>NZ_FOLP01000044.1 GCF_900112425.1 Variovorax sp. OK212 | reverse complement strand
TCGCCGATGCTGCTGCCCGTCACCATCGAAGCTGCGTCGATCGCGCCATGCTCTTCACCCACGGTGGTGGCGCCTCGCCAACCTGCCGGGACCATCGAGATCGATGTCGGCGGTGTGCGGGTGCGACTGCGCGGCGTGGTTGACGAGGCCAGTGTGCGTCATGTGCTGCAGACGCTCAAGGCGCTGGCGTGATCGGTCTTCCCACCAGCACTCGCGTCTGGATCGTCGCCGGCCATACCGACATGAGGAAGGGATTCAACGGCCTGTCTGCGATGGTGCAGACAGCGTTGGAGACCAACCCGTTCTGCGGCCACGTCTTCGTCTTCCGCGGCCGACGCGGCGACATGCTCAAGGTCCTGTGGTTCGATGGCCAGGGATTGCTGCTGCTGGCCAAGCGCCTGGAGCGCGGCCGATTCGTCTGGCCGCAGGCGCAAGGGGGCAAGATCTCGCTCACGCCGGCACAACTGTCCATGCTGCTCGAAGGCATCGACTGGCGCATGCCGACTCGCACTGATCTGCCCGCGCTCGCGGCTTGAACCGCGCTCAAGAATTCGTCTTCTGAACGCACGGGTCCCGGTCAACAGCAACTTGGCCTCGTTCTCCTCGTAGGTCCGAATCCCTGACCATTTCGATTGATATGGATGTCCATACTTGATCGTTTCTCTGCTTGTTTGAGTTGAATTGAACAAGTATCCCGATTCACCCGTGCCCTGGCTCAGGCGTCACCGGCGCAGCCCACCTAAGGAACGCAGCCCAGGCAGCGGTCCGGGGTGAATGAAGTGCTTTCGAGCCGGATGCTGCAAAACAGGCGAGGCGGGAGTTCTGCCGCAAGAAGCCTCGAATAGCAGAGTCGACCCGCCGAGCCTCCTGCTGGTCTCAGCGATGCACGTCGATGTCGGGCAATGCGACGTTCGGCGCCATCTGGCTCCCCGTGGCGTCCAGCACGGCCCCGACGCTGCCAACGCATCGGCGCCGATCGGTGGTGCAGCCCGCCGTGCACATCATGCCGAGGCGCACGTACGCTGGACCGTATCGCCGCGCTCAGTTCATCGCCACGATCGTTGCATTCGACCCATCCCAAACGAGCTGGGTGCGTAGATCCCGCGTGCCTGCGAGCTTGTTGTTGACATACAGGTTGGTCTTCAAACCATATGAGCCTTGCGAGAGGTTCGGCGGCAGATTGAGGTCAAACGAGTTCTCGAAGCGCCCGCCGGAACTGGCAGTGAAGTTCTTCGATTTCGGATCAGGATTGATCTGGGTGCCGTCCGGATTGAAGACGACCAGCTCTTCCTTTACCGACTGGACGGGCTGAACCGTACCGCTGGTCAATTCGACGACCGAGTTGACCTTGATCGGCTGTCCCTTGCGCACGGAAGGCGAGTTCACGTGGGACGCATAGGACACCACCACGGGTTCGCGCGGCAGTGCGCCTTGCCGCTGCTGGTATTCCTGGTCCACTTGGGCAGCCGTCTTGGTCTGGCGCGACTGCACGTTCACCGCGACGCAAGCGGCCACGCCGATGGCAGCCCCGATCACTCCGCCCCTCGCCGCGCCTTTCTTGCCGCCGGCCATCGCGCCGATCAGGGCACCGACTGCCACGCCGGCCAAAGCACTCTGCGCGACGCTGCAGGGGTCGCCGCCGCCACCTCCAACATCGCCGCCTACCTGCCCGGCGCCGCCACCCGGGGCTGCGCAGCCCGCCAGAAGTATGCTCGCTGTGGTGAGCGCGACGGTATGTTGGATTTTTGAGGTAAGGGTCATGGTCATGTAAGAGAAAAGCGGAAGGAGGCGACCGCGCCAAGGCGCGACGGCACACGTCAATTGATCGTCATTTCCTTGCGTGCGTACGCGAGTTCGCGCTCCTTGATGCGTCGAGCGAGGAAGGCGGCTTGGGAATTGGCAGGGTCGATGCGGCGCGCGCTCTCGACATAGGTCTTGGCCTTGTCGAACTTCAGTTCCGCCATGGCCGTCTCCGCATCGCGCAGGAAACCGCTAACGAGGTCTTGCTGGGGCGCTGGCATCGCGTTTGCGCGCGCAGGCACTTCCATGAAGCCGGGGGCTGACGGCGCAGCCGCTGCCCCAGCAACGGCTGCGGCTGCGGCTGCGGCCTCCTCCTGTGCTTTCGCCGCATTCTGGATCTCGGTGCGCAGCGCCGCGATCTCGGGATGTTCCCGATTGGCCGCACCGAGTTGGTCCAGCGAGGCGCGCGCTGCCTTCACGTTGCCCATCGCGATCTTCTGGCGCACGTCTGCCTCGGCAGACGAGGCAGCGGACTGACCGGCGTCGAGTTGCAAGCGCAGCGTCTTGGCTTGCGGCGCGTCGATGCATGCCGTGTCCAGTTGATCCATCGCCGATCGCGCACTCTGCAGGCGATGCTCCCCGATCAACGATTCCGCGCGGCGCAAGCCCTTCTCGCAATTGGCGCGCGCCGCCAATGTCTTGTCTGCAGCGGCCTGCAGGGCAGCGGCTTTTGAACGGGAGTCGGCGCTGCACGACGCGAGCGCGAGCACAGTCTGACCACGCGCTCCGACCGCGTCGCCAGCCGCCAGTTTTTCAGCCGCAGAAGCCAACTGCGTGTTGCAGGCCACTTCCTTTTCGCTGGGTCTGGACAACCAATACACCGTGACCCCGATGGACAGCAGCGCCACGAGTGCAATGGGAAGCTTAGACCCGGACGGCTTGGGATCCGCAACGGGCGCCTCAGGCTCGCTTGCGACGGGTCGAGACGGCGGGGCTGGAGGGATTTTCCGCGCCGCAGCGGCAGGCATTTCCGGCGGCTCTTGCGGTCCAGCCGTCGGCAAAGGCGGCGGAACAGAAACCGGTGCGGCCGTGCGCGACCTTTTTTTCACCGGCGGCGGAATCGGACTCGAGCCGGCTGCCTTTGGTGGCGTGATGCTGCCGGGCAGTGCGCGCGGAACAGGCAATTCCGAGATCGCAAGCGCCGCCGGCATCGAGCGAACAGGTGTCGACTCGACACCGCAATAAGGGCAATGGTGCACAGCCTCGAATAGGCGTTTGCCGCACGCCGCGCACGTAATCGGAGGAACTTGCAAGATGGAGCGCTCGGAAATCAGGCCAATGGCGGAGGCGTCAGCGGCGGAGGGCCCGAGGGCCTTGCGCTCTGCAGCATCGGCACGAGTTCGGGCAAAAGTCCCAGGTCGACCCATTCGGCGAGGCCGTTGCGCCAAACCTTGGTGCCTGCCAATGCCACTTGCCCCGCCGCGAACATCTGGCCGATCTGCTGCCCGACGAAGGGGCCGTACTGCTGCCCATTGATCCCGAGGTGATACTGGTGTTCGACCATCGGTGGGGGCATCCCGTCGAGTGGCGGCGGCATGCCAGCGCCGGGCGAAGGCGCCGCTGGCGTGCCAAAGCCGCCAACGAGAGCCGCAACGGCGGGCGCAGGACGCAGCAAGGCGGCCAGTGCGCCGGGCTCCAAAATGGCCGCATTGATCAGGTACTTGAGCCGCGGTTGTCCATCCTCGCCGGGCTCGCGCACCTCCCAGTCGTAAGCATCGGCATCGGAATCCCCGATCGGCGTCGCCCATGCCTTCATGTCGGCCAGCAGCCGGCTCGAGGCTTGCTGCAGCTCTCCCTCGGACATGCCCTTGCGCCGCGCGCGATCCCGCACTTCGTGCTTGGCTTCCGAGGACAGCGCGCTCGCGAAACCCTTACGCACAAGTTCCGCGCCGCTGCTGTCGGACATCAGGATCGGCGTGTAGACAGCGCTCTCGTAGTAGTCGCACAGCGCAGCCAACCCGGCCATCTGGGGACCGTCGAACTCCGACAGACGCTCCTGCACCCGTTCGACGATGGCCTCGCGATAGGCCAGTGGCAATCCGTTCTGCCGGATCGCGCGTTCGTTGCCGATGCGCCGGGTGTCACCCCGTGCGACAGCAAACTGATACTGCCCCGGCGGAACCACGCGCTGCGTGGAGCGGGTCAGGATGCCGAGCATCACAGCATAGAGAAACTGCTTGAAGTCTTCCGCCAAGCGATTGATCTCATCGGTGGTCGGCGCGATCGGATGGCTGAATTGCGTCGAATCGATGTGCGTGTGGGTCGGGCTTTTCTCCGATTCCTTGCGGTAACTGGTACGCCAGCCTTCCAGGCCGCGCAGCACCGTCATGGGCACACCTGACAACTCGCAGTAGCAGACCGCACGCCCCGGCATGCCGGTTTCGACAATAGACAGCTGGGCCGAAGTGATGCCGGCCTGCGTCGGCACGCAGGCATCGATCTCGTTGCCGAAGCGGGCCTTGAAACCATCGGCGTCAGCCACGCCGATAAAGCATTTGTACTGATCGGCTTTGACCGTGAAATCGCCCGACAGATTGGCGTCGATCCAAGGCATCGCGCAGGCCAGCAGCTTGCGGAAGATCTCCTGTCGCGCGACGGGGCCCATCTGGTCAAGCGCCTCGGCCAAGGGATCGGTGGCCAAGGCGCTGTCTTCGAAACTCGTCGCCACGGCCAGCTGGCGTTCGGCCATGCGTGTCACCTTGGACAGGATCACCCCGCGCTGCGCGGATTCGATGAGCATGGGGAACAGCGCCTTGGAACCGCCGAGGTCCTTGAACGCTTCATCTGCCCATTCGCGCATCTGCTTCGCACCAGGCATCGGGACTTCCCGAACATCCGCGGCGATGCTGATGAGGGTGGGATGTTCCTTGAGCAAATCCTGATTCAGGATGGCGTTGGCGCGTTGCAGTTGCTCCAGCATCGCCACCACGGCTTCGCGTCCAGCCTGGAATTCGCCGACCTGACCGCTCCACAACGCGCGGCCTTGTGCATCGACGCCCGTCTTGCGACCGAGCCACGCAGACAGTTCGTTCATCAGCAGTGCGGCTTCGTCGGCGGCCTTGGCTCGCAGATGGAACTTGATGCCGTTCGCGATCTCGGTGCGCAGCTGGTCCATGACCATCGCGGCCTGCTTCTCGCTGTTACCGAATCCGAAAAGGCCCTTGGTTTGCTGCAAGTTGTCGAGCAGACGCTCAACTTCGGCGCTGCGAACCGCCTCCTTGATCTCGCGATAGCGCTCCGCATTGAGCGAAAGCGCCGCAACCAACCCGGTGCCGGCCGCCTCCAGCCGGTCCTTGATCTGCTCGACCAGCGACAACACGTATTCAAGGCCGCCATAGTCCTTGTTGTCGAGGTAGGCATAGAGCTGGTCGCGCATCGCGAGCTTGATGCGCTCCAGGACTTCGCGCCGACGCTTGGCGACCCGGTCCTCGGTAGTGTCGGCAGTCGAATCCTGATCCCTGACCGCATCGCGTTCGAGCTGCTTGATCGCTTCGCGCACCTGCGTCGACCACTCGGACCGGTCGAACCCGGTGCGAATCGCTTCGATGCGATCGTTCACGCGCTGCTCGACATTGGCCAGCAGCAAGCCGTTCTTGTCCTGGAGCAGATCCTCGACGATGAAGTAGTCGATGAATTCACCACTCGAGCGCTTGAGCTCGATCTTCTTGTCCGAGAACTCGGGAAAGTCGCTGAACGGCGCGGGACGCAACCCCATCTGCGCGATCATGAAATCGTCACGCTGCTTGTCCGTCGCACGATTGGACCCAACGTCCGAACTGCCTACCCCGAAGAAGGCCTTCAGCATTTCGGCAGCCCAACGGTGCGCCCGTTCGTCACGACGAGCTTCCTGTCGCGTATCCAGCACCGCTTGTCCCATCGCGGAGAAGCGCTTCGAGAACGACAGCCGCATATCAGCGAAACGATGCTTTGGGACCAACGCGTCGTGCGGAAAGTTTTTGTGCTGTGCTTGGTTGACCGCGACCGACCGCTTGCGTCGCGCAAAATCGCCCGACGCGAAGTCCTCGAACAACGCGTCGGCCACCATGTGATAAACGTCGTTCACGTCCTTGGTGTGTTGCTGGGCGAGGTTGCCGGAGTCGATCAGGTAGACCTCGCTGAAGGGCTCGCGCGGCAGCTCTGGCTGGTCATAGGCGTCCCACCGGCCCACATAGCCCTTGTTCCCGAGCATGGCCGACTCGAGTTCCATCAGGGCCGCATAACCGTTGGCCTCGGTGCGATCCTTGTTTGCTCCCGCGTAGCCGGTCGGCAGGAACAGCATCAGCTCCACGTCGGCACTGCCGACTTCGGTCTTGGCCAGCCACCGCGCGATCAATCCCATGTCGAGGAAGGCGCCCGAACCTGTGCCGCCCGCCACGGAGCCGACCACGACAATCCGAAAACGGCTGCTTTCCATCTTGAGGCCGAGTTGGTTGAGCTGGCGCTCGTGCGACAGCCCGGACTTCAAGGTCTTGAGCTTCAGCCGGATCTTGTCGCGCACCTTCGCGTACTTGTCGAAGAAATACAGTCGGGAGATCGCGCGGATCTGGCCCGCCCCCTTGGCGGGGTCGATCTTCAGTTCACGGATCTTCTTGGGATTGAGTGACAACCATTCCTTGACGTGCGGATATTTCTCCAACGCATCGTCGTCTCGGCTGTATTTTTCGATGTCAAAGGATTCAACGATCTTGTCTTCGTCAGTGAACTTCACCGCGTCGTACTGCAGGTCGTCCGCCTGTGCGCGGCCGCTGTCGATAACGGCGCCGGCGTCCAGGTCGAACTGGATGAACTGCGCCACCGGAAAGTCCGACAGCGCCTCCACGCGTGAACGCACGCCTGCGCCACCCCAGAGGTGATTGAGGATGCGTCGACGAACGCGCATGAGCACTTCCATGCCAGTACCGCCCACCCCAATGAAAAGCGTCGGTCGCAAGTCGATGCTCGTCTCGCGCTTAAGCGGCGTGCCAGGGGCAATGGTCTGGGAAGTGTTGTCGGCCATGTGAGTGTGTCGTTCGCTTACTGAAGGGGCGCGGTTTGCAGCGCGCTCACTTGCGTCCAGTGACGAGCATGAGGATCAGCGCGAGCAAGGCGACCGACGCGACCGACCCCATGATCACCGGTGTGAGAAATCGTGATGCGTTGACCACGGACAGGACCAAACCGGTTGCAAGGCTGCCCATGAAAATGAACAGCCACCAGCCAGCCGCGTTAGCTTTGGCCGGTGGAACTCGCCGACCCACGAGGCTGTTGGCATACGCGCCCCGCGCGAAAAAGAACGCGATGAACAACGCGAGCAACACGCCGCCGCCGATGAGCAGGTCGCGCGACGACGTGTCAGACGCCACCGTGTACGTTCCTTCGAACTTCTGGCCCGGCGGAAGGATCACTGTGGCCGTCGTCGTGGTCGGCGCGGCCGCAGGTGCTTCGGTGGGCGCGGGCAGAGTGAAGCCCGAGTTGCTGCTGCTGTTGGTGGATTGGTTCTGTGCCATGGGGATGTTGACTCGTTCGAAAGGGGGCGGGAGAGGACGGCGTCAGCGGCCGGTCACACTGAGCGTGCGACCATCGACAGTATCGACAACGCGGGGACGGCCGAGGCCGCGCTTGAGCAAGCCTACCTGGCCCCCTTCCATGTCCTTTACCGCAAGCGAGGAGAAAGGTTTCAGGGCGACATGGCGTCTGGCGCCGTCGACTGCTATTTCGTAGCGACGGGTACGACCACTGAAGATGGCCATCGATGCGAGGCCGCCAGCCAAAAGCAGCAGTGCGCCCATCAAGCCAATCACTGGCGCGAGCGGATACTGGATGCGCAGGAGCAAAGGAACCCGGGCCCTGGACTCCTTCACGCCGCTGGGCGGGACGAACACCTCAGAGATTGGATCGCCCGGGAACAGCTCTGCCATTTCCGCCGTGAAGGCGTCGGACAGCGCCAAGCGCTGGGCCGACAAACCGATCTCCACGGTCAACGGGAGCGTGACCCGCTTGCCCATCGCACCGAGCGCCTGCACGGACCATGACGAGGGCACCTGCGCCACGGGAAGCGTGAAACTCACCTCCACTTCCTTTTTTCCTGCGGGAGGCAAGTCCGTGACCGTGGACGGCGTGACCGTCGCTGCGGACCGACCCAAGGGGCCTTCGAGCGTCGCTTCAACAACTGCGCTCTCGATCGCGTACGGATAGAAAAGATTCTGCAGCGACCCGCGCATGGTCATCGTAGGCACGATGTTGGCGGCATCGACGTCCATCACCACTGTGCGCTGGTCTGCGCCCAAGCTCAACTGAACGCCGGGCACATTCTTGATGGTTTCGGGCACGATGCGCATCGCATCCTGGTCGATCGGCTTCAGCCGCGCGGGCGCTTGCGTCAGAACCTTCGCAATGCGGCCCTCGGAGAGGATGCGGTCGAGCGCATCGGCTGCGGACTGACCATAGGCCAAGGCATAGATCATCAGACCCTTTGCAGCGTAGAGCTTGCCCTGGACCTGCATGCGCAGGGGGAAAGCCAAGGTCTTCGCAATCGAAGGCTCCATGTGCAGCAGCCGGTAGAAATCGCGGTTGCGGTCCGCTGTTTGCGCGTCGTTGTGGGGACTGTTTCGGTTGTTGGTGAAGATCCAGACGATGCCCGGCGCGCCATTGAAGGGACCGGTGATCGTGCGACTGATCGCCTCTTGGAAATCCGTATCGGCCAGCGCGGTTCCACCAGCCTTGCGCGCGACGGCGAGCGAAGCGATCAGGCGACCCACGTCGCCCCCGCCCTGCCCCTTCCCGAGCAGAAGAGGCGATGCGTTGACACCACTGGATTGATTGAACGCCAGCGTATAGACCACGTCGTCCGGCCCACTGGCGGACGCCGCAACAGCGGCGATCAGCGGCTTGAACTGGGAGCTTGAGTCCGCGTAAAACGGCTCCATCCAGCCCGAGTTTTGCACCAGGAACGCCTGCTGCATGGCATACAGCGGTGTAGTTGCACCAGCGGCGCAGGCAACCAGCAAGAGAGCGAAAAATCTGCGCATGCTCAAGTGCCCATGGCCCAACCGCGCAGGTACGGAAGCGCGGGGTGATACGCCCACAGGTGAGCGTCGTGGACAAAGATGCGCAACTGCAGCGGCTTCGCAACGGTGAACATGTCGAATTCGGTCTGGCGATCAGCATCGTCGACGACTAACTTCACAAGTGTTCGTTCACGCTCGCTTAAGAGCATTTCGACGCCCCTGGTGCTCTTGAACTTCATGCCGATGACGGTTCTGTTTCCGACCGACTCTACGACCGGCACAACCACCTCATCGCTAGAACTGTCGTCGCCGTGTTCGGGCTCGATCCAAGGCTCAGAATGGTGTTTCGTGGCGAAGCGGAAATTGAACTCGCCCGAACATAAACGAGGAGGCTGCGCGTCCCACGCTTCCCACGCCCCGCGCCCCAGCAACGCGTAGATGAAACTTCCAGAAGGATCGCGAGTCTTGTCGAGGCACAGTTGCCAAAGCAGGCCATCGCGAGCGAGATAAGGACTGCCGAACTTGAGCGCCGGCTTGATGGAAGCAGGCCACCGCGCAAAGCTGCCTTCGAGCGAGCCATTCGCCTTTCTCTGCAGCAGCAACTGCCCCTCCTCGGTCACCCAGATGGCCGCGCCCAAGCTGGTGACCGGTGCGGCAACGCGTCCCAGGGACTGCGGGCCAGCGAGACGCCCAGATGATTCGGCGTCGCCTTGAGCCACATCCACCTCGACCAGATTGCCACCAGCAAGATCCAGACCTACGAACTTGATCCTGCCATCGGCGGAGAGCAAAGGAGCCCACACCCGTTCGCCAAATTGCACCGGCGAACCCAGTGCAGGCGACTCGCCGTGATACCTCACGCTGAACGACAGTCCCATGGCATCCGGCACCAGACAAGCCAAGCCTTCCTCAGTGGGCAGAAAAATACGTGTCGTCAACGCATCCGAAGCGGCTTCCGCGCGCCAGTCCGCCCGTTGGATGCGCGTCTCTGCAAGCATGCCGCCGCCGCGCTCCTCCATGACCTCCCATCGAGACTCATGATCAAACCACGCGTGGACATGTCCCTTGGATGGATCTATCGCCAGCAGGGACGGCACGACAGTGCCCGCAGGAACGGAGAAGAACTCATAGTGCCCCGGTGGTGGAGGTTTGCGCTCCAGGTCAGGTGCGTCTTCAGCTCGTCGGGCGTGTTGCCGCTGAAGACTCAATGCAATCGAAGACTGCGGCAAGCCCCGTACGGCGCGACTGCTGCCTTCGACCGTCTTCGCCCCATGCGGAGCGATCCACGGAAGAGCGGCCGAGACAGTCGCTCGATCCAGCCCGACACCGGTCGCCGGGTCGAAGTTGAATTCGGGAGGGAAGCACACGTCGCGAGACGTGCTGGAAACCGGAACCGCCAGTGCATGCGCAACATCTGCCTGCGTGAGTCGGGGCGAGAGCGTGTTGCCCAGAGCAGAGCCGCGCAGGGAAAAGACTCCCGAGTCGGCGTCTCGCGTCCATGTGCCCGAAGGCAATGACCACGCTGGCGCGATTCCCCCCTCCAGTTCAGCTTCCATATTCTGTTTTCATGGCGCGACGACTCCAGAGTTACCTACCATGCACTTTAAGTATTACTGTCGTAAGTATATGTTCAACTTGTCACGTTGTCTTACATGTTGCCATGAAGGGCATGCTGGGGGTGCACGCCCATGAGCTTTGAGCAAAAATTTGGCGCTCTCCGCACACGGCTTTCGGCTTCAGCAATGTCTGATCCCATCATCGAAAACGCCCATCAACTGGGCCACCAAGGCCTGCAAAGATGGACCGCGCGCTGGGCGCGTCCAGGTTTACCGGGCAAGTCCACTCGTCGCGCGGAAGTCATTCCCAATTGATTCCACCATATTCATAGAATTACTCAATGAACAATGCACTTTACGTTGGCAACCCGTGAAGGTGTTTTGTCATCCACCCGCATTGCGCTGGCACTACAGTGCCGCCATGAGCACGACTTCCACTCGGAAACACCTCCACGCTTGGCAGTTGTACGTTGAACTCGAGGACGTGCGCCCGAAGGTGTGGCGACGCTTGCTGATGCCACTGACGATCGAGCTTTCGCGCCTACACGTGATGCTCCTATGGGGCATGGGATGCGTCATACCTTTGCGAGATCAGTCCAGCGCCTGAGAACCTCATCAACCGCGACTTCCAGGCCGCGGTCCCCAACGAGAAGTGGCTCACGGACATCACGGAGTTCCAGATCCCGGCGGGCAAGGTGTACCTCTCGCCCATCATCGACTGCTTCGATGGAATGGTCGTCAGTTGGACCATTGGGACCAGCCCGGACGGCGAGTTGGTCAACACCATGCTGGATGCAGCCATCGAGACAGTGGCCGAAACTACTGACCGGCCTGTGGTTCACTCTGAATCGCCCCGGGATTGAACTGACCCCCAGAAGTTGGACAAACTTCAAAGGGTCTGAATCGCCCCGGATTTTGTGGAGGCTCAACACTCTGAGAGGATTGAGCCATGAAGAAGTCGAACAAGTTCTCACCCGAGGTGCGTGAGCGCGCGGTGAGGATGGTGCAGGAGCACCGTGGGGAGTACCCGTCGCTGTGGGCGGCGATCGAATCGATTGCACCGAAGATCGG
>NZ_FOLP01000042.1 GCF_900112425.1 Variovorax sp. OK212 | reverse complement strand
CCATCTTGAGCAGCGCTTCGTTGACCATGGCCCGGATCGGGCGCAGCGGATGATCTGCAGGCACGAAGTCCTCCAGGCGGCGCATCGTGAACAGGCTCTCGGTGAAGGTGTCGGCTCCGCGCATCGTCCTGGGATCTTGTTTGCAACTGTCGGGGGATCAACTTCCAACGCTTGCGCAGCATCGCGCGCTGACTGGTGAGAAGTATTTCAGCAGCCTGCCATGTGCACAAGTCCTCACATACCCATTAGTGGCGAGCGGCAAGTATGCGCGTCGCTCCCAGCCAGTTTGCTTTGGTGGGAGCGGGCCAAGATTTACTTCAAATCGGCAGCTCCGTGCGATTCATTTGATGCACGCTCATAGATGTCATTCAATGCGTCGCGTGCGTTAATTAGCACCGCATCGGCCTTACCACTCCCACCGGCGTTAACTCTCTGACATCAGCATAGGGATCTTGGGCGAATATCAGGCGTGCGATCTGATCGTCTTCCACTAGGAAGCTTTTCCAATTCGAAGACGTCCACTGGCGGAAAGATGCTGTGGTTGCTCCATTGCTTGTCTTCCGCCAGCCGAGAAGCGCTCGACTCAGGACCTCCAAAGAGGGCGGCGTCGAGCGCCTCGCGCGCTGGTGCACCAATAGCGAAAGTGGCCATACATCCACACACCGCCGTGGTTTGCGGTCAACGCGTACTCGACGGCAAAGCGTAAAGGATCACCAATCACAGACATCATTGACCTCTCAGGATGCTGCAGGCACCTGCGACTGTGGCACGGTCCCGCTGAAGTGCGTCATGCCAGCGCCATCCGAGGAGCATCTGTGCCAGCCTCCTTGGCCTTGTCCGTACCAGGTACCTATGCTTCCACGCGTCGCGTCTCTGTACACAGATGCCGCGTCCAAAGGCTCTGGAATCTTTCTTGGGCTGAACAAAGGACTCGTTGGATTGCGCGCGGGCTTGGCTTGAAACTCCGGTCGAACACGTGAAGACATCGTCTCGGGCGAGTATGGGCTTCCCGGCAATATTGACAATGGAGCGCGCTTGGTTTGATTCTGTAGCGACGACTTTGGTTGCACGCCTAAAACCACAGGGCTTCAGCAAAAGACCCGCACGCTCATGGCAGCTTCTTGAAATCTTCTCTTAGCAGCTGAGCCAAATGTTCGACCGAGGACAGGTTGGGTTTGCCAACCTTTCGGAAAATTCCAACCGGCTCATCCGTCCCGGCCGCATCGACACTCAGCTGTACCAGTGAACCTTGGCTGAAATCCTCCTCGACCGCGTAACGTGGAGCAATCCAAACCGCATCGGATCGAAGGACCATCGCGCGGGCAAGAGTGAAATCAGACGTCTCGACGATGCGGGCAGGCGCGGCGAGCGCGCGCGCGGCGAACAGCGTGTCGGCGCGCTGGCGAGGAACGGTGCCGGGTGGATGAAGGATCACGGTTTGATCCAGCAGCGTCTGCAGCGGTGGCGTGCTACCGCAAAAGGCATGGCCTGGCCGGACCGCCCAGGCCAGGGTCTCGATGCCAAGCAATTCGAAGCTCAGCCCCTGCATCAACTTGGGGTCGCTCATCCGACCCAGTACTACATCGAGCGACCCGGCCCTCAGCGCATCCATGAGCGACAGGTTGGAACCCGTCTCGACTGTGACCTGCAACGCTGGCCGCTGCTCCAGCAGCCGCGACAGCGATCTGGGCATGGCCCCCGCACACAGGCAGGTCAAGACGCCGAGCCGCAAGCTGTCGGCCGCGCTGGGAGAAGACGTCGACAGCGCTTCGCCGCCAGCACCTACGGCGTCAAGGACCGCAATGGAATGCGACAGCAGGCGCTCCCCGGCATCCGTGAGCCCCAGCATGCCGCGCCGACCTTCGATGGTCCGGCGAATCAGCTGGCTCTTGGCCATTTCCTCGAGCTCGCCCAGGGTCTTTGAGACGGCGGGCTGGCTGAGCGAAAGGCGGCTGGCGGCGCGGCCCAGGTGGCGCTCCTGCGCCACGGCGACAAAACACCGCAGGTGCCGCAGTTGCACGGCGCGGCTGAAGGCGCTGGAGTTGGCGGGTGACGACATGATCTATTACCAAGAGAAATTGATTGGCCTACCAACATTCACTATACATCATGGATCAAGCTTTATACAGTCACGTTTCTTCTCGGCGAGAAACACCACCTTTCAAGAGTAAGCCAATAAAAGAAACGTGAAGTAGACATGGATCACCCAAGAGCAGTTGCATTGATTACCGGCGCGAGGCGCGGTATTGGAAGAGGTATTGCCTATGCATTGGCCGAGGCGGGTTTCGATCTGCTTTTGAATGACATCGAAAACGATGCTGCATTGCAGGAAACGTTGAATGGCGTCAAGCACCGGGGACGAGAGGCCAAGGTGGTCATTGCCGATATTTCGGACATCGGCGGATTGGAATCCCTTGCAAACCAGGCATGGTCTGCATTCGGTCGAATTGATCACCTCATCAACAACGCTGGCGTCTCCGTGCAGAACCGAGGTGATCTTCTGGACGTGGCCATCGAAAGTTACAACCAAAATCTGGACATCAATTTGCGAGGCCCCTTTTTCTTGACGCAGCACATTGCAAGGCGCATGTTGCGAGCTTCATCAAATTCGTACCGTTCAGTCGTCTTCATTTCGTCCATCAGCGCCGCGACCGCGAGCCTATCGCGGGGCGAGTATTGCCTGTCGAAAGCCGGCGTATCGATGGCCGCTAAGCTTTATGCCCTGCGTCTGGCGGAAGCCGGCATCGGGGTCCATGAAGTGCGCCCCGGAATTATTCGCACGGACATGACGGCCATTTCCGCTTCCGTGTTCGACGAAAAGATTGCCAACGGCATCAGTCCCCTGCGCCGTTGGGGAACGCCCGAAGACATCGGGCGGGCAGTCGCAGCCCTGTGCGTTGGGACCTTTTCGTTTTCTACAGGCGGCGCCTTCGAGGTCGGTGGCGGCATTCATCTCAAATCTCTATAAGGAGTCATGCATGCCCATCGTGACGGTGACTGCACAAGGTCAAAAAACGCCCCAATTCAAGGATTCGATATTCAACGCCATCCAAAAATCGATGGCGGAGATCGGCGTCCCCGAGGCGAATAAATTCCACCGCTTTATCGAGCTTTCCAAGGAGGACTTCAGGTTCGGCGCCGAATTTCCGGACGCCCGTCGACCGCGCGGCGACGATTTCGTACTCGTCGAGATTGTCTGGTCGACGGGGCGCCATGTTCTCCAGAAGAAAAAGATGCTCGAGAAGCTGGCAGGCCTCTTGGAGTCAGCAGGCATGGACCCTGAAAAAATGATGGTTTATTTCCAGGAAACCGCTTGGGAAAACTGGGCCTGTGCCGGAGGCCGCCTGACTTACGCATGAAATAGCCCATTGCTTTAGAAGAAAGAGAGACAAATATGAAAAATATCGTCAGTGCCGTCGCCTTGGCTGCCGCAACTTCCCTTCTGGTCGTGTCGCAGCATGCGGCGGCCCAGTTTCAACCCACCCGGCCGGTCCGGATCACTGTTCCTTTTTCGGCGGGCAGCGGCCCGGACGCTGCCATTCGCGCTGTGGCGCTAGGCCTTTCACAAAAATGGAAACAGCCTGTCGTTATCGACAATCGGCCAGGGGGCAACGGGTTCATTGGCATCAACCTTTTCAAGAACCTGACACCTGACGGTCACGAATTGTTCGACGCCGATGGCGGCCACGTCGCCGTTCACCCGCACACATTCAGCAAACTCCCCTATGACCCGGTGAAGGATCTGGAGCCGGTTCGTTTCCTGTTGCTGTCGAAATACTTCGTCGCGGTGCCCGCCAACAGCCGCTTCAGGACGGTCGACGATATCGTCCGGGCCGCGAAGGAGAAACCCGAAGGGGTGACTTATGGCTCGTTCTTCATCGGCAGCCCGCCGCACCTGGGCGGCTTGCAACTCGAGTCGCTGACGGGCGCAAAAATGCTGCACGTTCCCTATAAGGACACGGTGCAGCTCTATACCGCGGTCGCCAACGGCGAGGTCGACTGGGCATTGGGCAGCTTGGCCAGCGCTGGCCCTCTGGAAAAATCGGGAAAACTGAAGTTCATCACGGTTGCAGCCGCGAAGCGTTTTGCGCTGTATCCGGCTGTTCCGGCGAGCTCCGAATCGTCCACGGCCAAGAGTTTCAGCGTCACGGGCTGGAACGGACTCTTCGCACCACGGGGCACCCCCAAGCGTATTCGCGACCAGATTGCCAACGATGTCTCTGAAGTCCTGGCGTCGCCGCAGATCGTCGAACGGTACAGGAACTTCGGCTACGAAGATGTTCCGCTTCAGACGGACGGGTTCGCGCAGTTCATCGTCAAGGAGTCGGCGGACTGGAAAAAAGTGGTGCAGGCAGCCGGGCTCAAGCTGGACCAATGACGCCTCGATGCCCGAATCACATGAGCAATCGACACGAAACTAAGGGCGCCTCCGCGGCCGGATTTGACGCGGATGATTGGAGCGAGTGCGGAGACGGCGCGGGCGGGCAACACGGCACCGGACGAAAGCCCACCGTCATCATGATTGAAGGCGCCTGGCACTGGGCCGGCTGCTTTCAGAAGGTGGCCAACCTGCTGGCGCTGAGAGGGTACCCAGTGTTGCTGCCCGACCTCAAGTCTCACGGCTACAGCGATGCCACCTATGACCAAGTGAGCTGCATGGCGGACTACGTGGCGCCGGTTGCCGCGCTGCTCGAGAAGGCGCAAGAGCCGGTGGTGCTGCTGGGGCACAGCATGGGCGGCGCGACCCTGACTAGTCTCGGCGAGCTGTATCCCCACAAGATCCGACGACTCATCTATCTGGCGGCCTACATGACGCCCAACGGGAAGACGGTCAATGACTATGTTTCGTCGCCGGCGTACGCCACGGATCCATCGGCGGCAGAGCTCTTCCAGGTTCTCTCTCCATCGGCCGACGGCAAGGGACTGACGCTCGATACAACCAAGCCGGCGCTGATCAAGGCGGCCTTCTATGGAGACTGCAGCGAGCATGATGTTGCGTTGGCAGCCGCAAATGTCATCCCGACGACGTCCAACGTCCCGGGCAATTTCGTGCCCACCGGCACGGCGTCGCGGTATGGCTCGCTGCCACGCACCTACATCGAATGCACGGCCGACCGCGCCATTCCCATCACGCAGCAGCGGCAAATGCAGGCCGATGTTCCGGGCGCGACGGTCATGACCCTCGATGCGAGCCACTCCCCGTTTTTCTCGCAACCCGAGCGGTTGGCCGAGATGGTCGCAGCGGCTTTGGAAGCCTCCTGACGCCTCGCGACTGCGAAATTCCTGACCATCGATTTATTACTTTCCACTCGCATGAATCCTCCCACAAGCCTTCAGAACCAGATCGCCGTAGTCACCGGCGGCGCACGTGGTATCGGTCTTGCAATTTCGCAGCGCCTGAGCCGCGAAGGCTGCCGTGTCGTCATCTGGGACCGTGACACCAGCGCATTCGATGCGACAGCAGCTGGTTTCTCGCCCCTGCTGCTGCAGCAGGTCGACATCACCGACCTGGGTGCCGTCGAGCGGGCTGCAAAAGACTTGGTGGCGACGGCCGGACGCATCGAGGTACTGGTCAACAACGCTGGCATCAACGGCCCGATCGCACCGAGCTGGGAATATCCCATCGACGCTTGGCACAGCGTGCTGGCGGTCGACCTCACCGGCACCTTTCATGTCTGCCGGGCGGTCATTCCTCAGATGCGAACCCAAGGGTACGGCCGCATCATCAACATCGCGTCGATTGTCGGCAAGGAAGGCAATGCAAACAGCAGCGCGTATTCGGCTGCCAAAGGCGGCGTGATCGCATTCACCAAGGCCATCGCCAAGGAATTGGCGGGCTCGGGCGTCTTGGCCAATTGCGTTGCGCCGGCCATCACCGAGACCGATTTGCTGCTGGAAATGACACCTGAATATGTCGAGTTCATCAAGGCAAAAATTCCGCTCGGTCGATTCGGTCACGTCGATGAAATTGCCGCAATGACCGCTTGGATTGCCAAGCCGGAATGCAGTTTCACCACCGGTTTCGTCTTCGATGTCTCCGGCGGCCGCGCAACCTACTGAGGACGGCGTACACATGGCGTCCGGTGCAGATCCGCGGGCCGCGAATGATGTCCTTGCTTGAAACGTTCGCCGCCCTGCTGGTGCCTATATTTTGGGGGCTGCAATTCGTGACCGCCAAGGTGGGCGTGGCGGCCTTTCCGCCGCTGCTCTTCGGTGGCTTGCGTTTTGCGGCGGTCGCGTTGCTGTTGCTGCCCTTCGGGGGCAAACCTTCGCTGCGCGAGGTGAAGGCCGCCGCGCTGATCTCGTTGTTCTTGGGCGGGTTGGCGTTCGGCCTGTACTTTCCCGGCCTGCAGCGCGGGTCGGCCAGTCTTTCTGCCGTGGTCGTTCAGTTGCTGACGCCTTTCACCGTGCTGCTGGCCTGGCCGGTGGCCGGCGAGCGGCCGAACGCCCGGGTGATGCTCGGGATCTGCACGGCATTCGCGGGCGTCGGCTTGTCGCTGCTTCGCCCCGGACACGCCATGCCAATGGTGGCGGTGCTGCTGGTCATGGGCAGTGCGGCTGCGCAGGGCCTGGGCACCGTGCTCGTCAAGCGCTTGGGGCCGTTTCCCCCCATGCGCCTACTGGGCTGGATGGCGCTGTTCGCGGCACCCCAGTTGCTGGCGGCCTCGTTGCTGCTCGAGCAGGGTCAGGTAGCTGCCTTGCGCCAGGCTCCCACCATGGCTTGGTTGTCGCTGGCCTACGCGAGCGTGTTCGGAACGATCGTGGCATTCGGCTTATGGTTTTGGCTGATTGCACGCTGCTCGCTGACACGCGTGGCCCCGTTCGCGCTGTTGCAGACCGTCGTCGCCATTGTTGCCAGCGTGGTGCTGCTCGGCGAGCCGGTGACCGTTCCGCTGGTGGCCGGCGCCTTGGTCTGCATGGCCGGGGTGGCGCTGACCCAATCGAACACCGGCGCGGTCGACCGCCCGGTGCCCTTGCCCACTCCTGATGTCCACGAGGCCCGATGAAGTCCGCCGCACGCTACGCGCCCTCTTTCTTCCCAGGATTCCGCGCCTTGGACGTCGAGACCGGCGGCGTCCGGTTTGCCGGCGTCGTAGGCGGCGAAGGCCCGCCTCTACTGCTGCTGCACGGTTACCCGCAGACCCACATCGCATGGCGCCGCATTGCGCCGGTATTGGCGCAGCGACACACGGTTGTCCTTCCTGACCTGCCCGGCTACGGCGCCAGCCGGACGACAGACATGGCCTCGCCCTGGACCAAGCGGCGCGTGGGCCAAGCCATGGTGGCCCTGATGACCCGACTGGGCCACCCGCGTTTCGCCGTCATCGGCCATGACCGGGGTGCCCGGGCGGGCTATCGGCTGGCGCTCGACCATCCGGACCGGGTCCCGGCCCTTGTATCGCTAACCGTCATACCTACCAGCGATGCCATGGCGGCAGTCGATTTCCGGTACGCGACGCGTACCTTCCACTGGTTCCTCTTTGCGCAGGAGGCGGACCTTCCGGAGCGCCTCCTCGCGGCCGATCCGGATGCCTTCATCGAACACGCGCTGTCAGGCATGACCGGTGGCCGGGCCGTCGTCGAACCGGCGGCCATGGAGGCCTACCGAGCCGCGTTTCGTGATCCGACGGTGCGCCACGCCATCTGCGAAGACTATCGCGCCGCCATGGGCGAAGACCTGCTGCTGGACGAGGCCGACCTGGCTGCGGGCCGTCTGATGCCGTGTCCGGTGCTGGTGCTGTGGCCAGAGGCGGAGCACCTGCCCGGACGGCCGAACCCCGTCGACATCTGGCGCCGCTGGGCGACGGACGTCGAGGGTAGGTCGACGTCTGGCGGCCACCTGCAGCCCGAGGATGCTCCCGGGGAGGTGCTGGCCGCACTGCAGCCGTTCCTGTACTCGCATGGGTGGTAATTCCACGATGTCTTAGCTGAGCCGCGGCTTTAGCTATGACAGTCCCTCGCTCGACGGCATGCACGCCAGCGCAGATGCCAATGTCGTGACTCCCACCCAATAAGGACCGCTGCGCGTCGGGGTACACGTTGGCGCTTGCCACCGAACAGGCGCAGGCACTACTCAACGACCGCTGGGCACTTCAGCAAGGCCTCGAGGACAGCGACGCAGGGCGCGAGCTGAAGACAAGCCAGACCGTCGAACGCCTCAGTGCGCGGCCGCGGATCGGCCGGAAGGCCGTCGGGAAGAAGGGGCTGCCCAGAGCATGAGAAAGCTCTAAAGAAAGTCCCCGCGCTTGGCGCGCCTTGCTCAGGCGCGCGACAGTAAAAGATGCACCGGCGCACCGTCGGTCCGGTTCAACTAGAACAATTGGCAGTGGGCCTCGCGCGTGGAACCGCGTTTTCGACGGCTATTGCCCCAGGCCGCCCTGCGCGCGACCTCAAGCCCGTGACATAGACCAAAGCAGGGTCCTTTGGTGAGCGCGTCAAGAAGATCCTTCAGCAATGTCCCACAAACTGCCCGGTGCGTACGCGCATCTCAGCGGATGACCGTTGAGGGCCCTGTCTCTATCCCCTGAACGACACGACACCTAAAAGAAAAGTGCGCGGCTCGCTAGACGACCAGTCTATTCATGCGCTAAACTTGCGCCATGCTCAAAGCAAACGCCTCCGAATCCAATCCTGTCAGGGACAGCATCCTTGCAGCGGGCCAACGGATGATGGCGGCCAGAGGGTTCACCGCGGTTGGCCTGAACGACATCCTTACGTCCTCGGGCGTTCCGAAAGGCTCGTTCTATCACTACTTCAGCTCGAAGGAAGCGTATGGCGAGGCCATGCTCAACAGCTACTTCGATGAATACCTCGCGGAGATCGACAAGACGCTCGCGCCGTCGGAACAGACCATGGCGCAGCGCGTGATGAACTATTTTGCCGACTGGCGTGACACGCAGTCTTTCATGGATTGCCAGGGCAAATGCTTGGCCGTGAAGCTGGGTGCTGAAGTCGCCGACTTGTCAGAATCGATGCGTCTGGCCCTGAAGAAGGGAACCGCCGGAATCACCGGTCGGCTCGCGAAAGCACTGGAAGTCGGTGTGGCCGAAGGCTCACTCACCATCGAGGAGTCGCCGGAGGAAACCTCGGAGAGTCTCTATCAGCTTTGGCTGGGCGCCAGCGTGATGGTCAAGATCGTGCGCCATCGCGACCCCTTTGAAGCAGCCTTGAAAACCACTCGCCAAATTCTGCACCTGTCCCCCTGAAAACGGGACTGGTCCCGATGCACTTCTGTTGAAGTGTTTTTTTGTGCCAGGCTATTAGTAGACTGGTCTATTTTAATAGTAAGCAAGCTTTTTTGGAGAAACAACATGAAGATTCTGATGGTCCTCACCTCCCATGACGAACTCGGCAACACCGGCCGCAAGACCGGTTTCTGGCTCGAAGAACTGGCGGCCCCGTACTACGCGTTCCAGGCGGCCGGCGCGCAGATCGTGCTGGCTTCGCCCAACGGCGGCCAACCGCCGCTGGATCCGAAGAGCAACGAGCCGTCATTCAAGACCGACCTGACGCGACGCTTCGAAGCCGACGCGCAAGCAACGGCGCAACTCGCCAACACAGTGCGCCTTGACAGCGTCTCGCAAGGCGACTTCGACACGGTCTTCTATCCGGGCGGTCACGGTCCGCTCTGGGATCTGGCTGAGGACAAGCATTCGATCACGTTGATCGAATCGTTCATCGCCGCCGGGAAGTACGTGGCCCTCGTGTGCCACGCGCCCGGTGTGCTCCGCCATGTGAAGCGCTACGACGGCAAGCCACTCGTCGAAGGCAAGAACGTGACGGGATTCACCAACACCGAGGAGGACGCGGTGGGCCTGACGAATGTCGTGCCCTTTCTCGTCGAAGACGAGCTCAAAGCCAAGGGCGGCCTGTATTCCAAGGGTGCGGACTGGGCGTCCTATGTCGTCGCAGACGGCCTGCTTATCACCGGGCAGAACCCCGGCTCCTCGGCCGAGGCCGCCGAGTTGCTGCTGAGCAAGCTCGCACGCTGAGCCCTGAATCCATCCCGGTTTCCACCCCGTTTCACATCCCCTGGAGATTTCTCATGAAGATTCGCAACCTGCTTTCATCCGTCGCACTCGCCACCTCATCCATGCTCAGCGGCAATGCCTTTGCCGCCGACCTCCCGTCGGTCGTTCTCGTGCACGGTGCTTTCGCCGACGGCTCAGACTGGGCCAAGGTCATTCCGCTGCTTCAGGCCAAGGGGATTCACGTGACGGCGGTGCAGAACGGCCTCGAGTCGCTCGCCGGCGACGTCGCGGCCACCCGCCGCGCCATCGAGAACCAGAAAGGGAAGGTCGTGCTGGTGGGCCACTCGTGGGCTGGTACCGTGATCACCGAGGCGGGCGAGGACGATAAGGTGGCTGGCCTGGTCTATGTCGCTGCCTTCGCGCCGGATGCGAACCAGTCGTCCGCCGAACTGGGCAAGGACTACCCGCCATCGCCGGGCGTCAAGCGACTTGTGGCCGATGCCAAGGGCTGGCTGACATTGCCACCCCAAGCCGTCGCTGAAGACTTCGCCCCGGACGTGCCGCGTGCGCAGGCCGCGGTCATGGCCGTCACCCAAGGCCCGCTTCAAGCCAAGGCACTCGAAGACAAGACCTCCGTGGCCGCTTGGAAGACGCGTCCCTCGTGGTACATCGTCAGCGCCAACGACCGCATCATCTCGCCGGACCTCGAGCGGGCCATGGCAAAGAAGATCGGTGCGACCACGACGACACTGCCCACGAGCCACGTGCCGCAGCAGTCTCGTCCCAAGGATGTCGCAGCCGTCATCATCGCCGCGGTCAACGCGAGCGCGAAGTGAGTTGGTGCGCAGTCAAGACGACACCATATGCCCGAGCCCATCGCTACCCTCACGCTTGCCGATGCGAAGGCAATGATCCTGGCCGCAGAGGCGAGAGCCTCGCGCCTCTGCGTTGCGTATTCGATCGCCGTGGTGGACAGCGGCGGCCACCTGCTGCACTTTTCTCGAGGCGACGTCTGCGCACCGCTGGCGGTCGACAAGGCGCACACCGCGGCGATGTTCGGCCCTTCCACAGATGCGCTCGCTCGCCTGGCACAACCCGGCGCCGAGCTGTACGGCATCAAGCATGCGCTCAGTGGCCGCGCCATCGTGTTCGGGGGTGGCCTTCCGGTCCTTGCGAACGGCACCGTGATCGGCGCGGAATCGCGGCCCTGATCTCGCCCGTCATCGACTGAACCCAACTTCACCGAGAACGAACCGACATCATGTCCTCCGGCACGACCCACACTCTCTCGGCGCCAGCATTCGGTCGGGACACGGCGCCCCCGCAGGCTGCGCCTGCTGCAACGGCACCGTCGGCTCCTTCGACCATGACGCTCGCAGCTGCCATTGCGTGCATCGCATTGGTGGCTGCAGGCCCAAATCGACGCGGGCAGCCGTGCTGCTGCATCCTTCGCGACAGATGGAGGCTAGGAACTGCCCCCTGTTCGATCGAATAAAACGCCAAGGAGTCGATGGAAATGCGACCGGGATCTGTCGGGTGGAGATGGTCAGATCCCCACCCGAGCCTTGGCTGCGTCGCACGCGAGAGCTCCCCTTTTTCTGCCCAACTTGGTCGAATGCATCGCATGCATACGCCTTGCCAACTTCGATGGATTCTGAAGCCACTTCAAGAGCGCGGCCGCGACGCCGCTTGCCGTGCCGAAGGCGGTGAACGCACCAGCCTTGTAGCATCTTGCACGGTCTGGCGGGGCTGTCGTCGAGTTCGGGGGGCGTCCTGGTGTCGTCTGGCATGGCAGCTGCTTCAAAAGTGACGGCCCTTTTGTTTCGGTCCGAAATCAACCAGCATCAGTCAACACACCAGCCTCGGCCCTGTGCGACGTACGGTAAATGTGCGTAGGCCAACATCAACAGAGATTGGTCGCATGGCCTCATGCGCGCTGAAACGGCGCAAGCGGATGACCAGATCCTTTGGGTGCGTCACCGCAGCACTGCGCGAGCATCCCTATCCGGTCGCGGGCTGACCTCACAGATCTTCGATGACCAGCGTGCGGTAGCGCTGCGCCATGGCATACGGCACCGTTCGCACCACCTCCATCAACCGCTCGGCGGTCTCGCTGTCGTGTGTTTTCACGAGCAGGGCCGCATGACCATCCAGTGCAAGCTTGGTGTAGGCGCGCACGGTGGCACCCTCGGTGCCCGCCGAAGGCAACGGATCGTCAGCTTGTTCTACTGTGGGCGCGATCTGAGAGAGGATCGTCTTCGGAGGCAGGAAAAAAATGTCCTCTGTACCCATGCCGTCGCGGATCAGGCGCTGGCCCACTAGGAGTGCGTCCGCTTCCTTGGGAAAAAGCACCATGGCGTAACCGGTGGGGTAGAACGCGCCGCCGATGGTTGCACGCATGCTCGGGTCGAGACTGAAGGGTTGCATTGCGCTTCCTTGGTTTGCAAAACTGGACCATAGACGCTGCAAACAGCCTGGTGTGTAGGAGGAGCGCGAACAGCTAAAGGCCGCTGGACTTGCCGAGCTTGAGCAGCCGAGCGCCCGAGACTCCAGCGACTGGCATGGCGTTGTTCACAGGCCGACGGTCTCGCCGGGAAACCCGCAGATGGAATGGAGCTCGCACCGTCGACGAAGCGCACAAGCGAACTCAGCGTGCGCCAACGGCAACGAATGAGGCGAACGGGCTTTCGCCCCTTGCAACGACGGTTGCACATCGGCCGGTACCGGGCACCGCATGGCACATGGGCAGCGGCCGTTTTGCACGGTAGAGACCGGATGGCGCTGGGGGAGCGCGGAACTCAAGAAACTCCAAAGCAATGGCCAGCACTGCGGCTTGGCCATCGCGGCCCTCCGCTTGCCCCAACGCATTCGAAAGAGGGCCGTGCGTATTGGGGCGCATCCAGATGCTGAGTTGGTCAACATAATGCTGGATGCGGACATCGAGACGGTCGCCGACGGCGACGCCCGGCCTATCGTCCACTCAGATCGCGGCGCCCACGGCGAGCCGCCATCAGAGTGACAAATCAAACTGCCGTCGCGTTCAGGTTGACGGTCGTACAGCGCTTGCTCCAAAGCATCGAGCACGAAGTCCGTGCGCATCGAGCTGCTGACCCGCCAGCCCACGATGCGCCGGGCGAACAC
>NZ_FOLP01000041.1 GCF_900112425.1 Variovorax sp. OK212 | reverse complement strand
CCGATCTTCGGTGCAATCGATTCGATCGCCGCACACAGCGACGGGTACTCCCCACGGTGCTCCTGCACCATCCTCACCGCGCGCTCACGCACCTCGGGTGAGAACTTGTTCGACTTCTTCATGGCTCAATCCTCTCAGAGTGTTGAGCCTCCACAAATCCGGGGCGATTCACGTAGGCAAATGCCGCAGCGCGCGGTTCGCTTGTCAAAACCAAGTGGCCGCGTGGGAAGGACAGGCCGTTGTAGGAGACGGGAGGTCACTGAAATCATCTTTTTTCCCAATCCCCGTCCCACTCGTAAATCTCACGATGGCTTCAAACTCTAGAGAGGACCGAGGGATGGCCGAGCGATAGTCTCAAAGGACGCCTTTCCTGCCCCTTTGGCGCCAGCCGCAATGCATCAATCGTGGAGAGAGTCGGTCGTTCGGGTCTTAGTCCCGTCCAGTGAAGGAGGTTCAACAATGCGCAACTCCCGTTGCCGCTCTCCCTGCGGACTCGGAGGCGAATTTTGGTTGCTTGTCGCAGTCTTGGCATTGCTCGCGATGCTCGCGCTCTTGCACCTCGCGGTCCAAAAAGAGCGTGATTCGGGACTCGCAGTTGTTGATGCTCAGACATTGTCAGCCCTGTTCGCGCGTCCGGCCACAGCACCGTCGCGGAGCATTCCCCGATCACCAAACTAGGGGAAACATGTTGGAAGAAATGAAGTTCGACGTCCGTTCAACTGCTTCTCAGACTGCGACGTGTGCTTTGAAAACCAGGCCTTTGCAATTCGAGGCAAGTGTCGAAGTGACGCCCAAGGGATTGCTGGCCATGGCTGCATTGGTTTCCGGCATGCTTCTCTCAACGGCCGTGGTAGTGCGCTCTGCAACGTGGGGCCGCTAGCTTCGTGGAAGGCGTTCATTAAGCGACTGCACGCGACTGCTTGGTCGCCCTTTTTGGGGTAAGGGGATTGGGGTTGCCTTCCATACGGGCCTGCGATGCGCATTCTTCCTACATCGGCGTGTAGGGCCGGTCCCTAGCCTCTGCGTCCCTATTTAGGAGAAAACGCATGGCCAAGAAGTCGCCTGATTCATCTTCGTCCGCTGCCGAGATCGATGCGGCCCGCGCCGCGGCGAGAAACACGGATAGTGGCCCGGCAAACCCGGCGCCAGCATCGGCGGGGAAAGGAGATTCACCCGCCCAAAAGGCGATCGATACGCAAAAGCTGGCGAGTTCGATGCCAGCTAATCTGAACAAGCCTTCTGAGTACGGCGAGAAAAACGCGGCGCTGACGCCGGTGGGTCTTGTCGCAGAGCCGCCCTCCCCGCTGCCGGGCGCAAGCACCCTCTCCGAGGCAAACTTCTCCAATAAGACTGGCACTGTCGCGAGAGAAAGTGTCAACGCGACCATCGATACGCTGGACCGAGTCCGCGTCGACTCGAGCGGACAACTACTGACGACGAATCAAGGTGCCCCAGTTGCTGACAATCAGAACTCGCTCAAGGCAGGTACGCGCGGGCCAGCGCTGCTTGAAGACTTCATCCTGCGGGAGAAGATCACGCACTTCGACCACGAGCGCATTCCCGAGCGCATCGTGCACGCGCGCGGTTCAGGTGCACATGGCTTCTTCGAGTGCTATGAAGCGCTCACGCAGTACACCAAGGCAGCGCCCTTCAAGCAGGCTGGCAAGGTAACGCCTGTGTTCGTGCGCTTTTCGACGGTGGCCGGCGAGCGTGGCTCGAAGGACACCGCGCGCGATGTGCGCGGCTTCGCCGTCAAGTTCTACACCGACGAAGGCAACTGGGATCTGGTAGGCAACAACATTCCAGTCTTCTTCATCCAGGACGCGATGAAGTTCCCCGACCTCGTGCATGCGGTAAAGCCCGAGCCGCACCACCAGATGCCTCAAGCGGCCAGCGCGCACGACACCTTCTGGGACTTCGTCTCGCTGATGCCTGAGTCGACCCACATGCTGATGTGGCAGATGAGCGACCGCGCCATTCCGCGCAGCTACCGAATGATGCAGGGCTTCGGCGTTCACACCTTCCGCCTAATCAACGACGCGGGCGAGAGCGTGTTGGTGAAGTTTCACTGGCAGCCCAAGCTGGGGACGCATTCGCTGGTGTGGGAAGAAGCTGTGAAGATCTCCGGCGCCGATCCCGACTTCCATCGGCGCGACCTGTGGGAAGCGATCGAGGCGGGCGAGTATCCCGAGTGGGAACTTGGTCTTCAGATCTTTACCGAGGAGCAGGCCGAGCAATTCAGCTTCGACATCCTCGATGCCACCAAGATCATTCCCGAGGAACTCGTTCCCGTACAGGTGGTTGGACGCCTTGTGCTCAACCGCAACCCCGACAACTTTTTTGCTGAAACGGAGCAAGTAGCATTCTGCACGGCGCATGTCGTGCCAGGGATCGACTTCACGAACGACCCGCTGCTGGCCGGGCGCATCCATTCGTATGTCGACACGCAAATCAGCCGTCTTGGCGACCCGAACTTCCACGAGTTGCCGATCAACGCGCCAATTGCGCAGGTCCACAACAATCAGCGCGACGGCATGCACCGCCAGGCGATCAACCGCGGCCGCGTTGCCTACGAACCGAACTCGCTTGCGGGCGGCTGCCCGTTCCAGGCAGGCGCGGCTCAGGGCTTCATGAGCGTGGCCCGGCGCATCGATGCGAACGAAAGCGCCGACAAAGTACGGATCAAGCCCGAGAAGTTTGCGGACCACTACACACAGGCCCGTCTCTTCTTCGAGAGCCAGACCGAAGTCGAGAAGGCGCACATCGGCAATGCCTTCCGCTTCGAGCTTTCCAAGGTCACTGTGCCGGCGATCCGACAGCGAGTCGTGGCCAGTCTGTTGAACGCGGCGCCAGACCTCGCCGAGCGTGTCGCAAGGGATCTCGGCATGGAGCTTCCCACCCCTTTGCCCAAAGCGATGGAAACGCCAGCCTCTCCTGAGGTAGAAGCATCGCCGGCGCTGTCCCTTATGGCGCGACCTGGAGACGGCAGCATTCGCACGCGAAAGGTTGCCGTCATGATCGACCATGGCGTGGAAGGCGCTTCCCTACAGAAGCTGATCTCATCGCTCTTTGCCGCCGGTGCTATCCCGCGTCTGATCGCTGCGCGGCTCGGCACCTATGTCGGCGCGGGCGGAGAAAAGTTTGAAGCCGATGCCACCATGGAGAACTCTCCGGGCTTCCTGTTCGACGCCTTGGTACTGCCTGACGGCGCCAAGGCCGTCGAAGCGCTCGATGCGGACGCCCACACGCTCGAATTCCTACGTGACCAATATTGGCACTGCAAGACCATTCTGGCTTTCGGAGCCTCAGAAGCACTGCTGGCGGAAGCGCAAATTCCAATGACGATGCCCGATGGCGCGGTCGATCCTGGCCTCATCTTGGTAGACGCCGCAGGGGCTGATGAAGGCATCGCGTCATTCGTCGCTGCGATGGGCGCACATCGTCACTTCGCGCGCGAAAACGACCCGCCGGAGGTCTGATCGAACGATACCTCGCCTCTTGGGGGGAGACACCAAAGGAGTTGTCTATGAAGCAGAGTGGAAGTCAAAAGCAAATGTCGCCTGTCAACATCGACCAAGCCCGGGCCGTTGGCCAGGACAGCCCCGCCGAGGGGAGCCGAATGGGACGCGAAGCAAACAAGTCTCATGGCTACCCGGGTGAGGCCGAGCAGGCGAACGTTGGAGATTCACCGGCCGAAGTCTCCTCCAGCGAAGGGCACGCCGATTCAATCATGTCCACGTCTGATGCGCGCGATGACGCGATCCGGCGCGCCGCCTACGAGGCTTTTCTGCGTCGAAACGGGGGTGCCGGAGACGAAACGAGCGATTGGCTTGAGGCCGAGGCCAAAGTGAACCGAACGAGCGGCACTTAGCAAAGAATTTTTCCGCCCATCCCACGCATCAAAAGCAATTCAGCGGAGGTATTCCCATGATCGGCATCGTTATCCCGGCACACAACGAAGAACAGGTCATCGGCAACTGCTTTGCCGCCGTCCAGCGCGCTGCGCAGCATCCAGCCTTGAGGGGAGAGCCTGTGGAAACCGTCGTTGTGTTGGACGACTGCGCTGACGCAACTTACGCAGTGGCCGCCGCCGCCGGTGCAACGACCCTGAGCGTGTGCGCACGCAACGTGGGTCAGGCCCGCGCCGTGGGCGCGCAGGCCATGCTGGCACGCGGCGCTCGCTGGCTCGCCTTCACCGATGCGGATACCGTGGTCTCCGTGGCGTGGCTGGCGAACCAGCTTGCATTGAAGGCGGATGTGGTGTGTGGCACGGTCTGTGTGCGAGACTGGTCACCGCACGGCACCAACGCCGAACTGCTGCAGGCTCACTTCAGTGAGACGTACTTTGACCGCGACGGCCATCGCCATGTGCACGGGGCGAACCTCAGTGTGTCTGCCGAGGCATACCGCGAGGTCGGCGGTTTTCGGCAACTCGCCTGCGGGGAGGACGAGGCATTGGTCGCCGCGCTGGTTGCCGCTGGCCGACATGTCGTGTGGAGTTCACTGCCCCGAGTGGTGACGAGCGCGCGAGTCGACGCGCGGGCGCCGGGTGGGTTCTCACGCGCGCTGTTGAACGCTGTTGCGCAGCGTCTCGCCGGGGTGGCCGCGCCACTGCAAACCGCGGCTGTTGCAGCGTGACACGCGCTCACCGCGTGCCCCCCCCGAAATGAACGACCTTGTCGAACTGTTTGCCCGTGAGTATCCAGTTTGGCACATGGTGCTGCGCGGCACCGTTGTCTACTGGTTCCTGCTGCTTGTCTTTCGCTTTGTGCTGCGCCGCGACATTGGTTCGATGGGAGTGGCCGACCTATTGTTCGTGGTGCTCGTCGCCGATGCTTCGAGCAACGCGATGCAGGGCGAGTACAAGTCCATCAACGATGGGCTCGTGCTGCTTTGCACACTCATCGCTTGGAATTTCGGTCTCGACTGGCTGAGCTACAGATCGCCAGTAATCGCGCGGTTTCTCGAGCCTGTGCCCGAAGTGTTGGTACGCCAGGGCCGAGTCAACCAGCGCGCCATGAAGCGGGAAATGATCACCCGCGAAGAACTCGAAGGCAAGCTGCGTGAACAAGGCGTCGAGGACATTGCAGCGGTGCGCATCGCCCGACTTGAAAGCGACGGCACGCTGAGCGTGTTCAAAAAGCGGGGCGACGGAAGCTCACCACCGACTGGCGGTGCCCCTCGTGAACCGGGTCCGCCCAGTCCTTGAACGCAAGCCCAGTCGACCCTCCCTGCACCCTCCTAGCCGTTCGTTGCTTCCTGATTGAACCCCGAAGGCTCGCGTCCAACATTCCCCGCAAATACATGCGCCTCCTTGGCCTTCTGTACCGCCGCTGCCGCCCGAAGATCTGGTGAGTTGAGCAGTCAGATTCGCGCCGCTCGGCCGGCACGTTCGCTTTCCTCAGCGCATCTTCCATCTTGGCAGCATCGCTACGCAGCGGATCGCACTGGTCCCTTGGTCATGTGTCAAAAAACCATGTGACCCGTGGAAAACTAGCACCGGCATGCTAGAAAGTCTATCCTGCTGAAATGCCGCCTCTTCTCGCCGTCGACCTTGATCTTCCTGCCGGTTGGCACTGCGATGTCGTGCTGACGCAGAACTTCGAGGGCGCGGTCTCTGGAAAAGCCGAGTTGCGGCAAGGCAGAGAGGCCCGGTGTGTCTTCGTGATTGCCCAGCAAGGCAGTCGAGAGGCGGCACAAGCGCGTTTGCAATTTCGCATCGACCACTTCGTCCGTGAATGGGAGGCGCGAGTCGCAAGCGAACAGGGAACCTGAAGACGAACGATCTGGAGGACTTTATGCTTTCTCCCGCAGGTCGAAGCGGACTGCGCGCTCAAAAGCTTGCCGCGGAACTGGGATGCGAAGTACGAGAAACCTTACCGAAAGTTGGGTGGTCGCAACCCGCCCTCCTCGGAGCAAAAGGGGAGCTCGCCGCGCAACTCAAGTCCGCCGGCGGTCGCTGGAGTTCTTCGGACGAGGTGATTCTGTTTCCGACTTGGTCGACCCTTGAGGAAGTGCTCGAGGAAATTATCGAAGGCCGTCGTTTCAAGGCAGCTTGAGCGATGGGCGGCTGCCCGGCCCCGCTGACTCTTAGCCAAGCACCTCCCTCGTGTGCACGAAGCAGAGCTTGTGCCCTTCCGGGTCCAAGCAGTACGCCGCATAGAAGTCCGGCGCGTAGCGCAGCCGCAAGCCGGGCTGACCCTGGTCCACGCCCCCGTTCAACATGGCGGCCCGCCAGGCGGCGTCGACCACCGGGCGCTCGGCTGCCAGGAAGCTCACCTGGGTGCCATGGCCCACGGTGGCCTCGCCGCCATCGAACGGCGCGCCAATGACGAACTGCGGCCAGCGCCGCGCCGGCACTCGCCAGATGATGCCCGCCGGCCCAGCCGCATCCAACGGCGCAGCCCGCTCGAGGCCAAAATGAACCAGCACGCGGTCGTAGAAAACGCACATCCTGCGCAGGTCGCTTGCGCCGATTTGCACATGCGCGAACACCGCGGCCGCCTCAGATGAAAGGCACGCCGCCCGTCACCGGAATGGTCGCGCCTGAGATGTAGCTCGCCTGGTCCGACGCCAACAGCACGTACACCGCCTGCAGCTCGGCGGGCTGGCCGGGGCGCTTCATCGGCGTTTGCGTACCGAAATCCTTCACCTTGTCCGGCGACATGGTCGAGGGAATCAGCGGCGTCCAGAAGGGGCCCGGCGCCACGCAGTTCACGCGGATTCCCTTCTCGGCCAGCAGTTGGGCCATGCCACCGGTCATGTTCTGAACGGCGCCCTTCGTCGCCGCGTACGCGACGAGCGTGGCGTTCGGCTTGTCCGCATTGACCGAGGCCGTGCTGATGATTGCGCTGCCTGGTTCCATGTGCGCCACGGCCGCTTTGCAGAGAAAGAAGTTGGCGTAGACGTTGGTGCGGAAGGTGCGGTCGAACTCTTCGCAGGTGATGTCCCCAAGCTCCTTGTGGCTCATCTGAAACGCCGCGTTGTTCACCAGGATGTCGAGCTTGCCGAAGCGCTGCACCGCCGTGTCGACCAGCTTCCTGCAAGGGGCCTCTACGCAGATGTTCCCCGGCACCGCGACGCACATCCGGCCTTCGCGCTCGATCAGTTCCTTGCAGGCCCGTGCGTCGGAGTCCTCCTGCGCCAGATACGAGATCGGCACGTCAGCGCCCTCCCGCGCGAAGGCAAGCGCAACAGCGCGGCCGATGCCGCTGTCGCCGCCCGTGATCGATGCGGCATTGCCTTTCAGTTTGCTGCTACCGACATAGGAAGATTCGCCGAAGTCCGGCCGCGGCGTCATCTTCGACTCCAGGCCGGGCGGCGACTGCTCCGGTGTGTCGAAGGGCGGACGGGGGCCTGCGTGCAGGGGATCTGTCATGGTGCGCTCCGTTCCGGTTGCGGGTTGGAATGGGTTCAGTGCCGAAGCTACGCATCGGCCCACGCACTTCCATCGGACAAATGCCCGACCGGTGCCCGACCTCGCGCCTCACTGCTGCGAGTCGGGGACCCGCGCGAGTTCGTCCAGCCAGGCACGCGACTCCGGGTCGCTGGCGCGCGCCAGTCGCCTCGCGGCGAGAGCGACCCGCCCGAGCCCACCTTCGGGGAATTGGGCACGCAGTTGCGCTTGAACTGGCTGGTCTGGAAGAAGCGGTAGAGGAAGGTGTGCAAGTGGCGCTTGATGTCAGCTAGGGCGTAGGCGTTGCGCGGCGCGAGCACGTCCTCGCCTTTCGCCATGGGCTCGGGCCAGGGCCCCTCCTCGCGGTCGTGCCATGCGCACCAGGCCAGGTACGCCACCTTCGATGGCCGAAACCCGTATCGCAGCGTGTAGTAAAGATGAAAGTCCTGCAGTTCGTAGGGCCCCACGGTATCCTCCGTGTGCTGTCCGGGCTGCGACTGGGCCTTGTCGCCCGGCACCAGTTCCGGGCTCACCTCCGTCGCGAGGATCTCGCGCAGCACGCGGCTGCCCCCCTCGCCCAGCAGGCCCTGGTCGGCGACCCAGCCGACGAGGTGCTTGATGAGCGTCTTCGGCACGCTGGCGTTCACGTTGTAGTGCGACATGTGGTCGCCGACGCCGTAGGTGCACCAGCCCAGCGCGAGCTCACTCAAGTCGCCCGTGCCCGCGACGATGCCGTCGTGGAAGTTGGCCAGGCGAAACAGGTGACTGGTGCGCTCGCCGGCCTGCACGTTCTCGAAGGTGATGTCGTACTGCGCCACGCCCTGCGCCACCGGGTGCCCGAGGTCGGCGAGCATCTGTCGGCAACTCGGGCGGATGTCGATCTCATGCGCGGTGCAGCCAATGGCCGCCATCAGCTCGTGCGCCTGCGAGAGCGTTCGGCCGCTGGTGGCGAAACCCGGCATCGTGAATCCGAGGATGTGGCTGCGCGGTCGCCCCAGCCGGTCCATTGCCTGCGCGATGACCAGCAGCGCGTGGGTCGAGTCGAGGCCGCCCGACACGCCGATCAGCACTTTCTCGATGCGCGATGCTTCCAGACGCTGCACCAGCGACTGCACTTGGATGTTGAAGATCTCGTGGCAGCGCGCGTCGCGCGTGGCCGCCTCGGCGGGCACGTACGGAAAGCGCTCGACCGTGCGGCGTAGCGCGCCGCACGGCGCCGCGGGCGCGTCAAGCGCGAACTCGACTGCGCGCCAGCCCGCGAGCGCAGCCTGATGCTGTCGAGCGGATTCGCCGAAGCTGTTCTGTCTGATGCGCTCGTGCGAGAGCCGCTCCAAGTCGACGTCGGCGTAGATCGTGTGCGAGCGATTGCTGAAGCGCTCGCTCTGCGCCAACAGATCGCCGGCTTCGCAGATCAGCGCCTGGCCGTCCCACGCCAAGTCGGTGGTCGATTCGCCGATGCCTGCCGAACTATAGAGATAAGCCGCCTGGCAGCGTGCCGACTGCATGCCTACCAGGCGTTGCCGGTAGTCCGACTTCCCCACCGTGATGTTGGAGGCCGACAGGTTGACCAGCATCGTCGCGCCCGCAAGCACAGCGTAGCTCGATGGCGGAATCGGTACCCACAGGTCTTCGCAGATCTCCACGTGCAGAGCCAGCAGCGGCTGCTGCCGCGAGCGGAACACCAGGTCGGTCCCGAAGGGCACGTCGTGGTTTTCGAGCGAGACCGATGTCGCCACCACCGTGGCCGCGCTCGCGAACTGGCGAGCCTCGTAGAACTCGCCGTAGTTCGGCAGGTAGGTTTTGGGCAGGACGCCCCGCACGCGGCCGTTGCCGACGACCGCGGCGCAGTTGAAGAGACGGTGGTCGACCACCAATGGCAACCCCACGATGCCCAGCGCGCCCAGCGTGCGCGATGCCTCGGCGACCTGCGCGAGCGCCGCACGGCAGGCGTCGAGCAGCGCCGCCTGGTGGAACAGGTCGTCGCAGGTGTAGGCGCTCAAGCCCAGCTCCGGAAACGCGACCACCACCGCGCCCTGCGCAGCCGCGTCGCGGAACATCTTGATGGTTTCCTGCGCGTTGGCCGCCGGGTCGGCGACCCGGTTGTGCGGCACGGCGACCGCCACACGAGCGAAGGCGTGCGTGCGAGGGTCGAAGAACTCACTTTCTGTCATCGCGTTCCGCTCCTTTCGCTAACGCCGGCGGCAGACGGATGCGCGAACCCGGCGTGGTGGCAATGCCGAAGACCTGCGGGCACTGCGCCATCAGCATCGCCTGGCGCCGCGCGGTCTGCGTGCCGGTGCAGTCGCGCGGCATCACCACCTCTAGGCCGCGCATGCGCGCATCGGTCGCGGTGCTAAGCACGCATTGGTCGCTGGCCACGCCCGTCACGATCAGGCGTTTCACGCGCAGCACGCCCAGCAGTTGCTCAAGCGGCGTGGCCACGTAGGCCGACTGTTGCGGCTTCAGCACGAAGTAATCGTCGTGGTCGGGCAGCAGCGCTGTGGTGATCTCGGCCCCACGCCCGCCGCACGCGATGGAAAGCTCGACCAGCGCGCCGAAGTCCGAACGCCATCGGCCCCTGTTGTCGTTTGCGTATACCACCGGCACGCCGGCTGCCTTGCACCGGCGCTTCAATCTAGCAATGCGGCGCGACACCTCGACGGCGACGGGCAACAGCTTTTCCGCGTCGGGAAAGTCCCAGCAACTGATCATGTCCACCACTAGCAAGCCAGTCGCGCCGTTGGCGTCCTCTACGGCCAGGCCGCTGCCGCTGTCCTTGGCGATGCTTTGTTTCGAGGACGGCATCGAACGCTGGGCTGCCATCGTTCAAACTCGCATGAATTCCAAGAGACGCGCGGCGAGTTCGGCAGGCTTTTCTTCGGCCATGTGGTGCCCGCAATCGAGCGAACCGCCGTGCAAATCGCTCGTCCAGGGCGCCCATACACCCAGCACATCGCCGTATAGGTCTTCGAGGTCGTCCTGCTTCGCCCAGAGGCACAGCGTGGGGCATGCGACCTTGCGACCCTGGCGGCGGTCTTCCTCGTCGTGCGCACGGTCGACACCCAAGCCCGCTCTGTAGTCCTCGACCATTGCGTGAACGGTGGCGGGGTCGTGGATGGCGCAACGGAAGTCAGCGAAGGCCTCTTCGCCCATGTACGTGGGCGAGCCGCCGTACCACGCATCGGGATTGGCGAGAATCGCGCGCTCGGGCTTCTCCGGCTGGGCGTAGAAGAACCAGTGCCACCAGCGAGTAGCGAACGTGTCGGTGCACCGCGCGAGCGCCTCCGCGATCGGTACGCCGTCCAGCACGGCCAGCCGACTGATCACTTGGGGATGGTCGAGGGCGGCACGCAATGCGACGTAGCTGCCGCGGTCATGTCCCACCACGGCAAAGCGGGCGTGGCCCAGGCGATGCATGAGTTGCACGCAGTCCGCAGCCTTGGCCCGCTTGGACGAGCCCGCGTGGTCGCCGCTGTCCGCCGGCTTGGAGGATTCGCCAAATCCACGAAGATCTGGGCAGACCACCGTGTGGTGTCGCGCCAGCAATGGCGCGACGTGGGCCCAAGTGGCATGCGTGCGCGGATGCCCATGCAGGAGCAACACCGGCGGCCCTGCGCCGCCGTGGCGAACACGCAGGGTTGCGCCTTCCAACTCGATGCGCTCCAGCTCGAAGCCTTCAAACATTGGGCCCATCCCGCCAGTGCCTGCAGCACTAAATCGCCTTCGCCGCGGTGTCCGCGGTGTCCGCATTGGTCGAGCTGCGGCTGCCCTTGAGGTAAAGCTCCACGTCGGCCGCCTTGTCGCCGACCTCCGCGATGGCGTGGGCCAGCTGTTCGTGCGCTACGTCGAGTTCACGCGTCCAGCGCGCGACCTGTGCTGAATCGTTCTTGTCGATACGTGGGGGCGTAGCATCGCTCGGATGGGCCATAACGTCTCCTTTTTGGATGAAAGATTCAGCTCAGAGCGGCAGCGTCCGCTCGGCCTCGGCGGCGACAGGCGCCGGGTTTCGCGGACCCGAAGGCGTCAGCACGACCTTGCGGCACTCCTCTTCAGCCTTCTCGAAGATGTCGTAGCCGCGCGCCGCGTCTTCCAGCGCCATGTGGTGCGTGATGATCACTTCGGGTTTCAGGTCGCCGGCCTGGATGTACTCGAGCAGCTTGGGCATGTGCTGCTGGGCATGCGTCTGGCCCATCTTGAAGGTCAGGCCCTTCTCGAACGCGTCGCCGAACAGGAAGCCATGGATGAAGCCGGCGTACACGCCGGGCACGCTTACCACCCCGCCGCGCCGCGTAGCCGCAATGGCCTGGCGCAGCGCCTTGCCGCTGGAGCCTTCAAGCTTCAGGTCGGTCATGACCGTCTCCAGGGTGCTGCCCTTGGCCTCGAAGCCGACTGCGTCGATGGAGGCATCGACGCCGCGGAAATCGGTGCGCTCGATGATGGCACCCGCGGGGTCGTCCATGTCCTTGAAATTGATCGGCTCCGCACCGTAGGTGGCGCGCGCGAACTCGAGCCTGTACGCATGCTCGTCGACCATGAAGATGCGCTCCGCCCCTAACAACCGCGCGGAGGCGGCGGTCATCAGGCCGACCGGACCCGCGCCGAAGATGGCCACCGTCGAGCCCGGTCCCACCTCGCCGTTCACAGCGGCCTGGTAGCCCGTTGGCAGGATGTCCGAAAGGAACAGCACCTGCTCGTCCGCAAGCCCTGGCGGAATCACGAGCGGGCCCACGTTCGACTTGGGGACGCGTACAAATTCCGCCTGCCCGCCCGAGTAGCCGCCGTACAGGTGGGAGTAGCCGAAGAGCCCGGCACCGGAGCGCACGTTCTTCTTGTTGAGTATGGCGCCGCGCCCGGGGTTGGTGGTCTCGCAGGCGGCGAACAACGTCTTATTGCAGAAGAAGCACTGGCCGCAGGCGATGGTGAAAGGCACGACCACGCGGTCGCCTTTCTTCAGGCGTGTGACGCCCTTGCCGGTTTCCTCAACGATGCCCATGAATTCGTGGCCCAGGATGTCACCCGATTCCATGTCCGGAATCTTGCCGCGGAAGATGTGCAGGTCCGAGCCGCAGATGGCCGTTGCGGTCACACGCAGCACCACATCGTCGTCCTGCTCCAGCACCGGGTCGGGCACAGTCTCGACGCTGACGTTTTTCGAAGACTGGTAGGTAAGAGCTTTTATGGTGCGTGGTTCCTTCGAAGGCTTCAATCAAATGAATGAGGGTTATGAAAACTGCGAACCCGCGCGCCAGGGCGGCGCCGGATCGAAAAACTATCTTTCGCAGTTCTATATCCACGTAGGAGTAGGCGCACTCTGGACGCGCGTCTCAGCCGTCCGGGTCGTCGACCCCAGTATTGGCAAAGTAGCTTGCATTGGGTGCGACGTTTCTCAACAAAGATGCGGCGCCGTCGGGAATCGGGCTCGAGTTGGCGCGGTGTTGCGCGGCAGCGGGCTTCGATCTGCTGGCCGCCGCCGGCGAGCCCGACATCGAGGCCGCCGCCCAGATCCTGCGGTCCGCGAACGTGCAGGCGCAGGCGCAGGCGCTCCAAGTGGACCTTTCAACGATGGAAGGCGTGGACCGCCTCTACGCCACTGCAGGCGGGCGGCCTGTCGACGCCTTGCTGGCAAACGCCGGACGCGGCCATGGCCATGGCTTTCTCGACGAAGACTTCACACAGGCCACATTGGCTCTTGATGCCATCGTCACCGGAATGCTCTATGCGAGATCGGGTCGCGTCCTCATCACCGGCTCGATCGCAGGCTTCATGCCGGGGTCTTTCCAAGCGGTGTACAACGGGACGAAGGCGTTCATCGATTCGTTTTCCTTCGCGTTGCGCGATGAGCTGAAGGAATCTGAGGTCAACGTGACCTGCCTGATGCCCGGCCCGACTGACACCGAGTTCTTCGAGGGCGCCGACATGCTGGACACCAAGGTCGGCCAGGCCGAGAAGGCCGACCGCGCCAAGGTCGCGAACATCGGTTTCGAGGCCATGCTCGACGGCGAGGGCGACGTGGTCGCTGGTTGGAAGAACAAGCTGCAGACCGCGCTGGGCAACTCGTCGGTGTTGAGCGATGACGCCACCTCGTTGATCCGCTTGGTCGTGCAGGGCGGAAGAGGGCCGCGCAGCACGAGCGGGCCTCCTCCACAGGTGATGCCCGGGTTCGATTTGACGCTGACCGACGTGCAAACGGCACAGGTACTCACCTATGTACGCCAGTCGTGGGGCAACATGGCGCGACCAGTCACGACCAACGACGTCACCACGCTCAAGCGCAAGCTTCGCTAGGCGGCGGAAACCTCTCCTTACTGCATGCGACGTAGGCCGCCGATGCGGGCTGCGCGCACGACGCTTCCGGTCCGTTCCAGCACATCGTCGACGTCACGCCCTGCACCCCTCGATCGTCCCGTAATTTCACCGCGAACCAGTTGAAGAAATATTCCATTGAGCAGTACGCGACCGATGGCTGCAGCTTAGACGCTCGCCACGGCGAATCCGCTGTAATTAACTTAAGCCGTCAAGTAAACGATCAGTGACCCGGGCTTCAACTCGTCGCGATGATTCAGAACCTGTCCCCAGTTGGAACTGCCGTTCAAGGGGTACGGTCCCTCTGCGGGTCGGAGTGACTCGACATACGCTGGCGGGAAGAGCCACTTGTAAGCTTGAGAGCTTAAGAGTGATAGCGCCAGCGCGAATCCGAGAACCTGCCGGACTTCGGAGTGCAGCTGCCGAACTTCCACAAACAGTGCCTGCAACTTTTCACGATGCTCGTGTCTGTTGCTGCTGGCAAGCGGGCTGCCGTGCCGATGCTGTAGATCGTGAAGTCGCAATGGCTTGTCCGCGCCGGCGGCGGTCATAGCTGAAGCATCCGAATGGTGATCGACCCAGTGTGGGCGCGGAGCGCGCAACGCCAAGCGTGAGGCGCAAGAGGCGGCAATGGCGCACGCACGACGGAATCTCTTCCAGGAATGCAGCCCAAGCGGGATCGCCCGCGGGGCCCCAAAGATCGTATCGCCGACGCAAGTTCGTGCATTCGACGATCGCGCCTGCAAGTGGGACGCCGGCCAGCTTGGAATAGCGTTCGGCAAACTGCAACTGCAACTGCAAGTCAAAAATGCCTCCGAAGGGCCGCGGATCACGTCGCGATGATCAGTCTGGCCAGAGGACGTGCAGCGATAGTGGGACCGGCGGCGCATGCGTTCGGGTCAGTCTCTAGTCTTACTGTGTCACAAGAGTAGCTTTACGCCCGCCCTTCCGCAGCAGGGGCACTGCCCGAGACGAGCGATCAGCTGGTAGCTCAGTCGATG
>NZ_FOLP01000040.1 GCF_900112425.1 Variovorax sp. OK212 | reverse complement strand
AGCGGTTCTTCATGCACACCATCGCAGCGTGCATGGACCACCGATCCTGCACATCAGCCTTCAACGAAAACAGAGGGTACTGAGAAGACGCTTACTCTTTAACCACTCGGAAACGGGGGGAAGCTGTTGCGAAACAAGGTCTCCCATGTGCTCATACTTAGGGAAAGTACGCCACCTGCAATGTAGGGTTGCGAGCGTCCGTCCAGCCAGCAGCGAAGGAAACATCCGTGCCTCACGGCAGTGGCAAGCCAATCCTCGGCTGCTCGTCTACCACGCGGTCGAAATGTATTTAGCCTCCATGAACTCGAGCAGACCGTGGTGTGCTCCCTCTCTGCCCAACCCACTTTGCTTCACGCCACCGAAAGGAGCAGCGGGATCAGATACCAAGCCGCGGTTCAGTCCGATCATGCCGCTTTCCAGCAGTTCCGAGACACGCAGCCCACGAGCCAAGTCGCGGGTATAGACGTAGGCCACAAGCCCATACTCAGTAGCATTGGCCAAACGAATCGCTTCGGCTTCATCGTCGAATATGACCAGTGGCGCGACCGGGCCGAAAATTTCTTCCTCGAGCAGATCAGCCGTTGGCGGAACGTCGGTCAGCACGGTCGGCGCATAGAAGAAGCCTGTGCGCGAGAGCGCTTGCCCTCCGGTGAGTATCTTGGCGCCTTTAGTCACCGCATCGTCTACCAGCGACGCGACCTTTGCCAGGGAGGCACGGTTGACGAGCGGACCGCACTGCGTCGCTGACTTGACGCCGTCATCCACGACCAATGCTTGCATTCGATCGGCTAGCTTGGCGCTGAATTCGGAAGCGATGTTTCTTTGCACGTAGAAGCGATTAGCAGCCGTGCACGCCTCTCCACCATTGCGCATCTTGGCCAGCATGGCGCCGTCCAACGCCGCTTCTATGTCCGCGTCATCGAAGACGATGAATGGCGCGTTGCCACCCAACTCCATGGAGCAGTTGATAACCGAGTCGGCAGCCTTGCGCAAAAGGGTGCGCCCCACTTCTGTGGAACCGGTAAAAGAAAGCTTGCGTACGCGTGGATCTTCAAGAATCGTGCCGCAGACCTTACCAGCGGTCGATGTCGTAATGACGTTCACGACGCCATCCGGAACGCCGGCCTCTGCAAGCAAGGCTGCAATTGCGTAAGCGGTGAGTGGCGTCTCAGTCGCCGGTTTCAAGATGCATGTGCAGCCTGCTGCGAGCGCGGGCCCGATCTTTCGAGTTGCCATTGCCGCTGGAAAGTTCCATGGCGTGATCAGAAGCGAAATCCCGACTGGCTGATATTGGACGACGATACGACTTTGACCGCTCGGGGAGATGCTGATGTCGCCGCTGATGCGCACCGCTTCCTCGGCGAACCATCTGAAGAATTCGGCTGCATAAGCCACTTCCCCGCGAGCATCTGAAAGCGCTTTGCCATTCTCCATGGAGATCAGCCGGGCGAGGAATTCAGCATCGCGCTGCATCAGTTCGTAAGCGCGCCTCAGAATCTCGCTGCGCTTGCGTGGCGCCGTCGCTTTCCATGTATTTGCGGCGCTTGAAGCTGCCTCAACTGCACGCTGCGCGTCCTCCACCGTGGCGTCCGCGACTTCAGCCAGTACGGCTTCTGTAGAGGGATCGAACACTTCGATGCGAGCCCCAGATGAAGAAGGCTGCCAATGTCCTCCGATAAAGAGGTCGGAGTGAAATTCGGATTCGAGCACGGTCATAGAGAGAGGTGAAAAGTTGAGGTCAAACCGGGATGGGATGAAGACGACCATGGAAAGCGTCTTCCACGATGCGCTTCATAGAGGCGGCGTCCAGCGGCCGCGGGTTGTTGTTCACGAGCCGCGTTGAAAGCATTGACTGCTCAGCGACCCAGTCGATCTTTTCCTCGCTCAGACCGAGATCCGAGAGTGTGAGTGGAATTCGGATGTCACTCAACAGTGTTCGGATACGGCGGATGGCGGTGACGACGAGCTCACGCTCCGTTCCTGTAGCCCCTAGGCATCGGCCTATCTCCGCTATCTGTGGCATGCACGCAGAGGCGTTGAATGCCATGACGTATGGAATCAGTGCGGCGACACCGATTCCGTGCGCTGTCTGAGTCAGGGCGCCGACAGGGTACTGGATGGCGTGCGCAGCCGCGGTTCCAGCAACGCCGAATGCGAGGCCGGCCGACATGGATGCGAACATAAGCATCGAGCGAGCTTCGAGGTCTGCCCCATTCTGCACGGCGCGCGGCAAATGCTCGACGATCAGCTTGATGGCCGAAAGCGCATGATGGTCGCTGAACATGTTCTTGCCCACGAAGACGCGTGTCAACGCGAGATCTGAGACTCTCGTGTGGGTGACGGCGGTGAATGCTTCAATCGCATGTGTGAGCGCGTCAGCCCCTGAAAGCGCGGTTAGCGCCGGCGGGCAAGTGAGGGTGAGCTCAGGATCGCAAATGGCCGTGTGCGGAATCAGGAACGGGCTCGAAATGCCGACCTTGAGATCCCGCGCAAGATCCGCGAGAACAGCAATGGGGGTGACTTCGGAACCAGTGCCAGCAGTAGTGGGGATTGCGACGACGGGGATGATCGGACCGGGCACTTTGAGTTCGCCATAGAACCTGTCAGCCGGCCCGTCGTGCGTAAGCAACAAGCCGACGAGCTTCGCCATGTCCATGCAGCTTCCGCCGCCGACGCCGACTACGACATCCGGTTTGAAGCTCCTGTTCTGCTGGACACAAGCCTCGACACTTGAGAGTGGCAGTTCGGGTAGCGTGTCGGCAAATACTTTCGCTTCGACACCGGCATCGTTCAAGCTTTGGATCAAAGAAGCCATGTCCACTGAGCCGCCGAAACGCGCATCTGTACAAACGAGCGCTCGCTTCCCGATTGATCCCGCGACTTGGCCTATCGCATGTCGCTGACCGTTGCCGAATAGGATCGCGCGCGGCGATCGTAGTACGCCGAAAAGTTCATTCATTGAATTTACCTATGAAATGCGACCGCCAAAGTGCGGTCATGATGCAGTGGCGAGCCTCTGAATCTGCGTCCAGACATCTCGGTTCAGCTCGATACCGCTCTTTAGGGAGATGGAGCGAACACGGTTTGCTCGGTCTCCTGGAACTGCAACGGAGCGTCCTGGGGTCGAAGGAGGGCAGGCTCGTATGGACTCCAGGTACGCTGAAACTCTGGACGCCACGGAGGACGAAGTGGGATCCACGACGATGAAGACATCGCCTTTGTTGCACAGCTGATCCGAGTCCAGTGTTCCCTTCACATCCGTGCCCAGTGCCGAATCCGTCAACGTGGCGACGAGCAGTTCAAAACTCAGCCCCAACGCGTAGCCTTTTGCGTCGCCGAACGGCGCAATGGCACCATTCTTAGCTGCGCTAGGGTCTAGCGTCGGATCACCCCTCTCATCGAGCGCCCAGCCCGGTTCCAGTCGCTGACCGCGGTGCGCATGGGCGTGAATCTGTCCCATGGATACCAAGCTGGTCGCCATGTCCAGGACGAAGGGGCTGGGGCGAGAGGGGATGCCGATTGCAATCGGATTTGTTCCCAGCATGGCTTTGCGCCCCCCCCAGGGATGGACCAGCGCTTCACTGGTAGACAGTGCGATCAAGATCTGCTCGGCTTTAGCAACCCGTTCGGCGTAGTACGCCAGCATGCCGAGATGGTTGTTGTTCCGTATACAGGCGACTGCCAATCCGCTCGCCCGCGCGCGCTCGCTCGCGATGTCTAGCGCGTTCAGCGCCACTACCGGCCCGAACCCGGCCTCGCCATCGACTTCCAAAAAGGAGTCACTGCGGAAGCGAACCCGTCCCTTTGTCCGCGGGCAGAGAACCCCGTTGCCGATGCGCTCGACCAGCCTGGGCAATCGCTGCAGGCCATGCGATGCTCGCCCGCGGAGCTCCGCTTCAAGTAAAAGGTCAACTTGGATGGCTGCATGGTCGGCGGGTGCGCCTGCTTGTAGCAATGCCTGGATGCCAGCTTTTCTGCAAACCTCCGCTTCAACGAACAACGTCTCGTGCTGTTCCATATATCGATTCACATAGATCCCTTCACCATGCCGTACCAGAGCAGAGCCGACAGGTCAGCCATTCGCACTGGTACATCATTAATGCGCGAGGTGCACGAGGTCACCTTCTTCGGTCAAACCGATGCCGACTTGAGGTCCGAGACGACGTACCTCGTTCTTGACCGTTTCCGGCCAAATGATTCGACCAGGGACACCGCTGAGGATGCCGATCATCCAAGCCTCATCGTCGCTGACGTTCTTGAAGCAGCGAAAGACGCCGGGCGGAACTGCGATAACGTCGCCAATATTCAGTTCCAGTTGGCTCTCCTCGCCATCACCCCAGACAATGATCCACTTGCCGGACATTGGAATGAACACTTCGGTGGTGTCATGAGAATGAAGCGCGCCGCGAGTTCCCGGCTTGCTCTTGATATAACCCAGGCGAAATCCGTCAATGCCAGCAAGGGCCGGGGCGAGATTGGGGTCACTCGGGCTCTCGGTGACTCCAGGACCGATGACGTTGAAGATCTCCCGCGCGTGGCCCGGCAAGAGCGTATCGACATAAGCCTTATGGCTAGACCTGATCTCGACACGGCGGGCGACGCACTTGAGCATTTCCGCTTTGCTTATTTGCACTCCAAGCATTTTCTTCCCTACATCTGTAAGTGATTGAATCTAGACCGAGAACGCAAAGAGGTGCACACGCAGTCTCAATCGATGCGTATGCTCTTTGCCTTGATAAGCTTGCCCCATTCGTCGAATTCTTTGCGAATGATCTGGGTGATCGCTTCAGGGGTGGTACCTGTGGGGGTCGAATCCGCCTCGGCCATGCGACGACGCATCTGCGGGGAGTTGGTGATGCGGACGAACTCATTGTTCAACTTCGCAATAACCTCTTGCGGCGTGCCCGCCGGCACCCAAACTGCATTCCATCCCACCAGTTCCATGCCCTGGACTGTCTCGCTCATTGCAGGGACGTCGGGAAGGGTTTCGATTCGCTTGGGGGAGGCAACCGCCAGCCCCCGCAGCTTTCCCGACTTAACGTACGGAATGGCTGAGGCAAATGGCTCGATCGAAAAAGATACCACTCCACCGATGACGTCGAGGATAGGCGTCTGCTTGTACGGCACTTGCACCATCTTGGCGCCCGTACGTTCGTCAAGCAGTTCCATCAGCAAGTGGCCGGGCGTCCCGGGACCGTAGGTGCCGTAATTGATCGTGCCCGGGGCTCGCTTGGCCGCAGCAATCAACTCGGCCAAGTTCTTTGGAGCGAAGTCGTTGTTGGCGACAATCACGTAAGCGGTTGTGAGCGTCTGCGTGACCGGCACCAAGTCCTTCAGCGCGTCATACGGCATCTTGCTAAAGAGATGGGGATTCATCGTGAACGGCTGGTTGTAGCCGTACAGAACCGTATAACCATCCGGAGCCGCTTTGGCGACGGCGTCGCCGGCTAGCATCCCAGAGGCGCCAGGCCGGTTCTCGATGACCACAGCCTGACCGAGGCTCAACCGCAGTTGCTCACCGTAGAGCCGCGCGAACATGTCCGGTGCACTGCCGGCCGGAGCTGGCACGATCATTCGAACCGGCCGGATTGGCCACGCAGATTGCCCCCAAGCTACGGTGGTTGCGATCACTAGTCCACCGCAAGCCAGAAGGGCTCGAATAGTCCGTTTCATGATGGTTGTCTCTGGTTTCGTTGTCGGCCTATGACGAGCGTGCGGAGAGTTATTCGCATGCCGTCTCCATCCTGTCCTTCTCGCGAGGAGAGGGTGTCATATTCAAAGGGTAATCAATAATTTTCACAATCACCCTCCAGCTATGTCTGCATTCGCATTCGCCATTTATGAGCCGACACTAAGCGGCCGACTCTGGCGTGGAAGTGATATCGCCCTCGCGGGCTCAGACCTGAACGGTGCCGCCGTCGACAAAAAGCTCGACCCCGTTTACATAGCTCGCGTCGTCGGAAGCGAGAAATAAGACAGCCTTTGCGACCTCATCGGGCTGTGAAACACGCCCCATGGGCACATTCAGCGCGAATTGCGCAAGCAGTTCTTGGGCGCCTTCGTAGCTGCCAGTTGCGTGTTCGATCGCCGCCGTATTGCAATAGCCGGGACTAACCGCATTGACACGGATCTGTCGGTCTTTCAGCTCACTCGTCCATGTCCGGACCAAGCTGCGAACTGCCGCTTTCGAGGCGCTAAGCAAGCCGAAACCCGGAACGCCTTTGATTGTCCACATCGAAGCGTTGACGACGATATTTGACCCGGCGTGCATCAACGGCAGCGCTTTTTGGACCGCGAAAAGAACACCGGCGACGTTTGTTCCGAATGTCTCGTGATACTGCGCCTCGTCAATCTCCTCGATCCTCGCCACATGCGCCATGCCAGCGTTGGCGAACAGCACGTCGATTCTTCCCGCCTTCTCCTTGATCGACGCGTAAGCGCGATCGATGTCTGCGGGGTTCGAGACATCGCCCTGAATTCCGACCGATCCGTTCCCAATCGTCTTCTCAGCCGCTGTGAGTTCAGGCTGTCGTCGTCCAAGAACAAAAACTTTTGCGCCTTCGGCAGCGAAAAGATTTGCCACCGCGAGGCCAATGCCGCTCGTGCCACCGGTCACTACCGCCACTTTGTTCTGCAGTCTTTTACTCATCTTGTGCCTCGTAGGTTTAAGTCTTCTGTGTCCGTACCACTCGCTACGCGTGAGCGCTCAGCGCGCAACACCGGCCACGGCGCCGCCGGTGTTGTGAATGCTCTTCAATGATCAGGCAGGCGGATCGCCGTCAACCAACACGATGCTGGAGGTCGCACTAGCTTGTCGGACTCGTTTCGCCTCCGCATAGTCCACGGAGTTGATCCAACTTCTGGCCGCCAACATGTCAGGAAACTCGAGAACGGCGAGCCGCTTGGGCGCCCAGTCTCCCTCTTGACGCTCCAACGCACCCCCCCGGACCAGAAAACGGCCGCCGTACTTAGCCACGGACGGCGGAGACAATACCTTGTATCGCTCGAAGGATTCGGCGTCGTGAATTTCGATGTCACTGATGATGTACGCAGACATTTACTTGCCGCCAATCTCAGCGTGGGCCTTCTCGAGTCGGAAGATGTTCCCCGCCGAGTCAAAGCCAATACCGACTTTCGGACCGATGTCACGCACTTGATCGAGCACCTTCTTCGGCCACACGAGTCGTCCGTGCTTCTCTCCCGCGAGAATGGCCAACATCCACTGCTCGGTCGTGCCAATGTTCTTGAAGCAGCGGAAGACGCCGGGTGGGATGGCAATGACGTCGCCTTCGTCCAGTTCGAGAGTGTGCTCTTCCTCGTCACCCCAGATGATCTGCCAGCGGCCACTCATCGGAATGAAGACTTCCGTGGTGTCGTGCGCGTGCAGTGCACCACGCTCGCCCGGCTTGTTGCGGACGTAAGCCAGATTGAAATCAGGCACACCAGATATGGCCGGTTTAAGATTCTCATCGCTCGGGTTCTCCGATACACCGGGGCCCAGAATGTTGAAAATCTCCCGACCATGGTTTGGTAGCAGAACATCCACATACGCCTTGTCGCTGGATCTCATCGCCGAGCGTCGCGCCACGAATTTCAGCATCTCTTCTTTGCTTACCTGCAGTCCTGTAGTCATTGAATCTCCTATTTGGGGTTGAGTGAATTGAATGTGGAACGTAGTTCGGCACGTCCAAGCCGTCTACTTGGTCAAGGCGGGCTCGTTGCGAGCGGCGGCGCTCTTGCGATCGAGAAGATCCAAGGCGACATCGATAATCATGTCTTCTTGCCCGCCGATGAGATTGCGCTTTCCGACTTCGAGCATGATCTCTCGCGAATCGATGTCGTACGTGCGGGCGGCCCGCTCTACATGGCGCAGGAAGCTTGAGTAAACGCCGGCATAGCCTAGAGTGAGCGTCTCGCGGTCGACACGAACCGGTCGATCTTGCAACGGCCGGACAAGATCGTCGGCGGCGTCCTGCAGTTTGAAGAGATCGCAGCGGTGTTGCCAACCGTATTTATTGGCGACCGCGATGAACGCTTCGATCGGACAGTTGCCGGCACCGGCGCCCATGCCCCCGAGCGATGCATCGATGCGCCGAGCGCCGTTCTGAACCGCAACTACTGAGTTGGCGACGGAAAGTGAGAGATTCTCGTGTGCATGAATGCCGCGCGCGGTCTTGGGGTTGAGCTGTTCATTCAGAGCCTTGAAGCGTGCCTCGGTATCGGCCATCGTGAGATTGCCCGCCGAGTCTCCGATCACGACGCCATGCGCGCCGTAGCTCTCCATCAACGCCGCTTGCTTTCCAAGGTTCTCCGGCGTGGTGGCAGATGACATCATCAAGAAGCCAGAAACGTGAAAACCCATCTCTCGAGCCGCCGCAATGTGTTGCGCCGAAATATCCGCTTCCGTGCAATGCGTGGAGATTCTTAAGATCTCAACGCCAGCATCTCTGGCGCGCCGCAGGTCGTCGACGGTACCGATTCCGGGAAGAAGTACCGTTGCCAGCTTTGCGCGCTTTGCTGTTTTGGCTGCTTCACGCACATACGCAATGTCCGAGTGCTTGCTGAATCCATAGGCCAAGCTCGATCCGTTCAGCCCGTCGCCGTGGCCAACTTCAATCGCATCAACACCGGCCTCGTCAAGCGCTGCCACGATGTCACGCACGTGCCCTAGATCGTATTGATGCCCGATCGCATGCATTCCATCGCGGAGTGTGACGTCAATGATGAATAGATCGATCATGCCTGTGCTCTTTCGCTGCTGATTTCTTGCGCCATTCGCTCAGCCGTTCTGACGGCTGCGGAGGTCATGATGTCCAGGTTGCCAGCGTAGGCAGGCAGATAGTGAGCGGCGCCTTCAACTTCGATAAATATCGAGACTTGCATGCCTACGAATGGCGCCGCAGGCGCTTGCCGCTTAAGCCCTGCGCTCGCTCGATAGTGCTCGAACTGGACCTTCTGCTTGAGTCTGTAGCCGGGAACGTATTCGGCTACGGCGCTGACCATCTTCTCGATCGAGTGCCGGACAGTGTCTTCGTCCGCTTCGTCACAAAGACAGAAGACGGTATCGCGCATCATCAAAGGTGGTTCGGCAGGATTGATCACGATGACCGCCTTGCCATGAGTTGCACCTCCGACGCTTTCCAATGCATGGGCAGTGGTTTCGGTGAATTCGTCGATGTTTGCCCGAGTTCCCGGGCCCGCCGACCTTGATGCGATGGATGAGACGATTTCGGCGTAGTGGACCTTGGTAACAGCAGACACCGCAGCGACGATTGGAACGGTCGCTTGGCCGCCACACGTGACCATGTTCACGTTTCTGGCGTTAATGTTCGCATCAAGATTGACCGACGGGACCACGTAAGGTCCGATCGCTGCGGGCGTCAGGTCGATGACTCGCTTGCCACGTTCCATCAACGCCGCTGAGTTGCGGTGATGCGCCGCAGCGGATGTGGCATCAAAGACGATCTCTATGTCATTGAAGCAATCCATCTTCAGCAATCCCTCGACGCCCTCGTGAGAGGTTTCAAGGCCGAGACGCTTGGCGCGGGCCAATCCGTCCGAGTTGGGGTCGACTCCAACCATAGCGCTGACTTTTACGGACTTCGACCTCATCAGTTTGACCATCAAGTCTGTACCGATGTTGCCGGAGCCGATGATTGCGGTCTCTGGTTTTGACATATGGTTCTTTCGATATTGCATTGAGGGGACAACCGTCAGACGACGCCTCCGTTCGCGCGGATGACTTGGCCATTTACCCATTTGCCGTCGGCACTGGCAAGAAAGGCCACGACACCTGCTATGTCACCCGGCTGGCCGAGCCGACCGAGAGGAATTCGGTTCGTGTACATATCGAGTTCTTCTGGGGACTTGCCCGCGAGAAAGAGGTCGGTCACGACCTGACCAGGCGAGACGCAGTTGACAGTGATGCCGCGCAGACCGAGCTCCTTGGCGACCACGCGTGTCAGTCCATCCACCGCGGATTTGGTTGCTGCATACACGCCAAAGTTTGGGTGGTAGAGTCCAACAACGCTGGACGAAATGGTGATGATTCGACCGTTGTCCGACATGCGTCTGGCTGCCTCCCGCATTCCGCGGAAAACGGCTCCCACGTTCAATGCAATCTGTTGAGCAAACGATTCATCAGTCACCGTTGCGATCCCGCCTTGCTCCAGCATTCCAGCGTTGTTCACTAGAACATCGACCCGACCAAACGATTCGAAAGCTGCGTCGAAAAGGATGGCAGCGCCGTCCGTCTGCGCGACATCGGTGTGGACTGCGATCGCGCGCCCGCCGGAAGTCTCGATTTGGGCTACGACATTTTGAGCATCTACCTTGCTGCTCGCGTAGTTGACAACCACGTTGACACCATCTAGCCCGAGGCGACGACTGATCTCAGCTCCGATTCCTTTTGATCCACCGGTAACGATCGCAACCCTCTTTTCAATAGTGCTCATCTGAATGCTTCTGTGTTTATGACAACGTAGGCGGCCTGCTTCCGCATGCGCTTGTTGAATATCGGCTGTGACTTGAAGGAGGTCACGGGATGAGGATGGTCGATCCCACGAGCTTTCGAGCTTCGAGGTCGGTATGTGCTCGAACCACATCGTCTAGCTTGTATGTGTTCGAGGCCTTTGCGACGATGTCGCCAGCAACGATTCGCGCAAAGAGATCGGCTGCGCTAGAGCGCAGATCCGCTGTCTCTTTCATGTAGGGGCCCATCGTCGGACGCGTGACGTACAAGGCGCCTTTGGCGGCGAGGCCCTGGACGTCGAGCGGCGGTATGGGACCCGCAGCTGCGCCGAAGGCCGCCAGAAGTCCGCGTGGCGCGAGACAGTCGAGAGATCTGGTGAAGCTCTCGCTGCCAACTCCGTCATAGACGACCGGCACGCCTTCGCCGTCAGTAATTTTGTGCACCTCGGCGACAAAGTTTTGCGCTTCGTTCACGATGACGTGGTCGCACCCGGCGGCTTCTGCCACAGTCCGCTTTGCGGCCGTGCCAACAGTTCCGATGACCGTTGCGCCGACCTGCTTGGCCCATTGGCACAGAATCTGACCGACGCCGCCGGCTGCGGCGTGTACCACGATCGTGTGCCATGGTTCGACTTTGAACGTTCGCTGGATCAAATACTCTGCCGTCATTCCTTTCAGCAGCACGCTCGCGGCATCGGGTAACGTGATGGACGCCGGGATCTTGATAAGGCGCGAGGCTGGCCGAACCACGAACTCGGAATACGCTCCAATCTGGTCCACATATCCGACACGATCTCCGACCACGAAATCCGAAACATCGTCGCCGACCTTCTCCACCACTCCCGCCCCCTCGTGGCCGATGACGAGTGGGTAGCTGGCTGGATACCTGCCGGTTCGGTAATAGACGTCAAGGAAGTTCAAGCCAATAGCTTCGTTTCGGACGAGCACCTGGCCTGTTCCGCACGATGGCAATTTGACGTCCTGCACTTTCATGACGCTAGGCGGTCCGGGTTCTCCGATGATGATGGCGCGCATGCTTCAGTGTTTTTCTTGTGCTCGGGAAAGCCTGATCGCCCGACACATCGTGGTTGTCTCAATAAGGACGGCGTCTGCTCGCTGAGCGGAATCGGTCGCCACCTGCTTTTTTGTTGTGGCGGTCTCTTTGCCGCCACGCAGTGCATTGCAGCATTGCCCTCGACGGCCAGCAATAAACCGCTGGCTATCTCCACATTGCATTTCGAAATGTTGCGATGCTGGAAAGGCGACCCCTAGCACGCGTGTATGCTGCACAGGTGAAAAATCGATTTGGCCGCCTCAACGTCGATCTGCAACTGCTGGCATGTCTCGATGCGTTGATTTCTGAGCGCTCCGTGACGCGCGCAGCTGAGCGCTTGGAAATGAGCCAGCCTGGAATGAGCAACGCGCTGGCGCGACTGCGTCGCGTGACCAATGACCAGATACTCGTTCGCACGGCCAGAGGCATGGTGCCCACCGCACGCGCGAGGGAAATGGCCGAATCCGTACAGACGGCAATGCACGCACTGGAAGACGTGTTGGGCGACCGCGGCCCGTTTGATCCGTCGACCGCCCGTGGCGTCATTACCGTGGCGACGACTGACTTCCCCAGCATATTGATCTTCCCGCTCGTCATGGAGCGCCTCCGCGCCCTGGCGCCTGGAGTCACCGTCGAGATGCGCCTCCCGGACCCCCTCCACGTCACTCAATGGCTCACTGAAGGTGAATGTGATCTCGTGATCGGATATCTTCCCGAACCCTCATCAGGGCTGCGCTTCGTGGACCTCTTCGAAGAGAAGCTAGCTTGCATCGCTTCCTCCGACCAAAAATTCTCCGCGCCTCTCGAACTCAATGACTTCTTGCGAGTTCGGCATGTGGTGCATGGTTCGCCGTTCGCCCAACTGTCGACGGTCGAGACCATGCTGGAGAGCGAGTTCGCGCGCCAAGGCGCCAGGCGCCGAGTAGGCGTCCGCGTCTCCTCGGTGATGCAAAGTCCCTACATGGTTGTACAGACGGACTTGCTTGCGGTCTTGCCAGCGGCCCTTGCGCGGCACTTCGCGAAGATCTTGCCGGTGCAATTGGTGCCGACAAGTTTCGAGTTGCCAAGAATCAAGCTCAGCATGGCCTGGCACGAGCGATCCCATCGGCTCGGCATGCACATGTGGATTCGCGAGCTCATTCGCGACGTGGTCGCCAGAGAGTTCGACGCGGCATCTCGCTGACTGCGCGGTTGCGCCTCCGTCCGACATTCACCGCGTGAACGTCGCTATTCGCGAGAGTTGATGGCTCTCGCGGCGAGCCAGTGCTTCAATCCGGAGGCTTTATATCGGAGATAAACTTGAATCAGGAAGAATTCGAACTAGCGTTACAAGGACGTAAAGTCCCTGGCGTGCTATTCCTCAATGGCGCGTCCAGTCAACCGGCCCCGATCGTCCTCACCCAACATGGTGGAAGCAGCCACAAGCTTGGGCAGGAGGTATTGGATCTCGCCGAAGTTTTTGTCGAACGCCACGGCATGGCTATGGTATCCATCGATGGACCGGTCCACGGCGATCGTCGCGACGGGGGGCATGCGAGCGCTTCGCGCGAAGAGACTGTGCAGAATTTCTTTCGCACATGGCGGTCGCCAGGAAACGGCATCGAAGACATGATTGCCGACTGGCGCGGTGTGATCGACTGGTTGTGCAAGGACCAACGGTTCGATGCTTCGGCGATCGGCTGGGCGGGGGTGTCCATGGGGACGGCATATGGGCTTCCGCTCCTCGCCGCAGAGCCGCGTATCAAAGCCGCAGTGATTGGCATGTGGGGGCTGTCGTTCGATAACTCGCAATCGCTGGCTGCCGCGGCTGCGGCTGTACGCTGTCCGTTGCTGTTTCAGATCAAATGGGACGACGCGCTTTTTGATCGCAGTGGCCAAATCAGCTTGTTCGACAAGATTGGCACCAAGGAGAAGTGGCTGAACGTGTACCCAGGCGGGCACGAGCGAGTGGTGGGGCAGCAGATGTGCGACACAGAAGGGTTTCTCGTCGAGCGCCTGTGCTTGGACAGGTTCTGATTCGGTTTGCGATGATTCGGGCGCGGAATCCACTGCGCCGAATATTGATCCCCCCTCGTTCCATGTCCGTCAAGTCATACAGCCAAGAGGCTGCGCTCTCTTGTGATCGGAGAGAGGCATCCGTGCGTTAATAATTACTCCGCTCTATATCCTACAGCTTTTACCATCCGCTCTGATGCAGCACTACTCTTTTCGAGACGCAGTTTCACATCTTCAGCGGAACCGTATTGCGCAAGCATCCCCAGGGTCGCAACAGAAGAAGTAAACGCGGAAGATTTGACTACTTTTTCCAAAGATGCAGAGTATTGCGCCAAAACAGCTGGCGAGGTACCTGCCGGAGCAAACAAGGCGGTAAACATTACCTCCTCGTATCCGAAAATTCCCAATTCCTTATATGTTGGTACGTTAGGAAGGCTGCTCAACCGCTGTGTTCCATTTACAGCTACTATGCGAATCCTTCCTGCTGCTGCCGGAGCTAACATTCCTCCCACTGAGCCGATCGCCGCAGGAATCTGGCCCCCAAGTAAGTCTTGAAGCATTGCGGCATCTCCTCGGTAGGTAACTGCGGACAAGTCTCCGCCCAGACCATGCGCTATGAGGCTTACCGCGAAGGCGGGGGCACTGGCAGGCGCAGGAACGCCGACATTTCCAGCTCCGCTAGTTTTCTTTGTCCAAGCAACGAAATCTTTTAGCGAAGGCGCGAACTTTGCTATTGTCGAATTAAGGACAAATACGTCGGGTTGACTCGCAACCAAACCGATAGGAACAAAATCCCGCTCAGCGTTGAATCCCGGCTTGAGTGCGGTCAGCGGGATCATTGAGAGTGTATGACTGTTGGACAGAAACAGAGTGAGACCGTCAGAGGCAGATGCCTTTAGCGTCTGCGCAGCAATTTGACCTCCGGCGCCTGGTCGATTCTGGACGATTACAGGAGCATTCAGCTCGTGCTGTAGCCCGTCAGCAAGATGGCGTGCCACGAGATCGGTCGCGCCGCCGGGCGGTGAACCAACCAAAATAGTAATGGGTCGGCTCTGAGCGAGTGCAGACGTTGAAACGAAAGCGCATACCGCGACCACCAGCGATTCTTTGATCCAAAACATTGTTAATCCTATCCCAGGAAAACGTCGGCAAGGCAACCTTGCAGACGCATACTTCATACCCGAGCTTGACGCCAATTAACTCGCAAGATTATTGGATTCTGGCGGTGGGTCACGTGGTGGCTGGTCTCCTCTCTTCGCGCCGCCTTCTATATTCCTACCTCGTTAAATCCAAATAATTGAGTCGGGTTATCAACCAGTATTTTCTTCCTCATTGTGGGCTCAGGGACCCAATCGGCGAACAAATTCAATAGCTCGCCCGTGTCCCTATCGCCTTCGGGAATGTGCGGCCAATCGCTGCCCCAAATAACCCTGTCCGGAACCGCCTCAATGATCGCTTTCGCAAGCGGTTTCAGTCGTGCAAAGTTGCCGTCTTTCGCCAACCGATAGGGCCCAGACAGCTTGAACCAGCCCTTTCCTTTCGCTACTGCAGCAAGTAGGCGGTCGAAGTCCACACGAGTAAGGCCATCGCTCTCCAACATGTATCCCATGTGGTCAATCACAAAATCGCTCTCTAGTTCGGGCAAGAATGGAATCAAATCTCGAACGACCCAGCCTGGGGTGTAGAACTGTACGTGCCATCCTAGAGAACGGGTGCGTTCAATACTGGTGCCGATGAATTTTCGCAAGCGTGCGGTTGACAACGAAGACCTTAGAAACATATCAAGCCGTATCGCACGCACTCCTCGGGCGTGCATAGCGGTAAGTTCTTCAAAGGACACATCGTCGCTCACCATTGCTACGCCACGTGCATTGATTCCTACGGAGTCTAATGTGTCAAGCATGCACCGGTTATCAGTTCCGTAGAAACTGGGTTGGACGACGACGAAGCGTTCAATGCCAAGCGCACCAAGCGCGTTTTTCAATTGCGGGAGGCTTCCGTCAGGCAACGTGTAGTGCGGTTTAGAGACTCGCGGATAGATCGATTCAGGCCCGAAGACGTGCACATGGGCGTCGCAAGCGCCCGGCGGAATGGGAAAGTCGGGAGCCGAGAGTGTCCCGGCACGGCGCATTGGCTTAGAGATTAGGACTTCTGAGTTCATGATGAGGAGCGGAAAGGGAAGTAAATGATTAGTCGTTTGGAGGCTTAGCCATCCAGAAGGCCACTTAGAGAGGCAAGCGCGTTACTAACGCGCTCGTGCATTGCCATCATCAGAATGTCGGTGTCGATGCCGGTCATAAGAAACGGTGCAGCGCCACGTCGAATACAGTCTGCGATGTAGCCTGGCTCCGCGACACCGCCAATTACCAATGGCTTGTTCGCACGAGCACACGCGGCAAGCGCGGCATCATGAGCTTCACGCATCAATCTATGAACCGAAGGTCCCACCACACCGAGTTCGGCACTCAGATCGTTGCTCCCGATGCCGACGAGGTCTACACCTTCGACGCGAGCAATCGCCTCGATGTTCTCTATCCCGCGCGGGCTTTCGACCAGCAGTTTGACGATCGTTGATCGGTTTGCAGCCTCATACAGGTGCGCTGGCGGCATCCGACGATGCCCGAACTGGGGCAGCGTCGCGATGGCCGAACGATGCCCCTCAGGAGGAAATCGGCAAGCGGCCACTGCATCAGCCGCCTGCTCAGCTGTTTCAATCCTCGGCATGATGATGCCAGCGGCGCCTGAGTCAAGTAGTCGTCCAATGACACCAAACTCCCGCTCGGGCACACGCACAAATGGGACAAGTCCAACGTCTTGGGCCGTACTGCAAATGGCTCCAGCTACGTCAATGGGCATGGTGCTGTGTTCCAAATCAATCCATACCGCGTGATGATTGGTGGACTTGGCAAGACGGGCGATTTCTGCGGTCCGGGCACTTCGCACACCTAACGCCGTCACTGGCTGGCGGCGCGCCAAGCGTTCCATCACTGGGTTGCCCGAATTAGCGCCAAGGTAAGAAAAGGCGTGGTTCTGAGTTTGCATGTCGCTCACTCTAGAGAATTTGACTTATATTCAGAAATATTATTTTTTTGATGATTGCCATACTCTGGAGGTATGATGGAGATGCGTCACCTGCGCTACTTCGTTGCTGTCGCGGAAGAACTGAGCTTTACTCGCGCGGCTCGACGGCTTCACATCGCGCAGCCGCCTTTAAGTACGCAGATTCGCCTGTTAGAAGAAGAACTCGAGACTCAGCTATTCGAACGCGACAAACGCCACGTATTTCTAACCGAGGCGGGACGCCACTTTCTAGAGAGAGCCCGTGGGATCTTGGCCGACACCGAGTCGGCAAAGACAGAGGTCCGGAGCGCAGCGCTAGGCGAGATAGGCCGAATAGTCCTTGGCTACACAAACTCAGCGATGTTCTTGCCGGCTTTGCCTAGGGCAGTTAGAAGTTTTTGCGCCAAGCACCCCAAAGTAAAGGTCGCGCTCCATGAAATGACTTCATTAGACCAACTCGACGCGGTCCATATGCGAAGACTTGACCTCGGCATTCTTCGACGCCCCAACGTGGCAGTACCCAGTGGCATAGTGCTGGAGCAGTGGTGTGAGGCTCCTTTATTAGCGGCCATTCCACTAGACCATCCGCTCAGTCGGACGTCTGTGCGGATCGTAGACTTGCGGAACCAGCCTCTCATACTCTATGAGCGCAGCGCGGGTATAGGGTTGTATTGGAAGGTATTAGAGCTCTGTTCTCTCGCAGGCTTCAGACCACATACAGTTCAAGAAGCTCGAGATGCATCAACTATCATCGGTCTGGTAGCAGCTGGCGTTGGCATCGCGGTAGTTCCGGACGGTGCTGATTGCATCAAGCTTGAAGGCGTAGTCTTCAAACGGCTGGAGGAGGGAAGCGCTTCATCATCTCTTCACTTTGCATATCGGCAGGATGACTCGTCCCCTCACAGAGAGTCGCTACTGAAGGAGCTTCGTCTTTCGGCCGATGTTTCTCCTGGGCGACCCAAAAAGCGCGACGGTGAGTTGCCTTGAAGAGCGTGATGAGGATCAATTGCTTGGGGGAGCACTGACCTGCCCCCTCTTGCCGTGCCATTCCTAACGAGGAAGTCCGGGGTTGCAAGATTAATTGATCTCGGTGGTGTTTGAACTGGGCCGAGCTGCATCGCCAGCGCGCTGGCGATGCAGCTCGGCGAACTTGGCTGGTGGCATGCGATTGCAACTGCTGTGCGGCCTGACCTCGTTGTAGTCCTGCCGCCA
>NZ_FOLP01000046.1 GCF_900112425.1 Variovorax sp. OK212 | reverse complement strand
TGGCGGCAGGACTACAACGAGGTCAGGCCGCACAGCAGTTGCAATCGCATGCCACCAGCCAAGTTCGCCGAGCTGCATCGCCAGCGCGCTGGCGAGGCAGCTCGACCCAGTTCAAACACCACCGAGATCAATTAATCTTGCAACTCCGGACTTCCTCGTTATGAATGGCCCGGCAAGAGGGGGCAGGTCAGAATCGCAGGCGAGATACGCACCCAACGGCGTCCGCGCGCAGCAGAGGTCTTTGGCCAGCACCTCTCCTGTCTCCACTTCCTCAATGGAATGCACCGCGCGCAGATTGGTGGCACTGAATCGGGCAAGTCTTCGACCGAAGCGAGTGACTGCAGAAAACCCGTCGTCGTGCGTGCGGCCTCCACGCGCGAACCCACATTCTTCTTGCGTGAGATAAGCCCCTGTTCCCGCAGCTCGTCCAGTGCCATTCGCACCGCATAGCGACTCTCGCCGTACAAGTCGCACAACTCGAACTCAGTGGGCAACAACGAACCGACCGGATAGCGGTCGCTTGCTATCGCCTGGGCGAGCGCGGCGGGCTGCAGCCGTTGACATCGGATGGTCGGTGAAGACATGAGACATGGCGGCGAGGCTTTCCGCGAAGGTCTCCGTCGGCTTGGAGGGATTGGGATGACGCATCGGCTATCGCGCAGTCCGGCCGAATCCAAATAACAAAAACAGATCAACGTATGCGGAATACGTGCTTCGCTTCTCGCGGCGATGTCTGAAGAATGGCTGCGCTTGCCTTCGAGGGTGAGTGTTTCCTCGTCGTTCTGACCACGACGTTCAGCGGGCCCCACGAGAGCCGTTTCATTTCATACACGGGCGCATCATGAATACTCGCTTCTCTCGCCGACGGTTTGCCGGTGCGACCTTGGCCGGTGCCGCACTCGCCGGTCTCAGCCCCCCCCTTTCGTGGGCGCAGGGCTTTCCGGCACGGCAAATCCACTACGTCTCCCCTTATCCGCCGGGCGGCACCAACGACCTCGTTGCACGCATCGTGAGCCGCAAGCTCGCAGCCAAGTTTTCGCAACCCGTGATCGTCGACAACCGCGGCGGCGCAGGCGGCACCATCGGCACCCACTTCGTTGTACAGGGGCCGGCCGATGGCTACACGGTGCTCAACGCGTCCAGCGGCAATCTAAGCTCGGCGCCGCAGGTGCTGGGCGCCCCGTACGATCCGCTCGTTGACCTGATTCCCGTGGGTTTTCTCGGGCACATCCGCTTCGTCGTCGCGGTCCATCCATCAGTGCCCGCGAACACGCTGGCTGAGTTCATCAATTACGCGAAGAAGAACCCGCGCAAGATCAACTACGGGACCGCCGGCAACGGCACGGCCGGCCACATCGCAGGCGAATACCTGCGGCTGCGCACTGGCATCGACATCGTGCACGTGCCCTACCGCGGCTCTGCGCCGGCGGTAACCGATGCGGTCGCAGGCCATGTGCAGCTAGTGCTCGATCCGCTGGCCGTGCAGCATGTGCGCAGCGGCAAGCTGCGGGCACTGGCGTTCTCGGGCGCCACCTCGTCGCCCGACCTGCCGGGTGTACCGACTATTGAGGCGGCGGGCCTGCCCGGCTGGGAGGCGACCAATTTCTTCCTGGCCGCCGTGCCCGCGAAGACGCCTCCAGCCGTCGTGCAGCAGCTGCACCGGCAGTTCGTCGAACTCGCGCGCGATGCCAACACGGCGGCCGAACTCAGAGCGCTTGGCGTGGAGATTCAGCCGCTGACCATTCCCCAAATTTCCGCGCTGCTCAAGGCTGAAATCGACGTCAACAACCGTGTGATCCAAGCCGCGGGCATTACGGCCTGAGCATTCATTCATTCGCACACCAGCAACACACTCAATGACCATCGAGCTATACGGCACCCTTTACCCTCGCCTGTTCTCCGAGATCATTCCGGCCGAAGGCCCAGCCTTTGACATTCCGCACATCGAGCGCACCGCCAAGGCGCATGAAGATGCGGACTTCGACGGCGTGCTGCTGCCACACAACGCGGGCTGGGCCGACAACTTCCTGACCGCGGCGCGCGCGGCGGGCGTCACCGAGCGCCTGATGTTCCTGCTCGCGCATCGCCCGGGTTTCGTGTCGCCCACGCTCGCGGCGCGTAAGCTCGCCACGCTCGACCACTTCACCGGTGGCCGCCTGCGGGTGCATATCATCACCGGCGGGCGCGACGCCGAGCAGCAGCGCGACGGCGACTACCTCACGCACGATGCGCGCTACACGCGCACCGACGAGTACCTGGACATCTTGCGCCGAATCTGGACCAGCGAGACGCCGATCGATCACGAAGGCGAGCACTACCGCTTCGCTTCGGCTTTCTCCGAACTCAAGCCGCTGCAGAAGCCGCACGTGCCGATCTCCTTCGGCGGCGCGTCGGACCCGGCCATCGAGGTGGCGGCCAAGCATGCGGACCTCTACGCGCTTTGGGGCGAAACGCTGGACGGCACGCGCGAACTGGTGACGCGCGTGCGCGCCGCCACCGCGCGCCATGGCCGCAATCCGGGCTTCAGCATCTCGATCCGCGCCATCGTGGCCGACAGCGAGGAGGGGGCCTGGAAGAAGGCCCGCGAGATCGCAGAGACCACGCGCGAGGTGGGCCTCTGGAGCGGCAAGTCGAAGGTGTTCGGTGGCGTGAAGCCGCCTGCGGAGACCGCGGAGAACGAAGGCTCGCGCCGCCTGCTCGCGCTGGTCAAGCAAGGCGAGGTGCTTGACGAGCGCCTCTTCATGAGCGTGGCCGCGGCCACCAATGCACCCGGCAATACCACCGCCATCGTCGGGACGCCCGAGCAGGTGGCCGAATCGCTGCTCGCGTACTACGACGTGGGCGTGAGCAACTTCCTGTTCCGCGGCTTCGATCCGCGCACCGACGCACAGGACTACGGCCGCGCGCTGGTGCCGCTTCTGCGCGAAGGCGCGGCCCGTCGCGACGGACTGACCGAGCGCCGGAAAGTCTGAGCACTGCCCACCCCAACCGGATCCGAGCGACATCATTCAAAGCGACAAGCGTCCGACCATGAGCATCCCCTCCACGTCCAACCTCGATCACGCTGCGCAGGAAGCATTGCGCCTGCTGGGCCCTGCGCCCGCCGACTGGGTGCCCACGCACGACGGCGTCGACCACAACGTGGTCGTCGTCGGCGGCGGCCAGACCGGCAGCGCCTTCGCTTTCGCGCTGCAGCGCGCGGGCATCGGCGGCGTCAGCGTCATCGATGCGGCGGCCGATGCAGCGCAATCCGGCGTGTGGCTCACGCGGGCGCGCATGCACAGGCTGCGCACGCTCAAGAACCTGGTCGGGCCCGAAGGTCCGGTCACCGCGCTGGGCTTTCAGGCCTGGTACGAATCGCGGCACGGGCGGGAGTCCTATGCCGCCATCGACCGCATTCCGCGCACCGCCTGGGCAGAGTATCTCGACTGGTTCCGTGGCATCACCGGCACGGCGGTACGCTACGGCACGCGCTTGGTTCGGTTCGAGCCGGTGTTGAACGGTGCGGTGCCGCACTTCAGGCTGCATCTCGAGGTGGGCGGCACGTTGCACATCGAGACCACGCGCAAGCTCATCTTTGCGAACGGCGTGGCCGGCAGCGGCGCGCCCTTTATTCCCGATCTGCTGACCACAGCCGTGAGCAAGGGTCTCGCGGCTCACACCGGCCATGCGATTGACTTTGCGGCGCTGGCCGGTAAGACGGTGGCCGTGATCGGCGCCGCCGCTTCGGCCTTCGATGCGGCGGCCGTGGCGCTGGAGAACGGTGCCGCCGCCGTGCATCTGTTCTCGCGTCGCGAACACATCGCTGCTACGCCGGTGGCGCGCGTGCGCGGATACCCGGGCTTCTACGACAATTACCTCGCGTTGCCCGACGCCGCGCGCTGGCACCATGCAGCGCGATACCGGCGCTTGGGGACTACGCCGCCGCCGGATTCGGTGCAGCGCGTCCTGAAGTTCCCCAACTTTCACTTGCACCTGTCCGCGCCGTGGCGGGGCGCTCAGGTGTGCGATGGGCAGGTTGTCGTGACAGTGCTCGACGAGACCTTCCGCTTCGACTTCGCGATTGCCGGCACCGGCTACACACACGAGTTGTCGCACCGCCCCGAGCTGGCCGGCGTTGCCGATCTGGTGCTGCGGTGGCGCGATCGCTTTACCCCATCCGCACAAGAACGCGACGACGAACTGGGCGCCGCCCCATACCTGGGTGCGGGCCTCGAATACATCGAGAAGACCCCCGGGGCCGCGCCTTGGCTGCGCGACATCCACACTTACAACCCAGGCGGCTTCGCGAGCACCGGCCTGCCGCTGGGCGATGTACCCAGCATGCGCGGCTACGTGCCCGCAGTGGTGCGCCGCATCAGTGAAGACCTTTTGCTGGCGGACCTCGCGCTGCACGAGGCGCGCACCCGCGCCGACGTGCCCGCAGACTTCGACGAGACGCTCTACGCCGCTGCCATCTGGCAGGCCGGAGTGCAGCAGCTTGCCGCCTGATACCGGCATTGTTTCGTTAGCGCAAGGTGATGCCTGCGGTCTGGATCGTCCTGGCGTAGCGCACGCGCTCGGCAGCGAACGTGCGCGCCATGTCGCCCGGTGATCCACCGGCCACTTTGAAACCCATGTCCTCGAGCTTCGCGCGGGTTTCCGGCGCGGAGATCACCGCCTGGATGTCACGGTTGATCTTCGCCACCACCGCGCCCGGCGTGCCCGCGGGCGCGAAGTAGCCCTGCCAGCTTTCGACCGCGAAGCCCGGCAAGCCGACCTCCGACATTGTCGGCACGTCGGGCAGCGCCGCCGAACGGTAAGAGGTGGTCACCGCCAGCGCGCGCAGCTTGCCCGCGCGCACGTGGTCGGTGACGGCGGCCAGCGTGATCAGCGTCGCGTCCACATGGCCCGCGAGCACGTCCAGCGTGGCCGGGCCGCCGCCGGAGTAGGGGATGTAGTTGACCTGGGCGCCGGTGTCCTGCGCGATCATTTCGTGCGCCACGTGGGCGATGCCGCCGTTGCCGGGCAGTCCGAGGCTGATCGATTGCGGCTGCGCCTTTGCGCGCGCGAGATAGCTGCGGAAATCGTTGATGCCGGTCTTCGGGTTGACGACCAGGATCTGCGGATTCACCACCGCCTTGATCACCGGCGCGAAGGCCTTCTGCCCGTCGTAGGGCAAGCGGTCAAAAAGAATGGCGTTGAGCGTGAGGCCTTCGCCCTGCTGCAGCAGCGTGTAGCCGTCGGCCGGCGCCTTGGCCACGCGCGCCGCGCCGATTGTGCCGCTGGCGCCCGCGAGGTTTTCGACCACCACCGACTGGCCCCATTTGTCGGAGAGGCGCTCCGCGATCAGCCGCGTGAGCTTATCGGCGCTTCCGCCCGCGGCCACCGGCACCACGATGTGCACGGGCTTGGAGGGAAAGCCGGCCCCGTTGTCGGCATAGGCGAGCGGGTGGAACACGGTGAAGGCGAGGGCGCCAAGCAGCAGGACGCGCCGGGGCGCGCGAGGCGCGCAAAGCGCATGGGATGAAGTGATCGTTTTCATCCGTACCAATCTAGGGGCGCCCCGGACCCTGCCCAAGGAAGCAAACCGGATATGCGTAGAAGAAAAACTTCGTTGGGACCTCGCGTGCGTCTGCGTACCCTCATCCCGGGACCGCCCCAGCATTCCGACGAATCTCACGACATTCCGAAAGTCCCCATGAGCCTCACCGATCTCCCCGTGGAAACCCCGGGCAACGACATTGCCAGCGCGCGTGCGTGCGCCATCGACGCCTTTCTGACTCAGGCGCGCGGCCTGCTTGCTGGCACCGCGGACAAGCAGACCCTGCAGGCCGTGGCCGATGCGCTGATTGCGCTTGGCCGGCAGAAGTCGCTGTTCCCGGCCGCCCATTTCCCCCTCGACGCGGCCCGCCCCGCGCAGGTTTACCGCTTGGCGGAAGACGCCGACGGCGGTTTTGCGCTGTACTTGTCGGCGGGCTTGGCGGGCAAAGCTCAGCCGCCGCACGACCACACGACTTGGGCCGTGATTGCCGGCGTGGAGGGCAACGAGCGCAATGTGCTCTACCGCCGCGAGAAAACCTCGGATGCGTCGCGCGACACGCTGGTGCAGACACGCACCGTGGACGTGGCCTCCGGCAGCGCCGTGGTGCTGTTGCCAGACGATGTGCACACCATCGAGCTCATCGACGGCCAGGACGGCCGCCATCTGCACTTCTACGGCCGTGCGCTGCAGTTGCTCGACCGTCGCGTGGTGTTTGAAGGCACCGAGGGCGGAAGCTTCCGCCATTTCGCGCCGCCGAAGAACATCCGCCATCCAGCCATCACACCCCAGGCGCTGAAGGCCGCGCTGCAAGATGGCGAAGAGATCGCGCTGCTCGACGTGCGCGAGACCGGCGTCTTCGTGCGCAGCCACATCCTGCTGGCTGCCTCGGCGCCGCTGTGGCGGTTCGAAGTGCAGATCGATCGCCTGGTACCGCGCCGCGGCACGCGCATCGTGCTGGCCGACGCCGACGAATCGCTCGGGCATGAAGCCGCCGCCAAGCTGGTGCGCCTGGGCTGGCGCAACGTATCGGTGCTGGCGGGCGGTACCGAAGGCTGGGCCGCTGCGGGCTACGAACTCTTCAGCGGCAGCAACGTGCCGAGCAAGGCCTTTGGCGAGGTCATCGAGCATCAGAAACACACGCCCTGGATCTCAGTCGACGACCTGCACGCGCGCGTGGAGCGCGGCGACGACATCGTGGTGGTCGACAGCCGCACGCCCGAGGAGTTTGCCGACTTCAGCCTGCCCTTCGCGCACAGCCTGCCGGGCGCCGAACTGGTCTACCGCATTCAGGAACTCGCGCCTCGGCCCGAGACGCTGGTGGTGGTGAACTGCGCCGGGCGAACGCGCAGCATCGTGGGCGCGCAGACGCTCATCGACGCGGGCATTCCAAACAAGGTCGTGTCGTTGAAGGACGGCACCATGGCCTGGCTGCTGGCCGGCCGTCGGCTGTCGCACGGCCGCGCCGCGCCGCTGCCTGAGCCGAGCGAGGCCACGCGCAAGAGCGCGCGCGCCCGTGCCGAAGACCTGGCCGCACGCGCCGGCGTGCGCCGCATCGGCGCGGCCGCGCTCGCGCGCTTCGAGGCCGAAGCCGAGTCCGACGAGCGCTCGCTCTACCGCTTCGACGTGCGCACCCGTCAGGAGTACGAAGCCGGCCACCTGGAAGGCTGGCGCTGGGCGCCCGGCGGCCAGGTGGTGCAGGCCACCGACGAATACGTGGGCACGCGGCATGCGCGCATCGTGCTGGCCGACTGGGACGGCGTGCGCGCGCTGACCACTGGCGCATGGCTCGCGCAATTGGGCGGGCACGAGGTGTTCGTGCTGTCTCCGCCCGCTCTGCCGGTGCTGGTGCTCGGGCCCGAACCCGTGCGCGTGCTGGCGCTGCGTGCCTTCACCCCCGACATCGCGCCGCGCGAGGCGGCCGCGGCGCTGGAGGCCGGCACCGCGGTGGTGTTCGACGTGGAACGACGATCGGCCTTCGAACGACGTCACGTGGCGGGTGCGCGCTTCGCGGTGCCCGATCGGCTGCAGGAGCTAACCGCCGACCTACCTGTCTCTCAGGTGATCGTGCTCACCTCGTCCGACGGCGTGCTCGCGCGCACTGTGGCGGCCGAACTGGCGCAGCGCACCGGGCGCACGGTGCGCGCCGTCGCGGGCGGCACCCAGGCCTGGTCGGCCGCGCGGCTGCCTACTGCCACCGGCCCTGAAGGCGTGCTGACCGGCGATGATGATCACTGGTACAGCCCCTATATGCATGCCGACCTCACCAAGCGGGACGCCGGCTTCCAGCAATACCTCGACTGGGAAATCGGCCTCGTGGCGCAACTGGAACGCGAAGGCGACGTGGGGATTCGCCTGGTCGCGCCGAGCGGGGCGGTGGCGCCATGAACCTGCCCACTGCAGTCCGCACGCGGACACGCGCCTGGGCCGCTGGCAGGACCTCACGCTCTTGGTGCTGACACAGCTGCTTTATGCCACGCTGGGCTTCTGACTGAGCCTGATGATCATCGTGCTGTTTTCAGTGCAGCTGGGCTGGTTGCTGGCCGGCGGCGGCGAGAGCATCGGCGCGGACTTCACTGACTGGACGCGCAAATTCGACTGGCGCGGCACCAAGTGCTGCCCGGCGCGGCTTGGTTCGGGAGCGCAACTTGCGTCAACCGCTGCTTCGTTGCGAACATTGCCCGGGACCGCTCCTCGCCGATAGACAAAACCTCGTCTCGCTCCGTGACGTGCTGGATGCAACGCGGGTGGTGATTACCGACCGCTCGTTGCTGACGACGAGCGTCGACCATGGAGTCGGGGAAAAGCGTCTGACGTCTTTCATATCTCGGTGCGAAGCACGCTTTCCTGCATAGTGGTCTGAGTTAGGTCCGCCTGCCCCTACGGCTGATCAGCGAAGATTGGCAAAGGCCGGTTGGCCGTGAGCGCCAAGTCATCTGAGCTCACTTTCACCAATCGCTACTCCTTGTTGGCAGTGCCATAGGCCCACGCCCCGGCCGCGCCCAGCGCGTTCTCAAACGCCTTTCGTCCTTGCCCATGAAGCCACGATTCAAAGGTCTGGAGCCCCGGATGCAGCTTCCGCAGGGCTGGCAAATTAGCATGACCAACCAACGGGCCAGCGTCCAGTAACTCGGTGAGCCGCCGCAGGAAGGCATTCCCCGCCAAGACCTCGTCAGAAAAGCGCGCATAGGCAATGTGCCGACCTGCGGCTTGGCTAAATAGCGCCTGCAGGTCTGCGCCCGTGGCAGTAGCGCTTGCGATCTCGAATGCCGCGCCGCCAAAACGCGCGGAGTCAGCCAGAACGGCTGCGACGATCGCACCGATGTCTTGCACGGCGATGAATTGCATAGGCTGGTCCAGCCGCATGAAAAAATTGAACTCCCCTTGATCCAGTCCGAAGCCTGGCATAAGCAGCATTTCCATGAATGCTGCTGGCCTCAGAATGGTGGCGTTGATGGGCAGCTTGCGGATGTGATCTTCGATGTGCAGCTTGCTATCGAAATGACCCATGCCCGTGGGCCCGCTGCTCACCGCGCTTGTGCTTGAGTAAACCAAATGCTGCACGCCATTTTGCGCGGCAAGCTCGGCAACGGCGATGCCAAAACGCTCTTCTTCCTCATCGCTCAGTCCCAACACCGCACCCTGCCCCGAACTAGGCTGCACACTGAAGACGGCATGCACGCCCTCAATGGCCTGGCGCATGGCACGATCGTCCGCGAATTCGCCCTCTATGAGAGTGACTCCCGCATCGCGCAACGCCAGCGCCCCGGCGCTATTCGGGTTTCGCACGAGCGCACGGACTCGCCACCCTGCCTTTAGTAGCGCCCACGCCACCGATCCACCCTGCTGTCCCGTGGCACCGAAAACCAAAACTTCATTGCCCATTACTATTGCCCCTTGTTAAAAAGAGCAACGATTGGAGCGAATCGAAGCTGCAAGCGTTGGTGGGCACCACCATTAACCTAAGGCACAAAAATGGTACCAGCGAAAACAGAAAATACTGATACCAAAAACGCTCAAGGCGCCTTTGTGCACGGACGTCCCTACACCAAAACGCCGAGTGGTCCCTTGTTCACGCCTTGCGCCCCGCATAGCGTGCTGGCGCGGCTCGGCGACAAGTGGACGATTTTGGTTATTTCGCACCTTGCCGTAGCCCCTGACCACCGGCTGCGGTTCACGGCGCTCAAAGCTGGCATCGAAGGCATCACCCAGCGCATGCTCACCCTAACGCTGCGCAACCTGGAACGCGACGGCTTGTTGCGCCGCCATCAGTACCCCGAGATGCCTGCACGTGTTGAGTACGAGTTGACGGACATGGGCGCCAGCATGCTGCCGGCGTTGGAGGGGTTCACGTCGTGGATCCGCGAAAACTGGAGCCGAATTGAAGGCAATCGTCGGGACTACGATGGGGCTTCACGGGAAAGTTTGATCTAAGTTCGCGTTGAATGCCAAGTGCGCAGCATTTGCAGCCGGACAAGCAGAGGCTAAGCCGCCGGCTTTTTGAATTTCGCCGATCTCTGACCCTTAGTCTTACTGTGTCACAAGAGTAGCTTTACGCCCGCCCTTCCGCAGCAGGGGCACTGCCCGAGACGAGCGATCAGCTGGTAGCTCAGTCGATGG
>NZ_FOLP01000039.1 GCF_900112425.1 Variovorax sp. OK212 | reverse complement strand
CGAGGTACTCGCGCCCGTTCACCAGGAAGTTGCCGGCCACGCCCAGCGGCAGCTCGAAGGTGCCGATGACGTTCTCGACCATGCCGTTGGCGCGCGCCAGCGGCAGTGCGCCGGGCGTCTTCAGCAGCGCGGTTTCTTCAAGCGTCAGGCCGGTGACGGTGGCGACGTGGTCGAGGCGCTGGGCCGGCGTGAGCGCGCGGAAATTGGGAAGGCGGGAGTCTTGAACCATGGGCTGTCCTGAATGGATGAAATGAGTGAACGAATGAACGGAAGGCGGCTTCAGCGCGCCGTGGACCGGTCGCGCGACAGGAAGCGGCGCAGCCCTTCGCGGGCCTCGTCGCTGGTGAAGGCGCGCTGGCCGAGCACGGCCTCGCGGCGGAAGGCTTCGTCGAAGGGCAGGTGCCCGAGCGTGAGCGCCGCCTCCTTGATGACCGACACGGCCACCCGCCCCTTCTTCGCAATGCCGCGCGCGTAATCGAGCGCAACGGTCTCCAGCTGGCCGGGCGGCACCACGCGGTTGAGCAAGCCCATCTCCGCGAGCCGGCGCGCCGGAAAACGCTCGGCCGTGAGCATCAGCTCCATCGCCAGCGCATAGGGAATCTGGCGCACCAGCCGCACCAGCGTGCCGCCGGCCGGCGTGAAGCCCAGCGAGGCTTCAGGCAATGCGAAGACGGAAGTCTCCGAGGCCACGCGGATGTCGGCCGCCAGCATGATCTCGAAGCCGCCGCCCATGCACAGCCCGTTGATGGCGGCCACCACCGGCTTGTGGAAGCCGGGCTGCTTGATGTGGGCGCCGTCCCATTCCGAGATGTCGAAGCGCCCCTCGGCCAGCGCGGGAATCGACTCGCCCAGGTCGGCGCCGACGCAGAAGGCGCGCTCGCCGTTGCCGCCGAGCAGCACCACGCGCACGTTCGCGTCGTCGTTGGCGCGCACGAAGCACTGCGCGAGCTCGTCGTACATGGCGAGCGTCAGCGCGTTGAGCTTCTCGGGACGGTCGAAGCGCACATGCGCAATGCCCTCGCCGTCCACCGCGTAGGAGATTCCCATCAGATCACCCCCTCGGCCACGTAGCGGTCGTAGTCGGCCTCGGCGACGCGCAGCCAGCCCTTGAGCACGACCTCGTTGTGCTCGCCGAAACCGGGTGCGCTGCCGACCGCGCGCGCCGGCGTGGCCGACAGCTTCATCGGGCTGCCGAAGGCCTGCACCTGCGCGCCGTCGACCTGCGTCGGCACGAACATGTCGCGCGCTTTCAAGTGCGGGTCGGCCACCACTTCGGCGATGGTCTTGATCGGCGTCATGGGGATGGTGTCGCCGGCCATGGCCTCGAGCTCGGCCTTGGTGTGCCGCGCGCACCAGCCCTGCACGATGGGCTGCACGCGGCGCGCATAGGTCGCGGGATCGAAGCGCTTTTCCATCGTGTCGATCTCGGGGTCGGCCACCAGCGACGGCTCGCCGAAGATGCGGCACGCCTCGCGCCAGAACTTGTCGGTGTAGGCGCCGAAGAAGACGAAGCCGTCCTTGCAGGCGTACTGGCCGTACGGCCGCACGAACGGGTGGTCGTTGCCCAGCGGCTCGCCGACCACGCCGTCCACCGTGTAGTTGACGATGGCGTGCTCGGTCAGCGTGACCACCGCGTCCTGCTGCGCAACGTCGACCCACTGGCCTTCGCCGGTCTGGCGCGCATGGATCACCGCCGACAGCGCGGCAATGGCCGCATAGAACGACGCCGACAGGTCGCCGATGATGGTGCCCACGCGCAGCGGCGGCGCGCCCTTCTCTCCGTTCAAGGACCACAGCCCGCCGGTGGCCTGCGCGCTGTTGTCGTAGGCCGGCCGGCGCGAGTTGGGGCCGGTCTGGCCGAAGCCGCTGATCGACACGTAGACCAGCCGCGGGTTGCACGGCTTCAGCGCCTCGTAGCCCAGGCCCATGCGCTCCATGGTGCCGGGGCGGAAGTTCTCCACCAGCAGGTCGGCCTTGCCCACCAGCTCGCGCAGCAAGGCGCGGCCCTGCGCCGACTTGAGGTCCAGGCTCACGCCCAGCTTGTGGCGGTTGTACTGCGCGAAGAAGGCGCTGGCCTTGCCGGTGTCGCCCTGCACGAAGGGCGGGAAGGTGCGCACGTAGTCGGGCTCGGCCGGGTTCTCGACCTTGATGACGGTGGCGCCCAGGTCGGCCAGCATCATGGTGCAGTAGGGACCGGCCACCACGCGGGTGACGTCGATCACCACCATGCCGCGCAGCGGTCCCTCGCCGAGCGGAAGCTGCATTGATTCAGTACTCACTTGTGTGTTCTCCGTTGGGATGCATGTCGTGCGTTCAGGCCGCGGCTGAAGTCGTCTCGGAGACGGCGCCGCGCTCGATGTACAAGGTGCGGCTCTGCACCGCGTCGAGCAGCGCCGCGTTCGATTCCGTCACCACCACGCACAGCTGCGGGTGCGACACCCGCAGCGCGCGCAGCGCGTCGCCGTACTGGCGCGCCAGGGCAGGCGCGAGCCCCTGGAAGGGTTCGTCGAGCAGCACGAAGCGCACGCCGACCATGAGCGCGCGCGCGAGCGCAACGATCTTTCCCTGGCCGCCGGACAGCGCCGCGCCGGAACGCGAGAGCATCGGCTCGAGCTGCGGGACGCTGGCCAGCACGGCGTCGATGCGCCGGCCGATCTCGTGGCGCGGCAGCCGCAGCACCTCGCACGGCAGCGCGATGTTCTGCGCGACGCTCAGCGTCGGCAGGATCACGCGGTCTTCCGGCGCGTAGCCGAAGCCGGCCGCGGCGCGCCGCGACGCGGGGCTGCGCGTGATGTCCTGGCCGTCGAGCAGCAGCCGGCCCGCGCGCGGCGCCACCAGCCCCATGACGGCGCGCAGCAGCGTGGTCTTGCCCGCGCCGTTGCGACCGACCACGGCGACCGTCTGGCCCGGCGCGAGTTCGAGGTCGACACCGCGCAGGACCGAATGGCCCGCCAGGTCGATGTTCATGGATTCGATGCGCAGCATCAGCGTTCTCCCAGCACTTCGCGGCGCACCAGCGGGTCGGCGAACACCTGCGCGGGCGTGCCGTCGGCCGCGATGCGCCCGTCGATCCACGCGGCAACCCGCGTGGCGTAGCGGCGCACGATCTCGACGTCGTGCTCCACGAACCAGCTCGTGACCTGGCGCTGCTGCAGGGCGCGCATCAGCGTCTGCATCACGCCGTGCTTGTCTTCCGAAGACACGCCGCTGGTCGGCTCGTCCATGATCACCAGCTTGGGCTCCAGCATCAGCGCGATGCCCACGTCCAGCAGCTTGCGCCGGCCTTCGGGCAGCACGGTGGTGGGCGTGTCGGCATGGGCGCCGAGCTCGACCAGCTCGAGCATCTCGCTCACCGCGCGCTGGTCGGCCGCGCGCGACAACGGGGTCCAGCGCGACAGCAGGCCGCGGCGGCTCACGGAGGCCAGCTCCAGGCACTGCCGCACCGTGTGGTCGAGGAACAGCTGCGGCAGCTGGAACGAGCGGCCCACGCCCAGGCGCGCGATCTGCCGCGGCCCCTGGCGCGTGATGTCCAGGTTCTCGAACAGCACGCGGCCGCTGTCGGGCTTGATGTAGCCGGTGCAGATGTTGATGAAGGTGGTCTTGCCGGCGCCGTTGGCGCCGATCACCGCCAGGTGCTCGCCACGCGCCAGCGAAAAGTCGATGCCGTCGGCGGCGGTGATGCCGCCGAAGCGCAGCGTCAGCGCCTCGGTGCGCAGCAGCTCGCCGGCTTGTGTCGATGCGTTCATCGGGCCTCCTGCGGCTGTTGCGTTCGCGGTGCGCGCCGGAACCAGCCGACGATGCCCTGCGGCGCGAAGAAGATCACCACGATCAGCGTGGCACCGAGCAGGATCTGCCAGGCGTTGGTGAAGTACGCGGCCGCCGCGAGCTTGATCAGCTCGAACACCGCCGCGCCAAGGAAGGCGCCCACGGCATGGCCCGAGCCGCCAAGAATGGCGATGAACACGTACTCGCCCGAGCGGATCCAGTAGCCGCTCTCGGGCGTGACCAGGCTCTGCACCAGCGCCAGCAGCGCACCGGCGAGCCCCACCAGTCCCGCCGACAGCACGTAGCCTTCGGCCAGCACCCGGCGTGCCGACAGGCCGATGTACTCCAGCCGTGTCTCGTTGGTGCGGATCGCCACCAGCACCTGGCCCGACGAAGAGTCGAAGTAGCGCTGCACCATCCACGTGACGGCCACGGCCAGCGACAGCGCGAGCAGCAGCATGGCCAGCTCGAACTGGCCGCGCTCCAGCGCAATGCCCAGCAGCGTGGGCCGCTCGAAGCGCAGGCCGTCGGTGCCGCCAGTCCATGCATAGAGCTTGCCGGCCAGCGAGAACAGCACCATCGAGAGGCCGAGGTTGAGCATACCGAAGAAGATGCCGCGGTAGCGCGACACGAAGGCCGCGATCAGCGCGCCGCACACCAGGCTGGCGAGCACGCCCGCCGCAATCGCGAGCACGCCGTCGGCGCCCGGGAAGGCTCGCACGGTGAACGCGGTGGCATAGCCGCCGATGGCCGCGTACATGGCGTGGCCGAACGACACCTGCCCCGCGCGCATGAGCACCGTGAGGCCCAGCGCGGCCAGGCCGAAGCACAGGAAGGTGATGATCGGCATGCGCGACGAGGGCAAGGCCCAGCCGGCGCCCGGCAGCAGCAAGACGGCGAGCACCAGGGCCGCGAGAGAGATCGGTTTGCGCATCAGATCCTCCGCGCCGCGGTGACGGAGAAGAGCCCGTGCGGACGCACCAGCAGCACCGCCACCATCATCAGGTAGGGCATGACCACTTCGAGCTCGGGCAGCGTGTACACGGCCAGCGAGCGCGCCATGCCGATCAGCACGGCGGCCACCAGCGCGCCGGTGATCTGGCCGAGCCCGGCGGTGGCGATGACGGCGAACGAGGTCACGATCATCTCGGCGCCCAGGCCGGGCACGAACGACGTCATGGGCACCGACAGCGCACCGCCCAGCGCGCCGAGCGCTCCCGCGAGCGCGAAGGTCAGCGTGCCGACACGCGCCGCGTTGATGCCCAGCGCGGTCGCGACTTCGCGGTGGTGGATGACCGCCACGATCTGGCGGCCCGCCGTCGAATGGCGCAGCAGGAACTGCAGGCCCCCGTAGGCCAGCAGCGCCACGCCCGGAATGAACAGGAGCTGGTAGTTCATGAAGGTCACGCCCAGCAGCTCGGTGGTGCCGAGCCGCGTCGCGAGGTCGCCCGCGTTGACGGGCGTGGCGCCCCACACCATGCGCTGCACGTCCTCGAGCACCATGAAGGCCGCGAAGGTGACGAGCAGCTGCAGCACCGGGTCGCGGTCCTGGAAGTGGCGCAGCAGGCCGCGCTCCAGCAGCGCGCCCAGGCAGCCGCCGACCACCGCGGCCGCGACGAACAGCGAGCCCACCAGCACCAGCGTGGAAGAGGTGTGCGGCAGCAGCCACGCCAGCAGGCTGGCGGCGCTGTAGCCGCCGAAGGCATAGAGGCTGCCGTGCGCCACGTTGATGACGCCGAAGACGCCGCAGATCAGCGTCAGGCCCAGCGAGATGAGGAACAGCAGGCCGGCGTACGACAGGCCGTCGACGGTGGCGAGCAACAGGAGATTCGGATCCATGAACAGTGGGCGTCCCGTGTCTCTTGTCAGTCGCCCACGCGCCGGATCTGCGGGCTCTGGACGAGCGCGGGCTTGAGGGTCTTCACCCACTCGGCGGACTTCTGGCCCACGGGCGGCGTGAGGATCTCGGCCGGGTAGAACGAGAGCTGGCGCGCCACCGGGAACGGCTGCGACGCGTCCTTGGCCGTCACGCCGTAGAGCTGGCCCTGCAGGGCCTGGCCGTCTTCGCGAAGGCGGATCGGGCGCGAGAGGCCGCGGTACTCGAGCTTGCGCAAGGTGGCGGCGAGCTGGTCGGTGGTCGGCCACTGGCCCTTGTTGTCAGCGAGCGCCTGCTTGTAGGCACCGGTGGCCGCCTTCAGCGCCTGCACCATGTGATAGACGGCGAAGTTGGGGTACGCGCCGGTGCGCTTCTTGAACTTCTGCACGAAGGCGCGCGCCTCGGGGTCGTTCGCGAATTCGGGGTCCGCAAAGTAGCCGTCGCCGACGAAGCCGACGATCACGCCCGGCGGCACCGCGTCGCCGAGCCGCTCGAGCGACGAGTCGGCCAGCGGCAGCACGAACTGCGACGACTTGAGCAGCCCGCGCTGCGAGGCCTGGCGCAGGAAGGTGTCGAGGTCGCCGCCCCAGGCGGTGGACAGCACCACGTCGGGCCGCAGCGCCTGCAGCCGCGTGACTTCGGTGGAGAAGTCGGACGCGCCGAACTTGGGGAACAGCTCGGCCACGATCTTCACGTCGGGCTTGAGCGCGAGCAGCGTGTTGCGGAAGATCTCCCACGAGTCGCGGCCCCAGGCGTAGTCCTGGTTCACCACGGCGAGCGTCTTGAAGTCGGGCTTGGTCTTCAGCAGGTGCAGCACGGCGGCCACCATTTCCATGGTGCCGTTGGGGCCGGTGCGGAACACGTACCTGTAGCGGCGCTCTTCGAGCACTTTCTCGGTGGAGCATTCCCACAGGATGTTGATGACCTTGAGGTCTTCGGCCACCGGCGCCAACGCGTTGCAGTAGCCGCTGGAGATGGCCGACAACATCAGCTTCTCGCCGGGCTCCTGCGCCAGGCGGCGGTACTCCGAGAGGAACTTGTCGGCGCCCTGCCCTTCGTCGATCCAGGTGGGGCTCAGCCTGGTGCCGTCGATGCCGCCGGCGGCGTTGAAGTCTTCGATCCACATGTCGGCCGCCGCCTTGGCGGGCGCGCCGAGCACCGAGGCCGGGCCGGTCATGAAGGTGCTCATGCCGAGCTTGATTTCGGCGGGGCGCTGAGGCTGGGATTGCGGCTGGGATTGCGGCTGGGCCATGGCGACGGTGGCGGCTGTGGCGAGGGCGAACACGGCCGTCCCCCACGCCATGAGTGTGGCAAGCGATTTCACTGAGTTGTCTCCTGTGGTCTCTCACTGTTAATGTGCGAGTGCATGAATCATGTCGATCGCGTCCGCGATCTCCTATGGCGCATCCGCACACCAGATCGACTGCCTTATGGGCGATTCGCACATCAGCCAACCCACAGCACGTTTTTCGTCAGGGTTTGCACTGAGTTTTACTGCCCGCAGGGCACACGTCGGGAGAGGTCTTTGACAACATCGGAATCGGTCGCGCGCCAGGGCCGCGCAACCCTGGGCGAGCAAGAGGCGCACACCGCCTCGCTGGTGCCCGCGGAACTCCAGTCGGAGCTGCTCGCCATGCTCCAGCGCAATGCCAGCGCGCGCGAGTTCGACGACATGCTGGCGCGCGTGGAGACCACGGTGCACGACCCGGCCCAGCGCTCGCTGCTGGCCGGCAGCATCCGCGCCGCGGTGGCGGTCTGCGAGCAGCAGACGCTGCAGCAGCGGCGCGAGCGCGGCCTGCTGGTGGTGCTGGAGAGCGCGCACGACCTCACGTCGATCCGCGACCTCGAGCTGGTGCTGCAGGCCATCGTGCGGCGCGCGCGGCAGATCTTCTCGGCCGACATCGGCTACCTCACCAACTTCGACCGCGTGCGCAACGACTTCTACATCCGCGCGACCGAGGGCGCGATTTCCGAGCGCTTCAAGAACGTGCGCGTGCCACCCGACCACGGCATCTGCGGCCATGTGCTCAAGCACAAGACGCCGTACCACAGCAGCGACTACCTGACCGACCACGGCTTCGCGCACGAGCAGGGCATCGACCTGGCGATCAAGGACGAGGGCGTGCAGTCGCTGCTGGGCGCGCCGCTGATGGTGGGCAACCACTGCATCGGCGTGCTGTGCATCTGCGACCGCCAGCCGCGCCGCCATGCGCCATGGGAAGTCGCCATGCTCTCCACGCTGGCCGCGCAGGCCGCGGTGGCCATCGAGAACGCCCGGCTGTTCCAGGAGGCGCAGGTGGCGCTGCAGCGCGCCAGCGACGCCAACGCCTCGCTGCACCGGCAGGCCGAAGAGATCCAGACCGCCGCCGAGGCGCACGAGCAGATGACGCGGCTGGTGGCGCGCGGCTGCAGCGTGGTCGACATCCTGAACATGGTGGCGTCGATGCTCGGCGTGCACATCGTGCGGCTCGACGAGGCCGAGCAGCCGACGCAGCACGCGACGGTCGCGCCCGCACACCTGGCCGCACACCTGGCCGCACACCCGGCCGGCGACCTGGCCGGCGACCTGACCGGGCTGCTGGCCCTCACCGAAATCCAGGACCAGGTGCACGGCGCGCTGACCGAAGGCCGGCGCTCGGGCCGTTCGCACGCGGTCGACGGCCACCCCGGCCGCCCCGAGCTCCACCTGCGCGTGGCGGCGCTGATGGGCGCCGACCGGCTGCTGGGCGCCATGGTCATGCTGTCGGACCGCGCGATGAGCGCCACCGAGATCCGCACCTTCGAGCGCGGCGCGCTGGTCGCGGGCGTGGTGCTGCTGTCGCAGGAGCGCAGCGAGCTGGTGGTGAGCGGCGAGTCGGCCGCGGCCATTCGCGCGCTGGTGAGCTGGCAGCAGGAATCGCTTGCGGCGCTGCAGCTGCGCACGCAGCCGCTGGGCCTGGACCTCAGCCTGGACCCGGGCCTGGCGCTGCGCATGGCCGTGCTCAGCGTGGAAGACCGGCACATCGAATACGCGCTGCGCCGCATGCGCCCGGCCGTGGCGCACGGCACGCTGCTGGAGGAATGCGAGGGCTTCATCGTCGCCATCTGCCCCGAGGCCGCCTTCGAGGCGCTGCAGTCGGCGGTGCAGGCCACGCTGCTGCCCGACGCGCGCCTGGGCGCCATCGGCGTGACCTCGGGCACGCTGACGCGGGTCGACGCCCTGCCCGACTGCTTTCGCGCGCTCAAGCGCGGCATCGACATCCTGCGCGCGCTGGGGCGCTCGCACGAGCTGCTGCCCGAGGCCACGCTGTCGATGTACTCGCTGCTGTTCGAGCAGCGCCGCGCCACGGACGTCACGGGCTTCATCGAGACGACCGTCGGCGCCCTGGTGCAGCACGACCTGCGCCGCGGCACCGACCTGGCCGGCACCCTGCTGGCCTACCTCGAGCACGCGCAGAACGCGAAGGCCACGGCCGACGCGCTTCAGATCCACGTGAACACCTTGCGCCAGCGGCTCGAGGCCATCGACAACCTGCTGAAGGACTGGCGCCTGGGCGGGCGCTTTCTCGAACTGCATGTGGCGCTGCGGATGCACATGCTGCGCAGGAAGGTGCATTCGCAGGCCCCGGGGGGCAGCGCGGCCACCGGCAGGTAGCGGCCGCGCCGGCGCTGGTCAGCGCCCCGAGATGCTGGCACCATGGGCGCCGCGCCGATGCGCGCAGGAGGGCCAAGCGCCATGACGATCGATACTTTGATCGACAAGCCGACGATTCTGGTGGTCGACGACACGCCGGACAACCTGACGCTGATGTCCACCCTGCTGCGCGACGAGTTCCGCGTCAAGGTGGCCAACAGCGGCGAGAAGGCGTTGCGCGTGCTCGAGGCCGCGCCGCTGCCCGACCTGGTGCTGCTCGACGTCATGATGCCGGGCATGAGCGGCTACGACGTGTGCATTGCGATCAAGGCCTCCGCGCGCACCGAGCGGGTGCCGGTGATCTTCCTCACGGCCCTGGACGGCCCCGAGGACGAGCGCATCGGCCTGGAGCTTGGCGCGGCCGACTACATCACCAAGCCGATCAAGCCCGCCATCTGCCTGCAGCGCGTGCGCAACCACCTGCAGCTCAAGGCCGCGGCGGACTTCCTGCACGACCGCAACGCCTACCTCGAAGAAGAGGTCTCGCGCCGCACGCGCGAGGTGGTCGCCGTGCAGGACGCGACCATCACGATGATGGCCTCGCTGGCCGAGACGCGCGACAGCGAGACCGGCAACCACATCCGGCGCACCCAGCTGTACGTGAAGGCGCTCGCGGAGCACCTGCGCGAGCATCCGCGCTTCGCGCATTACCTGTCGCCGCGCCAGATCGAGACGCTCTACAAGTCGGCGCCGCTGCACGACATCGGCAAGATCGGCATTCCCGACCGGATCCTGCTGAACCCCGGGCGCCTCACGCCCGAGGAGTTCGAGGTCATGAAGACGCACACCACCATCGGCCGCGACGCGATCGCCAGTGCGCAGGCATCGCTGGGGGTGACGGCGGAGTTTCTCGTGTGCGCGAAGGAGATTGCCTATGGCCACCAGGAGAAGTGGGACGGCAGCGGCTATCCGCAGGGGCTGAGCGGCGACGAGATCCCGATCTCCGCGCGGCTGATGGCGGTGGCGGACGTGTACGACGCGCTGATCAGCCGGCGCGTCTACAAGGAAGGCATGCCGCACGAGCGCGCCGTGCAGATCATTCATGACGGCCGCGGCGCGCATTTCGATCCGGACATGGTCGATGCCTTCCTTGCCATCGCCACGCGCTTTCGCGCGATCGCCGAGCAGCACCGCGACAGCGAGGCGGACCTTGCGGCCCAGACGGCGCAGCTCGAAGCGATCGCAGAGACCATCCGGATCTGAGCGGCATGCAAGCGCCGACCGGCGGATCGCTCGATGCCCGGCACATCGAGGCGCTGCAGCAGCGCTTCGAGCGCCGCTCGCTGACCTTCAAGCTCGTCGTCTCGCTGCTGCCGCTGGCGGTGGCGGTGTTCGTGGTCGGCGCGTACGGGCTGTATGCGATGCGCTCCGCGTCCGAGCGGCTGGAGCGCGTCTACCAGATCGACCTGCAGGCCTCGATCGATGCGAAGGAAGGCCAGGTGCAGATGGCGCGCCTGGGCCGGGCGCTGCAGCAGCTCGCGCTCACGGCGGAGCGCACGGGCCAGCAGAAGGCCCTCGGCGAAATGGCCGATGCGGAATCGCGGCTTGCCGACGCCATGGCCGACCTGCGGCGGCGCACGCTCAGCACCGAGGGGCTCACCCGGCTGCACGAGTTCGACCGGCAGTACCTGCTTCACCGCCACCAGCTCGACGACCTGATGGTGCTGGTGCGCGAGGGCCGCTTCGTCGAGCTCGCGGAGGCGGCGCGGCGCGACGAACTGATCGCCACCGCGAACGCGGCCGCGGCCGAGCTCGAGGGCATCGCCACGCTGAAGCAGGCCGACGCGGCGCGCCTGGCGGCGCAGGCGCGCGACCATGCGCAGCGCGGCACGTGGACGATCGCCCTGCTCGTGCTGGTGACCACGCTGATCGGCATTGCGGCGGCCTGGCTCACCGCCCGCTCCATCCGGCGGCCGGCCACGCGGCTGCGCCGCCATGTCGAGTCGCTGGCCGCCGGGCACTTCGATGCGGTGGTTCCGTACACCGGCTACGGCAACGACGTCGGCGACCTGGCGCGCACGATCGACACGCTGCAGACCGGCGCGCGCGAGATCGCGTGGCAGAGCCGCGTGAAGAGCGAAGTCGCCGAGCTGTCGACCGCGCTGCAGACAGCCGGCGATCCGGCTGAACTGGGGCGGCGCTTCTTGTCCCGGGTGGCGCCGGCCATGGGCGCCGGGCGCGCGAGCTTCTACCTGGCCGACGACGATGCGGGCCGGCTGGACCTGCTCGTCGGCTATGCGCTCGACGCGGACGCGCCCGCACCGGCCAGCATCGCCTTCGGCGCGGGCCTGGTCGGGCAATGCGCGCTGGAGCGCCGCATGCTGCGCATCGCGGACGCACCTGCTGGCTACGCCCGGCTCGGCTCCAGCCTTGGCGGTGCCGACGCGCGCACGCTGCTGCTGGTGCCGCTGCAGCGCGGCGACCGCCTGCTCGGCGTGCTCGAGTTCGCCGGCTTCGGCACCTTCGACGAAGAAGCCCTGTCGCTGCTCGACGCGGCGCTGCCGACGCTCGCAATGAGCCTGGAGATCGCGCAGCGCAGCGCCAGCACGCGGCGCCTGCTGGAAGCCAGCAGCGAGCAGGCCTCGCGGCTGGAGGCGCAGGCCGCCGAGCTGGAGGCCCAGCGCCGGCGCCTGGAGGCCACCGAGGCCTGGTACCGCGGCATCATCGAGTCCGCGCCCGACGGCATGTTGGTGATCGATGCCGACGGACGCATCGCGATCGCCAACGCACAGCTGGCGCGCATGTTCGGCTACCCCGACGGCTCGCTGGTGGGCCAGCGGGTCGAGGTTCTGGTGCCGGCGGCGTCGCGGCCGGCCCATGCCGGGTTGCGCGCGGGCTACCTGCGCGACGGGCGGGCGCGCCAGATGGGCGGCGCCGGTGTCGAACTGCGCGGCCGCCGCGCCGACGGCAGCGAATTCGCGGTCGAGATCAGCCTGGCGCTGCTGCCGGCCTCGCCGGAGCGGGCGGGCTTTGTCTGCGCGTCGGTGCGCGACATCACCGAGCGGCGGCGCACCGAGGCGGCGCTGGCCGAGCAGCGCACCGCCCTGCAGAACATCCTGGAGCGCAGCCCCGTCGCGATCGCGTTCACCACCGCCGGCGAGTTCCGCTACGCGAACCCCGAGTTCAAGCAGGCGTTCGGCCTGCACGAAGGTGACGACGGCGGTGCCCTGTACGCCGACCGCACCGAGCGCGACACCCTGGTCGAACGCATCGCCGCCGAAGGCTTCGTGCACGACGTCGAGCTGCGCCTGCGCGCGGCGGGCGGCGCGCTGCGCGACTATCTCGCCACGTTCATGCGCATGACCCACGAGGGCCGCGACGGCACGATGGGCTGGCTGGTCGACATCACCGAGCGCAAGGTGGCCGAGACCGCGATGCGCCAGGCCAAGGAGATCGCCGAGGAGGCGACCCGCGCGAAGAGCGACTTCCTGGCCAACATGAGCCACGAGATCCGCACGCCGATGAACGCCATCATCGGCATGTCGCACCTCGCGCTGCAGACCGAGATGGAACCGCGCCAGCACCACTACGTGGAGCAGGTGCACCGGGCGGCGGAGAACCTGCTGGGCATCATCAACGACATCCTCGACTTCTCGAAGATCGAGGCCGGCAAGCTCGAGCTCGAGCACACCGACTTCCGGCTCGAGGACGTGATGGACAACCTCGCGAACATGGTCGGCATGAAGGCCGAGGAGAAGGCGCTGGAGCTGCTGTTCGCGGTCGATGCCGACGTGCCGGGCGCACTGGTGGGCGACCCGCTGCGGCTCGGCCAGGTGCTGGTGAACCTCGGCAACAACGCGGTGAAGTTCACCGAGCGCGGCGAGGTGGTGGTGGCGGTGCGCGTGACCGCACGCGAGGCCGACACCGTCGACCTGCACTTCGCGGTGCGCGACACCGGGATCGGCATCGACGCCGAGCACCGTGACCAGCTGTTCCAGTCGTTCAGCCAGGCCGACAGTTCCATCACGCGCCGCTACGGCGGCACCGGCCTGGGCCTGGCGATCTGCAAGGACCTGGTCGCGCTGATGGACGGGCGCATCTGGGTCGACAGCACGCCGGGCGCCGGTTCGGTCTTCCAGTTCCACGCCCGCTTCGGCGTCCAGGCCCGGCCGGCGCCGCGCCAGGCGGTGCTGCGCGAGGCGCTGCGCGGCGTGCACGTTCTCGTGGTGGACGACAACGTCGCCGCGCGCGAGATTCTTGCCGCCATGGCCAAGCAGCACGGCCTGGTGGCCGACGTGGCCCGCGACGGCGAGCAGGCGCTGGAGCTGGCCCAGTCGGGCCAGCAGCGCGGCGTGCCCTACGACGTGGTGCTGATGGACTGGAAGATGCCGGTGATGGACGGCGTGGAGACGGCCGCGCGCCTGCACGAGCGGCTGCAGCCCGACATGCCGTCGGTCATCATGGTCACCGCCTTCGGCCGCGACGAGGCGCTGGTGGCCGCCGAGCGGCGCCGCGTGCAGCTCAAGTCGGTGCTGACCAAGCCGGTGACGGCCGCGGGCCTGCTGCGTGCCATTGCCGAGGCGCTGGGCCACGGCGTCCCGCTCGACGAGGCGTCGGCGCAGCCCGGGCGCGACTACGAAGGTGCGCTTGTTGCGCTGCGCGGCGCGCGGGTGCTGCTGGTGGAAGACAACGACATGAACCAGGAGCTGGCCGGCGAGCTGCTGCGGCGCTGCGGCATCGCGTTTGAGGTGGCCGCCAACGGCCGGGAGGCGCTGGAACTGCTGGCCCGCGACGACCGCTTCGACGGCGTGCTGATGGACTGCCAGATGCCCGTGATGGACGGCTACGCGGCAACGCGGGCGATCCGCGCCAACCCGCGCTGGGCGCGGTTGCCCGTGATCGCGATGACCGCGAACGTGATGGCCGGCGCGGGCGAGCGCGAACGCGCCGCGGGCATGGACGACCGCATCGCCAAGCCGCTGAACGTGCAGTCGATGTTCGTCACGATGGCGCGCTGGATCCGGCCGCAGGGCGGCCCGGCGGCGCTGCCCGGCATCGACCCGGACGCAGGGCTCGCCACCAGCGGCGGCGACCCCGACCTGTACCGGCGGCTGCTGCGGAGCTTTGCCGCCGGCCAGGCGGATTTCGGCGCGCGTTTTCGCGCCGCGCTGCAGGCAGCGGACCGGGAGGCGGCCACGCGCACCGCCCACACCTTGAAGGGAACCGCGGGCAACATCGGCGCGCGGCAGGTGCAGGCCGCCGCCGGTTCGCTCGAGCAGGCCTGCCTGGAGGGACAGGACGCCGTTGCGCTTGCGCCCCTGCTGCACGAGGCCGAGCAGGCGCTGGCCGGCGTGCTCGCCGGCCTGGTGGTCGTCGGCGATGCGGTGGAGGCGGCGCGGCCCGAAACAACGGACCGGACGGACCACACGGACCAGACGGACCCGACGGATCGGACGCCGGCGCCGGAACTGGCGACGCGGCTGAGGCAGCTGCGCGCGCTGCTGGAGGCCGACGACGGCTCGGCCGCCGACCTGGCCGAGCCGCTCGCAACGCAGGCGCGCGGCACGCCGTGGGAGCCTGCGCTGCAACGCGCCGCGCGGGCCGTTGCGGCATTCGACTTCGACGCGGCGCTGGCCGCGCTCGCTGAAATCGGCGACCTCTCGGCGGCCTCCTGATGCAAGCCAGCCGCGCCGCGCAGCCGGTGGCCGCAATGCCCGGGTTTTCCCTAGTCTCACGGCCTGTCGATTGTCAGCAGGCTCGTTCGACGTACCCATAGAGGGTCTTCCTCTGCACTTCAGGAGATAAAGCCATGGCCACCAACACCGTCCGTCTGCACCGCGTCCTGCGCGCCCCATCGGACCGCATCTACCGTGCGTTCGTCGAGCCCGGCGCGTTCGAGCGCTGGCTGCCGCCGTTCGGCTTCACCGGCAAGGTCCACGCCATGGAGCCCGTGGTCGGCGGCGCCTGGCGCATGTCCTTCACCAACTTCGGCAGCGGCCACGGCCACTCGTTCGGCGGGAAGTACCTGGAACTGGTCCCCGGCCAGCGCGTTGCCTACGACGCGACCTTCGACGACGCCAACCTTCCGGGCACCATGAAGACCACCGTGACGCTGACCGCCGTGTCCTGCGGCACGGAAGTGTCCATCGTGCAGGAAGGCATCCCCGAGATGATTCCGACCGAGATGTGCTACCTGGGCTGGCAGGAGTCGCTGGTCGCGCTGGCCCAACTGGTCGAGCCGAACATTCCGGGCTGAGGGCCCGCTGACCGGCGGCCAGGCCTCAGACGCCGGTGAGTTCGCTGGTCTCGGGGAGGTAGCCGCCCAGGAGCGCGGCGGCTTCCTGCAGGAACGCGAACTCTTCGTCGCCGAGCGACTGCGGCACCATGTCCAGGTGGCAGAAGGTGCCGTACAGCCCGCCCTGCGGGTTCGTCACGGGCAGGCCGCAATAACTCTGGACGTTGGCCTGGTGAATGTGGCCGTCGAGCCGGCTGTCCTGCGGCGAACAGGCCGTGCTGAACACGCCTTCGCCGACCGTGTAGCGGCAGAAGCTGTCGTCGAACGGCACCTTGTTGAACAGGGCCGGCACGGGCTCGCCGAGCTTGTCGACCACGACCATGCCGTAGAAGGCGTCGCCGTCGAACTTGTAGACGATGGTGTAGCGGTGAGGCACGCGCCGGTTGAGGAATTCGAGACCGGCCCGAAGGCCGGTACTCTCGAGAATGAGCTGCAGTTGAGCGAGCGGTGGCGGATTCATGGCGAAAGAGTGTGACAGACCGCTGCGGCGAACGCGCACGGGCGTCCAGCCGCAGCGAAGCCGACCAGGCTCCCGCGCGCCGCAAGATCGCTCTTTGCGCTCGACTATTCCGGTGCCACCTGTATCGCCTGCATCACCTGTACCGCCGGTGCCTGGGCTTCCTGCTGCAGGCCCTGCGGCGCGTCGGCCGGCGCCGCCGGTTCCAGCTCGCCCCGGTGGCTCTTGAGCGCGATGCCCTTCACGAGGTGGCGGGGTATATGGTGCGTCTTCAGCAACCGCGCCAGCGTCTCGCTGCGTGCTGGCTCGGCTGCCGGTAGAAACATGTGCAATGAGCTCATGGTGTCGTCCCGTGAACGCCAGGAAGAAGGGGGCCGGCCTGTGTCGGCCTTGGTGCGAAGCCGCTGGCCTGCGGGGGACCTCTGGCGTGGTCCGCCTGGCATTATGGGCGCCTGAACCGCGCCGTGGGCACAGCCACGCTGCCCGCATGGGTTCGGCGATTGCACGAAGGACGGCATGCCCGCGCGACACGCGCGGGCCGTCACTGCCCCGCCGGGAAACTCGCTTGCGTCGGCCCGGTCAATCCCGTACGCTGGCCGGGCGCCCGCGCAGCACCGAGCCCTTGCAGGCCGCCGGGCGCCTGCATGGCGGACGCCAAGGAGTCCATGCCATGCCAAGCCGATCGAACGGCCTTGCGGCCGAAATGGAAGCGGTACGAACACTGGCACTCGTCGGTGCCGCCGCCGCCGGCAAGACCTCCCTCGCCGAGACCCTGCTGCATGCGGCAGGCGCCATCGGCACCCGCGGCAGCATCGAACGCGGCAGCACCGTCAGCGACCACGACCCGCTCGAGCGCCGCCTGCAGCATTCGCTCAACGCATCGCTGATGCACCTCGAGCACAGCGGCACGCGGATCCACCTGATCGACACCCCCGGCGGCGCCGATCTGCTGGGCCAGAGCCTGCCCGCGCTGGAGGCGGTGGAAACCGCCGCCATCGTGGTCAACGCCAACGCCGGCATCGAGCCGATGACGCTGCGCATGATGGACTACGCAGCGTCGCGCCATCTCACGCGAATCATCGTGGTCAACAAGATCGACGATGCCGGTGTCGACCTGGCCGCCCTGCTGGCCGACATCCAGGCCGCCTGCGGCCGCGAATGCCTGCCGCTGAACCTGCCCGCGGACGGCGGCACTCGCGTGGTGGACTGCTTCTACAACCGCGAAGGCCAGTCCGACATCAGCAACGTCGACGCGGCGCACCGTGCGCTGGTCGAGCAGGTGGTCGAGGTCGATGCGGCCTTCGTCGAGCGCTACCTGGCCGACGGCGACGTCGACCCCGGCGAGCTGCATGCGCCGCTCGAACAGGCGCTGCGCGAGGGCCACCTGATTCCGGTCTGCTTCGTCTCGGCGCGCAGCGGCGCCGGCGTGGCCGAGCTGCTCGACGTGATCGTCAAGCTGCTGCCCAACCCGACAGAGGCCAACCCGCCGGACTTTCTGGTCGGCGAAGGCGCGGACGCCAAGCCGATGCAGGCCCGGCCCGATCCGTCGCTGCACGTGCTGGCGCACGTGTTCAGGGTCACGAGCGACCCCTATGTCGGCAAGCTCGGCATCTTTCGCGTGCACCAGGGCACGGTCGTGTGCGGCAGCCAGCTCTACATCGGCGACGGCCGCAAGCCTTTCAAGGTGAGCCACCTGTTCAGGCTGCAGGGCAAGGACCACGTCGAGGTGTCGCGCGCCGTGCCCGGCGACATCGTGGCGGTTGCCAAGATCGAGGAGATCCATTTCGATGCCGTGCTGCACGACGCGGCCGAGGACGACCACGTTCATCTCGCGCCGCTGGCGTTTCCGGTGCCGGTGCACGGCCTGGCCGTGGAGCCCGCGCGCCACGGCGACGAGCAACGCGCCTGGGAGATCCTGGGCAAGCTCACGGCCGAGGACCCGTGCCTGCGCATCGAGCATGTGGCCGCCACCAACGAAACGGTGCTGTACGGCCTGGGCGAGCTTCACCTGCGCATCGTGCTCGACCGCTTGCGCGAGGTCTACCGCTTCGAGGTCCAGACGCGGCCGCCGCGCGTCGCCTACCGCGAGACCGTGCTCGCGTCGGCCCAGGGCCACCACCGCCACAAGAAGCAGACCGGCGGCTCCGGCCAGTTCGGCGAGGTCTTTCTGCGCATCGAGCCGCTGGCGCGCGGTGCCGGCTTCCAGTTCGCCGACGAGGTCAGGGGCGGCGCCATTCCGGGCCAGTTCATTCCGGCGGTCGAGAAGGGCGTGCGCGAGGCGCTGGCGAGCGGCGTGATCGCAGGCTACCCGGTGGTCGACGTGCGCGTGGTCGTGTACGACGGCAAACACCACAGCGTCGACAGCAAGGACATCGCCTTCGCGACCGCGGGCCGCAAGGCCTTCATGGCGGCGATCCGCGAAGGCCGGCCGGTCGTGCTCGAGCCGATCGTGCAGATCGAGATCGTCATGCCCGACAGTTCCGTCGGCGACGTCACGGGCGACCTGTCGTCGCGCCGCGGGCTGGTCACCGGCACGTCGGCCATGGGCGCCGGCACCGCGGCAGTGCACGGCCAGGTGCCGATGGCCGAGCTGGCCAGCTACCAGTCGCGGCTCAACGCGATGACCAGCGGCCAGGGCCGCTACACCATCGCGCTGTCGCACTATGACGCGGTGCCCGCCCCCATCCAGCAGACGTTGATGGGGCAGCACCGGGTTCGTGAAGAGGACTGACGAAGCGGCAAGAGGCGGGGTGTTGCGCGGCTCGCTGAATCGGGACATGGGACGCGGGTTGGCGCGATGCCGGAGGGCATCGGCCTGATGCAGACCATGGCCAGACCATGGGCCGACCATGGGCCGAGCCGGCATTACAGTTCAGGAATCCCCTGCGCCCCGCCCTTTCCGGATGCATTTCCCATGCCCTGCTATTTCGTCCTTCGCAGCCCTTACCTGCCCTCCAACCGATGGGTCAAGAAGCTGGATGCAGCGTCCCCGCTCGCCTGGTTCCAGGATGTTTGGACGCGACTTCAGGCGGACGCGTCGCTCACGTGCAGCGACGTGTTGGGCATCGCGCACGTCTACGGCTTCGAAGGCTTCGCCGAGAAGGTGCGCAGCGGCGCGATTCCCGCACCCGTGAACGACGACGAGTTGCAGCAGTCGCTGTCCAGCAACTGGTATTCCAACAACGTCGAGACGCGAGACGGCATGGTGCTCATCGAAACCGATGACGACGAGGTCGAGCTCGCGTTCTGGTGGATGAGCGAAGCCGTGCTGTCGCGCCACGCCGGCCCGTTCTCGATCTACACGGTCGACTGTCTGCCGGATGGCGTGTCGAACGGCGATTTCGCCGCCGAGACGCAGACGGTGCCTGTCGGCGGCGGGGGTGGAGAAGGCGCTGTCTATGCGGTGTTCAGTACCGTGTGGGATGGCGCGAATCTGTCAGACCTGCCGGGGCCCGTCGAGATCGCGGGCGTCCGCTTGCCCGGGTTGGTCGCGTGGCTGGCGGGCGTCTCCCCCGATGTCGACCATCCGCTCGAGCTCGACTGGCTCGCGCTCGTCGCTCGCAGCCACCCCGACTTGAATGCCGCTTCGTTGCTCCGCCGCCTGGCGGAGGTGTCGCCCGAAACAGCCGCCGACAACGACGAGGGTATTCATGCAGGAAGTCTCTCGGCGCATGACCTGCACGAAAACGTCAAGTGGTTCCACACGCGGGAGCGGCAACCCGCGAGCGTTCAAGGCGGCGAGCACCATGTCGAGTTGCGACTCGACGACGGATTCAACCACCATGTGTGGATACTCTTCGACGACCTCTGGGCATCGTCGCACCCGGAGCTGGCACGCTCGATCCTGCGGTTCGCCGGGCCGCCCGGCGTGGCGTTCTAGTTGCCGGGGGCGGCGGCGTACGCGGACGATCGCTCCACCTTTGACGAGGTGATGGCACTTCGAGCTGCGGGCTAGCCTGCGGCTGTCGGCCAGGAGCGGCGTTCAGTGCCGAGCGTTCCGTTCGACTACTGAAGCGCCATCCCGATCAGCTTCTCGAGCTCTTCGCGGCTCAGGCCATCGACCAGATCGACGAGCTTCAGGCCCTGCGGCGTGCACTCGAGCGTGGCCAGGTCGGCGTACACGCGCTTGACGCAGGCGATGCCGGTCAGCGGGTAGGTGCACTCTTTCACCAGCTTGCTCGCGCCCTGCTTGGTCAGCAGGTCCATCATGA
>NZ_FOLP01000038.1 GCF_900112425.1 Variovorax sp. OK212 | reverse complement strand
TGCACCAGTCCCGACTCGGCATCCACCGCGATATGCGCCTTCATGCCGAAATGCCATTGGTTGCCCTTCTTGGTCTGGTGCATCTCGGGGTCACGCTCGCCCGTACTGTTCTTGGTCGAACTGGGCGCCGCGATGATCGTGGCGTCCACGATGGAGCCGCGCTTCAGGAGCAGCCCCTTCCTGGCCAGGTGGGCGTTGACCTGCTTGAAGATGTCTTCGGCCAGATCGCTGGCTTCCAGCAGGTGGCGGAAGTTCAGGATGGTCGTCTCGTCGGGGATCGCCTCCAGACCGAGTCCGGCGAACGTGCGCAGCGAGGCGATCTCGTACAAGGCTTCTTCCATCGCCGGGTCGCTCAGGGCGAACCAGTTCTGCATCAGGTGCACGCGCAGCATGGCTTGCAGCGGGTAGGGACGACGGCCTCGGCCTGCCACTGGATAGTGGGGCTCGATGACTTTGAGCAGCGCCTTCCACGGCACCACCAGTTCCATTTCGGCAAGGAAGATTTCGCGCCTGGTCTTCTTCCTCTTGCCCGCTTGCTCCGCATCCGCAAAACTGATCTGGCTCATCGCTTGTGCTCCTTTGCAGGGTTCAGTCCTTCATGCAAGAAACGTGCTCTTGATCAGACCTTCCCTTGTCCTCGTCCTCGAGCTTCTTGTCGAAGTCCTTCTGTGACATCTCGAGCAGCTTGGCCACCTGCTTGAGCTTGGCGCGCACCTCGGGGTCGTCGCGTTCGATGTCTTCGGGAATGACCCATGCTGGGCGCCACCACGCTCGACGCGAGGATGAGCCCGTTGCGGTCGAGGATGTGGCCGCGGTTGGCCAAGCAGCGATTCGATGGAACTGCGATCTGCAGGCTAGACTGAGGCTGTCAGTTCGCGGCTGCGGTAGGAAAACTGTCGGCCCATACAATGGTTGTCTCAAGGGCCTCACACTCATGAATTGGTCCAACATTTGGCTGTTCCTCGTTCCTTTTGCTATCGCGGCGGCGCTGCCCGGGCCGGCGCAAGGAACGCTGGTGGCAACCGTACTCTCGCGCGGCAAAGCTTCGGCGTTTCCGTTCGTTGCGGGAATGGTTTTCGGGAACGCGGTATGGCTTGTAGCCGCAATCTTCGGGCTTGCCGCTGTTGCGCTGCGATACGAACTGTTATTCCTGCTAGTCAAGTGGGGAGGGGTGGCTTACCTTGTATTTGTTGCGTGGAAGCTGTGGACGAGTTCCCCTTCGGTGGGACAGCCCGACGAAGCGAAGCCAACCGGCTTCCTAGCCGGAGCAATGCTCACGTTGGGTAATCCCAAGGCAGCTGTGTTCTTTGGGGCCGTTCTTCCGCAAGCCTTTGACCTCACAGTACTGTCTCACCTGCACGCCCTAGTCATCATCGTGCTTGGAGTGCTCGTCGATTTTGCTGTGCAGTGCGCATACCTCAAGACAGCATCCAAGGCGCGACGTTTCATCTCCACGCCCCGACATCTCCGTGTAGTGAACCGAGGAGCAGCAGCGGTGATTGCCTGCTGTGCTGCATTAATTGCGCGGAGGGCTTAACAGCGTTCCGCTCCCCGAGCTGCGTTGGTGCCTCGCCAGTCGGATCTGCCGCGCTCCAGCGTTGACGCTAGGCCATCGCCTGGTTGACGACCGCGGGAGGCGCCAATGTACAAGGCAATGCAGGCAGGCGATGGCAACGGGATGGCACTTCTTCCGCAGGGCACGACCACGGTACATGCGCGACGCAACGCCGCGGAGCGCAAGTTTTTCGAGGCGCTCAAGCGGCACCTGCGGGCTCCGAGTCGACCGACGTGCGGCAGACACGGGCGTGCACGGCCGGCAGCGGCCGGTTTGCGCGGCACATGCTGCACTTCAAGCCGTTGATGCAGGCGCTCTCGCTGGACGAAGTGCTGGGCGAGATCGTGCTGATCAACTCACATGACGGGCGCAGCGCCTACCAGTTGCGCGCGGGTCTGTTCCAACCGGTCTGCACGAATCGCATGCTGCCGGCGCTGGGCGATGTGGGCTTCGTTTATGTGAGCCATCGGGGGAGCGTGATGCCCAACGTCGTCGATGCGACGCAGAAGATCACGCAGGACCTGCCGCAGGGGCAGCCGCTCGACTTCGCGCGTGAGGGATTAGCGTTGCGGTTCGCGGACCAGGACGCGGCGCCGTTGGCGCCCGTGCAGTTGCTCGAGCGCCGGCCGGCGAGAGAACCTCCGAGACGGGCGAGTTCATCGCACTGTCTTTCACGATGGCCACACACCGGAGCTGCCCAGCGCACCGGCCCCAACGCAGGTGACGCCAACGATCAGCTGAAACCTTGATGTTTCGTGAGCGTTTAATTCAACGTTCTTGCGAAACTATCAAGCGATGCATCTCCGAGGCGGGCAGCGGTCTTGAAAACAGGTAACCCTGCGCTTCGTCGAAGCCTTCGAGGCACACCAGCTCCAGCTGTTCTGGCGTCTCAACGCCCTCAACGGTCGTGGTGATTCCGAGGCTTTTTCCAATCCCCGCGACCGCTTTGACAATCGCCAGCGATTCTCTTCCGTGCGGCAGATCGGAGATAAAGCTTCGGTCTACCTTGATCTTGTCAAAAGGAAAACGTCGCAGATAGCCGAGCGAAGAATAGCCGGTCCCGAAATCGTCCATGGCGATTCGCACCCCCAACTGTCTCAGTTCTTGCAGCGTCTGCAAGTTCCTGTCGTCTTCATCCAGAAGCACCGACTCTGTGATCTCCAGTTGCAGGCGCGATGCGACCAGTCCCTCACTGGCGCAGGCTTCCTCGACGGTCCGCACTAGATGAGGGCTCTTGAATTGCACGGGTGACAGGTTCACGGCGACGCTGACGTCGCCAGGCCAGCTTGCCGCCTGCCGACAGGCTTCGTGGAGGACCCATTCGCCAATCGGCACGATAAGGCCCGTTTCCTCGGCAATGGGAATGAAGTCCGCAGGAGGAATCAAACCCTTGTGCGGATGCCTCCAGCGTACCAGTGCTTCACATGTACTGATTCGGCGCGAACGCAGGTTGACCAGCGTCTGGTAGTGCACCTCGAACTCGCCTCGAGCGAGCGCATCTTGAAGAGAGTGCTTCAACGCCAGGTGAGCTTGAAGCTGCGAGTCCATTCCTTCGAAGTACCGGAGATACGTTCCCTTGCCCATGGCTTTCGCTCGATTGAGAGCCACTTCCGACGCTTTGGTCAGTTGTTCCGCCGAGGTGCCGTCGTCCGGTCCTATCGAGATGCCGATGCTGCTCCCGATGCTGAGACTTGCCTGGGCTCCATCCAATTCGAAAGGTTGTGAGAGCACGGCAATAAGGCGCTGCGCCATCTCCGTCGCATCGCCACTTCGCCGCAGTCCGGGCAAGCACACCGCGAACACGTCACCTGCCCGCCGCGCAACAAAATCGGTCTCTCTGACACAGCTTCGCAATCGCTCTGCCGCTTGGCGCAGCACGCTGTCGCCGGCACGCACGCCGTAGGTGTCGTTGAATGTCTTGAAGGCGTCAAGGCCGACTGTCATCAGCGCCAGCGCAGCGTCCTTCCTTGCATGGCGTGTGCTTTCATCCATCACCTCTAAAAATGCGGTGCCGTTGGGCAGTCCTGTCAGCGCGTCGTGCCGGGCCATGTGGGACAGCTGCTTTTGCGCTTGGAGGCGCTCCTGCTCAGCTGCTCGGCGAGCCGAGGTGTCGCGAAAAAAGATGGAAAGGCCGTCCTGCGTGGGTGACGCATGCACTTCCAGCCACACTCCCAGGGTTGGAAGGTACTCCTCGAACGAAACCGACTTGCCGCTCTCGAGCGCGCGTTGGTAGTTCTTCGCATACGGGCCGCTGGCCTCGGCTGGGTAAAGCTCCCAGAGCCCGCAACCGATCGCCTCTTGACCAAGCGCCAAGAACTTGCGGGCATTTTCGTTGAGGAAAGTGATGCGCCATGCGCGGTCGACTACCAAGACGCAGTCCATCGTGGCTTCGAGCGCCGCCGACAAGCGTTGTGCTGCATCCTCGGCTTGGCTGCGGGCTGCCTGTGCATCATCGTGCGCAGCTTTTGCCTGGGTCATGTCACGCCAGATGGTCACCATGCCTGTGGGGGCGCCGTCTGCGCTGAAAACCGGTGCCGCGATGACGTCCATGTGCCGAGGATTGCCCCGAGCGTCCGTCATGCCCGCTTCAAACCGTGATGAGCGCCCCCGTCTGACCTGTTCAAGCGATGCGAGCACTTTCGGCATCACGCCTTCGGCGAAGACCTTGCGCCATGAATGGTTCTCCAGCGAGTCTGAGGGGCTCAGGCCCATGAGTTCCCGTCCGGCCTTGTTCATGAGAAGTGGGTCGCCTTCCAGATCCAAAAGCCGGATGCAGTCGGGGCTGCTGTCGAAGATGCTTCTGACAGAGGCTTCGCTCTCTCGCAACGCCAGCTCGGCCGTCCGCCGGTCCGTGATGTCGACGACCGAACCTGCATAGCCGAGCAACTCGCCGCTGCGTGAGAGCCGCGGTGCGCCGGTGTCGATGACCCAGGCCCAACTGCCGTCCCCGCGCCGCAACCTGTACTCCAGCCTGACGAGAGCATTTCTTTCAATGTCGTCTGCGAACCTGGTCATGACAGTTCCAAGGTCCTCCGGATGCACCGATCGGCTCCAACCGGACCCCAGGGCATCGGTCTCGCTTTGACCGGTCAACTCGAGCCAACGTCGGCTGTGATAGGTCGCTTGTCCGTTCGCGTCGGTAAGCCACATCATCACCGGAACGCTGTCGGCGATTCCTCTGAACAGCGCCTCGCTCTCGCGCAATGCGTCAATCGCAAGCCTTTGCTGATGCACATCTTCGAGAACCCCGTACCACCGCACCACATGGCCTTCTGCGTCGCGACGAGGTGCGGCACGGTTGCGAAACCACCGATACTTTCCGTGGGAAGGGCTTGATATTCTGCACTCGACGTCCAGCGGCGTGCCGTGGCAGATCGAGGCCGTCCACCGAGTCCGTACTTCTTCCAGATCCTCTGGATGCACAGATTGTTCCCACCCGCGGCCGAGGGCTTTCTGGGCCGGCAGGCCCGAGACTTGTCGCCAGCCGGGCCCTATCTCTATCACGGCGCCACTTGCATCGGCCGTCCACGGGGTTTGTGGATGCAGTTCAACAAACGACCGATAGTGCTCTTTGCTTGCCCGCAGGATTGCTTCAGCGTTTCGAAGTTCGGAAACGTCGGCAATGAGAACCAGAACCAGCTTGCCGGAACCCAGCTCTGGCACGCTAATGCACTGCTTCTTCGTTCTCAGGCTTCGAATCCGGCCATTTAGCAGCACGGTGGTTTCTTCGCAGACGTGACTGTGCGCGGTACTGAGCACCTCAAGATCTGTTTTCCTGGATCGGTCGGCCTGCTCCCGATCAAGAAAGTCGTAAACCGTTTTTCCTCTCAAATGGTCACTTGAGGTGTCGAGCAAGGCGCTCGCCGCGAGGTTCCCATACAGGAAACGCGATGCCTCGTCCTTGATGATGACCGCTTGGTCAACAGCATCGAGCACGGACATTAAGCAGGGAAATCCGTGTGCATTTTCGTCACGTTGGGTCTCGAAACCGCCCATGTTGAATTCCTAATGATTTAGCCATTACCTTTTCTGATTTGCAACGATAAATGCGTCCAAGCATCTGAGCAATAAGCGTGGGTCCGATTTCTCCTCGGAGAGACACGATCAGGCCGACGGCCATGGGGTCAAACGCGTGAAACCGACGGCAGTTGTTGGCCGCCACGGCGCGCGGAAAACGCGAGTCGACGGGACAACGCCACCGAAAGGTCTCCATGTTCGTCAAGCATGGCGAAGAACCCGGGCTCGCGGCCACTCAGGGGAACGGCTGATCAAGTCCACAAATGCTCGCTCTGAACGTTGACCAATCATGTTGAATTTCGGATGCCGAGTACGCGGGCAAGAGGAAGAAGACACGTCGGGAAGTCTTCCTTGCCGAGATGGAGCCGGTGGAGTCTTGGAAGGCGTTGCTCAAGGTCATCGAGCCGCACTGCCCGACGGCGGGCCGCAGGCGCCGGCCGCATCCGCTCGAACCTACGCTGGCCGAAGCCCATCCGCACATCCACGCGCTGAACACCGCCTTCGGGGAAAAGCGTTAGCCCCACAGGCTAAGCGTACCGCCATCGCCACCAGGATCATGCAATGCGATCTGAGCGAGCGACGGCATGCAGGCTTGTGGGGCTCTCATGCGACAGTCGGCGCAATCCACCCGGGATCGATGCCATAACCCAAAAGCTCAGCAGGAAGATCGTCGAGATCGCGCACGTGCGCCGACGCTTTGGCTATCGGCGCATCCATGACATGCTCCGCCCGCACTTCCCCGACGTGGACCACAAGAAGGTTTGCAGGCTCTACAGCGCGGCCATCCTGGCCGTGCGCAGGCGCAATACCGGGCGGCGTATCAAGTGCCTCACGGTGGCCGACGAATTCAGCCACGAGTGCGTGAGGCTCCCCACTGGCTGTGCGCACGGACAACGCCCGGAGTTCACCAGCAGGGCGTTCATGGGATGAGCCCAGACATACGGTATTCGCCACATCCCCTGATCGAGCCCGGGCGACCCATGCAGAACGGCTACATCGAGTGCTTCAACGGCAAGTTCAAAGGCGAGTGCCTGAACGAACAATGGTTCGAGACGCTGCAACATGCCAGGTCGGCCATCGCCGGCTGGCGACAACACTACAACGAGGTCAGGCCGCACAAAAGTTGCAACCGCCTGCCGCCAACCAAGTTCGCCGAGCTGCATCGCCAGCGCGCTGGCGATGCAGCTCGACCCAGTTCAAACACCACCGAGATCAACTAAATTTGCAACCCCCCGGACTTACTCGTTATGAATGGCACGGCAAGAGGGGCAGGTCAACGTACCGATAGGTTCGCAGAATGCGGCCGACCAGTATCGGCGGTGGGTTCAACAGGTCGACTTAACACAAAACCACTGCTGAGGCAGAAGGAGTGTTGCAGATGAAGTTTCGGACGCGAGCTGATCGATGCGGGGGTGTACGTCAGCCAAGCGCTCGCGCGTCGAAAGCCATACGATCCCGGCGGTGCGACCCCGTCTCCGGTGGCTGTCGTCGGTAGGCGGGAGCCAGGGGACAGCAGCGAAAAGCGGTTGAAGGGAGTCGAAAGGTAACGCGTGGGGGCTGCTGTTTGTGGGTCATTGCGAGCCAGACTCTCCCGGCTTCGACGCAGGCACCTATATTCGACACCACACACAACCCGGGCCTGCAAGAAACGGGCCCCTTCGACCCATTGCCATGACGCTGGCCCGCCTCCCGTTCAACATGCTCGACGGCCTGCACAAGGCCGGTATCAATCTGGACGAGGTGGCGGCGCCGGCGGGTCTCGAAACCGACGGCCTGAGAAAGTCGCTCACCAGCGCGCAGGCCGACCGCGTCTTCGTTTTGATCTACGAGAAAGCCGGCAACCCCGCAGCGGGGCTGGCTGTGGGCCTGCAGCCGATGCGCTCGGAATTGTTCGGTGTGGTGGGATTCGCCGGCATGCTTAGCTCTGACTTCGGTGCAGCCTTGGCGCGCATCGCCCGCTACAACGCGCTGGTGTCGGCTTGCCAGATGGACCTGCATGCAGGCGCCGACGAGTGCGAGGCACGCATTCGTTACGATGGACCTCTGCGCCCGTACAGCCGGTCGTGCCTGGACATGCAGATGGGCACGCTCTTAACGTTCGGGCGCACCTTTACCGAGCGCGCGATCTTGCCGGTGCGCGTGACGTTGAAAGAGCGGCCGTTGTATCACGCGCTGTACGCCGGCGCCTCAGAGCAACCTGCATCGGCACGATCTCTGCGTGGCCGACATCGCGCGCGGCACAGGCCTGTCGCGCGCACAACTCTGCCGCCTCTTCTCATCGCAGGACATGAGCGTGCACGCCACCTTGCGCGAGATGCGCCTGCTCAAGAGCCTGAGCTACCTGCATCAGCCGAAGAGCGGTCAGTTGAGCATCGGCGCCATTGCCTACGCCTGCGGCTTCTCCGACCAAGCCGTGTTCAGCAAGCTAGGAGTACGGAGGGGGTGATACGTTGGCGGTAGTTGTCAGGGCCATGCTCCGCGATCGATGGGTCACGTTGTGGCGCTTGCGCTGATCAGGCCGCAGTGGCGACACCAAGATCTTTAGTGAGCTTGCGATAGCTCGGCCAGGTACGCTGGATGAACTGGCGCAGCGAGGCGCCGGTTAGTGGCGGCTCGTCTTCTGCCAGAAGATCGTTCACCGACTTGACGCGGGCCGACTCGGTGAAAGATTGCTGCACCAACGCGGCGATGCGCTCAATCACGACCGGCGGTGTGCGCGCCGGAGCGAAAAGCACGTTGCTCTCAACCAGATTTTCGAAGGCCGGACCCGTGTAGCCGCACTCGGTCCAGGTCGGCACATCGGGCATGCGCGAAGAGCGCTTGCGCGAGAACACGACGATGGGGCGCACGTTGCCCTTTTGGATCCCGCCGCCCATGCCTGCAAGCGAACCCGCGCCGATGTCGACCTGTCCCGCGAAGAGGTCCATGACCATCGCGCCGGTGCCCTTGTAGTTGATGATGTTGAATTGCGCGCCGGTCTCTTTCGACAGCTGCGCAAGCATCAGCTGCCAGCCCGAACCGATCGCATAGTTGCCGACGTTGACCGGTTTCTTTTTGGCGTACTCGACAAGTTCCTTTATCGAGCGCACCGGGAAGTCCTTGTGCACGACGCCGGTGACGGGGCCGACGCCGAGCGACGCGATCGGCAGCAGATCCTTGTCGGGATCGATGGGCAACTTTCGGATCATCACCGGCGCCTGGGCGAGCTGGCTGTTGAGCGCAATCAGCAAGGTGTAGCCGTCGGGATTGGCGCGTGCCACGGCCTCGGCCGCGATCATGCTAACGCCGCCGGGTTTGTTGTCGACCACCACGGGCACGCCGAGCTTTTGCGTGAAGTAATCCGACAACGCCCTTGCGCTCGAATCGTTCGATGAGCCGGGCGCCTGTGCAGCGACGATCTTGATGGGGTTGGCGGGCCATGGCCCGTCGGCGGCATGCACGCTCCGCAGGCTCAGCGCAAGTGCCGATCCGCACAGCAAGGTGCGGCGTTGCAACAGACCGGGCAAGGCGGCACCGGGCGATGTGAGGCGATCTGGCATATGGATTTGTCTCCTTGGGCCGCGATGTTCCGTCGCAGGCAGCGCAGCACGGTACATGCTTACCCCTTCTTGTTCGGCGAAGGGGCAGACAAGTCACCTGTTCACGAGGCTTCGCGGGCACTTGTCCGGATGGGTTGCGGACAATTCGGGGTTAGCCCGCAGTGGCGCGAAGGATGCGGCGCGCACACTTGTCCGGACAGGTCCTCACGCCCATGCATACCCTTTCCAGCTCTTCCGCCACCGACACCAAGCGAGGCCGCGTGGCCTTCGCCCTCGAAAGCGAAATCCGCCGCGGCCAATGGGCCATCGGCACGCGGCTGCCGTCCGAAGCCAAGCTCATGGAACGCTTCGGCGTGGGCCGCCAGACGGTGCGCGATGCGCTGTCCGAACTCAAGGCACGCAGCCTCGTCGACAGCCACCAGGGCGTGGGATCGGTGGTGCTGCGCCGCTCCCCGCAACCGGAGTATTCCCAGTCGCTGGACAGCATCGAGGAGCTGCTTTGCTACGCGCGCAACACCAAGGTCGAGATCGTCGAATCGACCGAAGTCGTGCTCGGCGATGCGCAGGCCGCGCTCATCGGCGCCGCACCGGGCTCACGCTGGATTCATGCGCAGACCACGCGCACGGCGGCCAGCCAGAAGGTGCCTATGGGCATCAGCTCGGTGTGGGTGCCGGCGGCGAACCGGGCGGCGGTGCAGGCCTCTGGACGCAGCGGGCTGCCGGTGTTTCTCGAGATCCAGAAGGCGCGCGGCCTGCTCATCGAACGCGTGGAGCAGGTCCTCGGCGCGAGCATGTCGACGAAGGGCCAGGCCAGGCTGCTGCAGTGCCCGCCCGGCGAGCCTTTGTTGCGCCTGCAGCGCTGGTACTTCGCGGCGCACGACACGCTGATCGAGATGTCCGACACGCTGCATCCCAACACCCGCTTCCAGTACGCCATGACCCTGCGCCGCAGCGCCGGGGCCCTGAAGAAAACCGCGACACGCACCGAATGAAACCACTCACCGGGGAACGGGTCATCGACCTCACCCAGAACGTCGCAGGCCCCTATTGCACGCAGGTACTTGCGGACCTTGGCGCTGAAGTCATCAAGATCGAGCGGCCGCAAGGCGGCGACGACACGCGCCAGTGGGCGCCACAGATGGGCGCCGGCATGTCGCCCACCTACGCCACATTGAACCGCGGCAAGCGCAGTCTGGTGCTGGACCTCGACCATGCCGAGGGTCAGGGACTGTTGCGCCGCCTGCTGCGCCCCACCGATGTGCTGATCCACTCGCTCAAGCCCGGCAGCGCGGAGCAGCGCGGGTTTGGCTACGACGACCTCGCCGCGGACCGGCCGGGGCTCATCTATTGCGCGCTGAGCGCCTTCGGCACGCTGGGCCCGCTGGCACCGTTGCCGGGGTACGACCCGCTCATCCAGGCCTACGCCGGCATCATGTCGGTCACTGGGCACGAGGGTGCAGAGCCGGCGCGCGTGGGCGTGTCGCTGGTCGACATGGGCACGGGGCTGTGGTCGGCGCTGGGCATCGTCGCGGCCATCGCGCAGCGAAAGGACACGGGCAGGGGCGTGCGCGTCGATACCTCGCTGCTCGAGACGGGGGTGGCCTGGATGACCAATCCCATCGCCAACTACAGCGTCAGCGGCAAGCTGCCGCGCCGCCTGGGCTCGGCCACGGCCATGCTTGCGCCCTACGAAGTGCTCGATACCGCCGACTCGCGCGTGTTCGTCGGCTGCGGCAACGACCGGTTGTTCGCCAAGCTGGCGCATGCGCTCGAGCAGCCGGGCCTCGCCGCCGATGCGCGCTTTGCCACCAACGCAAATCGCGTGGAACACCGCGTCGCACTGAAGGCCGCGCTGGTGGCCGTGACGCGCACGCTGCCCAGCATCGACGTGGTGAACCGCCTGCGCGGCTGCGGCGTGCCGGTCAGCGCCGTGCACGACCTCGAGCAGGTGCTCGGCGATGCGCAGGTGAAGGCGCTGGGCCTGCACCGCACCTTGCATGTGACCAATGAAGAGGGTCTCACCGTCGAGGCCTGTGCGGTGGGCCTTCCGATCCGCTTCAACGGCGAGCGCGAGTTCGCCCCTGAGCTCAGCTTCAGGAGCGGGCAGGACAGCCGCGCGCTGCTGCGGCAGCTGGCGGTGTCCGATGCCGACATCGATCGTCTCGCGGCGCAAGGCGTCGTCAATCTCTAGGACCTCCTTCGAGCACACGACATGGACTTTTCCTATTCCGACACCCAGCGCGAGATCCGCTCCGCCGTCACCGAACTGTCGCTGCGCTTCGGCGACGCCTACTGGCGCGACTGCGATGCCAAGGAAGCGTACCCCGACGACTTCGTCGCCGCCGTCACCGAGGCCGGCTGGCTGGCCGCGCTGATTCCCGAGCAATACGGCGGCTCGGGCCTGCAGCTCATGGACGCCTGCGTGATACTCGAAGCGATCAACGCGGCAGGCGGCAACGCGGCCGCCTGCCACGCGCAGATGTACACCATGGCCAGCGTGCTGCAGTACGGCAGCGACGCGCAGAAGGATGCGGTGCTGCCGCGCATCGCGCGCGGCGACCTTCGCCTGCAGGCCTTCGGCGTGACCGAGCCCGACGCCGGATCGAACACGCTGCGCATCAAGACCTTTGCACGCAAGGTGAACGGCGGCTACGTCATCAACGGCCAGAAGATTTGGACCTCGCGCTACCGTCAGTCCGACATGTACCTGCTTCTGGCGCGCACCACGCCCTATGAAGACGTCAAGCGCAAGACCGACGGCCTGAGCCTGTTTCTGGTCGACATCGCCCGGGCCGGCAAGTCGCTGCAGCCGCGCACCATCGACACCATGCTCAACCACCATACCAACGAGGTGTTCATCGAGAACCTCGAGGTGGAGGACACCTGGCGCATCGGCGAGGAGGGCGAGGGCTTCAAGTACCTGCTCAGTTCGCTGAATGCCGAACGCCTGCTCGTGGCCAGCGAATGCATCGGCAACGGCAGCTGGTTCACCGGGCGTGCGAGCCGCTATGCGACCGAGCGCGTGGTATTCGACAAGCCCATCGGCGCGAACCAGGGCGTGGCCTTTCCGATCGCGCAGGCGCACATGGCGCTGAAAGCGTCGGAGCTCATGCGCAACCAGGCTGCGACCCGGTTCGATGCGGGCGTGCCCTGCGGGGACGAAGCCAACATGGCCAAGTACCTCTGCAGCGAGGCCGCATGGCAGGCCGCCGAGGCCTGCATGACGACCTACGGCGGCTACGGCTTCGCCTGCGAGTACGACATCGAGCGTAAATGGAAGGAGACGCGGTTGTTTCGCACCGCGCCGCTGTCCAACAACCTGGTGACCGCGTTCGTGGCGCAGCACACCCTCGCGATGCCGCGCTCCTACTGAACTGAATCCAGTCTTGATGAAGGAACCCGGCATGACCGACATCGCACGACACCCCACGCCTGACTTCATTGCCGCATGGGTCACCTGCGCTCGCCGCGCACGCGCGCCGCTTTCCGACGAAGCGATGCGACAGGCACGCCGCAGCTGGTTCGACACCATTGCCACCGCGCTGGGCGGTATGCACGAGCGGTGCACGCACGCCGCCGTGGAGGCCAGCGGCGGTGCCGATCCGGCGCTGGTGCTCGGCACGGCCGCGCATGCGCTCGACTACGACGACGTGTGCATGCTCGCCACCTGCCACCCCAGCGCCCCCGTGGTGTCGGCGTTGCTGGCGGTGCTGCCGCAGGCTGATGCGCGCCTTGCATTCGCCGACGTGCTCGGTGCCTACCTCCTCGGCGTCGAGACCGCGCTGCGGCTGGGCCAATGGATCGGCTTCCGGCATTACGCGCTGGGCTTTCATGCGACCGACACGCTGGGCGTGGTCGGTGCCGCCGCCGCGTGCGCGCAGCTGCTCGAACTGCCCGACGACGTGGCGCGCCGTGCGATGGCCATCGCCGCAAGCAGCGCCGGTGGCCTGCGCGCCAACTTCGGTACCGACACCAAGCCGCTGCATTGCGGTCTTGCGGCGTCGGCCGCCGTGCGGGCGGTGCTGCTGGCGCGCGCGGGCGCCACGGCAAGCGACGAGGTATGGGGCGCGCGCGGGTTCGCCTATGCCTTCAGCGGCGGCGAACAACCGCAACGGCTGGCATGGACCGGCTCGCAACCGTGGGCGATCGAGCAGCCGGGCTTCGAGCACAAGCGCTTTCCGAGCTGCTATCTCACGCACCGCATGATCGCGGGCGTGCTGAAGCTGCGGCAGGGCGCGCCTGCGTTGCCGATGCCCGACCGCGTCGAGATCGGATTGCCCGCGCACGGCCTGGCCGCGCTGATCCACCCGAGACCTGTCACGGGTCTCGAAGGAAAGTTCAGCGCCGAGTACTGTTGCGCCGCCGCCTGGCACGACGGCGCGGTCACGCTGCGCAGCTTCAGCGATGCTGCACCGCTGCGGGTCGAGGTGCAGGCATTGATGGCGCGCGTGGTCACGACCGAGCGCGAGGCGGCCGGGGAGAAGCTCGACACCGCACCGGTGCACGTGCGCGTGCTGCACGCGTCGGGCGACAGCAGCGCCGTCACCGTCGACTGGGCGCCGGGTTCGATGGCCGACCCGATGTCGCGTGCCGATCTGCTCGCCAAATGGGACGACTGCGCGGCGCATGCAGGCCACCCGGCTGGTGACAACAGGGCCGCGCTGGCATTGCTTGACGCCCCGGCCGGCACGCGTGCATCCGATGTGCTCGGGCCGCTGCGCGCGTTGCTCTTGGGCTGAACTCTTTCAGCGCCCGTTGAACGCGGGCGGACGTTTTTCGTTGAAGGCCTTGACGCCTTCGATGCGATCCTCGGTGCCGACCAGCTGGTTGTAAGCCTCGACTTCGAAGCGGAATGCCGTGCGCAGTTCCATCTGCCCGCCGTAGCGCACCGATTTCTTGACCTGCCGCACCGACAGCGGTGCGTTGCCGGCGATGGTGGCGGCCGTGGCCAAGGCGGCCTGCAGCACCTCATCGGGTTCGCAGATGCGATTGACCAGTCCCCAGTCGTACGCATCGTTCGCCGAGAAGGGCGCGCCCGTCATGAGGATCTCCTTGGCACGCCGCTCGCCGACCGCGCGCGGCAGGTTCTGCGTGCCGCCGCCGCCCGGCATGATGCCGATGCGCACCTCCGTCAACGCAAGCTTCGCCGCGCTGCTGGCGTACAGGAAATCGCAACACAACGCGATCTCCAGGCCGCCCGCATAGGCATGGCCGTTGAGCGCGGCAATGACGGGGACAGGAAGATCGGCCAGCGTCCAGAACGCGCGCTCGAACAGCTCATGCTGCTTGCGCCACTGCGCGTTGCTCATGCCGTTGCGTTCGCGAAGATCACCGCCCGCGCAGAAGATGCGGTCGCCTGCACCGGTGACCACCACGCAGCGCGTGCTGCCTGCGTCTTCGGTGAGCGTGTTCCACAGATGCAGCAGGTCGTGGCCCATCTGCGTGCTGATGGCGTTGCCCACCTCGGGGCGATTCAGCGTCACCAGAAGCACGTGCTCGCCGATCGCTTCGGTCTTGAGGGTCTCGTAGGTCATGTGTATGGGGCAAGTCGGAAGTGCGGACGATCTTCGCACCGCACCCTGGTGCGCGCCAGCCTGCATGTGCTCTCTCGGACCGGACAGGCGCCTCAGCTCAGGCTGCCCTCGTGATCGCGCCACACGGCAGGCTCCAAATGCAGTGTCTTGTCCGCAGGATAGTCGGCCAGCCAATGGCGTGCGCATTCGTCGCTCGTCGCGTTCCACACGCCCGGCCGGCTCGCGACATGCGCCAGGAAGCGCTCCAAGCCCGGCATGCGGTCGGACCACGCCACGTGCTGCGGATGCAGCGTCATCTCGAAGTGTCTGCCGCGCGCGTACTGGGCATCGAACTCCCAGCGCAGGTTGCGCATCAGCACGTCGGGGTTCTCCAGACCCGATCCCCGGCGCGGGTAGAGCATGAAGTACTGGTCGTTGAAGTGGTAGTAACTTGGCAGCGTGAGCAGTACGCGTCGGCGCGCGAAGTCCGATACCCAATAGTGCGGAATGTCGTCGGCCAGCCCGTTGCCGAAATACCGGTAGCCGGCGTCGATAAGCATGTCGATGAGCGGCGAACTTGCGGTTCCCACCGCAAAGGCGTCGTTCACCCTCGGCATGCCGAACCAGCCGGTCGGCCGCTTTCCCGTCACTTCGCTGACCATGTCGGTGGCCCATGAGATCCGCCGGCCTTTTTCCTCGCGCGAGAGCTGCGTCATGTCCTCGTGCTTGAGTCCGTTGACGGCGATCTCGTGCCCGGCGTCGTGCAATGCGCGCACGCGCTGCGGATAGGTCGCCGCCATCATCGCGGGCACCGCGAACGTGGCGCGCAGCGCATGTTTTGCCAGCAAGGCCAGTACGACGTCAAGGCCTTCGCCCATCGTGAACACGGCTTCCGGGCTGCGCAGGTTCTTGGGCGTCAGGCCTTCGGGCGCATCGGCCAGGCCCAGGTCGACCACGATGCGCATGCAGCATCGCTGGCCGTCGGGCCAATGCACCTCGTCGTCGGGCAGGCCGACTTCGTCACTGATTGTGTAACCTTGCTTCCAGGGCATCGAGTTCTTTCGTGGATCAGGTGCGCAGCTTGCGCGGGGGGAATCGATCGAGGCAGTAGCGCGCAACGGTCTCGCAGGTTGGGAACCAAACGCCGTCGAGCTTCTTGATGCGCAGAATGAGTTCGTCCAGCATCGCAATGCGCATGGCGCGCCCGGACACGTAGGGGTGCAGGCAGATGTTCAGGTAGCCACCGCGTTCGTACTGGCACATGAACGCGTCCCACCACAGCTCCAGCACGCGCTCAGGGTCCGACAGGTGTTGTGCCTCGGGTGCGCTGCCGATCCAGCCGAACGTGAAGAACTGCGCGTCGTCGATGGCGAAGTGAAACGGCAGTTCGACCAGTGCGTGGCCACCGTCGGCATCGCCGGTGTAGTAGGGCATGAGGCTGGCCGAACCGTGGCTGTTGTAGACATGGCCGGCTTGGCGCAGCAGGGCATTGGGGTAGAAGCTCCGCGTGCCCCGGGGGCGATGCCCCGTGAAGCGGGACAGCGCTTCGGCCGTCTTCTCGATGTGATCGACCTGGAAGCGATGCGCTACCGGCGTCTGGTGTTCCCACATGTGGTCGGCCAGTTCGTGTCCGCTGGCCACCATGGCGCGCAGGCTCGCGGGATAGAGCTCGCAGATGCGGCCCGGCACGAAGAATGTTGCTTTCACGTCGTGCTTGTCGAAAAGTTTCACCAGCCGTAGCGCGCCCACGCGGCCGCCGAACTCCCCCTTTGCGAGCTGCAGCGCAGGCTCCTCGAAGACGCGCCGCAAAAGCATGGCGTCGTAGTCGCAGGTGAAGTTGACGGCGACGCGCACGCCTTCGGGCCAGCGAAAATCCGCAATGAACTCGTGGCGTGCCGATTCGATGCTCGCGGCCTCTTGCAAGGCCAGCAGTTCGGCCTGCATGGATGCCGGCGTCGAGTCCGGCTGTTCGTCGCGCCGGTCCTTGCGTCTCGTGGAAGTGAAGTCGACTGTCATGGGGTTCTTTCGTGATCAGGCCATGCTTGCAGGCAGCAGGTTGTCGGTCATCCATTGGGCATGGTCGGCGACGCGGTAGTCGTTGTGCGGTTGCCCGATCACCTGTACGCCGACCGGCAGCCCGTCCACTCTCATCAGCGGCAACGCGACCACGGGAGCCAGCAACAGCGAAGTCGGCAGGTTGAATACGGGGTTGCCGGTGGCCACGTAGATCGGCGCACCCGCTTCGGGTCGGCGCGCATCGAGCGCGGGCGCCGGCCCCGGCGACGTGGGACTGATCAGCGCGTCGGCCAGCGGGGCCAGGCGCGCAAAGCACTCCTGGGCGGTGCGGCGCTGCGCCAGCGCCCAGCGATAGTCATCGAGCGTGAATGCGCGGGCTTTTTCGAGCGATGACAACGTGCTGGCCGCCAGCATGGCTTGACCACGCGCCAAGTTTTCGTTGTACCAGCGGCTCTCGTAGCCTAGGATCACCCCGGTGAACTCGCTCGCCTCTTCCAGGCTCTCCTCGAAGGCGTCGATGTAGGGATGATCGCCCCGGCGCTGCACGCTCACGCCGAACGAGCGCAACTGCTCAACGATGTCGTCGAATGCGCGCTGCGTCCGGTCGTCAGTGACCTTCCAGCCGCTGCATTCCATCACGATGAGCCGGTTGGGTCGCGTGCCGGTAGGCGGCGTCGCGGGACCGAAAAGGCCGGGGTGCCCTGGGTCGCCGCCAACCCGCCGCGCGATCTCGTGCATGACGCTCCACATGTCGCGCAGGCTGCCCGCATGCACGCCCAGGCAGGCCTGGCTGGAATGCAGGCGCTCGCCACGGTTGAGCGCGCCGAAAGTCGGCTTTGCGGCGAAGTTTGCGCAGTAGCCCGCGGGCCGGATGATCGATCCGCCGACCTGCGTGCCGATGGCCGCCGGCAGCATGCCAGCGCCGATGGCTGCCGCCGACCCGCTCGACGATCCACCCGGGCTGCGCGTCGGGTCGAAGGGGTTGCGCGTTCTGCTGGGCTCCCCGCCGCCGAGTTCGGTTGTCACCAGTTTCCCAAGCAGAACGGCACCCGCCGCGCGCAAGGCCTGGGCACTGGCGGAGTCCACACCCGACGGTGCAACCTGGTTGCCCTGGATTCCTTCGCCTGTGGGCAGATCGCGGGTCTGGATCAGGTCTTTGATGCCGATCGGCATGCCATCGATGGGCGACAGCGGCCTGCCTGCCTTGTAGCGCAGCGTCGAGGCCTGCGCTTCTGCACGGGCGGCATCCACGCGCATGGCTTGCCATGCCTGCACCCAAGGCTCCTTTTCTTCGATGGTGGCAAGGCAACGCTCCAGGTAGTCCGTCGGCGAGTCCCTGCCGTCGAGAAATGCAGGCACGGCGTCGTGGAAGGTCAGATGTCTGAATGAAGCGGGATCGTAGGGCTGCACAGTGGCGCCTCCTGGGTTTAAAAAAAGGGGGAAGCGACCGGCTCAGTGGCCTAGAAACGCGCGCTGCACAAAGGCGTTGTCCAGAAGGTCGCGTCCCGTGCCTTCGAGGACCGTGACGCCCTTTTCCAGCACGTAGCCGCGATGGGAGATGCGCAGCGCCTGCTTGAGGTTCTGCTCGACCAGCAGCACGCCGAGCCCGCGCAGATGCAGCCGGTGGATCAGTGCGAACATCTCCTGCACGGCGGAGGGCATCAGGCCCAGCGACGGCTCGTCCAGGATCAGCAAGCGCGGCTGCGCCATCAGGCCGCGCGCGATGGCCAGCATCTGCTGCTCGCCGCCGCTCATCAGTCCGGCGAGCTGGTTCCTGCGCTCGGCCAGGCGGGGAAAGGTGACCCACATCTCGTCCAGGAGTTCTCCGATGCGAGCCTTGTCCGATTGGGTGGACGCACCCATGCGCAGGTTGTCGAGCACCGTCATCTGGGGAAAGACCAGGCGCCCCTCGGGCACCAGCGTCACGCCCCGCCGGACCACCGCATGGCTGGCCATGCCGCTCAAGGCATGCGAGCCGAAGCGGATCGCGCCCTTCTGCGCTTTCAACACGCCGGCGATCATCTTGACGGTGGTCGTCTTGCCCGCGCCATTGGCACCCAGCAGCGCCACGATCTCGCCGGGGCCGACATGCAGCGACACGTCGCGCACGGCCAGGGAGCCATCGTAAGCATAAGCCAAGCCCGCGACCTCGAGCACGCCTTCGGCCTGCGATTTGAACGGCGCATTCATGCCTGCTCCTCCATATCGCTGCCCAGGTAGGCTTCGATCACCCGGGGGTCGCACGCGATCTGGGCGGGCGTTCCTTCCGCGATCTTTCGCCCGGCCTCCAGCACCACGATGTGGTCCGAGATCTCCATCACAGAGGGCATGTCGTGCTCGACCAGCAGCACCGCGACGCCATCGGCGCGAACCACGCGCAGGACGTCGATGAGCTCTGCCGTCTCCGTCGGATTCAGGCCCGCGCAGGGCTCGTCCGCCAGCAGCAGGCTGGCGCGCGTGGCGATGGCGCGGCCGATCTCCAGCCGCCGCAACTGCCCGACGGTCAGTTCGCCGGCGCGTCGGCGCGCGATGGGTTCGAGCCCGCTCAGGCGCAGCGCGCGCTGCGTGACCTGTTCGACATCGCGTGCGCCGGTGCGCCCGAAAAGCGCACCCACGCGAACGTTTTCAATCACCGAAAGCTCACGGAACGGTCGCGCGATCTGGAATGCACGCGCCACGCCAAGGCCTGCGATGCGGTGGGTAGGCATGCGGTCGATGCGCCGGCCCTTGAATCGCACTTCGCCGCCGTCGGGTGGGAAGTAGCCGGTGAGCAGGTTGAACAAGGTCGACTTGCCCGCGCCGTTCGGGCCGATGATGCTCGTGATGCTTTCCGCTGCGACGTCGAAGTGCACGTCGTCCGTGGCCAGCAACCCGCGAAAGCGCTTCACCAGCCCGCGCACAGCAAGGATGGGCACCGCGTTCACGAGGGGCTCCCCTTGCGCAGCCGGCGGCGCAACAGTCCCAGCAGGCCGTCGGGCGCCAGCAGTACGATCGAGACCAGTACCAGGCCGGTGACGAACAGCTGCACGTCCGGGTAGGCGCTGAGAAAAACGTACACGAGCAAGGTGAGAAGCACCGCGCCCACGGCAGGCCCGAGCAGCGTTCCGATGCCTCCGAGCATCGCGAAGACCACGATGTTGAGGCTCAGTTCGTCGCGGTACAGCGAAGCTGCCGTGACGAAGCCCAACGAGTGCGCGTAGGCCATCCCGAGCAAGCCGGTGAGCACGGCACTCAGCACGAACACATAGGCTTTGTAGCGCTCCGTCGGCACCCCCAGCATGCGCGCCGTGTCCTCGTCCTCGCGAATGCTCAGGAGGCCATGCCCGAAGCGGCTTCGGCGCACGCGCCACGAGAGGAAAAGTATGAGCGCAACGCCGGCGATGAAGATCTCGTAGAAGAACAGGTTCGTGTCCATGCCCGCAGGCACGATCGACGCGAACATCAACCCGGCCGCACCGCCGAGCGCGTCGATGTTCGTCGTCAGCTCGGACGCCACATGCGACAGGCCGAGCATGGCAATCGCGAAGTACGAGCCGCGCAAGCGAAGGACTGGGTAGGCGAGCAAGGCCGCGCTGAACGCGCACCACGCAACGGCGGCGCCAGCGCCTATCGCGAGGCGAGCCGACGGTGCGGCGTCGGGAAAGCGCGCCTCCGCGAGTCCGGCGGCAAAGCCGCCCATGCCCACGAACGCCGCATGTCCGAAACTGCGGTACCCCGCCAGCCCGCCCATCAGATTCCAGGCGAGCGCCAGCCCCGCGAAGAAGAACATCAGCTGGCCGATGCGCAGCGAGAACGGGGACATCATGGAGCCGCAGCCCGCCGCCAGCAGCAGCACGACGGCCCAGCCCAGCGGCGCGAACCGCGACAGCCTCGATACCGAGGCCGCGGCGCTATCGGGAAGCTTTGAATGAATGACCGAGGATGCCATGGGGTCGCAGCACCAGCGTGCCGACAAGAATGAGGAACATGACGGCGTTGGCATACGCGGGGCCGACGAACTGTCCGGCCATCGTGTAGATCACACCAAGAAGAAGGCCGCCGACCAGCGCACCCATGGGCCCCGCGACACCGCCGAGCGTCACGACCATGAACGCGTTGAGCGTCCATGTCGCATCGGAGGAAGGCGTGAATGGCAGGATCAGCCCGATCACCACGCCGGCCGCGCCGGCGAATGCCGAAGCGATCGCGAATGCCAGCGCATAGACGTGCGGCACGTCGACGCCGCACAGCTGCGCGGCCAGCCCTTGCTGGGCGGTCGCGCGGATCCGTCGCCCGGACGTTGTCCGCTGCAGGAGAGCCGAGAGACAGCACAGCAGCACCAGGCTCACCGCCAAGGCACCGAGCCGCACGAGGTCCAAGCGCAGTTCGCCGATCCGCGCCGAGGCGAACGACCAGGCCGGTGTGAGCGCCCTCACGTCCGGCGAATAGATCCAGGTCAACACGTTCTGGGCCATCATGGCCACTCCGATCGTCAACAGCATCGAGCCCATGCCCGTGGCGTCGAGCACACGCTGCACGAGTTGGCGCTGGCAGGCGTAGCCAAGGCCGCCCGTCACGATCATCACGAGCGGCAGTACCACCAGCGGGTCGACCTGCAACGCGTCTGACAGCGTGAGCGCCAGGTACGCGCCCACGATGGTCAGCATTCCGTGGCTCAGGTTCAGGACGTGAAGGACGCCGAACACCAGCGAGAAGCCGGCGGCCGACAGTGCGAACACGCCCCCGAGCATCAGTCCGTCGACCAGCGTTTGAAGGAAAGTCAGCATCGGGCGCCCGCGTTCACGCGGCCTTGCTCTGCCACTCGGGCAATGGATGGATCACCGGTGCGACGCGAACGCTTTCCGGGAAGACCAGCGCGATGCGCCCGGCCTGCACCTGGCCTACCTTCAGGCTTTGGGGATCGCCATCGCCGTCCGGCGTGAAGCGAATCCGGCCGTAGAGTGTTTCGAAGTCGGCGGCCGCAAGCGCCTTGCGGATGGACGGCACGTCGGTCGCCGACCGCGCCTGCTGCATCGCCAGCACATAGGTCACCACGCAGGCCGCGGCCGCTGCGCTGTGGTAGCTGACCGGCCGGTTGATCTTTGCGCGATACCAGTCGGCATAGCCCTTGGCGTCGCCGAAGAAGCGGTCCTTGAATGGCGCGTCCTCGACCCACGGGACGGCGACCGCAAGACCGTTGGCGTACTTCCCCATCACCTTGCGGAAGTTCTCCGCCTGCGGGCCGAGACTATGGAAGATCATCTTCACGTTGGTGCCCGTGGCCACCATCTGCCGTGTCAGAAGCAAGGCCTCGTTGTCGTGCAGCGTGGTGACCAGGGCGTCGGGCATCCTGCCTCGCATGGCGGTGAGCACGCTGGAGAAGTCGTTCGGCTTTTCGGGCAGGACGAACCTGTCGAGAACGCGAAACCCCTGCTGCTCGCACGACGCGATGGCGCCGGACATCTGGGACTTGCCGTAGCCATCGTTCGTCGAGACGAAGGAAACTGTCGCCGGCTTGGGGGTCAGGCTCGCGAAGAATCGCGCCATGGTGTCGAACTGTCGCGTCGAGCGCGGGAACAAGCCGAAGATGTTCTTGAAGCCTTGCGTGAAGATCTGGTCCGCCGCGCCGCCCGCCTGCACCATCAGTTTGCCGGCGCGCTCGACCTGTGCGGTGGTGGGCAGCAGGATGTTGCTGCCGAACGAGCCGAGGAACAGGCTCGTGTCGTTGTCCAATTCTTTCTGCACGAGGGACACAGCCCGCGCCGGATCGCTGGCGTCGTCGCTCAACCGGAGCTTGATCCGGTACTTTTCGCCCCCGATCTCGACGCCGCCGAGTTTCTCGTTGAGGAAAGACGTCGCGGCGACATAGCCGCTTTGCACGTTGAGACCGGTCTCTGCCGCCGGGCCCGTCAGCGGAAGTGAGCCCGCCAGCACCAGCTCCTTGCCCCCCTGAGCCCAGGCAGGCAAGGCCCCACCCAGGGCCGCCATGCCGGTGGCGCCGCCCACTATCAGTTCTCGTCTGCGCATGGAGTCACTCCAATCAATGGATCGATCAATCAAAAAGAGTCAATGGACGATCGCAGGGCCGGTCCTGCGATCGGATGCATGGCGCATCCCGTGTCGCGAAATGGCTTTCAGGTCTGCCCGATGACGGCCCCCGGGCGGCCGCCGAACGCCATCGCCACCAGGACCACCAGTTCGCCGGGCAGCGGCGCATCAGGCACGTGCGCCTCGATGGAATCCAATGCTGCAAAGTCCCATTCGTCGTCCGCCTTGTGCAGCGGCATGTCGATGCGTGCGCCCGGCTCGCCACGCTTGACGGTCGAAGGAATGATGGCTTTGCCCTGTCCGATCAAGGCCCGCATCGGCGTGCCCATGCGCGGATGCAAGACGGCGGCGGCATGTTCTGTGGACCCCGATGCGCCGACGATGGCGGCCTTTCCGTATGCCAATGCGGTTCCCTCTTGCCAGCTGAGTGCGGCAAGCAACTGTGCGGTCAGGCGTGCGCCCAGTTCGGTGCCGCAGTCGACGGCGAGGGCCAGGTTGCCGTCGGCCAGGCACGGATTGGCGATCACCGCCGCCGCGAATCCGCGGCGCACTTGCGCACCGAGCGCCTTGCCGCCTTCGCTGTGAACGGTCTCGACATAGAGTGCGATCTTTCGCATCTTCATTTGTCGCTCCGCCTCAGTTCGGAACGATATTGGCATCGCGAACGACCTTTTCCAGATGGCGGTGCTCGTCCAGATAGAAGCGGGAGAATGCCGTCACGCTCGCCTCTCGCGCGGTCAGGCCCAGGGCCTTCAGCCGTGTCTGCATTTCCGGTTTGCGCATGGCCGAGCGCAAAATGGCATTGATCTGCTCCACGATGGGCGCAGGCACGTTGGCAGGCGCAAAGAGGCCGAACCAGAGTTCGGTCTCCAGTTGCGGGTAGCCCAACTCGGAGACTGTCGGCGAATCTGGAAGCTGGGCGATGCGCTGCCGCGACATGACGGCGTAGGGAACGACACGCCCCGCCGTCACCTGGCCGATCACGTTGGCCGTTGCAGGCTGCACCAGAAAGTCGACCTCGCCGCCGGCGAGTGCCTGGGTCGCTTCCACGGCACCGCGATAGGGCACGTGCAGCAGCTTGACGCCAGCTTCGTGGCTGAACATCTCCGCATACAGCTGGAGGATGGATGCGATGCCGTTCGAGGCATAGGTGAATTTGCCCGGCGACTTCTTCATCGCCTCCACGACCTTGGGCAGTGACTGTTCACCGATGCGAGAAGAGCCGAGCATCAGGAGCGGCATGGACGCCAGGCTGCCGACGGGCTGGAGCCCGGCCACCGTGTCGATCGAAACGTTCCGGTTGAGCAGCGGCAGCGTCAGCAGGTCGGTCGATCCCATCAGCAGCGTATGCCCGTCGGCCTTCGACCGCATGGCGTACTGCGTGCCGAGCAGCGCGCCGGCGCCGGCCCGGTTTTCGACGACAACGGGCTGTCCCCACGCCTGTGAGAATTCCGGCGCGATCAGCCGGGCGAGGATGTCGGTCAGGCCGCCTGGGGTAGCGGGTACCACGATGGTGACGGTCCGCTCCGGAAAAGCGTGAGCCGGCATCGCCGAGGCGAAGCAGGCGGCGAAGAGCCAATGAGCCAGCTGCCAGGGCGATCGTTTGAGCATGGGTTCCGCTTTCAGGTTGTGGGATGAAAGGGATGCTAGGTAATCGGACCGCGAAAAGAAATGTCAAAGCTGCGGTATCAGAAATGCGAATAATGAAACTCACAAATCAACGCCCCAGAAAGCGGCGAAAGGCGGCATATGGCAAGAAACTTGCCTTCCACGGACATGGACTTCAAGCAGATCCGCTATTTCGTGCAGGTGGCCGAGCTCGGGAGCTTTGCCAAGGCGTCCGATGTGCTGGACGTTCCGCAGCCAACGCTGAGCAGGCAGGTGCGGATGCTCGAGTTGGCGCTGAAGTCCAGTCTGCTGCATCGCAATGGGCGCGGCGTAGAACTCACGGCTGCCGGCGCCCGCTTCCTGGAACATGCATACAGCGTGCTCGGTGCAGTGGATGCCGCGGTGAAAGCGCTTCAGGTGCAGGATCGTCGCTTCACCGGACACGTCGCCTGCGGATTGACCCCCAGCATCGGGCGCAAGCTCATCGCGGAATACGTGCGTCGTTTCAGGAGCGAGTTGCCTGACGCCACGCTCACCATTTCCAACCAGCTTTCGCTCGCGCTGACCGAACAGCTTCGCGCCTCGCGGCTCGACTTCATCGTTGCACACGACCCCATTTCTTCCGCCGGTCACGAGATCACGGTCTTGCGCAGCCAGGCGCTTTATCTGGTCGGCCCGCGCATGATCGGTCACGATCCCGGTACGGTGACCATGGCGGAAATTTGGGGCACGCCACTGTTGTTGCCATCGCGGTCCTATGCCGTGCGGCGTGCCGTGGAGCGGGAAGCCGCGCGATCAGGCATCACGTCGAACATCCGCACCGAGGTCGACGTGCTCGACGCAATCTTCGAGCTGTCGGCCGAAGGTTTCGGCCATACAGTGGCAACCCATCTTGCCGTTCTCGGCATCAACCATCGCACGGGGTTGTCGGTGCAGCGGATCGTCTCGCCGGAGATCCAGATCAATCTGGCACTGGCGACGTCGGTCGAGCGCAACCTTACGCCGCTCCAGTGGCGCGCGGCGGATCTGGCAAAGGAACTCTTCAGCCAACAGGCATCCCAGCCGTGAGCGTTCGTTGATTCAGCTCGTTGGCTGAACCCCTCCGTTCGAACGAACTTGTGTGCTTTTCCAGCGGATAAGTTCCCCAAAAAGGAAGCGCCACGAAAGAGCAACAAGGTATGGTCACCTGCTGCGGCACGCCGGTCTGCTCGGCGTCGACTGCGATGTGCGATGTGCGATGTGCTTTGCCCGTGCTCGTCAGCGCGGGATGGAAAAATCAACAAGGACAGCACCATGAGCAACTTCCCTTTGCGTGTGAAACTCTTCGACGTCGGCCCGCGCGACGGCCTGCAGAACGAAAAGCAGCCGGTCTCGGCCGAAGTGAAGATCGGTCTCGTGCACCGCCTGCAGGACGCGGGCCTGAACGAGATCGAGGTCACCAGCTTCGTGTCGCCCAAGTGGGTGCCGCAGATGGCCGACAACGCCGAGGTGATGCA
>NZ_FOLP01000037.1 GCF_900112425.1 Variovorax sp. OK212 | reverse complement strand
TCGAGACCGGCATCGACATGGACAAGCTGATCGACGCGGGCGTGTACATCAGCCAGGCGCTGGGCCGCGAGCCGAACTCGCTCGCGTCGAAGGCCCTTCGCACAATGCGGCCTGGCTGACCGCTACGAGCGGTCAGAGCAAACCAACTCTGCGTGTAGTCATCCCATCAGAAGATCAGATTGGAACTGGAGTAAAAATTGATCGCCAATTTAAAACCGTCTGAGTCCTTCTAACACCGCTAAGGGTTCTGCGAACACCACAACCAAGAATCGCATCTTCGGCCAGGGCGCTCCTGACCCGGCGGAGCTGGATGCGGATCAATTTGCGGAGGCATTCTGAATCGCCCCGTGGCGATTCATGTTGCCAAGATCTAGACCAGCACCACCTGTTCATGGACGGCAAAATCCGAACCATCGCCTTCTTGGTGATGAACAAGCTGCTCTTGCAGAACGACCTGCTTCCATCCGTGCTTCAGGACCCCAGCGTCTTCGACATGAACAGCATCGAAGAGATCGTCGAAGACATTCGATGGGGGCAGGAGGCGTTTCAAACGCTGTGATCGGGCGCGGTGTACCCGATGCGGTCTTGCGTTGCCAGTTGTGCGTGCTCGCCAGAACCAAGTTCGACCGACCTGCTATTTCCAGCGGCTCAGAAGTGGGTAGGAAGCCAAGGCGGCGATTCAGCAACAGCGGCAGCTCAGCGGTGATTGCTTCCACAATGCAAAGCGCTCCTGCAGCGCGAACAGGCAAGCCGGCCTGGGCTGCCGTTCTTGTTCCAGACATCGTGGCGCATGTCGACCTGTACGGCAGGTGACAGGGTTCGCATGCGAAGTCGGTTCAGGCGGCCAGCCGCCTCACGTTCGGCATGCGATCCTGCCGCTACGGCATTTCGTCGCCAGTTAGTCAAGCAAAGGATGCGCGCCCGTCCTCATCGATCGCCACAAGGCGAGCCTGCTGTGCAGCGGCGCGAACCCAGGCCGCATTTCAAGCCCGCAGTCCGCTCGGGTGTTGCGCGTGATGCTTCGGGATGCCGAGGCCTTGGGTGCCGGCATATACGCCACGCTCAATCCGGCCCCACGCTTTTATCAACTGGTAACGATTACCGTATCGATGTCCGCCGGTGGTACGAACCGGGTCGAAATTGCGATTGGCCCATCATCAGCAGCAAGGCGCGTGATGACACGCTTGGAAAAGTCGCCGTTGCACTGGTCGAACTCCGTGGCAATGCAGTCGGTGGGATGGTGACCAGCCGATTCATGGGTGTGCAGTGCTCATGGCGTTTTTTGTTTCCCAAGACCTCGACCCCGCCAAGCGCGCCGTCAAGACCATCCGTGAAGACGTCAAAGGTGCTGAGGCTCCAGCCGCGCGTTGGGCGCCCGATTGAAGACTTGCGTGATGAGGTCCGCGAATGGATCATCGATTTCGGCGAATGCGGCTGCGTCGCCCGCTGCCGACTCGATCCTCTTGATTGCCTGCGACCGCATGCTCTCAGTACGTGACACACGGCACGCTGGCACGGCCCTTTACAGCGGCGCCCTGCCGACCTCATCCAGCAGACCGAGTTTCGTCAGATGCGACCGGAGAATCACCAGCGATGGCACGCATTGCACCTGCGCCAGAAACTCGTTGCCCAGCGCCGCTTTGTACAGGCTGAGCCAAGCCGAAGCCGGCACCTTGGGCAGAAACGTTGCCAGCTCATCTCGGTTGCCCTCGCCGAATACCAGGCGCAGCGTGCGCAGGATCGGTTGGTAGCCTGGATCGGAGAGCAGCTGCGCCAAGGTATCGTCCAACTGGTGAGTGATCACCACTCTGTTCAGGCGGTCCTCGACCGTGGCGTCGGTAAGCGCCACCCGGGGATCGATCGCTACCGGATAAAGGGCTCGGAACGACTTGGCGCCATTGCTTAAAGACTCCCGCTGCACCTTGTCCGCAGTCGATCCCGTGACCAGCACGTCATCGCCAAAGATTACATGCACACCGCTCGAGCGATAGAAGTTCTCGCCGGGAATGACATGGTCCTGCAGCAGATTCACCTGTTCGCGTTCCTCCAGACTCAGGCTCGCATAGTGCTCGCAAGGAGGCGCAAGCCTGGGCAGCTTGACATTGATGATTGTGGGCAAAGCCAAGTGGGCCAGTTTGAGGTTGACGGCTTCGACCACTTTGTCGTAGAGCACGTTGGCCGTAGATGGCACGTTGCGCCAACCGGTGGTCATCATCACCACGCAGTCGCCACCGGCTTTGGCGTCCCGAAACAGCGCCGTCCATTGCGAGCACGGGTCATCAAGCTCGGCGTGCAGGTAGTTGACCAGGCCGCGAGCCAAGTAGCGGATGTCGTCCACGCCGCCATACTTCGCCCTGCTGTAGATTGCTGCCAGTTCGCTTGCATCGTGGCCGGTGCGCATGTCTTGGAAACGGCCCTGCGGTCCAGGCTCTAAGCAAACCAGCGCGGTACCACCCAGGATCGTGACGTAGTCGCCCATGTCGATTAGGCCGCGCGCCAGCAGGTCGGCAGCGAATGCCCTGAATCCGATCTTTACATCGCCGCTGTAGGGACGCACCGTCGCCTGACGAAACAGAGCCAACTGAATCTCGTCCGGTGCCTGCAGCATCTCCGTCCACGAACGCACAGCGATGGAGGAAAGCAGAGTCATGACCGTGCGCCCCCTTGTTTCAGCAGGGTGGATGAGCCCTCTGGCAGCAGGGTGTCGATGTTGACATCGATTCGTCTGCGGCCCCGGTAGTAACTGATGCGCTCGAGACCCACCGGCCGGAGCACCCTCATCAGTTCAGCCACGCCCGCGCCTGCATCCTCGGGGGCGTGGGTATCCGAGCCGATAGTGAAGGGCACATCGTGGGCGACAAGTTGAGGCAGCAGGCGTTGCGATGGGTACGACCACAGTCCCTGGACTTCTTGCCCTGTCAGCGGGGTCAGGCTCGATTTGCGCAGGCCCGAGGCGTTGAGCTCAAATGCCATGCCGCTATGCGCCAGCAGTGCGAGCAAGGGCTCGAAGCGGCGCAGGAATACGTCCTCCGGCAAGCCGCGCAACAGGGTGTCGGCATGCCCCACAGCGTCGAACAGACCGCATGCGACCAACCCTTCAAGGTTGGCGAAGTAACCGTCGAGGAAGGCTTCGGCCGCCAGCCGTGGCAGCTCCCAGACCTTCGCCATGGGCTCGCCGGGCACCTCCACGTAGTGGACCGAGCCGATGGCGAAGTCCAGCGGGTAGTGTGCCAACAGGTCACGGGTGAAGGCTTCGGCCCCGGGGATGTAGTCGAACTCCAACCCCTGCAGGATCGTGATCCGCCCGTCGTAGGCCATCCGCGCCTGCTCGATGTCGGAAAAATAGCGATCAAGCTCGCCCGCCAGCAGGCGGTTGTCCGTATCCACGGGAAAAGGCGCGTGGTCGGTAATGGTGAGAACGCTTACGCCGGCCACGATCGAGGCGCGCACCAGTTCATCTACCGAGCCGGTGGCATGCTTGGAATAGCAGGTATGACTGTGTGAATCGATCATGCTGCCTCCCATGCTTGGAGCATGCCGTCGTGCGTAGCCAATTCCTTGACCAACCAATAGGGGTTGTTCACTCGGGTAACGATCGAGTGCACGAGGTCGGAATTGTCCAACCGTGACAGCAACTCGGTCAGTGGCTCGGTGTAAAGCGCTCGGGCGAGCGGATTGCGCAGAAGCTGAGATCGCAGGCGCTGCCAGTCAAGCCGCTCGGAATGCATATTGCCGAGGCGCTGGATCTCGATGCCATACAGATACACGTCGCCATTGGGCTTGATGGTCACGTCCATGCCATTGGCCTGGGGCGCTTTGTTCAGGCTACCGAAAGTGAAGTGCTTGTTGACCTTGGCCTCGATGGCTGCGATGTACCCGTGCATGTCGAGATAACCCTGGAACGTGCCCGCGGCCGGGTGCACCAGGTTCTTGTAGTCGATATCGAAACGGTGCTGCCCCACCATCAGTACGTCCTCTAACGGCCCCAGTTCGGTGATGTCTGCTTCGATACCCCATCGCTGCAGTTCCTGGGTAAGGTACTGGCGCGTGAAGTGCCTGTCGGTGTCGATAGAGCGGAACGAGAAGCTGAGCCCTGACGGCTGGCGGCGCTGGAGGTAGTCGAGGCTGAACCCATGGGCGCGCCACTTGACCTTCTCGATGTGGTGGCTGTCGGCGCTCAGGCGGATGTTGCAGGTGTCGCCGGTGGCGGTCACGATGCGATCGGTCTGATCGTAAAAATCGGCCATCTTGGTGTGCGGAAAGAATCCGCTGGTGATGAACTCGAAGCGCTTGCCACCGTTCGAGAGTCCAAGGATTTCGTGGAATACCTTGGCATTGTTGAGCGGCTCGCCCTCACCACTGATGGAGATGCGCTTCACCGACGGTGCGTTGATCAACGTGGCGAGGTTCTCCCGCGCCAATGTCGACAGCTCCATGCTCATGCCCACCTGGTGCTTGTCGGCGTACATACAGAATGCACAGCCGATGCCGCAGACCTGGGTGATGTCGATGTACAGCAGATGACCTTGAAGTTCCATGTGGAATGTCCTAGAAGCCTGGCGCGATGCACAGACGAAGTGGTTTCGAACAGGCGCGGAGTGCCAGAGGCAGCCCTACGCAGGCTGGCAGCTGGAATGGGCTACTGCCGTACTTTCAGTATGGGATGTTGACTTGCAGTTTCTGGATCTGCACCGATGGCTTCTTTTATTGGCGTGACAGCCAACGAAACTGCAGCGCCATAACCGGCTCGGCCATTGTCACGAAGACTGGCATCTCATGGATGCTGTTGACGAGAGCCCAAACGTTGCTCACGCTGCCTCGACGTCCTGGGCGACCTCGAACACGGCCTTGATGTGCAGGTCGTGGATGTAGACGACTTGGTTGATGATCTCGTGACGCAGCACTCGCTCTTCTTTGACGGCCCTCTTTTCGGGATAGTCGGCGAACCGGTCGTTGCTGAGCACGAAGGTGTGAAGATCGTCATCGGCTGCGGCGAGGACGGTTTCATCTGCCGTGCGCTTCGACGCGACAATGTGGACCCGCTGAGCCTGCGGGAACCGGGCCTCGAAGTCCCTGTTGCTCAGCCCCAGCCTGCGCCGCATGCTGGCGTCGAAGATGAGCGTGATTTCATACTTCTGTGCCAAGATGGGGACCAAAGCCTCCAGAGCAGCGAGTTTGACGAAGCGTCGGTCCTCGAAGCACAGGTTGCTGCCATCGATGACAATGTGCCCGATGTCCCGCATGGCGAACCGGACGAGTTCATCGACTCGGGACCGGAGCTTGCCAAGACTGCTGTCGACGCTGCGCAGTGCGCTCCTGCTCTGTCGTGCCACGTTTGCCGGTTTGCGGTCGCCGAGCTCTCGCTCGCATCTGTCGTGGATCATCGCCTTTTCGTATTTTTCGAAGTCTCTGCATCTGTTGAGAGAAACTTCGAAATCCTCGGCTTGGGACATTCGTCGCACGAGCGCGGCGCGCTCCGTCTCGAGCTTGCGCATGCTTGCCAGCGGCTCGCGCAGGCGCTCCTCCAAGTCGTCGCGGCGCTGCCGCAGGCTCGCCAGTTGAGGCTCGATGCGGTCGAGGATCGCTTGCAGTGCTGCAATGGCCGACCGTGCAAGCAGCGGATCGAATGTGCGTGCTGCTGCGATTTCGCTTTGGACCTTGCGGCCGATCTCCGTCGCCTTCGCGAGCTGGATCTTCATGTCCGAAATCGCCGACCGCTGCGCATTCAGTTCTTGTTGCGCTGTCGCGACCTGTCGCTTCGCGATGGCTCGCTCCGACGAGAACCAGTGGCGTGGATCGATTCCGATGCTCGCCTTGGGTGTCAGCCGCGCGAGCGATGACGCGAGACCGAGGGCATCCTGCTGCGCCTGATGGAGCTTTGCCTGAGTGCTGGACTGCAAGCGTTCAGCTTGTCTGAGGTTGGCATTTTCTTGATCGAGGTCGAAGCTGTGGAACCAGGCGGACTTGGTTTTCCAATCCACCAACGCGCTGTTGGATTCGGTGTGCTCGCGCTGCAACACTTCGAAATCTTTGCTGAAAGGGTTTGTGATCATTCCATCCTCCGTGTCTGGGCAAATGTTCTTCGGTTCGCTGTCTTGCGGTTCAGTAGCCGGACACGGAAGTGGCATGTTCCGAGCGATACGATTGGGCGATACGCCAGCCGAAAGTGAGCGCGGCGCCCGCGGCAAGAGCCAACGCGTAGGAAGCCGCGATGCGCAGAGGGGTCGAGACAATGATGATCATGGGATCCATCTTTCAGGTTCAGTTGGAGGTCGGTGCGGACGCGCCTGGGCCGGGCTGCGGCAACTGCAGTGCGAGCGGGCTTCCACATTCGCCGCAGAACTTTTTGCCGGCTTCCGCGGGTGCCTTGCAGTTCGGGCAGCTTCGATAAGCCGCCTTCTGGCGCATGTAGGCTATCTGGATCACACAGGGCACGGTGACGCGATAGGCGGGACTGCCGAGGTCAAAGGCTGTCCAGATCGCAGTGATGGCCCAGCCGATGGGGCCGGTGAATACGCTGATGCCGCGCATCAATCCTGCGGTGGCGCCGAATGCCAAGCCACGTCCAAGGATTGCCTTGGCCACGGCGTTGGCAACAACCGCCGCGAGCTTGTACGCGCCGAGGCCCGATGCCTTGATGGCGGCCTGGAGTGCCGCCATCATGGCCGGTCCGGCGCTAGGCTTGTAGGTGCTTCCGAACTCTGCGAAGAGATCGGCCTTCTCCTGCTCGCTCATCTTGCCCAATGACTGCTCCAGGACCGCCTCGAGAATGGCAATCTCGATCGTGGCGCAATCGCTCTTGGGGTCGTGCCGTGCCTTCACGTGGCTGGCCACGTCGCAGAGGATCTCTTGATAAGGTACGCCAGCGCCCCCCCGCATCAAGTTGAACAGTGAGTTGCCGCCGAAACGCTGCAGTTCCTCGGCTATCAGCGCACGCGTCGGCTCGTCGATGCGGCCAGCGGATCTTGCGTCGGCCAGTGTCTTGCAGGTTTCGGATGACAGAGAAATGCGGCCTTCGCCTTTGTCCGTGATGTGGTCGATCAGCACGGCAATGTCGTCGATGTCAGCGGCGCTCAGGACCTGCGCGAGGTTCGGGTCCGAAATAAGAGATGTCATGCGCAGGGTCCTTCGGCGTTCCCGTCGCAATCGTCGGGCGCCGGGTTGTACGGGGTCATTTCGTTGGCCAAGGCGGCCGCCAGAGCGGTAAGGTCGGCAAAACATTTGCGGTCGCCGCGCGCTGCGGGCTGAGCCAACGCAGCCATCACCACACTGCACCGGCGCCGCCACTCGTTGCGCACGTCGAGGCGCTTGATTTCCTGAGGGTCATGGACCGCGCCGAGCGGTGGCCGCTCGGGATGGACCTTGCATTTCTTCAACACGGCCTCTGCCAACGCGGGGCCGCCGAGCGCGTCCGTCGCCAAGCCGTGCGCAGCCACTTGGTGATCGCTGATGGACCCGATCGCCTTGACCAAGGCCCGCCAGTCTGCAGGCGTCATCAGCACGAAGGCCAATGGGACGCCGATCGCGTGCGCCAGCTTATGCAGGGTTGCGAGGTCGGGGTTTCGCTTGCTGGGATCGGACGTGTCCACAAGCGGCCTCAATGTGCTGCGCGACATCCCCGTGCGGCGCATGACATCGGTCTGACGCAGCTTGTCGGGCTGGCCCGCCCGGTCCGGCCCGGCGACCCGCAGCGCCGCCGTGACGCTGAGCGCGAGTTGCTGCTTCGGCGTGTGTTTGAGGGCAGCGGCGGGAACTGGGACGTGCATCGAGGGCTCCGTTGTTTGGGGGACAGGCGTAGCTTAGTAACAATTCATCGTATGAAGCAACAAATTGAATCGTTTGCGATCTCGTTTGATAAAAAATGGATCGAATGCGATATCTTTCCTGGCGATTTGCGAACGGCATCCGTGCGTGTCGATCCCGGGTGCATAAATTGCATCGGCCGCAACATGAAAGTGCCAGGGCCAACCGGTTGCCGAACGGCTCTGCCCCACGTTGGACGGCGGATGTTGGTGGGACCGGCGAGCGGCCCACGGTGGTGGTCGGCGCGCCATCGAGCCTGTGGTCGGCGGTTTCGTGTTTCGGGCCCGTCGCAACCTCAAGGGCTTGGACAAGGAGTTTCACGGCGGCGACAGAAGAGGGCTGGCGTGCTTTAGGCCGGGTAAATTACCCTCATGCAAACATCAGAACTTGCCGATGCGCTGCTGGACTTCTGGGTGGCTAAGGCGGAAGGACTCCGGCCCGAAATGATGCCGCCTGCTGGGCCTTGTCTGGTTTGGGGGCGGGGCGCCGCAACAGCAGGACCAGTCAGTTCGTGCGAGCGCCGCTATTCGGCCGACTGGACTCACGGCGGCCCCATCCTCGAAGCCAACGACTGGCTGCTACCGTTTCGGACGCCCGAACACCGGTTGCACCGCGGTGCCTACACGTCTCAAACGCAGGAGGGGGTCAAGTACTGCGGCCCCACCCCGTTGGTCGCTGCCATGCGCGCCTACGTGGCCGCGAAGTTTGGCCCTGATCTACCCGATCCAGGCGACCTGGCGAGCAGAACGCGTTGATGAGGCGTCATTGCACGACGGCCTCAGAAGCTGTAGGCCCCGCGCCCAAGAACGCAGACACCAAGACACCGATCGCTCGCCCTTAAGAAAACGGCCTCCCCTGGCTGCACGATACACCCCCTGGATTCAGCCCTTTGACCTCCGACCTCCGACCTCCGACCTCCGACCTCCGAGGATCCCTTAGAGAGGCGGTTCCGTCCCAAAGAGAGCCTGCCGAGCGCGAGCCGGGCGGTTTTTTTGTCGGCCTCCTGTTTATGCGCGGCCACCACTCCGTCAGGATCGTGTTCACTGACTCGACTGCATGGATCATGGGTCTGAAGCGCGTGAAGTGCCTCGGGCTCGGTCCGCTTTGCTTGGTAAAGAACATCGAATGAGTTTTTTATCTGTTGGAGACAGGCGCTTGCTCATCGAGTTGAGGGCTTTTGGCGATTTTCGTCGGAACATGCGGTTGCGCGGTGGCTTGCGGAATGCGCATCTCAGGAGCGCGCACGCACCGTGCCATGGGATACGGCGAACATCCTGGACAGGGCCGGGCCTGAACTCATCGTTTCAAGGTGGGGGCTTGCTCAGGACTGCCCAGCCTGACGGCGTAATCGCGTGGACCGTTGCCGAGTGAGGCGGGGAATACGTGTTCGCAGGGTGCAGCGTCGCGGTGATGAGCAGTGCAGCTCGAAGCATCTCTACTTTCCGGATCGCTTCCGGGTCAGTGACAGTCAGCGGCAAGACTGCCTGCGCGAGTAACTGAAGGTAGCTGGAGGGCATAGACGTGCTTTCAATCGACGCAGTCTGCGCAGGAGTGCCTACGGTTCATGTCAGCGCAGTCTGAGGCCAGGGCAAGAAAAGGCCGCTCCTGCGCCCAGTGTGATCCGTCCAGCGCAGCATCGGCCCATACCGCAAATCATCGATTCGATGTCCTCGCGTGCGGCCAACGCAGTGGGGCCGCCTGCGGGGTCGTCGCCAAACACGTCGTCGAGCTTGTCGCGCGGGCGCTCGGCGGGGGCGTCGGGCAATGTGCGGAAGTAGTCGCGCGCGAAGGGCGTGCGCTTGCCGAACTGCGGCTTGTTTGGCGCGCATGTCGTAGACCCACACCTCCTTGGTGTTGCCCTTGTCGCTTTTGCCGCGGGTGAAGAACAGCACGTTGGTCTTCACGCCTTGGGCGTAGAAGATGCCGGTGGACAGGCGCAGGATGGTGTGCAGGTTGCACTTGTCCATCAGGTCACGGCGGATCTTGGTGCCGATGTTGCTTTCGAACAGCACGTTGTCGGGCAGCACCACGGCGGCGCGCCCACCTGGCTTCAGCGCACGGTAGTGTGCTGCAGGAAGGCGAACTGCTTGTTGCTGGTCTCGAAGGTGAGGTCGCCACGCGTGGGCAGGCCGCCACCTTTTTTGGTGCCGAAGGGTAGGTTGGAGAGGATCAGCGTGGCGTTCGGCAACTGGTTGTGGTCATCGCTGAGCGTGTCGCCGTAGATCAGTCCGCCTTCGATGCCGTGCAGCAGCATGTTCAAAAAGCCGCAGGTGCCGGCCGCCGGATCCTGGATCACGTCGCCCAGCTGCGGCTGCATCACCGCAACGATGCTGTCGATCAGATGCCTTGGCGTGAAGTACTGGCCGGCGCCGCTCTTTTTCTCGCCGGCGTTCCGCTCCAGCAGGTCCTCATACATGTCGCCCAGGTCGTCGCGCTCCACGCTGTACCAGTCCAGGCCGTGGTGATGAAGGTGTTGGCGTTGGCATAGATTTCCTGCACTGCACTGCGCCGCGTCCGTGCAGGCCGTCGTCGAGCAGCATCTCCTTGTAAAGGTCGAGCCGTTCCGGCGCGCAGGCCTTGAGCAGGTCGTCCCAGCGGGTGCCGGGTCGTTCGACCGGGGGCTCGGACTTTGCTCTTGCAGAGATTCGCGCACCGGTCGCTACCAACACCCAGGTCCGATGAACGCGGCCTTGGGCAAGGCGTCAGTTCCCACTGATCCAAGCGAGATGCAGGCGGCTGTCGTGCGCGCGGGTGCAGCGCGGAGGCGACGGCGCGAGGCAGCGTGCTGCGCGCTCAAGCCTGGTCCATCAGCGCTGCATGCGGCGAGGAGTCCCTGCCAAGTCCGGCGCTGGCATGGCTGGACACGCATGGACGGTGAGCGTGTGGGCAGCATGCCTGCCACGTGGAACTTCGCAGGCCCTGGATGTGCGACAGGCAGTGACGGACGGATCGTCGCGATGCCCGCGAGGGCGGCCACGTGGCCTGTGCCCACCGGGTCGCTGCGGCGTCGCGCGGCCGTTCCCGACGGGACAGGTGCTCGCGCAGCACGCATGGCGCACGACATCGCGGTTGGCACGGTACTGACGCGTCGCAAGCCAATCGACGCAGGCGCTCAGGCGACGAGATCGCTGGGACACCCGGAAGGGTTGCCAGCCGCCCTGTCGAACGGAGCGTCGACCCCTGTCGCCACCGCACCCCAACTCCCCGGCGAAGCGTTTGGACGCACGATCCAGCGACGCCAACTTGAGCGTCGCCTCCACGCCCTCTAGTGCCTGCGTCGCCTGCCTCCAATCGATCCTGTCGGATCGTGGAGCTTGCTCAAACACGCCGATTTTCCATCTCGACCTCCTGCGCGAGGAGGCAGTTCCACGTGTCGGCGGGGGCAGTATCTCGTGTCGCCTCCCACGTGCGGCAGCCGTTTCACCAAGCTTTCAATGCAGCTGGGAGCGAAAACTGGCGTCGAAGGCTACGCGGGCGGCGAAGGCTTTTCAACCGCTTCCTCACTCCAGTGAGAGCCTTCTCCGTAGATTTCGTTTGCGATTGCGACGGTGCGCTCCATCACCTTGCGAACCTCCGAGCTTGATTCCACCCAGGCGGAGGAAAACTCGATAAGTTCTGTGTCGAGTTCGAGATCCGACCTCCAACTGAGCCGTACATATGGCATGGGGGTTGATAACCGTCAGGCTGGTCGAAACGAAGCGTTTTCGGGGGCGAGCCTGATTTCGAAATGCAGCTGACCGGGATCGCTCAATAGGGGGCGAGCGCGATCATCGGCTCGAAGGTGAGCGCCAAGCCACTCTTTGGCCAAGCCAAGCTGCAGATCCTGCATCTCACCAGGCCAAATTTCTTGAGACGTCCTCCATGCGCGAAGCGCCGTGATCAACCGCTGGGAGTTTCAAACTGGGTCTCGAGCGTGCGAAGGTAGACATCCGGGGCAACCATGCAGTCGTGCACTGTGACAGGGCTTCCGACCACTTCGGCTGAAAAAAGCCGGCCTGAGTGGGTGGTAAGCGTTTTCATAGGCCGCAGTATTACTACATTTGGTTTCAAATGCAATCGGGGCCGCTGTCGCGGAACCCCAGGTCATGCGCAGGGTTGCCGCGAACGGCGGCGAAGTGCACGCGGCTCGGAAGGGAGGACTTTCACCTCCGCGTTCGCCGTGTGCGGACGCCAGCGGGCATTCCGTTGCAGCAGTTGGCCCGCGCGGGTTCGACGTTGCCGATACCTTCCAGCGCCACAGCGCGATTGAAATGAACCAGCGGGTCGCCAGGGCAGAAGCGGACGCCGTCGGCATAAAGCTGGACAGCAACCGCCTCTGCCGCCACTGGGTCATGTTCGTCCAGCGCTTCTGCTCGGGCGAACCGTTCCGCGAGTTCCACTTCCATGAAAGGGGCTCGATCCTGTTGCTGTACGGGCAGGGTGGCCACGGTGCCGCCGCCGACGGTGAGCTGTAGATCCAGAACCAACTGACCGCGTTTTGGTACCCAATGCGCATCGGCAGACCGCACGGTCACCCGGTCTCCAGCAGCAATGATCCGCAATCCGTCGAGCGGCATTTCCTTCGGCAGAGATGCCTTCAGCTGCCGCAGTGCCTTGAGGATTTGACGGGTGGGTATGCGTGCACTGCGCAGTTCCTGCGCGGAGCGGAGAAGGGCCAAGTCTTGAAAGGAAAACTTCCAAGTGCTGTCCGCGTCCTCGGGCGGCGTCACAAAGCCCGGTTCCATCAGCCGAAGCACGGCGTATCGGGACCCGTCTGCACCCAGTTCCACCGCTCGACTGCGCACCTCTTGGCGGCATCGTTCGAAAAGATGACGCGCTGGCGCGCGCTTCTGTTCTGGCGGCTCGCGAGGACCGCAAGACCGGACCCCTCCCGAAGAAATAAGTCCACCACAGCGACATCCCATCCGCCGTGGTGTGCTTCAAGCAAGGGGACCCCCCTCCGCCTCCGTCTCGGCCACGCCTTCCCCTCGCGCCTCAGACAACGCCTCAAGCGCGGAGATCAGGTTCTCCCGCACGACCTTGTTGTCTTCGACTGCTAGCTAGCAGTGCATGAAGGACCATTTGTCGAAACTAAGGGTTACCTCGCGAGCGTTTGGAGGAAATGGGCGCGCCTGCGGTGACACAAGGATGGATTCGTCTGACAGCGACGCTGGCGACGAATCCGAACCTTTGTATCGTCGGCAAACGTGTCCCCCGGGGCGCCGGTCCTTTCCATGACAGCAAAAGGCTATCGCCTAGGTCTCCTGGGTATTTTTTCGCCAGCTCAGTTCGTGGCAAGCAACTCCTTGAGCTTGCGAAGCGCATTCACGGGGTCGTCTTCGATCGGCACCGCGCAGGCGAGCATGAGGTTCATGGGGAGGCCCCAGTCTTCGATGATGTGGCCAGCACGATCGCGAAGGACGCCCCGCTCGTCGGCGATGGCGCCGTACAGAGCCCTGACGCGGTCTGAGTAACTGCCGGTCCCCACGCCATACGCAACGACCGGAACGCCGAGCGCATGAGCGGCTCCGACCTCGAAAACCGTCCCCGCATCGGGCTCTGCTCCCCTGAACGGGGCCAAGTTGGCGATCACGCCGTCGGCGCGGCGAAGCATGCGCATGTTTTCTTGGAAGATCTGCCGCGGGGTGCCGGCGTTGTGCGCCGCATGGAAGGGGGCAAGCGCTTCCATCTCGAACTCTTCGCAGGCGTCGGCCAGCGCTTGAAAATGAGTTATCCCGTCCGGACGGAAGACGTCAGGACCTGCAAGGTAGATACGAGGAAAGGGGGGCGATGGCATGCTTGGCAGTATGCCGAAGGGCTCACACGGGATCTAGGTCGTCTATTGCGCCATCCCCGACAGGATCGGCGTCTTCGTCCTCAGATGACAGTTCTGCCCTCCATCGAGATGTGCCGGCATCAAAGGCGGCCTGCGCAGAGTCGAAGCTTTCCTCTGAGGCAGCGAACTCCCTGAGCTGGTCGATTTCATGACCGGTCGCTTGGAGAAGAGTCCAGTGATAACGATCACCGTGGTCGGGATCTTTGACCACCGTGAGCGCGAGATGGGGCAGCTTCATGCTGGCTCCCGGCCGCCGAGGCGGCCCTGCTTGACCAAGTCGATGACGCCCTCGGCGAAAGCGATCTGTTGATGCGAGAGCGAAGCACCATGCACCAACAGGCCCACGCGCTCCGCCAAAGCCTGCAGCGTCGCTCTGTTTGATTGCGGTGCAGAGAGAAGGGGGACGGTCGAGTCGGCTTCAGGCATATTGATCCTCTGGTGCTCAATGGGTTGGGCCGATATGGCTCTAGCTTAGGAAAGTACGCAGAACCGTCCACCAGCGCAAGTAGTGGCGAAGCCGCTTTCTCGCAGGGCGCCGGCGGATTCCGAGGCTGTCGAGTGGCATCATTTCCTTCCGGTCTACTGCGGCTGATCGGGGTCTGGTTTGCCCCAGCGCACGCAGTCCTCTTTCTCGACTTGACGCAACGCCTCAGCAAACCGCCGGTCGGCCAGCGCACGCAACGTGTGCATCGCAGCGCGTTCTTCTTTCGTCGTCGGCGCGCCATCTCCACGAAGGTGCACCAGAGTTTTTTCCCCCACTGTTTTCTCCAGGGAACGCGCTTTGACTTCAATTTCTCTCCATTCTTGCAGGAGGCGCACGGATTGAAACGGATACGTTCCCATGGTCTTGGCGGTCCTTCCGAGGAAACGAGTGAGGCGAGGGCGCGTCTGACGTCGTGAGTTTGTCCCACGACCGCTCTCGAGCTTGAGAAGCACGGATCCATCAGGAGGTTCCGCGCCACGAGCGGCTTTTGATTTTTTCGCCGCTGGTCTGAAGCCCATTTTGGAGACCATCTACGCCGGTCATTGGGACGACCGTCCTCGGATTCCTGGCAGGTCTGGTAGCGCGCGCTGTGCGGCAGGGATGCCAGTCTCTCGGCATCATCTGGACGACTTGCTAGGCATCGCTGGGTCGCTGGTTGCAACCCTACGGTGGACAAGCAATGGGTTGGTATACCCCGTCTTGCCTTGAACAGAGCCAAAAGATGGGGCATTCCCAGGTTTCCGTCTACGGAATCGCACTTCTGTGGTCACCACTGCCCCGAAGACGCCCCCAGGCGATCCTGCTGCATGGGTTTCCAGAGACTTGGCGAGCTTGGCAGCGGTGAGTTGCTCGGACTCGTTCGCTCGGTGGCGAAGACCCTTGGGGCCCAAAAACAACGGCCGCGGCAGTGAAACGTTTTCGGTCCCAGGACTTTTTTGAATCGGCCACTTCGAATCGGCTGAAAAACTTGGGCACTACGGACCCAGTCCTTCACATGTTCTTGCTCTCGACTGTGGCACGAGTCGAGGAAGGCGAGGCCCGAACCGACGTCAATCGCGACATTTCCCTACACAACACCCTTGGGTGCAGAGAGACTGTTTTCACCTCACCACGAAGGAAGTTTTTGGTGGGCACACCCCAAGGCGAACAAAGCGGTGCTGGCGCCTAGCCAACGACGGAAGGTGGTGTGGACAGCGTCGGCGCGGGCGAGCGGTTTTCGACCACGCGCGATGCCGCGTGTGAGGAGGGGCCGGTCCCGCACAAATGGAAAAATGCAGGGAAAGCGCGAAGAGGTGGAAAGCTCAAAACAGGACGACTCTGCCGATTTCGACCTTCGCGAAGACCTGACCCCCACCCCCCCCTATACGGAGAAACGATAGAGGCTTATATGAAAGGTCCGTTCGCACAGCGCTCTTTAGGAAGCGCTCCCAATGAAGATCGTCGATCGTCCGGGCGCCGGGCCGTCTGGGCCGTGGTTGTCATTGCGATCTTGATCCTCTGCGGGCTAGCGTATTTCCGCGACGACTATCTGCGCAGCGTGGGCGATGCGGCCAGTACCCACCTTGAAGTCACCCGCGGTAGCCGAGCTCCGTAACTTGGAGAGCATGATGACGAGCAGTGGAACGAAAAATTGGCCATTTCCCTCTGCGAGTGCCACGAATGAAAGCCCAGCTGCAGGACTTGATGCTGGCGACGAAGCAACCCCAGGAACGCGAGGCGCCGGAGAGCAGGTTTGCCGAACCTGCGGCGGCAAGGGCGTTGTTAAGAGCGGCGCTGAGTGCGCGGAATGCCGAGGAGCCGGGAAAGTCACGGTGGGAATCGGCTGAGGAGTAACAACTCGCGCGGCCGGTCTCTGTAGCATGACCGCAGAGGCCAGGGATCCTTGCTGGACATCAACCCAAAGTGCCGGTGATGAAAGCCTGCGGCTTTTCATGCAATTTATTTTGCCGCAGCGGCGGGCCGGTTAAGGCGTTAGTCCTTTCGCGGCGCGGCCGCGGGCGCTGCACATTGGCCCAGCGGCCGGGCATCGTGGGTGCGCACGTGTTGCGGCATGAGACACCCTTCGTTGCCGAAACCACTGAACAGCGCATTCGCAACTCCGCCGACCGAGAGGCCGATTGGGTGTTCGTTGTCCTGGGCTACAAGGCACAGGTCGTGCAATCGTTTGCCGATGCCGCTCTTTCGCCTGCGGCGTTGCGGGCGTCAGGCGCAGCCGAGGGTGCGCTCAGCGGTCTCTACACGCTCTCGCATTCGGCGACTCCCGACGACGTTGCCGCCTTGAACGCACTCTGACGGGCTTCGGCCCTGTCCGAGCGGCATTCCAAGGGTCGTTGCTGCACCCGAGCCACGCGTCAACTCGCGTCAACTCGCGTCCATTAAAGCGAGTTTTACGAGGGTACTCCGGCGCGCGTCAAGGTCTCGGTCTCGCTGGCACTTCGATGTTTGCCGTAGAACACAGCGCCTCAGGTGCATCCAGTGGGGATACTTCCTCGGCCGCAAATGTGCGTGATGTCGGAACGTGGGGCGATCCGGCCGCCTATCGCGCGGCCGATCCCACAGCCTCGATGGATGCCGTCGCAGCGCAGAGCAAGCGTGAAACCGTGCGCTTCATGAGTGAAGGCGTCGCGCTTTCAGGTCATATGTACCTGCCTGCATCCGCGAAGCCACCCGGACCGGCCGTGGTGCTGTGTGGGCCCATGACCTTCGTCAAGGAACAAGCATTTGCGCAGTACGCACACCGCTTGGCCGGTGCCGGCTTCGTCGAATTGACGTTTGATCCGCGTTCGCACGGCCAGAGCGAGGGCATGCCGCGCGATGTGGAAGACCCGCTAGGCAAGGCGGTCGACGTTCGCCAGGCCATCGGCTACCTTGCCTCGCGCCCAGAAGTCGCCGCAAAGCGGATCGGAGCCGTCGGTTTCTGCGCAGGCAGCGCCTCCATGCTGCGTGCAACAGCGGACGAGCCGCGCATCCGCGCCCTGACAACGGTGGCGGGCATGTATCGAGACCACCCGTCCGATGTGGCAGTGCTTGTTAGCGAGTCAGGTGTGACCGAGCGGCGCGAGCGCGGCGCAAAGGCGCTTGCGGCATTCAAGGCGGCGGGCGAAGTGTCATACGTTCCCGCGATCGACCCGACGCGCGCCGATGTGGCGATGGTCGGTGCACCCGTATGGGATTGGTACAGCAAGTGGGCGGAGGCAGGTGTTTGGCCGAACCAATATGCCGTCATGAGCGATGCACTCGTGCATGGATGCGAGTCGCTGACCGCAGCGAAGCACGTCAAAGTTCCGTATCTGATGCTCCACAGTGGCAACTCGGTGTTTCCCGATGCCGCGCGCCGGCATTACGAAGGGGTTCCGGCCGGGAAGGAACTGCTGTGGGCAAAGCTTCTCATCACTTCCAGTTTTATGATGATCCTGTCGTACTTGATCGTGCGGCCTCGGAAATGGCGCAATGGCTCACCAGGCACCTCGCGTGAACGCGCCGTGTTGACGGTGCTGCGTTCGCGGTCGTAACAACAGACGCCAGCCGTGGCGACCAGTGAGCACTTTATTGAAATTCGCAGGCGGTAAGGGCACGGTCTCGATTGAACTGGTGCATGAGGCGCTGCATGCAGCGTTGCTCAGGAACATGGACATCAGTTCCGTACTCCAGCTCGCAAAGCTGGATCCGGAGCTGATGCAGTCCGCCCGCGCGAGGATTCCGGCGGCTGCGTATTCCCGGATGTGGGTGACTCTGGCGGACCTCATGGACGACGAGTTCTTCGGTCTTGACAGCCATGGACTGCGGCGCGGGAGCTTCGCGCTCATGACGCGTGCCGCCGTCAGCGCAGTCAACCTGGAACATGCGCTTCACCGCATCCTCCGGTTCCTCCATGCCACCCTTGATGACTTCCGAGGGGAGCTGATCCGCACCGACGGCGAGGCGAGCATCGTTTTGCACGACGGCGGCGTGACGCGGCGGCTCTTCGGCTATGGCACCTGGTTCATTCTGGTTCACGGTCTGGCGTGCTGGCTCGTGCATCGCCGGATCCCTCTGCGCGAAATGCGGTTTCGGTGTCCAGCGCCCGTGGACGACAGCCACTACCGCACAAGGTTTTGCCAGAACCTCAGCTTTGGAGCGGCGTCCACTCAGATTACTTTTGACGATGCGCTTCTGGATCTCCACATTGCCGAGACGGTCGACACGGTCGATGGCTTTTTGCGCGAAGCGCCGGGCAATCTGTTGGTGCAGTACCGCAATGAGTCCAGCACCAGCGCCGCCGTGCGGCGTCGGTTGCGCAGCCAACTGCCCGACCAGTGGCCCGAACTGGATCGGCTTGCGCAGCATCTGCACATGTCGGGTACCACCCTCCAGCGACGACTGCACCAGGAGGGCATGAGCTACCAGCGGTTGAAAGATGACCTGCGCCGCGACATCGCAATCGATCTGCTCTCTTCGGCCTCGATGCCGGTATCGGAGGTGGCTGCCAGAACCGGTTTCGTGGAAGCAAGCGCTTTTCATCGAGCCTTCAAGAAATGGACGGGTGTGAGCCCAGGCGCTTACCGAAAGGCGGATCGGGCAAACCCTTAGGGCCGTTGTGCCGAGTGGCAGACCACCCCACACCATCTGAAGTCGTTGGGCATCGACGCGCAAATCCAGCCTGCCTAGAGTGCACGGCTGAACCCCCAACCGTGATGGCAATTGAAGGACTTGGAAGATGAATCGCATGACGGAGCCACCGCTGGACCCGAAATCGCTGCGCGAGGCGGTGGACTGGGCGATCGTGACGCGACGCAGCGTAAGGGCTTTTCTCCCCACGCCGGTATTGGCTCGCGACATCGAGTCGATTCTCGAGACCGCCAGCCACAGCGCATCTGGCATGAACACCCAGCCCTGGCAAGTGCATGTCGTGACTGGCGCAGCAAAGGCCGATCTGTCCGCGCACCTTGCAGCACTCGACGACGATCCGGAACTCGCCGCGGGATTGACCGAAGCCTATGAGTACTACCCGCGCCAATGGGTCGCGCCCTATCTCGACCGACGTCGCAAGGTGGGTTGGGATCTGTATGGCCTGCTTGGGATTGCGAAGGGCGACAAAGCCGGCATGCACCGGCAGCACGGCCGTAACTATGGATTTTTTGACGCGCCGGTCGGCTTGTTCTTCACGGTAGACCGACAGTTGCAGGAGGGCAGTCTTCTTGACTACGGGATGTTCCTGCAAAGCGTGATGGTGGCCGCTCGAGCGCGCAATCTTCACACCTGCCCGCAAGCGGCTTTCCTCAAGTTCCACAAAGCCATTGCACGTTGTCTGCACATTCCGGACGGGCAAATGCTGGTGAGCGGGATGAGCCTTGGCTATGCCGATGACACAGCCATCGAAAACACATTGAGCACGGAGCGAGAACCGGTCTCTTCGTTCACGACTTTCCATTCGGAACCAAAGGAGATCAGGGCATGAGTGCTGCATCCTACTCAGTCGGCCTGGAGCGCTGTGCGGCCAACCACGTGCCTCTGACGCCGTTGGGATTTCTGGATCGAGCCGCGCTGGTTCATCCGCGACGCGCTGCAGTGGTGCACGGAGACCTGACCCGCACCTGGGCTCAAACGCGTGAGCGTTGCTATCGACTGGCGTCTGCGCTGGTCGCGAAGGGGATACAGCCCGGTGACACCGTGTCTGTCTTGGCACCAAACACACCGGCCATGCTGGAGGCTCACTTTGGTGTTCCCCTGGCCGGTGCAGTGCTCAACGCCATCAATCACCGATTGGACGCCGAAGGCGTGGCGTTCATCCTTCGACATGGCGAATGCAAGCTGTTGATGGTCGACCGAGAGTACGCTGGCGTTGCGGCAGCCGCGCTGGCATTGCTCGAGCATGGCCCGCTTGTGGTCGACATCAACGATCACTTGGCGCCAGCGGGCGAACCCATTGGCAAGCTGGACTATGAAACGCTTCTTGCGGGCGGCGATCCGGGGTTTGCGGGAATCTGGCCGAGCGACGAGTGGCAGCCGATCGCCTTGAACTACACCTCTGGAACGACCGGGGATCCCAAAGGCGTCGTGGCAAGCCATCGCGGTACATACCTGATGAGCCAGCTTCAGATCACGAACTGGGCCATGCCACGCGCGCCGCGGTACCTGTGGACCTTGCCGATGTTCCATGCCAATGGCTGGTGCTTTACCTGGGCTATCAGCGCGGCCGCTGGGACGCATGTCTGCCTGCGCAAAGTCTCTGCGGACGCAGTCATGGCAGCAATCGACCAGCAAGGCATCGATCACCTGTGCGCTGCGCCGACCGTCATGGCGATGCTCGCCGACGGTGCTCGAGCCAGAACGTTGCCTCGCCCTGTGCGGGTGCTGACGGCCGGTTCACCGCCGCCCCTGGCCGTTTTGGACGCGGTTCGGGCGATGGGCTTCGAGGTAGAGCACGTGTTCGGCATCACCGAGGTCTCCGGAACACCTGTGAGCTGTGAGTGGCAGGACGAATGGGACGAGCTACCGGCAGCCGAACAGGGCAAGCTCCGGGTAAGGCAGGGCGCGCGCGCGGCAATGTTCGAAGGCCTGATGGTGGGGGACGCCGATACGCTGGAGCCCGTCGCGCTGGACGGCCGAACGGCCGGTGAACTCATGCTTCGCGGCAACACCGTGATGATGGGTTATTTCAAGAACGAAGCATCCACACGCCGGGCACTGGCTGATGGATGGTTCAGGACCGGCGACGTGGCGGTGCTGCATGACAACGGATACGTCCAGATCACTGACCGCTCCAAGGATGTGATCATCTCCGGTGGGGAAAACATTTCCTCCGTCGAGGTGGAGGACGTGATCCACGGCCATCCCGCTGTCTTGCACGCGGCCGTGGTCGCTCAGCCGGATGCAAAGTGGGGCGAGGTTCCCTGTGTGTTCGTTGAACTCCGGGCCGGTGTCGAGCAGCCGTCGGAGAAGGAGATCATTGATTTTTGTCGGGCGCGACTGGCTCATTTCAAATGTCCTCGGCGCGTCATCTTTCACACACTGCCCAAGACAGCCACAGGAAAGATTCAAAAGTTCAGGCTTCGTGAGCAGGCTGGAAGTGCAAGCGCCATCACCCATTTGGCGGGCCGGGGCTGAAATGTACGAAACCGATCGACCCGATGTGGGCGCCGGCTACCGGTTCTCGCGCACGCACACGTTCAATGAGGAGCAGGTGCGGTCGTTCGCGCTGGCTGCGGGCGACGAGAACCCTCTGCACGTCGATGCCGAGTACGCATCGACCACTCGCTTTCGCGGGCTGATCGCCAGCGCTACACACACCACGTCTCTTCTGATGGGATTGACCGCGACGCATCTTTCATCGAGGGGCAGCGTGCTCGGGGTGAATTTCTCATTTGATCTCTTGCGCCCGGTGAAGGCCACCGAGTGCGTCCATCTCGAGTGGATGGTGACGTCGGTGGCCGCACTTGCCAACGGCACTCAAAGGCTCGGCCTGGAGGGCGCTGTCAGGGCAATCGACGGGCGCACCCTGGTGCTTGCGCAAGGTTGTGTTTCTTTCGCGCCCCAGGACCTGCATGGCCGAAGATAAGGGCGGCAGTCGATTGTTGAGTTGAAGCAGGGTGGGCCGCCGAATGTGGGGCCGGAATGAACGTGGTTCATACCGGTCCGTTTCAACGCTCCATTCGTCAGTGATCGCTTCGGGCTGAACAACCGACGCGTCCGATGCGCCTTTTCGCCTGCGAAACGGACGCTCGCGGCGTTCGGCCAAGGTCCGCCATAAAGCGCATAGCAGACCGTCGCCGACGAGGGTGAATCCACTTAAGCTGAAGATGCGCGGCAGGAGCCTCTGATGGCGCAGGTTCGCGACCCAACGGTCACCTGGCCTCAACGCGAAGATGCAATGGCGGCCTGCGGAAGGCGCCATCCTCCGGCGCCAGGGACGCGCAGGCCGAGCGCAGGCAAACCAGACATTCGGCACCCGGCGAACTCTCGCGTTGGCGCGAATGCTCACGCTGCAGGAGGGCTGGACATTCCACGGCGGTCTGCGCCGATGGCCACGGCGGTGCCCCCAATGGCCCAATGGCGTCGCCGACAGGACATCAACGGTCGGAAGTCCTCACTGCTGAACTTGGAGTTGACGTGGGATTCAGAGAGACGGGCGCAGCTCACGCACCGCGCTCACGCTCTCGAGCAGCGACGCGACATGCAGGATGGTCGATTCGGCCAACCAACTGCCCACCAACTGGACGTTGATCGGCATGCCCTCCCGGCTGGTGCCGAAGCGCATCGAGATGCCGGGCAGGCCGGTGACGTTGAGAGGAACCGTCGCGCCCTGCAGGTAGGTGGCGTCGACCTTCTGCCCGTCGATGACGAACTCGCCCACGCCATGCTTGTGCGCGGGAATCGGCAACACATGGGTGAGCAGTACATCGAAGCGTTTGAAATATTCGGCGTAGCCGTCGCGCAGGCGTTCAGCCGCTTGCTCGGCCTCGATGTAGTCGGCCATCGACGTGTCGGGCAGGCCAAGCATGGTCCTCGCCATTTTGTAGAGCTCCTCAGGTCGGCGACCCGCGGTCGCCTCGGCGAATGCCGGTTTCATCTCCATCACATGCAGGCGATTGAAAACGTCCAGAGCAAAGTCCCGCTCCAGCGCCGGGATGCCGACCGGTTCCACATGAATGCCGAGGTTGCGAAGTGCGTCGGCGGCCGCGACCACGGTCGCCACGACTTCTGGGTCGACCGGACCGAAACCAGGACCGACCATCCAACCCACCCGCAGAGGGCGACCGGATACGCCTTCTGCGTTGGCTTCGAAGAAGGCAGGTTGGATGAGAACGCGTCCTGCCCGTCAGGCCCGGCCAGTTGCGAGAAGGCCAGCGCCAAGTCGCGAATGCTGCGCGCCATCGGGCCGACATGCCAGAAGCGGCGCGGCGCGCGCGGCGAGATGCCCGTCATCGGAACACGGCCATGGGTTGCCTTGAGCGACACGATGCCTGTCTGGGCCGCGGGGCCGCGCACGGAGATGGCCAGGTCGGTGCCCAGCCCCAGGGGTGACATGCCCGCCGCAATGGCCGCGGATTCGCCGCCGCTGGATCCTCCGGGTGTGCGCGAGAGATCCCATGGGTTGTTGGACCGGCCGCTCAGCAGGTTGTCGCTCTCGATCCAGTAGGAGAACTCGGGCAGGTTGGTCTTGGCCAGCAGGATGGCACCGGCCTGCTTCATTCGAGCTACGCTGACCGCGTCGGCCTCGGGAATGCGGCCCCGGAAGATGGGCGAGCCACGCTGGGTGGCGACACCGGCGGTATCGATGGAGTCCTTGGCCGTGAACGGAACGCCGTGCAGCGGCCCCAGTTCGGCGCCGGCCATCACGGCTGCTTCGGCCGTGCGCGCCGACGCCATGGCGTCCTCGGCGATGGTCACGATGGCGTTGACCTGAGGGTCTACCGCTGCGATGCGCTCGAGATGCGCCTGCATCACTTCCACCGGTGAAACCTCGCGTTGGCGGATCAGGGCCGCCAGCGTCGTGGCGTCGGAGTTGAACAGTTGGGTGGTCATCAGTATTGTCTATCTATCAAATGGTAGACAAATCATACGGCGGCATTTTGCAGTGCGTCAAGAACTATCTACCAGTTGATAGAGGTGACGTCAGCGCCTAAAATGCTGTTCTGCGAGGCGAACCCGCCGCGGCAAGAAAGAGACCAAGGCACCCGATGAACTTGAATGTGCGTGAAGCCCTGCTCGAAGCGGCCCGCAAGGCCGCGCAGTCGCACGGTTACAACGCCCTGAACTTTCGCGACTTGGCAGCCGCCGTCGGGGTCAAGAGTTCGAGCGTGCACTACCACTTTCCCAGCAAGGCCGACCTCGGCGCGGCGGTGGCCAAGCGCTATTGGGAGGACACCGCCCAAGCGCTTGAAGCGTTGCTGGCCGAAAGCCCGCAGCCGCAGCGCGCGCTGCACGAATATCCCCGCATCTTTCGCAAATCGCTCGAAGACCAGAACCGGCTGTGTCTGGGCAGCTTCATGGGCGCGGAATCCGAGAACTTGCCCGACGCCGTCAAGACCGAGGTTCAGGCCTTCGCCGACATCAATGTCGCATGGCTCGAAAAGGTCCTCGTGGCTTCGAGTTCAGATATCCCTGCCACGGCCCATCAGCGCGCCCGCGCCATCTTTGCCGCCGTTGCAGGCGCTCAGTTGATCGCTCGCAGCCGGTCGGACATCGCGCTCTTCGATGAATTGCTCGCAACTTACCGCGTCTCCGGCCTGCTGCCGGCATGAGCGAGACAGCGGCTCGGTGCACCAGCTTAAGTAAGCCGTGTGCTTGCATAGGCGCTCCCGAAGCGGGCTTGGAGATCCGCCTGAGTTTCTGCGAGAGCCGACCGTCCGTTTAGCTCGGCAGCGCCGCTTGGAGTGGACGCTTCGCGTGAACTGCGACTCATTCGCGGAACACTTCTTGCCGCCGGAAAGCCAATGCACGGGAGCGCAGCAGCGAAAGCCGGCTCGTGGCCAATTCTATTCACAGACCGCAGTGGCGCTCTCCTGGGCACATCTGCACGGATGCGCGAACTCATTCCACGAGCGCAATTGGCGAACCTGAATTTTTCAACAGAATCGACCGATAGCAGGCTTCGGTGAGTTACTGCAACAAGCGCCGCGGGGCCTGCACAAACTCGATGCGGACGTCTGCGCTGGAGCCGGCGCACGCAGCCTGGGCCTTTCGCGCAAGAAAGATACGACGGCTCAAACAATTCGGTGCCGCGGCTCTGCCGCAGGGGTTCTTCGCTTCCGAAGTCGGCATGAAAGCCATTTGGATTACAACGTCACCAGTTTCGTCCGGGTTGGCCTGTGCGTCTCAAAATGAACAACTAGGGTTTCGCGGCGCATCCGCTGACAGGCGCTTGTGCGTACGCTGGGTACGGTTACATCCGACGCGCATGCTGGCTCCCAGCCCGAGCGCGCGTCTGCCAGTACAACCGGAGCGTCCCCTTGGGATTCCACCATGCGTCGACGTCAAAGCGCGACGCTGGGCGGCGACTCCAATGCGAGGACAGATGGGTAGCCTGGCGATCTCGGCGCTGCCATGAGCCCTGCAGCTGAAACACGATCGATCCAACCCTTCATGAGAGAAGAAACAACTTACACCGCGGGCGGCGATGACTGGCTTTATTTCTTCTTTAAGAGTGGTCGTCAGCGCACGCGGGCCAGGATCAGTCGGCGCGCACTGGAGAAGTGTTTTCGGTCGGCCGCGGGCGAAAGCCTCGTCAACATCTATGTGGAAAACGTCGATGCGATAGAGGAGCGGGCGCGTGTCAGGCTGGCGGCTTTGGGGCCTAGCGGCGCGAACACGCTGATCAGCCTTGACGCGCGCGACTTCGAGAACCTTCGACGGGCGATGTACGCGGACCTGGTGTCGTTGCCGGAGCTCGAGCACGCCGCCCGCGAGCTTGCCGGCAGATTCACCGCCGACGAGCTTGAGGCCGTGGCTTTGTGGATGCGCCGCCGCTCCCGCGCAGGCGGGTAGCGCGCCCACGGCGCTCTACCGCCGGAGGGTGACGAGGAACGGGACAGAACGTTTCGCTCGTGTCAGCGCGTCCAGACGGTCCGGCTGACTGCTCCCATAGCAGCTCTCGGACAGCCCCGCCCCGACGCACGGGGGAACAGCAGTGGTGAGACCTTCCGGTCGCTGGCGTTGGCGCAGCCTCAATGCTCTAGATACTTGAGGGCGTCCGACTCAATGGGAATGCCATAGACAGCGCCGGGGAAGCGTGCCCGAACGAAATTGCCAGTGGCGCCTGTGAACACAGCCGGCCGACCTTGGTACGCGCTGCCGAGACCTTCCAGCTTCGGCTTTCCGACGGAGCCCAATGTCAACTCCTCAGCTGTCCGCTCGTTGGCGCCTCTCGCTCGGCGTGGCTCCTAACGCCTCCTTCTCCCCTCTCAGCGCTGCGGCAGGTGGAGGCAAGGAGCGACGGCGCCGGCTGCAGCGCGACTGAGTAGGCGTCAAGCCTGGCGGCTCGAAGTCTTACATCCTTACAGCCTGTTTGATGATGCGCGCACGGCAAAGGTTGCGGGAGACGGGACGACATGAACGCCCTTCCGGCGAAACCACGAAAGGATCTCATGAAAGGAAGACCGGTAGATCAGGCAAAGCGGGCTGAGCGAGTGGGAAAGGGCGGTCGACTCGGGCGCCTTTTGATGGCGACGATGCTGGGAATCATCGCGGTTGTCGTTTTTGTTACGCTCTTCTTCTATGGCGCTCGCAGTCCCCAACAGGGACCAGCGAATGTGCCGGCCGACGGTGCCGTCACACCGTTGCGCGACAACGGGAGCCCGCCGACCACCAAGTAGCTGCGCTGGCCCGGAACGCCGGCTTCAGCTGCTCTGGCGCAGCCCAAATCAGCTCTCGCACAAAGCTCCGAGGAGTGCCACCGGGTCCGTTTCGTCGGCGGATCGATCGCCCCATCATTCGCACACTAGCTGTCGACACCCTGCTCTTATTCCGAAGCCGCTCCAGCAGCGGAGGTGTCTCGCAAGCGCGAGCGATTCAACTGCGCACGTCCCAGAGGCGTGATGCGGAGGATGACGCTCAGCGGCGCGGAAGAGTCGTTCGGCTCAGCTAGATTCGCCTCGACGAGGTTGGCTGCAACTAACACGGCGGCACACTGAATGTCCGCTTCTTCATGAATGATCAGCGGAAAGGACGCATGTTCAATGCGCCGAAGAAAGTCCATGGGCAACGCAGTTCCTTTCATTGCGATTGAAAGCCGTTGAATAATCGGGTCGGCCGTACTCGAACGCAAGCTGGATTAACCTGTTCGTCTGAACACGGGACGTTCGCCTACAAATCGAGACCCCGAGACGCTGCAATTCGAGATCGGGCCGGCTTGCCTGGACGTCCTGTGCTGTGGGATTCTGACGGCGATGGGCGACGAAACTCGGTGGACGGCGCGCTTATCCATGCCGGGGCCAGTCACAAGAGCTTCAGGCCTAAGGGCGGGGGCGATGACGACCCGAGCGACGGCGGCGGGCGCAACTCGCCGGGCGACTGGCAGGGCAACCCGCGCCCCAACGTCACCGATCCCGATGCCCGACTCTTCAAGAAGACTCATCACACGGCCGCCATTCTTGCGCACTCATGGCGCATCGATCGGGCTTGACACGGGGCGCGGTGGTGACGCACGCCGACGGCTACGGCACTGACCATGCTGGACATGCTGTCCAGCCGTGCCCGGGCAGTAAATTCAGCGAGCTTTCGTTCGACCCGGTAGATCTGCGCGATGCGCTGCAGGGCCTCTGTGGCAACTGCGCTGCGCCCACCCTCACGCAGCAACTCGTCGAACTTGCACTGGACGTGTGCAAGGCAGCCCGCAGCCAGACCGGGTTCGGCGCTGATCACGCTGTCGTAGGCCTTGTACTCGTCCCGAATCAACGTGCCGCGTCAGCGCTGCGTTGGTCTCCATCGCCGCCCCGGAACGCAATCGGGTACCGTTGCGCAGTACGACTGCGTCAGCCCGAGCGAGTAACGATGCAGCTAAATAGCTGACAAAACATCTCCACGAACCGCGTCATGGGCGCGAGACTCGACGTAGTACTGAGAGTCCAACAGCTTGCTAGAGGGCTTTCGCAGTCTTCTATTGAAAAGCCTCGCTTTTCCAGACGACAAGCCCCCGATTGATGCGAGGTTCCGAAATACCGCCCAGACAAGTGAAGCCTGGCGTCCGGCCTGGACGCTTCGACTTCAGTGCAAGGCTATAGCTGTTCAGTCCTTCATGCGGCCGAAAATGACAGGGTCCGCCGACAGGCGATCAAGCACTGCCATCCGCTCTGCTGCCATGCGTCTGTGGCCGTCGTATTCCGGCACGATCTCTGGCTCGAATGATGAACATTGCGACGCAGCAACTCTTTTGTGCGACGCCAGTGCTTGCGCGCGGGCAATGCGTAGGCGATCACTGATCCTGCCAGGTAGCGTTCGGCTGCTGCCTGACAGTCTGGCGGCTACTTTTCGGCCGAAATCGGCTTGCTCTGCTGCGCAGAGTTCGTTGAAGTCCTGCGTGTTCATATCGGTATACAGGGCTCGTCGCTCTCCACAATGCTCGGAACAGAATCGCGGCCGCGCTGTGGCGGCGAATCAAATCTGGATGAATGAACATCGATGTCCGTCGCCGCGGGCCAAGCGTGGGCATCCTACAAAGCGCTCAAGCGCCATTGAGCAGTTTACGCAGGGGGCTCGAAAGATTTTGTCGGACGCCATCCACTGCCCGACCCGATGTCCGTGCAGAAGATCCAGTGAACCCGTGCCTGGCCTATGGTGGTCGGGTCTTCGACGCGTGGCTACTTCCTCGCGTGTGCAGACGACAGGGTTACGCTCCTCAGGCGCATGGGCCGGGTACCGTCGCGAACCTTGGCATACGCGACCCGAGTCGCCGCGGCTGTGCTTCGCAGCCGTCTCGATTCCGCGATCTCGTACGCTGCCGTGGCCGCAATCGCGGCGAGCTTTTCCTCGATCCGGTCGAATGGTTCCGGGCGCATCCGGGTATTGAAAAACGCGGGGGTGTCTGGAATCGTTCAGCGGGTAAGGAGCGCGTAAAACCGCTTGACGTCTTGCATCGCTCATCGCGAGACAGGTGGATAAAGCTGGCATGTTCGAAGAGTGCGTCCCGACGTGGCGCTCTACCGCGCGAAAGCGACAGGACTTGGGCACCTGTTGCAGGTACGCCAAGGGCATGGGCGTGCAACTCTAGTTGCGTCAAGCCTTGAAGCTGTCGTGGCGTCAGGCGTTGAGCAGAGGAGAATTCGAGGTGCACTACCAGCCCCTCGTGCGGCTGCGGTGCTGGCAGGTCACGACCTGTCGGCACTGGTACGTTGGCGCCATTTGACAAAAGCCTGATATCGCCCATCGACTTCATCCCACTGGCGGTGGAGACCGGCCTGATCGCGCGGTTCGGTGGCTGGGTACTTGGCGAGGCTTGCCGAGAGGCCGGCGACTTGGTCACACGATGTGAGCGTGGCAGTGATCGCTCTACGGTTCAGTTGAAGTCTGAGGGATTGATCAGCGCGGTGACCATCGTCCTGAGTGCCTCCGGATCTGCTGCATCGCGCCTGCAACGGGAAATCGCTGAGTCGCGCTGGTTGCCTCACAGCGGCGGGAATTCATCGCCGCGCGGCGGCTCGCGCGGCGCCGACGCGAACGGTTGTTGGGCCCAAACTCGTCGAGAAGGTAAGCCATGCGATTCCACAGGCGAACCGCTTGTGGCGGTGGTCCCAGATGACGGCAGGCTGAGCCTGCGTCAAGTCGCGCATCGATCCGCGGTCACTACGGGACGGGTGCTCTTCGATCCGACGGTGAAATCCAGTTCGCCCCCGACGCCTCGAGCGACGGCGGGGACCGACCCGCTCCTTCGGCGACCAGCGCCCGCGCCGGGTCCGTCCGGATCGATGTGATCATGTCTGTTCCATGGCTGTCAAGCTGAGCCGGAAGCGTGCGCGCGCCGGTGACGGGAATGGGCTGCCGCTCGTCAACGTCGCCAGCTTGCACCTGCAGGATGCGAGGCGGGCGCATCAGTGACTCGCGGCAGCAAAGCGGCTTGCGCAATGGCCGGCCGCTGCTTTTTGCGAGGAGCCACGTTGCTTGCGAGATGCACCATGTGAAGCTGATTGCACCACTCGAAGAACAGGTCAAGTTCGGTGGATTTATCGAATATTGCATCGGCGCCCAGTCGCATGGAGCGTTCTCGCATCTCCGGGGTCGGATAGTTCGTCAGAACGACCACGCGTTGATGTGACGAGCGGTGCTGCATAGATCGCAGCACGTCAATGCCCGAACCTTCGCGCAAGAAGAGGTCGACCACGGCAAGCTGCCACGAGTCGGACGAGTCGGACGAGCCGCTGAGCGCGGCCACCGCATGACTGGCGGTCTCCGCAACGGCAATAACCTCGATTTCTGCGAGATCACGCAGTGCCGGGATCAAACTGTCTCGGATGGTCTGGTTGTCTTCGATGAGTACTGCTGAAAGCAACATACATGACCTCGCTGCGGAGGATTCCGATAGAGACTGAACAGTTTCTTTATAGACGATGCAGTCGCCGCCCGATGTAGGTCGGGGTCGTGACTCAGCGGAGCTCAGGAGGTTCGAACGGGCACTGGCAGGTCAGCCGACGGTCACGTCCGCGGAGGTCGGCCAGGTTCGGGGCGCAGTCGTTGCATCGTCAATGCGCCGTGAAAAGAATTCTCTTGCGACGCCTGTCAGACCTCTGATGACAACCTCGCGATGCTCGCCGTCTTCGACATCATCCACTGCGCCATGTATCAAGCGCTGGTTTATCAAGATGGCTGCGCTGTCGCATTCTTGCTTTTCCTTCACGATCACCGGGAAGTCGACCCGTTCGAGGAATCGCAGGAATTCGAGCGCCAAATTGTTCTTCTCGTGCCAGTTGAAGCACGCCGGGCTCCGGCCTGTGGCGTCAATGATTTCCTGTATGCCGTCGCTTGTGATGCCGCGGACAAAGGCAGCTGTGGTGGAGCGCTGCTGTGCGTGAGATATTGCAAGAGTGGCTTCGATAAGGCCCGTGGCTTTCAGGAGCGTGACATGTCTCAACTGACGCGGACATGTCACCGCCGTTGGCAAAGGCCGATTTCCTAATTCGATCAAAAAACGCAATGGCATCGGTCTGTTTGTGGGGACTGATTCGGGCTAGCGGCTGTAAAGCCGATTAGTACTTTCTAATTCAGGGCTAAGTTATCACGTCGAATGAGGGGGGCTCGTTCAGATTGGCTTCAGGTTTGTGAAGTCAAGTCGCCGCGCATGCGAGGCCCTGGCGCGACACGGATGCTTTGTCTGAACGGGTCCCGCGTGTTGCCGTTGGCGGTCGCCACCGACCCGCGCGCCCGCCTCTGTCCGACAAGCGGTGCGTGGGGTCGCCCCAGAGTGGTGTTTGCTTGGATGTCCGGCGCTCGCGATGGCCGATTTTCGGAGTGCACCCGAAGGCGCGCCGACCGATGCTCCACCGGCATTCAAGCCCCCACTTCACGGCGCCTTCTGCTGCGAGAATCATGTTGAGGCGGGGCACCGTACGGCAATGCAGCAACCACCGCTGGACTGTCGCAGGGCTGGTGTGATGCCGACGGCGCTCGCGTCATCACACCCCGTCCCAGTCCTATTGGCGGCCCGCAGCCGGTCCGCACCGCCGCAGTCGCGAAGCCCGAAGAACTCGCGAACTACGACGCGATCGTCTTCGGCGCTCCCACCCGCTTCGGCAACGTCAGCGCACAGATGCGCACCTTCATCGACCAGACGGGAGCGCTCTGGATGAAAGGTGCACTCGTGGGCAAGGTGGGGTCCGTGTTCACCTCCTCGGCGACCCAGCACGGCGGGCAGGGCACCATCCTCACGTTCCTTCCGACCCTGCTGCACCATGGCATGGCATGGCCGTGGTCGACCTGCCCACGATGCGCCGGGCGAACACATCAATCACGAAGGCGACGTACAGCCAGCCCTGCCATGTCGACACGTAAGTGAAGTCCGAGACCCCAGTTGGTTCGGTCGCTGCGCGCGGAACTGCCGGTTGACCCGATCCAGCGGGCATGGTGCTCTGGAATCGCTGATCGTGGTCTTCACCACTTTACAGCGCATCACGCCCCGCAGTCCCGGGCGCCGCATCAGCCGCTCGACTGTGCAGCGCGCCACAGCAGTGCCCTCGCGCGCCAGTTGCCTCCAGACCTAGTCGACCCCATAGACCTGCATGTTGGCCTGCCAGACGCGCTGTATCGCCGGCATGAGGGCATCGTCGCGTTTGCGCCCTGGCGCAGCGCCTGTGCGGCTCGCGCAGCAGTGCCGCGTGCCGCCGATAGCCCGACGGGGCGACCTGCAAGACCTTGCAGATCGGCTCGACCCCGAAGGTGT
>NZ_FOLP01000035.1 GCF_900112425.1 Variovorax sp. OK212 | reverse complement strand
AGCGGTTCTTCATGCACACCATCGCAGCGTGCATGGACCACCGATCCTGCACATCAGCCTTCAACGAAAACAGAGGGTACTGAGAAGACGCTTACATCTGCAACACTCCTTCTGCCTCAGCAGTGGTTAGTGTGTTGCATCGACCGGTTGAATCCGCCGTCTGTAGCGGACACCCATCTCGAGTTCAAAGGACTAATTGACCCAACAGCGGCCGCATTCGGCAATTGAGTAATGGGCCTCGGCTGAGATTAACCAAGCCGTGAGACGTTTGAATACCCCTCCGGATCATCGATCGAGCGCTGAAGTGCCCCGCGCGGCCATCCACAGGCGCGTCCGCCCAAATGCACAGGAGGAGGAAACTTGCCTCCAGCGATTCTGCGATACAAGGTGGCGCGGCTCAGTGCGGTGATGCGTATCACGTCGGCCACGCGAAAAAATGCGGGGGCTGTCGCACTCGACAGATCAACATGGCGGTGATTGGCATGGGGCTCGAATTGCATGGCAACTCCTCGAAGTTGGGTCGCGCTTTCAAGTAGCGGCGTGCTCGATGCTTTGGAGCAAACGCTGTCGTATTCCACTTCCCTGGGTTTGTTGATTCAGACAAATCGCTTGGGCCACCCATACAGCTTCGCGCAGCTGGTGGACGTGGCAGTGGTCGTCAATGCGCTGCGCTTCGAAGAAGTCGCACCCGTTGGGTACGACACAGGCGGGCCAGCAGCCATCAACTACGCCATACGAAATCGCAAGCAGATCCCCGGGCTAGTGCCTTTTAACTGCTACTGCGTCGACTCAAAGGTGCGCAGCTTTTCCTGGCTATAGGCCTCTGCGCAATCCGAAAATCCACGTCCTTGCGTGAGAAGATGACGCCGTCCATCAGATACAAGTTTGACAAGAAGCTCCTGCCCGGTCATCGCCAGCAACTTCGCGCGGTCGCCAAGCGCGACGCCGGATTTTCTGGCGATGATTGGCGATGTCTGTGCGAACTTGGCCAAAAACACTCGCCAGCTCAAGTAGCTTGACCCATAAAACTGCTGTGGGCAAGATGGGAAAAGTACCTCGACATCCCTGTCGCAAAGGACATGGCGGCTCTGTTCCCGACGCCTTCTCGCGGAGCTTGATGCAGAGCATTGGTATCCGAAGAAATTCATCCTCACGCCCGAGCAGCACAAGGGCTACGTGGACTCGCGGCGCGCCGGCATAGGCGGCGCCGCCGCGGACGTCACTGAGCACATGGGCGTGCCCGTCGAGGTCGCGGAAGGCACGCCGGGCGTGATGGTGGCCGTGGATGGCGCCAAGGTCTCGCTGCATTGAGTGCTGAGCGCGCCAGCGATCTCATAGGCCTCGCGCTGGATCGTTGGGTGGCCAGGGCCGATGGAAAGGCCGCCGACGACGATTTCCGCCCGTCGACGGACTGGGCAATCGGCGGACCGATCATCGAGCGCGAGGGCATCCAGGTCGCTCCGATGCCGGCCAAGGGTTCGACCTGGTGCGCCGTCGCAGTCGGCCGCCTGCCGGTGCGCGCGAGCGGCGGTACCGGCGGCGGCTGGATCGAAGGTCCAACGCCGCTGGCAGCTGCGATGCGGGCCTACGTTGTTGCCCGGTTCAGACACGACCTCAAGTAGCGTTTTCCTACGGGCGCTTGAAGCGCTCGGGCCGAATGGCGCCCTGCCGCTCGGTCAGCTTCAAGCGCGCGTTTCCGTTGACCCGGCCGGGCTTCTTGCTCAGATACGATCCTTACGCCGCCCTTCCTCCTTTCTCGCAGCCCAACGAGTCGATGACATGCGTACCGCCCTCTACTACACGCTAATGCTCTTGCTCGGATTTGCCTGGTACAGGCTGGGGCAAAACTTGCTTCGCAAAAGGCGTTGGGACGAAAGCGGCAACCGCACCGAAGGGGTCGTGGGGCCAGCGGGATTACTCCTGTGTGCTGGCGTAGCCTGCTATCTCTTGTTCGCGTTTTTGCGCGCGCTGGTGCGAGGTGAAGTGCCATGCGTTGGCAAAGCTTGCAAGATGCAGATCTACACCTTGGCGGCCAATGCTGGCGAGTACTGGGCAAACATGTTTTTCCTCGCGTGGATGGTCTTTGGCCTGAGCTATGCGATGTATGTGACCCTCAAGATTTGGTTCCGAGCGTAGCAGTGCTGACACCGAGGCTGAGCCGCCGCTCGTCGAGCAGCATCGGCGGGAGGTCAGAGAGGTGCGGCATGGCCGGACGCCCCCGCACGGCCTTTCTTGTGCGCGCCGAAGTAGAACTGAGCCACCCGCAAAACTGGCTCAGATTCCGGTCGGCGCCAACAGGCCAGAAACCTCGCCGGCCTCTGGCGCGCAGGCCGGGGCTCTGACCGACCCATGGTCCGCATCGCTGTACCGCTACCCTGGCCGGGATCGAGACCGTCTTCATCCTGGCACTGCGACCTCAGCGCGAGTCCGGGTTCGAGCACTGACCGAACGGCCGGCCCTCGAGCCTTGTTCGGCCGCGTCCCGACCAAAGGCGCTTGACGACGAAAGTCCTGGTCGGCACAAGCAGCGTCGCAGTGTTTCGTGCTCCAGGGCCTTGACTCGGCGAGGTCATGTAGCTACATTAGTAGATACACCACCTGTCCGGAGTCCGTCGTGCAGCAATCTACCGCCAAACTCTTTGCCACCGGGGGCAGCCAAGCCGTACGCCTGCCCGCGGAATTCCGCTTCGACGGCACCACAGAGGTCTATATTCGACGCGACGACGCGACCGGCGATGTCATCCTGTCCAAACGCGCACCGGCGCACTGGCGTGCGTTCATGCAGATGCGGGAGCAACTGGGCATCGTTCCTCCAGACTTTCCGGACGCGCGCGAACAGAGCGAGCAGTTGCGCGACCCTTTCGAAGGCTGGAAGGAATGACGCTGTACATGCTCGACACCAACGCGGCGAGCGAAGCCATCCGCGGCAATCCGGTTTTCGATACGCGCTTGCAAGCCATGACCCCGGGGCAATGGTGCATCTCCGCCGTGACCTGTTCCGAACTGAGATTCGGCATCGCCCGACGTCCCGAGGCCGTGCGGCTGCATCGGATCGTGCAGGAGTTCCTGCGCATTGCGCCGGTTCTGCCCTGGGATGTGCACGCAGCGCTGCGACATGGCGATCTGCGTGCCCAGCTGAAAGCGGGCGGCACGCCCATCGGCGATTTCGACGAGATGATCGCTGCCCACGCGCTGGCGGTCGGCGCCGTCATCGTCACGGACAACACGAAGCATTTCGCGCGCGTGCCTGGCCTGGTGCTGGATAACTGGCTTCGCGCGCCGACCGGGCGCTGAACCTGCGCCGGGCGACCGGGCCTTGGCCGGCCTCGCGCCAGATTACTTCGAAGCGCACGATGTGCATGAACGGAAGACGATGCGAGGCGACCGAGCCTCCGCTCAACCCGCGCTGGGCAGACCATTCGCCGCAAAGCGCTGCGGCGCCGCGCCCGCGTTCAATACCGCCTCGGGTAGGAGCCGAGAAGCCGGAACTCTGCACGGTCGGCCAGCAGCCTGGCGATTTCCGGCTGCGAGGCATGGCCCACGACGTCGATGACATAGCGGTGCCCATCCAGCGATCGCTTGCCCGGGCGTTCGTAGACTGCCAAGACCCGGGCCGATTGCGCGAGCGCCTGCAGCGATCGCTGAAAGCCTTCTTCGTCGACGGTCAGCAGCAGCGTCGTCTTGTCATGGCCGCTGGGTGCCGGGATCGCATGCCCCAGCACCCACCGCCGCTGGCCGCTGGCCGCTGGCTGGCGTTCTACGTCCGGCATCTCCAGATCGAGCCAGAGCTTGACCTCCTCCAGCGCCACGGGGTGCGCGAGCACCGTGCGGATGTCCTCCTTGCGGGTGCCGGGCTTGGCCAGCAGGCTGTAGCCCAGTGCCTTCGGGTGCTCGCCCACCACATGCACCGTGTCCAGCGCCAGCACGTCGTCCAGATAGGGCGTGACTCCGACCACCGACGTCGTGGCGGGCACGCAGGCCTTGGCGACGGTTTTCGCGCGCAGGGCCTTGAAGAGCGCCTGCCTGTCGAGCGCGACCAGATTCGTGTCGCCGAACAGGTCCATGCAGGCTTCGTGAGTCCAACTGCCTGCCGGTCCCAGGTAGGCGATCTGGGCGCTGGTGATCGAGGAGACGCCCATGGCGAGCGTGGCCATCGTGACAGCGCAAAGGGAGAAGGTTTTCATGAGTTTGAACGGCACGGGCAACAACAACGGTGGAGAGAAGCGCACGGGTCTCCAGCGCACGCCGCATCGAGATCCCGGCGTTGGGGGCCCGCACGTCTTCACGACGGAGGCCGTGATGATCCGGACCGCGGGCGTGCTCCGCAACGCGTGCGCGACATGTGTACTTTCCCGAAGGCCGCCATGGCCGAAATCCAGGTGCTGGCAGCCATCGCGTTGCATGACGCGGAACAAACCTGCGCCACGCCCGTATGCGCGCCGGCAGGTCCTGAGACCGTCGACGACCTTCATGCGTCCTCCGCGCTCGCTGCGGACTCCCCAAGTGCAGGCATCTCCCGCGCCGCGATGAACGCGAAGGCCTCCTCCGCGAGACGCGCCGCCGTGAAGATCGCCGTGCGATCGCCGCGCAGCACCTGCAGCGAGGCGTCGATGTAGGCCGCATGCCCCTCGACCGTGGCATCGACCAGCCCGCAGTGCGCCATCACGAACGCACTGCCCAGCTCGGCCACCAACTCCTCGAATGCATAGGCCGCATCGCCGAATCGTTGCCCGAAGCGCCGGTTCAACCGGCCGGGATGCCTGGTCCAATGCACCAGCTCGTGCAGCGCCGTCGCGCACTGCGCCTCGGGACTCGTGAACTGCCGCGGCCACGGCAGCCGGATCTCGCCGAGCGCCGGCAGGTACGCCGCCCGGTCGAAGCCGTGGCGGATCGTCGCATCGCAGCCTCCGAGCAGCCGCATCGCCCGCTCCACCGGACCCTGCACGTTCGCCGCTGGCGCAGCGACACCGAGGTCCACCACTTCGAGCGGCAGCCCGTCGATCTGCGCCACGTTAAACGGCCAGAACGGCAGGCACAGCAGCACGCCGGCACGGGCACCGGCATCCGCAGCCTCGCCTCCTCGTCCCCCCGTCTTGCGAGAGGACGTCGTCGGCATCGCCGCGACGCTCGCGCGCCCGGCGCTCGAAGTGTGCGCACAGCACGCCGCGCTCGCCCCTGCGCACCTGGGCACCGAGGCTCTGCGCCTGCCGGTAGGTCAGCCATAGCCATGTCGCCCGTGCGCTAGCGTTGGCGCGGCTTTTCAGGCACCCAGCCGAGCCCAAGCAAGCGCTCGCGCCGCCCCGCGCGCGGACGCCGGCTTTGGCGGGCGATCTACTCTCGCCCAGGTCGGCCGCAGGCACCCGCCAGCGCCCTTTCGCACTCACGCGATCTCAATCCGAAGGGAGCATGCGGCCAAGAACAGGTGACGCCATGCATTGGCGATCTGGATGGCACGCAGGCAGTGTTGCCGTGCGACCTACTCTCATCTGGACTTGCGGCGCGGCGCACGTTTCAGTACCCGGCTCCGCGCTGGTGGCGCACGGCCATCACTGTGAGCGTGTCGATGTCCTCGTCATACCGGTACAGCGCCACGTAGCCACCGTGACCGAAGTCGCTCACCCACTCGCGGTACTGCGGTGGCAGGTCTTCCAACGAGCGGCCGATCAGCGGCTGCAGGCCCTGCACCTGCACGCTCCTGCAAAATGGTCTGGCCGGCATGCCGTGCCGCCTGCGGATTCTTCGGACGCAGGAACTCGCGCAGGCGCTGTCGAACCTCACTCGTGGCATTCGGGCGCGGGCAGTTCGTTGTCCGTACCCCAACTGGTCAGCCAAGCCTGCACCTCTTCGCCTGTAGCGTGCAGACCTTTGCGCTGGAACTCCTCCCAGGCAGCCACCGCCTGCTGGTGCATCTCCTGGCGCTTCTCCTGGCGCTTCTCCTCGCGCTCCACGTACTGCGCGATGGCTTCGCGCATGAGCCAGTGCGGTGCACGGTGACGCGCCTCGGCCAGGCGCTCTAGGCACCCCTAGAGCTGCGGGTCGAATTTGACCGGCGTCAGGCTGATGGCGGAGGAAGAACTCGAAGTGGTCATGAGTAATACGTTACCCAAGTCCGCGCTCATGGCCAATTGCCGTCTGGTTGCTCGCAGCCCATGTTACGTTTTTGCGGGGCGCGTCTACCCTGCTTGATAGACGCCTAGCTCACTTTCAGTGGTAGTCGTCCTCTCGCTGATGCCGAATAGCAGACACCACGATCTCCCTTTCGCTGACGACATGAAACAAAGCGACGTGGCCTGACGCGCCAAATGGAATGACCAGTTCCCGCTCCAGCCGGTCGTCGAAGGCAATTCGACAAGTGAAGGGATTGGTCTCCAAGATCCGGAACTCCCTTCGGATGGCCAGGAGCGCGCGGTCCGGCAACTCCCAGTCTCCATGCGTGAGCGCGGCGTCAAGAAGAAAGGCTCAAGACGCTGCAGATCTTCCACCGCTTCGCGCGTCAACCGCACGACGTATGTCACGGGCGCCGTGTGAAGACGCCGCCGCGCTCCGCCTCGACCGCCTTGCGCGCGATGTCAAATCGGGACTTCATCGCCTCGAGGACCTGGTCTGCCGCATAGGACTCGCCCGTCTCAAGCGCGCGGGCAAGCGATGCGCGTCCACGCGCCACGAATTCTTGCTGCGCCTTGCGACGACGCGCCGCATCGATTGAAGCCTGCTCAACGAAATGCGACAGCGTTTCCCCGTCGAGCAGCACGCCCTCGATCTGTTCTCGAACGGCGGCCGTCACCCGGACCGGGGGGAGTTGGGTCGTCTTCATGGCCCCAATGTATAGCAAATGCTATACATCAAGTCGGAAGCCGACCTCCACCTGGCGGCCAGGCCAGCTTGACGGAATGCCGCTCGGTGAGAGCGTTGCGTCCGGCGCCTGGCCCATCGCGCCCCGCCCACGAAAGAAAGAAATGAACACCGCCCCAGACCCAGACCTGTTTCAGCGGGGATACCGCGCGGGCGACAAGGCGACGGTGGATCTGTCGGATGAAGAGAACGAGACCCTGCTCAGGGCCTTCAAGGCGGGTTTTGTGCACCGCCGCGCGGAGCGCACGGCGCTCGCCACGGGAAGCTTGAGTCCGGCCTACATGGGTCAGGACGCCGCACACCGCGCGAGACTGAACGCCGACGACTTCACACCCTACGTCAGCATCGCGGCCATCCGGGACTGGGCAGAGGTACTCTGCGGACGCCCTGTCGCCACCTCACACCCGCCGCACATCGGCCAAGCAGCACGGGACGTCTGGAACACCGGCAAGGTGTGAACCCGGATCCCGCCCGGAGCGGGCCCCATGTCGGCGTGGCCCAACGCACCTCTTGAGCAAGAAGAAGCGCGCGCGGGAGGAGAGAGCTGGCTATTTATCGTGATCAAGCGACGGATGGGTGTGTCCATCACGAACTTGCGCGGAGGGGCGCCCACATCGCGAAGCAACCGACGCAACGGCACTCCCCAGCCGGCACCGCCCGGGAACACCTCGCGCCCCTCACGGGTGCGCAGTCACTCCCGTAGCGTGGAGACCACCGACAGGCTCTCGGCTTGGAGTCGCCCCGCGGGCGCTCAGGTCGGTGTGGATCCGCAGTTCGGTGGCCCCCAGATGCCGGTCTGCGCAGTGCATTGCGTGCAATATGCAACTGCAAACACATCAATTCCATTCAAGTCGGATCTCCTCGAAGATCGCATTTCTCCAAGCGATCACGAAGAGAACACGATGACTGAAACCCTCGCCCAACACCGCGACGTTCCGAGCGCCATCGCTGCGCCATGGTCGCCAGAAACCACCGCAGCATGCGTTTCTTGCGTCGTGCGTTCGCGCCGGGCCACGCGCGCATTCAAAGCCAGCCCTCTTCCTCGGGAAGCCGTGGAGGAGATCCTGACCGAGGCAGCCTGCGCCCCCAGTGGCGCCAACATCCAGCCCTGGCGCGTGTACGTGGTCAGTGGCGAGGTGAAGGACGGCTTGACGCATGCGCTGGTCACCGCGTCACGCGCTGGCGTTGCGCCAGCACCGGCGCATTTCCCTGACCCCTTGCCCCACATGTTTCGCAACCGGCTGCAGGACTTCGGTGCCCGCTACTACGCATCGCTCGGCATCGAACGCTCCGACACCGCTGCGCGCACGCGCCAGACCGAGCGCAACTACGCCTTCTTCGGCGCCCCGGTCGGCCTCATCTTCAGCATCGACCGCCGGTTGAAGCCACATAGCTGGATCGACCTCGGCCTGTTCGCGCAGACCGTGATGCTCGCGGCCAAGGCACGCGGCATCGACACCTGCCCCCAGGTGGCCTTCGCGCAGTTCCACGAGCCGATTGCGTCGTATCTGCAGATGCCGCAGGAAGAGATCACCGCGTTCGGCATGTCCATGGGATACGGGGACACGCAGGCCCCGGTGAACCGGGCTGCCATGCCCCGGGTTCGCTTGCAGGATTTCGCACAGATCCTCGGGTTCGCCGGCTGAACCCCTGCAACGCCACCCATCATTTTTTCAAGGAGAAGCTCCATGCACGCTTCCTGGCTGCTCGCCATCACGCTCACCGCCGGAGCGACCGGCTTGTTGACGACCCCTGCCGCGAACGCACACGGCGCGGGCGAAAGAGTCACGCCCGCGTTACAGCAGCAGATTGCGAACATTCCCGGAAAGTCGCTGGTTGCCGTGGTCGTCGACTACGCGCCCGGCGCCGGTTCACCCTCCCATGTGCACGCGAAGTCCGCGTTCATCTATGGCTACGTGGTCTCGGGCGCCATCGAGTCGCAGGTGAATGAAGGCCCCAGGCAGATCCTGCGTGCTGGAGACAGTTTCTATGAGCCTCCCGGCGCACGGCACACCGTCAGCAGGAATGCCAGCAAGACCCGGCCCGCAAAGCTGCTGGCGGTGTTCGTCGTGGACAGCGCCGACACGGCACTCACCACCCCCATTCAATAACCGATCAAGAGGATCACAACCATGAGCAACCGCATCGACTACAACACGGTCGCCCCGGCTGGCGTCAAGGCGCTGGGCGGCGTGTATGGGTACATCTCGAAGAGCGGCCTGTCGCCTGTTCTCGTCGACCTGGTGTACCTGCGCGTTTCCCAAATCAACAACTGCGCCTACTGCCTGGACATGCACACGCGCGATCTGCTGAAGAAGGGCCAGCCCATCGAAAAGATTGCCCTGCTGCAAGCATGGCGCGAGGCTGGCGCGCTCTTCGACGCGCATGAGCGCGCTGCTCTGGCCTGGGCTGAATCGGTGACCCGCGTGGCAGAGACCGGCGTGCCCGACAGCGATTTCGCCGCCGCCCGCTCCGTGCTCAGCGAGCCCGAACTCGTGGACCTGACGATCGCCATCGGTCTGATGAACACCTACAACCGGATGGCAATCGCGTTCCGCAACACGCCCCAGGCCCTGGCCGCCCTGTGATACGGGGCCACTGCAGCGGCGCGCACGCACAAGCGACATCCACCAGCACAAGGACCACGCCATGACGCACTCAGCCATCCCTGGGGTGTACATACCCGACAGCAAGCTCGCGCGGGAGATGACCCAGTTCATCCGCGACACCGAGAGCGATCTGCTCTTCCACCACTCCGTGCGCGTGTATTGCTGGGGCTACCTGACCGGCGCCCGCACAGGCTTGAGCTTCGATCCGGAGCTGCTCTACGCGGCGTCGATGTTCCACGACATCGGCCTCACCGCACGTTACCGCGACAGCCAGTTGCGTTTCGAAGTGGACGGTGCGAATGCCGCACGGGAATTCCTGCGGAGCCACGGCGTGCGCGATGCAGACATCGAGACCGTCTGGAACGCCGTTGCGTTGCACACCACGCCGGGCATACCGCAGTTCATGCGCCCGGAGATCGCACTGGTCCAGGCCGGGGCAGGCATGGACGTGGCGGGCCGCGGCTACGACCAGTTTTCCGAGGCGCAGCGCGCGGCCGTGGTCGCCGCCTCTCCGCGGGAAGCAGACTTCGCGCAGGGCATCATCGACGCCTTCTACGAAGGCATGCAACACCGCCCGCTCAGCACCTTCGGCACCTTCAACGACGATGTCCTAGCTTTCAAGGACCCCGCCTTCCAGCGCATGGACATGTGCAGCATCATCCTGGCTTCGGACTGGACCCGCAGAACGGGCTGCCAGGCGGCAGGCGGCTGCCCGCGCCACGACCATCCACACCCCCCGGCAAACGGCTAAGCCACCTGTTGCGCCACCCGCGCGATGCTTTCCTGCAGCCACACCTGCGCGGGGTCGTGGTCATTGCGGCTGTGCCAGACCGCGCGGAACGTGGACAGCGCGGTTGGATAGGGCGGCTCGCGCACCAGTAACTCGCCCGCACCTGCCAGACTGCGCGCCAGCGACGACGGCATGATGGACAACATGTCGGAGCCGCGTAGCAAGGCTGGAATCGCCAGGGAATGCGGGACGGTCGTGCGATACCGCGGCGCCAGGCCCTCGGCCGACAACGCCTCTTCGAGCGCATGGCGGTCGAACATCTCGGCCTGCCGCGCCAGGCCACGCTCCAGGATGAAGCCGCCGACGGCACCCTCCTCCTGGCCGCCCACAGACACCGTCACCAAGGGATAACGCGCCAGGTCGCGCAGTGCCAGCTTGCGGCGAGAAGCCGGGTGCCCCTTGCGCATGACGATCATCTCGCCCTGCGTCATCAAGGTCCGCGCGCTCAGGCGCGACGGCACCTGCGCGAAGATGCCCACGGCGATGTCGATCTTGCCGACGTCGATCTGCTCGGCGAGATCGAGGCGCGTGGACGGCCGGACCACGAGGTCGATGCCGGGGGCCTCCACCGCCATGAGCCGGCTCAGCTCCGCCACCATCACCGCCGTCAGGTGGTCGTTGGCGGCCACCGCGAAGCGGCATGTGGACTTGCCCGGGTCGAAGGGCTCCACCCCCAGCGTGGCCTCGATCCGGCGCAACGAGTCGCGCAGCCCGTCGGCCATCGCCGCTGACCGTGCCGTGGGCACCATGCCCTTGGACGTGCGGACGAACAGCTCGTCGCCCACCACCTCGCGCAAGCGCGTGAGCGCGTGGCTGACTGCCGACTGGCTCAGGTTCAGGCGCTTTCCCGCACGCAGCAGGTTGCGGTCTTCATAGACCGCGTCGAACACCTTGATGAGGTTCAGGTCGATGCGTCCGATGCTCATGGTGCGCGTCTCCGATATTGCACGGCGTGCATTGTGCTCTTGCAAAACGGGCGATTCCGTTCATGGCGACGGATGACGATCATGGAGCCCACAACCCCTTGCAACCTCGCGGAGCCCCCCATGAACCCACTCTCACGCCGGCGCTTCGGTGCCCTCGGTCTCACCACGCTGGCGACCTCGGCACTGCAGCCCATGGGCTGGGCGCAAGCCCCGGCGCCCCCGCGACGGATCGTCGTGGGTTACCCCGCAGGAGGCACGCTGGACCAGACCGCGCGCCGCGTGGCCGAGGCATGGCGCAAGCAAGGCATTACCACCATCGTCGACAACCGGCCTGGCGGCGCGGGCCGCCTGGCCAACGCACAGCTCAAGCGCGAGCGCGCGGACGGCAACACCCTGCTGTGCACGCACACCTCGGCGCTCAGCATCTACCCGCACGTCTACACGAAGCTTGCGTACGACGCGGCAGCCGATTTCGTGCCCATCACACCGGTCGTCTCGGCGACCTGTGCCCTGGCCGTCAGCAACGCCGTCCCCGCGACCGTCAAGACCCTCGCCGACTACGTGCGGTGGGTGCAACAGGCTCCCAGCCGCGCTATGTTCGCGTCGCCGGCGGCGGGCTCCATGGCGCACTTTCTGGGTTTCCAGTTGTCCGAGGCGGCGGCGCTCAAATTGCAGCACGTGGGCTACCGAGGTTCGTCGCCAGCCATGAACGACCTGCTCGGTGGTCAGATCCCCGCGTACCTGGGCTTTGTCGCCGACTTCCTGCCGTACCTGCAGAGCGGCAAACTGCGCATCCTGGCCGTGAGCGGCGACAAGCGCTCGCGCGCCATGCCTGGCGTTCCGACCTTCGCCGAGCAGGGCTACCCCGCGATCACCGGCGTCGAATCCTACGGTGTCTTCGCTCCCCCCGGCACACCCGAAGCCGTGGTGAAGAGGCTGTACGACGACGTGCTCACGGCCAGCAAGGACCCGGCCCTGGTGGCGGGCTTCGAGGAGGTCGGGATGGAGCTGTTCACGCTCACGCCCAAGGCCTACGAAAACCACATCCGGACCGAACGCGACAAATGGGGTCCGGTCGTGCGGGCCTCCGGCTTCACATCAGAGGAGTGACCATGAGCAAGCATGACAGCAACCAAGACCGGGAAGAACTGATAGCGCGCAGCATCGCCTTTCTCGGCGAAGTGAAGGACATGACCGCGGGCACAGACGTCGAGCGCTGGCTGAACCAGACCCATGGCCCAGGCAGCGAGGTGTACGAGCAGCTCGCGCGCCTGGTGAAGGCCGGCGTGCGCGACGGCTGGGCCGCCCACGTCGAGATCACCGGACCGCACTACCGGCGCAGCCGCCTCGTGGATCCGTCGGAGCGCACGCACTGGTTCAGCATCACGGCCGTGTACATGGACAGCACGGCCAACACGCAGGGCAACCCGGGCAACACGTTTCGCGGGCAGTACCACGCGCATCCCTATGGCGAGCTGAACATGGTGGTCCCCCTCAACGCCGGCGCAGCGCTGGCAGGGCCCAACGGCTGGTGCGAAGCGGGCTGGACGGCGCCCGGCCCGGGCAGCCACCACTACCCGGAAGCCCGCGGCGGCGCGGTCATTGCCCTGTTCTACCTGCCTGCCGGGCGCATTGCATACCACGCGCCACCGGTCGAAGCGCAGGCCGAGGAGCGGCCATGACGCAGGGCGACGTCGCGCACACCACGCGCGTGGTCGACGGTGTACTACGGGGGCGACGCAGCCTGCGCGCCTACAAGCCGGACCCCGTTCCGCGTTCCCTGCTGGAAGAGATCTTGGACGTGGCATCGAGCGCGCCCAGCAACTCCAATACCCAGCCATGGCAGGTGCACGCCGTCGCCGGTGCGCACCTGGCAGTACTGGGCGCCGCGTTGGTGAGCGCATGCCGCGAGAACACGCTTCCGCCATCCCCGCACTTCCCCGACCCATTGCCCGACGAATACGCCCAGCGGCAGCGCGATTTCGGTGCGATCTACTACCAGACGCTCGGCGTGGACGTCGCCGACATGCTCAGCCGCATCCGGCAGACCGAAAAAAACTTTGTGTTCTTCGGCGCGCCGGTCGGCCTGATCTTCACCATCGACAGGCGCCTGGCGCCCCACAGCTGGCTCGACCTGGGCCTATTTGTCCAGAACGTGATGATCGCCGCCGCAGCGCGCGGCCTGGGCACCTGTCCGCAGGTGTCGTTCGCGCGGTTCCATCCGGTCATCGCACAGCACCTGGCCTTCATGGAGCACGAGCTGACGGTGTGCGGCATGTCGCTGGGCTACCCCGATCGCGATGTGCCTGTGAATCAGGTGGCCACGCCGCGTCGGGCCGTGCATGAGTTCGTCAGCTTCCAGCGCTTCGCGGATCCATGAGCGCGCCCAGAACGGCGGCCGAGCGCAGCGTTCGTCGGGCATACCCACATCGGAGACTGGTGCTTGGCATGGTGCCTGTGGCGCTCCGCGGATTGATATTGCCAACGCCCGGACCCTTGCAATTGTCCGCCGGCGTGCACTCAGGGTCGCGGCGGTGACCGACCGCAACGGGCGCAGAGCGATAGTTCACCAGCTGCGCGAGCAGCCGTTCGCGTGATCTAGCGGTGAGCTTTCGCTGATTGACCGATGAAGAGGGTACAGCGGACCGACGCGCTTGGCGAGCGTGAATTTCGGGTTTCGTAAGCGACGGTCATTCAGATCTGAAAACTCAAGGTTAGCAGCCAGTCTGAAGCAGCCTTCGAACGCCGCAGCTTTTGATTCTTAGCGGCCCCAAGACATTCACGGCGATGGCTTACGGGCGGGACAGTTCCACCTTCACTGCCACATTGCCTGTACTGTCCCGCACAAGCTGATCGAGCCCAGACGCGAAACGTCCAAGGCGCACAAGGCCTTGCGAGGGAGCGCCGGCCTTGTAGAAGAACGCAAGGTTGCCCCACGGAGCGTAAAAACAGATGTCCCCCGCAGAAGGCGTGTAAGAGTCAGGCACGCCCGCTGTTGTCAGTTGCCTCGGCAGGTCGGCAATCTTTTCTGTTGCTTCGTAGTCTTTCAGACGCAACGTCAGCGGCAAGAAGGGTGGCGAAATCTTCGGCGCTGCGTGAGACGTCAAGCGTTGCAGTTGCGATGACGACGCCGTCGATGCTCATCCTGAGGTTCATCTGGTTGACCTGTCCTTCTTGAATTGACTCAATGGCTTTTTGGGGACGGCGTCTCTGTCTGTCGACGGCCATCACATCAACTTCTCCGGAGTGATCGGCAGATCGCGCACGCGCTTGCCGGTGGCATGAAAGATCGCGTTGGCGATGGCTGCCGGAATCCCCACCATGCCCAGCTCGCCCATGCCCTTCACGCCGAGCGGATTGACGATGGTGTCGTCTTCCTCGACGAAGATGGTTTCGATGGAATGAATGTCTGCATTCACCGGCACATGGTAGTGCTGCAGGTTGGCGTTCATGATGCGGCCGTAACGGTGATCGATCTCGGTGGCCTCTTCCAGCGCCATGCCGATGCCCCAGACCACACCGCCGATCTCCTGGCTGTGGGAGGCAAGCGGATTCAGGATCTTCCCGCAGGCCGTGACCTCGATCACGCGGGTGACCTTCACCGTGCCCAGGTCCGGATCGACCTTCACCTCGACGAACTGGGCGCCGTGCGCCAGCGAGGCGTACTTTGCGCGCTCGGGCGAGGGTGTCGAGTCGTACGTCTCGGTGATCTCGTTCGTTCCGTTGCGGCGCATGACGTCGGTAATGACGATAGAACGCGACGGATTGCTTTTGAGGCGCAACAGACCATCAAGCATCTCGACGTCCGCCGCCCTCGCGATCGGAATGTGGTACTGCGCCTCGACCTTGACCGCCGCGGTCTGCATCGCGGCGACAGGGTTACCTCGGGCCGTGCTCTTCGCTGTCGCAGGGTCCGGCTGCGCACGGTCCAGCACGATGGCGAAGTCGGAGTTGTGCGGCTCCGTCCGGTAGGTCGCTTTCATCCGTCGCGCCGCGTGCCGTGCCTGTTCGTAGCTCTCCGCAACGACCAGCGCAATCGGTTGGCCGTTGAAGAACACCCGGTCCGATTGCAGCGGCCAGGTCCATGCGGGCGCCGCGCCGGCCTCAGGTGCCGGCCCCCAGTTTGCCGGCGTTCAGGTGCGTGAAGACGTGGATCACGCCGCCCGCCTGCTCGGCTTCGCGCGTGTCGATGGCCGTGATGCGGCCCTTGGCCACCGTGCTCAGCACGATGAAGCCGTAGCTGACATTCGGGATCTGGAACTCGGCGGTGTACTTCGCCTTGCCGGTGACCTTGGCGAGCCCGTCGACGCGGGTCGTTTCTTTGCCTAGATAGCGTGCCATGCGATTTCCTTTTTCACGCCAGGCGCGAAGCGCGCATCAGCGCTCGCACCACAGAACGGCGACCCAGTTCCACTTTGTGCGCGTTATGCGCCAGCGGGCGCGCATCGCGCAGCGCGGCTTCGGCAGCGCGCTTGAAGGTCGCTTCGTCTGCACGCTGGCCCACCAGGATGGCCTCGGCCTCGGCACTGCGCCAAGGCTTGTGCGCGACGACGCCCAGCACCACACGCGCCTGACGGATCTCGCTGCCATCCATGTCCAGAGCGGCTGCCACGGAGACCATCGCGAAGGGCGGATAGTTCTCGCGCACCAGCGGGTGGTTGGCCGTTTTGGTGTTGGTCGCCAGTGCACCGATAGACAGTCCTGAACGTGTGCGCTGGATCTCCCGCAGCGGCAGGCGGGTGACGTCCACAAGGCGCTTCGGTCGATCTGCGATCGCGGCTGAGTGAACAGGGTGATGGCGAACCATCGCGGCGATCAAATCGAACAGCCTGAACATCGATTTGCTGCGCCAGACACCCGTCAAGCGGGTCTGGCGAGCCCGATTGGAGTGTTGCAGACACACTCATCCCCCCAAGGCGCCTTTTCGCGACAGCCGCGTCAGCCGATGTCCGACACGCCGCCCGGTACGAAGTCCTAGCGTTTCCCTTTCGGTGGATGTTCTTCATTCGCCCCGCATTCCATTCATTCGCGCCATCGCAGGAAAGGAAAAAATGCCATGAGCGAACTATCGAGAAGACAGCAAGCCAGGGACGACAGGCGCGACAACCGGGGCGTCTTCGTATTCACTGCGACGGTGGCCATTGTCGTGATGCTCGGCGCTCTGTTCTATTTCTATGCCGTGGACAAGCGCGGCGAGGGGCCCTCCCATGAGGCCTCGCCCCCGGCCGCGCAGGTGCAGGGCGGTGCGCGGACGGCGCCCACCGCGGCTCCTGCGACGAAGTAGGCAAGCGTAAATGGGCCGGCTTCCTCTTCATTAACCCGACCCATCATCGAGAGGATCTATATGCGACGTTTCAAGGATCGCGTCGTCATCGTGACCGGCGCGGGCAGCGGCATCGGCGAAGCCACCGCACGCCGCTTTTCGCAGGAAGGCGCGAGCGTGGTGCTCGCAGGCAATACGCTCGCCAAGCTGGAGCGCGTCGCTCGCGAGCTGCCGCAAGAACGCACGCTGGTGAAGGTGGCCGACGTGTCCAGCTTCAGCCAAGTGCAGGCGCTGGTGGACGCGACCATCGAGCACTTCGCCGCGCTGCACGTGCTCTTCAACAATGCCGGCATCGCGGTCGAAGGCACGGTCACACAGCCGCCGCTGGAAGACTGGGGCCGGATCATGGCGGTCAACGTCGGCGGTGTGTTCCACGGCTGCCGCGCGGCCATGCCGCACCTGATCCGGAGCAAGGGCTGCATCGTGAACACCGCGTCGGTCTCCGGCCTGGGCGGCGACTGGGGAATGGGCTTCTACAACGCGTCGAAGGGCGCCATCGTCAACTTCACCAAGGCGCTCGCGCTGGACCACGGCAAGGACGGCGTGCGCGTGAACGCGGTGTGCCCCAGCCTCACCTTCACGCCCATGACCGAGGACATGAAGAGTGACAGCGCGCTGATGGCGAAGTTCGCAGAACGCATTCCGCTCGGGCGCGGCGCAGATCCCTCGGAAATCGCCGCCGTGGTCGCCTTCCTGGCGAGCGACGACGCGAGCTTCGTCTCGGGGATCGCGATGCCGGTGGACGGCGGGCTGATGGCGTCCAATGGCCAGCCCGACATGGGCTGAGGAGCGGCACCGCCATGGCTGCAAACACAGTCGGTGACTTCGTCGTCGAACGCATGCACCAATGGGGTGTGCGCCGCATCTACGGCTATCCGGGCGATGGCATCAACGGCATCGTGGGCGCACTTGACCGTGCCGATGGTGCCATCGAATTCGTGCAGGCCCGCCACGAGGAGCTGGCGGCGTTCATGGCCTGCGCACATGCCAAGTTCTCGGGCGAGGTGGGTGTGTGCCTCGCGACCTCGGGGCCAGGCGCCATCCACCTCCTGAACGGTCTCTACGACGCCGAGCTCGACCACCAGCCGGTGGTGGCCCTGGTCGGCCAGCAGAAGCGCAGCGCGCTGGGTGGCGACTACCAGCAGGAGGTGGACCTCGTCTCGCTCTTCAAGGACGTGGCCCACGAGTTCGTGCAGATGGTCACCAGCGCCGAGCAGGTGCGACACCTGATCGACCGCGCGATGCGCATCGCGCGCGACCGCCGCACCGTGACCTGCGTGATCTTTCCGAACGACGTGCAGGAGCTTCCCGCCGTACCGGTGCCACCGCGCGAGCACGGCACGGTGCACAGCGGCATTGGCACCACGGTGCAGTCGGTGGTGCCGCCCCCTGATGCTCTGCAGTACGCGGCGGACATCCTGAACACGGGGCGCAAGGTCGCGATCCTTGCCGGCGCGGGCGCGCTCCATGCGGGTGACGAGGTCATCGCCGTGGCCGAGCGCCTGGGTGCGGGCGTCGCCAAGGCGTTGCTCGGCAAGGCCGCAGTGCCCGACGATCTTTCATTCGTGACGGGCGCCATCGGCGTACTCGGCACGCGGCCCAGTTCGTGGATGATGGAAGAGTGCGACACGCTGCTGATCGTGGGCTCGTCGTTTCCGTATGCCGAGTTCCTGCCCGAGGAAGGTCAGGCGCGCTGCGTGCAGATCGATACCGACGCGCGCGCTTTGGGCTTGCGCTATCCGGTGGAGCTGGGCCTGATGGGCGACAGCGCTGCCACATTGGCGGCGCTTCTCCCGCTGCTGGAGCCCAAGGGCGACGCGTCCTGGCGCCTATCGATCGAAAGTGAAGTCGCGCGCTGGTGGCGCGTGCTCGAGGCGCGAGCCCATGTGCCGGCATCGCCGATCAACCCGCAGCGAGTGTTCTGGGACCTCTCGCCGCGCCTGCCCGACTACTCGGTGATCACCTGCGACAGCGGATCGGCCGCCAACTGGTATGCACGCGACGTGAAGCTGCGCCGCGGCATGAAGGCCAGCTTGTCAGGCGGGCTCGCGACCATGGGGCCGGCGATACCGTATGCGATCGCGGCGAAGCACGTCCATCCCGAGCGGCCCGTGGTCGCGCTGTTGGGCGATGGCGCAATGCAGATGAATGGCATCAACGGCCTCATCACCATCGCGCGGCTGTGGCGCGACTGGGTCGATCCGCGGCTCGTGGTGATGGTGCTGAACAACCGCGACCTGAACCTCGTGAGCTGGGAGCAGCGCGTGCTCGGCGGCGATCCGAAGTTCGAGGCGTCGCAGGAGTTGCCAGACTTTCCTTACGCGCGCTTCGCGCAGATGCTGGGGCTTGAAGGCATCCGCGTGGATATGCCCGAAGCCATTGGCGGCGCATGGGACGCGGCCTTTGCGGCCGACAGGCCCGTGCTGCTCGAAATGGTGACCGATGCCGCGGTTCCGCCATTGCCGCCCGACGTTTCGCTGGCGCAAGCCAAGGCCTACTTCGCGGCGTTGTGGCAGGGCGACCCCGAAGGCATGCGCACGCTGAAGGCTGTGATACGGGAATACTGGGCCAGCTTTACGGCCGGCCGGTTGAAAACGACCTCCTGATCCGGAGCGGGCTCAGGCAGAAAGGGCTGCCTGTTCTATCCAGGCGATGCAGCGGCGCTTGAGGATGTCGATGCCGACCTTGGCGGAGATGTGGGTCGGCACACCACAAGCTTGCATCGGTGACGATTGAGGGGGGGAAATGTCGCCCCAGCGCAACGAAATGACTGTCTTCAGTTTTCAACAGATAGATCGCGCAGGTCCACGCTCCTGACCGACCGTCGTGGATAAACGTGTGTCCATCCACGGCACACCTGCGCAATACCTCCACACTCATCCAGGCGCGCCATGAGGATCGATCAGCTGGCGCGACCAACAAGTGAATCCAACAATGCACGCATTCGCATGCGGGCGCCAACCGATATTCCGCAGAAAGGCTCCAAGTTTTTATCCGCGCCCCCTGCTGATCTCGATTGCACTGGCGCTAACACCCCGGCTGCGGTTGCAGCGCCCCGAAAGATCCAGCCAGTCACCGCCGGCACGGAACGGAACGGAATGACAGTCGAAGACCCGATGTGCTACAAGTGTGCTACAGGGTGCGCCACCGCCAACGTCATGAGGTCCATCAACATGTCGACAACGACCATCCGCCTTGAAGATGAGCTCAAGGCCTCGCCGATGAACCGTGTGCCCCGCGCGGGCGACACCCGTCGCCTGGGCTCTGAAGCAGCGTCGGCGCCTCCCAGATGCGTCGGCAAGGAGAAGGCCATGGCCAGTTCTGCAAACGTCATCTCGTCGGACCGCGTCGAAGGAACCACCGTCTACAACGCCGCCGGCGACAAGCTCGGCACCATCGACGATCTCATGATCGACAAGCTCTCGGGCGAGGTCCGCTACGCCGTCATGGAGTTCGGCGGCTTCCTCGGCATGGGCACCGACCGCTATCCCATTCCCTGGAACATGCTGAAGTACGACACCTCGCAGGACGGCTACGTGGTGCCGCTGGACAAGGCCCGGCTCGAAGGCGCGCCGCGGTATGCAGACAGCAGCGTTCCCGACTACGACGACCGCTACACCTCGAGCATCAACAAGTACTACGGCTTTTGAGTTCCGCCGCCGTGGACGATGCGCAAGCAGGTACGAATCGGCATATCGGGTTGGAGGTACGCGCCGTGGCGCGGCAAGTTCTACCCTGAAGGATTGCAGCAACGCAAGGAGCTCGCCTTCGCGTCGGGCATGTTTTCGACGATCGAGCTCAACGGTTCCTTCTATTCGCTGCAAAGGCCCGAGTCTTACCAGGCATGGCACGAACAGACGCCGAAGGACTTCGTCTTCGCAGTGAAGGGCCCGCGCTACGTCACGCACATGCTGGCGCTGAAGAATGCCGAAACGGCGCTGGCGAATTTCTTCGCCTCCGGGGTGCTGGCGCTGGGGGCCAAGCTCGGCCCCGTGCTGTGGCAGTTGCCGCCGCGCATGCGCTATGACCCGGAGCGCATCGAACACTTCCTGTCGCTGCTGCCGCGCGACGCGCCTTCGGCGCTCGCGTTGGCACGCAGTCACGACGAACGCGTCGACGGGCGGGCATTCCTGAAAGCACCGCGCGGCCTCAGGCTGCGGCACGCCATCGAGGTGCGCCATCCGAGCTTTGCGAATCCGGACTTCGTGGCGATGCTGCGCCGCCACCACGCGGCGCTGGTGGTCGCGGACACCGCCGGGCGCTGGCCGCTCATCGAAGACATCACGTCCGATTTCGTCTACGTGCGCCTGCACGGCGACAAGGAGCTGTATGCGAGCGGCTATGTGGACCAGGCGCTCGACCACTGGGCATCGCGCATCGAAGGTTGGCACCACGGGCGCCAGTTGCGGGGCGCGAAGCTGGCATCGCCAACCGCTGCACGCCGCAGCATGCGCGACGTGTTCTGCTACTTCGACAACGACGCTAAGGTGCATGCACCCTACGACGCTGCGCATCTGGCGCAGCGGCTGGGGTTGGCGACAGGTCCGGAACGAACCTGAAGCGCGCGCAGGTGTCCTCAGTCTTTCGCCGGCTCCTGGTTCGTCACGGGGGTGAGGTCTTCGTGCAGGTCGAAGTCGTCGGAGTCGTCATGCTTGGTGGCTTCCACGTTCTTGCGCTTGGCCTGCATGCGTTCCTTCGGCGCGGGGCCGGCGACGTTTTCTCCGGCCTTGTTGCGGGTGCCTGAAAACTTCTCGCCGCCGCCGATGTTGTCCACGCCACCGCTGGTGGTGGGGCGGGTTCCGTCGCCCGATCCGGTCACGGGTGGATTGATCATGGCTTGTTCCTTGTCCTTGTGTTGAGTCATTGCAAAAGCTAGGGCGCGGCGCACGGCCGCGTTGTAGGCGCAAAGGCCTTCGGCGTGCGCGCGTTGTTTCAGATCGAGATCGCGTCCCCGCAGCGGGTTCGAGGATTTACTGGAGAGGGGGTCGCGGCGCTTTGGCGGCCTTGAGCGGCGCGTCCGGGTTGGTGGTCCGGATCTTGAAGACACTCAGCGTTCCGTCGCTCTCGAGCCGCGCAATGCGAACTTCGGCGATGTCTTCCACACCCTGCTCGCGCAGCTTGCCCTCGAGTTCCTCCATCGTGACCATCTCGCGCTTGAGCGCACGGCGGTTGGCGCGCCCATGGCGCACCAGCACCTCCGGCAGAGGCTCCAGGAACCGGGCCACGGGCGCGAATCTGAAGCTCAGCCAGTCGAGCGCGTAGTTCCAGCCGATGAGCGTCGACAGCAGCACCAGCCCGTCGTTGATGGACTTGTACTCGCCCTGCATGGCGTTGCTGGACGCATCGGCGACCAGCACGACGAATAGCAGGTCGGCCACGCCCATGGAGCCGATGTCCCGCCGCAGCAGGAAGCGGAACACCAGGAGCAGGAACCAGTACACGACGGTGCCGCGCACCACCATGTGCCACACCGGGAACTCTCGCGCAAAGAGGTCCATGAGTTCGCTCATCCGGTTGCCGCCTGCTGGTGGTAATGGGCCACGCGGCTGAGCGCGTAGTCGGCGCTGGCCGCGCGGATGGCATTGCGGTCGCCCTGGAAAACACGCGTCTCGGTGAATTCGCGCCGGTCTCCGCCTTCGCGAAACACCCAGGCGAAGCACTGCGTGCCTGCCGCGATCTCCGGGTCGGCATCGTCCGCCACGCCGGTGTTGGCAATGGCGACGCCCGCGTCGCTGTTGTCCAGCGCGCCGCGCGCCATGGCCAGCGCAACGGGTTCGCTGGTGAGGTTGTTCTTTTCGAGCACCTGCGCCGGCACGCCGAGGCAGCGGCGCTTGGCCTTGGGGTCGTACACCACGAAGGCCGATTCCAGCACCTGCCCCGCACCCGGCGTGGCCGCAAGGCGCGAGGCGATGAGCCCCGCGGTGCACGACTCCGCCGTGACGACCACCAGCGCGTGCTTCTTCAGGTAGGCCACGGTGGCCTCGTGCCCACCCTCGCCGCCCGGCGATGCCATGTCAGGCGGCCTCGGTCATCTCCGCCATCAACTCTTCCTTGCGCGCGGCGAGCTGCTCACGCATGGCGACGAGGTCGAGGCCCTTTGCAGCGCGCGCCTTGGGGAACATCTCGTTGCGCTCTTCCTTCACATGGTGGTCGATGTATTCGCCCAGCACCTTGACCTTGGCATCGAACATGTCGTCGATCTTCTCGGCGCCCTGGATCTGCGCGATCAGGTCCTTGGCGCTCGCATGCTCGACCTCGGCCTCGTCGAGCAGGTCGGTTTCCTTGATCGCCTCGCGAACCGCCGGGTAGAAGATTTCTTCCTCGATCTGCGTGTGGACCGTGAGCTCCATGCAGATCTGCTGGGCCAGTTCGAGCTTTTTGGCGGGCGCGCTCGCAGCCTTGGACCCGACAAGCTCCTCGTAGGCGCTGAACATCTTCTTCACGTTCTTGTGGTCGGTGTCCAACAGGCTGCATGCATCGGGCTCGGCGCGTTTGGTGGTGGTCATCGTGGAACTCCTTGTGGTTGGGAGGCACAAGGTCGCGCAACGATGGCGGCGCACTCGTAGGACGGCGTTGGCTCGCCCCGACGGAATCGTGGAAGTCCTCAGGCGCACGTCCACGGGTTTGCACCCGACGCAGGCTCGACCCGATTCAGGGCGCCATCACCTTGTCGGGCGTCATGGGCGTGCTGCGCACGCGGCGTCCCGTGGCATGGAAGATCGCGTTGCTTACAGCCGCGGCCACGCCGACGATGCCGATCTCTCCCACACCCTTGGCGCCGAGTTCGCTCACCACGCGGTCGTCTTCCTGCGCAAAGATCACGTCGATGTCGTGGATGTCCGCATTCACGGCCACGTGGTACTCGGCAAGGTTGTGGTTCATGAAACGACCCAGCCGATGGTCGGAATGGGTTTCTTCGTGCAGGGCCTGGCTGATTCCCCAGACGACGGCGCCCGTGACCTGGCTGCGTGCCGTCTTGGCGCTGAGGATTCTTCCTGCGGCAATGGCGCTCACCACCCGCGTGACACGCACCGTGCCGAGCGCCTCGTCGACTTTCACCTCGCAGAACACCGCGGAGTGCGTGGCGCGCACGTACTTGCGTTGCTTCAGGGCGCTGGGCAGCAACAGATACTTTTCTTCGATGCGCTGCTTGTCGCCGGCCGCCATCAGGGCCGTCAGCGCGACTCCCTTCTCGGGGGACGCGCGCAACCGGATCCGTTGCTCCGCAAACTCGACGTCGCCGAATCGCGCCTTGGCCAAGGGTGAATCGGGCCACGCCCTGGCCATGCGAAACAGGCGGCGCTGCAGCTTCTCGCACACGCCCTGCACGGCCGAGCCGACCGTGGTCACGTGCGACGACCCGCCCTCGATCGGAGCGACCGGCAAGGTCGAATCGCCAAGCTGGAAAGTCACGCGCTCCAGCGGCAGGCCCATGGCTGCCGCCGCGATCATGCCCATCACGGTGTAGGTGCCGGTTCCTATGTCGGTGGCGGCGCTGCTCACCACCAGCCGGCCGTCCGCATGCAACACGGCGCTGGCGCGCGCGAACATCTGCATGGCGTCCCACGTGCCGGTCGCCATGCCCCAGCCCACGAGTTCGTTGCCGTCGCGTATGGTGCGGGGTGCCTGGGGCCGCGCCGCCCAGCCGAAGCGCTCGGCACCCTGGAGGTAGCAGGCGCGCAGCGCCTTGGTGGAATACGGCATGTCGTCCATCGGGTTGCGCTCCGCATAATTCTTCAGGCGCAGCGCCAACGGGTCCATGCCCAGTTCGTAGGAAAGCTCGTCCATCGCCACTTCGAGCGCGTGAACGCCATGGGCCGCCCCGGGCGCGCGCATGTCGATCGGGCTGTACCGGTCGAGCGGAACGACCTGGTAGGCCAGCTTGATGTTGTCGCACGCGTAGAGCTGCCCCGACCAGTTGACCACCACCTCCACGTAGTCCTCGAAGCGCGAGGTCTCGGCCACCGCGCTGTGCACGATGGCGCGCAGGGTGCCGTCGCGGTCGGCCGCGAGCTTCAGGCGCTGCAGCGTTTCGGGCCGGTGGCCGAAGGTGAACATCTGCTGGCGCGTCATCACCACGCGAACCGAGCGCTCGAGCTGCACAGCCGCCATCATGGCCAGCACCAGCTGGTACTGCGGGCGCAAGCCCGAGCCGAAGGCGCCGCCCACATAAGGGTTGCGCACGGTCACCTTGTCCTTGGAAAGCCCGAACACGTGCGACACGTACCAACGGCTGTTCTGCGAACTCTGCGTCTTGTCGTAGACGAGGTAGCGGCCGTCGGCGTGGCGGATGACGGTCGAGGCGAACATCTCCATCGGGTTGTGGTGCTCCACGCCGCTGTAGTACTCGGCCTCGATCTTCACCGGCGCCTGGGCATACGCCTTCTCGCCGGCTCCTTTTTCTTCGGGCGGCGGCGAATAGCCCGCCTTGAGCCGGCTGGGCTTGCGCGCGGCACCCAGGTTCGCCATGAGATTCGTCTCGTGCGGATCGGCCTCGTACATCACCTGCACCAGCGAAGCGGCATACCGGGCGGCCTCGAAGGTCTGGGCCACCACCAGCGCCACGGGCTGGCCGCTGTAGCGGATGCGTGCGTCGTGCAGCGGCTTGAACGGCGAGCCGCCGGGCGATGTCATGTCCTTGTAGAAGATCCCGATGGACCGGGTCCTGGGATGGTTGTCGTGCGTGAGGATGTCCAGCACGCCCGGCACCGCCTTTGCGCGTTCCAGGTCCATGCGCACGATGCGCCCCTTGGCGATCGTGCTGTTCACCACGACGCCGTAGGCCAGGTCGTCGGCCGGGTGCTCCGCGGCGTAGCGTGCCTGGCCGGTCACCTTGGCGCGGCCGTCGACGCGGGACACGGGCATGCCCAGCGTCACGTCGCCGGTGCCTTCGTCGGCGCCGGGCGCGCGCAGGGCGTCGATCAGGTCGGTCATGGGTGCTCCTTCAGGTCGGGGCGACCGGGGCTGTCGTTGGGGTCTTCGGCATGCGCGGCCGTGCCCGCGGCGGCGGTTTCGAGCGCGCGAACGATGGCGCGGCGGGCCATGATCAGCTTGAAGGCGTTGTCGCCCTGGCTGCGTGCGCCTTGCAGCAACACCTCTGCAGCCTCCGCAAAGTTCTCCGCCGACGCCGCCTTGCCTGCCAGCAGCGCCTCCGCCTCGGGCACTCGCCACGGCTTGTGCGCAACGCCACCGAGCGCGACGCGAGCACTGCGGATGCGTCCCTGCGTGTCCAAATCGAGGGCCGCAGCCACCGACACCAGCGCAAAGGCATACGACGCGCGGTCGCGCACCTTCAGGTAGGCCGAGTGGACTTCGTACTGCGCCGCGGGCGGCAGTTCGATGTGGGTGATGAGCTCTTCCGGCGCGAGTGTGTTGTCTTGCTCAGGGTGCTCGCCGGGGAGGCGATGGAAGTCGGCGAACAGTATCGCCCTGGCGCCGGTATGCGACTGCACATGCACCACGGCCTCCAGCGCGGCCAGGGCCACGCACATGTCCGAAGGATGCGTGGCAATGCAGGCCTCGCTGGCGCCGAGGATCGCGTGCTGCCGCGTCAGGCCCCCTGTCGCCGAGCAGCCGGCGCCGGGCTCCCGCTTGTTGCAGGGCGCGGCCGTATCGTAGAAATACACGCACCGCGTGCGCTGCAGCAGGTTGCCGCCGTTGGTGGCCATGTTGCGTATCTGGGGCGAGGCGCCGGCCAGCAGCGCCGCGCTCAGCAGCGGATACCGCCGGCGCACGGTAGCGTCGTAGGCGGTCGCGGCATTTCGCGCCAGCGCACCGAGCATCAGGCCGCCGTCGCGCGACGGCTCGATGCGGTCCAAGGCCAGCCGGTTCAGGTCGACCAGCCTCCGCGGGCGCTCCACGTTCTCCTTCATGAGGTCGATGAGATTGGTTCCGCCCGCAATCCACCGGGTGCCCTCGCCGAAGGCCGCCAGCGCCTCGTCGACGGACCCCGGCTCGACATAGGTGAAGGGCGTCATAGCTTGGGCCCCCACATCACCTCGCTGACCGCACCGACGATCTGCGGGTAGGCCCCGCAGCGGCAGATGTTGCCGCTCATCAACTCGCGGACGTCGTCGGCGGTTCGGGCCTCCCCTTCGTTCATCAGGCCGACGGCGGAACATATCTGCCCGGGCGTGCAGTAGCCGCACTGAAGGGCATCGTGCGCCACGAAGGCGCGTTGCAGCGGATGAAGCTCTGCCCCGTTCGCCAGGCCTTCCACGGTGGTGACCTGGCAATGGTTCTTCATCACCGCCAGCGTGAGGCAAGAGTTGATCCGTTGCCCGTCCACCAGCACCGTGCAGGCGCCGCACTGGCCGTGGTCGCAGCCCTTCTTCGTGCCCGTGAGCCCCAGGCGATCTCGCAAGAGATCGAGCAGGGTGACCCAGGCTTCGACCTCCAGGTCATGCGCTGCCCCGTTGACGTGGATCTCGATGGGATAGCGCTCGACGGCCGTGCGGGTATCCGGCCTCCGGTGCGGATCGGGCGACGACACTTTTGCATCCATGCGTATTCCTTTTCAGCGACTCGCGACAAGCCGCGAATGTGGCTGGCACAAGATCGCATGCAGGTAGGAGGGGGACGACTCCCGCGTAGTCCAGGCCGCGCGACCTGGCCGGACAGACGCTCGCGCTTGGAGCCTGGAAGTTCTGGCAGATGCGGGAGTCCCCGGGGGCGGACGGTCAGGCGCCCGCTGACGGCTGAGCCGAAGCGAAAAAGTCGCACAGCAGTTTGCCCACCTGGACCGGTTGCTCGTGATGGAGCCAATGCGTCGCATCTTCGAGGCGAACAAGGCTTGCGTTGGTGCAGTATTTGAGCGCTTCGTCGGCCAGGCCGGCTTCCAGCGCCGAGTCTTGCCCACCCCACAAAACCAAGGTCGGCGATTCGATGGGTGTCGACAAGGGACGGGCAAATGCCATGGCGCGATACCAATTGAGCATGCTGCCGATCGCCCTGGGTTCTTCCCATGCCTCCCGGTAATCTGCCAGCAGCTCGTCATCGAAGGTGCCGGGTTTGCTGGTCCTGGTCAAGCTTGCGCGCAGGAGCGAAAACCCATGCGCACTCAGCAATGCTTCCGGAACCAGCGGCAACTGGAAGAAACCGACGTACGCGCTGCGCGCCAGTTGGAACGGGTGCGTCAGCGCGTAGCCCAGAAAGCTTGCCGGATGCGGCCCGTTCAGGACGGCCAGGCGATCGATCAAGCCGGGGTGGCGGGCCGCCAGGTGCCAAGCCACCATGCCGCCCCAATCGTGGCCCACGACCGCGAATCTTTCAGCACCCAGCGCCGCAGCAAGTGCACAGACATCGTCGGCCAGGACATCCAGAACATAGTCGCTGACCGCACTCGGTTTGTCGGACTGCCCGTAGCCGCGCTGGTCCGGCACGGCGACACGCCAACCGGTTGCCACAAGCGGGTCGATGTAGCGCTGCCAGGCTCGGGAGGTCTCTGGGAAACCGTGGAGCAGGATCACGAGCGGCGCTGTGGCCGGGCCCGCAGTCACGACCCGCAGCTTGATGCCGTTCGCGGCAATGAACATAGGTGCCAAGTGTTCTCCTCCGTTCAGATTGCGCGCGGCCGCACGATCGTCAGGCCTTCGGCGTATCGTTTTCCCGTCCGAAGTGACGGTGCGCTCCCATTGCCTCAATGAACGCTCCGATGCCTTCGTCGGCGCTCGCGGCATCCGCCAGGATGAGTCCGGGATCGACGGCACCATCCGGCAGGGTCATCGGGATTTGCGCTTCGGCAAGCAGCGCATCGGACGCGCCGAACGCGAGGATGGTCTTGCAGTGCCAGTACTGGTCGCGAAGGAACTCGAGCGCGGGCGTCCTGGTTGAGGGCTTCAACCGCCGCTTCGCCGTCGGGCAGGACGATTGCATCGAACAGGAAGCCGGGCGAGTTTTCCATCGTGGCGTCGGCCTCGAATTTTTCGCCGCCAGCGCCGACGTAGGTGCCCAGCCGGGCGGCGACAAGACGCGGAACGGCGCCGGTCGCCACGAGCGACGACACCAGCTGTTGCAACGAGGCGCCCTCGACGCCATGGTCGATCAGGACCGCGACCTTGCGGGTGCGGATGCCGCCGTCGCCAGGCCGTGCCATCAGGGACAGCGCCGGCGAGCTTTCCACCTCGGGCTGCGCAGGGTTTTCCAGCGCCTTGGGCAGGGGCGCCGGAAGTTGCATTCCGAGGTCTTGTGCCAGGCGTTGCGCAAGATCGGGCGCCGCATTGAGCAGGCTTGCCACCATGCGTTGCCGGACCGCGGGGACCGTGACTTTCGAAAGCTCGAATCGGAACGCGTTCCCGATGTGCGCCTTCTCGACCTCGCGGCTCAATGCGCTGCCGTTGCCATGGCCGGCGCGGCCAGCGATGCCTGTAGCCGTATCGGAATGGCCTTGGACGCCGGCACCTTGCTCTTCTCGGCATGGTGCGCCAGCGGCACCAGCCGGTTGCATTCGGGGTAGTAGCCGCCCGCGCAGCCCGCCGGAATGTCGTATGGGGTGATGCGCAGGCCGCGCACGCTTCGCGCGTGGCCGTCGTCGACAGCGGTGCTCACGTCCACGATATCCCCGTCCGCGAAGCCCAGGCGCCGGATGTCGTCGCGATTCATGAGCAGCACGCGGCGCGTGCCATGGATACCGCGAAAGCGGTCGTCCAGGCTGTAGATGGTGGTGTTGAACTGATCGTCGCTGCGCAGCGTCATGAGTCGCAGCACGTCGGGCCCCGTCTCCGGCGTGTCGGGGTCTGCATGGAGTCGGCCATAGCCCTTGAAGTTCGCCTTGCCGTTGGGCGTTTTCCAGACGCGCTCCCTCGCGGGCAGCGGGCGCGGAAAACCGCCGGGCGCCTTCAATCGTTCGTTGAAGTCGTGAAAGATTTCTGGAAAAGTCTGCGCGATGTGGTCTCGCACCAGCGCGTAGTCGGCCACCCAGTCATCCCACGGCACCCTCGGTTTGGGCAGCAAGCTGGCTCGGGCAAGGCCCGCAATGATCGCCGGCTCCGAACGCACCGTGGTTTCCGCCGGCGTCGCGACGCCCTTCGACGCATGCATCACGCCGGTCGAGTCTTCCATCGCCACGGTCTGCTCGCCGCTGGCCTGGAGATCGGTTTCGATCCGGCCCCGGCACGGCAGCAGGTAGGACACCTTTCCAGGCAACAGATGGCTGCGGTTGAGCTTGGTGGCCACGTGCACCGTCAACTGTAAGCCCTGCCATGCGGCCTCCAGCCTGTCCGTGTCCGGCACGGCGCGCACGAAGTTGCCGCCCAACCCCACGAACGCACGCACCTGCCCCGAGAGCACGCCCTCGCAGGTTTCCACGGTGTTAAGGCCCTTCGCGCGAGGAGGCTCGAAGCCATACATTTCGGCCAGCTTGTCCAGGGGCGCGAGCTCCGGCTTCTCGGTGATGCCGACGGTTCTCTGGCCCTGAACGTTCGAATGCCCGCGTACGGGGCAGATTCCTGCACCCGGCCTGCCGATGTGGCCGCCGAGCAGCAGCAGGTTGCAGACCATCTGCACGTTCTCCACGCCTTTACGGTGTTGCGTGAGGCCCATGCCGTAGATGCCGATGACTGCCTTGGCGTTGGCGAGCGTGGCGGCGGCGGTTTCCAGCTGCGCCCGCAGCACACCGGATTCCGTCTCGATCTCGGACCACGCCGTCTCGCGCAAGGAGGCCGCGAAGCCTTCGAACCCGTCGGTGTGCCCGGCAATGAACTCCGCATCGAGAACGCGCGCGCGGCCTTCGGCGATGGCCTCGTCATCGGCCGCCACGAGCGCCTTGCACAGGCCGGTGAGCGCGGCCAGGTCACCGCCGTTCTTCACCTGCAGGTACTGGGTGCTGATCTGCGTGTGCGCGGGCGTCAGCATCTCGGTGGGGGATTGGGGATTCACGAACTCGACAAGTCCGCGTTCGCGCAGCGGATTGAAGGTGACGATGGGCACGCCGCGCTTGCGCGCGTCCTGCAGCTGGTGGAGCATCCGCGGGCTGCTGACGCCGGTGTTCTGGCCGAAGATGAAGATCGCATCGCATTGCTCGAAGTCTTCCAGCCGCACGGTGCCCACCGCCACGCCGATGGTTTCGGGCAAGGCCACCGAGGTGCTCTCATGGCACATGTTCGAGCTGTCGGGCAGGTTGTTGTTGCCGTACAGGCGCGCGAGCAGCTGGTACATGTAGCTGGACTCCAGCGAGGCGCGGCCCGAGGCGTAGAACACCACCGACGCGGGGTCCTCGGCCTGAAGCGCCCGCAGCTGGGCGCCGATGCCCGCGAAGGCTTCTTCCCAACTGGTCTCCAGGTAGCGATCGCTTTCGGCATCCCATTTCATCGGCACGGTCAGCCGCCCGCCTGCTTCGAGCTCGTGATCGTCCCACGCCCGCAGGCTGGTGACGGTGTGCTCCAAAAAAAACGATGCCGGGCGGCGCTTGGCGGTGAGTTCCCACGCGGTGGCCTTGGCGCCGTTCTCGCAAAACTCCGCCGGATGCGGATGCTCGGGTTTGGCCCAGGCGCAACTCACACAGGCAAAGCCGCCGGGCTTGTTCTGCCTGTACAGGGCCTCCGCGCCGGCGATGGGAATGCGTTCGCGCAGCAGATAGCTGCTCACGGCCTTCAGCGAACCCCATCCACCGGCCGCGTGGGTGTAGGGCTCGAATCGCGTTTTGTCGGTCACAGGGTGCTCCGGCTCTGTTATGGCGTGGGGTCAACGTATGCCCCCGTTCGCCGCAGGCTGTAGGTCGTTGCCGAACCGGCCTGTCGGTCGACTGCCGGCCTGGCGCAAGACAATTGCCGGCCGGCTGCACACACGTCGATTCGCGCCCGCCGCCGATTGGCAAGCGGCGACGCGTTTGCTAGAAAAACCGCTCCACTTCGAAGGTTCCGGTGCGCAACTCGGCCTGTCTTCTCGGTTTACACCCATTCGCCGGTCTGGAGCCGGCCTGGCGTGTTGCCGCGGACATCGGCATGTGGCTGTCCGGCACCGCCGCACACAGTGCGCTGCGGCCGGCCGGCGCGCAGGCTGCCCGGATCCACGAGCTCTGGCAGTTCACGCTGTGGATGTGCATGGCCGTGTTCGCGCTCGTGCTGCTGGCGCTCATCGTCGCGCTGGTGCGGGCGGCGCGACGCCCGTCTCGTGCGGCCGCCACCGCACCGGCGCCGGTCGGCGCGGAGACCGCGTCGCGCCGATGGGTCGTCGGCGCCACGGCGACCTCGGCGGTGCTGCTCGCCGTGCTGCTGGGCGCCGACATGCTCACCGACCGCGCGCTGTCGCGCCTGCCGGTGGCCGACGCGGTGCGCATCGACATGACGGCGCAGCAGTGGTGGTGGGAAGCGCGCTATCTCGGCAGCGACGGCAAGCCGGAGTTCGCCGTTGCCAGCGAGTTGCATGTGCCCGTGGGCAGGCCGGTCATCATTTCGCTCAAGAGCACGGACGTGATCCACACCTTCTGGGTGCCGAGCCTCCACGGCAAGAAAGACATGCTGCCCGGGCGCAGCACGCAGCTCGTGCTGCAGGCGGACAAGGCCGGCAACTACCGCGGCGAATGCGCGGAGTTCTGCGGGCTGCAGCACGCATTGATGGCGTTCAGCGTGACCGTGCAGTCGCCCGAGGCCTATGCCCGGTGGCGCGCCGGCCAACGCAGCCCCGCCGCGACACCCACGGCCACCGCCGCCAACGCGGACGCCGTGCGCGGGCAGCAGCTGTTCATGTCTTCGAACTGCGCGCAGTGCCACACGGTGCGCGGCACCGCGGCCGCGGGGTCGCTGGGCCCCGACCTGACGCACGTGGGCAGCCGCGCTCTCCTGGCCGCGGGCACCGTGCCCAACGAACCCGCCACGCTTGCGGCGTGGATCGTCGATCCGCAGTCGCTCAAGCCGGGCAGCACCATGCCGTCGAGCAGGCTGGCGCCCGATGAGGTGCGCGCCCTGGTCGCCTACCTCGGAGGCCTGCAATGAGCGCCGATGCCGGGCTGCTGCGCGACGGACCGCACGCCGGCGCGCAGGTGCGGCAGGCGCTCGCCGACACTTGGAGCGATCCACCCGGCTGGCGAGGCCTGCTGGGCGCGATCGATCACAAGACCGTTGCGCGCCGTTTCATCGTCGCGACCTTCGTGTTTTTCTTTCTCGGCGGAATCATCGCGCTGCTCATGCGGCTGCAGCTGGCCCGCCCGCAGTTGCATATCGTGAGCCCGGAGTTCTACAACCAGCTGTTCACCATGCACGGCACCACGATGATGTTTCTCTTCGCGGTGCCGGTGATGCAGGCGGTGGCGCTGTACCTGGTGCCGCTGATGATCGGCGCGCGCAGCGTCGCGTTTCCGCGCATGAACGCCTTCGCGTTCTGGGTCTTCGTGATGGGCGGTGCGTTTCTCTATGCGGGCTTCGTGCTGGGGTCGGGGCCGAACGCCGGCTGGTTCAGCTACGTGCCGCTGGCGTCGTCGGACTATGCGCCCGGCAAAGGGGTGGACATCTGGGCGCAGATGATCACGTTCACCGAACTCTCGGCGTTGCTGGTGGCCATCGTGCTCATCACCACGATCTTCAAGATGCGCGCGCCGGGCATGACGCTGGCCCGCATGCCGCTTTTCGTGTGGGCAACGCTGGTCACGCAGTTCATGGTGCTGTTCGCGATGCCCTCGGTGATGCTGGGCAGTACCGCGCTGATCCTCGACCGGCTGGTGGGAACGCATTTCTACAACCCGGTGCGCGGCGGCGACGTGCTGCTCTGGCAACACCTGTTCTGGTTTTTCGGTCACCCCGAGGTGTATCTCATCTTCGTTCCGCCGCTGGGCTTCATCTCGTCCATCGTCGCGACCTTCGCACGCCGGCCGGTGTTCGGCTACCGGGCCATGGTGCTCGCATTGATCGCCACCGCATTCCTTGCCTTCGGCCTGTGGGTGCACCACATGTTCGCCACCAACCTGCCCGAGGTCGGCAAGGCGTTCTTCACCGCGGCGAGTCTGGCGATCGCGGTGCCCTCGGCCCTGCAGATCTTCTGCTGGATCGCCACGCTGTGGCAGGGGCGGATCGTGCTGAAGACGCCGCTGTACTTCGTGCTGGCGTTCTTCGTCATCCTGGTGGCGGGCGGCATGACCGGCCTGATGCTCGCCTCGGTCTCGCTGGACCTCCAGTTGCACGACACATATTTCGTGGTCGCGCACCTGCACTACGTGCTGCTCGGCGGCGCGGTGTTTCCGCTTTTCGGCGCGGTGTACTACTGGTTTCCGAAGTTCACCGGGCGGATGCTCGGCGAGCGGCTGGGCCTCTGGCACTTCTGGCTGTTCTTCATCGGGTTCAACGTGGCGTTCTTCCCGATGCACCTGCTGGGCCTGCACGGCATGCCGCGGCGGATCTGGACCTATCCGAAGGGCCTCGGGTGGGAATCGATGAACAGCCTGGCGAGCATCGGCGCGCTCGTGATCGCAGCGGGCATGGCCTTGTTCCTCGTGAACGTCGCGCTCAGCCTCTGCCGCGGCGCCCGGGCGGCCAGCGATCCGTGGAACGCGGGCACGCTCGAATGGAGCGTGCCGAGCCCGCCGCCCGCGCACAACTTCGACGCGATACCCGTGGTGCACGGCACCGAACCGCTGTGGGGTCCCGCGAAGGAGCCCCCGCATGTGGGTGGCCTGGCCGCCGACGCGCGCGAGGTGCTGGTGACCAGCGCACGCGCGGCGCATCCGCAAAGCCGGCCGCTGTTTCCGAAGCCCTCGGTGTGGCCCTTCGCGAGCGCGGTGGCCACCACCGCGCTGTTCGTCGGCTCGGTGTACACGCCGTGGGCGGTGGTGTGGGGCGCCCTGCCCCTCACCCTGGCCGTCATCGGCTGGTTCTGGCCCGATCGCGCCGAAACGGCACGGGCCCTCTCGCTGGAGCGCCGGCCATGATGCAAGCCGACGCGAAGGGAACCGGCGCCGGCAAGGTGCTCGATGTGAGCGCGCTCCCGAGCTACAGCTTCGGCGCCGGCAGCCTGATGTGGTGGGGCACCATGGGGATGATGCTGATCGAAGGCACGGTCTTCGCCATCGCGGTCATGATGTATTTCTACCTGCGCGGCACGGCCGTTGAGTGGCCCATCGACGCCGTGCCGCCCGAGCTGCGCTGGGGCACGCTCAATACCGCCATCCTGCTGGTAAGCCTGTGGCCCAACGAGATGGCCAAGCGCGCCGCGCAACGCGAGGACCGCGGCCGCACGCGCATCTGGCTCTCGGTCTGCGTGGTCTTTGCACTCGTTTTCCTCACGCTGCGCGCGCTGGAGTTCACCACGCTCAACGTCAGCTGGCAGGCCAGCGCCTACGGCTCGATCGTCTGGCTGTTGCTCGGCCTCCACACCACGCACCTCGTCACCGACACCATCGACACGGGCGTGCTCGCCGTGCTGCTTTTTACCGGCCCGTTCGAAGGCAAGCGCTTTGTCGACGTGTGCGAGAACGCGATGTACTGGTACTTCGTGGTGGGAAGCTGGTTGCCGATCTATGCGGTGATCTACCTGGCGCCGCGCGGCTGACAGGCAAAAGCGCATGGCCCATCCGACATTGCCGGCCTTGCGCCCGCAAGCCACGCTGGTTTCGGCGCTCCTGTGGCCGGGGCTGGCGGCGGCCCATGTGATCGACCCTTCGGCACCCGCCGGATGGTCGCTCGCCTGGAGCTTCGATCCGGTGGTCGTCGGCGCGCTCGCGATGAGCCTCGTCCTGTATGCATGCGGCTTCTGGCGGCTGCAATCGCGTTCCGGGCCCACGGCGCGCGCACTGCGCCGCCGGCACGTCGCCGCATTCGCGGGCGGATGGGCAACGCTCGTCCTGGCGCTGGTCTCGCCGCTGGACGCGCTGGGCGCAGCGCTGTTCTCGGCGCACATGGTGCAGCACGAACTGCTCATGCTCGTCGCGGCTCCGCTGCTGGTGCTCGGCAGGCCCCTGGGGGTGTGGATGTGGGCGCTGCCGGCGGGCTGGCGCGCGGCCGTCGGCGTGGCCGTGCGCTGGCGTCCGGCGAAGGCGGTCTGGGGCTGCGTCACCGCGCCGCTGGCGGCCTGGCTGCTGCACGCCGCAGCACTCTGGCTCTGGCATGCGCCAAGATTCTTCCAGGCCGCGCTGCTGCATCCGTGGATCCACACCTTGCAGCACACGAGCTTCCTGGTGAGCGCGCTGTTGTTCTGGTGGAGCATCTTCGGCCGGCGCAGCGGCGGCGAGGCCGGTGCGTTTTCGATGCTCTCGCTGTTCACGACCATGGTCCACACCGGCGCCCTCGGCGCACTGCTCGCGCTCGCGCCGGGCCTCTGGTATCCGTTGTACGTGGAGCCTTCGTCGGCGCTGGGCTTCGACCCGCTGCAGGACCAGCAGATGGGCGGCCTGGTCATGTGGGTCCCCGGGGGCGTCGCCTATCTCGTGGGCGCACTGGTCATTGCGGCGCGCTGGCTTGTCGCCGATCGCCCGGCGGAGGGCGGCGCCTTGTTGCCGAAGAGCCCATGACCATCGATCGGAAACGTCTCGCCTGGTGCGCACTGGCCGCAATCGGCGTGCTGCCGGTGGCGGCGGGCGCACAGGTGTCCGCGCCGCCTGGCAGCGAATTGCTCGCGCGTGGCGAGTACCTCGCGCGCATCGGCGGCTGCGCCAGTTGCCACACCATGCAGCGCGACGGCATTCCGTTTGCCGGCGGCCGCGCCCTCTCGACGCCGCTGGGGCCGATCATCAGCACCAACATCACGCCCGATCCGAAGCAGGGAATCGGCCGCTACACCTTCGCCGACTTCGAACGCGTGATGCGCGAGGGCACGGCGCCGGGCTCACGGCACCTCTACCCGGCGATGGCGTACACCGCCTACACCAAGGCCACGGACGAAGATCTGCGCGCGCTGTTCGCGTACCTGATGCACGCGGTGCCTGCCTCGGACTACGCGCCGCCAGCGACCAAGATGCCCTTTCCCTTCAACCAGCGCTGGGCACTGCGGTTCTGGAAGGCTGCGTTTCTTTCGCGCGGCACGTACACCGAAAATCCGGGTCGCGATGCCGAATGGAACCGCGGCGCCTACCTGGTGCAATCGTTCGGCCACTGCGGCTCGTGCCATACCCCGCGCGGCATGGCCTACCAGGAGCGCGGCTACGACGAGTCGGCCAAGAGGTTCCTCACGGGCATGGTCAACGACAACTGGTATGCCTCCAACCTCACCGGCGACCGGGGTGCCGGCCTGGGACGCACCGACGCCCGGAGCATTGCGAGCTTTCTTCGCACGGGCTATGCCGATGGGCGCTTTGCCTTTGGCTCGATGGCCGAAGAAGTCGAGAAAAGCCTGCAGCACCTGACCCCCGCGGACGCGAAGGCAATCGCTGGCTACTTGAAGAGCCTGCCCGCGCGGCGCAACGAAGGCGGCTACACGGCCAGCGACGAAAGCGCCCGCACGCTGGCACAGGGCAATCACACGCTGGATGTCGAATCAACGGGTGCCGGCGTCTACCGGTCGTTTTGCGCGCAATGCCACCATCCGGATGGCAAGGGCGTCGCCGGTGTCTTTCCCCGCTTGGCCGGCAATCCCACGCTGTTGAGTGAGGACCCCACGTCGATCGTTCGCGTGGTGATCCAGGGCGGCACCAGCGCGGCCACCGCCACAGGGCCGGCGCTCCAGGCCATGCCCGGTTTTGCATCCACCCTGACCGATGTGCAGATGGCGCAGGCCCTCACCTATATCCGCCAGGCGTGGGGCAACGATGCAGCACCGGTGAAGACCGGCGACGTGACCAAGCTCAGGGCTGCGCTGAAGAATTGAGCCGCCGCCGTCCTTCGCCGTTGGCGTTCTCGTTGCGCCTGCTTTCAGACATTTCCTACGCGACGAACGCAAACGCACGTGCAGATTTCACGCGTCGCAACTCTTCTATGGAGGCTTTTCATGATGCTCCGTCTTCATCCCTTGCTCTTCGGCACCACGCTTGCAACCAGTCTTCTTCTTGCACCTGCTTCATGGGCGGCGGACAAGCTCACTGCCGCCGACGCGTCCATGCTCAAGGACATTGCCGAGGCCAACATGGCCGAAGTCGAAACCGGAAAAATGGCGCTTGAAAAATCGTCGAATGTCGAGATCAAGAAGTTTGCCCAGATGATGGTCGACGACCATGCAAAAGCCTTGGGCGACGTGAAGACGCTCGCCTCCGCCAAGGGCGCCGACCTGCCGAACGGTCCCGATCTCAAGCACAAGGCCGTGGCGCTCGAATTCAAGGCGCTCAGAGGCGAGACCTTCGACAGCCGCTATGTGAAGCAGGCCGGCGTTGGCGACCATGAAGCGACCGAAAAGCTGTTGAAAAAGACCCAGGCCGAAGCCACGGATGCTGACCTGAAGGCTCTTGCGGGCAAGATGCTTCCGGTGGTGCAAGGCCATCTGAAGCACGCGCAACAGCTCGCGGCGAATGCGAAGTAACCCGCTCCACACCCGCCGGCGCCCTTCGACCGGGCGCGGCCGCGGCCGCGATCAGAGCCGGCTGATCGCGGCCTTCAGTTCCTCGATCGACGCGGGCTTCGGCAGGTGCGCATCGAAGCCGGCTTCGAGCGCACGGCGTGCGTCCACCCGGCGTCCGTAGCCGGACATCGCCACCGAGCGCAGGTCGCGTGTGGCCTCCTGCCGCCGGACCTCGCCGATGAGCTGGAAGCCGTCCATCTCAGGCATGCCGAGGTCGGACACCAGGAGGTCGTAGCGTGGCGTCTGCAACAGCGCCAGGGCTTCCTTGCCGCTCGCAGCGGTGTCGACGACAGCGCCTTCCAGGCGCAGCACTTCAGCAAACGGCACCAGGGCCTGGGCGTAGTCGTCGACCGCCAGCACGCGCCATCCTTTGAAGTCCACGTCGGCCGACGGTGCCTCGCGCGGCGCTGGCACCTCGGCGCCGACCTGCGGCAGCCACACGATGAACTCGGCACCCTGGCCGGCGCCGTCGGATTTCGCTTCCACGTGGCCGCCGTGGGCCACTGCCAATTCGTGCACCAGCGCAAACCCGATGCCCAGGCCGCCGTTGAGCGCCACCCCATCGTGGGCCTGGTTGAACATGCCGAACACATGCGGCGGGAACTCGGGCGCGATGCCGCACCCGCTGTCGGTGACGGTGAGCCGTGCAAAGCCCTCGTCGGCCCCACGCGAACGGCGATGCGCCCGCCGTCGGGCGTGAACTTGGCGGCGTTGCTCAGCAGGTTCCAGGCAATCTGCTCCACGCGGACGCGGTCGCCATGGCAAGCCACCCCGGCCTCGCACTGCACGTCGAGTTCGATCTTCTTGGCGGGCACGCCCGCAATGGCGGCCGCCGCGGCGATTTGTGCCAATTCGCCCAGGTCCACCGTCACCCGGTTGAGCCGGAGCTTGCCGGTGCGGATGCGCGACAGGTCCAGCAGGTCGTTGATGATGCGCGACTGGCTGCTCACCGCACGCCGGATGGCATCGCCGAGCCGGCGCACCGACGGGTTTTCGGCGTGTAGGGAGAACCATAAGGTGAGAAATCGCCCCCTTGCAGATCTACTCGAATCTGTTCGCTGTGGACTACAAACGCCGCGACCCGCGCAGGTACACCGCTGTATGGCCTGTTGTCCGCCTGCTCTCGAAGGTCCTGCTCGCCATCCAAATAGAGGTCTTGCGGCCAGACTTGATCGTCTTCGCGAACGGCATCGACTCGGCCGACGTCAGGCGCGAGTTCTTCCCTCACTACCACCCCACCAAGAATCCATCATCTTTTAGGTGCACTGGTTCGGACGATTGCGAGGCGTTTGGCATTGGCAAAGGACATCAGTGGAGCTTCTGGTTGGACCGAAGCATCCGCTGCTACCGGGTTCACCACCCCTCGGCCTGGTGGCGCACCGGCAACAAAGCAACCGCGGCCGGCGAAAAGCTCTTGCAGCTGTTGCGCAGTCATGCGGCTTTTGCCAAAGCATGCCTTGAGAACGAAGCAGCGTTCGTGAAACTCCGACTGAATCGCCCCGGCTTTCATGGAGGCCGGTTGGTTTAAGTCATGCCGCCATCGTGGCGGTCTGACTGGCGAGTTGCCGGTAATAGTTTGCCTCAGCTTCTGCAGGCGGGATGTAGCCGATGGGTTCGAGCAGGCGATGGTGGTTGAACCAGGACACCCATTCGAGCGTCGCGAACTCCACCGCCTCCTTGGTCTTCCACGGTGCCCGACGATGGATCAGTTCGGCCTTGTAGAGGCCGTTTGGACGAAGATACGGCTCCTACGGGCCATTGAGTTCGGCCAGAAAGTCGAGCAGGCCGTCGATTTCGGTGGACTTGTCGAAGACCGCGCCCGCGCCGAGCAGCAGCGCCCTGCGCCGGTTCTCTTGCGTCGCATAGTTGGAAAAGATCACCACGCGCTGATGCGGCTCGCGCACACGGCAGCGGTCCACGACGTTCAGTCCCGACCCCTCGCGCAAGAAGAGGTCGACCACGGCCCCGTCTCAGTGGCCGTCATGCGCGTCGAGCCAGGCCATGGCGTCTTCCTCGGTTTCCGCGATGCCTTCCACCCGCGCGGCCGAGAGGCTCTCGATGGTCGGAATGAGGTTGTCGCGAATGACTTGGTTGTCTTCCACGAGAACGGCGGTGACGGGCATGGTGAAGTGCGTTCCGGAAGACGTTTGAGAATGTTGGAGGGCCGCCCGCAATGGCGGGGTTTGTAGGAACGCGCAGGCGCATCGAGTGAGACATCCCGTCTTCCTCGCCAAGTCACCGGGCTCTCGCGGCGGTCACATAGTCGGGGTGGAAGCTGCGTTGGCTGCCGTCCGCAAAGGCGACCGTGACCGACGAGGCGTCCGACGCGACGACGACGCCGGCGCCGAATCGCTTCACCCTTACCGCCTCGCTCGCGGCGAACGCCCGCAGCCGTTTGCCGGCCGGCGTCGCGCTCTCGCTCACCACGATCGGTTGCGCCATGGCGGCCTCGTGCGCCGCGATGCGCCGGCAGTTGTCGCAGGTGCCGCAGCGGTTCAGCTCGGCACGCGGGTCGAGGTCGCTCAGCAGCAACTGCCAGCGGCATTGCCCCGACTGGGCATACGCCACCATGCGTTCGAGCGTCTCGCGATCCTGCAGCCGCCGCAGCTTGTAGGCCTCGAGCACCTGCGCCAGGTCGACCTTGACGGCCGCGCGCCGAACCGCCGACAGGCGTCCGTGCCGGTCGGTCTTGAGCATCCCCTCCTGCTTGAGCACCGCGATGCCCGACTGCATCCGGGCCCGCGGACGGTCCAGGGCGGCGAGCAGGCTGGCCACCTTCCAGCCTTCGGCCTCCGGTGCGTTGGCGAGCACCTGCCGGTAGATCGCGTCGAGGTCTTCGAGCTGCGGGTACCTTCCGGCCAGAAAGAACTGCTGCACGGTCCGGTCCTTGCCATGAAACAGCAGCACGCAACTCGCGTCCTCGCCGTCGCGTCCGGCCCTGCCCGCTTCCTGGTAGTAGGCATGCAGGCTCGACGGCATCTGGCAATGCAGGATGAAGCGGATGTCGGGCTTGTCGATGCCCATGCCGAACGCGTTGGTGGCCACCATGGTGCGCACGCTGCCCGACATGAAGTCCTCCTGCGCCGCGTTGCGTTCCCGCGTGCCGAGCTTGCCGTGGTACAGCGCCACGGATTCGTCGCGCGCCTTCAATGCGTCGAACGCCTGCTGTGCGGCCTTCACCGTCGCGGCATAGACGATGCCGCTTCCCGCCGCCTGCTGCACGAACTCCACCGTGCGGCGCAGCCGCTCCTCGTCGTCCATCGACTGCTCGACGGCGAAATGCAGGTTGGCGCGGTAGGCGCCGGTTTCGATTCGCCCGGCACGCGGGATGTCGAGCAACTTCATCACGTCGGCGGCCACGGCCTCGCTCGCCGTTGCCGTGAGCGCAAGGACCGGCGGGCTGCCAAGCCTGCGGATCGCGGGGCCGATCTCCAGGAATGCCGGCCTGAAATCGTGGCCCCATTGCGAAATGCAGTGCGCTTCGTCGACCGCGACCAGCGCCACCGGATGCGCGCCCAGTTGCTGCAGAAAGTCCGGGTCGGCCAGCCGCTCGGGCGTAGTCAACACGATGCGTGCGTCACCCCTCTCGATGTCCATTTCAGCCTGCGTCAACTCCTCGGCACCGAGCGAGCTGTTCACCTGGACCGCATGGATCCCGAGTTCACGGAGCCGGTCGCATTGGTCCTTCATCAATGCGATGAGCGGCGACACCACGACAGTGCGCCCTTCGAGCAGCACGGCGGGCAACTGATAGCAGAGGGACTTTCCGGCGCCCGTGGGCATCACGGCGAGCGTGGACAAGCCCGCCATGACGCGCCCGATCACTTCGGGCTGGCCGCCGCGCAGCCGGGTGTGGCCGAACACGGTACGAAGGGTGCGGTCCACGCGGTGCCACGACCGCTCCTGGCTGGCCGGCGCCCCAACAGGTCGGGCGGGCATCAGGCGTTCCCGGCGTCTTCGTCGCCCTCTTCGCCTTCTTCGCCTTCTTCGCCTTGCTCGCCCTCGCCCCGTTCAACGGCAAGGTCTTCGGCGCGCGCCTCCTCGGGGTCATCTACCGCCGCGGACACCTCCTGCGCCGCGTGCGGCAACACGCCCACGCGATCGGGAAGGATGTCGGCGTTGGTCGCCTCGTCGCTTTGCGGCTCGGCCGACGCGTGCTCTCCGGTTCCCGCCGCATCGCTGCCGCTGTCGCTGGAGTCGCTGGGGCCCAGGCTTTCTTCGTCCGTGCCCTTCGGTTCGATGGGGGCGCGTTCGCCGCCCAGGATGCTGCTGGTTGCCATGTGGATGGGTCCTCAGGGCTTTCCGGGGGCGCGGCCCGCGATTTCGGCTTCGGCCTCCAGCCAGCCCTCCGCCTCATGGCCGGCCCCACCGCCGCGTCGCTCGTACCTCGCATTGGCGGCACGACGGATGGCTTCTTCACGCGAGCCCGTCTCGGCGTTGACGCTCGCTGAGTCATCGCCGGTGCCGGTGCCGGTGCCGACGCCGGAAAGGGCTTCATCGCCCGAACTCGTAACCGGCTTGCTGCTCATCGTGGGTCTCCTGAACATGGGGTTGAATCGGTGCCAATCGGTACGTGCCGCACGCCCGCGCACCACGAAGATGCATAGCGCCTGGGCGCCGCCGTGTCGGACGATCGCCCGACACGCGCGTGCGGATTGCGCACCGGCGCGATAGATGTCATGGAGCGGTCGCCACGTTCACGAGGCCGTGGCGCTCGCCCAATACTCCTTGGCCACGGCCTTCAACGTGCGCAAGGCCTCCAAGTCCCCGTGCCAGAGTGCCGCGAAATACGCCTTGGCCTCTGCCAGCGACACATCGGGCGGCAGCGGAATGGCGGCGTCGGTCACCATCTCCAGCAGCATGGGCCTGTCGGCGGCAAAGGCGGCGTCCCATGCGGGACCGACGGCTTCGGGCGTGTCCCAGAACACGCGCTGCGGGCTCCCCGGTGTCGCCTCCACGTGCGTGCGCTCTTCGAGTTCGCGCCACCAGCGCGCGGTGTCGCCTTCGTTGCCGCGGCGCCACGCCCCGTGCGCCTTGGGCTGCAGGAGCGGCAGCAGCGGCAGCAGCGGCAGCAGCGGCAGCAGCGCGGCCAGGGTGACGCGGCTGTCGCCGACCAGGCCCAGTTCGACCGGGTACCGGACCTGCTCGGCGTTGGTCACCATCTGCACGAACTCGTGCGCCACGTCTTCGACATCCTGCGGCCGCCACGGCAATGACGACGAGGTTGTCCTTTCGGTCCGGCTAGCTGTGGCGCGTGAAGGCACCCTCAAAGCGTCGCCTCACGAGGGACCAGCACGTACTTGAGCGAGCGGCCGCCCCTGCGTCTGGCCGTTCAGGAGCACTGGGGCAAGCGCGAACTCGTGCGGCAGTTTCGCCTGGCGGCTTTCGAGCAGGCCGTGCTGACGCCCGCTCAAGTGTCACCGGCGGTGACACAACTTCATGGACAGGCGGGAGCGGACCTGTTCAAGGACGCTTACGCGCTCGAATTCCTGAACCTGCCAGTTGTGCATACGGAAGCCGACCTCCACCGGGGCTTGCTGGCCCAGCTGCGCACGTTCCTGATTGAGCTCGGACGGGATTTTTGCTTCGTCGGCTCGGAATTCCCGCTTCAGGTGGGCGGGCGGGATTTCGCACTGGACCTATTGTTCTTCCACCGCGGGTTGAACTGCCTGGTGGCAATCGAACTCAAGGTCGAGCGCTTCGAGCCCGAACACCTTGGCAAACTGAACTTCCACCTGAAGGCGCTGGATCGCAACGTCCGCAAGCCCCACGAGAACCCCGCCATCGGCGTCCTGCTCTGCGCCTCCAAGGACAACGAGGTCGTCGAGTACGCGCTGAGCCGCACGCTGTCACCGGCGCTCGTGGCGCAATACAAGACGCAGCTGCCCGACAAACAGCTGCTCGCAGCCAAGCTGCACGAGTTCTACGGACTCACGACCTCGGCGCCCGACACGTCAGCGGATCGCTGAGCAATTTGCGCGCGATCGAGAAACCTGTCCATGCGTTTTTCTCGGCAGTGACCGAAGACAACACTCCGCGGTGCGTCTGCATCGAGGAGGCGGGAACCCGGTTCATGCTGGACGCGCCTTCCGATGTAGTTCCATTCGGGGGCAATCATTGCGGTGATGTCGGTCACATGAGGCGATTGAGCTTTGCATGAGCGCGGCGGAACGCGGCTGGACGCCTCGCTGACCGGCTCCGAAGTCAGAGCGCGTCGGCGATCTGCCCCAAGGCCTGCTCAGCAGGCAAAGCGCAAAAGGGAAAGACTTTTCAGCCCCTGCAGATCACACCCTGTCGCAGCGCAGCGCTCCAGATCGCCGCAGGCGCGCGGTACGCGCCGAGCACGCGACAAGCGCGCAGCGCCTCGCCTTGAACGCGAGAACGAGGGCGCAGCCTCAGGGCTCACAGGCAAGCTGGCGGACGACAATTATCTTGAGCGGTCGACGACAACTATCGCAAGCGTCTTGAACGTGCCTGCATCCGATCCCTCCAACGTCAGCGCACCAGCCCGCCGCCGAACACGCCACTTGGGCATAGTCGGCACGACAGGATTCGCGACTTCTCCGCCGGCCGCTTGCGTCCCCAGGCTTTGGGCGACGGACAGCCGGCGCTGGGCATAGCAATCGCCCATCGTGCACTTCGGTCCGAGCTGTGCCCCTGCGGCCGTCTCCACGCTTCGTCAAATGGGAGATACGGTCAGGGCGAGACGCATCGAGTCAGGGCTGACGCAGGAAGCTTTGTTCCGAGGCGACACGCCGTCAAGCGCCATCGACCTTCATCTGCGCATCGCCAAGGTCAGGTCTTGGTTTCAGGCTGCGAGATGTCGACGACGGCCCCACCTCCGTCATCGCACGTCCCGGAAAGACGCTGCCCCGCGCACGCTCTGTGCTGTCGCGTGCCTCGGTGACCGCGATCGCGAGCGACAGGTTCCAGGGGACGGTTTTCCGACCGGGCGCAGCGCTGCCGCGCCATGGTGCTGGCAGTGCGCGGCCCCGTGCTCCCTTGTGCGGGCGCGACGGGACGAGGTGCCTACGTCGTTGCTGGCCGCGGCAGTTCACGAACGATCCGATCGGCACGGCCCCCGAAAAAGCTAAGCCAACGCGGCGGCCATGATCGGCTTGGCCCATTGCGGCACCTGGTCCAGCGGAATGTGAAACGCGATGCGGCCGCCTTCCATGTGCAGCAGCAGCCGAGGTTGGGGTTTGCATCCGGCCTTGGGATCGCCCTCGGCGCTGTTGTCGTAAAGGCGCAGACTCGCCAGCCACGGCAGCAGCCGGATCAGGTTGGCGCGACTGGTCTCATAACGCTCGCGAATCTTCGCCTCGGGAATGTCATGGCCGCCGGCGACCACGCGAGAGCGCACGCGTTGCAGATGGAGTTCCGGCGAGGACAGCCCGGCGTACCAAAGATGCACCTGCGCCCCCTGCCGTGCGCCGTCGACCAGCATCTGGGGGATCGTGCGGGCACCCAAAGTCGTCTCGAAAGCGAAGTTCTGGCCCTCGGCCAGCGCCCGCGCGAGACCCTTGCGCCCAATTTCCCAGGCCTGGGCATTGGCAGCCTCGGGCGCCAACCGCGGATTGGCATCGAGCAGCACGCGCGCGGCCAGATCAGGGTTGAAATAGTCGACCTTCTTGTGCAGCAGGGCCGCGCCGCCCACGCTGCTCTTGCCGGCCCCGTTGACGCCGGCAAGCACAAAAATGCGCGCTGACATCAGCGATCAGCGGCTTGTCGCATCGCGGGGCTGGGCGGTGGCCGCCGCCATCGCCGCCTCGCCGAGTTCCGAAGGATCCATGGCGAAGGCATCCGCCATCGCCTGAGCGGCTGCCTCGCCTTGCATGTGCGCGAACATGTCGTCGAAGCGGTGCGTGAGCGCGTCAAGATCTGGCTCGGACGCCTGCTCCATCTGCAGATAGCGCTCCACCGACATCAGCACCATGGCGGGCCGCTCGTGGCGCGTGATCACCACCGCGCCGCGTGCCATGACCGTGGTGGTCACCGCCTGCATGCCCGAGGCGAGCTTGGTTGCGGAGAACGAAGGCAGGTTGCGCGACAGGCGCTCGATCCGTGCGGTTTGGACGATAGGTGCAGACATGCGAAGAATCCTCAAATTCCTGGTTTTGCCTATTTTACCCATTTTCGTAATTCACTGGATCTTCCACCTCGAGGCGGCTGGCCCAGGAACCGAAGAACTCCAGCGCCACATGCCTTGTCGCCCGGGCATCGGCAGGACCCTCAGCACGCCAGCCGCGCGATCCGCCGCGTCAACCCCGAAACATGTGCTTTCGCGGCAGGAGGTCCAGCGCAGGGCGCCGGCGGTCTTTGCCGAGCATGCGGCCGGGATCACCGGTCCGCGACGGAAGGGTACGAAGAGTAGGAAGAAAAGGAGGAAGAAGAAGTTGTGATCGGAACGACTCGCGTGCTGCGTGACGTGGGCGAGGAGTCTTCGGCAGCGCGGTCCGCGTTAGAGGCGCACATCGCGAGCGTGCACCGAGCGGATAAAATGCGGGCCGCCATCCCGCATGCGCCGGCTGGCGGCCACGCCAGCGCAGCGGAATGCCGCTCGGCGAGACGTTGCGTATAGCGCCAGGCCCATCGCGCCCCGCCCACGAAAGAAAGAAATTGAACACCACCGCAGACCCAGACATGTTCCAGCGGGGATACCGCGCGGGCGACAAGGCGACTGTGGATCTGTCGGACGAAGAAAACGAGACCCTGCTCAGGGTCTTCAAGGCAGGTTTTGTGCATCGCCGCGCGGAGCGCGCGGCGCTCGCTACGGGAAGCTTGAGTCCGGCCTACATGGGTCAGGAAGCCGCACACCGCGCGGGACTGAACGCCGACGACTTCACACCCTACGTCAGCATCGCGGCCATGCGAGACTGGGCGGAGGTACTCGGTGGACGCCCTGTCACCACCTCACACGCGCAGCGCAGCGGCCAAGCGCCGCGGGACATCTGGAACACTGGCAAGTGAGGAGCGCGGACCGCGCCTAGATCAGCGCCCCTGTCGGCGTGGGCTACCGCTTCACCTCATTCGGCCAAGAATAGGCCGGCGCGGGATGCGAAAGGTGGCGATTCTGGATCAAAAGGTGAGAACTGTGCGTCTCTCGAACT
>NZ_FOLP01000036.1 GCF_900112425.1 Variovorax sp. OK212 | reverse complement strand
GTGTTCGCCCGGCGCATCGTGGGCTGGCGGGTCAGCAGCTCGATGCGCACGGACTTCGTGCTCGATGCTTTGGAGCAAGCGCTGTACGACCGTCAGCCCGAGCGTGACGGCAGCTTGATTTGTCACTCCGATCGCGGCTCGCAATACGTCAGCATCCGGTACACGGAACGACTGGGCGAGGCTGGCATTGAGCCATCAGTGGGCAGTAAAGGCGATTCCTACGACAACGCCCTGGCCGAAACGATCAACGGCCTCTACAAGGCCGAGCTGATCCATCGCCGGGCACCGTGGAAGACCAAGGAGGCGGTGGAGTTCGCCACGCTCGAATGGGTGTCCTGGTTCAACCACCAACGCCTGCTCGAACCCATCGGCTACATCCCGCCTGCAGAAGCTGAGGCAAACTATTACTGGCAACTCGCCAGTCAGACCGCCACGATGGCGGCATGACTTAAACCAACCGGCCTCCATGAAAGCCGGGGCGATTCATACTGAGGTGACCATGAAGTTCAACGAAATTCGAAGACAACAGTTCTTGGCAGAAGATCTTGCTAAAGAGCGTGAAGAAGATTTAACAGACCGAATCGCCGATTTCAAGCAGGAAATCGGCAGCATGACCTTGCGCGAAGGAGCTCGCGTAAGCTATGCCTGGAAGGTCGCCAGCGAATCACTCCAACTGCTTATTCTTCGCTATACCGCAGGTCTTCCTATCGCGGATCTGTCGCAGGAGATTTCATCCGTTATCGCAGCGTTCGATGTCTTCGTCCCGCTCGAAAACCCGCGGCCCAACGAAGCCCACTCGCTAACCATCACACAACTCGAGGCCTATGTCTACGTGATGTGGTTGCTGGCGCTGTGCAGATTGCTGGGCCATGCGGAATTGGTTTCCGCAGTGATGCGCTGGCTCGACAAGAACGCTGAGTTCAACAGAGGCCGCGATGGCCTTTTTGAGGCTGTGGTGGAGAAGCTGACGGGTCGCAAGGAGCCCGTGGAGCGCGTATTGCTGCATCCCGCCGCCTATCGCCCACTCGCCAAGGCGACAGCGCCTGACGCCCAGGACCGCCCCACACTGGTGAAGGAATTCCTCGACGGCTGGTACAAGAACATGAAGGACTGCTACTGGCACAACACCCACACCGACAAGGAGGGGTCGTCCTACTTTGGTTACTGGGCCTTCGAGGCGGCATTGGTCACCGTGCTTTGGGACATCGACGACACCAGCTATCGAGACCATCTGGTCTATCCCAAAGACTTGGCCGACTGGGCCAGAGAACACCGAGCCCGGTCATCGCCCAACGATCCATCGAATACGCCTGCCGGCGCAGCCTCGTCGGAGCGGCAATCCTATGTTCCCGGTGGCGATCCGTGCCCACAGGCCGGCTGGTGGTTCACAGTGGCGCAATCGGACAGCCGCCGCTACTTCGAGAAGGGCGAGATCATGCCGATCATCAAGGGCAGCAGGTTTGGTGACACGTACTGGCAGCGGGCTAACGAACAAGATGCTCCAAAACACCCTGGCGGGCAATAGAGACACAGCCAACCGCACTCCCGCCAGCAGCCGGCTAAATCAGTGAAGATTGAACGCGGTCAAATATGTTGCCGCGCGCCACCACCTCATTGGCGGCTGAGATCCGCGCGCGAGAAGCGCAGCTCGCGCTCAACCTTGCCCGCAGTCAGAGCCTCGACCACCAGTTCGTCGCCGCTCGTCCTAAACCTGGTCTGCGAGCCGTCGGCGGCCTCGCCAAACCACCGCGCTCCCGCAATGTTGTCGTCCCAGGTGAGCACTGCGTCACCGCGAAGCTTGCAACGGTAACTCAACTGGCGGCCGTCCGTCGGCCGCTCGTACTTCACCTGCGCGAACCCGTCGACCATCGCGCCCCGCATGCTCGCCGCGTCACGCTGGTATAGCACCGAAAGCGCGGCGCGACAGATCTGCACCGCTTCGAAGTTGCCGACTGCCAGCGTGGGCGACGTCTCAGTTGGTGGAGGCGGCCTTGGCTGCGTCCTGGAGCAGGCCGCCACTGCTGTCGGCTTGCTCGAGCTGTCCTTTAGCGCGCCAAAAGCGATGTCGATGCCTTGCTTTTCCATAAGTTCCATCAACTGGGGGCTGCAGTAGGTCGCTTGCCAGTTGGCGGGGCTGAGTGAAGCGTCGACCACGTTCGAGACTTCAGATGCGAGGATGAACACCGTCGAATACGTGAGGGGGGAATCGTCGGTCTGCTCAGATTCGCCGCGGCGAGCGAGCGAGGAATGCTTGCTCATGAGGGTTGAGGCGTAGGCCTCCAAGCGGCCAGCATTGGAATGCGCCACATGGCCGGTAGGCTCGCGGGGCTCGCCACAGCCTGAGAGGATCCCGCAGATTGCGAGCGAAAGCCCAATGACGCGTCCGATCCTCAACTGCATGATCCGATCTCCCTCTTGTTCGTAGTGCGATCACGCGCTTGAATGCCAGCTTGGCGCGTGGGCGACGCGCATTCTCTCGCATCCAGCGCAAGCACGTCGATGCCGCAACGCAAAACAGGGCATCCCGAAGCGGGATGCCCTGTGAAGAGTAATGGTCGGGGAAGCACGATTCGAACGTGCGACATCGGCGTCCCAAACGCCGCGCTCTGCCAGGCTGAGCTATACCCCGAAAACAAAATTGGTGCGGATGGTCCGACTTGAACGGACGGCCTCTGCTTCGGAGGCCAGCGCTCTAATCCAACTGAGCTACACCCGCGGAACATTTTCGAATACGACGCCTTGAAGGCGCGAAATGGTGGGTGATGACGGACTCAAACCGCCGACCCTCTCCGTGTAAAAGAGACGCTCTATCGCTGAGCTAATCACCCGTGATTTTATTGATCTCGAACAGCGCAAGCTGTTAGGGAAGGTCTGATCAAGAGCACGTTTCTTGCGTGAGGGACTGAACCCTGCGAAGGAGCACGAGCGATGAGCCAGATCAGTTTTGCGGATGCGGAGCAAGCGGGCAAGAGGAAGAAGACCAGGCGCGAAATCTTCCTTGCCGAAATGGAACTGGTGGTGCCGTGGAAGGCGCTGCTCAAAGTCATCGAGCCCCACTATCCAGTGGCAGGCCGAGGCCGTCGTCCCTACCCGCTGCAAGCCATGCTGCGCGTGCACCTGATGCAGAACTGGTTCGCCCTGAGCGACCCGGCGATGGAAGAAGCCTTGTACGAGATCGCCTCGCTGCGCACGTTCGCCGGACTCGGTCTGGAGGCGATCCCCGACGAGACGACCATCCTGAACTTCCGCCACCTGCTGGAAGCCAGCGATCTGGCCGAAGACATCTTCAAGCAGGTCAACGCCCACCTGGCCAGGAAGGGGCTGCTCCTGAAGCGCGGCTCCATCGTGGACGCCACGATCATCGCGGCGCCCAGTTCGACCAAGAACAGTACGGGCGAGCGTGACCCCGAGATGCACCAGACCAAGAAGGGCAACCAATGGCATTTCGGCATGAAGGCGCATATCGCGGTGGATGCCGAGTCGGGACTGGTGCATACCGTGACGGCGACGGCCGCCAACGAAGCGGACGTGGAACAGGTGGCTGACTTGCTGCACGGCAAGGAAGAGCAGGTGTGGGCCGACTCGGGCTACCGAGGAGCACAGAGCCGAGTCAAGCGCAGCGTGCAGTGGCACATTGCGGGCCGGCCCAGCGACATGGCGAAGATGCCGGAGGGGCGAGCCAAGGCCAAGGCGCGCAAGCAGGAATACCAGAAGGCCAGCATCCGGGCGAAGGTGGAGCACCCGTTCCGGGTGATCAAGCGGCAGTTCGGTCTCGCGAAGGTGAGGTTCAAGGGACTGGCCAAGAACACGGCGCATGTGATCACGCTGTTTGCGCTGTCCAACCTGTGGATGGCGCGCAAGAAATTGATGGCGATGATGGGACAGGTGCGTCTGCAAACAGCGTGAGTGCGCTGGATCAGGGGCAGACCTCGCCGATTCGGGGCATCTGGCGGGGCGATCCATTTCCGTGCACGCCATTGACCTTCATCGCGCGCCGATTGATGACCTGTTCAGACCTTCCCAAGACCTTCGCGTGGGTCAAGCGCCAGGTCGACGAGCCCATCGCCAAGCAGATTGCCGCGCTCGGCATCAAGGGCCTGTACCAGCGCCGCGAATGCAAGCGCCAGTACCCCGAAGGCGAAGCCGCCGCGCACGTGGTCGGTTTCACCAACGTGTAAGTCAGCGGGCAGGAAGGCCTCGGGCTCGGGTTCAACAATGACCTGACCGGCAAGGCCGGCTCGCGCGGCGTCATCAAGGACCGCCTGGGCCGCGTGGTCGAGGGCGTGGGCAACACGTGCCGCCGCTGGACGGCAAGGACATCCAGTTGCGCGTGGACAGCAAGGTGCAGTTCTTCGCGTACCAGAAACTGCGCGACGCCGTGACGGCGCGCAAGGCCAAGGCCAAGGCTAAGGCCTGCAGCGTGGTGGTGCTCGACAGCATCACGGGTGAAGTGCTGGCGCTGGCCGATTGCCCGAGCTACGTGCCCGACAAGCGCCAGAACCTCACAGCGATGGGCTCGATCGCATGTTCCGCTGCGCCAAGGCTTTGCTTTTCCGTTCTGCCGAGCCTGTGTTCCTGCCCGATCTGGGAGACGACTTCGTGGACAGCACAGCAGACTATCTCCAGGCGACGGCTGGCCTGGAAGTGGATCGCGATGCATTCAAGCTGCTGCTCCACAGCCTGCTCTATACGCCGCAATTCTTGAGCGAAATCACTCGCGGCAGGTTGATGAGCGGCAGCGCGTGAGTCGATGAGGGACTTCTTCTTTTGTCTGGAGGACTCCCCGAAACCTCGGAGGTCCAGTCGGCCGTCCGCAGGTTGACCAAGCTGCAGATCGTGGAGCCTACTGACGCAACGGAAACTATGAGCTGGTCGATCAGGGGCTGCAGATCGCGGCCAATGAGTTGTTCAAGTGAACTGCTGATCGCGATTCATGACGTTCGACCCGACCCTGCCGGGCGGTGCGACCCATCGATCAGCACATTTTTCCGAGGCGTGCCAACGCCCGCCTTTGCCGCTGATGATGGACTCATCGCAATCTCGACTTGGTTCGTACCACCGGCGGGCGTCGAGCCGGTGATCGCCACCAGATGAGAGAAGCGAAGGGCCGGATGGCGCATGGCGTATTCACCGTCACCAACGGCCTCGTCATCCAGACCGATATCCACATCAAGCGTGTCGACGTGCGCCATGACGTTGTCGACAGGACTACCAACTGCGAGCAGGCCTTTGGCGAATGTATGGCGACTGCCTGACGACCGCTATGGAACAGGCGGGCAGCGCGAATCCACCGCGCTCGTGGTCAGCACCGTCAATTCAACGCATTCGACGCCGCGCGGTCCTTCTGCGTGTAGCGATCGTCGCGCCACCCCGGTCGAGTTCCTTGGAGCGTCGAACGCGGCGGCGAGCTTGGCGGGGGTGGGGTTGGCGCCGGCTATCTCGAGGTCCTCGACCAGGAGCTTGGCGTCGAGGGAGCCTTCCATGGCCGCGTAGCTGAGCGGCGGTTGCGGTCCATGCCTTTGCGGGCGGTGTGGAACTCGTTGACCATCGGGACGCCGACTTTGGTCGGGCGAGGCCCGCCCGAGGTGGCGACGCCGCGGCGTTCGCACGAGAATTTGGAGAAGAACTGCTGCGCGTTGACGTTTGAAACCGCGATGAGCTGGGAGGTGCTGGCCCTTGGCACGCCTGCTGCGCTTTGCCACCATCGCGGTCGAGCCGCGCGGCGGCGCCGCCACTCTCCAGCTTAGGCGGGAGTCCGGCGGCACGGCTGTGCCGCTCGGGCAGGCCGAGTTCGACAGAGTCCTTGTAAAGGGCAGCAAAGCACTGCGAGATGCGGCGAAGCGAGCCGCGCAGTCCGGCGTACCGAAGGCTAAACGCCCGCTGTCGAAAGGCCGGCCGACCATGAAAGATGCAGGCGCACGCAGAAGCGCATGCCCCTCGCACGCGTTTGCTGTGTCGCGCCTCGCCGATGCGAAGATGCTCGATGTCGCGCAAAAGGTGCTCGCCCGATAAGGAGGCGTGCGAAGGCTTCAGCCGGTTGAGAGCCGAGCTGTTCTGTCCTCGCAACTAGCAGTCCACAACCATCGAGCCGTTCATACAGGCCGTGGACTCCTGGATCCGCCGTACGACGAACAGCGGATCAAGATCTACCGGGCACTGTTAAGCCCTATCGAACATCCGGAGAGGTCTTGGACTACGCCGTGAAACGAGTCCAAGTGTTTATCCGCATCCCCTGCTGATGATGATTGCAGTCGCGCCAATACAGCTGGTGCAACGAGCCCTGAACATCCGGAGGCGGACCTCGAGAGATTGCCTCGGCGCGAAAACTCCGGCCTCGCTTCGGTTTCTCACGGCGAGACCGTCGGTCACTTGCTCTTTGTTCGTTCGCGCTGCGGAAGACCAGGCAGCGTCGCATCGACGACTCACGGAGCAATAGCGTCTCTTTGGCACGCTGTAGCCGTGCAGGGCACCCCCGAAATTGAGTATTTCATGCTGCCAGTGGGGCTGCTTTCTTGGCCCCGTCGCATCGGTGTTCGACCTTCAGTGAAGAAATTTCTAGATCGAGCGAAACGCCACTTGCACAATTTCGGACAATAAAATTACACTTAGAAACAAGAAGATTGAGCCGGGTTTGCGCCGAAAGACATCTTCCGCTGACCCGGATGGCTGCTTTCGCCGCCTCGATCGCATCGTCGATTCGATCGGCATCGAGCGCTGCCGGCCCCTTCGTCAGACGAACGATCCCGGCAGCATCTTGAGCGAGGCCAACTCCAAGAGAACCGAAAGCCCAGTCAATGCACAACAGCCAACAACATCGATCTTTTCTCCTTGGTTCCGCTGCTGCGAAAGCAGCCGCGCTCAGCATCACTGCGGTGCTGGGCCTGAGCGGCTGCGCGTCGTTCAACGTGGAGACCGCCCGACTGTCGACGTCCGAGATCCGCGCGACACTGGAGCAAGACAAGGCCGCGCTTCAGCGGGACGTCGAGCCGCTGGCAGGCCCGTTGACATTGGACGGCGCCATCGCCCGCGCCATCAAGTACAACGCCGACCGCCGCTACCGGGCCATGGAAGAAGCGGTTGCCATCGGCACCTTCGAGGTCGGCAAGTTCGACATGCTGCCCAAGCTGATCGCCTCGGCGGGCTACCGCGAGCGCAACAACGACCTCATCACCCGCAGCGTCGATTCCGTCACAGGATTGCCGTCGCTGGCCAATCCGTACATTTCATCCAGCCGCGAGGCGGCCACGGCCGACATCGGCCTGTCATGGAGCCTGCTCGACTTCGGCCAGAGCTACTACGCCGCGCGCCAGAATGCCGACCGCGTGCTCATCGCCGGCGAACGCCGCCGCAAGGCGCTGCACACCTTGGTACTCGACGTGCGCACCGCCTATTGGCGCGTGGCCGCCGCGCAGAAGCTGATGCCTCTGCTGCGCACAACCATCTCCGATTCGGAGCAAGCACTCAAGGACGCCCGCAAGGCCGAAGACGACCGTATCCGCTCGCCGCTGGAGCCGCTACGCTACCAACGCCAGTTGCTGGAGAACCTGCGCCTGCTGGAAACTATCGAGCAGGAACTGTCAACGGCCCGTGTCGAACTGGCGACCCTCACCGCGCTGCCGCTGACCACGTCCTACACCGTGGTGGAACCAGCGAATGACGCGAACACCGTCTGGCTGCAACAGCCTCTGGAAAAGCTGGAAGAGGTGGCGTTGCAGCGCAACCCCGATCTGCGCGAAGGCATGTACAACGCTCGAATCGCCCAGCAGGAAACGCGGCGCGCGCTGCTCAAGCTGTTCCCCGGCCTGTCTTTCAACTATGGTTTCAAGCACAGCAACGACGATTTCCTGATCCATCAGAACTGGAACGAGGTCGGTGCACAGATTTCGTTCAACCTGATGGGCCTGTTGTCGGCGCCCGCGCAGATGCGCCTGGCCGACACCGGTGTCGCGCTGGCAGACCAGCGTCGCATGGCCATGCAGATGGCCGTGCTCACGCAACTGCACATCGCACGCCTGCAATACGCCAATACCGCCCGCCAGTACGAGCGCTCAGACGCGATCGCCCAGGTCGACGGCCGCATCGCGCAGCATGTCGCCAACCAGGCCGATGCGCAGAAGCAGTCGGTGCTGGACCGGATTTCACAGCAGAGCACCTCGGTCCTGTCGCAGTTGCGCCGTTACCAAGCGTTGTCGAACGCGCAGGCGGCGGCTTCGCGGCTGCAAGCCACGCTGGGCATGGAGCCGTCGGTGGACGCTTCATCCACCATCCCACTGGCCGCCCTGACCGACGCGGTCGCCCAATCCCTGCAAACGTGGAACAAGGGCGAGTTGCCGCTTGCTGGAGAAGTCCGATGAGGCCAGCCGTGCTCAGGGTGCGCCGGTACGGCGCGCTGGCGTGCGCGCTGTCAGCCCTGGCTCCGGGGGTGCCCGCGGCGACGTCGCAACCCGCGTCAAGCTCCGCGCTGGAGACACGCGAGGTGCGCGCCCAACTGGCGCCGCGCCGCTACACGACGCTGGCGGCGGAAATCGGCGCCAAGATCAATCGCCTGCCGCTGCCCGAGGGCGCGGCGTTCAAGCAGGGGCAGATGCTCGTGCAGTTCGACTGCGTGCTGCAGCAGGCCCAGCTCGCGAAGGCCGAGGCCGCGCTCATGGCAGCCAATACCGCATGGCACGGCAACCAAAAACTCTCCGACCTGAATTCGGTGGGCAAGGTCGAACTCGACGTCTCGAAAGCCGAAGCGCTCAAGGCGCAGGCCGAGGTCTCGGCCCATCGCGCGCTGATCGGCAAATGCGTGATTGCTGCTCCATTCTCCGGGCGCATCGCCGAGCAGAAGGCGCGCGAGCAGCAGTACGTTCAGCCGGGACAACCGCTCCTCGAAATCCTCGACGACAGCCAGTTGGAGTTGGAATTCATCGTTCCGTCGCGCTGGCTCGCCTGGGTGCGCGCTGGCACAGCGTTCGAAGTCAACATCGACGAAACCGGCAAGACCTACCCGGCCAAGGTGCAACGCATCGCAGCGCGCGTCGATCCGGTGAGTCAATCGGTCAAGCTGAGCGCGGTCATTGATGGCCGCTTCAGCGAATTGGCCGCCGGCATGAGCGGCAAGGTCCTGATGGCACCGCCGTCGCCGCGCTGACCTCTTTTTCATCCGTCCAACGCAACAGCCGCGCCTCTTCAGGGAAGCCTGCCATGAACCCGTCGATTTCTCCCCTGCGCCTGCGCGCCGGCACCATCGGCAGCCGCCGTCCGCTGCGCGCGGCATCGCAGCTGCTTGCGCTGGAGCAGCGCTTCATGTTCGACGGCGCGGTGGCCGATGCCGCCCATGCCGCGCAAGCCGCCCACGACAGCGCGCCACCGCCCGTGCCACCGGCGGTGGAAGTGCGCGCCGCCGAGCCGGCAAAGGACCAGGGCAAGAAGGAGGTGGTGCTGGTCGACACCTCGCTGGCCAATTACAAGAGCCTGGAAGCGGGTGTGCGCGACGGCGTAGGCATCGTCGAGTTCGACGGCAGCCGCGACGGCTTGGCACAGATCGCGCAATGGGCGGCCAAGCAGAGCGGATTGGACGCCATGCACATCCTGTCGCACGGTTCGGCGGGCACGCTCGATCTCGGCACAACGCAACTGACCGAGTCCTCCCTGTCATTGGCCGCCACGCAGGCCGAGCTGGCCGGACTCGGCCGTGCGTTGGCGGCCGACGGCGATCTGCTGTTGTACGGCTGCGACGTGGCCGCGGGCAGCGGCGGCGCAAAGCTGTTGGACGGCATCGCCAAGGCCACGGGCGCCGACGTCGCCGCCTCGACCGACCTGACCGGCGCCGCCCGGCTCGGCGGCAATTGGACGCTGGAAGCCCACGACGGCATCATCGATGCGCGCGAGCTGGCATTGACGCAATACGACGGCGTACTCGCCACCCTCGGCTTCATCTACGGCGTGGACGCCGACGATCTGACACCCAGCACCAGCATCGTCAAACCCATCGGTAGCCAGGCGATCACCTTCTCCAGCGGAGAGATCTACGATTACAACGACGGCCTGGGCATCTATCCGCTGGCTGCCGACCACAACTCGGTGACGCTAACCCTCACCGTCACCTCCGGCTACAGCTTCGACCTGAACTCGTTCATGGCGCAAGGCAACAACAACACGCTGAGCATCTCGGGCACGTTTGCCGATGGCACTCCATTCAGCTTCGGCGTGAACGGTATCAACGTCAACGGCACGCTGGGCACGGTCAGCAGCTTCTCCACGCCGCTGAACGACGTCAAAAGCGTGGTGATCACCTCCACCGACTACGCCACCTTCCAGAATTTCGTCATCAATGACGTCAAGGCCCTTCCACCGGTGGCCAAGGTCAACGCCGCCCAACTGTCGAGCGACAGCGGCGCCAGCGGCACCGACTTCATCACCAACACCGCAGCGCAAACCATCAGCGGCACGCTGTCGGCGAACCTGGGTGTTGGCGAAAAAGTGCAGGTATCCTATGACAACGGCGGCTCGTGGAGCGACGCCACCAGCTACCTGGTGGGCACCAGCACGTGGAGCACCAACACGACGCTTGCCGGCAGCAGCACTTTCCTCGCGCGCGTCACCAACGTCGACGCCGCCAGCACCGCCTACTCGCACACCTACACGCTGGACACGACGGCGCCGACCACCAGCTTCAGCAGCATCGCGCTGTCGGCCGACACGGGCGCCAGCAGCACCGACTTCATCACCAAGACCGCGTCCCAGACCATCAGTGCCACGCTCAGCGGCGCACTGGCCGGCACCGACGTTGTCTGGGGCTCGACCGACGGCGGCAGCAGCTGGACCGACATCACCAGCAAGGTAAGCGGCACCACGCTGAGCTGGAACGGCACGACGCTGGGCGCCGGCAGCAGTTCCATCATGCTCAAGGTCACCGATGCCGCAGGCAACGACAGCTCCCCCGGCTCCCAGATCTATACCCTCGACACCACCGCGCCCACCAAGAGCGGGACCACGGTTGCGTTGTCCAACGACAGCGGCTCCTCGTCGACCGACTTCGTCACTAACGCGGCGTCGCAAACCATCAGCGGCACACTGTCGGCCAACTTGGCCAGCGGCGAAATCGTCTACGTGTCGCTCGACAATGGCAGCACCTGGACTGCAGCCACCGCCGCCGTCGGCCAGAACACCTGGTCGCTGGCTGGTCAAACGCTGACCGGCAGCAGCACGCTCCGGGTCAAGGTCAGCGACACCGCCGGCAACGACGGCGCCGTGCTGTTGCAGGCGTATGAGCTTGACACCACGGCGCCGACCATCAGCTACGGCGGCCTGGCACTGTCGGCCGACACCGGCAGCAGCAGTACGGACTTCATCACCAAGACCGCGGCGCAGACCGTCAGCGCCACGCTGAGCTCGGCGTTGGCCGCCAGCGACATCGTGTACGGCTCGCTGGACAACGGCGTCAGCTGGACCGACATCACCAGCAAGGTGAGCGGCACCGCGCTAAGCTGGAACGGCGTCACACTGGCCGGCAGCAACGCGCTGCAGTTAAAGGTGGTCGATGCCGCCGGCAACCAGGGCAGCGTGCGCAGCCAAGCGTACGTGCTCGATACCAGCGCCCCGGCCACGCCCGGCACACCAGATCTGGCCTCCGCCAGCGACACCGGCGCGTTCAACAACGACAATATCACCACCGACTCCACGCCGACGCTGAGCGGCACGGCCGAGAACGGCAGCACGGTCACGCTGTACGACGGCGTCACAATGCTCGGCACTGTCACTGCCGGCGCAAGCGGCTGGACCTTCACCACCGGCGCGCTGATCCAGGGCAGCCATACCATCACGGCCGTGTCCACCGACACCGCCGGCAATGTCTCGGCCGCCTCCGTCGGGCTGACCATCACCATCGACACCACCGCGCCCACCGTCGGTTCGGTTGCGGTGCCGGCCGACGGCACCTACTACAGCGGTGGCGCGCTGAACTTCACGGTCAACTTCAGCGAGGCCGTCATCGTCGACACCTTCGGCGGCACGCCGCGCATCGCCCTCGTGGTCGGTGCCACCACCCGCTACGCCGACTATGTGTCCGGCTCGGGCACCAGCGCGTTGCTTTTCCGCTACACCGTACCGAGCGGCGACATCGATCCCAACGGCATCACCATCGGCGCGCTGTCGGCCAACGGCGGCAGCCTGCAGGACGGAGCCGGCAACAATGCCGCCACCACCCTCAACAGCGTCGGCAGCACGGCCGGCGTCAATGTCGACGGTACGAACCCCAGCATCACCAGCGTCAGCGCGAGCTCGGCCGACGGCGCCTACGGCAGCGGCCAAACCATCACCATCACGGTCGATTTCTCTACCGCGGTCAACGTCGACACCACCGGCGGCACGCCGACACTGGCACTCGGCGGCGGCGGCAGCGCGACCTACACCAGCGGCTCGGGCACCAGCACGCTCACCTTCACATACACCGTTGGCGCCGGCGAGAACAGCGCCGACCTCGACTACAGCGCGTCCAGCGCGCTGTCGCTCAACGGCGCCACCATCATCGACGCTGGTGGCGCCCACCAACCCGCCGCGGTCACGCTGGCCACACCGGGCACGGCCGGCTCGCTCGGAGCCAACAAGGACATCGTGATCGACACCGCCGCGCCGACCAACTCCGTGGCCGGCGCCGCCTTCTCGGCCGACACCGGCACGTCCGGCAGCGACTTCATCACCAGGACGGCGGTCCAGACCATCAGCGGCACGCTGGCGTCCAACCTGGCCGCTGGCGAGCACGTCTACGTCTCGCTCGACAACGGCGCAAGCTGGGCCCTGGCCGCCGTCACGACCGGCTCCAACACCTGGTCGCTGGCCGGCCAGACGCTGACAGGCAGCGGTACGCTCAAGGTGCGCGTCAGCGACGACGCGGGCAACAACGGCACCGTCTATTCGCAGGGCTATGTGCTCGACACCACGGCGCCGACCATCTCCTTCAGCGGCGTTGCGTTGTCAGCAGACACCGGCAGCTCCAGCACCGACTTCGTCACCAGCACCGCCGCCCAGACGATCACTGCCACGCTCAGCGCAGCGCCAGCCGCCGGCGACATCGTCTACGGCTCGCTGGACAACGGCGCCACCTGGACCGACATCACCAGCAAGGTGAGCGGCACTACACTGAGCTGGAACGGCGTCACGCTGGCCGGCAGCGACACCCTGAAGCTGCGCGTTAGCGATGCTGCCGGCAACAACGGTGCGACCACGGCGCAGGCCTATGTGCTCGACACCACGGCGCCGACTACCAGCGTGGCCAGTGCCGCCTTCTCCAGCGACACCGGCGCCTCCAGTTCGGATTTCATCACCAGGACCGCGGCGCAGACTGTCAGCGGCACCCTTTCCGCCAACCTGGCGGCCGGTGAAACGGTGCTGGTCTCGCTCGACAACGGTGCCACCTGGGTCGCTGCCAGCATCGCCGTCGGTACCGACACCTGGGCGCTAGCCGGCCAGACGCTCACCGCCAGCGATACCCTGCAGGTCAAGGTCGTCGATGTTGCCGGCAACGACGGCGTCGTGCTCTCGCAAGGCTATGTATACGACACGGCGGCCACGGTGCCGAGCGTCGCTCCGCTGTCGACCATGAGCACCTCGCCCGTGCTCACCGGCAGCGCCACGCTGGCGGCCGGCGAGACCCTGACCATCACCGTGGGCGGTGCCACCTATGATGTCACGCCGGTGGCCGGCGCCTGGAGCCTCGACCTGGCGGTTGCGGTGCCAGTCAGGGGCACGCTGACGCTGGCATTGAACCAGCGCTACGAGGTGGTGGCGAGCGTCACCGATCTCGCGGGCAACGTCGCGGGCGACACGACGTCCGGCGAACTGGTGCTGGGCACGGTGCCCACCACCACGGTCACCGGTGCAGTGTTCTCCGCCGACCATGGCGCCAGCGGGTCGGACTTCGTGACCAACGCCGCCGGCCAGACGGTCAGCGGCGCCCTCTCCGCCGCGCTCGCCGCCAGCGAGTCGGTCGAGGTGTCGCTCGATGGTGGCAACACTTGGCGCACCGCCGTCGCCGGCGTCGGCGCGACGCACTGGTCGATCGATGTCACGCTGGCCGGCAGCGGCACCCTGGCGGTGCGTGTCTCCAATGCGCTCGGCGGCGGCACACCCTACCGGCAGGCCTATGTGCTCGACACGACGGCACCCGCCGGCGCGGTCGAAGGCGTCGTGCGGCCCGGTGGCGGCGGCGGCGACGTGCAGGGCAGCCTGTCGGCACCGCTCGGCGAAGGCGATACCCTGTTCGCCTCGCGCGACGGCGGACAGAGTTGGTTCGCCGTGGCGGTGGCCGCCGACCGCACGTCGTGGTCGCTCGCGGGGGCCGGCGACGGCGCCTTGCAATTGCGGGTGTCCGACCTGGCGGGCAACACCGGGGCACTGCGCGAGGTGCCGGCCGCGACGTTGCCGACACCGACCCCGATGCCAACGCCTGTGGTTGTGACGCCCGCCTTCCAGACGCCACCGCCGCCGACGCCGCAACCCTGGCTGCCGACGCAGACCGCGGACATCCCCCCGATGGTCGTGCCTGTGTTCGCGCAAGACACCAGCGCGTTCGGTGGATGGCAGTCGTCCGCGTTGCAGCCCGATGCCGTGCTGCGCGGCGGACTCGCCGAGTTGCTGTCCGTCATGCCAGGGCCCGGAGTGGCCGCGTTCCTGGGTGCCGTCGATCACGCCGGCCGTGACGGCATGCCGTTGTCGGCCGGCGTGGCGATCCAGGACCTCTTCGTGCGCGCCGGCGAACCCATCTCCTTGCAACTCCCCGGCGACACCTTTGCCCAGGGCGAGGAAAAAACGAAGCTCGAACTGCGTGCGTTCATGGTGGACGGCAAGATCTTGCCCGGATGGCTCAAGTTTGATGCGCGCACCGCGCGTTTCGAAGGCACGCCGCCGATTGCCTTCGAAGGCACGTTGACCTTCAAGGTGGTGGCGCGCGACGCACACGGTCGCGAAGCGGTGCAGGTCTTCAAGATCACCGTGACCAAGGACGCAAGCGTCAAGGGTGCGAACGCCGGATGGCAGCTTGACCTTGCGCAAACGGCCGGCCGCGCCAGCTTGAGTGACCAGCTGCGCGCCGCGCGCGGCGGCGCCGCCGATCGTTTAGCGACGCTGTCGCAGAGCGCGGCGGCGGCGAGACTGCGAGCATGAGCCCTGGCGCGCCCGCCAATCCCCTGCTCACGCTAATCGAACTGTCCCGGCGCGCGCGTGCCGCGGCCAGTGACAACGAACTCGCCTTCATGGCGGTCAACGACACCCGTGAGCTGGCACCGTACCGCCAGGCCGCGCTGTGGTTCGGTGTCGGTGGCGTCCACACGCTGTCCGGTGTGGTGGCCATCGAAGCCAATGCACCGTATGCGCAGTGGATCGACAACGCGTGCCGCGCGCTGGCTGCGCAACACGACTCCAGCGGCGCGCTGGCGGTCAATTCCGCGCAACTGCCGCGCGAGGTTGGTGCCGCGTGGAGCGAATGGCTGCCCGCCTTCGCCACATGGGTGCCGCTGCGTGGCCTGCACCGGCGCGGCGACACGCAACCCGACGCAGCAGCAGCAGACCCGGCGGGTCTGCTGCTCGCGGGCGACACTGCGCTGTCGCCTGAAGAGTTGGCGGTGCTCGAAGAATGGATGGACACCTGGCAACACGCCTGGCGCGTCTCGCACCGGCGTTCCGCATGGACCGTTGCCGCGCTGCCGGCACGGCTGCGCGGCTGGTGGAACGCCAGGCCGCAAGGCAAGCGGTGGCGCCGACGGCTCGGCGTGGGACTCGCGCTGCTGGTCGTACTGTGCCTGCCGGTTCGCCTCACGGTGCTGGCGCCCGGCGAGCTGGTGCCGGCCAACCCGGCCACCATCCGCGCTCCGCTGGACGGCGTGATCGCGGACTTTTCGGTCCGTCCCAACCAAATGGTGGCCGCCGGCGCGCCGCTGTTTTCCTTTGATCAGGCGCCGATCGACAGCCGTTTGAGCGTGGCCCGTGAAGCGCTGAGCACCGCCGAGGCTGAATACCGGCAGGCAGCGCAGTTGGTACTCAACGACCCGCGCGCCAAGCCGCAACTCGCGACGCTGCTCGGCAAGATCACTGAGAAGAAGGCCCAGTTGGGCTTTCTCGAAGGCCAGGCCCAGCGCTCGCGCGTGATGGCAACGCAGGCAGGCATAGTGCTGTTCGACGATCCGTCCGAGTGGATCGGCCGTCCCGTGCAGACGGGCGAACGCATCATGCAGGTGGCCTCTCCCACCGATGTCGAGATCGAAGCCTGGGTCCCCATCGGGGATGCCATCCCGCTGGCCGAGAACGCGCCGCTGCACTTGTACCTGGCGGCGTCCCCACTATCGCCGGTGTCAGGCACGCTGCGCTACATGAGCCACCGCGCCACGGCCCGCCCCGACGGCAGCTACGCCTACCGGGTGCGCGCCAGGCTCAGCGCCCCCGTGGACAACCGCATCGGTCTTAAAGGAACGGCGAAGCTGGCCGGTGAGCGGGTCCCGCTGATCTACTGGATGCTGCGGCGCCCGCTGGCCAGCATTCGCCAGTTCTTGGCCTTGTAGAGAGCATGCCGGCGAGCTTTCCCACCCTGCGTCAAGAGCTGGCCATACGCGCCGGTCCGCGGCTGGCCGATGGCCAGCCCAGTTGGACGCTGCACGACCCCGTACGCAACTTGTTCTTCCAGCTGGACTGGCCCAGTTTCGAAATGCTCAGCCGCTGGGACTTGCACGATCCGCAGGCGATGCTCGGCGAGATCAACCGCGACACTGCCTTGCAGCTCGACGTCGATGCGTTCGAGCGGCTTGTGGCGTTCTTGCAAGAGCAGCAATTGCTGCTGCCGGGCAAGGCGTCGGCAGCCGCAATGGCCGCAATGCGCGAAAGGCAGCGCGGCAGCTGGCACCAATGGCTGCTGCACAACTACCTGTTCTTTCGGATTCCGCTGCTGCGACCGGACCGCTGGCTGAGCTGGCTGCAACCACGGCTGGCGTTTTTGTTCAGTCCCACGTTCCGCCGCCTGACCGTCGCCGCCGGCGTGCTGGGGCTTGTGGGTGTCTACCGGGAATGGGACCGCTTCTCGGCCACGCTGATGGACACGCTGAGCTGGAACGCTGCGGTGCTGTACGCCTGCGCCATCGTGTTCGCCAAGACATGTCATGAGATGGGGCATGCGCTCACGGCCAAGCGCTACGGCTGCCGGGTGCCGACCATGGGCCTGGCGTTCCTGGTGATGTGGCCAGTGGCCTACACCGACACCAACGAAGTGTGGAAGCTGGCGCGGCGCGGGCAGCGGCTGGCAGTCGCCAGCGCTGGCATCGTCACCGAACTGTGCATCGCTGTATGGGCGACGCTGGCCTGGACGTGGCTCCCGGAAGGCGGTCCCAAGCAGGTCGCATTCCTGCTTTCGACCACCACCTGGATCACCACGCTCACCATCAACGCAAGCCCCTTCATGCGCTTCGACGGCTACTACATGCTGTCGGACTTTCTCGGGCTGCCCAACCTGCATGCGCGTGCCTTCGGGCTGGCCCGCTGGGACTTGCGCGAACGGCTGTTCGCGCTGGGAGAGTCGGCACCCGAAGCATTTCCACGTCGCCGGCATATTGGCCTGATCCTTTTTGCCTGGGCGGTCTGGATCTACCGGCTCGTGCTGTTCCTCGGCATCGCAGCGCTGGTCTACCACTTCTTCATCAAGGCGGTCGGAATTGTCTTGTTTGCCGTGGAGATGGTCTGGTTTGTCGCGTTGCCCGTGTGGCGCGAGCTGCAGGCGTGGCGCGCGCGCCGCACCGCTTTGCGCCACAGCCGCCGCGTCCGACGCAGCGCCATGCTGGCGGTGCTGTTCGTGCTCGCTTTTTTTCTGCCGTGGCCGGACCGCGTGCATACCTCGGGCTTGCTGCAACCGCAGACCCGGCTGGCACTGTACGCCCCGGTCTACGCCATGCTGGACGCGCTGCCGTTCGGCAACGGACAGGCGGTGCAGGCTGGCCAACCGCTGCTGCGCCTGTCCTCCCCGGAACTGGACCTGCGCGCCAGCGAGGCTGGTGCACGCCACGATCTGCTGGCATGGCAATCAGCGACCTCCGGCCTCGATGCGACCAGCCGCAAGGACTGGCAGGTACTCAACGACCAACTGGCGTTTGCCGGTGCCGAGCAAGCTGCCGTAGGGACAGACTTGCAACGCTACCGTCCGGTCGCCCCCAACGCCGGGGTGATGGTCGACATCGACCCCGACCTGCGGCCCGGTGAATGGCTCAAAGGCCAGGAATACCTCGGCTCGCTGGTGACACCCGGCCGCTGGCAGGTGGTGACTTATGTCGATGAGGATGCGGTGCGCCGCATTACCCGCGGCGACAGGGCGCTGTTCATCTCTGACGGTCTGGGTGGAGCGGCCCTGCGGCTGACAGTGGCCGGCATCGATCGCGATGCCAGCCGCACGCTGGGCGAGCCGGAGCTGGCGTCGCTGTTCGGCGGCGACCTGCTTGTGCGTGAAAAGAACGGCTCGCTGTACCCTGAGCATGCCGTCTACCGCGTGGTGCTGGATGCCGACGAGGCTCTGCCTGCCACCAACCCGTCGTGGCGCGGGCACGTGGCCATCGCCGGGCAATGGGAAGTGCCTGCGATGCGCTTCCTGCGATACGCCGCCTCGGTGGCTTGGCGCGAGGCCGGCTTCTAGGGCTGCTTGCGTCGTTCGCGCGCAACCAGCGAACGCCTGCAAGAGAGTTCCGGTATCACCGAGGTCCTGGTGGCGTGCCGGCTCCGCTGCGGTGATCGCGAGGCTGTACAAACTGAACGCGAGCGTGGTGTACGAGTGGCGCGCTGACGATCGCAAAGCGGCGCGGCCGAAGTCGATTGCTGTTTCGAGCGTGCAGGTGCTCCGGCTTGATCGCGCTCGATGTGCGGCTCGAAGCCGAAATGCCCGTGCGCGACAACGCCAAGTCGATCCATCATTGCATCGATGTCTACGAGTACCCGGATGGGCACGTCGAGCTCGTCCGACGGAGTCAATCTAGCATACGAGCGCCATGACCATTTGGCGCGAATCGATACCGCTGCCATCGGGCGTTCTTGACAACCCACGTGCCCGCGCATGAGCCGCCGTCTTGCCCTGCGGGAGTAGTGCCATCCTGTCTCCCCTCGCGCGTTGGTGAGCGACAAAGATATGGTGATGTCGTGGTGGCCCGGCACCCACGCGACACGGCCCGCACTAAGCCGGCGTGCCGCGCACCCGACGCCGAAGCCGCCGTGCACCAGAAGCTTGACGCGCGTGCCGCGGGCGTTCGCGAACAGTAGCCACGCGCCTGCGCCGCACCGAAGACTTGCACGACGCGCGCCAACAGGTGGTCGGCACCGGCGCGCATGTCGATGGGGTCGGCGGCCAGCCACATCGCGTCGATGCGGATCATCGAAGCAGCTCGCGCATCCAGACCACGCGGTCCCTGGAGGCACCTAACGCCAGGTCACCGTGACCGTCGTCGGTCCAGGCCGCAGCTCGATGCGATTGTCTGGGGCCTGAGCCGGTGGCGCCGGTGTCGGCAAGCGGACCGGCACGAAGACGATCTTAGGCTCTCGTGCGTTGGCTCCAACAGGGACGTCTGCGCGCACGACCTCGCTTCTTGCCTTCATCTCGGCCTCGTGCACCTGACCTGGGATTCTTCTGACTCGCCGCAGCGACTGCATGAATCGCCCCGCATCCGGGCCGATTCAGCAAGCCGACGCCACAGCATCTACAGGCTCTCAGACTTCCGATACCTTCAGATCAGCCTAGCATCACAGCGCAAATGATCAAGTTCGGCTGGTCTCATGTGCAATCTCGCCAGCGAAAACCGACATTCCTGCCGCTCGTCTCGCGCTCAGCATGAGCGCTTGCACGTCGATACCCGGCGGCTACGCAACAGATCCCGTGGACGCCAAGAACTGCCGCTATCGCGTGGAGCCGACCGAGAAGCCGGGCTTCGCACTGGAGGTGTTCTATAGGGAGTACCGGTTTCTCCGATCGCCTGAAAAGCCGATACACACTGCCAAGCCCTGCTTCGTGCATACCGCAGAGCGTCTTGCACAGAAAAAGGCTAAGAAGCTCAAACCGATCTTCCTTGCCGACATCAATGCCGCGCCGACGCGCAATTCCGTTGATGGAACCTACGCTGGCAGGGCGTTCATCTCTTGACCCCGCTGGCTTTTTCGCAGGGGCATCGTCAACAGCCGGTTCTAGCTGACAGCCGAAGGCTCCGCTGAAGCCTCCAGCACGAGCCTGTTTTTCGAGCTTCTAAGGGCTGCCGGCATAGCCAGCAGTCACGGACCTCACAAGCGAGTGGTCTTCAAGCGTTCCGCCTCCGACGTCGCAGAACGCAGAGGGGCGGCGCAGACTCGGCGGCCGCCCTAACGGCTTTTGACCGGCGACAAGACATTCGCGCGGCCCCATGAGCCTAGTGCCACGATACGCAGTGCGACCTGTTCCATTTGCTGGACTTGAAATTCGTCAAACTTTCGACCCGCCGACCGCGCGCAAGAAGCCGGCAGTTTCGAAAACGATTCGGCGGGCAGGACGATGAAATCGAATGGCGCTGGGCTGTTCGACGCGATGCGTGCATAGACGCTGAGGTCGACGTCGCGAGTCGCTCCTGGTCCAAGGCGCCAGCGTTGTTGGCCGCGCGCATCGACATTGCATCTGAGCGCGCTCATGCGAACGCGCAAACCTGCGACCTGGAGGCTTGTGCTTCCGCTCGCTGACACGTGCATGCCCATCGACTGCAGGCATTGGGAGAGGTCGATGGCCAGTTGCCTCGCCAGTGCGCGATGCTGACGGATGCCCTCGATGTAGCCATAGTCGCGGTCAAGGCTCAGGCCTGCTTGGAGGCACGCCTCAGGAAGGCTACCGAAGCGATCCAAGTAGGTGCGTGCGCAAGGCATTTCCGAATCCGAGCGCAAGAGCGCAGCGGACACGCGGCCGTGCCGCGCGAAGACGTCACGCAACGCTTGCAGCAGCATGGCATCACTCCAACCCGCGCGTCGTGCCAGCGCACCTTGCGCCCGCACAAAAAGTCCGGGCTCGATCAGCGGAGCGAAACGTCCCTTGGTGACAACCCAATCGCTGTGTCCATTCAGCACCTGCGGGCGCTTAAGCTTGGCGCTTCGCCGGTTGTAGCTCAAGGTCCCGAGGTAGCGTTCGTTCGAAACAATCCCTCGAATCATGCCGCGCGTCCAGGACCTTCCCGATTCCGATGGGATCGCATCAGCGTCCAGGCCCTTCGCAATCTCGAGGTGCGACCGGCCATTGACGTACTCCATGAAAATCCTGCGCAGCACACTGACTTCAGCGTCAGGACCGGGCACAAGGACCACCCGATCGGACTGAAGGCGCTTGCGCTCGCCTCGCATCAGCAACCCCCTGTCCTCACCTTCTGGCCCGACCAGCCGTCGTCGCAAGCCGTAGCCTGGCGTACCTCCTTGGAAATAACCTAGTCGTGCGAGTCGCATTTGCCCGATGGACACCTTGGCAGAGAGCACCCTGCTGTACTCGCCATCCATCGCTCGCCTGAGATTCTTTAGCAAGACTGAAAACGGGCTGCCATCGTTGTCGAAGCCCTCGGCACAATAGATCACCGGCACGCCGGCGCGGGTGCAAAGGTATTCGTAGTACGCACTCTCATCGCTGTTCTGAAAGCGGCCCCAGCGGCTGACGTCGAGCACCAGAATGGCGCCGAAGTCCACATCGCCCGCAACGACATCTGCGACCAGTTTGCGGAACTGAGCCCGGCCGATCGCATCCAGCCCGCTGCGCCCCTCGTCCATGTAGGTTCGTGTGATGTGCATGGCATGACGCATCGCATACGCTTCGATAGCCGCTGCTTGGTTCTCAATCGAATAGCGCTGATGCTCCGCGGACATGCGCATGTACCGGGCAACGCAAACTGGAGCGGACATGGCGCAGAGAAGCTTCCACGAACAGAATAGGTCCAACGCTCTCGAATTTCAAGGCGAGCAATGCGATGAACGCCCCCGCCAGTAACGGTGGCAACGTACCACGACGTTGATTGACCACCTGAACCGAGAGGCGCGTCCACCGCGAAGCTTACGACCATGGGCAACAACCCGAGCCAAACGCATCAGGAGTGCGGTGCACGACGGCTTCGGCGCATGGCGTGGTGCACAGGTCCCCATCCCGCCAAGCCCGTTCCACATCAATTTGATGATGAAATGCATAAGTCCCGCTGCGCTCGCCCACACACACGGTGCGACTCGTCGCGCAGTTGGTGCCGCATCGTTGGAGTCCGGTGGGTCAGTGGCTGTCGAAGCAGCGCGGTAGCGTTACCGCTGCCTCCACCGAGCACTGTCCTTTTCGCGCATCGTGGTGCAGTAGCGCTGCGCTATAGCATACGGCGCCGTTCGAACCGCCGCCATCAACTGCTCGGCTGTCTCGCTGCCGTGTGTTTTCACGAGCAGGGCCGAGTCACCATCCAGTGCGAGCTGGGTGTAGGCAAAAAGGCAGCATGGAGTGGCGTCGGGTAGAACGCGCCGCCAATGGTTACACGCATGCTCGAGTCAAGACTGAAGCGTTGCATTTGCGCGCTTCCTTGGCTCTGCAAAGCCGGACCTCAGACGCTGCAAACCACTTGGTATGTAGGAGAAGCGCGAAAAGCTGAAGGGTCAGGGACTTGCGGACCCTGATGCGCGCCCCCCCTCGATCGACAGCCACGACTCATTCACTTCCGACCTCTTCCCGTATCTCGCCGCCCGGGACGACGAGGCGCCTTGGTGGTGAGGAACAACAGCCCGGCGTCGCAAGACTGCTCCCCACAAATCTGCCCTCACTGCTGGCGGATGCGTTCCCGGTACTGTTGGGAGGAGAGCCCCCACCGCACACTCCCGAAGTTTGGGAGTTGTGCCGCTTCGCTGCCACGGGACCCGATGCGCCCGCGCAGCTAACCGGGCGCTTCGGTGCTTCCGAAGACGCGCTCGCGCTGCTCCGCAGCGTCATGCCGTGGCGCTCATAGGCATAGGCACGCCGCTCGGGGATGCCACGGGCATCCGGCAGCGGGTTGCGTGCGACCCCAGCGCCTGGATCTGGCTTTTCTTGTCCACGCACACGCACCATCGTCATCAAGGGTGGATCCATGTAGAGGCCGACCTTGTCGCGCTTCTTCTCCGCAAACATCGGATTGCACGACAGCTGATGGTCCGACGGTGGCCGTAATTGACGCCCTCAATCGCTGGCGCTTAGTCGGGTATTGACCTCGTCGATGTCCAGAGCGCGAGGATTGAAGAGTCGACCGACCTACTCCTTCGTCTCGGCGCGCTCGGGATGCTGTGGATCGGCCAGCGCTTCGAGGAGTTCCTCGTGGCCCAGAGACCCGCCCAGGTCCTTGGTGGGCATGCGTTCTCGCCGTCGACGCGCTGTGCATACCCGATCGATGATTCCAGCTTAGCGATTTTCTCAGCCTTGATCTTCTGTCGCCAGCTGTCGCCGAAGTCGCAGAGGGAGTCGAGGGTCGTGCGCGTGCCAACGAGCTCGGTCAACGTCACATCCTCCTTGGGCGTCAGGTCATCGAGGAACTCCCCTCCGGGCTCTGTTGCTCCATGGTGGTCGCGATCGAAGATGAACTCATGCACGTGAACGCCGTCCCTTCCCACGCCCCATAGCAACATCACATGCACGCGGCAGCTCGCTCGTCAGGGGCGCCAGCAACGGTCCCCACACCTTCGGGCGCACGTCCTAGAGTTCAACGCACCACGTCCAAGCGTAGAGGTCTTTCTGTGCGGTTGCCGACAGCAGCCCGTAGGGAGAGCCAAGCCAGAAGCAGCGCGACCACGGCGCTTCCGGTCGTGAAACTCAGCGCTCTAACTTCAGTGTGACACCCAAAACCATATGGCAGCGGCCGTTAGGAGCCACACGGTGACGATCAGAACGGCCCCAAATCTGCTGCGTGGCTTCGACCCTCTGGTCTCAATCCAATCGTCGACTTGGGCTCTGCAATCAACCAAGACATCCGGCGGCAGCAATTTGATGGTTAACCAGATCAGACCGGGAAGTAACAGCACATCGTCAAGGTACCCCAGCACCGGAATGAAATCAGGAACAAGGTCGATAGGACTCAACGCGTAGGCCACTACCAACATGCCTAATGCCTTTGCATGCCAAGGCGTCTTGGGATGCTTACCGGCAACCAGAGCGTCAGTCCGTCCCGTTTCAGTCGTTTGGCCCATGCCTTCAAAGTGCTGCTGATGCTCATGGCGCAGCATGCAGACCCGTATGACTATTGCGGGAGCAGCACACCGATGTCGCGCGCTGGGTGCGTCGGCAGACGTGCCCGCGCATCGCTCAGTTAGGCATACGGGTCGTGCCCGTGGAGCTTGGTCGACTGAATGAGGCTCATGTTCGCCGACCGAGGAAGTACTCGGCCGGGGCCAGCTTTCCGAGGCGGAGCAGCAGGCGATCTTCATGCGTACAGGCATCGATCGCCAGTTCCTCGCTATGGCCGAAGCCTGCAAAAATCGACGCCAGCGAGGCCTTCGAGCCATCAGAGTCGCTTTTCTGCGCGCGGACAAGGTGAATGCGGTGCATCTGCCGGCCTTGGCATGGGCCAGGAAGTCAGCCCCGCCGACGTCGCGTCTCGTAAGACGCGCAAGCAGCGAAGCTTGATCTCGCTGATCGGCTGGAGGGTGCTTCGCGGAGGCGAATTCCTTGGGTGGGGCGAGAATCCATGCAATGGCTCACTGTGTGCGGGCGAGAAGCCCCTGAGCCCTATTTGCAATTCCTAGCTTGACCAGCAAAAACATGATCGACAAGAGCCTCCGAATTTTGGTCGTAGACGACTTCCCAACGATGCGCCGTATCGTGCGTAACCTGCTGAAAGAGCTCGGATTCATGAACGTTGACGAAGCCGAGGACGGTGTGGGAGGGCTGGCGAAACTGCAAAGTGGCGACTACGCCATCGTCGTGTCAGACTGGAATATGCCCAACATGGACGGCCTCACCCTGTTAAAGACGATCCGCGCCGACCCCAAACTGGCGACGCTACCCGTGCTGATGGTCACCGCGGAGGCCAAGAAGGAAAACATCGTTGCTGCGGCGTTGGCAGGGGCCAATGGTTACGTGGTGAAACCGTTTACTGCCGCCATCCTCGAAGAAAAAATTACCCGAATCTTCGAAAAGTGTAACAGGGCCGCCATCTGATACTGGCCAGCTATTCGCTGTAAATTGCTGGGCCGCTCAGCGTGGTTCATCCACCGCAGAGAAGGCCACGGAGTCAGTCCGCGTGAGCGCAGTCGACAACGGCGGCTCCGATCGTTATATCCCTGATCTCTCTGCAGCCGCCGTCGATCAGGCGAACGCTTCTCCGAGTAGTTTTTAACCACGTGACGCCTGGTGCACTGGATCAATCTTGGGTCAAGGTGTGGTTGGCCGCCTCGCCAGGCGCAACACCAGACTAGGGAAAGAGTTGCCCGATCGCATCGGTGAAGGACGGCAGGTCGGTGCCCACGTGCGTGTCGGGATAGGTGCGCTGGGTCAGCGCGAAGGCGGGGTAGGCGCGCGACCGCAGTCGCTCGTACATGTCGTTGACATTGCCGAAGTTGCATTCCTGCGGGTTGTCGCAGCGCGTGAGGATGAGGGTGGCCGGCAAGGGCCGCGTGCCCCGGGCGTCGTACATCTTCTGTTCCAAGTCGTTGTTCTCGTCGGTCTGGGAATCGAACGACCCCTCAAATGACAGGAAGTGCGTGAAGGTCAGCGCGCCGCTGGCGCCCTCTAGGAACAAAGCCACGCCTGTCATGCTCCCGCTGAGGGAGAGCCCTGTGAGCACGCGCGTACTTGCATCGGCGCGAAAGCTCCCTTCGATGTGTGGCACGAGTTCCTGCGTGAGGAACTCGTGGTACGGCTGAGCACCCGGCATCAAATAGTCCCGCTCGCGGCGTGATGTGCCGCCGACGCCCACGAGGATTGCCTGCGTGTTGTGCGCCTCGAGAATGGCTCGGAAGTTCGCGAAGCGGCTACCAGGCGGATTGAAGATGGCGTCGCCATCCATCGCGTAGATTACCGGGTATACCGTCGTGCTCGCGCCGTAGGATGCCGGCAGGTAAATCTCCAGCGTGTACACCGCGCCTGTGTTGGCGGAGGTGATCGAGTCGGCGACCACGCGGCTCGTCGCCGGGACGGGTTGTACAACCGGAGACGCCGCGGCAGGTTGCGGGGGCGCTGCCGCGGCAGGCGGCGCGGCGATGGGGCCGATCCCCCCGCCTTCCCCGCCGCCGCCACCGCCGCCCCCACCACAGGCTGCGATACAAAGGATGAGTGTGCAGCCGAAGGCGGACACGACCCAACAAACCGATCGTCCAACATGCATGTGCGTGACTCCTCGCAGGTAACTGGGCATGAGTTCCTCGGGCGACGTGAGGTGCCGTGGCGCTCGACTAAGGGCGCGACGAGCATGCCACGGTGTCTCCCGCAGGCAGTCCCAAGTGGGCAGTTTCAGAGTTGCAACATCCGTTTCAACGCGCCGTGCGACGAGTTCAACTGCGACTTCGCCTGCAGGATGCCTGCCGTGGCGTTGCGGCCCCATGTCATCCACGCAGACATGGCGCCCAGCGTCGCTTACCTTTCTTGCGTCCCAGAGGCAGCCAGCGCCGGCGTCCCGCTTCGAGCAGTGGTCCCCGTCCTACACACAGGAACGGGGCTTTCGCAAGAATGAAAAAAACTACTAACAAGGCGAGAGGAGTTCATGCAAAACCATCTGCGAGTTGACCCGCTCTTCATGGCAAGGCACTGGGTAGTGCGGTGATGCAGCAGAAGTATGGCGACGCGTCGCGGCCACTGGAATATCTGCTCCAGCTCTTGCGCACGCGCTTACCGGTGGACGTGATTGACGCGAACGAGTTGAAAGTGGTGTCGTTGCTCAAAGCGACAGGTTTGATCGAGGCGCAACTCGCCTCGTCGGGCGCCGCGAAAAATCGCTACTGGGGGAGCAGCGGTGCGACGGTCACACGCATCACCGAACACGGCATGGCCGAGCTCGCTCGAATGAGTCTGGATCTACTCAGGTCGTCGCAGCTCGACAATGGACGGTCGCTGACACCGTTGGCCTACCTGCGCCGCCTCGAAAGCGGCACGTTTCCGGTGCGGGTCGAAGACGGGGCGGCGGTGAGCAACATCGTCCTGTTGAAGGCGGCCGCTTTACTCGATGCGACCATTGGTCCCATCTCGCCCGTCTACCCTGACAATCCTCAGCATGCGCTGGTCCTTCGCATCACGCCCCTTGGCCGCGAGGAGTTAGCGAGGCGCGCGGTCGGCGATGGGGCCTCGATGCACTCCGCCTCGGAGCGAGTCTCGTCGTAACGGCCAGCCCATGACAGTAGTCAAGCTTTCGACACGCGACCTCGAGGTAGACCCTTGCCGCAGCAGCGGTCGTCCGCCCGCGCTGCCCACTGACTTGGCTTGGCACATCGAGGGCATGACGCTGCGCTTGGACCAGCTGGTGCACGAAGTCTTTCAGGACTGCGAGGCTTACCTCGAGAGGACGTTGGGCGAGGCAGTGGAATGCTATGTGGACCGGGGCAACGAGCAAACGCTGGCAGCGCACCCGCACGTAGGATTCCGGTGGGGGGGTCAGGGCGAGCCGCTCAATGCGCTGGTCTTCACGGGAGACACGCTCACGGGGCGCGTACAGGCCACCTGGCGTTGTTGGCGAGGTGGCGCGCCCATCCAGGGCCGTGCCTGCGTCAGCACGACCTGGACATGCACGAACGTGCAGGAATTGCTGGAGGACCTGCTGCTGCACTTTCCTCCTCGCCCGGGGACATCAAGGTAAGCGCGCGAGCCCATCCGCCGCGCAGAAGTAGGTTTCGCGTGCAATTGATTACGAGTGCACCGGCGCTAACTGCTGTGGGCCGCCGCGAACCATGCCGGTGCTTAGCGCACCAGCCGACCTTTGGGGTACCCGGCCACACCCGCGAGAACTTCGACTACCCAGATGGCGGCTGTCGGGTCGTGGAAATCCGTGGGGTATCTGCCCCGCCCAGCATGGGATGCTTCGGTGGTGACGAAGATCCGGCGTGAAGCGATGCCACTGTGTCTCCGAGAGCTTCCCGCGCCGCCGTCAAGCGCGATGAGCCTCCGGTCGAGGCATCATTTTTCAGACGTTCGCCCCTTCGCTTGCTTGGACGACCAGCAATGAACCGCCCGTCAGCCATTGCGAGTGGGGCCGCACTCCACCTCGGCGCGGATCTTGGTCGACCGTCGCTCTCCGACGGAAGGCTGGCGCTCCTCTCATGTCACTCCGACCCGCCGCTGCGACCCTGACAAGACGCTTGGGCTCGTTTACGGTTTGCGCGGCGGCGCATCCTTGCGGGGCGACTCACCGTCATCGTCACGATAGCGAAGTTCATTGCCGACGCGGCTCGGATACCTCAGCGCGTCCATTGATCCTGCTCGCCCCGTGAAGGGGCGCATCTCGCTACCAGTGTATGTTTCGCGGTGCAGGGGCGGCCGAGGTCCAAGTGTGGGACCCGGCGCAACAGCGCGATGCCCGTCTTGCACCCGTAGCGCCTCACTTCCCGCGGGCGTGATCGTATAGAGGTGGCTGGGCGTTCCGTCATGTCGGGGGCTGGAAATTTCCCGGACGTAGCCCCTCTTGCGCAGCGCCGCCACTTCGTCGTTGGCGGGATGGCCCAAGGTTTGGCCGATGGCGACGCCGAGGATCAGGTCCATGCGGGCAACTACACGGAGAACGGCGAGTTCGCCCTGGGTGAGGAGGTCAGAATTTGGGGAAGTCATTTCGTATTCTCGACGACCAGCCAGCCTGGATGGCCACAAATGGAGCAGGGTAGCTAGCTCCGGCCGGTATGCAATGTCTGGTTTTGATCGGGCGCAAGGTCATATATGGGCTCACGCCGCCGACAGTACATCGGCTGCACACAGCCTCGGCCAGTGATTTCGAATTCCGTCCTGGTGAAGTCGGCTCCGAGAGCGACGGCAGCGCGATCCTCCCGGCCAATCGGCGAGTCGGCATACCGTGCCTCCAGTATTGTTCGCCGCTGAGCGAAAGGCCCCGCCGCACATGCCGCTCAGATACCTCGAGAATCGAGCAGTCCGCCCGGCCCTTCACTGTGACCGATTCGGACGCAATCGTTCTGGTGGAATTGCTCCGCGCCGCATTGGTCATCAACGCCACGTTGCACCGGAACACGCCCGAATCACGACCTCATTCGGCAGAAATTCACGACATCAAGCCCGAAGGTTGGCTTCTCCGGAGTCGTGGCGTTGTTTGATGGCTGTCGCATTTGCAGCGAACCCATGCCACAAGTGTGAGAAAGGCGCACGGCCGTTTCTTTTCGGAGCCGCGGCAAACCCTCACGCGTGCTGCGGAGGCACGATTGAAAATCAGAAACGTCCGACATGCGCGATGCGGAAGAGCTCTTAGATTTTGCGTCCGCGGCGAAACCCGCAAGCTTGCTGTAGATCTCACCCCGGCCCGAACGGCCGGGCTCGTCTCTCGAGGGACTGCGAGAATCGGTTGCTGATTTCTCCCTCTTGAAATCTCCCGAAGCAACGCCTAAATTCTTCGCTGTCGGAACTGGTCGACCGAAAAGGAGGTACTGAAATGACCATGAACTTGCTCAGGCAAATCGCGGGCTCTCGACTGCCCGTGTCTTTCTACCGCAACGAGGACATCGACGGTGTCAGGGTGCTACGAGCTGCTGGGCTTGTCGTAGCGCTGGTTCCATCGCCCTCTGACCCGCTCACCTTGTCAGGCTCCCATCCTGCAGCCCAGGTGCTGGCCGTGACTCAGAAGGGGCGCGATGAGCTCGCAAAATTCGACTTTCCAGAGTCACGCCCACCGCGCTGGCGCTTCCGGATGCCGAAGATCAAGACGGCCATCGTCGGCCGCCATGCGAACGCATCCTCGACGCCGAGGGAGCCGGCCCGGCCGCACTGAAGAACCGATTTGAAGACGCATCGGGTCTTGAAAATCCGATTGCAGCATTTAGATCGTTTCTCGGAAGCGCGGGCAATGCACCCGCGCTCCGTTCAACTTTCACGGAGGTTTTCGCCATGTATCGATCATTGTTTCCTCGCGACCTGTTCGCGGAGATGGATCGCCTGCAGCGCGACGTGCAGCAGGCCTTCGATCTATCGCCCACCATCCGCGGCTTTGCCCGCAACGGCTTCCCAGCATTGAATGTCGGAAGCACACCGGAAGCTCTCGAGATTTACGCGTTTGCACCAGGCGTTGACGCATCCACCCTCGAGGTGAATGTGGAGCGTGGCCTGCTGACCATCTCAGGGGAGCGAAAGAGCGCACTGCCGGAAGCAGGTGACAAAACGGCCGTGCACATCAACGAGCGTTTCGAGGGCACATTCCGCCGAGTGATGACACTGCCCGAGGATGCAGACCCCGACGCGGTGGACGCGAAGCTGCGTGACGGGGTATTGCACATCACCGTCAGGCGCCGTGCGTCGGCGCAGCCGCGCCGGATCGCTATCAATTGATTTCAAGGAAGGACTCATTCATCATGAGCAACAGCATCAGGCAAGCGCAAGCGATGGAGTCGGCGGCACCTTCGCAAAACGAGCGTTCTCCGTACAGCGAGGCAGCGCTGACGCCGGCCGTGGACGTGATCGAAGACGCCAACGGCATCACGCTCTTTGCCGATCTGCCCGGCGTGACCCGGGACAAGCTGAATTTGCACGTTGAGGCGGCCACACTGACGATTGAGGCGGAATCCGATCTTTCGGTACCAGACAGCCTCAAGTCGAGCCACACCGAGGTCGGCCTTGGCCGCTTCCGACGTGTCTTCACGCTGAGCAAGGAGCTGGACACCCAGAACGTGGCGGCCGAACTGACGCAGGGCGTGCTTAAACTGAAAATTCCCAAAACCGCGCATGCCCAGCCGCGGCGAATCGATATACACGTCGCGTAGAGAAATGGGCAGCTTCGGCTGCCCACTCAACTCGGGATCGGCCGACCGGATGAAAGCCGACAGTCCCTTCGCCGCGCAAAAGAGAGATGCGAATCGCGACAGGGGCGCACCTGTTGCTGGCGACAGCGGTCCGTCAGGGCTAATGAACCCATGACGACTCCCAAAGACGAGGTATCTCATTCAATGCCCGCAACCGGATGGACGGCATTGACAGCGCCGTCGATACAGCCAGGGCCGCGGTCCTCCTCTGGCAGCAGTCGCCCGACATTGCGTTCGTCTTGCTCGGGTCATGGCGGACCGAACCGATTTGAGAGCGCAGATCGAGACCATCGAGAACCGGCTGCAGCGCGCCTACGAAACGATCCAGGGCCGCGCTGCGTTCCTCAGCCGGCTGGTGCACGGGGTACGCAATGCGCTCAGACCCATGAGCGGCGCCGGTCAAATCATGGCCAGGAAGGGACTGGTGACCGATGAGCTGGCCAAGCCTGTGGCCGCGGTCAGCCACCAGGTCCTTGTCGCTGGAACGAATGATGAAGGACCTCGCGGACGTCGTGCGCTTCGGGCTGGCAAGCTGAGCATGAACAAGACGAGCTTCGACCTGAGCGCGGAAATCCAGGAGATCGCCAGCGTCGTGCAGGCCGAAGCGGACAAGAAGAAGCGCGTCGCCTCGGTGATGGTGCCGCCCGTTCCCATCTCCATCGTGGCGGACCGCCAGCGCATGCACCAGATCGTCTTCGACCTTCTGCACAACGCCATCAAGTACACGCCGGCGGGCGGGACCATCTGGCTGCGCTGCACTGCCGGGGTCGACCATCCGGTCATCAAGGTGGAAGACATCGGGAATGGCATCGCGCCGTCATTGCTGCCGGTGATCTTCGATTTGTTCACACAGGAGAACCCGCAGCAATCGGAAGGCGGTTTCGGGGTTGGGCTTTCGCTGGTCAGAGACCTGGTTCATGCCCATAGCGGCTTCATTGAAGTTCGATGCGACGGCAAAGGCCATGGCTGCGAGTTCAGCGTTCGCCTTCCGCTGTGCCCCGGCACTGACATGGTTTGATCGTCGGTAGTTGCTGGCTGCCGATCGGCGCGGCCAGAGCCCGCACTTCTTTTCCACTGCCGTATGAACGTGACCTGCAGCGCCACGCGATTTCGGAAGCTGCATCTCGCTTGTTCTGAGATGAGCAGACGGATCAGAACCACAACGATTGCTTTTCGTGATGCGGGTGTAAGCGGGCACCCGGTTGGAACAGGCCGTCCGTTGCCGTAACGTGCCAGACGTTGATCCGACAAGCGTGCCGTGTTGCAACGCACCAAGGAGAGTGAGCCCTGCGCCCTTCGCCGCACTCGATCGTGGCTGGCGCAGGCAGCGGCCATGGTGCTGCTTTCTTCCCGGCGTTTCATATGGTCGCGGCGTTACCCATGAAATCCTTTCACCAACGTGCCCACTCCGAACACCATCGCACGCATCGCGTCGGATCGCTGCGCGCCGCCGTGCTGGGCGCGAACGACGGCATCATTTCGACTGCCAGCTTGGTCGCAGGAGTTGCCGCAGCACAGGCCAGCCACACCAGCATCCTGATGACCGCCGTTGCCGGCATGGCCGCAGGTGCCATGTCGATGGCCGCCGGTGAGTTCGTCTCGGTGTACTCACAGGCTGACACCGAAGCGGCCGATCTCGAACGCGAGCGTGCGGAACTTCATGCGGATCCGGATGGCGAGCGGCGCGAACTGGTGGCCATCTACATGCGACGTGGGCTCGATCGCACGCTCTCGCTTCAGGTCGCCACCCAACTCATGGCCCACGATGCGCTCGCCGCGCACGCGCGTGACGAATTGGGTATCACCGAAGCCTTCAGCGCCCGACCGTTGCAGGCGGCTGCGGCGTCGGCTGCCAGCTTCTCCGCGGGGGCGGCGCTTCCACTCCTTGTAGTGCTGGTGGCGCCAACTGCAACGCTGGTGCCATGGACGATGGCGACCTCCATCGCGTTCCTCGCTCTGCTTGGCGCGTGCGCCGCGAGGATCGGCGACACCTCGGTCGTGAAAAGCGTGTGGCGCGTGACTTTCTGGGGCACGCTCGCGATGGGAATCACAGCCGCCATAGGCACGCTGTTCGGCACATCTGGTTGAAGCAATGCACGTGAACAGCGTATGAGCAAGCCCGCAAAAAAGCGCGTACTCCCGTCGAGAACCCTGAAGTCGGGGTCGTGCGCAAAGGCCCTGGTTCGGAGCATCAGTTCATCCAACTTCGCCCGATGCTCCGCGAGCGCGAGATGTTGGTCTTGAACGCCATCTACGCTTCCAGCGGAAGCACGCACGCCAACTGCCGCCGCAGTCGCTCTCGTGTGAAGCGGGATCGAAATTCCCTATTCAACCCTCTGCGCCATACTTCGGGGATCACTCGCATCCACCGGCCAAGCAAGCGCCGCTTGTTGATTGCATTGACCGACTGTGAGCCGCCTGATACTTCCATCATTGCGAGCGTCCTACCCAGCGTCGGGCGCCTCGAGCCCACGGGTACGAACATGCGCTCTGCTTGGGTACTTCCTCGTTGCTGCTGCGCCGACACGCGTGACCACTCCACCACCCAAAGTGCCGTCAGCTCTTCGAATTTGGTGGGCTCAATCGCCTTCATGAAAACATATCCGGGAGGACTCCACTCCGGCATTTATGACAGCGGGCCTTGATGCCTTCAAGTCATTCAACGACACCTAGAGTCTTCGTGTCGGCGAGGACGACAGTTCGACAAACATTTTTGATGAGGATTGCCGACACACGCTGGGCGTGTGCCGCCCGGTCGTCGGTACCAGCACATCGTTGCAACCGCTTCGCCGCGCTACCTAGTTGTCTACACAGCAAGACTCCACGTCGCGCCAGTTGATTTGGGCGCGGAATCATGCTGCTGTGATTCAAATACATCGGTGACCAGCCATCACCCGATCACCGCTCGGCGCTTCACCGTGCGGAAGGCCCGCCTGACCGATGGACCAAAAAAGCACCCAGCGAGAACACGCTATTCGGCACGTTGGGAAGCACGGGGGGCACTCGACCAGACCCCGGCTTGAGCGCTTCATCGTACGCCCTCAGTGCATCCCGTCCAACGGGAAGCAAGAACCACTCGGCCGGCCCCAACCTGTCGCCCGGCTCGACATCCACGAGCTGAAGCGCCTTGGCCGCTCGCAGTTTTCGGCGAACTCGTTCAGCATCGCAATTGAGAATGGCGGCCAACTCCTTCGCTTGCGAACCCAACGGGCGAGTGAGCATCGCTCTCAGCATGGACGCTGTCAAAGGTGTAAGGAATGAGTCGACTGCAACATGGGCTTCAGAAGGAATTTTCGACATGCGTTTAAGTAAAGGAGCTTTAGTCAGAATGCCGGCGAAACTTGCCTGCGGCCCGTGAACACCCAGGAGGACTTGCAGGGGACCACTACATCGGGTTCGACGCGCCCCGTCAATAGGAAAACACGCCGTTCGAACTCTCTCGTCAGTCTTCCTGTATTGCACGCGTCAACTGCAGACGCTAGTGAATGCCGACAACTTTCGAACGAGTTCCTCAAGGCCGCCAAGACCGCCTGTATTCCGGTCTCATTCGGAGGTCGGACCTCCCTCAAAGACGACCCATAAGGGGTGTCGATCCGACGCAAGTCAGACCGGGATGTACATAAGGTCGAGAATCCGACTGACACAGGACGCTTCCATAGGAATCATTCACCGGCAGTCGATGCCGAAGTCGCGCCTTATCCGAGAACGTCTCGCGTGAGCGCTGCCGAAGCTCTTGGCTTCTCTCGGTACGGGGCGATGATGTCTACGTAAAACAACAGTTGTCGATTCCGAAGTAAGACAAATCCGCCTTACAGTGAGCCAAAGGTGTCTTCGATGCGGATCGGCTTTCGCCGGCGATTGCGGAACGCTCGCGCCGATGCACTTCGCTTCGCTCACCAGAATTGCCGCGCCATGGCGCGTGCCGCGCGCGGCGCGTATGGCAGGCGCCGCTCTCAGCGGCAGCATTGCCCTGTGGGTGTTGCTCGGTTACGCGTTGAATGCGCCAGGCATGTGGCGCCCCGTGCCTGACCTGCCTCCCACGCACCCCTACTCGGCGCTTTGCCTGCTGATCCTCTCGGTCGCGCTGTTGCCCGGACGATCCAGCGGACTTCCCCGCGCGGTCGCACGCGTCGCGGTGGTGGCTGCGCTGTGCCTCATTGCAGTCCGCCTGCTTGTTCCCCTGACCGGCGACCACCTGTTCAGCGCACTGACACCCTTTTCCGGCACGCTCGACTCCCAGCAGAAAGCCACCGGCAGAGTCATCTCGATGCCGCTGAACGTGGCGTTGACCTTGTTGCTGTTGTGCCTCGGAGACATCGCGCGACGCATGCGCTATTGGCTGGCGTCGCAGTTGCTGGCCACCGCCTCGCTGGCGATGCTCTTCGTCGCCTTCGCCGGTAACCTCGGCGGCCTGCTCATCTTCAAGGGAGCGATGGCACCCTTCACGATGGCGGGCATCACATCGCTCGCGCTGGCGCTCCTGCTGGCAACCTCGCGCCGATCCTTCATGCGCTCCCTCACCGCAAGGTCGGAACCGGGCCGCCTTGCGCGCCGCCTGCTGGGCAGCACGGCATTGATACTGGCACTGGGGGTCTGGCTCATGGCTCGACGGCTGGACTACCCTGGCATGCAATTACCGCCGGACGGCGTGCTGCTGATTTATCAAAGCGCGTTCATCATCGCGTTGATCTGGGTGGTCGTCACCATCAGCACTGTGCGCGCCGACGGCGTGGATCGCTTGCGAGGCATTGCCGAGCGCCTCACGCAGCGAGCCGCCGATCGAGATGCCCTCACCGGGCTGCTCACGCGCAACAAGATGATGCACTTGCGCCGAAACAAGAGGCCCGCCACGGCGTCGTCCGCCAGCGAATTGCTCATCGACCTGGACGGCTTTCGGGCAATCAACGAAGCCTTCGGCGCCGCAGAAGGCGATCACGTTCTGGTCGAAGTCGCGACGCGCCTGCGAAGCGTCGCCGACGGCCACGTGGTGGGCCGCATCGGCGGCGATGAATTCGCTATCTATTGCGCAGATTTGACAGCCGAAGCGGCCGCCCAGCTGGGCGATGCGGTCATGCAGGCACTTGCGCGACCCTACGCGGTGCGCGGACGCAGCTTTCGCCTGGCGGCGAGCGTCGGCACCGCGCACACGAAAGAGACCCATGGCGCCAACCTGGCGCAAGCCGCCGACCAAGCCATGTATGTCGCCAAGGCGCGGGGCGGCAACCAAGCCGTGACCTTCGAAAGAGCCATGCACGACGTGCGCAAGCAGGAGGTGGAGCTTGAGCAAGACCTGCATCAGGCCTTGATCAACGACGATGAGCTCTGGCTTTCCTTCCAGCCCGTGGTGGGTGTGGCCAACCGCCGACTCGTGGCTGTCGAGTCGCTCGCGCGGTGGCGTCATCCGCGGCTTGGCGCCATACCGCCCGACCGGTTCATTCCCCTGGCGGAACGCAAGGGCTTGATCGCTGCGCTGGGCCGAAAGCTGCTCGGTCTGGCGGTCGATCAGGCCGCGGCATGGGAGCAAGCCTCACCCGGCCAATGGCCGGTGATCAACCTGAACGTGTCGCCCGCGCAGTTCGCCGCCGGCGACGTGGTCGAGGACCTTCTGGCGCTCCTCGTAAAGCGAGGGCTGCCGGCCGAGCGCTTCTGCATCGAAGTGACCGAGGGCGTGTTCGCTGACGGCAACGCAGTGGCCGCGCTGGAGCGAGCGCGCCAGCACGGCTTCAAGGTGGCAATGGACGACTTTGGCGTGGGCTATTCCACGCTCTCCCAACTGCCTCGAATGCCCCTCACCTCCTTGAAGCTGGACCGCAGCTTCATCGTCAACGCCGGCGAGAGCGAAGGTGACGCCGCCGTGTTCCGGTCCATCGTTCAGCTCGCGCACGCGCTCAAGCTTCTGGTGGTTGCCGAGGGGGTGGAGACGCAGGCGCAGTTCGATCTGGCGGCGAGTTGCGATTGCGACGCCATCCAGGGCTACTTCATCGCGCGTCCCATGGCGCCTGAGGACTTCGACCGATGGAGGAGAGACACGCTCGATCGACCCTCCCTCGGAAAGGTAGCAACGCGCCAGGTCGTGCAAGGGCTTGTCACAGGACCATAAGGCGCCGTAGGGTCGACGGTGCTCGTGGTCAATGGGCGCACCCGGAGTTTGCTTAGCATCGCCACCATGCGGCTGAAGGCCGAGAACGCGCTGGCTGCCGCGCCCAAGCGGGAGGGCCAGGCCCTGCAGGCCATCGTCGGGCAGATCGACCGGCTCGACGGGCTGATGCAGAGCCTGCTGGCGCTGGTACAGCCCGTCACGCTGGCGCCGCGGGAGGTGGTGCTGCACCGCTGGCTCGACGAGCGCGTGGCCGCCGTCGCGGGCGTGCAGGTCACCCTGCGGCACGACACGCCCGCCAGCGCCGTGTTCGACCCGATGCACCTGGCGCGCGCGCTGGACAACCCGCTCGACAACGCGGTGCGCCATGCGCCGCGCGGCGGCCACGTGGTGCTCTGCGCATTGCAGCCCGATGCGCGCACGCTGGCGATCCGCGTGGACGACGACGGCCCCGGCGTGCCCGAGTCGCTGCAGGCCTGCCTGTTCGAGCCCTTCGCCACCGGCCGCGCCGACGGCACCGGGCTGGGCCTGGCGCTGGCGCATGGCGGCAAGCTGCATCATCGGCCGCCGGCACCGAGCACCCGCTTCGAACTGAAGCTTCTATGGTGCATCCCCTGATCGTCGACGACGACGACGCCTTTCGCGACGCGCTGGGCGAAACGCTGCAGGGCCTGGGCCATGAGACGGTCACGGTCGCCAACGGCGCCGAGGCGTGGCCGATCCGTTGGGGTGTCCGTGCCAGCGCAATCTTGACCAGTTGGCGTCACGATCGCACCGGCGCAAACAGGCTGTAGTCTGATGCCTGTCACACTGTTCCGCTTTGCCCGGAGAAAACATGTCCAAACTTGCGGTCAAGGCGGCCATCGCCTCGCTCACCAGGAACAGCCGTGATGTGCACCTCGAGGCCGTGGCGGTCACGCTGTACAACGGTGTGATCCTGAAGGGCATCTTCAAACGCCCTTCGGAAGAGGATGTGGGCTGCGTCACAGGATCGTCCAGTGCCTTGGCCGACACGAGCACCCACGTCAGCACGTTCTTCGACCTGGACGACGTGGTGAGCTTCACCTATGCCGAGCAGAACCAGCGCATCGACTATTGACGCGCATACTCCGACGATGCGTCTGAGCCAGTTCATCAAGGAAAACACTGAAGCGATCCTTGTCGAATGGGAGGATTTTGCAAGAACGATGATCCCCCCGGCGGAGACCATGTCCGTCGTCGAACTGCGCGATCACGCGGGCGAGATACTGCTTGCCATTGCCCGAGAGATGGATTCCGTGCAGACCGAGGACGAGCGCGAAGCCAAGTCCAGGGGCCTGGCCCTGCCGCGCGACAGGTCGACTTTCGCGGCGACGCATGGCGGCCTGCGGCAGCGCGTCGGCTTCGATCTGACACAACTCGGCGCGGAGTACCGCGCCTTGCGCGCTTCCGTTCTGCGCCTGTGGATGAAGGTGGCTGGCGAAGTCGATTCGGTGATGCTGGAAGACGTCGTGCGGTTCAATGAGGGCATTGACCAGAGTCTGGCCGAGGCGATGGCCTCATACTCCGAACTCGTTTCGAATTCGAGAGACACCTTCCTGGCGGTGCTCGGGCACGATTTGCGCAATCCGCTCGGCGCGCTCAGTACGTGCCTGCATCTGATTCAGAAGGACGGCGACGCACGCCCGAAGGAGCGCATCTTGCGCATCGCGCGACAAAGCGTCACCTCGATCAGCGCCATGATCACCGATCTGCTTGAGTACACGCGCACGCGGCTCGGGCGCGGCATCGAGGTGGTGCCTCACAAGGGTGATCTGGGTGCGCTGTGCCAGGAGGCGTTCGACGAGGTGTCCACCGCCTACCCCCATCGATTGCTGCGAGCAAGCATCCCCCCACAGATCGACTTGAGCTTCGATGCGGCACGCATGCGCCAGGTGCTGACCAATCTTCTGACCAACGCCGTGCACCATGGGGATACTCAATTCCCGGTCATCCTGAGCGTCGCTGACGAGCCGACGCAAGTGTTGATCGTGGTGACGAACCGTGGCGTTCCGATACCGCCCGATGCCATGCAGGTCATTTTCAATCCGCTGGTGCAGGTGGTCAGCAAGGAATCCGAACCGCATGAGCGGCCCGCGACGAGCCTGGGACTGGGCCTGTTCATCGCACGCGAGATCGTCACGGGCCATGGTGGCACCATCACCGTCACGTCTTCACGCGAAGAGGGCACCGCCTTCAGCGTACATCTGCCCCGCACCTGAGCACGCAGGCTGCCCGGCCACTGGAATCCGAATGACCGAATCCTTGCTCATGACCACCGCGCGGGTCACGACCTTCGACGGCGAGCGACTGCTGACCGGGGCCAGCGGCTTCTTCTTCCAGCGAGCGGAACGGCTCTTTCTCGTCACGAGCCGCCACGTGCTGCATGACGATGCAAGCGAGCACCGCCCGAACCGCATCGAGATCGAAGTGCATGTCGATCCGTTGAACCTCACGCTGTCGCACCACGTGTCGGTATGGCTTTATGAAGAAGGCAAAAGTCAGTGGAGACAGGGCGCAGACTCCGGCGGTGAAATCGATGTGGCGGCGATCGAGATTGATCGCACCCTGCTTCCTGCGGGGGTGCAGCTGTGCTGCTTTTCGGAAGAACATCTGCAGGTGGCACCGGACGAAGTCGAGGTCGGCGCGAGCCTTCTGATCGTCGGTTTCCCGCTGGGATTCCATGACACGATGTATCACTTGCCCGTGGTCCGGCAGGCCGCCGTCGCATCGGCTTTTGGCATCCGTTTTCAAGGGCAAGGCCTTTTCTTGACCGACGCGCGCACACATCGCGGAACCAGCGGCGCGCCCGTTGTCATGCGCGCTCCGGGTACAGGCGCGACACTCCCCTGGGAGCTGCTCGGCATTCATTCGTCTCGCATCGATATGGGAACTCGCGACGTCAATCTCGACGAATTGCTTGGGCTCAACGCGGCCTGGTATGCCACCATCCTTCTCACGCTGACGGCCAATCCGATCCTTGGAAGGAGTTGACCGGTTCAGAGGCAGCAGCTCAAAACCCGGCAATTCCGCGCGAGTCTTGCTGAATGGAAGGGACTTGCCGTCCTGATCTGTCCGCGGAATGCTCCTTGTGCGTGCGGCAAATGGCGTCCGAGTGCCACGATGTGAAGTGCTCTCCAACGATGCCCGACCTCGGTGGGCTGGCCCGACGAGCACATCGCCGCGACCCTCAATCGCATGGGCCTTCACCCGGGGCAGGCGAAGACGTGGACCGCGTATCGCGTGAGCTCCGTGCGCAGAGAGAACGACATCCGCGCGTACCGTTCAGCTCACGAGGATGGGCAGCGGTTGACCATGTCGGAAGCCGCTGCGGAGCTCGGCGTCAACAACCACGGCTGGCAGCAGGGCGGCCGGCATGCAATGTCTCGGCGTGCGCGGCACTGCGTCCCGACGCATAGGCGAACAGCCGCACTGGTGGGCAAGTGCCATTCGTCTGTGCCTTGCGCCCAGGCTCGTTCGGTACCCGGACCGTGGTCTCGTCGCCGTAGAACACACCCGGGCTCATGATCGCAGTCGGCGGCGGCGCAAGGCCTCGCTGCGGTGACCGCGCTGCACGCGCTCCGCCCGGGCTGGCGCGACTCGAGCGTCGCTCGCGATCGAGTACACTCCAGCCACGCTCAATGGTTCTGAGCGCTGTCCTTCGGGGCAAGCTGAACCCGATACCAGCGCGTCGAAGTCACTACGACGAAGAAAACAAAAATGACTTCATGCAAAAGAATTTGCCGTAGCGTGGACCGCGTAAGAGTTCACGACCACATTCTCAAAGCCCGCCTCGTGCGGGCTTTTTCATGGGCGCGCCTTCTGCATCTTGCCGCGAAGCCGGATGCCTCCTCCAGCCCAGTCGATGCACGTAAGCGCGCGGCAAAGTCATCTTGATTCTCTAAGGGCCGCGAGCATGCCTCGAATAGAGGTAAGTATTCCGATGAGCAGACTGTCTTTGCGCTGAACGTCTGCTACCGAGGCACCTTCATCGTCGGGCCGGAGCCGAGAATCCGATGCCACGGCCCGATTTGATGCACGCCGCGGTGATCGAGGCGCCATCTGCACGAACGAGGCTAGGTTCACCGTAATCATGTCGCCCGTCCGCGCCCGATCACGATCGTACGTGCGCCTCTTACGCCACAAGGCTGCCGTTTCTGCGGCGGTCGCGTACAGTTCTGGGGTCATGTCGAGCGTCCGCCTTGGCCTGCATAGCCGACGCTTGCGGCAATTTGTCCGACGTCCAAGCGTGCAGCGCCTCTGCGGCTTGGCTCTTGTTGGTCGTGTGCAGCTCGACGAACTTGCGCCGCGCATGGGCAAGGCAGGCAGCCTCGACAACTACCTTGTGCGTCCGCTCGCGCGCACGGAGGAATCGACGCGGGGTTAAATAGCCACCCTCACACGGCACGCATTGCAAAATAGGCTCCGTCCGTGTCACGAGATCACGGAAGCCCGCCGTCCTCGCCGCATCGAAGGCCTTGATCCAGCGCTTGGCCAGCACGATCTTGTCCATGGTTGAATCGCTTTCGCCCGACTCGCTCGCGCTCTGGTACGCACGCAACCACGTCATGGCCAAGTTGCCGTCGAGTTCGCGCTGGAAGCGTTGTTCGGCCTCCTAGACCGCACCGGCCGCCGGATGTGAATAGTCCGAGTCGCACGAGGTAGGCAACCCGCGGTCCCGGCTCCGCCTCTTTGAACCGGAAGGGCACGTCGTCGCCGGCCTCCAGCGGTGTTGCGTCGATGGGCGGTGCGTGCCACAGGCGTCAGAGCCGGTGCACGCTTTGCGGGCCGCCTGTGGGAAACAAGAATGAGGTGGCACCCAGTACGGTAATCCGTTCGTCGTGCCCCCTGGGCGCATGCGGCAGGCGACGGCAGCCGGACACAAAGATAGCTTTGGTGTCACCAACTTAATGCTCCTAGTCTCGCGCTCAGGCTTCGGCCCCTGAAGTCCCGTTCTCGTGCTTCACGCCTATCAGGCTGCTGAAATACTCCCCCGCCAAGCGAGCCACCCTCTGGGGCGAGAGGTTGGTTTTCACATGGTGCGTCAGGCAGCAATTTCTGAAGCCGTT
>NZ_FOLP01000030.1 GCF_900112425.1 Variovorax sp. OK212 | reverse complement strand
CAGGTAGCTATCGAATCGCTCGGCTGCATTCATCAATCCTCCAGCTCGAAGTCCGGAAGATCGAATTATGTCATTTGTGACACAGTAAGACTAGGTGCAATTGCGGCGCCACGCGCCAGGCGAGGTCCCTTCTCGTCGACTGAACATTCGCGTCAGGTGACTCTGATCGCTGAAGCCACAGGCCGCGGCGACCTCTGACAACTCCATCGAACTCTGGCGTATCAGGCGCTTGGCCATGTCCAACCGTTGTTCCAAGACCCACTGGTAGGGGGTCAGACCAACACTTTGCTTGAAGGCTTTCCCGAAGTGGCTTCGCGACAGTCCGCATTCGTCTGCCACCGCTTCGATCGACACAATCTCAGCAAGGTTTCCTGTAAGGAAATCTATCGCGCGCCGCAGTTGCCACGGCGCAAGCCCACCTGCGGAAGGCACCCCCATCTGATGGCCCGCACAATTTCCGTAGCCTGCAAGCAGGTGGGCATGAAAGGCAAGGTTCAGGTGTTCGAGGAACAACGGCGACACCGTGTCAAAACCGGCAACAGCTGGGAGAAGGACGCTCGCGAGATGCTGAGCCGTCTCGTCGATCCTGCTGCTAGAAGGTGCGCAATTCAGTCGGAGCCGCCCCCTCACACCAGATTGATCAGCAATCTCGTCGAGCGCACGCTGATTGACGTGAAACTGAAGGCAGTCGAAAGATTCCTGCATTTGCGCCTGCCAACGCCTGTCGAGGTCGTAGATCGACAACGTTCCAGCGGCGTGACCGTCGTGACTGACACGTTTTCCGTCGACCCACAAATCATGCACGCGAAAAGACGTCAGCCGCAAAACTACAAGGTAGGCTTCATGAGGTTCGTAGGGGGCGGTGTGCACGCCCGCCTTGTCGCGATCGCCGCGAATACGCGAAAGGCCTAGACCATTTCGCTCGAGAACGGCACTCGCCGTCGGCGCGGCGTCCCCGATACCCATATGCGCCGCAAAGTCCCATCCACCCCGCTCCTGAACCACGCTCTGCCTCATCTCGCTCCTGCTGTCAAACCCACTGTCTTGCCTAACACGTCACATTATCTGTGGCAGCGTCTTGATGCGCCTGGGAGCACGCTTGCCAGGCAAGCGACTATTGCTCGTCGGTCTCAGTCAGCATCGGCGTGACGAGATCGGAGCTTGACGCCATCGCGTGACTCTATATCGGACTGAGGGGCGGCTTGAACGGGTTCGCCCATGCACGCCAGGGTCCGCTGCAGGTGTCGGATCCGCTGGGTCTGCATGCCGACGCTGTCCATGCCGAGGCGCCACACTTCGATGCGCCCCGTGGCGTCGGACTGCCGGACGGCATGGTCAGCGAGTTGGGGCGTTCGGCGCCGGGCGCGTCGAAAAACTGTCCCGACTGCACGCAGGTCGCGGGAAGGGTCAGCGACGTTGCCACCGTGTGCGTCTAAGTGGTCTTTTTCTCGCTCGGCACCAAGCTGCTGCCGCGCCCTCCCCTCCCCCACCGCCTCCCATCAGCGTGCAAGAGCAGTCACTCAAGGGCAGAGGAGGAAAGAATTGTCCTTGAGCTGAGGACGAGAGCGTATCAAGTATCAGAAAGTGCGATTTCTTTCATCGGCGCACCGGCCAGGAAGTAAGGCAGGCGCTTCTAAAGATTTCTCTGGCGCGCTTCGCGCATTGCCTGAGCTTTCCTGATCGGGCCATCGAACAGCGACGATGGCCGAGGAGCCGATTCTTCTCCGTGGGCCTGCACCACCGAGTGCCTGGGCCTAAACCTTTGTGCACCGCCTTGGCGGGTGCACAACCCGCTGCGAGTTCTCCGCGCGCGACAACGGTAACAAGGTTTCGAACAGGTTGGCGAAGCAGCTTCCCGCGCTGACCGACGAGGCCGCCGCAAACGAACTCGTCGTCGCGCCGCAGGCCATCTTCCAGGTAAGCCACCCAAAGGAGCATCCTGACAACGGACCACCAGCGCGGCCCGCTCGGCTGAACACGCGTCCCTGTCGCGCAGACCGAGGCTGGATTTGCGATCGAGACGTCCCGGGCCGGCTCTCGGTAACAACTCACAGTGCCGCGGGCGTCATGAATGCAAGCCTCAGGGCTGTGACGCCCCGTTCAGAGCCGCAGCGAATATCCGTCCCTGAAAAGCTTGGACAAGCCCGCTTGGATCGTTTCTCGTCCTTTACTGAATTCGGCAGCGCGCCTTTGATGGAACAGCGCTCTTTCAACGAGTACGGCCGGGATGCACGCAAGAAGCCAGATTCCGCCGAGGTAGGCAGCGTAGGTGAGCCCGGCGGAGGTCAGAAAAAAACTCAAGACGTCCAACTCCAGCGGGATTTCTTTCTCTCGTGCCCTGTGGAAGCGCTCCCGGTCATCGGCAATCTTGGACCGTGCATCCGTCATTTCGGCCAACAGGTGCGCGAACTGCTTTTGGCTCGTGCCGGACACCCTGGCCGCGTCCACTCTTCGCTCAGCGCGCGCAAGTGCAACCTGGTCGACCTCTGGCACGGGGTAGGCCATGCGCTGCACACGCTGCGCCTGGACTTCGTGCGCCCGGCTTCTCACCGCGTCGCCAAGCAGACTCGACCAGATCAGCAACGATGCCGCGAGCGCCAGCATTGCGACGAACCAGACCCGATGCTTGCGACGAAGCAACTTGCTATCAACAGCAAACGCGGTGAGACCGTCCGCGTTCGGTTGGATGTCCCCTGTATCAAGATTCGCTGCAATCAGAAATTCGCTCGTGTCGCTGTTGCTCTTCCCACCCCCCCACATGATCGAAATCCGATTGCCTGGTCGTGCTGGCAAGGATGGCCCGCACCAATCAACGAAGTGCTCCTTACCCGCCGCATCGCGCAAGAAAAATCGCTGATGTGTTGCGGCACTCGACGTCATTCTCGGCGCTGCAATGCTGCCGCTGCGCGCTCCCACGGCGTCGCCGCGGCCTGTCTGCATCAGCGGTGTCTCCAAAGCACGATCCGCATGAAAGACCCTGCCGGTCACCTGACAGGTCCATCCAGCATTGCCGTTGGGCCCCACGTAATCTCGCATCAAAACTGACAAGCCGCTTCCCTCCCAAACGATAGCGTTGCAAGGCCGGCGCGCTCGAAAAAGCCGGGCCGCAACGCAAATTGCTCTCGACTGCTTATCGGCACTCTCCGCAGAATCTTGAGTCACTTCGCACAATCGCCCACCCAATCGGGACGAGCGGTCTGGCAGGCGCACTTCCAGCATCATCTTTGTGCAGCTGCCGATCAGGAGCGCGTGCAGAGCGTCGAAGAGGTGTTGGGGCACGGCAGACCACTCACTTCAGATGCGCTCGAGTTGTTGCACTTGATGTATTGGCGAGCAGCGCTTAAAACAGCGGCATGGCACGGTCGGTCCCAATCTCCGATGACCTTTACAGCTTGGCGCAATCCACGGGTGCCGTGGCGGGTCGGCCTGTCGTAAGCAAATCGATCGCTGGATCCGCTTGGGCACAGCCTTGGAAGCGATGGGCGTCGGCTGCGGCACCGCAGTTTTACTCGGCGGGGAAAAGAGCAGCCTGATGAACTCATTCAAATGGCCTTGAGCGACGACGGCCTGCCCTATTCGCGCCAACTGCACGAACGCCTACCGACGGACGTCGATCAGATCGCCCGCGACGGACGCTCAACCAAGAGCCTGCATGCCGTCGGCAAGGAGGCTCTTCAAGGATTGGCGTTCAAGCGACAGGGTAGCGCCGAATCCGGTTGTGGGCAGGGTCGATGAAACCGCTTGGCCGGTAGCCGCGGGCTTCTTCACGAGAGGAAATCGGACCGATCAGTTGCTGGGCGTGCGCGTGGCCAGATCGAAGTCAGAGACGCTGATGGGGCTTGTGCCAGTGACGATTCGAAGCGTCGCGGGCTTCGCTGGCGCAGACCCCTCGACGCCGGGCACCCGAACTTTTGCAGCCTCTTGGGTGTGACGCTGGTGTGCTCCAACGACGTACGATTTACGGACCCGGGGCTACCACCAGATGGATGTGACGGGCGAGGCGTTGAAATTGCTCGGAAAAAACTGCTCCTTCTCGCACGGACGAGAAGCAAAGCTTTCAGCCTGCGACGCTGCAAGCAGCATCGAGCGCATCCGTGAGCTGGCCAGCACGTTCGAGACCCGGATCGGCGACATGCCTCGGCGTTCGTGGCCTCAGTTGGCCCCGAACGTGCACGCCTTCAGCCGTGCAAGCGCGAACATCACTTTCACCCGCTTGGCGTCCTCGCACCGGATCTCGTTTGCCTTGAGCTTCGCTGGACCGAGCCTGTTGGCCGACGGGGGCCAAGCATCGGTCGCGCGAGTTTGGGGTGGCGCCCGGCGGCAGGCGCCAAGTCCAGGTCCGGCAAGCACTTGGACGTGGCGCGCCCCGCCTCCCTGCGCCGGGGGTGCCCGGGGAGCTCGGACGTATCAGCTGTGACTCATCACGCCTCGGCGCCCGACGCTTCGTCGGGCGACCGCACCGCCGCGGAGCGTCAGGAGACGTGGCGCTGTGCGAGCACGCCACTGTGCTTTGCCCGGTCGAGCATTTGCCTGAGCATCAGGCGGCCGATGACGCGGGGCGCCCAGCCGGCATTCGCGGTCCCGGAGCCGAAGGCCGTCGAATTCACCGTGACCATGCCGTCGGCCGCGCGGCACGAGGCGGTGTAGGTCACACCGTCGTACACCACCGAAATCTCTTCTCCCGCCGTCTGGGGCACCATCTCAGTCCTTTCATCGTTGGCGAAATGATAGGAGGATTCAGGCGCGGCCCCGACGCGGTGTCGCGGCGAGCTCCAGCTCACCGCGACACCGAGCAAGCAGGCGCCGGGTATTCACGCCGCGCAGTGGCCTGGAGCTACGAGGCATCAGGAACTCCGGCACCGCACGTTGACGCTCGAACGGTCTTCTGTGAAGTCAAACGTGGCTGGGCTCCCGTCGGTCCGACTGCAGCCGCAGCGTGGGCTTCGTCCCGCAGACCGGCAACGTATTCAGCGCGCTGTCAGTGCGCAAGAATCTCCAGGTCGGCGAACGCGTCAAAAAAGATCACGCTCGATCTGCAGCTTTCCAAGTAGTGGCAAATAGGCGTTGCGACGCGTCCGTTGCGTGCCGCGTCGTCGGCTGCCCACCCGGACAAGATCGAAGGGTCGATCCAAGAGCTAACGAGTGCCGCCGCAAACGGTACAAAAAAAACCGGCTCAGAAGAGCCGGTTTTTCAGAGGAAGTACTGGGGTCAGTACCGCCCACGGCCGTAGCCACCAGTGCCATAGCCAATGTCCGAGCGTTTGCCTGTGGAGTAGCCAGCCGCGCTGTAACCACCCAAGCCGCTGCCCTCCTCGCGCGGGCGGGCCAGGTTCACCACTATCGAGCGTCCATCAACAGACATCCCGTTCAGGCCGGTGATGGCGGCCTGGGCGACTTCGGCAGAAGCCATTTCCACGAAGCCAAAGCCCTTGGAGCGGCCGGTCTCACGGTCCATCATCACCTTGGCCGAAGAGACGCTGCCGAACTCGGCAAAGTTGCTTTCCAAGCTGGAATCGGTCACGGAATAGGGCAGGTTGCCCACATAGATCTTTTTGCTCATCGAAAGAGCCTTTCTGAATGAAGTCGCAACGAATGCTGTGCGGTTGGAAAGGGGATAGCGGTTTGGGAATCCGCACCGACTGGCGAAGCTGAACCGGATCTGCTGCAGCGGATCATCAGCACGCAGGGAGGGGAGGCATGCTCGTTTGCAGCCAGCCTTGGGTGACTGCGAAAAGTCGTGCGGCTTCGCGCGAGGCAAAGGCCTTATCGAAATGGAATACGCGGCAGTGGCTGCTGTTATCCCGAGAACGATGGACCGAGAAAGAGGCGCGAAAACGGCAGCAGTCGGTTTGGTGCGTCGCGGGCAAAACGACGTATTTGCCCATGGGAATGGCGATGTTAAGAATCTAATTCATTCAGGACCGCAGGATTGTGTCAACCTGCGCTGAGCATCTGGAACTCGATTGGCTGCAGCTCTTCAGACCAACTGGGCGACAAAGGTCGCAAACGGCGGCCTGCATGAGAATTTCATCTCTAGGCAGGCATTGCGGTAATTGGCTGGTGAAGTATCGCCCAGACTGCAATAAGCTCTATTATACACCAATCCACATTTAAGAACTCGTTATTATTCGGATTTTGTCTAGCCGGGCGCTGCCGTCGCGCCCCCGCGTCGTGCGCGGGTCGTGGCGGCGGAACGCGGAGACCTCTCAGATATTGCTTCGCTCGACTTTCTTGGAGCAATAGCTGTTCCTGCACCGGTCCTAGAAGCGGTCGCTTCGCGCATGAGCTGCGCTGTCGCTGCATACGGCATCAGCCAGATGCCCGTCACAGGCTCGATTCACAGCTCGCGCCGCTTTTGACACGTTACGCGCAGTCGAACGCAGCTCTTATTCAGGACTCATCTTGCAGACACCATTCGAAGAACGACTCAAGCTCCGTCGATTTGTCGAAGACGGCATCGGCTCCCACGTCCAAGCAGCGACGGCGAATCTCTGTCGTGGGATAGTTCGTAAGAACCACCATTCGCTGTCGCGGCAAGCGCCCCTGGAACGCCCGCAGTACCGTCACTCCGGACCCCTCACGGAGAAATAGATCAACGACGGCAAGCTGCCACCCGTCGCCCAGTGCCTCTAAAACGGCCACCGCCTCGCTCGCGGTCTCGGCGACGCCAACGATTTCGGCCCCGGCCAGATCTTGCAACGCCGGGATGAGATTGCTTCGGATCGTCGGGCTGTCTTCAATAAGCACAGTTGCCAGCGGCATTGCGTGACCTCTGTGGTGGCGTTACCTAGAAATGAGCAACTGCATTTGTACCGAATCGTTTTCCGACCTGTGTAGGTCTAAAGCTTGTTTTCCATGCGCCAGCTTTCGCTATCGCAGAGTTCTGACTAGCATGCTGGCTGAGCCGAAGTTTGGAAAAGCCGTCCATGAACCAGCGAGCCACGCCGCACAAGACGCCCAGCACAGAAACGCTGGAAAAGGCGTTGCGCAAAAACAAGCAGGCTACGAAGGAAGTGCAGGACGCCGCGGACGACCTTGCCGTCGTTCACGCCGTGCTTGACAGCGAAGTACCTAAGGAAACGCTTCCCGAAGACGTGGACAGAGCAATCGAACGAGCCGGCGAACTGGAGAAAGCCTTGAGCGATTCAGCCAAACGCCTTGAGGAGGTCAACCGCACATTGGAAAGCGACTTGGACGACCGCGGCAAAGACGGCTGACCTGACTCGCTTCAGCGCGACGCTTAAACGCTGATCATCGAAAACGTGGGCCTTATCAAAGGAGCACGCGATTTGAAATTCCCCGACTTTCGGACAGGGTCTGAAACTGCAACCTGATGCCGCGCTGGGTCAACGAACGATGCGCCGGACGTCCACTTGCCAAAAAAAATCGATGTCGCGCCCGTGCGAAAGGCAACGATGCTCTGGTTTTCTCCGGATAGGCCGCACCTCGCGACGGCCGTCGCCTGACCTTGGGTTTGGAACTACAGTGCCCTCCCGCCGCGTGAGGGCGCAAAGCTGATCCACGCGGTTTGAAAAGTGTTGTCCTCCTGCGCATTGCCGTGGGTCGCAGCGACAAACGTGTTGCCTTGCATTCATAAGTCGCTGACGAAGACAAGATGGCGTTTGGCGCGGGGTGAGGCCGGGCCCTTGTCACGGCCGCACCCGGACCGACCCTGTGCTGCCTCCCAATGCACACTGGCCCAGCATCAACCGATGTCGATCGCCCGAGCCTATCGGAGCGCCACAAAACGACACGCCTCGCTTCAGCCAGTTCAAGACACAGGGGCCTTCTCGGTGGGGGTGCGGACAAAAACTTGGATGGTTTCATGCCGCAAGTCCAAGGCTCAGCGGACGCCCCGACCGGCGTGAGCCCCAGGCCGGCCAGTAATTTCGGCCACTGTCTCGATGGCTGCATCCAGCATCGTGTTGACCAGCTCAGAGTCCGGACGGGTCCCGATGGTCCAACTGACGACCATTCCATCGACGCAGTCGATGATGAGCGAGAGGTACAGCTTGCCAGCCGGGATCTGGAACTCCGTGATGTCCGTGAGCCATTCCTCGTTGGGGACCGCGGCTTGGAAGTCGCGGTTGATGAGATTGTCAGGCGCTGGATTGATTTCGCCGCGGCGCAGCGACTCAACCTGGCGTCGCGCTCTTGCGACGGCGGAGATTGATTGGTGCTTTTCATGGATGCGGGTGCCTTACGTCCCAGAGCTGGTTCTTCCAGCTGTACAGCGTTGGCCGGCACACGCCGAACTTGTCGGCTACAGCGCTGCGCACTTTCCTCACGCGTGCAAGGCTCCATGACTCCCGCTTGCATCAGCGTCCCGGAATACCTTCGTCGCCCCACACTGCCAACGACAGCCCTTCTGGCCTCAGCAACGGCCTCGCGAACCCACGCGGTCAGTGTGCCTCTGCCGGGATGATCCGATGCCCTCATGGTGGCAGGGATGCAGCGGTCATGAGTGAGGTGGCGCTCGATAGCTGCCGCTTTTTGTTCCTGCGAGCACTTGTGTCTCCGGTCGCATAGCCCGCTGGCAAGTCGAGCTTCTGCGGGTATTCGTTGCACCAGCCCTTCAGAGAATTCTTTGTTGGAAGGCCCAGCTGACGGATGGTGGGTCTGACGCTTGCCAAGCTTGAGGTAAAGCTCAACGGGCTCGAATCCGATCTTCGTAGGAATACATGAACTACCTCCTGGTAGTCCGAGTTTTCGTCCGCATCCCCACCGGTCAAGACGCCAAAAAAATCAGCAGACGGGAGCCATATGCGCGCAGCGGTCAGGTGCCCATCGCGGCAGGTGGCCTGGTCGACGGCTTCTACATCGCGTCGCCGCGGTGTCGGCGCTTCCGCGTGTGCAACGAGTCAGCCGCGTGGCACATCGGGCGGCGATCGCACGGGCCGTCAGCGCCCTGCCCTACTCGGTCGCGATCACCAGCAAATCACGGTCCGTCGGCTTGTCCCAATCCGCACCGTAGGCCGCGGTGGCGTAGAAGCTGACCATCTCGTGACGCACCATCGCGTGTGTCCAGCCCTTCGCCGCAAGTCTTTGGATCACAGCCGGGTGGGCATTTCGCCGCACCAAGCTCTCGCGCAGGCCCTCGACGAGTTCGGACTGGCGTTCCTGAGACAGCGAACCGATTTCATTGATGATGTGCTCGATCCGGCCCACGAGCCATTTCTTTTCCCAGTTCGCAAGTTTCTCGCTGGGCGCCAGCGTCGTACCCGCCTGCGCTTGCGCTGAGTCCTGGACCTTGAGCTCGGCATCCTGCTGGTGCTCGGCCGCGTGGCCGGGCAACACGCTCTTGAGATAGCGCAGCGGATCGCGCAGCGGTTCCGGGAAAGCGCTGGCCGCACGCCGCTCCACCGCCTCCAGGCCGGTCGTCACCACGGCCTCGCCGAATTCGTCGATGAGACGCTCCACCCGTGCGGGTTCGATGCCAAGACGCTCGGCACTTGCCAAGACGGCCACGTCGACGGGCTCGGCGGCGCTGCGCTGCTGCAGCGCCAAGGCCTTCTGTGGCTTCTTGCGAACGACGAACTGCAGGTCGGACACGAATCGACCCGACTTGAACTCCAGCATCTCGATCTCGATGTCCGCCACGGCGTTGATCTCCGCGACCGCCGGGCGCAAGGTGTCGCGTTTGAAGATGCGGTATTCAAGCTTTTGCAGCCGCTCGTCGTCGGGACGTCCCAGCAACACAGGACGCCACCAGCTCCAGGCTTTGCGCGCTGTCTGACCGACACCAATGTAGCGCGAGCAGATTTCATACAGCGCCACGGCCGGGTGCGAGCCGAGTTGCGAGATCACGTCCAGCGAAAGTCTCGTGAAGATCTCCGGGTCCAACAGCTCATGGCGCATGTTGACCGCGTACGACCACTCCACGAAGACCTGGCCACGTTCCTTGCTCAGCCGCGCATGCGACAGCATGCCGCAAACGTCCCAGGTCTGCCATTCGCCACTGGTCGGCGACTGCCACTCCACCAGCGTGGAGACCATCGATCGCAAATGCGTCTTGATGATCTTCATATCGCCGGAGTTGTAGTCCAGCCCCTTGACGATGTCTGTCAGCGCGGCGCGGAAGGTTTCCTGTTCGAGGCCCTGGTTCTGCGCGATATGAAGCAACACGTTCCAGGTCCTGCGCCCCAGTGCCGTGATCTTGCTGTTCTGCGGCACGAGCGCGAGCGAGAACACGGGTTTGCGCAGCGCGCCGGGGGGGCGCGGCAACGTCAATTCTCTGGCTCCTGCATTCATCCCTGAACTGTAGCGTACCGTCTGCTTGATGTGAATCGTCGATTCACCTGTGGCGATTGGCGCTGCGGCAGGGCAGAGTCACTGGAAAAGCTCCACATCTGAAGCCTGTCCCGCAGCGCGGAGGGGGGATCCGTTACTGTAAAAGCTCCGCGGCGGCGCTCTTTCGGTCGGCATTTCGCTGCAAAGGCCGCTCAGGCTCTTGATTCTTCCGGTCACTGTATCCACCGCCGCATCGACCTGCCATGGCTCCATAGCGACCCGAGTCCACTCCACAGCGGCCTGTAAAGGCTCCACTTGCGACTGTAAAGACTCCAATAAGCAGCCTAAGTTGTTGATTTAAAAGGCGTTTTTCGGCTTAAAGAGTTATAGGGATTTAAGGTATTTGACTTTAGAAATACCCGCCAGGAGGAGTCTGGAGCTTTTTCAGTTTCCAAAGCACAAAAGCTGGACGAGATCATGAGCGTTTGCGCAAAACTCGTCCAACCATCACAATCTCGCCATCAAACATTAAACGGCTTAACAATGGAAATACGACCGCAAATCACCCTGGCAGGTGTTCACCAGCAAGCTGAGGAAGCCGCCGCCATGCTCGCCAGCATCCGCTCGGCCATGCTGGCGCCGATGGTGCGCAAGGCGTCACCGACATTCAGCGCCGACCAGGTGGCAACGATGTGCGAGGCTTCTTCCCGTGGATCGTTCGCGCACAAGATTGGCAGCCGCAAGGATATGCCCGCAGGGACCCTGGTGTCCAACGGGCGCAAGCGGGTATTTGAACTCGCCGAGGCCCGCCAGTGGGTTCGTGACTACCGCAAGGCAATGCTGCGTCCGGCTGGTGCAGAGGCCGTCACAATCTCGATCGCGAATTTCAAGGGAGGCACGACCAAGACGACCACGGCGATGACCTTGGCACAGGGGCTTTCGCTCATGGGTCACAAGGTGTTGGTGATCGACACGGATCCGCAAGCGTCGTTGACCACCCTCTTTGGCATCTTGCCGGATGTAGAGATCGGTGCAGGTGACACGATCATGTCGCTCGCGGATGGCACGCTGACGAGCGTGCGTCCGCTGATCCGCAGCACCTACTGGGATGGGCTGGACCTTGTTCCTGCCGCTTCCTCTCTTTTTGATGCGGAGTTCATGCTGCCCTCGCGGCAAGGCAAAGAGGGCCTGTCGGGCTTCGAGTTCTACAAGGTTCTGGATCTCGGGATCGATGACGTGCGAGCCGACTATGACGTGATCATCATCGACAGCCCCCCTGCCCTGTCCTACCTCACGATCAATGCATTGATGGCCGCCAATGGCATCATCATGCCGTTGCCGCCGGAGACTCTGGATTTCGCCTCGTCGACCCAATTCTGGTCGCTGTTCTCAGATCTCACCGAGAGCATGTTGGAGTCGCGCGGGCAGACCAAGAGTTTCGACTTCATCAATGTGCTGCTGTCGCGCGTGCCGCCGAAGGCGGGCCGAGGCGCATCGACCACTGCTGATGCCGTGCGGGAATGGATTTCGGCAACTTACAAGGAGAAGGTGCTCCCGCTGGAAATTCCGAGAACCTCGATCGCGTCGCAGAAGTCTTCGGGCTTCGGGACTGTGTACGACAGCGAGGCGAGCGATGCAAAGGACAAGACGTACAAGCGTGCGCGGGACGCATACGACCTGTTCGTTCAGCACGTAGAGGTTTCCATCCGCAACGCGTGGGCGCGTCAGCTGCAGTCCAGCGAGGGAGGTTTGAACCGTTCAAACCCCAAGGAGGTGGTGGCATGAGCGTGGCCTTTGCGCCTGTGCAACGGAGTGGAGGCCGCGAGTGGCGGCATCGGACGAGCCAAGGGGCTCGGCGTGCGGCGTTCGGAACGGGCGCTTGCAAGCCCCTCTGTGGTGGAGCACGACCCCTGCCTGTGGCGGGGAGGGGGTTTGAACGGTTCAAAGCCTCGGCGATGCATGAACCTCCCCGGCCATTTTTGCGACCGGGAGATCTACATGTCGCGAATGCGCGACGACATGAGAAGCGAAACGGATTCTCTAGCAAGGACCTGTCAACGGGGTTCGCCAAGGTGCGCGCAGTTATCGGCGGAAGGGCAGAGGGGATTGAACCGTTCAAAGGGCAGCGCGGAGTATTTACCTCTGGGGCCAGCATCGGTTGTCCCTGGGTACAAGAGGATTGCACGAGCGAGCCGTTCCACCAGCCTCGAAACGCGCGGATGACTTGCGCTCCAATTCTTTGTTCCCGCATCACGCCGGGGTTTGAACCGTTCAAACCTACCCACACGGGTAGTAGCGCAGGCCCGCACACGCACATCGCCGCGCGTACGCTTCATCCTCGACGCTTAGAACCTGCCTTACAGGCTCGTGCGCGCAATTCAATCATGTGGCGATATCAGTCCTGGCAGTGCAGGACATCCCAAGGCTACTGAAGGACAGCTATGGCAAACAAGAATCTCGTCAAACGCGCTTTCAGCGTCACCGCCAATCTTCCCGTGCGCACAGACGCGGCCGTCGTGTCCGTGCCCAGCCAGGAATCCGCACTCGTGCCGTTGGATGCACCCCGCTTTGAGTCGACAGAGGACAGGGCGGGCAACGAGCCAGTGACGCCACCGCGGGCACCCGCGGCGACACCCCGCACGAGCCCTGGATCGATGCTCGCGTTCATGGCGGAGCAGTCCGAGGTTCACAAAGAGGTCATCGACTTGCGACGCCGCCTCGAAGAATTCGACGGTGCGGAGGTCACACGGCGGCTGGATCCCCGGGAGATCTCGGTGTCACGATGGGCCAACCGAGACCGCGCGCATTTTGCGACACAGGCTTTCCTCGACCTGAAAGCCGAAATACAGAGTTCCGGCGGAAACATCCAGCCGATCAAGGTGCGTGCCGTGAGCCCTGCGGAAGCCGGCGCGCAACGCTACGAGATCGTCTACGGCCACCGGCGCCACCAAGCGTGCCTTGAACTGGGCATCCCTGTCCTGGCATTGATAGACCACGGCATGAAGGACACCGATCTGTTCATCGAGATGGACAGAGAAAACCGCGCACGCGAAGATTTGTCGCCGTGGGAGCAAGGCGTGATGTACTCGCGCGCCCTCGACGAAGGACTGTTCCCATCGGCCAAACAGATGGCGGCAGCCTTGGGGGTCGACATGGGCACCATTTCGAAGGCCAAGACGCTTCGCAGCCTCCCCGCAGAAGTCATTGCAGCATTCAATTCGCCGCTCGAACTCCAGTTCCGCTGGGGCAAGCTGTTGACCGACGCGCTTCAAAAAGATCCTGAGGGGATTCTGGAGCGAGCCCGGACGGTGGCAAGCCAGCTGCCGCGACCCAGCGCCGCAGACACCCTCAAGATCCTCATTCAAGCAGCTGGCGCAAAGCGCCGTCGTGAGGGGACGGCGGAATGGCTAGATCCCGCTGGCAACCGCGTGGCCAGCTTGAACACCGATCGCAAGGGAAGGGCCACCATCCTCGTGGAAGCGTTGGATGAGAACCAGCAACGTCGCCTCATCAAGCTGCTGGACGGATTTCTCGGTCTCAAAGCCGAGTAAGCGCGCAACGTTTGAAGTGACTTTAAGTGTGTGAGCGTTCGCTTCGAAGCGCGCCGCACGACGCTCCGCCCGACGGGCCTGCGTTCGGATTTCCAGGAGGGCAGTCGACCGGCCACTTCTGCTGCGCGCGCGACTGCGGAGGGAAGGGCGTGCAGCCTGGCTGGCAGGCACACCGTCTTCCCTTCGCGCACCGCGGTCTGCTAGGCGCCGCTGGCGGATGGAATTCATGATGATGGGATCATGGGACTGCAGGCTGGCACCCCAGCAAGGGCGCGAGGCGCTGGGGCACCACAGGCCGCTCCCGGATCAAGCCTAGGGGAATCGTTCGGTGCGCGGCCCTTGTCCCGGACGACCATCATTGCTGAAATGTTAGTGTCTGCTTTCGTGGCGTGCTCGGTCAAATCGACGGCTCGCTTCGTCGCGCGGAGAATTTCATTTCCGGACTAAACGAAAACTGCGCGATGGACACCATTTATCGCATAGATGATTATTCTTGGGCCGGCACTCAGGCTCCGACCCCCACAACGCCTCCCCGCGCACCATTTCGCACGAGGGTCGAAGTCAATGCAGCGACTCCTGCTGGCGGCCCGCCGACCGCGCGCCATGCTGTGTTCCCCGAGGATTGCTGGACCCGGCACCGGTCACGACGATTTATGGTCCGGGGTTGGTGCGGCTCCGCCGTGTCCACAACGCAATCTCTCAGCCTCGGTGCGCGTCGTGTGACGCGGTACAACGCTTGGGGGCAGGAGCGGCCCGACAACGGTTGTGTGCCTTGCGAGGGCGCGTGCAACACCCGCCTTCCACGCGATCCTTAATTTGCGTTGGCCCGATGTGAACAACCGCCGAAATGCCTCGCCCAAATGCGGCCGCTTGCACCGCGACACAGCGCAGCATGCTGCCCGCAGCGCAGGGTCGTCCCGAGTCTCCAACGGCGCAGCATCGACGCCTCGCGGACGCCGCGCTTGCGCTGGCAGAACTTCTAGGCCCACGGGCCTTGGTCGGCAAACATTCGCTTGTATTGCGACGGTGTAATTCCCAGGACGCGCATGAACGCCCTGCGCATGAGCTCCTCCGAGGAGAACCCGCTGCGCAACGCGATCGCCTTGAGTGACAGCAGCGTCGACTCCATCGCACAGCAAGCGTGCTCCAGACGGATCCTCTCGACAGCGCGCGCCGGCGTATAGCCTGTGGCGCGACGATAAAGCCGCGCGAACGTGCGGGTGGACATCAGCGCCTGATCGGCCAACCGCTGGACGTTGAGCGTCTGGCGCAGGTTCTGAGCGATCCAGTGGTTGAGTGCGATCACGCGCTCGTCGCCGCCTGTGCGGCCACTCAGTCCGCTGCGAAAGCGCGAGAGCGCCTGAACGGGGTCGGGCGAGGGGGCGAGGCGCATCGCAACCTTCAACGCGACAGGGTATCCCTGGTCCTGCGCGATGAGGCGCAGCGCGACGTCCATGCCAGCTGAGGTCATCACGACCTCGCGCACGCCCGAGGGCGCGCCGGGCGGGATCATGGCCAGCGCGGTCTGCAGCACCACGAAGCCGTCCGCACCGATTGAATTGAAGCTGGCGATGTGCGCGCGTGCGCGCGCGATCCATGTGCTGAGTTCCAGCTGGTGCGAGGAGGGCATTCGCAGCGCCTTCGCGGCGCCGGTGCCGCCGCCGACAACGATCAACGCGCGCACGGGTTGCGCGAGTTCGTCCGGAAGCTCGCTGGCCTCGATCGTCAAGTCCAGTTTTTTGCGCGTCGACTGGCGGTTCGCGGTGAAGCAGCGCGTCCTGTACACGTCGGATCCGCCCGCCTCGCGCAGCACATCGTTCGCGACCGAAAACGCGTGGATCGCCGCGCTTGCGTCAAATGGCTCAAAGTCCGCGAGAAGTAGAAACCATACGTCGTACATCGATGATCACGGCAGCATGCCGCGCAGCAAACGTTGTCGAAGTGGTGATGCTTTCGCATCAATCGCGTGCGCCTCCCCATGGCGCAAGGCAGAAACAGTGGGCGTTTTGTCAGCACGCAGCGCCGCAGCACTCCCTAGACTTCAACCCGAAGTCTGCCGGCCCCGCACGGCGTCGAACCTTCCTGTCCACCCCGACATGCACTGGAGGAGAACTTGCGATGAGCAGAAAAGCACGATCAGTTCTGGCTCCCCACGTTGATAACCTGCAGCGGCGACATCGTCGCGCAGTCGCCGCGGCGATCCCGCCTGCAAGTGACCTCCTGCTAGACACGCAGCATCTCCTCGCGGGGGTCGAAGGGCTGGACGCCATCTTTGAGGCGATCACGCTGGGCGCGCGTCGGCTGGGCTTCGAGCGGTGCGCGTACGGCCTGCGCATCAAGGTGCCATTCACGAGACCAGAGACGATAATCATAAGCAACTACGACGCGCGTTGGCAGCAACGTTACCGCGACGCGAACTATCTGGACACCGATCCGACCGTCGCGCATGGCGCGCGCAGTGGCGAGCCCATCATCTGGAGCGACGATGTCTTCAAGCACACGCCGCAGCTGTGGTCGGAGGCTCGTGACTGTGGTCTGCGTGTGGGCTGGGCGCAGTCCTGCTTTGGTGCAAAGGGCATGGTCGGCATGCTCTCGCTCGTGCGTTCTCACGAGGCGCTGTCGTCCGCGGAAATCGCGCAGCACGACCCGTTCTTGCGATGTTTGGCCAACATCGCGCACTTGGCCTTGTCGGCCGGCTTTGCGAGGGACCATCCGGCGTGGCACCCCAAGCTCACGGCCCGTGAAATCGAGGTGCTGCAGTGGACGGCGGACGGAAAGAATACGGAAGACGTCGCCCAGCTCCTGCACATCTCGGTGAACACCGTCAAGTTTCACATCAAGAACGTCATTGAAAAATTGGATGTGCCCAACAAGCCGGCTGCGGTGGCACGCGCGACCGCACTTGGCTTCCTCGACTAGACATGCCTGGCGCCTGCCAAGCGCTTGAAGAGTGCAAGTGCATTGGGCAACACGATCAGTGGCATCGTCAGGCCACGCTCAAGGTCGGGCGCACCGGCGTGCGCTGCCGCTCGCACGGCATGAGATCGATCCGACACGCGAACAGCCGCTGATCGCCGATGCGCACCGGCGCAGCGAAGCGCCGGGCCACGATGCCAGCGCGCTGGAGGATGCGTTCCACGCCCAGCGGCGAAACGGTGACGAGCTCCTCGGCGCCCGCTTTCGCAGCCACCTGCATGGCCGCAGCCAGCAGCGACAGTGCGGCGCTGGACGCGCCGAACCGGGCGACCTCGGGCTGCGAAGCAGCGAGATCGACCGCGGCGAAGCGCGAGAGTTCCCATGTGCGAGCGCTGCGCGGCGCGGGAAGTCCGCCGAGCAGTTGCGGGAACACCTCCGCCAGCAGGTAGGGGCGGTCCGTCGGCAGCAGTCGTGCCACGCCGCGCAGGCCGCCCTCGCGCTTTGGCGCCAGGACGTACAAGGTATCGCGGCGGTCGAACTGGTCGAGCTCGAGACGACCGCGCACCGAAAGGTCCCAGCCAAGCTTTTCCACGAAGACCTGGTGACGGTAGTGCGCCATGTCGAAGAGCATTTCTGCAGACAGTGTGTCCGCTGTGCCTGTCACGATGTGCATGCAACCTCCTGGTGGATGACAGGCGAATTACAGGCAAAGGCACGGCATCGCAAAACTACCTGAAATGGCAGGTCCGAGCGCCCGCGTGCCAGCAGGCAGCGGGCTGGACGAGGCGCAACGCGTGAGCAGCAAGACATCAGAAGATGCCGCAAGGCGCCGCGGGCCCGGGCGCCCCTTGGCCGTTCTTTTGCATCCCATGCAACGCTTGCTTCCGTTCACGCATCTTGAAAAGATGCCCGCATGTTCAGCTTCTCTGCTCACACACGCATGCACGCCTGCCTGCCGCGAGGCGCGGCCAGCGCGCACTGCCCGCATGCAGGCCACGGGCTTCTCGCCCGCCGGTCGCCTTCAGGCTTGCAACGCACGGGCGCCGCACGGCTGGAGTCCGTCCCCCTGAGAGGCGGCTGGCGCGATGGCATGTGCCTGCGACGGCGACGGCGACGGCGCGACGCGACGCTCGCGCATCGAGCGCGCGCGCGAAATCGGCAACTGCGCGCGGCAGCGCAAGGGGAGGGCAGCGCTTGGTGGAACCCTCCTCGAGGTTCGATCGTGAACGGCGTGTGGACGCCGCTGGCAAGGGGCGGTCGCAAGTGAGCCGAAGACGTGTTGCTTCGCCCTTGCCGAGCGCGCATGTCCTCAAGCTGCCAGCTCGCCTGAGGTCGGCGGCCCCGCGCGCCACGCCACCTGCGCGCAGTGAACCCGCATTGATGCTCGGCACGCAAATCAAGGCGCTGCGCCTCGCGGCGCACACCTCGGCCGGCGAACTTGCAGCCCGCGCAGGCGTGTCGCGTTCGATGCTCTCGCGTGTCGAGCGCGGCCTTGCGTCGCCCTCCGTGCAAACGCTGGAACGTGTGGCGCAAGGCCTTGGCGTGTCAATCTCACGCTTCTTCGCCGAGCGCACGCCGCGTTCGGTGTTCTTTCACGTGCCTGCGGGCACAGGCATTCCCTTGCCGCGCACTGTGCCTGGCGACGGCTGCAGTTGCGAACTGCTGGGCCACCTGATGTCTGGTGACCTGAGCATGACACCGTCCCTGGTCCAGATGCGTACGCCCGGGGCGCCCCCCAGCGCGGCACAAGCAGGCCTGAAGCTCGTCTACATGCTCGCGGGTCGCGCTCACTATCGTTATGGCCCCAAGGTCGTGCTGCTTGCGCCCGGGGACACGCTTTTGTTCGATGCGGCGCAGTGCCACGGCGTCGAGGCGATCGAGGTCGCACCGGTTCGCTACCTGTGTACGACGGTCGCCCTGCGCAACTGAGGCGGGTGCCTTGGGGCCCGGCCGCGCGAATGACCGAGAGCGCTGCGATGTATGCCGCTCAGGGTGGGCGTGCGGCACGCAGGTTGGTGATGCCCCCAACGATGATGAGCGCTAGCCCGACCATTGCCGCGATGTCGGGGATGTCCCCCCACACCAGGTAACCGAGCAGACACGCCCAGACAAGCAGGGTGTAGCGAAAAGGCGTGACCACGGAGAGGTCCGTGCCGCGGCACGCCGCGATGAGCGCCACATTTCCCAATGCGGTGCACAGGGCCGCGCCCACGAGGGCCAAGGCCTCGCGTCGCAGGAGCGAACTCCACGATTCCTGCAATGCCCATCCAAGCGCCGGGCCCGCTGCGCAGACAGCGAGCGTCGTGGCGAATGCGACATTGATCGATGACATCGACGGCGGCAGCCGACGGGTCACCATGTCCCTGGCGGCAAGCGACACGGCACACAGGCCCGAAAAAAGGATTCCTGCGGTGCTAGCTTGCATCGAGGGCCGCACGACCAGCCACGCGCCGCCCAGGCCGACGAGCACCGCCAGTAGGCGGCGCGGCTGCGTGGGTTCCCATCGCAATGCCATGCTCGCGCACGCGATCAGCAGCGGCGCCGTCATCATGAGCGCGCTGACCAACCCGAGCGAGGCACGCGCGAGTGCGAGCACGGACATCACCGCGGTGCTGATCTCCAGGGCGCATCGAAGAACCATGATGGGTTGGCGCATTTGGCGTCGAAGGCCTGCCGCATCGGTGCGTCTCCACATCGCAACGACAATCACCGCGCTCGCGGCCGCCCCACGCACGGCCAGGACCTGGCCCGGTGGAAACGCCTGCAGCGTGAGCTTCACGAGGGTGTCGTTGAGAACATAGCAGGCCATCGCCAGCGTCATCAGGACCATGCCGCGGCGGTCGGTCGTGGCGTCAATCACCGGCCATGCCCACGTTCCCGTCGGCGGGCGCCGGCGGTGCGTATCCGTCGGTGGTCGGCATCGGCGCCGATGTGCCGCCGCACTGCTGCAGCACTTCCCACGGCGCGCGAGCTTTCAGGACGATCTCGGCGACTTCCTCATCGGGATCCGACAGCGCAATGATGGCCCCGCCTGTGCCGATGGACACGCGTCCGTCGGTACAGACGATCGTGCGGATCACGATATTGAGTTCGGCCGAGCCATTGAACGACAGATATCCGATGCTGCCGGCATAGACGCCGCGCGCGGCCTCTTCGAGGCCATCGAGGATGCGCATCGTGCGCTCCTTCGGCGCGCCAGTCATCGAACCTCCCGGAAAGGTGGCGCACACACCGTCGATCGGTCCCAGCCGGGCGCGCAGGCGACCCCTGACCGTGCTGACCATCTGATGCACCGTCGCGAAACTTTCGATCTCGAAGAGCCGAGGGACATGGACCGTGCCCACGTCACAGACGCGGTTGAGGTCGTTGCGAAGCAGGTCCACGATCATCAGGTTCTCGGCGCGAGTTTTCTCGTCGGCCTGCAGCGCCGCCTTGATTCGTTCATCGTCGTGTGCATCGACGCCGCGCCCAGCGGTCCCCTTGATCGGCCGGGTCTCCACGCTGGCGTCGACACCGATGCGAAGGAAAAGTTCGGGGGAGGCGCACAGCACCGAAACCTCAGGCATCTTCAGGAAGGCGGCGTAGGGTGCCGGTGTGCGTGCGCGCAGTGCGCGGTACACCGCCCAGGCATCGATCGTGCCCTCGCCCACAAGCTGATTCGTCAGGCAGACCTCGTAGGTTTCGCCTTGAAGAATCTCTTGCTGGGCGCGCACGATGCGCGCTCGGTAGTCGGGCAGGTCGATGCGCCATCGCAGCGGTCCAAGCCCACAGGCCGCGTCTTGCCAATCGGGTTCCAGCGCGTGAAGGCCGTGCGCCATCCGCTGTTCGACGTCGTCCAACCACTGTGCGTTGAGCGCACAAAGCACTTCATCGTCGAGGCAGACGATCCATGTCTGTTGCTCGACATGGTCGAAGGCGATGAATCGATCGGCAACGATCCATGCGGCATCGGGCGTGTCGGCGAGGTGCGTGGGGTGGCCGCCGAGTTCGCGCTTGAGCTCGTAGCCGAAGTACCCGACATGCCCGCCAGCGAAGTCGAAGGGCAGGGCCGTCGCGCTGGCGCGAGGCGCCGGCGCATGATCTCGGAGGTAGTCGAAGATGCTCTGGGTGCGCTTGTTCACAGCGCCATGGGCATGAATCGCGAGTTCCTGCGTGTCGCAGCGGTAAGTGACCCGCTTGCTGCGTGGTCCGCTGCCGTCGCCCATGAAGGAGAAGCGGGCTCGCCCGCTCTCCACCAAGCTGCTGTCGAGCCAGAACGACGTTGGGGCGTCGGAAAAAAGGGTGTCGAATACCTGCTCCGGGTTGGGCAGGGCATCGATGCAGCGGGCGTGGATCTTCGGTGCAGGGTCCTGGCCCAGGCGGAATTCGGGCAGAAAGCTGCCCATCGAAGACGCCTTGTGAACGCCCCCGCGCCAGGCGTGCGTCAGCTCCCGGAAATTGCGCAACAGCCTGGCACCGTACTCGGTGCAGATCGATTCAGGATGGAACTGCACGCCCCACCACGGGCGCGAGACGTGCCGCAGGGCCATCAACGTGCCATCGGCCGTCCACGCGAGCGGCTCGAGCTCCGAGGGCAGGTCCGTCACGGCGAGCGAGTGGTAACGCACCGCCTCGAAGTTGTTCGGTATGCCTGCAAACAGATCCACCGATCCGTGTGCGATGCGGTCGAGGCGCCCGTGCATTGGACGCACGGCCAGATCCACCGTGGCGCCGCAATGGTGCGCGATGGCCTGATGTCCAAGGCACACGCCTAGCACCGGGACGCGCGCATGCTGCAGCGCATCCGCGGAAATGCCCAGATCGCTGTGGCGTTGCGGGCGCCCCGGTCCGGGCGAGATCACGATGTTGTCAAAACTCAGACCGCAGATCTCGCTCCAGGGTTTCTCATCGTTCTTCACCACGACTGGTTCCTCGTCGTTGCAAGCCGCGAGGTACTGGTACAGGTTGTAGGTGAAGGAGTCGTGGTTGTCGATCAAGAGGGTGCGCATGCCGGTTCCTGTGGAATGGATGGGCCATGCATGGTTGACTAGCCGGGCCGGTGCAGCAACTGCCGGATCAGGTAGTCGACACACAGCCAGGGCAGGGCGTTGCCGAAGCCGACCGCGCCATCGCCGGGATGTATTCGCACCGATGAACAGCCAACTTGTTGTTGTGCCTTCCCTGCCACGCGTTCGGCGGGTTCGTTGGCCTCGACTAGATGTGAAGCGTCAAGAGGTTGTTTCTTGACGATTTGATTCTGGACATAGGCGCGAGGCCGCCGATACCGCTGTGCGGGCGGTGCCAGTTGTAGTGGTGCTGCCAGCTTGCCAGGGCATCGGTTCGATGCGCTGAGTTCTGGTAGGTCCAGCCGTAGGCCCATTCGCGCAACGCGGACTGGATGAACCTCTCGGCCTTGCCGTTGGTCTGCGGTCTGTAGGGTCGCGTGAAGCTGTGCTTGATGCCCAGTTCAGTGCAAGCTGCCTTGAACTCGCGCGAGCGGAACGCCGGGCCGTTGTCCGTCAGCAGTCTTCGCACGGTGATGCCCAGGCGGGCGTAATAGTCCACCGCATTGCGCAGGAACAGGACCGCCTGCGCCTGCTTCTCGTCGGGGTGCATAGCGATGAACGCCAGCCTTGCGTGGTCGTCGATGGCCACGAACAACGTCTCCCAGCCAGCACCATCGACCGAGTCGCGCCGGTTGCCCGTGACGCGATGGCTGGGCCGCACGATGCGCCCAAGCTTCTTGGTGTCGATGTGCAGCAGATCGCCAGGTGCTTCGTGCTCGTAGCGCACGATTGGCTCGGCAGGCTCCAGGTCACTCAGCTTGGACATGCCTGCTCGCGCCAGCACGCGGCTGACGGTCGAGGCTGATACGCCCACGCTGCGTGCAATGCGTGACTGCAGCATCCGACGTTTACGCAACTCGAGGATGAGCAAGGCCTTGCCCGAGTCGATGGCCCTGGGCGAGCGTGCGGGTCTTGAAGATGCATCGGCCAAGGCGGCTTCTCCGCCTGCCAGATAACGTCCAAGCCACTTCCTGGCCGTGGGTGCTGTGACGCCGTGTGCAGCCGCCGCGCGCACGGCATCCAAGCCTTCCAAAGTCATCTGCTTGACCATCTCGAATCGGCGGGCGAAGGTAAGTCGGGCATGCTTATGGGTGTTCATCCGGTTGGGCGTCCTGAGTCGATTGGGTGTTTGGCGACTTCCAGTCTCTCAAACCCAATCCGGATGAACACCGGATACAACCTATTGGAGCTTCACAACTAGAGGTCGACCTGCTCAGACAATCCTGCTTTTTCGATGCCTGAGGGCCGATATCAGGCGCACACGCTGCGTGCAGCGCCGGCGGGCGCGGTCAGGCGGGAAAGAAGTCGCGGATGTCGGCGAACTCGCTGGAGGCCTGCGCCGAGAGGGCCAAGGCCTTGATGGCCCTGGCGTCCGCATAGGGAACCTCGGCGCTGTACGTCGGCGCATGACGACACAACAGATCGTCATCGTCCAGGTTCACCAGGACCCGGCAGGCGATCGGTCTGTGCTCGTAGACGGAGCACGTCTCGCGGACCAGGAAAGGGCACGGCGAGGGTGTCGGCAGCTGCTGCAGCGTTTCTTGCGCGTTGATCACATCCGCCTCCGTCTCCAGCGCATCGAGCCGCACGGGATGGGTCGGCATGTTCAAGCTGCGGCCAGATGCGCGCGCCAGGCGCGCCGCTTCCACCCGGGAAATCGTGACCGCGATGTGGCAGCAATGCGCGCAGCCGCTGCGGCAGGCCCCCACGTCCTCCAACGGCCGTGCCCATGCGGAGGCCGCGCGCTGCAGCCAAATCACGCGTTGCTCCAGCGATCTCGCACGTTGTGAGGCGGCGATCAGCGCGCTGGCGGCGTCGTTGGGTCGTAGGTCTTTCAGCTTCGCGCCCGCCCGCTGCGCCGCGGTGACAGCGCGTTCGCGCTGTCGCGTCGCCAGATCGAGACCGGGGGGTGATTCCATTGGCGTCAGCTTAGCCGATCGAATCGTGGCGTATCCGGGGTGCGCCTCGCATGCCAGCGGCCGCCCTGCACACCGTCTTCAGCGTTGGATGCCCTGCAACGCGCCTGAGACGCTGAGGAAAGGAGGGCGATTGGCTCGTCCTCGGGGCAAAACGGGCGTTGGCATCCTGCGCGAGGCGCGGCGAATGCGGCGTCTCGCCAAGCTTCGCAGCCAGCAAGACGAAATGCCAACGCACGATTCACTTCATGAGCGTGAGCCGCCGCACGTATGACGGGCGCTTCTGCGGCGTTCCCTGCCGACAGAGTCGCCGGGCAGCACTGAGCGTCGGACCGCGCCGGTGCAAATTTTCCACCGAACGACGCGGATTTACGCCCACAGTCACTCCCGGCGCGGGTCTGCTGCTCGATTTGGCCGCGCAGGGGATCGACCAGCGGTTCGAGGACACTTCGGCGGGCTCGAACTCGAAGGGCGTCACAGGGGCCGCCGGTCTCAGGCGCTCGCGTCGGCAACCGCGCGACAGTCCTCGCACGCGCGCATTGGCAATGCGATCGCGCGGGCAAAGGGACACCTGCCGGCTCGCGCGTCTGGCGTTGTGGCCCACGTTGACGTAGGCACTGATGCGGTCCCGAAAGCGCAAAGGCCTGAGCGCCGCCCCGTCGCATGCCGTCAGGTCATCCGACTGTGCGTTCGGGTAGTGGGCGGTGCCTTCGCCCAGGGGTAGGCTGACCAGAACCCGCGTCATCACGATGCGACGAAGGTAGAAAGCCGCCCATGCCGACCACCCATCACCCCGCTGCAGTTCTTCGCGTCCCCGTCATCCCCGTCATCCCCGTCATCCCCGTCATGCGCGTGTGCGTTCGTGCGCTCATGGCCAGTGGTGCAATGGTCTTCCTGTCCATTGCATGCGCGGGCGCCACTGCGGCCCCTTCGAAGGACCTTTCCGCATTGATCGATCTGTGTGCGGTTCGCCTGGAGATTTCCCGAAGCGTCGCGCTGACCAAATGGGACACCCAACAGCCGGTTGCGGATCCGCCGGGAGACCCCCGCGAGCGCCAGGTCATCGATGCCGCGTCCGAGGAAGCCTCGCGCGTGGGTCTTCGCAGCGAAACGGCATCGGCATTCTTTGCGGACCAGGTCGAGGCGAGCAAGCTCGTACAGATCGTGCTCATGGCGGACTGGCGACGCTCGGGCGGTGCGCCCCTCGAGCCTCGAGCAGACCTGAAGACAGCGTTGCGCCCGGCGCTCGACAAGTTGCGCAGCGCGCTCATCCAAGAACTGATCGCGACACGGGCACTGCGAGTAGCGCCCGAATGTCCGCAGACGCTCGCGATGGCAACGCTCGCGCATGTGAACGCCCACCGGCTGCCCGCCGTGTATCGCATCGCGCTGGACCGAGGCATGGCGCGCGTTTGCGGCGAATGAAAGGCGCGCCCCGTGCCGGTGGCCGACCCTTGTCGTGCGACGCGTCCAAGTTTAAATGACCTGACTGAGAAACTTGCGGATGCGAGGGTCTGCATCCGGGCCGAAGAACGCTGCCGGTGGTGCGTCTTGCACCACGCGCCCCTCGTCCATGAAGACGACTTTGTCCGCGACCGCCCGCGCGAAACCCATTTCATGCGTGATGCACACCATCGTCATCCCGTCGCGCGCGAGCAGCATCATGGTGTCGAGCACTTCTTTGACCATCTCCGGGTCCAGCGCGGATGTGGCTTCGTCGAACAACATCACCGAGGGGTCCAGGCACAGGGCCCGCGCGATCGCCACGCGTTGCTGCTGGCCGCCGGACAACTGCGCAGGATAGGCGGATGCCTTGTCGGCGAGCCGAACACGATCAAGGTGTGCGAGCGCGATTTCCCTGGACTCGTCCCTCGATCGGCGGCGCACCCATCGTTGGGCCAGGGTGCAGTTGTCGAGCACGCTCAGATGTGGAAAGAGGTTGAACTGCTGGAACACCATCCCGACGTTGGCGCGGATCAGCGCCGAATGAGGCATGTCTGGCGACACCATCGTGCCGTTGACGGTCACGGTGCCGCTGCCGTAGGCCTCCAGCCCGCTGATGCATCGCGCGAGGGTGGACTTGCCCGAGCCCGATGGGCCGCAGACGACCGCACGTTGCCCGGCTTCGACGCGCAGATGGACATCACGCAGCACCAGATGCTGGCCGAAGTGTTTCGAGACGCCGTCGACCGAGACCATCGCAGGGGGGGAATGCACTCGCACGATCAGCGCTCCTTGCGGTACATCACGCCGGCAGGGCTGTCTCGCCACGCCGTCAACCGTCCGCCGCTCACGCGGTCGCGGCCGTAGACGATCCATGCGTCGTCGACGGTGCCGATGAACTTCACCAGACGAAGACGTTCGGGATGCGCTGCCACAGCGTGCGCGTAGCCCACCCCTGCGTCGTAGCGGCCGTCGATCAGCCCGCGGGTGACCTGCGCAACCGTCTCGACCAACTCGATGTGCTCCCAAGGCCCGCGATCGATGTAGTCCAAGGTCGGTCGCATCACTGCAAGCGTCTTCGCATGAGCGACATCGTTGCGCTGGATAACGGCGAGTTCCTGACTTGGGGAGAGAAACGTGTCGATCACGTACAAGCCCTGGAAGAATTTGGCAACGGTGGCCATGGTGGCGGGATGCACGGCGCACTGGACCAGGAAATCCGCTTGTGCATCGAGCACGGCCTTCGCGCCTTCCTCGAAGTCGGCCGCCAGCGTCAGCGTCGCTCGCTCGCGGATGTCGTGGAATTCCAGATAGCGGGAGGCCACGTGCTCGTGGTTGCTGCCCGAGGGGCCCAAGGTGATGAACTTCATGACGTGGTGCGAACAGTGGGATGGGAACGATGGAATGAGGTTTCGAGCCGGCGCATCGCCAGCATCAGGCTGTAGTTCAGCGCCAGGTAGACGATGCCGGCGCTCATGAACACTTCGTACGGTGCGTAGGTCTCTGCGCTCAGCAGACGGGCGGTCCCCGTCAGTTCCAGCAAGGTCACGGTGCTCGCCAGCGAGGTCGCCTTGCAGGTCAGGATGATTTCGTTGCCGAACGCGGGCAGCGCGATGCGAAGCGCCAGGGGCAGCTCGATCAGACAGAACGTGGCCGGTCGACCGAGCCCGAGCACGGACGCGGCCTCGCGCATGCTTCTGGGAACTGCCGCGAGCGCTGCAGCCAGCGTCTTCCCGGTGTAGGAGGCCGAGTTGAGACCCAGGGCGATCACCACGCACCAGAAGGGATCGCTCAGGACCGGCCAGAACACGGAGTAACGCACGACCTCGAATTGGCTGGCGCCGTAGTACAGCAAAAAGATCTGCACCAACGACGGTGTGCCGCGGAAGAACATCACGTAAGCATTGGCCGTCGCGCGCAGCAGTGCGGAACGGGACGCCTTGCACAGCGCGAGGGGAAGAGCCAGTGCGGTGCCCAGGAGAATGACGAGGGCCGTGAGCTTCAGCGTGAGCCAGGCTGCCGTGACGAGGGCGGGCAGTACCGCCGCTGCAAGTTCGACGTCGAACATTGCGGCTCAGTGCGTTTGCGCGCGCGCGGCGCTGCGTTCGGCCCATTCAAGGCACACTGTCGCGGCACCGGTCAAGGCCAGATAGATGCATGCGGCGGCGAAATACATCGTGAACGGCTCGCGCGTGGTGCCTGAGGCCTCGGCAGCCTTTCGCATCAGTTCGTCGCATCCGACGATCGACACGATCGATGTCTGTTTGAGCAGCACGATCGACTGGTTGCCGAATGGCGCGAGCGCGACGCGGGCCGCCTGGGGCAAGACGACGCTCCATAGCGACTGCAGCCGGGTGAGACCCAAGGTTCTGGCCGCTTCGCGTTGGGCTCGTGCAATGGACTGCAGTGCACCGCGCGCGATCTCCGCGAAGTAAGCCCCGAACGACAGCGCCAACGCGACGACGCCAGCCGCGAATGTGTCGACTTCGACGTAGCGGCCCGTCGCTGCCGCCAGCGCTGCGGTGCCCGCAAAGAAGACGCCAAAGACGACCAGCAGGTCCGGCACGCCCCGGATGACGGCGGTGTACGCATAGCCCGCGGCTTGCAGGACGCGGATGCCCGAGAGCTGCAGCCAGCAGCCGATCGCGCCGAACACCGTGCCCACCAGCAGCGAGGCCGCCGCCAATTCGACGGTGGTCACCGTGCCGAGCAGCAACTGACCTCCAAAACCATGCAACATGCTCATGCTGTATCCCACGACTTACATCAGCCTGAATGGAAAGTACCGCGCCGTGATGCGGTCGTAGGTGCCATCCGCACGGATCGCCGCAAGTGCCGCATTGACCCTGGACAGTAGCGCGGTGTCGCCCTTGCGCACGGCGATGCCATTGCCCTCGCCGAGCAGCCCGCCTTTGAGGTCTGGCCCGACGAATGCGAAATTGCGCGATTCGGGCGTCTTCATGAATCCCACGAAGTAAGTGACCATGTTGCCGAGGATGTAGTCGACCCGGCCCGCCACGAGGTCGAGTTCAGCTGCCTGGGATGTGTCGTAATACTTGAGGTCGGCGTCGCGGTAGGCATCGGCCAGGTAGGCGGCTTGGATGGAGCCACGCTGAACGCCGATGGATTTTCCCTTGAGTGCAGCCGGGCTCACGTCAGCTGGTGCGTTCTTTCGGGCCACGAAGCGTGAGATCGTCTCCTTGTATTTTTCCGAGAAGTCCACGCGCTGGCGCCGCTGCGGTGTGATGGCCATGCTCGCGACGATCATGTCGTACTTGCGCGCCATGAGACCGGGGATGATCCCGTCCCAGTCCTGCGCGACGATCTCGCATCGAGCGCTCATCTTCTCGCACAGCGCCTTCGCAATGTCGACGTCCCATCCTTGCAAGACGCCTTGAGCGTCTTTGAAGCTCCAAGGCGCGTAGGTGCCTTCGGTTGCGATGCGATAGTGGGTTTGCGCGCCTGATGCGCCCGCCCACGTGCATAAGAAAGCAAGCAGACAGATCCATCGGCGGATCGAATGGAGCGGGCGCGAAGCGAAGTGCATGGGGACCTCTTGAAAGCCAATGTGAAGAGGCGATGCTCAGAGGAATTGCCCCTTGATACAACCCTTGCACCTCAAGCAACGGGGCCGAGAGTCGACGGGTCGCACGCCGTTCCCGCATGCCGACCACTGTGCTGCAACTGCGGTTGCAGCGCATGCAAATGCACGCTCATTCCGTAGACGGGCGCACTGGTCGTTCATTGATTGACCTGTTCAGACCCGAGCGATACAAAGCGCTGCGACGAGCACGACGGTGCGCGTGGAGTGGCCCGGATGGCATTCGCGCGGCATCAACATGGGTCTGTCAACGCTGGTGAATCCACCCGCAAGGCGAGCATGCCTTCCGGGACGCGAGCTGCGTGGCCACACGTCGCTTCACCTGGCACCCTCCAGACTTCACATGGGCGGCATTCTGGCCACGCACACTGCCTTCCGACAGCAGCTTGGCGCGGGCTAGGTGTGAAGCTCCAATAGGTTGTATCCGGTGTTCATCCGGATTGGGTTTGAGAGACTGGAAGTCGCCAAACACCCAATCCACTCAGGACGCCCAACCGGATGAACACCCATAAGCATGCCCGACTTACCTTTGCCCGCCGATTCGAGATGGTCAAGCAGATGACTTTGGAAGGCTTGGATGCCGTGCGTGCAGCTGCCGCACACGGCGTCACTGCACCCACGGCCAGGAAGTGGCTCGGTCGTTATCTGGCAGGCGGAGAAGCTGCCTTGGCCGATGCCTCCTCCAAACCAGCGCGCTCGCCCAGGGCCATCGACTCGGGCAAGGTCTTGCTCATCCTCGAGTTGCGTAAACGTCGGATGCTGCAGTCACGTATTGCTCGCAGCGTGGGCGTCTCGGCTTCGACAGTCAGCCGCGTGCTGACCCGAGCAGGCATGTCCAAGCTGAGCGATCTGGTACCAGCCGAGCCGATCGTGCGCTACGAGCACGAAGCCCCTGGCGATCTGCTGCACATCGACACCAAGAAGCTCGGGCGCATCGTGCGCCCCAGCCATCGCGTCACAGGCAACCGACGCGACTCGGTCGATGGTGCGGGCTGGGAGACGTTGTTCGTGGCCATCGATGACCACGCAAGGCTGGCATTTACCGCCATGCATCCCGACGAAAAACAGGCGCAGGCGGTCCTGTTCCTGCGCAATGCGGTGGCCTATTACGCCCGCCTGGGCATCACTGTGCGAAGACTGCTGACGGACAGGCCCGGCGTTCCGCTCGCGCGACTTCCGGGTGACCTGCGTCGAGCTCGGTATCAAGCACAGCTTCACGCGGCCCTACCGGCCGCAGACCAACGGAAAAGCCGAACGGTTCATCCAGTCCGCGTTGCGCGAATGGGCCTACGGCTGGACCTACCAGAACTCAGCCCAACGAACCGATGCCCTGGCAAGCTGGCAGCACCACTACAACTGGCACCGCCCGCACAGCGGTATTGGAGGCATCGCACCTATGTCCAGAATCAACTCGTCAAGAAACAACCTCTTGACGTACATGGACGCCCCCGGTTTGCCAAGCTTTCAGTTTGTGAACGGCGCGGAGGTGAAGATTGCACCCGTACATCCGGACTTTTCGCGAGAGCACTCGCTGTCCCTGATGGGTTCTGCTGGCTGGCTCCCCAAAGCTTCAGCGCACTCCAAGGTGCTCTGTCAAGAGCGGGTTATGCCAACCACGGTCTGACCTGCCATGCCATCACTGTGTGATCGCTTGAGCAATCGGCGAGATATTCCTCCTTGGCTGTGTTCTTCTGGAACCCTCTGGCTACGCGACCGCCGCTACGCTCGCGCAGGGCGGTCTAAAACCTTCACCCCGCGCTAGCAGGGCCCACACGATCCTCGCATTCTTGTTTGCCAGCGCGACGGCAGCGACGTTGGCGTTGCGCCGACCGATCAGCTTGAGTAGCCAACCCTGAGCGCTGGCCCGCTGTCGGGCCTGAGCCTGGTAGATCACAAATCGAGCGCCGTGGATTAGCAGTGTTCTCAGGTAGGAGTCGCCTCGTTTGCTGATGCCCAGGAGCGTCGGCTTGCCGCCACTCGAATGCTGTCTGGGCACGAGACCCAGCCACGCAGCGAGCTGACGTCCGTTGTCGAAATTCTTCGCATCGCCCACACTGGCGACCAGTGCCGTTGCCGTCAGCGGTCCGATACCTGGAATCTGCTCCAGGCGACTGCTGGCCTCGCTTGAGCGATGCCACGCCTTGATCTGTGACTCGATCTCGTCGACTTGCTGCTGCAGTAGCTTGAGGTGTTCGAGCAGGCGTTGAATGAGAATTCGGAATGAGCCTGGCAGTTCATTGCAGGCATCCTCGATCAGGGACGGGACACGCTGCGTTAGGTAGGCAATGCCTTGCGGCACGATGAGACCATATTCTCCGAGTAAGCCGCGGATCTGATTCGCCTGAGCCGTGCGCGCCTTGACGAAGCCCTGGCGAACGCGGTGCAGCGAGAGAACTGCCTGCTGCTCGATGTTCTTGATCGGCACGAAGCGCATCGACGGACGTGTGACCGCCTCGCAGATAGCCTCCGCGTCAGCGACATCGTTCTTGTTGCTCTTCACGTATGGCTTAACGAACTGCGGGGCCATCAATCTGACGGTATGCCCCATGGTCTGCAGCTTGCGCGCCCAGTGATGCGCGCTGGCGCACGCCTCGATGCCCACCAAGCACGTCGGTAAGTTGGCGAAGAACGCCGCCACCTGGTCGCGCCTCAACTGTTTGCGAAGCACGCCTATGCCGTGCTCGTTGACCCCGTGGACCTGAAATACGTTCTTGGCCAAGTCGAGGCCGATTGCCGTAATTTGCATGATGGACGCTCCTTCCGGATCGAGTGGTGGCTGACACTTCCACTCTGGCACTGAAATGCCGTTCAAGGGGGGGCGTCCATCCCATTGCTTCACACCTAGGGCTAGGGCGAGGGCGAGGGCGAGGGCGAGGGAGGGACAAAAGGGCCAGGGAGACGCCTTGATGCCGGCCGCTGTCACCTTTCATGGCAGCGAGCAAACGCCACCAGCGCTCAGTGCGTCGGCCGTTCGAACTCTGCACGCAGGGCGTTGCGTTGATCAACGACGTTGCCAAGATTCGCATGGAATCCCTCGACGTCGGCAAGCCGGAATCCGAGCCAACCGAGACCGGGATGGCGCAAGTTGAGCACGAGGCTGCCGTCGGCCTCGATCGACCATTGCCAGGCGGGTCCGTCGACCGGGGGCGGATCTTTGATGATTACCGGCAATGCCTGCGCAAACGCCGGCTCCATGTTCTGTCGGGTGGCAGCCAAGACGCGAATGAGCCGGTCAAACGCTTCGCTTGGTGCAATCTCCCCCGTCGTTGACCATTTCGCGAAATCCGTGCCGCTTTCTTGGATCAACTCGACAGCCATCAGTTTCATGGTTGGGCCTCCGAGGCGTTGGTGCGCGAGATGATCGTCCGATCGATCCACGTTGGCAACAGAAAAAACTTGCATCGGTTGGTCACTTGGAAGCTGTGTCGCGGAAAAGGCGGCCTGTTGGCTGTTCCTCTGCAGGACACTACCTTGTTTCCGGACTGACGTGCCAACGCGTCCGTCACCAGGAGTTGAATCAGACCATTGCTTGGTCCAACCGACCTTGCGCGACCTGTTAGAAGCAGTGATCTTGCAGCCATCGGGCGTCAGCGGCAGCTCGCGGCCCACGTACGCATCTCCGCCCAGCCGGGACGGCGAGCGCAACAACCGTGACGCGCTCACTTCGATGAAATCAGCTTGGCCTAAAACTCGCTGGGATAGCGCACCAAAATCATTGTCGCGGGCAGATGCATGAGCCTGTAGTTGTGCGAGGGATTTCGCTCGAGGGATCGACCTTCGATCATCGTCCTCGCTGCGTCGCTGCCTGGTAGAGATTCATCAACGGCGTGGCGGAGATTCCATGGACGATCACCGACAGCACTACCGTCACCAACACGGCGCCCGTGATCGTTCCGACATCGGACCGCGAGGCGCCGTGCGTCGAGACGTAGGCCAGGTAGTAAATGGAGCCAACACCGCGGATGCCGAACCACGCCCCAAGGCGGCGTTGCGATGCAGTCCAGTGCCCGCCCAGCGTGGCAATGTAGACAGCCACCGGCCGGGCGACTGCGATCAGAAGCACGGCGATCAACACATTGGGGGCGGTCAGCATCTCGGTGCGCAGCAGGCAGCCGATGACCAGCATGGCCGCGAGTTCGACAAATTTCTCCAGCTCCCGTGCAAAGTCGAGCACGTCGCGCGTCATGGCGTTCGCGGTGTGGGCCTGCGCAACCGCGACGTCCCTGACTTGCGGCGGCTTGGCGGTCGCTTGTGCTTGGCCGGCTTTGTCGCCCACGGCGCGCTCCACGTTGCGCATGCTGAGTCCGGCGAAGAAGACGGCAAGGAAGCCATAGACGGCCGCGTGCAAAGCGATGCCGTAGGTCAACGCAATGAGCCCGAGCGCAAGGAAACTTTCCATGCCCAATGCCTGCTTCTTCCTGGTCTGCAGGAACAGCACCAGCCGGGTGAACATCGCGCCACTCGTCCAGCCCAGCGCAATGCCGCCCACGATGGCCCACACCACGTCCAATGAAAGCCATCGAAGTCCCCACGGGCCGAGTTCATGGACACCGGCCAGGCCCAGCGCCAGCATCACGAAAGGAAAAGCGGCGCCGTCGTTCAGGCCCCCTTCGGCGGTGAGGCCAAAGCGCAGGTCGTCTTGATCGTTCTCGTGGCGGACCTGTACGTCGGAGGCAAGCACGGGGTCGGTCGGCGCGAGGATGGCTGCCAAGAGCAACGCGGCCGACAAGCCAAGCTGCAGGCCCTGGCCTGCGAGCGTCATCAATGCGATCGTGACGACCATGGCCAAGCTGGCCAGCAACGCGGGTTGTATCCAACTCTCGACCTGCAAACGGATGCGCAAGCGCAGTCCCACCGCGAAAAGCGAGATCAGCACAGCGACCTCGCTGACCGTCTCGACGAGTGCCGCGTCAGCCGGCATCCCAAGCTTTACAAGATTGAAGCCACCGGGCCCGGCGGCAAACCCCAAGCCCATGTAGAGGGCGGCGGCGCTGATGGGCAACGTCTTGAGAAGCGTGCCGGTCAGCGCTGCCAGGATCAGGAGTGCACCGATCACCAGGTCCCAGGTCGCAGCGGTCATGAGACCCGTCGCCCGATGGCTGTCTCTTTGAAGCCTAGTGGAAGAACAGTGCGATCAGGATGATGATCGGGATCGGCACGCCAAGGAACAGCAGAAGTAGTGAGCGCATGGAGGTCTCCTTTGAAAGTGAGGGTCAGAGGTCGCGGCGGCGGCCACCGTAGGTCGCTGCGAAGCTCGCGACGAATGCGCCGATGAGCATCGAGACCACCAACCAGAGCGAGGCATAGGCTGAAGCCTTGCGCGCGGCGTCAGCCGCTTCCTTGGCCTTTGCCTCTGCATTCTTGAGCGTTGCCTGGGCCTTGGCGTAGGTATCGTTCACGCGCTTCTCCGCGTCCTGTTGGCTCAGCCCCGTGCGCTGTGCCACGACTTGGCCGACGTACTTGGCATCGTCCGGCGGCAGCGCACCGGTGCGGATGCCGTTCAGAAAGATCCGGCTGACCTCGGCATTGGAGGCAGAGGCGCCGCGCTCAGGCGCCATGGCCGGCGCTGCCGGTGTGACCGGTGCGGCAGACGGGGAAGAAGCCGTGGTGGCGTCACCCGTGACCGACGCCGGGCTGCCCGGATCGCGACGAAACAGCGAGTCGATGAAGTAAGCGGTCGGGTCCGAACCCGTTTCACGGCCCGACTGCGCCGCCGCAACGCCTGCACCACCCGCTGCGCTGGCAGCTGCGGTCGCGGCGCCGCCGGCCACCGTAGCTCCCGCCTGTGCACCGGCTCCGAGGATCGAAGCCACCGCGGAGCCCAGAAGCGCTGCTGTGAGCAGCGTGGCTACTGCCCACGCAAGGAAGCCATGCGCGGTGTCGCGAAAGTAGCCCTCGTCCGTGTGAACGCCGGCCCACTTGGTGCGAAGTCTTCCGGCCAGATAGCCGCCCATCCCGGATGCCGCGATCTGGGTGAAGCTCAGCCAGAGGATCGTCGCAATACCGATGGCGGCGGCGCTCGCACCCTGGCTCGTCCAGGGGCTGATCGACGACATGCCAAGGCCCGTACCGAGGAGCAAGAGCACGAGCGACAGTGCTGCCGCGCCCGCGGCACCTGCAAAGATTGCGCCCCATGAAACGCCGCTTTGGACGGTATTTCCTTCGATCACGCCGACCGGTGTATTGACGCCGTACTGGGCCATGGCTGCTCCTTGTTGTGGAGCAGAAACAATTCCTTCCGTGCCGCTCGGCTTCAGTCGGCGCCGGGCTCCAAGCGCAGTAGGTGGCGATCCCATAGAAGACCGTCGACCGTGGAGTGCGTCACTCAAAGTCATGGGTCGGTGAGATGCCGCAGACCGACTTGTGTGAGCTACGAATACGAACACGAGGCTCGTTTGACTCGGAGTGCAGCATCTCGCCGCGGACTTTATTTTTTGCATCGCAGCGAAAACAGCGTGGAAACCCTCGTTGAGCAAACTGGGCTTTCGGCCGGTGCGGTTCCTATTCCGCACCGCCGTGCATCGAGTGGCCGTTGGAGATGCGATATAGCTTCGTCTCGGCCAGCGTCGCGCAGCAGCAAGAGCTGCGAGTTCAACAACGCAAAGCGGAGAGAGCATCAGCCGTATCGATGACGATCAGATCAGGTTGAAGCAGGCGGTGACGCCTGCGGCTCAAGGCGAGCGAAGCGGCCTTTCGGGCTGGAGCCGTTTGAACGCACTGAAGTGCCTGATCGCCATTTGCTGTTGGCCCGCATCCGCATATAGAAGCGCCGCGTTTCGATGCGCATCGAGCAAGTCTGGTTGCAAGCGCAATGACTCCTCATAGCTTTCCAGCGCGCCGTCGATGTTGCCGATGCCCTCTAGCGCGACGGCTCTGTTGAAGTGCATTAAGGGGTCGTCGGGGCAGAAGCGCAGACCGTCCTCATAAAGCGCCGCCGCAGATTCGCACCTGCCTGTCTCGCACAACATGAAGCCAAGATTCAGGTAAGCATGCGCGTAGGATGGATCGTCCGTCAGGATCTGCCGATAGAGTGCTTCAGCCGCTTCGGGTGCGCGTTCTTCCAATGCCTCGGCGCGCGCAAACCGGTCGGCCAATCCCGCAGAATCTGCAGCGTCGGCCTCGTCCTGAGGCAAGAAGCTCACCGAACCGCCGCCCGTCGCAATCTGAAGATCCAAAATGAGCTGGCCGCTCTCGGGCTCCCAGTGCGCGTCCGCAGAACGCACGGTGACTCGGTTCCCTTCTGCCGTGATGCGCAGACCCAGCAACGGCAATTCATCCGGCAACGTGACCTTCAGCTGCTGCAGCGCCTTGAGGATCTGGCGAGTCGGAATGCGCGCGCTTCGGAGTTCTTGCGCCGAGCGAAGCAGCACAATGTCCTGAAAAGAGAACTTCCACGCGTTTCCGTCGTCCTTGATGGGGGTGACAAAGCCAAGCTCAATGAGTCGAAGCACTGAGTGCTTGGACAGCCCCAAAGATTGCACGACGCCCCGAAGTGTCCGCGTCGCGTCCACTTGGCTCTTCACTTCCTCACTCTCGAACGCGGCGCTGGGGCTGCCACGCTTTTCGCTGGTGTCTTGGGTGCACGCTTGGCCTTGGCTTGCGAAGGTCGAAGCGGTGTGACGACCCGGCTGGCCTTCGCCGGGCTCGGTCGAGGCTTCTCGCTGCCTTTGCCCTTCTTTTCCAGGCTGGCCATCAGCATTTGCGTCAAATCGATGATCTGCGCGGATTCCACATCCTCGGGATGTTCCGCCGCCACAATTTCCTCGCCAGCAATCTTGGCGTCGATTGCCGCCAGGATGCGCTTCTTTTCCTCGTCCTCGAACATGGTCGGGTCGTAGGTATCTTGGGAGATCTGGTCGATCAACTGCAGCGCAAGCTTGAGTTCGGCCGCCGACGGCTCCAACTGCTCGATCCCCAGGTCTTTCAGCGAGCGAACTTCTTCAGCGTACAGCAGCTGCTGCAGCACCAAGCCGTCCTCCTCAGCCCGGACCTGAACGACATATTGCTTGGACTTCCACGCCCACTTCGCCAGTGCGCACCGGCCACTTTGCAACATTGCCTTTTTCAGGAGGTTGTATGGCTTTCCGCCGCGCCTGTCGGGCGCCAGGAAGTACGGCTTGTCGTAGTAGATCGGGTCGACGGCATCGGCCGGAATGAATGCCACGATGTCGATGAGATGGCTAGCTCCTTCCTCAAGCGATTTCAGCTCATTCGCTTGGAAGATCACGAATCGATCAGTGTCGAACTCATACCCTTTCACCATCTCCGCGCGAGGAACGACTTTCTTGGTGTTTACAGCGGAAACATACTGCTGCTTTACGCGCTGCCCGTCCTTGGTCAGCATGTTGAATCGGACGGATGCCGAACTCTCCGTGGCCGTAAACAGCCGAACCGGAATGGAGACCAGACCGAAGCCCAGAGACAGGGACGCAATCGATCGCGCAGCAGTGACCATGGCGAGCTCCAAAATGTCCGAAAATGGCCTCAACTTGCCACTTTTTTGGGCGCATGAGAAGAGGCCGATGGCCTCTCATGCGCAAGCAAAGGAAACATCCAACATGCCCATGGACTATCTGCGCACGATCGAAAACGCTCAATTTCCGCTCCGCGTAGAGTCGACCCACGACATCAACAACGTCGCCGTCCTGAAGGCGGCAGGACTGGTCGACGCCGAGATCAGCGGGACTCCAGCAGACTCGCCATCTCCAGGCGAGCCAGAGGTTGCGGTCGTAAGCGGGATCACGCCGTTGGGGCGAAAGGCGCTCGCGGATCATCGCGAAGGCGGAAATCCTACCAAGTGGCGTTGAGCCGCTCGAGGAAGTCCAACAAGCTATCTATTTGCGTGGACTTGTCGAACACGCCGTCTGCTCCGAGTTGCGCCGCGCGCCGCCGAATTTCTTCGGTCGCATAGTTGGAGAAGATGACGATCCGCTGCGTGGGGCCTCGGTCCCGGCAACTGTCCAAGACACCTAGTCCGGAGCCCTCGCGCAAGAAGAGATCAACCACTGCAACATCCCAACCGTCATGCGAGTTGAGCCAAGCAACTGCCTCTGTTTCGGTTTCTGCAAAGCCTTCCACCCTCGCAGCGGAAAGCCCCTCGAGCGTCGGGATCAAGTTGTCTCGGATAATCTTGCTATCTTCGACGAGGAATGCGGTGATGGCCATGCGGCCAACGTATGCGTCCCATTTCGCACGCGTGTAGGTGTTTCTCTGCGGCTTCGGTGAGAACGCGTCGTAGCCTCATCCGAATCAGGGGGTCGTTGCGGCCGGATGGGAATCACTCGGCGTCGGCCTCCGGATTGCCGACCGGATCGGCGTCTTCGTCCTCCGCCCGCATCGCCAGGCGCCATCGAGAGCCGCCCGCATCAAACGCTTTCTGTGCGGAATCGAAGGTGTCTTCGGAGGCGGCGGACTCGCGCACCTGATCGATTTCTCCAGTCGACTCGAGAAGCAGCCAGTGAAAACGGCCGGCGTGATCCGGATCTTCGATCACCGTCAGCGCGAGATGTGAGAGATTCATTTGTTGTGCATCCCTTTCAGGCATCTTTGCGCAAGCATTCGGCTGCCTTCGGCGACGAAACCTCGACCCCCAATTTGCTGCTCATCGTTTGAACCCCAGTAGCTTCATCGGTTCTGCCAAAGCCTGCCTTTGCTTCCAGTAACCGGCCCAAGGGTCGAGCTTCTGGAAGGAGAGGTATTCGCGCGCCGTCCGCACAGTCCATTGCGCACCGCTCTTCAAGCCGGGCAGGTCGTCCCAACTCACTGGGATGGAAACGCCGAGACCCGGACGTGCCCGCGCCGAGAAGGCCGCGGCCGTAGTAGCCCCATGCCCGTTCCTCAGGTAGTCCACGAAGAGCTTTCCCACCCGATTGCTGGGCCCGCTCTTGGCCACGAAACGCGAAGGAATAGTCTTCGCCAGGTGCTGCACGACGGCCTGAGAGAACCCTTTGACGGTGTCGTAGTTGTAGCGTGGCGCCAGAGGCACCACGACGTGCAGGCCTTTACCGCCGCTCGTCTTCAACCACGCGACGAGGCCGAGGGCCTGAAGCATGGCGCGCACGAGCGCCGCGGCCTCCTGGATATGTTCCCAGCTCGTGCCCTCGCCTGGGTCGAGGTCGAAGATCATCCGATCGGGCTTGTCGATGGCCTTGGCCTTCGAGTTCCACGTGTGGAACTCGATGACGTTCATCTGCGCTGCGCCCGCCAACGCCTGCGCATTTCCGACCTCCAAGAGCGATGCGTGGCCAGACCATAGCCCCTCAGGAAGTTCGGTGATTCCTGGAATGCCAATCTTCTCGCCGTGCTTCTGAAAGAACAGTTGACCGGTCACGCCGGCAGGGCCGCGTACCAGCGAGCACGGACGTCCCTTGAGGTGGGGGAGGATAAAGTCGGCCACCGACTCGTAGTAGCGCACCAGTTCCAGCTTCGTGACGCCGGCTGTCGGATCGATGACGCGATCTCCATGGCTGATTTTGATGGACCTATTTGAAGGCGCCGTGCGCTTCGTTGAACTCGCTGCTGCTGGCGCGTCCACCACCTTCGGTTGCTCGCGCACAATCTTCTTCGCCGGCTTGTCATCGCGAAGGCCCAAGAACGACGCGTGGCGGATCTGCCCGTCAGGTGTCCACTCCGCAAAGGTGATTTCGGCCAGCAAGACAGGCTTCACCCAGCGCTCGCTCCCGGCCTGGCGTTTAGACCAACGGCCTGGCTTCGAGATGCCCGTGTCGAAGGGCGCTGCCTTTGCCCCCAGCGGCTGCAGCTTCTTCTTGAGTTCGGTAGCCTCGTCGCTGCTCCAGCCAGTGCCGACGCTGCCTGCGCAAACCAGCTTGCCCTCGGCGTCGTGCACGCCAAGGAGCAGGCTGCCGATCTGCGCCGTGCTGCCACTGCGATCGGTGTAGCCGCACACCACGAACTCCTGGCGCAGCTTGCACTTCAGCTTCAACCATGTCTCGCTGCGGCGCGAGACGTACGGCGCGTCGGCACGTTTGGCGATCACCCCTTCCAGTTGCATCTGGCAGGCCGATCGAAGAATGGACGTCGGGTCGGCCTCGAAGTCCGCGCTGAAGCGCACATGCTCCGAAGCCCTTGCATCAAAGAAGTCACGCAGCAAGCCACGCCGCTCCTTTAGCGGCACATTTCTGAGGTCGTAGCCTTCGAAGAAGGGGGCATCGAAAACGAAGTAGACAATTCGATCCGCTGCCAGCCGCCTGTCGAAGGCGTTCTGCAAGGCGTTGAATTCGGGTGCACCGTTCGATCCAAGAACGACGATCTCCCCATCGAGAAAGCACGAGTGCAGCCCGAGCTTCTCGAGCTCCGAAACCAGGGTGGGCATCCTCGCGGCCCAGTCGTGGCCTCCGCGGGTGATGAGCGAAACCTTTGCGTTCTCGATCCTGGCCAAAATGCGGTAGCCATCGAACTTCAACTCGTAAAGCCATTCCCCCGCTGAGGGAACTCCTGCCGCGAGAGTGGCGAGCTGCGGCTTGAGTACCTGCGGTAGCTCTACCTTGCGCGCACCGGGCATCGGCTGGGTTGCGCTTGAACTGTTTCGGCTTTTAGAGGGTGGAGGCGACTTCGGTCCCGGCTTCTTCAGCGGCTTTGAGATCACGCTGTCCGGAAGTGCGGTCACGACATCGAAATCCCCGTGGGCGCGTGCGAACTCATCCTTCTTCTTGAACAGAATCCACGGCTCTTGCCGCTCGCCGCCTTTGGAAATGTTGACCAGTTCCCAGAGGCCTTCGAGCTTTTGCCCCCGCAGGCGAAACACGAGCTTTCCGGCCGCGAGCCCTGCCCGCGGGTCGCCGACAGGTTCCCACGTGCCGTTGTCCCAGACGATCACGGTGCCCGCGCCGTACTGCTTGGGGGGAATCGTTCCTTCGAAGGACGAGTAAGAGATGGGATGGTCCTCCACGTGAATGGCCATCCGCTTGTCCTTGGGGTCGAAGCTGGGACCTTTCGGCACGGCCCAGGAGAGCATCACGCCGTCCAGTTCGAGGCGGAAGTCGTAGTGCAGCCTGGATGCGGCGTGCTTCTGAACCACGAAACTGAGAGCGTTCGGGTTGCCCTGGCCACCCTCCGTCGGCTCCGACGTCACGGCGAAGTTGCGCTTTGCTCTGTACGTAGAGAGCGCGTCGCTCTTGGCCATGCTCAGTCCGGCGGCTAGTCCTGCTTCGACAGGTACTCACGAACCTTCTCAGCCGAGTTTCCGACCGCTTGAACTGCGCGTCGTAGCTGGTTCTCGGTGCAGTTCAGGCTTTTCATCCAGTTGCGGACCTCGTAGTCTTCTCTGAGTGAGATGAGTTTGCGGTCAAGTGCCGTTTTGTGGGGGTCGTCGGACATTAAAACTCTCCTTGACTCACTAGGCTGGCCTGTGTCGGTGAGGGCGCGTGTAGGCGATGATCATCACGCAAGGGCAGACGCTTCCGAATGCCGTGAGCCGATTGTTGTGCGTCGTCAACAGGGCTCCGCGGGGGGCCCAGCCAATTTACATCCGTCGCCTTCATCTCGAAATCGGCTGGCCCCCAGCCGCGCCGCGAGGGAGAACGCTTTTGCAACGCGAAGCTGTTGTCGCCCCCGTCGGGCGGCAACTACGCCGGGTGAAGGACATGGCACCTTCGGACGCCTGCATTAGATGAAAGGAACGCCGCCCGTCACGGGAATGGTGGCCCCCGAGATATAGCTTCCCTGGTCCGACGCAAGAAGCACATAGACCGCCTGCAGCTCCGCAGGCTGGCCGGGACGCTTCATTGGCGTCTGCTTGCCGAAGTCCTTGACCTTGTCCGGCGGCATCGTCGACGGAATGAGCGGTGTCCAGAACGGGCCGGGTGCCACGCAGTTCACGCGGATGCCCTTCTCGGCCAGCAGCTGGGCCATGCCACCGGACATGTTCTGGATCGCGCCCTTGGTGGCCGCGTAGGCGACGAGCGTGGCATTGGGCTTGTCTGCGTTCACCGACGCCGTGCTGATGATCGAGCTGCCCGGCTTCATTCGCGCGGCCGCCGCCTTGGAGAGGAAGAAGTTGGCGTAGACGTTGGTGCGAAAGGTTCGGTCGAACTCTTCCTCGGAGATTTCGTCGAGCGACTTGTGGCTCATCTGGAAGGCTGCGTTGTTGACCAGCACGTCAAGCTTTCCGAAGTTCTCGATGGCGGTGTCCACAAGCTTTCGGCAATGCGCTTCCGTGCGGATGTCGCCTGGGACACACACGCAGCGGCAGCCGGCGCGCTCGATCCATTGCGCGGTGACACGCGCGTCCTCTTCCTCTTCCGGCAGGTACGAGATGAGCACGTCGGCTCCCTCGCGTGCGAAGGCAAGGGCGACGGCACGCCCGATGCCGCTGTCCCCACCGGTGACCAGCGTGGCCTTGCCATTCAGCTTGCCGCTGCCGATGTACGAGCTCTCCCCGAAGTCGGGCGGCGGTTCCATGCGGGACTCCAGACCGGGCGGCTCCTGGGCTGGGGTGGCGAACGGTGGGCGTGGAGCGGATTCGCGGGGGTCGTTCATGTGCATTCTCTCGAGATAGTGGTGGCCTTTTCATCCGGACAGGTCGCGCCTTTGCTTTGCAGCAGCCATGCGCCGTTTCAAGGCGGCGTGTGGTCGTGCAGCGCAAGGCCGCGTCGGGCGCGGGCTTCGCAACGGCGGAAGTCAGCCTTCTCGTTGCGGTTCGTCCTTTCGGCTGCGATCGGCATAAGGGGAGCTTCCCTCGTTGTCGGACTGCCCGACGCCCGCATCGCCCGGGCGCTGCGGCTTACGCGATCGGGTAACCACCGGCGCGTCGTTCGGTCCCTGGGGCTCATTGCGTTCGCTCGAAGTTTTCGCGGTTTGCTTCATTGCTTTTTGCGCTGGACTTTGGCCCTGCTGGTCATCGCGATGCCCGGGTTGGGAAGCTTGCGTCATGAGGTGCTCCATGGAAACAGAGGAGGAAGAAAAGAGGATAGAAAGGGCGCCAGCGGGAGGGCCGGGCCCGGCGGATCTGCTTCGAGCCGAGGTTGGTGGCTGAAAAGATCGCGGGATGTAGGCCGGCAACGCGCATCGACTGCTTTCATTCCTACAGCGGGCGCGGGGAAAGAGCCCTGCTTTTTTTATCTTCTCTTCCGCCCTGCGGCCCCTGCGCATATCGCTCGAAGGATCACTGAAGCATGAAAGCCCTCACCTACCAGTCTTCCCGGAACGTCGGCGTGGAGACGGTTCCAGATCCCGTGCTGGAGCAAGAAGACGACGTGGTTCTGCGCGTGACCGCCACCGCCATCTGCGGCTCTGACCTGCACGTCTTCCGCGACAAGATTCCAGACATGGAGTCTGGGGACATCCTCGGGCACGAATTCATGGGGGTCGTCGAGGAAGCGGGCCGAGGGGTGACCCGACTGAAGAAGGGCGATCGCGTTGTCATGCCTTTCCCATTTCCTGCGGGCAATGCTTCTTCTCCAACAAGGCGCTGTTCGCTGCCTGCGAGACCACGAGCCCGGGACGCGGCGCCATCCTCAACAAGAAGAACGTGCGCTCGGGTGCCGGGTTGTTCGGGTACTCCCACCTTTATGGCGGCTACCCTGGCGGCCAGGCTGAATTCGTGCGCGTTCCCAAAGCCAACGTGGGCCCGCTCATCCATGGCTTCCTGTTCGGGGACGCGTTCGAGAAGGGGCTCACCTTCAAGATGGGCCAGACCCATGCGCAGCAGCGCCCAAGTTGCTCGAGCACATCCAGGCCGGCGATCTGAAGCCGGAGGCGATCATCACGCACCACATGGCCCTGGAGCACGCCGCGCGAGGTTATGAAATCTTCGAGAAGGCGGAGCAAGCCTGCCGCAAGGTGGTGCTGACCCCTTCGGGGCCGCCTGCCGTGGTGCCGGCCGCCGTCGCGGCCGACCGTGGCCTTGCGCTCTGAACCGCGGTCTCGCTGCACGAAAGGAACCCCCATGGCAGATTCGCAAGGCAAGGCCCAGCCGTCCCCGCAACGCATCGACATGCGCGACCCAGACGCGGTGGAACGTTGGAAGCCAGAACTCGCGTCACGGACGAGCAACTGTCCGAGGCGGTGGCAAAAGTCGGTGACAACGCCGCCGATGTCGAGCTGCATCTCAAGGGAAGCCGAAGCTCCACCAACGCCGACACGACGAGCGACGCGCCACGTTGACCTGGCGGTCAAGCGGCGTGTTCGAGTCAAGGCGGCAACAAGCTCGAGGCGCGACTCGAATGTTCGAAAGTTTCTCGCTGGAGCACTCGAGCTGGCAAACGCTACCTCGCGCGTTCGCTACGGCGGCGCCGCTCCGCCGGTGCTGCTCCTGCACATGCACCCGCGCACGCACGCAACCTAGTCTCGGGTCGCCCCGTTGCTCGCGGAACATCACGTGTCGGCTGTCCGGATCTTCGTGGCTTCGGCGCTTTTTCTGAAAGCTCGTCGACACCACGGATCACGCGGCAGCGTGTCCCCCACCGACTGGACGTCCTGCCATCTCGTCGGGGTGATCGCGTTGGGACGCCTCAAGGTGGCAATGAGGGCCCATCAAGGGGAAGCCGAACGGTGAACTCACTGCCTTGGCCCTTTCCGTCGCAGCGCACTTCCACGAACCCGCCATGGGCGTGGACCAGATCTTTGACCAGGGACAGGCCAACGCCAAAGCCACCGCCGGAGCGGTCAGGGTCCTCCTGCGTAAACAGGTCGAAGATCACCGGCAGCAAGGCGGCATCTATGCCAATTCCCGTGTCCGCCACCTTGATGACCGCGTGGTTCACTTCGACAGTGCAGCGCAGCCAGATCTTCCCTTTTGCAGGCGTGTACTTGATGGCGTTGTGAAGAAGGTTGAAGACGATCTGGTGCACCCGCTGGCGATCGGCCAGGATGGGAATGGCAACGGGCGGCACGAGTACATCGATGGTCTGCTGCTTCGCTTCGACGTCCGCTGCGACGACGTCTGCAATATCGACGATCTCGGCGCCAAGGTCGAATTCGGATTTGAAAAGGGTCAGTTTTCCCACGCCAACCCGCACGACGTCGGCCAAGTCAGCCATCATGCGCTCGACGAGGACGGCTTGGCGGGCGACCACGCTCGCAGGTTTCGCCAGTTCGTCAACGACCAAACCCCGCTTCTCCATGATTTCAGCAGCGATTCGCATGGGCCCGAGCGCATTGCGAACCTCGTGTACCAATCGGCCGAAGAAGGCGTCGCGCGCCTGGACCTTCTCCTGAGCAATCTGCAGTCGATTTTCGGAAGTCTCGATCCGCGCGCGCAGGTTGGTTCGATCGGCCATGACCTTCACGAACCCGACGTGCTGGCCATGCTGCTGAATTGCGATGAGGCTGCCCGTCACCCAGATGCGCGCGCCGTCCTTGCGCAAATGCCATCGGTCGTCTTCCGAGCGATGCGCGGACACTGCGACCTCTCGCTCCAGCTGGGGCAAGCCAAGTACCCTGTCCTCTTCCACGAAGAGGACGTCGATGGGACTGCCGGAGATCTCTTCTTCGGAAAATCCGAAGAGCGCCTCGGCGGCGCCTCGCCAAGCGGTGATCACGCCTGCCGTGTCGAGCACCACGAAGGCGATGTCGGGTGACTGCTCCCAGAGGAGCGCTGCAGCCATTGCAGGGTCGATTCCGACTGCAGCAACAGCGGGACTGACCGGTTGCTCCGCGGCACGTGCCGCATCGTTTGATGCCGTCATGGGCCTATCGTAGGCCCATCCGCGCGCGCAGGCTAGCTAGCGCACGGTTGCGGACATTGGCCGTTCGTCGAGGAGTCTGCGCATTCACGTACTCATGAGTGCGCGGCGGGCATCGTCCTACAGCGGCTTGCGCGAAGAACGCGCGGCCGAGTTCTTCAGCGATTCCTTAGATTTGCGGCACCTGTCCTTCGCCGATCGAAACACAGATCTTCTTATGTCGAGCTTCTCAATGCCTTCTCGTCAGTCGACTGATGATCCCGTGGGGTCGATGCCCGAAACGTCTAGCGCGTCGTACGCAGACCGGTCTCGTTTGCTGTCCGCATTCGATCATTTCGCGAGCAGGGTCACGCGCTGGGCCGGTACACCCGCCGCGTTTTGCCTGGCCATTCTTGCTGTGGTCGTCTGGGCCGTTGTGGGCCCGCTGTTTGGCTTCTCGGAAAACTGGCAGCTGGTGATCAATACGGGCACGACGATTGTCACGTTCTTGATGGTCTTCCTCATTCAGCAGAGCCAGAACAAGGACAGTGTGGCGCTGCACTTGAAGCTCAACGAGCTCTTGGCCGCGAGCAAGGTTGCGAGCAACCGGATGATCGGCATCGAGGATCTCGACGAGCAAGACTTGCGCGAAGTGGCGAACTTCTACGTGCGCCTCGCCGCACGGGCGCGCGAAACCGGCGCTCCCAAGGAGTGCCACTCGATTGATGAGCGCGACGGTTCAATGTGAGCCGATTTCTCGAGGCCTTGCAGCACCTTCGGCAAGTCTTTCTGGCTGTGCCCGGGCTGCGGGTCGTCCTGCTTGCCATTCGCAACTACATCCTTCATCAAAGCGGCAACCAGGCCGGAAGCCTGGCGTTCTCTGCGGTGCTGGCGATGTTTCCACTCCTGATTCTGCTGTCCGCCGCCGCTGGCTTCGCGGGACAGCCCGGCGACGCGGCGGCGCTGGCCAGCCGGGTGATGGACTATGCGCCTCAAGTCGTTCGCGATGCGGTGGCGCCGGTGATCAGACAGGTGCTTGCCCAACGGAACCAAGCGCTGTTGACGGTTGGACTCGTGGCCACCTTGTGGGCCGCTTCGTCGGGCATGCAGGCGGTGCGCACGGCGTTGAATCGGGCTTACGGCGTCGAGAGAGGCTTGCCGTTCTGGAAGGCTCGGATCAAATCCACGCTGGCTACCGTAGTGGTTGGCGGAGGGGTCCTGGCCGCCTTCAGCTCGGTGATCATCCTGCCGTATCTCTGGAGGTTTCTGCAGGACAAGGCGGGGGTAGGGCAGGAGGTGCCGTGGCTGCAGAACAGCGTGCGATACGGATCTGCCTTCCTGCTGCTGACCGTGCTCTACGGTCTGCTGTATGGCTGGCTGCCGGACGTGCGGCAGCGTTTGTACACGGTGCTTCCGGGCGCAGTGGTGGGTGCGGCGCTTTGGGTAGCAGCCGCAGCCACGCTTTCGTACACGCTACGCACGGCGGGAAAGCTTGCGCTGGTGTATGGCAGCTTCGCGGGCGTCGTCGCAACCCTGGTGTTCCTCTACGTCAGCGCAACGACCTTGATCTATGGCGCAGAGATCAACGGTGTTCTGCGCGAGAAGGGGGCACCAGCGCCGTCCTGAACGTTTGCCGCTTCGGCAACCGCAACGCCTCGACGCCTGGCGCAACAACTTGCATCCATCCCACACTCAGCCGGAGCTTCCTGTTACCGAGAAAACGCGATTCGAACCATATACCCGCGCGGCCGGCGGCTGGGGATCCCTGAAAGCAGTGGGCAGCTACCCGTTGCGCGAGCGCATTGCCATCGTTGGCGCAGAAGCGCTGTGGAAACAGAACGAACCGGGGGCTTTGCCTGCGGGAGTGGGGTAGAAGGGTCAGAGATCAGCGGAATTCAACAGTGCCAGCGGCCAAAGCGATTCCGATTCACCTCCATGCATCGTCCGGTGTGTGCGGGGACCGGCATTCCTCCAATGCAGGTCCCAGGGCCACTGCCTGTAGACAGTATCGCCAACGAGCGCATTCGTGATAGCGACATCCTCGCTGCCCCCCCCGTACTGCGAATGCACACACGTGCGTCTGCGCGCGATCGCCCTTCGGCAAATCGCATTGGCGTTCAGCGAACGCCAGTCCGGGAGCCACGGCCACGAGACGACCGTGTCGGCCTCAGTAAACGCAACCCAGCTTTGGGCCGATGGCAACGGTTCAGCGCTACGCGATGCCGCGTGTTAGAAGAATCCACCCCGCAGGTGTTATCTCGTGAACTACTGCGGAATGCGGCGGTGTTTCGGGGGCGGCTCGGCGCAGCGTCGCAGTAATCACCAGAGCAGCGCGGAGCAGTTCCACCTGTCTGACATCAACAGGGTCCGTCACCGTAAGAGGCAAGGTCGCCCGCTCGATCTTGCGGAGGTAGGAGAGTGGCATTTGAGTCGGAGCTTCTTACTTCGCGGGCATTCTGCAAATGACGCCCGACGCCACACGTAGGAGCATTGCTTGTTCCCGCATGCCTTCTACCTCGGCCTAGGCAGCGGTGGAGCGCTCTCACCTTTTGTTGAAGGCTCGGGCCGGACTCGGCCCGGACCTTGTGGACATGTGCGACCGATTTGCCAGGCGCGAAGAAAAACTCATGGCGCAAATGAGCGTAACTGCCTCGACGGGAATCGCCCGTAGCCCGTTCCGTGCCGCTGCAAAGCAGCGCAGGCCCGCGCCGGTCCGCAAGCTGCATGTGGCGTTCAAGCGAAAAAATCAGAATCGTCCGACATTCAATGCGTCGGGCACAACCTTAAATTCGCTTCCCCCGTGGTTAGCCGCAGGCTTGCTGTAAACCTCAACCCGGTCCCGAGCGACCTGGTCTTTTTTCTCGCAGACTTGCGGCTGTGGGCGCCGGTTCCCCTCTTGAAAACCAGCGCGGCAAGATCTATCTTCTTCGTCGTCGCAAAGTGGTCAATCTCAAAGGAGGTACTGAAATGGCCATGAACTTGCTCAGGCAAATCGCGGGCTCTCGACTGCCCATGCCGTTCTACCGTAAGGAGGACATCGACGGGGTAAGGGTCCTCCGGGCCGCGGGGCTTGTCGTCGCTCTGATTCGTCCGGCGTCGACCGACGGTTCGCTTGCTGAGGCCCAGGTGTTGGCGATTACCCAAAAGGGGCGCGAAGAACTCGCGAAGTTTGGCTATCCCGAGTCCCGTGCGCTACGCTGGAGGTTTCGGATGCCCCGTATCAGGTCCGCAGCGTTTATTGCCAGCACGCGCAAATCCTCGACGCCTCGCGAGCCGACCAAGCCTCACTAGGGCACGCAGGTGATATGCATCGACAAGCCCTTGAAACTCGTCGCCGAGCACCGAGACCAATTCACGGAAGCGTCGGGACGCGCGCCCGCGCTCCGTCAACTTTTCGGAGATTGTCGCCATGTATCGATCCTTGTTTCTTCGCGATCTGTTCGCGGAGATGAATCGCCTGCCGCGCGACATGCAGCAGGCCTTCGAGCTCACTACTTGGAGTGTTGTCGGTTCACCTGCGCCTCGGCTTCCAGCCAGTCGTCGACGTCACTGCCCGCAGCACTGCCGCGACGTTCATAAGCTTCATAGGCCGCACGGCGCACGGCTTCCTCGCGGCTGCTTTCTTCTGTGATCGAGGTCGCGCTGACGGAGGCCGGCTCGCTGGGTTCAGTGCCCGAAGGGTTGGTGGAGTTTGTCGCCACCTGCTGCTCGGCTTCGCCGGGGTAGCCGTGCGCCTTGTTCGCTTCCCGGCCCATGCGGCTGCCTTGCGCCGGGCTGTCTTGCCCTACCGCACGGTTCTGGTCGATGTTGACCGGCGACATCGGCTTCTGTTGAGCATTGTTCGTCATGGTGGCTCCTTTGAAGATTTCGGGTCATGGATGATTTATCGAGGACGACGCCGGCGTCGGCAACAGCAGCGGCCGCGCCGCTGCCTCAAGCCGTTGGGCCACGGCATTGATCAAGGCGTCCGCGAATCCGCCCGTGGCCCTTCCATCTTTTCGCGCGCTGGTGACCACCCGGGGCTTCGCGCTCCATGCCACCGCAGCCCCGGAGGCAACCAGCGCGTTGACCAGGGCGACATCCTCGCTGCATTGCAGGTGGCGAAAGCCGCCCGCGCGCCTGTACGCGACAGCCGACACCCCCAGGTTGGCCCCGTGCACGTGCGAGTGACCTTCCGTATCGGTGTAGGTCTGCTGAAAATGCCACTCCAGCAAGGGGGCATGCGCGCCGTGCGGTGTCCAGTCGACCACGCCGACCGTTCCGCACACGGCGTCGGCACCAAGGGAGAGCTGATCCGCAAGCCACGAGCATGCGACGACCGTGTCGGCGTCGGTGAACGCGAGCCATCGTGCCCCCCGGGCGAGCAATGCCTCGGCGCCAATGGCGCGCGCCATGCCGACGTTTCTTGCGCGAACGCTCAGCGTCATGGCTCCTGTGGCGCAGGCGAACACGCCGGTGGCGTCCGTGCATGCGTCCAGAACGACAACGATCTCCACGGGCTCACCTGCCAGGTCAGCGTGCCGGGCGGCTTCACGCAAGGCCGTCAGGCAGAAGCGAATGCAAGCCTCTTCGTTGTGCGCGGGTACGACGATGCCGATCATTTTGATGCTCTCCGGGTGGCGCATGAAAAGGGAGGGGTTGGTCGAAATCTAGAGCGAGACCGCGTGCGTTGCGTCAGCGCGCGCGCGTGCAGCGTGTAGGCGGGCGCAGAGGGCTCGCAGAAAAGAAAATTCAGCCGCCTTCCTACGAAGCGTTCGAGGGGCGCTGGGCACCATTGGCCCTGAGGAGGGTTTGAAAATGTTGAAGACACTGTTTGGCATTGCGGCGAGCCCTGTGATCGCGATCGCAATGTTCTGCTTCGGCTTGCTGTTTGCCTTGTTGCACCTGCTTGCGCTACCAGCACTTTTCTTGTGGGAGCGTTATTTGGAGAACAACCCAGCGCGGCTGCGTGACCGCAGTGATTGAAGCAATAGCTGCGGGCCCGGCATCGTCGCAAGGGCAGCTGCAGGCATTGAATTGGCCCCCGACCCGTTTGTCGTCTCTCCCTGTTGCAAATCTCCCGATGGCGATGCGGCGGCTTCCTACAAAAAGCCGCATCTACAGAGCATAGCCTTGCCTCCCCATTTTCGAGAGAGAGCCATGGCCAAGAAAACCCCACCGACTTCTGCCACCCCTGCAGCCAGCTCAGCGGAAATCGACGCGGCCAGAGCCGCCGCGCGCAACACCGACAGCGGGCCCGCGAGTCCCGCTCCGCCCCAGGCCGGCAAGGGCGACTTGCCCGCGCAGAGAGCGATCGACACCCAGGCGCTTGCAAGCGGAATGCCGTCGAACGAGACGAAGCCTTTCGAACATGGAGAGGCGAATGCGTCGGCAACGCCTGCCGGCGCGGCTGTCTCACCGCCGTCCAGGTTGCCGGGCGGTAGCTCGCTGTCGGAGCGCAACGCCTCCGACAAGACGGGTACGGTTGCTCCCGAAGGCGTCAATGCGACGACCGGCACGCTCGACCGCGTGCGCGTCGATTCGAGCGGTCAGGTGCTGACGACGAACCAGGGCGTGGCCGTTGCCGACAACCAGAACTCTCTGAAGGCCGGGGCGCGCGGCCCGGTGCTGCTCGAAGACTTCATCTTGCGCGAGAAGCTCACGCACTTCGATCATGAGCGCATTCCGGAGCGCATCGTCCATGCCCGCGGCTCTGGCGCCCACGGCTTCTTCGAGTGCTACGAGCCGCTCACCAAGTTCACGAAGGCCGCACCGTTCAAGGAGGCCGGCAAGGTCACGCCGGTGTTCGTGCGCTTCTCCACGGTGGCCGGCGAGCGCGGATCGAAAGACACCGCGCGCGATGTGCGTGGCTTTGCCGTGAAGTTCTATACCGACGAAGGCAACTGGGACCTGGTGGGCAACAACATGCCGGTGTTCTTCATCCAGGACGCGATGAAGTTCCCAGACCTTGTGCATGCGGTGAAACCCGAGCCGCACCACCAGATGCCGCAGGCGGCCAGCGCGCACGACACCTTCTGGGACTTCGTGTCGTTGATGCCCGAATCCACGCACATGCTGATGTGGCAGATGTCGGACCGCGCCATCCCGCGCAGCTACCGAATGATGCAGGGCTTCGGCGTGCACACCTTCCGCCTGGTCAATGAAGCGGGCGAAAGCTTCCTCGTGAAGTTCCATTGGCAGCCGAAGCTGGGGACACATTCGCTGGTGTGGGAGGAGGCGGTGAAGATCTCGGGCGCCGACCCCGACTTCCATCGCCGCGACTTGTGGGAGGCGATCGATGCGGGCGAGTATCCCGAGTGGGAGCTCGGGTTGCAGATCTTCACGGAGGAACAGGCGGAGCAGTTCAGCTTCGACATCCTCGACGCAACCAAGATCGTTCCCGAGGAGCTTGTGCCGGTGCAGATCGTGGGGCGCATGGTGCTCAACCGAAACCCCGACAACTTCTTCGCTGAAACCGAGCAGGTGGCCTTCTGCACCGCGCACATCGTGCCGGGCCTGGACTTCACGAACGACCCGCTGCTCGCCGGGCGCATTCACTCTTATGTCGACACGCAGATCAGCCGGCTGGGTGGGCCGAATTTCCATGAGCTGCCGATCAACGCACCGATCGCGCAGGTGCACAACAACCAGCGCGACGGCATGCACCGCCAGGCGATCAACCGCGGGCGTGTGGCCTACGAGCCTAACTCGCTGGCCGGCGGATGCCCGTTCCAGGCGGGCGCGGCGCAGGGGTTCACGAGCATCGCAAGGCGCATCGATGCCAAGGAAAGCGCGGACAAGGTCCGCATCAAGCCTGAGAAGTTTGCCGACCACTACACGCAAGCCAGGCTGTTTTTCGAGAGCCAGACCGAAACGGAGAAGGCGCATATCGGCAATGCGTTCCGCTTCGAGCTTTCCAAGGTCACGGTGCCCGCGGTGCGCGAGCGCGTGGTGGCAAGCCTGCTGAACGCCGCCCCCGACCTCGCGCAAAGGCTTGCGCAGGACTTGGGCATGGAGCTTCCGGCACCGCTTCCCAGGGCACTGGAGAAGCCGGCGACGCCAGAGGTGGAGGTGTCGCCAGCCCTGTCGCTGATGGCGCGGCCCGGGGACGGCGGCATTCGCACGCGCAAGGTGGCGGTGCTCGTGGCCAATGGCGTCGAGGGGACGTCGCTGCAGAAGGTAGTGTCGTCCCTGGTGGCGGCCGGCGCGGTGCCGCGGCTCGTCGGCGCGCGGCTGGGAACGTGCATTGGCGCGAACGGCGAGAGGTTCGCCGTCGATGCGACGATGGAGAACTCGCCCGGTTTCCTTTTCGATGCGCTGGTGCTGCCCGAAGGTGCTGCGGCGGTCGAGGCGCTGGACGCGGACGCTCACACACTCGAGTTCCTGCGGGTGCAGTACTGGCACTGCAAGACGATCCTGGCGCTGGGCGCATCCGACGCGCTGCTGGCCGAGGCGCAGATCCCGATGACGCTGCCTGACGGGTCTGCAGACCCTGGCCTCATCCTCGCCGACGCTGCAGGCGCCGACGAAGCGATCACTGCGTTCATCGCGGCCGTGGGCGGCCCGCGGCACTTTGCGCGTGAGAATGATCCTCCGCGCGCACCCTGACCTTCGCACCGATGCAACTGGCCAAGGTCCACAGCCTGAAAAGCCGAGCCGTTTCCGCCAAATCAGCGGCTGGTGCGAAGGCTTGGGCGAAGACCGTGGTACGCGAGGTTGTCGAACATTCGGATGGCTCAGCAAGCGTTCGTAGAAGCGGCCCGAAATCTTCCAGTCAACGGTCTGAGCGGACTCGCGGAGAGGCGATGGCAGGCAACTTGAGATTGGAAGCGAATGAGAAGGCGCAGCGCCAGGCGTTCCGATGGGCGGTGGGCGCCCCTGTCGCACTCGCTCTCGGCGTGCCAGTTTGCGGGACGTTTTCCGGCGATCGCCAGCAAGGTACGCGAGCCGCAAGGCCGTCTGGATGTTCGTCGGCCAGCGGCCCGGGCGCTTCTACAAAGTCTTGCCTCGAGCGTTCGCGGTAAGAACTGAAGTTGGTCACGCCGCCGCGTCGTGGCGGCCCCTGACCTGTTCTGTCGAAAGCGGCCCAGGGCCGGCAACTTGCACGGGATTCACAGGCTTGGCCGGGGGTCGAGGCCGTTGGATCCCGGAGGTTGACTCGAGAGCAGCGCGTCCACCTCGCGTTCCGCTTGCAGCCATTCCTCGAGCTGGTTGTGCCCCAGAAATTCACGGCGCTCGGCGAGTTCGTAGGCGCGCTGCCGGATCAGCCGGGCTCGATAGGTTTGCGGCATCTCCAGTTCCACTGAATCAGGCAACTGGGGAGCCGCAATTGACTCCGTTTCGAACGAACCCATCATTCTTGCCATGGTCGACTCCTTTGCTTGAGACACCTGTCACCTGTAGAGCAAATCCAGCTGCACTCGAGCCGAACTGGAAACGTTCACCCTGCGAAATTGCGCGGGTGTTCGCTGCCTGGCTCAGCCTTGGCGCGCCTGCAACCCGAGCACCTTGTCGAGCGTGAGCGGGTAGTCGCGAATGCGCACGCCCGTCGCGTTGTAGACCGCGTTGGCCACGGCAGCACCCGCACCGCAGATGCCCAATTCGCCCACGCCTTTGATCTTCAGCGGGTTGGTTTTGTCGTCGACCTCCTCGAGAAACACGGCTTCGATCGCAGGAATGTCGGCATGCGAGGGCACGTGGTATTCGGCCAGATCGTGGTTGACGAACGCGCCGAAGCGGGTGTCGACCACCGCGTCTTCGAAGAGCGCAGAGCCCACGCCCCAGATCATGGCGCCGGTGGCTTGGCTGGTGGCCGTCTTCATGTTCAGGATGCGCCCCGCGGCGAACACGCCGAGCATGCGGCGCAGGCGGATCTCGCCGGTGTCCATGTCGACCGCCACTTCGGCGAAGTGCGCGCCGTAGGCCTGCTGCGAAAACTTCTTCGCCATGTCGCCCTTCTTGATCTGACCTTCCGCGCGCAGGCCGATGGTGCCAGCGAGCACACCGATCGATTCGGAGTGCGCACCGGCCGTGACGCGGCCGTCGGCGAACACGACGTCGTCGGGCTTCGCGCCCAGGCGGCGCGCGAGTTGGCCGCGCAGGTTGGTGCAGGCGTCGAACAGGGCAGAGCCCGCGCTGGCGGCTCCCCACGAGCCGCCCGAGCCGGGCGTTTCAGGAAAGTCGCTGTCGCCGAGTTCGATGCGCACCCGGTCGACCGGCAGGCCCAGCATCTCCGCCGCAATCTGGGTGAAGACGGTGTAGCTTCCGGTGCCGATGTCGGTCATCGACATGCGCGCCGTGAGCACGCCCTGGCGGTCGAGCGCCACCGCGCACTTGGCGTCCATGAGCAAATTGCTGCGCGTGGCCGCTGCCATGCCCAGGCCGATCTGCCATCGGCCCTCGCGCAAGGAGCCGGGGGTGGCGCTGCGGCGCCTCCAGCCGAAGCGTTCGGCGCCTTCGTCCATGCAGCGAAGCAGTTGGCGGGTGGAAAAGGGAATGTTCTTCTCCGGGTCCGTGGTGGGCTCGTTGCGCCGTCGCAGCTCGATGGGGTCGAGGCCGAGCTTTTCGGCCAGCTCATCCATGGCCTGTTCGAGTGCGAGCATGCCGACGGCTTCGCCCGGCGCACGGGTGGAATCGGAGATGGGCAGGTCGAGCTTCACCGAGCGGTGCGTGGTCAGCCGGTTGAGGGCGGCATAGAGCGAGCGTGTCTGGGTGCTGGCGGTCTCGTAGAAGTCGTCGAAGCGCGCGCTGTGCGACAGCGAGTCGTGGCCGATGGCGGTGAGCCGGCCGTCGCGCGTGGCGCCTAGGCGCAGCCGCTGAATGGTCTGGCTGCGGTGCGTGGTGAAGTGGAACATCTGCTGGCGCGTGAGCGCCGTCTTCACGGGCCGCTTCAGCTGCCGCGCGGCCATGGCCGAGAGCATCACGTCGCCGTACACCGGCAGCTTGCCGCCGAAGCCGCCGCCGATGTAACGGCTCACGATGCGCACCTTCGAGGGTGAAAGCTGCAGCGTGTTGGCCACCGCGTTCTGCGCGCTCTCCAGAAGTTGCGAGGCGCAGTGCACTGTGACACTGTCGCCGGTCCACCAGGCCAGCGTGGCGTGCGGCTCCATCTGCGCGTGGATGTGGTGCGGCGTGGTGTACGTCGCATCGATCTGCACGGGCGCACCCGCAAAGGCCGTTTCGAAGTCGCCGATGCGGCTGTCTGCCTTCTGCATCTCGTCGTCCTTCGGCTTTTCGGCCTTGGCCTGCGCGGCCGCCATGTCGTAGTCGCCGGGCGCGGCTTCGTAGCGGATGCGGACCAGCGCGGCGGCTGAGCGTGCGGCCTCGAAGCTTTCGGCCACCACATAGGCCACTGCCTCGCCGTAATAGCGCACCTTGTCGCTCGCCAGCTGCGGGGACGATCGCGCGAAGCGGTCCTTGGCGTCGATGGGCCCCCACGGCGCCTGCTTCGGCGCGTTGCGGTGCGTCATGACCAGCAGCACGCCGGGCGCCTTTTCGGCGGCCGAGGCGTCGATGTCGGCCACCGTGCCCTTGGCGATGGTGGCCTCGACGATGAACCCGTAGGCCGGCTTTCCCGGCGCCTCCTGCACTTCATAGGCGTAGGGCGCCTTGCCCGTCACTTTGAGGCGGCCGTCCACGCGGTCGATGGGCTTGCCGATCAGGCCGGTGCGGTTGTCGTCTATGGGGTTGCGCGTCGAGGGAGCGTTCATTTCCATGGTGCGTTCTCCTTCAGGCCGCGCGCACGGCTTCGGTGATGGTCGCCTGCAGCGTGCGGCGCACGAGCGGGAGCTTGAAATCGTTGTGGCCGTAACCGCGGGCGCCGGAGAGCACCCCGTCGGCCGCGGCATCGACGGCGGCCTCGTCGAGCACGGTGTTCGCCAACCGCGCCTCGGCCGCCTCCACGCGCCAGGGCTTGTGCGCCAGCCCACCGAAGGCCATGCGCGCCGAGCGGATGCGACCACCCCCGGCGTCCACGATGGCTGCTACCGAGACCAGCGCGAAGGCGTAGGAAGCGCGGTCACGCACCTTGCGGTACACGTGCTGCCCGGGTACGGGCGGCGGCAGCGTGACGCCGGTGATCAGCTCGCCGGGTTGCAGGTTGGTCTCCAGCTGCGGCGTATTGCCGGGCAGGCGATGAAAGTCGGCAATGGGAATCACGCGCCGCGTGCCGCTGGGCATCACCGTTTCCACCGACGCATCGAGCACGCGCATGGCCACCGCCATGTCGGAGGGGTGCGTGGCAATGCATTGGTCGCTGGCGCCGAGCACCGCATGCATGCGGTTGTAGCCCTGCAGCGCGGCGCAGCCCGAGCCCGGCTGGCGCTTGTTGCACGCGCGCGCGGTGTCGTAGAAGTAGACGCAGCGCGTGCGCTGCAGCAGGTTGCCGCCGGTGGTGGCCTTGTTGCGCAACTGGCCCGAGGCGCCAGCGAGCAGCGCGCGGCTGAGCACCGCGTAGTTCTTGCGCACGCGGGCGTCGGCGGCCAGGTCGGCATTGCGCACCATGGCGCCGATGCGCAGGCCGCCGTCGACGGTGGCGTCGATGGTGTCCAGCCCCAGGCGGTTGATGTCGACCAGGTGCACGGGCGACTCGATCTGCAGCTTCATCAGGTCGAGCAGGTTGGTACCGCCTGCAATGGCGCGTGCACCGGGACGCGCGCAGGCGGAGGCCGCTGCTTCGGGCGAGCTGGCACGCTCGTAGCTGAAGGCTTTCATGAGCGCGCTCCCGATGTTCCCGGTTTCCCGGATATTCCCGATACATCGGCCACGTCCTTGATGGCCGCCACGATGTTGGGATACGCACTGCAGCGGCAGATGTTGCCGCTCATGCGCTCGCGGATCTCTGCCTCGCCGAGCGTCACGTTGGCGCCCAGGTCGCGCGTGACATGGCTGGGCATGCCTGCCCTGGCTTCGGCCAGCATGCCCGCGGCCGAGCAGATTTGGCCCGGAGTGCAGTAGCCGCACTGGAAGCCGTCACGGTCGAGGAAGGCCTGCTGCAACGGGTGCAGCGTGTCGCCCTGCGCCAGGCCCTCGATGGTGGTGACCGACTGGCCGTCGTGCATCACCGCCAGCGTGAGGCAGGCGTTGGTGCGCCGGCCTTCCACGAGCACCGTGCAGGCGCCGCACTGGCCATGGTCGCAGCCCTTCTTGGACCCGGTCATGCGCAGGTTCTCGCGCAGCGCATCGAGCAGGGTGGTGCGGGTGTCGACCTCGAGCCGGTGGGATCGCCCGTTCACCTGCAGCTGCACCTGCATGCGCTGAGGCGGCGGTTCGGCTGCAGGCACGGAAGATGAGACAGCGGGTGCGGACCCACTTTGCGCATTGGCCGTTGCCATGCAGCTGCCTGCCCCGAGGAGCGCAGCACCGGACTGGAAGGCGGCGCGGCGGGTCAGGCGGGCGCCGCCACCGTCTTGCACAACAGCGATGGAATGTTCGAATTTCATGTGGGGTCTCCGGGCGCATGAAGCGCTGCGGAAATCCTAGGAACAGCGTGCGGTGGCGACATGGCGCGTTGGCGCTGTCGTCATGTAGGCACCAGCCGACGCTGATGGCGCGCAAGAGTGCCTGCGGCTGTCTACTGGCCCGCCGGTCCGGCGCGCCGTCATGCCCAGGACGCGGGTGGGGCGGGCGAAGTCCTACGTTGGCTTGCGTGGAGCACGAGTGGACATGCGCGAAGGCGTGACGCTCATCAGCATCGCGCATCGCGCGGCTGTGGTGCCGTTTCACACCCATGTGCTGCAATTCGGGGGCGATGGCAGCTGGAGCCTGCAGGATGTTCCCGCATTTCTCGCCGCCGGTCGCGCCGAGTCCGCCAGGAGAATCTGATCGTTGTTTCGCTTTGCGGCCGCGCGGACAACGCGATCTTGACCGGAGACGGCAGGCAAAGCACTGCTCAATCCCGCTTCACCACGGTGAGTTTGCCGTCGCGCTCGAGGACGGCGCAAGCCACCTTGTCGAGGTCGGCATTGCCAAGCTGTTGGCGCATCGCCTCCTCAAGATTGCTTCGCGAGACAAGGGCACGCCGCATGGCGCCCTCGTTGACATGGCCGTCCCGCACGAGGACGATCTCGCGGCCGTTGACGAAGTCTTCCAGGCGTGGCCAGCGGCTGCTTCCCAGTGCCAGGGCGCGGTGCACCAGGACCAGCGCCGCGCCAGCGGCCATCGTGCTCCAGAATGGCGAGGCGCCGACCACCGCACGACTGAGCACGGCGCCCAGGAGCACCGTGATGCATGCATCGAAAGGACTGTGCTGTCCGAACGAACGACGCCCTGAAGCGCGTATCAGCGCCAGCGCAATGAAGAACACAGCGATGGCCCGTGCAGCCATCTGCCAAGGTTCGAGCTGCGGTCCCTGCCCGAACAACCATTCGGTGAATTCCTCGGCCCGGTGCATGCGACTTCCGGCTGGCTTGGCTGCACTCAGGAATCCGCAGTCCCCGGTTCCGCCATCTTGCGGTGCTGCTCTGCCAGGATCGACGACGGCGTGATGTTCGCCAGTGCGGCCTGCAACTTGTTCTTCCACCCGGCGACCACGTCGCCTTGCCCGTCGAGCATGGCCTCGAAGCCGATCTTCGCGACCTTGGCGGGGTCGGCCTTCTTGCCCTGGCCCACCTTGGTGTCGAGCATGTCGGCCCGCTCGAAGAACTCGGTGTCGGTAGGGCCGGGCATCAGGCAGGTCACGGTGACGTTGCTTTCCTTCAGCTCGTTGCGCAAGGCAAAGGAGAACGAGTCGATGAACGCCTTCGTGCCGTTGTAGACCGCCTGGAACGAGCCCGGGATGAAACCGGCAATCGAACCGGTGATGAGGATACGGCCGCGGTCGCGCGCCCGCATCTGGCCGGCGACCTTGTGCAGCAGATACAGGGTGCCGGTGACGTTGGTATCGAGCACCAGCCTGGCCTGCGAGAAGTCTTCGTCGAGAAAGGCGTGGCCCAGTCCGCGTCCGGCATTGGCCAGTAGTGCGTCGACAGGCCGCCCGTCCGCGGCAGCGTGCAGGCGGTCCACACCTTCCATTGTCGACAGGTCGACCTGGAGCGCTTTGACTCGCACGTTCTCACGGCGCAACACCTGGGCTGCGGCCTCGATCTCCGGCTCGTCCGCCGCAATCAGAAGATCGAAGCCCGACGCCGCGCAGCAGCGCGCCAACTCGAGACCGATGCCCGAAGAAGCTCCGGTCACGATGGCAAAAGAACCTTTGTTCGATTCGCGCGAAGACATATCGAAGCTCCTTTGTGAGGTGAGGTGAGGTGAGGTGAACGGCAGGGTTTCACGCGCCACGACGCTGGCGCCGCCTTGCCCAGGCACCGGCCAGCGCGAGTGCGCCGAGGCCGGCCGCTGCCGCACCGATTGCCACAGCGGCGGGATTGATCGCCGAGGTGGATCGGAACCCGCCGTCGATGGCGGTGCCGCGAGAGGGCTCGAACAGGTTGCCGTCAGAGCGTGCCGCCGGCCGGGCGCGCTGCAGCGACTTGTCAGTGAGCCATTTCATGGTGCGCACCACGAGGTTTGGTGCCAGTGCGTGGGCCAGGATGCCCGGCCGCGCGGGCGCGCCGATGTAGGTGCTGGCGCGTGGACGGGTGGCGAGCGACACGAGCGCACTGGCCACGGTGCGCGGATCGACCACGGGCGGAGGCGGTCGCAGTTGCCCGCCGCTGTAGTTTGCGCCGTGCGACATGCCGGGGGTGTCGACGAAGGTCGGGTATACCTCGCACACGTGAATTTCGGGCTGGTCAGCGAGTTCGGCGCGCAGCGATTCCGAGAAGCCGCGCAGGCCGAATTTGCTGGCCGTATAGGCGGTGGCGTAAGGCGCTGGCACCCAGCCGCCCAGCGAAATCATGTTGACCAGCGTGCCATGCCCGCGCGACTTGAAGTGCGGCAGGATCGCGTAGGCGCCGTTCATGTGGCCGAGCAGGTTCGCCTCGATCACGCGGCGATGGGCTTCCATCGGCGTTTCGTCGAACAGGCCGACTGCACCGACACCGACGTTGTTGATCCACAGGTCCACATGCCCGAGATGTGAGACGGCGGCATCGGCAAGGGCTTGGACGGCACCGGCGTCGGTCACGTCGGTGGGAACGACCATGGCCCGCCCTCCAGCTTCTTCGCAGGCCTGCGCCACCGCCTGCAGGTTTTCGCGATGACGCGATGCAAGGACGAGCGAAGCGCCCTGCGCGGCGAATGCCAACGCCGTGGCACGGCCAATGCCGCTGGAGGCGCCGGTCAGAACCACATTGCGGGAGACACCCTCGCGTGCGTTGGCGGTAAAGGTGGCATCGGCCTCGGCCGGTTCCCCGGTGTCGAGCGGCGATGGCGTTGCGTCTTGAGGCTGCATGGTGGTCACGACTGGAGGTGTCGGCTGGAGGTGTCGTTCGGATGTATCGCTTGCCAGATGGATCCGCCTGTGTCGGCGCGGCGTGGTCAACGCTTCTTCGTGACCACGGCTTCTCCGGTGATTCGAGCATCACTCGCCGAATGCGACCTCGTGTAGGCAAGCGCCGCTTTTTGCTCCAAGACGCGGGTGGCGGCGACGCACGCGAAGTGCACCGGATACGAACTGTTAAAGCTACGCGTTCAGTTCGCGATCCACCGGGGTGCGATTTTGCCCACCGAGCCAAGCTCTGTTTGCCGCCCCATCGGGTACGTTTTCAAGAGGTGTCCCGCCCGCATCGCGGCCTCCTACATGGGGGTCGGTTGAGCACTGACTTGCGGTGACATGGCGCTGCCTAGTCTGCACTCGTCGGTCCCCGGATCGGCGCATGTTCCCAACCAACTGGAGACTCGCTCATGAAACACCATTCACTGCTTCTTGCCGCCGGCACACTTGCAATCGCCAGCGCGGCCTTCGCCCAAGGCAATCCGCCGACCACTGCCCCGGCCAATCCCGCAACCGCTGCCGGGCAACAAAGCCCCGCTGGCGGCCCGATGGGCACCACTGGAACCACGCCGCAGAACAACACGGCCGGCGGTACTGCGCCTGCCGCGCCAAGCATGAACACCGGTAGCAGCAACGACACGTCGATGGCGGCATCGAACACAACCCGTCCCATGCGGCCGGCGCGAACGGATCGCAACTGATCGTGGTTCGGTACGCCGGATATTTGGTCGCGGTATTGATGCTTGCGCCCGTGTGCAGTTGGGCGCAGCGTCCTTCCGCCTCTGACTCGGATCACCTCGCGCGGCGGGTTGCGCGCGACGCAGTCGAGTCGCGGGACAACAAGGGCGCAGGCTTCGCCATCGTCGACAAGACCAGGGCCCGTCTGTACCTGTTCGATGCGATGGGACAGTTGCAGGCGTCTTCGCCCGTGCTCCTCGGGTTGGCGCACGGAGATGATTCGGTGAAAGGGATCGGCACGCGTCCGATGGCTCAAATTCGGCCCACGGAACGGACCACACCGGCGGGTCGATTCGTGACAGAGCCCGGTATCAATACCGGAGGGGAAGACATCGTCTGGATCGATTACGACGCCGCTGTTTCGATGCACAGGGTCCGGGCCACAAAGAAGTCCGAGCGGCGGCTCGAGCGATTGGCCAGTCCGTCGGCATTGGACAACCGTATCTCCTACGGTTGCATCAACGTGCCCGCCGACTTCTACGATGCGTACGTGAAGCCGGTGTTCGGCAACGTACCAGGCGTTGTCTATGTGCTGCCGGAAAACTCGCCCGTTGCAAAATATCTGTCGTTCGCTCGACAGGAGTAAAGAACTGCGAACCAGCGTAGGAAATCCAACTTCAGCGTGCCATCAACAGGATCGGTTCTAGGCGCGTTCGTGCATGCCTGTTTGCCCTCAATCGAGGAGGCCGACTCGTCGAATTCCTCGCTTTGTAGCTCGTAGCCGAGGTCATGAATGCCACTTCTGTGGACTTGGGCGGCGCGCAATCCATGTCGTTTGGGTAAGCGTGGACGTCGGACAGTTAATCATTTCGATTGGCCCAAGATCGAAGCGGCCAAGAGTCATCCACAGCACGACTCGCGCTGCCGCGCGCAGTGTTCCTCCTGCGCCCCTTGCTTGGCATCCCGAAACCCGCCGGCAACGACGCTGTCAGGCGTCCACCCGGCGCAGCTATACAGTGAGCAAGGGCAGTCCCTCGTCGTCCTCACGGATGAGGCGACACACCGGCGAACGTATTTAGTCGCAACACTTTTGCCTACGCAGTCTCTTAGTGTGTTGCATCGACTGTTCGACTTCGCCACGCACGTGCGACTATGGCGTCTGGCCGGACCGGCCAACAGCAACCGTTCAGCGACTGAGCACAGTTTTTCCGAAAGCGCAGGCGTTCGACTTCTCACGGCTGACGACTACTTGGACAAGACCACGGACTGTTGGGTTGTCCCGCGACGCCAGGCGGCGTGGCCCTCGGGCTCAAGGCGCCGGTGCTGGATCGATGGTGTAGGCCAGCAGGGGGTTTCCGACGTAATCTTGCGAATAGGCAAAGTGGGCTGCGGGCGGCACAGGTCGCCGCACGTTGGCCACGGCCTCGTTGGCGACGGCCCCGTTGGCAACCGTGCCAGCGCCGTTGCTGGCGGTGCAGGCCCAGGTTGGGATCTCGGCCTGGTTCTTGACCGTGACCGCGTAGTTCGCGACGCTGGGGGGCGCGGAGCTGAAGCTGCCGTTGGCCGCGATGGCCAAGTCGTCACCGGCGTTGTTTTTGCAGCACCAGTCCGGCGCCGATCAGACCGGTGACGCTGCCGCCCAAGTTGTAGGTGGGCGCGGCGGGCGCGGGCTCTGCTGTGGTCGCTGGTGCGGCGGGTGCTGCTGGCAGGGGTGAGAAAGGGCCACCGAAACTGCCCATCGCAAAGAGGTGCGGTCAAGCTGCGAGCCGGTGCTCGTAGTACGGTCGCGCGCGGTCATCGAGGAGAGCGTACTGCACGTCCGGATTTCCCATGTCCGGCCTCAACCACGCGTCGATGTTTTCGGGCTTGAGCGGAATGGGGCAGCGGTCATGCCCGGCTGCGCGAATTTCGTCCGGCGGCTCGTCCATGATGAGGGCGAACGAGAGCAGGTCGGGCTGGCCAGGCGCGGTCCATCTGGACCACAGGCACGCGAGCCACATGTCCTGCGCGGGCCTTGGCATGAACTCGAGGATGGTGTCCTTGCCATCGCGGTCGACATGCTCGTAGAAAGCATTGATCACGAGGATCCCATGCGTCACGCCGAACTGGCCCCGCCAGAAGCCTTCCAGGTTGTCGCGCCGAGCGTTGTAGGTGCCCGGGTAGAGGACATCGAATTTCTCAGGCTTGCCGGCCGGTCGGCAGTGGTAGCGCATCGGCTTGACCACACGATGCCCGTTCTCCCAGATCATCACGGGCGCATACACGCCCGGAAAGATCCTCGCGTCGCGCGGCTCGGGCTGCGTGCGTCTGAGGTCTGCCAGCTTTCCCAACCCCCATTCGACTTTGGCCGTGGCGATTCGGACGTCGTCGGTGGCCTTCTTCGTGGTCTTGACCTGAAGCTTACGTTCGGCATCGGCCAGGCGCCTGCGCTGCGCAAAGATGTCTTGCTCGAGCTTCAGGGCCTGCTCAGTATTGAAGGCGTCGATCAGCCCCTTGATCTCGCGCTCCTCTTCGTTCTCTGGAGTCTCGAAGGCCGCGTCCATCGCCTTGGGGATCTTGATCTTCGGGTTGCCCTGACGCTCGTAGTAGAGCTCGGCAAAGGCGCGCAAGGTGAGCACACCGCCGAACAAGCGGAAGAACCGTTTGTAGTCGGCTCGGATCTGGGCGGAATAGCACATGCGACAACTCCCGTGATGAGATGCCCACGGTGGCGGGCAAACAGTTCTCTAGAACCTCGAGTCTTCAGGCTTCGCAAAAAACGCGTGTATCGAAAGCGACTTATAAATCAGTTTGAAGATGGTTGAAGCTCCCAGGTTTGCGTAGGGCGACGGCGGCGTGTCTCCCGAATTGGGGCTACTCGCGCGATATCAGAATGGGCTCCAGCCACTGTGCCGCCGCAGCCTGCGGTGACAGCTGACGAAGTTGCGGCTCCCGGGCAAGGTCCGCGGCCAACTCCTCGAGTTGCACAGGATCGACCGTGCGCCAGTGCATCTTCAACCGCCGTGCGCAGTAAAAAATCCAGATGTCGGTGGGTATGTCGTGATCCATGGCGGTGTCGTGTGCGGGGCCGCTGACTGATGGGCTCTTGTTAGAGCGTGAGCCGCCCAGAGCCCGGCAGCGGACGAAAATTTGTAAACCTTCTTGCTCAAGCCCGAAGGCACAGAGATACTGTACATCCATACAGTAATTGGAGCCGAAATGGCCATCTCCCTGTCATGGGCTGATGGCGAAAACACGCCACCGTCCCCCCAATCCCCCCCGCCGCCCACCGGGCCGCACCGCTGGCCTGTCCCGCTCCCGCACGCCGTGGAATCGGCGATCTGGCGCGGCGACGCGCTCGGCTCGCCCGTCACGACCACGCTCGGCACCGGCTTCGAGGCCTTGGATGCCGAACTGCCCGGAAACGGCTGGCCGTGCCAGTCGCTGACGGAGGTTTTGCAGGTCCAGCCTTCGGTACTCGAGTGGCGGCTGCTTGCGCCCGCGATGCGCGAATTGGTCGCCCAGGGCAAACAGATTGTTGTTGTCGGCCCGCCGAAGGCCCCGCATCTGCCTGGCCTGCGTCACCTCGGCCTCGATGAGCGCCAACTGGTGTGGATCAACGCGGACAAGCCAGTGGAGCGCCTGTGGGCGACCGAGCAGCTCATCAAGGCCAACGCCGCGGGCATGCTCGTCAGTTGGCTGCCACAGGCCCGCCAGGAGCAGATCCGTCGCTTGCAGGTCTGCGCCCAGAGCTGCGACGGCCCCGTCATCCTGTGCCGGCCGGCGGCTGCCGCACATGAAGCCTCGGCCGCGCCGCTGCGCCTTCAGGCCCGCCTGGGCGTCGACTGGGAGCTGCACGTCCACCTGCTCAAGCGCAAGGGCCCGCCGCACGAAGGCGAGCTGCGCTTGCCCTCCATCCCTGGCGGTCTGGAGGCGGTCCTGACGCCGCGCCTTCGCTACCCGAGCCGCCTGATCGCGGCCCGCAAATCGCAAGATCTTTCCAGAGAGCTCTCCCATGCTGTGGGCAGCCCTTCTTCCCGACAGCCTTCCGGACGACCCGCAGCCGCGCACTGAGGCGCTCGACGGGCTCGCGACGTGGTGTCTTCAGTTCACACCCCGCGTCGCTGTTCTCGAAGCGCTCCTGCAGTGCCCGGCGGTCGTCATGGAGATCGAGCAGAGCCTGCGCCTGTTCGGCGGCAAGCGCCGCCTGGTCGAACGCGTGCGCGAGGAGTGCACGGATCTCGGCGTGCGGCAGCTGAGCTGGGCGCCGACGAGCCTGGCCGCGCTGGCCGTCGCCCGGGCGGGAGCGTCCAATGGATTTGCCAAGCCGCTCGCGCAGCTCCTCGATGCGCTGCCGCTCGAAACGCTGACGCAAGTCGCCGCGCACCAGGCGACGCTGGCCCGGCTGGGCTGCCGGACGTTGGGCCAGGTGCGAGCATTGCCGCGGGGAGGTTTGAGCCGGCGGTTCGATGCGCAGCTGCTGGCGACGCTGGACCAGGCCTACGGCCTGCGCCCCGAGACCTACCCGTGGGCGCAGCTGCCCGAGACCTTCCACGCCAAGCTGGAACTCATGGCACGCGTCGAGCATGCACCCGCCATGCTGTTCGGTGCACGTCGTCTGGTGCTGCAGATGGCCGGCTGGCTCATGGCCCGGCGCTCGGGCGTGACCGCGTTCACGCTGCGCTGGTGCCATGACGCGATGCGCTCGAAGACCGCCGGCGACGGCGGCGAGCTCACCGTGCGCACCGCGCAGGCCACGCGCGACACGGAACACCTGATCCGGCTGCTGGCCGAGCACCTCGACAAGGTCGAGCTGCTGGCACCGGTGGGCGATCTGGAGTTGCTGGCCACCGAAGTGCAGCCACTGGAGGAGAAGAGTTTCTCGATGCTGCCCGAGGCACGGCAGTCGGGCGAAAGCCTGGCCCTGGTGCTCGAGCGCATCGCCGCGCGCCTCGGGCCAGACCGCGTGCTGCGTCCCGTGGTCCTCGAGGACCACCGGATGGAATGGATGTGCCGCTGGCGACCGGCACCCGAGCCGGCGCCGCGCGCGAAGCGCTGCATGGTCGACGTGCCCCAGCCCACCTTCATCCTGCCGAAACCGCTGCGCCTGGCGACGCAGAACAATCGGCCGCTGTATCAGGGCGTGCTGCAGCTGCTCGCGGGCCCGCACCGGGTTGAAGGCGGCTGGTGGGACCGCACCACGCAAATCGCAGCAGGCGAAGCAGGCGAAGGGGGCGAAGGTCGACCCGCACAGGAAACCACCCGGCACAGCGCCCGCGACTACTGGGTGGCCGTGAGCGAACACGCGGGCGTGCTGTGGATCTTCCAGATGCGCCTGGCCAAGGAAGAGACGGCGTGGTTCCTGCACGGCACCTTCGCCTGAGTGAGTGCGCATGGAACTGCCCGACTACGCCGAACTGAGGTGCGTGAGCAACTTCAGCTTCCTGCGCGGCGCCAGCCAGCCGGAGGAGCTCGTCGAACGCGCGAAGCAGCTCGGCTATACCGCACTGGCCATCACCGACGAGTGCAGCTTGGCGGGCGTGGTGCGCGCCCACGTGGCCGCAAAGGAGCACGAACTCAAGTTGCTCATCGGCAGCCAGTTCCTCGTCGAACCCGAGGAGATCGAACGGGATGAGACCCCGTTCACGCTCACGGTGCTCGCCTGCAACCTGGAAGGCTACGGCAACCTCTGCGAGTTCATCACCAAGCTGCGCCGCGCTTCCGAGAAGGGCACGTACCGGCTGCCGCTTGCGGACATCCGGGGCCGCGAACTCGAGAACTGCGTGGTGCTGGCGTCGCCCAAGCGCATGTGCACGCCGGCGCAGTTGCGCTGGCTGGGCCGCTGGCTCCTGAGGCATTTCATGGGGCGCAGCTGGTTCGCCGTGGAGAAGCTGCGCGTGCTCGACGACGAGATGTGGCTGCACCGCCTGGGCGAAATCAGCGCCGACACCGCGATCCCGTTGGTCGCCGCCGGCGACGTGCATTTCCATGTGCGCTCGCGCAAGCCGCTGCAGGACGTGATGACGGCGACGCGCCTGGGCCAGCCGCTGACCGAGTGCGGGCTCGAACTTCAGCCCAATGCAGAGCGGCATTTGCGCACCCGGCTGCGGCTTGCGCAGACGTACGCACCGGATCTCCTCGCAGAAACGCTCAAGGTGGCTGCACGTTGCAGCTTCAGTCTTGAAGAGTTGCGCTACCAGTACCCCGACGAGGTCGTGCCCGACGGCGAGACGCCGGCCGGCTACCTGCGGCGCATCACCTACGAAGGGGCAGGGCGCCGCTGGCCCGACGGCATCCCTGCCAAGGTGCAAACGCAGATCGAACACGAGCTCGTGCTCATCGCCGAGCTGAAGTACGAGCACTACTTCCTGACCGTCGCCGACATCGTCATGTTCGCGCGCTCGCGGCACATCCTTTGCCAGGGCCGCGGGAGCGCTGCGAACAGCGTGGTCTGCTACTGCACCGGCGTCACCGAGGTGGACCCCGCGCGCATGAGCGTGCTGTTCGAGCGCTTCATCTCCAAGGAGCGCAACGAGCCGCCGGACATCGACATCGATTTCGAGCACGAGCGGCGCGAAGAGGTGCTGCAGTACCTCTATGCCAAGTACGGACGGGATCGAGCCGCCATCACCGGGGTCGTGATCAGCTACCGGCCGAAAAGCGCGATACGGGACGTGGGCAAGGCCCTGGGAATGTCGCTCGAGACGGTCGACGCGATCGCCAAGGGGCACCAGTGGTGGGACGGGCGCGAGGCGCGGCCGGAACGGCTGCAGGAGATCGGGTTGTCGATGGAGTCGCTGCAGGTCCAGCAGCTCATGCACCTCACCGGACAGCTGATCGGGTTTCCGCGCCACCTGAGCCAGCACACGGGTGGCTTCGTGCTGACCAAGGGCCCGCTGTGCCGCATGGTCCCCATCGAGAACGCGTCGATGCCCGATCGCACGGTCATCGAATGGGACAAGGACGACCTTGATGCGCTCGGCCTGCTGAAGGTGGACTGCCTGGCGTTGGGCATGCTCACCGCCATCCGCAAGGCGCTGGACTTCATCGGCCTGCGCAAGGGCTGTGTCTTCGGCATGCAGGACATTCCGCCAGAGGACAGCACCACCTACGACATGATCTGCAAGGCCGACACCGTCGGCGTCTTCCAGATCGAAAGCCGGGCGCAGATGAGCATGCTACCGCGTTTGAAGCCGCGCTGCTTCTACGACCTGGTCATCGAGGTGGCCATCGTGCGGCCTGGGCCCATCCAAGGCGGCATGGTTCACCCGTACCTGAACCGGCGCCAGGGCAAGGAGCCGGTGATCTACCCGAGCGAAGCGCTGAAGGAAGCGCTCGGGCGCACGCTGGGCGTGCCGGTGTTCCAGGAGCAGGTGATGCAGATCTCCATCCTCGCCGCGGGCTTCACGCCGGGTGAGGCGGACGGGCTGCGCAGATCGATGGCGGCCTGGAAGCGAAAGGGCGGGCTGGAGCACTACTACTCGCGGATCGTGGACGGCATGACCGCGCGCGGGTACGAGGAGAGCTTCGCCAAGGCGATCTTCGAGCAGATCAAGGGCTTCAGCGAATACGGGTTCCCCGAGAGCCATGCGGCGTCGTTTGCGTTGCTGGTCTACGCGAGCTGCTGGATCAAATGCCACCACCCGGCTGAGTTCCTGGCGGCGATGCTGAACTCACAGCCGCTGGGGTTCTATTCACCGTCGCAGCTCGTGCAGGATGCGCGGCGGCACGGCGTCGACGTGCGGCCGGTGGACGTGATGTACAGCGACGTGGACTGCACGCTGGAAGACCTGGACCATGAACCCGCGGTGCGGCTGGGACTGCGGATGATCGGCGGGCTCAAGGCCGCCTCGGCAGATCGCATCGTCGAGGCGCGTGCTCGGAATGTCTTCGACAGTGCCGAAGACCTGGCGCTGCGTGCCCAGCTCGAGCTGCATGAGATGAAGCTGCTGGCGGCGGCCGACGCGTTGATGAGCCTGTCGGGACACCGGCGCCAGCAGGTCTGGGAAGCTGCGGGGTTGCGTGCGGCGCCAGGGCTACTGCGCGAAGCGCCCGTCGATGAAGACTTCCTCGAGCTCGATGAAGCGCCGGAGGGCGAAGAGATCGTGTTCGACTACGCATCAACCGGACTGACCTTGCGCCGGCACCCGATGGCCTTGCTGCGCGAGCGCCTGACGCTTCGGGGGCTGATGACTGCGCAGGACCTGGAAGCGATCGAGAACGGCGAGCAGGTGAGCCACTGCGGCATCGTGACGCTGCGCCAGCAGCCGGAGACGGCAAAGGGCACGATCTTCCTGTCCTTGGAGGACGAGACTGGCGTCGTGCAGGTGATCGTGTGGAAGAGTCTGCGGGAGGTCCAGCGCCAGGAATTGCTGGGTGCGCGACTGATGGTGGTCCATGGCACCTGGCAGCGCGAAGGCATCGTGAAGAACCTGATCGCCGCGCGGCTTGAAGACTTGACGCCGTTGCTGGGACGGCTGGCGTCGGCAACGGCGAGCAGGGATTTCAGATGAGCGTGGGCTTGCGCATACGGCGCCAACGGACGGTATTCGCTGAAGTGAAGAGCTCGTCGGTCGGAACGATTTGATTGCACCGACCTGACCCAACTGCCGCGATCCGCGTCGCGCTTGATGAATGTCGGGGGCTGGTCAGCAGCCCGACAGAAGCCGTAGAGATGGCGCGCTTCCCCGAAATAGCTTTATCTCGGGAATTGCTGCGCCGGATTATTCGGCAGTGACAGGCGAAGCTGGTGCCGAGGCGGGGGCCGAAACGGTGTTGAGACGTTTGCCCTTGGGTCGCGATGTGCCCTTGGCGGCGGTCGCGACCGCATGCTTGCCCGGCGCCTTCTTCGCGCCTGCTGTCTTTGTGGCACGCGTCGTCACTCGGCCATTGGCCTTCGATACAGCCGTGCTCGCCAGACTTGCATCTGTGGACACTGCTTCGCCGGACGCCGTGGGAACTGCCGTGACAGCAGAACCAGGCACCCTGGTGCCTGCCTTGGCCCGCTTCGCACCCTTCGCGCCCTTCGCAGCGGTCGACTTCTTGGGCGCGGCGACGGCATCTGCCTTCAGGGATTGGATGGTGACGGCCGACGAGCGCTTTCGGGCATCTGCGCTGAACTCATCCAGCGAACGGCCCTCGGCGAGCGCCTCACGCAGCCACATGGGCCGTGGACCGCGCCCCGACCACACCTGGCCGCTCCCATTGGCAAATTTCGGCAAGGCAGCCTTGTCGCTGGGTTTCGCTGAAGCCTTGGCGCTCTTGGCGACCGGCTTGCCAAAACCCAGTTGGTCTGGCGTCAATCCGTAATGAGAAATCGCCACCCTGATGCGATCGATCACCCCCTTCAGTTCGGTCTGGCGCAGCGCATCGGCCTCCTTCTGGAGCTTCTCGATCTGCTTGGTGATTTGCGCGAGGGTTTGTGCCATATCGGGAATCCTGTGGAACGAATAATGGCCGCAGCATAGCTGTTTTGCATTGAAGAACTCCGAAGTCGCGGATTAAGTCATCAGCTGATGGACGGGTCGCGCGGCGTCAACGCTTCGAACAACGGAGCGTAATCTCACGACTTCGAGATCTCTCCGGTGCCTCAGACGCTCTGCAGCGGTCGGATTTTGCGCAGTTGAAATTGTGTGCATATGGCTAACTTCTCTGGGTTTTTTCGCTTCCTCGCGCGACACGACAGTGCGCTTTGGCGACGTGTTCAAGTGAACATGTCTGTTTGTTCGCGTCCGTCCAAGCCACGGCAGCCTTGGGCATCGGCGCGATGCTCGTAGCAATACCGGCGACGTATCAGGCAGGGCTCAGTCCGACGGGTAAAGCGCTGAGCACCTCCGTCAGCGCGGAGAGTGCCGCTGAGGCATTCGACTGGCGGCGGCGGAGGGGACGGGTGACAGGAGCGGCCAGTGACACGACGTTCGAGCATGGCGGCAATGGCGCACGGCCTCGGCTGGCGATCTGGAATCGATGCTGCGTCGTCAACGATACCAATTGATCTGAACGGGATCATGAGTGAAAGCAGCATCGACCCGGAAAGAGCGGGCAGGCCTCGACGGCAGGCGCAGCTGCGTTATGCGATGGACGGCGCCGCTCGCGGGATGCACCATGCGAATCCGGTTGCACCAATTAAAGAACGGCTCCAGCTCTGTGGATTTGTCGAAAAAGAGCGGCAGCGCCGAGTCCCATCGTGCGTTCGCGCATCTCTGAGAACGGGTAATTCGTCAGAACGGCGACGCGTTGATGTGGCAAGCGGCGCTGGATCGAGCGCAGCACGTCCAAGCCAGAGCCCTCGCGCAAGAAGAGGTCAACCTCGGCGAGTTGCCATGATTCGCACAGTCCGTCCAGGGGCGACGCTGCGTCGTTGCCGTCTCCGCAAAGGCGATCACTCGCACACTGGCCATGTCGCGCAGGATGGACAGCAGCAACTTTGAAGAAGGCATTGAAGCGCATCGAACGGCAAACCGTCGACTGGCACTGCACCCACGCTCGGCTCGATTGCGAGGGCGCCTACGCCTCCATGATCAACTCCACCTTCGTACGCATTTATTGCCCAGCCGATGCTCGCACTGCGGAATGCCCCATGTGCGAGGTGCTACAGCAATTTGCGCATGGGAGACGCGCGCCAGGAGTCTTACGCCGTCTCGTTTACAGCCGTCACCCGGGCACCAGAGTTACTGCGCGAAAGCACCGAGCGCGAAGACACTGTTTGGCACGTTCGGCAACGAGGGTGGATACCGTCGACCCACGGGGGCAATCGCTGACGGATTTTCCAACTCGTGTTGTCGAAGCCGCTCGCGGCCATCCGGCAAAAGAAACCATTCCGCGGGACCCGTTCGATCGCTCGGCTCGACGTCGACAAGTCCCTGCGCTTTGGCGGCGCGCAGCGTGCGACGAACCTGTTCGACATCGAAGTGCACCAGCGCGGCCAGCTCCTTTGCCTGAGCTCCCAAAGGGAGGGTCAGCATCGCGCGAAGTATCGATGCGGTCAATGGCTTGATGGACGATGGAGCTGATGGAAGAGCTTCGGACGATGTTTGAGTCATAAGAGGTGTAAACGGCTAGTGGGGTGACGATGCGCCGAAGGCCGGTGAGATCGATGTCGCTGCGTATTCGCGTTGATCACTACACCGGCTGCTGCGCATTTCGTCAATAGGCGAAGCTGCCGTTGTCTGTCGGATAAGCGCGCCTACCCGCTTCGAGCTTAGGAGCCCTTGGAAATCACAGGCGTGACGCTCTTTCGCGAACAGTTCCGCGCACGGGGAGAGCTCGGGTGTCTTCGACACTGAATTTGACTTTCTCGACCAGACCGTTGGTGAGAGATAGCCAAGTCTGATAGTCGAAGATCAGAACTCTCCGTGTTCCCTGATCCGTGCGTTTACCGCCCGAACCCCGCCGTGCGGGGCGATCAGGCGGCAGTAGATCGAGCGAGCGCTGGCGGGTCTTCGTCATGACGCGGAACGATGGCGGGAAAAAAGAGGCTGCGGTCCCTCGGCTGGTGGCCTCGTCTTCCGTCAGAGGCCGCCCACCGCAACAGCTCTCATTCGGCTTTCACTTCGATGCGGCGCGGCTGCGCGTGGGATGCTTTCGGTATGCGCAGCGTCAGCACGCCTTGGTCCAACTCGGCTGTGACCTTCTCGGTGTCCAACTCCTTGCTGAGTGTGAAAACGCGCCGGAACCGGCCGAGTGCCACTTCGGTATGGCTGATCTTCAAGCCTTCGGCGACCTTCAGGGCCGATTCTGCGTCAATGGTCAGCGTCGAGGCTTCCACGTGCAGGTTCAGTCCTTCGCGGCTCACGCCGGGCAGGTCCGCGTACAAGGTGATGCCATTGATGTCCTCGATCACGTCCACTGGCGGCGTGAGCGCGGATGCCTCGTAGCGGGCGTTGTCGGAAACGCCAGAGTCCTGGCGAGCCGAGCGGCCGGTTGCTTGAATGTCGCTGTTCATGATCTATCCTTCCTTGTGTTTCGACGTTTACTGGACGGTGATGCGGCGCGGCTGGGCGGACGCGCGCCGCTGAACGGTGATGTGAAGCAGCCCGTTGCTCAACTTGGCATCCACGCCGTCCGGGTCTGCGTCCTCCGGCAGCGTCATCACCCGGCGGAAGGTCCCTTCGAAACGTTCGTTGATGTGAAGCGTGGCCTTGTCGCCTTGACGAGGTACGACTCCTTTTCGCTCCCCGGCGATGGTGAGCAGCCCGCGCTCGAGAGTGACCTCGAGCGTCGCCGGATCTACCCCGGGGGCAAACGCGTAGATCTCGAGCGCGCGTTCGGTGCTGCCCACATTGAGTGCGGGAAAGCCGTCGCGCGGCAGCCCCCGGATGCTGGGCGAAAGATCTGCGGCCTGACGCATGTCGCGCTGCAGGCGATCGATCTCGGCGAGCACGTCGCGGGGGAACAGTGAACGGTACATGGCAAATCTCCTGAGAGCAGGCACGCCTCGGCCGAGCGAGACGGCACATGGTTGATACAACGGCGGGTGGGGGCGGGCAAGCCACGCTTGCCGGGGCGATGGGCCCTACTGCATGGGGGCGGACTTGCGAGAGTCGGCACCCGGGCGGGACGCCTGCTGCCATCCCGCGGTCTTGATCCGAGGCATCCGGAAGCGCCATCGCGATGCGCGCGATCCGGCGCCGTGTAACTTCGCAAGTTCCTCGCGGCCCTTCTGGGTGATGGCCAGCACCTGGGCCGCAGAACGCGAGCCCGAAGCGGACTGAGAAGGCGAGGGCACCACGGCGACCACAAGGCCTGCGGCGCAAAGGATCCTGACCTGGTCGATGTCCTCCGTGCGATAGTAAGTCAGTGGTAAGCGAGAGCCGGCGATCTGCCTGAGCAAGTTCATGGTCATTTCAATACCTCCTTTGGCGGTGACCAGTTTCCGACGGTGAAAATCTAGGCGCTGCCAAACAGCTTTCAAGGGACACGAAACACTTTTTTTCGCATCCGCAGGACGGGAATGCGGACTCTCGCGGAAAGGTACGCAACTGTTCAACCGATCTTGAAAGCTCTCGGCTCAGGTTCATAAGACGAGGCGCGACCTCCCGTGCTCTTGAACTGGACAGCAAGAGGGAATTTGTTCTGCATGAGAGCACCAAGGCGCCGCGCAGGGCGCTCACGAGCCGGAAGACGCAACTTAAGAATGGCCGGGAAACGGGGGCAGGGTCGGTTTTGACCTGCCCCCTCCGAGCCGTACCGGCGTAGTGGCAGTGAAGTCCGTCAACTTGGAGAATGACGGACATGAGAAAGAGCAGATACACCGAGGAGCAGATCATCGGTTTCATCAAGCAGGCCGAGGC
>NZ_FOLP01000015.1 GCF_900112425.1 Variovorax sp. OK212 | reverse complement strand
ATCCAGCGCGACCAGGCCGTGAACGACAGGATGGCCACCGTGCCGCACAGCGTGAGCAGGCTCATGACGGCGATGGTGGGCAGGTAGGTGCTGGGCGCGCCGCCGATGCGGGCCAGTTCGTTCCACAGCGGCCAGTTGGTGGTCAGGACCAGGTAGAGGCTCAGCCACAGCACGACCATGCCGGCCGAGCGCGGCTGCGCCAGCCACAGATTGAAGCGCGTCCAGGGCGCACCGGACACCGGTGGCCGGGGGGTTTGGGAGGGGGAGGACTCAGGGGAGCCTACGCGCTGCAGCGGCGCGGAGGCTGTTCGTGAAACAGACATGCATCGAATTTAGAGGGCCAGCCTGAAAGAAGCCTGAACCACCCTACGGCGTTGCTGCCGGGTTGCTGGTCGGTGCCTGCCCGTTTGCCGCTCGGGCCCTGCGCACCCGCGCTCGCCAGCGCGCCACGACAGGCCCGGAAGCGGCCTGGCTCAGCGGCCGGCTCACCCCGCGCTCCACCACCAGCGACACCAGCGCGCCCAGCATGGCCGCGGCGGCGATGTCCGAAGGGAAATGCAGGCCCAGGTACACCCGGCTCCAGGCCACCGCCGCCGCCACCAGCAGCGCCGCGATCATCGGCGCGCGAGACGGCAGGCACCAGAGCGAGAAAGCCGCGGCGAAGGCACCGGCCGCGTGCAGGCTGGGGAAACCCGGGCGCACGCCCTGCGGCACCCACTGGATGCCCAGGCCGTAGAAGGCGGGCCGCGGCATCGGCGCCAGCGTGCGGACCAGGTTCACCAGCAGCCACACGGCCAGCAGGCTCACGAGCGCGGTGAACAGCGCGTAGCGCCAGCGCCGGCTGACCAGCGCGCAGGCGCCGACCACGAGCATCAGCAGGGCCGGCAGCAGGTCGGAGGCGAATTCGGCGAAACGCAGGGTCCAGGCCGGCACCGTGGGGCCCGCGTTGACCAGCCGGAACAGGGCGAAATCAAGATCCTGCATGCGCGGCAACGGCGGGCTTCACGGCCGCACGCGGGTGGAAGCGCGTCACCACCAGGTCGATGCCGAAACCCACCACCCAGCAGACCCAGGCGGTCCAGAAGGTGTGGCTCATGTAGTGCGCGCCCCGCAGCTGCTGCGACACGCCCAGCGCGAGCCCCGCGGCCACCGCCACGCCCAGCCAGATGGCGGCCACGCGGGGCGACACCCGGCGCAGCACGAAATACCCGCCCATGTAGGCGAAGGCGGCCGAGGCATGGCCGGCCGGGAAGCAGCCGCCGGGGCCGCCGTCGTCGACGCCCCAGGACCAGTGCGACACGTAGCGCGCCGCGCCGCCGAATTCCTGCAGGTCCCAGGGGCAGCTGGTGTGGCTGGCATGCTTGAGCACGCTGACGGCGACCACCGCGGCCAGCACCGTCAGCGCCAGCTGGACGCGCCCGCCCGCGGACAGGCCGCGCAAAAAGCCCACCGGCCAGCGGATGGCGATGAACAGCGCCGTCACCAGCACCCAGCTGAGGTCGCGCGCGCCTTCATGCATGACGTGGACCATGAAAGGGTTCGAACGCAGGGGAAACCCTAGATAAGAGCCCGCCATGCGCGCCAGCGCGAGGTCCCCGCCCGTCGCGTCCCATGCCATCAATGCAGCCAGTGCAAGCAGGGTCAGCACCCCCAGGCGAAAATTCGGGAAACGTGTCATGAACGGAGGCAGGACTGAAAAACAGCCGCGAGCCTACGTTTGCGGAATGAACCCAGCCTGAAGCAACCTGAACCGAATCTGACTTTTCGGGGTGTTGCAATTCCGTCGCGCTAGACTTCTTTTTTTGTTCCAAGGACATGGCGTGCGCATCTTGCTTGTCGAAGATGACAACTCTCTGGCAGATGCCGTCTGCAGCTACCTGATGGCCAAGGCCTTCGTGGTGGACGTGGCGCCCAGCCTGGCCGACGCGCGCGGCGCGCTGCTCGCGGTGCAGTACGCGGCGGTGCTGCTCGACCTGCACCTGGGCGACGGCGACGGCCTGTCGCTGCTGCCGCAGGTGCGCGCCCTGCCCGAGCGCCCCATCGTCATCGTGCTGACCGCGCGCGACCAGGTCACCGACCGCATCCGAGGCCTCGATGCGGGCGCCGACGACTACCTCATCAAGCCCTACGACCCGGCCGAGCTGCTGGCGCGGCTGCGCGCGGTGGAGCGCCGGCGCAGCGCCAACAACTCGCCCGTGCTGAAGCTCGGCACGCTCGAGATCGACCTGGCCCACGACATGGTGCGCAAGGACGGCTCGCCGATCACGCTGACGCAGAAGGAATGGGCGCTGCTGCGCGTGATGGCCACGCGCCCCGAGCGCATCCACACGCGCGAGAACCTGGCGGACGCCCTCTACGGCTTCGGCGACGAGGCCGACAGCAACACGCTGGAGGTGTTCATCAGCCGGCTGCGGCGCAAGCTGGGCCGCAGCCACATCCAGACCCTGCGCGGGCTGGGCTACCGGCTGTCGTTCTCGGCGGACGACGACGAATGACCACGCGCCGCTTCGTGGCCGGGCGCGACTCGCTCGCCGGCCGGCTGACGCGCACGCTGATCGTGTGGGTCGGCGGGGTGTGGCTGCTGTGCGTGTTCGCCGTGGTCTGGTACGTGGACCGCGAGATCAACCACAACTTCGACAACGAACTGGTCGAGGTCTCGCACCGCATGTTCGCCATGGCCGTGCAGGAACTCGAGAAGCTGCAGCACCCCGGCGAAGACCCCCCGCGCCAGCCGCTGATCGCGCCCAAGCAGCTCTTCTCCGAAGACGCGGTGATCTACCAGATCATGGACCTGCACGAGCACGTGCTGCTGCGCTCGGCCGAGGCCCCCGCCGACACCTTCGACGTGCCGCTGGCCGCCGGCTTCGCGAACAACCCGAGCTGGCGCATCTACACCGTGCGCCACCCGACGCTGGGCCTGTTCTTCCAGGTGGCGGACCCGCTGGACGAGCGCCGCCACGCCCTCAACCGCACGCTCTTCGGCCTGATCATTCCGCTGGGCGCGGTGCTGCCGCTGCTCGCGCTGGTGCTGCGCAACGTGGCGCGCACCGAGCTGCGCGTGCTGCAGCAGATGGCCGGCGAGATCGAGAAGCGCAGCGGCGCCGACCTGCGGCCCATTGCCCTGGAGGCCGGCCTGCCGCACGAGCTGCGCTCGGTGGGCGACCACGTCAACCGGCTGCTGGAGCGGCTGTCGCAGTCGCTCGACGTCGAGCGCGCACTGGCCGCGAATGCCGCGCACGAGCTGCGCACGCCGCTGGCCGCGGCGCGGCTGCGGCTGCAGACCGCGCTGGAGCACGACCTGCGGCGCAACGACGTGCAGGCCGCGCTCGACGCGCTGCAGATGCTGAGCCACCGCGCCGAGAAGCTGCTGCAGCTGTCGCGCGCGGAGTCGGGCGCGTCGCTCACGCGCGCGCAGGTCGACCTGGTGCAACTCGCGGGCACGGTGGCGCAGGAGTTCTGGCAGGACGCGCAGATCAACGAGCGGCTCACGCTCAAGGTGCCCGACGTCGACGCGCCGGTCGCGCTCGGCGACGTCGACGCGCTGGCCATCGCGCTGCGCAACCTGGTGGAGAACGCCCTGCGCTACGGCGGCGGGCGCGTGGTGCTCGAGGTGATGTCGCCCTGCACGCTGGCCGTGCGCGACTTCGGCGCCGGCGTGAACCCCGAGCAGCTGCAGACACTGCAGCAGCGCCACGTGCGCCACAGCTCCGACCGCGCCGGCTACGGGCTGGGCCTGTCGATCGTGGGCACCATCGTCGAGAAGCACAACGCCAGGCTGCAGCTGTCGTCGCCGCCGCAGGGCGCGGCGCGCGGCTTCGAGGCGCGCATCGTGCTGCAGCCCGCCTGAGCCTCAGCGCCGGGCGGATTCCTTCTTCGGCACGAAGTCGTCGGAGTTGTCGAAGCCGAATTGCCCGGCCTGGGTCATCGCGATCATCTTCTTCACGAGATGGCGCTGCACCGCCTTCGGCAAGGCGAAGTAGTTGCTGTTGCCGGTGGTCCTGCGCTCGCCGTCGAGATGGCCGGTGATGGCGTGGACCGTCGCCTTGCTGCCCTTGTGGAAGGTGAGGATCTTGATGCGTCCCAGGTAGTCGTCGTTGTCGATGTGCCCGGCGTCTTCCTGGTTGAAGAAGCGGTACACGAGCACGGGGTCGACCAGCCCGTCACCGTCGATGTCCGCGAGCTCGATGAGCTTCGAGCGGAAGTTGACGCCCGCCTCGTCCTTGGCGGCAAAGTCGCGAATCGACCATTGCTTCGCCAGCGCATTGCCGCCCTCGACCTTGTAGAGCGCGGCCTGGATGGTGGACGACAGCAGTTCCTCGGCGAACGGCGCGTCCTGCTTCTCGCCGAGCAGCAGCGCGTAGCTGCCCGAGGTGTCGGTGTAGCAGTAGCGCTTGAACACGGGGAGTTCGAAGCCCGCGGTCTTCACCGCCTCGGCGCTCAGGTACGGCACGTTGGCAGGGCATTCGGTGGCGGCGGGCTTGAGGGGAGCCTGGGTCGGTGCCTTGGTCTGCGCATGGGCCGATGCGGCAAGCAAGGCGAAGGAAACCAGCGCGAGGAGCTTCGGTTTCATCGCGTGTGCCTCACTCGCTCACCAGCGTGCGCAGCCAGTCGGGCAGGGCCAGTGCCTTCTGCTTCGGAAAGTCGACCCAGATGGTGGTGGCGCCGCCGGCGGCGCAGATGACGTCGGGCTCTTCGGCGAGGGCCATGGTGCCCCAGGTCTCGAAGGTGGTGCGGCCGGGGTCGCTCACGTACATCTTCAGCAGCACCTTGCCCGGGTACTCGATCTGCCGGTAGAAATTGCAGAAGGCGTTGACGATCACCATGCCCTCGCCGCCCGGCTCGGGCTCGAAGCCGATGGAATGCATCCAGTCGATGCGCGCCGTCTCCAGGTAGCGAAAGTAGGTGCCGTTGTTCAGGTGGCCCATGGCGTCCATGTCGCCCCAGCGGATGGGAATGGACATTTCGTACACGAGCTTCTTCTTTTCGGGAATTTCGATTCTCATCGGTGCGCCTTGATGGATGCGAGGATGCCCAGCACGAACAGCGCCGCCGCCACCCACTCGGTGGCCTGCGGCCAGCGGCCGTCCCAGACGAAGGAATAGAGCAGCGCGAACAGCGTCTCGCTGACGATCAGCTGGCCGCACAGGCTGGCGGACAGGCGCTGGCTCGCGATGTTCCAGAGGATGGTGGCGAGCCACGACGAGCCGAAGCCGCCGGCCAGCGCGATCCACACGAACAGCATGCCGTCGGGGCGCGACTGCAGCGTGGCCACGTCGCTGCCCGCAACCAGCCACAGCAGCAAGGCGCCCAGGCCGGTCGCCACGCCGAGCCAGTTGGCCCAGTCGGCCGCGTGGAGTTCGGTGTGGCGCTGCAGCCAGGCGGCGTTGAGCAGGCCGTACACGGTCCAGCTCACCATGGCGGCCACGGCCAGCGCGATGCCCCAGCCGAAGCGTGCGCCGCTGCCACCCGCATCGGCCGCGTGCTGCGCGGACCAGGCCCCGTAGACCATGAGCGCGATGCCCGCGCCGGTGAGCAGCAGCCCCGGCAGCAGCGCACGCATCTGCAGGCCCACGGGGCGGCCCAGCAGCATCATCCAGACGGGAATCGTGCCGATGATCAGGCTCGGCACCTCGGTGCCGGCCGCCTGGATGCCGAAGGCCAGCAGCAGGTAGTAGCCGCTGAAGCCCAGCACGCTGAGCCCCAGCGCCGCCAGCGCCTGTTGCCGGCTGGGCCAGCGCACGGCGGCCGGCCGCGCGAACACCGCGAGCCCCGAGACGGCACCGAACACCAGGAAGCGCGCGGCGGTGATGTCCACCATGCCGAAGTGGCCCACCATGCGCGGCGCCACGAAAACCAGCCCCCACAGCGCCCCCGCGCCCAGGCCGGCGGCAATGCCCGCCCAGGCCCTCGGACTCAGAGCGCGAACCCGTCGTCGGCCGCGATGACGGCGCCGTTCACGAAGTGGCTCTGGCCGCTGGCCAGCAGCACGATCAGGCCGTCCAGGTCTTCGGGCTTGCCCACGCGCTTGCGCGGCAGCATGCTGACCAGCTTGGCGCCGCCTTCGGTGCTCCAGTGTTCTTCATTCAGTTCTGTGGTGATGTAGCCCGGGCACAGCGCGTTCACGTTGATGCCGAAGCGGCCCCACTCCAGCGCCATGGCCTTGGTCATCTGCACCACGGCCGCCTTGCTCATGCAATAGGTGCCGATCTGCGGCATGACCTTCAGTGCCGCCGACGAGGCGATGTTGATGATGCGCCCGCCGATGTAGGTGCCCGGCGCCGTGCCCTTGGCGCGCGCCAGCATGCGCTTGGCCACCTCTTGCGCCACGAAGAAGGAGCCTTTGACGTTGGTGTCGAAGATGTAGTCGTAGTCGTCGGGCGTCACGTCCTCCAGGCGCTGCGTGGTGCTCACGCCCGAATTGTTGACCAGCACGTCGATGGGCCCGACCTCGGTCTCGGCGCGCGCCACGGCGGCCTTGATGCTGCCGACATCGGTCACGTCGAGCTCGACCACGTGGGCGTCGCCGCCCTCGCCTTCGATGCGCGCGCGCAGCTCCTTGAGCTTCTCCACGCGGCGGCTGGCCAGCACCACGGCGGCGCCGGCGCGCGCCAGCGTCTTGGCGAATTGGGCGCCGAGCCCGCTGGAGGCGCCGGTGACGAAGGCCACGCGGCCGGAGAGATCGATGCTGTAGGCCATGAACTTGAATCCCGTGGAGTCGCGAAGGTGACGCGAAGGGTGACGCGAAGGTGGTGCGCAAGCCGCGCCCATGGATGACAGGGGCTGGCCCTGGACGCCGCATAAAATGCCCCGCAATCCGGGATGCAATGCCCCGCGCCTCGAAAAATCATTATCGACCCAACCCACATGACGCACGACGAAATCCTCGCCCAGTTCGGCCCTCGGGAAGCCATGGAATACGACGTGGTCGTGGTCGGCGGCGGCCCGGCCGGCCTCTCGACCGCGATCAGGCTCAAGCAGCTCGCTGCGCAGCAGGAGAAGGAAATCTCCGTCGTCGTGCTCGAAAAGGGCTCCGAGCCCGGCGCGCACATCCTCTCGGGCGCCATCATGGACCCGCGCGCCCTGAACGAGCTGCTGCCCGACTGGAAGGAACTCGGCGCCCCGCTGAACCAGCCCGTCACCGACGACGCCATGGTGTTCCTGGGCGAGAAGTCGGGCCTGCGCACCCCCAACGCCTTCCTGCCGGCCTGCTTCCAGAACCACGGCAACTACATCATCAGCCTGGGCGCCTTCACCAAGTGGCTGGCCCAGCAGGCCGAGAACCTCGGCGTGGAAATCTTCCCCGGCTTCCCCGCCGCCGAGGTGCTCTACAACGAAGACGGCTCGCTGCGCGGCGTGGCCACCGGCAACATGGGCGTCGGCAAGGACGGCGAGCCCACCGAGAACTTCCAGCTCGGCATGGAGCTTCTGGGCAAGTACACGGTGTTCGCCGAAGGCGCGCGCGGCCACCTGGGCCGCCAGCTCATCGCGAAGTACAAGCTCGACGCCGGCAAGGACCCGCAGACCTACGGCCTCGGCGTGAAGGAAGTGTGGGAAATCGACCCCCAGCGCCACCAGCCCGGCTTCGTGCTGCACACGGCCGGCTGGCCCATGAACAGCGATACCTACGGCGGCGCCTTCCTGTACCACATGGAGGACAACAAGGTCACCATGGGCTTCATCACGGGCCTGGACTACAGCAACCCGTACCTGAGCCCGTTCGAGGAAATGCAGCGCTGGAAGCTGCACCCCAACATCCGCTGGTACCTCGAAGGCGACGAGGCCAAGGGCATCAAGCCCGCCAAGCGCATCGGCTACGGCGCGCGCGCCATCACGGCGGGCGGCCTGATGTCGCTGCCCAAGACGGTGTTCCCGGGCGGCGCGCTGGTCGGCTGCGAAGCCGGCTACCTCAACGTGAGCCGCATCAAGGGCAGCCACGCCGCCATCAAGACCGGCATGCTGTGCGCCGAGGCCGCTTTCGACGCGGTGCAGGCCGGCCGCCAGCACGACGAACTCACGGCCTACCCGGCCGCGTTCGAGAAGAGCTGGCTGCATGCAGAGCTGAACAAGGCGCGCAACTTCAAGGCCTGGTTCAAGAAGGGCCTGGGCATCGCGACGTTCATGAACGGCGTGGAGCAGTGGCTGCTCAAGGGCCACATCCCATGGACGCTGCGCCGCAACAAGCCCGACCACCTGTACCTGAAGCCGGCGTCGGAGTGCAAGCCCATCGTGTATCCGAAGCCCGACGGCAAGCTCACCTTCGACCGCCTGTCCAGCGTGTTCATCAGCAACACCAACCATGAAGAGCAGCAACCGGCCCACCTGACGCTGAAAGACGCAACGGTGCCGGTGAACGTGAACCTGGCCAAGTTCGCGGGCCCCGAGAGCCGCTACTGCCCGGCCGGCGTGTACGAGTTCGTGGGCACCGACGACGGCAAGCAGCGCCTGCAGATCAACGCGCAGAACTGCGTGCACTGCAAGACCTGCGACATCAAGGACCCGACGCAGAACATCGTGTGGGTCACGCCGGAAGGCGGCGGCGGACCGAACTACGTCGGCATGTAAGGCGCCTGCGCGCCATTTGAAAAAGCCCTCTTCGGAGGGCTTTTTGCTTTCTTGATCTCTTGGCTCAGCGCCCGGCGGCGCGTCTCAGGCCAGGTACGCAGCGACCTCGTCGGGCGCGAGGAAGCGCACCAGCGCCACGTGCGGGTCCTGCTCGGAATGCAGCACGTGGTTGAAGCCGTTCCAGCTGCGGTTCGGCTTGTCCTGCGTTTCCAGCGCGACGAGCACCAGCCGCCCCTGCCTGCGGACGTTCTCGCGCAGCGTGCCTTCGCCCCAGCACCAGGCCATGGTGTCGACCAGCTCGCCCTTCGAGAAGGCCGGCGCCTGCAGCCACAGGTAGGCGGCGGCGTCGCTGTCTTCAGCTTCGCGGCGCGTGCGCGGCGGTTGCCGGATGCCGAGCTGCTGCGCGTGCGTTTCCATCAGGTCCTGCAGCAGCGAGAACGCATGGAAGTTGTTGTTGACGCCGTGGGCGCGAACGATCATCCCCGCCCGCGAGGTCGGCAGCAGCACCACCAGCTCGTCTTCGTAGGACAGCAAGGCCGCGCCGTGCAGGAAGTGCAAGCCCTCGAACGGCAGCGAATCGTTGGCATGCATGGATTCGAGATGCGCCACCAGTTCGCCGTCGGCCAGCAGCGCGCGGTGGTTGCGCACGTCGCGCACCGTCATGGCCATCATCGGCAGCACCAGCAGATCGACCGCCGTTCGAAGCGCGTCGACCTCGAAGCGCGCCGGCGGTGCCAGCGCCTCGCGTGCGGCATTGGCGGCCTGCCAGGCCGCGAGTTCTTCTTCGTCCTGCTGTTCGGCTTCTTCGCCTTCCTCCACCTCCTCCACCTCCTCGATCTCCATCGGCTCCGTCGCGCAGTACGGCGCCAGCGCCGCGAGCAAGCGCCCCATCAGCTGCCGCGCCGCATCGAACATCAGGTGCGGGTCGGCCCCGTTCTCCACCAGCGCGCCGCAGAACAAAGCCAGCAATGCGGCCCGGTGCGGATGCAGGTCGGGCAGCAGCGCGGCGCTCGCGCGCAGCACATCGTCGCTGCCCGGCCCCTGCGCCACGTCGGCGTAGAACGCCAGGACCGCCGGGCGCTGGAAGAAGGCCTGCTGCGAGTCCAGGTCGGCTTCTTGCCGCACGGGGAGCCGCAAGGCGGCGAGGAAATCCGGGGGAAGTTCTTTCATGCGCAAATTGTGCTGCACGGGTGGGCGCTATCCTCGCCGGACAAGGAGACAAGACACCCATGCACATCGTCATCACCGGCGGCGCCGGCTTCCTGGGCGCACGCCTCGCCCGCACCTTGCTCGCGCAAGGCCAGCTGTCGCTCGCGGGCGCGGCGCCGCGGCCCATTTCACGCATCACGCTGGTCGACCGCGCGGCCCCGCCGGCCGACCTGGCGGCCGACGCGCGCATCGCCGCCGTCACCGGCGACCTCAACGACCAACTGGCCGCGCCGCACGCGGCCTTCTGGCGCGAAGCCGACGCCATCTTCCATCTGGCCGCCGCCGTCAGCGGCGAATGCGAGGCCGACTTCGACCTCGGCATGCGCAGCAATTTCGCGGCCACGCACGCGCTGCTCGAACGGGTGCGCGCACTGGGCACGAAGCCGGTGCTGGTGTTCGCCAGCTCGCTGGCGGTGTTCGGCGACTCGCCCGAGCAGCCGCTGCCCGAAGTGATCGTGGACCAGACGCTGCCCACGCCGCAGACCAGCTACGGCATCCAGAAATTCATCGGCGAGCAGCTGGTGGCCGACTTCACGCGCAAGGGCTTCGTGCGCGGGCGCAGCGTGCGGCTCATGACGGTGAGCGTGCGCCCGGGCAAGCCCAACGGCGCGGCCTCGGGTTTCTTCAGCGGCATGGTCCGCGAGCCGCTGGCCGGCCTGCCGGCCGCCTGCCCGGTGCCCGACAGCACGCCTGTCGCCATTGCGTCACCCGCGCGCACGATCGAGGGGATCGTTCGCGCCGCCGAGGCCACCGACGCCGAATGGGGCCCGCGCACCGCGCTCAACCTGCCCTCGCTGGCCACCACCGTGGGCGACATGGCCGCGGCGCTGGAGCGCGTGGCCGGCAAGGCGGCCACCGCCCTGCTCGACCGCGCGCCCGATGCGGCCATCATGCGCATCGTGAAGACCTGGCCCGGCCGCTTCGAGACGGCGCGCGCCAAGGCGCTGGGGCTCACGGCCGATCCGAGCTTCGAGGCCGTAATTCGTGATTACGTCCGTGAAAATCCCGACGCGGTGAAGCTCCCGGGTGTTGCATAGTCGGTTCAAGCGCGCCTGACGCGTTCCTGACATCAACTCCCCGGAGACACCATGAAATTCGGCCCCATCGCCGCCGCTTGCCTTTCGCTCGCCCTGAGTTCGGTCGCCTTCGCGCAGACGACCATGAAGATCAGCATCTCCACGGCACAGAACTCCCACCAGGGCGTGGCGATCGACACCTTCGCCAAGGAAGTCGAGAAGCGCACCGGCGGCCGCTACAAGGTGCAGACCTTCTACAACGGCGCGCTCGGCGGCGAGCGCGAGTCGATCGAGGCGGTGCAGCTGGGCACGCAGGAGCTCGCGTTCTCCTCGACCGGCCCGGTGCCCAACTTCGTGCCCGAGACCAAGATCCTCGACGTGCCCTTCCTGTTCCGCGACAAGGCCCATGCGCGCGCCGTGCTCGACGGCCCGATCGGCCAGGAGATGCTGACCAAGTTCGACGCCAAGGGCTTCAAGGCGCTGGCGTGGGCCGAGAACGGTTTCCGCCACATGACCAACAGCAAGCGCGACGTGAAGGTCCCCGAGGACCTCAAGGGCCTGAAGATGCGCACGATGGAAAACCCGGTGCACATCGCGGCCTACAAGGGCTTCGGCATCATCACCACGCCCATGGCCTTCCCCGAGGTGTTCACCGCGCTGCAGCAAGGCACGGTCGACGGCCAGGAGAACCCGCTGCCGGTCATCATCTCGGCCAAGTTCGACCAGGTGCAAAAGCACCTGTCGCTCACCGGCCACGTCTACTCGCCCTGCATCTTCCTGATGAACAAGGCGAGCTTCGACAAGCTCAGCGCCGCCGACAAGACGGCCTTCCTCGAAGCCGCCAAGGAAGGCACCAAGGCCAACCGCGCGCGTGTCGACGAGGACGACGCCAAAGGCGTGGCCGACCTGCGCGCCAAGGGCGTGACGGTGATCGACAACGTCGACAAGGCCAAGTTCGTCGCTGCGCTCGCCCCGGTCAATGCCCAGTTCGAGAAGGAATTCGGCAAGGCCAACCTCGACAAGATCCGCGACTACAAGTGAGCACCGGCGCGCCATCGGCGCAGCCCTGAAGATCGCGCCCGCCAGGCATGAGGCCCGGCGGGCGTTCCTGTTTTTGAATTTCCGTCAGAGCACTTTCAGATGAAAAGCAAGTTCCTCGGCCTGGAGAGGTGGACCACCCTGGTGTCCATGATCCTGGCCTGTGTGATGCTGGTGATCGCATCCTCCCTCGGCATGTTCCAGATCATCACCCGCTTCGTGCTGGAGCAGCCCGCCGAGTGGAGCGAAATCCTGATCCGCGTGAGCCTGATCTGGATGGTGTTCCTCGGCATCCCCATGGCCTTTCGCCAGGGCGCGATGGTCAGCGTGGACGTGCTGTACCGCTGGAGCTCGCCGCGCATGCGCCGCGTGCTCGACGCGGTGGTGAGCGTGGCCGCGCTCGCGCTGATGCTGGTCGTGCTGCGGTGGGGCTGGGACTACGCGATTCGCGGCAGCGTGCAGAGCATGGCCGGCCTGGAGAGCTTCTCGATGATCTGGGCCTACATGGCCCTGCCCGTGGGCGCGGTGTTCTCGCTCTTCGGCATCGTGGGCAACTACCTCGATCCCAAGCGCCTGGAGCTGGAGACCGCGCAATGACCACCACCATGATCGCAACGATGGTGCTGTGCTTCGCACTGTCGGTTTCCGTGGCCGTGTCGATCGGCCTGGCATCCATCCTGGGCATCCAGGTCACCAATGCCAACATGCTCATCTCCGCCAAGGAGATGTTCAACTCGATCAACAAGTTTCCGCTGGCCGCCATTCCGTTCTTCATCCTGGCCGGCAACCTGATGGAAACCGGCGGCATCTCGCGCCGGCTGGTGGAGTTCGCCAAGAGCATCGTGGGCGGCGTGCAGGGCGGCCTGCCGATGACCTGCGTGCTCACCTGCATGATCTTCGCGGCGGTGTCGGGCTCGTCGGTGGCCACCACCTTCGCCATCGGCGCCATCCTGATCCCGGCGCTCATCAAGCACGGCTACCCCACCTCGTACGCGGCGGCGCTGCAGGCCACCAGCGCGGAGCTGGGCGTGATCATTCCGCCGTCGATCCCGATGATTCTCTACGGCGTGAGCGCCGAGGTGTCCATCGGCGAGCTGTTCATCGCGGGCTTCGGCCCCGGCATCCTGATCAGCCTGGCGCTGATGCTGTTCGTGTGGGTCTACTGCAAGTGGAAGGGCTGGGGCAAGACCGACGGCGAAGGCCGCATGCCCTTCGGCCGCGCGCTGCGGCAGGCCGGCTGGGCGCTGCTGATGCCGGTGATCATCCTGGGCGGCATCTACGGCGGCATCTTCACGCCGACCGAAGCCTCCGCGGTGGCCGTGTTCTATGCGCTGGTGGTGGGCATGGTGATCTACCGCGAGATCAAGCCGCAGGACCTGTTCGCGATCCTGCGCAAGTCGGTGCTGTCGTCGGCGGTGATCATGTTCGTCATCGCCAACGCGGGACTGTTCGCGTTCCTGATCACGCGCGCGGGCGTGCCCGACGCCATCGGCCACTGGCTGCAGGAGGTGCTGAAGTCGCCGGCGATGTTCCTGCTGGGCGTGAACGCGGCGCTGTTCGTGATCGGCATGTTCATCGAGACCAGCGCGGCCATCATCGTGCTCGCGCCGATCCTGGCGCCGGTGGCGGTGCACTTCGGCATCGACCCGGTGCACTTCGGGCTGATCATGGTCGTGAACCTGGCGCTGGGCATGATCACGCCGCCCTTCGGCGTGAACCTGTTCGCGGCCTGCACGGTGGCGCGCATCTCGCTGGACCGCATCGTGAAGCACCTGGTGCCTTTCGTGCTGGTGATCCTGGCGTGCCTGATGGTGATCACCTACGTGCCGTGGGTGTCGCTGGCGCTGCGGGACCTGGTGTACGCCAAGTAGCCGGCCCCGGGGACCGAGGAGCGCGGCTCACTCGAGCACGAAGACCCGCCTGAAGCGCTGCGGGGCGCTGTCCGCGATGCCACGGACCGAGAGCGACAACTCGAGCCCCGTGGCCTGGCCCTGCGCAGGCGCCACCGCCGGAAGATGGCGCCAGCCCTGCCCCTGGCCTTCGCCTGGTTCCCAGGCCCGCAACTCGAACGCGGTCACGTCCTCCAGCACCACGACGCCCGCGCCGGCCGGCGGCACCGGCAACGGAAAGCTCGCCGAGGCCGCGCCGGCCGCGCGGTACAGCGCGCCGCCGCGGTGCCACCATTGCACGCGCTGCCATTGGCCCGGCGCGGCCGGCGCCGCGCGAACGATCTCCAGGAACAGCGGCAGTTCGGTCTGGCGGCGGACCTGCAGCGCGGGCGGCAGCAGTTCGGCCGGCCGCGCGGGCATCTCGGTGGGGGCCCGCCGAGCCACGATCTCGGTGGTGGCCCGCAAGGCCACGTCGCGCTCCAGTTGATCGAGCGCGCGCATCAGCCGCGCGATGCGGTCGGTGCGCTCCTCCAGCATGTGGTTGGCGCGGCTCACGCCGTCCAGGCCGCGCCACGCCATGAGGCTCAGCACCGCCATGAGCCCGATCGCGATCATCACCTCGATCAGCGTGAAGCCCGACGATGTTCGCCGCCGCATCTAGCGGCCCTCCTGCACGCGCGTGTGCAGCGACGCCAGGCGCCGCTCGCTCCCCTTGCCCCCCTCGCCCGCCTCGGCCCCCTCGGCCCCATACACGTCGACCGTGACCGTGCGCAGCCCCTGCGCGGCCACGCCGATCTCGGTGCGGCAGACCAGCGGCATGCCGCCTTGCGGGCAGGCGCTGCGCACCACGCCGGGCGTGGCCGGGGGCGGGCCGATCCGCAGTTCCGCAAGCCGGTTCTCGGCCGAGAGCATGGCCAGCGACTGCTGCTGCAGCAGGCCGAGGTTGGTGATGGTCAGGCTCGACGCGCGCACGATCGCCGCCAGCGCGATGCTCACGATGGCGAGCGCCATCAGCACCTCGATCAGCGTGAACCCCCGGGCACCGCGCAAGGAAGGCCGGCGCATGGCTAGCGAAGCTCGTAGCCGCCCGCGGCGTCGCGCAGCACGCTCACGGTGGCGCCGCCGCGCCTCAGCGTGAGCCGCCATTCCGCGCCGATCGGCTCGGAGGTCAGCAGCACCGGGCGTGCGGGCGTCACCTCGACCGCGCCGCCGGACCAGCGGCGCGGGCGCAGCTCGTCGTCCCGCTCGAAGGTGTCGAGCACGCCCGCGGTCGACACCACCGCAATCGCGCTGCCCGGCACGTCGCTCCAGGTGCCGCGCGCGAACCGGTAGCCGTCCGCGTCGGCCTCCCAGGCGATCACGCGACCGTCCACGCGCACCTCGTTCTGCGCGACCGCCATGCGCCGCACCAGCTCCTGCGCGTCGCGCCGCAGTGCCTGCGCGGGATCGGGCGCGATGCCCAGGCTGATCGCCGCGGTGGCGATGCCCACGATGACCATCACGACCATCAACTCGATCAGCGAGAAGCCGCCTTCGTTCTTCGGCCGTGTCCGTGATGGCATGCGCGCCCTCCTTCGCGGCGATGCTAGGCACTCCGTGTGATGGGCCGATGAACGCACTGACACGAAACGCCAACGCCCCTGTGATAGACACGAAGCCCGCAGACCGCCAAGGACGCCCGCATGACCGCTCCCGTGAAACCCGCCGCCCGATACATCGTTCATGCACTGGGCCTGGCGCTGTGCATCGCGGGCGTGGTGGCGTGGGCGCGCCTGCTGCAGCCGCCCGCGCCGGCGGTGCCTTCCGCGCAGGCGCGCGAGACGCGCGCCGACCCCGCGGCCGAGGCGCTCGGCGCGTGGTTCGGCCCCGGCGAACTGCGGGCGAACGTCGTGGTCAAGGGGCTGATCAAGGGCGAGGCACAGGGCGTCGCCGTGCTCTCGGTCAACGACGCGGCCGCGCGCGCCTACCGGGTCGGCGACACGCTGGCCCGCTCGGTCACGCTGCAAGCCGTCGAGGCCGACGCGGTGCGCATCGACAAGGCCGGCGTGGTCGAGCGCATCGCCGCGCCGGTGCTGCCGCAGCCCGCGACGCCGGGCATCGCAAGGGCCGTGCGCTGAGCTAGCGCATCGCCGCATGCGGCAACGCGGCATGCGGCGGCACCACGCCGGGCACCACCCCGGCCACGGAACCCGGCGCCGCGCAAGCCCACGCCGACAGCGCATGCAGCAGCCCGCGGTTGACGCGGAAATCGCCCTCGCCCGATTCCGGCAGCAGCGAATGCGACAGGCAGCGCGTGATGACGCGCACCGCGCGCGCGTCGCTGCCCACCAGGTCCAGCTCGCGCGTGAATTCGGCGCGCGCCGGCAGCTCGTCGGCGAACTTCTCGAAGCCCACGAACCAGCGGAACAGCATGTTGTAGGCCAGGCTCTCGTGCACCTTCTCGCCGTCTTCCAGCGAGTAGATGATCTGCAGCATCAGGCACTTGAACAAGGTCGATGCGCGCGTGGTGATGCCGTGCTGGCGCTCCAGGTCGGCCAGCAGTTCGCGTTCGTAGCGCAGCGCGTCTTCCACCACGTCGCGCAGCGGCACCAGCGGGTGGCTCTGCGGCACCAGCGCGCGCAGGTTGTCGGCCTGCACCCAGGCCTGGTGGCTCACGATCCAGACCCAGGGCGAGCCGTAGCGGTTGACCGCCACCGGTTCGTCGCGTGCCCGCTCGACGATCTTCGAGAGCTTCGCATCGAGCTCCTGCATGGTGACCCGCAAGGGTGACATCCACTTCATCATCTGACTCCCTCCACTTCCTGGATGACTATGCAACAGGATGCGTGACAGCCGCGCGCGCGCGGGGCTCGGGCTCGCATCAGCGCAGCACGCCCAGCGCCTGCCTGAGCGCGGTGTCCACCTTGCGCAGCGACACGCCGTGGCGCCGGGCCACCTCCTGGCGCGACATCTCGTGCCAGCGCAGCGCGAGCAGCACCGCGCGGTGGCGCCGCGGCAGGCGCTGCATCGCCCGGTCGACCGCGGCCACCTCCGAGCGCGCCTCGGCGATGAGGTCGGGGCCGGGCTGCAGGTCGGCGATGACGTCGACGTCCGCGCGCTCTTCGCTCAGCCCGGACCAGCGCTTGCGCTCGCGCAGGCTGTCCATCGCGAGGTTGCAGGCCACGCGGTAGATGTAGGCCTCGGGGTTGGCCGGCACCTCCCGCGGTTGCCGCTCTCCCAGGCGCAGCCAGGCGTCGTGCAGGCATTCGCTGGCAAGGTCCGCGCAACCGAGCTGGCGTTCGAGCCGCCGGTGCAGCTGCGCGTAGTGCATCGCCAGGTGCGCCTGCAGGTCGGCCTCGGACGGCGCCGGCTTCGTCGTCGTCGTCGTCGTCGTCGTCGTCGTCGTCATCTTCTTCGGTGCGCGCCACTCCTGCTGCGGCAGTTCGATGCATTCGTCGAACAGGCGCCACGCCGGGGACGGCGCGGTGAACCGCGGGGCGAACGGTTGCGGTGCGCCGCGAAGGAACTGACGAGCCTGATGGACCTGGAGGGCGGGGGTGTCGGGGGTCATGGTTGTTTTCGCTGAACGCCCGGCAGGCCCGCCTGCCGGCATCGCCGGCGGCGGACAAGGCCGGGCCTTGGGACAGGGGAAGAACGAACGGATGCGCCCTCCGGCCGGGGCGCCGGGCGCGGGTCAGCGTTGCAGGTTGGCGCGCTCCTCGTCCGTCAGTTGCCGGCTCGCCGACGGCGGCAGGCTGCCGCCACCGCCCAGCACGCGGATCACGCTGCGCGGGTTGTAGCTGGCCGGCGCGGCCGAGGCCTTGCCGTCGTCGGCACCACCGGCACCGGCGCCTCCACTGCCGCCTCCACTGCCACCGGTTGGCTCGTTGCCGAAGCCCAGCACGCGCACCGTGAACACCGAAGGCAGCGCCTGGCGCTGCGCCGCGCGTTCGCGCTGCACCGCGTCCTGCGCCGCGGTGGCGGCCTGCGCGGCGGCGGCACTGGCGTTGGTGAGCGCGCCCACGTTCACCGACGCGATCACCGGCACCCCCGCCGACTGGCCCTTCACCTGGATGTTGGCCGCGTTCACCACCTGCAGCGCCGCCACGTTCACGTTGCCCGACACGCGGATGCCCGCTTCGCCCGCGTCGATGGTGCCCAGCGGCGCGATCAGGTCCACGTCGCCCGGCGGCACCTCGGCAATGGGCGCCAGCGTGGCAATGCCCGCGCCCGAGCTCGGTGCCTGCGGCGAGATCTCGACGTTGCCGACGTTGTCGTACACCAGCTTGGGCGGCGTGAACAGCACGGTCGTCTTCGAGCCGCGGCCGGCATTGATGTCGCCCTTCACCGACCACGCGAAGATGTCGCCGCCGAAGGTGGTCATGATGCGCGACAGGCCCAGCAGCAGGCTGCCTTCGCTGAACAGGCGGATGTCGCCCTGCCCCTGCGTCATCACGCCCGAGGTGGCCGGCGGCACCGCGCCCTGCACGCCCAGGATGATCTTGCCGCCCGGCGCCAGCATCTCGATGTCGCCGCCGAAATCGGTGCGCACACCGGAGCCGCCGAACATCGTGATGTCGCCGCCGCGCGCCACCGGGTGGCCGGCCGCATCCCTGTCGGGGAACAGCGTGGCGATCATCTCGCGGCCTCGCAGGTAAGAACCGGAGCGGCTGCTGTCGGGGTTGGTGTACTCGCGGCCGCCTTCGCGCAGTTCGGCGTAGTACACCTCGCGCAGGAAGATGCGTTGCTGCTCGGGTGCCAGCGCGTCGAAGGTCGCCAGCGCCTGCGCGGTGGTGCCGCTGAAGCCGTAGCGTGCCTTCAGCCACGCGCCGAGTTCCGCCTCGTAGGTCTTCACGGCCTTGCCCGGCTGGCTGGCCAGGGACGCGCCGGCCTCGGCGCGGTTCGCCGGATCGAGGTAGCGCGTGCGGATCGCCGACATGTCCAGGGCCGATGCGCCCACGCCGGCCATCAGCGCAACCGAAGCACCCGGGCGGGTGTCGCCCGCAACGATCGGGCCGATGGAGGTGATGCCGCCGCGGTCTTCCTGCAGCAGGTTGCGGCCCGCCGAGACTTCGAGCGTGCCGGGGCCGGCAATGTCGAAGTTGGCGTAGAGGATGTCGCGGCCGGCGGAGACGACGGAGACATCGGTGGCGTTGCCGTGGACGATCAGGTTGCCGCGCAGCCGGCCACCGAGTTCCTGGGAGCTCACGGTCGAGCCGCCCGGTGCGACGCCGGTGTTGACGATGTCCCGGCCCGCCATCACGCGGACCGGCGCGGCGGCGTTGTACCAGGTGTTCTCGCCGCGTGCGATGACCTCGCCCGTCTTCAACCCGATGATGTCGCCGCCCGCGGCATAGAAGCGCACGGGCGGTGCATCGCCCGCGCGGTCCAGCGGCACCGCCGCCGTGTTCGGGCCGAACGCGAAGAGCGTGGGGATGAGCGTGGGCTGGTCGACGGGCCCGGAGATCGCCGGGCCGTCGCTCGCGACATTGGTCACAAGCACCTTGCCGGCGCCATGGGCCTGGCCGGCGAATGCGGGGTTGAACGGCGTGGGCAACGGCGTGCCCATGCCGGACATGCCGACCGAATACTGGCCCGCGAAGATGGACCCGCCCGCAAGCATCTCCAGCGCACCGGTGGCCGACGGCGCGAGCGTCAGGCCGTAGCTGATCATGTCGGGGTTGCCCACGGCGAGCGGCAACGCCGCGTAGCCGTAGTACAGGCTCCCCGTCAGGGCCGCGGCCCGGAAGATGGAGGGGTAGACGATCCATGCGTCCCTCGAGGTGGTGCGCAACTGGCTGTTGTCGCCGGCCGCCATGGTGGGCGTCAGGTGGCCGCCGGCAGAGGTCAGATTGATGGCGCTGCGGTCGGTCCAGAGGCTGAACCACCCCTGCCCCCCCGAGCCGGGCGCCTGGCCACCGACCGAGAAGGCCGAACTGTTCGGCGTGCCGCTGCGCCCCGGATCGGACGCGCCGCCGAGCACCAGGTCGCCGCGCGTCTGCAGGTAGATCGCCGTGTCGCCCGGCACGAGGTTGATGCCACCCCTGGCGTTGGCATAGCTCGCCGAGAACGGATCGATGCCCCGTGCGTCGACCGGGTCGGAAAACTTGAAGGTGCCCGACAGGTACTGCAGGCCCAGGCTGCCGATGGATGCGGCGCTGACCTCGGTGGCGCCGCGCAGGTTCGCAACGGCGCCGGTAAGGGCGAGCTTCTCCGAACCTGTGCTCAGGTTGCGGTTGGGGTTGAGCGCGCCTGCAACGCGCATGTCGATGTCGCCGCCACCGGTCAGCGTGAGCGTGCCGTCGGCACCGACGCGGCCGGTGCCGGCCACCGCGACCACCAGGCCTTCGCTGCGGTCCGTCGGGTTTGCCCCGCTGCTCTGGCCGCTGCGCAATCCGATCGTTCCCGCCTCGCCGCCCACGCGAATGCGCACGTCGCCGCCGCCCAGCGTTCCGATGCCCGTGAAGCCGGTGAGGTCCGGCGCCTTCCGGTTGCTTCGCTCTGTCGTGGCCGTGTACGCACCGAAATTGATCCACCACGACGTGGGGATCGCCTGGTCGATGGCGGCCGTGCCCGAGCCCTGTCGCCACAGCCAGTTGCCCGGCAACACGCTCGACAGCTCGTTGCCCGCCAGGTCGCCCACCAGGTTGCCGCCGGCCGAGATCAGCACGTTGCCCCCCTGGTCGGGATACCAGGCACGGTAGGTCGCCAGGGCGGCGCCGTAGTCGAGCAGCTCGGACTGCGGGCCGATCGGCGAACCGCTGGCGTCCTTGCCGCGCGGCCGGTTGTACGCCGCGTCGACCGCCGTTGCCGAGCCGGCGGTGTACACGCCGTAGAGCGAATCCATGCGGATGTCGCCGGCGGCGAGCATCTCGAGATCGCCGGTGCCGGTTCGAAGCACGCTGAACGCCGGCGCGGCAAGTTGACTGCCCGTGACGCTGGGCGGGCCGGACGTCTCCACGCAATAGGACGGATCGAAGACGCAAACCCACATTTCGGACGCCGGCACTTCGTCGCCCTCGACATAGTCGCCCATTTCGTTCGCGGTCGGCCCCCAGGTAATGACCGTGTTCCTGCCAATGATGTAGTCCCTGACCGCGTGCGTGTCCCCCAGCCGGATGGCCGCGGTCGAAGCCGGGTTCAGCGCGCGCCGGTCCGCCGAACCCAGATCGGCGCCCGCCACCAGTTGCACGTCCCACGACGTGGCGCCTTCACCGAGCATCGGCGCCACCGCCCAGTTGCGCCCCTGCACGCCGTTCACCGAAGGCCGCAGGTCGATGGGCTGGTCGCCCGGAAGTTCGATCGTGGTCGTCGACGGAATCAGCGATCCGCGCGCGAGAACGGTCTGGCCGGTGGTGGTCATGCCCACCGGCAGCGCCACGCCCTTGGGCCAGGTCAGCGCGCCCACGCCCACCGGCGCGCGCAACGCCGTTCCGGCGCCCAGCCGCATGCCGGCGCCCAGCGCGGTGGCGGTTCGCAGCACCGTGCCGGCCGCATAGGCCACCGACCCGTCGGCGTTGTAGATGTTGGCGGCGACCACCGTGCCCGCCGAGAGATTCAGCGTGCCGGTGAGCACGGCGTCCACCGGCAGCACAGTGCCCGCGGGCAGCGTCATCGCCGCCACGTTCACGCTGTAGTTGAGGGTCGATCCAGCAGCGAAGACCGTTCCGGTGTCGAGCACCACGTTGTCGATCGGCACCACGATGTCGCCGCCGAATGCGGCCCGTCCCCCCTCCGTCAGCACCCAGCCGTTGTCGTCCAGCGTCGCCGGAGGCGGCGCAAAGCCGTCGTTGATGCTGCCGTGGACGTTGAGCCCGCCGGCCGCGCGGATCACCAGCCGGCCCGGTTCGCCGTAGCCGCGCCGCGCCGGATCGCTGCGGTCGGCGCCGGGTCCGTAGCGATGGCCCGAAAGGTCCAGGTCGCCGTCGATGGTGAGGTCGCCATGGGGGTTGTTCACGCGGTCGCTGACGATCTCCACGCCGGGGCGCAGGTGGTAGCCGCCCAGGCCCGCCAGCCGGCTGCTCAGCGCCGTGTTGCCGAGTGCCGCGTTGATGAAGGCCTGGCTGTCGCCGTCGATGCGGTCGAGCATGCCCTGCGTGATGAGCTGCGGCCGGTAGCCCGACACGTCGGGCAGGTCTGCCAGCGGCGCATCGTCGTAGCTGCGGAAGGCATTCACCGCGATGGTCTTCGCGCCCTGGATCGACGGCGTGCCGTTGACGGTGACCGCCACGTCGTCCGTGCCGATGCGCGGCGCATTCAGGTCGAGCGTGCCGCGCGAGCGGCCATCGTTCTGGCCGCGCCCGGCGCCCACGGCCACGCCGGTGCCGGCGCGCAGGTCGATGCGCGCCCCGCCGCCCAGCGTCAGCATGCCTTCGCTGCTGGTGAGGTCCACGACGGCCCGGTTGGGGCTGTCGATGATCTTGCCGTAGCTGTCCACGCGCAGGCCCGTGGCATGCGCGTCGAGCGTGCCGTCGATCGTGAGGTCGCCCTTGGCCGCAAGGCGGATCGTGCCGACCTGGAAGCCGCTGGCGTCGATGCGCCCGTCCACGCGCAGGTTGCCGCCATCGACGGCAATGGACACCTCGCGGGCCTTCACGCCATCGCCCACCACCAGGTCGCCCTGCTTGACCTGGAAGCGGCGCGCACCGAACACGCCGCCTTCGTTCAACCGGCGGTTGAGGTCGGCGAAATCGCCCAGCGTCTGCGCGCGCACGGTGAGCTCGCCCGCGTCGTAGGGCACCACCGTGCCGCCCGCGTCGTAGGTGCCGCTGCTGCTGCCTCGAATGGCGCCCAGCAGTTCGACGCGCCCCGCATCCGCGCCCAGTGCCGCGCCCAGTGCCGTGGCCTCGACCGTGCCGCCGCGATTGAAGCGCGCCGACACATCGATCACCGAGCCCGCGGCCTGCGTGATGCTGCCCGCCGCGCTGGTCAGCACGAAGTCGCCGCCCCAGCTGTACTTGTCGACGTCGAACAGCGACACCTTGCGGCCCGACAGGTCGATGCGCGATGCGGCGCCGAGCACGATGCCGTCGGTTGCCGCGAGCACCAGCCGCCCGGAGGGCAGCACGATGCTGCCCTCCAGGCCGACGCTCTTCCCCCTCAGTTCCAGTGTGGCGCCCAGTGCGTCGCCAGTGGCCGTCGAACCGCCTGCCGGCGCGGCCACGGTGATGGCGCCGCCCGCGGTGATCACGTTCTTCGAGCCCGCCTGCCCCGTCAGCAGCGGCGACGTGATCACGAGGTTGCCGCCTTCGTACGCATACCCTTCGCCCGGCGTGTACGCGCCCTGGCGTTGATACACCGAGAGCGTGCTGCCGCCGTTGGAGGTCACGCGCTCGGAGGCCGTGAGCTTCACCTCGGCAAAGCCCAGCGCGAGCCGCGCATCGGTCTGCGTGCCGTCGGCCTGCGCGTACGGGCCGTGGCCCAGCACGATCGAGCGCGCCGCGATGTCGAGCGTGCCGCCGCCCGGCAGCCCGGCGACCGCGGCGCCGGGCGCGCCTTCGGCACCGGTCCAGACGAACTCGCCGGCGCGGATCGCCACCACGTCGCCCGCCGCGCCGTAGCCGTAGATCGCGGGCGTGCCCAGCACCAGCCGGTCGAGGCTCGACGCATCGAGCTTCACGGCGCCGTAGGTGTTCACTGCATCCCGCGCATTCAGCGTCAGCGTCTCCAGCGCCGGAGCGCCGGTGGCGGTGTTGCCCGCCAGCAGCTGGTCCAGCTTGGCCTGGTTGAGCACCAGCCCGCTCGGCAGCTGCCCGGCGGCCCTTGCGGCGGCAATGCCGGCGTCCTCGCCCAGGTTGACCGCGGCCAGTGCCAGCGAGAGGTTGCGCGTTCCGTAGGAGACGTTGTCGGCCAGAGTCAGCGCGCCCCCGGTCGCGATCGCCAGCGTGCCCCCCGACACCAGCCGGGTCGCTGCGTTGCAGGCCGCGCTCACGCAACTGCCGATATCGATGGCAACCGTTCCGGACCCTTGCCCCACGGCAGGTTGCGCGAGAAGAAGGTTGAACCAGCCGTTGGACAGCGCGACCACCCCGGTGCCGACGAACACATAGCCGTCGTTCGAACCATAGCTCGCCGCCCCCCTGCCGATGGTGCTGAGCGATGCCCCTTCCTCGACGGTGATGCGGCCATCCGCGATGGGAGAAGGCGCGCCCGCGAGGATGAGCTCGCCCGCCGACAGGCTGGCGCCGCTGCGCACGATCAGGCTGCCGGCGCTCACGATCTCGACAATCCGGCCGCGCTGGCCATAGGTGGGGCCCAGCGTGCCGTTGAGCACCAGGCGCGACCCACCCAGCTTGTTCAATTCACTGTCGTGGACCGAGGCCCCCGCCAGCGTCTCGTCGGCCGCCCGCCCCGCGGCGAGAACCTCGCCGAGGTTGCGCACGCTCACCGTCCCCCCGAAGCCCGCGCTGGCGGGCTGCGCACCCAGGCGCAGTTCGCCGTCGAACTTCAGCGCGGTCCGGTCCGCGTCCTCCGCGGACGGCCTGGACAGCATGATGTCCAGCGTCTTCGCGTCCGACGTGAGCGCCGCGCGCAGGAAGCCGCGCCGCGCCGCGTCGGCCAGCACGAAGGCGTTGTAGCCGGTCTCGTTGTAGCTCGAATAGCTGCGCACCTTGTCGCCCGGCGTGATGACGACCTGGTTGGGCAGCGCCTCGCGGATCGACGTGTTGGCAACGCCCAGGTGGCCACCCGCAACATAGGAGCCGTTGCCCACGCTCGTGACACCCGCCAGGCCGATGCGGTCGGCCGCGCCGATCTCCACCCGGAAGGCGCCCGGCAGCAGGCTGTAGCTCGAGGGCATCAGCGTGTAGGTGCCGGCAGGCAGGCCGGGCACGCCCGCGGGCACGGTGATCTGCTGGCCGATGCCCGGCGTGCCGAAGCCCGCGTCGGGCGCCACCGGCGCATGGCTGGCCGCGCTGCCGGGCACGATGGCATACACGGCATTGCCGGCGCGGCTGAAGCCGTTGGCGGGATTCACGTTGGCCAGGGCCGTGGCGAGCACATCGACCGAGCCGCCGCGCCCGCTCACGAAGCCCGCGCCCACCAGCGTGCCGCCGCCCGACAGGTCGAGCACCGAGCCCGATTGCGCGTCCAGGTGGCGCGTGTTCACCTTGACGCCGCTGTCCAGGTCGCCCACGCCCTTGAGCACCACCGGCTGGCCGTTGTACAGGTAGCTCAGGCCATCGACCGTGCCGCCGTAGGGCATGAGCAAGCCTTCGCCGCTCACCGAGGTGATGCTGCCGGGCAGCAGCGTCACGCGGTTCGTCGCAGCCGTGACGGGATCGACTTCCGTACCAAGGGTCAGCCGTCCCAGGGGCGCCCGCACGATGCCGCCTTGCTCGATGGTCTCGGCGCCGAGGTTGATGCTGCCGAAGGCCGAATAGGGCAACGCGACATCGCCTTCGCCGTAGCGGTGGATCGACAGAACGCTGCCCGGAACGTAGCCGCTGCCCCGCTTGTAGCCGGCCGTGATGGTGTTGGCCGTTCCGGTCCCCGGGTAGATCTGCGCGGCGGTCAGGCGGATGTTGCCGGCTGTCAGCACGCCGCCCTTGAGCAGGCGCATGTCGCCCCGGCTCGTCAGGTCGACGGTTTCGAATCCGCGCCGGTCCACCGTGTAACCCTCGATGCCCAGGTTGACCTCCGCGTGGGTGCCGAAGCCGGCGGCGTCGCGGACATCGATCAGGTCCGCCAGCACCGAGAACGTCCCGTCGCCCGGCTGGTTGGACGGGCCGTTGTCCCAATGGGCCATCGCCATGACCTGTGCGTCGCCCGCGGCCCTGCGCGTCGCGCCGGCCAGGCGCACATAGGGCGCGGACAGCGACACCGTCGAGCCGGCCGCCGTGTTTTCGCCGTGCGCGTAGGTGCCTGAATACAGCCGCAGGCTCTGGCCCATGTCGAGCGCGACGTTGCCGTCGAAGCTGAGCGCCCCGTCCACCAGCAGCGAAAGATTGCCGAAGCCGCCGGCCTCGATGCGGTCGACGCCGACGCGCGCGGTGCCCGTGAGCATCCCGCGCCTGGCGTGCGCCACGGTCTGCGCCGCCGCCACCGGGCTGTCGCCCTGCGTCTGCGCCAGCACCAGTTCGCGGTGGCGCAGCACGTCGCCGCGGGTGGTCGCCTTCTCATAGATCGGCGATGCGAGCGCGAGCGCGAGCGTGCCGCCCGCGGCGCCTTCGCCGCCGGCCGCCGCACGCAGCGTGCCGTCCAGGTACAGGCCGTGGTTGGACTTGAGCACGATCGAGCCACCGTTGCTGGCCACCGTGACGGGGGCCGGCGAGCGGCCCGCCGCGTTGCCTGAGGGATCCAGCGTGGCGCGCGTGCCCGAGGCATCGAGCAGCGCCCCCGGACGGATGACGATGAACGCATCGGCGGCTTTTGCCTCGCCCGTCGTGTCCCAGTCGAGCGCGCCGCCGATGCTGATCGTGCCGCCGTCGGCCACCTGGCCGTAGGTCCGCCCGAAGATGTCCCGCGCGGTGGCCGCGCGTGCGGCGACATCCAGCACGGCGCGGTCGCCGATCCAGACGAGGCCCGGCGTTGCGAGCGCCGTGGTCTGGGGCCGGTCGATCGCGATCGTGCCGCCCGGTGCGCTGAGCTTGCCCTCGACCGTGACGTCGCGGCCCAGCAAGGTGATCGCCTGGCCGGGGTCGACATCGATCGCAGTGCCTGGCCGGATGTCGATGGGGCCGGTGGACGTCGACGCGGTGCCCGAGCCCGCCGTCGATTGCAAGGTCAGGCTGGCACCGCCGCGCTGGGTGAGCACGCCCTTGACCGGGTCTTCCGTCCAGACGGGCGGCATCCAGAGCGCGAGGCCGGCCGCGGGGTCGCGGCCGGTCGCGACCGTGTTCGATCCGTCGGTGAACCGGTACACGGGCATCCGGACATCGAGCCGCGCGCCGTCGGCCACGATCACGCCGAGGTGGCCGTTCAGGTCGTAGCGCGCAAAGCCCGACTGCAGCACGGCCGCGTCGATCGCGGTGTTGGGCCGGGTGGCCATGTCCTGCCGGAAGACGGAGCCGGCGGCCACCTGGGTGCCGCTTGCGAGCGTGAAGTCCACCGGTGCGGCCTGGCCGGCGGCGACCGTCAGGACTTGAGGGGTGACGGGAATCCCGTTCGGGAACACGTTCGCCGGCACGCTGTAGCCCAGCGGGAACGCAAAGGTGTTGGTGATTCCGATCAACGTGGAGCCTGCCGGCAAGGTCGGGATGATTGCCCCGGCCGCCGCCCGGCCGATGTCGAAGAACCGAGTCGCGCCGTTGACGATGGCCTGCAAGGTGTAAGCGCCGGTACCGGCCAATGCTTCGGGCGGTTTCCAGTCGGCCGCCAGGACAACGGCGTTTGCCGGAGCGTTGCCGAAGACCGGCGCCGCCCCCACGGCCTCGCCCGGCCGCGCCTGCGTGCGTTCGTAGGTGTAGTCCACCGCCAGGAGATCCCCGGCCCGGACCTGGTAGTCCTGCAGCAGGATCAGGTCGAAGGGCGCGCGCTCGCCCGCATTCAGCATGCCGCCCGTGCCGCGCACCTGGCCGCCGACCACGAGGCCCCCGCCCGATATCAGCTTGAGCGTGCCGCCGCCGTTGACGCCGTCGCCGCGGATGTCGCCGTCGACCGTGAGCAGGCCGTGCGTGGTCGATTGCCCGAGCGTCATGTCCGCGCCCAGCGTCACGTCGCCGCCGCGCCCGCCGCGCGTCTTGCCGTTGACCAGCACCGCGCCGCCCGAAGAAACATCGACCGATGTGCCGGCCGCGAGCGTCACCGCGCCCGCGCTGCGGACGTCGATACGGCCGCCGTCAAGGTACGGCAGGCCCAGGCCGTTGCCCGGATCGAGCTGCAGGTTGGTCCACAGCCCCCGCGCATCGAGCGTCGCGTCCTTGGCGATGACGACTTCGCCGGGCTTCTCGGCGCTCGGCGCCGGAAAGAGCACGGGCGTGAGGCCCGCGCGCATCAGCGGCGCCGCGGCATTGCCCGCAACGATGGCGCCGCCGCGCGCGGTGAGGTCCGCGTTCACGGCAACCTGGGTCGCGAACAGCTCGATGCTGCCGCCCGGCGACACCGCAAGGCCGCCGTCGACCGTCACGCTCTCGTTCGCCAGGGCCGTGATCGCGCCGAGGCCGAAGCCGCTCAGGCGCTTGCTGTTGATGTACAGGACGTCCTTGCGCGCTTGCGGCAGCACGCCGTCCGGCGTCAGCCCCGCGCCAAGATCCGGTTGCGCATCGTCGAACACGATGCGCTCGAACGTGGGTGCGAGCATGCGAAAGGCGCCCACCGGCAGTGGCCCGGCCTGCGGGTTGTAGCCGGTCGTGTAGCTGCCGAGCACCAGTTGCGCGGCCTGCGCCGCCGCGTTGTGCGACTGGGCATAGCCGTCGAGCGCGGCGTCGCCCTTCACTGTCTGGCGCGGCCCCTGGTACGCGGTGGCGGTGATGTCGCCTTCCAGCACCGCGGCGCCGGTCGACACCACCAGCCGGCCCGCGTCGCGGCCCACGGTGTAGCCGTTTTCGAGCCGGCTCTGCGCTCCGATCAGCGGGTTGTAGAAGTAGCCCGTGGTCTTGTCGCCCCAGCGCTTGTGCGCGTCCTCGAAGCCTTTGTAGAGGCCGGTGTATTCGACGTTGGCCGGTGCGTTCGACACCTCGTAGAGCCGCCCGTCCTTGCCCTTGAGCCAGCTCTGGCGGATGGCGCCGGTCTGCACGTCGAGCGTGCCGCCCGAGAGATTGATGTTCGAGCCCGCCTGCGTCACCAGCTCGCCGCCGCCGAAGACGACGCTGCCGCCCTGCGCGGCCCATTCCCCGATGCCGTGACCCTGCAGCCCGAGGTAGCCGCCGACTTCGAGCAGGCCGCCCGGCGTATACCAGCGCTCCTTGTCGTAGCCGCCCACGCCGGCGGCCACGCGCACCAGCTTGCGCCGGTCGATCCATACGTTGGCGTTGTTCAGCACCGAGGTGTCGCGGTTCAGCGGTGCGTCGCGCTGCTCGTTGCCCTGGATGTTGATCTGCACGTTGTTCGAGGCCATCGCGATCCGAACGCCCACCGCGCCCGACACGTCGAGCCGCGCGCCGTCGGCCACGGTGCTGCGCCCGGCGAGCTTGCCCGCGCTCACGGCCAGTTGCCCGCCGGTCGCCAGCGTGGTGGAGCCGCCTTCGAACAGCACGTTGCCGCCCGAGACGATCTCGATGCGCGAAAGATCCTGCCGGTCGTTCAGCAGCGAGAGGTTGTCGAACACGCCGGTCGCCGCGCGCAGGCTGTTCTGCCTGCCCGATTCGGCGATGGCGGCGTCGCGCTGGCTGTCCAGCGCGGTGCGCCCGCCTCTGTCGTCGAGCAGCACCGCGTTCAACGCGCGCTGCGTGACCGTGACGCTGCCGAGCTTGTCGCTCGCCGAGTTCAGCAGGTGGATGGTGCCGCGCGTGTCCACCGTGGTGGTGGCCAGCGCCACGCCGTCCTGCACCACCTTGCGCCCGGCCAGCGTGATGTCGCCCTCGGGCGCCTGAAGCAGGCCGGTGTTGAGCACGTGCCCCGCCGTGCTGCCGGCGACGAACTGGGGGGACACCTCGTTGCCGCGCGTGGTCGAGGCCTGGTTGGCCGCCGTGCCCTGGCCGGGGCGCACGATGAAGAAGTCGCCCGCGGCCATCTGCACCTGCCCGCGCGGCGCGGTGACGGTGCCCGCGTTGCTCACCTCCTGGCCCATCAGCAGCACGTAGCCGCCGCCCTGCTTGACGGAGGCGGGCGTGCGGGTCGTGAGCTGCGCGCCCGCCTCCACCCGCACGGCGCCGGCCGCGTCGGTGAAGCTCGGCGCATGGCTGTCGCCGGTCTTCGCGCTGTGGATGCCGCGCGCCTTGAACTGCTCGTCGCCGATGCGCGCGGCGGCCGCCACCAGGTTGCGCGTGTCGGTCTGGCTGCTGCCGCTGAAGACGATGCCGTTGCGGTTGGCGATGAGCACCGTGCCGTCGGCCTTGATCTGTCCCTGGATCTGCGAAGGCCGCGCCTGCGGATCGTTCACGCGGTTGAGCGCCGCCCAGTCGGCCTGCTGCCTGAATTCGACCGTGGTGTTGCGACCGACGTTGAAGGTCTCCCAGTTCAGGATGGCCTTGTCGCCGGTCTGCTGGATCGCCACGTTCGTGCGCCCGTCGGCCTGCTGCGACTGCACCGGTGCGTTGGCATTGGCCCAGCCGGCCGTGAGGCTGTGGGTGTCGATCTTCAAGCCGCCGTCTGCCAGGCCGTCGGGCACGGAAGACGGGTTCTTCAGCGCGGCCTCGCGCGCCGCCGCCTGTACGGCCTGCTGCGCGGCAATGGCCTGCGCGGCCAGGGCCAGGTTGCCGATCGAACGCTGCAGCTGCTCGTTCGCCTGCTGTTGCTGCTGCGCCGGGTTCGTGAGGCTCGACGCCGGCATGCCGTTCGGCAGCCGGCCGGTTTGCACGGCACCAGCTTGCGCAGCCCCTTTGCTGGCGAACCATGCGGGGCTGAAGGCTTGCGCCGCCTGGGCCGTGTGCGCGGGCGCCAGGGCGCCGAGCGCGGCGAGCGCCACGGCCACCGCGCGCGAAAGCGGCGTCAATCGGAGATCGCCGCCGGCAGCGGACTCGCGGGGTTCCAGCGTGGAACGGCGCGAACGGGTGGTGTACGGGTTCAAGACCATGAGTGCCTGCGGCGGAGTTGCGAGGAGGACGAGATGTCCGGCGCGGCACCTGTTGCGGCGCTGCGATCGAAGAACCGGATGTCGCCGGCGGCGCTGGCGATCGATGGGCGGCTGGCCGCGCCGCGGCGTCGCTTGCGCTGCAACGGCGCGCGTGCGGCCGGCAACAGCAGCCCCCACAACGCCAGGGCCTCGCGCCAGGCCCGCGCATGCGATGCGCTGCGCGCGCACCAGCCCTGGAGCGCGAGAACATCGGTCTCGCTCGCGCGAAGGCGGTTCAGGCGCACGATCCAGTCCAGCGCCTCGCCCAGGCAGGCGTCGTCGCTGCGCGCGGTGCGCGGCCGGTCGTCATGAGGCATCGGTTCCATACCTCCATGACGAGCCTGCGCGGCCCAACCCGTAAATTATTCGAACGGCGTCAGCTCAGCACCACGATGCCGCCCGGCAGGCTGCGCAGCCGTGCGCCGTACAGCTCGCGAATCATCACGGGCGCGTTGTCGATGCTGCGCAGGTTCAGCTGCATCCGCACCAGCGTGCGGCCCAGCGTGTCGTTGCGCAGCAAGACCTTGCCGGGCCGGTAGCGGTTGATCTCGTCGATCACCTCCGACAGCGGCATGCGGTCGAACGACAGCACGCCCGTTCGCCACGTGCTCACGCTGGCCTCGTCCGCCCGCACCACCTCGCGCAGGCCTTGCTGGTCATAGGTCACCTGCCGCCCTGCTTCGAGCGAACGCTGTTCGCCGTTCGCCGACACCGTCACACGGCCGTCCAGGCAGGTCACGCAGACCTGCGCGCCGGTGTGGCGGATGTTGAAGCGCGCGGCACGGGCCAGCAGGCGGCCGCCGCCGGACTCGACGAGGAAGTCGCTCGCACCGTTCGCCGCGACCTCGGCCTCGCCCGTCACCAGCGCAATGCCGTGCGGGTTCGCGCCCGCGCCGATGCGGTTGATGAGCGTCTGCGTGTTCATGCGCACGCTGACGCCCTGCGCGAGCGCCAGCTGCCGCTGCTCCCCGGTGGCGGTGCGGTAGTCCGCCGTCAGCTCGCCGACCGAAGGCCACAGCCCCAGCGGCGGATCGACGGCGACCACGCCCGCAACCACCGAGGCCGCGACCGCACCGCCAAGAAAGGCCCGGCGCCCCGGGGAGTGCAAGGCCGCCGAGAGGCCCGACCAGGTACCGGACAAGGCGCGGAACCAGGGGAATGCGCGGGCGCGCGATGCCTGGCGCACGGCTTCCTCGGCGAGCAGCGGATCGAGGGCGGACCACGTCCGCATGACCTCGCGCCAGGCCTGCGCATGCGCCGTGCTGTGGGTCGCCCATTGGCGAAACGCATCCGCGTCGGCGCGGGTGGCCTGGCCCGAGTGCAGGCGCACCCACCAGGCTTGGGCCTGGCGTTGAAGCACGGACTCGGGTTTGGAGGAAGACATGACGCTCATCAGTATTTTCTGGCACCGGCGAAGTGGCCGCGCTGCGCGGCCTCCACGTCGGGCAAATGCTTCTTGCAGTATTCGAGCGCGGCGCGCAGCTCTTTCTCGACCGTGCTCAGCGACACCCCGAGCCGTTGCGCGATCTCGTCGTTGAGCTGGCCCTCGACGCGCGCGGCCACCAGGATCGCCCGGCGCCGCTCGGGCATGCGCCCGAGCACGAGGCTCAGCGCCTGCACATCGCTGCGCGCGCTGGCAATGCGCTCGGGGTCGCTCGCTTCGTCCACGATGTGCAGCAGGTCGTCGATCTCGCCGCGCACCAGCAGCACGTTGTCCTGCCGGTAGCGGTCGGTGGCGATGTTCGCGGCCATGCGCAGCAGGTAGGCGTCGGCGTTGTTCACCGTGCCGCCGTCGTTCGCCGTGGAACTCATCGCGGAAAGCCGCAGCCAGGTTTCCTGCATGGCATCGGCCGCGTCGTCGCGCGAGCCGACGATGCGCTCGAGCTTGCCGCGCAACTCGACATAGCGCGCGACCATGCGCGCGCGCAACGTGGACGACATGCCTTCGCTCATGGCATGCGCCCGTTCGCGTCGGCGCCCGCCCGCGCACAGTCGGACCATGCGCCCGGCCCTTCCGGCAGCAGCAGGACGACCATCGGCTGCGGCAGCGACGGCGGCGGCGGGCTGCCGACGGACAGGCCCCGCAACCGGATCTGTATGGCCGCGTCGCGGTCGGACACGCCGGTCGTGCTCAACAGGCGAAGGCGGTCCACCACGCCGCGCGTGTCCACGTGCAGCTGCAGCGCCAGGCGGTAGCTGCCCGGACGCGTCTGCGTCGAGGCGCACAAGGTGCCGTTCAAGGCCCGCTGGACCAGGGCGGCATAGGACTGATGCAAGACTTCCCCTTCTTTGAACCCCGACTCCTCCATGCCCTCGGCGTCGGGCGGCAGCGGCAACGAGGCCGTGCCGCCGGCCGTGCGCGATGCGCGGATCACCACCGATGTCGCGCTCGCATGGCGCGCCTCCAACCCCGTGCCGGCCAGCATGGCCTCCAGTGCCTCCATGGCACTGAACGTGCCGCGCACCGCTGCCGACAGCCGTTGTGCGTGAGCGCCGTCGATCAGGATGTCCAGCCCCGTCGCCTTGCTGTAGGCGGCGATGGCATCGCCCAGGCGCTGCGCGGCAATGTCGAATTCGATGCCCGCCGCGGACGTCGCCACCGCGACCGGCGCCGGCCGTTGCGCCAGCGCGGCGAACGGGATGGCACCGCCGCCAAGGCACCATGCCAGTGCCAGGACACCGACCGATGCCGTCTTCGCTCTCATACCGGGTGGGCGCACATGCTCCTGGGTTGCGGCGTTCGCCGCCCGGCAGGCGGGGTACATCGGCAAATCCGGCCCACGTTAGCTCTGGGCGGTGACGCTTGCATGACATCGGAAAACCGGCGGCGGCCGTCGCATTCCGGCCGTCGATCGCGTGCGCATGGGAAAGCCCCGAGGTCCGGAATGCGCCGGGGCGCAGCCAGTGGTCTCGGGGCTTTTCCACGACCGCCAGCACCTTGCTGTCGCGGTCGCGGTCGCGCAAGGACATGCGCCAGGACGCGATCAGTTGCTCACCGGACGGCCGATGCCGTTGCAGACGTTGGTGTTGCCGATGCCCAGGGCGGCGGTCGTGCTCAGGAACGTGGTCTGGATGGCGGACTTCCAGTTGGCGTTGGAGCCAGCGACGCCGGTGCCGTCAGGCAGCGCAACGAAGCCGTGCGAGGCGACGAGCGGGCTCGGCACATAAAGGCGGGCCAGGAAGTTGCGGACCTTGGTGGTGATCGCCGGGTCCTTGTAGCACTGGTTCACCAGCAGGTTGGTGGTGCCGAAGATCGGGTAGCTGGCACCGGTGCCGGAGACCGGCGGCTTCACATAGGCCGGAACCCAGGCGAGCGGGTCGGTCGACGCGCCGCCCAGGGGCAGCGTCTGGCTGGCAAGCGCCGTCTTGATCGAGGAGGCAACCGGCGCGAAGCCGTTCACCGTCGCGACGAGCGTGGCGTTGGTCGGGTTGAAAGCCACATCCGGGCTCAGGTAGCCGATGCGGCCGGCCGTGGTGAACGAGGTCGCCATGACGCCATTGCCGTCGACGAACGTCCAGATGGCGTCGGCGGCAGGGTCGGCCGGAGCGGTCGACAGGCGGGGCTGCGGCGTGCCGGCCGGCAGGGCGCCGGCAACCACGGTGCGGAAGTTGTTGGAGAAGACGAAGCCGCTGGTCGGGCAAGCGGCCATCAGGTAGCGGGCCAGCAGCTCGGTGGTGCCGCTGGTTTCGTTGCGGTAGACCACCTGGATCGGCGTGGTGTCGGTGGTGCCGAGCAGTTCACCCCAGGTGCGGCCGCCGCTGGTCTTCGAGAAGACCGCGCACATCTTGGCGTCCGGCAGGTTCAGGCTGGAGATGGCGCTGGTGGTGGAGCTCTTGTAGGGGATCAGCACAGCGGCGCCCACGGCCGGGATCTGGATCAGCGGGCCCCAGGCGGCGGCACCCGTCACCGGAACGCCGGGCGACGATTCGATGTGAGCGAGCTTGTAGGCGTCGCGTTCGGCGGCGGTCAGCACGGAGTCGCTGCCGGCGAAATGCACCGACTGGGTCGTCGCCCAGATCGGACGGGCTGCCAGGCTTTCATTGCGGAACTCGCTGCCCACGGTGGCTTGCGCGTTGTTCTGCAGGAAGGCCTTCTTGCCGGCGCCGCTGCCGGTGCCGGTGTAGGTGTAGTTCGTGGAGCCCACGCCGCTGGGCAGCAGGTCCTTGTACAGCGGTTCGGGCAGCGTCGCGCCACCGCCGACGGCGATCTGGGCGGAGGCGGCACCGGCGGCCATCAGGCACGCCATCATCATGGTCGACAGGGCGACCGTCTTGAAATTTGAACGCATGAAAACTCCTTGGAATGGACCAAAAGAAATCAGCTGCCAAGGACCGGCGCGGTGTGTGTTTTCGCCGGTCCCTTCGCTTCCCGTGTCGCCCCTCTGGCGACGCCTTTGATCTTCTTTTCCACAGGTGACAACAGGCGGAAACGAACTCGGGAACACGGAGAGAAATGCTCCCGAACAAAACGCTCAGCGCACCATCTGGTTGATCTCCATGATGGGCATCAGCACGGCCAGCACGATGGCCATCACCACACCGCCCATCGCAAGGATCATCAAGGGTTCCAGCAGCGTGGTGAGGCGCATCGCGCGGCGCTCGAGGTCACGCGAAAGGTTCAGTGCGGCACGCTCGAACATTGCCGCGAGCGCACCCGTCTTCTCGCCGCTGGCCACCAGGTGCACGAGGTTCGACGGAAAGATTCTTTGCGCCTTCAGCGCCGCCGCGAGCGGCGTGCCCTCCTTCACGCGGCCGGTGGCCTCGAGCACGCAGCGCTTGATCCATTCGTTCACCAGCGTCTGGCGCGCGGCCTCCAGCGCGCGCAGCAGCGGCACACCCGCGTCCATCAGGATCGCCAGCGTGGACGCGAAGCGCGCGGTGTCCACGCCGAGCGCGAAGCGCCCCGCCAGCGGCAGGCGCAGCACCAGCGCATGCCAGCGCAGCTTGCGGCCCGCGTCGCGCAGCGATGCGCGCGCCAGCGTCCCCGCGCCGGCGACCAGGCCCGCGGTGAGCCAGCCCCATTCGCGCACGAAGGCGCTCGCGGCCAGCATCGCGCGCGTGATGGCCGGCAGCTCCTGGCGCGCCTGCGCGAACGCGCCCACCACCTGCGGCACCACGTAGCCCAGCAGGAACACCACGATGCACAGCGACACGAAGCCCACGATGGCCGGATAGATGAAGGCGGTGAGCACCTTGCCGCGCAGGTTGTCGCGGTTCTCCAGGTAGTCGGCCAGCCGCTCCATCACGCGGGCGAGATCGCCCGAATCTTCACCCGCGCTCACCAGCGCGCGGTAGATCTGCGGAAAGTCGCGCGGGCGTTCGCCCAATGCATCGGCCAGCCGCATGCCCGCGCGCACGCTGTCGCACACCGCGCTCAGCGCATCGGCCACGTGCTTGCGCTCGGCCTGCTCGATGGTGGCGACCAGCGCGGCCTCCAGCGTGAGCCGCGCGCCCAGCAGGCTCGCAAGTTCGCGCGTGGCCCAGCACAGGTCGGCCGCGCCCAGGCGCGGGTTCAGCCAGGCCAGCGCGCCGCCGTCGCCGGCCTGTTCTCGCACCTCCAGCGGCACCAGGCCGCGCTCGCGCAACTGCGCGCGCACCGAACGCGCGGACTCGCCTTCGGCGGTGCCGCGTTGCAGTTCGCCGCCGGTCGTCGCGGCCTCGTATGCGAAGCGTGGCATCTGGAAGCGCTCCGGTCGGGCTCAGGCGTCGCGCGTCACGCGCAGGATTTCTTCGGCCGTGGTCACGCCTTCGCGCACCCAGCGCTGGCCGTCCTCGCGCATGGAGCGCATGCCGCGCCTGGCGGCCGCGGCGCGCATGGCCTGCTCGTCGCCGCCCTCGTGGATGAGCCGGCGCACATCGTCGTGCACCACGAACAGCTCGTGGATGCCGGTGCGCCCCTTGAAGCCCGAATGGCCGCAGGCCGCGCAGCCCACGGCCACGTAGGTCACGCCGCCCTCGGGCGTCTCGCGCGGCGCCTTGCAGGCCGGGCACAGGCAGCGCACCAGCCGCTGCGCCAGCACGCCCAGCAGCGACGACGACAGCAGGAAGGGCTCGATGCCCATGTCGGTCATGCGCGTGACGGCCGACACCGCGTCGTTGGTGTGCAGCGAGGCCAGCACGCCGTGGCCGGTGAGCGAGGATTGCACCGCGATCTGCGCGGTCTCCAGGTCGCGGATCTCGCCGATCATGATGTTGTCGGGGTCCTGCCGCAGCGCCGCGCGCAGGGCCGCGCCGAAGGTCATGCCGATCTTGCCGTGCACCGGGATCTGGCCGATGCCGGGCAGGTCGTACTCCACCGGGTCTTCCACCGTGAGGATGTTGCTGGTGCTCATGTCGAGCTGGCTCAATGCGGCGTACAGCGTGGTGGTCTTGCCGCTGCCCGTGGGGCCGGTGACCAGCACGATGCCGTGCGGCTGGCGCACCAGGCGCGTGAGTTCGGCCAGCGTGTCGCTGGCCATGCCCAGGCGCTCGAGCCGCAGGCGGCCCGCGTCTTTCTCCAGCAGGCGCAGCACCGCGCGCTCGCCGTGCGCGGTCGGCACGGTGGACACGCGCACGTCGATCGGCCGGCCGCCCACGCGCAAGGTGATGCGCCCGTCCTGCGGCAGGCGCTTTTCCGCGATGTCGAGCTGCGACATGATCTTGATGCGCGAGATCAGCGCCGCATGCAGCGCGCGGCGCGGCGCCACCACGTCGCGCAGCGTGCCGTCCACGCGGTAGCGCACCACCGAATGCGTCTCGAAGGACTCGAGGTGGATGTCGCTCGCGCCGTCGCGCGCGGCCTGCGCCAGCAGCGCGTTGATCATGCGGATGACGGGCGCGTCGTCCTGCGCGTCGAGCAGGTCGGTGACGGCGGGCATGTCCTGCATCAGGCGGTCGAGGTCGACCTGCTGCTCCACCGCGCCGACCACCGAGGCCGCGTCGCCCGTCTCGGCATAGCTGGCGCCGAGCAGCGCGTCCATCTCCTGCGACGAGACCTGCTTCAGCGGCAGCGCGCCCAGCCGCAGGCGCGCCTCGGCAATGGCCCAGCCCGGCGTGCGTTCGCACACGACGAGGCACGGCACTTCACCCTCATTTCCTTCATTGCCTTCGCTGCGCAACACAACGCGGTGCGTGCGCGCCCAGGCGTGCGGCAGCGCGGCGGCGTACGGTGCCACGCCGTTCACGGCGTCACCACCAGCTCGGGCCGGTAGCCGAGTTCGCGCAGCACCGCGATGGCGTTGTCCACCGCCTGCGGGTCGCGCGGAATGTCCGCGCGCACCAGGTTGCCCTCGCCGCCCGGCCCGCCGACGATGTACGCGCCGATGCCGCTGATGCGCACCCGCTTCACGATGCGCACCGCGTCCTGCTCGGCCTGCACGTCGGCGATCTGCACCACCGAGACCTTGTCGTTCATGCCGTCATACAGCGCGGCGGGGTCGGAGTCGACCGTCACGCCCTTGGGCAGCTGCGAGCGCAGCACCGGCGGCGGCGGTGCGGCCGGCATCGGCGCTTGCCGCACTTCGCTGGCCGACGCGGTGGGCGGCGGCGCCTGCTCGCGCGTGCGCTCCCAGTTCTGCGCTCGCAGGTCCACTTCCGCCGCGCCGCCCTGCCGGCCGGCAACGGAGGCGGTCGGCACATCGGCTGGCGGCAACGCAGGCGCGCCCGTGTCGGGCAGCAGGCCATGCGGCACCGGCCGCGCGCGGCCCTGCTGCATGCGCATGAAGTTGTAGCGGTCCAGCGTGAGGCCGCGCCCCGCGTTGGCGTCGCGGATCACGTAGGGCCGCAGGAACACCATCAGGTTGGTCTTCACGCGCTGGCGCTTGTCGTAGCGAAACAGGTTGCCCACCACCGGCAGCGACCCCAGGCCCGGCACGGCCTCGGTGCCGTTGGCCACGCTGTCTTCCATCAGGCCGCCGAGCACCATGATCTGCCCGTCGTCCACCAGGATGCTGGTGTCCAGCGCGCGCTTGTTGGTCACGATGCCGGCCGCGCCCGAGGTCTGCTCGTCGATGCTCGACACCTCCTGGTAGATGTCGAGCTTGACCGTGCCGCCCTCGGAGATCTGCGGGCGGATGTTGAGCTTCAGCCCGATGTCCTCGCGCTGGATGGTCTGGAACGGGTTGGTGCTGCTGTTGCCGTTGGTGACGTACTGGCCGCTCACGAAGGGCACGGTCTTGCCCACCATGATCGAGGCGGCCTCGTTGTCCAGCGTGAGGATGTTGGGCGTCGACAGGATGTTGGCGCCGTCTTTCGCCTGCAGCGCGCGCGCCAGCAGCTTGAGGTTGAGGATCTCGCCCACGCCCGGCAGGTTGACCGTGCCGTCGACGATGCCGATGTTCAGCCCGCGCGGCATCGCCTCGAGGGTGTTGCGCGCGTTCGCATTGAGCGAGGCGGCGCCGAAGTTGGTGCCGCCGCGCACGCCGCGCCCGTTGCCGCCGCCGGCCATCCACTGGATGCCCAGCTCCGATGCGTCGCGCTCGGTCACCTCGACGATCAGGCTCTCCACCAGCACCTGCGCGCGCCGCTGGTCGAGCGTGTCGATCACGCGGCGCAGGCTGCGGTACATGGGCTCGGGCGCCGCGATGATCAGCGTGTTGGTGGTGGCGTCGGCCTGCACCGTCACGCCGCCGGCCGAGAAGGCCGCGGCGTTGCCCGTGCCGCCCGCCGATGCGCCGTTGCCGCCCGCGCGCAACGCACCGCCGCGCAGGCTGCTGCCCGAGCTGGCGCCGCCGCTGGTGCTGGTCGTCGCGCCGGTGCCGCCGGCGCCGCCGTTCGCACCACCGCCTGCGTTCGTGCCCCCTGCACCGCCTGCGCCGCCGAGCATCCCGCCCGCACCCAGCGCCGCACGCACCGAGCTGCCGCCCGCGCCCGAAGCGTCCGGCGACTCGCCCGTCAGCAGCCCGCGCAGCACGCCCGCCAGATGCACCGCCTGCGCATTGCGCAGGTACACCACGTGCAGGTTGCCGGGGTCGCTCTGCGCGTTCTCCAGCTTGGCCACCAGCTCGCGCGCGAGCGCGGTGCGCCCCGGGCTGCTGGAGCGGATCACGATGCTGTTGGAGCGCGGATCGGCCAGCACCACGATGTCGCGGCGGCCCTTGTCGCCCGTGCCCTCGAGCAGCTCGTTGGCCAGCCCGGCGATGTCCACGGCCACGCCGTTGCGCAGCTTGACGACTTCCGCGTCGAGCGAGGTCGGCGTGTCGATGCTCTCGACGATGCGCGCCAGCCGCTCGAGGTTGTCGACGTAGTCGGTCACCACCAGCGTGTTGTTGGCCGGGTAGGCGGCGATGCTGTTCTCGGCCGCGATCAGCGGCTTGAGCACCGGCACCATCGCCTCGGCGTTCTCGTAGTTCAGGCGGAAGGTGCGCGTGGCCAGGCCCCCGCCGGCGCTGCGCGCGTTGACCGCGCCGCCCTGCTGCCGCGCGTCGGCCACGGGCACCACGCGGCTCACCTCGCCCACGTCGACGATCGCGAAGCCGCGCATGCGCAGCGCCGTCGCGAGCATGCCGTAGGCCGTGGCGGCGGACACCTCGCCTTCGGAGACCAGCGTGACCTGGCCCTTCACGCGCGGGTCGAACAGGAAATTGCGGCCCAGGAAGCGGGCCAGCGCGGAGACCACCGAGGTGATGTCGGCATCGACGAAGTTGAGCACCACCCGCTCGTCCCTGCCGCTGCGGGCGGCCTGTGCAGGCGTGGCGGGCGTTGCAGGTGCAGCGGCCGCCAGCCCCGTCAGCCCCGTCAGCGCGACGCTGCACGCCAGGGTCCATCGGCGCATCGCTGCGCCCTGTCGATCTCGTCTCACGGGCCATCCTTGTAGAGAGGGGTGGACTGCAGGTCCACGACGCCGCGCACGCGGCCTGGCGCTTGCGCGCCGCTTGTTTCGGGGGCGTCCGCGCGGTCGATCGCGATGCCCGTCACCTCGAGGTCGGCGCGCGCGGCAACGTCCAGCAGCCACGGAAAGACCCGCGTGGCCGGCACCGGCTCGCTGAACTCGATGCGCCACGCCTTCGCGGGCGGCGGCTTGCCCGCGCCCGGCGGCGCGTCGGCCACCAGCGTGTCGATGCGGTAGAGGCCTTGCAGCCCCGCGCGGTCCAGGCCCGCCTGCGGCGCTTCGCTGGCACTGGCAGTCGCGGGCGCCCGCGCGGCGGGCACGTCCGACAGCAGCCGGTCGAGTTCGGCCGACTGCGCGCGCAACCGGGGCAGCTCGCGCTGCCAGCGCGTCACGCTGTCCAGTGCCGGCCTCGCGAACACCAGCCACGACAGCAGCAAGGCCATGGCGACGACGGCGGCGCCCACGGCCAGCCGGTCGCGCGCGGGCAGCGCCTGCCAACGCGCGGTGGCGTCGTGCAGACCCTTCCACCGCTTGCGCACGAAGTGAAGGCGGCCGGCGCTCACGGCGTGCCCTTCACGTCGTCGGCCTTGCGGACCTTCGCGGCGTCCACGGCATCTGCGGCATTCACGGCCGCGATGCTCACGCGCAGGCCCTGCGCATCGGCCTGCACGGCAAGGCCTTGCTCGGCCGCCCGTGCCTGCAGCGCGCGCCGCTCGTCGGCCGCCGGTGCGCCGCCGTCGCGCCAGCGAATGTGCAGTTCACCGGCCGTGTAGCGCAGCCCCTGCACCTGGCCAGCCGGCACCTGCACCTGCACCTGTGCCTGCGCCTGCGCCTGCGCGAGGAGGTTCGCGCCGGCCCGCAGCAGCCCCGCGGCGGCGGGCACGGCACCGGCCGCGAGCGCCTCTTTCTGCTGCTTCGCCTGCCGCACCGGATCGACGACCACCGGCACCTCGGGAAAGGCCGCCTTCACGCGCGCCGCCATCTGCCGCTTCAGCGCCTGGCCCTGCGTGGCGAGTTGCTTCGCATGGAGATTCAGTCCGGCGAGCCCCACGGCCATGGCCAGCGCGCCCCAGCCGAGCAGCGCGCCGACCGGCACGGTGCTGTGTGCACCGGAGAGCACACCTCCCGCTTCGCTCGTGGGCAGCGACCAGCTCCAGCCTTCGCCGCACCAGCGCTCGGCGGCACCGTCTTCGATCAACCGCAGCGCCGCGGGCGGCGCTGCGCCCTCGGGCAGCCATTGAACGAAGCCATGGTCCTTGCCGGTGCGGACCACGAGCCATTGGTCGATGCGGCACGCCGCCGCGCCTTCGGGCACACACGGCAGGAAGGCGGCGGGCAGGTGCAGCGCGCGCACCGGCAGGCCGTGCGCGCGCAGCAGCGCCTGCCAGCCGCTCACCGCGTCGCGCGCGGCCCACGCGGCGGGCACGGTGCCGTCTTCGGCACGCGGCCCGAAGGCGGTCACGAGCCGGTCCAGCGGCTGCAGCGCGCACGGCTCGATGGCGCCCTGCACGGCCGCGCGCAGGCGCCGCCCCGCCAGCGGCGGCAGCGTGAACGCGGCCATGGGCACGTCGCCCGGATGCAGGCAGGCCTCCAGCCGCTTCGCGCGAAACTTGCGCGCCACGTCGCCCAGCGCCAGCATGCCGCCGTCGCCCCATGTGCCGTCGGGCAGGCGCCAGCCGCAGCGCAGCGCGACGTGCGCGTCCGCACGGCCGGGCCAGGGCGGCAGCTGCAGCCGCAGCAGGCCGGCCTTCAAACCCCCTCCCGCAGCCACACCACGCGCGGCAGCGAGCCCTTGTCGTCATGCAGCAAGGCGCGTTGCACGAAGCGCGTGCGCGCGGTGTCCAGCACGCTCGACACGCGAAACCAGTTGCTGGTGACGCCCATGCGCACTTCGGCGGTGTCCAGGCCCGGCATGCGCAGGCGGTTGGCGAAGTCGCCGCGGTTGACGAACCACTGGCCGCGGTCGCGCGCCGCGAGCAAGGCGCGGGCGTTGTCCAGCGACAGCCCTGCCACGCCGGAGGCGACGACCTCGGCGCTCGCCGTGTTCGCATTGATCCAGGTGCGCTCGGGCAGCACGGTCACGAAGGGGGCGAGCCGCGCGAGCTGGGCGGCATCGACACCGGGCACGGCCAGCAGGTCTTCGAGCGCGCGCAGCCGCGGCGCCTGCGCGGTGCGCGGCAGTTCGGCGGGCAGGCCCATGCTTTCGGCGAGCCTGGCGGCGCGTTCGCGCACCGTGCCGGGCAGCGCGTCGGTGGCCACGACGGGCGCGGCGGGCGCGGTAGGTGCGCTGGCCTCGCTTTGCGCATCGCCCAGGCTCAGCACCACGCGCCGCACGACCGCGCGCGCCGCCGGCTGCGGCACGCCGGCCAGCGCGCACAGCCGCATGAACACCTCGACCTCGGCCGGGTCGAGGTAGCCGCGGTCCGCCAGGTTGCGCAGGTTGAACCTGGCCTGCTCGTCCGCGATCTCGCTGACCAGCCGCCCGCCTTCCACCGCGACCTGCCCGCTGGCCGCGCGCGTGAACGGCTGGTGCCAGGCGCCGTCCAGCCGCGTGGTGGGCTCGCGCACGGCCTCGGCGCGCAGCGTGCGCTGCGCCTGGCCGAGTTCGCCGCGCAGCAGCCAGCGCGCCTGCGCGCGCGCCTGGTCGCCCTGCGTGGTCCGGATGAAGGCCGACTGCCGGCCCAGCAGGCTGGCCGCGAGGATGGCGATCACCGCGACGATGAGCAGCGCGCTCACCACCGCCATGCCCTGCTGGCGCGCGCACGCATGCACGTGCCCGTGCCCGTGCGCATGCGCGTGCCCGTGCGCATGCCCGTGCACAAGCGCTGGCACCCCCCTGGCCGGTGTGGTGTGCACGCTCCGCTACCAGGATCCGACGTCGGCATTGGCCTGCTCGCCGCCGGGCTCGCCGTCGGCGCCCAGCGAGAACACGTCGATCTCGCCGTGCGTGCCGGGGTTCAGGTACTGGTAGGCGTTGCCCCAGGGGTCCGAAGGCAGGCGTTCCAGGTAGGTGCGCCAGTTGGCGGGAACCTTGCCCGCCGTAGGCTTGGCCACCAGCGACTGCAGGCCTTGCGTCGAGCTCGGGTAGGCGCCGTTGTCCAGCCGGTAGAGCTTCAGCGCCTGCATGATCGCGGCCACGTCCTGGCGCGCCGCGGTGGCGCGCGCCTGGTCGGGCCGGTCCATCAGGCTGGGCACGATGAGCGCCGCCAGCACGCCGATGATGACCAGCACCACCATCAGCTCGATGAGGGTGAAGCCGCGCGGGCGCACGGGGTGCCGGCGTGCGCGGCAACGGGCTGAACGTGCGGCCATTTCTCCACTCCCCAGAACAGAAGACACAAAGGACATCGAAGGCGGGTCAGTCCGGCGATCGTGGCAGCGGCGCGTGTCAGTCCGATTGAAAATCCTCGGGAGTTCTCGCGCTGCGTCACGAACCGGCGGGCGTCATGCAAGCGTCATGCGCCGCGCCGGTTCGTCCTTCGTTCACTCGGCGAGCAGGCGCTGCTCCTGTGCCGTGAGCCTGGCCTTCTGCGCGCTGGCGAGCTGCCCGCGCCCGAGCACCTGCACCGGGCTGTTCGCGTCGTAGCCGCTGCGCATCTCCGGGCTGCGCGGCCCGGGGGCGCTGCCGCCGTTGTCGCCACCGCCCGCGCCTTCGTTGCCGAAGCCCAGCACACGCACGCTGAACACCGACGGCAGCGCCTGGCGCTGCGCCGCGCGGTCGCGCTGCAGCACGTCCTGCGCGGCCGCCGCCGCCTGCGACGCCGCCGCGCTCGCGTTGGTCAGCGCCCCCACGTTCACCGCCGCGATCACCGGGATGCCCACCGACTGCCCCTTCACCTGGATGTTCTCCGCATTCACCACGCGCAGCGCCGCAAGGTTCACGTTGCCCGACACCCGGATCCCCGCCTCCCCCGCGTCGATCGTGCCCAGCGGCGCGATCAGGTCCACGTCGCCCGGCGGGATCTCCGGGATCGGGTTCAGCGTCGCGATGCCCGCGCCGGTGTTCGGCGTGTTGGGTGACAGGCTCACCAGGCCGATGCCGTCGTACACACGGCGCTGCGGCGTGTAGACCACGGTCGACTTGGAGCCGCGCCCGGCGTTGATGTCGCCCTGCGCCGACCATGCGAGCACGTTGCCGCCAAAGGTCGTGAAGATGCGGCTCTGCCCCAGCAGGATGCTGCCGTTCGAGAAGATCTCGATCTCGCCCGCGCCCTGCGTCAGCACGCCCGAGCCTTCGCCCGGCACGAAGCCGCCGTCCACCCCGACCAGCGTGCGGCCGCCGGGCACCATGAGGCGGATGTCGCCGCCGAAGTCGGTGTGCACGCCGGCATCCTGCACTTCGTAATGCGCGGTCTTGTAGGTCTCGCGGCCGGCAGCGATCCATTCCTCCTTGGTGAGGTACTTCACGCCCGCGCGGGGGCGCGTCGTGACCTGCACGATCCCCGTGCCCTTGGTGTCGTCGTAGTACAGCGCGCTGCTGAACATCGTCAGGTCGCCCTGGTAGTCGATCGCGTTGCCCTGCGCATCCTTCGAGGGGAACAGCGTGGCGATGGCTTCGCGCCCGCGCAGGTAGCTGCCTTCGCGCGGGCCGCCCACGGCGTTGTACTCGCGGCCCGCGGCCTTGAGTTCGGCGTAGTACACCGGGCGCAGGAACGCGCGCTGCTGCTCCGCCGGCAGCGCCGCGAAGAAGGTGCGCGCGTCCATCGACGCCGCATCGAAGCGCAGGCCCAGGCCGTTGCGCTGGCCGTCGCCGAAGCGCCCCTCGAGCCAGTTGACCAGGTGCAGCTGGCTGCTCAGGCCGTACTCGCGCGCCAGGTCGCGGCTCGGTGCACCGCCAACACCGCCGCCGGCGGACTGCTGGTGCGCGCGGTCGAGCTCGGCCTGCTTGCTCGTCAGGTAGGCCGGCGCGCCGGCCTCGTCGCCGCCGTAGCCGAACTGGCCGCTGAGCCACAGCGCCAGCGTGAGCCGGTCGCCGTAGGTCGTCACGGCCTTGCCGGGCTGCTCGGCCAGCGCCTGCCCGCCGGCCGCGAGGTTGGCGGGGTCGAGGTAGCGCGCAGCAAAGGCCGCGAAGTCGGGGCCGTTGCGCCCCACGCCCGCGGCCACCGCGATGCCCGCACCGCTGCTGCGGTCGCCCGGCGTGATGTTGGCGACCGGGCCGATGCTCTTGAGCTCGGCCCTGTCGGCCATGTACACGTCGCGCCCCGCCGTCACTTCGAGCACGCCGGGGCCGGCCACGTAGAAGGTGCTGTAGCGCACGTCGCGCCCGGCCTGGACCACCGACACATCGTCGGGGTTGTTGTGCACGATCAGATTGCCGCGCGCGCCGCCGCCCGAAAGCGGAACGGGCTTCAGCGGCGCGCTGGGGTTGCCGTTGTAGGCCTGCGTGCCCCAGCCGGTCCCTTCGATCGGCACGGGTTCGGACTTGCCGAGGCCGGTGCCCGAATTGACGATGTCGCGCCCCGCGCGGATCGCCACCGGCCCGCCACCCTCGTACCAGGTGGGCAGGTTGCCGATGGCGCCCGTGCCACGGGTGATGATGGCGCCCGTGCGCACGCCGATCACGTCGCCTTCGCTCGCATAGAAGCGCGCCGGCTGCTGGCCCACCACCGCGTAGCCCGAGGCGGTTGGCGGCGTGAAGCTGAACAGCGGATAGAGCTGGGCGCCCTCTCGCAGGGTCAGGTTCTCCAGGAAGACGGTGGGGGCCAGCGCGTCGGGGTTGATGTTGCTGAGCTTCTGCGTGCCGTACCACGTCGGTGCCATGGAGCCGCTGAAGCCCGCGTTGAACGGATTCGGCAGTGCCGTGGGGTCCGCGCCCGACTGCGTCACGCCGTACCCGCCGGCATAGATCGAGTCGGCCGCCAGCAGCTCCAGCTGGCCCACGCCGGCCTTGGCGTATTGCGGGCCCACGGGCGAAGGCGCCAGCATGACGCCCACGGGCGACTGCACCGGCTTGTTGCTGCTGTCAAGCTGACCCGTGGCGGAGTTGCCGTAGTAGATGCTGCCGCTGGCGGCCACCGCGCGAAGCACCGAAGGCATCAGAAAGCGGCCGTCGCTGGCCTGGATGTTGGCGTGCGAGAGGTCTCCGGTCGTGCTGTTGGAAGGCGTCAGGTTGCCACCGGCGCTGAACAGGTCGATGGCGCTGCCCGGGGTCCACAGGGAGAACCAGCTGTAGCCGTCGGCCGGCATCGGCACGCCGTTGGCAGTGAACGGCACGCCGTTGTTCGGCTGGGCCACGCGGCCCGCGTCGGCCACGCCGCCGAGCACGAGGTCGCCGCGGGTGTCGATGCGCACGCCCGAGTCGCCAGGCACCAGCACCGGACCGCCGCCCGCGGTGGACGAGGTGGCCGTGTAGACCTGGTAAGCGCGCGATTCCTCGGGGTCGGCGCGGTTGAAGCGCAGCTCGATCCCGCCCACAGCACCGGCCTGGATGCGCAGCGCGCCGCGCAGGTTGACGAAGGTGCTGTTCAGGTCGGAGCGGTTGCCGCTGTAGACCGTCCGCGGCGTGATCTCATCCGTGCTCGGGTAAGACCGCAGCTCGGGCACCGGGTTGAGCCCGCCGCCGATGCGCAGGTCCAGATCGCCGCCGCCCGTCAGCGTGAGCTGCCGGCCGTCGGCCGACACGCGCCCGGTGCTGCCCACTACCAGGTTGAGACCGGTGCTGTGCGCGGCGTTGACGGCGAAGCGGTCCGCGCGCTTCGTCAGCATCCCGGCATCGCCGCCGGCCTCGAGCACGAGGTTGCCGCCCCCCAGCGTGCCGATGCCGATGAAGCCGACCATGAGCGGCGCGGTGCCGAACGTGGCGTAGGAGTCGGTCGCACCGGGCACGTAGCTGCCGAAATTGATCCACCAGGCCGTGGGCACGCCTTCGCTGGCCGCCACGGCACTGCCTGTGCCCTGGCGCCACAGCCAGTTGCCCACGTCGACGCTGGCGCCCGTCGAGCGCAGGGAGCCGATCGCGTCCGGGCGCGTCGACACGTTCGCGCCGACCAGGTCGCCACGGACATCGCCTTGCGCGCGCAGCAACACATTGCCGCCGTGCTCGGGGTACCAGGCGCGGTACAGGCTCTTGCCGCCGCCGTCGACGAAGGGTTCGAACTCCGTACCGGTGCCGCCGAGCACCATGCCGTCGACCTTCGCACGTGGCTGGTTGTAGGCCGCCGCGACACCCGCCGACTGCGTGCCCGCGGTGTACACGCCGTAGAGCGAGTTCATCGTGAAGTTGCCGCCGGCGAGCAGGTCGAGGTCGCCGGTGCCGGTGCGCAGCACGCTGAAGAGCTGCTGCGTGGCCGGCACCGGCCGGGTCTTCGGTGCGGAGCCCAGAGGGGCCCAGGTCACGAGGTCGCCCACGCCCCAGTTGTTGATGTCCTGCACCGCTTCCTCCCCGCCCCACTCGTCGAGGTCGATGAGCTTGCCTGGTGCATAGCCGATCTGGATCAGCGAATCGCCCATCCAGTAGTACTGGCCCGCCACGCCGGGCGTGGGCAGCTGCAACATGAGTTCTCCGCCCATGCCGTAGTGCGTGTCGGCCAGCAGCAGCTGGCCGTTGGCGTCGCGCGGGCGCAGCGCGCGGGTGTCGGCGGCGCGGATGTCGGCACCGGCCACCAGGCGCATCGACCACGAGCCGGAGCCCGGCGCCAGCATCGGCGCAAGCGCGAAGTTGCGGCCCTGGTTGCCGTCGGCGTCGGCCGGGCGCAGGTTGACGGAGGTCACGCCGTCGGGCAGCACGACCATGGTTTCAGCCGGCACCACTGCGCCCTTGCGCAGCATGAGCGAGCCGGCCAGCTGCACGCCGTTGACCGGATAGTTCAGGCCGCCCGTGTCGTTGATGATGCCCGGGGGGAATGGCAGCGGCACGCCGGCGGGCCAGGTCATGGCTGCGACGCGCGTGTCGCCGGGCAGGCGGTTGCCGGCGTCGAGCTTCGTGCCCGCTGGCAGCGTGACGGCCTGCGCCAGCACCGCGCCCGCCGCATGCAGCACATGGCCCGAGGCATCGCGCACCGCGCCGCCGAGCACCGTGCCCGCGGGCAGCACCAGGTTGGCCGAGAGCGTGGCGGTGGTGGCCAGCACGGTGCCGGCCTTCAGGTTCATGGGCTGCATCGGCAGGTCGAAGTTGAGCGTGCGACCGGGCTGGAAGAACGTGCCCTCGGCCAGCTCGACGAGGCCGCCGCGCGGCACGACGACGTCGCCGCCCCACGGCACGCGGCCCTTGACCAGTACCCAACCCTGGTCGCTCGGCGTGGCGGGCAGCACCGAGGTGTCGAAGCCGTCGGTGATGCTGCCGTACACGTTGAGGTTGCCGCCGGCGCGCAGCACCAGCGCGCCCGGTTCGCCCGAGCCGTACACACCGGTCTGCTGCGTGCGCGGGTTGACGCTCGCATAGCGGTAGCCCGACAGGTCGATGTCGCCGTCGACGTGCAGGTCGCCGTCGGGCGTGGCGCTGACGATGGACACGCCGGGGCGCAGGTGGAAGGCGTCGCCATAGGCGCGCAGGCCGGCCAGCCGGGTGTTCATCAGGTTGCCGTTGGCCAGCACATTGCCCATGAAGGCCAGGCTGTCGGCGTGCTTGCGGTCCAGGTAGGCCTGGTTCACCACCTGGTAGGGGCGGCCGTCGGCCGCGAGGTCGGTGCCGGCGTCCGCGTCGTTGTAGGTCCAGAAGCCGTTCACGGTGATGGCGCGCGCGCCGTCGATCTGCACCTTGCCGCTCGCGTCGATGGCGATGTCGTTGCCGCGCTCGCCGCCCACGCGCTGCGCGCTGAGCTCGACGGTGCCGAGCGCCTGTGCGGTGCCGCCGGTGCCGGCGCGCACGTCCATGCGCGCGCCGTCCTGCAGCACCAGCCGGCCCTGGCCGGCGTCGATCTCGATCACGGCGCGGTTGGGCGCCTCGATGACCTGGCCGTAGCTGTCCACGCGCAGCACGCGGCTGTGCGCGTCGAGCAGGGCCGCGCCGCCGAGGGTCACGCCGTCGCGCGCGGCCAGGCGGATGCTGCCGGCCTGATCGCCGCTGGCATCCACCGTGCCGTTCACGGCCAGCCGGCCGCCGTCCACCGACACATTGATTTCACGCGCCTTGAGTTCGTCGCCCAGCACCAGGTCGCCCTGCTTGAGCTGGAAGCTGCGGCTGCCGAACACCCCGCCCTCGCCCAGGCGGCGGTTCAGGCCCGTGAAGTCTTCGATGTGCTGGCTGCGGATGTCGGCGCCGCCGGCCGCATAGGGCACCAGCGTGCCGCCCGCGTCGTACTGGCCGCTGCTGGCGCCCGCAATGGCGCCGCGCAGGTCGACCGTGCCGGCGCCCTCGCCGAGCGCCAGCACCGTGAGCTTGCCGGCGCGGTTGTGGTCGGCCGACATGTCGATGCGCGAGCCCGCCGACTGGCGCACGTCGCCGGCGCGGCTCTCGAGCACCACGTCGCCGCCCCAGCTGTACTTGGCGACGTCGAAGAAGCCGATCTTGCGACCCGCAAGGTCGAGCTGCGCGCCGTCGGCCAGTTGCAGGTCGCGCGCCGCCGAGGCCGTGAGCTTGCCGCTGGGCAGCGCGATGCGGGTGTCGAGCGTGAGGTTGCCGCCCGCGTCCAGCCCGATCTCGGCGCCGAGCGCGTCGGTCAGCGCCTTGCCCGAGAGCGCCGGCGCGGCCATGCCGGCGGGTGCGCTCACCGCGATGTCGCCGCCCGCCTTGATCTTGTTGACCGAGCCGGCCTGGCCGGTGAACAACGGTGTCTGGATGCGCAGGTTGCCGCCGCTGAAGGCAAAGCCCTTCAGCGCGTCGTCCCACGCGCCTTGCGACTGGTAGACCGACAGCGAGCCGGTGTGATTGGCCGTGACGCGTTCGCGCGCGTTGAGCACCACCTCGCCGAAGCCCAGGACGAGCCGGTCCACGCTGTGGACGGTGTCGGGCCGGCTGTTGGGGCCGTAGCCGAACTCGATCTGGTCGGCATCGATCTGCAGCCGGCCGCTGCCGGTGCCCGCGCCGCCCGCGGCGACCAGGCCCGGCGCCGTGGTGGCGCCGTTCCACACCAGGATGCCGGTGCGGATGCGCGCCAGCGTGTCGGCGTTGCCCGCGCCGTAGATGGCGGGCGTGCCGAGCACCAGCCGCTCCAGCGACGAGCGGCCGGTGAGCGGGTCGATGGTCGACAGCTCGATCGAGTCGTGGAAATTGACCGCGTCGCGCGCGGTCAGCACCAGGTTCTCGAGCGCCGGTGCGCCGCTGGCGGTGTCGCCGCGCAGCAGGCGCTCGAGAATGCCCTGGTTCAGCGTGAGACCCGGCGCCAGCGCATGGCGGGCGGCCGCGGCGGCCAGCGCGGCCTCGCTGCCGACGTTGATGCCGCCGACCGACAGCACCAGGTTGCGCGTGCCGTAGCGGGCTGCGTCGCGCAGCTCGAAGCTCTGGTCGGTGGACGCCGCGATGGTGCCTTCGGAATAGAGCCGGGTCACGCCCTGGCACAGCGACCCGGTCGCGCAGGCGCCGATGTCGATGCGGCCCGCACCCCGGGTTTCGTCGGCGCTGAAGGCCGGCGCCAGCAGGTCGAGCCAGCCGTTGGAGACCGCCAGCACGCTGTATGTGCCCGGTGCGAAGACAAAGCCGTCGCGCGAGTCCCAGGCTGCCTTGCCGCGGCCCAGCGTGTTGATGCCCGCGCCCTGCTCGACAACGATGCCGCCGGCTTTCACATTCGTGACGAGGTAGACCTCGCCGGCCTTCAGCACCGCGCCTTCGCGCAGCACGATGTTCCCGGCCCCGCTCAGGAAGTTCGCAATGTTAGCGCCCTGCGAACTGCCCAGGTAGTCCACGTAGAGCACGCTCGGCATGCCGCCGATCGCCAGGCGCGGCGCGGCGATGGCATTGAGGGCACTGGCGGCCACCGACACGCCTGTGAAGCCCGGCGTGCGCACGGCGCCGTCGGCCAGCACTTCGATGTTCGGGCTGTAGTTGCCGTCCACCAGCGCGGTGCCGCCGTAGCTGCCGGCCGCGGCCGTGTAGTCGGCGACGCCCGCGAAGCGCAATGCGGGTGCGTCCGCGTTCGCCGCGAGCGCGCCCGGGCGGCCGGGCTGCGCGAAATTGAAGCGCAGCATCTTGGCGTCGCGCTCCAGCAGCGGACGCGGCACGCCGTAGCGCTCGGCCTGTGCGATCGCGAAGTCGGCGTAGCTGGTCTCGTTGTATTGCGAGTAGCTGCGCAGCGTGTCGGCCGGGGTCAGGAACACCTGCGTCGGCAGTGCGTCGCGGATGCCGGTGTTGGTCACGCTGAACTGCGCCGCCGCGGCGTAGGAGCCGTTGCGCATGGGCACCGTGACGCCCGAGGGCGGCAGGTTGGGTGCCAGCCCGTTGAGCTCGACGCGGAAGGCGCCGGGCAGCAGCGCGAAGGTCGAGGGCAGCAGCGTGTAGGTGCCGGGCGGCAGCCCGGGCACGCCCGCGCCGATGGTGATCTGGCGGCCCAGTGCCGGGTCGCCGGCGCCGTGCTCGTTGACCAGCGGCGCATGGCCGGCCTGCGCGCCGGGCACGATGGCATACACCGGGTTGGTGGCCAGCCCGGGCAGCGTGAAGCTGCCGCGCGCGGTGGTCTGCACCAGCGGGTTCAGGCGCGCATCGGTCGAGCCACCGCGGCCCGGAAGGAAGGCGGTGCCCGTGAGCTCGCCGCCGCCCGAGAGGTCGAGCACCGCGCCTTCGCGCACGTTCACCACGTGGGCCGACAGCGTGACCGCAGGGCCGTTGCCCGCGCCCTTCCACACCACGTCCTTGCCGTCGTACAGGTAGCTCAAGCCGTCGAGCGTGCCGCCGTACGGCATGGCAAGCCCCTTGGCGCTGACCGAGGTGACGCCGCCGGGCAGCAGGTTGACCTCGCCCGTGGGCCCGCTCCCAGCGACAGCGCCCAGCTCGATCTCGCCCAGCGGGGCGCGTACCACGCCGCCCTGGTTCACCACGGCCGAGGAAAAGCTCAGCCGGCCGAATGCCGAATAGGGCTGCGCCGGCAGCGGTGCCGAGGGATCAATGCGCTCGATGTTCAGGCTGCGCGCCGGGTCGAACTCGCGAAGCAGCGTGCCGTACTTGTCGAAGCTGCCTCGTTCGCCCACCACGAAGACACCGCTGTCGTTCATCGCGGGGTAGATCTGCGAGGCCGCGAGGGTCAGGCTGCCGGGGGTGTAGAACTGCGCCGCCTGCGACAGCCGCAGGTCGCCGTCCGAGCGCATCACGATCTGCCTGAAAGCCAGGCGCTCGACCGTCAACGGATCGCCCGCGTTCTGCACGATGGCCCCGCGCGCGCCGGTATTTACTTGGCCGGCGATGTCGATCAGTTGCGCATCGAGCTGCAGGCGCGCGCCCTCGGCCACGAGCGGCAAGCCGAGCATGCCGCCGCCGCTGCCACTGTTCTTCGAACCCCGCACCGGGTTCGGCATGATGTAGTTTTCGTCCTGGCCGCGCGTGCTGCCCGCCAGCCGGATGTAGGGGGCCGCGAGCCTGACCTGCGACGTGGGCGCCGCGTTGGCCGGATTGGCCGCCAGGCCGAACGCGCTGGCGGTCAGGCGCAGGCTCTGGCCCATGCGCAGGTCGATGTCGCCGTCGAAGCTCACGAGGCCGTTGGCCAGCAGCGAGAGGTTGCCGAAGCCGCCGGCCGCGATGCGGTCCACGCCCACGCGCGCAGTGCCGTAGGCCAGGGCCGCCTCGCGGTCGCCGACCTTCAGGCCGGCCGAGAGGCCGCTGTCGCCCTGCACCTGCGCCAGCACCAGTTCGCGCGCCACGCGCACTGCGTCGTCGACGTTGATGCCCTTCAGGCTCAATTTGTCGACCGGGCCGTAGTTCGGCGTTTCCAGCGTCAGTGCCAGCGTGCCGCCGGCCGCACCCGCGCCGCCCGCCGCCGCCCGCATGTCGCCGTCAAGGAACAGGCCGCGGTACGAAGCCAGCGAGATCAGGCCGCCGTCGCCCGCCACGTCGAGCGTGCCGCGTCCCGGCAGGTCGAGCCGCGCGGCACTGCCCGATGCATCGAGCCGCGCGCCCGGCCGGATGACCACGAAGGCATCGGCCGCGTCGACCTGGCCCGCGTCGGCCTTGTAGGCCGCGCCGATCTCGATGCGCCCGCCGCTGCCCACGTCGCCGTACACCCGGCCCTTCGAATCCGTTGCCGTGTCGGCGCGGCCGGCGGCGTCGAGCACCGCGCCGCTGCCGATCCAGATGGAGGTGGCATTGGCCGAACCCGCGGGATGGCCCACGTCATTGCCGGTGCCGAACGCGCCGGGCAGCACGCCGATGCGCCCGCCCCACGCGTTGAGCGTGCCGTCGATGGTGATCTGGCCATTGCCCGTGAGGGTGAGCGAACGCCCCGGGTCGACGGAGAGCGTCGCGCCCTGGCCGACGACCAGCGGCGCCTGGCTGTAGACCGAGCCCGCGCTGAGCGACAGGTCGGCACCGGCGCGCTGCGTGAGCACACCCTTGAGCGGGTCTTCCTGCCACACCGGCGGCAGCCAGCGCTGCAGCACGGCCGACGGATCGGCGCCGGTGGCCGTGGCGCGGGCAGCGGCCGGGTCGGCCCGCAGCAGCGGCATGGCGACATCGACCTTCGCGCCGGCGGCCACCTGCATACCCTGCTGCGCACTGATCGCATAGCGCGAGAAGCCGCTGCGGAACACGCTGTCGTCGAGCACCAGCAAGGGCTTGACCGCCACGTCGATCGGCAGGCGGTTGCCGGCCAACAGCAGCGTGCCCTCGCCCAGCACCAGGTCGCGCACAAAGGGCGTGCCCGCAGCCACCGTGGCGTTGTAGTCGGACACCGGCATGCCGTTGGGGAATGCGGCGGCGGGCACCACATAGCCCGGCGCCATCTTGCCGCTGATCTCCACCAGCTCGGTGCCGGCCGGGATGGTGTTGCCGCTGGCGTAGATGCTCCCGCTCTTGCTGGAGACGAAGACGTATTCCCATGCGACGGTCGCCTGCGGCACCACCCAGGCGGCCGGCAGCTTGTAGGGCCTGCTGACCGTGAACACCGGCATGATCTTCAACGCCTCGCCCGCCGGTACGACGTTCGAGACATACGTGAAGTCCTGCGGCAGTACCGTGCCCGCGGGAATGGTGAAGGCCTCGGCCAGCGTCAGGTGCACCGGCACCGATTCACCCGCTGCCAGCCGACCCGGGTTGGCGAGCAAGCCGCCGCCGATGGCAACGCCGATGCCCGTGTCGATGGTCAGCGTGCCACCGCCCTTCACGCCGTGGCCGCGCAGCTCGCCCTCGAGCAGCAAAGTGCCCGCGCCACCGCCGGTGTTGCCGTTCTGGTTCGATCGGAGCGTGATGTTGCCGCCGCGCCCACCCTGCAGCGAGCCGTCGGCCATCATGGCCGCGCCCGACGAGGTGTCGATCACCGTGCCGGCGTGCAGGCGCACGTCGCCCGTGCTGGCGATGGTGACGCTGCCGCCGTTCATGTACGGCAGGCCGCCGATGTCGGCGGGGTTGTTGCGCAGGTTGGTCCAGAGGCCGTGCGTGTCGAGCGCCACGCCGCCGGCCACGTCCACGCGCCGCGTGTAGCCTTCGAGCAGCGAGTTGCCGATCGGCTGCTCGGCCCAGTTCACGATGCTGCCGGGCAACAGCCGGTTGACCGTGTCGCCCAGCGCGATGCTGCCGCCGCGCGCGCCGAGGTTGGCCTTGACGTCCACCTGCGTCGCATGCAGCGCAATGCTGCCGCCGTTGGCCAGGACCACGTCGGCGTCGACCGTGATGCCGCCCTGCGCATAGGCCTTGAAGCCACCGAGTTGCTGGCGATTGAGCCAGCCGGCGTCGATCTGCAGCTTGCCCTTCAGCGCGTCGGGCAATGCGTCTTCGAGCTTGAGGTCTTGCGCGATGCGTTGCACCGTGCCGATGTCGATGCGCTCGACCAGCGCCGTGGGGTTGTCGCGCAGCATGCCGGTGTCGATGCTGAACATCGGCTGCAGCTGGCCGATGAGCAGCTGGCCGCTGCGCGGCGCGGCGGTCTGCGCTTGCCGGTAGCTGTCGAACGCCGCGTCGGGCGCGTTGCGCTGGCGGTCGCCCTGGAATACGGTGGCCTCGATGTCGCCTTCGAGCACGGCAGACTTGGTGCCGACGATCACGCGGCCGGCGTCGCGGCCCACCGTGTAGCCGCTTTCCAGGCGCTCGCGCGCACCGATCAAAGGGTTGTAGAAATAGTCGGTGGTGTTCTTGCCCCAGCGCTGGTGCTCGCTCTCGAAGCCCTTGTAGACGCCGGTGTACAGCATGTCGCCCGGCGCGCTGGAGAGGTTGTAGAGCCGGCCGTCGTTGCCCTTGAGCCAGCTCTGCTTGAGCATGCCGGTCTGCACGTCGAGGGTGCCGCCCGACACGTTGATGGCCGAGCCCGCCTGCGTCACCACTTCTCCGCCGCCGAAGGCCACGGTACCGCCCGAGGCGGCCCATTCGCCGATGCCGTGGCCGCCGGTGTTCAGGTAGCCGCTGACTTCGAGCAGGCCGCCGCCGGTGTACCAGCGGTCGGTGGTGTAGCCGTTGGTGCCGGCCGCCACGCGCACCAGGGTGCGGCGGTCGATCCAGAGGTTGGCGTTGTTGAGGTTCTTGCTGTCGCGGTTGCCCGGCGCGTCGCGCTGCTCGTTGCCCTGGACATTGATCTCGACGTTGTTCGACGCCATGGCCACGCTCACGCCGACCGCGCCCGCCACGTCGATGGCCGCGCGATCGGCCACCTGGATGCGGCGCACCGCGTTCACGTTGACCTGGCCGCCGGTGGCCAGCGTCATCGAGTCGGACAGGAACTCGACGTTGCCGCTCGATGCGATCTGCACCAGCGACTGGTCGCGCCGGTTGTAGGCGCCGTCGGAGAGGCTGGCCGAGTCCTTGATGAGCGCGTCGCGCTGCACGTCGAGCGCGGTGGCGCTGCTGTTGTCCAGCAGCACGGCGCTGACGCTGCCCGGGGCCAGCGTGACGCGCGCATCGGCGTCGCCGGTGGCGCTCAGGTGCACGGTGCCGCGCGTGTTGACGCTGGTGCTCGACAGCAGCACGCCCGATTGCTCGACCGTGTGGCCGGCCAGCGTGATGTCGCCGGTGAGCGCCTGGATCAGGCCCGCGTTGGACACGCGCCCGGCTGTGCTGTCGGCCACGCGCGCCACCGTGACCTCGTTGCCGCGCGTGCTCGATTGCTGGTTGCTGTCGGTGCCCACGCCCTTGCGGATGACGAAGCTGTCGCCCGCGGCGAGCATGGTCTGCCCGCTCGGCGTGACGATGGTGCCGCGGTTGTGCGTCTCGCGCCCGGCCAGCAGCACGTAGCCGCCGCCCTCGGTCACGGTCTGCGGCGCGCGCGTGGCAATGCGTGCACCGGCCTCGACGACCACGTCGCCGGTGGCCTTGCCGTTCGACGAGGTCGAGGGCGTCACGTTCAGGTCGTTGGCCAGCGTGGGCACGAAGCCGGTGCCCAGCGCCTGGCTGTAGATGCCGCGCTTGAACTGCGCATCGGTCATGCCCACGGCGGAGGCCAGCAGGTTGCGGGTGTCGACCTGGCTGCTGCCGCTGAACACGATGCCGTTGCGGTTGACGATCATCACCGTGCCGTCGGCCTGGATCTGCCCCCGGATCTGAGAGGGCCGCGCGTTCGGGTCGTTCACCCGGTTGAGCACGGCCCAGCTCGGCTGCTGGTCGAACTTCACGGTGGTGTTCTTGCCGACGTTGAAAGTCTCCCAGTTCAGCACGGCCTTGTCGCCGGTCTGCTGGATCGCCACGTTCGTGCGCCCGTCGGCCTGCTGCGACTGCACCGGTACGTTGGCGTTGGCCCAGCCGGCCGTGAGGCTGTTGGTGTCGATCCGCAGGCCGCCTTCGGCCAGGCCGTCGGGCACGGAAGACGGGTTCTTCAGCGCGGCCTCGCGCGCCGCCGCCTGTGCGGCCTGCTGCGCCGCGATGGCCTGCGCGGCCAGGGTCAGGTTGCCGATCGAACGCTGCAGCTGCTCGTTCGCGCGCTGCTGCTGCGCCTGCGGGTTCGTCAGCAGCGAGGCCGGCGTGCCGTTGGGCAGGTAGCCGGTGGCGGCGGCCGTGCCCTGCGCCATGTTCTTCTGCGCCATCCATGCGGCGCTGAAGGCGCGCTGCGCCTGTGCGTGGCCGGCCAGGCCCGCGGTGGCCAATGCGATGACGACCGCATGCGCGACCGGCGCGTGGCGGAATGTCTTGTTGCTCATGTCGTACCTCGGAGGAAAACCCGTTCGCGTGATTGCTTCACACGGCACCCTGGCGCCGTGCCCTGCTTAAGAGACCGGGCTCGCCGGATGCGACCGACACGGCGTTTGCAAAAGACGGGATAAATTTCCGGGGTGGCATGCGCGGCGATGTTTTTCACAGCCATGTCATGCAACGCATGCAGGTGCGCGACAGCGCTGCCGACCGCTAGCCGAGCAGCACGATGCCCGCCGGCAGCGCCGTCACCTTGGCGCCGTAGCTCGCGGCAATCAGCGTCTCGACGCGCGCGAGCTGCTCGAGCCGCAACCGCGCCTGCACCCGGCGGCGGCCCAGCTCGGCATTGGTCACGATCAGGCGGCCCGGGCGGTAGCGGTTGATCTCGTCGACCACCGTGGCGAGCGGGGTGTCGTTGAACACCAGCACGCGCTCGCGCCACGCCGTGACGGCCGCCAGGTCGGGCGCGCGCGTCACGCCGGCGCCCTGGCGGCCGTAGTTCAGCTGCTGCGCCTCGTGCGCCACCAGCAGCTGGTCGCCGTAGCGCAACTCGAGCGACCCGGCCATGCAGGTCACGCACACCTCGGGCCCGGTGGCGCGCACGTTGAAGCGGCTGCCCACGGCGGCCACCAGCTGGCCGCCGCCCGCGCTCAGCCTGAAGGGCGCGGCGCGCGCGGGCGCCAGCAGCACCTGCGCCTCGCCGTCGACCAGCTCGACCGCGGCGGGCTCGCCCTCGGCGCTGGGCCGCAGGTTGAAGCTGGTCTGCGTGTTCATCTCGACCACCACCGAGTCGGCCAGCACCACCTGGCGCTGCTCGCCGGTGCCGGTGCTGTAGTCGGCCGTCATGTCCGACAGCGCGGGCCACAGCCGCGCCGGCGGGCGCACCACCACGAAGGCGGCCACGCCCGCGGCCAGCGCGGCGCCCAGGAACTCGCGCCGGCCCGGCCGCGGCCAGGCGATGGCACCGGCCGCGCGCGGCGGTTCGCCAGCGGCAGCGCGCATGCGCTGCGCCACGGCCTGCGCGGCGGGCCGGGCCGCGTCCCACAGCCGGGTGGCCTCGGTCATCGCCTGCGCATGCAGCGGGCTCTGGCCGCACCAGCGCTTGAAGTCCTGCGCGTCCACCGTGGTGGCGCGGCCCGAGGTGAGGCGCACGAGCCAGTCCCGCGCCTGGTCTTGCAGGGCGTTGCGGTCGTCGGGCGGTGTGGTCGAGGCCATCATGCTTTTACTCAGACTGTTTTCCGGCGCCGGGACCGAACCTCTGGATCACATCTCGGCCCAGCCGGCCCGCGCAATGCACCAGCGCGGCCTTCACTTCGCGCTCGACGATGCGCACCGACACGCCGTAGCGCAGCGCGATGTCCTTGTGCGGCGTCTCGTCCACGCGCGACGCAATGAAGATGTCCCGCCGGCGGCGCGGCAGCTCCTCGAGCGCGCGCTCCAGTGCCTGCACCTCGCTGCGCGACTCGGCCACGCGCGCCGGGTCGTGGCTGTCGTCGGCAAAGCGCAGCAGCTCCTCGACCTCCACGAAGTCGAGCAGCCGCCCGTTCGCGATGCGCCGGTCCTCGGCCACGTTGGACGCGATGCGCAGCAGGTAGGCCACGGGGCTTTGCACCGGGCCGGGGTCGGCCATGCGGTGCACGCGCAGCCAGGTCTCCTGCAGCACGTCGTCGGCGGTTTCCTCGGAGCCGAACTTGCGCTTGAGGCGGTTGCGAAAGTCCTGGTAGCGGCTGACGAGCAGGCCGCGCAGGAAGCCGGGGGTGTCCTGTTCCATCGCGGGCTCAGGGCGCGGCGTCCGGCGCGGCGCAGACGTCGGTGCTGCCCTGGGTGTCCGGCAGCAGCAGGATGGTCAGCGGTTGCTCGGCCTCGCTCGCGGGCGGCGCCAGCACCAGCGTGCCCATGGCCGCGCGCAGCGCCGCGTCGCGCTGGGCGATGCCGGTGGAGGCCAGCATGCGCGTGCGGCGCACATGGCCCGAGGGACCGATCCACAGCTGGACCACCGCGCGGTAGCTGCCGGGTTGCGCGCGCGGCCAGCGGCACAGCATGCGCTCCAGCGCGCGCTGCACCGCGCGCGCATTGCCCTCGGCCAGCGGCTCGGCAAACGGCGCCGGCAACGCCGGCACACCGGCACGCACCGAAGCGCCCGCGTCGTCGACCAGCGTGAGCGTGGTGTCCGCCGCGAAGCGCGGCGCCAGCCCCGAGCCTTCGAGCAGGCGGCGCAGCGCCTCCTGCGGCGTGAATTCGCCGTGCACGGCCACGCTGGTGCGCCCGGCGGTGACCTGTGCGTCGAAGAACACCGACAGGCCCGTGGCCTTCGCGTAGGCCTGCAGCGCGTCGCCCAGCGGCTGCGCGGCAATGTCGAAGCCGATGCGCTGTGCCGGGGCCGCGCCTTCGGCAAGGCAGGAGGCCGCGGACAGCAGAGCGAAGATCAAGGTCAAGGCACGAACCAGGCGCGACCGAGCCATCCGAAGCATGCCTGGTCCTGTCAGGGGAAGGGGAAGCGGCTCGCCGATGAATGCGTGGCCGTACTGCGTTTGTCGGCGCGATGCTAGTGACGCTTCGTGACAGGTTGAATGCAGCGCCCGCTCAATCGCCGCCGCCGTGCGCGGCCGCGCGGCGCGCGGCGTTGAGCTCGGCCATCGAGATGTTGAGCTCCGCCATGGTCTGCACCAGCAGCGCCAGCAAGGCCGCGCGCTGCTTCTGGCGCACGGTCTCCGCGCGGCGCGCGCGCTGGGCCTGCCGGCCGGCGGCGACGATCGCGCGGCCGGTCGGCGAATCGTGGCTGTCGCCGGCCGCGCCGCTGCGCTGCATGGCGCGCATCCTCAGGCGGCCGCGGCTTCGCCCCGGGCGTTCCCGGTGTTGTCGCCGGCGGCGCCTTCTGCGGTGTTGGCGCTGTTGCCGTCGTTGCCGTTCGCGGCGTCGGCGCGCGTCTGCGCCGCCGGGCCGTAGTTGCGCAGGTGCAGGAAGAACTCACCCATCATCTGCATCCACAGCCGCACGGCGAACGCCAGGTACGCGGGGCTCACGCCGCCGGCCACCACCACGTCCATCTCCAGCACCACGAAGTCGCCGTGCTGCGCCACGCGCGCAAAGCGCTTGGTGCGGTGCCACGAGGCCAGCACCGCCTCGGGCAAGGTGCCGCCCTGCACATGCAGCGGGCAGCTCAGCGTGAAGTCGGTGTACTGCGTGGTGGTGACGGGGTTGCCCCACATCACCTGGAAGCCGATGCCGTGGCTGGCGCTGTGCAGGCGCACCACGCCGTCCTGCTCGATGCTGGTGACGGCGCCGCCGGCAGCCTTGATGGCGTCGGCCACCTGCTCGGGCGTGACGGCGTCCAGCATGTCGATGGGGGCTGCGGCGGTGTCGCTGGTGTCGGGGGGGGTCGAAGTGTTGTTCATGTTGGCCCTGTGGATGTGTTTGTGTGCGGATGGAATCAGTTGGTCTTCTTGAGCGCCGCGTCCAGCGCGGCGGCATCGATGCTCAGCGCCGTCGCCGGCGCCACCTGTGCAAGGTAGGCCTGCACCAGTTGCTGCTGGCGCTGCTGGCGCAAGGCGGCCTGCAGCTGGGGCTTCATCTCGTCGAGCGTGGCGGTGCGCGCGGGCGTCACGTCGAGCAGCTTCACGACGTGAAAGCCGGCCTCGGACTGCACGGGCTCGCTCACCTGCGCGGGCTTGAGCTTCGCGATGGTGTCGCGCAGCTCGGGCAGCATGCGCGCCAGCGGCAGCGTGTCGACCTCGCCGCCGCGCTCGGCGCTGCGCTTGTCCTGCGAGCTGGCGCGCGCCACGGCGGCGAAGTCGCCGGTGCGGGCCTGGCGCGCAAGCCGGTTGGCTTCGTCGCGCACCTTGGCCACGGCGGCCGCGCTCCTGTCTGGCGTGGCCAGATAGATCTGCGCCACGCGGTAGGCGGCCGGCAGGTTGTAGCCGGTCTTGCCCTGTTCGTAGGCGGCCTTCACTTCCGCGTCGGACGGAAAGCCCGCGGGCACCTGGCTCACCGCGTCGAGGTAGGTGGCGCTCACGACGCGCGCGGCAACCTCGCGCGTGGCCGCATCGATCTTCGCCTTGACCTCGGGCTTGTCGGCCCAGCCCTTGGCGCGCGCGTCGCGCAGCACGGCCTCGCTCAGCAGGCGCTGGCGCAGCCAGCCGTCGAGCGTCGAACGGTCGGCCTTGACGGCGGCACGCTCGGCCTCGGGCAGCGCCTGCAGCAGCTTCTCGATCTCGTCCTGTGCCACCGTGACGTCGCCGACACGGGCCACGACGGCGTTGCCCGGCACGGCCACCGGCACCTGCGCGCTGGCCACGCCGACCGAGGAGGCCAGCAGCACGAGCGCCGCGGCCGAGGAGGACTGGAGGCGCTTCATGGCTTTTCTCCGGATGCGGGGGCTGCAGGGGTTGCAGGAGCAGCAGCGGCGGCCGGCGTTGCGGCCGCGGCCTGTGCCGGCGCGCCCACGGCGCGCACGTCGAACTTGCTCTCGTACAGCTTGTCGCCGTACTGCTGCGCGATCTGCTCGAACTTCACGCGGCTCTGCGCCGCGAACGGCTGGCGCGACGCGAGCACGGTGCCCACGTCCACCGTCTCGTAGGCCCGCAAAATCTCCTGCCCCACCGCGTACAGCTGCGTGTTCTTGGCCTCGCACTGCGTCATGGCGGTGCGGTGCGTCGCGCTCTCGGCCGCCAGGCGTTGCCGCTCGGCTTCCGACGCGCGCGCCATCTTCAGCAGCTCGTCGTAGGCGTTGCGGTACTGCCCGATCTGCGCGGTGGCCTTCTCGGTGGTGGCCTGCGCCTGCTGGCGCAGTTGCTGGCTGCCGGCGCTGGCCGACTCGCGCGCCTGGCGTTCGGCCGCGAGCTGCGACTGGCTTTGCGCCAGCTCCTTCTTCAGCGCGTCGAGCTCGGACCTGGCCGGCGCGGTGGCGGCGCCCGCGGGGGCGACCGCTGCACCTGCACCAGAACCTGCACCTGCGGGTTGCCCCGCCTTCAGCACGGCGAGTTCGTTCTGCGCCTGCTGCAGCTGGGTCGTGGTCGTGCGCAGTTGCGCGCGAAGCCGCTCCTCCATGCTCTGGCCGCCGGGCTGCTGTTGCGGCTGCGCATGCGCCACGCCGGCAGGGACCGCCAGGGTGGCGAGCGTGGCCAACGTGGCGAGCGTCAGCGCCGGGAAGATCTTTCCTCTGGACACGGCCGGCTCCTTAGAAACGCGCATTGAATTCGAGCTGCAGGGTGTCGATCGACTGCGGCGGTCCGTAGACCTCCTTGGTCGAGATCCAGCGGCCGGTGAACCACATGTTCTTGTCGATCGCGTACGAGCCGCCCAGGAAGTAGCCGCGCGCATTGGTGCCGCCGCCGTGGAAGGTCGAGTCGTTGTAGCCGTCGGGCATGGCGTCGGGCTCGATGCGCTTGTAGCCCGCCAGCACGTTCCAGTCGCCACGCGCGGTGGGTGCCGGCTTGCCGTAGGTCGCCTGCACCATGTAGGCATTGCCGCCGCTCTTGAAGTCGGACTGGCTCACGCCGCCGGTGGGGCCGAAGTTGTTCACGATGGCGCCGCGCAGGCCGGCACGGTTCCAGATGTCGCGCGAGTCGTACGCGGAGTTCTTCACGAAGTTCGCGTCCAGGCGCAGGTTGTTGCCGGCCACGGCCGTGTCCCAGCGCAGGTTCAGGTCGATCAGACGGAACTTGGAGGCCAGGCCCACGAACTGCGGCTGCGGCGTGCCGGCCGGGTTGAGCGGGTCCAGCGAGATGTCGCGCAGCAGCATGAGCGTGTTGCCCTTCTGCATGAAGGCCGGGCGCGACCAGTCGGTGCTGCAGCCGTCCACGCCCGCATACAGCTTGCAGGGCTCTGAGACCTGGCCGCTGATGTTGCGGAAGTTGTAGTACGCGAGCGCGCCGCGCACGCGGTTGTCGTCGTCGATCTTCCAGTCGGCGCCGATCTGCGCGCCCAGCAGCCACTTGTTCTCGCTCTTCATCTTGATCTGGTTGCGCGCCGGCGCGTTGTCCGACGAATATTCCAGCGGGATCAGGCCGAGCGTGCCGAACAGCGACAGGTCCTTGTTGGACGTGAGCTTCTTGTCGAACTGCGCGGCGATGCCGTCGAAGTTCAGGTCGTTGGAGTACAGCAGGTCGCTCGACATGAAGGGGTTGCCGAAGCGGCCCGCCGTCACGGTGAGCCAGTCGACCGGCTTGTGCGAGATCCACATCTGGTCGAGCCACACGCTCTTCTTGCTCAGGCCGCCGCCCAGCGTCTGGGTGGTGGACACCGGGCTCTCGTCGCTGCCCGAGGCCAGGCGCACGCCGGCCTTGGTGTTCTCGGTGAGGTCGGCGAACACGCCCAGCCGCGCGCGGGCGCGGAACAGGTTGCGGCGGTCCTGGCGGGTGTTCAGCAGCGACGGCAGCGCCAGGTTGGTGTTGGGGTTGACGTCGTAGCCCGAGCCCTTGTTGAACTCGCTCCAGTTGGTCTCGATGTCGCTGTTGCCGCCGGCATAGCCGCGCGACTCGTTGCGCACGCGCACGTCGCCTTCCACGCGGATGCGCTTGCTCCACTCGGGCGTTTCGTTGGGCGCGGCCCAGCCTTCGTCCTTGGCCTGCGCCATGACCTGGGCCTTGACCTCGTCGCGGATCTGGTCGCGCACGGTCTGCGAGATGTAGGGCACGCGCACGTCGCCCGCTTCCAGGCGCAAACCGCCAGCCGTGCCGGCGGCGCTGGCCGACGCGGCGGTGGCCGAAGCCGGCATGCGCTGCGCCTGCTGCGCGGCCATGGCTTCGGTCTGCGCCTGCGCGAGCAGGGCCTCGCCCACGTCCTTGGCGAGCGTGCCGCTCTGGATCAGGCCGCGGATCAGCCTGACCATGGAGGTGTCCGCCGGAGCGGCCTGGGCCGCGGCGGTGCCGGGCGCGAAGACGAACACGGAGGCCACGGCCGCCGCGAGCGCGCACTGGCGCAGGACCGGCATGGCGCGCCGGCTCGGAGTTTGTTGAAGTTGGTTCATCGCTTCGTTCACAGGATTGAATGGGACAGTCGGGGCGGCCGGGGCACGGACCGGCAGGCGGTCAGCGTTCATGGCCGGCGCCCCTTCATGGACACGCGCATCGGGAATCGCAGCGACGCGGGCGGTTTCTCGTCGATGCGGTCCAGGCCGCGGATCAGCGCGAGCACCGTTTCGTCGATGTCGCTCGTGCCGGTGCCGCGCACCAGCTGCGCCCGCACGGTCTTGCCGTCGGCGCCGAGCCACAGGTCGATCTGGATGTCGTCGAACACCAGCTGGCGGGTGCGCGCGTCGCGCGACAGCGCCTGCTGCAGCAGGTTGGCCACGTAGCGGCCGTAGGAGCCGCTGCCCAGTCCGCCGCCGCCACCGGTGCCGCTCATGCCGCCGCCGCTGCCGGCCTGGATGCCGAACGCGTCGTTGCCGGCCTGGGCCGCGCTGTCCATCGTCACCGGGTCGCCCAGGTCTTTCGACGGGCTGGGCGGGGTGTCGTCCTTCGGCGGCTCCAGCGGCTCGACCGGCTTGGGCTCGGGCTCTGACACGGGTTTGATCTTTTCCGGCTCGGGCTCGGGCAGCTTCTCGGGCTCGGGCGGCGGTGGGGGTGGCGGCGGAGGCGGCAGCATGAGCATCGGCGCATCGGCCACCACGCGCTTGGTGCTCGCGGTGTCCGACAGCAGGTGCCATACCAGCGCCACCAGCGCGGCGACCAGCACCCCGCCAATGGCCGCCCCGCCCCAGCGGCGCCACAGCCCTGGCTTCGCGCCGGCGCGCCGCGCGGAAGCAGGAGAACTCGGGTCGCGAGGGTTCACGCTCGGTTCCTCACTTCTGCTTGCCGGTCACGAGGCCGATCTGGTTGAGCTCGATGCGGCGCAGCAGGTCGAGCACGTCGATCACCTTGGCGTACTGCACGCTGGAATCCCCGCGCACGATCACGGGAAAGTCCGGCGACAGCGCCTTCTCGGTGCGCAGGCGCTCCTCGAGCTCCGGCAGCGTGACCGGGTAGGCATCGAGGAACACGTTGCCCGCGTTGTCGATGGTGATGGCCTTGGTCTTGGGCTTCTCCAGCGCCACCGAGGCGCTGGCCTTCGGCAGGTCGACCTTGATGCCCGGGATGCTGGCGTTGCTGGTGAGGATGAAGATCACCAGCACCACCAGCAGCACGTCCACGAAGGGCGTGATGTTGATGCCACCGGTGCGCCTGCGCGGCGCGAACTTGGCTGGGGTTGCCATGTCGGTGCGCTCCTCAGGCCCGTGCTCGTGCCGGTACCGACGGCATCGAGCGGCCTTCGCCCTGCTCTTCGGCCAGGCGCGTGACGAACTCGTCGACGAACACGGCCATGTCGGCGGTGATGGCGTCGGAGCGCGAAGCGAGCCAGTTGTAGCCGAACAGCGCGGGAATCGCGACGCCCAGGCCGGCGGCGGTACACAGCAGCGCGGCCGCCATGCCCGGGGCCACCGAGTTGATGTCCACCGCGCCGGCCATGGCCGCCACGACGAACACCAGCATGATCCCGATCACGGTGCCGAACAGGCCCACGTAGGGCGCGCCTTCGATGGTGGTCGACAGCCAGTTCATGCGCTTGGACATGCGCTCGATCTCGCGCACCATCACGCCGTCCATGGCCGCGCGGATGGCGCCGATGGTGGCGTCGGACACCGCGCTCAGGTCGTAGCCGCGGTCATGGCGGCGGCGCATTTCGTCCACGGCCACTTCGTACAGGCGCCACAGCGACGAGTCGGCACGCACCTCCTGCGGCACCGTGTTGTGGGTGGCCAGGCGGTCCAGCGGCGCGCCGGCGGCCTCGCGGAAGTGCTCGATGAAGGTGCTGTTGGCGCGCGCGGTGGCACCGTAGTGGCGGCCCTTGCCGATCATGATGGCCCACGAGACGGCCATCATCAGGCCCAGCAGGCCCACCACGATCCACGCGTCCAGCGGCATCGCGGCCAGGATGAAGCCGAAGTGGCTCTTGCCGGCCTGCTGCTCGTCGGCGCCGAACACCGTCAGGCGCGACTCGGCGCCTTGCGAGACGGCGTCGGCCAGCAGCAGCGCGTCGCCGCGTGCCACCTTCGACAGGCGCGCTTCGTCGATGGCGCCGGTGAAGGGCGCGAAGGCGGCGGCTTGCGCGGCTTGCGTCCCTTGCGCTCCGGCTGCGGCAGCGCCCGCCGGCCCGGTGGCCGGTGCATCGGCGCCGAGCGCGGCGGCGGTGTTCATCGCGGGCAGCTTGGCCGCCAGCGACACGGCGGGACGCCCACCCACGTAGAGCGCCACGCTCTCGCCTTCGGCCTTCACCGCGATGTGCGACCACTGGCCGGCCTGCACCGGCTGGCCCGGCGTGCTGCGCTGGCCGTTGACCTGCACGAAGGGCACGCCCTGGTCGATGCCGACCACGAACTCGCCGGCGCCGTCGCGGCGCGCATAGATCGCCTGGCGCGCGCCGAGCTGGTCGGGCTTGATCCAGGCGGAGAAGGTGAGCGTGCCGCCGGCCTGCACGGCGAGCGACGGCGTGGCCGGCAGCATCAGCGCGCCGTTGCCCATCTGCGCGCCCTTGCCGATGACCGTGCCCTCGACCGGGACGGTGGGCGTCTGGCCGTTGTTGCCGTAGGCGGTGGTGTCGCGCGGGGGCACCGCGCCTTCGGCGAAGTGGTAGACCAGCGTGTAGTCGGGGTCGAAGCTGCGCTGGCCGTTGCCCGAGGCCGGGGCCTTGGGGTTGCCGTAGTACATCCACAGCTTCTGCGGCGTGCCGGCCGAGACGTTGGGCACGTCGACCCAGATCAGCGCCATGCCCAGCAGCGGATCGAACTGTTCGATCTGGTGGTTCAGCACGGTCTTGTCGTCGGCCGCGACGAAGCGCAGGTCGGCGCCGGTCTCGCTCACGCCTTCGAACTTGAAGTTGCCGGTGTGCAGGCGCACCAGCACCGGCACGCGGCCGGCATCGCTGCCGATGGCACCGGCCTGCGGGCCGCCGTCGATGGTGACGGGCTTGCGGTAGGACCACTCGGCCTGCCACCAGGCGTGGGCCAGGCCCGGCAGGAGCGTGCTCAGCAGCGTGAGCACGATGAAAAGGATGCGTCGCATGACAGTTCTCCGGAAAACTCGTAGAGAGAGAAAAAAATGAAAAGGAAACGGGGAGCCGCGCCGCCGGTACTCAGTAGCTCGCGGTCAGGCTGAAATTCACGTTCGCGTCGTGCCGCTTGGTGCGCGGGCCGTCCTTCAGCGGGTAGCCGAAATCGACCCGGCCCGAGAAGTACTGGCCCACCTTGAAGGTCGTGCCCACGCCCACCGAGGCGAGCTGGAAGCGGTCGGCCTGTTCGGCCAGCGGGTTCTTCAGGCGCAGCCGCGCGGCATCGACGAAGCCGTACACGCGCCAGTTCTCGACCGTGCTGCCCAGGAAGGTCAGCGGCTGGCTGCGCAGCTCGAGCGAGCCGACCACGCCGTAGTCTCCGGTGGCCTCGGCCGAGAGGTAGCCGCGCACCGAGTTCATGCCGCCGCCGGCGATCTGCTCGCTCGACACCAGCGGCGAGTCGGTCATCTGCGCGTTCACGCGGAAGGCCAACTGCTGGCCGCCGTCGAAGGTGTGGGCGCCGTTGAAGTCGGTCTTCAGCACCATGAAGCTGGGCGAGGACTTGTAGCGCTTGTAGTCGAAGGCGGCGGAGTCGCTGCCGTACTTGAACGAGCTGCTCGTGCCCACCACCAGCGACAGGCCCACGCCGTACTGGCTTTTCTCGGCCTGGCGCAAGCCGGTGTACGACAGCGTGATGGGCGCGTACTTCAGCGGCACCGTGTCGCCCGAGCCCTTGAGCTGCAGCGCTTCCTTGTTGTTCTTCAGGTCCACGCCCATGCTGAACGAGTGCCACCAGTTGCCCGCGTTGGGCACGGTGTAGATCGCCTTCAGGCCGATGGAGTGGCCCTTGCCCAGCACGCTGGTGCCGCCGACGGTGGCCACGTTGCTGTCGGACACGTAGGCGTTGCCTTCCAGGGCCCAGTTGGTGCCCGCGAACGGCGCGTTGTACGAGGCCGAGAACACCTTGGTCTGGCTCAGGTCCTGCGGCGCGCCGAAGAAGCTGATGGAGGCGCTGTGGCCCATCTGCCAGAGGTTGTCGTGGCCCAGCGAGACGCTGGCGCGCAGCTTGCGCGTGTCGGCGCTGTAGTCGTTGTTCAGGCCCACGCTGGCGCGCCACGGGTTGCTGTCGTCGACCTTCAGGTCGACGTCCATCGTGCCGGGCAGGCTGCCCTGGCGCACCAGCGGCATCACCTGGCGCTTGGGGCCGCGGTTGAGCGCGGTGAGCTCGGTCTGCGCCTGCGTGAAGTTGGGCACGCCGCCTTCCTTCAGCGCGGGCACCTGGTCGCGCACGTCCAGCGGCGAGCTGTACTCGGCGCCCACCACGCGCACGCGGCCCACGCGGGTCTCGTTGACCTGCAGGAACACCACGCCCTGCGTGACCTGCTGCTCGGGCAGGTCGACATACACCGACTGGTAGCCCGCGGCCTGGTAGGCCGCGAGCAGCGCGTCGCGCGCGGCCTCCACGTCCTTCAGCGTGCGCTCCGGGCCGAGGAAAGGCGTGACGGCCTTCTCGATGGCGCGCGCGTCGAGCACGGTGTTGCCGCGCACGATGTACTCGGCAATGTCGACCTTGCGCTGGGGTTCCGCGGGGGCGGGGGCGGGTGCGGCTGCCGCCGCAGGTGCGGCTGCGCCTGCCGCCGCAGGTGCGGGTGCACTTGCCGCCGCGGGCGTGGCCACGGGTGCGACCACGGGCGCGGGTGCGCCGTCCGGCGCGCCCGCCTGCGCGAAGGCCGCTCCCTGGGCGCCCATCGCCATCACTGCCAGCCACACCGCTCTCCAACACATCGGTGGGCTGTTCTTCTTCATGTCTTGCATTTACAGCTCGTTCTCAAAGATGAATCGCTGTGCAGCAGCGCATGGTGGAGAGCCCTCATGTCGCTGCTGCGTACGGTTATCTAGACGCACGGCGCGCGCGGCGACTGCCGTTTGTCACAAAAACTTCATCAAGAAACCGACACTCGGTCCGGCGCACGGGTTTTTGTTGCACATAAGAAGAAGGGCCTCCGAATGGGAGGCCCTTGTTTTTGACACTGCGATGAAATCAGCGGCGAATCACGCTCATTGCCTGAGCCCGCGTTTCTCGCCCGGCGTGAGCGACTGCATCTGCGCCGCGGTGAGCGTGCCGGCGCCGAGCACCTGCACCACGCCCTGCGGGTCGTAGGCCGCATGCGGTTCGCGCGCCTTCGGCGCGGCGCCGTTGTCGCCACCGCCCGCGCCTTCGTTGCCGAAGCCCAGCACGCGCACGCTGAACACCGAGGGCAGCGCCTGGCGCTGCGCCGCGCGGTCGCGCTGCAGCACGTCCTGCGCGGCCGCCGCCGCCTGCGACGCCGCCGCGCTCGCGTTGGTCAGCGCCCCCACGTTCACCGCCGCGATCACCGGGATGCCCACCGACTGCCCCTTCACCTGGATGTTCTCCGCGTTCACCACGCGCAGCGCCGCAAGGTTCACGTTGCCCGACACCCGGATCCCCGCCTCCCCCGCGTCGATCGTGCCCAGCGGCGCGATCAGGTCCACGTCGCCCGGCGGGATCTCCGGGATCGGGTTCAGCGTCGCGATGCCCGCGCCGGTGTTGGGCGTGTTCGGCGACAGCGCCACGTTGCCGACGTTGTCGTAGGCCCGCCGCTGCGGCGTGTACACGATGGTGGTCTTGGCGCCGCGCCCGGCATTGATGTCGCCCTGCGCCGACCACGCCAGCACGTTGCCGCCGAAGGTGGTGAAGATGCGGCTCTGGCCGAGCAGCAGGCTGCCATGCGTGTAGACGTTGATGTCGCCCTCGCCCTGCGTGAGCAGGCCCGAGCCCTCGCCCGGCGTGAAGCCGCCGTCCACGCCCACCACCGCGCGCCCGCCCGGCACCAGCAGGCTGATGTCGCCGCCGAAGTCGGTGTGCATGCCGGCGTCGAGCACCTTGTAGTACGGCAGGTCGGTGCCCGTGCCGCCCATGGTCAGCCATTCGTCGTAGCGCATGTAGGTCTTGCCGGGCAAGGGGCGTTTGGTCGGCTCCGCGCCGCTCAGCTCGAAGTACCGGGCGCTGCTGAACATGGTCAGGTCGCCCGCGTAGCTGCGCGCGTTGCCCTGCGCGTCCTGCGACGGCAGCAGCGTGGCGATGGCCTCGCGCCCGCGCAGGTAGCTGCCGCTGCGCCGGCTCTTCGGGTCGTTGTACTCGCGCCCGCCGGCCTTCAGCTCGGCGTAGTACACGTTGCGCAGGAAGGCGCGTTGCTGCGGTTGCGGCAAGGCGTCGAAGAAGGCGCGCGCGTCCATCGTCTTCGCGTCGAAGTGCAGGCCCAGGCCGTTGGCGCCGCCGAAGTGTTCGGCGAGCCAGTTGACCAGGTGCAGGCCGCTCTCCAGGCGGTACTCGCGCTCCAGCGTGCGGATGGCCGCGCCGCCGCCGGTGCCGCTGCCTTGCCGCCCGCGGTCGAGCTCGGCCTGCTTGCCCGCCAGGTACGCGGGCGCGCCCGCCTCGTCGCCGCCGTAGCCGAACTCGCGCGCCAGCCATTGCGCCAGCGACAGCGCGCCTTCGTAGGTGCGCAGCGCCTTGCCCGGCTGTTCGGCGAAGGACTGATCGGCGTTCGCCAGGTTCTTCGGATCGAGATAGCGTGCGGCAAAGGCCGCCCAGTCGGCGCCTTCGCGACCCGCGCCCACGGTCACCGCAATGCCGGCGCCGCTGCGGCGGTCGCCCGGCACCACGCCGGGCCCGCGCGCCACCGAACCGACGCTGCGCAGCTCGGCCTTGTCGGCCATGTACACGTCGCGCCCCGCCGTGAGTTCGAGCTGGCCAGGCCCGGCCACGTAGAAGCTGCTGTAGCGGATGTCGCGGCCCGCTTCCACCACCGACACGTCGTCGATGTGGTTGTGCACGATCAGGTTGCCCGTGGCAAAACCGTTCCCCAGCGAGGGCTCCGGCCGGTACGGCGCATTGCTGTCGGGGCCGCGGGTGCGCGTCCAGCCCAGGGCATTGGCCGGCAGGGCCTCGGGGGCGCCGAGCGGCGTACCGGCATTCACGATGTCGCGCCCGGCGCGGATCGCGACCGGGCCGCTGCCTTCGTACCAGGTGTCAGTCGGGCCGAAGACCTCCGAGCGCGAGATGATGGAACCGGTGCGCAGGCCGACGATGTCCCCCTGCACCGCGTAGAAGCGCGACGGCGCCTGGCCCGTGACGCTGTAGCCCGAAGCCGTGGGCGGCACGAAGCTGAACAGCGGATAGCTCTGCGCCGTGACATTGGGCGCCGAGCTGCCCGACAGCAGCACCGAAGGCGCGATCGCATCGGGGTGCACGTTGGTGATGCGAAGCGGCCCGTACCAGACGGCCTGGCCCAGGCCGACGAAGCCCGGGTTGAACGGCGTGGGCAGCATCGCCGGATCGACGCCCGAGGGCGTGACCGCATAGCCGCTCGCGTAGATCGAGTCGCCGGCCAGCAGTTCGAGCTGCGGCTTGCCCTGATGCACGAACTGCGCGCCGACCGGGGTCGGTGCCAGCAGGATGCCGGTGCTCGACTGGTCCGGCACGTTGCTGCGGTTGAACGTGCCGGTCACGGCGTTGCCGTAGTAGAGGCTGCCGTTGGCCGATGCCGCGCGCAGCACCGAGGGGTAGATGAAGCGGTCGCCGCTCGCCACCTGGTCGCTGCGTTCGCGGTTGTCGGTCCAGGCCATGCCCGGTGTCAGGTTGCCGCCGGCCGAGAACAGGTCGACCGCGGTCGCCGGCGTCCACAGCGAAAACCAGCCGATGCCGCCGCCCGCGAAATGCGAGCCGCCGGAGGTGAACGGCACGCCGCCGTTGAACTGAGGCACGCGCCCGGCGTCGGTCACGGTACCGATCACCAGGTCACCGCGCGCCTCCACGCGCAGGCCGCTGTCGCCCAGCACCAGCACCGGACCGCCGCCGGCAATGCCGGAGCTCGACACGTTGACACGCAGCGCGCGCGACTCCGTCGGGTCGGCCCGGTCGTAGCGCAGCTCGATGCCGCCCACCGCGCCCGCGTCCACGCGCAATGCGCCGCGCAAGTTGGTGAAGGTGCCGTTCAGGTCCAGCCGTTGCTCGGTGCGGCGCAGGTCGGTCGCGACTTGGCTGCCTCCGTAGGGCGCGAAGCTGCGCGTCTCGGCCACGGGGTTGAGGCCGCCGCCGATGCGGATGTCGAGGTCGCCGCCGCCGGTGAGCACCAGCTCGCCAGCGGAGGTCACGCGGCCGGTGCTGCCCACGGCCAGGCTCAGGCCCTGGCTGCGCGAGACGAAGGCGGCGTTCCAGTCGCTGACGAGGTTGAGCATGCCGGCATCGCGGCCCGCCTCGAAGACCAGGTTGCCGCCGCCCAGCGTGCCGAAGCCGGTGAAGCCCATCAGGTAGGGGGCGCTGTCCTTGCCGGCACCGGCCACATAGGTTCCGAAGTTGATCCACCAGGCCGTCGGCACGTCCTGGGCCACGGCGCCGCCGCCCTGGCGCCACAGCCATTGCCCGACGGAGCTGGTGCTCGTCATTGGCCCGCGCACGCCCAGCGGGTCCGTTCGGAGCAACGCGGCGGCACTGCCGACCTGGTCGCCCATGACGTCGCCCCCCGCGCGCAGCAGCAGGTTGCCGCCGTGCTCGGGGTACCACGCCTGGTAGAGGCTCTGGCTGCTGCTGCCGTCGACGAAGGGCGCGAGCGTGGTGCCCAGCGAACCGAGCATGCTGCCGTCGGCCTGCTGGCCGCGGGGCAGGTTGTGGAGATCGGCCTTGCCCGGCTGCGCCAGCGAGGCCGAGGGCGTGCCAGCGGTGTAGACGCCATACGGCGAAGTCATCAGGATGTCGCCGCCGGAGACCAGGTCGAGGTCGCCGGTACCGGTGCGCAGCACGCTGAAGATCGGCTCGCGCAGCGGCTTTTCTTCCAGCCGGGTCTGTGGCGGCTTGCCGGGCGCGGTCTGCACCAGCAGCGGGCCGACGCCGAAGTTGTTGAGCTCCAGGCCGCCCCAGCCAAGAACCTCTTCGACCTGCGCCGGTGTCAACGCCTGCCCGGGGTGAATGTCGAAGCCCAGGCCTTGCTCGTTCCAGAGCGCCACGTCGGCGTCGATCGCCCACATGAACTCGCCGGGTGTGGCGGTGCCGGGAATTTCAATCCTGATGAAGCTGGAGCCGTAGTGCGTGTCGGACAGGCGGATGCCTGCATTGGCATGCGGCTGCGTGAGGCGCGAGTCCGCCGCCGACAGGTCGGCCCCGCCGACCAGGCGCAGGTCCCAAGACTGCGAGCCCTGCGCCAGCAACGGCGCCAGTGCCCAGGTGCGGCCCTGGGTGCCGTCGGCCTCGCGGTCGCGCAGGTCGACGAAGTTGATGCCGCCCGGCAGGCGCACCAGGGTTTCGCTGGGAATGACCGCGCCCTTGGCCAGCGCAAGCGGCCGCGCGAGCTGCACGCCGTTGAGAGGCGATCCCGGGAAAGACTGGTCGTGGATGACGCCGTCGGGGAAAGGCAGCGCCACGCCGTGCGGCCAGGTCATGGCCGCCACGTTGGCGACGTTGTTCAGGCGAAAGCCCGCGCCCAGTTGGGCGCCAGCGGGCAAGGTCACGTCCGACGGGAGCACCGTGCCCGCGGCGTACAGCTCGTTGCCGGCCGCATCCCGCACCGCGCCGCCGAGCACCGCGCCCTTGGCCAGTGCCAGCGGCTGGCTCAGCGTGGCCGTGACGGGCAGCAAGGTGCCGCGCGCCAGGCTCATCGCCTGCATCGGCAGGTCGTAGTTCAGCACGCGGCCCGACTGGAAGAAGGTGCCTGTGTCCAGCGTCACGCGCCCGCCCTGCGGCAGCACCATGTCGCCACCCAGCGGGATGCGCCCGCTCGGCAGCACCCAGCCCTTGTCGTCGGGCGTGACCGGCAGGCGCGCACCGTCGAAGCCGTCGCTCAGGCTGCCGAAGACGTCCAGCCGGCCCTTGGCGCGCAGCACCAGCGCGCCGGCCTCGCCCGAGCCCGCGACGCCGGTGCGCTGCGTGTGCGGGTTGACGCTCTGGTAGCGGTAGCCCGACAGGTCGATGTCACCGTCCAGGTGCAGGTCGCCATCGGCCGTGCGGCTCGCGATTTCGATGCCCGGGCGCAGGTGGAAGGCATCGCCGTACGCGCGCAGGCCCTGCAGCCGGGCGTTCATCAGCGTGCCGTTGCCCAGCGCGTTGGCCATGAAGACCGTGCTGTCGGCGTGCTTGGCATTCAGGTAGGCCTGCGTGACCGACTGGTAGCTGCGGCCGTCGACGCCAACGTCGGTGCCCACTGGCGCATCGTCATAGCGCCAGAAGGCGTTGAGCATGATCGACCGCGCGCCGTCGATGGTGATGCCACCCGCCGCGTCGATGCCGATGTCGTTGCCGGTCGCGCCGCCCAGGCGCGGTGCGTTGAGCGCGACGGTGCCGAACGAGCGGCCCGAGCCCCCCGCGCGCAGGTCCATGCGCACGCCGGGCTCGATGCGCAGGCGTCCGCTGCCCGCATCGATCTCGATCACCGCGCGGTTCGGTGCATCGATGGCCTGGCCGTAGCTGTCCACGCGCAGCACGCTGCCATGCGCGTCGAGCACGGCGTTGCCGGCCAGCGTGACGCCGTTCTTCGCCGCGAGGCGGATGCTGCCCACCTGCTCGCCGCTGGCGTCGACAGTGCCGGCCACGGTGAGCTGGCCGTTGTCCACCGACACGTTGATTTCGCGCGCGCGCAGTTCGTTGCCCACCAGCAGGTCGCCCTGCCTGAGCTGGAAGCTGCGGCCGCCGACCACGCCGCCGTCGTTCAGGCGCTGGTTGAGGCCGGTGAAGTCGTCGATGTGCTGCGCGCGAATGTCGGCGCGGCCCGCCGCGTAGGGCACGTCGGTGCCGCCCGCGTCGTAGTGGCCGCTGCTGGCACCGCGCAGGGTGCCCGCGAGCGACACCGTGCCCGCGGTGTCGCCCAGCGCCATCGCCACGATCTTGCCGGCGCGGTTCTCCACCGCCGACACGTCGATGGCCGAGCCCGCCGCCTGCGCGATGTTGCCCGCGCGGCTTTCGAGCAGCACGTCGCCACCCCAGCTGTGCTTGGCGCTGTCGAAGAAGTCGATGCGCCGGCCCGCCATGTCGATCTGCGCGCCCGCCCCCAGCAGCAGGTCGCCCTGCGCCGCGAGGCTGAGCTTGCCGCTGGGCAGCAGCACCGCGGTGTCCAGGCGCAGGTTGCCCTTGCGGCTGTCGAGCGACAGCTCGGCGCCGAGCGCGTCGGCCAGCGCCGCGTTGTCGGGCGCGCCGGCGCGCTCGCCGGGGAAGGCCGCCACGTCGATGTCGCCGCCCGCCGAGATCCTGTTGACCGAGCCCGCGCGGCCGGTAAGCAGCGGCGTGCGCAGGTGCAGCGTGCCGCCGCTGTAGCTGAAGTCGTTCAGCGTCTGGTCCCATGGGCCGCGGCTCTGGTAGACCGACAGCGAGCCGCTGCGGTTGGCCGTGATGCGCTCGCTCGCGTTCAGGCTCACGTCGGCAAAGCCGAGTGTCGTGCGATCGAAGGTGTGGACCGAATCGACGCGCGCACCGGGGCCGAAGCCGAACTCGATGCGGCGCGCGTCGATCGCCAGGCGCCCGCTGCCGGTGCCCGCGCCGCCGGCCACCACGTTGCCGGCCGGCGTGTTCGCTCCGTTCCACACCAGCGTGTCGGTCTGGATGCGCGCGAGCGCGTCGGCGCTGCCGTGGCCGTAGATGGCGGGCGTGCCCAGCACCAGCCGCTCGACCGACGAGCGGCCGGTGGCGGGGTCGATGGTGGACAGCGTGGCCGTGTCGTAGAAGTTGAGCGAATCGCGCACCGTGAGAACCAGGTTCTCCAGCGCGGGCGCGCCGGCCTCGGTGTCGCCGCGCAGCAAACGGTCGAGCACGCCCTGGTTGAGCGTGAGGCCTGGTGGCAGCACGCCACGCGCGGTGGCATCGGCCAGCGACTTCTCGCTGCCCACGTTCACGCCGCCCACGGCCAGCACCAGGTTGCGCGTGCCGTAGCGCACCGCTTCACCGAGGTTGAAGGCGTTGTCGGTCGCGGCCGTGATGGTGCCTTCGGAGTACAGGCGCGTGACACCGGCGCACGGCGTGAGCGTGCAGACGCCGATCTGGATCGCGCCCGCGCCCTTGCCGTCGCCTTCGGTCGGCAAGGTGGGCGCCAGCATGTCGAGCCAGCCGTTGGACACGGCCACCAGGCTGTTGGGACCGGGTGCGAAGACGAAGCCTTCCTTCGAGTCGTAGGCGGCGTTGCCGCGGCCCAGCGTGTTGATGCTCGCGCCCTGCTCCACGGTGATGCCGCCGGCGCGCGAACTGGTGATCAGAAAGACCTCCGCCGCACGCAGTTCGCTGCCGGCGCGCAGCACGACGGCGCGCGACTGCGTGGTGGCATTGACCATGTTCGCCTGCTGCAGGCTGCCCTTGTTGTCGGTGTAGGAGGCCGTGAGCTGGCCGCCGATGACCAGGCGCGCGGCGCCGATGGCGTTGAGCTCGGAAGCGTGGATCGACACGCCGGTGAAGCCCGGCGTGCGCGAAGCGCCGTCGGGCAGGATCTCGACGTCGCTGCCGCCGCCGACCGACGCCGTGCTGCCGCGCCCGCCTTCGGCCGGGGCGGCCAGTACGCTGCCGGCAAAACGCAGCTGCTGCGGCCGCTCGAACGAGCCGGCTTGCGTGGGCGCCACCAGGTCCACGCGGATCGACTTGGCGTCGCGCTCCAGCACCGCGCGCGGCACGCCTTCGCGCAGCGCCTGCGCTTGTGCGAAGGCGCTGTAGCCCATCTCGTTGTATTGCGAGTAGGTGCGCAGCGTGTCGGCCGGCGTCAGGATCACCTGCGTGGGCATCGCATCGCGAAACGCGGTGCCGGCCGTGCCGAGCTGCCCAGAGGCCGCCCACGATCCGTTGCGCATGGCACCGGCGGTGCCCATGGTGCCCACGCTGGGCGCCAGCCCGTTCAGCTCGACCCGGAACGCGCCCGGCAGCAGCGCGTAGGTGGAAGGCAGCAGCGTGTAGGTGCCCGGCGGCAAGCCCGGCACGCCCGCGCCGATGGTGATCTGGCGGCCCACGGCCGCGCTGCTCGCGCCCTTCTCGCCACTCGCGCCATTCACCGGCGCATAGGCCGCCGACATGCCCGGCACGATCGCGTACACCGGGTTGGTCGCAAGGCCCGGCAGCACGAAGCCGTGGCCGTCGGCGCTGCGCTGCATCAGCGGGTTCATGCGCGCATCGACCGAGCCGCCACGGCCCGGCAGGAAGGCCGTGCCTGTGAGTTCGCCGCCGCCGGACAGGTCGACCACCGCGCCCGCGTGCACGTCCACCGCGTGGCTCACCAGGCTGACCGACGGGTCCCGCCCGACGCCCCGGTACTCCACGTCCTTGCCGTTGACGACATAGTTCAGCCCGTCCGACGTGCCGCCATAGGGCATGCGCAGCCCGGCCGCGCTGACCGACGTGACGCTGCCCGGCATCAGCTCGACCAACCCGGTGTAGCCGCTGCCCGTTGCACTGCCCAGCGTGATGCCGCCCAGCGGCGCACGCAGCACGCCGCCCTGCACCACCTTGGCCGCCGACAGCGTGAGCTGGCCGAACACACTCTGCGGCAAGTCCGGCAATGCGTTGCCGATGCGCTCCACGGTGAGTGTGCGCTGGGGGTCGAACGCGACGTCCACGGTGCCGAATTCAGGCCGGGGAGTGCTGTAGCGTCCGGCCACCACGGTGGCCATTTCGTTGCTGGCCGGATAAATCTGCGCCGCCGCGAGCGTGAGGTTGCCGGGCACATAGAGCCCGCCCCGGTCCTGGAAGCGAATGTCTCCCTGGCTGGCCAGGCGCATGTCGTCGAAGGCGAGGCGCTCCACGGCCACCTTCTTGCCATTGTTCAGATAGACCAGGCCGCGGGTGCCGGTCATGACGTCGCCGGCGATGTCGATCTGGTCGGCGTCCACCCGCAGGCTGCTGCCCGCCGCCACCTTCGGAACGCCCAGTTCCCCGCTGCCCTGGCCCAAGTTGCGCGCGCCGGTCACGGGGTTGGGCATGAGTGTGTTGTCGACCTGGCGGTTGGCCGAGCCGCCAAGGCGCACGTAGGGGGCGCTCAGCACGATGCGGCTGTCGATGGGGGCGTTCTCCACCAGGCCCAGGCTGCTGGCGGTCAGGCGCAGGCTCTGGCCCAGCCGAAGTTGCACCGAGCCGTCGAAGCTCAGCACGCCGTTGACGCCCAGCGCCAGGTTGTCGAAGCCGCCGGCCTGGATGCGGTCCACGCCGACGCGCGCGTGGCCGTAGGTGAGCGCGGGATCGGCCGCGCCGGCCTGCAGGCCGGCCGCCAGCACGCCGTCTCCCTGCGTCTGTGCCAGCACGAGTTCACGCGTCTTGCGCACCGTGTCGGTCACAGTGGGGCCTGCGTAGGTGAAGTTGGCGACCGGGCCGTAGATCGGCGTCTCCAGCGTCAGGGCCAGCGTACCGCCGGCCGCGCCAGCGCCGCCCGAAGCGGCACGCATCTGGCCGTCCAGGTACAGGCCGCGCGAAGAGGTGAGCGAGATCACGCCGCCCTGGCTGGGCGCTTCGAGGGGCCCCGCGCCCGGCTGGTACAGCGTGGCCGTGGCGCCCGAGGCGTCGAGTCGCGCGCCGGGGCGCACCACCACGAAGGCGTCGGCCTGCGCCGACTTGCGGGTGTCCAGGTCGAAGGGCACGCCGATCTCGATGGTGCCGCCCGCGCTGACCTTGCCGTAGGCATGGCCGAGCGAGTCGGTGGCGGTGAAGGCGCGTCCGGAGACGTCGAGTTCGGCGTGTTCGCCGATCCAGATCGAACGGTTGTCACCGAGGCCATTGGCAGTGTCCGCCGGCCCGGCCTCTTTGTAGGCCCCGCGCAGCACCGAGATGCGTCCGCCCGGGGCCTGCAGCAGCCCGTCGATGGTGGTTTGCGCATTGGCTTCGAGCGCAATGGCGCGGCCCGGGTCGACCTGGATGCGCGCACCGGTTCCGATGGTCAGCGCCCCTTCCGCTTCCAGCGTGCCCGCCTTCAGCGACAGGTCGGCGCCGTCGCGCATCGTGAGCGTGCGACGCACCGCGTTCTCTTGCTGCAGCGGCGGCAGCCAGGCCTGCAGCGCCTGCGAGGTATTGCCCCCGGTGGCCAGCATGCGGCCCGCGGCCGGGTCGAAGCGCAACACCGGCATGACGACCTGCAGCTGCGCGCCGTCGACCACCGAAATGCCGTCGGGCGAATTCACCGCGTAGCGGCTGAAGCCGCGCTGGAACAGGCTGGGGTCCAGCGCGAGAAAAGGCACCACAGCCACCGTGTCGGGCCACACCGTGCCGGTGGCAATGCGCGTGCCTGCGGGCACCGTGACCGGAAACCTGGAGGCAGTGCCGGCCTTGTAGACGGCGACCAGCTCGAAGGTCGGCAGGCCATTCGGAAACACATCGGCCGGCAACACATAGCCCGCGGGAATGTTGGAGATGCCGACCAGAGCGCTGCCCGCCGGCACCACCTGGTTGGCGGCAATGAGCTTGCCCGAAGCCAGTTGCACGGTCGACGTGCTCACCCACGGGGCGGCGGTGATCACGGGGTTCTGGTCGTCCAGCCGCGGCTGCGAGTTCTGCCGCACCACCTGCCCTGGCGCCAACCTGTCGCTGGTGACGGAGAAGTCCATCGGGATCGGCGCGCCCGCGCCAATCACGTAGTCGTTGGCCAGGCGCAGCGGCTGCGCGCTGGCCAGCCCGCCCTGCAGCACCTTGTCGGCATCGGTCGGCATGCCGCCGATGCTGATGGTGGTGCCGTGTTCCACGCTCAGCTTGCCGCCGCCGCGCACGCCGTAGCCGCGCAGCTCGCCGTCCATCGCCAGCGCGCCGGCGCCCAGGTTCTGGCTGGCGCCCAGCGTCACGTTGCCGCCCTTGCCGCCGCGCAGCGAACCGTCTTCCATCAGTGCCGCGCCCGACGACACGTCGATCAGGCTGCCCGTGCCCAGCGCCACGCTGCCGGTGCTGCGCATCGACACGCTGCCGCCGTCCACGTACGGCAGGCCGGCAATGTCGTTGCGGTCGATCTTCAGGTTGGTCCAGAGGCCGCGCGCGTCGAGCGTCACGCCGGGGGCCACCCGCGTCTGGGCGAAGTAGCCGCCGGGTGGCATCTTCTCGATCGGCAACTCCAGCCAGGGCTGGGCCGCGGAGGACGTGCGGCGCTCGATCATGTTGCCCAGCAGAATGCTGCCGCCGCGCGCCGTGAGGTCGGCATTGACCTTCACCTCGGTCGCGTGCAGCGCGAGCGTGCCGCCGTGGGCAACGCTCACCGCGCCGTCCACCTGGATGCCGCCCGCCGCGTACACGCGCAGCTCACCCAGCCCCAGGCTGCTGAGCCAGCCGGCGTCGAGCAGCAGGCTCTTCGCGGCCGCCTCGGGCAGCGGCTGCGCGAGGGCCAGGCCGTCGGCCAGCTGGCGCGCATGCGTGCCGATGTCGACCTTCTCGACCACCGCCTCGGGGCTGTTGCGCAGGTTGCGCAGGGCCTTGTCGTGGTACGGCGTGAGCGCGCCGATGACGAGCTGCCCCTGCTTCGCAACGGCGGTCTGCGACTGCAGGTAGCCCTCCATGCCGGCGTCGCGCGCGCGCTGCTGGCGCGGTCCCTGGAAGGCGGCGGTGGTGAGTTCGCCCTCGAGCACCGCGGCGCCCGTGGCCACCACCAGCCGGCCGGCGTCGCGGCCCACGGTGTAGCCGCTTTCCAGCCGCTGCTGCGGCGCGATCAGCGGGTTGTAGAAGAAGTCGGTGGCCGAATCGCCCCAGCGCTTGTGCGCCGACTCGAAGCCCTTGTACACGCCGTCGTACAGCAGGTCGCCCGGTGCCTTCGAGGCTTCGTAGAGGCGGCCGTCGCGGCCCTTCAGGTAGCTCTGGCGGATGTTGCCGGTCTGCACGTCGAGCGTGCCGCCCGAGAGGTTGATGCTCGAGCCGCCCTGCGTGACCAGCTCGCGGCCCGCGAACTGCACCGTGCCGCCCTGCGCCGCCCACTCGCCGATGCCGTGGCCGTCGGTGCCCAGGTAGCCGCTCACCTCCAGCAGGCCGCCTGCCGTGTACCAGCGGTCGGTGTCGTAGCCCTGCTGCGCGTCCTTGGGCACGCGCACCAGCGTGCGGCGGTCGATCCACAGCTTGCTGTTGTTCAGCCGCTTGCTGTCGCGGTTGCCCGGTGCGTCGCGCTGCTCGTTGCCCTGCACGTCGACCTGCACGTTGTTGGCTTCCATCGCCACGTTGACGCCCACCGCGCCCGAGACGTCGATGCGCGCGCCGCTGGCCACCTGGCTGCGGCGCGCCGCGTCGACCATCACCTGGCCGCCGGTGGCGAGCGTGAGCGACTCGCCCTGGAAGTCGACGTTGCCGCCGCTCACGATGCGCACCAGCGACTGGTCGCGGCGGTTGAAGCCGTCGCCGCCGGCCTTGTCGCTGTCCGTCAGCAGCGACTCGCGCTGCACGTCGAGCGCGGTGGCGGGGTCGGCGTCGAGCCGGATCGCGCTGATGCTGCCGGGGGCGAGCGTGACCGTGGCGCCAGCCTGCTTCTGGTCGGCCAGCAGATGAATGGTGCCGCGCGTGTGCACGGAGGTGGTCGCTTCCAGCACGCCCTCCTGCCGCACCTGGCGGCCCACCATCGTGATGTCGCCGGTGGGCGCCTGCACCAGCCCGCTGTTGACCACGCGGCCGGCGGCCGAGTCGCCCAGGTACAGCGGCGTGACCACGTTGCCGCGCGTGCTGGAGGTCTGGTTGGCGTCGGTGCCCATGCCCTTGCGGATCACGAAAGCGTCGCCGGCGGCCAGCACGGCCTGGCCCGACGGCGTTTCGATGTGGCCGCGGTTGATGCTCTCGCGGCCCGCGAGCAGCACGTAGCCGCCGCCTTCGGTGACGCTGGTGGGCCGGTGCGTGGCGATGCGCGCGCCGGCCTCGACCGTCACGTCGGCCGTGGCCGCGCCGTGCGTGAAGCCGGTCGCGGTCACGGCCAGGTCGTTGGCCAGCGTCGGCACGAAGGCCGAGCCCTGCGCGTCGCTGTACAGGCCCTTCTTGAACTGCGCGTCGCTGAGGCCGACGGCGGAGGCCACGAGGTTGCGCGTGTTCACCTGGCTGCTGCCGCTGAACACGATGCCGTTGCGGTTGACCACCAGCACCGTGCCGTCGGCCTGGATCTGCCCCTGGATCTGCGAGGGCCGCGCGTTCGGGTCGTTCACGCGGTTGAGCACGGCCCAGCTCGGCTGCTGCTCGAACTTCAGCGTGGTGTTCTTGCCGACGTTGAAGGTCTCCCAGTTCAGGATGGCCTGCGCGCCGGTCTGCGCAACGGTGACCTGCGTGCGGCCTTCGCCTTGCGTCTGCACCGGCGCATTGGCATTGGCCCAGCCCGCCGTGAGGCTGGCGGTGTCCACGCGCAGGCCGCCTTCGGCCAGGCCGTCGGGCACGCCCTGCCCGCCTTCGATGGCCGCACGGCGCGCGGCCTCTTGTGCGGCCTGCTGCGCCGCGATGCCGCGCGCCGCGATGTTCAGGTTGCCGATGGAGCGCTGCAGCTGCTCGCCCGCGCGCTGCTGCTGCGCCTGCGGGCTGGTGAGCATCGACGCGGGCATGCCGTTGGGCAGCCGGCCGGTGGCCGCCGCGGTGCTCTGCGCCATGCTCTTCTGCGCCATCCACGCGGGGCTGAAGGCTTGCTGCGCATGTGCGCCTTGCACCGCGGCGCCGGTGGCCAGCATCAGGGCGATGGCATGCACCAGCGGCGTGAGCCGAGGCTGCGGCGAGAAGAAAGAAGAAGGGTGCGTGTTGCGCCGGGACACCGTGCTGCTGCTGCGTTGCATGCGGACTTCCATGGGTTCGTGTTTCATTGCTCGAATCGATGCCACGCGCACACGTCCGGACAGCGGACGGCGCGTGGTCTACCGAGCTATGACAGCGAAGAACGCGAGCGACTGCACCATGTCACGAAATCTTCACAAAAGGCGTCCGCGGCGGCTGCCGGCCGCCATCCCGCCATCCCACATTCACGCCTTGCCCATGCCGAGCAGCACGATGCCCCCGGGCAGCTGCGTGAGCTCGGCGCCGTACACGTCGCGCACCAGCGCCGCCACGTCGTCGAGCCGGTCGATCGAGAAGCTCGCCTGCACCTTGCTGCGGCCCAGCGCCTCGCTGGTCAGCACGAGCCGGCCGTGGCGGTAGCGGTTGACCTCGGCCACCACCTCCGCGAGCGGCACCTGGTCGAACACCAGCTGGCGCCGGCGCCACGCGCTGACGGCGCTGGCGGCGCCGGTGTCCACCGCCGTCACCGGGCCGAGGCCGTCGGGGCCGTAGCGCAGCTGGCGGCCTTCGACGAGCTGCGCGCGCTGCGCGCCGCGCGCCACCTCGACCTGCCCCGCCAGGCAGGTAACGCAAACCTCGCCGCCGAGGTTGCGGATGTTGAAGCGCGCGCGCACCGCCGACACCATGCCGCCCGCCGCGGCGACGCGCACGCGGGCGCCGCCGCCGGCGGCCGGCGCGCCGGCGAGCACCTCGGCCTCGCCGGCCACCAGCTCGATGCCTTCGCCGGCGTCCGCGCCTTCGCCGCCACCACTGCCACTACTGCCACTACTGCCACCACCCGGCAGCGTGTTCACGCGCGTCTGCGTGTTCATCTGCACCACCACGCCGCCGCCGATGTCGACCTCGCGCTGCTCGCCGGTCGCGGTGCGGTAGTCGGCACCCCATTCGGTCACAGAGGCCCAGAGCCCGAGCGGCGGCGACACCGCCAGGTAGGCCACCGATGCCAGCGAGGCCGTCACCGCGCCGCCCAGCAGCGCGCGGCGGCCCGCCGCGGGCATGGGCCGGGGCGCGAGCAGCGGGGTGCGCTGGCGCGCCGCGCGTTCTTCCTGCTGGCGCACGCGCTGCGCGGCCGGCGCCATCGACTGCCACACCTCGCGCGCCCGCACGAAGGCCTGCGCGTGCAGCGTGCTCTGCGTGCACCAGCGCCGGAAGGCGCGTGCGTCGTCTTCGTTCGCCTGTTGCGAACCCAGCCGCACGACCCAGGCCTGCGCTTCCCGTTGCATGGTTTTCATCGCTTCGGACTCCCCGCGTTCAGCTGTCATCACGCTTAGACTGTTTTCCCGCGCCGGGACCGAAGCGCTGGATGAAATCCCTGCCCAGCCTTTCGCAGCAATGCTCCAGGCCGGCGCGCAATTCCTTCTCGACCGTGCGCACCGACACGCCGTAGCGCGTGGCGATGTCCTTGTGCGGCATCTCGTCCACGCGCGCCGCGAACACGATGGCGCGGCGGCGGCGCGGCAGCTCGGCCAGCGCGCGCTCGAGCGCCTCGATCTCGCTGCGCGCCTCGGCGCCGCGCGCCGGGTCGGCCATCTCGTCGGCCATGTCGTAGAGCTCCTCGACCTCGCCGGCATTCAGCAGGCGCGCGTTGCTCTTGCGCTGGTCTTCCGCCGCGTTGAGCGCAATGCGGAACAGGTAGGCCGACGGGTAGCGCACCACGTCGCGGATGTGGGTGTTCTCCACGCGCAGGTACGCCTCCTGCAGCGCGTCGTTGGCCAGGTCTTCCGAGCCCAGGCGAATCTGCAGGTGCTTGCGGAACTGGGTGTAGCGCGCGAGGAAGAGCGCGCGCAGCGCCGCCTTGATCGACTCCGGCATGCCGCTCAGCCCGCGCCGCCGCGGTACGGCCGGCAGTCGCGCTGCGGATTGGCGCGCGGGGTCAACAGAATGGTCACCGGTTGCGCGAGCGCCGCCGGCACGGGCGCCTCGAGGTCGAGGGTGCGCAGGCGTTCGATGACCGCCGCGTCGCGCTCGTGCACGCCGCTGCCTTCGAGCAGGCGTGCCGCGCTGACCAGGCCGCCGGGGTCGATCCACAGTTGCACGGCAAGGCGGTAGCGCCCGAAGGCGTCGGGCTGCGCGATGCACAGCACGCGCGTGATGGCGCGCTGCAGCACGGCGCCGAAGGCGGCCTGGGCGAGCGCGGTGTCGGCGCGGCCCGCGCCTTCAGGTGCGGGGGCTTCGGAAGCTTCGGGCGCATGCGGCGCCGCCGCGTCGTCCTGCAGCGGCACCAGCGTGAACGCATTGGCGGAGATGTAGCGCGCCGCCAGGCGGGTGCCCGCGAGCAGGCGCCTCAGCGCCTCCTGCGGCGCGAAGTCGCCATGCACGGCCGCGGCCTCCCGGTCCGCCATGAGGCTGCCGGCCACCAGCACCGAGTGGCCGGTGATGCGGCCGAAGACGGCCAGCGAGGCGGCCAGCGGCTGGGCCGGCAGGTCGAAGCGCACCATGGCCTCTTCCTGCGGCGCGGCGTGCACCGGCGACCAGCGCGCCCCCAGCATCAGCGCCATCATGAGACACCAGGACAGTGTCAGCGCGCCGCCGGAGGTGGAAGGAATTGTCATGGGGCGGAAATCGAAACGGCGTAGGTGGTCGGGGAAATGGCCGGGCGCCCGGCGGCCGCAGCGAGACTAGCGAGGGCGCATGACCGACATGTGACGTTTGGTTTCCATGCGCCGCCTGGCGCGGCGTGCGTCTTCCGATTGACATGCGCGCTGCATAGACTCTTCGCTTTTTCCGTCCTGCCTTGCCGTGCCTTGCGTCGGCGGTGGCGGGCCGGACACGATGGAGGTGGGGATGGGCAGGTGTCGTCTGTGCGGTTTCGCCGCTGTCTCTGCTGTCGTTGCGCTGGCATGCAGCCTCGCCGCACCGGCGCGGGCCGCCGAGGCCGCTTGCGTCGAGGTGACCGTCAACGGCGAGCGCGCGCCCTCCTATGCCTGCATGACGGACAAGCTGCGTCCGGCCGCACCGCCGCCGGGCACGGCCACCCAGGGCCTGGCTTCCGAAGCCATCGTGCAGCGGCCGTCCAACCAGCTCGGGCTGTTCAATCGCGCCGCGACGGAACACCGCATGGGCAACACCTTCGGCACCTCCGTCTATCCGCAGCGCCCGCCGGCCGTGACGCCGTCGGGGCCGGTGTTTCCGAGCCGCTGAACAGAATCGCCAAGGCCGTCCCGCGGCCGCGCAGCCAGGTGGCGCGGCGCTTGCATGTGAATCGACCGGCACGCACAGGCACTCCGTCCGACCATTGAAGGGATTTGCAATGAGGCTTCACGCCACCTGCAGGATGACCGTCAACGCCAGCAGCGACTGCCCCGTGGTCGCCATGCTTCGTCCGCGCAGCGGCGACGCGCAATGGATGGTCAGCGAGCGCTACGAGCTGCACCCCTGGGTCACGACCACCGAATACGTCGACAGCTTCGGCAACCTGTGCCAGCGCCTGACGATCCCGCAAGGCGAGATGCGCATCGAGGTCGAGATGATCATGGAAGCGGAAGCCGCCATTGCCGTTGCGCCCGACGCCGCGGCGGTGCCGGTCGAAGACCTGCCTTCCGACGCGCTGCAGTACCTGCTGCAAAGCCGCTACTGCCCGTCCGACAAGATGGGCGAGCGGGCCCGGCGCATCGCCGGCGATACCAGGCCCGGCTATGCGCAGGTCGAGGCCATCCGGCAATGGATCCACACCAACCTTCAATACATGTACGGCGTGAGCGACGGTTCGACCGACGCGCTGGACACGCTGAACGACGGCGCGGGCGTGTGCCGGGACTTCTCGCACGTGGCCATCGGCATGTGCCGGGCGCTGCGCATCCCGGCGCGCCTGGTGGTGGGCTACCTCCACCAGCTCGACCCGATGGACATGCACGCATGGTTCGAAGCCTTCGTGGGCGGGCGCTGGTACACCTTCGACGCCACGCAGGACCGGCCGCGCGGCGGGCGCATCGTGCTGGCCTACGGGCGCGACGCGGCGGACGTTGCTTTTCTCTCCAACTACGGGCCGCTGGAAATGGGCGATATGGCCGTGACCGTGGAAGAGATTTCCGCGGATGCGACGGACGCCGCGCAGCGCTGCTGAGCAACAGGCCGGCGGGTCAGGACGGTGCCCGGCGCAGGTACGCGCTGGGCGGCACGCCCAGCGTGCGGCGGAACATCGCGGTGAAGGCGCTCGGGCTCTCGTAGCCGTGCGACAGCGCCACCTCGAGGATCGACGCGCCCGCCGCCAGTTTCGGCAGGCTCAGCAGCAGCCGCGCCTGCCGGCACCAGGCGCCGAAGTTCATGCCGGTCTCGCGCTGGAACAGGCGCGCGAGCGTGCGGCTGTTCATGTGCAGGCGCCGCGCCCACGCGTCGAGCGACGCGGGCCGCGACGGGTCGCGCACCAGTTCCTCGCACAACGCGGCCAGCCTCGCGTGGCGCGGCATGGGCACGTGCAGCGACAGGGCCGGCGCGGCCTCGATCTCGTCGAGCAGCAGTTCCATCACGCGCTCGTCGCGCCCGCCCGGCGCGCAGTCGCGCGGCAGCGCCACGGCGGTGACGATCAGCGCGCGCAGCAGCTCGCCGACGTGGATCACGCGGCATTCGCCGCCCAGGTCGGCGCGCGTGCCGGGCTCCACGAAAACGGTGCGCATCTTCACCACGCCGGCCATGCGGATCTCGTGCGCCATGCCGGCCGGCACCCACACGCCGCGCCCCGGCGGCACCACCCAGCTGCCGGCCGCCGCGCCCACGAGCATCACGCCTGAAATGGCATGGATCAGCTGCCCGCGCCGGTGCACATGCGAAGGAATGAAGGCGTCGCCCGCCGGGTCGGTCGCCAGCGCCGCGACGGCGCGCGGGGTCGACTCGCCCTCTTCGGGCCGCAGGTTGATGTCTTTGTCCATTTCTCGACGATGTTTGCCAATTCGTAGCAAGAAGATCTTCGCACGGCTTCCTACGATCGCTTTTTCACAAGAAAACGAAAGAAGCGATAGCCATGAACAAGCGCCGCCTCGGGCTGCTCACCGGCACCCATGCCGTCAACGATCTCTACCAGGGCCTGGTGCCCGCGCTGCTGCCCTTCATGGTGCTGGAGCGCGGCTACAGCTACACGGCCGCGGCCGGCCTGATGCTGGCGGCCACCGGGCTGTCGAGCGTGGTGCAGCCGCTGTTCGGCCTGTACGCCGACCGCCATCCGCGCAGCTGGCTGGTGCCCACGGGCTTCCTGGTGGCCGCGCTGGGCGTGGTGCTGGCGGGGCTGAGCCAGAGCTACCTGCTGACCTGGATCGCCATTGCGCTGTGCGGCCTGGGCATTGCGGCCTACCACCCGCCGGCCACGGTGGCGGCGCGCGCGGCCGGCGGCGCGTCGCAGAAGGCGATGAGCGTGTTCTCGGTGGGCGGCACCATCGGCGCGTCGTTCGCGCCGGTGCTGGCGGCCACGGCGGTGGGCGGCGGCAGCCTGTCGCGCAGCTACCTGCTGGGCGTGCCGGCGGTGGTGATGGGGGTGGTCTGGCTGCTGGCCAGCACGGGGCGCGCGGGCAGCGCCGCGGCGGCCGCTTCGGCCGCCGCGCGCAAGGCCGGCGCCGCAGTGGCGAAGCCGCCCAACGACTGGCGCGCCTTCGGCTGGCTGGTGGCGACCATCGTGGGCTGGTCGATCCCGTACGTCACGGTGCTGTCGATGCTCTCGTTGCGCATCACGCGCGACCTGCACGGCACGGCCTTCCAGGGCGCCGCGGCGCTCACGGCCTTCACCGCCGCGGGCGCGGTGGGCACGCTGCTCGGCGGCTGGCTGGGCGACCGCATCGGGCGCATGGGCACCATTCGCGCGGGCTACCTGCTCGCCTTGCCGGCGCTGGCCGGCCTGGTGCTCGCGCCCTCGGCCGGCTGGGCGCTGGCCTGCACCGCGCTGCTCGGCATGAGCATGTTCCTGCCCTTCGCCGCGCAGGTGACGCTGGCGCAGGACTACCTGCCGCGCAACCCGGCCACGGCCAGCGGCATCACGCTCGGGCTGGCGCTGTCGGTGGGCGGGCTGGTGTCGCCGCTGTTCGGCATGCTGTCGGACGCGCGCGGCCTCGGCGTCACGCTGACCGCCGTGTTGTGCGTGCTGTGCGTGGCCACGGTGCTGGCGCTGCGGCTGCGCAACCGGTCGATGCAGCCGATGGGCGCGGACGTGGAGGGTGCCGCGGCCTGAACGGGTTGGACGGGTTGAATGGGTTGAACGCGCGCGCAACCATTGGCTCATCCGCAAGGAAAGCGCAGGCGGCTGAGCTTGTGGCCCTGTAAGTCGAATGGTTCATGAAGGTGTCACCACTTGCAACGATGCTGCAGTCCTCGATTCCCCAAGGCTGTGGCTGCATGCTTCCCACCAAGACCGACAAGGCGCGCGACGAACTGCAGGGCGGCCAGCGCACGCTCACCCAGCGTGAGCGCGCGCTGCTGCTGATGGCCGACGGCCGGCGCTCGCTGACCGACTTCAGTCCGCTGTTCACCACCCGGGACGAGGCCGAGCAGGCGCTGCTGGCGCTGGTGCAGCGCGGCTACCTGCAGGACCCCCAGGCTGCCGCCGCCGCGGCAGCAGCCGCCGCGCAGGCGGCGCAGGCCCAGGCCCAGGCTGCGGCTGCGGCCGCCCCGGTCGCGGAACCGATCCAGGTCAGCACCTCGGCCGACAGCTTCGACGGCAAGCGCTCGCTGGCCACCACGCGCATGTTCCTGTTCGACATGTGCGAGCGCATGTTCGTGCGCCGCGACCCCAGGTTCGCGCTGCAGATGCGCGACGCCCTGCGCGAGGCGCGCGACCGCGACGCGATGCTGACCATCGCCGCGCTGATGCTCAGCGAGGTCGAGAAGACCGCAGGGCCGGAGCGCGCCGAATCGCTGCGCGAGCGCATCGACCGGCTGCTGCCGCCGGCCGAGATCGTTCACTGAAACAAAAACCTGGGCCCCGCGCGATCCACTACACTCGCCCGGGTCAGGAGAGAGCCCCGCACGACGGGGCCGCCGAAGGCGCAGGGGATTCCCGAACGCTCAGGCAAAAGGACTGACAAGGCGCCGGTGAACACCGGCGTTTCCTTGCTGGAGAGAGGCCGCGGCACCCGAAACGGTGCACCGGCCCACCGAAGGAGCAAACCCCGATCGTGGGGTGAATCTCTCAGGTAAAGCGGACAGCAGGGGTGGCCCATGGCTTGCGTCATGGATTTCGTCTGCCCCTTTTGCCCTCTGGAGAGCCCCGTGGCTGCTTCTTCCGCCTCCGACACCCTTCTCAAGACGCCGCTGTACGACCTCCACGTGGCGCTCGGCGCCCGCATGGTGCCCTTCGCGGGCTACTCGATGCCGGTGCAGTACCCCGCCGGCCTGATGGCCGAGCACAAGCACACGCGCGACGCGGCCGGCCTGTTCGACATTTCCCACATGGGCCAGCTGCGCCTGGTGGGCCCCGACGCCGCCGCCGCCTTCGAAACCCTGATGCCCGTCGACGTGGTCGACCTGCCCGCCGGCAAGCAGCGCTACGGCCTGCTGCTGAACGACGAGGGCGGCATCCTCGACGACCTGATGTTCTTCAACGAAGGCAACGGCTCGCTCTTCGTGATCGTCAACGGCGCCTGCAAGGTGGCCGACATCGCCCACATCCAGCAGAAGATCGGCGCGCGCTGCGAGGTGCGCCCCCTACCCGACCACGCCCTGCTGGCGCTGCAGGGCCCGCAGGCCGCGGCCACGCTGGCGCGGCTGTCGCCCGGCATCGAGCGCTTCGTGTTCATGACCGGCGGCGCGGTGCAGATCGGCGATGACAAAGTCAAGGTCGACGCCTTCGTCACCCGCAGCGGCTACACCGGCGAAGACGGCTTCGAGATCTCGGTGGCCGCCAAGGACGCCGACGCGCTGGCCCGCCTGCTGCTGGCCCAGCCCGAGGTGAAGCCCGTGGGCCTCGGCGCGCGCAATTCGCTGCGCCTGGAAGCCGGCCTGTGCCTGTACGGCAACGACATCGACACCACCACCACGCCGGTCGAGGCCTCGCTCAACTGGGCGATGCAGAAGGTGCGCCGCGCGGGCGGCGCGCGCGAAGGCGGCTTCCCCGGCGCCGCGAAGATCCTGGCGCAGCTGGCCGCGGCCACCGCGGGCGCGGCCGGCCACACCGACCACGACACGCTCAAGCGCAAACGCGTGGGACTGGTGGCGCTGGAGCGCATTCCGGTGCGCGACGGCACCGTGCTGCAGTCCTTCGAAGGCCATGACATCGGCATCGTCACCAGCGGCCTGCTCGGCCCGACGGCCGACCGCTGCGTGGCCATGGGCTACGTGGCCACCGCGTTCTCGCAGCCCGGCACGCGCGTGCAGGCCATCGTGCGCGGCAAGCCGGTGCCGATGGAAGTGTCCACCATGCCTTTCGTGCCAACCCGCTACTACCGTGGTTGACGCGGCTGACGCGGCTGAAGCACACCGAGCCCCGTTAGGCTCTGCACCCCGAAACATTTTTTCCACGAGGAGTTTTCCATGAGCATCAAGTACACCAAGGACCACGAATGGGTGTCGGCCGAAGGCGGCGCGGCCACCGTCGGCATCACCGTGCATGCGCAGGACGCGCTGGGCGACGTGGTGTTCGTCGACCTGCCTGAAGTCGGCAAGAGCTTCGCGCAAGGCGAAGTCGCCGGCGTCGTCGAATCGGTCAAGGCCGCCGCCGATGTGTTCATGCCCGTGTCGGGCGAAGTCACCGAAGTGAACGAAGCGCTGCGCGCCGACCCCTCGCTCGCCAACAGCGACCCGCTGGCCAGCGGCTGGTTCTTCAAGGTCAAGCTGAGCGAACCCGCGCAGCTCGACGCCTTGCTCGACGCCGCTTCGTACGACAAGTTCGCCGCCGAATCCTGAAATGATGTTTGCCCCTCGGCTTGCCACTTCGTGTGCTTCTCCATCCCCCATGGGGAAGGCGCGGTCCGCCTTGGGGCGGCCCGGCGGCGACCGCTGAGTTCTTTTATTAACGCCGATAGACAGTCACCGCCATGCCGACGCCCGCCCTTCCCTCTTTGCAAGAACTAGAGAACGCCGAAGAATTCCTTGCCCGCCACATCGGCATCGATGCGGCGGACGAGGCGCGCATGCTGCCGGTGATCGGCTCGGAAACGCGCGCGGAACTCATCGACGGCATCGTGCCCGCGGCCATCCGCCGCGCCAGGCCCATGCGCCTGCCCGCGCCGGTGACCGAAGCCGACGCGCTGGCCGAGCTGAAGGCGATGGCGTCGAAGAACAAGGTGTTCAGGAACTTCATCGGCCAGGGCTACTACGGCACGCACACGCCGGGCGTGATCCTGCGCAACATCCTGGAGAACCCTGCCTGGTACACGGCCTACACGCCCTACCAGGCCGAGATCTCGCAGGGCCGCATGGAAGCCCTGCTGAACTTCCAGACGATGGTGTGCGACCTCACGGGCATGGCCATCGCCAACGCGTCGATGCTCGACGAAGCCACCGCGGCGGCCGAGGCCATGACGCTGGCCAAGCGCAGCGTGAAGAGCAAGAGCAACGTTTTCCTGGTCTCGGGCGACTGCCATCCGCAGACCATCGAAGTCATCAAGACGCGCGCCGCGCCGCTGGGCATCGAGGTGAAGGTCAGCACCGTGTCGGAAACGCTGCCGCTGCTGATGGTGAGCGGCGAGTTCTTCGGCGTGCTCGCGCAGTACCCCGCCACCACCGGCCATGTACACGACCTGCGCCCGCTCGCGGGCCACGCGCACCAGTGCGACGCCGCCTTCATCGTCGCGGCCGACCTGCTGGCGCTCACGCTGCTGGTGGCGCCAGGCGAGTTCGATGCCGACATCGTCTGCGGCACCACGCAGCGCTTCGGCATGCCGCTGTGCAACGGCGGCCCGCACGCCGCCTACCTGGCCTGCCGCGACTCGTTCAAGCGCTCGCTGCCGGGCCGCCTGGTGGGCGTGAGCGTGGACACGCACGGCCAGCCCGCCTACCGCCTCGCGCTGCAGACGCGCGAGCAGCACATCCGCCGCGAGAAGGCCACGTCGAACATCTGCACCGCGCAGGTGCTGCCGGCCGTGGTGGCCAGCATGTACGCCGTGTACCACGGTCCCGACGGACTCACGCGCATCGCGCAGCGCGTGGCCGTGCTCACCGCCATCCTGTCGAAGGGCCTGTCGCAGATGGGCCGCGAGCCGGTCAACACCACCGCCTTCGACTCGCTGACCATTCGCACCGGCGACGACACCGCCGCCATCATCGAACGCGCGCAAGCCGGCGGCGTCAACCTGCGCCAGCGCCTGCAGCAGCACCTGGGCATCTCGCTGGACGAGACCACCACGCGCGCCGACATCGAAACACTGTGGGCCCTGTTCGTGCCGGCCGGCACCGCGATGCCGCGCTTCGACGACCTGGCCGCGAACACCACGCCGCTGATTCCCGACGACCTGCGCCGCGCCAGCGGCTTTCTCTCGCACCCGGTGTTCAACACCCACAAGAGCGAAACCGCGATGCTGCGCTACATCCGCAGCCTGTCGGACAAGGACCTGGCGCTCGACCGCAGCATGATCCCGCTGGGCAGCTGCACCATGAAGCTCAACGCGACCAGCGAGATGATCCCCATCACCTGGCCGGAGTTCGCCAACATCCACCCCTTCGCACCCGCCGACCAGCAGCAGGGCTATGCCCAGCTCGACGCGCAACTGCGCGCCTGGCTGTGCGAGGCCACCGGCTACGCCGGCATCAGCCTGCAGCCCAACGCCGGTTCGCAGGGCGAGTACGCGGGCCTGCTGGCCATCAAGTCCTTCCATGAAGCCAAGGGCCAGGGCCACCGCAACATCTGCCTGATTCCCTCTTCCGCGCACGGCACCAACCCGGCCAGCGCGCAAATGGTGGGCATGCAGGTGGTGGTGACGGCCTGCGACACGCAGGGCAACGTCGACATGGACGACCTGAAGCGCGCCTGCGAGAAGCACAGCGACAAGCTGGCCGCGGTGATGATCACCTACCCCAGCACGCACGGCGTCTTCGAAACCCGCGTGAAGGAACTCTGCGAGCTGGTGCACGCACACGGCGGGCGCGTGTACGTGGATGGCGCCAACATGAACGCGCTGGTCGGCGTGGCCGCGCCGGGCGAGTTCGGCGGCGACGTGAGCCACCTGAACCTGCACAAGACCTTCTGCATTCCGCACGGCGGCGGCGGCCCCGGCGTGGGCCCGGTGTGCGTGGTCGAAGACCTCGTGCCGTACCTGCCGGGCCATGTGACCGCTGGTGTGCCGTCGCACGGCGTCGGTGCCGTGTCCGCGGCGCCGCTGGGCAATGCGGCCGTGCTGCCGATCAGCTGGATGTACTGCCGCATGATGGGCGCCAAGGGCCTGCAGGCCGCGACCGAGACGGCCATCCTGAGCGCCAACTACATCAGCGCGCGCCTGAAGGACCACTACCCCACGCTGTACGCGAGCCCCAACGGACATGTGGCGCACGAGTGCATCCTGGACCTGCGCCCGCTGAAGGACACCAGCGGCGTCACCGCCGAGGACGTGGCCAAGCGCCTGATCGACTACGGCTTCCACGCGCCCACGCTGAGCTTCCCCGTGCCGGGCACGCTGATGGTCGAGCCGACCGAGAGCGAGCCGCTGGCCGAGCTCGACCGCTTCATCGACGCGATGATCGCCATCCGCGGCGAGATCCGCCGCATCGAGGAAGGCGTCTGGCCGAAGGAAGACAACCCGCTCAAGCACGCGCCGCACACCGCGGCCAGCCTGCTGGGCAGCGAGTGGGAACACCCGTATTCGCGCGAACTCGGCGCCTACCCGCTGGCCGCGCTGAAGAACGCGAAGTACTGGCCGCCCATCGGCCGCGTCGACAACGTGTACGGCGACCGCAACCTGTTCTGCAGCTGCGTGCCCGTGGGCGACTACAAGGAAGCCGAAGAGGCCTGAGCAGGCGGGCGCGAGGCGGCCGGCGGTTCGGCCGCGCGCGCAGTTGCAGTTGCCGCTGCGGCAGCGGCAGCAGCGCCCGCTGTCGACCCGCTACGCGGCTACGACTTCTTCTTCGCCACGTCCCCCGTGGCGATCTGCTGGCGCAGCCCGCGCAGGCTGGCCTTCATCTTGCGCTCGTTCTCCGGGCCCATGCGCACCATGATCTTCTGGCCGGACGACAGCGCCTGCAGCTGCGGGTCGACGTACTCGTAGCGCACCCACGGGCGCTGCGAAGGCACCTCGCCCTTCACCTCGACCAGCCGCACCTGCACCGGCCCGCCGGGCTCGGGTGCCTGCAACAGATGGTCGATCACCGCGATCAGCCGGTCGTTGAAATAACGCCCCGGATAGCCCAGCTCCTCATAGGCCTGCTGGAACAGCGGGTAGAGCCTGGCGTACACCGCGGCGGCCTTCGCCGGATCGATCGACCCGGCCAGCAGCACGGCGGCGTTGTAGCGCGCCGCGTTGTTCGGCGAGATGGTCTGCGCCTCGCCCTGCCCTTCGGTGATGAAGCGCTGACCCGTGGGCTGCACCGGCCATGTGTTGGCAGGCGCCTGTTCGCGCGCGAGGTTGTCGACCGTGGCCACGAAGCGATGCACGATGCCGTCGGAGCGCAGGAACGCGTCGGCGTTCTTCGCGCCGAGCAGCTCGGCCAGCGCCTTCATCACGCGCGAATCGGATTCGGCCAGCTTGGGCAGCGCGGCGTCCGGCGGCGCGAGCGCGTCGACCGGGTTCTGCGGGCCCGTGGGCTGCGCCGCGACGGGCGGCGGCGGTGCGGGTGCGTCGTTGGGCGCCGCGGCCACGGGCGTGGGCTCGGCGGGCTTTTGCTGTTGCTGCTGGTACCAGCGCCAGCCGAAGAACGCAGCCGCCAGCAGCACCAGCACGGCGATCACGATGGCGCCGGTGGGCGTTTCGCGGCGGGGCCGGAAATCGGCGGTGTCTCGGGTGTCGCGGATGTCGCTGTCGGACATGAGGTCGGGTTCCTTGTGAGAGGAATGTCGGAAGGATCTCAGGGAGGCGAGCGGCTATGGTGCACCAATTCGGACCACACCCGAGCCAGATCCTCGTAACGCCCTGTGACGCCTGTGATGCCCTCTGACGCGCCCGTCGCGCGGAAGTTCACTCGGCCCGGCTCTTCGCCGGGCCGGTCACGGCCGTCCGGCGGGTTCGATCGCCAGCCTGCGGTCAGTCGACCAGCACGCCGCCGAGCACCGTGCCCACGATGCTTTCGAGCGCCTGGTCGTAGTGCGCCGCGGTGAGTTTCTTCACCTGCAGCACCGCGTTCACGATGGGCTCGTAGTCGGCATAGAACTGGGTGGCGGCCCAGAGCATGAAGAGAAAGTGCCGGGGGTCGATCTTGCGGATCTTCTTGGCGGCCATCCAGGCCTCGAACACCTCGATGCTGGCGGCCGTGCTGTTCGCGATGTGCGCCCGGTCGGCGGCCGACAGGAAGGTGCCGCCGCGCACCACCTCGTTGGCGAACAGGCGCGCCTCCAGCGGGTTCTTGCGCCCCAGCTTGAGCTTGGCTTCCACATAGGCGCGCAGCGCCACGGCGGGCTCGGTCTCGGCCTTGAGGATGCGCAGCGCGCTGTCCCACTCTTCCAGCAGCGGCGCGAAGGTGGCGCTGTACAGCTCTTCCTTGGTCGCGTAGTAGTAGTAGACGTTGGCCTTGGGCAGCTCCGCGACGGTGGCGATCTCCGCGATGCGCGCGCCGTCGAAGCCCTTGGCCGCGAACACCTCGCTCGCGGCCTTCAGGATCTTGCGTTTGTTGGCCGCCCGGATCTCCCGGTCCGCAGGGGTTTCCGGTTTGGGGGATCGGGGAGTGGAGGTGTCGCGCATGGGCATGGTGTCACTGGTGACCGGGCTCAAATTCTAGAGGCGCCCCGAAACGGAGCACGGGTAAGCACCAAAAAAATTCTGACCAACTCGTCAATTTATTCCTTAGAATTTCCTGACGAACTGGTCAGCTTTTTTTTGAAGTTTGAATGTAACCCATGCCCCAAGCCCTGCGCACCGCACTGCAAGAAACACTGGCGAACTGGCCCGACGACCTGCCCGATGCCTGGCGGGCCGCGCTGGGCGATGTGAAGCTCGACTTCGAGGGCGTCGATGCGGCGCTCGAACTGCAGGCGTGGGAGCCGATCTTTCCGGCGCGCAAGGGCCGTCGACTGGCCGGCATGCCGCACGGCGCGCACATGCTCAAGGCCTTCGACAGCGTGATGCCCGCGCGGGTGCGCTGCGTGGTGCTGGGGCAAGACCCCTACCCGTCCATCGACATCGCCACCGGCCGCGCCTTCGAGGTAGGCAACGTGGCGCAGTGGCGCGAGCTCGACAAGATGTTCACCAAGAGCATCCGTGCGTGGGTGCAGATGCTGGCTGAAGCGCGCACGGGTGATGCAACCTATGGCGGCAGCTTTGCCAACTGGCCGCGCACGCTGCAGGCCATCGAATCCGGCGCGCTGCCCTTCGAAACACCCGCCACGCTGAGCGACCGCTGGGTCGACGACGGCGTGCTGCTGCTCAACACCTCCTTCACGCTCAGCCGCTTCCAGGTGGCGATCGACCCGCACCAGTCGCAGGGCCACCTCGTGCTGTGGAAGCCGCTGATCCAGGCGGTGCTGTCGCACCTGCTCAAGCGCGGCGAGCCGGTGGTGTTCATGGGCTTCGGCGCCTCCGCGGCCGAGGCCTTCGAAGCGGCCGGCATCGCGCAAGGCTTGCACGGCAAGGTCGCCTGCATCCTGCGCGAGCACCCCGCGTTTGCCGACGCCGTGCTGGGCCTGCCCAACCCCTTCGCGCTGTGCAACGCCCATCTCGCCGAGATGGCCCGCGACCCCATTTCCTGGTGAGACCCGGCGACCCCATGAACCACAACAACCCCAACAACGACCAGAACGCCTACGACTACATCGTCGTGGGCGCGGGCTCCGCGGGCTGCGCGCTCGCCGCCCGGCTCAGCGCCCGCCCCGCCACGCGCGTGCTCCTGCTGGAGGCCGGCGGCAAGGACTCGAACCCGCTGTTTCGCCTGCCGATGCTCATGGGCAAGCTGTTCCAGTCGGGCATCTACAACTGGCACTTTCACTCCGAGCCCGAACCCAACCTCAACGGCCGCAAGATCTACTGGCCGCGCGGCAAGGTGCTCGGCGGCACCTCGACCATCAACGGCATGATCTACGTGCGCGGCGGCAAGCAGGACTACGACGGCTGGGCCGCCATGGGCAACCTGGGCTGGTCGTACAAGGACGTGCTGCCCGCCTTCAAGCGCTCCGAAGGCCACATCCAGCGCGACGGCGTGTTCCACAACGCCAACGGCGAACTCACCGTGTGCCGCGCGCGCGGCTGGAACGCACTGCTCGACGTGTTCTGCCTCGCGGGGCAGCAGGCCGGCTACCCGCTGAACGATGACTTCAACGGTGCCAGCCAGCTCGGCTTCGGCCGCTACGACTTCACCATCAAGAAGGGCAAGCGCTGGTCCGCCTCCTTCGCGTTCCTGCGCCCGGCAATGAAGCGCAGCAACCTCCAGGTGGTCACGCGCGCGCTCACGCACAAGGTGTTGATCGAAAAGGGCCGCGCCGTGGGCGTGGCCTACGAGGTGCTCGGCCGCATGAACACCGTGCGCGCCCGCAAGGAAGTGATTCTTTGCGCCGGCGTGGTCGGCTCGCCGCACCTGCTGATGCTCTCGGGCGTCGGCCCGCAGGAAGAACTGGCGAAGCACGACATTCCCGTGCTCAAGGCCTTGCCCGGCGTGGGCGGCAACCTGCAGGACCATGTGGACTGCGTGATGTCGTACGAGTGCAAGCAGCCCGTCACGCTCTACAAGGACCTGCGCGCCGACAAGATCGCGTTCTCGGTGGTGCGCGGCATGCTGTTCGGCGAAGGCATCACCACCACCTTTCCGTACGAGGCCGGCGCGTTCATCAAGACCCGGCCCGAGCTCGAACACCCCGACGTGCAGCTGCACTTCATGCCCGCGCTCGAGAAGACGGCCAACCTGTACTTTCCCAACCCGTTCAAGAAATCCACCGTCGAGGCCAAGCACGGCTTCACGCTGCGCGTGGGCCCGGTCAACCCGAGCAGCCTGGGCCGCATCCGCCTGCGCTCCGGCCGGCCCGGCGACGCGCCGCTGATCCAGCCCAACTACCTGGACACCGAGTTCGACCGCAAGACCATGGTCGATGCCATTCGCGCCACGCGCGAGGTCATCGCGCAACCCGCCTTCGACGCCTACCGCGGCAAGGAACTTGCACCCGGCCCCGAGAAGCAGAGCGACGAAGACCTGGTGGCCTGGCTGCGCGCCACCGCCATGACCACCTTCCACCCCGTGGGCACCTGCAAGATGGGCCACGACGACATGGCCGTGGTCGACCACCGCCTGAAGGTGCACGGCATCGCCAACCTGCGCGTGGCCGACGCTTCCATCATGCCGGTCATCTCGAGCGGCAACACCAATGCCCCGGCCATCATGATCGGCGAGAAGTGCGCCGAATTCATCCTGGCCGGCCAGTGAACCCCAGCCCCATCCGCAGCATGACAAGGAGCACTTCATGATCGTCGAACACCGCCTCTACACCTTCCGCCCCGGCACCATCGACCAGTGGCGCGAGAAGTACGAACACGAAGGCCTGCCCGTGCAGCAGCGCCACCTGAACAGGTTCGTGGGCCTGTACATCTCAGAGATCGGCCGGCTGCACACCTCGGTGCTGATGTGGGCCTACGACAGCCTGGCCGACCGCGAGGCGCGCCGCGCCGCGATGTACGCCGACCCCGAGTGGCAGTCGTTCATCAAGAGCGTGTGGGCGCTGGACGCGATCCAGAGCCAGGACGTGATGATCATGAATCCCGCGCCCAGCTCGCCCACGCCCTGAACTCTTCCTCGAGTTCCTTCCGAGTTCTTTCCGAGTCCTTCAAGCCGTCCGTTCTTCCTTCCTCAACCCCAGAGATATCCGCATGACACACCACGCATCCTCCAGCGCCAAGACGCCCCGCCGGCAGTTCCTCAAGGCCACGGCCGGCCTGGGCGGCGTCGCCATGGCGAGCGCCCTGTACCCGCTGATCGCCAATGCCAAGGGCGGCCTCATCGCGCTGGTGCACACGCAGGCCGCGGGCGACGCCAGCGCGGTCGACGCGATGATTGCGCGCCTGAAGCTGCTGGGCAAGGAAACGGGCATGCAGACGCGCGCCATCTACGCGAAGGACCCGTCGACCTACGAGACCATCTTCCGCACGCTGGCCGACGCCGGCGCGGCCGTGATCGTGTCGACCTTCAACGAGGTGAGCGAGCCCTTCAAGGCGCTGGCGCCCAAGTACCCGAAGACGCAGTGGCTGCAGCTGTTCGGCGACGAGATGAAGCCGGCCATGCCCAACGTGACCACCGTGTCCTACGACTACTACCTGGGCACCTACCTGGCCGGCATCTTCGCGGGGCGCATGTCGACCACGGGCAAGATCGGCTTCATCGGCGGCATGTCGATTCCGCCGCTCAACGCCGACTACAACGCGTTCAAGGCGGGCGTGCTGTCGGTGCGCAAGAACGCCACCGTCACCGTCGCCTTCGCGGGCTCGTTCCAGGACCCGGTGAAGGGCCGCGAAATTGCCACGCAGATGTTCAACGGCGGCATCGACTTCATCCAGACCGACGCCGCCGCCACCGACGCGGGCATCATCGCCGCGGCCAACGACAAGCCCGGTCGCCTGGTGAGCTGCCTCGACCCCGCGCAGTACCCGCAGGGCCCGAAGTCGCTCATTTCCATCGTCAGCCTGCACTTCGGCAAGTCGCTGTACGACGAGGCGTCGAAGATCCTCAAGACCGGCAAGGGCGGCGCGCACCTGAACACCGGGCTGGGCACCGGCGTGGTGGGCCTGGAGCTGTCGCCGGTGTTCCAGAAGGAAGGCGACAAGGCGGTGGCCGCCAAGGCCGAGCAGACCATGGCCGAGATCCGCACCACGCAGGCCGCCATCCTGAACGGCTCCGTCAAGGTGGCGTTCAACACCGTTCTCTGACCTTGCCGATTCCTCCGACGTTCCGACTCTCCTTGCAGCCATGAACCCCAGCCCCCCGAACAGCGAGACCTCACCGGCGCGCCCCGCGCTGGTGCTGGACGGTGTCACCGTGCAATACGACAGCGTGAAAGCGCTGTCCGACGTGTCCATCGCTTTCGCGCAGGGGCAGATTCATGCGGTCGTCGGCCAGAACGGCGCGGGCAAGACCACCTTTGCCCGCGTGTGCTCCGGCCTGGTGAAGCCCACGCGCGGGCGCGTGCACATCGGCGCGCACGAGATCCGCACCGGCCACGTGAACGCCGCGCGCGCGGCCGGCGTGGAGCTGGTGCACCAGAGCTTCGCGCTGCCGGCCTCGTTCACCGTGGCGCAGGCCATGGAGTTCGGCTCCGACCGGCACCGCGGCATCTTCACCTCGCGCCAGCTCGAGAAGCGCTGGCAGGCCCACCTCGACGGGCTGGGCCTGTCGGTGAGCCCGCGCGAGGTCATTCGCAACCTGCCGATCGAGACGCAGCAGGGCATCGAGATTGCGCGCGCGCTGGTCACCGACGCCAAGGTGCTCATCCTCGACGAGCCCACCGCGGTGCTGGCGCCGGCCGGCGTGGAGACCCTGTTCGAACGCATCCGCATCCTGAAGAAGCGCGGCGTGACCGTCGTTCTCATCCTGCACAAGATCCGCGAAATGATGGCCATCGCCGACACCGTGAGCGTGCTGCGCCGCGGCGCGCATGTGACCGGCCCCGTGCCGTGCAGCAGCATCGGCGCGGCCGAGCTCAGCCAGTGGATCATGGGCGATGCCAAGGCGCCCGCGCCCAGCAGCGCGCCTGCCACATCTGGCGCATCTGCCGCATCTGCCGCATCTGCCGCATCACCGCGCCGCGACCTCACCGCACCCACCGTGCTCCAGCTGAAGAACCTGTCGACCAAACCCGACGCCGAAGGCGCCGCACTGGCCGACGTGAGCCTGAACATCCGCGCCGGCGAAATCATCGGCATCGCCGGTGTCGAAGGCAACGGCCAACGCACGCTGGTGCGCGCCATTGCCGCGCTGGCGCAGACCGCCAGCGGCAGCATCGAACTGGCCGGGCGCGACGTGACGCACAGCGACCTGGCCACGCGGCGCGCGGCGGGCCTGCGCATCATCCCGTTCGAGCGCAACGTGGAAGGCCTGTCGCTCAACAGCAGCCTGTGGGAAAACTGGTCGATGGGCCGGCTGCTGCAAGGCGGCCTGCTCGCCTTCGTGCGGCCCGCCAGGCTGCAGGCCGCGTGTGACACCGCGCTCACGCAATGGGACGTGCGCTACGCCCACAGCGGCCAACCGGCCGGTTCGCTCTCGGGCGGCAACGCGCAGAAGGTCATCTTCGCGCGCGAGGTGGACGCCAGCGCGCGCCTCATCATCGCGGCGCAACCCACGCGGGGCCTGGACATCGGCGCCACCGCCTATGTGTGGAAGGCGCTGCGCGAGGCGCGCGGCCGGGGCGCCGCGATCATCCTGATTTCGTCGGACCTCGACGAACTCTTCGACATCAGCGACCGCGTGCTGGTCATGCTGCGCGGCCAGGTGGTGGGCGACTACGGCGCGCCGTACGACCTGCGCGAAGTCGGCCAGGCGATGGTGGGGGCTCACGCATGATGGCCACTGTCTTCTCCCCCGCGCGCATGCTGCCGGTGCTGCGCGTCGTGCTCTTCGTGTGCCTGGCGCTGCTGCTGTGCGCGCTGGCGTTCTACAGCGCCGGGCTGGCCGTGGGCGAGCTGTTCACCGGCATCCTCGACGGTGCCTTCCTGCGCGAGGGCGCGCTGCACCAGGGCCTGCGCTGGGCCATGCCGCTGTTCATCACGGCGACGGGCGTGGCCATCGCGTTTCGCGCCGGCTTCTTCAACATCGGCGCGCAGGGGCAGTTCTATGTCGGCTCCATCCTCGCCGCCTTCACCGCCGAATGGCTGGGCGGCGCACCCGCGTGGGTCGTGGTGCCGGGCTGCCTGCTGGCCGGCATGGCGGGCGGCGCGCTGTGGGCCATGTGGCCGGGGCTGCTGCGGCTGCGCTCGGGCACCGACGAGGTCATCACCACGCTCATGGGCAACTTCCTCGCGGGCCTGCTGCTGGTGTACGTCACCTCCGGCCCGCTGAAGGACCCCTCGGGCTCGGGCCAGCAGGCCTCGAGCCGGCCCATCGCGGACGCCTACCGCATCTCCGATTCGCTGGGCGTGTCGCCGCTCATCTGCGCGCTCACGCTGGCGGTGTTCGTGCTGTCGTGGCTGCTGGCCAACCGCACGGCGCTGGGCATCGTGGCCAACCTGGCGGGGCGCAACCCGACCATGGTGGCGTGGCAAGGCGCGCGGGTCGGGCGCATCGGCCTGTTCAGCTTCCTGGTGAGCGGCGCGCTGGCGGGGCTGGCCGGCAGCATCGAGCTGCTCGGCCCCAACGGCCGGCTGGCCAGCGGCTTCCTGCCGGCCCATGGCTTCACGGCCATCCTGATTGCACTGGTGGCGCAGCTGTCCATCGTGGGCACGGCCGTGTCCGCCCTCTTCTTCGGCGCGCTGGCCTCCGCCGCGCTGTACCTGCCGGTGATGGTCGGCATGCCGGCGGCGGCCATCGAGGTCATCAACGCGACCATCGCCCTGTTCATCACGTCGCGCGCCAAATGGCTCGACAAGCTCCTCACCCGAAAGCCCGCATGACCGACACGCTGGTATCCATCCTGATCTCGGGCACGCCGCTCGTCTACGTCACGCTGGCGGGCGTGCTGGCGCAGCGCGCGGGCATCTGGAACCTGGGCCTCGAAGGGCTGATGATCATCGGCAGCTGCGCGCTGATCGTGGGCATCGTGCAGACCGGCTCCTTCGTGCAGGCCATGCTGATTGCGGCCGCGCTGTGCGTGGGCGCCTCGGCGCTCTTGTGGTACGTGGTGAAAAAGCTCAAGGCCAACCCCATCATCGCGGGCCTGGGGCTCACCGGGCTGGGCCTGGGTGGCACGTCGCTCGCCATTCAAGCGCTGTACGACAGCGAAGCCACCGTGACGGCGCCCTTCGGCATTCCCAAGCTCAACAGCCTGTTCGACGCGGACCTGGGCGCCCTGGGTGGCCTGTCGGTGTTCGTGCTGTTCATGCCCGTGGCCGTGTGGCTCGTGTGGCTGCTGCTGGAGCGCACGCGGCTGGGCCTGCGCCTGTCGGCTTCCGGCGAGCACCCGTTCGCCGCGCGCAGCGTGGGCGTGAACCCCAGCCGCATGCGGCTGCTGGCACTGGCGCTCGGCGGCGTGCTGTGCGCCATCGGCGGCGCGGAGCTGGCCGGCGGCAGCCTGCAGATCTTTTCGCAGAACATGACGGCGGGCCGCGGCTTCATGGCCTTTGCCGCGGTGATCTTCGGCGCCGGCAGCGCACTGGGCGCCACGGCCGCCGCGCTGTTCTTCGCGGTGGTGTCGGCGCTGGGCATCCGCGCGCAGCTGGTGTACGGCGGCGCCATTTCCAACGACCTGCTGCAGGCCCTGCCCTACCTGGCCACCGTGTTCGGCGTGTGGCTCAGCACCAAGCTGCGCGGCGGGCTGGGCTCGATCCGCGGCACGGCGGAAATGCGCGACTGAGCATGAACACCCGCATGCCCACCGCCATCCTGATCCAGGGCGCCGAAGTGCTGGCCGTGGGCGGCCCGCAAGGCGACCGCCCGGTGCGCGCCGACGTGCTGCTGCAGGACGGCAAGATCGCCGCCATCGGCCACGACCTTGACCTTCCGCTGCCACGCCCCGCCGCGTGCGACGTGATCGACGCGCGCGGCAAGCTCCTGATGCCCGGCCTCGTCAACGCGCACACCCATTCGAGCGAGACCTTCTTCAAGGGCCGCTACGAGCAGATGCCGCTGGAAATCTGGCTGCTGTATGCGTACACCTACCTGTCGGGCAGCCCCATCTCCGACCGCCTGCTGTACCTGCGCACGCAACTGCTCGCCCTGCAGTCGCTGAAGAACGGCGTGACCACGCTGTGCGACGACTTCTTCGACCCCATGGCCCACAGCATCGACCGGCTGGGCATCGTGTTCCAGGCGTACCGCGACGCGGGCATTCGCGTGAACGTGTCCAGCGCCGTGCTCGACACCCCCGTGCTCGACTCCACGCCCTTCGGCCACGAGGTGTTCCCCCCCCACCTCAGCGCCCAGCTGAAGTTCGGCGCGCCCACCACGGTGGCCGACTACACCGCCTACTGCGAAGAAGCCTTCCGCCGGTTCCATGGCCAGGCCGAAGGCCGCTTGCGCTTTGCCATCACGCCGTCGGCACCGCAGCGCTGCACCACGGGCATGCTGCAGGCCTGCCACGCGCTGGCCGTACGGCACGGCGTGCCGCTGCACACCCACCTGCTCGAAACCAAGGTGCAGGCCGTGGCCGGCCAGATGTTCCACGGCAAGACGCTGCTCGCGCACATGCACGACACCGGCACGCTCGACCGCCACACCACACTGGCGCACGCCATCTGGATCACCGACGCCGACATCGCCCGCATGGGCGAAGCCGCATGCTCCGTGGTGCACAACCCGCTGAGCAACCTCAAGCTGGGCTCCGGGCTGGCGCCGGTGCGCAAGCTGCTGGACGCGGGCGTGGCCATCGGCCTGGGCACCGACGGCCTGTCTTCGAACGACAGCGCGCGCGTGTTCGACCTGATGCGCTTCGCCGCGCTGATGCACAACGTGAACGGCACCGAGCCTTCGCAATGGCTCACGGCCTTCGAGGTGCTGAAGATGGCCACGCTGGCCGGCGCGCGCACCGCCATGCTCGACGACGTGACCGGCTCCATCGAAGTCGGCAAGGCCGCCGACCTGGTGCTGCTCGACCTGGACAACGACAACTTCCGCCCGCGCAACGACATCGTGAAGCAGCTGGTCTACTGCGAGAACGGCAGCGCCATCGAGCTGGTGGTGGTCGGCGGACACATTGTGGTGTGCGACGGCCAGCTCACCACGGCCCGTGAACACGACGTGTGGGCCGAGCTGAACGAGTTGCTGCCCGCGTACCTGGAAGAACACGGCCGGTGGGAAACGAAGAACCGCGTGTTCGAGCCGTACTTTGCCGAGGTCATTCGCCGGTGCAAGGAAGTCGACGTGGGTGTCCAGCGCCACGCCTGAAGCCGGGGCCAGGGCCGAGGGAGCTCAACCCCAGGTCAGCGGGTCAAGCCCCAGGTAGAAGCCCAGCCGCCCATCGTCCGGCTCGGCGATGCCCAGCACCTCGAACAAGCCGGTGCGCGCCGCCGCCGCTTGCGCGGGTGCGGTCCAGTGGTCGCGCGCGTTCGCGAGGAACAGCGCCAGGTCGACATACGGGTCCGCCACGCCGAGCCGGCCCAGGTCGATCAACCCCGTGCAGCGCAGGGTGTCGGGGTCGACCATGAAGTTCGGCATGCACGCATCGCCGTGGCACACGACCCGCTCGCGTGCCTCTTGCGCGAGCCGCGCGGGCAGTTGCGCACGCAATGCGTCGAGCAGCACCCGCGGCTGGGTGTGCCGGTCTTCGGGGTCGAGAAACTCCGGGTCGACCGCGCCGCGCGCCACCACATCGGCCGCGCGATCGAACATGGCCGAGAGGCTGCGCACGAAGGGGCAGTTCGTGGCCGGCACCGAATGCAAGGCCTTGAGCCGCTGCGCCATCGAAGGCCACGCGGCCAGCAGGTCTGCCGCCGGCAACTCGCTGGCCGGCACGCCCGGCACCGTGCGGGTGACAAGGCAGGCGCCAGCTTCCGACGTGCGCCAGTCGAGCACCTTCGCGGAGCCGAGGTCGAACGGCGCGAGCCATTCCGTACGGCGGTGCTCTTCTTCGAGCGAGGCAGCGCCGGCGCCCATCGACACCTTCGCGAATGCCGCACCATCGCTGCGCCTGTACACGCTGTCGCCGGACTCGCCGCGCTGCACGGGCAGCCACGTGACGCCCGCGGGCAAAGCGGGAAGCAAAGGCTTGTCGTTCACGGGTTCATCGGGGGGAATCTGCATGGGGCTGGGTAGAGTGGTGCGCCTCCCCGGAATCTACCCAAGCTCCCTCACCGCACACGCCAAAGACCATGAAGTTCGGCTACACCATTGCCTACGTTCCGCACGTCGCCCAGTCACTGCAATTCTTCGAGCAGGCCTTCGGTTTCAAGACCAAGTTCCTTCATGAATCCGGCACCTACGGTGAACTGGCGACCGGTGAAACCACCCTGGCCTTTGCCGCGCACGAGCTGGCCGAATCGAACTTCGCGCAGGGCCATGTGGCCGCGTCCGACTCGGCCAAGCCGCTGGGCATGGAACTGGGCTTTGTCACCGCCGACGTGCCGGCGGCCCATGCGCGCGCCGTTGCGGCGGGCGCCTCGGAACTCTCGCCGCCCACCACCAAGCCGTGGGGCCAGGTGGTGTCTTATGTGCGCTGCCCCGACGGCACGCTGGTGGAGCTGTGCTCGCCTATCGGCGGTTGACCGCGGGCGACGAGGCGACGGTCACGGCGACCTTCATGTTCACGTCGCGACAGGTCGACGAAACGCAAGCGACGCCGATGGCGCGCCTGCTGCCTAAGCGCTCGCCGGCGCGCTGAGCGACTGCAGCCAGGCCACCGTGGCCTGCAGCTCCGCCGGGCGAAGCTCGTGCGCGCCCGGAAAGTCCGCGCCCGACAGTGCCAGCGGCAGCGTGCGCGCCAAGTCGCGCGTGACCTGGGCGGCGCTCGGCGGAATCACGTTGTCGGCGCTGCCGTGGCTCACCCACAGCGCCTTGCCTTCGAAGGCCTCGGGCGGCGCCACGTGCGGCACCACCTGCGACAGCAGGCGGCTGTGCCACACCATCGCCGCGCGCACGGTCTCGGGCTTGGTCAGCAGCATCGACAGGGCCATGATGCCGCCCTGGCTGAAGCCGCCGACGATCACGCGCGCCGGCGGCACGCCGAGCTGCTGCGCGGCAGAAGCGACCATCTCGCCGATGAGGAAGCGGCTTTCGCGCTCCTGCTCTTCGTTGATGTGGCGCTCGCCGTTGGCCAGCACCTGGAACTCGAACCACGCATACGCGTCGGGCGAGAGCACGTACGGCGCGCGCAGGCTCAGCACGTGGAACTGCGGCGGCAGCATGCGCGCCAGGCCGAACAGGTCCTGCTCGTTGCTGCCGACGCCGTGCATCAGCACCAGCAGCCAGGGTTCGCGCACCGAGGGTTGCGCGGCATGCTCGAGGAACTTGAGGGGCAGGTGAAGTTGGTTCATGGTTCAGGCCGGCTGGATAGACTGGAACGAAACGAGGGGAAGGCAATTTTTCATGCGACATCCGCAACGTCCGCGATATTCGCGAGTGACGAGCTTACTTCCTGCCCTGTTCCTGCTGTGCGCGCCGGTGTTTGGCGCTCAGGCCGCTCACGGCGCCCAGGCCGCCGAATTCCGCAAGGCGCCGGCGTGCAGCTTCGACGCCAAGGCGGTGCAGCTGCGCAAGGACCTCTGCGTCGGCTTCGATGCGGGCGCCTATGCGTCACGGCACAGCTACGAGGAAGCCGGCCAACTGCGCTGCACCGACGAGGCCGACGAGGCCGACGTGCCCTGCCCCACGCTGCGCGTGCTGACCCGCGCGAACGGCAAGACGGTGGTGCGCGCCTTTGCACCGCCGCCGAAATCGTCGCTCGGCGACCCGAGCGACGCCTGCGTCATCGACACCATCGCCGTGAACAGGAGCGGCAGCCGCTTCGCCCTGCAAGGCCAGGGCCGCGACTGCTTCGGCGGCACCGCGCGCTTTTCGGTCGAGGACGTCTACGAACTGAAGAGCGGCGCGCCGGTGCTGGTCAAGAAAAACGGTGCCTACCTGCGCTGACGCCGCTCAGCGAAAGCCCTTCGCCAATGCCTGCGTGACCTCGGCCGAAGACACCTCGCGGCAGCCGGTGGCGTTCTGCCCCGACCACAGCGGAGAGAAGTCGCCGCTGCCTTGCGCCTCGGCCTTGGCGCGCAGCGGTGCGATGCCCGAGGTGGCCAGCGGAAACTCCGGTGCCGCGGCGCCGATGGGGCCCAGCTCGCGCATCACGCGGTTCACGATGCCGCGAGCGGGCCGGCCGGTGAAGAGGTTGGTCAATGCCGTGTGCCGCGCCGCCTCGCTCTTGAGCGCCGCGCGATGGATGGCCGTGGTCGTCGCCTCGGGCGTCAGCATGTAGGCCGTGCCCACCTGCACGCCCGCCGCGCCCAGCGCCATGGCCGCGGCCACGCCGTCGGCATCGGCGATGCCGCCGGCCGCGATCACCGGCACCTTCAGGGCGCGCACCAGTTGCGGCAGCAGCGCGAAGGTGCCGAGCTGCCTGGTCAGGTCGTGCGACAGGAAATGGCCACGGTGCCCGCCGGCCTCGAGGCCCTGCGCAATGACCGCGTCGGCGCCGCGCGCCTGGAGCCACAGCGCCTCTGCGACGGTGGTGGCCGAGGCCAGCACCTTCGCGCCCCAGCCGTGCACCTGCGCCAGCAGCGCCTCCGACGGCAGCCCGAAATGAAAGCTCACCACCGGCGGGCGGAACTCGCCCAGCAGCGCGGCCACGTCGGCGCTGAAGGGGTTGCGGCCCGGGCCGGTGGGAATGCTCGCCGCGTCGATGCCGAACTCCGCGTAGTACGGCGCGAGCGCGGCGCGCCACGTGGCCTCGCGCTCGGCGCTGGGCTCGGGCGGCGTGTGGCAGAAGAAGTTGACGTTGTAGGGCTTGTCGGTGCCGGCGCGAATGGCGGCGAGTTCGCCGCGCATGGCGTCGGCGCCGAGCATGGCGCAAGGCAGCGAACCGAGTCCGCCCGCGTTGCTCACCGCCACCGCCATCGCGCTGCCCTGCACGCCGGCCATCGGCGCCTGCACGAGCGGGAGTTCGGTGCCTAGAAGTTGCTGCAGCGTGGTCATGGGAAGCGCTCCTTGTCTGGTGTGTCGTCTCGGATGCCGCGCATTCTCACGCCAACGCGGAGGTCGCCGCGGCGACAGGGTCATCGCCGCGCGGCTTCGGCAAAATGGCGGCCATGTTCAGACCCCACCCGACACCGCTGTCGACACCACCCTCGCCATCGCACGTTTTCTCGAAGCCGCTGTACCGCGGCACCGCCGTGGCCCTGGCCGCCGCCGGCCTGCTCGTGCTGGCCGGTTGCCCGCAGAAGGAAGCGCAAGCGCCCTCCGCTTCGACCGCCGCGCCGGCTGCCGCTGCGGCGCCCGCCGCGCCCGCCGTGACCGCCGTGGCCGCAGCACCTGCCCCCGCCGCAGCGGCACCGGCCACGCCCGCCACCGCATCGGCCAGCCTCAAGCGCGCCGAACTCATGGCACTCGTGTTCCCCGACTCGCAAGGCCCCGCCGCCAAGCCCGGCCAGCCCGACACCGTGTCGCTGCCCGAGATCGGCAACGACGGCAAGGCCGTGCCCGGCAGCGCCGCCGAGCAGAACGCCCGCGTGTCCCCGCGCGAAGTGGTGAAGCTGGACGACACCCACGCCGTGCTGCTGACCGAGACCGTGCCCGTCGACGACCAGGGCCAGCCGATGGACGGCCACGTCAACGGCGCATGGCTAGGCGCGTACTTCTTCGAACAGGGCCCCGAAGGCTGGAAGCTCGCCAGCCGCGAAGACGGCGTCGACTACCTCGGGTTCATGGGCAACCTCGGCACCACCAAGGTCGAGCGCACCGCGCCGCAGCGCTTTGCGCTCACCATCACCAACGGCAGCTGCTGGCAGGGCTACTGCGGCCAGTGGCTGTCGGTGTACGCGCTGGAGGCGGGCAAGGTGCGCGCGGTGGCCTCGGCCATTCCGCTGTCGGCCAGCAACGAAGGCGCCGACGAGGCTTGCGAGAAGGTGCTGAAGTCGGAAAAGCCCGAAGAGGCACCGCGCGGCGCCTGCTACGACATCAACGGCACGCCCGCCTTCGCGGCCGGCCCCGACGACGGCACGCCGGGCGAGATGCGCATTGCCTTCAAGGGCGAGCGCACCGCCGGCCCCAAGGGCCGCCGTGTCGAGACCGTCGACAGTACGCTGGTGTACGCCTGGCGCAAGGACGCCTACGTGCTGACCGAGGGCCGCAACCCCGTGCCGTCGTTCTGACTGGTCCGAGGCAGGGGGCCTCGACCGCTTCAGCCCCTGCTTATTCCTCGCTCGTCCACTCCACCTGCACGCCCAGGCTGCGCAGGTTTTCCACGAAGCGCGGGTGCGCGCGGCGAATGGGCGCGGCGTTGCGGATCTCCGACTTGCCTTCGATGCTCGCCGCCACCATGAACAGCGCGATCGCCACGCGAATGATGTAGGGGCTCTCGACCACCGCGGGCGTCAGCGGGTTGCCGCCGAAGGTGATGAGGCGGTGCGGGTCCGACGAGAACACGTGGGCGCCGAACTTCGAGAGCTCGCCGGTCCAGCCCAGCGCGCCGTCGTACACCTTGTTCCAGAACATCGCGTTGCCTTCGGCGCGCACGCCCAGCGCAATGAAGATGGGCAGCAGGTCCACCGGAAAGTAGGGCCACGGCGCGGCCTCGACCTTGGTGAGCACGTTGCTCGTGAACGGCGTCTGCACCTTCAGCGGGCCGGTGCGAATGGCGCGCGACCAGCCGCCTTCATGCACGATCTGCACGCCGAACTTGGCGAACGTGCGGTCGAGCAGCGGAAAGTTCTCGGGCGCGCTGTTGCGCACGATCACGTCGCCGCCGGTGATGGCGCCCAGCGCCAGGAAGGTGGTGATCTCGTGGAAGTCTTCGTCGAAGCGGAACTCGCCGCCCTTCAGCGTGCTGCCGCCATGCACGGTGAGCCGCGAGGTGCCCATGCCTTCGATGCGCACGCCGATCATGGCCATGAAGCGGCAGAACTCCTGCACGTGCGGCTCCGAGGCCGCGTTGGTCAGCGTCGACGTGCCGCTGGCGGTGGCCGCGCACAGCACGAAGTTCTCGGTGGTGGTGACCGAGGCGTAGTCCAGCCAGTGGTCGGTGGGCGTGAGCCGGCCCTTGCTGTGCACCAGCAGCGAGCCTTCGGTGCGCTCGACCTCGCCGCCGAAGCGCTGGAACACCTCCACGTGCGGATCGATCTCGCGCACGCCCAGCGTGCAGCCCTTGACGTTGTCCTCCAGCCGCGCCACGCCGAAGCGCGCCAGCAGCGGCGGCACCAGCATGATCGACGAACGCATTTCCTCGGGCAGCCGGTGGCGCGCCGCGTCGAAGCTGGTCTCGCGGTGGTGCAGCTCGAGCGTGCCGGTCTCGTGGTCCATGTGCACTTCGCTGCCCAGGGTGCGGAAGATGTCCAGGATCTTGCGCACGTCGGTGATGTCGGGCACGCCATGCAGCCGCAAGGGCTCCCAGGTCAGCAGGGTGGCGCAGAGCACCGGCAGCACGGCGTTCTTGTTGGCGGAAGGGGTGATGCGGCCACGCAGCGGCGTACCGCCATGCACGATGAGGTTGGACATGAAGGAGCGGAAAACAGGGAGGCGGTGGGGGAATGGGGAAAGGCTCGAAGACAATTCGAAACCGCAGGCGAGCATTTTGCCGTCTGAAAGCAGCATGAACGGCGCTGAAGTTGTAAGAACTTCAAAGTGAAAGACGCCGAATTAACAATTCTTTCGCATTACTTCCGATTGCTTTCAGATTCCTTCGGATCGCTTCGAAGCCTTTTTCACCCAACCAACTTCTTATGCGCACGCTTGACCAACTGATCGACACCGAAGACCCCGCATTGCCGCTCGTCAGCGAATGGGCCGAAGGCGCCGCCCATTCCTTCGAGATTCTTCCGCCCTCACCCGAGCGCGAACGCGTGCTGCTGGGCCTGCAGGTCACTACCCGCTCGACCATGGGCGCCGTGGCGTACGACACCGGCGGCCTGCTGATCGACCACGGCTGGCTGCGCGTGCTGGGCTCGGGCCATGCGAGGCTGCGCCGCAACATCGCCGACTGGAACAAGGCGCGCTCCGACGGCTTCCTGCTCGTGGCGGACGACGTGGTGGGCGGCTTCTTCGCCGTCAACGGCGGCGGCCTTGGCGAGGACGCGGGCGCCATGTACTACTGGGCGCCCGACACCCTCACCTGGGAGTCGCTCGAAATCGGCTACAGCGACTTCCTCGAATGGGCGTCGACCGACCGGCTGCAGGTGTTCTACGCAGACTCGCGCTGGAGCGGCTGGGAGGCCGACATGAAGAACATCGGCGCGGACCAGTGCTTCAACTTCTTCCCGTTCCTCTGGAGCAAGGAAGGCTCGGTGCACCAGAGCTCGCGCAAGGCGGTGCCGGTCGAGGAGCAGTACGCGTTCAACGCCGAGATGGCGGGAAAGATGGAGGGATAGCCTTCCCGAGCCAGACGCCTCTATTCGCTGGGTTCGGTCGGTTCCGTCGGTTCGGTCAGCGCCTCGCACTGCGCTTCGATGCGCTCGTGCAGCAGGCCCAGCGACACCGCCAGAAAGCGCTGCAGCGCGCTGCGCTGGCAGGCATCGAAGAGCGGCGCGGGGTCCGCGGCACACAAGGCGGCATCGCGCCGGTCTTCGTCCCAGGCAAGCAACCGGGCCAGCGTGTGCGCGCCTTGCACCACGTCGCGCGCATCGTTGAGGAACGCGGCGTTGCCTTGCAGGAAAGCATCGAGCCGTTCGCCCTGAACCCATTCGAAGGGTTTGAACTGGGCGGTGGGCCGGTAGGGCGCGCAAGGGCCAGGGCCAGGGCAGCCGGTGTCTGAAACATGGGCCATCGGGCCTCCAGGGATGTCGATTTGCAACAACCGGCGCACCCGCTGTCAAACGAGGGCGGCAGCTCGAACGGGTTGACAGACCGGGACATCCTTGCGGAAACCGGCAGGGCGTGAGCCCTCCCGCTCGAGCCGCCTGAAAAAGCTCGAACGAAAAAGCCGCAGTCCCTGTGCGGTAGCTGCGGCTTTCGTCGCAGGATGTCAGCGGGCTGTCAAACCCGGCCCCGCTCATCACGAGGCGAAGGCAATGTAAGCGGTCTCGGCGGCGCGGGTCAAGCCAGGCGATGGGGAACTGCCATGGCATTGCGGGCAAATGCCCGAAAGCGGCTCGCCGGGTTCGAGCCGGCCGCGCAGTGAGGACCACGCTTCCACGCTCGGCGGCTGCCTCGGCCTGCGCCCGTCCCCTCGACTTCGCCAGGCAGACAGACCGTTCTACAATGCCCCGCCCACCGCCTGCCGCAGCTGTTGCCCCGCAGGGCCGGGGCGTTCAAATCATGAAGCTGGTCATCGTCGTGTTGGAAGGTGTGCAGGCATTGGACGTCGCGGCGCCCATGGATGTGTTCACCGAGGCCAACAGCTTCCTCCCCGCCGACCAGCACTACGAGATCACCCTGGTCGGCCTGCGCGCCGGCAGCGTGCGTTGCGCCAACGGCATGGAGCTGCATGTCGGCACCGGCTACCTCGACTACACCGGCCAGCCCGACCTGCTGCTGGTGGCCGGCGGCCCCAAGCTGCCGGAGCTCAACACCTACGCGCCCGAGTTTCTCCAGTGGCTGAGCGCCAAGGCGCAAGGCTCGCGGCGCTTCGGCTCCGTGTGCAACGGCGCCTTTCCGCTGGGCCATGCGGGCCTGCTCAACGGCAAGGAGGTCACCGCCCATTGGCATGACGTCGACCGGCTCATCGCGCAGTTCCCCAGGGCCCGCGTGCGGCCCGACAAGATCTTCGTTCGCGACGGCGCCCTCTTCACTTCGGCCGGTGTCGCGGCCGGCGTCGACCTGTGCCTGGCGCTGGTCACGGAAGACTGGGGCCACGAGCTGGCGCTGCGCATCGCCAAGCGGCTCATCGTGTACATCCGCCGCGAGGGCGGCCAGTCGCAGTACAGCCCGTTCCTGGCGGTCGGCCCGAAGGAAGAGACCGTCGTGGCGAAGGTGCTGCGCCATGTGACGGACCACATCGGCGAGCAGCTGTCCATCGAGGAGCTCGCCGACTCGGTGGGCGTGAGCCGGCGCACCTTCTCGCGCGTGTTCGCGAAGGACGCCAACATGACGCCGTCGGCCTTCGTGGAGCAGGTGCGGGTCGACTTCTCGCGCAAGCTGTTGGAAGAGACCGACCTGCCGCTGAAGACGGTGGCGTTTCGCTGCGGCTTTCACAGCGCCAACCACATGCGCGTCATCTTCGCGAAGCGGCTGGACACCACGCCGCGCGAATACCGCCGGCGGTTCAGGGACGAAGAGCCGACGCGGGCGCGCGACGAGGCGGCCAATTCGCCGACAGTGGGCGCGGCAACGGGCGCCATCGCTTCCTAGCGAGCCGCGCGGCGCCTGCCGCTTTCTTTCCGCGGCGGCGCAATGCCGCCGCATCCACCGCAGTGGCCCGAAAGCAGCCATCAATGGCGCAAACCTCACCACACCCAAGGCCTGCGCCGCAGACCCGGCCCATAGACTTTTCACATCGCTTCCGCAAAGCGATTTCCGGGCTGTGGTGACGGTGTTGTCGAGCTGACGCGCCTGCTGCATCGGGGTCGTGCGGGAGCCCAACCTCCACGGTTCGAGCACCGAGGAACGCGCTGCGTCAGTGCGCGCCTCGCATGCTTCTCCGTGCCCCTCCAGGAGCAAGCATCAACCCCACGCAAGCGCTGAGCCCAGCGGAAATTCCGCGGCAGGCATCCATCCAGTACCTCCCCGTCAACCTGTTCGCCTCGGTCATGGGCCTCTCGGGCCTGGCCCTCGCCTGGCGCCAGGCCAGCCACCAGTTCGGCACCAGCGCGCTGATCGACGCCGCCATCGGAAGCCTTGCGGTCGTGGTCTTCGCCGTGCTCTGCATCGCGTACGCGGCCAAGGCCGTGCTGCATCCGTGCGCCGTGCACAACGAGTTCCGGCACCCGATTGCCGGCAACTTCTTCGGCACCATAACCATCGCGGTGCTGCTGATCTCGTCGGTGGTGGCGCCGGTCAGCGCGCGCGCATCGGAAATCATCTGGGGCTTCGGCGCGGCCAGCACCGTCGCGCTGTCCTTCACCATCGTGAGCCGCATGCTGCGCGGCAAGGTCGACGCGGGCCACTCGGTTCCGGCGTGGCTCATTCCGGGCGTGGCCACGCTCGACATCACGGTGGCTGGCGGCACCCTGCCGATGGCATGGGCCAGGGAGGTCAACCTGTTCGCGATGGCCGTGGGCACCACCATGGCGCTGGTCTTCTTCACGATGATCATGTCCAGGCTCATCCACCACCATGAAAAGCTCGCGAGCGACATGGTGCCGTCGATGATGATCCTGATCGCCCCGTTCGAGGTCGGCTTTCTCGCGTACACGAGCTTCTTCCAGCGCATCGACACCTTCGCCGCGATGCTCTTCTACTTCGGCCTGTTCGTCTTCTTCTCGCTGGTCTTCAAGATCTTCAAGCGAAGCATTCCCTTCGCGGCCGGATGGTGGGCGCTGAGCTTCCCGCTCGCCGCGCTCAGCAATGCGGCCTTGCGCTATGCGGAACACGCCCGCTACCTGCCGGTGACGGTGCTGGCGGTGGCGCTGCTGGTGCTCCTGAGCGTGCTGATCGCCGTGCTGCTGGTTCGAACGATTCACCTCGTCGCAAGCGGCAAGTTGCTCGCGCCGAAGTGAACGACCCACACGCGCTCACCGATTCCCAAGCGGCTCGGCCGCGACTCTCTTCAACTCAACGGTCCATCACCATGTCGAACCCCGCACGCCTCCGCCCCGCCCAACCCGCGACCACGACCACGACCACCACCACCACCACCGATGCCGCCGGCATCGACGCGGACGCCGCGCGCAAGCAGGCCGCAGACGCGGCCGCCCTAGCCGCCCTTGCCGCCCAGTGGGAACAGGTCGGCAACTGCAGCGGCCTGGACCAGGTCCAGGCCATCGTGCACGCTCAACCCCAGAGCTGAAAGTCGAGCGGGGTGCGCAACAAGCGCACACTGCCGCTCTCGGTGACATGCACCATGTCGCCGAGCGCCGCACCGCCGAGCCCCTTGGCGAAGAAGTTCGGATGCAGCTCGAACATGGCGCCGGTACTCGCCTCCAGCGGCGCCGACCTCCCCGTGTCGAAGGGGTCCGCATACTGCGGAAAGGCCGCCACCGACTGCGGCTCTTCGTAGCTCAAGCCCAGCCCGTGCCCGCTGCGAAAGCGGAAGATGTCGCCGGGCGGTACATGCGGCAGCCCGCGCGACAGGATGCCCTGCACGGCCTTCTCGGCGCCCGCGAGGTCCGCGCCCGCGCCGAACAGCGCCAGGGCCTCGTCGAACATCTCGTGCACGAGGCCGTGCAAGCGCAGGTGCACCGGCAAGGCTTCCACGTACGCACCCATGCGTATCGCGTGGCCCCAGTAGCCGTCGAGCTTCAGCATGACGCCCAGCAGCACCTGGTCGCCGGGCACGGGCTTGCGCCGGTTCTCGTGCGGCAGGTACTGCGGCCTCTGCGCGGCCGGGCCGATGGTGAGCCAGGTCTTGCAGTACTCGGCGCCGCTGACGAGCGCGAAGTGCTCGACGTCGCGCTGGGTCTTCCATGCCTCGCGGTCGTGCCGCAGGAACGCCGGGAAGCGTGAGAACACCTCGTCGCACAAGGCCGCCGCGGCGCTGAGCGCCTCGACTTCAGGCGCCGCCTTGGCGATGCGCCAACGATCCAGCTCGGGTGCGATGTCTTCCCATTGCGCCCGCGGCAGCGCGCGGTGCATCGACTCGATCGTCTGCCATTGCGCTTCGGGCCAACCGGCCTGCCCGATGCGCAAGGCATCGCCGCTGGAAGTCGCCAACAGGCCTTGCACCGCCTCGCCGAGCTTCGATGGCGCGGAGAACACAACCGCATCGATGCCGGCGATGCCCTGCGCCGCATGCAGCTGGAACGGGTTCGACAGGATCAGCGTGCGGCGGCCGCGCTCGACCAGCAAGCTCGTAGACGCTTCGAACCCGTCCCAGTCCGCGAACAACCGCAGGTACGCATTCGAGCGCGTGGCCGCGCCCAGCGCGCCGCCCTGCGCATGGATCAGCACCGCACGCAGGTCCTGCCGAAGCACGAGCTCCTCGAGCTGGCCGAGCCGCTGCGTTCGCAGCCGCTCCAGCGATTGCCCCGTCACTTGAGCGCAACCTTCTTGCCCGCGTCGAAGCGGTAGAGCGTCATGGCCGGGTTCTTCAACTCGCCGCTCGGCTCGAACGCAATGCGCGCCGTGATGCCGTCCAGGTGGGTGTTGAACAGCTCGCGCGCATACACCGCCGGGTCGGCCGAGCCCGCCTTCACCATCGCCGCGGCCAGCACCATGGTGGCGTCGTAGGCGTAGGGCGAATAGATCTGGAACTCGCCCGGGTACTTCGCCTCGTAGCGCTTCTTCCATTCGACGACCTTGGGCGACAGGTCGGCCGCCGTGCCGCTCTCCGCGCAGACCACGTTGGCCAGCGTGGGCGCGCCGCCCGACAGCTCGGCCAGCTTCGAGGTGCAGATGCCGTCGCCGCCGAAGAGCTTCACCTTGTCCATGCCGAGCTGCGCCAGTTGCCGCACCATCGGGCCGGCCTGCGAGTCGGTGCCGCCGTAGAAGATCGCGTCGGGCGACTTGCCGCGAATGGTGGTGAGGATGGCCGAGAAGTCGGTGGCCTTGTCGGTCGTGTACTCCTGCGCCACGATCTGGATGCCCTTGGCCAGCGCCGTCTTGCGGAACACCTCGGCCACGCCCTGGCCGTAGGCGGTGCGGTCGTCGATCACCGCCACGCGCGTGAACTTGAGCTTGTCCGCGGCCAGCGCGGCCAGGCCCGCGCCCAGCTCGTTGTCGTTGGCCATCATGCGAAAGCTGGTCTTGTAGCCGCTTTGCGTGAGCTTCGGGTTGGTGGCCGACGGCGTGAGGTTCGGCAGGTCGCAGTCGCTGTAGATCCGGGCCGCCGGAATGGCGGTGCCGGAGTTCATGTGGCCGACCACGCCGTTGACCTTGGCGTCGCAGAACTTCTGGGCCACCGCCGTGCCCTGGCGCGGGTCGGCGCCGTCGTCTTCTGCGGCGATGACGAAGTGCGCCTTCCTGCCGCCGATCGTTACGCCCTTCGCATTGAGTTCGTCCACGGCCAGGCGCACGCCGTTGGCGGTGTCGCGCCCGAGGTGGGCCTGCGCGCCCGACAGCGGAGAGGCGCTGCCGATGGTGACGGTGAGCGCGTCGGCGGCCGAAGCCGGCAACGGGGCGAAGGTTGCGAATGCAGCGAACGCGAACGCAGCGGCGGGCGGGAAGGGAGCGGGGGTGTGCATCGAAGGGATCTCCGGAAGGGGTTGAACTCCGGACAAAGTGTTCCCGCCGCGGCACCTTGCGGCAAACCAGAAATTCTTGGGGGAGGCCCCAACTTTTTGCGAGGGCTGCGCCCTGCACCCTGCGCCCTGGCTTGCCGCGGCCCGCTCAGCGCGCCAGCACGTCGCAGCGGCTGTTCGCGATGAAGTCCTCGCACGACGCGCGCGCCATGTCCACCAGCGCCTCGGCCAGCGGCGACGCGGGCTCCATGCGAAAGCTCGCGACCAGCGGCAGCGCGGCCGGTGGCGGTGCCACGTCGAGCGGCACCAGCCGGCCGTCGAGCAGGTCCTGCTGGATCACGGCCACCGGCAGCAGCGTGCTGCCGAAGCCCGAGCGCGCCATGTCGATCATGGCGCCGATCGACGAGAAGAAGCTGATGCGCAGGTCCACCGACGCACCCGCGCTCTGGGCAATGTTGCGGTAGACGCCGGAGTCGCGGTAGAACGAAATGATCGGGTGCTTCGCCAGGTCGTCGAAGCCCAGCGGCGCGCCCGCGGGCAACTGCTGCGCCAGCGAGGGGCTGGCCACCCAGCGCATGGCGAGGTTGGCGATGCGCCGGTTGTCGATGAAGCCCGGCGTGATTTCCTCCGAGAGGATCGCGAAGTCGAGCGTGCCGCGCAGCAGGTCGTCGCGCAGCCGCGGCGTGAGGTCGGAGCCGATTTCGAGCGTGGCCCTCGGGTACTTCTTGGCGAAGCGCGAGAGCAGGTCGGGCAGCCAGGTGTGGGCCACCGTCTCGATGACGCCGATGCGCAACATGCCCGAGAACGCATCGGCATGGCCGACCGCATTGAACATGCGCGTCTGCAGCTCGATCATCTTCTCGGCGTAGGGCACCAGCTCGGTGCCGCTGCGCGTGAGCAGCACGCCGCGGTGATCGCGCTCGAACAGCCGCACGCCGAACTGCTCCTCGAGCGTGGCGATGCGCCCCGCCACCGCGGCGGCCGTGGTGTGCAGCATGTCGGCGGCCGCCTTGAAGCTGCCCAGCTTGGCGACGCAGACGAAGGACTCGAGAAATCGGACGTTCATGACGCCCAGATTCTCACCTCGCGGGCGACGGATGCGAAACGCACCTGCGCGGCGTCGAGGCGTCGAGGCGTCGCGCACCGGCCGGCCCTTCACCCGGCTCGGCTGCCGCTGCCCTCCGGCAGCTTGGCGATCACCTTGATCTCGCACTGGAAGCCGTAGAGCCACGTCACGCCGATGCCGGTGAGCGTCGGGTGCGGTGCTTCGCCCCAGTACTCGGGCACGATCTTCCAGACCTTCTCGAAGTTGGTCTCGGGGTCGACGATGAACACCGTGACATCGACCACGTCGTCGAAGCTGCAGCCCGCGGCCGCGAGAACGGCGTTGAGGTTCTCGAAGGCGCGGCGCACCTGCGCCTCGATTTCGGGCTCGGGCGAGCCGTCTTCGCGGCTGCCGACCTGGCCCGAGACGAACAGGAAGCCGTTGGAGCGAACGGCCGGTGAGTAGCGGTTCTTCTCGTAGAGCGCCTGGCGCCCGGGGGGAAACACGACGTCGCGCTGGTTCATGGAATGCAATGCCTTCTTCTCGATGACGATGAAGGGACTTTAGGCAGCGCAGGCGTCGCGATAAACAGGCAAGGCCAACAATCACTGTTTGCAAAACCCAAACAATCACGGAATCGGCAGGAGCAGAGATGGACCGTTTCGATGCGATGCAGGCCTTCGCCCGCGTGGTGGAGGCCGGCAGCTTCACCAAGGCAGCCGCCACGCTGCACATGAGCAAGACCAGCGTGACGCAACTGGTGCAGCAGCTCGAGGCGCGGTTGCGCGTGAAGCTGCTCAACCGCACCACGCGCAAGGTGAACGTCACGGCCGACGGCGCGGCCTACTACGAGCGCGTGCTGCGGCTGCTGGCCGACATGGACGATGCCGAGACCAGCCTGTCGAGCGCGGCGGCCTTGCCCCGGGGCCGGCTGCGGGTGGACGTGCCCAGCCCGCTGGCCCGCACGATCCTGGTGCCGGCGCTGCCGGCCTTCCACGCGCGCTACCCCGACATCCAGCTCGACATGGGCGTGAGCGACCGCATGGTGGACCTGATCGGCGAGAACGTGGACTGCGTGCTGCGCGGCGGCGAGCTCACCGACCAGTCGCTGATGGCGCGCCGCGTGGGCGACCTGCAGCTGGGCGTGTATGCGGCGCCCAGTTACCTCGAACGCGCCGGCACGCCCGCGCACCCGAAGGAACTGGAAGACACGCACCACCGCATCGTCGGCTTCCTGTGGTCGCGCAACGGCAAGACCTTTCCGTATGCGATGCGCCGCGACGGCGAGCACATCGCGGTGCAGGGCCGCTACGTGCTCTCGGTCGACGACGGCAATGCGTACGTTGCGGCGGGCCTGGCCGGCCTGGGCGTGCTCTGGCTGCCCGACTACATGGCCAGCGCGCACGCGGCGAGCGGCGAGCTGGTGCGCCTGTTCGAGGACTGGCAGCTGGACTCGATGCCGCTGTACCTGGCGTTTCCGCCGAACCGGCATGTCAGCGCCAAGCTGCGCGTGTTCATCGAGTGGGTTGCGGAGCTGATGGCGCGGCATGCGCCCGTGCAGCCCATAGAGCCCATCAAGCCCATCAAGCCCATGAAAAGCCCGGCGTGATTCAGGCCGGCCGCGGCGCGGACACTTCGCGCAACCGCCGGTGTTCCTCGCCGTCCCACACGATGGGTTGCTGGTTCTTCGCGCGCAGGTAGTGGTGCGTGAACACCGCCAGGTAGGCCTCCAGCGTGCGCTCCGCGAGGTGTTCGCCCGCCAGATCCATGCACATGGCGGCCACCTCGCTGGTGCAGAAGTGGTCTTCCCGGCCGGAGTTGCGCAGCTTGTACTGCGTGATCTGCTCGGGCTGCAGGCTCAGCACCGGGAAGCGGTCGAGGTAGGGGCTGCGGCGGAACATCTTGCGCGCCTCGCCCCAGGTCGCGTCGAAGAGGATGAAGAGCGGGCGCTTCCGGGCAGCGGTGCTGGCCGTGTCGGCTGACGCCACGGTGAGCACCACGCGCTCGGGCTGCGCGTACTGCCCCGGGAACACCACATAGGGCTGCCATTGCGGGTCGTCGAGCAGGGCGAGCAAGGCCGGGTCGGTTTCGGTGCGGGCCCAGCCGAAGGCGAAGGTGTCGGCCACCACGTCGGCCACCAGCCAGCCGGTGTTGGTGGGCTTGAGCGGCTCGATGTCGGCCATGAGCAGGCACACGCCCGCGCGCGTCGGCACCACCGGGCGCAGGGCGCACATGCAGTGGCTGGGCAGCAGGCGGCAACCGGCACAGCGCTCGCGCTTGAAGCCGCCGCGGGCAAGAAAGGGCTTGGCGCTTCGCGCCAGGCGGGCGGCGCGAAGAAGGGAAACGGCGTGAGGCATGCGGGGATTGTCAGTGCATCGCGCCGCGCCCTGCCCGCCGCATGGCGATGCCGGGTCGCCACCGCGCGGCGCTCGCGTTGGCAAGCTCCTATCACTTCAAGCCTATGGATCTCGCTCGGGCGCAGGCGTAGATTGCGCACGCTGAACGCGCCCGATCCAACCATCCAGTAACGAGGAGCCTCCATGCCAGATGGCCAAGCCACGACATCGCCTGCATTTCCGGGTCGCACGATTCGTGCGAACGAAGCCGACAGCCAGTTGGTCTCGCAGGTGCAGGGCGCCCTTCTCCAACGTGGCTACGGTCCGTTCAAGGACGGCGTGTTCGACGCATCGATGACCGCCATCGTCAAGCTGTTCCAGGCCCAGCACAGCGACGTCGACGGCGCCCCGCTGGTGGTCGACGGCGAGGTCGGGCGCATCAGCTGGAGCGTGCTGTTCCCCCAGCCGACGGTGTTCCCCGCGACCGCGCCGTCGACGCTGATGCTGCACGCGCTTGCGGTGGCAGGAACGCAGGTGGGTCAAATGGAAGTGCCACCGGGCTCCAACCGCGGACCGATGGTCGACGAGTACCTCGACGCCGTCGGCATCCCGCCCGCGCAGGGAACGGCCGCCGACCGCTTCTGGTGCATGGCCTTCGTCTACTGGACCTTCAAGACCGCCGCCGCCTCGCTCGGAGTTCCGAATCCCTTGCCGAAGACGGCGAGTTGCGCGGGGCACTGGAAGCGCGCGCAGAACATTCCCGGCGCCGTCAGGATCACGCGCCAGGCCGCGTTCGCGAATGTGAGCCTCATCAAGCCGGGCCTGATCGCCATCCTCGACTTTGGCGGCGGCGCGGGCCACACCTTCATCGTCGAGCGCATGCTGGACAGCGGGCGCATCGCCACCATCGAAGGCAACACGAACAACGACGGCTCGAACAACGGCGTGGGCGTCTTCAGGCTCGATCGGCGCAAGCTGTCGGACAAGAGCATCGTCGGCTTTGTCGACTACTCCAAGGCATAGGCGCGAGTTTTTGCGCGCGTGCGCCGACGCCTCGCGCCACGGTCACGCGCCGAACAAGCGCTTCAGCCAACCCTGCTTGGCCTGCACGCCCGCGTGGCCCTGCTGCAATTCCCTGCCGACCTGCGCCTTGACGATTCTTTCCGCCGACGAGTCCGTGGCGTGCAGGTGCGCCTTGACGGTTGCCACGTAGGCACCGTCCTCGTGGCGGATGTGATTGAACAACCACCGGTAGAGCATGTCGTGAAGCTCACCGAGCACGGACTCGCCACGCTCGAAGCGCGTGCGGAATTCGACGACACGCCGCACGAAGATTTCATGCACCTTCTTGTGCGGGGTCGAGAACGGGTAGCCGGCATCCTCGAGCATCGCCTCCTCGAAAGCGAAGTGGGAAGCCGTGTAGTCGATCGTCTCTTCGATGATCCTGCCGACGGCCCTCTGGTCGTTCGTTTGCCGGGCATCGTCCAGTGCGTTGATGTACTGGGCGATGCGTTGATGCTGGGCATCGATTTCATGGATTCCGGTGTTGAGTTCGGTCTTCCATACAAGATGCGCCATGATTTCTGAGTCTCGATTGCAGCGTAAAAACCCAGTATCGATGTGCGCCGCCGGCCGCCGGTTGATCTGAATCAAGCGAGCGCGCGACAACGCGACAGCCGGCACGCCCGATCTCGGCGACTCCGGCTGCCGCGCCTTCAACCCGGATTCATGGCGGCAAAGGTGGCCTCGTAGCGGCCGTCTCGCTCGGCCCAGCGCCGGGCCTTGTCGCGTTCGACCAATACCTCGCCCCGCTCATGCGCGCCTTGCGCGAGCAATGCCATGACCTCCGCGACATACACGGCCACAGGCATCGCGCGCGGGTCGCCCGCCTGCTGCTCGCCGGTGAGTTCGGTCTGGACGTACGGCGGTGCCAGCTCGAGCACTTCGACGGGCACCTTGCGCAGCTGATGACGCAGCGACTGCAGCCAGGAGTGCAGGAACGCCTTGCTCGCGCAATAGGTCGGGAAGTCGGCACGGGGCACGAACGCGAGGTTGGAGCTGGTCGCCATGATCGTGGCGTGCGCCTGGCGCTTCAGCATCGGCAGGAACGCCGCCACGACCTGCAGCACGCCCATGATGTTGGTCTGCACCAGCGCCTGTGCGGCCGATGCGGCCGATGCGTCCCAACCGTCCGCCGCCATGTCTTCCGCGCGCGAGATGCCAGCGTTGGCGACCAGCATGTTGAGTTGCGGGTAGCGCGCGCGAACCTCGGTGGCGAGGTCTTGCAAGGAAGCAGGCGCGTCGAGGTCGAGCGGCAGGCCGACCAGGCCGGGCCGGGCCGCCGCGATCTCGTCGAGCAGCGCTTGCCGCCGCCCGGTGACGATGACGCGGTTGCCCAGGTCGTGAAAGGCTTCGGCGAGCGCGCGGCCGATGCCGCTGCTGCCGCCGGTGATGAGGATGGTGTTGCCGGTCATGTTCATGGTTCATTGCCCTTTGAGTTGCGTCTTTCCCGCAGGTGGTCGAACACCGCCTGCATGTGCAAGGTCTTGATCTGCCTTGCGGCATCGAAATGGAGAGCGGGTTGCGCACGCAAAGGGGGCGCGCGGCTGGGCGGGCAATGCGTGTGCGCGTCGTTCAGGTCATCGCGCGGTGCGAGCGACGGCGCGCCGGGCAGGGCGCCGGGTAGAGCGCCAACCAGAGCGCCAGGCGCGATGAACCGGAAGGGAGCGGTGCCGATGAGTGCGGCGTAAAGATGCGTCGTCATGCCAAAAGCGTTCTTGCATCGAGAAATTCCCTGCTGGGATCCTCTCGACAAAGGACGCGTTGGATGACGGTAACGCCTACGGTAGCGGCGAAGAAGCTGCTACGGGGCCGGATGTTAACCGGCGCGGCCCTTCAACGCCAGTGCATTTGCGTCAGCTCCTTCAACGCAAGAAAACCGTCCTCCAGCGCAAGGTCGAACTCGGGAAAACTCTTCGGCGAGTGTGCGACCTGCACATCGATGATGTCCGTCTCCTTGCGCTCCAGGAGCGTCCAGGAAAACGCGTGAGGTTCGAGCTCGTCGACGATGACGCGAAGCTGGCTTGCCGGGACCATGGCGCCTCCGGAGTGCGGCTGCGGCGCGGCTTCAGTGCGCGGCCAGGACGTGTGCCTGGTAGGACACGTCCAGCAGCTTGCCCTTGCGCGCGTAGTAGCGATCGAGCCGCCACTCCTTCAACACCTCGATCGCCAGGCCGAAGGTGCCGAGGCTCAGCGTGTAGAGGCTGGAAAGAGGAAATTCGTCCCCGGATTCCAAGGCCAGAACGAGTCGCGCGAGGACCAGCGATTCGTTGCCGTCCGGATCGGACGTGATGATCCGGCGTGCTTCCTTGATTGCGTTCATGCGAGAGCCCCTCGTTGAGGTCGATCGCGTGCGGTCACAGTGGCGAGATGCAGCCTTGGCCAACCGGGTTGTTGGGGCGCTGTACGTCGTCTGCCTTTGCTTTGGACGCGAAACACCGCGTTGTGCGGGTGTGAAATCCAGTCTAGCACCGAGGGCCCGGCAAGGGAACTTGCTTCGGCAAGGCGCTACATCACAGAGCGCACAGACCGGCGAGGCTACAAACTGCGACAGCATTTTTTCGGCAGACGCGTATAAGCCCGAAGCTCGGTGATCCCTCCTCTTTTGGCCGAAGGAATTCCTCATGTCCAGACATCTGTTTCAGCTGCAACATCTCTTCGTGAAGCTGCGAGACCGCTACGGCGACAGCGACCACGCCGTCTGCGAACTCGGTGCCCAACTCCAGGCACTGGAAGTCGTCGAAGCGAAGGAGAAGGAAACGCGCGTCGACACTCGCCAACTGCTGGCTGCCGGACAGTTCAGGGCGAATCGCAGCGCCTCTTCTGGCGCGCCCCGGCTGTTGTGAGGCGCGGGCGCCGCGGCGCACTTCACCTCACCTCACCTCACCTCACCTCACCTCGGCGACTTCAGGTCGGCCTTCGTGCCGCGACAGAGCTGCTGTGAGCCCGCTTCTTCGATGACTGCCATCGGCTCATTGTTGCAGTGATCGGTGAGCGGCCGGCCATGGCCGCATGCTTGCGCCCTCGCATCACGCGTAGGCAACCCATCCCCTGAACGTGAAGCCCACGTAGAAGAGGCGCACGTCGCTGAAGCCGGCCTCGCGCAGGATGGCTTCGTCTTGCGCGGGCGACAGGATCGTCAGGTCCTTCTCGACCTTCTCGCGGGTGGCGGCCGCCTGCCGCGGATCGGAACCCGATGCGGTGAGGAAGGCGGCGTAGCGGTTCATCCAGACTTCGCGTTCGCCCTCGCCATCTTCCACGCTGAGATGCGCGACGACGAACGGCGCGCCCGGCTTCAGGCGGCGATGGATTTCCCCGGCCGTCGACAGCCGCTGCTCGAGCGGCACGAAGTGAAAGGTCAGCAGGCACGTGGCGCCGTCGAAAGGCCCGGCCGGCGCATCGTGCACATAGCCTTCGTGCAAGGCCACGCGCGACATCAGCGGGCCGAGCCTGTGGGTTGCGAGTTCGAGCATCGGCGCGCTGGGGTCGACGCCGTCGACCTGCCATTGCGGGTTGGCCAGCGCAAGGTCTTCCAGCTCCAGCCCGCCACCGGCGCCGACCACCAGCACGCGGCCATCCCGGGGCACGCGCTCGGCCAGCAGGATGCGCGTCATCGGCAACAGGCCGCTGTACCCAGGCACGTTGCGCTTCGGGCCCTCCGCATATCTGGCGACCGCGTCGGAGGTACTGAAGGCGCTGTGAGAGGTGTTGGTCATCCAACGATGATGGCATGGGGCCTTGGCACTGGAATGTCCGAGGGGCTTCGAGAAATCATCGGCGGCATCGATCAGATGTCGATGACCACATCGCCCTGCGGCCGGGCGCAGCAGAGCAGCACGTTGCCTTGCGCCGGCGGGTCGAGCGGCTCGGGTCGATAGTCGACGCCGCCCGAGACCAGTCCGCTCTCGCAGTTGTGGCACACGCCCGTGCGGCACGACCAGCGCACGGGCACGTCGCACGCCTCCGCCAGCTCGAGCAGGCTCTGGTCCTGTGAAGGTCGCCAGCGAACGCTGATGCCGCTGCGTGCAAACGAAACCAGCGGGCCCGTGCCGGGCGCGCCCTCGGGCCGATGCGGCGCGCGCACTTCTGACGCGATCACGCCGGGCATCATCGAAGGGCCGCCCGCAAACACCTCGGAATGGATGCGCTGCGCAGGTACGCCCCAGGCCGCAAGGCCCTTCACGGCGTCGCCGAGAAAGCCCGATGGCCCGCAGAGGTAGAAGTCGCTGCTGCGCGGCACGTGCAGCGCGTCGAGCGCTTCCACCGCGAAGCGGCCTGCCGTGTCGTAGGCATGCACCTTGTCATGTGCGTCGCCATGTGCGTCGTCATGTGCGTCGTCATGCGCCGCCAGGTCGTTCGCATCGGGCCTGCTGTACCAGACGTGGCTTCGCCCGTGCGCCAGTCCGGCGACCAGTTGCCGCGCCTCCTCGCCGAACGAATGCGTCTTGCCGTCGCGTGCGCCGTGCAGCCACCAGACCTCCCGCGCCGAAGCGCTTTCCGCCATGGCGTGCAGCATCGCCAGCACCGGCGTGGCACCGATGCCGGCGCTCAGCAAAACCACCGGCCCCTGCCCCTGCGCCGGCTGCAGCACGAAGGCGCCCCTGGGTTCGCTGACGTCGATGACGTCGCCCACGGCAATGCTGCTGTGCAGGTAGCGCCCCGCGGCACCGTCCGGCTCGATCTTCACGCTGATGCGATAGCGCCCGCCAGAGAACGACCCCGACAGCGAGTAGCTGCGAAACAGCAGCGGCCCGTCGGGCTTCGGCCGCAAGCGGAGCACGACGAACTGGCCCGCGAGCGGCTTCGTGAGCGCCGCCCCGTCCATGGGTTCCAGCGAGAAGGAGATCACGTCCGCGCACTCGCGGTCGATCCGCGCAACCCGCAGCGGCCTGAAGCCCGGCGCTGCCGTGCGCGCACCCGCACCCGCGACCAGCCCCGCGTTGCCCGTGGCAACAGGATGCTCGAGCTGGCTTCGAACCAGTTCCTCGAACGACCATCGCCAGCCGGGCGACAGCGCGGTGATCCGCAGCGCCTTCTCGAGCCGCTCGCGCGGATGGTGGGGCGAGTACAGCAAGGCATTGACCTCGGCGACGGTCATGCGCTCGGGTCCGCGCGCCACCGTGACGATCTCGTCGTCGGCACCGACTTCGCCCTCCTCCAGAACGCGCAGGTAGAAGCCGGGCCGCCCGCTCGACGTCAGCAGCGCCGCCATGCGCGGCTCGTTGGTGCGAATGCCGACGCGGTAGCAGGTGACCCGCGGCTGGGTCACTTCGAACAGCGCGCTTCCTATGCGGTAGCGGTCGCCGATGCAGACCTCGTCGTCGGGCAGGCCCTCGATGGTGAAGTTCTCGCCGAACTGCCCGTGCGTGAAATCGCTGCGGCCCAGCTGTTGCTCCCAGTGCCGGTACGACCCGGCCTGGTAGACGAAGACCGCGCGCTGCTCGCCCCCATGGCCGCCAAGATCGCCCTGGCCGTCGCCTTCGACGTTGAGGCGGTTGACCCGCCGGCGGCCCTGCACGGACGCTTTCCAGATGCCGGTGTGCACGGTCTTGCCGCGCCACTCGATGTCGCGTGGAAGACCGACGTTGACGGAAATCAATCGGGCCATTGAAATACCTCCGGGTTTCAGCGCCTCGTTGCGTCGCAAGGCACATGGCGCAGGGCGGCGTGGCGGCGTGGCGGCGCCGGCATCTGTCCAAAGACGGATGAGGCCGTAAGGATGCCGGAGGTGCCGGGGTGTGGCAAATGGGCCAGCCCACGGCGGACACCCGAACATCCGCGCACCCGCGCACCTATCATCCGGCGATGGCAACGCCCGGCGCGCTCATCCACGCAGAGATCGACTTCGCAGCGCCGTCGCTCGACGTGGCCAGGCGCCTGATCGGCGTCACCTTGCTGGTCGACGGCGTCGGCAGGCGCATCGTCGAGACCGAGGCCTACGACCCCGAGGAACCGGCCTCGCACGCCTACAACGGCCGCACCGAGCGCAACGCAACCTTGTTCGGGCCGCCGGGCTGCGCGTATGTCTACCGCTCGTACGGCATCCACTGGTGCCTGAACTTCGTCTGCCGCGAGACCGGGCATGCGTCCGGTGTGCTCATTCGCGCGCTCGAGCCCACCCACGCCCTGGACCGCATGCGCGAGCGGCGCGGGCTGGCCGACGCGCGCCTGCTGTGCGCGGGCCCCGGCCGCGTGGGACAGGCGCTGGCCATCGACCGGAGCTTCGATGGCATGCGCCTCGATGTGGCGCCTTTCGCGTTGCTCGCGGCGCCTCATGACCCGCCGCGCCCGGACGTGGTCGAGGGACCGCGCATCGGCATCTCGAAGGCCGTGGACATGCCGTGGCGTTTCGGGGAGCGGAACTCGCGGTTCCTGAGCAAGCCTTTCGCGTGAGCTCGCTGTTCAAGCGTGCGGGTTTCGCCCTGCCCCGCCGTGCATCGGCCTGCCGGCGCATCACTCCCACCGGAATCCGTAGAAATGACGGATTCCCTCCGATCAAGGGTTTACTAAACCGCGCGCTGGAGGAGAATCTTTCGCATACCAAGGCAATACAACCACAACGCCATGACACTCGACGACCTCTTTGCCAATGACGAGTCGCTGCCCACCGTTCCGAAGGTGGTGTCCGACCTGATCGAGATGATGCGCGACGAGGAGGTGTCCTTCGCGGACATCGCGCATCGCATCGAGCTCGACCAGGTGCTCGCGGCCAAGGTGCTGCAGATGGTCAACTCGCCCTTCTTCGGGGTTCCGCGCAAGATCTCGTCGATCCAGGGCGCGATCCTGATGCTCGGCCTGTCCGCCATCCGGTCGTTCGTCGTGAGTTCGGGTTTGTCCGGAACCTTCCGCAAAGTGGAAGGCGTGGACCTCCCGGACTTCTGGGCCCACAGCCTGCGCGTGGCGTCGGTCGCACGGTACCTGGCTTCCAAGACGCGGCGCGTCGACCCCAACCTGGCGTTCACCGCGGGCAGCATGCACGCCATCGGCCACCTGCTCATGGCGCAGGCCATGCCCCGGCGCATGGCCGCGCTGAATGCCATTCACCCCTTCGAGGCGCTGGGGCGCGCGCAACTCGAGCTTGTCGAGTTCGGTTATCACTACGGCGACGTGAGCGCCTCGCTCGCGCAGCGCTGGGACTTCGCTTCGAACCTGGCCGGTGCAATGGCAAGCTTCGTGAATCCCGCGAAGGCTGAACGCGTGGACGCCCTGGGCGGCGTGCTTCACCTGGCCGTGTGGCGCGTGGCCCTGGAGCGCCAGGGCATGGACCTGAGCAACATCGCCGGCTTCTGGCCCAGCCAGCCCGCGATGGCCGTCGGCATCACCGAGAACATCGTGCAGCAGATGCCGGCGCCGCGCGTGCTTGCGGCGGAGGTCGAGTCGATGATTGCCTGACCATGCCGTTGCCCTTGCGGGGCCACGGCTGACGACTTGCTCGGGGCCGGTCGCCTATCGGCTCGAGAGCGCCACCACCTCCCTCACCACCCCCAGAAACGCCCTGAGCCCCGCCGGCACATGCCGGTGCCCCGGGTAGTAGATGCACTGCCCCGCAAAGGCCGGCGACCAGTCTTTCAGCACCTCGACCAGGCGGCCGTCGGCGATGTACGGCGCGGCCTCGTACGCGCTGGTCCACGCGATGCCCGCGCCCTCCAGTGCGGCCGCGATCATCAGGTGGTGGTTGTCCAGCGTGAGCGGCCCTTCGGCGTCGATCGACACGCGCTTGCCCTTTTTCGCGAAGTCCCACTTGTAGAGGCCGCCGCTGGCGAAGCGCGTGCGGATGCAGTCGTGCGCCGCCAGGTCGGCGGGCGTGCGCGGCTTCTTGCGGCCTGCGAAGTAGGCCGGCGACGCCACCGTGGCGAAGCGCAGCGGCGGCGTGCAGGGCACGGCGATCATGTCTTCGGGCACGCTGTCGGCCGCGCGAATGCCCGCGTCGAAGCCCTGCGCCACGATGTCGACGAAGCGGCCCTCGGTGACGATGTCGACGCGCATGTCGGGGTAGCGGCGCATGAACTCGAGCACCATCGGCGCCAGCACCATGTGCGCCGCCGCCTCGGAGGCATTGAGCCGCAGCGTGCCGGTGGGCGTGTCGCGGAATTCGTTGGTCGCCTCCATGGCCGCGGAGATTTCACGCAGCGCGGGCTGCACGCGCGCCAGGAACTGCTCGCCCGCCTCCGACAGCGCCACGCTGCGCGTGGTGCGGTTGAACAGGCGCACGCCCATGCGCTGCTCCAGCGCCGCAATGGCATGGCTCAGCGCCGAAGGCGACAGGCCCAGCTCGGCGGCCGCGCGCCGGAAGCTGCGGTGCGTGGACACGGCCACCACCGCGTTCAGTTCGAACAGGCCGGCCTTGCCGGCCGTCTTGTGGGTCTTGGGCATTGTTCTGATTCCTGCATCTCTTCATGCGAGATTGGGTGGATTGTTTCATCAGTCGGGCCGCCTTACCTTCGTTGCTCGACAACGAAAAGGCTTCCTTCACCATGACTTCCCCCTCTTCCTCCCCGTCCTCCTCGTCCTCTCCCTCCGCCAAGACCGTGCTCATCACCGGCGCCTCCACCGGCTTCGGCCAATCGACCGCGCAGCTGTTCGCACAGCGCGGCTGGAACGTGATCGCCACCATGCGCGAGCCGGCCGCGGGCGCCGCGCTGGCCGCACTGAACAACGTGCTCGTCACCCGCCTCGACGTGCAGGACCTGCCCAGCATCGACGCGGCCATTGCGCAAGGCATCGCGCGCTTCGGCCGCATCGACGCGCTGGTCAACAACGCGGGCTTCGGCCTGTTCGGCGTGTTCGAGGGCTTCTCGCGTGACAAGGTGCGCCAGCAGTTCGACGTGAACGTGTTCGGCGTGATGGACGTCACGCGCGCCTTGCTGCCGCACCTGCGCGCCAACGGCGCGGGCACCGTCGTCAACGTGAGTTCGGGCGCGGGCGTGTTCGGCCTGCCGATGATCTCGCTGTACACCGCGAGCAAGTTCGCGCTCGAAGGGTTCTCGGAATCGCTGGCGTACGAGCTGCGCTCGCAAGGCATCGCGGTGAAGATCGTCGAGCCGGGCGGCGTGGTCGAGACCGGCTTCGGCAACCGCTCGGCGTCGGAGGCCTCGCAGACCTCCGCGCCCGCCGGCTACGAGGGCTTCGTGAACGGCGCGCTGAAGGTGTTCGACGGCCTGCGCTCGGCGCGCCTGGCCACCTCGCACGACGTGGCGCAGGTGATCTTCGATGCGGCGAGCGACGGCACCGACCGGCTGCGCTACGTGGCGACGAAGGACATCGAGCCGCTGGTGAAGGCGCGGCGCGAGACCTCGGAAGACGCGTACATCGCGCTGATGCGCTCGACCTTCTCGATCGGCTGAGCGCAGGCGGGGCTCAGGGTGCGCGAACCGGCTCGACCTTGCGGATCACGCTGTTCTGGGTGTCGGCCACGTACAGCGCGCCGCCCGCATCCACCGCGATCCCCAGGGGCTGCCCGAACCTGGCGGCCTTGCCGATGCCGTCTTGCGCGCCCGTCTGAAACGCCACGCCGGCGAGCGTGGAAACCTCGCCTGCCAGCGTGATCCTGCGCAGCACGCTGCTGCCTGGCTCGGCCACGTAGACATTGCCGTCGACGTCCAGCGCCAGCGCGGCCGGGAAGGCGAAAGTCGCCGAGTTGCGAGGGCCGTCGGCCGAGCCGATCAGGCCCGTTCCGGCAAACGTGGAGACCACGCGGTCGGGTGTGATCTTGCGGATGCGGCTGTTGGCGGCGTCGGCAACGTAGAGGTTGCCGGCCGCGTCCAGCGCAAGGCCGAAGGGCTGGTTGAATCTTGCGTTGTCTCCCGTGCCCTCGGCAAAGCCGGACATCCCCGCCTTTCCGGCGAAGGTGCTCACATCGCCGTCGGGCGTGATCTTGCGAATGACAGCCGCGACCACCTCAGCCACGTAGACGTTTCCGGCAGCGTCCACAGCCACCGATACGGGCGCATTGAATGTCGCGGCTGTGCGGTAGCCATCGAGCGAACTGGCGGTGCCGTTGCCGGCGAAGGTGGTCACCTCGCCCGCGGGGCTGATCTTTCGGATGCGGTTGCCCGAGGAATCCGCAACATAGGAGTTTCCCGCGGCATCCATCGCGACACCGATCGGGCCGTCGAACGTGGCGGCACTGCCGTTGCCGTCCTGCGAGGTGGGGGCGCCACCACCGCCGGCAAGGAATGCGACATCCCGGGCGGAAGAGATCTTTCGCAGGAGACCGCTGATGCCATCCGTGACGAGCAGGCCGCCGCTCTTGGCGAGGGCGACGCCGGCCGGGGCGCTGAACGATGCGGCGGCGCCGTTGCCGTCGGCAGCGCCGACAGTGCCGGCCGTCCCGGCGAAGGTGGACACCTGCGCCACCGCCGCCGAGCAGGCCACCGCCACGTCGGCAACATCGGCCGCGGCATTGCCGTTGCCCTTGGTCACGGTGCAGAACTGCCACAACGGCTGGGCGCGCACGCTGACCTCATAGGCCGTGCCTTCGACAAGCGCGGTGGCAAAGCTGAACTTGCCGTCGGCCGAGAGCTTCAGGTCGTCGCCCGCGTTGTTCTGCAGCACGAGGCTGCCGGTCAGGCCGGTGACGCTGCCGCCGACCGTGTGCGTCACGACAGGCGCAGGGGCCGGGGCAGCGGGCGGCACGACGATCGGCAGGAAGCCCGAGCCACCGCCGCCGCCACCCCCGCCGCAGGAAGCCAGCACCAGGATCGCGCCGGCCACGGCGCCGCAGCGCACCTGAAAACTCATTCGACTGGAAAACATCAATGCCCTCTTGTTTTGCTGATGGGTGAAGAAACCCGCACCTCACTGCACCTTGTGCAAAGCATGGAGAGAAGTTTCATATTGTTGATTTTTGTTATCTATTTGTTTTTTTGCCATCGCTGAAATTGGGTATATGACCGCGTGCGCGCTGGCGGCCGAAGCGCCCGACCCTGGCCACAAAGCGGCATGGACCTACACCGGTTGCGCTGGGTGCGCATAGCTTCATTTCACGCAACGTTGTGCGCGAACCATGGAGCAGCAGCAATGGAAACCAGACCCAAAGCGGGTGACGCCGTCGATTGGAAGACGTCGCAAGGCAAGACCACGGGCAAGGTGGTTCGCAAGGTGACGAAGACCGCCCACGTCAAAGGCCACACGGCCAAAGCCTCGAATGCCGAGCCCCAGTACGAGGTGAAGAGCGACAAGAGCGGCAAACGCGCGATTCACAAGGCCTCCGCGCTCCAGCGGCATGCCGGCGGCAAGGGGTGACCCTCATGTCGGCACAGGCACCGGACACCCATGAGGTGGTGCGCGACTTCGAGGCGGCGGTGAACATGACACCCGCGCAACTCGAACACTGGCTCGCCGAAGAACACTCGCGCGAGGTCGGCTTCAAGGGCCGCGGCGGCGGGGAGTCCGTCGGACACAGGTCAGGCCGCAGGATCGTTCGTTTGCTCAAGAAGCCGCACAGCGACCTGACGCCCGGCGACGTCGCGCACATGCGCAAGGTCGTCGGCTACGTGCATCGGCACCTGGCGCAGCGGCCCGAAGGCGACGTGCGTGAAACCCCCTGGCGCTATTCGCTGATGAACTGGGGACATGACCCGGTGCGCAAGTCCTGACCTGCCGTTCGGGCCAGTGGGGCAGTGCTAGTCCCAGTGCCAGTCCCGCTGGTCCGTCAGCGCCTCGCACTGGCTTTCGATGCGGGCATGAAGCAGGGCCAGCGACACCGCGAGAAACCGCTGCAGCGCGCTGCGCTGGCATGCGTCGAAAAGCGGCGCGGGATCTGCATCGGACAGCGCCGCGTCGCGCCGGTCTTCATCCCACGCGAGCAACTGGGCCAGCGTGTGCGCGCCCTGCACGGCGTCGCGTGCGTCGTTGAGGAATGCGGCGCGGCTTTGCCGTGAAGGATCGAGCCGCTCGCCCTGGACCCATTCGAAGGGCTTGAACTGGGCGGTGGGGCGATAAGGCGCGTCTGTAGAAGCGTGGGCCATGGGCCTCCGAGGATGTCGATTTGCAAAAACCGACGCCCTCGACGCCAATCGGGGGCGGCAGCTCGAACAGGTTGGCGTACCGGGACATCCTTGCGGAAACCGGCAGGGCGTGAGCCCTCCCGTTCGAGCCGCCTAAAAAGGAGCACGAACGAAAAAGCCGCAGACCTGTGCGGTGACTGCGGCTTTCGTCGCAGGATGTCAGCGGGACGCCAATCCCGGCCCCGCTCATCACGAGGCAGGGGCAATGTACGCGTTCTGTGGAGAGGCAGTCAAGTCGAGGCCGGGGCAAAGCAGATCGGCGCCGCGTCGGTCGGCCAGCGCATCGCTTCTCGCGGGTCAGTCGGCCACTTCGCCCGCAATTCTCTCCAGCACCTCGCGCGGCCGGTCCGTGATCACATCGCCATGGCTCACGACGATGCGCACCAGGCCCGGCTCGGCCGCCCACGCGCGCATGGCTGCCGCGGTCGCCGCATGGTCCTTCACGAACATCTTCTCGCCCACCCACGGCATCTGCGGCTCCTTCACACCGAAGCCCATGAGGCGCGCCATCACCTTCGCGCCCAAGCCGTCGGGGTGGCGCACGTTGGCGATGATGTCGTTGACGACCAGCGAGGTGCCGTCGGGGCGCCGGACGATGAGCGCGGCTTCTTTTTCTTCGACGCCCGGCACGGTGAGGAACGCCACGCTCGGGTCGCCGAGCACGTCGGTGGTCGCATCCACGGGCACGGCCTCGGACACCGCCTCTCGCGCGCCCGGCGGGCAGACGACCTGCGCGGCCGGATAGCGCCGCTTCCAGGCCTTGACGTCGAGGCGGTGCGCAATGCCGGGCACGATCAGGAACGCCACCGGGCCCATCGCTTCGAGTTGCTCCATCTCCCGCTCACGAAGCGGAATGGCGCTCCACACGGCGAGCCGGCGGTCCTGCAAGGTGAGCACGGTCATCCGGCGCGGGAAATGGCCGAGCGGCATGTCGATTTCACCGGCCACGGTGTGCAAGCCCTCGCCCAGCATTTCGAGCGGGCCGTGCTTGCCGACCTTCCATTCGTCGTTGAGTCTGGACATGTGGGTACCTCCGGCATGCAGGGCGGTTGAATGATGCGGTGCGCTGACACGATGCAACGTGAACCTGCGGCTCGCACCCGAGCGCCGGTCGCCTGCGCAAGATCGTGTAGGAGACCTGATGCCCTTCAACGCGCATGGCGCGCTCACGGCGAGCTGCCGGCCGGTCCGTGCCAAACTCCGGCTCACGCCCCGCCGTTCACCTTGAACCAGGCATTCATGGCCGCACATTCACGCCAGAGAGCCAACCCGTAGAACCCACATGAAGACCATCGACGAGATGCTGAATCTCGACTTGCTTACCGCCGAGCAGCACCATGAGATCGGCGCGTGGATCGCGCGCGCCAATTCGCCCGAGGAAATCCTGAAGATGCCGGCGTCGCTCTGGCAGGCCGTGGAGCGCGCCAGCGAGGTCATGGGCATCGACGAAGACCTGACGCGCCCGCCTTCACTCGACGCCGGCGGCGCCGACCTCGGCTAGCGCGGCGGGCCTGCGCGTCACGCGGGCTGTCACACCAGCCGCAGGTCCTTCGGCGCCACGCCGTCGAACACCCGCGCCAGCTGCCCCGCCGACAGCCCGTACATGCGCTGGAACAACCCGCCGAACACCGCGCGGTATTCGTTGAGCACCGGATAGTCGCGGTTCTGGAACAGCGTGGCCTGCGTGAGCGCCTGCTGCTCGCCCACCACGCGTCCGCCGACCTGCGCGGAGAGCCCACCACCGAGCACCCAGTACACCGTGCCGTGCCCGTGGTCCGTGCCGCGGTTGCCGTTCTCGCGGAAGGTGCGGCCGAACTCGCTGATGACGACCACCACGGTCTGGCGCCATGCGTCGTCGCCCATCTCCTGCGCGAAGCCGGCCACGCCGCGGCCCAGTTCTTCAAAACGGTTGGCAAGGTAGCCGCTTGCGGCGCCCTGCCCCACGTGCGTGTCCCAGCCGCCGACATCGACAAAGCCGAGGTCGAAGCGGTCGCGCATCAGCAGCGCCATGCGGCGCGCCACCAACTCGAAGCCTTTCGCTGTCATGGCGTTGCGGCTGGCCGCGTCCATCTCGGCCTGCACGGCGCGCATGACCTCGTCGCGCACCTGGAAGCCTTCGGCCACCGGCTGCGCCAGTGCCGTGTTGCGGTACATGGCCGCGATGACCTGGCTCTGCCGCGCATCGATGCCCGAGCGCGCATTGCCAGCCAGCGCCATGTTGGCGGCCTTGGCGTCGCCGCGCATCGAGATCGGCAACTGGTCGGTGAAGGCGATGGGCGACACGTCGGTGATGGGCCCCGCGCCGAGCACGCCGGCCAGCCGGTTGAGAAAACCCGAGCGGTAGTCGCGGCGCTTGTCGAGCGCCTGGCCGAGCTCGATGGAGTCCTGCGTCTCGAAGTGGCTGCGCGTGAGGTCGTCGGTGCCGGCAAAGGCGATGAACGCGGCCTGCTTCTGCTGGAAGAGCGGCATCACGCTCTGCGCCAGGGCCGGGTGCAGGCCCCAGTTGCCGTCGAGCGGCAGCGCGCCGTTGGGCGTGCCGGGGCGCGCGATGGCGATGTTGGGACGCGAGGCGTAGTAGAAGTCGCTGGAGGTCGGCACGAGCAGGCTGGTGCTGTCGTACGCGCCGCGCAGGAACACGACCAGCAGCTTGGCACCTTCGCCCGCGGGCGCGGCCATCAGCTGGCCCGCAGCGCCTGCGAAGGGGGCTGCGGCCATGAGTTTCAAGAGGTCTCTGCGTTGCATGACGATGTCCTTTCTTCTGCCTTGCGCCTTCCCTCTTTAAGGGAAGGTTGAGATGGGGGCAAGCGGTGCTTGTTTTGAAGCAGTGCTTCATCGAACGCCGCTTGCCCCCACCCCTGCCCTCCCCCGGAAGGGGAGGGAGAAAAACCAAGAACCACGCCCCATGACGCTCCCTGCCTTGCTCCTTCCCCTTCCGGGGGAAGGTTGGGATGGGGGCAAGCGGCGCTTGCTTTTGCAGCAGCGCTCTATCGAGCGCCGCTTGCCCCCACCCCTGCCCTCCCCCGGAAGGGGAGGGAGAAAAACCAAAAACCACGCCCCATGGCGCACCCTGTCTTGCTCCTTCCCCTTCCGGGGGAAGGCTGGGATGGGGGCAAGCGGCGCTTGCTTCGCAGCAGCGCTTCATCGACCGCCGCTTGCCCCCACCCCTGCCCTCCCCGAGCGGGGGAGGGAGAAAAACCAAAAACCACGCCCCATGGCGCTCCCTGTCTTGCTCCTTCCCCTCCCGGGGGAAGGCTGGGATGGGGCAAGCGGCGCTTGCTTCACAGCAGCGCTTCATCGAACGCCGCTTGCCCCCACCCCTGCCCTCCCCCGGAAGGGGAGGAAAAAAACCAGAACCTCAACGGCGCATCAGCTCCGGCGACGCCAGCAGAAAGGTATTCCACTCCTGCGGATTCTTCGCCTGCGCCAGCGCCTCGCGCGTGTCCGCGCTCAGGCCGCCCTGCATCGCTCGCACCGCGTGCGACTCGGCCAGTTGCGGAAACGCGGGTTTCTCCAGCGGCGCCTTGTCGTCCGCGCGGAACAGCACCGCGCCGTTCGCGCCGATGGCGCGCGCGATCTCGAAGCGCGTGTTCATCTGCCCCGCGCTCGCCCATGCGGCTTCGTTGAGCGGATAGCCGTCGGGCGTCTCGTGGCCGTACAGCGGCTCGCCCATGCGGTTGATCCAGTTGAGCATCGGGTTCACGTTGAGCACCACGCGCTCGTCGTACGCGAGCCGCACGCCGGCCATCACGTAGTGCACCGGGTCGCGAAACTTGTGGCCCAGCGACGCGGCGAACTCGGGCGACTCGAACAGCGCCTTCAGCGTGACGGCAATGTCGCCGTCGCTGCGCGTGAAGGCCGCGGCCATGCGCTCGACCAGTGCCTGCGGCGGCTCGTCGGAGACGAAGTACACGGCGAGCTTGCGCGAGACGAAGCGCGCGGTGGCCGGCGCGCGCGCGAGGCGGTCGAGCGCTTCGTCGGCCTCGGCCAGGCCGCGGCTTCGAATGGGCTCCCCCATCAGCGTCTTCGGCCCGTAGTCGTGCCGGTTCGGGTTGAACTCGAAGAGGCCCTTGCGCACGTAGTCGGCACGCAGCGCGGGGCGCACGTTGGGCGGCGGTGCATCCAGCGGCTGCATGCTCACGCCCACGCCGGTGAGCACGCGCGCCAGCTCCTGCACGTCGGCCTGCGAATAGCCGCTGCCCACGCCCATGGTGTGCAGCTCCATCAGCTCGCGCGCGTAGTTTTCGTTGATGCGGTTGCCGGCGTTCTGCGCGTTGTCGAGGTAGCGCAGCATCGCGGGGTGGTGCAGCGTGGCGCCGAGCAGGGCGCGGAACTTGCCGAGCGCATGCGGGCGGATGGCGTTCTCTTCGTAGTCGCCGACCATCGCGCGGATGTTGTCCTTGCGCAGGTTGACGTTGAAGTGGTTCATCCAGAACCAGGTCATCTGCTCCTGCAGCTGGTTGGGCGAGTACAGCGCGCGCAGCACGAAGCGCGTCTGCGCCTCGCGTGCAAGGTTGCTGAGTTGCTGCTGGTAGGCTTGGCGCGCGGCCTTCTTCTGGTCTTCGTCGGGCAGCGCGTCGGCGGCCTTGCGTTGCGCGTCGAGCGCGGTCACGAGCTGGTCGAGCGGCGTGCGCGAGATGGCCATGGCGTCGATCTGCGCCTGCGCCGCGGGGGGCAGCGGCACAGCACGCGGGTTGAGCTGGTCGCGCATCCACAGCGACAGGCCGCGCTGCGACAGTTGCGCGTCGCTGCTGGCGTTGGCACCCCAGCTCACGCGGTCGAGCCAGCGCAGGCGCGTGGCCTCGTTCAATGGCGTGGAGGGCAGCGACACCGACACCAGCGGTCGTCGCTCGCCTGGCGCGCCAGACATGCCGGCGCAGGCCGCGAGCAACGCCAGCGCGCAGGCACCGAGCGCCATCGACGCGCGGCGCACCGGCAAGACCGGGGCAGTGGCCGGCACCGCGCTCACTCCCCGCGCATGTCGTGGTGGCGCACGTCGCCGATGGCGTGTTGCGCGGTGTTCAGCGCCACGTCCACGTGCGCCAGGCCGCGCTGCTGGAACGGGCGCGAGCGCGGGTCGTCTTCTTCGCGCGCCACGTCGGAGCGCACCTTGCGCAGCAGGTCGACCGCCACGTGCAGGCGGCCTTCTCGCGGCAGCCATGCGTCGGTGGGCTCGCGCCATTCGACGGGCTTGCCGTCCAGCCATGCCGCATGCTGCAGGTCGCCGATGGCGGCGTGGATCTCGTCGACCACCACCTGCTCGTCGCGCGAGACGCGGCCGTCTTCGGGCCGGCGGTGCGCCACCTGCCACTCGGCGGTGCGCAGGTCGGACAAGGCATGCAGATAGAACGGATGCTTGCCGTATTCGTCGGCCAGCGCGGGCAGCGAAGCCGCGGCCAGGATGGCAAGCGCGGCAATGAGGCTTTTCTTCTTCATCTTCGGGGCTCCTGAGGGTGACAGCAATTCGAGGATGCCACCTCAACCGCTGAAACCCCTTGCCCGTTGACGCCCTTTACTTTCGTAACGCTGCGCAAAGACGGCGCCTGTGCGCCACCCAGGTCAGGCTACCGACAGGCTCGCCGGTGCAGCGCCGGCAATCTGGCGCAGCGCGCGCTCGAACACCTCAACGGGCTGGCCGCCGGAGATCAGGTGCTGGTCGTTGATGATGATCGCGGGCACCGAGTGGATGCCGGCGTCGGTGTACATGCGCTCGCGGTCGCGGGTTTCCTGCGCGAACTCGTCGCTGTTCAGGATCTCGCGGGCGCGGGCCGCGTCGAGCCCCGCTTCGGTGGCCGCGCGCACCAGCACCTCGGGGTCCGAAGGATTCTGGCTGTCGGTGAAGTAGGCCTTCAGCAGCAGCTTCTTCAGCGCGGCCTGCTTGGCGGGGCTTTCGAGCTCGGCCCAATGCAGCAGGCGGTGGGCGTTGAAGGTGTTGTAGACGCGGGGACGGCCTGCGGGGCTGAACTCGAAGCCGACGGCGGCGCCGCGCTGGCGGATCATTTCGCGCGACTGGGCCTGTTGCTCGAGGGTGGAACCGTACTTCTGGTTCAGGTGCTCGAAGGTGTCCTGGCCTTCGGCGGGCATCTGCGGGTTCAGCTCGAAGGGCTGGAAGTGCAGCTCCGCGGTGACGTCGGGCGCCACCTTCTTCAGTGCCGCCTCGAGAGCGCCCAGGCCCACGGCGCACCAGGGGCAGGACACATCGGAGACGAAGTCGATCTTGAGGTGCGAGGGAGAAGCAGAAGAGGTCATGGCGCCATTCTTCACGGCGCCACAACCCTTGGTGCGCGAAAGGTCTTCAGCCTTTCGCACCCTTCTGTTCTCTTCAGTTCACCGCCGCCTCAGGCCACGGCCTTGCTCATGCGCGCGGTGGCCAGTGTCTGCTCGCGCAGGCGGTCGTATTCCTGCTTGTCGACCGGCACGGCGTCGGGCTTGCCCAGGTCCTTCATGTGCACGCGGTAGGTTTCGCGTGCGGTCATGGCCGCCAGTGCCGCCAGGATGGTCACGGCGAAGGTGATGGCGCCCACGGTGAGCCACACGTTGGTCGAGCCGGGAGGCGCCACGGCGGCGAACAGGGCCGGCAGCAGCGCGGTGATGGTGGTGCCCACGTTCTGCGAGATGGCCATGGCCGATACGCGGTTGCGGGTGCGGAACAGCTCGGGGTAGAAGCTCGGGAAGGTGGCGTTGTAGCCCTGGTACACGATGCCCCACATCAGCAGCGACATGCACACGGCCAGCGGCACGTTCTTGATGCTGATGGCGTACAGGTAGGCAAACGACAGCAGGCCCGATGCCAGCGCACCCACGATGATCGGCGGGCGGCGGCCGATGCGGTCCGACAGGTTGCCCACGTACGGGATCACGATCACGGCCAGGATGTTGCCCAGCACGGGGATCCACAGGTACACGTCTTTCTGGAAGCCGATGCCGTAGGCGGCCTGCACGGCATAGGCCGCGCCGAACACGGTGGCCACCACCGGAATCACGTTCATCAGCGCCATGCAGACCACGCGCAGCATGTCGCCCCAGCTGTCGGTGAAGGCCTGCACGATCGGTGCCTTGGCGGTTTCGCCCTTCTGGTCGACTTCGGCGAAGGCCGGGGTCTCGTCGACTTCGCGGCGAATGATGTAGCCGGCCACGATGACCAGGAAGCTCAGCAGGAACGGAATGCGCCAGCCCCACGAGTTGAACGCGTCCTCGGGCATGTAGTGCGCCAGCGGCAGGAACACGGCGGCCGCCAGGATCTGGCCGGCCTGCACGCCCTGCAGCGTGAAGCTCGCGAAGAAGCCGCGGCGACCGAACGGGGCGTGCTCGAGAATCATCGAGCTCGCGCCCGAGATTTCACCGGCCACCGCAAAGCCCTGGATCAGGCGCAGCAGCACCAGCAGCGCGGGGGCCAGCAGGCCGACCTGGTCGTAGGTCGGCAGCAGGCCGACGGCCACGGTGGAGAAACCCATCAGGAACATGCACAGCACCAGCACCTGCTTGCGGCCGTGGGTGTCCCCCCAGTGGCCGAGCACGAAGGCGCCGATGGGGCGCGCGACGTAGCCCACGCCGTAGGTCGCGAGCGACGCGATGATGGCGGTCTTGGGGTCGCCCTTGGGGAAGAAGATCTGCGGAAAGATCAGCGCCGCCGCGGTGGCGTAGATGAAGAAGTCGTAGTACTCCAGCGCCGAGCCGATCCAGCCGCTTGCCGCGGCCTTCTTCGACTGGTGCCTGCCTTGCGGCTCATGGGCTGTGTTGTTGGCCATGTGTTGTCTCCAGTGTTGACGGGTAAGTAATCAGAAAACCCAACGGATCAATCCTGCGCCTGGGAAGCCATGCGCGCCGGTGCATTGAGGGCACCGTACGCGTCGTAGTTGCCTACGCGTTGTGCGACCTCGAAGAACAGTCCACCCTCGAAACTCTCGGTATAGATGTGCAGGTAGTCGCCGGCCGGCGAGCGGTCGAACAGCACGCCCGCTTCGCGCATGCGCGCCAGCAGTTCGGGTGCGAGGTCGATGCGCGTGGCCAGGTCGTCGTAGTAGTTGTCCGAAATGGGCACGAAGCGCGTGCCGTTGGCGCGCAGCCTGGCGGCCGTGTCGAAGATGTCGGTGCAGCTCAGCGCGATGTGGTGCACCGCGCCGCCGCCGGTCACGCTCAGCGTGCGCGCGGTGCGGGTGCGCTGGCTCAGCGACACGTTCAGCACCAGGCGCAGGCTGCGCTCGGCGTTGGCCACGCCGCGGCTGCGAATGAGGCCGAAGGGGTCGGCCAGCTCCAGGCTTTCGCCGGGCTCCAGGCCGAGCACGGCGCGCGTGAACAGCACCCAGGTGTCGAGCTGGTCCAGCGCCAGGCCCAGGGCCACGTGGTCGATGCGCTGCAGGCCCGCGTCGCCGGCCTCGGCGCCGTGGTCGTCGAGCACGAAGTCGGCTTCGTACAGGCCGTTGGCGCCCAGTGCCTCGGGCACGAAGTGAATCAGGTTGCCGCCCGGCGCCACGATGGCGGGCACGCGCAGCTCGTTCGGCCCCACCGGGCTGTCGTGCCGCTGCGAGCGCATGGCGGTGGCGCGGCCGACTGCGGCGAGCGGGTCGTCGCAGCGCACGCCCAGCGCGCACACCGAGGTGCCGTGCGCCTCGAAGCGCTGGCGCGCAAAGGAGTCGGGCTGCGCGTTCACGATCAGGTTGATGTCGCCCTGGCGGTACAGCGTCACGGCCTTGGAGCGGTGCTTGCCGATGCGGCGAAAGCCCAGTTGCTCGACCAGCGTGGCCAGCGTGGCGGCCGAGGCCTCGTCGGCCGCGAACTCGATGAACGACAGGCCCGAGAGCGCCGGTGCCGGCGGCGGGTTGAACAGCTCCACACGAAGGGGCTGCAGGGGCTGCACGGGATGCGACGGCTTTGCCGTGGCCATGCGCTCGCGCGCCTCGCTCTCCAGGTACAGCAACGAGCGCATCGCGTCCACCGCGGTGCGGCGGTTCGGCGTCTCGCGGAAGATGTCGTTGAAGATTTCGAGCGACAGCGGCCCGGTGTAGCCCGCGCGCAGCACCTGCTCGAAGAAGCCGACGACGTCGAAGTCGCCCTGCCCCGGAAACGAGCGGTGGTGGCGCGCCCACTGCAGCACGTCCATGGCCAGCAGCGGCGCGTCGGCCATCTGCAGGAAGAAGATCTTGTCGCCCGGAATGCCGGCGATGCCGGCCGGGTCGTCCTTCAGCGAGAGGGTGTGGAAGCTGTCGAGGATCAGCCCCAGGTGCGCGTGCCCTGCCTGCTTCACGATGTTCCAGGCCTGGCCGTACAGCGAGGTGTGGCGGCCCCAGGCCAGTGCCTCGAAGCCCACGCGCAGGTTGCGGCGCGCGGCGCGCTCGGCCAGTTCGTGCAGCTGCGCGGCGGCCAGCGCGGGGTCGTTCACCGCGAGCGGCGAGGTGTTGGAGCAGCACAGCACCAGCGGCGCGCCCATGGCTTCCATCAGGTCGAACTTGCGTTCGGCGCGGTCCAGGCTGCGGCGGAACTGCGGCTCGGGCATGCCCTCGAAGTCGCGGAACGGCTGGTACAGGTCGATCGACAGGCCCAGGTCGCCCGTGATTCGGCGCAGTTCGGCGGCGGTGCCCTTGAAGTTGATGAAGTCGGCTTCGAACAGCTCGATGCCGTCGAAACCGGCGGCGGCGACGGCTTCGAGCTTCTGGCGAAGGGTGCCGCTGAGCGACACGGTGGCGATGGAGCGGTGCATGGGTGGACTTTAGAAACACCCGGCCCGCGCCACAATCTATTCAGAGGCCATTTGATCGATCATCGATCACGCGCGTTCATCATTCGTACGAAATACGGGATACACCTAGGGCCGCCGGCCGGCCCAGGGCCCTCAAAGACTGCGCCAGAAGTCGATCAGCAGCTGCGAGAGCTCCACCGGCCGCTCCACCGCGCTCAGGTGTGCGGCGTCCATGGTGGCCAGCCGCGCGCCCGGAATGGCGGTGGCCATGGCCTCGGACATGGCCAGCGGCGTGGCCTCGTCCTGCAGCCCGCCGACCACCAGCGTGGGCACGGCGAAGCGGCGGTTGCTCTCGCGGAAGTCGATGGCGGCCACGGCGTTGCAGCTCTCGATGTAGCCCTGCGCGTCGGTGCGCACCAGCGTGTCGTGCAGCGCCTTGGCGGCGGCCGCGCCCTCGGGCGTGCCCACGTAGGCCGGCGTGAGCCAGCGCGCCACCGCGCCGGGCGCGACGGCGGCCACGCCCTTGGCGGCCACCGTCTCGGCGCGCGCGCGCCAGGGGGCCTGGTCGGGGTAGTGGGCGGCCGAATTGGCGATGACCACCGTCTTCAGCAGCTCGGGGTGGCGCACGGCCAGCGCCTGCGCGGTCATGCCGCCCATCGACAGCCCGACGAAGTGCACCGGCTCGCCGCCCGTCTCGCGCCGGATGAGCTCGGCCGCGTCCTGCGCCAGCGTCTCGATGCGCAGCGCGCCGGGCACCACCTCGGAGGCGCCGTGGTTGCGGTGGTCGTAGCGCAGCACGGTGTGGGCGCGCGCCAGCTGCGCGGCCACGCCGTCCCACATGTGCAGGTCGCACCCCAGCGCATGGCTGAGCACGACGAAGGGGCCGGAGCCCTCGCGAACGACGTTCAAACGGGTCATGGTGCGGGTTCCTTTGATGGAGGTGAAGGATGTGAAGGAGGTTGAGGGTGCTGCAGGCGCGGCAGCCAGAAAAACGCGATGGCCATCAGCACGCAGCCGGCCAGCAGCATCGGCAGGACCATGGGCCAGGCGCCGTTCGAATACCCGGCATCGACGAAGCGCGCGGCCAGCTGTCCCACGCAGAACGCGACCATCATCATGCCGAAGCCCGACCACGACACGGCCCGCCCCGCCAGGTGCGGCAGGTCGCCCACGGCGCCGGCCTGCCCGCAGGGCTGGTGGATGCCGTGGCCCAGGCAGTACACCGCGTGGCCCACCAGCAGCGGCACCGCGCTCAGCGGCAGCAGCAGGCAGCCCAGCGCCTGGATCACCGGGCCCGCCAGGCTCAGCGAGGCGCCCAGGCGCACGGTGCGCACCGGCCCGTAGCGCCGCAGCAGCGTGCGGCACATGGTGGTGCTGAAGATGTAGACCAGCGAGCCGCCCGCCGGGATCCAGCCGTACCACGCGGGCGACCAGCCCAGGTAGCCGATGTAGACCATCGGCGACAGCAGCAGGAAGCAGAAGAGCCCGCCGTAGGTGGTGGCCGCCACCGACGCCCAGGCGCGGAACGAGCGGCTGGCGAACACGGCGCGCGTGCTGCCGCGCGGCGCGGACGATTCACCCGTCAGCGGTTGCCGCGTTTCGCCGAACGCATGCCAGCACAGCGCGAACAGCACCGAGGCGTAGAGCGCCATCGCCACCATCACCCAGCGCCAGCCCGCGCCCTGCACCAGCCATGCGCCCAGCAGCGGGGCCACCAGGCCGACCACGCCCAGCCCGGTGAGGCCGCGCGCCATCACGTGCGGGCCTTCGTGCGCGGGGTACAGGTCGCGCACGGCCGCGCGCGAGCACACGAGGATGGCCGCCATCGAGAAGCCCTGCAGCGTGCGCCAGCCCGCCAGCAGCGCCACGCTGCCCGCGAACGCGCCGCCCAGCGCCGCGACGGCGTAGCAGCCCAGCCCCGCCAGCAGCACCGGCCGGCGCCCGAAGCGGTCGGCCAGCGGGCCGCACAGCAGCTGCGCAAAGCCGAAGGCCAGCACGAACAGCGTCAGGCTGGTGCTGGCCGAGCCGAGCTCCTTCGCAATGGCGGGGAGCGCGGGAAGATAGCTGTCGGTGGCCACCGGCTGCGCCGCCAGCAGCAGCGGCAGCATCAGGGTGAAGCTGACGTCGAACCGGCCCTTCTTGCGGGCGTCCGGCGCGCTCACCTGGAGGCGGGCTGGGGTGATTGGGGTGCGGCCGCCGCCAGCAGGCCCTTCTCGCGCAGGATGCCGGTGGCAATGCCGAAGGCGTGGTTGGCCACCGGCACGCCGCAGTAGATGGCGGCCATCATGATCACTTCCTTGATGTCCTCGGGCGTCAGGCGCGACTCGGGCGGGCCGTCGAGCGCGGCGCGCACGTGCATCGCGAACTCCTCGTAGGCGTGGATGCCCAGCATCATCGACAGCACCATGTAGCGGCGCGTCTTGTCGCCCAGCGCGGGGCGGCCCCAGATGTCGTTCCACGCGTGGCGCGTGATGAGCTCCTGGAACTCGGCGTTGAACTCGTTGCGGTTGGCGAGCGACTTGTCGACCCAGGCGTCGCCCAGCACGCGGCGGCGGTTCAGGAGGCCGGATTCGTAGCCGTCGGCCGGCACGTCGGGTGTTGCGGGAAATTCGGGGGCGGTCATTTCGAGGGTTCCTTGTGTTCTCTGTGTTCTTCGTGTTCGGTCAGCCGGGCCTGCAGCGCCTTCACTTCGGCGAGCGCGGTCTGCCCGGCGTTGTGCGCGAGCGCGGGGTCGAACCATTCGTCGGCCGCGTCGCGCGGGAGTTCGGCGCGCAGCCGGTCGATGTTGGCGCGCATGCGCGCGGCGTCCACCTGCAGGCCGGGCAACGCGCCCGCCATGGCGCGCACGCTGCCGTGCGCCGACATCAGCAGCTGGGGCCACTCGCCCAGCTCGGCCTGCCAGGCGCCGAGCGCGCGCTCGTGCTGTTGCGGCATGGCGCCGAGCAAGGCGGCCACGCGCTGCGGCGCGCGGTGCGCGGCGGCAATGGCCACCATCGAGGCCACCGGGTTGCGCTTGTGCGGCATGGCCGACGAGCCGCCACGCCCGGGCTCGCTGGGCTCGGCGACCTCGGCCACTTCGTACTGGCCGAGCAGCGCGATGTCGACCGCGATCTTGCCGAGGCTGCCCGTCATCAGGCCGAGCTCGCAGCCCAGCGCCACCCATTCGTCGCGCTGCGTGTGCCAGGTGGCGCCGGGGTCGCCCAGGCCCAGTTCCTTGGCCATGCGCTTGCGCACCGCCGCGCCCTGCCCCCCCATCTGCGCCAGCGTGCCGACGGCACCGCCCAGCTGCAGCTGCAGCGCGTGCCTTGCGGCCTCGCGCAGGCGGATGCGGCTGCGCACCAGCGGCGCGGCCCAGCCGGCGCACTTGAAGCCGAAGCTGGTCACGGAGGCCGGCTGCATCAGCGTGCGCGCGAGCATCGGCGTTTCGGCGTGCGTGACGGCCAGGCGCAGCAGCGCGTCGGCGGCCTTGGCCAGGTCGGTCTCGACCAGCGCCACGGCCTCGCGCGTGACCAGCGCCATGGCGCTGTCGATCACGTCCTGGCTGGTGCTGCCGAAGTGCACGAAGGGCGCGGCCTCGGCATTGAACAGGCCCACGGCTTCGCGCAGCGCCTTCACCAGCGGAATGGCGACGCTGCCGGCACGCCCGCTTTCGCGCACGATCTTGGCCACGTCGAACAGCTCGACCTTGCAGCTGCTCACGATCGAGTGGGCGGCGCTTTCGGGAATCAGCCCTTCGGCGGCCTGCGCGCGCGCCAGCGCGGCTTCGAAGCGCAGCATGGCGTCGACGAACGCGCGGTCGCTGAAGGCGCCCAGCGTTTCGGAGGTGGAGAGGAAGCCTTCGAAGATGCTCATGTCAGGTCTTTTTTCTTTCTCCCTCTCCCTTGGGGAGAGGGTTGGGGTGAGGGGCCGCAGCCTTCGCGAGGCCACGACCGGTGATGAGGCCGCCGGCCTTCACCCCCGGGGAGAGGGGCAAGGCAAGGCAGGGCTGGCCTGGGCTTCATCCATATTTCAATCAGTATTTCAGCTGGGCCACGGCGCGCAGTTCGTCGGGCGACGCGGTGCCGAAGCCAAAGAACTCCAGGTACGCCGGAATCATCTCGAACAGCATGTCGGTGCCCACCTGCACCGCGCAGCCCTTGGCCTTGGCGGCCTGCAGCAGCGGCGTGAACTCGGTCTTCATCACGACCTCGCCGACGAAGGTGGCGGGGTCGATGCGGTCGATGTCGAAGGGCAGCGGGTCGCCCTCCTTCATGCCGAGTGGCGTGGCGTTGACCACCACGTCGTAGCCGGCCGGGTCTTTGGAGCCCGTGTTCACCTTCATCTGCGAATAGTTCTCGCGCAGCCGCGCGGCCAGTGCATTGGCGGAAGCCTCGCTCATGTCGAACAGCATCAGCTCGGCCGCGCCGGCGGCGGCGATCGACGCGGCAATGGCCGAGCCCACGCCGCCCGTGCCCGACACCAGCACGCGCGCGCCCTTGAACAGGCGCCCCTTGCGCTCCACGCCGCGCACGAAACCCGCGCCGTCGAACTGGTCGCCCAGCAGCGTGCCGTCGGGCCGCTTCAGGATGGCGTTGCAGGCGCCCGCCACGCGCGCGGTGGGCGTCACCTCGTCGACCAGCGACATGGTCGTGACCTTGTGCGGCATGGTCACGAGCGCGCCGCGCAGGTTGCTGAATCTGAAGATCTGCGGCAGCGACGCCGCGTAGTCCTCGGGCTTCACGCCCATGGGCACGACCACCGCGTCGATGCCCTTCTGGTCGAACCAGGGGTTGTAGATCATCGGGGCCTTGAAGGCCTCGGTGGGGAAACCCAGGTGGGCGATGAGGGTGGTCTTGCCGGAGATCATGTCGGTCGTTTCTTTGGTGAAGGGGGCTCAGGCCACGCTGGGCGAGTGGTAGCGCAGGGGCTGCGCAATCTCGGCCTGCATGGCCGGCGGGTAGATGATTTCGCGCAGGAAATCGGCGTCCGCCTGCATCGCCTCGGCCGCGTCCAGGTGGCCGAAGTAGCGGAAGTAGTGCGGCATCTGCTGAATGAGCATCTCGAAGCCCGCCTGCGCATTGAGCCCGCGCGCGCGGGCCGCGCGCACCAGCGGCGTGGGCTGGTTGCGCAGAAGAATGTCGAACAGCGCCGCATGGCCGTCCATGCGCGTCACGTCGACCGGCAGCGCGTCGCCCTCGACCAGCCCGAGCGGCGTGGCGTTGATGACGAGGTCATAGCCCTCGGGCGCGTTGCTTTCCACCGCGACCACCGTCGCGTCGAAGAAGGCATTCAGCTTGGCGGCCACGCCGGCCGCCTTGCCGGCGGCCGTGTCGTGAAAGGCGATGTGCTCCGCGCCGTTCACGGTACCGCCCTCGGCCAGCGCCACGCCGATGGCCGCGGCGCTCACGCCCGCGCCGAGGATCAGCACGCGCTTGCCGCGGAACGGGATGTTGCAGTGGTCGAGCGCGCCGATCAGGCCTTCGCCGTCGAACAGGTCGCCCTCGAGCTGGTCGCCCTCGGTGCGGCGCACCACGTTGACCGAACCGGCCACGCGCCCGAACAGGCCGCAGCCGTCGAGCAGGTCGACCACCAGCGGCTTGTGCGGCGGCGCGATCACCATGCCGCGCACGTTGCGCGCGAGAAAGGCCGACTTGAAGAACATCGCGAAGTCGCGCACCGGCACCTGCATGGGCAGCAGCACCGCGTCGATCTCGTAGCGCTCGAAGGCGGCGTTGAACATGCGCGGCAGCCGCACATTGCGAACCGGGTCGCCCGGAATCAGGTATGCCTGGGTGCTGCCGCGGATGGAATGGCTCATGTGCTTGCTTCCGTTCGTCAATCGCTCGTTTCGAGGCCGGATGCCGAGCTTTATAGTCTCTTCGCTTGATCCTTGCAGCCTGCGGGGCGCTTGAACGTGCGATTATCGAACTGCAAAAATCGTCAATCGTTCAAATCTAGGGTTTTCCGGGATGCCGGAGGCGTTCACCGCAGACCCGCCCGAAGGCACACTTCCCGCCCATGACCGTCGCTGCCACTGCCACTGCCGCCGCCCTCCCCGCCGCCAAGGACACCCAGGACGACTCCGCCCCGCCCGCGGGCCTGGACAAGCGCGACTGGATCGCGGGGCTGGAGCGCGGCGTGAGCATCATCGAAGCCTTCGACGACGCCAACCCGCGCCTGACCGCCAGCCAGGCCGGCCAGCGCACCAACATGACCCGCACCGCCGCGCGGCGCTACCTGCTCACGCTGCAGCACATGGGCTACGTGGCCAGCGACGGCAAGCTGTTCTGGCTCACGCCGCGCGTGCTGCGCCTGGGGCAGTCGTACCTGGAATCGGCCCGGCTGCCGCGCGTGGTGCAGCCCTTCCTGCAGCGGGTGGCGGCCGGCACCAACGAGATCGCGTACCTCAGCGTGATGGACGGCGACGAGGTCGTCTACATCGCGCGCAACGGCCCCAACCGCAGCATGAGCACTGGCTACGTGCTGGGCGCGCGCGTGCCGGCGCAGGTCACGGCCTCGGGCATGCTGATGCTCGCGCTGCGCAGCGACGCCGAGCTCAACGCCTGGCTCACTGCGCGCCAGCTGACCGTGTTCACCTCGCACACCATCGCCAGCATGGAGCGCATGAAGCTCGAGCTGGCGCGCATCCGCGCGCAGGGCTGGGCGCTGTCGGAACAGCAGCTCGACCTGAACTCGCGCGGCATCGCGGTGCCGCTGCGCGACCGGCACGGCACGCTGGTGGGCGCGCTGAACATCACGATGCCGATGGGGCACGAGAGCTCGGAAGACGCGGTGGCCCGCGTGCTGCCGGTGCTGCGCGAGACGGCGCAGGCGATGCGCAACCTGATCTGACGCGCGGCATGGCCCATCCGCCAGGGGTGCCCACGATGCCCGACGTGCCCGACCCCCCCGACTGGGCCGCGCGAGCCGAGCCGGTGGACGACGTGCGCATCGACGTCGCCTTCATCGTCGAACCCTCGTTCTACTACGGCCCGTCGTCGCAGATCTCGCCCGAACAGTGGGAGACCCTGCGCGAGCCGCTGTACATGCCGGAGATTCCGGGCGCGGCACAAGGCTTCGTGCTGTCGGCCGACTGCACGGGCCGCGAAGACGCGCTGTGCCGCCACTACCGCGACCTGCTGGCCAAGGCCGCGCGGCACGGCAAGGACCCGGCCGACGGCACGCATTTCTGGAGCCGGCCGGTGGTCCACGCCCCCGGACGCTTGCTGGTGGAGTTTCCGTGGCACGACCGCTTCAGCGATGCCCGGGCCTTCCTCGAGTCGCTGGCACCCGGCACGCCCGGCGAGGTGTTTTCCGACTACGAGCAGGGCTGGTACCTCGACCTGCGGCTGCACGACGGCACGCTGTACCTGCGCAACGACGACCCCGACGAGGGCACGATCTTCCACAACCTGCGCTTCGCCTACGCGCCGGTGCGCGCGCAGGTCGACGGTGTGCTGGCGCGGGTGGAGGCGCTCATCGCCCGGCTCACGGACGCGCTGGGCCGGGACCACTGGACGCACGGCCAGCCCGACTGACAGCATTCCGACAGCATCGCCCGGGCACGATGCGCCCTTTCAAACCAAAAGCGCTGGAGACACACCATGTCCGACCTCTTTCCCCACGATGTCCCGAACGACGCCGCCCACAACCGCCGCCACTGGCTGCAGGCCGGCGGCGCCCTCGCCCTCGGCGGGCTGCTGCCCTCGCTGGCCTCGGCGCAAGACACCTGGCCCAGCAAGTCGATTCGCTTCGTCGTGCCCTTCGCGCCCGGCGGCAGCTCGGAAATCGTCGCGCGCTCGACCGCCGCCGAACTCTCGCGCACCCTCGGCCAGAGCGTGTTCGTCGACAACAAGCCCGGCGCGGCCGGCAACATCGCCATGAGCGAAGTGGCGCGCAGCACCGACCAGCACACGGTCATCCTGGGCCACATCGGCACGCTGGCGGTCAACCCGTACATCTTTGCCAAGCTGCCCTACGACCCCAACAAGGACTTCAAGCCCGTGAGCCTGCTGGCCAAGGTGCCCAGCCTCTACGTGGTGCACCCCGACGTGCCGGCGAAAAACCTGAAGGAGTTCATCGCCTACGCCAAGTCCAAGCCCGGCAAGCTCAGCTACGGGTCCGCGGGCAACGGCAGCGCAGGCCACCTGGCCTTCGAGTACCTGAAGATGACGGCCGACGTGTTCATGCTGCACGTGCCCTACCGCGGCACCGGCCCGATGGTGACCGACCTGCTCTCGGGCCGGCTCGACGCCTCGGCCATCGGTGCGGCCGCGATCATTCCGTTCATCAAGGCCGGCAAGGTGCGCTGCATCGCGACCGGCTCGGCCCATCGCCTGGCACAGTTGCCCGACGTGCCGACCGTGGCCGAGCAGGGCTTCCCGGGCTTCGAAATGACGCAGTGGTACGGCATGCTCGCGCCGGCCAACTTCACGCCCGCGCAGATGACCAAGCTCTCGGCCGAGACGATGAAGGCGGTGAAGTCGCCCGACTCGATGCAGCGCCTGACGGCCGATGCGGCCGAGGCCGTGGGCGGCACGCCGGAGCAGTTCGCGCAGTTCATCGCGGCCGAGCAGAAGCGCTGGCAGAAGGTGATCGCAAGGGCAAACATCAAGCCGGATTGATGGGCGCAGGCCCTAGCATCGCGCCATGCGCATCCTGCTGGCCGAAGACGAACACACCCTGGGCACCTGGCTCTGCAAGGCGCTCGAGCACGCGGGCATCCAGGTCGAATGGGTGGACGACGGGCGCCTGGCCGACCGGGCGCTGCAGCAGCGCGACCACGACGCGCTGGTGCTCGACCTGGGCCTGCCGGGCATGGACGGCCACACGGTGCTGCAGCGGCTGCGCGAACGCGACCAGCGGCTGCCCGCGCTCATCCTCACCGCGCGCGATTCGCTGAACGAACGCGTGGCCTCGCTCAATGCGGGGGCGGACGACTTTCTTGCCAAGCCCTTCGCGCTGGCCGAACTCGAAGCGCGGCTGCACGCGCTGGTGCGCCGCGCGCGCGGCGTGGAACATCCGCGCCTGGCCTGCGGCGCGCTGGTGTACGACGGCGCGCGCCGGCATTTCACGCTGAACGGCGAGGCGCTGGCGCTCTCCCCGCGCGAGCTGGCCGTGCTGCGCGTGCTGGTGCAGCGCAGCGGCGAGCCGCTGTCGAAGCAACAGATACTGGAGCGCGTGTTCTCCGACGACGAAGAGGTGCACCCCGAGGCGGTCGAGGTCTTCGTCTACCGGCTGCGCAAGCGGCTGGACGGCAGCGGCGTGCGCATCGTGACGCTGCGCGGGCTGGGCTATGTGCTGGAAGCCGACTGAGTGAGCGTGCGCCCGCCGACCTTGCGATGCCGTGAGCGGCTCCAGCGCGCGAGCCTGTGGCAGCGCCTTGCGCTGCTGCTGTTCCCTGCACTGCTGATCGTGACCGGCCTGGAGCTGTGGATGACGCGTCACGACGCGCTCGCCGCCGCCAACGCGGCCTACGACCGCTCGCTGCTGGGCGCGCTCAAGTCCATCGACGCCAACATCTCGACCGCCTCGGGCGGCCTGTCGGTCGAGCTGCCGTACACCATGTTCGAGTTCTTCGAGCTCACGGCCAGCGGGCAGGTGTTCTTTCGCGTCTCGACCTCCGACGGACTGGTGGAGCTGGGCAGCGCCGACCTGCCCGCGCCGCCCGCCGAACTGGCGATGGGCGTGCCGGCCTTCTACGACGCAACCTACTTCGGCGAGGCCGTGCGCCTGGCCGCCTACCGGCGCGACCTGGACCGCGCGCCGGCCGGCAGCACCGGGCGCAGCGTGCTGATCCAGGTCGGCGAGAGCACGCGCTCGCGCCAGGAGTTCAGCGCGCGCTTCGTGCGCAGCGCGGCGCTGCGCGACGCCCTGGTGCTGGCCATGCTGCTGTGCGGCACCGCGGTGGCGCTGGCGACTGCGCTGCGGCCGTTGTCGCGCCTTGCGCGCGAGGTGCAGGCGCGCACGCCCGACGACCTCACGCGCATCGCCGAGACCGACCTGCCCGCCGAAGTGCGCCCGCTGGTGGCCGCCGTCAACCAGCAGATGTCGCGCACGCAGGACCTGGTGACGCAGCAGCGCCAGTTCCTGGACGACGCCTCGCACCAGCTGCGCACGCACCTCACCACGCTGCAGATGCAGGCCGACTACGCACGCCGCGAGCAGGACCCGGCGCAGGTACAGGTGGCGCTCGACGCGCTCGGCACCGAAATCGGCCGCGCCACGCGCAGCGCGCAGCAGCTGCTGGCGCTGGGCCGCAGCGACACGGTGCTGGTGGAGCCCGCCGCGTTCGACATGGCCGCGCTGCTGCGCGAAGTGGCGGTCGACCTGCTGCCGCTGGCGCGCGCCAAGCGGATCGACCTGGGCATCGACCTGGGCATTCATTCACCGACGCCGGAGTTCCTCGCCGTGGCCGACCGCGGGCTGATGCGCGAAGCGCTGAGCAACCTGGTGACCAACGCCATCACCTACACGCCGGCCGAGGGCACCATCACGCTCTTTGCGGCCGGCGACGCGGCGGGCTGGAGCCTCAACGTCGAGGACGACGGGCCGGGCCTGAGCGACGAAGAACGCGCCGCGCTGGGCCAGCGCTTTCGCCGCGGCGCGCGCGCGGGCAAGGGCGGCTTCGGGCTCGGGCTGGCCATTGCGCGCTCCATCGCGCAGCGGCACCAGGGCGAGCTGCGGCTCGAGGCACGCGAGGCCGGCCCGGGGCTGCATGCGATCATCTGGTGGCCGCGCCCGGCTGTCGCCTGACAGGCCCGCCCCATGCAAATTCCATTCACCCGCCGCCACGCACTTCGCGCGCTGTCCGCGCTGCTGACGCCGCTGGCCGGCACGCGCGCGATGGCCGCGGGCGACCCTTCCGAAGACGCCGCCGACTGCGTGATTCCCGCCAAGGCCGGCGGCGGTTTCGCGCTGACCTGCGCCCTGGCGCGCGATGCACTGCAGGCCGTGCGGCCCGCGCGCCCACCGCTGGCCCAGCGCTACCTGCCGGGCGGCATCGGCGCGGTCGCGTTCGACCGCATCGCCACCGGCAAGCTCGGCGGGCCGGGCACGCTGGTGGCTTTTTCGAGCGGCTCGCTGCTCAACCTGGCGCAGGGCCGCTTCGGGCCGCACCCGCCGTCCGCCGTGCGATGGATCGCCACGCTGGGCACCGACTACGGCGTGATTGCCGTGCACCGCGACTCGCCCTGCAAGCGCCTGCAGGACCTGGTCGCCGCGCTGCGCCAGGACACCTCGCGCATCGCCTTCGGCGCGGGCGGCACCGTCGGCAGCCAGGACTGGGTGAAGGCCGCGCTGCTGGTGCGCGCCGCGGGGCGCGACCACAAGGCGATGCGCTTCGTGTCCTTCGAAGGCGGCGGCGATGCGCTGGGCGCGCTGCAGGGCAAGCACGTCGATGCCTTCCCCGGCGACGCGGCCGAGGCGCTGCAGGCCATGGCGGGCGGCGCGGCGGTGCGGCTGCTCGCGGTGCTGTCGGAGAACCGCCTGGGCGGCGCGCTCACCGGCGTGCCGACCGCGCGCGAGCAAGGCGTCGACCTGGTATGGCCGACCGTGCGCGGCCTGTACCTGAGCGCCGACGTGCCCGAGGCGGCCGCGCGCGCGTGGGTCGCGGCCTTCCGCGAAGCGAGCGCCGCGCCCGGCTATGCGGCGCTGCGCGAGCAGCACGGCCTGTACCCCTTCGCGCTCACCGGTGCCGCGCTCGACGACTACGTGCAGGCGCAGATCCAGCGCTACCGCCAACTCGCCGAAGAACTCGGGCTGCGGCGCTGGAAGCCCTGAGCCGGGGCCCTAGGTCGCCGGGACGCCGGGACGCCGGGTCACCGCGCAGTCAAGGCGTGCTCGCAGGCAGGCCGGCGCGCTCGCGCACCTGCGCCGTCAGCGCGCGCGTCTGCGGCCCGTTCGCCTCCACCTTGTCGAGGAACGGCAGCAGCTCCGCCGAGTTGGCGCGCAGGGCTTCGGGCTGCGCCTCGCGCAGCACCACCAATGCGTTGACCACGCCGCTCGGGTTGCCCGCCTTGCCGCCGGCCGCGGCGATGGTCTCGGGCACCACCTTCGGGTCGCTCGACCATTGGCGCACCAGCTCGGTGGTGGCCTGGATGCGCGTCTGCTTGTTGTCGTCGAAGGCGCGCTCCAGCAGTTGCTTGCGCTTGACGTCGAGCGACGACAGCGCCTCGGTGGCGCGCGCCTTCTCCTGGTCGGTGCCCTTGGCCTGCAGCGTCTCGAGCACGCTCGTGGCCTTGAGCTTCTCGGCCAGCTGGGTCACGAACTCCTGGTCGGTGAAGGCGGCCATGGTCAGCAGCGCGGCGTCGCGCGTCTCCGGCTTCTGCAGGTGCGGAATGAACTTCTCCACCGTCTGCGCGGTGCTCAGGCGGCTCTGCATGAAGGCCACGGCCACCTGCAGCAGCGAGACCACCAGCGCCACCATCGAGATCGCGATGGTCACGCGCTGCATCTTCTTCTGCTCGAATTCCAGCTTCTCGCGCTCGAGCCGTTCGCGGTCGAGCCCCAGTTGCTTCTGCGTGGCGAGCATTTCGGCTTCGGTCATGGGCGGCAGTGTGAGCTTTCGCAGGCCGTTGCTCCATCTGCCATTGGCGGTATGCAGGCATCATGCGCATCTGGCTGTTCGACAGACCCGAAGGGCGACAGAGCGACAGCGCTTTTTTTGCAGCACATGACCGAAGACGACATCACCCAACACCTCATCGACATGCTCGGCGGTGGCCATTTCGTGGTTGCCGGCGACAACAGCTTTTTCTTTCACGGGACGGACAACAAGCTGCCGTTCGCGACCCTCGTCACGAAGGACAGCGACGCCGACAGCGCCTCGAACCTGAACCGCCCCGGCGTGTTCCGGCTCAACATCCGCACAGGCGAGCAAACCTTTCATGCACTCTTCGGCGAACAGGAACGGGCGGGCATCGACTACACCGCGCTCGACCGGCTCATGCCGCATCCGACGGAGGCCAACATGCACTGGGTGAGCGTGATCAACCCGAGCGCGAAAACCTTCGAAGCGGTGAAGCCGCTGCTCGTGGAAGCACGCAACCTGCTGGCCTCGCAGGGCAAGGGCACATAGCGGATGGGGTTCGCTCGGTTCGAGCACGGAGCTCGAGCCCGCGCGGGCTTTCTGTTCTTGTGCCGGCCTTGGTGTGTCCGTTGCATTGCTGCTGGCGGGAAGCCTGATGTGCCTGTTCGGGATTCCGAAGGATCGAAAAGAGCCGACATGAGCGCGTCGCCGGACGAACGCTCGCGGACCCCGTCGCTTCCCGGCCGACGCGGCCACGCTCAACGACCGGGAAAGACCCCTTGCTTGCTGCCCGTCGCGATTCGTGGGAAAAGCGGACCCCTGACGCAACCCCGACAAGGTAGACCCGACATGTGTGATCTGAACGACCAGGAAGAGCTCAAGAAGTACACCCGCCGCGACTTCGGCACGTGGGCCGCATCCGCCGGCCTGCTGACGGCGTTGCCCGGCGTGGCCAACGCGGGGGCGTGGCCGAACGCGAGGTGACCATCACCACGGTGGACGGCAGCTGCGACGCCTACTTTGTCGCACCCACGGCGGGCGCGGCACCCGGCGTGCTGATCTGGCCCGACGTGTTCGGCCTACGCCCGGCCTTCAGGCAAATGGGTCGGCGCCTGGCCGAATCGGGCTACAGCGTGCTGGTGGTGAACCCCTTCTACCGGCAGAAGAAAGCGCCCACCGCGGCGCAGGGCGGCCAGACGGCCATCGCCGAGGTGATGCCGCTGATGCAGGCCCTGACCCCGGCCATGCACCTGAGCGACGCCAAAGCCTTCGTGGCCTGGCTCGATGCCCAAAAAGAGGTGGACAAGGCGCGCAAGCTCGGCACCACCGGCTACTGCATGGGCGGGCCGATTGCGGTGCGTACCGCGACCGTGGCGCCCGACCGCGTGGGCGCCGTCGGCACCTTCCACGGTGCCGCCATGGTGAACGGGTCGCCCGACAGCCCCCATCGCCTGCTGGCCCAGACGAAGGCGCGCTACCTGATTGCAGTGGCCGAGAACGACGACGCCAAGGAGCCCGAAACCAAGACCACGCTGCGCACCGCGTTCGAGAGCGCGAAGCTGTCCGCCGAGGTGGAGGTGTACCCCGCAGCCCACGGATGGTGCCCGCCCGACTCACGGGTCTACGACGCAGCCCAGGCCGAGCGCGCATGGACGCGCCTGCTGGCGACATTCAACCAGGCACTGGCCTGATCGCGGCAACGGGCGGACGAGCGAAGCATGCAACTGCCGAAGTCGGGTCTCATCCCTTGCGTGCTTGTGGCGGCAACGCCCGTGCTTGCGCAGATCAACGCCGGAGCGCTTCCCGCCAGCCCAACGCCTCCCTTCAAGCTCACGAAGGTTGCGCAGTTCGACTTGCCATGGCGCATCGCCTTCCTGCCCGACGCACGCATGCTGATCACCGAGAAGAGCGGCAAGCTCTTTCTGGCGACGCCAGCGGGGCAGAAGCTCGAGGTCACGGGCGTGCCGCCGGTGCTTTATCAAGGCCAGAACGGCCTGCTCGGCGTGTACCTGGCCCCGTCCTATTCGAGCGACGGGGCCATCTACCTCACCTATTCGGAGCCCGGGCAGCAGCCGAACACATCGAGCCTGGCGCTGGCCCGTGCGACGCTGAAGCTCGGCACCGGCACCGCGTCGCTGGAGAACCTGAAGGTCGTCTGGCGCGACCCGATCAAGGGCAAAGGGGGCCAGGTCGGCGCTGCCGTGGCCTTTTCGCCGGACCAGAAATTTCTGTTCCTTACGGCCGGCGACAGGCAGCGCTTCACCCCCGCCCAGGACCCGAACCAACCGGCCGGCAAGATCCTGCGACTGACCCTGGATGGCAAGCCCGCGCCCGGCAACCCGATGGAGGGCAAGACCGGCGCACGGTCCGTTCCGGTGATCGATCCGCCAAGAGATACCGAGGCCGCCAAGACCGCACCCGTCGTGCGCACCCATGTTTTCGACGGCCCCAACCTGACGCCGTCGGAGACCTGGACATCAGGGCATCGCACGCCCTACGGCCTTGCGTTCGCGCCGGACGGCCGCCTCTGGGAGCTCGAGCACGGCCCGCGCGGCGGCGACGAGCTGAACCTGATCGAGCCGGGCAAGAACTACGGCTGGCCGCTCGTTTCCTATGCGGTGAACTACGACGGCGTGCCCATTGCCAGCCCCGACACCCGCCCCGACCTCGCCAAGCCCGCGATCTACTGGACCCCTGTGCTGGCGCCCGGCAACCTGATGTTCTACAGCGGCGCGATGTTTGCGCAGTGGAAGGGCTCGGCGTTCGCGCCTGGCCTGGTCAGCCGTGCCCTGCACCGGATCGATGTGCAAGGCGCCGTCGCGACACCGGCCGAGCACTGGACGGTCGGCTTTCGCGTGCGCGCCGTCGAGCAGGCGCCGGACGGCGCGCTGTGGTTGATCGAGGACGAGCACGAGGGCGGCTTGTATCGGCTCACGCCGAATTGACCAGCGCAGTCCGCGCAGCGCCCGCGAGCGCTTGAGGACAGCGCCCGCCGAGGTGGTCTTGCGAAGCAGGTGGCTGCCGGTGTCCGCCACACGGCCACGGCAAACGACCCGCCCGCGGTCGGTACCGCGCCGCCACCGCACCACCACACCACCGCACCACGTGGGGGATGCCCAGCCTCTGCTGCGCCGACACAACCGAAACGCGCCTACAGCCGGAGCCACCCGCCGCGTACGCTCGCCGGCGCGCAGACAGCTAGCCTGAGTGTCCCCAAGCTTCAAAGACAAGGACCTCCGATGAAGACTTCGTTCGCTTTACTCGCGGCGGCTACCGCCGCCGCATTCCTCGCCATGCCCGTCGCCGCAGACGCAAAGGGCTGCATCAAGGGTGCCGTCGTGGGCGGTGTGGGCGGGCATGTCGCAGGACACCACGGCCTGATCGGCGCCGCGGGCGGTTGCGTGGTCGGGCGGCACATGGCCAACAAGAAGGACAAGGAAGCGGAAGCGGCTGCCGCCGCCCAGCGGGCCCCGGCGGACTCATCCGGCAACACGCACGTCAAGCAGTAAGGCGAAGGCGGGCAGCGAAGGCATTGCGGACTGCGCGATCAAGACCTGGCGAGCCATGGCGCAGGCGCGGGGAAAGGCGAACGACGCGGCGGTGCCGGTGCCGTTGGCCGAGCCCGGTGCTCCAGAGCCCGCCAGCGTCGTGAAAACGCCGGTTGGTGATGCCCGGGCAAAGCACCCGAGGCGCTCGCACTGCAGCAGCGCCCCTTGGTGCGCAGGGCACCGGGTGCTCTCGGCGGCGAAAAAAAGGAGGAGCGGCGAAGCCCCGGGGGACATTCGCGCGGGGAGCACCCGATGGCCTGCGCACGCGCCCCGAACAGCGATGTAAAGAACTCAGCCCGCAGAACGCCCCAACGTGGCCAGTTTCTTCTTCGCGCTCTGCAACAGCCCCACCTTCTCGACAGCCAGCTGCGCCTTCGTATCCCCCGGCGCGATGACCTCGATGGCCGACCCGGACGCGAGCTTCGCCATCACCGCATCGCGCGGCGTCAGTCCATTGAAGCTGATGTTCGAGATCACCTGCATCTTCAGATGCCGATGGATGTTTTTGGACAGCTTCTGGCACGCCAGCGTCATCGCCACTTCGTCGGGCATCAGCTGCCCGTGCACGACCAGCAGTTCCAGCGTGCCGTCCGCGTCCTCTCCCAGGATGAAAGCGCGCACCACCGAGTCCTTGAACTTGCCGCGCAGCATCGCGCGAACCGGCTCTGCCGCGGCGAACGACTTGAACGCGATGCTGCGCAGTTCGTCATGGAAGACAAACGTGGGGTCGATAGACACGGCCTCGGCTTCGTCCGCTTTCGGCTTGTGCAGCTTCAGAATGCCGCTGCCCACAAGATGCGCCACCGTGCGCGCCACATCCTCGGAAGGCAGCTTGCAACGCTGCGCCAGCTCACTGGCAGAAAACTGCTGACCGGGCGCCGCGTAGACGACCGTCAATATCTTTTGCACCTCGGGGGCAAGAAGGAAATCTGCGGCGCTCATGTGTTCCTGGTTCCGAATGACAGGGCTGCATTATCGGGACCGCCCCGGCCCACGCCCTGAACACGCGCCCCGCCCCCACAGGTCTTCAGGCTGCCTTCAAGAACACGTCGTGGTCCGGCGCGAAGTTCGCGTGCAGCGGCAGCATCGCGCCGCCCAGCGCGCAGGCCTGCGCGCCCGCCCTGCCGCCGTGCAGCTGCGGCTGCCACAGCCCTTCCCAGTTGCACCGGTCCAGCGCGGCGCGCGTGCGTTCGAGCAGCGCCTGCAGCAGCACGCGCGACATCGAGCCGTCGACCACCACGTCGGCCAGGTCGAGCATGGCCGTGCCGCTCACGATGGCATGCGCCAGCGCCTGCGAGGCGCTGTCCAGCCACGCCAGCGTGATGGCCGCATGCGGCGGCTGCAACGCGCGCTCGTCATAAGCGGCCATTGCGTCGAGGCCTTCGGCAGTCAGGCGCTGCTCCAGCTCCCAGAGCGAGGCCTGCGCGATGAGTTGCATCGGCAACGTTCCGCCGTTGCCCGGCGGCTGCATCGGCAGCGACGCCAGCGCGCCTGCGTTGCCGTGCACGCCCGTGTGCAGGTGCGAGTTGATGACCAGCCCGCCGCCCACGAAGGTGTCGACGAAGATGTACAGAAAGCTCTTCAGGTCGTGCCCGCGTCCGCCCACCAGTTCGGCCACGCAGGCGGCCACGGTGTCGCGCGCGAAGCTCACCGGCACGTCGGTGCGCGCGCGCACCTCGCCCGCCAGGTCCATCTGGTTCCACAGGTCGGCCTGCGCCTTCGACAGGCCCAGCGTGCGGTGCCAGCCGCCGAGCTGGAACGGCGCGGCCAGGCCCGCGCCCACGTTGCGCACGGCCAGCGGGCCAAGGCCGTCGCGCAGCCGGTGGATGTGTTGCGCAATGGCGGGCAGCAGCTCGTCCACGTCGGGAAAGTCGTAGCTGATGGCGTGGCGCTCGCGCACCTGCGCGGTGAAGTCGATCAGCAGCCATTCGGCGCCGCGCCGCCCCACCTTGATGCCGATGGAGAACGCGCCGTCGGGGTTCAGCGCCAGCGGCACCGATGGCTGGCCGATGCGTCCGCGCACGCGGCTCTGCTTGACGATGAGGCCGTCTTCCTCCAGCCGCGCGGTGATGAGACCGATGGTCTGCGCGCTGAGCCCGGTCAGCCGCGCGAGGTCGGCCTTGGGCAGGCTGGTGTGAACGCGCAGGGCCTGCAGCACCGTGCGTTCGTTGAACTGGCGCATGCCGACCTGGTTGGACCCGCGGGGCCGCAACAGGTCGGGCATGCGCACAGGGGTGTCCGCATCAGGCATGCGCCTCCGCGGGCAACTGGTCGGCCGTCATGGCGCCGGTCATCACGGCGACGGTGTCGCTCATGCTGATCTTCTTCGGGTCGAGCACGGCCGCGCGCTTGCCCAGCCGCGCCACGTGGATGCGGTCGGCCACCTCGAACACGTGCGGCATGTTGTGGCTGATGAGCACCACGGGCAGGCCGCGGTCGCGCACGCGGCGGATCAGCTCCAGCACCATGTTGCCCTCCTTCACGCCGAGCGCGGCGGTCGGCTCGTCCATGATGACCACGTGCCGCGCGAAGGCCGCGCTGCGCGCCACGGCCACGCACTGGCGCTGGCCGCCCGAGAGCGTTTCGACGGCCTGCGTCATCGACTGGATGCCCACCTTCAGGTCGGCCATGCGCGCGGCGCTTTCCTGCAGCATCTTCTTCTTGTCGAGCATGCGCAGCACGTTGCCCAGGAAGCCCGGGCGGCGCAGCTCGCGGCCGAGGAACAGGTTCTCGTAGATGGTCATGGCCGGGGCAACGGCCAGGTCCTGATACACGGTCTCGATGCCCGCGCGGCGTGCGTCCAGCGGGTTGCGAAACTGCACCGGCTTGCCGTCGAGCAGGATCTGCCCTTCGTCGGGAACCACCGCGCCCGACAGCGCCTTGATGAGCGAGGACTTGCCCGCGCCGTTGTCGCCGATCACCGCGAGGATCTCGCCCTCGCGCAGCTCGAAGTCGACGCCGTCGAGCGCCGTGACCTGGCCGTAGCGCTTCACCAGGCCCTTGGCCTGCATCACGATCTTGGCGGACCGCGGGTTTGCAGCGGTGTTCATCAGCGTGCCCCCCTGCGCGAAAGCTGGTCGGCGGCCACCGCAAGAATCACCAGCACGCCCGTGACCAGCACCTGGTAGATCGACGACACGCCCATCAGCGTGAGCCCGTTGCGGAACACGCCCACGATGAGCACGCCGATCAGCGAGCCCAGCACCACGCCGCGTCCGCCGAAGAGGCTGGTGCCGCCGAGCACCACCGCCGTGATGGCGTCGAGGTTCTCGGTCTGGCCCGCGTTCGGGTCGCCCACGCCGGTGCGCGCCACCGACAGCAGCGAGGCAATGCCGTACAGCACGCCCGCGGCCACGTACACGCCCAGCAGCACGCGCTGCGTGGGAATGCCCACCAGCCGAGTGGCCTCCGCGTTGTTGCCCACCGCATAGATGTGGCGGCCCGCGCCCGTCTCGCGCAGCACGAACCACACGAGCGCGTAGAGCGCCACCATCAGCACCGAACCCCACGCCACCTCGGCGCTGCCGATGGTGAAGGTGGTGCCCAGCCCCGTGAGGCCCGCGGGCAGGTCGGTGATGGTCTGCGACGACGAGTACAGCTGCGTGATCGCGAAGGCGATGTTCAGCGTGCCCAGCGTCACGATGAAAGGCGGCAGCTTGATGCGCGTGACCAAGAGGCCGTTGAGCAGGCCGAACAGCGTGGTCACGCCGATGCCGCACAGGATGGCCACCGGCACGGGCAGGCCGAGCTCGGTGGCGAACTTGCTCATGATGATCCCGCCCAGCGCCATCACCATGCCGCACGACAGGTCGATGCCCGCCGTGAGGATGATCAGCGTCTGGCCGATGGCGATCACGCCCACCACCATCACCTGCTGAAGAATCAGCGAGAGGTTGCCGCCCGTGAGGAAGCGGTCGGACTGGGTTGCAAAGAAGATGCACGCGCCGAGCAGGGCCAGCCACGGCCCGAGGGCGCCCCACGGGATGTGGTGCTTGGAAGACTTGGCCATGGCGGGTCCTGGGTACTTGAATGCGGGGGCTTTGGTTCTAGATGCCGGTGCCGGTGCGCCGGATCACTTCTTGCCCCAGCACAGCTCGGCACCGGTCTTGGTGTCCTTGCTGTCGACGCCCGCCACGCTCTTGCCGGCGATCAGCGTCACGCCGGTGTCGACGTAGCCCGAGGCCTTCTTGCCCGTCTTCGCGAACTCCACGCCCGCGGCCACGCCCATGGCGGCCATCTTCAGCGGGTACTGCTGCGAGGTCGCGGCGATGATGCCGGCGTTGGTGTCCTTGATGCCCTGGCAGCCGCCGTCCACCGAGACGATCAGCACGCCCTTCTCCTTGCCGGCGCGCTTCAGCGCGTTGTACGCACCGGCCGCGGCGGGCTCGTTGATGGTGTAGACCAGGTTCACCTCGGGCGCCTTCTGCAGGCAGTTTTCCATCACCGTCTGCGCCTTGGCCTGGTCGCCGTAGCTGTCGGCCATGCAGACGATCTCGGGCGACTTCGACAGCTCGTTCGACTTGGCCTCGTTGGCCGGCAGGCCGAAGCCCTTCATGAAGCCGTTGTGGCGCTGCGCGCCCACCGGGTGGCCCGGCAGCAGGTCGAGCGCGACGATCTTGGGCGTCTTGCCGGCCATGGCGGCCTTGGCGTATTCGCCGATCAGCACGCCGGCCGTGTAGTTGTTGGTGGCGAAGAGCGCGTCGGTCGCGTCCGGCGGATCGGCCGGGCTGTCGAGCGCGATCACCATCACGCCCTTGTCGCGCGCCTTCTTGATGGCCGGCACGATCGCCTTGGCGTCGCTGGGCGTGATGAGGATGGTCTTGGCGCCCGCGGCAATCATGTTTTCCATCGCGGTGATCTGCCCCGCGTTGTCGCCGTCGGCCTTGCCCGCGCCCGACAGCAGCTTGGCACCGAGCTTCTTGGCCTCTTCCTGCGCGCCTTCTTTCATCTTCACGAAGAAGGGGTTGGTCTCGGTCTTGGTGACCAGGCCGATGACGGGCTGGTCGGCAGCGGACGCAGCCACTGCGACGAGGGACATGGCCGCCATGGCCAGGATGGAACGGGTGCCGAACATGGTTTGTCTCCTTGAGCGGGCGGCGAGGCGCCTGCGGTCTTTTGGAACCGGATCGCTCGGGCTTTGCTGAAACTGAAAGCCTCGACGTCCGGGCGCAGGGCGACTATCGGCCAGGAAAGCGACTAAATCAAGATGATTTAGTTATCGAAAACCCGGAGGTCGGGAGTAGCAGGCTCGGCGGGCAAAGTGCTGCCCGAGGGTGGCGCCGGAGGCCTTGCCGACAGTGAGGACCGGCGCGGGCCAGCCCTCGATGACGCGCGACGGCGCGCGATGGCGCGCTCGCGGGCCGCCGCGATGGCCGCGCCAGTTGCGCCTGCTGCGCCTACTGCGCTCAATCCATGTCCTGGTAGCCGCTCCACCCCGACACATCGACCCCGGCTTCGTCCTCGAAGTTTTCCGAGATCACCTCGATGAAGTTGCCCGACGGGTCCAGGAACCTCGCGAAATAGAAGCCGGGCGTGCGCGCCAGCATGTCGAACGCGACACCCTTGTCTTTCAGGCGCGCGCAGAAGCTGGGGAAGTTCTTCTCCAGAGAAAACTCGTACAGCGCCCCGCTTCTTTTCTCGCCCCGGTCGGCGTACTTGAAGCAGACCGCCAGGTTCGCGTGCCCCGGCACCCTCAAGACGCCGAGCTCCGCGTCGCGCTCGTAGCCCAGAACATCTTCGTAGAAGGTGTTCATCTGCTCGGGCATGTCCTTCTTGCGCAGCATCGGAATGTGAATGGTCAATGGCTTCATCTTCCGTACCGTCCTTTTGCCTTGGGCCGCGAGCTTTCCTTGGCGCCGTCGCGTGCCGCCACGGTGGCGCACTGGTTCGACCTGTAGACCTTCGCGCCGACCCGGCCCAGGGCCTTCTTCTCGGCCGCATAGAACGGGCTGCGGTTGGCCGCGCCGTCGATCCCGATGTCGATGAAGTCGTAGCCTTCGGCCGCACGCTGCCGCACCCACAGCGCGTTGGCGGCCACGGCCTTCTGCTCCCAGGCCTTGCTGCCGAACTTCTCCTGTGTCGCGCCGGAGGCGGTGGTGATGGGGATCCAGTCTTTCTTGATGGTCCGGAATTCGTCGCAGGGGAACTTGAGCCGCATGGCCGCAGCATAAGCTTCGACCGAGGTCTGCCCTTCGCCCAGGATCACGTACTTCTTCAGGCCCAGCGGGTCGATGAACGCGGTCGGATTCGGCGCATAGGCCATGGCATTCAGCCCGCCGGCCGGCCCGATCGGGTCTTGCGACACGAAGCGCCCGCTCTCCGGGTCGTAGTAGCGGTAGCGGCTGTAGTGCAGCCCCGTCTCCTCGTCGAAGTACTGCCCCTGGAACCGTATCGGGTTGCGCACGCCGGCCCGCCGGCCGGCCTCGGTGATGGCCTCGCGCGCCTCGCCCCAGGCCTTGTACTGCGCAGACCACGCCACCTGCCCCTCGTGGTCGGTCAGCTCCTGCGGCGTGCCCAGGTGGTCGCACTGGTAGAACGAAATCTCGCGCCGGTCGAAGGGCGCGGGCACCCGTCGCTGCGCCCCGTTCCACAACGGGTCCTGCTCGATGTCGTACACGCCGCCGTTGGCGTCCATCAACGCCTTCGTGTCCGTGGTTTCGCCCAGCAGCACGGCATGCGCCTGGCGGACCTGCAGCAGCGGCACGAACGCATCGCGCTCGTGGATGTAGTGCACGCCGAAGCCCTGGTCGCGCCCTTCGTCCTGCGCGGCGCGGCTTTGCGTGCTCTCGAACGCGAGCAGGTCGCCGTCCCAGCCGAACAGCGTCGTGGCATCGCCCGATTGCTTGGCGATGCGGCGGCCCATGGGGTCGTAGCTGAAGGTGGTGGTGGCGCCGCCCTGGTCGGTGGCCGCGGTCATGCGGTTGAAGCCGTCCCACGCGAACACGGTGCGCCAGCCGTTGCGCACGCGCTCGGTCATGTTGCCGCGTTCGTCGTAGCGGTAGCTGGTGCCGGCGTAGTTCTTCAGCAGGTTGTCCAGCAGCTTGCCGGCCGGGTGCCCGAGCGCGTCGCCGGCCGCCGGCGGCTCGGCGATGTTGCCCGCCGGATCGAAGGCGAACACCTCGCGCCCGACACGGCTGTTGGCTTCGAGCAGGCGCCCCACCGGGTCGTAGCGGTAGCCGAGCGCGCCGCGCCGGCTGTCGCCGATGCCGACGAGCTGGCCGGCCTTGTCGTAGCTGTAGCTGCGCTGGATGCCGGTGAGTTCGATGCCTCCGGGCCGGGTGCGCGAGATCTGCTGCTCGAGCAGCCGGCCCGCGGGGTCGTACTTCAGCCGCTGGCTCAGGCCGTTGCCCTGCTCGCGCGCCACCTCGCGGTGCAGGTCGTCGCGCTCGAAGCCCAGGATGTCCTGCCCGTCGAGCATCAGGCCGTGTACATGGCCTGAGCCGTAGGTCAGCCATTGCGTCACGTGGCCGTCGGGCCGCACGGTGGCGACGCGCTGGTTGAGTTCGTCGTAGCGGTGCTGCCACACGGCCGTGCGCTTGCGCGCCAGGTAGTGGTGGTGCTCGCGCGTCAGGTTGCCGGCCGCGTCATGGAACCACTGCAGGCGCGCGTCGGCATTGGCCGCCTCGGTCAGGCGGCCGTCGCGGTCGTAGGCGAATCGCTCCGACTGCCCGCCGGCGCGGCGCTCGGTCAAGCGGCCCATCGAATCGAATTCGAGCTCTGTGCGCACGCCCGCCTCGATCACCCCGGCCAGCACACCGGTGGCCTCGTCGCGCAGGTACTGCGTGGTCTTGCGGTCGAAGCCGGTCTCCTCGAGCAGTCGGTCCACCGGGTCGTAGCGGAAGTTGTAGTGGCTGCCGTTCTCGTTGTGCAGTTCCGTGAGGCGGCCCAGCAGGTCCCAGTGGTAGCGCAGCGCGCGGCCTGCGGCGTCGGTGCGCCCGGCGATGAGGCCGGCGCGCGTGTAGCTGTAGCGCGTGGCACGGCCTAGCGCATCGGTGTGCGTCAGCAGGCGGCCTTCGGCGTCGTGCACGAAGTGCTCGCTGGTCTCGTCGGGCAGCACGAGTTCCTCGAGATGGCCGGCGGCGTAGCGGTAGCTGGTGGCGCCGCCCGCCGCGTCGGTGGCCTTGGCGAGGCGGCCGCGCTCGTCGTACTCCCAGTGGCTGGTCTTCGCGGAGCAGTCGGTGTAGCTGAGCAGTTGGCCGGAAGGCGAATAGGCCAGCGCCTTCACGCCGCCCTTCGCATCGGTGATGCGCACCGGCCGGCCGGCCTTGTCGTAGGCGTACGCGGTCTTGTGGCCCAGCGGATCGGTTTCTTCCGTGAGGCGGCCCTGCGCGTCGTGGTCGCGCTTCCACGCGCCGCCCTCGCCGTCGAGGATGCCCGTGAGCCGGTGCGCAGCGTCGTACTCGAAGTGCACGCGGCTGCCGTCGGCGCGCGTGTGCATCTGCAGGTTGCCGTCGGCGTCGTAGCTGTAGTCGTCGGTGCTGCCGTCGGTGTGGATGTGGCGCGTGACGTTCTTCGCGTCGTCGCGGAAGAACCACTCCTGCAGCCGGTCGGGATGAATGATGCGGTAGGTGTAGCCCTGGATGTCGTAGTAATGCCAGGTCTCTCCGCCCAGCGCATCGGTCACGTAGGTCAGGCGGATATTGCGGTCCCACTCCAGCGTGAGCGCGAAGCTGCCGTCGTCCGACCACTCGCGCACGGCCTTCGCATTGGCGCCGGTGCCGTCGTAAAGCAGGTTCATGCCGCGACCGGTGCGGTCGGTGTAGCGCGTGACGAGGTGGTGCGCGTAGGTGTAGCTCCAGCTCGCGCCGTCTTCGTCCTGCGCGGCCACGAGGTCGCGCTCGGCATCGTGCGTGTAGGCCGCAAGCTGGCGCACCACCTGGCCGTCCTTCAGCTCATGCAGCGACTGGATCAGGCCGGTCTGCATGTCGGGCCGCGTGCCCACGTGCGCCATGATCGATTC
>NZ_FOLP01000016.1 GCF_900112425.1 Variovorax sp. OK212 | reverse complement strand
ACCAACGTGCAGGTCACCAACCTCGGCGGCCTGGGCGCATTGACCAGCGGCAACGGCATCGAGTTGATCAGCGCCGTCGGCGGTGCCACCACCACCGCACAGACCACCAAGAGCGCCTTCAGCCTCGCGGGCGGCCACGTCGATGCGGGTGCCTACGAGTACCGGCTGTACGCGGCCGACGCCAGCGGCGCGGGCGAGAACTGGTACCTGCGCTCCACCACCACGGCCGTGCCGCCGGCCACCGGTGGCGGCCTGGTCGTGCCGACCTACCGCGCCGAAGTGCCGCTGTACGCCGCGCTGCCCGAGCAGTTCCGCGAGGCCAGCCTGGCCATGCTGGGCGGCCTGCGCCAGCGCACGGGCGACGACATCCGTCCCGCCAGCAACGACGCAGGTTCCGCCGCGCCCGGCCAGGCCTATCGCCAGGCCTGGGGCCGCGTCATCAGCACCGACCGCATCATCTCGCAAGGCGGCACCGTGAGCCCAACGAGCAAGGGGCGCCTCACCGGCTTCCAGGCCGGCACCGACCTGTGGGCCGACCCCAACTGGCGCGTGGGCGTCTATGTGGGCCAGCTCGACGGCGACATGCGCGTGACCGGCTTCGCCAGCGGCCTGGCGAACCTCGGCGTGGGTTCCAGCGACCTGCGCAGCGAGTACATCGGCGCCTATGCCACCTGGAAGAACGGCAGCGGCCTGTACGTCGACGGCGTGCTGCAGGGCGGGCGCCACCGTTACACCGCGTCGCCCACGCTGAGCTTCGGCAGTTCGGGCAAGGGCGACAGCCTGCTGGCGGCCATCGAGGTGGGCCAGTCTTTCGCGATCACGCCCAACTGGAGCATCGAGCCGCAGCTGCAACTGGTGCACCAGCGCGTGAGCCTGGACAACACCAGCATCGTCGGTGCGCTGGTGCAGCAGGACAGCCACGATGGCTGGCTGGTGCGCGCGGGTGTGCGGCTCAAGGGCGAGATCGCCACCAGCGCGGGGCTGCTGCAGCCCTACGTGCGCGTGAACGTCCACCGCAGCAGCAGCGGCACCGACGTGACGCGCTTCATCGGCCCGGCCGGCTTCACCGACATCGCCACGCGCACGGGTGGCACCAGCACCGAGCTGGCGGGCGGCGCGTCCTGGCAGCTGAGCCGCACGACCAGCCTGTACGGCGAGGTGAGCAAGCTGTGGGACCTGAGCGGCGACACGCGCACGCGCAGCGGCATCAATGCCAGCGCGGGCTTCAAGATGCTTTGGTAAATGCTTTGGTAAATGCTTTGGTAAATGCTCTGGTAAGTGCTTTGACAACGGGCCGTTGAGCAAGCAGCAGACGATCGGCAGGCATTGCCGATCATCTGCATTTGCATGCTCAACGTGACCGCCGGCACGCTTCAGTGGCGGCTCAGGAGGGATGCCGATGCGCGCCATATGGCTGGCATCGGCATTCGGCATTCGGCATTTACCGGGCGAGTTCGCGCGCTCCGGCCCCGGGCTTGCGAAAAAGAATCACCAGCCCCGAGATCAGGAAGTACACGGCCCCGACCGCCGCATAGCCGACGATCGTCTGCAGCACCGGTGCGCTGCCGCCTTGCTGTGCGATGAAGAAGCCGCCGGCCAGCGCGGACTGCGCGCCGCTCAGCATCATCACCCACTGCCCGCGGTCGCTCTTGCGGCGGCGAATGGCCGTGGCCAGCTGCAGCAGGCCCGACACGATGGCCCAGGCCCCGAAGATCAGCAGGCTCACCTGGAACTCGAGCACGAGGGAGACCGTGACGGCCACGGCGACCATCGTGCTGATCCAGGCGTTCAGCGTCTGGGTGGGGTTGGCCTTGGTGCCGCCCGTCATCCTGGCGTCCAGCAGGTTCGCCAGGGCGTCCCATGCGGGGTAGACGATCAGCAGCACAGTCGCCACGGCGGGCGACTGTTTGGCAACGGTGAAGACCAGCGCGACCCACACGAAGGAGAAGGCGGCACGAATGAAGTAGAGCTTGCGCAGCCAGGCGGCTCGCTCGGGTTGGGGCTGATGAAGGGCGTCGGACATGGTGGTTGTGCAGAGGTTGTGGGTCGAGAAGGAAGGAGAGGGAAGGGTGTTGCGCCTCGTGCGAGGCGGGTGCAACCATTCTTTTCCGGCACCGCCGCCCGCGCTATCCGTCGAATGACCGACACGGCCCGGACCGGCCGGCGAAGACTGTGCGATGCTGTCCGCCTGCCACACCGACCCCATGCCCGACGACACCACCATCACCGTCTTTGACGCGGTCCGCGCGCTCGCCTTCATCGGCGACCTGAGCATGGGCCAGCCCATCGACCATTCGCTGCGCACCGCCTGGCTGGCCGGAATGATCGCGACCGAAGCCGGCTGCAACCCGTTGCAGATCGAGGCCGTGCAGCACGTCGCGCTGCTGCGCTGGTCGGGTTGCACGGCCAATGCCCAGGAGTTCGCCGACTTCCTGGAAGACGACGTGCTGGGCCGGCAGGCCCTCCTGGCATCCCAGAAGCCGAGAGCGCCGCAGTCGCCTCGTTCGCCTCATTCGCAGCGCAGCATGCCCCTGCCCGAGGGCATGCTCGCCATGGCCAACATCCATTGCGAGGTGGCCGGCGACATCGCGAGCACGCTGGGCCTGGGCCCCGAGACCGAGGCCGCGCTGCGCGCCATCTTCGAGGCCTACGACGGCAGCGGCGTGCCCGGCGTGCTCCAGGGCCACGACGTGCCCGTTGCCACCTGCGTCGTGGCCCTGGCGAGCGACATCGAGATCTTCAGCCGCCTCTACGGGCTCGACGAAGCCCTCACGCTGGCACGCGGACGCGCGAACAGCGTCTACCCCGGCTTCCTCGTCGATGCGACCGCACCGCGCGCGCCCGAGTGGTTGGCGTTGCTCGACGCGCCCGTCGCGCCGTGGACCGACGTGGCCGACCAACCGGTTTCGATGCACCGGCGCGTGGGGCTGGAGCTGGTCGGCGACGTGATCGACCTCAAGCTCCCGTGGATGACGGGCTACTCGCGCCGCGTGGCCAGGCTGGCGCGCGATTGCAGCGCACAGCTCGAAATGGACGAAGCCTTGCGCCATCGTGCGTACAAGGCCGGGTTGATCCACGGCATCGGGCGCGCGGCGGTGCCCAACGCCATCTGGAACGCGCCCGAGCCGCTGCCGGCCGCTTCGCTGGAGCGCCTGCGGCTCGTGCCGTACTGGACCTCCCGCGCGGCAGGGCAGATCGACGGTCTCGCGGCCGAGGCGGAAATTGCGTCGTTCGCCTTCGAGCGGCGCGACGGCTCGGGCTACTTTCGCGGCCGCTCCGGCATGGCGATGCCGCTCGAAGGGCAGATCGTCGCGGCGGCCGAGCAGTGGGTGTCCCATGGCACCCGCCGTCCGTGGCGCGAGGAACTGAGCGACGCACAGTCGCTCGCGCGCATGCAGCAGGACGTGGACGCGGGCCGCTTCGACCAGGAGGTCGTCACTGCGTTGCTCGCCTGCGTGCTGCCGGGCACGCCCGCGAAAGTCGCGGCACCCGCGCAGGACGACCAGTCGCTTTCGCAGCGAGAGCTGGAGGTTCTGCGCTGCATCAGCCGGGGCGACAACACGAAGCAGGTCGCACGCGCGCTGAGCATCAGCCCGAGCACGGTGCGAACCCACGTCGAACGCGTGTTTCGCAAGCTCGGCTGCTCGACCCGCGCGGCGGCCACGCTCAAAGCATCTACACGCGGGCTGCTGTAGCAGGAAGGCTGCGAACGGCCGCGCTCTTTTTCAGCGGCACCACTGCTGCTCGCAAGGCACGCCGTCGTTGTTGCCGTCCATCTTCACGCCCGGGCAGTTCTTCAGGAAGTAGGTGGCCTCCGCGCACGAGGTCATCTGGGAGCAGTACTTGCGGCCGTCGCAAGCGAAGTTCGCCGCCGAAGGGCTTGGCTTGTTGCCTGTCAGGTTGAGTGCGGGCAACTTGTCGCTCTCCATCGCGGAGAGCTTCTTTGCCTGGTAGTGCCCATAGCCTTTCCAGGCCCCGAACACCAAGAGCGCCAGCACGAGTATTCGCATCATGTTTCGTCTCCTCCGCCTCCGGGCGTGCTCGCGAGCTTAACTGGCAAGCCATCGAACGGCGAGGCGGGGCTTGAACAGCAGTTTGCCGTGCGGTTCGAGAGTTCGAGAGCCGTCACCGCGAGGTCGTCCCGAGCCGGTGCAATTTGCGCGAACCGCGCAGCAGCTTTGGCGACGACTGTCAGGCTTTGTGTACTGCCCAGACCGCCCGGCAATTGCCCTCGGAGTTCGAGAATTACTGGGCACAATTTTTCCGCCGCGCCCCACCGGTCTTATCTAAAGTGAATGCCCTTGCAACAAGACAACCCGCTACACGGGCCAGGAGGCAGCACACAAGACGACCACGGAAAGATGAGCTGCTTCGCTTCACGGCGGGCCGTCGGTGCACCAGGCAGCGACGCGAACGTGAGGCAAAAATGGCGACGGCCAAAGTGCGGAAACACCTTGACCGTCTGACCAAGTGACGTGCTAACGCTTAAGAAAGGCACACCAAATGGCTGAACGAATTATGGCCCGGGCTTCCGGCCCCACTTCCCCCGACGGAATCACGCCATCGGATGCATGGGACCTCCTGGAGAACCGGCTGGAGCAACTGAACGCGTTGCTGCTGAGTTTCTACGGCAACATGAACGGATGGTTCGAAGAAGTGGGCCCCGATCGCCGGGACCGCCTGCTCTGGATCGCGTCCGACCTGGCGCAGGACGCGGCGGCGTTGTTCCAGAGGGCCGCGAAAAGCTAGAGGTGCTTCATCCCCTTTAATCCCTTTAATCCCTTCGTGCGATCAGAAGGGATCCGCTCGATGGGCAGGCGCGAAGCCCGCAAGGCTTGCCTGCCCATCGGCGGTTTCAAGCTCGGCACCACGACCGCAGCCGAGCCAGCTATGGCAAAGTCGCCAGCATGACCGCCCCTGTCGCTCCTGAACTCATCGTCGAGTTCGCGTTCCGTGCCGAAGCAGGCAGCGACAGGCAAGAGCCGTTGAACGTGGCTCGCGCCTTGCAGGCCTTTGCGCCATGAACACGATGCGACTGGAAGGGCAGAACTTCGTTGCAATCGACGCACCCACGCAGGCACAAGTTCGGCAGCGAGTGCGCGCGCTTTGGAGCGCAGGCAAGCACTCGTATGCGTCGCTCGCGAGTGCGGACGGGAGCCATGTTCAAGTCGCAGGCGGCAAGGCGACCTGCATGGTGGAGCGATTCGATGCCGGTACCGCAAAGCGATGGCGGGCATTTCACGGCAAGCCGAGCCCGGTTTTTCCCGATGGGACCCAGTTGGTGTTCGGTGCAGGCGAAGTTGCGCTCAAGGCCGACGAGTGGTTCGCGGCAGATGCAGTTCTGGAGATCTTTCTGAGCTTCATGAACGAGGAACCGTATCCGGACACCGTGCGTTGGCGCGCTGCTCCCGGGTTTTGATGACGATGCTGCGCGACGAGCCGCTTTTTTTTGAGACGGAGTTTGGGGTATGGGAATGAACTTGATCGTCGAGCGCAGCGGTGCCGGCAAAGCCGGGATCTCGCTGGCGGAGTGGCGGCAACTTCTTTCGACCGACGCCGGTCTGCGGGAGAGGGCGCAGCCGTACGTTGCCGTCAATCCGCGCACGGGCGAGAAGATCCAGCTTGCACTCGGCGAAGCAGATGCCGAGTTCTTCCACGAAGACGAGTGGCAGCCGTTCCTGCGCTATGCGCGCGGCAAGCTGGTGACGGCCTACGTGGCGGCGTTCGACGATCCGCTCGACGCGCAGCGCCGGAAAATCGCGGGGATTGCCGCCGCATTGAAGGCCGTGGTGATGACCGACATGGACGACGCACCGATCGACTGGTAGCTCCGGCTCCTCTTCAGCCGGCGTCCGCCAGCACCTGCAGCCGCCCGTCACGCCAGACGAACAATTCGCTCGTCAACCCATAGGCGGACTTCGCTGCAATCTCCCGGGCCATGTCGCGCAACGCCGCCACCGACTCGTGGTCTTCACTGCCGCATATCAGCAGTTCATCGCGCGCCGCGATGGCAAACACCGGGTCGCCCGGCACGGACAGCCGGTCGCGCCAATGCTCGAAGACCAGGACCATGCTCGCGTCGTAGTTGTGATCGAGCCGCGCCGCATAGCGGCCGCCGCCGCCCTCGACGCGCAGTTGAGGAAGAAAGGCTTTCAGGTTCTCGAGCGCGGTGTCGTTCAACGCCGCGAAGTCCGTGTCGATGCGCTTCTGCCGGCTTGGCGTGATGTAGCGCATGGCCTCGGGCGTGTCTTCCACGTAGGCCAGCACCAGCGATCCCGCGAGCTTGCCCAGCACCGGGAACTGGTCCGCCGGTGCGTTGCTGCTCGCCAACTGGGCCTGCGAAGCACTCACCCACTCTGTCGTCTTCAGCACGGGAAGGATGCGAGACAGCTCCGTGCTGTCGTCGGCCTCCTGCGTGCGCCGTGCATCGGCCAGATGCTCGGCGAAGAGTGCGTTCATCGCCTCGGGTTGCTGCAGGTAGCGCGCATACGCATTGCCCAGGAACGTGCTCACCTTGCCGCCGTCGGGAAAGGTCCAGTGCACGCGCGTGAGACCGGGCGTGGCGCCATGCTCGACCTCCACCTGCGTGCCGGGCAGGGCGAGGCGAACATGCGTTGCATAGCCTTCCGCGTAGGCGGCGACGCTGACGGCTTGCAGTGGCGCCGAGGGGCGCGCGCCAAAGAGTTTTTTCAGGAACGACATGGGGGGTCCGGCAACTGAGATGGCCTGAATGTTATTGCGGTCGCGGCGACATGTGCTCATCGCGCAAGCGAGAGCAGGGCGCGTTGTGCAAGGGGCTGCTGGTTCTCGCGCAATTCGAGAATTACTAGCGCAAATTCCCGTTTGCATCGGGCCTGCCTTCTCTAGAGTCGGAGCCCGTGTGAGCCGGCATCCGGCCACGCGCAATCTGCAAAGGGAGCACTGCAAGAATGACGCTACAAGAACCGACCCGACTCCGCACCCGGCCCGCTGCGGACACCATCGTGCTGAGCGCGGCCGACGCGGCCGAAGCCAAGCTGACGCAACTGCACTCGCTGCTCTGGTGCATCAGCCACAGCACGAAGCCGTGGACGCAAGACACGGCCAAGCAGCGGATGCACCTCGTCGACCTGGCGTTCGACCTGGCGAGCGCTGCGAAAACCTTGCTCGAGGAGAGCCGCAAGTGAACGCCGGCCGAAGACATTCGGCCGGCGATCACCGCCACGGTGACTCGAGCAATTTCACATCGTCGAACGACAGCATGCGAACCGCGGCGTTGTCGATCGACACCAGGTACCAGCAGCGCTCGGGCGGAATGTGCCCCGCCATGTACATCACCCGCACCACGGTGCCGCGTGCATCGGCGCGAAGCACGTGCGCGCCCATGGCGGGATCGTCGTGCGTGCGGGCGAATTCCGCTAGCGCGCGCTCACATGCCGCACGCCGTGTGCGCCTGGTGTATTGCCAGCGTCGAATGCGTTCCAGCCATGCCATTGCCGGCGCAGCTTACACAAGCCGAATTGCCTTGAACTTATGCCCGCATGCATGGATCACAGCGCATCTGGCGCTTTGTCACGCGGATTCCGGCCCGGGGTGCGCGGGCCACGTACCATCGCAACCCCGGTCATCGGTCACGATGTTTCACTTTTGAAACGCCTGCGCGCCGCCATCCCCCGGCGGGGCGTTTAAAGTTCGTGCCCGGTGCGCCCAGCGACACTGTATTTTTCCCAACCGTTTGACTGAAGAAAGAAATTCCTGCTTTGAACAAGACTGAACTCATCGCCGCCATCGCCAACGACACCAACCTCAGCAAGGTCGACGCCGCTCGCGCGCTGGACTCTGCCATCGACAACCTCTCGCGCGCTCTTGCCAGCGGCGACACGGTGCAACTGATCGGCTTCGGCACGTTCGCGGTGGCCAGCCGCCCCGAACGCACCGGCCGCAACCCCTCGACCGGCGAGCCGATGACCATCAAGGCCAGCAAGGCGCCCAAGTTCACCGCCGGCAAGGCGCTGAAGGACGCCGTGAACGTCGCTCCCGCGCAGTAACTCGCCTCCTCCCGCACATCTTTGCGCGTCGGGCTCCTCGTGCAGCCCCGAACGCGCAAGGTGTGCCGCCTTCCCCGCCTTCCTCGCCTTCCCCGGCATCGCCTCCCTACCCCGGTACCTTCATACCGCCGTATCGGCCCCATTGCCGACTCGCGCTAGAGTCAGGGCACGTCCACAAGACCCGCCCGCCGACATGTTCCATGCACTCGCGCTCTCCCGTTCTTTCCGCACACCGCTGCGCTGGCTGCTTCGCCTGATCCCGATCGGGCTGTGCATCCTGATGGTCGGCTGCGCCAGCCCGCCCGGCCCACGCTCGGGCCGGGGGCAAGGTCCTTCGATCGGCAGCACGCCGCTGAGCGACGAGCAATCGAACAGCATCGCCATCCACGCGCTCGGCCTGGTCGGCACGCCGTACCGCTACGGCGGCAACACGCCCGACGGCGGCTTCGACTGCAGCGGGCTCATCGGCTACGTGTACGTCCACAGCGTGGGGCAGGTGCCGCCGCGCACGGTGGCGCGCATGTCCGCCTTCGGCCGCCCCGTGGCCATGTCGGAGCTTCGCACCGGCGACCTGGTGCTCTTCGGTTCTTCCACGCCGTCGCACGCGGGCATCTACGTGGGCGGCGGGCGCTTCGTGCATGCGCCGTCGACGGGCGGTGAAGTGCGGCTCGACAGGCTGGACGGCGTGTACTGGTCGCGCCAGGTGACGCAGGCGCGCCGGCCTTGAGCGTGCGCGTTGCGCCCGGCGACGGCAGCCCTCTGTACATCGGCTACAGCGGCGAACGCATCGCCTCGCCCGACGGCGCGCACACGACGGTCTGGACCTACGAAACCGAGAAGCCGCACAGCGACAGCCTCAACAGCGTGACGCTCGACGGCCTCGCGATTCCGGGCGCCCATTGGGGCCGGGGCCATGCGTGGTCGCCGGACTCGGCGTACTTCACGCTGGAGAGCTACACCGACGAGGGCAGCGTGCTGCGCGTCGTGCGCGCGGCCGACCGCATGTGGACGAAGGTCGCGAGCAATGCGACGACGCTGTCGTTCGTCTATCCGCACCTCAGGCTGCGCGGCTACGGGCGTGGCGACGACGGCGCGGAGCAGCGCTTCAGCTTCACCGCGAACACGAAGTGGGCGCCGGTGGCATCGGCCTGACACGGCGCTGCGCACCGCCCTTCAGTCTTCCGCGTCACGTCGCTTGCGCCGGCGCCAGGCGCCTCGCTCCTCGATGTCTTCGATGGCATGTGCCGGCGTGCGGGCCGGCCCGCATGCCGGTCGTGCCGCCGCAACACCGCCGTGCTGCATCGGCCGCCAGTCGCCCGGGTTCTGCGCCTGCGACTGGCTGAGCCACTCGGCGCCGCAGTGGGCGCATGACGCCACCAGCACATCGCGCGCGCCATGCCGTCCGATGGACGTTTGCGCGCCGAGCGACGGCGTGCCGCAGCACGACCACCACAGCGTCATGTCGGGCCGCGCGCGGGCCTGCCTGGCCCAGGCCGCGGCGCGGTACCAGAGTGTTGCGTTCAACGCCATGCCGCACCCCGATTCATGCCCGCCTCATACCCGCCTCACACCCGCTGCGTGCCCCGCCTTGCCTCCGGCTTGATCCCGCTTCAGCGGCGCATCGAGCCCGTAGAAACGCACCAGCGCCTCGGCCGATAAAACCCACACGGCCGCCACAGCGGCCAACCACACGATGTCCATGAATCACTCTGGTCTTGCGAAGCACCGAGTGTGGAAAGCCGTGCGTCAAAACGGCGTCGAATGTTCACGCCTGCGCGTAAACAAAGCATAAAGAGCCGCGCTCAGGCGCGAGGCGACCGCACGTGCTCCGGCCGCACACCCAGGCCCACCACGCGCGCGGGCAGCCTGCGCAGCCGCGGCCAGCGCGACAGCAGCCGCAGCGGCCAGGGCACATGCCCCGGCACGGTCGACAGCTCACCGCCCAGCACGGGCACCAGCACGCGGTTTTGCACCAGCCGCTGGGCCGCCTGCGTCACGCGCACCGGCCATTCCCTGCGGCGCTGCAGTTGCGGCAGCAGCGTGTCGATCTGCTTGTCGGTCGCCGTGCCGGCCAGCGCCGGTGCCAGCAGGTTGGCGGCGGCCACGGCGTCCTGCACGGCCAGGTTGATGCCCACACCGCCCACCGGCGACATGGCGTGCGCCGCGTCACCGATGCACAGCAGCCCCTTGCAGGCCCACGACTCGAGCCGGTCGACCGTCACTTCGAGTAGCTTCACCGCCTTCCAGTCGGGCAGCGCCTGCGGCAGCCGCTCGCGCAGGAAGGGCGCGATCTGCGCGAGCTCGGCATGGAACGCCTCGATGCCGCGCGCCTGCAGCGCCGCATGGCCGCCCTTCGGAATGACGAAGGCGCACTGCCAGTAGTCGCCACGGTTCAGCGTCACCAGGAAGCGGCCGCCGGCAATGTGGCCGGCGGTGGAATCGGGGTCGCCGGGCTGCTTGGGAATGCGCATCCACAGCACGTCGATGGGCGCGCCGTAGCTGATGTGCGGCAGCGCGGCCGCGTCGCGCAGCGTGGAATGCCGGCCGTCGGCGGCCACCACCAGCGAGGCGTGCAGCTCGTGGTCCTGCGGCTTGCCGGTGCGGCCGCCGCGGCGCACCTTCACGCCGTTGACGCGGCCGTTGTCCTGCAGCAGGCCGATGGCTTCGGCGTCGGTCCACAGTTCGAAGCCAGGGTAGCGCCGCGCCTCGTCGCACATGAAGTCCAGGAACTCCCACTGCGGCATCAGCACGAGGAACTTGCTGTGCGAGGGCAGGTGGGTGAAGTCGGCCACGGGGAAGGCGCGGCCTTCGAAGGTGGCGCGCAGCTCGTCGATGCGATCGTGCGGGCGCTGCAAGAAGGCGTCGAGCAGGCCCAGCTCATGCAGGATCTCCAGCGTGGAGGGGTGCACGGTGTCGCCGCGAAAGTCGCGCAGGAAGTCGGTGTGCTTCTCCAGCACGACCACGTTCACGCCGGCACGCGCGAGCAGCAGCCCGAGCACCATGCCGGCCGGGCCGCCGCCGACGATGCAGCAGCGTGGAGGGGTATCGGTTGCGTCGATCTCTTGCTCCCTGGCGACAGGAGGCCGTGTTGAAGACCGTGCAACTCTACTACCGCCCCGGCGTGGCCGCTGCCGCGAGGCTTTGGCCGGGGCCTTGGGCTATCGGCTCGCGGCCTCGGCGATCAGCTTGGCGACCATGTCGGGCCTGGAGGTCATCACCACGTGCGAGGCACCCTTGACCACCACCGTCTTCACCGACCTGGCGCGCTCGGCCATGAAGGCCTGCGCGGCCGGCGGAATGTTCTTGTCGCCGTCGCCGTCGCTGTAGACGAACCACGACGGCACGTTCTTCCAGGCGGGCGCACCGACCGGCTTTCGAGCTGCTGCGCTCGGCTGCGCTATGCGTACGCCAGGAGAATTTTCGCGAAGGCGTCGGGAGCCAGCCGCGGAATATCGTGCGCGCACTCAAGCCGATACGTCGCCCATTCAGGGTCCAGCCGAAAGCGCTCGTACAGCGCGATGAACGGGCTTCCTTCCCAGCCGAACGCAGCGATGAAGGCCTTGCTGCGAACGCCGCGCCAATCGCCGCTCAGCTCGATCGTCTGCAGGAAGGTGGCGATCGGATGAGGCCGGCATCGCTTGTCGAGGTGGGCTGCCGGCGCGCAGGTCAGGCCATCCGCAGCCACGCCCGCGATGAAACGTTCCCGGTAGTTCGGCGTGGTGAGCGACCAGAGCGATGCGCCGCTGTCCGGCACATAGGCATCGGCATAGACGAGCGCCTTCACGCGCGAAGGCGCCCGGTCCGCCGCGCCGGTGATGACCATGCCCCCGTACGAATGACCGACCAGCACGGCAGGCGCGTCGCGCCCGCGAAGCGCCTGCACCGCCTCGCCGATGTGGCGCTCGAGGTTGGCGCCGTTCGCGGGCTCGTCGCCCAGCCCCGAGAGCGTGAGCGCCTGGACCTCGTGGCCTTCGTTCGACAGCGCCCGGCCTACCGCGTCGAATGCCCAGCCGCCGTGCCAGCCACCCGGCACCAGAACGAATCGAGCCATCTGGTCTGTCCTCTCGAAGGCGGCCGCAGCCGAAGCCGCGGCCCGGGCATCGGCTCAGAGGAGGTTCAGCGCCTTCGCCACGCCCGCGCCGTAGGCCGGGTCGGCCTTGCTGCAGTTGTCGATGTGGCGGCGCTTGATGAACTCCGGCGCATCGCCCATGGCGCGCGCGGTGTTCTCGAACAGCACCTGCTGCTGCTCGGGCTTCATCAGGCGGAACAGGTCGCCGGGCTGCTTGAAGTAGTCGGCATCGTCCTCGCGGAAGTTCCAGAAGTCGGCGTCGCCGCGCAGCTTGAGCGGCGGCTCGCGGTAGTCGGGCTGTTCCTGCCACTGGCCGAAGCTGTTGGGTTCGTAGTGCGGCAGGCCGCCGTAGTTGCCGTCCACGCGCATGGTGCCGTCGCGGTGGTCGCTGTGCACGGGGCAGCGCGGCGCGTTCACCGGAATCTGGTGGTGGTTCACGCCCAGGCGGTAGCGTTGTGCGTCCGAATAAGCGAACAGGCGCGCCTGCAGCATCTTGTCGGGTGACACGCTGATGCCGGGCACCAGGTTGTTGGGCGCGAAGGCGCTCTGCTCCACGTCGGCGAAGAAGTTCTCGGAATTGCGGTTGAGCTCCATCACGCCCACTTCGATCAGCGGGTAGTCCTTCTTGGGCCAGATCTTGGTGAGGTCGAAGGGGTGGTAAGGCACCTTCTCGGCGTCGGCCTCGGGCATCACCTGCACATACAGCGTCCACTTGGGGAAGTCGCCGCGTTCGATCGAGTCGAACAGGTCGCGCTGGTGGCTCTCGCGGTCGCCGCCCACCACGGCCGTGGCCTCGGCGTCGGTGAGGTTCTTGATGCCCTGCTGCGTCTTGAAGTGGAACTTGACCCAGAAGCGCTCGTTCTGCGCGCTCACGAAGCTGTAGGTGTGCGAGCCGAAGCCGTGCATGTGGCGGTAGCTGGCCGGAATGCCGCGGTCGCTCATCACGATGGTGACCTGGTGCAGCGCCTCGGGCAGCAGCGTCCAGAAGTCCCAGTTGTTGGTGGCGCTGCGCATGTTGGTCCGGGGATCGCGCTTCACGGCCTTGTTCAGGTCGGGGAACTTGCGCGGGTCGCGCAGGAAGAACACCGGCGTGTTGTTGCCCACCATGTCCCAGTTGCCTTCTTCCGTGTAGAACTTCAGCGCGAAGCCGCGGATGTCGCGCTCGGCGTCGGCCGCGCCGCGCTCGCCGGCCACGGTGGTGAAGCGGGCGAACATCTCGGTCTTCTTGCCCACGGCGCTGAAGAGCCTGGCGCGCGTATAGCGGCTGATGTCGTGCGTGACGGTGAAGGTGCCGAACGCGCCGGAGCCCTTCGCATGCATGCGGCGCTCGGGAATGATCTCGCGGTTCAGGTTGGCGAGCTTCTCGAGGAGCCACACGTCCTGCATCAGCACGGGGCCTCGCGGGCCTGCGGTGAGGCTGTTCTGGTTGTCGACCACGGGCGCGCCGAAGGCGGTGGTCAGCGGTGTCTTCTTCGAGGTGTCGGGCGGATTGCTCATGGGGGGTTCTCGTTGTGCGAAGTGGAGGACGCTGCAACTCTACGGACCCTGTCGCGCGCGTCAACACCCCATTGGTACAGGGCTATTGCACGCCGGGTGCGTGCAGGCCTACCAAGGGATGAGGCACTGTGGCAGCGCGCGGCCGGCGCGTCTTGCACATTGCGCCGCTGTTTTGCATGGCCGTGTATCGCCATTCGCGGCAGGTACACGCCCATTCGAATCGGCCGCGGGTGCACACATTCGAGATACGTCCGGCTTCTTCGATCGGGGCTCCCGAAACCCGAGAACACCAGGAGAACCCGGCATGGACGACCTCACGCCTTCCCGCTCACGCGCTCCTTCCCGCCGTCACCGGCTCGTCACGTCGATGGTCTTCAGCGCCATGTCGAGCGGCGCCGGCGCCCTCGCCATGCTGCGCCCTTCGAAGGACACCGAGCCCGGACAAATCGCTCGGACAATGCCGCCGCCAGCGCCGGCCTTGTTCAGCGAGGAAGCCGGCGAGAAACTCGATGAGAAAGTGCGCGCGGCCTTCCGGCCGATGCGCTGAGCCTCAGGCTTCGCGCTGCAGCCGCGCGATCTCGTGCACGGCGCGCGGCAGGTCGGCCACGCTGTCGATCACGATGTGTGCGCCGGCCGCGCGCAGCCGCTGCTCGGCACCGGCGCGCAGCGCTTCGCGTTCGGCCGCGGGCAGCTTGTTCAGCGCCTCTTCGGTCAGGCCCACCTCGTTGCCCGAGAGCGTCAGGCCGACGCACCACATGCCCGCGTTGCGGCCTTCCTCGATGCCGGGCGTGGTGTCGTCCACCTTGATGCAGGCGCGCACGTCGCCCACCTTCAGGGCCAGCACGTTGGCCAATGCCATGTAGGGGCCGGGGCGGCCGCCGGCCGGCAGCTCGTCGCCCGCCACCACGTGGTCGGGCACGATGCCGGCCTTGGCCGCGAGCGGCAGCAGCACGTCGAGCACCTGGCGCGGGTAGCCCGAGCACGAGCCGATCTTCAGGCCCTGCGCGCGCAGCCATGCGAGCGTGTCGATGGCGCCCGGAATGGGCTGCGAATACTCGCCCACCTTGTCGATCTGCATGGGCATGAAGCGCTCGTACAGCGCGTCGATGTCCTTCGAGCCCGGCGCCGCGCCGAAGCGCTCGACCCACTGCGCATGGATCGCGGGTTCCTCGAGCAGCGTGCGGATGTGGTCGCGCTTCGACAGGCCCATGGGGCCGCGCGCCTGCGCCAGGCTGATCTCGATGCCGAAGCTGGCGAAGGCTTCCACGAAGATCTGCGTGGGCGCGAGCGAGCCGAAGTCCACCAGCGTGCCGGCCCAGTCGAAGATGACGGCCTGGAGCTGGTGCGCGGGCAGGGCGGTGGGGGTCGTAGGTGCGTTCATGGTGTCGGTAAGGGTAAGGTGAAAGAACGTGCGGCGTTCAGGCCGCGGCGATGAAATTGCGCCCGCGTGCGCCGGCCAGGGCTTGCTGGATGCGGTCGTTCCAGTCCGATTCGGCAATGCCGTAGTGCGCCGGATCGACGCTCACGCCCAGGCTTGCCAGGAAGCCCGACAGCGTCGCCACGGCCTCGTCGATGTGCCCGGCATCGAACACCGAGAGCAGCAGCGCGTCGAGCCCGGCGTCGCGCCCGGCCGCCAGCCGCATGATCCGCGGCAGGCTGAAAGAACACGCGATGCCGTGCGGCGTGCCGTGGCTGAGCGTGATGTCGTAGGACAGCGAATGCGCGAGCGCCGTTCGCGTGTTCGAGAACGCAAGCCCGGCCTGCAGTGCCGCGGTGGCGAGCCGCTCGCGCAGCTCGGCGCTGGCCGGCTGCGCCAGCAAGGCCGGCAGCGTGGCGACGATGCTGCGCGCCGCGCTCACGGCCAGGCTGGCCGACACCGGGTTGCGGTGCACGTTCCACAGCGACTCCAGCGCGTGCGACAGCGCATCGAGCCCGCTGGCCAGCGTGGCCGCGTGCGGCAGGCTCAGCATCAGGTCGGCATCGACGATGGCGGCCTCGGGCCAGGTCCACGGCAGATGAAGCGACAGCTTGCGCGCGCGCGCCTGGTCCCACACGGTGGCCCACGGCGTCACTTCGCTGCCGGTGCCCGCGGTGGTCGGAATGGCCAGCAGCCGGCGATGCCGGCCCAGCGAAGCCGCAGCAGGCTTCGCGCCTTCGAGCACCGCCAGCAGCTCGTCGAAGCGCCCGGTGGCCGGGCGCGTGAGCATGACCTTGGCGCAGTCGATCACGCTGCCGCCGCCGAGCGCGACGACGCAGTCGACATCGGCATGGTCGCGCCACAGCCGCTCGTACATGGGCGCGAGCCAGGCCACGTCGGGGTTCGGCAGCACCTCGGTCTCGACGGCGGCGAGCCGCTCGCCCAGCAGGCCGCGCACTCGGCCGACCAGGCCGAGCGCGATCGCTTCAGGGAACGCGATGAGGATCGCGCGGCGTTCGCCCAGCAGGCGGGGGAGTTCATCGAGCGAGCCGCAGCCGGCATGCACATCGACGGGGTTGCAGTAGGTCCACATGGGGGTTCAGGAAGGGGTCGCGCAGCCGCGAACCGGAAGGGAAATGTCAGTGACGGCCATTGCGCTGGATGCGGTGGCGCAGCTGGCTCGACAGCGTGTCCGCCACGATCACCATCACGGTGATCACGATGATGCAGGTGGCCGTCTCGGGATAGCGAAAGAGCTTGAGGCTGCTCACCAGCTCGAAGCCCAGGCCGCCCGCGCCCACCATGCCCAGCACCGTGGCCGAACGCAGGTTCACCTCGAAGCGGTAGAGCACCACCGCGATCCACGCGGTGACGACCTGCGGCAGCACGCCGAACACGATCACCTGCAGCGGCCGCGCGCCGGTGGCGCGCAGCGCCTCCAGCGGGCCCTGGTCGATCTCCTCGATGGCATCGGCGAAGAACTTGCCCAGCATGCCCGCGCCGTGCAGCGCGAGCGCCAGCACGCCGGGGAACGGCCCCAGGCCCACGGCCGACACGAACACCAGCGCCAGGATCAGCTCGTTGATGCTGCGCACCACGTTCAATGCCTGCCGCGTGCTCTGGTACACCCAGCGGTTGCTCTGCAGGTTGCGCGCGGCCAGGAACGAAAGGGGAATGGCGGGCACCACGGCCAGCAGCGTGCCCCACACCGCGATCTGGATGGTCTCCAGCGCGGGCGCCATGAGCCGGCCCAGGATGTTCAGGTCGGGCGGCAGGGTGCGTCCTAGAAAGTCCAGGATCTGCGGCAGCCCCGCCGCGAGTTCGGACCAGCTGAGCTGCGCACCGGCGGCGCTCCACTGCAGCGCCCATGCGATCGCGCAGCCGCCGATGAGCAGTTGCACCCAGCTGCGGCGGCCTTCGGGCACCGGGCCGGTCCAGGCGTATTTGGTCGATTCCTGCGGGTTCATGGGTGTCATCCTCCGTGCCCGGCCATCGACGGCATGGCCAGCGCCCGCGGGCGGGCCGGGTCCTTGCGTTCGGGTTCGGGTTGCGGCAGGTAGATGCGGTCGATGTCGTCCTGGCCCATGGCCCGCGGCGCGCCGTCGAAGACCACGCGGCCTTGCGAGAGGCCGACGATGCGGTCGGCGAACTCGCGCGCGTAGTCGACCTGGTGCAGGTTGCACAGCACGGTGATGCCCAGGTCGCGCGAGGCGTCGTGCAGGTACTGCAGCACCTTGCGCGAGGTCTGCGGGTCGAGGCTCGCGACCGGTTCGTCCGCAAGAATCAGGCGCGGTTGCTGCGCCAGCGCGCGGGCGATGCCCACGCGCTGCATCTGGCCGCCCGAGAGCGAATCGGTGCGCTCGTTCGCCTTGTGCGCGAGGCCCACGCGGCCCAGGCACTCGTGGGCCAGCGCGATGTCCGCGCGGCTGAAGAAGTGCAGGACCGACGCCAGCGTCGACACCGCGCCCAGCCGGCCGGTCAGCACGTTCTTCAATGCGCTGAGCCGCGGCACCACGTTGTGGTGCTGGAAGATCATGGCCACGCGCTGGCGCAGGGCGCGCGTGTCCGCGCAGTTCACCGCGTCCATGCCGTCGACGGTGAGCTCGCCGCCGTCGGCCACGGCCAGGCGGTTCACGCAGCGCAGCAGGGTCGACTTGCCGGCACCCGACTCGCCGAGCACCACCACGAACTCGCCCGGTGCCGCGTCGAGGTCCACACCGCGCAGCACGGCGTTGTCGCCGTACCGCTTGGTGAGCTGGCGGATGCGGATCACTTCATGCTCCGCAGGTCGAGCTTGAGCACCTTGGCGGTGTCGCGCACCACGTCGTAGGCCGCGTCGCTGGTCGGCTGAAAGCCGTTGAGCACGCCCTGGTCGCCCCACGGCAGGTCTTTGACGTTGGCCAGTGCCTTGGCGATCTTGGCCTTGAGCGCGGGGTCGAGGTCCTTGCGCCAGACCATCGGCGACTCGGGAATGGGGCTGGACGACCAGACGATCTCGAGCTCGTCGGCCTTCACCTGGCCCTTGGCGATGGCGCTTGCGAGGATGCGGTCGGCCACCGCGGCGGCATCGACCTTCTTGTTGGCCACGGCCAGGATGCTGGCGTCGTGCGAGCCCGAGAAGATCACGCGGCCGAAGAAGGTGTCGGGGTCGTTGCCGGCCTGCAGCAGGCCCGCCTTGGGGAACAGGTGGCCGGAGGCGGAGGTCGGGTCGACGAAGGCGAAGGTGCGGCCCTTCAGGTCGGCGGGCTTGGCGAGGCCGCTGTCCTTGCGCGCAATGATCACGCTCCTGTACGAGCTCTGGCCCGTCTTCTTCGTCACGGCGACCGCGAAGGCTTCGACGCCGGCGACCTGGTTGGCCAGCACGTAGGAGAACGGGCCGAGGTAGGCCACGTCGAGCTTCCTGGAGCGCAGCGCTTCGATCACGCCGTTGTAGTCGGTGGCCACGAAGGGCTTCACCGGCATGCCGAGCTGCTGCTGCAGGCTGTCGAGCACCTGGCGGCTGCTTTCGATCATGGCTTGCGAGTCTTCGGCGGGGATCAGGCCGATGGTGAGGGGCGGGGCGGCCAGGGCCGGCACGGCGGCGACGGCGCAGAGCGCAAGGGCGGCCAGGCTGCGGCGCAGAAGAGGAAGGGTGTTCATGGCGTGGATGAGGCGGGGCTGAGAGGCAGGGGGACGTGAAGTGGCGGTGGGCTTCGGACTACCCCAAGGCTAAGAACGCTATGTGACACCCGCATATCAGATCGATCACGGATTTGTCACAGAACCATTCAAATAATCTATGGATGACGGCAGCCAGGCTTCGCGCTTTTCTCTCAGTGGCCCAGCACGGAAGCTTCAGCGCGGCCGCGCGCGCGGTCGGCCTGAGCCAGCCCACGCTGACCACGCAGGTGCAGGCGCTGGAGCGGCAGCACAACGTCATGCTGTTCCACCGGCAGGGGCACCGCATCGAGCTCACGGACGTGGGCGAGCGCCTGCTGCCCATCGCGCGGCAGATCGCGTCGCTCGAGCTCGATTCGTACAACCTGCTGCACGACAGCGGCGACCTGCAGTCGGGCGAGCTCAAGCTGGGCGCGGTCGGCCCGTTCCACGTGATCGAGATGGTCGACGCCTACCGCAAGCGCTATCCGCGGCTGGACGTGTCGATCCGCATGGGCAACTCGTCGGCGGTGTTCAAGGACCTCGAGGCGTATGCCGTCGACATCGGCGTGCTGGCGCGCTTTCATGAGGCGCCGGGCTTCAGCGCCACGCCGTATGCGCGGCATGCGCTGATCCTGTTCGTTCACCGCGACCATCCCTTTGCCAACCGCGGCGAGGTCCGGCTCGAAGAGCTGCACGGGCAGCCGATGCTCCAGCGCGAAAGCGGCTCCAGCACCCGTCGTGCGCTCGACGAGGCGTTCGCACGCGCGGGCGTGCGCCCGAAGCTCGCGATGGAAATCGGCAGCCGCGAGGCGATCCGCGAAGCGGCGGCGCGCGGCATCGGCATCGGGGCCGTGTCGGAAGCGGAGTTCATTCCCGATGCGCGCCTGCGCACCGTTCGCATCGAAGGCGACCCCGCCGCGACGCAGACCTACCTGTACTGCCTGCAGATCCGGCGCGAGAGCCGCGTGCTGGCGTCGTTCTTCGACGTGGCGCTGAAGCTGCGCAAGGGAGACTTCGACGACACTGCTTCGAATCATGCATAGCCGCACCACCGCTCTTTCCGCTGTCTCTGTTTTTCTGCTCACCGCGTTCGCGAACGCCCATGCCGCGACGGGCATCGAGGACATGCGCTCGAACGACACCGTGCAGGGCCTCTACGAGATTCGCGAGAAGGCGCGCGAGTTCGTCGCGAGCGAGAACGCGAAGGGGGAGGCGAAGTGGAACGCGAGCGAGCCCAACCTCAAGGTCTTCGTGCCGAGGTGCGCCGTGCCGCTGGGCGCGCGGTGGGACACGATTCGCTGGTCGTCGGTCGACAAGCGCGGCGAACTCTCGGAGCACACCCGCCGCCTGATCGCGGTGACCTGCGCGCGGAGCGTCGACCGGGCGCAGAAGTGGGACGTGCACGTCCCGGTGGCGCGTCAGCTGCCGTAGTGTTCCCTGAGCTCGGCCCACTTCAGCATCGCATCGAGCGCGGGGCACAGCCGCTGTCCCCACGGCGTCAAGCGGTAGTCGACCTTCGGCGGCACCTGCGAGTGCACGGTGCGCAGCACGATGCCGTCGGCCTCGAGCTGGCGCAGCTGCTGCGCGAGCATCTTCTGCGAGATGCCGGTCACGCGCTTTTCCAGGTCGGAGAAGCGCTGCACCTGGCCGTCGAACAGATGGAACAGGATCACCAGTTTCCAGCGGCCTTCGAGAAGGCCGAGGCAGGCCTCCACGTCGATGGCCGCTGACAGCGGCGTGTAGGCCTTGCGCGCCGGTTCTTGCGCGGGTGCGGGGCCAGGCTCATGCGAGGCGCTAACTTCTTGGTGCGTACTTCCCATGCCGCGAGCTTAGGTCGAGCATGGGCGCCTTGCAAACACAGGCTCACGCAACCCCATGACCCAGACCTATCCCGGCGCCATTGCGCGCTACCTCGCATCGCACGAAGAATCGAACACCGACCTGCTGGCCGGCTGCTTCATTGAAGACGCCACCGTGAAGGACGAGGGCGAGACCCGCCGCGGCAGGGCCGCCATCGCGGCGTGGCGACAGGCCTCCCAGGCGAAGTACCGGTTCCGGCTGACGCCGCTCGGCCTGTTGCAGGACGGCACCGAGAGCTTCCGCCTGCTGACTCGCGTCGAAGGCAACTTTCCCGGCAAGCGCGCCGACCTGATGCACGTGTTCACGCTGCGCGACGGCCTCATCGCATCGCTGGAGATCCGCAACCCGGTCGAGCTCGAAGGCCGGCGCGCGCTGGTGACCGGCGGCACCAAGGGCATCGGCGAAGCCGTCGTGGCGCAACTCACCGAGGCCGGGGCCACGGTGCTGACCACGGCGCGCAGCCGGCCCGAGTCGCCCATGAAGGCGGCCTTCGTCGCAGCCGACATCGCGACGGCTGCCGGGTGCGCCACGGTTGCGCAGGCCGTCGAAGACACGCTGCACGGCGTCGACATCGTGGTGCACGTGGCGGGCGGCTCGTCGGCGCCTTCAGGCGGCTTCGCGGTGCTCGGCGACGACGAATGGCAGCAGGCGCTGGACCTGAACCTCTACCCCGCGGTGCGTCTCGACCGCGCCCTGTTGCCCGGCATGCTGGCACAGGGCGGCGGCGTGGTCGTGCACGTCACGTCCATCCAGCGGCAACTGCCGCTGCCCGATGCGACCACCGCCTACGCCGCCGCGAAGGCCGCGTTGTCGACCTACAGCAAGAGCCTGTCGAAGGAGGTGAGCCCGCGCGGCGTGCGGGTGGTGCGCGTGTCGCCGGGCTGGGTGGAAACGCAAGCCGCCGTGGCGCTGGTCGACCGGCTGGCCAGCGCCAACGGCACCGACCACGAGGGCGCGCAGCAGATGCTGATGGACTCGCTCGGCGGCATTCCGCTCGGGCGCCCGGCGCGGCCGAAGGAGGTGGCGGAGCTCATCGGCTTCCTGGTGTCGGCGCGCGCGGGTGCGATCACCGGCACCGAATACGTGATCGACGGAGGCACCGTGCCGACCGCTTGAAGGCCCGGGTTTCTCTCGTGCCGGGCGGTCGGGCCGGGAATAATCGGCGCATCACCACCAACGAGGTACGCATGAGAGCCACCGCGCCCATCGCAGCCCTGCTCCTGGCCGCCTGCGCGGCAGCCGCGACGGCGGCGGACTACGACGGCCCCCTGTTCGACACGCACCTGCACTACAACCAGGAAGCGTGGGACGGCAACACCGGCCCGTTCCCGCCCGCCGAGGCGCTGGCGCGCATGCAGCGCAACAAGGTCAAGGCGATCGTCGCCAACTCGCGGCCCAACGCAGGCACGCAGACGCTGGCCGCATCGCGCGAGACCCGTGCCGCGGGCGTGAGCGTGGTGCCCTTCGTGCGGCTGTACCGCAACCGCGACGACTACGGCAACTGGTTCCGCGACGAGACCATCTACGAGATGGTGCAGGCCGAACTCGCGCGCGGCACCGCGAGCGGGCCCTACAAGGGGCTCGGCGAGTTCCACCTGTACGACAGCGCGAACGCCAACGGGCCCGTCGCGAAGAAGCTGATGGTGCTGGCCGAGCAGCGCAAGCTCGCGGTGCTGGCGCACGTCGACGACGAGGCCGTCGACCTGCTGATGGCCAACGCGCCGTCGAAGGGCCAGAGCCTGCGCCTGATATGGGCCCACACCGGCATCGGCGGTGCGCCCATCGAGCGTGTGCAGGCGCTGCTGGAGCGCTATCCGCTGCTGATGGGCGAGCTTTCGTACCGGCCGGGGCTGACCTGCGAGGGCGGCAAGCTCTGCCCGGCGTGGCGCGCGCTGATCCTCAAGTACCCGGAGCGCTTCATGGTCGGCTCCGACACCTGGGTCAACCAGCGCTGGAGCGCGTACGACGAGACGATGCGCGGCTACCGCGTGTGGCTCGGCGATCTGCCGAACGACGTGGCGCAGCGCATTGCCTGGGGCAACGCCGCCGCGCTGTTCGATGTTCGCTGAAGCCCCTTCACCTGTTATCCGTTATCTGTTGCCTGTACCCGTTTCAAAGACTGACCCCGATGACCGATCTTTCCCACAGCACCGCCGCCGAGCGCAACAAGCAACCCATCCTCGATGTTCTGGGCAAGGTGCTCGGCGCGCGCGGTGCCGCACTCGAGATCGCGTCCGGCACGGGCCAGCATGCCGCCTGGTTCGCCGCAGCCCTGAGCGAATGGATGTGGCAGCCGACCGATGCGGATGCGCGCGCGTTGCCCGCGCTGGCCGCGCGGGTCGCGCACGCCGGCCTGCCCAACCTGCTGCCGCCGCTGCTGCTCGACGTGACGGCCGCACAGTGGCCGTCGCAGGGGCCCGCGTTCACGCAGCGCTTCGATGCAATCTACTGCGCCAACATGCTGCACATCGCACCGCCGGCCGCGTGCGTGGGCCTGATGCAGGGTGCCGCGCGGCACTTGCGGCCCGGCGGCTTGTTGATCACCTACGGCCCGTACTTCGAAGACACGCTGCCGGCGCCGAGCAACCTTGCGTTCGACGAAAGCCTGCGCAGCCGCGACGCGTCATGGGGCATTCGCCGGCTGAAGGACGTGGAAGAAGAAGCGCGCCGCTCGGGGCTCTCGCTGCGCGAGCGGCACGAGATGCCGGCCAACAACCTGCTGCTGGTCTTCGGTCTTTAAAGCTGGCCTTCGATGGCCGCCTTGTCGATGACCGACCACACGCTCGCGATCTTCGCGTCCCTGAATTCGTAGAACACGTTCTCGGTGAACGAGACGGTCTTGCCGTTCACCGGCAGGCCCATGAACTCGCCCTTGGGCGCGCAATGGAACTGCAGCCGGCTGGCCACGCGCGGCGGCTCGGCAACGAGCAGCTGCACGCCGAAGAACAGGTCCGGGATGTCGTCGAAGTCCTTCTCCAGCATCGCGCGGTAGCCCGCCAGTCCGAGGGGCCGGCCGTTGTGCATCGCCTCGTCGTGAACGTAAGTACCCAGGTTCGCCCAGTCCTGCGCGTTCAGGCAGGCGATGTAGCTGCGATAGATGCGGGAGAGGTCCTTCGCGGTCATGGCCTCACTGTGCCAGATAGGGCGTGATGTTCTTCAGCGCGTTGGCCACGTACGCCTCCTTCTCTCCCACCGGCGCCACGTAGTGCAGCGCCGAGGTCGCGGCCTCCAGCCCTTCGGCGCGCGCGATGATCCAGGCGGCCAGGTAGGGCGAGGCAAAGCAGCCGCCCGCGGTCGCGACGTTGCCGCGTGCGAAGAAGGGCTGGTTCAGCACCTCGACGCCGGCCTCCTGCACCCAGGGCTTGGTGGTCAGGTCGGTGCAGGCCGGCACGCCGGCCACCAGGCCGAGCCTGGCCAGGATCAGGGTGCCCGAGCACTGCGCCGCAATCAGCTGACGACCTGGGTCCAGCGCCAGGCGGCCCATCAGTTCGGGGCTGGCCACCACGTCGCGCGTGCGGATGCCGCTGCCGACGACCACGGCGCCCGCATCGCGTGCCTCTTCGAGCAGCGACTGCGCGCGCACCGTCACGCCGTTCATCGACGTGACCTCCGGCGTGGGGCAGCACAGCGTGACGCGCCAGCCGGGTTTCTTGATGCGGTTGAGCACGCCCAGCGCGATGAGCGAGTCCAGTTCGTTGAAGCCGTCGAAGGTGAGGATCGCGATGTGCATGGTGGTGGTGGTGGGGTGTGCGTTGTGCGTGTGGGCGGGCGGAACACACCGATCGTAGGCAAGTCGATCAATACAATCAAAAAATTGTCATGAATACATTGAACGATGGCTGAAGCCCGCTACAAGCAACTGGTCGACCGGCTCGCCGCCGAGATCCGCGCCGGACAACCGACGCCCGGCACGCGCCTGCCCACGCACCGGCAGCTGGCCGAGCGCCACGGGTTGGCGCTGGTCACGGCGTCGCGCGTGTATGCGGAGCTCGAGGCCATGGGGCTGGTGAGCGGCGAGGTCGGCCGTGGCACCTTCGTGCGCGAGACCTCGCTGGCGCCGGGCCGCGGCCTCGACCAGCAGGCCGTGGCTGCGGGCTTGGTCGACCTGAACTTCAACTACCCCTCGCTGCCCGGGCAGGCCGAGCTGTTGCGCGGCGCGCTGCGGCAGCTTGCCGGCGGCGGTGAAGTCGAAGCGATGCTGCGCTATGCGCCGCACGGCGGGCGCATGCACGAGCGCGCCAGCATCGCCCGGCACCTTGCCGCGCGCGGGCTGAAGGTCGAGGCCTCGCGCGTGTTGATCGTCGACGGCGCGCAGCACGGCCTGGCGGTCACGGCGATGGCGCTGCTGCAACCGGGCGACGTGGTGGCGGTCGACGCCTTGACCTATCCAGGATTCAAGCTGCTCGCCGACGCCCATCGGCTCGAGCTCGCGCCGATTCCGGCCGCGGGGCAGGGGCCCGACCTCGACGCGCTGGAGCGCCTGTGCGCGAACCGGAAGGTCCGCGCCATCTACACCATGCCGACGCTGCACAACCCGCTCGGCTGGGTGATGGGCGCGAGCCGGCGCCGCCGCCTGGCCGCCATCGCGCGGCGCGAGGGCCTGCTCGTCATCGAGGACGCGGCCTATGCCTTTCTCGCCGACGAACCGCCGCCGCCGCTGGCGGTGCTCGCACCCGAAACGACGGTGTATGTCTCGGGCTTTTCGAAGAGCGTGGCGACGGGGCTGCGCGTGGGCTTCGTCGTGGTGCCCGATGCCTGGGTGCCGAAGATCGAACGCGCCATCCGCGTCACGACCTGGTGCACGCCCGGCGTGACCACCGCCATCGCCTGCGCATGGCTGGAAGACGGCACGGTCGAGCGGCTGGAGGCGCAGAAGCGCCAGGACGCCGCGGCGCGCCAGGCGATTGCCGCCGAGGTGCTCGCGGGGCTGCGCTGCGTGCGCCATCCGGCGTCGTACTTCGTCTGGCTGCCGCTGCCCGAGGAAACCCGCGCCGACCGCGTCGCGGCCGCGCTGGTGCGCGAAGGGGTGTCGGTGTCGACGGCCGAGCCCTTCGCCGCCACGCCCCATGTGCCGCACGCGCTGCGCCTGGCGCTGGGGTCGGTGGACCTGGCGAGCCTGCGCAGTGCGCTGCAGACGGTGCGGCGGGTGGTGGGCGAGCAGTCGTGGTGAGCGCCCGGATGCCGCCTGTTTCCGCAAGCCGCGAGCCGCGGGCTCAGCCTGCGAAAGTGGCCTCCGGCAGGCCGCGTGCATCCGGCAGGCTCAGCGCGAACAGCGAGCCCGACAGCGGCGCGCTGGCCAGCTGTGCTTCGTCCAGGCGCAGCGATGCGCTGGTGATGAACAGCGTGTCGAGGTTGTCCCCGCCGAAGCAGCAACTGGTCGGTCGCGGCACCGGCACGCGCACGCGCTGCATCAGCTGGCCGTCGGGCGAGTAGCGCGCAATCTGCCAGGCGTCCCACAGCGCGACCCACAGGCAGCCCTGGTCGTCGACGGTGAGGCCGTCGGGCTTGCCGTCCGATGCAGGAATGGCGATGAGCGCCTGCCGGTTGCCGATGGTGCCGCTCGCCAGGTCGAAGTCGTAGCGGTAGATGGTCTGGCGGTAGGTGTCGGTCAGGTACATCGACCGGTTGTCGGGGCTCCAGCCCATGCCGTTCGGCACGGTGAAGCCGGTGTCGACCTGCCGCCAGCTGCCGTTGCCCTCGACGCAGAACAGGTGGCCCCGGTTGGCTGCGGCGCCCATGTCCATCGAGCCGACCCACAGGCGGCCGCGGCGGTCGCACTTGCCGTCGTTGTAGCGCACGTTGGGGCGCCCTGCTTCGGGGTGGCAGAAAGGGGTGAGGCGCCGCGTCGACAAATCGAGCGCCATCAGGCCGCCCGGCGTGGCCACCAGCAGGCCGCCGCTGGCCTTGGGCACGACCAGGCTGGCCATGGTGCCGAGCGGCGTTTCGCTGTCGGCGCCGGTGGCGGCGTCGTAGCGGTGCACGGAGGGCGTGAAGATGTCGACCCAGTAGAGCGCGTTGTCCCGCGGCGACCACATCGGTCCTTCGCCGAGCAGCGAGCGAACCTGGCTCACGCAGCGCACCTCGGTGCTGGCGCCCAGTTCGGGCGGGGCCTGGGTGGCGATCGACATTGCCTTGCCGGCGGCGCTGTGCGAGATGTTGCGCGCCGCGCCGATCAGCGCGGACGACAGGCTGTGCGCGCGTGCCGCGTCGAGCCGGCTCGCGTCGGTGGCGATGGCGATGGCGCCGATGGGGCGGCCTTCGTAGTCGAAGATCGGCGCGGCGACGCCCGCGCGGCCCGGGTCGCGCTCGCCCTGCTCGATGGCATAGCCGCGCGAGCGCACCAGGTCGAACTCGGCGCGCAGCCCGGCCGGCGACACGATGGTCTGCGGCGTGAAGCGTTCCAGCGCCAGCGCCTGCACCAGCCGGCGCTGGCCCGCCGGGTCGAGGCTCGCGGCAATGGCCTTGCCGGACGCGCTGGCATGCACCGGCAGCCGCTGCCCCACCGCCGAACGCGCGGCCGGCGCGTCGCCCGCCGGCTCGCTGGCCAGGATCACCACGAAGGTGCCGTCGAGCACCGTGAGTTCCACGCTCTCGCCGAGCGCGTCGCGCAGCCTGGCGATTTCGTCCTGTGCGGCCACGCGCAGGTCGAACTCGCTCCACACGTCGTGCGCGAGCTCGAGCAGGCGCAGGCCGAGCTGGAAGGTCTTGTCGTAGGCGTTGTGCCGCAGCAGCCCTTCGCGCACCAGCGTCGCCAGGATGCGGTGCAGCGTGGCCTTGGGCAGGTCGCAGGCGCGCAGCAGCTCCGTGAAGGTCATCGGCGTGCGGCGTGCCGACACGATGTTCAGGAGGTTCATGGCCTTCTCCAGCACGCCCAGGCCAGGGGCTGCCTGGGTTGCTGCTGGAGGGGTGGCCTCCTGTGCGGGGCCGGCCGGGGTGTTCGCCGGAGAAGAGCTCGGATCGGGAGGCCCGCCAGGGGTGGCGCCGGTGCTGCGTTTCATGAAGGCACGAGAGAAGTTCCAGAGAGCGGAACAAGTGTGCCGATTCTATGCCCGGTCCGTGCCCGGCCCGCGCCGTGCCGCCTCACTCGAGCTTGATGCCGCGCCCGCGCACCAGCTCGCCCCAGCGCGCGGTCTCGCTGCGAACGAACGCGCGCAACTGCGCCGGCGTGGAGGCCTGCGGCGTCACGCCGAAGCCGGCGAAGCGCTCGCGCACCGAGGGCGTGTCCAGCGCCTCGCGCAGCAGCTGCCCGAGCCGTTCGACGCCGGCGGCGGGCACCTTCTTCGCCGCGAACAGCGCGGCCCAGCCCGCGATGACGAACTCGTCGCCGCGCGAGCGCAGCACCGGCACGCCCGGCAGGCTCGCCAGCGGCTGCGCCGAGGTGACGGCCACCGCGCGCAGGCGGCCCGCCTGGATGAGCGGCAGCGCAACCGGCAGGTTCATCACGCCCAGCGACACGGTGCCGGCCACCACGTCGGGAATCAGCACGCTGTCGCCCTTGTAGGGCACGGCCAGGATGCGCGCGCCCAGCTTCTGGTTCAGCAGCTCGGTGGCCAGGTGCGACAGCGTGCCGACGCCGCTGTTGCCCGCGCTGAGTTCGCCGGCGCGGCCCTTGGCCACGAGATCGTCGATGCCGTGCAGGGGCGAGTTGGCAGCCACGGCCAGCACCAGCGGCTGTGTCGAGATCATGCCCACGGGCTGGAGGTCGCGCTGCACGTCGTAGCCCAGGTCGTTGCGCAGCGCGGGCAGGATGGTCATGGTGGTGCTGCCCAGCAGCAGCATGTGGTCGTCGTGGCTCGACGTCACCGCCAGCGTGCCCGTGATGCCGCCCGCGCCAGGGCGGTTGTCCACCACGATGGGCTGCCCGATGCGCGGTCCGATCAGCTCGGCCAGGATGCGCAGCGAGCCGTTGCCCGCGCCGCCCGGCGCGAAGGGCACGATGGCGGTCAGGGGCCGGGTGGGCCATGCGCCCGCTGTGCCCGCCGTGGCTGCCGTGGCTGCCGTGGTCCCTGTGCCCGCATCGCTGGCCCATGCAGGCCAGGCGCCCGATGCAAGCGATGCGGCAAGCAGCCCGAGGGCCCGGCGTCGTGGGAGCGATGAATGGGTCATGGTCGGCTCCGGGCGCGGGCTACTCGGCCTTGATGCCCGCGTCGGTCACCAGCTTCTTGTAGAACGCCGATTCGTCGCGCACGGTCTTCGCGAACTCGGCGGCGGTGGAGCCCACGCGCACCACGCCGCGGTCGCGCAGCTTGGCCTCGGTGTCGGGCAGCCGCAGGAACGCCTGGATCTCGGTGGAGAGCTTCTCCACGATGGCGCTCGGCGTGCCCGCGGGCGCCATCACGCCGTGCCAGGGGTTCATCTCGAAGCCGCTCACCGCCTGGGCGATCGGCGGCAGCTCGGGCGCGAAGTAGACCGACTTGGCGGTCGACACGCCGAGCGCGCGCAGCTTGCCCGACTGCACCTGCGGCCACGAGGTGGCGGCCGCGTCCATGGAAGCGTCGATCTGCCCGCCCAGCAGGTCGGTGAGCATGGGCGCCGAGCCCTTGTACGCCACGTGGACCATCGAGGTGCCGGTCTTCTGCATGAAGAGCTCCATGCCCACATGCAGCGCCGACCCCGCGCCCGAAGAGCCGTAGCTGAGCTTGCCGGGGTTCGCCTTGAGGTACGCCACGAACTCGGGCACGGTGCGCGCCGGCACCTTCTGCGGGTTCACCACCAGGATGAGCGGCGTGATGCCCACCAGCGTCACGGCGGCGAAGTCCTTCACCGGGTCGTAGGGAAACGACTCCGGCTTCATGGCGGGGTTGATGGCGTTCGCCGCCACGTTGCCCATGCCGAGCGTGTAGCCGTCCGGCGCGGCCTTGGCGACCACCGCCATGCCCACGCTGGAGCCGGCGCCGGGCTTGTTGTCGACCACCACGGCCTGGCCCCACTTGGTCTGCAGGTGCACGGCGATCATGCGCGCCATGACGTCGGCGGCGCCGCCGGCCGGCACGGGCACGATCAGCTTGATGGGCTTGGACGGGTAGGCCGGCGGTTGTTGCGCCTGCGCGGCGCCCAGCGCGGGAAGCAGCGCGCAGGCCAGCGCGATGCGCAGCAGGGTTGTCTTGGGGGTGCGTGTCATCGATGTCTCCTCGAAGGGTGTTCAGGCGGCCGACCAGCGATCGACCAGTGCGCGGGCACGGCCCGCCAGTTCGGCGGGGGCGATGCCCGGCGTGTACAGCGCCGAGCCGATGCCCACGCCCGCGGCGCCCGCCGTCTTGAACGCCGCGATGGTGCCGATGTCGACACCGCCGACGCTGAACATCGGCGTGCCCGTGGGCAGCACCGCGCGCCAGGCTTTCAGCGCGGCGGTGCCGAGCAGTTCGGACGGAAAGAGCTTGAGCGCGTCGGCGCCGGCGGCCAGCGCGGCAAAGGCCTCGGTGGGCGTGGCCACGCCGGGCATCGCGTACATGCCGCGTGCCTTGGCGCGCTGCACGACCTCGGCATTGAAGTGGGGCGACAGCACCAGGCTCGCGCCCGCGTCCGCCACCTGGTCGACCTGCTGGCTGCCGAGCACCGTGCCCGCGCCGATGCGCAGGCGGTCGCCGAACGCGCGCGACAGCGCCTCGATGCTGGCCAGCGGACGCGGCGAGTTCAGCGGCACCTCGATGCAGCGAACGCCGCCTTCTTCCAGCGCATGGGCCACCGCCAGCGCCTCTTCGGGCGACACGCCGCGCAGGATGGCGATCAGGCCGTTCATGCCGGCGCTTTCATGCGAGCGGTCACCAGACCCGCTTCGAGCGCAACGCGCCATTGCCCGCGCGTGGTCGCGCCGTCGCTTGCGCGGGTCGAATCGATGCCCGCCAGCCGCAGCGCCGTTTCATAGCGGCTGCACAGGTCGTCGTCGCCCAGCAAGGTCACGCTGCGTTGCGGATGGCGCGCCGTGGCGCTCGCGATCTCGATGCCGATGAGGATGCCCGAGAGGTAGTCGGGCAGGCCCTGCGCGTCGATGTCGCCCATCAGGCCCGCGGTGCGCGCCGCGAAGATCACATGCGGTGCATTGGCATGCTCGCGCAGCCCCAGCCTGACGCCGGCCTCGAAGGTCTCGGGGCGCGCGGCGCCGAATGCCATGAGCCGCCCCAGGATGCCGTGCCTGGTGAGCAGGCCGTAGAGCTCGCCGGTCATGAAGGTCTCGAAGCGGTCGACGGCGCCGCCTTCGCCCAGCCAGGCCCATTTGCTGTGCGTGCCCGGCAGCACGCAGCAGCTGCCCGCGGCCAGCGCCGCGCCCCAGAGCTGCGTTTCCTCGCCGCGCATCACGTCGTGAACGCCGTCGCCGCCCATGCAGCGGATGCCGGGCACGATGTGCAGCACGGCACCGGGCCGGACTTCCACGCGCACCAGCTGCGATGCGGCCGACAGCAGGCCCGCGGGGCATTCGACGTAAGGTGCCTCCTGCCAGCCCTGGCGGCTGCCGATCATTCCGCTCGCGATGAGCGGCACGGCATGCGTGTCGATCCAGTCCGCGCACAGCGACAGCAGCGCCTGGGCAAAGCGGCGCTCGGGCACGGCCATGATGCCGCCGGGCGCGCTGCGCGCTTCGATCAGCCCGCCGCCTTCGTCGAGCAGGCTGGCACGCAGGTTGGACGTGCCCCAGTCAATGGCGATCAAGGATGCCTTCATTGCGAATGGCCTTTCTTTCTGAGGAACTGCCAGACCTCCGGCGCGGGCTCGATGCCCAGCCCCGGCCCTTCGGGCAGGTGGAAGGCGCCGGCCTCGCAGCGCATCGCGGTCTTGACGTACGGGAGGTTGCGGTCGAACACCGAGTGCTGGTATTCGTGCATGGGTGCGTTGGGCAGCGCGGCCGTCGCATGCAGGCTGGCGGCCTGGTAGATGCCCAGGCTGATGCTGGCGTGCGGGATCACCTTCATGTGGAAGGCGTTGGCCATGCGGCCGATCTGCATGAACTGGCTGATGCCGATGTGGCCCATCTCGGGCTGCACGATCGACATCGCGCGGCGCTCCAGGCGCGGGCGGTACTCGAACACGGTGCGCCATTCCTCGCCGAGCGCGAGCGGCACGCGCACGCTGGCGCCCACGTGGGCCTGGCCCTCGATGTCCTCCGGCTGGCAGGGCGCCTCCACGAAGTAGGGCACGTAGGGCACGAGCTGGTCGATCAGCTGGATGGCCTCCTGCGCGGTGAACTTCCAGTGCAGGTCGACCATCAGCTTGACCGCGTCGCCCAGGCCTTCGCGCAGCGCGCGCATCTCGGCGACGATGCCGTCGAAGGACACGGCCGCGTGGTACTTGAAGGCGTCGAAGCCCTTGTCGACGAAGCTGCGCGCCAGCGCCACCCGCGCCTCGAGCGTGGCGCCGGGCAGGCCCGACACGTAGGCCGGCACCGTCTGCAGCCGCTGGCCGCCGAGCAGCTTGACCACGGGCTGGTCCACCAGCTTGCCGAACAGGTCCCACACCGCGATGTCGATGCCCGCGATGGCGTCGACATAGAAGCCGCCGAAGAAGCCGCGCACGCGCATCAGGTCGTACAGGTCTTCCTGGATCACCACCGCGTCGCGCGGATCGCGCCCCACGATGACCGGGCCGATCACGTCGTCGATGATGCTGGTCACCGCGTCGGGCGCGACGATGCCGTAGGTCTCGCCCCAGCCCACGGTGCCGTCGTCGGCCGTGATCTTGATCAGCACCGACATGTCGGTGGAGGGATAGATCGCGCGGTTGCCCTGGCGCACGAGGTAGCCGCGTTCGTTGACCTGCTCGCCGGGGCCCAGCGGGCCCAGGTAGGGGGTGTCGCGCGGCAGCGAGACGATGAAGCTCTCGACCTGCGCGATTCTTGCAACGGCCGTCATGGCAGCTGGTCCTGCGGCAGCAGCAGGTCGCCGATGTCGCCCAGGAAGGCGTCGACGTCCGCCGCGTCGAGCGCGTCGAGCAGCGGGCCCGGCATGCGCTGGCGCGTGTCGGCAATGAGCCCGCGCTTCTTCAGCACGTACTTGGTGAGCGACCAGCGGAACACCGCCTGCACGTTGAGCACCGGCAGCATGCGCGTGAAGAGCGCGCGCACCCGGTCGGCGTCGCCTTCGCGGTGCGCCTTGAAGAGCGCCGTGTGCACCTCGGCCAGCTCGATGGCGGGCATGGTGCCGGCCGCGCCGCGGCGCAGTTCGTCGGTGATGTAGCGCCCGCCCGCGCCGCCGAACACACCCAGAAGGTGTGCGGGGCCGCGGTCGCGCAGCACCGTGAGGCGTTGTCCGCTCGGCAGCGTTTCTTCCTTCACGTAGCGGATGGCGGGCACGGCCGCGATCACCTCGAGCAGCACTTCGGGGTCGAGCCCCGCGCCCACGGGAAGCGGCACGTTCTGCAGCATGAGCGAGGCCTCGGGCGCGGCCTTGGCGACCTGCGTGAAGTAGCCGATCTGCTCCGCGGCGCTCTTGCGATCCGGGGGCACCGCCACCATCAGCGCCGCCGCGCCGCGCGCGCTGGCCGCGGCGGCGAGCCGGCCCGTGAGGGCCGCGTCGCTGCTGGAGACGCCGGCAATCACCGGCACGCGGCCCGCGACTTCGTCGAGCACGGCATCGACCAGCGACAGCCGCTCGTCCGGCGTGAGTTGCCCCACCTCGCTTGCGACGCCGGGGTAGGTGATGCCGTCGACGCCGCACCGCAGCAAGTACGCGACGAGCTTGCGCAGCGAGCCGACATCGGGGCGGCCTTGCGCATCGAAGGGGGTGGGGAGAACGGGGAATACGCCGACGAGAGAGGGAGAGCTCATGGCTGAAGGTCTTGCTTCCAAGAAAGTTTCATTGAATGGAAAAGTTGGTGAATTATGGGCAATGGAGGCGAGGTCGATGCGAGGGTTAACCCGGTCTTCTCGTGAGTGAATATTTGAATTTCCCGTTCAATGGAAATTCGAGGCGCGTGAATGCGGCGCGCGCGAGCGCGATGCCGCCGTGCTGGCGGACCGGATCGCAAAAGTGAAACTTGGGGGAAACCGCCTGCCGCTGAGGGGTGTGGCGGTGTGTGCGCAGGAGACACGGTGTCCGTTGGCCACCGTGGGGCGTCCGCCTGCGCTGCGGGTTCAGTTCGGCGCCGGCACGCCGGAGGCTTCCCGGCCTCCGGCGTGAAAGGGCGGTGTGCCCGCCTCAGGCCAGGTCGAACCGGTCGAGGTTCATCACCTTGGTCCACACGGCCACGAAGTCGCTGACGAACTTCTCCTGCGCATCCGAGCTCGCGTAGATCTCGGCGACTGCGCGCAGCTGCGCGTTCGAGCCGAACACCAGGTCGGCGCGCGTGCCGGTCCACTTGAGTTCGCCCGACTTGCGGTCGCGGCCTTCGTACTGTTCCTTGCCCGCGACCGGCTTCCACTCGGTGGCCATGTCCAGCAGGTTGACGAAGAAGTCGTTGCTCAGCGCGCCCGGCTGTTTCGTGAAGACGCCGTCCCGCGACTGGCCCGCATTGGCACCGATCGCGCGCAGGCCGCCGACGAGCACCGTCATCTCGGGCGCGGTGAGCGTCAGCAGCTGTGCGCGGTCGACCAGCAGCACTTCGGCCGGCACGCTGAACCGGGCCCTGGTGTAGTTGCGGAAACCGTCGGCGGCAGGCTCCAGCGGCGCGAAGGACTGCACGTCGGTCTGGTCCTGCGAGGCGTCGGTGCGGCCCGGCGAGAAGGGCACCTCGACCTCGCGGCCTGCGCTGCGCGCGGCCTGCGCCACGCCCGCGCCACCGGCCAGCACGATCAGGTCGGCGAGCGAGATCTTCTTGCCGCCGGCCTGCGCGGCATTGAACTCAGCGCGGATGCCTTCGAGCACCTGCAGCACCTTGGCCAGTTGCGCCGGCTCGTTGACGGCCCAGTCCTTCTGCGGCGCCAGGCGAATGCGCGCGCCGTTCGCGCCGCCGCGCTTGTCGGAGCCGCGGAAGGTCGAGGCCGAGGCCCAGGCGGTCGAGACCAGCTGCGCGGGCGTGAGGCCCGAGGCCAGCACCTTCTTCGTCAGCGCGGCGACGTCCTGCGCATCGACCAGCGCGTGGTCGACCTCGGGAATCGGGTCTTGCCAGATGAGCACTTCGGCCGGCACCTCGGGCCCGAGGTAGCGCGCACGCGGACCCATGTCGCGGTGCGTGAGCTTGAACCAGGCGCGCGCGAAGGCATCGGCGAACTGGTCGGGGTTGGCGAGGAAGCGGCGCGAGATCTTCTCGTAGGCCGGGTCGACGCGCAGCGACAGGTCGGTGGTGAGCATGGTCGGCGCAAGGCGCTTGGACGCATCGTGCGCGTGCGGGATGGTGCCGGCACCGGCGCCGTCCTTGGCCACCCACTGGTGCGCGCCGGCGGGGCTCTTCGTGAGCTCCCATTCGTGGCCGAACAGGTTCTCGAAGAAGTTGTTGCTCCACTGCGTGGGCGTGGTGGTCCAGGTCACCTCCAGGCCGCTGGTGATGGCGTCGCCGCCCTTGCCGGTGCCGAAGCCGTTCTTCCAGCCGAAGCCCTGGTCCTCGATGCCGGCGGCTTCGGGTTCGTGCGCCACGTGCGAGGCCGGGGCCGCGCCGTGGGTCTTGCCGAAGCTGTGGCCGCCGGCGATCAGCGCCACGGTTTCCTCGTCGTCCATGGCCATGCGCCCGAAGGTGTCGCGGATGTCGCGTGCCGCGGCCAGCGGGTCGGGGTTGCCGTCGGGGCCCTCGGGGTTCACGTAGATCAGGCCCATCTGCACGGCGGCCAGCGGGTTCTCCAGGTCGCGCGTGTGCGCCACCTTGCTGTCGTCGTCCTTCACCAGCACGCCGTGGTTTTCCACCACGCCCGGCGAGCCCTTCGCATAGCGCACGTCGCCGCCGAGCCAGGTGGTCTCGCGGCCCCAGTACACGTCCTGGTCGGGTTCCCACACGTCGACACGGCCGCCCGCGAAGCCGAAGGTCTTGAAGCCCATGGTTTCCAGCGCCACGTTGCCGGTGAGGATCATCAGGTCGGCCCACGAGATCTTCTGGCCGTACTTCTGCTTGATCGGCCACAGCAGGCGGCGCGCCTTGTCGAGGCTCACGTTGTCGGGCCAGCTGTTGAGCGGCGCAAAGCGCTGCTGCCCGCGGCCGGCGCCGCCCCGGCCGTCGCCGATGCGGTAGGTGCCGGCGCTGTGCCAGGCCATGCGGATGAACAGCGGACCGTAGTGGCCGAAGTCGGCCGGCCACCAGTCCTGCGAGTCGGTCATCAGCGCGGCGAGGTCTTTCTTCAGCGCGGCGAGGTCGAGGCTCCTGAATGCGGCGGCGTAGTCGAAGTCCTTGTCCATCGGATCGGATTTCGACGAGTGCTGGTGCAGCAGGTCGATGCGCAACTGCTGGGGCCACCAGTCGCGGTTGGTGGTGCCGGCGCCTGAGGCCTGGCTGAAGGGACACTTGGCTTCGGTCTTGTCGTTGCTCATGGGGACTCCTGGTTTCGTGCTGCGGTGGAGCTTCAAATTCTCTGCCGGAAGATGGCGGGCGGCGATTGAACCGCCCAATTCCGGCGATAGCGGGAATGAGCGCTTGCAGGTGCCGGCGGTGCGCTATCGCAGGCGCTATCTGGTTCGCTGGCTGGCCACGAACTCGGGCGTCACCGTCGCCTGCTTGTTGCCGAACTGCGCGATCACGTAGTTGGCGAGCGCCGCGACTTCGGTGTCTGTGTAGGCCTTGCCGAAGGCCGGCATGTAGACCTCGCGGTCGTGCACGCGCATGTTCACGCCCTGCAGGATCATCTGCGTGACGTTGGCGCCGCCCGCGTCGTTCACGCCGCGCGTGCCCAGCAGCGCGGCAAAGCTGGTCTGCTGGCCTTGCCCGTTCCATTGGTGGCAGCTTGCGCAGGCCGCCGCGAAGAGCCGCAGGCCCTGCTCGTGGCCTTCGGCGGTGTTGGCCGCGGGCGCCGCCGCGCTGGCCGCCACGGCCCATGGCGGCTTCGCGTCGATCTCGATCGGGTCCTTGCCGGCCTTCGCCGGCACCGTGCGCAGGTAGCTCACGAGCGCGGCCGTGTCTTCCGGCTTCAGGTGCTGCAGGCTGTGCTCCACGGCTTCGCCCATCGGGCCCGAGGCCGAGCCGCGGCCGTCGGCATGGCCGGTGCCGAGGTAGGCAGCCAGCTCGGCGTCGGTCCATGCGCCGATGCCGTTCTTCGCGTCCGACGTGATGTTGTAGGCGCGCCAGCCCTGAATGGATTCGCCCGCGAGGTTGTCGCCGGCCTTCATCGCGAAGGCGAAGTTGCGCGGCGTGTGGCATTCCGCGCAATGGCCCAGCGCGGTGGCCAGGTACTTGCCCTGGTTCCACGCGAGCGGCTTCGACGCGTCGGACTCGAAGCGGCTGCTCTTGAAGAAGGCCGCGTTCCAGAAGCCCATGGCCCAGCGCTGGTTGAACGGAAAGCCCAGGTCGGCCTCCTTGTTCGGCTGGTTCACCTTGGGCAGGCTGAACAGGTAGGCCTTGATGGCCAGCACGTCGTTGCGGCTCAGCGCCGTGTAAGAGGTGTACGGAAACGCCGGGTACAGGCGCTGGCCGTCGGCGCGCACGCCGTCGTGCACCGCGCGCACGAACTGGTCGTCGCTCCACCCGCCGATGCCCGTGGCCGGGTCGGCCGTGATGTTCGACGAGTAGATCGTGCCGAAGGGCAGCACGAAGGGCACGCCGCCCGCGAAGGGCTGGCCCTTGCCGGCCACCGTGTGGCACGCGATGCAGTCGGCGGCCTTGGTGAGGTATTCGCCGCGCACCAGCAGCGCCGCATCGGGCGCCGCGCCGGCCAGCACGGGCGCCTCGCCTGGGGACTTGTCGGTGCGGTTCAGGAAGAAGTACAGCGCCGCGCCCACGACGAGCAGCACCGCCAGCACGTTGAGGAAGCGCTTCATGCGGCGCTCCTTTCGCCCTGCACCGGATGCGCCGATTGCGCGGCAGCACCGGCAGGCCCAGCAGGCCCGGCATCGGCGATCTTCTTCTTCAGCGCATCCTTGTCCTGCGCCAGCAGCGCGCGGTTCACCGGCAGCGCGCGCAGGCGCACGCCGGTGGCCGCGAAGATCGCGTTGGCCAGGGCGGGCGCGGCAATGGCCGTGCCCACCTCGCCGAGCCCGCCGGGGGCTTCGCCGCTCTTCACGGTATGCACCTCGACCGGTGGCGACTCGTTGATGCGCAGCATGCGGTAGTCGTGGAAGTTGCTCTGCTCGATGGCGCCGTCGCGCAGCGTGATCTCGCTGAAGAGCGCGGCGCTCAGGCCGAACAGCAGGCCGCCCTGGATCTGCGCCTCGATGGAGCTCGCGTTCACCGCGATGCCGCAGTCCAGCGCCACCACCGCGCGGCGCAGGCGCACCTCGCCCTGCGGCGTGACCTCGGCCTCGACGATGGCGCACACGCGGCTGCCGAACGGGTCGCCCACCGCCACGCCGCGCCCTACGCGCGGCGGCAGCGCGCCCTTGCCCCAGCCGATCTTCTCGGCGGCCAGGTCGAGCACCGCGAGCGTGCGCGGGTTCTTCTTCAGCATCGCGCGGCGGTAGGCCACCGGGTCCTTCCTGGCGCGTTGCGCGAGTTCGTCGATGAAGCTCTCCATCACGAACAGGTTGTGCGTCGGCCCCACGCCGCGCCACCAGCCGACGTTCAGGCCCGCGGGCATGTCGTGGCGCACCCACTCGACCTTGAGGTTGGGCAGGTCGTAGCAGGGCTCGGCCACGCACTCGATCAGGTCGCCGTCCATGCCGTCCTTGCCCATGAAGGCCGGGGCCCAGCGGCCCAGCACGGTGCCGCCCGCGATGCGGTCGCCGAACCAGAGGATCTGCCCGTCGCCGTCGACCACCGCCGAGATGTCGTCGTGGTACATCGGGCGCACGATGTCGTGGCGAATGTCTTCCTCGCGCGTCCACACCACCTTCAGCGGGTAGGGCACCTGCCTGGCGAAGGCCACGGCCTGCTCGACCGAGTCGGTCTCCAGCCGCCGGCCGAAGCCGCCGCCCAGGTACTGGTTGTGCAGCACGATCCTGTCTTCGGCCAGCCCGGTGATCTTGGCGGCCACGCCCACGCAGCGCGCCGGCACCTGCGTGCCGACCCAGATCTCGCACTGGTCCGCCCGCACGTGCACCGTGGTGTTGAGCGGCTCCATGGTGGCGTGCGCCAGCATCGGCAGGTCGTAGGTGGCCTGCACCAGCGTGCCTTCGGGGCGCTTGCCGGTTTCCTTGCCGACGATGGCCTTGTCTTTCGCGAGCGCGTTGGTCAGCGAGGCGCGCAGCTGCTGGGTGGTGAGCGCGGCGTTCGGCCCCGGCGTCCACTGGATCTTCAGCGCCTCCAGGCCGCGCTTCGCGGCCCAGAAATGCTCGCCCACCACGGCCACCGCGTCCTTGATGCGAATGACGTCGACGACGCCCGGTATCGCCCGCGCCGCCTTGTCGTCCACCGAGGCCAGCACGCCGCCGAGCGTGGGGCAGGCCTTGACGGTGGCCACCTTCATGCCCGGCACGCGCACGTCGAGGCCGAACTGCGTGCTGCCGTTGACCTTGCCGGGCGAATCGACGCGCCGCAGCGGCTGGCCGATGAGCTTGAAGTCCTTCGGCTCCTTCAGCGCGACCTTCTCGGGCATCGGCAACTGCGCGGCGGCGCCGGCGAGCGCGCCGAAGCCGAGCTGCCGGCTCGAAGCCGCGTGGCTCACCACGCCGCGCGCCACGGTGCAGCTGGCCGGGTCGACCTTCCATTGCGCGGCCGCGGCGCTCACCAGCAGCGTGCGCGCCACGGCGCCCGCCTCGCGCAGCACGCCGTAGGTGCCGCGCGTGCTGGTCGAGCCGCCGGTGATCTGGCCGCCGAGCAGCGGCATGCCGTAGAGCGCCTCGTTCGGCGGCGAGTGCTCCACGCGCACCTGGTCGAGCTCCACGCCAAGCTCTTCGGCCAGCAGCATCGCCGAGCCGGTGTAGATCGCCTGGCCCATCTCGACCATCGGCATCACCAGGCGCACGCCGCCGTCGGCGTCGATGCGGACGAAGGCATTCGGTGCGAAGGCGGGGTTGCCGTCGTCGAGCGCGGCGGCCGCGTCGGCGGGCTGCCGGCGCGGGCTGATGGCCGCGAGCGCCTTGCTGCCGCCGACCCAGGTGAAGGCCAGCGCGAGGCCGCCGGCCTGCAGCGCGGCGCGGCGGCTGATGCCCGCGGGCGCGTTCACGATGCGCTCCTTGCCGGCATCGTCACCACCGACTGCAGCACCTCGGGCTTGCCCGTGGCGGCCTGCTTGATGGCGGCGCGAATGCGCGAGTAGGTGCAGCAGCGGCACACGTTGCCCGACATGGCCATGTCGATGTCGGCGTCGCTCGGGTTCGGCGTGCGCTGGATCAGCGCGGCCGCCGACATGACCTGGCCCGACTGGCAGTAGCCGCACTGCACCACGTCGACCTCGAGCCAGGCCTGCTGGATGCGCTGGCCGGCGGGCGTCTGCGAGATGGCTTCGATGGTGGTGACGGCGCGCTTGCCGACCGAGCCGACCGGCAGCACGCACGAGCGCACGGGCTGGCCGTCCAGGTGCACGGTGCAGGCGCCGCACTGCGCGATGCCGCAACCGAACTTGGTGCCGGTGAGGCCGACGACGTCGCGCAATGCCCAGAGCAGCGGCATGTCGTCGGGGGCGTTGACGGCAACGGACTGACCGTTGATGTGGAGGTCGATCATGGGCCCTGCCTTCTCGTGGTTCGCCGTGGGTGGCAGCGAACCATAGCGCGACTTGGCAAAGCGCGCTTGGCGGGCAGGGGAGCGCTCGGGCAGGGCGCTCGGGTTTCAGCCAGGGGTGCCCATGGCGGGCCCCCGAAGGTATTCATCGGCGCGCGAGCCGCAAGCCGGCCCGCACGGCAGCTGCGTCAGGCAGGCACCTTCTGCTGGGCCGGCGCCTGCACGGGCGGCGTGCCGGTCTTGAAGAGGGTGGCCAGCTGCTTGCGCAGCTCGGGGGTGTCGGCATGGCCGTGGACAGACACGGCGTGCTGCACCGCGGCATCGAGCAGTTCGCCCTCGGTGTCGGCCGAGAGCGCGACGCTGCAGTTCATCGTGCTCGGGAATTCGCGGCAGTCGATGTATTGGCGTGACATGGCAGCTCCTTGGATGTCCTCACGGACGGGCTTCGAAGATCAGGTTGAACGGGGTCTGGCTGGCGCGGCGGAAGTGCTTGAAGCCGCCCTGCGTGACCACGTCGCGGATGCGCGCCTCGCCGGCCTGCGCGCCCAGGCACAGGCCGACCTCCTGCGAGCGCGAGGCCGGCGTGCAGATGAAGTTCGACGCCGAATAGAAGACGCGCCCCACGGGGTTGAGGTTGTCCTCGAGACGGTCGTTGGCAAAGGGCTCGACGATCATCCACGTGCCCTGCGGCTTGAGCGTGCTGCGCACGTGCGAGGCCGCGCCCACGGGGTCGCCCATGTCGTGCAGGCAGTCGAACACGGCCACCAGGTCGTAGTCTTCGCCGGGGAAATCCTTCGCGCTCGCGACTTCGAAACGCAGGCGCTGCGCATCGTCGACGCCGGCCTTGTTCGCCGTTTCGCGCGCGCGTTCGATCGAAGGCGCGTGGTAGTCGAAACCCACGAAGCTGGACTTCGGGTAGGCCTGCGCCATCAGCAGCGTGGAGGCGCCGTGCCCGCAGCCCACGTCCGCCACGCGCGCGCCGCGCTCCAGCAGCGGTGCAATGCCTTCGAGCGCCGGAATCCACTGGCTCACCAGGTTGGCCGCGTAGCCGGGCCGGAAGAAGCGCTCGGTGCCGTGGAAGAGGGCGGCGTCGTGCTCGTGCCAGCCGATGCCCAGGCCCGTGCGCATGGCCTGGACCATCTTGGGAATGATCTTGAACTGCGCCACGGCGATCTGGAAGGCGCCCGGTATGAATGCGGGGCTGCCCTCCTGCGCCAGCGCGAAGGCCTGCTCCTCGGACAGCGAGAACATCTCGCCCTTGGGCTCGTACTGCACGTAGCCGCTGGCGGCCTGGGCCGAGAGCCATTCGCGCAGGTAGCGCGGGTCGGTCTCGGTGCGGCGCGCGAGCGTCTCCACGTTCGTCGGGCCTTCGGCCAGCGCCTTGTACAGGCCGAGCTGGTCGCCCACGACGATGGTGGCCGCGTGCATCACGGCCCCCAGGTCATGCACGAAGTTACCCATGAACGCGTTAAGCCGTGTTTCGTCGATGGCCATGTGTATCCCCTTCGCCGACAGGCGGCATGCGTGGCGTTCGCCTGCCTATACTGGATCGAGGGGGCGAAGGGCCTGCGCGCATCCTGCGTCCCGATGCGCACAGGCGCCATACGCAGCAATGCGTATGCACGGTGAAAGGGGCATGCCATGACGCATCTGACGCGCAATGACTGCGCAAGCGCGCTTCGCTTGCTCGAGCAACTGGAGTCCGCGGGGGCGCCCGCGCGGCATCACGGCGACGATGGCCTGCGCGCGAAGCACAGCGTCGCGCAGGCGCCGGGCCGCCATGGGCTGCGCCACGTCGCGCCGCAGGCCGACTACTGCCGGCGCGCGCCGCAGGCCGACTACCACCGTCGCGCGGGGCTGGCCGACTACTACCGTCGCGCGGGGCTGGCCGACTACTACCGTCGCGCGGGGCTGGAGCATGCGGTGGCGGTGGCCTTCCTGTACCGGCTGCTGACCTGCCGTGCCGAGTTGCCGCTGTCCGCCGCGCCCGATGCAACTGTGCAAGCTGCGGGACCTGTGGGACCGGCGCCCGTCCTCACGCCACGCGAGGGCGACGTGATGCACTGGCTTTCACGCGGCAAGACCGACGCCGAGATCGCCGCCCTGCTGGAGATCAGCCCGCGCACCGTGCACAAGCACCTGGAGCATGTGTACGTGAAGCTGGGCGTGGAGACGCGCACGGCGGCGGTGATGCGTGCGCTGGAACGGCACGCGCTGGCGTCGCCGGTGAATGCGGTCGGAGTGGTCTGAGCGGTCTGAGCGGTCTGACCAGTGTCCTTCAGCCGTCGGGGCCGGCGTCTTCGTTGGTGCACACCCGGTTGCGCCCCGCCGTCTTGGCCACGTACAGGGCCTTGTCGGCCGAGCGGATCAGTTCCTTGGCCTGGCCCGCGCCGGGCACGGGGCTGAGCGTATCCACGCCGGCGCTCAGGGTCACGAAGCCGGCTTCGGTGCCCGTGTGCTCGATCTTCAGGTTGCGCACCGCGTGGCGGATGCGTTCCGCCAGCTCGACGGCGTCGGCCACCTCCGTCTCGGGCAGCAGCACGGCCAGCTCTTCCCCGCCGTAGCGCGCGGCGAGGTCGCCCGGGCGCCGCGGTGTCAGCTCGGCGATGGTGCGCCCGATCGACTGCAGGCACTCGTCGCCGGCGGCGTGGCCGTAGATGTCGTTGTATTGCTTGAAGCAGTCGACGTCGATCAGGATCAGCGCCAGCGTGCTCGCGTCGCGCAGCGCGCGGCTGAATTCGGTGTCGAGCGTCGCGTCGAACTGCCGGCGGTTCGCCAGGCCCGTGAGGCCGTCTTCCATGGCGAGCGTGTTGAGTGTCTTGTTGAGCTTCTCGAGCGCGTCGCGCGCGCGGCGCAGCTCGGCCTCGGTCTTGGTGCGCAGCTCGATCTGCCTGACCAGCCGCAGCCCGACGAAGCCGACGATGCCCGCCAGCAGGATGACGCCGGCCGAATGCCACAGCGTGTCGTGCCACCAGACGGCAAGGATCTCGTCCTTCGACAACGCGGCCGCCACGAACAGCGGGTAGTTCGCCACGCGCCGGAAGCTGTTCAGGCGCGTCACGCCGTCCTGCGCCGAGCGGATGTAGGCGGTGCCGGCCGGCCCCTGCGCCGTGTAGGCGCGAAAGAGGTCGGTGTCGCGCATGTCCCGCCCGACCGTGCCGGCGCTGAAGGGCCGGCGCGTCATCATCGTGCCGTTTTCCAGCACCAGCGCCACGGCACCCGCCTCGCCGATGTCCAGGCTGTCGTAGAACTTCATGAAGAAGTCGATGTCGATGGTCGCGAGCGCCACGCCCGCGAAGCTGCCGTCCGCCTGGTCGATGCGCCGCGAGATCGGCACCAGCAGCCGCCCGGTGGTGCGGCTCTTCACCGGAATGCCGATGTGCGGGCCGCGCTCTGCGTGGGTGCGGTGGAAGATGAAGTACTCGCGGTCGGCGTTGTTGAGGTTCTCCGGCGCGTTGTGCCGCGAGTTGACGATCCAGTTGCCGTCCTTGTCGTACACGTGCAGCGCGTCGAGCTGCGGCAGTTCGGTTACCTGGGAGGCCAGCACCTTGCGAAGCCGCTCCACGGCCGCCGGCCCCGTGCCGTCGTACTCGATGCGCTCGACCACGCCGACCAGCGCGGTGTCGGCCTCCTTGATGGTGTCGTCGGCCTGCTGCGCCATGGCGCGCGCGAGGTTCGACGCCGCGGTGCTCATCTGCCGCAGCTCCTCGGAGCGGGAGTTCCAGCTGTTCCAGCCGTCCAGCGCGACGAGGCTCAGGCAGACGACAGCCACGAAAGCCATCGTCCGGGAGGTGATGGAGGGTCGACTGAACAAGGGGCGGTTCCGCAACGGTGACGCTCAAGAGTCTTTGTCGGACTTTGACACATCTGCCGCGCCGCGGGTGACGAACGAGAGGCAAGGCCGGCGGTTCGTGGCTTTCCCGCGCCGGGCCCGTCAGTCGGCGGTCAGCCGCTCACTTCGAGCGGCCGTCGAAGTGCTGCACCGGAATGGCCTGCAGGTCGATGCCCTCGATGCAGCGCAGGTTGATGGCGGCCATGGGCTCGCCCGTGGGCGTCACGCCTTCGCCGTAAGGATGGATGCCGCAGGTCGGGCAGAAGCGGTGCTTGATGATGTGCTTGTGGAACATGTAGGTGGACGCGTTCTCCTCGGGCGTCAGCAGGTGCAGCGCGCTGCGCGGCACGAACCACATGAGGATGCCCTTGCGCTGGCACATCGAGCAGTTGCACGCGGTGGCCGTGCCGATCTCGCCCTCGGCCTCGAACCTGACCGCGCCGCAGTGGCAGCTTCCTTGGTACTTCATCTCGGGTCTCCTGTTTATGGTTAACCAGCGAGTTGAGTATTGGGCGCCGCCGCAAGGCTTGTCAAGCGCGCACGGCTGCGGCGGGTTCGGGCATGCGGCGCCGCACAATGAACAGCCAGACGATCGCCAGCGCCATCGTCAGCATGACGGTGCTGGCGTCGAAGGTCGCGGCGATGCGGTGGGCCAACTGCACCGAAGGCAGCGCCGGCGCTGTTGTACTCGAGGCCGCGAACACCGCCACCAGCAGCCCCAGCCCGAGCGATCCGCCGAGCTGGTGCGCCACGTTCACCAGGCCCGACGCCGCACCGGCGTCTTCCGCGTCCACGCCGCTCACCGCCGCCACCGTGAGCGGCCCCAGCACGCCGCCCTGGCCGATGCCGATGAGCACCATCGGCAATGCGACGCCCGTGAGGTACGGCGAGTGCGCCGACACCTGCGCGAGCCATGCCATGCCCACGATGCCTGTCGCAAGGCCCGCCGCCAGCAGGCGCGCATTGCCGAACCTGCGCGTGAGCGCGGGCACCAGCATGGCCGCCGCGAAGTTGGGCAGGGTGGCCGGCAGGAACGCCAGGCCGGCCTCGAGCGGGCGGTAGCCCAGCACGCCCTGCAGGTACTGCGTGGTGAAGAACCAGAAGCCCACCATGCCGCCCAGGAACAACACGCGCGCGGCACAGGCCGCGCTGCGCTCGCGGTGGGCGAACAGGCGCAGCGGAAGAATCGGCTGCGCCACGCGGCGCTCGTTGGCCACGAACAGCACCAGCAGCGCGACGCCCGCCAGCAGCGCCGCCAGCGCGATGCCTTCGCCCCAGCCGGCTTCCGCCGAGCGCACGATGCCGTACACCAGCGCGCTCATGCCCAGCGTGGAGCTCACCGCGCCCACCAGGTCGAGCCGCCCCGCGCGGCGCGGCGTTTCCGCCAGCCAGCGCCGCGCGCCGAACATGAGCACAAGGCCCAGCGGCACGTTGATGAAGAAGCCCACGCGCCACGAGAGCAGGTCGGCAACGAGCCCGCCCAGCACCAGGCCCACGCTCGCACCCACGCCGGCCGCGGCCGCATAGTAGGCGAGTGCGCGCGTGCGTGCCGGCCCTTCGGCGAAGTGGGTGGACAGCAGCGCCAGTGTCGACGGCGCGAGCACCGCCGCGCCCACGCCCTGCACCGCGCGCGCGGCCAGCAGCCATGCCGGCGACGGTGAAATGCCGATGGCGAATGAGGCCAGCGTGAAGAGCCCGAGACCGGCGATGAACATGCGCCGCCGCCCCAGGATGTCGCCCGCCCGCGCGCCGAGCAGCAGCAGCCCGCCGAAGGCCAGCGTGTAGGCGTTCTGCACCCACGACAGGCTCGCCGGCGACAGGTGCAGGCCGGCCTGCATCTTGGGCAATGCGGTGATGACGATCGAGATGTCGATCACGATCATCAGGTAGCTCGCAAGGATGATGGCGAGCACGGCCGCATGGCGCGGGCGCTGTGCAGGATCGGCGTTCGGAACGGGCTGGGAGTGCATGCCTCGACTCTAGGCAGCCCCGCCCCGCGGAACTAGCCCGTGGCGCCTTGTAGAACTGGCAAGCCGCGCTTGCCAATCCGACGAACCTGACCGATGAACCCGACGCGCGAGTCTCCGCGCGCTCAGGCCGCGTCCGGCATGCGCGCGATGAGCTTGTCCAGCGTGATCGGGTAGTCGCGCACGCGCACGCCGGTCGCGTTGTAGACCGCGTTGGCCACCGCGGCGCCCACGCCGCAGATGCCGAGTTCGCCCACGCCCTTGGCTTTCATGGGCGAGGAGATCGGGTCGGTCTCGTCCATGAAGATCACCTCCTGGTGCGGAATGTCGGCATGCACCGGCACCTCGTAGCCCGCCAGGTCGTGGTTGACGAAGAAGCCCAGCCGCTCGTCCACGGCCAGCTCTTCCATCAGCGCAGCGCCCACGCCCATGGTCATCGCGCCGATCACCTGGCTGCGCGCCGACTTGGGGTTCAGGATGCGCCCCGAGGCGCACACCGCGAGCATGCGCCGCACGCGGATCTCGGCCGTGAACGCATCGACGCCCACCTCGACGAAATGCGCGCCGAAGGTGGACTGCTGGTATTGCTTGTCGAGGTTGCCGAACTCCAGCACGTCTTCGGCGACGATGGCGCCTTCTCCCTCCAGCCCTGCCAGGCCCGCGAGCGGCACGCTGCGCGCGCCCGCGCGCACCATCCCGTCCGAGAACACCGCGCCCACCGGCTCGAGCCCCGCGCGCCGTGCCACGGCGTCGCGCAGCTTGGTGCAGGCCGCATAGACGCCGGCCGTCGAGCAGTTGGCGCCCCACTGGCCGCCCGAGCCGGAAGACACCGGAAAGCGCGAGTCGCCCAGGCGCACCACCACGCGCTCCAGCGGCACGCCCATCATCTCGGCGGCGGTCTGCGCAATGATGGTGTAGCTGCCGGTGCCGATGTCCGTCATGTCGGTCTCGACCGTGACCGTGCCGAGCCTGTCGAGCGCCACGCGCGCACCCGACTTCGTGACCTGGTTGTTGCGAAACGCCGCCGCCATGCCGATGCCGACCAGCCAGCGGCCATCGCGCACCAGGCCCGGCCTCGCGCCCCGCTGGTTCCAGCCGAAGCGCTCGGCCCCGGTGCGCATGCATTCGACGAGGCGGCGCTGCGAGAAAGGCCGCGCGGCGTTGGCCGGATCGACCTGCGTGTCGTTCAGCACGCGGAACTCGATCGGGTCGATGCCCAGCCGCTCGGCCATTTCGTCGATGGCGACTTCCAGCGCCATCAGCCCCGGCGCCTCGCCCGGCGCGCGCATGGCGTTGCCTTCGGGCAGGTCGAGCAGCGCCAGGCGCGTGCCCGTAAGGCGGTGCTCGCCCGCGTAGAGCAGGCGCGTCTGCTGCACCGCGTTCTCCGGCTTGCCGTCGGCCAGGTTGCCCGACCAGCTTTCATGGCCGATGGCCGTGATCTTTCCCTGCGGCGTGGCGCCGATGCGGATGCGCTGGATGGTCGCGGGCCGGTGCGTGGTGTTGTTGGCGATGAGCGGGCGCTGCATCGCGACCTTCACCGGCCGCCGCGCAATGCGCGCGCCCAGCGCCGCCAGCAGCGTGTCGGCGCGCAGGAACAGCTTGCCGCCGAAGCCGCCGCCGATGTACGGCGACATCAGGTGCACCTTGTCCCTGGGCATGCCGAGCGTCCTGGCGAGGTCGCCGGTGGTCCAGTCGATCATCTGGTTCGAGGTCCACACCGAGAGCCTGTCGCCGTCCCATGCGGCAAGGGTGGCGTGCGGCTCCATCATCGCGTGCGAGTGGTCGGGCGTGCTGTAGGTGGCGTCCAGCCGTACCTCCGCCTTGGCGAACGCGCCGGCGAAGTCGCCGACGGTGTTGTCGCGGTCGGTGGTGCGCCGCTCGGTCGAGGCCTTGGCGTGCGCGAGGCCGAACGCGCCTTCGGTGCGCGCGTACGTCACCTGCACCAGCTGCGCGGCGGCGCGCGCCTGCTCGAAGGTTTCGGCCACCACCAGCGCAATGGCCTGGTGGTAGTGCTCGACCACCGGGCCGCCCAGCAGCCGGGCGGCGTTGAAGCGGCCCTTGTCCAGCTTGCCCGCGTTCTCGTGCGTGACGATGGCGAGCACGCCGGGCGCGGCCTTGGCGCGCGACAGGTCGAACGAAAGAATGCGCCCCTTCGCAATGCCCGAGCCGACGATGCAGCCGTACGCCGGGTTCGCCGCCACGTCGTGGCGTTCATACGCGTAGGGCGCGGTGCCCGTGGTCTTGAGCGGGCCGTCGATGCGGTCCACTGGCTGGCCGATCACCTTGAGCTGGTCGATGGGGTTGGTGGTGGCGGGTGTGTCGAACTTCATCGCTCAGCTCCTGGCTTCGGCCAGCACCGCGTCGAGCGTGCGCTCGACCAGCGGCAGCTTGAAGGCGTTCTGCACGGTCGGCGTGGCGCCGGCGAACAGCGCGGCGGCCACGGCCTTGGCGCCGCGCGGCATCTCGGCCTCCGCGGCCTCGATGCGCCACGGCCTGTGCGCGACGCCGCCCACCGCCACGCGGGCGCTGCCGTCGCGCTGCACGATGGCACCGACCGACACCAGCGCGAACGCGTACGAGGCCCGGTCGCGCACCTTGCGGTAGATGTGCCTGCCGCCCAGGGGCGCGGGCAGCCTGACCGAGGTGATCAGCTCGCCGGGCGCCAGCGCGGTTTCCACGTGCGGCGTGGCGCCGGGCAGCTTGTGGAAATCGGCGATCGGGATGGTGCGGCGCGTGCCGTTGGCGCGCACGGTCTCCACCGTGGCGTCGAGCGCGCGCATGGCCACGGCCATGTCGCTCGGGTGCGTGGCGATGCAGGCCTCGCTCGTGCCTACCACCGCGTGCTGGCGCGTGTAGCCGCCGATGGCCGCGCAGCCGCTGCCCGGCTGGCGCTTGTTGCAGGCCTGGTGGGTGTCGTAGAAGTACGGGCAGCGCGTGCGCTGCAGCAGGTTGCCCGCGGTGGTCGCCTTGTTGCGCAGCTGGCCCGAGGCACCGGCCAGCAGCGCGCGCGAAAGTAGGCCGTAGTCGCGCCGCACGCGGGCGTCGGCGGCCAGGTCGGTGTTGCGCACCAGCGCACCGACGCGCAGGCCGCCGTCGGAGGTGCTTTCGATGCGATCGAAGCCCAGGCCGTTGACGTCGATCAGGTGAACGGGCGTCTCGATCTCCAGCTTCATCAGGTCGAGCAGGTTGGTGCCCCCGGCAATGAAGCGCGCGCCCGGCACGCGGGCCGCGTGCGCCACGGCGTCGGCCGCCGAGGAGACGCGTTCGTAGGTGAAGGACCTCATGACGTTCTCCCCGCCACCTCGGTGATGGCGTCGACGATGTTGCTGTACGCGCCGCAGCGGCAGATGTTGCCGCTCATGCGTTCGCGCAGCTCGGCCGCGTTCAGCAGCGGCTGTGCGGTGAGGTCGGCGCTGGCGTGGCTCGGGATGCCCTGGCGGATTTCCTCGAGCACCGAGACGGCCGAGCACACCTGCCCCGGCGTGCAGTAGCCGCACTGGTAGCCGTCGTGCTTGACGAAGGCGGCCTGCATCGGGTGCAGCGCGCCCGGCGTGCCCAGGCCCTCGATGGTGGTGACCTTGGCGCCTTCGTGCATCACCGCCAGCGTGAGGCAGGCGTTGATGCGGCGGCCGTCGACGATCACGGTGCATGCGCCGCACTGGCCGTGGTCGCAGCCTTTCTTGGTGCCGGTCAGGTGCAGGTGTTCGCGCAGCGCGTCCAGCAGCGTCGTGCGCGTGTCGAGCGTGAGGGTGCGCAGCTTGCCGTTGACCTCCATCGAGGTCTTCATGCGGGCGGAGGCCGCGCCGGCCCCGGAGGGCGGCGCCGTGGCCGCGTGCGCCGGCGTGGCGGTGGCGGCCGCCGAGGCGGCGCCCGCGAGCAGCAGCTCGCGCCGGGAGAGTGTCATTTCGTCGTGGGTTTGCATGTCGCGCGTCACTCCTTGCGATTCATATTGAGCGCATCCGGCCGGCTGCCAATGTAGGCCGGCATCCCCAGGCGGAACTAGACGCGATGCCCTTGAAGCACTGGCAAGCTGCTCTTGATAATCGGCCGTCACACTGGAGGCCGCATGCCGATCAATGAACTGCGTTCCATCGCCACCTTCGCCAAGACCGCGGAACTCGGCAGCCTGCGCCAGGCGGCCGCCGCGCAGGGCATGACGCCGCAGGCCGCCAGCCAGGCGCTGGCGCAGCTGGAGCAACACCTGGGTGTGCGCTTGTTTCACCGCACCACGCGGAGCATGTCGCTCACCGACGAGGGGCGCCAGTTCCTGGAGGCCGCGCAGCCGGCGCTGGTGGGCCTGCAGCGCGCGCTGCACATGGCGCGCCGCGCCACCGACGAGATCGCCGGGCCGCTGCGCATCGTGGGCCCGCGCTCGACCTTCGCGCCGGTGCTGTGGCCGCTGCTCGACGAGTTCTGCCGCCTCTACCCCGAGGTGCAGCCCGACGTGCAGCTCGACGACCGCATCGGCAACTGGGTGGAAGACCGCGTCGACGTGGGTTTTCGCGTGGGGCCGTCGCCGGCCGAGGGCGTCATCGCGCGCCGGCTGTTCGGGCTCCAGCTGATCGTTTGCGCGGCCCCGGCGTACCTGGCCCGCCACGGCGCGCCGGACAGCCTGAACGCGCTGGCGGCCCACCGCTGCAGCGGCTTTCGCCATCCGAGCACCGGCAAGATCGTGCCCTGGTACGTGCGCGTGGGCGACGAGGTGATCGAGCACCCGGTGGTGCCCGCGCTGTGCGTCAACGACGAGGCGCTGGAGACCGAGGCGGTGCTGGCGGGCCACGCCATCGGCCTCGTCACCAGCGTGACAGCGGCGGCGCACATCCGCGCCGGACGGCTGGTGCCCTTGCTCACCGCGCACGTGGCCGACCGGTCGGGCGTGTTCATCTACTACGGCAGCCGCGCCGCCCAGCCGGCGCGTGCCCGGGCGTTCATCGACCTGGCCATCGACCGCCTGACGCAGAACGCGGCCTATGTGCTGACGGCGCACGAGCTGGCGTCGGCGGAGTCCAGCGGGCGCGCCGCGCATGCGGCGGCGCACCATGGCGGCACGTGAGTTTCAGCAAGCAAAGGCGCGCAGGAGCAAAGGAGACATCGCGATGACGAACGATGAAAAGGCGATACGGCAGGTCGTCGAAGACTGGATGGACGCGAGCCGGCGCGGCGACACCGCGGCCGTGCTCGCCTTGATGACGGACGACGCGGTCTTCATGGTCCCGGGGCGGGCGCCGTTCGGCAAGCATGCCTTTGCCGCGGCCTGCGAAGGCATGCGCGGCGTGCGGATCGAAGGCAGGAGCGAAGTCGCCGAGTTGCAGGTGCTGGGCGAGTGGGCCTTCATGCGCAACCGCATCGACATGACGGCCACGCCGGCTGGCGGCGAGCCGGTGCACCGGTCGGGCTACACGCTCACCTTGCTGCGCAAGGAGGCGGACGGCCGGTGGCGGCTGGCGCGGGACGCCAACCTGCTGACGGCCACGCCGCCGGGGCGCACGGGCGGTTGATGGATGGGCCGCGGGCTGCGCTGTCGCACAGCGCAGCAGCCCGCTACGCGCTGGGGCGCGCAGCGGTTGCCGAAGGTGCGGCGCCGAGCGCGTCCGCGTGCGACAGCAGCGTGTCGATGGAGTCGTTGAGCCGCTGCACCGCCAGCGGCGCATTGCGGCTCACGGCGGCTTCCATGATCTCGCGGTGCTCCGTGCGCGTGTGCTCCAGGTCGCGCTCGCGCACATTGAGGCGGCGGTAGCGGTCGGACGCGTCGAACAGCAGCTCGTGGAAGTCGGTGAGCCACTTCGACGGACAGGCCGCGATCAGCGACGCATGGAAGCGGCGATGCAGCACCTCCCACTCGCGGTTGGTCTGGCCGGTGGGCAGCGTCATGGGGCAGCGCCAGATGCGGTGGTAGGCCAGCACCACCTCGTCTTCCCAGGCCTGGTCGCCATGCAGCAACGACTCGCGCACCACCACCTCGTTGAGCAGCCGCCGCGCGCGCACCAGGTCGACCAGGTCGTCGCGCGACAGCGCCGCCACGCGAAAACCCCGGCGCTCGAACTGCTCGACCAGCCGCACCGAGATGAGCCGGTTGAGCGCCTCGCGGATGGGGCTCGCGCCCACCTCGTAGCGCGCTTCCAGCGCCTCGATGCGCAGCTTCTCGCCCGGCGCCAGCCGGCCTTCGAGGATGTCTTCGCGCAGGCGCTCGAACACCATGCTCGCGCGCGTGGCGCCTTGCAGGTCGTCGGTGGGCGGCGGCGGGTTCTGGCTCATGGGCGGGCGGGTTTGTACCGAGTGGGTGGGGCGGGATGCGCAAATATTATCGATAAAAAGAAGATTCAGGCCAAAAAAGTCAGTTTTACCGATAAAGAAGGCGACACCATGAGCTCCGGCATCCGCCCCACCACGTTCGCGCACATCGTCTACCGCACATACCGCTTCGAGCAGATGCTGGCCTGGTACACCTGCGTGTTCTGCGCCAAGGTGCAGTACCAGAACCCGGTGATCGCCTTCGTCACCTACGACGACGAGCACCACCGCGTGGCGCTGCTGAACCTCGGGCTGATGAAGGGCCCGTCGGAGGCGGCGGCGCCGCGCGGCCAGCCGGGCGTCGACCACGTGGCCTACGGCTTCGGCTCGCTGCGCGAGCTGCTCGACAAGCATGCCGAACTCAAGGCCAAGGGCGTCACGCCGTACTGGTGCGTGCACCACGGCATCACCGTGTCGCTGTACTACGCCGACCCCGACGGCAACCAGATGGAGTTCCAGACCGACAGCTACACCTCCAACGACGAGGCCAATGCCTTCATGCACGGCCCGCATTTCGAGGTGAACCCGATCGGCGTGGAGTTCGACCCCGACGAGATGCGCGCGCGGCTGGACGCCGGCGAGAACGTGGCCGCGCTGCTGCTGCGCACCACGCACCTGCCGGTGGCGGACGTGCGCGGCTCGATGCTGGGCTGAGCGCGCGATGACGATCCCTGGCCGTCTCGAAGACGAGGCCGCGTGCGCGCGGCTGTGCGTCGATTTCGCGAACCACCTCGACGCGCGGCGCTACGAGCAGGTGCTCGACCTGTTCACCGAAGACGCGGCGCTCGACCGCATGGGCAACGTGTCGGCGGGCCGGGACGGCATCGCGCGCTTCCTGGCCGCGCGGCCGGCGGACGTGACCACGCGGCACGTGTGCTCGAACATCCGCGTGAGCTTCGATGCCGCGTCCGAGGACGAGGCCGGTGGCGTTTGCTATGTGCTGTTCTTCCAGGGCACGGGGGAGGCAGGTGCGGGTGCCGCGCAACTGTCCGGGCCGCCTTCGGTGGTGGAGTACCACGACAGGTTTCTGCGGACTGCCGTGGGGTGGCGGATTCGATCGCGGCGCATACGGATGGCGATCCGGGCTTGAATGCCCGCTTCCCGATTTATCGAGCACAACAAAAACGGCAGGGTTGTCCTTTTGATTCATCGGATTGGACAGATTCAGGCACCGGCGATGGAAGCCCACCGCCCGAGCACATCCCCCACCGCCTTGGCCTGCGACGGCGCGGGCCCCTGGATCGCCGAAGGCGTGCGCGAGAAGCGCGGCGCGGGCGCGGGATGCCTCACGCCGTCCACCTCGACGAAGGCCTCGCGTGCGCGCTGGTGCGGATGCGCCGCCGCCTCGCTCAGCGCCAGCACCGGCGCGAAGCAGGCATCGCTGCCTTCGAGCCGCGCGGTCCATTCGTCGCGGGTGTGCGTGCGGAAGATGCGTTCGAGCTCGGCGCGCAGCGCCGGCCACTGCGCGCGGTCGTGCTGCGCGCCGCGCAGCGTGGGCGCAACGCCGAGCCGCTCGCACAGCTCGGCGAAGAACTGCGGCTCGATCGGGCCGATGCACACATGGCGCGCGTCCGCCGTTTTGTAGGTGCCGTAGTACGGCGCGCCACCGTCCAGCGCATTGCTGCCGCGCGCCTCGGCGAAGGTGCCGCGCATCGCGCCGGTCGCGAACAGGCTCATCAGCGAGGTCACGCCGTCGGTGATGGCCGCATCCACCACCTGGCCGCGGCCCGAGTGCCGCGCCTCGTGCAGCGCCGCGAGCAGGCCGACGACCAGGTAGAGGCTGCCGCCGCCGTAGTCGCCCACCAGGTTGAGCGGCGGCACCGGCGCGCCGCCGGCGGGGCCGATGGCGTGCAGCGCACCGGTCAGCGCGATGTAGTTGATGTCGTGGCCCGCCGCCTGCGCGAGCGGGCCGTGCTGGCCCCAGCCGGTCATGCGGCCGTAGACCAGGCGCGGGTTGCGCGCCGCCACCGCGTCGGGGCCGAGGCCCAGGCGTTCCATCACGCCGGGGCGAAAGCCCTCGACCAGCACGTCGGCGCTGTCGAGCAGCCGCAGAACCTCTTCGCGCGACTGCGGGTTCTTCAGGTCGGCCAGCACCACGGTGCGGCCGCGCCCGGTGATGTCGGTGCGGTCGCCGAGCTTGCGGCCCGGCCGGTCGACGGTGACCACGTCGGCGCCCATGTCGGACAGCAGCATGCAGGCGAAGGGGCCGGGGCCGAGCCCGGCGAACTCGACCACCTTCAGGCCGTTCAACGGTCCGTTCATCGAGCGTTCTCCTCCAGCAGGCGCCACTGCAGCAACGAAAACGGAGGCTGCGCATCGGCGTGGTGTTCGTACACGCCTTCGACCTCCGCGCCGATGCGCACCTCCTGCATCGGGTCGCCCAGCAGGTTGCCGACCATCCGCACGAGGCCGGCGTGCGGCAGCTCCACCAGCACGACGAGGTAGGCGCCGTGCCCCTTGAGCGCGGCATGCGCCGGATGCCACACGCGCTCCCAGCTGTAGATGCGCCCGCGCGGCGCCACGTCTTCCCAGGTGGGGTCGAAGGCGTGGCAGTGGTGGCAGAGCCATTCGGGGCCGAACTGCCAGGTGCCGCACGCGGTGCAATGCTGCACGCGCAGGCGGCCCTCGCGCAGCCCCGACCAATAGGGCGCGGAGAGCCCGTCGGGCTCGGGCACCGGAACCGGCAGGCCCGGCGGAAGGTAGCGGGTGGTCGTCGCGTCGTTCACAGCACGTTCTCCGATGCCAGCAGGAGGTCGCTCACCGGCGTGACCATCGGCCCGCCGATCACCAGCGCCACGTCGCTGCGCTTCGCCTGGCTGGTCGAAGTGCCGCGCACCTGCCGCACGGCCTCCAGCACCAGCTCGAAGCCGTGGATGTAGCACTCGGCCAGGTTGCCGCCGCTGGTGTTCAGCGGCAGCCGGCCGGAGGGCGCCGCGAGGTTGTCGAGCGTGAGGAATTCGTTCGCCTCCTCGGGCTTGAAGAAGCCGTGCTCTGCCAGTGCCATGGCCACGCCGCCGGTGAAGTTCTCGTAGCTCTGCACCACGCCCACGTCGGCCGGCGCAATGCCGGCCATGGCGTAGAGCGCGGGCGCCACGGTGTCGAAGCTGGCGCTGCCGTAGCGTGGCGAGTTGTGCGGGATGGCGCCGGTGCGGTGGCCCGAACCGGTGGCCGCGCCGAGCAGGTAGGCGGGCTTGTGCGCGAAGTCTTTCGCGCGCTCCGCGGCCACCAGCACGATGGCCGCCGCGCCGTCGTTCTCCATGCAGCAGTCGTACAGGTGGAAGGGCTCGGCGATCCAGCGCGAGGCGTCGTAGGTGTCGGCGCTCAGCGGCTTGCCGTGCATCACCGCGCGCGGGTTGGCCTGCGCGTGGTGGTAGGAGGCCAGCGCGATGGCACGCAACGCCTCCTGCCGCACGCCATGCTCGTGCATGAAGCGGCGCACGCGCATCGCGAAGCGCTGCGGCGGCGACAGCACGCCGTAGGGCATCAGGTAGGCCTTCTCGCCCGAGACGGTGTCGATGCCCGCCACCTGGCCGAAGCGCCCGTGCTGCCCCTGTGCCAGCGCGCGGAACACCACCACGCAATCGGCCAGCCCGGCCGCGATGGCCGCCGCGCCGTTGGCCACCGCCGCGCAGCACCCGCCGCCGCCGCCGCCCCATTGCATGGTGGCGCTGCGCAGGTGCCGCGTGCCCAGCGCCGCGGCCAGCCGCGAGGCGTCGTTGCGGTCGTCGCTGTACGAGGCGAAGCCGTCGATCGCTCGCGGGTCGAGGCCCGCGTCGGCGCAGGCCGCGAGGATGGCCTTGAGCGCGAGCTTGAATTCCGCGTCGGGCGACTGGCCGTGCTTGTAGTAGGTGGTCTCGCCGATGCCGACGACCGCCACCCGGCCCCGGAGCGATCGCACGGTCACGCGGGCGCGCCCGCGGTTTCGTGGCGCGTGGCCGGCGCGCCGAAGGCGCCGGCCTGCGCCAGTGAAGCGAGCCGTGCCTCGTCGTAGCCCAGCGCTTCGCGCAGCACCTCGTGCGTGTGCTGCCCCACGGTGGGCGCCGCCACGGGGTCGGCGATGGGCGTGCGGCCGTAGCGAATGGGCAGCGCCATGTTGGGCACCCAGCCGACCGCCGGGTGCGGAATGCGCGTGACCAGCCGGCGCTCGCGCGCTTCGGGCGAGCGGATGGCCTCGCCCACCGATCGCACCTCGCCGCACGGCACGCCGGCCGCGCGCATGCGCGCCTGCCAGTGCGACCACGGCTGCCGCGCAAAGGCTTCGCCCAGCAGCGCGAACAACTCCTCGCGCCGCGCCGAGCGGTCGCGCCCGGTCGCAAAGGCCGGGTCGTTGGCCACGTCGGGGCGCTCGACCACCTGCGCCATCAGCCGCTGGAAGATCTTGTTGTTGCCGCTGTTGATATAGAAGGAGCGGTCCTGCGCCTCGAACACGCCCGACGGGCAGGTGTCGGGGCTGGTGTTGCCGTGCCGCTGGGGCTCGGCGCCGCTGAACACGTGCTGCAGCGTGGCGTAGCCCGTCATCAGCACGGCGTTGTCGAACAGCGCCACTTCCATCGACTGGCCGTGGCCCGTGCGCTCGCGCGCCACCAGCGCGCCCAGGATGGCGTTGCAGGCCATCATCGCGGTGCTGATGTCCATCACCGGCGAGAGGGCGCGCACACCCTCGCGGTCGGCATAGCCGTTCATCGACACGAAGCCGCTCTCGGCCTGCGCGATGGGGTCGAAGCCCAGCCGGTCGGCGAACGCGCCTTCGCGGCCGTAGGCCGACACCGCGCAGTAAACGACCTCGGGGTTGGTCTTGCGGATGCTCTCGTAGTCGAGCCCGAAGCGCGCCATCACGCCGCTGGAGAAGTTCTCGACCACCACATCGGCGGTGGCGGCCAGCGCGCGCGCCACCTCCAGGCCCTCGGGCGTCTTCAGGTCGAGCGCCACGCTGCGCTTGTTGCGGTTCGACCAGAGAAAGGGCGCGCCCTGCGCCAGGTCGGGGTGCACCGGCGGGTACTGGCGAAAGTCGTCGCCGCGGCCGGGCGCCTCGATCTTGAGCACGTCGGCGCCCATGTCGGCCAGCATCATCGTGGCGAAAGGGCCCGCGATGAAGTGCGTGAAGTCGACCACCTTGATGCCGGCCAGCGCCTGGGGCGCGCCGGCAGGGCGGGGCGTGTGTTCCGGAAAGTCGGTTGCGATGTTGTCGAGCATGAATCGGGTTCTCACATCTGGATGTTGGCTTTGCGCACGACCGGGCCCCACTGCGCCATCTCGTCGCGAATGAGCTTCTCGAGTTCCTGCGGCGTGCTGCTGCGCGCCTCCACGTTGCGGTCCGCGAACATCTTGCGCACCTCGGGGCGGGCCACCGCGGCGGCCACGGCGGCGTGCAGCTTGTCGACCACGTCCGGCGGCGTGTCCTTCGGCGCGAGCACGCCGAACCATGCCGAGCTGCGAAAGCCCGGCACGTCGTCGGCAATGGCGGGCAGGCCCGGCACGGTGTCGGTCGGCTTGAGCGTGCCCACCGCGAGGTAGCGCACCTTGCCGGAGTTCACGAGCGTGGCGCCGTCGAGCCCGGTGACGAAGGCCGCCTGCAGCTGGCCGCCGGCAAAGGCGGTCATCATCGGCGCGCCGCCGTTGTACGGAATGTGCTGCAGCCGCAGGCCGGCTGCCTCGTTGAAGTACTCGGCCGACAGGTGCGACAGCGAACCGTTGCCGACCGAGCCGATGTTCAGCGACGTGCCGTTCTTCTTCGCGTACGCGAGGAACTCCTTCATCGTCTTGGCCGGGCTGTCGGCCGGCACCGCGAGGATCATCGGCGTGATCGCCACGGTGGAGACGGGCCGCAGGTCCTTCAGTTCGTCGTAGGGCACCTTGCGCATGAGCCCGACCACCGCGTTGGGCCCGGTGTTGCCGAACACCAGGGTGTAGCCGTCGGGCGGCGCCTTGGCCACGAAGTCGACGCCGATGGTGCCGCCCGCGCCGGGCTTGTTCTCGACGATGACGGTCTGGCCCAGCGTCTCGCTCATCGACTGCTGGATGGCGCGCGCGAGCTGGTCGGTGCTGCCGCCGGCCGCGTAGGGAACGATCATGCGGATCGGCTTGCTGGGGAAGCTGCCTTGCGCGAAGGCGGGCAGCGCGCTCGCCGCGAGCGAGACGCAGGCGGCGCACAGCAGCGCGCGGCGGCGGAAGAGCGTGGGTTTCATGGGGCGTTGTCTCCTTTGTCTTGTGGGGATGCGTGGATGCGTGGGTGAATCTGTGGTGCGCGCTCAGTCGCCGAGCACGGTCGACCAGTAGCTGCGCGCGCGGTCCATGTGCCGCAGGATGAGCAGCTGCGCCTTGGCCGAATCGCGTTCGCGGATGTGCTCGAACAGCCGCCGGTGGTCGCGCAGCGAGGCCGTGCCCTGCACCGTGTCCTCGAACATCGCCTCGCGGCGCCGGCCGGTGAAGCGGTAGAAGGCGTGCAGCACGCGCACCAGCACCGAGTTGTGGGTGGCGTCGACCAGCGCGATGTGGAAGTCGGTGTCGGCCGCGGCGATGTTGCCGTTCTGCGCGAGCACCTCCTGCGTGCGCTGCAGCACGGCCTGCATGCGTTCCAGGTCGGCGTCGGTGCGGCGCTGGCAGGCGAGGCCGGCGGCCAGCACTTCGAGATGGCCGCGCACTTCCATGGTCTCGGCCACCTCGACCGGCGTGGGCGTGCCGCCCATGTCGGTGAGCATCACCAGCGCCTCGAAGCTGGCCTCGCGCTCCACGTGCCGCAGGTAGATGCCCGAGTTGGGCCGCGACTCGACGATGCGCAGCGTGACCAGCGTCGCCAGCGCCTCGCGCACCGCGTTGCGGCCCACGCCCAGCCGCTCGGCCAGGTCGCGCTCCGAGGGCAGCCGGTCGCCGGGCTGCAGGCGGCGGTCGCGCAGGTACGCGAGGATGCCGGCGATGGCGCCGTGGCCGCTGCCGGTCTCGTGCGCTTCGGTGGTGGTGGTCATGGCGTGCCTCGGGTCCTTGTTCAGAGGTCGAGCACCAGCGTCTTGGAGCGCGCGCCGGAGCAGCAGATCATGATGCTGTCGTTGGCCTGCTTTTCCTCGGCGCTCAGGAAGTCGTCGCGGTGGTCGGGCTCGCCCGAGACGAGCTGCGTGCGGCAGGTGCCGCACACGCCGGCGGTGCAGGCGTAGGGCACGTCCACGGCGTGGTCGAGCAGCGTGTCGAGAATGGTCTTGCCGGGCGCGACGGTGAAGCGATGGCCGCTGCGCTGGAGCACCACGTCGTAGCCGCCTTCGGTGGCGGCCTCGCTGGTGGCGGCGAAGCGCTCGAAGTGCACCGTGTGCGCGGGCCGCGTGGCGCAGGCCGCGATGAAGGCGTCGATCATGCGCGCCGGGCCGCAGCAGTACAGGTGCGTGCCGGGCGCCGCGTCGCGCACGATGCCGGCCAGGTCCAGCCGGTCGATGCGCGAGGAGCCGAAGCAGAAATCGACCTCGCGCCCGTCGCCCGCCATGGCGCGCAGCGCGTCGGCGTACGCGGTCTCGCGCGGCGAGCGGCTCGCATAGTGCAGCCGCCACGGCCGGCCGAGTTCGCGCAGCCGCCGCAGCATCGACATGACGGGCGTGATGCCGATGCCGCCCGCGATGAACACCGAATGCGCGGCGTCTTCCGCCAGCGCGAAGTCGTTGCTCGGCGGCGTGGCGCGCAGGCGGTCGCCCACGCGCGGCGCGGCGTGCATCCACGCCGAGCCGCCCTGGCCTTCGGCGTCGCGCTGCACGGCCACCACGTAGCGCCCGCCGTCGGAGGGCGCGTTGACCAGCGAGTAGCTGCGCACCATGCCGTGCGGCAGGTGCAGGTCGATGTGCGCGCCGGCGGTGAAGGCGGGCAGGCTCGCGTCGTCGGCCGAGACGAACTCGTACGACGCGATGCCCTCGGCCTCCAGCCGGATCTGCCGCAGGCGCAGGTCGATGGGGGCGGGCATGTTCATGGCGTGTAGCCGAAGTCGGCGCCCAGGCGCGCGGTCATCAGCTCGCGGCCCGACTCGTTCCACGACGCGCTGGCCGGCAGCGTGAGCGACACCGCGCGCACCATCGGCAGGTCGGGGTCCTCGATGCGCGGCGGGCGCTGCTGGCGCACGGCAAGGTTGCGCACGGTCTCCAGCAACAGCCGGCGCGTCATCGCGATGCCGGTGTCGCTCATGCCCAGGTGCTCCTTGGAGCGGTCGTAGATGGGCGCCACGCCCGACTGGCAGGCCGCGTCCTGCACCCACAGGCCCGGCAGGCCCGAGAACCAGGTCTTGGTCTGCGCGTCGTAGTTGAAGAGGAACGCACTCTGCAGGTTGAACTTCGTCCAGTACTTCGCGTACGGCTCGGTGGCCGGGCGCGGCGCGTAGGCGTTCACGCTGGGGTGGCCGGTCTCGCGGCCGGCGTGGCCGTTGTCGAAGATCTTGCGGGTCTTCTCGTAGAACGGTTGCACCGGGTGGTACGAGAACATGATGCACAGCGTGTGGTGGTCGTCCAGCGGCACCCAGGCGTGGCCGCTGAGCTCGGGGTACTGCGACTGCGGTGGCACCAGCGTGTAGAAGGGCAGCAGGAACTGGTTCACGCGCCAGTAGTGCGTGCGCTCGTCGAGCACGCGCTTGGAGGCCACGCTCATGCCGAAGTCCTGGCGCTTGCACTCGAAGGTGGGTCGCAGGTCTTTCTTGGCGGTCCAGTCGCTGATGGCGCCCTGCTGGTCGATGCGCCCGTGCAGGATGGGCGCGTGCGCCGAGTCGATCTCGCCTTCCACCGCCTGCAGCCAGTTGCACTCCTGCACGCGAAAGCTCACGTACACGTTCTCCTCGGGCACCAGGTTCCATTCGAGGTTGGGCAGCGGCGGCAGGTGGTCGCGGTCGGGGCCCATGTAGGTCCAGGCGATGCCGTTGCGCTCGCGGCAGGGGTAGTTCTTGATCTGCACGGTGTCCTTCAGCCGGCTCTGCGCGGGCTCGGCCGGGGTGTCGAGCACATGGCCGTCCACGCCGAACTTCCAGCCGTGGTAGATGCAGCGCACGCCGCAGTCCTCGTTGCGCCCGAACACCAGTGGCGCGCCGCGGTGCGGGCAGGCATGGTCGATGAGGCCGATGCGGCCTTCGGTGTCGCGAAACGCCAGCAGCTCTTCGCCCAGCAGGCGCACGCGCTGCGGCTGGCCGTCGGCCACGAGGTCGCGGCTGGGAAGAAAGGGAATCCAGTAGAGGCGCATCAGCTGCCCCATGGGGGTGTCGGGGCCGACGCGGACCAGGGTTTCGTTGTCTTCGTGGGAGAGCATGGGCGCGTTTTCCTTGATGGGTCGTGGGTGTGCGCGGACACAGAATGTGGTGTGTCCAATCTGGATGACCAGATTGGTAGGACCAATGCTAGGGCCGCGCACGTCGCCGTGTAAAGCATTCGTTCCAATAACCTTTAGAATGGATCAACCATAGATGTCCGATTCGACAAGTACGCCGATGAATCAAGGTATGAAATTGCCGGCCGCGGCACAGGCTGCAAACCGGGGCGAAAACCCGGGCACAAACCCGGGCACGAACGCGGGTGCAAAGCCAGCTGGCGTGCGGCCGGTGCGTACGGCCGCCTCGCTCATCGTGCTGCGCGACGGCGCGGCCAGCGGCAGGGGGCTCGAGGTGCTGATGCTGCGCAGGGCCGAGAAAGAGGCCGACCAGAACAGCGGCGCCAGCGTGTTCCCCGGCGGCACGGTCGACACGCACGACCCCGCCATGCACGCGAGTTGCTGCGGCCTCGACGACGCGGCCGCGAGCCTGCGGCTGGCGGTGCCGGCCAACGGGCTCGACTACTACGTGGCCGCCGTGCGCGAGTGCTTCGAAGAAGCGGGCCTGCTGTTCGCGTCCGACGAGGCCGGCGCGCTGGCGCCGCTCGATGCGTTGCCGGCCAGCGAACGCGAGGCGCTGCGCCACTCGGCCGAGCAAGGCTCCGACGCGCTGCTGCACATGTGCCGCGAGCGTGGCTGGCGGCTGGCGGTCGACCGGCTGCGCTACTTCAGCCACTGGCTCACGCCGCCGGGCATGCCGCGGCGCTTCGACACGCGCTTCTTCGTCGCCCTCGCACCGCAGGCGCAGACGCCGAGCGCCGACACGCGCGAGACGGTCGAGTGCATGTGGCTCACGCCCGCCGAGGCGCTGAGCGAGGCGCGCGCGCTGAAGCTGATGAACGTCACGCGCCGCATCCTCGAGCAGCTGCAAGCGTTCGACACCGCGCAGGCCTGCATCGACGGCGCGCAGGCGCTGCGCGAGGTGCCGATGATCATGCCGCGCGTGGCCAACGGCAAGGCCGGGCGCCATCCGGTGAACCCGTGGGAGCCGGCGTACGCGGAAGTCGGGCGCCTCGATCCCGACGGACACGGCCAGTGCCACCACACGCTGGAAGACGGCCTGGTGGTGCGCCTGTCGCCGCATGTGCTGCGCGTGACGACCGGCGCGCAGGCCGGGCACAACAGCTACCTGGTGGGCGGCGGCGAGGGTAATGCGTGGGCGCTGATCGACGCGCCGAAGGACGATGGCGCGTTGGCCACGGTGCGTGCGGCGGCGCCCGGAGAGATCCGGTGGACGCTGGCCACCGGCGCAGGGGGCACGAGCGACGCGGATGCTGCCCCCCACCTCGTCGACCTCGGCGGCCTCACGCTCACCACCGTGCGCGCGTCCGGCGAGCGCTGCTTCCTGCTCGAAGAAGAAAAGACGCTCTTCAGCGGCAGCTGCGCGCCGGCACGCATCGCGCTATTGCCGCAAGACATCGACTGGATCGCTCCCGCGCAAGGCTTCCTGCGCACGCCTGCCGAACCCATGCAACCCTTGTTGAAGCCGACATGAATCCCTCCACTTCCGACGACCCCCAAGCAGCAGCAGCCTTCGACGCCGTGCTCGACGCCCGCTACAGCTGCCGCGGCTACCTGCCGCAGGCCGTGCCGCGCGAGGTGATCGACGCCATCCTGCGTGCCGCCCAGCGCACCGCCTCGTGGTGCAACTCGCAGCCCTGGCAGGTGGCCGTGACCAGCGCGGACGCCACCGAGCGGCTGCGCCGGGCCATGGCCACGCCCGAGGCATCGGCCGAGCAGGCCTTCGACATCGCGCCGCCGGCCGAGTACCGCGGCGTGTACCGCGATCGCCGCCGCGAGTGCGGGTTCCAGCTGTACGACAGCGTGGGCATCGCGCACGGCGACCGCGAGGCCTCGGCGCGGCAGGCGCTGCTGAACTTCGGCTTCTTCGGCGCGCCGCACATGGCGCTGGTCACCACCGAGGCGGTGCTGGGCACCTACGGCGTGCTCGACTGCGGGGCGTACGTCAGCAACTTCATGCTGGCCGCGCGGGCGCGCGGCGTCGCGAGCATCGCGCAGGCGGCCATCGCCTCGCGCGCGAAGTTCCTGCACCGGTGGTTCGACATTCCGGACGACCGCCAGGTGGTGTGCGGCATCTCGTTCGGCTACGAAGATCCGGAGCACCCGGCGAACCGCTTTCGCACCGCGCGCGCGGCGGTGGGCGAGGCGAGCCGCTGGGTCGATTGAGCGTTGAACGCAATGCCGCTCAGGGGCTGCGTTCGGCCAGGTAGTGCCGCGTGACCACCGCCACGTCGGCCACCTGGTAGCTGCGCGCATTTGCCTCGAGCTCGTTGCTCGCCACCGTGGCGCGCGCGCGCTGGCGCAGGTAGTCGGCCCATGAGGTCACGATGAAGCGCTCGACATAGCGGCTCGGGTCGCCCAGGTCGCGGTACACGCGCCAGAAGGTGGCGCCGCCGCGCCGGCGCGGCACGGCCAGCTGCTGCACCGCATCGAGAAAGCGCCGCGCATCGCTCTCGCGGATGCAATAGACCACCTCGACCGCCACGGGGCCGGCCTCGAATTCCGGCTCGGTCGGCAGGGAGAGTTCGTCGCGGTGGTCGGCCAGCGTCACCTCGTCGTCGGCGCCCATGCGCAGCGGGTACGGCCGCGCCAGCCCCACGCTCGCGACCATGAACGCGGCCGACAGGCACAGCGCCGCCGGCAGTCCCAGCAGGCTCGACACCGCGCCCCACAGGGCCGAGCCCAGTGCGAAGGCGCCCAGCGAGCACAGCGTGTGCAGCGACGCGGCGCGCGCCCGCACCCATGGCGGGGCGCTGGTCTGCGTGGCGGCGTTGAAGGTCGACATCATGGTCATCCACGCCGCGCCGCCGAGCACAAAGCTCAGGTACACCAGCGGGCGCCAGGTCGACAGCGCGCCCACCAGCATCGCGCCGGCAAAGACCAGGCAGCAGCACGCGGCCAGCGTGTCGAGCCCGAAGCGCGAGCGGATGCGCCCGACGAAGAAGCCGGCCGACACCGCGCCCGTGCCCAGGCAGGCCATGAGCAGCCCGTAGCCCGCCGCGCCCAGGCCGAGCCGCTGCGATGCGATGACGGGCAGCAGCGCCCACAGCGCCGAGCCCAGCCCGCTGAAGCCGGCGGTTCGAATCAGCTGCGCGAAGATGGCCGGCGAATGCCGCGCATAGCGCAGCGCGCTCAGCATGCCGCCCCACAGCCGCTCGGCCGGCAGCTTGCCGGGCAGCGGCGGGCGCGGCGGCCAGCGGCGCGTGGCGTAGCTCATGCCGACGGCCGTGAGCACGGCGATCACGAACACCGCGCTGGCGCCGGTCAGCGCGAACACCAGCCCCGCCAGCGCCGGCCCCACGGCACGCGCGCCGTTGAAGGCCATCGACACCAGCGTGATGGCTTGCGGCAGCTCCTTGCGATCGACCGCGTCGCTCACGGCCGAGTTCCACGAGGGCGACTGCAGCGCCGTGCACACGCCCAGCAGGAAGGTGAAGAACAGCAGCGTGCCCGGCCCGACCCAGCCGGCCAGCGCCAGCCCCGTGAGCACCAACGCCGCCACCGTGTACACGCCCTGGATGCGCAGCATCAGCGTGCGGCGGTCGGTGGTGTCGGCCAGCACGCCGGCGGGCAGCGACAGCAGGAACATCGGCAGGAACGAGGCCGTCTGCACCAGCGCCGCCAGGAAGGACGAGGCCGTGAGCTCGATCATCAGCCACGAGGCCGCCATGTTCTGCATGGCGTTGCCCACGAAGAACAGGCTGCCGGCCGTCCACAGGCCGCGGAACGGGCGGTGCGCGAGCGGACGCCAGATGGAAGGCGCGGGGGCTGGGGCGGCGGGGTTGTGGTGGTTCAAGCGCGGGAGCTCTGTCGGCGGGCTGCGCAAATCATATCGGCGCAACCCCCGGCGCGCTTGTCGCGATTGTCGCGCTCGCGGCTCTCGCGGCTCTCGCGGCTCTCGCGGCGCTCACTGCGCTTGCCGCGCGAAGCGCTCAGAGCTTGATGCGCCCCGTGGCCACCAGCTTCTGCGTCAGCGCGAGCTGCTCCGCGAGAAAGGCCGAGAGCTTCTGCGGCCCCCAGCCCGCGGGCTCGAAGCCCAGCTCGAGCAGCTTGGGCGCCACGTCGGGCAGCTTCACGATGCGCGCCATCTCCACCGTGAGCTTGTCGATGATGGCCTTGGGCGTGCCCGCCGGCGCAAAGAGCGCACCGAAGCCCGGCATGTTGACCTCGGGGTAGCCGGCCTCGGCGAAGGTGGGCACGTCGGGGTACAGCGGAAAGCGGGTCGGGCTGGCCACCGCCAGCGCGCGGATCTTGCCGGGGTAGCGCGACACGCCGCCCAGCGAGACCACGGCCGTGTCGATCTGCCCGCCCATCAGGTCCTGCAGCGCCGGCGCCTCGCCCTTGTAGGGCACGTGCACGGTGTCGATGCCCGCGGCCATGTTGAGCAGCTCGCCCACGAAGTTGCCGCCCGAGCCGGGGCCGTAGGAGCCATAGGAAATCTTGCCCGGCCTGCTCTTCGCAAGATCGACCAGCTGCTTGAGCGTCTTCACGTTCAGCGACTCGCGCACCCCGATGGCGATGGGCGTGAGCGCCAGCATGCTGATGGGCGCCAGCTCCGACAGCTTGTAGGTCTGCGTGGGCTGCAGCACCAGGTTGCTGATGAGCGCGCTGTAGTTCACCAGCAGCGTGTAGCCGTCGGGCGCCGCCTTGGCCACCGTGGCGGCCGCGATGGCGCCGCTCGCCCCTGCCTTCGATTCCACGATGGCCGGCTGGCCCCAGGCCTCGGTGAGCTTCTGGCCGATGACCCGCATCATGGTGTCGTGCCCGCCGCCGGCCGGCGTGGGAATGATGAACTTGACGACGTTGTTCGGGTAGGCCGGGTCGGCCCGGGCGGATGCTGGCGCCATGAGCGGCGGCAGGGCGGCTGCGCCCAGCAGTCCGAGACCGGTGGCGAGCGTGTGGCGGCGGGACGGGTTCATCGGCTTGTCTCCTGAAGTGTAGGAAGTTATCGTTAGGCTTTCATTGGTTCAACCATATCGAATGCGGCGACAATGGTCAATCGGGCCGGCCCGGGGGAGGCACACTAGGCGCCGACCCCGGCGGCCGTGCCGCCAACCGTGATCTGAAGGAGGAAAGGAGCCATGTCCGAAACCACACCCGTCTTTGCGCCCGTGCGCATGCGCCGCGCCTTCGAGGCCATCTGCGACCAGATCCGCCAGCAGGTGGCCGACGGCCTGCTGGCCGCGGGCGACCGGCTGCCCAGCGAGAAGGAGCTGTCGGAGCAGTTCGGCGTGAGCCGCAGCGGCGTGCGCGAGGCGCTGCGCAGCCTGGAGATGGCGGGCATGGTGGAGGCGCTGACCGGCATCAACGGCGGCTTCTACATCAAGCAGTCGCACCCCGAGGGCATCACGCAGGCGGTGCGCGACATGGTGGCGCTCAACCAGGTGCCGGTGTCGGACGTGACCGAGGCGCGCATCCTGCTGTGCGGCCTGGCCATCAAGCTGGCCTGCGAGCGCGCCACCGAAGAAGACTTTGCCGCCATCGAGGCCGACATCGACCGCTTTGCCGAGCTGGTGAAGCAGGGCAAGCCGGTGCGCGACAGCGGGCTCATCACCGAGTTCTACCGGCTCATCGGCCGCGCGACGCACAACGAGGTGATCGTGATGCTGATCGACGCGCTCTCCGAGATATTGCGCGGCCTCATCGCGCAGCTGCAGACGCCGCACAGCAACGTGGTGCAGGTGCGCCGCAAGGTGCTGCGGCTCATGCGCGAGCGCGACGCGGACAAGGCCAGCGCGGCGCTCGCCAAGCACCTGACCGCGCTGCACCTGCTGCTGGAAGACATGGAGCGCAAGAAGGCGGGGCGCTAGAAGTCGAGCGTCAGCTCGCGCCCCGGCCCGTTGCCGGGCCCGCATCGCCTCCCGGCCCGGACCGTGCCACTTATCATTGGCTCAAAGGTCCAACTTTTCATTTTTCCGGGAGATTCCGATGACCGCCAAAGAACCGCAGCCCACACCGGCAGACACCCCCGCGGCGCCGGCCGCCAAGTTCCAGGCCATCCGTTCCGCGCGCGCCTTCGAGGAAATCGCCCAGCAGATCCGCACCGAGCTCGCGCAGGGCCGGCTCAAGGTGGGCACGCGCCTGCCGTCGGAGCGCGCGCTGTCCGAGCAGTTCGGCGTGTCGCGCAACACGCTGCGCGAGGCGCTGCGCTCGCTGGAGCACGCCGGCCTCATCCGCCTGCAGAAGGGCGCGACCGGCGGCGCCTTCATCAGCGGGCGCAGCGGCGACGCCATTGCCACCGGCCTGATGGACATGTACCACATGGGCGCCATCCAGCCGGCGCAGCTGACCGAGGCGCGCATCTGGCTCGAGTCGATCCTGGTGCGCGAGGCCTGCGCGCGCGCCACGCCGGCTGACATCGAGGCGCTGAGCAACAACATCGACGCGGCCGAAGAGGCCATGCGCAAGGACGACTTTCCCGCGCGCGCCGCCACCAACCTGGAGTTCCACCGCATCCTTGCGCGCATGACGGGCAACCCGATCATGGTGATCGTGATGAACGGCGTGCTCAACGTGCTGGCCGAGTTCATCGGACAGGTGGGCCACTACGACAACAATTACGTGCTGCCGTCGCGCCGCCGTTTCCTGAAGCACCTGGTGGCGCGCGACGCGGCCGCGGCCGTGGCGGAGATGGAATCCATCCTCAAGCGGCTGCAGCGCAGCTACCTGTCGAAGGTGGAAGACGCCGCGGCCGAGGAAGCGCCCGCGGCGCCGGCCGCCGCGAAGACCCGCGCCAAACCCGCGGCCAAGCCGGCCGCGAAGGCCGCGGCAAAGACAGCGGGCAAGACGGCGGGCAAGACGGCGGGCAAGACCGCACGCTGATTCCGTAGCAGCCGCACGCGCCACGCACAGACCGCTCGCCGCAAGGCGCGCGGTCTTTTTTTGCCCGCCCCAAGGCGAACCCCGCTTGACAGTGCGGTGGTTGATTCCTAGCATTTAGCAATGGTTCAACCAAAAATACCTCAAGCGATGCACGACGACGAGATGTCTTCCGTGCCTTCCGCGCCTTCCGCGCCCTCCACCGGCGAACTGCTCGCCGTGCTGCTGGCACGCGACTTCGAGGACGGCGAGAAGGTCATCATCGGCACCAACTCCGACATCCAGCTCGCCGCCTGCAACCTGGCGCGCGAGATGCAAGCCCCGCGCCTGTGGTGGATCTCGGGCCCGGGCGGCATGGTCAACCCGGTGCGCGACCATCTGCTGTCGACCGCCGACTCGGACAACATCGAGTCGTCCGAAGCCTGGATGGACCTTCCGAACATGATCGATTTCATCGACTGGAAGATCCACTTCTTCGACTTCGCGATCCTCTCCGCGCTGCAGGTCGACCGCTTCGGCAACATCAACACCGTGGTGGTCGGCGACCATGCGCGGCCCAAGGTGCGCGGGCCCGGCACGGTGGGCATCAGCGCGCTCTGCGGGCTGGCCAGGCGCTTCTACGTGGCGCTCACGCGGCACGACAGGAGCGCCTTCGTGCCGCGCGTCGACTTTCTCTGCGGCCCGGGCCACATGGAAGGCGGCAACTCGCGCGAGGAAGCCGGCCTGCCCGCGGGCGGCCCGAAGCTCGTGGTGTCGCCGCTGGGCGTGTTCGACTTCGAGCCGGCCAGCAAGGCCATGCGCGTGCGCTCGGTGCACCCGGGCGTCACGCTCGAACAGATCCACGCGGCCACCGGCTTCGAGATGCGCGTGGACGGCACGCCGCCCGTCACCGCCATGCCCACCGCCGAAGAGCTGCACCTTCTTCGCACCCGTGTCGACACGCGCGGCACGCTTCGCCGCAAGTTCCCCTGACCGGCTTCCGGTCGTTCCCTGACAGGCCTCCACCCATGACTCAAAAAAGCAAGCTGGTCTCGCTCGACGAAGCCGTGTCCGTCGTGAAAGACGGCGACAAGGTCGGCCTCGGCGGCTGGATCTTCAACGCGCAGCCCATGGCGCTGGTGCGCGCGCTGATCCGCAAGGGCGCGCGCAACCTCGACCTGGTGCCCGCGCCCGGCTCCATCGCACCCGACATGCTCATAGGCGCGGGCTGTGCGCGCAGCACGGCCTGCGTGTTCATCAGCTTCGAGCAGTTCGGCCTGGCGCCGCACTTCCGCCGCCAGGCCGAGGCCGGCACGCTGAAGGTGTACGAGCTCGACGGCCCCGGCATCGCGGGCGGCCTGCGCGCCGGCATCTGCGACATGCCGTGGACCGCCATTCCCGACCTGGGCACCGACCTGCCGCGCCACACGCCCGAGCACTACTGGCCCCTGCCTTCGAAGCCCGGCGAACGCAAGATGCTCGCGGCGGCGGCCATCAAGCCCGACGTGTGCCTGCTGCACGCGCAGCAGGCCGACGAGCACGGCAACGTGCAGTTCCTGGCCACGCCCTTCTTCGACGCGATGCTGGCGCAGGCCTCGCGGCACGTGATCGTGTCGGTCGACCGCATCGTGTCGAGCGACACCATCCGCCGCTCGAACCACCTCACCAAGCTGCCGGGCGTGATGGTCGACGCGGTGGTGGAGGCGCCCTACGGCGCGCACCCGACCTCGTCGCCTTCGCTCTACCGCGCCGACGAGCGCCACCTGAAGGAGTACGTGAAGGCCAGCGCCAGCGGGGAAGCCTTTGCTGCCTACCTGAAACGCTACGCCGGCGATGCGGCCACGCATGCCGACTACCTCGACGCCCTTGGCGGCGGCCGGCTCGCCGCGCTCGCGGTGTCCGAATCGAACATCGCCTGAAGGACGCCAGATGAACAGCGACAGCAACAGAAGCAACAGCAGCAACAGCAGCAACAGCGGCAACAGCGGCAACAGCGGCGACACCAAGGCCAAGGCCAGGCCGGGCATCCTCGACGGCGTGCGGGTCCTCGACTTCACCGCCATGATGTCGGGCCCGTACTGCACCCGCCTCATGGCCGACCTCGGCGCGGAGGTCATCAAGGTCGAGCCGCCCGAGGGCGACCACATCCGCATGCGGCCGCCGCGCCGCGAGGGGCGCAGCACCTACTTCGCACAGCTCAACGCGGGCAAGAAAAGCCTGTCGCTCGACCTGAAGAAGCCCGAGGCCATTGCGCTGGTGCGCGAGATGGTCGCGCAGTGCGACGTGCTGGTCGAGAACTACCGGCCCGGCGTGATGAAGCGGCTCGGGCTCGACTACGAGGCGCTCTGCGCGCTGAACCCCAAGCTGGTGTACTGCTCGATCTCCGGCTTCGGGCAGGAGGGCGCTTGGTCGGGCCGCAGCGCGTATGCGCCCGTGCTGCACGCGGCCAGCGGCTACGACATGGCGAACCTCGACTACCAGGAGGGCGACGTCGAGCGGCCGCTGAAGAACGGCATCTTCGTGGCCGACGTGCTCGGCGGCTCGCTGGCCTTCGGCGCGATCCAGAGCGCGCTGTTCCGCGCCGCGCGCACGGGCGAGGGCGACCATGTCGACCTGTCGCTGATGGACGCGATGCTGGGCCTGCTGGTCTACGAATGCCAGGAGGCGCAGTTCCCGGCCGAGCGGCGCCGCCCGCTCTACCGCCCGACCAAGGCGAAGGACGGCTTCCTGTTGATCGCGCCCGTGAGCCAGAACAACTTCGAGGCGCTGGCGCGTGGCACCGGCCACCCCGAATGGATCACCGACGCGCGCTTTCGCACCAGCCAGGAGCGCGAGCACCACTGGGGCGAGCTGATGCAGCTGCTCGACGACTGGGCCGCCTCGCGCACCGCCGCCGAATGCGAGGCCGAGATGAATGCCGCGGGCGTACCGTGCTCGCGCTACTTCACCGTGCGCGAGGCGATGCAACTGCCGCCGCTGGTCGAGCGCCAGGCCTTCCAGACCATCGACGACGGCTCGGGCGCGTTCCAGGTGCCCAACCCGGCCTTTCGCTTCAGCCGCACGGCCGCCCATGCGCGCGGCGGCGTGCCGGCGCTGGGCGGCGACGGCCCCGCGCTGCTCGGCGAGCTGCTGGGCCTGAGCGCGGAACGCATCGACGCACTGAGAGAAAGCCGCACGCTGCATGTGAACGGCTGAAGCCCCCGGTCCCGCGGTTCGAACAACGAAGGAGACAAGACATGACAAGCAGGTTGAAGCGCCTCGTGAAACTGAAGGCGAGGTCGCTGTGCGCCGCGCTGCTCGCGGCCGGCGCACTGGCGCTGCCGCAGGCCGGCATTGCCCAGCCGTCGGACTTTCCGAACAAGCCGATCACCATCATCGTGCCGTACCCGCCGGGCGGCACCACCGACGTGCTCGCGCGCGTGCTGCAGGAGCCGATGCAGCGCTTCCTGAAGCAACCCGTCATCATCGAGAACAAGGCTGGCGCGTCGGCCGTGCTCGGCACCAAGTTCGTGGCGAAGGCGCCGGCCAACGGCTACACGCTGCTGTTCCCCAACAACGGGCTGGTGATCTCGCCGCAGGTCTCCAAGGACGCCGACTACGCGCCCCTGAAAGACTTCGCGCCCGTCTCGCTGGTGTCGCTGCAGCCGATGATCCTGGTGGTCAACCCGACGGTGCCCGCGAAGTCGGTCAAGGAACTGATCGACTACGCCAAGGCCAACCCGCGCAAGCTCGACTTCGCGACCGCCGGGCCCGCCTCTTTCGGCCACCTGGCCACCGAGCTCTTCAGCCGCCGCGCCGGCATCGAGATGACGCACATTCCCTACAAGGGACAGGCGCCGACCACGCAGGCGATCCTCACGGGCGAGTCGAAGGTGCTGCTGAGCACCAGCTCGTCGCAGATGAACGCCTTCATCAAGGACGGCAAGGTGCGCCTGCTGGGCGTGAGCTCGCTGCAGGCTTCGCCGCTGGCGCCCGGCGCGGCGCCCATCGCCAACACGCTGCCGGGCTTCAACCCCGAGGTGTGGTTCGGCCTGTTCGCACCGGCCGGCACGCCGCGCGACGTGGTCGCGAAGCTCAACGAGGCCATCGTCAAGGCGCTGGCGCTGCCCGAGGTGAAGGAGAAGTTCGAGACCGCCGGCGCCGATGCCACCGGCAGCACCCCCGAGCAACTGGGCGCGCGCATCACCGAGGAGTACGCCACGTGGACCTCGGTGATCCGCGAGGCGAACATCAAGTCGGAGTAACCGGCGCTGCAAGCGGCGCGAACATCGGCACCGCGAAGCCGCCTTCGGCCGGCTTGAAGCACACCTTCACCCGGTCGCCGATGCGCACCGTGTCGAGGTCGCAGTCGACGATGTTGGTGAGCATCGTCACGCCTTCGTCGAGCGTCACGTAGGCAATGGCGTAGGGAATGGGCCCCGCGCGGCGCGTGACGCTCACGCTGTAGACGGTGCCCAGGCCCGAGGCATGGACCCATTCGGTGTCGCCCAGGCAGTAGGGGCACAGCGCGCGCGGGTACCAGTGCAGCCTGGCGCAGGCGGTGCAGCGCTTGATGCGCAGCATGCCTTCCTTCGCGGCGTTCCAGTAGGGCTCGGTGGCGGCGTCGACGATCGGTGCGCCCAGCGCGCGCTCTTGGTACATCGTGGTCATTTCAGTTCCTCTCCATGATCAGGGTGGCGCTGCCGTGGCGCGAGCCCAGCAGCCCGCCGGTGCCTTGCGCGAGGGCCAGGCCGCAGTTGGGCACCTGCACCTTCGGGTGCGCTTCGCCGCGCAGCTGGCGCACCGCCTCGATCACCTTGGTGATGCCGCCGCGGTTGGCCGGATGGTTGTTGCACAGGCCGCCGCCGTCGGTGTTGAACGGCAGCTTGCCGATGCCGGAGATCAGGTTGCCGTCCATCACGAACCTGCCGCCTTCGCCCTTCTTGCAGAAGCCCAGGTCCTCGAGCTGCATGAGCACGGTGATGGTGAAGCTGTCGTAGACCGAGGCGTACTGGATGTCGGCCGGCGTCACGCCCGCCTCGGCGAAGGCGATCGGCCCCGACACGGCCGCGCCGGAGTACGTGAGGTCGACCTGCCCGTTGGCCTGGCCCTTCACGGTCTCGCCCGCGCCGAGCACGTTGACCACAGGCCGCTTGAGCGCGCGCGCGATCTCGGGCCGTACCACCAGCAGCGCGCCGCCGCCGTCGCTCACCACGCAGCAGTCGAGCTTGTGCAGCGGGTCGGAAATCATTGGCGAGGCCAGCACCTCTTCCACCGTGACCGGCTCGCGCAGCATCGCGTTCGGGTTGTGCTGCGCGTGCGCGGCGGCGGCCACCTTGATCCAGGCGAGCTGCTCGCTGGTGGTACCGAACTCGTGCATGTGGCGCGCCGCGGCCAGCGCGTACATGTTCACGGTGACCGGCGCGTAGGGCATTTCCCAGGGCACGTCGGGCGTGGCCGCGGTCACGTTGCGCGGCCCGGTGCCGATGCCGGCGGCCTCGCTGCGCGGCCGGCCCGCCAGCGTGATGAGCGCCACGTTGCACTTGCCTGCCGCAATGGCCTGCGCGGCATGCGACACCTGCACCAGGTAGGCCGAGCCGCCGGTGTCGGTGGTGTCGACGTGGCGCACCTTCAGGCCCAGGTAGTCGACCATGCTCAGCGGCCCGAGGCCGGGCGCGTCGCCGGCGCAGAAGTAGCCGTCGACGTCCTGCAGGGACAGGCCGGCATCGGCCAGCGCGCCGCGCGCGCACTCGGCGTGCAGCTGCGCCACCGTCTTGTCGGGCGCCTTGCGCGTGGGGTGTTCGAAAGCGCCCGCGATGCAGGCCCGCCGTTGAATGCTCATTCGGTTTGCTCCATGTTGACAGTGGATTGCCGTCGTCATTATCATTGGTTCAACCAAAACAATGCAAGATGGAAAATTGCCGTTGTGGCGAGGCCGGGGCGTGAAGCAGAACGCCAGCGAAGACCAGAGAACACGAAGAACGAAGGACGACAAGCGTGACCCCGCATGAACTGAGCACCTGGCCGCGCGGCCTGCCGCGCGACATCGACATTCCGCCCACCAACCTGTGCGCCAACCTGCTGGTGTCGGCCATGCGCTCGCCGCGGCGCGCGGTGCTGGTCGACGACTTCGGCAGCCTGGCCTACGCCGAGCTGGTCGAGCAGGTGGAACGCATCGCGGCCTTCCTGCAGAACGAGCTCGGCGTGCAGCGCGGCGACCGCGTGCTCCTCTGCCTGCAGAACGGGCGCGGCTGGGTTGCCGCCTACTACGCCGTGCTGCGCATCAACGCCGTGGTGGTGCCGGTGAACCCGATGAACAAGCGCGACGAGCTGCCGCACTACCTGAGCGACACCGGCGCGGTGGCGGCCTTCTGCGGCTCCGACAACGTGGCCGAGCTGCTGGCCGTGCCCGCGGCGCAGCAGCTGCGGCGCGTGATCATCGTGGGCAGCCCCGGGCCGGCGGATGTGCCTGCCGACACTGTCGCGGAAGGCGCGGGGAATCTCGGGAACCCCGCACGCACCATCGGCCTGCGCCGCGTGCTGGCCACGGCGCCGGGCCCGCTCGCGCCGCTGGAGCACCTGCCCGATGCGCTCGCGCTCATCCTCTACAGCTCGGGCTCCACCGGCGCGCCCAAGGGCTGCATGCACACGCACCGCACGCTCACGGCCAGCACGGTGATCGTCGCGCACTGGATGGGGCTGGTGCCGCACTCGGTGCAGCTGGTGGCGCTGCCTTACTTCCACATCACCGGCATGCAGAACCTGCTGAACGCGCCCATCTACGGCGGCGGCACGCTGGTGCTCATGAAGCGCTGGAACCGCGACGAGGCGGCCGCGCTCATCGCGCGCCACCAGGTGAGCCACTGGACCGCGATGCCGACCATGGTGATCGACTTTCTCGCGAGCCCGCGGCTGGCGGAATACGACCTGCGCTCGGTGCGGCGCATCGGCGGCGGCGGCGCCGGCATGCCCGAGGCGGTGGGCGAGCGGTTGAAGGCGCTGACCGGGCTCGATTTTCTCGAGGGCTACGGCCTCTCGGAGACCGCGCACGTGTCGGGCAACCCGCCGGCCGCGTTCAAGCGCCAGTGCCTGGGCGTGCCGCTGTTCAACACCGACCTGCGCGTGATCGACCCCGACACATCGGCCGAGCTGCCGCCCGGCGAGGTGGGCGAGATCGTGATGGCCGGGCCGCAGGTCTTCACGGGCTACTGGCGCAACGAAGAGGCCACGCGCAACGCCACGCTGGTGCTGGACGGCAAGCGCTTCGTGCGCAGCGGCGACCTGGGGCGGCGCGACGAGGAGGGCTACTTCTTCATCGTCGACCGGCTCAAGCGCATGGTCAACGCCTCGGGCTTCAAGGTGTGGCCGGCCGAGGTCGAGGCGATGCTGCACGAGCACCCGGCCATTGCCGAGGCCTGCGTGATCGCGGCCGTCGACGCCTACCGCGGCGAGACGGTCAAGGCCGTGGTGGTGCTGCGCGAAGGGCAGGGCGCGCGGGTGCGCGAGGCCGACATCGTCGAATGGGCGAAGCAGAAGATGGCCGCCTACAAGTACCCGCGGCTGGTGGAGTTCGTGGCCGAGCTGCCCAAGACCGCCACCGGAAAGATCGCCTGGCGCCAGCTGCAGGAGGCCGAGCGCGCGAAGGCGCTGCGCGCCGCGGCCTGATCGGGATTGATCGCGCTTGATCGGTTCGCGCAAGCCATCTATCATTGGTTCAACCAAACTAAATTCAACTGGGCAACCCATGCAGAATCTCGTCACTCTCGAAGGCCGCACCATCGTCGTCACCGGTGCGGGGCAGGGCATCGGCAAGGCGACCGCCGAGCTGGTGATCGAACTCGGCGGCAACGTGGTCGCGCTCGACCTGAACCCCGACACGCTCGAGGCCGCGATGGCCGAGCTGCCCGCCGCGCGCGTGCAGCAGGTGGTCGGCAGCGTGACCGACGCGGCGCTGGCCGCCAGCGCAGTGGAGGAGGCCGTGAAGCGCTTCGGCGGCGTGCACGGGCTGGTCAACAACGCGGGCATCACGCGCCCCGCCATGATCGAGAAGATGACGCCCACGCAGTGGCAGGAGGTGATCGACGTGCACCTCACCGGCACCTTCTACTGGCTGCAGGCCGTGGGCCGCCACATGGTGGCGCGCGCGAAAGCGGGCGACACGACCGGCGGCGCCATCGTCAACATCTCGTCGGACGCGGGCCGCAAGGGCTCCATCGGCCAGGTCAACTACGCGGCCGCCAAGGCCGGCATGCTGGGCGTGACGATGACGGCCGCGCGCGAATGGGGCCGCTACAACATCCGCACCAACTCCATCTGCTTCGGCGTGGTGGAGACGCCCATGACCGAGGTGGTGCGCGGCGAGAAATTCCGCGACGGCATGCTGGCGCAGATTCCGCTGGGCCGCTGGTCGACGCCGCAGGAAGTGGTGAAGACGGTGTGCTTCCTGATGTCCGACGCGGCCTCGTACATCACGGGCCAGCACCTGGGCGTGAACGGCGGCTTCCACATCAGCCTCTGAGCGAGCGGCCATGTACATGCCGCCCGGCAGCACGCTGCGCCTCGACCCGAGGGACGAGTACACCCACGTGCCCGAAGACGCCGCCAACTACAACGAGAGCATGTACTTCAACGCGTTCGACACCGCGCGCGGCATCGGCGCGTGGATGCGGCTGGGCAACCGGCCGCACGAAGGGCACGCGGAGATGACGTGCTGCGTCTACCTGCCCGACGGCCGCGTCGGCTTCATGCATGCCCGTCCGCACATTGCGAACAACGACGCCATGGACGCCGGCGGCCTGCGCTTCGAGGTGATCGAGCCCTTCAAGCGGCTGCGCGCGACGTACGAGGGCGAACTGCTGCTGATGGACGACCCGCACGCCATGGCCGACCCGAGCAGCGCCTTCAAGCGCTACCCCAAGCGGCCCGCGTCGATCGCGCTCGACTTCGAGGGCGTGTCGCCCATGCACGGCGGCGAGATCGTCGCGCCCGACGGCAGCCGCCTGGTGCTCGACCCCGCGAACGCCGTGTACCGCGGCCACACCGAGCAGAGCATGGCGGTGCGCGGCCACATCGCGGTGGACGGCCAGCGCTTCGACATCGACGGCACGGGCTACCGCGACAAGTCGTGGGGGCCGCGCCACTGGCACAGCTTCCATTGGTACAAGTGGCTGCCCGTGACCTTCGGGCGCGACTTCGGCGTGCTGCTGTCGGTCAAGGGCCGGAAAGACCACAAGGGACAGGCCCACCACGTGAGCGGCAACGTGCTGCGCAACGGGCGCCACGAGCCGGTGATCGACGGGCGCATCGTGACGGTCTACGACGAGCGCTACTTTCCGCGCAGCTTCACCGCGCACCTGCGCACGGCCGAGCGCAGCTACACGCTGCAGGGCAAGGTCGGCGCGCTGGTGCCGCTGCGGCACAAACGCGCGGGCGGCGCGGGCGGTGCGGGCGGTGCAGGCGGCACGGGTGAAGACGGCTCGTACACCCGCATCACCGAAGGCATCACCGAGTACAGCTGCGAAGGGCGCCGCGTGCTCGGCATGTCGGAGTACTGCGACGTGATGGTCGACGGCACGCCCATCTCGGTGCTGGAGGAGCCCGCGCCATGAAGACGATCGACTTCCGCGTCGACGACGGCGTGGCCCTGCTGACGCTGAACCGCCCCGAGGCCAAGAACGCGCTCGACCCGGCCATGGCCGCCGAACTCGGCGAGCAACTGGCCGCGCTGCGCGCGGACGCGTCGGTGCGCGCGCTGGTCATTGCGGGTGCGGGCGGCGCGTTCTGCGCGGGCGGCGACGTCAAGGCCATGGGGCAGGGCGGGCCACGCACGGCCGAGCAGCGCCGCGACGGCATGGCGCGCTACTCGCGCATCTGCACCGAGTTGATGGCGCTCGACATTCCCGTCATCGCCGCGGTGGACGGCGTGGCCTTCGGCGCGGGCTTCAGCATCGCGCTGATGTGCGACATCGTGCTGCTGAGCGAACGCGCGCGGCTGTGCATGGTGTTCCAGCGCATCGGCCTCATTCCGGACATGGCCGCGCACTACACGCTGCCGCGCGTGGTCGGGCTGCAGCGCGCGAAGGAGCTGATCTTCTCGGCGCGCGAGGTCGATGCGGCCGAGGCGCTGCGCTTGGGCATCGCGATGGAAGTGCTGCCCGTTCAGGCGCTTCTGCCGCGCGCCCAGGCCATTGCGCGCAGCTTTGCCGGCGCGTCGCCGGTGGCCATGGGGCTGTCGAAGCGCGCGCTGCGCGACTCGCTCGCCAACGACCTGCAGACGCTGCTCGACGTGGAAGCCGACGGCCAGGCACTGGCCTCGGGCAGCGACTACGCGAAAGAGGCGGTGCGGCGTTTCGCCGCGCGCGAGCCGGCGCAGTTCCGCTGGCCGGCGGCGTCTTCATGAGTTCAACACGGTCAAGACCGTCAAGACCGTCAACACCGACAACACAGCCACACCCATGATCGACTACCGCAAGGCACGCGACTGGCAATCGGGCGACGTGCGCCACGCCTACACGCCCAGGGACACGATGCTCTACGCCCTCGGGCTCGGCCTGGGCGCCGACCCGCTCGACGAGAAGCAGCTGCGCTTCGTCTACGAGAAGGAACTCGCGGCGCTGCCCACCATGGCCGCCGTGCTGGCCTCGCCCGGCTTCTGGATGCGCGAGCGCAAGGAGATCGGCATCGACTTCATGAAGCTCGTGCACGGCGAGCAGGCGGTGCGCCTGCATGCGCCGCTGCCGCCGTCGGGCACGGTCGTCGGCCGCACGCGCGTCACGCGGCTGGTCGACAAGGGCGAAGGCAAGGGGGCGATCCTGCATGCCGAGAAGGAACTCGTCGACGGCGACGGCCAGGCGCTGGCCACGGTTGAGAGCGTGTACTTCCTGCGCGGCGATGGCGGGTTCTCGGCCGGGGACGGCCAGTGCGACGAGCCCGCGCCGGCACTACCTGCCGAACACCCGGCGGCCGATGTCGCACCCCAGCTCACCCTCGACTTGCCGACGCGACCCGACCAGGCGCTGCTGTACCGCCTGTCGGGCGACATGAACCCGCTGCACGCCGAGCCCGCGTTCGCCGCCAAGGTGGGCTTTGCGCGCCCCATCCTGCACGGCCTCGCGACCTGGGGCATGGCTGGTCGCGGCCTGCTGGCGGCGTATGCCGATTCGGACCCCGCGCGGCTGCGCGCCATGCGCGCGCGCTTCTCGGCGCCGGTCTACCCCGGCGAAACGCTGCGGCTCGAAAGCTGGCGCGACGGCACCGGAGTGGCGTTTCGCCTGCGCGCGCTCGAGCGCGACGTGCTCGTGCTCACGCACGGCCGGGCCGAGCTTCTGTAGCCGCTGCCGGCCCACCACAGTCAACCCAAGGAGATGCCATGAATTTCGATCTGCCCCCCGACGCCGAAGAAATGCGGGTGGCCACGCGCAATGCGGTCGACGCGTTGCTCAAGCTGGAGCCGCGCTTCCATGAAACCGGCGAGGTGCCCGAGCAGGTGGAGACCACGCTGCGCGAAATGGGCTTCTACGGCATGGCCATTCCCGAGGCCTGGGGCGGCATGCCGATGGACCACCTCACCAGCGTGGCGGTGCAGCTGGAGCTCGCGCGCCTGCCGCCGCAGTTCTGGCCCTTCGTGCGCTCGGCGCTCGGGCCGGGCGTGCACATCATCGTGGACCACGGCTCGGAGGCGATCAAGAAGAAGTGGCTGCCTGAGATCGCCTCGGGCCGCTCGCGCAACTGCATCGCCATCACCGAGCCGCATGCGGGCTCGGACGCGGCGCGCATGCTCACGTCGGCGACGCGCGAGGGCGACCACTACGTGCTGAACGGCGTGAAGACCTTCATCTCGAACGCCAACCACGCGCACTCGATCACCGTGCTCGCCTCCACCGACCGCTCGGCCGGCAAGCGCGGCATCTCGGCCTTCCTGCTCGACACCACCACGCCCGGCTTCAAGGTGACGCGCACCATGGCGACCATGGGCTGGATGGACGACAGCCTGTGCGAGATCTCTTTCACCGACTGCCGCATTCCCGTGGAGAACCTGCTGGGCGAGGAGGGCCGCGGCCTGTCGTATGCGATGTCGGGGCTGAACGAAGGCCGGCTCAACGTCGGCTGCCAGGCGCTGGGCCCCGCGCAGATCGCGCTCGACGAAACCATCGAGCATGCGAAGACGCGCGTCACCTTCGGCCAGACACTGGGCGAGCACCAGGCCATCCAGCACATGATCGCGGACATGGCGATGGACCTGCACGCCGCGCGCATGGTGCTGTTCGAGGCGGTGTGGCGCGCCGCGCGCGGCGAAGACGCGCGCATGAAGGCGTCGATGGTGAAGGTGATCTGCACCGAGGCGGCCTGCCGCATCGCCGACAAGGCGCTGCAGATCTTCGGTGGCTCGGGCTACTGCCGCGGCACCATCGTCGAGCGCGTCTACCGCGACCTGCGGGTGCTGCGCATCTACGAAGGCGCGTCGGAGATCCACCGGAACATGATCGCCAAGCAGTTGCTGGCGCAGGGGTAGGCGTAGCCGAAGCCGAAGCCGAAGCTGCTATCGCGGCAGGTAGCCGGTGCGCAGCGCGCTGGCCCAGTCGGGCCGCTGGCGCGAGAGCGCCAGCGCGGCCATGGGCCGATGGTCGTAGGGCACCGACAGCAGCGCGCAGGTCCATGCGCCGTCCCGCTGTTCGGCAATGGCGTAGCGCGCGTCCGGCGAACCCGTCTGCACGGCATGCGGGAACGGATGGATGTCGTCGTACGCCGGCAGGCCCACGCTGCCCGGGTTGACGATGAGCTGGCCGCTGGAGGCGCGAACCGCGCGCGGCACATGCGTGTGCCCGCATGCGACCAGTGGCGCATCGACCTGGCCGAGGCGCGCGTCGATCTCCGCCAGCGTGGCCGCACGGAACAGCGACGGTTCGACCGTCTCGAGAAAGTACGCGACGTCGCTGCTCGGCGTGCCATGGCACAGCATGACTTCGGGGCTCAGGCGCAGGCTCGGTTCGAGCGACGCCAGCCATTCGAACTCCTTCGGGCCCAGGCGGGCGTGCGCGAATTCGTCCGAAGGCCCCCATCGGCCCGGGCCCAGCGTCAGCAGCTGGCGTTCGTGGTTGCCGGCCAGGTGCACCCAGTCCTGCGCCATGAGGAACCGCGCGGTCTCCAGCGGCATCAACGGGCCGGACACGCTGTCGCCCAGGTTGACGACCAGGTCGGCGCCGCGGCGGGCGATGTCCTCGACCACGGCCTCGAGGGCCGGAAGGTTGCCGTGAATGTCCGAGACGATGGCGATGCGCATCGCGCGATTCTGCCGTCCGGTCAATCGGCGCCCGGCCGCCACACCCGCGCCAGCGCGGCCATCTTGCCGCGAAAGCCCAGCTTGTCGTTCGACAGCGCGTCGATGAAGTCCGACAGCCGCTGCGACTTCACCATCGTGTAGATGGTGAGCCAGGTGGTCGCCACGAACACCACGCCGAACCAGACCGCCTTGCGCCACAGCGGCGCGTCGGCCTCGGCCAGCAGGTTCATGCCCAGGAAGCCGGTGGTGATGGTGCCGATGAGCCCGAACAGCGTGACCACCGTGAGCCGCACGACGGTGCTGGCCTGGCGGCGCAGGCTGTCGGCGTCGAGGTAGGTGTTCATGTCGGCGATGCGCGCCTTGACCTCGTCGTACAGCGGGTCGAGCCCGAGGTGGGTGGCGCACATGTGCGACAGCGCGCGCACCTGCGCCTGCTCGGAGATCTCGTGGAACCAGTAGCGGTGCGTGAAGCGCAGGAAGCGCTCGAAGCTCGCGCGGATGGCGCGCTTGAACAGCTTCACGCTCGGCGTGCTGCGGATGTCCAGCCGCTTCAGCGCCTCCACCAGCTGGTCGGAGAACATCAGCAGCGAGGCCTTCTGGAAGTGCGCGATCAGAAACAGCAGGAAGTGCTGGTGCCTGAACTGCGCGAGCACGCCGCGGTCGCGGCAGCAGAAGAACTCCGAGCGCGCATCGCCCACCACCACCAGCGCATGTCCGTTGCACAGGTAGCGCGTGTTGGGCGCCGCGCCCGCGTTCACCCAGAAGCGGTCGTAGCAGTACTTGTGCTCGAAGTCAGCCAGGTGGTGGTCGGCATAGGGCAGGTGGGCGTCGGTGGCGCCCGCGCCGGTGACCAGCGCGAGCCGCACGAAGTCGTCGCGCGTGAGGCGGCGCGGGTCGTCCAGCGACAGGTAGGCCATGACGGGCATGCGGTAGTACTCGATCTGCCGGTAGCGCAGCGCGCCGGGCTCGTCGGAGTAGTCGGTCACCAGCGGCTGCATCAGGTAGGCCCAGTGCGACGAGATGCGCGGCGCGCGGTGCTGGGCCACGTGCGACAGGAAGGCCTCGCGCTGCTGCGCGTCGGAGCTCGCGAGCACCCGGCCGTCGGCGGCCAGCCATTCGACGCTGGCCATGCAATGCAGCGCCGAGCCGTCGGGCTCCCAGCCGGAAGGGTAGGCGCGCCCGAAGCGGTACAGGATGTCCTGCGCCTGCGCGAGGCTCAGGTGGTCGGCGCCGACCTCCAGGTTGAGCAGCACCACGTCGATGTCGAAGAAGAAGTACAGATCGCAGTGGATCACCTGCAGCGTGACCGGCGCGTCGCCCGGCTGCGCGACCAGGCGCACCGCGGCCACGTCGTGGCGGCGGAAGATGCGCATGGGCGAATCGCCGTCGGCGCCGGCACTGTCGGTCGCGCCGCGCGCGCGCCCCTCGCCGTACAGGAAGCGCTGCACGTAAGGCAGGAAGCTCACGAACTCGTTGTAGTGCCGCTCGTGGAAGCGGCTGCTGTCGCCGGTGTATTCGTCGACCTCCTCGCGCCAGGGCGAGGCCTCGCCCATCTCGCGCAGCACGTGCCACGGCCCGTGGTGGGCGGGCTTGGCGTCGGCGGCGGGCATCAGCCGCAGGGGCCAGAGCAGCGCCTGCCTGAAATGCTGCACGGTGGGCGCGCCGGGAGAGGCTCCAGGGGCGCCGACGGCGCTGGCAGCGAGCGCGTTCGCCTCAGCGGGCAGGGTGGCGGCGGGTGGGTTCAGCATCGCTCAGTGTAGGCAGCGGGTAGGACAAAACGACCACCTAGGGGAATCCCTAGGAGGGTCTGAAACCGGTTTCATATAAGCTGCAAGCATTGCTTTTCAGGCATGCACGGCGCACAACCGGCGTTTCCTGCACCTGTTGCGCGCTCGCCCACCATGAACTACCAGTTTCAATTCGACGCCGTCTTCGCCGCCTGGCCGCTGCTGCTCAAGGGCACCTGGATCACCGTCCAGCTGTCGCTCGTGGCCACCGTGCTGGGTCTGGTGGTGGCCATCTTCTGTGCCTGGGGCAAGACCTCGGGGCCGGGCTGGCTGCGCTTCATCGTCAATGCCTACATCGAGGTGATCCGCAACACGCCGTTCCTCGTGCAGCTGTTCTTCTTCTTCTTCGCGCTGCCGGCCATCGGCCTGCGCTGGTCGCCGCAAACGGCCGCGCTGGTGGCCATGGTGGTGAACCTGGGCGCCTACGCCACGGAAATCATCCGCGCGGGCATCGAGTCCATTCCCAAGGGCCAGATCGAGGCGGGCCGCGCGCTCAACCTCAAGCCGTGGGAAATCTTCCGCTTCGTCATCATCAAGCCGGCGCTGAAGGCCATCTACCCGGCGCTCACCAGCCAGTTCATCCTGCTGATGCTGAGTTCGGCGGTGGTCTCGGTCATCTCGGCCGACGACCTGACCTCGGTGGCCGCCAACCTGCAGTCGCAGACCTTCCGCAGCTTCGAGATCTACATCGTGGTCGCGGGCATCTACCTGGCGCTGGCGCTCGCCTTCTCGGCGATGTTCAAGCTGATCTACAAGCGCACGCTCAACTACCCGGACCGCCGGTAAGAGACCACGGACGGAGCAGACACCATGCGTACCTTCGGCTATCCCGAATTCCTTTTCATCCTCGAAGCGGCCAAGTGGACGCTGGCGCTGTCGGCCATCGCCTTCGTGGGAGGCGCGATCCTGGGGCTCGTCATCGCGCTGATGCGCACGTCGGAGTCGCGCTGGGCCCGCGGCATCTCGACCACCTTCATCCAGATCTTCCAGGGCACGCCGCTGCTGCTGCAGCTGTTCCTGGTGTTCTTCGGCGCGCCGGTGCTGGGGCTGGACATCAACCCGTGGGTGGCCGCGGGCGTGGCGCTCATCCTGAACAGCGCCGCCTTCCTGGGCGAGATCTGGCGCGGTTGCATCGAAGCCATTCCGCGCGGCCAGTGGGAAGCGGCCGAGGCGCTGAGCCTCAAGTACAGCGCCCGCATGCGCGACGTGGTGCTGCCGCAGGCGCTGAAGATCGCGCTGGCGCCCACGGTGGGCTACGTGGTGCAGATCATCAAGGGCACGTCGCTCGCGGCCATCATCGGCTTCGTCGAGGTCACGCGCGCCGGGCAGATCGTGAACAACGCCACCTTCCAGCCGCTCATCGTGTTCTCGGTGGTGGCGGCCATCTACTTCGCGATCTGCTGGCCGCTGTCGCTGCTGGCCGCGCACATGGAGCGCAAGCGCGCCCGCGCGCTCGCCCGCTGATTTCCGTTTCTTCTTTCTCGTCGTTCCTTTCTTTATTCAGGAGACACATTCCATGACCCGTACCACCACCCGCCGCGCTGCCCTCGCAGCCCTGGGCCTCGGCGCCGCGCTGACCGTGTTCGCACCCTTCGCCTCGGCACAGTCCGTGGCCGACATCAAGAAGAAGGGCGAGATCACCATCGGCATGCTGGTCGACTTCCCGCCCTACGGCACCACCGACGCCAAGAACCAGCCCGACGGCTACGACGCCGACGTGGCCAAGCTGCTGGCCAAGGACTGGGGCGTGAAGGCCAACATCGTGCCGGTCACGGGCCCGAACCGCATTCCCTTCCTGCTGACCAACAAGGTCGACCTGCTGGTGGCCTCGCTGGCCGTGACGCCCGAGCGTTCGAAGCAGGTGCAGTTCTCGCAGCCCTACGCGGCCGCCACCATCGTGCTGTACGGCGCGACCAAGGCTCCCATCAAGGCCGCCGGCGACCTGAAGGGCCTGCGCGTGGGCGTGGCCCGCGCGTCCACGCAGGACGTGGCCGTGACCAAGGCCGCGCCGGAAGGCACCGAGATCCGCCGCTTCGACGACGACGCATCGGCCATGCAGGCCCTGATCTCGGGCCAGGTCGACGCCATCGGCTGCTCGGTGACCGTGGCCGCGCAGATCGCCAAGCGCGTGCCTGCCAACACCTTCGAAAACAAGTTCACGCTGGTGCAGCAGTCGATGGGCATCGCGATGCGCCCCGGCCAGGAAGAGCTGGCCAAGGCCGTGAACGAGTTCGTGCAGAAGAACACCGCCAACGGCGAGCTGAACAAGCTGTACCAGAAGTGGCTGCAGGCCGACCTGCCCAAGATGCAGTAAGCACCGCGGTTCAAAGAGGCTGAAGGAATCCTGGCATGACGACGGAATCGATCATCCGCATGGAAGCGGTCAACAAGTGGTACGGTGAATTCCAGGTGTTGACCGGCATCGACCTGTCGGTGCGCCAGGGCGAGCGCATCGTGATCTGCGGGCCTTCGGGCTCGGGCAAGTCGACGCTCATCCGCTGCATCAACCGGCTGGAGACGGTGCAGAAGGGCCGCATCGTGGTCGACGGCATCGACCTCACGGCCGGCGGCAAGAACGTCGACGCGGTGCGCGCCGAGGTCGGCATGGTGTTCCAGCAGTTCAACCTGTTCCCGCACCTCACCATCCTGCAGAACTGCACGCTCGCGCCGATGCGCTCGCGCGGCATGACCAAGGCGCAGGCCGAGGAGGTGGCCATGAAGTACCTCACGCGCGTGCGCATTCCCGAGCAGGCCAACAAGTACCCGAGCCAGCTCTCGGGCGGCCAGCAGCAGCGCGTGGCCATTGCGCGCGCGCTGTGCATGTCGCCCAAGATCATGCTGTTCGACGAGCCCACCTCCGCGCTCGACCCCGAGATGGTCAAGGAAGTGCTCGACACCATGATCGGCCTGGCCGAAGACGGCATGACCATGCTGTGCGTGACCCACGAAATGGGCTTTGCCCGCAGCGTGGCCGACCGCGTGATCTTCATGGCCGAAGGCAGGATCGTCGAGCAGGCGCCGCCCGAGGAGTTCTTCGGCAACCCCAAGGACGAGCGCACGCGCCAGTTCCTCGGCCAGATCCTCAGCTCGCACCAAGGCCACTGATGTCCTTCGAGGTCCTGATCTCTCTGTCGTCCTTCGGTGCGGCCGAGGTGGGGCGGCACGGCCAGCTCTGGTGTTCGCAACTGGCCCGCGCGGCCGGTGCCGACTCGGTGGAAGTGCGCGGCGAGATGCTGCGCGACGCCGACGCCGAACTGCCCGCGCTCAACGGCCTGGCGTCCGTGTACTCCAGCCCCGAAGGCCTGTGGGCCGAAGGCGGCTGGCTCGACAGCGCCGCGCTCAAGCGCGGCATTGCCGCCGCCACGCGCGTGGGCGCGAAGCGGCTGAAGATGTCCATCGGCGACTTCCAGGCTGCGTCGCACGGCTCGCTGTGGGGCCTGAAGGTGGAGCTGGCCGAGACGCGCATCGAGCTCGTGATCGAGAACGACCAGACCGTGCGTGCCGGCACGCTGGCCGCGCTGCAGACCTTCTTCGACGTGGCCGACCGCGCCGGCGTGCCGCTGGGCATGACCTTCGACATGGGCAACTGGCACTGGGTGGGCGAGTGCCCGCTGCAGGCCGCCCAGGCGCTGGGCCACCGCGTGCGCTACGTGCACTGCAAGGGCGCGCAGCGCCTGCCGCACAAGTGGGTGGCGGTGCCGCTGGGCGACTCGGTCGCGCCGTGGCGCGCCGTTCTGCGCGCGTTGCCGGCCGACGTGCCGCACGCCATCGAATACCCGCTCGTGGGCGACGACCTGCTGGCCGTGACCCGCGCGCAGATCGACTTCATCCGCGCCGCGCGGGCCTAGTCTTCGCGGTCGCAGATCTCCCAAAGAACCCAGAACAACATGACAGATCCCATCGCCTTCGACGTGGCTCTCTTCGGCGAGGCCATGCTGCTGCTCGTGGCCGACCGGCCCGGTCCGCTGGAAAACGCCGAGTCGTTCTTCAAGCGCACCGCCGGCGCCGAGACCAACGTGGCCATCGGCCTGTCGCGCCTGGGCCTGAAGGTGGGCTGGGCCAGCCGCCTGGGCACCGACTCCATGGGCCGCGCGCTGCTGGCCGCGATGCGCGCCGAAGGCATCGACTGCTCGCACGTGATCACCGACGCCATGCAGCGCACCGGCTTCCAGTTCAAGGGCCGCGTCACCGACGGCAGCGACCCGCCGATCGAATACCACCGCAAGGGCTCGGCCGCGAGCCAGATGGGCCCGGCCGACGTCGACGAGGCCTGGCTGCGCTCGGCGCGCCACCTGCACGCCACCGGCGTGTTCGCCGCCATCTCCGAGACCAGCCTGCAGGCCGCGCTGAAGACCATGGATGTGATGCGCGCCGCGGGCCGCACCATTTCCTTCGACACCAACCTGCGCCCCACGCTGTGGTCGTCCACCGAGACCATGCGCCACTGGGTGAACGAACTCGCCTCGCGCGCCGACTGGGTGCTGCCCGGCATCGAAGAGGGCCTGCTGCTCACCGGCCACGACAAGCCCGAAGACGTCGCCAGGTTCTACCGCGAACGCGGCGCGAAGCTGGTGGTGGTGAAGCTCGGCGCCGCGGGCGCCTACTACGACAGCGACGTGGCCGGCACCGGCCATGTCGACGGCTTCCCCGTGAAGGAAGTGATCGACACGGTGGGCGCGGGCGACGGCTTCGCGGCCGGCGTGGTGAGCGCCCTGCTCGAAGGCAGGAGCGTGCCCGACGCGGTGCGCCGCGGCGCCTGGATCGGTGCGCGCGCCGTGCAGGTGCTGGGCGACACCGAAGGCCTGCCGACGCGGGCTCAACTCGAAGAAGCGGGGCTCTGACCATGACGCAGAAGAATGTTCTTGTTTTCCGGTCGTTGCCTGAGGACCAGCTGGCGCGCCTGCAGGCTGCGCACCACGTTGTCGTGGCCGATCCGCGCAAGGAGCCCGAGGCCTTTGCCGCAGCGCTGCGCACCGCCCACGGCCTAATCGGCTCGAGCTACAACGTCGATGCCGCGCTGCTCGACGCGGCGCCGCAGCTCCAGGTGATCTCGAGCGTGTCGGTCGGTGTCGACAACTACCCGCTGGCCGAGCTGCACCAGCGCGGCATCGTGCTGTGCCACACGCCCGACGTGCTCACCGAGACGGTGGCCGACACGGTGTTCGCGATCCTCATGGCCACGCAACGCCGCGTGGTCGAGCTGTCGAACCTGGTGCGCGAAGGCCGCTGGACCAAGAACATCGGCGAGGAACTCTTCGGCACCGACGTGCACGGCAAGACGCTGGGCATCCTCGGTTTCGGCCGCATCGGCCAGGCCGTGGCGCGCCGCGCCGCGCTGGGCTTCGGCATGCCGGTGCTGTACCACTCGCGCCGCGCGGTCGACCTGGCCGCGCAGGCCCCCGAGCTGCAAGGCCGCGCCGCGCACACGCCGCTGGACGACCTGCTGGCGCGCGCCGACATCGTGCTGGCCATGCTGCCGCTGACCGAGGCCACGCGCGGCATGATCGACGCCGCCTTCTTCGCGCGCATGAAGCCGGGCGCTTCCTTCATCAACGGCGGCCGCGGTGCCACGGTGAACGAAGAGGCGCTGCTGCAGGCGCTCGACCACGGCACCTTGCGCGCCGCCGGGCTCGACGTGTTCGCCAAGGAGCCGCTGCCGGCCGAGTCGCCGCTGCGCACGCACCCGCGCGTCACGCCGCTGCCGCACATCGGTTCGGCCACCATCGAAACCCGCCACGCGATGGCGGAGCTGGCCACGACCAACCTGCTGCAGGCGCTGGCCGGCGAGAAGCCGACGGCGCCGTACGACACGGCGTCCGCATGACTGACCTGTCTTGCCCCCTCTCCCCTCGGGGAGAGGGTTGGGGTGAGGGCGTCGGCCGCCGTGCGGACGCTGCCCTCGCCACCGCCGCGGGCCCTCACCCCAACCCTCTCCCCAAGGGGAGAGGGAGCGAGAGCCGCGCATGAAGCCGAGCGGGCGCGCCACCATTGGCGACGTTGCCGAGGAGGCCGGCGTTTCCAAGGCCACCGTCTCTCGCTTCCTGAACCACCGCGAGCGGCTGCTGAGCCCCGACATCGCCGCGCGCGTCGAGGTGGCCATCGCCAAGCTGGCGTATTCGCCGAGCCCGATGGCGCAGGCGCTGAGCCATGGCCGCTCGCGGCTCATCGGCCTGATCGTGGCCGACATCACCAATCCGTATTCGGTCGCGGTATTGCGCGGCGCCGAGAAGGCCTGCCAGGACGCCGGCTACCTCGTGATGCTGTTCAACCTCGGCAACGAGAGCGAACGCGAGCGCGAGGCCATCGATGCGCTGGCAGGCTACCAGGTCGACGGCTTCATCCTCAACACGCTGGGGCGCGGCAGCAACGTGGTCGACGCGGTCACGCTGCACGGCAAGCCGGCCGTGCTGGTCGACCGCCGCCACACCGGCATGCACACCGACTTCGTCTCGCTCGACAACCATGCGGCGATGACGGCCACCTGCGGCCACCTGGTCGACAGCGGCTACCGCGAGCTGCTCTACGTGACCGAGCCGCAGAAGGGCGTGAGCTCGCGGCGCGAACGCACGGCCGCCTTCGGCGCCTGCGTGGCCGCGCACGAGCCGCGCGTGGCCGGCGAGATCTTCGAATGCGTCGAAGGCGGCCATGACGACCTCGACGAGGCGTTGCGCGCGCTGCGCCAGCGCGCCAGGCGCGCACGCCGCGCGGCGGTGGTGGCCGGCAATGCCGTGGTCACGCTGCGCGTGGCGCAGGCCATGGCGCGGCTGGGCTGGCAGTTCGGGGAAGACCTGGGATTCGTCGGCTTCGACGATCCCGAATGGGCCTCGCTCATCGGCCCCGGCCTGAGCACCGTGGCGCAGCCCACCGATGCCATCGGCCGCACGGCCGCCACCTGCCTGATCGAACGGCTGCGCGGCCTCGACGTGCCGCCGCGCCAGTTGCTGCTGCCCGGCGAGCTGGTCGTCAGGGGCTCGTCGCAGGCGCCCTAGCGTCCAGCACCGCGCGGTCGAAGGTGATCGGCCCGCGCATCCAGTCGGCCGCGCGCTCCGCGATCATCACGGTCGGCGCGTTGGTGTTGCCGCCGATCAGCGTGGGCATGACAGAGGCATCGACCACGCGCAGGTTCTCGATGCCGTGCACGCGCAGCTGCGCGTCGACCACCGACAGGGCGTCGGTGCCCATCTTGCAGGTGCCCACCGGGTGGTAGATGGTGTCGGCGCGCGCGCGGATGTGGCGCGTCAGCTCTTCGTCGGTGTGGGCGTCGGCGGTGTAGAGCTCGCGGTGCCGGTAGCTGGCGAGCGCGGGCGCGCGCAGGATCTCGCGCGTCTTCTTCACGCCCCGCAGCAGCAGCGCCATGTCCTCGGGCTGCGACAGGAAGCGCGGATCGATGCGCGGCGCGGAGGCAGGGTCGGCATCGTTCAGCCGCACGTCGCCACGGCCCTTGGGCCGCAGCACGCACACATGGCACGAGAAGCCGAACCCCGCATGCAGCTTGCGCGCATGGTCATCGGTGATGGCGATCACGAAGTGCAGCTGCAGGTCGGGCCGCCGCAGTTCAGGTGACGACTTGACGAAGGCGCCGCCTTCGGCGAAGGGCGTGGCGACCAGGCCCGTGCCGCGCTTGCGCCATTCGAAGATCGCCTTCAGCAGCTTCAGCCCCGCCACCGCGCCGATGCCGAAGAGCTCGGTGTCCTTGGAGGTGTACGAGAGGATGAAGTCGGTGTGGTCCTGCAGGTTGCGGCCCACGCCCGGCAGCGCATGCCGCACCGCGATGCCGTGCGGCGCAAGCTCGGCGGGGTCGCCGATGCCCGAGAGCATCAGCAGCTGCGGCGAGTTGAAGGCACCGCCGCACAGCACCACCTCGCGCCGCGCGGCGAGCGTTTCGGTCTTGCCGCCGCGCCGTATCTCCACGCCCACGGCGCGCCGCTCCTGCAGCATCACGCGCTGCGCCTGCGCGCCGGTCAGCACCGTGAGGTTGGAGCGCTTCATCGCCGGATGCAGGTAGGCCGCGGCCACCGAGCAGCGTTCGCCGTTCTTCGGCCCGCCGTGGAACTGCGTGACCTGGTAGAGGCCCGCGCCTTCCTGCTCGGGGCCGTTGAAGTCGCCGTTGCGCGGAATGCCGCACGACTCGGCGGCACGCACGAAGTCCTCCGCAATGGCGCGCGGGCTCTGCTGCTCGGCCACCTGCAGCGGCCCGTCGGCACCGTGCAGCGCGCTCGCGCCGCGCTGGTTGCCTTCGGCGCGAATGAAGTACGGCAGCACCTCGTCGAAGGACCAGCCGGCGCAGCCCGCGCGTGCCCAGTCGTCGTAGTCCTCGCGGTGGCCGCGCACGTAGAGCATCGCGTTGATGGCGCTCGAGCCGCCCAGGCAGCGCCCGCGCGGCTGGTAGCCGCGGCGCCCGTCCAGGCCCGGTTGCGGCACCGTCTGGTAGGCGTAGTTGTTGATGCGCGGGCGCCCCGGCAGCATGGCCACCGTGGCGGCCGGCGCCCGCACGAGAATGCCGCGCCCGTCGCCGCCGGCCTCGACCAGGCAGACCTGTACGCCCGGGTCTTCGCTGAGCCGCGAAGCCAGGGTGGCGCCGCCCGAGCCGCCGCCCACGATCACATAGTCGAACTCCATGAGGTGCCGTCCTTCGTGTTGTCTCGTCTCCGGTCTTTGCCGGGCGTGCGGATTTATACCGGCATACGACGCCGCGTGCGCAACAAATCGGGCAGCAGCGCGCGATGCAGGCGCGCTCGCCGGGCATTCACGTTTTCCCCGATGTGGTGCGCGCCGGTGCGCCGTGTGCACCGCAATGTCATTGGGAAGCGCGCAAGGGGACCAATTTTTTAGTTCGCCCGTTGCGAAAAACGGTGCTTGGTGCGCTCGCTGCGCGCTCCTAGCATCCGTTCACTTCATCGCATCCCAAAGGAATTCGCCATGGCCCAGCTCCGCGACCCCGGTCGCCGAAGTCTCCTCAAGACGTCCCTCATCGCGGGCGGACTCTCCGCCGGCGGCCTGCTCAGCGTCGACGCCTTCGCACAGGGCAAGGCGCGCATCAACATGCAGCTGGGCTGGATCGTCGGGGGCAACCAGATCGGCGAAGTGGTGGCCAAGCGCATGGGCTTCTACGAACAGGAAGGCATCGACTTCGCGATCCAGCCGGGCGGGCCGAACATCGACGGCGTGGCCATCATCGCCTCGGGCCGCTACGAGGTCGGGCAGGTCTCGTCGAGCCCGTCGATCATGCTGGCCGTGTCGCAGGGCCTGCCGATCAAGTGCTTCGCGGTGGGCGCGCAGAAGCACCCTTACACCTACTTCTCGCTGGCCAAGAACCCGGTGCGCAAGCCCGCCGACCTGGTCGGCAAGCGCGTGGGCATTCCGTCGACCGCGGCGATCCTGCTGCGTGCCTTGCTCGCGAAGAACAAGATCGCCGAGAAGGACGTGAAGATCGTCTCCATCGGCGCCGACATGTCGCCGCTGCTCACGGGGCAGGTCGACGTGGTGACGGGCTGGCTCACCAACACCACCGCCATCAAGGTGCTGGGCCCCGACATCGCCTCGCTCACGCAGTGGGACGCGGGCGTGCGCCTGTACGCGCTGCCTTACTACGCGTCCACCAAGACGCTGGAGACGCAGCCCAAGGTCATCGAGGCCTTCCTGCGCGCCACGGCCAAGGGCTGGCACCACGTGCGCGCCAACCGCGACCAGGCGGTCGACATGCTGGTGAAGGAGTACCCCAACCTCAAGCGCGAGGACGAGCGCGTGGCGGTCGACGTGATGCTCGAGTACGCCTTCGGCGGCGCCGCGCAGACGCAGGGCTGGGGCGCGATGGACCCGGCCGTGTGGCAGGAACAGATCGCCACCTATGCGGAGCTGGGCCAGTTCACCGCGCGCACGCCGAAAGTGGAAGACGTGATCTCGCTCGACGCGCTGAAAGCCACCGCCGCCGCGCGGGCCATGAAGGGCTGACGCGATGGCCGCCGTTCTCAACGCGCCGCCTGCCTCCGCGCCCGCCATCGCCTGCCGCGACATCGGCGTGCGCTTCTTCACCGAGCGCCGCGACGTCACCGCCATCAAGAGCCTCGACCTCGACGTGGCGCAGGGCGAGTTCCTCACGCTGCTGGGGCCCTCGGGCTGCGGCAAGTCGACCTTCCTGCGCGTGGTGGCCGACCTGCTGCAACCCAGCCGCGGCCACATCGAGGTGCTGTCGTCCACGCCGCAGGCCGCGCGCAAGAACCGCGACATCGGTTTCGTGTTCCAGGACGCGGCACTGCTGCCCTGGCGCACCGCGCTGCAGAACGTGGAGCTGCCGCTGCAGGTGGGCGGCGGCGCGAGCCGCAAGGGCCGCCGTTCGCCGCAGGAACTGCTGGAGCTCGTGGGGCTGAAGGACCGCGTGAACGCCTTCCCGCACGAGATGTCGGGCGGGCAGCGCCAGCGCGTGTCGATTGCGCGCGCCCTGGCCAGCGACCCGAAGATCCTGCTGATGGACGAGCCCTTCGGCGCGCTCGACGAGATCACGCGCGACCGGCTCAACGAAGAAATCTTGCGCGTGTGGCGCGATACCGGCGTGACGATTCTCTTCGTCACCCACAGCATCCACGAGGCCGCGTTCCTCGGCCAGCGCGTGCTGATGCTGGCCGCCAACCCGGGGCGCGTGCGCGAGATCGTTCCGGTGGAACTGCCCGCCGAACGCACGCTGGAGATGCGCGAGTCCCCCGAATTCGTTCGCCTCACAAGCCATCTGCGGCGTGTGCTGGAAACCTGCTGAGGCCGATGCCATGAATACCCGTTCCATCGACACCGCCGTGCCGGTCGCTTCCAGCGCAACAGGCACGACAAGCGCCTCGGCCGACCCCGAATACCTGGCCTGGGCCGCCGCGCGGCAAAAGCGCATCTGGCGCCGCCGCGTGCTGCCGGCGCTCGGCATCGGCGGGCTGCTCGTGCTGTGGTGGGCCGTGATTACCGTGTTCGACGTCAAGCCCTTCATCGCGCCCACGCCCTGGGCCGTGCTGGAGACGCTCTACGCCAAGCGCGACGTGCTGCTCGACAACCTGCTGCCCACGGCCATGGAGGCGGCCGGCGGCTTCGTGCTGGGCAACCTGGCGGCCATCGTCATTGCGACGATCTTCGTGCACAACAAGACGCTGCAGGACATCTTCTTCCCGGTGGTGCTGATGTTCAACGCCGTGCCGCTGGTGGCCAAGGCGCCGGTGCTGGTGCTGATCATGGGCAACGGCATGGAGCCGAAGATCACCATTGCCGCGCTGGTGTGCTTCTTTCCGACGCTGGTGAACATGGTGCGCGGGCTGGAGTCGGTCAACCCGCAGGCGATGGAGCTGATGCGGGTGCTGTCGGCCAGCAAGACCGAGATCTTCTTTCGCCTGCGCCTGCTGAACGCGCTGCCCTACCTGTTCTCGGCCCTGCGCATTGCGGCGTCGATGTGCGTCATCGGTGCGGTGGTGGGCGAGTGGGTGGGTGCCACGGTGGGCATCGGCGCCATGATCCTGCAGGCCACCTTCAACTTCGATTCGCCGCTGCTGTACGCCGCGATCGTCATGAGCGCCACGCTCTCCGGGCTGTTCTTCCTGCTGGTCACGCTGGCGGAAAAGTGGGTCATTCGTTGGCAACCCGAGAGCGGGCAGTGACACGCGCAAAGACACGTGAACAGTCGCGCGCAATGAATCGCACCGTGCACTTCGCACACATCCAAACATTTCAACAGGAGATAGTTCTATGAGCCGTATTGGCGACTGGATGCAGGAGAGCGCGCACGACGTGCGCGTGGCAGCCGAATCGGACGTGGTGGTGGTCGGTGGCGGCCCCGCGGGGCAGGCCGCGGCGCTAGCCGCCGCGCGCAACGGCGCGAGCGTGACGCTGCTGGAGCGCTACAACCACCTGGGCGGCCTGGCCTCGGGCGGCATGGTGCTGGTGCTGGACGACATGTGGGACAGCCACCAGCAGGAGATTTCGGTGCGCGGCATCTGCCTGGAAATGATCGAGCGCATGTCCGCGCTCGGCCTGGCCGAGTACCCGCGCCAGCAGGACTGGGGCACGCTGCCCGACGCGGTGCGGCGCTGGAAGCGCTGGGGCACCTACGACTTCCACAGCAAGGAAAAGCCCCACCCCATCTGCTTCGCCGCCGCCTTCGACCCCGATGCGTGGAAGCGCACCTCGCTCGAGATGGTGCTGCAGGCCGGCGTCGAGCTGCGGCTGCACTCGTGGTTCTCGCGCACGCTGGTGGAAGACGGCAAGGTCAAGGGCGTGGTCTGCGAGACCAAGGGCGGGCGCGAGGCCATCCTGGGCAAGGTGGTGATCGATGCCACCGGCGACCTCGACGTGGCCGCCTCGGCCGGCGCGCCGCACATCAGCGGCAGCTACATCGTGACCACCGTGTTCCGGCTGGGGGCAGTCGACACCGAGGAGGCCGAGCGCTTCGAGCGCGAGGACCCCGTGGTCTGGCAGGCGCTGGACCGCGAGATCAAGCACATGCTGGGCGGCGCGTGGGAGGCCTGGTGGCTGAAGACGCCGCTGCCGGGCGTGGTGTGGTGCAACTGCCCGCACATGCCGGGGCTCGACGGCCTGAAGGTGAGCGACCTCACGCGCGCCGAGGTGCAGGGCCGCGCCACCATCCACAAGGTGATCGAGTTCGTGCGCGCGAAGCTGCCGGGCTTCTCGCGCTGCACGCTGATCGACATGGCGCCGCAGACCGGCATCCGCCAGACCCGCCTGCTCGAAGGCGCCTACGTGATGACCAAGGAAGACGTGGCCCAACGCACGCGCTTCGAGGACAGCGTGGCGCGCGGGCGCGACTACTACTACCCGTACCGCACGCTGCTGCCGCGCAGCGTCGAGAACCTGCTGGTGGCCGGCCGGCACTATTCGGCCACCTCGGCCGCGCAGAAGATCTCGCGCGAGATCCCGCCCTGCATGGCCATGGGCGAAGCCACGGGCGCGGCCGCGGCGCTGGCGTTGAACGCGGGCGTGTCGGTGCGCGAGGTCGACATCGCCAAGCTGCAGAAGACATTGCGTTCGCAAGGCGCCGACCCGGGCGACCAGAAGGGCCCGAACGCCGACGTGCCCGCCATCGCCCGCTCGTTCACCCAGGAGGCCGCATGAAAACCGACACCCACACCCACGCCAACGCACTGCCTCTCGACGGCATCCGCGTAATCGACTTCACGCAGGTGATGATGGGCCCGGTCTGCACGCAGATGCTGGCCGACCATGGCGCCGACGTGATCAAGATCGAACGCAAGGGTGCGGGCGACCTGAGCCGCTCGACCTTCGCGCCGGTGGCCGGCGAGGACAACCCGATCTTCTGCAGCTTGAACCGCAACAAGCGCAGCGTGGAGATCGACCTGCGCGACGAGGCGCAGATGGAACTGGTGAAGGCGCTGATTGCCGGCGCCGACGTGGTTACCAACAACTTCCGCGCCGGCGTGATGGAGCGCCTGGGCCTGGGCTACGAAGACTGCAAGCGGCTGAACCCGCGCATCGTCTACGCGGTGGGCACCGGCTTCGGCGAGACCGGACCGTATGCCCACAAGGGCGGCCAGGACGTGCTGGCGCAGGCGCTCACCGGCGTGATGGCGCGGCGCGCCGATGCGTCGGTGCCCGTGTCGATCTACCCCACGGCGCTGGCCGACTACACGGCCGGCATGCACATGGTGCAGGGCATCCTGCTGGCGCTGCTGCAGCGCGAACGCACGGGCGAGGGCCAGAAGATCTCGGTGTCGCTCTACAACTCCATGCTGGCCATGCAGATGCAGGAAGCGGCCATGGTGATGATGGAAGACTCCGAGGTGAACTGGGCCGCCATGCCGCTGTCGGGCGTGTTCGACACGCAGAACGGGCCGCTGGTGCTGGTGGGCGCGTTCAAGGCCAACCCGCTGCGCGACATCTGCACGGCGCTGGGCCTGGAAGACCTCTCGCTCGACGCGCGCTATGCCACGCTGAAGGCGCAGTTCGCGAACAAGGCGGCGCTGCATGCGATCTTCGACGAACGATTCGCCGGCAACACGCGCGAGCACTGGCTGGCGAAGCTGGAAGAGCAGGACCTGCTCTCGGCCCCGGTGCGCGACATGCGCGAGGCGCTGGTCGATCCGCAGACGCTGCACAACGCGATGATCCTGGAAGCCGGCTCGGCCTCGGGCCGGCCGCTGAAGTTCATTGCCAGCCCGATCCACATGTCGGGCGCCAAGGCCGGCCTGCGCCGCGAGCCGCCCAAGCTCGGGCAGCACACGGCCGAGGTGCTGGCCGAGGCGCGCGCGCTGATCGAGGAGGCCGACGCATGAGCGTTCTCTTCGAAGTGGCCGACCATGTCGCCACCGTCACCATCGACCGGCCCGAGGTGCTGAATGCCGTGGACCTGCCGACCGAGGCCGAACTGCAGCGCATCTGGCGCGAGATCGAGTCGCGCAACGACATCCGAGCGGTGGTGCTCACCGGCGCTGGAGAGCGCTCGTTCTGCGCGGGCGCGGACCTGAAGAACACCTCCAACCTCAAGGGCGTGGAGTACTGGGCCGCGGCGCGCCCCGGCGGCTTCGGCGGCATCGCGCTGCGCGAGACGCTGGACGTACCGGTGATCGCGCGCGTCAACGGCTTTGCGCTGGGCGGCGGCTTCGAGATGGTGCTGGGCTGCGACATCGTCGTGGCCTGCGAAGAGGCCAGCTTCGGCCTGCCCGAGCCGCTGGTCGGCCGCCTGCCGCTGGACGGCGGCATGCTGCTGCTGCAACGCCAGATTCCCTACCGCCAGGCCATGGGCATGATGCTCACCGGCCAGCGCGTGAAGGCGCAGCGCGCGCTGGAGATGGGCCTGGTCAACGAGGTGGTGCCGCGCGCGCAGCTCGACACGGCGGTGAACCGCTGGGTGCAGCAGATGCTGGCCTGCGCGCCGCTGTCGCTCAAGGCCATCAAGCAGGTGGTGCGGCGCACCGGCACGCTGTCGCCCGCCGAGGCGCACCGCATGCGGCTGCCGGCGCTGGTGGACGCGCTGCAGTCGGAAGACGCGAACGAAGGCGTGCTGGCGTTCCAGCAGAAGCGCAAGCCGCAGTGGCAGGGCCGCTAGCCCGCGCGCCGTTGCGAAGGCCCAATGCCATGCCCCACGTCATCACCGGCGCCTGCATCGACATCAAGGACGGCGCGTGCGTCAAGTGCTGTCCGGTCGATTGCATCTACGAAGGCGAGCGCACTCTGTACATTCACCCGGATGAATGCATCGACTGCGGCGTTTGCGTGTCCGCCTGCCCCACGCAGGCCATCTACGAAGACCTTCGGCTGCCGCCCGAAATGGCACATTTCACGGCCATCAACCGCGATTTCTTCGCGGCGAACGTCAGCGGGCTGGGCTCGCCCGGCGGCGCGGCCGACACCGGGCGCGTGGCCTGCGACCACCCCGACATTGCACGCCTGGCCGGTTGAGCCGGCGCAAGCGCCGGCCCCGCACGGGAGGGCCGGCTGATGCACGCGAGCATTCTCAAGTACTTCATCGAGGTGGCGAGCTGCGGCTCGGTGCGCAAGGCCTCAGAGCGGCTCTTCGTGGCGGCGAGCGCCGTGAACCGGCAGATCCACAAGCTGGAAGACGAGCTGGGCGTGGAACTGTTCGACCGCATGCCCAACGGCCTGCGGCTCAACGCGGCGGGCGAGCGGCTGCTGAAGCACGCGCAGGAAACGCTGCACGAATACCAGGTGATGCGCACAGAGCTCGATGCGCTCAAGGGCGAGCGTACCGGCCACGTGAAGGTGGCGGCCATGGACTCGTTCTTCGAGGAGATGCTGCCCTCGGCGGTGGAAGACTTCCTGCAGGTGTTCCCCGCGGTCACGTACACCATCACCGCGGTGCAGCCCATGGACGTGGCGCAGATGGTCATGTCGGGCCAGGTCGACGTGGGCATGACTTTTGTGAGCCGGTTGCCGGGCGGCGTGGCGGCGGTGGCGCTGGCCAACCTGCCCATCGGCGTGGTGATGCCGCCGGGCCATCCGCTGGCCAACCATGCGAAGGTGTCGCTGAAGGAGTGCGCGCGCTACCCGTTCCTGCGCTCCAGCTCGCACCCGGTCATCAGCGCCGCGCTGTCGCCCGAGTTCGCCGCGTTCTGGGACGACATGGAGCCGGCCGCCACCTGCAACTCGACGCCGATGCTCAAGCGGCTGATCATGGCCGGCAAGGGCATCTCATGCTTCTCGAAGATCGCCTTCATCGAAGACCTGAAGCGCGGCGACCTGATATGGCGCCCCTTCGAACTGCCCGCGCTGCAGCAGTTGCAGGTCGGCATCGTGGTGCCGTCGCAGCGCGTGCTGCCGCATGTGACGCAGAACTTCGTCGGCCGCATGGCGCGGCGGCTGACCCAGCTGGAGATTGCGGCTGCGGCGGTGTGAGCGTGTGAACCATCCGCGATGGCGGTGAGAGCGGTGAGAGCGGTGAGGGCCATGAGGGCCATGAGGGCGGCGTCGCACGCCGCAATCCTGCTTTCAGCCGCCGGCCCCGGCTGAAATGCTGCAGGCACGCCGTGGCATCATCGCGTTTCCAGACGCCATGGCACCTTCCGCAGACTCCTTCGTTCGCCGCGTTCGCAGCCAGCTCGACCAGCTGTCCGCAACGGAGCGCCAGCTTGCCGACTTCGTGCTCGAATTCCCGGGCGAGCTGGCGAGCTACGCCGGCAACGAACTGGCCGAGCTGGCGGGCGTGTCGCCCTCGACGGTGAGCCGCTTCATCCGCCGCATCGGCTACGAGAACTACGAGGAAGCCCGCCGCCAGGTCCGCGAGGAAAAGCAGACCGGCTCGCCGCTGTTCCAGAACGCCACCGAGGCCTCCAAGCGCGGCCACCTGGTGGCCACGCACTTCCAGCAGTCGCAGGCCAACCTGGCCAGCACCTTCGACCGGCTCGACGACCGGCAGATGAGCGAGATCGTGAAGGCGATCATCGGCGCGAGCCAGGTGCTGATCTTCGGCAGCCGCAGCAGCCATGCCTTCGCGCAGTACCTGCGCTGGCAGATCATCCAGGTGGTGCCGCGCGTCACCGCCATCCCGGGGCCGGGCGAGACGCTGGCAGAACACCTCGCCGGCCTGGGCACGCGCGACTGCGTGATCGTCTTCGGCACGCGCCGGCAGACGCGGCAGATGGACACCCTGCTGCAAGCCGCCAGCCGCATCGGCGCGCGCATCGTCTACATCAGCGACCAGGCCTCGCCCGACTTCGCCGGCGCCACGTGGTCGCTGCAATGCGATTGCCGAGGGCCGGGGCTGCTGGACAACCACACCGCGGTGATGGGGGTGTGCGATCTGCTGGCCACCATGGTGATCGAGGCTGCCGGCTCGGCGGGGCGCAAACGGCTGGCTGCGATCGAGCTCGGGCACGAGGAAACCGGGGAGCTTTGAGGCGCTGTGGGACGTCGCTTGACGTGACCCCGCGTTGTCTTTGAGATCGACGACTTGTGCGGAAACTTGTCACTCAGTGCGGAGCTGTTGTTTCGCTCAACTTGGACCGCTTCGAGGTTTGAGCCGCTGAAATTGGAATTTGGCGGTTGAGTCTGAGAATTCAGGTGGGAGCATGAGGGGTTGGTTCGCGTCCCATAGCGATCGTCGGGCGCTCCCGGAAGCGGACGTTCGCTGAAGGTCCGGATCAGAGCACGGCGTACAGCCGCCTCGGGCCCAGAGCCGAAGTTCGCCGCGCTCTAGAACCACCGCTCCCTCGATATGCCAACGTCCACGCCCTACCGCGTTCGTTCTCTGCGAGAAAGTCCTCAGACTCAAACCTCAAACCTCAAACCTCAAACCTCAAACCTCAAACCTCAAACCTCAAACCTCAAACCTCAAACCTCAAACCTCAAACCTCAAACCTCAAACCTCAAACCTCAAACCTCAAACCTCAAACCGATTCGAGCGTGAAATGAAGCACAAGAGAATTTCACTTGATTTCGTTGGTGTCCTTCAACTCCACCAATGCAGCGTCGCGCTCGATCAATTCGAATGAGCGATAAAAATCATGGATGAACGCGGTCGACCCGAAAATGTGTTGGCTGCCGCGATGTTCAATCGTGTATCGAAGAAAGTATGTTGTCCCGCCCTCAACAGTCAAGTCGAAAGTTAGCGGCTTCATATTTGAAAGGATGGAGCCATTCCTCAGTTCGATCACATGTCGCCCGACTGCAAGTTCCTTACGTATATAGCCCGCGTTCTTCAAGCTGCCTTGGTCGTTGCCGTCGATGAATAGAAGTGGCGCGTTGCCGCCGCCTGCAAAGTTCGGTAGGCGGTATACGTAAAGAGCGCCAACAGAAGAATTAGGAATCTTCAGCCGTGAAAATTTTTCGCCCGTTGCGCTGCAAGCCGCAAGCAAAAAGGCTAGGAGAAAGATTAAGGCAATCTTGAGGCGGCTTCTAGGCATGACTGAATTTAGATTTTGAAAAACGAGCTATCTCAGGTCTGGAGAATGAACACATGGAAATCGGCATCGCTGTGACCGCTCCTGCCGATCATGGCCTTTTCGATGCAGACGCAACGGCCTTCTGCCAAAACGAGATGAATGTCTGGTTGTGGCCGGAAGCACTCTATCCGAACGGGCGCAGCGGAGGGACAGGCAACGTAGATGGCGCATCACTCGCAAGCGAGTAAACCTCGATGCCGCGGAGCGTTCCTCCGCTCTCGTAGATATATGCACCTGCCGGCGCGTCCAAAGGGCCGCAGACGAAGTCGCCGAGAATATGCACTCCCGGCGGCGCCGGCGCGTGGCCCCTGATTTGGAAGTTGATGCTTGCGCAGCCGCATGGACAGCGCCACGGCGTGACCTCGGCACCCTCGAGTTGCCCGAGAAATGCAAGCGCCTCAGGAGTGCCGTTCTCCAGCATCCACCGCGCGAGTGTGTGCTCGGAAGCGGATAACAAACGGTTTTTGTCGGTCATTGCATAACGGTACCTGAAGCACAGCGTCGAAGGGAGCCGGCTTTGTCGCGGTGGCAGAGGACCGCTTCTGGCCGGGTGCGGTCAGCCTGCCGAAATTGCGGCTTCAACCCAAACGACTTCGTCTGCGTGATGCTGGCCGATGGTATCTAGCGCCCCCTCTAACACCAGTGGGTCGCGCGCTCCGATAGGATAGGCGAAGCGCGTCAGGCCTTTCCCCATCATTGCAGCAAAGTCTTGCTCAGTGACGGCATCGGCGCCACACCAAACCGCGGTGCTCGAACCCGCCGCCTCACGCATCGCATCTTTCAGACCCATGGGGGTTATTGCAAGAAAGACCACATTCGCTCCGGTTGTCGTTTTGGGGAAGTGCTGAGTGACCGGTTTTGGCCGAGTCCGTCCTTCTGGCTACATGTCAACTCCCAAGCAACATCCTCCACCAGGGGCGCGTCTGCTTCTGGATCGCGTCAAGCAGAGCACCGCTCGGTAATGTACTTGGTGGTTCCGGCGTTTTGATCTCCCGCATCTTGGAGATTGCCCGGTAAAAGTGATAGACAGGCTCTGCTTCGGTCTCCCAAGGACACACGCCGAATTGGGCGATCAATGTCTCATGGAGGACTCTCCCCGTAAGATCGTCCTCTGCAATCTCGACCCGCGGATCTTCAAGGTAAAGCATGCGTTGCCGCTCATCTATCGGGCAGTCGTCATCCTCCAGATACGATTCCGCAGACAGCCATCTCTGCTCGATGGCGGTTGGCGCTCCATACTCGATCAAAGGTGGCAGTTGAGGTCCGCCCATGGTCTGAAGTCGTGATCGCTTTCGGACCCCGTTTTCGACAAGCGCGTAGCCGTAACTCCCGCCAGAGTCGTAGTTGCAGAAAACCGTGAAGGTGGCCGGAGAGCCCAATTGGTGGTGGAGCAAAAGGAGATCACTGTTCACATCTTTCAGATGGCCCCACGCGAGATCGCCACTGCAAACGAAGATGGCTCCGTCGAAGTTCTGGACCATGACGTCTCCACCATGGCGGATGTCGAACTCTCGAACGTTCGGGTGCGCGATCTCCACATACTCTTCGCCAAAGAGCCCAGAGACGAATCGCGGCAGATCCGAAATCTCTGTCTGCGGCCAGAAGGCGACTCCTGCTTGTGCTACCCCCATGACTGTTTCCCCCTTGTTCGGCTCTCGTTCCCGGAAAATTACTGACGATCAGCGGCTCTTCTTCTCAAGAAGGGAGAGCGCACGAAATGTCCGATCTTGGCCGTCCTCGGTCACAGCGGCACTTCACTCGCCGAAGATATAACAGTGACAGTTCCCGATTCGCACATGTCGGCAAGGCCGGGCGGAAGTTCGGCCGTGATTTCTGTCCGCGCGAGAACGTAGCTGCAATCCAACTCGTAGTAGCACATGCCTGGAAGGCCGAGCAGTTCGAATACGAGCGGAGCTAGACGACCGCCGGAAACCGGTCGCTCGAAGATGACCGACTCGATGCCCTTGGCTTCGCTGCCGCCGACGAATCCAACTTCGCAAAGGTCATCGTCTGCTGGCGTGAATTCCAGGCGACCGCCGGCATCACCGACATCACCGTACCGTTGCAGGATTGAAACCACCAAGGCGAAAGGAAACGCGCTCGGTTCTCCGTTGGCGAACTTCTGCACAAATACTGTGTAGCTCATGTTGGTCGATTGTTGACGCGCCTTCAGTTGGTGTGCACGCGCTTCAGCGCAACCGAACACACATTGTGTGAACGCGCCGCGAACGTCAGCTTTCAAGCGAGCTGGGCCTCCTTAGTGAATGTCGGCTTCTGGCCGCGTGCCGACGCTGTCCAATAGCCGCATCGGGGAATGGCTGCCGTACAACTGGATATCGGCCCACCATTCCTTGCCGTCATGGGAAGGTCAAGTCCAAGCCGAGCATCTTGCTAAGGCCGAAGGCGAGGAGCGAGAGGACCAGGAGCAATAGCACGAAGACTGCGGCCACCTTGCCGCTCGCGCGTAGCACCGCGCTCCGCTTCTCCTTCCCCTCCTTTCCTTTCTTCCCCTGCTCATAGTGCCACTTGATGGCGAAGAACATGCCCGTGCCGAACACGAGAACCTTGAACGCAATGAAGACGACAGGAACCCAATCCATCATTTGATTATTTCCAAGCTATTACTTGACGCTATCTATCGTGAGGAGCACTGGTCTGAAACCAGTCTCGAGCGGACAGTCGACGCGGAACTGAGCAGGTCCGCGGCTGGCCGAGGCTGCGTGAAAACTCGCAATGGGCGTGTTTTCGGGGGTACTCAAACCCTTCTCTCGCCTTCGATCGTCGATCCTGGATCTCTCCGAGAGGTCCACTTCCGATATGGCCAGTAGCACGATGAGTTTTCACACAGCCTCGGCCGCCAGCCGCAATCGTACTGCGTAGATTCTTGGTCGAAGCGATGGCTTAAATCCTCTCGAGCAACTGAGCTACCGCTCTTCCTTTGCGTTGGGCTGTTGCGTTTCGCGCGCGATACTCGTCTTCAATCGCCTCATCGAGTCAAAGATCATCCGCTTCTCCGGTTGCGGAGCGTCTGGTGCTGCCAGGATTGCTGTCGAACCCCAGGGCAGTGGGCACGCGCTCGTGGACCTACGCGCGCAAAGCATGCGCCTTCAGGCAGGCAATGAAGTCCATGAGGGTGGCCGAAACGTGCTCGCGGTTCCACACCACGGTGATCGGGCCGAAGCGGATGTTTGTCTCAATGGCGATCTTCCTGAACAGCCCCAGCGAGGCCATGTAGTCCGCCATGGATTGCGCACACACGCCGACGTAGTCGCCCTTTTGCAGCAGTGCCTGCATCATGGCCAGCGAGGCCGTTTCTGCCTTGGGCACCAGCCACGATGCTTGTTGCTCGATGAGATAGGCATCCATCTGGATGCGAGTGAGCGTGCCACGGGGAGGCATCACCCATTTCTCGCGCAACACGTCGGCAAAGCCCGGTGGCTGGCCGCTGTCCCAGTGCTTGCTGCCGTGGCCGATGACGATGCTCACCTGGTCATCGAAGAGCACGTGATGCGCCAGCTGCGGCTGGTGCGCCCTCGCATCCAGAACGCCGATCACGGCATCCATGGCACGCGTGTCCAGGCCCTTGAGCAGGTCGTCGAACAGCCCGTCGTGAATGGACACCGCCACATCGGCATGGCGCTGCTGGAACGCGGTCACGGCTTCGGGCAGGCCACCGGCGATGCCTGCCCAGACGCTGCCCACATTCAGTCGCGGCACGCGTCCCGCAGCCACCGCATGCATCTCGAGGCCGGTGCGGGCGATATCGCCCAGCACGGTGATGGCCAGCCGTTTGAGCAGATGCCCGGCGGGCGTCAGCTGTACCTTGCGCCCGCGCACCACCAGCGGCGTGCCCGCCACGCGTTCGAGTTCAGCCAGCCAGTGCGACATGGCAGATTGCGTCATGTGCAGCCGCGCGGCCGCCTCGGTCAGCGTGCCCGCCTCGTCCAGCACCAGAAAGGATTCCAGATGCCGGACCTTGATGCCCCGGGCCCAGGAGAGGCCTTCCGAACGCTCGATCATGAGTAAACCTTCATGGTTCCATTTTGCATTTTCACTAGGCGGATAGCAGGGGTTGTCATGAAAATTACTTCAACTTTCATGTCAGACCCTCAGAGGAATCCCTGTGCCTAAAGCAATCACGAACGTCTACAAGATCCTGATGGGTGTCGCGGTCGCGGCCGCCACGGCTACCACCGTGTACGCGCAATCCTCCTACCCCAGCCGGCCCGTGCGCCTGGTCGTATCGCAGGCTCCGGGCGGCAGCAGCGACACGATCGCACGCATGTGGGCCGAGCACGCGGGCAGGGCGATTGGCGCCACCATCGTGGTGGAGAACAAGCCCGGTGCGGGCGGCCTCATTGCCGCACAGGCCGCGCTGAACGCGCCCGCCGATGGCTACACCCTGCTGTTGGGCAGCGTGTCGCTGATGGTGCTCAACCAATTCACCTACAAGCCGCTGCCCTACAACCCCGAGAAGGATTTCGTCGGCGTGACCATGCTGACCACGGTCCCGTTCGTGCTGTCGGCCAATCCGGCCACGGGCATCAAGACGCTCAAGGATCTGACGGAAAAAGCCAAGGCGGCGCCGGGCAAGTTGAACTTCGCGTCCGCCGGCCTGGGCAACTCCACCCATCTGGCGGTCGAGCTCGTGTCCAATGCCCTGGGCATTTCGATGACCCACATCCCGTACAAGGGCGAGGCCGACGGCATCCTGGCCACCATTGGCGGGCAGACCGAAGTGATGGCACCGGTGTATGGCACGGCCCTGCCCCACATCAAGAACCACAAGCTCAATCCACTGGCCGTGTTGTCGCCACAGCGCACCCCCGAGCTGCCCGACGTGCCCACCCTTGGCGAGCTGGGGGTGAAGGGGTTCGACAACATGGGCTGGAGTGCCGTGGTGACACGCACAGGCACGCCGCCCGACATCGTGGAAAAGCTCAACAAGGCGACGGCAGCCTTCCACAACAGTCCCGACGTGCAGGCCAAGCTCAAGAGCATGGGCGTGATCCCCATGTCCGGCCCTTCCGTGCTGGTCATGGAAACCGCGGCGCGTGATACCAAGGCCTGGGGGCCCACGCTCGGCGCACTGAACCTCAGCGCCAAGTAGGCCCGTGGCGCGCAAGCGCCGTCCCTTTTCCTCTCACCTCCACCCCTTGCCGTGTCCCTGATGCAGCAAGGGGGTCGTCAGCACAAGTCATGAAAAAAGAAGCAATGGTGGTCTGCCCGCAGCCGGAGGCCGCCGAATCCGGCATTGAAATCCTGCGCGCGGGCGGGAACGCGGTGGATGCCGCCGTCGCGACCGCGCTGGCCCAGACGGTGGTCGATCCTCTGATGTGCGGCATCGCAGGTTTTGGCACCGCTGCCGTGTACCTGCCCGGCGCCCAGGTGCACGAGTATTTCGACTTCCACTCGCCTGCGCCCCTGGCGGCCAGGGAAGACATGTGGGAGCACCTGCTGGAAGGCGAAACCAAGGACGGTTTCGGCTTCATCCTCAAGGGCCGCGTGAACGACATCGGCCCTCAGTCCATCGGTACGCCGGCCACGCTCAAGGGCCTGGAGGCCATGCACCAGGCGCACGGCCGCCTGCCGTGGCGGCAGGTGGTGGAGCCCGCCATCCGTTGGGCCGCGGACGGCTACTTTGTGCGGCCCGGCATGCACGCCTTCTGGATCGACGAGCCCACCATGGGCCGCGTCGGCAACCTGGAGCGACTGCAGTACTGCGAGGACAGCCGCCAGCTGTACTGCCGCCCCGACGGCCGCCCCAAGCCCATCGGTGCGCCGCTGCGCAACGAAGGCATGGCCGCCGTGCTGCGCCAGATTGCCGAAGAAGGCGCACATCCGTTCTACCAGGGCGACCTGGCGCAAAAGATGGTGGCGCACCTGCAGTCGCTGGGTGCGTTGATCACGCTCGACGACCTGGCCCGGTACCAAGTGCAGCGCAACCCGCCGCTGGTGGGCCGCTACCGCGACCGCACCATCACGACCAACCAGCCCCCGGGCGGCGGTGCCATGCTGCTGGAGATGCTCAACATCCTTGAGCACCTTGATCTGGCGAGCCTGGAGCACAACAGCCCCGCCTACCTGCAGAGGGTGTGCGAGGCCATGAAGAAGGCGACGATCGACAAGGACCGATGCATCGGCGACCCGAAGTTCTTCGACGTGCCGTTGGATCGCTTGCTGTCCAAGGACATGGCCCGGGAAGTCGCCGAGCAGATCCGCACGGGCCACCGTTTCAACGTGGAGCGCGTGAACCCCGGTGCGCCGGTGCCGCGCGACACCACCCACCTGAGCGTGGTGGACGCCGACGGCAACGCCGTCTCCCTGACTCACTCGCTGGCCATGCCCTCGGGCATCATCACGCCGGGCATGGGCTTCCTGTACAACGGCTGCATGGGCGTGTTCGACCCGCGCCCGGGCCGCGCCGGCAGCATCCGGCCGGGCAAGAGCCGCTTCACTTCGTCGTGCCCCACCATGACCTTCAAGGACGGCGAGCTCGACGTGGTGCTCGGCGCCCCCGGTGGCACGCAGATCGCCATGGGCGTGCTGCAGGTGCTGCTCAACGTGATCGACCACGGCATGGAGATGCAGGCAGCCGTGTCGGCGCCTCGCTTTTCGTCCACCAGCAACGCCATCGACGTGTGCAACCGCATTCCGCGTTCCACCACGCACGCGCTGGAAGCATTGGGCTACGCCATTGGCCGCAACCCGTACAACTACACCATCGGCTGGGTGCACGGCGTGCAGGTACAGGCCGATGGCCTGCACGGCGGCGCCGACCCCGGCCGCGATGGCGTGGCGTACCGGCTGCGCATGGACTTGGCGCACTGATCGGCTGCGGGTCCCCGGGCAGGCCTGTGCGCCCCGGGTGCACTGAGGTGCTGCAGATGCTTTGCTCGAATCTCTCGAAGATGTTCGCGCAAGCCGAACGAGCGTAAGCGACGGCGTCTCAGTTCTTACGACTTGCGTCCGCGCCAAGCTGCGTCCCGCAAATTGCCTCAGACTTCATGATGCTGACGAGCACCCTCACGCTCGTGCCCTCACAGATGACCTTGTCTCAGACTGATTGGCGCAGAGCAGAATGAACGCTTCTGGCCGAGGCTGTGTGGAAACGCGCTCGGCATACCGGTGTGCCGAGCGCGTTTCCACACAGCCTCGGCCACCTGTTGCCATCAGAGCGCCTCGTGATCAGGATTCCATTGGGCCAGATCATCCACCGGCCGGGGCAGGCGACCTTCGAGCGTTTCTGCAATCCAGGCCGGGTCTATGTAGTTATAAGTTGACTCGATGACCCATGAAAGAAATTCCTTGGGACCACCGTTCATATAAGGCGCAGGGGAAACCGGCTTGAAAACGGTGGGCAACTTCTCCTCAAGAGAGATGTAGTTGAGAACGAAGCCAAGTTCCTGAACTACCTGCCAAGCCATTGAGTGGTCGAGATCGATGTTCAATTTCACCCACCAAAAAACGTCCGGGGTCGAACCCGATGAGAGAACTTTCACGCCTGGCACCCGTGACAGGAAGGCGACCAGTTTGGGTAGCCCGGTGGTCACCACCCCTCGATCGACTGCCTCGACAGGTGGCGTGATCGATTCGAGCTTTTTAACGACGTGTGCGTGCAAGCTTCGTCCCGCATCGGACGCTTCACGCTCAAGTGCGTTGTGGAGTTTGCTGGGAAGCTCAAGATCCATGTTATCGATGCAATGAAGTTTGAAGGGTGGGACGTTCGCCCGCTCCTGACCGATTGTGCTGGACCAGAGGTCGGTGCGCACGCGCTTCGAGTCGCCGGATGTCCCGTCGGTCCGACCCGGCAGGCGGCAAGAGCGTTGAACTGGAGGACGCCGACGAGAGGCTGCTTGTGGCCGGGCCGGGCTGCCGCGATGGTCGCACATGCACGCCGAATGCCGTCGGCTGCCGGCCGAAGCAGGATGCAAGGCATGATCGCTCGAGAGTCAGCCTGCTGAGCCTCCTTCACCATGAAATACATTCGCCACCTTCTTGTTCTTTTCGCCGCGGTCGCGTGCACCCATGTTGGCGCCCAAACGACAAGCGCCGCGCCGCGCAGTGCCAACGACTCCCCGGTTCCCGCCGCGTCGCGTGGATCCATTTCCGAATCGAATGCCGCCGTGTTCAAGGCTTGCGCCGGCGCTTCGACAGCGAATGGCGCGTGTCCGCTCGATGCGGTCTTCGGCCTCTTCAAGCTCGCGCCGAACAACGACGTGCTGGACTTCAAGGTTTCGAACACCGTGCCTCGGGTGATCAACCAGAACTACGGTTGGATCCTGAAACTCAACAAGAAGACGGGCAAGGTCCGCGTGCTCGAACGCATGACCTTGCCGGTAACCCCCAAGACGTGGGGCGCCGGTGGCCAGCCTTACGGCATGTCAGCGGATCGCAAGACGCTTTCGCTGGACGTGACCTTGACGATCCACGACGGCACCGTCTCGAAGTCTTGGGACGTGGCCGATGGTGATCCTCCCGGCCATTACCTGATCAGCGCCTACGTCGAAGACTCCGCCCCTGTGCAGTTCGAGTTCGACGTCATCGATCCAAGATGACCTGTTGCCGTCAGCCTGTGGCTTGAACTCGTTGCGGCTCTCCCGCAAGTTCGCTTGCGTGAGAACGCTCGGTCAAGCACACGCGAGCATCGTTCTGCGTACGCCGCAGGCCCGGCACTTGGTCGCGCCCGGGGCGGCGTACGTTCAAGCGAGCATCACCCTGCGCTCTCGGAAGTCCAGCGAAACCGTGCCGTGAAGTTCCGCAGGAGTTCGGGCTCGTATGTGAAATCGAGCCCCCGGATCGCATGCGCGCGCCTGGCCACTGCGGCGAGCGCGTCGGCGACGTAGTCCATGTGGTCGTTCGTGTAGACCCTTCGCGGGATCGTCAGCCGCATCGACTCGAGTGGCGCTTTCTCCTGCTTGCCGGTGAGCGGGTTGCGCCCCAGGAGCAGGGATCCGATTTCGACGGCCCGCACGCCGGACTCGATGTAGAGCTCGCATGCCAGTGCATGCGCGGGAAACTCCTCGGAGGGGATGTGCGGCAGCAGGGCTGCGGCATCCACGAACACGGCATGCCCCCCGGTGGGGTATTGAATGGGGATGTCCGCGGCGCGAAGACGCTCGCCAAGATAGGCGACTTGCCCGATGCGGTAGTTCAGGTAGTCGGGATCCATCGCCTCTTCGAGGCCGACGGCCAGCGCCTCCAGGTCGCGGCCCGCCAGGCCTCCGTAGGTGATGAAGCCTTCGCGCACGACGCAGCGCTCCTGAACCGCGCGGAAAAGATCTTGGTCATCGCGGAATGCACAGAATCCTCCGATGTTGACCAGTCCGTCCTTCTTGGACGACATCACGGCGATGTCGGCGCAGGACATCATCTCGCGCACGATCTCCGGGATGCTGTGCTGCGCGTACGCCGGTTCGCGTTCCCGGATGAACCAGGCGTTCTCGGCGAAACGGGTCGCGTCGATCACCATCGGAATGCCGGCCTGACGCGCCATTCGAGAGGCGGCCCGCAGGTTTTCCAGTGCGACCGGCTGGCCGCCGGTGGTGTTGCAGGTCACGGTGGCCACGATGGCCGCGACATTGGAGGCGCCTTCGGTTTCGATGAGCCGGGCGAGCTCGGCCAGATCGAAGTTGCCCTTCCAGTCGTGGTATTCGCTGGTGTCGAGAGCTTCCTTGTTGAGTGCGTTGAGGGCGCGCGCGCCGGCCAGTTCGATATGCACCTTGGTGGTATCGAAATGGAAGTTCGACAGGAACACCGGCTGCCTGGAGCCACGCCGCTTGACGAGCTCGGGGTAGAGGATTTGCTCCGCGCCGCGTCCTTGGTGGGCGGGAACGAGGTACGGATAACCGAACACGTTGTTGATGGTTTCGACAAGTCGGTAGTAACTCCGGCTGCCGGCATATGCCTCGTCGGCGGCCATCATGGCGCTCCACTGTCGATCGCTCATGGCGCCGCTTCCGCTGTCGGTGAGCAGGTCGATGTAAACGTCGTCGCTGCGCAGCAGGAAAGGGTTGAGTCCTGCCTGGCGCAGCGCTTTCTCGCGGTGCTCGCGCGTCGTCATCGCGATTCGCTCGACGGTCTTGATGCGGAAGGGCTCTGGTATTCGTTTCATGAGGATTCCATGGTCTCTGGTTCGGCCAAGCAGGAGGAAGATTGAAAAGGAAGGAAATTGCGTCGGTTGGCCATGCAACGTTTTTTCATTGCGAAGGACAATCGAATTATTCGGATTGGGGCTGGAAATGAGTTTTCATTCCTGTCCATGGCCGATCGAAAAAAGAGGAAAACTTGTACGATTCGGTTCTTTTGAGAGAACATATTGCGCATGCTCAAACTCGATCGAACTGACGTGCGCATTCTTGGCCTTCTCCAGGAGAACGGCCGAATGTCGAACCTCGAACTGGCCGAGGCGATCGGGCTTTCTCCGGCGCAGTGCAGTCGGCGCCACCATCGCCTGGAGGAGGGCGGGGTGATCGCCCGCTACGAGGCGCGGCTTCGACCCGCCGCGGTGGGGTTGCATGTGACGGCCTTCGTCCATATCGGCATGGAGCGGGGCCACATGCGGGACCTCAAGCTGTTCCGGCAAACCCTTGCGCGAATGCCCGAGGTGCTCGAGTGCCATTCGGTGACAGGAGACTTCGACTACGTTCTCAAGGTCATCGCGCGTGATCTGGAGGGGCTCAACGTCTTCCTCACGGAACGGCTGGTGGCGTTGCCGGGCGTCAACCTCGTCAGGTCCAGCGTTTGCCTGGAAGAAATCAAGCCGCGATCGGCGCTGCCGCTGCCGGAGTAGCGATCCGGAAGCAGCGTGCGCCGCGCTCACGCCGCAGGCGAGCCGCTTCGACCGCGGTGCGCGCGGCGTTGCAAGTCAAGGCTGACCGAGCCGCCACAGGCGAGCCGTGACTCGTCGGCCCGAAGCCGACATCCGCACATCTGCACATCTGCACATCCGCGGTGCGCAGCCGTACCTTCACGGTGCATCCAGCCTGAAATTGCCCCTGTGGCGCCTCCGAAATCCGGGCATGGCGCTTGCGTGTTGTTGTCCGTGACTGAAATTTGAATTTCACAAAATTGTTCTAGGTGAAATCGATATGTCATTGCAACGGACTCGCCGATAGCATCCGACACGCGATTCCGGACAGCACCGAGCAAATGCTTCTTCCTTTCTCAAGGGGTTTCCTATGGCTGGACCTGCACTTTCCTCCGGGCCCGATTCGCCCCGGGTTGCCGAGCTCGATCGCGCGCTCGACAAGATCGGTGTCACGCGCTCGCACCACACGATCATCTTTCTGATCCTCATCGGTTGCCTGTTCGACAGCTTCGAGCAGAACGCGGTCGGCATCGTGGGGCCGATGCTGCGCGCGCAGTGGGGCCTGAGCGCATCGGACATCGGCCTGCTGAACACCGTCACCTTCACCTGCGCGGCCATCGGGCGGATCATTTCGGGCTTCATTGCCGACCGCTACGGCCGCCGCGTGATGCTGTCGATCGACCTGCTGCTGTTCACGCTGGGCGCGGGCGTGTGCGCGATGGCGCCCAACTTCGCGGTGATGGCCCTGGGGCGCGCGATCGTCGGCTTCGGGCTGGGCGGTGAGATCGCCATTGCGGTGACCATGCTGGCCGAGTTCTGCTCGACCAGGTTCCGCGGCACGGCGGTGGGCCTGGTGAACGTGGGCGCGGGCGGCCTGGGCAACTTCCTCGCGCCGGGCTTCGGGCTGCTGGTGTTCTGGATGTTCCCGGGCGACAACGCCTGGCGCTGGCTCTTCGCGTGCCTGATGGTGCCGGCGCTGCTCGGCGCGTTCTACCGCCGCTACATTCCGGAAACGCCGCGCTTCCTGCTGTCGCAAGGCCGCGTGAAGGAAACGAACGCGGTGCTGTCGCGGCTCGCATCGGGCCGGCTCTCGGCGAAGAAGGTGCCGCAGCAGCAGTACATCGACGAGAGCGGCGCCGACGCACAGCCCGCGAAGACGAAGGTGCGCGTCACCGAGATCTTTCGCGGTGCGCTGGCGCGGCGCACCGTGCCGCTGTGCATCACGATCTGGATGACCTACGGCGCGCAGATCTCGGTGCTCACGCTGATGCCGACCATCCTCGTCACGCTGGGCTACAGCATGTCGAAGAGCCTGCTGTTCACCATGGTGATGCAGGGCGGCAGCCTGCTGGGTGCCATTGCGGCGTCGCTGCTGGGCTTTCACTTTCCGCGCAAGCGCGTGCTGACGGCCGGTGCGGTGTGCGCCTGCCTGGCGGCGCTGACGATCGGCTTCGTGGCCAAGAGCATCGTGGTGATCCTCATCGCGGGCGCCGTGTTCCAGTTCTTCGTGCTGCTGCTGAACACGACGATCTGGATCTTCGCGCCCGAGCTCTACCCGACGCGCGTGCGCGCCTTCGGCACCGCGTTCATCCTGGCCACGGGCACCGCGGCGGGCGCGCTGATGCCGCTCGTGGCTGGGCGGCTGTTCGATGCCTTCGGCCTCGTGGGCGTGTTCGGCCTGGCGGCGGGCATGTACGCCGTGTTCGTGATCAGCGTGCAGAGCGTGCCGGAAACCTACGGCCAGTCGCCTGACGCGCTGCCCCTGCCCGGTGAAGGCCCCGTGGCCGGCACCCCACCGGCCGCCAAGATGGCGCAGCCGGGTTGAACCTTCTGAAAGCACCTCGCATGACGGACATCCTGCTCATCAACCCCAACGCGTCGAGTGCCACCACCGAGATGATGGCGAAGATCGCCAACGCCGAAGCGCCCGCGGGCTGCCGCGTGACCGGCCGCACCGCGATGGGCGGGCCGTCGATGATCGTCAACGAGCGCGAGCTGGAGGCCGCCGCCGTCGAGGTGCTGAAGGTGTGGCGCGACGCCGGCACCACGCAATCGCAATGGGACGGCGTGATCGTCAGCGCCTTCGGCGACCCGGGCATCGACCTGGTGCGCGCGAACGCGCGGGTGCCGGTGGTCGGCATCGCGGAGGCGTCGATGCGCGAGGCGAGCCAGGGGCAGCGGCGCTTCGGCATCGCCACCGTCACACCCGACCTGGTGGCGCCCATCGAGCAGCGTGCGCGCGCGCTCGGGCTGCTCGGCCTGTACACCGGCATCCGCCTGACGCAAGGCGACCCGCGCGAGCTCGCGGCCGAGCCGCAGGCGCTGGAAGAAGCGCTGGCACGCGCCGTGCAACGCTGCATCGACGAAGACGGCGCGCAGGCCGTGATCATCGGCGGCGGCCCGCTGGGCCAGGCCGCGCTGGCGCTGGCGCCGCGCTTCGGCGTGCCGGTGATCGCACCGATTTCCGCCGCGATGCGGCAGCTGTGTGCGCGGCTCGAAGTCGCGTCCTGAACACGAGGAGCAAGGCATGAACACGGGCACAACGGCAATTGCAGGCGCGTCGACGGCAGCGCCCGAGAGCGGGGCGGATTCGCTCGCGGAACGCGACCTCACCTTCAAGCGCATCGTCTGGCGCCTGATTCCCTTCCTCACGCTGGTGTGGTTCCTGGCGTGGATCGACCGCGTGAACGTGGGCTTCGCCAAGCTCACGATGATGAGCGACCTGCAGTGGTCCGACGCCATCTACGGCGCCGGCGCGGGCGTGTTCTTCATCGGCTACTTCTTCTTCGAGGTGCCCAGCAACATGCTGCTGCAGAAGTTCGGCGCCAAGAAGACCATCATGCGCATCACCATCGGCTGGGGCGTGGTGTGCGTGCTCATGGCGTGGGTGAAGACGCCGCTGCAGTTCTACGTGCTGCGCTTCCTCATGGGCGCCTTCGAGGCGGGCCTGCAGCCCGGTGTGATCCTGTACCTGACCTACTGGCTGCCCGCGCACCGGCGCGGCAAGGCGCTCGCGTTCTTCGTGTCGGCCTCGGCGCTGTCGCTGATGTTCGGCAGCCCGATGGCCGCCTACCTGATGGAAGCGCTCAGCGGCGTGGGCGGCTTTCGCGGCTGGCAGTGGCTGTTCGTGGTCGAGGGCATTCCGTCGATCATTGCGGGGGCGGTCGCGTACTTCGTTCTCAGCGATTCGCCGGCCAAGGCACGCTGGCTGAGCGCGCGGCAGAAGTCGCATGTCGAAAGCGAGCTGTCGGCCGAGGCCAAGGGCCTGGGCCCTCGCGAGCACAGCTTCCTGGCGTCGATGCGCAACCCGCAGCTCTGGGTGCTCACGCTGATCTTCTTCTGCATCGTGGCGGGCAACGCCACGCTGGTGTACTACGGGCCGAGCATCGTGCGCGAGGTCGGCGTGACCGACATCAAGACGCTGGGCTGGGTGATGGCGGGCATCTACGCCTGCGGCTGGATCGGGATGATCGGCAACGGCTACCTGTCGGACCGGCGCAAGGAGGTGAAATGGCACACGGCCATTGCGGCCGCACTGGGCGCGCTGGGCCTGCTGCTCACGGCCTACTTCCTGGGGCAGAAGAACATGGCCGGCGTGATCGTGTCGCTGGGGCTGTCGTCGGCCGGCACGATGGGCTCGATCCCGATCTACTGGCAGATCCCCAGCCGCTACCTGTCTGCCACGGCGCTGGTGGTGGGGCTGGCGTTCATCAACTCGGTGGCCAACCTGGCGGGGTATTTCTCGCCGCAGCTGCTGGGCTACCTGAAGAGCAGTACCGGGCAGTACGCGCAGGGCCTGACGATCATCGCGCTGGTCGAGTGCATGGCGACGGTGCTGATCTTGCTGTTCGTCTCGCGCGAGAAGGCACGCAGCGCGGCACCGAGCGGTCAGCTGGCAGCCGGCGTCAGCGCACCGTCGGCGCCGCGCTCGAACAGACGGTGATCTCGCTGATCTCGCGGTTGTCCTGAACTCCAGCCCGCCGCCATCGCCCCCTCGATGGCTTCACGCACCATTCGCGGCGTGACGGGCGCGAGCTGGAACACATCCGCCCGGCTCGCCGACGGCGCTGCAAGGATCTCGCCGAAGTTCAGCCATGGATCGTCGAACCGCAAGCGCACCTCCAGCGGAAAGTCCTTGCGCTGCCGGTCACCGGGCCAGACGCGCAAGACCAGGTGCTGCGCATCCACGCGCCGCACCACCCAGGCATAGCGGGTGCTGCCGATGACGATCTTGCGCGGGTTCATCGTTCAGCTGTGGTCGACATAGCCGCCCAGCTTGCCGCAATGCAGGCAGCCGAAGACGAACACGGCGATGCCGCGCTGGCGCGAGGGCGTGGCGAGCAGCCATTGCCAATCGGCATCGCTGCCGACGTGCGCGGCCTCGCGCGTGTCGCTCGTGAAATCGTTGCCTGCTTCGGAGGCGATCAGTGCGCGATCCACATGCTCGATCTCTCCCAGGAAGCGGCCCGCGTCGTTGCAGTGCGCCCACCACCGTTCCTGCTGGTAGCTGAAGAAGCTGGGCGTGCGTTGCGACACCTCGGCGATGACGCTCGGCGGCAGCGCGACCTCTTCCGTTCCGGCGCAGCCGATGCCGGCGGCGTCATTGAATTCGCCGTCGAACTTCTTCGCGGCCGCCCCGTTGGCGATGCACCACGGGCAGAAATGCGATTCGTCGCCCACCGCGTAGAAGCTGCCGCCGTAGATGTAGCCCGTGGCCTTGCCGCAGCACTCGCAGGTTTCACCCGAGGTGCGCAGCACGCCCGCCTCGAAGGGGTCGGCGTAGTAGCGAAATTGTGGCAGCGCGCGTGCCGGGTCGGGTTGCACGGCTTCGGGCACGCGCGCCTGGGCGATGGCGGCGGGCAGATCGGCCGCGTACCGCGCGCACCATTGGCCGGTGTGCACGTCGAACAGAAAGATCTCTTCGCCGATGACACCGCTCGCCTCGTCGCGCTTGACGAACAACTGCTCGTACAGCGAGAAGTTGTGGGCGATGCTGATGCCGTTGCGCGGAAAACGCTTGTCTTGCAGCGCGAGCCGGGTGTAGTGCGCGATGTCTTCGGCGGTGCGCTTCATCTGCTTGCGGTCGCTCGCATCGAAGACCGGGTGCAGCTGCCATTCGCGATCGCGGTTGCGCGGGTCGTCGAACGTGCCGCCGTTGGAACTCGCATAGCGGCTCTTGAGCAGCGGCGGCAACGCGGTGCCGAGCTTGTCTTCGAGCGCACGCAATGCGCTCTCGGGGGCGGGAGGTGGTGGAACGTATCGGGACATGACGGTGGAGCGAAAAAGGCGAGTCGATGGAATGCGTCGAGCGACAACCACGGGAAACAAACGTGTTTGTACCCGCCTTCTAGAATCCGGCGCCTTGCGGCTGCACGCCGCTCGCCTGGAGCGCAACGCTCCTTCTCTTTTTTTGCTTTCTCGATGCCTTCCAGATTTCCCTTCGCTTTCTCTTTGTCGGCTTGCCTTGCGCTGTCGCTTCCCACTTTCGGCACCGCCTTCGCCGCCACCCCTGTTCTGGTCCTGAACACCGACAGCGAAGCGCAAGACGCACAGAGCCCCGCGCTGGACCGCGCACTGGCGCGCTTCGCGGGCGTGGCGTCGGGCTCTTACTTCTGGTCCGAAGGCCTCGTGGCCGAACAGCTGATCGCGGGGCTCTCGGCCTCCCTGCATCGGCAGCAGCTGGCGTTGCCCGGTGACGTGCGCCTGCTGTCGTCGTACCGCAAAGTCGGTGGCGGCGGCGAGCGCGCGGCCGTGATGGTCGATGGCCGTGGCGAGGTGCTGGCCGCGGCGTTGGCGCATCGCGGATGCGGCGCCGACGGCAAGGCGGCCTGCCGCGGCGACGACCAGCACGCGGAGCTCGTCGTGTTCCTGCGCCCCGGCTTCGACCGCGCCAGGGCACAGCCGCTGCTGGCCTGGAGCACGCAGGTGCCCAAGGAAGACCTGGACTCCGGCGAGCCCGAAAAAATCGTGAGAACCGACTACATCACGCTGGACGCCGCCCACACTTCAGCGGCGCCGGTGAAGCGGCCGAAGGGCTTCTCCGCCAAGGTGCCGCTGTACCCGCGCGCGGTGATCTACCGCACCGGGCAGGACGCACTGAGCGACGAAAAGGCCAGGCGCGTGCTGCGCCTGCAGACCACCGACAGCATCGCGCAGGTGCTGGCCTTCTACAAGCAACTGACGCCGCCGCTGGCGGGCATGGAATCCGGTGCGGAAGACCGCACGGGCTACGTGCTGGGCAGCCGCGACGGCGTGCGCTTTTCCGTCAATGCCAGGCAGCCGCGCAACATGCCCGTGGTGACCAACATCGAGATCGAGATTTCCGAATGAAGGCAACCAACCGTTCCACGTTCGCGTCGTTGATGCTCACTTGCGCGCTCGCTGCACCGGCTTGCGCCGCGCCGCCCGACGCGCCCCATGCACACAACGCAGCCAGCGCGCCTGTGACCACGGAGCTGCCCGCGCCGCCGCTGCGGCTCAGCGAGCAACCGAAGATCCGCAGTGCGGTGATCGACATGGTCGGCTACGCGCGCGGCAACTACATCGAAGGCGACAGCCTGATTGCCGAGCAGCTGCTGAACGGCATGCGCTCGCGCCACGACATCACGCGCACCGCATGGCCCGACGGCCGCCGCGTGATCGCGTCGGTGAGCGGCGAAGGGCATGGCGCTGAGCGCTCGGCGTTCCTGCTCGACGCGCAAGGGCGGCTGGTCGCGTTCGGGCTGGTCAACGGCCATTGCCGAAAGGCGACACAACGCGATGCGCCCAAGGTGTGCAAGCCGGCGCCGGCGTCGGTGCTGTCCATCTTCCAGCCGGCCGGCGCGCCGCAGGCGGAGGCTGCGGCGTTGATCGAATGGGCGAACATGCTGCCGAGGTACTTCGCGGTCATGGCCGAAAGCGACGATCCCGCGGAAGCGGCGCAGGTGCAGAAGATCGCGGCCGTCGAATACATCACCGGCCAGCCCACGGCACCGGGTTGGCACGACGCGCAACTGCCCGCGGGTTTTCCGGCCTCGCTCAAGCCGTTGCTGATCCAGGCGGGCGAAGTCAACAGCACCGCGAGCGCCGGCAAGATCGTGCTGCCCCAGGGCCTGGCCGGCAAGCCGATGTACACCGACTACCAGCAGGCCCAGCTCAAGGAGCCGCGCTGGCCCGATGCCGAGGTGACGCTGCGCAGCTACGCCGCATTCGACGCGGTGCTCGAGACGTACCGCGCGCTCGCGAACGACGCAAGCGTGGAGGCCGGCGACACCAGCGCCGTGATCCGCGGCACCGATGGCGCGGGTCGCTACACCGTTCGCCTTCGCGATGCGAAGGAAACCGGCGTGTTCATCACGGTGTCGAGCTGGAAGCGCAAGTAGCAGATGCGGCAGCAGCAGTAGCGGCCGCCGCGACGGCCGCCGACGGCTCGATGCTGAGCCATGGCCAGCGCGCCCGGTAGTCCGCCGCCTTCTTCAGGAACATGGCGGGCATCGGCAGCAGCGGGTTCATCCGCAGGATGCCGGCGCCCAGGTCTTGCAGACCGTCGGGCGCGTAGAGCGAACCGTCGGCCAGGTCGATGCCCACGCGGGTGCAGGCGATCAGGTAGCGGTCGATGCCGTCGCGCGCCGACGTCAGGCGCGGGTAGGTCGCCTGGAAGCGTTGTTCGTACCAGAGGTGAACGCGTGCCTGGTTCTTGACCTCGACGGTCACGCCCAGATCGGCCACGGCTTCATGCACGCGCCGGATGACGGCGTCTTCGGCCTCCCATGACAGGTCGCTGTCGTCGAAGTAGAAGACGTCGTAGTCCTTCACGCCCCAGCCCGGCGGCCGGCCGGCGGTGCGGTTCCAGACGGACTGGAACAGGCAGCCGGCCGTGAGGTGGCCTTGGCGCAGTGCAAGGCGCGGCAAGCGCGCCATCAGCGCGGCGTTGACAGGATCCCGCATCGCCTCGCCGACAAGCGCTTCAGGGCTCATGGCCTTCCTAATCCCAGCCGTTGCCACCAAGGACGCTTTTCCCGTACCTTGTAGAAGCGGTAGATCGGCTCGACGTTCGTCGTCCAGGGACAGACACCGAATCGCTCCTCCAGTGCTTCGAGGAGGATCTGTTGCGTCAGGCCATCCTCGTAGACCTCGACGCGCGGACTGTCGAGATAGAAGATGCGTTGGCGCTCCTCGGGTGGGCAGTCGTCTTCTTCCAGGTAGGACGGCGCGGACAGCCAGCGTTTCTCGATGGCCGTGGGCATTCCGTATTCGATCAAGGGCGGAAGACGCGGCTCGAGCATGGTCTGCAGCCTCGAGCGGGTTCGCATGCCGCCGTCGACGAAGGCATAGCCGAAGCTGCCGCCCGAGCTGTAGTGGCAGAACAGCATGAAGGACGCGGGAGCGCCGAGGCGCCCATGAAGCGCTGCAATGTCGCTGTGCGTGTTCTCGAGGTGAGGCCACGCAAGCGTGTCGTTGCAGATGAAGAGTGCGCCGTCGAAGTCCTGGACCATGATGTCGGTCGCTCTGCGGACGTCGAACTGGCGGGAGTCCGGGTGCGGGATTTCTTCGACGGGCTGCCCCATGACCCGGGACACGAAGGCTTTCAGGTTGCCGATGGGCCGGCCGGGCCGGAATGCAATGCCCGCTTGCGCCACTCCCATGACGACGCCTCCTCTTTCCCGCTCTGCCGGCCGGACAGGCCGATGGCGGTTCTTGATGTCTGATGTGGCCCGGCACTGACGCCGGGCCTCGACGAGAACAGATCAGCCGACTTCGGCGATCAGCTCGATTTCCACGCAGGCACCCATCGGGATCTGCGCCACGCCGAAGGCGCTGCGGGCGTGCGCGCCCTTTTCGGGGCCGAAGATCTCGGCGAAGAACTCGCTCGCGCCGTTGGTCACGAGGTGCTGTTCGGTGAAGGTGCCGACCGAATTCACCAGGCTCATCACCTTGACGATGCGCTTGACCTTGTTGAGGTCGCCCACGGCCGCGTGCAGCGTGCCGAGCAGGTCGATGGCGATGGCGCGTGCGGCCTGCTTGCCTTCCTCGGTGCTCAGGTTGGCGCCGAGCTGGCCGGCCCAGACCTTGCCGTCCTTCTTGGCGATGTGGCCCGACAGGAACACGAGGTTGCCGGTCTGCACGAAGGGCACGTAGGCGGCAGCGGGGGCCGAGGCGGGGGGCAGGGTGATGCCGAGGCTGGAAAGTTTGTCGTAAACGCTCATGGAGACTCCTTGTCTTGGGAAGGCGATTGTGTCCGGGTTTGCGCAAGGCCCTCGACCACTTCCCCCACTGGCTGCACGGTCACGCCGACGCGCAGCGTGTGCCTTGCGCCGCCATGGAGTACACCGCGCATCGGCGACACGTCGGAGTAGTCGCGCCCGATGGCCAGGGTGACGTAGTCTTCGCCGGGCTGGCGGCCGTTGGTGGGGTCGAAGTCGGCCCAGCCACCCGCGCCGGTGAGGCGGTCGCCCTCGCGTTCGCCGTCGTTCTCGTTGCCGCTCTCGCTCTTTCCGGGCAGGTACACCGACACCCATGCGTGCGAGGCGTCGGCGCCCACCAGCCGGGGCTGGCCGGGCGGCGGCTGCGTGAGCAGGTAGCCGCTCACGTAGCGCGCCGGCAGGCCCATGGTGCGAAAGCACGCGATCATGATGTGGGCGAAGTCCTGGCACACGCCCTTGCGCTGCGCGAGCGCCTCGACGGCGGGGGTGTTGATCTCGGTGCTGTCGGCGTCGTAGGCGAAGTCGGCGTACATGCGCTCGGTGAGGTCCATCGCCACGTCGAAGGCCGGGCGGCCCGGCGCGAAGCTGGCGCGCGCATAGGCCGCGAAGTCGTCGTGGCGCGGCACGTAGGGCGACGGAAAGACGAACTCGGAGGCGGCGTCGAAGGTGGCGTCCTTGCGGAAGCGGAAACGCTCGCGCACGCTCTCCCAGGGCAGCTCGCGCGCCACGGCGGGCGAGAGCACGGGCACCGAGGTCTCGACCACGCTTTCGGCCGTGACCACCAGCCGGTCGTGCGTGGCCTCGAGCGCGAAGAAGGCGCGCGTGTTGCCGTACAGGTCGGCCTGCTCGCTGCGCTGCGCCGGCGGCGGCTCGATGGCGAGCTTGTGGCTCACGAGCCGCTGCGAATCGGTGGCCAGCGGCTTCAGGTGGGCGAGGTGCTGCGCCGTCTCGACCGGCGGCGCGTACTCGTAGCGCGTTTCGTGGGTGACGTGGAGCAGCATGGTGTGTGAGGTTGTGCGTTGCCTGCGTTGCCTGCGTTGCCGGCCTCGGGCTACTTCGACTCGCTGCCGAAGTGCGAGGCGTAGATCTTCGCGTAGGTGCCGTCGGCGCGGATGCCTTCGAGGCCCTGGTTGATCTTGGCCAGCAGCTCGCTGTTGCCGCGCTTGACCGCGATGCCGTATTTTTCGACCGGGAAGCCGGCGTCGCTCACGGTCTTGAAGCCGCCCGCGGTGTTGTTGGCCAGGTAGTGCACCACCACGCCGTTGTCGGCCACCACGGCTTCCACGCCGCCGGCTTCGAGTTCCTTGAGCGCGAGCGGCGTCGACTCGAAGCGCTTGATGCTGGTGCTCGACTTGCCGAGCAGCTTGCCCACGACCTCGTCGCCGGTGGTGCCGTTCTGCACGCCGACCTTCATCGTCTTGATGTCGTTGAACTTGGCCACCGGCGAGTCGCTGCGCACGGCAATCAGCTGCCTGGCGTCGAAGTAGGGCTGCGAGAAGTCCATCGTCTGGCGGCGCTCGTCTGTGACGGTGATGGCCGACACCAGCAGGTCGCGGTCGCCCTGGTCGAGCGCGTTGAAGATGCCCTCCCACGGCGTGTTGACGAACTTGACCTCGAGCCCGGCCTTCTTCGCGACCGCGTTGACCACGTCGATGTCGAAGCCCACGATCTCGCCCTTGTCGTTCTGCGATTCGAAGGGCGTGTAGGCGGCGTCGGTGCCGACCACGAGCACGCGGGCGGGAACCGGCGGCGGTGCGCTGGCGGCGCCGGGCGCGGCGGGCTCCTGCTTGCCGCATCCGGTGAGCGCGGTGACGGCCGTGAGGGCGGCGGCCGCGCACAAGGCCGAGGCGGCCATGGCGAAGCGGCGGTTGATGGCGATGCCTGACATGGGTATGCCTCCTTGGAGCTGTCGTTGCCTGCGAATCACGCGCCGACGGAGCGCAGCGATTCCGAGGTCAGTGTGAAGTAGCGTGTGCCAATGGCATCGGACACGTGGTAAGCAGCTGTTTCGCAGCTCGCGAGCAGCTCCAGGAGCGCCGGATAGTTGGCGTCAGGCCCCGCGGCGCAGAGGTGCTCGAGCGTCCAGGTGGCCGGATCGGGCAGTTCGTACGACAGCGCCGTGAGCTTGCCCGGCGCGCTGCCGGCCAGCCGCGCGATGCGCCCGCGCAGCGTCTGGGTGACCCAGGCGAGCGAGCGCGGGTTCTCGGCGTCGAGCACCAGCAGGTCGACCATGGTGGCGACGTCGCGGCGCTGCTGGTAGCGCGCGTGGAAGGTGATGGTGCTGTCGAACAGCGCCACCATGGCCTCGAAGCCGCTGACCTCGTGCACGGCACCGTTCTCGAAGCCGGCCTCGAGCGCGTTCGACAAAAAGCCCAGCCGTTCGATGTGGCGGCCGATGGACAGCAGCCGCCAGGCGTCGTCGCGCGTCATGCGGTCGGTCTGCGCGCCGGTCATGGCGGCCAGCGCGGTGCTGGCGGATTCGAGCGCGCGCAGCGAGGCGCTGGCGGCAAAGCTGCCTTCGCCGGCCTGTTCGGCGGCGCGGCGCAGGAATTCGGTCTCGGCGCGCACGATCTGGTTCCAGTTGTCCTGCGACAGGCGCTCGCGCACGGCGGCCGCGGCCTGGCGGATGCACATGAGGCTGTAGCCCACGCTGCCGCCGCGTTCCACGTCGCCCAGCTCGGCGATCAGCGCGCGTTCGAACACGCGGCGCGATTGCGGCGCGCTCGGCACCTCGGCCGGCACCAGCGCATTGCGCAGCGCCATGCGGTGCAGCCACTCGAGCAGCGGGCGCGACGACTGGTCTTCGCCGCCCAGCAGGTTGAGCGTGAGGCGCGCCAGGCGCACCGCGTTCTCGGCGCGCTCGGTGTAGCGGCCGAGCCAGAACATGTTTTCCGCCGCGCGGCTGGTGACGGGCGCGCGGTGCCGCGCCAGCGAGGCCGGCGTGGCGTGCGGCTGCAGCAGCGTGGTGCGGTCGACTTCGCCGTGGGTCTGCACCCACACGTCGGCGCTGCTGCCGCCGCGCTGCATGGAGGCGATCTGCGCATCGGGGCCCGCGAGCCGGGCCAGGCCGCCGGGCAGCACGCGCCACGACTGTGCGCCGTCGCTCACCGCGAACACGCGCAGCAGCACGGCGCGCGGCGCGATGTGGCCGGGGCCCATGTCGTTGGCCCAGGTGGGCATCTGCGACAGCGGCAGGGAACCCTGCACGGTGTGGACGTCGCCCTCGCGCACGATGCGGCCGGCCCATTCGTCGAGTTCGCGCCGGCCGAGCTGGCTGCCGAGCACGGCGTCGAAGCTGGCACGGCCGTCGAAGCCCGGGTAGGTGGGCTTGATGGCGCAGTCGCCAAGCTGCGGCAGCACGGTCTCGAGCGCGGCGCGCTCGCCGCACCACCAGGTGGGCAGCGCGGGCAGCTTGAGCTTCTCGCCGATCAGGCGGCGCGCCAGTCCGGGCAGGAAGCCCAGCAGCGCGGGCGACTCGAGGAAGGCCGAGCCCGGCATGTTGGCCACCAGCACGTTGCCGGCGCGAATGGCCTGCAGCAGGCCGGGCACGCCGAGCGTGGAGTCGGGGCGCAGCTCCAGCGGGTCGAGGAACTGGTCGTCCAGCCGCTTGATGAGGCCGTGCACCGGGCGCAGGCCCTGCAGCGTCTTCAGGTACAGGCGCTGGTCGCGCACGGTGAGGTCGTTGCCCTCGACCAGCGTGATGCCCAGGTAGCGCGCGAGGTACGCGTGCTCGAAATAGGTTTCGTTGTACGGGCCGGGCGTGAGCAGGGCGATGTGCGGCGGCACGCCGGCCGGGCACATGCGCTGCAGGCCTTCCATCATGGCGCTGTAGGTGGCGGCCAGGCGCTGCACGTGCAACGCCTCGAAGGCCTGCGGGAACTGGCGCGTGATCGCGAGGCGGTTCTCGAGCAGGTAGCCCAGGCCCGAAGGCGCCTGGGTGCGCTGCGACACCACCCACCAGTTGCCGTCGGGGCCGCGCGCCAGGTCGAAGGCGGCGATGTGCAGCCAGGTGTCGCCGGGCGGCTTCACGCCGTGCAGGGCGCGCAGGTAGCCGGGGTGGCCGCGCACCAGCGCCGGGGGAATCAGGCCTTCGGCCAGCAACTGCTGCGGGCCGTAGACGTCGGCCATCACGCGGTCGAGCACGCGCACGCGCTGCAGCACGCCGGCCTCGATCTGGCTCCAGCTCTCGGGCGAGACGATCAGGGGGAACAGGTCGAGCGACCAGGGCCGCTGCGGGCCGTTGGCGTCGGCGTAGACGTTGTAGGTGACGCCGTTGTCGCGGATCTGCCGCTCCAGGCTGACCGCGCGCCGCGGCAGGTCGTTGAAGCCGCCCGGGCCGAGCTGTTCGAAGAAGGCGTTCCAGGCGGGCGTGAGCGGCGGTTGTTCGCCGGACGGGCCCTGCTGCTGGGATTGAGTCTGGCCTTGCGAGGACTGGGACTGGCTGGCCGCGGCCGGCCGTTCCGCCGCCGCGTCGTACAGCAGCGGGGCGGCAGGGGCGGATGCCGCCCCCGGCAAGGGCCGCGCAGGCACCGCCGCGGTGGCCTGTCCACGCAGTTCGTCGAAGTGGCCGGGCAACGCGGCCGGGGCGAGCGCCGACGCCAGGGCCGCTGGAAAGTCCAGGGCCTGGGCGTCGAACAGGGATTCGTTCAAGGGTTCCACAGGGGGTGGATTGTCACACCCTCGTCACGGGGTGTCCGCGACGCAAGTGTGCTAAATGGCCCCTTATCGGCGCAGATCGAGCGTGAACGGGAACTCGCGGCTGCCCGGCAACTCGATGGTGGCCGGCGGTGTGCGCATCAGGCCGGGGGTGTGGCCGGTGCGTGCAAAGCGCGAATGGCGGCGGCTTTCGGCCTCGTAGGCGTTCACCGGCAAGGTGTCGTAGTTGCGCCCGCCCGGGTGGGCCACGAAGTACTGGCAGCCGCCCAGCGAACGCTTCATCCAGGTGTCGACCAGGTCGAAGGTCAGCGGTGCATGCGCCTTGATGCTCGGGTGCAGCGCCGAAGGCGGGTTCCAGGCCTTGTAGCGCACGCCGGCCACGAACTCGCCCGTGACGCCGGTGGGCTGCAGCGGCAGCACCTTGCCGTTGACGGTGACGACGTGGCGGCTTTCGTTCAGGCCGGTCACGCGCACCTCGATGCGTTCGAGCGACGAGTCGACATAGCGCACCGTGCCGCCAGCCGAGCCTTCCTCGCCCATGACATGCCACGGCTCCAGCGCGTTGCGCAGCGACAGCTCCACGCCCATGGCCTGCACCTGGCCCACCAGCGGAAAGCGGAACTCGAAATGCGGCGCGAACCAGTCGGCATCGAACGCGAAGCCGGCCTGGCGCATCTCGCTGATGACGTCGTCGAAGTCCATCTTGACGAAGGTCGGCAGCAGGAAGCGGTCGTGCAGCTCGGTGCCCCAGCGGGTCACGGGCGCCTTGTAGGGCTCGTCCCAGAAGCGCGCCACCAGCGCGCGAATCAGCAACTGCTGCGCGATGCTCATGCGCGCATGCGGCGGCATCTCGAAGGCGCGCAGCTCCAGCAGGCCGAGGCGGCCGGTGCTGGAGTCGGGCGAGTACAGCTTGTCGATGCAGAACTCGCTGCGGTGCGTGTTGCCCGACACGTCGATCAGGATGTTGCGCAGCGTGCGGTCGACCAGCCATGCGGGCATGTTCTGGCCGTAGATCTCGCGGTTCTTCGCGATTTCCTGCAGCGCGATTTCCAGTTCGTAGACCTGGTCGTTGCGCGCCTCGTCCACGCGTGGCGCCTGGCTCGTCGGGCCGATGAACATCCCCGAGAACAGATAGCTCAGCGACGGATGGTTGTGCCAGTACAGCAGCAGGCTGGCCAGCAGCTCGGGCCGGCGCAGGAACGGGCTGTCGGCGGGCGTGGCGCCGCCCATCACGAAGTGGTTGCCGCCGCCGGTGCCGGTGTGGCGCCCGTCGGTCATGAACTTCTCGGCCGACAGGCGGGTTTCGAACGCGGCGTTGTAGAGGAACTCGGTGTGCGCGACCAGTTCCTTCCAGTTGTGGGCCGGATGGATGTTGACTTCGATCACGCCCGGGTCGGGCGTGACGGCCAGCATCTTCAGGCGCGGGTCGCGCGGCGGCGGGTAGCCTTCCATCACGATGCGCACGCCCAGGTCGCGCGCGGTGGCTTCGATGGCGGCGACCAGGTCGAGGTAGTCCTCCAGGCGCGCGAGCGGCGGCATGAAGATGTAGAGCACGCCCGAGGCGCTGCCGACCTTCTCGGCGGCCGGGCCGTTGGCGCGGCGCGGGTCGCGCACTTCGACGCACAGCGCGGTGCGCGTGACCCAGTGGGCCGATTCGCCGCGCAACGGCTGGCGCGTGGCCGGGGAGGCGGCATCGGAAGCATCCGATGCACGAGACGCATCGGACGCATCCGACGCCGACGGGTCGGCCGCATTCGCGGCGCTGCCCGGCACCTGCATGCGCAGCGACGCAGGCACCACCGGCGGCGTGCCGAAGGCGTAGGGCACGTCGCCCAGGCCGCCGGCGCCCGCACCGTTCGCGCCGCCCGCGCCCGCACCCACGGCATAGCGCGCGCGGTAGTCCGCCGAGGTCGGCAGCGCGCCGCGCGGCGCGGTCGGGTCGCGTTCGATCAGGTAGGGGTAGTCGCCCTTGCTGGCCCACGGCTGGGAGTCGAGCGGCAGGCGGTAGCCCATGGGCGAGTCGCCCGGAATCAGGTACAGGCGGTCGTCGCGCAGGAACCAGGGGCCGGTCTTCCAGGCCGGGCCTTCGAGCGGCGGCGCGTCGCGGTTCGCATTGCCGGGCTCGATGGGCAGCATGTAGCCGATCACCGCGTCGAGCTTCTGCGTGAACACGCGGCGCAGGCGCACGCGTTCGAGTTCGTCGTCGAGCTTCGATTCGAAGGGGTCGACGTTCACCGGCAGGCGGCGTTCGCGCCAGAGGTAGTAGTAGATGTCCTCGTAGCCAGGCTGCATGTAGCGCTCGGTCAGGCCGAGCTTGTGCGCCAGCAGCGTGGTGAAGCGGCGCGCGTCCTCGCTCGTGTAGTGCGTGGGGAAACGCTCGTCGGCAAACAGCGCGGGGTCGTGCCACAGCGTCTGGCCGTCGGCGCGCCAGAAGATCGACAGCGCCCAGCGCGGCAGCTGCTCGCCCGGGTACCACTTGCCCTGGCCGAAGTGCAGGAAGCCGCCGTTGCCGTATTCGGCGCGCAGCTTCTGGACCAGCTCGGTGGCGTAGCCGCGCTTGGTGGGGCCGAGCGCGTCGGTGTTCCATTCGGCCGCGTCGCGGTCGCTGGTGGCCACGTAGGTCGGTTCGCCGCCCATGGTGAGGCGCACGTCGCCGGCCTTCAGGCGCGCGTCGACCGCGTCGCCCAGGGCCAGCACTTCGGCCCATTGCTCTTCGGTGTAGGGCTTGGTGACGCGCGGCGATTCGTAGATGCGCGTGACCTTCATCTCGTGGCCGAACTCGACCTCGGCTTCGTCCATCACGCCTTCGATGGGCGCCGCGCTCGAGGGCGTGGGCGTGCAGGCGAGCGGAATGTGGCCTTCGCCGGCCATCAGGCCCGAGGTGGCATCCAGGCCGATCCAGCCGGCGCCCGGCAGGAACACCTCGCACCAGGCGTGCAGGTCGGTGAAGTCGACCGTGGTGCCGCTGGGGCCGTCGAGCGATTTCACGTCGGGCGTGAGCTGGATCAGGTAGCCCGAGACGAAGCGCGCGGCCAGCCCCATGTGGCGCAGCAGCTGCACCAGCAGCCAGCCCGAGTCGCGGCAGGAGCCGCTGCCGTTGGTGAGCGTTTCTTCCGGCGTCTGCACGCCGGGCTCCATGCGGATCAGGTAGTTGACGTCCTTCTGGACCTGCTGGTTGAGGCCGACCAGGAAGTCGATGGTGCGCTGCTCCTTGCGGTCGACCTTGTCGAGGTAGGCCTCCACCAGCGGCGTGACCGGGTCGGCCACGAGGTAGGGCGCGAGCTCTTCGGCCTGCGAGGCGGTGTACTTGAACGGAAAGTTCTCGGCCTGCGGCTCGAGGAAGAAGTCGAAGGGGTTGTAGACCGCCATCTCGACCACCAGGTCGACCGTGACCTTGAACTCGCGCGTCTTCTCGGGGAACACCAGCCGCGCCTGGTAGTTGGCGAACGGGTCCTGCATCCAGTTGACGAAGTGCTCGGCCGGCTCGACCCGCAGCGAGTACGAGATGACGTTGCTGCGGCAATGCGGCGCGGGCCGCAAGCGCACGACCTGTGGGCCCAGCTGCACCAGGCGGTCGTACTTGTAATGGGTGACGTGGTGGAGAGCGGCGTGAATGGACATGCGTTTTTGTGTGCAGTACTGCGAGATTGCATCGAAAAGATGTCTCTGATGAGACGCATACTAGCCCAGATGCCAAGCAATTAACGCGCCACTGAGCGTGACTTGGGGGAGGGTTTGCATCATGGGTCTCGAGGTCCTTTGTTGACGCCGTTGCGCGCGTCCGGCGGTGCAGTGGGGGGCGCGGGGGCCTTCGCAGCAATGGGTGGTTCGCTGTTGGGAGCGGCCTTGCAATTGCAGCAACCGGTGTTGTGGCCGGCCTGGACCTGTGCCTTGTTGTTGCTCGTGGCTGCCGTGGGGCTGGCATGGCCGCGGCGACCGTCACGGCGGTGGATGGCCATGGCCTTCGTGTGCGGCGCCCTGGCCGGCGCGGGGCTCGCGGGGTGGCGCGCCACGGCCTATGTGCAGGGCGCGCTGCAGCCCGCGCTCGAAGGGCGCAGCGTGCAGGTCACCGGCGTGGTGGCCGAGATGCCGCAGCACAACGAATCCGGCGCGCGGTTCCGCCTGGATGTCGAATCGGCCCGATGGACCGACCCCGCGGAACAGGAAAACGGTACCGACGGCGCACCGCCGGTCGTGCCCGACCGCATCGCGCTCGGCTGGTATGCCGAAGACCTGGTCACCATGGCGCACGCCGGCGAGCGCTGGCGCTTCACCGTGCGGCTCAAGGCGCCGCATGGCAACCGCAACCCGTATGGCTTCGACAGCGAACTGTGGATGTGGGAGCAGGGCCTGCATGCCAGCGGCTACGTGCGCACCGGCGCCCGCGACGCGCCTCCCGCCTTGCTCGCCACGACGTGGCTGCACCCCGTCGAGCGCGCGCGGGAAGCCGTGCGCGACGCCGTGTTCCAGCGCGTGCCCGACCGCAACCAGGCCGGCGTGATCGCCGCGCTGGTCACCGGCGACCAGGGTGCCATCGACCTGCTTAGCAACAAAGGTGTCGTGACCCCTCAAATTTCGGCCTTCAGAGGGAAAACGCAAGCTTCGGCCGGTGAAGCGCCAAAGGGTGTCTTGTTCCCTCGTCACAAGCGAATTCGAGTCGCGACAAAGGATGTCTTGTTCCTAACCTTTTGAGCCTCTGCCACCGCCCTCTCGGGAGCGTTTGCAGTCGTCGCAGTTAGGCGGGTCACCGCCGTAGTCGATGAAGGACCTTGTGGCCTGTAGCTACGTCGTATAAAGACCTGCCGGTCGTCCGGCGGCGTTGGCGGCTTCGCGCCTTGGACTTGAAGGCCGTGCATGCAGCGCGCGGACAGTGGTTCACCAGTCGGACCGCCTCTGGCACAGGCGTTCAGCGGCCATCGCCCAGATGGCGGTATTGCCTTGCCCGAAACGCGTCCGCAAACGATTATTTTTGGGGCTGCCTAAAGCAGCCAAGGTAGTTGCGCGAGCATTCCGCGGCTGGAGGGCGTTTGATTGAATGGCCCCGACTTCGCGACTCGGTGAGCGGTCGGGCGAGCTTGGCAGCTACACGGCAAAGAGCGACAAGCCCTAGCTTCCCGCCACAGTTGCCGCGTGCCACCGTCCCAGCAGGCTCCTACGGCCTTTGCCGAGTCATTTCCTTGAATAGGTGGGTGAGGCACCTCTCGGGCGATTGGGGGAATGCTCTCATTCGATGTCGCCTAGCGCACTCGTCAGCCACTGTTTGAGGAGTGCGCTAAGGCGCGCTTCACCACCCCCGTTCACCTTTACGCAACTGATGGCACCTACGTTATTTGCCTGGATGAACGCGTCCTCCTCAAGTTCTGGCACCGTGTCTCTACCCGGAAGTAGCAGAAGACATGGGTTGGGCGGGGCGCACCCGACGCGCAGGGCGTCGTGGTAAATGTGGGCGGACGCCATTGCGTCCAATACGTTCTCGTGGCCGCTCCGCCACTTCGCGTCGAGGACCAGAGACCTCCTATAGCCAGCTTCGCTATGGACAAGCACGATGTCCGGGCGGCGCTCCCTTGAAATGCTCCAACCTGACCTTTTGCTGTAGGCCTTGAGTGCGGGGAATGTTGCCTGAAATAGCACCTCGAGCTTTGCGCCGCCGGCAAGCGCGAACGAGGTAGAGCGCTCAGCGGAAACGGTATCTGGTTCAGACGGAACGCCTGCCACTCCAGTTAGTTGACCGACCACCGTCAATACTCGCAGATAGCACCAAGTCTCGTAGATGCCCCATGACGGTGCCACATGAAGTTGGTCGTTCGAGTCGGAGCCGTCGACTTCGGTAGACAGAGACCTGCAGCCCAGACGGTAAGCCCGGCTGTAGGTCGGTTGAGCTGCAATCTGCGTCAGTCCAGCCGAGGACGTCACGCCACCAGCGACCTCGCCGAAGAGCGGTCCGACTAGTAACTTGTGCGTCCGTGAGCCAAGTCTGTCAAGGTCCTCTAGGCGGCACTCAACTCGAAGAGCCTGCTCTTCCTTCGGAGTTCCCAGCCCTAACTCCCTGACCTTGTCGCACGTTGCCGTCACGGCAGCTCTAAACCGACGGAGGAGGGCGAGCAGCGCGCGGTTCGCCGGCGTGTCAAACGTCGGCGCCGAAGTCAGACTACTGACTTGTAAGGAGTCCATCGCGTCCGGGCTTGGTGAGTGCCCCGTTGCCATCGCCGCGAGTCGCCGGTCTTGGAGCGACGAGTGGTGAAGACGTCGAATCCTTGATAGCGGCAGCACCTTCGCTTCTGCTGCAAGGGAACGGTGCGGGGAACTCGCGATTGTCTCCACTGCAGATAGGAACGCGGAACCGTGTTCCCGGAGCCGCGCAAGGAGGATGTCGCTGGCAAGCTTGCCGGGCTTTCCAGCGTGCCCGAACTCCATTGAGGCAGGAGACGCACCGACCAGCAGAGCTTGGTCGAAGGCTCTAATGTCCGCGACCATATCATCAAACGCAGCCTGCCCAGATTTGGCTGGGCTGGGGCTTACGTCGAGAAAGTACCTCGTTTTCTGTTCGCCTGGCGCGACTATGTCGACAGCCACGCGTCCGGAATAGAAGCTTGGCCTCCATTTCAAGAGCGACGCTGATTCGCGCTGCAGTTCTACGTCGTCAACGAAAATTCGCGTGTCGGGGCGTGAGCCAGTGGTCAGCAGGTAGTTGGTGTCCTCAGTGAGGCCCGCCCCTACTTGCCCCGGCTCCAATTCTGTCCAGGTCTCGCCATCGGGTGCTGTAGCCCTTCGGAAACGAAGCATTGCAACACCTCGGCTAACGCCAGAAGCGCGCAGCGCCGCTGACTACGAGGTCCTCTTGCATGCTTTTCACCTTGGCGCAGCATCTCGTGAGCCCGTGGTCCGCGAGGGCTTTATGTGTGTCCTGTAAGGCCTTCTGGAACTTGGCGGAGGTCTCTCCACGAAGCTTGGGAAGAACCTTGGCATAAATGACGTGGTCGAGCGCTGCCTCGTTGTTTGGCGCCAGCTTGGCGTGGAAGGCAAGATAGCTAACCACGTCGTCAATCGTCCGCCAACCGAAGTGAAGTCGCACAGGGGAGAGTGCCTCGCCCAGTGCGACCAAGACAGCCTGGGTTTTTTCTCTAAGCGCGGGCGCAAGTGCGGATGTAGTCCAACCTGGGAAGGCTTGAACGCTGATGTTCCAGAACTCCAGGGTGAACGCGCGGTCAAGAACCTTATCGGAGAGTCCGTGGGTGGTTTCATCCATGTTCAGAGTGCCGATGATTGCCAGGTTTGCGGGGTATCGGACGCGCTTTGGAGTTAGCACGGCGTCGTCGCCCAGTTGATGGAGGTCCAGCCAACCGTGTGTCTCCATGGCCGACAAGACCGGTGCGAGATACTGCTCCGGATGCGACAAATTCATCTCGTCCAGAATTGCGACGTACGGGTTCTCGGAATCCGCGGCGGCACGGAGTAGTAAATCGAGGAAGGGCGCACTGCGATACGACGAATCCTGGATGGGGTTGACGTACCCCAGGAGCGGACTGGGGTCGTACCAACCTGGCTGAACGGGGATTATGCGGACGTGCTCGTGGTTGTCCGCCTGAGCCGCACAAAGCGCCGAAGCGTAGTTTTGCGCCATCTGCGTCTTGCCCGACCCGGATATGCCGGTTAGGACGGCGAAATGGCGTACGGGATGGAACCAGAGGCCCGCGTGCAGCTGTTCGACAAGCGACTGGTCGAGGACAAGCTTTCCTGCTACCAGTTCTGAGAGGCGCTTGGACAGGTCCTCGAACGAGGGCAGTTGGACCTTCTCGACCACCTCTGCCTGGATTTCGGCAACGGTTTCCATAGGCTTGGGCAAGCCCTGGGGTTCCCACGTCACCAATTCAGCCCACCGCTTCCCCCGCTCGGTTAGCTGAAACAACTTCTTGTCATTGATGTCGGGTTCAATAAGCCCGAGGCTGTTTAACCACACCAGCATTGCTGACGGTGCGAAGTCAGTGGTCCATCCGGGATGCACGCCCTGCAGCATCGCCATAAGGCCTGCTTTTGACTGAGGCACCTTCTCCAGGGCCTTGAGGACATGGTCCACCCCAAGAACTTTTGTCAACAGGTGGTCTGCAAACTCGTCTGGGTCCTGCGTCTCAAGAAGGTTGATTCCACGCGCGCTCAGCCGATATGTGTCGCCGTCGCGCTTGCATAGGTCGAACTCGCGAGAGACGACGTTGATGTTGGTGATGAGGCTACTTGGGGCCAGTTCGGGGTTGGCTTGCTTGATGATGTCGGCGAACTCCTCCTTTGACACACCCTCGTTGAGCTCAGGAAGAAAGCCGAGCAGGGTCTGCAAACCTCCCTTCATGGAAGTCAGCCCCTTTCGGCGCAAAGCTGCAGGTAGTGGCTTCAGCGCAGCTGCTGTCTCGCTGGGGTTTTCTGTCGCGTCGCTCGGTTCTTCATCCGAGACACGGTCGTAAAGCATCCACGGCAAACAAATCCGACGCGCCAACCCAACAGGGTCCTCCGCGCTGACGGGGCCGAGAAGCGCGTCGATGCGCGTTCGTATGGTCTTGTGTGCACGTACCGGGTGGTCCTTAGCCCCGCCGCCCATCTCCTTGTGAAGAAACAGAAGCTTGCCCGGGTCGGCAACGGTCGTGAAGTGCTCGGGGTAGACTGAGCAGAGCACGCGATTGAGCTTCAGGCGAGGCGTGCGGCCGCACAAGACTTTCAGTCGGTCCCGTAGACCGTTGTAGAGCTCCGTGAGGTGAGCTTCTATGGCTGCTGGTTCGGTCGGTAGTGGTTTCACCAGCTCGGCGGAAAACCAGTCGCGGAAGCCCGCATCGGACAACGCTGGCGCCATCTTGACGGAGCCCATACCGGTGGCAGCAACTGGGTTCTCGTCCCAAAGCCGTCTCAAGAATTCTGGGTCTTTAAGTTTGTCCGGGATGCCTGCTTTTACCTCTGCGATGAAGGCGGCTAGGTCCGTGTACCAGTTCTGCGACCCCTTGGATGCTGCAGCTCCGGCTTGAACTGCATCTAGTTGTCCCTTCAACGTAGATTCGTTCTTCAGCTCTCCTGCCATGTCTCCCCCTTTGTTTCCGCCACGCGCTTGGGCTGGTTTCGATGTCGATATGGCATTCTGCCATTCAGAGAATTTTTCTTGAGACAGAACCGCAGAGGGCAAGAGAAAGACATCGGCGCCCAAAAGATGTGCTCACAACAATGTTGAAAACGGCAATCTATCGGAGCTATGCTCAACCACAGCGACTATCTACTATGGGCGTCCGAATCCATGCGCCAGACGACGTGGTGCTTTTGAGTTTTTTGTTAAGAGATGCTGTGCTGCCTACGCTGCTGCTAACTTCCGAAAGAGCGACTTGTTGACAGCCAGCGGCTTCACAGACGCTGCAGACGACCTGAACTCACGGACCGCTGCACGCAGGGCAGGTAATTCGTCCTTGCGGTGCCTGTAGACGGCGTACGCGCCGATTCTGCAGAGGAATTCTCTGGTGGTCAGCCTCTCACCAGCCTTGAGAGCACGCAGCACTTCCGCATGCACGCGCGGTGCATAAAAGGCGTCTAACTTTCTGGCCGCGGTTCCTTGATAGCCGGCGGGAATGTGGTCCAGAACGCCTGGTCGTTCTGGCTTGGAGGTCGACAACGCGACTTGAAGCAGGAGGTGCCGGAACGGGCTGAGCGAAAAAGGGTTGCCTAGACGGAACGCAGGGGCGGGCCAATCCTTTGCAAAAAGGCCCCATCGCCTGAGAGCATGCGGTGCAAATGTGCTGCGAACAACCTCAAGCAGGGCTGCACCGCTGACGTCGCGTCCTGCGGAGAGCCAACCATTGTTGACAGCAAAGTCTCTGTACTCGGCCGCCGTCTGCGGACGACCCGGTCCCCATTCCCTGCATTGGAGGTCGCGGGACCGCTCTGCCAGCAAGACCTCGGCTTTGCTCGGCGCTGACGACATGCGGTATCGACCCTTGAAGTCGTGGGGCATTGCATAAATCGTTGTGTGAAAGCGGATTGAAGGCCAAGCCGTGGTCGTCAGCCGGCAGCGATGGAGGCGGCAAGCTGTCACCCCTGGCAGGTTATGGGAGCAATGCCAGAAGGATTCTCCGTAGAGCGATAGCTCCGATTTGACGCAATCTCGGCAGAACAGGCGGTTGGTCTGCCCCTCGAAGGCGTTGTGCATCACGCCGAGCAGGGCGCCCAGGCCGCCGCCGCGGCCCAGTGCCCCCTGCAATGCGGACTCAAAAACAGCTTGGCTCGCGACCGATGTTGCGTACGGAAAAGCCGTGTGCTCCCAAAGCAGTCGCTCAGCAGGCTGCGCGAAGAGTGCCTGCATCGCATCAAGAGGGGGAATAGTCAGGAATCCATCCCGAGCCCCAGGCCGCTGAAGAACGACGCTCGCGAGCCGCTTGAAGGGAAGGCGAAACGCCCGGCAACAGCGCGTCAACGCGCTTGATAGCAACTCGTCCTCATAAGGCCCTTTGGCGGGAATCACAGCATCTCCTGCAACACCTACGTCGACACCACCTCAGACCAGCAGATTCAACGATTTGGCGAGCAACGTCAATCGGTTGCGCTACGGAGCGGAGCACCTTGTGCGTAAGGTCCTTTGATTTCACGACAAGGGCAGGGAAGGAACCATCTAAACCGCAGGGGGCTTAAAACATATTGCTCGTTCGCTTCACTGTTCCACAAGGAGTACCTATGGAATGGATTGAAGGCATCGAGAGAGAAGGCAGCGGTTACAGCCTTGCATTTAGAGGCAAGGACGGAGCCGTCAGGCTTGGCAAATTCAAAAAGCTGCGGTCAGCCGCAACGACCATCGGCGACAACATTCTTCATTTGGATGGAGCGGACCTCACGGAGATGACGCTTGTAGGCAGCGATGAGTTCTTGTCGTTGGCCGGTCTGCCGAAACCATCGCAGCAGAATCACCTTGTGTATCAGTTGCGGGTCGGCAAGGTTCGGGTTCTTATCCCCGCTGCCGCCATCATTCTTGGTTTTCTGGGCACTGTCGCGCGCCTTGAAGACCTGCCTTTTCGGGCATCGAGTCTCGACCTCATGGTCTCCCACACCGTCGAGGATGGCGCATCGAAGATTCGGTTTGGCCCTGAGACGAACTTCGGTGCCAAGGAACTGAGCCCCTTCTTTCAGGAACGAATGCGATGGATGACGGCGCACGCCGGTGGCCGGCGATTCTGGGCAAGCATCAGAGACTTCGCAGAGCAGGGCGTATTGGGCGTTCACGTGCCCAAGGTGCAGGTGAGTGGCTGGTTCAGAGGCATCACCAGAGGCGAATGCTTCCTTGCGACCAGATTGCACTTGGCTTCAATCGTGCCGCTGGAGGAGCCGCTGCCGTTCGCGAAATCGCTGCTGGGCCAGACCTTCGCCGTCGCCGACCCCAACGTCATCAGACCGATGTTCCGAGAAGCCGACGGAACGCTGCTCACGGGCGCAAAGGGATGGGCGCTGTCGGATTACGAGTGGGAGGAAATCGTCGCGCCCTTGCTAGGCCGGCAGGTTCTGTTCGGCGGCCGCCAGCGCTTCGACCACATTCTCGAGAAGCTCGGGACAGGCGGTCAGTTCAAAGGCTCTATCGTGGCCGGGGGCTTGGGCAGTTGGCTTCTCAAGCTCAAGAAAAATGGGAAGTGGGAGCAAGTCAAGGAGCGCCTCATGCTCCATCGCCACGCCTTGCGGTCGTAGACACCTTTGGCGCACTACATCGCTGCAGAGCGCCATAGCTTTGGCGTAACGACTAGGAAATAGTAAAAGGCCCGAACGCCGGTGCGTTTGGGCCTTTGTGCTCGCCGTGAGTTGTTACTCGCTGAGAGATTCGAAATCCGCGGGTTGAGCCGCGTCGATGGGGCTCGCCTTGCGCCGGTGAGCGGGGCGGGCTCTGTAAGGGAATGGCGACACCGCCTCTGCAGGGTCGACATCCGCGTGGCTCGCTGGGGCCAAGAGCTCAGATGGAATCTTCGTTGGAGACAATCCGAGGTCGGGCGCGAGGTCGGGAATTTGGGCGAGCATCGTCAACGAAGTCTTGTCCCGCGTATGGATTGCCTTGGTCACCTTCACGATGGAGGCCATGCGTTTGTGAGCGACGCGGTGAATAGTCTCTTCATCGAAGGTCTCCTCTTCTTCTTGCAAGCAGTCCCACTGCACGTAGTAGAAGAGCTTGACCATGAAATCGGGAACTCCTGCCGTGTAGTAGTGGAAGAGGTTGTACATTCGGTCCGTGAGCTCAGGCGGTTCTTGCAGCCATTGGTACTGCCAAAGGAGGCTCAAAAAGATGTGATATTCGGACGGTTTTTTCTCCGTGCCTTCAAGCGTGAGCGGTCCCCAATGAGGCAGGCCAGGCAAGCGACGCGTCTTGCTGAGCCGGGTGCCAATCGATTCTTCGAGCTCGATGGTGCCAACGAGAAGCAGGGGCACCTCGAGGCGATTCGATGCAGTAATGAGCAGCGTTGCAAGGGGCGCCTGGCCGACTCCCAGCTTGCGAGCGCCTGTGGACCTGTCAGCGGCGTAGTCCCGGTTCTGCGCTTCGTCGACCACAACCATCCCGACACAGTGGATGTGAATCAGGGTGAATGCGGCAAGCAAACGTTCCTCGGCGTTCATTCTGGGCCGGAGATAGAGGCGTTCGTAGTCTCCATCAGGGTAGAGCTTGGCGATGGCTGAAATGATGGCGTGCGCCAGCGTAGCTTGGCTCGTGCCGTTGTACGCCATCTCAATGGTCAATACCGGAATTTGCCAGACATTGATGTCGGCGTGATAAATAATCGGTTCGTAGAGGCTTGCCACGATATGTGAAAACGTCGAACTCTTTCCGGAGCCGGGCATGCCGGTGAGAGACGAGCAGAACTGCGCGGTGTTTGCCACACGCTTTCTGGCGCCGAATTGCTGGAGGCTGATGCATTCGTGTAGGCCTTGCAAGATTGCGTTGCTTTTGGCTGAATGCGGCTCGCGTGCCACGTAGCCTTCGCATATTGTTGCGTACATGTACTCAGCCAGCTCGCAGTTTCTGCGCAGGGCCACGAACGCGCGGAGTAGTTGCGGCAGCTGCATCTTTCGCAGTGCCCGCGGGAGGTTGCGTTCCTCCGGGGAGTAGTCGGGCAAATTGTTGAGGAGAGCTTTCAGTTCCTTTCGGGTCTTGGGGAAGGGACGGAGCGCGGATATGAGGCGATGCCCTGCAAGGCGCGACAGCGGATGAGACTGATAGTTGGCTACCGAGTAGTCAAAATTCTTGCTGGTAGCTGGGGAGGGGTTGGTTTGGTCGTTCATAGATGTCCTTAATCCGGAAGAAGCTCCGGTTCTTCATGTAGCGAATCTCTGAGCCGCCTAAAACGCTTCGCTGCTCAAGCGGTCTAGCTAGAGGACACCCGTGCAGGGGCACTGGCGGCCCCCGTATGCGATGCCGGCCGACATGCTGATTAGTCATCGTCCATTTCCATCAGGGCAGCCATTGGGTCGAAGGCCCTGGTCGGAATTGCGACCTTGAGCGGACGCGACGGAGCGCGTGCGGCGTCAACCTTGAGCACGGGAGCTGCAACGTCCGAGGGGGGCATTTCACTTTGTGCCATCGAACTTGGCTTCACGCGCGCTGCTACCGCAGCCTGCGCCGCCCGGCGCCCAGTCGCCTCCTTGGCCCGCACGTCCTTTGCTCCCGACGTGCGTGATGCTCCGTTTGAAGCGGCAATGTCGGCTTGGGTCTTCTGGTGCGCCTTAGCAGCGCGAGGTGCACGGTCGTGCTCATGTTGGAGTTGCTGTACGAGGTTGTGGTCGTCGGCTTCCTTTTCCGCCTGCCTCGTGGAACTCACTGACACGGAGACCTCAGCAAAGGACTTTCCGGCGTACACAACGCACGCGGGCGTCAAATGCGCTTCATGCCAGCGACGAGGGTCAACAAGGTCCTGAACGAAGATGGTGTCCACATGCCGCCTGTCATACGAGATGTTCACCTCCGGGTATCGACCGCCAGCTTTCTTAACAAACCAGTTGTTCTTCTCCGCGTGGTCGCAGGTGTAGAAGACGTCGTTCAGCCGAATGCCGTTTTGACTTATGACGCCGAGCTTCTTGCTCAGGAGCTTGGCTTCGAGGCTCTTGGCGTCATATTTCGTAGTGAGGCCCATCGCCTTAGACTGGTCATGCTTCCAAACTTGTAGTGGGATAGGCCGCACACCGGCGAGCTTGGCTTCCTCGGCTAGAGGCATGCCCGGATACATCTTCTGGTTATGCATCTCGAAGATTTGATACAGCTCGGCGTCGAGGTCATCGAGGTCGAACTCAGCGTCGTGCATGTATGAGTCTCCGTGACGACGCATTGCCTCGGCCGGAAATTGGTAGCCCGCGGTGTTGTCCCTAAGAGGGACATGCGTGATTCGAAAGCTGCATTCAATCGTCCCCTTTCCTGAGGAAAAATGGGCGGGGAGGTTGATGACGTCTACCTCGACATCGTCGGCAATGCGGTCGCTGTCATATCCGATGTTTTCGCTGCCTCGGTCCAGGATAATTTGGCCAGGGAGATGGCCATGTGCGGGATGGAGCTCTGGTTTCCATGGCACCTCAAGTCGATTGGCCTTGGCCTCACGGTCTTCAACCAGCGATAGAATGGCGCGCTTCGCACCATCCCATGAAGGTTTGTCCAAGGTGAGGTGGTAGCCCACAATCAAGCGGCTGTACCGGTCAACGATAAGGTACAGAGTTGGCTTGCCGATAATCTTGCTTCGGTCGTCCTTGGAAACAATCCAGAGGTCAACCTGCGTGGAGTCCATCTCATACTGATGGCCAACGCCGATTGCCTCCATAAGAACGTTACCGAGCTTGCCCCGAAAGTCGTTCCTGAATTCTCCGGGTCCGCTTTGGCGCTTGAGCTCAGCCACTCTTCCGTGGCGCTTGTCCAACTCGTAATAGAACTGGCGAGGGCTGGGTTTGGGCAAGAGGGCGACCTTGCCGTCGTTGTCGATGTACGACCACAGGACCTTGCAGACCTTGTTGAAAATGTTTCTTCTAGAGCTTTTCTTCTCGGCAAGAAGAGGCTTGGCAATCTCCCAGGCCTTATTCTTGAGCTCCTCGGTATAGTCGAACTTGGGTTTCAAATCCTCGCGCGTTCTTCCCGCAACCTTTCGCAGTGCTGCCTTGCGCGGGTCAGCTTGCGTGTGGTGCCGCGCTATACCGCACTTATCGAAGCTTGGCGCGAGCGAGTCTTTGGTCATGCCTCCCTGCCAGTAAAGGCGAAGGGACCTCATCAATGTTGTCGTCGAGCAGCTCATTTCAGCGGCGCGCGCGGCTAACAGCTTCTTTCGACCCTCGCGGTTGAGCACCGCGGTTTTTTCAAGCAGCGGTTGAATCAGCGTCCAGCGTCGCTCGCACAGTTTTAGCGAGGCGCCTACCGGTTCTGCCCGTGGCGATGCCTCAGGAGCAGTGCTCTTCTGAAGCAGGGTTAGTTCTTTGCGTTCTAGCTTTACCCGCAGCTTGCTATGAAGCCATCGCACAGGGACGGCGAGGGGGGCGTTGATATCGATGACGTATGCCCGGTCTTGAGCAGGCTCCACCTTGAGCAATCGGTACCGCTTGCCGTCGCCTACAAGGACGTCGTTCTTGGAGATGTGGTACATGGAATCACCCGTGGATTTGGGGTGCTGCACTCGCGCTAGCCGGCCGTTGCGAGAGCACCCCGGATGCGGGTCCGGGCGGCCTTTCAGCGGCGGCCGATAGGCAAGCGTCGGGGGTCGCGAGAGAAAGGGTCCCAAGCGGTCCGACGAGGAGAGAACGGAACGACGTGGTGAGGTCAAACCTTGCCTGGTGAGACCAAAGGAGCCGACGCAGCGCCCAGTTGGCCGCGCCGCAGGCGCAACCGAATTGCCTATCAAACCGTTCGAGAAATTGCAGGAGCCTCTCCGCTGGTTCGTGCTCTGACGCATGACTGAGTGCGCGATGAAACTCTGAGGTCATGTCCTCATCGACGCTGCCGCCAAGGTTTTCGCTCCAGGAGCCTCGCACCGCAGCCATCCGAATCCACTGGAGGTTGTGCACGACCACGCGAGGGATGGTCTCCTCTGTGACCAGGATATATTCCGCGCCGACACGACGGGCATATTCACGCCGGAGGGCCAGCTTCTCCATGGTGCGCTTGTTCTTGAGCTCCGCAAGCGGCTTACAGTCAATATGGCGCTCTCGACCATCAGACTGCATCAGTACCCCGTCAAGGGTCACGATGGCAGGCTCTCGCGTTTTGAGCATGTACGGGTGGTTAATGCCGAGTTCGTCGGCAATCTGCATGCTCACCTCGAGGGGGACGGGCTTCTGGTCAAAGTAGTCGAAGAAGGTCCTTAACGATTCGAACCACAGGAACGCGTTCCTTTCGATGTTTGAGAACAAGGTCACCGTTCGCCCGAGCTTCGGGCTGAAAAGCCGAGTCGTCGTGCCGATGGAGGAGAAGTCTCGGACGGTGAGCCACGGCTTGTAGCTCGAGTGCGTGCCTTGCCCGTGACCATCGCGCTTGCGCGCGAAGACCTTTTCTTGGGTCCAAACGGTTGCCTTGCGTCCCATCACGCACCTCGCTTCACAAAGAGGTCAAGCGACGTCCGGTCGACTTCAATAAGGGGTCTACCTGGCAGGCGGCGCAGCGCTTGGACAGTGGCCAGGATGTCGTTGTCGTCGCACAAGAGGTGACCCAAGATGAGCAACGAGTACGGGCAACGGACAATGACGATGTGCAAGGCGCGTGAATCGTTCGTTCCCGAGGATGTCCCACCGGGCGGGATGCCGTCGGGTGGAAGGGACTCGGCTGGCAAACCCACGGTTCGGAGGCGGAACGCATCGAGCGGTTGTTGGAGGGAACGGTCTTGCGGGCTGAAGGTGCCGGAACTGAAATTTGGCCTGTGTTTCATTTGATTTCCTTGGGTTGGCTATGCCGCCGCTCGTGCGGACTCTTCCGTGTAGGGACAGCGTCGCTCGTCTAAAGCGCATCAGGTGGGCGGGCTCTATAGGCCGTTTGGTAGCAAGGTCGGCCTCGCTTACGGTTGTAGGAGAGCCTTTGCGCGGGCGGGAGGTCTACGGGGACGCGACCAGGGAAGCGGTGACGTCCCTCACGCCCCGCGCACTGTTGAGGCGGCAGTAGGCGTTCCAAACGTACTCGCCGTCCGAACTCCACCCCGACCGGCCAACGAGTTCATAGACGCGGCCGCTTTGGGTGACCCCCTTGCGAGCAGCGCTGTCGTACGTCGCGATGCCCGAGGACACGCGCCCAGATTGGCTGCCGAACTGCGTCGCGACAAAGTGCCTCGACGGCTCGTCGCCGTAGACCCCGAGCACCTCGTACACCCGCCAGTCACGAAGGCGAAGGGACGGTTCGTTTTCTATCGATTCCACTTTCCAGATTGACATAGAGGCTCCGTATAAAACGATGGCCATAGCTCCGCCCGCAGCGGTTGATAGCTGCTCTGAAGCGACATGCTTTTGGGGGCGGGCGCCGTCGAACGACCGGCGCGGGCTAGAAGGTTGGAATTCGCGGATTCAGAGAGGCACCTCCTTCAGCAAGTGAGCAGAACGAGAAAGCCAATCCGCGGCGCCTCTGTGCAGGATGTCATCAGCGATGAAGCCGAGGCGTAGGGACTTCGCTTGTCCAAACCTGCCTGTCGAATCCACCTGGACGCTCCTGCCAATCGGGACCGCCCTGATTGGGGACGCGATTCTTCAACTCGCTGTTGGAAACAGCATCAGGAGTTTCCATGAGATGTTTGCGCAGTGGTATGAGTTATTCGCGAATGCATGTGCGAGGAGGGAAGGGAGCGTTCTTGAACCGACGCAAAGACCTATGCGTCTACTGCTTGAACTGCAGTTTGTACCCGCAGTATCGATACGGAGGCAAAGGCGAGAACGCCTCGGGAGCGCCATAGCACGGCCGCGGCGGTAGCTGGCAACGTTTTAGAGAAGGCCTGCCGCGGCCGTCTAAACCGAAGCATCTACGGTAGTCGCTCGTCCGACATGCGGGCTACGCAAGGCCGGTCCAGCGGGCCGGCGCGTCGTTGGCGACGGCCCTCCGCCTAGCCGCGTGCTCGAATTGTTGGGTTCAGAGGCACCTCCTATGAGTGAAGCGGGCCAGTTGGGGGTAGAGATTCTTGGCGTCGCTCCGTTCAACCGCATCAGGTGAATTCCTGAGGAGTAGACGTCTCGTTCTCGGGCCGATGTGCGCCTGAGTCGCATCTCTTGGGAAACGAAATGAGGTCGGGTGTTTGAGGAGGATGGGGGCCACCGGGCGTCTTCCGCGCTGTGCATAAACGTACCTTCTAGACATCTCTCTCAGCTCGGGAGACGGTCGAGGACGCATTGTTTGAAGGCCGCAGCCCACGTGCGCATCTAACATTCAATGAATTTCCTTCTCGACCTATATGAGCTGGCAACGTTGCTCAAACGGAGTCCGGCCACAATCAAGCGGCGACTTCGCCGGAATCCGGACTCCTTGCCGCCCCGCCTCGAGTTGCCGGGTACGCGACTGCTGCGCTGGAGACAAGCGGAGGTGGGCCGATGGCTGGCAGTGGGGCGACCGTCTGCAGCGATGTGCATACCTGATGCTGCAAAGTCGTTGCGCGAGAAACCACCCTTGAAGGTTCATGGTCTTGCGGGCGCATACGGGGCGCAGTGTGACTAAGGCGACTGATGCTCGTGCGCCGGAGAGCGAAATTGAAGGTCAGGTAGACGCAGCATCGGTACTCGCGGCTGTGCTGTCCGGTCGCGACCCTCTATCGGCCAGCGACGCGACCAAGCTGCGACTAGACCTGGACGCCAGTAGACGGCTGTCCTGGCGCGAGCGAGAGGCAGTTCGTGCGCAGAAAGAAGAAGATGCCGCAAGGGCGTTTCAGGTGCTGAAGCCGGGGTTTAGCCAAATGATTTCTCATTTACTGCGCTCTGACGTATTCGCTGTTGGCACAGCAAGCGGTGAAGGTAGTCTCCGATTTCCCATTTATTGTCATGACAGCTTGGACGTACAAGCTACCGGGGAGACGGTGAAGTACATGGGGCCGCGGCTTGACCAGTTTGATAAGCGAGTATTGCTCGCGCTACTGGAGCAAGCTTCCGGGCGTCAAGGTGACTGTGAGTGCCACTTCACCGCCGCTGAGATTCTCGAGGCGATGGGCAGAGACCTGTGTTCGGCCAACGTCAACCGCCTGCGAACCTCGCTCACAAATCTGAGGGCTGCCACCATCACCGTCGCGCTCTATGAAAGGGATTCGGGATACGTTTTCGGCCTTATCTCGGACGCCTCGTGGCGAGGTCGTAAGTTTTCGGTTCGAATGGACTGGCGGCTCGCCCAAGCGTTGAATACTCTGGGCCGCACCTACATCCCGATGCGACAACGACGGCGTTTGGCAGACGGCATCCAGACTGCGCTCGCCGATTTAATCTATTCAACCAAGGTCGACTTGATTCAGATTCGCGACTTGGCGACGATGTGGGGGCGTGACCCCGAGCAGCTCGGACGCGACATCACCGTTGCGCTTGCTAAGCTCGTGCATGCCAAGGTTCTGCAGTCGTACCGGCGTAGGCGAGGATTTTTCACGTTCACCAAAGGCTCGCGTGAAGCGTAGCTGCCGAGACTCGGTAGTCGAATAAAAGAGTGAAAGTTTCCACGTAAGGCGAAAGCTACGTGGAAACTTTCACCAAAATGGCCCTAGTTTTCGGCCTCGGGAAAGTAAGAAAGGGAAAACTTCCACGTTCGAGCTACGCTAAGCGAGTGGCCATGCGGAGTTTTCCTATCATTACTCTTAAGGCGCGCTGCGCTCGGCAGGCGTCTGCTCAGCTCCCGAGAAACGACGCAGGTAGGCTTCAAGAGTTGAAAGGCTTAGTCAAAGGCGAAAAGGAGTCTGAGATGCGTCGACCTCCTTGGGGCGGTAGGACTCCGAAACGCCGGTGGTGCGAAGAAGCGTGGAATGTTTCATCATGTCCTCTCTTCCGAATCGCAACTGCGCGCGGCGCGTACTTCTAGAATTCATGCATCGTGCGCCCCTGGCGCGAGTGGCCAAGGAGGTTCTTCTTTAGTTGAACTGCTGAATGCTGTTATCGCTACTTTTTGGTGGCGGATTTTCGGCAATGGCGCATCAATAAGCCGAGGTGCTGCTATCACTCGTCGCAAGTCAATTGCAGGTCGAAGTGATTTGCCGCGCAGCTTGATATGCGAGGAAGCCTTCTGCGCAGACTCTGGCGGGTTCCAAGCAGCCCGGAAACTCACGTTCTGTTCGATTACTCAATGGACATGGAGCATGCCGAGGTTGTTGGGGCGTCGAGTTCCAGTCCCATCGGCGGCCTGGGCGGAGTCGGCGGTACGGCCCTCCGGGTTCTTGGAACCGCGATGGCGACGAAGAAATGGGCTGCTGAAGCGGAGACTTGGCTAACAGGTTAAGCCTTCGGCCATGGTGACACGAAGCCAAGTGCATTCGTGCCCAAAACATGGATGCTCCATTGAGCCATGGCTCATGGGCGCCTACACCAAGCCAAATTTTTCATTGAGCCCCTTACAACGGCCAATGGGTTCTTAGCCTCCCGAGCTCGCGTAACAACGACTGCAGCTCTTCATTGACCGAAGACAGCTCATCGATTGAATACTCCACCACCTGCTGTCCGTCGCCGGTAGGCAGGCCGATGACGTTTACGACTTTGCTGCGGCGCGGCTCAATGCCCCATCGCCCGTGGACGAGCTGATTTCTCTGGATTCTGGCGACGTGCATGCGCTCAATCCAGCTGTCGTATGCTGCCCGGCGTTTCGAGCCGGCCGGTAGCTTCCGCGCCGCATGTTTGGCGAGCTCACCCAGCTTGCTGTGAAACGACAAGGCATCGACTTTCGGCGTCAGGCTCTCCAGATTTGCACCGCCGTCGACCCAAACGAGGCAAAGTCCAAGGTTGACATCAATGCGCGAGAACTCGAACAGCATGCGCCCAAGCAACGATGCCGCCGCTGCTTCCAACGCTTCGCGGTGAGCCCAGAGCTCTCCGGAGGTCATGGCGCTGATATCGGGGTGCGGAAATGAGGGTTGAGGCATATGGCATCGTGTTGCAGCGCCTTTATACAATCCCCAGGATTGCTTTGTCTCCGCCTCAGAAACTCCCAATGCTGTTCCTGTTATTCAGCGCTCCCTTAAGCGAAAGCGCCGTTCAGGCAGGCTCGCTACTACGTCGGGCTGTGATGTTCGCTACCCGATTCGAGAAGCGCAATCAGTGAAGCAGCGTTGGAGCTCCACGAAGGCGGGAAGCCTTTTCACCGCGTCACCACCCTGGACCCTTGTACTGCATGGAGACCAGTTTGAACTCACGGTCCAAGACAGAAAATTGACCGGCGGCCTTGCTCAACTCGAGAACTGCAGTGTGAAGACCGGGGCGTTCTGGGCAGCTTTCCGGGTGACTGGCGCCAATGGCGACGTCCTGAAACTTGACGGAATTCCCAATTCTCGGGGGCTTGGGCTGAAGGCTGCCATCGATGCAGCCCTCTTGGAAAAGCGTCGGCGCGCTGAGGCTGCACGGCTTGTCGAGCGTTTTGCACAACTCGTGCGGCCGGTCGGGGAATGGGCGCACCAGGCCGTCGACGCCTGCAAAGCTCAGATTCGCCGCCGTGGCTGGCTCAGCCGTGAGTTCATGTTGCGCGTCGACGCCCTCAAGCCGCTGGAACTAGCCAAGGTCCTCGAACACGACGCTGTCAGGGAGCACCTTGCCCGGCAGTCTGATTCCGTCAAGGAAGCTGTAGCGCTGTGGCGGCGACCGTTTTTTGATGTGGTTTCCGACATCAACAAGTGGCAGGCAACTCAGGCGGCGGAGGGCGACCACGTCTATTTCGACTCCGTCGAAAGGTCCCCTTTGACGACAGAACAGCGTGACGCAGTCGTCTGCTTTGATAGCAGGGTGCTGCTCGTCGCTTCCGCCGGCTCCGGGAAGACATCGACCATGGTCGCGAAAGCCGGCTATGCCCTCAAGCATGGCTACTTTTCTGCAGACCGGCTCTTGCTCCTTGCGTTCAATGCAGATGCGGCGGTCGAACTACGCCAGCGCATTCAGGACAGACTGGCGCCGCTTGGACTGCCCGTGGACAAGGTCGTTGCCAAGACCTTCCATGCGTTCGGCCTAGACATCATTGGCACGGCCACCGGCAAGCGGCCGTCCCTCGCCGCTTGGCTGGACAACGGCCAAGATTTGGAGTCGCTCCTGCAGATGGCCGACACTTTGAAGGACAGCGACGCCGAGTTCCGAACTTCCTGGGATATGTTTCGCGTTGTCTTCGGGCAGGACCTACCGAAGTTCGGCAAGGAGCAGGAAAGTCCAGACTCATGGGACGGCGAACAGAAGCGCGGAGGTTTCTGGACACTCAACAACGAGGTGGTCAAAAGCCGGGGCGAACTAGTCATCGCAAATTGGCTGTTCTACAACGGTGTGCGCTATGTTTATGAGGGCTCCTACGTGCACGACACGGCCACGGCGACCCATAGGCAGTACAAGCCGGACTTCTTCCTGCCTGATGCCAACGCCTATCTCGAACATTGGGCGTTGGACGAGAAGGGGGAGCCCCCCGCGGAGTTTGCTGGGTACAAGGCGGGAATGGATTGGAAGCGCAAGCTGCATGCCGACTGTGGCACGACGCTTCTCGAGACCACGATGGCAGACCTGTGGTCAGGCAAGGCATTCGCGTATCTCTGTTCGGAGCTCACAAAGCGCGGTATCAGTCTCGACCCGAATCCAGACAGAGAAGTCGCCGGTCGCAAGCCCATCGAGAATCCCAGACTGGTCCGTACGTTCCGGTCGTTCCTAACCCATGCGAAGAGCAATCGCCTATCCGCGTCGGATTTGAGAGGTCGCTTGCAAGCCGGAACGGCTGGTAGCTTTCGCTTCCGGCACGAGATGTTTCTTCGCCTGTTTGAGAAGCTATCGGCCGCTTGGGAGGAAAAGCTCCAGGCTACGCAGAGCATCGACTTTGAGGACATGCTCAATCTCGCAACCGACTGCATTGAGAGCGGTCGCTGGACCAGCCCATTCGAACTGGTGATGGTCGACGAGTTTCAGGATGCAAGCCAAGCGCGAGCTCGCTTGATGGCAGGTCTCATGCGCGGCCAAGACAAGTACCTGTTCGCCGTTGGGGACGACTGGCAGAGCATCAATCGATTCGCAGGTGCGGACCTCGGCGTCATGACGGACTTTGAGCAGCGATTCGGCAAGGCGACCACTTTGCGGCTGGAGACAACGTTCCGCTGCCCACCTTCGCTTTGCGAAATCAGCAGCACCTTCGTGCGTAAAAACCCCCGCCAAATTTCGAAAGCCGTTCGCTCGCCGAAACCGGACATCGATAAGCCGGTCCGCATCATCCGGGTCAAGAGCGAGCACCACATCCGCTCCGCTATCGAGAAACGCATCGGCGAAATCTCGCACGGGGCTGAGCAAAACGGAAGCCGGGAAAAGGTCTACGTTCTTGGTCGTTACCGCAAAGACTCGGAGCACGTGCTGGCGATTCGTAGTCGACAGTGGGTGGATGTGGAGTTCATCACGGTCCACTCATCGAAGGGGCTAGAGGCGGACCACATCATCATTCCACGCATGACGTCCGAGACGCTCGGCTTTCCGAGTCGAGTTGCTGACGACCCAGTGCTACAACTGGCGATGCCCGGCGAGGATTCCTACGAGTACGCCGAAGAGCGCCGGCTTTTCTACGTTGCCCTGACGCGGGCACGTTCGACTGCGACGCTAATCACCATTGCTCACAAGGAGTCAGCCTTCATCACTGAGCTTGTGAGGGACCAAAAGCTCGAAATTGCCAATGCAGATGGCTCGGCGGACGACGCCGAGGTTTGTCCGACGTGTGGCAGCGGATTCCTCGTCGCCCGCAGGGGCCCTTACGGACAGTTTCTGGGATGCAGCACCTTTCCGCGATGCAGTTTCACTCGAAAGCGCTTCGGCAGCCAGCGCGCGTAGCGGTCGCAGACAAGCGTTGGAGCTTTGCCCCGGTCGGGTTTCTAGTCCTGAAGTCAATCCTCGCCTCACCAAGAGACTAGCCATTCGAATATGCACGGAATAAGGCTCGCAAACTGCTGCCAACACTTGACCCAAGCGCTTCTCGCCGAATCGGTGGATTCGCGCGCCAATGGCAGTCCATCGCCCGACCTTCACACATCCGCCAGGGAAGAAAATCGCTTCGGATGTAGGTGAATGTATGCTCGAGTTCAGCCCAAACTCATATCCGTTGAGAGGCACGATGAGGGCGGAAATCAAATGCAGCGGCACCGCTCTGTCTGCACTCCAGGAGACGCAAGTACCTCACGCGGAGTCGCCTTGACGCCGAGGGCAATACGGCCTCAAGTTGTTCGCCTCGCGGGGCGGCTAGGTCAAGTCGGATGGTCGTTGACGCCCTCAACTTCACTGTCGTTCTTCTCTCCATCGGCGGCGAGAAACTCCGGAGGGGCAACAGAATCGAGCTGGTCCTGTTCTACCTTGTCAGCGAGCTCACCAAGTGTCGACGTACGAGAGCTAGAGGCGAGAGTTGCGATGCTTAGAAGGCGCGTAAGGGACGACATTGGGTGCGTAGATTTTCTTGGTTGATTGGTTGGTTGTTTGGCCGCGGAGTGGAAGCCATCCTACCTAGTGGAAGGCAACTTCTTTTTCTCACGATATCTCAAATCGACCGCATGCTGCATCTTTAAGCCCAGTACTTTCTGACTGTCTAACCACTGCTTGTCCTGCTCTGTAGTCCGGAACATGTAGAGACGTCTAAGGGTAAGCATCTGAAGCACGCGCATCGCGATGAAGTCTTTCTCTACATCTACTAGCAATGTTCGCATCTCATTGCGGGGAAGGTCTCGAGGCGAATCCAGGCGCACGCCTACTGCTATCAGCTTGGCAGCGGGGGTGTTGATTGCCTTTGCCGCTGCATCGATGTCTTCGAGTAGGTCATCGGAGCTGATTGATGTTACGGCCTTAGCAATAAAACCGAAGGAAGACATCTGCATGAGTTGAGCTAGTAGTTGAGCGGCATCCTTTTTCATTTTCTCAGGGTCTTGGTCTCCCTTTCTTTGGCGGATGAGCTCCATAAGCTCACGTTGCGCTTGCTCACGGTCCGCCATGAAGGTCGCGAAGTACGCTCGAACGGCCCGCAGCGGCCCTTTCAATAGCATCTGGAGAAGCTCAACGCGCTTTGCCCTGCCGACGCTAGCAATCTGGTTTTTGAGAATCTGTCCCAAAATTTCAACCGTTTTTAGAAGTGCAACCATCTGGGGGATGAAATCGCGGTCCGCGTCGTCTTGCTTGCAGTCGGCGAGTCCGTCAGAGCTGTCATCCATTTCATCGCGCTGCTGATTCACTCGCTTACGCACCTCTTCAGGTTGCTCGCCGGTGTACTTCAGTGCCGGTAGGTCACGTACGAACTCTCCAATTGCTGCGGTGTCGCCGTTGCGAAACTCAATTGGAGAGACTGCCCTGAACGGACTGTTCACCGCCTCTAGGACGCAGCCGAGGAAGACTGGGTCATCAAAGGCATGATGCGCGAGGAAGAGCACAGTGTTCGCATTCTCACGGACATACAGATGCGCGCAGCACTCTTTGATGTGCGCAAGAATGGCCAGGTCGTCGAGACGGCCGGATAAGTACTTGCCCTTGAGGAAGTAGTAAATATAGTGATATCGGAAGCGATAGTATCCTCCACTCTCGGAGAGAATTCGGGCTTGCACTAAGGCTCGAAGCCGCGGCTCCAGCTCCACGCGCACTTCTTCATCGGAATAGCGCTTGTTGAATGTGCGCATCTCCTCGAACGACAATTCCTTGTGCTCCGTGGCATGCATCACCCATGCTAGATGCGTACAGTATTCGATGACCTTGCCCCAGTCACGCTTTGCCACTCCGGACGATTTCAAGCCTTCTTTGATGAGGAAGTCGTAGTACTCACCGAGGCCACTTTCTTCGAACCCCCCTGAGACACCGGTGTCGATGCTTTGCAGTAGGGTCAAGAGATACAGAGGCAAAGATGGCACAATGTTTCGCGACATTACCGAATCCAGTAAGCGTTCGGCTTGGTCGCATTTGGCAAGCATTTTTGCCTCGTCCAAGGAACCGTCATTGGATGTTCGGTGAACCCATTGCCGAATCAAATGCGCCCTTAAGGTGTAACCGAAAGGCATGATTCGGTACTCGCGAACGTCCGCCAATGCGCCGTCGGCATGTGGCGCCACAGATGCCTTGAAGTCAAACAGTTCGCTAACCGTGACGAGAAAATATTTGAAATGGGCTTTCGCCGTAAGCAGTAGCTTTGCACGGTAGGCTGCAGCGCGTACCGGGCTATCGTCAAGGTCGTCCAGCAGAAGAATTTTCTTGGTGTTGGGCGTCTGCAAGAACTTTTGAAGCAATCCTTCACCGTATTGCTCGGTAACTGCCCTGCGAACGGCGTTCTCGAAGTCTTTATCGCTGGTGCCCTTGATGTCGGCGCCTCGAACATAGACAGGTAGGAGCCCTTGGTCGTGAAAGCGAGCCTGAAGCATGTACAACAGGCTGGTCGCTCCGACCTTCTCCTCGCCTGATAGCAGAACCCCGTTCTCGGACCGTGTGAAATCCTGGAGCAAGGAGGTACTTAAGATGCGCTTGATTTCCGTCTTCTCGAGAAGCTCCTGCATGTCCGGATAGATGTACAAGTCTGCGAGCTTGATTGCCGAGCCCTTCGCCGTTTGGAAGGCTGCCCCCGGGTCCGTAATAAGCTGTCGAAAAGTGTTAGTCAGCGGAAAGCGGCTCTGCGTCTTCTTCGGGATACTGCGAAAGTCAGCCCATGAGCCTTCTTCGGTACTGGTGTAGCTATCGTTCGGAATGTCCCAGAGATACCGCGTCGACCGGTAGGTTCCGTCGTCGAGATTCAGCTCAACGACATTGAAGGATGACGTCGTCGGCCGTTTCTCATCTTGGAGTACGCAACCTTCAACATAGGCGCTATGTCCGGTGGAGGAGCCCGTGTCTTCCCCGACGCCTCCGACATGCTCATGCCCTGACAACGCGATGTTTGAGAGGCTGCGCAGCAACTGCTTGAACTCGTGGTAAACGCCTTGGCTGAACCAGTTGAGCGGGTGATGAATCACATTGACGCGCAGGTCAACGTGCTCGTCGAGATACTTGACATAGCGTCCGTGTGGGAACACTAGACTTCCCGGCTCCTCACGCAACTGAGAGCACCAAGAAACGTTTAGAACGTCGAAAACGATTTCTTTATTCTCGACCGTAAAGCGATGAGCAACCCAAAGCTTGTCGCCCACTCGCGTTTCGCCAAGCGATTCCAGTCGCTCGGAAAATTCACGAAACGAAGATTGAATAGCGCACGCAGTATCGATGATGCTGTCATCGATTTCGCTCGGGGCGCTGCGAATCCCCTGCAGCACCAACTGACGAGTTTTGTTATTCATGGAGAAGTCACAGTCGTGATTGCCTGGGGCAACGACGAAGTGAATCGGAATGTTGCGCTCCATCTTTATGACGTTCTCGAGAGCGCGAAAGAGCACCTCAGCTGCGTCATATTCTGTTTTCGTGCCGCTCCAAGCGATATCGCCGGAGACAACTATGAAGATGGCTGATGCAGAGGGAAGGTATGCAAAGAGGCAGGCACCAATTTCATCAGCCTTTCCTAAAATCCAATCTCTTTCAGACCGGATGTGAATGTCGCTTAAATGAAGTATCACTGCGGCCACTAAATTTCTCCCTCTTCAAATGGAATTTATTTAATCACCATTGCAGCAGTAACTGCAATGGTGATTATTATTCGCCTGCACGCGTTACGCATATTTTAGAAGAGATATGTGGGAGTGCTGGCTCGCGGCGACATTCGTTGCGTGTGCGCATCACGTCGGGGGCACATTTGGCTAGATGTCTAGGCTTAATATTGGGGTTTTCCCTTGATTCTTCAGGGCTGACCCAACACCTAAGTTCACCGCTGTGACCTCAATTGTTTAGCGTGCGTATCGTACGAGCCCGGCCCTACCAGTCTTCAAACCATTTTGTCGTTCCTGCCAGTTATTGCTTCTCTCAAGTGAGAGACGGCGCCGATGCGTCAACTGCTGGCATAATTTCAGTTTCCATCAGAGGGTCTATGGCTAGCAAAAATAAAAACATGTTCTTAGATTGATTGTGCACGCGTCGGCATTGGTGTTGTTGGCGCTCATTGCGATTGGTCTTTCCAAAATGGGCCTAATTAGCGAAATGAGTGAGGTCCCTTTTTGGCTTTCAAAGCCAATAACAATTTTGGCTTCAACCAAGTTCGTTTTGCCTGCGCTCGCTCTTCTAATCGTGCTGGCAGTAAGCCATCGATGCTTGCGGGCTGGTAATAAGTATCGAGCAAAAGTGCGTTTTCTTTTTTACGCCGTATTGATTTTTATTACCGGAAAGTTATATTGGATTGCAGGCCTTGCATTCGGTTTGTGGCTTATGAATTACTTCGGAGGCGTGGCGCAAGCGCAATTTTCTTATATAATTCTTGGCCTGGGTTGTTGGCTCGTTGGTTTGACTTTTTGGATTGGAGTTCGAGAAATTACATTCAAGGTCTAATGATTAAATCACTGGAGTGATGCCAAGAGTTGGTGGCGGTTGGTTGGAACACGTCATCGACGGCAATGCCTTTTGTACCGCCTCATGACCAAAAAGCCAAAAATAGAGCGCAAGAAAGACAGTTTCGACTGGAAGCACATGCGCGTGGAGGCGCTCTTCGCCTTCCTCGACCGAAACAAAGAGTGGAACAAGGAGTTCCAAGAGCGTGAGTACATGCGCTGCCTCGCGGGCTGCGTCTCGGGCCACGACAGGCTGGTCCGCTTCCTGCATTTGAATGTCAACACGCAATCGGGCCCCGATATGGACGAACTCAAACCATTTTGGGAGGCACTTCATCGCGCCACCGCGGAGCAAACCTCCTCCATGAGTTCATTCACCGAGTACTTAACTCAACAAGCAGAGGAGGTGGCTAGGAGGAAGGGAGAGGCCCTGGCGCGGCGGCGGCCCGTTAGCGGAAAGTGGGAAGCGTTGTTTAGGGCCCTAAATGCGCATCCGGGCTGGGGGATTAAGACGACTGCACTCTTCGTGAAGGCGACCATCAAACTTCACCGGGGCCGCATGGCATTGCACTTCTGGCCTGACGCCACGCCAGCGCTTGCCCCTTTCCTTGAAAGCAAGCCCTTCTTGCCCGTGGACCGCGTCATCCTGTGCATCCTTCGAGAACTCGGGCATGCCTGCCCCCGCATCGACAACGTTAACCGTGGAATGCGACGTGAGTACTCGGCCGAGCAGATGCTCACGTGGGACGACCTCTGGTTTTGGGGCTTCTTCACGCAGACTGGTGGAGGGGATGAACGAATCCTGGGCTGGAACTCGGGAAAGTTCTGGAGCCAGTTGTCTTCCGCCAAGAACCACGAAGCCGAGTTAAAGGCATTGGGGGGCGAGTTTGTGCAACTTCTTGGGGCGCTTCATCCGCGACCGGAGGCTCCTCACCGCATCTTGGCAGTTGAGATGCCTTGAATCGGCCGCTCAAGAACGTTGGCGGCGAGCATTGCGCTCTTTCGAAACTTGCGGATTCGTCAATGGCGGTCGTTTGAATTGAGCGCTTTCAACTAAGCACAATCTGATTTAGCACGTATTGCCGCCTGCAAGGAGACCGGATGGACGTATTTCTTCGCACTTGGAAAGACTGGGCTGAGACCGTTGGTGCGGCCAGCCCGGACCAGAGCCTGCCAGAGGACCGAACGCTCCTAAGCGAGCTTGCCGGAGCTCAACGCGTGGTGCGCTGGGGCGGTTGGCGAGACTGCCAGGAGCAGTTCGACCCTTGGGACAAGCGCGCGCCTATTCACACTGGGCTCGTGCCTTTGCCGTTTGTTGGTGACGTTCGTCGCGCCAAAGTCTACTTTCTGCTACTAAACCCTGGGCTGTCGGCAACCGATTACTACGCCGAGTACGAGGCGGATGGATTTCGACAGAGGCTGCTATCCAACCTTCGGCAGGACTTCGCACAGACGGAATATCCGTTCTTTCCCTTGGACCCGCGCTGCGCTTGGCACTCTGGAAACGCGTTTTGGGAGCGCAAGCTTAAACATCTACTTCTTCAGCTATGCGAGCGTTCAGGTCACTCGCACGCACAAGTCCGAAAGTTTCTGGCGAAGAATATCTGCGCCATTGAGATGCTTCCCTACCACTCAGTCCGCCTAGACGTGCCAGGCAAGTACTTAGCGAGGTTGCGGTCCTGCGCGCTGGCGCGTGAATGCGTAGGTGCGCTTGTGCCACAAGCTCGGGACGGCCACTCTATGCTGGTGGCAATGCGGCAGGTAGATGTTTGGCAAGTCCCGCTAGACTGTAAACACATCGTGCGATTCTCGGCAGGCGAGGCGCGCGGCGCGCATCTGAGTACCAAAGAAGGTGCTGCTGGCAGACGGGTAGCTGATTTCTTGCTACCGCATCTAAAGTCAGAAAGCGGTCAGATTTTCTAGGAGCAGCGGTCGCCCGCTACGTCAACAACCCCCTCTTGAGGCTTCTCGATTGCTACGTGCTGGACGCCATCGGGCAACGGGACGATGCGAAGCGGGCATCCCTCGAAGGCATGGAGTCTCCGTTGGCAAAGACTTTTGGGTCAAGCGGGACGTGGCAAAAATGGTCGCGCTGCAAATGAAGTTTTCTTAAGAGATACCGAACAAGATGCGGCGCTTCTAGCACAGCTACCTGGAACATGCAAAGTCGCTAAATCGTTTCGTTTACCCTGCCGAGTTCAACGCTGACATCCCTAGGAAGAACCTCGCTAACACTGCGCCGCCGACGCTCGATGTCCACTGACGGTTGGCCAGATGCAGACATTTCCTACGATGCCCGCAATACAGAGTCCCACCTGCACCTCGCTCTGCTTTAGATGTCAAACGTAGTCGCAGTGCCAGTGCCAGTGCCAGTGCTAGTTCTTGCTCTTTGGGCCGCACTTCCCGCTCAAAGCCAGCTACCGACCCGATGCCTAAGATAGACGTGCCCGCTCCTCTGAGTGAGAAAATAGAGGTCTCGCGCTTACTTATAAGAGCGAGAGTGTTCATTTTTCCCGGCAGCTCCGCGTGCTGTCAAGCTAGATGGTTGAGGTGTTTTGGAACATGATGTTGTTGACGGACGGAGAAAAAACTTCCGTGTTTTATCGTCATTTCCAAAACCTTGGTTCGAGGACACCGCTGTCGCTTGGGTGGAGCCCAGATATTTCCCATCAAGGAAGAATGGCAAAAGCCGCAGGCGCCCGTTCTGCTGCAACCAATGTGCCAAGAGGTTCCTATCAGCAAACCCAACCCCGCGGATAATGGTTCCCTCGCTCGCGGTCCAAGTAAGGCATCATCCTGTCGAATGAATACCTCGGAGAACTTGAGGCGGCTTCTACGTCCGGTGGTGGGAGATATGAAGGATGCTTGCACCAATAGCACGATGCCGGACCTATGCGCTGCGATGGGCTTACCCGTGCCGCCCGAGGGGGGCGACAAGCGTGGTCGGCTGCATGCCGCGTTCGATGCTCTTCCTGACTCTGACATACCTGCCTTTGCTCAGAGATTAGTCGACCAACGCAGCGTCCGCGGTGAGTTGCGCAACCATGTGCAAGATGCTCTTTGGGCTCACCTGCCACTCATAGATATACCAAAGCGAAGCCGTCGAGACATTGCGCGTTCGCTGACCCAAATAGAGCTATTCGCGCACTGGGAGCACTTTTCGCAAGCCTTAAAAGACGTTTTCATCCTTCAGGAGTACAGGTTTTCTGGTCACAGTGATGATGTGCTGGAGTTCGCACACCGTCACTTTGTGCGAAATCCGGAAGACGCCGACGTCGAACTTCTGTTCGAGAAGCTGCGGGCCTTCGACCTGCCGAATAGAAGATTTGTCATGCTGCTGGAAAAGTTCGCATCAGCGGACGTGCAGGTTGACGCAAACGCCCAGGAACGCTTCGTTAAGGTTGTGAATCCTATGTTGCAGGCCGCAGGAGCTGAGCTCAGGCAAACCTCGACCGACGGTGGGTACCCGATTTTCACCGTTGTGTCCCTCAGGTCGCCGAGGGGGCGGCCGAAGAACCTTATTTTTGCATCATCGACAAAACCTGATATTCGACTCAGTGACGCAATCGACAATGAAATCGAGATTGCGTCGAACCCAGACGCGGTCTTGGTTTATGACCGTCCTCTAGGAGCAGACGGTCTGCGGTGGAGCGAGCTTCAGCGCTGGTGGAGTGAGACCACCGGCGAAACGAATGTCCAGAAGGCTCGGCAAACCTTGCTTCGTCGACTACAGCAGTGCCTGCCGGTCTCGTCGCCGCCACAGCGGCTGCTCTTCAGGACGTTTTTCAAAACGTTTGGCGAGTCCGTTCCTCGACTGCCTGCACTGCTGCCAGAAGTTTGGCTCCATTGGGACCCGAAGACGGTGGTTAGTCGAGGAGCCGCTGCGCTGTTGACTCACCGCATGGACTTTCTCATGCTCTTGCCTGGGGGAGCAAGGGTTGTGCTCGAAGTAGATGGCGCACAACATTACGCTGACGACTTAGGTCGGGCTGCCCCTAAAACATATGCGCGAATGGCTAAGGGAGACCGCGAGCTAAGGCTCGCCGGGTACGAGGTGTATCGGTTCGGTGGAGCGGAGTTGCAAGGACCCGAACCTTCTCTGCTCGCTGCTGACTTTTTCCGTGCGCTGTTTCAACGACACGGAATTTCCCTCACCTGACTTCCATAAAAACAAAGGCACAACTTGGCGTGAGTCAACTGAAAGTTGGCCCTACGTGGTGCTCGTAGGCACATGGATTTTAGAGCGTTGAGAGGGACCGACTTAAATCGGAACTGCTGCATTTCCCGCACCGTATCAGACGCTAGTAGATACTAGGGGAAAAGAGGAGGTCCCGTATGACTCGATTCGCCGAGTGGTGCACACAAGCTGATATACCTGCTGCGCACCATAAATTGCAGATTTTGACGGCTGACGCAGCGAAGCTGGGAGCAGCTGTGGACATCGTCGCTGAGGTTGTCCCGGACCACTATCTGATGCCTGGTCGCCTAGCTGACCTTCTCACACGCTTAGGGCGCGAAAAAGTCGCAACATACGTGGCAGAGAAGCTGCCGACCTCCAAACAAATTAAGTCGGGCGACCTGGGGGAAATCCTGTGCACGACTTTCATCCATGAGAACACTTCTTTTAAGCTTGGCATCAAGCGCCTTCGTTGGAAGGACCATCGCAATATGTCCATGCGCGGGGACGATGTGTTGGCGTTCGACCTCGGGGAGGGCGCGACCGGGCTCAAGGTTCTTAAGGCTGAAGCCAAAAGCGGCGTCAAAGTGCAAGCCGGCGTGGTCGACAAGGCTCGTGAAGCACTATCGGCGTTTGGCGAGCTTCCTTCGCCCCATGCTATGAGTTTTGTGGCTGACAGGCTTGAAGCGGCGGTGGACAAACCTCTCCGAGATGCGTTGGATGATGCTCAGATGAAGCGGGGCCTAAAAGCCGCGCATGTCACTCACATGCTCTTCACGTTCTCTGGCAACGATGCAACTATGACGCTGACCACAAACCTTGCAGGTTATTCGGGCGGGTCGGCACAGCACTATGTTGGCATTCGTGTCGAAGACCATCAGGCCTTCATCACCTCTGTGTTCGCGGCTGTGGAGGTCTAATGGCAACCACACTCGAAGAGCTGCAGGCGAACATTGAGGCCGCCGTCACGCCGGGGTTTCGGCAGAAGCTGCTCGCGCGAGGCCAGGCCCGCGGAATGATTTGGCGAGCTGGGCTACTGCCCATCGACGCTCCACACTTCAGCCCGGAACTATCCGAGGACCTACTGTCTTTTGGGTATTCGCTGCTGCTGCATGGGCTGAGATACGTAGACCTAGGAGGCAATTTCTCACTCGCGAGAGTGGCGTTTGAGGTAGCCGCCGAGTCCATTGAGGCAGTGGTATCACGTGGCGAGGTTGACGAAAATCGCGACTTTCACCGTCTGATAGCAGGCGGCGCTTATCACCTTGGCCGCTACTCGGCACGCGCCTACTCGATGCTGTTTGAAGGGCTGGGGCAGTCGAACTTGTCCGTTGTCGAGCGCTGCTTGGCCCAACTCATGTTGCGAGACCTTGAAGGAGTAAATGCTGCGGTGTCGAACTGGTTCGAATCCGGCGTAGGCTCGGACAGCAGCCTCATCGCGGCATTGAGCATAAGTATCGACGCAGAAGTCGACGAGCAAAACGACAGAGAGGGCGGTGTAGTCGAGGCCATGACGCTGGCATTAGAGGGAAACTTCCTATCTGCAATGTCCCAGACGCTGCTCGCCTTGGAGCGAGGGGAGCAGTCTCTGATATTGCAAGCCCAGGCACGTTTGCGAGAAGGCCTGTCCGTTGCAGGAGAGTTGAACCTAGTCAGTCAATGGTGGACTCACCGGCTGGCAGTTCATATTGTTGACGGGCTTTGGGCAAGTAGCTTCCATGTGCTCCTACCAATTCAGGGGCCAGCCGGCGCAGATGTGGGCGAATGGGTGCACCTGCGCAAGCTGCTCATCGCGTCGCTCATGCGTCGTCGTCGAGCAGAGATTGAACTCTGGCCTTCACAGATAGATGCGGCGAAGCGCGTGCTCGAATTTGATGCCAATCTGGTGCTTTCATTGCCGACTAGCGCAGGAAAGACACGCATTGCGGAGTTGTGCATCTTGGCCTGTCTTGCACGTGGAAAGAGAGTGGTCTTTGTGACCCCGCTTCGGGCGTTGTCGGCGCAGACCGAAGGGTCGCTACGGCGGACTTTCGGACCGCTGGGTAAGACTGTGTCAAGCCTGTACGGCAGTATCGGCGCAAGCTCGAGCGATGTGGATGCGCTCAAGTCCCAGGACATTGTGGTTTCTACGCCCGAGAAGTTGGACTTCGCACTTCGAAGCGACCCCGAGCTGCTGGATGACATCGGACTGGTTGTCTTAGACGAGGGCCATATGATTGGTCTTGGTGAACGTGAGGTCAGGTATGAGGCGCAGATTCAACGTCTTCTGCGGCGTGCTGATGCTGCCAGCAGGCGGATTGTTTGCCTCTCGGCTATTTTGCCAGACGGCGACCAGCTAGTAGATTTCACTGCATGGCTCACGTCCGACCGTAAAGATGGGCTCATTAAGAACGACTGGCGTCCTACTCGCCTGCGATTTGGGGAGGTTGACTGGAATCCAGTCAGTAACCTCGCCCAGCTCAAAATCGTGGTCGGGGATGAGCACCCTTTCGTCTCGAAATTTGTTGTCGGTAAGACCTTGACCGCCAATAAAAATGCAAAGGTCTACCCAGCATCTCAGACTGACTTGTGTATTCTCAGTGCCTGGAGATTGATTGAGGAGGGCCAGTCAGTCTTGGTCTTCTGTCCGCTCCGGGTGTCGGTTGTACCCTTCGCTCGACGCATTCTCGAGATGATTCAACAAGGTCTCATCGTGCCAATGCTGGCCCCGCCTGCAGAAGACCTGACCTCCGCCCTCGCAGTTGGTGTCGAGTGGTTCGGACCGGACCACGAGATTCTCAAGTGCCTGCGCATGGGAGTTGCGGTGCATCACGGAGAACTACCGACCTCATTCAGAAAAGAGATAGAGCGTCTGCTACGAGACGGAGTGTTGAAGCTTACGGTTTCTTCTCCGACCCTTGCACAAGGATTGAACCTTGCTGCAACGAGTTTGGTGTTTCACGGTCACGCGCGAAAGGGCGCCACGATTGACGTCTCTGAGTTCCGGAACGTCGTGGGTCGCGCTGGGCGTGCATACATCGACATTGAGGGGTTGGTGCTATATCCCATGTTCGATAATCAGGAGAAACGTCGCACCGCATGGTCAAGTCTTATCGCGAGTAAGAAGGGCCGAGAGATGGAAAGCGGCATTCTGCAACTACTCCAGTCACTACTCGTGCGAATAGCGAGAAAACTGGATGCTTCTGACGTGAGCGCCGTGCTTGACTACGTTGCCGGCCAAGGGGGATGGGATTTTCCGTTCCTTCGCTCCGAGACCGGATGGCGAGCAGACGAGTCGGCTGCGGAGTGGCCGCGCCACCTGACGAGTCTAGATACGACTATCTTTAGCCTGCTCGGTGACGCCCAAGTCGCAGACGAAGACATTGAGGCGACGCTGGACAAAGTGCTGGCATCCTCGCTTTTCATGCGGCGAATTACGCGTCAAGACGGCCTAATGCAAAGTCTCTTGATTGGCGGATTGAAGGCGCGGGTGAAATTTATATGGTCCAATTCTACCGCCTTGCAACGTCGCGGTTATTTCCTCGCGGGCGTAGGCCTGGCTTCCGGCCAAGCACTCGATAGCAAAGCGGAAGAACTTGAGTATTTACTATTGCAAGCGAATTTGGCCGCGGACGAAGGAGAGGTCGAAATCGCAATTCAGGCCATCATCGGATTTGCAGATATCGTCTTCGAAATCCCGCCCTTCAGCCCGAAAAAGCTCCCTGGGAACTGGAAACATATTTTGGAGTTATGGCTTCGAGGGGTGCCAGTGCCATACATCGGCGGCGATGGTCCGGATGATTCGGTCTCCTTGATTGAAGGCGCCTTTATCTATAATCTTCCGTGGGCCATGGAGGCTGTACGGGTGCGGGCAGAGGTGCATCAAGACCTGTTCTCAGACGATGTTACCGTCGCCAACTATGGAAATGCGCGTGCGGTGGCAGCGATAGAAACGGGAACTCTATCGGGAGCTGCATCCACTCTCATCAAAGCCGGTTTTGCGTCTCGGCTAGGCGCTATCCACGCAGTCGCCATCACGGCAGCCGATTTCGATTCACCGGCTGGGATGAGGGCTTGGCTTGCATCCCCAGAAGTAAAGGCGCAACGTGATAACCCTAGTTGGCCTACGGTGGAATCACATGAGTTGTGGGTCGACTTCACCGCGCCCCACGGTAGCGGATACACGATGCCTTGGTCGGCGACCATATACACGGGTCCTGTTACTTGGCACGGTGTGCCCATGCCGCCAGGCACTCCACTTAAATTGGGCGGCGGACTCGGCAAGGAAGATGCGATTTACACCGCAGACTTCAAGGAGGTCGGCAAGATTGGCTATGCGTTTAATCGGGCCGCTGTTGGCCTGTCCATTGCGTCAGCCACGGGAGCTACAAATGAGATTAGCTTTGAGTACATAGGTCCGAACGACTTGGCTGCTCTGTAGTAGGTCGCGCACAGTCCGCCACAACCGGACCTTCCGGTAGGACCATGCAGCCCACGCCCTGTATGCGTATGTAGACGGCTCTGGCCTAGAGGACGTCGCCGCGCCTATCGAGGAAAGGCTTTTCGAGCTTGCCGCTGCGCCAGACTGGGTCACTTCAAGGCCGCCTGCGGTAAATCAGAAAACAGATGTGTCTGGCAGCCACCCTGACGACTTGCCCGACTGGGAGCTGGGCATCAACTTGGCACTGGTAGACCCAGGCGGCGAGCCTGAAGGATGGTTTAGAGACGTTGAGTGCGTTGTCGGGCACTGAGCGATGCTGAGCTCGACATTCGTCCGCGAGTTCGTCATCGGCATTGCCGACAACGTCACGGGTGATACCGAGGGCCTCTTCTTCGTCGAGTCCGATGCGCCGGACCTTGGCAGGCTGCGGAGCACCATGGGTGTTCGCAGTGGCTAGCATCATCGCCTTGCAGTCAGGACCAGACCTTCACGAACCACGTTCCCAAGAAATCAGATGAGTGTTCTTCAGTACGAGCGTGCGTTGGCCCTGCTCGAAGCGCCGGAAGCATACCCAGCCCTCGCTTAGAGGAAGTGCATGAGGCTATTGCGTGTGTGGGTGTACCCGTCGTTCAAGCCGTCCGCCTCTTGGTCCATCATCCAAGAGGGCAGGAGATTCTTTATTCGCCGGGTCGTATGGGACCAAGCCCTAACCGTCGACTCGGAACCAGTTACCCACGCTGCGGAATCTCCCGCGGAGGAAGGGGGCTTCAGGGCGCTACTTTCCGAGCTTCAGGCCATGCAAGTCACCCCGTTTGCCTCTGGCGCTGTACGCCTTTCAGTTGGCCGAAGGCGGCACGTCGTCATGGTCCTTGCTGGGGGCAAGTCTGGCGGCGAGACCGCTTTCTAGGAGAGGTAGCGACGGGAGCGGTGCTCATTGCGGACGGTAGCAGAGAGGTCTTGCAGCCGCACGCCGTTCGTAGCGTGCCGTATGCCTTTTGCTGGAAGCCGGCACCTTGACGACAGCGTCAACGCAGTATCGAGAACTCGTCTACATCGGCAGCAATGGCCACCGACCGAGCCTGAGTCAATATGCTCACGTCATCAGAAAAGAGGCGCAGTGCAAGGCGAGCGACGACGTCAGAAGAGGAGTGCCAGAGCGCGCCTGCGCGCAATGCAAAAAATTGGCTCGCGGCTCCCGAACGGCATTCGGATGGGTGCCTGACCTCGGGCAGCAGTTCTGCGGCAATCATTGCCGGTACTTTATGGCGCAAGTCGGTGTGCGTGGCGCTAAGACTCAATGCGCAAAGATGACTTCGCGCATAAGTCGGGCGACCGCATCAATGCCTGTAGGCAACCGATGGTCAATCTGCCCAAACGGCCTCAGCCAGTTGACTCGTTCTTTCAAGCAAAATTTTGGCCTCCAAAAGGTTGATAAGGCTAACGGGGTTCTTCACAAGTCCACCGCAGTCGGGCCACTTCGATATGAATCTCCCGAGCCCATCTATGGCACCAATGTTCGCCTTTGCGACTGCGCCTTCGGAACTAAGCTCTCCGAACCCTACAAGGGAGAGCTGTGCTTTGACCTGCGTCAATACAGCCTGACGGTCCTTGTCCTCAATCTTGGGCACCGGCGACTTTGCTCGGTCGGAGTCAAGGAAGGACTGGTATGCAGTCCTCGCCAAAGTAAGTTCAGTCAAAGCTGACGACATCGGTCCCTTCGTGTCTTCCTTGGGATTCCTCGCCTTAGACAAACACTCCAAGACAAAGCCCGCCGCTCGGTAGGCATGAGCGCTACCTGAATCGCCCCGGATTTTGTGGAGGCTCAACACTCTGAGAGGATTGAGCCATGAAGAAGTCGAACAAGTTCTCACCCGAGGTGCGTGAGCGCGCGGTGAGGATGGTGCAGGAGCACCGCGGGGAGTACCCGTCGCTGTGGGCGGCGATCGAATCGATTGCACCGAAGATCGG
>NZ_FOLP01000026.1 GCF_900112425.1 Variovorax sp. OK212 | reverse complement strand
TGCGCGTCGACCTTGGCCTCCCGACAGACTTCGCCACGGCCGTCCACGACGCAAATCGAGACGGATCTCAAGGACACATCGATTCCGGTGAAGTAAGTCATTCAAGCTCTCCTTCGTAGTGGATTTACGAGTCTAGGAAGAGAACTCCGCAGGTCAAATCAACCCGCCCGATCACCGATGCTTGTGGCCGAAATCGCCATCGAGGGCCGCGGGTTCTGAACAGCAACTAAAACCAGGTCGAAGTTGCAGCTCCCAGCGCTGGCGGCCTCACATCACGCGCACTTCACTTGCCAAACAACCGGCTCACGCGTTGCCACAAGCGCAGCATGAAGCCCGCGCGTTCCACGTCAGCCTGTGCAACGAGCGGCGCTTCTCCCACCGGTTTGCCGTTCGACTCCGCGACGATCTTGCCGATCACCGTTCCCTTGGTCACCGGCGCCTCCAAGTCTGGCTTGACCTGCACCGAGGTGTTCACTTTCTGGCCGCGCGGCACCGTCACCGTCCAAGGCGAGCCCAGGCCTGCGGCAACGGTGTCGGCTTTGCCGAAGGTGATCTTGGGCGTCGCAACCACCGCGTTGGGCTGAATGGGCGTGGCCTGCTCGAAGTTGGCAAAGCCCCAACCGAGCAGCGAGCGCGTCTGGTCGGCGCGCGCCTGCATGCTGTTGGTGTTGAGGATCACGGTGATCAGGCGCATCCCGTTGCGCTTGGACGAAGTGACCAGACAGTAGCCCGCGTCCTGGGTGTGGCCAGTCTTCAGTCCGTCGACGGTGGGATCGGTGTAGAGCAGCGCATTGCGATTGCCCTGCTTGATCCCGTTGTACTTGAACTCACGCTCCGCGTAGATCGGGTAGTAGTCGGAACTGTCGTGGATGATCGCGCGCGCCAGGATCGCGAGGTCCCGCGCAGACGACTTGTGCCCGGGATCGGGCAGGCCCGTGGCATTCACGAAATGCGTGTGCGTCATGCCCAGGCGCTGGGCTTCGGCGTTCATGAGCTTGGCAAAGCCCTCCTCGGAGCCGGCCATGTGCTCGGCAATCGCCTTGGACGCGTCATTGCCCGACTGGATGATGATGCCGCGCAGGATGTCGATCACCGTGGCCTGGCTGTTGAGCGGCAAGTACATGCACGACTCGGTGCTCGAGCCACGGCACCAGGCGTTCTGGCTGACCGAGACAAGATCGTCCTTCTTGAGCTTGCCCGACCGGAGTGCCTGCTCGACCAGGAAACTGGTCATCATCTTGGTCAACGACGCCGGCGGGAGCGGTTCGTCGGGGTTGGCCGAGGCGAGCACTTCGCCCGATTCGAAGTCCATCAACAACCATGCCTTGGAGGCCAACGCCGGCGGCCCGCCGGCAACGGCGGTTTCTCCGGCGACGGGTGCCGAGGCAGGGGCGACGGCGGCGGGTTTCTTGTGAGCTACAGGCTTGGCGGCATGGGAGGCCGCGAAAGTCGCTGCGCTGGGAATCAGGGCGCCCGTGGCGATTGCCAAGGCGAGGGGGAGGACGGAGGAAGTCTTGAGTTGCATTGGCTTACAGAAGCAGAAGCGGAAAGAAGATGGGGGCGGGTCGCGCGATTTCGATTGTGCCTAGAGGATCGGGAATCGCGGCGCAAGTTCAGTCAACTGAGTAGAACCGGGGTCAGATTCCAATTCTTTTGCCACCGCAGGCCGCCTCACTGCCACTGAGTTCCGCAGCTACGTCTGAGTTCAAGCTGGGAAATTTTGAGGTTGCGGTTCAAGCCTTCCGCAAGGCTTGTCGCGCCGATTCAGAAGATGCATTGAGACTTTGGGCACTGGCGAATTGCTGCGACGCGATGAGACGACCGAAAATCGCTGAACGATTTCTGCGCAAGGGACTGGAACCGAACGGACTCAAGGGCAGAGACAGAGCAGCATTTCGGGTCAATCTCGGAAACGCACTCTTCGATCAGAAGCGCTTCCTGGACGATGCAGCGGCTTACCTTCCCATCCGTGAACGACGAGATGAGACAGGGCGCAAAGCTCGCTCGAACTTCAAGAGGGCAAGTGAAATGGCGAGCAAATGAAATTGCAAGAGTCTTTCAACATGGAGCAGAAGAGCCCGAGCCCGCCCCGAACCCCAGCTACCCGCGCCGCAACCTGACGGCCCCACCCGCCCGCATCGCATCGACCTCGACTTCCCCACGCGTAACCCGCAGCGATCCCTTGGCTGCCAACCTCGCAGCCACCCTGCGCACATCAGGCATCAACGCCCGCCAGGCGACATCGTCCCTCGCCAGCGCACGCGCCACCTCCGACGGGCAAATCGATGCGGCAGCATCGCGCTGCGCCAGCAGCGCGAATATGGTTCGCTCGATCGTTTCGTCGCTGGTCATCGAAGTTGCCCCTACAGCAAATCCGGCCGCTCTCTCATCGCATCCACCGCGCCCTGCATCGCCGCACGCTCCTCAGCGCTGAATCGCCGAAGGTTCCTGGCCATCATCACCGTGCGCGGGTTGTTCTCCAGCATCCGCTCGTGGCGCGCCACGAAGTCCCAGTACATCACCGTCATCGGGCATGCCCCTTCGCCGCTGCGCGTGCCCGGCTGGTACCGGCAACCGTCGCAGTAGTTGCTCATGCGCCGGATGTAGGCGCCGCCCGCGGCATAGGGCTTGGTCACGAAGCGCGCGCCATCGGCGAAGAGCGACATGCCCACGGTGTTCGGCAGCTCGACCCATTCCACCGCGTCGACATACACCGACAGGTACCACGCATGGACCTGCGCCGGCGCAACGCCGAAGGTGAGCGCGAAGTTGCCGGTGACCATCAGGCGCTGGATGTGATGGGCGTAGCCGGTGCGCAGGGTCTGGCCGATGGCCTGCTTCATGCAGTTCATGCCGACGTTGCCTGTCCAGTACCAGTCGGGCAGGTCGTGGTGGTGCTTCAGCGCGTTGGCATCGGCCAGGCGCGGCATTCGCCACCAGTACACGCCGCGCATGAACTCGCGCCACCCCAGAATTTGCCGCACGAACCCCTCCACGGATTCCAGCGGCACGGCGCCCGCGCGCCAATGCGCCACCGCGGCGTCGATCACCTCGCGCGGGTCGAGCAGTTTCAGGTTCAGCGACGAAGACAGGAGCCCGTGGTACAGAAAGGGCTCATCGGTCCACATGGCGTCCTGGAAGCGGCCGAAATCCTGCAGCCGGAACGCGATGAAGTCCTTCAGGGCCACAAGGGCCTGTTCGCGCGTCACCGGCCAGTCGAACCGGGCAGCGCTGCCGTAGTGGTCGCCGAAATGCGTTTCAACGTCGGCCAGCACCTCGCGGGTGATGGCATCGGGTGCGAACGAGGGCGGCGGTGGCAGCATGCCCGGCCCTTCGCGGCCGAAGGCGCCGCGGTTGTCGTGGTCGAAGTTCCACTGGCCGCCTTCGGGCTGGCCAAGGTCGTCCAGCAGCACCTGGTGCTTCAGCCGCATGTGCCGGTAGAAGGCCTCCATCACCAGGCGGCTCTTGCCCTGCGCGTGGTCTGCGAATTCGGCGCGCGAGGCCAGAAAGTGCAGGTCGTCCCGAACCACGAGCCGGACACCCGCGGCCTGGCAGACGCCGGCAATCGCCTGCTCGAGCCGCCATTCCCCCGCCTCGGCCATCACGACGGCCTGAGGGCGGTGGCGCGACAGCGTGCCGGTCAAGGCGTCGCCGATCGAGTCGAAGCCGTGCGCGCCCAGCTTCTGGTAGTCCAGCGGCAGGCCGCGCGCGGTGAGCGCCTCGGCAAAGTGGCGCATCGCGGACAGAAAGAGGGCGGTGCGCATCCTGGCGCTGGGCACGTGCTCGGACTCTTCGCGCACCTCGGCCATCCACACGCGGTCTTGCGCGGCGTCGAAACCTTCGAACGCCACGCTTGACAGGCTCAGCTGGTCGCCCAGCACCACCACCAGATTTCGCATCGACAGGCTCGGGTGAAATTGCGGAATGCCAGCTTAGCGGCAGAGCGCCGCCGGCGCGCAAGGCCCGGGTGCAAGGCCCGGGTGCAAGGCCGGCGCACAAGGCCGGCGTGCAATGCCGGCGTGCAATGCCTGGATTTCGCCACGCACGGATCGCCCGAACGGGGGGCCGGCGTCCACAATGGCCCGGGCTCATCCAAAACCCGAGCTGCTGCGTACAAGTGCCTGTGGCACGCGCGTCGACGTGCCCAACGAGGAAAAACCGACATGCCGCAAGACATCTCATTTGCCATTCGCTGGGTCGAGAAGGGCCTGGTGCCGGACACGGTGATCCGCCGCGGCATTCGCCGCCTGCTGAAGGACCGGCTCCACGAGCTGCAGGCCGGCAACGCCCTGGCCGTGGCCGACCTGACGCAAGACTTCGTGGCCCGCATGGGCCAGGCCAACCTGGCGCCCCTGCCGGAAAAGGCCAACGAGCAGCACTACGAGGTTCCCGCCGCCTTCTTCGGCGAAGTGCTGGGAAATCACCGCAAATACAGCAGCTGCTACTGGCCGGAAGGCACGCAGACGCTGGAACAGGCTGAATCCGCCGCGCTGGCGGCCACCTGCGAGCGGGCCGGGCTGCTGGACGGGCAGGACGTGATGGAGCTGGGCTGCGGCTGGGGCTCCCTCACGCTGTGGATGGCCTCGCACTACCCGAACAGCCGGATCACGGCGCTGTCCAACTCCAATTCGCAGCGCGAATACATCGAGGCGCAGGCGGCCCGGCGGGGCCTGCGCAACGTGCGGGTGCTGACCCGCGACATCAACCAGTTCGACACCGACGAGCGCTTCGACCGGGTGGTGTCGGTCGAGATGTTCGAGCACCTGCGCAACTGGCCGCAGGCCTTTGCCAACGTGGCGCGGTGGCTGCGGCCCGGCGGGCGCTTCTTCATGCACGTGTTCGCCCACAAGGAGGCGCCGTACCCGTTCGAGGTGCGCGACCCGAGCGACTGGATGAGCAAGTACTTCTTCTCCGGCGGCATGATGCCCAGCGACGACCTGGCGCTGCACTGCCAGGACGACCTGCGCCTGCTGCGCCGCTGGCGCTGGGAAGGCAGCCACTACCAGCGCACGGCCGAGGCCTGGCTGCGCAACATGGACGAGCGCCGCGACGCGCTGCGCCCGCTGTTCCAGGCCACCTACGGCGCCGATGCCAACGTGTGGTGGACGCGCTGGCGGCTGTTCTTCATGTCGGTGGCGGAGCTGTTCGGCTTCGACCATGGGCAAAGATGGTGGGTGAGCCACTATCTGTTCGAGCGCCGCGCCGCATGACGCAGGTGGCGCTCGCGGGCCTGGCACTGACCGCATCGCTGGCCTTCCTGACGTGGGTGGCCAGCCTCGTTCGCCATGACGCGAGCCTGATCGACCGCATGTGGCCGGTGTGCATCGTGGGCGCGGGCATCGTCTATTTCATGCTGCTGCCGGTGCAGACGCGGCGCGGGCTCTGCATGGCCGTCATCGGCGCGGCGTGGGCGGTGCGGCTGTGCCTGTACATCACCTGGCGCAACTGGGGCCACGGCGAAGACCGGCGCTACCAGGCGATTCGCGCGCGCAACCAGCCGAACTTCGGCTTCAGGAGCCTGTACCTGGTGTTCGCGCTGCAGGCGGTGCTGGCATGGGTGGTGTCCGCGCCGTTCCTGCCCGGCATGACGGCGCCGCGGCCGCTGGGCGCGCTCGACCTGCTGGGCATGGCGCTGGCGCTGTTCGGCACGTTCTTCGAGGCCATCGGCGACGCGCAGATGGCGCGCTTCAAGGCCGACCCCGCAAGCAAGGGCCAGGTGATGGACCGCGGCCTGTGGCGCTACACGCGCCACCCCAACTATTTCGGCGAAACCTGCGTCTGGTGGGGCCTGTGGCTCATGGCCATGGGCGGGGCAGGGTGGGGCGGCGCGTGGAGCGTGGTGTCGCCGCTGCTCATGACCTGGCTGCTGCTGAAGGTCTCGGGCGTTCGCATGCTCGAAGGCGACATCGGCGAGCGCCGGCCGGCATACCGCGACTACATCGCGCGCACCAACGCCTTCCTTCCAGGGCCGGTGCGCGGCAACCCCAAGGCGCCATGACAAGCAACAACCACAACGACAACCGCGACCACGATCGCCGCTGCAAACACAGCCTGCACCGCCTCCTCATGGCGGCCGCCCTGGCCACGCTGGCCGCGCTCTCCAACGGCGCCGCCGCCTCGGCCGCCGGACCGGCGCGCGGCGAATGGGACTTTCGCGTGCTGCTCGACGACGCCCCCATCGGCGAGCACCGCTTCGCGCTGGCCACCGCCGGCGACGAGCGCAAGCTGGTCAGCGAGGCCCGCTTCGCGGTGAAGCTGCTGGGCGTGACGGTCTACCGCTACCAGCACAGCGCCACCGAAATGTGGCGCGGCGACTGCCTGCGCCGGCTCAGCTCGAAGACCGACGACGACGGCACGCCCGAAAAGGTGAGCGCCGAAGCCGCCGGCGACAACGCACTGGCCGTGACCACGCCCAAGGGCACGCAGGCGGTCGAAGGCTGCGTGATGAGCTTCGCCTACTGGAACCCGGCCATCCGCACGCAGGCCCGGCTGCTGAACGCGCAGAGCGGCAAGCTCGAGGCGGTGCAGGTCAGCCGCGCCGGCAGCGGCACCGTGGAGGTGCGCGGCCAGCCGGTGGCCGCCACGCGCTGGCGCATTGCGACCGACGCGCAGCCCATCGACGTCTGGTATTCGGCGCAGGGCGAGTGGCTGGGGCTCGATTCCACGGTCAGCGGGAACCGAAAGCTCAGTTACCGGCTCAAGTAGCTGGCCTTTGCATTGTTTTTGCTTGCGTGGCTGTTCCAGGGCCCGGCGCCCAAGGCCCTGCCGGGCGATTCGCCCGGACAGGCTGCGTTCAGCTGCCGGGCCTACAAGGCGAAGACTTGCAAAACTGCAATGCCGAAAGGGAAGCGATGAACGGTTCGAAATTCCAGCTGCTCGACAGCTACTTCGACGCAAGGCTCCTGGAGCCTCGCCACGACGCGGACGCGGCCGACCGGGCGCGCCGGGCGCAGCGGATGTCGCAGCGGCTCAACGAGCTGGCGTACCCGGTGTTCTGCGAATTCGCCCAGTATTTCGAGGCCAAGCTGGGCGACGCGGCCGAGTGCTACGTCGACCGCGAGGAGGCCCAGGGCCGCGACGCCCCGCCGCACGTCGGCTTTCGCTGGGGCGCGCAGGGCGGGCGGCTCAACGAGGTGGTGTTCACCGGCGACATCGAGGCCGGCGAGGTGCACGCCACCTGGCGCTGCTGGCGCAACGGCATTCCGGTGCTGGGCGACAAGACGCTCGACCCCTTCTGGTCGCCGCCGGTGGTGCACGCGATGCTGCAGGAACTGATCTTCCAGTTCCCGCCGGTCTGATGCGGCGCCGGCCATGCGCGCAGCCCTTGGAGCCGTCGCCCTCGTCGGGTTGGCCGTGTTCGTGGGCGTGGTGTACGAGCAGGCCGGCCGCTACCGCGCCGCGCGCGACTTTCCGCCGCCGGGGCAGATGGTCGACGTCGGCGGGCGGCGCATCCAGCTCGACTGCCGCGGCACGGGTTCGCCCACCGTCGTGTTCGAGTCCGGCCAGGGCCCCGACGGTTCGCTGAGCTGGTCGGCCGTGCAGCCGAAGGTGGCGGCGCACACGCGGGCCTGCGCCTACAGCCGCGCGGGGCTGATGTGGAGCGACCCGTCGAGCGCGCCTTCCAGCGCCAGGCAGGTGGCGCAAGACCTTCATGACGCATTGGCCCGCGCGGGCGAGCGGGGCCCGTTCGTGATGGTGGGGCAGTCGATAGGCGGGCCCTACGTCGTGAGCTTCACGCACTACTTCGGCGCCGAGGTGGCGGGGCTGGTGCTGGTCGACCCTTCGCATCCGGACCAGGTGGCGCGGGTTGCGGGGTACATGACGGAGTCGCGCTCGCTGCTGTCGCGCGTCGTCATGGGCCTGGGGTGGTCGGGCCTGGTGCGCCTTGCTGCCCCGAGGCTCCTGCCGCAAGCACCCAACCAGACGGCACATGACGTGCAGGCGGTGCGCGCCTTCGCACCCACGTCGTTTCGCACCGAGCTCGCCGAAGGCGATGCCACCGACCGCACGCTGGCCGAGGCGGGCGCGTTTCGTGACCTGGGCGACCGGCCGCTGGCCGTGCTCACCGCCATGGCGCCCTACACGGCCGGCGAGCTGCGCGGCATGAAGATCACGCCCGGGCAGGGCAAGCAAGTGCAGGCGCTCTGGAAGCAGATGCACGACGACATCACCCACTGGTCCACGCGCGGCACGCACCGGCTGCTGCCGAACGCGGGCCACGACATCCAGTTCGACGACCCCGGTGCGGTGGTCGACGCGGTGCTGTCGGTCGTCGAGAAGGTGCGCGCGGCAGGCGCCGCCGCGTCTGCAGCTGCGCCCAAGAACTCACCGTGACGGCACGGCCACCGGCGCGTCGGCCGGCGAGGCCGAGCGCCCGATCATCCACGCGCACACCGCGGACACCAGCCCCGCGAACAGCACGTACATGCAGATCTGCCACGGCTGCCCGCCGCCCGACTTGAGCAGCGCGGTCGCAATGATCGGCGTGATGCCCGAGGCGAAGATGCCCGAGAACTGGTAGACGAAGCTGATGCCCGTGTAGCGCACCTTGGCGTCGAACAGGTCGCAGAACAGCGCCGCCTCCGGCCCGTACACCGACGCATACAGGATGCCGAAGGGCACGATGATCGACAGCCAGATCAGCAGCACGTTGCCCCCGCTGTGCGTCATGAGCCAGAAGCCCGGAAACGCCGACACGGCCGTGATGATCGACCCCCACATGTAGACCTTGGGCCGCCCGAGCCGGTCGGACAGGCGCCCGAAGAACGGAATGGCAAAGCACATGACCACCGCCGACGCCATCACGCCCAGCAGCGCCTCGGTGCGGCTGATCTTGATGGTGCTCGTGAGGTAGTTGATGGAGAACACGCCGAAGATGTTGAAGAACACTCCGTCGATGTAGCGCGCGCCCATGCCCTTGAGCACATTGCCCGGGTAGCGCCGGATCATGTCCATGAACGGAATGCGCAGCTCGGCGTTGCGCGCCTTCACGGCCGCGAACTCCGGCGTTTCCTGCACGTGCAGTCGGATGTACATGCCCACCATCACCATCGCGCCCGAGATGAGGAAGGCAATGCGCCAGCCCCAGGCCAGGAACTGCTCGTCGGTGAGCAGCGACGACAGCAGCGCCACCACGCCCGAGGCCAGGCACAGGCCGATGGCCAGCCCGATCTGCGGCAGCGACGCATAGAAGCCGCGCTTTTCCTTCGGCGCGTACTCGTACGCCATCAGCACCGCGCCGCCCCATTCGCCGCCCAGCCCGATGCCCTGCGCCACCCGAAGCAGCAGCAACAGCAAGGGCGCCGCAACGCCGATCTGCGCATAGGTGGGCACCAGCCCGATCAGGAAGGTGGCCACGCCCATGATCATCAGCGTGATGATGAGCATGCTCTTGCGCCCGATCTTGTCGCCGAAGTGGCCGAAGATCACGCCGCCCAGGGGCCGCGTGACGAAGCCCACCGCGAACGTGGTGTAGGCCAGCAAGGTCGACACCACCGGGTCGCTGCCCGGAAAGTAGAGCTTGTTGAACACGATGCCGGCCACCACGCCGTACAGGAAGAAGTCGTACCACTCGATGGTGGCGCCCACCAGGGCCGAAACCACCACCCTGCGAATCGCTTTCTCGTCGCTTGCACTCATGTTTGTCTCCGATGAGGTTGTTGTCGTGGCGGCCTCTTCGCTCCTCGCTCAGTGAGCGGGAGCCTCGGGCCTTCGGTCGTGCGGAAAAAACTACAACGTGGCGGCGGCCGCCCTCGCGTCCTCTCTGATCAGGTCGACGGCCTTCTCGGCCATCATCACGGCGGGCGCGTTGGTGTTGCCCGACACCAGCGTGGGCATGGCCGAGCAGTCGATCACGCGCAGCCCCGCCACGCCGTGCACGCGCAGCCGCGCGTCGACCACGGCGAGCGCGTCGCTGCCCATGCGGCAGGTGCCGGTGGGGTGGAAGATGGTGGCGCCGTTGTTGCGGCAGAACTCCAGCAGGTCGGCGTCGCTTTCGGCCTGCGGGCCGGGCTTGACCTCGCGCTTCACGTAAGGGCGCATGGCGGGCGCCTCGGCAATGGCGCGCGCCGCCTTCACGCCGGCCACGGTGGTGGCGCGGTCGAGCTCGGTGGCGAGGTAGTTGGGCTGCATCTCGGGCGGCTCGGCCACGTCGAGCGAGCGAATGCGCACATGGCCGCGCGACTCGGGCCGCAGCTGGCACACCGACATCGTGAAGCCCGAGTAGGGGTGCACCTTGCCGCCGGCCATGTCGGCCGACAGCGTGGCCACGTGGAACTGGATGTCGGGCGTGGCCGCCACGGGTTGGCCGTTGGCATCTTTCAGCGCGCGCATGAAGCACCCGCCCTGGTTGATGCCCACGGCCAGCGGCCCGGTGCGGTGCAGCAGCCATTCGAGGCCCATGCCCACCTGGCCGAACCAGGAGTTGAGCTGGTCGTTGGTGGTGATGGGCTTGGTGCACTCGTAGCCCAGGCGAATCTGCAGGTGGTCCTGCAGGTTCTCGCCCACGCCGGGCAGCTCGTGCACCACCGCAATGCCGAAGCGCTCCAGCAGCGCGCGCGGGCCGATGCCCGAGAGCTGCAGCAACTGCGGCGACTGGATCGAGCCGGCCGACAGCAGCACCTCGGCGCGGCAGCGCGCGGTCTTGAGCACGCCGCCTTGCCGGTAGCCGATGCCGGCGGCGCGCCGCCCGTCGAACACCAGCTTGCCGGCCAGCGCGTCGGTCTCGATGCGCAGGTTGGGCCGCTGCTTCACGGCGGGCGTCAGGTAGGCCTTGGCCGTGCTGCAGCGCCAGCCCTTGTGCGTGGTCAGCTGGTAGTAGCCCGCGCCTTCCTGCGCGGCGCCGTTGAAGTCGTCGGTGCGCGGCACGCCGGTCTGCTGCGCGCCGCCGATGAAGGCCTCGATCAGCTCGTGCCTGGCCGAGATGTTCGACACCTTCAGCGGCCCGCTGCCGCCGTGGAAGGCATCGCCGCCGCGCTGGTTGCCTTCGGACTTGATGAAGTAGGGCAGCACGTCGTCGTAGCCCCAGCCCTGGTTGCCCAGCGCGGCCCAGTGGTCGTAGTCCTCGCGCTGGCCGCGGATGTAGATCAGCCCGTTGATCGCGCTGGAGCCGCCCAGCGTCTTGCCGCGCGGCCAGTAGATGCGCCGGCCGTTCATGTTCGGGTCGGGGTCGGTCTCGAAGCGCCAGTTGTAGGTGGGGCTCCACATCGTCTTGCCGTAGCCGATGGGCAGGTGGATCCACAGCGAACGGTCGGGCGGGCCGGCTTCGAGCAGCAGCACGCGCGTGGCCGGGTCTTCGCTCAGCCGGGCGGCCAGCACGCAGCCGGCGGAACCGGCGCCGACAACGATGTAGTCGAACTCTTCTTCGGGCATGCAACGGGGTCCTGGAGTGGAACAATCGCGAGGCTCGGCCGCATACTAGGCCAATGATTTTCGGAACGCAATGTTCCATTTTTAAGGTTTACCCGCATGCCCCGTTCCGCGCGCGCCTCCATCGCAGTGCCAGTTGCCGTGCCAGCTGCAGTGCCCGTCGCCGTGATTTCCGCCGACGAACCCGAGGCCGGCTCAGGCTCTTCCGCCGAGCGCAGCCTGCGTCTGCTGGCGCTGCTGGCCAACGCGGGCCGCGCCCTCACGCTGGCCGAACTGGCCGCGCAGCTCGGCCTGCCCAAGGGCACGGCGCACCGCATCTGCACCCAGTTGCTGGCCACCGGTTTCCTGGCGCGCGACGTGGACGAGCGCTCGTTCAGCGTCGGCCCCGCGCTGCGCAAGCTGGCCTTCGACACGCTCAACCACGGCGTGGTGCGCGGCCTGCGGCACGAGGTGCTGTCGGAGCTGGTGCGCCAGGTCGGCGAAACCTGCAACCTCACCACGCTCGACGGCGCGCAGGTGCTCTACCTCGACCGCGTCGAGGCGCAATGGCCGCTGCGCCTCACGCTGGACGTGGGCTCGCACGTGCCGCTGCATTGCACGGCCAGCGGCAAGCTGTTCCTGGCGTCGATGCCCAAGAAGGAGCGCGACGCGCGCATCGACCACCTGCCGCTGGAGCGCATGACGGCCAACACGCTGGTGACGGCCGAGGCGCTGCGCGCCGAGTGCGAGGCGATCGCCAAGGGCGGCTACTCGTGCGACCGCGAGGAGTTCATTGCCGGGCTGGTGGCCGTGGCCGTGCCGGTGCGCGACGCGGCGGGCGGGGTGCGCGCCGCGCTGGCGGTGCACGCGCCGACGGCGCGCATGTCGATGGACGACGCGCTCGAGCGCATCGACGCGCTGAAGGCCGCGGCGCAGCGCATGAGCGGGCTGCTCTGATGCGCCCGAGGCGCTAACCCTCGTAGCCGATGTCGAGCCGCACCAGCGCGCCGTTGCGGTCGATGCGGTCCGCGCGAAAGTAGCAGCGCCCGCGGTAGCTGTCGAGGTGCAGCGGCACGGCCACCGGCTCGCCCCAGCTCGTGATTGCGAAGCCCCGGCCGCGCAGCCACTGCAGCAGCGCGTCGAGCCGCGGCGGGTCGGCATCGACGCGAATGTCCGCGTCGGCGGGCGGCGTGCCTTGCGGGTCGGCGAGCCAGCGCGCGAAGCTGCCGATCAAGGTGAAGGCATGGCCCTGTGCGCGCAAGGCGTCGAGCAGCTCCGACGTGGCCTGCAGGTCGATGCGCTCGCGCTGCTTGCTGAACACCAAGGCGTATTCATGCCGCCGGTCGGTGCGCGCTGAGGCCGTGTCGTCGTCGCCTGCGTGCGGGTAGACCAGCACCCGCTCTTCCACCATCGTGAACAGCGCGCCGAGGATGCGCGCAAGGTCGAACGCCAGCGGCAGCACGCGATCGCCGAGGCGAACGTTCTCCACCATCGCGATGCAATGGCCGCCCTCGCGCAAGTCCGCGCGCACGCTGTGGAAAACGTCGCGCAGGCCGTCGAGGTGCTGCGCGTAGCTGCGGCTGTCGTAGAGCTGCGATGCGGCATCGGCGCCAGGCCATCGGCAGCCGAAGTAGGGCACGTTGGTCAGGCACAGGTCCAGGGGCGGCAATGCGGCGCCCTGCAACGCGTCGCACGACCCGTGCAGCAGGGCCACGCCATGGCCGAGGCCGTGCCGCGCCAGCCGCTCGCGCGCGAGCTCGACGCGTTGTGCATCGACCTCGCAGCCGACGGCCAGCCGGTCTTCGAGCCGCGCGGCCAGCAGCGTGGTGCCGAAGCCCGCGAACGGGTCGAACACGGTTTCGCCGGGCCGGGAGAACTGCCGCACGAAGGGCGTCATCTGCTCGACCCAGCCGCAGTCGCGCCCGCCCAGCGGGTCGCGTGCGCGCAGGTCGTCGGGCAGCCGGTGGCGCGGCGACTCCGCCTCGAGCATCAGCCAGCTGTGGCTAGGCATGGGGGAGCACCTCGTCGTTGCGTGCCTCGTCGTTGCGGCTGTCGTCGCTTCGGGTGTCGAGCAGCACGTCGCGCCCGGGCTCCCAGCCCGCGCACAGCTGTCCGTCCGGAAAGTAGACGAGCTTGTAGACGTCGCCGCTGGCATGGCGCTGGTGCATGGCGCCGTAGTCGGCGCTCTCGAACACCACGCGCAGCCCGCTCGCGGTGCGCAGGCGCAGGTTCCAGAAGTAGTAGCCCTCGGTCAGGCTGTCGAGCGTCCAGCCGCGCGAGACATCGGCGTCGTCGAGGCAGGCGGCGAGCAGCTCGTCCATCGACACGCGGTGCGTGCCCAGGAAGCGCGCCGTGGCGTTGTCGCGGTAGCTGTCGTCCAGCCGCGAGAACTCGCGGAACACCACCGTGCCGGCGCCGCAGCGTTGCGCCCAGCGCAGGTACGCCGCCACGTCCGCCGGCTGCGCCACGCCGCCGCGCTGAAGAATGCACACCAGCCGCAGTGCCACCGCGTCGGCCAGCTGCCGCGCGGTGCGTTCGAACACCGCCTGCTCGCCGATGGCCACGCCGGGCCTGAAGCGCATGATGGCCTGGTTGGTGGCGCTGTCATGGTGGTGGCGCGACAGCTCCAGCCAGCTCAGCCCGAAGGCCTGCAGCGCATCGCGCAGTTGCGCGCCGCGAGGGGCGGCAAAGCCGGCGCCGTTGCTGTAGAGCACGCGCTCCTCGACCACCGGGCCGTCGCGTTCGCCGGCGGCCAGCACGTCGAGCAGCTGCAGCATCCAGTCGGCGTCGTCACTGGTTTCCAGGCCCGAGAGCGACCACGACAGCGGCACGCCGCGCAAAGCCCGCAGCGTGCGCGCCAGGCCCTCGAAGTAGCCGGCTCCTGGCCGCAGGCGGGAGGCCGCGACCGCGCCGTCGGCCTTGCGCAGGTTCTCCGAGCAGAAGCTGCAGCGCGCCGAACACGGCTGCACCGCGGCATAAGGCGTGAACGTGATCGGCTGCGCAAAGCGGCGCGGCACGCCGCCGAGGGTGTGCGTGTGCCAGCGCGCGCCTTCGCCGGCATCGGGCGCGCGCAGGGCCACCTGGCCGACGGCCCCGCGCAGGCGCTCGAACAGCGGCGAGCTCGCGCTGCGCGGCAAGGCGGCGACGGCGACCTTGCGCACGTCGTGGATCGGAATGCGCGAGAGTGCGGGAGACATGGGGGATGGCAGGCTGGTCGGTGAATGCAGCTTCACGGCAGCGCCGCCGGGGTCGGCGGCATCCGCTGCACTGGAGGCACCGGAGGCTACTTCACCAGGCGGCAGTGCGTGAGCTTGGGCGAGGGTACCAAGGCCGTGGCCAGAAAGCCTTCGTTGAGGCATTCGAAAACCAGGTTCGACGAGAACTGGAAAGGCGTCATCTTCTGGTCCTTGAACTTCGGCTTCAGGGCTTCCTGGTCGCTCACCTCGAAGCTGGTGTCGAACTGCGATCCATCGTCGGCGACGGCCCCGAAATAGGTGCCGCCCGCCTCGCTGCCCATGCGCATCACGCGGCCACTGAAGGCCAGGCGCTTCTGCGTGTACCTGGCCGTTGCCTGTTGCGGGTTGGCCTTGTACGCCGCCACGATGTCGTTGTAGCCGAGCACGGGCGCGGCGTTGTCGGCCTGCGCGGTGCCGTGCCAGAGGGCTGCCGCGGCGAGCAGCGAGAGCGCGGGAAGGAAAGCGGCCAGCCGGCCGGCATTTTTTTGCATGTGGTTCACCCCTGAGTGTTTTTTTTGATGGAGACGCCGCGGATGCCTGCGCCTGTCGCGCGAAAGCGGCGTCGTCGTGCCTCGACGGCTGGGCGAATATACAAGCGGGCGTGCCTTGAAAACTTTCTCCTGACGGTGTTCGCGGGCCGAGAATCCGGGGTATCCGAAGTGGGGAACGCCATGCTCAACGTCGCCGAGTCCATCCGCAATTTCAACGCGGGCCGCGAGCCCGAACGCCTGGCGATGAAGTACGCCAGCCTGCGCACCAGCCCCTTCGTGTTCCTGCGCGGCACCTGCCACCTGTTCTACGACCGCTTGCCGGGCGACGCGCTGTTCTCCAAGGCGCCGGCGGGCTGGCTGTGCGGCGACGCGCACCTGGAGAACTTCGGCAGCTACAAGGGCGACAACCGGCTCGTGTACTTCGACCTCAACGACTTCGACGAAGCGGCGCTGGCGCCCGTCACCTGGGAGCTGGTGCGCTTTCTCTCGAGCATCCTGGTGGCGGGCGACGGCCTGCGCGCCACCGCCGACGAAGCGGCCGCGCTGTGCCAGGTGTTCCTCGACGCCTATGCCGCGGCGCTGGTGCCCGGCAAGGCCCGCTGGCTGGAGCGCGACACCGCCGAAGGGCTGGTGCAGGAACTGCTGGACACCCTCAAGGCCCGCAGCCGGCCCGCCTTTCTCGACCACCGCACCGACCGCAAGGGCCGCGGCCGCGTCATCCGCTGCGACGGCAAGCGCGCGCTGAAGGCCGACGACGACGCGCGCGCCCGCGTCACCAAGCTCATCGACACCTTCGCTGCCACGCAGGACAAGCCCGGCTTCTTCAAGGTGCTCGACGTGGCGCGCCGTGTCGCGGGCACCGGCAGCCTGGGCGTGGCGCGCTACATCGTGCTGGTCGAAGGCAAGGGCTCGCCCGACGGCAACTACCTGCTCGACCTGAAGCAGGCGCTGCCCTCGTCGCTGGCACCGCACCTGAAGCTCGCGCAACCCGCATGGCCTTCGCAGGCGCACCGCGTGGTGGGCTTGCAGCGCCGCATGCAGGCCGTGTCGATGGCGTTCCTGCATCCCATCGTGGGCGCGAAGGATTCACCGTCTCACGTGCTGCGCGGCCTGCAGCCCAGCGAAGACCGCGTGAGCCTGGGCGCCGCGGGCACCAGCCTCGAACAGATCCGCGGCGTCATCGGCGAGATGGGGCAGCTCATCGCCTGGGCGCAACTGCGCAGCGCGGGCCGGCAGGGCTCGGCCGACGCGGACGTGCTGGTCGATTTCGGGGGCTCGGTGACGTCGTGGGGCGCCGACCTGCTGGCGGCGGCACATGCCTGTGCGGCGCAGGTGAGGGCGGACTGGAAGGACTACTGCGAGGCTTTCGATGCGGGGGCGATGGCGTTGCCCGCGCAGAAGCGGGGCGACCGATGAGCCTCCAGCTGAACGGGCAGCACGGGAAGATTCCCGGTGCGCCGGCCATCGAGCTACTTCATGAACTCGATGCCTGAGAACTTTCCAGACACCGGCGCGGGTTGCGCAGACAGGCACTACCTCATTCGCAGCGAAGCCGAGGGCGACGACATCGAACTGCGGGTCGGCTCGATAGAAGGCCTGCCTTCCGTCTACATCACCGAGGAAAGTGACGTCGTCGAGGACGTGCTCATCGTCGTGGACGGCATGCAGGCTCCCGGCAACTACCCGGCTCTGAGGGCAAGCACCGTCTACACGATCTACAAGGTCATCGGTGATTTGGAGGCGGAGGTGGCCTGCATCCATTGCAAGGCGCTCCTGAAGGACAAGGGCTCGCGCCAGCATTACGTGGTGTCGGTCGGCCGCGCATACCTGCCGAAGGTGCAGATCCTGGATGCGTGGAGGGAGGGCGTTCCGGTCAGCTGGCGCGACCTCGATCCCGTTTACGGGTACCCGTGGATCAGCGCCTGCATGTCCCTGGCTTCTCCCTTCAATTGGCGCCAGACGCTGGTGACCGGGCTTGTCGTGCTGGACGTGGCCGGCTTGCGAACCGAGGACGACCTCTACTGTCACCTCGGAGAGGCGCTGTTCGGCTACCGCGGGTACGCGGGCAGCAACCTGGCTGCATTCGAAGACGTGCTTCGGCACAACGAGCCCGCGCGCATCACGTTCTCGATTCCTGACGAGGCCGAGTTCGATGCATTCCTTGCAAGGACCACGCGGCGTTCCGGCCACGCGGGTGTGTTCAAGCAAATCATCGGGGAGGCTGGTGCGGCGCTGAGGATCGAGCGGCGCAGCGCCTGATCGGTACAGGCCGGCAACCGGCCCGCTACTTCGCAAACAGCCGCGAGATATCCGAGAACGCCTTCAGCTCCAGCGCATTGCCCGACGGGTCGAGAAAGAACATCGTCGCCTGCTCGCCGGGCTCGCCCTTGAAGCGGATGTACGGCGCGATGACGAATTCGGTGCCGTGCGCCTTGAGCCGCTCGGCGGCCGCTTCCCAGTCGGCCAGCGGCAGCACGATGCCGAAGTGGCGCACGGGCACGCCGTGCCCATCCACCGCGTTGAGCTGGCTCGCGCCCGTGGCCTCGGGTGCGAGGTGCGCCACGATCTGGTGGCCGTAGAAGTTGAAGTCGATCCATTCGGGCGAGCTGCGGCCTTCAGGGCAGCCGAGCGTCTCGCCGTAGAACTTGCGCGCCAGCGCGAGGTCGTGCACCGGAAACGCGAGGTGGAACGGCGACAGCATGGCGGGGTTGGAGGTGGGGGCCTTCATGTGCGTGGGCTTTCTGGTGAATCGCTGGAGGAGCAAGGAAACTGGCGCGATCGTAGGTTGGCCGATGCAAAAACAAAATCAATATATATTTGTATCGAGCATCGAAAGGATTGATGAATGATTCGGGAGCTCAAGACCTTGATCGCCGTGGCGCGCGAGGGCACCTTCTCCGCGGCGGGCGAGAAGATCGGGCTGACGCAGGCGGCCGTCAGCGCGCAGATGCAGCGGCTGGAAGCCGAACTCGGCTTCGCGCTGTTCGACCGCACCGGCCGCTCCGCGCTGCTGAACGCCGCGGGCCGCCAGACGCTGGCGCAGGCCGAGGAGCTGGTGCGCCTGTACGGCAATCTCGGTGCCGGCACGGCCGAAGACGCGTCGGCCGCGCGCGTCATCGCCATCGGCGCGATCGCGTCCGCGCAGCGCTCGGTGCTGCCCGACGTGCTGGCCCGCTTCCACAAGCAGCACGAGGGCTGCCGCACACGCGTGGTGCCGGGCGTGTCGATGTCGCTCTTCGACCAGGTCGACGCGGGCGAACTCGACATGGCGCTGATCATTCGCCCGCCGTTCTCGATGCACGGCGACCTGCGCTGGACCACGCTCGCGCGCGAGCCGTTCAGGCTGCTGGTGCCGCGGCAGCTGAAAGGCGACGACTGGGCGGAGATCCTCGCGAGCCACCCCTTCGTGCGCTATGACCGCGTGTCGTTCGGCGGGCGGCAGGTCGACCGCTTCCTGCGTGCGTCGCACCTGAGCGTGCAGGACGTGTGCGAAGTCGACGAGCTCGAAGCGATCGTGGGCCTGGTGGCAAGGGGCCTGGGCGTGGCACTGGCGCCCGAGACCGCGCCGCATCGCCGTTGGCCGGCGGCCGTGCGCGCGATCGACCTGGGGCATCACACCTTCCATCGCGAGGTCGGGCTGGTGCATCGCGGCAGCCGCAGCCTGAGCGCGGCGGCGCGTGCGCTGTCGGCGCTGGTGGGCGCGGCCTATCCGGCGCTGGCTTCCGTGCCCTGAGGCGCTCGCCCCGGGTCAGCCCACCAGGCTGGCCACCGCCCGCACCACGCTCACCGCCGCCAACGCAATCAGCAGGTTCAGCACATGCTTCCTGAACTGCTCCGGCGACACGCCCTTGAAAGAGCGCTGCCCGTACCAGATGCCCGCGAGCATCGCCGGCGCGAGCCACAGCGCCCACTTGAGCGTGTCCGCGCCCATCAGGTTGCCCGACGCATGCGCCGATGACGGTATCAGCGCCGCGCAGATCAGCGCGACCACGTCGCTGAACAGCAGCAGCGCGATGAGCGTGGCGCGCAGCGCGGCCGGGGCCATCCTGGTGGTGCTCAGCAGCACCGCGATGGCAATGCCGCCGATGGCCGCCACGCCGTTGATGAAGCCCGAGGCCAGGCCGGCCGCGAGCCGCACGCTGCGCGTGGGCACCAGCGTGACGTGCGCGCCGCCGCGCAGCAGCAGCGCGGCCGCCATCAGCAGCGCACCGATGAGCAGGCGCAACGGCGTTTCCGGCAGCCAGGCGAGCAACGCCACGCCGATGGGAATGCAGATCAGGTTGCCCAGCATCAGCCAGCTGAGCCAGGGCATGTCGACGTCGCGCGCAATGCCGCGCAACTGGCTCAGGCTCGCAAGGATCTCGAGCATGAAGATGGCGGGCACCACCAGCGCAGGCGACACCACCAGCGACATGCCCGCCACGGTGATGGCCGAGAAGCCGAAGCCCGCGAAGCCGCGCACGATGCCGGCCGCGAACACCACGCACAGGCTGTAGGCCAGCGTCGCCGGTGCCAGCGGCGGCACCAGGAGGTCCGCCGCCGTCATGCCTCGAAGAGCGGCAACAGCTTCAGGCGTTGCACCTTTCCGGAGGGGCCGCGTGGCAGGTCGCGCACGAAGCGGTAGTGGCCGGGCGCCTTGTAGCGGCCGAGCGCGGTGGCGCTGAACTCGCGCAGCTCGTCCTCGGTGCAGGTGCAGCCTTCGCGCAGCACGATGCACACGCCGATGTCCTGCCCGTAGTGGCGGTCGGGCACGCCCACGGCGGCGGCCTCGAGCACGGCGGGGTGCTGCAGCAGGGCCTCGTCGATCTCGCGTGGCGCGATGTTCTCGCCCCCCTTGATGATCAGCTCCTTGATGCGGCCGGTGACGAAGAAGAAGCCGTCCTCGTCGCGGTGGCCCAGGTCGCCGGTGCGCAGCCAGCCGTCGGGCGTGAAGCTGGCGCGCGTGGCGTCCTCGTTCTTGTAGTAGCCGAGCATCACGTTGGGCCCGCGAATGACGAGCTCGCCCGTCACGCCGTTGGCCACGGCCGCAAGACCGGCATCGATCACGCCGGCCATGCAGCCCGACGCGCGCCCCACCGAGCCGAGCTTGCGCGCGGCCGGGTCCATGGGGTTCGAGAAAGAAGGCGCCGCGGTTTCGGTGAGACCCATGGTCTCGACGATGCCGATGCCGAACATCTGCTCGAAGGCGCGGTGGTGCTCGGGCGGCAGCGCGGCCGAAGCCGAGCGGCAGAAGCGGATGGCCAGCGTCTGCGCAAGCGGCGGCTTCGCGCCCTCGAGCAGGTACGAGATCATGGTGGGCACCACGTTGATCCAGCTGCACTGCGTCTGCGTGGCCTGCTCCCAGAAGCGGCCGGCCGAGAACTTCGGCGGCATCGCAAGGCTGCCGCCGTGCGCGAGCGGCGCGAGCATGGTCACGGCGAAGGCGTTGATGTGGTACAGCGGCAGCACTGCCAGCACGCGGTCCGAAGGCTGCAGCTGGTGCTCGGCGCTGATGGCGTGCGCATTGGCCGCGAGGTTGCGCTGCGTGAGCATCACGCCCTTGGGCATGCCGGTGGTGCCCGAGGTGTACATGAGCAGCGCAACGGCGTCGGGCGAGGGCGCCGATGCGGCGGCGGCCATCTCCTCTTCGCCCGGCAGCGCGTCGGCTTCGGGGTCGACCACGACCAGCTTCACCGGCCGGTCGAAGGCTTCGACCATCTCGCGCACGCGCGATTCCCACTCGGGCGCGACGCAGACCACGCGGCAGTCGGAATGCGCGAGCACGTAGCGCATCTGCTCGGGCTGCGACAGCAGGTTGACCGGGTTCACGACGAAGCCGCCGTGCATCGCGCCCAGCAGCAGGCGCAGGGTCTGCAGCCCGTTGGGCATGACGACGGAGACGGTGTCGCCCGGCTGCATGCCGTGCCCGCGCAGCACCGAAGCCACGCGGCGGCATCCGCGCGCGAGTTCGCCGTAGGCGATGTGCTGCTGCGACTCGGTGGCGCGCGCGTACACCGCGTGCGGCTGGCGCTGGGCCTGCTGCTCGACCAGCGCGTGAACCGTGGTGGCTTCCGCTGCCGCCATCGCCGTGCTCACTTCGCGCCGTGGGTGGCGAAGAAGGCGCCGAAGATCTGTTCCTCGGTCGGCACCACCTCGGGAATCGGCCGCGACACACGCGTGATGTTCAGGTAGTGGCGGTAGTTCATGTTGTCCGAGAAGTTGTTCTTGCCCCAGGTGCCGCAACCCATCGACAGCGAGAACGGCAGGCCGTTGTCGAAGCTGCCGCCGGTGGCGATGCAGTGCGCCTGGTCGACGATGACGCGAGACACCGGCAGCGTGAGGCCCAGGGACAGCGCGCGCTCGGGCACGGTGCTGTGCAGGCCCACCGAGTGGCCCGCGCCTTCGTAGGCATAGATGCGCTCGACCGTGGCGGCGGCTTCGTCGAAGTCGCGCGCCGCATAGACCGCGAGCACGGGGCTGAGCTTCTCGCCCGAGAACGGATGCTCGTGGCCCACGCCGTCTTCCGCCACCATGAGGATGCGCGGGTCGGCTTCTGCAATGGCTTGCCATGCGGCGCGGTTGGCGCCGTCCAGCGCGGCCGCGCGTTCGGCAATGGAGCGTGCCGACTGGCCGATGACGGCGGGCGAGAGCTTGCCTTCGGGCCACATCAGCGCCTGCAGGGTGGCCTTCTGGCCGGCCGCGAGCATCACGGCGCCGCGGTCTTTCAAAGCGGCGAGCATCTGCGCGCGCACCGCGTCGACGATGACCAGGCTGTTCTCCGACGAGCAGCTCGTGGCGTTGTCGAAGGTCTTCGAGCGCACGATGCGGTCGGCCGCCGCTTGCACGTCGGCCGTCTCGTCGACGATGCCCGCCACGTTGCCCGCGCCCACGCCGAAGGCCGGCGTGCCGCTCGCATAGGCCGCGCGCACGTTGGCCTGCGAGCCGGTGGTCACCACCAGGTCGCACAGGCGCATCAGCTCGGCGGTCGACTGCTTGTTGACGGGCGAGGGCAGCAGCTGCACCAGGTCGCGCGGCGCGCCGATGCGGTCGAACTGCTGGTGGATGAACGCGATCAGCCGCGCCGCCGTCGACCAGCCCTTGGGCGAGGGCGCGACGATGACCGCGTTGCGGCCCTTCAGCGCATTGATGATCTTGTTGGCCGGCGTGGCGCCCGGGTTGGTCGAGGGCGTGACGGCGCACACCACGCCCACGGGCCGCGCGATCTCGACGATGCCGCGCGCCGGGTCTTCCGCGATCACGCCGACCGAGCGCGCGCCGTGCAGGTCGCGCAGCAGGCCGAAGGTCTTGCGGTGGTTCTTGCGCACCTTGTCCTCGACGTTGCCCACGCCGGTGTCGGCCACGGCCAGCTCGGCCAGTTCGCGGTTGCGCGCCGGCTCGATGATGGCCCAGCCGGCCGCGACCACGGCGGTGTCGACCTGGGCCTGCGACCAGGTCTCGTAGATGCGCTGCGCGGCGCGCGCGCGGGCGACGAGTTCCGCGATCGGGGATGAGGGGGATAAGGGGGACGAGGGGGATGAGGTGGGGGCTGGATGTTCCATCATGGGGTCTCTGTGTCGGTCAGTCGACTTTGATGCTGGCTTCCTTGGCCAGCTTCTGCCAGCGCACGAGTTCGGTGCTGACCACCTTGCCGAGCTGCTCCGGCGTGCCGCCCACGCCTTCGCTGCCTTGCGCCAGCAGCTTGTCGCGGATGTCCGGTTCCTTCACCACGGTGTTGATGACGCGGTTGAGCTTGGCGATGGCGGGCTGCGGTGTCTTGGCGGGCACGAACACGGCGTACCACGAGTCGACGTCGAAGTCGGCAATGCCGGCCTCCTGCATCGTCGGCACGTCGGGGAAGGCCGCGCTGCGCTTGGTGGTGGACACCGCGAGCGCCTTCAGCTTGCCGGCCTTCACGAACTGCGCGGCGGCCGGAATGGACACCCACAGCAGCGGCACCTGTCCGCCCATCACGTCGGTGACGGCCGGGCCGCCGCCGCGGTAGGGAATGTGCGTCATGTGCGTGCCGGTGCGCAGCTTCAGCAGCTCGCCCGCCAGGTGCCCGGGCGAGCCGTTGCCCACCGACGCGAAGGAAATGCTGTCGGGCTTGGCCTTGGCCAGCGCGACCAGTTCGGCCACGGTGTTCGGCGGAAATTGCGGGTTGGCCACCAGGATCTGCGGCAGCGAGGCGACCATGCCGACCGGCGCGAAGTCTTTCGCGGTGTCGAAGCTCAGCTTGTTGTAGATGGCGGGGTTGATGGTGTGCGACGACAGCGTGAACAGCACCGTGTAGCCGTCGGGCGCCGACTTGGCCACCACCTCGGTGCCGATGGAGCCTGCCGCGCCGCCGCGGTTGTCGATGAGCACCGGCTGGCCCAGCAGCGTCTGGAAGCGCTCCTGCACGATGCGCGCGATCACGTCGGTGCCGCCGCCGGGCGGGTAGGGCACGATCAGGCGGATCGGCTTGTTGGGGTAGTCGCCGCCGTTGTCGGCATGCGCGGCGAAGGGCATGGCAAGCGGCACGGCAAGCGCGGACAGCGTTGCGAAGGCCGTCAGGCCGGCGCGCAGCCAGGGAACGGGGAACAGCTTCATTCGAGTCTCCTTCTCTTTGGTGTGTTCGCACTGGCGCCTGCAGACGTTGCCGCGCTTGCGCGGTAGCCGAGCGTTGCGCTGGCATCGCGCGCGCAGGCCGTGATGTGGCCGGCCAGCCCGCGTGCCTGCGTGCGCGCGAAGCGGATCGAGGGCACGCTCATGCCCACCGCCGCCACGGCGTCGCCGCGCGCGTTGAACACCGGCACGCCGAGACCGCAGACGCCCAGGCGCCATTCCTCGCGGTTCTCGGCATAGCCGCGTGCCCGCGTGCGCGCCAGTTCAAGAGAGAGCGCATCGAAGTCGGTGATGCTGTTCTTCGTGTGTGCCACCAGCGCGCCCAGGCGCTGCCGCAGCGCGGCCGTGTCGAGCGACGCCGCGGCAAGCAGCGCCTTGCCCGAGGCCACGCAGCAGGCCGCCGCGCGGCCACCGACGCGCGAATACGCGGCCACCGGCAGCGGGCTGTCGAACTTGTCGAGGTAGACGATTTCCGCGCCGTCGAGCACCGCCAGGTGAATGGTCTCGCCCGTGGCCTGCGCAAGCGCTGCCAGGTGCGGGCGCAGCAGCGCGCCCACGTCGGCCGCTTCGCCCACCAGCGCGCCGAGCTCGAAGAGCTTCAGGCTGGGCCTGTAGGCGCTGGTGCCCGCGTCCTGCACGGCCCAGCCGCATTCGACCAGCGTCTGCAGCGTGCGGTGCGCGTTGCTGCGCGCCATGCCGAAGGCCTGTGCCAGGTCGGTGACGCGGCAGTCGCGCTGCTGCCGCGCCATCCATTCGATGGCGGCGAGGCCCTTGGCAAGCGTGGAGTCCATGTGTTGTCGTCTCCGATGTTCCAAATACTGGAACGTCGTTCTTGGATTTGAAACGCAATGTAGGAATGCCGGGGCCCCTTTGTCAATCAGGGACTTGGATGTAATGCCAAACGCCTAAGGGCTTGGGTAGCCAAAAGTCTCAACGCCGGTGCCGCCCCGCCATGAGTTCGATCACCTCGCGGAAGAGGGTGTTGCCGCTCGAAGTTGCCAGGTCCAGCACATGGCTGCGGCTGTAGTACGGGCTCAGGTCGAGGCCCACGCCGATACCGGCAATGGCGATGTCGCCGCGCTGTTCCTGGCGCGCCACCACGTCGCGCAGGTGGTGGTCGAGGTAGTGCGCGTCGTTGGCCAGGTGGGTGGCGCTGTCCATCGGCGAGCCGTCGGAAATCACCAGCAGCAGCTTGCGCGCCTCGCTGCGCTGGCGAAGGCGCACGCAGGCCCAGTCGACCGCCTCGCCGTCGATGCCTTCGCGGAACAGGTCGGCCTTCAGCAGCGCGGCCATGGCCGGGCGCGCGCGGCGCCAGGGCGTGGCCGCGGCCTTGAAGACGATGTGGCAGCGCTCGTTCAGCCGGCCGGGGTGGGGCGGGCGGCCGGCACGCACCCACTCGCGTTGCGCGCGCCCGCCGTTCCATGCGCCGGTGGTGAAGCCCAGCACCTCGCTGGCCACGCCGGCCTGTTCGAGCGCGCGTGCGAACACGTCGGCCATCATCGCGACCGACTCCGCATGCTCCTTCATCGAGCCCGAGCAGTCGATGAGAAAGGTGACGATGCAATCGGCCACGGGCGCCATGCGCTCGGTGCGGAACAGGCGGCGCTCGGTGGGCGAGGCGACCAGCTGCGCGAGCCGGCGGCCGTCGATGAGGCCTTCTTCCTGTCCGCCGTCCCAGCCGTCGCGCTCGGGCTCGGCCAGCAGCGCGCTCAGTTCGCGCGCGAGGCGGGCGATGTTCACGCCCTGCGCGGCAATGCGGCGGTCGAGCTTCTCGCGGTGGTCGGCCAGCACCTCCTTGCGTGCGAGCGTGGCGGCGTCGTGTTCGCGGTCGCAGGCGGTGGTGAAGACGCGGTAGGCGCCGCCCGCGTCGTCGAGCACCGCGCTGCGGCCCGACTCGGCGGTGGTGAAGCGCTCAATGATCTCCTGGTCCATGTCGGCGACCAGGCTGAACACGCTGCGCTTGTCGTCCACGTGCGGGTCGCGTGCCGCGCTGCTTTCTTCGCCGGCCTCGTGCAGCATCGCGGCCACGGTGCGCGCGATGGCGAGCGCATGCACGGCATAGGCGGCCTGGTCGGTGCGGTCGCGGCGCAGGCCCGCCAGCGCATGGCCGATGAGCGGCGCGAGCGCGAAGCGCGTGGCCTCGAGCATGTCTTCGGTTTCTTCCACCACCTGCTCGCCGCTGACGCGGGCGCGGCAGATCTGCGCCACCGCGTACAGCAGCAGGCCGCGCGCGGTGTCGGTCAGGCCCGAGTGGTGGAAGGCCAGCGACCATTGTTCGTGCCGGTGGCGCAGGTTGCGGCGCATGCCCACCATGGCCTCCGGCGCCATGGCTTCGGCGCGGAACTGCTCGAGCATCTCGAACAGCATGCGTTCGACGGGTTCTTCGGGGCGCAGGCTGTCGTGCAGCGCCGCGTCGGACTGCGACAGCCGCAGCGCCAGCCCGTCGGCCACGCCGCGAAACGAAGCGAAGTCGTCGGTGTCGGGCGAAGGGTGCAGGTGCGGCGCGAACCACGGCAGCGCGACGCGGCCGCGGTGCAGGCGCCGGCCGCGAAAGTGCAGGTCGCGCTCGCCGCTGAAGGCGCGCACCACGCCCGCGCAGAGCTCGGCCACCTGCTCCTCCTGCCGCACCCTGCGCTGCATGGCGCTGGCCGATGCAGGCGTGCCGGTCATTCGCGCGGGCCCGGCGAGGTGAGCTGGTGGGACTCCTGCAGTTCGCGGTCGAAGCAGCGCTGGAAGTACTCGGCCACCAGCGGCCGCTCGGCGTCGTCGCACTTGTTGACGAACGACAGCCGGAACGCCAGCGCCGGGTCCTTGAAGATCTCGACGTTCTCGGCCCAGGTGATGACCGTGCGCGGCGACATCAGGGTGGACAGGTCGCCCGCCGCGAAGCCCTTGCGCGTGAGGTCGGCCACGGCCACCATCGACGCGACCAGCTTCGTGCCCGCCGCATCGGCCAGCGACGGCACGCGCGCCTGCACGATGGCGATTTCTTCCGCGGCCGGCAGGTAGTTGAGCGAGGCGACGATGTTCCAGCGGTCGATCTGCGCGTGGTTGAGCCGCTGCGCGCCGTGGTACAGGCCGTTCAGGTTGCCCAGGCCCACCGTGTTGGCCGTGGCGAACAGGCGAAAGAACGGGTGCGGGCGCAGCACCTTGTTCTGGTCCATCAGCGTGAACTTGCCGTCGCGCTCCAGGACGCGCTGGATGACGAACATCACGTCGGGCCGGCCCGCGTCGTACTCGTCGAAGATCAGCGCCACGGGCCGCTGCAGCGCCCAGGGCACGATGCCTTCCTGGAACTCCGTGACCTGCTGGCCTTCGCGCAGCACCACGGCATCCTTGCCGACGAGGTCGAGCCGGCTGATGTGGCCGTCGAGGTTCAGGCGCACGCAGGGCCAGTTCAGCCGCGCCGCCACCTGCTCGATGTGGGTCGACTTGCCGGTGCCGTGCAGCCCCTGCACCATCACGCGCCGGTCGCGCATGAAGCCCGCGAGGATGGCGAGCGTCACGTCGGGGTTGAAGCGATAGACGGCGTCGACCTCGGGCACGTGGTCGTCGCGTTCGCTGAAGGCGGGCACCTGCAGGTCGGTGTCAATGCCGAACACCTCGCGCACGCTGAGCAACCTGTCCGGGCGGAGTTCTGCTGTATCGGTCACGGGGAGGCTTTCTTTCTGTGAAAGGGGTCAGGCCTGTGCGCGGTCGGTGGCCGCGCCGGCGTCGATGCGGCTGAGCGCCTGCGCCGCGCGCTGCAATGCGGGCAGCAGCGTCTTCGCCCTGGCCGCGTCGAGCCGCATCACCGGCGCCTGCACGGCAATGCACAGGTTGGAAGGCGCGTCGTCGCCCGAAGGCACCAGCGTGGCGATGCACAGCAGGCCGGGCAGGAATTCTTCGTGGTCGATGGCGTAGCCGTCCTTGCGCACGCGCTGCACTTCTTTCTCGAGCGCCTCGGGGTTGGTCAGCGTCTTCGCGGTGTAGGCCTCCAGCGGCGCGTTCGACAGCAGGCGGCGGCGCTGCGCGGCGCTCATCTGCGACAGAAAGATCTTGCCGCTGGCCGAGCAGTGCGCCGGCACGCGCGAGCCCGAGTGCAGGTAGAAGCGCAGCGGCGCGGCGGTCTCCACGCGGTCGAGGTACACCACCTCGCTGCCCGAGAGCGCCGTGAGGTTGCAGCTCTCGCCGATTTCCTCGACCAGTTGACGCAGCACCGTATGGCGCGCACCGTGCAGGCTGTCGTTGAGCAGCAGGTTCTCGGCCAGCCGCCGCAGCCGCGTGCCGATGCCGTAGTGCCGGCCGTCGCCTTCGCGCTGCAACAGGCCCGAGCCTTCGAGCTGCTGCAGCATGCGGTGCAGCGTGGGCTTGGGCATGCCGGTTTCTTCCACCAGGCCCTGCAGCGAATAGCGCTGGTCCTTCGCGGCCATGACCTCGAGCAGCGCGAACAGGCGCATGGTGGGCGTGTCCCCCCCCGTGGCGGGCGGCTCGGCTGCTTGCATGGGGAGCCCTTTGACGATCTTCATGGGCCGGATCATAGGTGTTTTACAAAAAAAGAGACATGGCGTACCGTTTTTTGTAAATTGTTTGACGCCAGCCGGATGCCGTCCTATATTCCGCCGGAATGAATTTCGGAACAAGGAGTTCCGAAGTTTCAAAGCGCCGGACCACCGGCAACCGATCGCCACATCCTTCAGGAGACGCTTTCCATGAGCCAGAAGCAACCCGCAGCCCCCGCCCAGCCTTCGCGTGAAGCCGTCACGGGCGTGCAGAAGATGACCCCCTCCGAGGCCTTCGTCGAGACCATGGTCGCCAACGGCGTGACCGACATCTTCGGCATCATGGGCTCGGCCTTCATGGACGCGATGGACATCTTCGCGCCCGCCGGCATCCGCCTGGTGCCGGTGGTGCACGAGCAGGGCGGTGCCCACATGGCCGACGGCTATGCGCGCGTGTCGGGCCGCCACGGCGTGGTGATCGGGCAGAACGGCCCCGGCATCAGCAACTGCGTGACGGCCGTGGCCGCGGCCTACTGGGCGCACAGCCCGGTGGTGATGATCACGCCCGAGACCGGCACCATGGGCATGGGCCTGGGCGGCTTCCAGGAAGCCAACCAGCTGCCGATGTTCCAGGAGTTCACCAAGTACCAGGGCCATGTGAACAACCCCAAGCGCATGGCCGAGTACACGGCGCGCTGCTTCGACCGCGCCATCTCCGAGATGGGCCCGACGCAGCTCAACATTCCGCGCGACTACTTCTACGGCGAGCTCACCACCGAGATTCCCAAGCCGATGCGCGTGGAGCGCGGCTCGGGCGGCGAGAACAGCCTGAACGCGGCCGTCGAACTGCTGGCCTCGGCCAAGTTCCCGGTGATCCTGTCGGGCGGCGGCGTGGTCATGGGCGACGCGGTGAAAGAGTGCAAGGCGCTGGCCGAACGCCTGGGCGCGCCGGTGGCCAACGGCTACCTGCGCAACGACTCCTTCCCCGCGAGCCACCCGCTGTGGGCCGGCCCGCTGGGCTACCAGGGCTCCAAGGCCGCGATGAAGCTCATCGCGCAGGCCGACGTGGTGCTCGCGCTGGGTTCGCGCATGGGTCCGTTCGGCACGCTGCCGCAGCACGGCATGGACTACTGGCCGAAGGACGCGAAGATCATCCAGGTCGAGGCCGACCACACCAACCTCGGGCTGGTGAAGAAGATCACCGTGGGCATTCACGGCGACGCCAAGGCCACGGCCAAGGAGCTGCTCAAGCGCCTGCAGGGCAAGACGCTGGCCTGCGACGCCAGCAAGGCCGAGCGCGCCGACAAGATCAAGGCCGAGAAGGCCGCGTGGGAAAAGGAGCTCGACGAGTGGACCCACGAGCGCGACCAGTTCAGCCTGGACGCCATCGAGGAAGCCAAGGGCGAGAAGACACCCACCGGCGGCAGCTACCTGCACCCGCGCCAGGTGCTGCGCGAACTCGAGAAGGCCATGCCGCCGCGCGTGATGGTCTCCACCGACATCGGCAACATCAACGCCATTGCCAACAGCTACCTGCGCTTCGAGGAGCCGCGCAGCTTCTTCGCGCCGATGAGCTTCGGCAACTGCGGCTACTCGCTGCCCACCATGATCGGCGCCAAGTGCGCGGCGCCCGACCGCCCGGCCGTGGCCTATGCGGGCGACGGCGCCTGGGGCATGAGCATGGTGGAAATCATGACGGCCGTGCGCCACGACATTCCGGTGACGGCCGTGGTCTTCCACAACCGCCAGTGGGGCGCGGAGAAGAAGAACCAGGTCGACTTCTACAACCGCCGCTTCGTGGCCGGCGAGCTCGAGAGCGAGAGCTTCGCGGGCATCGCCAAGGCCATGGGCGCCGAGGGCATCGTGGTCGACAGGATCGAGGACGTGGGCCCGGCGCTGAAGAAAGCCATCGACATGCAGATGAAGGAAGGCAAGACCTGCGTCATCGAGATCATGTGCACGCGCGAACTGGGCGACCCGTTCCGCCGCGACGCGCTGGCCAAGCCGGTACGATTCCTGGACAAGTACAAGGATTACGTCTGAACCCATGACCGATTCGCTGCTGACGCTCAACGCGGGCTCCTCGTCCATCAAGGTCGCATTGTTCGATGCGGCCGCTCCGGGTGGCGGCGACGCGTTGCCGTCGGCACGCTGGTCGGGCCAGGCCGACGGCCTGGGGGCGGGCCTGAAGGCGCGGCTGCGCGTGCGCGATGCGCAGGGGCAGACGCTGCTCGACGAAGCGCTCGACGGCGGGCAGGCCTCGCACCAGGGGGCGCTGGCCGCCTTGCTCGAATGGCATGCGAAGGAGAGCGAGAGCGAGGGAGAGGGAGAGGGCGAGGGCGGCCGCATTGCGGCGGTGGGGCACCGCATCGTGCACGGCGGCACGGACTTCGTGGCGCCGGTGCGTGTCGATGCGGCCTTGCTCGATGCGCTGGCCAGGCTCGAACCCTTGGCGCCGCTGCACCAGCCGCACAACCTGGCGGGCGTGCGCGCGGCCATGGCGGCGTTCGAAGGCGTGCCGCAGGTGGCATGCTTCGACACGGCCTTTCACGCGGTGCAGCCCGAGGTCAACCGGCGCTTCGCGCTGCCGCGCGAGCTGCATGACGCGGGCGTGCGGCGCTACGGCTTTCACGGCCTGTCTTACGAATCGATCGTGGCGCAGTTCGGCGCCATCGCGCCCGAGCTGGCGCAAAAGCGCGTGATCGTCGCGCACCTGGGCAACGGCGCGTCGATGTGCGGCATGCGGCAAGGCCGCTCGGTCGCCACGACGATGACTTTTTCTCCGCTCGACGGGCTGACGATGGGCACGCGCTGCGGCCACATCGACGCGGCCGTGGTGCTGTACCTGCTGCGCTCGCGCGGCATGTCGCCCGACGATGTCGAGAAGCTGCTGTTCCGCGAATCGGGTCTGCTCGGCATGTCGGGCGTGTCGAGCGACATGCGCGCGCTCGAGGCGTCGAGCGCGCCTGCCGCGGCGCAGGCCATCGGGCATTTCGCCGAGCAGGTCGTCCAGCACATGGGCAGCCTCGCGGGCGCGCTGCGCGGTGTGGATGCCATCGTGTTCACCGGCGGCATCGGCGAGAACGCCGCACCGCTGCGCGAACGCATCCTCGAAGACTGCGAATGGCTGGGCGTGCACGTCGACGCGGCCGCCAACCGCGGCGGCGCCGCCCGGCTCAGTACCGCCGAGAGCCCGGTGAGCGCGTGGGTGCTGCGCACCGACGAGGAAGCGGTGATCGCGCGGCACACGGCGCGCGTGCTGCACGCCTGAGCCGCCTGATCCGCTTGATCCGCTTGATCCGCCTGGCCCGCCAGCGAGTCGGTTTCAACTCGGCTGGATCGCCGCCGACTTGATCACCTGCGCCCAGCGCGCGATCTCGTCGTTGAGAAAGGCCGCGAACCGGTCGGGCCCGCGCGCATCGATGCTGAAGCCCTGCTGGCGCATGCGCTCGGCGATGTCGGGCGCGCCCATGATCTTCACCACCTCCGCGCCCAGTTTCTGCACGGCCGCATCGGGCATGCCGGCGGGCGCCATCATGCCGGTCCAGTTCTCCACCAGCAGCGCGGGCATGCCCGCTTCGGCCGTGGTCGGCACATCGGGCAGCGCGGGGTAGCGCGTCTTGCTGGCAATGGCGAGCGCGCGCAGCTTGCCGCCCTTCACGTGAGGGATCGACTCGGGGTAGTTGGAGAACACGATGTCGAGCTGCCCGCCGATCAGGTCGGTCATCGACGCCGAGCCGCCCTTGTAGGGCACGTGCTGGATGGCCGACTTGTTCAGGTCGTTGAAGAGCGCGAGCGTCAGGTGCGGCGGCGTGCCGCTGCCGCTGGAGCCGGCGTTGAGCTTGCGCGTCTTCGACTGCGCCATCAGGTCCTTCAGGTCGTGGATGGGGCTGGACGCCGGCACCACGATCAGCATCGGGCTGCCCGCCATCAGCGCCACGGGGCGCAGGTCTTTCTGGAAGTTGAAGGGCGACTTGGGAAACAGCGTCACGTTGGCGGCGTGCGTCAGCGTGATCGCCAGCAGCGTGTTGCCGTCGGGCGCGGCCTTGGCCACCACGTCGGCGCCGATCTGGCCGTTGCCGCCGGGCTTGTTGTCCACCACCACGCTGACCTTCCAGTGCTCGCCGAGCTGCTGGCCGACCTGGCGCGCCATGACGTCGGTGAGCCCGCCGGCCAGGAAGGGCACCACGTAGCGGATGGTCGCGTCGGAGCGGGGGTAGTCGGTGCCCTGCGCCCAACCCATCGCGGGGACCAGTGTGCCCATCGCGCCCATGGCCCCCATGGCGCTCATGGCCGCGGCGTGCCGCAGCACCTCGCGTCGTTGCATGCTTTTCATCGTCTTGTCTCCTTTTGTTGTGGGAACTCACGGCGCCGCGCGGGCCAGCTCAGCCCAGCAGCGCGTCGGGTACGGCGATTCCTTTCTGTTCGGCCTCCAGCCGCAGGTGTTCGCGCCGCGCGCCGGGCAGCCGCACGCCTTCGTCGCGGAGCATTTCGCTCACCAGCACCTCGATGCGGTCGAGGTAGCCCGCCGACCCGGCCAGCGCGCCGGGGTCGATGACGATGAAGGCCTGGCCGATGCGCGGGCGGTTGCCCGCGTCCTCGAAGAAGCTCGAGGCCTCGAAGCCGAACTGCGCGCCGATGAGCGCGGTCACCAGCAGCTCCACCACCAGTGCGAGCATCGCGCCCTTGGGGCTGCTGGCGGCACCGACCGGCAGCATCGAGCCTTCGAGCGCGGCCTGTGCGTCGGTGGTGGGGCGGCCTTCCTTGTCGAGCGCCCAACCTACGGGAATGGGCTTGCCCTGTTTCGCCGCGACCATGACCTTGCCGCGTGCCGCTTCGGAGAGGCTCAGGTCGATCATCAGCGGCGCGGCATCGCGCCGCGGGAACACGGCCGCCACCGGGTTGGTGCCGAAGATCGGGTGCCTGCCGCCCGCCGCCGGCATCGCGGCCGGCGAGTTGGCGAAGCCCAGCCCGACCATGCCCGCCGCGGCCGCCGCGCGCAGGTGGTCGACGACCACGCCGCAGTGGTGGCTGTTGGCGACCCCCGCGATGCTGATGCCGAACTCGCGCGCCCGCGCAATGGCCTCGGCCACCGCCATCTCGCAGGCCGCGAAAGCCAGGCCCTCGTGCGCGTCGATCAGCGCCGCGCCGCCCTTGGCGTGGCGCAGCGTGGGCACCGCGTTGCCGTTCACGCGGCCGTTGCGCAGGTGGGTGGTGTATTGCGCGACGCGGCTCAGGCCGTGCGAGCCTATGCCTTGCGCCTCGGCCAGCACCAGCGCGCGCGCCGTGGCGCCGGCCATGGTGTCGTTCGCGCCCGCGGCGCGCAGCGCCTGTGCGACCGCGTCGCGCGCCTGTTGCAGGTTGAGCGTGGCCATCAGTGCAAGGCCTCCAGCACCTTCTGCGCGATGAGCTGGCTCACGCGCTCGTTCGACTCGATGGTCACGCCCGCGATGTGCGGCGTCAGCAGCAGGTTGGGGCAATCCTCGAAATGCGGCGAGGCCGCGAGCGGCTCGGTGTCGAACACGTCGAGCGCCGCACCGCCGAGCCGGCCTTCGCGCAGCGCCTGCGCCAGCGCCACCTCGTCGACGATGCCGCCGCGCGCGCTGTTGACGAGCACGGCGGCCGGCTTCATGGTGGCAATGCGCGCCGCACCGAAGAGCCCGCGCGTGGAATCGACCAGCGGCAGGTGCAGGCTCACCACGTCGGCCTGCGCGAGCAGTTCGTCGAGCGTGGCGCAGCAGCGCACGCCGCCTTGCGCGAACGCGGGATGGCTTGCGTCCATCACCGCGTCGAAGGCGATGGCCGGCATGCCCAGCGCGCCGGCCAGCCGCGCGGTCAGCTGGCCGATGGCGCCGAAGCCCACCAGCCCCAGCGTCTTGCCCGACAGCTCGCGCCCGTTCGACAGCGCCGCGCGCGGCCAGCGGCCCGACGCCACGGCGGGCGTGCACGCACAGGCGCCGCGCAGCAGCAGCATCGCGCTGGCGATCACGTATTCGGCCACGCTCAGCGCATTGGCGCCCGTGGCCGGAATCACGCGCATGCCGCGCGCCTCGCAGCCGGGCACGTCGATGTTGTCCAGCCCCACGCCCAGGCGGCCCACCGCCCGGCAGCGCGCGAGCGCGTCCAGCAGTTCGCCGCGCACCTGCGTGCGGTTGCGCACGATGAGCGCGTCGGCACCGGGCGCCTCGCGGTGCAGGCGGGCGCCGTCGTCCACCAGGTGGGGGTCGTACAGCACGTCGTGTTGTGCGCGAAGCTGCGCAACCGCAGCCTCGTCCATGAATTCCGCAATGACGATTCTTCTCTTCATGCAATCCTCGATGGCCTGGGTGTGTGCGGGCGCGCAGCACGCCGAAGGTGCTGCGCGCGGGGCGGGCCGCGGCACGGTGCCGGCGGCCCGTGGGGCGCTCGGCCGCGTTCAGGCCGATTCGTAGAGCCGCGTCATCACGAACTCGCGATGGCCCAGCGCCTCGGCCGCGGTGAGCCGGCCGTTGGCCGTGCGCAGCATGCATTCGAGCAACTGGTCGCCGGCCTGGTCGAGCGTCATCTCGCGCTGCAGCAGGCCCGAGGTGTCGACGTCGACGTGCTCGCTCATGAGCCGCACGGTGCGCGGGTTGGCGCAGATCTTGATGACCGGAAGAATCGGGTTGCCGATGACGTTGCCCTGGCCCGTGGGAAAGAAGTGCACCGCATAGCCCGAGGCCGCGCACAGCGTGACCATCTCGGCCGCCGCGCTCGAGGAGTCCATGAACCACAGGCCCGGGCCGGTCGGCACCTCGGCCTTGTCGAGCACACCGTCGACCAGGCACTTCTTGCCGATCTTCTGGATGTTGCCCAGCGCCTTCTCCTCGATGGTCGTGAGGCCGCCCGCGATGTTGCCCTTGGTGGGCTGCGAGTCCGACAGGTCGCTGGTCTTGTGGCGGTTGATCATGGCCTGGTAGCGGTCGAACATGAACATGAAGCGCTCCTTCACCTCCGGCGTGCGGCAGCGCTCGGCCACGATGCGCTCGCCGCCGGTGATCTCGGAGGTCTCGCCGAACACCAGCGTGTTGCCGGTCTCGTAGAGCTTGTCGAAGGCGTTGCCCACGGTGGGGTTGGAGCCGCAGCCCGAGGTGGTGTCGCTCTCGCCGCACTTGGTGGACACCCACAGCTCGTGGATGGCGCAGGGCTCGCGCTGCTTCTCGCTGGCGGCCTGCACGAACGCGCGCGCCACCTTGCTGGCACGCAGGATGGTGTCGTGGTCGCCGTGGCCCTCGATGCCGAAGCCCACCACCGGCTTGCCCGTGGTGGCGATGCCTTCGACCACCTTCTGCGTCCAGCTGTCCTCGATGCCGATGACCACGACGGCGGCCACGTTGGGGTTGCAGCCGGCGCCGATGAGCGTGCGGAAGTGCAGGTCGAGGTCGGCGCCGAACTGCAGGCGGCCGTAGGGGTGGGGAATGGCGAGCGCGCCCTTGATGTTGTGCGCGACCGCTTCGGCGGCGGCGTTGGAAAGGTCGTCCAGCGGCAGGATGACGACGTGGTTGCGGATGCCGACGCGGCCGTTCTCGCGGCGGTAGCCGAGGAAGGTGGTGTCTTTGGAAATGATGGACATGCGGTGCTTTCGGGTTCGTGGGGAATGGACCTGGTGGTGCGCAGCGGGGGCGCCTACCAGCGCTTGGTCTTGATGTTCTGCACGTGCGCGTGTTCGCCCGCCTTGATCGGCGCGACCACCTTGCCCATGTCGATGCCGTACTTCCACACCGTGTCGCCGGGCGCCATGTCGCGCAGCGCGACCTTGTGGCCGATCGGGATGTCCTGGCGCGCGTCGACGCTGGTCATCCGGTCCTCGTCCATGATCCAGCCGCTGAGCGACATGCCGGCTTTCACGCCTTCCACCACCACCACCGCGACCGTGTCCTTCGCGTCGTGCAGAACGAAATGAATCATCGTTGTCTCCTGTTCGGACTCGCTGAAAATTTGCAGCGAGGGCAGTGTCCGAGCGCGTGTCTCCGAGTGTCAAACAGGTCATATGAATGACTTGTATGAATCGCGAGGCGGGCTCAACATCGCGGCATGCGCCGATCGAACACCCTGTCTTCGCTGTCAGCCTTCGAGCCGATTCCGGCCGACGCGGCCGGTGCGCCGCTCTACCGGCTGGTGCGTCGCTCGCTGTTGCGCGCCATCGAGTCGGGGCGTTGCGCGGCGGGCAGCGCGCTGCCCAGCGAGCGCGCGCTGGCGGGTGCGCTGGGCGTGTCGATCGGCACGCTGCGCCACGCCACCGACGACCTGGTGGCCGAGCACATCCTCGTGCGGCGGCAGGGGCGCGGCACCTTCGTTGCAGTGCACAACGCCGACCGCTTCATGTTCCAGTTCTTCCATGTGGAGCGCAGCGACGGCTTGCGCCAGGCGCCGCAGGTGGAGCTGGTGGCTTTCGAGCGCGTGCGCATGGACGAGGAGCCCGCGCAGGCGTTGGGCCTGAAGACCGGCGAACCCGCGATCCAGATCGACAACCGCCTGCTGCTGCAGGGCCGCGCGGTGATCCACGACCGGCTGACGCTGCCGGCGATGCTCTTCAAGGGCCTGACCGAGAAGCGCTTTCGCGAGCGGCCGAGCACCATCTACCACCTCTACCAGACCGAGTTCGGCATCACCGTGACGCTGGCGCGCGAACGCGCCCGCGCGATGACGGCCGACCGCAGCGTGGTGCGCATCCTGGGCGTGGCCGCGGGCTCGCCGGTGATGGAGGTGCGGCGCACCGCGCTGACCTTCGGCGACAAGCCGGTGGAGTACCGCGTGTCGACCATTCACACGGCGCACTACGAGTACGTGCACCAGCTGTCGCGGCCGGCTTAGGCGGCTGATGCACCGGCGGCGATGACGGGAGGCTAGCGGGGTGCAACCCCGCGCGGCACGCTCACGCCGCAATGGCGCAGGAAGTCCGCCGTGGCGCCGCCCAGCAGCTTGTCGCGGTGCATCACGGTCGCGAGCTTGCGCACGCCCGCGGGCAGCCGCGTGCGCAGTTCGACCAGGTGGCCGTCTTCCAGCGCCTGCGCCACCGTGTAGCGCGACAGGCAGGCCAGCCCGGTGCCCGCGGCCACCACGCGCTTGATGGCCTCGGTGCTGCCCAGCTCGAAGCCCACCTTCACCTGCTCCAGGTTCTGGATCAGCCAGGCATCGGTGACCTGGCGCGTGCCCGAGCCGTGCTCGCGCAGCACCCAGGTGGCTTGCGACAGCTGCCTGTGCGTGGCCACGCGTCCCGCCAGCGCATGGCCGGGCGCGGCCACGATCACCAGCTCGTCGCTGCGCCAGGCGCGCACCACCAGGTCGGGGTGCGTCTGCGGCCCTTCGATGAAGCCCACGTCGACGTCGAAGCCCGCCACCGCCTGGATCACGTCGTGCGTGTTGGCAATGTGCAGGTGCACCTGGCTCTGCGGGTGCAGCGCGGTCCATTGCGACACGCGCTCGGGCAGCAGGTACTCGCCGATGGTGAAGCTCGCCGCCACGCGCAGCGGCGCCGCATGCTCGCCGCTGAAGAGCGTCTGCACCTCGCTGGCCTGGTCGAGCAGCGCCTGTGCCTTGGGCAACAGGGCGCGGCCGTTCTCGTTGAGCACCAGCCGGCGGCCGATGCGGTCGAACAGCAGCACGCCGACCGACTCCTCGAGGTCGGCCAGCGCGCTGCTGGCGGCCGACTGCGAGCGCGCGATGCGGTCGGCCGCCGCGCGGGTGCTGCCGCCGCGCGCGGTGGCCACGAACACCTCGAGCTGGCGCAGGTTCAGGCGCAGGCGCTGGCTGGAGAGTTGATCTGTTTTTCCGGTCATGGTGAGCGATATTCTCCGCTTTTCCGATTGATCCAGGCTCCCTACCATCGACGCTGCCACGCATGAAAACAAAGGACCGCCAGTGTTCAGTTTCCTGTCCCGCGAGCCGGTGCACGACCCCCTCCGCGCGCCCACCCCCACGGTCGATACCACGGTCAAGACCACCACCTGCTACATGTGCGCCTGCCGCTGCGGCATTCGCGTGCATTTGCGCGAGGGCGAGGGCAAGGACGCCCGCCCCGAGGTGCGCTACATCGACGGCAACCCCGACCATCCGCTGAACAAGGGCGTGATCTGCGCCAAGGGTTCGTCGGGGATCATGAAGCAGGTGTCGCCCGCGCGCATCACGCAGCCGCTGCTGCGCAAGGCCGGCAGCGAGCGCGGCGCCGGCGAGTTCGAGCCCATCAGCTGGGAGCGCGCCTACGACATGCTGACCGAGCGGCTCGGCAAGATCCGCGCGACCGACCCGAAGAAGTTCGCGCTGTTCACCGGGCGCGACCAGATGCAGGCGCTCACCGGCCTGTTCGCGCGGCAGTTCGGCACGCCCAACTACGCGGCGCACGGCGGCTTCTGTTCGGTGAACATGGCCGCGGGAATGATCTACACCATCGGCGGCAGCTTCTGGGAGTTCGGCGGCCCCGACCTGGAGCGCGCCAAGCTGTTCGTGATGATCGGCACCGCCGAGGACCACCACAGCAACCCGATGAAGATCGCCATCAGCAAGTTCAAGCGCGATGGCGGGCGCTTCATCTCGATCAACCCGGTGCGCACGGGCTACTCGGCCATTGCGGACGAGTGGATCCCGATCAAGCCCGGCACCGACGGCGCGCTGTTCATGGCGCTGCTGCACGAACTCATTGCGAGCGACCTGGTCGACCATGCGTTCATGAAGCGCTTCACCAACGCACCGCAACTCGTGGTGCTGGACGACTGCGAGCGGCAGGGCCTGTTCGCCTTCGACCCGGACCCCGAGCGCGGCCCGCCCGGCGACGGCCGCAACCCGCACAACAAGCTGGTGTGGGACTTGAGCGACGGCAGCGTGAAGAACGCCTACCCCGAAGGCATTGCCGACGGCTGCGACCCGGCGCTCGAAGGCCACTACACGCTGGCCGACGGCACGCGCGTGGCGCCGTCGTTCCAGCTGCTGCGCGAACGCGTGGCGAGCTGCACGCCCGAGTGGGCGCAGGCCATCACCGGCATCGACGCGCAGCGCATCCGCAAGCTCGCGCGCGAGATGGGCGAGACGGCGCTGAAGCAGGCCTTCGAGCTGCCCATCCCGTGGACCGACGCGTGGGGCAAGAAGCACCCGGCCACGCAGGCGCGCCCCGTGGCCTTCCACGCGATGCGCGGGCTGGCGGCGCACTCCAACGGCTTCCAGACGGTGCGTGCGCTGGCCATTCTCATGAGCGTGCTGGGCACCATCGACGCGCCGGGGGGCTTCAGGCACAAGGCGCCGTACCCGCGCCACATCGTGCCGAACTACCGCGCCTTCAACGACCCCGGCATGATCCAGCCGAACACGCCGCTCAATGCGGCGCCGCTGGGTTTTCCGGCCAGCCCCGACGAGCTGGCGATCAACCCCGACGGCTCGCCGATCCGCATCGACCATGCGTTCTCGTGGGAGCACCCGCTGTCGGCGCACGGGCTCATGCACAACGTGATCACCAACGCGGTGAAGGGCGACCCGTACCGCATCGACACGCTGCTGATCTTCATGGCCAACATGGCGTGGAACTCGAGCATGAACACGATGGCGGTGCGCGAGATGCTCAACCGCAAGGACGAGAAGGGCGAGCACATGATCCCCTTCCTGGTGGTGTGCGACGCGTTCCAGAGCGAGACCGTGGCCTTTGCCGACCTGGTGCTGCCCGACACCACGTACCTGGAGCGCCACGACGTGATGGGCATGCTCGACCGGCCGATCTCGGAGTTCGACGGGCCGGTGGATTCGGTGCGCGTGCCCGTGGTGCCGCCCACCGGCGAGTGCCGGCCCTTCCAGGAGGTGCTGATCGAGCTGGCCTCGCGGCTGAAGTTTCCGGCCTTCACCACGCCGGAGGGCGCTCGCAAGTACAGCGGGTACCCGGACTTCGTCGTCAACTTCGAGCCGCAGCCGGGCATCGGTTTTCTCATGGGCTGGCGCGGCAAGGACGGCACCGAGCACCTGCGCGGCGCGCCGAACCCGAAGCAGTGGGAGGCCTACGCGCAGAACAACTGCGTGTTCCAGTACCACATGCCCGAGACCATGCACTACATGCGCAACTGGAACCGGGAGTACCTGGACTTCGCGAAAGACAAGGGCTGGCGCCAGCGCAACGACCCGGTGCAGCTGGCGCTGTACTCCGACACGCTGCAGAGTTTCAGGCTCGCCGCGCAGGGCAAGAGCGCGGGGCGGCAGCCGCCCGACGCGCTGCGCGAGCGCATCGACACGTACTTCGATCCGTTGCCGTTCTGGTATGCGCCGCTGGAAGAGGCCGCGACCGACCTGGAGGCCTATCCGCTCAACGCGCTCACGCAGCGGCCGATGGCCATGTACCACTCGTGGGACTCGCAGAACGCGTGGCTGCGGCAGATCCACAGCCACAACTACCTGCACGTGAACCCGTTGACGGCGCAGGCCGCTGGCATCGCGGACGGCGGCTGGTGCTGGGTCGAGAGCCGCTGGGGGCAGGTGCGCTGCATGCTGCGCTACAGCGAGGCGGTGGAACCCGGCACGGTGTGGACCTGGAACGCCATCGGCAAGGCCGACGGCGCGTGGCAGCTCGCGCCCGGTGCGGACGAGGCGCGCAAGGGTTTCCTGCTGAACCACCTGATCAGCGAGGAGCTGCCGTTTGCCGGCACCGCGAGCGGAACCATCAGCAACTCGGACCCCATCACCGGACAGGCCGGCTGGTACGACGTGCGCGTGCGGATACGGCCGGCCGAGCCCGGCGAACCCGAGGAGAGCTTTCCGCAGATGGCGAGCATGCCGGTGGTGCCGGGCGTGCTGGGGAAGGCGGCGAGCGTGTTGACGTACTTTGCGGGGAGGGGCAAGAAATGATGCAGTGGCTGAAGGACCTGATGGCGGTGGCGGCCCCGTCCCCGGCTTCGCTCCCTCCCCTTCCGGGGGAGGGCTGGGGTGGGGGCGGCGGCGTTGGAACTGCGAGCCTTGCTTCAATGAAGGCCGTCGTGCCCCCACCCCAACCCTCCCCCGGGAGGGGAGGGAGCCCTGCGACGAAGCGCGCCGAGCCCGGCGAAACGCTGGCCAAGCAACTCGCCCTCGTCATCGACCTGAACGTCTGCGTCGGCTGCCATGCCTGCGTGACCTCGTGCAAGCAATGGAACACCTCGGGCAGCGCCGGCCCGCTCGCCGACGAGCGGCCCTACGCGGCCAGCCCCACCGGCACCTTTTTCAACCGGGTGCAGACCTACGAGGCCGGCGCCTTTCCGGTCACCGAGACCATCCACTTCCCCAAGAGCTGCCTGCACTGCGAAGACCCGCCCTGCGTGCCCGTGTGCCCCACGGGCGCAAGCTACAAGCGCAAGGAAGACGGCATCGTGCTGGTCGACTACGACAAGTGCATCGGCTGCAAGTACTGCGCGTGGGCCTGCCCCTACGGTGCGCGCGAGCTCGACGAGGAGCGCCAGGTCATGACCAAGTGCACCCTGTGCGTGGACCGCATCTACGACGAACAGCTGCCGAAGGAAGACCGCAAGCCCGCCTGCGTGAAGGCCTGCCCGACCGGCGCGCGCATCTTCGGCGACGTGAAGGACCCGGACTCCGAGGTGTCGAGGGCGATCCGCGAACGCGGCGGCTACCAGCTGATGCCCGAATGGGAGACGCAGCCGGCCAACCAGTATCTGCCGCGGCACATCACGCAGCCGGCGGACGCACGGGAGTAGCCGCATGCATCCTGCTTTCTCGATCCTTTTCTTCACCACGCTGGCCGGTGCCGCGCAGGGGCTGGTGTTCACGCTGGCGCTGGCCGCGCTCTTCGGCCTGGAGCTGGCGCCGGGGTTCATGGGCATCGCGCTGGGCCTGGCCGAGGTGATGCTCGTGGCCGGCCTGGCCGCGTCGTTCCTGCACCTGGGCCGCAAGATGCGCGCATGGCGCGCGGTGCTGATGTGGCGCACCTCGTGGATGTCGCGCGAGGTCATCGTGCTGCCCGCCTTCATCGCGCTGGTGGCGCTGTGGGCGGTGTCGTTGCAGATGGGCATCGGCACGCCATGGTCGTGGCTGTTGCCGTTGCTGGTGCTGTATGGCGCGGTGCTGCTCTGGTACTGCACCGCGATGATCTACGCCTGCCTGCGCTTCATCGAGGAATGGGCGCATCCGCTGACGGTGGTGAACTTCACGCTGATCGGGCTGTCGTCGGGGCTGGTGCTGGCGTGTGCGTTGGCGGCGTTGTGGGGCGAGAGCCGCTTCGTGCAGCTGTTCGGGCCGTGGGCGCTGGCTGCCACGCTGGCCGCGTGGATTGCGCGCGGCACTGCGCTCAGGCGCAACGCGCGGCTGCGCCACAAGTCCACGCTGCAATCGGCCACCGGCATCCGCACGCAGAAGCTGGTGCAGAAGTCGATGGGCATGTCGGGCGGGTCGTTCAACACGCGCGAGTTCTTTCATGGGGCGTCGCTGGCGGCGCTCAGGAACATGAAGCTCGGGTTCCTGGTGTTCGCCTTCGCGTTGCCCGCGGCGCTGGCGCTGTGGGGCGTGGTCGGCGCGGCGGCGTGGCCCTGGCTGCTCGCGGTGCTGGTGCAGGCGCCGGGGCTGCTGGCCGAGCGCTGGTTCTTCTTCGCGCAGGCCAAGCATCCGCAGAACCTGTATTACCAGGTGGTGTCCTGAGCCAGCCGGCACGGCCGGAACATCAGCGGGTCACATCGACGTCTCTCGATTCGGGCAGCATCCACATCGCCCAGACGCTGAGCGCGCTCATCACCATGACGTAGTAGGCCGGCGCGAGCGGATTGTGGGTCACGGCCAGCAGCCAGGTGACGACGAACTGCGTGGTGCCGCCGAACAGCGAGGTGCTGATCGCATAGACCAAAGACAGGCCCGTGCTACGGATGGCGATCGGCATCAGCTCCGGGATGGTCACGAGGCCGGCGGCACCGAAGACGGCGGTCAGCGCGGCCAGCACAGCTGAGACGCCCAGCAAGGTGACGGCGCTCGGCGCACCGGACAGCCACAGGAACATCGGCACGATCAGCACCACGAGCGCGATGCGCGGCAGCGTGTTGATGACCTTGCGGCCGTGGCGGTCGCACAGCCAGCCGCCGAGCAGGGCGAACAGGAAGGTCATGACGCCCCCCGTCAGGACCGAGCCCTGCGCCAGCGCCGGTGGCAGCTTGAGCACCTGGACCGCATAGGTGACCATGTAGTTGCCCACCTGCGATGCAACCGCCGTGGAAGCCGAGATCAGAATGCCCAGCACGAGGATGCGGCGGTGCTTGCCGAAGACCGAGCCGACGATCTGTGCGCCGGTCCGGTCGCGCGAACCTTCGTGCGTCTCCGGCAGGCTGCGGCGGATGTAGAAGGCGATCGGAATCAGGACCAGGCTGAACAGGAAGGGCACGCGCCAGCCCCAGGAGGCGAGCTGGTCCGGCGGCAGCATCAGTGAAAGGGTCACGCCGAAAACTCCGCCCACCGCAACCGCGATGCCTTGGCTCGCGATCTGCCAGCTGGCGTACAGGCCGCGCCGTCCGGGCGGCGCCGCTTCGATGAGCAGCGCGGTGGCGGGGCCGACCTCGCCGCCGAGCGCCAGGCCCTGCAGCAGGCGACAGAACACGACGATGACCGGCGCCGCGATGCCGATGCTCGCGTAGCTCGGCGTGGCCGCCATGCCCAGCGTGCCGAAGGTGATGAGCGCCACCGTGAGCAGCATGGCGGGCTTGCGCCCCGCCTTGTCGGCAAAGGCGCCGATCAGCACGCCGCCCAGCGGGCGCGTGAAGAAGCCGACACCGAAGGTCGCCAGGGAGAGCATGAGGCTGCCGAACTCTCCGCCGACCGGGAAGAAGGTGCGGCCGATGTAGACCGCGAAGTAGGCGTAGATGACGAAGTCATAGAACTCGAGGGCATTGCCCGCCACGGCGGCTGCGACCGCCTTGCGGCTGATCGCGGTGCCGGCTGCGTGCGCGCCAGCTGCGGTGGTGGCCGGGCGTGTCTCGTCGCCCGGGCGTGCGTCGACTGTGGTGGTGCTCATGAAGCGGCCTCTTTGTCTCGTTGTTGTGTGGGGTGTTGTGTGGGGTGTGGCGTGGGGTGCGGCGTGTGGTGTGGCGCGGGGTGCGATGCGGCGCGCGGATCAGGCCGCGAGCTTCGCCGCGGCGTCTTCCTCGAGTCCGCGCAGGGCTTGCTGGCAGGCTTGCAAGCCCTGTTGCCAGGCCGCGAGCTTCCAGTCTTCGGCATCGGGGAAGAAGGCGTCCTTCATTTCCTGCCGGATCGCGGTTGCCTTTGCCGCGTCGGCACAGCCGTGGCGATGCAGCCAGTGCTCGGCGCGCATGGCCGCGGAGACCCGGGCCATGGGCCAGGTGCCGTACTCCAGGCAGATGCCCACATGCAGGGCCTGGGGGCATTCCTCGGCCAATGCGGTCTGGATCGGACCGGTCAGCGGGATGCTGGTGGAGGTGCCGGTGGTCACGGAGGTGAGCTCGCCCCACCAGCGCGTTGCGCGCTCGAGCACGGCCTCGTCGAAGCTGGCGAAGATGCGCTCTCCCACGCCGTACGGGCCGAGACCGGTGTGGATGTCGATCGAGGCGAGTTCGCGAACCTTGGGGGCGTATCGCTTCAGGATTTCCCGAAAGGTCCGGTTGCTCCAGGCCGGCTCGGTGCCCCCGTAGTGGAGCCCGTCGGCGTGCACGTGCTGGCCGAGCGAGGTGGCCCGCTGCAGGCCGCGGGCGCCATGGCGCTCGCGATAGGCGTCCAGGAGGCCTTCCGTGCGCGGCTGCGGCGGCCATTCGGGCGGCAGCAGCAGCTCGTGGATTTCGGCATAGCCGGCGTTGACCGGCAGCGGTTTCGAGAAGTCGACGAAGTTGCGGTTGAGGTCGATGTTTTCCTGCGTGGCGCGGCGCAGGTGGGAGAAACCGTAGGGGTTGACCGCATGAACGTACAGGACCGCTGTGTCGTGCGCGCCCTGCGGCCGTGCCTGGGCCTGTGCCGGGGCGCCGAGATCGAGCATGCCGGTCTGGATCGCCGATCCGCAAAAGCCCTCCACGCCGTGCACGCCGCTGATGACGACGAGCATCTTCGACGCATCGGCCGGGCCGTCGAGCACGACGTCGGTGGCCAGCACCTCGCCCTGCGCGCCGGCGAGCGCGAGTTCGTGCGATTCGACGGCAAGGCCGCGCCGCGCCGCGGCGCGCAGGAACTTGTCGCGTGCCTCGGCATAGTTGGCGCTGAAGAGCGCGGCGATCTGGTGGTTTTCCAAGGGGATGTCTCCGTGGGGGTTGTTCAATTCGGTTCGGGGGCGCGCAGGCGCTCTTGCCGGCGCATGCGGCACGCGTCGCCGAAGGCCGTGAACAGCGCGCGCGCGAACGCGTTGTCGTCGATGCGCATTTCGGGATGCCATTGCACGGCCAGCGCGAACCGCGGCGCCGACTCGATCGAGAACGATTCGATCAGTCCGTCGGGCGCCGTCGCTTCCACGCGCAGGCCCTTGCCGAGCCGCTCGATGCCCTGGTGATGCAGCGAATTCACGACCGCGCGCGTGCCACCCGCCAGCTGCGCGAGCAGGCCGCCTTCGACGATGTGCAGCGCGTGGCTGTCGTCGTACCAGCGCTGGACCGGGCGGCCATGGTCGCCCTCGCGATGGTCGAGGCGGCCCGGCTGCTCGTGCACGGCGGGCTCCAGGCAGCCGCCGTAGAGGACGTTGAGTTCCTGGAAGCCGCGACACACGGCAAGCACCGGTACGCCGGCGGCGATGAGCCGGGGCAGCAGCGGCAGGATCGTCGCGTCACGCGCGAGGTCGAGCTGCATTTCGGGGTACGGCTCGCTTGCGCCATAGCGTGAGGGATGCACGTTGGACGGGCTGCCCGTGAGCACGATGCCGTCGATCGCATGGATCAGGCTGTCGGCGTCGATCGCGTCGCCGGCGGCCGGCAGTGCGAGCGGAAGTGCCCTGGACACCTCGCTGACGGCGCGCACGTAGCCGTCGAGCGCCGCGTGCGCCGCATGGCCGTGGCGCTCGATGCGATCGGACGCGATGACCACGACGGGCCGCAGGGTTGGAGGGGGAATGTGGGGATTCATCGACGCGATCTGGTGGGTTCGATCGCAGTCTAAGAATCGACTACAGTTTAGTAAATTGCAATTTAGCTGCGAATAACTTGCAGAATGTGCAAGTAAAAATCATGAACACGCGACAGCTCAGACACTTCCTTGCCGTGATGGACCTGGGCTCGCTCAGTGCAGCGGCGGAACGCGTGCACCTCAGCTTGCCGGCCCTGTCGCGCAGCCTGAGTGCGCTGGAAGAGGCCTTGGGCGTGCCGCTCTTCGACCGGCAGGGGCGGCGCCTGCGGCCCACGCCCTATGCCGACGCCTATGTCGAACGCGCTCGGCGCATGGTCTTCGACGAGAAGGAAGGCGCCCGGTCTCTGTCGCTCATGCGCGCCGGCGAATCGGGGACGCTGTCTTTCGGCATGGGCTCGTCCATCGCCCGCTCCCTGCTGGGGCCGATGATGCTGAAGCTCGTGGCAGAGGCCCCCGGCCTCAGGCTCAGCGCGATGGTGCAGAGCTCGGACGTGCTGTTCGATGCGCTGCGCAAGGAGCGGCTCGATTTCTTCGTTGGCGATGTGCGCATTGCGGCGCACGAGCCGGACATGGTGGCGGAGCCCGCGTACGTGAGCACCTTCGGCTGGTTCGCACGCGCGGGTCACCCGCTGGCCGGGCGCAAGCGCATCGGCATGCCCGAACTTTCCGCCCATCCGATGGTGATGGCGGGGTATGCCGACCGGTCGGTCATCCGCCGCATTGCGGAGCTCTACGGTCTGTCGATGCCGCTCGAAAACCACTTCGCCCTGAACACCGACGACGTGAACACGATCCACACCCTGGTTGCGTCGAGCGACGCCATCGCCCCGTCCACCGACATCGCCGTGATCTCGGCCTTGCGCGCAGGAACGATGGTGGCCCTCGATGTGGAGCCGAAGCTGGACCTGGACATGACGCTGGGCATCGTCAGGCACGTCGGGCGAACGTTGGTGCCCGCCGCGGAGCGTGCATTCGCCATCGTGCGGGCGTACTTTGCCGATGTCGCGCAGGAGGTCGTCAGGCAGCGTGGCCGTGTGCCGGCGAAGAAGAAGGGCGCCGTTCGCTAGCCGCGGTGCCTCGCGAAGCCGAGGTTCGAGGGCGCGCCATCGCGGCCTGAAGAAGCTCCGTGCCGCCACCGGCGGGCACGGGCAACCACCCAGGCGGTTTGTCATGCCTCCCGCCAGCCGGGGCAGGGCAATCGACTCCCCCACAAAGGGGCGCCTCGCTCATGTGCGAAGGCAGCGCGGTTCCTAAAGTCATCCCCAGGCCGAACGCTTCTGCCCACACCGGGCAGGCAGGCGATCCAGGCCGGCCACGACAACCGGGGAACACGCATGGAACCGCTCGAACTTCTGCCGAGAACCTTCATGAACCTGCTGCGCGAAGACGCAGGGATGTCGTTCATGGAGTTCGCGCTGATCGGCTCGCTCGTGATGGTCGTGTGCCTGCTCCTGCTGCTCGCCATCCGGCGCAGCGCCTGAACACCGGGAGCCCACCATGCGGGAACTCGACGCTCTCCTCGAACTGCTGGCGATGCTGGCCACCGACGTGCGCACGCTCGCGCTGTTCGCATTGCTCGGCGTGGCCGCCGTCAGCGACTGGCGCTCCTACCGCATTCCCAACTGGCTGACCTTCGGCGGCGCGCTCTTCGCGCTGGTCTACGGAACGCTTGCGGCGCGCACGCCGGCCGCGGGCGCGGCGAGCGCCTTCGGTGGACTCGCCGTGGGCTTCGCATCGATGCTGGTCTTCTACGCGGTCGGGATCATGGGCGCGGGCGACGTCAAGCTGATGGCCATGGCGGGCGCCTTTCTCGGCCCGCAGCAGACGCTGATGGCGGTGCTCTTCACCTTCATTGCGGGCGGCGTCGCGGCGCTGGCATTCGCCATTCACCGCCGCCGCCTCGGACACATGCTCGACAACGTCAAGACGGCGGCGCAGGGCATGGCCATTTCCACCATGGCGGGCATTCGCCCCGACGGGAGCCTGCACGTCAATCAGTCCGTGGGAAAGCTGCCCTACGGCCTGTGCATCGGCGCGGGCACGGCGGTCGAAGTGCTTGCACACCAGTTGGGCTACGTCTAGCCCTGTCCCTTTCATTCCTTACCCACGGCGGAGGTTTACATGAAGAACATCAAGGCGATCGGGCTGCTGCTGCTGGCCCTTCTGACGGGGCTGGCGGCCGCCGTGTATGCGACGGGATGGGTCTCGCGGCAAGGCGGGATCGCGTCCAACAAGGTGGTGGTGGCCGCGGTCGACATCGAGCTGGGAAGCCGCGTCAACGCGCAGATGCTCTCCACGGTCGACTGGCCGAGCGGCTCGGTGCCGACCGGCGCCTTCAGCGACACCAAGGCGCTGGCCGACCGCGTGGTCAAGGTCGGCGTGCTGCGCGGCGAAGCGCTGATGGAAGGCAAGCTGGCGCCCGTCGGTACGCAGGGCGGGCTGTCGGCTGTGATCGCCAGCGGCAAGCGGGCCATGACGGTGCGCGTGAACGACGTGGTCGGTGTCGCGGGCTTCGCGCTGCCGGGCAACTACGTGGACGTGATGGTCAACGCCCAGCAGGACAAGGGCCGCGGCGAAGACGCGCTGCAGATCAGCAAGACGGTGCTCGAGAAGGTGCTGGTGCTCGCGGTGGCCCAGGAGGCCAACCGCGACGACACCAAGCCCAAGGTCGTGAGCGCCGTGACGCTGGAACTGTCGCTCGAGGATTCTGAAAAGCTCGACCTGGCGCGCAGCGTGGGAACGCTCTCGCTGGTGCTGCGCAACCAGATGGACAAGACCACGGTGGCCACGGGCGGCATCACCAAGGGCCAGCTGTTCGGCGAAAAGAACATCGTGCCGGTCTCCGCCGTGGTGGCGCCGCCGCCGACGGCGCGCCCGCAGCCGCGCCGCGCCGCTCCCGCCATGGCGCCGAGCAACTGCGTCGAGGTGATCCAGAACGCGGCCCGCTCGCTCACCTGCTTCTGATCCGATCCAACAAGGAGGAACACCAAGTGCGACATCTCTCTTCCACCATCGCCCGGTTGCTGGCGACATTCGCGACGGCGGCCGGTCCGGCCCTGGCCGCGGACGTCGTGGCAACCGCCCCGGCCTCGGCCGCGATGCCCGGTGCCGCTCCCGCGGCGCCCCAGGCCTCGGGCGGCGCACCGGCCAGCCGCCGCTGCTCCGCGATCATTCCGGACGACCAGCCGACCCAGGCCGTGCTCGGCAAGTCGGTGGTCATTCCGCTGCGGGCGCGGGTCGTGCGCATCGTGCTCAGCGGCCAGCCGCAAGGCCGCGCTGCCGCACCGGCCCCGGCGGGCGGGCAGCCGGCGCCGGGCATGGCCCCGAATGCCAACGCGGGCGACGGCGTGGCCGATGTCGACGTCACGCTGCTGAGCCCGACCGACCTGTTCTTTCGCGGGCGCCAGGCCGGCTCGATGAACGTGGTGCTGCAAAGCGCCGACGGCACCTGCTACATCAAGGACGTGATCGTCACCATCGACCCGATGGCGCTGCAATCCAAGCTCGCCGAGCTGATGCCCGAGGAGCGCGGCATCCGCGTGCGCAGCGCGGAGCGCTCCATCGTGCTCACCGGCGAGATCAGCGACGCGCTCAAGCTCGACGACGTGATGAGCCTGGCGGGGGCCTACGGCGCCGACGGAAAGAAGGTGGTGAACCTGATGCGTGTCGCCCGGCCGCAGCAGGTGATGCTCGAGGTGAAGATCGCCGAGGTCAGCAAGACGCTGCTCGACCGGCTCGGCGCGCGCGTCGGACTCGCGCGCGCCAGCAGCGGCGGGCTCAACAGCTATTCGCTGGTCTCCAACTTCCTCAGCTCCGGCGCGGGGCTGTTCGAGGCCATGCGGATAGGGCGCGGAACGATCGCCATCGACGGCCAGAAGGACGACGGCCTGGTGCGCATCCTCGCGGAGCCCAACATCATGGCCATCAGCGGCCAGCAGGCGAGCTTCCTGTCGGGCGGCAAGATCTTCATTCCGGTCGCGCAGAACTCCAGCGCCGGCGGCGGACAGAACATCACGCTGGAAGAGAAGGAGTTCGGCATCGGGGTCAAGTTCACTCCCACGGTGCTCAACGGCGACCGGATCAACCTCAAGATGGTGTCCGAGGTGTCGGACCTGTCGCAGACCGGCTCTCCCTTCACCACGGTCTCGGGCGTGACCTCGGTGCTGCCTTCGCTCACGGTGCGCCGCGCCGACACGACGGTCCAGCTGAACGATGGGCAGAGCTTCGTCATCGCCGGGCTCATCAAGAGCAACGTGACCGAGACCATCAAGCGCTATCCGGGGCTGGGCGAGGTGCCGGTGATGGGCGCGCTGTTTCGCAGCACCGAGTTCCAGAACGACCAGACCGAGCTGATGTTCGTCATCACGCCGCGCCTGGTGCGCCCGCTCGCCGACACGCCCCGGGTGCCGACGGACAACCACGTGGTGCCCAGCCGCGCCGAGATCTACCTGAACGGCGCCCTCGAAAGCGCCACCCCGGCACCGGCCGCACCGGCCGCACCGGCCAGCGAACCCCAGTGAGGAGCACTGCCATGTTCATCAAGTCGACCACCGTCGCGCTCGCATGCCTTCTCGCCACCGGCTGCTCGCATGTCACGCCCAACTACGACGCGCACTTCGGCGAGGCGGTGCGCGACGCCAAGAAAAAGATGACGCTGAACCCGGACGCCGGCAAGAACGGCGACCCCGTGGCGGGCATGGACGGCCGCGCGGCGCGCGAGTCGATGAACCAGTACCACGAGTCCTACAAGACGCCGCCGCCGGCCGTCAACGTCATCAACATCGGCGGCGGCATCGGTGGTGGCCAGGGCGGCGGGTCTTCCAAGTAACGCTCCGCATTACGCGGGTTTGTTCCACGCCAGTCTTCACATGGAAAGGAGAGCGCCACGAACGCAACGACATTTTTCCAACCCTTCGTTTCCTGCAAGTTGATTTTCCAACCCCGTTCAACCCTTCAAAGGACAGAACCATGAAGAACTTTCTCCAGGCCATCGGCCAATCCTCCCTCGGTTTCCTGCGCGACGAAGAGGGCGCACAGGTCGTCGAGTACGCGCTGATCATCGCCGTCGTCTCGATTGCGCTGGTCGTCGCGCTGAAGGCGCTCACCACCGGTGGCAGCTTCACGAGCTTCATCAACCGCGTCACGGTCTGCTTGACCGGATCGGCTGCTTGCGTGTAAGCGGGCTTCGTGGAGAGAAGAGGGTCAGTTCCTCCGGCCCACTTCATTCCACGCTTTCATCCGCTTCCATGCGAATCCTCCTCCACAACGAACCGAGGTCATGACCATGTTCAAGTCATTCCTGAAAGACGAAAGCGGTGCCCAGGTTGTCGAGTACGCGCTGATCATCGCCGTCGTCTCTATTGCGCTGGTTGTCGCGCTGCAGGCACTCACCGCGAACAACGGCGGCTTCACGAGCTTTATCGACCGCGTCACCAAGTGCCTGACCCTGACGACGTGCAGCTGAACGGCTTTCTGCGGAGGAAGGCAGGTCGCTGGATTCGCCCTGTCTTCCGCTGCAGATTCAAGAAAGACTGATCATGAAAGCCTCGCACTCCCATCGCCGCCAGCGTGGCGCGATGATCGTCACCGCCGCGCTGTCTCTGTTGTTCCTGCTGGGCTTCATGGGCATCGCGCTCGACTTCGGCCATCTGTTTGTCGTCAGGACCGAACTGCAGACGGCAGTGGACAGCTGCGCGCTGGCCGCCGCGCGTGAACTCGACAAACAGGGCACGGCGATCACGCGGGCGCAGAGCGCCGGGCGCACGGCCGGCAATGCGAACCGGGTGAACATGCAGTCGGCCACCTGGAGCGGGCAGGGCCAGATCGTCACCACCGAAATCACCTTCCGCGACGCGGCCTATGCGGCCACGACCAATCCCGCGGTGGCCGTCTACGCGCAGTGCATGCACAGCCAGCCCAACATCAGGATATGGCTCATGCAGGCCATGGGGGCCTTCTCGGGCGATACCGCCGGGAACCCCGCGACACGCAGCGTGACGGCAAACGCGGTCGCCACCCGCGCCAGCGCGCAGACCACATGCCCCATTCCTATCGCGATGAAGCCCAAGGCGGGCGGCACCGCACCGAACTACGGCTTCGCCGTCGGCGAATGGGCGACGCTGATCCAGGCGCAGAACGCGTCCGCCGGCGGCCAGATCGGCTGGGCCAACCTGGACGGCAGCAACAGCGCCTCGGAAACCGAATCCGAACTCGAGAACCATTGCGGCACCAAGGTGGGCGACACGCTGGGCACCCCCGGCGTGCAGACCTCGGTGGCCGACGTCTGGAACGAGCGCTTCGGCATCTACAAGAACAGCGGCGATCCGAGCTCGGGGCGGCCCGACTACAGCGGCTACGCGTACACCGCGCTCAACTGGCCCGCGCAGTTCAATGCCTACAACGGACCGGCCCCCGGCTCACCCGCAAGCGCCCAGAATTTCGTGACCAAGCGCGCCGCCTTCGCATCCTGCGCCGACACCGGCACCAAGGTGAAGGGCGCGAACAGCTGCGAATCGATCACCGGGCTGTCGCTCAACAGCTTCCAGAAGCTGGCCGTCCCGGGCAACGTGACCGGCGGCCACATGCAGTACGGCCTGGACCGCCGCATCGTGACGGTGCCGGTGATCGACGGAGGCAACCACGTGATCGACTACGCCTGCATGCTGATGCTGCAGCCGCTGAGCATTCCGATGACCGACACGCAGCTGGAATTCCGCGGCAACGCGGGTGCCGCCGGCAGCCCCTGCACCAGCAGCGGGCTGGCCGGCGGATCGGCGGGGCCGCTGGTTCCGGTGCTGGTGAGATGAGGAGCACATCATGAAGACCTCTCCCCGCTTGCAGCATGGCACCGCGCTGATCGAGCTGGCGCTGATCACGCCGCTGCTGCTGCTGTTGACCTTCATGGCCACCGAGTTCGGACGTGCGATGTACGAGTACAACGCGGTCGTCAAGTCGACCCGCGACGCGGTGCGCTACCTGTCGGTGCAGACGCCCGGCACGCGCGTCACCGAGGCGCGCAACCTGATCGTGTACGGCAACACCGCCGGCACGGGGGCGCGGCTGGCGCGCGGCCTCACGCTGTCGAACGTGCCTTCGGGCAGTTGCTGCACCTGGCAGTCGAGCGGGGCGAACCCGATCATCACCACGGTCACGGTTCGGGTCAGCAGCTACACCTTCCATTCGCTGTTTCCTTCGGTGATCGGCGTGGTCTTCGCCAACGCGAACGGCGACATCGTCTTCAGCGAGATCAGCGCCACCATGAGGGCTCCGTCATGAAATACCACGTCAGAGGCGCGACCACGGTCGAGTTTGCGCTGGGTCTGCTGATTTTCCTGATGCTCTTCCTGGGCGTCGTGGACTTCTCCCGGATGCTGTTCACCTGGAGCGCGGCCGGCGAGGCCACGCGCGCCGGCGCGCGCTACGCCGTGGTGTGCGACGACACCGCCCAGCAGGCGCTGGTGCTCGCGCGCATGAAGGCGCTGCTGCCGCAGATCAACACCGTGTCGGTGGCCTGGGAGCCGTCGGGCTGCACGGCGGCCACCTGCCAGGGCGTCACCGTGAGCATCACTGGCCTCAACTACCAGTGGATTTCTCCCATCGTGGGCGCCGCCGCGCCGCTGATTCCCATGCCCGGCTTTTCGACCTTCCTGCCGCGCGAAGTGATGCGCAAGGACCCGAACAGCGCGGCCATCTGCTCCTAGCAACGTACCGGACACGACCATGAAGATCGCCATCATCTCCCCCAATCCGAACCATCTCCAGGACATGCGCAAGGTGCTCGAGGGGCGCTCCCATGCGGTGTCGCTGTTCGAGGGCGGCAAGAGCCGGATGCAGTGGGTGGTCGAGAAGGCTGCGCCCGAGCTGCTGCTGGTCGACGGCATGTGCTGCGACCCGCAGGAGCTCTCGCTGGTGGAGAAGCTCACGCTGCAGCATCCGTCGGTCGCGGTGGTGCTGCTGTGCGCGATGCAGACGCCCGAGTTCCTGATCCATGCCATGCGCGCCGGCGTGCGCGAGGTGCTTCCGTCGCCGGCCGACGCGCTGGCGCTCGAAGCCGCCGTGGAGCGCATCGCGCTCAAGCTGGCGGGCACGCAGGCGCGAAGCCCCGGCCAGGTCGTCGCGTTCATGCCCTGCAAGGGCGGCAGCGGCGCGACCTTTCTCGCGACCAACATCGCGCACCAGCTCTCGCGCGAGCGCTCGGTGCTGCTGATCGACCTGAACCTGCAGTTCGGCGATGCGCTGTCGTATGTGAGCGATGTGCGCCCGACCTCCACCATGGCGGACGTCTCGCGCGACATCGGGCGGCTCGACGCCTCGCTGCTCGCGGCCAGCGTGGTGCGGGTGGCGCCGGGTTTCAGCATCCTGCCCGCGCCCGAGGACCTCTCGCGTGCGATGGACGTCAAGGCCGAGCACATCGACGCGATCCTGCAGGTGGCGACGACGCAGTACGACTTCGTGCTGTTCGACCTCGGGCCGCGCATCGACACGCTCACCATTCGCGTGCTGGACCGCGCGGACCGCATCTTTCCCGTGCTGCAGCCGAGCCTGCCGCACATCCGCAACGTGACGCGGCTCATGCAGGTGTTCAAGTCGCTCGGCTACGCGCCCGGCAAGGTCGAGCTGCTGGTGAACCGCAGTGCCGGTGGCGGGGAGATCGGGCTGTCGGACATGCGCCGTTCGCTCGTCGGGGCGACGCTCACGATCGTGCCGGACGGCGGCAAGGACGTCGATGCGTCCATCAACCGCGGCATTCCGCTGGCCGAGATGTCGCGCGGCAGCACGCTCGCCAGGCGGCTCGGCGAGATCGCACACACGCTCAGCCCGCGCCAGGAGGCCGCACCCGGGTTCATCGGGCGGCTCTTTCGCCGGGCCTGAGCGCCGATCCATTCTTCAACAGCAAGGCAGGTTCCCATGTCATTCAGAGAACAGCTCAATGCGGTCGAGGCAGATCCCGACCATGCGGCGGCGGGCCACGCCGCCGACCTGACCACCTCGGCCTTCGCGTCGGACGCGTACAAGCTGCTGAAGGAGCGCATGCACCTGAAGCTGCTGGACCGCTTCGACCTGGCCGCGCTCGAAACGCTGAAGCCCGACGTGCTGCGCCAGGAGATCTCGACCATGGTCGGGCGGCTGCTGCAGGAGGAGCCCGAGGCGCTCAACGACATCGAGCGCCGCACGCTGATCCGCGACATCCAGCACGAGATGCTCGGCTTCGGCCCGATCGAGCTGCTGATGGCCGACCCCACGGTCTCGGACATCCTGGTCAATTCGCACGAGCGGATCTACGTGGAGCGGCGCGGCCGGCTGGAGCTGACCAACGTGAGCTTCACCGACGAGAAGCACCTGCTGCGCATCATCGACAAGATCGTTTCGCTGGTGGGCCGGCGCATCGACGAGTCCAGCCCGATGGTCGATGCGCGGCTGCCCGACGGCTCGCGCGTGAACGCGGTGATCGCGCCGGTGGCGCTCGACGGCCCGATGATGTCCATCCGGCGTTTCGCGAAGATCCCGCTGCGCATGGAGAACCTCGTGAACGACCTCAAGTCGCTCACGCCGCAGATGGCGCAGCTGCTGGAAGGGCTCGCCGAGGCGAAGGTCAACATGCTGATCTCCGGCGGCACGGGCGCGGGGAAGACCACGCTGCTGAACATCCTCTCGGGGTTCATTCCGGCGACCGAGCGGATCATCACCATCGAGGACGCCGCGGAGCTGCAGCTGCAGCAGCCGCACGTGGCGCGCATGGAGACGCGGCCGATGAACATCGAGGGCAAGGGCGAGATCACGCAGCGCGCGCTGGTGCGCAACGCGCTGCGCATGCGGCCCGACCGCATCGTGATCGGCGAGGTGCGCGGGGCCGAGGCGGTCGACATGCTGCAGGCCATGAACACCGGCCACGAAGGCTCGCTCACCACCATCCACGCCAACACGCCGCGCGATGCGCTGTCGAGGCTGGAAAACATGATCGGCATGGCGAACCTGAACCTGCCGCACCGCACCGTGCGCCAGCAGATCGCGTCGGCCATCACGGTGGTGGTGCAGGTGCTGCGCATGGTGGACGGGCGGCGCAAGGTGACCAGCATCCAGGAGATCACCGGCATGGAAGGCGAGGTGGTCACGATGCAGGAGATCTTTGCCTTTCACCAGACCGGCATGGGTCCCGACGGCCAGGTGCGCGGGCATTTCCATGCGACCGGCGTCAGGCCGAAGTTCGTCGAGCGGCTGCATGCCTATGGCGTGTCGCTGCCCGACACCATGTTCGAGCCCGACCGGCACTACGAATAGGAGGCGGCCATGTTCGACAACCTGGGGGGTAACACCCTCGTGACCATGACGGTGCTGGTCTTCGTGACCGTGCTGCTGATGATCGAAGGCCTGTATCTGGTGTGGCGCTCCTACAAGGGGCCTCAGGCGCGGAAGATCGAGAAGCGGCTGCAGGCGTTCTCCGCGGCCAGCGACCGGACGCAGCAGGCCCACCTGGCCAAGGAGCGCATGCTGAGCGACGTGCCGTGGCTGCAGCGCATGCTGCTGACGCTGCCGCGCGCGCACCGGCTGGACCGGGTGATCCTGCAGGCCGGGCTGGAGTGGACGGTCTCCAGCCTCCTGCTGGCGTGCGCGGTGCTCGGCGTGCTCGCGTTCGTCGTCATGGGATGGCTGCTGCGCCAGCCGCTGGTGCTGACGCTGGTGGCCACGGCCGTGGCGGCGCTGCTGCCGATGCTCTACCTTCAGCGCCAGCGCAGCCGGCGGCTCGCGCGCATGGAAAAGCAGTTGCCGGACGCGCTGGACCTGGTGACGCGCGCGCTGCGCGCGGGGCACTCCTTTGCAAGCGGCGTGCAGATGATCGGCGACGAGATGGCGGACCCGATCGCCAGCGAGTTCCGCATGGTGGCCGACGAGGTCAATTTCGGCGTGTCGCTGCAGCAGGCGCTGACCAATCTCAGCGAGCGCGTGCCGCTCACCGACCTGCGCTACTTCGTGGTGGCGGTGCTGATCCAGCGCGATTCGGGCGGCAACCTGACCGAGGTGCTGGGCAACCTGAGCCGGCTGATCCGCGAACGGCTCAAGCTGCTCGCGCGGGTGCGCGTGCTGTCGTCCGAGGGGCGGCTGTCGGCGTGGATCCTCGGGCTCATGCCGTTCGCGCTGGCGGGGCTCATGAATTTGTTCAACCCCGAGTTCATGTCGCCGCTGTGGGAAGACCCGGCCGGGCAGGTGGTCGTGAAGTACATGCTCATCCTGATGCTGGTGGGCGTGGTGATCCTGCGCAAGATCGTGAAGATTCGAGTCTGAAGGAGAAGAACCATGCTGTTTCCCATCCTCGTTTTCCTGGCCGTGGCGCTCACCATCGGCGGCCTGTCGGTGTGGCTGATGCCCACGCGCACCGAGCAGCGGCTGCAGGCCGTGTCGCAAACCGCGGGCCCCTCGCCCTGGACCGAGACCGCGGTGAAGATCGTCGGCCCCTTCGCGCAGCTGTCCTCGCCGACCAGCGATGCCCAGCTGTCGCCGCTGCGCGTACGTTTCCTGAACGCCGGCATCCGTCACCCCGATGCCTACCTCGTCTATTTCGGCTTGAAGACGCTGTTGCCGCTGGGCCTGGCCGCCGTGGCCTACCTCGGCCTGCGCGCCACGGGCTCGGAGGGCATGGTGATGCTGCTGTGGCTGGCCGTGGCCGCGCTGGTCGGCTGCTACCTGCCCAACCTGGTGCTGTTCATGCACATCCGCCGGCGCCGCAGGGAGATCTTCGAGAACTTTCCCGATGCCGCCGACCTGATGCTGGTCTGCGTGGAGGCCGGACTCGGGCTGGACGCGGGGCTGGCCAAGGTGACCGAGGAGATCCAGGTCAAGAGCGTGGCGCTGGCGCAGGAGCTGCACTGGACCAACCTCGAGATGCGCGCGGGCGGCACGCGGGAGAAGTCGCTGCGCAACCTGGCGGTGCGCACGGGCGTGGAGGAAATCGGTGTCTTCGCCACCATGCTGACCCAGGCGGACCGCTTCGGCACCAGCATCGGCGAGTCGCTGCGCGTGTTTTCCGAGGACCTGCGCCACAAGCGCCAGATTCGCGCCGAAGAGCTGGCCGCCAAGGTGCCCACCAAGATGCTGCTGCCGCTGGTGCTGTGCATCTTCCCGTGCATCTCGCTGGTGATCCTGGCGCCGGCGGCGATCCGCATCGTGCGGATGATCATGCCGATGCTCAGCGGGCAGCAGTGAGTGCCCCGATGGGGCAGGCGGCGCCTGTGGTCAGTGCGCCGCCGCGTCCAGGTGGTGCTTGACCGCGTGGATGTACAGCTCCAGCCGGTTCGCCACGCCCAGCTTCTGGTAGATCGACGTGAGGTGGTTGCGCAGCGTGTGCTCGGTGACGAAGATCTGCGCGGCCAGGGCCTTGTTGGAGGCCCCGCTGCCGCGCACCACGGTGCGGATGATGTCGCGCTCCTTCTGGGTCAGGCTCGCCTGCCGGGCCGCCTCGGGGTCGGCCTTCGGCTTCTTAACCGAGGTGAGCTCCGAGAAGACGCGGCCCATGGTCTGGGCGTCGACGCAGAGCTCGCCGCCGTGCACGCGTTCGATCGCGTCGATCACCTGCTCGGCCGAGGCGTCCTTGCGCAGCACGCCGCGCGCGCCGCGCAGCACCGCGAGGTCCAGGGTGCGCTGCTCGCGCTCGCCGGTCAAGACGACGACGCGCGAGGCCTCGTTCGACAGCAGCGGCGGCAGGATGTCCAGCGCGCAATGGCCGCCCAGGTCGAGGTCCAGCACGATGATGTCGGGGGCCAGGCGCTGCGCCTGCGCCACGGCTTCGTCGCAGCAACCGGCGGTGCCGACCACCTTCATGCGGGGCTGCTCCCCGTCGATGAGCCTGGACAGGCCCCACAGCATGGTCTGGTGATCGTCCACGAGCAGGACGCCGATAGGGTGTGCGACTGGTTGCATGGCGGGCTCCTCGTTGTGTCGGCTTGAGCTTGTCTCGGGGTTGCGTGGTCTCGGGACCGGACTGTCTTCAGATGGGAATGTCGACCTGCACCGCGGTGCCCCCGCTGTCGCACTGGCTGACCTGGGCGCGCCCGCCGAGGGCCGCGGCGCGCTCGGTGATGGACCGCGGCTTGAATTTCGTGAAATGCGCCTCGCATGCTTCGTTCTCGATGCGCAGCAGCAGCCGGCCGTTGCTGCAGCCCAGGTGAACGCTGCCGTGGCGCGCCTGGGTGTGCTTGCAGATGTTGCTCAGGCCCTCGCCGGCCATCTGCAGGATTTCCGCGGTCATCCGGTCGTCGAGCTGGACGGTGCCGTCGACGTCGATCGTGATCTCGATGCCGTAGAGGCCCTTGATCCGCTCCGCCTGGCGATGCAGCTGGGGCAGCACGAGCCCGCGCGGGCTGTCCGTGCCGTGCCTGACCTCGCCGGCATAGCGGCGCAGGTCGGCAATCACGCCGTCGGCGACGCTCGCGAGCGCGTCGAGGTCGGCGCGCAGCGGGTGGTCGGCCGCGACCTTCTTGCGCAGCGCGCACAGGCCCATGCGCAAGCCGATGTACGGCTGCACGGCGGTGTCGTGCAGGTCCAGCGCGATCTTCAGGCGCTCGGCCGACGCCGCTTCGGAGGCCATCCGGTCGAGCACCTCGATGGTCTCGATGACCGGAAAAATCTGCTCCATGAGGTGGGTGAGAAACAGCGCATCCGACTTGTTGAACAGGCCGTCGCGCGACGACACGAAGACCCGGCCTTCACCCAGGCGCAGCGGCAGCGGCGCGCTGATGAAGCCGCGGGCCTCCAGCATCGCCGCCACGGCGGCGCTGCGCTGTGCGCCTTCCTCGTCCTCGGCGCGCCAGCCAGGAGTGCCCGATTCGAAAAGGTGGCTCGGTGCGCACAGCCGGTTCAGCGGCCAGGGCAGGCGGTTGAACAGCACGGTGCGATCGGGTGCCAGGGCCATCAGCGCCATCAGCGCGGTGAGTGGCGATTCGGCGATGCGGCCGATCGTCTCCACGCTCACGTGCTCGCACGCGTCGTCCTTGCGCAGCGTGCGCAGGATCCAGTTGCCGGTGGCGGTGTCGTGCGTCAGGAGGATGCAATGGCTGGCCCGGAAGAAGGCCAGCGTCTTGTCCATCGTGCGAGCGATGGTGCGGCCGGCGCCGAAGCGCGGGTTCGACAACTGGCTGACGTCGCCCAGCAGGCCCAGGCGCCGCTGCAGGTTGAGCTTGGAGCCGCCCCAGTGCACGATCATGTGGCCAAGCGCGAGAAGGAACGTGGTGCGCATCAGCAACTGCGGCGCGTCGCCGCCGGTGCTCGTGCCCAGGCCGCAGGCGGCGAACGATGCGACCGAGGCCACCGTCACGCGGGCGCCTTCCTCGAAGCCCCAGCGGAACGACGAGGTCAGGATCGCGAAGAAATAGAAGAGGAAGAAGAGGCTCTGCACGCCGTCGGTCACGAAGATGATCAGCGTGAACCACAGCACGTCGGTCCAGTGGATGGCCTTGCCCTGGAAGTACGGGCGGCCCATGCGCGTGCACACGTACACCAGCAGGCTGTGCAGGATGTAGCCGGAGAAGGCGAGCCAGACGGCGCTGTCGACCTGTTGCCGGTTGTCACCCGCGTCGACGGTGACAGCCAGCAGTGCCGAGACCGAGAGCACGAGCCGCATGCGCGCGACCATGAGGGCCTCCGCTGCCGTGCTGGCGTCGATGCTGGAGGCGGTGGCACGGGCTTGCATGGAAGGGCATCCTTTGCGCGAGTCCGTTCACGTGCCGCCTGGAATGCGGGCAGAAGTGACACAACTCGCCGGTGACAGTTTGGAATCCATTTTTCTCGGCGGAAATCACTGTATGTGAAGGTTTCACATTACTACTTTGGTAGTCCAAAACAATGAGGGGTTTGCGCATTGCATCGACTTGCTGCATTTGTTTCTTCTGGTTGCAAACAAGCCGCGGCGCTGGCTTTTTCACTGGCTGTCGAGGAAGCCCGCGGCGCCAGTCTTCGAAAGGCGCATGCCCTTCGGGTAACCGGCCGGTGCGTTTTTTGAGAAGCAGCATGGTCCGTTTCGGCAGCGCATCAGACCGGCGCGAACTGCAAGACGAGTTCCTGGAGCATCGCGTGGACGAACTGGGGCGCCCACGAAGGATCCACGGTGTGGTCCCCGTGAAAGCGCAGGCCGTTCCTGCGGCACTGCCAGGTGGCGTGGATCTGCCCCGTCTCGACGCTCCCGGCGAAGACCAGCGAGTTCAGCGGCCCGCCCTGGATGCCCCATCGGAAGCCGATGCAGGGCGGCGTATCGGTATCGAAGCCGTCGTGCCGGTCCACATAGCATTCGACGCGCTCCCCGAGCCGGGCGTTGAGGTAGTCCTCGAACTCGACGAAGACCGTGGCGGCCAACCCTTCCAGGCGATGCCGCAGCCTGTGCAGCCGGCGCGCGCGGTCTTCGGCGTGGTCTGGCTGCGCGGGCTTGATCTGCCTGGCCTCGAAGTACCCATCCAGCAGTTCGAAGTTGGATGCTTTCATGGCGTGCCTCCTGACGGTGACTGGCGGGTGCCGGCGTACGAAGCGATGCAGCCCTTTGCGGCTCAGCGCCGGCGAGCCACCACCGCGGTCCGTCCCAGTGGCGTGATGTGCAGCACCACCGCCCGCCTGAGCTTCTGCGAGGTCACGGAAGCGCGGCATGGCGAGGGCAGCGTGGCTTTCACCATGCCCGCCGCGTTCAGCACGGCGACGGAGTTGATCTCCGCGGGGTCGTCCGTGCACACGGGGAATACGGCGTCCGCTATCTTGCGCAGGTAGTCGAGCGGCATCACGGGCCACTGCTGGCTGGCGCTGTCCGCTTCGGCCTGGCAGGTGCGCAGTGCGGTGATTTCGGCGTACCCGGCTTCCGTGATGGAGAACACCAATGCGCTCTCGTAGCGCTGGTAGCCCAGGTTGTCCACGTGGAACTCGGCGTCCACGAGTCCGGTGGCCAGGAGCACCGACGCGTGCCTGATGTCGCGCTCGGTGGTGAGAGGGACCGGGAACCTCTCGTGCAGCAGTCGAAGAAGGAGAGTGATCGGCATGCAAGTGCTCCTGTCTGCACGTTCGGAGCACGCCGGGCCATGGCATTCAAAAAGACAAGAAAGGCACTCAAGGCCGCGGATGCACCAAATGTGAAAATTTCACTTTAGTTATTTGGTTGTACATCAACGCGGTGGTCTTGTCGATGACTGCGGCGCGCGAACGGTGAGCAAGCGGGCGCACGGCGGGTGGCGCACGGGCGAGGCCGAGCGACCGTGCGGGGCCGGAATCGGAAAACGCCGCCCCGCGGGCGCGCCGCGCGCTCAGGGCGTGAACGTGACGCGCTGCGCGATCAGCACGCCGTCGATCACCTGGTCGCCCACGATCGTCACGCGCTGGCCGTTGCCCAGGTTGGCGACCGTGCCGTTCTCGAAGACGACGCCGCCGCCGCTGGCGTCCACCGGCTGGCCGCGCACGCGGAAGCTGGCGGGCGACTGGTACGCACCGATGGCGCCGATCACCGTGAACGAAGCCGGGCCGCCGGTGCCCGGCACGTGGCGGATGCGCAGCTTCTTCACCATCAGCACGCCGCCGGACATGAAGCCGTCGACCTCGACCTTCACGCCGTTGCCGAGCGAACCCGCGGGCCCGCCGGTGATCTGCGCATTGCCCGCATCGACGGGCGTGCCAAGCACCTTGAACGCGCTGCGCGAGGCGAAGCTGGTGATGACGCCGGCCAGTTGCAGCGCGGTGCCGTCGCTCACCGGGATGGCGTACCAGCCCTGCACCTTGGTGGCCGCCAGCACACCGGCCATCGGCGGCACGGTACCGCGGGCGCGCACGATGACGCCGTTGGCCAGGGTCGATGCATCGATGCCGGAGAAGGCCGCCGCGTTGTAGTCGATCGTCAGTTGGCCGAGCATGAAGGTCTTGTGCGTTGCGTCCAGGTTCTGCACGGTGCCGGTGACCAGCGGATCCGTCAGGCTCGGCGTGACCTGAACGCGGGTGGCGCGCAGGGTGCCGGGCGCGCCGGGCAGGCCCCAGACCTGGACGACGTGTCCGGCCGTGACATCCGCAAGGCCGTTGGCATCGCCCCAGACGGTGGCCGAATCGATGCTCACGCTGGTGCCCATCACGGTGAACGTGCCTGCCGCCGTGTCGATGCCCGAGGCCGCGCCGCGCAATTCGGCCGCCGACATGACCTGGCTGGCGACACCGCTCGTGAAGTTGGCGTCGACCTTGCCCGCGATGCGCGCACTCATGCCGATCTGCAGTTCGGGGGCATCTTCGATGGTGAAGGTGGCGGTGTCGGTGTCGTAGCGCAGCCCGTTCAGGATGACGCTGCCCAGGCCGTCGACCGAGCCGATGCCGGCGGCGTCCGCCGTGACGCCGGTCCCGCCCGAGCCCACGCCGGACCCGTCGGTGCCGCCGTTGCCGGCGGTGCTGGAATCGCCGCCCGCGCCGGTACCCGTGCCCGTTCCAGCGGCGCCCGTTCCTGTCCCGTTGCCTGTCGGCGAATCTCCCCCGGCGGTTGCCGGCGTGGTCCCGCCCGTCCCTGTGCCTATGCCCAGTCCGGTGATGGCGCTCCCACTGCCGCCGCCGCCTCCACCACCGCAGGACAACAGCAGCGCGATGGCGCCGGCGGACAGCAGGCCGAGCATGAGCCGGCGGAGTCGCGTCATCTGGCTCATTTTCGGGGCTCGCTTTCTGGAGGACGCATCGGCGGCGGCGTGCCTTCGTCCTCGTAGTAGGTGTAGATGCCGACCCGGATGCGACCGTTGGCGTCGGCCGGGGCTCGCCCGACCGCCTGCGCCATTTCCTGCGCCAGCTCATGGTGCAGCGCCAGCCAGCGCTCGCGCACCAGCTGGTGGACCTGCTCGCAGTCCTGCAGCGCGAGGCCGCGCGCATAGACCGCGCGCTCGAGCATGCGGGGCTGCTCACCCAAGGTGTTGGCAACGGCCGCGAGCAGGTGGTCGCGGCCGTTGTCGCCCAGGAACGCGAGCATCGACTGCAGGTCTTCCACCGGCACGAAGCCGTCGGTCGTGAGTTCCGCCACCCCGTCGGCCTCGGTCACCATGTTCAGGCGGATCAGCTCGTCGAGGATGGTGCGGTGATGGACATTGCCGCGGCTGCTCATGCGCGCCACGTTCTCGAACGACGGCGCGGTATGGCCTGCCGTGACGGGCAGGCGCCGGAAGGAGGCGTCCTGGGTCAGCATCTGCAACCACAACGTGAAAGTCTTGGCGGCCGCCGACAACTCGGTGTGGGGCAGGGGGTCGGCGGTGGCCCGGACCTTGGCGGTCACGGCCTTGCGATTGAGCCCGGTCGTCACCGACAACTGGCTCAGATTGGGACTGGGTACGCCCTGGGCACGCCATGAGCGTTGCGCTTCCTCGAGCAGCAGGTCGCGCAGCAACTCTTCCAGGTGGGGGTGTTTGACCCCCATGGCGAGGGCCAGCCTGACCACAGGCCGAAGAATGCGTGCACAGGCGGCAAGAGCCCAATCCAGCCGTTGTTCCATGAAGGCGAGTGTCTATTCCTGAAGCTACGTTGCAAAAAGGTTGGCGGCGGTTGCCGCGGATCACAGCCTGAGAACCATTGTCATCTGCAATGCGGCGCGCATGCGGCTCGCATGAAAGCTTTGGACTACTGTTTACCCTGTAACGGGCGAAGGGTCCATCGGCTGTACGCCCGATCGGCAGGCCAGATGTCGGACATCGCGGCTCGTGCCCGCGGCGAGCGGGGCGCTTGCCGCGGGCGCCGGATGTCCTACGCCTCGCAGTTCAATGCAAGCCCCGGCGTCGGCCAGTCGTCGATGGCGATCAGCCGGCCGCTGCCCGAGAGCGTGACGTAGGCCGTGCGCCGGTCGCGTCCGCCGAAGCAGATGTTGGTGGTGTAGCGGTCGGGCAAGGGCACGTGCTCGACCGTGCCACCGTTGGGCGCGACGATGCTGATGCCGCCGTGCAGCAGCGTTGCCACGCAGAGGTTGCCGAGCGCGTCGACGGCCATCGAATCGAAGCGCTGGTAGTGGCCGCCGGGCGAGGCGCAGAGCATGCGGCCGCCGTGCGGCGACGGCCAGCCGTCCTTGCGCACGCGGCCCGGCGCGGTGATGTCGAAGGCCCAGACGCGGGCGCCCTCGGTCTCGGCGTAGTAGAGCGTGTTGCCGTCCGGCGAGAGGGCGATGCCGTTGGGCGTCATCACGGGCCGCGCGATGGCGCTTGCGGCGGCACCACCGGCGTGGCCGTAGAAGAGGCCGCCGCGGTCCATGTCGCGCTCGCGCACCTTGCCCAGGTCGGTGAAGTAGAAGCCGCCGTGCGCGTCGAACACGATGTCGTTGGGGCCGCACAGCGCATGGCCTTCCACCGTGTCGTACAGGCGTTCGGCGCGGCCGGTGGCAAGGTTCACGCGCTCGATGCGGCCGCCCGAATAGTCGTCGGCCTGGCCCACCGGGCGCACGCAGCCGTCGGCCTCGGTGTGCCACTTGAAGCCGCCGTTGTTGCACACGTAGACCGCGCCGTCGGGCCCGATGGCCGCGCCGTTCGGTCCGCCGCCGAGGTCGGCCACCACCTGCACCAGCCCGTCGGCGCGCACGCGCGTGAGCGTGCCGCGTGCGATCTCCACGAGCAGCACGGAGCCGTCGTTCATGGCGATCGGGCCTTCGGGAAACTGCAGACCCGTGGCGAGTTCTCGGATGCGCATCGGAGCTCCTTCAATGAGCGCAGGCGGGGAAGCGCCTGGAGGGGAGGCGCCAGTTTGCACCGGGCGTGCCGGCGTGGGGCGCATCGCGCGCCTTTTCTGCTTCAAGTCCTACGCCTGCGCCACGGCGAGCCGCCGTCAGATGGTCGAACCATGCAAGACAGCTTTCTCGACCGGGCGCTTCTCCTCCTCCAGCAGCATGCCTACGCCCGGGTGCTGTGCGAATTCCATCGAATGGAAGACACGCGGTGCCGGGTGATCGATGTCGGCACGCACCGCAGCGCCGACGCGCGCGAACGGCTCGCGCGATGCGAGCGGCAGTTGCTGGCTTGCCGTGATGCACTGGAAGACCCCGAGAGGGCTGCGGCGGTTCGCATCGCGCGGGCGCTGTACCTGCGGTTCCTGCTGAGCAGCGCGACTGCGAGGCTGCAGCCCTGGTGCGACGGGGAAGACCTGGCGCACATGCCGCGCTCGCACATGTTCGAGTGGATCGCGCATGACTTCGAGCGTGTCGAGCTTGCGGCGCTCGAAGATGCGATGACGCCGGCCGAGGCGGCGCTGTATGCGCGGTCGCTCGAAGGCGTCGACGACTGACGAGAGAGGGAAAGAGAAGAGGGCGCCGGCCTACCAGCGCTTCCACCAAGGGCGGGGAGCCTCGCGCAACGCGAGGTGGCGGGTGTCGAGCTCATGCACGGGCGCGGGCCGCGCACCGGTGATGCGCCGCACCTCTACCTCGAGCGCATGCGCGATGCCGCGGGCGTTCTCGTCGCCGCGCAATGCGCGCCGGCGCCATTCGGCGGCCAGGGCCGAGAGGCCGTTCGGGTCCAGGTTTTGTGTCTCCACCATGGGCGTCGAGTTTTCCACGTGGGCAAGCGCTTTCTTGTAGGCGCAAGGGTCATGCGTGTGTGCGAAGAAATTACACGACGCTACATCTCGCGCTGTTTTGAGCCGACCGGCGCGGGCACAGGTCAGCTCCTCGGGGGCGCACGGAAACACGTGCATGGATGGCCAACGGAGCCCTGGAATCGCGGTTGACCGCCGCGAGCCCCGCCGGCCGCAACGACCCTTCCCGGTTGCGACGTTTTTCACGATTGTCAAAACAAGTCACTGTTGTGGCTCGTTCGCCGCACGCCGGATGTAACGGACGCGGCGCCTTCGGCCGTGGGCAAAACGCGACGGCAGGGTTTCTGCTGATTCGCCTAGAATTGAGAACCATTCTTATTAAGTGAAAGCGCAGCGCCCGCCGCTGCGTGGAGAACCCATGCCGGCCGCCGATGTCGTGTTGCAGCACCAGGTGCAATCGCTTTACAGCACTCACCACGGGTGGCTGCACGGCTGGCTGCGCAAGAAGCTCGGGTGCTCGCACAACGCGGCCGACCTGGCGCACGACACCTTCGTTCGCGTCCTGAGCAAGCCGCAGCCGGTGACCGCGGCCGAGCCGCGTGCGTACCTTGCGACCATCGCGCATGGGCTGGTGGTCGACTTCCACCGGCGCAGGGCGCTCGAACGTGCCTACCTCGACACGCTCGCCGCGCTGCCCGAACCGCTCACGCCCTCGCCCGAGGAGCGCGCGCTGGTGCTGGAGGCGCTGGGCGCCATCGACGCGATGCTCGACGGCATGAAGCCGCCGGTGCGCCAGGCCTTCCTCCTGTCGCAACTCGACGGGCTGACGTACAAGGAAATCGCCGCGCAGTTGAAGGTGTCGGTGCGCACGGTCAACAACTACATGCTCAAGGCGCTCGAGCATTGCTACCTGATCGCGCCGTGAAGTCCGCCCTCCCCATCGCGCTGAAAGCGCCGGAAGAGGCCGAGGTGCGCCGCCACGCGATCGCCTGGTATGCGCGCCTGTGCTCCGGCGAGGCGACCGACATCGACCGCGACGACTGGAACCGCTGGCACCGCGCCCACCCCGCGCACCAGCGCGCCTGGCAGCGGCTCGCCGCGATGCAGGCGACCTTGCAGCGCGTGCCGGGCCACATCGCCGCGCCCACGCTGCGTGCCGCGCAGCCCGAGCGGCGCCGCATGCTGCGCGGCATCGCGATGCTGGCCTCGGGCGGTTCGCTGGCCTGCCTGTCGTGGCAGGTGGCGGGCAACGACGGCGGCTGGCGCACGTGGCTGGCCGACTACCGCACCGGCACCGGCGAGCAACGCGCGGTCACGCTGGCCGACGGCTCGCGGCTGATGCTGAACACGCGCACTTCGGCGGACGTGTCGATGGACGCTTCGCGCCGGCTGGTCACGCTGCGCGAGGGCGAGATCCTCGTCGAGACCGCCAAGCCGCGCGCCGGCATCGCCCATGGCGTGAAGGACGCGCGCCCCTTCATGGTCGAGACGGCGCAGGGCCGCATCCTCGCGCTGGGCACGCGCTTCACCGTGCGCACGCTGGGCGAGCGCACGGCCGTGACGGTGCTGGAAGACGCGGTCGAGATCCGCGCCGCGCAACGCCCCGGCCAGGTCGTGACGCTGCGCGCGGGCCAGCAGGTGTTCTTCGGCGGCGACGGCGTCGGCGAGCCGCGCGAGGCCGACGCCGGCGCGGCCGACTGGGCGCAGGGCAGCCTGGTGGTCAACGACCGGCGGCTCGCGGACGTGCTGGCCGAGCTGTCGCGCTACCGGCGCGGCCACCTCGGCTGCGACCCGGCGGTGGCGGACATCCGGGTGTCGGGCGCGTTCCCGCTGGACGACACCGACAAGGCGCTGGCCGTGCTCACGCGGGCGTTCCCGGTGCGCCGCGTGGGCATGACGCGCTACTGGGTGTCGCTGGTGCCGGCCTGAGCGCGGCGCCGTTTGCTACCTGCCGCCTTCCATTCGTTGTTCCCATCGCGTTTCTTCGCGCCCGGCCATTTTTTTCATTCTTTCTTTCACCGCTTCCTTCATCTTTTCCGGTTTCGTTCGGCCTACCCCATAGAGCCATGGCAAACGCCGTGGCCAGCCATCCATGCCGAAGGAACCTCGAATGCACGTGCCGCCGTCCCCCGCTTCCCTCACCCCTGTTCGCAAGGCGCTGTGCCTGCTGGCGGCCATGCTCGCGATGCCGCTCGCGGCGACGGCCGCTGAGCCTGCCGCAGTGGCTTCAGCAGCCTCCGCGCAGACCACGGCCCCGCGCGCCTACCGCATCGACGCCGGCCCGCTGGCCGCGGTGCTCGGGCGCTTCGCCGCGGCCGCGGGCGTGGCGCTGTCGTTCGACCCCGCGAGCACGAAGGACCTGAAGTCGACCGGCCTGCAAGGCAGCTACACGGTGCGCGCCGGCTTCGCCGCGCTGCTGTCGGGCACGGGGCTGGAGGCGGTGGAGGGCGGCGCGGGCGAGTTCACGCTGCGCAAGGCGGGCCCGGGCCCAGTTGCGGCCGCGGCCGCCGCCGACATGGACGATGCCGACGGCACGCTGCCCGCGGTGCGCGTGGTGGCCCGCGCGGCCCCGGCGCCCGCCGATGCCGACGACCGCTACCAGCCCACGCCCGACGCCTCGACGCTGCGCACCACGGCGCCGGTGCTGGAGATCCCGCAGGTGGTGAACGTGGTGCCGGCGCAGGTCATTCGCGACCAGCGCCCGCGCAACATCGACGACGCGCTCGCCAACGTCAGCGGCATCAACCAGGGCAACACCCTGGCCAGCACGCAGGACACCATCATGAAGCGCGGCTTCGGCGGCAACCGCGACGGCTCGATCATGCACAACGGCATGCCGCTGGTGCAGGGCCGCGGCATGAACGCGGCGGCCGAGAGCGTGGAAGTGCTCAAGGGCCCGTCGTCGCTGCTCTACGGACTGATGGACCCGGGCGGCGTGATCAACGTGGTCAGCAAGAAGCCGCAGCTGCGCCAGCGCACCTCGCTGTCGCTGCTGGGCTCGGGCTATGCGGGCGGACGCGACGGCGGCGGCGCCACGCTCGACACCACCGGTCCGATCGGCGAGAACGGCCTGGCCTACCGGCTGATCGTCGACCACGTGAACGAGGACTACTGGCGCAACTTCGGCACGCACCGCGAGACGCTGGTGGCGCCGTCGCTCGCCTGGTACGGCGACGACACGCAGGCCGTGCTCTGGTACGAGTACCGCAAATACACCACGCCCTTCGACCGTGGCACCGCGCTCGACCCGCGCACCCAGCGCCCGCTCGCGCTGCCCAAGACGCAGCGCCTGGACGAACCCTTCAACGAGATGCGCGGCGAGACCCACCTGGGCCAGCTGTCGGTCGACCACCAGTTCGGCGGCGGCTGGGCCGGCCACGTGAACCTCAGCTACAACCGCGAGACCTACGACGCCAACCAGCTGCGCGTGAACGGCATCAACACCACGCGCGGCACCCTCACGCGCAGCAACGACGCCACGCACGGCGCGCTGAGCACCGACAGCTACGCCACCGCCTACATGGACGGCACGCTCGAGCTGGGCGGCATGCGTCACGACCTGCAGTTCGGCTGGGACGCCGAGTACCGCAAGATCTACCGCGCCGACCTGCTGCGCCAGGCCACCACGCGCACCTTCAGCTACCTGCTGCCGGTGTACGGCCTCGAGGCGCCGTCGGGCACCGTGTCGGCCAGCGACAGCGACCAGACCGACCGGCTGCACAACCAGTCGCTGTTCTTCCAGGACTCCATTCACCTGAGCGACCGTTGGATCGCGGTGGCCGCATTGCGCTACCAGGCCTGGACGCAGCTGGCGGGACGCGGGCGCCCGTTCAAGGTCAACACCGACACCGACGGTTCCAAGGTGCTGCCGCGCGTGGGGCTGATCTACAAGCTGAGCGACACCGTGTCGTTCTACGGCAGCTACACCCAGTCGCTGAAGCCCGCCTCGACCATTGCGCCGCTGTCCAGCGGCTACGTGCTCGATGCGTCGGTGAAGCCCGAGGAGGCCAAGTCGTGGGAAGTCGGCGCCAAGCTCGACATGCCCGGCGGGCTGACCGGCACCGTGGCGCTGTTCGACATCCACAAGAAGAACGTGCTGGTCTCGCAGTTCAACGACACGACCAAGCTCACCGACTGGCGCACCTCGGGCGCGGCGCGTTCGCGCGGCCTCGAGGTGGACGTGGCGGGCCAGCTGAGCAAGAACTGGAGCGCCATTGCGAGCTACGCCTACATCGACGCCAAGACCACCGAGGACCCGCTGTACGCGGGCAACCGGCTGTGGAACGTGGCGCGCCAGACGGCGTCGCTTTCGGCCGTGTACGACTTCGGCCAGGTGTTCGGTGGGGAGGGCCGGCTGCGCCTGGGCGCGGGCGCGCACCACGTGGGCAAGCGCGCGGGCGATTCGGCCAACAGCTTCGTGCTGCCGGGCTACACCACGGTCGATGCCTTCGCCACCTACGACACGCGCCTGTACGGCAAGAAGGTGAAGTTCCAGCTGAACGTGAAGAACCTGTTCGACAAGACCTACTACCCGTCTGCCGTGAACAGCTACTTCATCTCGGTGGGCGACGCGCGGCAGGTTTCCGTCCTCACCACCTTCGAGTTCTAGGATGAGCAAGTTCCTCGAATCCAGGCAACTCACGCGCCGCGCCGCCGTCCTGCTGGCCGCGGGTACTCTGGCCTTCGCCAGCCAGGCCGCCGAGCTGCCGGGGCAGGGCCGCAAGGTCGTGCTGCTGGTGCAGCGCGACGGCCCCAGCCTGCCGGTCGACGAGAAGGTCAAGGCGCACCTGGAGTCGCGCGGCTTCGCGGTGACGCTGCAGGACCAGTCGGCCACACCTGCCGTCGCGGCCGGTGCTGCCGGCGCTGCCGGCGCTGCCGGCGCGGACCTGGTCGTCATCTCTTCCACCGTCGCCGCCAAGGACGTGAGCGCCGCGTGGCGCCAGCTGCCGGTGCCGCTGCTGACCTGGGAGAACGACCTGTTCGACGACCTCGCCATGACCGGCAAGCGCCACGACAGCGATTTCGGCGAGGCCGCCAAGGAGCGCTACGTGTGGCTCGTCAATGCGCCGCACCCCATGGCCGCGGGCCTGCCGGCCGGTGTGGCCAACGTCTACGTGAAGCAGGCAGGCATGAGCTGGGGCAAGCCCGGGCTGGGCGCGACGACCATCGCCACGCTGTACGGCCAGCCCGAGAAGGCGGCGATCTTCGGCTACGAGAAGGGCGCCACCATGGACTACGAGTCGCTCGCGCCCGCGCGCCGCGTGATGTTCTTCCTCGGCAACGAGGGCTTCACCAACCTTTCGCCGGCGGGCCGGCTGCTGTTCGATGCAGCGGTCGACTGGGCCGCCGGCATCCGCTGAAAACAATCGATCGATGAAATTTCCCTCGCTGCGTCAGTTCTGGTTCCAGCTGCACTGGTTTTTCGGCATCACGGCCGGCACGGTGCTGATCGTCATCGGCCTGAGCGGTGCGGTGCTGTCGTTTCGCGAGGAGATCATCGATGCGATCAACCCGCACGGGCGCCATGTGCCTGTGCAGGCATCGGAAGGCACGCGGGTCCTGAGCCCGCCGCAGTTGCTCGCGGCCGTGCGGCAAGCCTGGCCCGAGCGCCAGGTCGGCACGCTCGCGCTGTTCGCCGAGCCCGGCGCGGCCGCGCGCGTGATCTTCGCGCCGCCCAAGGGCCAGCGGCGCGGCGAGGCCGTGTACCTCGACCCGTACACCGGCGCGGCCCTGCCGCCGCTGGAGGGCGCGGAGTTCTTCGAATGGGTGGAGTCGCTGCACCGCTGGCTGCTGCTGCCGCGCGAACCCGGGCGCGTGGCGGCCGGCGTGCTGGCCATCGGGCTGCTCTTCCTGTCGCTGTCGGGCCTGTACCTGCGGTGGCCGCGCCGCGCGCTCGACTGGCGCGCGTGGCTCACCTTCGACCCGGCACTCAAGGGGCGCTCGTTCCTGTGGGGCCTGCACTCGGTGGCGGGCACCGTGGCGCTGGTGATGTACGTGGTGTTCACCACCACCGGGGTCTACTGGTCCTTCGATGCGTTGCGCGACCGCGTGGACGCGATGGCGGGGTATCCGCGCGTGCCCGCGCAGCAAGCGCAACAAGGGCCGCAAGCACGCCCGGCGCCGCGCGAGCGCAACATGGCGCGCGACGATGCCGCCGCGGTCGACGTCGCGCCCGCCTGGGCCGCCTTCGAGCGGCGGGCACAGGAGACCGGCGGCTGGAGCGAAGTGATCCTGCGCGTGCCCACGGGCGCCGCGCCGTCGGTGCTGTTCACCTGGCTCGACACCGTGCCCGCGCACGAACGCGCGCGCAACCGCATGACAGTGCGCCTGCCCGGCGGCGAAGTCGCGCAGGACGAGCGCCACGCGGCCAAGTCGGCCGGCGGGCTGTTCCTGGGCGCGATCTATCCGCTGCACATGGGCACCTACTTCGGGCTGCCGGGGCGCATCGTGATGACGCTGGCCGCGCTGATGCTGCCGGTGTTCGCCGTCACGGGCTGGATGCTGTACCTGGACCGCCGCCGCAAGAAGCGGGCGGTGCGCGCCGCACGCGCGGCGCTCGAAGGCAACGCGCGGCCGGCGGACCCCGCTGCGCCCTTGCCGGAACGCGTGCTGGTCGCTTTCGCCAGCCAGTCGGGCACGGCCGAGGGCATTGCGATGCGCAGCGCCGCCGCGCTCGAATCGGCCGGCCTGCCCGTGACCGTCGCGTCGATGGCGCGGCTCGACCCCGAGCAGTTGCGCGAGCACCAGCGCCTGCTGATCGTTGCCAGCAGCTTCGGCGAAGGCGGCCCACCCGACGCCGCGCGGCGCTTCGCGCAGCGGCTGGCCCAGGTGGGCGGCGAGGCGCTGTCGCACCTGCGTTATGGAATGCTCGCGCTGGGCGACCGGCACTACGAACGCTTCTGCGGCTTCGGCCACACGCTGGACCATGCGCTGGTGGCGGCCGGCGCGCAGTCGCTGTTCCCGATGGTCGAGGTGGACGACGGCGATGCCGGTGCGCTGGCGCTGTGGCGCAAGCAGCTGGGTGGGCTGCGCGGCGCCGGCGCGAGTGCGGGTGCGGGTGCGGGTGCGGGTGCGGACGGTGTGGCGTTCGCGGAGCCTGCCGATGCGGACGCGTTCGATGTGTGGACGCTTTGCGCGCGCAAGCTGCTCAACCCGGGCAGCCTGGGCCACCCGCTGTACGAGATCGAACTCGCCGCGAAGCAGGGCCAGCTGCCGAGCTGGCACCCGGGTGCGCTGGTCGAGCTGCGGCCGGGCCCCGAGCTCGCGGCCCGGCGCTATTCGATTGCCTCGGTGCAGACCGAGGGACACCTGCGGCTGCTGGTGCGGCAGGCGCGCCATGCGTCGGGCGTGGCGGGCTTGGGTGGCCTGACGGGCTTGGGTGTTGTGTCGGGCTGGCTCACCGCGCATGCGCCGCTGGGGGCCGACGTGCAACTGCGGCTGCTTGCCAACCCGACCTTCGAACCCGTGGCGGACGCGCGGCCGTGCATCTTCATCGGCAACGGCTCGGGCTACGCGGGCCTGCGCGGCCACCTGCGCGCGCGCGTGGAGCGCGGGCATTACCGCAACTGGCTGCTCTTCGGCGAGCGGCAGCGCGCGCACGACGCCTTCTTCGCGCAAGAGGTCGCGCAGTGGCAGGCGCAAGGCCGCATCGAGCGCACGGACCTCGCGTTCTCGCGCGACCAGCCCGAACGCGTCTATGTGCAGGACCTGCTGCATCAAGCTTCCGACGACGTGCGCCGCTGGCTCGGCGAAGGCGCCGTGCTCTTCGTCTGCGGCAGCCTGAGCGGCATGGCGGGCGGCGTGGACGCCGCGCTCGAGCGCATGCTGGGGCGCGCCGCGCTCGACGACCTGATCGCCGAGGGCCGCTACCGCCGGGACGTGTACTAGGCGGTACTGGAGTAGCCCGCTCGGATTGGCGGGGTTGGGTAGCATCGGGCCCTTGTCCAGCTACAGCAGCCAGCCGCAACCGCCAGCCTTCCAGGCTGCCAGGTGCCCCCCGATGACCGAACAGCGGCCCTTTCTCGACATTCACCAACTCCGCACGCGCGACCGGCCTCCGGTCGACCTGCAGGCGCAGCGCGGCGAGTGCATCTGCATCCTTGGAAAGTCCGGCTCGGGCAAGAGCGTGCTGCTGCGGCTGGTGGCCGATCTCGACCCCGGCGAGGGCACCGTGCGGCTCGACGGCGCCGACCGCAACAGCTGGCCGGGCCCCGAATGGCGCAAGCGCGTCGTCTACCAGGCGGCCGAGCCCGCATGGTGGGGCGCCACCGCCGCGGAGCACTTTCCAGCAGATGCACGCGAGCCGCTGCGAGGCTGGCTGCGTGACGTGGGGCTGGACGGCAACGTCCTGGACACGGACATCGCGCGCCTGTCCACCGGCGAGCGCCAGCGCCTTGCGCTGCTGCGTTCGCTGGCGCGCAAGCCGGCGGTGCTGCTGCTCGACGAACCCACCGCTTCACTCGACCACGCCACCACGCTCGCGGTCGAGGCGCTGCTGTCGCGCCAGTTGGCGGCGGGGCTGGCGATCCTGATGGTCACGCACTCGCAAGAGCAGGCGCAGCGCATCGCGCACCGCTGCTTCCACATGGCCGAAGGCCGGCTGCAACCCGCATGAGCACCATTCACCTCGATGCCACCGACCTGGTGCTGGCCACCTTGCTGGTGCTGCTCAACGCCGGCGCATCGCTGGCGCTGCATCTGCAGTTGCATCGGCAGGTGCTGTGGGCGGCGACGCGCATGGTGGTGCAGCTGTTGCTGGTCGGCCTGGTGCTGCGCTACGTCTTCGCGGCGGCCTCGCCGGCAGCGACGCTGACCATCGTGATCCTGATGATCCTCGCGGCGGCGCGCGAGGTGGCCGTGCGGCCCGCGCACCACCTGAAGGGGCGCGGCAACTTCCGCATCGGCGCGGCGGCGGTGGGTGTGTCCAGCGTTGCCACGGTGGTGCTGGCGCTGATGACCGCGATCCGGCCCGACCCCTGGTACGACCCGCGCTACGCCATTCCGCTCATGGGCATCGTGCTGGGCAGCGTGCTCAATTCGGCCAGCCTCGGGCTCGACAGCTTCTTCGAAGGCGTGACCACCGGACGTGCGCGCATCGAGGCACGGCTGGCGCTCGGCGACACCGTCCACCAGGCCATGGCGGAGCTCACGCGCTCGTCGATTCGCCGGGGGATGATCCCGATCATCAACCAGATGTCGGCGGCCGGCGTCATCACCTTGCCGGGCATCATGACCGGCCAGTTGCTGGCCGGCATGGACCCGATCGAGGCGGCGAAGTACCAGATCCTGCTGCTGTTCCTGCTGACGGGTGCGGGCGGGCTGGCCGGCGCCGGGGCGGTCTACATGGCCGCGCGTTCGATGACCGACGAACGCCAGCGCCTGCGCTTCGACCGGCTGGACTGAACCGCTGATTTGCTCACTCGGTTGCCTGTTCCTCAGCTGTAGGCCTCGACCGGGCCCCATTCCCGCGAGAGTTCCTCGCGGCCCTGCGCGGTGATGCCCGAGACCACCGCCAGCCGGTAGTCGCCGAAGCGCGCGCACAGGTCCAGCGGCGGATAGATGTCCGCCTCGAGCAACCCGACCGCCTTCAGGACCGCGATGGACCTGATGGCCTCGGGGTGCTTGACGCGCAAGGGAAATGGCGAGTGCTCGATCTCGAGCAGGTATTCGATAGGCATTTCGGTCGCATGCAGGCCTCGTGGGTTCTTGTGAAAAAACCTTCGGACCCGCGGGCGCCGCCTGGCGTGCGCCGCCACCGCGACGCGACGTGGGACATGGCTGTCGAACGCCGGGCCGGCTGAACGGTGGAACGGTGGAACGGCCTGAACACGGGCCGGGCAATGACCTAAAGTCAGCGGATGACCCGCACCCTGGACGCCTCCGCCGACTACGCCCGCTTCATCGTCGAACTCAAGGACCGCGTCGCGGCCGCGCGCCTGTCGGCGGCACGCTCGGTCAACCGCGAACTCATTGCGCTGTACTGGGACATCGGCAAGGCCATCGTCGGCAAGCAGCAGGCGCTGGGTTGGGGGCAGTCGGTGGTCGAGCAGATCGCGCGCGACCTGCGCGCCTCGTTTCCGGGGGCGCAGGGCTTTTCGGCGCGCAACGTGTGGGACATGCGCCGCCTCTACGAGGCGTACACGAGCCCGGAGGTTCTGCGGCAGCTTGTCGCAGAAAGCGGCAAGCCCGCGCCGCGGCGCCGCACGGGGCGGGAGCTTGCGGTGCCTTCTTCCTCTGCGGAAACGGGCGAAGGCGGTGACGGCCTCGAAGTTCTGCGACAAGCTGTCGCAGAAGTGCCGTGGGGCCACCACCTGCTGATCTTGAGCAAGCTGGAAGCGCCGGCGCCGCGGCTCTACTACCTGCGCGCCTGCGCCGCCTTCGGCTGGAGCCGCAACGTGCTGCTCAACCAGGTCAAGGCCGGGGCGTGGGAGCGCTCGCTGGCGGACGGAAAGACCCACAACTTTCCGCTGGCGTTGCCCGGGCACCTGGCCGAGCAGGCCGAAGAGGCGCTCAAGAGCAGCTACAACCTGGAGTTCCTGGGGATTCGACAGGCGGTGAAGGAGCGCGAACTCGAAGACCAGCTGATCGACAAGCTGCGCGATTTCATCCTCGAACTCGGCTACGGCTTCTGCTTCATCGGCCGGCAGCATCGGCTGACGCTGGGGCGCAACGAGTACTTCATCGACCTGCTGTTCTATCACCGCTTCCTGAAGTCGCTGGTGGCCATCGAACTGAAGATCGGCAAGTTCGAACCGGAGTACGCGGGCAAGATGGACTTCTACCTGAACCTGCTCAACGAGAAGGAGCGCGCGCCCGACGACGCGCCGTCGATCGGCATCATCCTGTGCGCCGAGAAGGACAACCTGGAGGTGGAGTTCGCGCTGAAGAGCAAATCGAACCCGATCGGCGTGGCCGAGTACCAGCTGCAGGACAAGCTGCCGGCCGAAATGAAAGGCAAGCTGCCCACGCCACGGCAACTGCAGGGCATCGTGCGCCCGGGGCTTCTGGCGCCACTTGCCAAGGTAGCCAAGCTAGCCAAGGCAGTCAGGTCACCGAAGGACTGACCGCTCGGCACGGCCACATGGCGCCTTCGCTCAGGCGCGCAGTGTTCGAAGCCTGGGAGCGCCGCTCGCCATCTGGCGAAGCAGCTCCAACTGGGCTTTTTCCTGCGCGTCGCGCAGGCTCTTCGCGGCACGGGCCGCGGCGTAGCTGGCAAAAAGTGCTTCGATCGCGCGGTGCCACGCCTGCATGGCCAGCCCCGATTCCGGCGGCTGGACCGGCGTCACGGGTGGTGCTGCGGGCGCGTCCGGCACCGCGAAGCCGTTCTTGCGAAGGATGGTGGCTTTCTGGTCGGATGTGAGCATGAAGAGGGCAATGCGATCTTCATGCCAGCTTCCGCCCTGGCCCTGGCCCTGGGGCCGCCGTCAACGCATCAGCTGCAGGAGAGCTTCATTGCCTCGATGCGTCCGCCGAAGCCCAGCTTGCGCACCAGGCCGCCTTCGCGGCTGTTGGCCGGGAAGCTCACGGTGCGGTCCTTGAACATGGCGTGTTCGTACACCTCGAGCTTGGCGCGCGGGCCGACGCTCACGCTGTCGATGTCGCGCTTGAGCTGCCGTGCGGTGCCCTTGTCCATGCTCTGCACCTGTGCCGGGCCGACCAGCGTGGCGACGTCGCCCTGGAAGTCGCGCTTCGAATAGAACTGCGCCCAGCAGCCCGAGGCCAGCGCCGGGTCCTGGATGCGCACCGGCACGAGCAGGATCGTGGGCTCGGGCTGGTTGTCGATCCCCGATACGGTGCTCGACGACGGCGCGTTGCTGGCGCATGCACCGAGTGCGACGGTGCCGGCGATCAGGAGGGAGCGGGAAAGCAAGGCGGTAAATTTCATGGATCCGTGCCGCGGGGCAAGCTGTGGTTTCGAAGCCCACGACCCTATCGGGGGGGCACCCACCGCAGGCGTAGGAGGATCACTCGAAGGGCCGTCGCCCGGGGCTGCGTGCGGTTTCCAGCTTGCGCGCGCGACGCGCGTTCAGACCACGTCGGCGGGCCCGACGATCACGCGGCTGTACTTGCCCATGGCCTCGGGGTCGACGCCCAGCCATCGCGCCACCTCGTCGACCGGCGTGCCGCGGCGCAGCTGCCGCAGCGCGAAGGTGTGCCGCAGCTTGAACGAGCCGCCTTCCGCGGCATCGAGCCCGGCCTCTTCGAACACCGCCTTGGCCGCCTTGTAGTGCGCTTCCTTGCTCCACGGCTTGCCGCTGAGGGTCGATGGAAACAGATGCTCCCCGAGGATGCGCACCTCCGTGCGGACCTGCAGCCAGTGCTGGAGCAGCTCGCCGGCCCATGGCGCGATCGGCGTTTCGCGTGGCGGCAGGTTGCCGTTGCCCGGCACCACCACCTTCCACGGCCGGTCGCGGATGCGCCCGCCCGCCGAGACCGGGGCAAGCAGGTTCAAGGCACGCACGTCGCCCGGCGCCAGGCCGCCGCCGAGCTGCAGCGCAACGGCCGAGCGGTTGCGCAGCTGCTGCCAGGTGAACGCGCGGTGGGCGTCGCGTCGCGGTGCGGACAGGCCAGGCCGCGGGCGCGCTTCCGAGAGGAACGTGATCAGCCGGCGGGCCTCGCCCACGGAGAGGAACTCGGGCAGCGGATCGGCCTGCGCGGCCTCCGCGTAGCGGATCTCCGGATGGGCCTGCAGCCAGTCGGCCGCCGCGGTGTTGGGCGGCAAGCCGGCCTCCGCCGCGTAGTGCCGCATGACCCTGTCGATGAGCCGAAGCAGGCGCAATGCATGGCGCGGCGAGAGCGACTGGTCGGCCGCCTTCATGCCGTAGCGCGCGGCCTGGAACGCCTCGAGGTCACTGGTGTTCAGCGTCTCCAGGTCGACCACCGGCGCCTGGCCCAGGCACCACGCGGCAAAGCTGCCCCACATGTCGCGGTAGACCGCCATCGACCCGCTTTGCCGCAACGCGCCCGAGGCCCGTTGGTCCGCAAGCCAGCGGTCGAAAGCCTTGCGATGGGTCTGGTCGGAGGGTGGGGCGAAGAGGGGAAGGGTGTCCATGACAAATACACTAACGGCCTGCGAGTGTATTTGCTGAAGGGAATTCCTGTCCAATAAGAAATGCTTGGCCGTTAGTGGATTTATGCAGCGGCCGTTCAACAGCGACGAATCAACGCTCCGCCCTGTGCGGCGTGCGCTGCGCCGGGTCGTAGAAGAAGGTCTCGGCCAGCAGCCGTTCGCCCTCCCAGTGCTGCCAGGCGACTTCCTCCATGTGGGTGGTGCTGCCGTCGAGCCATTCGAAATCGAACACCCAGCGGATCGCGACGTGGTCGCCATGCACCAGCGCCGGCCGCACGCAGCGCGAGGTCATCGAGCGGGCCTTGGCGTGGATCGCGTGCTCGCGCGCCATGGCCGCGCCGCGCCCGACGCGCGGTTCCGACTGGTTCTCGCGGACCGCGGCCTCAGGCGCATAGAACGCCTCGACCGCTTCGGCGTGGGCATTGGCTTCGACGAGCGAGATGAAGCGCTCGAGCGTTTCGGGTGTGGGCATGGAAGACCTTTTCCAGGAAGACGGGAGAGAAGGGAGGGGCAGGGAAGGGGAGCGGCGACTGTGCCGCTCGATGCGGCGCACGTCGATTACCTGCACGTCATGGCCGTGGCGACGCGCTGTTCTATGCTCCGCCGATGCACAACGACACCGGGAGCCCGGCCTTCCAACTGGGCGAACGGCTGCGCGGCTGGCGTGAGCGCCGGGGGCTGAGCCAGATGGCGCTGGCGCTGCAGGCCGAGGTGTCGACCCGGCACCTGAGCTTCGTGGAAACGGGCCGCGCCCAGCCCGGGCGAGACCTGATCCTGCGGCTCGCCGAAGAGCTCGAGATTCCGCTGCGCGAGCGCAATGTGCTGCTGGCTGCCGCAGGCTTCGCGCCGGTGTTCGAGTAGCGGCCTTTCGACGATCCGTATTTCGACCCGGTGCGCGCCATCATCGGCATCACGCTCGAGCGGCACCGGCCGTTTCCGGCCTTCGTCATCGACCGGCACTGGAACGTGGTGCGCACCAACGGCGGCGCGCCGGAACTCTACGAAGGCATCGATGCGTCGCTGCTCGAGGCGCCAACCAACGTGGTGCGGCTGATGCTGCATCCGCTGGGCATGGCACCGCGCGTGCAGCACCTGGCGGCATGGCGTTCGCACTTCATCGTGCAGATGCGCAGGCAGTTCGACCTGACGGCCGACCCTGGCCTGGGCTCGCTGTTGACGGAAGCGCTGGCCTGGCCCGGCGGCATGGCGCCCATCGACGAGTCGACCGGCGGGCCGGCCATGACGCTGGACATCGACACCCGCATCGGCCGGCTGTCGTTCATCAGCGCCATCACGGTGTTCGGCAGCCCCGTGGACGTGACCTTGCAGGAGATCGCGCTGGAGGTGATGCACCCGGCCAATGCGTTCACCGACGCGACAGTGAGGGCGGCTGCGGCGGCGCGTGCCGAAGTCAGGCCCGCGCGATAGCGATGGCCTCCACCTCGATCTCCACCCAGGCGCCATCCGGCAGGCTGCTCACCCCGACCGCGGTGCGCGCCGGTGGTCTCTGGCCGGCGAACGCCACGGCCAGCACGTTCGATGCGCCGTCGAGCACCGCGCTGTGTCGCGCGAACCCGGGCTCGGCGTTGATGAACCCGCGCACGCGAACGATCTGCTCGACCTTCGAGAGCCCGCCCGCCGCGTTCGCCAATGCCGACAGCGCGTTGAGCACCGCCACCTCCGCGGCGTGCGCGGCTTCGAGCACATCGTTGTCGTCGCGGCAACGTCCTGCCAGGGCGCGGCCGTCGATGCGGCAGGTCTGGCCGCTGATGTGCACCCAAAGCCTTCCGTCGCCGAGCGGCACGACGCACGCGGGCGCGTAGTTGCCTTTCGGTGTGGGCGCCGCGGGCAGCACCAGGCCCGCTGAACGCAGGCGCTCGAGCGGATCCTGCGCGCTCACAGCGCAGCCCATTCGACCTGCCCGCTGAGCCAGCAGCCGACGACTTCGCCATGCTCCCCGAAGCGCGCCTGCAGCTCGATGGCCGATGGGCTGCCCATGGCTTCGCCCTGGCGAACGGTCGTCACCACGGGTGCCGCCGGGGTGCCGACGGGCACGGCATCGGTTTCGCTGAGGTAACCCCACAGCGCGGCGGCCGCGATGCCTGTCGCCGCATCTTCCGGGTAGCCGGAGGAGCGAGGGAATTGACGGGCCGCGACCACCGTCGGGCCGTTGCCGCGCGTCTCCACCGCATAGGGATAGAGGCCCGTCGAATCGATGGCCGCGCATGTCGCCTCCACCTGGCCGAGCGCGGGCTTCAGTGCGTCGAGTGCCGCGATGTCCTGCATCAGCACCAGTGTCTTGACGCGGCTCGTGGCGGCGTTGACGACCGGGGCGTGCCATGCGCCCGACTGATCCGGACGCAGCACGCCGCAGACGCGTTTGCCCAGACGCTCATCGACAGGGGAGAGCCGGACCTTCGGCTGCGAGATCCAGACGCGCCCGCGCTGCGCGTCCCAACGCGCATCGACCACGCCGCTCAGGGTGCGCACCCGCGTCGTCGGCGTGGTCCATTCGCCCCATTCACGCAGGGCCCACAAGGTGCCCACGGTGGCGTGGCCGCACATTTCCATCTCGTGGTTGGGCACGAAGAAGCGGAATGTCCAGTCGATGCCGGGCTCGTTGGGCGCGAAGACGAAGGCCGATTCGTGCCCGTGGCGGCGGGCCACGCCCTGCATGTCGGAGGCTGACATGCCTGCGGCATTTCTCACCAGGGGCACAGGATTGCCGCCGTTCGGTCCGTTGACGAAGACGCGGATGCCCGTGACTTCGCCGTGTTGCTGAGTGGCCATGTTCATGTCGGTCATCAGTCTGCCGTTGCACCCGCTGCCTGGGCAATGCCGCGCCAGTACGGCGCGTCGCGCGCCACGGCGCTTTGCATGGCCGCGGAGGTGCCTGGCGTTGCGTTCACGCCCTTGGCCGCGAGGTCGGCCGCAATCGCCCTGTCGCTCAGCACCGCGCTCAATGCGCGGTTGAACTTCTCCACGATGCGCGGCGGCGTGTCCTTGGGGAATGCGAAGCCGTACCAGAGCGACTGGTCGAATCCGGCAACGCCCGCTTGCGCGAAAGTCGGCACGCCGGGGAGCAGGGCGTTCGGCGCCGTCGTTGCGATCGCCACGAGCTTTCGGCTGTGGATGTAGGGCACCAGGCCGACCGGGTTGTCGAACATGAACTGCACCTGGCCGCCGATCAGGTCGGTGTACGCAGGGGCCGCGCCGCGATAGGGCACGTGCACCAATGGCGCCTTTGCGACATCCTTGAACTTCTCGCCCAGCAGATGCGACACGGTGCCGGCACCGACCGAGGCGAAGCTGGCGCCTTCGGAGCGCGCGCGCAAGGCAGCGACGAAGGTCTTGAGGTCGGTCGCCTTCAGTTCGGGGTTGGCCACCAGCACGTAGGGCGAGGTGCCGATGAAGCCGCCGTAGGCGAAATCCTTGACCGGGTCATAGGACAGCTTCTTGTAGACGCCCGTGCTGACGGCGTGCGTGCTCGTGGTCGCAATGCCGACCGTGTAGCCGTCAGGCGCGGCCCGCGCGACCATGCCGGAGCCGATCGTTCCGCCGGCACCGCCGCGGTTGTCGATCACCAGTTGCTGGCCGAGCGCCTTCTGCAGCGCCACCTGCACCGAGCGCACGACGAGGTCGGTGCCGCCGCCGGCGGGGAAGGGCACGATCACGGTGATCGGCTTGGTGGGCCATTCCTGCGCGAAGGCGGGGAACGCGGAAATGGCCGACAGGGCCGACATGGCAATCGCCAGCGGTGCGATGTAGCGCGTGGCGCGCCGAGGATGTCCAAGCATGAATCAGCTCCAGGGGTGTGTGGGCCGATGCTAGGAAGACGCGGCATCGGGCACGAACCCGGAGGCGACGAAAGCCGATCCAGGATGCGACAGGCGGCGTCAGTGCGCGACCGCGCGCAGCAGCCGGCCGAGATGCCCGCTGCTCGCGAAGCCCAATTGCAGGCTGGTCTGCGCCAACGTTTGCCCTTGCGCCATCAACTCGCGTGCGCGGCTGGCCAGCATGCGGCGCCGAATGTCGATGGGCGACGCGCCGAACTCCTGCAGGCACGCGCGCTGCAGTTGCCGCTGCGACACGCCCAGTTCGCAGGCAACCGCATCGACCAGCGGCACCTGCTGGTCCCACTCGAGCGCGAGGCCGAAGCGGCTCACCATCTTCTGTCCGAGCGACGGCGGCGTGGCCTCAGGCAGCAGCGGCAAGCTGCGGCCCACGGCGATCTGCATCACGATGGCGTCGACCAGCGGCTCGGCGCTGCGCGGATCGAGCGCGGCGGACACCAGCGCATCGAGCATGGCGAGCGTTGCGCCGTCCAGCCGGAAGGCGCCGAAGCTGCCGCGACCCTTGAGGACTTCGGGTGCGAGATAGAGCTCGCCATGGCGTTGCTTCTGCGTGCTGGCCTTGGTGTTGTGCGCGGTTGCGGTGGGCAGCAGGATGGCTGTCGAGCGGGACAGCTGAACGGAACCGGCCTGGCCGGGGTTCTCGCCGGCATGGCCGTTGACCCATGCGGTTTTCAGGCTCCCGGTCTGCGGCCACAGCAGCATCGCGCAGTCGTGCATGTGCCAGTCACGCTGGTAATGCGGCTGGCCGCTGCAGCGCAAATCGAAACCGCGAGGCGCGGTCAGGGCGAGCTTGGGGGAAAGATAGGCATGTGGCGTCACGGAGCAGCCTCCTGGGGCAAGCGCGAAAGGCTTGCCTCCGCAATTATCGGACCGGGCTGTGGTCGGTTGTTAACTACACAAGGTTCGTTATGTTAACTTACTTGCGCTTTGATCTGCCCCTTCATCCTTGCCCGTCCATGTTCAGAAATCTGTTCGCGGATCTATCAGGAAGTGAGCAGACACGAAGTTCAATACTTTTCGGCCTTTTTCAAGCGTGAACTGATCTGGCTCATCCCTCTTGCTCCTTTGCAGGCTTCGGCCCCTCATGCAAGAAACGTGCTCTTGATCAGACCTTCCCTAAGTGCCTCACACCGGACGGAACAATGGCGGCGACGCCATCGCGAAGCTCCAGGTAGATGTCGGCCTACTTGGCGCTCACCCCCTTCGCATCCGCTCGCAGCCCCGTCAGGCCTCGCCCTTCAGGTGAAGAATGATCGTGTCCAACGTGCGCTCCAAACCTCGCACATCGCTTTGGCTCAATTCGCTCGTCATGGCATCCTGGCGCTGTCGTGCAAGCTTTACCACCGCACGATACGTATTGCGGCCGGACGCGGTGAGGCTGTTGATCTGGCGCCGGCCGTCTTGCTCGTCGCGCGAGCGTCCGACCCGGTCATTGCGCCGAAGACGGTCCAGCGCGCGGCTCACGGTCATTGCGTCGAGCCCTGTGAGCTCCGACACCTCGATGTTCGACAGCCCGCCGCGCGCGTGCAGCGCGACCATGGCGCGCCACTCAGGCAGAGTCAGGTCGCGCTCGGGGCCAATCGACTCGTTGAATGGACGGGCCAGAAGGCTGGACGCCACCATTAGCTTGAAGATGGGCGAGTCGAAGAAGTCGGTTTCGGGCGCGGCGACGGGGCTGGGTTCGGTGGCGTTGCGTGTCATGCGTTGCGGATGATAGCCAGCCGCGTCACGACCCCATGCCAAGGCTACAACTCTGGCCACCATCCACCGGCAGGCATACGCCGTTGATGAAGGCCGCTTCGTCCGAGGCCAGGAACACCGCGGCGTTCGCAATGTCCCAGGCTGTACCCATCTTGCCCGTGGGAACGGCGCGGTTGCGCGCGGCACGCATTTCCTCCACGGAGGCGTACTGGCCCGAGATCTCGCGGTAGATGAGCGGTGTGTCGATGGCGCCGGGCAGGATCGCGTTGGCACGGATCCCCTGGCGGGCGTACTGCAGCGCAAGCGCCACTGTGGCCTGGTTGACCGCCGCCTTGGCAGCGTAATAGGCGAAGTACGGATACCCGCCCCAGCGGATGGCAGCCAGTGAAGAGATGTTGATGATCGCCCCTACCCCCTGCTGCAGCATGTGCGGGATCACGGCGCGCGTGGTGCGATAGACGCTGCCCACGTTAATGTCAAGCGAGCGGTTCCACGTTGCCTCGTCCAGATCGGGCGGACCGCCCATCACGGTGATACCGACATTGTTGTGCAGAATGTCGATCCGCCCGAAGGCGGCCAGTGCGCGTTCGACCGAAGCGTCGACCGAGGCGGTATCGGTCACGTCCGCGTGCAGGGCAATAGCCTGCTGCCCCTCGCCTTCGATGATGCCGGCCGTTTCCTGCGCCGCTTCGCCCGACATGTCGATCGCCACCACCCTGGCGCCTTCCCGCGCGTAAGCCACCGCCGCGGCCTTTCCATTGCCCCAGCCCGGGCCCGACGAACCTGCGCCGAACACCAAGGCCACCTTGTCTTGAAGACGTCCCATCGTCACTCCTGAAATCGAGATAAAAAAGCGGACGGCATGGCTCAGCGCGCCTGCGGCAGAAAGCCAATGGAGAACCACGGGAAGATCGCCACAACGACAAGCCCGATCACCAGCGCCACGAGATAACCCACGATGGGCCGCACGCCCTCCTCCGGGTTCACCTGGCCGATGGCGCAGGCCGTGTAGTAGCCGATGCCCAGCGGCGGTGCGAACAGGCCGATGCCCATCGCAAGAATTGCGACCATGGCGTAGTGCACGTCGTGGATGCCCAGCGTGCGCGCAATGGGAAACAGCAGCGGCCCGAACAGCACGATGGCCGGAATGCCCTCGAGCACGCTGCCCAGTACGATGAACACGGCGATCGACACGATCATGAAACCCACCGCGCCGCCGGGCAGATGGCTCATGAACTGAGTGAGGTCGCGTGCAAAGCCCGACTGCGTCAGCGCCCAGGCCATGGCCGTGGCCGTGCCGATGATGAGGATGATGGCGCCCGTGAGGGAGGCTGTGTCCACCAGCATCGAGCCGAGCCGGCGCCAATCGAACTGCCGGTAGACCAGCGCGCCGACCACCACCGTGTAGAGGATGCCGATGGTCGATACCTCAGTGGCCGTGGCCACGCCCTCCACCACCGCTGCGCGGATGATGAAGGGCAGTGCGATGGCTGGCGCCGCGATGACGAACGACCGAGCGACGCGGCCCACCGTGGTGCGTTGCACTCCGCTGAGATCTTCGCCGCGGGCGCGCCACCAAGCGACGGCGCCCAGCGCCAGCGCCATGACGATGGCTGGCACCAGCCCGCCCGCGAACAGCGCCGAGATCGACACGCCCGCCGTTGCGCCCACCGTGATGAGTACCAAGCTCGGCGGAATGGTCTCAGACATCGCGCCAGAGGCCGACAGCAGTGCGGCCAATTCACCCGGCTTGGCGCCGCGCCGCTTCATCTCGGGAAACAGGGAAGGTGCAATGGCCGCCATGTCCGCCGCCTTCGAGCCCGATATGCCCGAAACAAGCACCATCGCGCCGAGCAGTACATAAGACATGCCACCACGCACGCGCCCCAGCAGGCCGGCGAGCGCATCCAGCATCGCACGCGCCATGCCGGTCATCTCGAGCAGCAGGCCCAGGAAGATGAACAGCGGCGCGGACAGCAGGATCAGATGCGACATGCCTTCGTCCATGCGTCCCACCACGATGCTCACCGGTGTACGCGTGGCGAAGGCCACGTAGGCCACCGTGGCCACACCGAACGCGAAGGCGATGGGCACGCCGCAGAGAATCAGCGTGGCCAGCCCGAAACCGAAGAACACCAACAGGTTCCAGTTGCCGAGGCTTTTGAGCACCGGCTGCAGGAAAAAGAGTGCTGCGCTCAACGCAACGCACCCCGCAGCAATGACCAGCATAGCGCGCATGTCGCGCGACTTTGCAAGTTGCATCAGCACCGCAAGAATGATCAGGCCCAGCCCCGCTGGGATGGCCGCCGCGCGCCACGCCGACGAAATTCCAAGTGCAGGCGTCATGACGACCGCTTCGTCTGCTGCGTAGTCCCAGCCCGCGTGCAACAGCACGCCAGCCAGCACGAGCGACACGACGGCCGCTAGCATGTCGAGCCACACGCGCTTGCGCTCGCCGGCGCGCGCAACCAGCGACGTCATGCGCATGTGCGCCCCGCGCCGCATCGCGATGACTGCGCCAAACATGGCCAGCCACAGGAACAGGATCGACGCGAGTTCGTCGTTCCATGTGATCGGCGAATGCAGCGCATAGCGCGCGATCACGCCAGCGCTCAGCAGCGCGATCTCCGCAAGCACCAGCAGAGCGGCCAGCACCTCGACGACGCTGCCCAGAGCGCGGTCGAGGCGCGTGACCACAACGCGCAACGGCGCTGCAGCGACGGCGGATGCGGCCGCTTCAGGGGACGGCATGGACGCGTGCATGGTTCACCCCATGGCGCCGACGGCGGCTTCGAGCGTGTCCCACGCTTCCTTGCCGAGCTTGCTTTTCCACTCCGCATAGAAACCGTTCTTGCGCAGCCGGTCGCGGAAAGCCTCCTTGTCGACCTCGTTGAATCTGAGTCCCAGCTTTTCAAGGTCGGCGCGCGAGCTCATCCCCAACCGTTCGACGTCGCCGCGTTGCGCTACCGCCGCGGCGTCGAGGTTGCGCTGCACGATCTCCCGGATGTCCTTTGGCAATTTCTCGAAGATGCGCTTGTTGGCAAGCATCCAGTAGCCGTCCCACATGTGGTTGCTGAGCGCGCAGTACTTCTGCACTTCGTTGAGCTTGGTGAACTGGATGCCCACGAGGCTGTTTTCCTGCCCGTCGACGATGCCGGTCTGCAGCGCGGAATACAGTTCGGGCGGTGCGATGCCGGTGGGCGCGGCGTCCAGCGCCTTGAACATGGACGTCCACAGAGGGCTGATCGGCACGCGCATCTTCATGCCCTTCAGGTCGTCGACAGATCTGATGGGCCTGGTCGAACTCGTCATCTGGCGAAAGCCGTTGTCCCAGGCCTTGGGCATGGCCATCAGGTTGGCCTTTGCGAGCTCCCCACGCACATAGCCGCCGAGCTTGCCGTCAATGGCCTGCCACACGCTTGCATAGTCCTTGAACGCAAAGCCCATTCCAGTGATGGCGGCGGTGGGCACGAGCGTCGAGGCCACCAGGCCCGACATCGTCAGGAAATCGATGCCGCCCGCACGCAACTGGCTCAGCAGGTCGGCGTCGGCACCGAGCTGGTTGCTCGGGAAGATCAAGAGTTCGACGCGGCCTGCGCTGTCCTTGGCGATCTTGTCCGCGGCCTCCTTGGCGCGAACGTTCATCGGGTGGGTGGGCGGCAGGTTGTTTGCGAACTTGAACTGGAACTCCGCCGCGGCAAAGGCCGATGTCGACACACCCGCCGCACCGATCGCGACAGCGCCCGATGCAACGAGAAGGCGGCGCCGCGTGAGCGGCAATGGGGAACGGAATGCATTCATCGATGTCTCCTGTCAGGGTTTCTTGTGACTTGCCGAAATGATAACGATCGTTATGATCTATTCAAGCTGAAGTTTCACGATTCCACGTAAACCCCTAGGAGACATACCCCATGCAAGCAGTGCTCGACCCCATCATCGAAACCGACGCGAGCGTCTTCGTCCAGGAAAAGGAAGCCATGCGCTGGGTGGATGCTTCGCGCCCCGGACTGCGCTTGGCACCAGTACATGAAGACCGCAGGACGGGCCGCTTCCTCGGCCTGCTGGGGTTCGACACCATGGCTTCGTCGGGCCTTCATCATCACATCGACATCGCCTTCAGCTACATGCTCAGCGGCGGCCTCACCGACTACGCGGGGACCACGGTCGGCGGACAGATGGGCATCAACATGCCTGGCGCAACGCACGACGCCATCGCCTACCTGCCTACGCTGATGGCGTCACGGCTGGACGGCCCTATCCTCTATTCACCCGAGGCCAACCATGCCGACGCACCGCACCTTCACGCGGGTGCACGTGTGCAGAACTTCGAAAACCCGCGGCCCGAGGAGTCGCCAGACGTGAGCATCTTCGTGGAGCGGTTGCCGGCGCACGCCACGTCGGTGGCAGGTCTGTCTCGACGGCTCATCTGCGACTACAAAGGAACGCCGCAAGACTATCGCAACACCGCTCTCACGCTGATCCCGCAAACGCGCGTGCCAGTGTTCATCACTCGCGCACCGGTTGAGATCTTCATGATCGGAGGCGGCATGAAAGTAAACGGACAGCTCGTGCTCGGCGGCGGCTTCTGCATGATCGAAGCAGGTGCGCAGGTGCGCATGTCGAGCGGCTTCGGTGCCTTCTTCCTTGCGTGGTCGGAAGCGCCGATCGAATGGCTTGATGGCGAGCGCGCGGACCTGTTCGGCTTTTGAAGGTGATGACTATGGACGGGAAAGTGGCGCTCATCACAGGCGCGGCCGTGGGCATCGGCGCCGCCATCGCGCAAAGTCTGGCGCATGACGGCCACGCGGTCGTCGTGGCGGACATCGACGCGGCGGCGGCGGATGAAACCGCGCGGCGCCTGTCGGCTGAAGGCTTCGACGCCTGGCCGCTCGCCATGGACGTCGGAAATGCGGACGCGGTGGCAGCGGGTTTCGCTGCAGTCAGAGAGAAGTACGGCCGCTGCGATGTACTCGTTAACAACGCCGGCATCGCGAAGACCTATGCCTTCCTCGACTACCCGATGGACCACTGGGACAAAGTGATGGCCGTCAACGTGACAGGTCCCCTGATCTGCGCGCAGCATGCGGCGCGGTTGATGCGCGCGCGCGGTTGGGGCCGCATCGTCAACATGACGTCGGTATCCGGAATGCGGGCGAGCGCCGGGCGCACGGCTTACGGCACATCCAAGGCGGCGCTCATCGGGCTGACCCGTCAGATGGCCATCGAACTCGCGCCTTTCGGCATCACGGCCAACGGTGTATCGCCGGGCCCAATCGATACACCGCTCACGCTGGCGCATCACTCACAGGCCACTCGAGCGAACTATGCACGCTCGATACCGAGTGCTCGATACGGCACGACCTACGAGGTGGCTGGTGCTGTGAGCTATCTCGTTTCGGATCGCGCCGCGTTCGTAACCGGACACATCCTGCCCGTGGATGGCGGATTTATGGCTGCGGGCTTGCTTGAAATTTAAGGGCTTTGATCGGGTCGAAAAGCTCTTTCAGGATGAGCGCAGGTGTTATCCAGCGGCCCTTTGCAGTCGCTCATTGCCATTGGTCTTCCAATGGGCTGCTCGGCCCGACACTGTCGGACATCGCCGGGCATCCGCGGTGCAACCGCGTCATAGGCCGTCCTCGTGGGGGCAATATGCGCCGAACCCATCGCCATTGCCATCCGCCGTTCGATGCTCGCGGAGCATTGCGGAGAACTTGGCCTTGGCAACACGCCTCTCTGTTGTCCTCACGCCGTGCATTGCCGACGGGAGGCCGGACCTCGTACCACTGTGACAAACTGGGCGCCCCTCCCGGAGCGCCCACGTTGACCCGCCGCATCGATCCCTACAGTGTCCGCCTGTTCGTCGCCGCCGCA
>NZ_FOLP01000063.1 GCF_900112425.1 Variovorax sp. OK212 | reverse complement strand
AGGCTGCTGAAATACTCCCCCGCCAAGCGAGCCACCCTCTGGGGCGAGAGGTTGGTTTTCACATGGTGCGTCAGGCAGCAATTTCTGAAGCCGTTTTCGCTTTTTTGCGGGAGCGTCTGGGGGCGTTTGCGTGCCTCAGAGCGCCTGCTGACGGATTTGCCCCAGTGAGCGCATGCGCGTCAAGTTGTAGGCCGTCTTCGTCAGCACGAACAGATGGTCCACGCGCTGAAGGCCACGCACCATCACCTGGCGAATGCGTCCTACCGTCTTGGCCCAGCCGAAGCCCTGCTCGATGAGCTTGCGCTTGCGCTGTGAGAGCGCGTAGCCCTCGCTCGCAGCAATGACGTCGGGTACCGCTGAGCGCTGAGCGCCGTCTCGATATGTTCTGCGCCACGTGCGGGATCACACCCATGTCCTGGCACGCGCGGATGAATTCCTGCGCGTCATAGCCCTTGTCCGCGCCCAGCGTGATGCTGATCGTGTCGTCGTGCGCCGCCTCGCAAGCGGCATTGATCATGACCTTGGCTGCTTCCCGCTCAGCATGACCATCGGCGGTGGTGACCATGGCGTTGGCAATCAGGCCATGGCGGTTGTCCGCGAGGGTATGGCCCATGTAGCGCATCTCACTGGCCGTCTTGCCCTTGCAGTACAGCCGCGCGTCGGCGTCGGTGCGCGAAGCGTGGGTGTCGTTGCTGCGGCTCTGGCCCTTGAAGCTGGTGCTGCCGCTCGTGGTGGTGCCGGTGTCACCACCATCGCCATTCTTGTCATCGTCACTGCCGCCATCCTTGCGCACGAAGCTGCGGTGACTGGCCCAGGCCTGGATGAGGGTGCCATCGACACTGAAGTGCTCACCCGACAACCACCCCTTGTGATCCGCCGTCTCCACGATGTGGTTGAACAGTTCGATGATCGCGTCGTGCGCAATGAGTCGCTCGCGGTTCTTGGTGAAACGCTGGGAACCCAGACCGCATCGTCCATGGCCAGCCCTATGAACCAGCGATACAACAGGTTGTATTGGGTCTGCTCCATGAGCTGGCGCTCCGAGCGAACGCTGAAGAAGATTTGCACGAGCATCGCGCGCAGCAACTTCTCCGGTGCGATGCTGGGGCGCCCGCCCTTGATGTCGGCCTCATACATGCCGGCGAACAGGCCGTCCATCTTGAGCAGCGCTTCGTTGACCATGGCCCGGATCGGGCGCAGCGGATGATCTGCAGGCACGAAGTCCTCCAGGCGGCGCATCGTGAACAGG
>NZ_FOLP01000034.1 GCF_900112425.1 Variovorax sp. OK212 | reverse complement strand
CCACGGGCGACGAGATCGACGCGGTCGCCAGGCAGATGGCCGCCGAGCACGACGTGCGCACCGACCGCGCCGTGGCGCTGCTCGAGGCGCTGCGCGGCAAGGCGACGCCATGAGCGCGGCGCTGTCCTGAGCGCCCCGGGCACGTTGGCATAGCAGGCGCCGGCCACCATGAACCGCACCAACACCTTCCACGCCTACCAGTCGATTCCGAGGCCGGTGTCGATGATCGTGATCGAGCACGACCCCGAGCCCTCGCTGATCGTGCCCCCGCACTCGCACCCGCGCGCCCAGCTCGCGTACGCGGTGAAGGGCACCTTCACGCTGCACACGCCGGCCGGCGCGTGGCTGGTGCCGCCCAACCGCGCCGTGTGGGTGCCGGGCGGCGTGGTGCACGAAATGCACGCGCGCGGGCAAGCGGTGTCGAACCGGTCGCTCTACATCCAGCCCGACGCCTCGCCCGGCCTGCCCACCGAGTGCTGCGTGATCGAGGTGTCGCCGTTGATGCGCCAGCTGGTCATCGACGCCATCGGCATTCCGCTGCTGTACGACGAGGCGGGGCGCGACGGGCGCGTGATGCGGCTCATCCTCGACGAGATCTGCGCGGCGCCCAAGGTGCCGCTGCACGTGCCCATGCCGCAGGACGCGCGGCTGCTGCGCATCTGCCGCGCGCTGCTCGACGACCCCGGCAGCGACGGCGACCTGGAGCACTGGGCGCGCCACGGCGCGCTGGGCCGGCGCACGCTCACGCGCCTGTTCCGCGACGAGACCGGTATCACCTTCACCATGTGGCGCCAGCAACTTCGCCTGATGGAGGCCTTGCGCCGGCTGGCCATGGACACGCCGGTGACCACCGTGGCCATGGACCTGGGCTACGAAAGCCCGAGCGCCTTCACCGCGATGTTCCGGCGCGTGATGGGCAAGACGCCCAAGCACTACTTCGGGCGCAGCGACGTCGCTGCGGTCTGAGCTTCGGCGTGGTCGCTCCGCCACTCTGAAGGCGTGCGCTCTTCCCATTGGCGGAAGGCGCGGAAGAACGAGTTCTGGTCCTCATAGCCCAGCATGAACGCAACCTCCACGAGCGACAGGCCGGTGTCGGCCAGATGCTCCAGCGCCAGCTGATGCCGCGTCTGGCTGAGCAGCGCCTGGAAGCTCAGTCCTTCGTCGCTCAAGCGGCGCTGCAGCGAGCGTTCGCTCATTGCCAGCTCGCTCGCAACCGAGCGGATGTCCGGCCGGCCGGCCGTGAGGCGGCGCCTCAGGATCCATTGAATCTGCTCACCGAGCGATTCGCTGATCGATTGCTTCTCCAGCCGCGACTCGAGCTCGGGCACCAGGATCTCGAGCAGTTCGGCGTTGTAGCTCAGGAAGGGCCTGTCCAGGTCGGCCTTGTGCAGCACCATGCGATCCTGGCTTGCGCCGAAGCGCACACGGCAGCCGAAGTAGCGCTCGTGCGCGGTCGCGTCGCCGGCTGCACGCGTCAACTCGACGCACGAGGGCACGAGATGGAAGCCCGTGCCGCGCCGCCCCAGTTCAAGGATCGAGGCGAGAGAGGCATCGGCCAGCGCGGGCGGAACGGCTTCACTGCCCGCGTGGGGCCAGTGCATCCGGACCTCGCAGCGTTCTCCTTCTTCCGAAAGCAGCACCTGCTCGGGCGCGCACAAGCGCTTGAAGCGGGCCACGCGCTGCAAGGCGTCGCGGTAGTCGCGCGCGTGGCAGGCCGCGAGGAACGACGGCGGCATCACCGCGCCGTCGAGTTCGGTGGCCATGCGCAAGCCGAAGCCGGACTCGTCGCTCGCCTCGTGCATGGCGTGCCACAGGGCGAAGAACTGCTGCGTCGAGATGGGCGCCTTGTCCTGCACGACGCGCATCGGCAGGCGAGCGCGTGCCAGCACCGCCGCGCGAGAAAGGCCCACGCGCTTCATTCCCTCCCACAGTGCGTCGGGAATCGTCAGCTTGTCGGGTGTGGCCTTGCCCATGTCGCCTACTTTGCCTGGAAACCGCCGTCGACGTTCAGCACATGACCGGTCACGAAGCTCGCTTCGTCGGACAGCAGCCAGCAGATCGCGTTCGCCACTTCTTCGGGCTGGCCCAGCCGATTCATCGGGTGCATGGCCGAGATGCTGGCCTCGTTGTAGTTCTCGTCGCTGCCGCTCAGCTGCGCCGCGATGATGTCGGTCTTGATCGCGCCGGGTGCGACTGCGTTGATGCGCAGGCCTTGCGTTGCATGGTCGAGCGCGGACGACTTGGTCAGCCCCACCACGGCGTGCTTGGTGGAGCCGTAAGGGCCCGCATAGGCGATGCCGTTCAGCCCAGCGATGGACGCCAGGTTCACGATGGCCCCGTGGCCCTGCCTGACCATCTGCGCGATCTCGAACTTCATGCTGTAGTACACGCCGAGGATGTTGGTGGCGACCATGTCGCGGTAGTTCTGGCTGCTCGACTGCAGCAGCGTGCCGGTCTCGTTCGAAATGGCGGCGTTGTTGACGGCCATGTCCAGCCGGCCGAACTCGGCCACCACGCCCTCGATCATGGACTTGACCGCATCTTCCTGGGTGACGTCGTTCTGGACGAACCGCACCTGCGCGCCGTTCCGCGCGACGGCGGCAACCTCGGCCACGGCCGCGTCGCCGACATTGCGGCGCCGGCCGCTCAGGACGACGGTGACGCCGCGGGCAGCAAGCTTGAGGGCGACGGCCTTGCCGATGCCGGTGGCACCGCCGGTGATGAGAGCTACTTGTTGCGACATGGATGTTCCTTGTGTGAATGAACCGCTCGTTCGGGAAGAACCAGCATGGAAGCAGTCTAGGAATCGGCCGCGCCTGGCGATATGCACATGGCGCCAATGAACGGGCGGAAGACGCCAATGCCGCCTTGGCGCGATGGTCGACTGCCGGCGTTCTTTTCGCGCACGGCATTCGCTCGAAGCAGGCCTCGGCTGCGGTGCGGCCAACCGGTTCCGGCGTGCCTGTCGGCCCTGGGTGCCGCCGGGACGACAATAGGCGCAGCCCCGTTCCAATTCAAAAGCCACGACCATGCCCCGCCTCGACGACCCCCTCCACGACGCCGAAATCGGCTCCCGCGACAGCACGCTCGACACCACGCGGATCGACGACGTGCGCATCGGCGCCGTTCGCCCGCTCATGACCCCGGCGCTGCTGCAGGAACGCGTGCCCGTGCGCGACAACACGCTGGCGCTGGTCGAAGGCGCCCGAGCGGCGATTGCCGACGTGCTGCACGGCCGCGACGACCGGCTGGTGGTGGTGGTCGGACCGTGCTCCATCCACGACCACGACCAGGCCATCGAATACGCACAGCGCCTGAAGAAGGTCGCCGACTCGCTGCAGGACGACCTGCTGATCGTGATGCGTGCCTACTTCGAGAAGCCGCGCACCACCGTCGGCTGGAAGGGCTACATCAACGACCCGCACCTGGACGGCAGTTTCGCGATCAACGAAGGGCTGGAGCGCGCGCGGCGCCTGCTGCTCGAGCTGACCACGCTGGGCCTGCCGACCGGCACCGAGTTTCTCGACCTGCTGAGCCCGCAGTTCATCGCCGACCTGATCGCCTGGGGCGCCATCGGCGCGCGCACCACCGAGAGCCAGAGCCACCGCCAACTGGCGTCGGGCCTGAGCTGCCCGGTCGGTTTCAAGAACGGCACGGACGGCAGCGTGAAGGTGGCGGCCGACGCCATTCTTGCGGCCCGCGCGCCGCATGCCTTCATGGGCATGACCAAGATGGGCATGGCCGCCATCTTCGAGACACGCGGCAACGACGACTGCCACGTGATCCTGCGCGGCGGCAAGGCGCCCAACTATTCGGCCGCGGATGTTCAGGCCAGCTGCGAGGCGCTGCTGGCGAACGGCCTGCGGCCCCAGGTGATGGTCGACGTGTCGCACGGCAACAGCAGCAAGCAGCACCAGCGCCAGATCGTGGTCGCCGAAGACGTGGCGGCGCAGATCGCGGCCGGTGAGCGGCGCATCACCGGCATCATGATCGAGAGCCACCTCGAGGAAGGGCGGCAGGACCTGAAACCTGGCGTCGCGCTGAAGCACGGTGTCTCGATCACCGACGCCTGCATCAGCTTTGCGCAGACGGTGCCGGTGCTCGAAGGGCTGGCTTCGGCGGTCAGGGTGCGGCGGGGGTTGTCGAAGGGGTGAGGCTGGGGAGGGCCGTCCTGGCTTCGGGGCGGCGACTTGCGCGGTCCGGGCGCGTCGGACGCGAAACGCAAGCCAGCCTAAGCCGGCTGGTGTTTCGAGTCCTGCAAAAAGAAGCTGGAGAGATTCGATAACAGCGAATCCATTTCTACGGGGCTGCCAGAACAGTCTGCGACTGCACGAACTTCTGCGCGCCTGCTCACCGCGTAAGCCGCTGAACAGGCCGGCGACATATGCGGGGGGAACGCCAAGTTCCGGTTCCTGAAGAAAATCCAGCAACCGCCGGCCTCTGCGTATTCGGATGACAGCACGTCGGGCTCATGGGTGCCAGGAAATGCGCGAGCCTCCAGCGCCGCCAAGGCACGTGCATTCGAGAGATTTATTTCCTTCAAGGGCGCCATCACGGCAATCGAGTTCGCGTGTCCGCGGTTGGCTGTCAGTACCCGGATACGGGCGAGTCATTCGACCTGCAGCCTACGGTCCGATATCTGCTCGAACATCGTCTCAAGAATGGAAAGACGGATCGTTCACCAGAATCAGGAATACCAGAAGGCCTATCCCGCCGACAACGACAAGCGTTCGAAGCCACAGGGCGCCATGAACAGCCAGGTCCGGGACGCGGGCGGCAAACGCTCTCAGCCGGTCTCCCAGCGGATGCCCTCTTGGAAGAATCGCGGCGACCAGCAGTGACCCGGCCATCGTCAGCACGGCAAGCAGCACGAGCATGGCCACTGCACAGCCAAATGCCATCCAGAAGGCTTGTTTCATCGCCATTCGTCCTGGTCCTTCCTGTTGTCACGGCGTCCGTTCATGGCCGTGGACGACAACTGTAGCCGCAGTCCACTGCATTGCGGTCAATCGGCATGCGCCCGAGCCGTCATTCGAAGGCCATGGCAGAAATGGTCGCAAGGCAGAAACTCGTCATGCCAAGGTTGGCAACACCTTTCCTGAAGCGCCCCCCCACTTCTCGTCAACGCTTCGAATTCACAGCCTGGGCTGTGAGGCACCCGCCATCAATCGCAGGTTCTGCACAGCCGCGCCCGCGGCGCCTTTGCCCAGGTTGTCGAGCACCGCGCTCAAGACGATCTGGCCTGTGCGTTCATTCCATGCCACGGCCAGGCTCATGTCGTTCGAGCCGTTGTGGACTTGCGGGTCCAGCTCGGTGATCGGCACGGCAGACGGCATCGGCAGCACGCGCACATGTGCCGCGTCGCGGTATCGCTGCGTCAGGCACTCGTGGATGCGCACCCCCGAAGCATCGGAGGGAAGCATTCGCGCGTGCAATCCGATGGTGAGCACGATGCCCTGCCGGTAGCTTCCATAGGCCGGCACGAAGAGAGGCCGCTGCGCCAAGCCTGCGTAGGCCTCGATTTCGGCCACGTGCTTGTGCTCGAGTGCAAGGCCATAGACCTTCAACGAATGCGCACCCGTTCCGGCCTCGTGCGATTCCGCTCCGGCCCTGCCTTGACCCGAATAGCCCGAGACGGCATGGATGACCAGCGGATAGTCGGCGGGCAACAGGCCCGCATCCGTCAACGGCCGCAGCAGGGCGACCGCGGCGGTGGGATAGCAGCCCGGATTTGTCACCCGCGGCGCCGATGCAATGCGCTCGGCTTGCCGTGCATCGAGTTCCGGCAGGCCGTAGACCCAACCCGGGCTGGTGCGGTGGGCCGAGCTGGCATCGATGACGCGCACCGAAGGGTTGGCGATCATCGCCACCGCATCTCGTGCTGCATCGTCGGGCAGGCACAGGATGGCGATGTCGCATTCGTTGAGGGCAACCCGCCGGGCAGCCGCGTCCTTGCGCACGTTCGTCGGCAAGGTGCGGATGCGAAATTCCCCGCCCTGGAGCCGGTTCTGCAGGTCAAGGCCGGTGGTGCCCTGGTCGCCGTCGATGTAGATGTTGAGGTCCATGGCGTGCGATCGTAGGGATACGACCGCAATGGCTCCAGCTAAATATATGGAACCCCAGATTAAGAAAAGTTAAATTAGCGCCATGCGAGAACTCAGCCTTGACCATCTGCGCACCCTGGTCGCCATCGCAGACCTCGGGTCTCTGGCCAATGCCGCGCGCGCCCTTCACCTGGCGGCACCGACCGTCACGGTTCAGATCGCGGAACTGGAGTCGCGCCTGGGTGGCCAGTTGCTCGTGCGCGGGCGGGGGCCCGCGCAAGCAACCGCCTTGGGAGAGCGGTTCATCGCGCGTGCCCGCAGGCTGCTGGCGGACGTGGACGACGCAGTGGAAGACGTTCGACGCCAGCTTGCCGGCCAGACGGGCCGCGTGCGGGTGGGTGCCTCGACGGGCGCCATTGCGCACCTGCTGCCGCCCGCGCTCGCACGTCTGGCCCGGAACCATCCCGGCATCGACGTGAACGTGCAGGTGCTGACCTCCAACGAAAGCATGGCCCGGCTCGCCGCGGGGAGCCTGGATCTGGCGGTGGTGGCGCTGCCGCAGTCGCCTGTGCGCGGGGTGCATGTCACGCCCCTGCGGCGCGAGGCTGTCGTGGCCTTTCTGCCGGCGGACTGGAAAGCGCCCAAGCGGCTGACTCCGCAATGGCTGGCCGAACGGCCGCTGATCATGAACGACTCTTCCACGCGTCTCTACCGGCTGACCGCGGAATGGTTCTCTGCGGCCGGCGTCCACTGCCGGCCGCGCATCGAGCTCAACTACAACGACGCGATCAGGACACTGGTGGCCGCCGGCTACGGAGCGGCCTTGCTGCCGGCGGAGTCGCACGAATCCGCGCGTGACCCTCGCATCGCCGTTCGCCCGCTCAGCCCGGCCCTGTGGCGGCAGCTGGGCCTGGCGGTCAGCGACCGGGGCACAAGCGGCCCGACGCGTTTCGTCCTGGATGCGTTGCTGCCTGAAAAGGGTTCGGCCATGTGAACCGACGCCGGGCCGGCTGCGGGGCCGCCCAGCCAACCGCACGTGGCGACGCAGGATGGCACTGCCGCGATGACGGTCGGATTGGCCGATGGCCGACCGCCTAGGCGCGGTTGTTTGCAGCCTTGTACGCTTCCAGCTCCGCCTTGTGCTTCTTGTGCATCGCTTGGAAGCCGCTGAGCTTGATGAAAAGCGGCGCACAAAGTGCCATCGCAGCGCCGACCAGTTCGTCGTAGAAGAAAGTACAGGCTGCGCCCCCTGCGACCAACACGAAGATCACGGCAAGACGGAGCCAGTAGCCCATGGGAAGGGGTGCCAATGGCTCGCTGTCGCTGCGGGGCTGATTCGTCATTCCGAGTTCCTGGCTGTCTGATGATCTTGCCCGGTTGCAAAAAGCGCAACGTCGGGTTCTTTCATTCGGTTCGATTCAGGACTTTACGGGAAGCAGACCGATGCAGTCCGCATGCACCAGCCGATGCCATGAACGTTTCGACCGATCCACCGACAACGATTGTGGCCAACGGCGGTTGGTCGCACCGCTGCCGCGAGCGGCCCATCAGCTGTCGCGGTGAATGCTGGAACAGGGCGATTCCATCAGTTGCTTCAAACGGGACAACCCAGGACGCCTCGCCGCTGGCTACAGCCCCTCGATCTCCCACCGGCTCGCGTCCAGGCGCTCGAGCGTGGTCAGCAGCGTGCGCTGAAGCGCCTGCAGGCGGTCCTCGCGGAGGCGACCTTCCACGACGGCCTGAACATGGAAGCGATCTTCGGTGAATCGCACCGTCAGGCCGTCAATGACGGTGTGGAAGATGTTGTACTCCGGGCCCTCACGGGGCATGGGCGACTCTTCATCGAGCCGGTACAACGCCGTGAGTGCATCGAAGTCGGGGGCGTCGTCGAATTTCCAGTAGCTCTCTGCGCCCGGCCAGGCATGGGCGCGGTGCCAGAACTCCTGCCGGACGTCCCGCAGGCGATTCATCTTCTTGCCTCGCAAGCAAGCCGATACCCTTCGATCCCCTCCGCGAACGTCGGCCGGCGCTCCGTCCATTCCGTCAGCTCGCGCAGCCCGGCGGATCCGACCCACCGCCAGAGGTCTGCAAGCGAGTGGACGTCACCGCTCATCAAGCGCGCTCCTGTCGGCGCTTCGAAGGCAAGCGTCAGTCCGTAGGGGCACAGCGAGCCGCACAGGCGCTCGGCCGCGATCCGGCGTGGCGTTTGCCGCCGAAGCCTACGAGCTCTCGCGCTGCTCGATGTGGAACGGAATCAGCACCGTCTCCACAGGCGGTGGATGCCCTTCGCGCGCGCCGTCGATCACGCGAAGCAGCAGTTCGCCCGCGGCCTTGCCGATGCCCACGCAGTCCACCGCCACGGTGGTGATGCGCGGGTGGCACGCGCGCGCCACCTCGAAGTCGCCGAAGCCCGCGATCGCGATGCGGCCCGGCACGTTCCAGCCGCGGCGCTGGCATTCCATGAGCGCACCGAAGGCCGACAGGTCGGACACGCAGACCACCGCGTCCACGTCGGGCCACTGCCGGATCAGCTGCGCCACCGCCTCGCCGCCTTGTGCCATCGAGATCGGCGGCTGGCCGAAGCTGATGACGCGGCCGTCGGGCAGGCCCAGTTCGCGAATGGCCTGCGCATAGCCGCGCTGGCGGTCCGCGCCGCGCGTGTCGCGGTTCGACGTGCCCCCGATGTACGCGATGCGCCGGTAGCCCTTGCCGTGCAGGTGCCGCACCATCGCGGCGGCCGCCTCCGCGTTCGAGAACCCGACGGTGTGCCCGATGGGCGTGGCCGGCAGGTCCCAGGTCTCGACCACCGGCACGCCGGCGGCCTGCAGCATGGCGCGCGCGGCGCTCGTGTGCGCGCCGCCGGTGAGGATCACGCCCTCGGGCCGGCGCGCGAGCATGGCGCGCAGCAGGCGCTCTTCGGTCTCCACGCGGTAGTCGGTGTAGCCCAGCAGCACCTGCAGGCCGCGCGCTTCCAGTGCCGCGGTGATGCCCTGCGCGGTCTCCGAGAAGTTGGAGTTGTTGAGCGACGGAATCAGCACCGCGATGAAGCCCGAGCGCTTGCTGGAGAAGGTTCGCGCGGTCTGGTCGATGACGTAGCCCATGTCCTCGCAGGCCTGCAGGATGCGCTGGCGCAGCGCCTCGGAGGTCACGCGGTCGCTGCTCTCACTGCGGTTGAGCGCGCGCGACACCGTCATCTTCGACACGCCCACGCGCGCGGCGACGTCGGCCATGGTGGCCGGCCGAGCGAGCGGGGCGGCGGGGGCGACAGGGGCGGGGGCTTTGGACGAAGGCAAGTGGCTGTCTGTCTTGTTCGGTGCGGAAATGATGCAGGAATGTGGCCGAAGGCTTGTTGCCGAGGTACCGATACCTTCGAAAACCAGCGATGGACGCGAGAAAGCATACCGCGCGCCGCGCCATTTCAAGAATGAAATAAGCGCTTCCGACCGTACGGGAAAAACCTGAGTTACCGGTATCGAGTGCAGTGCCAGGCCCTCAGCAAGCGCTTCCGCGGCACGCAGGCGGTCGACAAGGTCGCGCTCGACGTGCGCGTCGACCGACGTGTTCGACCCCCGGCAACGGGTACCGCACGCAGTACAGGGCAGTACAAGCGGCGCGGGGCAAGTAGCAAGCAAGCGGGGCGCTGCGCGGCTACTTCAGCTCCTGGTACTCGAAGCTCGCGTTGTCGATGATCTTGTGGTGCTCGAGCCCATGGATGTCGAAGAGCTTGACGTCCGTGCGCTCGGGCGAGAAGTCCAGGATGCCGAAGTTCTCCCGGTCGCCGGCGAACTTGTATTTGGTGACGAACGCGCCCGAGGAAACGATCTCGAAGAACTTCGTCGAGCCGCCCGGCGGAACGAAGCTGTTCTCGTGGATGTCGCCCGACAGGAAGATGGTCTTGCGCCCGAAGGTGAGGCTGCGCAGCCTGGCGTACTCGTCGCTGTAGCGCATCCAGCCGTCGCCCGTCGCGCGAATCGGCGTGCCTGCGCAGATCAGCACGAAGCCTGTCTCGTTCGCGAGTTCCTGCGCCAGAAAATCGAACTGCTTGTCGCCGATCAGCGCGCTGTGGTCGCCGGGCTTCTCGCGGTTCCATCGCGTGTCCAGGAAGATCGCCTTGCCGATCTTCTGTTGTTCGTGGAACAGCGGAATCGCGTAGTAGATGCCGTCTTTTTGCAGGGGTACCTGTTCGATCTGCATGAACTGGCGAAAGAGCTTGCGTGACACCGCTTTCACCGCGGGATCGACCTTCGCGCCCAGCACGTTGTTCCACGCAAAGTCGTGGTCGTCCCAGGTGCCGTACACGCCGCCGCCGTTGTCCTGCTGCTGGCGCAGCGCGTCGAACAGCAGCTTGAAGTTCGGCACGCCCCACTGGTCCGTGTAGTGCCCGGTCATCTTCTGCTCGAATGTCGCCACGTCCCATTCGGCCGGTTCGCCGAGGTGGGGAAAGAAGTCCATGTAGATCTGGTCGCCCAGCAGGAAGAGATAGTCGGGCTGCTGTTCCGCGATGCGGTTCCAGACCCGCTGATAGCCCTTGGGGCCGGACCTGAAGTTCATGCACGAGGTGAACGCGATTTTCATGGGGCTCCTTCTTTCCCGGTCTGCATGCCGGGTGCCGCGGATCATAGGGAGCCCGTGGCCGTTGTCCCTCGACTGAATATGGGATGGCGCGCGGTGCTCAGGCGCGCTCCGAGAACACTTCAGGCGCGCGTCATGCACGCTCCTTCTTCAACTGCCGCAGCGCCGCCTCTGCATGCGCAACGAAGCGGCTCGACAGCAGCGAGGCCGCGAAGTTGTCGTTGGTCACCGCGAAGATGTCGAACGACGGCGCCTTCTGTATGGGCCTGAAGCTCAGCCGGTCGGTCATGCAGCCGCGGGCCGTGAGGTCGTCGACGATGGCCACGCCCGCGCCCGACGCCGCCAGCGCGCAGGCGCTCTGCCCGGCGCGCACCTCGATGCGCGCGTCGGGCCGGCAGCGGTGCTGCACGCACCAGTCGGCAATGATGCGGCCCTGCGGCGTGTCGGGGCTGAAGGCGATCATGCGTTCCTTCAGGATGTCGGTGGGCTTCAGCGTGCGCCGCGCCTCCAGCGCATGGCCGCGCGGGAACACGCCGGCAAGGGTCCATTGGCCGATGGGGCGCGCGGTGAGCAGCGGGTCGTCGATGGCCAGCGTGGAGATGGCCACGTCGGCCTCGTGCGTGGTCAGGCGCTTGACCATTTCCTTGGCGAGCACCACCTCCAGGTAGATGCGCGCGGCCGGAAACTCCTCGCCCAGCGCGGTGAGCGCGCGCGGCACCATGTCCAGCCCGGTGCTGGGGCTGCACAGCACGCGCAGCGTGAGCATCTTGCCGTCCTTCAGCGCCTGCGCGCAGTCGTCGATGCGCGCCACGCCGCGGTACACCTGCTCGACCTCGGCGAACAGCGCCTGCGCCTCGGGCGTGGGCCCGAGCTTGCCCTTGCGCCGCTCGAACAGGCGCAGCCCGAGCTGCAGTTCGATGTGCGACAGCATGCGGCTGATGCCGGGCTGCGACACGTGCAGCGAGCGCGCCGCGTCGGTGACGGAGCCCGCCAGCATGACGGCACGGAAGACTTCGATCTGTCGGAGGTTCATGACTTGTCCCGCTGCGTTGTCGTTGTTCGATAACGTGATGTTATGGCCTTGCGCAATGTTGGTATTTGCCGGGCGCGCGGGTGCTTCCTAGGATCGGCGTTCTTTCTTCGAAGAACCACAAGACACAAGAGGCAAACGAGACATGGAACACGCTCCCGCCGCGCGCGGCTTCACGCGCAGACAGGCCCTTTCGACGATCGCTGCGCTGGCCGCCCTTTCGACCCTGTCGACATTCCCGGGCGCATCGTTCGCCGCCGACGCCTGGCCCACCAAGCCGCTGCGCATCATCGTGCCCTTCGCGCCGGGCGGCGGCGCCGACGGCTCGGCCCGCGTGCTGGCCGAGGTGCTGGCGCCGCAGCTGGGCCAGCCGGTGATCGTGGAGAACAAGCCCGGCGCCGGCAGCGCCATCGGCGTGGCGGCGGCGCTGCAAAGCCGCGACGGCCACACGCTGCTCATGGGCAGCAACAGCATGGTGATCAACCCCGTGCTCAACCCCAAGCTCACCTACGACGTGGCGCGCGACTTCGATGCCATCGGCATGGTGTCGCAGCAGCCGCTGGTGCTGGTGGTGCCGGCCGACTCGAAGGCGAAGACGGTGGCCGATCTCGTGGCGCAGGCCAAGGCGCAGCCGGGCAAGCTCAGCGCCGGCAACAGCGGCACGGGCACGCTGGCGCACCTGACGGCCGAGCTCTTCGCGCAGGAGACCGGCACCTCGCTGGTGAGCGTGCCCTACAAGGGCGAGAGCGCGCTGATGCCCGACCTGATCTCGGGGCTGGTGTCGATGGGCTTCCTGAACCTGCCGAGCGTGATCGTGCACATCCGCTCGGGCCGGCTGCGCGCGCTGGCGGTATCGTCGGCGCAGCCGGTGGCCGAGCTGGCGAACGTGCCGACCTTTCGCAGCCTGAAGCTGCAAAGCCTGGAGGTCGAAGGCTGGGCCACGCTGGTGGCGCCCAAGGGCTCCATTCCGCCCGAAGGCCTGGCCCGGCTCGAGAAGCTGCTGGCCGCGGCGCTGCAGTCGGACACCGTGAAGAAGCGCTTCGATGCGCTGAGCCTGGAGGCCTTCGCCAGCGGTCGCGAGGCCACGGCGCAGTACCTGAAGACCGAAGGCAGCCGCTGGGGCCAGGTGGTGAAGAGCCGCGGCATCCAGGTCGAGAACTGATGAGGGCATGGCAATGAATGCGAGCATGAACACGCGCGGCGGCAGCCTCGTGGTCGAGGCCGATGTGGCGGTGTGCGGCGGCGGTGTCGCGGGCACCATGGCCGCCGTGGCGGCGGCGCGGCAGGGGGCGTCGGTGGTGCTGGTCGAGCGCTACGGTTTCCTGGGCGGCAACGCCACGGCCGGCGCGGTGGCGCAGTTCAACAGCTGGCAGACCGGCAATGGCCGCAAGGTGGTGGCGGGGCTGGCCGACGAGGTGGTGGCGCGGCTGCGGCTGTACGGCGGTGCGCGCGCGCACGAGAGCTTCGTGATGTCCACCGGCCACCGCATGGACCGCGTCGAGTACGCGCCCGAGGTGCTCAAGCTGGTGCTCGACGACATGGTGGCCGAGGCCGGTGTGCGGCCGCTGCTGCACGCGAACCTGCTGGGCGTCGACTGCGAAGGCCGGCAGGTGGCCGGCCTGCGCGTGCTGACCAAGGGCGGCGTGCTGGCCTTGCGCGCGGGCGTGCTGGTCGATGCCTCGGGCGACATGGACGCGCTGAAGCAGGCGGGCGCGCGCTTCCTGGAGCTGGGCGACGGCGAGGCGCTGCAACCGGCCACGATGATGTTCCGCTTCGGCCCGATCGACTTCGAGCGCTTCGGCGCGCTGTCGAAGGCCGAGCTGGCGGCGCTGGCCGCCAAGGGCTACGCGCAGGGCGGGCTGGCGCGAGCGGCGCTGCATTCGAGCCGCGACCCGTATTCGAACGACGGCTGGTTCAACATCAGCCGCCTGGGCATCGACGCCACCGACCCGATGGCGCTCGGCGCCGCGGAGATCGAAGGGCGGCGCCAGGCCTGGAAGGCCTCGGCGTTCCTGGCGGCCGCGGTGCCCGGTTGCGAGGACGGCCGGCTGCGCGCCTTCGCCACGCAGGTGGGCGTGCGCGAAACGCGGCGGGTGGAGGGCGACCACGTGCTGACGGCCGGCGAGCTGCTGGCGCCGATGCAGTTTCCCGACGCCGTTGCGGCGGGGGCGTACCCGATCGACATCCATCCGGCGCAGGGCGGCGCGCTGCACTACGTGCCGATGGACGACGACCACGCCTACCAGATCCCGTACCGCAGCCTGATCCCGAGCACGCTCGACAACGCGCTGGTGGTGGGCCGCGGCATCTCGGCCAGCCATGAGGCGCTGGCGGCGATCCGGGTCATGACCATCTCGATGGCCGTCGGCCATGCGGCGGGCATCGCGGCGGCCATGGCCGCGAAGGCGGCCGGCGCGGGCATGGGCGCTCAGGTGCGCTCGGTGGCGGTGCCGGCACTGCGCGAGGCGCTGGTGCGCGGCGGCGCGGTGCTCGCCTAGCCGTTCAAGGCGTCAGAAAGGCACCGGGCGGTTCAGAGCCAGTTGCCGCTTTGCGGCATCTGGACCTTCTCGGCCGGGTCGTTGCTCGTCACGAACGAGCCGATGACGATGCTCAGCAGCGAGATGAAGATGCTCGCGAACAGGGCGGTCCAGAAACCGGACACCCGGAACCCCTTCACCAGCGCGGCCACCAGCAGGATCATCAGCGCGTTGATGACCAGCAGGAACAGCCCGAAGGTCACCAGCGTCAGCGGCAGCGTGAGCACGATCAGCAGTGGCTTCACGACCGCGTTGGCCAGGCCCAGCAGCAGCGCCGAGACCACCAGCGCGCCGGTGCTGTCGAACTTCAGTCCGCGAAACAGGTGGCTGGCCACCCAGAGCGAGACGGCGGTGATGGCCCAGTGGATGAGGAAGGGGGTGATGTTGTTCAGCATGTGGCGGGCAGGATAGCGGGTGTGTGGCAGCAGACGCAGAGCTTGTTGCCCTCGGGGTCGCGGAAGTAGGCGCCATAGTAGTCGGGGTGGTAGTGCGGCCTGAGGCCCGGCGGGCCTTCGCAGGTGCCGCCCTGCACCAGCGCCGCGGCATGGGCACGGTCGACGGTGGCGCGGTCGGGCGCCATCAGCGCCACCATCTGGCCGTTGCCTGGCGCGGCCGCCTGCCCGTCGAACGGGGTACCCACCAGGAACAGCGGGCGGGGCGCGTCGGGGCTCTGCCAGCCGGCCCACGGCTTGGCGTCGTCGCGGAACCGCAACTTCATGCCCAGTGTTTCCATCAGCATCGAATAGAAGTCAAAGGCGCGCGTGAAGTCGTTCACGCCGAGGTAGACATGGGACAGCATGCGGGGCTTTCCTCGAGGGTTGGCCTGCGATTATGGAGGCCTGTTTTCAATCGTTACTGCGTGAAACAATGACGGACAGGCCGTTAAGATCGCCGGTTTCGCGCTCCCGCGCCGAGGAAGAGAGGACCCGGGAGCTTTCTCTGTCGCCGGATCAACAAGGATCGTGCGCCCTATGGCCAATGCGTCGATCGCCAGCATGACCCCCGCCCCGGCCTCGGCCGACGAGGCCGAATCGTGGGTGCGCGGCGAACTCATCCGCAGCCTGATGCGCTCCGCGCGCGGCTCCTACTTCGTGTCGGCGGCGCTCATGCCGGCCATGGTGGGCCTGAACTGGGGCTACGTGCCCAAGTGGGAACTGCTGACCTGGCTGGTGGCCGGCATCATCGCCACCGCCTGCCGCGCCTGGGGCGCGCGCGTGTACGCGGTGCGCTACGCCGGACGCAGCGCCGCGGCGCAGCAGCAGTTCACCGAGCGCTACGGCTTCGTGTGGAGCACCAGCGCGGTGGTGTGGGGCTTCTCGGTGCTGCTGTTCTTCGAGCGCTCGCCGCAGGTGAACCAGTTCATGAGCTGGCTCATCGTGGCCGGCGTGGGCACCTTTCCGCTCAACGGGCTGGCGCTGCACCCGCCGCTGCTCAAGCGCTACGTCAACACGCTGTTCATCACGATGCTCGGCGCGGTGGTGCTGCGGCTGGTGAGCCTGACGCTGCAGCACCCGCAGTTCCAGTACGGCTACCTGATGCCGATGCTGCCGATCCTGCACTGGTTCCTGCTGCTGCGGGCGGGGCGGCACGTTCACGAGACGGCGCGCAACAGCCTGGAGCTGCTGTTCCACAACCACATCCTGATCAAGTCGCTCACCCAGCAGCGGCAGGCGGCGGTGTCGGCCGTGGCCATGAAGAACCGCTTCCTGGCGAGCGCGGCGCACGACATGCGCCAGCCGGTGCTGGCGCTGTCGCTGTACGCCGACTGGCTGCGCAACGAGCCCGAGCTGGTGCTCGAGCTCGCGCCGAAGATCGTGCGCGCCACGCACGCGGTGAACGCGCTGTTCGACTCCATGTTCGACCTGGCGCGCATCGACTCGGGCCAGGTGCGCCTGCACGTGGAGCGCGTGGACGTGCCCGAGCTGCTGCACGACCTGGAGCTGCAATACCGCCCGGTGGCCGAGAGCCGCGGCCTGGACTTCCGCGTGCACGTGTGCGAGGGCTCGTTCCTGACCGACCCGATCCGTGTGCGCCGCATGATCGGCAACCTGCTGGCCAACGCCATCAAGTACACGACCGAGGGCGGCGTGCTGCTGGCCGCGCGCAAGACGCACGAGGGCCTGCGCGTGGAGGTGTGGGACACCGGCATCGGCATTGCGCCGGAGCACCTGCGCGACGTGTTCCTGGAGTTCTACAAGGTGGCCGACCATGCCGGCACCTCCGACGGCTTCGGCCTGGGCCTGGCCATCGTGGCGCGGTTGTCGCACGTGCTGGGGCACCCGGTCAGCGTGCGTTCGCGCCTGGGCAGCGGCAGCGTGTTCCGCGTGGCGCTGCACGATGCGGACGAGGCGGTGGCGCAGGCGCGGGTGACGGCCTCCGGCGGCTGAGTCTCAGGACCTGCCCACGACCTGCCCAGGTCCTGGGCCAAGGCCTGACCCGAGTCGTAGATTTCGCCCACAAAAAAACCGCGCACGGGGCGCGGTTCCTTTGCGGGCAGCCCTCGCGGGCAGCCGATATCAGCCCGACAGCAGCCCGTTCGTACGCGCGTAATGCAGCGCCTGCGTGCGGCTCTTCACTCCCAGGCGGCGGAACAGGCGCCACAGGTGAACCTTCACCGTGTGTTCGCTGATCTCCAGGTCGGTGGCGATGTCGCGGTTGCTCATGCCCTTGTCGAGCATGGCGATCAGCTGCGTCTGGCGCTTGGACAGCTTGCCGCTGTTGGCGGCCGGCATCTCGTCGGTCTCGTCTTCCGAGCCGGCCATCAGCAGGCCGCGCAGGGCGGCCGCCAGCTCGTTGGAGCTGGCCGACTTCTCGATGTAGGTGTCGGCACCCGCCTCGATGCAGGCGTCTTCCATGTCCGCCGCCGGTGCCGCCGAATACACGGCGATCGGCACGTTCGGGTAGACCTGCTTGACCGCGATCACGCCCGACACGCCATTGGTGTCCGGGAGCTTCAGGTCCAGGCAGAAGAGGGTGGGGGCGCCACGCTGCTGAACCGAGCCCGCAAGCTTGTCCAGGCGCTCGAGCTCGACGATGTTCTCGGCCGGGCGCAGGCGCCGCAGGACCATCACGATCGCGTCGCGCATCAGGGGGTGGTCGTCGATGACATAAATGCTCATGTTTTCTTCCTTTGTGATCGCACCGTCTTCTCTCTTTTCTCCAGCTCACCGGCCAACAAGCCGGCGGGCGTTGCCGGATCAACTCCCTTGGTTTGCGGACGTTGCCTCGGCCAGTGCCTCCAGCGCCTCGGTGACAGCGCGTGTTCCTTCTGTGTCGATGGGTTCCAGCTGCTCGGCCAGCGAAGCCAGTGCCTCGCCGCGCTGCGCCTGCAAGACCGCGATGGTACGGCCCGCTTCCTGCGGCGATGTGAATCCACGGCTCTGCAGCAGGGTTTCGCCGCGCGCATCCAACAGCTTGAAATAGAAGAGGCCGTCGGCCTTCTCGCGGTATTGCTTGAAGCTGGGCTTCGCGACCTTGGCCGCCTTGGCGCCGCCCTTGTCCTTGCCGGCCGCCAGGTTGCGCAGGCCCACGGCGTGGCGCAGGCTGGTCATGAACGGCTGCGAAAGCGCGCGGGCCTTCTCGGCGCCGATGAGCAACAGGCGCTCGATCTCGGCCGGGTTGGCGATCAGCTCGTCGTAGCGTGCGCGCAGCGGGGCCACTTCGAGGTCGATGCGCTCGAACAGCAGCTGCTTGGCGTCGCCCCAGCCGATGCCGTCGGCGTAGGCCTTGCGCAGCATGTCGGTCTCGTCGGCATCGGCAAAGGCCTGGTAGATCTGGAACAGCGCCGAGCCTTCGGTGTCCTTGGGCTCGCCGGGCGCGCGCGAGTCGGTCACGATGCTGGTGATCTGCTTGCGCAGGTACGCGCGCGGCGCGAACAGCGGGATCGTGTTGCCGTAGCTCTTGCTCATCTTGCGGCCGTCGAGGCCGGGCAGGGTGGCCACGGCGTCGTCGATCTCGGCGTCGGGCAGCGTGAAGTGCTCGCCGTACTGGTGGTTGAAGCGCTGCGCCATGTCGCGCGCCATCTCGATGTGCTGCACCTGGTCGCGGCCCACGGGCACCTTGTGCGCGTTGAACATCAAAATGTCCGCGCCCATGAGCACGGGGTACATGAAGAGGCCGGCCGTCACGTCGGCGTCGGGGTCCTCGCCCTTGGCCACGTTCTTGTCGAGCTGCGCCTTGTAGGCATGCGCGCGGTTGAGCACGCCCTTGCCGGTGACGCAGGTGAGGAACCAGGTCAGCTCGGGGATCTCGGGGATGTCCGACTGGCGGTAGAAGGTGACGTGCTCGGGGTCGAGGCCGCAGGCCAGCCAGCTGGCGGCGATCTCGAGGGTGGAGCGCTGGATGAGCGCCGGCTGCTGCACCTTGATGAGCGCGTGGTAGTCGGCCAGGAAGAAGAAGCTCTGCACATCGGGCGCGACGCTTTGCCGCACCGAGTGGCGGATCGAGCCGACGTAGTTGCCGAGGTGCGGCGTGCCCGACGGGGTGATGCCGGTCAGGACGCGCAGGGGAGCTTGAGAGGACGAAACCATGGAACGGAACAGAACTTAGAACAGCAAGGCCTTGAGCGGCGTGATGATCAGGTTGATGACGTAGTAGCCCACGTCCATCAACGGGCGCAGCCAGTAGTTGCTGACGACACCCGCGATGACGAGGCCCATCACGATGAAGAAGCCGTAAGGCTCGATGCGCGCCAGGAACATCTGCGCCTGGCCGCTGGGCAGCAGGCCCGCGAGCACGCGGCCGCCGTCCAGCGGGGGCAGCGGGAACAGGTTGAAGGCCCACATCACGAGGTTGACCAGGATGCCGCCTTGCGCCATCTTGATGAAAAAGGTTTCATTGATGCCCGCCGCGACCAGCGCGATGAGCACCAGCGCCCAAAGAATCGCCTGGATGAAGTTGGACACCGGTCCGGCCAGCGCGACCCAGATCATGTCGCGCTTCGGATGGCGCAGCCGCCCGAAGTTCACCGGCACCGGCTTGGCATAGCCGAAAAGGAATGCGCCCGAGGTTGCGAAGTACAGCATCAGCGGCATCAGGATGGTCCCGATGGGGTCGATGTGCTTCATCGGGTTGAGGGTGACGCGCCCCATGACCTCGGCCGTGTTGTCGCCGAAATGGCGCGCCACATAGCCGTGCGCCGCCTCGTGCACCGTGATCGCGAAGATCACGGGCAGTGCGTAGATCAGTACGGTCTGTATCAGATTGGAAATATCCACCGGGCGATTGTGTCAGACAGGGAGTTGATATCGGCCCGATTTCACAGGCCCAGCACGGCCAGCGCACCACGCCCCTGGCGCACCACGACCGGGTCGTCGCCGCTGCCCATGGGCGTCAGGTCGACCACCGTGGTGGGCTGCGACGGGCAGGCGCCGGCGTCGATGACGGCGGCAATCTGCTTCTCGAAGCGCTCGCGAATGGTCTGCGCATCGTTCAGCGCCTCGGTCTCGCCGGGCGGGATCAAGGTGGTGGCCAACAGCGGCGCGCCGTGCAGCGCCAGCAGCTCCAGCAGCACCTTGTGGTCGGGCACGCGCAGGCCGATGGTCTTGCGCTGCGGATGGCTCACGCGGCGCGGCACTTCCTTGGTGGCTTCGAGCAAAAAGGTGTATGGGCCCGGCGTGGCCGCCTTCAACAGGCGGTACTGCTTGTTGTCGACGCGCGCGTAGTTGGCGAGCTCGCTCAGGTCGCGGCACAGCAGCGTGAGGTGGTGCTTGTCGTCGACCTGGCGGATGCGGCGAAGCTGGTCGACCGCGTCCTTGTCGTCGAGGTGGCAGGCCAGGGCGTAGCTGGAGTCCGTGGGCACGGCCACGATCTCGCCGCGCTCCAGCAGCGTGACGGCCTGCTTCAGCAGGCGCTGCTGCGGGTTCTCGGGATGGACTTCGAAGTACTGGGCCATGAAAGAGGTCTCCGGTTCAGGATTCGGCAGGTTCGATCGGCACGCGGCGCTCGCGCACCGTGAGCCACGCGCCCGCCGCACCGCAGACCGCGATCATCGCCATGCCGATGAGCGAGAAGCGGTCGGGCACATGGGAAAAGATGAGCCAGCCGCCGAGCATGGCGAACGCGATCTGCGCATAAAGATAAGGGGTGAGCGTGGACGCCGGCGCGCGCTGGTAGGCCAGGATCAGCATGAAGTGTCCCACCGTTCCCATGAAACCCATGAGGCACAGCAGCGCCCACCATTCCCACGAGGGCAGGGCGGTCCACACGAAGGGCACGGCCACCGAGGCGATCAGCGTGCCGACCCAGCCCGTGTAGAAGTGCATGGTCAGCGGGTTCTCGGTCTGCGCCAGCTTGCTGGTGAGCACCTGGAACCACGCGTTGGTGAGCACCAGCCCCAGCGGCAGAAGAATGGCCCAGCTGAAGGCGCTGCCGCCCGGGCGCAGGATGACCAGCGTGCCCAGGAAGCCGCCCGCCACCAGCGACCAGCGCAACGGCGACACGTGCTCCTTCAGCGTGGTGGCCGCCAGCAGCGTGATGACCAGCGGCGCGATCAGCACGATCGAGGTGAACTCGGCCAGCGGCATGTAGCGCAAGCTCAAAAATGCGAAGACGCTGGAGGCCAGCAGCAGCGCCCCGCGCAGCACCTGGTAGCGCGGATGCCGCGTGCGCAGCAGCGCGGTGCCGTGCAGCGGCAGCAGCACCAGCGTGGTGGCCACCGCCTGGAAGGCATAGCGGAACCACACGCCCATGAGAATGGGCACGCCCAGCGTGGAGTACTTGGTGGCGGTGTCGAGCGTGGCGAAGCAGCCCACGGCCAGAACCACGAGGCCGATGCCGGCCAGGATGCGTTCGGACTCGGCGCTGATGCTTTTTTGCGCCTGGGCGCGTGCATTGGCCAGCGCGGCGGCGGCCGCGTTGTCGGTGCCGGGCCCGGGGCTCTGGCTCACTGCTGGATGCGGTCGCCGAGCAGTTCCCACACCGGCGTGAGTGCGCCGGGCAATGGTGGCAACTTGCCGAGATCGCAATGGCTCTCGTCGGGGCTGTGGAAATCGCTGCCGCGCGAGGCGGCGAAATCGAACTCGAGCGCCTTGTCGGCGTATTCGACATATTCGGCCGGCGTGTGGCTGCCGGTGACGACCTCGATCGCCTGGCCGCCGTGCGCCTTGAATTCGAGGAACAGCGCGTATTCCTCGTTGGCCGTGAACTTGTAGCGGCCGGGGTGCGCGATCACCGCCATGCCCTTGGCGCCGGTGATCCAGCTGACGGCGTCCTTCAGCGTGGCCCAGCGGTGCGGCACGTAGCCGGGCTTGCCTTCGGTGAGGAACTTGCGGAACACCTCGGGCGTGTCGCGGCAGTGGCCCTGCTCGACGAGAAAGCGCGCGAAGTGCGTCCGAGAGATGAGTTCGGGGTTGCCCACGAAGCGCAGCGCGCCTTCGTAGGCGCCATGGATGCCGACCTTGGCCAGCCCCTCGGACATTTCCTGCGCGCGCTTGCCGCGGCCGCCGCGCGTGTCGTACAGGCCCTGCGAGATGGCCGCGTCGTCGGGGTCGAAACCCAGGCCGACGATGTGCACGGTTTCGTTCGCGAAGGTCACCGAGATCTCGGTGCCGGTGAGGTAGCGCATGCCGTTGGCACGGGCCGCGGCAGCGGCGCGGTGCTGTCCACCGACTTCGTCGTGGTCGGTGAGCGCCCAGAGCTCGACCCCGTTGGTGGCCGCGCGCGCGGCCAGTTCTTCGGGCGTCAGCGTGCCGTCGGAGACCACGGAGTGGCAGTGAAGATCGGCATTGAGGATGGAGGACACCCCTGCATTCTATGGGGTCTGGAACATCGATGCGGGCGCGTGGATGCTGTGCAATGCGCTACTAAATAAATAGCATTACTGCACCGCTGGACGCGGCTCAGCGCTTCTTGCGAAAAGCCGCCCAGGCCGCCACCGCGGTGAAGCTGGCGACGATCGCCACCACGATCCAGAAGCCGTGCTTGTGGTCGGCCAGCGGAATGCCGCCCACGTTCATGCCGAACAGGCCGGCCAGGATGTTGATCGGCAGCGCCAGCACCGTGACCACCGTCAGCACGAACAGGCTGCGGTTGTTGTCCTCGTTGACGTTGGCGGCAATTTCTTCCTGCAGCAGCTTGATGCGCTCCTGCAGCGCCTGCATGTCGCGCAGCACCACCGAGAACTCTTCCGTCGAGCCGCGCAGCTCCTGCACGTCGGGCTCGGCCATCCAGGCCGGCGGGCCCTGCAGCAGGCGGAACAGCGCGGCCGGCTCGGGCGCCAGCAGGCGCTGCAGCCGCACCAGCAGCCGGCGCAGCACGCCCAGGCGCGCGCGCTTGTGGTCCAGCCGCCCGGCCAGCAGTTCGTCCTCGATGCGGTCGATGCGCGAGGTGACGCCGCGCACGATCTTCACCAGCACGTCGGCCTGCGCGCGCAGCAGGTGCTCCAGCAGCTCGGTGCTCGAGCGCGGCGCGTCGCCGGCCTTCACCGCGGTGCGCAGCGCGTCGACCGAGCGCAGCGGCTTGGTGCGCGCCGTGACCACCAGGCGCGGGCCCACGCTGATCCACAGCGTGGAAATGTCCGAGGGCTCGAAGCTGAACTCGAAGTGCACGTCGTTGATGACGGCGATCAGCGAGTCGTCCGCGCGCTCGATGCGCGTGGAGGGCAGGCCCTCGTGCAGCGTCTCGTAGAAGGTGTCCGATAGGTTCGCGTGCCGCAGCAGCCAGCGCTCCGCGTGCGCGTGGCTCAGGTTGAAGTGCAGCCAGACGTAGGCGGGGCTGTCCGCGGTGCACTCGATGTCGCGTTGCTCGGCCAGCCAGACGGCGGCCTGCGCCGAGTCGATGGCGCGCGCGGGCTCCGGCGCCGTGGCGTCGAACAGGTAGCCGGAGATCAGCCCGGCTTCGTCGCCGCCGTACGACTGGGCGGAGAGATCATGGAATGCCGACGACAAGGTGCGTGATTCAGAAAATGCGGGTGAAAAGCCAGTAGAGCGAGCCCGACAGCAGCATGGCCACCGGCAGCGTCAGCACCCAGGCCAGCGCGAGGTTGCGCAGCGTGGACATCTGCAGCCCCGAGCCGCTGGCCGTCATGGTGCCGGCCACGCCGGAAGACAGCACGTGCGTGGTCGACACCGGCAGGCCGTACATGTCGGCCGCGCCGATGGTGATCATGGCCACCACCTCGGCCGAGGCGCCCTGCGCGTAGCTCAGGTGCGTCTTGCCGATCTTCTCGCCCACGGTGACCACGATGCGCTTCCAGCCGATCATGGTGCCCAGGCCCAGCGCAATGGCCACCGCCACCTTGACCCACATCGGGATGAAGCGCGTGGCGCTGTCCAGCTCTTCGCGGAAGGCGCCCACGCGCATCCTGGTGTCGGCGTCGAACTTGGCGGCGCCGCTCTTGTCGAGGTGGCGAATGGCCTCGGAAGCCAGGTACATGTCGTTGCGCACGTTGGCCACGGATTCCGCCGGCACCGCGGCCAGCGAGCCGTGCTTGCGCACCTGCTCGCCGATGCTGCCGGCCGTGGCGGCCAGCGCGGGCACCACGGCGGGGGTGAACTCGCGGGTGCGCACATAGGTGGAGAGCGTGTCGCGCACGGCGTCAGGCTGCAGGGCGGGCAGCGACGTGGGCACGCTGCGGGTCAGCGCGTTCTGCGCCATCTCGGCCACGGCCACGAACTTGACGGTTTCGTCGGCGGGCATCGCGCGGTTCAGCGCATAGGCCATGGGCACCGTGCCCACCAGGATCAGCATGATCAGGCCCATGCCCTTCTGGCCGTCGTTGGAACCGTGCGCGAACGACACGCCCGTGCACGTCAGGATCAGCAGGCCGCGGATCCACAGCGGCGGCGGCTCGCTGCCCTTGGGTTCCTCATACAGCGCGCGGTTCTTCACGAAGGCGCGCAGCGCCAGCAGCAGCAGGGCCGCGCAGCCGAAGCCGACCATCGGCGACAGCAGCAGCGAGTAGCCCACCTTGGTGGCCTGCGCCCAGTCGACACCGCTGGTGCCGTCGCGGCCATGCATCAGCGCATTCGCCACGCCCACGCCGATGATCGAGCCGATCAGCGTGTGCGACGACGACGCCGGCAGCCCCAGCCACCACGTCCCCAGGTTCCAGATGATGGCGGCGATCAGCAGCGCGAACACCATCGCGAAGCCCGCGCCCGAACCCACCTGCAGGATCAGCTCCACCGGCAGCAGCGCGATGATGCCGAAGGCCACCGCGCCGCTGGAGACCAGCACGCCCAGGAAGTTGAAGAAGCCCGACCACACCACCGCGAAGTTGGGCGGCAGCGAGTGCGTGTAGATGACGGTGGCCACCGCGTTGGCCGTGTCGTGGAAGCCGTTGACGAACTCGAAGCCCAGCGCAATCAGCAGCGCCACGCCCAGCAGGATGTAGGGCACCCACGTGTTGGTGGGCGCGCCCGAGGAGCTGACATCGCCGACCAGGCTCCATGCGGTGAACAGCAGCCCCGCGGCCAACAGGCCCACGAAGGTGATCAGCGTGAGCGGACCGGGCTTGGCGTCGAGCTTGGGCCGGTGCGCGGCGCCGGGCGCCTGCGGCATCTCGGCTTTGGGGGCTGCGAGGGTGTTCATGGCGGCGGTTTTTTAAGCTGTTGGTATGCCGCGGATGGTGTTCCGGCTATATGACAACTTTGTGTCGGGGCCTGTAAAAGAGCGTTTGTCCGTCACGCCGTCGTCATATGGGCGGCGCAGCATGCTTTTTTCTTCGCCTTCACTTTCGAGCCTTCCATCATGCTGAACAGCGCCCTCCCGGACCACGAAGAACTGATGCAACGCATCGCCCGCGACCTGATCGACAGCTACGACGAAGAGCTCGAGCTGGAAATCGAAGACCGCAACATCGACGGACTCGACCCCTCGACAACCGCGGCCACCCTGGCCACCGAAAAGGCGGCGCGCCAGGCGTATTTCAAGGAACTGTTCCGCCTGCAGGGCGAACTGGTCAAGCTGCAGGACTGGGTGCAGCACAGCAAGCAGAAGGTCGTCATTCTTTTCGAAGGCCGCGACGCGGCCGGCAAGGGCGGCGTCATCAAGCGCATCACCCAGCGGCTGAACCCGCGCGTGGCCCGCGTGGCCGCGCTGCCCGCGCCCAACGACCGCGAACGCACGCAGTGGTACTTCCAGCGCTATGCCGCGCACCTGCCGGCGGCCGGCGAGATGGTGCTGTTCGACCGCAGCTGGTACAACCGCGCCGGCGTCGAGCGCGTGATGGGCTTCTGTACCGACGACGAGTACGAGGAGTTCTTCCGCACCGTGCCCGAGTTCGAGAAGATGCTCGTGCGCTCGGGCATCAAGCTCATCAAGTACTGGTTCTCCATCACCGACGACGAGCAGCACATGCGCTTCCTGGGCCGCATCCACGACCCGCTGAAGCAGTGGAAGCTCAGCCCCATGGACCTCGAGAGCCGCCGCCGCTGGGAGGAATACACCAAGGCGAAGGAAATCATGCTCGAGCGCACCCACATCCCCGAGGCGCCGTGGTGGGTGGTGCAGGCCGTCGACAAGAAGAAGGCGCGCCTGAACTGCATCAGCCACCTGCTGGGCCAGATGCCCTACAACGAGGTGCCGCACCCGCCGATCGCGCTGCCCGAGCGCGAGCGCCATGCCGACTACCTGCGCCAGCCGGTGCCGGCCAGCATGATCGTTCCGGAAATCTACTGAGGCCGCGAACGGCGGGCTTGCCGCCGTTCTGCTGCTTTGTCGTTAGGCCGCCCGGCGCTTTGCCTTCAAACTGCGCCATGGCCCGTCGTTCCACCGCTTCCGTATTCGCCCGCGCGTACCAGCGCAACCTGCGCGCGCTGACCAAGGTCACGCTGAGCAACAGCAAGCGCATCGCAGGCCAGGTGCAGCGCGCCGCGGCCAAGCGGCTCAAGCCGCCGCCCGGCAAGGGCGACTGGCTCAGCGGCATGGCCGTGGGTGCCGGCGGCGCGCGGGGCTATCACCTGTTCCGCCCGGCCGACCTGCAACTCGCGCCCGGCGAGAAGCTGCCGCTCATGGTCATGCTGCACGGCTGCGGCCAGACCGGGCGCGACTTTGCGGCCAGCACGCGCATGAACGCGCTGGCCGTGCGCCAGCGCTTCCTGGTGCTCTACCCCGAGCAGGACAGGCTCGCCCACCCCCAGGGCTGCTGGAACTGGTACGAGCGCCGCTCCGGCAAGGCCGACGCCGAGGCCGCGACGCTGATGGCCGCGGTCGATCAGGCCTGCATGCTGTACCCCGTCGACCGCGACCGCGTGGCGGTGGCGGGGCTGTCGGCCGGTGCCAGCATGGCGGCGCTGCTGGCCACGCGCTACCCGAACCGCTTTCGTGCCGTCGTCATGCATTCGGGCGTGGCGCCCGGCGCGGCCAAGTCGTCGGCCACCGCGCTCGGCGCCATGCGCGGCAAGAACGTGCCGCCCATGCCCACCACCGCGGTCGGCAAGGCGATGGGCGCCGCGGCCGTCTTCGCCACCTTGCCGCCGATGCTGGTTCTGCACGGCGACGCCGATGCCGTGGTGGCGCCGAGCAACGCCGTCAGCAGCGCGGCCGTGTGGGCCACGGCCCTCGGCGCGCGGCCCGGCATGCCGCGTGCCATGCAGCGCGGCAAGCGCCGCGCGATGCAGGTGACCGACTTCAAGCGCAAGGGCCGCACGCTGGTCACGCTGTGCGAAATCGCGGGGCTCGGGCACTCGTGGAGCGGCGGCGCGGCCAAGCTGCTGTTCAGCGACCCCGAGGGCCCTGACGCCACACGCATGGCATGGGCCTTCGCCAGCACGCAGTTCAAGGCGGCGGCCAAGGCCTGAGGAACCGAAGACGGGGCGCTATGCCGCGACGCCGTCGCGCGCGGCGGCCCGCCACGCAACGGGCGCCATGCATTTCTCGCGCTTGAAGGCCTTGCTGAACGCCGCCTCCGACGCACAGCTCACCGCGCCGGCGATCGCGTCCAAGGCCGCATTGCCCTGGCCGAGCATGTTGCCGGGTCGGCGCTGGTCGTCGCGTTGCGCCATTGGCGTGGCCGCCGGCCGGCGCCAGTCCAAGCCTGACGACTTGCCCAATCTGGGCATGGGCATGCCCAGATCGGGCTTCTTCCACAAGGCCGTGCCACACTCGCCGCCCCAACGACAGCTATGCCATGGAATCCGATCTGACTTCGCTCACTCAAGCCCTGCGCGACTTCGCCCAGGCCCGCAACTGGGAGCAGTTCCACTCCCCCAAGAACCTCGCCTCGGCGCTCTCGGTCGAGGCCGCCGAGCTGCTCGAGCACTTCCAGTGGCTCACCGAGGCGCAGAGCCGCGCGCTGCCGGCCGACAAGCGCGCCGAGATCGGCACCGAGATCGCCGACGTGTTCCTCTACCTGCTCCAGCTGGCCGACAAGCTCGGCATCGACGTGGTCGAGGCGGCGACAAGCAAGATGGTTCTCAACGCAAAAAAGTACCCCGTCTGATGCTGGCGTCGCGCCAGGGTGTGCTTTGGGTATCGAATAGCGATCCTTTCCTGATTGGCCGGCCCTCGGCTGCGCGCGCTCACTAGCCTGCGCGGTTCCTACACAAGAACCATCAGGAGGGACTTCGAATGCAACGTCTTGCGACCCTGGCAGCCGCGCTGCTGCTCACCGTGGGCGCGGCCTGCGCCGACGCGCTGCCGATCAACCAGCAACCGATGTACGGCGACACCGAGAAGGCCGCGGCGTTGCAGAGCGCGGACGACAAATTCGTTGCCGGCATCGAAAAGCAGGGGCTCTCGCGCGCCGACGCGTCCAGGCATGCGGTCAAGGCGGGCTGGGGCTATTGGGCGCGCCGCGATCTCGGCACAGCCATGTCGCGCTTCAACCAGGCCTGGCTGCTCGACCCCGAGAACGGGGACGCGTACCACGGCTTCGCCCTCGTCACGTCCATGCGCGGTGGCGCGCCGGCCGAGGTGGAGCGGTATTTCCGCCTCGCCACGTCCAGGCCGGGCGTCGCCGCCGAGGCCCATGTGGACTACGGCCGTTTCCTGTGGACGCAGAAGCGGCTCGACGACAGCCTGGCGCAACTGGACACGGCGCTCAAGGTGTCGTTCACCGCGCGCAACGCCCGCGCCCAGATGGCGTTCGTCCACTACCTGAAGGAAGACTTCGCGCCCGCCTGCACCTGGGCGAAGGGCGCCAGGGTCAACAACGACGAGCTCGAGCCGGGTTTCCTCGAAGACATGTGCCGGCGCGCGGGCACGCCGTGAAGTTCCGCTGAGTACCTTCCGTGTACGCCACCCGGCGTATTTCACCTTTCTGGTGCGTTGCGCAGACTCCTCCCCACGCCAGCCAGACGCTGGCGACCCCGTTCAACCCACCCCGGAGCAGGAGTCCACATGCAACGTCGTTTCACACTCAAGGCGCTCACCGCCGCTGTCGCGCTGGCCAGCATTTCTGCTGCCCCCGCATTCGCCGCCGACACCATCAAGGTCGGCGTGCTGCACTCCCTGTCGGGCACGATGGCCATCTCGGAAACCGTGTTGAAGGACACGGTGCTCATGGCCATCGAAGACATCAACAAGAAGGGCGGCGTGCTGGGCAAGCAGCTTGAGCCCGTGATCGTCGACCCGGCCTCCAACTGGCCCCTGTTCGCCGAGAAGACCAAGCAGCTGCTCGGCCAGGACAAGGTCTCGGTGATCTTCGGCTGCTGGACCTCGGTGTCGCGCAAGTCGGTGCTGCCGGTGGTCGAGGAAATGAACGGCCTGCTGTTCTATCCCGTGCAGTACGAAGGTGAAGAGCTCTCCAAGAACGTGTTCTACACGGGCGCCGCACCCAACCAGCAAGCCATTCCGGCCGTCGACTACCTGATGAGCAAGGAAGGCGGCGGCGCCAAGCGCTGGGTGCTGCTGGGCACCGACTACGTGTACCCCCGCACCACCAACAAGATCCTGCGCGCCTACCTGAAGAGCAAGGGCGTGAAGGACACCGACATCGACGAGAAGTACACCCCCTTCGGCCACAGCGACTACCAGACCATCGTCGCCGACATCAAGAAGTTCTCGGCCGGCGGCAAGACCGCCGTGGTGTCGACCATCAACGGCGACTCCAACGTGCCCTTCTACAAGGAACTGGGCAACGCCGGCCTGAAGGCCAAGGACGTGCCGGTTGTCGCCTTCTCGGTGGGCGAGGAAGAACTGCGCGGCGTGGACACCAAGCCGCTGGTGGGCCACCTGGCCGCATGGAACTACTTCATGTCGATCAAGAACCCGACCAACACGGCCTTCATCAAGCAGTGGAGCGACTACGCCAAGGCGAAGAACATCGCCGGCCACAAGGACAAGCCGCTCACCAACGACCCGATGGAAGCCACCTGGATCGGCATCCACATGTGGAAGCAGGCCGTGGAGAAGGCCAAGTCGACCGACACCGACAAGGTGATCGCCGCCATGGCCGGCCAGACCTTCACGGCGCCCTCGGGCATCGTGTCGAAGATGGACGAGAAGAACCACCACCTGCACAAGAGCGTGTTCATCGGCGAGATCAAGGCCGACGGCCAGTTCAACGTGGTGTGGAAGACGCCGGGCCCGGTGAAGGCCAAGCCGTGGAGCCCGTACATCGAAGGCAACGACAAGAAGCCGGATCAGCCTGCTGGCAAGTCGATGTAACTCTCGGAAATCCTCTCCCTCTTGCTCCCTCTCCCCTTGGGGAAAGGGCTGGGGTGAGGGGGCAACGGCGGTCGATATGGCCGCCGTGTTTGCTGGACGGCCGCCGGCCCTCACCCCAACCCTCTCCCCCGGGGGAGAGGGGGCAACACGAATCTCACCATGCTTCGACGAACCCTTCACTGCGCCCTCGCCGCCATGCTGCTCATGGCATCGGCCGCCCACGCGCTGACCGCCGACGAAGCCCGGGCCATCGCCTCCGGCGAGTCCGAAGCCCGCATCGCCGCGCTCAACAAGGCCGTGCTCACGGCCGACGACAAGACCGCCGCCTTCATCCAGGCCATGTCCGACGACGCGGTCAAGTACGCCGATGACAAGGTCTTCGTGATGAAGGACGACAAGGGCTTCGACCCCGTTTCCGGCGCCGAGCTGAAAGTGCCCGACACCGCCGAAGACGTCGTCAACAACAACCTCATGCGCGGCGCGCTCGATGCCGCGCAGGCCGCGCTCAAGCTCACCAGCAAGGACGACGCGGTGCGCGCCGAAGCCGCGCAGGCGCTCTTCAAGGAGCCCGACGAATCGCGCGTGCCCATGGTCGAGAAGGCGCTGGCCGCCGAGACCAACCCGAAGATCAAGGCGCAGCTCGAACTGGTGCGCGCCGCCAGCATGCTCACGAGCGCCGACAAGGCCAAGCGCCTGACGGCAGCCAGGGAACTGGGCAACAACCGCAACCCCGACACCAAGCTGCTGCTCAACCAGCGGCTGGCCGACGAGACCGATGCCGACGTGAAGGCGGCCATCGTCGCCTCGGTTGCCAGCATCGACGGCGCGCTGGTCTGGGGCGACCGCATCAACGCCGTGTTCAGCGGCATCAGCCTGGGCTCGGTGCTGCTGCTGGCCGCGCTCGGCCTGGCCATCACCTACGGGCTGATGGGCGTCATCAACATGGCGCACGGCGAGCTGATGATGATCGGCGCTTACGCCACCTACGTGATGCAGGGCGTCTTCCAGAGGTACTTTCCCGAGTCGATGTTCGGCTGGTACCTGGTCGCCGCCATTCCCGTGTCGTTCCTGGCGTCGGCGCTGGTCGGCGCCGTGCTCGAGCGCGGCGTCATCCGCTTCCTGTACGGCCGCCCGCTCGAGACGCTGCTCGCCACCTGGGGCATCAGCCTGATGCTGCAGCAACTGGTGCGCTCGATCTTCGGCGCGCAGAACGTCGGCGTGGAAAACCCCGGCTGGATGAGCGGCGGCTTCACCATGCTGAGCAATGTCACGCTGCCGTGGAACCGCATCGGCATCATCGTGTTCGCGGTGCTGGTGCTGCTGGCCATGGGCTGGCTCATCGGCCGCACGCGGCTGGGCCTGTTCGTGCGCGGCGTCACGCAGAACCGGCCGATTGCTTCGTGCATGGGCGTGAACACCGCGCGCATCGACACCTATGCCTTCGCGCTCGGCTCCGGCATCGCGGGCCTCGCGGGTTGCGCGCTGAGCCAGATCGGCAACGTCGGCCCCGACCTGGGACAGAGCTACATCGTCGACAGCTTCATGGTGGTCGTGATGGGCGGCGTGGGCCAGCTCGCGGGCACCGTGTACGCGGCGCTGGGGCTGGGCATTCTCAACAAGTTCATCGAAGGCTGGGCGGGCGCGGTGCTCGCGAAGATCGCGGTGCTTGTTTTCATCATCATCTTCATCCAGAAGCGCCCGCAAGGCATCTTCGCGATGAAGGGCCGGAGTGCAGAGGCATGAGCAAGGTCACATTGCCAACCAAGGGCCCGCTGCTGAGCGGCAAGGGCTGGACGGCCTTCTTCGTCGCATTGATCGTCGTGTGCGCCGTGGCGCCGGTGCTCAACATCGTGGTGCCGCTCGACAGCCCGCTGCACATGAGCGACTACGCCGTGGCGCTGGTCGGCAAGATCATGTGCTACGCCATCTGCGCGCTGGCCATGGACCTGATCTGGGGCTACACCGGCATCCTGTCGCTGGGCCACGGCCTGTTCTTCGCGCTGGGCGGCTACATGATGGGCATGTACCTCATGCGCCAGATCGGGCGCGACGGCAACTACAAGAGCGACCTGCCCGACTTCATGGTGTTCCTCGACTGGAAGGAACTGCCCTGGCACTGGACTTTCAGCGGCAGCTTCGTCATGACGCTGGTGATGATTGTTGCGGTGCCCGGCCTCATCGCCTTCGTGTTCGGCTTCTTCGCCTTCCGCTCGCGCATCAAGGGCGTGTACTTCTCGATCATCACGCAGGCCATGACCTTCGCGGCCATGCTGCTGTTCTTCCGCAACGAGACCGGCTTCGGCGGCAACAACGGCTTCACCGACTTCAAGCGCATCCTGAACATTCCCATTGCCACGCAAGAGATGCGCATGACGCTGTTCGCGCTCACCGGCGTCACGCTGCTGGCCTTCTTCCTGTTCGCCAAGTGGCTCATCGGCAGCAAGTTCGGCCGTGTGCTGCAGGCCATTCGCGACGCGGAAACGCGCGTGATGTTCTCGGGCTACAACCCGCTGCCGTACAAGCTCACGATCTGGGTCATCTCCGCCGTCATGTGCGGCGTGGCCGGCGCGCTGTACGTGCCGCAGGTGGGCATCATCAACCCGGGCGAGATGAGCGCGGCGAACTCCATCGAGATCGCGATCTGGGCGGCGGTGGGCGGACGCGCCACGTTGATCGGGCCGATCATCGGTGCCTTCATCGTCAACGGCGCCAAGAGCTGGCTCACCGTGGCCTACCCCGAGTACTGGCTGTACTTCCTGGGCGCGCTGTTCATTGCTGTCACGCTGTTCCTGCCGAACGGCATCGTGGGCCTGGTGCGCAAGTGGCTGTCGAGGGAGAAGGCCCCCGTGGTTGGCGCGGCCGCCGTGAGCGACGCACGGGAAGAAGCCCAGCGCTCCCTGGCCGCCGAGCAGGGCATGGCGCCGGAAACGCTGCATGCGCCGCTGGGCGCCGAAGTGAAGGGAGCACGCGCATGACGCCCGACCTGATGGAAGCCGGTGCCGAGCGCGCCGCGCGTGCCCACGGCATGCCCTACGACAGCGGCAGCACCGAGTCGGGCGGCCGCGCCGCCGACTTCGGCCGGCATGTCACGCCGGGTGAGGTCGACGTCACGCACGGGCGCATCCTGTACCTGGAAGACGTGAGCGTGAGCTTCGACGGCTTCAAGGCCATCAACAAGCTGTCGCTGGACATCGCGCCCGGCGAGCTGCGCTGCATCATCGGGCCCAACGGCGCGGGCAAGACGACCATGATGGACATCATCACCGGCAAGACCCGGCCTGATTCAGGCACCGTGTTCTTCGGCAGCACCATCGACCTGCTGCGCCACCGCGAGGCCGACATCGCGCAGCTGGGCATCGGGCGCAAGTTCCAGAAGCCGACGGTGTTCGAGCACCTCACCGTGTTCGAGAACCTCGAGCTCGCGCTGAAGACCGACAAGGGCGTGCGCGCGTCGATGCTGTTCAGGCTCGACTCCGCGCAGAGCGACCGGCTGGCCGAGGTGCTGCAAACCATTCACCTGGCCGACAGCGTCTCGCGCCTGGCGGGCAACCTGAGCCACGGCCAGAAGCAGTGGCTCGAGATCGGCATGCTGCTCATGCAGGACCCGAAGCTGCTGCTGCTCGACGAGCCCGTGGCCGGCATGACCGACGAGGAAACGGCGCGCACGGCCGAGCTGTTCCTCACACTCAAGGGCAAGCATTCGTTGATGGTGGTGGAGCACGACATGAGCTTCATCCGAACCATCTCCGAGATCGTCACCGTGCTGTGCGACGGCTCGGTGCTGGCGCAAGGCACGCTCGACGAAGTGCAGGCCGACGAGCGCGTGATCGAGGTCTACCTGGGCCGCTGAGGAACCGAAGCCATGCTGACAGTCAAGAACATCCACCAGTACTACGGCGGCTCGCACATCCTGCGGGACGTGAGCTTCGAGGCGAAGCTGGGCAAGGTCACCGTGCTGCTGGGCCGCAACGGCGTGGGCAAGACCACGCTGCTGAAGTCGCTCATGGGGCTGGTGCCCATCAAGAGCGGCAGCATCGAGCTCGAGGGCAAGCCCATTCAGAAGGCGACGCCTTACGACCGGGCGAGGGCGGGTATCGGCTTCGTGCCGCAGGGCCGCGAGATCTTCGCGCGGCTCACGGTCGAGGAAAACCTGCGCATGGGCCTGGCCTACAAGAGCGGCAGCACGCCCATTCCGGCGGAGCTGTACGAGCTGTTCCCCGTGCTCAAGCAGATGATCAACCGCCGCGGCGGCGACCTGTCCGGCGGGCAGCAGCAGCAGCTCGCCATTGCGCGGGCGCTGGCGCCCAAGCCGCGGCTGCTGATCCTCGACGAGCCCACCGAAGGCATCCAGCCGAGCATCATCAAGGACATCGGCCGCGTCATCCGCATGCTGGCCGACCGCGGCGACATGGCCATCGTGCTGTGCGAGCAGTACTACGACTTCGCCCAGGAACTGGCGGACGACTACCTCGTGATGGAGCGCGGCGAAGTCATTGCGCGCGGCCTGGGCAAGGACATGGAAGCGCAGGGCGTGCGCCAGCTGGTGGCCATCTGAGGACCATCTAAGGGCCCGCGCCGGGCTGTCCTTGCCAAGCCGGTACCAATCCCCCGGCAAATCCGTATCGGCAGAAATTCAGGGTTTACCCTAAAATCCGGGGTCTGCCCGCGGCCGCCGGGCACCTTCCCAGGAGCCTGGCCTTGAACGCCTCCCCACCCGCGCTGGACAGCGCGGACACCGACCTTTGCGTTTCCGCGTCGTCGCCGTCGTCGTCTTCTTCCACCGAACCCGTCAACTTCCTGCGCGCCGTGCTCGCGCTGGGGGTCGGCGGCTTCGCCATCGGCACGGGCGAATTCGTCATCATGGGCCTGCTGCCCGAAGTGGCGAAAGACATCGACGTGAGCATTCCGCAGGCCGGCCACGTCATCAGCGCCTATGCGCTGGGCGTGGTCATCGGCGCGCCGGTGCTGGCGGTGCTGGCCGCCGGCTGGCGCCGCCGCGCGCTGCTGATCGCACTCATGGCGGTGTTTGCCGCGGGCAACTTCGCCAGCGCCGCGGCCCCCACCTACCTGCTGCTCAACCTGCTGCGCTTTGCCACCGGCCTGCCGCATGGCACCTACTTCGGGGTGGCCGCGCTCGTGGCCGCCACGCTCGCGCCACCGGGTCGGCGCGCGCGGGCCGTGGGGCTCGTCATGCTGGGGCTCACCGGCGCCACCTTGGTGGGCGTACCCATTGCCGCGTGGCTGGGCCAGCTCTTCGGCTGGCGCGCGGCCTTCGTGTTCGTGGGCGTCATCGCGCTGGTGGCCATCGTGCTGCTGCGCCGCGATGTTCCCGACCTGGCCGCGCCCGCCGGCGCCAGCCCCTGGCGCGAGCTGGGCGCGCTCAAGCGCAAGCAGGTGTGGTTCACGCTGGGCATCGGTGCCATCGGCTTCGGCGGCATGTTTTCGGTGTTCAGCTACATCAAGCCCACGCTGATCGAAGTAGCCGGCCTGCCGTTGGGCGGCGTGCCGCTTGTGCTCGCGCTGTTCGGCCTGGGCATGGTCACGGGCAACCTGGTCGGCGCGCGGCTGGCCGACAAGTCGCTCATGCGCACCATCGGCGGCCTGCTGGTCTATGCGGCGGTGGTGCTCGCGCTGTTCACCTTCGCGGCGCACAACGTGTACACCGCGGCGTTCAACGTGTTCCTCATCGGCACCACCGTGGCCATCGGCCCGGCGCTGCAGATCCGCCTGATGGACGTGGCCGGCGACGCGCAGACGCTCGCCGCCGCGCTCAACCACTCGGCCTTCAACATGGCCAACGCGCTCGGCGCCTGGCTGGGCGGCGTGGCGATTGCGGCCGGACTGGGCTGGACGTCGACCGGCTGGGTCGGCGCGCTGCTGGCGCTGGCCGGCATGGGCGTGTTCGGCTGGGCCGTGGCGAGCGCGCGCGCCGACGCTCGGCAGCCGGCGGCCGTCGCCTGCTGAATCTGAAAAACAGGCTGAAGACAGTTCAGGGCGCGCGCGGCGCGGTGCGCTCGCGCAGCAGCAGCGCGAAGTTGTGCAGCTCCGCCGCATTCAGGTCGGACACGGCCCACACCTGCATGCCACCCTGCGCCCAGTGCGCCAGCTGGTAGCCCTGGCGCGTGGAGAACGCAGGTGCCAGCACCTTCCCCTCGGCCGCGGGCCACACGAACAGGTTGATCACGTGCGGCCCTGCGCGGTACACCAGCGCCGCCACGGTGCGCCCGTCGAGGTAGTCGAGCCGCCCGCCAGCCAGCGGAAAACCTTCCGCGGCCAGGTCGACCACGGGTGGTGAAAAGTCCAGCTTGCCCGCGAACCACGGCTTCACCGTGTGCTGGTCGGTGGAGGCCACATCGGCCAGGTGCGAGGCCATCAGCGAGCGCACATGGTTGGCCGTGACCGCTTCGGCGAGCGCGTCGGTGGGCGGCAACGGCGTGGCCAGCAACACCAGCGCAAGGCCCCAGGCCGTGGCGGCGCCCGTGCCGAACCAGGCCAGCGCGGGCCACCAGCCCCGGCGCCTTGCAACCGGCGTGGGCGCAGGCGCCGCGACCGCCTCGGCGCGCAACGCCCGCCCGATGCGCTGCGCCAGCCCGCCCGGCGGCGCATGCCGCGCGGCCTGCCGACGGATCAGCATGCCCAGTTCGTCGTCAGACATGGCCATGGTGCGTTCTTCCTCCTTCGTCTGCCTCACCACCGGGGCGCTCGTCGCGCAGGCTCTCGCGCAGCAACGCCCGCGCGCGCGACAGCCGCGACATCACCGTGCCCAGCGGCACGCCGGCGATGCGCGCGATGTCCTCGTAGCGCATTTCTTCCAGCTCGCGCAGCACGATCACCTCGCGGTACACCGCCGGCAGCGCGTCGATCGCGGCGTTGATGCGCTCGCCCTGCGCGCGCTGTTCCCATTGCCGCGCCGGGTCGCCGCGCTCGGGCGAGGCCGCAAAAGCCGAAAAGGCCGCGGCCTCGCTGTCGCGCAGCTCGTCGAACTCGACCTGGTCCGCCAGCTGCCGGTTCTGCCGCATCCAGTCGTAGCAGGCGTTGCGCACGATGCCCAGCAGCCACGGCCGCGCGCTCTCGCCGCGCAGCCCGTCGAAGAACCGGAACGCGCGCAGGTAGGCCTCCTGCACGGCGTCGTCGGCCAGCTGGTCGTCGCGCAGCAGCCAGCGCGCAAGATTCCAGGCCGCATCGAGATGCGGCAATGCAACGGCTTCGAACTGGCGTGTGCGGTCGGTCGTCAACAGGCTCAATGCGCTCCTTCTTCCTGCATGACGGATGGGCGCGGCGCTTTATTCCCGCTTTTTTTACGACCCGCGTGGAATAAGCCGGGCATGCCATGCGTCATGCCCTCTGCGGATTCTGCGTCTTTCGGCTTTTTTCCACAGGAGGTTTCCACCATGATCGCCATGCCCGGCTTTGCGCGCATCCTCGTCGTCCTGACGGCTCTCGCAGCCTGTGCCGCTCCAGCTCTGGCGGCAGGCCCCAAGGCCTACGTCGGCAATTTCAAGGACAGCACCGTCAGCGTGATCGACACCGGCACCGAGCGCGTCGTCGCCACCGTGCCGGTGGCGGCCGGGCCGGACGGCATCGTCGTCGCGCCGGGCGGGCGCAGCGTGTTCGTCAGCGGTTCCGGCGCGTCGGCCGTGAGCGAGATCGACGCCGCCACCGACCGCGTCACGCGCAGCATCGACGTAGGCAAGGGCCCGCAGGGCCTGGCCATGACGGCCGACGGCAAGTGGCTGCTGGTGGCCGTGAACGGCGACGACCGCGTGGCCTTCGTCGACACCACGGCGCACGGCGTGAGCGCCAGCGTGGCGGTGCCCAAGCCGCACACCATCGCCATCCGGCCCGACGGCCGGCAGGCCTACGTCGCCTCGCAGGAGCCCGGCCACTTCGCACTGGTGGTGATCGACATGGCAACGCGCGCCGTGGTCAGCGAGATCGCGCTGGACAAGCCGCCGCGCGACCTGGAGTTCGGCCACGACGGCAAGGCGCTGTACCTCACGCTGGCCGGCTTGCCCGCGGTGCAGGTGCTCGACCCCGCCACCAACCAGTGGGCCGCGCCCATTCCCACGGGCGTGTCGCCCCACATCGCGCAGCACTTCGCCGGCATGGCCAGCGGCGTGGTGGTGGTGCAGGGGCCCGGCGAGGTGATGCTGTTCGACCCCGTCGCGCATGCGTCGGTGCGCAGCATCGGCGTGGGCAAGCAGCCGCATTGGCTGGACCTGTCGGCCGACGGCAAGAAGCTCTGGGTGAGCAACGAAGGCTCCAACGACGTGAGCGTGGTCGACCTGGCCGGCGGGCCGATGCACACGGTGGCGGTGGGCAACGCGCCGCGCAAGATCGCGGTGCAGCGCGCGGCTTCGGTACCCGTGGCGCACGCCGCGGGCTCCGTGCATGTTGGAAGCTCCGCGCCCGCTGAAGGCTCCGTGCACGCTGCAGGCTCAGCACACGCTGGAGGCTCCGCCCACGTCGCCATCCGCAACTTCGCCTTCGAGCCCGCGCAGATCACCGTCAACGTCGGCCAGAGCCTGACCTGGCAGAACGACGACGGTGCCCCGCACGGCGTGGTCTTCAAGGACGGCACCACCGGCATCGACCTGCTGCTGCCCGGCAAGAGCTTCGCGCGCACCTTCGACAAGCCGGGCGTGTACGCGTACGCCTGCTCGGTGCATCCGTACATGACGGCGCGGGTCACGGTGGTGGCGTCGCAGGCGAAGTCGTGAACGCCTTGGGTTGACAGCTGCAAGCGAAGCGAACGACAGTGCCGCGGATGAGCATCGACCCCGTCCCGGCACGCGAATGAGCGCGCCCCCGTTCTCGCGCCGGCGCCTGCTGTGCGGCGGCCTGGCCGCCGCTTCGCTGGGCCATCCCTTCCTGCGGCTGCATGCGCAGGCCATGTCGCGCGAGCTGTTCACGCTGGGCGTGGCCTCGGGTGCGCCGCGGCCCGACGGCGTCGTGCTGTGGACGCGGCTCGCGCCCGATCCGCTGCAGGGCGGCGGCATGAGCGATGCGCCGGTCGAGGTGCGCTGGGAGGTGGCGCAGGACGAGGCCTTCCAGCGCATCGCGGCAAAGGGCAAGGCCACGGCGCAGGCCGAGCTCGCGCACTCGGTGCATGTCGAGGTGCAGGGGCTCGCGCCGGGCCGCCCGTATTGGTACCGCTTCACCGCCGATGGCGTGCGCAGCCCGGCCGGCCGCACGCGCACCGCGCCCGCCGACACCGATGACGGTTCGCAGCCCGTGCGCTTCGCCTTCGCGTCCTGCCAGCAGTACGAGCAGGGCTACTTCGCCGCCTACCGCGACATGGCCGCGCAGCCGCTCGACTTCGTCGTGCACCTGGGCGACTACATCTACGAAAGCTCCTGGGGCTCGCGCCACGTGCGGCGCCACCAGGGCGGCATTCCCACGCAGCTGGCCGGCTTCCGCGACCGCTACGCGCTGTACAAGACCGACCCGCACCTGCAGGCCGCGCACGCCGCCTTCCCCTGGCTCGTGACCTGGGACGACCACGAGGTGGCCAACGACTACACCGGCGACGTGTCGCCGCGCACCGCCGACCCGGCGCAGTTCCTCGCGATCCGCGCGGCCGCCTACCAGGCCTGGTACGAGCACATGCCGGTGCCCGCCAGCATGCGCCCGCGCGGCGCGGGCGCCACCATCCACGGCAGCCACCGCTTCGGCCGCATGCTCGACGTGCTGCTGACCGACGGGCGCCAGTACCGTTCGCACCACGCCTGCCTGGCCGGTCGCAGCGCCTCGCCGCTGGCCGACTGCCCCGACCGCCTCGCGCCCGAGCGCAGCTTCTTCGGCGCGGCGCAAGAGGCCTGGCTGGCGCGCGAGCTTGCCGCGCCGCCCGCGCGCTGGACCGTGCTCGCGCAGCCCACGCTGCTGGCCGAGGCCGACCGCAAGCGCGGTGCAGAGCACGGCTACTGGATGGACGGGTGGGACGGCTACGCCGCCGCGCGCTCGCGCCTGTTCGACGGCCTGGCCGCGCACCGGGCGAACGGCGGCAATGCCATCGTCGTGAGCGGCGACGTGCATGCCTTCTGGGCCGCGGACCTGCGCCGCGACGGGCAGGCGCCGGCCATCGCAACCGAATTCGTCGGTGGTGCCATCACCTCCGAAGGGCCGAGCGCCGCCAACGTGGCCAACATGCTCGCGAAGAACCCGCACCTGCGCTACGGCCGCGGCGACAAGCGCGGCTATGCGCTCGTGACGCTCGACGCGCGCGGCGCCGCGGTCGAGTTCCGCGCGGTCGACGACGAGAAGCAGGCCGACTCGGGCGTGCAGCCCATGGTGCGCTTCGGCGTCGAGCGCGGCGCGCCCGGCGTGCATCCCCAAGGCACCTGAAACCACCGCTCGCCTGCAGGAATGCACGGGCGTGTCTATGATGGCCGCCGCCTTTGCCTTCCTTCTTTCTTCCTGACCTCCTGTCCAGAGCGAGAACACCATGAGCATTCCCACCACCCGTCTTGGCCGCACCGGCCTCACCGTGTCGCGGCTTGCGCTCGGCACCATGACCTTCGGCCTGCAGACCGACGAGGCGGTGTCGCACCAGATTCTCGACAAGGCGGCCGAGGGCGGCATCAACTTCCTCGACACCGCCGACGTGTACCCGCTGGGCGGCACGGTTGAGACCACCGGCCGCACCGAAGAGATCATCGGCCGCTGGCTGCAGAAGCAGGGCGCCGCGGGGCGCCGCCGTTTCGTCGTCGCCACCAAGGCGGTCGGCAAGGTCGGCCCCAACAGCTGGGACCAGGGCGCGTCGCGCAAGCACCTGCTGGACGCCATCGACGCGTCGCTCAAGCGCCTGCAGACCGACCACGTCGACCTGTACCAGCTGCACAGCGACGACCGCGAGACGCCGCTCGAAGAGAGCCTGGAGGCGCTCGACGTCATCGTGAAGTCGGGGCGCGCGCGCTACATCGGCGTGTCGAACTTCCTGGCCTACCGGCTGGCGCGCGCGCTGGGCAAGTCGGAGCTGCACAAGCTCACGCGCTATGTGTCGGTGCAGCCGCGCTACAGCCTGCTGTTCCGCGAGATCGAGCGCGAACTGCTGCCGCTGGCGGGCGAAGAAGGCCTGGGCGTCATTCCCTACAACCCGCTCGCGGGCGGCCTGCTGACCGGCAAGTACAAGCCCGGCGGCAAGCCGGAGGAGAACACCCGCTTCACGCTGGGCACGGCCGGCAACATGTACCAGGACAGGTACTGGAACGAGCGCAGCTTCAACACCGTGACCCAGCTGCACAAGCTGGCGGACGAGGCCGCCGTGCCGCTGGCGACCTTGGCCGTGGCATGGGTGATGGCGAACCCGCTGATCACCGCGCCACTGCTGGGTGCGAGCCGGCCCGATCAGCTGGATGCGACCTTGGCCGCGGCGGAATACAAGATCGATCCGGCGCTGAAGCAGAAGCTGGATGAGCTGACGGCTGAATACCGCAAGGGCGACGCGCCGCGCTGAGTTGTGTTTTTCCTTCCGCTCCCGGGGGAAGGCTGGGATGGGGGCAGGCCTCCGCACAAGCGCTGCGCTTCTTCGGGCGCCGCGGTGCCCCCCACCCCAACCCTCCCCCAGCGGGGGAGGGAGCAAAACCCACGCACCGACGTTTGTTGTCTTGCTCCTTCCCCTTCCGGGGGAAGGCCGGGATGGGGGCAGGCCTCCGCACAAGCGCCGCGCTTCTTCGAGCGCCGCCGAGGAGGCAGCCAAACCGAAACTGTCAGAACTGTCAGTTAACCGACAGCGAGGGGTTTGACGGGGCTTCTTAGAGTGGCCTCACCATGGTTCTCCCCGTCGCCCCACCTCTTTCGCGCGCGGCCCTCGCGCTGGTTGTCCTGCTCCTCGCGGGTTGCGCCGTCGGTCCCGACTACGTCCGCCCGCAGATGGACGTGCCGGTCGCCTTCAAGGAAACCGCAGGCCCCTGGAAGACCGCCGCGCCGCAGACCATCGACGCCGACCACCCCTGGTGGGACGCCTACGGCGACAGCACGCTCAACGCGCTGATCGCGCAGGCCAACACCGCCAACCAGAACATCCGCGTCGCCGAGGCCCAGTACCGCGAGGCGCAGGCCATCACCGCGGCGGCGCGCGCCAATTTCTACCCCACCATCGGCCTCAACGCCGGCGCCGCACGCGCGCAGACCAACAGCACCGGCACGGTCAAGCGCGGCACCACCGACACCCTGGGCCTGGCCGCCAGCTGGGAGCCCGACATCTGGGGCGCGGTGCGGCGTTCGGTCGAGGCGGGCAACGCCAGCGCGCAGGCCAGCGCCGACGACCTCGCGGGCGCGCGCCTGAGCATCCAGACCACGCTCGCGCAGGACTACCTGCAGATCCGCGTCATCGACCTCGAGCGCGAGCTGTACGCCAGCACCACCGCCGCCTACGCCAAGGCGTTCGAACTCACGCAGCACCAGTACGCCGCCGGCACCGTGCTGCGCTCCGATGTGGCGCTGGCCGAAAGCCAGCTCAGGACGGCGCAGGCGCAGGCGGTCGATCTCGAGGCGCAGCGCGCGCAACTCGAGCACGCCATCGCGGTGCTGACGGGGCAGGCGCCCGCGTCGTTCTCGCTGTCGCCGCTCGAAGCGCCGTCGCAACCGCCGACCGCCGACACGCTGTCTTGCGCGGCGGCCGTGCACCTGCTACTGCCGGTCACGCCCGCCGGCCTGCCGTCGGCACTGCTCGAGCGCCGCCCCGACATCGCCGGTGCCGAGCGCCGCGTGCAGGCCGCCAACGCCAACATCGGCGTGGCCAAGGCCGCGTACTTTCCGCAGATCGTGCTCAGCGCGAGCGGCGGCTTCAGCGCGGCCAGCCTGGCCACGCTGTTCAACACGCCCAGCCGCGTGTGGTCGCTGGGCGCGGCGCTGGCACAGACCGTGTTCGACGGCGGCCTGCGCAAGGCGCACACCGACCAGGCCGTGGCCGCCTACGACGCTTCGGTGGCGCAATACAAGCAGACCGTGCTCGGCGGCTTCCAGCAGGTCGAAGACAACCTCGCCACGCTGCGCGTGCTCGACAGCGAATCGGCCCTGCAGGCCGACGCCGTGCGCGCCGCGCAGCTCGCCGAGCGGCTGGCGCTGAGCCAGTACCGCGCCGGCACCGCCACCTACCTCGGCGTGGTCACGGCGCAGACGCTCTCGCTCACCAACCAGCGCACCGCCGCACAGGTGCTGGGCCGCCAGCTGGCCGCCAGCGTGTCGCTGATCGCGGCCACGGGCGGCGGCTGGAGCGCAACGGACACCGTGGCCGACGCCACGGCAAAGACTTCCCGGAATTGATGCCATGACGACCACCGCAGACACCACCGCCCCGGCCACGGCCCCGGCCACGCTCCCCCTTCACCCGCGCCGCGCCACCTGGCTCGCGGCCGCCTCGCTCGCCGTGCTGCTCGGCGGGAGCGCCTGGGCGCTCGCGCACCACGCGGCCAATGCCGCCAAGCCCGACGCGCCCAAGACGCCGCCGGTGCAGGTGAGCACCGCGCGCGTGGCCTCGCAGAACGTGCAGGTCTACCGCTCGGGCATCGGCACCGTCGCCTCCATGGCCACCGTGACGGTGAAGGCGCGCATCGACGGCCAGCTCGACAAGGTCGGCTTCGTCGAAGGGCAGGACGTGAAGGCCGGCCAGCTGCTCGCGCAGCTCGATCCGCGCACGCTGCAGGCGCAACTCGCGCAGGCGCAGGCCACCAAGGCGAAAGACGCCGCCCAGCTCGCCAACGCGCGCGCCGACCTCCAGCGCTACACCACGCTGCTGGGCCAGGACGCGGCCACGCAGCAGCAGGTCGACACGCAGAAGGCGCTGGTCAACCAGCTCACGGCCACCGTGCAGAACGACGCCGCGCAGGTGCAGTACGCCGAGGTGCAGCTGAGCTTCACGCGCATCTCTTCGCCGATGAACGGGCGCGTGGGCGCGCGGCTGGTGGACCCGGGCAACATCGTGCACGCGGCCGATGCCAACGGGCTGGTCGTCATCAACCAGATCGACCCCATCGCCGTGCAGTTCACGCTGCCCGAAGACGCGGTGCAGGACATCAACCGCGTGCAGCAGCAGAGCACGCAGCCGCTCGCGGTGGTCGCCTACGACCGCAGCGGCGCGCAGATGCTGGGCACCGGCAAGCTCATCCTGCTGAACAACCAGATCGACACCACCAGCGGCACGGTGCAGCTCAAGGGCAGCTTCGCCAATCCGCAGCACACGCTGTGGCCGGGCCAGTACGTCAACGTGCGGCTGCAGCTCGACCGCCGGGCCGACTCGCTCACCGTGCCCGCCGCCGCCGTGCAGCGCGGGCAGGACGGCACCTACGTGTGGACGGTCGATGCCGAGAACAAGGCCGAGAACGTGCCGGTGCACGTGGTGCAGATCGCCGACGGCACGGCCGTGATCGACAAGGGCCTGCAGGCCGGCCAGCGCGTGGTGGTCGACGGCCAGTACAAGCTGAAGGCCGGCGCAACCATCGTGGAGCCGCCGCCCGTTGCGAAGAATGCCGCGAGTAATGACGGCAAGAAGGTCGCCAGCGGGAGCCGCAATTGAGCATTTCCGCCGCCTTCATCAAGCGCCCCATCGGCACCACGCTGCTGGCGCTGGCCATCCTGCTGGTGGGCGCAGCGGTGTTCCCGCTGCTGCCGGTGGCGCCGCTGCCGCAGGTCGACTTTCCGACCATCCAGGTCTCGGCCAACCTGCCGGGCGCCAGCCCCGAGACCATGGCCTCGAACGTGGCGCAGCCGCTGGAACGGCAGTTCTCGCTGATCGCGGGGCTGTCGCAGATGACCTCCACCAGCGGCCTGGGTTCCACGCAGATCACGCTGCAGTTCGACCTCGACCGCAGCATCGACGCCGCCGCGCTCGACGTGCAGGCGGCCATCAACGCATCCACCGGCCAGCTGCCCGCCAACCTGCCGAGCCCGCCCACCTTCCGCAAGGTGAACCCGGCCGACGCGCCCATCCTCATCCTGTCGGTGCAGTCGAAGACGCTGCCGCTGACCGAGGTGAACGACTACGCCGACAACATCCTCGCGCAGCAGATCTCGCAGATCTCCGGCGTGGGGCTGGTCAACATCGGCGGCGCGCAGAAGCCGGCCGTGCGCATCCAGGTCGACCCCGCCAAGCTCGCCGCGCCGGGCCTGAGCCTGGAAGACGTGCGCACCGTGCTCGCCTCGGCCACCGTCAACGCGCCCAAGGGCACCATCGACGGGCCCAACCAGAGCTTCACCGTCTACACGAATGACCAGCTGCTGAAGGCCCAGCCCTGGAACGACGTGGTGCTGGCCTACCGCAACGGCGCGCCCATTCGCGTGCGCGACCTGGGCGTGGCGGTCGACGGACCCGAGAACGCGAAGATTGCCGGCTGGGCCTATGCAGGCGCCGCCGCGCCCGAGGGCAGCACCGTGCAGAACGGCCGCTCCATCGTGCTGGCCATCACCAAGCAGCCGGGCGCCAACGTGATCGAGACGGTCGACCGCATCAACGCCGCGCTGCCGCGCCTGAAGGCGTCGATTCCGCCGACGGTGGACGTCAACGCCATCATCGACCGCACGCAGACCATCCGCGCCTCGGTGAAGGACGTGGAGTTCACGCTGCTGCTGACCATCGCGCTGGTGGTGGCGGTGATCTTCGTGTTCCTGCGCAACGTGCCGGCCACGCTCATTCCCAGCGTGACGGTGCCGCTGGCGCTGCTGGGCACCGTGGCGGTGATGTACCTGCTGGGCTACAGCCTGGACAACCTCTCGCTGATGGCGCTCACCATCGCGGTGGGCTTCGTGGTGGACGACGCCATCGTGATGCTGGAGAACATCTACCGCTACGTGGAAGAGGGCATGTCGGCCATGGAGGCCGCGTACAAGGGCGCGAGCGAAATCGGCTTCACCATCATCTCGATCTCGGTGTCGCTCATCGCGGTGTTCATTCCGCTGCTGCTCATGGGCGGCATCGTGGGGCGGCTGTTTCGCGAGTTCGCGGTGACGGTCACGCTCACCATCGTGGTGAGCGTGGTGATCTCGCTCACGCTCACGCCCATGCTGTGCTCGCGCTTCCTGAAGAACGAGCATGGCCGCCAGCACGGGCGGCTGTACCAGCTGTTCGAGCGCGGCTTCGACGCCATGCTCAACGGCTACAAGCGCGGCCTGCACGTGGTGCTCGACCACCAGTTCACCACGCTCATGGTGTTCATTGCCACCGTGGCCGCCACGGCCGCGCTGTTCGTGGTGATTCCCAAGGGCTTCTTCCCGCAGCAGGACACCGGCTTCATCTCGGGCTTCGCCGAATCGGCGCAGGACGCTTCTTTCGCGTCGATGAACGCCCGCATGCTCGAGCTGGCCGACGTGGTGCGCAAGGATCCGGACGTGACCGGCTTCGGCATGAACGGCAGCTCGTCGACCTACAACACCGGCAACTTCTTCATCAGCCTGAAGCCCAAGGACGAAGGCCGCACGGCCACCGCCGACGAGATCATCACGCGGCTGCGCCCGCAGCTCGCCAAGGTGCAGGGCGTGAACCTGTTCCTGCAGGCGGGGCAGGACATTCGCGTGGGCGGCCGCTCCTCGCGCACGCAGTACCAGTACACGGTGACCGACGCCAACCTGGACGAGCTCAACACCTGGGCGCCGCAGCTGCTCGCGCGCTTCAGGCAGATTCCGGAAATCACCGACCTGGCCTCCGACCAGCAGAACGCCGCGGCGTCGGCCGTGCTCACCATCGACCGCGACCGCGCCTCGAGCTTCGGCATTTCGCCGGCCACCATCGACGCCACGCTGTACGACGCCATCGGCCAGCGCCAGGTGGCGCAGTACTTCACGCAGCTCAACAGCTACCACGTGGTGCTGGAGGTCACGCCCGCGCTGCAGCAGGACCCGGCGCTCTTCAGCAAGCTGTACCTCAACTCGCCGCTCACCGGCCAGCAGGTGCCGCTGTCGAGCTTCGTGAAGGTGGACACCAGCAAGACCGCGTACCTGTCGATCAGCCACCAGGGCCAGTTCCCGGCCGTGACCATCTCGTTCAACCTGGCGCCGGGCCATGCGCTGGGCGACGCGGTGAACGCCATCAACAAGGCGCAGGCCGACATGGGGCTGCCGCAGTCGCTCACGGGTTCGTTCCAGGGCACGGCGCAGGCCTTCCAGGACTCGCTGTCTTCGCAGCCCTACCTGATTGCCGCGGCGCTGGTGGCGGTGTACATCGTGCTGGGCCTGCTGTATGAAAGCTACATCCACCCGCTGACGATTCTCTCGACGCTGCCTTCGGCCGGGGTGGGCGCGCTGCTGATCCTGATGGCGGGGGGCTACGACCTCAGCGTGATTGCGCTGATCGGCATCATCCTGCTGATCGGCATCGTGAAGAAGAACGGCATCATGATGATCGACTTCGCGCTCAAGGCCGAGCGCGAGCAGGGCATGTCGCCGCACGACGCCATCTACCAGGCCTGCCTGCTGCGCTTTCGCCCGATCATGATGACCACCATGTGCGCGCTGCTCTCGGGCCTGCCGCTGATGCTGGGCCACGGCTCTGGCTCCGAGCTGCGCCGCCCGTTGGGCTACGCGATGGTCGGCGGGCTGATACTCTCGCAGGCGCTCACCCTGTTCACGACCCCGGTGGTCTACCTGTACCTCGACCGCGCCCACTACTGGTACCTGAGCCGCAAGGAAGCGCGCAAGGCCCGCAAGGCCGCGAAGGAAAACACGGAAGCCGAGACGCCGACGCCGGCCGAGGCCCACGGATGAGCGCCGCTTGATACCAGCGAGACCGCACACGCCATGAAGATCCTGATAGTCGAAGACGAACTGAGAACCGCGGACTACCTCTCCAAGGGGTTGACCGAGCAGGGCTGCACCGTCGACATGGCGCACAACGGCATCGACGGCCAGCACCTGGCGCTCACGCACGACTACGACGTGATCGTGCTCGACGTGATGCTGCCGGGGCAGGACGGCTTCTCGGTGCTGCGCGAGCTGCGCGCGGTGAAGCAGACGCCGGTGATCATGCTCACGGCGCGCGACCGCGTGGAAGACCGCATCAAGGGCCTGCACGAAGGCGCCGACGACTACCTCATCAAGCCCTTCTCGTTCCTGGAGCTGTTGGCGCGGCTGCAGGCGCTGAACCGGCGCGGCCGCAAGCAGGAGCCCATGCAGCTGCGCATTGCCGACCTGCAGATCGACCTGCTCGCGCGCAAGGCCTCGCGCGCCGGCACGCGCATCGACCTCACGGCCAAGGAGTTCGCGCTGCTGGCCGTGCTGGCGCGCCGCCAGGGCGAGATCCTGTCGAAGACCGCCATCGCCGAGCTGGTGTGGGACATGAACTTCGACAGCAACACCAACGTGGTCGAGGTGGCCATCAAGCGGCTGCGCGACAAGATCGACTTGCCCTTCGGCACGCGGCTGCTGCACACCATCCGCGGCATGGGCTATGTGATGGAAGTGAGGGAGGAGCGGGAAGTTCGGGAGGTGCGCGACGTGCGCGAGGTGCGCGACGCGCCGGGCGAGGGCCCGGCGACGTGAAGCGCTCGATCACCGCGCGGCTGGTGCTCATGTTCGCCGCCGCGGCGCTCGCCACCTTCGCGCTGGCCGGCTTCGCGCTGCACAACGTGCTGGCGCGCGAACTGGAGCGCCACCAGTACGAAGAGCTCGACACCACGCTCAAGAGCCTGCAGTTCTGGATCAGGGCCATCGGCTCGCCCGACCGCTGGTCGCGCGTGCAGGCGCGCATGGACGCGCTCACGCCCGAAGACGGCAGCGTGCGCTTCTGGGTGCTCAGCGACGACCCGCGCTTCCAGTACGGCAAGGGCCTGGCCGAGATCGACGGGCTCACGCGCGAGGCCAACGGCCACAGCAGCGCCATCGTGCTGCCGGGGCAGGCGCGGCCGTTTCGCACGCTCTCCGCGCACATCGGGCCCTTCGAGAACCGGCCGGCCGTGCGGCTGATCGTCGGGCGCAACACCGAGCCCTATGCACGCACGCGCGAAACCTTCCTGACCGCGCTGGTCGCGCTCGGGCTCGGCGCGGTGCTGGTGGTGGCCTTTGCGGGCTACTGGATCGCGCGCGTGGGGCTGCGCCCGCTGGAGCGGCTGTCGGCCGAGGCGCTGGCGCTGCGGCCCAAGACGCTGTCGCAGCGGCTGCGCTCGGAGCCGCTGCCGGTCGAGCTCTCCGCGCTGGCCGAGGCCTTCAACGGCGCGCTCGCCCGGCTCGAAGAGGCCTACGGCCAGCTCGAATCGTTCAACGCCGACGTGGCGCACGAACTGCGCACGCCGCTGGCCAACCTCATCGGCAGCACGCAGGTGGCGCTGTCGCGCCAGCGCAGCGCGAGCGAGTTCCAGGAGGTGCTGCAGGCCAACCTCGAAGACCTGGAGCGGGTGCGCTCCATCGTCAACGACATGCTGTTCCTGGCGCGCGCCGACCGCGGCGAGGTGGCCACCGGGCTGGTGCTGACGCCGGTGGCGCAGGAGGTGCGCAAGACCATTGAGTTCTTCGAGTTCGTGCTCGACGAAACGCGGGCGCAGGTGCGCATCGAGGGCGACGTGCTGGCCGAGGCGCGGCTGGAAAGCGCGCTGTTCCGCCGCGCCATGTCCAACCTGCTGCAGAACGCCATCGAGCATTCCAAGCCGGGCGCGCAGATTGCCGTCACGCTGCGCGAGGAGGCCGGCTCGACCTGGATCGCCGTGTCGAACCCCGGCGCGCCCATCGACGCGCAGCACCTGCAGCACCTGTTCGACCGGTTCTACCGGGTGGACGCCGCCCGCAACGACGGCGGCGAGCACCACGGCCACGGGCTGGGGCTGGCCATCGTGAAGGCAGTGGCGAGCATGCACGGCGGGCAGGTGAGCGCGTCGAGCGAAGGCGGGCTGAATACCTTCGCCTTCAGCGTGTCGCGCACCGCCTGAAAAAGCCGCTGTCTCCAGCCGTCATTCAATGGCCTGCACCCGGTACGTTCTTGGGCCATGCAGGACAATCCCGGCTGGCATGAATCCCCCTCCCATCCAGCGATTTCTCGCGGCACCTCCAGGACACCCGGCATGGCACAGCTGATGTCGCTGCTCGTGCAGAACGCGATCCTGGTGGTGTTCGCCGCCAGCTTCGCCGCCCGCCTCGGGCTGCCGGTGCCAGCCGCCGCCGTGCTGGTGCTCACGGGCGCGCTGCTGGCTGCGGGCGATGTGTCGGTGGTCGGCGTGGTGCTGGCCGCGGTCGCTGCCAACCTGCTGGGCGACGGCGCCTGGTTCTACGCGGGGCGGCGCTTCGGCTACCGCTTCATGCGGCTGCTGTGCCGCATCTCGCTGTCGCCCGACACCTGCGTGCGGCGCGGCGAATCGCTCATCACCGAATGGGGCGGCATGTCGCTCGTGGCGGCGAAGTTCGTGCCGGGCGTGTCGGTGGTGGCACCGCCGATGGCCGGCGCGCTGGGCATGTCGGTGCGGCGCTTCATCGGGTTCGACGTGGGCGCGGCGCTGGTGTGGACCGGTCTGTTCCTCGGGCTGGGCTGGGTGTTCCGCAACCAGATCCAGGAGGTGCTGGCCGTCATGGCGCAGGCCGGCGGCATCGCCACCGTGGCGCTGGGCGTGCTGCTGGTCATTTTCCTGGCCGTGCGCTACTGGCGCCGGCGCGCCTTCATGCGGCTCACCGGCATGCCGCGCATCTCGGTGGAAGAACTGCACGATCTGCTGAACGGCGAGGAGCCACCGCTGGTGATCGACGTGCGCGGCAAGGCCGGCATGCAGGTCGACCCGCGCCGCATTCCGGGCGCCCAGTCGTACACGCTCAAGGCACTGCAGCAGCGCAGCCTCGACCTGTCGCACGCCGCCGGGCGCGACGTGGTGCTGTACTGCAACTGCCCCAACGAGGTGTCGGCCGCGCAGGCCGCGCGCGTGCTGCTGGCGCGCGGCGCCAAGCGGGCGCTGCCGTTGACGGGCGGGCTCGACGCCTGGGTGGCCTCGGGCCGTCCGACCAGCGTCGACTGAGCACGGGGCTCGCCAGCCCCCGCCCCAGCCCCTGCAGGAATCGGGCGCCCGTGCTAAGGTGCCCGGCCGCGGGTTAACCCTTGTTCGTTGGGCCGCCCGCCTTCTCCCGAACGCTCCCCGCCCGACCCACCGAGGCCCTCCGTGCCACATCCCGACACTTCCCCTGCCCGCGCCGCAGCCCCGGCCCCGGCCGCTGCACACGCCCCCGGGCTCAGCCCCGCCCTCACGCTGGTCTTCGCCATCGCCTGCGGCCTGTGCGTGGCCAACATCTACTACGCGCAGCCGCTGATCGGGCCCATCTCGGACACCCTGCAGCTGCACGCCGGCCTGGCCGGGCTGATCATGACGCTCACCCAGCTCGGCTACGGCGCCGGCCTGCTGCTGCTGGTGCCGCTGGCCGACGTGGTGGAGAACCGGCGGCTCATCGTCGGTGCGCTGGCCGGCGCGGTGGTCGGGCTCGTGGGCATCGCGCTGTCGGGGTCGGCCGCCACCTTCCTGGCGGCCTCTTTCGTGGTCGGCGCCTGCGCGGTGGCGGCGCAGGTGCTGCTGCCTTTCGCCTCGCACCTCGCGCCCGAGGCCACGCGCGGCAAGGTGGTCGGCAACATCATGGCCGGGCTGCTGGGCGGCATCATGCTGGCACGGCCCTTTGCCAGCATCGTGGCGTCGGCGCTGGGTTGGCGCGCGGTGTTCTGGGTGTCGGCGGTGCTGATGGCCGCGCTCATCGCGGTGCTGTGGCGCGCGCTGCCCGAGCGGCGCCCGCACGCCTCGGTGGGCTACGCGCGCACCATGGCGTCGCTGCCCGGCATCGTGTGGAACACGCCGCTGCTGCGCCGCCGCGGCTTCTACCAGGGGATGATGTTCTCCGCCTTCCAGGCCTTCTGGACGGCCGTGCCGCTGGCGCTGGTGCATGAGTTCGGCATGGGCCAGCGCGGCATTGCGCTGTTCGCGCTGGCCGGCGCGGCGGGCGCGCTGATGGCGCCGATGGCGGGCCGCCTGGCCGACCGCGGCCTCACGCGCCCGGCCACCGGCGTGGCCATTGCCGTGGCGCTGGCGTCGTTCGTGCTGGGCGCGGTCGCCATGCACTACCGCTCGCTGGCGGGGCTGGTTGCGGCGGGCATCCTGCTCGACGGCGCGGTGCAGCTGTGCCAGGTGCTGAACTTCCGCAGCCTCTTCATGCTGGCGCCCGAGCTGCGCGGCCGGCTCAACGGCCTGTTCATGACCTTCATCTTCATCTGCGCCGCGGTGGCCTCGGGCATTGCCGCGGCCGTGTACGCCTTCCACGGCTGGAGCGGGCTGTGCCTGCTGGGTGGCGGGTACGTGGCGCTGGCGCTGCTGTACTACGCGACCGAGTTCAAGCGCGGGGCGGTGCCTGCGGCAGGCCGCGCTGCATAGCCGGCCTGGCGGACCTGGCTGGCCTCGCTGATCTAGCCGGCCCGGTCGCGCTCGGCCCGCAGGAAGGCCTGCCACTTCGCGGTGAGCGACACCACCAGCAGCAGCGCCAGCGCGAACACCATCGCCGTGAGCCACAGCAGGTGCGCCATGAAGTACGGCGGCTGGTGCATCGCGCCCATGCCCAGGAAGACCCAACCGGCCAGCGCCACGGCCAGCGCGAGCAGCGCGCGCTTCCAGCCGTGGCGGTACGAGGCGGGCCGCAGCAGCGCCCCCGCGAGCGCCGTCTCCCCAAGCACCGCGGCGCAGAACCACGCCACGCCGGCCAGCGGATACGGTTGCGGCCCCGTGCGCCCCAGCACGTGCACCGCGTAGCCGTCGGGCGAGAAGCCGGCCATGGTGATGCCCGCCACGCCGAGCAGGGCGAACACGGGCAGCAGCAGTTGTCGAAGGCGAGGGTGCTTCATCGGCTGGGGATGATAGGGACGGATGCGCTCCCAGGGCCCGGTGGTAGGCTTGCCGCCCCATGAATCTCCGCACCAAGATCGTCGCGCTGGCCGTTGCACCGCTGCTCGTGGCGCTGGTGCTGGTGGCCCTTGCGGTGCGCCACCAGGAGCACGACCTCGCGCAGCGCGAGCGCGCCCTCATCGAGCGCAGCTACATGGCCCAGCGCCGCAGCGAGCTGCGCAGCTACGTCGACCTGGCCGTGAGCAACCTGCTGCCGCTGTACGAATCGGGCCAGGACGACGAGGCCACCCGCACCGAGGCGCTGCGCCGCCTGGCCGCGCTCAACTACGGCGACGACGGCTACTTCTTCGTCTACGACCTCGAGGGCAACTCCCTCATGCACTCGCGCCAGCCCGAGCTGGTCGGCAAGAACCTGTGGGAGCTGCGCGATTCGCACGGCCGCTACACCATCCAGGAACTGATCAAGGGCGCCAGGGACAACGGCGGCGGCTACGTCGAATACGAATGGCGCAAGCCCTCGAGCGCGCAGATGGCGCCCAAGCTCGGCTACGTCACGGCCATGCCGCGCTGGAACTGGATGGTCGGTACCGGCCTGTACCTGGACGACATCGAGTCGACCATGGACACGCTCGACCGGCAGATGAACGCCAACGTCACCGCCACGCTGCTGTGGATCGCCGGCATTGCCGCGCTGTGCCTGGGCGTGGTCAGCGCGGCCGGCCTGCTGCTGAACCTCAGCGAGCAGCGCACCGCCGAGGCCAAGCTGCGCCTGCTCGCGCGGCGCGTGGTGCAGTCGCAGGAAGAAGAGCGCGGCCACCTCGCGCGCGAGCTGCACGACGGCACCAGCCAGACGCTGGTGTCGGCCAAGCTGCTCATCGAATCGGCCGTGGAGCAGCTCGACCGCCAGCACCACGGCGCGCCGCCCGCGCTCGGCAAGGCGCTGCAGCGGCTGAACGATTCGCTGATCGAGGTGCGCCGCATCTCGCACCGCCTGCGCCCGGCCCTGCTCGACACGCTCGGCCTGCCCGCCGCGCTGGAGCGGCTGGTCGACGAGTTCCGCGAAGAGGGCGCCGTCGGCGCATCGATGATGGTCGGCGGCGAAGCCTTCGAGCTGCAGCCCGAAGTGAAGACCGCGCTCTTTCGCCTCACGCAGGAGGCCCTTACCAACGTGCGCAAGCACGCGCAGGCGCAGCACGTGCACGTAGCGCTGGGCTTCGACGAAGAAGAGGGCGTGCGGCTGGAGGTGAGCGACGACGGCACCGGCTTCGACATCGAGGCCGTGCAGCTCGACCCGCGCCGCGGCATCGGCCTGCGCAACATGCGCGAGCGCATGGAGTCCATCGGCGGCAGGCTCACCATGTGCTCCAACGCCGGGCGCACCGCCATCGAGGCCGAGGTGCCGGCCCGCAGCGCGAGGGCCGAGGCCGGCCAGCCTGCGCGATCCGCGCGATCCCCGTGACCCACATGACCCGCACCGTTCGCCTCTTCCTCGTCGACGACCACCCGCTGGTGCGCGACGGCCTGCGCGCGCGCCTGGGCAGCATCGCCAACCTGGAGATCGTGGGCGAGGCCGGCAGCGCGGCCGAGGCGCTGGAGCTGGTCGACAGCGTGCAGCCCGACCTCATGCTGATGGACGTCGGCATGAAGGACATGAACGGCATCGAGCTTGCGGCGCTGCTGCTGCAACGCCGGCCCGCCACGCACATCGTGATGCTCAGCATGTACGACAACCCCGAGTACGTGCAGAAGGCGCTGCAGGTGGGCGCGCGCGGCTACGTGCTGAAAGACGCGCCCGCGGCGGAGATCGTCGCGGCCATCGAGGCCGTGTCGGGCGGCGGCACCTTCCTGAGCCCGGCCGTGTCGAAGAAGCTGTTTCGCACGCAGGCGCCGCGCCCGCTGCTCACGCCGCGCGAGAGCGAGATTCTTTCCGCGCTGGGCCGCGGCGAGTCGAGCAAGCAGATCGCGCGCGACCTGAGCCTGAGCGTGCGCACGGTGGAAGCGCACCGCCAGAGCATCAAGCGGCGGCTGGGCATCGAGGGGCAGGCGGAGCTCATCAAGTACGCGGTGGAACACGCGCGGAAGTTCGGGCAGAGCTGAGGCCTGCGGGCGGCGGTGCTGGCGGCGCCGAAACCTGGTTGGCGGCGGTGCAGCCAAGAGCGAGCAATTGAAGCGATCTGTGTGCAACTTTCCGCGCACAGCCAACGCGAGTTCTTCCTCGCGGGTTCACGTTCTGGATCACTTTTAGAACTTCTCTCTACAGGCAGCCAGATCCTCGTCATATTTCCTTGGCGATGTCGCCGCTCAAATAACGACCACTAATTTATTCAGTTGGTCGAATAAGCAGAAAACCCTCTGAATTACTAACATATCGTTTCATATGTAATATGCCGCCCGCAAAGAGGTGCGGAAATCGATCGTTCCTCATTGGAGAAACCCACATTCAAGACGAGGAGCAAGTAGATGAATTTGTGTTACAGAACGGTTTGGAATGCGGCACTGGGCGCATGCGTGGCGGCGGCGGAGAACGTGCGCGCACCCCGTGGCGGCGGCGCACGCAGCAGTTCGCGGCGGGCGCGGCGCGCGGGTACGGTGATGGCGGGCGCGGCCCTGGTTGCGAGCGGCATGGCGCATGCGGCAACCTTCAACGTCAGCAACGAAAACGAACTGGCGATAGCCATCCTGAGTGCCAATGCCAGCCTGGATGCCGCTTCGACGTTCAACCTGACCGCCAGCTTCACGAGCGCCCTGACGCTTCCGCAGATCCAGAAGAACGTGACGGTCGTGCCCAATGCCTTCGTGGTCACAACCGCCTTGGCCACGCCATTCGACGTTGCGGCCGGGTCTTCGCTGACTTTCCAGGGAACGCTCAACGGCACGACCGGTCTCGTGAAGAGCGGTGGCGGCGCGCTGGTGCTGGCCGGGGTGGGCTCGGCTGCCGGCGGAAACATCACCGTCAACGGCGGTGAATTGCGTGTTCAGGATGGCGGCACGCTCACGCCCGGCGGCCTGAGCGGCATCAACGCGACAGGTGACAACTCGCGCGTCGTGGTGACCGGCAGCGGATCGAAAGTGATCACCGCCGGCGGAGCCACCAACATCGGCTCGGCTGCGGGCTCGTCGCTGGATGTGTTGGCCGGTGCAGCCTTCGGCGCGGGCGGTTCCAGCAGCCTTTTGCTCGGCGAGGTAGCCGGCACGACCGGCAATCTCACGGTTCAGGGCAGCGGCTCCAACGTGACCGTCATTGCTTTGCTGGCGCGCGCGGGCCAGAGCAACATCCGTGTGCTGGACGGCGGCACCCTCGAGAGCACGGGCCCCAACGGCGTTCAGCTGGGCGGAACCGGAACGACTTCCGCTGGCGGCGTTTCCAGCGTCGTGGTCAGCGGCAAAGGCTCGACCTTGAAGTCTGGCGTCAGCTACACCCAGCACCGGGGAACGCTCGAGGTTTCCGATGGAGCCACCCTTGATGCCAGACTGAACTTCACCTTGGGCAGAACAGCCGGCGGCGTCGTCACGGGTGTGGTGGCCGGCGCTGGCTCGTCGCTGACGACCACGGTGGGCACCGTTACCGTCGGCCAGGAGGGCGCTGCGACGCTGACGGTTTCCAACGGCGCGACCGTTTCGTCCAAGGCCGGACTGGGCAGTCTTGCGTTGGGGCAGAGCGCTTCAGGCTCGGGCACCCTCAACATCGGCGCGGCCGTGGGCGACGCGGCCGTGGCACCGGGCACGGTGCTCGCCTCGGCCGTCAACGGCGGTGCGGGCACGGCGGTGCTGAACTTCAACCACAACGCCAGCGCCTACGACTTCGCCGTGCCGATCACCGGCGGCACCAGCGTGAACCACGTGGGCAGCGGCACGACCACGCTCACCGGCGCCAACACCTACACCGGCGCCACCAACGTCGCGGCGGGCACCTTGCGCGCCGGCGCGGCCAACACGCTGAGCAGTGCGAGCGCCTTCACCGTGGCGACGGGCGCCACGCTCGACCTGGCCG
>NZ_FOLP01000025.1 GCF_900112425.1 Variovorax sp. OK212 | reverse complement strand
GCCAGCACGAAGTCGGTGTGCATGAAGCTCTCGTTGCCGGTCGCGAGGCTGATCGACGCGCCCTTGCGCGCCGGCGCGGGGCAGTTCTTGCAGCCACCGGTGCCCTGTGCCGGTGCCTGCCTGGCGATGTGCTCCATCGGCGCGGGCGGCTTGACCTCCTGCGCCTTGGCACCCGTCGTCGGCGGCACGATCGCCACATGCTTGTTCCTCTTGCGAAGCAGCGCGTCCCTGAGCTTGTGCAGCAGCCACATGATGCTGGCCTGCGACTCCTTGTTGGCCAGCGCCGACAACTGGCTGCGCAACAGGCGCTTGAAGTCCAGCAGCTGAGAGATGACGCCGTCGACCTTGCCGGCGACGCCCGCAGGCAACTGGCCGGCGGCCGCCTTGGCCACGTAGTTCGCCGACTGCTTGGTGTACTTCACCGCGCTGCCCCACATTCGGCGCCATGTGCTCTGGGTCTTGGGGTCGTGCACGTTGGCTTCGGCGACGGCCGCCGTGGCAACGGTGAAAAGGTCCTTCTGCCCCAGCACCCGGCGGAGCACGTCAACGAGGTTGTCGATGATCTTGTCTGCCAGGTCGGCACAGCTCTTGAGGATGCCGTCGAGCTTGGCGATCGCACCGTCGATGAACTTGTCGAGCTCGCCCATGATGGTCGCGTTCAGGTGGCCGACCAGCACCACGACGATGGTCTCACTCAGGTTGGAGGCCGCCGTCCTCAGCTCCTGCTTCACCAGGTGCAGCGTGGGCCGCAGGCTCATGCGCGCCGCCGCCATGCTCGGCGGCAACGGGATCAGCCCGATCAGGTTGATGCCCAGGCTCACCCACAGCAGGAAGGTCTCGATGCCGTCCTTCGCCTTCTTCTCGACGATGTTGATGATGTCCAGGAACACATCCACCAGCGCCATGATGTTGCCGACGATCGGGATGCTGCCCAGCACCATCGTCAGCCGCTCCAGCGTGACGTAACCGCCCGAGAACGCGCGCAGCCAGTCGTCCACCGCCTTGCTCGCGGCGGCGACGTCTTCCTTCACGATGGTGTTCAGCGGCGCCACCGCTGTCTGCGGTTCGCGCTGCGCCGGCTGCTGGCCCTGGCCTTGGCCTTGCCCCTGCTGTTGCGCTCCTTCGTTGCCTGCCATCTCTTCTCCCTCGCTCCGTTGCGTTGCCCTGTCGTGGACGCGGTCGATCGTCAGGACCGGATCAAGGCCTGATCACGCAGTCCTTCATCGTCAAATACGCCGACCCCATCGCAAAGCCGACCTCGCAGCTCGCGGTGAACTTCGCACCGCTGCGCATCTCGCCCATCTTCCGGTTCTGCGCATCGTCCGCCGGGGTCAGCCGGGCCAGTTCCTCGTTGCCGCGCACGTCGGCGGCGCGGATCACCGCGCTGCCGCCGAAGGAGTCGGACGCCTCGACGACCACCGCCGCGAACTGCACGCGCTTGCCGTACTCGGGCATGCCGTGCGCACGCCGGCCCTGCTTCTCGTAGCTCTGGTGGAGCTTGGTGAGCGTGGTCTTCGTTTCCTGCTGCGCGGCGCAGAGCGAAGCGGCGGCCACGAGCGAAGCGGCGATGCAGGCGGTCGTGATGGCCCTGGCGGTCCTGGTGGTCCTGGTGGTCTTCATGTGCAGGAAATCTGTCGGTTGGTTTGTTGTTCGGATGAATGGCATCTCGACCGGCAAGGCCAGTCGGCAAAAAGGCCGTCACAGGCCGTCACAGGCCGTCCCACGGTCTCGCTCGACCGATGCCGGCCTCGGCCGCTAGCGGCTTCCCTGTTCCCTGAGGATCTCGCCCGACGTCATGGAGGCGATGTACAGCACCGATCGCCCCAGCTTGCTGGCGTTGCCGATCCCCTTCTGGCCCGGCGGCAGCTTGGCCGAGAACGCGATGCCGATGGTGTTGACGCCGCTCTCGTCTTCGCCGTTTTCCTTCTTGCGCTCGGCGATGTGAACGTTGAAGTTGTTCAGGTCCTGGCCGGTCGCCGCGAACAGCCTGTACGCGTGGTTCAGGGCAACGACCACCGGCGTGTTCAGCAGCAGTTGGTCCGGCGACTCGACCTCGAAGATCGGCGCGGCAGAGGCATTGAGGTTCATACAGATTCCCAGCGCTATGGCAATGATCAGGCCCCTAGAGCCTGTAGGTTTGATTGGTCTGCGGGCTGTAGCCCTTGTAGCCGTCGCTCGGCGTGCCGAGATAGGCCCGGTAGTCGGGATCATCATGTTTCATTCCTGTCTTGGCGGCCGTCTTGTCTTCCGGAGAGAAGTCGTTGCTCGCGTAGTAGTCCTTGGCCCGCGTGGTGCGGTTTCCGTTCCGGTCGGAGTGGTCGCCGTGGGTGTGCCAATAGGCCACTTCCTGCGCGCACTTCGGAATGCTCGGGGACGACGGATCCCAGGGATTGACGGTGTCCTTCTCGCCCCGGGTCGCCTTGGTGTAGTCGTACTTGCCGTCGGGCGTCCTGTAGACCAGTCCCCCGTACTCCACGTTGTCGCGGATGGACTTGTCGTTGTAGCGCATCACCGCCGCCTTGGCCGCGCCGTCCGACGTGGCAAAGCGTCCGCTCTTGGGCTTCTTGCACGCCGGCGCGGCCTGCAGGCCCAGCGGGTCGACCCACGCCACGGGGTTGGGCACGTACGCGTGCGTGTTGATGCCCCCGCCCAGGCCCAGCGGGTCGCTGCTGACGAAGCGGCCGGCCTGCGGGTCGTAGTAGCGATGCCGGTTGTAGTGCAGCCCCGTCTCGTCGTCCAGGTACTGGCCCTGGAAGCGGATCGGGTTGGCAAAGCCGGCCCTTCTTCCGGCCTCGCTGATGACCTCCTTCGCCTCGCCCCACGCCTTGTACTGCGCCGACCAGGCCACCTGGCCGTTGTGGTCCGTCAGTTCCTGCGGCGTGCCGATGTGGTCGCACTGGTAGAAGGCAATCTCTTCCTTCGCGAAGCCGGCCGGCGCGGGCAGTTGCTCGCCGTTCCACAGCGGGTCTTGCGCGATGTCGTACCGCCCGCCGTTGGCTTCCATCAGCGCCTTCACGTCGGTGCTCGCGCTCAGCGCAATGGCTTTGGCCTGCCTGATCTGCACCAGCGGCACGAACGAATCGGGCTCGTGGATGTAGTGGACGCTCGAGCCGCGGCCTTGCCGCTCGCTGTCGCCCGCCATGCTCTGCGTGCTCTCGAACGCGAGCGTGTCGCCGTCCCAGCCGAACAGCGTCATGGCGTCGCGCGAGCGCTTGGCAATGCGCCGCCCCAGCGGGTCGTAGCTGAAGCGGGTGCTGCCCTCTTCGCTGGTGGCGGCGGTCATGCGGTTGAAGCCGTCCCACTCGAACGCGGTCTTCTTTCCGTTCCTCACGCGCTCGGTCATGTTCCCGCGCTGGTCGTAGCGGTAGGTGGTGCCCGCGTATTCCTTCAGCAGGTTGTCGAGCAGCCGGTTCACGGCATGCAGGCCCGAGCGGCTGTCGTTGCCGGTTGCGTCGGCGATGTTGCCCGCGGGGTCGAAGGCGAAGGTCTCGCGGCCCAGGCGGCCGTTGGCCTCGAGCAGGCGGCCGACGGGGTCGTACCGGTAGCTCAGGTTGCCGCGCCGGGTGTCGCCGATGGCGGTCAGCTGGCCGGCCTTGTCGTAGCCGTAGCTGCGGCGAAGGCTCAGCGCATCGGCTGTACCGGCTGTCCTGGCCGCCCCGGCGGTACCCGCCTTGGCGTTCGAGATGTGCTGCTCCAGCAGCCTGCCGACAGGGTCGTAGCGCAGGCGCTGGTCCAGCCCGTTGCCCTGCGCGCGGCCGACCTCGCGATGAAGATCGTCGCGCTCGAAGCCCAGGATGTCCTGTCCGTCGACGAGCAGTCCGTGCACGTGGCCCGAGCCGTAGGTGAGCCACTGGGTCACGTGGCCGTCGGGGCGAACCGTGGCAATGCGCCGGTTGAGCTCGTCGTAGCGGTGCTGCCACACGGCCGTTTGCGAACGGGCCAGGTGGTGCTGGTGCTCGCGCGTGAGGTTGCCCGCGGGGTCGTAGAACCACTGCAGCTTGGCGTCGCCGTTGGCGGCTGCTATCAACCGGCCGTTGCGATCGAAGGCGAAACGCTCGGCCTGCCCCTGGCCGGCATTGCGCTCGACGAGCCGCCCCATGGGGTCGAAGTGAAAGAACGTGGTGTGCGCGCCGGCCTCCACGACCCGCGCCAGCGCGCCGGAGGCCTCCTCGTAGAGGTATTGCCTGCTTTGCCTGTCGAAGCCGGTTTCTTCCAGCAGCCGGCCCGCCGGGTCGTAGCGGAAGTTGTAGCGGCTGCCGTTCTCGTTGCGCAGTTCGCTCAGTCGGCCCAGCAAGTCCCAGTGGTAGCCCAGCGTCCGGCCCGCGGCGTCGGTGCGGCCGGCCACCAGGCCGGCGCGGTTGTAGCTGTAGCGGGTGCGCCGGCCCAATGCATCGGTGTGGGCGAGCAGGCGCCCTTCGGCGTCGTGCGCGAAGTGTTCACGGGTCTGGTCCGGCAGCGAGACCTCTTCGAGCCGGCCCGGGTGATTGGCTTCGCTGCCCGAAGCAGCCTCGCCAGTGGGGGTGTAGCGGTAGCGCGTGGCCTGCCCCGCGGCATCGATGGTCTTGGTCAGCCGGCCGCGGCTGTCGTATGCCCAGCGGCTGGTCTTGCCCGAGCAGTCGGTGTAGCTGGCGAGCTGGCCGGCGGGCGTGTAGCTGAGCAGCTTCGTGCCGCCCTTGGCATCGGTGATGCACACGGGCCGGCCGGCCTTGTCGTACGCATATTCGGTCTTGTGACCCAGCGGGTCGGTCTCTTCGGTGACGTGGCCCTGCGCGTCGTGGTCGCGCTTCCAGATGTTGCCTTCGGCGTCGCGCAGGCCCGTCATGCGGTTCAGCCTGTCGTACTCGAAATGCACGCGGCTGCCGTCGGCGCGCGTGTGCATCTGCAGGTTGCCGTCGGCGTCGTAGCTGTAGTCGTCGGTGCTGCCGTCCGCATGCACGTGGCGGGTGAGGTTCTTCGCGTCGTCGCGGAAGAACCATTCCTGCAGCTTGTCCGGGTGAATGACGCGGTAGGTGTAGCCCTGGATGTCGTAGTAGAACCAGGTCTCCCCGCCCAGCGCATCGGTCACGTAGGTCAGGCGGATGTTGCGGTCCCACTCCAGCGTGAGCGCGAAGCTGCCGTCGTCGGTCCACTCGCGCACCGCCTTCGCGTCTGCGCCCGTGCCGTCGTACTGCAGGTTCATGCCGCGGCCGGTGCGGTCGGTGTAGCGCGTGACGAGGTGGTGCGCGTAGGTGTAGCTCCAGCTCGCGCCGTCTTCGTCCTGCGCGGCCACGAGGTCGCGCTCGGCATCGTGCGTGTAGGCCGCAAGCTGGCGCACCACCTGGCCGTCCTTCAGCTCCCACAGCGACTTGATCAGGCCGGTCTGCGCATCGGGCAGCGTGCCCACGTGCGCGACGGTCAGCTCGCCCTGCTTGCTGATCACGTCGCTCAACACCTGCTCGCCGGTCGAGGCGATCACGTGGTCGTAGCGCAGGCCGATGCTCATGCCGTCCCTGGCCTGCTGGGCCACGAGCCGGTAGTGCGGCCGGCCTTCGACGCGCTCGTAGACCTCGCGCCACTCGGCCTGCTCGCCAGCGGGCAGCGGCTTGCCGAAGTCCAGCGCCAGCAGGGTCTCGCTCAGGCGGGTGAGCGTCACCGCCTCGATGGCGTCGCGCCAGACCTGGCCCACGGCCAGCACGGGGTACGCATGTTCGCGGCCGTCGCCCGCGCGGTACACCAGGCTCGGCTGGCCCTGGCGTGCGCCCTTGGCCGGCGTGACGATGTCCACGCGCGCGCTGTAGGGCGTGATCCAGCGTGCACCGAGGCTGCCGCGGTCGTACGCGTCGAGCTGGCTGCTGTAGCTGCGCGCCCACTCGATGGGCAACGGCGCCGCCAGCACGAAGTCCAGGTGCATGAAGCTCTCGCAACCCGTTGCCAGGCTGATGGAGCCGCCCACGCGCGCGGGCGCCGGGCAGTTCTTGCAGCCGGCCGTGTTCTGCGCCGGCGCCTGCTTGTTGATGTGCTCGAGCTGGGCGCCCGGCTTGTCCTTGTCGGCCACCGCGCCGGTGCTCGGCGGCACGATGGCGCCGCGCTGGCCCTTCTTGCGCAGCAGCGCCGCCTTCAGCTTGTTCAGCAGCCACCGGATGCTGGCCTGCTCTTCCTGGCTCGCGAGCCGCCCGAGCGTGGCGCGGAACGAGACCTTGAAGTTCAGCAGGCTCTCGATCACCTCGTTGACGCGGCCCGCCAGGCTCGGCGGCAGCCGGTTCGACGCGGCCTTGGCCACGTAGTTGGCCGACTCCTTCGTGTACTTCACGGCGCTGCCCCACAGCCGGCTCCAGGTGCTCTGGGTCTTGGGGTCGTGCACGTTGGTCTCGGCGGCGGCGGGGGTGCCGGTGTCGAACATGTCCTTCTGGCCCAGCACGCGCCGCAGCACGTCGACCAGGTTGTCGACCACGTCGTCGGCCAGCTTGGCGCAGCTCTGCAGCATCTCGCCGAGCTTCGCGATGGCGCCGTCGATGAAGGTCTCGAGCTCGCCGGCAATGGTCGCGTTCAGGTGCCCCACCAGGATGGTGACGACGGCCTCGCCGAGGTTGGAGGCGGCGTTTCTCAGCTCCTGCTTCACCAGGTGCAGCGTGGGCCTCAGGCTCATGCGCGCCGCCGCCATGCTGGGCGGCAACGGGATCAGCCCGATCAGGTTGATGCCCAGGCTCACCCACAGCAGGAAGGTCTCGATGCCGTCCTTCGCCTTCTTCTCGACGATGTTGATGATGTCCAGGAACACATCCACCAGCGCCATGATGTTGCCGACGATGGGGATGCTGCCCAGCACCATCGTCAGCCGCTCCAGCGTGACGTAGCCACCCGAGAACGCGCGCAGCCAGTCGTCCACCGCCTTGCTCGCGGCGGCGACGTCTTCCTTCACGATGGTGTTCAACGGCGCCACCGCCGTCTGCGGTTCGCGCTCCTCCGCGGCCGGTGCCGGCTGTTGCGGCGGTCCTTGCGTCCCTGACATTCTTGTAGGTCTTTCTTGCGCTGCTGCGCGGTCTCTGCGAATTCAGCCCGCCGTTCGGCGGGTCTCGTCCAGTCGATTCAAACGATTCGGTCGGTTCAGTTGATCTGTGCGTTGCGGAACTCGAGCCGCTCGAAGGTGCTTCCGGTGAAATCCACGCAATGGCCCTGCAGCCCCTCCCCCGTGACCACCGTGCCGCTGCAGTCCAGCACCTCCACGCTCGACCACTGCCCGCGCGCGAAGCTCAGGCTGTCCCAGTGGCACTGGCGAAAACTCGTGTGGCTCAGCTGGCTGCGGTCGAAGTTCGATTGCGCGAAGCTGCAGTTGACGAAGGTGCAGCCGGTGATGGCCATGGCTTCGAAGTCGCACTGCGTGAAGCTGCAGCCCGTGAACCGGCACGCGCTCCAGCCGGCCTGCTTGAAATTGACGGCGGTGAAGCTGCTGCCGTTGAAGCTCGAGCCCGCGAACTGCGCCAGGCCGAGGTCCAGGCCGGCGTAGGCGAAGCTGTCGGCCTGCCCCGCCAGCCCGGCCGGCGCGCCGCCGGCGCCTTTGCGCCAGAGGTCGTGCGCGAGGATGATGACTTGCGAAGACATCGGCCGCTCAACCCATGAAGCCCGGCGTGCGCCCGGCCGGCAGCGCGTTGCCGGCCACCGTGGACACGCCCGGCTTCAGGGCGCCTGCGGCCCCACCCACCGCGCCATTGACGGCGCCGTTCACCACACCATTCATCCCGCCATTCACCGCACCGCTCATCACGCCGGTGATCGGCACCCCCATCGGCCCCAGCTTCGCGCCCGCGGCCTGTATCGCCATGCCGCTCGCCGCCTGGCTGGCCTGGCCGAGCAGCGCCTTGGCGCCGCCTTGCTGAACGGCCTGCGCGGCGCTCACCGCCTGCTGCGCCACGCCGGCGGCCTGCGTCACCTGGCCGATCGCGCCGGCGGCCTTGCTGCTCAGGCCGGCGACGCCGGCCAGCGCACCGGCCGCGCCGAGCGCGTTGCCGCCGCCCGCGAGCAGGCCCTGCGCGCCGTTCATCGCGCCCGTGCCGACGGCGCCCAGCGCGCTGCCCATGCCACCCTCGGCGCCGATGCCTGAGACGCCGCTGCCGCTCTCGCCACCCCCGCCCGCGGTCGCACCCTTGGCCTTCCACTCGTCCGGCGTGCCGAAGTAGCTGCCTTCGTCCCACGGGTCGCGCGGGTCCTTGCCGAAGGTGACCTTGGCCGTGCCGATGGGCAGGCCCGCCACGCTGGCGAAGCCGTTGCGGTCGAGCGTGCCGGCGTGCGTGCCGCCTTCGGAGTCGACCACGGTGTAGTCGCCCTGCGCCACGCCCTGGCGCTTCTCGCCGCTCTGCTTGATGTACTGGTGGTACAGGTCGAGCTGGCCGCGCGGCAGCGGCGTGGGGTTGGGCAGCGACGGCTTGCCCTCGCTGGCCGGACCGACCAGGCTGTGCACCGACGCATGCTCGCGCCAGGTGCCCGAGGTGCCGTGCTCGATGCCGCCCGAATTCCAGCGGCTGTAGCTGGAGCCGCCGTTGATCACCACCTCTTCTTTCGCGCTGATGGTGATCTTGTTGGCCGTCTGCGTGATGTTGAGCTTGGCCAGCACGTTCACGCTGTCCTTCAGCGCCGAGATGTCGATGTCGGCGCTCGCCGCCACCAGCTTCATGCCGGCCTTGTGCGCGAACATCCGCACCGCGTTCTTCGCGCTCACCAGGAAGCTCTTGCCCGCGCTCACGCTGGTGTGGCCGCCGCTGGTGATCGCGTTGTGCTCGTTGCTCGCAATGTGCGTGGAGCCCTGCGCGGCGCTCTGGATGCCCGCCTTGCTCGCCAGCACCAGGTGCGGCTCCTGGAGCTCCGGGAACTCGCCCTGCGCGCTGTTGCCGCCGCCCTGGCCCTTGATGGCGTCGTTCTGCTCCTTTAGGCCTTGCGTGACTTCGTCCTGGTCGCCCGCTTCGTGCGCCTTGGCTGCCTGCGCCGCTTCGCTCAGGCCCTCGTGCAGGTCCCTGGCCTGCGTGAGCCGCGCCACCGTCTCGCCCATGTCGGTGGTGTGCGCCTGCGCGTTGGCGCGCGGCTCGGTGGTCACCAGCAGGCCCTTGGCGGCGCGCAGCGCGCCGTGGCCGTCGGTGCGCAGCTCGAAGCCCTGGCCGCGCGGCTCCTGGCGCCCCGCGGTGTCCTCGATGCGCCCGATGTGGCCCACGCTCAGCTGGCTGGCCTGGTGGTCGCTGCGCAGCTGCGCCTGGATCTTGCCTTGCGTGTCGTCCAGCACCAGGTGGTTGCTGCGCCCGCCGCCGAGCTCGCGGCTCCGGATGCCCGACAGGTGCTTCTGCCCCGGCAGCTCCCAGGCCGGCATGGTGTCGGCGTTGTGCACGCAGCCCGTGACGATCGGGTAGTCGGGGTCGCCGTTGAGAAAGTCGACGATCACCTCCATGCCGATGCGCGGCACCGACGTCATGCCGAAGGTCGAGCCCGCCCAGGCGGTCGACACGCGCACCCAGCAGCTGGAGTTCTCGTTGTCCTGCCCCAGCCGGTCCCAGTGGAACTGCACCTTGATGCGGCCGTACTGGTCGGTCCAGATCTGCTCGCCCTGCGGCCCCACCACCATCGCCGTCTGCGGCCCGCGCGTGCGCGGCCTGGCCGTGGTGCGCGCGGGGCGCCAGGGGTAGCTGGTGGCCTGCGCGTCGAAGGCGAAGCGCTGCACCGAGCCCTCGGTGCCTTCCTTGCCCTCGCTGGCCTGCAGGGTCTCCTGCAGGTGGTAGCTCACGCCTACCAGCAGGTACTGCTGGTTCTGGTCGGCGCGCGGATGGCCGGTCAGGCGCAGCGTGTGGCCGGTGGCCAGCTCGCGCAGGTTCGAGCGGCCGGTGACGCGGCTGCGCTGGCTCAGCTGCTCTTCGTTGCGGATGCGCGCATAGGTCTCGCCGTCGCCGTGCTGCGTGAAGCCGCCGGGCCATTCGTACTGCTCGTGGCTGTCGTGGTCGTGCCCCGGCGGCATCTGCCGCAGGTGCGAGAGCTCGGCCTTGGGCTTCTCGAAGTCGTAGTCGTCGTTGTAGTGATGGCCCGGGCGCACGTCCTCCGCGGTCTCCCACGCGTAGATGCGCTCGCGCTGGCCAGGGCCGCCGGCCATGCCCGACTTCTCCAGCGGGTGGTAGCGCACCTCTTCGCCGCCCGGCAGCGGGCTGTGCGAGCCGGCGATGTCGTCGGCGAACACCAGCACGTGCTGCGCGGCCTCGTGCCGGAAGTAGAAGTAGATGCCCTCGAGCTCGCACAGCCGCGCGACGAAGTCGAAGTCGCTCTCGTGGTACTGCACGCAGTAGTCCCAGCGGCGGTAGTCGGCGCGCGTGAGCTTCTTCTCCACGGGGTAGCCATAGGTGGCGAGCACCTCCGTGAGGATGTCGGGCACGCTCTTCGCCTGGAAGATGCGGAAGTCGCTGCGCCGCGTGGCCAGCCACAGCCAGGGGCGCAGGCGCAGCCGGTAGAACGAGTGGCGCGCGTCTTCCTGCTGCAGCCCGAAGCGCGTGGCAATGCCGCCCAGGTGGCGCACGCCGCCTTCGGTTTCCACCGCCACGGTCGCGGCCTTGCCCAGCAGCGCCTTGGGGTCGAGCGCGTTGCTGTTGCCCAGCAGTTCGATGTCGAACGCGTAGAGCTGGCTGAGCGCTTCACGCCCCACCAGCTGGCGAAACTGCAACGCCTCGCCCAGCGGGGTCTGGATGGTGACGCGGCGGTTCATTGCGGAACCAGCGCCTGCCTATAAGACAAACCGCCTAATTGAAATTGATTCAATACGAATATCGTTTGCAAAATGAGCTTCATGCCCACCTCCCTTTGCATGTTTTCACAATTATTTTAAATGTTGATTTATCGTAAGAAACAATTCGAATAATTGGAAATCGAGCAACTTAGAAAAAAGTTCTCTCTAATTAAGAAGAAATAAGCAACAACAACCGCGCAGCGGAGGAAATGGCCTGGTGATCTCAGCGATAGCCGAAGTCCTGGGGCGCCAGCCCGAAATTGCACTGTTCCTCGTGCTGGCGGTCGGCTATGCGGTGGGGCAGATCCGCTTCGGGCCGGTGCAGCTCGGCGGCATCTGCGGCACGCTGATTGCCGCGCTGGTCGTCGGCCAGCTCGGCATCCGGCTGGACGACAGCGTGAAGAACGTTTTCTTCATGCTTTTCATCTTTGCGCTCGGCTACGCCGGCGGCCCGCAATTCTTTGCCAACCTCGACGCCAAGGGATTGCGGCTCGGCCTGCTTTGCCTGGTGGAAGTGGTGGTGGTGCTGGCATTGGTGCTGGCCGCCACTGTTTTTCTTTCGCTCGACCAGGGCACGGCGGCGGGCCTGATGGCCGGCGCGGCCACCGAATCGGCGGTGGTGGGCACGGCGACCGACGCCATTTCCAAGCTCGCGCTGCCGCTGGCGGACATCCGGCAATTGCAAGCCAACGTGGTCACGGCCTACTCGATCACCTACGTGTTCGGGCTGATCGCGATCGTCATCGTCACCAGCCAGGTGTTTCCGCTGCTGCTGCGCGTCGACCTGCGCGCGGAGGCCGACCGGCTCTGGAAGACGATGGGCGGCGGCGGCGAATCGCTGGACGCGGCCAGCGCCACGCCCGAGATGGTCGGGCGCGTGTTCCTGGTCACGGTGGGCCGGGGCCGCACGGTGGGCGAACTCACCGCGATCTTCGGCGGCCACGCCAGCATCGAGCGGGTGATGCGGCGCGGGCAGAGCCTGGCCGTGGCACCCACGCTGCGGCTGCAGGCCTTCGACGAAGTGCTGGCCATCGGGCGGCGCAGCGTGCTGGTGAACGTGGCCGAGTTGCTGGGCCGCGAGTTCGCCAACACCAGCGCCTTCGATGCCGTGGTCGAGACCACCGAGGTGGTGGTCAACCGGCGCGAGTGGTTCAACCGCAAGCTGTACGAACTGCACGAGCTGCATGACCTTGGCACGCCGCTGCCCCCCGGCGTGCAGATCGTCGGGCTGGCGCGCGACGGCAACCCCATGCCGCTGCTGCACGACATGACGCTGCAGCGCGGCGACGTGCTCAAGCTCTACGGCCCGGTGCTCGACGTGGCCCGCGCGCTGCCGCTCATCGGCGACCGCGTGGTGGCCTCCACGCACAGCAACATCAGCTACGCGGCGGCGGGCATCCTGCTGGGCGTGTTCATCGGCAGCTTCAGCGTGAAGCTCGGCGGCATTCCATTCTCGCTGGGCACCGGCGGCGGCGCGCTGGTCACGGGGCTGCTCTTCGGCTGGTACCAGTCGAAGAACCCGCACCGCCTGAGCGTGCCGCCCGAGGCGCTCGCGCTCATGAAGGACCTGGGCCTGGCCACCTTCATTGCGTGCGTGGGGCTGGCCTCGGGCCCGCAGGCGCTGTCGCTCGTCAAGAAATTCGGCATTGCCCTGCCACTGGTGGGCGTGGCCATCGCGGTGGTGCCGGCGACCATTTCGCTGTTCGTGGGGCACCGGCTGCTCAAGCTGGAAGCTCCCGTGCTGCTGGGCGCCATCGCGGGCCAGCAATGCAGCACGCCCGCGCTCAGCGCGGTGCAGAACGCCGCGGGCAACGCCACGCCGCTGCTGGGCTACACGATCACCTATGCCATCTCGAACGTGGTGCTGCCGCTGATGGGCCCGCTCATCGTGGCGCTGGCCGGGCTGGTGGCGCACGGCGCGAAATGAATCTGCAAGCAAGCTGAACCTGAAAGGACCTCGACCCATGGAATGGCTGCACGAACTCTTCAAGAAATCGCCGGAGATGGCGCTCTTTCTCTCGCTGGCGGTGGGCTACTGGATCGGCAAGATCAAGTTCGGCAAGTTCCAGCTCGGCGGCGTGGCCGGCTCGCTGCTGGTGGCGGTGCTGGTGAGCCAGGTGGGCGTGCAGGTGGACGCGGGCGTGAAGGCGGTGCTGTTCGCGCTGTTCATCTATGCGGTGGGCTTCGAGAGCGGACCGCAGTTCTTCAGCTCGCTGGGCAAGCAGTCGGTCAAGGAGATTGTCCTGGCCGCGGTGATGGCCATCACCGGCCTGGCGACCGTGGTGATCATGGCCAAGCTGTGCGGCCTGGACAAGGGCCTGGCGGCGGGCGTGGCGGCCGGCGGGCTCACGCAGTCGGCCATCATCGGCACGGCGGGCGACGCCATCGGCAAGCTCGGGCTCGAGGCGGCCGAGACCGCGCGGCTGCAGGCCAACGTGGCCATCGGCTACGCGGTGACCTATGTGTTCGGCTCGTTCGGCGCGATCATCGTGTGCGTCAACATCCTGCCCAAGTTCATGGGCCGCACCATCCGCGACGACGCCATTGCGGCCGAGACGGCCATGCAGGCCGGCGTGAAGGTGCTGGGGCCCGACCAGGAAGAAGCGGCGCCCTCGCTGGTGGGCCGCATCTACGAACTCGTGGCCGACCCGAAGCGCACGGTGGCCGGCATCGAGAACGCCAACCCGGCCACCACCATCACCATCGAGCGCGTGAAGCGCGACGGCAAGTTCATCGAGGTGAGCCCCGAGCTGCAGCTGCGCCAGGGCGACATCGTGCTGGCCGTCGGCCGGCGCGACGCGGTGGTGGCCAGCGCGCCGCTGCTGGGCAAGGAGGTCTACGCGGTCGAGGGCATGGAGCTGACCATGCAGAAGCGCGAGATCGTGCTGACCAACAAGCAGTTCGACCGCAAGACCGTCGACGAGATCCGCCAGGCCACCGCCGGCGGCGTGCGCCACGGCATCTTCGTGGTGCAGATCAGCCGCATGGGCCAGGTGCTGCCGATGCGCCCCGACACCGTGGTGCAGACGGGCGACATGGTGTCGATCTTCGGCGCCGAGCAGGACGTGAAGCGCGTGGCCGCCATCGTCGGCGATGTGATCGTGCCGAGCGCGAAGACGGACTTCGTCTACCTCGGCGCGGGGCTGGTGGTGGGCCTGCTGGTCGGCCTCCTGAGCGTGAAGCTCGGCAACATCCCGCTCACGCTGGGCGCCGGCGGCGGCGCGCTGCTGTCGGGCCTGCTGTTCGGCTGGTACCGCGCCAGGCGCCAGACCTTCGGCGCGCTGCCGCCGAGCGCGGTGCAGCTGCTCAAAGACCTGGGCCTGGCCGGCTTCGTGGTGGTGGTGGGCCTGTCGTCGGGCCTGCAGGCGGTGCAGACCATCAAGCAGCTGGGGCTGACCATCTTCGGCGTGGGCGTGGTGGTGACCATCGTGCCGATGCTGCTGACCATGCTGTTCGGGCGCTACGTGCTGCGCTACGGCAACACGGCCATCTTCGCGGGAGCGCTGAGCGGTTCGCGCAGCGCCAACCCGGCCTTCGGCGAAGTGCTCGACAAGGCCGAGAACGCCATTCCCACCGTGCCCTTCGCCATCACCTATGCGCTGGCCAACGTGTTCCTCACGCTGCTCGGCCCGCTGATCGTGGCGCTCGTCTGAATGCGGCGCGCGGTGCGTGCAACCCGCATCGCAGCGTGTTGACTGCTGTCCTTCCCTGTTCTTTTCGTTCTCGTTTTTGCTTTCTCTTTTTCAACCCAGGAGCATCCAATGGATTTCGGCGACGTGAAAAAACTCGGCGGCCTGAGCCCTTTCGAACTGAAGGACGCACTGATCCAGGTGGCCCGACAGAGCGACCGCCTGATGCTCAACGCGGGGCGCGGCAACCCGAACTTTCTGGCGACCACGCCGCGGCACGGCTTCTTCCAGTTCGGCCTGTTCGCCATGACGGAGAGCGAGCGCTCCTACATCTACATGGACGGCGTGGGCGGCTTCCCGCAGCGCGAGGGCATCGAGGCGCGCTTCGAGATCTTCACCAAGTCGCATGAGGGCGAGCCCGGCGTGCGCTTCATCGAAGCCGCCGTGTCGTACGTGCGCGACCAGCTCGGCCTGTCGGCGGGCGACTTCATCTACGAGATGTGCGAGGCCATCCTGGGCTGCAACTACCCCGTGCCCGACCGCATGCTGCGCCTGAGCGAGATCATCGTGGGCCAGTACATCCACAAGGAAATGATCGGCACGCACCCCTTCGTGGGCAAGTTCGACATGTATGCGGTGGAAGGCGGCACGGCCGCCATGACCTACCTGTTCAACAGCCTGCGCGAGAACCACCTGCTGCAGCCCGGCGACACCATTGCGCTGGGCATGCCGATCTTCACGCCGTACATCGAGATCCCGCACCTCAACGACTACCAATTGATCGAGGCGCTGATCGACGCGCCGCCCGAGAACAACTGGCAGTTCACGAAGAAGGAGCTGCAGAAGCTGCTCGACCCGAAGGTCAAGGCCTTCTTCTTGTGCAACCCGAGCAACCCGCCCTCGGTGAAGATCAGCGACGAGGTGCTGGGCTACATCGCCGACATCGTGAAGCAGCGGCCCGACCTCATCATCCTCACGGACGACGTGTACGGCACCTTCGCGGACAACTTCCTGTCGCTGTTCGCGGTGTGCCCACGCAACACCATCCTGGTGTATTCGTTCTCCAAGTACTTCGGCGCCACGGGCTGGCGCATGGGCGTGGTGGCCACGCACGAGGACAACATCCTCGACCGCCAGATCGCGGCGCTGCCCGAGGCCAAGCTGCTGGAGCTCGACGCGCGCTACAGCTCCATCACCACCGAGCCGCGCAAGCTGAAGTTCATCGACCGCCTGGTGGCCGACAGCCGCACCGTCGCGCTGAACCACACGGCGGGCCTGTCGACGCCGGTGCAGGCGCAGATGGTGATGTTCTCGCTGTTCTGCTTGATGGACGAGCCCGAGGCGTACAAGAAGTCGATGAAGCGCATCGTCGCGCGCCGCAAGGAGGCGCTGTACCGCGAGCTCGGCCTGCCGCTGCAGGCCGACCCGAACTCGGTGAGCTACTACCACCTGCTCGACCTGCAGGAGATCGCCACGCAGATGCACGGCGAGCAGTTCGGCCGATGGATCGTGACCCAGCTCCAGCCGAACGAGGCGCTGTTCCGCATCGCCGAGGAGACCAGCATCGTGCTGTTGCCGGGGCGCGGCTTCGGCGGCAAGCATGCGTCGGGGCGCGTGTCGCTGGCCAACCTCAACGAGTACGACTACGCGAACATCGGGCGCTCGTTGCGCAAGTTGGCTTCGGAGTACTTTGCGGTGTTCGAGAAGCGCGACGGGGGCGGCAAGGAAGGCAAGACGGCCAAGGCCGGCAAGGCGGCCAAGGACGGCATCCGCAAGACCACTGTTGTCAAACCAGCGAAGCGCGATAAAAAGTAGCGTCGGCTCACCCCTTGCCCGATCCCGGAATGCATGCCTTTGACATAGGATCAAGGGCATAAAAGAGGGATCGCAAAGGGGCGAGAAATGATCGTAGGCATTGACCTGGGCACGACCAACAGCCTGGTGGCTGTGTGGCGGGACGGCAAGTCCGTTCTGGTGCCGAACGGGCTGGGGGAATATCTGACGCCGTCGTGCGTCAGCATCGACGAAGACGACTCCGTGCTGGTGGGCAAGGCCGCGAGAGAGCGGCTGCAAACCCATCCGGAGCGCACCGCGGCCGTCTTCAAGCGCTACATGGGCAGCAACAAGACGATGCGGCTCGGCAAGCGCGAGTTCCGGCCCGAGGAGCTCTCGGCGCTGGTGCTGCGCTCGCTGAAGGCGGATGCCGAGGCCATGCTGGGCGAGCCCGTCGTCGAGGCCGTCATCACGGTGCCGGCGTATTTTTCCGATGCGCAGCGCAAGGCCACGCGAGCGGCCGGCGAACTGGCCGGCCTGAAGGTCGAGCGGCTGCTGAACGAGCCGACCGCCGCCGCCCTGGCCTACGGCCTGCACAACCTGGGCGCGGAAACGCGCTTCCTGGTGTTCGACCTGGGCGGCGGGACCTTCGACGTGTCGATCCTCGAGATGTTCGAGGGCGTGATGGAAGTGCGTGCGTCGGCGGGCGACAACTTCCTGGGCGGCGAGGACTTCGTCGAATCGCTGATCACGCTTTTCTTCGAGCGCAACAGCTTGCCCGCGAGCCTGCGCGCCGATGCCCACTTCATGCAGCGCCTGGCCGCACAGGCCGAAGCGGCCAAGCGCCTGGTCAGCACCCAGCCCAGCGCCGAAATCAGCGTTGCGCACGGGTCGGCGCAGCACCGCCTGCAGATCGACGAAGCCACGCTCGAACAGGCGTGCGCGCACTTGTTCAAGCGCCTGCGCACGCCGGTGGAACGCGCGCTGCGCGACGCCAACCTGCGTGCCGGCGAACTCGATGCGGTGGTGCTCGCGGGGGGTGCCACGCGCATGCCCGCGATCCGGCGGCTGGTCACCACGATGTTCGGGCGCTTCCCGTCGATCGACTTCAACCCGGACGAAGTCGTTGCGCTGGGCGCGGCGGTGCAGGCGGGGCTGAAGGCCCGGGACGCGGCGCTCAAGGAAGTGGTCATGACCGACGTCGCGCCCTATTCGCTCGGCGTGGCGGTGAGCCGCTGGCTCAGCGAGACCACCGCCACCCACGGGCATTTCGACCCCATCATCGAGCGCAACAGCACGGTGCCTGTGAGTCGCTCCAAGAGCTACGTTCCCAACTCCGCCAGCCAGACCTCGGTCGACCTGCACGTGTTCCAGGGAGAGTCGCGAATGGTGCGGGACAACGTGCACCTGGGCACGCTGCACGTGCCGCTGCCGCGCGGACCCGTGTCCGAGGCGGCGGTCGACGTGCGCTTCACCTATGACGTCAACGGCCTGCTGCAGATCGAGGCCACGGTCCAGAAGACCCAGGAGACTTTCAGCCTGCTGATCGAAGGCAATCCGGGGCTGTTGAGCGAGGCAGAGATCAAGGAGCGCCTGGCGGCCTTGAGCGAACTCAAGATCCATCCGCGCGACCGCATGGAGAACCGCACACTGCTGGCGCGCGCGGAGCGCGTCTACCAGCAGTTGCGCGGTGACGTGCGGGAATGGCTCGGCATGCGCATCTCGGAGTTCGAGCGCGCGCTTGCCACGCAGGACAAGCGTGTCATCGCCCCGGTGCACCGCCAGTTCCAGGAGCAGTTGGAGCAGATCGAACGCGACAGCCATCTGGCCGACTGAGCCGGGAGCGACGACACCATGACCGAAGTCCCCGGCTTCCTGCTCGAACTCGGGCTGCGCCCGGACGCCGACGAGCGCGCGGTGCGGCGCGCCTATGCGGTCGAACTGAAGAAGATCGACCAGGAAACGCAAGCGCAGCAGTTCCAGCGGCTGCGAGAGGCATATGAAGCGGCGCTGTACTGGGCCCGGCATGCGCGCGAGACCGAAGCAGCGCAGGAAGTCCAGACTGCCCCGGCGGCGGCGAGCGCGCATCCGAGTGGCGATGTTGCGCAGCCCGAGCCCGAGCCCGAGCCCGTCCCCGCGCCCGCACCCGTTGCCATCCCCTCCCCCGCACCCGCAGCGCACGGCGAACACGCCCCCTCGCTGCCGCTGGCCGCCGTCGCCGATCGCACCGTGGCGCGCCATGACAACGTGCGCGACCTCATGGTCGCGCTCGACACCCGGCTGCGGGAAGACCCGCTGCAGACGGTCCGCGAAGCCACCGCGCTGCTCGAAGCCACGCTCGAAGACTCTCGCCTGCTCGACATGGACACGCGCGTCCTCTTCGAAGCCAACATCGCCCACCTGCTCGCCTGTGGCTGGCGGCCGGGGCACGAGTACCTGTTCGAAGCAGCCCTCGGGGTCTTCGATTGGCGCACCGATTCGGCCAGGCTGTTGCGCCTGGGGCAGGCCGGCCAGGTGGTTGACCGCGCCATCGTCGAGCAGGACGCGCAGGCCCAGCAATCGCCGGCCGATCGCGATACGCAACGTCAATACCTCGAGCTGCTGCGCCGCACCGCCGACCCCGGGCCGCAAGCCCTGGCGCTGGGCCTGGGACGGGTGATGCACGCCGCCCACACCTACCCGACGTGGCTGCGGCTGACGATGGACACGGCCAACATCGAGCATTGGCGCGAACGCAATGCCGACCTCGCACGGTCGACGGCGCAGAACCAGCCGTCGATGGCGAGCGCGCACAGCGGCTCGATCACCCCTTCGCAGATGAAGGCGTGGTTCGTGGCCTTCTGCGGGGCGGTGGTGCTGATCTTTCTGCTGAAGACCGTGGTCACCGGGGAGGCAAACCAGGGCGCCACGACAGCAAGTACCGCAGCAGGCCGCGCGGGGGCGGCGGCGATGGCGCAAGCGATACGCAAGCTGCCGACTTCGCAGTCTTCGCCTGCATCGCGCTCCGAGTTGCCGGACACCGGCGCGAACGACGCAACCAGCCGCTGGCCAGCACTGCAGGCACCTCTCAACGGGAAAACCGGCGCCGCTGCCCCGAGCGCTCAGCGCCCGGCGATCGAGCCCGATCCGCCGGTGGCGCAATACACCAGGCAGCCTCATGTCGCCTACCCGGCCATGTCCAGGCGGCTCGGCGAACAAGGCCTCGTGGTGCTCAGGATCATGGTCCAGCCCACGGGCTCGGTCAGCGACGCCACCGTGTTGCAAAGCTCCGGATTCGAGCGGCTCGATGCCGCGGCCATCGACGCCGTGCGAGGCGCCCAGGTCGCTCCGATGAAGAGCATGAACGGGCGCGCCGTGGCGGCCTGGTACAAGGCCTCGATCAATTTCCTGCTGAGCGACGTCGCCTCGGGGCCGGCCACTTCGACGAAGCCGGGGAGCAAGCCGAGCTATGGCGACACCGTGACCGCCGCCGTGAGACCCAACATCCTGTTCAGCAAGGATGTTCCAGGCAATCCGCTGGTCGAGTACACGCTGGACCTTGCGGCCGACGGCAAGATCGTCGCCGCGAAGCTCTCCAGGGCCAGCGGCGTGCCCGAATGGGACGCCGCCGCGCTGCGCGCCATCCAGAAGACCGGCCACATGCCGCTGACCGAGCAGGGCACGGTGCCGCCGAAGATGGTGCTGGCGCTGCGGCCCAAGGTTCAATGACACGCATCGCGCCGGCCACATCGCCCGCAACCCACCGCACACCATGAACGCATTCGACATCGAGCCCCTCGTGGGCTACGCCATTGCCGGCGGGGCTGCCACCGGGTTCCTGCTGCTGCCGTGGGCGCGGCGCATACCGCTCGAACTGCATCGCGCCTGGGCCTTCGATCATCAGAACTACCGGCCGCTGCTCAACACGCCCGAAGACCTCGACATGCCCCGCAGCCAGCGCATCGCGTTGATCGTTGCGGGCGCATTGCTGTGCGTGGGCATGGCGCTGGCGCGCGGCGCCTTGCTCGAAACCACTTTCGTCTGCGTGCTGCTGCTGGGTTGGTTGCTGCTGACCGTCATCAACCTGCGGCACCGGGTGCTGCCCGACTGGATCGTCTACCGGTTGATGTGGATCGGCCTGCTCTACCACGCGTACACCGGGTCGGCTTCGGCGCAGGTGATCGGCGCGGCGGCGGGCTACCTCGTGCCCTGGACCATCTCCACCGTCGTGCGCATGAAGTCGGGCCAGGAGACCATGGGCCACGGCGACTTCAAGGCTTTCGCCGTCGCCGGCGCATGGTTCGGCTGGTCGGCGCTGCCCACCGTCTACGGCGTGTTCCTGCTCACGACATTCGCGCTGGCCCTCGGCTTGCGTGTGCTGCGCAGGAAGCTGGCCGAACCGGGCTTGCCGACCGGCCCCGGCCATCTGTTCGCGGCAGCGGTGGTTGCGCTGGGCGTCCGCTTCATCTGACGACGGCTGCCGACCGCCATCGGACGGCATGCGCTTCCCGCGCCATGGGCGCGGGAAGCCGAAAGACTCAAGCCGGTTTGCGCGCCGTGAGCCACTGTGCCGGCGTCAGCGCCGCCGCCACCACACGCACCTCGCCGATGTTGCCGAAAAAGCCGTCGGCGCGGTCGCCATTCCACGAGCCGCCGCCCACCACCCATGGCGAGGCGGCCGAAAGCGTGGCCAGGCCCGGAACGGCCGCGGCGTTGCGCAGCACCGGCGCGCCTTCGACGTACATGGTGGTGTCGTGCGACACCGGGTCGTTCACCAGCGCGATGTGCACCCAGCGGTCGGCAAGCACCTCGCCCGACCAGTTGGTCTTGGCCGAGCGGTTGCCGGCCTGCTCCGGCACCACCTCCCACTGCACTTCGCGCAGGCTCGAGATGGCGAACAGCATGGGCGGGGCTTCGGGGTCGCCGCCCGTGTAGCCGGCCAGGTCGCCACGGCGGCCGTCGCGCGTCATGATGTTCATCCACGCCTGGTTGCCGCTGGTCCAGCTCTTGTCGATCTTGACGAAGGCCTCGACGGTGTAGCCGCTGCCCAGCGTCTGCGCGTTGATCGGCGCGGCCGCATCGGTGAGGAAGTAGCTCAGGCGCGGCGTGTTCTTGTTGGTGTTCAGGAAGCGCACCGAGCCCGGCGCGGCCGACAGGTGATGGCGGTCGTCGCTCCACACGATGTCGCCGTCGGCGGCACCGGCCACGCCGCCCTGGTCGAGCGTGTCGCGGTGCAGCGGGTTGTTGCCGGTGACGTCGGCCACCACCGCGCCCGGCAGCAAGGGCTGGTTGACCGCGCCGCCGAAGAAGCGCCAGTGCGCCAGCGTGTTCGCGACCTTCGGGTAGTCCTCGGAGTCCGCGGCGGCGCGCTGCTCGATGGTGGCCGGGTCCTTGTAGTTGGCGAGGATCATTGCGCGGGCCTGGTCGACCAGCGAGCTGTCGATGGTGGCGCTGCCGGTGCCGAAGCTCTTGTTGAAGCCGGCGAAGCGCTGCGCGAAATCCATGTCGATGACGAAGGCCTCGTTGGGCGTGGTGAGCACGGCCTGGTCGAAGCTGTTCAGGGTGTTGGCGGGCTTCTGCGGCACCCACGGCGAGAACGACAGCACCCTGATCTGCTTGTTCGTCAGGTCGAACTCGTACAGGCGCATGAGGCCGTTGCCGCCCTGGTAAGCCATCTGGTAGTCGACCACCATCTCCTCGACCTTGTGGCCGAAGTCGTTGGTCTTCGTGAGGTGCGCGGCGCCGTGGTGGTGGCCGTTGAGCGTCATGAAGATCTGGTCGTTGTCGCGGATCAGCTTCTCCCAGAGCATCTTGCCGTAGTCGGTTTCCAGCGGGCTGGTGCCGTCGGGGTCGATGTTCAGCAACTGGTGGTTGGACAGGATCACGGGCAGCGTCGGGTTCTGCGCGATGACCTGGCGCGCCCATGCGATGCCTGCGGTGGAGATGCGCCACGAAAGCGACAGCACCATGAACTTCTGGCCCTGCGCCTCGAACACGTGGTACTCGTGAAAGCCGCTCGGGTCGCGCCCGCCGAAGGTGGCCTGCTTCTTCGCGCGCTCGGCTCCGAACCACTGGATGTACGGTTCGTTGGCGGAGATGCGGTCGGCATCGGTGCCGCCGACGGGGTCGGCGCCGTAGTCGACGTCGTTCAGCACGTCGTGGTTGCCGGCCAGCACGCTGTAGGGCAGCTTGGCGTCCTCGAGCACTTTCATGGCGGCATCGGCCACCTTCCACTGGTCGGGCTTGCCGACCTGGTCGACCACGTCGCCGAGGTGGATGGTGAAGGGGATGTTCAGCGCGCGGGCGTTGGCGGCGATCCACTTCGTCTGCGCGGCGAAGGGCGCGCTGCCGAAGCGGTTGTCGTACTGGTCGCTCTCGGCTGCGGTGGCGTAGCGCGCGTAGAACTGGGTGTCGGGCATCACGGCCAGCGCGAAGCTGGAGATCTTGGCCGCAACGGCCGGCGCGGGTGCCGGCGCAGGCGCCGCCGGGACAGGCAGCGGGCCCAGCACGGGCGTGGTGCCGTTGCCACCGCCGCCGCAGGCGGCCAGCAAGGCGCTGCTGCCGCCGACGGTCAGCAGCGATGCGCCGAGCTTGAGCATCTGCCGGCGTGCGGGTGCGTTCGATGCAACGGTCGACGCGGTGTTGGAATCGGCGGCCGGAGAAATCTGCGAAGAGGTGCGCGGCGTGCTTGTGCCGCGCGGGTCGTCGGAAACGGACATGAAGAATGAGCGAAACGTTGCGAAGCGCGCAGCGTAGAAAGTCGCGGTGACGCGGGCGTGTAAAGCCCATGACACTTCGCTCGCGCAGCTTCGCCTGCGCTGCTTCACCCTCGCTGCTTCACCCTCGCTGCTTTGCCCGCGCTGCCTTGCCGGCGCTGCTCGGCAGCCCCGCCATCAGGCGGCGGCCATGCGCTCGACGCGTTCCAGCTTCACCACGCGCCACGCGCACAGGCTGCCCGCCACCGCGAGCAACGCCGCCGCGGCGAACATCGTGCGGTAGCCGAAGGCCTGCGCCACCGCGCCGCCGAGCAGCACGCCGAGCACGCCGCCGAAGCCGTAGCCGATCACCGTGAACAGTGCCTGCCCACGGCCGCGCATGTGCCCCGGGAAGCGGCGCGACACCACCGCGATGCAGGTGGTGTGGTGCGCCGCGAAGCTCAGCGCGTGCAGCCATTGCGCGACGATGAGCGCCGCGATCCAGCCGCCGAGCCCCGCGGTGAGCCCGAGCCGTGCCACGCCGGCGATGCCGCACACCAGCATCCAGCGCGGCATCGGCATCAGGCCGATGAGCCGGCCCTGCAGGAAGAACCACACGATCTCGGCCACCACCGACAGCGCCCACAAGAGGCCGATGGTGCTCTTGGTGTAGCCCATCGAGTCGAGGTACAGCGAGAAGAAGGCGTACACCGAGAAGTGCGACATCACCTGGAAGAACAACGCCGCGAAGAACCAGCACACCACCGGGTTGCGCAGCACCGGGCCGATGGGCTCCTTCACCGTGCCGTGGGCGGCGGGCGGCTCGCGCACGTCGGGCAGCTTCATGGTGGCGACCAGCACGATGGCCAGCGTGCCCGCGGCCCAGGCCGGAAAGTGCTTCATGCCGAAGCGTTCGAACCACTCGCCCGCCACGAACACCGTGAGCAGGAAGCCGGCCGAGCCGCACAGGCGAATGCGCCCGTAGCGGCCCCAGTCGCCGGCCACCAGCTGCGCCATGGCCGCCTCGGTGAGCGACATCATCGAGCTGGTGTGGGTGAACATCACGAGCAGCACCAGCGCGAGCCACCATGCGCCGCCGTGCCACCACAGTCCGAAGGAGCTCGCCAGTGCCACCGCCGCGCTGAAGCGCAGCAGCTTCACGCGCTGGCCGGTGTGGTCGCTGAGCGCCCCCCAGGCATAGGGCGCGAACACCCGCGTGATCGATTGCACCGAGGCCAGCAGGCTGATCGTGAAGATCGGCAGCCCCAGGTCCTTGAGCCACAGCGGCAGGTAGGGGTTGAAGAACCCGATGTGCGCGAAATAGCTGGCCGACAGGCCAGCGAACGCCAGCAGGTGGCCACGCCCGGCGGCCACTGGCGCCGGCGATGACACTACAGGAAGGACGCCTGGGGCGACGTGGCTTCGGTGCGCTCGGCGCCGCCGGCGGGCTGCGCGTCGCCGCACTGCGCGCGGTTGCGCATCACGTGTTCCATGACCACCAGCGCCAGCATCGCCTCGGCGATGGGCGTCGCGCGAATGCCCACGCAAGGGTCGTGGCGGCCCTTGGTGACCACCTCGACGGGGTTGTTGTGGATGTCGATGGACTGGCGCGGGCTGATGATCGAACTGGTCGGCTTGATCGCGATGCTCACCTCGAGGTCCTGGCCCGAGCTGATGCCGCCCAGGATGCCACCGGCGTTGTTGGTGGCGAAGCCGGTGGGCGTGATCGAGTCGCCGTGCGTGGTGCCGCGCTGGGTGACGCTGTCGAAGCCCGCGCCGATTTCCACCGCCTTCACCGCGTTGATGCCCATCATGGCGTAGGCGATCTCGGCGTCGAGCTTGTCGAACAGCGGCTCGCCCAGGCCGATGGGCACCTGGGTGGCGGTGACGCGGATGCGCGCGCCGCACGAATCACCGGCCTTGCGCAGGCGGTCCATGTAGTCCTCCAGCGCGCTCACGTCGGCGATGGGGGCGAAGAAGGGGTTGTTCGCAACGTGGTCCCAGCTCTCGAACGGAATGGCGATTTCGCCGATCTGCGTCATGCAGCCGCGAAACACCATGCCGTACTTTTCGGCCAGCCATTTCTTGGCGACCGCGCCGGCCGCGACCATGGGGGCGGTCAGCCGCGCCGAAGAGCGCCCGCCGCCGCGCGGGTCGCGGATGCCGTACTTCTTCCAGTAGGTGAAATCGGCATGGCCGGGGCGGAACTGCTGGGCGATCTGCCCGTAGTCCTTGCTGCGCTGGTCGGTGTTCTGGATCAGCAGCGCGATGGGGGTGCCGGTGGTCTTGCCTTCGAAGACGCCGGAAAGGATCTGCACCGCGTCGGGCTCGTTGCGCTGGGTGACGTGGCGGCTGGTGCCGGGGCGGCGACGGTCCAGGTCGCCCTGGATGTCGGCCTCGCTCAGGGACATGCCCGGGGGGCAGCCGTCGATGACGCAGCCGATGGCCGGGCCATGCGACTCGCCGAAATTGGTGACCGCGAAGAGTGTTCCGAAGGTGTTGCCGCTCATGGCTGGGATTATCCCTACAAAGCGGCGGCCCCTCAGCCGGTCGTACTTTCGGACGTGTTTTCCAGGCGCTTGGTCAAGGCGCCCACCTGCAGCTCGATGGAGAACAGCCGCTCGTTCAGCACCGCCGTCTGCAACCGGATCGCCTCGATGATGGCCTTGGTCTGCGGGTCGGGGGCGTTCTCGCAGAGTTCGGCCAGGTCGTGCAGCTTCTTGCGCAGTTCGTTGCTCATGGGAGGCTCCGTTGAAACGCGTCGTGGAAGCCCCAGTATGGGGGCTCGTCAGCGCTCCGGCAATGCGGCGGCACCCGGGTTTGCAGCAGGTGCGGCCTGCGCCCCGGCGCCGCGCAGGCGCACCGCCACCAGCGCGCCCACGAACAGCAGCACCGCCGCGCAGATGCCCGAGGTGAGGCGCAGCCCGCTCAGCAAGGCCTCGCGCCCTGCTTCCACCAGTTCCGCGCCCGCGCTCCCCCCCACCTGGGCCGCCAACGCGACCGCGCCGCCCAGCGTGCTGCGCGCCGCGTCCACCTCGGCCGCGCCCGCGAGGCCGGCCGGCACCGCGTCGGCCATGGCGGTGCGGTAGATGGCCGCGCCGATGCTCCCGAGGATCGCGATGCCCAGCGCGCCACCGAATTCCGAACTGGTTTCCGAGATGGCCGAGGCCACGCCGGCGCGCTCCGGCGGGGCGCTGCCCACCACGAGGTCGGTGGCCAATGTGAACACCGGCGCCAGGCCGAGCGATGAAACCACCGCGCTCATCACCATCCAGGCCAGGCCGCCTTGCGCGTGCGGCCCGGGCAGCAGCACCAGCATGCCGAAACCCAGCGCAGCCACCGCCAGCCCGCCGCCCATCACGAAGGCCGGCCGCATGCGCCGCGCCAGCGCCGGCACCATCAGCGAGCCGACGATGAAGCCGCCCGCGCTCGGCATGCTCCACAGGCCCGCATGCAGCGGCGACAGGCCCAGCACCAGCTGCAGGTACTGCGCGTTGTACAGAAAGATGCCGAACATCACGAAGCAGGCCAGCATGTACGCGCCGAGCGACACGGTGAAAGCCGGCAGGCCGAACAGGCCCAGGTCGATCATCGGGTTGGCGAGCCGCTTCTGCCGGCGCACGAACAACGCGCCGAGCACCAGCCCCAGCACCATCGACAGCAGCGCCACGGGATGCAGCCCGTGCTCGGCGATCTGCTTCACGCCGTAGATCACCGGCAGCACCGCGCCCAGCGACAGCGCCACGCTGGCCAAGTCGAGCCGGGCCGCGTCGGGGTCGCGGTACTCGGGCAGCAGCATCGGCCCGAGCACCAGCAGCAGCACCATCACCGGCACGCCGATCAGGAACACCGAGCCCCAGGCAAAGTACTGCAGCAGCACGCCGCCCAGCACCGGGCCGATGACGGCGCCGGCCGAGTAGCTGGAGATCCACACGCCGATGGCCACGGTGCGCTGCGCCGGGTCGAGGAACATGTTGCGTATCAGCGAGAGCGTGGACGGCGCCAGCGTGGCGCCCGCCACCCCGAGCAGCGCGCGCGTGGCGATGAGCATGTTGGCGCTGGTGGAAAACGCCGCCAGCACCGAAGCCACGCCGAACGCCGCCGCGCCGATGAGCAGCAGGCGGCGCCGGCCGATGCGGTCGCCCAGCGTGCCCATGGTGACCAGCAGGCCGGCCACGAAGAATCCGTAGATGTCGACGATCCACAGCAGCTGCGAGGCGGTGGGCTTCAGGTCTTCGCTGATCGCCGGGATCGCCAGGTTCAGCACCGTGAGGTCCATCGAATAGAGCATGCACGGCAGCGCGATGACGGCCAGGCCGGTCCATTCGCGCACCGTGGCCCGGGCGGGTGCTTGCGTGTTCCGTGTGCGGCCCATCGTCCTCATTCGTTCTTGCTGTTGCTGGCGCAGCTATTGTCGTTGTCGCGCCTGCCGTTGCAGGCGATGGCGCTCAGGCCGTCAGCAGCAGCCAGCTTTCGAGCTTGACCAGCGCGCCCGTCCAGCCGCGGGAGTGGGCGTCGCGCGCGGCCTCGTCGAAGAACTGTTCGTGCAGCAGCACCAGTTCGCAGCCGCCCGCGTCAGGTGCAAGCCGCAAGGTCACGCGCGACTCGCGCTCCGGCGTGCTGTGCCAGGCCCAGCTGAAGACCAGCTTGCGGTTCGGCTCCACCTCCAGGTAGGTGCCGCTCACGTCGTGCGTTTCGCCGTCGGCCGCCAGCATGGCCACGCGAAAGCGCCCGCCCACGCGCAGGTCGACCTCGGCAATGGGGACGGAGACGATTTCCTCGGGGCCGAACCAGAGCTTCAGCGCTTGCGGGTCGGTCCACGCGCGCCAGACTTTTTCGGGGCTGACGCGGTAGTGCCTGCGGAGGGTGAGCGAGGGGCGCTCGGTGGTGCCTCCGGGGGAAGGTTTCGCCATTCGGTCTGCTCCTGCTGGTAGAGAAAGCGCGCCAGTGCATCGAGGCGCCCGGTCCAGAATTTCTCGTAACGCGACAACCACACGGCGGCCTCCTGCATGGGCCGGGGCGACAGCTCACAGCGCACGATGCGGCCCGCTTTCGTGCGAGAGATCAGGCCGGCGTCTTCCAGCACCCGCAGGTGCTTCATGAAACCGGTGAGCGACATGCCGTGCGGCTCCGCGAGCTCGGTCACGCTGAGGCTGCGCTCGCCCAGGGTCTCGAGCACGGTGCGCCGCGTGGAATCGGACAGCGCGGCGAAGATGGCGTCGAGGGTCGCGGTGTCGGGCTTGATACCGGGCTCGGTCTCAGGCTGGAGCGTGGGCTCGGTCTGGCTGGCTGGGGCGCTTGGGTGAACCATGCGGTTGAGTATCTGGAAGGCTTTCGCGCCCGTCAAGCTGGGTTTCCAGAAGCCCCGAGGGCCGGCATGCCAAGCCGGTGCCCGGGCTAAGGCGCATCGATCAACGCATGGATCTCGCGGATCACCGCTTCCTTCTCGCGGTTGTAGACCTCCGGGTTGACCGGGTCGATCGCGTGCGCGCGGTCCTTCGCCTGCTCGTACTTCCTGCGCAGGTCGGGCCGCCGCTCGAGGATGTCCATGAACGCCAGCGAGTCCTTGTGCACCGGATCGCCGCGATGGCAGATGTGCAGGTTGAGGTTGAACCGGCGCCCGCCGTGCCGCACGCTGGCGCAGACGTAGGGCTTCTCGTCCTTGTCGACCCACACGGGGCGCCGGTGAAAGCCGAGTGCTTCGAATTCCGCTTGCGCAGCGCGCAGGTCGTCACGCGGCGTGAGGGCCGCGATGTCCACCATCGGCTTGCCCCGCAGGCCGACGATTGCCGTGCTGCCGATGTGAACGAGCTCGACGCCGCCAAGGCGCTGCTGAACGTGGCGCTGTACCCGCGCGAACACCTCGGCGTACGCGGGGTCGTAGGGCAGGATATTGCGGTGCTCCAGGCTCTCGTCGAACGGGCCGATGTTCATGGCGCCTCCTCGGGTTGCTGCTGGCGACTCTAGCCGCCGGCAGCGCAACCCGGGCGCAGCCGCCACGCAATGGCTTCAGCAGCCGCTCACTTCGTCAACACGACGAGCTGCTTGCCTTTTTCGACGATGTAGGTCGCGAGCTCCGACGCCTTGCCGCTGCCCACGTTCTTCGCCGAGTGTGGCGTTCCCGCCGGAATGAACAGCGCCTCGCCCGCCTTGAGCGTGACCGGCGGCTTGCCCGCGAACTGGTATTCGAGCGTGCCTTCCAGCACGTAGGCGATTTCTTCGCCGGGGTGCGTGTGCTGGCCGAAGCCGGCGCCCGGACCGAAGTCGACCCGCACCTGGAGGGCTTCGCGTCAGGGCGCGCCGATGTCGTGCCGTGCCACCTCGGTGCGGCCGATGTCCGGTTGCTGCGCCTGGGCCAGGCCGCCCGCGGCGACCAGCAGGGCCATTGCGAAGCGTCGGGTCGTCGTTTTCATTCAAGCATCCTTTTGGGTTTCAACATGCGGGTGGGCCGGATGCGCGCGGTCGGCCCGTCCGGTGCCATCGATTGAATGCGCCGCACGTATCCACGGTGTGTCGAACCGGCGCCGTCTTGTACGTGCGTGTGTCGGGCCCGATGCCTGATACGCGAACGTACAAAGTGGCGCGTGCTCCCTCAGCCGATGCTCTGCGAGATGCCTGAATGCTTCGGTCAGCTCAACACCGCGACCCCGTCCGCCGCGCGCACGCCCTGCCCCTTCGGCAGCACGAACAGCGGGTTGATCTCCGCCGTCTCCAGCCGCGCGCCGAGCTGCCCGGCCATGCGCGCAAAACCGACCATCGCGTCGACCAGCGCATCGACATCGGCCGCGGGCTGGCCGCGGTAGCCGTCGAGCAGCGGCCAGGTCTTGAGTTCGCGCAGCATGGCAGCGGCTTCGCCGCGCGACAGCGCGCCGCCCGGCGGCACCATGCGCAGCACGGTGTCGCCGACGAGTTCGGCCGTCACGCCGCCCATGCCCACCAGCAGCGCGGTGCCGAGCGCGTCGCGGTGCAGGCCCAGGATCATCTCGGTGCCGCCCGCGACCATCTCCTGCACCAGGTAGCCCTCGGGCGCGTGGCCGGTGGCGGCCGCCACGTCGTCGTGCATGCGCGCCACGCGCTGCGCCACCTGCACCGCGGGCACGGCCACGGCCACGCCGCCAACCTCGGTCTTGTGCGTGACGGTGCGCGAAAGAATCTTCAGCACCACCTTCTCGCCCAGCGTGCGCGCGGCCTGCGCGGCCTCCTGCGCATCGGCCGCCTTCAGCTCGCGCACGCCCCGCACGCCGAAGCGCGCGAACAGCGACTTGGCCTCGGCCTCGTCGAGCGAGCCCGCGGGCAGGTCGTCGATCCGCACGAGCGGCCCCGCATCGGCGGTCGCGTGTTGCACGGCCGCGCTCCGTGCGAGCAGCCCCTGCAGCGCCACGGTGCAGCTCTCGGGCGCGCTGAAGGCCGGCACGCCGCGCCGGTTGAGCAGCGAGGCCACGGCCGGCGCATGCGGGCTCACATAGGCCAGCACCGGCTTGGCCGTGCCCGGCAGGCAGTCGCGAATGGCATCGGCCACCAGGTCGGGCATGGCCAGCGCGGACGAGCCGACGATGACCACCACCGCGTCGTAGCCCGGGCTGTCGAGCAGCGCCGTGAGCGCGCGGCGCAGCAGCTGGGGCTGCAGGCCGGCCAGCGTCACGTCGATCGGGTTGCGGTCGAGCACCGAGGGCCCGTCGGCCTGCAGCGCGCGCAGCGTCTCGGCCGTGGCCGCGTCGGGCGGCGGCGCTTCGAAACCGGCCACGCCCAGGCTGTCGGCCACCAGCGTGCCGGCGCCGCCGGTCGAGGTGAGGATCGCGACACGGCGGCCTTCCAGCCGGCGGCCGGTGGCCAGCGCGGCCGGCAGGTCGAGCAGGTCGGAGAAGTCGCGCGCGCGGATCGCACCCACTTCGCGGAACAGCGCGTCGTACATGCGGTCGGCGCCGGCCAGTGCGCCGGTGTGCGAGGCCGCGGCCCGCGCACCCGACTCGGAGCGCCCGATCTTGAACACCACCAGCGGCTTGCCCGCGCGCGCGGCCTTGGCCGCGGCGGCGCGGAACCTGGCGACGTCGCGCACGCCTTCCATGTAGAGCGCAATCACGCGCGTGGCCTCGTCGTCGGCCAGGTGATCGATGAAATCGGCCAGGTCGAGGTCGGCCTCGTTGCTGGTCGAGATCAACTTGGAAAACCCGATGCCGCGCGCCGCGCCGCGCGACAGCAGCGAGCCCAGGATGCCGCCGCTTTGCGACACCACCGCGATGCCGCCCGGCACGAGGTCGTCGGCCTCCAGCGCACCGCTGGCCGACAGCGTGATGCGGTCGGTGAGGTTCACCAGCCCGATGGTGTTGGGTCCGAGCAGGCGCATCGCGCCCGCGGCCTCCAGCAGCGCGCGCTGGCGCCGCTGGCCCTCGGCACCGGCCTCGGCGTAGCCGCTCGCCAGCACGATCGCCGCCGCCGTGCCGCGCGCGGCCAGCTCGCGCACCGCGCCCAGCGCGCGCTCGGCGCCCAGCAGCACGATGGCGACGTCGGGCGCCTCGGGCAGTGCGCCGATGCCGGGGTAGCAGCGCAGGCCGCCGATGGTGTCGGCCTTGGGGTTCACCGGGTAGATCGCGCCGGTGAAGCCGTGCTTCTGCAGGTAGGCCACGGGCCGGCCCGAGGTCTTGGCCATGTCGGCCGAGGCCCCGATCACGGCCACGCTGCGCGGACAGATCAGGCGGGAGATCGGGCGGGTGGCGCCGACCGCGTTGTCTTCGCTCGGGTTGCGCATGGCCGTCACTCCTTCGCCGCCGACTTCGACAGGAACGCCTCGACCGCCGCGCGGTGCTCGTTCGAGGTGTAGCAGATGGCCTGCGCCTGGCTGCCCATGCTGAAGACCTGCTCGGCCTGCAGCTCGAAGCTCTGGTTGAGGATGCCCTTGGCCAGCGCGATCGAGGTGCGCGAGCCCGCGCCCAGTTCGCGCGCCCATGCGACGGCGTCGCTCACCAGCGCGTCGGGCGTGCTCAGGCGGTCGGCCACGCCGAGTGCGATGGCCTCGTCCGCGCGCACGGTGCGGCCGGTGAAGATCAGCGCCTTGGCCTTGGCCAGGCCCACGCGGCGCGGCAGGAAGTACATGCCGCCGCCGTCGGGAATGAGCCCGCGCAGCACGTAGTTCCACGCGAAGCTGGCATGCGGCTGCGACGCAACGACGAAGTCGCAGGCCATCGCCAGGTCGGTGCCCAGGCCGGTCGACGCGCCGTTCACCGCCGCGATGGTCGGCTTGGGCAGGTCGCGCAGCGCCGTCAGCGCGTGGTGGGTGCGCTGCTGGCGCGCCCAGCCGTTGTAGGCCACGTCGCCCGCTGGCGCCTGCATGCGCTGCTGCATCGCGCGGATGTCGCCGCCCGCGCAGAAGGCCTTGCCCGCGCCGGTGAGCACCAGCGCGCGCACGCTGTCGTCGCGGTTCACGCGCTCCAGCGCGGCCATGAGCTCGCCGCGCATGTCGTCGTTGATGGCGTTGCGCACGTCGGGCCGGTCGAGGGTGAGGACGGCAACGCCGTCCTCGGTGCGCAGCTGGACGTAGGGGGTGGGGTTCGTCATGTCGGGAGTCCGGTGGAACAAGCAAGGGGAACAAGCAAGCGGAAGGGGTCAGTCGAGCGTGATGTGCGCCTCGCGCACCAGCTGGCCCCAGCGCACCTCTTCGGCGGCGACGTAGCGCGCCAGTTCTTCGGGCGGCGAGGCGATCACCACGATCCCTTCGTCGGCAATGCGCTTGCGGAAGGTCTCGGAGGCCGCGGACTTGCGGATCGCGGCGTTGAGCCGCGCCACCACGTCGGCGGGCGTGCCGGCCGGCGCGTACAGGCCGTACCAGCTCTCGGCCACGTAGCCGGGCACGCCGCTCTCGGCCACCGTGGGCACCGACGGCATCGCCGGCGAGCGCTGCGGCGAGGTCACGGCCAGCGCGCGCAGCTTGCCGCTCGCCACGTAGGGCGCCACGCTCGCGGCGGTGGTGAACATCAGGTCGATCTGGCCGCCGAGCAGGTCGGTGAGCGCGGGCGCCGAGCCGCGGTACGGCACGTGCGTCAGGTCGACCTTGGCCAGCCGCTTGAAGAGCTCGCCCGCCAGGTGCGCGGAGGTGCCGTTGCCGAACGAGCCGTAGCTGAGCTTGCCCGGGTTGGCCCTGGCGAACGCGAGCACGTCGGCCACCGACTTGAAGTCGCGGTCGCTGCGCACCACCAGCACGTTGGGCGAGCGGCCCACCAGGCTCAACGGCGCGAAGGCCTTGGCCTGGTCGTAGGGCAGCTTGGGCTGCAGGCTGGGGTTCACCGCATGCGCGAAGGTCGCCATCAGCAGCGTGTAGCCGTCGGGCGCGCTCTTGGCGACGTAGTCGCTGCCGATGATGGTGCCGGCGCCGGGCTTGTTCTCGACGATCACCGACTGGTGCAGCTCGGCGCCGATGCCCGCGCCGAGCACGCGTGCGATCACGTCGGTGCCGCCGCCGGCCGCGAACGGCACCACGAGGCGAATGGGCTGCTTCTTGGGGAACTCCTGCGCCATCGAGGCGCCCGCTGCCAGCGTGAGCGCCGCGCCGGCGAACGCCGCGGCGACGTTCATGAGGGCCCGCCGCGCACGCCCGTGGAATCGAATGGGGAACTTCATTGACTTGTCTCCTGTGGGGCGCGAAAGGAAGTCATCGCGCCATGGGAAAAGCATAGGTTTTCAGGGCCCGGCATACACTCCCCAAATTCCAACCAATGGAATCAAACAAAGGCCCTTCCAGCGGCCGCACGGAGACAGCCATGGCCCGGATGACGCCCTCGCTCGACGAGAAACCCGGCCTCTCGCCGGCCAACCGCTCGCTGGAACGCGGCGTGGAAATACTGCGCGCCTTTCGCCCCGGCTCCGAACTGCTGGGCAATGCCGAGCTGGCGGACCGCACCGGCCTTTCGCGCTCGACCGTGAGCCGGCTCACGCAGACGCTGGTGGGCGCCGGCATGCTGCAGGTGGACGCCGGGCAGCGCGCCTACCGGCTGGCGCCCGCGGTGCTGAGCCTGGCGCATGCGATGCGTTCGGGCTCCACCGTGCTGGCGCTGGCCGCGCCGAAGATGCGCGCGCTGGCCGAGGCCCGCCGCATCAACGTCGGGCTGGCCGCGCCCGACCGCGACGAGATGGTCTACCTGGAATCGATCCGCTACAACCGCCGCGTGTCACTGCGCAACGTGGTGTCGGGGCAGCGCGTGCCGATGGAACTCACCTCGCTCGGCCGCGCCTGGCTGGCGACCGCGGGCGAGGCGCGGCGCAAGGCGCTGTACGCGCTTTTCAAGCAGCGCCGCCGCGCGCAATGGCCCGCGCTGCGCGACGAGATCGAACTGGCCATGGCCAGCGTGGCCGAGCGGGGCTTCTGCGCGGCCTCGTGGCAGCCGGAGGTGGTGGCGCTCGCGGCGCCCATCCGCGCGCCGGGGGACGCCGCGCCCACCCGTTCGCCGGGCGGCGCCGCGCCCGGCGCGTCAGCCTATGTGCTCAACCTCAGCGTGTCGAGCACCGAGTCGCTCGACAGCGTGGTGCGCGAGCTGTCGCCCGCCCTGCTCGCGCTCGCGGCCGACGTGGAGCGCGCACTGGCACGCGGACCGGCCTGAGCCGCGCATCGCTTACCGTACGGCACGCACCGACGATATGCAGATCTACCGACGAAGGACCCGCCAATGACCGAACTGCGCCAGCTGTATCCCCCCATCGAACCCTACGAAACCGGCATGCTCGACGTGGGCGACGGCCACCGCATCCGCTACGAACGCGTGGGCACGCCCGGTGCCAGGCCAGCGGTGTTCTTGCACGGCGGGCCGGGCGGCGGCATCTCGCCCGAGCACCGCCGGCTGTTCGATCCGGCGCGCTACGACCTGATGCTGTTCGACCAGCGCGGCTGCGGGCAGTCGCTGCCGCACGCCGGGCTGGAGGCCAACACCACCTGGCACCTGGTGGCCGACATCGAGCGGCTTCGTGAACTGGCCGGCGTCGATCGCTGGCTGGTGTTCGGCGGCTCGTGGGGCTCCACGCTGGCCCTGGCCTATGCGCAGAAGCACCCCGAGCGCGTGAGCGAACTGGTGCTGCGCGGCATCTACACCGTGACGCGGGCCGAGTTGCGCTGGTACTACCAGTTCGGCGTGTCGGAGATGTTCCCCGACAAGTGGGAGAAGTTCCAGGCGCCCATTCCCGAGGCCGAGCGCGGCGACATGATCGCGGCCTACCGCAAGCGCCTGACCGGTGACGACCCGGTGGCGCGCATCGAGGCGGCGCGCGCCTGGAGCGTGTGGGAGGGCGAGACCATCACGCTGCTGCCGAGCCAGGCGCTGGCCGACACGCATGCCGACGATCACTTCGCGCTGGCCTTCGCGCGGCTGGAGAACCACTACTTCGTGCACGACGCCTGGCTCGAAGAGGGCCAGCTGCTGCGCGACGCGCACCGGCTGCACGACATTCCCGGCGTGATCGTGCACGGCCGCTACGACATGCCCTGCCCCGCGCGCCATGCCTGGGCGCTGCACCGGGCCTGGCCCGGGGCCGAGTTCCACCTGGTCGAAGGCGCGGGGCACGCCTACTCGGAGCCCGGCATCCTCGACCGGCTGGTGCGCGCGACCGACGGCTTCGCGGGGCGCTGAGCCGCAGGGCGCACGGAAAGTGCACGAGGGGCGCACGAGGGATGCACGAAGGGCGCGTGCGGCGGGAACGCTTTATGCGTGCCGCACCGCACCACCACCCCTGCGAAGGAGCGCCCCATGCTGGACCGTACGGCCACCCAGTTCTCCCATGTGAAACCCGGCGACACGGAATTCGTCTCGGGCGGGTTGCGCGACTTCTTTCTCTATCGCGACCTGGGCATTGCCGAGGCGACCAACGGCAAGGTCATCGCGCATCTGGTCAAGGCCAACATGGCACCGGAAACGGGCACCGGCTGGCACCGCCACGAGGCGGACTTCCAGATCGTGATCATGGTCAAGGGCTGGGCCCGCTTCATGTACGAGGACAAGGAGACGCTGGTGGAGGCCGGCGACGTGGTGCACCAGCGCCCCGGCATCCGGCACTTCCTGTTCGACTACTCGCCCGACATGGAGTACCTGGAGATCGTCTCGCCGGCGGACTTCAAGAGCATCGATGTCGAGCCGGTGTGCGAGATTCCGCCGGCTACGCCCTGGAAGTAGCGCCTTCAGCGCACGGCAAAGCCCGCTGTCACGCTGCGTTCCACGTCGAGGTGCAGCACGCGGCCTTCGCCGTCGTGCAGCAGCCAGCCGTTGCGCACGGGACGCGCCACCGGCGGCGCATCGCCGGGCCAGTCGACCGAAGCGGCAAGGCCGCCGCCGCGCAGCGACAGCCACCGCACGCGCCAGCCCACGGCCGCGGCTTGCGCGACGACGAGCCATTCCTGGTCGGCCCACAGCTGGAACGCGCCGCCATCGCGCGATGACAGCCAGGCATCGCCCTCCACGCCATGCACGACCTTCCACGTCATGTGCACGCCGCGCTCTTCCGGCGCCGCGCAGATCAGGCGGAACGGGCCGTGCTGCGGATGCAGCAGGTGCGTCGACCGCGGGATCGCGCTGACGTCGATCTGTTCACGGCTCAGCAAGCGCCTTTGCGGGCACTGGTAGCGCCAGAGGCACGGGCCCAGCACGTCGTCGTGCACGATGAACTGTTCCAGGTGCTGCGTGGCCGCGAACTCCTGCACCTCTCCCGGCAGGTCGTTCACCTGCCAGAGCACGTCCTGCAGCGAGCGCCCCGTATCGATCACCTGGACGCGGCGCCCACGCGCCACCGTCCACGCGATGCCGTCGAAGGCGGTGGCGAAATGATCGAACGCGCCCAGGCCCAGGTCGCTGACCTGCCGCTGCACGAGGTCGATGCGGCTCACGCGCCAGAGACCGTCGCGCTGCGCCAGTGCCAGCGCCACCTGCCCGCTGTGCGCCACCACCAGCCGGTAGGCCGGCACGGCGAAGCGGGCCAGCACGCGGCCGACGCTGTTGGTCATGAGCGCGCCGGCCTCGCCGATGGCGACGAGGTAGCGGTCTTCGTCGAGCAGTGCGGCATCGAGCACTGCGTGGGCGCCCGCCTCCGGTGCTTCGAACGCCAGTGCCGCGGACTGCTTCGCGAGCGGCCTGGCCTCGACGGCCGGCAACTCGGAGCCTGGAAGATCGGCCTGCAGCAACGTATCCGCGCTCGACCGCAGCAAGGCCTGCAATGCCTTCTTTTCCAGCCGGCCCACGCCTCGGGCCTGATCGGCCAGCAGCGCGGGCAGCAACACCGCGACCAGCCCGCGCGACGCATCGGTATGGCCCGTCACCGCGTTCAACGCGAACGCCAGTGCCGCGCGTTCGCCGTGCAGCGATGCGTCGTCGCGCAGCGCCTGCAGCCGCGCCATGCAAGCCTGCAGCGTGTCGGGCAGCAACAGCGCGCGCTGCACCAGCGCACGGGCCGCCAGTTGGCCGCCTGAAGTCTCCGCGGCCAGCAACCATGCGGCGGCCTGCTCGCGCAACGAGGCGGCCGGCCACACGGCGTCCACGGCCTTCAACCACTCGCCTTGCTGCGCCAGCGCCTGGCCCCACTCCTCGCGCAGGCGGTTCGCGGCGTCGGGCCAGCGCTCCTGCAGCTGCAGCACGGCGCTGGCAAAGGCGTTGTCGCGACGCGCCACGGCCAGCGCGCGGCGCCAGTCGCCGGCCAGGCACAGCAGGCGCACGATGGTGGCGGGCGGCCAGTCCCAGGACAGCGCAAGCTCGGCGGCCTGCGCATGGCGCTGGTGCTTCTCGAGGTAGTCCAGCGCTTCCTGGCGCGCCTGCAGCAGCTCGGCCAGCACGAACACGGCCTCGTCGATGCGGCCTTCGCGGTCGAGCTTCTCGAAGGTCTTGCGGTAGAGCTGGCGCAGGTGCGCCTCGAAGTCGTTGCCCAGGTTGATGCTCGGCCCCTGTGCCAGCGAACCGCTCAGCGACAGGTCGCCGCGCGGCCCCGGCGTGCCGAAGGCCTGCCCGAGCGACTGCACGTCGCCGCCCAGCGGAATCGCGTGGCGCAGCGCCTGCTCGAGATCGCCGTCGTCGAACATCTTGAGCATGCGGTTCAGATAGGCCGCCTGCTGGCGGCCCAGCAGCCTCGACAGGCGCGAGGTGATGGCAAGGCGCGCCACCCAGTCGCGCCAGCGCGAGCGGCCCGGCTGCGCGCTGCCGCGTTGCTTCAGCGGCGTTGCGGCCGGGCGCGCGGGTGCGGGCCTGGCCGCCGACGTGCCACTGCCAGGGCGGCGGGACGCCCTGCCCACATTCCCCGAGTTGAAGCGCCGCATTCCCCAGGCGATCAGGACCACGAGCGCGAAGACGATCAGCGAAAGCCACAACGCGGACGCGTCGACATGCGACACCGAGGCGGACCGGGTCGGCCACGCCGCACCCGCCACACCCGACGGGCCCGGCGCACCCAGGTGCTCGAACAGCATCCTGGCAAACAGCACGAACGCGCCGACACCCAGGACCCACCGCACGGTCGACGAAACGCCTGTGTTGCCGCGGCTGTCGCGCGCGCCCGAAGGCGTGCCGGGCCGCGTCTGCTGCTTCAGGGCGCCCTCGCGCTTCGCCCGCTCGCGCAAGGTCTCGAGGAACGCGGCCTGCTCGACGCTGGCGGGTGGCACGGCGTCACCGAGCACCTCGCGCAGCGTGCGCCCGTCTGTATCGAGCACCACGGGCTCAGGCAGCGTCTCGCGGCAATCGAAGGTGTCGAACAGGGGTGGGCCCGGGGCCAGCCACTGCGAAGGATCGAGCGGCGTGGCTTGCGCCAGGCGCAGGGCCAGCACTTCGCCGCCATTCACGAGCCAGATGTCGGCCGGCGGCAGCGCGGCGCGTTCGCCGCGGTCGAGTTCGGCGGAGCAAAGCGACTGTCCTTCACGCCGCAGGGGCCAGCCGGTGGCATGGTCGCAGTCGAGCGCCATCGGGTCCGCGAAGCGAAGCAGATCGCCCTCGGCAAACCGCAACGCCTGCGCGCCCGTGCGCCATGCATCGACGATGCGGCGGGCACGCGCGGCCTCGTCGAACCAGTCCGACGGAAACCAGAGCGCGGCCACCTGCTGCCGGCCCTTCAGCAAGGGGTGGCGAACCTGCGCGGCCGGCATCGCGGAGACCTCAGGCGGCGTCGGCATCGCTTGCTCCTTCGCCATGCAGCACCGCGCGCAAGGCCCGCTGGGGCACCGCGTAGACGATGATTTTCTTGTGCACGGTCAGCATGACCGCCAGGCCCGTGGAGGGGCTCACGCTGACCTTCTCGATGCGCTCGGGCGCCTTGTAGACGGTCTCGGTGCCGTCCTTCGAATGCAGGTCCAGCCCGTCGAGCGAAGGCGAGAGGCTCAGCAAGGCATGGCGAGAGTGCTTGAAGTCGTCGATGAGTGCCAGCGCACGCAAGGCGCGCACATCGAAGACGCGCCACTTCTGCGGAAACGCGCCGTGCCGTCCACCGGCGGATGCCGGGTCGGGCTCGTGGATTCGCCAGGTCTCGGCGGACCGCGCCGGTTCGGCCGTGGTGCGCACGGCGACACCGCCCACACCGCTCTTCCATTGCCAGCCGCTGGCAAAGAGCACCGCGGTTTCGTCAGGGCGCGCGCACAGCACCGTCTCGGACCTCTGCCCGCCCGCGGCCCCCAGGCGCCGCAGCACCAGCTGGTTGCCGTGCACGGCGGCGTAGACCAGGTGCGACTCCGACCATTGCGACATGCCGAGCACCTCGGCGTCGACCAGCGTCGGCGCGCCTTCTTCGGGCCTCGGCGCGACGCCGGGTTGCAGGTTCCACGCCACGAGCCGGCGGTCGCGGTCGAGCATGCAGACGCGCTGGCTGTTTCCATCGCGCAGCCATGCGGAAGGCAGCCACACCGCCAACCCGGGCGGCGCACGAAATTCCGCGGGCTCGGGTGCGGCGAAGCTGCCGAGCCCGGGCATCTGCCAGAAATGCATCGAGCGCTCGCCGCCGGCATGCATCGAGTGTGCGTTGCTCAACAGCGCGCCGGAGCGCTTGCCCAGGAACATGACCGACAGCGGCACCAGCGACTGACCCCAATGCTGGTACTTGGGCCTGGCGGCCTTGCGCTGCCCCTCGACCGGCACGGGAAACACGAGCAAACCCGCCTCGTCGAGCAACTGCACCGCCACGTGCTGGCCGGAGTGCGAAATGACCGGTGGCCGCTGCAGCGAGATGCGCCCGCGGTGCTGCCGGTGCACCGCCTGCGGCACACGCTCCATGAACTCGCCGCGCAGCAGCAGCGCGCCCGCCTTCGCCGAAGGCAGCGGCAGTTGCGCGCGACGCAGCCCGCCACGCTCGCCCAGCGACACCTCGAGCACGTCGCCCAGCACCGCGCGCTGCAGGCACACGCGGTGGCTGGTCCAGCGCTCGCCGGCGGGCTGCTCCGCCGGCGCCGCGCCGATCAGCCACGTTTCGCCCGGCGCACTCTCGAGACTGGACAGCACCTCCTGCCACCCGCTCACGTGCATGGGGCTCGCCACTTCGAAGTCCCGCGCCTTGAGCAGCGAACGCAGGTTCTTCGCCTCGTTTCCACCGTCCAGCCCGCCCGGCAGCTGCAGCACACCCCACTGGAACACGCCGCCGATCTGCGCGGCGCGGCGGGCCAGCAGGATCCACAGCGCGATCTGCCCGAGCCGGGGCGCGCCGAACTGCAGCGGCCCGGCGTCGAAGATCGCGACGATGCTTTTCTCGGCCTCGCGCGCCCGCGGGCGCGGCGCCAGGAACAGGTGCTCGCTGGCCGCGGCGCGGCGCAGGAACTCGTCGGGCAGCTCGTCGGCCAGCAGCCATTCGGTGGCAAGCAGGCGTTCGTAGGGGCCGCGGCGGCGCAGGTCGTCGAGCCCGTCGGGCTCGGGCACGCCGCCGCGCGTGTGGCCGCGGAAGCGGCCCAGCAGCGGCTGCATGCGCTGCACCAGCGCGCCGAGTTCGGCCGCCATGTCGGGCGCGAACCACGCAAGCCAGGGGCCCCATGGCTGCAGCGCGTCGGGGAGTTCGGTGGTGTTCGTTGTCATGCGCGGGCGGCGGTCCACTGCGTGCCGATGCGTGCGAGCAGCGCGGCCGACAGCGGCAGCAACCGGTCGAGCGGCAGCACGAATTCCGGGCGCGGCCACAGCAGCAGCGGCTGCCGGTTCGGGTGCTCGCGCTGCAGGCTGCGCGCGACCAGGTCCAGCGGCAGGTCGGGTGCCTCGACGGTGGGCAGCCACAGGCCGTGCGCCTCCGCGGCCGGCCCCGCATAGGCCACGCCGTCGACCCAGGGCAAGACATCGGCCTCGCCCGTCACCACGAGCAGGTCGGGGCCGGCGGTTGCGCTCAGGCCCGCATGCTGATCAGGGGCCAGTTGCAGCAAGCGCGCGTGCAATGCATGCGCCGCCGCGCCCCAGGCCACGGCCGCCTGCGCGGGCAGCGGCTCGGCGCAGGGCCGCCAGCGCCATTCGAGCGGAACCGCCACGCTCATGCGGCGGCAGCCAGGCGTTCGACGAGCTGGCCGCGCAAGGCAGTCAAGTTCTCCGGCAGCAGCTCGCTGCTGAAGTTGGCGTCGATCTCGCGCAGCACGCTCTCGGCCTGCGTGCGCCCCGATGCGGGTTCCGCCGCGAGGCAGGCGCGCGCCGTCTCTGCCAGCCGCACCGCGCGCGACAGCGGCTGCAGCGTGGCCTCTTCCACCGCGCTCAGCAAATGGGGATGCGTGGCGTTGGCGAAGGCGTCGCGCAGCACGTCGCGCGCGCTCTGCTGCGCCTCCTGCGTGGGCAGCACGTAGAGCAGGGGCCACAGGTCGGCTTCGGTGGTCTCGAGGCGGCCGGCCAGCACGGCGGCGGCGGCCAGCAGGCGCTGCGACTTCACGATGCGCCGGTCCGACAGCTGCACGCCGGCCTGGCGCAGCTTGCGGATGGCGTTGGCCAGCGCGGGCTGCACGCCGCCCAGGTCGACCTGCTTCAGCTGGCGGCACAGCACGTCGAGATCGGCCAGCGCGCCGCCCGGGGCGACGGCCGTGTGGTCCGACTGCCAACCGCCGCTGAGCATCGCTTCGAGCTGGTGATCGGGCACGGGCTCGATGAACACGTGCAGCAGGAAACGGTCGCCGAAGGCGGCCAGCCCTTCGTCGTCGGGCAACGCATTGGCCGCGCCCACACACACGCGCAGCGGGCAGTTCAGCTGCGTGTGGCCGCGGCGAAAGCGGCGCTCGTTGAGCACGCCCAGCAGCGTGTTCAGGATGGCGGTGGAACCGAGGAACACTTCGTCGAGAAAGGCCACGTCGGCCTCGGGCAGCATGCCGCTCACGTCGGTCTCGACGGTGCCGGCGCGCAGCTTGTTCAGGTCGACCGGGCCGAACAGTTCCGAAGGCTCGGTGAAGCGCCCCAGCAGGTATTCGAAGTAGCGCCCGCCCAGGCTCTGCGCCACGCGCCGCACCACCGCGCTCTTGGCGGTGCCGGGCGGGCCGACCACCAGCAGGTGCTCCTGCGCCACCGCCGACAGCACGATGAGTTCGGCCAGCTGCTCGCGGCCGACAAGGCCTGTGGTGGCGGCACGGATCGCCTGGCGCACGTGTTCTGCGGAAGTCTGGAGCGAAGAGAGAGTCATCGGAATGCGCGCAAGGCCGGTGTTGACAGGGCCGCCAGTGTGCCAAAGTGCGGTTACATCAACAGACAATTGGCCGGCGCACGGCGATTTCGCGCCGCTGCGTGCGCAGTTTTTCTCAGCCGCATGCACCCGCGAACCTGCCTGCCACCTGACTTTTCACGTAAAGACACGCGCGTGTCTCGCCGGCCAAACACCTCTCGGCAAATTTTCCAAATAAGAGTCATTCGCGGTGAGAATTTCCGCCGGTGCTGCTTTGGTTTGCACCGCAACGCCGGGGCACTCCCCGCGCACCTTTCGGAAAGCCGCCGCAATGACCCGTTCCTCCCCTTCCCTCCCCGCTTCCCGCTTCTCGCGCCACACCCCCGTGGCCCTTGCCCTGCTCGGCCTCTGCGCTTCGTTGCCCACCGCCTTCGCCCAGCAGGCCGACGCGCCTGCGGCATCTGCCGCGCCTGCCACGGCAACGAGCGCGCCCGGCACAAACGGCACCTCCGTTCCCGGCACGCTGCGCGAAGTGCAGGTGCAGGGCGCGCAGGACAGGACCAGCTTCGGCGCCAACCCTTCGTCGCTCAACCGCCTTCCCGCCGACCTGCGCGACGCGCCGCAGTCGATCACCGTGATCAACCAGGCCGTGATGCAGTCGCAAGGCGCCACCTCGCTGGCGAGCGCGCTGCGCAACGTGCCGGGCCTGACCATCGGCGGCGCCGAGGGCGGGCAGATCGGCACCAACATCAACCTCAACGGCTTCTCGGCGCGCACCGACATCTACCTGGACGGCGCACGCGACCGCGCGCAGTACTACCGCGACACCTTCGCGCTCGAATCGGTCGAGGTGCTGATGGGCCCGTCGTCGATGCTGTTCGGCCGCGGCTCCACGGGCGGCGTGATCAACCAGGTCACCAAGAAGCCGTCGCTCACGCCCGCGGGCGAGATCTCGGTGTCGGCCAGCACCACGGGGCTGGTGCGATCGACCATCGACATCAACCGGCCGCTGTCGGACACCTCGGCCTTTCGCATCGCGGCCATGGGCCAGCAGGGCGACGCGAGCACGCGCGAGCAGACCAGGCTGAAGGACTTCGGCCTCGACGCCTCGCTGAAGTTCGGCATCAACACGCCCACGCAGGTCACGCTGTCGGCGCTGGTGCAGCACAACCGCGACCAGCCCGACTACGGCGTGCCGCCGCTCAACGGCCACCCGGCCAAGGTCGACCGCAACACGGCCTTCGGCTTCAGCGACGACCGCACGATTTCCGACATCCAGGCCTTCAGCGCGGTGGTGCAGCACAAGCTCACGCCCGACACGTCGATCCGCAACCAGACGCAGTACAACGACGTGACCACCGACGCGCGCGAGACCGCGCCGCAAGCCATTGGCACGCTGTCGGCCAAGGGCGTGTTCACGCCCTTCTCCACCGGCACCACCGCCGTGCCCGCCGCGGCCTTCTCTTCGCTGCCGCTGAGCAGCCTGTGGGTGCGCCAGCAAAGCCATGACCGCACGATCCACGACAAGTCGCTGTTCAACCTGACCGAGCTCAACACGAAGTTCACGACCGGCGCCATCAAGCACACGCTGCTCGCGGGCCTGGAGCTGGGCCACGACACCTACGACAACCAGGCCTACTACCGCAACGGCACCTGCGCGGGCGTGGCGCTGAACCCGGCGGGCAGCACCAGCGGCTATGCCACCTGCTCGCCGCTGCTCGCGCCCTACCAGGGCAACACGCCGAGCACCGCACCCGCACTGCCCGGCAACCTGGCCACCGCCAGCGCCACGACGGTGGCGGGCTACGTGAACGACACCATCGAGCTGAGCCCGCAGTGGAAGCTGGTGGGCGGCGTGCGGCAGGACCACTACCGCGCGAGCATCGCCAACAGCATTTCGAGCGCGACCACGCTCGCCGCCGAAAGCCAGACCATCGACTTCACCAGCGTGCGCGCCGGCGCCATCTGGCAACCGACGCCCGAGCAGTCGTACTACGTGTCGTACAGCACGTCGTTCAACCCGTCGCTCGAGCAGCTGGTGGCCACCACGGGCGCCACGCAGCCGCTGCCGCCACAGAAGAACAAGGCCTACGAGGTCGGCGGCAAGTGGGACATGAACGACGGCAACCTCTCGCTGACGGCCGCCGCGTTCCAGATCACGCAGACCAACGCGCGCTCGCAGAACAGCGACGGCACCTACAGCGCCACCGGCACGGTGCGCGTGAACGGCGCGCGCGCCGGCGTGGCGGGCCGCGTGACCGACAAGCTGCAGCTGTTCGGCGCCTACACGCACCTGGACGCGACCATCGTGGACGGCATCGCGCCCGGCACGCTCGGCAAGGTGCCCGCCAACACGCCCAAGGACGCGGCCAGCCTGTGGGCCACCTACGCCATCACGCCCGAGTGGGAGATCGGCGGCGGCACCACCTACAGCGCGAAGCGCTTCGCGAACAACACCGACCTCGTGCAGGTCGGCGGCTACGCGCGGCTGGACGCGATGGTGGCTTACCATCAGCCCAAGTACGACATCCGCCTGAACCTGTTCAACCTGGCCAACCGCCATTACTACGACGCGCTGATTCCATCGGACGGCGGCCGTGCGGTGCCGGGCTCGGGCCGGGCGGCCACGCTGTCGTTCACCTACCGGCTCTGAGTTCGAGAGGAAGCTTCGACATGCTGGTCTGCATTCCCGGCGTGCTCAACGCCGAAGCGCTCGCCGCGGTGCGCGCGCGCCTCGAGGCCGCGGGCGACGCGTGGGTCGACGGCCGCGTCACCGCCGGCCACCAGGGCGCGCCGGTCAAGTTCAACCAGCAGATCGACGAAGGCTCGGCGGTGGCGCACGAGTGCCAGGCCATCGTGGCGAGCGCGCTGGAGCGCCACCCGACCTTCATCAGCGCGGCGCTGCCCAACCTGCTGTACCCGCCGATGTTCAACCGCTACAGCGAAGGCATGCGCTTCGGCCTGCACGTGGACGGCGGCGTGCGCATCGACCCGCGCAGCGGCCGCAAGCTGCGCACCGACCTGTCGGCCACGCTGTTCCTGTCGGACGCCGACAGCTACGACGGCGGCGAGCTGCAGATGGAAGACACGCACGGCATGCAGACCGTGAAGCTCGCGGCCGGCGACATGGTGCTGTACCCCGCCACCAGCCTGCACCAGGTGACGCCCATCACGCGCGGTGTACGGGTCGCATGCTTCTTCTGGGTGCAGAGCCTCGTGCGCGACGCGGGCGACCGCGCGCTGATGTTCGACATGGACAACGCGATCCAGCGGCTGAACCAGAGCGGCGCCGACGAAACGGCGCGCCGCACGCTCGTGGGCACGTACCACAACCTCCTGCGCAAGTGGAGCGACACCTAGGTATTTACACTCTCTTGACTCGCCAAACCGATAACAACCGAGGAGAGAGAACTTGCGTATTCAAACCGCCCGCCTGACGGCCGGCCTGCTGCTCGCGTGCGCCGCTTTCGTGGCCCACACCGCTCACGCCGCATCGCCGACCACCCCTTCGACCACGGCCGCACCCGGCCCGTCCGCCGACTCGGTGGAAGCCGAGCAGGAGGCGGCCTTCAAGGCCGCCAAGGCCGCGCAGAAGGCCGGTCCCGCCGACATCACGCTGCGCGACCAGGCCCACCTGAAGCTGCCCGAAGGCTACGTGTGGGTGCCCATGCCCGCCGCCGCGCAGCTGATGCGCGCCATGGGCAACCGCACCGACGACACCTTCCTCGGCGCGGTCTTCCCCGCCGACGACGCCGACTGGATGGCGGTGGTGAAGTTCGTGAAAGAGGGCTACATCAAGGACGACGACGCCAAGGACTGGAACGCCGACGACCTGCTCAAGAGCCTGAAGGAAGGCACCGAGGCCGCGAACGAAGAACGCGCCAAGCGCGGCATTCCGTCCATCGAGGTGACGGGCTGGGCGCAGAAGCCCGAGTACGAAGCCGGCGCGCACCGCCTCGTGTGGTCGGCCTTGTCCAAGCGCAAGGGCGGCACGGACGACAACCAGGGCGTCAACTACAACACCTACGCATTGGGCCGCGACGGCTACCTGAGCCTGAACCTCATCACCAACGCGAAGGACCTCGACAAGTACAAGCCCGACGCCGCCAAGCTGCTCGGCGCGCTGCAGTACGACGACGGCAAGAAGTACGCCGACTTCAACTCGTCCACCGACAAGGTCGCCGCCTACGGCCTGGCCGCATTGGTGGCCGGCGTGGCGGTGAAGAAGCTGGGCCTGTTCGCGATCATCCTGGCCTTCGTGGCCAAGTTCGCGAAGCTGGCCATCGTGGCGGTGGGCGGTGCGCTGTGGGGCGTCTCCAAGCTCTTCAAGAAGAAGGAACCGGCGGTGGTGGCCATGCCTGCCGCAGTGGCACCGCCCGCGAACGACACCCCCGCCTTCAACGAACCGCCCAAGCCGCCCACGGCCTGAGGCACAGCCGCATGGCCTCACGCAAGCAGGCGCCATGGTGAAGCTGCTGCTGTTGCTGCTGAGCGCCGGCAAGCTCGGCAAGCTGCTGCTGTCGGGCGGCACGATGCTGGTGTCCGTGGTGGCCTATGCCTTCGTGTTCGGCTGGCGCTACGCGGTGGGCTTCGTGGCGCTGATCTTCATCCATGAGATGGGGCACTTCCTGGCCGCGAGGCAGCGCGGCCTCGACGTGGGGCTGCCCACCTTCATTCCGTTCGTGGGCGCGTGGATCGACCTCAAGCAGCAGCCGCACGACGTGGAGACCGAAGCCTGGGTCGGCCTGGGCGGCCCGCTGCTCGGCAGCCTGGCCGCACTGGCCTGCTACTTCGCGGCGCGCGAAACCGACAGCCGCCTGCTGCTGGCGCTCGCGTACGCGGGCTTCTTCATCAACCTGTTCAACCTGATCCCGCTGTCGCCCTTCGACGGCGGGCGCATCACCGCGGTGCTCACGCCGCGCGTGTGGCTGCTGGGCGTGCCGGTGCTGGTGGCGCTGTTCTTCTGGCGGCCGAGCCCGATGCTGATCCTGGTGGCCGTGCTGGCCGCGCCGCAGGTCATGCGCGCATGGAAGTACGACCCCAAGGACCCGGCCAACCAGCAGTACTACGCGGTGTCGAGCGAGACGCGGCTGACGTACAGCGTCTACTACATCGGCCTGCTCGCGTTCCTCGCGGTGATGGCGCACGACACGCACGAGATGCTGGGCAGCGCGCGCTTGCTGGGCGGGTGAGGCGGCGCGCGCGATGCGTGCGGGTGGCGCGCCATGCAGCCGAAGCTGCATTTGTTGGCGCGATCGCCGCGCGGCGGGCGCCGTTGTCTACAGCGAATGCCCCAGTCACTCACTGTCCCAGCAAGGGGAACAAGGAGCCGCTACCACCAACCGGATGAATGAATAACTGAAGAACCGCGCGCCTCGCGGCGGGTTGTCGGTGCTGAACAAGCAGCGACGCAGACGCGAGGTATCAAAGGCGACGGCCGGGGTGCTAGTAACACCCCGACCGGCTAACCAAAGAAGTGCAACAACCTCTAAAGGACCGCACAAAAATGGCTGCCAAGACTATAGCCGCGGCCCCCTCGCCTCGAACTTCCCCCGACGCAACCGCGCAAGACCCGGCGGACCTGCTCGCAAACACACTTTCTCAACTCGAAGCCCTGCTGTGAGTCTGCCACGGGGAAAACATCGACTGGTGCAGCGGCACGGGGCCGCGACAACTGGACAACGTGCTTTGGCTTGCGGCTGAATTAGCGCGCAAGGCGGGGGAGCTGTTTCAGTTGAGCGAGAAGGCGCGGCATGGAATGCCTGAGAACGGCGGTTAGCAGCTGGTCTGGCGGGCTGCGAGTTTCGCGGCCCGTCTTCAGCGCAGGGTGCACCCAACAGTAGTGATCCAGGAAGATTCAGGAATCACGCGGCTTCAATTCCGAGAAGCCATCAGGCCGAGTCGCGCATGACCAGTTCGAAAGGTCGCTCAAAGCCGCGGCCCGGTTGGTCCGCGTCGAGGCCGTCCAACCGTGCGATCAGCAACTCGGCTGCAAAGTGGCCCATCTCGTGTTCGAAGCGGCGCACCGTGGTCAAGGCGGGGTGCAGCAATTGCGCAGAGGGAATGTCGTCGAAGCCGGCCACCGCGACATCGTCGGGAATGCGTCGGCCTGCCGCGCGCAACGCTGCCATGGCTCCGATCGCCAGCAGATCGTTGGCCGCGAACACGGCGCTGCAATGGAAGTGCTCTGCCAACTCGGCTTGCATGGCACGCAAGCCCGCCGCTTGTGTGAAGTCGTCGGCGGTAATGAGACTGGCTGAAAGCCCCGCCTTCTGCATCGCGGCATGAAAGCCTCGCTGGCGTTCCGCGCCCGGGCCCCTCGGGCAGGACAGCATGGCGATGCGCTGATGCCCTTTGTCGATCAGGGCCTGTGTCATGGCCTGCGCGGCCGCTGCGTTGTCGATATAGACCTGGTCGATGTCGCCGGACGGCCGGTACTCGCTGACCATCTGGACCACGGCAACGCGACCGTGCAGTGCCTGCGCCAGATCGGCTGCGTCGAAGTGAAAGAACAGCGCCATCACGCCGTCCACATGCCCCTGCGACAGCCACTGCAACGCCCGGCGCTCGCGCTCGAGCGTGCCGTCGGTGTCGAAGATCATCGTGTCGTAGCCTGCCGCGTCGGCAGCGGACTGGAAACCCCGCACAAGGGCGGGAAAAGTCGGGTTCGTGATGTCCGGGATGATGCACGCCAGCGTGTGCGTTCGCGCGGACTGGAGGTTGCGGGCCATGCGGTTGGGCACATAGCCCAGCCGCTGTGCGGTCTGCAAGATCAGCTCGCGCGCCTCGGCCGACACCGTGGACGGCTCCACGCGGTTGAGTACCAGGGACACGGCGGTCTGCGACAAGCCCGTGGCAAGGGCAATGTCACGCTGCGTGGGGCGTCGCTGGCCCCGCGCAGGCGCCTTGGCCTTGCTGCCGGATACCCCCGAGGGGCCGGCCCCGATGGGAGCGGGTTTGCCGGCCGTGGGATTTTTCATGCTTGACTGTCACCAATAATACGTATTATTTCCAACCTCCGATTCCAAGAGGTATCAGTCCGGATGATGCCCCGAAAAACGAAGGATTCCGCCATGACCATCTCGCGCCGTGCGATCGCCTTGTCGGGCATGGGCGCAGCGCTGCTCGCCGGCGCCCCCCGCGCCCTCGCCGGTACCGGCACTCTCACCATCCTGGTGGCGCAGCCTGCCGGAGGCGTGACGGATGTGTTCGCGCGGGCTGTTGCCCCGGCGCTGGGTCAGGGGCTGGGGCGTGTCGCGGTGGTGGAAAACGTCGCCGGGGCCAGCGGCTCCATTGCCGCCAACCGCTTGCTGGCGGCCGTGCCCGACGGCAGCACGCTCTTCGTGGGATCGCCCTCCGAGACGGTGCTCGCACCGCTCACCCTGCGCGCTGTCCGATACAAGCCCACGGATTTCCGGCTCCTGGGCCTGATCAACGATTCGCCGCTGGCGCTGTACGCGCGCCGTGACTTGCCTGCAAACAATCTTGACGAACTCATTGCACTGGCGCGCAAAGGCGGCGAAGGGCCCATGAGCTACGGCAGCACGGGGCAAGGCTCGTTGTTCCACCTCGTGACGCAGACGTTGCTGTCCGCGACGGGCATCCAGGCTACGCACGTGCCTTACCGCGGGGGCTTGCCCATGCTGACCGACCTTCAGGGCGGCGTCATCGACTTCGCGGTGATGCCCGTCGACGCGCTGCTGGGCAGCATGGTCGCCGGCGGCAAGTTGAAGGTGCTGGGCGTCTCGTCCGCGCGGCGGCTCGAGCGGTTCCCCGCCGCTGCGACCTTCGACGAAAGCCGAGCCGCACCTGCCATCGGTCGCCCGAGCATCTGGGTCGGCCTGCTGGTGCCTGCCGCGATGAGCGAGAGTGCCAGCGTGCAGCTGCACAAGATCGTCACGCGGGCGCTCGGCAATGCGGACGTGCGCAAGACCATCGGTGCTGCTGGGGGGGCCGTCCCGCTGCCCATGTCACTGCTCGACGCCGCGCGTTTCTATGCCGCGGACACCTTGAAGCTGCAGGCGCTCGCAAAGGCTGCGCAGGTCGAGCCGATGTAACTGGCCTCAAGCCGGTTTCAGCCAGCCAGATGATTGCTTCGGGATCGACTGAATCATCAAAGTAATACGTATTACAATAATTCCAGTCCTTGTCTTGCGGCTGCTCCTCATGCGTGGGCAGCTCGCGCATCTGGAGAGATTTCCTGTCATGAACATCAGCTATCGGAGTGTCTGGAACCGTTCCATCGGCGCGTGGGTTGCCGTATCGGAAGTCGTCCGTGGTCGCGGCAAGCGCGGGCGCGGCGGTCGCAGTCGCGGCGCGGCGGTGCGTGCACTGGCCGTTGCGGCGCTGGCGTTGACAGGCGCGGGCAGCCATGCCCAGACCATCGTGGATGACGGACCTCTGGTGGTCGGCTCCGACGCCCAGCTTGGCGCCGATTCCGTCGTCGTGGACAACACGCTCAATCGCAATGCCACGCTGAAGATCAATTCCGGCGTCAGCATCGGCAACGAAATCATCCTCAACAACGGGGGCACGCTGAACAACGCGGGCACCATCTCGCGAACCGCCGTGGACGATACGGCGGTCCGCTCCGATGTGGGCGGCGCCACGGTGAACAACGCCGCCACTGGACGGATCGTCGGCGAATATATCGGCGTGAGCCTGAGCGACGGCGGCACGGTGACCAACACGGGTGGCACCATCAGCGCCGCGGCCGCAGATGGTGACGACAAGGGTGTGTACATCTGGGGCAAGACAGGCACCGTCACCAACGAGGCCGGCGGCACGATCACGGCGCAAAGCATCGGCGTGCAACTCGCCGCAGGCGGCAGCGTGACCAACGATGCCAGCACCATCGAGGCCACTGGCAGTGACGGCTCGGCCGTGTACATCCACGACGCGCCGGGGGACGTCACCAACAAGAATGCCGGCCTCATCACAGGTGTCCGGTCCGGCGTCAATATGGAAGCCGGTGGCACGGTCAGCAACATCGGCGCAGGCAGCGTCATCGGCGCGAGCGGTGTTGGGGGTACAGGCGTGGCCATCAGCGGCGGCAATGGCACGGTGACCAACAGCGGCACGATCGAGGCCAGCGGCGTCGACGGCCAGGGAGTGGTCATCGGCGGCGGAACTGCGCAGGTCACCAACTCCGGCACCATCCAGGCGCCTGGCAGCGGCGGACGGGCCATCTACCTGTATGCGGACCCGGGCGACACCCTCACGGTGAACAACCAGGCGGGGGGGAAGATCACCGGCGCGGGAACCGGTGTGCAGCTCAATGGCAATGGCACGGTGACCAACAGCGGCGAGATCAGCACAACTGCCGCGGATGGAATGGGCGTGTACTTCGGCACCGCCGCAGGAGCGGTCGTCAACACGCAGGCCGGAACGATCACGGGCGGGGCCGCCGGCGTGCTGCTCGACTTCAGTGGTGACGTGACCAACACCGGCGGCACCATCCGCGCGACCACGGACGGGAAGAACCTCGATGGCGGCCACGGCGTGGCGATCGTCGGCGGCCTGGGCACCGTCACCAACCAGGGCGGCGGCACCATCATGGGCAAGCTCTACGGAGTGAGCCTTGCCGACGGCGGCACGATCACCAACACCGCCAGCACGATCAGCGCCGATGGGATGGACCCGCTTGCCGCTGGCGTGGGCATCAGTGGCGCGCCGGGCACGGTCACCAACACCGGCGCGGGCAGCCTCATCAAGGGCCCCGCGGCAGGCGTGCGCCTGATCAATGGGGGCACGGTGATCAACGGCGCCGGCGCCACCATCCAGGGCAAGTCGGCGGTGGAAGTCATTGCCGGGAACGCGACACTCAGCAACGCTGGCGCCCTCGTGGGCAATGTGGTGCTGCGCGGCGCCAGCACCAACAAGGTCACGCTGTTCACTGGTTCCAGCATCACGGGCAACCTGGGCATCGGCACCAACGCCGCCTCCACGCTCACGCTGGACGGCCTGGGCGATCAGCTTTATTCGAACGCCGTGACCGGCACCACCACGCTCGGCTCGGGCAGCGTGGTCAAGGTCGGCAGCGGCACCTGGACCCTGGACAAGGCCATGACGCGCAGCGGCGCCACGCAGGTCGCCGCGGGAACGCTGGTTGTCGCCAACAACACGGCGCTGGGCACGGGCAGCGTCACCGTGGACGACACGGGCAAGGCCGCTGCCACGCTGCAGGTCGACGCTGGCTTCAGCATCACCAACCAGGTCGTCGTCAACAACGGGGGCACGCTGAACAATTCGGGCACCGTCACGCGCACGGGTGCGAACCAGATTGCCGTCGAAACGAAGGCCGGAGGGGGCACCATCAACAATACCGGTGGCCGTCTTGCGGCCACAGGCACCAACACCATGGGTGTCAAGGTCACCAACGGCGTTGGCACGGTGACAAACCAGACAGGCGGCACGATCGCAGGCGGGGAGGCCGGCATCTGGCTGACCGGCGGTGGCTCGGTACGCAATACCGGCGCCGGCAGCGCCATCAGTTCGGGCGCCAACGCAAGCCTCGGCTACGGCGTGTACGCGACATCTGCCACAGCCTCCGTGACTGTCACCAATGAGGCCGGCGCAAGCATCGCCGGCAAGGCATCGGGCGTCTACCTCGGCGCCGGGGGCAGCGTGATCAATGACGGTCTCGCGAGCAAGATCAGCGCCGACGCGAACGGCAGCGTGGGGGTGTCGATCGGCGCATTGAGCAGCACGGCATTGGGCGTCGTCAACAACCTGAACGGCGCGACGATTGAGGGCGTCAATGGCGGCGTCGTCCTGTACAACGGCGGCGAAATACTCAACGATGTCGGTTCAGTGATCAAGGCCAATACGGCGGTGATCGTCATGTCCGGAGGCACCAGGCTCACCAACAAGGGCCAGCTGATCGGCGGCGTGAATCTGAATTTCCGGAACCCGCCCCAAGCACATCAGGTCACGCTGTTCACTGGCTCCAGCATCACCGGAAGCCTGGGCATAGGCAGCAACGCCGCGTCCACGCTCACCCTGGACGGTACGGGCCAGCAGTTCTACTCCAATGCTGTCGGCGACAACACCAGCTTCAGCGCCGGCACCCTCGTCAAGCAGGGCATGGGCACCTGGACACTGGACAAGGCCATGACGCGCGGCGGCGCTACGCAGGTCGCCGCAGGCACGCTGGCAGTTGCCCACGGTTCGGGTCTGGGCAGCGGCACCGTGACCGTGGACAACACAGACCGTCTCGGCGCCACCCTGGCGGTCGACTCGGGTGTCAGCATCGGTAACGCGGTCATCGTCAACAACACGGGTACGCTGAACAACGCGGGCACCATTTCGCAAACGGCTGCGGGCCAGAAGGCAGTGATTTCAGAGACAGGCGGTGCCACGGTGAACAACGCGGCCACCGGACGGGTCGAGGGCGACAAACGTGGCGTGGACCTGGCCGATGGGGGCACGGTGACGAACACAGGCGGCACGATCCAAGCCAACGCCGCAGGTAGCTATGGCGCCGTGACGGGGGGGGTAGCCGCCACGGTCAACAACACATTGGGCGGCACGATCTCGGGCGTACAAGCCGGCGTAGCGGTGTGGGGCAGCGGCGGCAACACGGTAGACAACAACGGGGCCGCTATCACGGCCTCCATCGGCAATGCCGTGTACGTCCAAAACAGCGGGACAACAGTCACCAACAGGGGCGGCGGAAAAATCACCGGCAAGGCGAGCGGCGTGTTCCTTGTCTCGGGCGGCACGCTGATCAACGATGCCGATTCGACGATCGAGGGGACAGCAGGCGTGGCGGTGGCTTCGAACGCCGGAGGCACCGCCGTCACGCTACGCAATGCAGGCAAGCTGATTGGCGACGTGAACCTGCCCTCCTCCGAGGCCAATGAAGCCCACGAGGTCACGCTGTACACGGGCTCCAGCATCATGGGCCGATTGCAGGCGAATTCCCAGGCTTCCACGCTGACGTTGGACGGTGTGGGTGATCAGCTCTACGCCAAGGCCGTCACCGGCACTACCACCTTCACTGGCAGCCTCGTCAAGCGAGGTCTTGGCAACTGGACGCTGGACCAGACCCAGAACGGCCTGACCACCGGGAACGCCCGCGTTGAAGGCGGCACGTTGAATGTCGGCACCCGGCTGGACAGTGCAAGTGTCAACGTCCTCAGCGGTGCGACCCTGGCCGGTGGTGGCACCCTGGCCGGGGCAGTGAAAATCGCCGACGGCGGCCATCTGGCCTTGCTCAGCGGCAGCACCCTGTCGGCAGCCTCGCTGGTGCTTGGTGCGAACAGCAACCTGGACGTGGCCCTGGGCGCGCCGTCGGACACCCGCTTGCTCAACCTCGCCGGCGACTTGACGCTGGATGGCAAGCTGAACGTCACCGACGCGGGCGGCTTCGGGCGTGGTGCCTACCGATTGATCGACTACGGCGGCAGCCTCACCGACAACGGCCTGGACCTGGGCAACCTGCCCCTGGGCTACAAGGCCGGCGACATGGCGGTGCAGACCAGCGTCGACAAGCAGGTCAACCTGGTGGTGGGCTCCAGCTCCGGCACCTTGCGGTTCTGGAATGGCAATGTGCTGCAGCCCAATGGCAAGGTCAACGGCGGCAGCGGCGTCTGGAATGCAGGCGACAGCAACTGGACCACGACCGACGGCACGGCGAGCCAGGCCTGGGCGCACGACTTCGGCGTGTTCAACGGCACCGGTGGCACCGTCACCATGAACGGTGCGCAAAAATTCAGTGGCCTGCAATTCGCAGTGGACGGCTATGAACTGGTAAGCGGCGCCGGCGGGAAACTGACGGCGCTCAATGACAGCGACGGCTATGCACAGATCCGCGTGGACCCAGGCGTGACGGCCCGCATCGCGGTAGCCATCGATGGCGACGGCCAGCTGGACAAGCGCGACCGCGGCACCCTGGTGCTGAGCGGAAACAACAGCTACACCGGCGGTACCGCCGTGCATGGCGGTACGCTGGTGGCCGGCAGCAACACGGCGCTGGGCACCGGCACCGTGACGGTGGACAACGCAGGCGATTTCGGCGCCAGGCTGCAGATTGCCTCGGGGCTGAGCATCGCCAACGAGATCATCCTGAACAACCTGGGCAGGCTGGACAACGCTGGCTTGATCGAACGCACGGCCCCAGATTCCGCGGCCGTGCACTCTCAAACTGGCGGCGCCATCGTCAACAACCTGGCCGATGGGGTGATTTCCGGATACTCGCAGGGGGTGATGATGGATCAGGGCGGCACGGTGAACAACCAGGGCGGCAAGGTCCGCGCCCTCACCACTGGGAACGCCATCGAGACAAGCGGCGCAGCAGGAACGGTCAACAACACGGGCGGCGGCATGGTCTCGGGCCGGTTTGCGGGTGTGGCGATGTACGCGGGCGGCAAGGTCAGCAACATCGCGAGCACGATCTTTGCCGACATGCAGACCGCTTCAGGCGTCTATATCGAAGGGGGCGACGCCATCGTCAGCAACACCGGCGGCGGACGCATCGAAGGGGGGGGCACGGGCATCAACACCTCGACCAACACAGCGACGGTGATCAACGGCGTCGGCTCGACCATCAAGGGACAAGGCGTAGCGGTCCATGCGTTCAGAGGCGATGTGACGCTCAGCAACTCAGGCCAGATGTTCGGCAATGTGTTCCTGGATGGCACCGGCACCCACAAGATCACCTTGTATACCGGCTCCAGCGTCACGGGCGACCTGCGCATCGGCACCAACGCCGCCACCACGCTGACGCTGGACGGCGCAGGGTCGCAGCGGTATTCCGATGCCGTCACAGGCGCCACCATTTTCAACGGCACCCTCATCAAGCAGGGCAGCGGCACCTGGACGCTGGACCGGGCCAGCGCGCGTTCAGGCGGCACGTCCCTCAAGGCCGGCCGCTTGAACCTCGGCGACAGCATGGCCCTGGGCACGGGCACGCTGTCCATGGACGACGGCACCACCCTTGGCTTTGCTGCCGATGGCCTGACCATCGCCAACGCCATCCACATGACCGGCAGCAACGATCCGGTGATCGACACCGGTGCCTTCAACGAAACCCTCGCCGGCGTGATCTCGGGTGGCGGCTTTCTCACCAAGCAGGGCACGGGCACCCTGACCCTTGCTGGCGCGAACGTCTACACCGGCGCCACGAACGTGGCCGCAGGCACCTTGAGGGCAGGCGCCGCGAACACATTCGCCTCGAGCAGCGCGCACAGCGTGGCCGCCGGCGCCACCCTCGATACGGACGGCTTCAACCAGACCGTCGCCGCTCTCGCCAATGCCGGCACCGTCAACCTGCGCAGCGCTGGCGGTGCCGTGGGCAGCACGCTCACCGTCACCGGCCCCTACGTGGGCAACAACGGCGTGCTGCAGGTCGCCACAGCGCTGGGCGACAGCACCAGCATCAGCGATCGGCTCCTGCTGAGCGGTGCCGGCGCGGTGGCCAGCGGCAGCACCCAGGTGAAGGTGACGAACGTCGCCGGCCTGGGCGCGCTCACCACGGGCAACGGCATCCCGGTGGTCGTGACCGAGAAGGGCGCGCGCATAGAGGCCAACGCGTTCAGCCTGCCTGGCGGCCACGTCGATGCCGGCGCCTTCGAATACCGCCTGACCGCCAACGCCAGCGGTGCGTGGCTGAACTCGAACGTCCCCCCCGTGGACCCGATGAACCCCGCAGACCCCGTGAGCCCCGCGAACCCCGTGGGCTCCGGCACGCCCGGACCATCCGCGCCCCTGTACCGCGCCGAAGTCCCGTTGATCGCCGCGCTGCCCGAGCAACTGCGCGAAGCCAACCTCGCGATGCTGGCCAACCGCAGTCAACGTGTGGGCGACAGCGTGGGCGCCAATGCGCCTGCAGGCTCCCGCCAGGCCTGGGGCCGCGTCCTCAGCGTGCAGCGCGACATCGCCCAGGGCGGCGCCGTCAGCCCGCACAGCCGCGGGCGCCTCACCGGCTTCCAGGCCGGCACCGACCTCTTCGTCGGCGGCAGCGCCGATGCGCAATGGCAGGTCGGCGTCTACGTCGGCCAGCTCGACGGCGACATGAGCGCCAGCGGTTTCGCACGCGGCATCGCGAACCTGCAGGCCGGGCGCAACACCCTGAGGAACCAGTACCTGGGCGCCTACGGCAGCTACCAGGGCAGCAGCGGTCTGTACGCCGAAGCCGTGCTGCAGGCCGCACGCCACCGCTATGGCGTGGAGGCGATCACGAGCAGCAGTGCCAACGGCAAGGGGTCGAGCCTGCTCGCCTCGCTGGAAGTTGGGCAGTCCTTCGAGCTCGCGCCGGGCTGGCGCGTCGAGCCGCAGCTGCAGCTCATTCACCAATCGCTCGACCTGAACGATCTCGCCCTGGGCGGCCTCACCACCGTGGGCCAGAACACGAAGAGCGGCTGGAGCCTGCGCACCGGCATCCGGGTGCAAGGCGAACTGGCCACCGCCATCGGCACGCTGAAGCCCTATGGCCGCCTGAATGTCTACAAGAGCCCGAACGGCACGGACAGCGCCAGCTACCGCACGCCGGCTGCGCTCACCGTGATCGGCACGCCCACCGGCGGCACGCGCACGGAAGTGGCCATGGGCGCCACGCTGGCGCTGAGCGAGCGCACCAGCCTGTATGGCGAAATCGGGCAACTGAACGCCAGCGGCGGCAACACGCGCACCGAGGGTGGCGTGAACGCGAGCGTGGGCTTGAAGATGCGCTGGTAAGGGCCCGGCCATGGAACTGCACGGAGTCTTTGCTCGATGACCGCCGCACCGGTCCTGCCATCCCCGAGGTCGAGGCCGCGGCCGCGCGTCCATCCGACCGTGCGCCTGGACTATGGCCTGCGCGTGGTGGGACACGGGTTCTTCGGTGCCGTGGCGCTCTCGGTATTGCAACTGCGGTCGATGCCTGTCGGCATCCTGGTGCTGATGTGCGGCACTGCCTTGCTGTGGCCGCACCTGGCCTACCTGGCGGCGAGCCGCGCCCGCGACAGCAAGGCCGCCGAGCGGCGCAACCTGCTGATCGACAGCTTCCTCATGGGCGCATTCACGCTGCTGACCGGCCTCGATCTGTGGATCTGCGTGGTGTCCTTCACGGCCATCAACGCTGCCAACCTGAGCATCGGCGGGCTGCGCCTGGGCTTGGCAGGCGCCGGGTGCTTCGTGCTCGGGATTCTGGCCGTGGGACTCAACGCCGGTTTCGATGTGTTGCCGGTCCCGCTGTTGGCGCACGTGATGACGGCGCTCGCCGTCATCACCTACACGGCCGCGTTCGGCCTGGCGTCGCATTTCAGGACGCGCCAGGCCATCGGCGCGAAGCGGGAGGTGCATGCCCGCAACCAGGTCATCGAGCACCAGAAGGCGGATCTCGAGCAGGCCCGCGTGATTGCCGAGCAGGCCCGCGAACAGGCGGAGACCGCCAACCTCGCCAAGAGCACCTTTCTGGCAAACATGAGCCACGAACTGCGTACGCCGCTCAATGCGGTGATCGGCTACACCGAGATGCTGGAGGAGGACCTGGCGGAGCGCGACGAACTCGACACCGCGCTCGCCGACCTGGGCCGCATCAAGGGCGCTGCGCGGCACCTGCTGCAAATGATCAACGACGTGCTCGATCTGTCGAAAATCGAGGCCGACCGGATGGAGCTGCATGTCGAGTCCTTCGAGCTGGCCGAGCTGCTGGACCAAGTGCTCTCGACCACCCAGCCTCTGATGACCGTGAACCGCAACAGCTTGCAGGTGCAGTGCGCGCAGGGGTTGAGCCTGATGCAGTCCGATCTGACGAAGCTGCGGCAAGTGCTGATCAACCTGGTGTCGAACGCGGCCAAGTTCACCAGCGACGGCCGCATCTCGATAGCCACCACCGGCGACGTCGATGCGAGTGGCCAGCCTGTCGTGGTTTTCGAGGTCAGCGACACCGGTATCGGCATGACCCCTTCGCAGTTGGGCCGCCTCTTCCAGCCCTTCGTGCAAGCCGAATCCCGGACGACGCGGACATACGGTGGAACGGGCCTCGGGTTGGCCATCAGCCGCCGTCTGTGCCGCCTGATGGGCGGCGACGTGACCGCCATCAGCACACTCGGCGCGGGCAGCCGGTTTCGGGCAGTCGTGCTGGCGAAATTGCCCCTTGCCGAAAATGCAGCCGAGGACTGAAAACATGCCGAAGATCCTGCTGGTCGAGGACAACGAGTTGAACCGGGACATGCTGTCGCGGCGGCTGTCGCGGCGCGGCTACGACATGGTGATGGCCTTCGACGGCGCGGATGCGCTGATCGCGGCCACGAGCGCTCGGCCGGCGCTGATCCTGATGGACATGAGCCTGCCGGTCATGGACGGCTGGGAGGCCACGCGCCGCCTGAAGGCCAACCCTGATCTGCGCGACATCCCGGTGATCGCACTCACCGCGCATGCCATGGACGGAGACCGCCAGCGCGCGATGGACGCGGGCTGCGACGACTTCGACACCAAGCCGATCGAACTCGAACGGTTGCTGACGAAGATCGAGGGCCTGCTGCCATGACGGCGCCGCGGCGCCTGTACGGCGGGGTGCGGGTGAACTACCCGGTGCGTATCGGCGCCCATCTGGCCGCCGGCTTGCTGCTCGGCTCGGTCTTCACCACGCAGCCGCCGACCGCGCTGTGGTGGGCGGGCGTGGTCATGCTGACGTGGCCGCATCTGGCCTATTGGCTGAGCTGCCGCGCCGCCGACAGCAGGCGCAGTGAAATGCGCGCCTTGCTGGTCGATTCTTTCCTGATCGGAATCTACGGCGGCCTCTCGGGCATCAACCCCTGGATCATCGTCGCGCTGGGGGGTGCCATGCATGCATCGAACGTGGGTTCAGGCGGCGTGCGCCACGCCTTGCGTGGCCTGCTTGCCATTGCGATGGGCATCGTGACGGGCGCCGCCGCAACAGGTTTCGAGTTTCGTCCAGACACTTCCTTGTTGACGATCTCGCTGTCGGCTGCGGCCGCGGCGCTCTACCTGTCGCTCTTCGGCCACGCGATTCATGCCGAATCGCTGCGCATCGCCCGCACGCGTGCTGCATTGCAGGAGCGCAATCGCCAGATCGAAGCCCAGGCCCTGCACCTCGAACAGGCGCGACAGGAGGCAGAGTCGGCCAACAAGGCCAAGAGCGCCTTCCTGGCGAACATGAGCCACGAGCTGCGAACGCCGCTCAACGCCGTGATCGGCTACGCGGAGCTGCTGGAAGAAGAACTGACCGACAGCGTGCCCGCCGCAGCCCGCGCGGACCTGGCACGCATCAAGCATGCGGCGAAGGAGTTGCTGTCGATGATCAATGCCGTGCTGGACTTGACCCGGCTGGACGCCGACAAGATTCAGCTCCACCTCGAGGACTGCGACCTGCGCGGCCTGCTGACCTCCGTGGAGGCCGCCGTGCAGCCGCTGCTGACCGCCAACGGCAACCTCATGCGGACAGACGTGCAGCCGGGTCTGGCCCTGGTCCATGTGGACGCACTTCGACTGCGGCAAGTGCTGATTGCGCTGGTTTCCAACGCGGCCAAGTTCACGACCCAAGGGCGCGTGCGGCTGCGCGCGGCTGCGCGCGAGCGGCAAGCCGGCGCACTGGAGGTGCGCTTCGATATCGAGGACACCGGCATCGGCCTGAGCCCCGTGGAGATCGGCAAGCTGTTCCAGCCCTTCCTGCAAGCCGACGAGGGCAGCACCCGGGCCTTCGGCGGCAGCGGCCTGGGCCTGGCGATCAGCCGCCGCCTGTGTCGCCTGATGGGCGGAGACATCGAGGTGACCAGCACGCCCGGCGCGGGTTCGTGCTTCACCGTCTGGCTTCCCCAGCCGCCGTCGTCGGACGCGCCGTCGAAGAGCCGGGCATGACAGAGCAGCGCACCTTCCCCCTCGGGCTTGCCAGCGCGCTCGATCGCATCACGTGCGGTGCCGAGCTCGCCAACCTGCCGGCATTGCTGGCGATGGTTGCCGCCATGTGCAGTCGTGAGTTGATCGACGAGCAGACATGCCACGACCTTCGGCTCATTGCCGAGGAGGCCTGCGTCAACGTCATGCACCACGCCTACCCCGCAGGCCAGGTCGGCCCGCTGACGCTGGAGTTGCGGATCGTGCATCAGCGCGGCCCGCGCCGCATCGTGTTGACGCTGGAAGACCAGGGCAAGCCCTTCGACCCGCTGACCGTCGCGCCTGTGGACGCCACCGCGGCGCTGCAGGCGCGAGCACCGGGCGGCTTGGGCGTTCACCTGATCCGTGAGCTCTCCGACCGCCAGCACTACCAATGCCGCCCGCGCCGAGGCAACGTCCTCACCATCGAGAAATACCTGGTGCCGCTCGCATCCTATTGACCCCTGGAGAAAGCTCGTGCAGATCAACATCACACAACACGATACGGTGGCCGTGCTGGCCATCACCGGCAGCGTGGACAGCCTCAACGCCGATGCGCTGACCCAGCGCTTTGCGGCGTCGATTTCCGGCGGCAACGTGCGCCTGGTGGCCGACTTTTCGCTGGTGAACTACACCAGCAGCGCCGGCCTGAGGTCCTTGCTCGGCACCGTCAAGAGCTGCCGTCTTGCCGGCGGCGACCTGCGCATGGCCGCGGTGCAACCTCAGGTCAGGCGGGTGCTCGAGATCGCCGGCTTCACCAGCATCCTCAAGATATTTCCCGACGTGCGCCACGCGGTGGAAAGCTTCACGGAGGCCGCATGAAACACGCGCCAGTTCAGGGACCTGCGGTCACGCTGGTGATCGGCTCGGGCAGCGTCAAGTGCGCAGCCTCCATCGGCGTGGTCAAGGCGCTCTCCGATGCGGGCATCGGCATCGATCGCGTGGTCGGGTGCAGCGGTGGCGCCTTGTTCGCAGCCGGCGTTGCACTTGGCTTCGACGCCGCCAGGATTACCGATATCACCTTGCGCACCTGGACCCGCAAGATGACCTCCAAACGCAACCACATGGGCTTCCTGCGCCTGCTGGCACCCAGGCTCTTCGGGTTTCGGGCAGACAACTTCGGCTTGCGTGACGATGGCTCGATGCTCGCGGCCTTTCGCGATGTCTTCGGGCAGCGGCGCATCGAGGACACGCCGATTCCGCTGCACATCACGGCCACCGACTTCATGAATGGCGAGCTGGTCGACATCACCCGCGGCGACATGGTCGATGCGATTCGCGCCAGTGTCTCGCTGCCCCTGGCGTTTGCGCCCGTGAAGCTGGGCGGCCGGCTGCTGGTCGATGGCTACATGTCCGACCCGCTGCCGGTCAGCGTGGCGATGAAGAACGGCAGCCGCGTGATCGTCGCGGTGGGCTTCGAGAGCCCGTACCAGGACAACATCCGCAGCGCGAGTCGCTTTGCGGCCCAGCTCAGCGCGATTCTCGCGAACAACCTGCTCCAGTCACGCCTGGCTTTCCAGAGCGCGGCGCACCACTCCGAGATGATCCTGATCCTGCCGCAATTCAAGCAGCGCGTGCGCCTGTTCGACACCGACAAGGTGCCCTACCTCATCGAAGAGGGCGAGCAGGCCGCCCTGCAGCAACTGCCTTACCTGCGCGCGTTGCTCGATGCGGATCGCCGCGCCCGCGTTGAATCCGTCGCGGCCTGAGCCGATGCCGATGCCGACGCCAACGCAGCCGCAGGAGCGCCAGATGCGCATTCTGGTGGTCGACGATCTCGAGATCAATCGCGACCTGCTGGTGCGCCGCATTCGGCGCCTGGGCCATGAAGCCGGCGTTGCCGTGAACGGCCGCGATGCGCTCGACAAGTTGCATCGGCAGGACTGGGACCTGGTGCTGCTGGACATCACCATGCCGGAGATGGATGGCTACGAAACCCTGCAACGCATCCGAGCCACTCCCCCATTGGCACAGCTGCCCGTGGTGATGGTCTCGGCCATCGACGAGAGCGAAAGCGTGGTGCGCTGCCTGGAGCTGGGGGCCGACGACTACCTGCCCAAGCCCTTCAACCCCGTGGTGCTGCACGCGCGCATCGAATCTTCGCTGGCCAAGAAGCGCCTGCAGGACCAGAAGAGCCAGCTGCTGCAGGCGCTCTCGCGCGAATTGCAGATCGGCCAGCGCATCCAGCAAGGCTTTCTTCCTGCGGAACTGCCGAGCCTGCAGGGATGGTCTCTGGGCGCCCGCTGCACGCCGGCCCGGCAGGTTGGAGGCGACTTCTACGATGCCTATTTGCTGCCTGGCGGCGCGCTCGCGCTGGTGGTAGCCGACGTGTGCGACAAGGGCGTGGGGGCGGCGCTCTACATGGCGCTATTTCGCACACTGCTGCGCGCGATGGCCTGCCAGGAAAAACCCACGGAGGCCCCGTCCACGACGCTCGTGCGCAGCGTGGCTTTCGCCAATGACTACATCGCCACCGTGCACGGACACGAGAACATGTTCGCCACCTTGTTCTTCGCGCTGCTGGAGCCGGACAGCGGGCGCATGCACTACCTCAATGCCGGCCATGAAGCGCCGTTCGTGCTGCAGGCAGAGGGCGAGACCGCGGCGCGACTCGGCATCACCGGTCCGGCGGTCGGGTTGATGCCCGGCAACCGCTGCGCCGTGCGGACCTTGACGATGCAGCCGGGCGCCCGGTTGCTCCTGTACACCGATGGGGCCAGCGAAGCGCTGGGCATGTCGGGACCTTTTGGCGAAGAGGCATTGGGGCACGCACTGGCCCGCCAAGCCGGCTCTGCACAGGCCCTGGTCGACGACGTGTGTGCGCAGTTGGCTGTGCACGTGGGTGCGTTCGAGCCGCACGATGACGTGACCTTGCTCGGCCTGACGCGTGAGCTCCCCGAGCAGTGAAGATGCCCGACCAACCCGGAAGACTCGACCATGACGCAACTCACGCAACCCATGCAACCCGCCGTTTTCGTCCGCCGTGTGCGCATGGAAGACGCGCAAACCATGCAGGGCTTTTTGTCTGGGCTGAGCGTGACGTCGCGGCGAAACCGTTTCCATGGCGGCGTGAGCGGCGCCTCGCCCAAGTTGGTGGCCTACCTGGTCAATGCCGATGGCATCCGGCATGCGGCTTGGGTGGCCTGCACCTGGGGAGCGAACGGCGAGGAAATCGTCGGTGAGGCAGGTTGGTTCGTCGTGGACCCCGAAGGCGGCAGCGCCGAGTTGGCCCTGAGCGTGCTGGATGGATGGCAGGGCTCCGGTGTGGCCGGCCGGCTGATGACGACCCTTATGGCGGGCGCACGCGACGCGGGCTTGCGCCGCCTCTACGGCGATGTGCTCGACGCCAATCTGCGAATGCTGGCCTTCATGCGAAAACACGGGCTGGAGCCAGGTTTCGACGAGCCACCCGACCGGGGCGTGGAGCGTGTGAGCTGTGAGCTGTGAGTTGTGAGCTGGCATGACGGCGCATATCGCTTGGACACCAGGTTGAAACACGTCGAGAGCGACTTGCCGCTGGTGCTCGACAGTTTCTGTCTCTACGGAGAAATCGGCAAGCTCTGGGCCCTCCGGTGGCAACGCGCGCACCGGCAGTGGCCTCAATGGGAGCCTGGGGGTGAAGGTGCGCTGGTAGCCAGCAGAGAAAACGTTGATCCGGCATAAGAATCGACGCAGCAGCGGCAGCGGCAACGGCGACGCCGGCTGCTGACCGGGTCCGGGCTGCAGCGATGGTCGCGTATGCGCTCCATCGCTGTCACTTGAAATATTCCACAGCAGTAAAAAGGGCCTTCCGCTCCGGAAGGCCCTTTAGCGTTATGCCCGCAGAATCGCCGCCCGATGCGCCCGTAGAAACTCTCGCAAGCCCGTCGGGGTCGCGCCAGGCAAGGCGTTCAACAGCTCACGCAGGTCGCTGCCCCGGATCTCCATCTCGCCATCCGCGGTGCTGCGGTCGATGCCAGCAAAAACGCGCGCCATGCCCGGTTCACCATCGAGTCGGGGGTACGCGTTTTCTTCGCCGATCCTCGCAGCCCCTGGCAGCGGGGCACGAACGAGAACACGAACGGCCTGCTGCGCCAATACTTCCCCAAAGGCACTGATCTGTCTCGCTGGAGCGAGCAAGAGATCGAAGCCGTGGCCCGCACCTTGAACAATAGGCCGCGCAAAACGTTGGGCTGGAAGACTCCAGCTGAGACCTTGGACGAGTACCTAAAATCCGTTCGACAACCGGGTGTTGCGACGACCGGTTGAATACGCCATCTGATCGGGTTGCTTGCCTCCAGGCAATCAGGCGTACACGAACATGCCGCATGCGCAAGGCAAGGCAAGCGAGCAGACCTGAAACAGTGGAGGCGCGCGATGTGAATGGCTGCTCATGCTTGCTGAGGCGGCACCAAGAAAAATCGTGTTGAAGATGCTGCAACCGCAGTATCAAGGTTGTTGTCTCACCGCCCTCAGGTCTTGGCCAGAAACCGGTCGGCATCCCCGGCCTCGCACTTCCAATCCGCGAACACACCGACCAACTGGCAGTGGGTGCATCGACAGCCGATGTAGTACCACCGAACGTCGTTGCTGTCGGCATAGAGCGCAACGCCCGACAAGAGCTCGAACTCTTCCGCGTCGCAGACGCATTCATGGCGTTCGAAATTTGCGTCGCTTGCGAACTCCTCGCTGTCGCCCATCAGGTGAGCCGCGCCGCAGCCGACGCAAGTTCGCCGGCCTGCACCTTCGTCTTCGTCGGTTTCGAGCTTGAAAGATGCGCCGCCGCACGCGCAGCGCGCGCCAGAAAAAGCCACGGCCGCATATTTGTTGCGCTTGCTGTATGCAACGAGTTCAGCCTGAAGGTCCTCCGGACCTGAGCCGTACCAGTACTTTCCTTTTTTCTGCAGAGTCATGAATCAGGCTTTCGGGGCACATCGACCGACCCATCGGTCGATCTTGAGAACGGGTGCGGGGGTCGGCTGGCCGCTCACTGTAGTTGATCGTGCCAACGTCATGACGTGCCTCGAAGCGCGCCGTCCAGCGCCGCCCACAACTTTGGGACCGTGTCTTCGCGCGGCCTGTTTCGGTCGATGTAAACCGCCATCGCGCGACGCGCATCTTGTTCGCGTCCGCAGAGTGCATGGCAAAACGCGGCGGCCACCGGCGACTGTATGTACATCTGTGCCTCGGGCCGGTCGTTCAACGCAATGACCTGGTCATACACCGAGGTCCCTTGCCCGCCGGTCCGCCAGAAGTCTTTTGCGCTGCGCACGGCCTCCTCGAGCCGGGACGTCATGCCTTCGAGCAGCCCGCGCTCGCCCCACATGTACGAGAGGTTCAGATCGCGGGATTGCCCATCGACGAACGCATCGAAGATCACCGATTTTTCAGTGCGGTGCCACTGCATCTTTCCGGCTGCGAGGTGGGGCACGAAGTCGAACGAATATCCCCAGCGCGGGGCAACCACCCCGCCCTTGAGTTGCGCGTACGCAAAGACGCGGCGCACCGGTGCATCGGTGCTGTCGACCCATTGGAGCGGCTTGAGCCCGATGAACCGATCGGTGCCGAGCAAGACGGCAACAGCAGGACCAACGTGCGACTGAACAGCGGCAATGGTCAGAAGATTGAAATCACTCATGGGAGGTGGTCTGCGGTATACGGCGGCCAAGGGAGCTCGTTGAGCGAGCGTCTGATGCAGCAGTATTTTGTCGCAGGCAGAACTCCGCCTGAGCGTCGGTCGAACCGCGCCGCCGCTCAGCGGCCAGTGAAACGCGCCGCCCGCTTCTCGATAAACGCAGCCACGCCTTCGCGCGCATCCGCACCGCCGGCGCGCTCGCGCAGCAGTTGGTGCTCCATCGCCAGATGGTCTTCGAACGAACGCCCCGGCGCTCCCGCGCACAGCGCCTTGATGCCCGCGAACGAAGCACTCGCTCCATGGGCGAGCCGCGCCGCTAGCGCTTCGGCGGCGCCGGCCAGTTCGGCGTCGGGGTGCAGCGCATCGACCGCGCCCCAGGCCAGGCAGCGCTGGCTGTCGATGGCATCGCTCAGCATCAGCAATTGCTGCGCGCGCACCAGCCCGACACGGCGCGCCAGGAAGTACGAAGCCCCCGCATCCGGCGACAGCCCGATGGCCGCGTACCCCGTGCGCAGCTTCATCGATTCGGCCGCGAGCACGAAGTCGCCGCACAGCGCCAGCCCCACGCCCGCACCACCGACCGCGCCGTTCACCGCCACCACCAGCGGCGCGGGTTGGGCCGACAGCCGCAGCAACGCGGGGTGCAAACGGTTCAGGATGTCGTCGACCAGTGCGGGCAAGGCCTCGCCCGCCGCCACGAACTCGCCGATGTCGCCACCCGCGCAGAACACGCGGCCCTCGCCGGTCAGCAGAATGGCGCGAGGCTGCTGCGCGATCACCTCGTCGATGGCGCGCACCAGCACGCGGGCGCTGCTGCGCCCGATGGCGTTGGCGCGCTCGGGCCGCTTCAGCACGATGCGGCCGATGCCATCGGCCACGCCCCAGGCAATGCCTTCGCTCTCTTGCATGTTCATCAGATGCCCGTGAGCCCGCCGGTGCACATCAGCGTCTGCCCGCTCACATAGTCCGACTCGGGCGTGCACAGCAAGTACACCGCGCCGGCCGCTTCCTCGGGCGTGCCGCCGCGGCCCAGCGGAATCGATTGCTCCATCATCGCCAGCAGGCCGGGGTTGACGCCCACCTTGATCTCGCGGCCTTCGATGTTCGCGGTGGTCGCCTCGGCAGTGCTCGCGGTGAGCCGCGTCTGGATGAAGCCGAAGGCCACGCAGTTGACCGTGACGTTCATGCGGCCCCACTCCTTGGCCAGCGTTTGCGTGAGGCCGACGATGCCGGCCTTGGCGGTCGAGTAGTTGGCCTGCCCCGCGTTGCCGAACAGCCCCGCCACCGACGAGATGTTGACCACCTTGCGCACCACGCGCCGGCCCGCCTCGGTCTCGGCTTTCGACAACGCGCGGATCACCGGCTGCGCCGCGCGCAGGATGCGAAACGGGGCGGTCAGGTGCACGTCGATCATGGCGTACCACTGCTCGTCGGTCATCTTCTGCAGCACGCTGTCCCAGGTGTAGCCGGCGTTGTTGACGACGATGTCCAGGCCCTTGTATTCGTTCACCGCGGTGCCGACGAAACGCTCCGCGAAGTCGGGCGCCGCCACGCTGCCGACGCAGGCCACGGCCTGGCCGCCGGCGTCGCGAATGGCCTGCACGGTTTCTTCGGCCGGCGCCGCATCGAGGTCGTTGACGACGATGCGCGCGCCTTCCGACGCGAGCTTCAATGCAATGGCGCGGCCGATGCCGCGGCCCGAGCCGGTGATGAGGGCGACCTTGCCGTCGAGCTTGGGTGTCATGTCCGTGGTCCTTTTTTTGGGGGTGAGGTTCAGCGCAGCGCCACGAGCGCTTCGCCCGCGATGCGCGCCTGGCCGTACTGGTTGGCGCTGAGCACCTCGACGCGCACGCAGCGCTCGCCGTTGTGCTCGAGCTTCTCGACCACGCGGCCGGTGCAGCGCACCGCATGGCCCAGGTGCGTGATGCCCTGGAAGCGCACGTCGAAGCGGCGCAACTGCGACTGCGGCGCCCACTGCGTGAGCAGCCGCCCGAGCCAGGCCATGCCCAGCATGCCTTGCGCGAACACGTCGGGCATGCCGGACTGGCGCGCGAAGTCGGTGTCGATGTGAATGGGGTTGTGGTCGCCCGAGGCGCCCGCGAACAGCGCGAGCGCGGTGCGGTTCACGGGCGGCAGCTGCAGCGCGGGGAGTTCGTCGCCGACTTGCACGGCGTCGTAGGTGACGGTGGTCATTGCGCGAGGCCTTTCGTTCAGTGGCGGCAGACGATGACCGCGCGCAGCTCGGCCACCAGCTCGTCGCGCTGGTTGGTGGCACGCGAGGTCTTCACGACGAACTCGAGCGCGCCGTTCTTCTTGTCGTAGATGTCGGTGATGGTGGAGCGCACCGTCACGGTGTCGCCCACGCAGGCCGGCCGGTGGTAGCTGAAGCCCTGCTCGCCGTGCAGCAGCTTCGACAGCGGAATCTGCAGGTCGGCCAGCAACCGGTTGGACGCGCCCGAGTCGAGCTCGGCCGCGAACAGAAAGGTCGGCGGCGCGGGCAGGTCGGGGTAGCCGGCGTCGCGCGCGGCCGCGGCGTCGGTGTAGATGGGGTCGGTCTCGCCGATGGCCTTGGCAAAGAACTGCAGCCGGCTGCGCTCGATGGGCAGCACCGAAGACGGCAGCTCGTGGCCGATCCATTTCCTGTCGATCATGTCGTCTCCCTCTGTTGCGTCACACGCGTTCGTAGAGCGTCACCACGCAGGCGCCGCCCAGGCCGAGGTTGTGCTGCAGCGCAAGCCGCGCGCCTTCCACCTGGCGCTTGTCCGCGGTGCCGCGCAACTGCTGGACCAGCTCGGTGCACTGGGCCAGGCCCGTGGCGCCCAGCGGATGCCCCTTCGACAGCAGGCCGCCCGACGGATTGGTGACCACCTTGCCGCCGTAGGTGTTGTCGCCGTCGACCACGAACTTCTCCGCGCCGCCCACCGGGCACAGGCCCAGCGCCTCGTAGCTGATGAGTTCGTTGTGCGCGAAGCAGTCGTGCAGCTCGACCACGTCGACGTCCTGCGGGCCCACGCCGGCCGCGTCGTATACCTTCTGCGCGGCTTCCTGCGCCATGCTGAAGCCGACCACCTCGCGCATGTCGCGGCTCTCGAAGGTGATGGGCCGGTCGGTGGTCATGGCCTGCGCCTTGATGCGCACGCCGCGGTCCAGCCCGTGGCGCTGCGCGAAGCGCGGCGAGCACACGATGGCCGCCGCCGCGCCGCAGGTGGGCGGGCAGGCCATGAGCCGCGTCATGACGCCGGGCCACATGACGGGCGCGGCCATGACCTCGTCTTCGGTGACCACGGTGCGAAACAGCGCCACCGGGTTGTTCGACGCATGGCGGCTGGCCTTGGCGCGGATCTTCGCGAAGGTCGACATCTGCGTGCCGTACTGCTCCATGTGCGCCAGCCCGGCGCCGCCGAAGTAGCGCAGTGCCAGCGGCACCTGCGCGTTGCCGACGAGCTCGTCGGTGATGTTCTCGAACAGGTCGAACGGGCTCGGGCGGTCGGTGAACACCGCGCCCAGCGCGCCGGGGCTCATGTGCTCGAAGCCCAGCGCCAGCACGCAGTCGGCCGCGCCGCTGGCCACCGCCTGGCGCGCGAGGAACAGCGCGGTGGAGCCGGTGGAGCAGTTGTTGTTGACGTTGACGACCGGGATGCCGGTCATGCCCACCTCGTACAGCGCGCGCTGGCCGGCGGTGGAGTCGCCGTACACGTAGCCCACGTAGGCCTGCTGCACCAGCTCGTAGCCGATGCCGGCGTCTTTGAGCGCGGCATTGGTGGCGTGGCTGGCCATCTGCGGGTACGGCTGGTTGGCGCCGGGCTTGGTGAAGGGGATCATGCCGACCCCGACCACGTAGACGTCTTGACTCATGAAAGGCTCCTTGGAATCGTTGCTTGAAATTGCTGCTCGAAATTGCTCGAACTTGGTTGAAGGATGAGAGGGCTCAGGCCACGCTGCGCTGGCGGCCCTGCCAGAAGGGTTCGCGCAGGCGGGTCTTCAGCACCTTGCCGGCGCCCGAGAGCGGCAGCGCCTCGACCACGGCCACGCTGCGCGGGCACTTGTAGTTGGCGATCAATGTCTTGCAGTGCGCAATCAGCGCGTCGGGCGCCACGTCCTGCCCCGGCTTCAGCACCAGCACCGCGTGCACGGCCTCGCCCCATTCGTCGCTGGGAATGCCGATGACCGCGCAGGCCGCCACCGCGGGGTGCTGGTTGATGGCGTTCTCGACCTCGGCGGAGTAGACGTTCTCGCCGCCGCTGATGATCATGTCCTTCATGCGGTCGACCACGAAGATGAAGCCGTCGTCGTCCATGTAGGCGCCGTCGCCCGTGTGCATCCAGCCGTCGCGCAGCGCCGCGGCCGTCTGCTCGGGCTTGTTCCAGTAGCCCTGCATCACGTTGGGGCCGCGCACGGCCACCTCGCCCACGGTGCCGCGCGGCGCCTCGCTGCCGTCGGCGTCCACGATGCGCACTTCCATGCACACGCTGGCGCGGCCCGCCGAGCGCAGCTTGCCGCGCTGGCGGCCTTCGGCCGTGTGGAAGAACGCGGGCAGCAAGGTGGCGATGGGCGACAGTTCGGTCATGCCGTAGGCCTGCGCGAACTCGACGCCGGGGAAGGCCTCCATCGCGCGGTTGAGCACCGCCTCGGAGATCGGCGAGGCGCCGTAGGTGATGCCCTTCAGGCTGCTCAGGTCGCGCGGCTGGCGCATGGCGGGGTGGTCGACCAGCATCTGGATCATGGTGGGCACCAGCAACAGGCTGGTGACGCGGTCGCGCTCGATGGCGTCGAGCACGCCTTCGGGCGTGAACATCGGGATGATGGTGTGGGTGTTGCCCGTGAACCAGTGCGGCGTGGCCAGGCCCATGTCGGCCAGGTGGAACATGGGCGCGGCATGCAGGTAGCAGCCGCCGACGGGGGCCAGGCCCTCGGCCTGCGCCGCGAGGGCCGAGCTGCAGATGTTGGCGTGGCTCAGCATCACGCCCTTGGGAAAGCCGGTGGTGCCCCCGGTGTAGAAGATGCCGGCCAGGTCCTCGCCGCGGCGCACCGCGTCGGGCACCGGCGAGGCGGCGTCGATCAGGCCTTCGTAGCCGTGCATGCCGGCGGGCGTGGGGCCGTCGCCGCAGTAGATCACCTCGCGCAGGCTCTTCGACTGGCCACGCATCTGCTCGACCACGCCGCGAAAGGCCTCGTCGACCAGCAGGATCGCCGAGCCGGAGTCGTCCAGCGAGTAGAGGATCTCGGCGGCCGACCAGCGGATGTTGCAGGGGTTGAGCACGCCCCCGCCCCAGGGCACCGCCATCTGGTATTCCAGGTAGCGGTCGGAGTTGAGCGACAGCATGGCCACGCGGTCGCCCGCCTGCATGCCCAGCCGCTGCAGCGCGCCGGCCAGGCGCGCGACACGGTCGGCAAAGTCGCGGAAGCTGCGGGCGCGGCCGGCAAAGCGCGCGGCAATGGCGTCGGGGCGCTGCTGCACGGCCCGGTGAAGGCCTTGGGTCAGGTACATGGGTTTGTCTCCGTCTCGTTCTTGTGCCCTCGCATGGTAGAAATCCGCCCACTGGCCGGCGATTGCACTTCGCTTCGATCGCATGGCAGAAAACGTCAATCGACAGATACATGCTGCAACCGCCCGTCACCATTCCGATCGTCTTCGTCAGCGGCATGCTGTCGGGCCTTCGCGCGCGCGGCGAGGCGGGCGCGGTGTGCATCGAAACGGCGCTGGAAGACGCGGGCATCGCGCCCGCGCTGCTCGAGGAGGCGGGCGCGCGCGTCACGGCCGAGCAGTACGTGGCGCTGTTCGCGCTGCTGATGGCGCGCATGGACGACGAGGCGCTGGGCTTCCTCTCGCGGCGCCTGCGCTGCGGCAGCTTCGCGCTGATGACGCGCTCCACGCTGGGCGCGCGCACCTTCGAGGTGGCGCTGCGCCGCGTGGCCCACACCTTCAGCCTGCTGCAGGACGACCTGTCGCTGGTGCTGCTGCGCGAAGGGCCGCTGGCGGGCTTCGGGCTGCAGTTGAACAACCCGCCGGCCCTGCACCAGAACTTTCTGCACGAGCTGATGCTGCGCGTGTACTGGCGGCTGTTCGCATGGCTGCACGGCGGCCGGCTGGTGGCGCGCCGGTTCGACTTCGGCTTTGCGCTGCCGCCCTACGCGGACGGCTACGCCAAGGTGTTCCCGGGGCCGCTGCAGTTCGGCCAGGCGCTGTCGGCCGTGTGGTTCGACGCCAGCGCGCTCGACACGCCGGTGCACCGCGACGCGCAGGAAATGCAGGCGTTCCTGGCGGCCTCGCCGGCCAACGTGATCCTGCCGCGACAGGCCGAGCAGGCGGTGAGCGCACGCGTGCGCGCGGTGCTGCAGCAGCACCGCCCCGCATGGGCCGACCTGCCGACGGCGGCGGGCGTGCTGCACATGTCGCTCAGCACGCTGCAGCGGCACCTGGCAACCGAAGGCACCTCGTTCCAGGCGCTGAAGGACCAGCTGCGGCGCGACCTGGCCATCGTGCGGCTCAACACCAGCACGGTGCCGCTGGCGGCGCTGGCCGAGGAACTGGGCTTTGCCGACAGCGCGGCGTTCCAGCGGGCCTTCAAGGCCTGGACGGGCGGCGCGCCGGGGTCCTACCGGCGGCGCCGCGAGGCCGACTCGGCGGGCTCCGACGAGGAGCCCGCGGTTCAGCCCCTGGCGGCGGTTACCACTTCACCCGCACGCCCAGCGAGCCGTTGATCGAGCTCTTCACCTTGGCGTCGCCACCCGACGACCAGAGCTTGCCGATTTCGCCGTAGAGGCTGGTCGACTGGCTCAGGGCCAGCGTGAAGCCGCCGGCCAGCTCGGTGCTGGTGCTGCCGGTTGGCGCCGCGATGTCGGTCGTGGTCGTGCCGTTGACGAAGCGCGCGATGTCCGCGCCGCTCGAGGTCTTGTAGACGTTGAAGCGGCCGTACGGCTGCAGCGTGCCCATGCCGGTGTCGATCTGGCCCTTGACGCGAACGCCTGCGCGCGCGATCCAGCCGCTGTCGGCCTGCGGTTGCGCGATGGCACCGGCAATGGCCGAGTTGCTCAGGTCCATGTGCTGGCTGATGAGCTGCAGCTGCGGCTCGACGCTCCAGCCGCTGGCGCCGATCGGGAAGGCCTGGCCGACTTCGATGGAGCCCAAGAGGCTGTTGCCCTTGCCGCCGACGCCGGCGCTCAGCAGCGGCTCGACCGTGTAGCGGTGGCGGCCCGACTGCACCACGGCGTCGGCGTAGAAGCCGCTGTCGTTGGTGTAGGTGCCGTAGATGCCCACGTACTGGCTGCGCAGGTCGTTGCGGCCCACGTGCAGGTTCTGCACGCCGCTGGCGTAGCCGCGCACGCGCACGTCGCCGTCGAGCTGGCCGACGTAGATGCCGGCGCGCCAGTTGGGCGTGGCCAGCAGGTCGGTGCCGGCCTGGAAGCCGGTCAGGCGGCCCTTGCTGGTCGGGGAGACGGCGCCGCCCTGCTGGATGTCGATGTCGGTGGAGAGCACGCGGGCCCACGCGCGGCGGTCGGAACCGTTGGGCGCGGTGGCCGTGCCCTTCACGTCGTCGTCGCCCACGCGCTTGCGCACGTCGCCCAGCATCGCGAGGTTGCCCTGGCGCAGTTGGCTCGGCAGCGCGGCATACAGCGCGGCCTCGGGGCGGTAGTAGGTCACGCCCTTCTCCGCCGAGCGCAGGTACCAGTTCTCGCCCTGGCCCGCCGAGTCGGCGGCGTACAGGCGGTACTCGAACGCGCCGGCGTCCACGTGGCCGCCTGCGAGGCTGAAGGCGTCCTTGGTGGTCTGCGCGGTGGTCGTGCCGCCGTTCTGCGCGGTGATCACCTCGATGCCGTTGCCGTTGGTCAGCGCGCCCAGGCCGCCGGTGTTGGTGACCTGCACGCTGGTCTTGCCGCTGGCGGTGCCGCCGTTGATCACCAGGCGGTCGGACGGCGGGCCGTTGAAGTAGAGCGCGGTGCCCAGCTTCAGCACGCCGTTGTTGCCGACGTAGTTGCCGTTCACGGTCAGCGTGGTGCCGGGCACCGTGCCCACCAGCGACACGGTGCCGCTGTTGGCGAGCGAGGCCACGGTCTGGCTGAAGCCCGCGAGGTCGAGCGTGGCGCCCGCGGCCACGCTGTGCGCCGAAGCAGCGCTGAAGGTGTTGGCCGCGCCCGCCTTCAACGTGCCCTGCGCCACGTCGGTCGCGCCGGTGTAGCTGTTGGCGCCCGAGAGCGTCAGGGTGCCGGTGCCCTGCTTGGTGATGAAGCCGGCGCCGCTGATGGCGCCGCTCAGGCCGGCGTCCATCGCGCCGGTGTCGATGACCGGGTCGCTGTTGCCGGTGAAGCGGATCGCGTTGGTCAGCACCAGGCCGGTCACGCTGAAGCCCAGCGTGGTGCCGTCGTCCATCGCCAGTTCGCCGGTGCCCAGCGCCTGCGCGTTGGCGATGTTCAGCCGGCCCTTCTTCAGGGCCGTGCCGCCGGTGTAGGTGTTGGCGCCGGACAGCGTGAGCGCGCCCGTGCCTTCCTTCACCAGCGAGCCACCCACCCCCGAGATGACGCCTGAAACTTCGGTGTCGGTGTTCAGGCCGCCGGTGGTCAGCGTCTTGGCGCCGAGCAGCACGCGGCCCGCGCCTTGCAGCGAGCCGATGTTGATGCCGGTGGCGCCCAGCTTGCTGATGCGCACGGTGCCGCCGGCGTTGTTCACCACCGTGGCCTTGTCGGCCGTGGTGTTGTCGAAGAAGTCGACCAGGCCGCCGCCCTGGTTGACCAACGTCGCCTGCCCGGCCGAGCCGTTGTCCAGGAAGTCGGTGTGGCCGCCGGCAAAGTTGGTGATGCGCGCATTGCCCGCGCTGGCGTTGTTCCACACGGTGGTGCCGCCGCCGCGGTTCTCGATGGTGGCGCCGCCGGCCGTCGAGTTGCCCGCGAAGGTCACGTTGGCGTCGGTGGCGGTGACCAGCGTCGCGCTGCCGGCCGAGCTGTTGTCCTTGAACTCCACGTAGCCGCCGTTGACGACGCCGTCGCGCGCCGCCATCGAGATGCGCAGGCTGCCCGCGTCGGCGTTGCCGCTGAAGCTCAGGCCGCCGCCGCCGTTCACGGCCACCGCGCCGGTGCCCAGCGCGCCGCTCACGGCCGCGTCGATCGTGCCGCCGTCGATCCGCGTGCCGCCGCCGTAGCTGTTGGCCACGGTGAGCTTGAGCTCGCCCGTGCCGGTCTTGCGCAGGCTGCCGGTGCCGCTCATGGTGCCGGCGTAGCTGCCGTTGGCGGCCTGCTCGAAGGTGACGTTGGCATCGTTGACGATGCCGCCCTGCAGGCTGGTGGTGTCGCCCTGCAGCACGCCGCCCTTCACGTGCGTGCCGCCGGTGTAGTTGTTGGCGCCGGTGAGCACCAGCGTGCCGTAGTCGTCCTTGGTGAGGCCGCCCGCGCCGGTGAGCACGGCGTTGATGGTGGCCTTCATGCTCGCGCCGGACGTGGTGCCGTCGCCGACCTTGACGATGGTGCTGGCGTTGCCGAGCGTGAGCGCGTCACCGGTCACCACGTAGCCGTCGGTGAAGAACTGCGCGCCGCCGATGACGATGTTGCCGCCGCCGTTGTCCACGGTGACGGTGCCGGCCGTGCCGCCGAACATGGCGAAGCCGTTCTGCTTCCAGGCGGCGTTGAGCTTGCCGTCGGCATTGGCCCAGCCGTCGTTGGGCGCGCCGAGGCGCCAGGTGCCGCTGCCGCCGCCGGCGGTGCCGTCGTTGTACTTGCTTGCGTCGCTGCCGTCCCAGAAGGTGAGGCTCACGCCCGTGCTGTTGATCAGGTTCACCTCCTTGGCGATCGAGGTCTGCACGTACAGGTCGCCCGGCAGGGCCGGCGTGGTGCCGAGGTTCAGGACGTTGTCGGTCAGCGTGCCGGTGTACTTGATGAGACGGTACAGGCCGGGGCCGAAGCTGCCACCGGTCGACGGGGTCACGTTGAGCGTGCCGTCCAGCACCAGGTTGCCGTTGACCTTGACCAGGTCGCTCAGCAGGCTTTCGCCTGTGGCACCCAGCTCGTAGACCAGGAACGAGCCGCTGTTCAGGGTCAGGTCGCCGGTGGTCAGGGTGCCCGGGCTGTTGCCGGGGGCGAGCGAACCGCCGTCGGCGATGGTGACCGCACCCGTGACGATGCCGCTGCCGGCGAGCGTGGCGCCGCTTGCGACCTGCACGTTGCCCGTGCCGGTGGCGCTGCCGGTGGTGTTGTTCACGCTCAGCGTGCCGGCGTTCACCTGTGTGCCGCCGGTATAGGTGTTGACGCCCGAGAGCCTCAGCGTGCCGGAGCCGACCTTGACGAGGGAGCCGCCCACGCCGGAGATGACGCCGGAGACTTCGGTGCTGGTGTTCAGCCCGCCCGTGGTCAGCGCCTTCGTGCCGAGGAGCACATCGCCGGCGCCTTCGAGCGAACCGATCGCCGTGCCGGCTGCTGCGCTCAGACTGCTGATGTGAACCTTGCCGCCCGCCTTGTTCACTATGGTGGCCTGATCGGCCGTGGCGCTGTAGTTGAAGTCGATCTGGCCGCCGGTCTCGTTGGTGATCGTGGCCTGGCCGGCCGAGGAGGTGTCCCGGAAGTAGGTCGCGCCGCCCGCGAAGTTGGTGATGCGCGCGTTGCCGGCGGTGGCGCTGAACACGAACATGGTGTCACCACCGCGGTTCTCGAAGACGGCGTTGCCCGCGGTCGAGTCGTGATTGAACGTCACGCTGGAATAGGAGTTCGCGACGAAGGTGGCGTTGCCCGCCGAACTGTTGTTGTTGAACGCAACGTTGCCGATGTCGATGGAGGGACCGACGGGCGCTGCCAGGGTGATCTGCAGATTGCGCGCGTCCGCGGTACCGTTGAAGTTCAGGGTGGCGCCCGAGCTCACGGCCACCGCGCCGGTGCCCAGCGCGCCGCTGACCGCGGCGTTCACCGTGCCGGCGTTGATCGACGTGCCGCCTGCGTAGGTGTTGGCACTCGAGAGCGTCAACGTGCCCGCGCCAAACTTCGCCACACGGCCTGTGCCGCTGACGACGCCTGTGAAACTGGTGTTGTCCGACCGATTGAAGGCCAGCGTGCCGTTGTTCAGCACATTGCCGACGATGCTGCCGGAGGTGCCGCCGTTGCCGAGCTGCAGCGTGCCCGCGCTGACGGTCGTGCCGCCGCCGTAGGTGTTGGTGCCCGAAAGCGTCAGCGTGCCCGCGCCCGACTGCGTCACACGGCCTGTGCCGCTGACGACGCCGGTGAAACTGATGTCGTCCGACCGATTGAAGGCCAGCGCGCCGTTGTTCAGCACATTGCCGGCGATGCTGCCGGTGGTGCCGCCATTGCCGACCTGCAGCGTGCCCGCGCTGACGGTCGTGCCGCCGCTGTAGGTGTTGGCGCCCGCCAGCACCAGCGTGCCGCTGCCGTTCTTCGTCAGCGAGCCGTCACCCGACAGCGCGCCGAGCATCGCCAGCGAACTCTTGCCTTGCAGCGCGAGGTTCCCGCCGGCGGCGATGCTCACGTTGTTGTTCAGGGAAGTCACGGCCGAAGTCCAGTCGAGGCCGCCGGCGCCCGAAACCGTCAGCGCACCGCTGCCGAGTGCGGCTTCATGGCCGAGCAAGAGCTCGCTGGTAGCCAGCGTGACGCCGCCCGCCAAGCCGGTGTTGTTGCCCGAAAGGCTGCTCGTGGTGAGGCCGTTCACCACCAGCGAGCCCGCGCCGCTGATCACGTTCGCGAGCTTGGCGCCTTTGAGTTCGAGGATGGCCCCCGAATCGACCTGAACGGCTGCGGCGGCGCCAAGGCTGACCGCGGCCCCGACGCTGAGCGTTCCCTGCGCGACCGACACGTTGCCCGGTGCGAACGACGAACTGCCCGGCGAGGTCGTGCGATCCAGTTCCCAGCGGCCGGCGCCGACTTTCACGAGATTGCCCGTGAACGTCGTGTCTCCAGTCACCGCATTGGAGTACACCCCGGTGGTACCGCTCGCGCCGTCGAGCGTGAGCACCGAGTCGGCTCCCGCGATGTTGAGGTGCCCCGCGATCTGCCCCCCGGCGGCCAGGCGGACGTCGTTGGCACCGTCGGCGCCGAGGATCACGTTGCCGCTGATCTGGCTTGAATTGATCAGGGTCGTGGAGCCGAGCGTGCCGATGGCGGTGTTGGAGGCGGAAATCAGCGACCCGCTCTCGTTGGTGATCTTGGTGGTGCCGCCTTTCGAAATGATGGCGCTCAAGGCGCCTCCCATGATCTTGCTGCCTCCTGTATTCAGTATCTCCCCGCCGTCTTGCAGCAGGATGCCGTAGCTCCCCGTGCTGCCGATCGTGCCGCCCTGCTGGTTGATGACGGAGCTTCCCGTGTTGGCAAGGACGACACCGCCGTTGAAGCCGTAGGCATAGCCGCCGAAATTCTGGAACTTGCTGTTGGCGCCGGTCAGAGAAACGATGGCATCGCTTTGAATGACGCCGCTGGCGGTGTTGGTGACCGTCACGTTCGAATCGGTTGAAAGTGAATAGGCGCCGTACCCACTCTCCCTCAGGAGGCCGATGGTGCCTTCGTTGCGCAGTTCGGTGCCGGTCGCGACAAGGATGCTGCTGGCGGAGGCGCCGGTGCACACATTGATGCTGCCGCTCAGTGCGCAGTTGGCGAATGCAGGAGCGGCCGACCCGAACAGCGCTGCCGCCAGCAGCACGCCGGACGCGCCGACCTTCGTGGTTGCGCTCGAGCCGCTGCGCTTGCCTCGCGCCTTGGTGGTTTCCGAAACGGCCACCCATGCGCCGATGGATGCATTCCACATGCTGCGGAAATTCGTGTTCATCTGATCTCCCCCGTCGTTTTTCTCTGCGCCCCAAAATCAGGGCCATGGCAAAAGCCGAATGCCGCATGGCTGATCCGCCGGCAACGCGCCACGTTTTGTCCCCTGACGCGCTCGCCGCGAGCGCCTGCCGCGCACCGAAACAGCGCAACCAGTCAGGGAGTGTTAATTTTTGTTAACTAAGTGTTTCAACAACATCCCCAGAACAGGGTATTCGTCCGGTTTTTCTTGCTTCTGGAGTTTTCGGAAACTTCCGGAATCACAGCAAGTCGGCGCGACAATCCGCGCATGGCCTCTTCCATCGACCTTCCCCCTCTCAACCGCCAGTTCGTCGCCCATTTCGGCGAGATGGGCAGCAAATGGGGCATCAACCGCACCGTCGGTCAGATCTACGCCTTGCTCTACCTGTCGGAGCGCGCGCTCAACGCCGACGAGATCGCCGAGCTGCTCGAGTTCTCGCGCTCGAACGTCAGCATGGGATTGAAGGAACTGCAGGCCTGGCGCCTGGTGCACCTGCGCCACCACCCCGGCGACCGGCGCGAATACTTCGAGGCGCCGTCGGACGTGTGGGAAATCTTTCGCGTGCTGGCCGAGGAGCGGCGCCGCCGCGAGATCGAACCCACGCTCTCGATGCTGCGCAACGCGCTGCTCGAGTCACCGACGAGCGACGCCGAACGTCACGCGCAGGAGCGCATGCGCGAGATGCACGACCTGATCGACCGGCTGATGAAGTGGTTCGACGACGTTCAGCGGCTCGCGCCCGAAACCGCCATGAAGCTCATGGGGATGGGCGCGACCGTGACGAAGGTGCTGACGCTCAAGGACCGCATCACGGGCGGCGGAGCGTCGAAGAAGAAGGCCGATTGAGGCCCGGGCCCGGGCCTCTGAAGAACTAGAGCCGCTCCTGCCCGTGAGGCGGCTCGGGCGTCTCGAGCTTGGCCTTGCGGACGGCGTCGTCGTCCATCAGTTCGTACCACATGGCGTTGAGAACGGCGAAGGCGGCTGCCAGCGGCAGGCCGAGGATCCAGGCGAAGTACCACATCTTTTTTTCTCCGTTCAGTACGCGTGTCCGCTCTCGTCGCGGATCGCTTGTTCGTCGACCTTGCCCCACAGCACGTGATACACCCAGGTGGTGTAGGCCACGATGATGGGAATGAAGAAGCCCGTGACCACCAGCATGATGAACAGCGTGAGGTGGCTCGACGACGAGTCCCACACCGTGAGGCTGGCGCGCGGATCGATCGACGACGGCAGGATGAACGGGAACATCGAGGCGCCCACGCTCAGGATGATGCCGGCGATGCCGAGCGCGGCGGTCAGCAGCGCGAGCACCGGCTTGCGCAACAGCAGGCCGAGCAATGCGCCCGATGCGCCGATGAAGCCCACGGCCGGCGCGGCCAGCGTCCACGGGTGCGCCGCGTAGTTGGCGGTCCATGCGCCGGCATGCAGCTCGACGGTCTTGAGCATCGGGTTCGACGGCCCCACCGCATCGACCACGCTGCTGATGCGGTAGCCGCCGATGCTCGTGGCGAGCAGCACGCCGGCCAGCGCATACAGCGCGATGGTGAGCACCGACGCGACCACGCCGTAGGTGCGCGCACGCTCGGCGACCGGCCCCGCGGTCTTCAGCAGCAGCCACGCCGCGCCGTGCATCACCAGCATCGCCACCGACACCAGCCCGCACAGGATGGCAAACGGATTCAGCAGGCCGAAGAAGCCGCCGTCGTAGAAGATGTGCATGTCCGCGCCGAAGCGGAACGGCACGCCCTGCAGCACGTTGCCCACGGCCACGCCGCAGATCAGCGCGGGCACGAAGCCGCTGAAGAACAGCACCCAGTCCCAGCGCGCGCGCCATTGCGCCGACTCGCGCTTGCTGCGGAACTTGAAGGCCACGGGCCGCAGGATGAGCGCCGTGAGAATCACGAACATCGCCAGGTAGAAGCCCGAGAAGGACACAGCGTACAGCTGCGGCCACGCCGCGAAGATCGCGCCGCCGCCCAGGATCAGCCACACCTGGTTGCCTTCCCACACCGGGCCCACGCTGTTGATGACGACGCGCCGCTCGATGTCGTTGCGCGCCGCAAAGGGCAGCAGCATGCCGCTGCCCAGGTCGAAGCCGTCGGTCACGGCGAAGCCCACCAGCAGCACGCCGATGAGCAGCCACCAGATGAAGCGCAGGGTGTCGTAGTCGAGGAGTGTGTGAAGAGTCATGCGGCGCTCCCGGTGGAGGGAATGGCGGCACCCGCGGTCGAACCCGTACCCGCATGTGCCGGCGGAATGTGCGAAAGCGTGTCGCCTTCGTCAGGCGCGTGCTCCGCCTGCGGCCCCTTGCGGATGGCCTTGAGCATCAGCTTCATCTCGATGACGAGCAGCACGGTGTAGATCGCGATGAAGCCCCCGAGCGTGAGCAGCAGCGTCTTCACGCCGAGGTTGGACACAGCCACCGCGGTCGGCAGCACGCCTTCGATCACCCACGGCTGGCGGCCGAACTCCGCCACCAGCCAGCCCGCCTCGATGGCGATCCACGGCAGCGGAATCGCCAGCACGGCGAGCTTGAGCAACCAGCGGTAGTTGTCCAGCTTGCGGCGCGCGGACAGCACGAAGAAGGTGCCGGTCAGCACGATCAGCAGCATGCCGATGCCCACCATCACGCGGAACAGCCAGAACAGCGGCGCCACCTGCGGCACGGTGTCCCACGCGGCCTTGGTGATCTGCTCGTCGGTGGCGGTGCGCGGGTCGTCCACGTAGCGCTTGAGCAGCAACGCGTAGCCCATGTTGATGCCGTTGTCCTCGAAGGCGTCGCGCACGCCTTGCGTCACCGGCGTCTTGCCGGCCTCGCGGATCTTCTGCAGCGCGTCGTAGGCCTTCAGGCCTTCGCGGATGCGGGCTTCGGCGCGCTTCACGAGCTCGTCGATGCCGGGCATCACGGTGTCCAGCGAGCGCGTGCCGATCAGGCCCATCACCCCCGGGATGTGAATGGCGTAGTGCGTCTCGCGCGCCTCCTGGTCGGGGAAGCCGATGACGGTGAAGGCGGCGGGCGCGGGTTGCGTTTCCCACATGGCCTCGATGGCGGCCAGCTTCATCTTCTGGTGTTCGCCCGAGAGATAGCCGCTCTCGTCGCCGAGCACGGCCACCGACAGCGCGGCAGCGAGACCGAACGAAGCGGCAACCGTCATCGAGCGCTTGGCAAGCTCGATGTGACGCCCCTTGAGCACGTACCAGGCCGACACGCCGAGCACGAACACGGCGGCGCACACATAGCCCGCCGACACGGTGTGCACGAACTTGGCCTGCGCCACCGGGTTGGTCAGCACCGCGGCGAAGTCGGTCACTTCCATGCGCATGGTCTGCGGGTTGAAGGCCGCGCCCACGGGGTTCTGCATCCAGCCGTTGGCAATGAGGATCCACAGCGCGGAGAAGTTTGAGCCGATGGCCACGGCCCAGGTCGCGACGAGGTGGCCGACCTTGGAGAGCTTGTCCCAGCCGAAGAAGAACAGGCCGACGAAGGTGGCCTCCATGAAGAAGGCCATGAGCCCTTCGATGGCCAGCGGCGCACCGAAGATGTCGCCCACGTAGTGGCTGTAGTAGCTCCAGTTCATGCCGAACTGGAACTCCATCACGATGCCGGTGGCCACGCCCATCGCGAAGTTGATGCCGAACAGCACGCCCCAGAATTTCGTCATGTCGCGCCAGATCACGCGCCCGGTCATCACGTAGACCGTCTCCATGATGGCGAGGATGATCGAGAGCCCGAGCGTGAGCGGCACGAACAGGAAGTGATACAGCGCCGTCACGGCGAACTGCAGGCGCGATAGCGCAACGATGTCGAGGTCCATGGGTCTTCCTTTTGTGGTCCCTGTTTCTTTTTTCTGAAATCAATCGGGGCGCAGGCTGCGCAGTGCGGCGTCGAAGGCATCGCTGCCGCGCCGGATGTCGGAAACGATGCGGCCCTGCCGCATGCACACGAGGCGGTCGGCCAGCGCGGCCTCGCGGCGCAGGTGCGTGGCGATCAGCAAGGTGCGCGCGCCGGCGTGCTGTGCGAGGCGCTGCAGCACGTCGTGCGCGGTGGCGGCGTCGAGGGCTTCGGTGGGTTCGTCGAGCAGCCAGAGCGGCACGGGGCGCAGCAGCAGGCGGGCCAGGGCGAGGCGCCGCGACTGGCCGCCCGACAGGCCGAGGCCGCCTTCGCCGAGGCGCGTGGCGAGCCCTGCGGGCATGGCGCGCACGTCGCTGTCGAGGCCCGCGGCATGGAGCACGGCGTGCAGTTGTTCGTCGGTGGCGCCGGGCGCGGCGAGGCGGAGGTTGTCGCGCAGGCGGTCCTGGAAGAGTTCGGTGCGTTGCGTCAGCAGGCAGCCACGTTGCGCGCTCGCATGGCCCGACTGCGGCGTGATCTCGCCCGCGATGGCGGCGAGCAGCGTCGACTTGCCGGCACCGCTCGCGCCGATCAGCGCGACGCGCTCGCCGGGCATGACGGTCAGCGACAGGTCGCTCAGCACCGGCGTGCGACTGCCAGGGTGCGCCACGCTGACGCCTTGGACGCGCAGCGCGAAAGAGGTTTCTTCCTCGATGCTCGTGGCTTCTTGCGCGTTGTCTGCCATGCGCGGCGCAAGACGGCGCACCGCCAGCCAGGTGCGCCCTGCATCGAGTGCGCCTCGCCGCAATGCCGCGAACGGCTCGGTGGCGGTGAGCGCGATCAGCAAGGCCAACGCAGCAGCCGGCGCGCCGATCACGCCTTCGCTCACCAGCGCACCGACGGCCAGCAGCGTGCCCACCAGCGTCAGCGTGCCGGCGCTGCCGTAGGCCAGACCGGCCACGGCTTCGAGCTTGTTCAGTGCCAGGTCGGCCTTGGCGAGATGCATGTCGGCGCTCATCACCGCATTGCGCTGCGCATCGATGCGGCCCGCCATGACGAGATCGGTCTGCCCCGCCACGAGGTCGACGGCACGTGCGCGCAAGGCCTCGATGGCATGGGCCCTCTGCACGGCCGGCCGGCGCGCGCGCCGCGCGACGGCGAAGGCGATGCCCCACCCGGCCGTAATCAGCCAGAGCGTCAGCGCCAGGCCCATTCCGGCGTGCATGAAGCCGAGCACCGTGCCGGCCAGCAACGCGGCGCCCAGCGCGGCGGCGGCGGGCACGAACAGGCGCAGGTAGAGCGACTCCAGCGCATCGATGTCGGACGTGAGGCGAAACAGCAGCCGCGCCGGACGCATCAGCAGTTCACGCGCGGCCTCGGCCCGGGCCCAGCCGCGGAACAGCCGCACGCGCAGCGCGGCGAGCACGGCGAAGGCGGCGTCGTGCGTCACGAGCCGCTCGCCGTAGCGCGATGCCGTGCGGCCCAGCGCCAGCAGGCGAATGCCGGCCGATGGCATGAACACGTCGAAGGTGAAGGCCGTGGCGGCATGCAGGCCGGCCAGCGCGGTCGCGGTGATGAACCAGCCGGAGAGGCCCAGCAGCGCCATTCCGGTGAGCACGGTCAGGGCTGCGAGCAGGCAACCGAGCAGCAGCGGGCGCGGCTGTTCGGCGAGGAAGGGGCGCAGCACGAGACGCAGCTCGCGCCAGTGGGTGGCCGTGGAAGCGGGCGTCTTCATGCGGCTTCCCTCAACTTGTCGAGCTTCTCGATCGACCCGGCACCGAGGCACACCGCGCGGTGCATGCGCGAGGCGAGCACCGGGTCGTGCGTGGCAACGACGAGGGTCTTGCCGCGCGCCAGTTGCACCAGTGCGTCGGTCACGCGCGCGGCGGTTTCGGTGTCCAGGTGCGCTGTGGGCTCGTCCACCAGCAGCAGGTCGGCATGCGAATGAACGGCGACGCGCGCGAGCGCGAGGCGCACGGCTTCGCCGCCCGAGAGGCCGTGCCCGCCCTCTCCCAAGGACACGCCCGGGTGCGCCTGTGTCACGTCACCGAGCGCCGCGAAACGCATCGCGTCGGCGACCCGCGGGGTGCCGATGTCCGCGCGCCCCAGCGCCACGTTGGCCGCGACCGAGCCGGCGAACACGTGCGGCGCCTGGCCCATCCATCCGATGCGTTGGCGCAATGCCGCGACGGTGTGGCCGGTGAGCGGCACGCCGCCGATCACGATCTCGCCGCGGTCTGCCGGAAGCAGGCCCGCGATCAGCGACAGCAGCGCCGTCTTGCCCGCGCCGCTGGCGCCCATCAGCGCGACATGCTCGCCGGGAGCGACGCGCAGCTCGAAGCCGTCGACGACCTTCCGCTCTTCGCCGGGCCAGGCGAAGTGCAGGTCGTGGATCGCAAGCGCCGGTGCGGCGCCCGGCGCGCCTGTGGCCGCGCGGGTCAGCGAGGCGTTCGCGCCCGGCAGCGGCAGCGCGTTGTGTTGCAGCTGTTCGAGCGATTGCAAGGCCGCCTCGCCCGCCGCGCGGTCGTGCCACACGGCCGACAACTCGCGCAGCGGCTCGAAGAAGGCCGGGGCCAGCAGCAGCACGAAGAGCCCTTCGCCGAGGCTCAGTTGGTGGCCCCAGGTGCCGAAGCCGAGCGTGCCCAGCAGGTGAAAGCCGACGTACGCCGCGACCATCGCCACGCCCAGCGCGGAGAACAGTTCGAGCACGGCCGACGAGAGGAAGGCAATGCGCAGCACCGCCATCGTGCGCGTGCGCAGTGATTGCGCGGCATCGCCGAGCCGCTGCGCCGTGGCGTCCACCGCATCGAGCGCGCGCAGGGTCGCGAGGCCGCGCAGGCGGTCGAGCAGAAAGGCGTTCATGCCGCCGAGTTCGACCATCTGCGCTTCGCTCGCGGCCTTGGCGCGCCAGCCGACGATGGCCATGAAGATGGGAATGAGCGGCGCCGCGACCAGCAGCACCAGCGCCGCCACCCACGAAAAAGCAGCGACTGCGACCAGGATGACCAGCGGCACGGCCGTGGCACGCCAGCGCGCCGGCTGGTAGCGCACGAGGTACGGCACGAGCGCCTCGGCCTGCTCGGCGAGCACGCTGGCGGCGAGGCCCGAAGGAGCGCGGCTGCGGTCCAGTGGTGAACCGGCCGCCAGCGCCGCGGTGGTCTGCGCACGCAGCGCCGTGAGCTGCGCCCGTGCGCGGCCGAAGGTCCGGCGCGAGCCCCAGGCCTCGCAAGCCGCCCGCAACACGCCTAGCAAGAGGATCAGTCCGGCCGGCCAGACCACGGCTGAAAAACCCCGCCCCGAGGCCAACCCCTGCACCGCCATCGCCAGCAGTGCGGCCTGCGGCAGCCAGAACAGCGCGGCGGCGCCCTGCACCACCCCGCCGATGTCAGGCGACGCGAAAGCACGCAATGGCGATCGTGATGGCGGGTGCTTGGTCATTCCTTGGTTTCGTGAATTTTCAGTATTTACTGAAATTTCCACAATTCTATCGGAGGCGGACACGGCTGACGAGCCTCGGAGCGTGCGCGCTCCGGGACTTGAAAGCAACCGTTTGAGAAAAATCAAGCCACGGCGCCGCGACGGGCGCCGGGACGCCTAGTGCGAAACGACCAGGCCGCTGATGACCAGTGCGGCAAAAAGCGCGAACACCGCGCGCCACGAGGCCTGGCGTGTTTCCACCCAGCGGTAGAGCAGCGCCGCCGCGCCCACCGACAGCGCGAAGGTGGCCACCAGACCGGCGGCATCGAACCACGCGCCGTGCGGCCCGGCGTTGGCGACCGCCGCGTTCATGGCGAGCAGCACCGGAAAGTGGATCAGGAACAGCGAGTACGACATGCGCCCCAGCCGCTGCAACGGCACCGCCACCGTCGGCCAGTGCGGCGGCGACAGCCAATGCCGGCGCTGCGCGATGGCCAGCAACAGCGCCGTGACGAGCGCGGTCGCGATGCGGCTGCGCCAGTCGATGGCCAGCGCGCCCGCGCCCACCAGCACCAGCAGCGCGAGGGCGCTTTGCCAGGTGCTGAAGCGCGTTGCGCGCCCGATCCAGAACACCAGCATGCCGAGGCCGTAGGTGCCGAAGAAGTAGAAAGCCGTGTCGTCCAACCGGGCATTGCGGTTGAAGAGCGCCAGCGATGTGATGGCCAGGCCGAGCACCAGCGCCACCGGCAGCCAGCGTGCCGATGCACTCAATGGCGCGCCACCAGTGCCACTGGCGCCGCTCGCGCGCTGCAGCAGCGTCGGCAAGCCGACCAGCGCCAGCGCCAAGGCAAACAACTGGAAGTCGATGGCCACATACCAGACGCCGGTCGACAGCGACTCGTAGCCCAGCAGGTCCTGCAGCAGCAGGCCGTGCGCGATCAGCTGCCCGAAGGTGGGTGACGCAGGCACCACCTCTTCGTCGAGCCAGGGACGCACCACCGCCGCAACCAGCACGCAGACCGTGAGCGCGGCCAGGTACGGCATCACGAGCCGCCCGTAGCGCTGCAGGATGCGCGCCACCGGCCGGTCGACGCGCAGCATGCCATCGGGCGCGAGGCTGGCGGCCGCCAGGAAACCGGCAATCACGAGGAACACCTGCACCGCCAGGCGCCCCTGGTCGGACAGCCAGGCGAAGAGGTCAGGCGCGAGCGTGTACGCGCCGGCCGGCATCGGGCCGTAGCGTGAAAGATGATGTCCGACGATCACCGCACAGGCGATGCCCTTTGCCGCGTCGAGCAACGGCATCCGTCCCAGCGATGACGACGGCGCGCCGGCAGGCGCCGCGCCGTTCGCTATCGAAGTCAAAGCGCGAGCCGCTGCCTTGCTTCCTGGTATTCGCGCTTGAGCTTCTCGATGAAGACCGCGGCGCTGGCCACTTCGGTCACGGCGCCGATGCCCTGGCCCGAGCCCCAGATGTCCTTCCAGGCCTTGGCCTTGCTGCCGTCGCCGCTGGCGAAGTTCATGGTCTTCAGGTCGCCTTCGGGCAGATTCGTGGGGTCCATGCCCGCCGCGACGATGCTGGGCGCGAGGTAGTTGCCGTGCACGCCGGTGAAAAGGTTCGAGTAGACGATGTCGTCCGAGTTGCCGTCGACGATGGCCTGCTTGTAGTCGTCGCTCGCGCGCGCTTCCTCGGTCGCGATGAAGGCCGTGCCGATGTAGGCGAAGTCGGCGCCCATGGCCTGCGCGGCGAGCACCGCGCCGCCGGTGGCGATGGAGCCCGACAGCGCGATCGGGCCGTCGAACCACTGGCGGATTTCCTGCACCAGCGCGAACGGGCTCTTCACGCCCGCGTGGCCGCCGGCACCGGCCGCCACGGCGATGATGCCGTCGGCACCCTTCTCGATCGCCTTCTGCGCGAACTTGTTGTTGATGATGTCGTGCAGCGTGACGCCGCCGTAGCTGTGCACCGCGTCGTTCACGTCGGTGCGCGCGCCCAGCGAGGTGATGACGATCGGCACCTTGTACTTCACGACCATCTCCATGTCGTGGTCGAGGCGGTCGTTGCTCTTGTGCACGATCTGGTTGATCGCGAACGGCGCGGCGGGCTTGTCGGGGTTGGCCTTGTTGTAGGCCGCGAGCTCTTCGGTGATCTCGGCCAGCCAGTCTTCGAGCTGCGCCGCGGGGCGCGCGTTGAGCGCGGGCATCGAGCCGACCACGCCGGCCTTGCATTGCGCAATCACGAGCTTGGGGTTGCTGATGATGAACAGCGGCGAGCCGATGATCGGCAGCGGCAGGTTCGCGAGCACGGGGGGCAGCTTGGACATGGTGTCTCCGGGTTTGGTGTGTGCGGTTTTATAAGAGGAATCGGCTCGCGCACCGGTCGACTTAGCGACAAGCGGCGCGCGGGCTCAAAGGCGCATGGCCGTTATCAGAACGCGTCGAGCGCCATCGCCGTGACGCTCTCGGCGCCGTCGACGATGCTGTCGCGAAGGCCCGGCACCTTGTTCAGGATGTGCTCGGCATAGAAGCGCGCGGTGGCGATCTTGGCCAGCATGAAGTCGGTGTCGAAGCTGCGCGAGGCGAGGTCCTGCGCAATGATCAGCGAGCGCGCCAGCTGCCAGCCGGCCACCAGGTTGCCCGCGAGCATCAGGTAGGGCACGCTGCCCGAGAACACCGCATTGGGCGAAGCCTTGGTCTGGCCCGCGACGAAGTCGACCACGTCGATGAACGCCAGGCGCGCGGCCGTCAGGCGCTTGCGCACGGCGGCGGCTGCGGGGTGGTCGCTCTTGGCGAGCTCGGCTTCGGTCTTCTCGATCTGCGCGGCGATGGCCTTGGCCGTCTGGCCGCCGTCGCGCGCCGTCTTGCGGCCCACGAGGTCGTTGGCCTGGATGGCGGTGGTGCCTTCGTAGATCGTCAGGATCTTGGCGTCGCGGTAGTACTGCGCCGCGCCCGTCTCCTCGATGAAGCCCATGCCGCCGTGCACCTGCACGCCCAGCGAGGTCACCTCCAGGCTCATCTCGGTGCTGTAGCCCTTCACCAGCGGCACCATGAATTCGTAGAAGGCCTGGTTCTGCTTGCGCGCGTCGGCGTCGGCGCTGTGGTGCGCGGCGTCGTAGGCGGCAGCGGCCACGCTGGCCATCGCACGGCAGCCTTCGGTGTAGGCGCGCATGGTCATCAGCATGCGCTTGACGTCCGGGTGGTGAATGATGGGCGCGCTGGCGTTGATGGAGCCGTCGACCGGGCGGCTCTGCACGCGGTCCTTGGCGTAGGCCACGGCGTGCTGGTAGGCCCGCTCGGCAATCGCGATGCCCTGCATGCCCACGGCGTAGCGCGCCGAGTTCATCATGATGAACATGTACTCGAGGCCTCGGTTCTCCTGGCCCACCAGGTAGCCGACGGCGCCGCCGTTGTCGCCGTACTGCAGCACGGCGGTGGGCGAGGCCTTGATGCCCATCTTGTGCTCGATGCTCACGCAGTGCACGTCGTTGCGCTCGCCGAGTGCGCCGTCCTTGCCGACCATGAACTTGGGCACCACGAACAGGCTGATGCCCTTCACGCCTTCGGGCGCGCCGCTCACGCGGGCCAGCACCAGGTGCACGATGTTCTCGGCCATGTCGTGCTCACCGTAGGTGATGAAGATCTTGGTGCCGAACACCTTGTAGGTGCCGTCGGGCTGCGGCTCGGCGCGGCTGCGCACCATGGCCAGGTCGCTGCCGGCCTGCGGCTCGGTGAGGTTCATCGTGCCGGTCCACTGCCCGCTCACGAGTTTTTCGAGGTACACCGCCTTGAGCTCGTCGGAGCCGGCCGTGAGCAGCGCCTCGATGGCGCCGTCGCTCAGCAGCGGGCACAGCGCGAAGCTCATGTTGGCCGAGTTGAGCATCTCGCCGCAGGCCGCGCCGATGGTCTTGGGCAGGCCCTGGCCGCCGAAGTCCGCCGGATGCTGCAGGCCCTGCCAGCCGCCCGACACGTACTGCGCGAAGGCTTCCTTGAAGCCGGCCGTGGTGGTCACCACGCCGCCCTTGAAGGACGAAGGATCGCGGTCGCCCGCCACGTTCAGCGGCGCCACCACGTCCTGGTTGAAACGCGCGCATTCCTCGAGCACGGCCTGTGCCGTTTCAAGGCCGGCGTCTTCGAAGCCCGGCAGCTTGGCGATCTCGCCGATGTTGGCCAGGTGCTCGATGTCGAACAGCATGTCCTTGAGGGGGGCGGTGTAGCTCATGTCTTGTCTCCAGATACAGCGGATACGAAAAGGGCATCGCGAACGATGCCCTCTGGCTCATTGCGTCAGTGCGGTCAGAGCGCTTTCACCAGTTCGGGCACGGCCACGAACAGGTCGGCGACGAGGCCGTAGTCGGCCACCGAGAAGATCGGTGCTTCTTCGTCCTTGTTGATTGCGACGATGACCTTGGAGTCCTTCATGCCGGCCAGATGCTGGATCGCGCCGGAGATGCCCGCTGCGATGTAGAGCTGGGGGGCGACGATCTTGCCGGTCTGGCCCACTTGCCAGTCGTTCGGGGCGTAGCCCGCGTCGACGGCTGCTCGGCTCGCGCCCAGGCCTGCGTTGAGCTTGTCGGCCAAGGGAGCCATGACTTCCTGGAACTTCTCTGCGCTGCCCAAGGCACGGCCACCGGAGACGATGATCTTGGCGGCCGTCAGTTCAGGGCGTTCGCTCTTCGT
>NZ_FOLP01000023.1 GCF_900112425.1 Variovorax sp. OK212 | reverse complement strand
CATCGACTGAGCTACCAGCTGATCGCTCGTCTCGGGCAGTGCCCCTGCTGCGGAAGGGCGGGCGTAAAGCTACTCTTGTGACACAGTAAGACTAGAATTCGTTGTCGCATGCACGGGTGTCTCGGCCAGCTGCGAATATTTGATTGCCGAGGCCATGTAGAGGAACACCATGTACAAAAACCTCGTGGGCCGCGCCGTTCTGGCGTGGACGACCACCTGTTTTTTCAGTCTTTCATCCCCTGCCTTCGCGCAGAGCCCGGCACCCCAGGTGCCGCTGAAGATCGGCTTCGTCTACGTCACGCCGGTCACCGACGCCGGCTGGGTGCGCCAGCATGAAGACGCCCGCAAGGCCGTCGATGCGGCGCTCGGCGCCCGCGTGAAGACCACCTACGTCGAGAACGTGGCCGAAGGCGCCGACGCCGAGCGCGTGATCCGCGACCTTGCGCAGCAAGGCAACAAGCTCATCTTCACGCCCAGCTTCGGCTACATGGAGCCGACGATGAAGGTGGCCAAGGACTTTCCCGACGTGAAGTTCGAGTCGGTCACCGGTTACAAGCTGGCGCCCAACGTCGCGACCGCCAACGCGCGCTACTACGAGGGCCGCTACCTCGCGGGCATCGCGGCCGGCCGCATGACCAAAACCAACGTGGCGGGCTATGTCGCGGGCTTTCCGATTCCCGAGGTGCTGCAGGGCATCAACGCCTTCACGCTCGGCATGCGCTCGGTGAACCCCAACGCCAAGGTCCGCGTGGTGTGGCTCAACGAGTGGTTCGATCCGCCCAAGGAGCGCGATGCGGCCATGGCGCTGTTCAACCAGAACGCCGACGTGGTGGCCTTCCACACCGGCTCCACGGCCGTGATGGCGGCCGCGCAGGAGCGCGGCAAGATGGCCATTGCCTACCACTCCGACATGCGCAGGATCGCGCCCGACGCCCAGCTCGTGGCCGTCACGCACCAGTGGGGCGGCTACTACACGCAGCGCGCCAAGGCCGTACTCGACGGCAGCTGGAAGAGCGGCAACGTGTGGGGCGGCGTGAAGGAAGGAATGATCCGCGTCGGCGACTTCGGCACCAAGGTGCCCAAGGCCGTGCAGGACGAAGTGCTCGCGCGGCAGAACGACATCGCCGCCGGCAAGCTGCAACCGTTTCGCGCGGTGGCCGCCGACGTGCGCGACAACGAAGGGCACGTGGTGATCGCCAAGGGCGCGCAGCTGAGCGACGAGCAGATCCTGAAGATGAACTGGCTGGTCGAGGGCGTGCAGGGGCGGGTGAGCCGCTAGCCAGCCTGCAGGCGCTGCGGCCGATGACGTCGCCAGCTGCCGCGGTTCAGATCTCGCTGCGCTGCAACAGGTAGCCCAGCCCGCCGACCCTGAACCAGCGGTAGCCGTACGGCTCCAGCAGCATGCAATGCCGGCCCTTCTTGTCGGCCTCGCTGTGCGCCTCGGTCAGCAGGTTGATGAGCCGCGCGCCCTCGGTCCCGATTTCTCGCGCCGGCAACTCGAACTCCAGCGGCTCCTGCGCCAGGTTGTGCACGAACAGCACCGAGTTGTTTCGCCAGTCGTAGCGCATCACCAGCACCTGCGGCGACGGATGCGCAAGCACCTCGAAGTCGCCCCAGCCCACTTCGGGAATCTCCTTGCGCATGCGCAGCGCGCGCTCCATCCAGTTCATCAGCGACTCGGGGTCGCGCCGCTGCGCCGCCACGTTCACGTGCTCGAAGCCGTAGGCGCCGCCGCTGATCACCGGGCGCACCGGCTTGCGCGCCGCGGTGAAGCCGCCGTGCGGCTCGGTCGACCACTGCATGGGCGTGCGCGCGCAGTTGCGCTCGGGCAGGCTCAGGTCGTCGCCCATGCCGATCTCGTCGCCGTAGCGCAGCACCGGCGTGCCGGGCAACGTGAGCATCAGGCTGTAGGCGAGTTCGAGCCGGCGCCGGTCGCTGCCGAGCATGGGTGCGAGGCGGCGGCGGATGCCGCGGTCGTACAGCTGCATGTCCTTGTCGGGCGCGAAGGCGGCGAACACGCGCTCGCGCTGCGCGCGCGTGAGGCGCCCGAGGTCGAGCTCGTCGTGGTTGCGCAGGAACATGCCCCACTGCGACGTGGCGGGGCGCGGCCGCGTGGCCGCCAGCGCCTTGGCCAGCGGCCGGCTGTCGCCGCTGGCCAAGGCGTAGAACAGGTTCTGGTTGACCTGGAAGTTGAACATCATGTGCAGCCGCTCGCCTTCGTCGCCGAAGTACTGCATGTCGGTCTTGGGCAGCACGTTGGCCTCGCCCAGGATGACGGCGTCGCCCTTGCGCCATTGAATCAGCTCGCGGAACTGGCGAAGCATGTCGTACTGCTCGGGCGCGCCCTTGACGTCGGCGCCCTTCCTGGCGATGACGAAGGGCACCGCGTCCATGCGAAAGCCCGACACGCCCAGCTGCGTCCAGAACCCCATGATCTTCAGGATCTCGGCCTGCACCATCGGATGGCTGGTGTTCAGGTCGGGCTGGAAGTCGTAGAAGCGATGAAAGTACCAGCGCCTGGCGAGCTTGTCGTAGGTCCAGGTCGATTTCTGCACGCCCGGAAACACCACGCCGTCGTCCGCGCGCGCCGGCTTGCGGTCTGCCCACACGTACCAGTCGCGGTACTTCGAGCCGGGGTCGCGCCTGGCCTCCTGAAACCACGGATGCTGGTCGGAGGTGTGGTTCACGACCAGGTCGATCAGCACGCGCATGCCGCGCTGCGCCGCGGCGTGGGTGAACTCGACGAAGTCGCCCAAGGTGCCGAAGCGGGGGTCGACGTTGTAGTAGTCCGCCACGTCGTAGCCGTCGTCGCGGCCCGGCGAGGTCTGGAAGGGCATCAGCCAGATGGTGGAGACGCCCAGCCCGTTGAGGTAGTCGAGCCGCCGCGTGAGGCCTTCGAAGTCGCCGCAGCCGTCGCCGTTCGCATCCATGAAGGTCTCGACCGACAGACAGTAGACGACCGCGTTCTTATACCAAAGGTCTTTGATCATGCATTCCTGCTTTCAGGGAAGGACTCGCACATATGGACACCAGACAACAACAACCCGCACCGCCCGACGGCTGGTGGAAGAACGGCATCGTCTATCAGATCTACCCGCGTTCGTTCCAGGACAGCGATGGAGACGGCATCGGCGACTTGCGCGGCATCCGGCAACGGCTCGATTATTTGGTGTCGCTCGGCGTCGACGCTGTCTGGATTTCGCCGATCTACCCCTCACCGATGGCCGACTTCGGGTACGACATTTCCGACTATTGCGGCATCGACGCGCGTTTCGGCACGCTGGCGGACTTCGATGAACTGGTGCGCAGCGCGCATGCGCGCGGCCTGAAGGTCATCCTCGACTTCGTGCCGAACCACACGTCCGAGCGGCACCCCTGGTTCACGCAGAGCCGTTCCTCGCGCCAGGATCCGAAACGCGACTGGTACCTGTGGCGCGACCCCGCGCCCGGCGGCGGCCCGCCGAACAACTGGCTCAGCAACTTCGGCGGCCCGGCCTGGACGCTCGACTCGCGCACCGGCCAGTACTACCTGCACTCCTTCCTGCGCGAGCAGCCCGACCTCAATTGGCGCAACCCCGAGGTGCGGGCCGCCATGTACGAGGCCCTGCGCTTCTGGCTGCGCCGTGGCGTCGACGGTTTTCGCATCGACGTGCTGTACCACCTCGTGAAGGACGCCGCGTTCCGCGACAACCCCGCCAATCCGGCGTTCGTGCCCGGCGGGGACCCGTCGCACAGCCTGCTGCCGCTGTACACGGCAGACCTCCCCGAGGTGCAGGAGATCGTGCGCGAGATGCGCGGCGTGGTCGACGCGTTCAGCGACGCGCAGGGCGACCGCGTGCTGATCGGCGAGCTCTACCTGCCGCTGGCGCGCCTCGTGGCGTACTACGGGCTCGACAGCCAGGGCGTGCTGCAGGGCGTGCAGCTGCCCTTCAACTTCCAGCTCATCGGCGCGCCATGGCAGGCCGGCGTGATCGAACGCCTGGTGCGCGACTACGAAGCCGCGCTGCCGCCCGGCGCGGCGCCCAACTGGGTGCTCGGCAACCACGACAAGCCGCGCATCGCAAGCCGCGTCGGCTCCTTGCACGCCAGGCTCGCGGCGATGCTGCTGCTCACCCTGCGCGGCACGCCGACGCTGTACTACGGCGACGAGATCGGCATGACCGATGCAGTCATTCCGCCCGGCGAAGTGCAGGACCCGTTCGAGAAGAACGAACCGGGCAAGGGCCTCGGCCGCGACCCGCAACGCACGCCGATGCAGTGGAGCGCCGCCCCGCACGCGGGCTTCAGCCAGGGCAAGCCCTGGCTGCGGCTGGGCGACGACTGGGCCACCCGCAATGTCGAACGGCAGCAGGGCGATGCGACGTCGATGCTTGCGCTGTACCGCCGGTTGATCGCGCTGCGGCGCGCCGAGCCGGCGTTGCATGCCGGCGCGTGGGCGCCGCTCGACCTTGGCGCGGACATCCTGGCCTATGCACGCACGCTCGGGCAGCGGCGGCTGATGGTGCTGCTGAACTTCGCGGATGCGCAGAGAGACATCGGCAGCGCGGTGTCGGGTGGGGTGGTCGGCGTGCTCGCGAGCACCCACGAGGGGCGAGAGGGCCTCCAGGCGGAGCCGCTGTCCCTGGCGGCGCTGGAAGGCGTGGTGCTGGCCGTGCAGGGCCCGGCATCGGCGTGAACTGAGGAGCGCCGGCGCCACGGCGGTCGTGGTGATCTTGGCGATCTTGGCGAACGTGCGGTGGCCGACGGTCCCTCCGATCTCCGTCCTTTGAGCGGGCGATCGACCACGCGTCAGCCCGCTGCCTTGGCGCTCCCGTGGACCGGCGCGCGCCTGCTGGTAACCCTAGTACTTTGAGCCTACCTTCGAAACATCGGTTACTCCCCGATGCAGTTCGCGGCTGACGACGTCATCGCGCGCTTTCACGGCCCCACGCTGGTGGAAAGCCATTGCCAAGGCCTGCGTTAGGTACCCGTTATCAGGCATATCGCCAGTTGCTACGCGTGCTTACATTTTTACCTTGCATTTCGCAAATCACGGTATGCGGAGGGCACGCCAGTGCCACCGCATGTGGGCGCCTGCCCGGTCAGGTAACGAAGCAACAGGTAGAGGCGATGAACAAGATCTTTCGGACACTCTGGAATCCCGCGCTCGGCACTTGGGTGGCCGCTCCTGAAACCTCGCGCGGCCACGCGCGCTCATCGTCGAGCACGCGTGCCGGCAGCGGCGTCGGCAGAAGCGCCATCGCGGTCGCCATCGCGGTGGCGCTGCTGTCCGCAGGACCTGCGATGGCGGCCGGCGGCGCGGGCGGCCAGCCGGTGGGCGATCCGCTGCTGCATGCAGGGGCCGGCGGCAGCGACGGCAACGGTGGCAGCGGCGGGCTCAACGACTCGAACCTGGGTGCCAGCGGCGGCAGCGGCGGCGCCTCGACACCCGCCGGCGCGACGGCCGGCAGCGACGCCGCCATCGGCGGCTTCGCAGGCGCCACGCCCGGCACCGGCGGCGCGGCGGGCACCACGAGCAATCTCGTGGGCCCGGGCGCGTTCCGGGGCGACGACGGCCTTGCGGGCCAGTCGCAGACCGGCGGCGCGGGGGCCGGCAACGGCTATGGCGGCGGCGGTGGTGGCGGCTTCCGGGGCGGGGCGATTGCCAACAACGTCAGCGCGTCCAACGAAAGCCGGACCGGCGGCAACGGCGGCGCGGGCGGGCAGGGCTACTGGGCCGCGGGCGGCGGCGGTGCGGGGGGCTACGGCGCGATCCTCGATGGCCCGCTCGGCAACTACACGTCGTTCGCGCCGTCGGTCGGCGGCGCGGGCGGGGCGGGCGGCGACGCTTTCTCGCAGGCCGGCGGTGGCGGCAGCGGCGGGGGCGGCTTCTACCTGAACGCCGTCACGCCGGGGCTGGCCTTCAGCAACATGTGCACGATCACCGGGGGCGCGGGCGGTGCCGGCGGCTCCAGCCTGCTGCCAAGCGAGCTCAACGCCTCGGGCGGCGGCGGCGGTGCGGGCGGCATCGGGCTCACGCTGGTCGGCAGTTCGATTGCCGCGAGCAACGCGGGCGTGATCACGGGCGGCGCCGGGGGCGCGGGCGGCAACGGCGGCGGCGGCGCCACGGGCACGGGCGCACCGGGCGCGGGTGGCGGCGGCGGCGCGGGCGTGTCGTCCACCGGCAGCGCGGCCGGCATCGCGAACACCGGCAGCATCACGGGCGGCGCCGGCGGTGCGGGCGGAGTCAACAACAACGGCGGCGCCAACGGTGCGAACGGCGCCGGCGGTGTCGGCGTCTGGGGCTCGAACCTGGCCGTGACCAACACCGGCACCATCTCGGGCGGGCTGGGCGGCGACGGCGTGACCCGAGCGCCGGCCGTCGAGTTCACCGCCGGCAGCAACAGCCTCACGCTGAACACCGGCGGCGTGCTGATCGGCGCCATTGCCATCGACCCCGGCGCCACCGGCCGCGTGATCGCCGGCGACGACGGCCTGAGCGTGCCCAACGCGCTGATCCTGGGCGGCGCCGGCACCATCGACACCAACGGCCACGACCTGGCCTGGACCGGAACCATCTCCGGCGCCAGCGACCTGGTGAAGGCCGGCGCGGGCGTGCTCACGGTCAGCGGTGCCAACACCAACAGCGGTGCGACCAGCGTCGCGGCGGGCACCTTGCGCGCCGGCGTGGCCAACACCTTCAGCAGCGCGAGCGCCTTCAACGTGGCCGCGGGCGCCACGCTCGACCTGGCCGGCCACAACCAGACCATCGCGTCGATGGCCAACAGCGGCACCGTGTCGCTGCTGGGCACCGTGCCCGGCACCACGCTCACCGTGACTGGCCCGTGGGTCGGCAACGGCGGCACGCTGCGCCTGGGCACCTCGCTGGGCACCAGCGCGAGCGTGAGCGACCGGCTCATCCTGAGCGGCGCCACCGCCATCGCGAGCGGCACGACCAACGTGCAGATCACCAACATGGGCGGCCTTGGCGCGCTCACCGCCGGCAACGGCATCGAGGTGATCAGCGCCATCGGCGGCGCGACCACCACGGCGCAGACCACCAGGAATGCCTTCGTCCTGGCGGGCGGCCACGTCGATGCGGGCGCCTACGAGTACCGGCTGTACGCGGCCGACGCCAGCGGCGCGGGCGAGAACTGGTACCTGCGCTCCACCACCACCACGACTGTCACGCCGCCGGGGGGCGGCACGGGCACCGGAACCGACCCGGGAACAGGCACCGGCACCAGGGACGCCGCAGGCAACGTCGCGGTCACCGCGGGCGCCGGCGCAGCGGCCGTGGGTGCCATCGTCGTGCCCACCTATCGCGCCGAAGTGCCGCTGTACGCGGCGCTGCCCGAGCAGCTGCGCCAGGCCAACCTCGCGATGGTGGGCAACCTGCACCAGCGCGTGGGCGACGACGGCCCCTCGGGTGCCAACATCGCCACGCCCGAGCAGGGCTACCGCCAGGCCTGGGGCCGCATCATCAGCGTCGACCGCACCATCTCGCAGAGCGGTACCGTGAGCCCCACCAGCGAGGGCCGCCTGACCGGCTTCCAGGCTGGCACCGACCTGTGGGCCGACCCCCACTGGCGCGTGGGCGTGTACGTGGGCCAGCTCGACGGCGACATGCGCGTGACCGGCTTCGCCAGCGGTGTGCAGAACCTCGCGGTGGGCACCAACAACCTGAAGAACCAGTACCTGGGCGCCTACGCCACCTGGAAGAACGACGACGGCCTGTACGTCGACAGCGTGCTGCAGGCCGGACGCCACCGCTACACCGTGTCACCCGCGCTGGGCCTGGGCACCTCCGGCAAGGGCAACAGCCTGCTGGCTTCCGTCGAAGTCGGCCAGGCCTTCGCCATCGCGCCCAACTGGACCATCGAGCCGCAGCTGCAACTGGTGCACCAGCGCGTGAACCTGGACGACACCGGCATCGCCGGCGCGCTGGTGCAGCAGAACAGCCACAACGGCTGGCTGGTGCGTGCAGGCGTGCGGGTCAAGGGCGAGATCGCCACCGGCGCCGGCCTGCTGCAGCCCTACGTGCGCTTCAACGTGTACCGCAGCGGCAGCGGCACGGACATCACCCGCTTCGTCGGCCCGGCCGCGTACACCGACATCGCCACGCGCACCGGCGGCACCAGCACCGAGCTGGCCGGCGGCGCCACGCTGCAGCTGACCGAGAGCACGAGCCTGTACGCGGAAGTGGGCAAGCTGTGGGCCTCGGGCGGCGACACGCGCACGAAGGGCGGCGTGCAGGGCAGCGTGGGCATGAAGGTGCGCTGGTGAACTGCCGCTGACCGCCGCGATCGCAGGGGGGCTGACCTGTGGCCTATGTCCTATGGCGCGCGAGGCTGCCCCGCGCGCGTTCCCCTGTTCAGGGGATGACGTGCGGCTTCGATGCGTTCAAGATCGCGGCCCGTGCGGATGCACGCAGAAAGCGAGGCTCCCATGGCGAGTACGACGGCTGTAACCATCCCCGGCGACGACCATCGCGGCTTCCCGGCCATCACGATCGACAGGTTGATCAAGGGCGCCCGCTTCGTCTCCGGCAGCGCGCGGGTGCTCGGCCTGGTGCTCGTCGGCGCCGCGGCGATCCTGCTGCTGATCCAGTCCATGCTGTATGTGCGCACCGGCTGGGGCGTCGAGGACTTTGCGGGCTGGGCCGACGACGGCGCCGCGGGGCCGGCCGCCGCACTGCTCGAGCTGTGGCGCCGCTGCCAGCTGGTCTGGCTGGCCCAGGCCTATTTCGCGCTCGACAGCGCGCTGTTCGTGCCGCTGTATGCCGCGTTCTTCCTGAAGACCGGCCGCGTGATCGCCACCGCATTGGACGAGGACACGGGCCAGGCCAGCGAGGCCGGGCGCCGGTGGTTCGTGCTCTTCTGGGTTCCGGTGCTGATGCTGGTGGCCGTCGACCTGCTGGAAAACATGATGGCGCTCGGCCGCACGGGCGGCTGGGGGCCGAGCATCGGTGTCGGCGTGCTGCTGCTCGGGCTGCTCGGCGTCGGGCGGCTCGCCAACCTGGACGCGTGGCAGGTGCGCGCGCACCCGCGGGCCGTCGCGGTGGGGGTGGTGGCGCTCGTCGCGCTGGTGGCGGCCATGTACTTCAGCGCCGATGCTTGCGCCGCTGCGGAGGGCGCCACATGGCGCGGCCGGCTGGGCTGCGCCGCGCACCAGGCCAAGTGGCCGCTGACCGGTGCCGTGCTGCTGGTGCTGGCGGCCGGCGGCGCCTGCTGGCTGTTCGGCGTGGTGCTGTCGATTCTTCCGGACCGCCCGAACAATGCCCACCGCTGCGAGTTGCGCGCCGACCTGCGGGCAGCGATCTTCGACTGCATCGTGCGCAGCCGCTACGTGCTGGCCGCGCTCGCGCTGCTGGCGGGGCTGACCGTGGTGATGGACCAGTCGCGGGACATCATTGCCTCGACCGCTTCCTTCGTGCCGCGCTTCCTCACGATGGTCCATGTGGACTGGGGCGGCGCGCCGATGCCGCCGCCCGGCACCCCGATCGACTGGGGCGCCGCCGCCTGGCTGCTCGCGGGCTCGGTCACGGTCTTCGCGGTCTCCGTGCTGGCGCTCGCGATGCTCGTGTTCGCCTGCTGGCTGTGGACGCGCAGCGTGTGCCACCTGCGGCGCTCCACCGGCCGCATCCGCCACGACGACGGGCTGGGGTATGTGCCGGTCGGCAAGCGCCACGAAGACTTCTTCGCGCGCGACTGGGCCCGTGTGCTGGCGCTGGTGCCGGTGCTGCTGGTGGTGGTGCTGTGCGCCAACGTGCTGCAGGACCTTTCGAAGGCGCAGGTGGGCACGGCCGCGCACGGCGGCGGCCATGCCGGCTGGCCGAGCTGCCTGGTGCCGAGCCTCGGCGTGGTGGCCTTCGCCGTGCTGGCCGTCTTCGCGGGCGGCGGCTTCATCTGGCGCCGGTCGGAGAAGGCGTCCACCGGCGGCTACTACGACTGCATCGACTGGAAGGAGTGGAGCGAGCGCTTCGGCCTGCTCGACGCAACGCCCAAGGCCCCCGGGCCGGGTGAGCCTTCCTACGAGGCGCCCAGGATCGTGAAGTACAACTTCCTCGGCAAGCTCACGCCGTACCTGCTGCCCCTCGCGGCGCTCGCGCTGGTGCTGGCCTGCCGGCTGGTGGACGTGCTGCCGGGGCGCAGCGGCGATTACTTTCCCTCGATGGCCTTTCCGGTCATCCTGCTGTCGCTGACCTTCTGGCTGTGCGTGTTCGGCTGGCTGTCGCTGCTGGAGGTTCGCACGGCGGTGCCGTGGGTGCTGGTGTTCTTCGCGTGGGTCGGCGTGCTCGGCGTGGCGGGCCTCACCGACAACCACATCGTCTGGCCGGGGCCGTTGCCGGGCGAGTACAGCCGCTGGGGCGGCATCCGCATGCTGGTCTGCACGGCGCTGCTGGCCTGCGTGCTCGCGGTGGCCTACCGGTGGGCCATGGCGCGGGTGCGCGCGTCGACCGGCGCCAGCATGCTCAGGGTGTACTGGCCGCTGATCCTCACCTTGCCTGCATTGGCGATCGTCATCGTGGCCGGCAACCTGCTCGCCACCGCGCGCCGGCCCGGCGATGCGGCGCAGGCGCCCGTCATCGCGGGGGTGGCGCTCGACGCGGCCCTGGCGCAATGGCTGCGCGGCCTTTGCCACGCGCAGAACGACCAGGCCGCGTGCAACCCGCAGTTCCCGGCCAACCCTGCCAGCGGCGGCCAGGACGTGTATTTCGTGTCGACCGAAGGCGGGGGCATCCGCGCGGCGATGTGGACGGCCATGGCCCTGCACAGCCTCGAAGCGCAGGACCCGAGCTTCGCGCAGCGCAGCTTCGCGATCTCCGGTGTCTCCGGCGGCGCGGTGGGCGCGGCGGTGTACCGCGCCTGCGGCGGGCCGCTCGACGCCGCCGCGCGCGAGCGCTGCATCATGCGGTTCGCCCAGACCGATCTGCTCTCGCCGCTGCTGTCTTCGTGGATGTTCGAAGACCTGCTCGGCCGCGTGGTCCCCAGCGGCGTGTGCAAGACGCCGGGGTGCGGCTTCATGTCGCGCGGCGCCTGGTTCGAACAGACCATGGAGGTCGGCGCGCCGCGGCTGCGCAAGGGCATGCGCGAACTGCACCGCGACGACGCGGGCAGCGGCAACGACGTCAGGCACGTGCCCTACCTGCTGCTGAACGCCACCTGGGTCGAGACCGGCGAACGCGCCATCGCCAGCGAGCTGCGCGTGTCGCAGGCCGACTTCCCCGGCAGCAAGGACCAGCTTGGCCTCGTGGGTGCCGACATGCCGCTGGGCGCCGCCGCGCACAACGCGGCGCGCTTTCCCTACGTGAACGCCATCGGCGGGCTCAAGACGCCGGCCTACCTCTGCGACCACCGCGGCGCGGACGTGCCCGCGGTGCCCGACAAGACCTCGCCTGCGGCCGCGACGAAGATCTGCGGCCACCTGGCCGACGGCGGGTACTTCGACAACGGCGGTGCGCAATCGACGGCCGACCTGGTGCGCGCGCTGAGCGCCTGCCTGACCGTCAGCAAGGGCGGACCCGCGGCGTCCTTGGGGCCGTGCGAGGCGATACCGGCCGAGCAGCGCAAATGGCTGCGCGAGAACCTAGTGCCGCGCGTGCTGATGATCCGCAACGAGTCCGACCCGGGCGCCGCGACCGCCAAGGGCTGCGGCGAGACCGGGCCGCCGACGCGCGCGCAGGTCATTCCAGCGGACAACGCCGCCTGCACCACGGCCATCGGCGAGCGCTACCAGCCGGCGCGGCCGGTCTGCGCGCGCGGCAAGACGCCCTACCTCGACCTGATCGGCCCGTTGCTGGCGGTGATCAACACCAGCGGCGTCGGTGCCGGCGGGCGCCTCGCCGAGGCCCGCGAGGGCGACGCCGTCATGCAGGCCCGGCTGGCGATGGGCGGCAAGGCCGCCACGGCCCGCACGGAGCCGGTGACCGCCATCGACCTGCTGCCCAAGGGCGTGCACTTTCCGCTCGGATGGCACCTGTCGCATGCCGCGGTGGACAGCATGAAAGAGCAGGCGGGCATGTGCAGCCTTGCGCTGCCGGCGGCCAAGCCTTGAGCTGAGCGGCAGCGGTCGACGCGGGCAGGCCGCGGTTCTTCAACCCAGCCGCTCCACCACGAAATCCACGAAGGTCCGCAGCTTCGCGCTCGGCCGCGCCTCCGGCATTCGCATGATGTGCACCTGCCGCGTGGGCAGTTCCCATTCAGGCAGCAACTGCACCACCTGGCCCGAGGCCAGCGCGGGCCCGAGCAGCGCGTCGGCCTGCACGATCACGCCCACGCCGGCCATGGCGGCGGCCAGCAGGGCCTGGCCGTTGTTGGTGGTGAGCGGGCCGCGCACCGGCACGTGCACGGTCCGGCCGTTGCGCGTGAAGCGCCACGCGTGGTCCGGGCCCCAGCTGGCGAAGCCGAGCAGCGGGAAGGCCTCGAGCTCGGACGGGTGCTTCGGCTGGCCGTGGCGCGCCACCCATTCGGGGCTGGCCACGGCGAACATGCGCGCCAGCGCGAGCGGCCTGGCAATGAGCCGCTCGTCGACCGCGGCGCCCGAGCGGATGCCGCAGTCAAAGCCTTCCTCGGCGAGGTCGACCACGCGGTCGTTCAGGCTCAGGTCGACCTTCACCTGCGGATAGGCAGCGATGTAGTCGCTGATCACCGGCGTGAGCCGGTGCGCGCCGTAGGCCACGGGCGCGGTGACGCGCAGCACGCCCTGCGGCATGGCGCGCAGCGACTCGGCCACGCCGTCGGCGGTGTGCACGCTGGCCAGCACGTCGCGGCAACGCTCGAGGTAGGCCGCGCCGATCTCGGTGAGCGCATGGCGGCGCGTGGTGCGCTCCAGCAGGCGCGCGCCAAGCTGCGCCTCGAGCTGGCGGATGTGCTTGCCGACCATCACGGCCGACAGGTCGAGCGCCTCGGCGGCAGCGGCGAAGCTGCCCGCGTCCACCGTGGCGACGAAGACTTCCATGGCGCGGAGCTTGTCCATATTAAGAACCAATAGTTTTGAATGAGAGAACTGGATGCCAATTTATCAAACGGAAGGTTCGCAAAACAATGGCCGCTTGTTGAATCCATCCGGAGAGGTTTCTTATGAGAGTTCTGGTTGTGGGCGCCACGGGCGCCGTTGGCAGCGCGGTGGCGCAGGCGCTGGCCGAGCGCGGCCACGAGGTGATTCGCGCGGGCCGCACGCGCGGCGACCATCAGGTCGACATCACGAGCGATGCGAGCGTCGAGGCGCTGTACGCGGCCGTCGGGCGCGTCGATGCGATCGTGTCGGCGGCGGGCGGCCTGTTCTTCGGGCCGGTGAGCGAGATGCGCCCGGCCGACTTCAACACCGGCCTGCAGGACAAGCTGCTCGGCCAGGTGCGCCTGGCGCTGCTGGGGCAGCACGTGCTGGCCGACGGCGGCTCGATCACGCTGACCACCGGCATCGTGGCGCAAGAGCCCATTCGGCAGGGCGCCAACGCGACGGCGGTGAATGCGGCGGTGGAAGGCTTCGTGCGCGGCGCGGCCATCGAACTGCCGCGCGGCCTGCGCATCAACGCGGTGAGCCCGACGGTGCTGACGGAGTCGCTGCCGTCGTACGGGCCGTTCTTTCCGGGCTTCGAATCGGTGCCGGCCGCGCGGGCTGCGCAGGCCTACGTGCGCAGTGTGGAAGGGCCGCAAACGGGGCGGGTGTACCGCGTGTGGCAATGAGCGCGCGGGGCTTGTTCGCGGGTGCGTCGCTGGCGCTGGCTGCGGCCGTGACCGTGGCCGCGCCGCCCGCGGTCCAGCTGCTGCCCGAGGACTGGTATCCGGAAAGCGTCGCCATCGGGCCGGACGGCGCGTTCTACGTGGGCAGCTGGCGCCAGGGGGCGGTTGCGCGCCTGAAGCCGGCAAAGTCGGCTGGGGCACCGAAGGCCGAGGTGCTGGTGAAGCCCGGCGCCAACGGGCTGGCCAACGGGCAGGGCGTGCTGGTCGATGCGACGCATGCAGCGCTCTGGGTCTGCTCGGGCAGCAGCGGGTTCACCACGGTGCCGCAGACACCGAGCGCGCTCAAGCGCTACGACCTCGCCACGGGCGCGCCGCGCGCGAGCTACGCGATGCCCGACGACGGCTACTGCAACGACCTTGCGCAGGACGCGCACGGCAATCTCTACGTGACCGACTCGTATCACCCGCGCGTGCTGAAGCTCGCGCCGGGCGCCAAGGCGCTCACGGTGTGGAAGGAAGACGAGGCCCTGGCAGGCGCCGGCCCGTACAAGGGGCTGAACGGCATCGCCATCGACGGGCAGCGCGTCTATGTGAGCCTGGTGGCGGCAGCGCCGTACCTGCTGCGCATCGGGCTTGGCGCCGACGGCCGGGCCGGTGACGCGGTGCGCATCGAGGCGCCGCGCGTGCTGAAGAACGTCGACGCGATCCGCGCGTGGAAGCCCGGTCGGCTCGTGCTGTTCGAGAGCAATGCCTTCGGCGACGGGCCCTGCGGCGGGCAGATCACCGTGGCACGCACAGGCAGCAACACGCTGGGGCTGCAGACCGTGGTGACGGGGCTGAACGATCCGTCGTCCGGCGCGGTGCTGGGCGACCGCGTCTACTTCATCGAGTCGAAGTACGGGCTGCTCACCAAGCGCAAGGACACCGGCGGGCCGGTGCCCACCGGCGTGCCCTTCGACATCCAGTCGCGCGCGTTGCCGCATTGAGGCCAGGGGGCAAGGGGGCGCAGGCAGAGGGGGTGCGCAAGGCATATAGCACTCATATGCGCATGGAAATTGCGGGGCGGCAGGGCTGGATTACCCTCCGCATCCACGATGAAAAAAGCCTACCGCGCCTCCCTCCTGCGATTCGACGCCGCCGGCCAGCCCGTTTTCGATGAAGACGGCCTGCTGGTGATCGCGCCCGACAGCACCGGCCGCCAGCGCGTGCTCGATGCCGGCAGCCATGCCGCCGTTGCGCCGCGCCATGCCGACGCCGAAGTGACCCACCTGCCCGGGCGCATCCTCGCGCCGGGCTTCGTGGACATGCACATCCACTTTCCGCAGACCGACATCATCGGTTCACCCTCGCCGGGGCTGCTGCCCTGGCTCGAGAACTACACCTTTCCGGCCGAAAGCAAGTTCGCCGACCCCGCGCATTCGAACGAAGTGGCCGGCGTGTTCTTCGACGAACTGCTGCGCAACGGCGTCACCACCTCGCTGACCTTCGCCACCTCGCACGTGGCCTCGGTCGATGCCTTCTTCGAGGGTGCCCAGCGCCGCGGGCTTCGCATGATCACCGGCAAGGTGCTGCAGGACCGCAATTCGCCCGACGGCGTGCGCGACCAGACCGAGCAGAGCCTGGTCGACACCGAGGCGCTGATCCGCAAGTGGCACAACGTCGACCGGCTGGGCTATGCCATCACGCCGCGCTTCGCACCCGCGAGCACCGACGCGCAGATGCGCGGCGCGGGCGAGCTGGCCGCGAAGTACGCCGACACCTGGATCCAGTCGCACGTGGCGGAAAACCGCGACGAGGTGGCGTGGGTGCGCGAGCTGTATCCGCAGTCGCGCTCGTACCTCGACGTTTACGCCGGCTTCGGCCTGATGCGCGAGCGCGCCGTCTACGCGCACTGCATCTACCTGGACGACACCGACCGCGCGCTGCTGCGCGACACCAAGACGGCGGCGGCCGTCAGCCCGACCAGCAACCTGTTCCTGGGCAGCGGCTTCTTCGACTTCGGCGCGGCCGACCGCACGGGCTATCCCTACGGCCTGGCCAGCGATGTGGGCGGCGGCACCAGCTTCAGCCCCTTCCACACCATGATGGCGGCGTACTACGTGGGCCGCGAGGGCCAGACCAAGGCCGGCCTGAGCATCGCGCCTTCGGAACTCTGGTGGCGCCACACCGGCGGCGCGGCGCGCGCGCTGGGGCTCGACGGCGTGGTCGGCAACCTGCAGCCGGGCTGCGAGGCCGACTTTCTGGTGCTCGATCCGGCGGCCACGCCGCTGCTGGCGCGCAAGACGAAGCTGGCGAACACGCTGGAGGAAATGCTGTTCGCGATGATCGTGCTGGGCGACGACCGGCTGGTCGAGCGGACGGTGATCTCGCAGGCGGGCTGAACCGCGCCCGGGGGAGGGTGCAGGGGCGCCCATGCCACAATTCGCCCCCGATTCCCCCGCAGCAGCAGCGAGCGCATATGAGCATCAAGAGCGACAAATGGATCCGGCGCATGGCCGAAAACGAAGGAATGATCGAGCCCTTCGAACCGGGCCAGGTGCGCGAATCCGCGGGCCACAAGATCATCAGCTACGGCACCTCGAGCTACGGCTACGACATCCGGTGCGCGCCTGAGTTCAAGGTCTTCACCAACATCCACAGCACCGTGGTCGACCCGAAGAATTTCGACGAGAAGAGCTTCGTCGACATGCACGGCGACTACTGCATCATTCCGCCGAACAGCTTCGCGCTGGCGCGCACCGTGGAGTACTTCCGCATCCCGCGCAACGTGCTGACCATCTGCCTGGGCAAGAGCACGTACGCGCGCTGCGGCATCATCGTCAACGTGACGCCCTTCGAGCCCGAGTGGGAAGGCTACGTGACGCTGGAGTTCAGCAACACCACGCCGCTGCCCGCCAAGATCTACGCGGGCGAAGGCTGCGCGCAGGTGCTGTTCTTCGAGAGCGACGAGGTCTGCGAGACCAGCTACAAGGACCGCGGCGGCAAGTACCAGGGCCAGCGCGGCGTCACTCTGCCGAAAACCTGACGGATCCGCGGGCCGGCCGCTGACGGGCGCTGACGCCCGGTTACCCCGGGCGGGCGCCGGGGCAAGTACCATCCTGCGAACACCGGCCAATACTCCTGCAAACAGGCCGGCAAGGAGAGCGCGATGAGATGGGAAGGCAACGAACAATCGGACAACGTCGAAGACCGCCGCGGTGAAGGCGGTGGCGGCGGTGGTGGTGGCGGCTTCATCGGCGGTCGCGGCATCGGCATCGGCACCATCGCGGTCGCGCTGATCGCGGGCTGGGTCTTCGGCATCAACCCGCTCACCGTGCTGAGCCTGTTGAGCGGCGGCGGTGGCCCCGCGCAGGTGCAGCAACAGCAGCAAGGCCCGGCGCCCAAGCCGCCGTCGGGCGACCGCGAGGCGGCCTTCGTCTCCACGGTGCTCAAGAACACCGAAGTGGTCTGGACGGGCATCTTCAAGCAGAACGGCGGCACGTACCACGCACCGCGCCTGGTGCTGTTCCGCAATGCCACGCCCACGGCCTGCGGCACGGGCCAATCGGCCATGGGGCCGTTCTACTGCCCGGGCGACCAGAAGGTCTACATCGACCTGGGCTTCTACGACACCCTGAAGAACCAGCTCGGCGCGCCGGGCGAGTTCGCGCAGGCCTACGTCATCGCGCACGAGGTCGGCCATCACGTGCAGGACGAGCTCGGCATCACCGCCAAGGTCGACGGCATGCGCAACCGGCTGAGCCAGACGCAGAACAACGCGATGAGCGTTCGCGTCGAGCTGCAGGCCGACTGCTTCGCGGGCATCTGGGCCCACCATTCGCAGGAGTCGAAGAAGTGGCTCGACCCGGGCGACATCGAGGCCGCGATGAACGCCGCGCAGAAGATCGGCGACGACGCGCTGCAGCGTTCCGCGGGCCGTGCCGTGGTGCCCGACAGCTTCACCCACGGCTCGAGCGCGCAGCGCCAACGGTGGTTCGGCGCGGGGTATCAAAGCGGCGACATCAAGTCGTGCGACACCTTCAATGCACGCAGCCTTTGAGCTGCGTGGCCTTGAAGCGCGCATGAGCGCTGCGTTCGATGCTATTGAATAAATAGCAATTCCGCCATCGCGGACGTTGTCACGCCGCAGTCACTGCCATTTTTTGCGGCAGTGCGACAATAGCGGGCTCAATGACAAGCTCCTTCTCCAATCTGATGCTGGCGGAACCGCTGGCGCGCGCCGTGGCCGAAATGGGCTACGAGACCATGACACCCATCCAGGAGCAGGCCATTCCGGTCGTGCTTTCGGGCCAGGATGTGATGGGCGCCGCCCAGACCGGTACCGGCAAGACGGCGGCGTTCTCGCTTCCGTTGCTCCAGCGCATGCTCAAGCACGAAAACGCCTCCACCTCGCCCGCGCGGCACCCGGTCCGGGCCCTGGTGCTGCTGCCCACGCGCGAACTGGCCGACCAGGTCGCCCAACAGGTCAAGCTGTATGCCAAGTACACCAACCTGCGCAGCACGGTCGTGTTCGGCGGCATCGACATGAAGCCGCAGACGCTGGAACTGAAGAAGGGCGTCGAAGTGCTGGTCGCCACGCCGGGCCGGCTGCTCGATCACATCGAAGCCAAGAACGCGGTGCTCAACCAGGTCGAATACGTCGTGCTCGACGAAGCCGACCGCATGCTGGACATCGGCTTCCTGCCCGACCTGCAGCGCATCCTGAGCTACCTGCCCAAGCAGCGCACCACGCTGCTGTTCTCGGCCACGTTCTCGCCCGAAATCAAGCGCCTCGCCGGCAGCTACCTGCAGAACCCGGTCACCATTGAAGTGGCGCGCCCGAACGAAACGGCCTCCACCGTCGAGCAACGCTTCTTCAGCGTGAGCGACGACGACAAGCGCCGCGCACTCTCCCAGATCGTGAAGCAGCGCGGCATCACGCAGGCCTTCGTGTTCGTCAACAGCAAGCTGGGCTGCGCCCGCCTTGCGCGCTCGCTCGAACGCGACGGCCACCGCACCACCGCACTGCACGGCGACAAGAGCCAGGACGAACGCCTGAAGGCGCTCGCCGCCTTCAAGGCCGGCGAGGTCGACCTGCTGGTGTGCACCGACGTTGCGGCCCGCGGCCTCGACATCAAGGACGTGCCCGCGGTCTTCAACTTCGACATTCCGTTCAACGCCGAAGACTACGTGCACCGCATCGGCCGCACGGGCCGTGCCGGCGCCTCCGGCCTGGCCGTGAGCTTCGCCAGCGGCGGCAACGACGCGCGCCTGGTGGCCGACATCGAGAAGCTGATCAAGAAGAAGATCGAGCTCGAGCCGGTCGAGTTCGAGGAAGACCGCCCGCGCGGCCGCATCAACGACGGACGCCGCCACTGGCGTGAAGAAGGCGAAGCCGGCGACGCACGCGACGTGCTCGACCAGCCGCGCGAACGCAGCAGCAGCCTGAGCGGCAGCGACGCCCGCCGCGGCGGTGGCGGACGCCCGCACCGCGCGCCTTCGGCGCCGCGCGACCCGTTCTTCGACAAGCCTTACGAGCCGGGTGCGCCGGCCGACGCCACGCCGGCGTGGGAAGCCACCGCAAAGGCAGCGCCCGCACGCGGCGTGTCGAGCAACATCAAGAGCAAGCGCAAGGTCGCTGCGCTGTTCAAGAGCGCCGAGCCGAGCTGATCTGCCCGGTGAACCGCGGCGTCATGCGCCGCAGTTCTCAAGCTCTAGGCATTACCTCCAGCCGCGGTGCCAGCCGGACTGGGGGTGACGCCAGCCCCACCCGAATCGCGGGTGATAGGCCCACACGAACCCGACACCCGGTGACACATAGGTAGGCGCCACGTAGGCCACGCCGGGCGGCGCTGCGTACACCGGTTGGGCCGGTGCAACCACGCAGCCGGTCAGGGTCGCCGCCAGCGCGGCGGCGGACAAGGCGAGAAGCAGAGGGGATCTCATGGCGAAGCTCCTGGGAGTTGTTGTCGGTATGCACAACCAACGCCCCGCCTGCCTGCCGGATGACGCCCTTTACCCGCGCGCAACAGTGTGACCGGCCCGTTGCAAGCGGGCACGCTGCGCAGCCTTTCAGGCGGCTTTCACCGACCGGCTTTCGCCCACCGCGCCCACCGCGCCCACCGCGCCCGCTATGCGGCGGGCAGCGCCACCTGATCGACCTTGTAGTCGAAGAGCCAGTCATACCGCTCGCGGATGCGCGCTTCGCTCCACTCCTTGTCGACATACGCGACCGCGCCTTCCGCCGATGCCAGCGCCGGGTTGTGAAAGCGCCGCGCGTTCTCCGAAGAGCCGCGCACGATGCGCGAAGTGCGTTCGGTCCGGGCCTGCTCGTAGCGCACCAGGGCCCGCTCGACATCGGCCGCGCCGGCATCGATGCATCGCGCGAGCATTGCGCCGTCCTCGATCGCCATGGCCGCACCCTGCGCGAGGAACGGCAGCGTGGGGTGGCACGCATCCCCCAGCAGCGTGACCCGACCGACCGACCACCGGTTCATGGGCTCGCGCTGCATCAACGCCCATTTGTACGGCGTCTCGATGCTGCGGATGAGCGTCTGCACGTCTTCATGCCAGCCCGCGAAATCGCCGGCGCACTCGGCCACGGTGCCCGCGGTGGTCCACGACTCCTGGGTCCAGTCGCCGCGCTCGACGATGCCCACGAAGTTCACGAGTTCGCCGCGCCGCAGCGGGTAGTGAATGACGTGCCCGCCGGGCCCGATCCAGTTGGTGGCCACGGGCCGGCGCAGCCGCTCGGGCAACCGCTGCGCCGGAATGACGCCGCGCCATGCCAGGCAGCCGGAGAACGCGGGCGCATCGCCGCCGAAGAGCTGCGCGCGAATGCGCGAATGCACACCGTCCGCGCCGACCAGCAGGTCGCCTTCGATGCGCCGGCCACCGGCAAGCTGTAGCGCCACGCCCGTGCTGGTGCCGGTACTGGTGCTCTCGAAACCTTCACAGCGCGCACCGAGCACGATGGCGCCGGGCTGGGCGCTTGTCACCGCGTCGACGAGCACCTGGTGCAGGTCCGGGCGGTACATCGTGTAGTAGGGGTGCCCGTATTGCGCGATGGATTCCGCGCCCAGGTCGAACAGCTTCCAGGTCTGCCCGGTGTTCCACAGCCTCACTTCCTTGCCCGCGGGTTCGCTGGCCCGCTCGCGCAGTGCCTGCGCCACGCCCAGGTCGGCGAAGATGCGCGTTGCGTTGGCGCTGAGCTGCAGACCCGCGCCCACTTCGCCCAGCGCCTGGGCCTGCTCGAACACGTGCACCTCGTGGCCGCGGCGGATCAATGCCAGCGCCGCGGTCAGGCCGCCGAGCCCCGCGCCGGCGATCAGGATCTTTTGCTTCATGGTCTTGCCCTCGGTGCCCATGTCAGTCGTCCGCGCGCACGTTGGCGCGCGTGATCAGGGCGGACCACTTGGCAAAGTCCGCCCCGATGACCTTGGCAAATTCCGCCGCGCCGGCCACGCCGGGCTCCACGCCCGTGGCGGCCAGTTCGCGCCGCACCTCGTCCGACTGCGCCGCCTTGGCAAAGGCCTGCGACAGCTTCTGCACCACCGGCGCGGGCGTGTTCGCGGGGGCCACCAGCCCGAACCACGAATAGGCCTCGTAGCCGTCGACGGCCGATTTCATCAGCGCAACCTGCGGCAGCGGCGCATAGGGCTGCGCGCCCGTCACCGCGTAGGCCTTGAGCTTTCCGCTCTTGATATAGGGCGCGAGCGCCGCCGCCGTGTCGAACACCAGGTCGATCTGCCCGCCCAGCGCATCGGTGATGGCAGGGCTGCCGCCGCGGTACGGCACGTGGGTCAGCGGAATGTGCGCGCGCTCCTTCAGGTACTCGGTGGCCAGGTGCCCGATGGAGCCGTTGCCGGCGCTGCCCACGGTCAGGGCCTGGTCCTTCGCGTACTTGAGCAGCTCGGGCAGCGTGTTGGGCGCCAGGCCTTGCCGGCCCGCCAGCATGAGCGGGCCACGCAGCGCCATGCCCACCGGAATGAACGACTTGGCGTCGTACTTCAGGTTCTTGTAGAGCTTGGGCGCGACGGCCAGCGTGCTGGTGCCGCCCCAGAGCAGCGTGTAGCCGTCCGCGCCGGCGCGCGCCACCCAGGCGCTGCCGACAGTGCCGGCCGCGCCCGCGCGGTTGTCCACGACGATCGGCTGGCCCAGGTTGTCGCCCATGGCGCGCGCGAACAGCCGCGCGCTGGCGTCGGTCGGCCCGCCGGCGGGAAAGGGCACGACGACGGTGATCGGCTTGTCGGGAAAGTCGGTGGGTGCCGCGTTGGCTGCCGCGCTGAAGCCGAGGGTGGCGAAGGCGGTCAATGCAAGGCCAAGGCGCGTCAGCGCGCGCGGTGCGCACTGCGCGAAGGGTGTATGTCTCATCTGGTGTCCCGTTTGTCCTGAGGTGTGCGGCAGGCCTTTGCCTGATGCCCGCATTCCAGCGCGTTCCCATCAATTAGTAAAATCTGAAAACCATCTGAACTGACAAGCAGAGGTTATTAATTGGGGACCAACGACCGATGAACCTGTCCCAGCGCCAGATCAGGGCCTTCCTGGCCATCGCGCGGCTGCAGAGCTTCACGCGCGCGGCCGAGCAACTTCACATCACGCAGGCCGGCCTGAGCAGCATGCTGCGCGACGTCGAGGCGCAGCTCGATTGCCGGCTCTTCGACCGGACCACCCGGGCGGTCTCGCTCACGCCGGCGGGCCGCGCCTTCGTGCCCGTGGCCACGCGCGTGCTGGCGGAGCTCGACGGCGCGGCCGCGGCGCTGGGGCGTCTTTCGGAATCGCGCCAGCAGACGCTGTCGGTCGGCGCCACGCCGCTGGTGGCGTCCTGCCTGCTGCCCGCCGCGTGCGAGGCGTTTGCCCGCACGCACCCCGGCGTGATGGTCGAGGTGCACGACCTGGACCGCGCGCAGATCCAGGACCGCGTGCAAGAGGCGCAGATCGACGTGGGCTACGGCGTGTTCCTGCAGGCGGCCAGCGGCATCCGCCGGCAGCCGCTGCTGAAGACCGATCTCGTGCTCGTGAGCCGAAAGGCCACGCGGGTGACCAAGACCGCGAAGGCCACCCGGACCCCGAAAGCCGCCGCCTCTCGCACACCACGCGGCGTGGCCTGGCGCGACCTGGACGGCGTGGCGCTCGTGTGCCTGCCCATCGACAACCCGATCCAGCAGCTGGTCGACTCCCACCTCACCGCCATCGGGCGCGGCAACGAGCCGCGCAGGGCCTTCAACCATCTGCACACCGTGCTTGCGATGGTGGAGGCGGGCGCGGGCAGTGCCATCCTGCCGTCCTTCGTGGCGGCGGCCGCGTCCCGCTATGCGCTGAACCTCGTGCCGCTTGCGGACCCGCTCGTTTCGTTGGAGTTCTTCGAGATCACCAAGAAGGGCGGCGAGGTGATGCCAGCCACGCAGGCCTTCAGCCAGTGCGTGGTCGCGGCGATGGCGCAGCGCGCCTGACGGTGCCAGCTAAATCACGTTGAAGTGATGCGTGCCGTCGCGCCCCAGCTGCGCGACCAGGCCGAATTCCCAGTCCAGGTAAGCCTGCATCGCTTCGGTGGGCGCATCGGTGCCCTCGTAGGGCCGGCGATAGCGGTCGGTGCGCGGCGTGCCCAGCCGTGTCTCGCCGGTCTCCGCTTCGAGGCCCGCGGCAAACCATGCCGTGTTGCCGCCGGTGAGCACCAGCACCTCCACATCTCGTTGGCCGCGCGCATCGAGCAACGCGCGCAGGTCGGCCGCGGCATAGCGCGCGAGCAGGCTGCTGCCGCAGGTCAGCACGTAGCGCCGCGACGCGGGAATGACGGCATCCACCGCATGCGGCAACTGCGCGCGAATCACGAACCAGGCACCCGGAATGTGGCGCTTCACGTAGTTGACGCCGGTGGTCACGTCGATCAACGCCGTGCCCTCCTGCTTCAGCAGCGCAGCCAGTTCGGCCGGCGTGACTTCTCCCACGACGGCCGCGACCGGCGGGTGCGCAGTGGCGGGCGTCGCCGTTTCGGTGAGGTCCGCCAGCGTCGGCACGGCATCGGGCACGTACACCTCCCACCCCATCTGCGCGAGCCACGATGCGCTCATCGACGCGCGCACGCCGTCGTCGTCCGCCAGCACGATGCGCGCGCCACGCACCGGCACCTGGTGGTCGGTTTCCTGCACCAGCTGCCCGCCGGGCGCGCTGGCAAAGCCGGACAGGTGGCCCGCCGCGTACTCCTCGGGCGTTCGCACGTCGAAGCGGTACACGGTGCGCCCCGGCGCTTCGAGCGTGTGCAACGCGTCGAGCGCGGTGCGGCGCACGCCGGCCAGGTCGGCCACGCGCCGCGCATCGGCCTGCGCCTGGGCGCGGTGCGCTTCGGAAACGGTGGCAGGCGCCTGGCGCGTGGCGCCGTGGTCCAGCACCTGCCCCGCGAGCTTCCAGCCGATCGTGCCGTTGCGCAGCGCCGCCACCGGGTTCGGAATGCCCGCGTTCACCAATGACTGCGTGCCGATGATGCTGCGCGTGCGGCCCGCGCAATTCACGATGACCTGCGTGGCCGGGTCGGGCGCCAGCTCGCGCACGCGCAGCACCAGCTCGGCGCCGGGCACGCTGGTGGCCGACGGAATGCTCATCGTCCGGTATTCGTCGAAGCGGCGCGCGTCGAGCACCACCACATCGGCCTTGCCCTCGACCAGCGCCTTCACCTCGGGCGCGGAGAGCGAGGGCGTGTGCCGTTCGTGCTCGACCAGTTCGCCGAAGGACTTGCTCGGCACGTTCACGTCGCGGAACAGTTCGCCGCCGGCCCGGCGCCAGCCTTCGAGGCCGCCTTCGAGCAGGTGCACGCTCGTGTAGCCCAGCGTGGCGAAGGTCTTCGCGGCCAGCGGCGCCAGGTCGGTGCCGTCGTGTTCGCCGTACAGCACGATCAGCGTGTCGCGCCGCGGAATGCGACGCCAGGCTTCGATCTCGGTGCGCGACAGCGGCAGGTTCGCGGCCCACAGCGGGTGTTCCTGCGCGAAGGGGTCTTCCTCGCGCACGTCGAGCAGGGCGATTTCGTCGCGCGCGATGAGGCGCTCGCGCACCGCGGCGAAGGACAGAACGGAAAAGGCGGAAGTCGTCATGCGAGTGTGGCGCTGGATCTGAGTTCGGCGCTGCGGTCCCACAGGTTGGGCAGCAGCGTGTTGGAGTATCCGGAGACGAAGGGCTTGCGGCCACCCTCCGTCGGGTAAGTATGCCGCCGCACGGCGCCGATGTTGGCGCCGTAGACATGGATGCTGATCGACACGCGGTCGGCGTGCGCGTTGTGCACGCGGTGCAGGTCGCCGACGGTGGGCGACACGGCCTCCACGTCGCCCGCGTCGAGCCGCACCGCCTCGCCCCGGGGCTGCGCGTGGCCTTCGGGGTCGAACACGAAGCCCTGGCTGTACTCCGCCCCGCGCAGCATGCCGATCAGCCCCCACACCGTGTGGTCGTGCACCGGCGTGGCCTGCCCCGGCCCCCACACGAAGCTCACGACCGAGAAGCGCTCGGTGCTGTCCGCGTGCAGCAGGAATTGCTGGTAGCGCGCCGGGTCGGGCTGCGCGAAGGCATCGGGCAGCCAGTCGTCGCGCGCCACCAGCGTGCGCAGCAGCGCGCCGCCTTCCGAGAGGATGCGGGGCTCGTCGGGCGCGCCGTCGAGCAGCCGGCCGAAGGCGCCGACGAATTCGCGCAGCGGCGCGATCGAAGAAGGCCCCGTCACGCCGGGCGCTTCCACACGGTCGTGTCGGTGATCGCGCGCACGTCCACCCGCACCGGCAGGATGCCGTCGCGCGCCGAGCGGTCGGCCACGGCCTGCAGTGCGACGATGTCCGCCTCGCTCACCGGCCGGCCCGCCACCGACGCGCGCGCGGTGATGAGGCGCGACGACTCGATGGGCAGCCGCGTGAGCTGGCTGTAGGCCTGCGCATAGGCTTCGGGGTTGGCCAGGGCCCAGTCGCCGGCACGGCCGAGCCGCTCGAGAAACTGCACGATGGCCGCGCGCCTGGCCGGGTCGGCCAGCGACGACTCGGTGGCGGTGATGAAGCCCAGCGCCGTGTTGATGCCGCGCCCGTCGCGCAGGATGCGGCCGCCCTGCTGCAGCGCGATCGTGTAGTACGGATCGAACACGGCCCATGCGTCGATCTGCTTCGACGCGAACGCGGCGGCCGCGTCGGTCGGCAGCACGAACTTCACCGTCACCTCCTCGCGCTTCACGCCGGCCTCTTCGAGCGCACCGTACAGCTGGTACTGCGAGATGCTGCCGCGCGCCGACGAGACGATCACGGTCTGTCCGCGCAGGTCGGCCACGCTGCGCAGCCTGGAGCCGGGCTGCACCACGATGCCCAGCGAATCGGCCTTGCCGACGCGCGTGGCGACGATCTTCAGCGGCGTCTTGCCGACGGCCGCGGCCAGCACGGGCAGGTCGCCCGCCATGGCCGTGTCGACGGCCGAGCTGCGCTGCGCCTCGAAGAGCGGCGCAGCGCCCTGGAAGTTGGCCCAGCGGTAGGCGAAGGGAGCGCCTTCGAGCGCCTTCGATGCCTCGAACAGCGAGCGAAGGCCGCCCGCCTGGTCGCCGAGCACCAGCGTGGTCTGCGGCTGCGCGAACGCGCGCAGCGAACCGGCGGCGCCAACGGCACCCAGCGAGAGCGCCACGCCTTGCTTGAGCCAGTGGCGGCGCGAGGCCGCGGAGAACAGCAGCGAGGTCATGCAGCAGCTCCCGAAGCCAGCAGCGCGCGCTTGCCCGCCGCCACCAGGATCGCGTCGTTCTGCGGCGTGTGGATGCGGCTGCACAGCACATCGCGGTAGTGCCGCTCCAGCGGGTTCGCGCGCGTGAGGCCGTGGTTGCCGCTGAGCTGCAGCGCCAGTTCGACCGCGCGAATGGCGTTGCCCGTCACGCTGTACTTGAGCAGGCCGCTGTCGGCGGCGGGTTGTGCATGGCCGCCGTCGACCGCCGCCGTGGCGTCGTCGAGCAGCACGCGGTTGGTTCGCAGCAGCGCCTCGATCTCGCCCACGTGCTCCTGCACGCGCGCCAGGCTGGCCAGCGGCGCGCCCAGGCTGCCCGGTGCGCGCTGGTTCAAAAAGCCCGCCAGCCAGTCGCGCGCGGCCGTGGCCACGGCGTCGTAGAGGCTGCCGAGCAGCACCGTCATCCAGGCCTGCTGCGTGGCGTGCGCGTCGATGTCGGTCTGGCTGCCCGCATCGGGCGCCCAGTCGGCCGGTGCGCGCAGGTCGACGGCATGGTCGAGGTCGACGGCGACGTTCTCGAACACCACCTCGTGGCTGCCCGAGGCGCGCAGGCCCAGGTGGTCCCAGCTCGCGATCACGCGCACGCCGGGTGCGTTGCGCGGCACCAGGAACACGCCGGTGCGCGGCGTGGCCTCGTCCGTGCGGGCCCACACCGCGAGCCAGCCCAGGCCTTCGATGCCGGTGGTGTAGAGCTTGTGGCCGTCGATCTTCCAACTCTTGCCCTGGCCTTCGCGCACTTGGCGCGCCACGGTGCCCGGCAGGCCACCGCGGGCCGGCGAGCCCAGCGCGGGCTCCACGCGCAGGGCGTTGATCAACGCGCCGTGCTCGACTGCATCGCGCGTCACCTGTTCACGCAAATGCGCGGGCCAGCGGCTGTCGGGGCGCGTCAGCGCGTGGTGCTGCAGGTAGCTCATGGTGAGGATCAGCGCCGTGGCGGGCTCGCCGCGCGCCACCGCTGCAATCACGCGCCGCGCGGTCGCCAGCGTGGCACCGCCGCCGCCGTGTTCGGCGGGCGCGACCAGGCCGATGAGCCCGTGCGCCTGCAGCGCATGGAAGTTCTCGCGCGGAAAGGCGCCGCTGCGGTCGTGGTCGGCCGCGGTGGAGGCGAACCGGGCCGTCAGCCGGGCCAGCACGGCGGCGTCCACCGTGGCGGGCACGGCAGGTGGCGAAGGAAGGATGTCAGGCGTTGCCGGCGCGCGGCGCAAGGGGAGTGCACTCATGGTGCCTGCACGGTAGCGGGCGGCCCCGCGCCGGAAAACGATGCATCCCGCATATGCAAACTCGTTTTTCTGCGTTCGCTTGCGGCCCCCGGCTCGGTACGGTTCGGTCCATGAAACCAGATTTCCCCTTGGACCGGCGGCGCCTGCTGCAAGCCGCCGCGGCACTCGCCGCCACCGGCACCGCCGCGTGGTCGCAGGCCGCGGCGCCTTCGCGCGACCTGTCGGGCGTCACGCTGCGCGTGGGCACCTACAAGGGCCTGTGGCGGCCGCTGCTCACGGCCTCGGGGCAGGCCGGCACGCCCTACAAGATCGACTGGCGCGAGCTGAACAACGGCGTGCTGCACATCGAGGCGATCAACGGCGACGCGCTCGACCTGGGCTCGGGCAGCGAGATCCCGCCGGTGTTCGCCGCGCGCCAGAAGTCCAGCGTGAAGCTGGTGGCCGTGACGCATGAAGACCTGAACAACCAGGCCACGCTGGCGCGCAAGGACGCGCCCATCCGCACCATTGCCGACCTCAAGGGCAAGCGCGTGGGCTACGTGCGCGCCACCACCTCGCATTACTACCTGGCCAGGCAGCTGGCCGAGGCGGGCCTGTCGTTCAGCGACATCCAGGCCGTGAGCCTCACGCCGTCGGACGGCCTCTCGGCCTTCGCGCGCGGCGACCTCGATGCCTGGGCCATCTACGGCTACAACGGCCAGCTGGCGCGCACCCAGTACGGCGCGCGCACCATCAAGACCGGCGTGGGCTACCTGTCGGGCAACTTCCCCATCTACGCCAACCCGCGCGCGCTGGACGACAGCCTGCGCCGCGCCGCACTGGCCGACCTGCTGCAGCGCCTGCAGCGCGCCTTCACCTGGATCAACGGCAACTTCCTGGCCTACGCCCGTGCGCAGTCGGCGGAAACGCGCGTGCCCGTCGGCGACATCGTCGAGCTCTTCAACGGCCGCAGCGGCGACTACAGCCTGGGCCCCGTGAGCGACGCGGTCGTGCGCAGCCACCAGGAGGTGGCCGACACCTTTCTGAAGATCGGCGTGCTCGACGGGCCCGCCGATGTGAAGCCCCTGTGGGACCGCAGCTTCGAGAACGTGCTGCGCCTGCCGGCCGCTTGATCCGCCTGATTCGCCTGATACGCCAGACCCCACCTCCCACTCGAAAAGGACAACACCATGAGCCAGCAACAACCGGACGGCGTCGAATTCATCGGCATGATCCAGGGCCAGAAGGTCTCGGAGATCCACGCGGCCAAGGGCCCCTCGCTCGACCGCGACTACGTGCGCGCCTTCGCGCAGGCCCACGAGCAGGCCGGCTTCGACCGCGTGCTGGTGCCGCACCATTCGACCAGCCCCGACGCCACCCTCACCGTGGCCTACGCCGCCTCGGTGACCGAGCGCATCCACTTCATGCTGGCGCACCGCCCCGGCTTCGTGGCGCCCACGCTGGCCGCGCGGCAGTTCGCCTCGCTCGACCAGTTCAGCGGCGGGCGTCTTGGCGTGCACTACATCTCGGGCGGCTCCGACGAAGAGCAGCGCCGCGACGGCGACTGGCTCGGCCACGACCAGCGCTACGCCCGCACCGACGAGTACCTCGAGGTGCTGCACAAGGTGTGGACGGCCGAGAAGCCGTTCGACCACGAAGGCGCGCACTACCGGTTCCAGAACGCGTTCTCCGAGGTGAAGCCGCTGCAGACGCGCAACGGCAAGCCGCACGTGCCGGTGTACTTCGGCGGTGCTTCCGAGGCCGCGATTCCCGTGGCGGGCAGGTACGCCGATGTGTATGCGCTGTGGGGCGAGTCGCTCGACCAGGCACGCGAGCTCACCACGCGCGTGCGCGCCGAAGCGGCCAGGCATGGGCGCAGCGTGCGCTTCTCGGTGTCGTTCCGCCCGATCGTGGCGCAGACCGAGGAAGCCGCGTGGGCGCGTGCCGAAAGCATCCTCGCGGAGACCAAGCGCCTGCGCGTGGTGCAGGGCTACAACCGCGGCGGCCCGCAGCAGAGCGAAGGCGCCAAGCGCCTGCTGGCCGCGGCCGACAAGGGCCCGCGCGTGGACAAGCGCCTGTGGACCGCGGTGGCGCAGGAGATCGGCGGGCGCTCGAACAGCACCGCGCTGGTCGGCACGCCCGAGCAGGTGGCCGATGCGCTGCTCGACTACTACGACCTGGGCGTGACGACCTTCCTGATCCGTGGCTTCGATCCGCTGGAGGACGCGCTGGACTACGGGCGCGAGCTGATTCCGCGCACGCGCGAGTTGGTGGCGCAACGCGCGGCCTCCGTGCGCAAAGCCGCCTGACCCCGTCTTTCTCCCTCCCCTCCCGGGGGAGGGCGGGGGTGGGGGCTGACGGCCTCCAGCACCGTCATGGCCCTGAAGCCGTCGTGCCCCCATCCCCGCCTTCCCCCGGAAGGGGAAGGAGCAACACCGAATACCGAACAACCGGAGTCCCCATGAGTGCCGTTCTTTCCATCGACCGCCACGCGTCGTTGAAGCTCAACCCGAACCCCCAGCAGAAGTTCTGGTTCGACCCCGTCCCGCCGCGCCCCACCGTGCAGGCCGAGCGTCGCCACCGCCAGGAGCGCCTGGCCGGTGCCTTCCGCCTGTTCGCGCGCTTCGGCTTCGCGCAGGGCTTGGCGGGCCACATCACCGCGCGCGACCCCGAACTCACCGATCACTTCTGGGTCAACCCGCTCGGCATTCATTTCTCGCGCATCAAGGTCTCCGACCTGCTGCTCGTGAACGCCAAGGGCGAGACCGTCATCGGCGACAGGCCGCTCAACAAGGCCGCCTTCGCGATCCACGCGGCGATCCACGAGCACAACCCGAAGATCGTTGCCGCCGCCCACACGCACTCGACCTACGGCAAGGCCTGGTCCACGCTGGGCCGCAAGCTCGACACCCTCACGCAGGACGCCTGCGTGTTCCACGGCGACGTGGCGCTGTTCGACGACTTCACCGGCATGGTGGTCGACAACAGCGAGGGCGACCGCATCGCGCAGGCACTCGGCGACAAGAAGGGCGCCATCCTCAAGAACCACGGCATCCTGACGGCCGGCCCCACCGTGGAAGCCGCCGCCTGGTGGTACATCGCGCTGGACAACGCCTGCCACACGCAGTTGCTGGCCGAAGCCGCCGGCAAGCCGCAACCCATCGACGAAGAAACCGCGCGCCACACGCACGGCCAGATCGGCGGACCCGAAGGCGCCATCCATTCCTTCGACAGCCTCTACGAAGGCCTGGTCGAGGCCGAACCCGAGCTGCTGCTGTGAACCGACCCTTCTCCCGGCGCAGCGTGCTGCGCGCAGGCGGCGCCGCCGCCTTGGTCGCCTCGGGCGGCCTGATCGCCTCGCAGGCTTTCTCGCAGTCGTCGCGCAAGCTCACCTTCGCCTGGAACGCCGCGGCGTTCTGCCTGTCGCCCGTGGTGGTTGCGCAGGAGCGCGGCTACTTCGAGCGCAACGGGCTGCAGGTGGAGCTCATCAACTACACGGGGTCGACCGACCAGCTGCTGGAGTCGCTGGCCACCGCCAAGGCCGATGCGGCCGTGGGCATGATCCACCGCTGGCTCAAGCCGCTGGAGTCGGGCTTCGACGTGAAGATCGTCGGCAGCTCGCACGGCGGCTGCGTGCGGCTCGTGGGCGCGAAGAGCGCGGGCGTCACCAACCTGGCGAGCCTGAAGGGCAAGACCATCGGCGTGTCGGACATCACGAGCCCGGGCAAGAACTTCTTCTCGATCCTGCTCACCAAGAACGGCATCGACGCCGACAAGGACGTCACCTGGCGCCAGTACCCGGCCGACCTGCTCGACATTGCGGTGAAGAAGGGCGAGATCCAGGCCATTGCCGACGGCGACCCGAACATCTACCTGATCGAGAAGCGCAACCAGGGCGTCTACGTCGAGGTGGCGAGCAACCTCACCGGCGAATACAAGGACAAGGTCTGCTGCATCGTCGGCGCGCGCGGCGAGCTCGTGCGCAAGGACAAGGCCACCGTCGCCTCGCTGGTGCGCGCCATTGCGCAGGCCTCCGACTACGTGGCCGAGAACCCGAACGAGTCGGCCAGGCTGTTCGCCAGGTACTCGCCCAACGTGCCGGTCGAAGACCTGCGCGCCTTGCTCGGCACGCTCACGCACAACCACCACCCGCTGGGCAAGAGCCTGCGCGACGAGGTCGAGTTCTACGCGCGCGACTTCCGCGGCGTGGGCGTGCTCAAGAAGAGCACCGACCCGGCGCGGTTCGCCGAACACGTGTCCTTCGATCCCCTGGCATGAACCACAAGAATTCCATGACGCTCCATCGTTCACGCCGCCGGTTTCTCGTTCAAGGCGCTTCGGTCGCCGCCGCCGTCGCGCTGCCGGGCGCGGTTGCCGCACAGGGCCGGCCGGTGCTCAAGGCCGGTGACCAGAAGGGCGGCCTGCGCGCGCTGCTCGAAGCCGCGGGCGGGCTCGAAGGCCTGGGCTACGACATCCAGTGGTCGGAGTTTCCGGCCGCCGCGCCGCTGGCCGAGGCGCTCAATGCCGCCGCGGTCGACTCGGGCCCCATCGGCGACGCACCGCTCATCTTCGCGCTGGCCGCGGGCACGCGCGTGAAGGCCATCGGCGCGAACCGCTCCGACTCCTACGGCACCGCGGTGCTGGTGCGGCCCGACTCACCGCTGAAGACCGCCGCCGACCTCAAGGGCAAGAGCATCGCGACGAACCGCGGCTCCATCGGCCACTACGTCACGCTCAAGGCCATCACCACGGCGGGCCTCAAGCCCGAGGACGTGAACATCCGCTTCCTGGCCCCGGCCGACGCCAAACTCGCGCTCACGCAGGGCTCGGTCGACGCCTGGGCCACCTGGGAGCCCTACACCGCGCTGGCCGAGGTCAGCCACCATGCGCGCGTGCTGGTCAGCGGGCGCGGCCTGCTGCCGGGGCTGAGCTACCTCGCGGCAACCGACGGCGCCATCGCGGCCAAGCGGCCGGTGCTGCAAGACTTCCTGCAGCGCGTGGTGAAGGCGCAGCTCTGGTCGTACCGCAACGTCGACGCCTACTCGGCCGCGCTGGCACGCATCATCGGCATTCCGCCCGAGGCGGCCAGGCTGCAGTTCGAGCGCCGCCAGCAGAAGTGGGTGGCCATCGACGCGCAGGTCATTGCCGACCAGCAGGGCACGGCCGACTTCTACCGGCAGGTCGGGCTCATCAAGCAGCCGCTGGATGTGAAGGGCACCTTCGACACCGGCTTCGGCGTGGCTGGATGACGACGCACCGAAAACGTAGCTGAGTCCAAGACTCGCGTAGATGCGTCCGCCGGGCGCGGGGTGGCGCTGGCTAAAGTCATTGCATGACTACCGCCGACGCCACCACCTACGCCATTTCGCCTGCACCCGTTCACTCTCTCCCCATCCAGGGCGAACGCGCGCGCTTCCCGGTCAACCGCATCTTCTGCGTGGGCCGCAACTACTCCGAGCATGCGCGCGAGATGGGCCACAACCCCGACCGCGAACCGCCGTTCTTCTTCATGAAGCCGGCCAACGCCATCGTGGCCGACGGCGGCGAGTTCGCCTACCCCTCGCTGTCGAGCGACGTGCACCACGAGATCGAGCTCGTGGTCGCGCTGAAGACCGGCGGCGCGAACATCGCCGCACCGGATGCGCTTGCGCACGTCTACGGCTACGCCGTCGGCCTCGACATGACGCGCCGCGACCTGCAGGGCGAGGCCAAGAAAATGGGCCGCCCCTGGGACACCGGCAAGGCCTTCGACGGCTCCGCTCCCTGCGGCGAGCTGGTGCCCGTGGTCAAGGCCGGCCACCCGGCCGCCGGCGAGATCCGCCTCGAGGTGAACGGCGCGCAACGCCAGGTCGGCGACCTCGCCGACATGATCTGGAACGTGCCCGACACCATCGCCTACCTGTCGACGCTGTTCACACTGCAGCCCGGCGACCTGATCTTCACGGGCACGCCGGCCGGCGTGGCGGCCGTGCAGCGAGGCGACCGCATGCGCGGCACCGTGGCGGGCGTGGGCGCGCTCGAGGTCGTGGTCGTCTGAGCCTGAAGGGCGCCCGCGCGGCGGACCTGCCGGGCTTCGCTGGGGCACGCGATGCCACCACACCACGGCACGCCACGCCAAGGCATGCGACGCGGGGCCGCGCAAGTTGGCGTACCCTCGCGGGCAGACGCCAGCCGACCCGACCGCCCCGATGCGCCCCTCTCCCTCCACGTCCGTTCGCACCTACGGCATGCACGAGCGTGCCGACCACCTCGACTTCGACATCCGCTTCCAGGGTGCGCGCAACGAGCTCACGCTGCCGCACCGGCATGCGTATTTCCAGATCCAGGTCGGCATCGAGGGCAGCTCCCAGCAGGCCATCGGCGGCGAGGTGCGGCCCTTCGGCCCGCGCCATCTGAGCTTCGTGCTGCCGTACCGGGTGCACGTCATTCCGCACCCGCCCGACGCGCTGTACTGCATCGTCAACTTCGACCAGCGCTTTTTGTGGCCCGAGCTCGAGGTCGATGCGCTCGACCTCGACGACGTGTCGCTCGCGCGCTACCCCGACCTCGCGCCTTTCCTGTTCCAGGAGTACGTCGACTTCGCCTTCGACGAGGCCGACTTCGCGCGCGTGCGAGGCTGGCTCGACGAGCTGCACGGGCTGAACACCGGCCGCAACTTCGGCGCCAAGATCGCGATGCGCGGCATCGTGCAGCAGATCATCGGGCTGGCCTGCATGCGGCAGGAGCAGGCGCTGATGCGGCTTTCGCTGCAGCACAACGGCAAGACCTCGCAGCGCGACGCGTTGCAGCGCGTGGTGCGCTACGTGCGCGACAACCTCGACAAGCCGCTGTCGTTGACGGATGCGGCGGCCGCCGCGTTTCTCTCGCCCAACTACCTGGCGAACCTGCTGCGCAAGGAGACCGACCGCACGTTCACCGACCTGGTGACCGAGCGGCGCATCGAGCGGGCGAAGGAGCTGTTGTCGTCGACCTCGCTGCTGGTGCGGGAGATTGCGCACCAGTGCGGGTTCACGGACGAGGCGTATTTCAATCGGCGGTTTCGGCAGTGGGTGGGGAGCACGCCGAGAAACTTCCGGCGCGAGCATGTGGTGAACGCACGCGGCTAGCTAGCGCAAGCCGAGGCGAATCAGTTTCTTGATCAGCCCGACCCGGGAAATTCCAAGTCGGCGCGCCGCCTCCGATTGATTGCCGCTTGTTGCCACCATCGTGTCCCGCACCAGCCGCAGCTCCAGTTCGTTCATTGCCGAGTCGAGAAGACCCGTGCCGGCCGCCGACAGGGCCGCCTCCGGCCGTAAGACCTCCGCGACATCGCCGCTGGCCAACCGCAAGAGGTCTGCGTCGACCTCGCGCTGCTCCGGCAACAGCAGGGCACCGGCCGATTCGACGACGGCCTTCAGCTCGCGCACGTTGCCGGGCCATTCACGCGCCGTGAGCCAGGCCAGGGCGCCCGCGGACAGGCCGGCACCCGGCGCCACGCGGTGCAGGAAGCGCGTGGCCAGAAGAGGAATGTCCGCCGGCCGTTCGGCCACCGCGGGGGTGCGCAGCACCACGCCTTTCAGGCGATAGAAAAGATCTTCTCGAAACGTTCCTTCGCGCACCATGGCTTCGAGGTCGCGGTGCGTCGCCGCGACGACGCGCGTTTCGGCGTGCTTCTGCGTCCTGCCGCCGACCGGCACGAAGGCTCCTTCCTGCAGGAAGCGCAGCAACTTGACCTGCATGGGCGGCGGCATTTCGCCGACCTCGTCGAGAAACAGCGTGCCGCCATGCGCGGCCTCCACCAGGCCTGGCTGGTCGCGGTAGGCACCGGTGAAGCTGCCCTTCACGTGGCCGAACAGCTCGCTTTCCAGCAGCTCTGCCGAGAGTGCCCCGCAATGGATGGCGACAAAGGGCCCGGCACTGCGCGCGCTGCATGCGTGAAGCGCGCGCGCGACCAGTTCCTTGCCGGTGCCGGTCGGGCCCAGCACGAGCACGCTGACGGCCGTGCGCGCCACGCGGCGTACCAGCGTGCGCAACTGCGCGGTGGCGGGCGCCTGGCCGACCATGCCGAGGTCGTCGGTGGCCTGGTCCGCGCGCAGTGCCAGGAGTTCGGCATCCAGGCGCGCCTTTCGCAATGCGCGGGCCACCACGAAGCGCAGCATGTCCGGATCGATCGGCTTGGTCAGGAAGTCCCAGGCGCCCAGCTCGGTCGCACGCAGCGCGAGCTCGTGTTCGCCATGCCCCGTGAGCACGATCACCGGTACGCGCGCAAAACGCGGTATCAGCTCCAGGCCGATCTCGGGGTCCATGTGCGGTGGCATGGCCAGGTCGAGCAGCACCAGATCGGGCCGCTGCTTGTCGAAGGCCGCCAGCGCCTGCTCCCCGTCGCCGGCAAGCGTGACCTCGTGGCCGATGTCGCGCAGGAACGCGCCGCCCAGCCGCTGGAACGCCGCCTCGTCGTCGACGAGCAGCACGCGACCGGTTTCAGAAATGTCGTTCATGGTGTCAGGGGAAAACTCAGCGTGAAGCAGGTGCGCCAGGGTGGGCGGGCGCCCAGGGCGACCGAGCCGCCATGGGCGTTCATGATGCGTGCGACGATCGCCAGGCCAAGGCCGGTGCCGCCAGCACTGCGCGAGGCGAAGGGCTCGAACAGGCGCTCGCGGATCTCCGCCGGTACACCCGGGCCGTTGTCGCAGACGTGCAGCAGCAGCGTGCGGTCGACCGTCTCGGCGTCGATGTGGACGCGGCTGTCCTTGTCCTGTCTTGCCAGGTTGGCTTCGCCCGATGCCCCGGCGTCGACAGCGGTGCGCGCATTCTCGAAAAGGTTGGTGAGCGCCTGCTCGACGCGCCGCGCGTCGGCGTTCGCCATCAGCTCACGCTCGAGGCCGGCGCCAAGGCTCACGTCGGGCAGCCGCATGGCGCATGCGCGCACCAGCGCCGCGATGTCGAGTTGCGTGGTCGCGAGCTTCCATGGCTTGGCGTAGTCCAGCAGGTCGCGGGTCAGGTGCGAGATGCGGGCCACCTGGTCGGCGACCTCCCGGCGGGTTTCGCTTGGCGCGCCGGCGACGGCCATGGCGATGATGTTCAGCGGGTTTCGGATGTCGTGCGCCACCGTTGCCGCCAGCGAACCGAGTTCGGCCAGCCGCGCTTGCAACTGGCGTTCGCGCTCGCGTGCGGCGCTCTGCTGCAGTTGCTCGGCGCGCGCGGCCGAGTCCGACACGACCGTGCCGAACAGTTCCGCTACCTGGCGCAGCCCCGGCGGCGCGGCCTCCCAGCCCTCGAGCACCGCGCTCCAGCCTTCGCCTTCACTCTCGCTCCCGTCGTCACGTGAGCAGACCAGGCGAGGGACGCCGTGGCTTGCTGGAAGCGGATCGCCGATGCGGACCTCTACCTGCGTTCCGATGCGTTCGCTGAGCAGCGCGGAAGCTTGCAGTGCCAGCGCTTGCGGTGTTTCGGCCGACTGCAATACACGGCGCCAGTTGCCAAGGTCTGCCACCGAGACCTCGCCGCCGGGGTAGATCAACCGTTCCGCGAACCGGCGCACCGGTCCGTTCAGCGCGAGGCAACTGGCCGCGACTGCAAGGCCGCCGATCCAGCGCGATTCGATGGGCAGCAGCGGCGTCAACGCCACGATGGCGGCGCCCAGGGCGAGCAACAGCGCCCAGACCAGCGCACGGCGTGCCCATGCGTTGGCGACGAAGACGCCATAGCGCAGGATGCCGTAGACCAGGATCAGCGGGTAGAACGGCAGTCCCAGCAATGGAAACGGATAGACCGGCAAGTCGAGCACGGCAATCCCGTAGCCGGTGAGGCACAGCATGCCCCAGAGGCACGAGGCGGTGACGGCGGCAATCTGGCTGAATGCCGGCCGGCGCGCACGTGCCAGCGCGGTGAGAAGCACGCAGACGCCAGCGATGCCAAGGACGACCCACGCCATGCTCGCCGCAAAACCGACCGGGCCGGCCACCGCCAGCCAGCCGATGTCGCGGTGTTCGACGATGTAGCCGGGTGTGAAGACCATTGCCGCGAGCGAGGCCCCGGCGCCGAGCGCATAGGCGCACGTGATCCCGATGCGGCCGATGTCGACACGACAGAACACGGTGCAGAAATGGAAGAAGAACGACGAGGTCAGCGGTGCCGTGGCCAGCAGCAACATCATTGCGTGCTCGGCGCCGGGGCCGAACCAGTTGGGCAGCTCGTTGCCCGTGATCCAGATCGAGATGCCGGTCAGGAACGCGGCCAGCAAACGGGCGCCATTGACGCGATCCGCCCACACCAGCAACACGCCGCTGAGGGCCAGCGTTTCGAACAAGGCGAAGGCGAGAACGACGTGGATCAGCATCGGGGCAGAGGGGGGCTGTAAGAAGGCGGCGGCACAAGCTTGCCTGTCAACGAAGTTGACGATTCAGGCTCGGCGAACTGTATCCGAAGTATGCAGGTCAGAACACAATTTTCAATTGAATCAACGACTTATGAGGTACGCCTGGCTTGGCTCGGTTTTCGCAATAAGGAGTTCATCAGCCACTCCGACAAGCCGCCATGTTTGCCCTGTCGTCTCTCTTTTCTTCGCGCCCGCGCCGCTCCTCCACGCGCAGCGCCGCGCCGCCGGACCTCCCCGCGCTGGACCTTCCGGCGTTGGTGGGTGCCGCCGGGTGGGCCCGGTTGCCGCGCGCCGTGCAGCGCCGCTTCGGCGTCGCTCATGCGGACACCACCTACAGCGGCCGCATGGACTTGCGCTGCTCGCCCGTCGGCCGCTTTCACGCTTGGCTTGCGGGCCTTTTCGGCGGGCCCCTGACCCGTGCGAACGAGCAATCGGTCGCGACCAGCGTGCGCGTGTACGCCAATGGCCACGGCGGCGTCGTCTGGGAGCGGCGCTTCCATCGTTGCGCGGGGGGCGGTGAGCGCGTCGTTCGTTCGACCAAGGAAATCGGCACCGATGGCGGCTTGCTGGAGCGCACCGACGGCGGCCTGAGCATGTCGCTCGATGTGTTCGAGGAAGACGGCACGCTGGTCTTTCTGAGCCGCCGCTTTCATCTGATGCGGGGCCGTCTTCGCGTGGGCGTGCCGGCCTTGCTGACACCCGGCGTGTGCCGCGTGACGCACACCGACCTGGGCCACGGCCTCTTCCGTTTCACGCTGACGATGGCGCACCCGCTGTGGGGCGAGACCTTCCATCAGTCCGGCGTCTTCATCGATCCATTTTGTGAAAGTGCCTCATGACCACCGTTTTCATCCTGCTTTCGATCCAGGCTTTCCTGGGTGCCTTCGACAACCTGTGGCATCACGAACTCGAGGCCAAGCTGCCGCAGCGCGTGGCGGCGCGCCACGAACTCACGCTCCACGCCGCGCGCGAGGCGATCTACGGCGTGGTCTTCATCGGGCTGGGGTGGTTCGCCTGGGGCGGCGGCTTTGCCGTGCTTCTGGGCGCGCTGCTGGTCGTCGAGCTCTTCATCACGCTGGCCGACTTCCTGGAAGAAGACCGCACGCGTTGCCTGCCGCCGTTCGAGCGCGTGCTGCACACGCTGCTGACGATCAGCTACGGCTTGTTCATCGGTGTCTTCGCGCCGGTGCTGGCCGGTTGGTCGCGCATGCCCACGTCGATGTCGTTGACGCCGCACGGGTGGGTTTCATGGCTGTTCACTCTGTACGGGGTCGGCGTGCTGGCCTGGAGCGTGCGCAACGCGCTGGCCGTGGTGCGACTGCATCGCCTCGCGAAGCTCAGCGGCGCGCGAACGGTGCTGCAGCACGCGCGCATCGTTGCACCCGCGGTGCTGGTCACCGGTGCGACCGGCTTCGTCGGCGGTGCGCTGATGGCCGACCTGCAGCGCGAGGGACGTCGCGTGATCGTGCTGTCGCGTGACGCGAGGCAGGCGCGCGCCACGTTCGGGCCGGGCGTCTGGGTGGTCGAGAGCCTCGACGCGATTCCTTCGGAGACGCGCATCGACGCCATCGTCAACCTGGCCGGCGCCCGCGTGCTGGGCATGCCATGGACGGGCCGGCGCCGGCGCGACCTGCTCGCCAGCCGTGTAGCGGTGACCACGGCGGTGGTGGACCTCATGCGGCGACTGCAGCAGGCGCCGCGCGTGCTCGTGAGCGCGTCGGCGGTGGGCTTCTACGGCGCGTCGCCGCAGGCTTCGTTCGAGCCGCGCGACGAGGCGAGTCCGGCCCGGCCGGGCGAATTCCAGTCGGATCTTTGCTGTGCGATCGAGCACGAGGCACGTCGCGCCGAGGCCCTGGGCGTGCGCGTTGTGCGGATGCGTTTCGGCGTGGTGCTCGGCCGCGGCGATGGTGCCTATCCGATGCTTGCGCTCAGCGCGCGCCTGGGGCTCGGTGCCGTGCTTGGCTCCGGGCGCCAGCCGGCACCCTGGATTCACCTGGACGACGCCGTTGGAATGCTGCGCTTCGCAATGGCGCATGGCAGCCTGGACGGCCCGGTCAACGCCGTTGCGCCAGACACGCCGCCACAGGCGCGGTTCGCACAGGCAGTGGCGGCTTCGTTCGGCCGGCGCGTGCGGCTGCGCATGCTTGACGCGCCGCTGCGCATGCTGGCCGGCGAGATGTCGACCCTGCTGCTGGACGGGCAGAACGCCGTGCCGCGCGCCGCACTCGCGGCCGGCTACGCCTTTCGCCACGCGGGGCTCGACGAGGCGCTGGCAGACCTGGCACGAAGCCGCGATGCATTGCCGCACGAGCCATCGGCAAACGCCGGTGCTGGCCGGCCGTCAATGCGCTGATGCAGGCGGCGTGCCGTGCTGCGCCGCGCGCGCCAGCTGCGACAAGCGCTTCACCAGCGGCTCGAACAACTCCGCCGCCGTGTTCCCATACCCCAGCACCAGCCCGTTGTCCCTTTCCGTCGGCTGCATCGCAAACCCCGAGAGCGGCGACGGCGCGATGCGATGGCGCAGCGCTTCGGCCGCGATCTTCCAGTCGTCGAAGCGCGCGGGAAGCCGCACGGTCAGGTGCAGGCCGCAGTAGCCGCCGTCGATTTCGTGCGGCACCTTCAGGTGCTTGTGCAGCGCGAGGCGCAGCGCCTGCTGGCGGTCGCGGTACAGGCGGCGCATGCGGCCCAGGTGGCGGCTGAACTGGCCGCTCTCGATGAAGTCGGCCATGGCCAGCTGTTCGTAGCGGTGGCCGCCGCGCAGCATCTCCTCGAGCGGCGCCTGCACGGCCGGAACCAGTTGCCGGGGCAGCACCAGGAAACCCAGCCGCAGCGAGGGAAACATCGTCTTGCTGAAAATGCCCACGTAGAGCACGGGCGCGTCGCTCACCAGCCCCTGCATCGCGCCGATGGGTTCGCCGGTGTGGCGGAACTCGCTGTCGTAGTCGTCCTCGATGATCCATGCGCCGTGTTTGCGCGCCTGCGCGATCAGGTCGAGCCGGCGCGCGATGCTCAGCACCGCGCCCACCGGGTACTGGTGCGAGGGCGTGGCGTAGACCAGCCGGGGCGGGTGTTTCTGCCAGTCGGCCGCGCTGGCGCACAGCCCTTCGGCATCGACGCGCACGGGCACGATGCGCATGTCGCCCGCGTGCATGGCGGCCTTCACGCCGCGGTAGCCCGGGTCTTCGACCCAGCCGGTGTCGCCGGGGTTCGACAGCAGGCGCACGCACAGCGAGATGGCCTCCTGCGCGCCCTCGGCGATGACGACCTGGCCGGGCTCGCAGCGTACCCCGCGCGCCACCGACAGGTGGCCGGCGATGGCCGCGCGCAACCGCGGCTCGCCCAGCGGGTCGCCGTAGCCCAGCGCGGCCGGGCCCGCGCCGCGGATGGCGCGGTCGAGCGCACCGCGCCATGCGGCGAACGGAAAATGCGAGAGGGCGGGCACACCGGGGCGCAGCGCCGCGTCCGTCTCGGCGCGCGACGCGAGTGGCCTGATCTTCGCGAGACGCTGCGCGGTGGCCGGCGTGCCGGGGGGCCTGGCCGTGCGCTTGGCCGGCGCCGGCGACGACAGCGCGGTCACGCGCGTGCCCTGGCGGTCGGGCTGCACGTAGCCTTCGGCCGCCAGGTGCTCGTAGGTGGCGGCGACGGTGTTGCGCGAGATGCCGAGCGCCTCGGCGAGCGCGCGCGAGCCCGGCAGGCGGCTGCCCGGCGCGAGGCTGCCGTCGAGGATGGCGCGCTTGAGCCGGTCGTGGAGCTGGCGCTGCATCGAGCCCGCGTCGCGGTTCCTGTCGAGCGGGGATTCGAGCAGGGCAGTGGGGGAAAGGTCGAGGCGTGGCACCATGAAATTGTCGAGTCGTGGCGCTTTCATTGGAGCCACGTTGCGGGTACTTTACGTCCTCCGGCCTTGCCGTTCCAGCCTTTGCAAAAAAGACCTCCATGACACTCCGCCTCAATGAATTCGGCCAGTCCATCGGCCCCGACGTTCCCGGTTGGACGCCCCGCGTCCTGCCGCCGCGCAGGGCCGTCGAGGGCCACTTCTGCACGCTCGAGCCGCTCGACGCGGCGCGGCATGCCGACGACCTGCACGCCGCCTATGCGCAGGCACCCGACGGGCGCGACTGGACCTACCTGGGCACCGAGCGGCCAGCCGACCTCGACGGCACCCGTGCGCATGCCGAGCGCGCCGCGCGCAGCACCGATCCGATGCACTTCGCGGTCATCGACAGGTCCAGCGGCCGCGCCGTCGGCACGCTCGCGCTGATGCGCATCGATCCGACGCACGGCGTGATCGAGGTCGGCAGCGTCAACTTCTCGCCGTTGCTCAAGCAGACGCCGATGTCCACCGAGGCGCAGTACCTGTTGATGAAGTTCGCCTTCGACGAACTGGGCTACCGCCGCTATGAGTGGAAGTGCGACAACTTCAACGAACCGTCGAAGCAGGCGGCGCGGCGGCTGGGCTTCCAGTACGAAGGCCTGTTCAGGCAGGCGGTGGTCTACAAGGGGCGCACCCGCGACACGGCGTGGTTCTCGATCGTTGCGGCCGAATGGCCCGCGCTGCGCACCGCCTTCGAGCGCTGGCTGTCGCCCGCGAACTTCGACGCGCAGGGCCGCCAGCGCATGTCGCTCGACAAGTTCCGGCTGCCGTCCTGAGACCGAAGCGGCGTCGCTACTGCGCGGCAGGCGCGGGCAGCGCCTCGCACAGGAAGTCGAGAAAGGCCCGCACCACCTCGGGCAGGGTGCGCCCGGCCAGCGTCTGCAGCTCGACCGAGCGTTCGCGCATGCCGCGCTCGCGGATCTCCGCGGCATGCAGCTCGCCGCGCCGCACCCGTTCGCGCACCGAAATCTCGCCCGCAATCGCGAGCCCGCCGCCGAGCAGCACGAAGTTGGCCAGCGCCTCGAACCGGTTGCTCACCAGCACCGGCTCGAACACCAGGCCGCGGTTGCTGCAGGCCACGTCGAACAGCTGGCGCACCGTGGTGTCGGGGCCCGGCAGGCCGATGGGAAACGGCAGCATCTGCGCCAGCGTCACGCTGCGCAACTTCGCCAGCGCATGGTCGGGCCGCATCACCGCGAACACCGAGGCGCGCTGCCGGTGCGCCACGCGCACGCCCTGCACCGCGGCGCGGCTGTAGGTCAGGCCGATGTCGGCATCGCCGAGCAGCACGGCGTTGGTGACGTCCGTGGGGTCGCAGGCCTGCAGGTCGAACTGGATGCCCGGGTGCAGCGTGCGGAACGCGACGATGGCCTGCGGCAGGAACTCGTTCGCGAAGCCCGACGAGCAGGCGATGCGCACGTGCCCGCGCCGCAACCCCTGCAGCCCCTGGATGTCCGACACCACGCGCTCGGCCTCCAGCGCACCGCGCCGGGCGTGCGCGGCCAGCAGTTCCCCGGCCGCGCTGGGCACCATGCCGCGCGGCCGGCGCTCGAACAGCGGCACGCCCAGCAGCTCCTCGAGCATGGCCACCTGCCGGCTGATGGCCGAGGCACTGACGTTCAGGCGCGCGGCGGCTTCGGTGAGCGAGCCGCTGCGGACGACTTCGAGAAAGTAGCGCAGCGAGGTTTCCTGCAGGCGATGCGATGACATGGCGATGGGCTCGGGCGTTGGGGTACGGACTGCGTTGCAAAAAACGCAAAGATATCCGGAAAAATCAGCAATTGTTCAAAAGCACGGGTTTGCCTAGACTGCCACGGAACTGTCATAAACCGGACTTCCATCCCATGCCCTTCCAGCCCCGAACCCCGCGCCGCCTGCTCGCACTGCTCCCCGTTGCCCTGCTCGCCGCCGTAGGCGCCGGAGTTGCTGGCGCGGCCGAACTCTCCACGGCCGATGCCGAACGGCACGCGCAGGGCAGCTTCCGCGAGTACTTCGAGCTGCTGTCCCTGCCCAACGACGCCATTTCTCCGGAGGACATCCGCAAGAACGTCGAGTGGCTGGAGCAGGCCTTCCGCAAGCGCGGCTTCACCACGCAGCAACTGCCCAACGACGGCAAGCCCATGCTCTACGCCGAGTACCCGGGCAGCGACCCGGCGCGCAAGACGGTGCTGTTCTACATGCACCTCGACGGCCAGCCCGTGATTCCGGCGCAATGGGCGCAGAAGAGCCCGTGGACGCCCGTGCTCAAGCGCAAGGCGGCCAATGGCAGCTGGGAGGAGATCGATTCGGCGCCGCTCTTCAGCGGCCCGCTCGACCCCGAATGGCGCGTGTTCGGCCGTGCGTCGGCCGACGACAAGGGCCCGATCATGATGATGCTCGCGGCCATCGACGCGCTGAAGGCCGGGGGCGCCCAGCCGGCGGTGAACGTGAAGGTGATCCTCGACAGCGAGGAAGAAAAAGGCTCGCCGTCGATCAGCAAGGTGATGCAGGCGCACCGCGACCTGCTGCGCACCGACGCCATCGTGATCCACGACGGCCCCATGCACGCCACCAACCGGCCCACCCTGGTGTTCGGCAACCGCGGCGCGGCCGAGGCCCGGCTCACGGTCTACGGCGCCAAGGTGCCGCTGCACAGCGGGCACTACGGCAACTACGCGCCCAACCCGGCGCAGCGCCTGGCCAGCCTGCTGGCCTCCATGAAGAACGACCAGGGCCGCGTGACCGTGCCCGGCTACTACGACCACGTGAAGATCGCCGAGGCCGACCGCAAGATCATGGCCGCCGTGCCCGACGACGAGGCCGCGCTCAAGCGCCGCCTGGGCATCTCGCAGACCGACAAGGTCGGCGCCAACTACCAGGAGGCGATGCAGTACCCCTCGCTGAACGTGCGCGGCATGGCCGCGGCGGCGGTGGGCGACAAGGTGGCCAACATCGTGCCCGACAAGGCCGTGGCCGAGCTCGACCTGCGCACCACCCCCGACTCCAACGCCGCCTGGCTCGGCCAGCAGATCCAGAAGCACATCGAGCGCCAGGGCTACCACCTGGTGAAGGGCGAGCCGACCGACGAAGACCGCAGCCGCTACGACAAGATCGCCAGCTTCTCCTACCAGAGCGAGGGCGGCGACGCGGCGGGCTCGCAGATCAACTCGCCCGTGGGGCAGTGGGCCTACAAGGCGCTGACCGGCACCTTCGGCACCCAGCCCGAGCCGGTGCGCATCCGCATGATGGGCGGCACGGTGCCCACGGCCGAGATCGTGCGCGTGCTGCCGGTGCCCTTCGCGATCATTCCGCTGGTGAACGCCGACAACAACCAGCACGCGGCCAACGAGAACCTGCGCATGGGCAACTACGTGAGCGGCGTGCGCACCGTGTACGGGCTGATGACGCAGCCGTTCTGACGACGGCCTTTACCGTCGAGCGCCTGTGCCCCGGTGCACCGGTGCAAGCCGGTGCAAGCCGCCTTCTTCAGGCAGGCTTGCCCGGCTTTTGCGATTGTTCGCACGCGACCTGGATCAGCTCGCGCTCGTCCAGCGTCGCGCCGATGCGCACCGCGCTCAGGCAGCCGCCCCACACGCAGCCGGTGTCGGTCGAGAGCAGGTCGGGCCGCGAGAGCCAGCCCAGCGTCGACCAGTGGCCGAAGGCGATCGTGGCCTTGGCCGTCTTGCGCCCCGGCACGTCGAACCAGGGCATGTAGCCCTCGGGCGCGGTGGCGGCGCTGTCCTTGGCCTCGAACTCCATCACGCCGTCGGCGCTGCAGAAGCGCAGCCGCGTCAGCGCGTTGACGATGGCCCGCAGGCGGGCGCTGCCCGCCAGCGTGTCCTGCCACTGCGCGGGCTCGTTGCCGTACATCGACATCAGGAACTCGCCCAGCGCCGGGCCGCGCAGCACCGACTCGACTTCGGACGCCAGCACCAGCGTGTCGCTCACCGTCCATTGCGGCAGCACGCCCGCGTGCACCATCAGCAGGTCGCCGGTGCCGATGCGCATGTGCAGCGCCATGTGCTGCTGGCGCACCCAGTCGAGCAGCGTTTCGCTGTCGGGCGCGGCCAGCAGTTCGGCCAGCGTGTCCTTGCGCCCGGCCTTGCGCGCGCCGTGCGCCACGCCCAGCAGGTGCAGGTCGTGGTTGCCCAAAAGGCTCAGCGCCGAGGCGCCGTAGCCCTGCACGCGGCGCAGCACGGCGAGCGAATCGGGGCCCCGGTTCACCAGGTCGCCGAGCAGCACGATGGTGTCGCGGCTGGGCGAGAAATCGATCTTCTGCAGCAGCCGGCCAAGGGGGGCGTCGCTGCCTTGCAGGTCGCCAATCAAGTAAAGTGACATTCCCTCATTCTCTCCCTCAGTTCATGGATGTCTTCCTCCTGGCCTTGCTGACCACGCTCAACGCAGTGTTCGCAATGTCCGAAATGGCCCTTTCCACCAGCCGGCGCGCACGTCTCGCGGCCTTGGCCGAAACGGGAGACACCGGCGCGGTGGCCGCGCTGAAGCTGATGGAGTCGCCCACGCAATTCCTCTCGACGGTGCAGATCGGTATCACCTCGATCGGCATGCTGAGCGGCATCGTCGGCGAGGCCGCCTTCGCCGCGCCGCTGGCGGTGTGGATGGAGTCGGTGGGCATGGGCGCCGGCACCGCCAGCATCGTCTCGACCGCCTGCGTGGTCACCTGCATCACCTTCTTCACCATCATCTTCGGCGAGCTGGTGCCCAAGCGCATCGGCCAGCTCTACCCCGAGCCGGTGGCGCGCTGGGTGTCGCGCCCCATGCGCGCGCTGGCCAAGGGCGCCAAGCCCTTCGTGTGGCTGCTGGCGGGCGCCACGGCCACCATGCTGAAGCTGCTGCGCATCGACGCCAACGCGGCGCGCCACGTCACGGAAGAAGAAATCTCGGCCAGCCTCGAAGAAGGCGTGGACGCCGGCGTCATCGAGCATCACGAGCACCAGATGGTGCGCAATGTGTTTCACCTTGATGACAGGCGCCTGTCGTCGCTGATGATTCCGCGCGCCGACATCGAATGGCTCGACGCCTCGTTCACCGTGCCGCAGGCGCTGCAGAAGGTGGCCGACGCGGCCGCGCTCAACCTGGTGCATTCCTGGTACCCGGTGTGCCGCAACTCGCTCGACGACGTGGTCGGCGTGGTCAGCGTGGCGCAGCTGCTGCGCCTGGGTTCGGCGCATGCCGGCGTGCTGGGCCAGGAAGCCACGCCCGCCGTGTTCGTGCCCGAGACGCTCACCGGCATGGAGCTGCTCGAGCAGTTCCGCGAGCGCGCCGGCCGCCTGGTGTTCGTGGTCGACGAATACGGCGTGGTGCAGGGCCTCATGACCCCGCGCGACCTGCTCGAAGCCATCACCGGCGAGCTGCAGCCCGGCATGCAGACCGACGCCTGGGCCCGCGAGCGGCCCGACGGCGTGTGGGAGCTCGACGGGCTCATGCCCGTGTCGGAACTGCGCGCGCGCCTGGGCATCCGCGAGCTGCCCGATGAAGAGCGCGGCCGCTACAACACCGTGGCCGGCCTGCTGATGTCGGTGTCCGGCCACCTGCCCGAGGTGGGCGAGCAGATCGACTGCGCCGGCTGGTGCTTCGAGATCGTCGCGCTGGAAGGCCGGCGCATCGACCGCGTGCTGGCCTCGCCCGATCCGGCGGCGCCGCTGAAGAGCGACTAGGGCGCGGGCTGATGCTGTCGCTGCTCGCACTCAGCTGCCCCCAATGCTCCGCGCCGCTGCCGCGCGCCGCGCGCTGGCGCACCGTCAACTGCAGCTACTGCGGCGCCACCATCGTGCGCGGCACCGAAACCGTCGAGCGCGAGAGCTTTCGCGCCGCGCTGCGCCGGGCCAATGCCGACGTGCCGGGCGGGCGCATCCTGACCTGGCGCGGCGCGCGCTACCGCGTGCTGGCACCGCTGGCCGCGGGCGAGCACAGCGACGTCATGCTGGCCGAACGGCTGGGCGCGCTGCCTGAACGCGTCACGCTGAAGCTGGCGCGGGACTCGGCCGCCAACAGCGTGCTGCTGCGCGAGGCCGCCGTGTTGCAGGCCCTGCAAGCGCTGTCGATTTCGGGCGCGGCCTACTTCACGCGCCGGCTGCCGCAGCCGCTGGGCACCGGCGTGGCCGAAGGCCTGGGCGACGGCGCCCGCCAGGCGCTGGTGCTGCGCCACCCGACCGGCTTCTGGGGCAGCCTGCAGGACGTGCAGCAGGCCAACGCCCAAGGCATCGACCCGCGCCACGCCGTGTGGCTGTGGCGCCGCATGCTCGAGGTGCTGGCCTTCGTGCACGGTGCCGGCTGGACGCACCGCGACCTGTCGCCCGCGCATGCGCTCGTGCATCCGCGCGACCACGGCGTGCTGCTCATCGGCTGGTCGCGCGCGCAGCATGCCGCCGGCTCGGCGCACGCCGCCGCCGTGGCACGCGACCTGATGCAGGCCGCCTGGACCGTGCGCGCCGTGTTGCACGGTGCTTCTGCCGGCGAGCCCGGCGTTGGCGCGCACACCCCCGCGCCGCTCGCGGCCTTGCTGCGCCAGTGCAGCGAAGACGCTGCCGCCTGCGAGCGCCTGGGCGCGCAGGGCATCGAGCAGGCGCTGTCCGCCGCGTCGCGCGAAGCCTTCGGGCCGTCGAAGTTCGTGCACTTCGACCCCGCGCCGCGCGCCGGCACCTGAACACAACAGTCACCAAGGAGGAAATTCATGGGCTACGGAAACTACTCGCATGCCGCTCACACGGCGCTGATTGCCGACCGCGCCGCCAAGCCGGGCGCCGAGGTCTTCACGCAACGTTCCACGCACCCGCTGATGAACCCGCACGGGCTCAAGGTGCGCGAGTCGCGCGACAACGCCGACCATCCGAACGCGCTGGGTATCGTCTTCGCGCTCGACGTCACGGGTTCGATGGGCGACATTCCGCAGACCCTGGCGCGCCGCGAACTGCCCAACTTCATGAAGCTGCTGACCGACTGCGGCGTGCCGGACCCGCAGCTCATGTTCATGGCCATCGGCGACGCCAACTCCGACGGCGCGCCGCTGCAGGTCGGCCAGTTCGAGTCGACCGCCAACCTCATGGACCAGTGGCTCACCTGGAGCTACCTCGAGGGCGGCGGCGGCGGCTCCGGCGAAGAGAGCTACGAGCTGGCCTTCTACGTGATGGCGCAGCACACCGACATGGACTGCTGGGTCAAGCGCAAGAAGCGCGGCTACCTGTTCGTCACCGGCGACGAGCTGCCGTACCCCGCCGTCTCGCGCCACCAGATCGAAGGCCTCATCGGCGAGAAGCTCGACGAGGACATTCCGATCGAAGAGGTCATCGCCGCCGCGGCCGAAACGACCAACCTGTTCTTCCTGATTCCCGACGCCCAGCGCCGCCGCCGTTGCGAAGGCCGCTGGCGCGAGCTGCTGGGCGATCACGTCATCTGCATGGACTCGCCCGACGACGCCTGCGCCGTGGCCGCCGGCATCGTCGCCCTCACCGAGAAAGCCGTGCCCAGCCTCGAGGCGCTGGCCGGCGTGATGAGCGGCACCGGCATGGCCAAGGAGCGCGTGGGCGGCGTGCTGCACGCGCTGGACGCCTATGCCGCGCTGCTCGACCCGAGCGCATCGCGCCGCGCGCCGCCGGCGGTGGCCACCGCGGCCGCGAACCCGCGCTCGTCGTGGTGGAAGCGCCTGTTCGGCTGATGGCCGGGTGAGCACCACGGCCGCTGCCACGCGGTATGTCTCGCTGCTGGGCCTGGGCTTCGGTGACTGTGGCAAGGGGCTCTTCACCGATCACCTGTGCGGCGCGCTGCAGGCCCACTCCGTGGTGCGCTTCAACGGCGGCGCGCAGGCCGGGCACAACGTGGTGCTGCCCGGCGGGCGGCACCACACCTTCTCGCAATTCGGCGCCGGCAGTTTTCATGCGGGCGTGGGCACTGTGCTCGCGAGCCCGGTGGTGGTGCACCCCACGGCCTTGCTTGTCGAAGAGACGGCGTTGCGCCGCGCGGGTGTCGAAGACGCCTTCTCGCGCCTGCGGGTCGACGCGCGCTGCCGCGTGACCACGCCGTTCCATCAGGCCGCGGGCCGGCTGCGCGAATGGGCGCGCGGGCGGGGGGCGCACGGCAGCTGCGGCGTGGGTGTGGGCGAGACCGTGCGGCACGCGATCGCCGCGCCCGATGAGGCCTTGCACTACGGCGACTTGCCGTACCCCGCGCGCGCGTTCGAAAAACTCGAAGCTTCGCGCACCGCATTGCTGCGCGAGTTCGCGGGCACGACGCCCATGCATGCGGATGCCGCGCAGGAACTGGCGGTGCTGCGCGACGACACGCTGCCCGCTCGCTGGCTCGCGGCGGTCGCGCCGTGCCTGGCGCAGTCGCCGCCCGCGAGCGCGGACCGCATCGCCGAGCGCCTGAGCCAAGCCGGCACCGTGGTGTTCGAAGGCGCGCAGGGCGTGCTGCTCGACGAGTGGCGCGGCTTTCATCCGCACACCACGTGGAGCACGATTTCGACTGCGGCAGTCCAGGCCGTGCTGCGCGACGTGGGCATCGGTGCGCGCGTGCAGCACCTGGGCGTGCTGCGCAGCTACCTCACGCGACACGGTTCTGGCCCCTTGCCCACGCACGACCGCGCACTCGACGCGCGCCTGCCCGAGCCGCACAACGCGGACGAAGGCTGGCAGGGCGTGTTCCGGCGCGGGCATCCCGATGCGGTGCTGCTGCGCTATGCGCTCGATGCGGTCGGCGCGCTCGACGGGCTGGTCGCGAGCCATCTCGATGCTGTCGAAGGTGTGGGCTTGCGCTGGTGCGCGGGCTACCGCGCCGCCGATGGTTCGCGCATGGCCTCGCTGCCCCTGAGCCCGACGCCTGACCTTGCGCACCAGCACGCGCTGACGCAACAGCTCCACGGCGCGCAGCCGCTGTACGAGCCCGGCACCCTCGCCACGCCGCAGGAGTGGACCGAGCGCGTCGAAGCGCTGAGCGGCCTCGCCGTGCGCTACGGCGCCTTCGGCCCGACCCGCGACACGGTGCGCGCGCTGCAGCCCTTCGAGCGCTCCTGAAAGACCTCGTGCCTAACATTCCCTTGATCATCGGCGCCGCGCTCAGCGCCGTCGCGGCGCTGCTGCACCTCTGCATCATCTTCGGTGGCCCCGCGTGGTACCGCTTCTTCGGCGCCGGTGAACGCATGGCCTCGGGCGCTGCGGCCGGGCACCTGTACCCGCCGATCGTCACGCTGCTGATTGCCTGCGTGCTGGGCGTGTGGGCAGCCTATGCGCTGTCGGGCGCCGGCGTGCTGCAACCGCTGCCGCTGCTGGCGTGGGTGCTGCCCGCCATCACGGCCGTGTACCTGCTGCGCGGGCTCGTGGCGTTGGCGCTCTTCGTGTTCGAGCGTCGCCGGCTCACGGCTTTCTGGGTGTGGAGTTCGCTGATCTGCCTGGGGTTCGGCGCGGTGCATCTGGTGGGGCTGGTCCAGGTCTGGCCCCATCTCTGAACCTGCCCAGGAGGTGAACGAGATGGCCAGCCAGCGCCCCGCAACGATCGCCGACTACATCGATGCGGCCCCGCCCGCGGGCCAGCCGCACTTGCGCCGGCTGTACGCGCTCCTGAAGAGCGTCGCACCCGAGGCCGAGGAGGCCATCAAGTGGGGAACCCCGTTCTTCGTCGAGCCGCGGTTCCTGTTCGCCTTCTCCGCGCACAAGGCGCATCTGAACTTCACGCCGACCGAAGACGGGCTGGACCCGTTCCGCAAGGCGCTGGAGAAGCACAAGACCACCAAGGGCATGCTCCAGATTCCCTACAGCGCGCCCTTGCCGGAAGCGCTGATCCGCCAGATCGCCGAGCAGCGCGTGCAGGCCGTGCGCGCGCGTGAAGACGACGCCTTCTGGTAGCTCTCGCGGCCCTCAGGCTTTCGCTTTCGGCTTCGCTGTCTTAGAGGCCTTCGGGGCCTTCGCCTTGCTCGCGCTGTTGTGCGCGATCGCCTCGCGGATCAGCGCCTTGAAGATCGTCGCGTCGACTTCCTCGCCCTCATGGATGTCGATCGCGCGGCGCATGTTGCCGTCCAGGCTCGCATTGAAGAGCTTGCCCGGGTCTGCCAGCGAGGCGCCCTTGGCGAAGGTGAGCTTCACGGCGCTCTTGTACGACTCGCCGGTGCAGATGATTCCGTCGTGCGACCAGACCGGCGTGCCCATCCACTTCCATTCCTCGACCACGCCGGGGTCTGCTTCCTTGATGAGCTTGCGCATCCTGGCCAGCACCGGGCCGCGCCAGTCGCCGAGCGTGGCGATTTTTTCAGTGATGAGTTCCGACGCCGGCTGAGCGGCGCTCGAATCTGTCGCGTCTGTTTTTTTCATGGGGTCGATCCTTGAGGTTCCGGAGGATGGTCATGCAGGACTTCGGGGCGATGTTAAGGCGCACGCCGACCGGGTCGCAAGACGAGCCGAACGAGGGCGGCGCGACGGACGCCGCCGCAAAAGCGCCCGAAGGGCGTGCCTAGAATGCGGCTCCTTTCGCCTCCCTCGACACCGCCCATGCAACTCGACGTCCCTTCGCTCATGCTGCCGCTGGGCCTGGGCTATCTGTTGTTCGCATGGCAACTGGTGCTCGTGCGCCGTCGCCTGGTGGACGATCGCGCGCTGGCGCTCTGGACCAAGGGCTGTGTGTTCCTCCTGGCGGGCATGTCGGCCCTGTTGTCGCGGTTGTTCCTGCCTGAATGGCTGGCCGTCCTGGTGGGCAATCCGCTGGTGCTGTGCGGCATGCTGTACTTCAACCAGGCGGTCTACCTGTTCGTGGGCAAGGGGCCGGTGCCTGCGTGGTTGACGGGGCTGGTGGTCGCCGGCGTCCTGGCCACGCCGGTGTTGCTGGCCTGGCCCATGAGCACCCGTTCGATGATCTTCTCGGCGGTGCTGATGCTGATGGCCGGCTTGCCGGCGCTGCATGTATTTCGCCATGCCTGGCATGCGGAAAGCACCATGCGCGCCGTGGCATTGACCATGCTGATGCTGAGCCTCGCGCATGCGCTGCGCGCGGTGCAGGCCGGCCTGGTGCCCGACCAGTACACGACCTTTTTCCAGTCCAGCCTCGGGCAGGGCATCGTCGTGCTGCTGGCCTTTCTTGCGCTGCTGGGCAGTGGCGTGGGCTTCGTGATGGCCAGCCTGGAGCGCACGGCGAAGAGCATGGAGTTCCTGGCCAGCCACGACGCACTGACGGGCTGCCTGAACCGGCGCAGCTTCGACCCGCTGTGCGATCACGAGGTGGCGCGCAGCCAGCGCGGCGCGCAGCCGCTGGCGCTGCTGCTGCTCGACCTGGACCACTTCAAGCGCGTCAACGACCTGCACGGCCACCGTTGCGGCGACCTGGTGCTGCAGGCGTTCTCAAAGCGCGTGCAGGCGCGGCTGCGGTCGGCCGATGTGTTCGCCCGGCTCGGCGGCGAGGAGTTCGCGGTGCTGCTGCCGAACACCGACCTGGCCGGTGCGCTCAACGTGGCCCATCATCTTTGCCACGAGGTGGCCGCCAACCCGGTGCAGCTGCCGGACGACAAGGTCTTCGCGCTGACCGTGTCCCTCGGCCTGGCCATGTTCACGCCGGGCGGGCGTGATGCAACGCCCCTCAAGCAACGCCATCGCGCCTCGGCGGCGCCCATGCTCTCGCCCGAGCTGCTCTACATGCGCGCGGACCAGGCGCTCTACGAGGCGAAGCGGCAAGGGCGCAATCGCGTGGTGGTGTGGCGGGAAGAACAGGAGGCAACCGCCCCCGAAGGCGTTGCCGTGCTCGCCTGAGATGGGCCGCCATGCGGCGGACCTTCGCACTTCAGCCACATCGCGTTACATTCGTGTCCCAGGAGGCACGACATGGCTGGGTTTTGGCGGAGGAGCGCGGCTGAGCCGCAGAACGAAGAGCCTGCGAAGACAAAGGCAATCGAGGGTGGCGATGCAAGGCCGCAGCCCCAGGCAGGGTGGTCGCCCCAGGTGTTCGACGACATCGAATGGCGCCGCTTCGAGGCACTTTGCGAGGCGCTGTTCGCCCAGGCGGGCGTGCGCACCGAGAGCCAGTCGCACGGGGCGGACGGCGGCATCGACATCTGGCTCTACTCGGCCAACAGCCCGAAGCCGATGATCGTCCAGTGCAAGCATTGGCGCAGCAAGCCCGTCGGCGTGCAGCAGATGCGCGAGTTCTTCGGCGTCCTCAAGTCGCACGATCTTCAGTACGGCACATTCGCCACGAGCTCGACGTTCACGTCCGACGCGGCGACATTTGCAAAGAGCAACGGCATCAACGCACAGGACCGCCACGGCCTGCTGCAACTGATCTCCAGGCGAACGCCCGAGCAGCAGGCCTCGCTTCTTGCGGTGGCATACGAGGGTGACTACTGGCGTCCGACCTGTGTCAAGTGCGGCGTGAAGATGGTGGAGCGAACGCCGAAAGACGGCGGCACGCCGTTCTGGGGTTGCAGCAACTTTGGCAAGCTGCGTTGCATGAACAAGATGCAGATGGCGGGCAAGCGCTGAGCGTGCGAGGGAACAGAGGCGAAGGCAGCGTGGCCTCGCGTCTCACCAAGCCACCCCATCCCCCTCCAACGCCCGCCGCGCCAGCAGGAACGTCGCCGCGTTCCAACTCTGCCCGGCCATCCCCATCGGCGCCAGCGTGCGCCCGTGGAACCACTCCGTGAACCGCCAGTCGTCCTGTGCATTCGACTGGGCGAGTTGCACCAGCTCCGGCCATGCCTGCGCATGCAGGCCGAGCTTCGCCAGCGCCATCACCCAGAACCCGCCGACGAAGGGCCAGATGCCGCCGTTGTGGTACTGGTGCACGATGTTCTGCTGGTGCCGTCCCATGTACGCGCGCCACAGCGGATGCTGCTGCGACAGCGGGTGCAGCACCACGCGCACCGGGTAGGGCTCGCACGCGCGCGCCTCGTTGACGGTCTGCACGATGCGGTGCGCCATGGCCGGGTCGGCCAGGCCGCTCTGTATGGCCAGCACGTTGCCGAACACGTCGCCCTCGTCGCCCACCACCGCGAGGTTGACGAAGCTCAGGTACAGCCCCGGGTCGCGCCGGCCGCGCCGCGCGTAGTGCCGCAGCAGGCGCGCGCGGTGGTACTCCGGCAGGTCGCGCTGGAAGGGGTTGAACAGGTGGTTGAAGTGGTGCTGCGTGTCTTCGGCATGGTCGAGCGCGAAGCGGCGCTTCACGTCGAACCACAGCGCGTTGGTGTACAGCACGTAGCCCGAGCGCGGCATGATGTCGGCCCAGTCGCTGGCCTCGTTCTGCTGCAGCAGGCGGAAGTGCTGGTGCTCCTGCGCATGCAGCCATTGAATGGCGCGCGCGACTTCTTCATGCCAGTGCGCGGCGCCGACCTTGCCGTGGCGGCGCACATGGTCGACCGCAATCAGCCACCACAGCGTCGCATCGATGCAACCGAGATACCAGAAGTCGGCGTCCTGGCCTTCGGGGTCGACGTACTTCGGGATCTGCCCGTTGGCCGCCTGCTGCGCCGCGAGCGCGTCGAGGCTGGCCACGGCGCCTTGCTCCAGCGCGGGCACGCCGCTGCCGCACATGGCCATCACGCAGATGGCGGCGTCGCGCCCGAAGATGCGGGTGTAGCGCCGCGCCACGGCCGCCTCGGTGCGGCTGGCCGCAAGGATGCCGTGCGGCGTGAGGTTGCTTTCGAGCAGTTCGAGCGAGGCCTGCGTGCAGGTGTCGATCAGCGCGAGGGCGGGGGCGTCAAGTGGAGCGTCAAGGTTCTTCATGGGTCGTCTATCGTCGCGCCGGAAATGCCATGGGGGGATTTTCCCTTCGGCACATCAGGTATCAGATTGTCAGACCGACCACCGGACCGACCACCAGCCTGACGCGTTACACGGTAAGCACCACCTTGCCGGCGTGGCCCGCGCGCTCCAGGTACCGGTGCGCCTGCACGACGTCGTCGAGCGCGAAGGTGCGGTCGATGCGCACCTGCAGCGCGCCGAGAGCCCGACCTGGCCGTTGCAGATGGCCTGGCGCGCGGGACTGACAAGGACCCGGCGCGGAGCTGGTTGCGCAAGGCGATGCTGCGCGCGTTCGACGACCGAGCCTGTTCAGCGCGCGCGGTGTGCCTGCGGCGTCATGCCATGCAGCCGCGAGAACGCGCGCCGCATCGCGTCCACCGAGCCGAAGCCGCTGCGGCTCGCCACCTGGTCCTGGGTCCATTGCGTCCACTGTGTCTGCTTCAGCAGCTGCGCGGCGGCGGCCACGCGGGTCTGCTCGACGAAGCGCGCGCGGGCGTGCTGCCGCTCTCTGTTACCGGACCGTTTTTCACGCAGATGCGATCGCGCTGAACGCTCGCTTGCCACGCGACGCACGCGTGCCGCACGGCGACGCAGTCCGGATGCGCATCGCCATGCGCTCGAAGCGCCGGCTTCAGCTGAACACGCTTTCGAGGTCGACCTCTTCGGCGCTTTCGTCCAGCTTCAGGCTCTGCTCGATGTGGTCGAGGTGATGCAGCATCAGCTTCTCGGCGCGCTGCGCGTCGCCGCGGTTCACGGCGGCGACGATTTCCTCGTGCTCGTCCGCGCGGCAGCTGGTGGCGGTGGGCGCGTCGTACAGCGAGATGATCAGGCAGGTCAGCGCCGACAGCTCGCGCATCGAGCGTGCCAGTGCCGAGTTGCCCGCAAGCTCGGCCAGCAGCACATGGAACTCGCCCGACAGCCGCACGATGGCGCGTTTGTCGTCGCGCTGCCGTGCCTCGCCCTCGAGCGCGATGTGCTGGCGCAGGCGCTCCCGCTTGGTCTCGTCGAGCGTGCGGATGAGCCGGCGCAGCACGCCCGGCTCGATCAGGCGGCGCGCCTCGAACACGTCCTGCGCCTGCTCGACGGTGGGCTTCGCGACGAAGGCGCCGCGCTGCGGGACCAGCTCGACGATCTGCTCGTGCGCCAGCCGGGCCAGCACTTCGCGCACCCTGGCGCGGCTGGTGGCGAAGATCGCGGCCAGCCTGTCTTCGCCCAGCTTCGTGCCGGGCGCGAGCCGGTGCTCGAGGATGGCGGACGAGATCTTCTCGGCGATCTCGTCGACGCTGTGTTCGAGGGGAGCGGTGGCACTGGCCGTGCGGGTCGCGCTGCTTGCTTGGGTCGCTTTGGTCGCGCCGGTCTTGCGGGCTGGGGCTCTGGTGGACATTGGGGCCGATTCTATCGGCGCACCCTCCGCAGCGCAGGGCGTCACGGGCCTGCGGCCTCAGCCCCGGACGCGGGCGGTGTCGCGCGCCAGCAGGCGCGCGAGGGCCTCGGGCAACCCCTGGTTCGGCTTGATGGGCGGCGGCGCGAAACTGCCGAGGCGCGCCGGCGCGGGTGCCAGCGATACGAGCGTCTGCGCATGGCACACGGCACTCGACACCCCGTCGACCACCGGCACCGGGATCCGGTCCTTGATCGACCGCGCGAGGCCCGCCAGCGGGGCGCCGGCGATGATGATCACGTCCGCGCCATCGTCCTCGATGGCCGACATGCACAGCGCTTCGAGGCGCTGGCCGTGGTCGTCCTGCACGTGCCCGATGTCCTTGAGCGGACCGTCGAGGCTGCGAATGCTCGCCAGCCGGTCGACCAGGCCGTTGGCTTGCACGCATTCGCGGTACCACGCCGTGATGCGGCGCGAGATCGCGATGATCGAGAAGCGCTTGCCTAGCAGGCACGCGCTCATCAGCGCGGCCTCGGTCAGGCCGACCACGGGAATGTCGAGTGCCTCGCGCAGGCCGTCGATGCCGGGGTCGCCGAAGGCCGCGACCACGATGGCGTCGTGCCGCGCGTGATGCTCTGCCGCGAGCGTGGCCGCGGCGTAGGCGCCGATCAGCGACTCGAAGCGGGTCTCGATGTAGGCGACGCCGAAGGGCGCGGTCAGGACCTCGATGCGCGTGTCGCTCGCGGCCGCGCGCCGGGCTTCGGCCGCGATCAGGTCCGAGACGCTTTGCGAGGTGTTGGGGTTGATCAGCAGCAGGTTCATGGCGTTGTCTCCAGGCGTGTGCTCGGTCGTGCGGTTCAGGCGGTTCAGGCGGGTCGGCGGGCCGGCAGCAGGGTGGGCTCGGCCCGCCGCAGGAATTCTCCACGTCCGGCGCGCGGGTGGAAGCGCTCGCCGTCCCACACGACTTCGCCGCGCGCCAGCGTCAGCGCCGGCCAGGCCTTGACCTCGATGCCCTCGTAGGGCGTGTAGTCCACGGCGTGGTGCAGGTCGGCGTTGCGGATCGGGCGCGGCGTGGTGCCCCAGACCACGAGGTCCGCATCGGCGCCGACCGCGATCGTGCCCTTGCGCGGATGCAGCCCGTAGGCCTTGGCCGGGTTGGTGGACGTCAGCTCGACGAAGCGGTTGATCGTGATGCGCCCGTCGAGCACGCCGTGCGAGAACAGCAGCGGCAGCCGCGTCTCGATGCCGGGAATGCCGTTCGGGATGTGGCGGAACGCCACCTCCTCGCCGCCGGGCTTCTTGCCCTCGGGCGCGTCGTAGCGAAACGGCGCGTGGTCCGACGAGAAGATCGTGAACAGCCCGTCGGACAGGCCGTTCCAGATCACCTGCTGGTTCTCGCGGTTGCGCGGCGGCGGGCTGCACACGCAGCGCGCACCCTGGTAGCTGTCGTCGATGCCCAGGTCTTCGGCCGTGAGAAAGAGGTACTGCGGACAGGTTTCGGCGAACACGCTCAGGCCGTGCGCGCGCGCCCACCGGATCTGCTCGACGGCTTCGCGCCCGGACACGTGCACGATCATGATCGGCACGTCGACCAGCTCCGACAGCGCGATCGCGCGGTGGGTCGCCTCGCGCTCCACCAGCATCGGCCGCGCATGCGCGTGAAAGCGTGGCGCGGTGCGCCCGTTGGCTTCCAGCCGCCTGGTCAGCCATTCGATGCAGTCGGCGTTCTCGGCGTGGATCATGGCCATCGCGCCGTGCGCCCTGGCCACCGACAGCACGTCGAGGATCTGGCCGTCGTCCAGCTTCAGGTCGTCGTAGGTCATGTAGATCTTGAAGGAGGTGTAGCCCTCGGCGATCAGCTGCGGCAACTCGTGCTTCAGCACGTCTTCGGTCGGGTCGCTGACGATCAGGTGAAAGGCGTGGTCGACATGGGCGCGGCCCTCGGCGCGCCGGTGGTAGTCCTGCACCGCGGCGCGCAACGACTGGCCCTTGTGCTGCGCGGCGAACGCAATCACCGTGGTCGTGCCGCCGCAGGCCGCGGCGCGGGTGCCGGTGTCGAAGTCGTCGGCCATGCGCACGGGCGGCTCCATCGGCTGGTCGAGATGGCAATGCGCGTCGACGCCGCCGGGCGTCACGTAGCGGCCGGCGGCGTTGATCTCCTGCCGTCCGGGCGGCAGGTCGAGGCCGAGTTGCACGATGCGGCCATCGCGGATGCCGATGTCCGAGTCGAAGGTGTCGCTGGCGGTGGCAACGCGGGCATTGCGCACCACGAGGTCGAGGTCGCGGAAGGTCATGGTCTTTCTCTGCTTCTTTGTCTGTCTGTCGAACTGTCTGTCTATCTGGCTGGCCGTGTTGCAGGCGCTCAGGCTTGCGCGTCGAAGAGGCGGCCCCAGCCCCTGACGGCGCGCGGATCCACGCCGGCCGTCTTCAGCGCGCGCCACACCACGGTGGCCACCGAGTCGTAGATCGGGATGCCGAGCTCGCGCTCCATCTCCTCGACCAGTTGCGCGCCGTGCAGGTTGGTGCACATGATGGTGATCGCGTCGGGGCGCTGCTGCGCCACCTCGCGCAGCATGCGGCGCAGCGTGTCGGGCTCGACTTCGCTGAACGCGAAGTTCACCGTCAGGTCGAGGTGGCGCTCGGCCACGCAGTCAATGCCGATGCCCGCGTAGTTGCCGACGATGCGCCGTTGCACGTCCTCGACATATGGCGACACCAGGCCCAGCGTGCGGGCGCCCTGCGCGGCCAGCAGTTCGTTGAGCGCCAGCACCGAGGTGGTGGCCGGGATGCCGGTCGCCTCGGTGATGCGCGCGCACAGCGCCCTGTCCTTCTCGAAGCCGAGCCAGCTCGCCGAGGTGCCGCTCCAGCAGATCGTGTCGACCCGCGCGTCGGCCAGCAGCCGTGCGGCCTCGAGGATCTTGCTGTCGTCGAACTGGTTCAGCGACGCGTCGCGCATCGAGATCTCGGTGACGGTGAAGCGCGAGAAATGCGCCGAGACGCCGGGCACGCCCGCGACCATGGCGCTGGTCAGCGGTTCGAGCGCGGTGTTGGAGGAGGGCGTCAGCACGCCGATGAGTTTTCGTGGGGTCATGGTTGTCGCAGTGGCGCCTGTTCAGACCGGCAGCTTCTTGCTGTAGTCGATCAGCATCGTCGAGCAGATGAACAGGCCGGCACCGGCCGCCGTGAACAGCATCAGCGCCATGAAGTACGAGCCGGTCGCCTGCACGATCAGGCCGACCACGATCGGCACGCCGATGCCCGCCACGTTGCCGCCGAGGTTCATGGTGCCGCCCAGAAAGCCGACCCGGGCGCGCGTGCCGAGGATCGACGGCACGCACCAGAACAGGCCGCACCAGCGCAGGAAGAACAGCGTCACCGACAGCAGCACGACCACGGCGATCGGGTCCTTGATCTGCGTCACCATGAAGATGGCCACGGTGGCGATGATCGACGAGATGCCGAACAGCGTGCGCAGCACCTTGCTCTGCGACGCGCCGGCGGCCTGCCATTTGTCGGCCAGCCAGCCACCGAACATCTCGCCGACGAAGCCCGAGAAGAACATGATGAACACCGCGCCGCCCATCTGCTTGATGTCGAAGCCGTGCACCTTCGACAGGTAGTTGGGCATCCAGGTGAGCAGGCCGTAGAACAGCGCGTTGAAGCACATCCAGCCGAAGAACATGCCCCACACGGAGCGATAGCGGAAGAAGTCGAGCACGCGGCCGCTCGCATGGGCCGGTTCCTTGGCGGCGTCGGCGGCGTGGCTGGCCTCGATGTAGCGTGCTTCGGCCTCGTTCACGCCGGGATGCTGGCGCGGATGGTTGCGGATGTAGCGCCATGCAAAGTAGCCCGCCACCACGGTGCCCACGCCGGCAATGACGAAGGCCATGCGCCAGGAGCCGAGCACGGCGATCAACGCCGAAATCAGGATCGCCCCCAGCGCCGCGCCCAGGGGGGCGCCGCCGTCGAGCAAGGTGGCGCCGCGCCCGCGCTCGGTCTGGGTCATCCAGATGCCGTTGAGCTTGCCGCCCGCGGGGTAGATCGGCGCCTCGGCCGCGCCCAGGCCCAGTCGGGTCAGCAGCAAGGGAAGCCAGCCTGTGCAGACGGCTGCAATGGCCTGGAAGAAGCCCCAGCCCACGGTGGCGGCGGCAATCACGACGCGCGGGCCGTAGCGGTCGGCCAGCATGCCACCGGGGATCTGCATCAGCGCGTAGGTCCAGAAGAACGAACTCAGCAGCAGGCCCTGCACGGCGGGGCCGATGTTGAACTCCTTGGCGATCAGCGGCATGGCCACCGAGAGCGAGGCCCGGTCGATGTAGTTGATCGAGATCAGGAACAACATCATCAGGAAGATCTTCCAGCGCACCTTGGTGGGCTGGAGCGCGTCGTCTGGTGCTGCGGCGGTCGCCTTGGCGCCGTCCGTCATGGTGGTTTGCATCGGGGTTGTCTCCTTGCAGTGGCACGGATGCCCGCGTGCAAGGAGGACCCGGCACGCTGGCGAACTTTGCAGTCGCGGGCCGGGCTGGTTCGAACCAGTGCGCCACCGAGGCTGTGCGGCGGAATTTAGGCTTTGTCGAAATTAACGTCAACAACTATGTTGACAATAATGTTAACGATAGTGGAAACACCTAGCCGAGCGGCTCCCAGAGGCGCTTGGCAGGTGTTTCTCCCGCGTCTACTTCGTCTGCGGCACGTCCGGCGACGGCGTTTGCGCGAAGTAGCTCATGGCCGCCAGCACGCCGCTGCCTGCCACCGGCACCTGCGCCAGCTTGAAACCCATTTCGATGCCGGTCAACGCGGCCATCAGCGTCAGGTCGTTGCAGTCGCCCAGGTGCCCGATGCGGAACATGCGGCCCTTGAGCTTGCCCAGCCCCGCGCCCAGCGAGAGATCGAAGCGCTGGTGGATCAGCCGGCGCAGCGCGTCGGCATCGACCCCTTGCGGCGTGATGACGCCGGTCAGCACCGGCGAGTGCACGCGCTCGTCCGCGCACTGCGTGGGCAGGCCCCAGGCCTGCACGGCGGCACGCACGCCGCGGCCCCAGCGCCGGTGGCGCTCGAAGATCACGGGCAGGCCCTGTCCGAGCACCATGTCCAGCGCCTCGCTGAGCCCGTACAGCAGGTTCGTGCTCGGCGTGCAGGGCCAGTAGCCGCCCTGGTTCATCTCGATGATCTCGTCCCAGGCCCAGAAGGCCTTCGGCAGGCGGGCCGTTCTGGCCACCTCGAGCGCCTTGGGCGACACCGCGTTGAAGCTGATGCCCGGCGGCAGCATGAGCCCCTTCTGCGAGCCGCTGACGGTGACGTCCACGCCCCACTCGTCGTGGCGGTAGTCGGCGCTCGCGAGTCCGGAGATGGTGTCGACCAGCAACAGCGCCGGATGCCCCGCGGCATCGATCGCGCGGCGCACCGCGGCGATGTCGGAGGTGACGCCGGTCGAGGTCTCGTTGTGCACCACGCACACGGCCTTGATGTGCCGGGCGCTGTCCTGGCGCAGGCGCTGCTCGATCAACTCGGCCTGCACGCCGTGGCGCCAGGCGCGCGGCAGGCCGGTCTCGTCGTTGCCCTCCAGCGCGAGGAACTCGGGCTCCAGGCCGAGCCGGCGCGCCATCTTCTGCCACAGCGTCGCGAAGTGGCCGGTCTCGAACATCAGCACATGGTCGCCGGGGCTCATCACGTTGGCCAGCGCCGCCTCCCACGCGCCGGTGCCCGATGCGGGATAGATGACGACCGGGTGCCGGGTCTGGAACACCTGCTGCAGGCCGGCGATCACCTTCTTGCCCAGGATGGCGAACTCGGGGCCGCGGTGGTCGATGGTCGGCAGGCTGATGGCCCGCAGGATGCGATCGGGCACGGGGCTGGGCCCCGGAATCTGCAGGAAGTGCCGGCCGCTGGGATGGTTGTCGAGCGCGATCATGGATGTCTCCGTTCTTCAGGGGTTGCGAAAGAGGTCTACAGCTGCACCGACGCGTGGCCGATGCCCGGAAATTCAGCGCTGACGAGCTCGCCCCGGGCCGCTTCGAGAATGCCGACCCAGGTGCCCGTCGTCACCACGGTGCCGGCCGCGACGGGCTCGCCGTTGCGCGTGGCATGGCGCAGCCACGCAGGCAGCAGCCAGGCGGGATCGCCGAGCGCGTGCGTGCCGCGGCGCTCGACCGGCGCGCGCTCGCCGATGCGCACGGTGCAGGTCTGCGCGCGCCAGTCGCGCGCCGCAAACGGCACCCATGCGCCCAGCACCAGCGCGCCGTGCGATTGCAGGTCGGCCAGCTTGCACAGCGCGGGCGCGGCCATCGCCTCGTGCCAGCGGGAGTCCACGATTTCTATCGACACGGCCATCGCGTCGACCAGTGCGCTTGCGCGGTCGGCGTCGAGCGTCGATGCCAGCGCCGGATCGACCGCGCAGCCGAGCCGCAGCGCGACCTCGGCCTCGATGCCGCGCATGTGGAACGGCCAGTGGCCGGCCTGTGCCGGGCTGGTCCATACGCCTTGGGGCGGCAGCGGCGCGTGGGTCAGCACCGCCTCGCGCGAGGGCCCGCCGGCTTTCCAGTACCGCGGCGGCGCGTCGAACCAGCCGAGCGCCTGCGCCACGCGCTGCTGCACGGCATAGGCGTCCTCGGCATGCTCGAGCAGTTCGGCCACCTGCGCCGCGGGGCACGTGGCGTGGCTGCGGCGCGCGCGAACCAGCGACGCGGCCGCGGCATCGATCCTTGACAGGGACATCTCGGTTTCCTCCAGTGATCGCAAAAAAATTCAGAAGCTCGCGCACAACGGCGCGAGCCCGCGCACGTCCACCCGCACGCGGGTGCCTTGCGAGGCGAACAACATGCCGGTGCACGAGCCGGTCGTCACGACCTGGCCCGCGCGCAGGCCCTCGCCCCGCGCCGCACCCCGGTTGGCCAGCCACACCAGCAGCGCGCCCACGTCGGGGTGGGGGTGCTCGCCGACGGTGTGCGCAACGACCTGCTCGTCGAAATGCAGCACGACCTCGGTCTGCGCCAGATCGAGCCACGCCTTCTCGAAGGGCACGGACTCGCCGAGCACCAGCCCGCCGTGGCACAGCAGGTCGGCCAGCAGCGCCGCCGGGCTTGCGTCCAGCCAGTCGGCCAGGCGGGTTTCGGCCACCTCGATCACGGGCAGCACCGATGCGATGGCGCCGGCGACCTCGTCGCGCGTGTAGGGCGCCGTGCGCGGCGGCAGGTCGGCCCCGAGCCGGAACGCGACCTCGGCTTCGACCCCACGCAGGTGCCATCCGGTGCCGTGCAGCAAGGCGCCGCCGGGCACCAGGCCCTCGGCCGGCAGGGGCGCGCAGCGCGGTTCCATTCCGGGCGCGCCGGCACCGACCTTCCAGCCGCCGGTCGGGCCGAGCGCCGCCAGCGTCGCGTCCTGGATCGCGTAGGCCGTGTCCAGGTCCCGCGGCTGCAGCAGCGACGACAGCACCCGCCCGCCTTCGCGCCGCGCGCGGCGCAGCGCCTGTGCGGCTTCGGTGGGCGTGACCCGCACCGCCGCAGCCTCGGCCGGCGTCACAGCGCGGGGAAGCGCTGCCACGGGTGGGCCTGTTCGAACGCGCTGGCCAGCGCGAGCAGGGCGTCGTCCGCGCCTTCGCGTGCCACCAGCTGCATGCCGACCGGCAGGTGCCCGGCAAAGCCGCAGGGCACGGCAATGGCCGGCAGGCCCACGGCGTTCGCGAACCCGGCGAACACCGCGTGGCCGCGCGGGCCGACCTCGCGCCCGTCGATGCGCGTCGGATGGGTCTGGCCCGCGGGCCAGGGCAGCGCGGCGGCCGCCGGCGTCAACAGGAAGTCGTGGCGCTCGAACAGCTGCGACAGCGTGTTGCGCAGCCGCTCGGCCTCGAACAGCAGCTCGAACAGCTCGGGCCCGGAGGCCTTGCGCCCGGTCTCGGCATTCGCCTGCATCGCAGGCCCGAACAGCGACGCGTCGAAGGGCCGGCCGGACAGCTCCTGGGGGTGCGCCACCAGCCAGGCCAGCCCCACCTGTGCCAGCAGCGGCCAGCGCTGGTTGACCGCCTCGACGAGGCCGAAGTCCTGCGCCGTCGTGACCTCGTGGCCGAGCGCGGCCAAGCGGCGCGCGGCCGCCTCGGTGAGCTGCGCGATCTGCGGGTCGACCGGGTGGTCGCCGAAACGTGGAATGAAGAGAATGCGCGCGCCTTGCGGGCAGGCTTGCGCCACCGGCCGGTCGCCGATGACTTGCATCACCGCCGCCGCGTCGGCCACGCTGCGCGCGATCGGGCCCGCGACTTCGAAGCCGAGAAAGATCGGCGGCAGGCCGTCGCCGCGCGGCACGCGTCCGCGCGACGGCTTGAAGCCGACCAGGTTGGTGTGCGAGGCCGGCCGGCGGATCGAGCCTCCGCCGTCGGTGCCCAGCGCGATCGGGCATCCGCCCGCGGCCACCAGCGCCACCGCGCCGCCGGACGAGCCGCCGGGCGTGAGCGCCGGGTCCCAAGGATTGCCCGTGGGGCCGAACACCGGGTTGTCGGTGTAGCCCTGCATCGTGAACTCGGGCACGTTGGTCTTGCCGAAGATCACGGCGCCTGCCTGGCGCAGCCTGGCCACCGGCAGCTCGTCGCGCTCGGCCACGAAGCCGGCCAGCGCACGGCTGCCCCAGTGGGTGGCGAGGCCGCGCACCTGCAGGTTGTCCTTGATGGTGACGGGCACGCCGTCGAGCGCGCCCAGCGGCCGGCCGTCGCGCCAGCGCGCGGTGCTTTGCCCGGCCGCGTGCGCGGCGCCTTCGCTGTCGAGCGCGACCAGCGCGTTCAGGCGCGGGTTGACCTCGGCGCTGCGCGCCATGCAGGCGTGCAGGGCGTCGGTCGGCGTGAACGCGGCCTCGCGAAAGCCGGCCGCGAGCTGCGCCGCGTCGAGTTGCCAGAGCGGTGTGTGTCGGTTCATCGGGGCCGGCCTCACATGTGCGCCGGCAGCCACGTCACCAGCTGCGGCACGGCCATCAGCAGCAGCGTGAACAGGATCATGATCAGCGCGTAGGGCAGCGCGCCCCAGATCGCGTCCTGGATGCCGCCCTTGTCCGGACGGATGCCGTGCACCACGAACAGGTTCATGCCCACCGGCGGCGTGATCAGGCCCAGCTCGCACATCAGCACGATGAAGATGCCGAACCAGATCGGGTCGACGCCGACCGCGATCGCGATCGGGTAGGTGATCGGGATCGTCGCGACCTGCATCGACAGCACGTCCATGAACATGCCCAGCACCAGGTAGAACACGATCAGCGCCAGGATCAGCCCGGTGGCCGACAGGCCCTGGCTCGCGACCCACTTCGTCATCGACTCGGCCACGCCCGTGAGGCTCACCGTCAGGTTGAGGATGAAGGCGGCCACGACGATCAGCAGGATCATGCCGCTCACGCGCGCCGTCGAGATGAAGCAGTTGCGCAGCAGCTCCCAGTTGAGCTTGCCCGACTGCCAGACGAAGCCCAGCGCCGCGATCACGCCCAGCGCCGCGCTCTCGGCCGCCGTGGCAATGCCGAAGTACAGGCTTCCCATCACGATGCCGAACACCACCGCCGGCGGCACCAGGTGCACCAGCACGCGAAGCCGCTCGGCCATCGGCACCTTGGGCTCGCGCATCGCGTTGCCGCCGGCCAGGCTCGAGATCGCAATCCAGAGCATGAAGCACAGCGTGAGCAGCAACCCCGGGACGATGCCGGCGACGAAGAGCTTGCCGATCGAGTTGTTGGTGAGCGAGCCGTACACGATCATGTTCACGCTGGGCGGAATCAGGATGCCCAGCGTGCCGCCGGCGGCCAGGCTGCCGAGCGACGCGCGCATCGGGTAGCCGCGCCGTTGCAGCGAAGGCAGCGCCACCGTCCCGACCGTGGCCGCGGTGGCCACCGACGAGCCCGAGGTCGCCGCGAACAGCGCGCAACTCCCGATGTTGGTGTGCAGGAGCCCGCCCGGCAGCCGGCCGAGCCAGGCCGACAGCGCGATGTACATGCGGTCGGCGATGCCCGAGCGCAGCAGCAGTTCGCCGAGCAGCACGAACAGCGGCACCGAGGTCAGCAGGCTCTCGTTCTGCACGCCCCACACGACCGGCGCGATCGAGTCCATGAACGGCGCGCCGTAGGCGGCGATGCCGCCGATGATCCCGACGGCCGCCATCGACACGGCAATCGGCATGCCGAGCAGCATCAGGGCGAGCATCGCGAGGAATGCGGATCCGATCAGGGCGATGTTCATCGTGCGGCTCCTTCGGCGTGCTGCCTTGCCTTGAGGTCGTCGAGTTCTTCCTTGAGCTCTTCCTTCGCGCTCTTCGGATGGAAGTCGCTGTTCAGCGTGCGGGTGTCGCCGCCCAGCAGCAGCCGCGTGGCACGCCATGCCAGCGCGCAGGCCACCAGCGCGAAGATCACCAGGCCCGCGTACCAGACGCCCTGCGGAATGATCAGTGGCGTGGCCCAGGGCGTCTGCGCGGTGCTGCGGTAGGCCGTCGTGTCCTGGATCACCTTGAACGCGACCCAGGCGATGAACAGCGCGAACACCGCCAGCGAGACGATCGAGATCCAGTTCAGCAGCGCCTGCACGCGCGGCGGGAACCGGTCGTGGAACACGTCCACGCGGATGTGGTTGCGCCCCAGCAGCGCCAGGCTGAAGGCGAGCGTCGAGCCGACCGCGAGCGCGTAGCCGCCCAGTTCGTCGGCGCCCTGCAGCGAGACGTTGAACAGCTTGCGCGAGATCGTCTCGATGGCGACGACGGCCGCCAGGCCCAGGAAGATCGCGCCGAACGCCGTGGCCAGCACGGTCTCCAGGCGCGCCCTGAAGCCGGCGCGCGCGGAGAGGGACGCCGTGGCGCCGGGCGGCGCGAGGGGCTGCCGGTCGCGGGTCATGGTGCCGCTGTTCATTGCAGGCCCAGTACCGGCGCCACCGTCGCCTGCCAGTTCTTCAGGCAGCTCGGGTTGGACTTGTTGCACACCTCCGCCCACACCGGCAGCGACACCTTGTTCACCGCGCCGCGCAGCAGTTCGACGTCGGCCGGCGTGACGGCCACGTTGACGAGGTTGAACTTCTTGCCGGTCGTGCACGGGTCCTTGCCGGCATTGCAGTTCAGCGCGTCCTGGAAGATCTCTTCGGAGTACTTCCACATGTCGTCGCTCAGCGTGTCGAACGCCTTCAGCAGCTTGGCTTTGGCGTCGGGTGCCAGCGCGTTCCAGGCCTTCATCGTCATGCCGTAGCCGTTCAGGGCCATCTGGAAGCCGATGGCCATCTGGTGCGTCGTCACTTCCGGCCAGCCCGCGGAGTTGGCCGAGCTCGGCCCGGTGATCGCGCAGTCGACCACGCCCAGCGAGAGCGACTGGTGCGTGTCGGCGAACGACACCGGCACGGGCGTGCCGCCCACCATCTCGATGAACTTGGCCAGGTTCTGGTCGTACACGCGGACCTTCAGGCCTTTGATGTCGGCCAGCTTGGCGATCGGCTTCTTGCAGAACAGGATCTGCGGGCCGAAGGGCCACACGGCCAGCAGTTTCACGCCGAACTGCGCCTGCAGCCGCGTGTCCGCCGTGTCGAAGTAGGCCTTGGCCACCTTGCGGCCCGTGGCGTAGTCGGGCGCCGCGCCCACCAGGTCCAGGCCCAGGATGGTGGGCTCGTCGCGCGAGTTCTGCGACACGCGCAGCGAGACGATGTCGAACAGGCCCGCCTTCATGACGCGCAGTTGCTCGGTGTCCTTGATGCCCAGCGTGTCGATGGGCTTGTAGTCGACGTCGATCGGCAGCCCGGTGCGGGCCGCGAAGTTCTCGAAGAAGGGTTGCTCCTTGTTCTTCTGGATCAGCCCGGTGGCCAGCGGCTGGCCGATGGCTTTCATCCGGGTGCGGTCCTGTGCGTGGGCCGCGGGCAACGCGAGCACCACGGCCAGGGCAACTGTGGCGAATGACTTGAGGCGAAGGTGAAACGGCATGAAGACTCCAGCAAGGAAGGTGAGGGAACGGGGCGGCATCGAAAGAAAGATGTGCCATTGAATCCCGCGGCGGCGACGCGCAGCGGACTATCCCGCTGCGTGGGACAGCCGGAAAAAGAGCTTGGAAATCAAGTACTTGGCGCGCCGCGCCAGCGGAAGACGCAGGCCTTAGCGGGCGCGCCCGCCGTAGGCGGCGGTGATCTCGTCGGCCGCGGCGCGCACGGTGGCGCCGAGCTGCGGGAAGTCGGCGCTCTTGATGCGCTGCGTCGGCCCGACCAGCGAGATCGCGCCGAAGGGCTGGCCGTGCTCGTCGCGAACGGCGGCCGCGATGCAGCGCAGGCCGACCGCGTTCTGCTCGTCGTCGATCGCATGGCCCGCGCGGCGCACCTCGCCCAGCGTTTCATGCAGCCGCGAGGCGCGCGCGATGGTGTTGTGGGTGAGCTTCGGCAGGCCGTAGGTGCGCAGGTACTGCAGCACGTCGTCCTCGGGCATCGCGGCCAGGATCGCCTGCCCCATCGCAGTGCCGTGCAGCGGCGCGCGAAACCCCGGCTTGCCGATCGCGCGCATCAGCTCGCGGCTCTCGACCTGCGTGACGAACACGATGTCGCCGAGGTCGGCGATGCCGAGGTTGATGCTCTCGCCGGTGCTGTCGCGCAGCCTGCGCATCACCGGCAGCGCCAGGTGGGCGATGCGTCGGCGCCGCCCGAAAGCCGCACCGACCGAGAAGCAGCGCACGCCGACATACCAGAGGCTCGTCTCGCGGTCGAACTGCACGAAACGCCGCTGCTCGAGCGTCGTGAGCAGCCGGTGCGCCGTCGAGGAGGACAGTCCGCTGTGCGCCGCGATGTCGACGAGCCTGAAGCCCTCGTCGTCCTCGGCCAGGAGCTCCAGCAGTTGCATGGCGCGCGTGAGCGACTGCACCGTGCTGTCGTTGTCGCGGTCGATGCGGGTGACCTTGGTGGCTTTGGCGGGCAGGCGAGGCGAAGTGGCAGTCATGGCGGGCCCTGTGCAAATTACGTGCCATCCGGATGTCGGGTCCGGCGTGCGATGACGCGTCCAGATGGTGTGCGACAAGTGTTTTGTCGACCATGGTGTTTGCACTAATGTTGACATCGGCGCGACTTCTCCGGCACTCCCCGGCACCCCCCAGCACTCCCCGGCGCTTTTCCGGCGCAGCAGCGCCCGCCGCTCGGTGCGCCGCACGGGCGCCGTGGCCGAGCTCCCTCGCTTCCTTGCCGCCCTGCCTTACACGTTGCTGGTCGCGCGCACTTCCTCGATGGTCGTCTTGCCGGCCAGCACCTTCTCGATGCCGTCCTGCCTCAGGGTGCGCATGCCTTCCTGCAGCGCCGCGGCCTGCAGCTCTTCCGCGCGGGCGCCGGTCTGCACCAGGCGGCGCAGCGTCTTCGACATGGTCATGAGCTCGTGGATGCCCACGCGGCCCTTGAAGCCCGTGTTCTTGCACTGCTTGCAGCCGGTGCTGGTGTAGTGGTGCAGGTGGCCGTCGCGGCCGTAGCGCTGCAGCCAGTCGCTGCGCACGGCCTGGCGCTGCGGGATGGGGCTTGCGGCGTCGGGCTGCGCGCCGAACGAATGCATGTAGTCGTCCAGCAGTTCCTCGACCATCTCGGCGCTCGCGGGGCGGCTGGTGGTGCAGCTGCTGCACAGCCGGCGCACCAGCCGCTGCGCGAGCACGGCCAGCAGCGAGTCGGCGAAGTTGAACGGGTCCATGCCCATGTCGAGCAGGCGCGTCACGGTCTCGGGCGCGCTGTTGGTGTGCAGGGTCGAGAGCACCAGGTGACCGGTCAGCGAGGCTTCGACCGCGGTCTTGGCCGTTTCGCCGTCGCGGATTTCACCCACCATGATCACGTCGGGGTCGGCGCGCACGAAGGCGCGCAGCGCCTTGGCGAAGGTCCAGTCGATGCGCGGGTTGATCTGCACCTGGCGCAGCCCGGTCTGCGTGATTTCGACCGGGTCCTCGGCGGTCCAGATCTTGCGCTCGGGCGTGTTGATGTGCATCAGCGCCGAGTGCAGCGTGGTGGTCTTGCCCGAGCCCGTGGGGCCGACGCACAGCACCATGCCGTAGGGGCGCTCCACGGCCCGGGTCAGCTGCGCGAGGTTGTTGGGCGACAGGCCCAGGTCGCGCATCGGAATCGGCTTGGCCGACGCCAGGATCCGCATCACCACGTCCTCGAGGCCGTTGTTGGTCGGAATGGTGGCCACGCGCAACTCGATGCGGTGCTGCGGCGAGTACTTGGCGAAGTTGATCTTGCCGTCCTGCGGGTTGCGCTTCTCGCTGATGTCCAGGTCGCACATGATCTTCACGCGCGCGACGATCGCGTTGCGGTAGCTCGGCGGCAGCTCCAGGTAGGTGTAGAGCAGGCCGTCGCGCCGAAAGCGGATGCGGGTCTTCTCCTGGCCGGGATAGCTCTCGATGTGGATGTCGGACGCGCCCTCGCGGTGCGCCTCCAGGATCATGCTGTTGATCATGCGCACGAGCGAGTTGTCGGACTGCTCGATCGGCGCCTCGGCGGGCGGTGCCGACGCGGGGCCTTCGCGCTCGAGGGTCTGCAACAGCTCGGTGGTGCCGGCCATGTCGAACTCCAGCGGCCGGCTCGGGTCGAGATTGGCGGCGAAGACGCCTGCGGCGCCGACAGCCGGCTCGCCGATCTTCTCGTAGGCCGCGTTCAGCACGTTGTCCAGGTCGAGGCATTGCCCGACCACCGGCACGACCTTCATCTGCGCGATGAATTCCACTTCGTCGAGCGCCGAATGCCGGCTCGTCGGGTCGTCCAGCGCGACGATGAGCCGGCCTTCATGCAGCATCAGCGGCATGACCTGCAGCCGCCGCGCCACGCCGTGGCTGATCTTGCGCAATGCTTCGGCGGCAGCGGGGAACAGGTGCAGGTTCACCAGCGGGTAGCCCATCTTGCGCACCAGCGCGGTCTGCAGCTGGCCCTGGGTGACGACACCCATGCGCACCAGCGTCTCGCCCAGCGGCACGCCGGGCTGGCGCTGTTGCTGGGCCAGGCCCGCGCGCAACTGCTCGTCGGTGACCATGCCGAGCGAGGTCAGTGCTTCGCCGATCCGGGCGATCGGCATGTGGCTCTGGACATCGAGCGCATTCAGCAACTGCTCCGGCATGACGACTTCGGTTGATGGCATGGGGCAGTTCTCCTGGCTGGTTTGACTTGGTCGTCGGCGCTGCCGAAATGCAGCTGCCGATGCTGCATCGTAGGGCGCGCCGCGAGAACCTGCCAGCCAAGGGAAACTGTTGAGTACGCAAGTTCTCAGGCGGGGCGTTTCTCCAGCACAGCCTTGACCACGGGGATCGCCGTGAAGACGTTCGGCCAGCCGACATGGAAGGCCAGTTGCGTGAGCGTTTCCGACACTTCGGCGCGCGTCAGTCCGCTGTCCATCGCGCGGTTCAGGTGATAGGGAATCTGCGCGACCTGGCCTGCGGCGATCAGCGCGGTCACCGTGACCAGGCTGCGGTCTCGCGGCGCGAGCGCGGGGCGCAGCCACAGGTCCTTGAAGAGCAGGTCGCCGGTGTACTGCACCACGCCGGCCGACACTGGACCCGCGTCCTGTTCGACGCGGGCCGCGCGCTGCGCCTCGGCGGCTTCGTCGAGCGGCAGCAGCTCGGGGCGCGCGGGCGGCAACCGGTCCGCGCCGATCTTGCGCGCGGCGTACACGTCAGCGGCAACGGCCACCGCGCCCATGGCGTTGCCCCAGCCCGCATAGAACGCGAGGTGCGTGATGATCTCGGAGAGCTCCGCCGGCGTGACGCCGTTGTCCAGCGCGCGCTGGAAGTACATCGCCATTTCGGTCGTCTGGTTGCGCGCCACGAGCGCAGCCACGGTGACGATGCTGCGGTCTCGCGGCGACAGGCCCGGGCGCTTCCAGAGTTCGCCGAGCACGGTGTCCTGCGCGTAGCGCTCGAGCGCGGGCGACACGCGCGGCAGGCTGGAGGCACGGTCGGCCTGCACCACCGACGTGGCCATGAGCGACAGCGAGGCGAGGGCGGTGGAGAAGAGCTTCATTTCTTCGGTTCCTTCATCGGCCGTACGACCCGTCGCCGACCTTCTCCATCCACTCGACGTTCCTGCCGGCAAGCGATTCCTGGATGGCCATGTGCGTCATGCCGGTGGTGGCCGTGGCGCCGTGCCAGTGCCTCACGCCGGGCGGCGTCCAGACCACGTCGCCGGGCCGGATCTCCTGCCGCGCGCCGCCTTCCTGCTGGACCCAGCCGGTGCCCGCGGTCACCACCAGCGTCTGGCCCAGCGGGTGCGTGTGCCATGCCGACCGCGCGCCGGGTTCGAAGGTGACGTAGGCGCCGGACACGCGCGAAGGCTCGCGGGGCGCGAAGAGCGGATCGACGCGGACGGCGCCCGTGAAGTTCTGTGCCGGCCCCTTGGCTGAGGCCTGCGTGCCGCCGCGGTTGACCGTCATGCCGTCGTTCGCTTCGCAGAGCGGCGTGAACAGCGCGCCGCAAAGAGCAAGGGTGAGGGGGAGGGCGGTGCGCAGTTTCATGGGTGTCGGCTTTCGGATCTGTTGCCGACGAATCTACCGACGGGCCCTTGCCCGCACTAGCCATCTCAAACCGCAAAAGCTCATGAGCCGGGCTCATGAGTCTCGCGACACGCGCCCACCTGCCCACCTGCCTGCCTTCACAACCGCTCAGGGCCGGTACCGCAGCGCGTCGACCACCACCGCCATCGCGCGCGAAGACTCGCGCCGGCTCGCGTAGAAGATGTGCAGCCCCGGGAAGGTGGGGCACCAGTCCGCGAGCACGCGCTGGAGGCGGCCTGCGGCCATGTGCTCCCGCGCCAGCTCCTCGGGCACGAAGGCCAGGCCCGCGCCCGACACGGCCGCGGTGATCATCTGGTAGACGCCGTTGCAGGTCAGCTGGCCGTCGACGCGCACCTGCAGTTCGCGCTTGCCCTTCTTGAGTTCCCATGCGTACAGCCCGCCGCGCGTGGGCAGGCGCAGGGTGATGCAGTTGTGCGCGAGCAGGTCCTGCGGTTTCTTCGGCGGCGCCTGGCGGGCCAGGTAGCCGGGCGAGCCCACGATCACCATGGTCACGTCGGGCCCGATGCGCACCGCGATCATGTCCTTGGCCACTTGGTCGCCGAAGCGCACGCCGATGTCGTAGCGGTCCGCCACGATGTCGGCAAGCCCGTAGTCCACGATCATCTCGATCTTCAGGTCGGGGTAGCCGGGCAGCACGCGCGACAGCTTGGGCCACAGGATCATGTCGGCCGCGTAGTCGGTGGTGGTGATGCGGATGGTGCCCGCGGGCTTGTCGCGCAGCTCGGCCAGCGCCGACAGCTCCGCCTCGATCTCGTCCCAGCGCGGCCCCACGGTGTTCAGCAGCCGCTCGCCGGCGTCGGTGGGCGACACGCTGCGCGTGGTGCGCGTGAGCAGGCGCAGGCCCATGCGGGCCTCCAGGCCGCGCACGGTGTGGCTCAGCGCCGATTGCGACACGCCGAGCTTCGCGGCGGCGCGTGTGAAGCTGCGCTCGCGCGCCACCGCGAGGAAAGCCAGGATGTCGTTGATGTTCTCTCTTGCCATTCATGAATTGTGCTCATGAGCGAATGCGCATTCAAGTGTCTAGTCGCGCAAGCGGTCTGTGCCGAGAATCCTGCCCAGCCAGCGGAATGCGCGCGACGCGCGCGAAACGCACAACACACGCAACACACGCAATACGCAAGGAACCCACCATGGACTACCGAAGACTCGGCCGCAGCGGCCTCAAGGTGTCGCCGCTGTGCCTGGGCGCGATGATGTTCGGCGGCGAGACCGACGAGACCACCTCGGCGCGCATCATCGACAAGGCATTCGCGCAGGGCATCAACTTCATCGACACGGCCGACGTCTATCACGCGGGCCGCTCCGAGGAAATCGTCGGGCGCGCCATCGCTGCGCGGCGCGACAGCTGGGTGGTGGCCACGAAGTTCGGCTTTCCGGCGGCGGCGGATGCGGGGCCGAACGCGCAGGGCCAGTCGCGCAAGTGGATCGTGCAGTCCGTCGAAGCGAGCCTGCGCCGGCTGAAGACCGACTACATCGACATCCTGTACTTCCACCGGGCGCTGGCCGACGTGCCGCTCGAAGAGGGCGTGCGTGCCATCGGCGACCTGGTGCGCCAGGGCAAGCTGCGCTACTTCGGCGTGTCGAACTTCCGCGGCTGGCGCATCGCCGAGATCGCGCGCCTGGCCGACCAGCTCGGCATCGACCGCCCGGTGGCCAGCGAGCCGCTCTACAACATCGTCGACCGCACGGCCGAGGTCGAGCAGTTGCCCGCGGCGGCGCACTGCGGCCTGGGCGTGGTGTCTTACAGCCCGCTGGCGCGCGGCGTGCTCAGCGGCAAATACGCGGTGGACGCACCGCCGCCGGCCGACAGCCGTGCCGGGCGTGGGGACAAGCGCATGCAGCAGACCGAGTGGCGGCCCGAATCGCTGAAGATCGCCCAGGCCATTGCCGCGCACGCTGCTGCGCGCGGCACCACCTCGATCGCGTTTGCGCTGGCATGGGTGCTGAAGAACCGCCTTGTCAGCGCCACCATCGCGGGGCCGCGCACCGAGGCGCAATGGGACAGTTACGCCGATGCGCTCCGGCTGGAACTGGGTCCGGACGACGAGACGCTCGTCGACAGCCTGGTGGCGCCGGGGCATGCCTCCACGCCCGGCTACTCCGACCCCGGCTATCCGGTCGAAGGCCGGGTGGCCGGCTGACCTTGCGACCATCACAACCCTTTCACGGCACCCCCGTCATCCATCTCATCCACCGCACCACCATGACCACAGCCCACGCCTACGCGGCCCAGTCCGCCACCACGCCGCTCGCGCCCTTCACCTTCGAGCGCCGCGCGCCCGCCGCGCGCGACGTGGCGATCGACATCCTCTACTGCGGCGTCTGCCACTCCGACCTGCACACCGCGCGCAGCGAATGGGGGCCGGCGGCCTACCCCTGCGTGCCGGGCCACGAGATCGTGGGGCGGGTGCGCGCGGTGGGCAGCGAGGTGTCGAAGTTCAAGGTCGGCGACCTGGTGGGCGTCGGCTGCATGGTCGACAGCTGCCAGCACTGCCAGCCTTGCAAGGACGGCCTGGAGCAGTACTGCGACAACGGCATGACCGGCACCTACGACAGCCAGGAACAGGTGTCGCGCGCCAACACGCTCGGCGGCTACTCGGACCACATCGTGGTGTTCGAGAAGTTCGTGCTGAAGATCTCGCACGACGAGAAGCAGCTGGCCGCCGTGGCGCCGCTGCTGTGCGCGGGCATCACCACCTATTCGCCGCTGCGGCAGTGGAAGGCTGGGCCGGGCATGAAGGTGGGCGTGGTCGGCCTGGGCGGGCTGGGCCACATGGGGGTGAAGATTGCCGCGGCCATGGGCGCGCACGTGGTGCTGTTCACCACCTCGCCCGGCAAGAGCGAAGACGCCAGGCGGCTCGGCGCCAAGGAGGTGGTGGTGTCGCGCAACGAGAGCGAGATGGCCGCGCACCGCAACAGCTTCGACCTGATCATCAACACGGTGGCGGTGTCGCACAACCTCGACCCGTTCGTGCAGCTGCTCAAACTCGACGGCACGCTGGTGCTGGTCGGTGCGCCGGGCACGCCGCACCCGTCGCCCGGCGTGTTCGGCCTGATCACCAAGCGCCGCCGCATCGCGGGCTCGATGATCGGCGGCATCGCCGAGACGCAGGAGATGCTCGACTTCTGCGCCGCGCACGGCATCGTCTCGGACATCGAGACCATTGCCATGCCGAAGATCAACGAGGCCTACGAACGCATGCTCAAGAGCGACGTGAAGTACCGGTTCGTGATCGACATGGCGACGGTGCAGGGCTGATCGCCATCGGCTGTGGTGGGCCGCGGTCGGCTGTCGGGCTCAATGCGCGGGCGGCGCGGGCGGCGCGGGCGGCGCGGCGGGTCGCAGGCGCCGCAGCCGCACCGTGAGCTCTTTCACCAGCTGCATCTCGCCGCGCCGCTGCGCCACCTCCAGGCCCTTGGCGAATGCGGCCTCGGCCTGCGCCTTGTCGCCGAGCTCCAGCGAGATCAACCCCTGCAGCCGGTGCGCGGCGGTGAAGTCCGCATCGAAGGCCAGGGCCTTTGCAAGATGCAACAGGGCGGTCTGCGGATTGTCCCGGCGGTGCCAGGCCAAGGCGAGGCTCATGCGCAGCAGCGCGCCGTCGCGGCCCGCGGCCAGCAGGCGTTCGAGGGCGTCGGGGGAGGGGCCGGGCGCGGTGGGCGTGCTCATGGGTCTGTCCTTTGCTGGAGTTTGTCAAAGCATAGTCTTTGATATTTGCAGTTGCAGTTCACGCCGGGAATCTCCTTTCGTCCTACGTGGGCCGGCCGTGGCTTCCCCAAGCATGGGTGCGATGCGTAAATTGATTGTCTTGACGACGCTGGGGTGGGGCGCGGCCTGCGCCTTCGCACCCCTCGTGCATGCGGAACCGGTGAAGGTGCCGGTGGAAACCAACGAGAAGGGCACGTACTACGTCGCCCCCAACGTCAACTCCACGGAAGACTCGGCCTACACCACGGGTGGGATCGTCGGTGTCGAGCGCAAGGACGGCAGCGGCGGCTACATCGGTACCGACACCTCCCTGCAGCGGCCCACGTATTCGCTGGGCGCCAGCACGGGCGGCAACGTGTCGTTCATGGGCGGCGTGTCGTCGGACGGCAAGAACAACAACGGCGTGAAGGCCGGCGTGAAGATCCGGTACTGAGGGCCGGCGCCGGCTTGCTTTCGTGGTCGTTCCTGAAGCGCGCCGCGACAAGTCCGGCTCTGTGCATGTGATAAATCGGGTTGCCCTTCGTTGCACAGGTCGAAATGGAATTACGCCATTTGCACCGCTGCTCAAAGTGGGCCTGCGATGGCTGACGGCTGGCTGTGTTTTCGTTCGGACAACGCACGGCGGCCGATTCACCCGCACCCGAAAATCCTGGTCGACACCTTGGCCCAGCCTTCGAAGATCAACTAGAAACTCAGGGACGGTGCGACGGGAGTACGGCTTTGGAAGCCTGCCGGTTACTCCGCCGTTGCGCAGGTGCTGAATCGCATTTTCTAAGCGATGGCACCACTCGATAGCGGTCGATGCAGGTGGTGGCCCAGGCCCAGTCGAGCTGCTCGATGTAGGCGCTGGCCAGGCGCAAATGGGCCGCGCTGAGGTTCTCCTCGATGCGCAGCAGGTTGATGGCTGGCGCGGTGGCGGCCGTGCCCAGGTCTGTCCCTGGACTCGGCCGCCGAAGGCCTGCTGCTGCAGGTAGAAGAAGCGCGCCGCGCGCTGCACGTCCGTCGGCACCTCGGGCGGCGTGGCCTGGGTCCACTTGAAGATCTGCCGGCTCGACAGCGCGTATTTGAACTGCCGAACGAACTCCTCCACGTGGTGCTTCACGACCCGGTACAGGTTGACCAGGCCGCCGTGACGTCGTTGATCACTTCGACCTCGGCGGGGTGCCGCAGGAAGTACAGGGCAGCGCCCCCGGCGAACACCTCCGCGTAGCACGAATGCGGCGGGAAGCGGCCGAGCAGCAGGTCAGCCAGGCGGCGCTTGCCTCCCAGCCAGGGAATGATGGGTGATGACCTCATGAGGCACTCTTTCGATTGAAAGGCGCTCTGGGCGCTGCCGGCACGGCGCCAGCGGTGCCGCCGCGCACGCTCCGACGCCCCACGCCCTGGGCGGTGCCGAACACGTACACCGCCTCCCACTGCGGCTGCTCGTCTGCCTCGTAGTCGCCGGCCGCGAGCGCGGCGCTGGCCTGCGCGGTGCGCGGCCAGGGCTGGAGCCTCGGTCTCGTGAGCTTCAGCGGGCACACCAGCCTGGCGGCGGGCATCGTCTTCGGAGCGCTCGTCGCGCACGCGCGCTTCAGGTCCGCGCGTTGATTCAGACCAGCGTGCCGTACACGATGAAGCCGTCGTGCGTCGCCACCTTGTCGTACAGCGCGCGCCCAGCCGCGTTGGTCACGTGCGTCTGCCAGTACACGCGGTGGCCGCCGGCCTGCTTCACGCGTTCGCAGACGCCTTCGATCAGCTGCCGCCCCACGCCGCGCCCGCGCTCCGACGGCAGCGTGAACAGGTCCTGCAGGTAGCACGTGGGCTCGATGCGCGTGGTGCTGCGGTGGTACAGGTAGTGGGTCAGGCCGACCAGTTGCCCGTCGCGCTCGGCAACCAGCGCGTGCATCGGTTCGTAGGCATCGAAGAAGCGTTGCCACGTGGCCTGCGTGATCTCGCCGGGCAGGGCGGTCGGGCCCTCGCGGCCGTAGAAGGCGTTGTAGCCGTCCCAAAGCGGCTTCCATGCCGCGAAGTCGTCCGCCACCGGTGGGCGGATCAGGAGTGTGGAAGTCGTCATGCGTCTGCAGCCTGCGCGTTGAAAGGAAAACGCGCGATTGCAACATGACTCGGGCCGCCTCGAGATCAAGGCACGAAGAAATCCTTCAGTGCAGCTTCAGGCAACCGGCCGCGCAGGCCGATGGCGACCACGCCGGCACGCGCATCGCCCGCCGGCGCCGATGCCTTGCGCAGGCTGCCGTGGCGGCCCGCGAACTGCACCTCCGACCAATCGACTTCGCCGGTGCGCAACAGGCCCTTGAGCCGCAGCACACCCGGTGGCACTTCGCGCAGCCAGGCGCGCAAGGTGGCCGCGGGAATGACGGCCTCGGGCTGCGCGCTCCATGTCTGGAACAGCGCACCGTGGTCGGGCGCAGCATGGTCATGGTGGCCATGGCGGCCATGGTGATCGTGGCAGCCAGGTCCGCAGACATGCGGCGCGGCATCCGCATGCGGCACGCCCGACAGCAGCGCCAGCGGCACCGCCGATTCGGTGGTCTCGATGCATGGCGTGCCGGGCACCATCGCCTCGACCCATGCCAACGCCCCGGCCAGCGCATCGGCCGTCGCCAGGTCCGCCTTGTTCACCACCACCAGGTCGGCCGACTTCAGCTGCCGCACCAGCGTGTCGGCCAGCAGCGGGTCTTTCGCCTGCTGCGCCACCGCGCTCGCATCCACCAGCACGATCACGCCTTCCAGGCTCAGCTCCGGCGCCGCCATGCCGATCTGCGCAATGCGCCACGGGTCCGACACGCCGCTGGCTTCGATCACCACCGCGTCGAACGGCGTCTTCGCGTCGATCACCTCCACCAGCGCGCGCCCCAGGTCGTCGCCGATCTGGCAGCACACGCAGCCGTTGGTCAGCGCGGTGGTGTCGCCGTGCGTGGCGGCGATCAGCTCGGCGTCGATGTTGAGCGCGCCGAAGTCGTTCACCAGCACCGCCATGCGCAGGCCGTTCGCCTCGCGCAGCCAGCGGTTGAGCAGCGTGGTCTTGCCCGCGCCCAGGAAGCCGCCGATCACGGTGAGCGGCAGGCGCTTCTTCAGGGTCACGCGGTCTGTCCCCGCTGCGCCTCGAACACGCGGCCCGACAGCACGGTGCCCCACACGCGCGCGTCCTTCAGCGCCATCGGGTCCATCTCGAGCGGGTCGTCTTCCAGCACGCAGAAGTCGGCACGCTTGCCGCATTCGATGCTGCCGACCTCGCCGTCGAGCTTCAGCGTCCAGGCCGCGCCCAGCGTGATGGCGCGCAGCGCCTGCGCCACGGTGATGCGCTCCGCCTCGCCCAGCAGCCGGCCCTTGGGCGTCACGCGGTTCACCGCGCACCAGGCCGTGAACAGCGGGCCCAGCGGCGTGACCGGCGCGTCGGAGTGAATGGCCAGCGGCACGCCCGCGGCCAGCGCGCTGCCACAGGCGTCGAGCCGGTTGGCGCGGTCGGGGCCCATCGTCATCTCGTAGTGCTGGTCGCCCCAGTACCAGATGTGGTTGGCGAACAGGTTGGCGCACAGGCCCAGCTGGGCCATGCGGCGGAACAGCGGCGCGTCGATCATCTGGCCGTGCTGCAGCGTGTGGCGGTGGTCGGGCCGCGGCGCGCGCGTGAGCACGCGCTCGATGGCGTCGATGGCCACCTCGCTGGCCTCGTCGCCGTTGGTGTGCGTGTGGATGGTGAGGCCCGCGCGGTGGTAGGTCTCGAAGTCGGTCTCGTACTGCGCGGGCGCGGTCACCCAGATGCCGTTGGGCGCGCCGTTGAAATGCCCCGGCCAGCGCAGCCGCGCCGAGAAGCCCTGGATGGAGCCGTCGAGCATCATCTTCACCAGCCCGTAGCGCAGGCGGTCGGTGTTGCGCGGCATCAGCGCCTTCACGTGCTCGGCACCCTGCGCCGCGCCGTGCGTGCCGTGGAAGGCCTGGAACGCGGGGAGGATGCGAACGCCGAAAGCGTCGTCGGCCGTCGTCTTCTCGAGCACGCCGCAGTCCTCGGGCGTGAGCTTGTTGACGAGGTCGGTCGCCGTGGTCACGCCCTGCAGGCAGGCCAGCTTGGCGAACGAGCGCACGCCCGCCTCGGTCATCGGCGCCAGCAGGCCGGCGTTGCCGATCTTGCGCAGCACCAGGAACATGGCGGCCGGCTCCTGCAGCTCGCCGGTGGGCTCGCCCTCGTTCGAACCCTCTGCGAACTTGACCACGCCCTCCACCTCGTTGTCGCGCGTGATCTGCGCAATGCTCAGCATCGCGCTGTTCACGTTCATCAGGTGCCCGTTGGCATGGCCGATGACGATGGGCCGCGTGGCGCTCGCGCGGTCGACGTGCCGAACCGTCATGCGCTCGCCGCCGAAGTAGATCGGGTCGAAGCCCCAGGCGATGAGCGGCACGGTGTCGGGCACGCCGTCGGCCGTCATCTTCGCGGCCACTTCGCTCAGGCGCGACACCACCTCGTCCATCGAGCGCAGGCCGCTCCACACCTTGCCCGCGGGGTCTCGGCGGTCGAACCAGCCGAGGTATGTCCAGTCCCACATGCTGCCTTCCTTCAGGTGGCAGTGGCCTTCGACCAGCCCGGGCATCAGCACCTTGGCGGCAAAGCGTTCGTCCAGCGTGAACTGGCCCCAGGCCTGCATCTCCGCCAGCGAACCGACGGCCAGCACGCGGCCGTCGCGCACCGCCACGTGGGTGGCGTGCGGCTGCATGGGGTTCATGGTGATGATCTTGCGGGCGGTGTAGACCGTGGTGCTCGCGGCGGTGTTGGTGTTGGTTGGGGTCTTGTTTGGGCTCATGGCGACTCTGGAATCGAAAGAGGCGGGCGCGGCAGGCCGTCGACGAGCTCGACGCGCCTGCAGCGTACCCAGTGATCGGGCGCGACCTCGCGCAGCGGCGGCAGCTCGGCCGCGCAGGCCGGCTCCGCCACCGGGCAGCGGCCGGCAAAGCGGCAGCCCTTGGGCGGGTCGATGGGGCTCGGCGGGTCGCCGCTGAGCTTGATGCGGTTCGCCGCGCGCCTGCGTCCGCCGCTCACGGTGGGCACGGCCGACATCAGCGCCACGCTGTACGGATGCAGCGGCCGCGCGAAGAAGCTGCGCCGCGGCGCGCGCTCCACGATCTGGCCGAGGTACATCACCGCGATGTCGTCGCAGATGTGTTCCACCACCGCCATGTCGTGCGAGATGAACAGGTAGGTCAACCCCAGCTCGCGCTGCAGCCGGGCCAGCAGGTTCAGTATTTGTGCGCGAATCGCGATGTCCAGTGCCGACACCGGCTCGTCGCACACCACCAGCTCGGGGTTGGTGGCCAGCGCCCGCGCGATGTTGATGCGCTGGCGCTGCCCGCCCGAGAACTGGTGCGGAAACAGGTGCTGCTGCTCGGGCCGCAGCCCCACCGCCTCGAACAGCTCGGCCACGCGGCGCGTGCGCTCGTCCGGCGTTCCCACGCGCATCAGGTCCAGCGGCGCGCGCACGGCGGCGCCCGCGCGCTCGCGCGGGTTCAGCGAGGAGAACGGGTCCTGGAAGATGATCTGCATGCGCGTGCGCGCCTGGCGCAAGGCCTCGCCCTGCAGCGCGCCCAGGTCGGTGTCGCCCAGCCGCATGCGCCCCGAGGTCACGGGCGCGAGCCGCATCACCGCCAGCGCGGTGGTGGTCTTGCCCGAGCCTGATTCGCCGACCACCGCCAGCGTGCTGCCGCGGCGCACCTCGAACGAGACGCCGTCCACCGCCTTCACCACCTCGGGCGTGCGGCCCCAGCCGGCCCTGCCGCGCGGAAAGTGCACCTTCAGGTCGTCGACCGCCAGCAGCGTGTCGGTCTTGCCGATGAACGTCATGCGGCCTCCTTTTGGCGTTGGCCGTGCGCGTCCAGCGCCTCGGCATGCAGCCAGCAGGCCGCGCCGTGCGGCAGGCCGGGCGCCACCTGGCCGTGCACCGCGAACATCGGCGGCACCTCTTCGGCGCAGCGCGCCATGGCGCGCGGGCAGCGCTCGCGAAAGGCGCAGCCCGTGCCCAGCTCCCAGATGGAAGGCACCACGCCGGCAATTTCCGCCAGGTCTTCGCGCGCGTCGCCGTCCCAGGCCGCGCTGCTGCCGAGCTCGGGCAGGCAGTCGATCAGCCCGCGCGTGTACGGGTGGCCCGGCTCGGACAGCACCTGCTCGGTGGTGCCTTGCTCGATCACGCGGCCCGCGTACATCACCATCACGCGGTCGGCCATCTCGGCCACCGCGCCCATGTCGTGCGTGATGAGCATGATGGCCGTGCCCTTCTCGCGCTGCAGGTCGCGCAGCAGGTCGAAGATCTGCGCCTGCACCGTCACGTCGAGCGCGGTGGTGGGCTCGTCGGCAATCAATATGTCGGGCCGGCAGGCCAGCGCCATGGCGATCATCACGCGCTGGCGCATGCCGCCGGAGAGCTGGTGCGGGTACTCGTCCACGCGCCGCTCGGGCGCCGGAATGCCCACCTGCCGCAGCATCTCGATGGCGCGCTGGCGCGCCGCGTGCGCGTTCATGCCGGCATGCAGCTGCAGCGATTCACCGATCTGGTCGCCCACCGTGAACACCGGGTTCAGCGAGGTCATCGGCTCCTGGAAGATCATCGAGATGCGGTTGCCGCGCACCTCGCGCATGCGCGCGTCGGTGGCCTGCACCAGGTCTTCGCCCTCGAACAGCACGCGGCCGTCGCGAATGCGCCCCGGCGGCGACGGAATCAGCCGCAGCAGCGCCAGCGCCGTCATGCTCTTGCCGCAGCCCGATTCGCCGACCACGCACAGCGTTTCGCCGGCGCGGATCTCGAAGTCGACGCCGTTGAGCACCAGCGCCTGGCCGCGGCGGGTCTTGAACTCGACGTGCAGGTCCTGCACGCGCAGAAGTGCTTCGTTGGTTGCATGGGTCGCGGCCATCAGCGTTCCCTCAGCTTGGGGTTGAGGGCATCGTTCAGCCCGTCGCCGATGAGGCTGACGGCCAGCACGGTGATGAAGATGGCCACGCCCGGAAAGGCCACGGCCCACCAGCACGACAGCACGTACTGCCGGCTCGAACCGATCATCAGGCCCCAGCTCATCTGGTTCGGGTCGCCCAGCCCGAGGAACGACAGGCCGGCCTCGAACAGGATGGCCGCGCCGATGGCCAGCGTGGCCGACACCACCAGCGGCGGCAGCGCGTTCGGCAGGATCACCTTCCAGATGATGCGCGCGTCGCGCGCGCCGATGGCGCGCTCGGCGCGCACGAACTCCAGTCCGCGGTACTTCATGAACTCGGCCCGCGTGAGCCGCGCGGTGCCGGTCCAGCTCACGATGCCGATGGCCAGCGTCACCGTCACCAGCGTGGGCGAGAACAGCGTCACCACCACCATCGCGAACAGCAGCGCGGGCAGCACCTGGAAGAACTCGGTGAGCTTCATCAGCGCCGCATCGACCTTGCCGCCGTAGTAGCCCGCGAAGGCACCGAGCGTGATGCCGATCACCACCGACAGCAGCGCGGCCACCGCGCCCACCAGCAGCGTGGCGCGCCCGCCATAGATCAGCGCGGTGAGCACGTCGCGGCCCAGGTAGTCGCTGCCGAGCCAGGCGTCCTCGCTGAAGGGCGGGGTGAGCGGCGCGGCCTTGATCTCGAACGGGTCGGCCGGGTAGAGCCAGGGCCCGGCAATGGCCACCAGCAGCACCGCCAGCAGCATCACCATGCCGGCGATGGCGGCGGGGTTGCGCAGGAACATGCGCATCGCCTCCATGCCGGGGTGCTCGACGCGCACGGCGCGCGCCGTGGGTGGCATGGGTGCCGGGGGCAACCTGGCTTTGGCCTTGGAAGATGCAGCAGCAACAGGGGGCATCGTGATCACCTTGCTCATGAGGCCTTGATCCGTGGGTCGATGAAGCGATAGCACAGGTCGGTGAGCTGGTTCATCACCACCACCACGACCGACGAGAACAGCAGCACGCCCAGGATGGTGGGGTAGTCGCGCCGCAGCACCGACTCGAAGGCCAGCCGGCCGAGGCCCGGCCAGTTGAACACCGTCTCCACCAGGATGGCGCCGGCCAGCACGTTGCCGAACTGCAGCCCCAGCACCGTGACCACCGGCAGCAGCGCATTGCGCAGCGCGTGCTTGTAGAGCACCACGCGCTCGGCCAGGCCCTTGGCGCGCGCGGTGCGAATGAAGTCCGAGCCCAGCACGTCGAGCATCGACGAGCGCGCGAGCCGGCTGTACTGCGCCAGGTACACCAGGCTCAGCGTGAGCGTGGGCAGCACCAGGTGGTGCGCCACGTCGAGCATGTCGGCCAGGCCGCCGGTACCGGACGAGTCGATGGCGCGCATGCCCGCCACCGGCAGGATGGGAAACACCGACGCCAGCAGGATCACCAGCATGATCCCCAGCCAGAACACCGGCGCCGCGAAGCCCACCAGCGACAGCACCGTGATGAACTGCGACAGCCAGCCGTTCGGCTTGCGCGACGACAGCACGCCCAGCGCCGTGCCCACGAAGAACGCCAGCAGCACCGAGCTCAGCACCAGCAGCAGCGTGGCGGGCACGCGCTCGGCAATCATGCTCGTCACCGGCAGGTTGAAGAAGTACGAGTAGCCCAGGTCGCCCTGCGCCACCTTGCCCAGGTAGATGCCGAGCTGCACGGGCAGCGACTTGTCCAGCCCGTACTGCGTGCGCAGCTGCGCCATGAGTTCGGGCGACATGCCGCCGCTGGCACCGGCAATGGTTTCCACCGGGTCGCCCGGCGCGGCGTGCACGAGCACGAAATTCAGCACCACCACCGCGAGCACCAGGCCCAGGGCCTGGAGCAGTCGCGAGGCGGCATAACGCAGCGTGGCCATGAGCTGCCCGCCTTACTTGAGGTACACCTCGTCCAGCGGCGACAGCGGCCCCCAGATGGTGGTCGGCACGTTGCCCACCTTCTTGCTGGTGATGGTGTGGTAGGGCACCTGGTTGATGAACTCGATGGGCAGCTCGTCGGTCACGATCTTCTGGAAGGTCGCGTAGTAGGCCTTGCGCTGCGTCGGGTCGGTCAGGCTGCCGGCGGTATTGAGCAGCTCGTCGACCTTCGGGTTCGCGTACGACTGCGTGTTGGTCCAGACGATCGGCTTGATGTTGGTCGACAGGTAGGTGCGGTGCACGCCGATGATCGGGTCGCCCCAGTTGAACACCGCGTCCATCGACATGTCGAAGTCGTGCGTGGCCAGGCGCTTGGCCCAGGCCGGGAAGTCGGCCGAGGCGCGCACCTCCACCGTGATGCCCACCTTCTTGAGCTGGCCGCGGATGTACTCCGCCACGTTCTTCTGCTGGTCGTCGCCGCCGGGCAGGTAGTCGATGGTGAGCTTGAAGCGCTCGCCGCCCACACCCCCTGCACCGGCCTTGTAGCCCGCGGCGTCCAGCATCTCGCCGGCCTTCTTCAGGTCCAGCGGGTAGCGCACCAGGTCGGTCACGGCAAATGGGCTGCTGGCCACCAGCGGACCGTCGGACACCGTGGCAAAGCCGCCCATCAGCGCCTTGGTGATGAAGTTCTTGTCGATGGACGTGGCAATGGCCTTGCGCACCTGCACGTCCGACAGCGGCTTCTTCGCCGTGTTGAAGGCCAGCCAGTTGAGCGGGCCGATGCCGTCGTAGCCCTTGGGCGTGAGCGACACCTTGGGGTCGTTGGCCAGGCGCTTCAGGTCGGTGGGCAGCGTGGCGAAGGGCAGCATCTGCACGTCGCCGCGCTCCAGGCCCAGCACCAGGCTGGCCATGTCGGGCGTGACGTTGAAGATCACCTTGTCGAGGTAGGGCTTGTTGGGCAGGAAGAACTTGTCGAAGCGCTCCAGCACGATGCGCTGCGAAGGCTTGAACTCGGTCACGCGGAACGGGCCGGAGCCGATCACGTCGGTGCTGTTGCGCGGGTGGTTCTTCAGGTCCTGCCCGTCGCCGTAGATGTGCTTGGGAAGAATGGGGCACAGCGCGGGCGACATCGCCAGCACGATGGCCGGGTGCGGCACGCTCATGCGGATGACGGCGGTCTGCGCGTCGGGCGTGTCCACCTTCTCGACCGGGCCCATCATGGTGGCGAAGGGATGGTTGGCCTTGATGGCCATGATGGAGAAGGCCACGTCGGCGGAGGTGACGGGCTTGCCGTCATGGAACACCGCGTCCTTGCGCAGCTTGAGCGTGAGCGACCTGGCGTCGTCGGCCAGCTTCCACGACTCCGCCAGGTAGGGCTGCGGGTTCCACTTGTCGTCGAAGCGCAGCGGGCTGGCGAACACCTGCGTGGAGGGCATGGCGGTGGCGATGCCCGACTGCACCGCGCCGTTCAGGTGCCGCGGCGTCTGCGTGCTGCCGATGACCAGCGTGCCGCCGCGCTTGGGCTCGTCGGCCGCGAAGCTTGGCAGCGGGAGCAGGGTGCCCGCCGCCGCGAAGGTGGCGGAGAGCAGGGTGGTGCGGCGCGTGAAAACGGGAAGCGACATGGCAGGACCTCGGAGAGTTCGACACAGGCAATCGGGATTCGGTGTGCATCGGCATGCGGCACCTTGGTGTCGAAGATAGGTGCTTGCGGCCCGCTGGCGAAGAGCCAACGCGGCGCGAGTCACAGGGCCAGAGGGGGCGGGTTTGCCCCGTTGTGCGGCGGGGTGGTGCGCCACTTCGGGGAATGCCTTGGGGAATGCCCGCGGAAGGTGCTTGCGCGGTGCCTTCCCCGATGCACGAAAACGCTACTTCTCGTCCCGCAGCCAGTACCACTTGTAGAGCATGCGCTGCCCCACGCGCCGGAACGGCGCGAACGCGCGCGACTCCACCAGCCCCAGCACGTTGGGAAACGGCAGCGGCGAGCCGTAGATGGGCAGCTCGAACACGTCCTTGCCCGTGTCCTTGCCGGCCACGCGCTCGGCCAGCCGCTTGCCCGCCCAGGTGGAGAACGACACGCCGTTGCCGCCGTAGCCCACCGCGTACCAGACCTTCTTGTCGGCCTCGGGCTGCGTGATGCGCGGCATCATGTCGTGGCTCATGTCGACCCAGCCCCACCACGAGTAGTCGATGCGGATGCCCGCCAGCGGCGGGAACTTGCGCGCAATGGCGTCCGTCAGCAGCTTCAGGTGCACCGGGTGCTCGGCGTCGGCGCCGCTCACCGAGCTGCGGCTGCCGATCTGCAGCCGGTTGCCCTTGAGCAGCCGGTAATAGAAGCGCAGCGTGCGCGTGTCGGTCAGGAAGGTCTGCGACTTGAAGTTGGTGGCCTGCAGCTCGGCGTCGGTCAGCGGGCGCGTGACCACCGAGTTCGACAGGATCGGCATGATCCGGTTCTTCAGCAGCGGGCTCAGCGCCTGCCCCGTGTAGCCGCCGGTGCACACCGCCACGCGGCGCGCGCGCACCACGCCGGCCGGTGTCTGCAGATGGTGCACGCCGTCCACCGTGTGCCAGCCCTGCACCGGGCTCGAGGTGTGCACCGTCACGCCGAGCGCGCGGGCGCGCTGCATCAGCCCGAAGGTGAACTTCAGCGGGTGGATGCCGATGCCCTCGGCCTCGAACATCGCGCCCACCGTCTCGCGCTCGTCGCAGTAGCCTTCGTGCACCTCTTCGGCGCTCATCATCCGCGTGGCGTAGCCGAACTTCTCGCGCATGAGCTGCGCCTCGGCCGCGAGCACCGGCAGCTTCTCGCGCCGATGCGCCAGGTAGAGGTGGCCGCCGTCGAAGGCATCGCAGTCGATCTGGCGCGTGAGCTCGCGAAAATTCTCGAAGCCGCTGCGGATCTCGGCGTCGAGCTGCTTGGCGGTGTCCATGCCCCAGCGCTGGATCCACTGCGAGCGCTTCAGGCGCCCGCTCGCGTTCTGGCCCTGCCCGCCGCTGCGGCTGGAGCAGCCCCACGCGGCCTGGTTGGCTTCGAGCACCGTGGCGCGAATGCCGTGTTCCTGCGCGAGGTACAGCGCGGTCGACATGCCGGTGGCGCCCGAGCCGATGATGGCCACGTCGACATCGATGTCGCGCACCAGCGGGCCGTCGTCCTCCGGCGGCTCGCCGGCGCTGGCCACCCACCAGGTGGGCGCGTAGGCGCGGCCCGCGCCGGGGTCGGGCGCGTGCAGCGGGTCGTACTGCGGGTCGTAGGGCCGAAACGGCGCCTGGTGCGACGGGGGGGGCTGCTGGAGCGATGCGCTGTCGATGGCCGCGCTCGCGGTGGCGAACGGCACGGTGCCTGTCATGGTCATGAAGGGCTCCAAGAGAGGAAGAGAAAGGCCGGGCTGTGCGGGTTGTGCGCGCCGGGGCTTACTTGGCGGCGGGCAGGTTGGGGCGGGCCTTGCGGAACACGTTCTTCAGGTGGATCCTGTCGCCCCTGAAGGTGAACACGTCGATGCCGTCGGTCTCGATGCGGCTGCCGTCGGCGGCGGTGCCGGTGAAGGTCCACTGCGAGGTGCCGAAGTCGCCGTGCACGAAGTGCTGGCCGTTCACCCACTGCGCGTCGGGCACGGCGGCCCACGCGGTGGCGAAGGCCTTGCGCACCGCCTCGGTGCCCACGTGGCGCGTGCCGCAGGCGTCGGGGCCGGCGGCGGTCTGGAAGATGCAGTCGGCGGTCATGAAGCCCATGAGGGCGTCGATGTCGTGGCGGTTCCAGGCGTCGCTGAAGGCGGCGAGAGTGTCGGTGGTCACCGAGGACGAAGAAGAGGAAGATGAAGAAGAGGCGGTCACGCGGAAGCTCCGGAAATTGATGGGGCAAGCGTAGGCAGCCCGCTGGCCGCGCGATAGGGCCAGTTGCGGGGATTCGACCGAGCCAGAACGCCACCGGAACGTGAAGAACGGCGCGCGCTGCCCTAAACTGCGGCGCACCATGCCCAACCCGCGAGCCACCCAATGGGCGCAGCTCTTTGCGCTGCCCGACCAGCCGGCGTTGCCCCTGCAGGCCCGTTTGCGGTCTGCCGTGGTGCAGGCCATTCTTGAAGAACACCTGAGCCCGGGGGCGCCGCTGCCTTCGTCGCGCGAGCTCGCCGCGTTGCTGGGGTTGAGCCGCAACACCGTCACCTCGGCCTATCTGCAACTGATCGACGAAGGCTTTCTTGAAGCGCGTCCGCGCAGCGGGGTGTTCGTGGCGCGCAATGCGCGGCCGGTCTCCGCCGTGCACGCGGAGCCGCTGGTGGGGCGCAGCGGGCAGGCGAGCCAGCCGCCCGACTGGTCGGGGCGCGTGCTGCGCTCGCTGCTCGACAAGCCCACGCTGTCCAAGCCCGACCGGTGGCGCGACTACCCGTACCCCTTTGTCTACGGCAACTACGACCCGCAGCTGTTTCCCACCGAAGACTTTCGCGAGTGCTGCGCGCGCAGCCTGGCGCGCTCGCAGCTGCCGCACTGGACGCCGGACTTCGAGACCGACGACGTGCCCGACCTGATCGAGCAGATACGCACGCGGCTGCTGCCCAAGCGCGGCGTGTTCGCGCTGAAGGAAGAGATCCTGGTGACGATGGGCGCGCAGCACGCCTACTACCTGCTGGCCGAGGCGCTGTTCGACGAGCAGACGCGCGTGGGCCTGGAGGAGCCGGGGCACCCGCATGCGCGCAACAGCTTCTCGCTGCGGCAACCCAAGTGGGTCGAGGTGGATGTGGACGAAGACGGGCTGGTGGTCGACGCGCTACCGGCCGCGGACTACCTGTTCGTGACGCCTTCGCACCAGAGCCCGACCACCGCCACCTTGAGCCTGGAGCGGCGCCAGTGGCTGCTGCGCAAGGCGGAGCTGCAGGACTTCGTGATCATCGAGGACGACTACGAGGCGGAGAACCTGTACGAAGGCACGCCGATGCCTGCGCTCAAGAGCCTGGACAAGACGGGGCGGGTGATCTACGTGGGGTCTGTGTCGAAGAGCTTGTCGCCTGCGCTGCGGCTGGGGTTCATCGTGGCGCCGCGTGCGCTGATCAAGGAACTGCGGGTCATTCGGCATGCGATGGTGCGGCACCCGAGTGCTTTCCTGCAGCACGCCTATGCGCTGTTTCTTTCGCTGGGGCACCACGAGTCGCATGCGCGGCGGGTGAACCATGCGATGCAGGAACGGCTGGCCCTGGCGGCACAGGCGCTGCGTGACCACCTGCCCGACTTCGAGTTTCGGCTGCCTTCCGGCGGGGCCTCCATCTGGGTGCAGGCGCCTACCTGGGTGGATGCGACCGAGCTGTCGTTGATGGCGCGCAACCATGGGGTGCTGATCGAGGCGGGGGACGTGTTTTTTGCGCGGCCTCCTTATCCTTGTCCGTTCTTTCGGCTGCGCTTGTCTTCCATTGCTGCGGCGCAGATTCCTGCGGGGATTCGGGCTTTGGGGATGGCTGTGGAGGAGCTGGCTTTGGCGCGTGGCGAGAAACGGCCTGCTGGCGGTCGGACGCACTGAATCTTTTGACTTTTCGGAGCCGGGACTCGCCCCGGCAGGCGACCTGCTTTTCTTTGCTTCGCCAAAGAAAAGTAGGCAAAAGAAAGGCGACCCCACTGCCCGCGTCCCTCCGCGTCCCTCCGCGTCCCCCCGCTTCGCTGCGGGCAACCCGCGGTGCTCACGTTTCGCGGGGTCCCACCCAAACTCGCCGCGCTCGGACAAGGGTGGGCCCTGATCCGCGAAACGCTCCGCTCCTCGGCGCGGCCAGAGGGGAGGGGGAGCCGGTCGGGCCATTGCTTCGCTCGGCTTGAGACTTTGCGGCGCACCTCACGCGTGCGCGACGCACCAGAACGAGGGTAAGTCCCCATCCACTGGCTCCACGGCCATGCGGTGGCTGGTACTTCCTGGCTGGAGGGGATCGGTGCAAAGTCGCCCCCGAGATTCAACCTCCAGGAGAAAACGATGACCATGAACCGACGTCTTTCCCTCCAGTGCGCAGCCCTCGTGGCGGCATTCACGCTCGGCGGTGCCGCGCTCGCGCAAACCAAGGAAGTCACCTTCGCCCACCAGGACATGCTGGTGCCGCTGCGGCTGGTGATGGAGTCCGGCGAGGTCGAGAAGGCCACGGGCTACAAGATCAACTGGCGCATGTTCTCCGGCGGCGGCGACGTGATCCGCGCAATGGCTTCGGGCGACGTGCAGATGGGCGAAACCGGCTCCAGCCCATTGACGGCCGCGGCCAGCCAGGGGCAGGACATCAAGCTGTTCTGGATCTCCGCCGACATCGCCAACGCCGAGGCACTGATCGCGCGCAACGCGTCGGGCATCAACAGCATGAAGGACCTGGCCGGCAAGAAGGTGGCCACGCCCTTCGTGTCGACCGCGCACTACCAGCTCATGGCCGGCATGAAGATGGACGGCGTCGACCCCAAGAGCGTGAACGTGATGAACATGCGCCCGCCGGAAATCGCGGCCGCCTGGGAGCGCGGCGACATCGACGCCACGTTCATCTGGGACCCGGTGCTCTCCAAGATCAAGGCCAACGGCAAGACCATTGCCACGTCGGGCAGCATCGGCAAGCGCGGGGCGCCCACGTTCGAAGGCATCGTGGTCAACGCCAAGTGGGCCGCCGCCAACGAGCCGTTCATGGTCGCCTTCGTGAAGGCGCTGAACCGCGCCAACGAAGAGTACAAGGCCTCCGGCAAGAGCTGGACACCCGACTCGCCGCAGACCAAGGCCATGGCCAAGTGGACCAAGGCCGACCCGAAGGACGTGTCGGCCGCCATGTCGCTCTACACCTTCCCCACCATGGCCGAGCAGGTCTCGCCGGCCTGGCTGGGCGGCGGCGCGGCAAAGGCCATGGCCAACACGGCCGCGTTCCTGAAGGAGCAGGGCCGCGTGCAGGAGGTCAAGCCCGACTACAGCGCCTTCGTGACGACGGCCTACGTCGACAAGGCGATGGGCAAGTGAACGGGGGCCACGCATGCCCACGCTCGACATTCGCGACCTGACGGTCAACTACGCCGTCAAGGGCGGCACGCTGCAGGCGCTGGCGCCGGTGAACCTCACCATGCGAGACGGAGATTTCGTCGTGGCGCTCGGCGCCTCGGGCTGCGGCAAGACCACGCTGCTCAACAGCATCGCGGGCTTCCTGCCGCCTTCCACCGGCGAGATCCTGCTCGACGGCAAGCCCGTGGCCGGCCCGGGTGCCGACCGCGGCGTGGTGTTCCAGAAGCACGCGCTCATGCCCTGGCTCAACGTGCGCGACAACGTGGCGCTCGGCCTGCGGCTGGCCGGCGTCGGCAAGGCCGAGCGCGACCGCGTTGCCGAAGAGAAGCTCAACCTCGTCGGCCTGCAGAAGTACGCCGACCGCGCGGTGTACGAACTCTCGGGCGGCATGCAGCAGCGCGTGGGCATTGCGCGCGCGCTGGCCAGCGACCCGGCCGTGCTGCTCATGGACGAACCCATGGGCGCGCTCGACGCGTTCACGCGCGAACAGGTGCAGGAGATTCTTCTGCAGGCCTGGTCCAAGTCCAACAAGATGGTGTTCTTCATCACCCACTCGGTGGAAGAGGCGCTGTTCCTGGCCACCCGGCTGATCGTGATGAGCCCGAGCCCGGGGCGCATCTCGCATGTGTACGACAACGTGCCGTTCTCGCGGCAGTTCCTGTCGCACGGCGATTCGCGCAAGGTGAAGTCGGAGCCCGAGTTCATCCGCATGCGTGAAGAAGTGCTGTCGATCATTCACCATCGCGAGGCCGCCCATGCCTGACGTCACCATCGCATCGCCCGTCGCCGTCATGACGCCTCCTTCCAAGCCCGCCGCGCCGACACCTGCACCTGCTTCGCCGGCCCCCGGCACCAAGCTCAAGACCAGCGCCTTCAAGGTGCCGGGCGAAGGCTCCAGCGTGACCATCAGCGTGGTCACCGTGGTGGCGCTGGTGGCGCTGTGGTTCATCGTGACCAACATGGGCTGGGTCAAGCCGCTGTTCCTGCCCACGCCGCAGGCCGTGTTCCAGCAGTTCTACGAATACCTCACGGGGCAGGCCAACGACAAGCCGCTGTGGCAGCACTTTCTGGCGAGCATGTTCCGCGTGTTCTCGGCCTTTTTGCTGGCTTGCGTCACGGCCATTCCGGTAGGCATTGCCATGGGCATGAGCCGCTTCTGGCGCGGCATCTTCGACCCGCCGCTGGAGTTCTACCGGCCGCTGCCGCCGCTGGCGTACCTGCCGCTCATCATCATCTGGTTCGGCATCGACGAGCTGCCCAAGGTGCTGCTGATCTTCCTGAGCTGCTTTGCGCCGCTGGCGCTGGCCGCGCGCTCGGGCATGCGCAGCGCGTCGCAGGAGCAGATCAACGCCGCGTACTCCATGGGCGCGAGCTACATGCAGGTCATTCGCCACGTCATCTTGCCTTCGGCCCTGCCCGACATATTGGTGGGCATGCGCATTGCCATCGGCTTCGGCTGGACCACGCTCGTGGCTGCCGAGATGGTTGCGGCCAACATGGGGCTGGGTCAGATGGTGCTGAACGCGTCGAACTTCCTGCGCACCGACATCGTCATCATGGGCATCATCGTCATTGGCGTGGTGGCGTATCTGTTCGACCTGCTGATGCGGTGGCTCGAAAGACGGCTTGTTCCCTGGAAAGGGCGCATGTAGGCGGCGCCACCGGCTGGGCGGCGGGCATCACCTGCGGGAACTCGCCGTTCGGCCCCATCGACTGCTCCAGGAAGTCGAGCATCGCGCGCATCGCGGCGCTGTTGTGCCGGCGCTGCGAGTACGCGGCATACAGCCAGTGCTCGTGCGGCATGTGCTCGCGCAGCACCGGCACCAGCGCGCCGCGTTCCAGGTGCGACTGCGCCAGCGGCTCGGGCACATAGGCCACGCCCACGCCGCGCAGCGCCAGCTCGATCAGCGCAATCGCGTCGTTGGCCTCCATGCGGCTGTGCACCGCCACGTCGTGCGGCTGGCCGTTGGTCTCGAAGGGCAGGTGCGTGGTGGGCTGCGCCGAGTAGCTCAGCACCTCGTGCTTGGCCAGGTCGTCGGGCACCTGGGGAATGCCGCGCTGCGCCCAGTAGCCGGGCGACGCGCACACCACCATGTCGAACTGCACCAGCCGCCGCACGATCAGGTTCATGTCGTCGATGCGCCCGCCGGTCAGGTGGATGTCGATGCCTTCCTCGATCAGGTCGAGGTTCTCGTTGGTGAACATGAGGCTCACGTACACCTCGGGGTAGCGCTTGATGAACTCCGCGATCACGTCCGACAGCCAGCCCGCAATGAGCCCGTGCGGCGCGCTCATGCGCAGCCGCCCGCGCGGATGCGAGCCGTGGGCCTGCAGGTCGTTCAGCGTGTTCTCGGCCATCTCCACCAGCTCGGTGCTGCGCTCCAGCAGCACCTGGCCGGCGTCGGTCAGGCTCAGCGAGCGGGTGGAGCGGTTCAGCAGGCGCACCCCGCTGCGGGTTTCCAGCTCGGCCACGTAGCGGCTCACCGTGGCTTTCGACATGCCCAGCGAAATCGCCGCGCGGGAGAAGCTGCGCCGGAACGCGACTTCACGGAAGGTTTTGATGAGGTCGAGGCCGTCCATAAGTGGGCGGATTGTTCCAGCTTCCGGATTCGGGGTTTTTTGCGGGGGCATCGGCGGCATTTGCGCCCTGCGAGAGCGGACACCTGCGTGGCTATACTGCGGCCGTCACGTCAAAAAGAGGCGTGATCGGGATTGGACTCCCGCTGAAATCACTGCGACGCAAGCCGCAGTCACCCGCAAGGTCTGCGGCTTTGTCGTTCGTGCCTCCCTTTTAGGCGGCTCGATGGGCGGGCGCGAGCCCGGCCGGTTTCACGCAAGTGGTTTCCCGGTAGTCCAACTCGTCGAGCCGCCGCCTCCGCTTGGACTCGGGTGCGTCGGTTTCAGAAAACCGAAACCCTTGGAGGCCATTCATGGCTCACGTTCCCCCGTTCCCCGAATCTTCTGAAGAAGCCGCCAGCGCGGAATCGCTCGCGCTGCAGGCTTGCGATGACGTCGACGCCCTGCACGTTGTGTGGCGTGCGTACGCATGCCTTGAAAAATTGATCGAGCCGCAGCACAGGAGCGAGGCGGAAGAGCTTTGTCCGAGTCGCACGGAGCTCAGCACGCTGATGGGGCTGGTCAATGAGGAATTGCGGCGGCGGATTGAGGTGGCCGACGTCACGGTGCAGGCGTTGCGTGTTGCCGTGAGCGAAAGTGATGTGCAATAAAAAGCCCGCGGAGAACCGTTGGTCATCACGGATGTAGGCATGCACAAATGCTGTGCGGCCAGCTTGTGAAAATCAACGGCTTGCGCGACAACTGTGATCGGCGGCGGGGCAGGCGTGATCACGGTTGTTGAGCCAATTTCGACGATGCTGCCGAGTTGGTGAGCTTGGGGCGGGTATACGGCCGGCGGCTTTGGGCCGAGGCTGTGTGAAAACCCTTCCCCAAATGCCAGTCCAAAAATAAAATGAGGTCACCCGTTTCTAGCGAGGTGGCCCATGAAGCGATTCATCGAAGGCGCAGACCGACACCAGGTCACGTTGTTGCCGGAATGCCTTGACGACTATGTCGACGAAGACAACCCGGTGCGCATCGTCGATGCGTTCGTCAACGAATTGAATCTAGGCGCTCTCGGCTTTGAGGGTGCAGACCCTGCAATCACTGGCCGCCCTGGTTATCACCCATCGGTTCTGCTCAAGCTCTATATCTACGGCTACCTCAATCGCATCCAGTCGAGCCGCCGGCTGGAGCGCGAAGCCCAACGCAACGTCGAACTCATGTGGCTTACCGGCCGCCTGACTCCCGACTTCAAGACCATTGCCGATTTCCGCCGCAACAACGGAAAGGGTATCCGCAACGTGTGCCGCAGCTTCATGGTGCTGTGCCGGCAAATGAAGCTCTTCTCGCAAGCCGTGGTGGCCATCGACGGCAGCAAGTTCAAGGCCGTCAACAGCCGCGACCGCAACTTCTCGCCGGGCAAGATCGACGCACGCAAGGAGCAGATCGAGCAAAGTATCCAACGCTATCTCGATGCACTGGAGACCGCGGACCGTGTTCAGCCCGCCGACTTCGAAGCCAAGACGGATCGCCTGCAGGAGAAGATCGGCAAGCTGCGCGAACAGATGCGGCAACTCGACAAAACGAAGGCGCAACTCAAGAGTGAACCGGGCCAGCAGCGCTCGTTAACGGACCCCGATGCGCGCTCGATGCTTCAGTCCGGCAAGAGCACAGGCATCGTTGGCTACAACGTCCAGACGGCGGTCGACGGTAAGCACCACCTCATCGTCGCCCACGAGGTCACGAACATCGGCAATGACCGAACTCAGCTGAGCAAGATGGCAGTGGCGGCACGCGAAGCAATGGGCAAGACCAAGGTGCAGGCCTTCGCGGATCGCGGCTACTTCAACAGCCTGGAGATCAAGGCCTGCGAAGACGCGGGCATCACTGCCTTCGTACCCAAGCCGATGACTTCCAACGCGAAGGCGCACGGGCGCTTCGGCAAGGCTGACTTCGTCTACATCAAGAAAGACGATGAATACCGTTGCCCTGCCGGGCAGCGAGCCGTCTTCCGGTTCAGCAGATTGGAGGACAACCTGGACCTGCGTCTCTACTGGTCCAGCGCCTGTCCAGGTTGCGCGCTGAAGGATCAGTGCACGACTTCATCCTTCCGACGCATCCGTCGTTGGGCGCACGAAGGCGTGATCGAGCGAATGCAGCAGCGCCTGGACCGCAAGCCCAATGCGATGACATTGCGGCGCTCGACCATCGAGCATGTGTTTGGAACGCTGAAACACTGGATGGGCTCGACGCACTTCCTGATGAAGACGATGGCTCACGTTGGGACGGAGATGAGTCTTCACGTGCTTGCTTACAACCTCAAGCGCGTGATGAGCGTATTGGGGATTGCGAAAATGATGAAGGGTATGCGGCTAGCGGGGGCATGAGCCTCTTCAGGCGCTCCTTCGCGCCTCCATGAGGTGCAGTGAAGGCCTCGCAGTCGATCTCAGATGCGTCTCGGCACCGAAAGAAGTCCGTTGATCTCAGCACGTCGTCGTTCGCATGACGGCGCCGCACGTTTCTACACAGCCTCGGCCCAGACCAGAAGTTCGATTCGCTCCAAAGCTGACGCTCCACGCTTGTATTACCGCCGTCCACGAACCGTCCAAACCCCCACAAGCTTGGCCTCACTGGAGCTATCGTCAGAGGCGAGATTGAGATCTATCCAGCCCCTAGCCGCCCAGCGGCGAAACGCCAAGGAAAGCCGCACGCCATCTGCAAGATCGCCTTCTCGAACTCCGCCGGAGCCGAACGAAACCATTCGGAGACCACGGCGATTGGCGTCGATCGTGGTGACCCCGTGTGCCAAGAGTGCATTGAGCGCCGCTTCCGAGAAGAGCTCCCGAAGATCGTATTCGAGGCAGTCAAATGCATCACTGTGTTCTGCGACGAATTCTGTCAGGTGGCGGTCACCCAGGGCGTACTCGCGCCATTGCGCTTCGCGCGCCCGACTTGCTGCTTGTAGATGAGGCGAATCGATCAAGTGTGAGACCTCGTTGGGGTGGATCCGAGGCTACCCATTACCGGCGCGCGGTCAAGGTCTGCTTCTCTGATCGGGCCAGTTTGTCAAGCGCAGAGTATCTCGGTATTTTGGTTTCGTCGAACAGAACGTCTCGGTGCAGTTCACGCTTCTCTA
>NZ_FOLP01000006.1 GCF_900112425.1 Variovorax sp. OK212 | reverse complement strand
CGTCATGGCCTCGAACTCGGTGCCCTTTTGCAGGTTGTTGAGGTTCACCACGTACGCGTTGTGGTGCTTGCCGTAGTGGTACTCGAGGGTTTCCTTCGAATATTCGGGTGCCAGTGCGTCGAGTGCGTACGGCAGGGGGGGGAGGACATGTTCCATGGTTTTTTCTCGTGGGTTGGTTGTGGGAATCAAGGATTCTAGGAATTAATCACCGCGGTCGCGTCGGACGCGTTCCCGTCGCATCGCTCAATGTGACGGTCATGTCGACCTCACCATCGGCCAGCCGTGCCGTGACCGCGTCGCCGGCCTCGAGTTGCCTGGCGCTGACGATGGCATGACCATCTGTATCGGTGAGCCATGCATAGCCGCGCTGCAGGACCAATGCCGGGTCAAGCAGCCGCAGGCGCAGGGCCACGCGCTCGAGGCGTTCGCGCCGCTGCGTGAGCGCGCGCTCGAACTTCAGCGGAAAGTCGGCGGCCATGGCGCGCGGCACCTGCGCCAGGCGCTCGTGCCGCGACAGCACGGCGTACTGCAGGCGCTGCGCATGGTGCGCGAGGCGAAGCTGCTGGCGCGCCACGAGGTTCGAGGGGCGGCCAAGGCGCCCTGCGGCCTGGTCGAGCCGCTGCCCGAGCGCGTCGAGACGACCGCCCAGCGCGTCGCTCAAGCGCTCGTCCAGCAGGTCGATGGCACCGAGCCACAGGTCGCGCGGCGCGCTGACGAGCTCGGCCGCGGCCGTGGGCGTCGGCGCGCGCAGGTCGGCGCAAAAGTCCGCGATGGTGAAGTCGGTCTCGTGCCCGACCCCGCTGATGAGCGGCACCGGGCTCTGGACGATGGTGCGTGCCAGCGTCTCGTCATTGAAGGCCCAGAGATCCTCGATGGAGCCTCCGCCCCGCACCAGCAGGATGACGTCGACCGCAGGCTCGAGTTCATAGAGCGACTGCAGCGCGCGCACCAGTTCGCCGGGCGCGTTGGCGCCCTGCACCGCCGCCGGTGCGAGCACGACCGGAATGTGCGGAACGCGCCGCCGCAGCGCCGTGACCACGTCATGCAGGGCGGCGGCCCCCAACGACGTGACGACGCCGACCGCGCGCGGCATGGCCGGCAACGCCCGCTTGCGCGCCGGGTCGAAGAGCCCTTCGGCCTCGAGCCGCGCCTTGCGTTGCATGAATTGCTCGAACAAGGCGCCCTGCCCGGCCCGCCGCAGGCTCTCGACCACCAGCTGCAGATCACCGCGCGGCTCGTAGACGGCAAGGCGGCCGCGCACCTCGACCTGGTCGCCGTCGCGCGGCGAAAAGTCGAGCAGGCCGGCCGCACGGCGGAACATCGCGCAACGCAACTGGCCCGACTCGTCCTTGAGCGAGAAGTAACAATGCCCGCTCGAGGCTCGCGAAAAACCAGAAATCTCGCCACGAACCGTTACCGGGTTGAAGCGTGCATCGAGCGCGTCGGCGACCGCTCGGCACAGGGCGCCAACCGCCCACACGCGCGGCCCAGGTGCGGAATTCGTGTCACGCATGCTCACCGCATGCACGCACGGCGCGACGCCACTCTTCCACAACGGGCAATGGGGCCCCTGCATGCGGCCCGCACAGCGGGACAGGCGCACGGTTCCTCGTGCAAGCCGTTGATTTCATTGAAAAAAGTGCTGCTCAAAATTCAGTCGTTCTAGCGGAAAGGCCGTCCCATGCGGGTTCGGGCCCGTTGCGCAGCAGGTTAATCACAAAGTTATCCACAGAATCTGTGCGTCCCTGCCGACACGAAAAGTAGGCGCGTGCCGTGGGTTGGCTCAGTGGATAATCGCCGCGCATTTGCAGTCTACGGGCCGGAGGAATTTCTTGTTTTCCATCATAGTTGCCGCGGGTTGGCCAATCTGGCCCTTGCTCGCTTGTTCGATCGTTGCGCTCGCGCTGGTTATAGAACGTTTCACGAGTTTGAAAACCGTGAGGGTGCTGCCGCCGAAGCTGCTCGACGAAACCATTACCGTGTCGCACGGCGCCATTCCGGGGCCCGACGTGGTGACCAAGCTGGAACGCAACTCGATGCTCGGCCAGGTGCTGGCCGCCGGCCTGCGGGCGCTGAACGCCAACCCCCGCTGCAGCGAAGACGACCTGCGCGCGGCCATGGAGGCCTCGGGCCGCACCGTGGCGCACAAGCTGGAACGCTACCTGCCCGCGCTGGCCACCATCGCCTCGGCCGCCCCGCTGCTGGGCCTGCTGGGCACGGTGATCGGCATGATCGAGATCTTCGGCTCGCAGTCGCCGGGCAGCGGCGCCGTGGGCTCGGGCAACCCGGCGCAGCTGGCGCACGGCATCTCGATCGCGCTGTACAACACCGCCTTCGGCCTGATCGTGGCCATTCCGACGCTGATCTTCTGGCGCTACTTCCGCAGCCGCGTCGACGAATACCTGCTGAACCTCGAACTGTCCGGTGAGCGCTTCGCCCGCCACCTGAACGCCCTGCGCAAATGAGCCGCGGCCGCATGCAGTTCCGCCACGGCGCGCGCGACGAGCCGGAGATCAACCTGATCCCGTTCATCGACGTGCTGCTGGTGATCCTGATCTTTTTGATGCTGTCGACCACCTACAGCAAGTTCACGGAGATGCAGCTGCGGCTGCCGACGGCGGACGTCGACGCGCAGCGCGATTACCCGAAGGAAGTGATCGTGGCGGTGTCGGCCGACGGCCGCTATTCGATCAACAAGACCCCGGTGGCCGACCGCAGCGTGGAAACCGTGACGGCAGCGCTCGCCGCGGCCGCCACCGGCGGCAAGGACAGCGTGGTGATCATCAGCGCCGACGCGACCAGCCCGCACCAGGCCGTGATCACGGTCATGGAAGCCGCGCGCCGCGCGGGCCTGATGCAGATCACCTTCGCCGCACAGTCGACGGCACAAGCCGGGCACTGAGTGCCTGCAGAGGGCCCCAGCAGCACCGGTTCGCCGTCGGCCTCGCGCCTTCAGGCTGCCTGGTTGCGGCGCGGTCCGCTGGCCTGCCTGCTGTGGCCGCTGTCGCTGCTGTACGCAGCGCTTTTCGCCCTGCGGGGCCTGTTCTATCGCCTCGGATGGTCGCGGACCGAACGCGTGCCGGTGCCCGTCATCGTGGTCGGCAACGTGATCGCCGGTGGCGCCGGCAAGACGCCCGTGGTGATGGCCGTGGTGCGGCACCTGCATGCGCGCGGCCTGCAGGTGGGCGTGGTGTCGCGCGGCTATGGACGGCGCACCGACGACTGCCGCGAGGTGCTCGACGAAAGCGATCCGCGCGACGTCGGCGACGAGCCCGCGCTGATCCACCACGCCACGAAGGCACCAGTTTTCGTGGCCCGCAAGCGCATCGAGGCGGCGCGTGCGCTGCTGCAGCGGCATCCGGCCACGCAGGTCATCGTCAGCGACGACGGCCTGCAGCACCTTGCGCTGGGCCGCGACATCGAGATCTGCGTGTTCGACGACCGCGGCATCGGCAACGGCTGGCGGCTGCCCGCCGGCCCGCTGCGCGAGGCCTGGCCGCGGCCTTGCGACCTCGTATTGCACAGCGGTTCGAAGCCGGCATTCGCGGGTGGCTACACCGCGACGCGAAGCCTTGCGCAGGACGCATTGGCAAGCGACGGCCGCCGCATACCTTTGCGCACCCTGGCGGGCAAGCCGGCGATCGCACTGGCTGCCATCGCACGGCCCGAGGCTTTTTTCGACATGCTGCGCGCGCGCGGCCTGACGCTCGCGCAAACATTCGCCCTGCCCGATCACAGCGATTTCGAGAGCTGGCAACGCCCCGCCAGCGCGGAACAACCGCTGCTGTGCACCGAAAAAGACGCCGTGAAGCTGTGGCGCAAGGCGCCCGACGCGCTGGCCGTGCCGCTAGAGTTCACGCCCTGCGCGGAGTTCTTCAGCGCGCTCGACGCAAAGTTATCATCGCTCGATGGATACCAAGCTGCTTGAACTGCTCGTCTGCCCCGTCACCAAGGGTCCGCTGACCTGGAACCCCGAGAAGCAGGAGCTCTGTTCGCGCAGCGCGCGCCTCGCCTACCCCGTGCGCGACGGCATTCCGGTGCTGCTCGAAAACGAGGCGCGCACGCTGTCCGACGAAGAGCTCGGGCTGTGAACTTCACCGTTCTGGTGCCGGCGCGCCTGGCGTCGACACGGCTTCCCAACAAACCCCTGGCCGATATCGCCGGCGTGCCCATGGTGGTGCGCGTGGCGCAACGCGCCAGCGAGTCCGGCGCAACGCGCGTGGTCGTGGCCGGCGACGATGCTTCCATCGTTTCAGCATGCCAGGCGCATGGCGTCGAGGCCATCCTCACCCGCCAGGACCATGCGAGCGGCACCGACCGGCTGGCCGAAGCCTGCGAGCAACTGGGCCTGGACGGCGACGACATCGTGGTCAACGTCCAGGGCGACGAGCCGCTGATCGACCCCGCCCTGATCGACGCCGTGGCGACCACGCTGGCCACGCATGCGGAAGCCGCGATGAGCACCGCGGCGCACGAGATCGATTCGGTCGGCGACTTCATGAATCCGAACGTGGTGAAGGCCGTGCTCGACGCACAAGGCAACGCCATGTACTTCAGCCGCGCACCCATTCCCTGGTGGCGCGACGGCTCGGCCAACGGTGCCGCGCCCGTTGCACTGCCCAGCCCGGCGCCACTGCGCCACATCGGCATCTACGGCTACCGCGCGGGCTTCGTGCGCAGGTTTCCTTCGCTGCCGCCGGCGCCCGTCGAGGCGACCGAAGCGCTCGAACAGCTGCGCGCGCTGTGGCATGGGCACCGTATCGCGGTGCATGTGAGCCATGTCGCACCCGGACCGGGCATCGACACGCCCGAAGACCTGGCGCGCGTGCGCGCGGTCTTCGCGGCCGGTTCCAAGCCCTGAGGCGGCCGCCATGCCTGCTGAAACTGCGGAGATTTCCCCGCGGGCACGCGTGCTATCCTCGAAGCAACTCCGCCTAGCCCTGCCCTCGGGCCGACGCTTGGTGCGACACAAAATCTAAGAACCGTCCGAGGACACCATGAGACTAATTTTGCTGGGCGCGCCCGGGGCGGGCAAAGGCACGCAAGCGGCCTTCATTTGCCAGAAATACAGCATCCCGCAAATCTCGACCGGCGACATGCTGCGCGCCGCCGTCAAGGCCGGCACCCCCCTGGGGCTGCAAGCCAAGGCCGTCATGGATGCGGGCGCACTGGTCAGCGACGACCTGATCATCAATCTCGTGAAGGAACGCATCGCGCAGGCAGACTGCGCCAGCGGCTTCCTGTTCGACGGTTTCCCCCGCACCATTCCGCAGGCGGATGCCATGAAGGCCGCGGGCGTCAAGCTCGACTACGTGCTCGAGATCGACGTGCCCTTCAGCGACATCATCGAACGCATGAGCGGCCGCCGCTCGCACCCGGCTTCGGGCCGCACGTACCACGTCAAGTTCAATCCGCCCAAGGTGGAAGGCAAGGACGACGTCACGGGCGAAGAGCTGATCCAGCGCGAAGACGACAAGGAAGAAACCGTGCGCAAGCGGCTGGACGTGTACAGCCAGCAGACGCGTCCGCTGGTGGACTACTACTCGGCCTGGGCCAACACCGACCCGGCCGCCGCGCCCAAGTACCGCGCCATCAAGGGCGTGGGCACGGTCGACGAAATCACGCAGCGTGCGCTGGCCGCACTGAGCAGCTGATCTACGGCCGCCCTCGGTGCAGGGCGGCGTCCAGCTTCACTTCAGCAATTCGAGCATCAGCGCGATACGCGCCTTCACGGGCGTCAGCGCGCCTGCATCGCGCAGCGCATCGCCGGCTTTCGGCAGGATGCGTCCGTTGGCGCAGCGGGTCGCGCGAACCACCGCGACACCCGCGTCCTGCGCCTTCAGCGCGGCCGCTTCCAGCGCGTGGTGCAGCGTGCCGTTGCCGGTTGCCGCGAGCACCAGCCCCTGCAGCGGCTCTGCATCACCCCCACCCGGTTGCATGAGCGCCTCGACCACGGCCCCGCTCGCACCGGCGTGACTCATGACGATCTCGACGCGCGGCCACTGCACGGTGCCCGCCTCGAAGATCCTCGATCCTTGCGATACGGCGGACTCGGGCCACGCCCGCACGAGGCGCACCTCCCCCTCTTCCACATAGCCCACCGGCCCCGCATCGCCCGACGCGAAGGCATCGAGCTGGTAGGTGTGCACCTTCTGGATGTCCACGCCGCTGTGCACGGTGCCCGCGCACACCGCCGTCACGCCGCGCGCGCCCTCGGCAGCAGCGACGCTGACGGCGTCCCTGACGTTCTGCGGCCCGTCGGGCGCCAGGGCGGTGGCGGGACGCATCGCGCAGGTCAGCACCACGGGCTTTGCCGCGGCCAGCACCAAGTGCAGGAAGAACGCGGTCTCCTCCAGCGTGTCGGTGCCGTGCGTGATCACCACGCCCGCCACGTCGGCCTGCGCCAGCCAGTGCGCGCAGCGCTGCGCCAACGTGCGCCAGATCTCGAAGGACATGTCCTTGCTGTCGACCTGCGCCACCTGCTCCGCCACCAGGGTCACGCCCGCCGGCGCATCGATGCCGCCCAGCAGGTCGGCCACGTCCACCTGGCCGGCCGTGTAGCCGATGTTGTCGCTGCTGCTCGCGGCCTTGCCGGCGATGGTGCCGCCGGTGCCCAGCACCACCACGCGGCGCAGATCGGACGAAAGGGAATTGACCATCACTTGTCAACTTTTAAAAACTGGTTAAAAATACAGGTACTGGATATCTAGCCAGTGCCGCAAGGAACCACATATGCAGTTCGCCGTGAAGCTTACAGCCCGCCAGCAGCAGATCCTGGACTTGATCCAGAGCGCCATCGCACGCACCGGTGCGCCGCCCACGCGCGCCGAAATCGCCAACGAGCTCGGGTTCAAGTCGGCCAACGCCGCCGAAGAACACCTGCAGGCGCTGGCGCGCAAGGGCGTCATCGAACTCGTCAGCGGCACCTCGCGCGGCATTCGCCTGAAGGGTGACGCCCTGCGCTCGCTCAACGAAACGCGCCACCGCGAAGGCGGCCAGTTCTCGCTCTCGCTGCCGGGCATGGCCCAGCTGGCGCTGCCGCTCATCGGCCGCGTCGCAGCCGGCTCGCCGATCCTGGCGCAGGAGCACGTCGACCAGACCTACTACGTCGAGAACACGCTGTTCCAGCGCCAGCCCGACTACCTGCTCAAGGTGCGCGGCATGTCGATGCGCGACGCCGGCATCATGGACGGCGACCTGCTCGCGGTGCAAGCCACCAAGGAAGCACGCAACGGCCAGATCGTGGTCGCGCGGCTGGGCGACGAGGTGACCGTCAAGCGCCTGAAGCGCAACAAGCAGGTCATCGAGTTGCACGCCGAAAACCCCGACTACCCGACCATCATCGTGCAGCCCGGCGAGCCCTTCGAAATCGAAGGCCTTGCGGTCGGCCTCATTCGCAACACGATGCTGATGTAGGCCCCGGCGGCCTGCTGCGGCAGCAACTCATCCGGCCCCGACAGGTGGCGGGCGTATGGCGCGGAGTCGCCATCACCCTGTCGAGGCCGATTCAAGAAATCCTGCCTGTGTTCAACCTCATACTTTTTTGGAGTTCACATGGGAATCGCCCTCCTCGCCATCGCTGATTTCTGGTCGCCGCTGCAATCGCTGGCCAACCGCCTCATTCCGGCGCGCCGGCCCCACGACAGGGACCACCTCGACCACAACGACACCTCGGCCGGCCTGCGCTACGTGGCCGTGCGGCCGGCCTGCAGTGCGCGCTCGGGTGGCACCGCAACGCCGGCAGCAGCCGCCGCCGCGCCCGCTCGCCCGCTGCGCGTGGTGCGCGTGGTCGACGGCAAGGGCCAGCAGCGCAGCGACCGCGTCGTGATCTCCGGCCGCATGGCCGACGTGTGCGCCGAGCTCGAGCGGCTGGCCGCGATCGAGGCCGCCGAGATGATGACCACGGCCCACCGCTCGACGCGCCTGCACTGAGGCAAAAAGCCCCCAAGGCCGCCTGGACAGGGCCTCGGGGGTGGGTATCCAAACGTTCACTGGCACGACATTCCAATGCTGCGAGGCACAATGGCACGCCATGAACATTGTGATCCTCGACGATTACCAGGACGCCGTGCGCAAACTGCGCTGCGCCGCCAAGCTGGACGCGTACGCGGCCAAGGTCTACACCAACACGGTGAAAGGCATCGGGCAACTGTCGGTCCGCCTCAAGGACGCCGACGTGATCGTGCTGATTCGCGAGCGCACCCAGATCTCGCGCCAGCTCATCGAAAAGCTGCCCAAGCTCAAGCTCATCTCGCAAACCGGCCGTGTCGCCGGCCACATCGACGTCACGGCCTGTACCGAACGCGGCGTGGCGGTGGCCGAGGGCTCGGGTTCGCCGCAGGCGCCCGCCGAGCTCACGTGGGCGCTCATCATGGCCGCCATGCGCCGGTTGCCGCAGTACATCAGCAACCTCAAGCACGGTGCGTGGCAGCAGTCGGGACTCAAGTCGGCGTCGATGCCGCCCAACTTCGGGCTGGGCTCGGTGCTCAAGGGCAAGACGCTGTGCATCTGGGGCTACGGCCGCATCGGCCAGCTCGTGGCGCGCTACGGGCAGGCCTTCGGCATGCAGGTCGTGATCTGGGGCCGTGAAGCCAGCTGCGCCAAGGCGCGTTCCGACGGCTTCCAGGTGGCGCAGAACCGCCACGAATTCTTTGCCGCCGCCGACGTGCTGTCGGTGCACCTGCGGCTCAACGACGAGACCAACGGCCTCATCACGCTCGAAGACCTCTCGCGCATGAAGCCGACCGCGCTCTTCGTGAACACCTCGCGCGCCGAGCTGGTCGAGGCCGACGCGCTGCTGGCCGCACTGAACCGCGGCCGTCCGGGCCTGGCGGCCATCGACGTGTTCGAGAGCGAGCCGCCGCTGCAGGGCCACGCGCTGCTGCGCCTGGAGAACTGCATCTGCACGCCGCACATCGGCTACGTCGAGCAGGAAAGCTACGAGAGCTACTTCGGCCAGGCGTTCGACAACGTCGTGAGCTACATCAACGGCAACCCCACCAACATCGTGAATCCCGGCGCGCTGCAGGTCCGTCGGTGAACGGGGCTGCGCCACGGCGCGCGTCGCAACGCGCGCTCTGGGCGCTGCTCGCGGGCAATTTCGTGATCGGCACTGGCGTGATGGTGGTGCCCGGCACGCTCAATGAAATCAGCACCTCGCTGGCGATCAGCGTGGCCACCTCGGGCCAGTTGATCACGGCCGCCGCCGCGGTGATGTGCATCGGCGCGCCGCTGCTGGCCGCCGCGGTCGCGGGCTGGGACCGCCGCCGGCTGCTGGCGCTCACCATGCTCTGGTATGCCGCCGGTCATGCGCTGGCGGCGCTGATGCCGAGCTTCGGCGCCCTGCTCCCCATCCGCATGCTCACGGTCATTGCGCCGGCCATCTTCACGCCCCAGGCGGCCGCCTGCGCCGGCCTGCTGGTGCCACCCGAGCAGCGCGGGCGCGCCGTCACCTTCGTCTTTCTCGGCTGGTCGATCGCGTCGGTGCTGGGCCTGCCCATCGGTGCGCTGATCGGCGGCCACCTGGGCTGGCGCATGGCCTTCATGGTGATTGCGGCCTTGAGTGTCGCGAGCGCGACATCGATCTGGTTCACCTTGCCGAACGCCATCCGCCCCGCCGCGCTGACCGCCGCCGCATGGTCGCGCGTGCTACGCAGCCCGGTACTGATGGGCATCGTCACGGTCACGGCGCTGCAGGGCACCGGCCAGTTCGTGCTGTCGAGCTATCTCGGCCCGATCCTCAAGCAGGGCTATGGCGCGGACGCGACCATGCTGAGCGTGATCTGGGCGCTGTTCGGCCTCTTCGGCCTGGCCGGCAACATGCTGGTCAGCCGTTTCATCGACCGCGTGGGCGCCGGGCGCATGGTGCTCGTGACCAGCGCGCTGATCACGCTGAGCCTGCTGCTGTGGCCGCTGGCCTCCACGCTCGCGTGGCTGGCCGTGGTGATGGTGCCTTGGGGGTTGGGCTGCTTCGCCACCAATTCGGCGCAGCAGGCCCGCCTGGTGGGCCTTGCGCCCACCTTGGCGCCGGGCTCGGTGGCACTGAACAGCTCGGGCATCTACACGGGCCAGGCCGTGGGCGCGGCGCTCGGCGGCTGGCTGCTGGCCAACGACGCGGGCGCCTGGATGAGCTGGGTCGGCTTCGTGGTGCTGCTGGCGGCCATGGCGCTCAGCGTGGCCATCGACCGCAGCGGCCGCCCGGCCTGATCGCTTTCTCCCGGTCTGCGACAGCCCAAAACCGCCCCCGCGTAAAACCCGTCACGCCCCACCCGCGCGGGACTGCAAAATCGGAGCCTTCGGCAGCACACCTCGCGGCCCCCGCATCAACGCCTGCACGGCAGGCTCCGGATACCACTCAACCATTGAAACCCTCCAGCAAATGACAGTGAACTACACCCGAATCGGCGTCGTCGGCGCCGGCGCCATGGGTCGCGGCATCGCACAGATCGCGGCCCAGGCAGGCAGCGAAGTGCTGCTGCTCGACAGCTTCGCGGGCGCCGCCGAGCGCGGCCGCGAAACCCTCGCCGCCCAATGGAACAAGCTGCTCGAAAAGAACAAGATCGACGCCGCCGCGCGCGACGCCTACGTCGCCCGCGTGAAGGCCGTCGACTCGATGCAGGCGCTCGCCGGCTGCGACCTGGTGGTCGAGGCGGTGCTCGAAGACCTCGAGGTCAAGCGCAAGCTGTTCCGCGAGCTCGAAGGCGTGGTGGGCGAGACCGCCACGCTGGTCACCAACACCTCTTCGCTCTCGGTCACGGCCATTGCCGCGGGCCTGAAGCACCCCGAGCGCTTCGCGGGTTTCCACTTCTTCAACCCCGTGCCGCTGATGAAGGTGGTCGAGGTGGTCGCGGGCTTCAAGACCGCGCCCGAAGTCTGCAAGCAGCTCGCGGGCTATGCCACGCAGATGGGCCACAGCGCCGTGCAGGCACAGGACACCCCCGGCTTCATCGTCAACCACGCGGGCCGCGGCTACGGCACCGAAGCACTGCGCATCGTCGGTGAAGGCGTGGCCGACTTCGCGACCATCGACCGCATCCTGAAGGACCAGGCGGGCTTTCGCCTCGGCCCGTTCGAGCTGCTGGACCTGACCGCGCTCGACGTGTCGCACCCGGTGATGGAGTCGATCTACCACCAGTACTTCGAGGAACCGCGCTTTCGCCCGAGCGTGATCACCGCCCAGCGCCTGGCCGCCGGCGCGCTGGGCCGCAAGACCGGCGAAGGCTTCTACCGCTACACCGACGGCGTGATGCAGCAGACGCCGGAGGCCGCGCCGCCGGTGGTCGAGGGCTCGCCTTCGGTCTGGGTGTCGCCGCGCGCCGCGCGCCGTGCCGAGCTGCTGCGCCTGGTGAACACGCTGGGCGCGCAGATCGACAGCGGCGCGGCGCCTGCCGCGCATTCGCTGATCCTGGTCGCGCCGCTGGGCTTCGACGTGACCACGGTGGCCGCGGTCGAGCGCCTGGACGCCACGCGCACGGTCGGCATCGACATGCTGATCGACGACGCCGCCACCAAGCGCCGCGTGCTCGCCACCAACCCCGCCACGCGCCGCGACATGCGCGACATGGCGCACGCCCTCTTCGCACGCGACGGCAAGGCCGTGAGCGTGATCCGCGACAGCGGCGGCTTCGTCACGCAGCGCGTGATCGGCACCATCGTCAACATCGCGGCCGACATGTGCCAGCAGCGCGTGTGCACGCCGGCCGACCTGGAGACCGCGGTGCAGCTGGGCCTGGGCTATCCGCGCGGCCCGCTCGCCATGGGCAACCTCTACGGGCCGACCAACATGCTCGAAGTGCTGTTCAACCTGCAGACGGTGTACGGCGACCCGCGCTATCGCCCGAGCCCGTGGCTGCGCCGCCGCGGTGCGCTGGGCCTGAGCCTGCTGCACGAAGAAGAATGAGCAAACGAAGAACATGACCGCCGAACTCAAGAGCACGAGCGAAGGCAGCACCATGGTGCTGACGATCGCCAACCCCACCCAGCGCAATGCGCTGGGCCCCGAGATCTATGCCGCGGGCATCGAGGCGCTCAACGGCGCCGAGAGCAGCGCGGAGATCCGCAGCGTGGTCATCGTGGGCGAAGGCGCCTGGTTCTGCGCCGGCGGCTCGCTGCAGCGGCTGCTGGCCAACCGCCAGCTCGACCGCTCGGTGCAGGCCGAGAGCATCGAGGGCCTGCACAACTGGATCGATTCGATCCGCACCTTCCCCAAGCCGATCGTCGCGGCGGTCGAAGGCGCGGCCGCGGGCGCGGGCTTCTCGCTCGCGCTGGCCTGCGACTTCGTGGTGGCGGCGCGCGACGCGGTGTTCGCGGCCTCGTACAGCAACGTGGCGCTGTCGCCCGACGGCGGCCTGAGCTGGCACCTGGGGCAGCAGCTGCCGCGCCAGCTGGCCAGCGAATGGCTCATGAACGGCGAGCGCATCGGCGCGCCGCGGCTGCATGCGCTGGGCCTGGTCAACGAGCTCACCGAAAACGGCCAGGCACTCGCGGGCGCGCTGGCCCTGGCCGCCAAGCTCAACGCGCGTGCGCCGAACTCGCTGGCCAGCATCAAGGAACTGCTGAGCGACGCGCGCGGCGCCACGCTGGCCTCGCAGCTCTCGCAGGAGCGCGACCACTTCGTGCGCAACCTCCACCATGCGAACGCGGGCATCGGCATCGCGGCGTTCCTCGACAAGAAGACGCCGCAGTACGAGTAACGCCTGACGGCGTCGCTCCCGTGACACCCACCAGCTTTCCAGTCGCCGAGAGGACAGACCAATGGACGACCCCATTCTTACCATCGAAGAACGTGAAGCGATCAACAGTGGTCGCTGGTTTTCTTCCCTATCTCCATCGCTACGGCACGACATCCTCCGATGCGCCTTCGTCAAACGCTACAAGGACGGCGACCTGATCGCCGCCCGCGGCGACCCGCCCGAACATTGGATTGCCTGCGCCAAGGGCGCGGTGCGCGTGAGTTCGACGGCGGTGTCGGGCAAGCAGGTGACGCTGACCTACGTGGAGCCGGGCATCTGGTTCGGCGACGTGGCGATGTTCGACGGGGACCGGCGCACGCACGATGCCTATGCGCATGGCGACAGCACGATCCTGTGCGTGGCGCGCGCCGACTTCCAGAAGATCCTGACCGCGCACGTGGAGCTGTACGAAGCGCTGATGCGGCTGCAGGCGCGGCGCATCCGCACGCTGTTCGGCCTGGTGGAAGACCTCAACACCCTGCCCTTGCGCGCACGGCTGGCCAAGCAGCTCATTCACCTCGTGCGCAGCTACGGCGTGCCCAACCTGGACGACGGCAGCCAGATGCGCATCGGCCTGCAACTGGCGCAGGAAGAACTGGCGCAACTGCTGGGCGCATCGCGCCAGCGGGTCAACCAGGAGCTGAAGACGATGGAGCGCGAGGGCACCATCCGGATCGAGCCGGGCGGCCTCGTGGTGCTGGACCGCGCGGCGCTGATGCGCGTCTCCGAAGCTGAAGACTAGAACAACGAACAGACAAGACCACCGACATGAGCCAGGACTTCTCCAACTTCATCGGCACCCGTGCCGTCTCGCAACAGCACGCTTTCGACGTCGATGCGCTTGCAGCCTGGCTCGAGAAGAACCTCGAGGGGTTCAAGGGTCCGCTGACGGTGGAGATGTTCAAGGGCGGCCAGTCGAACCCGACCTACAAGCTCCTCACGCCCTCGCAGAGCTACGTGATGCGCGCCAAGCCGGGCCCGGTCGCCAAGCTGCTGCCCTCCGCGCATGCGGTGGAGCGCGAGTTCAAGGTGATGAGCGGCCTTGCCGGCACCGACGTGCCGGTGCCGCGCATGTACTGCCTGTGCGAGGACGAAGGCGTCATCGGCCGGGCCTTCTACGTCATGGAATTCATGCAGGGCCGCGTGCTGTGGGACCAGTCGCTGCCGGGCTTCAGCAACGCCGAACGCGCGGCCCACTACGACGAGATGAACCGCGTGATTGCCGCGCTGCACACGGTCGACTTCGCCGCCCGCGGCCTGGCCGACTACGGCAAGCCCGGCAACTACTTCGACCGCCAGATCGGCCGCTGGAGCAAGCAGTACAAGGCTTCGGCGGATGGCGCCGCCGAGCTTTCGCAGCCGATCGAGGCCATGGAGCGGCTGATCGACTGGCTGCCCGCGCACATGCCGGCGAGCGCACGCGACGAGAGCAAGGTGTCGATCGTGCACGGCGACTACCGCCTGGACAACGTGATGTTCCACGCCACCGAGCCGCGCATCATCGCTGTGCTCGACTGGGAGCTTTCCACGCTGGGCCACCCGCTGGCCGACTTCAGCTACCACTGCATGTCGTGGCACATGCCGCCCACCACCGGACGCGGCATTGGCGGCGTGGACCTGGTCTCACTGGGCATTCCGACCGAGAGCGAATACATCCGCCGCTATTGCGAACGCACCCGCATCAGCACGCCGGAAGCGCTGGCGCCCGACTGGAACTTCTACCAGGCCTACAACCTGTTCCGCATGGCCGCGATCCTGCAAGGCATTGCCAAGCGGGTCGAGGCTGGCACCGCATCGAGCGAACAAGCCGTGGCTTCGGCCCGCGGCGCCCGCCCCATGGCTGAAATGGCCTGGCAGTTCGCCCAGAAGGCGTAGCAGCCTTCTTTCAGCGCCTCCCCACTCACACAGGACCCACCAGGAGACACAAGATGGACTTCGAATACTCGGCCAAAACCAAAGACCTTCAGAAGCGCGTCCAGGCGTTCATGGACGACCACATCTATCCGGCCGAGGCCGAGTACCACGCCGAGCTGGCCGCCAACACGGTGGCGGGCAAGCGCTGGTCTGCGCTGAAGACGGTGGAAAAGCTCAAGGAAAAGGCCAAGGCCCAGGGCCTGTGGAACCTGTTCCTGCCGGTCGACAGCGCCTCGGCTTCCGGCTACGCCGGCGCGGGCCTGACCAACCAGGAATACGCGCCGCTGGCCGAAATCATGGGCGCAGTGCCATGGGCCAGCGAAGCCTTCAACTGCTCGGCGCCCGACACCGGCAACATGGAGACCATTGCGCGCTACGGCTCGGAAGAAATCAAGGCACGCTGGCTCAAGCCGCTGCTCGAAGGCCAGATCCGCTCGGCCTTCGCGATGACCGAACCCGAAGTGGCATCGAGCGACGCCACCAACATCTCGACGCGCATCGAACGCCAGGGCGACGAGTACGTCATCAACGGCCACAAGTGGTGGATCTCGGGCGCGGCCGATCCGCGCTGCGCCGTCTTCATCACCATGGGCAAGAGCGACCCCGAGGCGCCGCGCCACTCGCAGCAGAGCATGGTCATCGTGCCGGCCGATGCCAAGGGCATCCGCATCGTGCGCCCGCTGAACGTGATGGGCTACGACGACGCGCCGCACGGCCACGTCGAGATGTACTTCGAAAACGTGCGCGTGCCCGTCGACAACATCCTGCTGGGCGAAGGCCGCGGCTTCGAAATCGCCCAGGGCCGCCTTGGCCCGGGACGCATCCACCACTGCATGCGCCTGATCGGCCTGGCCGAGCGCGCGCTCGAGCTGATGTGCAAACGCGCCTCGTCGCGCGTGGCCTTCGGCAAGACCGTGGCGTCGCAGACCGTCACGCAGGAGCGCATCGCCGAAGCGCGTTGCAAGATCGACATGGCTCGCCTGCTCACGCTGAAGGCCGCCTGGCTGATGGACGTGGCCGGCAACAAGGTCGCCAAGAACGAGATCGCCATGATCAAGGTCGTCGCACCGTCGATGGCCTGCCAGGTGATCGACTGGGCCATGCAGGTCCACGGCGGCGGCGGCATGTGCGACGACTTCCCGCTGGCAGCCGCCTACGCCGGCGCGCGCACGCTGCGCTTCGCGGACGGTCCGGACGAAGTGCACCGCAACGCGATCGCCAAGTGGGAGCTGGGCAAGTACGCACCCAACAAGGCCGATGCGGAAATGCCCGTGACGCGCTTCTGACAGGTTTTTTTCTTCCCTCTCCTCCTGCGGGAGAGGGTCGAGAAACGAGGGCCGACGGCGTTCAGTGCGCCTCGGCCCTTTTTGCTTTCAGAGCTTCTTCTGCAGGAAGACGGCGTGGCCGAAAGCCGGGTCCAGCTGGTAACCCTCGAATCCCTCGCGCGCGTAGGTGCGCAACGCGGGCGCATTGCCCGACAGCACTTCCAGCGTGAGCTTGCAGGCGCCCCGCTTGCGTGCCTCCTGCTCGACCAGCGCGAACATCTTCTGCGCCACGCGCTGTCCGCGATGGCCGGCCAGCACCACCACGTCGTGCACGTTCACCAGCGGCTGGCAGGCGAAGGTCGAGAAGCCCTCGATGCAGTTGACGAGGCCCACGGCCTGTTCGCCGTCGTAGGCGAGCACGCTGAAGGCCTGCGGACGCGCCGCGAGCGCCGCGGGCAGGCCCTGGCGCACCGCGGCGTCCAGCGGCGTGCCGCCGCCGGCCGGATCGCTGGCATACGCATCGAGCAGCTCGACCAGCGCCGCGGCCTGCACCGCGTCGCGGTAGTCCACCAGGCGAACGTCGATCTGCGTCATTGCGCCGGCTGCAGCGTGGCCGCGAGGCGCTGGGCGCAGGACTCGGCCTGTGCGGCGTCACGCGCCTCGACCATCACGCGCACCAGCGGCTCGGTGCCGCTCGCACGGATCAGCACGCGGCCCGCGTCGCCGAGCTCGGCCTCGATGCGTTCGGTCTCGCTGGCCAGCGCCTTGTTGTCCTTCCAGTTCTGGTTGGGCGAAATGCGCACGTTGATCAGCGTCTGCGGGAACAGCGTGACGCCGTCGAGCAGCTGCGCCACCGTCTTGCCGCTGCGCACGCAGGCCTGCAGCACCTGCAGGGCGCTGACGATGCCGTCGCCGGTGGTGTGGCGGTCGAGCGCCAGCAGGTGGCCCGAGCCTTCGCCGCCCAGCAGCCAGCCGCGCTTGTCGAGCTCTTCGAGCACGTAGCGGTCGCCGACCTTGGCACGCACGAACTCGATGCCCTGCCCGCGCAGCGCCACCTCGATGGCCTTGTTGGTCATGAGCGTGCCGACCACGCCTGCGGGCTTCTCGCCGCGCGCAATGCGCTCGGCGACCATCAGGTAGAGCAGCTCGTCGCCGTTGAACAAGCGCCCGCTGGCATCGACCAGTTGCAGGCGGTCGGCGTCGCCGTCGAGCGCGATGCCGTAGTCGGCCTTCTGCGCCGTCACCGCGGCCACCAGCGCCTGCGGATGCGTCGCGCCGAAGCCCTTGTTGATGTTGAGGCCGTCCGGCGAGACGCCGATGCTGGTCACTTCCGCACCCAGTTCATGGAACACGTTGGGCGCCACCTGGTAGGCCGCGCCGTGCGCCGCGTCGACCACCAGCTTCATGTCGCGCAGCGTCAGGTCGTTGGCGAAGGTGCTCTTGCAGAACTCGATGTAGCGCCCGGGCGCGTCGTTGAGGCGGCGCGCCTTGCCGAGGTTGGCCGAATCCACCCACACCGGCGCCTCTTCGAGCGCGGCTTCGACGGCCAGCTCCCATGCGTCGTCGAGCTTGGTGCCCTGCGCGCTGAAGAACTTGATGCCGTTGTCGGGGTACGCGTTGTGGCTCGCGCTGATCACCACGCCGAGGCTGGCGCGCTGGGCGCGCGTGAGGTACGCGACGCCGGGCGTGGGCAGCGGGCCGAGCAGCACCACGTCGACGCCGGCCGAGTTGAAGCCCGACTCGAGCGCCGACTCGAGCATGTAGCCCGAGATGCGGGTGTCCTTGCCGATCAGCACCGTGGGACGGGACTGGCTTTTCTTGAGCACGCGGCCCACGGCGTGCGCGAGGCGCAGCACGAAATCGGGGGTGATGGGGGTCTGGCCGACGGTGCCGCGGATGCCGTCGGTACCGAAATATTTGCGGGTCATGGGTGTTGCTTCTGCTTGTTTGATTGTTCTGACTCTTGTTCCCTCATGGCGCGCCATACAGCGATGGCCGCCACTGTGTCGCGCACGTCGTGCACGCGCACCACGGCCGCGCCGCGGTCCACCGCCAGCACCGCCGCGGCGACGCTCGGCACGACGCGCTCGCCGGCCGTCTCGATGCCCGTGACCGCGCCGATCGACGACTTGCGCGACCAGCCCAGCAGCAACGGCAAGCCGCACGAAAGCAACTCGCGCTGGCGTGCCAGCAAGGCGAAATTCTGTGCCACGGTCTTGCCGAAACCCACGCCGGGGTCCAGCGTGATGCGCGACGGATCGACTCCCAGCGCGCGCAGAAGTTGCACCTGCGCGTCGAGGAAGCCCAACACCTCGGGGATCACGTCACCCGTCATCGGCAGCGCCTGCATGGTCTGCGGATCGCGGTGCATGTGCATCAGGCAGACGCCGCAGGAAGGGTGCGCCGCAACGGCTTCGCGCGCGCCCGGCTGGCGCAGCGCCCAGATGTCGTTGACGATGTCGGCGCCCAGGTCGAGCACCGCGCGCATCACCTCGGGCTTGTAGGTGTCGATGGAGATCGGCACGCCGAGCTTCACGGCTTCGCGCACCACGGGCACCACGCGGGCCAGTTCGGCGTCGAGCGGCACCGCGGGGCTGCCGGGGCGGGTCGATTCACCGCCGATGTCGAGGATGTCCGCGCCCTCTTTCAGCAGCTGCTCGCAGTGCTGCAGCGCGGTTTGGGTGGAGGCGTGGGCGCCGCCGTCCGAAAAGGAATCGGGCGTGACGTTGACGATGCCCATCACGCGCGGCTGCGCAAGGTCGATGCGAAAGCGTGAGGTCTGCCAGGCGCCCCCCCCTGCCCCCGCTGCTCCCGTTGTTCCTGCGAGCGCACCATCAAAAACGGGGCCAGAGGCCCCGTTGTGGTTTGACGCCAAGCTCTCGCTCACGCTGCGTTGGGAGCCGGGTCGGTGGACACGGCCGGCGTACCGCCGCTGCCGCCGCTGCCCGACGGCGGGATGCGGGGCGTCCAGTCTTTGGGCGGACGCGGTGCGCGGCCGGCCATGATGTCGTCGAGCTGCTCGGAGTCGATGGTTTCCCATTCGAGCAGCGCCTTCGCCATCGCGTGCATCTTGTCGCTGTTCGCTTCGATCAGGCCGCGCGCCAGGGCGTACTGCTCGTCGATGATGCGGCGCACTTCGCCGTCGACCTTTTCCATGGTCTGCTCGCTCATGTTCGTGGTCTTGGTGACCGAGCGGCCCAGGAACACCTCGCCTTCGTTCTCTGCGTAGACCATCGGGCCCAGCGCATCGGTCATGCCGTAGCGCGTGACCATGTCGCGGGCGATGGAGGTTGCACGCTCGAAGTCGTTGCTGGCGCCGGTGGTCATCTGATGCATGAACACTTCTTCGGCGATGCGGCCACCGAACAGCATGCTGATCTGGTTCAGCATGTACTCACGGTCGTAGCTGTAGCGGTCTTGCGCCGGCAGGCTCATGGTCACGCCCAGGGCACGGCCACGCGGAATGATCGTGACCTTGTGGACCGGATCGCACTTGGGCAGCAGCTTGCCGATGAGGGCGTGGCCGGACTCGTGGTAGGCCGTGTTGCGGCGTTCTTCCTCGGGCATGACCATGCTCTTGCGCTCGGGGCCCATGAAGATCTTGTCCTTGGCCTTCTCGAAGTCCTGCATCTCGACCACGCGCGCATTGCGGCGGGCGGCCATCAGGGCGGCTTCATTGCACAGGTTGGCCAGGTCGGCGCCGGACATGCCGGGCGTGCCGCGGGCGATGACGCTCGGGTTCACGTCCTGGCCCAGCGGGACCTTGCGCATGTGCACGCCGAGGATCTGTTCGCGGCCGCGGATGTCGGGCAGCGTCACGTAGACCTGACGGTCGAAACGGCCGGGGCGCAGCAGAGCGGCGTCCAGGATGTCCGGGCGGTTGGTGGCAGCCACCACGATCACGCCGAGGTTGGTTTCGAAACCGTCCATCTCGACCAGCATCTGGTTGAGCGTCTGTTCGCGTTCGTCGTTGCCGCCGCCGAGACCGGCGCCGCGCTGACGGCCCACCGCATCGATTTCGTCGATGAAGATGATGCAGGGCGCGTTCTTCTTGGCGTTCTCGAACATGTCGCGCACACGGGCAGCGCCCACGCCGACGAACATTTCAACGAAATCGGAGCCGGAGATCGAGAAGAAAGGCACCTTGGCCTCGCCGGCGATCGACTTGGCCAGCAGCGTCTTGCCGGTGCCGGGAGGGCCGACCAGCAGCAGGCCGCGCGGAATGCGGCCGCCGAGCTTCTGGAAGCGCTGCGGGTCCTTCAGGAAGTCGACGACTTCACGGACTTCTTCCTTGGCCTCGTCGCAGCCTGCGACGTCGGCAAAGGTGACCGTGTTGTTGTTCTCGTCCATCATGCGGGCCTTGCTTTTGCCGAAGCTGAACGCCCCGCCCTTGCCGCCGCCCTGCATCTGGCGCATGAAGTAGATCCACACGCCGATCAGCAGCAGCATCGGGCCCCAGCTGACCAGCAGCGTCATGAGGAGCGAGCCCTCTTCACGCGGCTTGACGTCGAACTTGACGTTGTGGTCGATCAGGTCGCCCACGAGGCCGCGGTCGAGCACCGTGGCGGTCGTGCGGATCTTGCGATCGTCGTTGGTGACGGCGATGATCTCGCCGCCGCCGGCGCCTTCAGGGATGACGGCGCTCTTGATTTGGTTGTTCCGGACCTGGTCCAGAAACTCGGAGTAGCTGACTGCTCCCGAGCCGACGCCACCGCGGGTGTCGAACTGCTTGAACACAGTGAACAACACCATCGCAATGACGAGCCATACGGCAACTTTGGAAAACCACTGATTGTTCAAACGAAGCTCCAGTCGAAAGCGCGTGACAGACGGATGAAAAAACGCGCTATGGGTACGCAATTGCGCCCCATTTTAGGCTTTTCAAGCTGCGAAAAGCTGGCATTTCCCTAATGCAGCCATAGGCTGACAGGGGTTTGCGCCCTGAGCGCACCCTTTGCGCACCTATTGCGCACCTCTTGCGCACCTTCTTTGGCAAGGTATCAAGGCGTATCCGAGGCCTTCAGGCCTATACCGACAAGGAAGGTCTCGGACGATTTGTCGCGCGACGCCTTGGGCTTGACGGGCTTCACGGTCCGGAAATTCGCCTTGAAAAGCTTCACCAGATCGTCGTAGCCGCTGCCGTGGAACAGCTTGGCCACCAGCGCGCCCTCGGGTTTCAGGTGGTTCTGGGCGAACTCGATTGCAAGCTCGATCAGGTGCGCCACCCGGGCGCCATCGGCCGAATGGATGCCCGACAGGTTGGGCGCCATGTCCGAAACCACCAGGTCGGCCTTGCGGCCGGCCAGCACACCCAGCAACTGTTGCAGAAGCGCATCTTCACGGAAATCGCCCTGCAGGAAGGTCACGCCCTCGATGGGCTCCATCTCCAGCATGTCCAGGGCGACGATCGTGCCGTTCAGCGCGCCGGCCGCCGCGCCGTCGGGCGACATGCGCCGGCGCAGGTACTGGCTCCAGGCGCCCGGCGTGGAGCCGAGGTCCACCACCAGCTGGCCGGGCTTGACCAGCCCGAACGACTCGTCGATTTCCTTCAGTTTGTAGGCTGCGCGCGCCCGATATCCCTCTCGCGTGGCGAGCTTCACGTAGGGGTCGTTGATATGGTCGTGAAGCCACGCTTTATTGACTTTTTTGCTTTTGGCTTTGGTGCTCATGAGGGTCTTCGTGTACGCGTCGATAATACGGGGATGCCCGCCATTCAACTTACCCCTGCCGAGCGCAAGGTGCACCGCGCCGAAGCTCACCACCTGGATCCGATCGTCATGGTCGGTGGAGACGGGCTCACCCCTGCCGTAAAGAAGGAAGCCGACGCGGCGCTCAAGGCCCATGGCCTGATCAAGGTCCGCGTTTTCTCCGACGACCGCCTTGCCCGCGACGCCATGCTGCGCGAGCTGGCCGATGAACTGGACGCCGCCCCGATCCAGCACATCGGCAAGCTGCTGGTGCTGTGGCGTCCGATTCCCGAAAAAGAGCGTGTGATCGACGAAGACCGCATGCCAGGCCCGCGCGACGTGAAGATCGTCAAGTACAGCAAGCGCGGCGGCCAGCGCCCCGAAATCAAGACGCTGCGCGTGCTCGGCAACCAGCGCCTCACCCCTGGCGGCACCATCAAGCGCGCCAAGGCCAAGCGGCCGCTGTCGGCCAAGAAGCGCAACCAGGCAGATTGAGCTTGGCGGCAGCGCAAGGCGCCCAGCGCCATATCCTCTGCATGAAATGGGGCACGAAATACGGCCCCGAATACGTCAACCGGCTCTACGCAATGGTCCGCCGCAATCTCCGCGGTGACTTCAAGTTCGTGTGCCTGACCGACGACGGCAATGGCATCCACCCCGAGGTGACGTGCCTGCCGATTCCACCGCTCAACCTGCACCTGGCCCCTGGCCAGCGTGACGGCGCCTGGAAGAAGCTCACCACCTTCGAGCAGGACCTGCACGGCCTGCGCGGCACCGCACTCTTCCTCGACCTCGACGTGGTCGTGGTGGGCAGCCTGGACGCCTTCTTCGAGCGGCCCGGCGAGTTCCTGATCATTCACGACTACGCCCGCCCCTGGCGGCGCGAGCGGATCACGGGCAATTCGTCGGTCTACCGCTTCGAGCTGGGTGCCCATGCCGACGTGCTGGCGTACTTCCGCGCCAACATGGAGAAGGTGCAGGCGGAATACCGCAACGAGCAGGCCTACCTGTCGGACGTGCTCCATAAGCAGGGCAAGCTGGCCTATTGGCCCGAAGCCTGGTGCCCGAGCTTCAAGTACCACGGCATCCCGACCTGGCCGACCAACTACTGGGAAGAGCCCTTCGTGCCCGAGGACGCCCGCATCATGGTGTTCCATGGCGAGTGCAACCCGCCGGACGCACTGGCGGGCCGGCGCAACCGCGCCTTCCGGTACATAAGGCCGGCGCGCTGGGTCGCCAAATACTGGAAAGAGTAGGAGCGCAGGCGGCGCAGCCATTGCGGCTGCCGCCTCTGCTGTTCAGCCGGTTTTCAGCCGGGCTTGCGGGCGCCCATGCGCCACAGCAGCACGCCCGCGCACACCCACTGCACCAGGTACATGCCGCTGCCCATGGCATGCCACAGCTTGAGGTTTTCGCGCGCCAGGATGCGCGGCGCCACGGCGTACTGCTGAAGCAGCGCCAGCAGCAGTGCGGCCAGGATCAGGAACATGGCCGTCATGGTCGGCCCATCCATGCGCTCGTCCGCCTTGGTCCTGAAATGGATCAGCAGGATCAGCCCGCAGCCGATCGCGATCCAGCTCTGCGCCTCGAACAACTGGCCGGCAAAGTTGCCTGCCACCGACGGGTTGCCGAGCCTGGCGAAGAGCATCGGCACCACCAGAAAGCCGATCGTGGTGAGGCTGCCCCACCAGAAGGCGGCCAGCATCAGCGCAATGCGGTCTTTCATTGCCGACGAATCACAGGTAGCGGACGCCCACGATCTCGTAGCGCTTCAGGCCGCCCGGGGCCTGCACTTCGGCGGTGTCGCCCTCTTCCTTGCCGATCAGCGCGCGCGCGATCGGGCTGGAGATGTTGATCAGGCCGAGCTTCAGGTCGGCTTCGTCCTCGCCGACGATCTGGTACTTCACGGCGTCGCCCGATTCTTCTTCCTCGAGCTCGACGGTCGAGCCGAACACCACCTTGCCGCCGGCATCGAGTTCGCTCGGATCGATGATCTGCGCGGCCGACAGCTTGCCTTCGACTTCCTGGATGCGGCCTTCGATGAAGCCCTGGCGGTCCTTGGCGACCTCGTATTCGGCGTTCTCGCTCAGGTCGCCCTGCGCGCGTGCTTCGGAAATTGCATTGATGACCCAGGGACGGTCCACCGTCTTGAGCTGATGCAGTTCGGCGCGCAGTTTTTCAGCGCCGCGCTTGGTGATCGGGATGGTGGCCATGTTGTTGGTTCTCCATAAAGCGAAACCGCCGAACGCTGCCGTTCGGCGGTCGAGTAAGGGACAGGATCAGACGAGTGTGCGTCCGGTCAGCCGGCTCAGGATGGCGAGCGGGCTCGAGTCGGGATTGTATTGCTTCGATGCAGCCAGATGAAGCGTCTGCTCGAGCATGTACTGGCCCGCCATCACGGCGTGCGAGGTCTGGTCGGAGAAGCACACCCACACCGAACCCGGCGGGAATTTGGCGGTCTCCTGCGGCGAGTTTTCCTGGTACGCCATGTCCGACTTCATGCCGTCGTGCAGCTGGAGCATCAGGTGGTCGTACTCGCTGCGGAACGACTTCGTCACACGCAAGGCGCGCAGCACCTTGGCCTGCCAGCGCACATACGGCTTGGCACGCGGCAGGAAGCGCCGGGCGATGTCCTCGAAAGGCTCGCCCACGCGCCACACGCGCGGTGCGCCTTCGGGGTTGACGTTGGTGAACACGCGCAGGATGCGTTCGCCGTAGTTGGGGCGCGACGGGAATGCGTCGACGTGCAGCCGGCGATCGTCCGCGCGCCACGACTGCACGCGCGTCTCGACCTGCGCCGGCCGGTAGCTGGTGGGGGCCAGCCGCAGGGCCGGCGTGTAGTGCGGCAGCAGCCCGTGAATGAGCTGCGTGGCCTGCGCCCGAAAGCGCCCCACCATCGCCGCCGCCATGCGTTGCACGGCCTCCTCGCCCACCGCGCCCTTGAGCTTGCCGGCGGCGTCGAGGCTGATGTTGCGCACGTCGGGCGACAGCAGGCCGGGCGTCAGCAGGCTGCGCTCTTCAGGCAGCAGCTCGAAGCCCAGGCGCGGAAAGTACAGCACCTTGCCCGCTTCGAGTTCTGCGATCCACGCCTCGTTGGGCGTGGCCGCGTTCCAGTCCGTCAGGCCCAGTTCGACGAGCTGCGTTTGCATGGCGACGCTCAGGCTGCCGCAGCCAGCTGCGCGTGCATCTCCTGCACCGAGATCACGCCCAACTCGTCCATGAAGCCCATGCCTTCGACGGCCGCTTCGGCGCCGAAGATCGTGGTGAACGTGGTCACGCGCGCCAGCAGCGCCGAGGTGCGGATCAGCCGCGAGTCGGTGATCGCGTTGCGGCGCTCTTCCACCGTGTTGATGACCAGCGCAATCTCGTTGTTCTTGATCATGTCCACGATGTGCGGGCGGCCTTCGGTCACCTTGTTCACCGTCGCGCACTCGATACCGGCCGCGCTGATGGCGGCCGCCGTGCCCTTGGTCGCCGTCAGCACGAAGCCGAGCTTGACCAGGCCACGCGCCACTTCCACCGCACGCGCCTTGTCGTTGTTCTTCACCGAGATGAAGACCTTGCCCGACTTCGGCAGCAGCGTGCCGGCGCCGATCTGCGACTTCACGAAAGCTTCGCCGAAGGTCTTGCCCACGCCCATCACTTCGCCGGTCGACTTCATCTCGGGGCCGAGGATGGTGTCCACGCCCGGGAACTTGACGAACGGGAACACGGCTTCCTTCACGCTGAAGTACGGCGGCGTGACTTCCTTCGTCACGCCCTGCGACGCCAGCGACTGGCCGGCCATGCAGCGTGCCGCCACCTTGGCGAGCTGGATGCCCGTGGCCTTGCTCACGTAAGGCACGGTGCGCGACGCACGCGGGTTCACTTCGAGCACGTAGATGACGTCCTTGCCGTCCTTCTGCTGGATGGCGAACTGCACGTTCATCAGGCCGACCACGTTCAGCGCCTTCGCCATGGCGGCGCTCTGGCGCTTCAGTTCGGCGATGGTGTCCGCGTTCAGGCTGTACGGCGGCAGCGAGCAGGCGGAGTCGCCTGAGTGCACGCCGGCTTGCTCGATGTGCTCCATCACGCCGCCGATCAGCGTGGCGCCTTCGCCGTCGCGGATGCAGTCGACGTCGCATTCGACGGCGTCGTTCAGGAAGCGGTCGAGCAGCACGGGCGAGTCGTTGCTCACCTTGACCGCTTCGCGCATGTAGCGCTCGAGGTCGCGTTGCTCGTGCACGATTTCCATCGCGCGGCCGCCGAGCACGTAGCTCGGGCGCACCACCAGCGGATAGCCCAGCGCCGCGGCCTTCTCGAGGGCCTCGGGTTCGGTGCGCGCGGTGGCGTTCGGCGGCTGGCGCAGGCCCAGCTCGTGCAGCAGCTTCTGGAAGCGCTCGCGGTCTTCGGCCGCATCGATCATGTCGGGCGAGGTGCCGATGATCGGCACGCCGTTGGCTTCGAGGTCGAGCGCGAGCTTCAAAGGCGTCTGGCCGCCGTACTGCACGATCACGCCGAGCGGCTTTTCCTTGTCGACGATCTCGAGCACGTCTTCCAGCGTCAGCGGCTCGAAGTACAGGCGGTCCGAGGTGTCGTAGTCGGTCGACACGGTCTCGGGGTTGCAGTTGACCATGATGGTCTCGTAGCCGTCTTCGCGCATGGCGAGCGCGGCGTGCACGCAGCAGTAGTCGAACTCGATGCCCTGGCCGATGCGGTTGGGACCGCCGCCGAGCACCATGATCTTCTTCTTGTCCGTCGGGTCGGCTTCGCACTCGTCCTCGTAGGTCGAGTACATGTAGGCCGTGTTGGTCGCGAACTCGGCCGCGCAGGTGTCCACGCGCTTGTAGACCGGGCGCACGCCCAGGGCGCGGCGCTTCTCGCGAATGGCCGTGTCGGTGGTCTTCAGCTGCTTGGCGAGGCGGCGGTCGGAGAAGCCCTTCTTCTTCAGCGCGAGCAGCGTGTCCTTGTCGATCTGGTCGAGCGACTTGGTTTCGAGTTCGAGCTCGATCTTCACGATCTCTTCGATCTGCACCAGGAACCACGGGTCGATCTTGGTCAGCGCGAACACTTCATCGACGCTCAGGCCCATGGCGAAGGCATCGCCCACGTACCAGATGCGCTCGGGACCGGGCTCGCCCAGTTCCTTCTCGAGCACTTCGCGGTCCTGCGTCTTCTCGTTCAGGCCGTCCACGCCCACCTCGAGGCCGCGCAGGGCCTTCTGGAACGATTCCTGGAAGGTGCGGCCCATGGCCATCACCTCGCCCACCGACTTCATCTGCGTCGTGAGGCGCGAGTCGGCCTGCGGGAATTTCTCGAACGCGAAACGCGGGATCTTGGTGACCACGTAGTCGATCGAGGGCTCGAACGACGCGGGCGTGGCGCCGCCCGTGATTTCGTTGCGCAGCTCGTCGAGCGTGTAGCCCACGGCCAGCTTGGCCGCGACCTTGGCGATCGGGAAACCCGTGGCCTTGGAGGCCAGCGCCGACGAACGCGACACGCGCGGGTTCATCTCGATGACGACCATGCGGCCGTCCTTCGGGTTGATGGAGAACTGCACGTTCGAGCCGCCGGTGTCCACGCCGATCTCGCGCAGCACGGCCAGCGAGGCGTTGCGCAGGATCTGGTATTCCTTGTCGGAGAGCGTCTGCGCGGGGGCCACGGTGATCGAGTCGCCGGTGTGCACGCCCATCGGGTCGAGGTTTTCGATCGAGCAGACGATGATGCAGTTGTCGGCCTTGTCGCGCACGACCTCCATCTCGTACTCTTTCCAGCCGAGCAGCGATTCTTCGATCAGCAGCTCGTTGGTGGGCGAGGCTTCGATGCCGCGCTTGCAGATGGTCTCGAATTCGTCGGGGTTGTAGGCGATGCCACCGCCGGTGCCGCCGAGCGTGAAGCTCGGGCGGATCACGGTCGGGAAGCCGAGCGTCTTCTGCACGGCCCAGGCTTCGTCCATGGTGTGCGCAATGCCCGAGCGCGCCGAACCGAGACCGATCTTGGTCATCGCGTCCTTGAACTTCAGGCGGTCTTCGGCCTTGTCGATGGCTTCGGGCGTGGCGCCGATGAGCTCAACCGGCTTGTTGGTCGAAGCGCCCGTGTACTTGTCGAGCACGCCGTTGCGCCACAGGTCGAGCGCGCAGTTCAGCGCGGTCTGGCCGCCCATGGTCGGCAGGATCGCGTCGGGGCGTTCCTTGGCGATGATCTTCTCGACCGTCTGCCAGGTGATGGGCTCGATGTAGGTGACGTCGGCCGTGGCCGGGTCGGTCATGATCGTCGCGGGGTTGCTGTTGATCAGGATGACCTTGTAGCCCTCTTCGCGCAGCGCCTTGCAGGCTTGCACGCCGGAGTAGTCGAACTCGCAGGCCTGGCCGATGATGATCGGGCCGGCGCCGATGATGAGGATCGATTTGAGGTCTGTGCGCTTAGGCATTCTTGCTCTCCGTCTTTTCCGTCTTGTGCTTTTCCATGAGTGCCGTGAAGCGATCGAACAGGTAGCCGATGTCGTGCGGGCCGGGCGAGGCTTCAGGGTGGCCCTGGAAGCAGAACGCGGGCTTGTCGGTGCGCGCCAGGCCCTGCAGCGTGTTGTCGAACAGGCTGATGTGGGTGGGACGCAGGGTGGCCGGCAGCGACTTCTCGTCGACCGCGAAGCCGTGGTTCTGGCTGGTGATGCTCACGCGGCCGTTGTCCAGGTCCTTCACCGGATGGTTCGCGCCGTGGTGGCCGAACTTCATCTTGAAGGTCTTGGCGCCCGAGGCCAGCGCCATGATCTGGTGGCCCAGGCAGATGCCGAAGGTGGGAATGCCGGTCTCGATCAGTTCCTTGACGGCGCTGATGGCGTAGTCGCAAGGCTCCGGGTCGCCGGGGCCGTTGGCCAGGAAGATGCCGTCGGGCTTGAGCTTGAGCACGTCGGCCGCGGGCGTCTGCGCGGGCACCACGGTGATGCGCGCGCCGCGCTGCGCGATCATGCGCAGGATGTTCTTCTTGACGCCGTAGTCGAACGCGACCACGTGAAACTTGGGCGTGATCTGCACGCCGTAGCCCGCGCCCAGCTTCCACTCGGTTTCGGTCCACTCGTAGGTCTGCGTGACCGACACCACCTTGGCGAGGTCGAGGCCGGCCATGCTCGGCGCGGCCTTGGCGGCGGCGATGGCCTTGTCGATCAGCGCCTGCGTCACGGCCTCGCCCGCGGCCAGGCCGAGGATGCAGCCGTTCTGCGCGCCGTGGGTGCGCAGGTGGCGCGTGAGCTTGCGGGTGTCGATGTTCGCAATGGCCACCGTGTTGCCGGACACGAGGTACTCGGTCAGCGTGGCGGTCTTGCGGAAGTTGGACGCGACGAGAGGCAGGTCCTTGATGATCAGGCCCGCGGCATGGATCTTGTCGGCTTCGATGTCTTCCCCGTTGACGCCGTAGTTGCCGATGTGCGGATACGTGAGCGTCACGATCTGCTGGCAGTAGCTGGGGTCGGTCAGGATTTCCTGGTAACCGGTCATCGCGGTGTTGAACACCACTTCACCGGTCGTGGAGCCGGCGGCTCCGATCGAGTTGCCTTGAAAGACCGTGCCGTCTGCGAGCGCCAGGATGGCGGGCGGGAAACTTCCCTTGAGAGACAAAAGCACTGGGTTCTCCGAATGGTTACGGTCGCCCGGAGCCCCAGGCGCGTTGCCTGCGGACTGCTGCTTAAGGGGATTTTGGCGTTGAAGGCGGCCGGGCGACGCTATTGCGAGTAAGCCCCCGATTGTAGCTCGGTCTGAGTGTGTTATCTGCCCTGCAGGGCTGCTCCGCTCGCGTGCAGGCAGATGGCGGCCGCGGCGGCCACGTTGAGCGACTCCTCGCCGCCCGGCTGCGCAATGCGGATATGGTGCGTGGCGCGGGCCTCGAGCGCCGCCGACACGCCCTGCCCCTCGTGGCCCATGAGCCAGGCGCAGGGATGCGGCAAGTCGGCCTTGTGGAGCCAGTCGCCGCGGTGCGAACTGGTGGCGACCAGCGGGACCCGCAGCGCGTCGAGCGCCTCGGCGTCCACGCCCTCGATCAGCCGCAGGCCGAAATGGGCGCCCATGCCGGCGCGCAGCACCTTCGGCGCCCACAGCGCGGCCGTGCCCTTGAGCGCGATCACCTGGGTGAAGCCGAAGGCGGCGGCGCTGCGCAGGATGGAGCCTGCGTTGCCGGCGTCCTGCAGGCGGTCGAGCACGACGCTGGGCGCGTCGGGAATGAGTTCGGGGCGGGCCGGCAGGTCGAGCACGAAACCCATCGGCGCGGGCGACTCGAGCCCGCTGGCGCCGCGCAGCAGGTCGTCGCTCACGACTACTGTTTTGATAGCGCCATGCGACCATTCGACGGGCGCATTGGGCCAAAAAGACTCTGAAAACACGGCAATGGCCGGCTTCACGCCGCGTGCCAGTGCCGCGCGGCACAGGTGGTCGCCCTCGAGCCAGATGCGGCCCAGCTTGCGGTAGGCGCCCGGGTCTTGCGCGAGCTTGCGCAGGTCCTTGAGCAGCGGGTTGTCGCGCGAGCTGATATGGCTCGCGCCGGTGTCGGAGGTCATCGGGGGTTCAGGGCGCCGTGCGCAGGTCGAGGCGCACCGGCTCGGCAATGCCGATCACCATGGCCGGTTGCGCCGCATCCGCCGGCAGCACCACGCTCAGCGTGCCGCCCGTGCGCGCGAGCGCCGCGGCCACGGGGCTGAAAGACCTGCGGTGGTGCACGCAGGCACCGTGGCGCTGCAGCGCCTCCAAGTGCTCGGGCGTGCCGTAGCCCTTGTGGCCGGCGAAGCCGTAGTGCGGAAACTCGTTGTGCAGCTGTTCGCAGAGCCGGTCGCGGTGCACTTTCGCCAGGATCGACGCGGCGGAAATCGCCTTGACGCGCGCGTCGCCCTTGACGATGGCCTCGGCCAGAACGTCGAGCGTAGGCAGGCGGTTGCCGTCGACCAGCACCTTCACCGGCTTCAGGCGCAGCCCCTCGACCGCGCGCCGCATGGCGATCATGGTGGCCTGCAGGATGTTGTGGGTGTCGATTTCTTCGACGGTGGCCTGTGCAATGGAGCAGCACAGCGCCTTGGCCAGGATCTGGTCGTGCAGGCGTTCGCGCTGCAGCGCCGTGAGCGTCTTGGAGTCGGCCAGGCCGCGGATCGGCCGCAGGTCGTCCAGGATCACCGCGGCGGCCACCACGGGGCCGGCCAGCGGACCGCGGCCCGCCTCGTCGACGCCCGCCATCAAGCCTGGAGCGTCCCACACCAGCGGGGCCTGTTCAGCCTTCAAGAACTTTCTGGATCGCATCGGCGCAAAGTGTCGGCGTATCGCGCTGCAATTGCACATGCAGCTCTGAAAATCTTTGTTGCAGCGCCTGCGTCTTCTCGGGCGCGTCGAGCCAGGCCAGCGTGGCCTGGGCCACCGCCTCGGGCGTGGCGGCTTCCTGCAGCAGTTCGGGCACCACGAAGTCACGGCACAGGATGTTGGGCAGGCCCACCCACGGCTGCAGCTGCTTGCGCTGCATGAGGCGCCACGACAGCGCGTTCATGTTGTAGGCGATGACCATCGGCCGCTTGAACAGCGCCGCCTCGAGCGTGGCGGTGCCGCTGGCGATCAGCGTGGCGTCGCAGGCGGCCAGCGCGGCGTGCGACTGGCCGTCCAGCAGCTTCACGCGGCCGGTCATGCCGCTGGCCTGCAGCAGGCCTTCGACCTCGGCACGCAGGCCCGGCAGGATGGGCGCCACGAACTGCACGCCGGGGCGCTGCTTGTGCATCAGCGCGGCAGCGGCGAAGAAACGGGCGGCCAGGTAGCGCACTTCGGAGCGGCGGCTGCCAGGCAGCAGGGCCACGACCTGCGCATCGGGCGCCAGGCCGATGGCGGCGCGGGCGCCAGCGCGGTCGGGCGTCATAGGGATCACGTTGGCCAGCGGATGGCCCACGTAGCTGCCCGCCACGCCGTGCTCGGCCAGCAAGGCCGGCTCGAACGGGAAGATGCACAGCACATGGTCGGCGGCGGCGCGGACCTTCTCAATGCGTTCGGGGCGCCAGGCCCAGATCGACGGGCAGATGAAATGCACCGTCTTCATGCCCCGGCTGCGCAGGCCGGCTTCGAGGTCGAGATTGAAATCGGGGGCGTCCACGCCGATGAACAGTTCGGCCCATTCGCGCAGCAGCCGCGCCTTCAGCTGGCGGCGGATGCCGGCGATCTCGGCGTAGTGCCGCAGCACCTCGACGTAGCCGCGCACCGCCAGCTTTTCCTGCGGCCACCAGCTCTGGAAGCCGTGGGCCAGCATGCGGGGACCGCCGATGCCGACGGTTTCGAGGCCAGGCCAGCGGGCTTGCAGTCCGTCGAGCAGCAGGCCGGCGAGCAGGTCGCCGGACGCTTCGCCCGCGACCAGCGCGAAACGCCGCTGTCCGTCCTTCTGCATCGCCGTCACGTCAGCGCGCGATGCCGCGCGTCGAGCTGGCGAGGAAGGCTTCCATCAGCGCGACGTCGCCGGATGCTTCCGGCATCTCGGCCGCCAGCGCTGCGATGCCGGTTCGCGCCTCGTCGAGCGTCTTGTTCTGGCGGTACAGCAGGCGGTGCATCTGCTTCACGGCCGCGAGCCGCTGTGAGGAGAAGTCACGGCGGCGCAGGCCGACGATGTTGAAGCCGCGCACCGCGAGCGGGTTGCCGTCGACCAGCATGAAGGGCGGCACGTCCTGCGTGACCGCGCTGGCAAAGCCGACCATGGCGTGCGCGCCGACCGACACGAACTGGTGGATGCCCGTGAGCCCACCCACCGTGACCCAGTCGGCCAGGTGCACGTGCCCGGCCAGCGTGGTGTTGTTGGCCAGCGTGGTGTGGTTGTCGACCTGGCAGTCGTGCGCGATGTGCGTGTACGCCATGATCCAGTTGTCGTTGCCCACGCGCGTCACGCCCCCTGCCCCCGGCACGCCGAGGTTGAAGGTGCAGAACTCGCGGATCACGTTGCGGTCGCCGATGACGAGCTCGGTCGGCTCGCCGGCGTATTTCTTGTCCTGAGGCACGGCGCCGAGCGACGAGAACTGGAAGATCCGATTGTCGCGGCCGATGGTCGTGCGTCCCTCGATCACGCAGTGCGCGCCGATGGTGGTGCCCGCGCCCACACGCACGTGCGGGCCGATCACGGTATAGGGGCCGACCGACACCGAGGCGTCGAGTTCGGCCTGGGGATCGATGACGGCTGTCGAATGAACCTGGGTCATGCCTTGTGGTGACTGCAGCCGGATCAGTTGATCTGGCGCATGGCGCACATCAGCGTCGCCTCGCAGGCGAGTTCACTGCCAACCAGGGCTCGGCCCTTGAATTTCGAGATGCCCGCTTTCATGCGTTCGATCTCGACTTCGAGCGTCAACTGGTCGCCGGGTTCCACGGGCCGCTTGAAACGCGCGCCGTCGATGGCCGCGAAGTAGTAGACCGTGTTGTCGTCCGGCACGATGTCCAGCGAGTGGAACGACAGCAGCGCGGCCGCCTGCGCCATGGCTTCGAGCATCAGCACGCCCGGCATCACCGGACGGTGCGGGAAGTGGCCGTTGAAGAACGGCTCGTTCATGGTCACGTTCTTCAGCGCCGTGATGCGCTTGCCCTTTTCCATGTCCAGCACGCGGTCCACCAGCAGGAACGGGTAGCGGTGCGGCAGCAGCTTGAGGATTTGGTGGATATCGAGCGCAATCGCTGGCTTGGTCATGATGTTCTGTTCCTGCATCGTCGTCATTTTTTCGAGGGAGCCTTCTCCAGCGCCTTCAGTCGTTCGCGCAGGCTGTGCAACTGCTTGAGCGTTGCCGCATTTTTTTCCCAGCTCGCATTGTCATCGATGGGAAACATGCCGGTGTATTGGCCGGCCTTGTGGATCGAACGGGTAACCACCGTGGCGGCGGACACGTGCACGCCGTCGGCCACGCTCAGGTGGCCCAGCACGATGGCGCCGCCGCCGAAGGTGCAGTTGGCGCCGATGACGGCACTGCCGGCCACGCCGACGCACCCCGCCATGGCGGTGTTCTTGCCGACGCGCACGTTGTGGCCGATCTGGATCAGGTTGTCGAGCTTCACGCCGTCTTCGATGACGGTGTCGTCGAGCGCGCCGCGGTCGATGCAGGTGTTGGCGCCGATCTCCACGTCGTTGCCGATGCGCACCGCGCCCAGCTGCTCGATCTTGACCCACTGCCCCTGGTGCAGCGCCAGGCCGAAGCCGTCCGCGCCGATGACCACGCCGGGATGCAGCAGGCAACGCTCGCCGATCGTGCAGTCTTCGCTGACGGTCACGCGCGACTTCAGCACGGTGCCCGCGCCGATGCGCGCGCCCCGCTCCACCACGCACAACGCGCCGATGCGCGCCGTCGGGTCGACCTGCGCGTCGGCGTGGATCACCGCGCTGGGATGCACCAGGTCGGCCTCCGGACGCGCGTGATGCGCCTTCCAGAGCTGCGTCAGGCGGGCAAAGTAGAAGTAGGGGTCGGGCGTGACGATGTACGCGCCACGCGCCGCGGCCGCCTCGCTCATGGCGGGCGACACGATGACACAGGCGGCCTTGGAGGCCGCCAGTTCCTGCTGGTATTTGGGATGGCTCAGGAAACTGAGCGCATCGGGCTGTGCACTCTGTAGCGGCGCAAGCCGCTCGATGGACAGCGCCGCATCGCCATGAAGCTCGCCCCCAAGGGCGTCAACGATGGCTCCGAGCTGCAATGACACGCCGGCTCCCGGCGTTACTTGCCAGCCGCAGGCGCAGGAGAGCTGACTGACGCGTTCAGCGCCTTGATCACCTTGTCGGTGATGTCGTGCTTCGGATTGATGTAGATCGCTTCCTGAAGGATGGCGTCGTACTTCTCTGCTTCTGCGACCTGCTTCACCACGCGGTTGGCGCGCTCGTAGACCTGCTGCAGCTCTTCGTTCTTGCGCGAGTTCAGGTCTTCCTGGAACTCACGGCGCTTGCGCTGGAAGTCACGGTCCTGGTCGACCAGCGCGCGCTGGCGGTTGGTGCGCTGGCTTTCCGACAGGGTCGGCGCCTCGCGCTCGAACTTCTCGGAAGCCGCCTTCAGGGCGTCGCCCTGGGCGGTCACGTCCTTCTCGCGCTTCAGGAACTCGGCTTCGAGCTTCGCCTGCGCGGTCTTTGCCGGTTGAGCCTCACGCAACACGCGGTCCGGGTTCACGAAACCGATGCGAAAGGTTTCCTGCGCTTGCGCGGGCGCCGCAGCGAGCACGAACGCGGGAATCAACAGCGCACCGGCGGCGGCGCGAATCAAATGCTTCATTTAGAAAGACGTTCCGATCTGGAATTGGAGGCGCTGAATTCTATCCTTCGGGATCGTGATGAACCCGGTGCTGGGATCGACCACTTCCTTCTGAGACATGACGGGGAAGGCATAAGCCAGGCGCAGCGGGCCCAGCGGCGAGATCCAGCTGACGCCCAGGCCGACGGAAGCGCGCAGCTTTTTCTCGGCCTTCCACTGTGCATCGGTCAGGCCGGCAGCGCGCGAACCGAACACATTGCCGATGTCGAAGAAGCCGTACAGGCGCAGCGTGCGGTCGTTGCCGGCGCCGGGGAACGGCGTGCTCAGCTCGGCATTGAAGATCGCCTTCTTGGTGCCGCCGATGGCAGCGCCTTCGGTCTGGCCGAACAGCGGCAGGTCGCGCGGGCCGAGCGAGTTCTGCTCGAAGCCGCGGATCGAACCCAGGCCGCCGGCGTAGAAGTTCTTGAAGATCGGGTAGACCTTGTTGCCCAGTGCCTTCGCGTAGCCGACTTCGCCGTTGATCGAGAAGGTGTACTGCTTGTTGATCGCGAAGAACTGCTGGTACTGGTAGTTCGTCTTGACGTACTTCATGTCGCCAGCCGCGCCCACCTCGAGGTTGGCGCGCTGCAGGCGGCCCGTGGTCGGGATCAGCGCGCTGTCGCGGCTGTCGCGGCCCCAGCCGATGCTCAGCGGAACACCCCAGACGCTCTTCTGGTCGCAACCGATCACCAGGATGCCGGTCGGGTCTTTCTTGCACTGGAAGTAGCTCAGGTACGACGGCGGCGTGGTCAGGCCCGAGAAGGCCGTCGAACTGTTGGCGTCGAATGCATAGCGTTCGAGGCCGACACCGAAGAACACGGTGTCGACTTCGCTGAACGGCACGCCGAAGCGGATGGAACCGCCCTGGTTCACCAGCTTGTAGTCGCCGTCGATCGACGACGAGTACGGACGCGTGGTGGTGTGATACAGGCTGATCGTGCGCGAGATGCCGTCCTGCGTGAAATACGGATCGGTGGTCGTCAGCGACAGCGTGCGGTTGTACTTGCTGGTGTTGACCTGCACGCCCAGGAAGTTGCCCGAGCCGAACACGTTTTCCTGCGAGATGCCGAAGGTCAGCGCGACCTTTTCCGCGCTCGAGTAACCGGCGCCGAGTTGCAGGCTGCCCGTGGGCTTTTCGGCCACGTTGACGGTCAGGTCGACCTGGTCGGGCGAACCCGCGACTTCCTGCGTGTCGACGTTCACCTCGGTGAAGAAGCCCAGGCGGTCCACGCGGTCGCGCGAAAGCTTGATCTTGTCGCCGTCGTACCAGGAGGCTTCGAACTGGCGGAACTCGCGGCGAATGACTTCGTCGCGGGTCTTGTTGTTGCCGCCGACGGACACGCGGCGCACGTACACGCGGCGCGCCGGCTCGGCCTGCAGCGTGAGTGCCACACGGTTGTTGACTCGGTCGATCTCCGGGCGCGCCTGCACGCGTGCGAACGCATAGCCGAAGGTGCCGAAGTAGTCGTTGAAAGCCTTGGTGGTCTCGGTGACCTGCTCGCCGTTGTACGGCTCGCCGGGCTTGATGGTGATGAGCGACTTGAAGTCGTCGTCACGGCCGAGGTAGTTGCCGTCGAGCTTCACGCTCGACACGACGAACTTCTCGCCTTCGGTGATGTTGACCGTGACCGTCAGGTCCTTGCGGTCCGGCGAAATAGCGACCTGCGTCGAGTCGATGCGGAACTCGAGGTAGCCGCGCGTGATGTAGTACGAGCGCAGCGTTTCCAGGTCGGCATTGAGCTTGGCGCGCGAGTACTGGTTCGACTTCGTGTACCAGCTCATGAAGCCGCCGCTGTCCTGGTCGAACAAGCTCAGCAGCGTCGATTCGCTGAAGGCCTTGCTGCCGACCACATGCACTTCGCGGATGCGGGCCGAATCGCCCTCGGTCACGGTGAAGGTCAGGTTGACACGGTTGCGCTCGATGGGCGTGACGGTGGTCACGACCTGCGCGTTGTAGAGGCTGCGGCTCACGTACTGGCGCTTGAGCTCCTGCTCGGCGCGGTCGGCCAGCGCCTTGTCGTACGGGCGGCCGTCGGCCAGGCCGACTTCACGCAGCGCCTTCTGCAGCGCGGCCTTGTCGAATTCCTTGGTGCCGACGAAATCGACGTCGGCGATGGTGGGCCGCTCTTCGACGATCACCACCAGCACGTTGCCGTTGACGTCGATGCGCACATCCTTGAACAACCCCAGATCGAACAGCGCACGGATGGCGGCCGAACCGCGCTCGTCGCTGTAGGTATCGCCCACGCGCAGCGGCAGCGATGCGAAGATCGTGCCGGCTTCAACGCGTTGCAGGCCTTCGACGCGAATGTCGCGAACCGTGAAAGGCTCTACGGCCCAGGCTGCAGTGGCCGCAAGCGCACTGACAACCACCGCGGCAACGCTACGCAGGCGAAAGCGATTGAAGTTTTTGTTCATCTGTGAATTGAGCCGGCACGGAAAGGGCCGGCAGAAAGTTAACCAAAGAGCCGCGTGACGTCGTTGAAGAGTGCGACCGACATCATGACCAGCAGCAGGGCGACACCCCCGCGCTGAAGCCGTTCCATCCAGGCGTCAGAGACGCTCTTGCCGGTCAGGCCCTCCCAAAGATAATACATCAGGTGCCCCCCATCGAGGACCGGCAGCGGCATGAGATTGAGGACCCCGAGGCTCACGCTGATGAGCGCCAGGAAGACCAGATATTGCGTGAAACCGAGGCTCGCGGACTTGCCCGCGTAGTCGGCAATGGTGAGCGGACCGCTCAGATTCTTGAGCGATGCCTCGCCGATGACCATCTTGCCCATCATGCGCACGGTCAGCGCCGAGACCTCCCAGGTACGGACCACGCCGCGCCAGACGCCGTCGACCAGGCCCTGGCGCACCGTCACCATTTCAGGGGCCGCGCCCACGTAGGCACCGATGCGGGCAACCTTCGCGCCGCCCTCTTCCCGCACCTCGGGCTTAACGTCGATGGTGAGTGGCTGGCCGCCGCGCTCGAGCCGCCAGGCCTGCACGCGCGGCTGGTCGCCGTCGACCGAAGCACGGATCACCTCGCGCAGTTGCTGCCCGTCGACGATCGCCGTGTCGCCGATGGCGCGAACCACGTCGCCGTTGCGCAGGCCGGAACGCTCCGCCGCGCTGCCCGCCATCACCTCGCCGATCTCGGGCCGGGTGAGCGGCGCCAGCACGCCGATCTTGCGGAACATCTGCGGATCGGCGTCCTTGGTCTCCATGCGGCTGAGCGGGAGCAGCACCTGCCGCGCCGGCTTGCCGCCTTCGCCCGCGATCTCCAGCGTCAGGTCATGGCCGTCGAGCGCGCCGCGCGTCATGCGCCAGCGCAGGTCTTCGAAGGACTGCACCGGCGACAGGTCGCCGTCGAAGCCGGCTTGCGTGATGTGCTCGCCGCCGCGCAGGCCCGCCGCCTCGGCCAGCGAGGCCGCCACGGGACGCCCGAGCCTGGCAACCGGCTCCTGAACGCCGATCCAGTTGACCGCCGTGTAGAGCGCCACTGCCAGCAGCAGGTTGGCGATCGGGCCCGCGGCCACGATGGCCGCGCGCGAACGCAGGGGCTGGGTGTTGAAGGCGCGATGGCGCTCTTCGGGCGCCACGGGGCCTTCGCGCTCGTCGAGCATCTTGACGTAGCCGCCGAACGGGAACGCACCGATCACGAACTCGGTCTGCTGCCCCGGATGCTGGCGCTTGGGCTGCCAGCGGAGCAGCGCCTTGCCGAAGCCGACGGAAAACCGCTCCACCTTGACGCCGCAGGCCACCGCGACGCGGTAGTGCCCGTACTCGTGCACCGCGATCAGGACACCGAGTGCGACCACAAAGGCTATGACAGTGAGCAACATCGGAGTCCTCGGTTTCCAGGGGGTGTGTCAGGCCGCGAAACGCAGCGCCGCGGCATTCGCGGCCGCACGGGCGCTGGCATCGAGCGCCAGCAGGTCGGCGAGCGATGCGGGCTTGGAGGGCGACACCGCTTCCAAAGTTTCCATGTTGACCGCATGAATGCGGTCGAAACGCAGGCGCCGGTCGAGGAAGGCCTCGACCGCCACTTCGTTCGCGGCGTTCAGCACGGCCGTGGTGCCCGGCGCGGCGCGCAGCGCCTGCCAGGCCAGGCCCAGCCCCGGGAACAGCATGGCGTCGGGCGTCTCGAAGCTCAGCGCCGACATCTGGCGGAAGTCGAGCCGCGCCGCACCGCTCTCGATGCGCTCCGGCCAGGCCAGGCCGACCGCGATCGGCACCCGCATGTCGGGCGTGCCGAGTTGCGCGATGACCGAGGCGTCGGTGAACTGCACCATCGAATGCACCACGCTCTGCGGATGAATGACCACCTCGATCTGCTCGGGCGTCACGCCGAACAGGTGCCGGGCCTCGATGACCTCGAGCGCCTTGTTCATCATCGTGGCCGAGTCGACCGAGATCTTGCGGCCCATGACCCAGTTCGGATGCGCGCAGGCCTGCTCCGGCGTGACCGTGCCCAGCGTGTCGGGCGCGCGCGTGCGGAACGGGCCGCCCGAAGCGGTGAGGATGATCTTGTCGATGCGCCGCGGCCAGGTCGACGGGTCTTCGGGCAGCGACTGGAAGATGGCCGAGTGCTCGCTGTCGATCGGCAGCAGCGTGGCGCCGCCCTCGCGCACGGTGCGCATGAACAGGTCGCCACCGACCACGAGCGCTTCCTTGTTGGCCAGCAGCAGCCGCTTGCCGGCACGCGCCGCCGCGAGGCAAGGTGCAAGGCCCGCGGCGCCCACGATGGCGGCCATGACGGCATCGACCTCGTCGTGCGACGCTATCTTTTCGAGAGCATCATCCCCAGTCAGGACGACCGTATCGAGCGAATTCTGCTTGAGTTTCTCGGCCAGCAGCGCCGCATGCGGCGCGCTGGCCATGACGGCGAAGCGCGGCGAGAACCGCGCGCACTGCGCCAGCAGTTCGTCGACCTTGGTGGCCGCGGAAAGCGCGAACACCTCGAAGCGCTCGGGGTGGCGCGAAATGACGTCGAGCGTGCTCACACCGACCGAACCGGTCGAACCTAGCACCGTCACGCGTTGTCTGGGAGTGTTCACAGGAAGGCCAGCATCATGGCAATGGGAAGCGCGGGCAAGAGGGCATCCACGCGGTCGAGAACGCCGCCGTGGCCGGGCAGCAGCCGGCTGCTGTCCTTGGCGCCGGCGCTGCGTTTGATGAGAGATTCGACAAGGTCGCCCACGACACTCATCGCCGCAAGGAACAGCGCGCCGAGCAGCAACAGCCACCAGCCGCGCTCATGGAGCCGCGTGTAGAGGCTGGCCACCGTGGCGCCCGCCGCCTTGTCGGCCCAGACCCAGGCAAAGGCCAGCACCACCACGCCGATCATGCCGCCCCACACGCCTTCCCAGCTCTTGCCGGGGCTGATCGCGGGGGCCAGCTTGTTGCGGGTGAACTTCAGGCCGAAGGCGCGGCCGGCGAAATAGGCGAACACGTCGGCCACCCACACTAGCACCAGGATCGAAAGCAGGAAGTTGATGCCGACCATGCGCGCCTGCACCGCGGCCAGCCAGGCCACCCACAGCGCCAGCAGGCCGCCGACCAGCCGCAGCCCGCGCGGAATGCGGGGCCAGCCCGGCACCGCCACGCGCAGCAGTGCGGCGCCGCCCAGCACCCATGCGGCGCTGGCCAGGGTCCACATCAATGCGAGCGGCTGGTTCAGCAAGCCCAGCCACCACGACAGCGCGCACAGCACCACCGTCTCGATGCCCAGGAACACCGACAGCCGCTGGCCGTAGCCGTTCAGGCGCCCCCACTCCCAGGCCGCCGCGCCGATCAGCACGAGCATCACGCAGGCAAAGGGAATGTGGCTTGGATAGAACAGCGCCGGCAGCAGGATCGCGAGCAGCACGATCGCCGTGAGGATGCGTTGTTTGAGCATGCGAGAGGGGTTGTCGGGCCGTCAGGCCGTCTGGCCTTGGGGGGCCGAGACCTGTGCCGAGGTTTGACCGAAGCGGCGCTCGCGGCCCTGGAACGCGGCGATGGCCTCGTCCAGCGCGGCCTCGTCGAATTCGGGCCACAGCTTGTCGCTGAAGAAGAGCTCTGCGTAGGCGCTTTGCCAGAGCAGGAAGTTCGACAACCGCTGCTCGCCGCCGGTGCGGATGAACAGGTCGGGGTCGGCCACGTGGGCCAGCGCCATCGCGCGGTCGAGGCTGAGCTCGGTGATGGCTTCGCCTTGCGCAACCAGCTTGGCCGCGGCCTGCGCGATGTCCCAGCGGCCGCCGTAGTTGAAGCAGACGTTCAGCACCATGCGCGCGTTGTGCGCGGTGGCCGCCTCGGCTTCGACCAGGCCCGCCACCATCTTCGGCGACAGGCCGGCTCGTTCGCCGACGAAATGCAACCGCACGCCGTCCTTGCTGAGCCGGGGCACCTCGCGGGCGAGCGCACCGACCATCAACTCCATGAGTCCGGAGACTTCCTCGACGGGACGGTTCCAGTTCTCCGAGGAGAACGCGAACACCGTGAGCACGCCCACGCCGCGGTCGGCGCAGGCCTTGACGCAGCGGCGCAGCGATTCGACGCCCTGCTTGTGCCCCGCGACGCGGGGCAGGAAGCGCCGCGTCGCCCAACGGCCGTTGCCGTCCATGACGATGGCAACGTGGTGGGGAATGCGCGGCGATGAAGAGGCCATGGCAGGCCTCAAACGGCCATGATCTCCGCTTCCTTGGCCGTGACCAGGCGGTCGATTTCCGAGATGTGGCGGTCGGTGACCTTCTGGATCTCGGCTTCGGCGCGCTTCTGGTCGTCTTCGGACGCCAGCTTGTCCTTGACCAGCTTCTTGACCGCTTCGTTGGCGTCACGGCGCAGGTTGCGCGTGGCGATCTTGGCGCTCTCGCCTTCGTTGCGCACCAGCTTGGTCATTTCCTTGCGACGCTCTTCGCTCATGGCGGGCAGCGGCACGCGGATCAGGTCGCCCATCGAGGCGGGGTTCAGGCCCAGGTCGCTTTCGCGGATGGCCTTCTCGATCTTGGCGCCCATGCCCTTTTCCCAGGGCTGGACGCTGATGGTGCGCGAGTCGAGCACCGACACGTTGGCCACCTGGCTCAGCGGCACCTGCGAACCGTAGTACTCGACATGGATCGAGTCGAGCAGTGCCGAATTGGCGCGGCCGGTGCGGATCTTGGTGAGGTTGCTCTGGAACGCCGCGAGCGATTGGTTCATCTTCGCGTCGGTCGTGCTCTGAATATCTGCAATGGTCATCTTATTGGCTCCTAGGCATGCACCAGCGTGCCCTCGTCCTCGCCCATCACGACGCGCTTGAACGCGCCGTTCTTGAGGATCGAGAACACCTTGATCGGCAGCTTCTGGTCGCGGCACAGCGCGAAGGCCGTGGCGTCCATGATGCCGAGATTCTGCGCAATCGCCTCGTCGAAGGTGAGCGAGGAATAGCGCGTCGCATTGGGGTTGGTCTTGGGATCGGCGGTGTAGACGCCGTCGACCTTGGTCGCCTTGAGCACCAGTTCGGCGCCGATTTCGGCACCGCGCAGCGCGGCGGCCGTGTCGGTCGTGAAGAACGGGTTGCCCGTGCCGGCCGCGAACACCACGACCTTGCCCTCTTCGAGGTACTGCAGGGCCTTGGGGCGCACATAGGGCTCGACCACCTGCTCGATGGCAATGGCGGACATCACGCGGGCGATGAGACCCTGCTTGTCCATGGCATCGGCCAGGGCCAGCGAGTTCATGACGGTGGCCAGCATGCCCATGTAGTCGGCCGTGGCGCGATCCATGCCGACGGAGCCTCCGGCGACGCCGCGGAAGATGTTGCCGCCGCCGATCACGACCGCCACCTGGACGCCCATGTTCACGACTTCGGCCACTTCCTGGACCATGCGCACGATCGTCGCGCGGTTGATGCCGAAGGCGTCGTCGCCCATCAGTGCCTCTCCCGACAGCTTCAACAAGATTCGCTTGTGGGCTGGGCGGGGATCAGACATGGGCAATTTCCTTTGGTTGGCGGGGGCGAGTGTAAAACGTAGCGGTGAAAAAGCGGCGGCACGCGTTCGCGCACCGCCGCTTGTATGGCAGCAGAATCAGGCGGCTGCCTTGGCAGCGGCGACTTGCGCGGCCACTTCGGCGGCGAAGTCGTCGACCTTCTTCTCGATGCCTTCGCCGACCACGTACAGGGTGAAACCCTTGATCGAGGTGTCGGCGGCCTTGAGCATCTGCTCGACGGTCTGCTTGTCGTTCTTCACGAACGGCTGGTTGTGCAGCGAGACTTCCTTCAGGAACTTCTGCACGCCGCCTTCGATGCGCTTGGCAACGATGTCGGCAGGCTGAGCCTTCTTGCCTTCGGCTTCGGCCGTCTTGCGGTCTTCTTCCGCCTTGCCGGCAGCCACTGCGCGCTCTTTTTCGATCAGCTCGGCAGGCACGTCCGACGCCTGGATGGCGACCGGCTTCATCGCGGCGATGTGCATTGCCACGTCCTTGGCCGAGGTGTCGTCGCCTTCGAACTCGACCATCACGCCGATGCGCGTGCCGTGCAGGTACGAAGCCAGCTTGCCGTTGCCGGCGAAGTGCTTGAAGCGGCGGAAGCTCATGTTCTCGCCGATCTTGCCGATCAGGCCCTTGCGCACGTCTTCGAGCGTGGGGCCGAAACCGTCCTGCTCGTAGGCCAGCGCACCCAGGGCGGCGATGTCCGCGGGGTTGTTCTTCGCGACCAGCATGGCGGCAGCGTTGGCCAAGGCCAGGAAGCTGTCGTTCTTGGTGACGAAGTCGGTTTCGCAGTTGATTTCGATCATGCCGCCGGCAGCGCCGTCGACGAAAGCCGTGACCACGCCTTCAGCGGTGATGCGGCCCGATGCCTTGCCGGCCTTGTTGCCGAGCTTGATGCGCAGCAGCTCTTCGGCCTTTTCCATGTTGCCTTCGGCCTCGGTCAGGGCCTTCTTGCATTCCATCATGGGCGCGTCGGTCTTAGCGCGCAGTTCGCCAACCATGCTTGCGGTGATTGCAGCCATTTGTGTATCTCCGTAATTCCAAAAATCAGGTTAAAAAAAAGGGGCACCAAAGCCCCTTCTTCAGGCTCGCGAGCGCGCCAATCAGGCCGAAGCGCCTTCTTCGACTTCGACGAATTCGTCGTTGCCTTCGGCGATGGCCTTGACCACGTCACCGGTGGCGCTGTTGCGGCCTTCGATGATGGCGTCGGCGATGCCGCGGGCGTACAGCGTGACAGCCTTCGACGAGTCGTCGTTGCCGGGGATCACGTAGTCGATGCCTTCGGGCGAGTGGTTGGAGTCCACCACGCCGATCAGCGGAATGTTGAGCTTCTTGGCTTCAGCCACGGCGATCTTGTGGAAGCCCACGTCGATCACGAAGATGGCGTCCGGCAGTGCTGCCATGTCCTGGATGCCGCCGATGTCCTTTTCGAGCTTCGCGATTTCGCGCGAGAAGGTCAGTTGCTCCTTCTTGCTCAGCGAGTCGAGGCCGGCTTCCTGCTGGGCCTTCATGTCCTTCAGACGCTTGATCGAGGTCTTGACGGTCTTGAAGTTGGTCAGCATGCCGCCGAGCCAGCGGGTGTCGACGAAAGGCACGCCGGCGCGACGGGCTTCAGCCGCCACGATTTCACGGGCCTGGCGCTTCGTGCCGACCATCAGGATCGTGCCGCGGTTGGCCGTGAGTTGCTTGGCGTACTTCATCGCGTCCTGGAACATCGGGAGCGACTTTTCCAGGTTGATGATGTGAATCTTGTTGCGGTGACCGAAGATGAACGGAGCCATCTTGGGGTTCCAGAAGCGGGTTTGGTGACCGAAGTGGACACCGGCTTCCAGCATTTCGCGCATGGTGGTAGACATTGAAAATTACTCCAAAGGTTGGGTCTAAAATCCAGCCCGTTTTGTGCTCTCTTGAACGGAGTCACAACACCTTGATTGGGCCGGTTTGCGGATGCGTTTGGCTGGATGCAACGGAAGCCGTCGCTCGGCCAGCGAAACCCAAAGAGTATAGCACGCCCGCCTCCCCTCTTTCCTGAACCCGAGCCGCATGCGCGGCACCTGCAGCCACCCATGAACGACCTTCACGCCACCCGTCTCACCCTTCTGGCAGGTGGCTCCGATGCACGCACCAAAATGGAGCGCTCCATCGGCATCGCCCAGTCGCCGGCCTGCACCCACGTCTTCACCCGCACGATGTTCGACGAGGCCCGCCAGGCCGCCGCCGGGTCGAACCCCGACAGCCGCCTTTGCGGGCTCGCCTTCACGGCCAAGGACCTGTTCGACATCGAGGGCCAGCCGACGCCAGCAGGCTCGGTGGTGCTGGCCCACGCGCCCGCCGCCAAGGCCGATGCCACGGCCGTGGCCCGGCTGCGCGCCGCCGGCGGCGTGCTCACGGGCCGGACCAACATGACGGAGTTCGCCTTCTCCGGCGTCGGCGTCAACCCGCACCACGGCACACCGGCCAACGTGAGCGACGCCGCCACGCCGCGCGTTCCGGGCGGCTCGTCGTCCGGCGCGGCCATTTCGGTGGCCACCGGCGCCGCCTTCATCGGCCTGGGCTCCGACACGGGCGGCTCGATCCGCATTCCCGCGGCGCTCAACGGCATCGTCGGCTTCAAGAGCACCGCCCGCCTCGTGCCTGCAGACGGCGCGCTGCCGCTGTCGACCACGCTCGACACGGTCTGCGCCATGACCCGCTCGGTGCGCGACGCCATCGCCGCGCACGAAATACTCGCCGCGCGGCGCGTCACGGCCGGCAATGCGCCGCTGGCCGCCTACCGGCTCGCCGTGGTCAGGAACGTGTTCTTCGACGGCATCGAGCCTGCGGTCGCCACCGCCTTCGAACGCACGCTGAAGACCTTGCGCGCCGCCGGCGCCCGCATCGAGGAAATCGAGCTGCCGCAGCTGGCAGAACTCGCGACCATCAACGCCACCGGCGGCTTCTCGGCGGCCGAGGCCCATGCCTGGCACCGCCTGCTGCTCGAGCGCAGCGGCGCCGGCTACGACCCGCGCGTGGCCCAGCGCATCCTGCGCGGTGCCACCATGAAGGCGCACGAATACATCGACCTGCTGAACGCCCGCCACGGCTGGATCGCCCGCGTCGAAGCCGCCATTGCCCCGTTCGACGCCGTGCTTTCGCCGACCGTGCCGATCACCGCGCCGACCATCGCCAGCGTGGCCCCCGGCGCCGAGCGCGACGACGAATTCTTCCGCGTCAACGCACTGCTGCTGCGCAACCCGTCGATCGTGAATATGCTCGACGGCTGCGCGCTCTCGCTGCCCTGCCACGCCAACGGCGAACTGCCGGTCGGCCTGATGCTGTGGCATGCCGCCCTGCACGACGACGCCGTGCTCGCGGTGGCACTCCAGACCGAGCATGCGCTACAAAAACAATAGCCGCCATCGCACGCCCACCGGGCGTCAGCCGCTTCTTTTATCTAAATATCCTCAATGAAAATCGCGATCGTGGGCGCCGGCATCATCGGCGTCACCACCGCCTGGGAACTGGTTTCCGACGGCCATGAAGTGACCGTGTTCGAGCGCCGAGGCGCCGCCGCAGAAGAAGCCAGCTTCGCCAACGCAGGCGTGGTCGCACCCGGATATGTCACGCCCTGGGCGGCCCCGGGCATGCGCGGCAAGGTGCTGCGCTCGCTGCTCTCGTCGCACGGCGCCATCAAGCTGCGCTGGCCGCTCAACTCGCGCGACATCGGCTGGATGTCACGCTGGCAGAAGGCCTGCAAGCTCGAGACCTACCTGGCCAACCGCGCCCGCATGCAGCGCCTGGCCTTCTACAGCCGCACCCGGCTGCACGAAGTGTCCGAGGCGCGCGAACTCAGCTACGAGCGCAGCGACGGCTACCTGGTGCTGCTGCGCTCCAAGCGCGAGAAGAAGCTGGTGCAGCCTGGGCTCGAGGTGCTGCGCCAGGCCGGCAGCGTGTTCCGCGAGGTCGATGCCGACGAGGCCCGGCTGCTCGAACCGGCCCTGAACCCCGACACGCCGCTGGCCGGCGCCATCCACCTGCCGGAAGACGAAGTGGCCAACTGCCGCCAGTTCGCGCTGCTGCTCAAGTGGGAGGCCGAGGCCTTCGGTGCGCAGTTTCACTTCAACTGCGACATTGCGCCGCTGAGCCGCGCGGCGCCGACCTCGCTGTCGCTGGCGGGCGGCTCGGAAGCCGTGCGCTACGACGCGGTCGTGATGTGCGCCGGCCTGAACTCGGCCTCGCTGCTGCGGCCGCTGGGCTTGCGCATTCCGATGGCGCCGGTCTACGGCCATTCGGTCAGCGCGCCGATCCGCGAGCCGCTCAACGCTCCGCGCAGCGCGGTGATGGACGAGCGCTACAAGGTCGCCATCTCGCGCCTCGGACAGCGTGTGCGCGTGGCCGGCAGCGCCGAGATCGGCGGCTCGCTGGACACGATGAACCCGGCCGCCATCCAGACGCTCTACAAGGTGCTTCACGACTGGTTTCCGGGGGCGGCCACGCTGCAGTCCGGTGTGCAGCAGTGGAAAGGCGCACGGCCGATGCTGCCGGACGGCCCGCCCGTGCTGGGCCCCAGCGGCATTCCGGGCGTGTGGCTCAACCTCGGGCATGGTTCGAGCGGCTGGGCGCTGTCGTGCGGCAGCGCGCGCGTGCTGGGCGACCTGATCGCCGGTCAGGACCCGGGCATCGACCTCGAAGGCCTCGGCGTCGAACGGCTCAGTCTCTAGGGCCCCAGCGGCGCAGTTGCTCCGGGGTCGCCGCCTTTTCCACCGGCAGTTCGGGCTCGGGCGGCGGCGCCCACCGGCCGGCAATCCACCCCAGGATGGCCGGCGCCACCAGCGCGAAAAACACCAGGCACAGCAGGTCCGCGCCGATCAAGAGCCAATTCGCCAGGCTCGACCCTGCCTCGGCCGGTACGTCGAGCCAGTGCATCACGCCGAAGCCATAGCCCACGCCCAGGGTCCACGCCACGTCGCGCAGCGGGATGCGGCGCAACGACTCGGCCAGCAGGAACAGCCCCCACACCAAGGCCAGCAGGCCGAGCGCCCAGGCTGCGCCGGCGATCAGCGCGAGGGCCGTGCCGATCAGGCCGGCGAAAAACGCCAGCAGCAGGACCAGCAGCCAGCCAAGGGTCTTGAACGTCATCGGCCGATGATAGAGAGAGCGGATAGAGCGCAGGCGCGGCGGCACAATGGATCGATGCACCGCATCACGTCCGCCACCGCCGCCGACCTGTTCGACATCGCCGCCACGCGCCGCATCGAGCAGGCCGCGGCAACCGCCCTGCCCGCCCACACGCTGATGCAGCGCGCGGGGCTTGCCGTGGCGCGCCTCGCCATGGCGATCGCACCGCATGCGCGAACGATCTGGGTGGCGTGCGGGCCGGGCAACAACGGGGGCGATGGCTTCGAGGCTGCGGCGCAATTGCGGCATCGCGGCTTCTTTCCGGTGGTCACGTTCGCGGGCGACGAAAGCCGGCTGCCGCCGGATGCCAGGGCCTCGCTGCAGCGAGCGCGCGATGCGGGCGTCACTTTCGCAGCGGCGCCGCCGTCGAGCCATGACCTGGCCATCGATGCGCTGTTGGGCATCGGGTCGACACGGCCGCCCGAAGGCACGATGGCCGAGTGGCTGGCGCGAATGCATGCCAGTGCGCAGCCCGTGCTCAGCGTCGACGTGCCCTCGGGGCTGAACGCGGACACGGGCACCCTGCCCCATGGCGCCGATCACGCACAGACGTCGCCCCGCACCTGCATCACCTTTCTCACCTTGAAACCCGGCCTGTTCACGGCCCAGGGCCGCGATGCGGCGGGCGCGGTGTGGGTCGACGATCTCGGCTGCGGCGCATTCGCCAAGGAACACGCACCAACGGCACGCATCGCAGGCACGCCCGCCATGCAGCCGCGCACCCACGCCTCGCACAAGGGCAGCTACGGCGATGTCGCGGTGATCGGCGGCGCGTCGGGGATGGCCGGCGCCGCGCTGCTGGCCGGCTCGGCGGCGCTGCATGCGGGCGCGGGACGCGTGTTCGTCGGGCTGCTGGATCCGAGTGCGGCACCGGTGGACGTTTCGCAACCGGAGTTGATGTTGCGAGACGCCCATGCGCTTGACCTCTCGGGCATGACGGCGGTGTGCGGTTGCGGTGGTGGAGAGGCCGTTCGCGACCTGCTGCCCAGCGTGCTGTCGACGGCGGCGGCACTGGTACTCGACGCCGATGCGCTCAATGCCATCGCGGCCGATGCCGCGCTTCAAGCGCAGCTGGTATCTCGAGGGAAAAGCGGCGCGCCGACAGTGCTCACGCCGCATCCGCTGGAGGCCGCACGCCTGCTGGGCTGCACGGCTGGCGAGGTGCAGGGCGACCGGCTGGCCGCAGCCCGCCAGTTGGCATCCCGGTTCGGCGCCGTGACGGTGCTCAAGGGTTCAGGCACCGTGATTGCCGGCACCGGCAACCAGCCACCGGTCGTCAACCTGACCGGCAATGCCCGCCTGGCAAGCGCTGGCACTGGCGACGTGCTGGCCGGCATGGTCGGCGCGGCGCTGGCGATGCGCCGGCCGCCGTTCGAGGCGGCCTGCGAGGCCGTCTGGCAGCACGGCCATATCGCCGACACCTGGCCGGCCGATGCGGCCCCGCTCACGGCGGGCACGCTGGCCCGCCGCGCGCCCGCCTGACCAACCGACCAACCGACCAACCGACCAATCGACCGACGGGTTTAGCCGCGACCGACGAAGGGCATCTTCGTCGCCATGATGGTGTGGAACAGCACGTTGGCTTCCAGCGGCAGGTTGGCCATGTAGAGCACCGACTGGCCGACGATCTTCACGTCGATGAGCGGCTCGATCGCCAGCTCGCCATTGGCCTGCGGCACGCCCTTGGCCATGCGCGCGGCCAGTTCGGTCATGGCGTTGCCCACGTCCACCTGCCCCACCGCGATGTCGTACTTGCGCCCGTCGAGCGACGCCGTCTTGGTCAGGCCTTCGACCGCGTGCTTGGTGGACGTGTAGGCGGCCGAGTTCGGACGCGGCGCGGTGGCCGAGATCGAGCCGTTGTTGATGATGCGCCCGCCCATCGGCGTCTGCGCCTTCATCGTGCGGAACGCCTGCTGGATGCAGAAGAACATGCCCGTCAGGTTGATGTCGACCACGCCCTGCCACTGCTCCGGCGTCCAGTCCTCGAAGGGACCCGGCGGGTTGCCCACGCCGGCGTTGTTGAACAGCAGGTCGACGCGGCCAAAGCGATCGACCGCGGCCGCGAACAGCGCCTGCACCGAATCGGCCTTGGCCACATCGGTCGGCACGGCGAAGGCGCGCGCACCGGCGCCCGACTCTTCCGCCACCTGCTCCAGCGGCTCCAGGCGGCGACCGGCCAGCACCACGTTCCAGCCGTCGCCCAGCAGCGCCAGCGCGGCGGCGCGGCCGATGCCGGAGCCCGCCCCGGTGACGATGGCGATGCGGCCTTTGTTGTCTTCAGCGCTCATGCGGTCTGTCTCTTTCTTTTGTCAGTTTGTCGATGGTTCATGCGGCAGGGCATCAGCGGCGCGGCTTGCGCCCCTTCATCTTGTTGGCGGCCTTCTTGACCGCCGACTTGAAGGCCTGCATCGCCGACTGCGGCCCGGCCGCAACCGAGGTGCCGCGCTCGGCGCGCGGCTGGTCGGCCGAGGCGTCGGCCTTGTGGCGCGAACCGCGCTTGGCCGATGCCTTGACCGGCACGCCCGATGATGCCGCGCCCTTGTCCTTCATCGCGCGCGACATCAGGTCTTCGCCCTCGCGCACGAGGCGGAAGTCGATCTTGCGGCCGTCCAGGTCGACGCGGCTCACCTGCACCCGCACGCGCGTGCCGATGGCATAGCGGATGCCGGTGCGCTCGCCGCGCAGCTCCTGGCGCATCTCGTCGAACTTGAAGTACTCGCCGCCGAGCTCGGTGATGTGCACCAGCCCTTCGACGTACATCGCGTCGAGCGTGACGAAGATGCCGAAGGTGGTGGCCGCGGTGACCACGCCGCCGTACTCCTCGCCGAGGTGCTCGCGCATGTACTTGCACTTGAGCCAGGCCTCGACGTCGCGGCTGGCTTCGTCGGCGCGGCGCTCGTTGGCGCTGCAATGCAGGCCCGCGGCTTCCCATGCCAGCACTTCCTTGCTGGGCGCGATGGTGGCTTTCTGCGGCTTGGCCGTCGGCGCCTTCACGCGCGACGCGAGCCGCTTGGCCAGCTTCGCATGCGCTTCGCCGGGCGTGGGCAGCATCGGCAACTGGTAGCGCGACTTGGTGAGGATCGCCTTGATCACGCGGTGCACCAGCAAGTCCGGATAGCGCCGGATCGGGCTCGTGAAATGCGTGTACGCCTCGTAGGCCAAGCCGAAGTGGCCGCTGTTGAACGGCGTGTAGATCGCCTGCTGCATCGAGCGCAGCAGCATGGTGTGGATCTGCTGCGCGTCAGGGCGCTCCTTGGTGGCCACGGCAATCGCCTGGAACTCGCCCGGCTTGGGGTCGTCCGTGATGCTCAGGCCCACGCCCATCGCCTTCAGGTAGCCGCGCAGGATTTCCTTCTTCTCGGCCGTCGGGCCCTCATGCACGCGGAACAGGCCCGGGTGCTTGCCTTCGGCGATGAAGTCGGCGCTGCAGACGTTGGCTGCGAGCATCGCTTCTTCGATGAGACGGTGCGCCTCGTTGCGCGTGCGCGGCACGATCTTCTCGATGCGGCCGGCGTCGTCGCAGATGATCTGCGTCTCGGTGGTCTCGAAGTCGACCGCACCGCGCTTGCCGCGCTGCTTGAGCAGCGCCTTGTACACGTCGGCGAGGTTCAGCAGGTCCTTCACGCGGTCCTTGCGCTTGGCCGCTTCGGGGCCGCGCGTGTTGCCGAGGATGGCGGCCACCTCGGTGTACGTGAAGCGCGCATGGCTGAACATCACGGCCGGATAGAACTGGTACGCGTAGATCTCGCCGTCGGCCGCGACCAGCATGTCGCACACCATGCACAGGCGTTCGACATCGGGGTTCAGCGAGCACAGGCCGTTCGACAGCTTCTCGGGCAGCATCGGAATGACGCGGCGCGGAAAGTAGACGCTGGTGGCGCGGTCGTAGGCGTCGATGTCGATAGGCGAACCGGTGCGCACATAGGCACTGACGTCGGCGATGGCCACGAGCAGGCGCCAGCCCTTGCCACGGCCCACCTTCGCGGGCTCGCAATAGACGGCGTCGTCGAAGTCACGCGCGTCTTCGCCGTCGATGGTGACGAGCGGGATGTCGGTGAGGTCGACGCGCCCCTTCTTGTCGGCGGGACGGACCTTCTCGGGCAATGCCTTGGCCTCGGCCAGGCACTCCGCGGAGAACTCGTGCGGCACGCCGTACTTGCGCACGGCAATTTCGATTTCCATGCCGGGGTCGTCGATCTCGCCCAGCACTTCCTTCACGCGGCCCACGGGTTGGCCGAACAACGCCGGCGGCTCGGTGAGCTGCACCACGACCACCTGTCCGACCTTCGCAGGACCGGTGGCACCCTTGGGAATCAGAACGTCTTGTCCGTAGCGCTTGTCTTCGGGGGCAACGAGCCAGATACCGCCTTCATGCAGCAAGCGGCCGATGATCGGCTGCTCGGGACGCTCGACGATTTCCACCACGCGCCCTTCGGGGCGACCGCGGCGGTCCTGCCGCACGACACGCGCCTTGACGCGGTCCTTGTGCAGCACCGCGCGCATCTCGTTCGGGGGCAGGTAGATGTCTGCTTCACCGTCGTCGCGCTGCACAAAACCGTGCCCGTCGCGATGTCCTTGAACAGTGCCTTCGAATTCGTCCAACAAGCTGCTGGAAGTGACATTATTTTTGATATGATCTCCTTCTTTCCTGAAATTCAAAACATAACTGCTTCGGCAGTTCTGTGGGCCCAGATGGCGGAATTGGTAGACGCACTAGTTTCAGGTACTAGCGAGTAACATCGTGGAGGTTCGAGTCCTCTTCTGGGCACCAAGTTTAAACAGACCTTTACCAGGTCATCCGATTGAAGCCACCGGTCTCCGGTGGCTTTTTTCATGGCCGTTTGAATCTGCATCAAACGGGCAACGCGGGCGATGCCGCCGGCTTCGAAAACAAAAATGCGCGCGCAAGCGAACATCTCTGTCAGGAAGCCGCAGAAAATTGTGTATACTCGTAGTCTTTGCTGAAAAGCAAAAAAACACAGCTGCTTCGGCAGGTGTGAAGCCCAGATGGCGGAATTGGTAGACGCACTAGTTTCAGGTACTAGCGAGTAACATCGTGGAGGTTCGAGTCCTCTTCTGGGCACCAAATACAAGCTGACCCCCGCCAGGTCATTCGAAACAAGCCACCGGTCTCCGGTGGCTTTTTTCTTGTCTGTACGAATCCGCATCAAACCGGCAGTGCGATCAGGTCGTGGCCTTCTGCGCCCACGATGCGCGCGCGCGTGAACTCACCGACCTTGAGCGTCTTGCTGATCTTCTCGGGCGGCAGCAGGCGAACCGTGCCGTCGATCTCCGGTGCATCGGCGTACGTGCGCCCCACCCCACCCTTGCGGCCCATGCCCGGCGCCGAATCGACCAGCACCTGCATCGTCGAGCCGATGCGCTTTTGCAGCTTGGCGATCGACACGGCTTCCGCCACTTCCATGAAACGGGCGCGTCGCGCCTCACGCTCCGGCTCGGGCAGCATGCCGGGAATATCGTTGGCGGTCGCGCCTGCGACCGGGCTGTAGGCAAAGCAACCGGCACGGTCGATTTCGGCTTCGCGAATGAAGTCGAGCAGATGCTCGAATTCCTGCTCCGTCTCGCCGGGGAAACCGGCAATGAAGGTGCTGCGGATCACGAGCTCCGGGCACACCTCGCGCCAACGCGCCAGACGCTCCAGGTTCTTCTCGCCGCTGGCCGGACGCTTCATGCGCTTGAGCACGTCGGGGTGGCTGTGCTGCAGCGGCACGTCGAGGTACGGCAGCACCATGCCGCTGGCCATGAGCGGAATGATTTCGTCGACGCTCGGGTACGGGTACACGTAGTGCAAACGAACCCACGCGCCGTAAGGCTCGGCGATTTCGCCCAGGGTGCGCACCAGCTCCAGCATGCGGGTCTTGACCGGCTTGCCGTCCCAGAACCCGGTGCGGTACTTCACGTCGACGCCATAGGCCGAGGTGTCCTGGCTGATCACCAGCAACTCCTTCACGCCGCCTTCGAACAAGGCCTTCGCCTCGCTCAACACGTCGCCGACCGGCCGCGACACCAAGTCGCCGCGCATCGACGGAATGATGCAGAAAGTGCAGCGGTGGTTGCAGCCTTCGCTGATCTTCAAGTACGCATAGTGGCGCGGCGTCAGCTTGAGGCCGGCAACGCCGAAGGTGTTCGGCACCAGGTCGATGAAGGGGTCGTGCGGCTTGGGCAGGTTGGCGTGCACCGCATCCATCACCTCTTGCGTGGCGTGCGGGCCGGTCACGGCCAGCACGCTCGGGTGCATCTGGCGCACCAGATTGCCGCCCTGGTCGCCGGTCTTGGCACCTAGGCAGCCGGTGACGATCACGCGGCCGTTTTCGGCCAGCGCTTCACCGATGGTGTCCAGGCTTTCCTTCACCGCATCGTCGATGAAGCCGCAGGTGTTGACGATCACCAGATCGGCACCTTCGAAAGTCTTGGAGGTCTGATAGCCCTCAGCGCTCAGCTGGGTCAGGATCAATTCGGAATCTGTCAGGGCCTTGGGGCAGCCCAGGCTCACGAATCCGACCTTGGGGGCGGTCGGCGTGGCCGTACGTTCGGGGGAGGCAACTTCGCTCATATGCCTCTATTGTCCCAGCTATCGGTGACGGCTGGGCATTCATTGGAGAACCTTCGCCTTCGGCCGAGGGTCAAGCGCACTCGGTCGATCTGGCGGCCAAACGGCCGGGACGAAACTCAGGGACGCTTGATGCCAAAGGCGCCAAGCACCTGCTCGGTGTTTTTCTGCATCTGCTCCTGCATCTGCAGGAACACATTCTTCGATTGCTCGACGTAGTTGCCCATCAGCCCCTGCAGCATCGGCGACTGCATGCTCATGAAGCGCGACCACATTTCGGGCGTCAGGCCTTCGGCCTTGTCGGCCAGTTGGGCCTGCACTTCGGTCATGGCTTGGATATTCTTCTCGAGATACGGGCCCATGTAGCCCTGCATCGCCTGCCCGTAGAAACGGATGATGTTGGACAACACCTGCTCGGTGAACATCGGCGCGCCGCCCGCCTCTTCTTCAAGAATGATCTGCAGCAGAATGCTGCGGGTGAGATCGTCGCCGGACTTGGCGTCACGCACCACGAACTGCGCACTCTGGATGACCAGCTGCTTCACCTCGGTCAGCGTGATGTACGTGGATGTCTCGGTGTCGTAGAGCCTTCGGTTGGGGTACTTCTTGATCACACGCTGTACCGGTTTGACCCCGGACTTCTTGCTCTGCACTGCGGACTCCTTCACATGGACGCCCATGTCATCGGATGATTCTAGGGAGCGGTTTTGCTGCGCCGCGACAAGGTTTACCCTGACCGCACGACGCTCGTGCACGTTCAGTCCGACGATGTGGCGTATTCCGCCCCGCACGAATGGCAGGACGCGGTCTCTGGAAGCTCTTCGGAAGCATCACGAAAACGCAGCGGATTTTTTTGTCCGTAGACCACCCAGCAACGTGGGCAGTGCTCCTGACCCGGCGTGGGAAGGTAGGCGCGGGCACGCTGTTCGGCACGCTCTTCGGTCAACGGCATGCCCTGGCGTTGCTGCGCGCGCGCCACTTCGCGTGCAGCCATGGTTTCCGTGCGGCCACCTGCGTGGTCGTTGATGCCGTAGACGGCACGTGCAAACTCGAGAGGAGCCTGCTTCAACAGCAAGGCCTGACGCTTGTCGGCATGAGCCCGATCAACCAGCGTTGATCGCGTATTCATCTGATCGCTTATCAAGAAATTGGGAAATGGTTTGCAGTGCGGCCAAGTTAGCACAACAAGATGGCCACGGTCTTTTTCTGCATCACCACAGATGGACGATTGATGCACCGGGGAACCCGGTGCATGCTTTGTTCAACTGATCCGGTGGTTGGCCGGGATTGAACAAAAATTGGTAGGCGCGATTGGACTCGAACCAACGACCCCCACCATGTCAAGGTGGTGCTCTAACCAGCTGAGCTACGCGCCTAAGGATGTGTCCGAGAAGCACTTATTGTAGCAGCAGAAATCATGCTTTTCAGCGACGACGTGCAGATCGCACACCAATAACTGCAGTGACCAGTCCGAGCACCTGCGTGAGCCGCGCGGCATCGGCGATTTCCACGGTGAACGTCATCCACGCCGTGCCCTTGATCGATTGCGTCTGCACGCCGATCACATTCATCTTCTCGCGTGCGAACACGTCGGAGATATCGCGCAGCAGCCCTTGCCTGTCGGCCGCCTCGACGGACACGTCCACCGCATACACCGGCGCCTCTGCACCCTTCTTCGCGGCACCCCACTCCACATCGATGACGCGCTCGCCATCCTTCGCGGCCATCGTGCGGAAGTTGCTGCAGTCGCTGCGGTGCACGCTGACACCATGACCTCGCGTGACGAAACCGCGAATGGCGTCGGGCGGCGCAGGCTTGCAGCACTTGGCAAGCTGCGTCATCAATGAAGACACGCCCACCACCAGCACACCGCCCTTGCCCGACTTCTCGCTGCCGCGCGCCTTCTTGATGAGCACGCCGTCGTCGGGACCCGGTGCGGGTTCCGGCGGACGCAGCAACGTCTCGATGTTGCGCAACGAGAACTCGTCCTTGCCGACCACTTCGAAGAGGTTGTCCGCCGACTTGAAGCCCAGCTGCGACGCGAGATCTTCGAGCCGCACCGACGTCTTGCCTTCGCGCTGCAGCAGCTTCTCGACCGCTTCGCGTCCACGCGCCACGGTCTCGTGCGTGATCTGTGCGTTGAACCACGCACGCACCTTCGCACGTGCACGGTGGCTCGCCAGATAGCCCAGCTCCGCATTGAGCCAATCGCGCGAAGGTCCGCCTTCCTTGGCCGCAATGATCTCGACCGTCTGCCCGTTCGACAGCGGTGTGTTCAGCGGCACCATCGCGCCATCGACACGCGCACCGCGGCAGCGATGGCCGAGCGTGGTGTGCACGGTGTACGCGAAGTCGACCGGCGTCGCGCCCTGCGGCAGTTCGACGATGGCCGCGTCCGGCGTGAGCACATAGATGCGGTCGTCGAACAGGCCCTGCCCCTGCAGGCCGCCCGAAAGATCCCGCTCCCACGCCAGCAGCTGGCGCAGCACCGCGATCTTCGCGTCGTATTCGCCGCTCGCCCATACGCCCGCGTAGCCCTTGTGGCCCGCTTCCTTGTAGGCCCAGTGGGCCGCCACGCCATGCTCGGCGTGGTCGTGCATTTCTTCCGTGCGAATCTGGATCTCGATCGGCTTGCCCGGCTTGCCGTCGACCAGTTCGCGCACCACCGTGTGCAGCGACTGGTAGCCGTTGGGCTTCGGCCGCGCGATGTAGTCGTCGAACTCCTCGTCGATCGGCTGGAAGTGCGAGTGCACCCATGCCAGCGCCGCGTAGCAATCCTTGACGTCGGGCACCACCACGCGCAGCGCGAGGATGTCGAAGACCTGCGCGAAGTCGAGCGACTTGCCGCGCATCTTCTTCACGATGCTGTAGATGTTCTTCGGGCGACCCTGCACCGTGGCCTTCACGCCTTCGGCCTGCAGTTCGCGTTCGAGCTGCGAGCGCAATTGCTCGATGTGGCCTTCGCGTTCGATGCGCTTCTCGTCGAGCAGCCGCGCGATCAGCTTGTAGGTTTCGGGCTCGAGAAAGCGGAACGAAAGATCCTCGATCTCCCACTTCACCTGCCAGATGCCCAGCCGGTTGGCCAGCGGCGCAAACACCTGCAGCGATTCGCGCGCCACGCTCTCCGGTGTCGGCTGCTTGCTCGCGGCCGCATGGCGCAGGGTTTGCAGCCGCGAGGCCAGTCGCAGCATCACCACGCGCAGGTCGCGCGAGAACGCGAGCAGCATCTTGCGCACGTTCTCGGTCTGCGCGCCGGCGCCTTCGGCATGGTGCCCCTGCGACGCGGAGCGCGCCTGCTCCTGCACGCGCACCAGCTTGGTCGTCTCCACCGCGAGCGCCGCGAAGTTGTCGCCGAACACCTTGGCGATGACTTCCTGCGGGCGGTTCAGGTGCTGGCAGGCATAGACCAGGTAGCTCGCAGCCTGCATGGCCTCGGAGCCGCCCATCTTCGCGACGATGGCGGCCACCGCGTCGGCATGCGCGAGCGTGTTCTCGCCCGTGTCGAGCGTCTCATCGGCAATCAGCGGCTCGGCGAACGCGCGCGCGCGCGCCAGCATGTTCTCCATCACCGGCGTGCGGTCGGCCGTGGCGGCGGACAACGGGTAATCGACCATGACCGCGTCGGACACGGGCGCCGTCTGGAGGCTCGAGGAATCGCGCTTCACGCTGCACTCTCTCGATCAGTCGAACAGGAAGTCGGTGACGGCGGCGATCTGCGCGGGGTCGACGAAAGTCGGCGCATGGCCCACGCCGTCGAACTCGACCAGTTGGGCCCGCGGGCCGCGCTGCGTCATGGCCAGCGCGGTGTCGCGCGACAGCAGATCGGAGACCGCACCGCGCGTGAGCAGCGTGCGCGCCTCGATGGCGTCGTACAGGCTCCACATGATCGCGCCGCCCTGGGCCGCCGCCTCGGGCGTGATGGCGCGCAGCGCCACGCCGATGGCGGGGTCGTAATGAAGCACCCAGGCACCATCGCTTTCAATGTCCGCGTCTACCTTGGCCGAGCCGTCGGCCGTGCGTTGCGACGCCGGCACCACCATGTGCTGCGACAGCGACAGCCACTGCTGCGGCGTGTGCGGACCGAAGGTGGTCGACAGCGCCCACATCGCATCGGAAGCGGCCTGCACGCTCGCAAACTGGCCGGCCTGCCCCACGTACGCGCCGATGCGCTGCACCGCGGCCGGCTCGATGGTCGGGCCGACGTCGTTGGCCACGAAGCGGCGAATGGGCCGTGCCAGCGGCAGTTCCTTGTGGCCCGCGAGCACGAAGCCGATCAGCCCGCCCATGCTGGTGCCGACGTAGTCGAGCGCGTCGATGGGTTGTTCGCGGTGCAGCTGCGCCACCAGCGCCAGCATGTCGGCCGCGTACACGGGCACCTGATAGAAGGCCGGGTCGCGCAGCCAGTCGCTGCGCCCGCGGCCCACCACGTCGGGGCAGACCACGCGCACCGCGCCGCCGGCGCGTGCCACGATGGCCTGGGCCAGCGCGTCGAAGTCGCGTCCCTGCCGGGTCAGCCCGTGCACGCAGACCACGACGTGCGCGCTGCGTGCGTCGCCCCATTGCCAATAGGCCATGCGATGGCCACCCTGGGCGTCGTCGCACGCCACGTAATGAAGCGTCGGTTCGGTCATGAAAACGAAGTCGTTCTGGTGCGGATAATTGTCTCGTCGCATCCTAATTCATCCGGAGATTGATCTACATGCTCAAAGGCAAAACCGCGCTTGTCACGGGGTCCACCAGCGGCATTGGCCTCGCCATCGCCAAGGCTCTCGCCCAACAGGGCGCAAACATCGTGCTCAACGGTTTCGGCGATTCCGAAACACCCAAGGCCCAGATCGAGGCACTCGGCGTGCGCGCCGAGTACCACGGCGCCGACATGAGCAAACCCGACCAGATCGAGGACATGATGAAGTTCGCCGCGTCCAGGTTCGGCCGCGTCGACATCCTCGTGAACAACGCCGGCATCCAGCATGTCGCCAAGGTCGAGGATTTCCCCACCGAACGCTGGGACGCCATCATCGCGATCAACCTCACCAGCGCGTTCCACACCACGCGCCTGGCGATCCCGGCGATGCGCGAAGCCAACTGGGGCCGCATCGTCAACATCGCGTCGGCCCACGGGCTCGTGGCGTCGGCGCAGAAGTCGGCCTACGTGGCGGCCAAGCACGGCATCGTCGGGCTGACCAAGTCGGTCGCGCTCGAAACCGCGACCTCGGGCGTCACCGCCAACGCGATCTGCCCCGGCTGGGTGCTCACGCCGCTGGTGCAGAAGCAGATCGACGACCGGGCGGCGCGCGAAGGCATCACCGCCGCGCAGGCCCAGAACGACCTGCTGGGTGAAAAACAGCCTTCGCTGCAATTCACCACCGTCGAGCAACTGGGCGGCCTGGCCGTGTTCCTGTGCTCGCCGGCGGCCGACCAGGTGCGCGGCGTGGCCTGGGCCATGGACGGCGGCTGGACCGCCCAGTGACACCCTGATCGGAATGCCCACTAGGAGGTAGCCCGAAGGTAGGCCCTCCTTCTATATAGGGAGGGACCGGCGCGCCCGATGCGCCTGGACGCATCGGGCGCGCCTTCTTACTTGAGCTGCACCGAGCCCGAGACGTTCACGACCACGCTGGTCTTGCCGGCTTCGACCGGCACGGCCGAATCGGACGAGAACGATTTGGCCTGCGCTGCCATCATGCGCGGGCGGATCGGGCCGGAGTCGTTCGCGTTCACCGACACCTCGCGCAGCGTGTAGCCGCCGAAGCCGAAGCCCTTGGCCAGCTCGGTGGCCTTCTGCTTGAAGTTCTCGATGGCGATGTTCTGCGCCTCGGTCTCGGTCTTGGCGCGCTGTTCGCGGCTCAGGCCGAAGCCGACGCTGCCCACGGTGAGCGTGGTGACGCGGCCGGCCGCCTGGGTGATGCGCGGAAAGTCGCGCCCTTCGAGCACCAGCTCGGTGGAGCCTTGCCAGCCGTTGATCTTGCCGTCCTTGGTGTAGCGCGGCGACAGGCTGAAATTGCCGGTACGCACGTCGAGCTGGCCCGGCTGGGCGGTCTTCTTCGCCTCGGCCAATGCGGCGTCGAGCGCGGTCTTCAGCTGGGTCTGCACGGTGGCCGCGTCGGTGGCGTCCCGCGTGGTCGAGAGCGTCATGCTCAGCAGGTCCTGCTGGACCTCGACCGTGCCGGCGGCCATGAGCTGCAGCACGTTCTGCGGCGCGGGCGTGGCGACGGTCTGTGCCAGCGCGGTGCCGGCCACGGTCAGGGCGGCCACGGCCGCGAACAGTTTGATTTTTTTCAAGTTGATGTACTCCCCAGGTTTGGTATGAAAGACGAGCCTGCCCGCCCGGCGGTCCGCAACAGCGGGCCATGCGGGCCGACCTGACTCGGGCGGCCCTGCCGGCTTGCGCGCCCGCGAGGCCTCAGCGGCGCTGGCTGCGCGGCGCCGTGAGCGGGTCGCGCGCGGGCGGCGGTGCCGGCACGATGCGCTCGGCCGGCTGCGATTCTGCCGAATTCATCAGAGGCCCCGCGCCCGGCGGGGTCCATTGGCCGCGCACCTGCTGGCGCAGTTCGAACAGCTCGGCGGCGGTGAGCCGGCGGCCGGCGGCGGCCTCTTCGCGCTGCACTTCCTCGCGCTGCGCGGCCCTGTGGGCCGCCACCGCATCCCGGACTTCGTTGCGGCGCACTTCGCCCACCCTGAGGAAATCACCGGAGACCGCCAGCGCGGAACCGCTGGCGAAAACGAGAAGGCATGTGAGGGCTGAAAAACGTAGTCTCATTGAGCGGAAGTCATAACGCAGAGGGAACTTTGCCACCTCCAGGCTAACGTCGGATGACCAGACCGCGAGCGTCCGCAAGTTTTGTAACTTAGTGTCAAACCATAAGTAAATCCGGCTCAACGAAGCCTTAACGCCTTCAGAATCGGCCCTGTTACAAATTCATCGTTGTAGAAATGACTCAAGTTCCCGCTCGCACCGACAAGATCGTGATCGTCGACGACGACGCCCGCATCCGCGACCTGCTGCGCCGCTATCTGACGCAGGAAGGATTCGAAGTGATCGTGGCCGAGGACGGCAAGGCGCTCAACCGCATCCTGTTGCGCGACACGGTCGACCTGATCGTGCTCGACCTGATGATGCCCGGCGAAGACGGCCTCTCGGTCTGCCGCCGCCTGCGCGCCGCCAACGACCGCACCCCGATCATCATGCTCACTGCCAAGGGCGAGGACGTCGACCGCATCGTCGGCCTCGAAGTCGGCGCCGACGACTACCTGGGCAAGCCCTTCAACCCGCGCGAGCTGCTGGCTCGCGTGCACGCGGTGCTGCGGCGCCGTCCGCCGCTCGAAGCGCCGGGCGCCCCCTCCACCGAGAACGAGACCGTCACCTTCGGTCCGTTCGCGTTCGATCTCGGCTCGCGCACCTTGAAAAAGGATGGCGAAGAACTCTCGCTGACCACCGGCGAGTTCGCGATGCTGAAGGCGCTGGTGCGCCATCCGCGTCAACCGCTGTCGCGCGAAAAGCTGGCCCAGCTGGCGCGCGGGCGCGAGTTCGAGCCCTTCGACCGCAGCCTGGACGTGCAGATCTCGCGCCTGCGCAAGCTGGTCGAGTCCGACGCCGCTGCGCCGCGCTACATCCAGACCGTCTGGGGCGTGGGCTACGTGTTCGTGCCGGACGGCACGGCCTGACGCGCCGCTGAGAGGTGGCCATCGGCCAATACGCCAGGCCCGGCTCCGCCCAGGAGGACGGTGCGCAGGTCACCATGCCGAGCCCGCTCGAAGCGAGCGCGCAACGTGACCGTCGCCCCGGCCTCAAGCTGGGCTTCAGCCTTTTCTGGCGCACATTCTTTCTGCTGGCGCTGCTGCTCATCGGCTGCACGGTCGCGTGGCTGCAGACCTTCCGCTCGCTCGAGTACGAGCCGCGCGCCATTCAAACCGCCCACCAGATCGCCTCGCTCGTGAACCTCACGCGCGCGGCGCTGGTGTATTCGGACGCCATCACGCGGGTCTCGCTCATCAAGACGCTGGCCGACCAGGAAGGCGTGCGCATCCTGCCGCGCGAGCCCAACGACCGCTTCGAGCCCTACACCAGCGGCGCGCTCGACCAGCGCGTCACCGAGGAGCTCATCGACCAGCTCGGCGAAGGCACCACGGTGGCCAGCCGCGTGAACGACGAGGCGGGCCTGTGGATCGGCTTCACCATCGAGAGCGACACCTACTGGCTGCTGCTCGACCCCACGCGCTTCAGCCGCGTGGGCGGGCGCACCTGGCTGGTGTGGCTCAGCACGGCCATGGCGCTGTCGCTGGCCGGCGCGGCGCTGATCACGCGGCTCATCAACCTGCCGCTCAAGCAGCTGTCGCGCGCGACCATGCAGGTGCGCGAAGGCGAGTACGAGGCGCACCGGCTCGACGAGCGCGCGCGCACCAACGAGATCCGCGCGGTCAACATCGGCTTCAACCGCATGGCCGACCAGCTCGCCAAGATCGAGCAGGACCGCGCCATCATGCTGGCCGGCATCTCGCACGACCTGCGCACGCCGCTGGCGCGCCTGCGGCTGGAAACCGAGATGAGCGTGGCCGACGAAGACGCGCGCGACCACATGGCCGCCGACATCGCGCAGCTCGACGCGATCATCGACAAGTTCCTGGACTACGCGCGGCCCGACCATGTCGATCCGCGACCGGTGCTGCTGCGCGACGTGGTCGACGCCTGCACCTACGCCGTGCAGGACTACGAGGAGATGAACATCAAGGTCGAGGTGCCACCCGACCTGCGCGTGCTGGGCGACGAGGTCGAGCTCACGCGCGTGATCTCCAACCTGGTCGAGAACGCGCGGCGCTACGGCAAGACGCCTTCCACCGGCGTGGCCGACGTCACGATCCAGGCGCAGGCCAACAACGACGCGGTGCTGATCAAGGTGCGCGACCATGGCGCGGGCGTCGAGCCGGGCCTGCTCTCGCAGCTGACCAAGCCCTTCTTCCGCGGCGATACGGCGCGCACCTCGGCGGCCGGCGCCGGGCTGGGCCTGTCGATCGTGGCGAAGAACATCGAGCGCATGGGCGGCACCTTCGCGCTGACCAGCACGCCGGGCCGCGGCCTGGCGGCGCACATCCGCATGCCGCGCGCCATGCCGACGCCCAAGCCGGGCGAACTGCCGGCGGGCAGGAAGCCGGCCTGAGCCCTCGCCCTTAGCCGAGGGCTCAGGCCGGTATCAGCGGTGCAGGAGAACGGCCGCGCGAGCTTCCATCGCGCGGCCCTCGCCCACCGGGCCGAGCTTCTCGGCCGTCTTGGCCTTCACGTTGACCTGCTCGAGCGCCACGCCCAGCGCGTCGGCAATGCGCTGGCACATCAGCGGAATGTGCGGCGCCAGCTTCGGTGCCTGCGCGATCACGGTGCTGTCGACATTGCCGATTTCCCAGCCCGCCGCGCGCACACGGCGCGCCGCCTCGGCCAGCAGCACCGCCGAATCGGCACCGCGAAACTGCGGATCGGTGTCCGGAAAATGCCGGCCGATGTCGCCCAGCCCCGCGCCGCCCAGCAGCGCGTCGGTGATGGCGTGCAGCAGCACATCGGCGTCCGAATGGCCCAGCAGGCCCGTGGTGTGCGGCACCTCGATGCCACCCAGGATCAGCTTGCGTCCGGCCACCAGCTGGTGAACGTCCCAGCCCTCGCCCACGCGGATGTTGAAAGGCGCCGTCATGCCATGTCCTTCTTGCGGGCCTGCAGCAGTGCCTCGGCCAGCGCGAAGTCTTCGGGGAAGGTCACCTTGAAGTTCTGCGCGCTGCCCGGCACCAGCAGCGGCGACAGGCCGACGGCCTCGATGGCGCTGGCCTCGTCGGTCACGGCGTCGCCCGCGCGCTCCAGCGCGTCGAGCAGCATGCCGATGCGGAACATCTGCGGCGTCTGGGCCAGCCACTTGTCGGCACGCGACAGCGTCTGGGCCACGCGGCTCTCGGCGGTCGACACCTTGAGCGTGTCGGCCAGGCGGTGCGCCAGCAGCCCGCCCACGGCGTCGTGCTCGCAGGCGGAAATCAGCGCCTCGATCTGGCTCGAAGTGACCAGGCAGCGCGCGGCGTCGTGCACCAGCACCCAGTCGTGCGCGCCGGCGCCCTTCTGGCGCAGCGCGGCAAGCCCGTTGCGCACCGTGGCCGCGCGGGTCACGCCGCCCACGCGCAGCAGGTACTCGTCCTGCGCGGGAAAGCGCGGCAGCACGGCATCCACGTCGCGGTCGTCGGGCGACACCACCAGCGCCAGCCCGGCAAACCGGCCCGCCAGCGCGCGGAAGGCCTCCAGCGTGTGAGCCACCATCGGCGCGCCGGCCAGGCGCCGGTACTGCTTGGGGAGGGTGGACTGCGCATGGCCCGCGCGATGGCCGGAGCCGGCGCACGGAATCAGCACGAAGAGACGGGAAGTGGACATGGGCCCGGCGTCGGCGTCGGCCGACAAGCGAATAAAGGGCCGCCATTCTAGAATCGACCGCGACGCACACCCCTCGCCAGCCGGCGCGGGGTGTTGTGCATTTCCAGTAAGCGTTCCATGGACCTCCCCCACCTCACGGCGGGCAAGCGTTTCACGCTGCCGCGTCCCCCGTTGTCGGCCGATGCACTGCTGCTGGCGCAGCTGGCCATGCGCGAGAAGGCCGCGGGCCGCGCCACCGCCATGTTCACCGCCGACGCCAACGACGCGCAGCGGCTGATCGACGAAATTGCCTTCTTCGCGCCCGAGCTGCGCTGCGCCCTGTTCCCCGACTGGGAAACGCTGCCGTACGACAGCTTCTCCCCGCACCAGGACCTGATCAGCGAGCGCCTGGCCACGCTCTGGCGCATCAGCCAGAAAGAGGCCGACGTGGTGCTGGTGCCCGCCACCACCGCGCTCTACCGGCTGGCGCCACCGGCGTTCCTGGCCGGCTACACCTTCCAGTTCAAGGCCAAGCAGAAGCTGGAGGAATCCCGGCTCAAGGCCCAGCTCACGCTGGCCGGCTACAGCCACGTGACGCAGGTGGTGAGCCCCGGCGAATACGCGGTGCGCGGCGGCCTGATCGACCTGTTCCCCATGGGCTCGCTGGTGCCGTTTCGCGTCGACCTGTTCGACGACGAGATCGACTCCATCCGCACCTTCGACCCCGACACCCAGCGCAGCCTGTACCCCGTGCCCGAGGTGCGCCTGCTGCCGGGCCGCGAATTCCCGATGGACGACGACGCGCGCGGGCGTTTTCGCAGCCGCTGGCGCGAACTGCTCGAAGGCGACCCGACCAAGAGCCGCATCTACAAGGACATGGGCAACGGCGTGGCCACCGCCGGCATCGAGTACTACCTGCCGCTGTTCTTCGACGAGACGGCCACGGTGTTCGACTACCTGGGCCCCGACGCCACGGTGGTGCTGCACGGCGACCTCGAACCCGCGTTCCAGCATTTCTGGCAGGACACCAACGAGCGCTACCGCCTGGTGCAGGGCGACCCCGAGCGCCCCGCCCTGCCGCCCGAGGCGCTGTTCCTGAACGCCGAGCAGTTCTACCAGCGCGCCAAGCCGCACCCGCAGCTCGCCATTCGCGGCGGTGCGGGCGGCGGTGCGGGCGGCGGTGCGGGTGGCGAGGTGCCCACCGAGGCGCCCTACGCCGAGTTCGACAAGCTGCCACCCTTCGCGGTGGTGCGCGGCGCCGAAGACCCGCTGGTCGGCCTGAAGGCGCACATCCGCGCCACGCCGCACCGCGTGCTGCTGATCGCGGAGAGCGACGGCCGCCGCGAAAGCCTGCTCGACTTCCTGCGCGCCAGCGGCGTGAGCCCGCCGGCGTTCGATTCGCTGGCCGAGTTCGAAGCCGCCGCCGACGAGAAGATCGGCATCGCCACCGCCGCGCTGGCCTCGGGCTTCGCCTGGCGCGAACAGGGCATCGACCTGGTCACCGAGACCGAGCTGTTCGCCACCGCGCCCACCACGCGCCGGCGCAACAAGAAGCAGGAGCAGGTCAGCGACGTCGAGGCGCTCATCAAGGACCTGTCGGAGCTCAACGTGGGCGACCCGGTGGTCCACACCGCGCACGGCATCGGCCGCTATCGCGGCCTGACCCACATGGACCTGGGCCAGGGCACCGACGCCGAAGGCAAGCCGCTGCTGCAGGAAATGCTGCACCTGGAATACGCCGACAAGGCCACGCTGTACGTGCCGGTGTCGCAACTGCACCAGATCAGCCGCTACACCGGCGTCAGCGCCGACGAGGCGCCGCTGCACAAGCTGGGCTCCGGCCAGTGGGAAAAGGCCAAGCGCAAGGCCGCCGAACAGGTGCGCGACTCGGCCGCCGAGCTGCTCAACATCTACGCCCGCCGCGCCGCGCGCGAAGGCCACGCCTTTCGCTACTCGCCGGCCGACTACGAGGTGTTCGCCAACGACTTCGGCTTCCAGGAAACCGCCGACCAGAAGGCCGCGATCCACGCCGTGGTGCAGGACATGATCTCGCCCCAGCCGATGGACCGCCTCGTGTGCGGCGACGTGGGCTTCGGCAAGACCGAGGTCGCGCTGCGCGCCGCGTTCATCGCCGTCACCGGCGGCAAGCAGGTCGCGTTCCTCGCGCCCACCACGCTGCTGGCCGAGCAGCACTACCAGACGCTGATCGACCGCTTCGCCAAGTGGCCGGTGAAAGTGGCCGAGATGAGCCGCTTCCGATCCGCCAAGGAAATCACCGCCGCCGCCAAGGGCCTGGCCGAGGGCCAGGTCGACATCGTGGTCGGCACGCACAAGCTGCTGTCGCAGTCGGTCAAGTTCAAGAACCTGGGCCTGCTCATCATCGACGAGGAGCACCGCTTCGGCGTGCGCCACAAGGAAGCGATGAAGGCCATGCGCGCCGAGGTCGACGTGCTCACGCTCACCGCCACGCCCATTCCGCGCACGCTGGGCATGGCCCTGGAAGGCCTGCGCGACCTGAGCGTGATCGCCACCGCGCCGCAGCGGCGCCTGGCCATCAAGACCTTCGTGCGCAACGAAGGCACCGGCGTGATCCGCGAGGCCGTGCTGCGCGAGCTCAAGCGCGGCGGGCAGGTGTACTTCCTGCACAACGAGGTCGAGACCATCGAGAACCGCCGCCAGAAGCTCGAAGAGATATTGCCCGAGGCGCGCATCGCCGTGGCCCACGGCCAGATGCCCGAGCGCGAGCTGGAGCGCGTCATGCGCGACTTCGTGGCGCAGCGCTACAACATGCTGCTGTGCTCGACCATCATCGAGACCGGCATCGACGTGCCCACGGCCAACACCATCGTCATGAGCCGCGCCGACAAGTTCGGCCTGGCGCAGCTGCACCAGCTGCGCGGCCGCGTCGGGCGTTCGCACCACCAAGCCTACGCCTACCTCATGGTGCCCGACACCGAGGGCCTGACCAAGCATGCGGCGCAACGCCTCGACGCCATCCAGCAGATGGAAGAGCTGGGCTCCGGCTTCTACCTGGCCATGCACGACCTGGAGATTCGCGGCACCGGCGAGGTGCTGGGCGAGAACCAGAGCGGCAACATGATGGAGATCGGCTTCCAGCTCTACAACGAGATGCTCAGCGAGGCCGTGCGCTCGCTCAAGGCCGGCCAGGAGCCCGACCTGCTGGCGCCGCTGTCGGTCACCACCGAGATCAACCTGCACGCCCCCGCCCTGCTGCCCGACGACTACTGCGGCGACGTGCACCTGCGCCTGTCGTTCTACAAGAAGCTGGCCACCGCGAAGACGCCCGATCAGATCGACACGCTGCTGGAAGAAATCGTCGACCGCTTCGGCAAGCTGCCGCCGCAGGCGCAGACGCTGATCGACACACACCGCCTGCGCGTGCTGGCGCGGCCGTACGGCGTGGTCAAGGTCGATGCCGCGCCCGGCATCATCAACATCACCTTCAAGAAGGACGCGCCGGTCGACGGCATGGCCATCATCCAGCTGGTGCAGAAGAACAAGCACATCAAGCTCGCAGGCAACGAGAAGCTTCGCATCGAGCGCGAACTCAAGGAGCCGAAGGAGCGTGCCCAGATGGTGCGCGATGTCTTGCGCAGCCTCGGACAACCCCTCGTCAAGGAAACCTCTCCCGCATGAGCGTCACAGAAATTTCGCCCGGTCTCGTCCTGCAGCGCGTGAAGCCGCCGCTGAAGCTCGCCGATTTCAAGCTGATCGCGTTCGACATGGACTCCACGCTCATCAACATCGAATGCATCGACGAGATCGCCGATGCCGTCGGCAAGAAGGCCGAGGTGGCCGCCATCACCGAGGCCACGATGCGCGGCGAGATCAAGGACTTCAAGGAAAGCCTGCGCCGCCGCGTGGCGCTGCTGCAGGGCGTGCCCGTGCAGGCCCTGCAGCAGGTGTACGACGAGCGGCTGAAGCTCAACCCCGGCGCGGCCGAGCTGGTCGCGGCCTGCAAGGCGGCCGGCCTCAAGGTGCTGCTGGTGTCGGGCGGCTTCACCTTCTTCGCGAACCGCGTGAAGGAGCGCCTGGGCATCGATTTCGCGCGCTCCAACCTGCTCGACGAGGCCGGCGGCAAGCTCACCGGCCAGGTGGTCACGCAGAGCTGGGGCGACATCTGCGACGGCGCCGAAAAGCGCCGCACGCTGCTCGAGGTGGCCTCGCTCATGGGCATCTCGCCGCAGGAAACCATTGCCGTGGGCGACGGCGCCAACGACCTGCCGATGATGGGCGAAGCCGGCCTCTCGGTGGCCTATCACGCCAAGCCGAAGGTGCGCGAACAGGCCATGGTGGCCATCGACGAAGGCGGCCTCGACCGCGTACTGGAAATCCTGAAATGACCGACGCCGCCCCCCTGTACCGCGCCGACGCGCTCGTCGCCTACGCCGACGCCCTGCTCCGGAAGGCCGGCCTCGCCGCGCCCAAGGCGGCCGCGGTCGCGCGCACGCTGGTCGAGGGCGACCTGCTGGGCCACGACACGCACGGCCTCGCGCTGCTGGCGGGCTATGTGAAGGAACTCGAATCGGGCGGCATGGCGCGCGACGGTGCGGCCGAGGTGCTGTCGGACCGCCCCGCCGCCGTGCTGTGGGACGGCAGGCGCCTGCCCGGCCCCTGGCTCATGGAACAGGGCATGGACCTGCTGGTGCCGCGCGCGCGCGAACTGGGCACGGCCTCGCTGGTCATCCGCCGCAGCCACCACATCGCCTGCCTCGCGGTCTACATGCTGCGCGCGCTGCAGGAAGACATGCTGATGCTGCTGGCCTGTTCCGACCCCAACGCGGCCAGCGTCGCGCCCTTCGGCGGCACGCAGGCGGTGTTCACGCCCAACCCGCTGGCCATGGGTTTCCCGCTGTCGCAGGGCGGCGTGATGGTCGACATCTCGGCCTCCATCACCACCAACGGCATGAGCAACCGCAAGCGCGCGGCCGGCGAGACCTTCGCCGAGGAGTGGCTCATCGACGCCGCCGGCAAGCCCTCGAACAACCCGCAGGTGCTGTTCGACCAGCCGCCCGGCACGCTGCTGCCGGTGGGTGGCCTGAGCCACGGGCACAAGGGCTACGGCATGGCGCTGCTGGTGGAGACCCTCACCGCGGGCCTGGCGGGCCACGGCCGGGCCGATCCGCCCGAGGGCTGGGGCGCGACCGTGCACATCACGCTGCACGACCTGAACGCCTTCGGCGGCAAGGAAGCCTTTTTGCGCCAGATGGACCACGTGGCGGCGCAGTGCCGCGGCAACGTGCCCATCGACCCGGCGAAGCCTGTGCGGCTGCCGGGCGAAAGCGGGTTGAAACGTCGGGAAGGGCAATCGGCGAACGGGGTGCGGCTGCACCCGTCGATTGCGCGCTCGCTGCAGGACGCCGAGCAGCGGCATGGCCTGCGGCTGGCGCAGGCGCTGGTCTGACGAAGGATCAGTCTTCTTCGGATTCGCCGGATGCACCGGCGGTGTGGCGGGGGGCCTCGCCCTCCGGACGCGGCTGGCGCTTGCCGGGCTTGGCCAGCAGCTCGACATAGAACTGCTTGCCGCCTTCCTTGACCACACCGTCGATCAGGCCGGTGATGGCCGAGAGGTGCACCGCTTCGGCGGTTTCTTCGGCGGCGCCGAACTTGCAATCGAAGTCCCAGAAGTCCGCGCCTTCGGGCAATTCGCGGCGGCGTTCGCGCTTGATGTACTTGCGGATCTCGTGCTTGATGGCTTCGAGGAGACGGTCGGGGTGCTTGCCCTCGACTTGAAGCTGAAAGGTTTTTCTCATGGGTGATCCTAACCCGCTGTGTACAGTCGGCGCATTCAACGGATAACAGGTGACGACATGGCGCGCGCAAACGACTGGGCAGGCAAGGTGATGGCATTGGTGAACGGAGGCAACGCCCCTGCCGCCATCGCGCAGATCAAGGTCGCGCCCTCGGTCAAGGACCTGAAGGCGCTGCAGACCATCATGACGCTCTCCAAGATGAAAGGCCGCTATCCGAACGTGGATGCGGCCATTTCGGACAACCTGGACCTGCTTGCAGCGCCCAGGCTGCACCGGTCCCCCTGATACCGACAGCTGCAGGTACCTAGCGCTTTAGAGCGCCTGGCCGAGGCGCTTCACGCCTTCCTCGATCTTGGCCACGTCGGCCGTGGCAAAGCTCAGGCGCAGGGTGGCCACATCGGGGTTCTCGGCAAAGAACGGCGCGCCGGGCACGAAGGCCACGAGCTTCTCGATCGCCCGCTTCGCGAGTTCGTTCGCATCGGCCAGCTTGCCGTTGGCGCCCGTCAGGCGGGCCCAGAAGAACAAGCCGCCGTTGGGCTGCGTGAAGCTCACGGCATCGCCCAGTTCGCGCTTCAGCGCGTCCCCCATGGCCTGGGCGCGCTGGCCGTACACCTCGCGCACATGCGCCAGCGTGGCCGGCATGCGCCCGCTCTTCAGGTACTGCGCGGCCGTGGCCTGCGAGAAGGTGCTGGTGTGCGCGTCGCTGAACTGCTTGCACATGGTGGCCTTGGCCAGCAGCTCGGCCGGCGCGATCATCCAGCCGATGCGCAGGCCCGGGCTCAGCACCTTGCTCAGGCTGCCGCAATGGGCGATGAGTTCGCGGCTGCCGGGCACGTCCTTGCTCAGCGACAGGATCGACGGCGGCGGCGCCTCGCCGAAGTACAGGTCGCCGTAGGGGTCGTCCTCGACGATCAGCGTCTGGTACTTCACGGCCAGCTCGAGCACCTTCTTGCGGCGCTCCAGGCTCAGCATGGCACCGCTGGGGTTGCCGAAGGTGGGAATCAGGTAGACGAACTTGGGCTTGTGCTCGGCAATGAGCTTCTCGAGTTCGTCGGTCTTCACGCCGTTGGCGTCGATGGGCGCGCTGATGAGCTGCGCGCCGTACAGGCGAAAGCACTGGATGGTGGCCAGGAAGGTCGGGCCCTCCACGATCACCTTGTCGCCGGGCGAGATCATGGTCTTGCCCAGCAGGTCCAGCGCCTGCTGGCTGCCGGTGGTGACGATCAGGCCGCTGGGGTCGACCTCGACGCCCTTGGTCTTCATGAAGGCACCGAGCTGCGTGCGCAGCGGCTCGTAGCCTTCGGTGGCGCCGTACTGCAGCGCGCCGCCGGCTTCTTCGGTCAGCGCCTTCTGGCTCGCCTCCTTGAGGCCTTCCACGTCGAACATGGCGCTGTCGGGAAAACCGCCCGCGAAGCTGATGATGCCGGGCTTGCCCAGCAGCTTGAAGAGTTCGCGGATGGCGGAGGTTTCGACGTTGTCGAGGCGGGAGGCGAATTGCATGGTAGGGCTCTCACTTTCTGGGCGCCATTGTCGCGAAACCGGCGGGCAATAAAGCTGCGTGAGCTCATGGCCTTTCGACGATATATTGCGTGTAACGCTGCAAGGCGGTTTTTTCGGTCGACGCGAGGAGGTTCATGCGATGAACATCGGTATCGATTCGGCAAAAGAACTCTCGGCCCATCTCAAGGCCCTGCGAAAAACGCACAACCTGACCCAGGCTCAACTGGGCCAGCGGCTGGGCGTGAAGCAGACCCGGATGGCCGACATCGAGAAGAATCCGGGCGTGGTGAGCGTGGCGCAGCTGCTCGAGGTGCTGCACGCGCTCGATGCCCGGCTGCTGCTCGTGCCGCCACCGGTGCCGCCCCTGTCGGCACGCCGATTGCCGGGCGCGCCGCCTTCGCCGTCGTCACCGTCATCGCCCTTGAGCGGTGCCGACTGGTAGCAGCGGCGCCGGCAAGAGAAATGACAAAACGAGAAATCCGGAGCCTTTCGGGGCCCGCCCCATGAAAAAAGAAAACATCCCGCTCTTCTTCGCCACCCTGCAGGCGGCCAACCCCGAGCCCAAGACCGAGCTCGAATACACCACGCCCTTCGAGCTGCTGGCGGCCGTGCTGCTGTCGGCGCAGGCCACCGACGTGGGCGTGAACAAGGCCACGCGCAAGCTGTTTCCGGTGGCGAACACGCCGCAGGCCATCTACGACCTGGGCGTGGAAGGGCTGGAGGAATACATCAAGACCATCGGCCTGTACCGCAGCAAGGCCAAGCACCTCAACGAAGCCTGCCGCATGCTGGTCGAGCTGCACGGCGGCGAGGTGCCGCGCACGCGCGCCGAGCTGGAGGCGCTGCCCGGCGTGGGCCGCAAGACGGCCAACGTGGTGCTGAACACGGCCTTCGGCGAGGCCACCATCGCGGTCGACACGCACATCTTCCGCATGGGCAACCGCACCGGCCTGGCGCCGGGCAAGACGCCGCTGGAGGTGGAACTCAAGCTGGAGAAGCGCGTTCCGATGGAATACCGGCTGCACGCGCACCACTGGCTGATCCTGCACGGGCGCTATGTGTGCGTGGCGCGCAAGCCGCGCTGCTGGGAATGCGCGGTGCACACCTTCTGCGCCTACAAACCCAAGACCCCCGCGCCCAAAACAGCATGACGGCATGACGCTTCAAGAATGACGACCCAGAAAAGACACACCCCGACCTTCGCGACAGGCGCCCTGCTTTCGGCCCTGCTCGCCACCCTGCTTTGCGCCGCGCCCGGCGCGGCCTGGTCTCAGCAGCCCGCCGGCCTCGCGCCCGACGCCATGGCGCTCTACGGCGGGCGCTGGTCGACCGCCTGCGCCGACAACGCCGCCCCCACGCTGCAGGTGCGCCAGGACGCGCTGATCGCCGAGAGCGGCAAGCGCCGCGTGGTCGGCCGCACGCCGCAGACGGCCTACAGCTTCTTCGGCAACAGCCCGCCGCCGGCCGGCTTCGACGTGGCGCTGATGAGCGATGTCGACAAGGCCGGCGCCATGACCTTCCTGGTCTACCGCGATGCGCGCGGCCAGTCGGTCACGCTGGACGCCGACAAGCCGGTTGCCGGCCAGCTCGGCCCCGAGTTGATGAAGCTGCGCTACTGGCGATGCGACGGCGCCGCGCGCGCCGCACCGCCGCCGGCCGAGGCCGCGCCCGCCGCAAAGCTGCCGCCCCCGCCCACGGGCAGCCCCGCCGCGCTGGCGCAGGGCCCGGCCATGCAGAAAGCCTGGCGCAACGCGCTGGGCCCGCGCGAGAACGACCGCTGGCTGGTGCGCCGCGAAGGCCCCGCGCCCGAGCCGCAGTGGGTCACGGTCGAGGGCACGCGCTACCTGCTGCATGCCTTCTGCAAGCCGCACGACTGCCACGACCACAACGCCATCGCGCTCTACGACCAGGGCTCCGGCCGCATCTACGGGCTGGTGCAGCGCGACGGCCGCAACCGCCTGGTCGGTGCGCCGCCGCCGGCCATGGCGCCGCAACTGGAAAAGCTCTGGCGCGAGCAGTGGCGCCAGAAGAACTGAGCTGAACTGACTCGAACCGAACTGGGCCGGATTGACCCACGCCCGCTCAGCGCAGCTTGAACATGCTGACCGCGTGCACCAGGCCCGCGGCCTGGTCGTTCATGGACTGCGCCGCGGCCGAGGCCTCTTCCACCAGCGCCGCGTTCTGCTGCGTGGTGCGGTCCATCTGCTTGATGGCGTCGTTCACCTGCTCGATGCCCGCCGACTGCTCCTGGCTGGCCGCGGTGATCTCCGCCATGATGTCCGTCACGCGCCGCACGCTGCCCATGATCTCCTCCATGGTCCTGCCGGCCTCGTTGACCAGCACGCTGCCCGCGTCCACCTCTCCCACCGAGTCGCCGATCAGCGTCTTGATTTCCTTGGCCGCCGCCGCCGAGCGCTGCGCCAGGCTGCGCACTTCCGAGGCCACCACGGCAAAGCCGCGCCCCTGCTCGCCGGCGCGCGCCGCCTCCACCGCCGCGTTCAGCGCGAGGATGTTGGTCTGGAACGAGATGCCGTCGATCACGCCGATGATGTCGACGATCTTTTTCGACGAGGCGTTGATCGACGCCATCTTCTCCACCACCTGGTCGACCACCGAGCCGCCGCGCGAGGCCACCTGCGAGGCCGAGTCGGCCAGCTGATTGGCCAGCCGCGCGTTGTCGGCGTTCTGCTTCACGGTGGAGGTCAGCTCCTGCATCGACGCCGCCGTCTGCTCCAGCGAACTGGCCTGCTCCTCGGTGCGCGAGGACAGGTCGCGGTTGCCGGTGGCGATCTGGCCCGAGGCCGTGGCAATGGAATCGGTGCCCGCGCGGACCTGGCCGACCACCTTGGCCAGCTCGTCGTTCATGGAGCGCAGCGCGTTCATGAGCATGCCCGACTCCGACCTGTCGGCCACCTCGATGCGCGCCGTCAGGTCGCCGGAGGCCACCTGCTGCGCCACGTTCACCGCCTGGCCCAGCGGGCGGGTGATGGAGCGCGTCATCCGGAACGCCAGCAGCAGCCCGCCGATCAGCGAGGCGCCGCTGATCGACAGCATCAGCCAGCGGGCGCTCTGGTAGGTGGCCTGGGCCGACGCGGCGCTTTCATCGGCGCTTTTCTTCAGCAGCTCCTGGAAGGTCGAGACGTGTGCCAGCACCTGGTTGAGCAAGGGCATGCATTCCTGCGTCAGCACCTTGATCGCCGCCTCGGTCTGCTTGCCGGTGGCCAGCGTGAGCACCTTCTGCGCAATGGGCAGGTACAGCGCCTCCAGCGCGCGCAGCTTCTCCAGCATCCGGCGCTCCTCGTCGCTGGCCGACGCGGGGTTGGCCATGATCGTGCCCAGGGTCGCCATGCCGGCGTCGATCTCGCGCTGCGAGCGCACGACCAGGTCGATGTCGCCCTTCTGCGCCACCGGGTCCGTCACCAGCGCCAGGTTGCGCGCCGCGATGGCCCGCTTGCCGATGGCCGACTGCACGTTGTTCAGCTGGTCGAGCTTTCGCGCACCAACTTCCGTGGCAAAAGCGATCCGGTCCGACAGATTTGTCATCTGATGCACGCCAATGCTCGTGATGACGAGCTGCAGCAGCAGCATCAAGGCAAAACCCATTCCCAGGCGGACGCCGATTTTGAGATTCGATAGATCGAACATGTGGGGGACTCCATGGTGGTTTCATCGTTCATCGGCACCGCGGGCATGCGCCACCCCACCCTTGAAGGGCGGGTAGGCAAACCCGGAGAAACTGGATTTCTGGCGATCTGTATGAATGAGAATTCACCAAAGATGCAACCTGATTTCTTACCCGCCGCGCCAGCGTTGCGCACCCGCAGCCGCCGCCTCCTGGTCCGACAGGGCTTGCTCGACCGGCTTGCCGGACCGGGCGAACGCCGGTGCGTGGTGCTCCAGGCACCGCCGGGCTTCGGCAAGAGCTCGCTGCTGCTCACCTGGCAGCGCCAGCTGGTCTCGGCGGACATCGACATCGCCTGGGTCCGCCTGGCCGCCCTTGCCGAAGGTGACCTGCAGTTCATGACCACCCTGATGTCGGCGCTGGCCGCCATCGACACCGCCATTCCCCGGGGCGCGGTGGCGCACGCGCGGCCCGACGCCGACGCCGTCGAGCGGCTGGTCATCGCACTGGTGCGCGGCATTGCGGCGCACGGGCGCAGGATCGTGCTGATCGTGGACGACGCGCACCGCGCCGAAAGCGGCAACGTGCTGAACGCGCTGCAGCTGCTGGTCGAGTACGCGCCGGCCAACCTGACCTGTGTCTTCGCCTGCCGCGACCACCTGCCGGTGACCATGGCGCACGCGCCGGTGTCCAAGACGGTGCTGGAGCTGCGCAACGAGGACCTGCGCTTCAGCCTGGCCGAGTCGCTCGAGTACCTGCGCATGCGGCTGCCCGACATCGACGAGCGCGCCGCCGCGGCCATCCACCTGCTGACCGAGGGCTGGCCGGCGCTGCTGCGGCTGGCCAGCGCCGACGTGCGCCGCCGGCGCGCAACGCCCTCGCCGCTGCTGCACGGCATGCCCGACCCCGAGCCGTTCGCGGCTTACCTGCGCGCCCAGGTGTTTTCGCGGCTGTCGGGCACGCAGCTGCGCCTGCTCACCCTGTGCGCCGCCACCGCCCGCTTCAGCCCGGCCCTGTGCGCCGACCTGGCGGGCGAGAGCCACGCCGCGCCGCTGTGCGCCGAGCTGCTCGAACCGCTGGTGCGCGACGGCCTGCTCACCGTCCTGCCGCACCGCATCGCCGACGAACGCTGGTGGCAGTTGCATCCGCTGGCGCGCAGCGTGCTGCTGCGGGACTTCGCGGCCTTGCCCGAGGCGCAGCGGCGCAAGATCCACGCGGCGGCCTGGGAATCGCTCGCGCTGCGCGGCATGCATCACGAGGCCGTGCGCCACGCGCTGGCCGCCGGCAACGGCGAGGCCGCCGCCACGCTGGCCGAGCGCGGCGCGCTGGCACTGTTCCTGCAGGGCCGGATGAACGAGGTGATCGGGCTGGTGCGCCAGCTCGACCCCGCCACGCTCGACACCAACCCCAACCTCCGTCTCTGGATGGCCTGGGTCGAGCTGGCCGACTACCGGCTCGACGACTGCGCGCGCGGCATCGCCCGGCTGCGCGCGGAAGCCGACGCCATCGAGCCGGCCATGCGCTACCGGCTCACGCTGCTGGACTGCCTGCTGGCCATTCGCAGCGACGACAACGACGCGGTCACGCGGTTGATGCCCGAGCTGCTCGAGGCGCCGGCGGCGGCCGACGACTTCGCCCTGGCCGGGCGGCGCAACGTGCTGAGCTGGCTGTACCTGCACCGCGGCGAGTTCGAGGAGGCGCGCCGCATCCAGCGCGACGAGCCTGCGCCCACGGTCGGCGGCGAGCCCGTCGTCGGCACCCTGTTCGGCTCGCTGGTGGGCCAGTGCCTGGTGGGCCTGTCGTACGCGGTCGAGGGCCACATGCACCGGGCCGAGCGCATCTACCGCAACGTGCTGCGCGAGGCGCAGGAACGCGGCGCGCACTCCGCCGAGGCCGCGCGCCTGACGGCCCAGCTGCTGGTGGAGGTGCTGTACGAGCAGCACGGCCCGATCGTCGCCGCGCGCTTCATCCAGGAGCAGCTGGGCACGCACGACGGGCTGATTCCCGACACCACGCTGCGCATGATCATCGTGTCGAACCGCGCGCAGCAGGCCGCCGGCCGGCTGCACGAGGCGCTCGCCCACCTCGCCCAGGCCACGGGCTTCCTGCAGCGCTACCGGATGGACCGGGCGCTGGCCTGCGTGCTGTTCGAGCGCCTGCGCATCGAGCTGGCGAGCCACGACATCGACGCGGCGCGCGCCTCGTTCCAGCAGATGGACGCGCTGCATGACCGCCACCCCGACGAGGAGCCACGCTCGCTGCGCCAGGTGTGCGACGTGCTGGCGCGCGCGCGCATCCTGATGGCGGTGCACGACGGCGAACTGCAGTTCGCGCTGGCAAAGATCGAGGCGCTGCGCGAGCGTTACGAGCAGCGCGGGCAGGTCAACCTCGTGGTCTCGCTGCTGCTGCACGCGGCCGAGGTGGAACGCAGGCTCGGGCGCAACGAGGCGTCGGCCGCGCGCGTGCGCTCGGCCCTTCGCCTGGGCCACCGGCTGGGCCTGATGCAGACCTTGCTGAGCGCCCACGACAACGCGCTGCAGCTGGTCCGCACGGCCGCCGCCGAGCCCCAGCTCGACCCGGTGCTGGTGTTCTACGCCGAGCGCATCGAAGCGCTGGCCCGGTCGCAAGGCGACGCAGCGGCCAACCCGCCGGCCGCGGCGCGCTTCCTGGAAGACCGCAGCGTGACGCGGCTGCTCACGCTGCGCGAAGCCGAGATCGCCGAGCTGCTGCTGCAGTCGCTGCCGAACAAGAAGATCGCGCTGACGCTCGGGCTCTCGCTCGACACCGTCAAGTGGCACCTGAAGAACATCTACCTGAAGCTGGACGCACACGGCCGCGACGCCGTGGCCGAGCGCATGCGGCACGAGCTCGCGCGCGACGGCAGGAAGTAGCTCGGGCCGACCACAGGCTGCCAACAGGCCGCCAACCTCCAAGCTCGAACGTCTTACCGCTCGAAGGTCAGCCAGCCGCCGAACGCCAGCTCGCCGGCCGGCCAGTCGGCCGCCGCAGCGGGGCAGCGCACGCCGCCGTGCAGCAGGGTCACGGCACGCAGCACGCCCGCGTGCGTGACCCACAGCGCATCGCCCTCGCCCGCCAGCCATTCGTCGTGCGCGGCCGCCACGCGCTGCATGAAGCCGCGCACGCTCTCGCCGCGACCGCCGGCGCGCCGGTCGGCAAAGTCGGCGGTCCAGGCCTCGAAGTCTTCCCGCGCAATGGCCGACCAGGGCTGCCCTTCCCAGGCGCCGAAATCCATCTCGGCCAGCCGCGCGTCGTGCTGCACCGAAAGATCGGGGCGCAAGGCCACGATGGCGTCGGCCAGTTCGGCGCAGCGCCGCAGCGGCGAACTGCGCAGCACGATGCCGGCGGGCAGCCGGTGCGCAATGCGCTGCGCCGCCGCCTGCGTCTCGTCCGCATGCGCGGCCAGGTTCGTCGCGCCGTAGCACAGGCCGGGCTCGGCGATCACCGGGGCATGGCGCTGCAGCCAGAGCGTTCGCTGGTTCGCCGCCATGCTCATGCGCCCCACGCCAGCGCGAGGTAGATCGCGAGTTCGCAGACCTGCTGCGTCGCGCCGAGCCCGTCGCCGGTGAAGCCCTGCAGGCGCCGCAGGAAGAGCCGCGCCATCCAGCCCGCCGCAAGCAGCGCCGCCAGCACGGCCGCGCCGACGTGCACCGGGTCGTGCGCGCACAGCAGCAGCGCCACCGCCGGCAGCGCCCACACGAAGGCGATGACCAGCGCGCCGCCGGTGATGGCATCCGCCAGCGGCTTGGCCTTGCTGGCGCCGCTGTCGCCCACATAGGGCAGCCAGCGAATCAGGAACAGCGGCATCAGCCGCGACAGCACATGCGCGCCGACGATGCCGATGGCCGCCGCCTGCAGCCCGCGTGCCGCGAGCGCGGCGAGCAGCGCGAACTTCAGGCCCAGCGCCAGCACCAGCGCCACCGCGCCGAAAGCGCCGATGCGCGAGTCCTTCATGATCTCCAGCGCGCGGTCGCGCCGGGCCGAGCCGCCCAGGCCGTCGGCCACGTCGGCCAGGCCGTCTTCATGGAAGGCGCCGGTCATCATCACGGTGGCAACGGTGCTGAGCACCGCGGCGACCAGGGCGCCCGCCACGCCGGGCAGGCCCATGCCGACGCCCATGAACACCAGCGCCGCCACCGCGCCCACCAGCCAGCCGATGCCCGGCAGGTGCGCCGCGCTCGCGCGCAGCATCTGCGGGCTGAAGCCGACCCACGCCGCGAGCGGCCCGGTCACCGGCACCCGCGTGAAGAACTGCAGCGCGAGCAGGAAGTGGCGAACGCCGTTCATCCGAGTCCCTTGCGAATGTTGTGAATGCGGCGCTTCAGGCGTCCTTGCGCGACACGCCCGCCGCCTCGAAGCTCGCCATCTCGCGCAGGATGCGGCAGGCCGACTCGAGCAGCGGCCAGGCCAGCGCACCGCCCGAGCCTTCGCCCAGGCGCAAGTGGAGGTTCAACAGCGGGTCGAGCCCCAGCCGCTCCAGCAGCAGCAGGTGGCCCGGCTCGGCCGAGCAATGCGCGGCCACGCAGCGTTGCGTGACATGGGGCTGCAGCGCCTGCGCCACCAGCACCGCCGAACTGGCGATGAAGCCGTCGAGCACGATCACGCGGCGCTCTTGCGCTGCCTGCAGCACCGCGCCGACCAGCGTGGCGATCTCGAACCCACCGAAGGCCGCCAGCGCGTCCAGCGGCGCCGTGGCCGAGGCGTGCAGCGCCAGCACCTGGCGCAGCACCTCGCGCTTGCGCGCCAGCCCCGCCGCGTCGAGCCCGGTGCCCACGCCGGTGCAGTCGTCGATGCGCAGGCCCGCCAGCCGCGACAGCAGCAGCGCCGCCGACGAGCTGTTGCCGATGCCCATCTCGCCCAGCAGCAGCGCGTTGCCCGGCAGCGCGCGCACCACCTCGCGGCCGTTGGCAATGGCCTGCGCGCATTGCGCGGCGGTCATCGCGGGGCCGGCCGATGCGTCGGCCGTGCCTTCGGCGATGCGCCGCGACACCAGCCCGGGGCGGGCCTGGAAGTCGCGCCGCACGCCGCAGTCGACCACCGTGAGCGCCAGGTCGTGCTGGCGCGCGAGCACGCTCACGGCCGCGCCGCCGGCCAGGAAGTTCTCGACCATCTGCCAGGTCACGTCGCTCGGGTACGCCGAGACGCCGCGCGCCGCCAGGCCGTGGTCGCCCGCGCACACCAGCATCTGTGGCGCCTCGAGCACCGGGTCCTCGGTGCCCAGCACGGTGCCGATGCGCAGCGCCAGCGCCTCGAGGCGGCCGAGCGCGCCGAGCGGCTTGGTCTTGTTGGCCAGCTTTTCCTGCAGCCGGGCGGTGAGCACGGCGTCGGTCAGGTCGGCCAGGTCGGGAATGGCTAGGAGGGAATCGGTCATGCAATCAGTCCGGCGAGCACGCCGGCGTCGAAGTGGGTGTCGATGAAATCGGCCAGGCCGTCGAAGGTGGCGTCGAGCGTGGGCGCCGAGGCGCCGAACAGCGCATGCAGCGCGCCCGGGTCCTCGAACAGGCCATGAAGATAAATGCCGAGCACGTTGCCGCGCGCGTTCTGCCAGGCCAGCCCGTCGGGCATCACGGCCTGGCCGTCCTGCGCCATCTGCGGGTGGGCGGCGCTCTGGCCGTGGTGGATTTCGTAGCCGGCCACCGGCACGCCCGACAGCGCGCCCCAGGCGCCCGCCAGCTCGCCGAAGCTCGCGGCGCGGTGGCGCACGGTCTTCTCGCGTGCGAACACCGTCACCAGCGGCAGCAGGCCCAGGCCCGGCGCGTTGCCGTCGATGCCGTGCGGATCGACCAGCGCCTCGCCCAGCATCTGCAGCCCGCCGCAGATGCCCAGCACCGCGCCGCCACGCTCGGCGTGCGCGGCCACCGCGCGGTCCAGGCCCTGCGCGCGCAGCCAGGCCAGGTCGCCGCTGGTGTGCTTGGAGCCGGGCAGCACGATCCAGTCGGCGGCGGCCACGTCGGCCGGCGTGCGCGCCCAGACCAGCCGCACGCCCGGCACGTTCTTCAGCGCCTGGAATTCGTCGAGGTTGCTGATGCGCGGGTAGGCCACCACGGCCACCGTGCGGGTGACCGTGCCGCTCGCGCGGCTTCGGTCGTCGAACACGCCGTCTTCCTCGGGCAGGCCGTGCTGCCACCACATCGGCAGCGTGGCCACGGTGGGCACGCCGGTCAGCGCCTGCAACTGCTGCGGCGCGGGGGCCAGCAAGGTGGCGTCGCCGCGGAACTTGTTGAGCACGAAGCCGCGCAGCAGCGCCCGGTCGACCTCGGGCAGCAGCGCCCAGGTGCCGTACAGGTGGGCGAAGGCGCCGCCGCGATCGATGTCGGTCGCCAGCAGGCAGCGCGCCTGGGCGTGGCGGGCGATGCGCATGTTGACGATGTCGCTGGCCATCAGGTTGATCTCGGCCGGCGAACCCGCGCCCTCGATGACGACCACGTCGTTCTCGGCGCGCAGCTCGTCCAGCGCCTGCGCGATCTGCGGCCACACGCGCTCGCTGCGGCCGCGCCAGGGCAAGGCCGACAGCTCTTCGCTCACCTGCCCCATCAGCACCACCTGGCTGTGGGTGTCGCGCTCGGGCTTGAGCAGCAGCGGGTTCATGCGCACGTCGGGCACCGCGTTGGCGGCCAACGCCTGGAAGTACTGGGCGCTGCCGATTTCGCCGCCGTCGACCACGCGGGCGTTGTTGCTCATGTTCTGCGCCTTGAAGGGCGCCACCTTCAGCCCGCGCCGGGCGTACCAGCGGCACAGTGCCGTGGCCAGCCAGCTCTTGCCGGCCCCGCTGGTGGTGCCCAGCACCATCACGGCCTGCGCCGGCCCGCTCTTTACCGTTGAACTCATCGGCGGATTGTCGTTGAGCGCCCCCCAAGCCCGTTCAGGCGCGCAGGGCCGACGAAATGCGACATCTTTCACACATGGAGCCTTGCAAACGCATCCGATGAATCCAAAAGTAGCTTTATTGCGTACATATGGCTTGAACAACGCATAGCACCCAGGGACCCATGCCAGCCTTGAACGATTTGGCGCTTGCCATCGAAGAACGCGAACCCGGCCAGTTTTTCTGGACCTTGCTCGAAGCCCACCATGGCGGCGAGTCGTCCGAAACGCTGGACTACCGCGTCTACCGCGTCGCGGACAAGCCGCAGACCAGCTACTCCAACGCCCTGGCCATGGGCGTGGCCGAGCTGAAAAAAATAAGCGCCGCCGCAGGCCCGGCCACTCAAGGCTGAACCCGCGACGGCGCAAAGACCGCCTTGCGGCTTTCAGGGTTTCAATCTTTCTCGTCGGCTTTCCGTCGAAATTCCGTCGCGTGTCCCGTTCGCCGGCCGCTCAGCGCGCGGCCACCGTCTGCGGACCGGCCGCGGCCGCCACCGGCGCCGGCACGTCCCAGCCCCCGCCGATCGCGCGGACCAGGCCCACGGCCGCCTGGTACTGGGCCGACTTCACCTGCAGCGCCTGGCGGCGGTTGCGCAGCTCGCTGCGGCGCGCGTCCAGCAGGTCGAGCTGGCTGATGTAGCCGTTGCGGTAGCGCGTGTCCGACAGGCTCGTGGCGCGCGCGGCCGAGGTCACGGCCTGCGCCTGCACCACCGACTGCTCCTGCAGGATGCGGATGGAGGCCAGTTGGTCTTCGACCTCCTGGAACGCCGTCAGCACCTGCGTGCGGTAGCTGGCCAGCGCCCCGTCGAGCTGCGCATTGGCGCCCTGCACGCCCGCCTCGCGGCGGCCGCCGTCGAAGATCGGCAGCGACAGCAGCGCACCCACGCCCCACGAGCGGGCCGACCACTTGAAGAGGTCGCCGATCTCGGGCGAGGCGTAGCCAGCGGCGCCGGTCAGCGAGATGTCCGGGAACCAGGCGGTCTGCGCCACGCCCACGCGGGCCTGCGCGGCCAGCACGGCGCTCTGCGCGGCCGACACGTCGGGCCGGCGCGTCAGCACCGTGGCCGGCACGCCGGGCGGAATGGACGGCAGCGCCGTCGACCAGTCGGCGCTGCCCAGCGCGAAGCTGGAGGCCGAATCGCCGACCAGCACGGCCAGCGCGTGTTCCACCTGGGCACGCTGGCGGTCGAGCGCGAGCGCGTCCGACTCGGTCGACGACACCTCGGTCTGCACGCGCGCCACGTCGAGCTCGGCGATGTCGCCGGCCTGCTCGCGGCGCTGCGTCAGGCGCAGCGTGTCGCGGTAGGCCTCGACCTGCTCGCGCACCAGCACGCGCTCGGCGTCGAGCGCGCGCAGTTGCAGGTAGGTCTGCGCCACCTCGGCCTGCACCGCCAGGCGCGTGCTCTGCAGCAGCGCCTCGCGGCCGGCCGCGTCGAGCCGGGCCGCGTCGCTGGCGCCCGAGAGGCGCCCGAACAGGTCGACCTCGTAGGAGAACGTGGCGCCCACGTTCGTCATGGTGCCCGGCCGGACGCTGGCCGAGGCCTTGTCCAGGCCCGCGCCACGGTTGGCGCCGGCGCCCAGGCCGATCTGCGGCAGGCGGTCGGCGTTGGCGCTGCGCGCCAGCGCGCGGGCCTCGGCCAGCCGCGCGGCGGCCGCCTGGATGTTGTTGTTGTTGATGTCGGCCTTTTCGACCAGCGCGTTGAGCGCCGGGTCGTTGAACGCCAGCCACCAGGCGCCGCGCGCCTGCGCCTCGGAAGGCGCGGCCCGCGTGAAGCCGGCCGGCGGCGCGACACCTTGATTGGCTTGATTGCCTTGCTCCTTGAACTGCGCCGTGGTCGTGATCTCGGGCAGGCCCGAGGGCACGGTGGCACAGCCGGCCAGCACCAGGGCGGCCATCAGCGGCAGCAAGGCGCCGCGAAGGGGCTTCACCAGAGGTTGTACTGAGAATTTCATGATCAGCTTTCTTCTCGATCAGTCATGCGAACCGTGCGAAGGACGCGGCGAGGCAGGCACCGGGTGCAGGCCACCGCCCGAACCGCCACTCGACGGCGCGGCAGGATGCTCGGCCGACACGAAGTCGTCGCCGTGCGGCACTTCGCCATGCAGCTTGAGCGGCCTGTTGCCCGCCAGGCGGCGCAACAGCACATAGAACACCGGCGTCAGGAACAGGCCGAAGGCCGTCACGCCGATCATTCCGGAGAACACCGCCACACCCATCGCCTTGCGCATTTCGGAGCCGGCGCCGGTCGACAGCACGAGGGGCAGCACGCCCATCACGAAGGCCAGCGAGGTCATCAGAATCGGGCGCAGGCGCAGGCGGCTGGCTTCGATGGCGGCCTGCACGGGTGTGCGGCCGGCAAACTCGAGCTCCCGTGCGAACTCCACGATCAGGATCGCGTTCTTCGCACTCAGCCCCACCAGCACGATCAACCCGATCTGCGTGAAGACGTTGTTGTCACCCCCCGAGATCCATACGCCCGTCATCGCGGCCAGGATGCCCATGGGCACGATCAAGATGATCGCGATCGGCAGCGTCAGGCTTTCGTACTGCGCGGCCAGCACCAGGAACACCAGCAGGATGGCCAGCGGGAACACCAGGAAGGCGGAGTTGCCGGCCAGGATTTCCTGGTACGTCAGCTCGGTCCACTCGAAGCTCACGCCCTTGGGCAGCGTCTCGGCCGCGATCTTGGTGATCGCGTCCTGCGCCTGGCCCGACGAGTAGCCCGGTGCCGGGCCGCCGTTGATGTCGGCGGCCAGGTAGCCGTTGTAGCGCATGGCGCGTTCCGGGCCGAAGGTCGAGTTGACCTTCATCAGCGCGGCCAGCGGCACCATCTCGCCCGAGGTCGAGCGCACCTTCAGCAGGCCCACGTCTTCGGCACGGGCGCGGTAAGGCGCGTCGGCCTGCACCCGCACGCTGTACGTGCGGCCGAACTTGTTGAAGTCGTTCGCGTACAGGCTGCCCAGGTAGATCTGCATGGTGTCGAAGATGTCCGTCACCGGCACGCCGAGCTGGCGGGCCTTGGTGCGGTCGATGTCGGCATACAGCTGCGGCACGTTGACCTGCCAGCTCGTGAACATGCCGGCCAGCTCGGGCGCGGCTTGCGCCTTGGCCATGAAGGCCTTCACCGCCGCGTCCATCTGGTCGTAGCCGACCGAGGCACGGTCTTCCAGCTGCAGCTTGAAGCCGCCCGTGGTGCCCAGGCCCGCCACCGGCGGCGGCGGGAACATCACGATGAAGGCGTCCTGGATGCTGGAGAAGGCACCGTTCAACTGGCCTGCCACCGCACCACCGCTTTGATCGGCGCGCTTGCGCTGGTCGAAGGGCTTGAGCGTGACGAACACGATGCCCGAGTTGGAGCTGTTGGTGAAGCCGTTGATCGACAGGCCCGGAAACGAGATGGCGTCTTCCACGTTCGGGTTGTTCTTGATGAGGTCACCCATGCGCTTGATCACGTCTTCCGTGCGGTCGAGCGTGGCGCCGTCGGGCAGCTGGGCAAAACCGATGAGGTACTGCTTGTCCTGCGCCGGCACGAAGCCGCCGGGCACCGCCTTGAAGAGGCCGAAGGTCACGGCGATCAGCGCCACGTAGATCACCAGCATCAGCGACTTGCGCGAGATCACGCTCTTCACGCCGCCGCTGTAGGCCTCGGAACCGCGATGGAACATGCGGTTGAAGCCGCGGAACAGCCAGCCGAAGGCCTTGTCCATGCCGCGCGTCAGCGCGTCCTTGGGCTGGTCGTGGCCGCGCAGCAGCAAGGCGGCGAGCGCGGGCGACAGCGTGAGCGAGTTGATGGCCGAGATCACCGTCGAGATCGCGATGGTCACCGCGAACTGGCGATAGAACTGGCCCGTGAGGCCGCTGATGAAGGCCAGCGGCACGAACACGGCCACCAGCACCAGCGCGATGGCGATGATGGGGCCCGACACTTCGCGCATCGCACGGTAGGTCGCTTCACGCGGCGTGAGGCCCGCCTCGATGTTGCGCTCGACGTTCTCCACCACCACGATGGCGTCGTCCACCACGATGCCGATCGCCAGCACCAGCCCGAACAGGCTCAGCGCGTTGATCGAGAAACCGAGGATGTGCAGCACCGCGAAGGTACCGATCACCGACACCGGCACGGCCAGCAGCGGAATGATGGAAGCACGCCACGTCTGCAGGAACAGGATGACCACGAGCACCACCAGCATGATGGCTTCGAGCAGCGTGTGGATCACCGATTCGATCGATGCGCGCACGAACTGCGTCGGGTCGTACGCAATGCGGTATTCCAGCCCTTCGGGCATGTTCTTGTTGAGCTCTTCCATCGTCTTGCGCACGTTGGAGGAGATGTCGAGCGCGTTGGAGCCCGGGGCCTGGAACACGCCCATGCCCACGGCCGGGTCGTTGTTCAGCAGCGAACGCAGCGAGTAGTCGGCGGCGCCCATTTCCAGCCGGCCGATGTCGCGCAGGCGGGTCACGGCGCCGTCGGTGCCGCTCTTGACGATGATGTCGCCGAACTCTTCTTCGCTCTGCAGGCGCCCTTGCGCATTGATCGACAGCTGCATGTCCACGCCCGACAGGCCCGGCGATGCGCCGACCACGCCGGCCGCGGCCTGCACGTTCTGCCCGCGGATGGCGGCCACCACGTCGGACGCCGAGAGGCCGCGCTGCGCGACCTTCTGCGGGTCGAGCCACACACGCATGGAGTAGTCGCCGCCGCCGAAGATCTGGACCTGGCCCACGCCTTCGATGCGCGCCAGCGGGTCCTTCACGTTCAGCACCGCGTAGTTGCGCAGGTAGTTGATGTCGTAGCGGTTGTTCGGCGAGACGAGGTGGACCACCATCGTCAGGTCGGGTGCGCTCTTGACGGTCGTGATGCCCAGGCGGCGCACTTCCTCGGGCAGGCGCGGCTCGGCTTGCGAGACGCGGTTCTGCACGAGCTGCTGTGCCTTGTCGGGATCGGTGCCGAGGCGGAACGTGACGGTGAGCGTGAGCACGCCGTCGGTCGTGGCCTGGCTGCCCATGTAGAGCATGCCCTCGACGCCGTTGATCTGCTCTTCGAGCGGGGTGGCCACCGTTTCGGCGATCACCTTCGGGTTGGCACCCGGGTACTGGGCGCGCACCACCACCGAAGGCGGCGCGACTTCCGGGTACTCCGAGATCGGCAGCCCGCGCAGCGCGATCAGGCCGGCTATCAGCATCAATAGCGACAGCACGCCGGCAAAGATCGGCCGGTCGATGAAGAATTTTGAGAGATTCATGTTGGTTCTCCGGCGGGCGCGGGTGCGCCCTCCTCCGAAATCAGGACTTGGCCGCTTCCGCGACGCGTTCCGGTTGTTGCTGCTTGGGGTCGGCCTTGGCGTCCATGGTCACTTGCTGCGGCGCCACCAGCGCACCCGGGCGGATGTGCTGCAGGCCGTTGACCACCACGCGGTCGCCCGCCGTCAGGCCCTTGCTCACGACACGCAGGCCGTTGATGGAAGCGCCCAGGGCCACTTCGCGGTAGACGGCCTTGTTGTCTTCACCCACGACCATCACGAACTTCTTGTTCTGGTCGGTGCCGATGGCGCGCTCGCTCACCAGCAGCGCGGTGTCGCTGCGGGCCTGGCCCATGCGGATGCGGGCGAACTGGCCGGGAATGAGCGCGCCGTCCTTGTTGTCGAACGAGGCACGCACGCGCACGGTGCCGCTGCGGGCGTCGACCTGGTTGTCGATCAGCTGCAGCTTGCCGGTGAAGGGCGTGCCGTCCAGGCCGGCGGTGCCCATCTGCACGGGAATGCTCTCGATCTGGCCGCGGGCGCTGGAGCCGCTCGGCAGGTCTTTGAGGGCGCGGGTGATGACCTGCTCGTCGGCGTCGAAGCTCGCGTAGATCGGGCTCACCGACACCAGCGTGGTCAGCACCGGGGCGCCCGGACCGGCCGCCACCAGGTTGCCCACCGTCACCTCGACCTTGCCGATGCGCCCCGACACCGGGGCACGCACCTGCGTGTAGCCCAGGCTCAGGCGCGCGGTCTGCAGCGAGGCCTGGGCCGCGCGCAGGTTGGCATTGGCTTCGCTGCCGGCGTTCACGCGCTCGTCGTACTCGCGCTGGGCAATGGCCTTGTCGTCCCACAGGCGCTTGGCGCGCTCCTGCTCGCTGCGGCTGAAGGACTGGCGGGCCTGGGCGGAAGCCACCTGCGCTTCGGCGCGCTCGACTTCGGCCGCGTACGGCGCGGGGTCGATGGTGACCAGCAGGTCGCCCTGCTTCACCAGCGCGCCTTCACGGAAGTGCACCGACTGCACGGCGCCCGCCACGCGGGAGCGCACGTCCACCCGCTGCACGGCTTCGAGCCGGCCCGAGAACTCGTCCCAGGCATTGATCTCGCTCGACGCCACGGTCGCCACCGACACCGGCGTGGCCGGGGGCGCGGCCGGGGCGTTGTTGGCCTCGGCCTTGAAACTGTGCATGCCCAGCACGGCGGCCGCCACGGCCAGCACCGCCGTCAGGCCGGTCACGGTGGGCCACAGCGCCTTGGGGGCGGTGGAAGACAGCTTTTTTTCGTTGTTCGACATGATGTTCGTCCTTCTCGATGACTTTTGGGATGCAACAGGCCACCCCGGCGCTTTTGGCACCAGGAGGCGAAATTCAGGAAAAAAAGGGCCCCCGCACGCTGCCGCGCTGGCAGCGTGTCGTTCAGGCAGCCGGGGTGGGCTGGGGACTAGCTGGGGTGGTTGGACGCCGAGGGCGGCGGCGTGGTCGCGCTGAAGAACTCACGGAAGTGCCGCTGCACCGTGGCCTCACAGGCCACGCAAGCCGTGTTCTCGGTGTCGTACAGCGCCTTGGGCCAGTTCGCGGCGCTGGGCAGCACGCTGCTCGTCACCTCGATGCCGGCGCCGCGCAGGCGGTTGGCGAAAGCCATGGCTTCGTCGTGCATCGCGTCGTCCGCGCCCACCAGCACCAGGGCCGGTGCCAGCGCGGCGAGCCGCAGCGAGCCGCTGGGCACCGCATAGGGGTGCGTCGCGTTCGACGGGCAGCTCAGGTACTTTTCCCAGCCGCTGGCCCAGCGGCATTCGCTGGCGTCGTTGGTGGCCTTGCGCAGCGAGGCGGTACCGGCGCACGGGTCGAGCATGGGCGACAGCAGGATCTGTCCGGCGATCGGCGGGTGCGCCCGGTCACGGGCGATCAGCGCCACCGCGGCGGCCAGGTTGCCGCCGGCTTCCTCGCCGGCCAGGTACACCTGGGCGCCCTTGCCGCCGAGCTTGGTGCGTTGCTTGTAGAGCCATTCGAGGGCGGCATAGCCGACCTCGATGGGTTCGGGGAACGGAGATTCGGGTGCCAGCGGGTAGGCCACCGACACCACCACCGCGCCCGCGCCGGCCAGCAGCCGGGCCACGTTGCGGCCGTTGTCCAGGCCGCCGCACACGAAGGTGCCGCCGTGGAAATGCAGCACCAGCGGCACCACGTCGCCCTTGGCCCGCTGCCCGTAGACACGGGCACCGACCGGCGCGCGGCCGGGCAGCTCGATCGACAGATCGGCTTCCACGCCTTGCGTGGCGGCGCGGATGGCAGCTTCGGCAGAAAGGGACGATGGAGCGGGGGACATGGGCGACCTCGGGGTATTGGGCGATGGTTGAAATATAAGGCGCCGCATGTGACGTTAAACAGGGTTGATGCCCCTACTCTGTTTCCAAACTGCTAACAATCGGATGGTCAACGGGGATTTGCCCGCATGTGTGAGAATCCGCGTCCCCCGGTGTGGGCCGGGTACCCCAGAACAGGCATTCGATGGATCAAATCCAGGCCATGCGGATCTTTGTCCGCGTCGTGGAAGCCGGCACCTTCACGCGGGCAGCGGACTCGCTCGCCCTGCCCAAGGGCACGGTCACCAAGCAGATCCAGGCGCTCGAATCGCGCCTGCGCGTGAAGCTGCTCAACCGCACCACGCGGCGCGTCACGGTCACGCCCGACGGCGCGGCCTACTACGAGCGCGCGGCGCGCCTGCTCAACGACTTCGACGACATGGAAGCCAGCATGACGAATGCGCAGGCCAACCCCACGGGGCGGCTGCGCATCGACATCGGCACCTCGGTGGCCAGGCTCATCATCCTGCCCCACCTGGCCAGCTTCTGCGACCGCTACCCCGACATCCAGGTCGACCTGGGCGTGAGCGACCGCACCGTCGACCTGATCAGCGACAACGTCGACTGCGTGATCCGCGCGGGCGAGCTCAACGACCAGTCGCTGGTGGCGCGGCGCATCGGCACGCTGCATTTCGTGACCGTGGCGTCGCCCGCGTACATCAAGCGCTACGGCATGCCGCAGCACCCGAACGACATCGAGAAGCGCCACGTGGTGGTGAGCTACTTCTCGGGCACCACGCGGCGCGTGTACCCGCACGAGTTCAAGAAGGGCGACGAGCACATCGAGCTCAACGGGCACTACCGCGTGTCGGTCAACGAGAGCAACGCGCACATCACGGCCGTGCTGGGCGGCTTCGGCATCTCGCAGTGCATCACCTTCATGGCCGAGCCGCTGCTGGAAAGCGGCGAGCTGGTCGAGGTGCTGCCCGACTGGGAGCGCGAGCCCCTGCCCATTCACGTGGTGTACCCGCCCAACCGCCACCTGAGCGCGAAGGTGCGCGCCTTCGTGGACTGGGCCGCCGAGCTGTTCGCGAAGAACCCGAGGCTGCAGCGGCGCTGACGGCCCGCTGAACGCGGGATCGGGAAGGCGGGATCGGGAAGGCGGATCGGAATTCGGAACCGGCTGTTTCAGCCGGCGTCGCGAATTATTTATCTCCGCCCCCTAAACTTTCGCCGGCTTCTGCCGCTATTGAGTGAGACCCCTGCCGGAAAGCGTTGCAATTTCCGGCCGACATGCGCGTGCCGCGGCTTCGACGAAGACCGCGTCCGCCAGAACAGAAATACCGCAAGCACATGGACACAGACCAGTCGAACGGCCAGACGGACGCGCCCGGCCCATCGCACGACCCGTCAGACGAAAGCACGAGCGAGTTCGGCCGCCGCAATCCGCTGGAAATCGGCGCGCGGCTGCGCAACCTCGCCAACGGCAGCGACTTCCTCACCGTCCAGTACGCGGGCGGCCAGCTGGTGACGCAGCTGCTCGACGTGGACGTGCACGCGCGCACCTTCATCTTCGACTGGGGCGCATCGGCCGAGCAGAACCAGGGCCTGCTGGCCGCGCCGCGCTGCCACTTCAGCGCCCAGCCGGACGGCGTGCGCGTCGAGTTCGCCACCGCCACGCCGCGCGAGACCCGCTACGAAGGGCTGCCCGCCTTCGAGGTCGACTTTCCCGAGCTGCTGTTCTACCTGCAGCGCCGCGAGTACTTCCGCGTCGACACGCCCGTGGTCGATGCCTACACCTGCACGGGCCGCTGGCCCAAGGGCGATGCGTTCCGCTTCGACGTGCACGACCTGTCGCTCGGCGGCGTCGGCATGCGCACCTCGGACGCGCGCGTGGCCGACCTGCCCATGGGCACGCTGCTGAAGAATTGCGAGCTGTCGCTCGGCGCGCTCGGCCGGTTCTCGCTCGACCTGGAACTCATGTCGTGCCGCCCCACCGCGCTGCCGAATGGCACGCGGCGCCATCAGCTGGGCTTTCGTTTCCTGGCGCTGCCGGGCAACGTCGAAGGCCGGCTGCAGCGCCTGATCACGCAGCTGGAGATGAAGCGCAACGCTCTGGTGCGCTGAGCGCGCTCGAACGGGGCGGCGGCCCCGCGGTCAGCCTGGGAACACGGGCTCGCAGCGCACCTCGGTCTTCACCGAATTCGCGATGAAGCACTCGTCGTGCGCGCGGTGGTGCATCTGCTCGATCTGCTCGCGCGTGGGCAGGCTGGCGCCCGAGAACCTCACCTCGGGGCGCAGCGTGACCACCGTCATCGCCATCTTTCCCTCGGCGTTCTTCTCCATCACGCCCACGGCCGCGTCGAAGTAGCGGTCGACCACGAACTTGCGCTTCACCGCCATCGTGAGGAACCACAGCATGTGGCAGTTCGACAGCGACGCCACGAACATCTCTTCCGGGTCGACCGCCGACGCATCGGACATCGGCAGCGGCACCACGTGCGGCGACGACGAGCCCGGCACCTGCGCGCCGCCGTCGAAGCGCAGCGTGTGCCTGCGGCTGTAGGTGTTGGCGAGAAAGTCCTGCTCGCCGCGCTCCCAGAGGATTTCCGCGCTGTACTGGGCCATGGTGCTGTTCCTTGTGTTCAGAAGCCCCGGACGCATCGACGGCGTCAGTGGCGTCAGAGGTAGATGTAGTAGCGGTACTTGGTCAGGCTGCCCTGGCTGGGCAGCGTGAGGAAACTCTCGGCCAGCATGCCGCCGTTGGCCACGATCACCTTCTGCGACGCGTGGTTGTCGGGCCCGGTCGTGATCTCGATGCGGCTCAGGCCCTCGCCGGCCGCCAGCATCAGCATGGCCTGCAGCGCGCGCGTGGCGTAGCCCTTGCGCCGCTTCCACGGCACCACGTTGTAGCCGATGTGCCCCAGGCAGTACACCGGCAGCGCGATGGTGCCGGGCTGCCAGCGCAGGTCGATGCTGCCGCAGAACTCGCCGTCCCACAGCCAGCACTTGTAGCCCGGCAGGCGCGGCACCTTCGTGCCGTCGGGCAGCGTGATGGGGTCGCCCTTCGCCTCGCGGTCCACCAGACTCGCGAGGAAGCGCGTGGCGTCGGCCTCGATGGCGGCGCGGTCTTCGGCGCCCGACTCGGGGCGCGACTCGTCGCGCGCCCAGCCGCGGTTCAGCGCCGACACGTAGCTCGCCAGGTAAGGCCGGGCCGGCCAGACGAGCTCCATCGGACGGGGTTCCGAGACGGACTTCGGCATGCGCGCTAGGCCCCCATCAGCTTCACGATGAGCGGCACCAGCAGCGCCGTGGCGATGCCGTTCAGCCCCATGGCCAGCGCCGAGAACGCGCCCGCCGTCTCGTTCACCTGAATGGCGCGCGCCGTGCCGATGCCGTGCGCCGCCATGCCGACCGCGAAGCCGCGCACCGCGGGCTCCTTGATGCGCAGCAGGTTCAGGAGGCCGGTCGCCATGATCGCGCCCGAGATGCCCGCAATGGCCGCGGCCACCGCCGCCAGCGACGGCAGCCCGCCGATCTTCTCGGCCACGCCCATCGCGATGGGCATGGTGGCCGACTTGGGTGCGAGCGACATCGTGAGCTCGTGCGAGCCGCCGAGCACCCATGAGATGGCGATGGCCGACGCGATCGCCGCGACCGAGCCCACGAGCAGCGCCACGCCGATGGGCAGCCACAGCCGCCGCAGCCGGCCGACCTGGCTGTACAGCGGCACGGCCAGTGCCACCGTGGCCGGGCCGATCAGGAAGTGCACGAACTTCGCGCCTTCGAAGTAGGTGTCGTACGGCGTGCGCGTGAGCAGCAGCACCGAGACGATGACGATCACCGACACCAGCACCGGGTTGACCACCGGGTTGCGCCCGCTGCGCGTGTGCAGCCACAGCGCGCCCAGGTAGGCCAGCAGCGTGAGCGAGAGCCACAGCAGCGGCGACTGGGCCAGGAACACCCAGATCTCGGAGAGCTTGGCGGGCGCGGTCATTCGGCGTCCTTGCCGGTGATGCGGATCATCCAGCGGAAGGTGAGCGCGGTCACGGTCATGGTGACGGCCGCGCCGACGATGCCCGCCGCCAGGAACGGCAGCCACTCGCGCCCCACCCGCTCGAAATGCAGCATCACGCCGGTCACGGCCGGAATGAACAGCAGCATCAGGTTGCGCAGCAGGTGGCCCGAGGTGTCGGTCAGCACCTGCGGCACGCGGCCGCGCACGAGCAGGCCGATGAACAGCAGCACCATGCCGATCAACGGGCCGGGAATGGGCAGGCCGAGCCACTGCACCAGCAGTTCGCCGGCGAGCTGGCAGAGAAAGAGCGTGGTGATCGCGTAGAGCATGGGGTGTCCGCAGGTCGGTTCAATGGTCGGCGCAAGCGCCCGCGCGTGTCCATCCCTCTTTCAAGGCATGTTGGCTGGCGGGCGGCAGCACCCCCAGCCGCACGTGGCCCGCCAAGCCGAAGGAGGCACAGTCGCGCAGCTTGATGCCTTGCGCGCGCAACGCAGCGGCCAGCGCGGGGTACGGCCGGTCGGTGCGCGCGCAGAAGAAGTTGGCGTCGCTGGGCAGGCAGTGCCAGCCGAGGGATTCGCAGAGCGCGCGTTGCTGCGCCTTCCACGCCCTCAAGGTGGCCAGGGTCTGTGCCAGCCAGTGCTGGGCCTCCGCGCCGGCCCAGGTCTGCAGCAGCGCAACGCCGTGCGTGCCCACGGGCCAGGAAGGGGCCAAGCGGTCGATGCGCTGCAGGAGGCCGGCGCCGGCATCGACGGGCGCGATGGCGTAGGCGGCGCGGATGCCCGTCAGGCCCATGGCCTTGTTGGGCGTCCACATCTGCCAGACGCGGTCGAGCTGCGCCGCACCCAGCGACGCCCTGCCCTCGAGGCGCAGCGGCGCGTAGGCCATGTCGAGCACGCAGACGCCCTCCGAGGCCGCCTGCTGCGCCAGGTCGGCCTGCGGCTGGCCCAGCGGGCTCGACGGCTCGCAGCACCAGCGCAAGGCGGCATCGGCATGCGGCTGCGGCGCGCGCGCGACCTGCAAGCCCCAGGCCAGTGCCGCGCGTTCGTAGTCGCCATAGCTGTGCGCGGGCAGCCACGTCTTGCGCCCGCCCTGCTGCATCACGGCGGCGCTGATGCGGTGGATGAATTCGCTGCCGCTCGCGGCGATCACGATGCGCGCCGCGTCCACGCCATGGAAGGCGGCGAGCCGGCCGCGCAGCGCCGTGTAGTGCGGGTCCGGGTAATGCGCGGCATCGGCCGCGCGCAATGCGTCCAGCACGGCCGGGCAGGAACCCACGGCATTGCCGTTGGTCGAGAAATCGTGCGGCGCGGCGCCCGAGGCGTCCGGTCCGCCGTGCACGGCGGTGCTCATGCCCATCTCCAGCCCGAGGTCGCCACGATCGCCAGCGTCGCGAAGAGGCCCAGCGCCAGCGCGGCCCGCTCGCCCAGTTGCGCGGTGCGCTGCATGTCCGCCGCGGAAGGCGCGCGGCCCTCTGCATTCAGCGCATACACGCCCGGCTTGGCCAGGCGCACGCCCAGCAGCAGCGCCATCGTCGCCATCGGCCAGCCGCTGTTGGGCGACGGCGTGCGGCGCGCCTCGGCGCACAGCCCCGCGGGCCAGCGCCATGCCGCCAATGCCAGCAGCAGCACGGTGAGGCGCGCGGGCACCCACGACAGCATGTCGTCCGCGCGCGCGGCCCATTTGCCGAGCCAGGTCCATTCGCGGCCGTTGCGCTCGCCGCGGTAGCCCCACATGGCATCGGCGGTGTTCGCGAAGCGGTAGAGCGCCGCGCCCGGCAGGCCGAGCAGCACGAACCAGAACACCGGCGCCACCAGCGAATCGTTGAGGTTCTCTGCGAGCGACTCGATGGCGCTTTCGCGCACCTCGCGCTCGCTCAGCCGTGAAACGTCGCGGCTCACCAGCCGCGCGAGCTGCCGGCGCCCGTCGTCCAGCGACACCGCCAGCGCGGCCTCGACCGCGAGCACCTCGTCGCGCAGCATGCGCCAGGCAAAGAGCGGCTTGAGCAGCAGGCCGAGGCCCAGCGCCATGGCCCACAGCGGGAGCCATTGCGCGACCAGCGTCTGCAAGGCCATGGCCACGCCCCAGACGCAGGCCGCGCCCACGCACCACGTCAATGCGCCGATGAAGAACATCGGAAGATCCGTTCGTTGCTCGTGGCTGGGCTGCGGTGCGACCTGCGCGCCGATCCAGCCGAGGTAGTTGCCCATCCACACGACGGGGTGCAGCGGCGCGGGCGGCTCGCCGAGCCAGCGGTCGATGGCCAGCGAGAGCCACAGCGCGGCGGCGACAGCGATGCCGTATTCAGGATTCAGGTGGGGCATGAGACCCGCCATTCTCGCGAATCAGGCAGCGGCCCGGCCCCGGCGCCACTGCACCAGCGCGCCGACGGCGACGAGCAGCGCGGCACCGAGCGCGACCCCGAGCCTGAGGACGACGCTTTCGGCCTTGGGCGGCGCCTCGGCCGGTGTGGGTTCGAGCTTGAGGCCGGTGACGGGCTGGGTGCTGTCCGGCGCCGGCTCGGCTGCGGGCGTCGGCACCACGGCGGGTGCTTGTGCAGGTTCAGACACAGGCTCGGCCACCACCACCGGCGCAACGGCCGGACGCGGCTGAACCGGCCTGACTTGCGGGTGCGGGGCCGCCGGTGTCAGCTCCGCCTGCACGAAGCGCTGCACGCCCGCATTCCGCTCGCGCAGCCCGGTCGCGCTCACCGCCTCCGAGTAGGCCTTCGCCAGTTCACGGCGCGTGGCCGCGTCGGGCTTCCAGTAGTTCAGCCGCACCGCGTCGAGCATGCGTTCCAGCGTCTGCGCGAAGGCGGCGCGGTTGTCGCCTTCCAGCCATTCGCGCGTGCCCAGCTTGTACCGGTCGCGCACGTACACGTCGTGCAGCGACTGCCACTGGTCCTGCCGCACCGCGGCCGGCGCCGTGACCTGCCAGCCCCAGAGGAACTGCGCGGTCTTCAGCACCTGCAGCGTGCCGCTGTAGCCTTCGGCCTTCTGCGCCTCGATCCACTGCGGGTGCAGGTAGCGGGTCTGCATTTCGCGCGCGATGGCGCCGGCCGCGGTGTCGGTGCGCACCGCGCCGCCGTCGCGCAGGTTCTGCACGTACAGCGCCGGGTCCTTGCCCGTGAGCTGGCGCACCGCCTGCGCGATGCCGCCGAGGTACTGGAACGGGTCGTCGTTGGTCAGCACGCCGTACAGGTTGGAGCTGCGCGCCATCAGCGCCGCATCGACCTGCACCAGGTTGCCCGCGTACGCGCCGGGCCGCGCGGCGCCGTCCAGGCCCTTGCCGTAGGCGTGGCCCATGCGGTCCATGTAGAGCTGCGCCATCTGCGCGTCGCCGCCGCCGCGCTGCTGGTTCTTCCACACGTCGCTGGCGAGCGCCGCTTCTTCGAGCCCCGCCCCGTAGCTGCCCTGCTCGTTGGAGAACACGCGCGCGGTGGACCAGCGCTGCGCTTCCTGCGCCGACGCGCCTTGCGCGCGCAGCTTGCCGGCCAGGGCCTCGCTGTTTCGCGCCACCGCGTTGCCGGGCTCGCGCAAGGCGGCCACCTGCTGCACCGCCTCGTCGAGCCAGCGCATGGCGTTGGGGAACTGGTCGCGGTAGGAGCCGGTCACGCTGAGCAGCACGTCGATGCGCGGGCGCTTCAGCACCGCGGCGGGAATCACCTCGATGCCCGCAATGCGCCCGCCCTCGTCCCAGCGCGGCTTCACGCCCATGGCGTAGAAGGCCTGGCTCTCCAGCACGCCCTGGTGGCGCGAGGCCTCGCCGGCCCAGAGCGTGAAGGCGATCTTCTCGGGCGGCTTGCCGGCATGGGCCCTGGCGTGGTCGGCGATCCACGTGTCCATGGCGGCCACGCCCGCATCCCATGCGGCGCGGGTCGGTATGCGGCTGGGGTCGAAGCCGTAGAGGTTGCGGCCGGTGGGCAGGCTGTCGGGGTTGCGCACCGGGTCGCCGCCGTAGCTGGAGCGGAGGTAGCGGCCGTCGAGCGCGGTCAGCAGGCCGTCGATTTCCTCGTTGTGCGCGAGCACCGTGTCGAGCTTCTGCGCGCGCTCGGCCAGGTCCTGCAGGCGTTGCCTGTCGGCCGCGGTCCTGCCCATCGCGATGGCGGCCGGCGCATCGGCCAGCGCCAGTTCCACCCAGCGTGCGGGTTTCGAGCTGGCAACGTTCTTCGCATCGACCAGGAAGGCCTCGTCGATGTCTTCGCCCAGCGCCTCGACCAGCGGCTTGCCGAGGATCTGCAGCACCGTCATGCGCCGGCGCTGCGCATCGGGCGCCTGCCCGAAGGTCGCGAGGCCCAGCGGTTGCGCGGTCTGCGCGAGTTCGTCGAGGTACGGATGCAGCACGGCGATGAAGCCCGTGAAGTCGGCGCGGATGCGCGCGGGCGTCCATTTCAGGTCGTGGTCGTAGTGCTGCGCGACGAACTCCGCCGTCAGCTGCCGCTCCAGCGCGGTCTTCACCGGGCCGGGCGACAGCGTCTCCCAGTCGTGCATGCGCTCATGCATTTCCTGCACGCCGGGGCGAAAACCCGCGGGCACGAACATCGGCGTCGAATGGCTCACCATCGTCGCGCGCCCTCGGCGCTTGGCGGTGGTGGCCTCGCCCAGGTTGTCCATGATGTACGGGTACACGTTGGGCAGGTCGCCCAGCGCGAGCAGTGGATCGTCCTGCACCGACAGCCCGCGCTCCTTGCCCGCCGACCACTCCACCGTGCCGTGCGTGCCCACGTGCACCACCGCGCTGGCACCGAACTGCGTGCGCAGCCACAGGTAGGTGGCCAGGTAGCCGTGGCTCAGCGGAACGGCCGAGCGGTGGTAGACCTGCGCGGCCTTGTCCGCCACCTGCGTGCCGGGCTCGAAGCGCGGCGGCTGGCGCAGCACGACCACGTGGCCGAACTGCACCCTCGGAATCACGAAGGCCGGCTCGCCCGCCACCGGGCGCAGCATGGTCGACTTCTCTGGCGGGCCCCAGTAGCTTTCGATGCGCTGCTGTGTCTCGGCCGGCAGCGCGCGAAACCACGCGACATAGCGCGACAGCGGCATCGCGTCGGCAAGGTTCCTGTCGAGCAGCGGCTGCAGCTCGTCGCCCTGCCCGCCCGGGTAGTACGCCTTCATCGTCGCCTGCACCTGCGCAATCAGCCCGTCGGTGCCGGGCAGCGCGGTGCGGTAGCCGGCCGACTGCATCGCGGCCAACATGTTGTTCACGCTGCGCGGCACGTTGAGGAACGACGCGCCGAAGTTGGCCTCGCCCGGCGGGTAGTTGTAGACCAGCATCGCCACGCGCCGGTCGGCGGGCGGCGTGCGCTGCAGCCGCAGCAAGGCCGCGGCCTTGCCGGCCACGGCGTCGATCTGCGCGGGCAGCGGCTGCAGCGTGCCGGCCGCGGCGTCGCGCGCGGAGACCAGCATCGGGTCGGTCATGCCGGCCAGCTCGCTCGGACTGTAGTAGGCGGCAATGTCGGTCTGCGAGAGGCCGTCCTTGCTCTGCGCCCATTGGGCGGCGTCCATCGCCAGCGAGGGCAAGGTCTGCAGCACCGGCACGCCGATGCGCTCCAGCTCGGCCTTGCGCTCGTTCGGGTTGAACACCAGCGAGGCGTTGACGATCGCGTCGGCCACGCGCTGCTCGCCGGCATGCGTCATGCGAAAGAACAGGTCCTTCTGCTGGCGCGGGCCGTAGAAGGCGTAGGCGCGCAGGCCGCGCTGCTCGAGCGCGGCAATGAGCGCGTCGAGCCAGCCGGTGTCGTCGCCGCTGACGGTGGCGCCGTTGACCGCGATGGCGACCGTGCCGCTGCCGGGCAGCTTGTCGATGGCGGCGATGTCGGCTTCGACGCGCGGCCAGCCCGGGTGATAGAAGCCGGCCAGCGGCAGCGGCACGGGGGCCGGCAAGCCGGCGAGGTTGCCGGGTTGCGCGAGCGCCTTCATGGCCGCGCCGAGGTTGGCCGCACCGGCAAAGCGCCAGTACTCGCGCAGGCGCTGCGCCCAGGCGGCATCGACACCGCGTTCGGCCACCAACGGCGCGGCCGCCGAGGCCTGCCCCTTGGCCACCAGCGCGAACTCGCCGATCAGCACATAGGGCGTGGCACGCCGGGAGATCGCATCGCCGAAGCGTGCCGCGGCGGCTTGCGCCACGCTGATGTGCGGCGCGTCGATCACGAGCAGCGCAGCGCCTTCGAGCGCCGCGGCCAGCGTTTCAGGCGAATCCGTGGAGGCCGAGACCACCTGCAGCGGCACGCCCGCGTCCCGCGCCGCGGCCTGCAGCCGCACCACGCGCGCCGGCGACACCAGCGGCGTGCTCAGCAGCACGACCCGCGGCGCAAGCTGCTGCGCCTGCGCGGGTGCCACCACCCCCAGCACGGCCAGCACGGCCAGCAGGAACCAGAAGAAGACCCGCGTCACTTCCCGCCCTGCGCAGGCGCTGCACCTGAAGGCGCCGCACTCGCACGCACCGCATCCGCCGGCACATAGACCATCGTGCCGTCCTTCAGCCGCCAGGCCGTGCCGGCCTTCTCGCCGTCGCCCTGCCCCGTCGCGCCGCTGGCCTTGAAGCGCGTGATCTTCCGGCCTTCGCGCGTGATGATTTCCATGTCCGGCTGGCCTTCGTTGCGGATGACCGTCACCTTGTCCTGCGCGAAGGGGTTCATCGGGTTGTTGATGACCGCGATCATCAGCATGCCGATCACCACCATGAACACGTCGATCAGATTGATGGTCGACAGCACCGGATCGTCGTCGTCGCTGTCCAGGCTGCTCAAGATGGAGAACTGGCGACGGCTCATCGGCGCACCCCTGGCGCGGCGCTCATGACAGCCGGTCCCGCGCGTCCAGCACCGTCACCAGCTCGCGCATGAGCCAGCGGCGGCGCACGGTGTAGACCACGAAGGTGATCGAGGCCGAGGCCAGCGCCACGATCACGCTGGCGAACGCGGGCGCCAGGCTCTGCGCCACGCCCTGCGACTCGCCCGAGGCCACGGCCACCAGCGCCGGCCCCATCGGGATCATGGTGGCGATCAGGCCCAGCATCGGCGCCACGCGGCTGCACAGCCGCACGCCTTCGAGCTGCTTGAGCACCACCAGCTCCATCTGCTCCTGGCTGGCCTGCGCATGGCGTTGCAGCACCAGTGCGCGCAGGGGGTCGCGGCGGCGCTGCAGGTACTCGATGCCGAAGGCGCCGAGGCAGTACACGGCATACACGAAGGACAGCAGCACGCCCAGCGTCACCGGCCAGAGGAACAGGCGCGCGAGCTCGAAGAGGACGGTGTCGAAAGCCAGCATCAGGTGGGCTCCACGGGAGACGGGTTGTCGAACAGGTCCGAAGGCCGGCCCCAGCCTTCGTCGAACACCAGCGAGGCGAGCGGCTCGCGCTTGGCCCAGCGTTCGCGCTGCAGCATCGGCTCCTCGTAGAAGCCGTGCACCGGGCCCAGGCACAGCAAGGCGATGGGCTCGGCGCCTTCGGGCAGGCCGAGCAATACGGACACTTCGGCCGGATCGAACAGCGACACCCAGCCCATGCCCAGCCCCTCGGCGCGCGCCGCGAGCCACAGGTTCTGGATGGCGCACGAGGCCGAGGCCAGGTCCATCTGCGGCAGCGTGCGGCGGCCGAACACGTGCTTCTCGCGGCCGTCGGCCAGCGTCACCGCCAGCAGTTCGGCCGCGTCGAGCAGGCCCTGCACCTTCAGGCGCATAAACTCGTCCTCGCGCTCGCCCAGCGCGCGGGCGGTGAGCACGCGTTCGTGCTCGACCACGCGGTGCAGCTGCTGGCGCAGCGCCTCGCCGCGGATGCGGATGAAGCGCCACGGCTGCATGAAGCCGACGCTGGGCGCGTGGTGCGCGGCGTCGAGCAGCCGGCGCAGCACCTCGGGCGCGACCTGGCCGCCCGCAAAGTGGCGCATGTCGCGCCGCTCGTGGATGGCGCGGTAGACGCCTTTCGCCTCGCCGGCCTCGAACGCATGCGCCATCGGGTTCAGTCCTCGATGCCGCGCTGCGCCGGAATGCCGGCCTTGAACGCGTGCTTGACCATGGTCATCTCGGTCACCGTGTCGGCCAGCTCGACGATCTCGGGCGGGCAGCGGCGCCCGGTGAGGGCCACGTGCACGTGCTTCGGCCGCGCGCGCAGCGTCTCGAGCACGCCGTCGAGCGGCAGCCAGCCGTAGATCAGCGGGTAGGTGATCTCGTCGAGCACCACCAGGAAGAACTCGCCCGACAGGATCGCCGCCTTGGCCTTCTCCCAGCCGTCGCGCGCCAGCTGGCCCGAGCGCTCGAGGTCCTGGCTCTTCCAGCTGAAGCCGTCGCCGAGCCCTTCGATCGGAATGCCGATCTGCTCGAACATGCGGTGTTCGCCGAAGCGCGCGCTCGGCACCTTCATGAACTGGTAGATCTTCACGGCCTTGCCGCGGCCGTGCGCGCGCAGCGCGAGGCCGAAGGCCGCGGTGCTCTTGCCCTTGCCGTCGCCGGTGTTGACGATGACGATGCCGCGGCGTTCGCCCTCGGGCTTTTCGTAGGGCTTCTCGCTGGGGGGTGTTTCGATCTGCATGGGGAGCGGTTCCTGTGTTCTTTATGTTCTTTATCTGGGCAGCGCGATCCACTGGTCCGCCACGCGGTGCACGCGGATGCGGTGGTCGAACACCTGCTCCAGCGCGGCGTGGGTGGCGGGGTCGCTGCAGCCGCCGTGGTGCACCACGCGGCCGTGGTTCATCACCACCAGCTCGTCGGCGGCCAGCGCCATCGGCAGTTCGTGCAGCACGCTGACCACGGTCTTGCCCTCGGCCACGAGCGTGCGGGCGGTCTGCATCCAGTCGGCCTGGTGCGGCGGGTCGAGGTTGGCCAGCGGCTCGTCCATCAGCAGCAGCTCGGCCTCGACCGCGAGCGCGCGTGCCAGCAGCACGCGCTGGCGCTCGCCGCCCGACAGCTGGCCCAACGGGCGGTCGCGCCAGTCCCAAGCCTGGGTGCTTCGCAAGGCACGCTCCACGGCCTCGCGGTCGGCCGCGCTCGGTGCGGCCAGCCAGCGCTGGTGCGGCAGGCGGCCGAGCATGGCGACGTCGTAGACCATCAGGTCGTCGGCGCTGCCCTCGCCCGAGCCGCTCTGGCCCAGCCACGAGAGGCGCTGGGCGCGCGTGCGCGCGGGCACCCTGGCTTGCGCGTCGCCGAACAGCCGCACCTCGCCGCGGTGCGCGAGCAGGCCGGCCATGGCTTTCAGCAGCGTCGACTTGCCCGCGCCGTTCGGCCCGACGATGCTGGTCCAGCGCGCGGCCGAGAGCTTCAGGTCGATGTCGTGCAGCACCTCGGTCGCGCCGAGCGTGGCGCTGACGCGGCGCGCCTCGAGCGCCGGGGTTGCAGGCGCGCGGTGCGTCCGGGGCGTCCGGTCGTTCATGCCAGGCCTCCGCGCGCGCTGCGCCGGTGCATGAGCCACAGCAGGTAGCTGCCGCCGAGCACGGCCGTGAGCACGCCCACCGGCAGTTCCTGCGGTGCGATCAGCCAGCGCGCCAGCAGGTCGGCGCCCATCAGCAGCAGCCCGCCCATGAGCGCCGACAGCACGATCAGCCGCGCATGCGTGGTCTTGACGATCGAGCGCACCAGGTGCGGCGACGCCAGGCCGACGAAGGCAATGAGCCCGGTCTGCGCCACGGCCGCGCCGGTGGCCAGCGCGAGCACCACCACCAGCGCCGCGCGCATCGCGCCCAGCGGCAGGCCCAGGCTGCGCGCCGTGGCCTCGCCGAGCGCCAACCCGTCGAGCACCGGCGCCAGCGCCCAGCCGAGCAGCAGGCACACGGCGCCGACCATGGCCATCACCGCGCACGCGCTCCAGCCGACCAGGCCGGTGCTGCCGAGCACGAAGCCCTGGATGGCCTGGAGAATGTCGGCCGAGGCGATGGTGATCAGGTCCTTGGCCGCGCCCAGCACCACGCCGACGATCACGCCCGCGAGCAGCAGCCGCAGCGTCTGCTGCACGCCGCGCGCGAGCATCAGCGTGAGCATCACCGCCAGCACCGCGCCGATGAAGGCCGCGCCCGTCAGGCCGAGCCGCATCACCCACTGCGTGCTGGCGGCCGAGCCGCCGAACATCAGCAGCGCCACCGCCACGCCCAGCGAGGCGCCCGAGGCGCTGCCCAGCAGGTACGGATCGGCCAGCGGATTGCGAAACAGGCCCTGCGCCACCGCGCCCGCCAAGCCCAGCAGCGCGCCGGCCAGCCAGGCGCCGAGCGTGCGCGGCAGCCGGATGTCCCACACGATCTGCAGCGCCACCGGGTCGTGCCGCGCCGACAGCAGGCTTTCGAAACCGGTGCTGCCGATGCCAAGGCCCAGCAGCATCAGCGCGGCGCCCAGCACCAGCAGGCCCGCGCCGAGCAGCAGGACGCGGCGCAGATGGGCCGTGTGCCTCACGGCCGCGTTCACGGCTTGCCGCCCTTGCCGCCGTTGCCACTCATGTCGGCGATGCACTTCGCCATCAGCCGCGCCGCCTCGTCCATGCGCGGACCGGGGCGCACCAGCACGTCGGACTCTTCGGCGCTGAAGCGGCAGATGCGGCCCTCGCGCACCGCGCGGATGCCGGCCCAGCCCGGGCGCTGCTCCAGCCCCTGCGCGCTGCGCACGCTGACCATGATGAGGTCGGGGTTGGCGCGCACCACGTATTCGGGGTTGAGCTTGGGAAACGGGCCGAGCGAGGCCGGCACGATGTTCTTCTCGCCGAGCCGCGCGAGCGTCTCGCCGATGAACGACGACTCGCCCGCCGCGTACGGCGCGCTGTTCACCTCGAAGTACACGCGCAGCCCCTTGGCGCCGGCGGGCAGCGACTGGGCGGCGGCCGAGACGCTGGCGTCGATCACGCGCCAGACCCGGGGCGCCTCGTGCGTGCCGAGCACCTGGTCGAGCTTGTCGAGCACGCGGCGCACGTCGGCATGGCTCTTGGGTTCGAGCACCAGCACCTTCAGGCCCAGCGCCTCCAGGCGCTGCGTGACGCGCGAGGACTTGGCCAGCAGCACCGCGTCGGGCTTGAGCGCGACGATGGCCTCGACGTTCGGGTCGATGCCGCCGCCGAGCTGCGGCAGCGCCTTCACCTGCGCGGGCGAATTGGAATAGCGGTCGACGCCGATCAGCCGGTCGCACGCGCCCAGCGCGCAGACCGATTCGGTGAGTGAGGGCAGCAGCGTGACGATGCGTTGCGGCGGCTGCGGCAGGCTGACGGTGACGCCGCGCTCGTCGACGATGTCGAGGGCATGGGCGGCGAAGGCACAGAGGCTCAGGTACAGGGCCAAGCCCAGGGCGGGCAGCGAACGGAACATCTTCATGCGGCAGGTGCCTTCAGGGTCAAGGGCAGGCCGGCCGCCATCAGCGTGACGCGGTCGCAGGCAGCGGCCACGTCCTGGTTCAGGCGGCCCAGCGCGTCGACGAAGGCCCGCGTCTCGCGGCCGAGCGGAATCACGCCCAGGCCGATCTCGTTGCCCACCACCACCACCGGGCCGGGCGCGTCGCGCAGCGCCGCCATCAGCAGGCCGGCGTGCGCGGCGGGCGTGCGCGTGGCGGGGCGTGCGTCTTCGCAGGGCATCGGCATCATGAGGTTGGTGAGCCACAGCGTGAGGCAGTCGACGACCACCAGCGTCTCGGACGCGCTCTGCGTGACGATGGCGCGCGCCAGCTCGATCGGCTCCTCGATGGTGCGCATGCCGGGCACGCGCTCGGCGCGGTCGGCCTGGTGGCGCACGATGCGCTCCTGCATCTCGTCGTCGTAGGCCTGCGCGGTGGCGATCATCACGGCGCGGTGCCGGGGTGAGGCGGCGAGCCAGTCGATGGCGCGCTGCTCGCCGCGGCGCGACTTGCCGCTCTTCTGGCCGCCGAGGATGAATTCGTGGATGGCGTCGGCGGCCGTCTTCGGCTTGCCCGGCTTACTCGGCTGTGACATGGCTCTCCAGTTCGATGGGCATGGCGCCGAAAAGACGCGCGGTGGCTTCCGGGCTGGACGCGAACCACGCATGGAAATAGCTCGCGCGCACCGGGCCGTGCACGTACAGCGCCTCGCCGCCGCGCGCGCCCACGGGCTGCGTCGCGCCGGGCCGCGCCGTGTGCGCCGCGGGCGGCAGCGGCGTGTCGCACAGCGAATAGTGGAAGGTGTGGCCGCGCAGCACGTGGTTGCCGAGCACGAGCTGCTGCGGGCCGAGACCGGCCAGGCGCTTCTGCATGGTCACGCGGCCGGGCAGCAGGCCCCAGAGGCGGTGAACCTGCGCGGCGTCTTGCGTGGCGAGCTCGTCGAACAGCGCCATCATGCCGCCGCACTCGGCCCAGATGGGCTTGCCCGATGCGGCATGCGCGGCCAGCGCGTCGCGCAGCGGCGTGCAGGCGGACAGCGCCTCGGCGTGCAGCTCGGGGTAACCGCCCGGCAGCCAGACCGCATCGCAGGCCGGCAAGGTGTCGCCCGCGAGCGGCGAGAAAAAGGAAAGCGCCGCGCCCAGCGACGCGAGCACGTCGAGGTTGGCGGGGTAGATGAACGAGAAGGCCGCGTCGCGTGCGATGGCGATGGTGCGCCCGGCCAGCAAGGGCGGCACGGCCTGAGCGGCTTCAGGCGCGGGTTCGGGTTCGGGCTCGGGTTCGCGCGCCTCGAAGCGCACCTGCGGCAATTGCGCCAGCGCCATCTGGCCCAGCGGCGTGGCGGCCAGCACGTCGGCCACGGCGTCGAGCCGCGCCATCGCGTCGCCCAGTTCGTTGGCCAGCACCAGGCCCAGGTGCCGCTCGGGCAGCGTGAAGCTGGCGTCGCGCGGCAAGGCGCCCAGCCATTGCGAGGGTTCGCGCAGCGCGTCTTTCAGCATGCCCGCATGCCGCTCGCTGCCGACGCGGTTGGCCAGCACGCCGGCCCACGGCAGGCCGGGCCGGAAGTTCTGCAGCCCATAGGCCAGCGCACCGAAGGTGCCGGCCATGGCGTGCGCGTCGATCACGGCCAGCACCGGCAGGCCGAAGCGCTCGGCCAGGTCGGCCGCGCTCGGCGTGCCGTCGAACAGGCCCATCACGCCCTCGACGATCAGCAGGTCGCAGCCGGCGGCCGCCTCGCGCAGGCGCGCGCGGCAGTCGGCCTCGCCGGTCATCCACAAATCGAGCGAGTGCACGGGCGCACCGGTGGCCAGCGCCAGCCAGTGCGGGTCCAGGAAGTCGGGCCCGCACTTGAAGGCGCGCACGCGGCGGCCCTGCCGTGCGTGCAGGCGCGCGAGCGCCGCGGCGACGGTGGTCTTGCCCTGGCCCGAGGCCGGGGCAGCCACCAGCACCGCGGCGCACGCGGGCTGCCCGGCGGCACCGGGTCGTTGCGAGGGTTGGTTTATTGAGGCGTCCACTTGAGACCGACGTACGCGGTGCGGCCTGCATTGGCATACAGCCGCGCGAACTGGTAGTCCTTGTTGCCCACATTGTCGACGCGCGCCACCAGGTTCAGGTCGCGCGTGATCCTGGTGCTGGCCGACAGGTTCAGCAGCGTGTAGCCGCCGAGCCTGACCGCGTTGGCCGCGTCGTCGTAGCGACGGCCCGAGGTCTGCACCTCGGCGCCCAGCGTCCAGCCGGCCACGCGCCAGTCGGCACCGAGGGTGGCGTGGCGCTGCGCGCGGCGCGCCAGCAGGTTGTGCGTGGCCTCGTCGCGCGGGTCCTGGAAGTCGACCGAGCCGCGCAGCGTGACGTCGCCCAGGCGCTGGCTGCCCGACAGCGTCGCGCCCTGGTAGCGGGCGCGCGCGGTGCTCGAGTAGCAGCCGAACGACGAGGCGCAGCCGGTGGCCGAGCCGTCGAACACGATCAGGTTGCGCACGCGGTTCTTGTAGACCACGATGCCCGCCTGCGTGCCGCCGTCGGTGTATTGCAGGCCCAGCTCGGCGTTGCGGCTCGACTCGGGCTTGAGCGTGGGCAGGCCGTACTCGCTGAAGCGCTGGTACAGCGTGGGCACGCGGAAGGCGGTGCCGGCCGACGCCGTGAAGCGCAGCGCCGGCGTGATGGCGTAGCCGTAGGCCGCGCTGCCGGTGGTCTTGCCGCCGAACTCGCTGTCCTTGTCGTGGCGCACGTGCAGCTGCAGCGAGTGCGGGCCCTGCACGAAGCCGTAGCCCAGCGAGATGGCGTCCTGCGAACGGTCGCGCGAGAGCAGCTTGGCCGAGGTGGTGGGCGCGTTCTCGAGCGCGTCTTCGCGGCGCTCGAAGGTGGCCGAGACCAGGTGCGGGCCGAAGCGGAACTCGTTCTGGAACAGGTAGCCGCGCAGGTTGGTTTCGGTGCGGTAGAACGAAGGCTGCGTCTTGTAGACCGACTGCGAATCGGTCACCTGCACGCGCGTGCTGTAGATGTCGTTCCACCTGGCCGACCAGGTCAGGCCGGCGGTGCGCAGCGTGTTGTTCGACTCGTCCTCGCGGAACAGGATCGGCAGCTTGGTCTTGTAGGCCACCGAGGGGTCGTAGGCGGCCGTGGTGTCGCTGGTGAGCAGCGTGGCCTCGATGCGCTGGTCGGGCGTGATCTGCAGGCCCAGCTTCACGTTGCCCGAGGTGCTGTGGTAGCCGTCGCGGTCGGGGTTGGTGAAGCCGTCTTTCACCACGTTGCGCTTTTCCACCGGCTGCAGGTTGTAGCCCTTGCTTTCCTCGTGCGCCACGCCGAACGAGTAATCGAACAGGCCCGACTTGCCGCTCACGCCGCCTTCGATCTTGCGCAGGCCGTTGCTGCCGAAGCCGATGCCGGCGTAGGGGCGCACGCCCTCTTCGCCGCGCCGGGTGAACAGCTGGATCACGCCGCCCACGGCGTCGGAGCCGTACACCGCGGCGGCCGGGCCGCGCAGCACTTCGATGCGGTCGATCTGCGACAGCGGAATGCCTTCCCAGCCGGCACCGCCGGTGGATTGCGAGTCGATGCGCACGCCGTCCAGGTAGACGGCGGTGAAGCGCGTTTCCGCGCCGCGGATGAACAGACTGGTGGTGTTGCCCACGCCGCCGGTGCGCGAGATCTCGATGCCGGGCAGGCGCGAGAGCACGTCGGCCACGCCGGTCGCGCCGCTGCGTTCGATGGCCTGGCGGTCGACGATGGACACATCGCCCACCAGCTCCGACAGCGGCTGCGGCGTGCGGTTGGCCGTGACCACCGTTTCGACCAGCGCGGGGGTTTCCTGCGCATGGGCCACGCCACCGAAAGCGCCGAAGGCGGACACCAGCGCCAGCGGCAGGCAGGCGACACGGAGACGGCGCGCAGGAGCGCTACCGCGTGAAAAGCAAACGTGGGAAATCATGAATGAACCGAACGAACGTCAATGCCCCTCGCCGGCCTCCCCGCCGGCGCCACGGGGCGCCATGGCTGCCTGGTGCACGACCTTCATTCGTCGATGCATGCGGCAGCCGCCTTGTTGGCCGGTATCCGGGCTGGCAGAACGACCCCCACCGCCTTCCCAGGCACCTGTTTCAGGGCGCCCAGTGGCTTGGATGGAAAGGGGTTGGCGCCTTGCGGCGCCGTCTGCTTGACCGTTGCGGGGGCAGCGCAGGCGGCTTCGGCCGGGTCCCGATGCGAATTCGGGGGGCGTCCACTCCTGCTTCCCGTTGAACTGCGCCGTGTGAACCACGCCGCGAGCACCAACGGGCGGCATTTTAGGCCCTGGCGATCGCGTTTTAAGTCGAAAGTTGCGCTCGCCGCTAACATCGATGCCCATGATGCGGCCCGCCACGGTTTTCCTGAATCTTCGTTCGGCGCTGCAGCGCCTCTTTGGTGTTTCCGGCTGGCAATCGATGCTGCTGTGGTCGATCGTGGCGGGGCTGCTGGGCACGCTGGCCACCGAACTCTTTCGCGCGGCGCTCTATCACTTCGAGCACCTGTTCCTCGGACCCGGCGACGGGCTGGTGGCCATGGCCAAGAGCCTGCCGTGGTGGGCGCGCGTCGCCTGCCCCGCGCTCGGCGGGCTGGTGGCCGGCGGACTGCTGGTGCTCGCCAGACGCGTGGCCGTGCGCAGCGCCACCTCCGACTACATGGAAGCCATCGTGCTCGGCGACGGGCGCATTCCGGTGGCGCAGACGCTGGTGCGCAGTGCGTCGTCGCTGGTCAGCATCGGCACCGGCGGCTCGATCGGGCGCGAAGGCTCGATGGTGCAGCTGGCGGCGCTCGCGGCCTCGCTGCTGGGGCGCGTGTGCCGCTTTCCGGTCGAGCGGCTGCGGCTGCTGGTGGCCTGCGGCGCGGCGGCGGGCCTGACCGCGGCCTACAACGCGCCCATTGCGGGCGCCTTCTTCGTCGCGGAAATCGTGCTGGGTTCCATCGCGATGGAAAGCGTGGGGCCGATCATCATCGCCTCGGTGGTCGCCAACGTGGCGATGCGCGCGCTGCCCGGCTACCAGCCGCCGTACAAGATGCCGGCCTTCCCCGAGATCCACGGCACCGAGGTGGTGCTGTTCTGCGTGCTGGGCGTGCTGCTGGGCTTTGCGGCCGTCGGCTTCCTGCGCGCGCTGCAGGGCAGCCGCGCGCTGTTCTCGCGGCTGCCGCTGGCGCTGCCCTTGCGGCTGGCGCTGGGCGGGCTGCTGATGGGCGCGATCTCGGTGCCCATGCCGGAGGTCTGGGGCAACGGCTACAGCGTGGTCAACGCGGTGCTGCACACGCCATGGCCGTGGGCGCTCATTGCGATGGTGCTGGTCGCCAAGACCGCGGCCACGCTGGCCACGGCGGGCTCGGGCGCGGTGGGCGGCGTGTTCACGCCGGCGCTGTTCTTCGGCTGCATGGTGGGGGCGCTGTTCGGCCAGGGCGTGCAGGCGCTGTGGCCGGCCGCTACTTCAGCGCCGTTCGCCTATGCCATCGTCGGCATGGGCGCATTCCTGGCGGGTGCCACGCAGGCACCGCTGATGGCGATCCTGATGATCTTCGAGATGACGCTGAGCTACCAGGTCATGCTGCCGCTGATGGCGGCCAGCGTCATCGCGTACTTCGTGGCGCGCTCGGCCAACGCGGGCTCGATGTACGAGATCACGCTGCGGCGCAACGAGCAGCGCGACACGCAGCTGCGCCTGCGCGGGCTGCACATGCGCGACCTGGTGCAGCCGGCCGAGACGGTGGTCGGCCCCGGGGCCGACCGCGAGGCGATGAGCAGGCTCTTCCTGCAGCACCCGGTGAAGTACCTGTACGTGGTCGACGCGAGCAACCGCTACCTGGGCGTGGTGCCGCTGTCGGCGCTGGGCACCGCGCCAGAGGAAACCACGGCGGGCGCCCTGCTCTCGCAGGCCATCCTGCCGATTGCCGCCGACACCGGGCTGGGCGAGGCGCTGCAGCGCTTCCTCGACCACCTGGGCGAGCGGCTGCCGGTGATCGAGAGCGCGCAAGACCCCGTGCTGCTCGGTGTCGTTGCCAAGAGCGCGCTGCTGGCCACCTACGTGCGGCTGAGCGAGCCATGAAAGGTTTGATCGGCGGGCTGCGAAGCCGCAGAATCCCGAGCACGCCGGGCGCCGCGCCCAGCCTCGGCGGGACCGATTTCCCGGGAAACTACAATCGCCAACCATGCCCGCCTCCAGCCCTATCGACCAGATCGCCGAGCGTGTCGAACGCCTGCTCGTGCGTCACGAAGAGGTGCAGCGCACCAATGCGCTGTTGCAGGAACAGGTCGATGCGCTCACGCGCGAACGCGACGCCCTGAAGTCGCGCCTCGCCGCCGCCCGCACGCGCCTGGACGCACTGCTGGAACGGTTGCCGGCTGAACCACCTTCCCAAGACTCCCCCGCATGAAGCAGATTGAAGTACAGATCATGGGCCAGAGCTATTTGCTCGGCTGTCCCGATGGCGGCGAGGCGCAGCTGCGCGAAGCCGTCGACCGCGTGGACGCGGCCATGTGCAAGATCCGTGATGCAGGAAAAGTCAAGGCCCGCGACCGCATCGCGGTGCTCGCGTCGCTGAACCTCGCGTTCGACCTCGCCGCGCAACAGGCCGCTATCGCCGCTGCCGCCGCGGCGCCCGCACCGGTTGCCGCCGCTGCAGATACCACCGAAACAGACCCCAAGGCCGGGCAGCTCATTCAAAGACTCGATCAGGCACTGGCCGGCGATGGACATTTGCTCTGAATGAGCGCGGCGGACGCATACGGGGCGTAAAATCCGCCTTGTCTGCAGACGTGTCGGGCTTAATATTTCCTTGTTCCAATGCTCTCCGGAGCCGGGCTTGGTACATCGCTAGACGGGCGTGATCATCTCGCGTCAGATGAACCCGAAGTCTTGCTGCCCTCGCCCACCTGAACCCTGGTTCAGGATGCGGGTCCGGCACACCATCTGCAGACACCTATTCCGGCCACGGCCCCTTGCACCAGTTGCACGGGGCCGTTGCTTTTTCCAGAAGCACTTTTTTTCGACGCCACCGTGAACATCGCTGAACTGCTCGACCCCCTGCTGATCGCCGAACTCGCCGCCCTCGGCCTGGGCACCGGTTTCCTCGCGGGCCTGCTGGGCATCGGCGGCGGCATGCTGATGGTGCCGTTCATCACGATCATCATGGGCCAGCGCGGCGTGCCGGCCGACCTCGCGGTGAAGATGGCCATCGCGACCTCGATGGCCACGATCATCTTCACCTCGGTGTCGAGCGTGCGCGCGCACCACAAGCGCGGCGCGGTCCGCTGGGACATCGTGCAGCGCCTGTCGCCCGGCATCGTCATCGGCAGCCTCGTGGGCAGCCTGGGCGTGTTCGCGCTGCTCAAGGGCACGGCGCTGGCGATCTTCTTCGCGCTGTTCGTCGGCTTCTCGGCCACGCAGATGTTCATCGACAAGAAACCCAAGCCCACGCGGCAGATGCCCGGCACCGGCGGGCAGCTTGCGGCGGGCGGCGCCATCGGCTTCATCTCGGGCCTGGTGGGCGCGGGCGGCGGTTTCATCAGCGTGCCGTTCATGACGTGGTGCAACGTGGCCATCCACAACGCGGTGGCGACCAGCGCGGCGCTGGGCTTTCCGATCGCGGTGGCCAACGTGCTGGGCTACGTCATCAGCGGCCAGTCGGCCCAGGGCCTGCCGGCCGGCTCGTTCGGCTACATCTGGCTGCCCGCGCTGGCGGTGATTGCCGCGTGCAGCGTGTTCACCGCGCCGCTGGGCGCGAAGGCGGCGCACAGCCTGCCGGTGAAGAAGCTCAAGCGCGTGTTCGCGACCATCCTGTACCTGCTGGCGACGTACATGCTCTGGAAGGGCCTGCACGGCTGAGCCGAGCTGATCCGAGCTGGCCGAACAGGGCATGGGCAACTGCACCGTCGACGCTTCGGCCGCGCGCCGATGGGTTCGGTCGCCACCCAGGTGATCGCAGAGACCAACACCACGGTGCTGCTGGTCCGGTAAAAAGACCGGTCGTTACTGCACGCGCTGCTGCCGCCACTCGCGCGGCGAGCAGCCGAAGCGCTCGCGGAACGCGCGGCTGAAATGCGCCGCGTCGTTGAAGCCCCGGCCGTACGCAATTTCCGCCACCGGGCGCCCCGCCAGCCGCGGCTCCAGCAGGTCGCGGCTGCATGCCTCGAGCCGGCGCTCCCAGATGTACTGCGCGGGCGTCAGCGGCTCGCTCTTGAACACGCGGTGGATGTGGCTCACCGACACGCCCAGCCCGGTTGCCAGCGTGCCCACCGACAGCAAAGGATCGGCCAGTTGCTCGTCGATGCGCCGCTTCACGCGCGCCAGGTGGTACGCCGTGAGGTTGCTCAGCGCCGGCGCGCGTGCCGCGGGCAGCGTCTGCAGGCCCGCCACCAGGATGTTCTGCACGCCGTTGGCCACCGCCAATGCCGAGGCGGGCTGCAGCGTGTCGATGTCCTCGCGCAGCGTGCGGATCATGCCCAGCAGCAGGTGCCCCGCGCCTTCGCGCCCTGACACCGTGGTGGCCGTCAGCGCCTCGGTGTCGCGCAACTCGCTGCGCAGGCGCTCGCCGGGCAGCTTGAGCACGATCTGCTCGAAGGCCTCCTCGAACAGCAGCTCGTAGGGCCGCGTGCTGTCGTACAGCGCGAAGTCGCCGGCCGCCAGCACGGCGTCGCGCCCGTCCTGGCGCACCACGCCCTGGCCGCGCGCCTGGATGCTCACCAGAAAGTAATCGTCGCTCGACTTCGCGATGTGGCCCGGCGTGCGCATCACCTTCTGCGGCCCCGAGGTGACCACCGACATGTCGAGGCTGGGCAGCGTGTGCTGTCGGATGCTGCCCGCGAAATCGCCGTTGCCGTCCTCGTGCACCGCATCGCACTCGAGCTGCACGTAGACGTTGCAGATCATGTCGGTCCAGTAGGCGAGCCGCTGGTCGCGGGAGACGGCATCGGTGCTGAGCAGTTGGGTCATCGTGGTTCCTCGGAAAGCCTGAAAGCAACGGCAAGCACTGGAAGCGCTTCAAGGGCCGTGAAACGCCTCGGCAAGGCGGCATGCAACGCTGGAACAAGAACGCCGCCAATCCGGGTCAAGGCATTCCGGCGGCGCGAATCTACGCTTCAAGCAACCCGCATGCCACAGCGCAAACCCGGTGCGCCAGCCACGCGGACCCTTACGTTCCTTGCTTTTTCATTGCACTTTCATTCGCACCAGGAGAACCGACATGCCCACGACCGTCCACCCCAAGCTGCGCGTTGCCGCCGTGCAGGCCGCCCCCGTGTTCCTCGACCTCGACGGCACCATCGACAAGACCATCGACCTGATGGCGCAGGCCGCGAAGCAAGGCGTGCAGCTCATCGCGTTCCCCGAAACGTGGATCCCGGGCTACCCCTGGTGGATCTGGCTCGACTCGCCGGCCTGGGGCATGCAGTTCGTGCAGCGCTACCACGACAACTCGCTGGTCATCGGCTCGGCCGAGTTCGACCGGCTGAAGGCGGCGGCGCGCAAGCACAAGATCTGGCTGTCGTTCGGCTTCAGCGAAAAGGCCGCGGGCAGCCTCTACATTGCGCAGGCGCTCATCGACGACCAGGGCCACACGGTGCAGACGCGCCGCAAGCTCAAGCCCACGCACGTGGAGCGCACCGTGTTCGGCGAGGGCGACGGCTCCGACCTGCACGTGGTGGAAACGCCCATCGGCAACATCGGCTCGCTGTGCTGCTGGGAGCACCTGCAGCCGCTCAGCAAGTACGCCATGTACTCGCAGAACGAGCAGATCCACTGCGGCGCGTGGCCGAGCTTCTCGCTCTACCGCGGCGCGGCCTATGCGCTGGGCCACGAGGTCAACAACGCCGCGAGCCAGGTGTACGCGGTCGAGGGCGGCTGCTTCGTCATCGCGCCCTGCGCCACGGTGTCGAAGGCCATGAGCGAGCTGATGTGCACCGACGCCGGCAAGCAGCAGATGCTGGGCACCGGCGGCGGCCATGCGCGCATCTACGCGCCCGACGGCTCGCCGCTGGGCACGCCGCTTGCGCAAGACGAGGAAGGCCTGCTCATCGCCGACATCGACCTCGGCATGATCTCGCTCGCCAAGGCGGCGGCCGACCCGAGCGGCCACTACTCGCGCCCCGACGTCACGCAGCTGCTGCTGAACAAGACGCGCCGCGAGCCGGTGGTGGTGCAGCTCACGCCGGAGCCCGAGGGCAGCGCGGCCGAGCCGGTCGTGGCCTGAGTCCCGGGCACATGAAAGGAGCTTCGCCATGGAATCCGCCATTGCCGACCACCTGAAGTGCCCGCGCACACGCCACCGCCGCGTGGAAGACGACTACACGCCGCCCTACCCCGTGTGGTCGGCCCGCGCGCCCGCCGAACTGAAGCAGGTGGTGATGGGCTACTTCGGCGTGCAGTCGCGCGGCGCGTCCATGCAGGGCCGCGCCTGCGCCGCGCTGATGAAGATCGCCCGCGACTTCGCCCTGCCCGACGGTCCCGGCCACCACGACCTGACGCACCACGTCGATGCCGACGGCTTCGACAACATGATCGCCATCGCGTACTGGCGCGACGCCGCGGCCTACGCACGCTGGTGCGCCACGCCGGCCGTCGATGCCTGGTGGCGCTCCGGCGAGCGGCTCTCCGAAGGCCTGGGCTACTTCCGCGAAGTGGCGTCGCCGCGCGTCGAACACTTCGAGACCATGTTCAACACGCCCGACCGCTTCGAGGGCGTGGGCGTGGTGATGGGCGAGGTCAGCGGCGAGCTGCAGGAGCACGGCTACTGGGGATCGATGCGCGACCGCATCCCGCTCTCGCAGACCGATGCGATGGCGCCTTCGGGCACGCGCGCGGTGATCGCGGGCGCGCCGGCTCCGGGCCAGCGCGTGCGCGTGGCGGGCCACGAGAACATCGCGATGATCCGCTCGGGCCAGGAGTGGACCGACACCACCGGCCAGGAACGCGCGCTCTACCTCGACGACATGGAACCCGTGCTGCGCGAAGGCATGGACTTCCTGCGCGACCAGGGCCTGGGCATCGGCTGTTACAGCAACCGCTACATGCACCACCTCGACGCGCAGGGCGCACCGCTGCAGAAATCCTTCGGCCTGAGCTACTGGCGCTCGCTGGCCGACATGGAGCGCTGGGCCGAGTCGCACCCCACGCACGTGGCCATCTTCGGCAGCTTCATGCGCTACGTGCAGGCGCTGAACTTCCAGCTGCAGCTGCGCGTGTACCACGAGGTGTCGGTGCTGAAGGCCGACGAGCAGAGCTACGAGTACATCAACTGCCACGCGCGCAGCGGGCTGATGAACGGCATGGCCTGAACGCCTCGCGTGCGGCGGGGATGGCTTAGCATCTCGGGCCCTATCCGAACGGCAAGGACCCGACATGTGGAGCGATCTCGAGAGGCTGGTCGAAGCCTCGATGCAGGAGTGGAAGATTCCCGGCCTGGCGTTGGCGGTGATTCGCGACGGCGAGGTGGTGCTGCAGCAGGGCTACGGCGTGCGCGACATGAGCGGCATGAGTGGCATGGAGCCGGTGACGCCCGACACGCAGTTCCTGCTGTGCTCCATCACCAAGTCTTTCACCGCGGCCGGCCTGGGCCTGCTGGTCGACGAAGGCAAGCTCGAGTGGAACCGCCCGGTGCGCGAGGTGATTCCCGAGTTCCGCCTGCACGATGCGCTGGCGACCGAGCGCCTCACCGTGCGCGACCTGCTGTGCCACCGCAGCGGCCTGCCGCGCCACGACTGGGTGCACATGCCCGGCGACCTTGGCGGCGCGCAGATGCTGCCGCTGCTGCGCCACCTTGCGCCGAGCCGCGAGTTGCGCGACACCTTCCAGTATTCGAACCTGGGCTACATGGTGGCGGGCATGGTCACGGAGCGCATCAGCGGCCGAAGCTGGGAAGACTTCACCACCGAACGCCTGCTCGCGCCGCTGGGCTTCAATGACTTCGGCTTCACCATCGAGGCGCTGGCCGCCGCCGGCAATGCGGCCCGCCCGCATGTGATCGTCAGCGACGAATGCACGCCCTCCCCGCTGTGGCCGATACGCACCACGGCCGGCGGCGGCATGAACGTGTCGGTGGCCGACGTCGCGAAATGGGCGCGCTTCCTGCTGGACGACGGCAAGGTGAACGGGCGGCAGTTGCTGTCCGCCAAGTCGCTGCGCGAGATGTGCACGCCGCACGTGCACGTGGGCCGCTCCGAGCACGCGGAAATCGGCGACTCGCACTACGGCTTCGGCCTGTTCTGCGAGAACTACCGCGGCGACCGCACCTTCTCGCATTCGGGCTCATGGCTGGGCTGGGGCACGCTCATGACGGTGATGCCCGAGCGCCACACCGGCGTGGTGGTGCTGACCAACCGCGCGCCCAGCGTCGTCACGTCGATGCTGACCTATGCGGTGTTCGACCAAGTCAGCGGGCGCGAGCCTGTCGACTGGTTAGCCCGCCTGATGCCGAAGCGCCGCGAATTCATCGGGCAGCAGAAGAAGGAGCGCGACGCCCGCGAAGACAAGCGCCGCAGCGGCACGCAGCCCAGCCATGCACTCGACGAATACGCGGGCGTGTACGCGCATCCGGCCTACGGCCCCATCGAGATCACGCGCGAAGCCGAGGGTCTCGCCTGGCGCTGGCGCACCTTCTCGGGCCCCCTCGCGCACTGGCACTACGACGTGTTCACCACGCCTTACCGCCCGGTGGAGTTCCACCCCGACGAGCTGGCGCTGAGCTTCCTCTACGACCGCGAAGGCCGCATCGACCGCATCGCGGCGCCGTTCGAGCCCGCGGTGGCGGACATCGTGTTCCAGCGTGTCGAGGGCACGCCTGGAACAAGAACCTAGGCCTCGCTAGGCGGCAAAGAGCCCCTTGTGCTCGGCGCGCAGCAGCGCCTTCTGCACCTTGCCCATGGTGTTGCGCGGCAGCTCCGGCACCACGAAGCAACGCTTGGGAATCTTGAAGTTCGCGAGCTTCGACTTCAGGTCGGCCACGATGGCGTCCGCATCGAGCGAAGCGCCCGACTTGGCGATGACGATGGCCACGCCCACCTCGCCGAAGTCGGGGTGCGGCACGCCGACCACGGCGCTTTCGGCCACGCCGGTCATCTCGTTGATGTAGCCCTCGATCTCGGCCGGGTACACGTTGTAGCCGCCGCTGATGATCAGGTCCTTGCTGCGCCCGACGATGGTGATGTAGCCCATGCCATCGATCTTGCCCACGTCGCCGGTCTTGAAGAAGCCGTCGGCGGTGAACTCTTCCCTGGTCTTCTCTGGCATGCGCCAGTACCCGGCGAACACGTTGGGCCCGCTGACCTCGATGTTGCCGATCTCGTCGGTGGTGCAGTCGCGCCCGCTGTCGTCGCGCACGCGCAGTTGCACGCCCGGCAGCGCAAAGCCGACGGTGCCGCCGCGGCGCTCGCCCTGCTCGGGCCTGTAAGGGTTGGACGTGAGCATGGCCGTCTCGCTCATGCCGTAGCGCTCCAGGATGGTGTGGCCGGTGCGCTCGCGCCATTCGTCGAAGGTCTCGATGAGCAGCGGCGCCGAGCCCGCGACGAACAGGCGCATGTTGCGCACCGCCTTGCGCGTGAGGCCGGCCTCGGCCAGCAGGCGCACGTAGAGCGTGGGCACGCCCATGAACACCGTGGCCTCGGGCAGCTTCTGCACGATGCGCTTGGGGTCGAACTTCGAGAACCACAGCATCTTGCTGCCGTTGAGCAGCGCGCCGTGCAGCGCCACGAACAGGCCGTGCACGTGGAAGATGGGCAGCGCGTGGATCAGCACGTCGCCTTCGGTCCAGCCCCAGTAGTCCTTCAGCACCTCGGCGTTCGACAGCAGGTTGCCGTGCGAAAGCATCGCGCCCTTGCTGCGGCCGGTGGTGCCGCTGGTGTAGAGGATGGCGGCCATGTCGCCCGCCTTGCGCTGCGCCACCTTGTGCTGGTCGCTGCACAGCGCGGCCACTTCGAGCAGCGTGCCGGTGCGGTCGTCGTCCAGCGTGAAGACGTGCCTGGTGCCGGCCGCCGTGGCAATCGGTGCGACCCACGCCGCATTGCGGCTGGTGCACACCACCACGGCCGGCTCGGCGTTGCCGATGAAGTATTCGATCTCGGCGCTCTGGTAGGCCGTGTTCAGCGGCAGGAACACATAGCCCGCGCGCAGCGTGGCAAGGTACAGCAGCATGGCCTCGACCGACTTCTCGACCTGCACCGCGATGCGCGCGCCCTTCTCCAGCTTCAGGGCGTCGAGCAGGTTGGCGATCATGGCGCTGGCGCGTTCGATGTCGCGCCACGAATAGAACAGGCCGTTGTCGGTCTCGACGGCAATGCTGTCGAGGTCGGCGGGGAAAGCCGCGCGCAGGGCGGCGAACAGGTTGGAGTTGGCGGTCTTCGTCATCGCTTGTGTTCGGACGGGTTCTTCTTCGTTCAGAAATTCGGGGTGCGCTTGGCCAGGAAGGCGTGGATGCCCTCGCGGTGTTCGTCGGAGTCGGCGTAGTCGTAGGCCGTGGGCAGCAGGCCGTGGGCCGAGGGCGCGCCGGCGCGCAACGCCGCAAAGGTCTGCTTGTGCAGCCGCGCGGCCTGCGGCGAAAGCGCCGAGATGCGCGTGGCATGCGCCTGCGCGGCAGGCGCCACTTCGTCGTCGGGCAGCACCGTGAGCAGGAAGCCCGCGTCGTACAGGCGCTGCGCGCCGTGCACGCCGGCGGCCAGCAGCATGTCGCGCGCGAGCACGTCGCCGATGGCGCCATGCACCAGCGCGGCTTCGCGCGGCGCCATCGGAAAGCCCAGCTTGGCAATGGGCGCGCCGAACTTCGCGGAGGCACCGGCCAGGCGGATGTCGCAGCAGCTCGCAATCTCGATGCCCGCGCCCATGCACGCGCCCTCGATCTGCGCGACCAGCGGCAGCGGGCAGTCGAGCATCGCCTGCAGCGCGGCCCACACTTCGTTCTCGTGGAACTCGCGCAGGCTGGGCTCTTCGAAGCGGAACGACGGGTACTCGGAGATGTCGCCGCCCGCGCAGAAGGCACCGCCCTCCCCGCGCACGACCACGCAGCGCGGGCCGTCGGCCGCGCTGGCGTTGCGCAGCCCGTCGAACACGGCGCGCAGCTCGCGCCACATGGCGCGCGTCATGGCGTTGAGACGGCCCGCGTTCGACAGCGTGACGAAGGCGACGGCGGCGCGGCCCTCGCCCTTGCAGCGCAGCGAAACCTGGCTTGCGCTCATTCGATCTTCGCGCCCGAGGCCTTCACCACCGTGGCCCAGCGCTTGATCTCCGCGCTCACGAAGCTGCCGTAGGCGGCGCCCGTGAGGGTCGGGATTTCGGAGCCGTTCTGGGCCCAGATGTTCTTGATGTCGTCGGCCGCCAGCACCTTCTTCATCTCGTCGATGATGTGCGGCTGCACGTCGGCCGGCGTGCGCCGCGGCGCCCACAGGCCGTACCAGGTGGTCACGGTGTACTCGGGCAGGCCCACCTCGGCGGCGCACGGCACGTCGGGGAACGCGGGGTTGCGCTTGCTGCCGGCCACCATCAGCGCCTTGATGCGGCCGCTCTTGATGTACTGGGCCGAGGAGCCGAGGCCGTCGAACATCAGGTCGACGTTGCCGGCGATCAGGTCGGCCAGCGCCGGACCCGCGCCGCGGTACGGAATGTGGGTGATGAAGGTGCCGGTCTGCAGCTTGAACAGCTCGCCCGCCAGGTGGTGCGAGGTGCCCGCGCCGGCCGAGCCGTAATTGAGCTGCCCCGGGCTGCGCTTGGCCAGCGCGATGAGTTCCTTGATGCTGGTGGCCTGCACGCGCTTCGGGTTGACCACCACCACCTGCGGCACGTTGGCCAGCAGCATGAGGGGAGCGAAGTCTTTCTCGATGTCGTAGTCGAGCTTGGGGTAGACCGACGGCGCGATGGCGTGGTGCACCGCGCCCATGAACAGCGAGTAGCCGTCGGCCGAGGCCTTGGAGGCCACGCTGGCGCCCAGCGTGCCGCCGGCGCCGCCGCGGTTGTCGATGATGAGCGACTGGTTCGTCAGCCGCGAGAACTGCCCCGACAGCGGCCGTGCGAAGGCGTCGGTGCCGCCGCCCGCCGGGAACGGCACGATCATGGTCACGGGCTTGGCGGGCCAGCCCTGCTGGGCTTGCGCGCCGCCGCACAGAACGGCCGCGCCGGCGGCGGCCGCGCGCAGGACGTCACGGCGTTGAAAACCTGGGTTCATCTGTCTCATCTCCTGTCGTTGTGGATTTTGCCGCCCGATGCGGCCGCCGGCATGCGCTCGCGCTGCTGCCGGCCTGCGAACGCCCCTCAGCCTTTTTTGAAGTACAGGCTTTCGATGTCTCCCGATACAGCCACCTTGCCGTCGGCCAGCCAGGTGCGGTGTTTGTCCAGGCGCTTGAGGTCGTAGAGGTAGTTGACCATCAGCCCGTAAGACTGCTTGTGCCCCTTGGGCGACGGATCGCCCGCCCAGTTCAGCCGCTCCACGCGGGCGCCGTTGCCCAGGTGGAAGCGCGCGACCGGGTCGGCCGGCGTGCCGTCGACCAGCGCGCGGCCGAGGTACTCGGCGGCGGCCTGCATGAGCCATTGCCGCAGCGGCGACCTGGCGTCGAAGGCGGTGGCCGCATCGAGCGCCGCGAGCAGGCGCTCGGCGGTGGGCGGCAGCGAGCCGACGAGCCGGCCGAGTTCGGCCTCGCGCTTCTCGTCCAGGCGCGGCAGCAGGTCGGCCGCGTTCTTGGCGAGCCAGGTGCGAAAGCCCGGAATGGGCGACAGCGTGGCGAAGGTCTTCAGGCGCGGCAGTTCGTCCTGCAGCGTCTCGACCACGCGCTTGATGAGCGAGTCGCCGAAGCTCACGCCGCGCAGGCCGTTCTGCGTGTTGCTGATCGAATAGAAGATGGCGGTGGTGGCCTTGGCGGGCAGCACGGGCACGGCGGCCTCGTCGAGCAGCGGCGTGATGCCGTCGCTGATGCGGTCGACCAGCGCCACCTCGACGAAGATGAGCGGCTCGTTGGGCAGCCGCGGATGGAAGAAGCCGTAGCAGCGGCGGTCGCTGTCGTCGAGACGGTTCTTCACGTCGGACCAGCTCTTGATGTCGTGCACCGCCTCGTAGCGGATGAGCTTCTCGATCAGCGAGGCCGGCGAATCCCAGTCGATGCGGCGCAGCTCGAGGAAGGCCACGTCGAACCAGGTGGAGAACAGGTGCTCGAGCTCGGCGTCGAGCGCGAGCAGGCGCTTGTCGGCCTTCAGGTTGGGCAGCAGGTCGGCGCGCAGGTCGACCAGGAAGCGCATGCCTTCGGGCTCCACCGCGAAGCGTTGCAGCAGCCGCATGCGCGGCGACACCAGCGCGCGGCGCAGGCGCGACTCGGCCTGCCCTTCGTCGGGCGTGCCGACGGCGCTCTGGTGCTGGTCGCGGGCCGCCTTGAGCTTTTGCCCGTCGGCCGCGAAATGCTCGCTCATGAGCGCCCAGTAGTCGCGGCGCTCCTCGGCCGGCGCGGCGCGGTAGGCATCGGCGATGGCGTGCGCGCGGCGCCCGCCCTCGACCTCGCTCACGCGCGGATCGATCACGGCCTGAAGGTCGGCCAGCACGCGGCGCAGCGCGCGCGGCGACAGCGCCTCGTCGGCCTTGCGCAGCGTGACCTGCAGGCGCTCGGCGGTCGTGCGCACGCTGGGCTTGGGCGCGTTCTTCGGCACGCCCTTGGCGGCCGCTTCGGGCGCCACCGGCACCTTGGACTTTTCGCCAGAACGCAGCCGCGCCTGGAACCATTCGGTCGCACTCATCGGGACACTCCAATGCTGGGGAGAACGGGCATGTCGCGGCGCACGGTCGTCACGACATCACCCTGGATTTCTGCTGGCGCATGACTTCGCGCAGCGCCTCGCGCTGGCGCGTCATGTGCGTGCGCATGGCGGCGTCGGCGCCTTCGCTGTCGCGGGCCTTGAGCGCCGCGAACACGGCCAGGTGCTCCGACAGGCTCTGCTCGAGCCGCCCCGGCGCATGCAGCTGCTGCAGCCGCGCGAGCTTCAGTATCTTGCGCAGGTCACCGATCACCTGGGCCAGCCACCTGTTGTCGGCGAGCTGGATGATCGCCTCGTGAATGATGTGGTTGGTGGCGTAGTAGTCGTTGATGCGCCGCGCCTTGGCATGGCGCACCAGCCGCTCGTGCAGCGCGTCGAGCTCGTGCAGTTCGGCGTCGCTCGCGTTGCGCGCGGCCTCGTAGGCGCAGCGGCCTTCGAGCAAGGCGATGACGGGAAAGATCTCGTCGAGGTCGCGCTCGGTGACCTCGTTGACGAAGCAGCCGCGGCGCGGCTCGTGCCGCAGCAGGCCTTCGGCGGTGAGCACCTTGAGCGCTTCGCGCAGCGGCGTGCGGGAGATGGACAGGCGCTCGCACAGCGCGGCCTCGTCCACGAAGCTGCCGGGCGCCAGGGTGCCGTCGAAGATCTGCTCGCGCAGGGTGGCGGCGACTTCGTCGTGCAGGGAGTTGGGGACCAGGCGCATGGGGATCGTCAGAGCGAGAACCGCGTAATTTCCTGTAATTACGCGTAATTCTGAGCCTGCCCGCGATGCGGCGCAAGGGCCGCGCACCCCGTGCGCGGCTGGGACTTACCCTGCGAACTAAGGAATCAAGCGCGTGCGGTGGTCGTCCTGGTGCCGTTGCGGCCGAACCAGAACCACAGCGCGATGCCGGCGATGACCATCGGCACGCTGAGCCACTGGCCCTGGCTCAGGCTGAGCGCGCGCAGGCCGAGGAAATCGTCGGGCTCGCGGAAGTACTCGGCCACGAAGCGCAGCACGCCGTAGCCGATCAGGAACACCGAGGCCACCTGCCCCTGCTTGCGCTCCTTGCGCGCGTAGAGCCACATCACCGCGAACAGCAGCAGGCCTTCGAGCAGGAACTGGTAGACCTGCGAGGGGTGGCGCGGCAGCATCGAGCCGCTCTGCGGAAACACCATGCCCCAAGGCAGGTCGGGGCTGCTGAAGCGGCCCCAGAGTTCGCCGTTGATGAAGTTGCCCACGCGGCCGGCGGCCAGGCCGGTCGGCACGCAGGGCGAGACGAAGTCCATCACCTGCCAGAACGGGCGTGCGCGCGAATGCGAGAACCACACCATCGCGCCGATCACCCCGAGCAGCCCGCCATGGAAGCTCATGCCGCCCTGCCACACATAGAGGATTTCGAGCGGATGCGTCAGGTAGAACTCGGGCTTGTAGAACAGGCAGTAGCCGAGCCGCCCGCCGACGATGACGCCCATCACGCCGAGAAAAAGAATGTCCTCGATGTCCTTGCGCTGCCAGGCGCCCGCGCCTACCAGCGAGCGGTACGGCTCGTGCCGCAGGCGCCGCGTGCCGAGGAAATAGAACAGCGCAAACGCGGCCAGGTAGGTCAGGCCGTACCAGTGAATGGCCACCGGCCCGAGCTGCAGGGCGATGGGATTGATCTGCGGATACATGAGCATGGCGCAGATTGTGCCCGCCCCGGATGTCGAGGCAGGGTCGGGGATATTCGGCCGAAAGCTAGCGTCCCCACTTCCACCACAGCAGCCTGGCCACCACCGCGGGCACCGCGAAGATCAGCAGGAAGATCGGCAACTCGTCGGCCACCGAATACCCGGCCGTGAGCACGCCCACCGCCATGTTGATGGCCGCGCCGATGAACCACGCCGGAATGAACCACTTGGCCGCCGAAGCCAGCGCGAGCGCCGAGCCGTCGCCCCTGAGGCGCGCGGCCAGAAGGAACACCGCCAGCAGCACGAAGCCGCCGCCCATCACCATGATCGTGTGCATACGCGCTTTCCTCCAGGGGAGGCATCTTGCCGGATCAATGCGCGGGCGTCTTGCCTTCGCTGACGTCCCCACGTCCGCGCCCCTGTCCGCCCTCCTGTCCGCGCTCGCGCACGAAGGCCACGAAGCGCGCCAGCGCCGGGTTGGCCGCCTCCTCGGGCCACACCAGGCTGGTCTCGCAGGACGGCAGCACCGGCGCACTGCGGCGCCGCGAGGCCGGCGCGAACTCCGCGGCGCGGCGGTACACCACGCCTGCGCGCCGGAACTGCGTGACGCTCTCTGGCACCCAGGCCACGCCGATGCCGCCCGAGACGAGGTTGACGATGGTCTGCATCTGGATCGCCTCCTGCCCGAGCTGCGGCGTGCGCCCGGCCGCGTGGTACAGGTCGAAGATGGCGTCGTGCAGCGAGGGCACGATGCGGCGCGGAAAGATCACCAGCGGCTCGGCCAGCACGTCGGCCAGCAGCAGCGCGGGTGCACGGGCCAGCGCATGCTGCGCCGGCAGCGCGAGCACCAGCGGCTCTTGCGAGACCGCGAGCCGCGCGAGCCCCGGCGGCGCGGCGCCGGGCGAATGCAGCATCAGGCCGGCGTCGATCTCGCCGCGCGCGAAGGCTTCGAGCTGCACGTCGCCCGTGGCCTCTACCAGTTCGAGCGCCACCTCCGGGCACAGCACGCGAAACTCGCGCACCCAGGCCGGCAACTGCTCGAAGCCGACGGTCGACACGAAGCCGATGCGCACGCGCCCCACCTGCCCCGCCGCCGCCGCGCGCGCCCTGGCCGGCAGCGCCTGCGCGCGGGCCAGCAGTTCGCGCACGTCGGGCAGCAAGGCCTCGCCGGCCGGCGTGAGCGCCACGCGCCGCCGCGTGCGGTCGAACAGCACCACGCCCAGCGTCTTCTCCAGTTGCGCAATGGCCTGCGTGACGGGCGGCTGCGTCATGTGCAGGCGCAGCGCGGCGCGGCCGAAGTGCAGTTCCTCGGCCACGGCCACGAACTGGCGCCAGGCCCGCAGGTCGATCAGGCTTTCTTTCATATGCCGAGCATATCAATGCGTATCGAAAATCGGATTGGAACCAATCAATCAGAAGTCCGATACTTGACCTCCGTCGCGTTCGCCCACGTTCGCCCGCGATCTCCCGCGATTCCCCACACCCCACGACAGAAGAAGCACCATGGACACCAAACCGATCCAGATCAATCGCCGCAGCGCCAACATCGTCGAAGGCAAGAGCCGCGCGCCCAACCGCTCCATGTTCTACGCCATGGGCTACGAGGAAAGCGACTTCAAGAAGCCGATGGTCGGCGTCGCCAACGGCCACAGCACCATCACGCCCTGCAACTCGGGCCTGCAGAAGCTGGCCGACGCGGCCATCGCGGGCATCGAGGAAGCCGGCGGCAACGCGCAGGTGTTCGGCACCCCCACCATCTCCGACGGCATGGCCATGGGCACCGAAGGCATGAAGTACTCGCTGGTGAGCCGCGAGGTGATCTCCGACTGCATCGAGACCTGCGTGGGCGGCCAGTGGATGGACGGCGTGCTGGTGGTCGGCGGCTGCGACAAGAACATGCCCGGCGGCCTGATGGGCATGCTGCGCGCCAACGTGCCAGCCATCTACGTGTACGGCGGCACCATCCTGCCGGGCCGCTACAAGGGCCAGGACCTGAACATCGTGAGCGTGTTCGAGGCCGTGGGCCAGAACGCCGCCGGCAACATGAGCGACGAGGACCTGCACGAGATCGAGAAGCGCGCCATTCCCGGCACCGGCTCGTGCGGCGGCATGTACACGGCCAACACCATGTCCAGCGCGTTCGAGGCGCTGGGCATCTCGCTGCCCTACTCCTCGACCATGGCCAACCCGCACGACGAGAAGGCCAACTCGGCCAAGGAATCGGCCAAGGTGCTGATCGAGGCCATCAAGAAGGACCTGAAGCCGCGCGACATCGTGACCAAGAAGGCCATCGAGAACGCCGTGGCCGTGATCATGGCCACGGGCGGCTCGACCAACGCGGTGCTGCACTTCCTGGCCATCGCCCACGCGGCCGAGGTCGAATGGACCATCGACGACTTCGAGCGCATGCGCAAGAAGGTGCCGGTGCTGTGCGACCTGAAGCCCTCGGGCAAGTACCTGGCGGTCGACCTGCACCAGGCCGGCGGCATTCCGCAAGTGATGAAGGTGCTGCTGAAGGCCGGCCTGCTGCACGGCGACTGCATCACCATCAGCGGCCAGACCATCGCCGAAGTGCTGGCCGACGTGCCGGACGTGCCGCGTGCCGACCAGGACGTGATCCGCCCGATCGACAAGCCCATGTACGCCGAAGGCCACTTGGCCATCCTGAAGGGCAACCTGTCGCCCGAAGGCGCCGTGGCCAAGATCACCGGCCTGAAGAATCCGGTCATCACCGGCCCGGCGCGCGTGTTCGACGACGAGCAGTCGGCGCTGGCCGCCATCCTGGCCGGCAAGATCGTGGCCGGCGACGTGATGGTGCTGCGCTACCTGGGCCCCAAGGGCGGCCCGGGCATGCCGGAAATGCTGGCGCCCACGGGTGCGCTGATCGGCGCGGGCCTGGGAGAAAGCGTGGGCCTGATCACCGACGGCCGCTTCTCGGGCGGCACCTGGGGCATGGTGGTGGGCCACGTGGCGCCAGAAGCTGCGGCCGGCGGCACGATCGCCTTCGTGAACGAAGGCGACTCGATCACCATCGACGCGCACGACCTGAAGCTGGAGCTGAACGTGCCGGAGGCCGAGATCGCCAAGCGCCGCGAAGGCTGGAAGGCGCCGGCACCGCGCTACACGCGCGGCGTGCAGGCCAAGTTCGCGTTCAACGCATCGAGCGCCAGCTCGGGCGCCGTGCTCGACAAGTTCTGATCGGCGGAGGCATCAGGCCAGGCGCCCGGGACCTTGCGGAACCGGCGCGCCATGCGGGTGAAGAACAGGCGGTTCAGCGGCGCGGGCGCTGGCCGTTGCTGGTCTTCATGCCCATGTTGGTCTTCTGGCGGTCGATGCGGTCCTGCTTGCGCCGCTCTTCCCGCTCCATGACCCGGCGCTTGGTGTAGCCCGACGAGTCGGCCCAGGCCCACCAGGCCACGGCCATGGCGAACGGGGTCAGCACGATCCACCAGCTCCAGCCGGCGACCATGCCTATTTCGAAATACTTGAGGCCCAGTCCAAGCAGGCCCAACGCCAGAAACCACATTGCGAATCCCTTCGGGTTGTAAAGGCACGCATGCGTACGCCGTGCACGGCGCTACCTACAATCGCGTTGAGTCGAATGTAACTCAGCCCTTACGAAATACATCCCCATGAAAAGAGTCCTGTTGACGGCAGCCCTGGGCCTCGGCCTTGCGGCACTCGCCGCGCCCGCCTTCGCCGACCTGGCGCTGGCGACGTCGAAGAACTGCATGAGCTGTCACGCGGTCGAGCGCAAGGTGCTCGGGCCGTCGTTCAAGGACGTGGCCGCGAAGTACAAGGACGACAAGGGCGCGGCCGACAAGCTCGCCAGCAAGATCATGAAGGGCGGCTCCGGCGTGTGGGGACCGGTGCCGATGCCGGCGAACAACCAGGTCAGCGAAGCCGACGCGAAGAAGCTGGCGGCCTGGGTGCTGTCGACGAAGTAACCAACCCAGGCGCCGTGCGCCTTGCGCGCGCCACCGGTACGGGCCTCACGCCTGCGGGTTGATGTCCACCGGCAGCGGCCGGCGCTCGATGCGGTCCTCGAGCTGGCCGATGTGCGCGGCCACGGTGTTGTCGGTCTGGTCGGAGCGCAGGCGGACCGCGGTCTCGAGCTGGTCGAGCCGCGCCAGCAGCACCGCCTGGCCATCGGCGTTCTGCGCCATGTGCTTGTTCTCCTGCGCTTCGAGGAAGTTGCGCAACTCCGTGAAGCGCGAGGCCTCGGCCTTGTCGGCCAGGTCGCGCTGCACCTGCATTTCCTTCGTGTGGCGCTTGGTGTCCATCAGCACCGAGCTGTGCAGGTACAGCACGTACACCAGGAAGAACGCGGCCAGCACCACGGTGAGGCCCAGCATCATCAGCCCCAGCGGGGCCGTGACCGTCATGAAGCCCAGCCACACCTCGGACGGCGCCGACAGCGCGCCCCAGTTCAGCGCGGCCAGCGCCGCGATGAGCAGCACGATGACGAAAAGAAAAGCGGATCTCACGCCCATGGAGGCCTCCTTCGGAAAGATCGAACACATCGCAAACGCAATCGACCGTGCGCATGGCCGCGCACGGTGAATGCGATGGTTTTACCTCAGCGAAGCGGCCGGTTCGGCGCAGATGGCCGCATTAACGGCCACGTCCTACAGCGGCTGCGGGCTCAGAGCTTTTCGGAAAGCTGCTCCAGGATGGCCGGGTTCTCCAGCGTCGAGGTGTCCTGCGTGATGGCCTCGCCCTTGGCGATACTGCGCAGCAGGCGCCGCATGATCTTGCCGCTGCGCGTCTTGGGCAGGTTGTCGCCGAAGCGGATGTCCTTGGGCTTGGCGATCGGGCCGATTTCCTTGGCGACCCAGTTGCGCAGCTCGTTGGCGATCTGCTTGGCTTCCTCGCCGGTCGGGCGGGCGCGCTTGAGCACGACGAAGGCGCACACCGCCTCGCCCGTCACGTCGTCGGGCCGGCCCACCACCGCGGCTTCGGCCACGAGGTCGGTCTTGGACACCAGCGCCGACTCGATCTCCATCGTGCCCAGCCGGTGGCCCGACACGTTCAGCACGTCGTCGATGCGGCCCGTGATGCGGAAGTAGCCGCGGTCTTCGCTGCGCACGGCGCCGTCGCCGGCCAGGTAGATCGTGCCGCCCATTTCCTCGGGGAAGTAGCTCTTCTTGAAGCGCTCGGGGTCGTTCCAGATCGTGCGGATCATCGAGGGCCAGGGCCGCTTGATGACCAGCATGCCGCCCGCGCCGTTGGGCAGGTCCTTGCCGGTCTCGTCGACGATGGCGGCCATGATGCCCGGCAGCGGCAGCGTGCACGAACCCGGCACCAGCGGCGTGGCGCCCGGCAGCGGCGTGATGACGTGGCCGCCCGTTTCGGTCTGCCAGAAGGTGTCGACGATGGGGCAGCGCTCACCGCCGATATTGCGGTGGTACCACATCCAGGCCTCGGGGTTGATCGGCTCGCCGACCGAACCCAGGATGCGCAGGCTCGTAAGGTCCCAGTTCTTCGGGTGCACCTTCTCGTCGCCCTCGGCCGCCTTGATGAGCGAGCGAATGGCGGTGGGCGCCGTGTAGAACACGCTGACCTTGTGCTTCTCGATCATCTGCCAGAAGCGGCCCGCGTGCGGGAAGGTCGGGATGCCCTCGAACACCACCTGCGTGGCACCGGCCGCGAGCGGGCCATAGGCGACGTAGGTGTGGCCGGTGATCCAGCCGATGTCGGCGGTGCACCAGAACACGTCTTCGGGCTTGATGTCGAAGGTCCAGTCCATCGTGAGCTTGGCCCACAGCAGGTAGCCGCCGGTGGCGTGCTGCACGCCCTTGGGCTTGCCGGTGGAGCCCGAGGTGTAGAGGATGAACAGCGGGTGCTCGGCGTTCACGGGCACGGGCGGGCAGTCTGTGCTCTGGCCCTTCAGCGCTTCCGTAAAAGTCTTGTCGCGGCCTTCCACGCGCGTCCACGCGGTGGGCGTGCGCTCGTAGACGAACACGGTCTTGATCGACTCGCAGCCGCCCAGCGCGATGCCGTCGTCCACGATGGCCTTCAGCGGCAGCTCCTTGCCGCCGCGCAGCTGGTAGTTGGCCGTGATGACCGCCACCGCGCCCGCGTCGATGATGCGCTCCTGCAGCGCCTTGGCGGAGAAGCCGCCGAACACCACGCTGTGCGTGGCGCCGATGCGCGCGCAGGCCTGCATGGCGATGACGCCCTCGACCGTCATCGGCATGTAGATGATGACGCGGTCGCCCTTCTTGATGCCGTCGGCCTTGAGCGCGTTGGCGAACTGGCTCACGCGGGCGAGCAGTTCCTTGTAGGTGACCTGGGTGACGCTGCCGTCGTCGGCCTCGAAGACGATCGCGGTCTTGTTCTCGACCGGGGTGCCGATGTGCCTGTCGAGGCAGTTGGCGCTGGCGTTGAGTTCGCCGTCGCCGAACCATTCGTAGAACGGGGCCTTCGACTCGTCGAGCGTCTTGGTGAAGGGCTTGGTCCACTGCAGGTTGCCCTTGGCCAGGCGGGTCCAGAACCCTTCGACGTCCTGCTCGGCTTCCTTGCACAGGGCCTCGTAGGCGGCCATGCCGGAAATGCGGGCGCCTTCGGTGGCGCGGGCGTCGGGCGGGAACACGCGGTTCTCGACCAGGACGGATTCAATGTTCTTGGATGCGCTGCTCATGCTCTTTGTCTCCTGGATGGATGCGGCCGTAATGTCGGCGGCCGCACTTACGGGTCACTGACGAGGGTCGAAGGTCCGATGTTAGTTCGCAGGGTTATCACGAGTGCGACACGGGGCCACCCCTAAAATCCTCCGTCCTCCACGACCACCCTACCGATGTCCGCTCCAGATCCTTTCGATCCTCTGAACCCGCCCATCCGCCGGACCGTGCCCATGGGACCGTTGCCCAAGCTGATCTTTGCGAGCCGCTGGCTGCAACTGCCCTTGTACCTGGGCCTGATCGTGGCGCAAGCGGTGTATGTGGTTCACTTTTTGGTCGAACTGCTGCACCTGGTGGAGGCCGCGTTCGGCAGCCAGACCGCCCTGCAGGCGCTCATCACCAGCATCGGCTACAAGACCACCGCCCCGGTCGGCGCGCTGAACGAGACGGTCATCATGCTGGTGGTGCTGGCGCTGATCGACGTGGTGATGATCTCCAACCTGCTCATCATGGTGATCGTGGGCGGCTACGAGACTTTCGTGAGCCGCATGAACCTGGAAGGCCACCGCGACCAGCCCGAGTGGCTGAGCCACGTGAACGCGTCGGTGCTCAAGGTGAAGCTGGCCACCGCCATCATCGGCATCAGCTCGATCCACCTGCTCAAGACCTTCATCAACGCGGACAACTACACCGACCGCGTGCTGATTGCGCAGACGGTGATCCACATCACCTTCCTGTTCTCGGCCATCGCCATTGCGTACACCGACAAGCTGATGACCGCGAACGCTTCGCACGGCGGCGCGCCTCACTGACGGAAAAAGCCCGCGCGCCCTACCCCACGGCGCGCGGCACGCCCGGCACGCCCGGCACGCCCGTCATATCCCAGGCCGGCACTTCGGTGAAGCGCCCAGCCAGAAAGTCGAGCATCGTGCGCAGCGTGGCCGGCATGTGCTTGCGCGAGGCATACACCGCGTACATGCCCACCACCTGCGGCTCGAAATCACCGAACAGCCGCACCAGCCCCCCCGCCTGCAGCAGCGGTGCCGCCAGGTAGGTCGGCAGCATCGCAACGCCGGCTCCCGCGCGGGCCAGGTACATGAGGCTCGCAGCATCGTTGGCCGAGACGTTGCCGCCCACGGCCACCGAGGCCGGCTCCCCCGTGCCCTTGCGCGTGAAGTTCCACAGGCTGCGCCCGAAGTACGAATGCGTGAGGCAGTTGCGCTGCGCCAGTTCTTCCACCCGCAGCGGCTGGCCGTGCTCCTTCAGGTAGCCCGGTGAGGCGCACACGACCGAACGGCAGTCGGTGAGCCGCCGCGCGATCAGGTTGGGGTCGATCTCGGCGGCCACGCGAATGGCCAGGTCGATGCGCTCGTCCACCAGGTTCACCGCGCGGTCGAGCAGCACCAGGTCGACCGCCACGCCCGGATACAGCCGCACATAGTCGGCCACCGCATCGGCCAGTTGCGCCTGCGCGAACGAGGTGCTGGCCGTGATGCGCAACTGCCCGCGCGGCGCCTCGGCCGGGTGCCGCACCGCGGCCTGCATGTCGCCCGTGAGTTCCAGCACCTGGCGGCAGCGCGGCAACAGTTCCTCGCCGGCGGCTGTGAGGCTCAGGCGGCGCGTCGTGCGGTGCAGCAGGCGCGCGCCGGTCCATTGCTCCAGCTCGGCCACGTAGCGCGTGACCACGGGGCGCGACAGGTCGAGCTTGTCGGCCGCGGCCGAAAGGCTGCCCGCATCGACCACGTTCACGAACACGCGCATTGCATTCAATCGGTCCATTCGAACGATTTTAGAAATAAACAAGCGCGCAAATCGAGGTATTTCTTTCGAAATCAGAAACCTAAGATGCGGTTCATCGCATCCGATCTCTTCGGTCCTTTCGTTTTTTCACAGGAGTCCCTCATGAGCCACATCGCCATCATCGGTGCCACCGGACGCGCCGGCAGCCAGCTTCTCGAAGAGGCGCTGCGCCGCGGCCACACCGTCACGGCCATCGCCCGCAAGGCCAGCGCCAAGCTGGCGGACCGCGCCAACGTGAAGGCCGTCGACCTCGACGTGCTCGACGGCCCCGCGCTCGAGAAAGCCCTGGCCGGCCACGACGCCGTGTTCAGCGCCGCGCACTTCGCCACCGTGCCGCCCGCGGCCATCGTCGAGCCGGCCAGGCGCGCGGGCGTGAAGCGCCTGCTGGTGGTCGGCGGCGCCGGCAGCCTGTTCGCCGCGCCCGGCCTGAAGGTGATCGACACGCCGAACTTCCCCGATGCCTACCGCGCCGAAGCCTCGGCCGGCGGCGTGTTCCTGGACGCGCTGCGCAACGAGAAGGAACTCGACTGGACCTTCCTGTCGCCTTCCGCCGAGTTCGTCAACGGCGAGCGCACGGGCAAGTTCCGCCTGGGCAAGGACGACCTGCTGGTGAGCGCCGAAGGCCGCAGCTGGATCACCTTCGAGGACTACGCGATCGCGTTCATCGACGAGCTCGAAAAGCCGGCGCACCCGCGCCAGCGCTACACCATCGGGTACTGATCCGGCACCGATCGCCGACCAACGAAAAAGGACCCGCGAGGGTCCTTTTTTCATGGGGGCTGGCCGGTGTGCCGGATCAGCGGCCGGTCATGTTCTCGGGAATCACCCACGCATCGAACTGCTCGGCCGTCAGGTGGCCCGAAGCGATGGCCGCTTCGCGCAGGCTCGTGCCTTCCTTGTGCGCCTTCTTGGCGATGTAGGCCGACTTGTCGTAGCCGATGTGCGTGTTCAGCGCGGTCACCAGCATCAGCGAACGCTGCACCAGCTCGGTGATGCGTTCGCGGTTCGGCTCGATGCCCACGGCGCAGTGGTCGTTGAAGCTCACCATGCCGTCGGCCAGCAGGCGCACGCTCTGCAGGAAGTTGTGCGCCACCATCGGGCGGAACACGTTCAGCTCGAAGTTGCCCGACGCACCGCCGATGTTGATGGCCACGTCGTTGCCGAACACCTGCGCGGCCAGCATCGTGACGGCCTCGCTCTGGGTCGGGTTGACCTTGCCCGGCATGATCGACGAGCCGGGTTCGTTCTCGGGAATGCTCAGTTCGCCGATGCCGCTGCGCGGGCCGCTGGCCAGCCAGCGCACGTCATTGGCGATCTTGTTCATGCTGGCGGCCAGCGTCTTCAGCGCGCCGTGGGCGTGCACCAGCGCGTCGACGCTGGCCATGGCTTCGAACTTGCTCGGCGCGGTCACGAACGGCAGGCCCGTGAGCCTGGCCAGTTCGGCGGCCACTTGTTCTGCGTAGCCCTTGGGTGCGTTCAGGCCGGTGCCGACGGCCGTGCCGCCCAGCGCCAGTTCGCTCAGGTGCGGCAGCGCGGCGCGCACGTGCGCCTCGCCATGCGCCAGCTGCGCCACGTAGCCCGAGAACTCCTGGCCCAGCGTGAGGGGCGTGGCGTCCTGCAGGTGGGTGCGGCCGATCTTCACGATGTCGGCGAAGTCCTTGGCCTTCTGGTCGAGCGTGCCGCGCAGCTTGGCGATGGCGGGCAGCAGCTTGTGCGTGATGGCTTCCACGGCGGCCACGTGCATGGCGGTGGGGAACACGTCGTTGCTCGACTGGCTGCGGTTCACGTCGTCGTTCGGGTGCACCAGGCGGCCTTCGCCGCGCTCGCCGCCGAGGATTTCGCTCGCGCGGTTGGCCAGCACCTCGTTGACGTTCATGTTGGTCTGCGTGCCCGAGCCGGTCTGCCACACCACCAGCGGGAACTCGCCCGGGTGCTTGCCGGCAATGACTTCGTCGGCGGCCGCCACGATGGCGTGGGTCTTCTTCTCATCCTGCAGGCCCAGCGCGTGGTTCACCACGGCCGAAGCACGCTTGACCTGGGCCAGGGCCTTGATGATCTCGCGCGGCTGCTGTTCGCCGGAGATGTCGAAGTTCTGCAGCGAGCGCTGCGTTTGCGCGCCCCACAGCTTGTCGGCCGGCACGTCGATCGGGCCGAAGGTGTCACGCTCGGCGCGGGTCTTGGGAGAAGTCGTCATGAAAAAAGCTCCGGGGTCATGGAAGGTTGCGTCCGCTCGGGCGAGAGGCCTGGGTCGCGCCCGGGCGGGCGAGACACACAGACCGGGATCGCGCCCGGACAGGCGCGGTGCCGAGTATCGGCCAATACGAGTAGCTCGCATCTGACGGGGCCATTGCCTGTTCGCTGACATGGCGATACGTCCTGCGCCTTGACTTTCATCATGCCGAAAAGTTATGATCAAAGGCTTCCGACGACCAACAAGTCATGATGATGACACCCGTTGGTCACCCCTTCACTACTCGCGGATCTCCACATCCCGTCGCGGTGCAAGGTTCTCCCGCCGGGCCCAGCCCGGCAAACCGGCCGGATTTTTCCGTCCCCATTGCCACGTCACGCTCATCCAGGCGGCGCCCCTCGACCAGGCCCGTTGCCCTGCGAATGAAGCATCCGGCGGGCACTGGCTTCGTCGCCATGTCGTCTTCAGTGCCTGTCGGCAGCCCTTGAGGCCTGCCGGGCCATCGCGCGCGTTTTTCCCGCGTGCCGCCCGGCAACCCTTGGGCTGGTGACGTGGTCGCCGTCGTCCCGCGTGGGGCGGCGATCTGTCCACCCTTCACCAAAGGAGCCCCGACGTATGGCCAAAGGAATTCTCATCGACCACGTTTTCAAGGTTTTCGGCGACGAGCCGCAACAAGCCCTGGAACTGGTCCGCCAAGGACTTTCCAAGAAAGAGATCCTGGCGCGCACCGGCCAGTCGATCGGCGTGTTCGACGCCACCTTCGAAATCCAGGCTGGAGAAATCTTCGTCATCATGGGTCTCTCGGGTTCGGGCAAGTCGACGCTCGTGCGCCTGCTGAACCGGCTGATCGAGCCGACCGCGGGCCGCATCGTGATCGATGGGGCGGACATCAACGAACACTCCGACGTGCGTCTGCGCGCGCTGCGCCGCAAGGACATCAGCATGGTGTTCCAGTCGTTCGCGCTGATGCCGCACATGACGGTGCGCGAGAACACCGCCTTCGGCCTCGAGCTGTCGGGCACGGGCAAGAAGGAGCGCCTGGCGCAGGCCGACCTGGCGCTCGCGCAGGTCGGCCTGGCCGGCTGGGGCAACAGCTACCCCGACGAGCTTTCCGGCGGCATGCAGCAGCGCGTGGGCCTGGCCCGGGCGCTGGCCTCCGACCCGTCGATCCTGCTGATGGACGAAGCCTTCTCGGCGCTCGACCCGATCATCCGCACCGAGATGCAGTCGGAGCTGCTGCGCCTGCAGCAGGAGCAGCGCCGCACCATCGTCTTCATCTCGCACGACCTGGACGAGGCCATGCGCATCGGCGACCGCATCGCGATCATGAAGGACGGCCAGGTGATCCAGGTCGGCACGCCCGACGAGATCCTGCGCAGCCCCGCCAACGACTACGTGCGCAGCTTCGTGCGCGGCGTGGACGCGGCGGCCGTGTTCAAGGCGGGCGACATCGCGCGCAAGTCGCTCACCGTGGTCAGCGAGCACCCCGAGCGCGGCGCGCGCGCGGCGCTCAAGCTGCTGGAGGACCAGGACCGCGACTTCGCCTACGTGACGAGCCCGAACAAGCGCTACCTGGGCACCGTGTCGGCCGACACGCTGCGCGCCGCGCTGGACGGGCATTCGGGTCCGCTGGGCCTGCGCCACGCGTTCCTGAACGACCTGGGCTCGATCGAGGCCGACGCGCCCGTGGCCGGCCTGTTCGGCCAGGTGGGCCAGGCACCGTGCGCGGTGCCCGTGGTGGCCAATGACGGGCGCTTCTGCGGCGCGATCAGCAAGACCACGCTGCTGAAGTTCCTCGACCGCGACACGCCGCCGATCGACCCCGCGCACCAGCCGCAGCACCCGGCCCAGCCTTCCGCGGCCACCGCGGCTGCCTCCACGGCAACCACCGCAGCCGCCGCAACCGCCGCCTGAACGACGTCGAGAAAGAGCCATTGATGAACGACACCGCACTGCCCTCCGAACTCTCCAACCTGAACGACGCCGCCGCGACGCTGGCGACCCAGGCCGCGGCCCCCGCGCCGATGCCGCTCGACCCGTGGGAGGCCATGTCGGCCGCGCCCGACACCTCCGCCACCAGCGCCTGGCTCGATGCCCCGGCGCCACTCGATGCCGCCCACCAGATGGCCGGCCAGGCCGACGCCGCCACCGGCGGCTTCCAGCTGCACCGCCTCTGGGACGGCTCGCTGCCCATCGAATCGTGGATCAACCAGGGCCTGGGCTGGGTGGTCACGCATTTCCGCCCGTTCTTCCAGACCGTGCGCCTGCCGATCGACAGCACGCTGAACTCGGTGCAGAGCCTGCTCACCGGCCTGCCCACGCTGGCGATGATCGCGCTCATCGGCCTGCTGGCCTGGCAGTTCGCGGGCCGCGCGCTGGCCATCGGCACCACGGTGGCGCTGCTGCTGGTGGCGATGCTGGGCATCTGGCCCGAAGCCATGGTGACGCTGTCGCTGGTGCTGACCTCGCTGGTGTTCTGCATGGTCATCGGCCTGCCGCTGGGCGTGCTGCTGGCCAGCAGCGACCGGGCCCAGCGCATCATGCGGCCGGTGCTCGACGCGATGCAGACCACGCCCGCGTTCGTGTACCTGGTGCCGGTGGTGATGCTGTTCGGCATCGGCAACGTGCCGGGCGTGATCGTGACGATCATCTTCGCGCTGGCCCCGCTGGTGCGCCTGACCAACCTGGGCCTGCGCCAGGTGCGCCCCGACCTCATCGAGGCCGCGCGCGCCTACGGCGCCTCGCCGTGGCAGATGCTGGTGAAGGTGCAGCTGCCGCTGGCCATGCCGTCGATCATGGCGGGCATCAACCAGGCGCTGATGCTTTCGCTGTCGATGGTGGTGATCGCCTCGATGATCGCGGTGGGCGGCCTCGGCCAGATGGTGCTGCGCGGCATCGGCCGCCTCGACATGGGCCTGGCGACCGTGGGCGGCGTGGGCATCGTGCTGCTGGCCATCTCGCTGGACCGCCTGACGCAGGCCATGGGCAAGTCGCGCCGCAGCGGCGGTCGCCGCTGGTGGCACACCGGCCCGGTCGGCTTCGCGCTGCGCACGCTGCAGCGCGCCGTGGCCCCGGGCCGCTCGGCCGGCGAGCCGGCGCCCGCCCTGTCGACGCAAGCGCAATGAACGGAGGAACCGAACGCATGAAGAGCCTGAAGAACATGACCCGCAAGACCCGTTTCATCGCGCGCGGCCTGCTGGCGCTCGCCTTCGTCGCCTCGGGCGTGGCGGCCCAGGCCGCCAACGACCTGCCCGGCAAGGGCGTGACGGTGCGCCCGCTGAAAAGCTCGCTCGCCGAGGAAGCCTTCCAGACGCTGCTGGTGATGCGCGGGCTCGAGAAGCTCGGCTACACCGTCGAGCCCATGAAAGACCTGGAGCCCGCCACCGAGCACCTGGCCATTGCCAACGGGGACGCCACCTTCATGGCCAACCACTGGAGCCTGCTGCACGCCGACTTCTACAAGAACAGCGGCGGCGACGCCAAGCTGTGGCGCAAGGGCGTGTACTCCGACGGCGCGGTGCAGGGCTACCTGATCGACCGCAAGACGGCCGAGCAGTACAACATCACGAACATCGCGCAGCTGAAGGACCCGGCCATCGCCAAGCTGTTCGACGCCGACGGCGACGGCAAGGCCGACCTGACCGGCTGCAACCCCGGCTGGGGCTGCGAGCTGGCCATCGAGAACCACCTGACGGCCTACCAGCTGCGCGACACCGTCACGCACAAGCAAGGCAGCTACGCCGCGCTGATGGCCGACACCATCGCCCGCTTCAAGCAGGACAAGCCGGTGCTGTACTACACGTGGACGCCCTATTGGGTGAGCGCCGTGCTGCGCCCCGGCACCGACGTGGTGTGGCTGCAGGTGCCCTTCTCTTCCTCGCAGGAAGGCCAGGCCGACACCAAGCTGCCCAACGGCAAGAACTACGGTTTCCAGGCCAACCAGGAACAGATCGTTGCCAACAAGGCGTTCGCCGAGAAGAACCCTGCCGCGGCCAAGCTGTTCGAGGTGATGAAGCTGCCGATCTCGGACATCAACGCCCAGAACCTGCGCATGAGCCAGGGCGCCAACACGCAGCAGGACGTGGAGCGCCACACCGACGGCTGGATCAAGGTGCACCAGCAGCTGTTCGACGGCTGGCTCGCGCAAGCCCGGGCCGCCGCCCGGTAGGCACCGGGCGGAGATAATCGGGGGGCGTTTTCACATTCATAAAAAAGCCCCCCACCATGACGACCACGATCCAGCAGGCCGACCTGATCGAATCGATCAGCGCCGCGCTGCAGTACATCAGCTACTACCACCCCGCCGACTACATCGCCCACCTGGCCCGCGCCTACGAGCGCGAGCAGAGCCCCGCGGCCAAGGACGCCATTGCGCAGATCCTGACCAACAGCAAGATGAGCGCCACGGGCCACCGCCCGATCTGCCAGGACACCGGCATCGTCAACGTGTTCCTCAAGGTGGGCATGGACGTGCGCTGGGGCGGCTTCACCGGCAGCCTTCATGAGGCCATCAACGAAGGCGTGCGCCGCGGCTACAACCACCCCGACAACACGCTGCGCGCCTCGGTCGTGGCCGACCCGCAGTTCGACCGCAAGAACACCAAGGACAACACGCCCGCGGTGATCTTCACCGAGATCGTGCCGGGCAACACCGTCGAAGTGACGGTGGCGGCCAAGGGCGGCGGCAGCGAGAACAAGAGCAAGCTGGCCATGCTGAACCCCGGCGACAGCGTGGTCGACTGGGTGCTGAAGACCGTGCCGACCATGGGCGCCGGCTGGTGCCCGCCCGGCATGCTGGGCATCGGCATCGGCGGCACGGCCGAGAAGGCCGCGCTGATGGCCAAGGAAAGCCTGATGGACGACCTCGACATGCACGAGCTGCAGGCCAAGAAGGCCTCGGGCGCCGAGCTGAGCAAGGTCGAGGCGCTGCGCATCGAGCTGTACGAGAAGGTCAACGCGCTGGGCATCGGCGCGCAGGGCCTGGGTGGCCTGGCCACCGTGCTGGACGTGAAGATCCAGATGTACCCCACGCACGCCGCGAGCAAGCCGGTGGCGATGATCCCCAACTGCGCGGCCACGCGCCACGCGCACTTCACGATGGACGGCAGCGGCCCGGTGTACCTGGATCCGCCGTCGCTGGACCTGTGGCCCGACGTGAACTGGGCGCCCGACGAGAAGAAGAGCAAGCGCGTGAACCTCGACAAGCTCACGCCCGCCGAAGTGGCGAGCTGGAAGCCCGGCGACACGATCCTGCTGAACGGCAAGATGCTCACCGGCCGCGACGCCGCGCACAAGCGCATCCAGGACATGCTGGCCAAGGGCGAGAAGCTGCCGGTGGACTTCACCAACCGCGTCATCTACTACGTCGGCCCGGTCGATCCGGTGGGCGACGAGGCCGTGGGCCCCGCCGGCCCGACCACCGCCACGCGCATGGACGGCTTCACCGAGATGATGCTGGCCCAGACCGGCCTGATCGCGATGATCGGCAAGGCCGAGCGCGGCCCGGTGGCCATCGAGGCCATCAAGAAGCACAAGAGCGCGTACCTCATGGCCGTGGGCGGCGCCGCCTACCTCGTGAGCAAGGCCATCAAGACCGCCAAGGTGGTGGGCTTCGAAGACCTGGGCATGGAAGCCATCTATGAATTCGACGTGGTCGACATGCCCGTGACGGTGGCGGTGGACGCCGGCGGCACCAGCGCGCACATCACCGGCCCGGCCGAGTGGCAAAAGCGCATTGCCAGCGGCGAGTTCAAGACCATCATGATGGAACAAGCTTGAACGCCGCCGCCGCCGCCCGGCCGCCCGCAGGCGCTCGCACCGCGGTGCGCGGCACGAAGGCTTGCTGATGCACCCGGTAGGCGTCTTCGACAGCGGCGTCGGCGGGCTCAGCGTGCTGGCCGCGCTGAGGGCCGAGCTGCCGCACGAGAACTTCGTGTACTTCGCCGACACGGCCTATGCGCCGTACGGTGAACGCGGAGACGCCTACGTGATCGAGCGCTCGCGCGCGGTGGTCGACCACCTGCTGCGCGCGCACGGCATCAAGGCGCTCGTGGTGGCCTGCAACACGGCCACCACGGCCGCCATTCATTTGCTGCGCGCCGAGCACCCTGGCCTGCCGATCGTGGGCCTGGAACCGGGCCTCAAGCCCGCCGTGGCGGCGAGCCGCACCGGGCACGTCGCGGTGATGGCCACGCGCGGCACGCTGGCCAGTGCCAAATACGCGGCCCTGCGCGCATCGTTCGCCGGATCGGCCGACGTGCGCCCGGTGCCCTGCGACGGGCTCGTGAAGGCCATCGAAGGCTTCGACGCCGCGGGCATCGCGGCCCTGTGCGAGCGCTACATGAAAGAGGCCGGGCCTTTCGGCGACGGCCCCACGGACGTCGACACCGTGGTGCTGGGCTGCACCCACTACCCGCTCGTGAAAGACGAACTGAGCCGGCACGCGCCGGCCACGCTGCGCTTCATCGACACCGGCGTGCCGGTCGCGCAGCAGACGCGGCGCCTGCTGGCGTCGGCCGGCCTGCTCGCGGACGGCGGCACCGGCGCCTTGACGCTGCAGAGCAGCGGCCATGTCGCCGTGCTCGAAGCCGCGGCGGCACGCTGGCTCGGGCTTCCCACGGCCGGCGCGGCCACCGTGGCCACCCCCGCCTGAACTCGCGCACCGACCCCATGCACCTGCTGCGCCACGCCGCCCTCTTCCTTCTTTGCCTCTGCGCCGCCGGCCTGAGCCACGCGGCCTGCGAGAGCGGACTGGCCGAGCGCATGCACGCCAAGCTGCACCCGAACCGCCCGCTCGACGAGCGGCTCGCGGCCTGCAAGATCTGGCCGGCGTTCCCCGGCCGCAGCATCGTCGTGCTGCCCCTGCCGCGCGAGACCACCGACCGCGGCGCCAAGGTCTTCGACCTCGAGATCCTGCTGATCCAGCGCCCCGACAACGGCAACACCGACCGCGACACCGTCATTGGCCGGCTCATGCAGGCCGAGGCCCTCGACGAGGACGCCACCACCTCGATCCAGGACATCCGCATCGACACCTCGCGCTACGTGCTCTCGCCCGAGGCGCGCGCCTTCGGCCTGCGCGTGCGCTACCGCGGCACCAGCGCGCCCGGCAGCCCGCTGGCGAGCGAGACCGTGCGGCTCTACGTGCACCATGCCAAGCAGCTGCGCCAGGTGCTGCAGGAGATCGAGCTCGACCACGACAACGGCGGCTGGGATTCCACCTGCACCGGCCACTTCGAGAAGCTGCGCGGCATGCTGTCGATCGGCAAGGGCAGCAGCAACGGCCTGGCCGACCTGCAGCTGTCGCGCACGCTGGTGCAGAGCCGCGCGCAGGAGCAGGAAGACCAGGGCTGCCTCGAGAAGACGCTGCCCGCGAAGTTCGACACCGTGACGCTGCGCTACGACGGCGAGCGCTACAAGGTGCCGAAGTCGCTGCGCCAGCAAACGCCCTGATCAACAGCCGACAAGCACTCGATAAGCACTCGATAGAGGCCTGACGAACACCTGACTCGGGTCCGGACTTTCACGGACCTGTCATGCGAAAGTAACAGCATGCGCGGTTTCTTACAAAGAACCACCGCGCACAATGAATTCGCACTTTTCGGCCCGCATTCCCTTCAAGCCCATGCTGCTCGCCAGCACCCTGTCGTTGCTGTTGGCCGCCTGCGGTGGTGGCGGCGGCAGCTCGGGCGGCTTCGGCTTCTTTCCGCCGGCCAGCTCCGCACCGCCGCCGGTGGTGGTTGCGCAGCCTGAAGCGGAACCCGACCAGCTCGTGTCGAAGGCGCGCTTCACGCCCAACGCCGGCACCACCGAAGGCTCGTCGGACGCATCGACCGCCCTCGCGCTGCCCGGCGACTTCATGCTGGTGGCGGACGACGAGTCGAACGTGCTGCGCGTGTACCCGCGCGGCGGCGGTGCCGCCGTGAAGGAATGGAGCTACGAGCTCGAGGGCCCCAAGCTCACCAAGGAACTCGACCTCGAGGCCGGCACGCGCATCGGCGACACGCTGTACTTCACGGGCTCCAACAGCAACAAGAAGGACGGCGCCGAGGCGGCGTCCGAGCGCTCGCACCTCTTCGCGGTGAAGGTCACCGGCACCGGCGCGGCCACGGCCTTCAACTACGTGGGCAAGTTCTCGCTGCTCGAGGCGCAGCTCGTCGCCTGGGACAGCACCAACGCGCACGGCCTGGGCGCCAACCGCTTCGGCTTTGCCGTGTCGGCCGCGGCCGGCATCGCGCCCGAGCGCGTCGACGGCTTCTCCATCGAGGGCATGACCAGCTCGCCGGGCGACACCGCGCTGTGGCTGGGCTTTCGCGCGCCGCAGACGGGCACCTCGGTGCGCGCCAAGGCGCTGATCGTGCCGGTGCAGAACTACGCCGCGCTCATCGCGGGCACCGCCACGCAGGCCACCTTCGGCGCGGCCATCGAGCTGGAGCTGGGCGGGCGCGGCATCCGCTCGATCGACAAGGGCACCGACGGCAACTACCTGATCGTGGCCGGCCCGGCGGGCGCCAGCAGCCCCGACGTGGACCGCAACTTCGCGCTGTTCGCCTGGGACGGCAACGCCAACAGCGCACCGGTCGAGCTGTCGAACGACCTCGACCTGCTGCGCAAGGCGTCGGGCGGCAGCTTCGAGTCGACCGTCGAGGTGCCGGGCCCGGTCAAGGCCGGTACGCAGGTGCAGCTGCTGCTCGACAACGGCGACACCAAGTGGGACGGTGCCACCGCGTCGAAGGACCTGCCCGCCGCCGACCAGAAGTTCGACGGCTTCGTGGTTCGCCTGGGCTCGCCCTGGGTCGACACCACCGGACCGGTGCTCAAGAAGGCCCTGCCCGCGGCGGGCCGCGTGGGCGTCAACCTCGACACCTCGATCACCCTGTCGTTCAACGAGGCCGTGCGCCTGGGCTCCGGCAGCATCGCGCTGCACAAGGCCGACGGCAGCGTGGTCGAGACCTTCCACGGCAACAGCCCGGCTGCGCGCCTGCAGGTGGCCTTCAACAAGCTGACGCTGGTGCCCACGGCCAAGCTCGCGATGAGCACGGGCTACTACATCACGGTGGACGCCAGCGCCGTCACCGACGCGCGCGGCAACGCCTTCCAGGGCATTGCTGATGCCACGACGCTGAGCTTCACGAGCGCCGGCGTGCCCACCCCGCTGGTCGCGGGCGACCTGCTCTTCATGGCCGCCAACGCCGAGGCGCCCGACGCCTACGCCTTCGTGCTGCTGAAGGCCCTGAACGGCGGCACGCAGGTGCTCTTCACCGACCGCGACCGCAAGGCGGACCCGGACGAGTTCAAGGACATCACCAACGAAACGGCCTTCTTCTGGACCGCGGACCAGAACCTGCCGGCCGGCACCATCGTGACGATCCAGACCGACGTCACCGGCAATCCGGTCGCGGACAAGGGCTTCACGCTCGGCTCGCCCGGCGGCATCGGGAAGTCTGAAACCATCTATGCCATCGCGGGCGGCACCATCGCCGGCCTGAGCGAAGGCAAGGCGGGCAAGATCACGGCGGTGGGCGACTACCTCGCGAGCATCACGCTGGGCGGCAACGCCGGCACCATTCCCGCGAGCATCACGGCGGCCGGCACGGCCTTCAGCTTCGTGGTTTCGCCTGCCAACCAGACCAACACGATCTACACCGGCTCGCTCGACCGCTCCGACCTCGCAGCCTTCGCGGCCCGCGTGAAGAACCCGGCGAACTGGGTCCAGCGCTATGCGCCGGCGGTCGGCTATCCGCTGACCAACGACAGCCTGTTCGGCGACAGGCTGCCCTGATCGCGCGGGGCTAGGAACGCAGCGCGGCTTGCCGGCCACGCTGCATGTCGATCGGCAGCAGCAGCAAGAGACCCGCGACGAACAGCACCGCGGTCGAGAGGATCGCGATGCGCTGGTTGCCGCCGGTCATCCAGGTGATGGCACCGAAGCTCAGCGGGCCGATGATGCTGGCCAGCCGCGTGGCGAAGGTCCAGAGGCCGAAGAACTCCGCCAGCTGTTGCGGCGGCGCCAGGTAGCCCGTCATGGCGCGGCCCGCCGACTGGCTCGACCCCATCGCCAGCCCGGCGATGGCGGCGGCCCACCAGAAGCCGCCCTTGGTGCTCACCATGGCGGCGATCACGCAGACCGCGATCCAGGCGACCAGCGTGCCGGCCAGCGAGACCTTGTGGCCGATGCGGTCCTGCACGTAGCCGAAGCTGAACGCGCCCAGCGCCGCGGCGATGTTGAGCACGAAGATCAGCACCATCGTCTCGCTCGCGACGAAGCCGATCACCTGCTCCGCATAGATGGCCGCGAGCGTGATGGCGACCGCCACGCCGCCCTGGTAGAAGACTGTGCAGACAAGCAACCACATGAAGTCGCGGTAGGCGCGTGCCTGCCGGTAGGTGGCGAGCAGCTGCTGCCACGCGCCGGCTTCGGTGCCCGCCGCCTGCGGTTTCGCACGCTCGGGCAACAGCGCGAACGTGGCGCAGGCCGCACCGCCGTAGATGACCGCCGTGATCAGCATGGTGACCGGCACGAAGTGCGCCGCCGGCAGCCCCTTCGATTGCGACCACAGCACGTAGGCCAGGCAAATGCCCAGCGCCAGCATGCCGCCGACATAGCCGAAGCTCCAGCCCCAGCCGCTCACCTTGCCCATGCCTTCGGCCGTGGCCAGCTCGGGCAGGAAGGCGCCCGTGAGCGACTCGCCGTAGGAATAGAAAGCATTGGAGACGATGATCAGCGCCATCGCCAGGGCCACGCCGGAGGGGCCCGAGAAGCGCGGCGTCACGGCCAGCGCGGCGGTGGCCAGCACGCAGCCGACGGTTGCGAAGACCAGCACGCGCTTCTTGGCGGCATGCTGGTCGGCCCAGGCCCCGATGGCGGGCATCGTGAGCATCACGATGGCGTAGGAGGTGCTGAGGGCGGCGGTCCACGCAAAGGCGGCCCACGGCGCGCCCTTGGCGATACCGCCCACGAAGTAGGCGGCGAACACCGCGGTGATGACGACCGTGGTGTAGCCCGAGTTGGCGAAGTCGTACATCGCCCAACCGAACACTTCGCGCTTGCGCACGCCGGGGCGCAGCGCGGAGGCGGGAAACAGGGCCATGCGGCCTCTTTCTCGCGGGGGTGAAAGGGTCAGTGCAGGTGACGCGGACGGCGGCCGCCGCCATGGCCGCCACCGCTGCCGCCGGAACCACCCGTGCCGCGCGGGCGCTTGCCGATCTCCAGCGAGTTCACCAGCGCGTCGAAACGGTCGCTGAAGAGGCGATCGATCTCGGCGACCACGCCACCCAGCTCGGCGCCGTCGAAGTGGCGCTCCATGAGGTTGACGACGTCTTCCACCAGCAGGTCGCGCTGCACCTGCATGATCGCGGCGGGGTTGGGGCCGACGAACAGCATCAGGAAGTCGTCGCGCGACTCTTCTTCAGGGTCGCCCTCTTCCTCGTCGAAGTCGGTGTCGTAGAAGGTGACCTCGATGGCCGCGCCGCGGTCGGAGAGCTCGTTCAGGCCCATGCACATCTCGTCGAGCGCCTGGCGGAAGTCTTCGTCGCCCGGCACGGTCCAGCAGATCTGCAGCGTGTGGTCCTTCTGCTCGAAACGGATGCCGGGTTCTTCTTCGTAGGTGCTCGTGGCGCCATCGGCCAGCGACTTGGCGCCGGCATATTTCCACAGGGGACTGAGCGCCTCCTGGATCTGGTCGAAGGTCACATCGGACCGCAACGGCACATCGCCGTGCACATGAATTTCAAATGGAGCGTTGTAGCGAGGCATCGAATGCTCCCTTGTAAGTTTGGTACCCGGAACGGGGGTCGAACCCGTATGCCCCGATTAAGGAAGCGGCGGATTTTAAGTCCGATGTGTCTACCAATTTCACCATCCGGGCGTCAGGTTGAACATCGACGATAACCCAAACAAAACAAGCCCCGGCAACATGGGTTGGCGGGGCCTGGAAGTCGGGTCGAATCTAGTTGAACGAGAAGGTGGAGGCGCGACCCGGAGTCGAACCGGGCTAGACGGATTTGCAATCCGTTGCATAACCGCTTTGCTATCGCGCCACGCAAATACGAAATCGAACTAGCGAAAAAAAGGGAAGCTGACGCTTCCCTTTTTCAAAACTGGAGCGGGAAAAGAGTCTCGAACTCTCGACCTCAACCTTGGCAAGGTTGCGCTCTACCAACTGAGCTATTCCCGCGTTTCGAGCCTCGAATTATATACCAATATTTCGAGGCTTCACAAGTCTTGCGACTCGAATTCGATCAATGCTTGACCGAACCGCCCGCAGCCGGTGCGCCGGCACGCTGCTTGGCCAGTTCGGCCACGGCAGCAGCCGATGCGGCCACCTCTTCGTCGGACAGCGGCTCGGGCATTTTCTCCAGAGCGATCTCGAGCACCTTGTCGATCCACTTCACGGGCACGATCTCGAGGCCGTTCTTCACGTTCTCGGGAATGTCCTGCAGGTCCTTGGCGTTCTCTTCGGGAATCAGCACGGTCTTGATGCCGCCGCGCAGCGCGGCCAGCAGCTTTTCCTTCAGGCCGCCGATGGCCGTCACCTCGCCGCGCAGCGTGATTTCGCCGGTCATGGCGACGTCGCTGCGTACGGGGATACCCGTGAGCGCCGACACGAAAGCCGTCGTCATCGCCGCGCCCGCGCTCGGGCCGTCCTTCGGCGTGGCGCCGTCGGGCACGTGGATGTGGATGTCGCGCTTCTCGAACACCTCGTCCTTGATGCCCAGGCGGCGCGAGCGGCTGCGCACCACGGTGCGCGCGGCCTCGACCGATTCCTTCATCACGTCGCCCAGCGAACCGGTGCGGCTGATCACCCCCTTGCCGGGCATGGTCACCGCCTCGATCGTCAGCAGGTCGCCGCCGACTTCCGTCCACGCGAGACCGACCACCTGGCCGACCTGGTTCTGCTTCTCGGCGAGGCCGAAGCTGTACTTGCGCACGCCCAGGAAGTCGTTGAGGTTCTTGCCGTCGACCGTGACCTTCGGCGTGAGTTGCTTCAGCAGCAGGCCCTTCACCACCTTGCGGCAGATCTTGGACAGCTCGCGTTCCAGCGAACGCACACCCGCTTCACGCGTGTAGTAGCGCACGATGTCGCGCACGGCTTCTTCGGTGACGGCGAGTTCCTCGTCCTTCACGCCGTTGTTCTTCATCTGCTTGGGCAGCAGGTACTTGATCGCGATGTTGGTCTTCTCGTCCTCGGTGTAACCCGAGAGGCGGATGACCTCCATGCGGTCCAGCAGCGCCGGCGGAATGTTCATCGAATTCGAAGTGGCGACGAACATCACGTCGCTCAGGTCGAAGTCGACTTCCACGTAGTGGTCGCCGAAGGTGTGGTTCTGTTCCGGGTCGAGCACTTCGAGCAGCGCGCTCGACGGATCGCCACGGAAGTCGGTGCCCAGCTTGTCGATTTCGTCGAGCAGGAACAGCGGGTTGCGCGTGCCGATCTTGCTCAGCCCCTGCAGCACCTTGCCCGGCAGCGCGCCGATGTAGGTGCGGCGATGGCCGCGGATCTCGGCTTCGTCGCGCATGCCGCCCAGCGCCATGCGGGTGTACTTGCGGCCGGTCGCCTTGGCGATCGACTGCCCCAGCGAGGTCTTGCCGACGCCCGGTGGGCCCACGAGGCACAGGATGGGTGCCTTCACCTTGTCGACGCGTTGCTGCACCGCGAGATATTCAAGGATGCGGTCCTTGACCTTCTCGAGGCCGTAGTGGTCGGCATTGAGCACGGCTTCGGCATTCGCCAGGTCGTGCTTGATCTTGGTCTTCTTGCTCCACGGCAGGCCGATGAGCACGTCGATGTAGTTGCGCACCACGGTGGCTTCGGCCGACATGGGCGACATGAGCTTGAGCTTCTTGAGCTCGCCCTCGGCCTTCTTCAGGCCTTCCTTGGACATCTTGGCGAGCTTGATCTTCTTCTCGATCTCCTCGATGTCCGCGCCCTCTTCGCCTTCGCCGAGCTCCTTCTGGATGGCCTTGACCTGCTCGTTGAGATAGAAGTCGCGCTGGTTCTTTTCCATCTGGCGCTTCACGCGCCCGCGGATCTTCTTGTCGACGTTCAGGATGTCGACTTCGCGCTCGAGCTGGCCGAAGAGGTTTTCTAGACGCGCCTTGACGTCGTCGAGGTCGAGCACGGCCTGCTTGTTGTCGAGCTTGAGCGGCAGGTGCGCGGCGATGGTGTCCGCCAGGCGGCCCGGGTCGTCGATGCTCGAGATCGAGGTCAGGATCTCGGGCGGAATCTTCTTGTTCAGCTTGACGTACTGGTCGAACTGCTGCATCACGGCGCGGCGCAGTGCTTCGACCTCGGTGCCCTTCTCGCTGCCTTCGGACACCGCCACGGGCGTCACGTTGGCCGAGAAATGGGTCTCGCCGTCATCGATGCGGTTGACGCGCGCGCGCTGCTGGCCTTCGACCAGCACCTTCACGGTGCCGTCGGGCAGCTTGAGCATCTGCAGGATGGTCGAGACGCAGCCGACTTCGAACATGTCCTCGACCGAGGGCTCGTCCTTGGCGGCGGCCTTCTGGGCCACCAGCATGATGCGGCGTTCCGCTTCCATGGCCAGTTCGAGCGCCTTGATGCTCTTGGGACGACCCACGAACAGCGGGATCACCATGTGGGGAAACACCACGACGTCGCGCAGCGGCAGCAGCGGCAGGTCGAGTGCTTCGGGAGGCAATGGGGTGTGGCCAGACATGCAGATCCTTCGCGTCTTTGGCTTTAGGCCTTTTTCGCCGCTTCGCGGTACACGAGCAGCGGGGGCTTGTTTTCGTCGATGGTCGATTCCTCGACCACCACCTTGTCGACATTGGTCGCGTTCGGCAATTCGAACATGGTGTCGATCAGCGACTGTTCAAGGATGGAGCGCAGGCCGCGTGCGCCGGTCTTGCGGGCCAGCGCCTTGCGCGCGATCGCCTTGAGCGCCGCCGGGCGGATCTCGAGGTCCACGCCCTCCATCTGCAGCAGCTTGGTGAACTGCTTGACCACGGCGTTCTTCGGCTCGGTCAGGATCTGCACCAGCGCGTCCTCGCTGAGTTCGGCGAGCGAAGCGACCACGGGCATGCGGCCCACGAGTTCGGGGATCAGGCCGAATTTGATCAGGTCTTCGGGTTCGACCTCGCGGAACACCTCGGTGATGCTGCGTTGCGCCTTGCTCTTCACCGCGGCGCCGAAGCCGATGCCCGAGGCCTCGGTGCGGTTTTCGATGACCTTTTCCAGGCCGGCGAACGCGCCGCCGCAGATGAACAGGATGTTGGTCGTGTCGATCTGCAGGAAGTCCTGGTTCGGGTGCTTGCGCCCGCCCTGGGGCGGCACGCTGGCCATGGTGCCTTCGATGAGCTTCAGCAGGGCCTGCTGCACGCCCTCGCCCGACACGTCGCGCGTGATCGAGGGGTTGTCGGACTTGCGCGAGATCTTGTCGATTTCGTCGATGTAGACGATGCCGCGCTGGGCCCGTTCCACCTCGTAGTTGCAGCTCTGCAGCAGCTTCTGGATGATGTTCTCGACGTCTTCGCCCACATAGCCGGCTTCGGTCAGCGTGGTGGCGTCGGCCATCACGAACGGCACGTCGAGCATGCGCGCCAGCGTCTGCGCCAGCAGCGTCTTGCCCGAGCCCGTGGGGCCGATCAGCAGGATGTTGCTCTTGCTGAGCTCCACATCCTCGCCCTTGGCCTTTTCCTTGTGGCGAAGGCGCTTGTAGTGGTTGTAGACGGCCACCGACAACATGCGCTTGGCCGGCTCCTGGCCGATCACGTAGTTGTCGAGGTTGGTCTTGATCTCCAGCGGTGTCGGCAGGTCGCTGCGCGCATCGCGCGCTTCCTCGCCCGCGGGCAGCTCGTCGCGGATGATCTCGTTGCAGAGGTCGATGCACTCGTCGCAGATGAAGACCGAAGGGCCCGCGATCAGCTTCTTGACCTCATGCTGGCTCTTGCCGCAGAACGAGCAATAAAGCGTTTTTTCGCTGGAAGAGCCTTTTTTTTCGGCCATGGACTTTTGCCTCGTGACAGGGTGTGGACAATGATAACGAAAGAAAAACGGCGTTTCCCGTGTGGAAAACGCCGTTTTTTGCCATTTGGCGCCCTCAGCGCCAGGCGGCCTGGGCCGTGCCGGCTGCCTGGATGGCTTTAACCGCGCTTGGCCACGACCTGGTCGACCAGCCCGTAGTCCTTGGCTTCGTCGGCGGTCAGGAAGTAGTCGCGTTCGGTGTCCGACTTGACCTTTTCCAGCGGCTGGCCCGTGCGCTCGGCCAGGATGCGGTTCATCTGGTCCTTGGTGCGCAGGATGTCGCGCGCATGGATCTCGATGTCGGTGGCCTGGCCGCGTGCGCCGCCAAGCACCTGGTGGATCATGATCTTGGAGTTGGGCAGCGAGAAACGCTTGCCCTTCTCACCGGCCGCCAGCAGGAAGGCGCCCATGCTGGCCGCGAAGCCCAGGCACATGGTCGACACGTCCGGCTTGATGAACTGCATGGTGTCGTAGATCGCCATGCCGGCGCTCACGCTGCCGCCGGGCGAGTTGATGTAGAACGAAATGTCCTTGTCCGGGTTCTCGCTCTCGAGGAACAGCAGCTGTGCCACCACGAGATTGGCCGTCTGGTCGTTGACCTCGCCCACCAGGAAAATGATGCGCTCCTTGAGGAGGCGCGAGTAGATGTCGTAAGACCGCTCGCCGCGGCCCGATTGCTCGATGACCATCGGAACCATGCCGAGGCCTTGAATTTCGTTTGCGATCATGAATTTTCTTTCCGGAAGATGAGGTCGTTCGCTGCTTGTTTGCACTGTACGCCTGAGTGAAATGGGGCTCGTGCCGCAAAGCACAAGCCCCATTGGCGTTGCGGGCAGCGACGGAAATCAGCCTTGCTGTTGCGCCATCAGCTCGTCGAACGACACCGACTTTTCGTTGACCTTGGCCTTGCCCAGGACGAAGTCGGTCACGTTGTTCTCGATGACCACGGCTTCGACTTCCGCCAGGCGGTTGTTGTCGCTGAAGTACCAGCGAACCACGTCGGCCGGCTTTTCGTAGCTGGCGGCCAGCTCGTCGATGTGGGCCTTGATCTGCTCGGGCTTGGCCTGCAGGTTGTTGGCACGCACCAGCTCGGCCACCACCAGGCCCAGGCGCACGCGGCGCTCGGCTTGCGGACGGAACACTTCGTCGGGGATCGGCGCCTTGTCGGCGTCCTTGATGCCGCGCTGCTTCAGCTCGGCACGGGCGCCTTCGACCATGCGGCTCACTTCGCTCTGCACGCTGGCGTTCGGCAGGTCGAGCTCGGCGTTGGCCACCAGCGCGTCCATCACGGCGTTCTTGTTGCGCGCCAGCAGGCGGAACTTCACTTCGCGCTCGAGGTTGCGCTTGATGTCGGCGCGCAGGCCTTCCACCGTGGCTTCGGCGATGCCGAGCGACTTGGCGAGCTGTTCGTTGACTTCGGGCAGGTGCGAGGCTTCGATCTTCTTCACGGTCACGAGGAAGTCGGCTTGCTTGCCAGCCACGTCCTTGCCGTGGTAGTCGGCCGGGAACGACAGCGGGAAGGTGCGGCTGTCGCCGGACTTCATGCCGCGCACGGCGTCTTCGAATTCCTTGAGCATCTGGCCTTCGCCGACGACGAACTGGAAGTCTTCGGCCTTGCCGCCCTGGAAGGGCTCGCCGTCGATCTTGCCTTCGAAGTCGACGGTCACGCGGTCGTCGTCCTGTGCCACGGCATCTTGTGCGCGTTGGGCGAAGGTACGGCGCTGCTTGCGCAGGATGTCCAGCGTCTTGTCGATGGCGTCGTCGCCCACTTCGGCCGACAGCTTCTCGACTTCGGCGGTCGACAGGTCGTTGATCTTGACTTCTGGGAACACTTCGAACACCGCGTCGAAGGCCAGTTCGCCTTCGGGCGATTCTTCCTTCTCGGTGATGCGGGGCTGGCCGGCCACGCGCAGCTTGGCTTCGTTGGCGGCTTGCGAGAAGGCTTCGCCGACCTTGTCGTTCATGACTTCGTAGTGCACCGAGTAGCCGTAGCGCTGGGCCACGACGTTCATCGGCACCTTGCCGGGACGGAAGCCGTCCATCTTGACGGTGCGCGCGAGCTTCTTGAGGCGCGAATCGACTTCGGACTGGATGGTGCCGACCGGCAGGGTCAGCGTGATCTTGCGTTCGAGCTTCTCGAGAGTTTCAACGGTCACGGTCATGATGTCTTCCTGGTAAGGGGGCTGGGTGCGCGGGGCCTGCATCGTTTTTATCAATACAGATCAAGGACTTACACGCGCTAGCGGGATTTATGCGGAGGCACACACGTGCCGCCTGCAAAACTGGGCAACCCGCGATTCTAATCTGGCGGAAAAGCGGGTTTTCACGGGGCCCTGTCTCGCGGCGAACGACGGTCAGGTTTGGCCAATATTCCAGCCGTAAAGTCGGTTCCGATTCGTTCCTTCTTCGCAGGAACGCGCAGGAAAAACCATGCTTCAGCGACTCTTCACCGCCCTCGCCTTCACCCTTGTCATCGCATTCGGCATGCCCTCGTTGGCGCAAGCCGCCACCGACGCGCCGGCCTCGAAAGAGCCCACCATCCAGCAGATCTACGAGGCCGCGAACGGCGGCCGGATGGCCGACGCCGACACCATGATCGCGAAGGTGCTGAAGGACCACCCCAACAGCGCGAAAGCGCATTTCGTGCAAGCTGAGCTGCTCGCGGCGCAAGGCAAGCTCGACGGCGCTCGGAACGCATTGGCAGAAGCCAGAAAACTCGCACCCGACCTGTCTTTCGCCAAACCCGAAGCCGTCGAGCGGCTGACCCGCAAGCTCGACAAGCCCGCGGCCGCTGCGAGCCGCACCGAGCCTTCACGCGCGAGCACGCCCGCACCCGCACCGCTGCAGACCGAGTCCAAGACCAGGACCGGGTCGACACCGTGGCTGCCCATCGCGTTGGTGGGGCTGCTGGCCGTGGGGTACCTGGCCTTCCGCCGCAAGGTGGCTGCGCCCGCAGCGCAAGCTCCGTCATACGGCCCTGCACCAGGCGCGCAAGGTGGGCCCAGCGGACCAGGCAGCGGCTACGGCAGCTACGCGCCGGGCGGCAACTGGACACCCGCGGCCCCTCCCGCAGCGGCGCCCGGCATGGGCCTGGGCTCGGCGCTGGCCACCGGCGCGGCCGTGGGTGTCGGCGCGGTCGTGGCCCAGGAGGCCGTGCGTCACTGGATGAACAACAGGTCGGACACCACGGAGCGCAACGACACCTCCCACGTCGCCGACAGCGGCAACAGCGGCAACAACGAGATGGGCCGCAGCCTCTGGCCTTCCTCGTCGTCCGCCTCAGATCAAGCGCCCGAGCGCATCGTCGACAACGACTTCGGCATCACCGACACGAGTTCGTGGGACGACGGCAGCAGCAGCGGTGGTGGTGGCGACAACAGCGACTGGTAAAGCCCCGCCCAAGGAAAAAAAAAGAAAAAGCCCCCGTCTCTTTCGAAACGGGGGCTTCGTCACTGCTCGATAGAACGGGCTACTTAGCAGGGCTGGTGCGCGGGGCCGGACTCGAACCGGCACGTTCTTGCGAACGTCAGGACCTAAACCTGGTGCGTCTACCAATTTCGCCACCCGCGCGATGCCAATCTTTCAGGTGAATGCAAAAGCGGACGGCCTCTTTGCGCCATGAAGTTGCATGGGCCAAAGACCATCCGCTTGAAATCGGTCAGCTTTCAATTTTAAACACTAATCGGGGCCGCTTCCGGACCGGGCAACGCCTTCGGTCGACTTGGCTCGCCCGTTTCACGTTTGACGCGGAACGCCGCCGCATACATCGCCGGCAAGGCCAGCAGCGTCAGCACGGTCGCCACGATCAGCCCGCCCATGATGGCCACGGCCATTGGCCCCCAGAACACGCTGCGCGACAGCGGGATCATGGCCAGCACCGCCGCCGCGGCCGTCAGCACGATCGGGCGCAGCCGGCGCACCGCCGACTCCACGATCGCGTCCCACGCCGGCACACCCGCCGCGCGGTCGAGCTCGATCTGGTCGATCAGGATCACCGCGTTGCGCTGGATCATGCCCATCAGCGCGATCACGCCCAGCAGCGCCACGAAGCCGAACGGCCGGTTCAACAGCAGCAGCGCACCGGCCACGCCGGCAATGCCCATCGGCCCAGTGATGAACACCAGCAGCGAGCGGCTGAAGCTGTGCAGCTGCAGCATCAGCAGCGTGAACACCAGGAACAGCATGATCGGCACGCCCGCCACGATCGAGGCCGAGCCCTTGCTGCTTTCCTCCACCGCGCCGGCCACCTCGATGCGGTAGCCGCCCTGCCCGGCCGCGGCCCAGCCGGCCTCCAGCTCGCGCAGCCTGGGCAGCAGCTGCGCCGTCACGGTCGCGCCCTGCAGGCCCTCGATGACGTCGCCCTGCACGGTGATGGCGTAGTCGCGGTTCTCTCGCCACATCACGCCCGGCTCCCAGGTGAACACCGGCTTGGCGATCTGCGTGAGCGGAATCGAGCGGCCCGAACTGGTCGGGATGTAGGCGTTGCCGATGTCCGAGATGGCCTGGCGCTCGTCGGGCGCCTGGCGCAGCACGATGTCGATCAGCTGGTCGTTCTCGCGGTACTGGCCCACGGTGGTGCCGCTGAACATGGTCTTGGACGCCTGCGCGATCGCCTGGCTGGTCACGCCCAGCGCGCGTGCCTTGGCCTGGTCGATCTCCAGGCGGATCACCTTCACCGACTCGTTCCAGTTGTCGTTCACGCCGCGCATGTTGGCGTTCTCGCGCAGCACGGCCTTCACCTCGTCGGCATGGCCGCGCAGCTGCGCCGGGTCGGTGCCGATCACGCGGAACTGCACCGGGTACGGCACCGGCGGCCCGTTGGGCAGCAGCTTGACGCGCCCGCGCACCTCGGGGAATTCCTGCGCCAGCACCTGCGGCAGCTTCAGGCGCAGCGTCTCGCGCACCTTCAGGTCCTTGGCCAGCACGATGAGCTGCGACACGTTGGTCTGCGGGAACACCTGGTCCAGCGGCAGGTAGAAGCGCGGCACGCCCGAGCCGATCCAGGTGCTGACCGTGTTCACGCCGGTCTCTTCCATGAAGCGCTTCTCCACGCGCTTGGCCACTTCTTCATTGGCCGCGAACGAGGTGCCTTCGGGGAACCAGATGTCCACCAGGATCTCGGGCCGGCTCGAGTCCGGGAAGAACTGCTGCTGCACCTTGCCCATGCCCACGATGCCCAGCGCGAAGATCAGCACAGTGGCGCCGATGGTCATCCAGCGGTGCTGCACGCACCAGTTCACGGTGCGGCGAAAGGCGTTGTAGAACGGCGTGTCGAACAGCTCGTGCGGGGGCGCATCGGGGTCGTGCGCCTTCACCTTCAGCAGCAGCGTGCCGAGGTAAGGCACGAAGTACACCGAGACGATCCACGACAGCACCAGCGCAATCACCGTCACCGCGAAGATCGCGAAGGTGTATTCGCCCGTCACCGACTTGGCCAGCCCGATCGGCAGGAAGCCCGCCGCCGTGATGAGCGTGCCCGTGAGCATCGGCTTGGCCGTCACGTCGTAGGCATAGGTGGCGGCGCGGGCCTTGTCGTAGCCCTCTTCCATCTTGCGCACCATCATCTCGACCGCAATGATCGCGTCGTCCACCAGCAGGCCCAGCGCGATGATGAGCGACCCCAGCGATATCTTGTGCAGCCCGATGCCGAAGTAGTTCATCGCCAGGAAGGTCACGGCCAGCACCAGCGGAATGGTGATGGCCACCACCAGCCCCGGGCGCATGTCGATGTACCAGCCGAAGCGCCCGCCCTTGTGCAGGCCCAGCGAGATGATGCTCACCGCCAGCACGATGGCCACGGCCTCGATCAGCACGCCCACGAACTCGTTGACCGAGCTGGCCACCGACACCGGCTGGTCCTGCACCTGCGCCAGCTTCACGCCGGCCGGCAGGCGCTGGTCGATGGTGGTCGTGGTGGCCTTCAGCGCCTTGCCCAGCGCGATGATGTCGCCGCCCTTGGCCATGGACACGCCCAGCGCGATCACTTCCTTGCCCTGGTGGTGCACCTTCACCGCCGGCGGGTCGACATAGCCGCGGCGAATGTCCGCGATGTCGCCCAGCTTCAGCTGGTTGCCGGAGCTGCCGCGGATGGGCATGTCGCGCAGCTGGTCGACGCTGGTGAACTGGCCGGCCACGCGCACCTGCACCACGTCCTGCGGCGACTGGATGGTGCCGGCGCTCTCGATCGCGTTCTGCGAACCGAGCTGCGACAGCACCGCGTTGAAGTCGAGCCCCAGCTGCGCCAGGCGCTTCTGCGAGATCTCGATGTAGACCTTCTCGTCCTGCACGCCGAACTGGTCGACCTTGGCCACGTCCTTCACGCGCAGCAGCTGCTGACGCACGTCGTCGGCCAGCGTCTTCAGCTCGGCGTAGCTGAAGCCTTCGCTTTCCAGCGCGTAGATCACGCCATAGACGTCGCCGAAGTCGTCATTGAAGTACGGGCCCTGCACGCCGGCGGGCAAGGTGGCGCGCATGTCGCCGATCTTCTTGCGCACCGTGTACCAGACGTTGGCCACCTCGGTGGACTTCGACGAGTCCTTGATGTTGAAGATGATCTGCGACTCGCCCGGCTTGGAGTAGCTGCGGATCTTGTCGGCGTACGGTGCTTCCTGCAGCGTGCGCTCGAGCTTGTCGGTGACCTGCTCGGCCACCTGCTGCGCGGTGGCGCCGGGCCAGTAGGTGCGCACCACCATCGCACGGAAGGTGAAGGGCGGGTCTTCGTCCTGGCCGAGCTGGAAGTACGCGAAGGCACCCAGCACCATCAGCACCACCATCAGGTAGCGCGTGAGGGGCGCGTGGTCCAGCGCCCATTTGGAGAGGTTGAAGCCCGAAGGCTTGTCGGAGGGATCTGCCGCGCCGCCGCTCATTTGCCGGCACCCGCTGCAATCTCCTTGTTCGTCGCGGCGACGGCGGTGACCGGCTGGACCGAGTCCTTCGCGCTCGCATTGGCGGCGGCCGCGGCCGCCTCCTTCGACTGGTAGATGGTGACCTTCTGCCCCGGCTGCAGCACATGCACGCCCGCGGCCACGACCATCATGCCGGGCGCGATGCCCGAGGCGATCACGGCCTCGTTGCCGTCGGCGGTGGCCACCTGCACGGGCTGCGAGCGCACCGTCATGGTCGCCTTGTCGAGCACCCACACGGCCGAGCCCTTGCCTTCCTGGCGCAGTGCGCTGGTCGGCAGCTTCATCACCGCGGTGCTGGCATGGGCCAGCGCCTGCGGACGCGCATAGACGGTGGCGCCCAGCGGCGGCGAGGTGGCCGCGTCGATCGCGACCTTGACCGAGTACGTGCGCGTGACCGCGTCGGCACTGGCCGCCACTTCGCGCACCTGGCCCTGCAGCTCGTCGCCGCCCGACCAGCCGCGCACCGTGACGGGCGTGCCGGTCTTGATGAGCGTGGCGCGGTCTTCGGGCACCGCGAACACCACGTCGCGCGCGCCGTCCTGGGCGATGCGCACGACCGGCGTGCCGGCCTGCACCACCTGGCCCGGCTCGGCCTCGATGGCGGTGATGACGCCGGCCACGTCGGCCACCAGCGTCGTGTAGTTGGCCTGGTTGCCCTGCGAGGCGAACTGCGCCTGCGCCTGTTCGAGCTGGGCCTGCGCGGCCTTCCAGGTGGTTTCGCGGCGCTCGAGTTCGGCGCCGCTGATGAAGTTCTGCTGGCGCAGTTCGGCGTAGCGCTTCAGGTCGGCGGCAGCCAGGTCACGGTTGGTGAGCGCGGCGGCCTGCTGGGCGCGCGCGGCTTCGGTGGCGAGCTTGTAGTCCTGCGGATCGAGCTGGGCCAGCACCTGGCCGGCCTGCACGCGCTGGCCGAGCTCGGCCTGGCGGCGCGTGATCTTGCCCGCCACGCGGAAGCCCAGGCGCGACTCGACACGCGCGCGCACCTCGGCCGAGAACTCGGGCTGGGCGTCGAATTCGCTGGTGCCCACGGTCACGAACTTGACCGCGCGAACGGGGTCCTCGGCCGCGGGTTTAGGCGAGCAGCCGGCCAGGAAAATGGCGGATACGGCTGGAAGAAGCAGCCATGCGGCGCTGCGGGCACGGGAACGGAGAACGGCGGAGGCGGTCATGAGACACCCTGAAAAGGACGAACCGGATCATTACTGACCCACTGGTTAGTAATCTAGGGTAAACGTTAAACACTGTCAATGACCCGCCGGTCACTAGGGCCGGTCCGGCCCGCCGAAACACCCCTGGATCAGGTGCGCTGGCCCATCTCCACCAGCCGGTTGTCTGGCAGTTCGAAGTAGTCCGACGCCCGCCCCGCGTTGCGCTGCAGCGAGCCGAACAGCGCCCGCCGGATCGGGTTCAGCCCCGGCAGGTTTTCCTCGCCCACCGAGGCGCGCGAGACGAAGTACGAGGTCTTCATCGAGTCGATGGCCAGCGTCTTCTGGTACGCCAGGATGCGGATGAACTCCGGCACGTCGGGCCGCTCCATGAAGCCGTGGCGCGCCGTGACCACCCAGATGCCTTCCATCAGCTGCTCGGCCTCGATGCGGATGCGCGCGTCCACGCGCGGCGTGTCGCAGGCCAGCACGCGCAGCACGATCACCTGCTCGTGCAGCACCTGGTTGTGCTTGAGGTTGTGCAGCAGCGCATGCGGCACCGCGGTGGCGTCGGGGTTCAGGAACACCGCCGTGCCGCTCACCCGGTGCGGCATGTGCTGCGCCAGCGACTCGATGAAGGGCCGCAGCGGCAGGCTCTCGGCCGCGGCGGCCTCCAGCCCGAGCCGGCGCCCCTTGGCCCAGGTGGTGAAGAGCACCATCACCCCCGCCGCCACGGCCAGTGTGAGCCAGCCGCCCTCGGCGATCTTCAGGCTGTTGGCGAGCACGAAGGTCAGGTCGACCACCGCGAAGGCGGCCACGCCGACCGCCACCGCCACCTTGTTCCAGCGCCACAGCCCCCAGGCCACGATGCCGGCCAGCAGCGTGGTCGTCACCATCGTGATCGACACCGCAATGCCGTACGCGGCCGACAGCGCGCCCGAGCTGCGAAAGCCCAGCACCAGCAGCAGCACGCCCACCATCAGCAGCCAGTTCACGGTCGGCACGTAGATCTGCCCGATGGCCGTGCCCGAGGTCTGGATCACCCGCATGCGCGGCAGGTAGCCCATGCGCATGGCGTGCGCCGTGAGCGAGAACGCACCCGAAATCACCGCCTGCGAGGCGATCACCGTCGCCATGGCGGCCAGCACCACCATCGGCAGCACGCCCCAGGACGGAAAGAGCCGGAAGAACGGGTTGTCGATGGCCGCCGGGTTGCCCAGCACCAGTGCGCCCTGCCCGAAGTAATTCAGCACCAGCCCCGGCAGCGCGATGAAGAGCCACGCCAGGCGGATCGGCTTGGCGCCGAAGTGCCCCATGTCGGCATACAGCGCCTCGCCGCCCGTGAACGCCAGGAACACCGCGCCCAGCACCGCCAGCGACTGCGCCCGGTGCTCGAACAGGAAGCCCACCGCCCGGCGCGGGTCGAGCGCCACCAGCACCTGCGGCTGCTGCAGCACCTGCCACAGCCCGGCCACCGCCAGCACCAGGAACCACAGCAGCATGACGGGCCCGAACACCTTGCCGACCACGCCCGTGCCCTTCTTCTGCACCGCGAACAGCGCGATCAAGATCACCACGGTGATCGGCAGCACCGCGCGCTGCAACACCGGCGCCTGCACCTCCAGCCCCTCGACCGCCGACAGCACCGAGATGGCCGGCGTGATCAGGCTGTCGCCGTAGAACATGGCCGCGCCCACCAGGCCCAGCAGGCCGATCGCGTTCCAGACCCACGGCTTCGTCCTGGGCCCGGCCACCGCGCTGCGGGCCAGCGCCTGCAGCGCCAGGATGCCGCCTTCGCCGTCGTGGTCGGCGCGCAGCACGAACACCACGTACTTCAACGTCACCACGAACATCAGCCCCCAGAAGATCAGCGAGAGCAGCCCCAGCACCGAATCGGGCGAGAACGCGATGCCGTGCTCGGGATTCATCGTCTCCTTGAAGGCATAGAGCGGCGACGTGCCGATGTCGCCGAACACCACGCCGAGCGCCGCGATCATGAGCGTGGGCCCCGCCGGGTGCGCCGCCTCGCCGTACGCCGATGAAACCTGGGATCCGGAGGCCGCAGCGGATGCTTTCATGAAGCGGAAGTTCTTAGTGGCAAGGCTGCGAGCATAGTGCCGGGGCACCGCCTCGTCGCTGACAATCGTCGCGTGTCCGCCACTCCCCCCCACCTTGCCGCCCCGCCGGCGCATTACGAGAACTTTCCGGTCGCCTCGTGGCTGTGCCCGCCGCACCTGCGCCCGCCCATCGCCGCGATCTACCATTTCGCACGCACCGCCGACGACATCGCCGACGAAGGCAGCGCCTCGCCCGGCGAGCGCCTGGCCGAGCTGCGCGCCTACCGCGAGGAGCTCGCCGCCGCCGCGCAGGGCCAAGCCCTCCCCGGCTCGCGCTGGCCGCACGTGTTCGGCCCGCTCGCATACAGCATCGCCCGCCACGGCCTGCCCGAAGACCTTCTGGCCGACCTGCTGAGCGCCTTCATGCAGGACATCGAGAAAACGCGCGACCGCGGCACCTACGCCGACCGGGCCGAGCTGCTCGACTACTGCCGCCGCTCCGCCAACCCCATCGGCCGGCTGCTGCTGCATCTCTACGACGTGCACGACGCCGAAGCGCTGGCGCAGAGCGACGCCATCTGCAGCGCGCTGCAGCTCATCAACTTCTGGCAGGACCCGAGCGTCGACCTGCCGCGCGGGCGCTTCTACTTTCCGCTGACCGACTGCGCCCGGCGCAGGCTCGGTCCCGAGAATTTCAAGGTATTCGAGCCGCTCTCGCACGCCCCGCCTCCGCAGGAAGCTATCAATTTGATAGCAATCGTGTCGCACTGGGCGCGCGAGCTCATGACAGAGGGCGCGCCCCTGGTGCACCGGCTGCCGGGCCGCATGGGCTGGGAGCTGCGCCTGGTCGTGCAGGGCGGCCTGCGCATCCTCGACAAGATCGACGACCTGGGCTTCGACACCTTCTCTCAACGCCCCACCGTCGGCAAGTTCGACGCGCCCGTGCTGCTCTGGAAGGCCATGCGGATGCGGAGACAATGGCGGCCCATGAAAGCAGCGCCTCCCCGATGACCCCCGAGCAATACGTGCAAGACAAGGCCGCCGCCTCGGGCAGCAGTTTCTATTACGCCTTCCTGTTTCTTCCCAAGCCGCGCCGCGCCGCGATCACGGCCTTCTACGCGTTCTGCCGTGAAGTCGACGACGTGGTCGACGAGGTCACCGACCCCGGCGTGGCCGCCACCAAGCTCGCCTGGTGGCGCACCGAGGTGGCCCAGGCCTTTGCCGGCACCCCGCGCCACCCCGTGATGCAGGCGCTGATGCCGCACGCCGCCGCCTACGGCATCGAGGCGCGCCAGCTTCACGAGGTGATCGACGGCTGCCAGATGGACCTGGACCAGACCCGCTATCTCGACTTTCCCGGCCTCGCGCGCTACTGCCACCTGGTGGCCGGCGTGGTGGGCGAAGTCGCGGCGCGCATCTTCGGCCAGACCGACCCGCAGACCACCGCCTACGCCCACAAGCTGGGCCTGGCGCTGCAGCTCACCAACATCCTGCGCGACGTGGGCGAAGACGCGCTGCGCGGGCGCATCTACCTGCCGGTGAACGAGCTGCAGAAGTTCGACGTGAAGGCGCACGAGATCCTGAACCGCGTGCACTCCGAGCGCTTCGTGGCGCTCATGAAGTTCCAGGCCGCGCGTGCCCATACGGCCTACGACGAAGCCCTGTCCCTGCTCCCGCTGGCCGACCGCCGCACGCAGAAGCCCGGCCTGATGATGGCCAGCATCTACCGCACGCTGCTGCGCGAGATCGAACGCGACGACTTCCAGGTGCTGAACCAGCGCGTGAGCCTCACGCCCGTTCGCAAGCTGTGGCTGGCTTGGAAGGTTCAGGCGCTCGGGCGGATCTAGCTTCCGCGCTCATGGATCCGTGCCAACTACCGTATCGGCAATTGTTCGATGCGCTCAACCAAAGCAGCCCCGCGGAAGACGTATTCCAGACGCTGCTTCAGCCGTGGCTCCAGACCCACGCGCAGGAGCGTGAATGGCTCCAGGCATTTGGGAGCCGTTCGTTTGCGGAACCCATCGTCATCGAAGACTCGTGGCGACTCTATGCGCTGTCGCGCGTCAACCAGCTCCTGCTGCTGGCATTCCAGAGCGGCGAAGGCTGGGAAGGTCCCGCCCTGACGCTGCCGGATTACCAGGCATTCATGACCGGGCTGGGTTGCCGCATCGCAGACGAGACCGAGTACTCACCGTTCTTCCACGAAATCGTCGAAGTCACCGAAGAACGAGTGCGCTCTTCCCGGCGCAAGCGCATCGAATTGACAAGGGTCGACTGGCCCACGCTGATGCTCGGAACGATGATGTTCTCGCGCGCGGGGGTTGCGGTCAGCTGTGCCTTCGGCGCGCTGCAGCCCGAGATCGCGACGTCCTCGACGCTCCATTGGGCATGCCAGCGCAGGTACCGCCGCACTTCGGACCTGTCGGACGGCTGGGGGTCCAATTCGCAATGGAGAACCACCTTCCGGTGCGACCACGTCCTCGGCGACGAGCTGATCTTCAATGCCGATGGCAAGCATGACCTGTCCGCGCCGGGACTGCCCGCCTCCGAATATGACCTGACGCTCGCCGAGCGCATCGAGCTGCTCACGCACAGGTGTTTCGTTCGCTGCGAGAAGCCGGACGACGACCTGCACCCGTACGGCGATCGGATCCGGGTCCCGCGCGACTTTCGATGAAAAGAATTGCCGTCATCGGCGCCGGCTGGGCCGGCCTGGCCTGCGCGGTCGAGGCCACGCGCCTGGGCCATGCCGTCACCCTGTTCGAAGCCGCTCCCATGCCGGGCGGCCGGGCGCGCCGCGTCGACAACATGCACGGCATGGCACTGGACAACGGCCAGCACATCCTGATCGGCGCGTACACCGCCACGTTGAAGCTCATGCGCGACGTCGGCGTGGATGTCGACAGCGCGCTGCTGCGGCTGCCGCTCTCGCTGCGCTTTGCCGACGGCGGCGGGCTCAAGCTGCCGCGGCTGCCGGCGCCGTTCGACCTGCTCGCGGGCATCTTCACGGCGCGCGGCTGGACCTGGCGCGACAAGTCGTCGCTGCTGCGCACCGCCATCCGGTGGCGGCTCGCGGGCTTTCGCTGCGCCGGCACCACCACGGTTGCCGAGCTGTGCGCCGGCCTTTCGCCGCGCGTGATGCAGGAGCTGATCGAGCCGCTGTGCGTCTCCGCGCTCAACACACCCGTCGGGCTATCGAGCGGCCGGGTCTTCCTGCGCGTGCTGAACGACGCGCTGTTCAGCGGCAGCGGCGGTGCCGACCTGCTGCTGCCGCGCGCCGACCTCGGCGCGCTGCTGCCCGACGCGGCGATCCGATGGCTGACGGCGCATCGCGCCGCCGTGCGCATCGGCGCGCGCGTGCGTGCGATTTCGCCCGAGGCCGGGCAATGGCGGGTCGACGAGGACGTCTTCGACCAGGTGGTGCTGGCCTGCGCCCCGTGGGACGCGGCGCGCCTGGTCGGCGCGTCGGGCCTGCCCGCAGACGATTGGTGCAAGACCACCGAAGCCTTGCGCTTCGAAGCCATTGCCACCGTCTACGTGCGCGGCGCCTCGCCGCTCGCCGAACCGATGCTCGCGCTGCGCAGCCATCCGGCCACGGCGCCCGCGCAGTTCGCGTTCGACCGCGGCCAGCTCGGCGGCATGCAGGGCGTGCTGGCGATGGTCATCAGCGCCAACGAGGCATCGCGCGAAGTGCTGGAAGAACAGGTGATCGCGCAAGCCGCTGCCCAGCTAGGCCAGAAGAATTTGCAGCTCGTGCAGACCGTGGTCGAGAAGCGCGCCACCTTCGCGTGCACGCCCGGGCTGGCCAGACCGTCCTCGACCATCGCCCCCGGCCTGCAAGCCTGCGGCGACTACACCGAAGGCCCCTACCCCGCCACGCTCGAAGGCGCCGTGCTCAGCGGGCTGGCGGCTGCGAACGCATTGCCAAATTGAACGGTTTCGCCATTAAAAAACGCTCTGCGCCCTTCTTTAGAGACACCAATATCACGTAGCGCACGCACGACACCCAGACGCTCCCTTCGTACGGCACACGACACCTGCTGGTACCGACGCCTGCGGCTATCGCGCCAAACCGACAGTTCGAGAACAAGCAGCCGCAGCCAATTGACTGTCCTGGTAGATTTCCATTCTGGTCTCACGCGTCGCGTTGACCTGCGCCGGAAACTCTTGCAGCTTGGCATAGGCTGACGTTCTTCTGAATCGGTCTAGGCTTACTTTTCCCCGCCCGGACATTGCAGGGCTTACCTTAGCAAGTTCGTAGCCAAGCATCCTTTGGACTTCGCCCTGCTCTCGTTCCACCTGTTGCCTCCCAGCGGAACTGTTGTAGAACACAAGCGCCTCTTCCATTTCGGCCAAGGATAACTGTCGCACAAGTACATTGGCCAATGCGTGAACAATTAACGGCGTATCCGTCTCTTCCAGGCAGCGAAGGAAGTCTCGCCGTTGCCCATCTGTTAATTCGACCGTGCCTGCTGCATCCGGCTTCTTCAGATACGCAACGAGCGTGCCTTTTATTGCAGACTTGTCTGTCCGCATAGCGCGAACCAATCTTTCCGCAACGGCAAGTCCATCCCCTTGAGCGTATGTCATAACTGATACAAAAAAAGCCGCCATCGACAGCAGCATGGTTGATAAAAATCGTGCTGATGCCATCACCGTTTTGTATTTCTGACGCTGTTCACATACTGCACAGCTTGCTGATCCAACGCCTTGAAAGCCATGGTGCCGAACTTGTCGTTCCCGAACGCAAAGCCGTACTGGGCCGCATCCCTGGCAACCGTTGCTTCCCTAGCTCCCTGACCCAAACCCGGATAGGTTCCCGAACCTGTGTTGTTCATTCTGTTTTCTCCAGCGCCGCTGGTATAGATAAAAAGACCTCCATCAACCTCAACCACTGTTCGACGAATTGTTCCAGGATAAACCTGATGGTCATCCGTCGTGATGTTCAAGACGCCATCCGGCACTCGCGCCTGCTCAATCACTCCAATGGGATAAGTATAGGCTCGTGGATCAGCAAGATTTTCGGCAGTGGCTCTTAAAGGCGCGACAGCGTAGACTTGGCTCTTGCCATCGAAATTCGCAGGACCAGGAACGATGCCCTCTCTCGGGTAACTGTATCGATCCTCCAGTACATTTTTGACAACCCAGTCTTTGGTAATTCCACGCTCAATGTCCACTGGGCCCAAATAAGTCAGCAGGCCATACTTGTGATAAGTAATCGAGGAAGTATTGTTGAGAGATTCCTCGGGATAGCTGGTAATGTCGTAACTGTTATTGATAAAGCCGTCCGCAGACGCCGTCCCAAACACCGTCGTGCCGATCCCTGCTTTTCTCATCTCAGCAAACACGGAGGAATACTTCGTTCGAAGTTCGTCGGTGGCATAGTTAGACGTTCCCGGCGGTGGGTTCGCGACGGCCTGTCGAGTCGCATCAACGAACGCACCTGGCTCGTCGAACCCGTATGGGGCTGGCCTTCCGTACCTCTGCGGGCGATCTGTACGCAGTACATCGCTCCCCCGACCTCGGCCCGCGCCAACATCGGCCAAGAGAAGTGGCCTGTCGTCGATAGCACCCAGGCTGTAACCCGCGTCGCTTATGACCGTCCCGTCTTCTCGCCCTCGTGCAATCTCAAGGTTGTCTACTGCGTTGGTAGACGAATTGTTGAAAGCGATTTGCTCAGCAGCGTTGAGTCGACTTGCCGCAGCACTGATACCCGCCTGTACATCGTCGCTCCACGCATCAACAGTTGACGCCGAAACCTTGAGCCCAGTGCCTCCGCCAGGTTTCAAGCCAAACTCCATCGTCGGCGTATTGCCAAACAAACTGTACGTGTCGCGTCGATCCTGCGCAGCAAGCTGTTCACCAATGAAGTCGCCCAGCGTATCAGCGCGCTGCCCGTTAGCCGCAGCCAGGGAGTCCCCCAACGCATTGCCAAGGCATTGACCCCATGACGACCGAACTGCGCTACCTCGACTTCGACTACAGCGAAGACACCGAAGGCCACGGCACCTTCGACGCGATGGCCTCGACCCCGCCCGACAAGACACCCGAGGTGCAGGCCGAGATCGCGCAAGTGCTGGCCTGGGCCGAAGCCACGTTCCCGCATGCGCGCGGCGCGCTCGACGAAGGCGCGACCTGGGATTTCGACCTGCAGGAAACGCGCGAGGACAACCCGCGCTTCGACACCGTCACGCTCTCCCTGAGCGGCACCGAGTCTTTCTGCGCAGCGCTGCGCGAACAGTTCGCGCTCGACTGAAGCGCCAGAACTTCAGGCCGGTCAGGCTTTTCAGTCCGTTCAGGCCGTCTTGTTGCGCAGACGCAGCAGGCTCAGCCCCAGCAGCACGAACGCGCCGCCCGACACCTTGTTGAACAGCCGCGTGCGCCGCGGGTCCGACAGTTGCTTGCGCAGCAGCCGCGCCAGCAGCACGTAGAACGCGTGCGACAGCACCGAGGCCATGGCGAAGGTGGTCGTCAGCACCGCGAACTGCGTGAGGATGGGCGCGTCCTGCGTGAGGAACTGCGGGAACAGCGCCGAGAAGAAAAGAATGCCCTTGGGGTTGGTCAGCGCCACCGTCAGGCCATGCCCGAACAGCCGCCAGCTCGAGCGCGGCGCCGCGCCCGTCGGCGAGCCCTGCAGGTCGGCGAACACGCTGCCCTGGCTGCGCCATTGCTTGATGCCCAGGTAGATCAGGTAGGCCGCGCCGGCCACCTTGAGCACCATGAAGGCATGGGCCGAGGTGGAGAGCACCACGCCCAGGCCGGCCATTGCGGCGGCGGACACCATGAACAGGCCCATCGCGTTGCCCAGCGAACTGATCATTGCGCGGCGCGGGCCCACGGCCATCGAGTTCGACACGGCGAGCAGCACCGCGGGACCGGGGGTGAACGCGACCAGCAAGGTCACGCCGCAGAAGATGAGCCAGTTGGAGAAATGCACTTGGGGTGTCCTGCGCGGCGCGGGCCGCTGCGGTTGAAGCCGGGGGTCGGGCTGAAACTATAGTCAGCCCCGCGGATCGCCGCAGATCCCGTGCCGATAAACCCCAAAAGCAAGCCCGAACACCCCATGGTCACCTGCTACCTGCGCTACATCGTCGACGCCTACAAGCTCAAGGAATTCGAGCACTACGGCAAGCTCTGGATCCCGCTGGTCGAGAAGTTCGGCGGGCAGCACCACGGCTACTTCCTGCCGTCGGAAGGCAGCAACAACGTGGCGCTGGCGATGTTCACCTTCCCCAGCCTGGCCGCCTACGAGCAGTACCGCATCGACTCGATGCAGGACGCCGAGTGCCAGGCCGCTTTCCGCTATGCGGAAGAAACCCGCTGCATCGTCAGCTACGAACGCAGCTTCTTCCGGCCGGTCTTCAAGTGAGCGTCGACTGAAGCTCAGGCGCCCAGCGCCACGCACAGCGCGTGCAGGTTGGGCACGATCAGCTGCGGCCGCGCGCCGTGCACCCACGGCCGCTCGTCGCGCACCAGCCACGCCGCCTGCATGCCGGCGTTGAGCGCGCCGACCACGTCGAGCTCGGCGTCGTCGCCCACGTGCAGCACGTCCTTCGGCAGCAGGCCGACCGAGGCGGCCGCCGCGCGGAAGATCGGCGCCTGCGGCTTGCCGCTGCCGAACGCGCGTGCGTTGAACGCGGTGCGAAACCAGCGGCCGACGCCGGTGCGGTGGATGTCGGCATTGCCGTTGGACACCGCCACCAGCGGGTAGCGTTCGCTGAGCCACTTGAGCGCGGGCAGCGCGTCGTCGTACAGCGTGACGCGCTGGCGTTCCTCGAAGAAAGCGTCGAAGGCCGGGTCGGCCAGCGCCGGGTCTTCGCCCGCGCGCCTGAGCGCGGTGCGAATCGATTCGCGGCGCAGCGCGCTCAGGTCGTGCGCGAGGTCGGAGCGTTCCTTGGCGGTCGCTTCGCGCAGCTCGCGCAGGATGCCCGGGGTCAGCAGCAGCGAGGCCGTCTTGGGCGCCTCGCGCAGGAGCCAGGCCTGCAGCACGCCTTCGGCGCGTTCGATGGTCGGCCAGATCGGCCAGAGGGTGTCATCGAGGTCCAGCGAGATCGCCGAGATGCGTTTCAGGTCGAGGGGCGCGAAGTCTGCGGGCGCCGGGGAAGCGGAAGTCATGCCCGAGAATATCGCATGCCCTCCACCCCCGAGAACGCTGTGCCGAGTACCCCTCAGACCACCCGGCGCACACCCGCCGCCGTGCTGTGGTGCAACCTCGGCTCGCCCGATGCCCCCACCGCCGCCGCGGTGCGCCCCTACCTCGCCGACTTCCTGGGCGACCCGCGCGTGGTCGAGATTCCCAAGGCGATCTGGGCGCTGATCCTGCACGGCATCATCCTGCGCACGCGCCCGGCCAAGTCGGCCGCGAAGTACGCGAGCATCTGGACGGCCGAAGGCTCGCCGCTGAAAGTGTTCACGCAGAAGCAGGCCACGCTGCTGGCCGGCTGGCTCGGCGAGCGCGGCCACCGCGTCACCGTGCGCGACGCGATGCGCTACGCCAACCCGTCGATCGCCTCTCGCCTCGACGCACTGCAGGCCGAAGGCGCCACGCGCGTGCTGGTGCTGCAGGCCTACCCGCAGTACTCGGCCACCACCACCGCCAGCGTGATCGACGCGGTGAACGACTGGAGCCGCAAGCAGCGCCGGCTGCCGGAGTTCCGCTTCGTCAACGACTACCACGACGACCCGGCGTACATCGACGCGCTGGCCCAGGGCATCGAGAAGCACTGGAAGACCGAAGGCCGCGGCGAGGTGCTGCTGATGAGCTTCCACGGCATTCCCGCGCGCAACATCGCGCTGGGCGATCCGTACCAGGCGCAGTGCCTCGAAACCGCGCGCCTGCTCGCGGCGCGGTTGGGCCTGTCGGCAGCGCAGCACCGCGTGACCTTCCAGTCGCGCTTCGGCCGCGCCAAATGGCTCGAGCCCTACACCGAGCCCACGCTGCGCGAGCTCGGCGCCTCGGGCGTGAAACGCGTCGACGTGGTGTGCCCCGGCTTCCCGGCCGACTGCCTCGAGACGCTCGAAGAAATTGCGATGGAAGGCCGCGAGGCTTTCATGCACGCCGGCGGCCAGGCCTTCAGCTACATCCCCTGCCTCAACGACAGCCCGGCATGGATCACCGCGCTCGCGGGCATTGCCGAACGCAACCTGGCGGGCTGGCCCACGCAAACAACCTCGCCATGAAAAAAGAACTGCACGAAGCCAACCGGCTGTCGTGGAATGCGGCCACCGTCGCGCACAACAGCCACAAGGGCGACCAGGCCGCGTTCTTCCGCAACGGCGGATCAACGCTGTTCCCCGAAGAAACCGCGCTGCTTGGCGACGTGAAGGGCCTGTCGGTGCTGCATTTGCAATGCAACGCCGGGCAGGACAGCCTGAGCATCGCGCGTCTGGGCGCGGCGGTCACGGGCGTGGACATTTCCGACGAAGCCATTGCCTTCGCGACGCAGCTCGCGGCGCAGTCGGACATTTCCGCGCGCTTTGTGCGCTCGGATGTCTACGACCACTTCCGCGATGCGCAGGCGCGCGGTGAGCGGCACGACATCGTCTTCTGCTCGTACGGCACGCTCTGCTGGCTGTCCGATCTTTCGGCATGGGCACATGGCGTGTCGCAACAGCTCAAGCCGGGCGGGCGCTTCGTCTTCATCGACTTCCATCCGTTCGCGATGGTGTTCGACCCGTCGTGGAAGTTTCACTTCGACTACTTCAACGACGCGCCCGTGCCGGAAGAAGGCGTGGGCGACTACGTGGCGCAGTCCGGCGACGGCCTCGTGCCCGAGGGCTGCGAGCGCGGCGTCGAGAACTTCAGCAACCCACACCCGAGTTTCGAGTTCTCATGGGGCGTGGGCCAGGTGACGACCGCGCTGTCGCAAGCCGGTCTCGTGATCGAGCGCCTCGACGAATATCCGTACGCCAACGGCTGGAAGCCCTTCGAGGGCATGCGCGACATCGGCGGTCGGCGCATGGCGCCGCCCGAAGGCATGCCGCGCATCCCGCTGATGTATTCGCTGGTTGCGCGCAAGCCTTGACACGCCCGCGCGGCGGCGCTCACACCGCCGACTTGCGCGCCAGCAGCTCCTCGATCGCGGCTTCCATCTCGGCGTACTCCCCTTCGCCGAAGTGCTGCCGCATCACCTGCCCCTTGCTGTCGACCAGGTAGAACGCGGGCCAGTACTGGTTGTCGTAGGCCTTCCAGGTGGAGAAGGCGTTGTCCTGCGCCACCGGGTAGCGGATGTTGAAGCGCTCGATCGCGTCCTGCACGTTGCGCGTGAGCTTCTCGTAGGCGAACTCGGGCGAATGCACGCCCACCACCGTGAAGCCCTGGTCCTTGTACTTCTCGTACCAGCGCACCACGTGCGGCAGCGTGCGGATGCAGTTGATGCACGAGTAGGTCCAGAAGTCGACCAGCACCACTTTGCCGGCCAGGCCCTGCAGGGTGAGCGGCTGCGAGTTGAGCCACTTGTCGATGCCCGCGAACTCGGGCGCCTTGCCGTAGTCGCGCAGGCCCGGCGACGCAGCGAAGGCGCTGGCCACCGGCCAGCCGCCACCCGCGGCCGCAACAAATGCGGAGGCCCCCGCGGCGAGCCCCGAGAACGCCCTTCTGGACAGCATGTGCTTCATGATCGCAAACCTCGTTCGTGTCAGGCCGACGGCAGCCTGGCGCGATTGTTCGCGGCGCACGCGGTGCGTGCGCATGTGTCACGGCAATTTGAAGTTTGTCCCGGCGGCGTGAAGGCCGCCGGGCCTCGGCACATTCAGGCCGTCAGAACTTGCCGAGGTAATCCATCTTGCCGATCGGAATGCCGCTGTGGCGCAGCACGTCGTAGGCCGTGGTCACGTGGAAGAAGAAGTTGGGCAGCGCGAACTGCAGCAGGTAGCGCTGCGCGGTGAAGTGCGCCTCGCCTTCGCGCGCCTTGATGGTCACGGCGCGCTCTTCCTGGCCGTCGATCAGCGCGCGGTCCACCGTCGCGAGGAAGTCCTGCGTCTTCGCAATGCGCGCCAGCAGGTCGTCCCAGGTCTTTTCCTCGTCGGGGAAGCTCGGCGCGGCAATGCCCGCGATGCGCGCGGTGCCCAGCTTCGACGCGTCGCTCGCGCGCTGGATCTGGCCGGCCAGCGTGAGCATGTCGGGCGCAAGGCGCGCCTCGACCAGGGTGGCCGGGTCGATGCCGTTGGCCTTGGCGTGCGCCAGGCTCTTGTCGAGCAGGTGGGTGAGTTGGCCGAGTCCGCGGGTGAAGACGGGCACGGACAGGTCGTACATCGAGAGCGCCATGGTTTTCGAGGCCTTGTGGTTGAGAGCGGCGGCGATTGTCACGCCGCCGCGGCTTCATCGGCCGGCCGCCCGGATAAACCCTTCGATCGGCTCCAGTTGTTCGGGCACGTTCAGCGCGGGCGCGTGACCGCAGGCAGGCACTTCGATCACCTCCAGCCTGCCGGCCGCGCCGGGCCCGCGCAGGCGCATCTGCGCGACCACGTCGGGCAGCACCAGGTCGGACTCCGCGCCGCGCAGGCACAGCACGGGCACCTCGATGGCGTCGTAGTGCGGCCAGATCAGGTAGTCGTTGTCGTGCGCGCTGAACTGGCGGACCATGGCCGGGTCGTAGTGCGGCGTGACGCGGCCGTCGGCCAGGCGGCGCGTGGAGCTCTCTGTCAGGCGGCGCCATTGCGCGTCGCTGAGCCAGCCGTAGGGCTTGTAGACCGTGCGGAAGAAGGCCTCCAGCTCGGCCACCGTGTCGAACGCGGGCGGCTGGCCGGCGTAGGCGCGGATGCGCTCGATGGCGGGCTGGGCCAGCTCGGGCGCGTTGTCGTTGAGCACCAGGCTCGCAATGCGCGCCTTCATGCGCGGCTCGAACAGGCCCGAGGCGCAGACCGTGCCGACGGCACCGCCCATCGACGTGCCGACCCAGTGCACGCGTTCCAGCGCCAGTTCGTCGCACAGCGCATCGGCCATGCGCGCATAGAAGCGCAGCGTGTACTCCTCGTCAGGCAGCGGGCTCCACTGGCTCAGGCCGCGGCCGAGGGTGTCGGGGCAGATCACGCGGAAGCCGCGTGCGGCGAAGTGCTGCGCCAGCTCGTCCATGTCGCGGCCGGTGCGCGCGAGGCCGTGCCAGGCGATGACGACGGGGGCGTCAGGCGCGTCAGGCGCGTCAGGGGGATTGGCCGCGCCCCATTCGAGCCAGTGGATTTCGCGGCCCGCGAGCTGCGCGTAGCGGGACAGTGGAATGTGGTGCTCGCTCATCGCGCTGCCCTTGCTCGCAGTTTGCCGACGATGCCGGTCGGGAAGTAATAGACGGACAGCACGAACAGCACGCCCAGCCACAGCAGCCAGCGGTCGGGCGACAGCAGCGCGGCCAGCCAGGGCAAGCCGCTCGCGGCCTCGCTGCCCACGCGCAGCAGGTCCTGCAGGTAGCTTTGCGCCACCACGAACAGCACCGCGCCGATGGCCGCGCCGTAGATCGTGCCCATGCCGCCGATCACCACGATCAACAGCACGTCGATCATGATCTCGAAGCTCAGCGAGGTGTCGGGGCCGTTGTAGCGCAGCCAGATGGCCAGCATGGCGCCGGCCAGCGTGGCGAAGAGCGCCGACAGCACCGCGGCGGTGGTGCGGTACACCACCACGCGGTAGCCGATGGCCTCGGCGCGGAACTCGTTCTCGCGAATGGCCTGCAGCACGCGCCCGAACGGCGAGTTCACGATGCGCAGCAGCGCCAACACCAGCACCACGGCCGCCACGAACAGCAGGTAGTAGCACAGCAGCCGGCCGTCGAGCGACACGCCCAGGAACGGGTCTTCGGAGAACTCGAAGCTCGGCGAGATCAGCTCGGGCATCTTGAAGGTCAGGCCGTCTTCGCCGCCGGTGAAGTCCGACAGCTGCGAGGCCAACGTCTGGAACGCAGAGGCCACGGCCAGCGTGATCATCGCGAAGAAGATCGCGCGCACCCGCAGCGAGAACAGCCCGATGGCGAACGAGAGCACCAGCGAGACCAGCAGCGAGGCGCCCAGCCCCACCAGCACCGCGCCCCAGTTGGGCCCGAGCCGCGAGGCCGAGATGGCGATGCCGTAGGCGCCGATGCCGAAGAACATCGTGTGCGCGAAGCTCACGATGCCGGTGTAGCCCAGCAGCAGGTCGAAGCTGGCCACCAGCACCACGAACACCAGGATCTTGGCCGCCACGCTGAGCGCCTTCACGCCCGGGAAGATGAACGGCGCGAAGGCCAGCGCAAGGAACAGCACCACCAGCAGCAGCGCCAGGAGGCGGCTGCGCGGCATGTCGTTGGAGAGAAGTCGTTTCAGGAACATGGCGTCTTCCTCTTCAACGGTTCGCCACCGGGTACACGCCCTGCGGGCGCCACAGCAGCACCGCCACCATCAGCAGGATGCTCGCGAACTGCGTCACGGTCGGCAGCAGGAAGCCGATGTAGTTGGTCATAAGGCCCACCAGCAGCGCGCCGATGAGCGCCCCGCCCGTCGAACCCAGCCCGCCGATGATGATCACGATGAAGATCAGCACGTTGACCTGCGCGCCCATCTGCGGCACCAGGTTCTGCTGAAACAGCCCCCACATCACGCCGCCCAGGCCGGCCAGCGCGCTGCCCACCACGAACACGCCCACGAACAGACGGCCGATGCGGTAGCCGAGCGACTCGACCATCTCGCGGTCCTGAACGCCGGCGCGAATCAGCAGGCCGATCTTGGTGCGGCCCAGCGTCCAGGCAAGCGCGCCGAACACCACCACGCCCACGGCCACCGCGAGCAGGCGGTACTTGCTGATGGCAGCGTCGCCCACCAGCAATGAGCCGCGCAAGGCCTCGGGCAGCGGCAGCGGAATCTGCGCCGGGCCCCAGATCACCTTGATGAGTTCCTCGCCGATGATCATGCCGCCCATCGTGATGAGGATCTGCTTCAGGTGCTGGCCGTACACCGGCCGCACGATGAAGCGCTCGAACGCGAGGCCCACCGCGCCGGCCACGAGCATCGCGACCAGCATGGCCGGGAACACCGCCACCAGGTTGCGCCACAGCTCGCCCGAGCCGGTCCAGTCGCCCATCAGGCCGAGCACGCTGCTGGCCACGAAGGCACCGAGCGCGATGAACACGCCGTGGCCGAAGTTCAGCACGTCCATCAGGCCGAACACCAGCGTGAGGCCCGAGGCGATGATGAAGATGATCATGCCCATCGCCAGCCCCGCGACGGTGAGCGTGAGCCAGGTGGAGAAGGAGCCCGTGAGCGGCAGCGCGACGAGCGCGAGCACGGGGGCGAGAAGCAGGGGCTTCCAGTCGAAGTCGATCTTGGTCATGTGCGTGCCCCTTCTTGCGCCTTCCCCTTTTGGGGGAAGGCTGGGATGGGGGCTGGCGGCGCTTGCAGGGCCGCGCTGCATCGAGGGCCGCGAGCCCCCACCCCGCCCCTCCCCCGGAGGGGGAGGGAGTCATACGTCGAATACTTCATAGAGCCAGTCCAAGCAGCGATTGCTGCAATTGCGCATCGGCGGAAAACTCCGCCATCGAGCCCGCGTGCACCACGCGGCCGTTGTCCATCACCGCGACGGTGTCGCCCAGGCGTTGGGCGAAGTTGATGTTCTGCTCCACCAGCAGGATGGTCACGCCGCTGCGCTTGAGCTCGGCGAACGCATCGATCATGTTGTTGATCATCACGGGCGCCAGGCCCTTGCTGGGCTCGTCGATGATGAGCAGCTCGCGCGGCTCCACGATGGCGCGCGACACGGCCAGCATCTGCTTCTGCCCGCCCGAGAGCTTGCCCGCCGGGTGGTTCCAGAACTTCTCGACCGCGGGGAAGAGCTTGAAGATCCACTTCAGGCGCGTCTCGTCGATCTGCTGCGCGTTCTTCGCGCCGCGCGCGGCCAGCAGCATGTTCTCCTTCACCGTGAGGTCGGAGAAGATGCCCATGTTCTCGGGCACGTAGGCGATGCCCAGGCCGGCGATCTGCGGCGTGTGCTGCGCGGTGATGTCCTGCTCGCCGAAGCGCACCCTGCCCTGCGACGCATGCCACAGGCCCATGATGGTTCGCAGCGTGGTCGTCTTGCCCGCGCCGTTGCGGCCCAGCAGCATGGTGAGCTGGCCCTTCGGAATGGCAAGGTCCACGCCGTGCAGGATGTGGTACGCCCCGATGTGCGTGTGCACGCCTTCGAGGCTCAGGAGGTTGTTCGTGCTCATAGGTGTTGCTCCTTCCCCTTCCGGGGGAAGGCTGGGATGGGGGCAAGCGGCGCTTGCAAGGCTGCTGCGACGTGAAGGCCGCGAGCCCCCACCCCTGCCCTCCCCCGGGAGGGGAGGGAGAAATGCATCGGGACCATCAAGTGATCGTTGCGGTTCATCTGTCTTGCTCCTTCCCCTTCCGGGGGAAGGCTGGGATGGGGGCAAGCGGCGCTTGCAAGGCTGCTGCGGCGTGAAGGCCGCGAGCCCCCACCCCTGCCCTCCCCCGGGAGGGGAGGGAGAAATGCATCGGGGCCATCAAGTGATCGTTGCGGTTCATCTGTCTTGCTCCTTCCCCTTCCGGGGGAAGGCTGGGATGGGGGCAAGCGGCGCTTGCAAGGCTGCTGCGGCGTGAAGGCCGCGAGCCCCCACCCCTGCCCTCCCCCAGCGGGGAATGGAGAAATACGTCAGGCCGCTCATGCAGTGGCCTCCTTCGCAATGCCCAGGTAGGCCTCCTGCACCACCGGAGATGCAATCACCTCGGCCGGCTCGCCGTCGGCCACCAGCGTGCCGTTGTGCAGCACGATGATCCGGTCCGCCAGTTCGCGCACCACGTCCATCTTGTGTTCCACCAGCAGGATGGTCTTGGTCTTGTCCTGCTTGAGCTTGCGGATCAGGTCGAGGATGACCGGCGCCTCGGCCGCGTTCATGCCGGCCGTGGGTTCGTCGAACATGAACACCTTGGGCTCCAGCGCCATCAGCAGCGCCACTTCCAGCTTCCGCTGGTCGCCGTGCGGCAGGCTGGCCACGGTGGCGTGCTCGCGCGACTTGAGTGCCACCTCGGCCAGGATCTGGTCGGCGCGCTCGGTCAGCGCCTTGTGGTCGCTCCAGATGCTCCACAGGTTGAGCCCGCGCCGGTGCGCACCCTCGCGCGTGGCCTGCACCGCCAGGCGCACGTTCTCCAGCACCGTGAGGTTCGGGAACAGGTTGGTGAGCTGGAAGGCCCGCCCCAGCCCGGCGTGCGTGCGCGCGGACGGCGACAGGCCCGCGAGCGATTGCCCGTCGAGCGACACCGTGCCGGCGCTCGCCTTGAGCTGCCCCGAGATCAGGTTGAAGTAGGTGGTCTTGCCCGCCCCGTTGGGGCCGACGATGGCCGTCAGCGTGCCCGGCGCAAACGCGCAGCTCACGTTGTTGACGGCCACGTGCCCGCCGAAGCGGATGGTCAGGTCTCGGGTCTCAAGCATCGTTGGTCATTGCAAATCAGAAGTCGTAAAGAAAAGCGCTCGGCCTCAACAGCTGCCGATCACGTAGTAGTTGGGGCCGGTCTGCTTCAGCGTGGTCGTCACGTAGATGTTCCACAGGCCCATGGACTGGCCCGAGCCGTAGGCATAGGTCAGGCCGTAGAGCGCATACGCGCGTCCGGCCATCGTGTGCGTGTAGTTGCTCGCGGTGTAGCAGGTGCCTCCGCCGCCGCTGCCCGCGGTGGTGGCACCGGTGGCCGCGCCCGACATCGCGCCTTCCACGTTGCTCGCGTTCAGCGCGGCCACGGTCCAGCTGTAGGTGGTCGATGCGGCCAGGCCGGTGTCGGTGTAGCTGGTGGCGGCCACGGGCGAGGCATTCACCTTGCTGCCGCCGCGGTACACGTTGTAGCCGCTGGCGCCGCTCACGCCGGCCCAACCGATCACCATGCTGCTGGCGGTGGCACCCGAGGTGCCCACGCCGGTGGGCGCGGGCAGCCCGCTGCCGCCGGCCGAGCCGGTGACGCGGTCGATCATGGCCTTCATGGCGGCCATCTGCGGGCCCGACTTCTTCGAGTAGTTGGCGTTGTCGTAGCCCCACCAGTCCCAGCAGCTATTGGTGGCCGCGGTGCTGGTCTGCGGGTAGATCAGCACGATGTTGTTGGTGTCGGCCCAGCGGTTGTAGCCCGTCTTGCGCACGTACTGGTCGCTCACGTCGGTGTAGTTCTGCTTGCAGCCGTGCAGCACCAGGTGCACGCGGCACGAGGTGGTGGTGCAGGCCTGCGGCACGTAGATCCAGCCCGTGGCGGCCATGCCGTGGCCGGAGATGAACTCCGACTGGTTGAACTCGGTGAAGGTGCCGCCCAGCGTGCCGTTGTTGCGCGGGTTCAGCGGCCCGTAGAGCTGCGTGAGGATCTCGCCCGCCAGGTCGAAGCCGCAGTTGTTGATGTACGGCGCGGCGGTGGTGCTGCAGGCGCCGCCGTAGTCGTCGGTGACCATCGCATGGCCCGCGCCGATGGTGTTCTTGTAGACCGTGTTCGCGGCCGGCACGAAGCTCTGGTAATAGGTCTTCAGGTCGTCCATGACGGCCTGCTTGACGGTGTTGTCGGACGTGCCCGAGAACAGGTACACCTTGGAGCCGCTCAGGTTGGAGACCGGGTCGATCGCGCCGCTGGCGGCCCAGCTGTTGGTGGTGCTCACGAGCGAGGCCACCGGGATGCTGGTGCTGTGCGTCATGCAGCGCCCCGTGGCGTTGAGCACCGAGCCTTCGGCGCAGTAGAACGGCCCGCCCGCCACCACGCCGGCGCCGCGCTTGAAGGTGGCCGAATAGGCCACGTGCAGTTGCACCGACATGAAACCGCCGGCCGACAGGCCCGACACGCTCACCTCCGCCGGGTTGGCGCCGAGCGCCGGCAGCGGCACCGCCGCCGTCGCGGCATGCGCCGCCACCGCCATTGCCGCGGCCGCGGCCGCGGCAATTCCCTTCCAGTTCAATCTCATCGCTGGCATCGCTGTCTCCTTGTGTTTTGGGTATCGAACGCTTGCTTGCAGACTGACGAATCGGCCGTGGAAACGCGCCGCGCGCGAACGCGGGCGCTTCGCCCGGCGGCCATCCGGGGCGAAAAGGGAGCGGCGCCTTCCGTGCGCCGCGAGGTTCAGGTGACGATCGGCGCCGTGATCAGCGCTTGTTCTTGATGGGGATGTCCATCTCTTCGGGCTTGATCTCGTGCACCAGCTCCGGCACGCCCCAGGCGAACGCCGGGTCGACCTTGATCTTGAAGTGGTACATCGACTGCATCGCCTGGTGGTCTTCCTTGCGGAAGGTCATCTTGCCCTTGGGCGTGTCGAAGCTCATGCCTTCCATGGTGCTGATGAGCTTGTTGGTGCTGGTGTCGCCGTTGGTCTTCTTCAGCGCCGTCACCACCGCCATCGCGGCCGAGAAACCGCCGGCCGTGAAGAAGTCCGGCGGCGTCTTGAACTGCTTGTAGTGCGCCGACACCATCGCGTCGTTCACCGGGTTCTTCGGGATGCCGAAGTAGTAGTAGGCCGCGCCTTCCATGCCCGGCAGCGCCTTGTAGGCGGCCATGGCCGGCAGGATGTTGCCGCCGGTGGCGATCTCGATGCCGTAGCGCTTCAGGTCGAGGTCGACGATCTTGAACGGGTTGCCCGCGCCGGCCCACACGATCCAGATGATCTTGCGGCCCGGCTGGTCCTTCAGCTTGTCGATCAGGCGCTGCGCGCCGGCGGTGAAGTCGGTGGTGGCGGGCGGCAGGTATTCCTCGTGCACCAGCTTGGCCTTCTTGAGCGCGGTGCCGAAGGCCTTCACGCCGTCGCGGCCGAAGGCGTTGTCCTGAGCCAGCGTGGCCACCGTGACGCCGGCCTTGTCGACCGCCACCGCGTTGGAGATCGCGTCCTGGCTCGAGTTGCGGCCGGTGCGGAAGATGTACTTGTTCCACTTGTCGCCGGTGATCGAGTCGGCCACGGCGGGCTCGACCAGCAGGATCTTCTTGTATTCCTCGGCCACCGGCAGCATGGCCAGCGCCACGCCCGAGGCGGTCGGGCCGACGGCCAGCGCGGCCTTGTCGTCGGAGTAGGCAGCAGCCAGCAGCGACTTGCCCAGGTCGGGCTTGCCCTGGTCGTCTTTCTCGATGACCACGAGCTTCTTGCCGTTGATCGCCATCGTGCCGCCGGTGGCGTAGTCCAGGCCCATCATGAAACCGGTCTGGGTCTGCTTGCCGTAGGCCTCCAGCGCGCCGGTCTTGCTGTAGATGTGGGCGATGCGGATTTCGTTGGACTGGGCCCAGGCGGGAGCGGCGGCTGCGCAGGTGGCGAGCGCGGCCAGGGCGACGAGGTGGCGACGGTTCATTCTTTGTCTCCTGATAAAGGTGACTGAATATTGCACACTTCGTGCCACTCGGTAACCTATTGATAACAAACGCTTCTTCATTTGGAAGAAGCGCCAATCGGCTGAATTCAGAACACTTGCAGTGTCTGAATTTCAGTCAGTTGTCTGGTTATCAGTCAGGGTTTTCGCGGAGGCTTGGCGTTCGGCGATCCACTGCCTGAACTGCCGTTCGGCCTGCAGGCGGAACTCGTTGCGCGCGTGGTTGCAGGCGGCGTGCGCCAGTCGCCGGTGCTTGGCCGAGCGCACGCCGCCGAACGTGGAATCGACCAGATGCTCGATGGTGGCGGACTCGGGCCGGCCACAGGGCTCGGCAAAGTCCATCGGCAGGCCGCACCAATGGCAGTTGGGGCCGAAGGTGGAGCGCAGGGCCTTGACGCTCACAGGTTGGCGTACTCGAGGATTTCCTGGCCCATCAGCGTGCAGTCGTTGCCCGACACGTAGTAGATGAGCCGCATGCGGTAGTCGCCCTTGTAGACGCTGCCCCAGACCTCCAGCACCTTGAACTGCTGCTTCTTGTTGGCGGGGTTGCGAATGGGCGGCAGCTCCTTCACGTCGGGGCTGACGCGGATGCGGTCGTCCTCGCCGAAGTGGAAGGTCAGCAGCTTCTTGGCGCGGGAGACGGCTTCGCCGGAGCATTGGGGGGCGGCGCTGGCGAGGCTGGAAAACCCGACGGTGGCGCAGAGCGCAACGAGGACGAAGGAGCGAATCGAAGTCTTCATGAATGGCGTGATGGCAAATGCAGGCACAGGCGGGATTGTCACGTGGGCGTGTCGACGTCGTCCCATTCGTGGTCCTCGAACCGGACCAGCCAGTTCAGCGCATGGTGCCGTTCCGCAACCACCCCGGCGTCGAGCCCTTGCGGCAGCGCAGCTTCCTTCATGCGCGCCTGGCGTATCAGCCAGTGCAGACGGTAGTGCAGGTCGAGTGCGTCCAGGATCTCGCTCTCCGTTCGCACCTCTGCTCGTATCTGCGCGGCACGCATCGCCCCGGTCACATCGCGCGCTTCCAGCATGGTGCGCGTCGCGAGCGGCACGTCGCAGATCGCCTCGGGAAAGGGCAGCGCGTCGACCAGGCCCATGGCCCACTCGAGCACGAACAGGCACTCGAAACGCCAGCCGAACTGCACGACCGTCGACTCCGCCGGCGCGCCGTCGGAAAGAAAAGCCTGCTCCTTCGGCGTGAGGCTTGCCTGTGCGGACGGCAGACGTTCCAGCAATTCGCCCACCGCGAGCGGCTCGTTGTTGGCGACCGACTCGGCCCGGGCCGACACAGCCAGCAGCGCAAAGGCCCTGCCCGTCAGGTCCTCCGGCGCGCGCAGCCGCAATTCAGGCTCCGAGATCAGGGGCGGCAGGTGTTGCGGGACCGGCATGCCGCGCGCTGCCAGCAGCGCCTCGGTCCGCGCCTTTCGCTGCCAGGCCTCGGGCGGATAAGGAAGCGCAGCCTCCCTGTCGGGCTCCTCTCCTGCGGCGGACAGCAGGACCCGTCCGTGGGGGTCGCGAATGCCGCCGTCGGGCAGGAACACGATGGCGTTCGCGCGCTCGGCCCATGCCGAGAAGGCGTCGAGTTGCGACTCGTCGATCGACAGGCTCAGGTGTTGCCGCACCCGCTGGATGTGCCGCATCACGTGGTAGCGGTTGCGCGACATTTCGCCGTTGCCCCGGCTCAGCACGTAGCCCACGAATCCCGAGAGGTGCGTTGCGAGCTCCGCATCCGACAGGTCGCGGCGCGCAAGGAGGGTGTGCGCAAAGTCCAGTGCCGGCACATCGGCACGCGTGCAATAGGCATTGATCAGCACGCCTTCGCCGCCTTGATCGTCAACACGCTCGCCCGGCGGCTGCGCGGGCTTGGCCGATGCGCCCAGCCCTCTCAGTCTTGTCAACAAACCCTTCATTGAAATGTCCTCGCTGATTATTTGAAATCGGGTCTCGTTCGTCGGCCTGCGAACAGGCTCACGGTTCCTGGCTCGTCATCCGCTCATACAAGGTCGCCCGCGAAATACCGAGCAGCCGCGCCGTCGCCAGCTTGTTCCCGCCGGTCGACGCCAGCGCCGCCGCGATCGCCTTGCGTTCCAGCTCGGCCACCTGCTGCGCCAGCGGCCGCAGCAGCGCGGCTTCTTCGTCGGCGTCGTGTGCGTTTTGCAGCATGGCCGGCAGCTCGATCTGCTCCAGCCCCGCTTCGCGCAGGATGCGTTCGAGCTGCACGGCGTCGATGCGTTGCGAGTCGCTGCGCATGGTCACCTGCTCGAGCACGTTGCGCAGTTCGCGGATGTTGCCGCGCCAGTGCTGGCCGGCGAGCAGCGCGAGCGCGTCGGGCGTGAGTTCGGGCGGCGCCTCGCCGCTGCGCAGGGCCATGTCCTCGCCCAGCGCTTCGACCAGCGCGGGAATGTCGGCACGCCGCTCGCGCAGCGGCGGCACGCGCAGCGGCAGCACGTTGAGGCGGTAGTACAGGTCTTCGCGGAACTGGCCGCGGCGCACCAGCTCGGGCAGGTCGCGCGAGGTGGCGGCGATCACGCGCGCGTCGAAGGGCACGAGCTTGTTGGAGCCCAGCGGCTCGATCTCGCCCTCCTGCAGCGCGCGCAGCAGCTTGGCCTGCAGGCCCAGCGGCATGTCGCCGATCTCGTCGAGAAAGAGGCTGCCGCCGTCGGCCAGCTTGAACTTGCCTTCTCGGCCCTTGCGGTCGGCGCCCGTGAAGGCGCCGGGTGCGAAGCCGAAGAACTCGGCTTCGAGCAGGGTGTCGGGCACGGCCGCGATGTTGACGCTGACGAACTGCCCCTTGGCCCGCGCCGACGACGCGTGGATCGCATGCGCCAGCAGCTCCTTGCCGGTGCCGGTCTCGCCCAGCAGCAGCACCGGGCTCGCCGACTGCGCCGCGCGGCGCGCGTGGCGCTTCACCTCCACCGCGGCGGGGCTGCTGCCGATGAAGCTCGCGAAGGTGTACTTGGAGCGGCGCTGCCCGTCGGGCGCGTGCTGGTAGAGCGGGTTGTTGCGCTGGCTCGCGAGTTCGCGGCGCGCGTCGTCGAGGTCGCGCTGCAGCAGCGCGAACTTGCTGATGAGCGGCTGCAGCGTGGTCTCGGGCTGGTCGAACAGCACGATGCCGATGGCGCCGATCACCTCGCCCGCGCTGCCCTCCCGCTCCTCGCGCAGAGGGATCCGGCTGACCACGAAGGTGCCCGCCTTGTTGGTGAGCAGGTCGACCAAAATCGGCTCGCCGGTTTCCAGCACGCGGCGCATCTGGGTGTTGGGGATCACGTCTTCGACCATGTGCCCCATGAACTGGTCGATGGACGAGAAGCCCAGCGCCGGCAGGAAGCGGCGGTAGCCCTCGTTCACCCACACGATGCGCCCGCCCCGGTCGACCAGGAACATGCCCTGGCTGACGCTGGAGAACAGATGGAACATGGAGCGCGCGGCCAGCGCGAGGATGCCGTCGGCATCGAGGGGCAAGGCGGGCGGTGCGGTGGGGGCGACGGGCATGGCGGAATCGTAGCGCGGCTTCCTTCCATGGCATGGCTCCGCATCGCGGCCCGTGCATGACAAACTGCGGCACCCCCACCCTCTCGGCCCGCACGGCCTGCCCTCATGAGCACGTCCGAGATCTTCCTGATCGCCATGCTGATCATCTTCACCGCGCCCTACCTGGTGTGGCGGCTCGGGCGCACCGAGTATTTCGCGCCGCTGGTGGTGGTGCAGATCGTCACCGGCATCGTGCTCGGGCCGGGCGTGCTGGGCGCGGTATTCCCGGCGTACTACAAGTTCGTCTTCAATGCGCCGGTGGTCCAGTCGCTCAACGGCATCGCGCAGTGGGCGGTGATGCTGTTCGTGTGGATCGCCGGCATCGAGCTCGACCTGCGCAAGGCCTGGGCGCACCGTCGCGAAAGCGGCATCACCGCCGGCCTCGCGCTCGGCGTGCCGCTGCTGTTCGGCAGCGCGGCGGCGCTGGGCATGCTGATGTTCCCCGGCTGGATGGGCGCGAAGGCGCAGACCTGGCAGTTCGTGCTGGGCATCGGCATGGCGTGCGCGGTGACGGCGCTGCCGATCCTGATCCTGTTCATGGAGAAGCTGCAGATCCTGCGCCAGCCGATCGGCCAGCGCATCCTGCGTTATGCGAGCCTGGACGACATCGCGATCTGGGGCGTGCTCGCACTGATCCTGATGGACTGGGAGCGTGTCGGAAAACAGCTCGCCTTTCTCGCGGTGTTCGCTGTCGCAAGCGCCGCCTTCCGCTGGCTGATGCTGCGCGTTGCGCCGCGCGACCGCTGGTACCTGGGCCTGGTGTGGCTCGCGGCCTGCGGGCTGGGGGCCGACTGGTCGGGGCTGCACTACATGGTGGGCGCGTTCATCGCTGGGGCCGTGATGGACTCGCACTGGTTCGACCAGAAGGAGATGGACGGGCTGCGCCACAACGTGCTGCTGGTCGCGATGCCGGTGTTCTTCCTGAGCACCGGCCTGCGCACCGACTGGCAGATGGGCGGTGCCGCGGTGTTCGTGGCGGCCGGCGTGCTGCTGGTGGCGTCGGTGGGCGGCAAGCTCATCGGCACGCTGGTGGCCGGGCGCCTGCTGCGGTGGCAGCCGGGCGAAGGCCTGCTGATCGGGTGGCTGCTGCAGACCAAGGCGCTGATCATGATCATCTTTGCCAACGTGCTGCTGGACAAGGCGCTCATCACCAGCGAGGCCTTCACCGCGCTGCTGCTGATGGCGGTGGCCAGCACCATGCTCACCGTGCCCGTTGTTGCGCCGCGGCTGCAACGGATGAAAGAGATTGTTCTGCGCAGCAAGTAGCGCCCCGGCGGCCGAAGACAAAAGCCTTCAGGAAGCCTTAAGTAAATCAATCGTTTGATTTTGAGCGTGGTCTAATGCCGCGCATGACCGCGAGCGATTCCCTCACTCCAGGCCCCCAGGCCCCGCGCCGCGCACCGCGCGCCGACGGCGCCGAGGCACGCCACCGATTGCTCCACACCGCGCTGCGGCTGTTTGCACAAAAAGGTTTCGCCAAGACCTCGACCCGCGAGATCGCGCGCGAGGCCGAGGTGAACATCTCGGCCATCAGCTACTACTTCGGCGACAAGGAGGGGCTGTACGCCGCCACCTTCTGCGAGCCGATGGGCGGCGACGCCAGCGACCTGGTGGCCGCCTGCAAGGTGCCGGGCCAGTCGCTCGAGGAAACGCTGCGCATCTGCATGGTGTCGATGATCGACCCGCTCAAGCAGGGCGAGATCGTGCGGCAATGCATCCAGCTGCACATGCGCGAGATGCTGGACCCCACCAGCCGCTGGGCCGAGGAGCTCGACCGCGAAATCAAGGGCCCGCACCGCGCCATTGCCGAGCTGCTGTGCCGCCACCTGGAGGTGGACCGCGCCGACGACGACATCCACCGCCTGACCTTCGCGATCACCGGGCTGTCGATGCAGCTCTACGTGAGCCAGGATTTCATCGAGGCCTTGCGCCCGTCGCTGCTGCGCACGCCGCGCGCCATCGACACCTGGGCCGACCGGCTCACGGGCTACGCGCTGGCGCTGGTCGAGGCCGAGGCGGCGCGCCGCCGCACCGAGAGAAAGCAGAAGAAATGAGAAGACTCCGACCGAAACTGATCGCCACCCTCTTCCTGCCGCTGGGCCTGGGACTGGGCCTGACGGGTTGCACGCTGATGCGCCCGCCCGCGCAGGTGGAAGCACCCTTGCCCGCCCAATGGAACGCACCGCTGCCGCACGGTGGCTCGCTCGCGTCGCTGGCCGACTGGTGGCGCCAGCTCGACGACCCGTTGCTGGTCGAGCTGATTGCCGCGGCCGAGGCCGCCAGCCCCAACGTGGCGAGCGCCGCGGCGCGCGTGGCCGAGGCGCGCTCCACGCGCGTGCAGGCCGGCGCGGCGCTGCTGCCGAGCCTGGACGGCACCGCGTCGGCCAGCCGGGGCACCTCGGGCTTTTCTTCGGGTGGCTCCACCACCGGCAGCAGCGGAACAGGCAGCACGGGCAGCAGCAGCTCACTCTCGGCCAGCACACCCGTCACCACGCTGCAGGCCGGCCTGCAGTCGAAGTGGGAGGTCGACCTGTTCGGCCGCCTGCGCGCCGACCGCGACGCCGCCGAGGCCAAGCAGAGCAGCGCCAACGCCAAGTGGCACGACGCGCGCGTGGCGGTGGCCGCCGAAACGGCCAATGCCTACTTTGCCGAGCGCGCCTGCCGGCAGCAGTTGCGCGTGGCCGAGTCGGACGCGCGCTCGCGCTCGGAAACCGCGCGCCTGACCGACCTGTCGGCCAAGGCCGGTTTCACCGCGCCGGCCGACGCCGCGCTGGCACGCGCCAGCGCCTCGGACGCGTCGGGCCGCCTCACGCAGCAGCGCGCCCAGTGCGCCGTGCAGCGCAAGGCGCTGGTGGCGCTCAGCGGCATCGACGAGGCCACGCTCGAGCAGAAGCTCGCCGCCGCGCCCGCGCAGCGCGCGCTGCCCCTGGTGGGCAGCATCGCCAGCGTGCCGGCCGACGCCATCGCGCAGCGGCCCGACGTGTACGCGGCCGAACTCGGCGTGGCCTCGGCCAGCGCCGACGTGGGCTCGGCCGAGGCCGAGCGCTATCCCAAGCTCACGGTGTCGGGCTCCATCGGCCGTTCGCAGTTGCGCGTGAGCGGCTTTCGCCAGTCGCTCGAAACCTGGACCGTGGGACCGGTGTCGCTCACCGTGCCGCTGCTCGACGGCGGCGCGCGCAAGGCCAACACCGACGCGGCCAAGGCCCGCTACGCCGAGGCCGTGTCGCTGTACCGCGCCAATGTGCGCCAGGCGGTGCGCGAGGTGGAAGAAGCCCTCGTCAACCTCGACGCCACCGACGCCCGCACCACCGACGCCGACAGCGCGGTGAAGAACTACCAGGCCTCCTTCGACGCCACGCAGGCCCGCTACAGCAGCGGCCTGGCCAGCCTGTTCGAGTTGGAGGACTCCCGCCGCACGCTGTTCACCGCGCAGACCGCGCGCGTCTCGCTGCAGCGCGAGCGCGCCGAAGCCTGGGTGGCGCTGTACCGCTCGATGGGCGGCGGCTGGAACCGCTCCGCCACCGCCTCCCCCGAGATCACCGAATCGTCCCCAATGACCACCACCCCGGCCGCCAAGGTCGCGACGTCGCCATGAAATCAATGAAGCGTTCCACCCTCGTCATCGCGCTGGTCGCGCTGGTCGTCGTCCTTGCGGCGGTGTTCTTCCTGACGCGCAAGTCCCCGGACAAGGCGGGCGAACCCTCCGCTGCCGCGGCCAAGGCCGGCAAGGACGGCGCGAACACGCCCAAGCCCGCGCTGACCGTCACCGTCACCAGGCCCGAAGCCACCGAGCTCACGTTGACCCTCGCGGCCAACGGCAACGTCGCCGCCTGGCAGGAGGCCGTGGTCGGCTCCGAATCGAACGGGCTCAAGCTCGCCGAGGTGCGCGTGAACGTGGGCGACGTGGTCAAGAAGGGCCAGGTGCTGGCCGTGTTCTCGCCCGAGACGGTGCGCGCCGACATCGCGCAGTCGCGCGCCTCGCTGGCCGAAGCCCGCGCCACCGCGGCCGACGCCGCCGGCAACGCCGCGCGCGCCCGCACGCTGCAGGCCACCGGCGCGCTGAGCCAGCAGCAGATCAACCAGTACCAGACCACCGAGCAGACGGCCAAGGCGCGCGTCGAGGCGGCCGAGGCCGTGCTGGCCGCGCAGGAAGTGCGCGGGCGCAACACGCAGGTGCTGGCACCCGACGACGGCGTGATCTCCGCGCGCACCGCCACGGTGGGCAGCGTGGTCGCGGCCGGCACCGAGCTGTTCCGCCTGATCCGCCAGGGCCGCCTCGAGTGGCGCGCCGAAGTGACCTCGGCCGAGCTGGGCCGCATCGCGGTGGGCACCACGGCCTTCGTGGTGAGCGCCAGCGGCGCGCAGGTGCGCGGCAAGGTGCGCAGCATCGCGCCCACGGTCGACCCGCAGACGCGCGCGGCGCTGGTGTATGTCGACCTGCCCAACGTGCAGCAGAACACCGGCATCAAGGCCGGCATGTTCGCGCGCGGCGACTTCGAACTCGGCCGCAGCTCGGCGCCCACGGTGCCGCAGATCGCCATCGTGCCGCGCGACGGCTTCAACAACGTCTTCCTGCTCAAGCCCGACAACAAGGTGGCGCAGCTGAAAGTGCAGATCGGGCGCCGGCTGAACGACCGCATCGAGATCACCAGCGCGCTGCCCGAGGGCGCGCGCGTGGTGGTGCAAGGCGCGGGCTTCCTGAACGACGGCGACCTGGTGCGCGTGGTGGACGCGCCCGTGTCCGCGCCCGCACCGGCGGCGGCGCCCACTTCGGCGCAGCCTGCGGCGCAATCGGCCCAGCCTGCGGCTTCCGCCGCCGCGGCCAAGTAATTTCAAAGGACACGCCATGAACGTTTCCGCCTGGTCCATACGCAACCCGATTCCGGCGGTGATGCTGTTCGTGCTGCTCACCTTCGGTGGGCTGCTGTCGTTCAACGCGATGAAGGTGCAGAACTTTCCGGACATCGACCTGCCGACCGTCACGGTCTCGGCGTCGCTGCCCGGTGCCTCGCCTTCGCAGCTGGAGAACGACGTCGCGCGCAAGCTCGAGAACTCCATCGCCACCGTGCAGGGCCTGAAGCACATCACCACCAAGGTGCAGGACGGCGCGGCCACCCTCATCGTGGAATTCCGCCTCGAGAAGCCCGTGCAGGAAGCCGTGGACGACGTGCGCTCCGCGGTGCAGCGCGTGCGCGCCGACCTGCCGGCCGACGTGCGCGACCCGGTGGTCACCAAGCTCGACCTGGCGGGCCAGCCGGTGCTGGCCTTCACCATCGCCTCGTCCCACATGGACAACGAGGCGCTGAGCTGGTACGTCGACAACGACATCACCAAGAAGCTGCTCGCGCTGCCCGGCGTGGGCGCGGTGAACCGCGTGGGCGGCGTCACGCGCCAGGTGCACATCGACCTCGACCCGGCCAAGCTGCAGGCGCTGGGCGCCTCGGCCGGCGACATCTCGCGCCAGCTGCGCCAGGTGCAGACGGAGAGCGCGGGCGGACGCTTCGACCTGGGCGGCAGCGAGCAGCCGGTGCGCACCATGGCCACGGTGCAGTCGGCCGACCAGCTCGCCGACATGCAGATCGCGCTCACCGACGGCCGGCGCGTGCGCCTGGACCAGGTGGCGCGCATCAGCGACACCATTGCCGAGCCGCGCGCGGCCGCGCTGCTCAACGGCAAGCCGGTGGTGGGCTTCGAAGTGGCGCGCAGCCGCGGCGCCAGCGAAGTGGAAGTGGGCCACGCGGTGCAGAAGGCGCTCGCCGACCTGCGCGTGCAGCGTCCCGACATCGAGCTGACCGAGGCCTTCAACTTCGTCGACCCGGTGGAAGAGGAATACAACGGCTCGCTGCACCTGCTGTATGAGGGCGCCATCCTGGCGGTGATCGTGGTGTGGCTGTTCCTGCGCGACTGGCGCGCCACCTTCGTGTCGGCCGTGGCGCTGCCGATGTCGGTGATTCCGGCCTTCATCGGCATGCACCTGCTGGGCTTCTCGGTGAACGTGATCTCGCTGCTGGCGCTGTCGCTGGTGGTGGGCATATTGGTGGACGACGCCATCGTGGAGGTCGAGAACATCGTGCGCCACCTGCGCATGGGCAAGACGCCCTACCAGGCGGCCATGGAGGCGGCCGACGAGATCGGGCTGGCCGTGATCGCCACCACCTTCACCCTCATTGCGGTGTTCCTGCCCACGGCCTTCATGAGCGGCGTGGCCGGCAAGTTCTTCAAGCAATTCGGCTGGACGGCCTCGCTCGCGGTGTTCGCCTCGCTGGTGGTCGCGCGGGTGCTCACGCCGATGATGGCGGCGTACATCCTCAAGCCCATCGTCGGCGCGGAGAAGGAACCCGGCTGGCTGCGCTGGTACATGCGCGCGGTGGAATGGAGCACGCACAACCGCTTCAAGACGATGGTGCTGGCCACCCTCTTCTTCTTCGGTTCGCTGGCGATGATCCCGCTGCTGAAGACCGGCTTCATTCCGCCGGACGACAACTCGCAGACGCAGGTGTACCTGTCGCTCGCGCCCGGCGCCACGCTGGCGCAGACCACGGCGGCATCCGAAGAAACGCGCCGCCGCGTGATGCAGGTCGCCCACGTGAAGAGCGTCTACACCACGGTCGCGGGCGGCAGCGCGGGCGGCGACCCGTTCGCCAGCTTCGGCACGCCCGAGACGCGCAAGGCCACGCTCACGATCAAGCTCGACCCGCGCGGCGACCGGCCGCGCAAGCAGGTGATCGAGAACCAGATCCGCGCCGCGCTCGAGACGCTGCCCGGCGTGCGCAGCACGGTGGGCCTGGGCGGCTCGGGCGAGAAGTACATCCTGGCGCTCACGGGCGAAGACCCGGTGGCGCTGGCTTCGGCCGCGAGCGCGGTCGAGAAGGACCTGCGCACCATCCACGGCCTGGGCAACATCACGTCCACCGCCAGCCTGATCCGCCCCGAGATCGCCGTGCGGCCCGACTTCGCGCGCGCCGCCGACCTGGGCGTCACCAGTTCGGCCATTGCCGAGACGCTGCGGGTGGCCACGCTGGGCGACTACGACCAGTCGCTGGCCAAGCTCAACCTCGCACAGCGGCAGGTGCCGATAGTGGTGAAGCTGGAAGACTCGGCGCGCCAGGACATCGACCTGCTCGGGCGCCTGTCGGTGCCGGGCGCGCGCGGGCCCGTGATGCTGAACCAGGTGGCCTCGCTCACCATGGAAGGCGGCCCGGCCGTGATCGACCGCTACGACCGCTCGCGCAACGTGAACTTCGAGATCGAGCTGTCGGGCGTGGGCCTGGGCGACGCGAAAGCCGCGGTCGAGAAACTGCCTTCGATCCAGAAGCTGCCGCCCGGCGTGCGCATCGCCGAAGTGGGCGACGCCGAAGTCATGACCGAGCTGTTCGCGAGCTTCGGCCTGGCCATGCTCACCGGCGTCCTGTGCATCTACATCGTGCTGGTGCTGCTGTTCAAGGACTTCCTGCACCCGGTGACGATCCTGTGCGCGTTGCCGCTGGCGCTGGGCGGTGCGTTCGTGGGACTGCTGATCGGGCAGAAGGCGCTGTCGATGCCGTCGCTGATCGGCTTGATCATGCTGATGGGCATTGCCACGAAGAACTCGATCCTGCTGGTGGAGTACGCCATCGTGGCGCGCCGCGACCACGGCATGAGCCGCTGGGACGCGCTGCGCGACGCCTGCCACAAGCGCGCGCGGCCGATCATCATGACCACCCTGGCCATGGGCGCGGGCATGCTGCCGATCGCGGTCGGCTTCGGCGCGGCCGACTCCAGCTTCCGCTCGCCGATGGCGATGGCGGTGATCGGCGGGCTCATCACCTCCACCGTGCTGAGCCTGCTGGTGGTGCCGGCCGTGTTCACCTACATCGACGACATCGAGCACTGGATCCGGCGCACCGTGCGCAAGCTGCGCGGGCAGCCGGCGGACCCGCACATCGACGACGACCTCGCCGAGACGCCGCAGCACTGATGCGCTGACGCGCCGGCGCATCGCCGCCTGGCCGGCGCCACCCGGTTTGCGGGCCCGAAAACCAGAAGGCGCCGCGCCGCACGAAACGTGCGAGGCGGCGCCTTCGAGGATCTGAGAAGACTTGGGGCGACTCAGGCGTCGAGCTGCGCCAGCCGCTTCAGCTTGCGTTCGCTCATGCGCTTGGCCAGCCGCGGCAGCACCAGCACGGCCACCACGATGACCACCAGCGTGATCGACATCGGGCGCTGGAAGAACACCACCGCACTGCCCTCGCCGATCGACATGGCATTGCGCAGTTGCGCTTCGGCCAGCGGCCCGAGGATCATGCCGACCACCACGGGCGCGGTCGGGAAGTCGAAACGGCGCATCACCACGCCCAGCAGGCCGATGGCGTACAGCAGGAACAGGTCGAACGCGCTCTGGCGCATGCCGTAGGCACCCACCGTCGCGAAGATCAGGATGCCGGCGTAGAGCTGGGGCTTCGGGATCTTCAGCAGCTTGACCCACAGGCCGACCATCGGCAGGTTGAGCACCAGCAGCATCACATTGCCGATGTACAGCGAGGCGATCAGCGCCCACACCAGCGCGGCCGAGGTGGTGAAGAGCTGCGGGCCCGGCTGGATGCCGTAGTTCTGGAACGCGCCCAGGAGGATGGCGGTGGTGTTCGACGTGGGAATGCCCAGCGTGAGCAGCGGGATCAGCGCGGCCGTCACCGTGGCGTTGTTGGCGGCCTCGGGGCCGGCCACGCCTTCGATGGCGCCCTTGGTGCCGAACTCGGCCTTGTCTTCGGGGTTCTTGACCAGCTTCTTTTCCATCGCATAGCTCAGGAAGGTCGGGATCTCAGTGCCGCCCGCCGGAATGCAGCCGAAGGGCGTGCCGATGGCGGTGCCGCGCAGCCACGCTGGAATGGAGCGCTTCCAGTCGCGCTTGGTCATGTGCACGCGGCTGAGCTTGTTCTGGCCTTCGGTGACCTTGCCTTCGTAGAGCACCGCGTACAGCACCTCGGCCACGGCGAACAGTCCGACCGCCACCAGCACGATCTCGATGCCGTCGAGCAGTTCAGGCACACCGCCGGTGTAGCGGCCCTGGCCCGAGATCTGGTCGAGGCCGACGCAACCGGCCGCGAGGCCGACGAACAGCGCCGTCATGCCGCGCAGCGTGCTCTTGCCCAGCACCGCGCTCACGGTGGTGAAGGCCAGCAGCATCAGCAGGAAGTACTCGGGCGGGCCGAGCTTGACCGCGAACTCGGCCACGAAGGGCGCGAACAGCGTGACGATGACGGTGGCGATGGTGCCGGCCACGAAGGAGCCGATGGCGGCCGTGGCGAGCGCGGCGCCCGCGCGGCCGCTCTTGGCCATCTTGTTGCCCTCCATCGCCGTCACCATGCTGGCGGTTTCGCCGGGCGTGTTCAGCAGAATGGAGGTGGTCGAGCCGCCGTACATGGCGCCGTAGTAGATGCCCGAGAAGAAGATCATCGAGGCCGTGATGTCGACCTTGCCGGTGATGGGCAGCAGCATGGCGACCGCCACGGCCGGGCCGATGCCGGGCAGCACGCCCACGGCGGTGCCGAGCGCGCAGCCGACCAGGCACCAGAGCAGATTGATCGGGGTGATCGCGGTGGCGAAGCCCGCCATCAGTGCGTTGAAGATTTCCATGTCAGAACCACCCGGTGTTGGTGAGGCCAGGCAGGTTGATGGCCAGGAATTGCGTGAACATCCAGAACACCGGAGCGGAGATCAGCGCGCCCGCGATGAAGTCGATGGCCCAGGTGCGCGGCAAGTTCACACCGGCCTGCCCGCTCGCGCGGCGCAGCCCCTGCACGGCCAGCACGTAGCACAGCGTGCAGCTCAGGATGAAGCCGAGCGTGGTGATTAGCGCCGCGTTGAGCAGCAGCCCCGCCGACACCCAGACGAAGCCGGGCCAGTAGGCCTGCGCGGCACCCGTGGGCGCATCGAGCTCGCGAAAGCCGCCGGTGCGTGCTTCCCAGAGGATCCACGCGCCGCACAGCACCAGCACCACCGACACCAGCCACGGCAGGAAGTTGGGGCCGACGCCGCCGTAGCCGGCTTCGGAAGAAATGCCGATGGCGCCGAAAGCCAGCGCCAGGCCGGTCAGCAGGACGCCGGCGCCGACCAGGGTTTGCGGCCATGCGGCCGCAGGCCGGGCCTCGCCGGAGAGCGGGACCGAGGAGTCTGGAGTTGTCATTTTTTCTCCCGGGAGGAATGTGGAGCTGGATTTGAAAACGGCACGCTGTCGTCTCTTGCGAGGACAGCGCGCCGTGGGGCGGGCCAGGGGTGCGCGCCGGGGGTCAGACCATGCCGGACTTGGTCATGATGGCGCGCAGGCTGGCGAAGTCGTCGTCGACGAACTTCGCGAACGCGTCGCCCGACAGCACGGCCGGCGTCCATTCGTTCTTCTTGAGCGACTCGGCCCACGAAGCGCTCTTCATGGCGGCCAGCACCATGTCGGTCAGCGCCTTGCGCTGTTCGACCGAGATGCCGGGCGCGCCGTACACGCCGCGCCAGTTGCCGATTTCCACGTCGATGCCCTGCTCCTTCAGCGTGGGCACGTCGATGCCCGGAAGGCGCTTGGCCGAGGTGACGGCGATGGCCTTCATCTTGCCGGCGGCGATGTATTCGGCGAACTCGCTGTAGCCGCTGCCGCCGATGGTGACGTTGCCACCCAGGATGGCGGCGGTGGCTTCACCGCCTCCGCGGAAGGCCACGTAGTTGATCTTGGACGGGTCGGCACCGACCTTCTGCGCGATCATGGCCGCGGCAATGTGCTCGGTGGAGCCGCGCGAACCGCCGCCCCACTTGACGCTGCCCGGGTCTTTCTTGAGCTGGGCCACGACGTCGGCCATGGTCTTGAACGGTGAGTTCGAGGGCAGCACGAACACGTTGTATTCGGTGGTCAGGCGCGCGATGGGCGTGGCCTGCTCGAGCTTGACCGGCGGCTTGCCGGTGATGATGCCGCCCAGCATGACCGAGCCCATGACCATCAATGCGTTGGCGTCGCCCTTGGAACCGTTCACGAACTGGGCCAGGCCCAGCGCGCCGGCGGCGCCGCCCTTGTTGTCGTAGGTGACGGTGTCGGCCACCTTGGCGTCGTTCAGCGCCTTGCCCAGCGCGCGGCCCGTGGTGTCCCAGCCGCCGCCCGGGTTGGCGGGGATCATCATCTTGACGTTGGCAGCGGCCCGGGCCGACAGTGGCAGGGCACCGGCGGCGGCCAGCGCGGCCAAGGACTTCAGAAAGGTATCGCGACGCATTGTTGTCTCCTGAAAACTGGAAGGAACTTGAAAGGAACCTGACTTGAACCTGAGCGCTATCATGCGCCGCCCCGCTGTCAGTTGGCTGTCCGCCGGACTGGGGAAAACACTGAAGAACACACCCGCCGTCCTCCTATGAAGCTGCTGCTGGTCGAAGACGACCCCTCGATGCAAATCACCCTGCAGCGCACCCTCGGGCGGCGCCGCATCGACGTGCGCATCTGCGGCGACGGGGCCGAGGCCGTGGCGCAATGGCGCGCCATCGAGCCCGACGTGGTGGCGCTCGACCTGAGCCTGCCCAACCTCGACGGCCTGCAGGTGCTGGCACAGGCGCGCGCCGAAGGGCTGCGCACGCCGGTGCTGCTGCTGACGGCGCGCGGCACCGTGGGCGACCGCATCATGGGACTGAACGCCGGGGCCGACGACTACCTGCCCAAGCCCTTCGACCTCGACGAACTGGAGGCCCGCATCCGCGCGCTGCGCCGGCGCAGCCACGGCGTCGCCGGGCAGGACGCGGGCCTGAACCCGCAGGAGGTCGGTGGCCTGCGCTTCGAGCCCGACAACGGCGCCATCTACCACCGCGCCGAACTGCTCGAGCTCACGCCGCGCGAGCTGGCGCTGCTGAAGGCGCTGATGATGAAGCCCGGCCACGCCGTGACCAAGGAGCGCCTGTTCGAGCTGGTGTTCCCGGGCGAGGCCGACGTGCAGTACGAGGCCATCGAGGTGGTGGTGTACCGCCTGCGCAAGAAGCTGGTGGGCACGGGCGCCGTGCTGATGACCATGCGCGGCCTGGGCTACCTGCTGCGCCCCGAGACATGACCCGCGTTTCATCGCTGCGCGCGCGGCTGCTGCTCGGCATCCTCGCGCCGATCGCGCTGTTCATCGTGATCAACAGCGTGAGCGTGTACCGCCAGAGCCTGGCGGCGGCCACCACGGCCTACGACCGCACGCTGCTCGCGTCGGCCAAGACCATCGGCGAGCAGCTCGACGTGGAGGGCTACGACGAGCTGGCGCAGTTGCGCGCCATCGTGCCCTACTCCGCGCTCGAGGCCTTCGAGGCCGACAACCGCAGCCGGCTGTTCTACCGGGTGTCGGCGCTCGACGGCGAGATGATCTCGGGCTTTGCCGAGCTGCCCTTCTGGCGCGGGCGCATTCCCGACCGCAGCGCGTACGCCGCGCTGGTGGATTTCTACGACGCGCAGTTCCGCAACCAGCCGGTGCGCGTGGCGGTGCTGCTGCAGCCGGTGGCCAGCGCACGCGGGCGCGGCATGGCGGTGGTGCAGGTGGCCGAGACGCTGGAGATCCGCGAGACGCTGGCGCGCAAGCTGCTGGTCGACACGCTGTGGCGCCAGCTCCTGCTGATGGGCGTGATCGCGCTGGCCACGCTGTTCGTGGTGCAGCGCGCCACGCGCCCGGTGCGCGAACTCGGCGAGGCCATCGAGAGGCGGCCGGCCGACGACCTCTCGCCCATCGACGCGCCCGACGCGCCGCGCGAACTGCGCCCGCTGATCGACGCCACCACGCAGGTCATGGGCCGGCTGCAGGGGCTGCTCGACCACCAGAAGCGCTTTGTGCGCGACAGCGCCCACCAGCTGCGCACGCCGCTGGCGGTGCTGAAGGCGCAGGTGCAGTCGGCGCGCCGCGGCGACGTGGCGCCCGAGCAGGCCTTGGGCGAAATCAGCCAGACGGTGGAGCGCGCCACCGCGCTGGCCAACCAGATGCTGTCGCTCGCCAAGGTGGAGCAGCTGCGCCAGCAGCCGGAGTCGGTGACGCTCGATTTCGGCGAGGTGGTGCGCCAGATGGCGCTCGACCTGTCGCCGCTGGTGGCCGACAAGGCGCTCGACTTCGAGCTCGCCATCGACCGGCCGGTGCGGGTGCGGGCCCACCAGTGGATGCTGCAGGAGCTCACGCGCAACCTGCTGCACAACGCGATCAAGCTGAGCCCGGTGGGCGCCGCGCTGTCGGTGGCGGTGCAAGCGGATGGCGACGAGGCGGTGCTGACGGTGCGCGACAGCGGCCCGGGCATTTCGGACGAACTGCGCCAGCGCCTGTTCGCGCCGTTTTCCGCCGGCAGCACGTCGAGCGGCTCGGGGCTGGGGCTGGCGATCTGCCGCGAGATCGTGCTGGCGCTGCAGGGGCGCATCAGCCTGGACAACCGCGCGGCAGGCGGGCTGGACGCTGTGGTGCGCCTGCCGCTGTGGCCGTTGGAACCGTCGACAGCCTAGCTGCGGTCGCGGCACAATTCCGCATCTCCACTTTCCACCTTCTATGGAACGCCTGCGCATCGACAAATGGCTCTGGGCCGCCCGCTTCTTCAAGACGCGCTCGCTGGCCGCGGAGGAAATCGGCAAGAACCGCGTGCAGGTGAACGGCGACGTCGCCAAGGCCTCGCGCGAGGTGAAACCCGGCGATACCGTGGCCCTGCGCATGGGCCCGCTGACGCGGACCGTGACGGTGCGCGGCATCAGCGGCCTGCGTGGGCCGGCGCCGGTGGCACAGCAGCTCTACGAGGAGACGCCCGAGAGCATCGCGGCGCAGGCGGCCTTTCGCGAACTGCGCCGCACGGGCAGCGAGCCGGCCCTGTCCATCGAGCAGGGGCGCCCGACCAAGCGCGACCGGCGCGAGCTCGACGGCGCGGTGCGCCAGCATGCCGACTGGGACAACCGCTGGAGCGCTTCGCTCAGCCCGGACGACGACGAGCGCTGACCACCGGTAGCTGATCGCTTACGCTGTCGGCTTCGTTTTTTTCACGGAGTCCCTGCTTCATGGCCAGCTTCAAGAAATACCGCGTCGGCGACAAGTTCAAGCTCTCGCACATCGACCCCGACGACACGCCCTTCTGCGAAGGCGATGAAGCCTCGCAGCGCGCGGAGGTCGACGCACTGGCGGTCGAGCTCGACGAACTGCAGGACCTGCTGCACGCCGAAGGCAAGCGCAAGCTGCTGCTGGTGCTGCAGGGCATGGACACCAGCGGCAAGGACGGCACCGTGCGCTGGGTGTTCTCGCGCACCTCGCCGCTGGGCGTGCGCGTGTCGGCCTTCAAGGCGCCCACCGTGGACGAGCGCGCGCGCGACTACCTGTGGCGCTGCCATGCGGTGGTGCCGCGCACCGGCGAGATCATGGTGTGGAACCGCAGCCACTACGAAGACGTGCTGGTGCCCGTGGTCGAAGGCTGGATCGACAAGGCGGAAGCCAAACGCCGCTATGCGCAGATCAACGACTTCGAGCGGATGCTCACGGAGACCGGCACGGTCGTCGTCAAGTGCATGCTGCACATCGACAAGGACGAGCAGCGCGAGCGCCTGCAGGCGCGCATCGACACGCCGGGCAAGCAATGGAAGTTCAGCATGGACGACCTCGAGGTGCGCACCAAGTGGAGCGCCTACCAGCAGGCCTACCAGACAGCGCTGAGCCACACGTCGAGCGACCACGCGCCGTGGCACGTGATTCCGGCCAACAGCAAGCGGCACCGCAACGTGATGATTGCGCAGCTGCTGGTGAAGACGATGCGGCAGATGAAGCTGAAGGCGCCGCCGCCCGATCCGGCACTCAAGGGAATGATCGTCAAGTGAGCGCCCAGGCCTTGGCAGCGGGCCTTGCGTGTCCCTTTTGTAAAGTGCGACTTCGCCTACGAAGCGGCTTCGGACGCCCCACTAAGCTGGGCTGCGTACCGATTCGGGTGCACCAACCAGAAGGACTCCAACATGAAAAAACAACTTCTCTTCGTTCTTGCAGCCACCACGCTCGCTTTCGCTTCCACGGCCACCATGGCCCAGCCGGGACCGCGCCACGGCCCCGGCTACGACCGGCCGCACCATCGCCCGCACAAGGTGTGGGTGCCGGCGCACCGCGAGCACGGCCGCCTCGTGCGCGGGCATTACGCCTGGCGCTGATCGCCGGCCGGGCGCCTTCTTCGCGCGAAGGAGGCGCCTGAGATGTCTCGCTTGATGAACCTGCGCGAAGCCATCGAGGCGCTCGCTGCATGCTTCAACGACACCGATCTGTACGAGCGCTTTTCGTGGGTCTATGCCCGCGACAGCGGCGAGCTGATCGACAACCGCTTCTTCCTGTCCTGCAACGCGGACGAGGAAGAAGATCCCGTCGAGGACGAACGCGGGGGCGAGATGCCGGCCTACGCCGCTGAACACGGGCTGCGCCATTACCTGGAAGCCGCCACTTTCGCCGATGTGCTGTCGGTGCAGAAGACGCAGCGGCCGCTTTCAACGCTCGAGGAATTCGCGGCGGCGTTGAAGCACTATCACGAGCAGGATGCGTTTCTCGACCTGGGCCAGTTTGCCAGCGGCGAATGCGCTGGAAACGAACCACAGGCCGGCATTTCGCGCGAGCTCTACGCCGAGTACGACCTGCGCCTTGCCGAATGTCCACCCGAGCGCATCGGCGAGGCGGCGCGGGCCAGCGCGGCGCTGCTGCAGATCAACGTGGCGCAAGCGCTTGCGCGTTGCCGCCAGTTGCCGATGTCCTTGGGAATGCGCGTCGATGGGCGCGCGCGGGACAGGATCGAAGCGAAGTTTGCCGACCTGTCATTGCCGCTCGAGCGAACGACGCACCGGTCGCTCGCATGGCTGCCGCCTGAAGCCACCTGAAGCCACCTGAACCCGTCTGAGACGACTCGAGGCGCTCGAGGAAACTCAGGAGCGTCGGATCAAGGCCTGCGCGAGCACGCGGCACTTGCCGAATTCGCAGCGCACCGCCCACGTACCGCCGTTGTCGCACGGCACGTTGTAGGTCTCGTAGCCGGGGCCCTTCGCCGTAAGTTCGGCGCGCGGCTGCAGGTTGCAGCGGCCGGCCTTGGCGAGGTTCTCGACGTTGTACGTGTCCACGCCGGTGCGGCGCGGCTTCAGCACGATGCCGGGGTCGAAGGTGTTGCCGTAGAACGTGTCGCGCACGTTCGTGTCGAGGTTGCGATAGCCGCGCTTGGCCATGCAATGGACGATGGCGATCTGCTGGTGCTCGGCGATCAGATCGGCGTCGGGCCGGCCGTTCCAGTCGATGATGGCGGCCGTGATGCCGGTGTAGGAAGCTGCGGCGACGATGCCCTGGCCGTGCACCGTGATCAGGCCGAGGCCCAACGCGCCCCACATGGCGTCGCCGGACTCGGTGCGCGCCGTGATGCGGTTGGCTGCCGTGCGGCAGTCGGCCACGTCGTTGTCATAGCGGACCTTGTCGACGCCTTCCATGGCCACCATGGGCACATAGGAGGTGCCCCGGCCCGTGCCAGGTTCGGTCGGCGTCGGCGGCGGCGCGCTGGCGCAACCCACCAACGCCACAGCGGCAAACGCAATGCTCAGCAGCAGCTTCATGCAATCCCTCGTCTTCTTCGCGATAGTTGCCGGGATTTAACCATACATATAGTTACTCTTGAATCGAGTTGTCGCGGACGCACGACGGCGCAGGCCCGCTCCCGGCCGGAGAACCAGCGGCTACGATCCCTTCGCCAGCCGAGACCCCATGTCGATGATTCCCAGAATAAAACCAAAGCGCTCTTCTGCCTCGCCTTTCATCGCCGTGGTCGTGTGGATGTCCGCGCAGACGTTTGCGGCCCACGCGCAAACCCCGCCCGCCGACCTGGCGCGCAAGAACGCCTGCATGGCGTGCCACGGGCTGGTCCACAAGCAGGTCGGCCCCGGATTCGCGCAGATCGCGCAGCGCTACCGCAACGATGCCGAGGCACCGGCGCGCCTGGCCGGAAAGATCCGCGACGGCAGCGTCGGCACCTGGGGCCGGATCATCATGCCGCGCCAGACGCAGGTCTCCGAGGCCGACGCGCAGGTGCTGGCGCGGTGGGTGCTGTCGCAGCCTGACGCACCGCGCTGAGCCGCGTTCGGCGTCTTCTGGAGGCCCGAGGCCCGCAGTGCATTCGCGCAGATTGGTAACAAAGTGCGAAAATTGGGCTGCACCGTTCCGTGCACTCCCTTCGGATGCATCCCTCCACCCCTTCCTCGCGCAGCCGCCCGGCACCCTTCTTCGCCAAAGTGGTGCTCCTGCTGTCGATCGCGCTGCTCTGCGTCATCGGCATCTTCTTCGCCAGCATGGCCCACCTGCAGCAGCCCGAGACGCTGCTGCACCTGACGCGCGCCGACTGGCAGGTCGACGACGCCTCGGGCTTCTCCGTGCCGCCCGTGCGCCAGGACAGCGACGCCCTGCCGGGCCGCTGGCAGCCGATCGCCCTGCCCTTCGCACCGCCGATCGCCCTGCTGCGGCAAGCCGGCTCCGGCGCCGCCACCAGGACGACACGCACTTCCTGGATCAGGCTCTCCACGCGCGACCTGCCGGCCGCCGCCGGCCCGTTGGCGCTGTACGGCGCGCGCATCAAGACCGACGGCACCATCGCGGTCTACATCAACGGCCAGCTGGTTCACCGCGCACAGCAGCAGGGGCCGCTGTGGAACAGCACGCGCACGCCGCTGTGGGTGGAGCTGGACCATGGCACCGCGGGCGGCGCGCCACCGCACGAGATCCTGCTGCGGCTCGAACACACGCAGAGCGCGCAGGTTGCGCTGTCCTCGTTGTGGATCGGCCCCGTCGAATCGCTGCGAGGCCGCTATGGCGCGCGCCAGTGGCTGCAGCAGGAACTGCCCGCCATGCTCAGCGCGGCCTTCATGGCCGTGGGCGTGTTCGCACTCTTCGTGTGGTTCAGGCGGCGCGACGAAACCGGCTACCTGCTGTTCTTCAACCTCGCGGCCAGCTCCTTCATGCGGGGGCTGCATTTCTACGTGAGCCAACCGGTCGCCAACGACTGGTTCGCGTGGCTGACCGTCAACGCGCTCTTCTGGCTGGTGATGGTGGTGCACTTCTTCCTGCGGCAGCTGCACGGGCGTGAGCTCAAGTGGCTGACCTGGGGCGTGGTCGCGGCAACCAGCGTCATCGGCGTCGTCACGATGCCCGTGCTGGCGATCGTGCAGAACACCCCGCAGGTCACGCCGCTGATCTACGCGGTCGCGGCGCTGATGGGCACGCTGGTGTGCCTGGTGGGCGGCGTCAGTGCATGGCGCTGCTCCAACGAAGGACGGCTGGTGGCGGTGGGCATCGGTATCTGCGTGCTGCTGGGCATCACCGACTGGCTGCTGCAGAACAACTTCATCAGCCCCGAGGGCTGGTACCTGGGGGCGTACACCAACGCCGTCACCTTCAGCGTCTTCGGCGCGCTGATGTACCGCCGCTACGTGCACGCCATCGGCGCGGTCGAGCAATTGAACGAAAACCTCGCGCAGCGGCTGCTCAAGCGCGAAGCCGAGCTCGAGCACAGCCACCAGCGGCTGCGCGAGATCGAACGCCTGCAGACCATCAGCGCCGAACGTCAACGCCTGATGCAGGACATGCACGACGGGCTCGGCTCGTCGCTGATCAGCGCCATCCGCTCGGTGGAAGGCGGCGGCATGAGCGACGACAAGGTGTCGCAGATTCTCAAGAGCTGCCTCGACGACCTGAAGCTCACGCTGGACTCGCTCGAGCCGATCGAGGCCGACGTGCTGCTGCTGCTCGCCACGCTGCGCTACCGGCTCGAGCCGCGGCTCGAAGGCACGGGCGTGTCGCTGCGCTGGGAGGTGCAGGAACTGCCGGCGCTGGAGTGGCTCGATCCGTCGAGCGCGCTGCACATCCTGCGCATCGTGCAGGAGAGCATCTCGAACATCCTGCGCCACACACGCGCCACCGAGATCCGCGTGGCCACGTCGATGGCCGGTGCGGGCGTGCAGGTGACGATCGAGGACAACGGCCAGGGTTTCGACGTGCAGCGTGTGACGAGCGATCCGTCGGCCTCCGGGCGCGGACTGCAGAACCAGCGCCGGCGTGCACAGGCGATCCGAGGGACGGTGAATTGGGAATCGAAGCCGACGGGCACGCGGTTCGTGCTGTGGCTGCCGCTGCAGCGGGAGGCCAAGGCGGCGTAGCGCGAGTAGTGAGAGCAGGGAGAAAGAGAGACGCCTGCCACGTCGTGTGCTGTCGCGTCACGCGTGTGGAAGCACAAATGAAAAACGGCCCCGTGAGGGGCCGTTTTTGTTTGCTATCTGGCGGAACCGGAGGGATTCGAACCCTCGATGAGGCTCTACACCCCATACTCCCTTAGCAGGGGAGCACCTTCGGCCACTCGGTCACAGTTCCTGAAAGAAGCCACGATTATGCCATTACTTAGGCGGTCGGTTGGTCGAGATCGAAGGCTTTATGCAGTGCGCGCACTGCCAATTCCATATATTTTTCGTCGATCACAACCGAGGTCTTGATTTCGCTGGTCGAGATCATCTGGATGTTGATGCCCTCTTCGCTCAACACGCGGAACATCTTGCTCGCGACGCCCACGTGGCTGCGCATGCCGATGCCCACGATGCTGACCTTGCAGATCTTGGTGTCGCCCACGATCTCGGTGGCGCCCAGCGAAGGCATGACCTTCGACTGCAGCAGGTCGATCGTCTTCGCGTATTCGTTGCGATGCACGGTGAAGCTGAAGTCGGTCTTGCCGTCCTTGCTGAGGTTCTGGATGATCACGTCGACTTCGATGTTGGCGTCTGCCACGGCACCGAGGATGTGATACGCGATGCCGGGCTTGTCGGGGACGCCGAGCACCGAGATCTTGGCTTCGTCGCGATTGAATGCGATGCCGGATACGACGGCTTGTTCCATGTTTTCGTCTTCCTCGAAAGTGATCAGCGTGCCGGACTTGGCCTCTTCATTGATGTCGATGTCCCACGGCGTGAAGCTCGAAAGCACGCGCAGCGGCACCTTGTACTTGCCGGCGAATTCCACCGAGCGGATTTGCAGCACCTTGGAGCCCAGGCTCGCCATTTCGAGCATCTCTTCGAAGCTCACGGTGGTGAGGCGGCGCGCATCGGGCTCCACGCGCGGGTCGGTCGTGTACACGCCGTCCACGTCGGTGTAGATCAGGCATTCGTTCGCCTTCATGGCCGCGGCAATGGCCACGGCCGAGGTGTCGCTGCCGCCGCGGCCCAGCGTGGTGATGTTGCCGTCGTCGTCCACGCCCTGGAAGCCGGTGATGACCACCACCTTGCCGGCGTTCAGGTCGGCCATGACGCGGGCGTCATCGATGCTCTCGATGCGCGCCTTGGTGTACGAGTTGTCGGTGCGAACCGACACCTGCCAGCCGGCGTAGCTGACCGACTCGACGCCCTCGGCCTGCAGCGCGATGGCCAGCAGTGCCGAAGAGGCCTGCTCGCCGGTCGAAGCCAGCATGTCGAGTTCGCGGCTGTGGGCCACGCCAGGTTTGCTGGGCGCCAGCTCCTTGGCCAGGCCGAGCAGGCGATTGGTCTCGCCGCTCATGGCGCTCGGAACCACGATCATCTGGTGGCCTGCGCGCGCCCACTTCGCGACGCGCTTGGCGACATTCTTGATGCGCTCGGTCGAGCCCATCGACGTACCGCCGTATTTGTGAACGATCAATGCCATGGATGAAATCAGAGATAAGGAAAGGGCCGCTTGAAAGGCGGCGCCCTGCAAGCGGTCAGAGCGAAGTCTTCGGCGAGGGCGGGGCATTGTACCAATGCAGGAAATCGCCCTGCCGCTCGGCGAAACCTGCCCCCACCTTGAGGTGGATCCGGTGCCCGCGCGTGGTGCATGCGCGGACCTGCTCGAGCAGCTGATCGAGCTGCGCCGCACTGGGCGCGCAGCCGTGCGAATGCATCAGCCAATGGCGCAGCGCATTGGCTTGCCGGGCGCGCGAAAGCGTCTGCAGCGTGGCGATGCGCGGCGGAGTGCCGACCGTCTCCAGGTCTTGTGCCGCCAGTTCGCCGAGCAGTTGCTGCGCCTGCGCCGCGTGGCCGATGCTGCGCGCGAAGGTCGCGCGGAATTGCGGAAAAGCCTGCGCCAGCGCGGGCAGAAGCACCGCGCGAATCCGGTTGCGGGTGTAGCGCTCGTCGCCGTTGGTCGGGTCTTCGATCCAGGGCAAGTGTCGGCCGGCAAGCCATTCACGAATCTCGGCCCCCGGGACCGCCAGCAGCGGCCGATGGATGTCCAGGCCGTTGCGCCGCATGTGCGCGGGCATGGCCGCCAGACCCGGCAGCCCTGCCCCACGTGAAAGCGCCAGCAGCAGCGTCTCGACCTGATCGTCGGCGTGGTGACCCAGCGCTATGGATTTGACAGCCGCGCTCGCCCCCTCCATGCGCGCCATCGCGGCAAAAGCCTCGTAGCGGGCACGGCGGGCCGCGTCTTCCGGACTGTCGCCCGGCGCGTGACGCGCATCGACCCGATGAACGACGAGCGGCACCCCAAGGCGTTCGCACACCGTGAGGCAATGAAGTTCGAAATCGTCGGCCGCGGACTGCAGCCCGTGGTGCACGTGAAAGGCGACCACCTGCCCCGGCCAGCGTGAGGCGCAGGCGGCCAGCAAGGCGGTCGAATCCGCCCCACCGCTGAACCCCACCGCCAGCGGCCAATGCACCGGCTCGAACGCGGCCATGGCGCGTTCGAAAGCGGAGTTCATGGCAACCCGCGCTATCTGCCGTTACCGGCCGCTGTCGGCCTTGGTGTCGTTGAAACGGCCGTAGCTCTGCAGGCGCTCGTAGCGGCGGTCCAGCAGTTCCTTCGGCTTCAGGTCGCTGACCTGGCGGAAGGCATCGTTGAGCGCGCGCTTCAGGAACGCGGCCATCTGGCGATGGTCGCGGTGCGCGCCGCCCACGGGCTCGTTCACGATCTTGTCGACCAGGCCCAGCGCCTTCAGGCGGTGCGCCGTGATGCCCAGTGCATCGGCGGCTTCCTGTGCCTTCTCGCTGGTCTTCCACAGGATGGAAGCGCAGCCTTCGGGGCTGATGACCGAATAGATCGAGTACTGCAGCATCACCAGCTGGTCGCCGACCGAGATGGCCAGCGCGCCGCCGGAACCACCCTCGCCGATGATGGTGACGATGATCGGCACCTCGAGCTGCGCCATCTCGAAGATGTTGCGGCCGATGGCTTCCGACTGGCCGCGCTCCTCGGCGTCGATGCCGGGGTACGCGCCGGGCGTGTCCACGAAGGTGAACACCGGCAGCTTGAACTTCTCGGCCGTCTTCATGAGACGCAGCGCCTTGCGGTAACCCTCGGGCTTGCTCATGCCGAAGTTGCGCGCGGTGCGCTCCTTCGTGTCGCGGCCCTTCTGGTGGCCGAGCACCATGCAGGGCACGCCGTTGAAGCGCGCGAGTCCGCCCACGATCGACAGGTCGTCCGAGAAGTGGCGGTCGCCGTGCAGTTCGACGAAATCGGTGAAGATTTCGTTGACGTAGTCGAGCGTGTAGGGGCGCTCCGGATGCCGGGCGATCTTGGTGATCTGCCAGGGCGTCAGGTCGCTGTAGATGTCCTTGGTGAGTTGCTGGCTCTTTTTGCCGAGCTGATCGATTTCTTCAGAGATGTCGACCGCGGATTCGGTCTGCACATAGCGCAATTCTTCGATCTTTGTTTCGAGTTCAGCAATGGGCTGCTCGAAGTCGAGGAAGGTTCGTTTCGCCAACGTCTTCTCCTGTTATTCAATACGCGACTGGAACGGGATCCAGCGATCGCCAAATATACCAAGTCGCCACGCTGCAATACGGGGCCCAGGCCACGGCGACGTCGCGGGCATCGCTGCGGCTGACCGGATCGCCCGAAAAATAGTTGACGCTGATGCCGTTGAGCAGCCCCACGTCATCGACGGGGAGCACGTTCGGACGCATCAGGTGAAAGATGAGGAACATCTCGGCCGTCCAGCGGCCGATGCCGCGAATGGCCACGAGCTCTTCGATGATGAGTTCGTCCGACATGTCCTTCCACGAATTGACGTGGACCATGCCCGAATCGAAATGCAGCGCGAGGTCGACGAGGTACTCGATCTTGCGCGCCGACAGTCCGGCGCCGCGCATGTCGTCGACCTTGAGCTTGAGCACGTTGGCCGGCGTGAGCTTGCGCGGCAGCGCAGCAAACTTGTCCCACACCGACTGCGCGGCCTTCACCGAGATCTGCTGGCCGACCACGCTGCGCGCCAGCGTGGTGAACGCATCACCGCGCGACTCCAGGCAGGCGTCTCCGAACTTCGGAATCAGCCGCTTCATGACGCGGTCTTTCTTGGCGAGGTGCTTGCATGCCTCTTCCCAATAGTCCGGCGTGTAGATCTGAACGCTGGTCTTCGTGGTGGCGGGCATGGGGTTCGTCGTTCCGTTCACTGCGCGGCCGCCCAGGTCGTGCCCGTGGGCGAGTCCTTGAGCACGATGCCCTGCTCCAGGAGCACCTTGCGAATGCGGTCGGCTTCGGCGAAATCCTTCGCGGCCTTGGCGGCGGCGCGCGCGTCGATCTGCGCCTGGATGGTGGCTTCGTCGAGCGTGGTGCCGGCCCGCAGGAAGGCCTTGGGGTCGTCCTGCAGGATCTGCACGCAGCCGCCCAGCGCCTTCAGCAAGCCGGCCTGCGCGGCCGATTGCGTGCGGTTCACTTCACCCGCCAGGTCGAAGAGCACGGCCACGGCTTCGGGCGTGGCGAAGTCCTCGTCCATCGCGGCCTTGAAGCGCGCGGCATAGGGGTCGCTCCAGTCGACTTTCACGTCGGCCGGCGCCACCAGGTCGAGCGCGGTGTACAGCCGCTTGAGCGAGGCGCGCGCATCGTCCAGGTGCACGTCGCTGTAGTTCAGCGGGCGGCGGTAGTGCGCGCGCAGCACGAAGAAGCGGATGGTCTCGGCGTCGTACTTCTTGAGCACGTCGCGGATCAGGAAGAAGTTGCCCAGGCTCTTGGACATCTTCTCGTTGTCGGTCACGATGAAGCCGTTGTGCATCCAGTAGTTGGACAGCGGCTTGCCGGTGGCGCCTTCGCTCTGCGCAATTTCGTTCTCGTGGTGCGGGAACTGCAGGTCTTCGCCGCCGCCGTGGATGTCCAGCGTTTCGCCGAGCAGCTCGCAGGCCATGGCCGAGCACTCGATGTGCCAGCCCGGGCGGCCCGGGCCGAACTCGCTGGCCCACTTCACCTCGTCGGGTTCGCTGGCCTTGGCGCTCTTCCAGAGCACCGGGTCGAGCGGGTCGTCCTTGCCGTCGAGCACGGCCACGCGCTCGCCCGCATGCAGCTCGTCGATGGACTTGCCGCTGAGCTTGCCGTAGCCGGGAAACTTGCGCACGGCGTAGTTCACGTCGCCGTTGTCGCTGCGGTAGGCCAGGCCCTTCTGCTCGAGCGTGCCGATCATCGACAGCATCTGCGGGATGTAGTCGGTGGCGCGCGGCTCGTGCGTGGGGCGCTCGATGCCGAGCGCGTCGGCGTCTTCGTGCAGCGCGTCGATCATGCGGTCGGTCAGCGCGCGGATGCTCTCGCCGTTCTCCACGGCGCGGCGGATGATCTTGTCGTCGATGTCGGTGATGTTGCGCACGTAGGTCACGTCGAAGCCGCTCACCTTGAGCCAGCGCTGCACCACGTCGAAGGCGATCATCGAGCGCGCGTGGCCGAGGTGGCAGTAGTCGTAGACCGTCATGCCGCAAACGTACATGCGCACCTGTCCGGGGTGCAATGGGGAGAATTCCTCCAATTCACGCGACAGCGTGTTGTAGATGCGCAGACTCATGAGATTCGGAAAGCGTCAGTTCGCGCACGTAAAGCACGGGCGAAAGACGGTGTTTTTCAGGGGTGACGGGGGCTGTGGTCGCGAGGGGTTCGACATGGCCCCTCGGCTACAATCCGACCTAGTATAAACGTCTGCCGCCGAGCGGCGTCCGGGTGTTCCCCAAGCCCGCATTCCCCCCTTTTCTGCCGAGGCTTCATGAAGCACGCCGCGTTCTCCAGACTCTCCATTGCCTTCGCTCTGCTGTTCAGCCTCTGGGCCTCCGCAGCGCATGCCAACGACTACGACGACGTCAACCTGCTGCTGCGGCAGGGCAAGTCGAACGAGGCGCTGGCCAAGGCCGACACCTATATCGCCGGCAAGCCGCGCGACCCGCAGATGCGCTTCCTGCGCGGCGTGATCCTCACCGAGCAGAACAAGCAGGCCGAGGCCATCACCGCCTTCACGCAGCTCACGCAAGACTTCCCCGAGCTGTCCGAGCCCTACAACAACCTGGCCGCGCTGTATGCATCGCAAAGCAAGTTCGACCAGGCCCGCGCCGCGCTCGAACAGGCCATCAAGCTCAACCCGAACTACGCCACCGCGCACGAGAACCTCGGCGACGTGTATGCCCGCCTCGCGGCCCAGGAATACGTTCGCGCCCAGCAGTTCGCCAGCACCAACTCGAGCGTCGCGCCCAAGCTGTTGCTGATCCGCCAGATCTTCACGCCCAAGGCCGAAGCCGAAGCCGCCACGCTGCCCGCCGCGCCGCCGGTGGTGCGCAAGCCGGTCGGCCGCACCAGCAAGTGACGGCCCGCCCGGCAAGGGCGCCGACGTGGCGCCTCTCGCACTCTTGCACGGCCCGCGCCCCCTGTCCTCTCCTCTTTCGCACACGGAGCCTCTCTTGACGATCCACGCCCTCTCCCGTTTCAGCCGCCGCAGCGCCCTTGTGCTGGCCGCCGCACTCACGTTCGCCGCCACTGGCTACGCACAAACGGCCGCCCCGCGCGTCAAGCTGGCCACTTCGGCCGGCGACATCGTGGTCGAGCTCGATGCCGCCAAGGCGCCCAAGTCGGTCGAGAACTTCCTGCAGTACGTCAAGGACAAGCACTACGACGGCACGGTGTTCCACCGCGTCATCGACGGCTTCATGATCCAGGGCGGCGGCTTCACGGCCGACATGCAGCAAAAGCCCACGCGCGCGGCCATTCCGCTCGAAGCCAGCAACGGCCTGAAGAACGACAAGTACACGGTCGCCATGGCGCGCACCGGCAACCCGAATTCCGCAACGTCGCAGTTCTTCATCAACGTGAAGAACAACGACTCGCTCAACGCGCCCAACCCCGACGGCTACGGCTACACCGTGTTCGGCAAGGTCGTTGCCGGCACCGACGTGGTCGACAAGATCCGCGCGGTCGCCACCGGCAACAAGGCCGGCATGCAGAACGTGCCGCTCGAGGCCGTCACCATCAAGTCCGCCACGCTGCTGGCGAAGTAATTCATTTCCCAAGAAGGAGTCCCGCCATGAGCAACCCCCAAGTCGAACTGCACATCAAGAACTACGGCGTGATCACGCTCGAACTCGACGCCGAGAAGGCACCGAAGTCGGCCGAGAACTTCATCTCGTACGTGAAGAAGGGCCACTACGACAACACGGTGTTCCACCGCGTGATCCCCGGCTTCATGGTGCAAGGCGGCGGCTTCGAGCCCGGCATGCAGCAAAAGCCCACCGGCGCCGAGATCGAGAACGAAGCCAACAACGGCCTGAAGAACAACAACTACACCGTTGCCATGGCCCGCACCAGCGCGCCGCACTCGGCCACCGCGCAGTTCTTCATCAACGTGTCGGACAACGGCTTCCTGAACCACACCGCACCCTCGGCACAAGGCTGGGGCTATGCCGTGTTCGGCAAGGTGATCAACGGCACCGACGTGGTCGACAAGATCAAGGCCGTGAAGACGGGCCGCAAGGGCTTCCATGACGACGTGCCGCTCGACGACGTCGTGATCGAAAAGGCCGTCGTCATCGCCGAGTGAGCGTGAGCCGCCCGGCTTGCCGCTTCGTGTGCTTCGCCGCTCTCCATGAGACAGGCGCGGCCCGCGCGTTCCGCTTCGGCGTGACCCGGCGGCGGCCGCAATGACGGCGTTCAAGGAACTGGTGGCGCCGCCCGCGTGGCGCACCGTCGACCTGATTTCCGACCTGCACCTGCAGGCCGGCGAGCCCGCCACCTTCGAGGCCTGGCAGGGCTACCTGCAGACCACGCCGGCCGACGCGTTGATCATCCTCGGCGACCTGTTCGAGGTGTGGGTGGGCGACGACTCGGCTGCTTCTGCAAGCTCTGCAGATGCAGCCGGTTTCGAAGCGCAGTGCGCCGAGCTGCTGCGCCGCACCGCGCAACGGCTGCCGGTGTTCTTCATGCATGGCAACCGCGACTTCCTGGTCGGCCCCGCATTCGCGGCGCAATGCGGCCTGACGCTGCTCGACGACCCCACGGTGCTGGTGCTGCACGGCCAACGCTGGCTGCTGAGCCACGGCGACATCCTCTGCCTCGAGGACACCGAGTACCTCAAGTTCCGCGCCCAGGTGCGCACGCCCGAATGGCAGGCCGCCTTCCTCGCCCGCCCGCTCGAGGAGCGCCGCGCGCTCGCGCGCTCCATGCGCGTGCAGAGCGAAGACCGCAAGCGCAACCCGTCGACGATCTGGGCCGACGTCGACAACGACGCCGCGCGCCACTGGCTGCGGCAGGCCAATGCCCGCACGCTGGTGCACGGCCACACGCACCGCCCCGCCAACCACGACCTGGGCCAAGGCCTGCAGCGCATCGTGCTGAGCGACTGGGACGCCGCGGCGCACCCGCCGCGCGCACAGCTGCTGTGCCTTTCCACCGCCGGCGCGCAACGCGTCGACCTGCGCTAGCCGCGCCGCCGTCACCGATGTTCAAGTGGCTGCGCCGGTTGCGCGCCCTGCCCCCAATCCCCGAAGCCGCCTGGCAGGCGGCACTCAAGCGCTACGCCTTCCTCGGCGCCCTGCCCGAGCCCGACCGGCAACGCCTGCGCATCCTCACCGCCGAGTTCCTGCGCGACAAGGAATTCCACGGCGCCAAGGGCTTCACCATCACCAACGAAGTGGCGCTGGCCATCGCGGCGCAGGCCGTGCTGCCCGTGCTGCATCTGAGGGGCGGCCTGAACTGGTACGACGATTTCGTCGGCATCGTGGTGCACCGCTCCGAGGTGGTGGCGCGGCGCAAGGTGGTCGACGAAGCCCAGGTGGTGCACGAATACGGCGAGGTCGTGGCCGGCGAAGCCATGGACCGCGGCCCCGTCATGCTGAGCTGGGACGACGTGCTGGCCAGCAGCGTCACCAGCGAGCGCGGTTACAACGTGGTGATCCACGAGTTCGCCCACAAGATCGACATGCGCAGCGGGGACGCCAACGGCTGCCCGCCGCTGCCGGCCGGCTTTGCAGGCAGCCGCGGCACCCGCGAGGCCCGCGCGGCCTGGATGGCCGTGCTGCAACCCGCCTACGACGGCTTTCGCGAAAAGACGATCATGGCGGAGCGCTTCGGCGCCGAGCCGCCATGGCTCGACGACTACGGCGCCACCTCGATCAGCGAGTTCTTCGCGGTGGCCTGCGAGGCCTACTTTGTGAACCGCCCGAACTTCTCGCGCGACTTCCCCGAAGTGCTGGCCATCTTCGATGAATTCTTTCTTCCTAAACAGGCCTGATCGCACGCCAGTATTCATTTGTTCGCTATTAATTAGATAGCTGAACAGCCTTTACCATCGACGGGTTATCAACACGTTAAAAAGGCAAACAAAATGAGGGATTGGATCTATCAGCTCACGGGCAAGGCGTGGCTGGCATTGGTGGTGGGCATCGGCATCCTGGGGTGGGCTGGCTACGCGCAGTTCAAGGCCAGCGCCGACACGCATGGCACCGCCGTCGAAGACCTGGTGGCCAAGAGCGGCACGATCGTCAGCGGCAGCGAGATCACCGAGACCACCAAGCGCCGCCGCGGTGGCAGCACCACGCGCCACTACTTCGTGCTCGACGCCAAGGTGGCCGACGGCAGCACCGAGAAATGGCGCGTCGACTACGCAGTCGGCCGCAAGAAGCTCGAGCCGCTGATCGACGAAGCCGTTGAGGTGCGCGTCGATCCTTCGGACAACAACCTGGTCTACGAAGTCAAGCTCAAGGGCCAGCCGGTGGTGTCCCTGGCCGAGGTGCAGAAGATCATGGAGGTCAAGGACCAGGCCGCGGCCTCGAGCGCCACGGACAAGGGCACGCTGATCGTCGGCCTCGTCGCCCTGCTGCTGGGCATCGGCGGGCTGTTCCTGCGGCGCCGGATCCGCAATGGCTTCATTGCCGAAGAGGCCACGGCGGCACAGACGCCGGTGATCGGCGAGAAGGTCTGAGCCTTCGGCACTGACGTGCGTGACGCACGTCGCCATTCGCACAAAAAAAGGCGCCCCGCGGGGCGCCTTTTTCGTGGCCGATCGGGCGATCGGCCCGCCGGCGTGCTTACTTGCGCAGCAGCGCCTTCAGCGCGTTCTGCAGGCGGCGTGCGCTCGCAGCGTCGTGCGCCGCGGCCAGCACCTTGCCTGCGTCCTGGCCCCAGGTCTGCGCCGGGGCCGGGTCGCCGCGCTTGGTCAGCAGCTTGAGCTGCAGTGCGCGGCGCGCGTCGAGTTGCTCGGCGGGCGTGGGCACTTCGGCGGCCATTTCGAGGCGCAGCAGCGCTTCGGCGGCATCGCCGGCAGCGGCCGACGGCGAGGTGCCGATGGCTTGCGACCAACCGGTGCGCACCGCGGGCGAGACCGCGCGGCCCAGCTCCTGCACGCTCGGCAGGCGGCTGGCGTCGCGCTGTTCCCAGGCGCCCAGCACCTGGGTCAGCGCTTCGCCGTGGGCCTGCGCCGCGAGCTTGCGCAGCTGCATGTCGGCGCGTTCGAGCGCTTCGCGCTGCGCGCGGAAAGCGGCATCGCCGAGACGCGGACCGCGGTCTTCGAAACGCGGGGGGCGGTCGCCAAACCGGCCGCCAGGGCCGCCGGGACCGCCAGGGCCGCTGCGATCGCCGCGTGCGTCGCCGCGGGGCGCGCCACGGTCATTGCGGTCTCCAGGGCGACCCGGGCCGCCGGCGCCGGGACGGCCGCCATCGCGGCGGTCGCCGAAACGGCCACCAGCACCGCGGGCGGCGGGTGCCGGTTCGCCCTTCTTGCTGCTCGGGCGGTCGTCGCCGCGCATCGCCACCACGGGCTTGGGCGCGGGCTTCGGTGCGGCCAACGGGGCTTCGACCGCGGCGGCTTCACCGGCGTCGTGCGCCTCGCCATCGGAGCGGGCCGACGCGTCGGCGCCATCGGCGGGCGCCACCAGGTCGGCGGGTGCCTCGGTTGCGGCGGCGGTGTGCGTGCCGGGCGATGCTTCCGCGTCGCTCGGGCTCGGTGCCTGCTCGGCGCTTTCGCCGAACTCGGCGGCAGCCTGGCCGGGCGCCTCGATCTCGGTCGCGCCGACGGAGGGGCCGTCGCTCGAGGCGGCGGCCTGTTCGGCCTTCGGTGCCGGGGCCGGGGCGGGCGGCGGTGCTTCACCGCGCAGCGCGCCTTCCAGGCGAGCCACGGCGGCACGGATCTTCTGCGCGTCGCCGGTGGCGTTGGCCGCGTCGAGCGCCTTGGAGGCGTCGAGCACGTAGCGGTCGTGCTCGCTCATGGCGGCCGATGCCTTTTCGCGCTCGGCGGTCTTGCGGTTGAAGGCTTCGTCGATGGGCGCGCGGAACGCGTCCCACAGCTTCTGTTCGTGGCGGCGATCGAGCGGCACGCCCTGTGCCTCGGCCTGCCAGCGTTGCTGCAGCGCCTTGACGGCGTCGATGCGCAGCATGGGCTGGGCGCCGAGCTCGGCGGCTTCGGCAATCATGGCCTGGCGGCGTTCGACGCTGGCCTTCTGCGCCGTCTCGAACGGTGCGCGGGCGGCGCCGAAGGCTTCGTTCCAATGCGGCTGCAGCTCGGCGAACACCTTCTCGCCCACATGGCCGGCATCGCGCCAGCGGTCGGCGAACTGGTGCAGCGCGCGGTTGTGCGCCTTCAGGTCGGTGGCGCCGGCGTGCTCTGCAGCCCAGGCCTTGACCTCTTCGATCAGCGCGACGCGGTGGGCGCGGTGCTCGGCGGCATCGGCGCGGACCTTCTCCAGCCAGGCCTCGACCACCTTGTGGGCTTCGTTGCAGGCTTCGTCGAAACGCTTCCAGAGCGCGTGGTTCGGCACGCCACCCTGGTCGGCCTGCTTCCACTGGTCGCGCAGGGCGCGCAGGGTTTCCTGCATCTTGCGGCCACCGAGGGCCTGGCCTTCGGGGCGCTTGAGCAGGCCTTCGGCCTTGGCGACGAGGTCTTCACGGACCTTGTCGGCGCTCCAGCGCTGCCAGCCTTCGAGTTCGCCGGCCGCCACCAGCGCGGCATGCACGCGGGCTTCGAGCGGGGCGTCGACCATCTTGCCGTGTTCCTTGAGCACGGCGCGCAGCGCGGCGGCGGCGCCGGCGCTGGCCTTGCCGTGGCCTTCGGCGGTTTCCTGCTCGAGCTTGGCGAGCGCGGCCTGCACGGCGTCCTGCGCGGCGGCGCGCACGGACGGGTCGACCTTGGGCGCGGCGGGACGTGCGGGTGCGGCGGCCTTGGGCGCCACGACCTCACCGCGCGCGGCGCGCAGCTCGTCGGCCCACACGGGCACGGGCGGCAGCGGCGCTGCGGCGTCGGCCGCGGCAGCCACGGCCTGGGCCAGCGCGCTGTGGAACGAGTCGGACACCACCAGCAGTTGCGACTTCGAGGCATCGAGCTGCGGCGCGAACTTGGCGTCGAGGCTGGTCCAGTTGGCGTCGGCGGTGATCTCGGCGGCCTGCTGCTGCCAATGGGTGACATCGGCGCGCAGCGATTCCTCGGCGGCCTGGGCGTCCTGCCAGCCCTTGGTGGACAGCACTTCAAAGCGCTGTGCCAGCAGGACGGCGGCTTCGCGGTGCACCTGCGCGCGGTGCTGCAGGTCTTCGATGCCCTTCACGCGCTCGGCCAGCCTGGCCTTCAGGCCGGCCAGCGGTTCGCGCGAGAGCGGCGCGCCGGCCTTGGCGGCGTCGCGCTGCCAGGCCAGTGCATCGGCGATGTTGAGCTTGGACTGGCCCAGCAGCGCCTCGGCCTTTTGCGCCCATTCGGCGGCAATGGCCTCCTGGCCCTTGGCGCGCTTGAGTTCGTCGAGCTTTTCGCGCAGCAGGCGCGCGGCGCCCTTGTCGCGACCGCTCAGCTCCTTGAAGACCTCCTGCATCTGTTCGGACGCGGGGTTGCCCGCGAGCCAGTCGCGGATGCGCGCGGCGCGCTCCCCGGAGGTCGGCGCGGTGAAGGCGCCGCCGGTGAGCGTGTCGAGGGCCTGAAGGTCGTGTGGCTTGGAAGAAGTAGAGGTCACTGCGCGAAATCGTTGTCTTGGTAGAGAAAGCGAAGGCGCCGGCAAAGGCCGGCGCACATCGACATTTTCACCCACTTGCGGCCGACCGCTGAAATCCGGCCCTAAACGGTGGCGGATGCGGGCGGCGGATGCGGGAAACGCAAGCTGGGGAAATGGATGAACTACATATATAGCAAGCTGAAGAAAAAAACCAAGCCCCCCGAAAGTTCCATACGGGGATTGCCGGGCTGCGGGGGTCGGCTGCGCCGCGAAAGGCCGGCCTTATTTCATCGTGAGGCTCAGCTCCGCGCCCGGCTTCCAGTCGGCGCCGCTGGCATTGGTGCGAACCGCGCCCAGGAACAGGCGCTCGCTCGGCAGTTTCTTGGCGAGCAGGTAGTCGCGCACCGCGGCGCCGCGCTCGACCGCCAGCTGGCGCATCGATTCCTCGTCGACCGGCACGCTGGCGAACAGCAGGTTCTCCATGTCCTTGAGCGGCAGGTCTTTCGCCAGGCCGACCATGTTGCGCGGCTTGGTGATGTCGGCGCGCTTGTAGACGGCGGTCAGCAGGTCGGGGTATTCGGCGTCGGTGACCGGGGGCACATCGGTGCCGGTCTGGCCGCCACGCACCGCCACGCGGCGCTTTTCGGCATAGGTCAGCTGGCGCACGCGCTGGCGCTGGTAGGCGTCGCGCTCCTTCTCGAGGTTGGAGGTGCCGATCACCGTCATCTGCAGCGTGGGCCGGTCCGTGAGCGCCTTGGCGACCTTGTCCAGGCTTTCCTTGGCGCTGGCGCTCAGCTCGGAGCCGCCCGGCTCGAAGGTGATGGCGCTCGACTCGCCGCTGCCGCCGCCGAGCCCGCCGGTCAGCAGGCTGAACGGCGCGGTCACGGCCTTCACGATCAGGTTGACCACGGCCTTCCAGATCAGCGGGCCGACGCTGAACTGCGGGTCGTTGAGCGAGCCGCTGAGCGGCAGGTCGACGTCGATCACGCCGTTGCGGTCGGCCAGCAGCGCCACGGCCAGCTTCACCGGCAGGCTGGCGGGCGCACCGGCCACCTCTTCGCCGAATTGCAGCTGGTTGAGCACCAGCTTGTTGGTGGCCGTGAGCTGCCCGTCGGGCGCCACCTTGTAGTTGACGTCCATGCTCATCTTGCCGCGCTCGATGCCGTGGCCGGCATAGCGCACCGCGTACGGCGACAGCGGCGCCAGGTCGAGGTCGCGCATCTTGGCGGTGATGTCGAGCTCGAGCGGCTTGGCCAGCGGGTTGAGCTTGCCGGTGATTTCCAGCGCGGCGGTCTGCTGCGCCTTGCCGCGCAGCTCGAGGTCGGCCAGCGCCGGCCGGCCGCCCTCGCCCTTCGGCGGGTTCGACGAGAAGGAACTCAGCTTGCCGGTCAGCTCGCTGAGGTCGGCCGAGTAGTTCGGCTTGACGAACAGGTCGGTGAAGTCGATCTTGCCGTTGACCAGGCTCATCGGGCCGAAGTTGATGACCGGCGCGGGCCCGGTGTCCGCGCTCGCCTGCGCCGTGGCTGCGGGCGCGGCCGCTGGCCTGGCCGGCTCGGGCGTGCCGCCGACCATGGCCTCGGCCGACACGGGCGCGCCGCCCGTCGTGCGGGCGGGCGCGCCGCGGGTCGTGGTGGTGGTGCCGCCCGGGCCCTTGCGGGTGCTGGCTTCGCCGGCGGCTGCCGTTGCCGCCGCGGCGGCGTTGGCTTCCGCCTCGCCCTTCTTGGTGAGGCTCAGCAGGTTGAGGCGGCCCGTGGGGTCGACGATCACGCGGGCGAAGAAGTCGGTCAGCGTGGTTTCGCGCACGTCCACGTTCGGCGGCGCATTCGGCGCCATGCTGACCTGCAGGCCGCGCAGGCTCAGCGTCTTCCAGCTCAGCAGCTGGTTGGTGTTGCGGTCGAAGCCGGGCGACTGGGTCAGCGAGACGCTGTTGGCGCGGAAGTCGTCGAGCGCGGTGTCGCCGGCCAGCTTGATGCTCATGCCCGCCGGCGAGGTCGCGTAGCGCACCGTGCCGCGGTAGCTCGCGAAGGCGCGGCGGATGTCGACGTTGAGCGCATCGGCGTAGTACGCCTTGAAGGCGTGCGCCGGGAACGACGCCACTTCGAGCCGGCCCTCGGCCGCTAGCGGCTTGAGCACGATGTTGCCCTTGTAGTCGAAGCGGCCCGGGTCGGAACGCCCGGAGCCGATGCGCCCGGACACTTCGAGCGGCGACGTGGTGTTGGTCTCGGGCGCGAGCTTCTGGGCGTGCAGCTTGAAGGCGGTGACTTCGACGGTCACCGGCGTGGCACCGGCCTTGTCCGCATACGAGAGTGCCCCGTTGTCGACGGCCAGCGTGCCGATGGTCAGCGCCCACGGCTTGGTGTTGGCGCCGGGCTGCGGCGTTTCGGCGGCGGCGGGCTTGGGCGCGGCGACCTTGGCATCGGCCTCCTTGGTGCCGCCGCCGGCCGGCGTCTTGAGCCAGCGCTCGAACATCCAGCGCTTCTCGTTGTCGCGCTCCACGCGCACCTTGGGGTTGGTCGCGGTGAACGAGGCGATGTTCAGCGTGTGCCGGGTCATGTCGACCTTGGCATCGACCAGCTCGAAGCGCCCGACGCTGGCAAGCGCCGTCTTGGCCTGGGTCAGCGCGAGCCCGTCGGCGGCCAGGCGGCGCGCCTTGAACTTCAGCTCGGGCTGCGCCCAGGCGATGTCGATCTGGCCGCTGAGCTTGCCGTCCAGCGTGGGCTCCAGGCTCTGCGCCAGGTACGGCGCGGCCAGCGACAGCGGCAGGCCGTCGACCTCGGTCTGCACGTCGGCCACCTTGTCGGTGGCGCTGCCCTTGAACTTGAGCGACGCGCCGGCCAGGGCCGTGCTGCCGCTGAACTGGGCCGGCTTGTCCATCGGCCAGGTGACGGCCGTGACGTCGATGCCGAGTTCGGTCAGGGCGACCGCCGCGGCCGGGCTGACGGTTTCGTCACGCCAGCCGATGCGCCCGCCGCTCAGCGCGACCTTGTCGACCTGCACCTTCAGCACCGGTTTTTCGGCCGGCTTGCCGGCCGGCGCGCTGGCGGCGGCCGCCGGCAGCGGCGCCGCCTTTTCGGTCGCGCCCGTGGCCGGATCGGTCGCCAGCAGGTTGAGCTGGCCGGCGGCATCGCGCGCCACCGCCAGTTGCGGATTGACCAGCGCCACTTCGCTCAAATGGAACACCGATTCAAGCGGGCGCACATCGGCCACCGCGACCTTGAGCGACTCGAAGGCCAGCAGGTCGCGGCCGCGCGCGTCGGCCACCTTGGTGCCGTGCGCCTCGACCGTGCCCGTGATCTTCAGGCCGTCGGTGGCGCCGTGCTCGAAGCCGATCTTCAGGTCGGCGTCCAGGCTGCCGGCCTGCACGCGCACCGGCACGCTGCCCGGGATGTAGCCGAGGTACGGCACCAGGTCGAGCCCCTTGAACTGCACGTGCGCGTCGGTCTTGCGGCTTTCGGCGAAAGGCGTGGTGAAGGCGGCCGAGTCGAACTGGCTGCCGTTGAGCACGAACGCGAGCTTGGGCTCGGTGTTGATGTCGCGCTTGGAGTCGAGGTTGCTCAGGAACGGCACCTTCAGCACGAAGTCGCGCAACTCGTGCTTGCGCTTGACGGTCTGGTCGTCGAACTCGACCGAGCCACCGTTGATCGCGATGTTGTAGATGGCAAAGCGCGCGGGCTTGGCGTTCGGGTCGGGCGGCGGGCCGGCCGAGAGCTTGGCCAGGATGTCGTCGATGTCGTATTTGCCGTCCGCCAGGTGCGTGAGCAGGATGGCCGGCGCGTCGATCGTGACCGCGTCGATCACCGGAGCGAGGCGAAAGATCGACTGCAGTTCGGCGTCGGCGTAGATCCGGCCGATGGCCACCTGCGGCTTGCTGCCGTCGGCGGTGGCGATGCGCAGGTCGTTCAGCGTGAGCTCGAGCGTCCAGGGCTTGAAATCGATCTTGCCGACGGTGACTTGCCGGCCCAGTTTTTCACTGGCGATCTTCTGGAGCTGGCTCTTGGCGATCGGGGGCACCGCCAGCCAGGCGATGACCCAGAACGCCAGCAGAACCAGCAACGCGACGATCCCACGCCGCACCCATTTGTTTTGTTTGATCGAAGCGAAGTCCATCGCGGGAGTGTGCCGCAAAGAGGTGCGCAATCCCACCCGCTCCCAAGGCCCCGGAAATCTCATCGGGCCCAGAAGCAAGAAAGCCCGGCAACACGACGGACTGTCGGGTTGCCGGGCTTGATGGCGGGCATAAGACCCATGCCATCGATTCGCGCGACAGGAAGTCGATGGTTCCCACCGTGCTGGCAGCAAGAGATTGCCACCGTGGATCCTCGGACGCTGAGCCCTTGACTTGCACCTCGGACTGCCGGACCTCGGAAAAACGCCTGAAACCTCAGGCCCGTTCAGATTAGGCGGCGCACCCTCGGATTGCAAACGCGTTTTACAAAGGGATTTCCCGTAAGCAGAAACGCCTCGAAACCGTCACGTTTTTAAGCATTCATTAGCATAAAGAATCAATTCATTATGCTTGACCGAGTATTAACCCACGCTAGAATCCGCCCTGCTCTGACCGCCCGACGCGGCAGAGCCTCCCTGAATCCGCTGCCGAATCCCAACCGGCTTGATCAGGTCACCGCGCTCCCAACCCCCTTCACTCCATGCGCGGAGCCTGATTCGTACCAATCCAAGCGCCGCTGCCTTCATCCCATCGCCTTCATGGCGCTGCGAGCCGGGTGCCGCACAGAAAGGAAGAGCGATGAACAAGGCGTTCGATGCCACAGCCCGAGGGCTAAGGACCTTCGTGTCCGACGTGGCAGACGGCTTTTTTGAAATCACCCACAACGGGTTTGCACTGGTCGGCCTGGCCATCGTGTTCGCGGCACTCGCCCTCGTGGCCCGCCCGGACCTGCGCAAGACCGGCGAGGAGCAACTGATGGGCTGGCTGCAGTCGCGCAAGCCTGCGCCTGAAGCCACCGATCTGGAGCCGACCGCCATCGAGCGCACCACGGCCGCGAGCCCCGCCGACCTGCCCAAGCAGCAGGCCGCCGTGGCGTACTGGCTGAGCAAGAAGTACCGCGTGGCCGCCGAGCCGCTGAGCGTGCTGGTGGCCGAGGCCTATGGCATCGGCAAGCGCACGAAGATCGATCCGACGCTGATCCTCGCCATCATGGCCGTGGAATCCAGTTTCAATCCGTTCGCCCAGAGCCATGTCGGCGCGCAGGGCCTGATGCAGGTCATGACCCGCGTGCACGGCGACAAATACGAAAGCGCGGGCGGCACGCTCACCGCCTTCGACCCGGTGACCAACATGCGCGTGGGCGTCAAGGTGCTGCAGGAATGCATCGCCCGCGCCGGCTCGCTCGAAGGCGGCCTTCGCTACTACGTCGGCGCGGCCAACCTCGAGGACGACGGCGGCTACGCTGGCAAGGTGATGGCCGAGCACGAGCGCCTGCAGCAAGTGGCCAACGGCCGCGCACCGTCCACGACGGTCACGCCGCCGGGCGTGCGCGCCCAGCCGCTGCCCGTGGTGGCCCCGGCCAAGCCTGAAGAAGGCAGCGAGCCGGCCAAGGTCGCCCTGCTTTCTTCCGTCTCCTGAACGCCCGGGGCGAGGACGCTCCTGGCGGGTGTGAGCTACACTCCGCATGTACGCGACTGGCGATAGGCGCAGCACCCGCTAACGGTGCCCCGCGCTGACGTGGAATACCACTGGGAAGCGTGCCGCCTGACCACAACAGGCGTTCAGCCGTTCGCCTGGGCAGCCCTTGTTTGGTTGAAGAACAAGGACCTCGTCTTCAAAGGACTGCCATGTACCAACGCAACAACCTGGTCGAACAGACCGATCCCGAAATCTGGGCTGCGATTCAAGCCGAAAACGCACGCCAGGAACACCACATCGAGCTGATCGCCAGCGAGAACTACGCCTCGCCGGCCGTTATGGCCGCCCAGGGCTCGCAGCTCACCAACAAGTACGCCGAAGGCTACCCGGGCAAGCGCTACTACGGCGGCTGCGAGCACGTCGACGTGGCCGAGCAACTGGCCATCGACCGCATCAAGCAGATCTTCGGTGCCGACGCCGCCAACGTGCAGCCGCATTGCGGCGCCTCGGCGAACGAAGCCGTGATGCTGGCGTTCCTCAAGCCCGGCGACACCATCATGGGCATGAGCCTGGCCGAAGGCGGCCACCTGACCCACGGCATGCCGCTGAACATGAGCGGCAAGTGGTTCAACGTCGTGAGCTACGGCCTGGACGCCAACGAAGCCATCGACTACGACGCCATGGAACGCAAGGCGCATGAACACATGCCCAAGCTGATCATCGCGGGCGCCTCGGCCTACTCGCTGCGCATCGACTTCGAGCGCTTCGCCAAGGTGGCCAAGGACGTCGGCGCGATCTTCATGGTCGACATCGCCCACTACGCCGGCCTCGTGGCCGCAGGCGTGTACCCCAACCCCGTGCCCTTCGCCGACGTGGTCACCTCGACCACCCACAAGAGCCTGCGCGGCCCGCGCGGCGGCATCATCCTGATGAAGTCGCAGCACGAGAAGGCGATCAACAGCGCCATCTTCCCCGGCCTGCAAGGCGGCCCGCTGATGCACGTGATCGCCGCCAAGGCCGTCGCGTTCAAGGAAGCCATGGCACCCGAGTTCAAGACCTACCAGCAACAGGTGGTCAAGAACGCCCAGATCGTGGCCGACACGCTCACCCAGCGCGGCCTGCGCATCGTGAGCGGACGCACCGAAAGCCACGTGATGCTGGTCGACCTGCGTTCGAAGGGCATCACCGGCAAGGAAGCCGAAGCCGTGCTGGGCAGCGCCCACATGACGATCAACAAGAACGCGATCCCCAACGACCCCGAAAAGCCGATGGTCACCAGCGGCGTGCGCATCGGCACCCCTGCCATGACCACGCGCGGCTTCAAGGACGAAGAGGCCCGCATCACCGCGAACCTGATCGCCGACGTGCTCGAGAACCCGCGCGACGCGGCGAACATCGACGCGGTGCGCGCCAAGGTCCACGCCCTGACGAGCCGCTTCCCTGTCTACCGCTGATCGCCCGGAAAAGCTGGCCGCATGAAGTGCCCTTTTTGCGGTCATCTTGAAACGCAGGTCGTGGAGACCCGCGTTTCGGAAGACGCCGACTTCGTTCGCAGGCGCCGCCAGTGCGGTGCCTGCGACAAGCGCTTCACCACCTACGAGCGGCCCGACGTCAACTTTCCCGTGGTCGTGAAGAAGGACGGCAGCCGCGCCGACTTCGACTCGACGAAGGTGCGCGCCTCGATGATGCTGGCGCTGCGCAAGCGCCCGGTGAGCATCGAGCAGATCGACAACGCCCTGCTGCGCATCGAGCAGAAGCTGCTGGCCAGCGGGCTGCGCGAAATAGAGTCGACCAAGGTCGGCGAACTCGTGATGCGCGAACTCAAGAAGCTCGACAAGGTCGCCTACGTGCGCTTTGCCTCGGTGTACCGCAGCTTCGAGGACGTGGACGAGTTCAGGCAGTTGCTGCGCGACATCTGACGGCTCAGCCGTCCTGGTTTTTCCTGCCGCCGCTGCCGCACGCTCCCGTGCCGCAGTCGCCGCGCTGGTCCGGGTTGCAGACCCTGGCCCGCCCCGATGCCGATATCACGATCGATGCCCTGCGGCCCGTTTCGGCCTTCAGCGTGAGGCATCCCGCCCCGAAGCCGGCGCTCGTGGCCCGGCGCGAGAAACCGTTGCTGTCGTAGCGCACGCCTTGCGCGAACCCGTCGCCGAGCGACGCGTCGACGCTGATGCCGTCCGGCAGCGCCTCGAAACGGCGCAATGTTTCCCTGTTCTCCGATTTGTCCGATTTGTCCGATTTCTCGGAGCTCTCCGATTCAGCCTGCGCGGCGACCACGGCCCACCCACCGAGCCAGCTGCGGCCCACGAGCGCAGTGACGCTGACGCTTTGCGAGCGCCGGATGGCCTCCATGCGCGCGAGACTCAAGGCAGCGTTGAAGGCCTGCGCGGCGGCAGAGAGCCGCTGGTTGATCAGCAGGTCCCTGAAGGCCGGCGTGCCGACGGTGGCCAGCACCGCCACGATGGCCACGACCACCATCAGCTCCAGCAGTGTGAAGCCTTCGACGCGCGCACCTTCTCGCGTCTTCATTGCCAGCACCTCACGCGCTGGGCGCCATCGCAGCCCCGCCCGCCCGTGCTGTCGATCCAGAGCGCACCGCCCTGTGGATCGGCAAAGCCCGGCTTCGGGCTCGCCGTGAGCCGGATGCAGCTGTCGATGTTGCTGCGCCCTTCGCAGTTGCCGCTGGCGATCGCGTACTTTCCTTCGGCCCCGCCCTCCCCCGAATCCCCGGCGTAGCGCCGATAGCGGCCGACCTGCGTGTAGTGCCGCTCCTGGTGCTGCATCTGCTGCATCAGCGCAGTGCGGGCTTCGCTGCGCCAGCCCTTGCGCACCATTTCCAGGTACGACGGATAGGAAATGGCCGCCAGGATGGCGACGATCGACACGACCATCATCACTTCGATCAAGGTGAAGCCGCACGCTCGCCTGCTGCCGGTTCTCATGGTTTCGCTCCCCGGTAGTCCACGACCTGCCGCCAGTTCATGCGCCCCGCGCGCTGCGTGACTTTTCCGCCCCCGGCAGGCTGCGCGGTCGACAGCGCGCCCTTGCCTCCCCCACCTCCCCCGCCTCCCCGATTGATGACGGCCAACCGACGCGTTTCCAGCCGGCGGCCGAGCGAATCGGTCGCGCTGTAGCCGCTGTCGCCCAGTTGCACCACCTGCGGCGCGCCCGGCATGCCCGCCTCCGACGGCACGCAGGTGCCGCCTTTCGACAGCCCGGTCATGGCGTTCAGCGCGCAGCTCCGCCCGCCTCCCTCGCCGCATGCGCTCGCGGGCGGAATGAGCGTGTTGAAGAACAGGAGCCCCCCATGCAGTGCCGGGTCGGCGATGACGCGCTCGCCCTTGTCGCGCGACGCCGGCAGGTCGAGGTACCAGCCGCGGCGGCCGGACGTCTTGCCGTCGAAAGCACCAAGCCCGAATGCATCGCCGGTGATCGCGAGCAGCGAAGACCCATCGACGGCGGCGGCCCGCCGCGACTGGAGTTGCGCGCGCGCGGCATGCGCCGGAATCGGCGCACCGCTGTCATACACGCCGTAGACCGTCTGGACGCCATGGTTCGCGCGCCCAAGATCTTCGGGGCTCATGAACTTGCCGGTGCCGAACAGCACGACCGCGCCGCCGTGGGGTCCGATGCCGACCTCCGGCCGCACGGTGATCGGCTGGCGCCGGTCGCGTTCGCTCGAGGCGACCATCAGGGGCTTTGCCTTGAACGGCAAGGCGTTGCTTTCCCGCCAGGGCGCGCCGGCGGTGAAATCGAACTTCCAGAGGTTGCCTTGCGTGTCGCCCGCGTACAGGAAGCGGGTGGCACCGCCAGCGCCCGCATAGTCGCCCGGCACGCCGAGTGCATTGACGACGGTGTTGTCCGCCGGAAGCGGCAGCACGATCTTGTGGTAGTTCACATCGCGCTGCCACGGCGCATTCGAAGGCTTGTCGAGCGAGAGCAGAAACAATGCGGCCCGCTTCTCCGGATTGGCGTTGTTGAAGCCCGAGGGCACCACGGCAAACCACCGGTACCTGGCCGCCTCCGAGCGCGTCGCGGCGACCGTGCGGAATTTCAGGATGCGTGGCGCCTGTGTCTGGTGGCCCATGTCGGCGTCGTCCGCGCCGGTGAACTCCCACATCACCTGCTCCTTGGAAAAGGCCGCGGGGTCGGTCACGTCGAGCGCGAAGACACCGGTGGCACCGCCCCCCGTGCCTGAGACCAAGACGCTGCGCTGCGCGCCGCCCGCCGGCTGAACGTCAACAACCGTTGCGGATCCGTCGGCAAGGCTGCCGTATGCATGGTCCGGCGAGGTGTAGCCCGCCAGCTTCGAGAACAAAGCACGCGGCACATAGGCGAAGAGCTCTTCACCGGTGCGTGCCGAGAACGCGTGGAGCATGCCGTCGTTGGCGCCGACGTACACCGTGGGCGCACGGCCCTGCCGCTCCTCGGTGACGAACGGCATCGAATGGGCCACGCGCCCCATGACCGAATCGCGCACACGGAACACGCCGCCGGCGACGGATTCCTCCTTGCGCCGGTCGCCTCGCAGGTAGGCCAGCCGATCGGCGCCCAGCGCGTCCGATGCGGCGGATTCCGCGTGCGGGGTTGCGCCCAGATGCCCCCTGAGAACGTCGTCGAGCGCGCTCCACTCGAATGGAATGCCTGCACCGGCGGAAGACAGCGTGAAGATCCTGCGCTTCGACGGATCGCGCGCGGCCACGGCCGGCTCGGCCATGGCGCTGCCGGTCAGCAAGGTGCCAGCGTCCCAGTCGGGCCGATCGGCACGGCGCACGCTGCCGGTGGCCTCGTCATAGCTCAACGCATGCGACAGCAACGAGCCCGCGCCACGCTGCCCGGTCGACCGGGACACATACTGGCTGGCGCCCGCCTTCGCGATGCCGACCGACGAGACCGCGCCGTTGACCGCTTCGTCGTCCGCAGGTGCGACCACCTGCCGCAGCACCCTTCGCACCGCCGCCGCCATCTGCCGGGGCTCACCGGCGAGAACGTACGTCCTTGGCTGCGGTTGGCCGTCGGCGTCGATGCCTTCCGCCCACTCGGCATTGCTTTTCACGTCCGGCCGCCCGATGCCGCAGGAGGTCTTGAAGGGATTGCCGTCGCCGTTGATGTCGACGAAGCCACCGTATTTCGCCGCGAGGTGGCGCCCGATGCCGCGCGGCCCCATGTCGATGGCGAAGGTCCGCACGCGCACGTCGGGGTGGTCGCTGCGGATCTTGCCGGTGTTGGCTCCGTAGGCGAGCCCCGCCATGCCCGACACGCGCGCCGGGCGCGACGACGACTCTTTCTCGAACGCGTCCACGGCACGGGTCCCGCTGTCGTCGCCGATTCGGTCGGTGCGCGCTTGCACGTCCCCGACCGTGACGACATGGTTCTTCTGGCACCCGACCGCCACCGGGTCCGCCAGCGCCAGGTCCGCCGAGTCCAAGACACCCCGCCCAGGCCTGACGCCTTGCAGGTAGCGCAGCGACGCCTCGTACAGCTCGCCGACGGCATCGGGCGCGCCGTAGACACCGCCCCGGCCGATGCGGTGTATGGCGTCGATGACGCCTTTCTGCCCGGACGCCCCGGTCTTGAAGACGCCGGTCTGCGGGTCCCACTCGGCCTGCGCGTTGCCGACCTTGTCGAAGGCCGCGTCGGTCTTCAGGGGACCGGCATGCTTCATCGGCGCGAGCAGCGCATCGCCCGGAAGACGGCCGAAGACGGAGAAGCGCAGCCGCTCCGCATTCAGCTGCACCGCGCCGACCGGCTTGCGATGGCCGCTCGGGTACTTGAAGCACAGCGACCCGCGCGCCGCGGCCTCGCCCGGCGCGCAGACGGCCACGCGCGCCAGGTAGGTGCCATGCGTCGCGTCGGTGCCCGGCTCGGCGCACGAGCCTTTGGCCGAGGGGCCGACGAAGATCTTTTCGCCGCAGTTGTTGAAGTGAAGAACATCGCTCACCGGCAAGGGCGTGAACAGGTCGAGCCGGCCCTTCAGGACCTTGTCGGGAAAGTGAACGCTTCGATAGAAGTGCGCCGGCAGCTCCGCGCGCCGCAGCACGGTTCGATCGGGCTCGTCGATCACGCGATCGCCGCCGGTCAACGCCATGCGCACGCCGTCGATGCCCGAGCTTGCAACCCAGTTCAGCAGGTTGCCGCTCCACTGGCGGCTGCAGACGATTTCGCCGCCGGCGCTCTTCTTAGCGGCGGACTCGCGCTTGAAATACCCGTCTGCGCTCGCGTAGCTGTAGCAGCCCATCGGGTCCCAGAGTCCGGCATGGCTCACCGCGGCGTCGAACTCGGCGCGATGCGCCGCGCCGGCATGCGACTCGTCGAGCGCCAGGTTGAAAACCACATTGGGATCGACGCGAGATGCGACCGAGGCCAGCGGCTCGTCCGGCAGCACTGCATCGGGTGGCGTCGCCGCATGGGCGATGACGACCTGGCAGACGGCCAAAGTCATCGCGATCGCCACGATCGCCAGGCACCGGGTTCGATTGCAGCGCATCGCTTCGCTCCTCATGAAAGGCAACCCGGACTGGGCGCCGGTTTGGACAAGGTGGTCTGCAGGACCACCTGCGTTTCCTCGCGCATGCCGTAGCCGATGGCGGTCACGCGAAAGAGGTAGTGCGCGCCGTCGGCGCTCGCGTTCTGCAACAGGTCAGGCTGCCAGTTGCCATGGCTGCGCAGGGCTTCCACGATGTAGCGCGGCGCCCGGGCTGGAAGCGCGCCGGCGCGCGAACCGGTTGCCGCGTCGCCGCTGAGGTAGACCTGCCCGGTGAAGGCGCCGTAGGCGACCGACTTGCCGGCATCGGCCGAGAAGTCCGCGGTCATCCAGGCCGGCTCGGCACCCGGCTCGCCCGGCGCGCAAAGCCCCTGGCGATCGCCACCGCCGGCGCACCCTGCGGCAAAGGCCGAGATGTCCCGGCTGCTGAACAGGCACAGGCGCTGCCGCGCGCTGTCGTTCGGTCCGAGCACGTCGCTTTCGGCGTCGAGCAACGCCGCCTCGGCGGCCTGGAACGCCACCTCGGTGTCGCGGTCGTTGCGCGCGCTGCGCTCGCTCACGAGCGAGGTCTGCGCCGCGCCGAGCGCCAGCACCGTCACGACGAGCAGCATCAGCAGCACGACGATCAGCGAGAACCCGCGCGGCGGGCGGTGCACGGAGCGGCTCATGGCACAGGGCCCGCCACGGCATTGCGCAACATCACGGTGAAGGTGGCCACGCGCCGCAGCCGGCCATCGGCCGGCGGCTTGAAGCCGGCGCCGGGGAATGTGGAGCCCAGCGGATAGAGGGCTTCGTCCGACAGGCGGGGCCACGCGCCGGGCCGGTCGCTGCGCGCCACCATGCCGATGCGCAGCCCGACCACCTTGCGCCATTCGGCCGCGACCTTGTCGGCCGACGGTGCGCCGGCCTCCAGTTGCGCCGCGTCGAGCCAGCGCTCGGGCACGCCGTCGCCATCGCCGTCGTGGCCGAACACGACGTTGAACACCTCGATGCCGCGCGCCAGCGGCTCGGCCTTGAAGCTGCCGTCTTTCTCGCTGCGGTACTTGCAATACAGCTCCGGCTCGCCGTCTGCGGCCTTGGCGATGTAGAAGAAGCTCCATGCGCGGTCGGCCGACGCCTGCGTGCCGGGCATGGGGCCGGCCTGCGGGAAGCCCATGCAGTCGACCATGGTGCCGTCGGGCTCGGTGGCATCGCCGCCGGCGCGGCTGCGGCCGAAGAAGCGCACGAGCAGCGAGTCGCTGCCGTTCACGCCGCGGCTGTTGTTCGTGCCGTGGCTCTCGTCCGTCGCGCCGACACGCGTGTTGCGCGCCCCGACGATGTGCAGTTCGGAGGGGTCGCCGGACGGCGCGCCAGCACCCGGCAACGCGACCTCCCCATCGGCGCCGGTGTGGTCCGGCGTGTAATCGGCATAGCCGGCCTGCCGCACGATGCCCTTGACGACGAAGCCGGCGAACCGCAGCGTGTCTTCCACGGCCTGCGCCTCGGCGTCGGCCGTGAAGAGCTGCTTGCTGCCGACAAACCCGGCGGTGGCGAAGAGCACCACGAGCAGCGCGAGCGCCATCGCGATGAGCAGTTCGACCAGCGTCATGCCACGCTGGCGCGGCCACCCTGCCCGCTCAGGAACCGGGCCGGCCGTCATGGGAATGTCCTGGCACCAGTTGCATCACCAGGCGCGGCGGCGGGTTCGGCTTGCCGGCACCCTCGTTGCCGCGCGGCATCCATCCGAGCTTCACGACCACGCTGTGGCCGGTCTGGCTGCAGGCCCAGGTGTAGGCGCCCTCCGCCTCGCTCCAGGGCGTTTCGTCGAAACACACGCTGACGCGCGCATCGGGCAAGGCCGCGGCGATGCGCTGCTTCCATTCGCGCATGTCCCACGCCGCGAGCTGCGCCGCGTCGCAGGCTGCGTTCGAGGCGCCGCACGACGGGCCTGCGCTACCCGGCGACGCGCCTTCGGTCCATCGCTCGACCAGGTAGGCATTCGCCGGGTCGTTGCGCGCCGCGATGCCCTTGTTCATGCGCGCCTTTTCCGACAGGTCGCGAACGAGGTTGACTGCCGCCGTGAACGTGGCGGCCTCGTTGCTCGTGCGGGCCGAGGCCAGCAGCAGGCTCACGGCGCCGAGCAAGCCCACGCTCAGCACCACGACGGAAACGAGTACCTCCACGAGCGAAAAGCCCGCGCTGAAATGCTTCATTGAAGCCATAGGCCGATGTCCTCCCTGCGCGTGTGCAACTCGGGTTGCCTCTTTGTTCGCGCCATCGAAAGCCGAGCGTAAGCCGGCCCCGGTGGAGGCACGCGCACCGTTCATCCGCGCCCGAATGCCGCTCGTATGATCCAGCGACACCGCTGCCAACTTCTTCCGCCGAACCCGACATGCCCTCTCAAGAACAAGACGCCCTGCACATCGCCACCGCGCTGCGGCTGGCCACGTCGGCGCTGCTGCTGACCGATCCGAACCCGCGCGTGGGCTGCGTGCTGTGCGATGCCGAAGGCCACGTGCTGGGCCAGGGCCACACGCAGAAGGCCGGCGGGCCGCATGCCGAGGTGATGGCGCTGCGCGACGCGGCGGCGCAAGGAAATTCGGTCGAGGGCGCGACGGCGTACGTCACGCTCGAACCCTGCTCTCACCATGGGCGCACCGGCCCCTGCTGCGACGCGCTGATCGCGGCCGGCGTGCGCCGCGTCGTCGCCTCGCTGGCCGACCCGAACCCGCTGGTCGCCGGACAGGGCTTCGACCGGCTGCGCGCGGCCGGCGTGCAGGTCGAGGTGGGCCCCGGCGCGGCCGAATCGCGCGAACTCAACATCGGCTTCTTCAGCCGCATGGTCCGCAAGCAGCCCTGGGTGCGCATGAAGGTGGCGGCCTCGCTCGACGGCAAGACCGGCCTCGAGAACGGCGTGAGCCAGTGGATCACCGCCGAAGCCGCCCGCACCGACGGCCACGCCTGGCGGGCGCGGGCCAGCGCGGTGCTCACGGGCGTGGGCACGGTGATCGAAGACAACCCGCGCCTGGACGTGCGCCTGGTCGAGACGCCACGCCAGCCGCACCTGGTGGTGGTCGACAGCCGGCTGCAGACGCCGCCCGATGCTCACATATTCATAGCAGGCCGCCCGGTCTGGATCTACGCGGCCAGCCGCGACGAGGAAAAAGCCGCGGCGCTCGAAGCGCGTGGCGCCACCGTCACCTGCCTGCCCAACGCCGACGGCAAGGTCGACCTGCCCGCCCTGCTGCGGGACCTGGCGGCGCGCGGGGTCAACGAGCTGCACGTCGAATCGGGCCACAAGCTCAACGGCTCGATGCTGCGCGAAGACTGCGTCGACGAGCTGCTGGTGTACCTGGCGCCCAAACTGATCGGCAAGGGGCTCGACATTGCCAGCCACCTCCACGCGGGCGGCCCGCTGACCTCGCTGGCGGGCGCGCTGCCCCTGGAATTCAAGTCCGTGGACATGCTGGGCCCCGACCTGCGGGTGCTGGCCCGGGTCGCCGGAAAGGACGCCTTCTAGGGCCCGAACGACGGCGGCCGTCGCCGGGCCGGTCCATGGCGCGCCGCGCCTTCCCCTCGGGGCGGCGAATTACATGGCGCAAAGCGCCCATGAAAAGCCGGAGGGCTCGCGATGTCTGCGAAAATGCGCGGATGTTCACCGGAATCATCACCGGCGTGGGGCGCATCGCCGCCATCCACGACCTCGGCACCTCATCCTCCTACGGCAAAAGACTCAGCATCGAGGCGCCTTCGGGTTACCTCGACGACGTCGGGCTTGGCGACAGCATCGCGCTCAACGGCGCCTGCATGACCGTCACCACCCTCGTCCCCGAGCGACAGCAGTTCACCATCGACATTTCCGCCGAGTCCCTCGACAAGACGGCCGGCCTGACCGACGAAGGCGGCCGCATCAACCTCGAGAAGGCCCTGCGCGCGAGCGACCGCCTGGGCGGGCACATCGTGTCGGGCCACGTGGACGGCATCGGCGCCGTGAGCTTCTTCGAGCCGGTCGGCGAAAGCTGGGAACTGCGCGTGGTCGCGCCCCAGGCGCTGGCCCGCTTCCTGGCCTACAAGGGCTCGATCACCATCAACGGCGTGAGCCTCACCGTCAACACGGTGAAAGACATTGCCGACGGCGCCGAGATCAGCATCAACCTGATCCCGCACACCGTCGAAAACACCTCGCTCGGCACCCTGAAGGCCGGCGCGCAGGTCAATCTCGAAATCGATACCGTGGCGCGCTACGTGGAGCGCATGCTTCAGGCGGGCGTGCTGGTGCCCCCCTCTTCCACGTATTCCAAGGACACAGCCGAATGAACGCCTCCGTCACGCCGATCGGCGCCTCCCGCGCCGCGCGCGCCCCCGCCCCGATCTCCCCGGTCGAGGAGATCGTGGCCGAGCTCGCCGCCGGCCGCATGGTGATCCTGGTCGACGAGGAAGACCGTGAGAACGAAGGCGACATCGTCATCGCCGCCGACCACATCACGCCCGAAGCCATCAACTTCATGGCGCGCCATGCCCGTGGCCTGATCTGCCTGACGCTGTCGCGCGAGATGTGCGAACGGCTGCAGCTGCCGCCGATGGTCCAGCGCAACGGCGCCAAGCACTCGACCGCGTTCACCGTGTCGATCGAAGCCGCCGAAGGCGTGACCACCGGCATCTCGGCCGCCGACCGCGCACGCACGGTGCAGGCCGCCGTGGCGCCCGACGCCGTGGCCGCCGACCTGGTGCAGCCCGGCCACATCTTCCCGCTGCAGGCGGTGGACGGCGGCGTGCTCATGCGCGCCGGCCACACCGAAGCCGGTTGCGACCTGGCGGCCATGGCCGGCTGCTCGCCCGCCTCGGTGATCTGCGAGGTGATGAACGAAGACGGCACCATGGCCCGCCTGCCCGACCTGCAGATCTTCGCGGCCGAGCACGACCTGAAGATCGGCACCATCGCCGCGCTCATCGAGCACCGCAGCCGCGTCGAATCGCTGGTCGAGAAGGTCGGCTGCCGCGAGATCCAGACCAACTGGGGCACCTTCACCGCCCACGCCTTCCTCGACAAGCCCAGCCGCGGCGTGCACCTTGCGCTGGTGCGCGGCACCTGGGCGCCCGAAGACACGGTGTCGGTGCGCGTGCACGAGCCGCTGTCGGTGCTCGACGCGCTCGAGATCAACCGCTCGCTGCACTCGTGGAGCCTGGACGCCAGCCTCTCGCACATCGCGAACGAGGGCAAGGGCGTGGCCGTGCTGCTGAACTGCGGCGAAACCGCCGGCGAGCTGCTCGCGCAGTTCGACGGCACCGCGCGCCCCGCGCAAGCCCCCGAGCGCGGCCGCATGGACCTGCGCAGCTACGGCATCGGCGCGCAAATCCTGCGCGAATGCGGCGTGCACAAGATGAACCTGCTGGGCACGCCGCGTCGCATGCCGAGCATGGCAGCGGGCTACGGCCTCGAGATCGCCGGCTACCTCACGAAAGACTGAACGACCATGCAAGGTGCAAACAAGGGCGAAACGACGCCGATCCACGGGAAAGGCCTGCGCATCGGCATCGTGCAGGCGCGCTTCAACGCCGACATCACCGACGCGCTCGCCAACGCCTGCCTCGCAGAGCTCGAAGCCCTGGGCGTGGCCGCCAACGACATCCATCACCTGAAGGTGCCCGGCGCGCTCGAAGTGCCGGTGGCGCTGCAGGCGCTCGCCGAGCGCGGCGGCTACCACGCGCTGGTGGCGCTGGGCTGCATCATCCGCGGCGAGACCTACCACTTCGAACTGGTGGCCAACGAATCGGGCGCGAGCGTGAGCCGCATCGCGCTGGACTACAAGCTGCCCATCGCCAACGCGATCATCACCACCGAAAACCTCGAGCAAGCCGTTGCCCGTCAGACCGACAAGGGCCGCGACGCGGCCCGCGTGGCTGTCGAGATGGCGCAACTGCTGGCCACCCTTTCATGACCGAAGACACCTCCAAGCCCACCAAGTCCGCAGCCGGCAAGCCGCGCCAGTCGCGCGTCGGGCTCACCAGCACCGGTGCGCGCAAGGCTTCGGCCAAGTCGAACCGCAGCCGCGCGCGCGAGTTCGCGCTGCAGGCGCTCTACCAGCACCTGGTGGGCCGCAACGACCCAACCGACATCGACCACTTCACGCGCGACCTCGCCGGCTTCCACAAGGCGGACGCGCTGCACTACGACGCGCTGCTGCACGGCGCGATCGAAGGCGCGGAGCAGCTCGACGCGCTGATCCGCCCGCTGCTCGACCGCAAGTTCGAAGAGATCTCGCCCATCGAGCACGCGGTGATGTGGATCGGCGTGTACGAGTTCCAGAACTGCCTGGACGTGCCGTGGCGCGTGGTGCTCAACGAGTGCATCGAGCTGGCCAAGGAATTCGGCGGCACCGACGGCCACAAGTACGTGAACGCGGTGCTCAACGGTTTGGCGCCGCAATTGCGCCCGCTCGAGGTGGAGGCCGATCGCGCTTCCGGCAAGGCCAAGGCATGAGGATCTCGACGCGCGCACAGCGCATCGAGCCCTTCTATGTGATGGAGGTGGCGAAGGCCGCGGGCGCCCTGGCGCGCGAGGTGGCCCACACCGACCGGCCGATGATCTTCCTGAACATCGGCGAGCCCGACTTCACCGCCCCGCCGCTGGTGCAGGAAGCCGCCGCCCGCGCCGTGCGCGCCGGCGCCACGCAGTACACGCAGGCCACCGGGCTTGACCACCTGCGCGAACGCATCAGCGGCTGGTACCGCCAGCGCTTCAACGTCGACGTGCCGGCCCGCCGCATCGTCGTCACGGCCGGCGCCTCGGCCGCGCTGCAGCTGGCCTGCCTCGCGCTGATCGAGTCGGGCGACGAAATCCTCATGCCCGACCCGAGCTATCCGTGCAACCGCCACTTCGTGAGCGCGGCGGACGGCAAGGCGGTGCTGGTGCCGACCACGGCCGAGGAACGCTTCCAGCTCACGGCCGACAAGGTCGAGGCCGCCTGGAGCGACAAGACGCGCGGCGTGCTGCTGGCCTCGCCCTCGAACCCGACCGGCACCTCGATCGCGCCAGACGAGCTGCGCCGCATCCACGAGGTGGTGTCCAAGCGCGGCGGCATCACGCTGATCGACGAGATCTACCTGGGCCTGTCGTACGACGATGCCTTCGCGCAGACGGCGCTGGCCATCGACGACAACGTCATCAGCATCAACAGCTTCAGCAAGTACTTCAACATGACCGGCTGGCGCCTGGGCTGGCTGGTGGTGCCCGAGGCGCTGGTGCCGGTGGTCGAGCGCCTCGCGCAGAACCTCTTCATCTGCGCGAGCACCGTGTCGCAGTACGCGGCGCTGGCCTGCTTCGAGGAAGAGAGCATCGCCGAGTACGAACGCCGCCGCGCCGAGTTCAAGGCGCGCCGCGACTGGTTCATTCCGCAGCTCGACGCGCTCGGCCTCAGGGTGCCGGTGATGCCCGACGGCGCCTTCTATGCCTGGGCCGACTGCACCTCGTTCGCCGAGAAGCTCGGCATCTCGGGCAGCTGGGACTTCGCCTTCGAGACCATGAAGCGCGCCCACGTGGCCGTCACGCCGGGCCGCGATTTCGGCACGGCCGAGACCGCGAAGTTCGTGCGCTTCTCCACCGCCAGTTCGATGGCGCACCTGCAGGAAGCCATCGAACGCCTGCGTGCGATGGCCGCGATGGCGGGCACCAGGGCGCAATGAGCTACGCGTTCCCGATCCGCGTCTACTGGGAAGACACCGACGCCGGCGGCATCGTGTTCTACGCCAACTACCTGAAGTTCATGGAGCGCGGCCGCACCGAATGGCTGCGCTCCCTGGGCGTCGAGCAGCGCAAGCTGCGCGAGGAAACGGGCGGCCAGTTCGTGGTGAGCGAAACGAAGCTCAAATACCATCGGCCCTCGCGGCTCGACGACGAACTGCTGGTTACCGCCGATCTTCAACAAATGGGCACTGCGTCGTTGATAATCGGTCAACGAGTGCTATCAAAAACAGAGCAAGAGCGTACAGGGGCCTCGGCACCTGTCTTGCTGTGCGAAGGCACGATCCGCATCGGCTGGGTGGACGCCGCCACGTTGCGTCCCGCACGCATACCGAAACAAGTCACGGGAACCCTCGAGCGCTACAGCGGCTCCATGACTCAACCTATCAAGCCATGAACCAAGATCTTTCCATCATCAATCTCCTGCTCCACGCGAGCTTCGTGGTGCAACTGGTCGTGCTGCTGCTCGTGATCGTCTCGATCGCCAGCTGGGCAGCCATCATTCGCAAGTACTTCGCGCTGCGGCGCATGCGCGCGCTGAACGACGACTTCGAGCGCGAGTTCTGGTCGGGCACCAGCCTGAACGAACTGTTCGCCTCGGCCGCGCAGAACGCCAAGTTCGCCGGCCCCATGGAGCGCATCTTCGCCTCGGGCATGCGCGAATATCAGAAGCTGCGCGAGCGCCACGTCACCGACGCGCCCACGCTGCTCGACGGCGCCCGCCGCGCCATGCGCGCGAGCTTCCAGCGCGAGCTGGACGCGGCCGAGCAGAACCTCTCGTTCCTGGCCACCGTGGGCTCGGTCTCCCCGTACGTCGGCCTGTTCGGCACGGTCTGGGGGATCATGCATGCCTTCACCGGCCTGGCCGCCCTCACTCAGGTGACGCTGGCCACCGTGGCCCCCGGCATCGCCGAGGCGCTGGTGGCCACGGCCATCGGCCTGTTCGCCGCCATTCCGGCGGTGGTCGGCTACAACCGCTTCGCCCGCGAGATCGACAAGATCGCCATTGCCCTGGAGACCTACATCGAGGAGTTCTCCAACATCCTGCAGCGCAACCTCTCGGCCAACCCGAACGCCGGCGGCGCTGCAACGTCGGTGGCTCCGGCCAACCGCTGAGCGGAGGCTTCACAGATGCCCGCCGTTTCTTCCCGGGGCCGCGGCCGCCGGACGATCAACGAGATCAACATGGTCCCGTTCATCGACGTGATGCTGGTGCTGCTGATCATCTTCATGGTCACCGCCCCGCTCATCACGCCGAGCGTGATCAACCTGCCCACGGTGGACCGCGCCAACAAGCAGCCCGACAAGCCCATCGAGATCGTCATCAAGAGCGATGACGAAGTGCAGATCAAGAAAGACCCGTCCACCGGCACCGGCGGCACGTCGATCCCCATGACGCAGATCGGTGCCGCGGCCAAGCAGGCCCAGGGCGGCGACGACCAGCGCCCGGTGGTCATCAGCGCCGACAAGTCGGTGAAGTACGAGACCGTCGTGAAGGCGATGAACCAGCTCAAGCGCAGCGGCGTGGAGCGCGTGGGCCTGTCGGTCACGACCACGGGCGGCAAATAAGGCATGTCGCTCGCACTGGATCGCCCCGAGTTCGCGCCACCGCCCCAGCGCGGCACGCCGCGTGCCGTCGTGCTGGCCCTCATTGCGCACGGGTTGCTGATTGCCGCGCTCACCTGGGGCGTGCGCTGGAAAAGCGATCCCGACGAAGGCGCGGTCGACGCCGAGTTGTGGTCGTCCACGGTGCAGCAGGCGGCACCCCGCCTGCAGGCACCGCAGGCGCCCGCGCCGGTTCCCACGCCGCCGCCGCCACCACCTCCCCCGCCCGCACCGGCCCCGACGCCTGTGCCGCCCGCGCCGCCACCGCCACCCGTTGCCAAGGCGCCCGAGCCGGCCCCCGCGCCGAAGGCCCCCGACATTGCCCTGGAGCGCGAGAAGAAGCTCAAGGAGCAGAAGGAACAGAAAGAGCGCGAGCTCGAAAAGCAGCAGCAGAAGAAGAAAGAGCTCGAAGCCAAGCAGCGCGCCGAGGACGAGGCCGAGAAAAAGCAGGAACAGCAGAAGAAGCTGGCCGACCAGAAGAAGCAGCAGCAGGAAGCCGAAGCCAAGAAGGCCGCCGACGCCAAGCAAGCCGAGGCGAAGAAAGCCGAGGCCGCCACGAAGCAGGCTGCCGCCGACCGTGCCGCCGCGCTCAAGCGCATGCAGGGCCTGGCCGGCGCCAGCGGCAGCGACGACGCCAAGGGCACGGCCATGCGCTCGTCGGGTCCGTCCAGCGGCTATGCCGGTCGCATTGCCGCGGCCGTGCGTCCGAACATCACCTTCCCCGATGCCGACACCGTGAACGGCAACCCGGCGGCGGAGTTCGAAGTGAGCCTGGCGCCCGACGGCACCATCGTCAACGTGAAGCTCAGCAAGTCCAGCGGCCTGCCGGGCTGGGACGACGCCGCCGAACGCGGCCTGCGCAAGACCGACAAGCTGCCGCGCGACACCGACGGGCGCATCTTCCCGTCGCTGATCGTCTCGCTGCGGCCCAAGCGCTGAGCCTCCAGCGCTGATTTGTGCACCGATTCCGGGTGGTTCCTCGCAACCGCCCGGAACTCGGCACCGGCCTTGCTGTCTACACGCGGACAACAACAGCCGGGCGTCATGCCCGCACAAGATGAATCCCAATGGCCGCATCCGCTATGGCAGCAGTCCGCTGCTCGCCAGCCCCACGCCCGTGTGGCGCAGCAAGTTCATCGTGGCCAGCATCGCCTTCGGGTTCGTGCTGCTGGCCAGCCGCGCCGCCTACGTCCAGATCTTCAACAACGACTTCTTCCAGCACCAGGGCGAGGTGCGCTACCAGCGCACGCTGGAGCTGCCCGCCAACCGCGGGCGCATCCTGGACCGCAACGGGCTGATCCTGGCGTCCGACATGCCCGCGCCCAGCATCTGGGCGATTCCCGAGGACATCGAACGCGACGACCCGGCCACGCAGCTGAAGCTCAGGCAGGCCGCGAAGCTGCTCGGCATGGCGCAGAAGGATTTCGACAAGAAGCTGGAAGACGAGGACAAGAGCTTCGTGTGGCTCAAGCGCCAGGTCGACGAGCCGGTGGCCAGGCAGGTGGCCGCGCTCAACATCAAGGGCATCTACCTGCGGCGCGACTACCGCCGCCAGTACCCCGAGGGCGAGGCCGCGGCCCATGTGGCCGGCTTCACCAACGTGGAAGACGTCGGCCAGGAAGGCATCGAGCTGGCGTTCAACCAGCAGCTGGCCGGCAAGTCGGGCTCGCGCCACGTCATTAAGGACCGGCTGGGCCACATCGTCGAGGACACCGAGGACCAGGTGCCGCCGACCGAGGGCCACGACGTGCAGCTGAGCATCGACGACCGCGTGCAGTTCGTGGCCTACGAGAAGATCCGCGACGCCGTCATCGCCAACAAGGCGCGCGCGGGCAGCGTGGTGGTGGTCGACGCGCACACGGGCGAGCTGCTGGCCATGGCCAACTACCCGAGCTACGACCCCAACAACCGCCACAACCTCACCGGCGAGCAGCTGCGCAACCGCGCCATGACCGACGTGTTCGAGCCCGGCTCGACCATGAAGCCGATCACCATCGCCACCGCGCTGCAACTGGGCCGCGTCACGCCCAACACCATCATCGACACCAACCCGGGGCGCATCACGGTGGCCGGCGCGACCATCCACGACGACGAGAACTTCGGCGTGCTGACGGTGCAGGGCGTGATCCAGAAGTCGAGCAACGTGGGCGCCACCAAGATCTCGCAGCGCATGTCGGCGCAGGAAATGTGGGACTCGTTCACCGCCGTCGGGCTGGGCCAGAAGCCGCAGACGCTCTTCCCCGGCGCGGTGACCGGGCGGCTGCGGCCGTGGAAGTCGTGGCGCCCGATCGAGCAGGCCACCATGTCGTACGGCTACGGCCTGTCGGCCTCGCTGTTCCAGATCGTGCATGCCTACACCGCCTTCGCGCACGACGGCGAGGTGATCCCGGTGAGCCTGCTGAAGAACACCGGCGAGGAGCCGGCCGGCGTGCAGGTGTTCTCGCCGCTGGTAGCCAGCGAAGTGCGCCAGATGATGCACCTGGCCGCCGCTCCCGGCGGCACCGCGCCGCTCGCGCAGACGGTGGGCTACTCGGTCGGCGGCAAGACCGGCACGGCGCACAAGCAGGTCGGCAAGGGCTACGCGAGCAACAAGTACCGCGCCTGGTACACGGGCATGTCGCCCATCGACAAGCCGCGCGTCATCGTCGCGGTGATGGTGGACGAGCCCAGCGCGGGCAAGTACTTCGGCGGGCTGGTGGCCGCGCCGGTGTTCAGCCAGGTGGTGCAGCAGACGCTGCGCATCCTGAACGTGGTGCCCGACCTGGCTGTTGCGCCGATGGCTCACTGAGCACGGCTTTCACGGCAGCCACGGCTGCAGGCGTACGTCGAACTGATACGTGACGATAGAATGCGAACTATTCTCATCTTCTTGCCCTGCGCCTTCGCCCCGTGTCCGCCCTACCGCTGCCGTCCGAGCCGGCATCCATCGATGCGATCTACCGCGAACACCACGGCTGGCTGCTAGGGTGGTTCCGCCGCCGGCTGGGCGGCGCGTCGTGCGCCGCCGACCTGGCCCACGACACATTCGTGCGCCTGATGGTGTCGCGCGATGCGCAACGGCTCAACGAACCCCGCGCCTTCCTGCGCACGCTGGCGCACGGCGTGGTCGTGAACCACTGGCGCCGCCAGGACATCGAGCGCGCCTGGCTCGACGCATTGGCGGTGCTGCCCGAGCCGCTCGCGCCCTCCCCCGAAGAACGCCTGCTCGCGCTGCAGACGCTGTGCCGCATCGACGCCATGCTCGACCGGCTCAATCCCAAGGCGCGCACCGCGTTCCTGCTGTCGCAGCTCGACGGCCTCGCCTACGCCGAGATCGCGGCGCAGCTGAAGGTGTCCGAGCGCATGGTGAAGAAATACATGGCGCAGGCCATGCTGCAATGCCTGCTGCTGACGAGTTCCTGAGGAGCCTGCGCCCGATGCCTACCGAAACCGCCACGGCGCCCGCCTTCGAAGACCTGCAGCAGGCCGCCGAGTGGTTCGCCGTGCTGCACGCCGGCGCCGTGAGCGACGCCGACCGTTCGCGCTGGCAGTCGTGGCTGGCCACGGGGCCGCAGCAGCGCGCCGCCTGGCAGCGCGTGGAAACCATCTCGGGCGAGTTCACGGGCCTGGCCGCCATGCCGGGCCTGCCCGGCCTGTCCGCGCGCCGCGTGCTCGAACAACGCGGCGCCGCGTCGTCCAACCGCCGGCGCTCGGTGCTGCGCGCGCTGGCGCTGGTGCCGGTGGCCGGCCTCGCGGGCTGGATGGCCTCGCGGCAGGTGCCGTGGCGCGGCTGGGTCGCGGCGCACCGCACCGACACCGGCGAGCGGCGCGAGGTGGTGCTGGCCGACGGCAGCCGCCTGTGGCTCAACACCGCCACCGCGGTCGACGTCGGGTTCTCGGCCACGCTGCGCCGCATCGTGCTCTACAAGGGCGAGGTGCTCATCACCAGCGGCCACGACGAAGCCTCACCCGCCCGCCCGCTCGTGGTTGAAGTGCCGCAGGGCCGCCTCACCGCACTGGGCACCCGCTTCGCCGTGCGCCACGAAGGCGACGGCGCCGTGCGCCTCGCGGTGCTCGAAGGCGCGGTGGCCTCGCAGCCCAGCGGCGGCGGCGACTCGCGCACGCTGGTGGCCGGGCAGCAAACCCGCCTCTTCGCCGACCGCGTCGAACCGCCCGAACCCGTGGCCGGCTACGGCGACGACTGGACGCGCGGCATGCTCGTGGCCGACGGCATGCGCCTGGGCGACTTCATCGCCGAGCTGGCCCGCTACCGCCCCGGCTACCTGGGCTGCGCGCCCGAGGTGGCCAGCCTGCGCATCGTGGGCGCCTACCCGCTGGCCGACACCGAGCGCGTTCTCTCGGCGCTGCAGGCCACGCTGCCGGTGCGCGTGCGCCGGCCGATGCCGTGGTGGACCGTGGTCGAAGCCGCGCAGGGCACGGCGAAACGCTGATTCGAAAAAATTTCCGGCGTGCAGGTTCCCTATTGGCGGAGCCGGTTGGCATGACTAGTACCAACCCTCTTCTTTGCCCGAAAGCCGCCATGCCTGTGCTCCCGCCGAACCGCTCCGACCGCCGTCCCTCCCATCCGCGCCATTCGCGCCAGCTCGCGCGCGCCCTGCGCGGCGCCATGGCCGTGCTGCCCGTGGTGGCCGCGGTGCAGGCCCTGCCCGCGATGGCACAAACACAGCCCGCCGCCGCGCGCGACTACGCCATTCCCGCCGGCCCGCTGGGCACCGTGCTGAGCCAGTTCGCGAGCCAGGCCGGCATCCTGCTGTCGAGCGACGCCACCCTGACCACCGGCCTCGCCGGCTCCGGCGTGCGCGGCCGCTTCACGGTCGACGAGGGCTTTGCCGTCGCGCTGGCCGGCACCGGGCTGCAGGCCGTGCGCGGCGCCGGCAACGTGTACGCCCTGCAACGCAGCCAGACCTCCGACACCCTGTCCGAAGTGCGCGTCACGGGCCAGCGCACCGCCTCGCTGGCCCCGGTGACCGTCATCGCCAGCGCCGAGGAAGAAAGCGGCAAGGGCCCGGGCAAGGGCTTCGTCGCGCAGCGCAGCACCGGCGGCACCAAGACCGACACGCCGCTGCTGGAAACGCCGCAGTCCGTCTCGGTGGTCACGCGCGGCCAGATGGACTCGCAGGGCGCCACCACGCTGGTCGAGAGCCTGCGCTACACGCCCGGCATCGTCGCGCAGTACGGCAACACCGACCTGCGGCTGGACTGGCTCACGCTGCGCGGCTTCACGCCGCCGGCGCGCTACCTCGACAACCTGCGCCTGCCCTTCGGCGCGCGCGGCTACTCGCAGCCGCGCGTCGAGCCCTGGGGCCTGGAGCGCGTCGAAGTGGTCAAGGGGCCGTCGTCGGTGCTGTACGGCCAGTCGACGCCCGGCGGGCTGGTGAACATGGTGAGCAAGCGCCCCACGCTGGAGACCGTGCGCCAGGTCGAGGTGCAACTCGGCAGCCACAACCGCCGGCAGACGGCCTTCGACTTCGGCGGCGCGATCGACGACGACGGCGTGTGGAGCTACCGCCTGGTCGGCCTGCACCGCGAGGCCGACACCTCGTACGACTACGTGTCCGAGAAGAAGAGCTACTTCGCCCCCTCGCTCACCTTTCGCCCCTCCGACGCCACCCGCATCACGCTGCTGGCCCACTGGCAGACGCTCGACTCGCCCGGCGGCGGCGGCGCGCCCGCGCTGCCCTCGGCCGGCACGCTGGACACCAGCCGCTATGCCGCGCTGCCCACGCGCGCCTTCGTCGGCGAGCCCGGCTACGACCGCTTCAACAACCGCCAGCATTTCGTCGGCTACGAGGCCGAGCACAAGCTCGACGACACCTTCACGCTGCGCCAGAACCTGCGCTACGGCAAGGTCGACGCGTACACGCAGCGCGTGCAGGCCGTCTGCCTGGCGGCCTGCAACCCGTCGTCGCTGCTGCGCTATGCGTGGGCCTTCCCCGAAACGGCCAGGCTGCTGACCGTCGACACCCAGGTGCAGGCCGACTTCCACACCGGTCCGGTGCGCCACACCACGCTGGTGGGCGTCGACTACTCCGACGAGAAGTCGTCTTTCGACGAGACCAACCTGCGCATCATCACGACGCCGTTCAACGCCTACCTGCCGGTGTACGGCCGTGACAGCGGCCAGGTGCCGTCGGTCGCCACGCACATCGACCAGCAGCGCCGCCAGACCGGCTTCTACCTGCAGGACCAGATGCACTGGAACCGCTGGAGCCTGGTGCTCGCCGGCCGCCAGGACCGCGCCATCACCGACACCCGCACGCTCACCATGGCGCCGCTGCGCCTTGCCACGGCCGACCAGCGCGACGGCAAGTTCACCGGCCGCGCGGCGCTGATGTACAGCTTCGACAACGGCGTGGTGCCGTACGTGAGCTATTCCACCTCGTTCCAGCCCGCGGCCGGCACCGACCGCCAGGGCAACGTGTTCCAGCCGACCACCGGCAAGCAGACCGAAGTGGGCGTGAAGTACCAGCCCGTGGGCACCAAGGCACTGATCACCGCGGCCGCCTACGAGCTGACGCAGCAGAACGTGCTCACGCCCGACCCGCTGAGCCGCGCGTTCAGCGAGCAAACGGGTGAGGTGCGCGTGCGCGGCCTCGAACTCGAGGCACGCGGCGAGGTGCTCAAGGGCCTGGACGCCATCGCCTCCTACGCCTACACCGACAGCCGCGTGACGCGCGCCAACCCCAACGCCTCGGGCGTGAGCATCCAGGGCAACCGCTTCGCCTACGTGCCGCAGCGCCAGGCCGCCTTCTGGCTGGAGTACGCGTTCCAGAACGAGGCGCTGGCCGGCCTCACCGTGGGCGGCGGCGTGCGCCACACCAGCGCCACCTACGGCGACAACGCGAACCTGTTCCGCATTCCGGGCGTGACGCTGTTCGACGCCGCCGTGCGCTGGGACCTGGGCCGCCAGTCGCCCGCGCTGAAGGGCGTGCGGCTCGCGCTCAACGTGGCCAACGTGGCCGACAAGACCTACGTGGCCACCTGCCTGTCGTCCACCGGCTGCTACTACGGCGAACGCCGCAGCGTGTACTTCACCGCCGGCTACAGCTGGTAGGCAAGAGGCGCAGGAAAAGGACCGGCCGCGAGGCCGGGCCCCTCGTTTAGGATCGTCGGCAACTCTGTTACCGGCGCTCCTGACATGGTCGACACCCCTCCTGCCGTTCGCCTCGAAGACCTCGCTCCGCTGCCTTACCAGCAGGCCCTGGCCGCGCACCTGCAGGCGCACGAAGCCGACGCCTGGCGCTGGGCCGCGTCCGCCGAGGCGCGCGAAGAACACGCAACCGCCGTGCGCACCGAACTGCTGCGCAGCTCGTACCGGCTCGACGCCGGCGCGCACCCCGAACTGCACGCCAACGCCAGCCTCGCGGCGCAGCGCCTGGGCGTGACGGCACCCCTCACGCTCTACCAGGCACCGGCGGGCAGCGGCAGCGCGATGAACGCGGCCATCTACGTCGTGCCGGGCGAGGCGCACATCGTGCTGTCGGGCCCGTTGCTCGAACGGCTGCAAGGGCTCGAGCTGCAGGCCGTGATCGGCCATGAACTCGCGCACTACCTGCTGTGGGAACGCGACGGCGGCAAGCACCACGTGGTCGACCGGCTGCTGCACGCCACCTCGGGCGACCCGCGCGCCGACGCGAGCCACCTGCAGGCCGCGCGGCGCCATGCGCTCTACACCGAGGCCTTTGCCGACCGCGGCGGCTGCGTGGCCTGCGGCGGTGCGCTCGAGCCCGCGGTGAGCGCGCTCATCAAGATCGAGACCGGCCTCGCGCAGGTCAACGTGGCGAGCTACCTGGCGCAGGCCGAGGAGATCTGCGCGGACCCGGCCATGCAGACACGCGGCGTCAGCCATCCCGAGGTGTTCGTGCGCGCCCGCGCGCTGCGCCTGTGGACCGAGCGCCAGCCCGACGCCGACGAATGGCTCGCCGCCGCGCTCGAAGGCCCGCTCGACCTCGCCACGCTCGACATGCTCGGCCAGCAGCGCGTGAGCGCGCTCACGCGCGGCGCCATCGCGCAGCTGCTGCAGCGGCCCTTCCTGCAGTCGGAGCCGCTGCTGGCGCATGCGCGCCGCTTCTTCCCCGACTTCGTGCCGCCGCCGTCCGCCATGCCGCCGCCCGAGGCGGTGCCCGCCGGCCTGCACGGCTACCTGGCCAGCGTGCTGGTCGACTTCGTCGCCGCCGACCCGGAGCTCGATGACGTCACCCTCGCGGCCGCGCTGGGCCTGGCCGACGCGCTGGGCTGCGCCGAGCCGTTCGAACAGCGCGTGGTGAAAGACCTGCGCTTTCCCAAGCGCAGCCTCACGCGCGTGAAGCGCGAAGCCGAAGCCCTGCTCGACAAGGCCGCCACCCAACGCCCACAGGCCGCCGCCGCATGAATTCACCGAACGCCACCGCACCGATCACCTCACCGCTCACCGCGCCACTCACCGCACCGCTGCTCCAGCTGCTCGACACCGCCGAAGCCCACGGCGGCCTGCAGACCGACGACGTGCTCCACCTCGTGCTGCCGCTGCTGCGCGAAGTCTCGGCGCTGCACGAGCAAGGCAAGGTCGCCGCGCTCGGCAGCGCCTTCGCCTATCGCACGACCGACGCGCCCGGTGTGCCGGCGCTCACGCTCGCGCAGCCGGAAGGCGCCGAGCCGCGCCGCAACCTCGAGGCCATCGCGCCGCTGGAGCAGCCCGCCGCCTCGGTGCTGCGCGTGGTGGGCGAACAGCGCGTCACGGTCGATGCCGATGCCGGCGTCTCGCTCGAGAACCTCGAGGTGATGGCCGATGCCGCGCCCGACGCCGTGCCCGCGCGCCCCGTCTACCTGCCCGGCTACACCGCGTGGGAGCTGCGCTTCGCCCACCACGACGCGCTGAGCGACATCCTGTGCCTGGGCCAGGTGCTGGCCAGCCTGTCGTGCGGGCTGGACTTCAGCGCCGGCGAGGAACTGACCCGCTTCGCCGCCCACCGCGGCAACCTGTTCGAGCTGAACCGCCGGCTGCACCCGGTGGTGGCCGCCGTGATCTTCGAGATGACCGCGCTGAACCGGCACGAACGTGCGCGCGACCTGCCTTCGGTCATCCGCCGCCTGGAGACCTACCGCGACCAGCCGCTGGACCTGGGCCTGGAGCGCATCGCGCCGGCCCGGGACGGCGCGGGCCAGCGCCGCCAGGCGATCCAGCTGCACCTGCGCGACCGCCTGTTCGACCTGTCGCGGCGCAACCGCCTGCTGTACTTCAAGCCGACGCAGGCGCATGTGAACCTCACCATCGCCAGCGTGCCGCTGGTGGTCGACATGAACAGCATCCGCGTCGACCAGCTCTGCGTGTGGGACGGCCGCTTCGCCACCGACATCGCCAGCTGCGACCCGGTGCCGCTGGCGCGCTGGCTGCGCTTCGAAGACCAGCCCTACCTGCCGGGCGCGCTCGACCGCATCCTGCAGGAGGCGCGGCGCGACCGCTCCGAGTACGGCTTTTCGCAGCTGTCGCTGGTCATCGCCTTCCTGCGCTGGCACAACCTGAAGGAAGGCGATGCCGAGCGGGCCGAGCGCATCGCCTCGCCGCTGCTGATGCTGCCGGTGGAGCTCACGCGCAAGAAGGGCGTGCGCGACCAGTACCTGCTCGAAGCCAGCGCCAGCGAGGCGCAGGTGAACCCCACGCTGCGCCACCACCTGCGCCAGCTCTACGGCATCGTGCTGCCCGAGACGGTGGACCTGCGCGAGACGACCCTCGAGCAGTTCCATGCGCAGCTGTCGGCCCAGATCGCGCAGAGCGAACCCGGCGTGCAGCTGCGGCTGGTGCGCCAGCCCGAGATCGCGGTGATCCATCAGCGCGCGCGCCAGCGGCTCGAGCAGTTCAAGCGCCGCACGCGCGTGCGCACGCCCTCGGCGCTGCCGGTGGCGTCGCAGGACTTCAGCTACGCACAAGACGACTTTCGCCCGCTCGGGCTGCAGCTCTTTCATTCGCGCGTGCGACCGGTGCCGCTGCCCCTGCGCGACGCCGTCGGCGCCCGCCCCGTGCCGCGCGCACCGCAGATGGCCGCCAATGCCGCGGCCGAAACCGAGCGCAAGACGCTCGAGCTGCGCGAGAGCAGCGGCAACCCGTACCAGTGGGACATCGACCTCACGGCCGTGACGCTGGGCAACTTCAACCACCGCAAGATGTCGCTGGTGCGCGACTACTCGGGCCTGGCCGAATCGGACCTCGCCAGTGAAGCCTTCGACCGCGTGTTCTCGCTGCAGCCGCGCCAGGTCGATGCCGAGACGCCGCCCGTGCTTACGCTCGCGCAGCAATGGCCGGTGGTGCAGGCCGACGCCACGCAGACCGCCGCGGTGGCGCTCGCGCGCACCGGCACCAGCTACATCATCCAGGGGCCGCCGGGCACGGGCAAGTCGCAGACCATCACCAACCTGATTGCCGACTACGTGGGCCGCGGCCAGCGCGTGCTGTTCGTGTGCGAGAAGCGCGCCGCCATCGACGTGGTGTTCCACCGACTGCGCCAGCAGGGGCTGGACGAGCTCTGCTGCATGATCCACGACTCGCAGGGCGACAAGAAGGCCTTCGTGCAGAACCTGCGCAAGACCTACGAGCAATGGCTCGAAGCGCCCGAGGCGCTGTCGCAGGAGTCCGCCGAGCGCACCCGGGTGCTCGACGCCATGGACCTCGACCTGCGCGCGCTCGAACGCTTCGACGCCGCCATGCGCGACGTGCCCGAGCACATCGCGGTGACGCTGCGCGAACTGGTGTCGCGGCTCATCGCGCTCAAGACGCACGACCCCGCGCTCACGCCATTGCAGGCCGAAGCGCTGCCCCCCTTCGCGGCATGGCGCAGGCATGCGGAACTGGTGTCGCGCCTGCACCTGGCGGTGACCGAAAGCCTGGGCGCGCCCAGCCTGGCGCAGCATGTGTTCGCGCAGCTCGCGCCGTCGCTGCTGAGGCAGGAGAAACCGCTGGCACGGCTGGTCGAACTCAGCGAGCGCGCCGCCGAGCTGAGCGGCGCCTGCCGCGATGCGCTCACCGACGCATGGCCGCGGCTGGCCGACGGCAAGGCGCTGTGGCGCGACGCACTGGCCGTGGTGGCCGACGCGCGCCGCGTCGCCGCGCTGGCCGCGCGCGGGCAACTGGCGTTGCTCGACGCCGCGCACCCCAGCAGCCTCGCACTCGGCTCGACATTGGCCGAGCGCCGCACGCTGCAGCAGGCACTGGACGACGCGACACAACGCACCAGCCACTGGCGCGACAAACTCGCGCCCGGCGACACCGAAGCCGGCCTCGCGCAAGCGCGCGCCCAGCAGGGCTCGCTGCTGCGCTGGCTGCAGCCGTCGTGGTGGCGGCTGTCGGGCGAGCTCAAGCGCCGCTACAACTTCGCCGGGCATGCCGTGCGGCCGCAGCCCAGCCAGATCCTCGAAGAACTGCTGGCCGAACACGCCGCACGCGCCGCGCTGCAGAAGCAGGCGAAGCAGATGGAGGCCGACTACGGCTGCACCGATGCCGAAGCCTTCGCGCAACAGCTGCAGAGCATGCGCAGCCTCGAAGGCAGCACCAGCCTGCGCGCCGAGTTCCAGGCCCATCTGCGCGCCGATGCGCTCAGCGGTGCCGCGCGCAGCGTCGAGAAGCTCGCCGCTGCCGGCACGCGTACCGACACGCTGGATGCGCTGTGGCGCGAACTGGTCGTCGACGCGTCCACCCAGCCGCTGGACGCGCTGGAGCCACTGGCCCGCACGCTGCGCGAGCAGGCCGACGCGTTGCCCTCCGTGCTCCAGCCGCTGCAGGAACTGGCCGATGCCGACCCGGCCGTGGCCGCCGCGCTGCGCACCTTGCCGCTGCCGCCCGACGCCATCGAGTTCGCCATCGCGCGCGAAGGCCTGGAGCGCGTGTACCGCGCCGAGCGCTGGCTGCCGCGCTTCGACGGCGCCACGCTCGCGCGCCATGCGCAGCGCCTGGGCGACGCCGAGCGCCAGCTGCTCGAACGCAATGCGCGCACGCTGGCCGCCGCGGTGCGCCAGCGTTTTCGCGACCACGTGCAAAAGAGCGCCCTGCCCGCGAGCCAGCTCGACGCCGACGGCAAGCTCTTCAAGAAGAGCTACAACGCGGGCCGCCGCGAGCTGGAGCACGAGTTCGGCAAGACCATGCGCTACAAGGCGATCCGCGAGCTGGCCAGTGGCGACACCGGCCGCGTGGTGCGCGACATGAAGCCCATCTGGCTCATGAGCCCGCTGTCGGTGTCCGACACGCTGCCGCTGGCGGCCGACCTGTTCGACGTGGTGATCTTCGACGAGGCCAGCCAGATCCCGGTGGAAGAAGCGGTGCCCGCGCTGTACCGCGCGCCGCAGATCATCGTGGTGGGCGACGAGATGCAGCTGCCGCCGACCAGCTTCTTCTCGTCCAGCCGCGACCCCGAGGACGACACCGTGTCGGTCGCGGACGAAGACGATGGCGGTGATGGCGAAGGCGACCGCATCGCCGTGGTGCTCGACGCCGACAGCCTGCTCAACCAGGGCGCGCGCAACCTGCCGGCCACCTTGCTGGCCTGGCACTACCGCAGCCGCTACGAGTCGCTCATCGGCTTCTCGAACGCAGCCTTCTATGCGGGCAACCTGTACACCATTCCGGACCGCAGCCTGCCCGCGCCCGAGCGCGGCGAGATCCTGGTGCAGTCGCGCAGCCCGTCCGAGGAATCGGTGAAGGCGCACGTCGACGCGCTGCTCTCGCGCGCCATCAGCTTCCACCGCGTGAGCGACGCGGTGTACGAGAACCGCATCAACGACGGCGAGGCGCGTCACATCGCGCAGCTGGTGCGCGAGCTGCTGCGCCGCGAGACCGGGCGCAGCCTGGGCATCGTGGCGTTCTCGGAAGCGCAGCAAGGCGAGATCGAGGACGAGCTCAATGCGCTGGGCGCGGTCGATGCCGACTTCGCGGCGCGGCTCGAGGCCGAGTACGTGCGGGAAGAAGACGACCAGTTCTGCGGCCTGTTCATCAAGAACCTGGAGAACGTGCAGGGCGACGAGCGCGACATCATCCTGCTGAGCATCTGCTACGGCCCCAACCCCGAGGGCCGCATGCTGATGAACTTCGGCCCCATCAACCAGCGCGGCGGCGAGAAGCGGCTCAACGTGATCTTCAGCCGCGCGCGGCACCACATGGCGGTGATCTCGACCATTCGCCACGAGGCCATCACCAACGACCACAACGAAGGCGCGGCGGCGCTGAAGAACTTCCTGCGCTATGCGGAGTGCCAGTCGCGCGGCGACGCGGAAACGGCGCGGCGCGTGCTCGAAGGCATGAACCCGCTCACGCGCGGTGCCGGCAACGAGGCGCGGCATGCGCGCGCGGACGATGTCACGGCGCAGATCGCCGAGGCGCTGCGCGCGCGCGGGCACGCGGTGGACGAGCAGGTGGGCCAGTCGCGCTTTCGCTGCGACCTGGCCGTGCGCACGGCCGGCAGCGCGAACTACACGCTGGGCATCCTGGTGGACACCGCCACGCACTACGAGAACCGCAACGTGCTGGAGCGCTATGTCTCGCGCCCGCGCATCCTCGGCGCGTTCGGATGGCAGGTGCAGCAGGTGCTGGCCAAGGACTGGCTGCACGCACCCGAGGCCGTGCTCGAGCAGATCGAGCAGGCGTTGGCGAAAACCGGAAGCGCCAGCGCAGCACGCTGAGGCGCTTCACGCAAGGCGAGAAGCGCCGGGCGCCGATCAGTCGTAGACGATCAGCGCCTTGCCCGCTTCCGCCTGCGCGGTCCAGCTGGCGAGCGCCGCGTCGGTCGGGAAGAACTTGGCGCGCTCGCCCAGTTGCAGCTCGACCTGCGCGCCCGCGCGCGCCATCGACAGGCGCACGGGCAGCCCCTGGATGAGGTCGCCCACCTCGGTCTGCTCGGTGCGCGGCGGAAAGTCTCTCAAGAGCCGCGCGATGTCCGGCGCCTTGCCGTTCACCGCCACGCGCAGGAACTTGCCGAAGCGGCAGCGCGCCGTGGCCAGGTCCCACACCTGCTGCACCTGGAAGCGCGCCTCGAAGCCGCCGCGCGCGGGCTGCAGCCGGCCGCTGACGATGACGAGTTCGTCGTCCTTCAGCGTGTTGCGGTTGGCGTTGATGAGCGCCTCGTCGGCCGTCGCGTCGATCGATTCCGACTTGTCGTCGAGCTTGAAGATCGCCAGCCGGCCGCGCTGGCCGTTGATCACGCGGAAGTCGCTCACGATGCCGGCAATGACCTGCTGGTCGCGGCTGTCGAGCAGGTCGCCGATCTCGCGCTTGCAGAAGCGGCGCACCTCGTGCGACACCTCGTCGAACAGGTGGCCCGACAGGTAGAAGCCGACCGCCGTTTTCTCCAGCGTCAGTCGCTCCTTCACGCCCCAGGGCGTGGCGTCGACCATGTCGGGCTCGGCGGTGGCCGAGCCGTGCTCGGCGTCGCCGAAGATGTCGACCTGCGACGCATTGGCCGCCGTGGCGCTGGCGAATTCGAAGGCGCGGTCGACCGAGGCGATCAGCGAGGCGCGGTTCTGCTGGATCGCGTCGAACGCGCCGGCCTTGATCAGCGCCTCGACCGTGCGCTTGTTGATGCGCTGGCGGTCGATGCGCACGCAGAAGTCGAACAGGCTCTTGAACGGGCCGCCCTCTTCGCGCGCGCGCACCACGGCCTCGACCGCGAGCTGGCCCGTGCCCTTCACGGCGCCCAGGCCGTAGCGGATCACCTTGTCGGTGACCGGCTCGAAGCGGTAGTTGCCGCGGTTCACGTCCGGCGGCTCGAAGGTGATGCCGAAGTTCTTCTGGGCGTCCTCGAACAACAGCTTGAGCTTGTCCGTGTCGTCCATTTCCACGGTCATGTTGGCGCAGAAGAACTCGGCCGTGTAGTGGACCTTGAGCCAGCCCGTGTGGTACGCCAGCAGCGAGTAGGCGGCCGCGTGCGACTTGTTGAAGCCGTAGCCCGCGAACTTCTCCATCAAGTCGAAGATTTCGTCGGCCTTGTCCTGGGGAATGCCGTGCGTGGCGAGCGCGCCCGCGCGGAATTTCTCGCGGTGCTCGGCCATCTCCTCGAGCTTCTTCTTGCCCATGGCGCGGCGCAGCAAGTCGGCGCCGCCCAGCGAGTAGCCGCCCAGGATCTGCGCGGTCTGCATCACCTGTTCCTGGTAGACCATGATCCCGTAGGTTTCCGACAGCATCTCGGCCACAGCCGGGTGCGGATACTCCACGTCTTCGCGGCCGTGCTTGCGCGCCACGAAGCTGGGAATCAGGTCCATCGGGCCCGGGCGGTACAGCGCGTTCAGCGCAATCAGGTCTTCCAGGCGCGTGGGGCGCGCGTCCTTCAGCATGCCCTGCATGCCGCGCGATTCGAACTGGAACACGGCCTCGGTCTTGCCGTCGGAGAACAGCCGGTAGGTGGCGGCGTCCTTCAGCGGAATGTTCTCGAACGCGAAGTTCTCCTGGCCCTTGTGGCGCTTCATGATGAACTCGCGCGCAATCTCCAGGATGGTGAGCGTGGCGAGACCCAAGAAGTCGAACTTCACGAGGCCGATGGCCTCCACGTCGTCCTTGTCGTACTGGCTCACCGCCGACTCGCTGCCGGGCTGCTGGTAGAGCGGGCAGAAGTCGGTGAGCTTGCCGGGCGCAATGAGCACGCCGCCGGCGTGCATGCCGATGTTGCGGGTCATGCCTTCGAGCTTCTGCGCGAGCTCGACCAGCATGCGCACTTCTTCTTCCTTCTCGATGCGCTCCGCGAGCTGCGGCTCCATCTCGATGGCGTAGTTGTTCTTGTCGCCCTCGATCTTCTTCTCGGGCGGGTACTGCAGCGTGACCGACATGCCGGGCTTGTTCGGGATCAGCTTGCTGATGCCGTCGCAGAACATGTAGCTCATGTCCAGCACGCGGCCCACGTCGCGGATGGCCGCGCGCGCGGCCATGGTGCCGAAGGTGGCGATCTGGCTGACGGCATTGCGGCCGTACTTGTCCTTCACGTAGTCGATCACGCGGTCGCGGTTGCCCTGGCAGAAGTCGATGTCGAAGTCGGGCATCGAGACGCGTTCGGGGTTCAGGAAACGTTCGAACAGCAGCTTGTATTCGAGCGGATCGAGGTCGGTGATCTTCAGCGCGTAGGCCACCAGGGAGCCGGCACCCGAGCCCCGGCCCGGGCCCACCGGGCAGCCGTTTTCCTTGGCCCACTTGATGAAGTCGCCCACGATCAGGAAGTAGCCGGGGAAGCCCATGTTCAGGATCGTGTTGATCTCGAACTCCAGGCGTTCCACGTAGCGCGCCCGCTCGGCGTCGCGCTTGGCTTCGTCGGGGAACAGGTGCTTCAGGCGCACCTCCAGGCCCTCGAAGGATTCCTGGCGGAAGAAGTCGTCGATCGGCATGCGCACGCCGTCGGCGACGAAGGGCGTGGGGAAGTCGGGCAGCTGCGGCTTGCCCAGCACCAGCGTGAGGTTGCAGCGCTTGGCGATTTCCACCGTGTTGGCCAGCGCGCTCGGCACGTCGGCGAACAGCGCCTGCATCTCGGCGGTCGACTTGAAATACTGCTCGTCGGTGAACTTGCGCACGCGGCGCGGGTTGCCCAGGATCTCGCCTTCGGAAATGCACACGCGCGCCTCGTGCGCCTCGTAGTCTTCGCGGGCCGCGAACTGCACCGGGTGCGTGGCGACCACCGGCAGCTTCAGGCGCGCCGCGAGCTTCACGGCGGCGATCACGTGCGGCTCGTCTTCCGGGCGGCCGGCGCGCTGCAGCTCGATGTAGAAGCGGTGCGTGAAGATGCCGGCCAGCTTCAGCGCCAGCTCGGCGGCGCGCTCGCCCTGCCCCTGCAGCAGCGGCTGGCCCAGCGGCCCGGCCTGCGCGCCCGACAGGGCGATCAGCCCGCCCGAGAGTTCCTCGATCCATTCGAGCTTGCAGGCCGCCTGCGACTGGCCGCGGCCCACGTTCTGCGTCCAGGCGCGCGCCAGCAGCTCGGACAGGTTCAGGTAGCCCTCCGTGCTCTGCACCAGCAGCACGATGCGGGTGAGCGCGCCGGGCTCCTTGCCCAGGCCGTCGACGAACACTTCGGCGCCGATGACGGGCTTCACGCCCTTGCCGCGCCCCTGCTTGTAGAACTTGACGGCCCCGAACAGGTTGTTCAGGTCGGTGATGGCCAGCGCGGGCTGGTTGTCGGCGGCCGCGGCCTTGACGACTTCATCGATGCGGTTGGTGCCGTCGACGACGGAAAATTCGGTGTGCAGGCGCAGGTGGACAAACATCCGGCCATTGTAGAAAGCGGCACTCCACGATGTGGGTTGACGATCCCTACAATCGCCCCCCGTGCAAGAGATTTTGAATATCGCGGCCTACAAGTTCGTGGCCATCGACGACAGCCCCGAGCTGCGCGAAGACCTGCGCGCCCGCGCGCAGGACCTGGACCTCATGGGCACCATCCTGCTGGCGCCCGAGGGTATCAACCTGTTCCTGGCCGGCCCGGCCGACGGCATACGCGCTTTTCTGGCCCATTTGCGTGCCGATGCGCGCTTTGCCGACCTGGAAGCCAAGGAAAGCTGGTCCGCGGCGCAGCCGTTCCGGCGCATGCTGGTCAAGCTCAAGCGCGAGATCATCCGCATGGACCACCCCGCCATCCAGCCCTCCGCGGGCCGGGCCCCGGGCGTGGACGCGCCCACGCTCAAGCGCTGGCTCGACCAGGGCCACGACGACGAAGGCCGCGAAATCGCCCTGCTCGACACGCGCAACGGCTTCGAGGTCGACGAAGGCAGCTTCGACGGCGCGATCGACTGGCGCATCACCAAGTTCACCGAGTTCCCGCCCGCGCTCAAGGAGCACCGCGCCGATTTCGCGGGCAAGACGGTGGTGAGCTTCTGCACCGGCGGCATCCGCTGCGAGAAGGCCGCCATCCTGATGCGCGAGGAAGGCATCGAGCACGTACTGCAACTCGAGGGCGGCATCCTCAAGTACTTCGAGGAGGTCGGCGGCGCGCACTACCACGGCGACTGCTTCGTGTTCGACGGCCGGCGCGCGCTGGCACCCGACCTGAGCGCCCGCGCGGCCGATGCCAGCGCGCGCGCGTCGGAAGACATCGACCTGAACCTCGGCCTGAAAAAGTAGCCGCCCCCTCAACGAACTGACCGGCCACCCCCCATGCGCATCCTCCTGGTGGAAGACGAACTGGACATGGCCTCGTGGCTGATCCGGGCGTTGACCCAGAGCGGCTTCGTGGCCGACCACGCACCCGACGCGCGCACGGCCGAGGCCTTCATGGCCGGCACCGAGTACGACGCCGTGGTGCTCGACCTGCGCCTGCCCGACAAGCACGGCCTGAGCGTGCTGGCCGACATGCGCAACGCCGACGACCGCACGCCGGTGCTGATCCTCACGGCGCAGGGCGCGCTGCAGGACCGCGTGCGCGGCCTGAACCTGGGCGCCGACGACTTCCTGACCAAGCCCTTCGAGCTGGTCGAGCTCGAGGCGCGCCTGGCCGCGCTGGTGCGCCGCAGCCGCGGCAAGCAACACCCGCGCCTGCAGTGCGCCTCGCTCTCCTACGACAGCGAAAGCCATGCCTTCACGCTGCGCGGCACGCTGCTGTCGCTCACGCCGCGCGAGCAGGCCGCGCTCACCGCCTTGCTGATGCGCAGCGGCTCGCCGGTGGGCAAGTCGCAGCTGTTCGCCAAGGTGTTCACCAACGACAGCACCGCGGGGCCCGACGCCATCGAGGTGGTGCTGCACCGGCTGCGGCGCAAGCTGGCGGACAGCGACGTGCGCATCGTCACCGTGCGCGGCCTGGGCTACATGCTCGAAAGCATTGCCGATGGATCCTCAGGCCCCGCCGCCGGCTCCGACAGCGCCCTCTCCGACTGAGGCGCACGAGGCGCCGCAGCGCTTCGGCATCCGCGCGCGCCTGCTCGCGCTGCTGCTGCCCGGCATCGTCGCGCTGCTGGCCCTGGACAGCTGGAACGACTACCAGGCGCTGACCGATTCGCTCGTGGTCGCCTACGACCAGAGCCTGCTGGAGCCCGTGCAGGCGCTGGCCAACGGCATCGTGGTGGCCAGCGACGGCAGCGTGCGCGTGCAGGAGCCCTTCTCGATCCAGGCGATGTTCGAGTCGACGCACCTGCGCTACAAGTACCTGCACGTCGGCGTGCAGCGCATTCCCAAGGGCGAGACGCTCGACGTGCACTCGCCCGAGACCACGCTCATGGGCGTGCCCGGGCTGCCGCGCCCGGCGCAGCGCCCGCCCGACGGCACGCCGGTGTTCTACGACGCGGTGCACGAGCAGCACCCCGTGCGCGTGGCCGCGCTGCGCCAGACCGTGTACGACACGGTGCACCCCGGCGTGGCCTACAGCGTGCTCGTCCAGGCGGCCGAGGGCACCGGCCCGCGCACCGAGGCGCAGGCCGAGTCGCTGCGCCAGGAGCTGTTGCGCGACACGCGCATGGTGCTGGTGATGGCGCTGCTGGTGTGGCTGGGCGTGGCCTGGACGCTGCGCCCGCTGGAGCGCCTGCGCCGTTCGCTGCGCGAGCGTTCGCCCGACGACCTGAAGCCGCTCGACGCGAGCGGCGTGCCGCAGGAAGTGACGCCGCTGGTCGACGCGGTGAACCACCACATCGCGAGCCACCGGCGCATGCTGGCCGAGCACTCGCAGTTCCTGGCCGACGCCTCGCACCAGCTGCGCACGCCGCTGAGCATCCTGTCGATCCAGGCCGGCTACGCGGTGCGCGAGACCGACCCTGCGCGCATGCGCGAGTCGCTGCACGCCATCGTGGCGCAGCTGTCGCGCACGCGGCGGCTCAGCGAACAGCTGCTGGCGCTGGCCCATGCCACCACCGAAGACGAGGTCGCGCCGGCCGAGCATGCGGTGGTCGACCTGAACGCCATCGCGCGCGGCGTGGTGCTGCAGTACCTGCCGCTGGCGCGCGAGCACGACCAGGACCTGGGCTGGGTCGACGCCGGCGACGAGGACGACCCGCCGGTGGTGCCCGTGAAGGCCAACGCCGCCGAGCTGCACGAGGTGCTCGCCAACCTCGTGCACAACGCCATCAAGTACACGCCGCGCGGCGGCAACATCACGGTGGCGGTGCGGCGCGACGCGTCGCATGCGCTGGCCGAGGTGTGCGACAACGGCCCCGGCATTGCGCCCGAGCGGCGCGAGAGCGTGTTCGAGCGCTTCCACCGCGACCCCGCATCGGCTGCTGGCTCGGCGCAGGCCGCGACACAGGGCGCCGGCCTCGGCCTGACCATCGCGCGCAGCTATGCGCGGCGCAACGGCGGCGACATCGAGCTCGGCCATGCCGACATGCCGGAGCGCGCAAACGGCGGTGGCCTGCGCGCCATCCTCAGGCTGCCGTTGAGCGCGGCCTGACGCGCGCGCGGCGCCAGCGCGAAGGGCCTGCCGAGGTCCATTTTTCCAAGGGTTTCACCGGATACGACGGTACGTGATTACACGTATTTTGAGGTCCGGCGAGCCCTTTGCGACTACTCCGAAAGGCGATTGAAAGCCTCGATTCCTAGACTGCGCTCCTTCCCAACGAAGGAGACTTATGCAGCACCCGCACGGTGAAAATCCGGCCTCGCACGCGCTTCGGCCCGTATCGAAATTCAAGAAAGACTACTACGGCGGCGCACTGCTGATCGTCATCGGCCTGGCCGCCGTCTATGCCGGCATCGGCTACCGCGTGGGCGAGCTCGCGCACATGGGGCCGGGCTTCTTCCCGGTCGCGCTCGGCGCGTTGCTGGCACTCACCGGGTTGCTCATTGCAGTCTCGGCGCGCGGCGACAAGGTTGCCGAAGGCGCGAGCGAAGAAGCCGCGTCGCACGGCCATCCGGGCGGCATGCCGGACATCCGCGGCGGCATCTGCATCATCCTGGGCATCCTCGCGTTCCTGCTGTTCGGCGAGTACGGCGGCCTGCTGCCGGCGACTTTCGCGATCGTGTTCATCTCGGCGCTCGGCGACCGCGACAACACGCTGACCGAAGCGCTGCTGCTGTCGCTGGCGATGTGCTTCATCGCCGTGGTCATTTTCTGGTGGGCGCTCAAGCTGCAGCTCCCCCTGTTCCAGTGGGGAGGCTGAAATCATGATTGGTCAATCGCTACACGACCTGTGGTTCGGCTTCGGCGTGGCCTTCCAGGGCTCGAACCTGATGTGGTCCTTCTTTGGCGTGCTGGTGGGCAACCTGATCGGCGTGCTGCCGGGCATGGGCGCGCTGCAGGCCATCTCGATCCTGCTGCCGCTCACCTACGTGATGCACCCGGTGCCCGCCATCCTGATGCTGGCCGGCATCTTCTACGGCTCGCAGTACGGCGGTGCCATCGGCGCCATCCTGATGAACATGCCGTCGCACCCGCCGCATGCGGTGACCTGTCTGGACGGGTACCCGATGACCAAGCAGGGCAAGGGGGGCGTGGCGCTCGGGATCACGATGATCGCCTCGTTCTTCGCGGCCTCGGTCGGCATCATCGTGATGATCTTCGCTTCGCCGTTGCTGGTGCAGATCGCGTTCAAGTTCGGCCCGACCGAGATCTTCTCGATCATGCTGCTGGGCCTGCTGGCCGGTTCCACCATGTCGCGCGGCTCGCCGCTCAAGGGCGTGGCCATGACCCTCTTCGGCCTGCTGTGCGGCGTGGTCGGCACCGACGTGAACAGCGGCAGCTTCCGCTTCGCGTTCGGCCTGCCTGAACTCAGCGACGGCCTGGAGCTGGTGGCCATCTCGATGGGCCTGTTCGGCGTGGCCGACTTCCTGCTCAACGTGAACCGCATGAAGAGCATCGGCGACACCGGCACGCTCAAGCTGAGCGACATGCGCCCGAGCAAGGAAGAGCTCAAGCGCGCCTTCCCCGCGATGATCCGCGGCACCATCGTCGGCACGGTGTTCGGCGCCATGCCCGGCACGGGCCCGACCATCACCACCTTCATTGCCTACGCGCTGGAGCGCAAGGTGTCGAAGACGCCGAACAAGTTCGGCACCGGCATGATCGAAGGCGTGGCGGGCCCCGAGGCCTCGGCCCACTCGAAGACGCAGGTCGACTTCATCCCGACGATGAGCCTGGGCATTCCCGGCGACGCGGTGATGGCGCTGATCCTGGGTGCGCTGCTGATCCAGGGCATCCAGCCCGGCCCGCAGCTCATCACCGAGCATCCGGACATCTTCTGGGGCCTGATCGCCTCGTTCTGGATCGGCAACGTGATCCTGGTGGTGCTGAACGTGCCGCTGATCGGCGTGTGGGTGAAGCTGTTGAAGGTGCCCTACAAGTACCTGTTCCCGGCCGCGATGTTCTTCATTGCGACCGGCGTGTACAGCACGCAGAACAGCCTGTTCCAGATCTGGGAAGTGCTGGTGTTCGGCATCGTCGGCGCCCTGCTGATGTCGCTCGAATTCTCGGTGGCACCCATTCTGCTGGGCTTCGTGCTCGGGCCGATGGTGGAAGAGAACTTCCGCCGCGCCCTGCTGCTCTCGCGTGGCGACATGACGGTGTTCGTGACGCGCCCGATCAGCGGCACCTTCATCGGCCTGTGCGTGCTGCTGCTGGCCGGCGTGGGCTTCTCGGCCTGGCGCGCCCGTGGCGGTCGCAATGCGGTCGTCGAGTTGCCGAAGGCGCCGGCGGGTGCAGGCCCATCCGAGACCGTGGCCATGGGCAACGAGTAAGACGGAATTTCGCTGGCGCCGCGAGCGCCATGCGGACAACAAAAAGGGCCCGATGCATCGGGCCCTTTTTTTCTTCCTGCGCGCAGGCCTACCTGAGCTTCTGCGCGAACGCCAGCATGCGCTCGCCGTCGGCGTCGGTGAACACCTCCGCCGGCGTCAGGCCCACGTAGCGCCGGCCTTCAGCAGCTGCGCGAGCCGGTCCTTCAGGTGGAAGTCGTACCAGGCCTGCGGCACCCGGCTCAGACGGGTGTGGTGCCCGTGTCGGGCTCGCGCACGCCGAAGGGCTTGCCCGGCAGCGGAATGAACTCGGTCTCGCCGGGCACGTGGCCCATGCGCTGGGCGGCCCAGTCGGCGCCGGCCTCGAGGATGCGCTCGCGCCGGCTGGAGACGAAATTCCAGGTGATGTAGCGCGGGCCGTCCAGCGGCTCGCCGCCGATCACCATCAGGCGCGCGTCGCTGCTGGCGGTGAGCACGGCGCCCTGCCCGTCGGGCAGCACGGCCATGGTGTGCACCGCCACCGGCTCGCCGTTCACGGCGATGTCGGCATCGACCGCGTAGACGGCCATCTCCGGCGCCAGCGCGGGCAAGGTGAAGCGCGCGCCCGCGGGCAAGGCGATGTCGAGGTACAGAGTCTGCGAGAGCGTCTTCACCGGCGAACGCGCGCCGAAGGCCTCGCCCACCAGCACGCGCACGGCCACGCCCTGCTCCGCCAGTTCGGGAATAGCCCCGGCCGGCGTGTGCTCGAAGCTGGGTTCGGTTTCTTCATGCGCCTGCGGCAGCGCGGCCCACAGTTGCAGGCCGTGGTTCTCGTAGGTGTCGGCCTTCAGGCGCTCGGGCTTGCGCTCGGAGTGCACGATGCCGCGCCCGGCGGTCATCCAGTTGATGGCGCCGGGCTGGATTTCCTGCACGCTGCCGATGCTGTCGCGATGCATCATCGCGCCCTTGAACAGGTAGGTGACGGTCGAGAGCCCGATGTGCGGGTGCGGCCGCACATCGTGCTCGCTACCGGGCTGTTCGGTGGCCGGGCCGAAATGGTCGAAGAACACGAACGGGCCGACCGAGCGGCGCTGCGCCGCCGGCAGCAGGCGCCGCACCTTGAAGCCACCGCCCAGGTCCTTGTCGTGCGGTTGGAGCAGTTGGGGTTCGGGGGTGGTGTCGGTCATCGTGTTCTCCGTGGGGGATGTCGCTTGTTGAATTTCTCGAATCAGGCGCGCGATGTTGCCACCGCGGCAAGACGCTCGCCGAACGCGCGCGCGGTGTCGAGGTCGCCCTTGGGGATCTCGGCCGAGCTCGCGTCCGACGGCGACTGCGTCAGCAGGCCGCCGTAGCCGCCCACGTAGTTCATCGAGTCGCGCGTGGCGGCCTTGTTGTTGGTCGGCAGGATGCCCATGCTGACCCACAGGCCGCTGTGCTGCATGGCCAGCGTCCACAGGTAGGTCATGGTGGTGACCTTGTCGCCGTTCATGGTGGCGCTGTTGGTGAAGCCGGCGAAAAGCTTGTCCTTCCAGCCTTGCGTGTACCAGACCTTGGAGGACGCATCGGCGAACTTCTTGAACTGCCAGCTCACGCCGCCCATGTAGGTGGGCGAGCCGAAGACGATCATGTCGGCCGCGGCCAGCAGCTCCCAGCCGCCTTCGGCCAGGTTGCCGTCGGCATCGATGGCCAGCAGCTGCGCGCCGGCGCTGTCGGCCACGGCTTGCGCCACGCGCTGGGTGTGGCCGTAGCCGGAATGGAAGACGACGACGATGTTGGCCATTGGGTTTTTCTCCAGGGATTGAATGAGAGCGTCGAGGGCGAGCCCGAAAGCGGAAAGCGGAATGCGGGAGGCATTCCGGGGCAGAGCACGCCATTCGGCGTGATCGTGCCCCGGGAAACGGAAAGAAGAAAGCGCTCAGTTCCTGTCGATGCTGAAGCGGCCGGGACCGAAGGCGGCAAACGACAGCAGGCCGCCGGCGATGGCCATGTTCTTGAAGAACTGGATGTTCTGCGTCGCGTCGGCCCAGAACTTGTGGAAGAACAGCGCCGTCGCCACGGTGAAGACCGCCATGATCAGCGCCGTCCAGCGCGCCTTGAAGCCGACCAGCAGCGCAATGCCCAGGCCCAGTTCCACGATGATCGCGATCGCTGCCGCGACCTCGGGCAGCGGCAGGCCCGCCACCTTGGTGATGTAGCCGACGGTGCCCGCGAAGCCCATCAGCTTGCCGAAGCCGGCGGGGATGAACAGCGTGGCGATCAGGATGCGGCCGATCAGCGCCAGCGTGTCCTGGGCTGCAGCAAGGGGGTGGTTGGTTGTGGTTGCCATGGTTGAAAAACTCCTCGGTTGTTGAAATTGAAAGGGGAACAGGAAAAGCCGGGCGGCGAGCGCCCGGCCGGGGAACATCAGGCGGCCAGGTCGAACACCAGCACTTCGGCGTCCTTGCCGCCGGCCAGCGCCAGCTGCGATTCGCCTTCGAGCATCGCGGCGTCGCCGCCCACGAGCTTCTGGCCGTTCACCTCGAGCTCGCCGCGCACCAGGTGCACATAGCTCTTGCGGGCCGGGTCGAGCGCCAGGCTGGCTTTCTCTTCACCGTCGAGCAGGCCGGCGTACAGGCGGGCGTCGGCATTCACCGTCACCGAGCCGTCGCTGCCGTCGGGCGAGGCCACCAGGCGCAGCTTGCCGCGCTTCTCGGCGTCGGAGAACTGCTTTTGCTCGTAGCCCGGCGCAATGCCGCGCTCCTTCGGCAGGATCCAGATCTGCAGGAAGTGCGTGGTCTCGTCGGCCTTGTGGTTGAACTCGCTGTGCATCACGCCGCGGCCCGCGCTCATGCGCTGCACGTCGCCCGGCGGAATGCTTTCCACGTTGCCCATGCTGTCCTTGTGCGCCAGCTCGCCCGAGAGCACGTAGCTGATGATCTCCATGTCCTTGTGGCCGTGGGTGCCGAAGCCGGCGCCCGCCGCCACGCGGTCTTCGTTGATCACCCGCAGGTTGCCGAAGCCCATGTGGGCCGGGTCGTAGTAACCGGCGAACGAAAAGCTGTGGAACGAGCGCAGCCAGCCATGGTCTGCATAACCGCGTTCCTGGGATTTACGAACTTGCAACATCGTCGAACTCCTTCTTGTGGCCTGCCCAGCCCCTGGGGGGTGGTCCGGGCCTTCTTCGTATGCCGCGCCGGATGCGCAGCGGATGTAGGGAACTTTAGGTCCGCACCCCCTTTGAAAAGACGCCGCGGTTTGATGGCACCATTCAAATATTTTGATCAATGGAGCCGCCATGCCCAGTCCCCGCGACGTGCTGACCCCCGACGCCCTCGCCATGCTCCAGACCGTGGCCGCCACCGGCAGCTTTGCCGCCGCCGCCCGCGCGCTCGACCTGGTGCCCAGCGCGCTGAGCTACCGGGTGCGCCAGATCGAGGACGCGCTCGACGTGCTGCTGTTCGACCGCAGCGCGCGCCAGGCCAAGGTGACCGAGGCCGGCGCCGAACTGCTGCGCGAGGCCGACCGCCTGCTCACCGAGATCGACGCGGTGGCCAACCGCGTGAAGCGCGTGGCCACCGGCTGGGAGCCGATGCTGACCATCGCGGTCGACAGCGTGATCGCGCGCGACCCGCTGCTCGACCTGGCCACGGCCTTCTTCGCGCTGGAGCCGCCCACGCGCCTCAAGCTGCGCGACGAGACGCTGTTCGGCACCATCGAGGCGCTGACCAGCGGCGAGGCCGACCTGGCCATTGGCGCGGTGCTCGACGCGGACAGCCTGACCTTCACCGCCACCGGCATCCGCAGCCGGCTGCTGGGCGAGTTGCCCTTCGTCTATGCGGTGGCGCCGCACCATCCGCTGGCACGCGTGGCCCAACCGTTGAGCGACGTCGTGATGCGCCAGCACCGCGCGGTGGCCGCGGCGGACTCGGCCCGCCACGGCACGCCCATGACCGTGAACCTCATGGGTGGGCAGGACGTGCTCACGGTGCCGAGCATGCAGGCCAAGGTGGCGGCGCAACTGCACGGGCTGGGCGGGGGCTTTCTGCCCGAGCCGATGGCGCGGCCGTACATCGAGGCCGGCCACCTGGTGGAGCTGGAGACCGAGCGCAAGCCGCCGCGCGGCGCGCTGCATTGCGCATGGCGCGTGCGCAGCGCGGGCAAGCCGGGGCGCGCGCTCGAATGGTGGCTGGCGCAGTTCGAGCACGAGGGCACGCGGCGTGCGCTGCTCCAACGGCATCGGGGACGGTGAGGGCCGTCTCCCCACGAGCGGTTGATGAGTATTGCCGAGGATCCGCGCGGCGGCGCTAAGGGTGTGCCCTCAGGCGAAGCGGCTGCCGGACCGATGTAGAGTGCAGACACATCCAACCGCATTCCCTCCAGAAGAAAGCGTTCGTCATGACCACTCGCGCAACTGCAAAGAAGCCGGCCAAGCCGGCCGACCGCCACCGAACCCCAGCCACCCCGCGCCATTACGCCGTCGTCGGCGCCGGCATCGCCGGGGTGGCCTGTGCGAGAACGCTGGTGCAAGCCGGCCACAAGGTCACGGTGTTCGAAAGCCGGGCCACGGCCGGCGGCCGCATGGCCAGCGTCGACACCACGTTCGGGCGCTTCGACAGCGGCGCGCAGTACTTCACCGTGCGCGATGCGCGCTTCGCGCTGGCGCTCGAGGCCACGCCCGGCGTGTGCAAGCGCTGGAGCGCCAACCTCGTGCGCGTGCTCGACGCCCACGGCCGCGTGGCCGAAGCGGCACTGCCCTCGCTCGAGCCCCACTGGGTGGCCCAGCCCGGCATGGACGCGCTGGTGGCGCACTGGGCGCTGCCGCTGGGCAACAGCCTCGTCACCGACACGCAGGTGACGCAGATCGAACCCGATGCGCTCGACCCGAAGCGCTGGCAGCTGCGCACCGCGGGCGCCGAAGACTCGACGCACGTGTACTCCGGCTTCGACGCCGTGCTGCTCGCCGTGCCGCCCGCGGGCGCCCGCGCGCTGCTGGGCGACGGCAAGCTCTCGGCCACGCTCAGCCGCAAGATCGAACGCGTGACCATCGCGCCCTGCTGGACGCTGATGATCGCCTTCCCCCAGGCCAACCAGCCCACCATGTCGCACCTGGGCCCGCAGTGGAACGCGGCGCGCAGCAACCACCACCGCGTGGCCTGGCTGGCGCGCGAATCGTCCAAGCCCGGGCGCGAACGCATCGAGCGCTGGACGCTGCAGGCCAGCGCCACCTGGTCGCAGGAACACCTGCGCGACACGCCCGCGCGCATCGAGGCCAAGCTGCTGCGCGCGTTCTCCGAGATCACCGGCATCTACGCCACGCCCGCGCACGCACAGGCGCTGCGCTGGAACGAAGCGCAAACGCAGGTGCCCGTGGGCACCACGCACCTGTGGGACGCCAAGGCGCGCATCGGCGTGGCCGGCGACTGGTGCACCGGCCACCGCGTGGAAGACGCGTTCCTCTCGGGCCTGTCGCTCGCGCTGCAGGTCATCTGATCCGCGGATGGGGGAGACCGGCCGCTTCGCGCCCTCGCCCACCGGGCCGCTGCATGCGGGCTCGCTGGTGGCCGCGCTCGCCAGCTGGCTCGACGTGCGCGCACGCGGCCCGCAAGCGCGCTGGCTGATCCGCATCGAGGACGCCGACACCGAACGTTGCCTGCCCGGCATGGGCGAGCACATCCTGCGGCAGCTGGCCGCCTGCGCCCTGCTGCCCGACGAGCCGCCGGTGTGGCAGACGCAGCGCACGGCGCGCTACGACGCCGCGCTGGCGCGGCTGCAGGCCCTCGGTCTCGCCTACCCCTGCGGCTGCTCGCGCAAGGACATCAGCGAGGCGCTGGCGCGGCTGGGCCGCACGCCCGAGCGGCACGGCGAGCGCGTGTACCCCGGCACCTGCCGCAGCGGCCTGCACGGCAAGCCCGCGCGCGCCTGGCGCTTTGCCACCGCGAAGTTCGCGGCGGGCAGCCCGCTGCACTGGAGCGACCGCCGCCTGGGACCGCAATGCCAGGACGTGGCCGCGGAGGTCGGCGACTTCGTGCTGCGCCGCGCCGACGGCCCGTGGGCCTACCAGCTCGCGGTGGTGGTCGACGACGCCGAACAGGGCGTGAGCGACGTGGTCCGCGGCGAAGACCTGGCCGACAACACCGCGCGCCAGGTCCTGCTGCAGCGCGCGCTGGGCTTGGCCACGCCGAGCTACCTGCACACGCCGCTGGTGCGCGGCGCCGACGGCGACAAGCTGTCGAAGCAGAACGGCGCCACGGCGATAGCCACCGGCACGCCGGAAGCCGCGCTGGCCGCCCTCGGCGCTGCCGCGCACATGCTCGGCCTGGGGCCCGCCACGGCCCGCCATTGCGCGGACGCCCTGGCCGGTTGGGTGCCGCAGTGGCGCGCTCTCTACAATTCGCGGCCGTAATGAATTTTCCCGACACCGTGCCCCACGACCTCCCGCCCAGCGACGATGCGCCCGCTTCCGAAGACAGCGAGGACGCGGGCAAGCCGCATCCGCTGCACCGCCGCCTCAAGAGCTTCGTCAAACGCGGCGGCCGCACCACCGACGGGCAGGCACGCGCCTTTTCCGAACTGGGCCCGCTGTACCTCGTGCCCTACAAGCCCGAGCCGATCGACCTGAGCGAGGCCTTCGGCGGCCGCGCCGGCCCCACCGTGCTGGAAATCGGCTTCGGCATGGGCGAAGCCACGGCGCACATCGCGACCGTGCTGCCCGAGACCAACTTCTTCTGCTGCGAAGTGCACGAGCCCGGCGTGGGCGCGCTGCTCAAGCGCATCGGCGAGCAGTCGCTGTCGAACATCCGCATCTGCGCGCACGACGCGGTCGACGTGCTCGACCACATGCTGCAGCCCGGCACGCTGGACGGCGTGCACGTGTTCTTCCCCGACCCGTGGCACAAGAAGCGCCACAACAAGCGCCGGCTGATCCAGCCCGAGTTCGTGACCAAGCTGGCGCAGCACCTGCGCCCCGGCGGCTACATCCACTGCGCCACCGACTGGCAGCCCTATGCCGAGCAGATGCTGGAGGTGCTCTCCGGCGAGCCGCTGCTGCGCAACACGGCCGAGGCCTACGCGCCCAAGCCCGCGTACCGCCCGCTCACCAAGTTCGAGAACCGCGGCATCAAGCTGGGCCACGGCGTGTGGGACCTGGTGTTCGAACGCAAGGCCTGAGCGGCACTCCCGCCGCCAGGTCCGTCAGTCCGTCCTGAACTTGAGCGGCACCCGCACCCGGGTGCGCACCACGCGGCCGTCCGCCGCGCGCGCCGGGTCGAAACGCCAGTACGGCACCACCGCCATCACCGCCTTCGAAAAGGCCGGGTGCGTGGACCGCTCGATGCGCACGTCTTCGGGCACGCCCGTCTCGCCGATGGCGAAGCTCAGCACCACCTCGCCCGGCTGGTCCTGCTCGAGCATTTCCTTGGGGTAGTTCGGCTCCATCCGCTTGCGGAGGACCGCCTGCGTCACGGGCGCCGGAGCGACCGCGCGCGGCGCCGACACCTCCACCGCCGACTGCGGTGGTGACTGCGGCGGCGCGGTCACCGCGATCTCCTGCACCGCGGGCACAGGCGCTTGCGGCTGCGGCTGCGCTCGCGGCTGCGCCGATTCGACATGCCTCGGCCCCGTCGCCATGCACCCCGCCAGTGCCAGCGACACCCCCACCCCACACCATCGGACAGCTGATTTCATCAGGGCAATTCTGGAGCACCCGCCGTCTTCCCCCTTGGCCTCGAAATTGCTACACTTTTTTACTACTGTTTAAGAAAGTGTCCTATGAACACATCGCGCAGGGAATGGCTCGGGAAGGCCGGGGGTGCACTGCTCCTGGGGAGCGGATTGGGCAGCGTGGCGGGTTCCGCCATGGCGCAGGCGGCACGCGCGGCCAGCGGAGGTGGCGGCGGCGGTGGCGGTGCGGCGCGGGTCGTGCTGCTGGGGCAATCGGTGCCGCTCACGGGCGGCGCCGGTGAAATCGGCAGCGCCTTCGCCGCCGGCAGCCGCCTCGCGGTGACCGACTTCAACGAACGCAACGCCGCCACGGGCCTCCAGCTGAAGCTGCTGCAGCTCGACGACGGCTACGACGCGGCCCGCGCCACCGCCAACGCGCGCACCCTGCTCACCACGAACAAGGCCGACATGCTGTTCGGCTTTGTCGGCACCGCCAGCAGCGAGGCCGGCGCCAGCGTCGCCACGCAGCAGGGCAGCCTGCTGTTCGCCCCCTTCGCCGCCTCCGACACGCTGCGCGCCGCCGACCACCCGAACGTGTTCCATGTGCGCCCCGGCATGATCGACGAGGCCCTCAAGATCGTGCGCCAGTGCGCCACCGTGGGGCAGACGCGCGTGGCGCTGGTCGGCGACGACGACGCCATGGGCCGCGCCGGCCTCGCGGCGGTCGAGCAGGCCATCACCGAGCTGAAGCTGCCTCCCATGGTGGCCACCGCGCTGGTGCCGCCCAGCGGCGACAAGCTCGACGCCGCCTTGAAGACCGTGCAGTCGAAGTCGCCGCAGGCCATCGTGCTGGTGTCGCTGTCGGGCACCACGGCCAACGCCATCCGCAAGCTGCGCAAGAGCGGCTACGCGGGCAACTTCATGGCCTTCTCGATCGTCGGCATCGACCCGCTCTACGCCACGCTGGGCAAGGACATCGGCGGCATCGTCATCTCGCAGGTGGTGCCGTCGCCGCGGCCGTCGGCCATCCCGATCGTCAAGGAGTACCTGGCGGCCATCGACAACTCCGACCAGGCCGCGTCGTACGAAGGACTCGAGGGCTTCATCGCCGCCAAGGCGGCCGGCGAGGCGGTGCGCCGCGCGGGCCGCGGCTTCACCACCGCAAGCCTGCAGCGCGTGATGACCGGCATGACCGACTACGACGTGGGCGGCTTTCGCATCAACCTGCGCCCCGGCTTGCGCGACAACGTGCGCAGCATCGACCTGATCAGCATCTCGGCCGACGGGCGCGTGCTGCGCTGAGGCCCGCGCGGGGCCAGGCAGGGGCGCCGGCTCAGCCCGTGCTCACCAGCGCCTGCAGCGCGTCGAGCGACAGCAGCTCGATGCGCCCGTAGCCCAGCGCGATCACGCCCTCGCCCGCCAGCGCGTTGAGCTCCTTCGACAGCGTCTGGCGCGTGATGCCCAGCATCATCGCCAGCGCCTCCTGCGGCAGCTTCAGGTCGTGCCGCAGCTGCACCGACTGCGTGGCGTCGCCGCGTGCCAGCACCAGCAGCCGGTGCGCCACGCGCGCGCGCAGGCTGCGCAGCGTGGCGTCCTCGGCCAGGCCGTAGAGCATGCGCACGCGGGCGGCCAGCATGGCGGCGATGGCGTTGGCGAACACGCCGTCGCGCATCAGTTGCACGAAGGCCTCGGGCGGCACCACCAGCAGGTCGAGCGCCTCGAGCGCGGTGGCGTCGTGCGTGCGCGGCGAGCCGTCGATCAGCGTGATCTCGCCGAACCAGTTGCCCGGCTCCAGCACCGCGAGGATGGCCTCGCGCCCGTCCTGGCGCAGCGACGAGATCTTGATGCTGCCGGCCACCAGCGCGTAGAAGCCGCCGCCGGCCGCATGGATGGGGTCGCCCTGGCGGAACACCATGGCGCCGCGGCGCACGTGCAGCAGTTCGGCCGCGCCCAGCAGCGCCTCGCGCTGGACGCGCGGAATGCTCGTGAACCACGGGTTGCGCTCCAGCGCGGCGCGGTGGGCGGCCGACAGGCGTGAGATCCGGGGTTTGGGAGAGGTGGCCATGCGGGGGTTTACCAGAGGCCTGCATTGTCAAATTCTTGACAGTTCAGCGTCAAGCGCAGGCATACAGTGGCCCACACCACACGACACCCCGCAAGAAAAGACGGAGACCCTCACGATGAATGCACGGGCAAGTTTCAAGAGCATGCAGGAAAGCACGCGCGAAGACTGGCAACTGATCGGCGGCGAGTTCATGCAGTTCACGGGCGGCCTGCCCGCGCGCGTGATCAAGCACCTGCAGATCCTCGAAGGCGACTACGGCGGCTTTCCGGTCGACCGCTACACCCACTCGCTGCAGACCGCCACGCGCGCCCTGCGCGACGGCCGCGACGACGAATACGTGGTGTGCGCCCTGCTGCACGACATCGGCGACACGCTCGGCAGCTTCAACCACCCCGACATCGCCGCGGCCATCCTCAAGCCCTTCGTGAGCGAGGCCAACCACTGGATGGTGCAGCACCACGGCATCTTCCAGGGCCACTACTTCTTTCACCACATCGGGCTGGACCGCGACATGCGCGACAACTTCAAGGACCACCCGCACTACGCGCACACGGCCGAGTTCTGCGCGCTGTACGACAACCCCGCCTTCGACCCCAAGGCCGAGACCCTGCCCATCGGCGAATTCGAACCGATGCTGCGCCGCGTGATGGCCCAGCCCAGGCAGAGCATCTACAAGGCCGCGCTCACCGAGCCCGCCGCCGCCTGACACATCCCACAAAAAGGACACCCCCATGAACGCCTTCTCCCAACCCGAAATCCAGAAGCTCGTCTCCGCCGAGGAATGGCAGCTTCGCGTCGACCTCGCCGCCTGCTACCGCCTGGTGGCGCTGTACGGCTGGAGCGACCTGGTCTTCACGCACATCAGCGCGCGCGTGCCCGGCCCCGAGCACCACTTCCTGATCAACCCCTACGGCCTGATGTTCGACGAGATCACCGCGTCCAGCCTGGTGAAGGTCGATCAGCAGTGCAACAAGGTCATCGACTCGCCCTACCCGGTGAACCCGGCGGGCTTCGTGATCCACAGCGCGGTGCATGCCGCGCGCGAAGACATCCAGTGCGTGCTGCACACCCACACCAAGGCCGGCATCGCGGTCAGCGCGCAGAAGAACGGCGTGCTGCCCATCAGCCAGCAGTCGACCTTCGTGCTGGCCTCGCTGGCCTACCACGACTACGAAGGCGTGGCCTTCCGCGACGACGAGAAGCCCCGCCTGCAGGCCGACATGGGCCATGCCAACTTCCTCATGCTGCGCAACCACGGCTTGCTGACCTGCGGCAAGACCATTGCCGACGCCTTCCTGTCGATGTACACCTTCGAGAACACCTGCCAGATCCAGATCGCGGCGCAATCGGGCGGCGGCGAGCTCACCCACGTGAACCCGAAGATCATCGACGGCGTAGGCCAGGCGATGAAGGTGCAGAGCGGCGGCCTCGGCGGCATGTTCGTGTGGCCTTCGCTGATCCGCAAGCTCGACCGCGTCGACGACAGCTACAAGCAGTAAGACACCGGAGACCCTCCGGGGTCGCCCGTTTTCCACGGCTGCCAGTGCCTGCGCGACAGGTGCTGGCGGCCGTTTTTTCAACCGAGAACAAGCACAAGATTCCCCGAGGAGACACACCCCCATGGACGCCACCGTCATCGTCACGCGCTTCCTGTTCGGCGCGCTCGCGCTCGTCATGTTCGGGCTGGGGCTTTCGCTCTCGCCCGCCGACTTCAGGCGGCTCTTCAAGCACCCGAAGGCGGTCACGCTGGCGCTCGTGCTGCAGGTCGCCGGGCTGCCGCTCGCGTGCTACGCGATCGTCGTGGGCTTCGGCCTGCCGCCGGTGTTCGCCGTCGGGCTCATGCTGCTGGCGGCCTCGCCCGGCGGCATTTCTGCCAACCTGTTCTCGCACCTGTTCGGCGGCAACGTGGCCATGAACATCTCGCTCACGGCCGTGAACACGCTGCTGTCGATCGTCACGCTGCCGCTCATCGCCAACTGGGCCATCGGCCATTTCGCGGAAGGCGGCCAGGTGGTGCCGCTGCAGACGCGCAAGCTGGTGGAGGTGATCGCCATCGTGCTGGTGCCGGTGGCGCTCGGCATGTTCGTGGCCTCGCGCCGGCCCGCCTTCGCGGCGCGCATGGAAAAGCCGACCAAGATCTTCAGCGGCGTGGTGCTCGCGGTGGTCACGGTGCTGGCCATCGCCAACGAGTTCAGCACGCTCACCGCCGCCTTCGCCCAGATCGGCCCGGCCGTGGTGCTGTTCAACCTCGTGAGCCTGTTCGCGGGCTACTACCTGAGCCGCGCCGCCGGCCTCGACAAGCCGCTGGCCACCGCCATCAGCTACGAGATCGGCATCCACAACTCCACGCTCGCCATCTTCATCGCGGTGAGCGTGCTGGGCAGCTTTCCGCTGGCGCTGCCGGCGGCGATCTACTCGGTGGTGATGTACGTCACCGCGCCGCTCTTCGGCTGGGCGCTGCTGCGGCGGCCGGCGCCCGGGGCCGCGACCGCGCAATAACGAGCGGCGAAACAGCTCCGCGGGCTGCACGTGGCAAGCTATCGGCGAACGCCTACGGCACGCGCGGTAACCCGCCGAACCGGGGCGTTTGCCATATCTGGAGAATAGGCGGCCATGCATGTTCGAACCCCGCGCTCCCTGGCGTCCTTTTTCGCTCCCGCCTGCGCCGCCTTCCTCCTCCTCGCCTCCCTCCTGCCGCCCGCGGCCGCGCAGACGCCCGAAGACCGCATCGAGGCCCTGATCGCCCGCATGACGGTGCAGGAGAAAGCCGGCCAGCTCAGCCTGTACGGCCCCGCCGACATCGAGACGCCCAACAACCCGCAGGCCGGCTGGCGCAACGCGCAGCAGGAAACCGCCGACGTGCGCGCCGGGCGCCTCACGGGCCTTTTCAACAACGCCGGCCTCGAAGGCAAGCGCCGGCTGCAGCAGATCGCGGTGAACGAGTCGCGCCTGGGCATTCCGCTGATCTTCGGCGCCGACGTGATCCACGGCTTTCGCACCATGTTCCCGATGCCGCTGGCCGAGGCCTCGAGCTGGGAGCCCGCGCTGGCCGAGCGCACCACGCGCGCGGCGGCGGTCGAGGCCACGGCCGACGGCTTTCGCTGGACCTTCGCGCCCATGGTCGACATCGCGCGCGACGCGCGCTGGGGCCGCGGGCTCGAAGGCGTGGGCGAAGACGTGTACCTGGCCAGGCAGTTCGCCGCCGCGCGCGTGCGCGGCTTCCAGGGCCCCGACCTCTCGCGCGCCGACGCCATGCTGGCCACGCCCAAGCACTTCGCGGCCTACGGCGCGGCCGAAGGCGGGCTGGACTACAACGTGAGCGACATCTCCGAGCGCACCCTGCGCGAGGTCTACCTGCCGCCGTTTCGCGCCGCGCTGGACGCGGGTGCGCTGTCGGTCATGAGCGCCTTCAACGAGATCGGCGGCGTGCCCTCCACCGCCAACCCCGCACTGCTCACCGGCGTGCTGCGCGACGAGTGGAAGTTCAAGGGCTTCGTGGTGTCCGACTACACCGCCGACGAAGAACTGGTGGAGCACGGCTATGCCGCCAACCCGCGCGAGGCCGCCAAGCAGGCCTTCATGGCCGGCACCGACGTGAGCATGCAGAGCGGCATGTACATGCGCTACCTGCCCGACCTCGTGGCCTCGGGCGAGGTGCCGATGGCGCGGCTGGACGAAGCGGTGCGACGCGTGCTCTACGTGAAGCAGCGGCTCGGCCTGTTCGACGACCCGATGCGCGGGCTTGACGGCCCGCCCGCCGCGCAGCGCGTGGAGAACCCCGAGTTCATCGCGCTGGCCCGCGAGGACGCGCGCCGCTCCATCGTGATGCTGAAGAACGACCGCATGCTGCTGCCGCTGCCCAAGGCCGGCACGAAGATCGCGCTGGTCGGCCCGTTCGCCGAGGGCACCATCGACCTGATGGGCGCCTGGAGCCTGTTCCCGGGCCAGTCGGCGCCGGTGGGCATCGACCAGGGCCTGCGCGCCGCGCTCGGCCCGGGCTCGTCGGTGAACGTGGTGCGCGGCTCGGGCATCGAGAGCGCGCTGCCCGGCGGCATCGACGCCGCGGTGGCCGCCGCCAAAGACGCCGACGTGGTGCTGCTGGCCATCGGCGAGAGCCAGAAGATGTCGGGCGAGGCGCGCTCGCGCAGCGACATCGGCATTCCGCAGGCCCAGCAGGACCTGGCCGAGGCCGTGGCCGCCACCGGCAAGCCGGTGGTGGTGCTGCTTAGCAACGGCCGCGCCATGGCGCTGAAGGGCGCGGTGCGCGATGCGCGCGCCATCCTCGTCACCTGGTTCCTCGGCGTGCAGACCGGCCACGCCATCGCCGACGTGCTGTTCGGCGACTTCAACCCTTCGGGCCGCCTGCCCGTGAGCTTTCCGCAGACCGCAGGCCAGGTGCCCTACTACTACGGCCACAAGCGCACCGGCCGGCCCACGCCGGCCAACGCGCCCGAGACGGCCTTCAAGGCGCGCTTCATCGACGCGACGAACGAAGCGCTCTACCCCTTCGGCTTCGGCCTGGGCTATTCGCCGGTGCGCTACGACAACGTCGAGCTCAGCAGCGAGCGCATGCCGCTGGCCGGCACGCTGCGCGTGCGCGCCACCGTCACCAACACCGGCCAGCGCGACGCCGAGGAAGTGGTGCAGCTCTACATTGCCGAGCGCGCGGCGAGCGTGACGCGGCCGGTGCGCGAGCTCAAGGGCTTTCGCAAGCTGAGCATCGCGCCGGGCGCATCGGAACAGGTCGAGTTCACGCTCACGGCCGAAGACCTGCAGTTCATCGGCCGCGACATGAAGCCGGTGGTGGAGCCCGGCGAGTTCGACCTGTGGGTCGCGCCCTCGGCCGTGGGCGGCATCCGCAGGCACTTCGTGCTGACGCGCGAGTGAAGATGCCGACCCGTCCAGCGCGTCCGGCACACATGCCACAGCTTCAGTCGAACACGCCCGTCAGCGCCACCCGCGTCACCACGCCCGAGCTGGTCGCGCCCATGCCCAGCGTCACGCTGTAGCGGCCGTCCTGCGAGGTGTGGCGCAGCGAGCCGCCCAGCGCGCTTTCGCTGCGGTAGTTGCCCAGGCCCACGGCATAGCTGAGCTTGCCCGGCACCATCGGCGCGGCTTCCATGGCGGCAACGCCCGCGATGCCGGCGTAGGCGCGGCGTGCGTTGTCGTCGATCTGGCCCTGCAGCCGGCCGGCCGTGATGTCGGTGTAGGCCTTGCCCAGCGGCAGGCCCTGCGCGGCCACGGTGTCGGTGTAGGCATTGGCCGAGGCCACGCCGTCCTTCACCATGCCCTGCACCTGGCCGACGTTGGTGGCGTCGGTGGCCGCGCTGCCGGGCGCCACGCCCGTGAGCTGCCGGTTGCCCAGCGCCACCTCGCCCACCGACGACTGCACGCCCGCCAGCCCGACCGCCGTGTACGCGGCCTGCGCGCCGCGCGTGGTCGTGCTGCCCGCGCCCAGCGCGACGCTGTTGGCGTGCGCGGCCGTGGCGTTGCTGCCGAGCGCCACCGCGTTGTCGGCGCTCGCGCGCGCCGCGGTGCCCAGCGAGATGCTCTGGCTCGCGTTCACGTACACGCCCGCGTCGTTGCCGATGGCGATGTTGCCGTCGCCGTTCACGTGCTGGCCGGCGCCGTTGCCCTGCCCCAGGTTGCCGTTGCCCGTCACGGCCTGCCCCGACGCGTTGCCGAACGACAGGTTCTGGCTGCCCTGCACGCCGCCGCCGGCCGCCTGCCCCAGCGCGACGTTGTTGTTGCCCGAGACCTGCGCGCCGGCCATCAGGCCCGTGGCCTGGTTGCCCGAACCGGTCACGCCCGTGCCCGCGCCCTGGCCGGAGGCGATGTTGTTGCTGCCGCTCACGTTGGCGCCGGCGCCGTTGCCGTAGGCCTGGTTGGCATTGCCCGTCACGTTGCCGCCGGCGTTGGTGCCGTAGGCCTCGTTGTCGGAGCCGGTGACGTGCTGGCCCGCGTTGCTGCCGGTCGCGTCGTTGCGGTTGCCGGTGACGAACTGGCCGGCGGCGTAGCCGGTCGAGTTGTTGTAGTCGCCGGTGACGTTCTCGCCGGCGCTGCGGCCCATGGTCTGGTTCCAGCCGCCGACCACGTTGGTGCCCGCGTAGTAGCCGATCGCCTGGTTGGCGTTCTTGCCCGACACGTTGGTGCCCGCGCCCTCGCCGATGGCCAGGTTCCAGTTGGTGCCGACGTTGTTGCCCGCGCCGTTGCCCAGGCTCACGTTGCTGCTGCCGACCACGTTCATGCCGGCGTTGGTGCCCATGGCGTTGTTGTCGGAGCCCGTCACGCCGCTGCCGGCATGAAAACCCATGGCGTTGTTGTGATCGCCGGTGACGTTGTCGCCCGCGCTGCGGCCGATCGCCTGGTTCCAGCCGCCCTTGACGTTGTCGCCGGCCTGGAAGCCGATGGCCTGGTTGGCGTTGCCGCCGCTCACGCCCACGCCCGCCCCATCGCCGATGGCAAGGTTGAAATTGGTGCTGACGTTGTTGCCGGTGCCGGTACCGAGCGCCTGGTTGTTGGTGCCGGTGACGCCGGTGTTGCCGGTGCCCGTGCCGATGCCGAGGTTCGACTTCGCCGGGTCCCAGGTGGTGGTCTGGGCCTGGACCAGGCCCGTGCCCGCGCCGAGCGCGGCGGCCAGCCCGAGCAGGGCTGCGCCGCGCGCGGCGCGCTTGTGGTGCTTCATGGTGTCCGTGCGCGTGACATGGACTGCGCTCAGGCCTTCAGGTGCAGCGCCATCGCCGGGTCGCTCACGCCGGGCTTGCCCGTTTCCACGCGGCCCGAGAAGCGGCGCTCGGTGCTGGCGCCGGTCATGGTGAAGTCGTACCAGTGGCCGCTGTCGTCCAGGTTCCAGTGCAGCGTGCCGGTGTCGCCCGCCGCCACGTCGAGCGGCCAGGGGCCGTCGCCGCGGTAGGCGTTGGACTTCACCGTGACCGTGCCCGCCGCCGTGCCGGTGTTGTGCACCTTCAGGTAGACCTGCCCGGTGGCCGGCTCGTAGCAGACCTGCGCCTCGGGCTTGAAGGCCGCGGTGTCGGCGGCGAGCGCGTCGCCCTTGAAGCAGCGCACGAAGCCGTTGCTGCTGTAGACCCACAGCTCGTACTTGCCGCTGTCGGTGGCGCCGGCGTTCCAGTAGTCCGACAGTTGCTTGCCGGCCTCCACCGTGTAGCGGCGCGGAATGCGGTCCAGGTGCAGCGTGTCGTACACGTGGAACACGGCGCCCTGCGTGCCGGTGTTCGCGAAGATCAGCTGCAGCAGGCCGCGCGGCTCGACGCGTGCGCTGGTGTGCAGCTCGTAGGGCAGCGCGCGCGCAAAGCGCGAGCCGGTCTCCTGGTACAGCGGCTGCGGCGTGGCGGGCGCGGTGGTCACGGGCGCCGTGGGCAGCAGCCGCTGCGCCGCGTTGATCGCCGCGAAGTTGCTCATGTCGGGCAGCTTGGGAAACACCGGGTCGTTCGGGCTCACGAAGTCGAAGCACGAGGTGAGGTCGCCGCACACGGCACGATGCCACGGGCTGACGGCGTCCACCGTGACGCCGAAGCGCTTCTCCAGGAACATGCCCATCGAGGTGTGGTCGAACACCTGCGAATTGACCCAGCCGCCCTTGCTCCACGGCGACACCACGTACATCGGCACGCGCGAGCTCAGGCCCCAGGGGCGGATCTTGCCGCTGGTGGTGTCGGCGGCGTTCAGGTAGCTGCCCACCGAGGCGTCGAAATACTCGCCGTCCAGCGGCACGGTCGACTTGCCCATCAGGTTGCCGCTGGCGTCGTACGAGGGCACCGAGGGCATCGCCAGGTGGTCGAAGAAGCCGTCGTTCTCGTCGAAGGTCACGAAGAGCGCGGTCTTGCTCCACACCGCGGGGTTGGACGTGAGCGCGCCCAGCACGTCGGAGATGAAGTCGGCGGCGCCGGCCACGCCTTCGCTGCTGCCCGGGTGCTCGGCCAGGGCCTGCGTGGGCAGCACCCACGAGACCTGCGGCAGCGTGTCGTTCATCACGTCCTGCTTGAGCTGCGCGAGGAAATTGACGGCGCCGTCGGCCGTGGCCGGGCCGCCCGTCAGGCCGTGCTCATAGATGGGCGAGCCCGGCTGCGCGGTGCGGAAGCTCTGGAAGGCCAGGCAGCCGTTCATGGCGCCCGTCCAGTTGTTGTTCATGTTCTGGTAGATGTGCCAGCTGATGCCGGCCTTCTGCAGCACGTCGGGCAGCGTGTCCCACTTGAAGGCGTTGTTGACGTACTTGTAGTTGTAGGCGCTCGTGCTCGGGTCGGTCTGGCCCGAGCCGTCGGCCTGCTGCGCCCGGCCCGCGACCCAGTTCGACGGGCTGGGCCAGCAGCGCGAGTTGACGGGTTCGGAGTCGGTGTCGGTGCTGTTGATGCCCTTCTTGCGCAGCTCCGGATTGAAGTTGGAGCCCGACCAGAACACGATGCGGTTCGGGTCGGTGCCGGTGAGGATCGAGCAGTGGTAGCCGTCGCAGACCGTGAAGGCATCGGCCAGCGCGAACTGGAACGGAATGTCCTCGCGCAGGTAGTAGCCCATCGTCGCCTGGTTCTTGAACTGGATCCAGCGGTCCATCTTTCCCTGGTTCCATGCGCCTTGCATGTCGGGGAAGTTGTGCGGCGTGCCCGAGCCGATCAGCGCGTTGGCGATCGTGGAGTCGCGGCGAAAGGGCTGGATGTCCGGGCCGCCGGCGGTGGCGTTGGGCTGGAAGAACACCGGCTTGCCGCTGGCCAGCGGAATCGGGAAGCGGTCGCCGAAGCCGCGCACGCCGCGCAGCGTGCCGAAGTAGTGGTCGAAGCTGCGGTTCTCCTGCATCAGGATGACGATGTGCTTGACGTCCTGGATGGTGCCGGTGTCGACCGCGGCCTCGACCGCGAGAGCATTGCGGATCGCGGGCGGCAGCAGGGTGAGGGCCGAGGCCGCGCCGACGGCGCCGGCCGACTTGCGGAAGAAATCACGACGGTTGGTGGGGTTCATGGGAGTCTTTCAACGCGAGGACAAAACGAATGACGAAGGAACTGGAGGGCGTGGCGATGAAGGCAGCGCGCGGCTCAGGGCGCGCACTTCAGCGCCGGGGCCGCCGGCTGCTCGGGCTGCTGCGTGGGCGGAGGCGTGGTGCCGGTGGGCGGCAGCACCGGCACGCCGCCGCCGCCACCCCCGCCGCCACCGCAGGCGGCGAGGCTCAGGCACAGGAAGAGACCGGCCGCGGCCGATGCGACGAAGCCATACCGGGAAGCACGTGGAGTCATGACAATTTCCTTGGAGAGGAGAGAAGACGTGGGGCGAAAGAGTCGAACGAGGCGAAAGAGTCGAACGAGGGCCGAGCAGCCCCCTCGGGGTTGCGCCGGCTTTGGAAAATCGGGGAGTGGTTGCGCCAGGAGCGCCAAGGCGTCCCGGCGCGGGAAGATCAGGGCTCAGGCATAGCGGCTGCGCAGGTGTGCCGCGACGCGGTCGAGCACCAGCACCGTGAGGAAGATCGCGATCAGGATCGTTCCGACGTGCGCGTAGTTGTACATGTCGTAGCGTCCCTTGAGCTCCTGGCCAATGCCGCCCGCGCCCACCAGGCCCACCACGGTGGCCATGCGCACGTTGCGGTCGAGGATGTACAGCGTGTAGGCGATGAACTGCGGCATCACCTGCGGCAGCACCGCGAAGCGCATCACCTTGAGCTTGTTCGCGCCGATGGCGCGCAGCGCCTCCTGCGGCTTGTCGTCGGCGGTCTCGATGTCTTCCGCATAGAACTTGCCGAGGAAGCCCGCCGAGTGCAGCGCGAGCGCCAGCACGCCGGCGATGGGACCGAAGCCGTAGGCCAGCACCAGGAACAGCGCGCTCACCAGCTCGGGCACCGCGCGGAACAGCCCGACCACGCCGCGCGCCAGCCCGTACACGGCGCGGTTCGGCGTGTAGTTGCGCGCGCTGCACCAGGCCAGCGGCGCGCTCAGCACGATGGCCAGCAGCGTGGCCCAGATGGCGATCTCGAAGGTCTCGAGCATCTTCACCGCCACGTGCCACAGGTAGCCCAGCGGCTGCACCAGCTCCTCGCGGGTGTCGACCAGTTCCTCCATCTGCAGCGTCTTCGGGTTGAGCTTGGGCTCGCGCGTCTCCACGGTCTCCACGTGCGAGAACCAAGGCAGCCGGTTGCGGTCGAAGCCCTCGATGCGCGCGGTCTCGGTGCGCTCGGACACCTGCGGCGGAAACAGCGAACGCGCGATCGTGCCCAGGCCCGACAGCACCTGCGACTGCTCGCGCAGGCCCACCGCGGCAAGCACGCCCTCACCGGTGAGCGAGAGCATGCGGCCCATCTCGACGCGCTGGCCGGCGAAGAAGCCGACCACCAGCACGAGCAGCAGCACGCAGAGGCTGCGCGTGCCGAAGGGGCGCGGCAGTTCCCACGCGGAAGCAGGACGGCCCGTGGGAATGTTCGCGGAAGTGTTCACGGGACTGTTCATTGCGCAAGCTCCAGCACACCGGTGTGCAACGGCAGCACGACCTCGGGTTCAGCGATGTGGCCGCCGGGCCGCACGGCCGCCGGCGCGCGGCCGTAGACCGCATCGAAGACCTGCGGATCGAAGGCCCCCGGCGCGCCGTCGAACACCACCGCGCCGTGGCGCAGCGCGACGATGCGGTCCGCGAACTCGCAGGCCAGCTCGATCTGGTGCAGGCTGCACAGCACCGTGGTGCCGCGCTCGCGCGCCTGCCTGCGCAGGAGCGAGAGCACGTCGTGGCTGGTCTGCGGGTCGAGGCTGGCCACGGGCTCGTCGGCCAGCACCAGCGGCGGCGCGAGCATGAAGGCGCGCGCAATGCCCACGCGCTGCTGCTGCCCGCCCGACAGCTCGCTCACGCGGCGGCGCAGGTGCTGCTCCTGCAGGCCCACCGATTCGATGAGCTCGCAGGCCTTGCGCCGCGCCTCGTCGCTGAAGAGGCCCAGCAGCGCGCGCCAGGTCGGCATGGCCGGCAGCGCGCCCGCGAGCACGTTCTCGGCCACCGTGGAGCGCAGCACCAGGTTGAACTGCTGGTGGATCATGCCGATGCGCGGGCGGATGCGCGCCAGCGAATCGGCCGCGATGCGCACGCCCTCGACCTGCACCGTGCCCTGCGTGGGCTTCACCAGCCCGTTGGCCATGCGCAGCAGCGTTGACTTGCCCGCGCCCGAGGAGCCCAGCACCACGCAGAACTGGCCCGCCGGCACCTGCAGCGAGACACCGCCCAGCGCCTGCGTGCCGTCGGCGTAGCGCATGGCGACCGATTCGAAATTCAGCATGGCGTGCGTGCTCAGCGCTGCGCGGACTTGGCCAGGATGCGGCCCTTGAGCTCGTCGGTGAGCAGGCCCAGCTTCTCGGCGGCCACGTTGAACTCGTCTTCCGAGAACTTGGTGTCGTAGCCGTCGATCTTGCCGCCGCCGTAGCCGCGGATCATCTCGGGCGTGACGCCGGGCGCCTTGTTCACGGTGGCGAAGGCGTCCTTCAGCTTGGCCTTCAGCGGCTCGGGCAGCTTGGAGTTCAGCGCCAGCGGCGGGTAGGGAATGGCCATGCTCCTGGCGATGACCTTCACCGTCTTCGGATCGACGGCGCCCTGCTTCACGGCCTTCTCATACGAGTCGAACGAGAGCGAGGCCACGTCGACCTGGTCTTGAACCAGCGCGGCCAGGCTGCTGGCGTGGCTGCCGGTCATGCGGATGGCCGAGAGGTCGCGCGCCGGGTCCATGCCCGCGTCCAGCAGCATCGCGACCTGGAAGGTGAAGCTCGAGGCCGAGTTCACGTCGCCGAAGGCCACGCGCTTGCCCTTCACGTCGTTGATGCCCGCGATGGGCGCATTGGCCTTGGCGAACATGCCCGCGTAGTACACCGAGGCACCCTTCTCCACGCCCACGGCCAGCAGTTGCGCGCAACCGCGCTTGTGGGCCTGCACGTAGGAAACCGGGCCGAAGAAGGCGATGTCGGCCAGCTGGTTGCACATGCCCTCGACCACCGCGCCGTACGACTGGCCGACCTTCAGGTCGAAGTTCAGGCCGGTGGTGCGCGTGATGGCGTTGAACACCGGCGCGTAGTCGGCCTTGGTGCCCGACTCGGTGCCGCCGTCGGCCGGGATCAGCAGCACGCGCAGCGGATGCTCGCGCGAGCCGTCGGCCACGGCCTGGGCGTGCGCGGGAAGGGACAGTGCCGCGGTCAGCGAGACAGCGGCTGCAGCGGTGGCGGCAAGGGCCAGGAGCTTGTTCTTCATGGTTCGGTTCTTTCGTTTGGAGGCAACGTGAGAGGCAGCTTGCGATGCCACCCGAGGGAGGCGATGCCGGGACTTTAGAAACCAAAGATGACAAGCAAATGAAATTAGCTCATTGCAAAACCAACATTTCACTGAGCAATATTCAATACAATTTGCCGCCATGAGCACGAACCACACGACACCGGGGAACGCGACAGGCCAGGCCAGCCAGGCCGGCGCGTTCACCGACGCCCGCCTGGCGCGGGCCCGCCACCTGCTCGTCGACCTCGACGGCACGCTGGTGCGCCAGCAGCAAGCCATAGCCGGCGCGGCCGAGCTGCTGGCGCATTTCGACGGGCGCTACGCCATCGTTTCCAACAACTCCACGCACACCGCGCCGGGCCTCGCGCAGCGGCTGCGCCGGCTCGGCCTGCGCGTGCCCGCCGAGCGCATCGTGCTGGCCGGCGAGCTGGCCGTGCGGCAGCTGGTGCGCGAGCACCCCGAGGCGCGCGTGCTGATGGCCGCGAGCCCCGCCCTGCAGCGCTATGCGCGTTCGCAGGGCTGCCAGCTGGTGCCAGGCGGCGCCGACTTCGTGCTGCTCGCGCTCGACATGCATTTCAGCCATGCGCGCCTGGCGCTCGTGGTGAACGAACTGCTGCGCGGCGCGCGGCTGCTGGTGAGCAATGCCGACGCCACCCACCCCGGCCCGCACGGCCGCGTGGTGCCCGAGACCGGTGCGCTGCTGGCGGCCGTGGTGGCGGCCAGCGGCGTGCAGCCGATGCGCGTGACCGGAAAGCCCGCGCCGCTGCTGTTCGAGGAAGGCCTGCGCTGCCTGGGCGCGCGCGCCGAAGACACGGTGGTGGTCGGCGACAACCCGCTCACCGACGCCGAGGGCGCGCGGCGGCTGGGCATGGCCTGCGTGCTGGTGGGCCAGGCGCCGGGCGCGGTGGCGGCGTCGGTGGCCGGGCTGTTCGCCGGTGCGGCCGTGGATGGTGGTGCTGGTGCTGGTGCCGAGGCACCCGCGCAGGCGCCGTCTCAGTACCGCTTGAGCGAGAGCACGTCGAAGGTCTGGCGCAGCGTGCGCACCGAGGTGTCGTAGTCCGACAGCGCCAGGCAGGCGATCAGCACGTCGATGATCGCCAGCTGCGCGAGCCGGCTGGTCATCGCCTCGGTGCGGAAGTTGGTCTCGCGCGCCATCGTGAACAGCATCACGTCGGCGTAGGCCTGGATCGGCGACTTGCCGAAGTTGGTGATGCACACCGTGGACGCGCCCGCCTCCTTGGCCAGGCGCGTGGCCGTCACCGTCTCGTGCGAGCTGCCCGAATGCGAGATGGTCAGCACCGCCGTCTTCGCGTCGGTCAGCGAGGCGCTGATGGCCTGCACGTGCGAGTCGACCGCCAGCTTCACGTTCAGGCCGATGCGCAGCATGCGGTAGTGCGCGTCCTCGGCGATGGTGGCCGAGCTGCCGATGCCGTAGATCTCGATGCGCTCGGCCTTGCGGAACAGCTTCACCGCGCGCTCCATCGCCTTCGCGTCGAGCGTGGATTCGGTGTCGTGCAGCGTCTGCACGTTGCTCTGGAAGATCTTGCGGATCACCGCCGTCGCGTTGTCCTGCGGGTCCAGGTCTTCGTGGATGAAATCCACCGGACGCACCAGCTCCTGCGCCAGCGCGATCTTGATCTGCTGGAAGCCCGTGGCGCCGAGGTTCTTGCACAGGCCCACGATGCTGCCTTCGCTGGAGCCCGTGCGCTCGGCCACCTCGCTGACCGACATGTGCACCACCTCGCGCGGGTTCTTCACGATGAAGTCGGCGATGCGCTGGCCCACCGGCCCCAGCGAGGACCACAGCGTCTGGATGCGCGCGAGCACGGCGGAGACCGGGACGTCGGACGCCTCGGGGGCGGGGGCGGCAAGCGCCGCGGCGGGCGCCTTGTTGCGGGGTGCGGAAACCTTGCCGCCTTCGGGTGCAGAAGCCTTGTCGCCTTCGGCTCTGGGGGTGCTGTTGCGCTTCATTGGCCGCGAGCTTACCCGCCCTCGATGGCGGTTTCATGCATTGCGGCGCCGGGCGCCGCGGCTCACGCGCCTCTCATTTGCCTCTCATTTGCCTCTCGCTCGCCGCTTACTCCCCGCTGTTGCTCGCAGGCACGTTCGCCGACGCCACTGGCGGCACCACCTGCGACTCGAGCACTTCGGTCGGATGCATCGCGTTGTTGGCGCGCACCGCCTCGGCCTGCACCTGCGCGCGGTCCGCGCCCGACACCGGCGTGGCCACCTGCGACTCGAGCACCTCGGTCGAATGCATGGCGTTGTTGGCGCGCATGGCGTCGGCGGCCACCGCGTCGCGCGACAGGGTCGAGTGCGACATCTGCGGATAGTCGGGATCGGCCTGGCCGCCCGCGTGCGCGAGGGAAGCCAGCGCCAGCATGGGCACGGCGGCGATGCACAGGGTTGCTGTACGAACTCTCATGGTTGTCTCCTGGAGTGAAGGTGTTTTCACTCTAGGACGCGGCACTTACCGGGCGGTGAGAGTTCGCTTATGCGGGGGTGAGAGTCGGCTTAGGCAGCGGTGAGAACGCAGGGGCAAGGCAGGGGTGCGCCGCGCTGTCGAAGCCCTATATTCGGCTGTCGTCAGGTCCCACCGAAACAGGAGCGCCCCGCACCGATGAGCCGATTCACCTTGACCGAAGTCACGCCGTCCGTCCCCGAAGGGCTGCGCTGCCGATTCCTGCTGGCCGACCGCGCGCAGACCCAGCGCATGACCGTGCTGGTCGTCGCCTTCGAAGGCGACTACCCCGACGGCAGCCTGGGCAACAACCACGGTGCCTTCATCGCCACGCGCACGCTGCACGGTCTCCATGCCTTCGGCGCCGACTGCGTGGTGCTCGACTTCCGCGCAATGACCTACCGCTGGGGCAACACGCTGCTGCAGGTCTTCCAGGACATCTCGCAGTTCATGGACTCGGACGGCGAGCCGGGCGCACCGCCGTTTCCGGTGCTGGCCGTCACCTCGGAGAAATCGCGTGCGGCCTTCCTGGGCCTCGTCACCCCCAACGGCAGGCCCGTGCCGCCCTGGCACTTCGACGACATCGATGCGGCGATTGCCTGCGGCAGCCGCAAGGCCGAGGAATGGCTGGCGTCCTGAGCGGACCGATGAACGCACCCATGCCCGCGACCGCTCTCCCCCTCCCCCTGCCCATGGACCTGCCCATCGCGCTCGTCTCCGACACGCTCGTCAACAGCTTCTGCTTTCGCGCGAACGGCCAGGTCACCGCCACGATCGGCACGAAGAACGGGCCGCTCGCCGGGCCGCTCTACCGTTACCGCGTGCTGTCGCAAGACAGCATCGAGATCATTCGCTCCGACGCGCACGTCGAACGCTGGACCGGCATCCGCGTCGAAGGCGCGCTGCTCCATGTGCAGCGCGACGGCCGTAGCGCCACCTTCACCATCGGGAGGCCCGCCCCATGAAAGTCAAACGCATCGTCGCCAACATCGCTGCCGCCGACCCCGCGCGCGCCGCCGTCTTCTACCAGGACGTGCTCGGCCTCGACCTGCTCATGGACCACGGCTGGATCCAGACCTACGGCGCCAAGGCAGACATGGCGGTGCAGCTCAGCGTCGCGTCGGAAGGCGGCTCGGGCACGCCGGTGCCCGATCTGTCCATCGAGGTGGACGATGTCGACACGGCCTTCGCGCGCATGAAGGCCGCGGGCTTCGTCGTCGAATACGGCCCGGTCGACGAGCCCTGGGGCGTGCGCCGCTTCTACGTGCGCGACCCGTTCGGCAAGCTCGTCAACATCCTCGCGCACACCTGAGCATGCGCTCCCCCGGGGCTCAGTCGATCCCGTGGAACACGCTGTCGTCGGGGCCGATGTGCGAGGGCGGCGTCCATGCGGCGTCGCGCATCGAACGGCTCACGAGCTTGTCGACGCCCAGCAGCGTGGCAAAGATCGCCATGCGCACCGGAATGCCGTTGTCGGTCTGGCGGAAGATGGCCAGGCGCGGGTCGTTGTTGAGGTCCACGCTCAGGTCGTGCGAGCCGGGGCGGCCGTCGCGCGGCAGCGGGTGCATCACCACCACCTCGGGCTTGCAGGACGACTCGACCAGCGCGCGGTTGATCTCGAACGCGTTGTCGAAGCCTTCGAGCACTTCGTCGTTGGCAAAGCGCTCCTTCTGGATGCGCGTGGCGTAGATGATGTCCGCGCCGGCCAGCGCCTGCGCGGGCGTGGCGGCGGTCTCGACCACGTGGCCGTTGCGGCTCACGGCCTCGACGATTTCCGCCGGCATGGCCAGCGAGGGCGGCGAGACCAGCGTGAACTTCATGCCCTTGTACAGCGCCAGCAGCTTGATCAGCGAATGCACCGTGCGCCCGTACTTCAGGTCGCCGACCATCGCGATGTGCGCGCCGTCCACCAGCTTGCCCAGCCGCGAGAACTCGCGCTGGATGGTGTACAGGTCGAGCAGCGCCTGGCTCGGGTGCTCGCCCGGCCCGTCGCCGCCGTTGATGACGGGCACGTTGGTGGCGCGCGCGAACTCGGCCACCGAGCCCTGCTCGGGATGCCGCACCACGATCGCGTCGACGTAGCCGCTGATGACGCGGCTGGTGTCGTAGATCGACTCGCCCTTGGCCATCGACGAAAAGGTGAAGCCCGTGGTGTCGCACACCGAGCCGCCCAGCCGGCAGAACGCCGCGCCGAAGCTCACGCGGGTGCGCGTGCTGGCCTCGAAGAACAGGTTGGCCAGCACGGCGCCCTCGAGCACGCGGCTGACCTTGCGGCGGCGCGCAATGGGCTGCATGACGTCGGCCAACTGGAACAGCTCGTCGATGGCGTCCCGGTTGAACTGGCTCACGGACAAGAGGTGGTGCGAGCCGTCGACCGCCATCGAGCGGCGCAGCGCACCTTCATGTGCGCTCTGCGTATATTCACCGCGCCGCCCGTCGGAGGCCAGGATCTCGCTGACGAAGCGCCGCGCAACCTCGGGCATGGCCCTGAATTCGTTCGATTCGTCGGGCAGCAGCCAGGCGTCGAGCGCCCTGCGGCGGCTGCCGATGCGCTCCGCGAAGGCGTCGCGCGTCATGTTGAGTTGACGCATCGCGTCGCGGAGGAGCACCTGTTGCGGCATGTTCATGGGCCGCGAATATATACTCAATGCGTATATTTTTGAAGGCCGCGGCGAGAAAAATCACCTCCGGCTCTTCCTCGCGGGCTTTTTCGCGGCCTGGCGCAGCGCGCGCTGCCGCAGGGTCGCGCCCGACCCGCGTGGCGGACGCGGCGGCGCCACGTCGTGCTGGCTGGCCCGCAGGGTGAAATCGCAGGTCTTCACGGCCAGCTCGACGATGCGCGCCAGCGCGGGGCTGAAGTCGTCGCGCCGACAGACCGCGCTGTAGACCAGCGGCGGCGGCATGGGGTCGCTCTTGACGACACGCAGCAGGCCGCTCTTGATATCCGGGCGCACGTAGTCGAGCGCCAGCTGGCTGATGCCGAAGCCGCTGATCGTCAGCTCCCGCAAGACGGTGGTGCTGTTGGTCAGCAGCACCTTGCCGAAGCGAAAGCCGTGCTCCGCGCGCCAGGCCTCGTAGAACCTGTTCTTCGAGGCGCCGGCGGGCTGCTCGATCACCGGGTAGTCGGCAAACTCGTGCGGCTTCAGCGCCCGGTGCGGGATGCCCAGGCGAGGGCTTCCGATCCAGGCCTGGTCGACCTGCCCCACCTTGATCGACTCGAAGGCCTGGCCCCAGAAGATGCCCGGCATGATGGTCAGGTCGAGCTTGTTGGCCTCCAGCCGCTCGAAGAGCGTGAGCCCCGCGTCCACCACCGGCTCGAGCGTCACCTCGGGATGCAGCTTCTGCAGCAGCTGGATCAGGCTGGTGAGCCAGGTCATCGCAATCAGCTCCGTCACGCCCACGCGGAAGGTGCCGCGCAGCGTCTTGTCGACGCTGATGTCGTGCTGGATGCGCTGCCACAGGCGCTGGGCCTCTTCCGCGAGCGGCAGCAGTTCGCGGCCGGCCTGGGCCAGCTCCAGGCCGTGGGAGGTGCGATGCAGCAACGGGCCGCCCAGCGACTCCTCCAGCTCCGCCAGCCGCTTGGAGATGGCCGACTGCGTGGTGTGCAGCTTCACCGCGGCGGCGCTGAAGCTCTGGAGCTTGGCGCTGAAGAGAAAGGCCTCCAGCTGCTTGAAGGTGAAGTTCATGGCTGCGGAATGTACGCCCCTGCCCAGCCAGGAAAAAAAGGAATACCGCGCCGCTCCGATTTCTCGTTTGTCTCGCGGCAAAGGCACTTTGATACTGCGGGCATGCTTCATATCGCACCCCGCCTGAACCGAATCAAACCGTCGCCCAGTTCCATGGCCGGCCAGAGAGCGCGCGAGCTGCGCGCCATGGGCCGGGACATCCTCGGCCTGACCGCCGGCGAGCCCGACTTCGAGACCCCCATGCACATCAAGGACGCGGCAATCCGCGCCATGATGGCCGGCCAGACCCGCTACACCGACGTGGGCGGCACGCCGCTGCTCAAGGAGGCCATCGCCGGCAAGCTGCTGAGGGAGAACGCCCTGGCCTACACGCCGGGCGAGATCATCGTCGGCACCGGCGCCAAGCAGGTGATCTTCAACGCGCTGATGTGCACGGTCGCGGCGGGCGACGAAGTCATCGTGCCGGCGCCCTACTGGGTGTCCTACCCGGACATCGCCCTGCTGGCCGGCGGCGTGCCGGTCTTCGTCGACTGCCCGGCGACGGCGGGCTTCAAGCTGCAGCCCGCCGACCTGGAACGCGCCATCACCGGCAAGACGCGCTGGCTGATGCTCAACTCGCCCAACAACCCCAGCGGTGCGACCTACACGCGCGCCGAGCTCGAAGCACTGGCCGAGGTGCTGCGGCGCCACCCCCAGGTCTGGGTGCTGACCGACGACATTTACGAGCACCTGATCTACGGCGACATCGCGTTCGCGACCATGGCCCAGGTGGCGCCCGACCTCAAGGACCGCACGCTGACGGTGAACGGCGTGTCCAAGGCCTACGCAATGACGGGCTGGCGCATCGGCTACGGCGCGGGGCCCGCGGCGCTGATCAAGGCGATGGTCAAGCTGCAGTCGCAAAGCACCTCCGGCCCCAATTCGGTGGCCCAGGCCGCAGCCATCGCGGCGCTCACGGGGCCGCAGGACACCATTGCCGCGAACCGGCGCGAATACCAGGCCCGGCGCGACACGGTGGTCGCGGCGCTCAATGCCATCGACGGCATCCGTTGCGACGTGCCCGACGGCGCCTTCTACGTCTTCGCGTCGTGCAGCGCGCTGTTCGGTCTTCGCACGCACAAGGGCACGGTCATCGAGACCAGCGACGACTGGGTGATGCACCTGCTGGATTCACAGGACCTCGCGGCGCTTCAAGGCAGCGCGTATGGCGTGCCGACGCACTTCCGCATTTCTTTCGCCGCCAGCAACGAGCAGTTGCTGGACGGCTGCCGCCGCATTGCCCGCGCGCGCGCCGAACTCTCGGGCCAAGCCATCAACCAGGAACCGCAATGAAACCCCGCCCTCTTCTGAAGCTGCTGCCCGACATTGCCGCCAACGCCGCGATCACTGCGATCACCGCGGGCGCCACCTTTCTCGGTGCCACGCACGCAGCGGCAGCCGATGCCTTTCCGACGAAACCCGTGAAGATCCTCGTGGGCTTTTCGCCCGGTGGCTCCAACGACGTGGTGGCACGCCTGATCGCGCCGAAGCTGGCCGAAGGGCTGGGGCAGCAGGTGCTGGTCGAGAACCGCCCCGGCGCCGGCGGCAACATCGCGGCATCGACCATGCTCGGCGCGCCCGCGGACGGGCACACGCTGCTGATGTGCACCACGGGCACCCTGTCGATCCAGCCGCACATTCTCAAGAGCATGCCCTTCGACCCCGAGAAGGACATCGCGCCCGTCACGCAGATCGTCAATGCGCCCTACATGCTGCTGGTCAATGCCACGCTGCCGGTGAAGAGCGTCGGCGAACTGGTGGCTTACGCCAAGCAGAAGCCCGGCGAAATCAACTTCGCCTCCTCGGGCACGGGCACCGGCGGCCACCTGGCCGGGGAGATGCTCAAGAGCCGCGCGGGCATCGACATCGTGCACGTGGCCTACAAGGGCACCGGCCAGGCGATGACGGACCTCATCGCGGGCCAGGTCTCGATGATCTTCGACCAGCCCGTGAGCTCGATGCAGTACGCCCGCGCGGGCAAGCTGCGCGCCCTGGCGGTGGCCAGCCCACGCCGGCTGGCGGCGTTTCCGGACATTCCGACCGTGACCGAAGCCGGCGTGCCGGACTTCGACCCCGTGACCTGGGCCGGCATCTGCGCCGCCAGGAACACCCCGCCCGCGGTGGTCGCGCGCATCCAGCGCGAAGTGGCGAAGGTGCTGGCGATGCCCGAGATCGCCAAGCGGCTCGCCGCCGATGGCCTCGAGCCCGTGGGGAGCACGCCCGAGCAGTTCCGTGCGTTCCTGGCGGCCGACAAGCGCAAGTGGGGCCGCGTGGTGAAGGACGCCGACGTCAAGGCCGAATGAGAAAGGAACACCCGATGAACCAGCTTCCCGACATCGTTCGCGACTTCGAGCGCGTTCCCGCCGATCTGGTCCGCCAGGCCGCCGCATTCCAGCCGGCCATTCTTGCGGACGTCAACGGGCGCCGGGGCGCCCTGCACGGCCGCATCCAGGCCCTGCGCCACCGCATGACGCTGGCGGGCACAGCGCTCACGGTGGAAGTGCGACCGGGCGACAACCTGATGATCCACGCCGCCATCGCACTCGCCAAGCCCGGCGACGTGCTGGTGATCGACGGCAAGGGCGACCAGAGCGCCGCCCTCATGGGCACGATCATGATGAACGCCTGCCGTCAGGTCGGCATTGCCGGCGTGGTGATCGACGGCGCGGTGCGCGACAGCGTGGAAATCGACGCGATGGACTTTCCGGTGTTTTCGGTCGGCACCAACCCGAACGGCCCGACGAAGCTGGCCTCGGGGCGCATCGGGCATCCGGTGTCCGTCGGCGGCGTGGCCGTCCGGCCCGGCGACCTTGTCGTCGGCGATGCCGATGGCGTGGTCGTCATCGAGCGCGAGAAGGTCCAGACGCTGCTGCAGGCAGCGAAGCAAAAGGTCGAGGACGAAACCGCACGCATCGACGCCATCAAGAAGGGCGACACCGCGGCCAGGTGGCTGGACGCCGCCCTGCGCAGCGCGGGCGTGCTCAAGGAAAACGAAAAGCTCGCGTAGCGGCAAGCTCGCATCAACGAGGAGCCATGTCAGCGAGAAGCCATGTCAGCGAGATGCAGGCATCAACGAAGAAAGGGCCCGCAAGGGCCCTTCTTCATTCATGTGCACGCAACGGCTTACAGGCCAGCCTGGCGCGTGAACGACACGCTGGGCTTCTTGTAGGCTTGCGGCACTTCGTCGCGGTAGAAAGCGCGGCGGTCGAGGCTGGCGAGCGGGTCGTGGGCCTTGGCGACGGCTTCGGCTTGCACGGTCGCGCGGTTGGCGGTCGACGTGAAGGCTTGGGCGCCAGCGCTGGAGGCATCGCTGTACTCGTTGCCGGCGCGTGCGGCGGCAGCGGCTTGCGGTGCGACTTCGGCGCGGGAGACCGAAGAGTTCACGACGTGCACGCCGTCGTAGGTTTCTGCATGGGCTCCGGCAGCAGCCAGGAGCGAGAGAGCAGCAGCGGCGAGGATCTTCGAGGCATTCATTTCAATCTCCTTCAGGTGTTTGGTTGGTGAGGAGAAGTTTGCGACTGAAGCGACCCCAAAAACGCCGGTAAAAGGAACCGCGGCGTTCACGCTATTGAAACAATGCCGGCCTTGAAAAGCCGATGGTCAATAGGGGTTGCCCCAGCGTCCCGCATGGAAACAGCTGGGGCAAAAGGTGCCCGCACCAAGACATCTGAAACGACTGCACACAAGTCGATCAGAAATGACACGAAATCAGTGGCTGATCATCCACGGTCGCCGTGAAGGCGCCGACTTCGCGCCGCTGGACGCGGTCACCGTGGCGCCGCGCTTCGATGACGAAGAAGAGCCGCAGCAGCCACACCCCGCGGGGTGCTTGAAGCGCGCGTAGTCGCGCGAACTGCCCGGCTCGTGCCGCGCGCGCTCGTTGGTCTCCATCGCGCGGCGCGTGCCAGAGGCCATCAACGCCAGCCGCGGCGCGGCCGACAGCACGCGCGGCGAAGCGCATCCGCAGTCAGGGCAGGCAGCAGGCTCGTCGCGCTGCCCCGAGGGCCGCAGCGCCTCGAAGCCGCCGCACTGCCCGCAGGCGTAGTCGTAGGTCGGCATGGCGGGCCTTCGTTCAGCGCAGGTCGTGCGACAGCGGCATGTCGATGCTGCCGTCGATGAACTTCACGGGCCCGGAGGCGTTCGGGTTGATGTCGAAGTCGAAGATGCCCGTGGGCAGCCACAGCGTGGCGCACGAGTTGGGCACGTCCACCACGCCGCTGATGTGGCCCTGCACCGGCGCCGTGCCCAAAATCGAATAAGCCTGCGCGCCCGAGTAGCCGAACTTCTTCAGGTACTCGATGGCGTTCAGGCAGGCCTGGCGGTAGGCCACGTTCACGTCGAGGTAGTGCTGCTTGCCGCTCTCATCGACCGAGATGCCTTCGAAGATCAGGTAGTCGTTGTACTGCGGCGTGATGGGGCTGGGCTTGAAGATCGGGTTCCTGATGCCGTACTTGGCCATGCCGCCCTTGATGAGCGTGACCTTCATGTGCACCCAGCCGGCCATCTCGATGGCGCCGCAGAAGGTGATTTCGCCGTCGCCCTGGCTGAAGTGCAGGTCGCCCACGCTCAGGCCCGCGCCGTCCACGTACACGGGGAAGAACACCTTGGAGCCGCGCGACAGGTCCTTGATGTCGCAGTTGCCGCCATGCTCGCGCGGCGGCACGGTGCGCGCGCCTTCGGCGGCGGCCTTGGCCCTCGCCTCGCCGGTCATCTTGCCCATGTGGGCGGTGCCGGCGAACGGCGGGTTGGCCAGGCCGGGCACGCGATCGGGGTCGGTGGCAATGAGCTTGCCTTCGCGCTCGTTCCACATGTCGAGCATGGGCTTGTCGGGCAGGCAGCCGATGAGGCCGGGATGAATGAGGCCCGCGAAGTTCACGCCCGGAATGTGGCGCGAGCTGGTGAACATGCCCTTGAAGTCCCAGATGGACTTTTGCGCCTCGGGAAAGTGGTCGGTGAGAAAGCCGCCGCCGTTGTTCTTCGAGAAGAAACCGTTGAAGCCCCACAGGCTGTCCTGCTTGGCGCCGATGTCCAGCAGGTCGACCACCAGCAGGTCGCCGGGCTCCGCGCCTTTCACGCCCACGGGGCCCGAGAGGTAGTGCACGGTGCTCAGGTCGATGTCGCGCACGTCGTCGGCGCTGTCGTTGTTCTTGATGAAGCCGCCGGTCCAGTCGAAGGTCTCCAGGATGAAGTCGTCACCCGGGTTGACCCAGCAGGCCATCGGAATGTCCGGGTGCCAGCGGTTGTGGATGTTCTCGTTCTCGGTGGGCGATTGGGTCAGGTCGACCTTGATCAGCGTGTCCGTCATGTGCAGTGGCTCCTGGGGTTGTGGTGAATCGGTGGGTCAAACGGAGAGATAGGCCTTGATGTGCTCCACATCGGTCTTGTCGCGCGCGGTCTCGTGCACCAGGCGCCCGCCCTCGATCACGAAGAGCCGGTCGGCCACGTCCATCGCGAAGCTCAGCACCTGCTCGGACACCACGATGGTGATGCCGCGCAGCTTGCGGATCTCGTTGAGCGCCTTGGCGATGTCCTTGATGATCGAAGGCTGGATGCCCTCGGTGGGCTCGTCGAGCAGCAGCACCTTGGGGTCGGTGACGAGGGCGCGCGCAATGGCGAGCTGCTGCTGCTGGCCGCCGGAGAGGTTGCCGCCCTTGCGGTTCTTCATGTCCCACAGCACGGGGAAGAGCGCGTAGATTTCCTCGGGGATGCGGCGCGTCTTCGAGTTCTCCAGGCCGGTCTGGATGTTCTCTTCGACCGTGAGCGTGGGGAAGATCATTCGGCCCTGCGGCACGTAGGCGATGCCCTTGGCCACGCGCCTGAAACTTTCGTCGCGCGACACGTCCTGGCCCGCCACCTCGATGCGCCCGCTCTTCAGCGGAAGAATGCCCATGAGGCTCTTGAACAGCGTGGTCTTGCCCATGCCGTTGCGGCCCATGATGGCGATGGTTTCGTTGGCATGGCCTTCGAACGACAGGCCATGCAGGGCCTCGCTCTGCCCGTAGGCGACGTGCAGGTCTTCGACCTTCAGCATGACGTTGCTCATTTCAAGCGCTCCTGTACGTTTGTTGTTTTGCACGGGACGCGTGCACAGGCCACCGGGTACTCCCCTGCGCGAATGTCCCCCGGGCTTCGCCCTCCTCCTTTATTTCGCTGCGGGGAGCACCCGATGCCCTGTTCACGAGGACACGCTCTGAGTGCTCGCCGATCAACCCCGGCTCCCAAAACGATCAGGTCGATGGAGTGCCTCGCGCAGCGAAATAAAGGAGGAGGGGCGCAGCTCCGGGGGACATTCGCGGAGCAAGGTACCCCGTCGGCGTGAGCGAGCCCTGAACGACTGAACTCCATCTAGTGCCCCAGATAGACGTCGATGACCTTCGGATCCGCCTGCACCTTCTCCATCGGCCCCTCGGCGAGGATCTTTCCCTGGTGCATCACGGTGACCTTGTGCGCGATCTGCTTCACGAAGGCCATGTCGTGCTCGATGACGATCACCGCGCGGTTCTGGCAGATGCGCTTGAGCAGCTCGGCCGTGAGCTCGCGTTCGCGCGCGCTCATGCCGGCAATGGGCTCGTCGAGCATCAGCAGCTCGGGCTCCTGCATCAGCAGCATGCCGATCTCCAGCCACTGCTTCTGGCCGTGGCTCAGCAGGCCGGCCTCGGTGTCGAGGCGGTCGGCCAGTCCGATCTCCTGCGCAATGGCTTGTACCTTGGCCTTGACCTCGTCGTCGCACTTGAACGCCAGCGCGCCGAACACCGAGCGGCCCTTGGGAAACGACACCTCCAGGTTCTGGAACACCGAGAGGTTCTCGTAGATCGACGGTGTCTGGAACTTGCGCCCAATGCCCAGCCGCACGCGCTTGTGCTCGGCCATCTTCGTGAGTTCGGTGTTCTTGAACTTGATGCTGCCTGCGCTCGCGCGCGTCTTGCCGCAGATCAGGTCGAGCAGCGTGGTCTTGCCTGCCCCGTTGGGGCCGATGATCACGCGCAGCTCGTTCTTGTCGATGTACAGCGTGAGGTCGTCGATGGCCTTGAAGCCGTCGAAGGACACGGTGAGGTCTTCCACGGCGAGCGCGAAGTCGGTGTTGCTCATGAGGGTGCTCCAGGTTCAGGCGCGCTGGCTGCCGACGCCTTCGGGGAGCGTCGGTTCGGAGGGTGTGGCGGCGGGAGCCATGGGCGCCGGTGTCACGGGCGGCTTGACCGCTGCTTCGCGCAACGCCTGCCGGCGCGACTTCCACCACGGCCGGATCTTTTCTTCCCACACGCCCGCCAGCCCCATCGGGAAGGCCATGGTCACGCCGATGAAAAGGCCCGCCATCAGGAACAGCCAAAGGTCCGGAAAGCTTTCCGAGAACAGCGTCTTGCCCGCATTGACCAGCAGCGCGCCGTACACCGCGCCCACCAGGCTCATGCGTCCGCCGACGGCGCAGAAGATCACCATCTCGATGGACGGCACGATGCCCACGAAGCTCGGCGACATGAAGCCCACCTGCAGCGCGAACATCGCGCCGCCGATGCCCGAGAGCCCCGCCGCCAGGCAGAAGGTGAAGACCTTGAAGTTCGACACGTCGTAGCCCGAGAAGCGCACGCGGTCTTCCTTGTCGCGCATGGCCAGCAGCAGCGTGCCCAGCTTGCTGGTCTGCACCCAGCGGCACAGCAGGATGCTCAGCACCAGCAGGCCGACGCACACGTAGTACAGGATGTACTTGGCACTGTCGGTGCGCGTGTCCCAGCCCAGCATGGTCTTCAGGTCGGTCATGCCGTTGACGCCGCCGGTGTAGCCCTGCTGGCCGATGATGAGCACCGTGCAGATGAGCGCCACCGCCTGCGTGATGATCGCGAAGTACACGCCGCCCACGCGGCGCTTGAACATCGCGAAGCTCACGAGCCAGGCCAGCGCCATCGGTGCGAGCACCACCAGCGCCAGGCTCAGCGGCAGGCTCTTGAACGGCAGCCACAGCGCGGGCAGCTCGGTGATCTGGTTCCAGTCCATGAAGTCAGGAATGCCGGGCGTGGACTGGATCTTCGTGGTGACCGGGTCGGAGGCTTCGAGCTTGAGGAACATCGCCATCGCGTAGCCGCCGATGCCGAAGAACACGCCCTGCCCCAGGCTCAGCACGCCGCCGTAGCCCCACACCATGACGAGGCCCACGGCCACGAAGGCGTAGGTGAGGTACTTGCCCACGAGGTTGAGGCGGAAGATGTCGAGCGACAGCGGCAACACCACCGCGAGCAGCAGCACCAGCAGCAGGAGGCTGCCGAGCTGGTAGCGCTGGATCGAGGCCTTGATGAAATTCATCGGAACGTTCTCCAAAAGAAAATCGGGTTCATCAGCGGCGCACCTTGACGGCGAAGAGACCCTGCGGGCGCATCATCAAGATGAGCACGATCAGCGACAGCGTCAGCACCTTGGCCGTCGAGCCGGTCATGAAGAACTCGGAGATCGACTGCGTCTGCGCAATGCCGAAGGCCGAGACCACGGTGCCCAGCAGGCTGGCCGCGCCGCCGAAGGTGACGACCAGGAAGGCGTCGACGATGTAGAGCGAGCCCGAGGTCGGCCCGGTCGAGCCGATGGTGGTGAAGGCCGCGCCCGCCACGCCGGCAATGCCGCAGCCGATGGCAAACGTCAGGCGGTCGGTCTTCTTGGTGTCGATGCCGGTGGCGTTGGCCATGGTGCGGTTGGCCACGGTGGCGCGCACCCGCAGGCCCCAGCGGCTCTTGTGCAGCGCCAGCAGCACGCCGCAAGTGACCAGCGCGGTGAGCGCGAGCACAAAGAGGCCGTTGATCGGAATGTCGAGGCCCTCGTGCGGCGTCCACGAGCCCATGAGCCACTCGGGCAGCGTGGGGCTCACTTCCTTCGGGCCGATGAAGGTGCGAAAGATCTGCTGCAGGCCCAGGCTCACGCCCCAGGTGGCGAGCAGCGTGTCGAGCGGACGCTTGTAGAGGTGGCGAATCAGCACCCACTCCACGATCCATCCGGTGATGAAGGCGAACACGAAGGCCAGCCCGATGGCGATCGGAAAGTAGTACGGCATGAACGCCGGTGCCAGGCTTTCGGTGACGCGCGCGGCCAGGTAGATCGAGTAGGCGCCGATGGTCATGAACTCGCCATGCGCCATGTTGATCACGCCCATCTGGCCGAAGATGATCGCCAGGCCCAGCCCCATCAGCAGCAGCACCGCGAAGAGGCTCAGCCCCGCGAAGCCCTGCATGAGGCCGATGTTCATCATGTCCGACAGAGTCATGGCGGGAAGTCCGGAGTTGGGTTTGGTATTGGCCCCTTCCCCCTTGGGGAAGGTCGGGATGGGGGCTTGGCGGCCCTCGCAAGCGCAAGGCTTCATCAAAGGCCGCTTGCCCCCACCCCGGCCCTCCCCCGGGAGGGGAGGGAGCAAAGCCGGGGGAGAAAGACGACGGCTTACTGGTAGCCCTTGGGGAACGGATCCGGCTTGATCAATTCGGCCGATTCCGCCACCACCTTGAACGTGCCGTCCGCCTGCCCCTGCCCGATGCGTGCCTTGCTCCACAGGTGGTGGTTCGCGTCGAGCTTCACGTAGCCTTCGGGCGCCGTCTTCAGCTCGATGCCGGGCGAGCCCGCCACGACCTTGTCGACATCGAAGCTGCCCGCCTTCTCCACGGCCGCCTTCCACAGCCACGGGCCGAGGTAGCCGGCCTGCGTGACGTCGCCGATCACGGCGTCCTTGCCGTACTTGGCCTTGAAGGCTTCCACGAACTTCTTGTTGTTCGGGTTGTCCAGCGACTGGAAGTACTTCATCGACGAGTAGAAGCCCGCGAAGTTCTCGCCGCCCACGCCCGTCATTTCGTCTTCGGTCACGGCCAAAGTCAGCAGGAACTGCTTGTCGCCGGTGATGCCCGCGGCCTTGAGCTGCTTGTAGAAGGCCACGTTCGAGCCGCCCACCACGGCCGCGAAGATGCAGTCGGGCTTGGCCACCTTGATCTTGTTGATCAGCGAGTTGAAGTTGGTGTGGCCCAGCGGGTAGTACTCCTCGCCCTTCACGGAGCCCTTCTGGAAGTTCTCGATGTGCTTGCGCGCGATCTTCATCGAGGTGCGCGGCCAGATGTAGTCGGAGCCCACCAGGAAGAAGGTCTTGGCCTTCTTCTCCTTCGCGCCCCAGTCCAGGCCCCAGATGATCTGCTGCGTGGCTTCCTGGCCGGTGTAGATCACGTTCTTGCTCTGCTCCAGGCCTTCATAGAAGGTGGGGTAGTACAGCAGGCCGTTCTCTTTCTCGAACACCGGCAGCACGGCCTTGCGCGAGGCGCTGGTCCAGCAGCCGAACACGGCGGCGCAATGGTCGTTCACGAGCAGCTTCTTCGACTTCTCCGCGAACGTGGGCCAGTCGGAGGCGCCGTCTTCCTTGATGACCTTGATCTTGCGGCCCAGGATGCCGCCCATGGCGTTGATCTGGTCGATGGCGAGCTGCTCGGCCTGGATGGAGCCGGTCTCCGAGATGGCCATGGTGCCGGTGGACGAATGCAGCTGGCCCACGGTCACCTCGGTGTCGGTCACCGCGAGCCTGGTGGTGTTGACCTTGGCCGTGGGGAACTGCCCCTGGCCGAAGCTCAGCCCGCTCAGGCCCATCACGGGCAGCGCGGCGGCGCCTTGCAGCAAACGCCGGCGGCGCAATGCCAAGGCATCGAGAGAAAGATCGGAATCACGCGACATCAGGAAACTCCAGCAGGTTGAAGAACAGGGGAATGAACATGGGTGGGCCGCGCACCATCGAAGTGCATCGGACGGTGCCCCGAGCACCATGGCTGGTACTTTAGAAATCACCTGCATCCGCGCGAATACGTCATTCAACGTAGCGCCGTGCACGCGCCCTGCCCGCAGACTCGCGGGCAAGACAACGGCCCCCACAGGACGAGCAAAGGCGCAGGGAGCGCTTCTTGCTGTACCTGCCTCATGCCACCGCCGCGAGAACCCACCATGACCTCCGTCTCCGGACAGAAGATCTTTCGCATCCGCCGCGACTACAACGCCTGGGTCGCGAACGAGACGCTGGAGGACTACGCGCTGCGCTACACGCCGCGCAGCTTTCGCAAGTGGTCGGAGTTCCGCGTGGCCAACGCGGCCTTCGGCGCCACCTCGTTCCTGGCGCTGGAGGCCATCGGCGGCGCCATTGCGCTGAGCTACGGCTTCTCGAACGCGCTGTGGGCCATCCTGGTGGTGGGGCTCATCACCTTCCTCACCGGCCTGCCGATCTCGTACTACGCCGCGCGCCACGGCGTGGACATGGATCTGCTCACGCGCGGCGCGGGCTTCGGCTACCTGGGCTCCACGCTCACCTCGCTGGTCTACGCGAGCTTCACCTTCATCTTCTTCGCGCTGGAGGCGGCCATCCTCGCGCTGGCGCTGCAGATGTACCTCGACTGGCCGCTGTGGCTCCTGTACATGGTGTCGTCGATCGTCATCATTCCGCTGGTGGCGCGCGGCATCACGCTGATCTCGGGCCTGCAGCTGTGGACGCAGCCGATCTGGATCGTGCTGTTCGTCTGCCCCTTCATCGCGGTGCTGGTGAAGAAGCCCGAGCTGTACGCCGACTTCACCGGCCTGGTGGGCCGCACCTCGGACAGCAGCGGCTTCGACCCGCTGATGTTCGGCGCGGCGGCCACGGTGGCGTTCTCGCTGGTGGTGCAGATCGGCGAGCAGGTCGACTACCTGCGCTTCCTGCCCGAGAAGACCGCGGCCAACCGCCGCCGCTGGTGGACCGCGGTGCTGGTGGCGGGCCCGGGCTGGATCGTGCCCGGCATGCTGAAGATGATGGGCGGCGCGTTTCTCGCGTTCCTGGCGCTGCAGCACGAGATTCCGGGCAACCATGCGATCGAGCCCACGCAGATGTACCTCACGGGTTTCTCGTACGTGCTGCGCGACCCGGCCTGGGTGCTGGGCATCACGGTGCTGTTCGTGGTGGTGTCGCAGATGAAGATCAACCTCACCAACGCCTACGCGGGCTCGCTGGCCTGGTCGAACTTCTTCGCGCGGCTCACGCACAGCCACCCGGGGCGCGTGGTGTGGCTGGTGTTCAACGTGGTCATCGCGATATTGCTGATGGCGCTCGGCGTGTTCGCGGCGCTGGAGCACGTGCTGGGCGTGTACAGCAACATCGCCATTGCCTGGGTGGGCGCGCTGGTGGCCGACCTGGTCATCAACAAGCCGCTGGGCTGGAGCCCGCGCGCCATCGAGTTCAAGCGCGCGCACCTGTACGACATCAACCCGGTGGGGCTGGTGGCCATGCTGGTGGCGGCGGCGCTGGCCATGCTGGCCTACTCGGGCGCGCTGGGGCAGTGGGCCAAGGCCTTCTCGCCCTTCATCGCGCTGGTGACGGCCATGGCGGTGTCGCCGCTGCTGGCGTGGCGCACGCGCGGGCGCTACTACCTCGCGCGCACCGACACCGCGCCCTGGGCGCCGGGCCAGAGCGTGAAGTGCTCGGTGTGCGACAACAGCTTCGAGTCGGAAGACATGGCGCACTGCCCGGCCTACAGCGCGCCGATCTGCTCGCTGTGCTGCACGCTCGAGTCGCGCTGCCACGACCGCTGCAAGACCGACTCGCGCGCGGCCGAGCAGATGAGCGGCTGGCTGCAGGCGCTGCTGCCGCCGGCGCTGTCGGCGCGGCTGAACTTCCGGGTGGCGCACTACCTGCTGGTGGCGGCCTCGCTCATTGCGCTGCTGGCCACGGTGGTCGGCGTGGTCTATGCACAGGAGGCCCTGGCGGGCACCAGCGACCGGGTCATCGCCATGGCCTTCCTCAAGGTGTTCGCGCTGCTCTCGGTGGTGGCCGCGGTGGCCGCGTGGTGGGTGGTGCTGGGCAGCGAGAGCCGGCAGATGGCGCAGGAGGAATCGAACCGCCACAACAACCTGCTGGCGCTGGAGATCGAGGCGCACCGCCGCACCGACGCCGCGCTGCAGGCCGCCAAGGAGGCCGCCGAGGCCGCCAACCAGGCCAAGACCCGCTACGTGGCCGGCATGACGCACGAGCTGCGCACGCCGCTCAACAGCATCCTGGGTTACTCGCAGATCCTGCTCAAGGGCGACGCCGCCGCGCCGCCGCGCGAGGCGGTGCAGACCATCCACCGCAGCGGCGAGCACATGCTGGGGCTGATCGACGGGCTGCTCGACCTGGCGCGCATCGAGGCCGGCCGGCTGCAGCTGGAGCCCGCGCCGCTCGCGCTGCCGGCCTTTCTCGACCAACTGGTGCACATGGTGCGGCCGCAGGCGGAGAACAAGGGCCTGGCCTTCGTCTTCACCCATGCGGGCCAGCTGCCGCCGTGGGTGCATGCCGACGCCAAGTGGCTGCGCCAGATTCTCATCAACCTGCTGACCAACGCCGTGCGCTTCACCGACAGCGGCACCGTCACGCTGCATGTGGATGCGCGGCGCGAGGTGCTGCGCTTCGACGTGGTCGACACCGGCATCGGCGTGGCGCCGCAGGACCACCTGCGCATCTTCGAGCCCTTCGAACGCGGCGCCGCGGGCCGCCGGCGCGGCGAGCCCGGCACCGGGCTGGGCCTGACCATCACCGCGCTGCTGACCTCGATGATGGGCGGCGAGCTGGTGCTGGCCCACACCACGCCCGCGGGCAGCACCTTCAGCGTGCGCGTGTACCTGCGCGAGGTGGCCGACCCCGGCCCGCAGGCCCGGGCCGGCGCGGCGCGGCAGCCGGTGTCGGGCTACGTCGGCGCGCGCCGCACGCTGCTGGTGGTCGACGACCAGCCGGTGCAGCGCCAGATGCTGGCGGGCATGCTGATGCCGCTGGGCTTCGAGGTGCGCGAGGCCGCGAGCGGCACCGAGTGCCTCGACAGCCTGCGCGAGGAGCTGCCCTCGGCCATCCTGCTGGACCTGACGATGGACGACATGGACGGCTGGCAGACCGCCACGTCGGTGCGCGCCTCGGGCTTCGAGCAGATTCCGATCATCATCGTCTCGGCCAACATGTTCGAGAACCAGGCCGAGCGCCTGCGCGCCGCCGGGTGCCAGGCCTTCGTGGGCAAGCCGGTGATCGAGTCGGAGCTGCTCGCCACGCTGGAGCGGCACCTGGGGCTGGAGTGGCTGTCGGCGGCCGATGCCATGGGCCCCGCCACCGACGGCGGCAACACCACCGCCGCGCCGCGGCGCCCGGCGCAGCTGGCCCTGTCGGAAGACGACCGCGCCGAACTCATGCGGCTAGTGCAGATGGGCCACGTGCGCGGCCTGCACACCGCGCTCGACCGGCTGGCCGCCGCCTCGCCCTCGGCGGCGGCCACCTGCACCTGGCTGCGCGGCATGGTCACGCGCTTCGACCTCGACACCCTCCGCAACGCACTGGCAGAAGATGCAGACACTCCCCTCGCCTCCCCCTGAGTCCGCGCGCGCGGCGTCCGAACGGCCCGTGGTGCTGGTGGTCGACGACGCGCCCAGCAGCCTCGGCATGCTGTGCGACACGCTCGAGTCCAGCGGCTACACCGTGCTGGTGGCGGCCGACGGCGAGGCCGCGCTGCAGCGGCTCGAGCTGGTGGTGCCCGACGCGATATTGCTCGACGGCCTGATGCCCGGGCTCTCGGGCTTCGAGACCTGCAGGCGCATCAAGGCCAACCCCGCGCTCGCGCACATCCCGGTGCTGTTCATGACGGGGCTGTCGGAAACCACGCACGTGGTCGAGGGCTTCGAGTGCGGCGGCGTCGACTACGTGGTGAAGCCCATCCGCGCGCAGGAGGTGCTGGCGCGGCTGCACACGCATGCGCGCAACGCCCGCATCACGCGCATGGCACGCGACGCGGTCGACGTGGCGGGCATGGGCGTGGTGTTCGTCGACACGCGCGGGCGCATCGCGTGGCGCTCGCCGCAGGCCGCGCTGTGGCTGCACGCGCTCGAGGACCCGGTGGCGCCCGGCCTGCTGCCCGCATCGATCGAACCCGCGCTGGCGGCGGGTGCGTCGATCGCCATCGGCACGGCCACGGGCATGCGCCTGTCGGTGCGCAACCTGGGCGCGGCGGCGCTCGGCGAGACCATGCTGCTGTTCGCAATCCAGCGCGACGGCCCCGCGGCCCGGCTGGCCGACGCGGCCCTCACGCCGCGCGAGACCGAGGTGCTCTCCTGGCTCGCCAAGGGCAAGACCAACCGCGACATCGGCGAGATCCTGGGCACCAGCCCGCGCACGGTGAACAAGCACCTGGAGCACATCTTCGAGAAGCTGGGCGTGGAGACGCGGGCGGCTGCGGCCGCGCTGGCCAGCGGTATGTAACCCCTAGGGGGTAACCGCCCCAACCGCACATGGTTTTACGTCTTGAATACTTTGGTTGCGTTCAGAATGAACCACGCCACCGGAGATAGAGATGCTCTCAAGCCTGCTGCAGTTTCCGCCCCGTGAAAGCGCCTACAAGCGCAAGTTCCTGAACAACACCGACGAGAACCTCTTCATGGGTTCGTTCGAGAGCTTCGCCGCGGCAGAGGCCGGTGCGCCGCCCAGCAAGGCCGTGGGTTATGCCAACGCCGACGCGGGCGAGCTCTACAGTCCGCAGATCTATTTCTACGACTACCCGAGCCTCTTCTGGCTGGGCCGCTCCATCGACGCGGGCTTGACGCGCGTGTTCGACCTGGGCGGCCACGTGGGCATCAAGTACTACGCGTTCCGGCGCGTGCTGAGCTACCCCGACGACCTGCAATGGACCGTGTGCGACGTGCCCGGCGTGGTCGAGAGCGGGCGCGCCATGGCCGTGAAGCGCGAGGCCACCGCGCAGCTCGACTTCACCACCGACTACCGCGACGCCAGCGGCTGCGACGTGCTGTACGCCTCGGGCAGCCTGCAGTACCTGCCCACCCGCATGGAAGAGATCTTGTCGGCGCTGCATGTGAAGCCCAAGCGCATCATCATGAACACCACCGCCGTGCACCCCGAGCGCACCATCTTCACGCTCAACAGCATCGGCGTGGCCGTGTGCCCCTACCGCATCCAGCACCACGACGACCTGCTGGCCGAGCTTGCGCGCGCCGGCTACAAGAAGCGCGACGTGTGGCGCAACGAGGGCAAGCCGATCGAGGTGCCCTTCGTCGACGGCGGCGACAAGCCGTACTACGCGGGCTGCTGCTTCGACCTCGCGGCCTGAGCCGAAGCGCCGCAAGCCAGGCGAGGCCGGCGAGCCGCTCAGGGAATCACGGCGGGCAGGTTCTGGTCGGCCACGTGCCGCTGGTCGGGCGACAGGGCCTCATAGAGCGTCGAGAGTGCGTCGCTCACCGCCTGCGCGCGCCGGGCACGGTCCTGCGCCTGCGCGGCGCGTTGCTGCGCGAACTGCACGGCGGTCTGGTCGTCGGCCGATGCGGCGGCTGCCATGCCGGCACGCCCCGCCATGTCCCACACCGCGTCGGAGAAGCGGTCCCACGACGCGGACTGCTCGGGCGTGATCATCAGCTGCAGGCGCAGGTCGTAGAGCTTGTCGCGCACCTTGGCCGCGGCTGTCGCCGGCGTGGACAGGCCGTCGCCCGTGCGCGGGCTTGCCGAGCTGTCGGGCCGCGCACCGCGCCGGCCGCCGCCACCGCCCATGCCGCCACCTCCGCCGCCACCGAATTGCGCGAAGCCGTGTCCGCTCACGGCGATCAGGGCCGCGGCAAGCGCGAACCTCTGCAGGGGGCGTTTCATCATCCTGAATCCTTGGAGCCTTGGGGGTGTTGGATTGTTGGCCTGCCAGAGGCCATCGCGCATTTCAGGAGCCTGGGCTGTCCGGCGCGTTGCGCAGCGGTAAACCGGCGGTAAAGCCGGCCGTCTTTACCTTGCACCGGCGCGGGTTCGCAGGGCCGGCCGCGCTCCGTGATAACCCGGAATTTCCTGAGGGCCGAATGACAGCCCCGGCTTCTACGATGGCCTTTTCTCCAGGAGACAAGCCCATGAAGCCCTTTCTCGCGCTGACCCGCCGCGCCGCCCTGCCGCTGATCGCCGCGCTGGCGCTTGCCGGCTGCGGTGGCCTCGGCACCCCGAACACGGCGCGCACCGCAGGCACCGCCGGGGCCGCCGCCGGCGACATCCACGTCATGACCTCCGGCGGCTTCACCGCCGCCTACAACGACCTGCGCCCCGAATTCGAACGCAGCAGCGGGCGCACGGTGAAGACGGCCTACGGCGCCTCGATGGGCAACGCCGACGACTCGATTCCCAGCCGCCTCGCGCGCAACGAGCCGGCCGACGTGGTGATCCTGGCGCGCCCGGCGCTCGACGCGCTCGTTGCGCAGGGCAAGGTGGTGTCGGGCAGCCAGGTCGACCTGGTGCGCTCGGCCATCGGCTTCGCGGTGCGCAAGGGCGCGCCCAGGCCCGACATCGGCACGGTCGATGCGCTCAGGCGCACGCTGCTGGCCGCGCCGTCGATCGCCTACTCGGCCAGCGCCAGCGGCACCTACTACGAGACCGAGCTGCTCAAGAAGCTCGGCATCGAGGACCGCGTGCTGCCCAGGAGCAAGCGCATCCTGAGCGAGCGCGTCGGCACGGTGGTGGCGCGCGGCGACGCGGCGCTCGGCCTGCAGCAGGTGAGCGAGCTGCTGCCGATCGCGGGCGTCGACTACATCGGGCCGCTGCCCGCCGAAGTGCAGCGCGTGACGGTGTTCTCGGCCGGCATCGCCACCGGCTCGAAGCAGCCCGACGCGGCGCGCCAGCTGATCCGCTACCTGAACTCGCCCGCCGCGGCGCCGACCATCGCGAAGACCGGGCTGGAGCCGCTGACGGCGCGCTGAACGGCCGCGGTTCAGAAATCAAAAATCAGGAATCGGGCGCCGCCGCTACAGCGTCCACCCGTCGCGCCGGAAGAACTCGACGAGCGCATTGCCGACCTTGAACGGCTGGTCGCTGTCGAGCGTGTGGCCCGCGTCGGTCACCAGCTCGGCGCGCACGTGCGGCGCCTGCGCCTGCACGCGGGCCCAGGCGTGCATCGGGTCGTAGAGCGTCTCGTCGCCGCCCAGCAGCATGAGCGTGTCGCGGGGCAGCACGCGCAGGTCGTCGTCGCTCATGCGCCCCGGCGGGCGGGGGTGGCCGCGCTGGCTGCGCGCGCGCACCAGCAGGTCGTCGAGCACCCAGGCCGGCGGCGGAGCCACCACGGGCGACGACAGCACGGCGTGCAGGCCGCGCACGGTGCGCTCGTTCGGGAACAGGGCCGCCAGCCCCGCGCGCAGCAAGTAGCCCGCGCCCGGAGACTCGAGGTTGGCCGGCGACAGCAGCGCGAGCTTCGACGCGCGGCGCGAACTCTGGCGCAGGTAGGCCGCGGCGAGCCAGCCGCCGAACGAGACACCGCACAGCCCCACCTTCGGCCGGCCGAGGCCGATGAGCACGTCGTCCAGCCAGTTGCAGTACGCGTCTTCGGAGGCGGGCCGGCGCCCCTCGGTGCGGCCGGCGTCGCCGATGATGTCGACCGCGTACACCTGCAGCGCGCCGGCCAGCCGTTCGATCACGTGGATCCAGGCCGTCGCGTTCGCGCCGCCCGCGTGCAGCAGCACCACCGGCGGCGCGTAGGCCGGCCCGCACGCCAGCACGTGCGCGCGGCCGTAGCGCGTTTCCACGTAGCGGCTGTCGTACGGCACCGGCCAGCGCGCGAGCACGCGGGCGTAGGAGTCGAGCAGCGAGGAATGGGCTTGCGGCGAGCGGAAATGCCCGGCGAACAGGCGTGCTTCGAAGGGGCTCATCGGGGGGGCGTGGGTTGGTGCGGCGTGTGCGGCATGTGCGGCGGCATTGCGTGGTCTCTGGAAAACACCCGGCATGGTGAGCCGCCTACATGAAGGTCTGCTGAAAATTTCGCAGCTTGCGATGCCGCACCGAGCGCCTTTTCTTAGGAATTCCTTCAGCTTCAGCGGTTAGATTCCCGCCCATGAAGATCCTCCTGGCCGAAGACGATTTCGACCTGGCCACCGGCATCCGCGTCGCCCTGCAGTCCCAGGGGCTGGACGTGGTGTGGGTGCGCCGCGTCGAGGAGGCGCTGCGCATTCTCGAGACGCAAGGCTGCGACCTGCTGCTGCTCGACCTCGGCCTGCCCGACGGCGACGGCCTGGCCGTGCTCGAGCGCCTGCGCCGCAGCGGCGCGCGCCTGCCGGTGCTGATCCTGAGCGCGCGCGACGGCCTGAACGACCGGCTGCAGGGCCTGGACAACGGCGCCGACGACTACATGGTCAAGCCCTTCGTGCTGGCGGAGCTCATTTCGCGCGTGCGCGCCCTCGCGCGGCGCAGCTACGGCGGCGACGGCGCCACCTTCGAGCTGCGCGGCCTCTGGCTGCATGAACCCACGCAGCGCGTGCGCGTGAACGGCGAGCCGGTGTCGCTGTCGCGCAGCGAGTTCAAGCTGCTGAGCCTGCTGGTGAAGCGCGCCGACCGCGTGGTGGCGCGCCGCACGCTAGAGCAGACCGCCCTGTCGATCGGGCCGGACCAGCCGCAGAGCAACACCAGCAACGTGCTCGACGTGCACATCTCCAACCTGCGCCGCAAGATCGGCGACGGCTACATCCGCACCGTGCGCGGCATCGGCTATGTGATCTACCTCGCGGCGCAACAACCCCAGGAGAGCGCATGACCGCCGAAGCCGCACCGCCGGGGCCCGCGACACCGGCGGTGCAACCCACCCGGTCCCCCCGCGGGTTGCGGCGGCTGCTGCACAACGCCTGGCAGCGCGTGCGGCGGCCCTCGCTGATGCGCCGGCTCATGTTCGCGCAGATCGCGGTGATGACGCTGCTGTGGAGCATCGCCGTGGTGCTGCTGCTGGGCTCGGCCATGACCGACGACCTCTCCACGCTCGACGCCTCGCAGCGCAGCATGCTGGTGGTGGCGCGCAACCTCACCGACCAGCCGGCCAGGCAGCAGGAAAGCCTGCGCGCCATGGACCTCGCGCTGCGCAACGCACTGGGCAACGGCAACGACGCCACCCTGTCGCCGAGCGTGATCGTGTGGCAGAACGGCAAGCGCATCTACCACTCCGACGGCGTGCCGCCCGGCATCGCCAACACGCGCCCCGACATCGGCGAGACAGTGCAGGCCGACGGCAAGACCTGGCGCGCGCGCACCATCGAGTCGCCCTCGGGCAAGACGCACGTGACGCTGGTCACGCCCGGCGGCATGCAGCTGTGGCTGACCTTCCAGACGCGCGGCTACTACATCCTGCCGCTGGTGATCAGCGTGCCCTTCCTGCTGTTTCCGGCGTGGCTGTCGATCCGGCTGGCGCTGCGGCCCTGGCGCAGGGTGGCGCGCGAGATCGCGTCGCGCGGCCCGCACGACCTGGCGCCGGTGTCGGAGCAGCCGCGCCACGACGAGCTGCTGCCGCTGGTGCACAACTTCAACGCGCTGATGGAGCGGCTGCGCGCGAGCATCGCGCGCGAGCAGAGCTTCATTGCCGACGCGGCGCACGAGTTGCGCACGCCCATCGCCGCGATGCGCGTGAACGTGGAGGCGCTGCAGTCGCTGCTGACCGAGCGCATTCCCACCGAGCGCCAGCACGAGCTGTTCGCGCGGGTGCTCAGCAGCAACGCGCGCGCCGAGCGGCTGGTGGGCCAGCTGCTGCGCCTGATGCGCAGCAACGCGCATGCCGCCGCGGCGCATCCGCTGCGGCTGGACGACCTGCTGCAGGAGCGGCTGGCCGCGCTGTCGGCGCTGGCGCACGTGCGCGAGGTCGAGCTCGAACTGGTGTCCGACGAGCCGGTAGCGATCGCGGCCGACCGCGACAGCCTGCTGTCGATGATCGACAACCTGATCGACAACGCCACCAAGTACAGCCCCGTGGGCTCGGTGGTGAGCGTGGGCGTGCGGCGCGACGACGGCATGGCCGTGGTCACCGTGGCCGACCAGGGCCCGGGCATCATGCCGGCGCTGCGCGAGCGCGTGTTCGACCGCTTCTTTCGCGACCCCGACCAGACGCAGACCGGCAGCGGCCTCGGGCTGGCGATCGTGCGCGCGGTGGTGGAGGCGCACGGCGGCAGCATCGTGCTGGGCGACACCGGCCTGGGGCCGGGGTTGCTGGTGACGGTGCGGCTGCCGCTGACGCCGCCAGCCTGAGGCCTGAAGACGGCGGCTACCGGCTCTCGATGAGCTGCTTCACGCGGCGCGCCAGCACGTCCATCTCGAAGGGCTTGGTCATCACGTGCATGCCGGGGTCGAGGTGGCCGTGGCTGAGCACCGCGTTCTCGGCATAGCCGGTGATGAACAGCACCTTGAGCTCGGGCCGGGCGGTGCGCGCGGCGTCGGCCACCTGGCGGCCGTTCATGCCGCCGGGCAGGCCCACGTCGCTCACCAGCAAGTCGATGCGCTGGCGCGGCGACTGCAGGATGCGCAGCGCCTCGGCGCCGTCGCCGGCCTCCAGCGTGGCGTAGCCCAGCCCCTGCATCACCTCCACGATGATCATGCGCAGCGCGGGCTCGTCGTCGACCACCAGCACCGTGTCGCCCTGGTCGGCGCGCGGCGCCATCGGGGCCTCGGCCGGCGCGCTGGCGGCTTCTTCCTGCATGTCGTGGCGCGGCAGGTAGATGCTCACCGAGGTGCCCCTGCCCACCTCCGAATAGATGCGCACCTGCCCGCCGGACTGCTTGGCGAAGCCGTAGATCATCGACAGGCCCAGGCCGGTGCCCATGCCGATCGGCTTGGTGGTGAAGAACGGATCGAAGGCGCGCGCCACCACTTCCGGCGGCATGCCCACGCCGTTGTCGCTGACGGTGAGCGACACGTACTGCCCCATCGGCAGGTCGCGCTCACGCGCGGTGCGCGCGTCGATCCAGCGGTTGGCGGTCTCCACGACCAGCTTGCCGCCCTCGGGCATGGCGTCGCGCGCGTTGATGCACAGGTTGAGCAGTGCGTTCTCCAGCTGGCCGGGGTCGGCATGCACGTTCCACAGGCCCACGGCTGCCACCGTCTCCAGTGCGACGTGCGGCCCCAGCGTGCGGCGCAGCAGCTCTTCCATGTCGGTGACGAGCCGGTTGGCGTTGATCGGCTTGGGCTCCAGCGTCTGGCGCCGCGAGAAGGCCAGCAGCCGGTGCGTGAGCGCCGCGGCGCGCTTGACCGCGCCCTGCGCCACGCCCACATAGCGCTCCATGTCGGCCGGCTTGCCTTCCAGGCCGCGCCGGCGCATGAGCTCGAGGCTGCCGCTGATGGCGGCCAGCAGGTTGTTGAAGTCGTGCGCCAGGCCGCCCGTGAGCTGGCCCACGGCTTCGAGCTTCTGGCTCTGGCGCAGCTGCTCGCGCGCGGCGTCGAGTTCGGCGGCGCGCTCCTTCTGTTCGGTGATGTCGCGCGCGGCCGCATAGAGCAGCCCGTTGTCGGGCACCGCCGTCCAAGAGAGCCAGCGGTACTCGCCGGCCTTGGTGCGGTAGCGGTTCTCGAAGCCGGTGGTGCGCGCGCCGCCCGAGAGCCGGACCAGTTCGGCCTCGGTGCCGCGGCGGTCGTCGGGATGCAGCAGCTCGCGAAACGGTATCGCGCAGATCTCGTCGGCGCTCCAGCCCAGCACGGTTTCCCACGCGGGGTTCACGCTGAGGAAGTGGCCGTCGGGCATGGCCACGCCCAGCAGGTCCTGGCTCAGCGCCCAGGTGCGGTCGCGCTCCTGCGTGCGCGCGCGCACCTGTTGCTCCAGCGATTCGGCGAAGGCCACCAGCTCGGTCTGCGCCTCGCGCCGCGCGATGGCCGAGCGCACGCGGTCGCCCACCTCGCGCACGAAGTCGATCTCGTCGCGCGGCCAGGGCCGCGCCTCGCCGTGGTTCAGGTAGAGCAGCCCGACCAGCCCGCCGCGCTCGGTGAGCGGCATGTTGACCACGGCGCGCGCCGTGATGGCGTCGAGCGCGTCGGCGTTGTCGCGCGTGCGCGGGTCGAGCCGCGCATCGGCAAAGGCCACGGTCACGCCGCGGCGCAGGTCCTCGATGTAGGAGCCGTAGTCGCGAAAGTGCAGCATGCCCGCCAGGCTCGAGACGCCCGGCCCGGTCCAGTCGCGCTCGATGGCAATGGTCTCGGCCGCCGTGTCCACCAGGCCGTAGCCGGCGCGGTCCACGCCCAGCTGCTGCCCCAGCATCTCGGAGGCCGCATAGGCGATGTCACCCGGCTCGTCCATGTCGCGGATGCGGTCGCCCAGCTCCATGAGCGCGAGGCGGCGCGTCTCGGCCTGCAGGATGGCCTTGTTCGCCGCGTGCAGACGCTGCTCGGCCAGGCGCTTGGCGCGGCGGTCGGCGGCCTCGTTGAGCGCGCGTGCCACCACCACCGGCAGCCGCTCGAGGCGGCCCTTGCTCACGTAGTCGGTGGCGCCGCTTTTCAGCAGCTCGACCGCGTTGTCCTCGCCGATCACGCCGGACACGAAGATGAAAGGCGTCTCGGGCACCGTGCCGCGCGCCAGCTCGAGCGCGTGCGCGCCCGAGAAGCCGGGCAGCTCGTAGTCGGACAGGATCAGCGCGTAGCTCTGCTCGGCCAGCGCGCCGGCAAAGCCCGGCTCGTCGCGCACCACCCGCGTGCGGGCCTGCGGAAAGGCGCGCGCCAGTTCTTCGGTCAGCAGCTCCACGTCGAAGCGCGAGTCCTCGAGGATCAGAACGTTCAGCGGCGGCGCGTTGGCTACGGCCTCGGCGGTCTCGGCGGCCGCCTCGACCACCGCGACGACCGCCGCGCCCGGGTTATTCATGTCTGCGCGCCGTCTTCAGGGAGCCCGGCGGCGGTTCGTTGAGCACCGCCCAGAACACGCCCAGCTCGGCAATGGCCGAGACGAAGCGGTCGAACGCCACGGGCTTGACCACGTACGCGTTGACGCCGAGCTCGTAGCTGCGCAGCACGTCCGACTCTTCCTGCGACGAGGTGAGCATCACCACCGGGATGCTGCGCAGCACCGGGTCGCCGCGCACGTCCTTCAGCACCTCAAGGCCGGTGACCTTGGGCAGCTTCAGGTCGAGCAGGATCACGGCCGGGTTGCCCTCGGCGCGCCCGGCGTGATCGCCCTCGCGGTGCAGGTATTCGAGTGCCTGCGCGCCGTCGCGCAGCACCACCACGTCGTTGGCGAGCTGGCTGCGCTCCAGCGCAATCAGGGTGAGTTCCAGGTCGCGCTTGTCGTCTTCGACCAGCAGGATCGGTTTAAGCATGTCCTTCTCCGTTTGCAGCCGGCGCGCTCGCCGCCGCTGTCTTCTCAGGGTCCCACCGCGGGAGGATGAAGCCGAAGCTCGCGCCGGCATCCACCGCTCCGTTGGCCCGTACCGTGCCGCCATGGCGCTCCACGATCCGCTTCACATTGGCCAGGCCGATGCCCGTGCCCTCGAAATCTTCCGCCTGGTGCAGGCGCTGGAACACGCCGAACAGCTTGTCGGCGTACTTCATCTGGAAGCCCACGCCGTTGTCATGCACCTCGAGCCCGTCGCCGAGCGCTTCGTCGTGCACCGCGCGCACCGAGATGCGCGCCGGGGTGCGCGTGCGCGAGTACTTCACGGCGTTGGCCAGCAGGTTGCGCACCGCCACCTGCAGCAGCAGCGGGTCGGCGTACAGCGTGGGCAGCGACGCGTCGATCTCCCACTCGATGGCGCGCTGCGGCTCCAGCCGCGTGAGCTCGCGCACCAGGCCGTCGACCAGCGAGGCGGTGTCGACCGGGCGCTGCTTGAGCGCGGCGCGGCCCATGCGCGAGAAGTCGAGCAGCGCATCGACCATCTGGCCCGCGAAGGCCGCGGCGTCCTTCACGTGCGCAAGGTAGCGGTGGGCGCGCTCGCTGAGCTGCTTGCCCTCGGTCTGCGCCACCAGGTCGACATAGCCCGCAATGTGGCGCATCGGCGCGCGCAGGTCGTGCGACACGGTGTACGAGAACGCCTCCAGCTCCTTGTTGACGCGGCCCAGCTCGGTGGCCACGGCAGCCAGCTCTTCGGCCCGGCGCAGCACCACGCCGATGAGCGCCTGCCGCAGCTCGCCCGCGGCGCCGACCTCGGCCGCCGACCACGGCGTGCAGCGCCCGCGGATGTGCTCGACCCAGCTCTCGAAGCTCAGGCGCGGGTGCATGCGCCCGCCGTCGGCACTCATGGGCTTGTGCGGGTCGCCCGCCCAGCGCACGGTGCGCACGAGCTCGGGGCGGAACCACAGGATCAGGTGCCGGTGCACCTGCGAAATGGAAATGGCCAGCACGCCGGCCGCCGTGCCGGCGAAGGCCTCGGCGGGCGTGAAGTGCGCGGCCAGCGCGTCGCTGTCGTACACCTCCACGCCCAGCCCCGCGATCCAGCCCGCGAGCTCCTGCACCTGCGCGCGCTCGGGCACGTCGCCCACGCACCAGACCTCGTCGTCGAGCACCACGGCGGCGCCGGTGGCGCGCATCACGCGCAGCATCAGCGAGGCCTCGGAGACCAGGTGCTGCAGGGTGGCGTCGCTCTCGGCCAGGTGCGAGACGATCTGCAGCGTGAGCTGGCGCAGCTCGAGCCGCTCGGCGACCTGGCCGTTGCTCTCCTTCGACTGCAGCTGCAGCGACAGCAGCTGGCCCAGGTGCTCGCAGGCCAGCCGCGTGCCGGGGTCGAGGAAGCGCGGCGCATGGTCGTGGCACGAGATGAGGCCCCACAGCCTGCCGTCGATCACGATCGACACCGACATGGACGCCAGCGTGCCCATGTTGCGCATGTACTCCAGGTGGATCGGCGAGACGCTGCGCAGCTGCGCCTGCGACAGGTCGATGTCCGCAGCCGTGAGCGACGCGTCGTTGGCCAGCAGGCGCACCGGCCGGTAGTTGGCGTCGGCAATCAGCCGGAAGTGGTTCACCAGGTACAGCGCGCGCGCCTGCTGCGGAATGTCGGACGCCGGAAAGTGATGGCCGGTGTAGCTGTCGTAGCCCGGCTCGACCTCCTCGGCCAGCACCTCGCCGTGGCCGGCCTCGTCGAAGCGGTAGACCAGGCAACGCCCGAACCCGGTCAGGCGCTTCATCTCGCGCGCGGCCAGTGCGGCGAGGCGGGCCACGGTGTCGGCCTGCTGCAGGTGCGGCAGGAAGACGCGGCCCAGCGAATAGATGGGCGCCTCGTTGCCGGCGGGCGGCGAGGCGGTCTCGAACTCGACGATCAGGTGGCGCTCGTTGCGGTGCGCGGCGGCGTCGAACACCTCGGCGCCCACCTGCACCGCACCCAGCGACACCGGCGAGGCGCCCGGCTGCAGCGCGGGCAGCCGCAGCTGGCCGAGCATGTCCTGCGCGGCGGCGAGCTGCGCGGCAGGCCAGTTCTCGCTCCAGGCCACGAGGGCGAGCGAATCGGGCTGCAGCACCAGCAGGCGGCCGTGCGGCTGGATCGAACCGGGCACGCGGATCGGCTCGAGGTCGCAGGAGGACAGGTCGACCTGCGGCGGCTCGATGGGCCGGAATGCGGCGACGGGGGCGACGGGGGCGACGGAAGCGGTGGGCGCGGTGGACACGGTGGGCATGGACACGGTCAATCTGCGCGGCGGTGCCCGCGCGGGTTCATCGGAAGGTGGGGCGAAACGATCGGGCCAGCCATGGTGGGCATGGTGGGCCTCAGGCGCGCACGCCGAAGCGCGGCATCAGGGTTTCGAAGCCGGCCACCGCGCCGCGCCGGGCCGCGTCCACCGCGGCCGGGTCACGCAGCGCCGCGGCCAGCTGGGCGACGAAGTCCTTCCATTGCGCGGCCAGGCCTTCGGGCGCATCGACCGGCTGGAAATAGCGCATCGGATGCGGCGCCAGGCGCGGGCCCAGGCGCTTGTGCATGGCCGCGCCGCCGAGCTGCGAGCCTTCGAGTACATAGGCCAGGCCCCAGGCGAAAGCGGGGTCGCGCGCGCCGTCCACCAGGCAATGGGCGTCGAGTGGCGCAAAGCTCGGTGCAGCCGACGCAACGCTGGCGTCTTCCAGGTCGAGCATGAGCGCGGCCAGCCGCCGCTCGGTGCGGCGCGCCACGCGGTCCAGGCCCGGGTCACCGGCGCCGGCCAGCGCCTGCCGCACCGACTCCAGCCACGGCCGCAGCGCGCGCAGGTGCGCGGCGTAGTCGGCCAACGAAGCATCCTCGCGGGCGATCGGCAATTGGCTGTCGAGCGCTTCGTGCAGCGCGTGGGTCGCGGTGCGCAACGCACGCAGCACGTCGGCAATGGAAGGAGCGGCCACGGCGCTCATGGTTCGATCGCCGCCAGCGGTTCGCCGCCGCGCTCGCGCGCCTGCGCGTCGAGGCCGGCGCACAGCGCGAAGAAGGCCTCGAGGTCGGCCGCCTTGTCGAACACGGCGTCGGCGCCCAGTTCGCGCGCCCAGTCGGCGATCTCGCCGGTGGCGTAGTTGGTCAGCACCACCACGCGCTGGCCCGGGCGGGACTTGCCGCAGCGCTTCACGATGCCCAGGCCCGAGCCTTCCTGCAGGAACAGGTCGACGACCAGCAGGTCCCAGGCGGCGGGGTTCTCCTCGAGCCAGGCGACGGCCTCGGCCTCGGTGGTGGCGGTGCCGATGAGGCGAATGTCGGCTTCGTCCTCCATGGCGGCGATCAGGTGGTGACGGATGAGGGTGTTGTCTTCGACGAGGAAAGTGGAAAGCGGCACGGCTGCGAGTGGTCGGGTCGGTCGGGTCGGTCGGATACGGTCTGCGGATGATCCAAGCCTACGCGACGGCAGCGCGCGCGGCCGGTGGGCGCGATTCCCTACATCCGGTAGGAATTACGGCAAGCCGGCGACTTAAACTGGCGCCGGCCTGCCCTCCCGGGGCTCCGGCCTCCTCCCAATTCCGGTCTTCCCCCGCCTTTCAACGACGAACACCGACGAACACCGACGAATGAACGCCATGACACAGCCTTCGACTCCCGTCTCCCCTGCCCTCGTCGCCGCCCTCGCCCCCTCCGGCACGCTGCGCGCCTCGATCAACCTCGGCAACCCGATCCTCGCCAACAAGGACGCCGCCACCGGCGAACCGGTGGGCGTGTCGATCGACCTGGCCCGCGAGTTCGCACGGCGGCTCGGCGTGGGCCTCGTGCTGGTGCAGTTCGAGAAGGCGGCCGCCTCGGTCGATGCCGTGAAGAACGAGAAGGCCGACATCGGCTTCTTCGCCATCGACCCGGCGCGCAGCGAGGGCCTGCTGTTCACGGCGCCCTACGTGCTGATCGAGGGCAGCTACCTGGTGCCCGAGTCGTCGGCGCTCACGGACAACGCACAGATCGACGCGCAGGGCCACCGCATCTCGGTCGGCTCGGGCAGCGCCTACGACCTGTTCCTCACGCGCGAGATCAAGGCCGCCGAGATCGTCCGGCTGCAGGGCGCCGGCCCGGCGCTGGCGGCCCTGCGCTCGGGCGAGGTCGAGGTGGCGGCGGGCATCCGCCAGATGCTCGAGGGCGAAGCGCGGCGCGCGCCCGGCGTGCGCGTGCTGCCGGGGCGCTTCATGGTGATCCAGCAGGCCATGGGCACGCCGGCCAGCCGCGGCGCCGAAGCGCAGGCGCTGCTGGCGGCGTTCGTCGAGGAGATGAAGGCCAGCGGCTTCGTGGCCGACGCGCTGAAGCGCCACCGCATCGAGGGCGCGGGCGTGGCGCCCGCGGCCTGAAGCGCCAGCGGGAGCTCAGAGCTTGTACGCCTCCACCGGCCCCTGCGAATAGAACAGGAAGTAGCCGGTCGAGGTCTGGAAGCCGTTCTTGCGCCAGCCCGCCGGCACCTTGAAGATGCCGAGCTGCTCGCTCGCCACGCCGACGAACGCGGTGTTCTCCTTGTCGGTGGTGATGCGGCTCCAGCGCTCGCGCGTCACGGGCTGCATCTGCATCTTGGGTTCGCTCCAGTCGGCGGTGCGCACCTTGTCGCGCATCACGTAGCGGCCGCCCTGCCGCTCGATCTTGATGAGCTCCTTGAGCGCGCCGTTCTGCTTCACGGCGTAGACGCCGACCAGGTCGGCCTCGGGCTCGCCGCGCGCGCCGCAGCCGGCGAGCGCGGCGGCGAGCGCGGCGGCAAGGGCCGTCGCCGCCAGCCATTGGATGGAAGTTTTCATGGTGATGAATCCGGTGATCGTGGAAGGACGAGGCGCGCACCGCCCCTGACGCAGCGGCGCGCGCCCGCTCATTCGAGACTCAACGCTTCTCGTTGTCGCGCAGCTTCATGCTGCCCTGGAAGCGCAGCGCATGCGGGTACGCGTCCTTCTCGGCGCCGGTGGCCACCGCGGCCATCTTCTGCTCGCTCACCTGCGTCTTGGCCAGCAGCGGCGCCGGCAGGTTCACCACGCCCTTGATCTGGTCGTACTGCGCCTGCGTGATGCGGCCCACGCCCAGCAGCCGGAACGCGTCGCGCTCGATGTTCAGCAGCAGCGGCTTGTTGCCCGCCAGGCTGGTCGCGTTGGCCAGCAGCGCGCTCCATGACGGCGCGCTGTAGTTGGTCACGTAGTAGTCCTGCCCGGTCGGCCCGGCCAGCACCGCGGTGCAGCCCGGCAGCTCCACCTGCGTGCTGTTGTTCGACATCACGAAGGTGGTGCGCTGCGCCAGCGCGTCGCCGTAGGCCAGCGTGACCGGAAGGGTCCACGTCGAGGCCGGGAACTGGTTCTGGTTGGGGAACGACTCTTGGGTGATGTTCACGTAGGTGCGGTCGCCGGCGCATTGCGCGTCCACCGTGAGCAGCGCAATGCCGGTCTGGCGGATCAGGCTGTCGCCGATGTCGCTGACCTTCTTGCCGCCGCTGGCCTTCTCCAGCGAGCTCCACAGGCGCGACGGCGTGACGTTGCCGAACGCGTAGTCCTTCAGGTAGATCTGCAGGCCCTTCTGCATCGCCTCCTCGCCGATGTAGTTCTGGATGGTCTCCAGCACGTGGCTGCCCTTGTTGTAGACGAAGATCGACGGGCTGATGAAGCCGAACGCGCCCGCGTCGTTGAGGTTGCGCTGCACCGGCACGGCCGTGCTCTTCAGGTCGGCCACGATCACGTTGTGCTTGTCGAGCACGTAGTCGGAGAAGCTGTAGTACTCGGGGTGGAACTTGATCGTGGTGCGCCGTTCGAACCAGCGCGCGAACGACTCGTTGAGCCACACGTTGTCCCACCAGTCGAGCGTGACCAGGTCGCCGAACCACTGGTGCGCCACCTCGTGCGTGACCACCGTCACCGAGTACAGCGTGGGCGTGTCGCCCGGCTTGGTGAGCACCGCGTCGGCGAACTCGAAGATCGAGCCCCAGTTCTCCATGCCGCCGAAGCCGGTGTTGGGCTTGTTGTCGTAGCTGTCGTTGGCCGCCACGGTGTCGAACTTCTTGAACGGCAGCGGGATGCCGGTGTACTTGTAGTAGTAGTCCATCGACACCTTGGTCCACTCCATCGCGAACTTGGCCCAGTCGGAGCGCCCCGGCGGCGTGAACCAGCGCAGCGGCATGTCGCTGCCGTCCAGCGGGTTCTTGAAGGTGTCGGCCAGCACGTCGAACTTGCCGCCGCCGAAGAAGGTGAGGTACATCGGCATCGACGGCGTCTTCTCGAACGCCACGCGCTGGTAGCCGTCGGGCAGCTTCACCGCCTCGGTCTGCGCGCCGTTGGACACGGTCTTCCAGTCGCCCGGCACCTCGGCCGAGATCTCGAAGGTGTGGCGAAACGCCGGCTCGTCCCAGCCCGGAAACCATTGCCGCGCGTAGTTGGTTTCGCCCTGCGTCACGATGGCGTCGCTGCTCACGCCTTCGGGCGTGGACAGGCCCACCTTGAAGATGCCGGTGGCGGCCGAGCAGAACGGGTTGCGCGCCACTTCGGCCGGCGGGCAGTACTCCGCGTCGGAGAACTGGATCTTGCCGTCCCACTCCATGTGCAGCAGGTACTTGCCCTTGGCGATCTGGCCGTCGCTCAGCCGCAGCTGCACGAAGTCGCCCAGCGTCTGCGGCGTGGGAATGAGAGCGATCGCCTCGCCGGGGTTCGACACCTTGCGCAGCGTGGTGCGGCCCTTGGCGAAGTTCAGGTTGTGCGCGGCCACCACGATGGCGTCGACCGGCTTGAGCACTTCGATCTCCACGTCGCCGCGGCCCGTGAAGGTCTTGAGCGCCGCATCGGGGCGGAACCACAGCTTGTAGTTGCTGGGCCAGACGGTGTCGGGCAGCTCCATCGGCCTGGCCGAGCGGTCGACCGCGGCCACTGCCGAGCCGGCCGCCGAGGGCACGCCGTCGTCGGGCGACTTCTTGGTGACGTCCGACGACGGCGCGAAGGCCACCGTGTCCGACGGCGCGCCGAGCGCGACGCCACCGCCGCCGAGCGACGCGCCGCCGCCGCTGTCTCCACCGCCGCCGCAAGCCGTCAGCACGGCAAGGGTCACCGCGGTGATGGCAAGATGATTGAAGGCCACGGGTGCACTGAATTTTTTCATGATCGCCTCTGGGTACTCTTGGTAAGAACATGCGCCGTACCGCATGCGCCGGCGGATAGTCGGCGATGCGCGTGACGCGCGCGTGGGGTGAAGAACAACCGACAGGAAGCAGGCAGCACAGCGCCCTCCCGGCGAACCCATCGGTTCGTCAGGACGACACGGTCGCCCGGGTGTCACCGCTGCAATTCAGGCGGTCCCAGGATGCGCGGCGCGAGCGGCGCCATGCCCGTCGTCATGCGGGGTCTCGAACAAGCGGAGAGCGGGGAGCGGGGGTGCTGGCTCAGCGCCCGCGCAGGGGCGCACGGCGTTGCCGCGGCGGCATGCGGGCAGTGGTGGAAACGGTGCGGGGCCCGATGTGTTTCATCGCGGCCATGGCAAGAATTTCTGCGGCTCTTGTCGTTGGTTTCACGCGCATTCCCTCGTCCATTGAAGTGCGCCAGTTTTAGCTGAACGATTGCGTCAGCTCAACGAATCGCGGAACTTTTCTCTCTCAAAATGTTCGCGTGCCATAGCCCGAATGGCGTCATGCGATGCAGCGCATGCCATGCCTTACGAAGATGGTTCTGCCGCCGAAACACCTGCTCACGCAGGTGATGAAAATCGGCTGCACGCACTGTGACCGGGCGGCCACAGTCCCCGTGCAGTACGAAGGTACAAGCCCTTCGGATGGCTATGAAAGCTGTGAACCAGAGACCGCGGCGGCACCGCGCGAGCGGTCGCGCAACCACAGCATGAGACCGCAGAAGAACACCACCACCTGCGTGCCGATGAGCAACGCGAAGCCCGCGAAGAAACCCGATGCGGAAGCGGCCGAAGTCACTGCGCCACCTGCAGCACCCGCAGCGCCGGAGCCATGCGACACCGCCGCGATCACGCCGCCCATCAGCGCCGGCATGAAGCCCGCCACCAGGCTTCCCGCGCCGTTGGTCACGCCGAACGCGCTGGCCGTGTGCTCGGGCCGCGAGCAGTACTGCACCGTGCTCGGGATGGCCGGGCTCTGCAGCCCCCAGAAGAAGTTGGCCGCCACCAGGCAGCACGCCGCCGCGTACGGGTCGCGTGCGTTGATGGCCATCAGCACCGACAGCGCCACGCCCACGCTCGCGCCCATGAAGATGAAAGGCACGCGCTCGCGCCCGACCTTGTCGATCAGCACGCCGCCCACGAACACCGCGAGCACCGTGGCGTACTGCGGCAGCGAGGCCAGCCAGCCCATCTCGCGCAGCGAGAAGCCGCGCGCCTCGCGCAGGTAGGTCGGCAGCCAGTTGCTGCTGCCCCAGAGGTAGGCCAGCGCGGCCGAGGTCAGCAGCGTGATGAGGAACAGGTGCCGCGTGTGCAGCGCGCCGCGCACGATGCCGCCCACGCGCGCCATCGCTTCGCCGAACGACGAGGGCTTCACGCCGTCGGCCTGCGTGGGCGGCATGCGCACGAAGGCCAGCACCAACGGAATGCCCAGCGCGATGTTCATGACGCCGAGCACGTGGAACGAGGTGTCCCAGGCGAACTGCGTGAGCAGGTAGCCCACCAGCGGATAGCCCACCGCCAGGCCCAGCCCGGTGCCCATGTTCACGAAGGCGTTGGGCTTGCCGTTCTCGTCGCTGCGGAAATGCGCCTTGATGTAGGCCGAGGCCAGCGAGAACAGCGGCCCTTCGGACACGCCCAGCAGGATGCGCGAGGCCAGCAGCATGCCGTAGCTGTGGAACATGGGCGAGGCCCAGGTCACCACGCCCCACAGGACGAGCCCGTACACCAGGCTGCGCCGCACGCCGAACAGCGCCGAGCAGAACGGCGTGAGCACGAAGGCCGACACGCCGTAGCCCAGCATGAAGGCCGTGGCCAGGAAGCCCTGGCCCACGCGGTCGTCCGCCGCGAGGCCCACGTGCGCCAGGAACGCCTTGTCGGTGATGAGCACCGCGATGTTGATGCGGTCCACGTAGGAGATCGCGACGATCACGAACAGCGTGATGACGCCGTACCAACGAAAGTTCTTGCTGCTCTGCATGGCGTGTCCTGCGGGTGTGGGGTGATGGGCGCCGGGCGTCCTAGAACGCGTGGCGCATGCCGAACTCGGCGCCGCTGGAGGCGTGGTTCGCCGCGGTGATCGCGCCCGACAGGCTCGCCGACGCGCCGTTGCTGTTGGTGATGCGCGCGATGGTGGCGTACAGCGCGGTGCGCCTGGAGAGGTTGTGCACGTAGCCGATGGCCAGCTTCGACGACGTGGGCTTGAGCAGCGCGCCGGCCGGCTCGACCCGGTAGCGCGCATACGAGGCCTTGATCTCGCCGGGTCCGACGGGCAGCTGGAAGCCGATGAGCGCGCCCTTGGCGTCGGTGCTGCCCTTCGACTCCTTGTACAGCTCGCTCGTGAGCTTGAGGTTCATGAGCGATGCGTCGAAGGTGTAGGCCGCGCCCAGGTTGGTCACGCGCAGGTCGCCGCTCGCGTAGCGCGTGCGGCCGGTGGCCAGCGCGATGTTGAGCCCGCCGCTCTGGTAGCCGAAGCGCGCGCCGGTGTGGTCGCCGTCGTGCCGGTTCGGCACCAGCGTGTTGGGCAGCACCGAGTTGGAGTCGTTCTCGCCCATGGCGTACATCACCTGCCCGTAGAAGCCGCCGAGGCTGGCCGGCAGCAGGTAGCCGATGCTGTTCGAGGCGCGCGTGCCGGTGGGCGCGACCAGCCCGCCCAGGCCCGAGAAATAGATCTGGTTGGCGCCGATGCCGCTGCCCGTGCCGAAGGGGTCGAAGATGGCCGTGTTCCAGAAGGCCGGCACGTAGTCGCGGCCCAGCCGCACTTCGCCGAAGGCGCCCGCCAGGCTCACGGTGGAGCGGCGGTTGAAGCTCAGCACGCCCGCGGTGCCGTTGCCGCTGGCCTGGTTGTTCGAGTTCGAGGGAAAGCCGGTGGCGTTGTCGTTCTGCAGGCCCATCTCGAGCCAGAAGTTGGCGGAGTAGCCGCCGCCCAGGTCCTCGGTGCCGCGAAAGCCCAGGCGGCTGAACATGTTGCCGCTGTTGGTCAGCTGCGTCTTGTGGGCCGAACCGTCGCCGCTGCCCTTGGTGTAGGTGACGGCGGCGTCGACCACGCCGAACAGCGTGAGGGAAGATTGGGCCAGCGCTCCGCCAGCCGCGCTGATCGAAACCAGCGTGAGCAAGTACTTTTTCATGGAATGTCTCGGGGGGTTCTTCTTCTGGCCGGAGGCCTTGGGTTCAGATGTCGAGCACCAGCCGCGCGCCCTTGCAGCGCGAGACGCAGATCATCATGGTCTTGTTGGACGCACGCTCGATCTTGGTGAGGATGCCGTCATGGTGGTCGATCTCGCCTTCGAGCACAGAGGTCTCGCAGGCACCGCACACGCCTTCCTTGCAGCTGTGGTCGGGGTTGAGGCCGGCGTCGATCAGGCTGTCGAGGATCGACTTGCCCGCGGGCACCTCGACGCTCTTGCCGCTCTTGGCGCACTCGACCACGCAGCTCTGCGTGGCGCTCGGCGCCTCCACGTGCACCGCGGCAAAGCGCTCGATGTGCGCGTTGGCATAGCCGAGCTGCTCGCAGCTCTTCTCGAAGGCGTCGAGCATCGGCGTGGGGCCGCAGCAGTAGTAGTGGCTGTCGGCGCCCTTGCCCGCGAGCAGGCCGGCCAGGTCGGGCGGCGCGCCCTTCTCTTCGTTGAAGTGCCAGGTGAGCTGCACCGACTTTTCCTTGGCCAGCGCGTCGATGGCTTCGCAGAAGGCCGCCTCTTTGCGCGTGCGTGCGCAATAGAGGATTTCGACCGGCTTGCCCAGCGCCACCAGCCGCTGCAGCATGCACCAGATGGGCGTCACGCCGATGCCGCCGGCCACCAGCACCGAGCGCGCGGCGCCCTCTTCCAGCTTGAAGTTGTTGCGCGGCGCCGAGATGGGCAGCGTCATGCCCACGCGCAGCTGCTGGTGCACGTAGCGCGAGCCGCCGCGGCTCTTGCGGTCGTTGAGCACGCCCACCACGTAGCGCTGGCGCTCGCTCGAAGGGTTGCACAGCGAGTAGCTGCGCACCAGGCCGTTGGGCAGGTGCAGGTCGATGTGGGAGCCGGCCTCGAAGGCGGGGAAGTCCACGGCCGGCGTGGCCGGTCGGAACTCGACGCTCACGATGCCGTCGGCCTCGTAGCGCATGGTGTGCACGAGGGCGTTCAGCGTGGGGGAAGACATGGCTGCGCTCGCTCCCGCTCAGGCCGTGGCGGCCTCGGCCGTCTTGCTCTCTTCAGCCAGCTGCGCCACCGCCAGGTTGCGCATGTGGCGGCGCAGCCGAACGATGCCCAGGTCGTGCTGGTACAGGTTCTCGTGCTGGTTGGCGTCGGCCTCCATCTCCTCGAGCATCACGCGGTCCTGCTCCAGCACATGCCAGTGGCGCGCCTCGAGGCGGTTCCTGTACAGGAAGCGCCAGGTGTCGCGCTGCCAGTCCTTGGGCAGCTTGCGCACGCGCCAGAAGAAGGTGGCCGTCATGCCCTTCACCATGGGCGAGAAGGCGCCGATGATGATGAAGTTGCCGCCGGGGCCGCCCGTCTTGGGGTACGGGATTTCCAGGCGCATCCAGTGCATGCCGGTGTCGGCCCACTCGGTCCAGTCGAAGTTGACGTTGCGCTGGCCTTCCTTCTCGAACACGAAGCCGATGTCGGTCTGGCGAATGCCGAACTTGGCGCTGGAGTCGCCCTCGGCCATCGAGTGCGACTGCTTGTGCAGGTAGGTGCCGTGCATCGGGTCCATCACGTTGTCCAGCACGTAGCGGTAGTCGCCCTTCCACTCGGTGTAGCAGAGGAAGGACGCGTACTCGGCGTCGTCTGTGAGCTGCTCGGGCAGCACAAGCGGCGGCGGCACGTCGACCGATTCCTTCGAGTTGTAGAGGAACACGGCGCCCGCGCGCTCCTGCACATGAAAGTGCCGCGTGGCCTGCGAGCCCTCGAGCTTGCAGCCGGGGCTGCCGGGCACGCGCGTGACCACGCCGTCGTGGCGCACTTCCACGCCGTGGTACGGGCACGAGAGCCGGTCGCCGAGCACCACGCCCTGCGACAGCGGCGCGCCGCGGTGCGGGCAACGGTCTTCCAGCGCATGCAGCACGCCTTCGCCGTCGCGCCACAGCGCGAGCTTGCGGCCGAGGCGGCGCAGGGAGATGGGGTTCTCCTTGATGAAGTGCGAGGGGCAGATCGGGTACCAGAGGTCCTTCAGGCCGATCTCGAGCAGATGGTCGACCGGGTCGGCCGCGGCGGGGTGAATGGCGATGGTCATGGGGGTTCCTCTCAGCCGGCCAGCGTGGCCATTTCCTTGCGGTACAGCGCCTCGGTCCACGGCTGGCCGCCGGGGGTGGCCAGGCCGCTGTCGTTCAGGCGCTGCACCAGGCCCGGCAGGTCGTGGATGCCGTCGCCAAAGGCGCGCTCGATCACGTCGCCCAGCAGGTCTTCGTAGGTGGTCGCGGGGCGCTGGCGCGCCTGGTGCGGTTGCAGGTAGCGGTCTTGTTGCATCGTGTGCCTCCGTGGGGTGAGGTGAAAGGGATCAGGCAGCCGCTTCGGCGGCCAAGGCCGGTGCGCCCAGCGGCGCGGCCCAGGCGTCGTAGGCGTAGACCCAGTCGGCGTTGCCGCCTTCGCGCAGCCAGTTGTTGCCGCGCGAGCCGAGCTGCACCTGGCTGGCGCGCTCGATGCGTGCCCGCTCGAAGTCCTTCAGCGCGGCCGGCACATCGGCCATGGCCACGCCGTCGAGATGGCGCGACAGCACCACCGCGTCTTCGATGGCCATGCCCGCGCCCTGCGCCATGAAGGGCAGCATCGGGTGCGCGGCGTCGCCCAGCAGCGCCATGCGGCCTTGTGCCCAGGCGGGCATCGGGTCGCGCTCGTACAGCGCGGTCTTCAGCACCGTGTCGCAGGCGTCGAGCAAGGCGCGCGCCTCGGGGTGGTAGGCCACGTACTGCTCGCGCAGTTCGTCCACGCTGCCCGGCGCGGTCCACGACTCCAGGTGCCAGGTGTCCTGCGGCGTGGTGGCGAAAATGAAGATGTCCTTGCCGCGGTTCAGCGGGAAGGTGACGATCTGGCTCTGCGGGTTCGGGCCCCACCACTTGGTGAAGGCGCCCAGGTTGGGCACGCCGGCCACGCGCTCGGCGGGCACCACGGCACGGTAGGCCACGATGCCGGTGAAGCGCGGGCTCTCGGCGCCGAACATGGCCGTGCGCACGCACGAATGAATGCCGTCGGCGCCGATGAGCGCGCCCACGCGGGCGCTGGTGCCGTCGGTGAAGGCGATGGTCACGCCCTTTTCGTCGGGCGCGATGGTCTCGGCGCGCTTGCCCAGCGCCACCTGCTCCGCCGGGAACATCTCGGCCAGTGCGGCCAGCAGGTCGGCGCGGTGGATGGTGAGCTGCGGCGCACCGTAGCGCTGCTCGGCCGAATCGGCCATTTCCAGGCGCGAGGTTTCCTCGCCGGTGTCGTAGGTGCGGCTGATGCGGTGCGACGGGCGCGCCGCGGTCACGCGGGCGGCCTCGCCTACGCCGAGGCCGTCGAGGGCGCGCACCGCGTTGGGCGTGAGGTTGATGTCGGCGCCGACGCGGGCGAACTGCTTCGCCTGTTCGAACACGATCACGTCGTGGCCGGCGCGGCGCAGCGCAATGGCTGCCACCAGGCCGCCGATGCCGGCGCCCACGATGCCGATGGTGGATTCGCTTGTCTTCATGGAGAGGCTTTCCTTGCGCGTTGGGCCGGCTTACTCGGCCACGATGTTGCGGGCCTTGATGATCCTGGCCCACACGGCCGTTTCATCGCGGATGTAGGCGGCGAACTCGGCCGGCTTCATGGCGGCGTCGGCCATGCCCTGCACCTTCAGGCGCTCGCGCACGTCGGGCTGCGAGAGCATCTCGGCCGCGTCCTTGGCCAGTTGCTCGACCACCGCGGGCGGCGTGCCCCTGGGCGCCATCAGGCCGTACCACGAGGTGACGGTCACGCCCTGGATGCCCTGCTCCGCCAGCGTCGGAATGTCGGGTGCGGCGGCGCTGCGCTTGGCTTCGGTCACGCCGATGGCCACCAGCTTGCCTTGCTTCAGGAACGGCAGCGTCGCGGGCAGGTTGCTGAACATCAGCGGCACCGAGCCGCCCAGCACGTCGTTGAGCGCGGGCGCCGTGCCCTTGTAGGGCACGTGCAGCATGTCGATGCCGGCCTGCTGCTTGAACAGCTCGCCCGCCAGGTGCAGGCCGCTGCCCACGCCCGGCGAGGCGTACGACAGCGTGTTGGGCTTGGCCTTGGCCTGCGCCACAAGTTCCTTGGCGTTCTTGATGCCCGAGGCCGGCGAGGCCACCAGCACGTTGGGCGCCTTGGCCAGCATGGTGATGGGCACGAAGTCCTTCGCCATGTCGAACGGGAAGTTGGGCATCAGCGTCGGGTTGATGGTGACGTTGCCCGCGGGAATCACCAGCAGCGTGTGGCCGTCGCCCTTGGCGCGCTTGACCTTGTCCATGCCGATGTTGCCGGCCGCGCCCACCTGGTTGTCGACCACGGCCGCCTGGCCGTAGCGCTTGGTCAGGCCTTCGGACAGCACGCGGGCCAGCGTGTCGACCGGGCCGCCGGGCGGGAACGGCGAGATGATGGTGAAGCGCTCGCTGGCGAGCTGCTTCTGCGCATCGATCTGCTGCGCGTGCACCGGCGCGGCCAGGGTGAAGGCCGTGAGGGCGGCGAACAGAACGGAAAAAGAGAAACGTCTTTGCATGGTGGTGGTCGTCGTGAACTTCATTTCTTCTCGGTCAGGAAAGCACCTTTCGGGCCTTCGGCGTTCTTCTGGCGGCGCGTGTGGCCGTCGAGGCCGCCGTCGACCGCCCATTCGGCGAACACCGTGGGGCCGGGCTCGAACTCGCGCGGCTGCCAGTCGGCGGTGAGCTGGTCTTCGTCGGCGTAGTACTCGATGAGGCCGCCGGCCGGGTTCTTGAAGTACCAGAAGTACGCGGACGACACCGGGTGGCGGCCCGGGCCCAATTGGGTTTCCCAGCCGCGCCGCGAGAAGTGCAGCCCGCCGCCGAACACCTCGTGGATGTCGCGCACGGTGAAGGCCACGTGGTTGAGCCCGCGCTTGCCCGAAGGAATCTGCAGCAGGAACAGGTCGTGGTGGCCGCCCTCGGCCGCGCAGCGCATGAAGGCGCCCCGGTTGGGGTAGCTGTCGGACGCGACGAAGCCGAAGCGCTGCGCGTAGAACGCGCTGGTGGTCTTCACGTCGTTCACGAAGAACACCACGTGGCCCACCTCGATGGGCGTGGCGCGCTCGTAGATGGGCGCGGCCTGGTTCACGCGCGGCTTGGCGTTCCAGGTGTTCATGGCGCCGCAGTCGACCTGCACCGCGTGCTTGCGGCTCACCTGCAGGCGCACGGCCAGGCCGTTGGGGTCGGTGCAGCCGATGCGGCGCGCGCCGTCGACGGTGGCGTCGAAGAAGGCCGGGTCTTGCGCGATGGCCGCGGCGTAGCGTTCGAGGTCGGCCTCGCTCTCCACGCCCCACACCACTTCGCGCAGCGTCGGGCCCTCTTCCATCGCGGGCGGCAGGCCCGGCTTGTCCAACGCCGCAACGACCACCTTGCAGCCGTTGAGGCATTCGAAGACGAGTTCGTCGGCGGCCTGCGACTTCAACGCGAGGCCCCAGTCCTCGAAGAACTGGCGGCAGGCGGGCAGGTCGTCCGCGCCGTAGGTGATCTGGTCGATGCCAAGTACGCTCATGGTGCGCTCCTCTTCAGTTCGCCCACGGGAGCGGTTGTTCGTTGGTGCCCCAGTACATGCTCTTCTGCTCCATGTACTGGAAGATGCCTTCGCGGCCCTTCTCGCGGCCCAGGCCGCTGTCGCGCCAGCCGCCGAACGGCGTGGACACGGAGAACTGCTTGTAGGTGTTGACCCAGACCGTGCCGGCCTGCACCGCGCGGCCCAGCTTCCAGGCGCGCTTGAAGTCTCGGCTCCACACACCGGCGGCCAATGCATAGACGCTGTCGTTGGCCTGCGCGATGAGTTCTTCCTCGTTGTCGAAGGGCATCGCGACCAGCACCGGGCCGAAGATTTCTTCCTGGCTGGTGCGCGCGCTGTTGGTCAGGCCTTCGATGATGGTCGGCTTGTAGAAATAGCCGTTGTCGTAGCCCGCGCCGTGCGGGCGCACGCCGCCCGTGCGAATCCTGCCGCCTTCGGACACGCCGAGGTCCACGTAGCGCTCGATGCCTTCGCGGTGCTTCGCCGTGATGAGCGGGCCCATCTGCGTGCGCTCCGAAGCCGGGTCGCCCACGCGCAGTGCGTTGGCGCCTTCGGCCAGCCGCGTGAGGAACTCGTCGTAGATGCCGCGCGCCACGAACAGGCGCGAGCCCGCAATGCACGACTCGCCCGACGAACTGAAGATGCCGTACAGCACGCCGTTCACCGCATGGTCGAGGTCGGCGTCGTCCAGCACCATGGTGGGCGACTTGCCGCCCAGCTCCAGCGACACCGGCATCATCTTGTCGGCCGCGATGTGCGCGATGTGCCTGCCGGTGGTGGTGCCGCCGGTGAACGACACGCGCTTGACCAGCGGGTGCTTGGTGATGGCGTCGCCGATGACCGAGCCCTTGCCCGGCAGCACGCTCACGATGCCCTTGGGCACGCCGGCCAGCTCGCAGATGCGGGCCAGTTCCAGCGCCATCAGCGGCGTGACTTCGGCGGGCTTCACGACCACCGCGTTGCCCGCGGCCAGCGCGGGCGCCAGCTTCTGCGCCTCGCTGGCAATGGGCGAGTTCCACGGCGTGATGGCCGCGACCACGCCCATGGGCTCGTGCACGCTCATCGTGACGAACGCGCCGCGCGACGGCGTGATGGTTTCCTCGAGCGTCTCGAGCGCGGCGGCAAAGAACTGGAAGGTGGCCGCGGCGCTGGCCACGAGGTTGCGCGTTTCGGTGATGGGCTTGCCGTTGTCCAGGCGCTGCTTCTGCGCGAGCGGCTCGCCCTCTTCGCGGATCAGCTGCGCCACGCGGTGCAGCACGGCGGCGCGCTCGTGCGGCAGGCGCTGGGCCCAGCCGCTGGTGCGGAAGGCGTGGTCGGCGCGGGTGATGGCCTCTTCCACGTCGGCGAGGCTCGCGGCCTTCAGGCGCGCGATGGGCTCGCCCGTGGCGGGGTACAGGCTTTCGTAGACGTCGCCGCCGCCCAGGCGCCATTCGCCGGCAATGCAGATCGGAAGGAGTTCGGAAGAAATCATCATGGGGTGACTCGAAAGCTCAGGTTCGAACGCTCAGATGGCGAGCGCGGCCACGCGGTTGCGCAGCGCACGCACGGCGCTGTACACGGTCAGCGCGGAGGTCTTGGGGTTGGCCGCGAGCGGCTTGTTGCGCATCGTCAGCTCGAAGCTGCCGAAGGCGCCCTCGGCTTCGACGGTGTGCACGTTCTCGGCGGTGGCGGGGTCGGCAATGAGGCGCACCAGGGTCTTGTCGAGCCCCAGGCCCGCGAGCGACACGGTGGCCGCGACGTTGGCGTTCTTCGGGTACAGCAAGGCCGCCTCGCGCGCGCTGCCTTCGAAGATCACGGTTTCCTTCGACAGCGCGTCGAGGTCGCGGCCCTGCTCGGCCGGCGTGCCCTTCCAGGCCTGCGGCGGCTTGCGGCCGGTGTAGCGCACGCTGTCGAGGCCGCCGATGCGGGCCGCGGCGAGTGCGTCGATGGCACCGATGGCGCCTGGAATCAGCTGCACCTGCGTGCGGCCGGCCACGGCGGCGGCCTCGAGCTTCTCCGCGAAGCCGGCGGCCGACAGCGCGCCGACCGAGGCGACCACGCAGGGCGTGCCGCGTGCCAGCGCGGGCAGCACGTGCTGCTCGATGGCGGCATGGCCCGCGGTCTCCACCACGAGGTCGATGCCGTCGGCGGGCACGGCGCTGCCCACGTGCGCGTCGGGTGCGGCCTCCCGCACGGCCTGCTGCGCGGCGGCGATGGCTTCGGCGGGCACGACGACGGCCACCACCTTCAGGGCGGCATCGCCGCGGAGCAGTTCGAGCACCGAGGTGCCGATGGCTCCGCAGCCGACGAGTGCGATGCGCGTGAGTGCGGTCATGGAACGGGCTTCGCTCACTTACTTCGCCGTGCCGAGCGCCGGAATCTGCGTGACCGTGTTGGTCGGCGGGCCGGCAAAGGTGGTCTTGAAGCTGCCGATCGACAGCATGTCGATCTCCAGCAGGAACGGGCCTTCGGCCGCCAGCGCTTCGCCCAGGCGCCGCGGCAGGTCGGCCAGGTCCTGCACGCGGGCGTGCGGCAGCGCGAGCGACTTGCACAGCAGGTCGTAGTCGGGCGTGTGCAGCTCGGCATAGCACTGGCGGCCGCCGTACTGCGCGTCCTGGATGTTCTTGATGACGCCGTAGCTCTTGTCGTTCATGAGCACGATCACCATGGGCGCCTTCTCCTGCACCATGCAGGCCAGCTCGCCCAGGTTCAGGATGAAGCCACCGTCGCCAGCCAGGCAGAAGGTCTTGCGGCCCGAGCCGGTCACCGCCGCGCCGATGGCCGCGCCGATGGCCATGGGCATGCCCTGGCCGATGCCGCCGCCGGTGGCGTGCACGCCGGCGCTCGGCTCGAACACGCGCAGCTCGCGGTTGCCCCAGGTGCTGTTGGAGACAGTGACGTCGCGCACCCAGTTGAAGTTGCGTCCGGCCACCGACTGGAGCTGGCGCACGAGTTCGGCATACGGGCCGAGGCCGTCACGCAGCCCCGCGACCGCCTGGTCGTGCGCGGCGCGCAGATCGACCAGCAGTTGCGGGTCGGCCTTGTACTTCGCGGCTTCGAGGCGGTCGGCCAGGCCGTCGAGGGCCAGCGCGGAATCGCCGCAGACGAAGACTTCTGAGGCGTAGCAGCGGCCTTCGGCGGCGGCGTCGGCATCGATGCGGTACAGCGTGCGGGGCAGCTTCAGTTCGTACTTGAGCGTTTCGTTGCCGCGCAGGCGCGAGCCGACCACGAGCATCGCGTCGCAGGTCTGGTACAGGGCCTCGACCGGCTTCTGGATGTTGTAGGCGCCGAGCGAGCCCGCGTCGTCCTCGGGCACCGTGCCGCGGCCCTGCGTGGTGGTGACGACACCGAAGCCGAGCTTCTGCAGGCGCTGGATGGCGCCGCGCGCATGGCGGGCACCGCCGCCGACCCACAGCATCGGGCGCCGGGCAGCGGCCAGGCGCGCGGCCAGCGCGTCGAGCGCGGCGGCCGACGGCACGGGGCGTTCGATGGGCAGCGGCGACAGGTCGGCCGGCATCGTCGTCAGCGCCGACTGGATGTCGATCGGAATCTCCACGCTGACCGGGCCGGTCGGCGCCGTGAGGGCAAGTTGTACCGCGCGCTTGAGCGTGCCGAGCACCGTCTCGACGCTGCGCACGCGCAGCGCGGCCTTCGACACGGCCTTGAGCATGGTGAGCTGGTCGGGCGCCTCGTGGATGTACGACATGCCCTTGTCGAGGTACGGCGTCTCGATCTGCCCGGTGATGTGCAGCAGCGGCGCGCCGGCCGTCAGGGCCTCGACCATGCTGCCCGCGATGTTGCCGGCGGCCGGGCCGGTGCTGGTGATGCACACGCCCAGGCTGGCGGTGGAGCGTGCGTAGGCGTCGGCCATGTTGCCCGCGCCGGCCTCGCCCCGCGCCGAGATGAAGCGCACCGTGCCGCGCTGCGCGAAGGCATCGAGGATGGGCATGTTGTGGATCGAGATCACGCCGAAGGCTGCCTTGACGCCGCACTGCTCGAGGAAGGCGGCGACGACGGCGCCGACGGTGACGGTGTGGGTGGGGTTATGCATGGCGCGAGAGGCCTCCGGAAATGTCGATGTGGGAGCCCGTCGTATAGGACGCGAGCGGTGAAGCAAGAAAAAGGACGGCGCGCGCGGCTTCGCTCGGAAGCCCCAGGCGCGCCAGCGGAATGTGTTTGTTCTTCGCGAGCTGGCCGCTCCAGGCGGCCCAGTCGAGCGACTTGTCCTCGCGCGCCTCGAAGCGGCGGCGCCACTGGCCCGACTCGACCAGCCCGATCAGGATGCCGTTGACGCGCACGCCCTGCGGCGCGAACTCGGTGGCCATGGAGCGCACCAGGTTCAGCAAGCCGGCGCGCGCGGCCGAGGTGGCGACCATGTGCGGCTCGGGCTGGCGTGCCAGCAGCGAGTTGGCGCAGACGATGGACGCGTCGCCCAGCGCCGTGCGCTGCGCCGCCAGTTGCGGCAGGAAGGCGCGCGTGGGGTTGATCACCGAGAAGAACTTCAGGTTGAGCTCTTCGGTCCAGGCCGCGTCGTCGGTATCGGCGAAGGTGGAGACACGGCCCTGCCCGGCGTTGTTGATGAGCATCGAGGCCGGGCCGAGCGCCGCTTCGCTGGCGGCGGCGAAGGCGCGCACCGAGCCGGCGTCGAGCACGTCGCAGGGCTGCGCGAAGAGCCTGGCGTTGGGCTGATGCTTGCGCAGGCCGGCCACGGCCGCGTCGAGCCGCTCGGCGTTGCGCCCGCACAGCGCCACCGAGGCGCCGCAACCCAGCAGCAGCTCGACGGTGGCCAGGCCGATGCCCGACGAGCCGCCGGTGACCACGGCCACGCGGCCCGCGAGGGCGTCCGCGGCGAAGAAGGTGGTGGGGGTGCGCCTGGTCATGTCGGTTGCCGGTGTCGTCGGAGTCATCGGTGTGGTGGGTGTCGTCGGTGTCGTGTGTCGTCGATGTCAGGCGCTGCGCAGCGGCACCACCTTGGCGGTGCGCGCGGGCGAGTAGTTCAGCAGGCCCGAGATCTCGTCGGCGGTGCCGCGCACGCGCTGCACCATCTCGTCCATGCGGCTCTCCTCGATGTGGCCGGCGGTGACGGTGGCGCCCAGCGCCGCCACGATGTGGCCGCTGTGGTCGCGCACCGGCGCGGCGATGCTGGAGATGTTCGATTCGAAGAAGCCCTCGCCCAGCACATAGCCGCGCTGGCGGTCGGCCTGCACCATGTCGAAGAGCTCGTTCACGGTCTTGGGCGTGCTCGGCGAGAAGGTCTCTAGCTTGTCCTCGGGGTAGAGCGCGCGCAGCTGCGGCAGCGTGAGGTCCTCGAGCAGGATGCGGCCCAGCACCGTGGCGTGGGCCGGCAGGCGCGTGCCCACGCTGACCGAGCTGGCGAAAGGCGTGGGCGGTGCCACCTTGGCCACGTAGACGATGGAGCGGCCGTCGCGCACCACCAGGTTGCAGGGCGTGCGCAGCTCTTCGCACAGGCGGTTGAGCAGCGGCGTGCCGAGCTGCGTGAGCTCCAGCGACGCGAGGTACTCGAAGCCCAGGCGCAGCACGGCCATGCCCAGGCGGTAGTCGCGCCCGCCCTCGGTGCGCTCCAGGAAGCCCATGTTCTCCAGCGTGGTGAGCAGGCGAAACACGGTGGAGCGCGGCAGGTCGAAGCGGCGCGCCAGCTCGGGCGCGGAGAGCGTGCGGTTCTCGCGGCTGAACTCGCACAGCACGCGCAGGCCGCGCTCCAGCGCGGGCACGTTGTAGCGGTCGGCGCCCTCTTCCATCACTTCGTTGTCGTTGGTGGCCATGCCTGTTGTTTCCTTGGATCTCTGTATTCGTTTGCGAGGTCAGCCGGCGAGCGATTCGCGCAGCAGCGTGGCGACGGCCTGCGGTTGCTCCACATAGCCGGCGTGCCCCGCATCGTCCAACAATTCGAGCGGCACGCCGCACCGGCGCGCGACCTCCGCGCACGCCGCCGGCGGCGTGACCACGTCGAGCGCGCCGCAGGCCACGCGCACCGGCATGGGCGGTGGCAGGTCGGCCAGCAGGTCGGCGTTGCACAGCAGCTCGACGGCCTGGCGGTAGCCGTGGTCGTTCAGGCGCGCCATGTTCCAGCGCACCCACTGGCGGGCATGGTCGCTGGCCTTGTCGGACACCAGCCGGCCCGCGCGCTTCGCGGCCATGCCGGCGATGCCGAGTTCGTCGAGCGTGGCCAGGCGTTCGGTGCGGACCTTGGCGCGGGCCTCGGCACGCTCGGGCGCGCCGTAGCCGACGGCCGGGCTCACGAGCACGAGGCGGCGGATGCGCTTGTCGGTGCGCGCGGCTGATGTGGCCGATGCGGCCGATGCGGCCGTGATCGCGCCGAGCGAGTGGCCGACGAGCACGCACGAGTCGATGCCGAGCGCGTCGAGCAAGGCGCCCAGGCGCTTCGCATAGTCAGCTGCGGAAGGCGCTGCACTGTCGAGCGGCGTCGATTCGCCGTAGCCCGGCGCGTCCCATGCGATCAGGCGAGCCTGCGACGCCAGCAGCGCGGCGGTGTCGAGCCACGACGCCGCGCCCGAGCCGATGCCGTGCAGGCACACGACCACCGGGCCCTGGCCGCATTCGCGCACCGACACCACGGCACCACCGCCCACGGCCACATTGCGGGCCGGAAAGCGGGCGTCGAGCCGTGCCAGCTCGGAGGCCGACAGCGTCGGTGCCTGGGTGTCGAGGGTGCTCATGGCGTGGCCGCTCAGCGCTTGATCCTGGCCAGCGGGTGATCGGCCGGGTACGTCGGCGTCACCGGCTTCTTCGCGCCGAGCATCACGCACATCAGCGCGTCTTCGTCGCCGATGTTGATCTCTTCGCGGTACACGCCGGGCGGCACCGAGATCAGGTCGCGGTCGGTCATGATGGTCTCGAAGCGCTCGCCGTCCTTCTCGATCACCACCTTGAGCTTGCCGCGGATCAGGAAGAACACTTCTTCCACGTCGGTGTGCAGGTGCGGCGGGCCTTCATGGCCGGCGGGAATCACCATGGTGGAGAAGGTGAAGTGCTCGGCGGCAACCGTGTTGACGTCCTTCGCGACGCCGGTGCCGCCGGTGCCCACGTAGCGCATCTGCGCGCGGCGGAACTTGGGGTCGAAGTCGGACTGGAACTTCAGCGCGTCCCAGTCGTACTTGCGGGTTTCGTAGCGCGCGATGCGGGTGTTCATCCACTCCGCGAGGCTCGAACCTTCGGGCTGCGCCAGCGTGGTGGCGGGCGCATCGGTGATCTTTTGCTGTTCGGACAGATCGCTCATCGGGAAACTCCTTGGTCGGAAAGTGGTTGTCGGCAGGGTCAGTGCATCGCGAAGCCGCCGTTGACGGCCAGCAGCTGGCCCGTCACGAAGCGCGCGAGGCCGGACAGCAGGAACAGGGTGGCGCCGCACACGTCGGCGGCCTGCTGCTCGCGCGGGATGGCGCGGCCTTCGAGGTATTTCTGGTGGCGCGCCATCGGCACGTACTCGGTGGCCTCGACCAGCGTGAGGCCCGGCGCCACGGCGTTGACGGTGATGTTGTCGCCGCCCCATTCGCGCGCCAGCGAGCGCGTCAGGGAAATGACGGCGCCCTTGCTCGACGCATAGGCCAGCAGGTTGGGCGCGCCCCACAGCGCGGTGTCGGACGCGAGGTTGACCACGGCGCCGCGGCCGCTCTCGGCCAGCGCGCCGCGGCAAGCGCGGCCCATGAGCCAGCTGCCGCGCACGTTGACGTTCATCACGCGGTCCCACATGTCGACCTCGAGCTGGTGCGCGTCGCGCCCGCCCGAGTTGGTGATGGCGGCGTTGTTGACCAGCCCGTCGAGGCCGCCGAGCAGGCGGATGGCTTCGCCGGCGCAGGCCACGATGGCGTCGGGGTTCGACAGGTCGACGGGCAGCGCGTGGGCCGTGTGGCCCTGGTCGCGCAATGCGCGGGCCTCGGTGTCGGCCAGCTCGCCGAGGATGTCGGCCAGCACCACGCTGGCGCCCGCCGCCGCGATGCACTGCGCGAAGGCCAGCCCCAGGCCGCGCGCACCGCCGGTCACGAGGACGCGGCGGCCGGCCAGCAGGTTGGCGGGCAGTTCGGCCAGCAGCGCCTGCAGGCTCGACGGGTCGGGAATGGCTTTGAGGTCGGTCATGGCGGATGTGCGGGATGCGGGGGTGCGGCGTGGTGCGGTGCGGTGCAGTGCGGTTCGGGTCAGTCGGCCTGGATGCCGAGCTCCTTGATGACGGCGCCGAAGCGCGCGTAGTCGGCGGCGTTGGTCTTGCCGAGCACGCCGGCGTCGCCGCCCACGGGCGTGGTGCCGAGCACCGCCATGCGCGCGACGATGTCGGGCATCTTGAGGATTTCGTTGAAGTGGCCGTTGAGCGTCTTCACGGTCTCGGGCGGCAGGTTGCGCGGGCCCCAGAGGCCGTTCCAGGCGGTCACCTCGACGTCCTTGTAGCCCTGCTCGGCCAGCGTCGGCACATTGGGCGCGAGTGGCGAGCGCTGGGCCGAGGCCACGGCCAGCGGGCGCATCTTGCCGTTGGCGAAGTACGGCGCCACGGGACCGAGCGTGATGAAGGTGACGGGCACATGGCCGCCCAGCACGTCGTTGACGGCCGGCGCGACGCCCTTGTACGGCACGTGCGCCAGGCTGGTGCCCGAGGCACGGGCGAACATCTCGCCGAGGATGTGCATCGGCGAGCCGCTGCCCGGACTCGCGTAGCTCAGCGACTTGCCGCCCTTGGCGGCCGCCACGGCGTCCTTCAGGCTGGCGAAGCCGCTGCCGCCGCTGGCCACCAGGAACAGCGGCTGGCTGCCGGTCTGCACGATGGGCGTGAAGCCGTTGAGCACGTCGTAGCTCGACGAGCCGTTGGTCTTGAGCACCAGCTGCGCGATCGAGAAGGTGCTGGGCGCGAGCAGCAGCGTGTAGCCGTCGGGCGCGGCCTTGGAGACAAAGGCGCTGCCGATGATGCCGCTGGCGCCGGGGCGGTTGTCGACCACCACGGGCTGGCCGACGCGCGTCGCCAGCTTTTCGGCGAACAGCCGCGCCAGCGCGTCGGTGTCGCCACCGGCCGGATAGGCAACGACCAACGTGATCGGCTTGCTCGGGTAGCTGTCTGCCCAGGCGAGTCCGGAGGCGCAAGCGGCGGCCAGGGAAATGGCAGCGGCGATGGCGGCAGTGGCGTGGCGGCGTGTGTGTTGCATCGTGTCCGTGGGGTCGGTGGCTTGCGCTTGACTGCTTCTCTAATGAAACAACGATTTATTAATGGAACGCCACGAAGAATACCGACGAAGACAACTTCGTGACTAAGTAGAAACCCTAGCTACCGGGAACGAAGAAGTAACGCAACGAAAACAGGGCGGCACCTGTCGGTGCCGCCCTGTTCCGGGGGTCGTGAGCCTGGGAGCTCGGGCGCGTGGGGGGCTCAGCCGCCGTAGCGCGCGACAGTGAGGCCGTCCATGTCGATCCCGGGCGCCCTGCCCGCGATCAGGTCGGCCATCACGCGGCCGGTGCCGGCGGCCATGGTCCAGCCCAGCGTGCCGTGGCCGGTGCTCAGCATCAGGTTGGGAATGCGGGTGGCGCCGATCACCGGCGTGCCGTCGGGCGTCATGGGGCGCAGGCCGGTCCAGAAGGAGGCGTCGCGCACGTTGCCGCCGCGCGGGAACAGGTCGGTCACCACGTGCTCCAGCGTGTCGCGGCGGCTGGCGTCGAGCCGCAGGTCGAAGCCCGACAGCTGCGCGGTGCCGCCCACGCGGATGCGGTCGCCGAGCCGCGTGACGGCCACCTTGAAGGTCTCGTCCATCACGGTCGATTCAGGCGCGCCGCCGGCATCGGTGATGGGCACGGTGATCGAGAAGCCCTTGACCGGGTACACCGGCAGCGCGATGCCCAGCGGCTTGACCAGCGCGGGCGAGTAGCTGCCGAGCGCGACCACGTAGCGGTCGGCCGTGAAGTTGCCGGCGTCGGTGCGCACGGCCGTCACGCCCTTGCCCGCGTCGTGTTCGATGGCCTGGATGTTCACGCCGAACCTGAAGCGCACGCCCTCGGCCTGCGCCAGCCTGGCCAGCGCCTGCGTGAACTTGAAACAGTCACCGGTCTCGTCGCCCGGCAGGCGCAGGCCGCCGACGAACTTCTGCTTGACCGCCGCGAGCGCGGGCTCGTACTGCACGCAGCCTTCGCGGTCGAGCAGCTGGTACGGCACGCCGGAGGCCTGGAGCACCTCGACGTCTTTCGAGGTGCCGTCGAGCTGCTGCTGCGTGCGAAAGAGCTGCAGCGTGCCCTGCATGCGCTCGTCGTAGGCAATGCCGGTGTCGGCACGCAGCGCCTTCAGGCAGTCGCGGCTGTATTCGGCCAGCCGCACCATGCGGCCCTTGTTGATCTCGTAGCGCGCCTGCGTGCAGTTGCGCAGCATCGCGAGGCCCCAGAGCCACATGGCGGGGTCGAGCATGGGCTTGATGACCAGTGGGCTGTGCCGCATCAGCATCCACTTGATGGCCTTGACCGGCACGCCCGGCCCGGCCCACGGCGCCGAGTAGCCCGGCGACACCTCGCCCGCATTGCCGAAGCTGGTTTCGAGCGCGGGCGCCGGCTGGCGCTCCAGCACCGTCACCTCGTGCCCGGCGCGCGCCAGGTAGTACGCCACCGAGGTGCCGATGACACCGCTGCCGAGAATCAGGACCTGCATGAGAACAACCCTTTCGAAGCCGCCATCCAGCGCGATGGGGCCGAGGGTACAGGGCCGGACGCCGGACGCCGGATCACCAGAAGCCTAGAGGCCCAGCGCGTCCTGCAATTGGCGTGCCGTCCAGCGCCTGGGGTTCTGCGGCCATGCTTCGAGCAGCGCGACCATGCGCGCGTTGCGCGGCGCGCTCAGGCCGTGCTCCTGCGCGAGGCGCACCACCTCGCCGCTGAGCGCGTCGATCTCGGTGCGGCGGCCCAGGGCCAGGTCGTCGGCCATGCTGGAGCGCGCCTTGGCGTCGACGCGCAGCATGCGCGCCGCGACGATGCGAAACAGCCAGTCGGGCAAGCGCAGCAGGCCCGGCAGCCGGCGCGCCGGCACGGCCGCGACCTGCGCCGGAGCGATGCCCGCCACGTTGAGGATGCTCAGCGCCTCGTCGATCAGCGAGGCGAAGCAGCGGCGGTAGCCGCGCAGCATCAGCTCTTCGCGCAGCGGCAGGCCCGAGAGCGCGTTGACGGGGTTGTTGAGGTTGAGCATGAGCTTGCCCCACTGCACGGGCAGCAGGTCGGCATGCAGGTCGAGCGGCACGCCGGCGCGCTCGAACACGGGCAGCCACGGGCGCAGCGTCTCGTCGTCTTCGGCGGCCAGCCGGCCGGGCGTGCCGCGGTGGAAGGCGCCGGGGCCGATCTCTGCCACGTTGTACGGCACCATGCCGGCGCGCACATTGAGCGACGGCCCGGTCTGCGAGGCCGCGGCGCAATTGGAAATGCCGTTCTGCAGCGAGACCACGGTGGTGCCCGCGGGCAGCGAAAACGCCAGCTCGCCGGCCGCCTCGGCGGTGGCGCCGCTCTTCACGCACAGCAGCACCAGCGCGGGCCGTGCGCCCGAGGGCACCTGTTCGCTCAGCTGCAACGACTCGGCGGGGAGCTTGTGCTTCGCGCCGTCGATGTCGGTGAGCGTGAGGCCGTTCACGGCGAGCTTCTCGAGCACGCGCGGACGGCCGACGAAGGTCACGGGCACACCGGCCGCCGCGAGGCGGCCGCCGATGAAGCACCCGATGGTGCCGGCCCCCATCACGAGCACTTCACCGGGAATGTCTTCTGGCATGAAGTGCGTGTGTCCTTTGGGGCCGGCGGGGTTCGTCAGACGCGTGGGACGCGTCAGGCGCGTTCGGCGACCCAGGCCTGCACCGACTGCAGCGCGGCCGCAAGGCCTGCCGCATCGGTGCCGCCGGCCATGGCCATGTCGGCCTTGCCGCCGCCCTTGCCGCCGACCTGCTGGGCCACGAAGTTGACCAGCTCGCCGGCCTTGACCTTGCCCACGCTGTCGGCGGTGACGCCGGCCGCGATCTGCACCTTGTCGCCATCCGCGGCGGCCAGCACGATGACGGCGGTCTTGAGCTTGTCCTTCAGCTTGTCCATGGTGTCGCGCAGCGTCTTGGCGTCGGCGCCGTCGAGCTTGGCGGCCAGCACCTTGAGGCCCTTGATGTCCACGGCCTGCGCCAGCAGTTCGTCGCCCTTGGACGATGCGAGCTTGCCCTTGAGCGCACCCACTTCGCGCTCGAGCGCCCTCACCTGTTCGAGCACCTGCGTGAGCCGGCCCTGCAGCTCGGCGGCCGGCGACTTGAGCGTGGCGGCCACGCTCTGCACGGTCGACTCGAGGTCCTGCAGGTAGGCGAGCGCATTGGCGCCGGTGACGGCCTCGATGCGGCGCACGCCCGCGGCCACGCCGCCTTCGCTGACGATCTTGAAGAGGCCGATGTCGCCGGTGCGGCCCACGTGGGTGCCGCCGCACAGCTCGCGGCTGGAGCCGATGTCGAGCACGCGCACGGTCTCGCCGTACTTCTCGCCGAACAGCATCATGGCGCCGGTCTTCTGGGCCGACTCCATGTCCATCACGCGGGCCTGGGTGGGTGCGTTGGCCAGCACTTCGGCGTTCACGCGCTTCTCGATCTCCAGGATCTGCTCGCGCGTGACGGGTGCGTTGTGCGCGAAGTCGAAGCGGGTCTTGTCGGCATCGACCAGCGAGCCCTTCTGCTGCACGTGGTCGCCCAGCACTTCGCGCAGGGCCTTGTGCATCAGGTGGGTGACCGAGTGGTTGCGCATGGTGGCGTTGCGGCGCGCGATGTCGACCGCGGCCTTGACCGCGTCGCCCACCTTCAGCGTGCCCTGCGTCTGCGTGCCGTGGTGGCCGAACACGTCGGCCTTGATCTTCTGCGTGTCTTCCACGCCGAACTGCACGCCTTCGGCAACGAGCACGCCCTGGTCGCCGACCTGGCCGCCGCTTTCCGAATAGAAAGGCGTGGTGTCGAGCACGACGATGCCGGGCTGGCCTTCCTTCAGTTCGTCGACGGCCACGCCGTCGAAGTACAGCGCCACGACCTTGGCGGCTTCCTCGAGGTGTTCGTAGCCGGTGAAGGTGTTGCCCGCGCCGGCGTATTCGACGTTGCGGTCCATCTTGAACTTGCCGGCCTTGCGGCCCGCTTCCTTCTGCCGCTGCATGGCTTCGTTGAAGCCGGCCTCGTCGACCTGCACATCGCGCTCGCGGCAGACGTCGGCCGACAGGTCCAGCGGGAAGCCGTAGGTGTCGTGCAGCTTGAAGGCGACGTCGCCCGGCAAGGTCTTCACGCCGCCGGCCAGTGCCGCGTCGAGGATTTCCATGCCGTTGGCCAGCGTTTCGAAGAAGCGTTCTTCCTCGGCCTTCAGCGTGTCGGTGATGCGCTTCTCGTCGGCCACCAGCTTGGGGTACGCGTCGCCCATGAGCTTCACGAGGTCGGGCACCAGCTTGTGGAAGAACGGCTTCTTCTGGCCCAGCTTGTAGCCGTGGCGAATGGCGCGGCGGATGATGCGGCGCTGCACGTAGCCGCGGCCTTCATTCGACGGGATCACGCCGTCGGCCACCAGGAACGAGGTGGCGCGGATGTGATCGGCGATCACGCGCAGCGAGTTGTTCGACAGGTCCTTCTCGCCGGTCTCGCGGGCCGCGGCCTTGATGAGCGCGTCGAAGATGTCGATCTCGTAGTTGCTGTGCACGTGCTGCAGGATCGCGGCCAGGCGCTCCAGGCCCATGCCGGTATCGACGCAGGGTGCGGGCAGTTTCTTGACCGAGCCGTCGGGCTGCATGTCGAACTGCATGAACACGTTGTTCCAGATCTCGATGTAGCGGTCGCCGTCTTCGTCGGGCGAACCGGGCGGGCCGCCGGGGATCTCGGGGCCGTGGTCGAAGAAGATCTCGGAGCACGGGCCGCACGGGCCGGTGTCGGCCATCATCCAGAAGTTGTCGGACATGTAGCGCCCGCCCTTGTTGTCGCCGATGCGCACGACGCGCTCGGGCGGCAGGCCGATTTCCTTGGTCCAGATGTCGTAGGCCTCGTCGTCCTCGATGTAGACGGTGGCCCAGAGCTTCTCGGCCGGCAGCTTGTAGACCTCGGTCAGCAGCTCGAAGGCCCACTTCAGCGACTCGCGCTTGAAGTAGTCGCCGAAGCTCCAGTTGCCCAGCATCTCGAAGAAGGTGTGGTGGCGCGCGGTGTAGCCCACGTTCTCGAGGTCGTTGTGCTTGCCGCCGGCGCGCAAGCAGGCCTGCACCGAGGCGGCGCGCACGTAGTTGCGCTTGTCTTCACCGAGGAACACGTCCTTGAACTGGACCATGCCCGAGTTGGTGAACATCAGCGTCGGGTCGTTGCCCGGCACCAGCGAACTCGAGGGCACCACCGTGTGGCCATTGGACGCGAAGAAATCGAGAAAGGTCTTGCGGATGTCCGCGACCGTGAATGTGGGCTGGCTCATCTTTGGATTCGTCTTCTGTCGAGGCGGCGCGGCGATGGCGACCTCGTGTCGAACCCACTGCGGCGAACCGGCCTAACTGCTTGATTTGCTTGAACAAACAATTATAGGTTTGCCTATGGCGCCCGCGCCGCCCTGCGGGAAACTGCGTGATCGGGGCGCCACGGCTAATATGTGTCCTGGCGCAAAAAACGAGAACCAAACACGGTCTGCGCCATCCGTACTTGTACGGACACAAAAGATCAAGGAGTTTGCATGGCAAGCCAAGAGGCGGAACAGCACTGGAAGATCGAAGACCTGGACTTTGCGCGCATCGCGCTAGACGAGGTCCGCCCCGACGAAAACCTTTTCTACCTGGTGACGTGCGCCTCCTTCATCGAAAGCGGCTCCGACCTCTACACGCAGAACCTGGTCGACTTCTTCAAGGGCGACGACGAAGTCACCGACTGGCTCTCCAACCATTGGGAACTCGAGGAACTGCAGCACGGCAAGGCGCTTCGCGCCTACGTGGAACACGTGTGGCCCGAGTTCGACTGGGAGACCGCCTACCGGGGCTTTCTCGAGGAATACGCGACCTACTGCAAGGTCGAGCTGCTGGCCCCGACGCGCGCCCTTGAAATGACCGCGCGCTGCGTGGTCGAGACCGGCACCGCCACCTACTACCGCGCCATGGCGCGCGGCACCGACGAGCCGGTGCTGCGCGACCTCGCCACCCGCATCGCGACCGACGAGGTCAATCACTACAAGCACTTCTACCGCTTCTACCGGCGCTACCGGACGGAAGAAAAACTCAGCCGCCTGCGCGTGTTCCGCACCATCGGGCAGCGCACGCTCGAGCTCAAGAGCGAGGACGCCGACTGCGCGATCCGCCACGTGGTGCAGACCCGATCGCCGGCGCGGGCCAGCGACACGGCCTACGTGCAGGAGTTGAGCGCGCGCATGAACAGCACCATCCGCACCAACCTCAGCGCGGGCACCACGCTGAAGATGCTGATGCGGCCGCTGGAGCTGCCGGCGAAGCTGCAGACGGTGATCCAATACCCGATTCGCCAGTTCATGCAGCACGTGTTCCTGCGCTGAGCGCTTCGCCCGGATATTGCCTACCGCGTCTGCGAAGGCCGCGCAAATGCACACGGCTAAAGCAACAAACCGGAACCGCCGTCCCGGTTTCTGCAACACACGCCTCGCTACCATCCGCCGCTCACACCTTTCTAGAGGCGAGGCCTGAGACCTTCGGAAGAGCGGTATTGCGCTCTGGCAAGTTGGCTCGCAACTTTTTGCATGCGAGCCCGATGTTCGAAAACACAGCACCCCGCGAGCAACCCTACACAGTGCGACTGGAAGGCAACAACCTCTCCATTCGCGACCTGATGGAAGTCCGCTTCACCTTCCTGCGACTGCTCGAACAACGCATCGGCGCCCCCACCCGCGTGGTGAAGTGCTACCGGGCGTGGGCGAGCCAGCTCGAGTCGGGGTCGGACGCGCTCACCGACGCGCAGATCACCCTGGCGCGTGCATGGCGCGACGCCTGGGACCACGCGAGCGAAATGGCCGGCCCGCTGCTGAGCAACCCGCACACGACGGCGTTTCAGTTCGAGCTTTTCAGATAGACAAACATCAAAAAAACCCGGCTCACAGGGCTGGAAAAGAACAAAAAAACCCAGCACAGGGCTGGAAAAGAACAAAAAAAACCCAGCACAGGGCTGGGTTGTGAACCTCTTGAGTGCTGTCACACACAGAGAACTCGCACGTAGAGCGAGTCCGCAAAATCTAGGGCTTCAAGCGACAAGAGCGTGTCGGACGGGACCGACACTTCCGGATTGCGTGTGGGCGCCGCACCGGAACCCCTTCAGGCGAGCCTTTGGAAATTGCCAATTAGTTCACGTTTCGATGAGTGTCCTACGGCGGCTGACTGTCTCTGACTGACAGGCGCTCCCCGGATACCCACCGACGATACCGACGCTGTCACGCAACAGGGCCGTACAAAAGAAGAGCTCTCTGTTTTCTTAGAGCGCCCGCGAGGGCTCCTCGACACCCGCTTCGGCGGGTATTTTTTTGCCCGCGCCGTTCTAGGTTGCCGAGGTCAGGCCCGGCTTGCGGTTCGCGTCCAGCGAATACAGCTGCGGCCGGTCGTCGGTGGCGGCATCCGCCGGAGCGTGCGTCTCGGGGTTGCGCGGCTGGCGGTAGAGCTCGTTCTCCAGGCGCCTGACACGCTCGGCATACATCCGCGCCAGCGCGCTGTGATGCTCCGCTGCGGCCTGGTGCTCGATGCGCGCCATCTGCGCCTCTTCCAGCAGTGCCGCGGCACGCCGGAGATAGGCGGTGTGGGTCGGGCGAAACAGGAAGTCGAACGTCATTTCACGCTCCTTTTTTGCGCGACTGCGCGCACGCCTGCATGTTCCTCCCGCTCGGCCCGCGGCGTCTATCGGCAGGCGCCTACCTTCGGGCTACCTCCTTTGATCCGCCTACCACATGGCAATGACGCGTTGTCCCTTTCCGATGGGGACAACGTTGTGGAAAACCGTGTGCGAAGCGCGCCAAACCGTTGCCTGGCGTGGCCTGCAACACGGTGCCCACGAAAGAGGCAGTGCACGAAATTATTTTGCGAGGGCTCCGAAAAACGGGTCAGCGCTCAGTCGCGGTCTTCGTGGTAGCGGCGATAGTGCTCGCGGCGCTCCCACTCGCGGCGGCGCCATTCGCGACGCTCTTCATGGCCCCAGCGCGGGCCGGGCTCGTAGTAGACGGGTGCCGGCTCGTAGACGGCGGGCGGGCGATAGCGCACCGGCGGCGGCTGGTAGTAGACCGGCGCCGGCGGCGAATACACGGGGGCCGGCTCGTAGTACACCGGCGCGGGCTCGCTCACCACGACGCCCGGAAGGTTCACGCCGATGGACCAGCTCGTCGCGGCATTGGCAGAAGTGGCCGCGAACAGCGCGCCCGCGGCGGCCACGCCCAGTGCGGCGATCTTGAGAATGTTTCGATGAAAGCTCACGTCGTCTCCAGAAGTGCGGGAAAGATCCCGATGGGAAGACAACGGCCCGCGCCGCGTGCCCGCGCACATCGCTTCTGTGAAGAACGTTCCCAGATGTCACGGCGCGCGCCGCGTCACCCGGGCGCAGGCTGTCAATCGCGCGGGCTGGCGACCCATTCCTTGACGAAATGGGCGGCGCGAACGCAGGCGCGCTCGAAGGCGCCGTCCCAGGTCAGTTGCTGCGTGATCACGAGCGCGCATTTCTGTACGCCCTGCAGGCTCAGCTTGGCGATGCCCGCGTAGGAGCCGTGGACCGTCCTCATGATTTCGAAATCCGCGGACCAGCCGTCGGGAAGTTCGAGGAGGGAGGAAGGCGCTCGCATGCCAATGAGCATAGGCGCCGAAACCACACTCTCCCAGGAATTAATTCACAAGTATTAACAATCGATTTGCAATCGTGAACGCACAGTGAATTTGTGCCGTAGCCGCTCGGCGGCGAGATACCATCCCGCGAAACTACATGAGGCGGAGATGTCCGGCGCAAGCGAGATGGAGCGGGTCGTGGCAGCGTTGAAGACGCTCGCGGTCCAGCCGTGGCCTGAAGGCGCACGGCTGATTCTGAGATGGAACGAGGTGGCCAAGACGCTTCCGGGCATCGGCTATGAAGCGTTCTTTCATGCACACCGGCTGGCAAGCCGCAACATCTACAACGGTGCGGGGCTGGACCTGTCCGTGATCGAACGGTTGCGCGAGCGAGGCTTCGCCGTCGTGGTCGACGACGGGCCGGAAGACGCGGCACTGCCCGATGTGAAGATCGAGGTCGGGCTGGCCTGGCTGGACTTGTCGAAGAAGAAACCGGGGCGCGCGTCGCGCGTCGGGATGTACGTGCTTCCGGAGGACGATTCGCACGGGTGAAGGCGAGAGGCCACTGCCTCGCCGCCGGATGCCGCGGCGCTCTCGGGCGCGGGGCTTTGCTGGAGCGGGTGAAGGGAATCGAACCCTCGTATGAAGCTTGGGAAGCTGCCGTTCTGCCATTGAACTACACCCGCATCTCGTGGCCGCCGAACGCAGCTGCGAAAAGCGACAGCCGCGAGTATAGGCGGTCGCGTGGCGCATGATCTGTTGCGCGTCACCCCTTTTCGCCCCACGGAGCCGGCCATGAAACTGCTGTCCGCCCTGCTTCTCTCCACCCTGCTTTGCGCATGCGCGACGGCACCTGGCACCTCGCCGGGCACTTCGCCGGCCACTTCGCCTGGAGCGCCCGACAGCGCCGCAGCCGAGGAGCCGCCAGCAGCACCCAGGCCCACGGGCGTCCAGTGGCGCTACATCAACACCCGCTCCTACGAGGCGATGAATGCCGGGCTCGGGCGCAGCCATCGCTTCGAGAGCAGCGTCGGCTGGATCGATGTCTACATCTACGACATGAAGCGCACCGACTGGCGCCCCGGCGTGGACGATCCGCAGTTCGACGAGCAGTTCAAGAGCACCATCGCCGAGGTGCAGCGCGCCACCGCGCAAGGCCTCTACGCCAGCGCCAGGACGGGTCCCACGCGCGACGTGCGCATCGAAGGGCTGACGTTCCGCTCGATCTCCTTTCGGCTGGTGAACGCCCGCGACGGCAAAGCCTACGACTCGTACACCTACCTCACGGCACGCGGCGGGCGGCTGCTGAAGTACCGCATGTCCTTCAACGCGCCCGCGCCGGCCAATGCGCAAGCCATTGCGCGTGAGTTCATCGAGCGCAGCTTGCGCACCGGCCCCGACACGCCGGTCGGTACACGCGAGTTGCGCAACACCTGAGCGGCCCGGCCGCCCAGCAGCCGAGTTGCCCAGTGGCCCGCCACTACTTGCGCACGGCCCCCGGCAGTTTCGCCACCCGGTCCGCCAGGAAGTCCACCAGCACGCGCACCCGCAGCGGCAACTGCCGGCGCGGGGCGTACAGCAGGTGCGCCTCCTGCGCCGGCCCGGTGTGGCGCGGCAGCACGCGCACCAGGCGGCCCTGCGCCAGCAGGCCGGCCACCATCCACGTGGGCTGCAATGAAATGCCCGCGCCGCCGAGCACGCCGTCGAGCATGGCCACCGCGTTGTTCACGCGGTAGCGGCTGCGCACCGGCACCGTGACCTCCGTGCCTTCAGGGCCCTGCAGCAGCACGCCGTCGTCGCCCGGCGCATAGCGCAGGTAGTCGTGCGCCAGCAGGTCCTGCGGCTTGCGCGGCTTGCCGCGCGCGGCCACGTAGGCCGGCGACGCGACGAGCACGCGCGGCCATGTGCCCAGGCGGCGCGCGACCAGGTCGGGCGGCAGCGGGCCGCCCACGCGCAGCGAGACGTCGATGCGTTCTTCCAGCGGATCGACGAAGCGGTCGTCCAGCACCAGTTCGAGCTCGATGTCGGGGTACAGCGCCAGGAACTCCAGCGCCATGGCATTGAGGTGCCGCTGGCCCAGCGTGACCGGCGCGCTCATGCGCAGCAGGCCGCGCGGCTGCTGGATGCCTTCGCGCGCATCGGACACGGCGTCGCCGTAGTCCTCGAGCACGCGCCGCGCGCGCTCGTGAAAGCGCTGGCCCTCCTCCGTGAGGCTCAGGCCGGCCGCGGTGCGCCGCAGCAGCCGCACCCCGAGCGAGCGCTCCAGCCCCGCGACCAGCTTGCTGACGGTGGGCTGCGTGGTGTCGAGCGCGCGGGCGGCGCCCGACAGGCTGCCCAGCTCCACGCTGTGCACGAAGGCTTCAAGGGCGCGCAAGGTGTCCATCGGGGGGTTCGCGGGTGTATTCGAATATGGAATGGGCTGGATGCCATTCTGCCTTCTACCCACTCGAATGCGAATGCAAGAAAGTCGAGGCCTGATTTCACCCGTCACCCGTTTCGAAGGACCTTCCCATGACCGCATCGACATTCGCATCGCTCCTGCGCCACGGCGCCCTCGCGCTCACCCTGGCCGGCACCGCCGCCGCGCCCCAGGCCCAATCCGCCCCTGCCACCACCTACTGGAGCCCCAGCTGGATGGCCAGCACGCAACCGCTCTGGGGTGGCGACTTCGTGCTGCCCTCGGGCGTGCCTTTCCAGTTCAACCGGCAGACGATCCGCCAGGTGGCGCGCCTGAGCATCGGCGGCACGCGGCTGCGCGTGGTGATCAGCAACGAGGGCGGCTCCGCGCCGTTGCGCATCGGCGCGGCCCGCGTGGCACGCCACGCCGAAGGCTCGGCCGTTGTCGCAGGCAGCGACCGGCCGTTGCGCTTCGGCGGACAGGCCGAGGTCACGCTGCCGCCCGGCGCGCGGCTGGTCAGCGACCCGGTGGACATCGCCCTGCCCGCGCTCGGCGAAATCGCCGTGTCGCTCTACCTGCCGCAGCCCAACCAGCCCGCGGGCTTTCACTTCGACGCGCGCCAGGTGGCCTACGTGGCCGACGGCGACCTCACGGCCTCGCCACGCATGCCCGCGGCCGCCACGCCATGGAGCACCCGTGTCTACGTCAGCGGGCTGATCGTCGAAACGCCGGCGCCGCCCGCCACGGTCGTCGCCTTCGGCGATTCATTGACCGACGGCAACGGCTCGACGCCCGGCGCCAACACCCGCTGGCCCGACGCCCTGGCCGAGCGGCTCGCCGGGCGACATGTGGCCGTGCTGAACGCCGGCATCTCCGGCGGCCGGCTGCTGACGGACGGCATGGGCCGCGCCGGCCTCGAGCGCGCGGGCCGCGACGTGTTCGCGCAGCCGGGCGTGCGCGCCATGGTCGTGCTGCTGGGCACCAACGACATCGGCTGGCCCGGCGGCCCGTTCGCGCCGGCCGAGCCCGCGGTGCGCGCCGAACAGCTGATCCAGGGATTGCGCCAGCTGATCGAGATGGCCCACGCCCACAACGTGCGCATCATGGCCGGCACCATCGCGCCGACCGAGCGCGCACTGGAAGGCACGCCGCTCGAAGGCCACTACTCGCCCGCGAAGGACCAGGTGCGCCAGGCCGTGAACCGCTGGATCCGCGAGAGCGGCGCGTTCGACGCCGTGGTCGACTTCGACGCCCTGCTGCGCGACCCCGCGCACCCCTCGCGCCTGAAGGCCGCGATGGACTCGGGCGACCACCTGCATCCGGGCGATGCGGGCTACAAGGCGATGGCCGCGGCCATCGACCTGGACGCGCTGCTCGGCAAGCCCGTGCAGCCCTGAAAAAGGCCGGCAACGGGCCCGGTCCGCGGGCTTGTGAACCAAGGTTTGACAGTTCGAAAATACTGTACATGCATACAGTATTTCTCTAAAATTGGCCGTCTCCAAGAACACCACCGAGGCGACACCATGACCACCGCCAACCCGCCTGCGTCCGCCCCGGCGCAGGCGCTTTTTTTCTCCAGTCTGCAGCAGCTGCAGACCCGCACCCGCACGGGGCGCCTCTCGTCCTGGCCCTTCAAGGTGGCCCGCGAGAAGGGCCCCCGGAACCTCGTCGACAACGATGAAAGAAACGACGAAAGGAACGACGTTCGCGTACAGGCGGCGCGCGTCATCCGGACGACCACCGAGCACTGGTGGCCGTCCGGCGCCTGAACCGCCTTCAGCTTCACCCTCACCAGGAGAACAGCATGGACGATTTCACCTTCGACAATGGCCGGCCCGGCTCAACCGGGGACGAATGGGACTGCACACCGCCGCAGGATCGGCCGCACCTGCTCATCGCCCTGTTTCCGGATGGCGACACGCGGCGTGCCATCGAAAAGCATCGCGAAGATTGGCTCTGGCCGGCCGGGCGCCGCTTTCCCCCAGGCGCGCACCTGCACCTGACCTTGCACAGCCTGCCTGACCTGTCGGCCGATGACACGATGCACCTGCGCACCGCGCTCTCCAAGGTCCGGATGGAACCTCTGGACCTGGTGCTGGACAGTTCATGCACGTGGAGGAACGACATCTCCGTCGTCCTGCCCGCCGAGCATGAAAAGCTGCGCACGCTGCGCAGCGACATCGCTGGCGCCCTGCGACGCGTGGGCTTTGAAACAGACCGCAAGAAATGGACGCCGCACATCACCATCGCGCGCAAGACCGCCCAGGCGGCACGCCCGCAGCACCTGGCGCCCATTCGCTGGACTTCGACAAATTTCACGCTGGTTCGCACGCATCCCTCGCCGCCCGCATGGCATGAGGTGCTGACGTCTTACAGGGCCGGGTGACGACAGGCGATATCGTCGGGGGTCCTTCATTGCCCGGCCCAGCGCAGGGTTCGACCGCATGCTCACCCCACCCGATATCGCCCACGAATCCATCCAGCAACGCCTGTCCCAGGCCTACGGACTGGAAGGCGCACGCATCGAATTCCTGCCCCTTGGCGCAGACGTCGATTCCGCCGCCTTCCGCATCCATGCGAGCGACGGCGCCACGTACTTCCTCAAGCTGCGCAAAAGCAGCGCCAAGCAATCCGCGGTTGCGGTCCCGGCCTTTCTCCATCACGACCGGGGCATCGAGTCCGTGCTGGCGCCCTTGCCGACAAAGAACCATCAACTGAGCGTGCAAGGCGACGGTTTCGACTGGGCGCTCTACCCCTTCTTCGACGGCCCCGACGGCTTCGAGCGCGCATTGACCCGGCCCCAGTGGGTTGCGCTCGGCAAGGCCGTGGGCGCCATCCATCGCACGCAGCTGCCCGAAGCGCTGACGGCAAGCCTGCCCAGGGAACACTATTCGCACCGCTGGCGCGAAGGCGTCCGGCGCTACCAGCGGCGCTTCATCAACGGCGTGACCGGCGACGACATTGTCATGCGCTTCTTCGCCTTCTGGGAAGACCGCGCGGAAGAGATCGACACGGTCGTCTACCGCAGCGAGCAGCTCGCGTCCATCCTGCTGGAGCGGCCGCCGCAGCTGGTGCCGTGCCACGCCGACCTGCACGCGGGCAATGTGCTCGTGGGCGACGGCGACCGGCTGTGCATCGTCGACTGGGACACGCCCATCCTCGCGCCGAAGGAGCGCGACCTGATGTTCATCGGCGGCGGCGTCGGCCACACGTGGAACCGCCCGGAAGAAGCGGCATGGTTCCACGAAGGCTACGGCCCGGCGGAGATCGACGCGGTGGCGCTCGCCTACTACCGCTACGAACGCATCGCCAAAGACATCCTCGAGATCTGCGACCAGATGTTCGACGCCAAGGCCAGCCCGCAAGACCGCGAAGAAGCCTTGCGCCAGATGAAGAGCCAGTTCGAGCCGGACGACGTCGTCGCCATCGCGCACCAGAGCTACGACGCGGTCACCTGACCCCGCAACGCAACCAACCGGCGCGATCAAGCGCTGACGTTGGCGCGTCGGATCAGATCAGCATGTCCTGCGCGTCGTCCTCGAAACCGGCGATGGGCTGCGCCTTGGCCAGCGCGAGCCACACGGCGAACGGAATGCGCTCGAACGCGCGGTGCACCGCCGCGCGCGCCACCACGAGCCGATCGCCCTCCAGCACCATCACCCCGCACTCCGCCGGCACCTCTTCGGGCGTGGCGATGCAGCGGCCCTTGGCGTCGTTGCCCAGCACGTACCAGCACTCGCCGCCCAGGTCGAGGTAGGCCGCGCGCTTGTCGGGCTTGCGCAGGTCGCCCAGCAGGTCGGCGCGGCTCACCTTCACCTCGTGCACGATGGGGTGGGCATAGGCCTCCACGCTGGTATTGCGGATCGAGAACACGTCGGGACGCGCCACGCACCAGCGCGGCTTGCCGCCCTCTTCCAGCGGCGGCAGGCGCGCGCGCAGGCCGAGGCCGCGCCATGCGACGCGGCCGCCGCGCGTCATCTCGCGCGCCACGCGCTCCACCAGCGCCTCGTGCGGCGACAGCGCGGCGCGGTTGATGGTGAGCGTGGTCGCAATGCGCGCAATGCCGGCGTCGGTCACGCGCAGCGTCTCGTGGCCGTGCGCGGTACGCACGCGCTCGAGGAACCCGCCCGCGAGCAGCTCGACCTCGATGCTGTCGCAACAAGGCCAGCCGGCGGAGCGGTAGATCTCGCGCAGGCGCCGTGCATGCAGCTTGCCGAACGGCACCTCGGGGGCCGCGTGCTGCAGCGGCGGCGGCTCGACCACCGGCGGCGGAAAGCCGGGGTCGGTCACGGGCGGCAGCACAGGCGGCGGGTCGCCCTCGGGCGACGGCATGTTCGGCGGCATATGGGGCGGGGGCATGGGCACATCGGGCGCGGGCGGCGGCGGCCCGATGGGCATGGCGACAAGGGGATCGGCGGTCTGGATGGGATCGAGGACAAGTTCGGTCATGGCTCAGGCAGGTTAGCGAAAAGTCGTTCTGGGCGCGAGGCATGGAACGATCGGTTGCATCAATGAAAGTCCCGGCTCGTGTTGCTCTGCGCAAGCCGGCCCATGAGTGGCGTCAGGTCCTTGAAGCCGGTGGCGACCAGGTGCTGCACCTTGCCGCCGCTGTCGTCGTCGCGCTGCCATGTGCCTTGCACCGCCAGCAGGTGCGACTTGAGCAACGGCTCGCGCCAGGCGTCGATGACATGGTTCCACACGATCACGTTGACGTTGCCGGTTTCATCTTCCAGCGTCACGAAGATGGTGCCGTTGGCGGTCTGCGGCCGTTGTCGTCCTTTGACGATGCCGCAGGCGCGCACAGTCTGACCCGTCTTCGCTTCCCGCAGCTCGGCCGCGCTCAGCAGGTGCATGCGCGCCAGGCGCGGGCGCAGCAGCGCGAGCGGATGGCGGCGCAGCGTGAGGCGCAGCGCCGCGTAGTCGCCCACGATCTCCTCGCCCTCGGGCGCGGCCGGCAGCAGCAGCGCCTGCTCGTTGATCGGCACCCCCTTGAGCAGCCCGGGCGCGCGGCGCTGGGCGGTGGCGTCCCACATCTGCTGGCGCCGGTGGCCCGACAGCGACATCAGCGCATCGGCCGCGGCCAGTGCCGCCATGTCCTTGCCGTCGAGTTCGGCGCGCAGGGCCAGGTCTTCGGTGCTGGTGAACGGGGCTTGCGCGCGGGCGGCCAGCAAGCGCTTGGCGCCGGCCGCGCTGAGGCTCTGGATGCGGTTGAACCCGAGCCGCACCGCGGGCTGGTTCCCGTTGCCCAGGCGCTCGGCATAGCGGGCATCGGTGCCGCCGGGCATGCGCGGCGCATCGGAGGCGCGGGCTTCGAGCGTGGTGTCGATCTCGCTGCACATGACATCGACAGGGCGCACCTCCACGCCGTGGCGGCGCGCGTCCTGCACCAGCTGCGAAGGGCTGTAGAAGCCCATCGGCTGGGAATCGAGCAGCGCCGCGAGAAAGCAGGCGGGCTCGTAGTTCTTGAGCCAGCTGCTCACCGTGACCAGCAGCGCGAAGCTCGCGGCATGGCTCTCGGGGAAGCCGTAGTCGCCGAAGCCGAGGATCTGCTTGAAGATGGCTTCGGCGAAGCTGGCCTTGTAGCCGTTGTCGGTCATGCCATCGACGAGCTTCTTTTGGAACTTCTCGAGGCCGCCCTTGCGCTTCCACGCAGCCATGGCGCGGCGCAGCTGATCGGCCTCGTCGGCCGAGAACCTGGCCGCGATCATCGCGATCTGCATCACCTGCTCCTGGAAGATCGGAATGCCCAGCGTGCGCTCCAGCGCGGGGCGCAGCTCTTCTTTCTCGTAGTGGATCGGCAGCTTCTTGCGCACCCGCTCGCGCTGCTTGAGGTACGGATGCACCATGCCGCCCTGGATCGGCCCCGGCCGCACGATCGCCACCTCGATCACCAGGTCCTCGTACGTGCGCGGCTTCAGGCGCGGCAGCATCGACATCTGCGCCCGGCTCTCGATCTGGAACACGCCGACGGTGTCGGCGTCGCAGATCATGTCGAACACCTTCGGGTCGTTGCTGGGCACCTGGTGCATCCGCACCATCGAGCCCCGCCAGCGGTTCATGTGGTCGAGCCCGCGGCGGATCGCGCTGAGCATGCCGAGCGCGAGCACGTCGACCTTGAGCATGCCCATGGCCTCGAGGTCGTCCTTCTCCCATTGGATGACGGAGCGGTCTTTCATCGACGCCTTCTCGACCGGCACCAGCCGCGTGAGCCTGGTGTGCGTGAGCACGAAGCCGCCCACGTGCTGGCTCAGGTGGCGCGGGAAGCCCTTGAGCCGCTGCGTCATCTCGATCCACTGCACGAGCTTGAGTTCGTCTTCCTGCACGCCGGCGCGCTCGCACGCGGCGTTCAGCTGCTCGCCGAGCAAGGTGTCGTCGAACCAGTAATGGTCTTTCGCGAATTCGTCGATCAGCCGCTCGTCGATGCCAATGGCCTTGCCCACGTCGCGCAACGCGCTGCGCGAGCGGTAGCAGATGACGACGGCCGCGATGGCCGCGCGCTCGCGGCCGTATCTTTCGTAGATGTACTGGATGACCACTTCGCGCCGCTGGTGCTCGAAGTCGACGTCGATGTCGGGCGGCTCCTTGCGGTAACGGCTCAGGAAGCGCTCGAACAGCAGCGTGCCCTTCTCGGGGTCGATGGCGGTGATGCCCAGGCAATAGCAGACCGCCGAATTGGCCGACGAGCCGCGCCCCTGGCAAAGAATATCTTGCGACTTGGCGAAGGCGACGATGTTCTCCACCGTGAGGAAGAACATCTCGTATTCGAGTTCGACGATCAGGTTGAGTTCTTTCTGGACTTGCTCGCGCACCTTGCCGGGAACACCCTGCGGGTATCGGCCCTGCGCGCCTTCCCACGTCTTGCGCGCCAGTGTCTGCGCCGGCGTCTCGTGATTGCCCACGGTCTCGAGCGGGTACTTGTAGTTCTCGCGGATCACCCCGGGGTCGAACCTGCACCGCTCGGCCACGACCAGCGTGTTGATCAGCATGTCGGCCAGGTACAGCTCGGCCAGCCGCATGCGCGGGCGCAGGTGCCGCTCGGCATTCGACTGCAGCGCGAAGCCGCAGTCGGCCACCGTCTTGCCTTCGCGAACGGCCGTGAGCACGTCGTGCAGCGGCTTGCACGAGCGCGCGTGCATGCGCACGTCGCCGCCCGCCACCAGCGCAACGCCGGCCTGCTCGCCGGCCTGCATCAATGTGACGAACCAGAGGTCGTCGTCGAGCTCGTTGAACAGCTCCACCGCGAGCCACAGGTTGTCCGCATACAGCGCCTTGGCGGCGGCCAGGTCTTCGTGCAGCGTGGCCGTGTCCACCGCGCCGCCCGGGTTGCGGTTCGGCACGAAAAGCACCTGGCAACGCTGCAGCGAGGCCACGCCGCTGCCCTCCCAGCTCACGCGGTATTCGCCCTTGGGCAGCTCGGTGGTGCGCGCGGCGGTGATGAACTCGCACAGGTTGCCCCAGCCTTCGGTGTCGTTCGCGATCACCACGAGCTTGAAGCGCTCGAAATGGAATTCGCTGCCGAACAGCAGGCGGAAGTCGGGGTTCCGAGGAATCTTCGGCTCCTCGGGGTGCTCGCGCTCGTATTCGTCCATCTTCGCGGGCAGGTCGCGCAGGGCCACATGCGCCCGCACGATGCCCGCCACCGAGCATTCGTCGGTGATGGCCAGCGCCTCGTAGCCGAGCTGGTAGGCACGCTCGACCATTTCTTCCGGCGTCGACGCGCCGCGCTGGAAACTGAAGTTGGTGAGGCAGTGCAGCTCCGCATAGTCCGGCAACATGCGCGCGAGCTTCTTGCGCATCGGCAACGGCAACGCATGCACCTTGGCGAGCTGGCGCTTGCGTTCCTGCTTGTCGCTGAGCTCAGGCATAGAACCCCTGCAGGTACCAGCGCACCTCGCCCGAAGAAAAGCGCGCCGAAGGCCGCTCGCGAAAGATCCACACCAGCCCGGCCTCGGGGCTTTCGGCCACGTAGTAGTCGCGCATGGCGGGCTGGCCGCCCTCTTCCTTGTCGCCCCACCAGCCGGCCTCGACGCGCTGCGGCCCGATCAGCCTGCTCAGCGGGCCGCGGTGGCAGGGGCGCTCGCCGTCCATCTCGAGCAGCAGCGGCTCGGGCAGCAGCCACGGCGGGTAGATGGCGTCGGGTTGCGAGGCCACAGCCTGCGCCTCCTTGCGGGCCTTGTCGGGCACCGTCTCCTTGTGCAGCGCGGGCCGCCACGCCTGCTTGCGCTCCGGCCGGTGGTCGGCCTGCGCCGACGGCACCAGCACCTGCTGCGCGCCGAGCCGCACGCTGAGCCGCTCGACCATCTCGTGCAGCTTGTCGCCTTTGCGGTTGTCTTCGGGCAGGAAGCTGGTGCTGGCGCCGGCCCACGGGTCGGTTTCGAGCGTGCGCAGCTTCAGCCAGCTGGCGGGCGCGGCCAGCGTGGCGAGGGCGAGCTTTTCGGACAGCAGGCGGCGCAGGTGCGCCATGTCCTGCGTGGGCTCGGCCGTGCGCACGGTGACCTGCTGGTGCGGCGGCAGGTTCACGCCGTTGAAGCGCTTGAGGTCGAGCGTCCATTGCAACTCGAGCGCGCGCGCGCCGCGCTGCCGCCCGCGCAGCCAGATCTGCAGGGCCGACAGCAGCCGGTTGGCCGACCACATGAGCTCGGGCCCGGTCTCGGCCAGCGCGGGCAGTTCGAGCTTCTGCTCGAACACGTCGGGCAGCGTGAGCCAGGCGTGGCTTTCGGGGCGCAGGCCCCAGGCGGCGTCGAGCGCCGCGCGCAATTCCGCGCCAAAGCGCCGCGTGAGGCCGCCGCGCGGCAGCGCCGCCACGTCGCCCCAGGTGCGGCAGCCCAGCCGCGCGAGCAGATCGAGGTGCGTGCGCGCGGCGCTCAGCGTGTCCAGCGGCAGGCCGGCGGGCAGGTCCTTCGGGCGCTGCTCCTGGCGCACGAACAGGCGCAGCCGCGCCAGCGCGATCAGGCTGGTGGCGCCTTGCGCGCCCACCATGCGCACGTCGCTCGCGGGGTTGTCGGCCAGCAGCTGGCGCATAAGCTGCAGCCGCCCGCCCCACAGGCGCTCGCAGGCCGAGACCTCGAGCATCAGCGCCTCGTCCTGCCAGGCGACGTGGGGCGTGTAGTGCAGCGCCCACCAGCCCAGCGCTTCCGGCGTGGGCAAGGTCAGGCTGTCTTCCGTCGTGGGCGTGTCGGCGTCAAGCAACCACCGCAAAGCGATCCAGTGCATCCTGGCTCCCTCCTTTCCACGCATCGATGCGCACCACCTTGGCAGCGTGCGTGGTCTCGCTTTCGAGCACCGTGCCCTGCTGCTGCAGGCGCAGCTTGCGGCGCAGCCGGGCGGCGGCCAGCAGCGCGGCCATGCGCTCGTTGCGCGCCGGCAGCATCACCGGCGCGGCCAGCGGCGGCCCGCGGCGCTTGAGGATGTGCAGCTCGATCTGCGACGCGTCGGCCTCGCAGCGCTCGGCGCGCAGGCGCAAGCGCGCGGGCGACGCCGACAGCGACACCGAGGCGGGCCGGCACACGAACAGCATCAGCTCGTGCTGCGCGGCCGCCAGCTGCAGCCGCCGCAGCTCGGCCACCCTCGCCTGCGGCAGCCAGGCCACGACGGCGGCCACGTCCGCGCAGCGCAGCGCCTGCTCGCAGGCCCACAGGCGCGCGGCCGGCGCCTCGCTCTTGACCCACATCAGCGAATCCACCGGCAGCCCCTGCGCCGCCAGCGACGCGCCGCAAGGCTCGTAAGGCGCGCCGACCAGCACCACCGGCCCGCCGCGCGCCTGCACCGCCTGCGCCAGCCCGGGCAGCAAAAGCCGCCAGACATGGGCTTCGGGCGCAGCCTGCAGCAGCTCGGTCATGGCGCCCACCGGCCAGCCGCCGCCCGGCAGCTGCGCGTCGAGCGCGGCGTGGCCGGTGGCGACGACCTGCGCGTCGGCCAGGCCGAGCTCGTCGGCATGCCAGACGCCGCGGCCCGCGGCAGCGGAAAAGGAGTCGAGGAAAGGGAGGCCCATGGTGCAACTGTTAACTGTATTTTTATACAGTATTTTCAGCAGCGCAACCCAAGCCCCCCAACGCCTTCGAATCGGCCCGGCGACGGGCGCCGGGCCGGTGAGACCCTCAGAACTTTCCGCGCAGGGTCAGCATCACGCTGCGGGGTTCGCCGTAGAAGTTCGAGCCGAAGGCCGCCCAGACCCGCTGGTAGTAGACCTTGTCGAACAGGTTGTTCACGGTCAGCGTGGCCTCCAGCTTCGGGTTGAAGCGGTAGCCCACCTGCAGCGCGGCCACGGTGTAGGGCTTCTGCTCGAACTTCACGTCGCCCGTCAGCCGGTAGGTGCTGCTCACGCTGCGCAGGCCCCCGCCCACGCTGAAGCCTTCCAGCGGCGAACCGGCGGCAAAGCGGTACCGGGTCCACAGGTTCAGCGTGTAGCGCGGCGCGATGTAGGTGTAGAGCTGCTGCTTCTGCTCGTCGGTGCCTTCCAGCGTCTTCGTGCGCGTGTAGGCATAGCCCGCGCTCAGGTCCCAGCCGGGCCTGATGCGCCCGGTGATCTCCGCCTCCAGGCCCTCGGTGCGCATCTTGCCGGCCGCGATGGAGAACAGCAGGTTGTCGGGGTCGGTCATGGCGCGGTTCACGTCCTCCATGCGGAACAGCGCCACGTGGGCGTTGGCCTGCTTGTCGAACAGCTCGGCCTTCAGGCCCACCTCGGCCTGCTTGCCGGTGCGCGGGCGCAGCGTTTGGCCGGCCACGTCGGTCGCGGTCTGCGGCGAGAAGATGCTCGAGTAGCTGGCATAGGCCGACACGGCGTCCGTCAGCTCGTACACCAGGCCCGCGAACGGCGTGAACTTGTGGTCCACCTTCGAGCGGGTGTCGGTGAACTGGTTGAAGTAGGCGTTGCGGTTGTGCGCCGTGTTCTCCCACCAGCTCAGGCGCCCGCCGAGCACCACCGCTAGGCGGTCGCTCGCCTTCAGGTTGGCGCGGGCATAGGCGCCGTACTGGATGGTGCGGCTGTCGTTGCCGTTGGCGAAGGTGTAGCCGGGCTCGGGCACGTTGTTGTCGGGCTGGTAGGCGTTGATGTACGCGCCGTCGCCACCGCCGTACTGGAACACCTTGCGGATGTTGCGGTAGTCGCCGCCCACGGTGAGCTGGTGCGTGCGACCGAAGGCCTCGAAGGGCGTGGTGACGAACGCGTCGGCGCCGTAGGTCTTCCAGTGGCTGCGGTAGGCCCAGCTGACCAGGCAGCTGTCGCCCGTGAGCGGATCGACCGAGCAGTCCGACCAGCCGAACTTGCGCGCCGGCTCGTCCTGCTCGCGGTACACCAGGCTCAGCTTGGCGCGCCCGCCGTTGGCCAGGCGGTGGTCGACCTCGCCGAAGTACTCCTTCACCTCCTCTGTGATGTGGTTCCAGGCGGGGTCGAGGTTGGTCGAGCGCCGCACATCCAGGAAGGTACCGTCGGTGTACGCCGGCAGGCCGAAGGCCGGGCGCCCCTTGTACTGCTGGTAGGTGATGCCGCCCGTGAGCGTGGTGTCGGGGCCGACGTCGACATCCACCGTGGCGTACAGCAGCGGCTTGCGCGAGTTCACGTAGTCGACGAAGGAGTGCTTGTCCTGGTAGGCCGCCACGATGCGCCCGCGCACCCTGCCCGATTCGCTGAGCGGCCCGGTGACGTCGACCTGCGCCTCGTACTGGTCCCACGAGCCGGCCGAGAGTTCGTAGCGCGCCGCAAAGTCCTTCTGCGCGCGCTTGCGCACCAGGTTGATGGTGCCGCCCGGATCGCCCGCGCCCTGGAACAGGCCGGCGGGTCCGCGCAGCACCTCGACGCGGTCGTAGACCGCCAGGCCGAAGCCGGTCGACAGGTCGTTGCCGGTGCTCGCGGGCGTGGACACGCCGTCGATCTGCACCGTGTCCATCGCGTAGCCGCGCGAATAGAAGTTGCCATGGTTGCCGCCGGTGCTCGAAGTCTCCACCGAGATGCCGGTGACGGTGCGCATGGCGTCGTTCAGGCTGGTGATGTTGCGGTCGTCCAGTTGCTGGCGGGTCAGCACCGACATCGACTGCGCAATGTCGCGCAGGCGCTGCTCCTGCTTGCCCAGGGTGGTGGCATGGGCCGCATAGGAGCCCGTGCCTTCGGACACGGCGCTGGGCTCGGCCTGGGCCGTCACCAGCACTTCCGCCAGGGGAACGGCGGCGGCAGGTGCGGGTTCGGATGCCGGGCGCGCCTCGGCGGCGCGGCGCACCGACCAGTTGCCGCTGTCCGTGCGCACCAGCTCCAGCCCGCTGCCCGCGAGCGCGGCGCGCGTGGCCTGCGCCGCCGTCAGGCTGCCGCGCACGGCCGGCGCGCTCAACCCGCGCACCAGGTTGGCGTCGATGCTGATCTGCTGGTTGCTGGTGCCCGCGATGCGCGCGAGCGCACTGCCCAGCGGCTGGGCAGGCAGGTCGTACACGTGGGCCGTGCCGTCGGCGGCGGCCACGGGTGCCGGCGCCTGGGCGTGGGCATGCAGGTGGCACGCCAGGGCGGCCACGGCCAGCGCCATCAGGCAGGGGCGCGAAGGGAAAAGTGCGGGCATGAAGTCCTCGGGAAAAGGCGGAATGTCGAAGGGGTCCCGAGACTTGTCGTTCGAGCTGAGAAAAGTGTTCAACTTTTTTCGGCTTCGTTGCGCGCGGCCGCTGCCGCGTCTCTCGCTGCGCCGCCCTACAGGCGCTCGATGACCACCAGCCAGTGGCCCTGGAAGGTGCGCACGCTGATGGGCAGCGTCTCGCCCAGCGCGGTCAGCGCACGGTGCGTGTCGTCCAGCGCATAGGAGCCGTACACACGCAGCGCCGCGGCTTCGGGGCTCACGCGGATGAAGCCCGCGCGGTAGGCCCGCAGTGCCTGCACCACCTCGCCCAGCGTCTGGTCATGCGCCTCCAGCATGCCGTGCTGCCAGGCCGCGGTGGCCGCGGGCGATTCGTCGGACCGCACGATGCCTTCCGGGCCGAAGCTGGCGCTGAAGCCTTCGGGCAGCGTCTGCGTCTGCCCCTGCGCCGTGCGGATCTCGACGCTGTGCTCCAGCATGCCGACATGGCTGCGCGCCTCGCCCTGGCGCACCACGAAGCGGGTGCCCAGCGCGCGCAGCGTGCCGTGCGCGGTGCGCACGATGAAGGGCACGCCGCTCGCGTTGCCCGTGCTCCGCATGGGCGCGGCCTGCGCCACGAGGGCGCCCTGGCGCAGCGTGACGGTGCGGTGCCCGGCGCGAAAGTCGACGTCGGCGGCCGAGCGCGCATCCAGCGTGAGCCGGCTGCCGTCGGCCAACGTGAAGTCGCGCCGCTCGCCGGTGCCGGTGCGCAGGTCGGCACTCAGCTGGGACAGCGGCAGGTGGCGCTCGGCCAGCAGCGCCGCCCCCGCTGAGACCCCGCCAATGCCGAGCGCGCCGCGCAACAGGCGGCGGCGCTGGCGTTCGCGCGACGCCTGCCGCGCCAGCACCTCGCCCAGCAGAGCGCCCAACGGAGCGCCAGAACCCGGAAGGCCTCCCGGGCGCCCCTCTTGCGCCGTGCCCGCCTGGCGCGCGGGCGCCAGCGTGGCGTCCAGCGTGCCCGCCAGCCGCTGCCACGCCGCGCTGTGCGCCGGGCTGGCGGCGAGCCAGGCGTCGAAGTCGCGGCGCTCGGCGCCGCCGATGCTGCCCGAATGCAGCACCACCAGCCAGCCCACCGCCGCCTGGGTGGCGGTGTCCAGTTCCATGGCGGTCATGGCTGCGCGGCTTGCACGGGGGATGCGAGCAGTGCGTGGGGTGCGCCCTGCAGAGGCCCGCCGATGCCGGCCTGCTGGCGCGCCATGGCCAGTGCGATGCGGCCGAAGGCATCGGCCATGTGGCGGCGCACCGTGCTGTGCGAAATGCCGAGCTCGGCCGCGATCGCGTGGTAGCCCAGCCCATCGAGCTGGGACAGCAGGAAGGCCTGGCGCGCCTTGAGCGGCAGGCCTTCGAGCGCGCTGGCGATGTGCTCCAGCGTCTCCAGCAGCACGGCGCGCTCCTCGGGCGAAGGCGCCAGCTCGTCGGGCCGCAGGGCCAGTGTGTCGAGGTAGGCGCGCTCCAGCTCGCGGCGGCGCCAGAGCGTGAACAGCAGGCGCTTGGCGATGGTGGTCAGGAAGGCCCGCGGCTCCTTGACCGCCTCGAGGTCGCGCTGGCCCAGCACGCGCACGAAGGTCTCGGAGGCCAGGTCCTGCGCATCGGCCATGTTGCCCAGGCGTGCCTGCAGGCGGCCCGTGAGCCAGGCATGGTGGCCGGAGAAGAACTGCTGCGCGGGGTGCAGCGGGTCGTGCGCGGAATGTGAGGCGGGCATGGGGGCGCCATTCTAATCAGCAAATGAGAATGACTTTCATCTAAGGTGCGTGCCGCGCCCCCGCCCTCTCCACCCTCGCCGCTTCCCGTTGGCAGCACCAGAGACAAAGATCGATTTACCCGCAAGGACCACCGCCTTAAGATCGGCCAGTTAACACTTTGTGACTTTTTTACACAAAATGATTCGCCTGATCGCCGCCGCCTTTTCCGTCGTGTCCGCTTTCACCCTGGCACTGGGCCCTTCGCTCCCCGCGCAGGCGCAAGCGCAGGCCCGGCCCATCGTCATCGGCCAGACCTACGTGAAGACCGGGCCGCTGGCCTCGCTGTCGACCGAGCCGCTGGTCGGCATCCGCGCCATGTTCACGGCGCTGAACGCCAGCGGCGGCATCAACGGGCGGCCGGTCGAGCTGCGCCAGCTCGACGATGCCTACGACCCCGCCAAGGGCGCGGAGAACGTGAAGACCTTCGTGGGCGAAGGCGCGGTCGGCATCCTGATGCCCATCGGCACCTCGTCGTCGGTGGGCGCGCTGAAGGCGGCCAACGAACTGAAGATTCCCGTGGTCGGCCCGTACACCGGTGCAGGCCCGGTGGTGAAGTTCACGGACTACGGTTTTCCGGTGCGCATCAGCTTCGACGAGGAATACAGCCGCATCGTGAACCACCTCTTCACGATCGGCCTGTCGCGCATCGCCTTCGCGCACAACGACAACCCGGGCGCGCGCTCGGCGATGGAGAGCACGCAGAAGTTCATTGCCGAGCGCGGCGACAAGATGGTCGGCAGCGTGGCCATCAAGAACGACGGCTCCGACGCAGGCGAACGCGCCGCCGAGCTGGCCAAGCTCAAGCCCAAGGCGGTGGTGCTGTCGGCCACCAACGACGTGGCGGCCAAGTTCATCACGGCCTACCGTGCGGCCGGCGGCGAGACGGCCTTCTATTCGTTCTCCTTCCTCAACGGGCAGAAGCTGTTCCAGGACATCAAGAAGGACGCCGCCGGCGTGGTCATCTCGCAGGTGGTGCCCTACCCGTGGAACAGCGCCATGCCGGTGATTGCCGAGTACCAGGCCGCCATGAAGAAGATCGGCGCCACCGAGTTCAGCTACGCCAGCCTCGAGGGCTACGTCACGGCCAAGGTGATGGTCGAAGGGCTGAAGCGCGCGGGCGCCAACCCCACGGCCGACTCGCTGCAGAAGGGCCTGGAGTCGTTCAAGACGCTCGACCTCGGCGGCATCGCGGTAGCCTACCGGCCCGGCGAGCACCGCGGGCTGACCTTCTCCGAACTGTCGATGCTCAAGGCGGACGGGCGCTACCTGCGCTGATCAGGCCTGCACCGTGCGCGCCACGGCCAGCAGCGCCTGCGCGAAGGCCTGCGCCGCGGGCGTGAGCGCCTCGCGGTCGCGCATCAGCAGCGACACGCGCACGTGCGGCAGCTTGTCGGCCAGCCGCAGCGCCACCAGCCCCCTGGACGCCGCCGCCCGCGTGAACAGCGACGACGAGGCCAGCGTCAGCGCGTTGGCCCGCTTCACCAGCGTCATGCCCAGCTGCCACGAATGGCACACCACGATGTCGCGCGGCGGCGGCTCGCCGGCCTCGGCGAAGTGCCCGCGCAGCAGTTCCGCCCCGTAGGTCGGCACGACCCACATCGCCTCGCGCAGCCGCGCCATCGAGCGCACGCGCGCCAGCGGATGCCCCGCCTTGGCGACCACGGCCAGCGGAAAGTCGAGCAGCAGTTCCCGCTGCAAGCCGTCATCGGGCACGGGCTCCAGTTCGCCGAGGATGGCGAAGTCGAAGTCGCTGCGGTTCCACAGGCCGTTCACGTCGGTGCCGCTGAGCTCCTGCAATTCGAGCGCCACGCCGGGCCACCTCGCGCGGAAGTCGAGCAGCGCGTTGGGCAGCAGCCGCTCGACCGCGAACGAGCTGAAGGCCACGCGCAGCGAGCCGCCCGCGCCGTCGCGCAGCTGGGCGATTTCTTCCTCGGCGCGGCGCACCTCGTTGGCCAGCAGCCGTGCGCGCCGCAGCAACGCCTCGCCGATGGGCGTGAGCACCACGCCCTTGGCGCTGCGCACCAGCAGCTGCGCGCCCACGCTGTGTTCCAGCTCGCGAATGGCGTAGGTCATGGCGGGCTGCGTGAGCTTTGCGCCGCGCGCGGCGGCGCGAATGCTGCCGGCCGAGGCCACGGCCTCGAAGATCTTCAGGTGGCGCAGGTTCATGAAGGGGCAACGACGGGGTGATCAGGCATTCTTATCGCTCTCGACTTTTTCGTGTCTTTTCCTTTGTGCCTTCTTTCGCTAAGTTCGGCAACTCCTGCGCACACTTCCTTGCACACCTCCTCGCACATTCACACGACGCCCTCATGAAAATCCGCACCCGCCTCGCCCTGCTGATGTTGTCCGGCAGCTTCCTGCACGCCGGTGCTTCGGCACAGACAACGCAAGACAACAATGCCGCCCTTGCCACGCGCGCGCTGGCCCTGGCGGATGCGTCCGAGGCGCAGGTCATCGAGTGGCGCCGCCACATCCACCAGCACCCCGAGCTCTCCTACCAGGAGGTGCAGACCGCCGCCTACATTGCCGCCGCGCTCGCGAAGATGCCCGGCATCGAGGTGCAGCCCGGCGTGGCCAAGACCGGCATCAAGGCCGTGCTGCGCGGCGGCAAGCCCGGCCCGGTGGTGGCCCTGCGCGCCGACATGGACGCCCTGCCCGTGCTCGAACGCAACGACCTGCCCTTCAGGTCGACCGACAAGGCGCCCTGGCTCAACGGCGAGGTGCCGGTGTCGCACGCCTGCGGCCACGACACGCACGTTGCCATGCTGCTGGGCGCCGCGCAGGCCTTCTCGAAGATGCGCGCGGAGCTGCCCGGCACGGTGGTGTTCCTGTTCCAGCCGGCCGAAGAGCAAGGCCCCGGCCCCGTGCTCAGCGGCGCACCGGCCATGGTGAAGGCCGGCGTGCTCGACAACCCGAAGGTCGACGTGGTGATGGGCCAGCACATCAATGCGCGCGGCCCCTCGGGCACCATCAGCTACCGCCGCGGCGGCTTCATGGCCAGCGGCGACGCCTTCAAGATCTCGCTCAAGGGCAAGGGCGGCCACGGCTCGTCGCCATGGACCGCCAAGGAACCCACCATCGCGGCGGCCGAGATCGTGCTGGCGCTGCAGAACATCGTGAGCCACCAGATCGATCCGCTCGACGGCCCCACCGTGGTGACCGTGGGCCTGCTGCAAAGCGGCAACCGCGTGAACATCCTGCCCGACACGGCAGAGATTGCCGGCACCGTGCGCTCGCTGTCGGCCAAGAACCAGAAGGTGGCGCACGACAACATCCGCCTGAAGGCGCAGAAAATCGCCGAGAGCCACGGCCTCACCGCCGAGGTGACCATCGACACCGGCTACGAAGTGCTGGTGAGCGACCCCGCCGCCACGCAGGCCGTGGCGCAGGCACTGGAAACCGCGGCCGGCGCGGGCAAGGCGCGCGAGTCGCAGCCCAGCATGGGCTCGGAAGACTTCGGCTCGTTCGGCAAGAACATTCCCATCGTGTTCTGGCACCTGAACGCCTCGCCCTTCGGCGACAGGCACGGCGCGCCCAACCACTCGTCGGAGTTCGTCATCGACGAGTCGGCCCTGAAGGTGGGCGTGCGGGCGCTGGTGGGCAGCACGCTGGCGTACATGAACAAGCCTGCGACCACCGCGGCCGCTGCGGCCACCACGGCCACCACGGCCAGCGGCAACTGACCCCACGGGCCGAACGCCCGGTGCGGCGTTTGCGGCCCCGCGGTGCTAAGGTGGCAGCCGTTCCATGACACACGGCCTGCTCTCCGCGCACCTCACCCGCGCCCGGTTCCTGCGGCTCCTCGCGGCGCTGCCGGCGGGCGCCGTGCTTCCTTCGTTCGCGCAGCAGCAGCCGACCCAGCCGAGGCCGAAGATGACGACGACGAAGATGAACACGCGCCCCATCCCTTCCACGCAGGAAGCCCTGCCCGTCATCGGCTGCGGCACCTGGATCGGCTTCGACCAGCGCCCCGGCACCGACGAATACCGGCGCCTGCCCGGCGTGCTCGACGCCCTGTTCGCCGCCGGCGGCACGCTGATCGACAGCTCGCCCATGTACGGCCGCTCCGAGGAGACCACCGGCGAGCTGCTGGCCGCGACCCATCACCCGCAGCAACCGCCGCAACCATTACCGGAGAACAGGGCCTTCCTCGCCACCAAGGTCTGGACCTCGGGCCGCGAGGCCGGCATCGCGCAGATGGAGCAGTCGTTCACGCGGCTGCGCACCCGGCGCATGGACCTGATGCAGGTGCACAACCTGCTCGACTGGCGCACCCACCTCGCCACGCTGCGCGGCTGGAAGGACCAGGGCCGCGTGCGCTACATCGGCATCACGCACTACACCGCCTCGGCCTACGCCGATGTCGAGGCCGTGCTGCGCGCCGAGAAGCTCGACTTCCTGCAGATCAACTATTCGGCTGACGCCCGCGAGGCCGAGCAGCGCCTGCTGCCGCTGGCGGCCGAGCGCGGCGTGGCGGTGATCGTGAACATGCCTTTCGGCGGCGGCGGCCTGCTGCGCCGCCTGCGCGACAAGCCGCTGCCCGCGTGGGCCGGCGAGATCGGCTGCACAAGCTGGGCGCAGGTGCTGCTGAAGTTCGTGCTGGCCCACCCCGGCGTGACCTGCGCGATTCCGGGCACCGGCCGCGCCGAGCACATGGCCGACAACGCGGCCGCCGGTGCGGGCACCTGCGGCGATGCGGCCTTCTGGCGCCAACACGCGGCCGGCATCGCCAGCTAGAAGCCGGGGGCGCTCAGCCCGCCAGCGCGATGTCGGCGGCGGGCACCGCGCGAATCGGCACGCCGAAGCTCGTGATGTCCGACAGCGTGGCGTTGTGGTGCGCGCGGATCTGCGCGCCCGTGGCATGCGCCTTGTCGTGCGAGGTGTGCGCGTCGGCCGCCAGCACCACCTCGTAGCCCAGCGCGGCGGCGCGGCGCGTGGTGGTGTCCACGCAGAACTCCGACGAGTAGCCGCAGACCACCACCCGCCGCACGCCATGCTCCGACAGCCACGCGTCCAGCGGCGTGCGCAGGAACGAGTCGGGCGTGGTCTTGCGGATCTTCGCGTCGCGCGCGTCGGTCCGCAGCGCGCCGGCCAGTTGCCAGCGCTCGGAGTCGAACTCGAGGTCGACCGCGTTCTCGTGCTGGATGAAGGCCACCGGCACGCCGGCCGCGCGGGCACGTTCGGTGAGCGCGTTGATGCGCTGCATCACGGCCTCGGACTCGTGGGGGCGCGGCGGATCGTCGCAAAGGCCACGCTGGACATCGATCACGAGGACGGCAGTTTTCATGGGCGAGTGCGAGGGAATGAGGAGGAGAGAAGATGAAAGGGACGGCGTCAGAACGCCAGGTTCCTGACAGACCAGAGGATGGCGCCCGACAGCAGCGTCGAGATCAGCGCCACCATCGCGCTGGCGCCGAACGAGGTGCCGATGCCCAGCTGGAAGCCCAGCGTGTAGGCCACGAACAGCCCCGCCAGCACGGCCACCGCGGGCCAGCCCTCGACGTGGTGCACCGCCACGCCGCCGGTGAAGCTCAGGAACGCCAGCAGCGCCAGCGCCACCAGCAGCGAGGCATAGAACACCGAGCGGAACGATTCGCCCAGCGTCGGCGACACACCCGCCACGACCTGGGCCGACACCTTGACCACCACGGTCACGAACAGCACCAGCGCGCCGACGGCCACCGCCAGCTTGACCGGCGTCATGAAGGCGAAGAACAACAGGGCGCCGATGAAGAGGAGGTAATGCATGGTCGGCGCGATTGTGACCGCTCCGGCCTGACCCCGGGCTTACCGGAACCCTCCCCTTGGCGCTGTCCCCAGGTCCTCCTCTCGGCGCTACTCCAGGCCCTACTCCCAGGCCCTACTCCCAGGCGCTGACCTCCAGCCTGACCTTGCCGCTGATGCCCGGCGCCGACGGCGCGGCGCCCAGGCTCGACAACGGCACCACGAACTGCAGCTTGCCCCCGGCCAGCTGCTTGGGGCTGATGGGCAGCGAGGCTTGCCCCGCCGTGTCGGTCTGCCAGCCGTACTTGACGTTCCAGTCCTGCGCCGGGTCGTCCGCCGCGGGCGGCGCGATCTCGATGACCAGCGTGTCGCGGAACAGCGAGCTGCCCTCGTAGTGGCCGTCGAGCCAGAACTTGTTGTTGACCTGGTAGTCGGGCACGCGCACGCCCAGCGTCATGGCGTAGGCCAGCGTGGGGCGGTCCTGCTTCACGCGCGCCCTGTTCGCCAGGAACACGGTCGACAGGTAGATGGCGCGCCGGTCCGCCGTGGCAGGGTTGGTCAGCTCCTTGTGCGTGCGGCAGGCGGGCGAGTCTTCTTCCGCCACGCGCCGGCTCAGGTACCAGCGCTTGCCGCGCGGCGCGGCCAGCAGCTCGACCTGGTAGAGCGCATCGACGTCGGCGCCGGCGGGCAGGTCGGGCGGCAAGGTGACGCCGTCGACGTCGAACCACAGGTCCACCCGCACGTCGCCGAACAGGAAGCGCACCAGGTTCTGGTACGCCTCCTCGGAATTGACGATGCCGAAGAAGCCCGAGTGCGAGCGGTAGGTGTAGGCGGTGGCCACCGGCTGTGTCTTGCCCGCGGCGTCGCTGGTCCAGAGCGAGGCGTTCTCGATGCGCACCAGCCCGTCGCTGCCGTGGCCCGCGAACATGCGCGCCAGGCCCTTGGCGCTTTCGTAGTCGCCGCGGTTGGAGCCGACCATGCAGAACACGCGCTCGGCCGGGAACGCGCTGGCCGGCAGGTAGTCCATGCGGCCGTTGACCGGCGCGGTGTCCAGGAACTCCGACATCTTCTCGCGGTTGAAGGTGTTCATCTCGGCCGCCGTGAGCCAGGGCGGCACGTTGATGCCGCCCATGTCGATGCCGTTGTGCGGCGTGGCATAGGTGAACACCTTGTCGACGCACTGGCGCGCCGCCGCGTCGCCGAGCGAGGTGTTCTGCAGGAAGGCGCGCACCACCAGCCCGCCCATCGAATGCGCGACAAGGTAGCAGCGGAAGTCGCCGGCCGAATAGCCCGGCCCTTCGCGCTGCACCACCAGCTCGCGCACGCGCAGGATCAGCTGGCTCAGGCCCTGCGCGTACACCTTCACGTCCTTCGACTGGCCGTCGCCGAGCAGCTCGGAGCCCGCGTCGTAGTAGCGGTAGATGATGATCGAGGCCGACGGCAGGCCGTCCACGTCCTTGCCGGTTTCGTCGGGCGAGGGTTTCCAGTCGGGGTCGAGGATGTCCAGGCCGTTCTGGTAGACGCTCTGGTACTGGTAGTCGGCCAGCAGGCGCACCACGGGCGACTCGAAGACGAACTTCTGCGCGGGCGCTTCCTTCTTCACCGTGGCGCGGTACACCGTGGAGCCCAGGTTGAAGCCGCAGAACGGGTCGGCCGCGGTGTCGTCGCGTTCGGCCTCGGTCATGGCGTAGCCGCGCACGTAGATGATGGGATAGCGATTGCTGCTCATGAACGTGCCCGTCTCTTCGAAAAGCCGATGAAGCTTTTCAGTGTGAATCGGTTTGTTGCTGCCTGCCATACAGCGCATGGCGTAGGACCGGGTTCGAACGCCTCGCGTGGTGCGGGGTGCGCCCACGCCGACCGGGTGCTCTTCGCACGCACCCCACGGCCAAGAGCATCAAGAGAGATATGCCCCTGCGCCCCGAATGTTTCTACGGCTGAAACCATTGAAACACCCGCCATGGCTAATCTCCAGCCATTCGACAAACACAAGCAAGAAGGCTCTCCCATGGCTGATGAATCAGGCTCGCAGGGCTCCTACCTGCCGCAACTCCTGCGCCGCAGTACCGCATTGGCAGCAGCCGGCTGCGCCTTCGTCGCCGGTTGCGGCGCCGCCGGTGGCGAAGCCCGCTACGACAGCTCGCCCCAATTCAAGGACGGCGGCTTCCACAACATGGCCAACCCCGACCTGCCCGCGCAGGCCAGCGCCTGGCGCATTTGGTCGCGCTTCATCGTCGGCAGCAAAGTCGACAGCGTGCCGGTCGACCCCATTCCGGTGAAACCGCTCGACAGGGCCACGCTCGACGCGCTCGACGCCAACACCAACCACGTGGCGCGCCTGGGCCATTCGTCGCACCTGCTCAAGCTGCGCGGCAAGTACTGGCTGATCGACCCGGTGTTCAGCGAGCGCGTGTCGCCGGTGCAATGGGCCGGGCCCAAGCGCTTCCACCAGCCGCCCATGACGCTCGAGCAGCTGCCGCCCATCGAGGGCGTGATCCTCTCGCACGACCACTACGACCACCTCGACGTGGCCACCATCGAGTACCTCTCGAAGACCGTGAAGCGCTACTTCGTGCCGCTGGGCGTGCGCACGCGGCTGGTGGTCATGGGCGTGCCGGCCGAACGCGTGACCGAGCTCGACTGGTGGCAAGGCGGCGAGCACGACGGCGTGAAGCTCACCGCCACGCCCGCGCAGCACTTCTCGGGCCGCACGCTGGGCGACCGCGACCGCACGCTGTGGGCCTCGTGGGTGGTGCAAAGCGGCGACCAGCGCATCTTCTACAGCGGCGACTCGGGCTACTTCCCCGGCTTCAAGCAGATCGGCGATCGCTTCGGCGGCTTCGACATCGCGCTGATGGAAAACGGCGCCTACGACGCCATGTGGCCCGCCGTGCACATGACGCCCGAGCAGAGCGTGCAGGCCTTCGAGGACCTGCGCGGCAAGGTGTTCTTCTCGGTGCACAACAGCACCTTCGACCTCGCCTTCCACACCTGGCACGACCCGCTGGACCGCATCGCGGACCTCACCGAGGCGAAGAAGATCGAGCTGGCGACGCCGGTGATCGGCGAGGTGGTGACCGTGGGGCAGGCGCGCACCAACACGCGATGGTGGGTGGGGCTGAAGTAGCCAGGCCGGGGGGCAAGTGTCCTGTCTCAGTGATGTGCGAGCAACGTCGACGGGCACGGCCTGTGCCCAAGCCGGTACGACCCACGGGAGCGTCTCTGCCTAGGAACAACTCCTGAATACCAGCATCGCGGCGGCAAGATCCTCGAGCGCGGTACCGACCGCCTTGAAGACAGTCCGTCCATGGGCTTCGGTTCGCCCCTGCACCTTGCCGCCCGTCAGTTCGGACAGCGTTCCGGCCACATCGCCGGCAGCCAAGACGCCACGCGACATCGGCCCAAGCAGGTCACCGCTTTTTTGCAGCGCCTCCGGCGTATCGACGAACAGGCGCGCGCCCACAAAGCAGGCGTCGTCGGCTTCGCGCATCTGCGGCGTGAAGCTGCCAATCAGGTCCAGATGGTTGCTCGCGCGCAACCACGCACCCTGGATCACCGGCTGAGTGGCAAGCGTGGCGCAGCTCACGATGTCGGCGTTGCCGGCCGCTCTGCCAAGGTCGGATGCGACGGTCGCGTCGATGTCCTGTGCGCGCAAGCGCGCGGCGAGCACCGACGCCGCCGATTCGTCACGGTCCCACACCATCACGCGTTCGATGGGACGCACGACGCGCAAAGCCTCGGGAACGAGGCTGCCGACACGGCCGCAGCCGACGACCAGCAGGCTGCGCGCATCCGGCGGCGCGAGGTAGGACGCGGCCAGCGCCGATGCGGCCGCCGTGCGGCGTGACGTGATCTCGTTGCCGTCGATCTGCGCCAGCGGCTCACCCGTGCGCGCGTCGTACAACACATAGGTCGAGAAGAGGCCCGGCAGGCCCCGTTCCGAATTTCCCGGGAAGATGGCGACGGTCTTGATGCCCAGGTAGCGATCGTGCTGCCACGCCGGCATGATCAGCACGGTCTGGGGTGGGCCGTCCGTCGCAGCCTGGAGCGAATGCGTGTGCCGCAAGGGCACTTCGCAGCCCTCGACGAACATCTCGCGCAATGCCGGAATCAGGCGGTCGAAGGGCAGCGCCCGGCGGGTGCTTTCGGTGTCGATGAATTTCATGTGCGTGCGGATCGAGAAAGTGAAATGAATGAAGTGCGCAAGAGCCGTCATGCATCGAGCACGACGTCTTCCAGCGGCACGGCCTGGCAGGTCAGGCACATGGCCGGGTCTTCAGGCTCGCTGCCGTGCAGGTGGCGGACCTTGCCCGCCAGCAGGCGCACGGCGCAACTCTCGCATTGCCCCACACGACAGCCGCTGGCCATCTGCAGGCCGAGCGATTCGGCGAACGTCAGCAAGGTGCCTTGCGCGGGTGTCCACGTCACGGGGTCGCGGCCCGAGCGCGCGAAGCCGACAGCAAAGTGCTGGTCGCCATCGGTGGGCACAGCGGCAGGCGAGCGGAACACCTCGCTGAAGATGTCGAAGCGCGGAACACCTCTCGCCTCCAGCCCGGCGGTCACGGCGTCCATCATGGCGGGCGGTCCGCACATGTAGAAGCGGGCGCGCCGGGCGATCAGCGCGTCGTCCACCACGCTCGCGTCGATATAGCGGTCCGACTGGTAGTCGATGCCTTGGCGATCCGTCGGCAGCGGTGCGTTGTAATGATCGATGACCCGCAGTTGCGGCAGCCGCGCGAGGTGCTGCGCGATGCGCTTCCTGAACGCGTGGGTCTCGCTGTTCAGGTTGGCGTAGTAGAGCCAGACAGCCGGATCGGTCGCGCCATCGGGCAGCGATTCGAGCAGGCTGATGAAGGGCGTGATGCCGATGCCGCCCGCGAAGAAGACCAACGGCTGCGGCGATTGGCGCGGCAGCACGAAGCCGCCCGACGGCGCGCGCAGGCCGATGATGTCGCCGACCTTCAGCGCACGGTGCAGGTGGCTGGACACACGCCCTTCGAACGGCATGCCATCGGCCGAGCGGCCACGCTGATGGCGCACGGCCACGCTGTAGCCACGCCGGCCGTGCATCTCGGCCGCGCCCGTGAGCGAATAGGCGCGCGTGATCTGCGTGCCGTCATGCAGATGCAGCTGCACCTCAACGTGCTGGCCGGGACGGTAGTCGGGCAACTCGCCGTCGTCGACCGGCTCGAAGTGAATGCCCAACACGCCCTGCGCCTCGGGCCGCAGTTCGCTGACGCGGAACGAACGAAAGCCCTGCCACTTGCGCTGCCGTGTCTCGGTGGCGGGGTCGCGTTCGATGTCGCAAAGAAAGGAGCGGTGCGGCACCGAGCCGCTCACCGGGTCGCAACTGTCGGCGGAGATCAGGGTGTTGAAGTTGCTGCTCAATGCACCTTCGACCGGCAAGCCACCGCGGTCGAGTTCGGTGCAGCCCTGCCACCAGCCGAACTCGGCCACGATGACGTCGTGCGCCAGTTGCGGCGTGATGCGCGCGACAAAACGGGCTTGGCCCACGCGTGTGCGGATGCGCATCCAGTCGCCGTCCGCGATGCCCTTGGCCAGCGCCAGCGCGGGGCTCAGCTCGGCCACCGGCTCGGGCGCGCGCTTGCGCAGCGACGGCAGGCTGCGGTGCTGGCTGTGGCAGTAGAAGCCGTTCTTGGCCGAGCTCAGCACATAGGGGAAGCGGCCTTGCCGCGTGGCCTGCGCATCGCGCGGCGTGTCTGCGGGTTCGACGAAGCTGGCGATGGGCGGCTGGCCGTGGTGCAGCAGGGTTTCGGAATAGAGCTCGACGCGGCGTGTCGGGGTGTCGAAGCCGCGCACGCCGTCGACGGTGGCGCGGGCGTACTTTTGCTCCCCCGCGTCGATGGGGCAAGCGATGCCCTCGGGCCGGGAGCGCAACTGGTCGACCGTAAGGCCGAGCGGCGCGAGCATGTGGTTCCAGCCGGCGTCGAGGCTGCCGCGAAAGAAGTCGTCGCCCATGCCGAGCCGGCCGGCCAGCTCGAACAGTATCTCGTTGTCGGAACGCGATTCACCGCGCGGCGCGACCATGCGCTGGCGCAACTGCACCCAGCTGGCCGCGCGGTCGTCGATTTCGAAGCCGATGCGCAGGCCTTCACGCTCCCATGGCGTGTTGACCGGCAGCAGGATGTCGGCATATCTGGCTGCGGGTGTTTCGAACAGGTCGCAGTGCACGTGGAATTCGAGCTGCGACAGCGCCCGATGCGCGAGCGCGGTGTCGGCCTGCGACACGGGCAAGTTGGTGCCGAAGGCCATCATCGCGCGCACCTTGTAGGGCTCTCCTTCGAGAATCGCCCTATAGGTGTCGCGCGCTGTCACCCAGCCGTGCGCGGGTGGGCCGATGGGGCGCTCCTGCAGGCCGAGCGCCTTGGCGCGCTGCGCATCGGGCAGCAGCGAGAGCGCGTTGACGGCATTGACACGCGGGCCGACGCGAACACGGTTCGCGCCGATGCGGTCGAAGCTGCCGCACAGCGCATACAGCGTGGCGACCGCACGCTCGGCTTGCGTCGCATTGGTGTGCTGTCCGATGCCGGTCCAGGCGTGATAGGCCACGCGGCGGCAGCTGCCGAAGAGGTCGGCGACGACGCGCAGCGAGGCCTCGGGAACGCCGGTGATGCGCTCGACATCCGTCGGTGTGTAGGCAGCGCAGCCCTGGGCCAGAAGCTCGAACGCCGGGGAGCATGACAGGCGCTGTGTGCACGCGTCGACCTTGACCGCGCCGCGCAGACGGAAGTGAGCCGCGCCCTGGGCTTTGGCCATCTGCCCGGTGTCATAAGGCACCGCGCAGTTCAGCGCGTCGTTCCACGCCACGAATCGGTTGTCTTCGGCATCGGGCCACAGGTCCTGCTCACGCAGGAAGCGTCCGTTGTCGCCCCGCACCAGCAGCGGCGCATTGGTCCACTCGCGCACGAAGCCTTCGTCGAAGCGCGCGTCTGCAATCAGCAAGTGAACCAGCCCCAACGCCAGTGCCGCGTCGGTGCCGGGCCGCACGGGCAGCCATGCATCGGCCTGCCGCGCGAGTGCCGTGGGGCGCGGATCGATCACCACCATCTTCGCGCCGTTCGCGCGCCCCCGGCCGATGGCGTTGGCCTGCGCCAGCCAGGTGTTCGCGGGGTTGTGGCCCCACAGCACGATCAGCTCGGCCTGCGCGTAGTCGGCCGCAGGCATGCCGCAGCCGAAGGTGAAGGCGTGCGCGAAATCCTTGTGCCAGTTGCAGACCTCCGTCGCGTAGCAGATGTTCGGGCTGCCGAAAAGACGCACGAAGCGCTCGATCCAGTCGATGCTGTCGGTCAGCGGCGTGCCGCTCGGCGTGGTGACGGCGAACACGACCGACTCGGCCCCGCTCTCGGCCTTGATGGCGTTCAGGCGCTGCGCGGTCTCGGCCAACGCTTCTTCCCAGCCGATGCGCACCCAGCCTGGATTCGGGTCGGTCTTGGGGTTCGTGCGGCGCATCGGATAACGCAGACGATGTGGACTGTGCACCAGCTCGGGGGCGGCCTTTCCCTTCATGCACATCGCCTGGCCGGTAGGGTGCGAGGCATCGGGCCGCACCGCCACCAGCATGTCGCCGCGCACCTCGTTGAGCGTGCCGCAGCGCGAGCGGCAAAGCGTGCAGTAGCCCTGTTTGATCTCCGTTGGAGTGGTCATCGTTGTTGTCGATCGTTCCCCTGCCCCACGCCGCGCATCAAGGGATCGCCGGTGCGACATAGCTCAGCGTTCGGCCGAAGAACCAGAGCATGAAGAGCACCAGCGGCGCATGCACCAGCAACTGAAGGAAAGTGAAGCCCACGATGTCGCGTGCCTTCAGCGAAAGCACGCCCAGCAATGGCAGCATCCAGAACGGATTGATCAGGTTGGGCAGCGCCTCGGCCGCGTTGTAGACCTGCACGGCCCAGCCCAGGTGCACTTTCAGGTCGTTGGCCGCCTGCATGACGTAGGGCGCCTCGATGATCCACTTCCCGCCTCCCGAGGGAATGAAGAAGCCCAGCACCGCGGAATACGCGCCCATCACCACCGCGAAGCTGTCGACGTTGGAGATGCTGACGAACAGGTGTGCGATGCGGTCCGACAGCGTGATGCCGCCGTCGCCCTTGGCGCCGGTCAGCATGGCCGCGATGGCGCCGTACAGCGGAAACTGGATGATCACGCCAGCCGTGGACGGCACCGAGCGTGACACCGCGTCAAGAAAGCTGCGCGGGCGCCAGTGCAGCAGCAGTCCGATCATGAGGAACAACAGGTTGTAGGTGTTCAGGCCGGAAATCGCGATCAACGGGCTCTTGGCCATGAACTCCTGCGCGAGCCAGCCGAAGCCCAGCGCGCACAGCAGCAGCGTGAGCAGCGGGCTGCGCTCGAACCATTCACCGGGTCGGCGCTCGGCGGGCTCCGCCGTTGCCGGCTTCGCTTCGCCGAGGTCCACGCCCAGGTCCTGTGCCGTGACCGCGTGCGCGGCGCCGGGCGCGGACCACAGCGCGACGGCCACCGACGCCACGATCAGCACCAGCGCCATGACGGCCGATTGCCACAGGAAGATGGTCTGGCTGAACGGGATCACGCCGGTGATGTCGAGGATGCTCTTGGGCAGGCTGCTGGCGTTGGCCTGCAGCTGCGCCGCCGACGAGCTGAGCCCGAGCGCCCATGTCGCGCCCATGCCGAGATAGGCCGCGGCGCCGGCGGCCCGGTAGTCCATGCGCAGGTCGAGGCGGCCGGCCAGCGCGCGCACGTAGAGCGCGCTGAAGATCAGCGAAATGCCCCAGTTGAAGAGCGACAGGATCATGCTGATGGCGGCCACGTAGGCGATGGCCTGCCTGCCCGACACGGGCACTGCGGCCAGCTTGCGGATGAGCCGCGCTGCCGGCGGCGAGGTTGCCACCACGTAGCCACCGATGGCCACCAGCGCCATCTGCATCGTGAAGACGATCAGGCTCCAGAAGCCGTCGCCGAAGGATCTGGCCACCGCCTGCGGGCTGGACCCGTTGAGCATGGCGGCGCCCGCCACCACCACCACGGCGATGGCCGCGAACACGAAGGCGTCGGGGAACCAGCGCTCGGCCCAAGCCGTGAAGCGCAGTCCCAGGCGGCTCAGCAGCCCGGCGTCGGCCTTGGCTTCTTCAGGTCGAGGGGGGCGAGCGCCGGGGCCGGCGGAAGTCTGCAATGTCGATGGCATGGGATTTTTCCTGCTGCTGGAACGGTGGGCGTCCTCGTCACACGCCTGAAATGACGTGCTGCGCAGATGTTAGGAACTGCCGCCGAGAATTCATAATTTCTATTTTCAATAGAGAGATATAGGATGGACCTATGTCGATCACCATCAAGCAACTGCAGCACTTCACTGCCGCCGCGCACACGGGGCAGGTGTCTCGCGCGGCCCAGCGCTGCTATGTAAGCCAGCCCTCGTTGACCACGTCGCTCAAGAACCTCGAGTCCACGCTGAAGGTGCAGCTCTTCACACGTCACTCCGAAGGGTTGCGGCTCACGGTGCAGGGCGAGGGTTTTCTACGGCATGCCGAACACATGCTGCGCACGCTCGAGGCGGCAGTGGAGGAAACGCGCAATTCCGTGTCTTCGGTCGAGGGGCGGGTGCAGATCGCCATCACCGACACCGTGTCGGAGTACATGCTGCCGAAAATCATCGGCGCGATGCGCCGGCAATTGCCACTGGTCGAGTTCGAACCCGTGGAGCGCAACCGGCTCGAGATCGAGGATGGCCTGCGCGGCGGCGAGTTCGACCTGGCCGTCGTGCTGGTGTCGAATCTCTCGCGCGCGCCGGACATTCGACGCGAGAACCTGCTGAAGTCGGAGCGCCGGTTGTGGACGTCGTTCGACCATCCGCTGGTGACGCAGAAGTCGGTGTCGCTGCGCGAGATCGCGGAGCTGCCTTTCGTGCTGCTGGACATGGACGAGCACGTGAGTACCGTGGGCCGTTACTGGGGCGCAATGAAGCTCAAGCCCAAGGTCGTGTTCCGCACCAAATCGATCGAGGCCGTGCGCAGCCTCGTGGCACAGAACGTGGGCGTGACCATCCTGTCGGACCTGGTGTTTCGCCCTTGGTCGCACGACGGCGGGCGCATTCGCAGAACGGTGGTGTCGAGCGCGGTGCCCTCGATGGACCTGGGGTTGGCCTATCGGCGCGGTGCCGTTCTTTCCGAGGCCACTGCAGCCTGCGCGAGTACCTTGCGATTGCTGGCCAAGACGCTCACGCGCGAATCACAGCCGCGCATGGACGACGAGCCGAACTAGTGCCCTGCTCCGCTGAACTGCCACCGTCGATTCGATTGTCGAGAAGCTCCATCGACTTTGCTCACGTATCGGCGGGACAGCACATCAGCTCGTCTTGCGGAAATGCCGCTCGATCGCATGCACCGTCTCGAGCAGCTGCGGGCGCACCTCCTGCATGAAGACCTCCGGCGGCATCGAGCGCGGGCCGGCCGCGCTCAACACCATCAGCGGCATGCCCTTGCCCACGCGCAGCGGCGAGGCGATGGCGTTCACCTCGCCGCGCCAGTCGCCGAAGGAACTGCAGCAGCCGTGGAGGCCACGGCCCGCGCGCTGCGGCACGACGGCGTCACCATCTTCACCGGCGTGCCGGCGCTGTTCGCGCGGCTGCTGGAATGGGCGCGCAAGAACAACGCGGCGATGGAGGCCATCCAGGCGATCGACGCGCCGCGCCTGCGGCTCATCAGCGTGGCCGGCTCGCCGCTGACGCCCAGCCTCAAGGCCGAGGTGGAGCGCGCCTTCGGCCAGACGCTGCACAACGGCTACGGCCTGACCGAAACCGGCCCCACCATCTCGCAGACGCGGCTGGCGTCGCCGCGCGGCGATTGCTCCGTGGGGCCGCCGATCGGGCGGGTCGAGTTGCGCGTGCGCGCCGCCGACGGGCACGACGTGAACGCCGGCGGCACGGGCGAGTTGTGGGTGCGCGGCCCCGGCGTGATGAAGGGCTACTACCGCAGCCCCGAGCTCACGGCCGCGGCGATCGACGGCGAGGGCTGGTTCAACACCGGCGATCTCGCGCGCCAGGACAGCGACGGCGCGCTGTTCATCTCGGGGCGCACCAAGGAACTCATCATCCGTCCAAGGACCTGAGCTACGTCATCGGCCTGACCGGCTATGCCTTCGGCATCGTGGTGCCCGCGAGCTCGCCCATCAAGACGCTGCAGGACTACGTGGCGCAGGCCCGCGCCAACCCCGGCAAGCTGACCTACGGCACGCCGGGCATCGCCACCACGAACCACCTGACGATGGAGCAGATCTCGCGGCACTTCAGGATCCAGCTCAATCACATCCCGTACAAGGGCAGCGCCGAATCGCTGCAGGCCATCGTGGCCGGGCAGGTCGACTCGGCCGCCGAGACCTGGCCGCCGAGACCTCGGCGTTCGTTCCCTACGTGGACTCCGGCAAGCTGCGCCTCATCGCGGTGTGGGGCGACCGGCGCATGGCGCGCTACCCCGGCGTGCCCACGCTCAAGGAGAGCGGCGTGGACATCGTCCAGACCTCGCCCTGGGGCCTGGTGGGACCGCGGGGCCTCGACCCCGCGATTGCCGCGCGCCTGCACGATGCCTTCAAGCAGGCCATGGCGACGAAGGAGTTCAAGGACGTGCTGGCCCGCTACGAGATGGAGCCGGACTACAGGAGCGCGAAGGACTATCGCGCCTTTGCGGTGGACGCGATGAAGCACGAGAAGGAGATCCTCGACGCGCTGGGCCTGTCGCGGCAATAGAGCGAGAGCGCGCAGGATTCACAAGGCAGCGGGGACGCCATCGCTCCCAACTGCCAACCCTGCCCCCTGCCCACTGCCTGCAGCCCACTGCCGCCTAGCCGCGCTCCTTGCGCTCGCGCGCCCGGCGAACCTGGCGCGTCTCGCCCGCCTGCGAGGCGACGCGGTCCTTCTCGCGTTTCTTGGCCGCGCGCTTCTGGCGGAAGTGCCGGCCCACCACGTAGCTGCCGAGGCCCGTGACCACGGCGATGAAGATGCCGATGACGCTGACGTCGATGCCGCCCATCACAGCACCCGCACCACGCTCGACGGCTTGAAGCCCAGGTCGGCCGCCTTGCCCTTGCGCGCGCGGCTGCCGCGGGCGTTGTTGAGCGTGCGGATTTCCAGCGTCTCCTCGCGCTCCTTGGCACCGCGGCCGATGCCTTCGATGCGCACGCTGCGCGTGTAGGCCGCGGCACCGGCCAGCGTGTCCTTGGGTTCCAGGTCGATCAGCGTGAGGCCGCGCCCGCCCTTGGGCAGGCTCTTGAGCTCGGCGATGTCGAAGGTCAGGATGCGCCCGCCCGTCGAGGCGCAGGCCACGTGCGTGGCCGCGGGCATCGGCTCGGCGCCGCTGGCGCCGCCCACCAGCGAAGGCCGGCAGATCTGCTCGCCCTCGCCCACGTCGATGAAGGCCTTGCCGCCGCGCTGGCGCGACATCATGTTCTCGACCGTGGCAATGAAGCCGTAGCCGCCGGTGTTGGCCAGCAGCACGCTGGCGCCCACCGGGCCGGCGAAGAAATGCGTGACGTGCGTGCCGGCATCCAGCTCGATGAGCGTGGTGACGGGCTGGCCGTCGCCGCGCGCGCCGGGCAGCGAGGCCACGGGCACGGTGTACACGCGCACGCTCTTGTCCTTGGCGGAGCCGAACACCAGCAGCGTGTCGACGCTGCGGCATTCGAAGGCGCCGTAGAGCGCGTCGCCCGACTTGAAGCTGTACTCGGGCGCGGCGGCCTTCTCTCCGTTCGCGCCGTTGGCTGCGGCCTTCTCGCTGGCCCAGCCCTTCTGCGCGCGGACCCAGCCCTTCTGCGACACGATGACCGTGACGGGCTCGTCGACCACCTTCACTTCGGCCACGGCGCGCTTCTCGGCCTGGATGAGCGTGCGGCGCGGGTCCTCGAAGGTCTTGGCGTCGCTCTCGATTTCCTTGACCAGCAGGCGGCGCAAGGTGGCCGGGCTGGAGAGGATGTCCTCGAGCTTCTTCTGTTCTTCGCGCAGGCCCTTCAGTTCCTGCTCGATCTTGATGGCCTCCAGCCGCGCCAATTGGCGCAGGCGGATTTCAAGGATGTCTTCGGCCTGGCGTTCGCTGAGGTTGAAGCGCGCGATGAGCGCCGCCTTCGGGTCTTCCGCCGCGCGGATGATCGCGATCACCTCGTCGATGTTCAGCAGCACCAGCTGCCGGCCTTCGAGGATGTGGATGCGCTCGAGCACCTTGTTCAGGCGGTGGCGCGAACGCTTCTCGACGGTGACTTCGCGGAACGCGATCCACTCGTTCAGGATCTGGCGCAGCGACTTCTGCGTGGGCTTGCCGTCGATGCCGACCATCGTCAGGTTGATCGACGACGAAGTCTCCAGCGAGGTCTGCGCCAGCAGCGTGGTGATGAACTCTTCCTGGCTGATGCGCGAGGTCTTGGGCTCGAACACCAGGCGCACGGCGGCGTCCTTGCTGGACTCGTCACGCACCACGTCGAGCACCGACAGCATCGCGGCCTTCAGCTGGGTCTGGTCGGCGGAGAGCGCCTTCTTGCCGGCCTTGACCTTGGGGTTGGTGATTTCCTCGATTTCCTCGAGCACCTTCTGCGTGCTGACGCCCGGCGGCAGCTCGTTGACCACCAGCTGCCACTGGCCGCGCGCGAGCTCTTCGATCTTCCAGCGCGCGCGCACCTTGAGCGAGCCGCGGCCGGTGCGGTAGGCATCGGCGATGTCGGTGGCGTTGCTGATGATCTGCGCGCCGCCCGGATAGTCGGGGCCGGGCACGATGGCCAGCAGCTCTTCTTCGCTGAGCTTGCCGTTCGACTTGATCAGCGCCACGCAGGCGTCGGCGATCTCGCGCAGGTTGTGGCTCGGAATTTCGGTGGCCAGGCCCACGGCGATGCCGCTCGCGCCGTTCAGCAGCGTGAAGGGCAGCCGCGCGGGCAGCAGGCGCGGCTCCTCGGTGCTGCCGTCGTAGTTGGGAATGAAGTCGACCGTGCCTTCGTCGATCTCGTCGAGCAGCAGGCTGGTGATGCGCGCCAGGCGCGCCTCGGTGTAGCGCATGGCCGCGGCGCCGTCGCCGTCGCGGCTGCCGAAGTTGCCCTGGCCGTCAACCAGCGGATAGCGCTGCGAGAAGTCCTGCGCCATGCGCACCAGCGCGTCGTACGCGGCCTGGTCGCTGTGCGGGTGGAAGCGGCCGAGCACGTCGCCGACCACGCGCGCGCTCTTCACGGGCTTGGCGCCCACGGTGCCGTTGGTGCCGCCGAAGCCCAGGCCCATGCGCGACATCGAGTACAGGATGCGGCGCTGCACCGGCTTCTGGCCGTCGGACACATCGGGCAGCGCGCGGCCCTTGACCACGCTGAGCGCGTATTCGAGGTAGGCGGTCTGCGCGTAGTCGGCAAGCGTCAGGGTGGTGTCGCCATCGGTGGGCCCCTGGAGGTCGAGCGGAGGTTGAGAGTCCATGAAAGAGCTGGTGAGAAAAACAGTTGCTGCAGGCTGGGCGCGAAGCTCGCGCTCAGCCCAGTGTGAAGGCCTCGTGCACCGCGGACTGCACGGCGCCGCCGAGCACCGCGCCGCCGCCCGCGACGTAGATCCAGTCGCCGATGACGGCCGCGCCCACGGCGTGGCGCGGCGTGGTCATGGGTGCATGGCGCTGCCAGGTGTCGTCCACGGGATCGTAGCTTTCCATCTGGCCGAACACCCGGGCCTGGCGCGGCACGCCGCCCACGAGAGTGCCGCCTTCCCCGCCCATGGCGAAGAAGCGGCCGCGGTACACCACGAGGCCGTGGCCCGAGCGCGCGGTGGGCAGCGGCGAACGCAGCTCCCAGGTGTCGCGCGCGGGCAGGTAGACGTGGTGCAGGTCGGTGTTGTATTCGAAGGTGTTGAAGCGCCCGCCGACCACGTGGATCCGGCCGCCGTGCGCCACGCAGCCCACATGGTCGCGCGCGCCGGGCAGCGGCTTGGCCGACGTCCAGCGGTCGGCCTTGGGGTCGTAGACCTCGTGCCAGCCGACGCTGGCGCGCTCCGCCGCGGGCTCGGACGCGCCGCCGATCAGGTGCAGCGCGCCGTCGAGCATCACCGCCGCGGCGGCGCCGCGCGGGCGCGGCAGCGGCGCGATGGCGCTCCAGCGGTTGGCCGCGATGTCGTAGACGTAGGCGTGGGTGTCGGAGCGCCGGTTCTGCTCCACGAAGCCGCCGAGCGCATACACGCGGCCGCCTTCGGCCGTCACCGCCACGTGGTTGGCGCCGCGCGGCAGCGGCGCGCCGTCGAGCCAGCGGTCGGCCTGGGGGTCGTAAATGTGGTGGTAGTCGCGGTTGACCTTGCCTTCGCCGTAGCCGCCGACCACGTGCATGCGCCCTTGCGCGGCGGTGGCCCAGGCCATCTCGCTGCGCGGGATCGGCAGCGCCGCGCGCGGCGTCCAGCGGCCTTGCGGGCCGGCCGGCGCGGGGCTGTCGGTGAAGCGCTGCGACTCCTGCTCGGGCGTCATGTGGTGCGGCACGCCGCCCTGCAGGCGCGCGTAGGGCTCGGCCGACGACGGCACGCCCGGCAGGGTGTCGTGCGTGGCCGCGTGCTGCGCGTGCGCGGCACGCGTGACGGCACCCGTCATGGCGCAGGCGGCTGTCGCAAGGACGAAGCTTCGGCGGTGCATGGCGGCGGCCTCCATCAGGACAGGGGCGCGCCCGGCGCTTCGGCGGCGCCGGTGGGCCCGGCGGGCGCTCCGGGAATGTCGGGAATGTCGGGAACGTCTGGCATGGCGGGCAGGCTGCGCGGGGCGTCCGAGGGCATGTTGCCGCGGCCGATGGCGCCGCCCTGCGGCACCGTCAGCTCCATGCGGATGCGCCCGGGCGCCTTGCCGCCGCGGGCCGCGCCACCGGCTCCGCTCATGCCGCCCATGCTGCCGCGCCCGCCCGTGGCCGCGACCGACGGCTTCAGGTACGCATAGAGCTGCAGCACGGTCTGCACGTAGTTCTGCGTTTCCTTGTAGTTCGGGATCTTGTTGCCCGCGCGCTGCACCGCGCCCTCGCCCGCGTTGTAGGCGGCGAGTGCCAGTTCGATCTGGCCCGGGAACATGGCGATCAGGTCGCGCAGGTAGCGCGAGCCGGCGGCGATGTTGATGCGCGGGTCGAACAGCTTCTTCTCGATGGTGCTGCGCTTGTCCGCCGCGACGCCGTAGCGCTGCGCGGTGGCGGGCATGAGCTGCATCAGGCCCATGGCGCCCTTGGGCGAGACGGCCTGCGCGTCGAAGCCCGACTCGGTGGCGATCAGCGCCTGCAGCAGCTCGTAGTCGATCGCATGCTTGCTCGACGCATCGCGCAGCGCCGCCTTGGCGGTCTTGTAGCTGGGCGAGGCCTCGAACATGGCCAGGAGCGTCTGCGAGGCCGGCGGCACCTTGCCGTCGAGCTTGCGCCCGCCCCGGCCCAGCGGCGACAGGCCCTGCGCCGTGTCGAAGCTCTGGCCGCCGCGAAAGAAGATCTGGTAGCGCTCGTCGATCTTCTCGGAAGCGAAGTGCGCCACGCCCTTGCTGTCGATGTAGCCGTAGATGTCGGCCGCGTGTGCGCCCTGCTGCGACAGCACGAGTGCCGCACACAGCGCGAACGGACGGAGCCAGCGGGTCATGACGGTGCGGGCCCGGGCCTCAGAACCACCAGCCGTAGCGCTTGCGGCGCTCGGCGTGGACCGCGGCATCGTCGCCCATGCCTCGCTTGCGGCCGAAGCCCTTGAGGCCGGCCCGGATCAGCATGGCGCCGAGCGCCACGGCCATGAGAAAGCCGGGCACCTGCCCGGGCTGGAGGCCGTCGGCGAGCAGGGTCGCGGCCATCAGCCAGGCGACGCACGCGGCGCCCCAGCAGGCGAGCCGGCGCAACCACAGCCAACCGGTGGCCGCCGTGCGCTCCGCCCGGCCGGCCGCGGCTTTGTTGTCGTCGGCCGCGTCGTCCCACCAGCCCGCCCAGACGAACACGAGCGCCAGCAGCACGCCGACGCCGGCAAAGAACCTGTTCGCGACCTCGCGCACCGGGTCGCCCTCTGCGACGAGCATGCCGATGGCGCCTGCAGCGCAGCCCCCTGCCAGCGAACCGCAAATGATCTTGTGCCCGTTCATGTCCTGTCGTGAGGAATATTCCGGTCGGAATCAGACGTCGATGTCGACGTCGTCGGCGCGAAGCTCCATCAGCTCGCGGCGCGCCGCCGCTTCGCCCTTGCCCATGAGCTTGGTGATCTCGCCCTGGGTGGACGTGAAGTCGAACCGCCCCAATTGGACCTGCATCAGGCGCCGGGTGTCTGGATTGAGCGTGGTTTCCCACAATTGTTCCGCGCTCATTTCGCCCAGGCCCTTGAAGCGGCTGATGCTCCAGGCGCCTTCGCGCACGCCGTCCTTGCGCAATTTGTCGAGCGTGGCGGTCAGTTCGCCCTCGTCCAGCGCATAGACCTTGGAGGCCGGCTTCTTGCCGCGCGCAGGCGCGTCGACACGGAACAGCGGCGGCTTCGCGACATACACGTGGCCGGTTTCGATGAGTTTGGGAAAGTGGCGGAAGAACAGCGTGAGCAGCAGCACCTGGATGTGCGAGCCGTCCACGTCGGCGTCGCTCAGGATGCAGACCTTGCCGTAGCGCAGGCCGCTCATGTCGGGCGAGTCGGTGGGGCCGTGCGGGTCGACGCCGATGGCCACCGAGATGTCGTGGATTTCGGTGTTGGCGAACAGCCGGTCGCGCTCCACCTCCCAGGTGTTGAGCACCTTGCCGCGCAGCGGCAGGATGGCCTGGCTTTCCTTGTCGCGGCCCATCTTGGCGCTGCCGCCGGCGGAGTCGCCCTCGACCAGGAACACCTCGTTGTGGCTGATGTCCTTGCTCTCGCAGTCGGTCAGCTTGCCGGGCAGCACGGCCACGCCGGAGCCCTTGCGCTTCTCGACCTTCTGGCCGGCGCGCTGGCGCGTCTGCGCGGCCTTGATGGCGAGTTCGGCGAGCTTCTTGCCGTAGTCGACGTGCTGGTTGAGCCACAGCTCCAGCGCGGGGCGCACGAAGCTGGACACCAGGCGCACGGCGTCGCGCGAGTTCAGGCGTTCCTTGATCTGGCCCTGGAACTGCGGGTCGAGCACCTTGGCGCTGAGCACGTAGGAGGCGCGCGCGAACACGTCTTCCGGCAGCAGCTTCACGCCCTTGGGCAGCAGCGAGTGCAGCTCGATGAAGCCCTTCACCGCGGTGAACAGGCCGTCGCGCAGGCCGCTTTCGTGCGTGCCGCCGGCGCTGGTGGGAATCAGGTTGACGTAGCTCTCGCGCACCGACTGGCCGTCTTCTGTGAAGGCCACGCACCAGTCGGCGCCCTCGCCTTCGGCGAAGTTGTCGGCGTTCTTGTCGGCATGGCCGCTGCCTTCGAACAGCGGAATGACCGGGTCGCCGTTGAGCGTCTGCATGAGGTAGTCGCTCAGGCCGCCCTTGTAGAGCCACTGCTGGCTTTCCTTGGTCTTCTCGTTCACCAGCGTGACGCTCACGCCGGGCATCAGCACGGCCTTGCTGCGCAGCAGGTGCGTGAGCTCGCCCATGGGCAGCGCGGCGGTCTCGAAGTACTTGGCGTCGGGCCAGGCACGCACGGTGGTGCCCTGCTTGCGTTCGCCGGCCTCGAGCTTGCGGATTTCGAGCTGCTCGATCACGTCGCCGGCGCTGAAGGCCAGCCTGGCGATGGAGCCTTCGCGGTGCGAGGTGACCTCGAGCCGCTTGGACAGCGCGTTGGTCACCGACACGCCCACGCCGTGCAGGCCGCCCGAGAAGCTGTAGGCGCCGCCCGAGCCCTTGTCGAACTTGCCGCCGGCGTGCAGCCGGGTGAACACCAGTTCGACCACGGGCGCATGTTCTTCAGGGTGCATGCCGAACGGAATGCCGCGGCCGTCGTCTTCGATGCTGACCGATCCGTCGGCGTGCAGCGTGACCTTGATCTTCTTGCCGTAGCCCGCCAGCGCCTCGTCGGCGGCGTTGTCGAGCACTTCCTGGATGATGTGCAGCGGGTTGTCGGTGCGGGTGTACATGCCCGGGCGCTGCTTGACGGGCTCGAGGCCCTTGAGCACGCGGATGGAGCCCTCGGAATAGCCGGAGGACGCGGACGATGAACTGGGGGGAGTCTTGGGGGGAGTCGCCATGGGGGCGGATTGTAGTCAGTCGCCGCCAAACAACTGGATACCCATACAGGCTTCGTCCTGCGGCGCGAACAGATGGGCGCCCAGGAAGTCGACGAAGGCCCGCAGCTTGGGCGACGGATGCCGCCCCGAAGGCCACAGCACGCCCAGGCCGATGGTGTGTGGCCGCACCAGCCCCGGCAGCACGCTGCGCAGCCGGCCCGCGGCCAGCGCGGCGCGCACGCTGAAGTCGGGCAGGCAGGCGATGCCGCGCCCGCGCTCGGCGAAGCACAGGCGGGTTTCCATGTTGTTGCAGATCATGGAGACGGGCGGTCGGCACTCGCTGCCGTCGGGCATGGGCCGCATCGGCCAGACCTCGACCTTGCCCGTGGCGGGATAGCGGTAATGCAGGCAGGCGTGGCCGGCGAGGTCGGCCAGCGTCTGCGGCGTGCCGTGGCGCGCGAGGTAGTCGGGCGAGGCCACCAGCAGCTGCGAGAAAACGCCGAGCCGGCGCGCCGAGAGCCGCGAATCGGCCGGCTCGCCGGTGCGCACCACGGCGTCGAAGCCCTCCTCGATGACGTCGACCAGCCGGTCGCTGAAGTCGAGGTCGAGCTCGATGGCCGGGTGGTCGCGCATGAAGTCGGCCAGCACCGGCAGCACCAGCGAGCTGACCAGCGGCAGGCTGACCCGCAGCTTGCCGCGCGGCGCGCCGGCCGAGTGCGACAGCTCCTGCTCCGCGGCCTCGATCTCGGCCAGCACGCGGCGGCTGCGCGCGAGGAACAGCGTGCCCTCGGCGGTGAGCGTGATGCTGCGCGTGCTGCGGTGGAACAGCCGCACGCCCAGCCGCTCTTCGAGCCGCGCCACGCGCTTGCCCACGGCGGACGCCGACACGCCGAGCGCGCGGCCGGCGGTGACGAAGCTGCGGGTTTCGGCCACCTGGATGAAGACGGTGAAGCCGCTGAGGCTGTCCATGCGGGCGCTCCATTGCGGACATCGGTGTCCGTATTGAGCGGAACTGTATCCCCCTTTTTCCGGAGTCGGCTTCTTCCTATCGTTGGCGGCATGTCATTCGCCAACGAAATTCCCCCTTCTTCCCCTTCTTGTTCTTCCACGACAGCCGCCGGCTGGCGTGGCCCGGACCCGTCGCGCATCGACGCGGTGCTCGACCAGGCACTGGCCGACCAGCGGCTGGTCGGCGCGGTGGTGCTGGTGGCCCACGGCGGGCGCCTGGTGCACCGCCGCGCGGCCGGACTGGCGGACCGCGAGGCCGGCCGGCCGATGCGCGAGGACGCGCTGTTCAGGCTGGCCTCGGTGTCCAAGCCGATCGTGTCGACCGCCGCGATGGTGCTGGCGGCCCAGGGCCGGCTCGGCCTGGACGACCCGGTCACGCGCTGGCTGCCGGACTTTCGCCCGCGCCTGCCGGACGGCAGCGCTCCCACCCTCACGCTGCGGCAGCTGCTGACGCACACGGCCGGCCTGGGCTACCGCTTCTTCGAACCCACGGACGACGGCCCCCATGCGCAGGCCGGCGTGTCCGACGGCATGGACGGTAGCGGCCTCACGCTGGCCGAGAACCTGCGGCGCATCGCGCAGGTGCCCCTGCTCTACGCGCCGGGCACGGCGTGGCTCTATTCGCTGGCCACCGATGTACTGGGCGGCGTGGTCGAGGCGGCCAGCGGTGCGCCCTTGCCCGACGCGGTGCGCACCCTGGTGACGGGCCCGCTGGCCATGCACGACACCGGCTTCTTCGCCGCGCCGCACGACGACCGGCTGGCCACGCCCTATGTGAACACCCCGGGCACGGCGCCGCGGCGCATGAGCGGGCCCACCGTCGCCGCGTCTTTCGAGGGCACCGTCGGCATCCGCTTCGACCCGGCGCGGGCCGTCGACGCCACGGCGTTTCCTTCGGGCGGCGCCGGCATGGTCGGCAGCGCGGGCGACTTCATGCGCCTGCTCGAAACCCTGCGCGGCGGTGGTGCACCGCTGCTGCCGCCAGCGCTGGTGGACGACATGGGCCGCAACCACACGGGCGCCTGGGGACCGGCGGACGCACCGGGTTATGGCTTCGGGCTGGGCTTCTCGGTGCTGCACGACCCGGGGGCCGCGGCGTCGCCGGAATCGGTGGGCACGTGGCGATGGGGCGGCGCCTACGGGCATGCGTGGTTCGTCGACCGCGCCCGCGAACTCAGCGTGGTGGCCTTCACCAACACGCTCTACGAAGGCATGTCGGGCCGCTTCGTGGCCGACCTGCGGGACGCCGTCCATGCATGAAAAGAACACACCCCATCGCCCGGAGGCCGGGCTGCCGCTGCTGGGCCTGCTCGCGCTGGCCGCCGCCGGCTTCATCACGGTGCTGACCGAGGCCATGCCCGCCGGCCTGCTGCCGCAGATCGGCGCGAGCCTGGGCGTCACGCCCGCACTGGTCGGCCAGCTGGTGACGGTGTACGCCATCGGCTCGCTGGTGGCGGCCATTCCGCTGGTGGCCTTCACGCGCAGCTGGCGCCGCCGGCCCTTGCTGCTGCTGGCCATCGGCGGCTTCGCGATCGTCAACACGGTCACCGCGCTGTCGCACGGCTACGCGCTGACGCTGGTCGCGCGCTTCTTCGCGGGCGTGTTCGCCGGGCTGCTGTGGGCGCTGCTGGCCGGGCAGGCGGCGCGCATGGTGGCGCCGTCGATGCAGGGCCGCGCGATCGCCGTGGCGATGCTGGGCGCGCCGCTGGCGCTGTCGCTGGGCATTCCGGCCGGCACGCTGCTGGGCAACGGCGTGGGCTGGCGCCCGGCGTTCCTGATCATGTCGGCGCTCTCGGTGCTGCTGCTGGGCTGGGTGCGCTGGCAGGTGCCCGACTTCCCCGGCCAGGCGGCGGGCCGCCAGCAGGGCGTGCGGCGCGTTTTCCTGCTGCCGGGCGTGCGGCCGGTGCTGGCGGTGATGCTGGCCTTCGTGCTGGCGCACAACATCCTCTACACCTACATCGCGCCGTTTCTCGCGCACGCCGGGCTCGGCGCGCGGGTCGACCTGGTGCTGCTGGTGTTCGGCGGGGCCTCGCTGGCGGGCATCTGGGTGACGGGCGTGCTGATCGACCGTTGGCTGCGCGAGCTGGTGCTGGCCGGCACCGCGGCCTTTGCCGTGGCCGCGCTGCTGCTGGGCGCGCTCACGGGTTCGCAGCCGGTGGTGTTCGTGGCGGTGGCCGTGTGGGGCGTGGCGTTCGGCGGGGCAGCCACGCTGTTCCAGACGGCCTCGGCGCAGGCCGCGGGCGACGCGGCGGACGTGGCGCAGTCGATGGTGGTGACGGCATGGAACATCGCCATTGCGGGCGGCGGGCTGATCGGCGGCCTGCTGCTGCAGAGCCGGGGCGCGGGCGCGCTGCCCTGGTCGCTGATCGTGCTGCTGGTGCCCGCGCTGTGGCTGGCCTGGAAGGCCTGCGCGCACGGGTTTCCGCGCACGCGTGCTGTCACCACAGCGACAGCGCATTGACCCTGGCGGCTTTGATGCGCAAAGCGCATCGAAATGCCGCCCAGAAATCATCAATGGCTTTGGCCATCCGCACGCCTGCCGCGGCATGCAAGTCGCTACATTCGACGCCATGCAAGCCCCCGCCTCCACTCTTTCGATCAAGCAAGTCCTGTTGTGCGGGGCGATGATCGTCACGCTCTCCATGGGCATCCGCCACGGCTTCGGCCTCTGGCTGCAGCCCATCACGCAGGCGCAGGACTGGAGCCGCCAGACCTTCTCGTTCGCGCTGGCCGTGCAGAACCTCTCCTGGGGCATCTTCGGCGTGTTCGCGGGCATGCTGGCCGACCGCTTCGGCGCGTTCCGGGTGCTGATCGGCGGCTCGGTGCTCTATGCGCTGGGGCTGTTCGGCATGGCGCATTCGCCGACGCCGCTGCTGTTCACGCTGAGCGCCGGCGTGCTGATCGGTGCGGCGCAGGCGGGCTCGACCTACGCGGTGATCTACGGCGTGATCGGGCGGCAGATTCCGGCCGAGCGGCGCTCGTGGGCGATGGGCGTGGCCGCCGCGGCCGGCTCGTTCGGGCAGTTCCTGATGGCGCCCATCGAAGGCCGACTGATCGGGAGCATGGGTTGGCAGAGCGCGCTGGCGGTGGTGGCGGTGCTGGTGCTGGTGATCATTCCGCTGGCCTTCGGGCTGCGCGAACCCAAGACCGCGGCGCTGGCCGGGCACCGCGAGCAGTCGGTGCTGCAGGCTGTGGGCGAGGCGTTTCGCTACCCGAGCTTCGGGCTGCTGATGGCGGGCTACTTCGTCTGCGGCTTCCAGCTCGCCTTCATCGGCATCCACATGCCGACCTACCTGCGCGACCGCGCGCTGCCGGCCGAGGTGGCGGGCTACGCGCTGGCGCTGATCGGCCTGTTCAACGTGTTCGGCACGTACACGGTCGGGCTGCTGGGGCAGAAGCTGGCCAAGCGGAAGATCCTCGCGGCGATCTACTTCGCGCGGGCGGTGTCGATCGCGCTGTTCCTGCTGGCGCCGCTCTCGCCGACGAGCGTGTACGTGTTCTCCGCCGCCATGGGCTTCCTGTGGCTGTCGACGGTGCCGGCCACCAACGCCATCGTGGCGGGCATCTTCGGCGTGGCGCATCTGTCGATGCTCAGCGGCTTCGTGTTTCTGAGCCACCAGGTGGGCTCGTTCCTGGGCGTGTGGCTGGGCGGCTACCTGTACGACACCACGGGCAGCTACGACATCGTCTGGTACATCTCGATCGCGCTGGGCGTGTTCGCGGCGCTGATCAACCTGCCGGTGAAGGAAAACGCCATTGCGCGCGCACCGCAGCCGCTGGGCGCGGCGGGCTGATTGCGCTACAACCGGCCCATGACACCGCAACGGCGCCAGCACATCGTCCACGCCGGCTGGCTTGCCGCCGCGGCGGCGGTGCTGGGCGGCGTGTTCGCGATGTACGTGCACCCGGCGTTCCTGGTGACGCTGGTCGACCAGATCTGGTCGTGTTTCTGAATCCCTGAACCCCTGAATCCCTGAATCCCTGAACCCCTGAACCCCTGAACCCCTGAAGCCTGAAGGTCCGATTGAAATGAAAGAGCTTGCGCCGGTCCACGGCCTGTCCGCGCCCTCCGAATGGGTGGTCCGCTGGTCACACCTGCTGGCGCCCGAGGCCACCGTGCTCGACGTGGCCTGCGGCGCCGGGCGCCACATGCGGTGGTTCGCCGGCCGGGGGCACGCGGTGACCGGGGTCGACCGCTCGGCCGAGGCGCTGGCGACGGCGGGGGCCTTCGGGCGCACCGTCGAGGCGGACATCGAGTCGGGCGCCTGGCCCTTCGCCGGACAGGTCTTCGGCGCGGTGGTCGTCACCAACTACCTCTGGCGCGCGCGCATGGCCGACATCGTGGCCGCCGTGGCGCCCGGCGGCGTGCTGCTCTACGAGACCTTCGCAGCGGGCAACGAGAGCGTCGGCAAGCCCTCGCGGCCCGATTTCCTGCTGCAGCCCGGCGAGTTGCTCGCGGCCTGTGCGGGCTTGCGCGCGGTGGCCTACGAGGACGGGTTCATGGCCGAACCGGCCCGCTTCGTGCAGCGCATTGCGGCCGTGCGGCCCGCCCTGGAAGCCGCCGCGGCGGCGCCCCGCCACCTCCTTAAGGGAAACTGAGGGGGCCGGGGCGGCTGTCTGGCGGGGCCCCGGAGTAAGTAGAATCGGCGCTTTCGTCCACCGACAAAGAGATTCCCCCTTGGAGCAACTGACAGGCAGCATCGTCGCGCTCGTCACGCCGATGCATGACGACGGCAGTGTCGACTACCCCGCCCTGCGGCGTCTCATCGACTGGCACATCGACGAAGGCACCGACTGCCTCGGCGTGGTCGGGACCACCGGCGAATCGCCGACGGTCGACGTCGAAGAGCACTGCGAAATCATCCGCGTATCCGTCGAGCAAGCCAAGGGCCGCGTGCCCGTGATGGCCGGCTGCGGCGCGAACTCGACCAAGGAAGCCATCGAGCTCGCCAAGTTCGCCAAGGGCGTGGGCGCCGACTCGCAGCTCCAGGTCGTGCCCTACTACAACAAGCCGACGCAAGAAGGCCAGTACCAGCACTTCAAGGCCATCGCCGAGGCCGTGGGCGACCTGCCCATCGTGCTGTACAACGTGCCCGGTCGCACCGTGGCCGATATGGCGCACGACACCGTGCTGCGCCTCACGCAGGTGCCCGGCATCATCGGCATCAAGGAAGCCACCGGCAACATCGAGCGGGCCCAGTGGCTCATTCGCGACGTGCCGAAGAACTTTGCCGTCTACTCCGGCGACGACCCGACCGCGGTCGCGCTCATGCTCTGCGGCGGCCAGGGCAACATCAGCGTCACGGCCAATATCGCGCCGCGCAAAATGCACGAACTGTGCGTGGCCGCGCTGGCGGGCGACGTCAAGCGGGCCATGGAGATCCAGTTCGAGCTCATGCCGCTGCACCGGAACCTGTTCGTCGAGCCCAACCCGATCCCGCTGAAGTGGGCCATGGCGCGACTCGGCCTGTGCGGTGGCACCCTGCGCCTGCCGCTCACCGAACTCGGCGAAGCGAGCCGCCCCGCGGTCGAGGGCGCCCTGCGCGCCACCGGCCTGCTCAAGGGTTGAGCGCTTCCGCACCCGTTCCGGACCTGCCTTTTCCCTGGCCGCAGCAAGGTTAAGCAACCTTTTGCCCGAACCGTGCTCAGAGAGGGCGGGCACTGCGGCCCCTAGATTGACCGAACCATTCCAACAAGGAAGAAGACGTTGAAGAACCTTTCGCGACTTGCACTGCTGGCCCTCGTTGCCAGCCTCGCCGCCTGCTCCGTCCTCGAGAGCGACAAGATCGACTACAAGAGCGCCGGCAAGGCCCCGACGCTCGAGGTCCCGCCTGACCTGTCCCAGCTGTCGCGCGACAACCGCTACGCCGTCCCCGGCGGCGCCGTGACCGCCAACGCCTACCAGGCCGGCGTGGCCAACGCACCGGGCGTGCCCACTGCCGTGAGCACCCTCGGCGACGTGCGCATGGAGCGCTCGGGCACGCAGCGCTGGATCGTCATCAACCGCTCGCCCGACCAGCTCTGGGACCCGGTGAAGGACTTCTGGCAGGAAAGCGGTTTCCTGCTGACCACCGAGCAGCGCAACCTGGGCATCATGGAAACCGACTGGGCCGAGAACCGCGCCAAGCTGCCGCAGGACATCATCCGCGGCACGCTGGGCAAGCTGGTCGACTCGGTCTACTCGACCGGCGAACTCGACCGCTTCCGCACCCGCCTGGAACGCACGCCCACCGGCACCGAGATCTTCGTGAGCCACCGCGGCATGCAGGAGGTCTACAACAACTCGCGCCAGGACCAGACCGTGTGGCAGCCGCGTCCGAGCGACCCTGAACTCGAGACCGAATTCCTGCGCCGCCTGATGGTCAAGCTCGGCGTGTCGCAGGAGCAGTCGAAGATCCTGGCGGCCACCACCGCCCCGACCAGGACCGCCACTGTCGCCAACGTCGGCGGCCAGCCGGTCGTGCAGATCAGCGAAGGCTTCGACCGCGCATGGCGCCGCGTCGGCCTGGCGCTCGACCGCACCGGCTTCACCGTGGAAGACCGCGACCGCAGCGCTGGCGTGTACTACGTGCGCTACGTGACGCCGAACCCCGACAAGAAGGAGCCCGGCTTCTTCGGCAAGCTGTTCAGCGGCTCGCCCAAGGACGAAGCACCGATCAAGTTCCGCATCTCGGTCAAGAGCCAGGGCGAAGCCTCGACGGTGTCGGTGCTCAACGATGCCGGCGCACCGGTCGCATCGGCCAACGCCGAGCGCATCGTCAAGGTCATCGCAGACGACCTGAAGTAACCCGCATGCTCCGCTTCCGAAGCCTCGGCAGCGGCAGCACGGGCAATGCCGCGCTGGTCGAAGCGACCAGCGCCGGCCGCACCTCCCGCCTTCTGGTCGACTGCGGCTTCGGCCTCAAGCAACTCGACCTGCGGCTCGCACAAGCGGGCCTGGTCGCCGGCGACATCGATGCGGTCTTCGTGACCCACGAGCATGGCGACCACATCGGCTGTGCCCATTCGCTCGCTCGCCGCAACCGCATTCCCGTCTGGATGAGCGAAGGCACGTGGCTCGCCACGGGCGGGCGCGATTTCGAAGGCATGCTGAACCTGGCGCGCGACGATGCGGAGTTTGCGGTCGGCGACATCGGCGTGCAGCCCTTCACCGTGCCGCATGACGCGCGCGAGCCCTTGCAGCTGCGTTGCACCGACGGCAATCGCACGCTCGGCGTGCTCACCGACCTCGGGCATGCCACGGCCCATGTGCTGGCCCGCCTGAGCGGCGTGCACGCGCTGCTGCTCGAGTTCAACCACGACAGCGACCTGCTGGCCAACTCGGCCTACCCTGCCTTCCTGAAGCATCGCGTGGGCGGCAACTACGGGCACCTGTCGAACACGGCCGCGGCGGAGATCGCGCGCGCCGTGTTGCACGACGGTTTGCGGCACGTGGTCGCGGCGCACCTGAGCGAACAGAACAACCGGCCCGAGATCGTGCGCCGGATGATGGCCGAGGCATTGGGCGGCGAAGAGGCCGAGATGCTCACCGCCACCGCGGCCGAGGGCTCACCCTGGCTCGACGTGTGAGTCGAGCCGACTGAAACAGCGGGCCCGATGCCACGAAAAAAAGCCGCCTCATGGCGGCTTTCTTCATGGCGGATGCCTGGCAGCTCTTACTGCTTGGGCGCTTCGTTCTTCTTCGCGGCCTCGGTGGCTGCGTTCGCGGCATCGAGTGCCGACGAAGCGCCTGGCGCCGGTGCCATCGCGCCCGAGTCGGCGGAAGGCGCGGCGGCCGGTGCGGCAGGCGCCGGTGCGGGTTCGGTCACGGGCGCAGGAGGCGGCGTCACAACCGCCGGCGCGGCGTCCTCCTTCTTTCCGCAGGCGACGAGCGCGGCAGCGGCAATCAGCGAGGCAACCAGGACGGACGTTGACTTCTTCATGGAATCTCCTTTGGCAATGAAGGTCTGGAACGAAAAAATTCTAGACCTGCATTCCGGAGCGAATGTGTCTGAGGGCCGCATTCGCGGCATTGGCTTACAAGCCGAGCGTCGATGCGGGAAAGGCGGGCCGCGCGAGGCGCCAGCACTCGTCGATGGTCTCGCGCAACGCGCGGCGCGATGCGGCGTCGGTGCCGCTCACGCCCCGGCTGCGCTCGGGGTCGATGCGATGCACGAACCATGTGGGCGTCCAGATGGCGCTGGGCACTTCGGCGCCCGGGGCCTTGCCGGTGGCGCGGCATTCGATGATGTGGTCCCACATGCGCCGCCAGGGCACGAAGCGCGCATGCGCGCGCTCGAGCACGTCGAAGCGCTGCGCCAGCAGCACCAGGCGCCGACCGCTCGCCGACCAGGCCTGCAGGGCCTCGATGCTGGCGCGCTCGCCCAGCGGCCAGTCGGCGAAGTCGGGGTCGCTGAAGACGATCTCCTTCCAGCCTTGCTGTGCCGCGGCCGACAGCGCGCCGCGAAGGACCGTGTCGAAGGCCTCGCGGCCGTCGAAGCGCCCTTCGCTCAACGCCGCCGCCGGGTCTTCATTCGGCATGGAGCCACCCTGCCTCGCACCACTCGTCGAGCAACGCGAGCGCGCCTTCGCTCGCGCGCGCGAGTTCGCGCGCACCCAGCGCGCGCTGGTCGGCCAGCTTGCGCATCAGCGTGGCATCGGCGCCGCCGGCGCGAAAGCTCTCGCCGTTGATGTAGATGTGGCGATCGTCGTAGAGCATGCGCGTGCGGCGGTCGAGCGCCGCGCGCCGCGGTGCCTCGGGCATCTCGCCGCCCTCGCCGAACCACACGTTGGCCTTGGGCTCGGTGAGCGATTCACCGAGCGCGCGGTCGACCGCATCGGCGTCGCGCAGCGCGGCCTCCACGGCCTTGCGCGCGAAGCCCTGCAGCGCGGCGGGCATGCGGGCCGGCGCATCGACGGCCGGCTGCGACGGGTCGCGGTAGCGCGCGAGCTCGGCGGGGCCGGCGTCCTCGAGGTCTTCCGCGTAGGCCTGCGACATGCGCGCGAGCAGGTCGGCGCCCAGCTCGCCCAGTGCCGACGAACGCAGGCCGATGGAATACGTCATGCAGTCGTCGCCCACGGCCACGCCGTCGTGCGCGTAGCGCGGCGGCAGGTAGAGCATGTCGCCGGGCTCGAGCACGAAGGTCTGCTCGGGCTCGAAGTTCTCGAGGATCTTCAGCGGCACGCCGGGCTGCAGCCGCAGGTCGCTCTGCTTGCCGATGGACCAGCGGCGGCGGCCGTGCGCCTGCAGCAGAAACACGTCGTAACTGTCGAAATGCGCGCCCACGCCGCCGGTGTCGCTCGCGTAGCTGATCATCAGGTCGTCCAGGCGCGCGTCGGGCAGGAAGCGGAACTGGCGCAGCAGTTCGTGGATGCCGTCATGGTGCAGGTCGACGCCCTGCACCAGCAGCGTCCAGGCGGCCTGCTTCAGAGGTGGCAGGGCCCGGCGGGCCAGCGGGCCGTGCTTCAGGGACCAGCCGGACTTGCCATGCCGGATCAGCCGCGACTCGACGTCCTCGCGTTCGGCCAGCGCGAACAACTCGCCGCGCTCGATCGGTGGCACCATGTCGGGTATCGCCTGACGGACGAGTAAGGGTTTCTTCTGCCAGTACCGCCGCATGAACTGCGCGGCGCTCAGGCCGCCGAGCAACGGCAGCGGTTGTGTAATCTCCATGGGAGAATTCTGCAATGGAAATCTCTGAACAATGCGTGGTCGGCTTGACCTGGACAATGAAAGACACGCTCGGCGACGTGCTGGACGTGCTCGACGAACCGGTTGAATTCCTGGTCGGCGGCGACGATCTCTTCGACGTGATCGAGGCCGCCCTGCAGGGCCATGAGCCCGGCGCACGGGTGCAGCTGCAGGTCGAACCCGAGCAGGGCTTCGGCGACTTCAACGACCAGTTGCTGTTTCTCGAGCCGCGCTCGCTCTTCCCCGAAGGCACAGAAGAAGGCATGACCTTCGACGGCTCCGCCCTGCCCAAGGGCGTGAACGAGGCGATCCCGCGGGACACGATCTACACGGTGGCCGAGGTCTACCCCGACCACCTGGTGCTCGACGGCAACCATCCGCTCGCGGGCATCGCGATCCGGCTCGACATCACGGTGCGCTCGGTGCGCGAAGCCACGGAGGAAGAAGTGGGCCGCGGCTCGGCGGGCACGGGCTTCTTCAAGGTGGCACCAATGGCGCCGGGCAACCAGACGCTGCACTGACGACACCATCTGCGGGCGCCAATGAAAAAGCCGGGCATTGCCCGGCTTTTTCTTTCTCGCTTCCCCGCGAGGGGCTGCGGCTACATGCGCGAGATCTGGCCGTTGTCGATGCGCACGCGGTCGCCGATGCGCAGGTCGCCGGGGCTCTGCACGTCGAACGCGCGGTAGCCGCCACGGTCGGTCTGCACCGACACCCGGTAGGTTTCATAGGCACGCGGGCCGTTCTGCTGTGCCTCGATGGTGTTGCCCAGCAGGGCACCGCCCACGATGCCCAGCGCGGTGGCTGCGGCGCGGCCGTTGCCCCGGCCGAACTGGTTGCCCACCACGCCGCCGATGACGCCGCCGGCGACGGCACCGCCGCCGCTCGTGCCGGTGCCCGCGGTTTCGCTGCGCAACACCTCGATGTTGGCCACGTGGCCGTATTCGACGTAGGAAGCTTCCTGGTACTGAATGGCCTGCGGGGGCGCCTGGTACGGATAGCGCGAGGTCTGGTAGACCGGCGCCGGTGCCACGCACGCCGTGAGCGTGGCCACGGCCAGCACGGAAGCGGTGACGGAAACGAAGCGCATTGAAATCTTCATGTTGAGAGGCTCCTCGGATAGAACGGTGCACGAAGAATGCACCTGCGTGTGACTAACGCCGCAGCCCTTGCCGCGATGACGCAAAACACACACTGAAACCTTCGAGCGCCGCGTGCCGCCGCAGTTCCGGTCTTTACCGCTCGGAAACTCAGGTGGCCTTAAGGAACCGGGCGGACCGAGCTAACCAGGCGGACCAGACCGGATCGCGCGGCCTCGAGCTTCAATGCTTGCCCGTGGAGCCGTAGCCGCCCTCGCCGCGTTGCGTGGGTGCAAATTCTGTGACCACGCGAAACTGCGCCTGCACCACCGGCACGATCACCAGCTGGGCCAGCCGCTCCATCGGGTTCAGCACGAAGGGGGTGTCGCTGCGGTTCCAGGCGCTGATCTTCAGCTCGCCCTGGTAGTCGCTGTCGATCAGGCCCACCAGGTTGCCCAGCACGATGCCGTGCTTGTGGCCCAGGCCCGAGCGCGGAAGGATCATCGCGGCGTAGGCCGGGTCGCCCAGGTGGATCGCGATGCCCGTGCCCACCAGCTGCCAGCCGTTGGGCTCGAGCGTGATGGGGGCGTCCAGGCACGCCCGCAGGTCGAGGCCGGCGCTTCCGGGGGTGGCATACGCGGGCAATTGATCCACCATGCGCGGATCGAGGATACGGACGTCGACTTTCACTTACTTGCTGCCTTGCTTGTGTTGCTGTTCTCTTTGCTTGCGTGCCGCTTCCTCGAGCACCTGCTGCCACTTGGCGACGCCGGGGGTAAGCTTCACGCCCTTCAATTTCCTGCCGAGCCAGAGGGTCACGCCCGCCAGCAGCACCAGCACGCCGAAAGGCACGCCGGCCGCCCACAGCACGAGGAACACCAGCGCGCCGACGACGCCCAGCACCTTGAGCAGCGCGGGGTCGAAGGAGCCGGGTTCGCGCCTGGGCACTTCGCCGTTGGGCGAGCCGAGCATGCCGGGAATGCCCGGCTGCTCGGCGCGCTGCATGGCGGCCGTCACGGGCCCCTGCTGGCCGGGCGAGGGAGTCATGCCCACGTCGAGCCCGGGCTCACCCTCTCGCGCGGCCCGCTTGGGCAGCGCGGCTTGCGCCGACAGCCGCTCGACGTAGCGGGCGAAGTCGCCGTTCGGCGGCGTGTTCCATTGGGGATTCAGGTTCATCAGACCCTCCAGTCGGGAAGTCGTGCGGCGATTTCGGTCATGAGCTCGCGCGCCAGCGTGAGCTTGGGTGCGCGGGGAAGCTCGCGCACGCCGTGGGTGTCCACCAGCAGCAGCGCGTTGTCGTCCTGCCCGAAGGCCAGCGGGCCGATGTTGCCGACCAGCAGCGGAATGCCCTTGCGCTGGCGCTTGGCCTTGGCGTGCTCGACGAGGTTCTCGCTCTCGGCGGCGAACCCCACGCAGAAAAGCTTCCTGGACTGGGCGCGTTCGCTGCGCGCCACGGTCAGCAGGATGTCGGCGTTCTCGACGAACTCGAGCACCGGCGTCTTGCCGCTGCCGTCCTTCTTGATCTTCTGGTCGCTCTGCGTCGCCGGGCGCCAGTCGGCCACCGCAGCCGTTGCTACAAAAATGCTAGCGTACTCGGCCGCACGGGTGGTCGCCTCGAGCATGTCCTGCGCCGACAGCACGTCCACCCGCGTGACGCCGCGCGGCGTCGGCAGGTGCACCGGGCCGGCCACCAGCGTGACCTCGGCGCCCGCCTCGCGGGCCGCGCGGGCAATGGCGAAGCCCATCTTTCCCGACGAATGGTTGGTGATGCCGCGGATCGGGTCGAGCGCCTCGAAGGTCGGGCCGGCCGTGACCAGCACCTTGTGCCCCGCCAGCAGCTTGGGGCTGAAGAACGCCGTGATGTCCTCGAGCAACTGCGCCGGTTCGAGCATGCGCCCGTCGCCGGTCTCGCCGCAGGCCTGCCAGCCGCTGCCCACGCCCAGCACGGTGGCGCCGTCGGCCGACACCTGCATCAGGTTGCGCTGGGTGGCGGGATGGGCCCACATCTCGCGGTTCATGGCGGGCGCGATCAGCAGCGGAATGCGATCCATCGGGCGGGCCAGGCACATCAGGCTCAGCAGGTCGTCGGAGCGGCCCTGCACCAGCCGCGCGATGAAGTCGGCGCTGCACGGCGCCAGCACGATGGCATCGGCCTCGCGGCTCAGATTGATGTGCGGCATGTTGTTGGGCTCGCGCGTGTCCCACTGCGAGGTGTAGACGGTGCGCCCCGACAGCGCCTGCATGGTCACGGGCGTGATGAACTGCTCCGCCGCCTCGGTCATCACGACCTGGACGGTCGCGCCGGCCTTGACGAACAGGCGGCACAGCTCGGCCGACTTGTAGCAGGCGATGCCGCCCGTGAGACCGAGAACGATGTGTTTGCCGGCGAGATCTTGCATGGGCCGTATTGTTGCTCATAGGCCATCGAACAAATGGCAACAAGCCCTTGGCGCAAAGTGCCGCAAAGGGCGCACCTATAATCGTAATTTCCCACTGCCCGGATTCACAGCGTCCGGAACTGGCATGACCAAATTTGTCTTCGTCACCGGTGGTGTCGTATCTTCCCTTGGCAAGGGAATCGCCTCCGCCTCGCTCGCCGCGATCCTCGAATCGCGCGGCCTCCAAGTCACCCTCATCAAGCTCGATCCGTACATCAATGTCGACCCCGGCACGATGTCGCCCTTCCAGCATGGGGAAGTGTTCGTCACCGATGACGGCGCAGAGACCGACCTCGACCTCGGCCACTACGAGCGCTTCATCAACACGCGCATGCGCAAGGCCAACAACTTCACGACCGGCCAGATCTACAAGACCGTGCTCGAGAAGGAGCGCCGCGGCGACTACCTCGGCAAGACGGTGCAGGTGATCCCGCACATCACCAACGAGATCCAGGAATACATCAAGCGCGGCGCCGGCATCGGCACCTCGCACGAGGTCGACGTGGCCATCGTCGAGATCGGCGGCACCGTGGGCGACATCGAATCGCTGCCCTTCCTCGAGGCCGTGCGCCAGATGAGCCTGCGCAACGGCCCGAACAACTCGGCCTTCGTGCACCTGAGCTACGTGCCCTGGATCGCCGCCGCCGGCGAGCTCAAGACCAAGCCCACCCAGCACACCGCCAAGGAACTGCGCGCCATCGGCATCCAGGCCGACGTGCTCCTGTGCCGCGCCGACCGCCCGATTCCCGACGACGAGCGCGCCAAGATCTCGCTGTTCTCGAACGTGCCCGAATGGGGCGTGATCTCCATGTGGGACGTGGACACCATCTACAAGGTGCCCCGCATGCTGCACGAACAGGGCCTGGACGGCCTGATCTGCGACAAGCTGCGCATCAACACCCCGCCCGCCAAGTTGCAGCGCTGGGACGACCTAGTCTACGAGGTCGAGCATCCGCAAAAGGAAGTGTCGATCGCCATGGTCGGCAAGTACGTCGACCTGTCGGACAGCTACAAGTCGCTGAACGAAGCCCTGCGCCACGCCGGCATGAAGAACCATGCCCGCGTGAAGATCGACTACATCGACTCCGAGACCATCAACGCACAGGACGTCTCGCGCCTGGCCAAGTACGACGCCATCCTGGTGCCCGGCGGCTTCGGCCAGCGCGGTGTCGAGGGCAAGATCTCGGCCGCGCGCTTCGCCCGCGAAGGCAAGGTGCCCTACCTGGGCATCTGCCTGGGCATGCAGGTCGCCACCATCGAGTACGCGCGCCACGTGGCCGGCCTGAAGAACGCCAACAGCACCGAGTTCGACCCCGAGACGCCCACCCCCGTGATCGCGCTGATCACCGAGTGGAAGGACCGCGACGGCACCGTGAAGACGCGCGACGAGAAGTCCGACCTCGGCGGCACCATGCGCCTGGGCGCGCAGAGCTCCGACGTGACGCCCGGCACGCTGGCCCACAGCATCTACGGCGACGTGGTCACCGAGCGCCATCGCCACCGCTATGAAGCCAACGTCAACTACCTGGACGAGCTGCGCAACGCCGGCCTCGTGATCTCCGCGCTCACGCAGCGCGAGCACCTGACCGAAATCGTCGAGCTGCCGCAGGACGTGCACCCCTGGTTCATGGGCGTGCAGTTCCACCCCGAGTTCAAGTCGACCCCGTGGGGCGGCCACCCGCTCTTCAACGCCTTCATCAAGGCGGCGCTCGAGCACAAGGACAAGGGCGCCGGCAGCACCAACAAGTCGTTGAAGGCCGTGGCATGAGCAGCGGCTACGTCATCGCCCACGTCGAGGTGACCAACCCGACGCAGTACGAGGAATACAAGAAGTGGTCGAGCGCTGCCATGCAGGCGCACGGCGCCGAGGTGTGCGTGCGCGGCGGCGAAGTGCAGCCGCTGGAAGGCGACTGGAAGCCCACCCGCATCGTCGTGCTCAAATTCGCCAGCTTCGAGAAGGCCAAGGCCTTCTACGACACGCCCGAGTACCTCAAGGCACGCGAAGCGCGTGCCGGCGCCGCCGTCATGAACATGATCGCGGTCGAAGGTCTCTGATTCCCGCGACCCAATTTATCCGCCCAAGAGAACAGAAAGAGAAAGACAAAAGATGAGTGCAATCGTTGACATCGTCGGCCGCGAAATTCTCGACAGCCGAGGCAACCCCACCGTCGAATGCGACGTGCTGCTCGAGTCGGGCACCATGGGCCGCGCAGCCGTGCCCTCGGGCGCGTCGACCGGTTCGCGCGAAGCCATCGAGCTGCGCGACGGCGACAAGAGCCGCTACCTCGGCAAGGGCGTGCTCAAGGCCGTGGAGAACATCAACACCGAGATCTCGGAAGCCGTGCTGGGCCTGGACGCCAGCGAACAGGCCTTCCTCGATCGCACGATGATCGACCTGGACGGCACCGACAACAAGGCCCGCCTGGGCGCCAACGCCACCCTCGCCGTGTCGATGGCCGTGGCCCGCGCCGCGGCCGAAGAGTCGGGCCTGCCGCTGTACCGCTACTTCGGCGGCATGGGCGGCATGCAGCTGCCGGTGCCGATGATGAACGTCATCAACGGCGGCGCGCACGCCAACAACAGCCTGGACCTGCAGGAGTTCATGATCATCCCCGTGGGCGCCAAGAGCTTCCGCGAGGCCGTGCGCTACGGCGCCGAAGTGTTCCATGCACTCAAGAAGATCCTGGGCGACCGCGGCATCAGCACGGCGGTGGGCGACGAAGGCGGCTTCGCTCCCAGCGTGGAGAGCCATGAAGCGGCCATCCTGCTGATCCTGGAAGCCATCGACAAGGCCGGCTACACCGCCGGCGAGCAGATCGCCCTGGGCCTCGATTGCGCGGCCAGCGAGTTCTACAAGGACGGCAAGTACGTGCTGTCTGGCGAGAACCTGTCGCTCACGGCCGAAAGCTGGACCGACATGCTCGCGAACTGGGTCGACAAGTACCCGATCATCAGCATCGAAGACGGCATGCACGAAGGCGACTGGGACGGCTGGAAGCACCTGACCGAACGCCTGGGCAAGCGCGTGCAGCTGGTGGGCGACGACCTGTTCGTCACCAACACCAAAATCCTGCAAGAGGGCATCGACAAGGGCATCGCCAACTCGATCCTGATCAAGATCAATCAGATCGGCACGCTGACCGAGACCTTCGCCGCCATCGAGATGGCCAAGCGCGCGGGCTACACCGCCGTCATTTCGCACCGTTCGGGCGAAACCGAGGACAGCACCATCGCCGACATCGCCGTGGGCACCAACGCCGGCCAGATCAAGACCGGCTCGCTGTCGCGTTCGGACCGCATCGCCAAGTACAACCAGCTGCTGCGCATCGAAGAAGACCTCGGCGACATCGCCGTGTACCCCGGCCGCGGCGCGTTCTACAACCTGAAGTAAACGCGCTGCGTCCGACCGCGTCATGCGCGCCCGCCTCGTTCCACCGATCATCCTGCTGCTCCTGCTGGCCGTCCTGCAGTGGCAGCTGTGGAACGGGCGCGGCAGCGTGCGCGACGTGGCGCAGCTGCGCACCAAGCTGGCCGACCAGAAGGACGCTAATGCCAAGGCCGCGCTGAACAACGAGCGCCTGACCTCGGAGGTCAACGACCTCAAGGACGGCCTCGAGATGGTCGAGGAACGCGCGCGGGCGGAACTCGGCATGGTCAAGCCGAACGAAGTGTTCGTACAGATCGCTCACTGACTCCCCTTCTTCACGACCGCGCCCGCTGATGACCGAGCTTCTCTCGGCCCCCGCATTCCTGCTGTGGGGCTCTCCCGTCAGCTGGCTCGAGCTGGTCGCCGCGCTGTTGGCACTGGCCATGGTCGGCTGCAACATGCGCGAGATCCACTGGGGATGGCCGCTGGCCATCGTCAGCTCGCTGCTCTACATGGCGGTGTTCGCCAAGGCCCGCATCTACGGCGACGCCTCGCTCCAGGTCTTCTTCGCTTTCGTCGCCCTGTGGGGCTGGGCGCAATGGCTGCGCGGCCACCGCGCCGACGGCAGCGCCTTGCAGGTCAGCCGGCTCTCGCCGCGCGGCGTTGCCCTCACGCTGGCCGCCTGCGCCTTCGCATGGCCGGCGGTCGCCCTCTTCCTGCGCCGCTTCACCGACACCGACGTGCCCTGGTGGGACGGCTTCGCCACCGGGCTGAGCCTGGTCGGGCAGTTCCTGCTCGGGCGCAAGTTCATCGAGAACTGGCTGATCTGGCTGGCGGTGAACGTGGTGAGCGTGGGTCTCTTCATCCACAAGGGCCTGTGGCTCACCGTGGGCCTGTACACGGTGTTCGCGGTGCTCAGCGTGGCGGGCTACCTGGCGTGGCGCCAGCGCTTGCCAGGCACGGCAACGAAGGCGGCGCACGCATGACGCCCAGCCTGCCCGCCGGCTGCGTGATTGCGCTCGTGGGCGCCGAGAGCACCGGCAAGACCGAGCTCGCGCGCGCCATCGCGCAGCGCCTGCAGGACCGCGGCACGCCGACCACGCTGGTGAGCGAGTACCTGCGCGAATGGTGCGAGCGCGAAGGCCGCACGCCGCGCCCCGACGAACAGCAAGCCATCGCCGACGAGCAGACGCGCCGCATCGCTGCCGCCGCGGCCTCGGGCGTGGTGGTGGCCGACACCACCGCGCTCATGACGGCGGTCTACAGCGAGCAGCTGTTCGCCGACACCTCGCTCCACGAGGCCGCCCTTGCCGCGCAACGGCGCTACGCCATCACGCTGCTCACCGCGCTCGACCTGCCCTGGGTGGCCGACGACATGCGCGACGGCCCGCATGCGCGCCAGCCGACCGACACGCTGGTGCGCGCCGCGCTCACCGGCGCCAGGCTGTCGTACGCCGTGGTGCACGGCAGCGGCGGCGAGCGGCTGGCCAATGCGTGGAACGCCATCAATTCCATCGCGGGCAACGAGGGCCGCGCGCGTGCGTCGGGCTCACGAAGCGGGTCCGAATCGAAGCCCGTCTCATGGTCATGGCCTTGCGAGAAGTGTTCCGACCCGGAATGCGAACATAAGCTCTTCAGCGATCTGATCGCGCGCCGCGACTGAAGTCCGGCCGCGCCCCGTCGCTTCCCCTCACCGGAGACCCGATGCCCCTGCCGACCGCCGCACTGCTTCCCACCGGCTTCGCCACCCTTGCCGCCGCCACCGCCTTGCTGCTGGCCGCGCCCGCCTTCGCGGCCCCGGTGGCCGCCACCGTCGAGAACGGCACCACCACCACCGCCTGCGCCGAGGAAGACAACGTCTCGCTGACGCTGCGCGGCGACGGCATCCGCCACATGCGCATCGAGGCGCTGCAGCCCGACTACCTCGACAAGATCGGCAACGACGTCACCAAGCCCGACTTCTCGGGCTGCAACTTCGACGGCGGCGCGCACCCGACCGACCCCGCGCACCGCTTTCGTAAGCGCACCGTGGTGCTGATGGACAACGCCCAGTGGCGCATCGTCGGCATGACGCTGCCGACCTTCTGGCGCGCGCAGCGCGTGCCGGTGCAGGTGGGCAAGCGCAAGGACAGCGGCTTTCACCTGCTGCAGGTGTTCAAGAAGGAGAACGGCAAGGCGCTCGAGGCCATCGTGCTCTATCCGTCGGACGGCTACTGGCGCCTCAAGCCGCTGCCCGACGCGCGCTTCGGCGACGGCGTGTACGGCTCGTCGTTCCTGCTCGGACCGGTCGAGGCGGCCGCGCGGCCGGTGGTGAACATCGCGTCGATCCGCATCGTGCCGCGTCCGCTGGCCATCCATGTGCGCTTCACCGACGGCGGCAGCGCGGTGGCGCGGGTCAACGAGATCAGCCGCACGCGCACCGCGCTCGACGTGACGCTGTCCAAGCCCACCGCCAGCGCGCAGCCCTTCGCGGTGCTGCGCTCGATGTACGTGACGCCCGACAACGCCGACGTGAGCGAGGTGCGCTGGCAGGCCACGCCGCAAGCCGCGCCGCAGGTGCTGCCCTTGCCCGAGGTGAAGACGCTGCAGGCCACGCAGGTGCGCTTCGGGCGCAGCCTGCCGTCCAAGCACAACACCAGCGCGCCGGACATCGCGTTCAGCGGCTTCGACGACGCGGCGCGCTAGAAACGAGGGAGGCGCCGCAAGCGCCGGAACATGCGGGCCCACAAGGCCCACAGGCCCGCAACGCCAGCCTGGTTACTGGACGACCGGGCTGCCCGGAATCTGGTCGCCCAGCGGCTTGAAGAGTTGCGCCGCATCGACCGCGTCGAAGCGGTACTGCTTGCCGCAGAAGTCGCAGCCCACCTCGATGTCGCCGCGCTCGGCGAGGATGCTCTCGGCCTCTTCCACGCCCAGCCCGCGGATCATCTGCGCCACGCGCTCGCGCCCGCAGGTGCAGGCGAAGTGCGGGCCCTGCGGGCCGGCCTGCGGTTCGAAGCGCAGCAGCTTTTCTTCCCAGAACAGGCGGCGAAGAATGGTCTCGATGTCCAGCGTGAGCAACTCGTCGCGCGTCAGGCTCGACGCGAGGATGGAGATGCGGTTGTAGTCCTCGTTGCGGCCGATCTGGTCTTCGTTGGCCTGGTCGTGGTCCCTGTCGGCGGTGCCTTCGAGGTTGCCCTCGCCCTTCACCGGCAGGCGCTGGATCAGCAGGCCCGCGGCCACCTTGTCGTCGGCCGCCAGCACCAGCGTGGTGTCGAGCTGTTCGCTTTGCAGCATGTAGTGCTGCAGCACGTCGCTGAGCTTGCCCAGCTTCTCGCCGTCGTCACCGAACAGCGGAACCACGCCCTGGTACGGCGTGGCGCCCGGCAGCTTGTCCTTCGGGTCGAGCGTGATCGCGCAGCGGCCCTTGTTGTTCACGTTGACCATGTCGGGCAGCCGCGCATCGGCCGGCAGGTCGCCGATCACCTTGGCGGTGGCGCGCAGGCTCAGGTCGGGCTTGGCCTCGGCCACGGCCACCTTCACGGGGCCGTCGCCGAAGATCTGCAGGATCAGCGCGCCGTTGAACTTGATGTTGGCCTGCATCAGCGTGGCCGCGGCCGTCATCTCGCCGAGCAGCTCGGCCACCGGCGGCGGGTACGGGCCGGTGGAGGTGTTGGAGGCGCGCCGCGCAAGAATCTCCTGCCACGCATCCGTCAGGCGCACGATCATGCCGCGCACCGGCAGGCCATCGAACAGGAATTTGTGCAGCTCGCTCAAAACGTTTTCTTTCTCTGTGTGCCTGCGACCCGGGGGGTCAGGCGATCTTCCTGAGACCCTTCGCGAAGCGATGGGCGTTCTCTACATAGTGCTCGGCGCTCTGGCGCAACCGGGCGGCGGCCGCATCGTCGAGCGTGCGAACCACCTTGGCCGGCGAGCCGATGATGAGGGAATTGTCGGGAAACTCCTTGCCCTCGGTCACGACGCTGCCAGCGCCAACGATCGAGTTGCGGCCGATCTTCGCGTTATTCAAGACCACCGCCTGGATGCCGATCAGCGAGTTGTCGCCCACGGTGCAGCCGTGCAGCATCACCTGGTGGCCCACGGTGACGTTCTCGCCGATGGTCAGCGGGCAGCCGACGTCGGCGTGCAGCACCGACAGGTCCTGGATGTTGCTGTTGCGCCCGATGCTCAGCGTCTCGGTGTCCCCGCGCAGCACGGCGCCGAACCACACGCTGGCGTTCTCCGCCAGCTTGACGTTGCCCATGACCTGCGCGCTGTCGGCCACCCATGCACCTTCGCCCAGTTGAGGGGCCACACCGTCGAGTTCGTAGAGCGCCATTGTTCTTGTCTCCGGAAATGTCAAAGAAGGTCAAAACTAGAATTGTAGGGATGCACCCCCGATTGAGCGCGCTGGCCGCGCTGCGCCTGACAGATCCAGACGAGAAAGTAGCCGCCACGCGCGCCGCTGCTGCGCAAGGCGCTACCGATTCCATAGCAACGGGCGCCATTCGCACGCCCGGCGACGACACCGGCGTGCCCGGCCGCCCGGAAAAGCCCGCGCGCGTGGCCGCCACGGCGGTGCAGAAGCGCTCGCCTTTCACCCCCGAAGGCCGCGCCGCGCTGATCCATTCGATCTGCCACATCGAGTTCAACGCGATCAACCTCGCGCTGGACGCCGTGTGGCGCTACGACGGCATGCCCGAGGCCTACTACCGCGACTGGCTGCGCGTGGCCGACGAAGAGGCGCTGCACTTCACGCTGCTGCACACGCACCTGCAGGGCATGGGCTACCGCTACGGCGACTTCCCCGGCCACGACGGGCTGTGGAACATGTGCGAGAAAACGAAGGACGACGTGCTCGCCCGCATGGCGCTGGTGCCGCGCACGCTGGAAGCGCGCGGGCTCGACGCCACGCCGCTCATCCAGGCCAAGCTCAAGCGCGTGAACACGCCCGACGCGCTGCGCGCGGTCGAGATCCTCGACATCATCCTGCGCGACGAGGTCGGCCACGTGGCCATCGGCAACCACTGGTACCGCTGGCTGTGCGACGGCGCGGGCCTCGACGCCGAGGCGACCTACCCCGCGCTGGTGGCGCGCTACGACGCGCCGCGCCACAAGCCGCCGTTCAACCTCGAGGCGCGCGGGCGGGCCGGCTTCAGCGACGAGGAGCTGCGCCAGCTGGTGGCGACCTCGCAAGCCAACCAGGCGGCCCAGGACAAGCGCTGAACGCGCCCAATGGCGCCGGCGCGTGCAAGGGGCCGTGCAGGACTACACAGCCTGCGCAGGCCGCGCGTGCACCACCAGCTTCGGCGTGAAGTACTGGAGCACCTCGCCGCGCTGGTTGCGCGTCTGGCAGCGCATGGTCACCATCGCGCGGCCGGGCTTGGAACGCGAAGGCGCGATGTCGATCACCTCGCTGACCACATGCAGCACGTCGCCGGGCCGCGTCGGCTTGGGCCATTGCAGCTCGCCACCCGAACCGATGATGCCGTCGGCCAGCGGAATGCCGCTCTCCACCAGCAGCTTCATGGTGAGCGCGGCCGTGTGCCAGCCGCTCGCGGCCAGCCCGGCGAAGAAGGTGCTCTTCGCGGCCTCCTCGTCGGTGTGGAACGGCTGCGGGTCGAACTGCTGCGCAAAGGCCTTGATCTGCGCCGCGTCGAGCGTGTGTTCCGCGCTCTGGAAACGGTCGCCGACCTTCAGGTCTTCGAGGTACAGCTTGGCCATGGAAGTCTCCTTGTTGTGACGAGCCTCATTCTCGGGCGATCAGACGCGCTCGAGGATGGTCGCAATGCCCTGCCCACCGCCGATGCATTGCGTGGCCAGCGCGTAGCGGCCGTTCTCGCGCGCCAGCAGCGACGCCGCCTTGCCGGTGATGCGCGCACCGGTGGCGCCCAGCGGGTGGCCGATGGCCAGGCCGCCGCCGTCGAGGTTGACCTTGGCGGGGTCCAGCCCCAGGTCGCGGATGCAGGCCAGCGCCTGCGACGAGAAGGCCTCGTTGATCTCGATCACGTCGAGGTCGGCCGCGCTCAGGCAGGCGCGCGCCAGCGCCTTGCGGGTCGCGGGAATCGGGCCGATGCCCATGATGGCCGGGTCGACGCCCACGGTCGCGAACGACTTGATGCGCGCCAGCGCCTTCAGGCCATGCTTCGCGGCGAAGGCGTCGCTGGTGACCAGCACCACGGCCGCGCCGTCGGTCAGCGGCGACGCGGTACCGGCCGTGACCACGCCGTCGGGGCGGAACGCGGGCTTCAGGTTGGCCAGCGCCTCGGCCGAGGTGGTCGGGCGGATGCAGCCGTCGGCATCGACGATGTCGCCCGAGGCCAGGCGCACCGGCACGATCTCGCCGGCCAGCCGGCCCTGCGCGCGCGCCTCGGCCGCCTTGCGGTGCGATTCCACGGCCAGCGCCTCCTGGTCGGCGCGGCTCACGTTCCAGCGCTGCGCCACGTTCTCGGCCGTCTCGCCCATCGAGATGTAGGCGTCGGTGGTTTCCAGCAGCTCGGGGTTGGGCGAGAAGTTGAAGCCGCCCTGCGGCACCATCGTCATCGACTCCACGCCCACGCACAGGAAGGCTTCGCCCATGCCGGCCTCGATCTGCGCGGCGGCGATGTGCACGGCCTGCATCGACGAGCCGCAGAAGCGGTTCACCGTCATGCCGCCCACCTCGTGCGGCAGGCCGGCCAGCAGCCCGACGATGCGCGCGAGGTTGTTGCCCTGCGAGGCCTCGGGATAGGCGCAGCCCAGGATGATGTCTTCGAGCAGCGCGGGGTCGAGGTCGGTGCGCTGCAGCAGCCCGCGCACCACGCCTGCGGCGAGCGTGTCGGGGCGCACTTCGGCAAGGGCCCCTTTCTTCGCGAAGTGGAACGGGGAACGGGCGTAGGCGGAAATGACGGCTTTCATGAGGGTGCTCCAACAGACTAAACCTACCATCCAATCGGTAGGCTATGAGGTCAAAAAATAGGCACGCCTGAACGTGCCCGCATCAGGCCCGGCGGTCAGCCGGGCAGTGAACTCCTGAGTTGCGCGATGGCGTCGTCGAAGTCGTCGACGCGCCCTGTCATGCGCGCCGACAACAGCGCACCCTGGCAGACCGTGAACACATAGGCGGCCAGCGACGCGACCGAAGGGCCCTTCTTGCCCTTCTCCCGCACGGGCACGAGCGCCCCCAGCACACCGGTGAGCCATGTGACCTGCGTGTTGCGCAACTCCTGCACGGCCTGGCGCAACTCGTCGTTGATGACGTCCCAGCCCGGTGCCAGCGCGCCCGCCGGGCACATGCCCGAGCCGGCCTTCAGCGTGTTGCGGTACATGCGGAAATACGATTCGAGCGCGTCCTTCGGCTCGCGCGCACGTGCCGCGTCCCAGTCCTTGAAGCCTTGCGTGGCGCCGCGAATCACGGCGATGCCCAGCGCTTCCTTGCTCGCAAAGTGGTGGTACAGGCTGGCCTTGCGAACCCCCACCGCATCGGCCACGTCCTGGAAGCTGAAGCCCAGGTAGGAGCGCGTTTCGATGAACCCGCGCGCCGCCGCGAGGATCTGCTCGCGGGTGCTGCCCGTGGCAAGGGCGGTGGCGGTGGAAGTGGCTGTCATCTACCTACTATAAGGTAGGGGAAATCAAACCACAAGCGCCAGGGTCACCCGGGCGTCAGCACGCTCAGTCGACCCCGCAGGCTCAATCGGCCTTGATGCCCGCCGCCTTGACGATGCGGCCGTTGCTCTCGAACTCGCTGGCGATTTCCTTGGCGAAGGCTTGCGAGCTGCCGCCGGTCGGCACGTTGTCGGTGGCCGTGAGCTTGGCGCGCAGTTCGGGGCTGGCCAGCGCCTTGTTGATCTCGGCGTTGTACCTGGCGACCAGCGCGGGCGGCGTGGCGGCCGGCGCGAACACGCCGAACAGCGAGTTGATGTTGGCCGCCTTGTAGCCCAGCTCGCCCAGCGTGGGCACCTGCGGCAGGCTCTCCAGCCGCGCCGGTGCGCCCACGGCCAGCGGGCGCAGCTTGCCCGACTGGATGTGCGACGACAGCGTCGGGCTCGCGTTGGTCGACAAGATTTCGAACTGCCCGCCGATGGCGTCGTTCAGCTGCTGGCCGCCGCCCTTGTAGGGCACGTGCGTGATGTCGACGCCGGCCGCCGCATGCAGCTGCTCCAGCACGATGTGGCCCAGCGACGCCGAGCCCGACGTGGCCCAGCGCACCGCGCCCGGGTGCGCCTTGGCGTCGTCGATCAGCGCGCGGAAGTCCTTCGCCTTGCTGGCCGGCGTGGCGATCAGCAGCACCGGCGAATACATCACGCTGGCCACCGGCACCACGTCCTTCAACGGGTCGAAGGGCAGCTTGCCGAGGTGCGGGCTCAGCACCAGCGGGCTGATGGCCGAGAAGCCCAGCGTGGCCCCGTCGGGCGCGGCCTTGGCCACGGCGTCCATGCCGATGGCGCCGCTGGCGCCCGCGCGGTTGTCCACGATCACCGTGGTGCCCATCTGCGCGGCCAGGCGGTCGCCGAGCGCGCGCGCGACCACGTCGCTGACGCCGCCGGCCGGGTACGCGACGATGAGGCGCACGGTCTTGGGAACGGCCTGCGCGTGTGCGCCGGAAGCGGCGCACAGGGCCGCGGCGGCCAGGAGTCGGGTCGCCGTGCGGCGCGAGGGCTTCGAGGAAGCTAGGAAATTCATGTGATCGGTTACGTGGTTGGCATCAGTCCAGCTGCAGCTTGCGCTCGCGAATCAGCCTGGACCATTTCTCATTGTCCGCCTTGACGAAGGCCGCGAACTCCGCAGGGCCGAGCGGATGCACCTCGGCGCCCGCGGTGGCGAACTTGGCCTTGATGTCGGGCTGCGCCAGCGCCTTGGCCAGCTCGCCCGACAGCTTGTCGACCACGTCCTTCGGCATGTTGGCCGGGCCCACCAGCCCCTGGAAGCCGACCGCCTCCATGCCCGCAAGGCCCAGCTCCTTCACGGTCGGCACGTCGGGCAGCTGCGGGTCGCGCACAGGGCCGGTGACGGCCAGCGCCTTCAGCTTGCCGCCCTTCACCTGCGGCAGCAGCACGCTGCCCGCGTCGATGAGGATCTGCGTCTGCCCGCCCAGCAGGTCCTGCACCGCGGGCGCGCTGCCCTTGTAGGGCACGTGTGTCATGTCCAGGCCCGTCACCTGGTTCATGAGCTCGCCGTTCAGGTGCGTCGAGGTGCCGTTGCCGCCCGACGCAAAGTTGACCTTGCCCGGCTGCCCCTTGGCCCAGGCCACGAACTCCTTGAGGTTCCTGGCCGGATGGTCGGGCCGCGTCACCGCGATGTAGCTGCCCTGGCTGATCTGGCCGATGTACGTGAACTGCCTGATCGGGTCGTACGGCGGCTTGCTCTGCAGGTACGGCGCAATGGCGAACGGGCCGGTGTTGGCCAGCAGCAGCGTGTAGCCGTCGGCCGGCTGGCGCGTGAGTTCGGTGGCGGCGATCATGCCGCTCGCGCCGGGCTTGTAGTCGACCACCAATTGCTGCTTGAGCGCCTCCTGCAGCGGCACCTGCACCGTGCGCGCCGCAAAGTCGATGCCGCCGCCGGGCGGATAGCCGACGATCAGGCGAATGGGCTTGGCGCTGGGGAAGCCCTGGGCCGCGGCAAGGCCGGTGGCGGCGGCCAGCGCAAGGCCGGTGCAAAGCTTGTCGAATCTGAAATTCATGGTCATGGTCATGTTGTGTCTCCTCGGATCGGTCGACGATTCTGCAGGAGACGCCGCAGCGTCAACGCATTGCCGACCGCCTCGCCGCCCGCCGTGTTGTCGAAGATGCACCAGCACCGCGCGCCCTCTTCCGTCGCAAGCCGCAGCCGCTGCGCGAGCCGTGCGAGCAGCGCGTCGCCGTAGGCCGACCAGTAGCGCCGCGGCGAGCCGTGCAGCCGCAGATAGACCAGGCCCGGCCAGCCGCCGGGCGCAGCGGCTTGGTCGAACAGCACCGGGTCGGCCAGCACGCGCGCCACCTCGAAGCCCGCGAGCAGCGCGTCGGCCTGCGGCGTGAACCAGCTGCGATGGCGCGGCTCGAGCACCACCGCGCCCGCATGCCGGCGCCGCATCGCCGCAAGGAAGCGGCGGACCACGGCGGCGTCGAACGCGAGGCTGGGCGGCAACTGCACGACCAGCACACCGAGCCTGTCGCCGAGCCCGCCGGCCTGCGCAAGGAAGTCCTCGAACGGCGCCATTGCATCGACCAGCCGCCGTTCATGCGTGACGGCCTGCGGCAGCTTGACGGCGAAGCGAAATGCGGCGGGCGTGCTGGCCGCCCACCGCTCGTAGGTCTCGCGCCGGTGCGGGCGGTAGAACGAGGTGTCGATCTCGACGGCATCGAAGACCTGCGCATAGCGCGCGAGGTGCGAGCCTTCGGCGGGGAACTCGCGCCACTGCGCGCGCGGCAGGCTCCAGCCGGCACAGCCGATCCGGTCGCCCCGGTCGCCCCGGTCGCCCCGGTCGAGGTGCAAGGGTGCTCGCGGCTCACCCGCGCGGGTGGTGCCTGGCATGCAACTGCTTCAGGCGCTCGCGCGCCACGTGCGTGTAGATGGTGGTGGTCGAGATGTCGGCATGCCCCAGCAGCAGCTGCACCGCGCGCAGGTCCACGCCGTGGTTCAGCAGGTGCGTGGCGAAGGCGTGGCGCAGCGTGTGCGGCGACAGCGGCACGTGGATGCCGGCGGTGGCCGCGTGCTTCTTCACGATGATCCAGAACATCACGCGCGTCATGCCCGCGCCGCGCGCGGTCACGAACAGGTCGGGCGTCTGCTGGCCGCCGAGGATGTCGGGGCGCGCGTCGTCGATGTAGCGCTCGATCCAGCGCCGCGCCTCGCCGCCGAACGGCACCAGCCGCTCCTTGTTGCCCTTGCCGAGCACGCGCAGCACGCCGTCGTTGAGGCTCAGGTCGATGGCCTTGAGCGCCACCAGTTCGCTCACGCGCAGGCCGCTCGCGTACATCAGCTCCAGCATCGCGCGGTCGCGCAGGCCCAGCGGCGTCTGCACGTCGGGCGCGCCGAGCAGGTCGTCGACCTGCTTTTCCGACAGCGTCTTGATGGCGCGCGGCATCTGCCGCGCGGGCATGAGCCGGATGGTCGGGTCGGCCACGATGCGCCGCTCGCGCAGCGCCCAGCGAAAGTAGCGCTTGAACACGGTGAGCCGGCGGTTCGCCGAGGTGGCCTTGCCCTTGGTCGACAGGCGCGCGCCCATGTAGGCCTGCACGTCGGTCTCGCGCGCCGAGGCCAGCGCGGCGCCGTCGCGCTGCTCGCGCAGCCACTGCGCGAACAGCGCGAGGTCGCGGCGGTAGGCGGCCAGGGTGTTCTTCGACAGGCCGTCCTCGAGCCAGAGGGCGTCGATGAAGTCGTCGATGTCGGGTGTCTGCGTGGCGGCCTCTGTCATGCCGTGCAAGATAACAAAAGAATGGGCCCGAAAAGAAAAAAGCCGCCCGGCATGCGGGCGGCTTCCGGGGGGCCGGGAAGAATCCCGGGCCGGCGCGGCGGGCTCAGTCGAGCTTCAGGTTCTGCTTCTTCACGACGCCCTTGTAGACCTCGAACTCGGCCTTGATCTGCGCGCTGAACTGCTCGGGCGTGTTGGCCACGATGAGCGAGCCGGTGTCCTCGATGCGCTTGCGCACCGCCGGTTCTTCCACGGCCTTCTTCACGCCGGCGCTGATCTTCTCGACCACTTCCTTCGGCAGGCCCTTGGGGCCGAGGATGCCGTAGTAGGCCATGCGGTTCACCGGCTCCAGGCCCACTTCCTTGAAGGTCGGCACGTTGGGCAGCGCGGCCAGGCGCTGGGGCGCCGACACCACGATCGGGATCAGCCGGCCGCTGGTGATGAAGGGCATGGCCGAGGGGATGTTGTCGAACATGATCGGCACCTGGCCGGCCACCACGTCGTTCAGCGCCGGACCCGCGCCGCGGTACGGGATGTGCGTGACGAAGGTGTTGGTCAGGCTCTTGTACAGCTCCATCAGCAGGTGGCCGATGCCGCCCGTGCCCGAGGAGGCGTACGAGTACTTGCCGGGGTTCTTCTTCAGCTCGGCCACGAACTCGGCGTAGTTCTTCGCCGGGAAGCTCGGATTCACCGCAATGATGTTCGGCGTGGCCGCGATGTTGATGATCGGCGTGAAGTCGTTGATCGGGTCGTACGGCGTCTTCGGGTTGATGGCCGGGTTGGCCGCCGTGCTCGACACGGTGGCAATGCCCAGCTTGTAGCCGTCTGGCGTGGCGCGAGCGGTTTCGGCCGCGCCCACGATGCCGCCGCCACCGGCGCGGTTGATCACCACCACCGGCTGGCCGAGCACCTTGCCCAGCGGGTCGGAAATCACGCGCGCCACGATGTCGGTCGTGCCACCCGGTGCGAACGGCACGCTCAGTTCCACGGGCTTGTTCGGATAGCCCTGTGCAAAGCTCTGGCCCGCCACCGCGGCCAGTGCCGCAGCTCCCACCAGCGTGCTCCATTGACGACGTTGCATCGATTACTCCTTGTACTGTTGTCGAAAAAAACGAAGCCCGGATGCTAGCGGCTGGAGGCTCGTTTCCGTGCTGTGGATTACCCATGGTCGGGCGGGTTTATCCTCGAAGCGGTGAACTACGCCCAGCTGCTCTTCCCCGACTTTTCCCTCATCGCCATCGGCTGGCTCCTGTGCCGCTACACCGCCCTCGACCGCCGCGTGTGGGACCAGGTCGAGAGCCTGGTTTACTACTTTCTTTTTCCTGTCCTGCTGTTTCACTCGATCGTGCGCAGCCCGCTCGACTTCGGTGCCACGTCGAACCTGCTGACCGCGGGCCTGTGCGTCGGCGCTTGCGGCATTGCCATGGCCTACGCGCTGCCCTATGTTCCGGGTCTCGGGTCCCACATCGACCGGCGCGACCATGCGGCCAGCACGCAAGTGGCGTTCCGCTTCAACTCGTTCATCTGCCTGGCGCTGGCCGAGCGGCTCGCGGGCTCCGAAGGCCTGCTGCTCATCGCCGTGCTGATCGGCGTGTGCGTGCCCATCTTCAACATCGCGGCCGTGTGGCCGATGACGCGCCATGCGCAGACCGGCTTCGTGCGCCAGCTGGTGCGCAACCCGCTGATCGTCGCCACCTTGGCCGGCCTGCTGGCCAACGTGCTGGGCTTCACGGTGCCCAACTGGGCCACCCCCACGCTCACGCGCATCGGCGCGGCGTCGCTCGCGCTGGGGCTGCTCGCGGCCGGCGCGGGCATGAAGTTCTCGACGCTGGGCACGGGCAAGGTGCTGGCCGTCTCCGTGCTGTCGATACGGCACCTGTTCCTGCCGCTGGTCGCGTGGGGCCTGGTGCACGCGCTGCGCCTCGACGCCACGCAGGCCGCGGTGCTGATGGCCTTCTCCGCGGTGCCCACAGCCTCCAGCGCCTACGTGCTGGCCGCGCGCATGGGCTACAACGGACCGTACGTGGCGGGACTGGTGACGCTGTCGACGCTGCTCGGCGTGGTGAGCCTGCCGTTCGCACTGGCGCTGCCGCGGTAGGCACCGTCGCAACGCGGCACCGCGTCACCGCCGCACGTCGCGCAACACCCAGCCCTTGCCCTGCGCCTCGAGCCGGTGCGTGAGCGCCAGCGCCGACAGGAACCGCGGGTCGTGCGACACCACGACGATCACCCCCGGGAACCCGCGCAACGCCTGCTCCAGCGCCAGCACCGAAGCCACGTCGAGGTGGTTGGTCGGCTCGTCGAGCAGCAGCATCTCCGCCGGCTGACCGCCCCACAGCGCGCAGGCGAGCGCCGCCTTCAAACGCTCGCCGCCGCTGAGCCCGGAAGCCGGGCGGCACACGGTGTGTGCGCCCAGGCCCAGCAGCGCGAGCCGGGTGCGCAGGTCGCCATCGGGCAGCGGCGAACGCAGGGCATGCAGCTGCTGCAGCACGCAGAGCGCCGACGGCAGTGCGTCGCCGGCGCCGGCGCCGTGGCCCTGGTCGAGCCACGCGGAGCGCAGCGGCGCATCGCAAAGGCCGCTCGCCGGCGCCAGGCGGCCCGCGAGCATGCGCAGCAGGCTGGTCTTGCCGCAGCCGTTGGGGCCGGTGATGCCGACGCGCACAGGGCCGTGCAGGCACAGCGTGAGCGGCCGCGCATCGGGCGGCAGCGCGGGCACCGCTTCTTCGAGCCGCAGCACGCGGCGCCCGGCGGGAACGCCCGACGCCGGCAGCGCGAGCGCCACCGCGGGCGCCGCCCTCACCTGCGCCGCGGCCTCGCGCACCGCGCTGTCCAGCGACTCGCGCTGGTCGCGCTGGCGCTCGCTCTCGCGGCCCGCATGGGCCTGTGCGTTGTCCTTGAGACGGCCCACGTGGATCGCCGCCAGGTTGGCTTCGCGCGCCCAGCTCGCACCGCGTGCGGCACGGCGCTGTTGGGCGTCGTGCTGCTTGCGCAGTTCGCGCAAGGCGGCGGCGCGCTCGGTGCGTGCATGGTCGAGCCGGGCCTGCGCGGCGGCCGCTTCGCGCTCGCGCCATGCGCTGTAGACAGTCCAGCCGCCGGTGCAAGTGCGCAGGCGGCCGTCGGGCGTGATCTCGGCGATGCGGTCCATGCCCTCCAGCAGTTCGCGGTCGTGGCTCGCGACAACGGCCGTGCCGCGCCACGCGGCAAGCTGCTCGCGCAGCCAGCGCCGCGCACCGGCGTCGAGGTGGTTGGTGGGCTCGTCGAGCAGCAAGGCGTCGGCGCCTGAAAGGAATGCGCCGAGCAGCGCCACGCGCGTGCGCTCGCCACCGCTCAGGCCATCGGCCGGCCGATGCGGCGCGAGTGCGAGGCCGGCGGCTTCGAGCGCCGCGGCAAGGCGGGCCGGCAGGTCCCAGTGGCCTTCCGCGGCGTCGAAATCGGACGGTGCCGTGCTGCCGGCCTCGATGCGCGCGAGCGCGGCCAGTGGCTGCGCGAGGCCGGCCAGATCGGCCACGCTGGCACCTGGTGCCGTTGCGATGTGCTGCGGCACATGCGCCAGCCGCGCCGGCCGCAGCACCACGCCGGCGCTGGGCCAGGCATGGCCCGCCAGCAGCGCCATGAGCCGCGACTTGCCCGCGCCGTTGTTCCCCACGAGGCCGATGCGGCCAGGCGGGAAGGTCTGGTCGATGTCGTCGAACAGCACGCGGCCGTCGGGCAGCACGAGGCCCACGTGGCGGAGCGCGAAACCTTGGGCGGAAGAAGAGAAGGAAGCGTCCGGGCCTGCAGCCGGACGCGCGATGCGTTTGCGATGAGCCATGCGCGGCCCTCCGATGAGTTCGTTGTGGAGCGATGCAAGAAGGCTTGCATCGCAGCGAATCAGGAGAGGCTCAAAGGCGCATTTCGGGGGGACGCTCCGCAATCAAAAAAACAAGGCGGGCAACTCGCCCGGCCCCGGCTTGGAAGACCGGTGCCGGCAAAGGTTCCCGGCGGGGTGCGACCGATTGCGATCGATCGCGATCCGTTGCAGTCAGCCGCGCTGCAACAGCGCCGGCACCGCCGACGCCAGCATCGCCAGGCCCGAGGCGGTCAGCAGGCTCAGCACCAGCTTGCGGAACGCCGCCTCGCTGATGCCGATGTACAGGCGCGCGCCGAGCAGCACCGGCACCGCGACGGCCAGCGCCACGAGCCCGAGCAGCGGCACGGTCGAGCGCGAGATGCTGCCGCTGGCCAGGTGGATCGCGAACGCCACCATCAGCATCGAGAGATTGAAGTTCTGGATCACCGCGCGCTGCGTGTCGCGCTGGAAACCGCGCAAGGTGCACCAGAGCGTGGGAATGGTCCCCGAGAAGCCGCCGATGCCGGCCATCGCGCCGCCGATCGCACCGGCCACGCCGTCGGCCACGCGGCCGCCGAACGCCACCTTGGGCAGGTGCTGCGACAGCAGCATCGCCGGGCACCACAGCACCAGCAGCACGCCCAGGCACAGCTTGAAAAGCACGAGGTCGAGGTGCGGCAGCAGCCAGACGCCGAACGGCACGCCCACCAGGCCGCCGAGCACGAAGGGCCAGAGCAGGCTTTTGTCGAAAGAGCGCCGAACCGTGAGCGCGGCAATCACCTGCCCCGTCAGCGCGCCGAACAGCGCGAGCACCGCGGCCAGTTGCGGCTCCAGCGTCCAGGCCCAGACCGACATGGCCACCAGGCCGAACGCGAAGCCCGAGAGGCCTTGCACGAACCCCGCCAGCACCGCGCCGAGGATCACGTAGACATACAAGGCTTGCATGCGGCCGATGATATCGGCCGCCCTGCGGGAAACAGTCTCAGGCCGAGGCCGGCACCAGCGCCGTGCGGCGCACGCGGCGCACATTGAAGGCGCTGGCAATCAGCACGCCCTGCACCAGCGCCAGGCCGACGATCACGCTGGTGTACTGGCCGTGGTCCATCAGCCGGCCGAACACCAGCGGTGCCACGGCCTGGCCGATGTCGAGCCCGGCGTAGACCACGCCGTACACGCGACCGGTGGCGTTGGGCGGGGTCGACTTCTTCACCAGCAGGTCGCGCGACGGACCGGCCACGCCGGAGACGAAGCCCATGGCGCCGAACAGCACCGGCACCACGATCGGCGGGAAGTCCGCAAAGGCCAGCACCAGCGCCAGCGTGGCCGCCACGCCGAAGCCCGCGCCCACGATGCGCTCGCAGCGCGACGGGTCCGACGCCAGGAAGCCGCCGAACACCATGCCGACCGCGCTGGCCACCATGTAGACCGTGAGGCACACCGCCACCAGCGCGACCGGCACCGCATGCAGATGGCCCGCGGCCACCGGCGCGAAGGTCTGCACCACGCTGATCACGGCGGCATAGAAGAAGAAGAAACCGAAGCACATCCACACGGCCGGGATGCGCAGGAAGTCGAAGTCGCCGCCGGCCTGCGCGGCCGCGCCCTGCCCCGTGGCCTTGTGCACCGCCGCCGCGTCGAGCGACAGCACGCTGCGGTAGACCCACAGCACCAGCAGCACCACGATGGCCACCGCGCCGGCCGAGGCCAGGGCCACGCGCCACGAGAAGGCGATGGCAATCGGCACCACGAAGGCCGGCGCCAGCGCCCAGCCCAGGCTGCCGGTGATGCCGTGCACGCTGTAGGCATGGCCCAGGCGCGTGGGCGCCACCTTGCGGTTGAACAGCGTGTAGTCCACCGGGTGGAACACGCCGTTGCCGATGCCGCCGACCACCGCGCACGCCAGCAGCATCCAGTAGCTCTGCGCCGCGGCATAGCCGAAGGCCGCGAGGCCCAGCGCGCCGAGCCCCACGAACAGCACCGGGCGCGGGCCCAGCTTGTCGACGATGAAGCCCGAGGCCGCCTGCACGATGCACGAGACCACGAAGAACACCGTGAGCACCGCGCCCAGCTCGACGTAGCTCACGTTGAACGCGTCCTTGAGCCAGGGGAACAGCGGCGCCAGGATGAGCTGGCTGAAATGGCTGACCGCATGGGCCAGGCCGACCAGCCCGATCAGCTTGGCGTCGGTGCGCAAGGTGGTGGGAGGAACGGCGGTCGAGGAGGCTGTCGAGGAGGTGGAGGACATGGATTGCTACAAAAAACCGGGGCAGGCAGCGATGCTATGCGCCGGGGACGCGGCAGAATGGCGATACAGCGACAACATTTGTCGAAACCATGCCAAGCGCCGCCTCAACCTCCTCCGCGAACCCCACGATCCCCGCGAACCTTGCGAACGCAGCGACCACCGCGGCGGCTGCCTCCGCGGAGCACGCCAGGCCACGCGGCGTGGCCACCGCCCCCGCGAACAGCGTCGGCCCGCTCACGCCCCACCTCTACGCCCCCGACGCGGTGCGCCCGCTGCGCGCCAAGGAGCACTTCCTGAGCGCCGACACGCTGGTCGAGCTGCACCAGCACCCGTGGCCGCAGCTCACCTTTTCGACCCGCGGCGTGATCCGCCTGAGCACGCAGGACGGCAGCTACATCGTGCCGCCCTCGCGCGCGCTCTGGGTGCCGGCCAACATGCCGCACAGCATCACGCTGATCGAGGACGCCGAGCTGCGCACCGTGTACCTGCACGCCTGGATCGCGCCGACCTGGGAAAAATGCGAGGTGCTGGAGATCAGCCCGCTGCTGCGCGCGCTCATGCTCGCGCTCGACACCACGCCCGACGGCCTGCCGCCGGCCGACCCGCACGCGCCGCAGCGCGAACGCATGATCGCGCCGCTGCTGGTCGACGAGGTGGAGCGCGCCACGCAGATCCGCATCGACGTGCCGCTGCCCACCGACAAGCGCCTGCGCCAGCTGTGCGAGGCGCTGCTGCGCAACCCGGCCGACCGCGCCACGCTGGCCGAACGCGCGGCCACCATCGGCGCCAGCGAGCGCACGGTGGCGCGCCTGTTTCGCGACCAGCTCGGCATGAGCTGGCAGCAATGGCGCCAGCAGGCCGTGATGGCGCATGCGCTGCCGCTGCTGGCGCGCGGCATGGCGGTGAGCCAGGTGGCGGCGGCCAGCGGCTACGCCACCGACAGCGCCTTCTGCGCCATGTTCAAGGCGGCCACGGGCCGCTCGCCGACCTCGTTCCAGCACCGCAAGCGCGCCGCCACCGCCTGAAGCGGCGGGGCGTTCACAGGGGCGCCCACGTCGCATCGGACGGCGCACTGGACGGCGCGCCACGCCGCTCTGGCAAGATCGCGCTCGACACCATGCACTCACAGATTCCCCTGCACATGGCGCCGGAGGCCCGGCCTTCGACGTGGACCGCCGACATCTGGCTGCGCATGCGCCGCCATTTCCTGCTGAAGGCGGTGGGCACCACGGTCTTCACGTGGCTCTTCTTCATCGGCTACTTCCACCTGCTGCGCAACCCGGCGTTCCCGGTCGCGGTGATGCCGCTCACGGCGCTGGACCACCTGATTCCGTTCCAGCCCTACACGCTCGGCGCCTACCTGTCGCTGTGGGTGTACGTGGGCGTGGCGCCGGGGCTGCAGCTGACCTTCAAGGAACTGGTGGTCTACGGGCTGTGGATCGGGGGGCTGTGCATCACCGGCCTGGGTCTCTTCTATTTCTGGCCGACGCAGATACCGCCGCTGTCGATCGACGTCTCGGGCTATCCGGGCTTCGCGATGCTGCAGGGCGTGGACGCGGCGGGCAATGCCTGCCCGTCGATGCACGTGGCCGTGGCCATCTTCACCGCCGTCCGCGTCGAGCACCTGCTGCGCGAGGCGCGCACGCCGGCCATGTGGCGCGTGCTGAACTGGGCGTGGTTCGCCGCCATCGCCTATTCGACACTGGCCGTGAAGCAGCATGTGGTGCTCGACGTGGTGGCCGGCGCGCTGCTGGGCCTGGCCTTTGCGTTGCCCTCGCTGCGCTGGCGGCCGGGAAAGCGCCGCCAAGGGATGTCCCTCGGGTGAGAGCGGATATCATCGGCAATCATTGATCACAATCACCACTGGCCGACGAGGAAGGGATCGATTCAACGGCACACCCTGAACGGGTGGCGATCGATCAGCGGCACATGACGACGACAGGCATTGCACGATGAGTTCGCTGAAGGAATTGCAGGACCTGATCCACGAGAAGTACGGCATCGAACCGTCGAAGCTCGACCCTCAGGCATCGATGAGGGAAACCGGCGGGCTCGACTCGCTCGCCCTCGCCGAGTTTCTCTTCGCCATCGAAGACCATTTCGGCATCACCATGCCCGACGAAGACGCGAACATCGACACCCTGGCCGAACTCGCGCTGCTGGTCGACAAGGTCCGGGCCGCGAAGACAGCGTGAACCACCAGGTCGCCGTCACCGGTCTGGGCGTCGTGGCGCCGCACGGCGACGAGCCCGGCGCCCTGTTCGAGGCCCTGTTGCAAGGCCGCTCGGCCATCCAGCCCGTCTTTCCCGACCTGCCCAAGCCTGCCGCCGCGGCCACCGTCGCCTTCGACGAGACGCGCTGGTTCACCAAGCTGCAGCTCGCCGGCGTCGACCGCGTGAGCCAGCTGGCCGTGGCCGCCGCCGACCTGGCGATGCGCGACGCGGGCCTGGCCGCCGGCAGTGCCGACCCCGAGCGCATCGGCGTCTTCGCCGGTTGCGGCATGGGCGGCGCGGCGGCGCTGGAGGCCGCCTACCGCGGCAACGGCCGCGTGTCGCCGCTCACCATTCCGGCCTTCATGCCCAACGCACCGGCCGCCCACGTGGCCATGCGCCAGGGCGTGCAGGGCCCCGTGCTCACCTACTCCGTGGCCTGCGCCTCGTCGTCCGCGGCGATCGCCGAAGCGGCCAAGGCGGTGCAGCGCGGCGAGGTCGACATCGCCATTGCCGGCGGCAGCGAAGCGCTGATCGTGCCCGGCGTGGTCGTGGCCTGGCAGGCCATGCAGACGCTGGCCACCTTCCAGCCCGGTGAAGCCGGCAGCGCGGTGCGGCCCTTCGCGGCCGACCGCAGCGGCTTCGCGCTCGGCGAAGGCGCGGCCTTCCTGATTCTCGAATCGGCCGAGCGCGCCCGCGCGCGCGGCGCCCGCAGCTACGCCACGCTGGCCGGCTGGGGCCTGAGCAGCGACGCCACCCACCTCACCAAACCCGACGCCCCGGGCCAGGCCCGCGCCCTGCGCACCGCCTTGCGCCTGGCCGGCCTGCAGCCGCGCGACGTGGGCTACTGCAACGCGCACGGCACGGCCACGCGCATCGGCGACGTGGTCGAGCGCAACGCGCTGGCCGACGTGTGGGGCGGCGACTTCGACGCGCTGCGCGTCAGCTCGACCAAGGCCCTGCACGGCCACATGCTGGGTGCGGCGGGTGCCATCGAGGCGCTCATCACCGTGCTGGCGCTGCACAACCGGCAACTGCCGCCGAACGCCCACTGCGCGCAGGCCGATGCGGCGTGCCCGCTGAACCTGGTGGCGCCCGGCGACACCGCGGCGCCGTCGCTCGAAGCCGCCATCAGCAACTCATTCGCCTTCGGCGGCACGAACTCCGTGCTGCTGTTCCGCCGCGCGGCCTAGCCCTGCGGCCCGGCCGCCGCCGCGCGCAGCCACACCACGAAGGCGCTCACCAGCGCATCGTCCGTGCGACTGGGCGCCACGAACACGCTGTAGCCCCGGCTCGATGGCGCCCGGTGCGGACAGGCCAGCACCAGTTCGCCCGTGCGCAGTTCGCGCTCGACGAAGTACTCGGGCACCAGCCCCACGCCCAGGTCGGCGCGCACCGCCGCAACCAGCGACGAGAACAGGTCGAAGCGGTGGCCCGCCACCAGGTTGTCCGGCGCGCGCGCATGCGCCGTCTGGGCAAACCACTCTTCCCACGCGCCCATGCGCGTGCGCAGCTGCAGCAGCGGCGCGGCCCGGAAGTCGCCGCGCGCCATGGCCGCGCGGCCCTTCGCCTTCGGCGAGCACACGGCCACGCACGACTCGCCCATCAGCGGCTGCGCGTTGGCACCGGGCCACACCGCGTCGTCGTACTGCACGCCCACGTCGAAAGGCACGTCGTCCATGTAGAGGCCGGTCGGGAACACCTGCAGGTGCAGGCTGCAGCCCGGGTGCTGCGCAATGAATTCCGGCAACCGCGGCGTGAGCCAGCCTTCGGCCAGCACCGGCACCGCGCCCACCAGCAGGCGCAGGCCGTCGGTGCGCTGCGCCATGGCTTCGAGCGTGTGGTTCTGCAGGCGCAGCAGGTCACCGGCAATCTGCCCGTGGTAGCGCCGCCCGGCCTCGGTGAGCTCGCTGCCGCGCGCGGTGCGCTGCACCAGCCGCACGCCGATCTGCGATTCGAGCAGCCGCAGCTGCTGGCTCACCGCGCTGTGCGTGAGGCACAGCTCCTCCGCGGCCTTGCCCACGCCGTGGTGGCGCGCGACCGCGTCGAAGATCAGCAGCGCGCGGGTGCTGGGGATGTGGCGGCGCATGGTGACCATGGAAGATTGACGAGGGTGGATTGAAGCGGGTGAAGCAGGTGAAGCAGATGAAGCGGGCGCGTCGTTAGAAAAACTGACGACGCCTAAGATTAAACCAGAGCAGGCGCCTAGCACACTCGCAAGAATTGCTGACGACGCCGCGCCGGCGGCGCGCCCCCTTGCCCGTTTTTTGTCTCACTTCCCAGGACTCCTGCCCACCATGTCTCGTCCAGCGCCCCTTCGCCCTCTGCGGTCCCTTCGCCTCGCCCCGCTCGTGCTGGCCATCGCATCCGCCGCGGCCGGCCTCGCCCATGCCCAGACCGGCGCCGTCGCGGCCACGCCCGCGCAGGTGCGCCCCGACGTCGACAAGGCCTACACCCAGCTGATGGCCTCGCCCGCCATCCAGAAACTGCTGGACGCAGTCAAGGCCGACCACGACCGCTCGGTCGAAGACCTGAAGATGCTCACCGAGATCGAGGCCCCTCCCTTCAAGGAACAGAAACGCGCCGAAGCCTTCCTCGCGCGCATGAAGGCGCTGGGCCTGACCGACGCGAAGATCGATGCCGAAGGCAACGTGGTGGGCCTGCGCAAGGGCACGGGCAACGGGCCGAAGCTGCTCATCTCCGCCCACCTGGACACCGTGTTCCCCGCCGGCACCGACGTGAAGGTGAAGGAGCGCGACGGCAAGCTCCATGCGCCGGGCATCTCCGACGACACGCGCGGCCTGTCGGTGCTGCTGTCGTGGCTCAAGGTACTGAACGACAACAAGGTGCAGACCGTGGGCGACCTGCTGTTCGTGGGCAACGTGGGCGAGGAAGAACTCGGCAACCTGCGCGGCATCAAGGCCATCTTCCGCGACAACCTCGACATCGACGGCATGGTCGGCCTGGAGCCCGCGCCCGAAGGCACGGTGCTGATGCTGGGCACCGGCTCGCACCGCTACGAAGTGACCTTCAAGGGCCCCGGCGGCCACAGCTTCGGCGCCTTCGGCCAGGTGCCCAGCGCCATCCACGGCATGGGCCGCGCCATCGCCAAGATCGCCGACGTGCGCACGCCGACCTTCCCCAAGACCACCTTCACGGTCGGCACCGTGGGCGGCGGCACCTCGGTGAACACCATCGCGCCCGACGCGCGCATGGCGGTGGACATCCGCTCCGACGAAATGGCGCCGCTGCTCGAAACCGAAAAGAAGATCCTGGCCGCCATCGACGAAGCCGTGGTCGAGGAGAACAAGCGCTGGGGCGTGACCACGCTGAGCGTGAGCACCAAGCTCATCGGCGACCGCCCGGGTGGCCGCACGCAGTCGGACACGGTGATCGTCGAGGCCGCCACGCGCTCGAACACGGCCTTCGGCCACAAGACGCTGCTGACCGGCGCCAGCACCGACGCCAACGTGCCCATGTCGCTGGGCATCCCGGCCATCATCATCGGCGGCGGCGGCAAGACCGGCGGCTTCCATGCACTGAGCGAATGGATCGACGTGACCGACGGCTGGAAGGGCGCGCAGAACTCGCTGGTGACGGTGCTGGGCCTGGTGGGCGTGCAGGGCACGAGCACGCCGCTGCTGGAGAAGCGCCCCGCGCGCACCAGGTAAGAAACAGGAGGGCAAGGCGGACAAACAGGCAGTCCGGGCGGTCTTCGCCCCCTGCCGCGTCCGTTATGCTGGTGGCCGCTTCCCACAGGAGACCACCATGCATGCTCGCTCCACCCTCATTGCCCTCGCCCTGCTCGCCGCGGGCGCCTCGGCGCAGGCCAACAACCTGCTCGACCAGCTGAAGGAAAAGGCCGGCGAAGCCGCCGGCGCCAACGCGCAATCCACGCAGGGCGCGCAAGGCGGCGGTGCCGCCTCCGCGCTCGGCAACCTCGGCTTCAAGATGCCCGCCATCGGCTCCAGCACCATGGGCAACGCGGCCGGCGTGCTGCAGTACTGCGTGAAGAACAACTACCTGGGCGGCGACGCGGCCTCGGTGAAAGACAAGCTGCTCGCCAAGATCACCGGCCAGAAGCCGCAGGAAACCGGCTTCAACAGCGGCGCCAAGGGCCTGCTCAAGGGCGGCGACGGCCAGACGCTGAACTTCAAGCTGCTGTCCTCCAAGGTCAAGACCAAGGCCTGCGACTACGTGCTGAAGAACGCCACTTCGCTGATCTGATCCCTGCAGGCGGCTCGCCCGTTCCCCGCGCGGCGCACAGCGCACGGGCCTGCCGCCATTTTTTCGCGCGCCTTCGTACGCCCCTTCGTGCACTTTCGTGCGCCCGCAAACGTCCATGACCCCGGCTGTCCCCTCTCCCTCCCTTCGCCAGCGCCTCGCGCGCTGGGTTCCCTGCCTCGCCTGGCCGCGCCCTTCCGCCGCGCTGCTGCGCAACGAGGCGATGGCCGGCATCACCGTGGCGCTGATGGTCATCCCGCAAGGCGTGGCGTATGCCGCGCTGGCCGGCATGCCGCTGGTGACGGGCGTGTACGCGGCGCTGTTCCCGGCGCTCATCGCGGTGATGTTCAGCTCGTCGCAGCGGCTGTCGGTCGGGCCCACGGCGCTCACCAGCCTGCTGGTCGGCGCCTCGCTCGCGCCGCTGGCGGTGGCCGGCAGCGACGAGTGGGTGGCCATGGCGGTGTGGCTCACGCTGATGTCCGGCACCATCCAGATCGTGCTGGGCGCGGGGCGCTTCGGCTGGCTGCTGCGGCTGGTCAACTCGCCGGTGCTCATCGGCTTCACGCAGGGCGCGGCGGTGCTGATCGCCATTTCGCAGCTGCCCGCGCTGCTGGGCTTCACGGGCCGCACCATTCCTCAGGTGCTGCAGGGCGGGCCGCTGCCCGACCTCGTGGCCATCGCCTTCGGGCTGGGCAGCATCGCGGTGCTGTGGCTCGGCAAGCGCATGCTGCCGCGCTTTCCGACCACCATGGCGCTGGTGGCCGGCGCGGCCGCCATCAGCTGGGGGGTCGACTACGCGCTGCGCGGCGGCGCGGTGGTGGGCAGCCTGCCTTCGGGCCTGCCCTCGTTCTACTGGCCCGGCCTGCTGCCGCTGGGCACCTTCAGCGCGCTGGTGCTGCCGGCGCTGATGATCACGCTGGTGAGCTTCCTGGAAACCGCGTCGAGCGCCAAGGTCGACAACGCGCGCGCCGGCACGCTGTGGAACGAAAACCAGGACCTGATCGGCCAGGGCCTGGCCAAGCTGGCCTCGGGCTTCACGGGCGCCTTTCCCACCAGCTCGTCGTTCTCGCGCTCGGCCATCACGCTGTATGCGGGCGCGCAGACCGGCTGGGCCACGCTCTTCAGCGTGGTGGTGGTGGCCGGCGCGCTGCTGTGGCTCATGCCGCTGCTGTACCACGTGCCGCAGGCGGTGCTGGCGGCGGTGGTGGTCACGGCCATCCTGGGGCTGGTGAAGCCGGCGAGCTTCAAGGCGCTGTGGCGCGTGTCGCGCATCGAGGCCGGCATCGCCTTCGGCACCTTCGTGCTGACCATCGCAACGGCGCCCAGCATCTACTGGGGCGTGCTGGGCGGCCTGCTGGCCAGCATGGCGCACTACATGTACCGCCACCTGCACCCGCGCATCATCGAAGTGGGCCTGCACCCCGACGGCAGCCTGCGCGACCGCAACCTGTGGAAGCTGCCGCCGCTGGCGCCGCAGCTCTATGCGCTGCGCATGGACGCCGAGCTCGACTTCGCCTCGGCCTCCACGCTCGAGCGCGCGCTCACCGTGGCGCTGGCCGAGCGGCCCGAGCTCACCGACGTGTGCCTGTTCGCGCAGCCCATCAACCGCATCGACATCACCGGCGCCGAGGTGTTCGGCTCGATCCGCCGGATGATGGAAGCCAAGGGCGTGCGCCTGCACCTGAGCGGCCTCAAGCTGCCCGCCCTGCAGGTGCTGGAACGCGCGGGCCTGCTGGCGCCGGGGCCGATGCTCTTCAGCTACCGCACCGACGGCGAGGCGCTGGCCGCGCTGATGCCGCGCATCGACGTGCCGGTGAACGAGCCCACCGCCGTCTGATCCCCGCCCGAGCCCCCGCCGCCCGATGAAAACCACCATCGAAGAACTGGTCGCCTTTCGCACGGTGGTGGACACGGGCTCGATCACGGCCGCATCGGCGCAGCTCGCGCAGACCGTCTCGGGCATCAGCCGCGCGCTCAGCCGGCTCGAGCAGAAGCTGGACACCACGCTGCTGCGCCGCACCACGCGCCGGCTCGAGCTCACCGAGGAAGGCGCCGCCTTCCTGCAGCGCACGCGCGCCATCCTCGACGCCATCGACGACGCCGAGGAGCAGATGGCCGCGCGCCGCCAGCAGCCGGCCGGCCGGCTGCGCGTGAACGCGGCCTCGCCTTTCATGCTGCACGCCATCGTGCCGCTGGTGCCGGAGTTCCGGCGGCTCTGTCCGCAGATCGACCTCGAACTGGACACCGACGACCTGCCCATCGACCTGCTGGAGCGGCGCACCGACATCGCCATTCGCATCGGCCCGCTGCGCGACTCCACGCTGCATGCGCGCCCGCTCGGCACGCACCGCTTGCGCGTGCTGGCCAGCCCCGCCTACCTCGAGGCGCACGGCAAGCCGCGCAAGGTGGAAGACCTGGCCGGGCATGCGCTGCTGGGCTTCACCCAGCCCGAGTCGCTCAACCGCTGGCCGCTGCGCGGCGTGCACGGCGACGAATGGACCATCGCGCCCGCGGTGATGGCCTCCAGCGGCGAGACGCTGCGCCAGCTGGCGCTGGCCGGCGTGGGCATCGTGTGCCTGTCGGACTTCATGACGATCGCCGACCGCGCAAGCGGCGCGCTGGTGCAGGTGCTGGCCAAGGAGACGGCGGACGTGCGCCAGCCCGTCAACGCGGTGTACTACCGCAACACGCAGCTGTCGGCGCGCATCACTTCGTTCCTGGACTTTCTCTCGCAGCGCATGACCTGAGCGGCGGCCCGCTCAGCGCCTGCTTCGATCTGGATCTACTGCGGCTGCTTCGGCGTGAAGCGCTCGACCGCGGCCGAGGCGATCTCGTAGCCGCTCACGCCCATGTCCGCCGACGCGTAGCGCGCCGCCTTCAGCGTGCCGCTCACGTACACCGTGTCCATCGCATGCAGGCCCTTGACGGGCGCGGGCGCGATCACGTGCACGATCTGGTTGGCGGGCGGCGGCGGGGTGTGGATGCAGGCGCCGAAGTACGGCACCAGCAGGAACTCGCGAATGCCGTCCTGCGTGGCGTCCAGCGGCACCACGAAGCCCGCGAGCTTGCCAGGCTTGCCGTCGAGCGCCACGTTCACCGGCGCGTTGTCCCAGACGGCGCGCATCTCGTCGAGCATCTGGATCGCGCGCGGATCGTTGTCGCGCAGCGCCTCCAGGCTGATGTTGCGGTAGCGCCTGGTCGGGTCCCAGCTCTTGGGAATCAGCTCTTCCCACTTGAGCTCGGCCGCCGCGCCGGTTGCCGATGCGCTCGCGCCGTGCGCCGATTCGGGCCCGCAGCCGCCCAGGAGTGCCGCGGCCGGTGCCAGGAAAAGCGCGGACAGCAGGACACGCGAAAAGAACCTTCTCATGACCCCGATTGTGCTTGGCGCATGTGTCAAGCCTGTAAAGCAGGGTCTTTGGCACTCATTTCCTCCCAGATCACACAAATTCATTGCAACGCGCCAGAATGCCGCACCACGACACGAGGAGCTCCGCATGGCACCCACTGGATGGCTGGGACTCACGTCCCTCGGCACGGTTCACACGGCGATCAGCCTGGTCGCAGTCGCAGCGGGGCTCTGGGCCCTGCTCCGCTACAAAGAGATCACGATGCGCTCCGGCCTCGGCCGGGTGTTCGTCTGGACCACCGTGCTCACCTGCCTCACCGGCTTCGGCATCTTCCAGCACGGCGGCTTCGGCAAGCCGCATGCGCTGGGCATCATCACGCTGGTGGCGCTCGCGGTGGGTGCGTTGGCGGGCCGCGGCGCGCTCTTCGGCAAGTCCGCGCGCTACGTCGAGGCCATCGCGTTCTCGGCCAGCTTCCTCTTCCACTGGATCCCGGCTTTCACCGAGACGCTGACGCGCCTGCCGCTGGGCGCGCCGGTGTTGTCGAGCCCGGACGCGCCCGCGCTCAAGGCGATCACGGGCGTGCTGTTCGTGCTGTACCTGGTGGGCGTGGGGCTGCAGGTTCGGCGCTTGCGCGGCGGTGCGGGCATCGCCCCGCTCGCCACGCCGGCCAGCCCCTGAAAGCCACCGGAAGCCACTGAACACGGGGTGCGCTCGGCACCCTGAGCGGCTCAGGTGCCCGTGAAGCGCGGCGGCCGCTTCTCGGCCCACGCGCGCTGTCCTTCGCGCAGGTCGGCCGATTCGGCGGCGCGCACCATGTCGCCGCGCAACTCGCCTTCGTCGAGCGTGCCGCGCGCGATGCGGTTCAGGTGCTTCTTCATGCCGATCAATGCAATGGGCGCCATGGCCGCGAGCGTGCCGGCCAGCCCTTGCGCCGCCGCGGCCAGTTCCGTCGCGGGCACCAGGTGGGTGAGGAAGCCGATGGCCTTCATCTCCTGTGCGTCGATGCGCTCGGCCGTCAGGAACAGCCGCTTGGCGTTGTCCAGCCCGAGCCGGCTCACGTAGCGCTCCAGCCCGCGCTGGTAGAAGTGCAGGCCCAGCCGCGCGGCCGGCATGAACATGTCGATGCCCTGCGCGCCAAGGCGGAAGTCGCAGGCCAGCGCGAAGTCGGTCGCGCCGCCGTAGACGCTGCCCTGCAGCAGGGCCAGCGTCACGGGCCGCGCGTCTTCCATCGCGTTCACCACCTCGTCGAAGGCCACGTGGCGCGACGCGCCGATGCGCCCGATGTCGTAGCCGCTGCTGAAGTACTTGCCCTGCGCCTGCAGCACGAGCACCAGCACCTCGGGCCGTGCATTCACCGTCTCGATGTGCGCCGCAATGGCCGCGAGGTCGTCGGGCTCCAGGCGGTTGGCCTGCCCGGGGCGCCGCAGCGTGATGCGCGCCACCGCGCCGTCGATCGTCAGTTCGGGAATGTCCATGCTCAACGTCCTTTGAAAACCGGGGTGCGCTTGTCCATGAAGGCGCGGCGGCCCTCGCGGTAGTCGTCGCTGTCGAAGCAGCGGTCGACCAGCGGCGCGATGGCGTCGGCCTCGGGCGTGGCCGAGTAGCTTTCGAACACGCGCACCGCCGCCTTGGCGGCGTGCACCGTGAGCGGCGCGTTGGCGGCGATGCCGAGCGCGTACATGCGCACCGTCTCGGCCAGCCGCCCCTCGTCCACCACGGTGTTCACCAGGCCGATGCGCAGCGCCTCGTCCGTCGCGAGGAAGCGCGCGCTGAAAAGAATGTCCTTCGCGGCCGACGGCCCCACCAGCCGCGCCAGCGCCGCGATGCCCGCGTACTCGTAGCCCAGTCCCAGCCTGGCCGCCGGAATGCCGAAGCGCGAGCCGGCGGTGGCAAAGCGGATGTCCGCCGTCAGCGCCAACGCGAGCCCGCCGCCGATGCAGAAGCCTTCGATCATCGCGACCAGCGGCTTGCTCAGCTGCGCGAGCCCCTGCTGGCCGCGCGCGGCGATCCTGCCGTAGGCTTCCTTCTGCTCGGCATTGGCGCGGAACTGCTCGAACTCGGAGATGTCGGCACCCGCCGCGAACGACTTGCCGCCCGCCCCGCGCATCACCACGACGCGCACCTCGGGGTCGGCCTCGAAGGCCTGCGCCGCATCGCCCAGGCCCTTCCACATCTCCAGCGACACCGCGTTGCGGCGCTCGGGGTTGTTGAAGGTGAGCCAGCCCACGCCGTCTTCCACCTCGGCCACGATCTTCGGCGTGGCCAGCGCCAGGCGGCGTGCAATGCGCGCGCTCATGCCACGGCCCCCGCGGCATGCATCGCCTCGATGGCGCCCGCGTCGTAGCCCAGTTCGCCCAGCAAGGCGTCGCACTGCTCGCCCGGGTCGGGGCCCGCGTGGTGAAAGTGCTCGGGATGCGCGAAGGCCGACAGGTTGATCGGCGAACGCAGCAGCGCCAGCTCGCCCAGCGCGGGGTGCGTGGCCGGGCGCGTCATGCGCAGGTGCCTGACCTGCGGGTCCTCGAAGGCCTGCCCGATGTCGTAGATCGGCCCGCAGGGCACGCCCGCCGGGTTGAGCCGCGCCACCAGCTCGGCGGTGTCGAAGCGCGAGGTCAGCGCGTTGATGTCGGCGTCGAGCTGCACGCGGTGCGCGAAGCGCGAGGCAGGCTCGCGGTAGTCGGGGTGGGCGAGCAGCGAGCCTCCGTCCAGCGCCTCGCAGAAGCCGGCCCACATGCGGTCGGTGCTGGCCGCGATGTTGATCATGCCGTCGCGCGCGCGGTAGGTGCCCATGGGCGCGAGCGTGGGGTGCGAGTTGCCCTGCTGCGCGGCCACCTCGCCGTCGACCGTGTAGCGCGCGGCCTGGAAGTCGAGCTTGTTGAGCATGCTCTCCAGCAGCGAGGTGTGCACCCATTGGCCCTCGCCCGTGTGCTCGCGGTGCAGCAGCGCCAGCAGGATGCCCTGCCCCAGGAACATGCCCGCCGTGGTGTCCGAGATGGCGATGCCCACGCGCACCGGCCCGCGCCCCGGCTCGCCGGTGACCGAGCTCAGCCCGCACATGCCCTGCACGATCTGGTCGACGCCGGGCCGGTCGCTGTACGGGCCGTCCTGCCCGAAGCCCGAGATGCTCGCCAGGATGATGCGCGGGTTCAGGCGCCGCAGCTGCTCGTAGGTCAGGCCCAGGCGCTCTTTCACGTCGGCGCGGAAGTTCTCGACCACCACGTCGCTGCGCGCGATGAGCCGGCGCAGCACCTCGGCGCCCTGCGGCTTCTTGAGGTCCAGGCACACGCTGCGCTTGTTGCGGTGCAGGTTCTGCTCGTCGGAGCCGCGCCGGCGGCCGGTGACGGAGCCGCGGTCCGACGGCGGGTCGACGCGCGTGACGTCGGCGCCCCAGTCGGCCAGCAGCCGCACGGCGGTGGGGCCGGCGCGCGCGATGCTCAGGTCGAGCACCTTGTAGCGGGACAGCGGCAGTTCGGCGCGGGGGGCATCGGGCATCGCGGCGGGCACTCCACGGTTGGCGTGGTCCACGTGGTTCGTGTGGTCGGTGAAGGCATTCATCAGTGCGCCCCCCAGTACTCGCGAAACGCCTTGCGCGGATCGTCCTGCGCGCCCGTGCGGCTGCTGTTGCCCTCGAAGACGAGCGTGCCGCGCTGCGCCACCGAGTACGCGGGCCAGCGCGGTGTTCGCGCGTTGTTCGGGTCGCCGGTGGCGGCAAACGCCACCCAGGCGCCGGCCAGCTGGTCGGCCAGCCGCACGTTTTCCGCGCTCGGGCCGTTCAGCCCGTTGCGGATGTCGTGCAGGCTCGGCCCGATGTCGGTGCCGTGCGGCGCGCCGTAGCGCCCGCCATAGGCCGGGCTGGCGATCTTCCACAGGTAGGCGTAGGCCGGCGCCGCACCGGCGGCCGCCTTGCGCCCTGCCTGCACCTGCGCGGCGCGGCGAAAGCTCATGTCGGTGTCGATGCGCGCCTGCAGCACGTAGGGCGACGCGGCCGGGTCTTCGTCGCGGTACATCGCGAGCACCTTGCGCGCATCGCCGCCCGCGCGGGCCTCCACGAACCTGAGCAGCCCCGCTTCGTCGAGGTTGAAATTGACCATGCGGTAGGCGCGCTCGTCCAGCACGGTGCCCACGATCATCGGCACCTCGGCCGAGAGCGCCGGCGCGTCGGGGTCGAAGGGATGGCGTGCAATGGCCGTGCCGTCGAGCACGGGCGAGAACGAGCGCGGCGCCTCGCCCTTGGCGCGGTCGGCCTCCTCCATCGTCACCTGCGCGGCCAGCAGCGTGTGCATCGGAAGCGACTGCAGCTGGCGCAGCGGGTCCTTGCCGATGCCGAGCGCGGCCACGAATTCGCTGGCCGCCCTGCGCGAGGCGTCCTGCGGCGTCACGCGCAGGGCCGAGCCGCTCATCACGCCGGCGCGGTGGAACAGGCCGCGCGCCGAAGGCATCGCCATCAGCGTGCTGGTCTTCAGGCCGCCGCCCGACTGGCCGAACACCAGCACGCGCGACGCATCGCCGCCGAAGGCCGCGATGTTCTCCTTGATCCAGCCGAGCGCGGCCACGATGTCGAGCATGCCCACCGCGCCCGACTGCGCATGGCGCGCGCCGCCGAGCTCCGACAGGTCGAGGAAGCCGAACGAACCGAGCCGGTGGTTGAGCGTGACCACCACCGCGTCGCCGAAGCGCGCCAGCATCTCGCCGTCGAACTGCGCGGAGTTGCCCGAGCCCGCGTAGTAGCCACCGCCGTGCAGGTGCACCATCACCGGCCGCCTGGCGGCATGGCCGCTGCTGGCCGAAGCCGAGGGCGTCCAGATGTTCATCACCAGGCAGTCTTCGCCCATGCCGCCGGGCTGCAGGTCGTACATGATCAGGTCGGCATAGGCGCGCCGGCGGTCGGCCGGCATCTGCGGCGCGTAGTTGCCGTAGGCCGTGGCGTCGCGCACGCCGGCCCAGCGCGCCACCGGCGCGGGCGGCATGAAGCGGTTGGCGCCCGCGGTATCGGCACCGTAGTGCACGCCCTTGAACACCGCGATGCCGCCCGACATGAGGCCGCGCAGGCGGCCGTTGGCGGTCTCGACGACGGGAAAAATCTCGCTCTCGGTCATGGCACTTGCTCCCCTGGCGCACCACAGTGCGCCCGTTGCCGCCGCGGCGCCGAGCAGGCTGCGACGGTGTAGAAAATTCTGGTGTTGTTGCATGTCGTCGTCTCCGTTTCTCTTGTTCGCATCAGCTCACCACGGCCACGCCGCGCGGGTCCACCGACAGCTGCGACTGGTGGCCGATCTCCAGCACGCTCGACGGCGGCGCGTGCACCTTGAGCGTTTCGCCGCCGCCCAGCGGCTGCACCACGTAGTCCCAGTACTCGCCGAGGTAGGTGCGCGACACCACCGACACCGGCCCCATCGGCAGCGCGCCCGGCGCCACCGGCGCACCTTCGCCGAGGTACAGCGACTGCGGCCGGATCGACACGCGCGCGTCGGCGCGGTCGCGCGCATCACCGGTGGCGGCGGCATCGGCGGCCTGCTCCACCGGCACTTCGCCCTGCAACCCGTCCAGCGTGATGCGGCCCGCGCGCAGGCTCGCGCTCACGAGGTTGGTGCGGCCGATGAAGCCCGCCACGAACGGCGTGTGCGGGCGGTTGTAGAGGTTCCAGGGCGTGTCGATCTGCTCGAGCCGGCCGAGGTTGAGCACCGCGATGCGGTCGGAGATGGTCATGGCCTCCGACTGGTCGTGCGTGACGTACACGGTGGTGAAGCGGAACTCGTCGTGCAGGCGGCGGATCTCGTTGGCCATTTCCTCGCGCAGGTTGGCGTCGAGGTTGGACAGCGGCTCGTCGAGCAGCAGCACCTCGGGCCGCACGACCATGGCGCGTGCCAGCGCCACGCGCTGCTGCTGCCCGCCGGAGAGCTCCGCCGGGTAGCGGTGCGCCAGGTGCTGCAGGTGCACCACCTCCAGCATCTCGTGCACGCGGCGCTTCGCCTGCGCGGCCGGCGTGCGCCGCACATCGAGGCCGAAGCCCACGTTCTGGGCCACGGTCATGTTCGGCCAGATCGCGTAGCTCTGGAAGATCATCGACATGCCGCGGTGCTCGGGCGGCACCGTGCGCCCCGCGCCCGATATCTCCTGGCCGTTCATGGCAATGGCACCGGCCGTGAGCTCGATGAAGCCCGCGATCATGCGCAGCGTGGTGGTCTTGCCGCAGCCCGAGGGGCCGAGCAGCGTGACCAGCTCGCCCTGGCGCAGCTCGAGGCTCAGGTCGTTCACCACCGCCGTGGTGCCGTAGTTCTTGTGGATGTTCTTGAGTTGAAGCTTGGACATGGGGGTTCCTTCTTGTTCCGTGCGTCTTGCGTCAGGGCCGCCGCAGCATGAAGTCGCGCCCGGCGACGCGCATGCCCGCCGCCACCACGAGCGTGGTGATCACCACCAGCACCACGCCCATCGCGGCCAGGGTCTCGTAGTTGCCCTGCTCGCTCAGGTCGAGCGTGAGGACCGACACCACGCGCGAGGCCGGGCCGGTGAGAAACACCGCCGTCGACAGCTCCTTGGTGCAGATCACGAACACCAGGATGAACACGCCCACCAGCGTGGTCTTCAGCAGCGGGAACACCACGCGCGCCAGCACGGTGATGCGCCCGCCGCCCAGCACGCGCACCGCCTCCTCGAGCTCGGGGTTGAGCGAGCGCACCGCCGCCGCGCAGGCCGTCACGGCAATCGGCAGGAAGCGCGTGGTGAAGGCCACCACGATCAGCGCGCCCGTGCCGTACAGCGAGAACGGCGGCCCCGCATACGCCGCATACAGGCCGATGGCCAGGATCAGCCCCGGCACCGCCACCGGCGCGAGCGACAGGAACTGCACCACGCCCGGCCACGGCGTGATGCGCCGCTGCACCGCATAGGCCACGCACAGCCCCATGAGCACGCAGACCAGCGCGGTGGCGCCCGAATACAGTACTGTGTTCACGAGGGCCTCGCGCACCGTCAGCTGCTGGAAGAAAATGTCGTGGTAGTTCGCCAGCGTGAGGTTGCCGCTCGCAACGCCCTTGCCCCAGGCCTTGGACAGCGACGCCAGCACCAGGATGGCCAGCGGCATCACCACCGTGAGCAGCGACACCAGCGCGGCGTACGCCAGCAGCGGCCACTTCCACATGCCGATGTCGAAGGGCCTGCGCTCGCCGCCCTTGCCCGACACCGAGACGAAGCCCTTGCGCGACAGCAGCCTGCGCTGCACCCAGAGCATCGCCACCGTGAGCACCAGGATCGGCATGGAGAACGCCGCCGCCTGCTCCACCCGCAGCGGGTATTCGAAGAACGACACGATCTGCGTGGTCGCGAGGTTGATGCCCGCCGGAATGGCAATGAGCGCCGGCGTGCCGTACAGCGCCACCGACTCCAGGAAGATCAGGATCGCCGCGCCCACGATCGACGGCATCACCAGCGGCAGCGTCACCCGCGTGAGCGTGCGCAGCTTGCCCGCGCCGTGGATCGAGGCCGCGTCTTCCAGCTCGGTGGAGATCAGGTCGAGCGCCGACTTGGTGAACACGTAGATCAGCGGGAAGGTGTACAGCGCAATGACGAAGGCCAGCCCCCAGAAGCTGAAGATGTTGAACGGCCCGCGTTCCCCACCCAAGCCGCCGAAGACCGCCAGCCACAGCCGGTTGAGCCAGCCGGCGTTCGGCCCGGCCAGCAGGATCCACGCGATGGCGCCCAGGAAGTTGGGCATGACGAAAGCGGCCAGCACGCCCATGTGCGTGAGGTTGCGGCACGGCATGTTGGTGCGCGACACGGCAAGCGCCAGCGGCACGCCGAGCGCCAGCGCCAGCACCGTCACCGCGCCGCCGAGGTAGAGCGAATTCAGCAGCGCCTGGATGTTGCGGGCGCGCCCGAGCGCGCTCGCGTAGTTGCGCAGCGTGGCGCTGCCGTCGGAGGCGGTGAAGCTGTCCCACACCAGCCGCAGGATCGGGTTGGCCACCAGCAGCACCAGCACCACGATGAGCACGCCGAACAGCCACAGCGCCGGGTCGGCCAGGCGCGAAGGCACGGCCGCGCGCGCGGGTTGCGGCATGGCCGCTTCAGACGCCGAAAGCATCGCGCCACAGGTCGATGACTTCGGGCACGCCGTCCACCGACTCCTTGGGGTCGGGGCGCAACGCGGTCTTGCTGTCGTCCAGGCCCAGCACGCCGGGCCGCGGCCTGGCGCCCGCGCGCTTGGGCACGCCGAAGCGCTCGACGGAAAGCTTGTCGACGTCTTCGCTGCCGAGCAGCCATTCCATGAAGAGTTTCGAGGCGTTGGGGTGCGGCGCGTTGGCCATGATGGCCGAGGGCGACAGCATGAGCACCGGCCCTTCCTTGGGCGCGACGATGGCGATCGGGTTGCCCTTGTCGGCAACCATGGCCGCGAGGTTGATCGGCCCCGCGCCGATCGAGCGCTCGCCCGAGGTGACGGTGGTCACGGTGTCGATGATCGAGCGGCCCACCTGCGGCTTGTTGGCCGCGAGCTTCTTGAACCAGCCGTCGCCGTAGAGCTTGCGCATCTCGATCGCCCACACGCCCACGAAGCCGCTGAAGCCCGGGTGGCCGACCGAGGCCAGGCCGCGCCACTTCGGGTCGACCAGGTCGTTCCAGCTCTTCGGCGCGTCGGCCGGCTTCACCTTGGCGGTGTTGTAGATCAGGCCGACCATCGCGACGCTGGCCACGTGGTAGTAGCCGTCGGGGTCGAGGTTCTGCAGCCGCTTGTCCATGCCGGCGGAGGCCGCGGGCAGGTACTTCATGAGCAGCTTGCGCTGCTTCAGGTCGAGGTAGTGCGCGATGTCGGTCGAGGAGAACACGTCGCAGTTGGCCGTCTTCGCCTTCAGGTCCTGGTTGAGGCGCTGGAACGCGACCTGCGCGGTGGTGCGCACCACGTTCACCTTCACGCCGGGGTAGCGCGCGGTGAAGGTGCGCGACATCAGCTCGGCGTCTTCGGAGGGCAGGTACACGATGTACCAGGTGAGCTCGCCCTCCTTCTTCGCGGCCTCGTGCAGCGCGTCGAGCGAAGGTTGGGACGGGGCCTGAGCCTGGGCCTGGGCACCCAGCCAGGGTGCGGAGGCGGCAGCGGCGGCCGCGCCGGCCAGGGCGTGGAAATGGCGTCTGTTCAGTGGCATGAGTGTCTCCATGGCCGGATCTGAGGAGGAATGCGCCGGCTCTTTTTCAGTGTATTCACGTCGCCTATAAAAATACATATCTCGTTTGTACGTATTTTTATAAACCGTGTGCGTGCACGATGATGTCTAGAATCCAGCGCATCGGAGACGTCTCAATGCCCCCATCGCAACGCATCAATCTCAGCGAAAAGATCCGCGCCGCCCTCGAGGCGGAAATCACTTCCGGCCACCTGACCGCCGGCTCCCGCATCGACGAGCAGGAGCTCATGGACCGTTTCGAGGTGTCGCGCACCCCGGCGCGCGAGGCCCTGCTGCAGCTCATGTCGGCCGGCCTGGTGACCACCGTGCCGCGCCAGGGCGCGGTGGTGGCGAGCCTGTCGCTGCCCGAGTACGTGGCCATGCTCGAGATACTCATGGAGCTCGAAGGCCTGGCCGCGCGCCTCTCGGCGCGGCGCATGCCCGCGGTGCAGCGCCGCCTGCTGGAGCAGGCCGACCAGGACTGCCGCGACGCCGCCGCCAAGGGCGACGCCGAGCTCTACGGCATTGCCAACCGCAGCTTCCACGAGATCATTTACGACGGCAGCCTCAACGAGGTGCTGGCCCGGCAGCTGCGCGCCATGCGGCTGCGCATGCGGCATCCGCAGCGCACGCTGTTCGACCGGCCCGGGCGCATCCGCAACTCGCTGGTGGAGCACAAGCAGGTGCTCGAGGCCATCCTCAACGGCGACGAGGACGCGGCCTGCCGCGCCATGACCGGCCACATCTCCAGCGGCGGCAACGTGTACGCGGACGCCATTGCCAGCATGCCGCACGGCGTGCCGGTGGCCGCGCCCGTCGCCACGCCGGAGGTGGCGGCCGACGCGCTGGCCGTGACGCAGCGCGCGGCGGGCAAGAAGAAATCCACCAGCAAGGCCTGACCATGCGCACCCAAGCCATCCGCATCCGGGCCCACGGCGGCCCCGAAGTGCTCGAACGCACCGAGGTCGAGGTCGGCGAGCCGGGGCCGGGCGAGGTGCGCATACGGCAATCGGCCATCGGCCTGAACTTTGCCGACATCTACCAGCGCCGCGGCTCGCACGGGCCGCATGCGGCAACAGTCTTTCCGGTGGTGCTGGGCGCGCAGGGCGCGGGCGTCATCGATGCCGTGGGGCCGGGTGTCCAGGCGCCCCTTCACGCGGGGCAGTCGGTGGCGTACTTCCATCCCGGCGCCTACCAGGCGGTGCGCAACGTGCCGGCCCAGCGCGTCGTGCCCCTGCCCCCTGGCATCTCCGAAGAGGTGGCGGGTGCCACGCTGCTGCGCGGCCTCACCGCCGAGTACCTGCTGCGCCGGCTCCATGCGGTGAAGCCCGGCGAGGCGGTGCTGGTGCATGCGGCGGCCGGCGGCATGGGCGTGATCCTGTCGCAATGGGCGCGCGCGCTCGGCGCCACCGTCATCGGCACCGTCGGCTCCGAGGCCAAGATGGACGTGGCACGCGCGCACGGCTGCCATCACGTGGTGAACTACCGAACCGAAGACTTCGTCGCGCGCACGCTGGAATTCACCGGCGGCAAGGGTGTGTCGGTGGTGTACGACGCGGTCGGCAAGGACGTGTTCCTGCCCTCGCTCGACTGCCTGCGCCCGCTGGGCATGGCCATCAACTACGGCACCGCCTCGGGCGACGTCGAGGCCTTCGACCTGCAGCGGCTGCATGCGAAGTCGCTGAGCGTGTCTCGGCCCACGCTGCGCACCTTCATCGCCGACCCGGCCGACCTGCGGCGCGGCGCGGCGGCGCTGTTCGACGTGGTGCTCGGCGGCCAGGTGAAGCTGGCGGTGGGCCACCGCTATGCGCTGGCCGACGTGCGCCGCGCCCACGAGGACCTCGAGAACCGCGCCACCACGGGCGCCGTCGTGCTCGTGCCCTGACCCCCGCACTCTTTCCCGTTCTTCAGAAGGAACCGCCCATGAAGCTCTATCACGGCTGGCTGTCCAGCGCGTCGCGCCGCGTGCGCCTGTGCCTGGCCGAAAAAGGCCTGCCCTACGAGAGCATTCCGATCGACATGGGCCGCCAGGAACACCATTCGCCCGCCTACCTGGCGATGAACCCGAACGGCGTGGTGCCCGCGCTGCGGCTGGACGACGGCCACTCGCTGTACGAAAGCTCGACCATCTGCGAGTACCTCGACGACCTGCATCCGCTGCCCTCGCTGCGGCCCGCCGATGCGTACGAGCGCGCCGTGATGCGCAACTTCGTGCGCTGGACCGACGAAAAATCGCTGCCCCACCTGCTGGTGCTGAACTGGAGCATCGCGCTGCAGCCCGGCGCGAGCCAGTGGAGCGACGCACAGCTGCAGGACAAGCTGTCGCGCATTCCCACGGCCGAGCGCCGCGAGGCCTGGCTGCGCATTGCGCGGCAGCCCTACACCGCCGAGGAAAAGGCCGCGGCGCTAGACAAGCTGCTGGCGCTGCTCGACAAGATGGAAGCGATGCTGGAAGGCGGCGACTGGCTGGTCGGCGCGGGCTACTCGCTGGCCGACATTGCCGCCGTGCCCTTCGTGGCGCGCATTGCCGAGCTGGCACCCGATGCGCTGTCGACCACTCGCTGCGCCCGCGTGGTCGGCTGGTGGGCGCGCATCCAGCAGCGCCCGGCCTTCGCGCAGGCGCGGCTCGAACGCTTCGACGCGGCATTGCAGCAGCGAGACAGCGCCGCCGCCACCGCGACGGCCGCGGCTCAGTCCTGAACCCGCCCGCGCAGGCTCTTGGTCTGCGAACGCTGGCTCTTGCCCTCGAGCCGGCGCTGCTTCGACCCGTAGGTCGGCTTGGTGGCGCGGCGCACGCGCGGCGGCGTCGCCACGCTGTCGACCACCGCCTGCAGCCGCGCGAGCGCGTCGGCGCGGTTCATTTCCTGCGTGCGGTGCTGCTGCGCCTTGAGCACCAGCACGCCTTCCTGCGTGATGCGGCTGTCGCGCAAGGCGAGCAGCCGTTCCTTCACGTCGGCGGGCAACGAGCTTGCGGGGATGTCGTAGCGCAGGTGCACCGCGCTCGACACCTTGTTGACGTTCTGGCCGCCCGCCCCCTGCGCCCGGATGGCACTGATCTCGACTTCGTCGGGATCGATCAGCAGAGGTGGGCGCAGCATGCCCGCAAGTGTGCCCTGAACAGGCGCAAGCGCGTTCAGACGCGCTCGAACACGGCGGCAATGCCCTGGCCGCCGCCGATGCACATCGTCACCAGCGCATAGCGGCCGCCGGTGCGGTGCAGCTCGGCAATTGCCTTGGTGGTGATGATCGCGCCCGTCGCACCCACCGGATGGCCCAGAGAAATACCCGAGCCGTTCGGGTTCACCTTGGCCGGGTCGAAGCCCAGCTCCTTGATGACCGCGCAGGCCTGCGCCGCGAAGGCTTCGTTCGACTCGATCACGTCGAAGTCGCTCACATTCAGCCCGGTGCGCTCCAGCACCTTGCGCGTGGCCGGCACCGGGCCGATGCCCATGTACGCGGGCTCCACACCGGCGTGCGCATAGCCCACCAGGCGCGCCAGCGGCTTCAGGCCGCGGGCCTTCACGCTCTCGCCGCTGGCCAGCACCACGGCGGCAGCACCGTCGTTGATGCCCGAGGCGTTGCCGGCGGTCACGAGGCCGTCTTTCTTGAACGCTGGCTTCATCTTCGCCAGCGTGTCGGCGGTGGTGTCGGCGCGCACATGTTCGTCGGTGTCGAACAGCACGACGCCCTTGCGCGTCTTCACCTCGACCGCAACGATCTGATCCTTGAAGCGGCCGGCGGCAATGGCGGCCGCGGCGCGCTGCTGGCTGGTCACGGCCAGTTCGTCCATCTGCTCGCGCGTGATGCCGTAGCGCGCGGCCACGTTCTCGGCGGTGATGCCCATGTGGAT
>NZ_FOLP01000043.1 GCF_900112425.1 Variovorax sp. OK212 | reverse complement strand
GCCAGCACGAAGTCGGTGTGCATGAAGCTCTCGTTGCCGGTCGCGAGGCTGATCGACGCGCCCTTGCGCGCCGGCGCGGGGCAGTTCTTGCAGCCGCCGGTTCCCTGCGCTGCCGCCTGCTTGGAAATGCGTTCGAGCTGCCCGGGCGGCTTGACCTCTTCAGCCTTGGCGCCGGCCTTCGGCGGCACGGTCACCGTGTGCTTGCCCTTCTTGCGAAGCAGCGCGTCCCTGAGCTTGTGCAGCAGCCACATGATGCTGGCCTGGGACTCCTTGTTGGCCAGCGCCGACAGCTGGCTGCGCAGCAGGTGCTTGAAGTCCAGCATCTGCGTGACGACGCCTTCGACGCGGCCGGCAAGCCCCGCGGGCAGCTGGTTGGCCGCCGCCTTGGCCACGTAGTTCGCCGACTGCTTGGTGTAGCGCACCGCAGTGCCCCACATGCGGCTCCAGGTGCTCTGCGTCTTCGGGTCGTAGGCCCGCGTTTCCGCCGCAACGGGCTTGGCAACGGTGAACAGGTCCTTCTGGCCCAGCACGCGCCGCAGGATGTCCACCAGGTTGTCGATGATCTTGTCTGCCAGGTCGGCACAGCTCTTGAGGATGCCGTCGAGCTTGGCGATCGCACCGTCGATGAACTTGTCGAGCTCGCCCATGATGGTCGCGTTCAGGTGCCCCACCAGGATGGTGACGATCGCCTCGCCGAGGTTGGACGCAGCGGCCTTCAGCTCCTGCTTCACCAGGTGCAGCGTGGGCCGCAGGCTCATGCGCGCCGCCGCCATGCTCGGCGGCAAGGGGATCAGCCCGATCAGGTTGATGCCCAGGCTCACCCACAGCAGGAAGGTCTCGATGCCGTCCTTCGCCTTCTTTTCCAAGAGGTTGATGATGTCGAGGAACACATCCACCAGCGCCATGATGTTGCCGACGATCGGGATGCTGCCCAACACCATCGTCAGCCGCTCCAGCGTGACGTAACCGCCCGAGAAGGAGCGCAGCCAGTCGTCCACCGCCTTGCTCGCGGCGGCGATGTCTTCTTTCACGATGGTGTTCAGCGGCGCTACCGCCGCCTGCTCCTCGCGCTGCGCCGGCCGCTTGCCCTGGCCTTGCTGTTGCGATCCCTCGTTGTCTGCCATCTTGTCTCCTCCCACTGGTACGTTGCCTGGTTGCGAATTGCAGTCGATCCTCGAAGCCCGTCACGGCTGGGTCACTGTCGGATCACTCGGTCTCTCATCGACGAATACGCCGGCTCTGTCGCGCGGCCGATTCGCGGCTTGCTGTGAACTTCTTCGCGCTCGCAGCCCGCTCGTTTTCTGGTTTTGCATCTCGCCAGCTTGGTCAGAGGCCGAAAGCGCTGGCGTTCAAGACAATCAAGAGTCAATACACCGGTCAGGCCGCACCTTTCGATCCACTTCACGGCCTCGTCCTTGTACTGAAGACGGCCGAGGCGAATTTCGCGTTCGCGCCGTGAAAGATCCAGACTTCCTGGATTTGAGCCATTCGCGTCCTTTGGCTTTTTTGCTGATCGCTTTAATTAGATGGGAAGCTCTTGCTCGGGCTCAGACAACCCTGCAGCGTCAGCTACTCGGAATAATTCAAACCTTGAGGTCCGATTTCATCGACAAGAAAAAAATCATCCGCAGCCACCGGAGACGGAGTGCTATTCGTTAGTACAAAAAGAATCGCTTCCAAATACTCGCGCCGGTCTATCACTCGATCAAGCGGAAGATCATGTGGAATGGCATTTCTCCATAGATTGTCATTGGAATAATTTGCAATAATGAAATTTATCCCGTCAATTATGTTGTTTTTTGAAATTGGGCCGAATTTTAAAAAAAATGCGCTTCATTTCCTCAAAAAGAACCTTCCTATCGGCGGGTAGATTTATATCAAAATCCTCCAGCTCCTCATCGCTCTCACCAAGCAAATAATCATAGAGGCCGCGCAAATAATTAAGGTTCAGTGCATTCATAGTTGAGGGTAAGCCGTATAAATTTCGCCGGAATTATTTCTGCGAACGGTGACTCGAGAAGTGTGACAGGGCATCCTCCGCCACTGCGACAACCTTCACCGATAGGTCTCCCCATATCAAATGCACCAGCGGCACGAACGAGCCGGCCTCGTGGATGTAGTGCACGCTCCAGCCGTGTTCGCTCCCCTCCTTCAGCGCTAGCGGCTCTGCGTGCTCTCGAACGCGAGCAGCTTCATTCAATTTTTAAAGAACTCACGAGTAAGGGTTTTGACCCCAATTTTCCCCTGCTCAAACTCGAGAGAGTCTCCGAGCCCGCCGATCGATAAATTCTCAAGCATCCACTTTGCGACAATTTTTTAAAAAATTCTTATCTCCAAGATTTCTTTGCTATCGCTTGGCCCAAAGTTTTAAGCATTACTCGATAGCCCGTATTCTTGAAGATCACTGAGACAGCGAAAAGAAACACCGCCCTTCATGATCTGCAAATCAAAAACAGGCCGCCGAGCAGCTACATCTTTGACTGGCATTACAAAAAATTTGAATTCCCCTAGTTCTGACTCAACTCGATCAGCCTCTACAAACTGCTGCGACTCAACCATCTCCTCATGCCTGGAAAATATTTCTCGGCAGCTCTCGAATTCAGCAAAAGGAGAAAACTCACCAGCATATTTATTTTTCGAGATAAGCTCAACGGTTACTCGACCCAGAATCTCTTTTTGATCTAACAAATTCAATACAATTTTGACTATGGGCATGATGTTATCGACTCCAATGCATTTGAAAGTTTTTGCAAATTCTGATCATTGAAGCTAGATTCGCCTTCTGGATGAATTATTCGCGCGTGGTTCGGAATTTTTTGGATGGATCTTCGATCACATCAAACTCCGCTCCACGTATAGCCTCAGCATTGCCGGTTGCGACAGTATCAGCCAATTCTTGCAACCCGGTCGCTTTGGGATACGCCTCCTTCATTTGTGATGAAGCTTGACATGGACAGCAACTGTGAAGTGTCGATATTCCAGGGGGACTGAGAATAGCTTCAACAGGTTTTAACCTAAGATTTTCGACCGAATTTCCTCCAATCCGGTTGACACTCGTTCCATTGGGAAGGGGCTTTCCGCTCAGCCCCAAAGGATCAACCCACGCGACAGGATTCGGTGCGTACTGATTTAGATGGACACCCCCAGCTAACTTGATCGGGTCATTCGATACGAAGCTCCCGCTTTGTGGCTCGTAATACCGATACCGGTTGTAATGCAGCCCCGTTACCTCATCGAAATGCTGCCCCTGGAACCGAATCGGGTTCCTGAACCCCGCCCGTCTCCCCGCCTCGCTGATCGCCTCCCGCGCTTCCCCCCACGCCTTGTACTGCGCCGACCAGGCCACGCTGCCTTCATGGTCCGTCAGCTCCTGCGGCGTGCCCAGGTGATCGCATTGGTAGAACGCCATCTCCTTCCGGTCGAACGCATACGGCGCGTTCCTCTGTTCACCGTTCCACAACGGGTCCTGCTCAATGTCGTAGACGCCGCCGTTGGCCTCCATCAGCGCCTTCGCATCCGTCGTCTCGTTCAGCGCCATCGCGCGCGCTTGCCGCACCTGCACCAGCGGCACGAACGAGCCGGCCTCGTGGATGTAGTGCACGCTCCAGCCTTGCTCGCTCCCCTCCTTCAGCGCTGAGCGGCTCTGCGTGCTCTCGAACGCGAGCAACTCATTTAATAGTTAAAACACTCAAAAGCTAATGAGAACATGACCCCATATTCTCTTAAATTTAAAGCAGGTCATAGCGAGCTACCACTATGGACTCCCGATACTTCCAGGCACAACGCTTTCGACCGAAATCCAGTCGCAATCGAAGGATACCGAGAGATCCTCTTTTCCGGATATGCACACAGACACCAAATCATCGATGTTTTTTAGCAGGAATTGAGTCGCAACGTTTTTTTTCTGCCAGCCAGTAGCGGAAAATTTCCTAACTCCAATAAAGGACAGCGCCAGATAAACTACATCATAATTTTCAGGCCATCGAGCTGGCGGGCGCGCAGGCTTATTGTCAATCATGAATTTTATCAAGACCCTTGGCTCGTCGCGCTTCATCGTGACCTCCATTATTTCCGAATCATCCAAACTCGGAAACCCTTCATACAACGAAGATAACGCCTGAGGATTCAATATTTTTTTTTGTAAGTTCATTTTTTATTCCGGCAATTGAAATAATAGTGATCATCCATTCCATCAACCTTTCCGGTTCGGGTATTTTCGTCAGGACGAACATTATGGTGCGACGGCTGATCCCCAACTCCACCCTTACCGTAGTAATGACCAGCAGAATGGTCCTGAATGATCACATTCTTTCCATTGACCTGATATGTCAACTCTCGGCTCATGACCGGTTTTTTATCTTGCCCCAAAATCCAGGCACCTGATGAATCGGTTAGAGGAACCATTTTTTGACTTATAGGTTGCTGAGACATTGGAACGCCAAGCTGTCTGCGAATTTCCCTCAAACTTTCACGACGGGTGGGATGGCACGTCAACCCCAATGGATCTACCCAAAGCACAGGATTCGGGACAAAAACATGGAGATTCGTTCCTCCTTCGAGTCCAATCGGATCGCCTGATACGAACCGCCCACTGACCGGCTCGTAATACCGATACCGGTTGTAATGCAGCCCCGTCTCTTCATCGAAACACTGCCCCTGAAACCGAATCGGGTTCTTGAACCCCGCCCGTCTCCCCGCCTCGCTGATCGCCTCCCGCGCCTCCCCCCACGCCTTGTACTGCGCCGACCAGGCCACGCTGCCTTCATGGTCCGTCATCTCCTGCGGCGTCCCCAGGTGATCGCATTGGTAGAACGCCATCTCCTTCCTGTCGAACGCACGCGGCACATTCCTCTGCTCGCCGTTCCACAACGGGTCCTGCTCAATGTCGTAGACGCCGCCGGTGGCCTCCATCAGCGCCTTCGCACCCGTCGTCTCGTTCAGCGCCATTGCACGCGCTTGCCGCACCTGCACCAGCGGCACGAACGAGCCGGCCTCGTGGATGTGGTGCACGCTCCAGCCGTGTTCACTCCCCTCCTTCAGCGCTGACCGGCTCTGCGTGCCCTCGAACGCGAGCAGCTTCATTCAAATTTTAAAAAACTCACGAGTAATGAGGTTCTGACCCCAATTTTCCACAACTCTGGGTTATTTGGCATCTGTGCGAATCGCCCCCTCCGTTGAGGAAAATTTGACAAAGAAGATTTGAGTTTCGTACTTTCTTTTTGGTCTCGAGAAAGACCAGAACTCAGCAGGAAAGAAATAGCCCTTTTCGAGAAACACGAGCAATTGATGTTTGGCGTACTCCAAAGCATCGCAGCTCAAAGTCAGCAGCAATCCATTGTTCTTTACATCGAGTTGATCCGAAATGCCCGCCCTCAGCTCGATCTTCGCCACGTTGACTTTTCGACCGAAATAAATAAGGCAATCGATAATTTCCGATTTCGGCGTAACAGGCAGCATTGCGGATACCTTGGAAACAAGCAAACTGGCACCCTCCTCATCGAGAGCAATCGTCAGTTCGTCTTTGCTGTGTGGACCGAAATTTATGATGATCATTGCCGAACTCTTTAGAGGAGACGCAAGCTTATTAAGACACCGGCATCAATCAGAAAGCTCCTCGAATTGGTGGGCAAAGATAATATTGGAAACGGCTTCTTCGACGGTTCTGCCTATCCTGCAGAAGTAGTCGTCATATCCGCCATACAACCCGCCTTTATTTCCGAGAAGATAGGTAAGATGCTCTGAATAGCCTTGCCCAACGGGAATCAGCGCCTCTTGCGCCAGACCCTCATAAACGTCGACTGCCCATTTTCGATTAAATCGCCGAGTGGCCGCTGACGAGTCGAAATGACTCTGGTCAAGGGTGTTAACGCCGTACGCGCGATGAACCAGCCGAATCCCTCCGAAAGACTGAGTGAACTTCAGAGCTTTCGAAAATACGGAATAGCCGTCTTTTTGCCAATCCAGCAGATAGAGAGTGGTGTCGACGGTTCGCTTCGCGCTCCATCCGGCTTGCTTCAAACGATCGAAGGACTCTCTATCGAAATCGAATTTTTCCACGTAGTAATCCTATTTCTTTTGAGGAAAATCGGGCGCGTAGTAGGAGCCGATCTTGCGCAGAGAAATGAGCACGTATTCGACGTCTCGCAGGACATGAAAAATCTTCCCCCCCAATTCGCGATTCGTTGTTCTCGTCGATCATTTAAGCCTTCTGGTTCCAAAAGGAAAAAGTCAGGCTATCTCTTCTTGAGGTTCTCAAAATTGAAATTGGCAACACGAGCAACGTCCTCATCCGAATCAACGCGCAATTTTTTAAGCAAATCGAGCGGCACCTTCTTGTTCGCAGCAATCTGTTGCCTGACTGCTGCATCCGAATCATTAGCCAGAAGATTAAACAACGAATTAGACAGTTTCCTTTTCATTGCCACGAACTCTCTGACACTTGCTTCATATACACATAGGTCCTCCAGAATTTCTAGTGGCACCGTATTGTTGTGCGCCACCCACTTTCGATGATCTGGATACAGCGAGATGACGTCGCGCCAAACAAAAATTGGAGCCTCATCCATTGCAGCTCTGTCGTATTCAGATTTTTCTTCGCTATTTCGAAGTCGAATAAATTCTTCTGCGGATTCAATCATTTTGGCGCCCTGCAGTTCATGGCCTTTAAATCAATCGATTCCACTGTTTCGCCTTTGTGCTCGCTCACATAGCCTCCATAACATCTGCACCTGCAACCCAATCACCATTTTTATGGTGCACCCTGCGGCCGGCAAATATGAGAGAGCTACTTTATAGATACGCGGCGCTGCAATTCATCACCGTACAGAAGGCATAGCGCTCCCGCTCTTGGAAAAGTTCAAAGCAATCAAGAGCTAGTGAGAAATTGCCTCACATATCGCAACCTACTCCAATTCACCGAGGAGTAAGAAGGTATGCCTTGGCATAACTTAGAAACTCCATTCCCATGTCGGGAGCAATCCGCTTGAGCAAAAAAAGATAGAACGGCAGCGGTGTCGGACTTTCGTTCTCATCTGGATCCCACCGCGTGTCCTCGTGAAAACAGCAAACGGCACATCGACTCAATGCGGCCAGCGCTGGATTTTCGCTTTCAGAACGGTCGGACAATGTCCAGAGTTCATGCTTTCCAGGCCTTCGCAGTTCATCGCTATTGCTAGCATCAAAACTGGCGATTGCCGTCTGCAGATGATTGGCGATGAACCTCAAGTACTCGGACGAAATGATTTTGTCGAATCGACCAGCCACGATGCGCGTACACAAAAACTCGGCGTACATCCGCATCATCTGGCCAAACGGCACTTGTCTATCGATTAGCCCCTCTTCGAGAGCATCGAACTCATTTATCTCTTCTTCGCTGTAAGGACCAATCATTCTTTTACTCCATCGCATACGCCGAGTCGGCCCATGACGATCTTGCACGACTTGCAATACGGCTTCAGCTTTCCATCATTTCGAACAGTGGTAGATGTTCCTCCCTTAACAACTTCACGAAGTTCATCGGCACTAGAAACATTGTGGGTGTGCGCTATCACGCTGAGCGCTTCGGTCTCGCCGCACCAGGGGTGCGTATCGGACCGATTATCGATCGGGATGTCGTCATACATTTCCTTTACCACGGGGTGTTGTGGCCCCTTTCCACCGGCTCCGTCGCTGTACCCAACGACAGGCTCTGAAAGCTTTCCGCCCTCTATAGTGGTCCGCACGCCTTTGTTATTGGGCGTAATGCCCTTTTTCCGAGCAAGGCCCAGTGGATCGGTCCATGCAACCGGATTGGGGGCGAACCCGTGAAGATTGAAGCCACCGCGCAACCCGATCGGATCTTTAGAAACGAACCTTCCAGCGACCGGATCGTAGTACCGACTCCGGTTGTAATGCAGCCCCGTTTCCTCATCAAAATACTGCCCCTGAAACCGAATCGGATTCCTGAACCCCGCCCGTCTCCCCGCCTCGCTGATCGCTTCCCGCGCCTCCCCCCACGCCTTGTACTGCGCCGACCAGGCCACGCTGCCTTCATGGTCCGTCAGCTCCTGCGGCGTGCCCAGGTGATCGCACTGATAGAACGCCATCTCCTTCCGGTCGAACGCATACGGCGCGTTCCTCTGTTCACCGTTCCACAACGGGTCCTGCTCAATGTCGTAGACGCCGCCGTTGGCCTCCATCAGCGCCTTCGCATCCGTCGTCTCGTTCAACGCCATCGCGCGCGCCTGGCGCACCTGCACCAGCGGCACGAACGAGCCGGCCTCGTGGATGTAGTGCACGCTCCAGCCGTGCTCGCCCCCTCGTCTTCAGCGCTTCTTGCCCTCGAATAAGAGCAGCTTCATTTAAGGTTTAAAGCACTTACGAGCTAACAAGAACCTGATTCCAAGCCCTCTCTCGATTCTTCAGCTTGAACAGATTTCGCGAGCTTGACAAGTCAATCGATCGGCCGCTTCATAAACTCTTTTTTTCATATCCACCTCATAAATATCTGCACTACTAGTCATTGCCCCCCACATATCCAAAAATATTTCAGCCAGGCTTTTTGGTATGTCACTTTTTCCGCTCAAGCGATTTTTAATTTCCTTAAGAAGCTCAATCAAATCTTTGTACAAGGCCTCATTAAGGCCTTTTTTTTCGCGAATCTCCAGATCGAAATCTAGCCACTTCTCAATAAAAACATCAATTAACTGATCCGCCATATTTATTCCTTAGGGCCTAACAATTTTTATTGCCGACGGAGGCACACGCCCAACAATTAGAACCTCGCCAGATGCTTGCGCTCGGCGGCGAGCGGTTGTGCCTTTCAACGGACTGCAATCACTATTCAAGTCCAATGAATCCTGTACTTGCGATAAATCAATACTTGCAATTCGCTCCTTTCCAGTTCCATATCTCGTCGAGTTAGTCACTGCTTGCTCATAGGTCCGAGATGCAGAAATGTACTGGGTTTTCACACTATCCTTTGACGCATGCAACACGTGCCCCTCAACGGAATAATTTGCGGCTGGATCGCTAGCCGACAATCCGATCCCAGGATCTTCATCAGGCCTCAAGACACGATATGCATGGCCGTTTTTGCATTTGCAGCAAGGCTGGTGTTCAATAGCTGGTGCAGGGTCAGATTTCTTGCGCCGCTGAAGGCCCCATGGATCAATCCATGCAGTTGTATTTGGCGCATATTCATGGAAATTTAAACCACCAGCCAACCCTATAGGGTCTTTTGACGTAAATCTTCCTGAATAAGGCTCGTAATACCGATACCGGTTGTAATGCAGCCCCGTTTCCTCATCGAAATACTGCCCCTGAAACCGAATCGGATTCCTGAACCCCGCCCGTCTCCCCGCCTCGCTGATCGCCTCCCGCGCCTCCCCCCACGCCTTGTACTGCGCCGACCAGGCCACGCTGCCTTCATGGTCCGTCAGCTCCTGCGGCGTGCCCAGGTGATCGCACTGATAGAACGCCATCTCCTCCCGGTCGAACGCACGCGGCGCGTTCCTCTGTTCACCGTTCCACAACGGGTCCTGCTCGATGTCATACACCCCGCCGTTGGCCTCCATCAGCGCCTTCGCATCGGTCGTCTCGTTCAGCGCCATCGCGCGCGCCTGGCGCACCTGCACCAGCGGCACGAACGAGCCGGCCTCGTGGATGTAGTGCGTGCTCCAGCCGTGCTCGCTCCCCTCCTTCAGCGCTGAGCGGCTCTGCGTGCTCTCGAACGCGAGCACGTCGCCGTCCCAGCCGAAGAGGGTCGTGGCCTCGCTCGAGCGCTTGGCGACGCGGCGTCCCAACGGGTCGTAGCTGAAGGTGGTGGTGACGCCGCTCTGGTCCGTGGCTGCGGTCATGCGGTTGAAGCCGTCCCATGCAAAGACGGTGCGCCAGCCGTTGCGCACGCGCTCGGTCATGTTGCCGCGTTCGTCGTAGCGGTAGCTGGTGCCGGCGTAGTTCTTCAGCAGGTTGTCCAGCAGCTTGTTGACCGCACCGGTCGCGTGTTGCCGGGCTGCGTCGTCTGCTGTTGCCGGGTCGGCGATGTTGCCCGCGGGATCGAACGCGAACACCTCGCGGCCCACGCGGCTGTTGGCTTCGAGCAAACGGCCGACCGGGTCGTAGCGGTAGCTCAGGTTGCCGCGGCGGCTGTCGCCGATGGCCACGAGCTGGCCGGCCTTGTCGTAGCTGTAGCTGCGCTCGATGCCGGTGGCCCCGGCCACCGATGCGGCCTCGATGGCGCCGGGACGGGTGCGCGAGATCTGTTGTTCGAGCAATCGGCCGGCGGGGTCGTACTTCTGGCGTTGGCTGAGGCCGTTGCCCTGCTCGCGCGCCACTTCGCGGTGCAGGTCGTCGCGCTCGAAGCCCAGGATGTCCTGCCCGTCGACGAGCAAGCCGTGCACGTGGCCAGAGCCGTAGGTCAGCCACTGGGTGACGTGGCCGTCGGGCCGCACGGTGGCGATGCGCTGGTTGAGTTCGTCGTAGCGGTGCTGCCACACGGCCGTGCGCTTGCGCTCCAGGTAGTCGTGATGTTCGCGCGTCAGGTTGCCGGCGGGGTCGTAGAACCATTGCAGGCGCGCGTCGGCGTTGGCCGCTTCGATCAGGCGGCCGTTGCGGTCGTAGGCGAAGCGCTCATGCTGTTCGCCGGCCCGGCGCTCGCTCAATCGGCCGAGCGGGTCGAACGCGAGTTCGGTGCGGTGGCCCGCCTCGACCACCTCGGCGAGGGTGCCGGTGGTTTCCTCGTGCACGTACTGCGTGGTCTTGCGGTCGAAGCCGGTTTCCTCGAGCAAGCGGCCGACAGGGTCGTAGCAAAAGTTGTAGCGGCTGCCGTTCTCGTTGTGCAGTTCGGTCAGGCGGCCGAGCAGGTCCCAGTGGTATTTGAGCGAGCGGCCTGCGGCGTCGGTGCGGCCCGCCACCAGGCCGGCGCGCGTGTAGCTGTAGCGCGTGGCGCGCCCGAGCGCGTCGGTGTGGGCGAGCAGGCGGCCTTCGGCGTCGTGCACGAAGTGCTCGCTGGTGTCGTCAGGCTGCACGATCTGTTCGAGCTGGCCGGCGGCGTAGCGGTAGCTGGTGGTGCTGCCGGCGCCGTCGGTGGCCTTGGTGAGGCGGCCGCGTTCGTCATAGGCCCATCGGCTGGTCTTGGCGGAGCAGTCGGTGTAGCTGAGCAGCTGGCCCGACGGAGCATAGGCCATCGTCTTCACCCCGCCCTTGGCATCGGTGATGCGCTCGGGCCGGCCGGCCTTGTCGTAGGCGTATTCGGTCTTGTGGCCGAGCGGGTCGGTCTCTTCGGTCAGGCGGCCTTGTGCGTCGTAGTCGCGCTTCCACACGCCGCCTTCGGCATCGAGGATGCCCGTCAGGCGGTGCAGCTTGTCGTACTCGAAGTGCACGCGGCTGCCGTCGGCGCGGGTGTGCGTTTGCAGGTTGCCGTCTTCGTCGTAGGTGTAGTCGTCGGTGCTGCCGTCGGTGTGGATGTGGCGGGTGATGTTCTTCGCGTCATCGCGAAAGAACCACTCCTGCAGCTTGTCGGGGTGGATGACGCGGTAGGTGTAGCCCTGAATGTCGTAGTAGTGCCAGGTCTCGCCGCCGAGCGCATCGGTCACGTAGGTCAGGCGGATGTTGCGGTCCCACTCCAGCGTGAGCGCAAAGCTGCCGTCGTCGGACCATTCGCGCACGGCCTTGGCATTGGCGCCGGTGCCGTCGTATTCGAGGTTCATGGCCCGGCCGGTGCGGTCGGTGTAGCGGGTGACCAGGTGGTGGCTGTAGGTGTAGGCCCAGCTGGCGCCGTCTTCGTCCTGTGCGGCGATGAGGTCGCGTTCTGCGTCGTGCGTGTAGGCGGCCAGTTGGCGCACCACCTGGCCGTCCTTCAGCTCATGCAGCGACTGGATCAGGCCGGTCTGCATGTCGGGCCGCGTGCCCACGTGCGCCATGATCGATTC
>NZ_FOLP01000024.1 GCF_900112425.1 Variovorax sp. OK212 | reverse complement strand
ATGTCGGAGATCTGGGCCACGTCCAGCTTGGCGGCCACGCGCGGGGCGACGTTCTTGCCGTTGGCGGTCGAGGGGAACAGGATGTGGCTGTAGTTCGCTGCGATGGCGAGGACTTGGGCCGCAACGTTCTCGGCGAGGTTTTCTGCGAGGCTCGGGCTGTCGGCGGCGATGACCTTGGTCACGCCTGCGATCTGCGCTGCAGCCTTCGCAGCTTCAGCTGCATTCGCGCCTGCAACCAGCACATGCACTTCGCCACCGCAAGCCAGTGCTGCGGTCACGGTGTTCAGGGTCGCCGGCTTGATGCTGGCATGGTCGTGTTCGGCAATAACAAGTGCGGTCATGTTCAGATCACCTTCGCTTCGTTCTTCAGTTTGTCCACCAGCGCTGCAACGTCAGGCACCTTGATGCCGGCACCGCGCTTGGGAGGCTCTGCGACCTTGAGGGTCTTCAGGCGGGGCTTGACGTCCACACCCAAGTCTTCGGGCTTGAAGACATCCAGCTGCTTCTTCTTGGCCTTCATGATGTTGGGCAGCGTCACGTAGCGTGGCTCGTTCAGGCGAAGGTCGGTCGTGATGACGGCCGGAAGAGTCAGCGACAACGTTTCCATGCCGCCGTCCACTTCACGAGAGACTGTGACCTTGTCGCCAGCGACTTCGACCTTGGAGGCGAAGGTGGCTTGCGGCAGATCAGCCAATGCAGCCAGCATCTGGCCGGTCTGGTTGGCGTCGTCATCGATGGCTTGCTTGCCCAGGATGATCAGCGAGGGCTGCTCCTTGTCGACCAGCGCCTTGAGCAGCTTGGCAACCGCCAGGGGCTGCAGCTCTTCGGTCGTCTCGACCAGGATGCCGCGGTCGGCACCGATGGCCATCGCGGTGCGCAGGGTTTCCTGGCACTTGGCATCACCGCACGAGACAGCGATCACCTCAGTGACCACGCCCTTTTCCTTCAGCCGCACAGCCTCTTCGACAGCGATCTCGTCGAAGGGGTTCATGCTCATCTTCACGTTGGCAATGTCCACCCCGGTGCCGTCGCTCTTCACGCGCACCTTCACGTTGTAGTCGACGACCCGTTTGACAGGTACAAGAACCTTCATTGACTTGACTCCATTGGATTGCAAAAAGGGGGCTTTTGAGGGCAACCGGTCATTCTAGGACGCGACCTTCGGAGCCTCTGCATTCTTCCCGCGGGGCACCTGGCACCCATAAAAAGAACGATCGTGCTTTTTCACGATTATAAAACAGCGTCGGGCGCCTGCGCGATGCCAGGCGGTAAAGACTCCACACGCACAACGCGCTGCGGATAGGGAATGTCAATGCCCGCACCGCGCAGCCCGTCGAGGATGGCGATGTTGATGGCCGAGCGCAGGTTGTCCTTGCCCTTGTCGGGGTCGGCCACCCAGAAGTTCAGGGTGAACTCCAGGCCGTCGGGCGCGAAGTTCATGAGGAACGCGACCGGCGCCGGATCGGTCATCACGCGCGGCTGGGCCTTGGCCGCCTCGCAAAGAATGCCCTGCACCTGCGCCACGTCGCTCTCGTAGCCGACCACGATGGTGGTCGTGATGTTGAACTTGCGATCTGCCAGCGACAGGTTCTCCACCCGGCTGGTGATGAGCGACTCGTTCGGCACGATGGCCTCGCGCCCGTTGCCCGCGCGGATGAGCGTGTAGCGCGTCTTGATGTCGGTGATGCGGCCTTCGAAGGTGTCGACCTTCACGTTGTCGCCGATGCGGATCGAGCGCTCGAGCAGGATCACGAAGCCGCTCACATAGTTGGCCGCCAGCTTCTGCAGGCCGAAACCCAGGCCCACGCCCAGCGCGCCGCCCAGCACCGACAGCGCCGTCAGGTCCACCCCGACCGCCGACAGCGCGAACAACAGGCCGACCAGCAGCAAGAAGGCGCGCACCGCGTTCGACGCCACCTTGCGCATCGACAGGTCGGTGACGGCCTCGCGCAGGATGCGCTTCTCGATGGTCGACGCGATCCACAGCGCGATCACCAGCACCAGCCCCGCCGACAGCACGCCCTGGAAGATCGTCTGCAGGCTCACGCGTGTCTTGCCGAAGGCCAGCGTGATCTCGTCGAGCTCGGCCAGCACCGGCGGCAGCAGGCCGACGATCCAGAGCACGGCCGCGATCCAGGCCAGCCAGGAGATGGTGCGCTCGAGCAGCCGCACGAGATTGGACGCGGGGAACACCGCGCGCAGCACCCGCGCGAACAACCGGATCACCGCCAGCGACACGAACACCGACACCGCGATGCGCAGCACCAGCACGGTCTGGAAGTCGATCACCACGCGCCGGGCAACCTCGGTGAGCACCAGTGCCAGCAGCGGGAACAGCACGCCGTCGAAGGTGCGCTCGCCGAACCAGATGGAGTCCTTGGGCTGGTCGCGCCCGAACCATTTGCACAGGGCCCAGGCCGCGGCCACGCAAGCCACCAGCGCGACCAGTTCGATGCCGAGGCCGCGCGCATCGACATGGGCCAGGCGTTGGGTGAAGTCGTTGAAATTCATCTCTTGGGAAAAAGGCAGGCACGGCGCACGCATGCGCCGGCCGAGCGAAATCTAGAGGTCCGCCAGCACGCGGATGTGCGCTTCCACGCTGCGTGCCAGGGCGTCGAGGTTGTAACCGCCTTCGAGCATGGAGACGATACGGCCCTTCGCATGGCGCTTCGCAACATCGTGTACGCGGCCCGTGATCCAGGCGAAGTCGTTCTCGTTGAGGCCGAGCTGCCCCAGCTCGTCTTCGCGGTGCGCGTCGAAGCCGGCGCTGATGAAGACCATCTGCGGCTTGAACTCCTCCAGCCGCGGCATCCACACCGCCTCGATCATCTCCCGCACGTCCATGCCCCGGGTGTAGGCCGGAATGGGCATGTTGAGCATGTTCGCCGCCGGGTGCTCGGTGCCGCTGTACGGGTAGAACGGGTGCTGGAAGAACCCGACCATCAGCACGCGCGGGTCGTTCGACAGGATGTTCTCGGTGCCGTTGCCGTGGTGCACGTCGAAATCGACGATGGCCACGCGCTCCAGGCCGTGCACGTCGATGGCATGGCGCGCGGCGATGGCCACGTTGTTGAAGAAGCAGAAGCCCATCGCCTGATCGCGGCAGGCGTGGTGGCCCGGCGGGCGCACCGAGCAGAAGGCGTTCTCGAGCTCGCCGGCCGCCACCGCGTCGGTCGCGGCAATCGCGGCGCCGGCGGCGCGGCGCGCGGCCAGCAGGGTGAAGCGGGTGAGCACGGTGTCGGGGTCGACCTGCGCGTGGTCGGGGCCGCCGGCGGGCTCGTCGGCCACCAGGCGCTGGTGCAGCGACTCGAGGTGCTCGACATGCGCCTCGCTGTGCGCCCGGGTGATCTGCGCCAAGGTGGCCAGCGGCACTTCCCGGTGTTCCAGTGCGTCACCCACGCCGGTCAGCAGCAGACGGTCTTCGATGGCATCCAGTCGCCCGGGGCACTCGGGATGCCCCTCGCCCATGTCGTGCTTCCAGAAGTCGCGGTGTGTGAAGTAGCCTGTCTTGCCCATGTGTCTCTGTCGCCACGTCTAGACCTCATGCCGCATGGGGCCGGCAGGTCTTACGGTATCGTTTGCATATGGATACAAATATGGACGTTGCTGCAAAGCTAGCCACTTTGTTAAGTCAGCTTAACACGGTGATCGTGGGCAAAGAGGCCCAGGTGCGCGACTGCGTGGCCTGCCTGCTGGCAGGCGGGCACCTGCTGATCGAGGACGTGCCGGGGGTCGGCAAGACCACCCTGGCGCACGCGCTGTCGCACACCTTCGGGCTGCAGTTCTCGCGCGTGCAGTTCACCGCCGACCTGATGCCCGGCGACCTCTCGGGCGTGGCCATCTACGACCGCGCGCAGCAGGCCTTCGTGTTCCACCCCGGGCCCATCTTTGCGCAGGTGCTGCTGGCCGACGAGATCAACCGCGCCAGCCCCAAGACCCAGAGCGCGCTGCTCGAGGCCATGGAAGAAAAGCAGGTCACCGTCGAAGGCGAGACCCGCCCGCTGCCCAACCCCTTCTTCGTGATCGCCACGCAGAACCCGCAGGACCAGCTCGGCACCTTCGCGCTGCCCGAGTCGCAGCTCGACCGCTTCCTGATGCGCATCTCGCTCGGCTACCCCGACCGCGCCGCCGAGCGCCAGTTGCTCGCGGGCGCCGACCGCCGCGAGATGCTGGCCACCCTGCCCGCCCTGCTGACCGCGGGCGAACTCACCGCGCTGCAGCAGCGCGTGCAGCAGGTGCATGCGGCGGACGCGCTGCTCAACTACGTGCAGGACCTGATCGCCGCCACCCGCTCGGGCCGCTGGTTCCTCCAGGGCCTGTCGCCGCGCGCCGGCATTGCCGTGCTGCGCGCCGCCAAGGCGCAGGCGCTGCTGGCCAATCGCAACTACGTCGCGCCCGACGACGTGCAGGCCGTGCTGCCGCAAACGATTGCGCACCGGCTCACGCCCGTGGGCGACGCGGGCCGGGGCGCGGTCGAGCAGGTGCGCGCGATGATCGCCGCGGTGCCCTTGCCGTGAGCCCTGTCGGCGCCTTGCGCTCGCGCATCGACGGCTGGTTCCTGTCGCGCCGTGCGCCGTCGGACACGCTGGAGCTCACGCAGCGCAATGTCTACATCGTGCCCACGAAGGCCGGGTGGCTGCTGGGCGCAACGCTGCTGGTGCTGCTGATCGCGTCGATCAACTACCAGCTCAACCTCGGCTACCTGCTGACCTTCCTGCTGGCGGGCAGCGTGGCCGTGGGCATGCATGTGTGCCACGGCACGCTGCGCGGCCTGGCCATGCACATGGTGGCGCCAGAGGCGCAGTACGCGGGCGCCGCGGCGGTGTTTCGCGTGGTGCTGCACAACACGCGGCGCAGCGTGCGCTACGGCATCGGCATGGCCGTGCGCGGCAGCGGCCAGTGGGCCTGGACCGACGTGCCGGCCGAAGGCACTTCCACCGTCGAGATCGCCTTCCAGCCCGAGCGCCGCGGCCTGCACCCGGTGCCGCCGCTGACGGCCGAGACGCGCTTTCCGCTCGGCACCTTCCGCGTGTGGACCGTCTGGCGCCCCGCCGCCCAGATGCTGGTCTACCCCACGCCCGAAGCGCATCCGCCACCGCTGCCGCCCGGCGAGCCGCTGTCGGGACCGGCCGCCCTGTCGGCCGCCTTGCGCGCGCACAACGCCGGCGAGTACGACGGCGTGCGCGCCTACCGGCGCGGCGATCCGCTAAAGCTCGTGGTCTGGAAGAAAGCCGCGCGGGCACAGGCCACGGGCTCCGAAGACCTGGTGAGCCGCGACACGCAACAGACCCAGCGCGAAGAGCTCTGGCTCGACGCCCAGGCCGCCGGCCTGCCCGACACCGAAGCCCGCATCTCGCGCCTGTGCGCCTGGGTGCTGATGGCCGACCGGCTGGGCGTGGACTACGGCGTGCGCGTGGCGGGCCGCACCCTGAAACCGTCGCAAGGCGAAGCGCACAAGCGGGCGTGCCTCGAGGCACTGGCCCTGTGCTGAAGAAAGCCTGACCGATGAACAAGCTCATGACCCAGCTGGCGGCCCTGCCCCGGGACGCGCGCGACACGCTCTTCCTGCTCACGGTCATCGCCCTGATCGTGCTGCCGCAGGTCGAGAACCTGCCGTGGTGGTGCAGCGCCATCACGGCCATGGTGCTGCTGTGGCGCGCCTCGCTCGCGGTGCAGGCGCGCCCGCTGCCCAGCAGGTGGTGGCGAATTGCGCTGCTGGCCATGACGCTGGGTGCCACCTACGCCACGCACCGCACGCTGCTGGGCCGCGACGCGGGCGTGACGCTGGTCGTGATCCTGCTCGCGCTCAAGACGCTGGAGCTGCGCGCGCGGCGCGATGCATTCGTGATCTTCTTCCTGGGCTTCTTCGCGATGCTCACGAACTTCTTCTATTCGCAGTCGCTGGTGACCGCGTTCACCATGCTGCTGGCGCTGCTGGGCCTGCTGACGGCGCTGGTCAACGCGCACATGCCCGTGGGCCGTCCGCCGCTGATGCAGGCCGCCCGCACCGCCGGCTGGATGGCGCTGGCGGGCGCGCCGATCATGCTGGCGCTGTTCCTGCTGTTCCCGCGTTTCGCGCCGCTGTGGGGCACACCGAGCGATGCCATGGCGGGCCGCACCGGGCTGTCGAACACCATGCGCGTGGGCACCATCGCCGAACTGGCGCTGGACGACAGCATTGCCGCGCGCATCAAGTTCGAGAACGGCCGCCCGCCGCCGCAGAGCCAGCTGTACTTCCGCGGCCCGGTGCTCGCGCAGTTCGACGGACGTGAGTGGACGGCGCTGCCGGGCTGGGGACGCGGCGGACAGTGGTCTCCCAACCTGCGGGTGAGCGGCGAGCCCGTGCGCTACGAGGTCACGCTCGAAGCCAGCAACCGCCCCTGGCTGCTGACGCTCGACGCGGCGCAGAAGGCCCCCGAGGCGCCCGGCTTCGAGGTGACGGGCACGCCCGACCTGCAATGGTTCGCGAACCGGCCCATCAACGACCTGGTGCGCTACCGCGCCGAGAGCTACACGCAATTCCTGAGCGGCCCGCTCAAGCGCGTGGGCGGCCAGCTGCAGGCCTACCTGGCGCTGCCGCCCGGCACCAATCCGCGCACCGCCGCGCTCGCCGCCGAGATGCGCGCCGACCCGGCACTGGCCCACCTGGACCCGCAGGCCGACACGCAGGCCTTCGTGCAGGCCGCGCAGCGCCGCCTGCGCACCGGCGGCTACACCTACACGCTGGAGCCCGGCCTCTACGGCGACAACACCGCCGACGAGTTCTGGTTCGACCGCAAGGAAGGCTTCTGCGAGCACATCGCCTCGGCCTTCGTGGTGCTGATGCGCAACCTCGGCGTCCCGTCGCGCATCGTGACGGGCTACCAGGGCGGCGAGTTCAACAGCCTCGACAACTACTGGGTGGTGCGCCAGAGCGATGCCCATGCATGGGCCGAGGTCTGGCAGGAAGGCACCGGCTGGACGCGCGTCGACCCGACCGCCTCGGTCGCTCCCGGCCGCGTCGGCCAGCTGCAGCGCCTCGTGCCGCAACCGGGCCTGTTCGCCGGCGCCATCGGCGCCATGAGCCCCACGCTCGCGCAGAACATCCGCGCCGCCTGGGAGGCCGTGAACAACGGCTGGAACCAGTGGGTGCTCAACTACACGCAAAGCCGCCAGCTCAACCTGCTGAAGAACATCGGCTTCGAGGCACCCAGCCTCGAAGACCTGGCCTACGTGCTGCTCTACCTGCTGGTGGGCGCGAGCCTGGCGGGCGCGGGCTGGACCTTGTGGGAGCGCAGCCGCCACGACCCGTGGCTGCGCCTGCTGGGCCAGGCGCGCGCGCGGCTCGCCAAGGCCGGCCTGCAGCTGCCCGAGACCGCGCCGCCGCGCCAGATGGCGCAGGCCGCCGACGCCCGCTTCGGCCCGTCGGCGCAGGGCGTGCGCGACTGGCTGCTGAAGCTCGAGGCGCAGCGCTACGCGCCGGCCACGCCGGCATCGCTTTCCACCCTGCGTTCGGAGTTCCGCCGGCTCGCCTGGCCCGCCGCGAGCCCGCGCGGCTGAAACCACATGTGTCCCTGAAGGGGCGCCGCGCACACGGACGTCACAATCAACCCATGCGATTTTTCCTCCCCAAGCCGTCGCGCGCCGCTGCGGCAGCCGCACTTCTCGTCGCCTGCTGCGCAGGGTCCACGGGCGCTGTAGCCCAGAAGTCCTCCAATGGCCGCGGCGCGGCCGTGAACCCGGTGCGCGGCAGCACGCCCTACGCCACGCGCGAGGACGCGATGCAGTTCGCCGACGAAGTCGCCGAGCGCCGCGGCCTCGACCGCGACTGGGTGCGCGCCACCATCGGCAGCGCGCGCTTCCTGCCGAACGTGCCGCGCCTCATGCTGCCCGGCCCGGTGGGCACGGTGAAGAACTGGCAGACCTACCGCAGCCGCTTCATCGACCCGGTGCGCATCGCAGCCGGCGTGCGCTTCTGGCGCGCCAACGCCGACACGCTCGCGCGTGCCGAGCAGGTGTACGGCGTGCCGCCGGAAATCATCGTCGGCATCATCGGCGTGGAGACCATCTACGGACGCAACATGGGCAACTTCCGCGTGATCGACGCGCTGGCCACGTTGTCCTTCGACTTTCCCGACGGCCATCCGCGCGCCGCCGAGCGCAAGGCCTTCTTCCGCGGCGAGCTCGAGAGCTTCCTGAGCACCGAGAGCCGCACCGCCGACGACCCGCTCACGCCGCTGGGCAGCTACGCGGGCGCCATGGGCATGCCGCAGTTCATGCCCAGCAGCATGGCCAAGTACGCGGTCGACTTCGACGGCGACGGCCGCATCGACCTCGTGAACAACCCGACCGACGTGATCGGCTCGGTCGCCAACTACTTCAAGTCCTTCGGCTGGCGGCCCGGCACGCCGGCCATCTACCCGGTGCACTTCGACGAGGCACGGCTGCAGAAGGCCGTGCTGCTCGCACCCGACATCCTGCCGACCTTCAGCGCCGACAGCTTCGTGGCGGCCGGCGCGGTGCCCGAAGGCGAAGGCATCCGGCACAAGGGGCTGTTCGCGCTGATCGAGCTGCAGAACGGTGCCGACGCGCCGCCCACCTACGTGGCCGGCACGCGCAACTTCTACGTGATCACGCGCTACAACTGGAGCAGCTACTACGCCATGTCCGTGCTCGACCTCGGGCAGGAGGTCAAGGCGGCGATGGAGCAATAGGCGCCATGACGCCCGAGGCATTGCACGCGAACTGGAATGCGGCCTGGCACGCGTTGGGTGTCGCCGCACCCGACGCTGCGTTGTGCGACGAGCTTCAGCGCCGCTACGCCGAGCCGCAGCGCCACTACCACACGATGCAGCACCTGGGCGAATGCCTCGCGTGGTTCGAGCGCGAGCAGGCCCTGGCCGAACACCCCGGTGAAGTGGCGCTCGCGCTGTGGTTCCATGACGCGATCTACGACGTGCACGCGCACGACAACGAGGCGCGCAGCGCCGACTGGGCAAGGCAGGCCCTGCGGGCGGCGGGTGCGAATGAGGCAGCAGCCGAACGGGTGCACGCGCTGGTCATGGCCACGTGCCACGACGCCGTGCCCGAAGGCCGCGACGCCGAACTGCTGATCGACATCGACCTGTCGATCCTCGGCGCCGAACGCGCGCGCTTCGACGAATACGAACGCCAGGTGGGCGCGGAGTACGCCTTCGTTCCCGACGCTGTGCGCCTGCCGCGCCGGCGCGCGATCCTGCAGCGCTTCCTGGACCGCCAGGCGATCTACGCGACCCCGCGCATGCATGCCCAGCTCGAGGAGCGGGCGCGCCTCAACCTTCGGCGTTCGATCGCGGGCTGAACCAGCCCCGGCCTGCTCAGGCCTGTTCAAGCCTGCTCAGGCCGCCACCAGCCGCCACCACTCGGTGCACGGCGGTTCGTCGTCGCGCTCTTCCTCGACCACACCGAACAACAGGCCTTCGGGTGCCGCGCCCAGCGTTGCCAGCTGCAGCAGGCGCTGCGGATCGCGGCACAGCATGAAGCTCGCATCGCCCTGCCAGTCGAGGCAGCGCCCCACCTCGGCCAGCATCAGCGCCGGCTGGCTCTGCATGAAGGTGAACGGCATCGGCAGGCCCGCGTCGAGCTGCGCCAGGCCCGCATGCGTCGCGCCCCATGCACCGCGGCGGCTCGCCACGCGGATGCGGGCACCCGCGGGCAAGGCGGGCTCGCCCGCGGCGTCGAGGCAGCAGCGCGCACCGTACATCGCCAGTTCGGTCCACACGCCCACGCGGCGCGGACGCCGGCCGATGCGGCGCGCCAGGTCATCGCGCCAATCGGCGGGCGGCGGATGCGCGGCGAAGTGGGCGACGGTGCGCCAACCTTGAAGAGCTTGCGCGTTCATGGGTTCATGCCTCGCAGTCCTTCAACACGAGCGAGGCATGCCCGCCGCCGAAGCCGACCACGTTGAGCAGCACGTGCCGCAACGTGTGCGGCGCCTGCGTGCCCAGCGCGATGCCGAGCGAGTCATCGAGCGGATAGTCCACCGGCGGCCACGCACCGCTTTCGATGCAGCCGACCAGCAAGGCCAGCTCCGCCGCGCCGGCGGCGCCCAGCGTGTGGCCGATCGCCGACTTCAGCGACACCAGCGGCGGCAGCGGCGCGAACACCTGCTTGAGCGCGTCGGCCTCGATGGCATCGTTGACCGGACTGCCCGCGGCCTGCACCTTGATGAGATCGATGTCGCCGGGCCGCAGCCCGCTGCGCGCCAATGCCTCGTGGCACATGGCGAGCACCGCGCTGGCCTCGGTGCCCGACGGGTTGCGCCCGTCGACCACGTTCGAGCCGCCCAGGAGCTGCCAGCGCGCGGGCTGCGAACGCAGGCGCAGCGCCGCCACCGCTTCGCCGAGCACCAGGCCCTTGCGCTGCGCGCCGAAGGGCTGAGCGCTGTCGGGCGCGAGCAGTTGCATCGCGCCGAAGCCGGCCACGGTGAAGCGGTTGTCCAGCTCGGCGCCGATCACCAGCGCCTCGGGTGTTTCGCCGCCGCGAACCAGGTCCGCGGCCGCCAGAAGCGCATTGAGCGCCGAGGTGCAGGCGGTGGACACGGTGAACACCGGCCCCTGCCAGTCGAGCTCCGCGGCCACGATGCCGGCAAAGTCCTGCAAGTCGCCGCCGAGCCGCAGGTCGTGCTTCTCGCGCTCCATGAAACCGATGTCCAGCGAGGACGACGCGACGAACAGCGGTGCGGTGCGCGCGCCCCAGTCGCCGGTCTGCGCGACCACGCGGCGAACGGTGGCGCGCAGGCGCTGCGTCCAGTCGCCGTCCTGTACGGCCAGCTTGTAGACCGGCCAGCGCACCCCGCCCGCAACCTCGACCGGCGTGGGCGCCACGCCGCCGCGCTGCAACGATGCCAACGCCGACGGCATGTCGTCTCCCAGCACGCAGGCCAGGCCCGTGCCGGCCAGGAAGACACCCGTCATGCCTTGCCGGCCGCCGCCAGGTGCTCCGCCAGGTGCGCGACGGAGGTCAGCGCGCGCCGCGTTTCCTTGCTGTCGGGCATGCGCAGGCCGAAGCGCTGCTGGATCGTCATCGACACCTGCAAGGCGTCGAGCGAGTCGAGGTCGAGCCGGGCCTCGGGGCCGAACAGCGGCTCGTCGTCGCCGAGGCCGCCAGCGGGCGCCTCCTTCTCGACGGCTTCGAGCACCATGGCTTTCAGGCTGGCAATGAATTCAGGGGTGACCGTGCTCAATTTGTTCACTTGGTTCACTTGGTTCACTTCGCTCAAGGCAGGCGCCTGCGAAACAGAAAAACGGCCAGGAGGAACATCAGTGCCGCGAACAGGACCAGCCGGCCGATCTGCGGCAGCGCATCGGCCACGCCGCCGCCGCGCAGCAGCACGGTCAGCAAGGCCTCGAGCCCCCAGTTCATCGGCGAGACCTCGACCAGCCGCTGCATGAAGCCCGGCATCACGAACTTGGGCACCATGATGCCGCCCGCCGCCGCCATCAGCACGTTGACCATCGGCCCGATGGTGGCGGCCTGCGCATGGCTGCGCACCAGGCAGGCCAGCGCGAGCGACAGGCTCACCGCCGCCAGGCTCACGGCCGCGAGCGACAGCAGCAGCGCGCCCCAATGGATGCCCGCGAGCGACAACGCATCGCCGCCGATCAGCGGCATGAACCAGATGCCGGCCGCCAGCATCAGCACGGCCTGCAGCGCGTTCACGCCAAGGTACGGCAGCGCCTTCGACGCCAGCAGCATGGTGCGCGACACGCCCAGGCTCTGCAGCCGGCCCAAGGCGCCCGAGCTGCGCTCCTGCACGAACAGGCTGGACAGCGAGGCCACCACGAAGAACATGCCGAACACCAGCCAGGCCGGCACGTTCTGCTGCACCGAGGTCGGCCGCGGGCCGGCGGTGGAGAAGCGCTCGGCGCGCACCATCGCCTGGATCGACGCGTCCGGCGCGGGGCTGGCCGTGCCTGGCACCGCGAGCGCGAGCCGCGCCTTGAGCTCGCCCGACGCACCGACCAGTTCGGCGCGAAGCGCGTTGAACAGGTTGGCGTCGATGCCCGGCTCGGTCAGCAGCTGGATGCGCGACTGCGTCGACAGCGCGGCCGACTCCAGCTCGTCCGACAGGCCCGGCTCCAGCACGATCACGTACTTCAGCGAACCGTTGCGCAACCGCGCCTGCCAGTCGGCGCCCAGCGGTTGCGGCGCGCCATGGTTGCGCTGCCACAGCTGCTGCAGCCACCGCGCGGGCGTGGCGGTGTCGCGCATGTCGATTGCATAGGCCAGCTCTGCCAGCGGCGGGCGGTAGATGTCCTTCAGCGTGAGCGACATCAGCACGATGAAGACCATCGGCATCAGGAACAGCGCCGCCAGGCCGTGCATGTCGCGCACGAGCGCGAGCAGTTCCTTCTTGATGAGCGCCAGGAGCATGGGTTTCAGTCGCGCAGCGAGCGGTGGGTGAGCGCCATGAAGAGCTGCTCGAGGTCGTGGCGGCCGAACTCGGCATGGCGCACCACGATGCCCGCGGCTTCGAGCGCGGCCAGCACGGGGCCGGGGCCGCTGCCGGTGTTCAGGTGCACGCGCCAGTGCACGCCGCCCTGCTCCACCGTGCCGAAGCGCGAGAGCATCTCGGCGTCGAGCCCGTCGGCCGCCAGCGTGAGCAGCATCGCGCTCTTCGACAGCAGCTCGTCGAGCGAGCCTTCGCGCAGCACATGGCCGCTGTCGAGGATGGCCACGCGGTCGGCAATGGCCTCGATCTCTTCCATGTAGTGCGAGGCGTAGATCACCGCCGCGCCCTGCTGCGCGAGGCTCTTGATGGCGTCGAGGATGAACGCGCGCGACTGCGGGTCGACACCCACGGTGGGCTCGTCGAACAGCATCAGCTCGGGTTCGGGCAGCAACGCGATCGCCAGGTTGAGCCGGCGCTTGAGGCCGCCCGACAGCCGCTCGGCGCGCACGCCCGCGAACTGCTCCAGCTGCGCGAACTGCGTGCAGCTTTCGATGCGCTGCTTCTTGCGCGCGCCCGCGAGCCCACCCGCCGCGGCGAAGCAGGCGAGGTTCTCGGCCACGGTGAGCATCGGATAGAACGCATGCTCCTGCGGCGCCACGGCAATGCGCGTGGGCGCCTTCGCGCGCACCTGCCGCAGCGGCTGCCCGTCGATGCGGATCTCGCCCGATTGCACGGCGAGCGCGCCCGACAGGTGCGAGATCAGCGTGGTCTTGCCCGCGCCGTTCGGCCCGAGCAGGCCCAGCACGCAGCCGCGCGGCACCGCGAGCGACACATCGGCCAGCGCGGTTGTTTCAGCGTGCGGGTAGCGGTAGCCGAGCTTGTGCAGCTCCAGCATCAGGCGACGGCGGCCTTGAGGTCGCGGAAGAAGTTTTCTTCCTGCTGCGCCTGCTCGCGCAGCTTCACGGCCAGCGCGGCAGGGTCGACCGCCTCGCGGCCCTTCACCATGCGCGCCGCCTTGAGTGCAAAGGCACGCCAGCCGTCACCGATGGCGATGAGCCGCTCGGACATCTGCTGCAGCTGCGGCTTGTCGAGCAGTTGCGCCGCCTCCTGCAGGAACCCGGCGTAGATGAAGCGGAAGCCCGCGCCGCCGGTGCCGATTTCTTCCTGCATGCGCACCACGTGGCCGATGAAGTCGACGCTGCGCGGGTCGGCGGGCGAGAGCTTCTGCATGCGCTTGGCCAGCGTGCGCATGCCGCGCACGCCGACGATTGGAATGGGTGCCAGCATGTTGCGCACCGTCTTGCGGATGGCCTTGGTGACCGAGGCCGCGTCGACCGCCTTGCGCTCGATGGCCTGCGGGTAGTACATGAGCCCCTTCGGCGCCAGCACGCCCTTGGCGAAGCGCGCGCGCGTCAGGTCGCCGCTCGCGCAGCGCACGGGCTCCTCGAACACCGGGTCGCTGATCAGGTAGTCGTCGCCGTCCTTGCCGTACACCAGCAGGTTGTGCGCGTTGAAATGGAAGCGCATGTTCGGCGGAAAGTACGGCAGCCAGTACACCGAGGTCTGCAGCCCCACCAGCTGGCCGTCGGCCAGCAGGGCGTCGAGCCGCTCTTGCCCCGCCTCGGGGCTGCGGAAGGTCTCGAAGCGAAAGCGCGCGGCCATCGGCGCCAGCAGGCCCTTGATGATGGCCTTGGGCGGCATGCGGTACGAAATGAGGGGCAGGCCCGACAGCTTGATGAACGGCAGGTACGCGAACGAAATGGCCGACGACAGGCCGAGCGCCATGCTCTCGCTCATCGGCGCGCCGTGGTGGCGCATGAGGCTGGAGATGACGCCGCTTTCGCAGTGGGCCGCCTGTTGGTGTTGGAAGTTCACGGCAAGCCCTGCAAGGTGGAAACGGACAAGCCCAGCGCGTCGCCGTAGCGCGCGAGCTGGGCCGGCGACAGCGCGGCGAAGTGGCGCGGCTGCAGGTGGCGGCGCACGCGCCATTGCCAGAAGCCGCTGGTCTGCGAGAGCAGCGCCACGTCCATGCGGCGCGCGTACATCCAGTACGCCAGCGGCGAAGCAAGCCCCGCCTTCACGCGGTCCTTGGCGGCCTGCGCCTGTTCGACCAGCACGTCGACCGCATGGCTGGTGACGATTTCTTCGGCCTCCCAGCCGCGCGAGGTGGTCGTGACGACACGGCCCTGCGCGTCGCGCGCGTACATCAGCTTCGAATGGCCGTCGAGGGTCGCATTGCCCTCCTGCGGAACTGCGTCGAGGTCCATGTCAGGTCTCCGGCCGGGCCGCCCCGCGGGGGGGCAGCGATACGCGAAGCGGCGTCGGGCTCATACCGCTTCCAGGTAGATGAAGCCGCTGGAGAAGCGGCCGCTTTCGGGCACGAACATCAGCAGCTTCTGGCCTGGCTTGATACGGCCCGAGCGGAACAGCTCGTCGAGCATGATGTACGGCGACGCCGAGCCCGTGTTGCCCTTGCTCGCGAGGTTGCTGAACCAGCGCTCGCGCGGAATGTGCAGCCCCAGCGACTCGAGGCACTGGCTCACCGGCTCGACGAAGTAGCGAGAAGAAAGGTGAGGCAAAAACCAGTCGATGTCCGCCGACTTCAGCCCGCGCCGCTCGATGATGGCGGCCAGCGGCTCGCCCAGCGTGGCGCGCACGATGTTCTCGTTGAGCAGGCGAACGTCCTGCTTCACGGCAAAGGTCGACTCGCGCTGCCAGTCTTCGGGCGACTTGCGCCCCCAGCCGTCGAGCCCGCCTTCGGCGTTCTTCTCGGCGCCGGCGTACATGCACACCGGCAGCTCGTGCGCCGCGGAAGACAGGTCGATCCACTCCACGCGCAGCGACAGCGGGCCGCGCGGCTCGCGCTCCAGCAGCACCGCGCCGGCGCCGTCGGACAGCATCCAGCGCAGGAAGTCTTTCTCGAAGGCCAATTCGGGCCGGGCCTCGAGTGCTTCGAGCTTGTGCTCGAGCTCGGCTTCGAAGCGCGAGCCGCGCATCACGGCCGAAGCCAGCTCCGAGCCCGTGGCCACCGCGCGGCGCGCATCGCCCGCGCGCACCGACAGCCATGCGTGCTTCAGCGCCGTGGTGCCGGCCAGGCAGATGCCCGCGCAGGCCACCACCTCCAGGCGCGGCCAACCGAGTTCGCCGTGCACCATCACTGCGTGGTTGGGCATGAGCTGGTCGGGCAGCGAGGTGCCGGTCACCAGGCAGTCGACCGGGCCCACGTCGTCGCCCAGCGCGCGGATGGCCGACGCGGTGAGCTGCGCGTTGCTCATGGCCAGCGCGCCGGTGGCGCGGTCGATGGCGTAGTGGCGCAAGTGGATGCCGTTGCTGCGCAGGATCAGCCGCCGCGCGCGGGACGCCTTGCCGCCGATGCGGCCGAGGACTTCTTCGATGTCGTCATTGCTGACCGGGGAGAAGGGCAGAAAGGCGGCGGTGCGGGTCAGGAAGACATCAGTCGTCATAAAGCGGGGTGCGGTCGGTGGCGGAGCCCGACGGGCACTCGAATTGGGCGGTCATTTTAGTCAGCCACCCTCTGAACAACGGCCGCAGGATCGCCTGCAGCGTCAGGCTCACCGGCACCACCGTGACGATCAGCGCGATCAGGAACAGCACGTACAGCAGCAGCAGCGGCTTGCGCTGCCACGCGCCGGGCCCGCCGGCCGCCATGATCAGCTTGCCCCAGAGGTAGAAGCTGCGCGTGCCGGCCTTCTCGCTGACGAGCAGTTTCGCGTCGGCGCGCACCGCGCCCAGCCCGGCCAGCAGGGGCTGCGTGCCGCGCTCCAGGTTCTTGCCCAGCGCGTCGCGAAGGGCGCGGCCGAAGCGGCCGGTACCGCGGATCTGTTCGGTGCTCAGCCCCGCGTCGGGCATGCCCCAGAAACCGCGCTTGCGGCCCCAGATCAGCCAGGCCGGCGTGGTGAAGAAGGTGGCCAGCGTGGGGCCGGGGTCGGTCAGCACCACGTTGTCGATGAGCCGCGCGCCCACGTCGGCGAGCATGCCCTTGAGCTTTTCGTGCGCGAGCAGCCACATGTTGCGGCACGCAATGACGGTGACCACCGGCTTGCCCTCGAGCAGGCGAGCCGCCACCGGGTGCTTCAGGAAAGCGGCCACCGGCTGCGACGGCGCGAGAAACCACACCTGGTACGGCAGGATGACGAGGTCGAAGTCTTCCTCGCCCGTGAGCGACAGCGGCGCCAGGGGCTGCGGCTTCATGTGGGCCGATTCAGGGAAGGCGTCGAAGAACGCGAGGAACGGCCAGGGAAACGGGTATGGCGCCAGCGGACGCAGCACTTCCTCATGGACCTGTATGGCCGGATCCGCGCGCAGCGGCGCGACGATCTGTTCGGCGACCTCGTCGAGCTGGCCGGACTGCGAGTAGCGGAGAACCAGGACGCGCTTGACGACGTTTCGAGGGGCGGCGGCAGGGGCGGAGGGGCTGGGGGAGCTGGAGGTCACGGGGGTCGGCGTTTCGAAGGCCGTCGAATGTAAGCGAAGCCCGTGCCGAAAGCATCTGCCATTGGTCATGCCGTCGCACTAATCAGACGGTCGATGGCAACTAATGCGCGTCCTGCGCGCTACATTCGACGCACCGCGCCGCCGACCCCGTCCATGTCCGCCATGCAAGCTCCGCCCGCCTCCGTCGAACAGCTCCTGGAGCTCGCGATCCGCCTCGTCAATGCGGGACAGGCGTCGCATGCGCGGCAACTCTGCGAACACGCGCGCACCCGGCACCCGCCCCACCCCGCCGTGCTGCAGCTGCTGGCGCGCCTGCAGCTGGCCGACGGAGCGTTCACAGACGCCGGCGCCTCCATTGCCGAAAGCCTCGCGCTGCGCCCCGGCCACGGCCCCTCGCTGCTGCTGGCGGGCGACGTGGCAAGGGCGGCTGGCGATTTCGCGCAGGCCCTTCGGCATCACGAGCGCGCCGCGGCGCTGATGCCCGGGCGTGAAGAACCGCTGCACGCGCTGGGCCTCACGCTCAAGGCCGCCGGCAACGGGGCCGGCGCGGCGCGCGCGCTGCGCCAGGCCGCGGCCCTGGCGCCCGCGCACGGCGCTGTCTGGTTCGACCTGGCGCTCGTGCTGCAGGACCTGGGCGAGTTTGACGGCGCGGCCGACGCGCTGCGCCAGGTGCTTCGCGTGTCGCCGCCGCGCGCAGAAGTCGAGGTCAACCTGGGCATCGTGCTGCAGGAGGCCGGCCGCATGGACGAAGCCCTGCGCGCCTATGGCCGCGCCTACCGCCTGCACGAGAGCACCTTCGGGCGCATCGCCCACGCGCTGTCGACCGCGCCCACCGGACGCCTCTGGCTGAACCTCGACGACCTGCGCGCAGTGCTGCGCACTGCGCCGGCCTGAACGATGTGAGCGTCACCCCGCGCCGCGCTTGCTGCGAAAGGCCTTCCGGTAGACGCCGGGCCCGGCCATGATCTTCTCGGCGAGCTGCGCGTAACCCTCCATCTGCGCCCCGGACATGGGCTCGCACTGCAGCGCGAGCGGCTCGCGCGGCACGGGGTAGCACTGCGCCACGGGCGTGCCGCGCGGCAGCACGCCCTCGAAGCCGGGGTCGGTCCAGACCGCGGGAAAGTTGATGCCGACCTCGTTGAACCGGTCGGCGTCGACCAGCCCCGTGACGAGCCGGAACGGCAGGTCGTCGCGATTCACCGGGTGCACCGCCATCAGCGACCACCCTTCATCGAGCGCGACCGTCCAGAAGCTGTTGAACTTGACGGCCGACTGTGCGCCGTGCGCGAGGGGCGAGCCCGCGAGCTGCTCGGGCACATGAAAGCTCAGCGGCGCGCGCGGATGCCCGGGCACCGACAGCGCGGGCAACGGCCAGTCCCAGCTGAACTGCCCCGCCGCCACGCGCACGTCGCACGGCAGCAGCACCATGAAACCGTGCGCCATGGCATCGACGAACGGCGGGCACTGCTTGACGGTGCGGATGCTGCGCTGGTGCACCGGCGACGGCGCCCGGGGCGCCATCTGGCGCAGCCAGTCGGGCAGCATGGCCTTTGCCGGCACCGGGCGCGGCAGCAGGTCGAACAGCGCGGGGTCGCAGCGGAATTGGATGTTCATGGGCCGCCCATTGTCTTTGCTCCTTCCCCCTTGGGGGAAGGCTGGGATGGGGGCAGGCCTCATGAGGCGCCGCGTATCTTCAGAAGCCGTCGTGCCCCCACCCCGGCCCTCCCCGAACGGGGGAGGGAGCAATGCCTTACCTGACGCGGCCTTCCTTCCAGGCGGTCAGCAGCTTGTCGTAGGCCACCGTCTCGCCCTTGGGCTTCTCGTTGGCCAGCTTCTTCCACGGTGCCTGGTCGCTGCTCAGCCACTTGTTCGGGTCGCCCTTGGCATTGAGCTTGGGCGGGCAGTTGGCCATGCCCGCGCGCTGCAGGCGGCCCATCACGTCGTCCATCTCGTTGGCCAGGTTGTCCATGGCGGCCTGCGGCGTCTTCTCGCCCGTCACGGCCACGGCCACGTTCTTCCACCAGAGCTGCGCGAGCTTCGGGTAGTCGGGCACGTTGTTGCCGGTCGGCGTCCATGCCACGCGCGCGGGGCTGCGGTAGAACTCGATCAGGCCGCCGTACTTGGCCGCGTTCTTGGTGAAGTAGTCGGAGCGGATGTCGCTGTCGCGGATGAAGGTGAGCCCGACGATCGACTTCTTCAGCGAGGTGGTCTTCGAGGTCACGAACTGCGCGTAGAGCCATGCCGCGGTCGCGCGGTCGGGGTCGTTGGACTTCAGGAAGGTCCAGGAACCCACGTCCTGGTAGCCGTTCTGCATGCCGTCCTTCCAGTAGGGACCGTGCGGGCCGGGCGCCATGCGCCACTTCGGCGTGCCGTCGGCGTTCACCACGGGCAGGCCCTGCTTGATCATGTCCGCCGTGAAGGCCGTGTACCAGAACACCTGCTGCGCGATCTGCCCTTGCGCAGGCACCGGACCCGATTCGCCGAAGGTCATGCCCATGGCTTCCTTGGGCGCGTACTTCTTCATCCAGTCGATGTACTTGGTCAGCGCATAGACCGCGGCCGGCGAGTTGGTCGCGCCGCCGCGCGACACGGCCGCGCCCACCGGCGTGCACTTGTCGTCGGCCACGCGAATGCCCCACTCGTCGATCGGCAGGCCGTTGGGAATGCCCTTGTCGGCCGCGCCGGCCATCGACAGCCAGGCGTCGGTGAAGCGCCAGCCCAGCGACGGGTCCTTCTTGCCGTAGTCCATGTGGCCGTAGATCGGCTTGCCGTCGATGGTCTTCACGTCTTCGCTGAAGAAGGCGGCGATATCCTCGTAGGCCGACCAGTTGATCGGCACGCCCAGGTCGTAGCCGTACTTGGCCTTGAACTTGTCCTGCAGGTCCTTGCGCGCGAACAGGTCGGCGCGAAACCAGTACAGGTTGGCGAACTGCTGGTCGGGCAGCTGGTACAGCTTCTTGTCGGGCGCCGTGGTGAAGCTGGTGCCGATGAAGTCCTTCAGGTCGAGCCCCGGGTTGGTGTAGTCCTTCCAGGCGCCGCTCATCTGGTCGGTCAGCGCCAGGGCCGTGCCGTAGCGGTAGTGGGTGCCGATGTGGTCGGAGTCGTTGATCCAGCCGTCATAGATCGACTTGCCCGACTGCATCGAGGTCTGCAGCTTCTCGACCACGTCACCCTCCTGGATGATGTCGTGCTTGACCTTGATGCCGGTGATTTCCTCGAAGGCCTTGGCCAGCGTCTTCGATTCGTACTCGTGCACGGTCAGTGTTTCCGACACGACCGAGATTTCCTTGACACCCTTGCCTTGCAGCTTCTTGGCGGCGTCGATGAACCACTTCATTTCCTCCATCTGCTTGTCCTTCGACAAGGTGGACGGCTGGAATTCACTGTCGATCCATTTTTTGGCTTCGGCCTCGCCAGCCCAAGCGCCGTGCGTGGCGAACATCGCCGCCGCCATTGCCAGTGCCGTATAGCGCATCTTCATGACTGTGTCTCCTCGGTTGGTACTTCCCCGGTCTGTCTGGTCGCGGCTCCGGGGAGGCGGAGAGCCGGACGTCCGTCGAAAACCCGATGGGCTCAGCCCTTGCGCATGACGAGCGCGAGAACGAGCATCGAAATCACGAAGCTGATCCAGATCGACGGCTCGGCCTCCAGGCTCATCCACTCCTGGAACTTGCCGGCCAGGCCGACGAAGGCCAGGTTGATGTACGCGGCCGAGAGCAGGCCGATGAAGAGACGGTCGCCGCGCGTGGTTTCGATGGGCAGCCAGCCGCGCCGCAAGGTGGTGGGCGACTTGAACTCCCACACCGTCATGCCGACCAGCATGAGCGCGATGCAGATGAAGAACACGGCCACCGGTGTGGTCCAGACCATCCAGTTGAACATGCTGCTCTCCTTAGACACGGCCCATCGCGAAACCCTTCGCGATGTAGTGGCGCACGAACCAGATCACGATGGCGCCCGGCACGATGGTGAGCACGCCGGCCGCGGCCAGCGTGGCCCAGTCCATGCCCGAGGCGCTCACGGTGCGCGTCATGGTCGCCACGATGGGCTTGGCGTTCACGCTGGTGAGGGTGCGCGCCAGCAGCAGCTCGACCCAGCTGAACATGAAGCAGAAGAACGCCGCCACGCCCACGCCGGCCTTGATGAGGGGCAGGAAGATGCGCACGAAGAAGCGCGGGAACGAGTAGCCGTCGATGTAGGCCGTCTCGTCGATCTCGCGCGGAATGCCGCTCATGAAGCCTTCCAGGATCCACACCGCCAGCGGCACGTTGAACAGCAGGTGCGCCAGCGCCACGCCCAGGTGCGTGTCCATCAGGCCGACGGTGGTGTAGAGCTGGAAGAACGGCAGCAGGAACACCGCGGGCGGCGTCATGCGGTTGGTCAGCAGCCAGAAGAACACATGCTTGTCGCCGAGGAACGAGTAGCGCGAGAACGCATAGGCGGCGGGCAGCGCCACGGTGAGCGAAATGACCGTGTTGATCGCCACGTAGATCAGGCTGTTGATGTAGCCCGAGTACCACGACTCGTCGGTGAAGATGCGCACGTAGTTCGCCCACGTGAAGTGCTGCGGGAAGAACGAGAAGCTCGACAGGATCTCCTCGTTCGTCTTGAAGCTCATGTTGATCATCCAGTAGATGGGCAACAGCGCGAACAGGATGTACAGCAGCAGGAAGATGCTGCGCTTGTGGAACCGCTTGTCAGACATGTCGACCCCCTTGGCGCTGCGCGCCGTTCCCCCGCGGGGGCGCATCCGCCTCGAGGCGGCTCGGCGACGGATTCATTTCTCCACCTCCGCTTCCTGCGTGCCCACCCGCTGCATCCAGTTGTAGAGCACGAAGCACAACAGCAGGATGATGAGGAAGTAGATCAGCGAGAACGCCGCCGCCGGCCCCAGGTCGAACTGCCCCACGGCCTTCTGCGTGAGGTACTGGCTCAGGAAGGTGGTGGCATTGCCCGGCCCGCCGCCGGTGAGCACGAAGGGCTCGGTATAGATCATGAAGCTGTCCATGAAACGCAGCAGCACCGCGATCATGAGCACGCCGCGCATCTTGGGCAGCTGGATGTAGCGGAACACCGCGAACTTGCTGGCGCCGTCGATGCGCGCGGCCTGGTAGTAGGCGTCGGGAATCGAGCGCAGGCCGGCATAGCAGAGCAAGGCGACCAGCGGCGTCCAGTGCCACACGTCCATCACCAGCACCGTGAGCCAGGCGTCGGTGGCGCTGCCCGTGTAGTTGTACGAGATGCCCATGGCCTCCAGCGCGTGGCCGAACAGGCCGATGTCGGTGCGTCCGTAGATCTGCCAGATGGTGCCCACCACGTTCCACGGGATGAGCAGCGACAGCGCCACCACCACCAGCACCGCGGACGACTTCCAGCCCTTGGCCGGCATCGACAGCGCCAGCGCGATGCCCAGCGGAATCTCCACCAGCAGCACCGACAGCGAGAAGCCGAGCTGGCGCAACAGCGCCTCGTGCAGCTCGTCGTCGCGCATCACGGCGGCGAACCACTCGGTGCCCACGAAGACCCGGCGCTCGGGCGAGATGATGTCCTGCACCGAGTAGTTGACGACCGTCATGAGCGGCACGATGGCCGAGAACGCGACGCACAGCAGCACCGGCAGCACGAGCCACCACGCCTTCTGGTTGATGGGCTTGTTGGTGGCGTTCATGGCTTGGCTCCGTTCCCGCGAAGTGCCTGCAGGGCTCCTTCCCCCGCTGGGGGAAGGCCGGGATGGGGGCGGGCAGAGCGCCCGGTGGATGCGCCGCTTGCGCCCACCCCCGCTTTGCCCCGGGAGGGAACGGAGCAACACAAGGCGGCGGGGTCGAACGAGACGAGGTTGTTCATGCGACCAGCTCCTCGTCCTTGTAGTAGCAGGTGTGCGCGTCCAGCACGCGCACCCAGACCGTGTCGCCCACGGCCGGCGGCGGGTCGTCCGAATGCAGGCGCACCTTCAGCACGCTGCCGCCGGCCTCCACGCCCAGCATCAGGTGCGTGCCCACGTCCTGCACCTGCCTGACCACCGCCGGCACCGCCCCGCTCGCGCCCGCGCTCGACAGCCGCAGGTACTCGGGGCGAATGCCGATCTTCAGCGGCCCCTGCGGCAGTTCGCGCGTGGGCACCAGTGGCGTGCCGGCCACCTCCAGCGTGCCACCGGTGTTTTGCGCTGCAAGAAAGTTCATGCCCGGCGAGCCGATGAAATGGCCGACGAAGGTATGGGCCGGCCGCTCGAACAGCGCCTCGGCACTGCCGACCTGCACCGCCTTGCCGCGCGTCATGACCACCACCTCTTCGGCGAAGGTGAGCGCCTCGACCTGGTCGTGCGTGACGTAGATCAGCGTGAGCTTCAGCTCGCGATGGATCTGCTTGAGCTTGCGGCGCAGCTGCCACTTCAGGTGCGGGTCGATCACGGTGAGCGGCTCGTCGAACAGCACCGCCGACACGTCGCTGCGCACCAGGCCGCGGCCCAGGGATATCTTCTGCTTGGCGTCGGCCGCCAGGCCGGCGGCGCGCTGGTTGAGCTGCCCGCTCATGTCGAGCATCTCGGCGATCTCGCCCACGCGCTTCCTGATCTGGGCTTCGGGCACCTTGCGGTTGCGCAGCGGGAACGCGAGGTTCTCGGCCACCGTCATGGTGTCGTAGATCACCGGGAACTGGAACACCTGCGCGATGTTGCGCTCCTGCGGCGTGGCGCGCGTCATGTCGCGCCCGTCGAACTTCACCGTGCCCTGCGAAGGCACCAGCAGCCCCGAGATGATGTTGAGCATGGTCGTCTTGCCGCAGCCCGACGGGCCGAGCAAGGCATAGGCGCCGCCGTCGCGAAAGCTCATCTGCAAGGGCAGCAGCGCATAGTCGCTGTCCTGCGTGGGGTTGGGACGGTAGGCGTGCGCGAGGTCGAGGTCGATGCGGGCCATGTCAGACCTCCCGCCGGGCCGCCCCAAGGGCGGTCTGCGCCCCCTTGGGGGGCAGTGAACACACGCGGTGATGAACGTGGGGGCTCATATGTTTCCTTTGCGCCAGGCGGGCGCCAGCGCCAGCTTTTCGCCGGCATCGAACACATAGGCTTGCGAGGCGCTGAAGTACAGCGTGATCGGGGCGCCCAGCTCGAAGCGGTGCACGCCGGTGAGCTGCGCCACCAGCTCGCCGACCGCGGTGTCGACGTGCACGAAGGTGTCGGAGCCCGAGATCTCGGCCAGCTCCACCTTGCCGGGCAAGGCGACGTCGCCCGCCCCGTCGTTGACGTTCAACGCGCTCGCGCGCAGGCCGACCGTGACCGCGCCGGCCGCGCCTTGCGGCAGGGCCAGCGCCAGCGCGGGGCCGCCGGCCAGCTGCACCTGGCCGGCGGTGGCCGTGCCGGGCAGCAGGTTCATCGGCGGATCGCTGAACGCGCGCGCCACGCGCAGCGACTGCGGTGCGTGGAACACCTCGGCTGTCGGGCCGTACTGCAGCAGTTCGCCCGCGTCCATCACCGCCGTGTAGCCGCCGAGCAGCAAGGCCTCGCCGGGCTCGGTGGTCGCGTAGATCACGGTCGAGTCGCCGGTGGCGAAGAGCTGCGTCAGCTCCTCGCGCAAGCCCTCGCGCAGCTTGTAGTCGAGGTTCACGAGCGGCTCGTCGAGCAGCATCAGCGGCGCGTTCTTGGCCAGCGCGCGCGCCAGCGCCACGCGCTGCTGCTGGCCACCCGACAGCTCCTGCGGATAGCGGTCGAGGAACATGCCGATGTGCAGCTTGTCGGCCAGCGCCTTCACCCGCGCGTCGATGTTCGTCTCGCCGCGCAGCTTGAGCGGCGAGGCGATGTTGTCCGCCACCTTCAGCGACGGATAGTTGATGAACTGCTGGTACACCATGGCGACGTTGCGCTCGCGCACCGGCATGCCCGTGACGTCCTTGCCGTCGACCAGCACCTTGCCGGTGGTGGGCGTGTCGAGCCCCGCCATCAGGCGCATGAGGCTGGTCTTGCCGGCCTGCGTGGCGCCGAGCAGCACGGTGACCGCACCGCTGCGCGGCGCGATGCTCTGCTCGTAGAGCCAGGTTTGCGCGCCGACCTTCTTGGTCACGCGCTCCAGAGTCAGTTGCATGTGTCCCCTTCGCCCGTTTCGGGTCTTGGTTCAGCCGCTGTTCACTTGCTCTCTCTGTCGCTCTCTATCGCTCTCTGTCACTCGCGATCGGGCTTCTTCAGCCGGTCATCGTCGCGCCACTGCGCTCCTGCGCCCCTGCCCTCTGTTCAGGCGGCTTTCGCATGGCTGCTCAGCCATGCCGCCACCTGCTCGCGTTGCCCGGGCGTGTAGTGCAACCCCAGCTTGGACCGCCGCCAGAGCACGTCGTCCGCGCTCATGGCCCACTCGTGGTCCCGCAGGAAGTGCAGCTCGCGCTCGAACAGGCCGGGTGCCACCTCGGCACCCAGGTCCGCGAAGGATTTCGCGTCGCCCAGCACGTCGGCAATGCGGGCGCCGTAGGCCCGCGCCAGGCGGCGCGCCAGCTGGCCGTAGAGCCAGGGGTGCCTGGCCTGCACGGCCGACACGAAGCGCTCGAAGTCGTCGTCGGGGCGGCGGGCGGCGCCGATCCAGCCCGACAGGTCGCCGCCCGCCATGAAGGCGCCGTCGGTCCAGGCCGGGCGCTGCGCGTTCGACTGGCCCAGCATCTTGCCGACCTCGTCGGCCGCGTCCTCGGCCAGCTTGCGGAAGGTGGTGATCTTGCCGCCCCACACCGACAGCAGCGGCGCGGCCGTGGTGTTCGACTCGAGCAGGTAGTCGCGCGTGACGGCCGACGGGTCGCCCGAGGCGTCGTCCAGCAGCGGGCGCACGCCCGAGTAGGTCCACACCACGTCGGCCGGCACGATGGGCTTCTCGAAGTAGCGGCTGGCCTGCGTGCAGAGGTAGTCGATTTCTTCCTGCGCGATGCGCGCGGCGCCCGGGTCGTCGCCGGTGAGCTCGATGTCGGTGGTGCCGATCAGCGTGAACTCGTCCTGGTAGGGAATGGCGAAGATGATCCGCTTGTCGGGGTTCTGGAAGATGTAGGCGTGGTCGTGCTCGAACAGGCGCGGCACCACGATATGGCTGCCCTTGACCAGCCGCAGGCTCTTGGTGGCCAGTGCCTCGCCCTTGGCCGACTGCGCCACGCCGCGCAGGAAGGATTCGGCCCATGGGCCCGCGGCATTGACCACCGCGCGGGCGCGCAGCGTGCGCTGGGCGCCGTCGGCCCCCTGCAGCGTGGCGGTCCAGCCGTCGGCGCCGCGCTGGGCGTGCACGCAGCGCGTGCGCGTGAGCACCTCGGCGCCGCGCGCCCGTGCGTCGAGCGCGTTCAGCACCACCAGCCGTGCGTCGTCGACCCAGCCGTCGGAGTAGACGAAGCCGCGCTTGTACTGGTCCTTCAGCGGCTTGCCGGCCGCGTGGCGGCGCAGGTCGACGCTGCGCGAAGGGGGCAGCACCTCGCGCCTGGCGAGGTGGTCGTACATGAACAGGCCGATGCGGATCATCCAGGCCGGGCGCATCGAGGGGTCGTGCGGCATCACGAAGCGCAGCGGCCACATGATGTGCGGCGCGCTCTTGAGCAGCACCTCGCGCTCCTGCAGCGCCTTGCGCACCAGGGAGAACTCGTAATACTCGAGGTAGCGCAGCCCGCCGTGGATCAGCTTGGTGGAAGAAGAGGAGGTGTGCGAAGCCAGGTCGTCCTTCTCGCACAGCACCACGCGCCAGCCGCGGCCCGCGAGGTCGCGTGCGATGCCGCAGCCGTTGATGCCGCCGCCGACGATCAGCACGTCGCAATCGGCGGCCGGACCGGGCGCGGACGCAGGCGAAGCAGACGAATTGAGGGAAGAATCGCTCACCGGAAGGGCTTCCATGGATCCATGACTTGGGTCACCAACGGCGGCCATTGTATTTTCGGGATTTTTCATTTAGGTTCCTTTGAGCGCGATTTTCCCCCGAGTTTTCCCTTAGTTGATTCGTTTTCTTTCGTTTTAAAGTGACACGCACGGTAACCTTGCCTGCAGTCTTACTGCCCCTCGCGACGCCCCTGTGAACTCCAATCCGCGCCAGATCAACCTCCTGGACACCGTGCGCACGCGCGGCTCCGTCACCGTCGAACAACTGGCCGAAATGCTCGGCGTGACCCTGCAGACCGTCCGGCGCGACGTGCAGCGGCTGGCCGACGAGGGGTTGCTCACGCGTTTCCACGGCGGCGTGCGGGTGCCCAGCTCGACCACCGAGAACATCGGCTACCAGCAGCGCGAAACCCTGCATGCCGACGGCAAGGCGCGCATCGCCCGCCGGGTGGCCGAACTGGTGCCCAACGACTGTTCGCTGATCCTGAACATCGGCACCACCACCGAGGCCATCGCCAAGGCGCTGATGCGCCACACCGGCCTGCGCGTGATCACCAACAACCTGAACGTGGCCACCATCCTGAGCGGCAACACCGCCTGCGAGGTGATCGTGGCGGGCGGCTCGGTGCGCGCGCGCGACCGCGCCATCGTGGGCGAAGCCACCATCGACTTCATCCGCCAGTTCAAGGTCGACATCGCGCTCATCGGCGTGTCGAGCATCGAGGCCGACGGCTCGCTGCGCGACTTCGACCTGCGCGAGGTGAAGGTGGCGCAGACCATCATCGCGCAGGCACGCGAGGTGTGGCTGGCGGCCGACGCGAGCAAGTTCAACCGGCCCGCGATGATCCAGCTGGGCACGCTGTCTCAGATCGACCGGTTCTTCACCGACGCCGAGCCGCCGGCCCCGTTCCCCGAGCTGCTGGAAAGCGCCCAGGTGCGCCTGGAAATCGCGCGCGACAACTGACCCGAAGGGACAACGACCGAATGACGACCTACCTGCTCGCCTTGGACCAGGGCACCTCCAGCTCGCGCAGCATCGTGTTCGACCGCGAAGGCCGCATCGTCGCCATCGCGCAGAAGGAACTCACGCAGATCTACCCGCAGCCCGGCTGGGTCGAGCACGATCCGATGGAAATCTGGCAGAGCCAGCTGGCCACCGCGCGCGACGTGCTCGCGAAGGCGAAGCTGAAGCCCGCCGACATCCACGCCATCGGCATCACCAACCAGCGCGAGACCACCGTGCTGTGGAACCGCAAGACCGGCCAGCCGGTGCACCACGCCATCGTCTGGCAGGACAGGCGCGCCGAGCCGCTGTGCGCGAAGCTGCGCGAGGACGGCATGACCGACACCATCCGCGAGAAGACCGGGCTAGTGATCGACGCGTATTTTTCCGGCACCAAGCTGCGCTGGCTGCTCGACAACGTGCCAGGCGCGCGCGCGCAGGCCGAGCGCGGCGAACTGGCCTTCGGCACCGTCGACAGCTGGCTCATGTGGCAGCTCACCGGCGGCAAGGCGCACGTGAGCGACGTGAGCAACGCCTCGCGCACCATGCTCTTCAACGTGCACGACAACGCCTGGGACGCCGAGCTGCTGAAGGCGCTCGACATCCCCGCCGCGCTGATGCCGACGGTGCAGCCGTCGAGCTCGCACTTCGCCGACACCGACGAGGCCCTGCTGGGCCGCGCGCTGCCGATCGGCGGCGTGGCCGGCGACCAGCAGAGCGCCCTCTTCGGCCAGGCCTGCTTCGAGGCCGGCATGGCCAAGAACACCTACGGCACCGGCTGCTTCCTGCTGATGCACACGGGCGGCGCGTTCCAGCCCTCGCAGAACGGCCTGCTCGTGACCAGCGCCGCGCAGACGAGCGCGCAGCCGCAGTACGCGATGGAAGGCAGCGTGTTCGTCGGCGGCGCCGTGGTGCAGTGGCTGCGCGACGGGCTCAAGGCCATCAAGGGCAGCGCCGAAGTGCAGTCGCTGGCCGAGAGCGTGCCCGACGCGGGCGGCGTGATGATGGTGCCGGCCTTCACCGGCCTGGGCGCGCCCTACTGGGACGCCGACGCGCGCGGCACGATCACCGGCCTCACGCGCGGCACCACGGTCGCGCACATCGCGCGCGCCGCGCTCGAAAGCATCGCGTACCAGAGTGCTGCGCTGCTGCAGGCCATGAGCCGCGACGCGGTGGCCGCGGGCGGCAAGCCCGTGGCCGAGCTGCGCGTGGACGGCGGCGCGAGCGTGAACGACCTGCTGATGCAGTTCCAGGCCGACCTGCTGGGCATTCCGGTGGTGCGGCCCGAGGTCGTCGAGACCACGGCGCTGGGCGCCGCCTACCTCGCGGGCCTGTCGACCGGCTTCTACAGCGACGCGCGCGAGCTGTCGAAGCTGTGGAAGGTCGAGCGCCGCTTCCTGCCGACCATGGGCCGCGCGCAGGCCGAGGAATCGATGGCGCGCTGGGAGCGCGCCGTGCGCCAGGCCACGGCGACCTGAGGGCGGCTACGGCCACGGTCACGACTACGGCCTTGCTTGCGCCTACCAGCCCCAGGTGAGGCGCTTCGACACCCACCCCGTGGTGCCGCTTTCGTGCCGCACCTTGAGCCAGTCGCCGCGCTGCTCCAGCGTGCGCAGCACGTCGCCGTAGCCGGCCTTCTTCACGATGGGGCTGCGCGTGCCCGGCGCGCGGCGCAGGTTGGCCACCCGGGCCTTCACCACGCGGTGCGGCGTCTTGCTGGTCATGGGGCGGAACACCCAGGCCTTGTCGCCTTCGAAGTCGCTCACGTGCAGCCAGTCGCCCTTCCTGCCGATCACCTTGAAGGGGTAGCCCTTGCTGACGGTCCAGTGCGTCTCGTGGCGCGGGCCGGGGCCGGTGCGCATGTTCAGCGTCTTGACGGCGACGCTGACCATCTGTTGGGCGGCGGATGCGGACGGCAGGGCCATCCATGAAAGAGCGAAGGCGAGCAGCAGGGCGGGCAATCGGCTGAATCTGACCATGGAGCGAAGGTTCCTTTTCTTGAGGCTTGAAAAATGTCCGGCAAGGCCGGGCGAGCCCGTCTGGGCGCGCAAGGCCGAATAAGTTCCTTCGGGGATATCCCTGAATGCACCTCGCGGGCATCGGGGCACTGGGGTTCGGGGCGCGGGGCCGGGGGCAGAATCCGGCCGCCCCGACTGCCCTGGCGCTCCGCTGCGCCAACCGCTTGACCGCCCTTTCTTCTCCCGACTCCCCGCCGCGCCCCGCATCCCATCGCCGCGCGTGGCTGGCCTGCGGCGTGGTCGGCGCCACGCTGCTCGCGCTCATCGCGCTGGGCCACGACGGCCGCCGCATCGCGCAGCTCGCGGTGCTGGCCCTGCCCGCCGTGCTGTGGCTGCTGTGGCCGCTGCACAGCGCGCGCATGCGGCAGCTGCGCACGGTGTTCGTCTGGCTCTGGGTCATGGGCTTCGCGCTCGACGCCGCGGTGCGCGCCTACCTGCTCGACACCTACCAGGCCGCGCCCGACGGCGCGATGGTGCTGGGCGCCGCCGCCAACACCAATGCGCGCGAGGGCGGCGAATACCTCTGGATGCACTGGCGCTCGGCGGTCGTGTGGTGCGCCGTGCTGGTGGCGGCCGGCGTGCTGGTGGGCATGTTCGCAAGGCGCGGCGCGGTGGCGTCCGCCGCTTCGGCACGTCCTTCACGCGGGATCACCGCACTGGTCGCGCTGGCGCTGCTGCTGTCCTGCGTGGCCTATGCGAGCAAGCCGTGGCGCCGGCTGCATCCGGCGATATTCTGGACGCAGTGGGTCGACTCGCTTCACACGCTGCAGGCCGCCTGGGCCGACCAGCAGAAGCAGCGCGACCGGTTGATGGCGCAGGCCAAAGGCATCGCGCCCGTCATCACGCAGGCCGGGCCTTCGACCGTGGTGCTGGTCATCACCGACAGCATCAACCGCGACAACATGGGCCTGTACGGCTACGGCCGAGCGACCACGCCGCGCCTGCAGGCGCACAAGGCGCAGGCCGGCGAGCAGATGACGGTGCTGAAGAACGCCTGGTCGGTGGACGCCAGCACCCTTCCCGCGCTGCGCAACATGTTCCACTTCGGCCTGCCCGAGGGCGACGACCCGCCGCACGTGCTGGCCCTGGCACGCGCCGCGGGCTACAAGGTCTGGTGGATCAGCAACCACGACGACCTGGCCATCGAGCAGCAGCACGCACGCTTCGCCGACGTGGTCGACATGGTGAACCGCACGCCCGGGCGCGCCAGCGCCTCGCTCGACGGCGAGATCCTCGACTGCGTGCAGGAAGCGCTGGCCGACACCGGCACCGAGCGCAAGCTGATCGTGGTCCACCTGATGGGCGCGCACCCGCACTACAGCCTGCGCTTTCCAGCCAATGCCAACCCCTTCGACGACGACGTCGACGCGGTCGAGAGCGGCCTCGTGAAGGAAGGCCGCTCCGCCTGGGTGCGCCGCTTCCGCCAGGAGTACGACGCCGCGCTGCTGTACCACGACTTCGTGGTGTCGGAGCTGCTGCAGCAGACGCGCGCCCCCGGCAAACCCGGCAAGCCCGGTGAGTACCGGGCATGGATGTACCTGTCCGACCACGGACAGGAAGTGGGCCACGTGAGCGACCGTGCCGGCCACAGCCCGGCGACGGCATCGGGCTACCGCATTCCCGCCGTCGTGTGGCGCAACCGCGAGCCCCTGCCTGCCGAGGCCGCGCAGCAACCGTTTCGCGCGGACTGGACCGGGTGGACGCTGATGAACCTGCTCCACATCCAGTGGAACGGCCAGCAGGCCGAGCGCGATGTGCTGGGGAGCAGCTACCGCTGGCAGGCGCCGCGGATTCCGGTGGCGGTGGAGTCGTTCACGCGCTAGCTCCGGCGCTGCGTCAACAGCTGTGGCAGCGTGATGCGTTCAGCGCGGCACCTCAAGTCGCGACGTCGGCTCTTCTTATCCAGACGCCGAATTTCCCACGCTCTTTTTCGGTGAGAGTCGACAGATGATCTTGCATTCTGGCGATACGCAACTGATCTTCGCTGCTCAGTACCAGCGCAAGATCGGTCTTCGTCGCTCAGAGTGCAGCCGCCAAGAAATCGCTGCGCAATCGACAAGCCAAGCGCCGTGCTCGCCCTCAAGGAAGACGTGACTCATGATTGATTTTTCTTGATGCCAGCAGCATGCGCACCTGTGGCTGCGATGCGGGATCGCTACCCGTACAGCACATCGGAGCGCAAGACGTACTTGGTGCCCGACTCGACCGCCGCGCCTTCATGCCACGTGTCGTGAATGAAGAGCAGCGCCGCGCCGGGCTCGGGCTTCACGCGGAACTCGCGGAAGTCGGTGTCGCCGCCGGTGAAGTCGTCGTTCAGGTAGACCAGCAGCGTGAGCCGGCTCGTGAGCCCGTCTTCATGCCAGGGTCCGTCCTTGTGCATCTTGAAGCGCTGGCCGGGCGCGTACCTGTAGAAGCGCAGGTCCCTGGGCAGGCCCTTGGGCGTCTGCCCGCCGACCTCGGGCAGCGCCACGCCTTGCAGGCGCTGCCACAGCAGCTCGACCCAGGAGGGCGACGGCAGCATTGCGCGTTCGTTGTTGCGGATCGCCGGCATCGCCTTCGGGCCATCGGCGGTGCGCACGCCGGCCGACGCGAAACCTTCGCGCTCGGCCAATGCGATGAGCTGCTCGCACTCCTCGGGCTCGACCAAGCCCTCGATGGAAAACGCGCGCGGCGAATGGGCAACCAGCCGCATGCGTGCGCTGCCCTCTTTCGCAGCGGTCGTCAGTGCGTGGGAACCAGGAAGTCCTGGCTGATGCGCCCGCCCAGCTCGTTCACGCGGTCGAGGAACTGCGTGAGGTAGGCGTGCAAGCCCGTCGCCAGGATCTCGTCGACGCGCGCGTACTGCAGGTCGGCCAGCAGCTTGCCGGCGCGGCGTTGCGTTTCGGCGCTCTGCTCGTTCTGCACCTTCGCGAGGTTGTTGACCACCTCGACCAGGCTCGCATGCAGCGAGCGCGGCATGTCGGCGCGAAGAATCAGCAGCTCGGCCACGCGCTCGGGCTTGATCACGTCGCGGTACACCTTGCGGTACACCTCGAAGGCCGAGACGCTGCGCAGGATCGCGCTCCAGTGATAGAAGTCGTACTCCTGGTCTTCCTCGGTGGCGGCACCGAAGAACTCGCTGTTCAGCGCGTGGAATTTCACGTCGACCAGCCGCGCCGTGTTGTCGGCGCGTTCGAGGAACGTGCCCAGGCGCGAGAAGTAGAAGGCCTCGTCCTGCAGCATCGTGCCCAGCGTGACGCCGCGCGACAGGTGCGAGCGGAACTTGACCCATTCGAAGAACTGGCCCGGGTCGCGTTCGAAGTCGCCCGAGCGCAGCATGCGGTTCACTTCGAGCCAGGTGGTGTTCTGCGTTTCCCAGGCCTCGGTGGTGAGCGCGCCGCGCACCGCGCGGGCGTTCTCGCGCGCGGCCTTCAGGCAGGACACGATCGACGAGGCATTGCTCTCGTCCTTGACCATGAACTCCATCACTTCCTTGGGCGCGATCTGGTCGTACTTCTGGTTGTACAGGGGCAGCAGCTCGCTGATGGACAGCACGCCCTGCCAGCCGTACTTGGCGACTTCGGCGGACTGCGGCAGCAGCGAGGTCTGGTAGTTCACATCGAGCATGCGCGCCGTGTTCTCGGCGCGCTCGGTGTAGCGGGACATCCAGTAGAGATGGTCGGCGGTGCGGGACAGCATCGTGTGGGCTCCTACATTCCTACGTGGACGATTGGCTTTGCGACTGCGTGGCCGCCTTGGGCTTCGGCGCGCGGTCGGCTTCGAGGATCCAGGTGTCCTTGGTGCCGCCGCCCTGCGACGAATTGACCACCAGCGAACCTTCCTTCAGCGCCACGCGCGTGAGGCCGCCGGGCACCATCTGCACTTCGCTGCCCGAGAGCACGAAGGGGCGCAGGTCGATGTGGCGCGGCGCGATGCCGGCGTCCACGAAGGTGGGCGAGGTCGACAGGCTCAAGGTGGGCTGGGCGATGTAGCCGTCGGGCTTGGCGATCACGGCCTTCTTGAAGTCCTCGATCTCGGCCTGCGTGGCGGCCGGGCCGATCAGCATGCCGTAGCCGCCGGCACCGTGCACCTCCTTCACGACCAGGTCCTTCATGTTGTCCAGCGTGTACTGCAGCTCGTCCTTGTTGCGGCACATGTAGGTGGGCACGTTCTTCAGGATCGGCTTCTCGCCGAGGTAGAACTCGATCATCTTCGGCACGTACGGGTAGATCGACTTGTCGTCGGCCACGCCGGTGCCCACGGCATTGCAGATCACGACGTTGCCCGCGCGGTAGGCGCGCATGAGGCCTGCCGTGCCCAGCGTGGACGTGGGGCGGAACACCTCGGGGTCGAGGAAGTCGTCGTCCACGCGGCGGTAGATGACGTCCACGCGCTTGGGGCCGCGCGTGGTGCGCATGTAGACGAAGTCGTCCTTGATCAGCAGGTCCTGGCCCTCGACCAGTTCCACGCCCATCTGCTGGGCCAGGAAGGCGTGCTCGAAGTAGGCGCTGTTGTACATGCCGGGCGTGAGCACCACCACCGTGGGCTCGGCCGTGGCCGGCGGCGCGCTGGCGCGCAGGGTCTCGAGCAGCAGGTCGGGGTAGTGCGCGACCGGCGCGATGCGGTTCTGGTTGAACAGCTCGGGGAAGAGCCGCATCATCATCTTGCGGTTCTCCAGCATGTAGCTCACGCCGCTGGGCACGCGCAGGTTGTCCTCGAGCACGTAGTACTCGCCGTTGCCGTCGGCATCGGGGGCGCGCACGATATCGATGCCCGAGATGTTCGAGTACACGTTGTGCGGCACGTTCACGCCCATCATCTCGGGACGGAACTGGGCGTTGTTCAGGATCTGCTCGGCCGGGATGATGCCGGCCTTGATGATTTCCTGGTCGTGGTAGACGTCGTAGAGGAAGCGGTTGAGCGCCGTGACGCGCTGCACGAGCCCCTTCTCCATGCTGGCCCACTCGTGGGCGGGAATGATGCGGGGCAGCAGGTCGAACGGGATGAGCCGCTCGGTGCCGGAGCCGTCCTCGTCCTTCGCGCCGTACACCGCGAAGGTGATGCCGACCCGGCGGAAGATCATTTCCGCCTCTTCGCGCCGCGAACGCATCACCTCACCGGGTTGCTTCGCGAGCCATTGGTCGTAGCGCTTGTAGTGCTGTCGGATCGCAGCCCCCGAGTAGGGCAACTGCTCATACATCTCGTCGAATTTGTGCATGGAACGACCAATCTCCTTGAGCCATAGCTTAGCAAGTTCGAGGCCAGTGAAAGCCCTGATGCGAAGCCCAAGGAAACGGCCGAGGGTCTTTTTTTTCGTGTTCCCGGCGTGCGCTGCCGCCGAATCACTGCAGGGTGCCGTCGCCGGCCACCGCGCCCCTGCGCGGCGCCAGGAACCGGCGGATGCGGTCGCCGGCCTCGTCGCCGTACAGGCTGGTCAGGAAGGATTCACGTTCGGCGTCCAGCTGCTCGCGCCGCGCCCGGCCGCGCGCGCCGTGCACCAGCGCCTTGATGCGCGCCTGCGCCTCGAACGGCCCGCGCGCCAGTTCCTGCGCCCAGCCGAGCGCCGCGTTGTAGGCGCTGCCGGCAGGCACCACCTTGTTGACCACGCCCCAGCCGTGCAGGCGCTCGGCGCTCACCGGCGTGCCGTCGAGCAGCATCTCGAGCGCGGCCTGCGGCGGCAGGGCCCGCGCCAGCGAATCGGTGCCGCCCGCCTCGGGCGACAGGCCCATGTTGACGTAGGACATCGCAAAGCGCGCGTCCTCGGCCGCCACGATCAGGTCGCACGCCAGGCACACCGAGAAACCACCGCCCATGGCCGCACCCTCGACCGCGGCGATCACCGGCTGGGGCGCGTCCTGCAGGGCCATGACCCATTCGTGCAGCGCGTCGATGTGGCCGCGCTGCTCCGCCTCCGGAAACTTGCGCTGCCGCGCCAGCCGCTTGAGGTCACCGCCGCCGGAAAAGTGGGCGCCGTCGCCGCGCAGCACGATGGCGCGCACGGTGCGAAAACCCGCGGTCGCCCGCACGGCCTGGGCGGCGGCGCGGTAGATGGACGGGTTGAGCGCGTTGCGCGAGCGCGGGTTGCTGATCGTCAGCACCAGCACGGCGCCTTCGCGGTGCGTGCGCAGGTGGGCACCGGCGGGTTCGATGGGCTCGGCGCCCTCGGCGAACGCTTCGGGGCCCGGCCCGACCCCGTCGCGCGCGGGCAGTGCGTCGGCGTTCATGACGACACCCCCGAGGGCAGCGGGAACAGCGAAAGCAGCGAAGACAAGGCGAGATCGGGCGTGGAGCAGTGGCGCATGGTGTTTCCTTTCGGAAATGAATACGAAACTACTCAACGCATCGGATTCAGCGCGGTACGACCCGGGCTTCGGTTTCAGCCCGCAATTTGCCAACTACTTCACAGATTTAAGGGTTCGGCGCCCGGCTTTCACCGTCCGCGACGCCTCCCGGCGCGCGTTCAGCCGGCGCGTTCGACCAGCGCGTCCACCACCATCGCCCCCTCGCCCACCGCCCCGACCATGACCGGGTTCACGTCGATCGAGGCGATCCGGCCGCCCGCCGCCGCAATGAGCCGGCCCACCGCCACGACCACCTCGGACAGCGCCTGCACGTCCAGCGGCGGCTCGCCGCGCACGCCGCCGAGCAGCGGCGCGATGCGCAGCGTGTCCAGCGCGGCCTTCACCTCGGCTGTGTCGAAGGGCGGCAGCAGCACCGCCACGTCCTGCATCGCCTCGACGTTGGTGCCGCCGTCGCCGACCACCACGACCGGGCCGAACACCGGGTCCAGCCGCGCGCCGACCATGAACTCGTGCCGCCCCTTGTGCATGGCCGCCACCAGCACGCCCTCGCGCGCCGCGCCCAGTTCGGCCAGCTTGGCCCATTGCGCGTCGAACAGCGCCGCCGCCTCGCCGGCGCTGCCGACCCGCAGCACCACCAGGCCGTGTTCCGACTTGTGCGGCACGTCGGCCGAACAGGCTTTCACCACCGCCGGGGCACCCGCCTCGGCCACCGCACCCCAGGCATCGCGCGCCTGCGCCGCCGTGCGGCACAGCCGGTGCGCCACCACCGGCACGCCGCGCGCGGCCAGCAGCGCAAGGCTCTCGGCCTCGTTCAGGAAACGGCCGCTGCCCCGCGGCAGCGCGGGCGCCGCCTCTTCGGGCCAGGCCGCGTGCGACTCGCGCATCAGCGCGGTGTGCGACGCCAATTGCGCCAGCACGCCCAGCGCCTCGGTCTCGTTGCCGAAGGTCGGGATGCCGCGGGCCTTGAACGGCGCGGCCACGCTCGCCTGCCAGGCGGCCACCACCACCGGCTTGCCCGTCGCGGCCTCGAACTTCGCGGTGTCGTTCGCGAAGGCCTCGACGTCGTAGCCCGCGCCGGCCACCGGGATGTTGATGAAGAACAGGTCGGCCGCCGGATCCTGCGCCACGGCGGGCAGCACGTCGCCGAACAGGCCGCTGTTGGACAACAGCGCGGCGGTGATGTCGATCGGGTTCGTCGCCGTCGCGAAGCCCGGCAGCCGCGCGGCCACGTCGCGCCGCGTGGCGGGCGAGAGTTCCGCCAGCGGCAGCTTGAACTCTTCCGACGCGTCCGCGCCCATCACGCAGCTCGCGCCCGAGTTGCTGATGACCACCAGCCGCCGCCCCTCGGGCCGCCAGCCCTTCAGGTAGGCCTCGGCCGCCAGTGCCTGCGCGTGCGGGTCGCGCACCCGCCAGATGCCGTGGTGGCGCAGGAAGGCGTCGACGGCGCGGTCTTCGTTGGCCAGCGAGCCGGTGTGCGACGACGCCGCCTTCTGACCGCTCGCGGAGCGCCCCGCCTTCACCGCGATGATCGGCAGGTCGCGCTCGCGTGCATAGGCGGCCGTGCGGGCCAGCATCTCGGGGTTGGCGATGTTCTCCAGGTACAGCAGCAGCAGCTTCACGTCGGGGTCGTGCGCCACGGCCCAGGCCAGGTCTGACACGGTCACGTCGGCCTCGTTGCCCGTGGCGTGCACGTGGCGCACGCCCAGGCCGCGCCCGCGCAGCAGGCCATAGGCCATGGCGCTCATGCCGCCGCTCTGGCTCACCACGCCGATGGGGCCATCGGCCGGCGGCACCTCGACGAACATGGTCGAGAAGCCCGCGATGGCGCCGTTGCCGAAGTTGGCAAGGCCTTGCGTGTTGGGGCCGTACAGGCGCATGCCGGCGGCGCGCGCGCGCTCGGCCATGGCCTTCTGCACCTCGCGCCCCTCCTCGCCCGCCTCGCCGAAGCCCGAGGCAATGACCACCGCCGACTTCACGCCGCGCGCCGCGCAGTCGTCCACCGCGGCCACGGCCTTCTCGCCGCCCACGATCACCAGCGCCAGGTCGGGCGCCTCGGGCAAGGCGGCCAGCGAGGCGTAGCTCTTGAGGCCCTGCACCTCCTCGCGCGCCGGGTTGATCGGGTAGATGCGCCCGGCGAAGCCGTGCTTCTGCATGTAGTAGATCGGCCGGCCGCCGATCTTGTGGATGTTCTCGGACGCGCCGATCACGGCGACGGATTGCGGGTCGAGGGCGGATTCGAGCAGGTCGGACATGGGCACTTTCATCGATCGGTTCATCAGGTTCTGGCGCGGCCGCGCGCGGACAGGAAGGCCTCCAGCCCCGCGCCGCATTCGTCGCTGTAGAGGCTCTCCACGAAGGCATCGCGCTCCGCGTCGAGCTGCGCGCGGCGCGAGCGCCCGCGCGCGGCATGCACCAGCTGCTTGATGCGCGCCTGCGCATCGAAGGGGCCGGCGGCCAGTTGCCGCGCCCAGGCCAGCGCAGTGGCAAAGGCCTCGCCGTGCGGCACGACGCGGTTCACCACGCCCCAGCCTTGCAGCCGGCTCGCACTGCACACGCCGCCTTCGAGCAGCAGTTCCAGCGCGGCCTGCGGCGGCAGCGCGCGGGCCAGCGAATCGCTGCCGCCGCCGTCGGGCGACAGCGCCAGCCTCACATACGACATGACGAACTTCGCGTCCTCGGCCGCCACGATGAGGTCGCAGCCCAGGCAGACCGAGAAGCCGCCGCCGGCCGCCGCGCCTTCGACCGCGGCAATCACCGGCTGCGGCGCGTCGTGCATGGCCATCACCCAGTCGTGCAGCGCATCGAGGTGGCCGAGCTGCTCCTCGCGCGGACGCTGGCGCTGGTCGGCCAGCCGCTTGACGTCGCCGCCGCCGCAGAAGTGCCCGCCCTCGCCGGTCAGCACGATGGCGCGAACCGTCCTGTCGTTCGCCGCCTCGCGCAGCAAGGCGGTGGCGGTGCGGTAGAGCGACGGGTGCATCGCGTTGCGCGCGGCCGGGTTGCTCAGCGTCAGCACCAGCACGGCGCCTTCGCGCCGCGACAGCAGGCGCGCGGCGACGGGTGGTTCCTGCATGCCTGTGCTCATGCTCAGTCCACCTGGATGTTGGCGGTGCGCACCACCTGGGTCCACTTGGCGATCTCGGTGTGCAGCGTCTTCGCAAAGGCCTCGGGCGTGCCCGGCGCGGCCTCGGCGCCAACCTCGAACAGCCGCTGCTTGACCTGCGGGTCGTTCAGCGCGCGGCCGATGTCGGCACTGAGCTTGTGCACGATGTCCTTCGGCGTGCCGGCCGGCGCCATGAAAGCCGCCCACGAATAGGCCTCGTAGCCCGACAGCCCCGGCACGCCCGACTCGGCCACCGTCGGCACGTCGGGCAGCAGCACCGAGCGGCGCACGCTCGCCACCGCGATGGCGCGCACCTTGCCGCCCTTGATCTGCGGCAGCGCGGTGGGCGCGTCGGCGAACATCAGCTGCACCTGGCAGCCGAGCAGGTCGCTCATGGCGGGCGCGCTGCCCTTGTAGGGCACGTGCAGCAGCCTGGTGCCGGCCTGCATGTTGAAGAGCTCGCCCGCCAGGTGGGTGCCGCCGCCGTTGCCGGCCGAGCCGAAGCTCAGCTTGCCGGGCGACTTCCTGTCGAGCGCAATGAGTTCGGCCACGGTGCGCGCGGGCACCGACGGGTGCGCCACCAGCACCACCGGGAACATCGCGCCGAAGCTCAGCGGCACGAAGTCGCGCTCGATGTCGTAGGAGAGCTTGGGCCTCAGGCTCGGCAGCACCGAGTGGTGGATGCTGCACACCAGCACGTTGTAGCCGTCGGCCGGCGAGCGCGCGAGGTTCTCCGCGCCGACGATGCCGCCCGCGCCCGCGCGGTTGTCGACGATGGCCTGCTGCCCCCAGAGCTCGGACAGCTTCTGCGCCACCGCGCGCCCGGTGGTGTCGACCGGGCCGCCGGCCGGGAACGGCACCACGAAGCGCACCGGGTGGTTCGGATAGGGCTGCTGCCCGAAGGCGGGCAACGCCAGCGGGCCGGCGGCGGCCGCGCCTGCAACCAGCAGGCAATGGCGGCGCGTGACGCCGGTGCCGCGATCTTCGATGTCGAGCTTTTTCATGGTCTTGTCCTCGGTTGAATCAGGCGTCGATGCGCGCATGGCCGTGGTCGAGCACGGTGCGGTCGCGCGCGGGCACGCGGGCCCTGAAATGCAGGTCGTGCGGCCCTTCGCGGTGCATCTCGATGCGCAGGGTCTCGCCCGGGAACACCGGCGCGGAAAAGCGCGCGAACAGGCTGCGAAGCCGCGCGGGCTCGTTGCCGCAGGCATGCGCCAGCACCGCGTGCCCGGCCATGCCCCAGGTGCACAGGCCATGAAGAATCGGCCGCTCGAAGCCCGCGGCGCGTGCCGTGCCGGGGTCGGAATGCAGCGGGTTGCGGTCGGCGCACAGGCGGTAGAGCAAGGCCTGCTGCGGCAGCGTCGGAATGTCGACCACGATGTCGGGCGCACGCTGCGGCACGGGCGCCGGCGCCTCGGGCGCGGCGTCGCCCGGCGCGGCCTCGGTGGCGAAGCCGCCGTTGCCGCGCGCGAAGGTGGTGTGCGTCACCGTGGCCAGCGCCTGGCCGCTCGCGGCGTCGAACAGCTCCTTGTCGTAGGTGACGGTGGCGCCGCGGCCCGGCCCCTTGTCGACGATGCGCGTCACGCGGTGGCGCGCCACCACCGTGCCCGCCGCCGGCAGCGGGCGGTGCCACACCACTTTCTCTTCGCCGTGCACGATCTGCGCAAAGTCGATGCCGGTGGCCGGGTCCTGCATCCAGGAGCCCGGAAAGCCCAGCACCACGGCCAGCGTCGGCAGGGCCAGCGGCATGCCAGTAGCGGTGTCGTCGACGAACTTCAGCTGCGCCGCGTCGGTCGGGTCGCGGCCCAGGCCCAGCGCGAGCGCGTAGCGCATGCTGTCGTCGGCCGTGTAGCTGTGGGAGATGTCGGCGAAGGCCCAGGCCTTCAGGCGTGCGGGATCGATCATCGGCTCAGTCCACCGTCGCGCCCGACACCTTCACCACCTGCGCCCACTTCTCGACCTCGGCGTTCATGAAGCCGCCGAAGGCCTCGGGCGTGTTCCAGGCGGCGGCGAAGCCCTGTGCCTCGAACTTGTCCTTCACCTCGGGCAAGGCGAGCGCCTTCTTCAGCTCGGCACTGAGCCGCGCGATGGCTTCGGGCGGCGTGCCGGCGGGCGCGAGCAGGCCGTTCCAGGCGATGGCCTCGTAGCCCGGCAGGCCCGACTCGGCCACGGTCGGCAGGTCGGGCGCGGCGGGCGACCGCTTGCCGCTGGTGACGGCCAGCGCCTTGAGCTTGCCGCCCTTCACGTGCGGCATGGCCGAGAGCATGGTGTCGAACATCAGCTGCGCCTGCCCGCCCATGACGTCGGTGAGCGCCGGCGCGCTGCCCTTGTAGGGGATGTGCGTCATCTTCACGCCCGCCATCGAGGCGAACAGCTCGGCCGCGAGGTGCGTCGACTGGCCGTTGCCCGACGAGGCGAAGTTCAGCTGCCCCGGCCTGGCCTTGGCCAGCGCGATGAGCTCGGCCACATTCTTCGCGGGCAGCTCGGGGTTGGCGACGATCACGAGCGGGCCGCTGGTGAGCAGCGACACCGGCGCCAGGTCCTTGGTGAGCTTGTAGCCCAGGTTCTTGAAGAGCGAGGGGTTGATCGCATGCGCGGTGGTGGCGATCAGCAGCGTGTAGCCGTCGGGCGCGCTGCGCGCCACCAGCTCGGCGCCGGTGTTGCCGCCCGCGCCGGGGCGGTTGTCGACGATGAACTGCTGGCCGGTCTGCTCCGACAGCTTCTGCGCCACCACGCGCGCCACGATGTCGGTGGGCCCGCCCGGCGGGTACGGCACCACCAGCTTGACGGGCTTGTTCGGGTAGCCCTGCGCATGGGCCAGGGGCGCGGCGGCGAGGCACAGGGCGGCGCCCAGGCCGCCCAGCCCGCCCAGAACACCCAGCAACTGCCGCCGGACGAAGGATCGGAACGAATGCATGCGGTTGTCTCCTGCTTGTGGTTGTGATGTCGTGTCGGGCGCGCGCGGTGGCCGCTCAGTCCGGCGCCGGCTCGGCCTCTGGCGTGAAGCGCACCAGCACATGGCCCGCGTGCGCGAAGAAGCCCGCCGACACGCGCTCGCCGATGCGCACGCCGGGCGCGGCATGGGCCATGAGGCGCGGGCCCTCGTCGAGCGTGACCAGCACCAGCGTGTACGGCGCGAGCGCGCGGAACTCGTCGGAAGGCGCGCGTGCCACCACGGTGACCGCGTGCACGGTGGCCATGCCGGCAGCGGCTTTCCATTCGAGCCGCGTGCTGCCGCAGGCGGCGCAGGCGTAGCGCGCCAGCGTCTGCGCATGGCCGCAACCGGTGCACCGCTGGTAGCGCAACTCGTGCCGCGCGAGGCCTTCGACGAAGGGGGCTGCGAGCGCGTTCATGCGGCAGCTCCATTCGACAGCACCAGGCTCACGTGCGAGGACATCACGCCGCCGTCCGCGTGCACGAACGCATGGCGCGGACGCCGCAGCTGCCGGCTGCCGGCCTGCCCCGTCATCTGGCGGAAGGCCTCGACCGTGTGCGCCATGCCGCCCGCCACGCCGCAGTGGCCGAAGGACAGCAGGCCGCCGTGCGTGTTGAGCGGCAACGGGCCGTCGGGGTGGAAGTCGCCGTTGCGCACGCGCTGCGCGGCGCCGCCGCGCGGTGCGAAGCCGATCTCCTCGAGCAGCATGGCCAGGGTGATGGTGAACGAGTCGTAGATGCCCAGGCAGTCGATGTCGTCCACGCCCAGCCCGGCCTCGGCGAAGGCGCGCTGCGCGGCTTCGGCCGCGCCGCACTGCATGACGTCGGCCATCGCGCTCAGGTGCTGGTGGCGGTGCGCCTGGCCGGCGCCGGCCATCGCCACGCCGGCCTCCCCGCGCGAAGACGACGACACCACCAGCGCCATGGCGCCGTCGGAGATGGGGCAGCAGTCGAGCAACTTGAGCGGCGCGGCAATGGGCTTGGAGGCGAGCACGTCGCTCACCGAGATCGGCGCACGCAGGTGCGCGTCGGGGTGGCCTGCCGCGTTGGCGCGCATCAGCACGGCAAGCTCGGCCAGGTCGGCCTCTCGCGTGCCGGTCTCGTGCAGGTAGCGCGAGGCCAGCAGGCCGTAGTAGGCCGGCACCGAGGCGCCGTTGGGCACCTCGAAGTCGGCGTCGCCCACCTGCGCCAGGGTCTGGATGGCGCTGTCGCGCGACTGGCCGCTGAGCCGGTTCTCGCCGGCCACCACCAGCACGTTGCGGCAACGCCCGGCGCGCACCAGGTCGCGCGCCAGCATCAGCATGGCGCCGCCGGTGGCGCCGCCGAGCTGCAGGCTGTGCGCGCAGGCCGGCCGCAGCGAAAAGCGCTCGCAGAAGAGCGTGGAGATCATCAGGTGCGGCAGCGTGGTCGCGTAGCCGCACAGCACGCCGTCGATGTCGGCGCGGCGCAGGCCGGCCGAGTCGAGCGCCTGCTGCGCGGCGCCGGCCATGAGGTCGAGCGCGCCCTGGCCTTCATGGCGGCCGAAGGCGGTGTTGCCGGCGCCGACGAGGTGAGCGGTTGGCAGGCTCATGCTCAGTGCACCGGGCTGCGGCGGCCACCGGCGGCAGTCGTGCGGGTGGTCCGCGTGGTTCGTGTCGTCCGCGTGGCCAGTGCGCTCTGGTGCGCGGCACCGCTCCACAGCACCTCGCAGGTGGCGCACTCGCGCTTGAGCGCCTTGGCCAGTTCGGCCTCGCGCGAGGTGATGCGGTCGTTGAGCGCGGCGATGCTGATGGCGGCTACGGGGCGGCCGTCGGCGCCGAGGATGGGCGCGGCAATGCCGCCCATGCGCTCGACCACCACGTCGAGCAGCACCGCGTAGCCGCGCTCGCGGGCTTCGCGCGCACGGGTCTCGAGCAAGTCGATGGTGATGCGCGGGTAGCGCTGCTGCAGCTGCGGCGCGATCACGGCCAATGCGGCCTGCCGCTCGGCGTCGGGCATCCACGCGAGCAACGCGAGGCTGCCGGCACCCGCGCCCAGCGGCCGGCGGCTGCCCACGGAAAGGTAGTTGGCACGGATCGGGAAGCGGCCCTCTTCCACATCGACGCACAGCGACTCGATGCCGCTCGGAATCGAGAGGATCACGCTGTCTTCGAAGGTGCCCGTGAGGCGCAGCAGGCTGGGGCGCACCAGCGGCCGCGGGTCGAAGCGCGCCAGCGCCGCCGCGCCGAGCACCAGCAGCTCGGCGCCCAGGCTGTAGTGCTTGGTCTGCGCGTCGCGCACCACGAAGCCGTCGCGCATCAGCACCTCGACCACCCGCAGCACGGTGGTCTTGTCGAGGCCGGTGGCCAGGGCGATGTCGGTGAGGCGCGTGACGCCGGGGTCGGAGAGCGCACGCAGGATGCGGCAGGCCCGCTCGACCGACGAGGTCGGCTCGGTGGCGCTGTGGGTCAGCACGGAGGCAACGGAACGAGGTCGGGCGGTCATCGGCTTGTCTCTTCGTTGTTTCAATCTTCGGAACCGTGATTGCAGAGCCATTGGAGAACCGGCGCAGGCCCGGGTCAAGCAAACGCAATAAAGTTGCCGCCAGCGAAACTTTTCAAGGGAAAACCCGAAACCCGGTGCCGGGCACCGCGGCGCGCTTCAGGGCACGCGGTGCTGCCAGTAGCGCGCTTGGCGCTCGCGCTCGCAGCCCAGTTCGCCGGGTGCGGTGCTGCGCCAGTGCGCGGCGCCGCAGCGCGGGCTGTCGGCCACCCGCACGCCGCGCGCCGCATAACGCGCCAGCACCTCGGCCGTGGGATGACCGAAGCGGTTGCGATAGCCGGCCTGAACCAGCGCAATGCGCGGGCCGACCGCATCGAGGAAGGCGTCGCCCGACGAGGTCTTGCTGCCGTGGTGGGGCACCAGCAGCAGGTCGGCGCGCAACGCGCCGGGCACGCGCGCGACCAGCGCGGCCTCCTGCAGCCGCTCGATGTCGCCGGCCAGCAGCGCCGTCGCGCGGCCGTTGCCGATGCGCAGCACGCACGACACCGCGTTGGGCTTGGTGAGGTTGCGGTAGTCGGCATCGAACGGGTGGAGCACCTCGAAGTGCACGCCGTCCCAGCTCCAGCGCTGCCCCGCTTCGCAGCGCCGCGCCGGGCGCACGGCCTGCAGCGGGTGCGAGGTCTCGATGGAGCTCAGCAGCGCGGCCTGCGGCTGCATCGCGAGCACGGCGGGCGCACCGCCGGTGTGGTCGGTGTCGCGGTGGCTCAGCACCAGCAGGTCGAGCCGCTCGCCGAGGGCACGCAGCAGCGGCACCAGCACGCGGTGGCCGGCGTCGCTCTCGAGGTTGTAGCGCGGGCCGGTGTCGTACAGCAGGCTGTGCGAGGCGGTGCGCACCAGCACGGCATTGCCCTGACCGATGTCGGCCCCGAGCAGTTCGAACTCGCCCACCGCGGGCCGCGGCGGCTGCCACAGCAGCACCGGCAACAGCAGCGGCACGCCGAGCCCGCGCACCGACCACGGCAGCCGCATGGCGAGCAGCGCGCCACCCGCCACGCCGGAAGCCGCCATCCACCAGGGCGGCGCGGCCATCGACAGCGTGGCGTACGGCCAGGCCGCCAGCCATTGCAGCAGCACCGTGAGCCACTGCACGGCGCGCGCGGCCAGGTCCCACAGCGGCGCCACCGCCATCCCGAGCATGGCCAGCGGCGTGATGACCAGCGTGACCCACGGAATGGCGACGGCATTGGCCAGCAGGCCCACGAGCGAGACCTGCTGGAACAGCAGCAGGCTCAACGGCGTGATGGCAAGCGTGATGACCCATTGCTCGCGAAAGAACTGCCAGAGGCGCCACGATGCGCCGGACATGCCCGACCTCTTCTCGCCCGGCACGGAGGCATCGGTGGCGAACAGCACGCCCACCGCCACGAAGCTGAGCCAGAACCCGGCCTGCATCAGCGCCCACGGGTCGGCCGCCACCACCACGGCCGCGGTCAGCAGCCACACGTGCGGCCAGGGCCAGCGCCGGCCGGTGAGGCGCAGCAAGGCGACGGCCGCGAGCATCCATACCGTGCGCTGCGAAGGCACGCCCCAACCGCTGAAAAGGGCGTAGAGCGCGGCCAGCAGCACGCCGCCGGCCAGCGCGGCCTGTTGCGCGGGCACGCGCAGCATGAGCCGCGTGCTGCGCCGCCAGAGCCACCCGACGACGTGGGTGGCGAGCCAGGCGAACATCGTGATGTGCAGACCGGAGATCGACATCAGGTGGGCGACACCGGTGGCGCGGAACACGTCCCAGCCGGCGCGGTCTGCTTAGCTACAAAGCTGTCTTGGCCCGCGACAAAGAGTCTTGACCTTTGACATCAGGCACAAAGAGTCTTGTTCCCGCCAAGGTCGCCGGCGCCCAAAACCGGCCGAAAAGGACAAAGAGTCTTGTTCCCAGGCCGTTTCGCCAGGGTTTCGCCGTCCATGCGGGCAATCTCGGCTGCCCCGGTGCGATTGCCTACAGCCGCCGTCGGCAACCGGAGGTCGTCGCTCCCTCTTTACTTAGCGAGGTGCCTTTACCGGCGACCAGCCGCCGCCAGCTGTCCGCCCACGTTCTCGTTCAGCGTCAAGGAATCCCTCCACCGGGGCTCAACCACTGACGTCACGTCTTCCGCAAGTCGCTCGGTGGCAGCTGAAAAAGACGGGCCACTGGCACCGAAAGCACGTCTGCAAGGCGCTGAAGATTGTCCGCAGTGATGTTAGTCACACGCCGTTCCACTTGACTCACGTACGTCCGGTGAAAACCAGCTAGTTCGCCGAGCTTTTCTTGGGAAAGTCCGAGTTCCAGCCGGATGCTTTGGACATTCCAAGCAAGGACCTCACGGACGTGCGGCTGTTTGAGGTGCTTAGTCATCTAAACATCATCTCCCAAGGAAATCTCAAAAGCTATAGCGTTGAACCTTCACGCGGTCTAAACGTCTCTAAACAAGATTGAGGATTTTCCGTTTACACGAAGGACGATTTCTATATAACTGTTAGGTCGAGTCGCCCGACGTTCTCCAAGCACAAAATCCGCCCGACAGAGATGCATGCTTCTACTCTGTTGACATCTATCACCTGACCAACTATGGTGACTCATTCCTTGCTTCAAAGGGGATTCGCGATGATGAGGCTGACGTTCAAGCCCATGGCACCAGGGCTCAAAGTGCCCCGCTTGTCGCCCTGCATCGGCCCCTCCCAGACCGAGCGGGCCTAGTCGGTGCAGCCGCCTCGGGGGACGCAATGTTCGAGAGCAAAAACACCCTTGCCGTCAGACTGGCCGCTCCTCATCGCACGGTCCTTTTCCTGGACATCGATGACGTCCTGTGCCTGAGCGCGCCGTATGGGGGCTATGACGTCGCTCAGGCGTTTGCAGCACCGGGCTTGGCAGAGCCGGATGCTTCGCGCGGCGCCCCCCCTGACCTCTGGCAGACGCTCCTGCTTCCAGATGCGGTCGCCTTGCTGCGGGCAATCCACGACGAATTTGAGCCCCTGTATGTGATTTCCTCAGATTGGTGGTGGCTTATGGAAGACCACCTCCTGCGGAGGATGCTGCAGCTAAGCGCGCTCGACTTCGTCGACGCAAACCTTCATCCAGACATGTCCACACCGAAGGGCCCGAGGCGACAGCTCCGTTGGACTGAAATCAAGGCATGGCTGGACACCCATCTGGAGGCCAACAACTGGGTGGTTTTAGACGACTACCGCTCTGGCACCGGACTTGACATAGGCCAGCCTCCGGAGAATCTTCCGTTCATAGTGCTCTGCACCGAGTCAGTCGGCCTGACCGACGCGGAATATGCCCTGCTACGCACCGCGTTCGAGCTGCGCAGAGAAGCGATTTCGGGGGTCGTATGACCGTGCCCGATGAACGCACTCGCGCTGTGCTTGAGACCAGGAAATTCCTCGTAGCTCTCGCCGCAGGCCTCATGAGCCACGAGTCGCCTGAGTCACTCCAGAACTACGGGCGGATGCTGCTGCGTCACTACCCTAGTGCCGCGGACATGCACCTGACGGCTGAGGCATTCCCGGCATGGTGGTGTATGCCGAAAGGGGCCCGAGAATGACGGCACGTCCGGCAGCAGACGCAGTCCGCGGGCGAGACGAGTTGTTGCTTTTCCTGGACTATGACGGAGCGTTACATCACGAGAACGTGTGGTGGGACCCGACACAAGGACCGTTCATCAAGGCTGCCGGCAGCTTCACATTGTTTCAGCACGCGGAGCTGCTGGCAGCAGTTCTGCAACCCTACCCTGCAATCCGCATCGTGCTTTCCACAACGTGGGTTCTAAGGTACGGGCTTGAGGCATCTCTGAAACCTTTGCCGGCCTCACTACGAGAGCGGGTCATCGGCGCCACATATGAGCACGGCATGAACCGACGTGCTTTTGCGGCGACGCCACGGGGGATGCAGGTTTGGGCAGATGTCCTTCAACGGCAGCCGCGCAACTGGGTAGCTGTAGATGATGACGACTCGGATTGGCCGGAGTGGTGCCGGGACAGCCTCATCAAGACGCACCAGGAATTCGGCATCAGCGAACCCGGCGTGCTCGCTGAGCTGAGGGCAAAGCTTGCGCTGATTAGCGGCGGGGCCAGCAATGCGGCCTGAGCTTGTTCCCAAATCACGGATGATTGCTCGCGTCCTGCGGCACAGACCCGAAGTTTGGGGCGTGCGCCTGGACGGCGAGGGCTGGTGCCAAGTCAGCGACCTGCTCGCGGGCGCCGGCGGCCACGGGCACGACCTCAATGTCGACGAGCTGCTCGAGATTGTTGAGACCAACGACAAAAAGCGTTTCACGATTTCGACGGATGGCCTGCGCATTCGCTCGGCTCAAGGTCATTCCGTCCCTGTCGACCTCGAACTGCGCACGATGGTGCCTCCCCCTGTGCTGTACCACGGCACCGTTCGCCAGCACATCGCCTCGATTCGCCGAGAGGGGCTGAGGCCAATGACGCGCCATGCGGTGCATCTGTCTGCAACGAAAGAAGCAGCGGTCGCCGTCGGGGGACGTCGCGGTGCGGCCGTGGTACTTATTGTTGACAGCTACGCCTTGCATGCAGACGGGGTGTTGTTCCAGCTGTCAACAAATGGGGTGTGGCTCGTCGAAGCGGTACCGCCACGCTACATCGCATTTCTTCGCAGTCACGGCTCGAAGTCTGCGCTCTCGGTGACGAGGAACAGATGATGTGCAAGCTCGTCCGATTCGTTGACGAATCCTCGCACCGTAGATGGCTCATGCAGTGGTTGCCGAGGCTGATAGTCGCTGGCGGCAGCGTCGTCACAGCGCTGCTGCTAATGGTGGTCCGAAATTCCTGACGTACAAATCGTGCTCACGAAGCTCGGCGAGCATGTCCTCCAAACGCGCAGGGCTCGACGATTCTCTGAGTACGTGTTTGCACGCGGTGTCAGTCATTGCTGTCGCTGGGCCTCCCTGAACCTGAGAGGACAGCCGCAGTCTCCCAATGGGGCCACAGATGCTCGAGCAGGGGGGCTTAACGCCGACCAGGTAGCGAGGCTGCGTCAGAAGCGCGAACCAGGCGCTTCCATGTCGCAAACATCTCTGCAATCAGCGCTAGGTACGCCTCCGGGGACTCGTCATCAACGTTAAGTGCTTTGACGCCAAGCTTTGTTGCGCGCTGCGAGAGCTCTATGCCAAGAGGGCTCGTGAAAATCCGTTGGAGTTGGTCTTGAGGGGTAAGCCGCTCGCAGGTCATGCCGCTGTAGTCAAGCGGGTCAAGCTCCACGACCTCAGCACCTCTTCCGACTTGCAGGACGGGAAGCGCTCGGGAGAGAAGATTTCCAGCCGTGGTCGAGGTTGTCTTTAGGCACAGTTCGATGGCCCGCTCTTGTGCCCACGCGGGAAAGTCGTTGCGCAGGGCAATCCTCCGTTGAACCCTGCCTTTGTGGTCAAGGGTCTCGACGGTGACGCGGATTTGTGCGAGGGCCGCGGTGGGGCTGGGTTGATTTTGGTGTTTCATGGTCAGCCGTTTAGCGGACTTGTTTTAGCCGTTCACTGACCTTCCGGTGCCACACTGGCCACTGCCCCCCACTCGTGGAGTTTGTCAGGCTAGAGAACAAGGAAGGGGCAACGCTGTTGGCAGACGTTCTGGAGGCTTGGATGGCGACCCCCGCCCGTGCTGTACCGCGGGACTGTTCGCAAACACACCGCCACGATTCGCCAAGAGGGGATGCAGCCTATAACGCACTATGCGGTGCATCTGTCCGCAACGAATAAAGTGGCGGCTGCGTCGGAGCAGTCGTGGTGCGGCCGTGGTTCTTATTGTTGACAGCTACGCGATGAACAGAGACAGCTATCGATTCCAGCAGGCTGAGAACGGCGTCTGGCTGACGGCCACGGTACCGCGGGAGTATCTCAGGCTACCGCCACCAAGGTAATTTTTACGCCCTCGAGCTACGGAATGGTGAACCCGTGAATTCCAAAACTAAGGGCGACCATGCACGAATCGACAGCTTCGTTTGAGCGCTCTTTGCTATGCGACCCTGATGTCAAGTTCGGTGTCAAGCACTATGCGCTGCTGCGCTCAATTGGCGCGTTTGTCGAGCAACTGAAGGACGCCGGTGCGCAAGTTGGGCAGATGACAGCACGACAGGCATCGACGGCATTGAAGCTGCGAGGTTGGACGAGGGGGCAGCGCTACTCACGCTGGTGCGCCTCGCATACGCGGCTGGCAATCGGCTGGTAATATCAATGGCAGAGCAGCCGCTGGCTGCCTCTAAGATGAGCGCCTCCGCTGTATCAAGCCCGCGAACCGCAGGGCCGAACGTTGAGCGGGATGTGACAGTTCGCGATGTCAATTGTCGGACGGCGACCGACACCCAAGTCTGTCAACTTCGACTCGAACTCCACCGCAACCTACCCGCATGCTGCTCCCGGGAGTCGGTAAGCTGCGGCGCGAACGGAAACCTCGAACGCGAAATCCTATTCAACGTCCGTTAAGCAGGTCAGCGCTCACCCTGGCCCGGCCCTTCTCGCAATTTGCAGGCGGTGTCGAGGTCGGGTAGGCATGACCTTGACAGAAGGTGTGTTCCCTCGACTGTCTATGTTTGCGTCGGCAGGCGCGGACGCCTTCCGATACCGGGGCACCAAGCCCCGCGGGTAAGTCGCGAAACTAATGATGTCATATGCATACGCAGCGAAACGAACAGCGGTGCACCATGACGCAGGACATATAGCCGTCCCGTCTCGAGTTGAATGCAGTACCCGTGGGGGGTATCGAAGTACGGCACATCCCGTGGCGCAACCAATAGCACCGCGCGCAGTGAGCGCGGGGCCACACGCATCGGATAGTGGACGAATTTGTTCGTCACATGGTCGGCCGCCATTTCCACCCAAGCGACCCGGCCGCTGACCCCAAAGTGACCAACAGCGATGATGCCCACCTCACATGAGCTGTCGTTGTTAACTCCGAGTACAACACCGCCGTATTTAACTGGAGTCAGCTCCAATCGGATGTGATGCGCATCCTTCCTGAGCGCAATCACGAGTGCCATCGCCCCCAAGCAAAACCCGGCGAACGACATGGCTGTCTGAATTGTTGAGAAATTCTCCGAACTCACCCTATCCCCTCGTAACGACGGGCGCGGCGCCCGAAAAAGTTGCTGCGCTGCTCCTCGTGGCAACGTGCCCTGCAGAGCTTATCGGCACGGATGCGTCTTTCTGAAGCCGACACACACGTTGAAGTGGTCATTGAGACGAGCTTGCGTTCATCAGCGCGCCAGCTGACCCAGCACTTCGGAATGGACGAAGCAAGCGCGTGCTCTGTTGCGAGAGGGTTCATAGAGAGGCTAGCATCAACGCGGACGCTTCGAGAAGTGGCGGAGCTCGCGACTCATCAAGGAGCGCAAGACGTTGCAGATGGCGCTTATTTCTCCGTTCATCTTGATAGGGTTGAGTAGTACAGCCCAGGCTACTTGGACTGGCGGAAAGCACGGTACTCCGGCCGCAAGTGACGAATCGCAGGGAAGTCGGAGTACGGCCACAGGCGGAACTGCAGCCCTCACCTCCAGTTCTCAGATTGCGGACGCTTCCGACGTGGCTGCCGTGCTGTCAACGAGCGCTAGACTTGCGCACTGCGACCATCAATCAGGACGCATTGAGGAGATTCGATGCTCGACGAAGAGGCAAAGGCAGTTCAGGAAGTCGCGAAAGCTACCGGCAAAGGTATCGACATGGTTGCCTCCGCGGGTGGCGCGCTCAGGCACCTTCTTGGCGATTCTCTGGAGCAGCTTGGAGGTATCGTTTCCGACTGGGCTCGCTGCTACCGCTACAAGAACCTTCTTGAGGTCATGGACAAGTTCAGTCGCATTGCCTCGGAACGAAGGACTGCCGGAAAGGCTACCCCGCTGCCCCCTCAATTTGCCCTTCCACTGCTCGAGGGAGCATCTCTCGAAGGCGAAGACGAGGTGCAGGAACTCTGGGCTGGACTGCTTGCGAATGCTGCCGACCCGACGCGACCTCTCGAGTTGAAGAAGGTCTACGTTGAAATCCTGCGCGGCCTACAATCGCTGGACGTTCGATTGCCGCAAGCACTCTCGCGTCCGGACTTGGATGCGGTTTATGGGATTCACAACGGCGCCACGCTCAACGCGGAGGCACTTGCGGCCGTTGTTGACGCCAGCGTCGAGGACGCCCAAATTTCTCTGCAGACTCTGGCTCGATACGGTTGTGTGCTCGATTCTTGGCAGAACACTATGCGAGGGCTGGATACCGGATACGCTGGCTTTCGGGTCAACAACCCGAGTTCGAACTTCCGACTGTCGCACCTCGGCCATCGACTCGTCTCCGCAACCTCGAACAAATAAAAATGCTAGCGACAGCCGAGACGCGCAAGACAAGTTCCGGCCAACTTCGGACGTTCGGCCCCGCCTCAGAATTCGCCCAAGGACGTGTGTGCATCGTGCCATCTCCATAGTGTTGAGGAGCCGGGAAAAATGTGTCCAATACCAGAAGTGCGTCACTGCTTTCGACCTTTCCGCTGGCTCGCCCTTGCAAGCAGTGCCGACGTAGCTACAGTTAGGCGTACCTCGGCCTAGGCGGCACAGCTTAGCGATACTTTCAGGATGTAGTTATGAGAATATCGGCTGTCCAAGGCGCTCACGACCGCTGCGCCATCGTAGCTGCAATGGTGAGGGACTTTCCGCAGAACAGTGCGATGACGCATGTTGTCCGGGAGATGTTGCGCGCTGCGGCCCACAAGACAATTAACATTGAAGGTATACGAGGCAATGCCTTCCACGTTTCGTATGCGTCAGTTCAGGCTAGACCGTTCCTGCAAGTTGGAGGGCCGGTCATTGCTGACCACTGCATCCCTCTATCGCTTCTGGTTCAGCGAGTTCTACGGGAACGCATTGCCGATGTAGACGTCTTGGTGAAGCTTGCGTATGAACACTCAGCGATGGCACTGGTCACCAAGGACGAGGACCAAAAGCTTACGGAGTTCAGACTTAGGAAATCCATGCCATCTGACTGGGACGGCAAAGACCCGTTGGCGCGGTACAAGGCGATTGGCATAGACGTGCTGCCCGTTTGATATGCGTGTTGCTGTGAGCCGCCCACCCAAAGCAGCACGCGGCCTTAGCAGACCTACAACCTCAATCCGTGCGAACGGAATTTCACTCGAGCCCAAGCTATGCCGTGGCGCGATTTATCTAAGGCGTAAGCCCTATTAAGGAGACTCCAATTGGTGGATACTGCAATGATTGCTTCTATTGCCGGGAAAGTTGCATTAGATTTATTTGTTCCCGGCTATATGAAGGCTGCATATTCGGCCCTCTCATCTTCTCAGGATGAAGTCAAGGCTGCCGAATCCAAGGGGTTGGCAACCCTTGAAGAAGAAGCCAAGAAGCAGAAAATTGTCATGGAGTTCCAGGCCCACCAAGCACGCGTAGCTCAGGAACTTGCCATCGCAGAGCGCATTGCTGCGTCACATGAAGTTGTTATCGAGGAGTATTACGACGGCTCTGGCAAAGGTCACGCCGGTCTGAAGGCGGACGGCGAGGCAATCTCCTTAGGAGCCAGCGGTGAGGGTCGACGTGTCACTAAACGAGTGATTCGATTTAGCGGCTGGGGCGAGCATTCCATCCCCGCGGACGAGGCCTAGTTCTGGCGTTGAGCGTCTGGTATAGAGGGTCGACTACTTGTGCTTGGGGCCGAGGCTGTGTGAAAACTCAATCCGGTCGCCATCACTCCGGAAGTCGACCTCTCAAATGGGCCCAGGCTGCGTTTTTTTGGACGTGCCAAGGGGGGTCAAAGACCCTTGAAAAGATGACTCCGCAGAGTTTTCACACAGCCTTGGCCCGAATGCGTCCTTCAAGGTTTGCGAAAGCAGAAATTCGAAAGCGACTTCGGCTTCGTCGCCGTTGTGGAAGTTCGAGACTCGAGAAAGCGGTCATTAGACCTGCCATGCATCCCTCCTCACCCAGCTGAGATAGGTAAAACCGCACCGAGGTCCCGCGGGCTAGACTTGGGGCAGACTAGAGACTTCCAGTCGCCATACTCGGGGCTTCGTTAGGTCCGGTTGGCCCGAAGTCTTTTTCCACTCGATGGGCAGCGCGCCGAGCGACTTAAAAAAAGCTGCATAGTCCGCGAATTCGCTATCGACCTTGCTCTCGTCGAAGATGAAGGTCGAGACGCCGTATCGCCGTGCAACTTCGTGGCAAAAGGTCACAACCAGTGCCGTTCAAATTCGATGACTCGGCTTCCCCGCGGCGCGCCTGGCTTCAGCGTGGTCCATACGTTCCTGGTCGTGGCCACATGGCCGACCGTGCAGGTAGCGCGGACCTTGTTGACGGACACTGATTCGACATAGCCAATCTTAGTGTCGTGACTAATGGCGGTGAGCGTCTTCGGAAATTCAGGCGTAACCGGCCATTCGAAAGGCACCACCTCCCCGTATTGACTCGGCTTGCTGGTTCGAGCATGCAGGGCCTGGAGAGGATTCAACAGGTATTTTTCTATGGCTTCAGCCAACGTTGCAGTGGTGCTTGCGCGGGCAAGGTTCAAAGGATGGTCTTCTCGAATCGGGTCTTGGCTTGGAGTCCGCGCCCGGATACTTAGGAATGCCAAAAAATGTATCGGGGCGACTGAACTGGTACCGCGCGCTACTTGCTCGCCGCAGCCAACCAGCCGCACCCCCCCAAAGGCCCGGCTAGCGTGGCTTCTTCCGTTCTCGTCGCGCCTCTTTGTCCGCTTTGCGCCTAGCGGCCCTGTTCATTGGAATGTAGCCCTCGCCAAGGTAGGTTGGTGGAGACTCGACGAATCGAAACGAGGCAGGAAACTCGGGCTCGGTGTGCCGAGATAACTTCACCTCAGTATTGCGTCGCAGGATGTCGAGTTCGTCCGCTTGTTCGCGCCATCCCTTGAGTTCCTCGTCCGACACTTCAGACAGGTCGACGTGGATGAAATCCTGGGATGCCAGTCCCTCTGAGAACGGCTCACTGGCCACCCCGATGCTCTCCTTCAGCGTCGGCATTCCGTATTTGACAGCGTGGCTGTAGACCATGAGGGCGTGCATCCGCCGGTGCCGATATATTGTGTCGTAATCCTCTCCTTCGGTCCTCGGGATGGTGAGGAAAACAAAGGCTTGGTTGGGTGGACGGCCGGTCATTTTGATGCGGGCGAACATGCGGCCCGGGTCGCTGCGGTGCATCGCGACGTGAAGGTCAGTAGACAGGCTGCGCCGGGCGAGGCGAGGTTGGCCTGCGAGGGCGCGAACGATGCGCTCGTGATTGGCGCCGTCCAAGGCCGGCAGCCAGGGGACAGTGATGGCTTTGCCCGACCGGATGAACCCACTCTGATGTTCTATGAGCGCATCCCACATGTAGCTGATTTCATTCGCACTCTGCTTCGCCTTCCATTGGGGACTTGCTCGGTACACCTCCCAGTCGCCCTCGGGAAGAGCTACGAAGTTGACGCCCTTCGGTGTCTTGGGGAACGCGTGCTCCTCGTCGCGCATCGTGGACATGTATCGAGCGAGTAAGTCCTCCTCCCCAGGTACAGAGACGATGACCCCCGGCTGCTGCATGAACTCTTCTTTCTTCTCCAGGTACCCGACCAAGTCGGGCACCGTGTCCAACTCCTCGAGCAGCAGGTCAACCGTCATCTCGTCAAGGACGTGGACAAAGCGCCGGTTCTCCAGGGGGAAGCCAACGTGGAATGGCATTCGCGCATGAGCAGCCTTGCCCACCAAGTGGTTGAGCAGCATGACGCTGCCTGAGCTTCCGCCACCGAAGAACTGCCGCGCGGGGAAGTGCGACCCTCTTGTCACCGCGATGAGGTAGTAGCGAGCCACACTGGCGTCGGGGAGTTCGATGGGCAGCGGTGACTGACATGCCTTGTCCAAGAAGACCCGCTTCGGGAATGTCTGAATGAACTTCTCAGCTCCAGCGAGTTGCTTCGCCGATTTGTCGATTGCGCTTCGGTACCACCGCGGCCAGGCGACCGTCACGTTTACGTTACTTTGGTAGGCACAGTCCTTGTCTGAGAACAGCAGCACGTCGTTGCCGAAGACCACCAACAGGTCGCAGAGCTCCTTGCCATCCCCTTTGCCGTTGGCCCGTCCCTCGTCTGTAAAGACGTTCGGATAGCTCCATAGGGTCAGGAACGCTTTGCGCGCGAGGCTGGCGAGCGCCCGCTCTGACGGCGTTGTTCCGTCTGACGAAGCTGCCTTTTCCCATGCCGTCTCTTCCATCATCGCGTCCCCGCTGGTTCACCCGTCGCCACGCGCTTGCGTTCCCAGAGTGTCGCTTTCCCTTGACGCCGTCAAAGACAGGCAGGTCACGTTCGTTCGGCGACACTCACCGAGCGCAGAAAGTCTGCTTCGTTCGAAGACTGCCTCACGTGAGCAAAGAGCTCCTTGACATCATCGTCCCATTGGTGGTGCATCTGCTTCTCGAGCCTGTACTCGAAAAAGCGTTGATAGACAAATGGCAGCACGTCTTGCTGCCAAAGCAGCTGATGAACCTCCGGATGGCTTCGTCCGATTCCAGCGTTATGCTCCGCGCCAAAGCACAGGATACGGATGACGAGTTCATCATCCTGCCAGATGCCGGAGCGATAGAGCGACTGCGCGATGTCATCGACCTGTTCCGCCGGTCGAAAGCCTCCCGCATGCAGAACCTTCTCCATGTTCTCGCGCTTAGGGTCGGTCCAAGGCCCATTAAGGCCACATCGACCGGTCTTGACCTCCGACAGCACGACCATTGGCCGTCGCTGCTCGCCTAAAAAGAGCGCGAAGTCGCCCATCGGGCGGGCACGATTCTCGGCTCGAAACGGGAAGCGAACTCCAAGTACATCGACGTCCGTCTGCTGCGGAAATGCGCCATCTAAGCGAGGCCCTTCGGGATGGACGATGAAGTTTGGAATGGTAAGGAAGCCATTGAGCCGCAAGAACCAAAAGGCCAAACGCTCAGAACGAATGTCCATATCGAATACCTCAAAATCGAATTTTCCGGAGCGCCTATATCGACCAACGAGTCCTGGCTCGGGGGCTCGGCCTAATTGGCTCAAGGCGTTTGCTGCCTCTGACAAAACGCTCGGCTTCCATACACCTGCTGAAATGTTCAGCGAATGTGTTGCATCGACCGGTTGAATCCGCCGCCGACCGTTGCCGTTCGCGCAACCGTCGAGAACGGACCCTGAGCCGACGTACACCGTCGGTAGCCGGGCCCCCATACGCCATTGACCGAATGCTGACAACCGAACTTCGGTCAACCCATACCCGGTCCCATCGCGTCAAGACCGATTAAATAGCAACTGCTCAAGGTTGCTGCGAAACTGCTGTTCAACATCAGTAATAGGCACGGCCCAAAGGTCGGCCAGAATGCCGCACACGCTCCAGGCATCCCAGGGTTTAAGGACTTCTCCCCTATGCATGGCAAAAGGGCCATCGGTTTCAGGAAGCACTCGGTTCAAGGGCATCCTCGCCGCCAGCGCGCGCCCCTTTTCGCTAGCAAGCATCGCCGGACCGACGCTGAACCAGCAACCAAGTCGTGCCGCCGCTTGGAGCTCGGCCAGTCCACCAGAGAACCAATGCAGAACTGGAAATCCCAATGCGCCAGCCCTCGCAATCAACTCGATAACGCGCGATGCAGCGCCCCTCGAATGGATGCTGATGATTCTTCCACCTTGACGTTTGCATTCATCAAGGACGGCTTGAAAGATTCGCTCTTGCAGGTCCATGGTCTTACGGAATCGCGGAGAGCCGTCAAGCCCAATCTCTCCGATAAAGCGCACACTCGTCACGCCACCGACCAGCGCATCAACTTCGGTCGCCTTAGGTTCAGCCACCTCCGGATGCAGTCCCAGTCCTACCTTGATGTTTTGTAGCCCGGCGAAAACCCGTGATGTAGCGTGGTAAGCGCGAGGACTTGTGGTGACGACGAGGGTGAATTCGTTGCGTATGTTGACTTCGCGTGCCAGCTCCAAACCGTTTGGGTACAGGTCAAGGTGGGAGTGGAAGTCAATCACAGGACACGGTGTTGTCGTAGTAGCACGCCCAGCTCCTTCAGTCCGCGTTCTACGACACCTTCGAAATCTGTTCGACGAGTTGGCGCAGCAAAAGCAAACTGCCCTGCTGTCAAGGCGCGAACGCCATCCTGTTCAACCTTGAGCACAGCAGCTGCTACCGCGGCCACATCGTTGGGAGGGCGGTCAGGTTGCGCAGCCTTCAAATCGGCGTGGACATACGTCGCTGTGGTGTCCGCGATGCCAGAGCGCAGAAAGGCGGACCGTCTCACCATGCAGGGCACACAACGACCACAATGCCTTAACCCGAATACGGCGTACCGTCCACAACTTGTGGACCTACCTGCCAAGTTCGCCAAGCCTTCTTGGTCGAGGCAGGTCGCCATCATCTCGCCTTTTGTCTGCGCAGCGTAGGGCAGCTGCAGGCTTGCGGGAATGCCCAGCTGAGTCCAGATGGATTGCAGGCGTTGCATGAACACCGGGTGCGTGGTCTTTGTGCTTAGGCTGCCCACCCGCCCAGCGTTCAGTGGAACGTTCAAGCTGATAAGCCCATTCTCCGGCACGAAGACCTCGACCGATTCGACATCCGTGCCGTCCGCATGGCTGTCTGCAGCTAACGCTGCGAACGCGAAGAAGACAATGGACCGGCCACGCGTCGAACCTTCACCGTCACGCTGCGGCTTTAACCAGATGTTCTGATTCCACTGCAGATGGCGCTCTCCTCCTCCTAGAGTTCGTGCATACAACACTTGGGTATCCGAATCGCCCTTCGCGATATGCGAGACGAAGATGGGGGAACGTCCTTGCGCCGCAAGGTTGAGCGCGCCAATTAGGCTGTCCAACCCACCGGAAAGAAGCGATACGCAGTCCGCATCATGAATTACACGCTGCCGAGGGTTTGGTGGGGGGTAACCGCCTTCGACGAAGCGCAACTGCCAGAAATCTCCAGTCAGGAAGCGTAGCGCTTGTTGAATTTCGGCTGTCAACTGCTGAAATGGTTCAGGCTCATACAGGGCAACCTCCAGTTCGATGGTCCTGGTCCAGCCGTCGGCAGACACATTGCGCTCCACCGCATGGTCAGCAGCATTGACAGCGAGTGCTAAGGATAAGAAATCCCAGCTCCTGGCGCTGGGTGCAATGCCCGCACGCTTGATGTCATCAATGAGCGACGTGCCCACCGTGCTGACGTCTGGCAGTCCGTCATGGGCATACATCGAAACATAGTTAGTTCCACGTTCGCGCAGTATTGGAATTAGGTCTTTGGGTGCGCAGAGAACCTTTGTCATAGGTCTGCCTCAAAGAGTTCGAAGGTCATCTTCAGCGATTCTTGGAGAATGGAGTCGAGCTGCCCACGCGTTGGATTTGAGCTGGTGCCTCGAAGCATGTCGACATGCGTTCCAATCTCGTTCTTGATAAAGCGTCGCATTTCTCGTTCGCGTATGACAGCAGTCTTAGGGTCAATCTGTGAACTCTCGAAAATGGGACCCAAGTCGAAGCAAAGCCGATTGGCGGCCTCGGCTGCAAGATAGCCCTTCATCAGCTCCCAAGTGTCGTCGACGCTCATGCCCAACAAGTCGATGGTCGGGTCATCCTTCACCAATTCGGACAAGGCGAGGCCCATCGAATCGCGGAAGGACTCCTCATCGGCGCTGCCGCCCGGAGGTGCCAGTTCGCGAACAATGGCGTCCACCACGTCTTCGGCCGAAGGATTACTTGCCCGCAAGTCATCAATCCATTTACGAGCCTCTGGAGATGTACCTTGGCTGACGGAATTGAGAAACGAGAAAAGCTCAGCCCCAGCACGAGTCGAGGCCCGCATTCGGCTGGCTGCCGCACTTGCACCACCGCTTCCACGGCGAGAGTAGTGCCCGATGGCATTTCCTAGATGCTGCGTGTCTCCATTCCTGGCGTACTTGCCAAGCTCTCGCCGCGCATCACCGTATCTCGCGGGCGGCGCAGTTCCCGTTGCACCGGCTGGCGGAGCCGGCGGCTCCCCGTCACCTGGCGGAACAGTGTTTCCAGTGCCAATCTCCGCGATAACGTCATCCAACCAAGGCGGGTCCAGGCTTACACCGCTACCAGGTCCTGCGCTGGAAGTAGAAGTTCCCATCACTTACCTCCCTTTTTGCTTTAGAAGATACTGGCGCGATTTCGCACTGGTTTCGGGGTCATCCTCCCACTGCTGCAGTAAGGCTCGCGCCCAAGGGCGGTTCTTGAGCAAAGGCAAGAGTGCCAGGTCGCGCCTATTACCTGGAATCTCGGAAAGCGCCGGTACAAGTTGAAGACCCAGTTGCGGATGTGCATCCGTGCAGTTGAGGCATCGAATGATGTCTTCGACCTCCCACCGGTCTTCTCGGGCCTTTCGGATTGCGCGATTAAGTATTCGCGAGACGTCTCCCTCGCCGAGCGAAGTCAGCTTCTTGACCAAAAGCTTGGACACATCGGTCGCCTCCATGGTCGCCTCTAGGAGCTGCTTCGCTTCGGCTGACAACTCGTCATAGGCTGCCAGGCCCAAACTCCGGTCACGACTCAGGTGCAGTATTGGCCGCAAATCTTGGTCCGCCAACCGAGGGTTCAGCTTGACCCATTGCTCATAGAAGTCGCCCGTCCACGAAGCGTGCGGCGGCTCGTACTTTTCAGCCGTCTGCGCGGCCGATTCGAGGACTTGCAGGAACACAGCCTTTCCGTCTGGACTTGACGCGACCGATTTCGTTAGGAACTCAAACGCCGCGCTCGATGCGCACCGTTCAAAAAGCTGAACCTTGATGAGTTCTTCGAGAGCCAGCGGCATGCTCATCGCCTTGGCGATGGTCTGTCGAATCATGAGATTGTTGAGGAATCGCTTAATCAGCCGCGGGTTGCCTGCAATCTCTGCCGATGTCACAAGTAAGGGGGCTAACTGGTCGGCAATATCAAGTTCTTTTGCAATTTTCGCCTTCTCTGGCTTAAATGCTTCATCCAGAAACTCACGCGAGATGCCCTTTTCCCAAGATTTCTTAAGCCTTTCTAGTACAGCGTCCTGCCCCAGTGATTGAACAGCGGGCGTAAGACGGCCTTGCCTAGATGCAAGGTCAGTCAAAAGCAGCGCCAGATATGCCTTTACTTCGTTGACTCCCAGCCTCGGGACTCTGAGCGGAATCTGTATAAGCTTGTCGAAATAGCTGGTGACAAGTCCTTCCTCAATGTCTACACCCTTGAAGTGGGCTCGGACCGCGCCGCGAATCATGCTTTCGTCGGCGGCAATTAGAAAAGCCGTCCGCTTGACGTGCAGCAGAAGCCTCATCGCTTCCAGTGTTCCAATTGCAGTATTCGGAAGGCACCGGTCAAGGTCGTCGACGAAGACAACCAGGTGGACCTCCAGCTCCTCCAGTAGCTCAGCGAAGGCTTTGCGCAGACCTTCGATTTCCTTAGGCAGCGACGATTCCTTCTTTTCGCCGATGACATCTTTGAGTTCTGGAGAGAGCTCTGCGTACGCCTCCTGGACCGCCGTCAGTCCTTCCGCACGCCTGTCCTCATCGCTGAAGCCCTGCACTAGTCCACTGACGGCACCGAAAAGGGCACCGAGCGGCCCCGCTGCCACAGTTCCGACGGCCACGTGCGTAACAACAGGCATGACAACTCGTCCAACCTTGAGGAGTTTGACGCGTTTAGCAAAGTCCTTCGCCTTATCGAGAAAGCTCTTCCGCTTCGTCGCTTCCTCGACAATGCGGTCGGAAACCGCTTGGAGCAACGCTTGACGTGCGTCTTCGTAGCCTTGATAGAGCCAAGCGTTAAACTCCATCAGAATGTATGAGGAGTGCCTCCCGTCCTTCTTGGCGCTATCCTCCAAGTGAGCTCGCACAAGCTTTACCAGAGTCGATTTTCCGGCGCCCCAACCGCCAGAAATACCAATGGTGACCGGCGTGTCTCCGGCATCCCGTATCAGATTCGCTGCTGCATTCGCGACCAGGCCGAAGTTAAGAAGGTCAACCTCGGCTTCGATGTCATGCCACATTTAATCCTCCTCATCCGAAGTATCGTTATTTGCAGTTGAGCCGAGTTATTGCTCGACCCCGCCTTGAATGCGGCCTCCTACGCGAACGACAACCAAGGTGACTGTCACCGACAGTCGCGGGTCTCAATGCTTATAGGACGAATGCCTGCTGATAGCGTCACTGTAACAGCGTGTCCAGTTCGTCATACGAGGGTCTTCACGCGCTCGATTTGGACCAATGGTTGCTGCGCGGCAGCATCAGATTCTGACAACGAGACTCCGTCGAACAGTATTAAAGTCACGACCTACACTCCCACAAAGAAGGTATTGCAATGGCACAAAAAAGTTACGCTCAAATCCAGAAGCAAATCGAAGCGCTTCAGCGCCAGGCAGACGAACTTCGAGCTCAAGAAGTCGATGGCGTCGTTGCTCGCATCAGGGAAGCAGTCGCGCACTACGGCCTGACAGCAGAGCAACTCGGATACGGCGGTAAGTCGCAGAAGTCGACTGCCAAGACGCTGAAGACGGGCGGCAAAAGCGCTCCGGCGTACTCCGACGGCCTTGGCAACACATGGGGCGGCCGTGGTCCGCGTCCACGTTGGCTGCGTGATGCGCTTGCTGCTGGCAGGTCGCTCGAGGACTTCGCCTCGTCAAGCGGGACCGCGCCGGTGAAGGCAGGGAAGGCGCCGAAAGCAGAGAAGACGCCCAAGAAGGCCAAAGGCGTGCCTGCGAAAAAGCGCATTGCTACGGCGTATCGCGATGAGGCTGGAAACACGTGGTCCGGTTTCGGCCCTAAGCCTCGTTGGCTGAAGGAGGCGTTGGCCGCAGGGAAGACGCTGGAGCAATTGGCAGCAACGGGGGCGTGAGGTCGGTCATCCGAACCGGCCATTCGGCATGGGCCCAGTCGTGCGGCTCTTCTTAGACCTCTGCGGCGCGGCGAGGGCTTGCCGAATTGCCGTAGCGCGTCGAGCAACTGACCCGGCGCATACACGACGAAAGTCCCTCACAGCAATTCGGCAAGCTTAGCTCGAACGTGCTGACGTTCACTAGGTAGGCGGTGACGACCAAGACGAGCGGGTCATCCAGTTGGATGGCCTGTCCGGCGCATCCCAGAAGCTTCGCGAAGGGGTTGAACTCTTGACCAACACGGCGGTGAGCCCCGTCACTTGCCGAGATACGGTGGCGTCGTGGCGTAGCATGCACAGCAGGGATACTAGAAAGGAGGAGTCGTGGCAGGATTCGAAGAGGTGCGTCCGCTCGAGGGCATGTGGGCGCCGGCACAGGTTCGCCTCGTACTGAGGCAGATGTTCGAGCGTTGGTTATATCGGTCGCCGCACTTGCGTCCCACTTTCGGGCATGACGGGATGGTCGATGAACTGAGCCTTCTCGAGTTCAGTCAGCACTACAGATTAGAGTATCCGGGCGGCGCAGAAGACGTTGCCAAGAACTGGGACGAATCGGCGCAGCGCATTGCAGACGGCGGTCCGACGTTCGACGACCTCGTGAGTTTGGGCTGGATACTCTTCGATGGCGGCCGCTGGAGGATGCAGAGCACGCCTCGAGGTACGTTCTCGCACATCACCTACCCGAGCCCAAGTGCAAAGACCTTTCTGACTGGGCTTGGCAAAGCGCGGCTCGTCGCGAGGACCGCCACGCCGCCTCCAAGCGCCCAAGCGCTTGCAGCCAAGATATCGGTTGAGGACCGGCTCGACCGGCGCATTCCTACTAAAGACTCGGACTGGCTTGCGGGGCGACTGTGGGAACGACTGTGCCCAAAGCCGCAACCTTGCTCAGAGGACAACAGTGGCAATGAAATGGGGGGGGCGCCTCCTGAAGTGAATGAGGTCGGTGGTTCACCGACCGTGCCGGAGGTGGAGGCTGGAGCTGTCGACCGCGCCTTCTTGGAGTGGTCTGCGTGGTGCGACGTCCTCGGCGGTGCCTGCAGATGGGACACGGCCTGGGCGCCAACGGAGATGCGCTACTGCCGTGAGGCCGCTCATCGAGTCTTGGACCGCCAGGTCCTTTGGAGTGACTGGGATAACGATGCCCCGCGCTACGCGGATGTGCTCGATAAGACGTTTGCAATTCCGCAGGACCAACTGAGGTATGCCAGAGTTCCGAAGAAGGCGCCGCCGCGGACACTGGTGTCTCGGGTAGATTGGCTGAAATGGCCTGAGGTCGAACATCTCATGATGGAAAGACTTGACGCTAGCACGGTCAGCTTTGCATTTGGCCTGCTTTGCTCTGAGCTCGAGAAGACGGACATCGGGCCAGGCGTCAAGGCCGCAGCGGCAGCGGTCCTAACGTTCGCAGCCGACCATCCCATGGCGCTGCAGCTCTTCCTGTTCAAAGTCGATGCCGCGCCCGCACTTTTGGTAGATGTGCTGATGCACCAGCGCGCTGCGTGCCTAGGCGCCAAATTGGTCATCGAGTGGCGGCCTTCGCCGGGGCAATTCAGTGACCGTAATGTGGTCCGAGAAGCCCAGACCAAAGTGTTTGCTGTCCAAGACGCACTATCGCTTCTGGCTCATCACTTGGATGAAGGCACTCTCGACCTCGAAGAATGTGCATCTTTGGTTACTTGGTGCTATGACAGTGCCGCTGGCAACAGAAAGGCAGTTGCAGACCCAAGGAAGCCCATTGGGCGACAGCTTCTCGAGATGGTAGCCAAGGAGGCAGAGGAGCTTCAGTCTGCCGTACTGCAACACCTCGTAAACCAAGCGAACTATGAAAACAACGTGCCCCGAGCGCGCTTTGCGGGAGTGCTAGAGGGGCTTCGTCGCCTTTCGAATACCCCATGCCTCGATGCTCTTCCAATCATCGCGCTGTATTCAAAGTTCGCGCGCGACCTGCACCTGGACTGGACCGACGTGCCCAGCCTGTCCGCGAAACAGGCTGCGCAACTCGTCGCCACTGCATTCGCACAAGCTGCATCCGACCTAAACGAGCTGCTAGTGCCATTCGATAGCGCAAAGCTGCTGCGAGAGGCGCCGGACGATGAGAGACCATCGCTGCGCTCTTCTATCGCTAAGACCCTAAGGGCGCATGTGCGGCTGCTCGCACGCGCAGTGGCCGGTTGGCCTGATGGAGCCGTACCGAGCGAACTCTGCGACGCATTCCTGAGGCTGATTTCGCGTAGTGTCATTGAGCATACGGAGAAAGGGCGCGTCGGTGCCCTCACGGACAGGTACAGCCCCAGCCTTTATCTTGGACGTGAGGAAGGCTCACCGGCACAAGACCTCACAGCCGCGTGGCGACGACTAGACCCCAGTCGTCAGAGCATCCTACTGCAGGCACTTGCGCATTCCGACGACCCCGTGCTCCTTGCCGAGGTGTGCCAGCATCTGCCTGCGGCCGCGAAGCCTAGTATCCAAACGAGGTTGCGGGAGCTGAGGCCGGGAGAGGCTTCAGAGTTGTGGACCTGGCCCGAGCTGCAGCAGCGCGTCGCGTCCTTGCTGGTTGCCGGCGAATACGGGCTCGCTCGCGAACACCTGGATGAAGCCGAGGAAAACTTGGACCGCGCGCCGTCACAGTTCCGACTGGGCCTTTTTGGTCTTGGACTCCAGCTGCTTTTGAAGGAGAGGAACTGGATTGCGCTCGATGGCGCGGTCGTCCCTTCGGCATTGGATGCACCCACGATGCGCCAAGCACACGACCAACTAGATTTCTACAAGGCTACCTCCCAACTGCTGCGCCCAAACGGCAATCTGGCAGACGCTCGTATCGTGCTGCAACGTCTCGCAGCGCGTCCCGGTGCAGCTTCTGCCTACAAGGAAAACGTCTTTGCCGTTGCGCTTCAACAGCTCTTGGGGCCATCGCTTCATCCGTTAACTGGAGCGGACAAGGCCACAGGCGAGAGCCTGCTTACCGAAATCAATGCCGCAGTCGATGCGGACCAGAAATTTTCTACCAGCAGCCTGCTCGCTAACCGTGGGCTGCTCTTGCTTGCCTTACAAAGGCCAGATGATGCGTTGAGGAGCGTGGCGGCGTGTCGTCAAGAAGGGCGAAGTCCAGAACTCGAGCTCGTCGCAGTGCTCGCAAAGTATGAAATGGGACTTCGGGATGAGGCGATGGCGATGTTAGACGTAGCCATCGAAGAGTTTGGTAGTGACGAACAACTTCTTGCACTCAAGAATGACCTGCAAGCTGGTGAAGCTACTTCCAGTATTGCTTCGGTATCGGTAGTCGTCGACCCGATTTCGTCAATCCGAGCCGCTTTGCAGCTGTTAACCGAACTTCAACCTTCACAGGTCGGTGAGCTACTCGGACCGCCCGGCCGCGGATTGAGAGGCTATCTCGTAAGGCAGGTTTCACGGGCCGTTGCCGCGCTTCAGCACATGGCGCCAATTTTGCGTGACCGAAAGAATCCAGAGAACGAAGCTAGATTTGAAGACGACCTCAATACGGCGGTGCGAGAGGTGCTGGGAGCTTCGCTGGCGACAATTAAGTGGGACGTGGCGGACCAGTCGCGCGGTGGAACAACTGAAAACGGCAATCCCGGCGAAAGGGATGCCGTTATCCGAGTTTCCGGTCAGGAACTTTCCATTTATGAGGCGCTTGTTTGCTCTGGACTTGACCGGACCACTATTAAGGAGCATTTCGACAAGCTCTTGAAGTACGGTCTCTGCGACATCTACTTCCACGTTATTTACTCGTATGCGAAGCCGGTCAAACCTCTTCTCGACTATGTCAGAGAGATGCTTGAAAACGAGGTTCCTCACGGTCTCACCTACCTTAGTTGCGAGATTCTGGAACCGTCGGACTGCGAAACAAGCGGGTACATCGCTACCTACCGTGTAGACCATCGCGATGTCGCGGTGGCGTTCTTGGTGGCGGACCTCCATGTCTCGAGGCCATCGATGGAGCCGTCAGAGAAGATTGAGACCCCGAGGAAGTCGAAAGGCATCCCTGCGAGGAATCGTGTAGCTACCACGTATCGCGATGACGCTGGAAACAGCTGGACTGGCATTGGTCGGCGGCCGCGTTGGCTGAAAGAGGCGCTGCAGGCAGGGAAGACCTTGGAACAGTTGGCAGTAACGGGGGCGTGATGCTCTCTCGGGGCTGATTGAGTTGGGCATCGGCTATTAGAGACCCGACTCTAGTTACTGCTGATTGCGAACGTGCTCGCCGCCAGACTTGCCCCCAGCAAGAACAATGACGACATGCCGCTTTCGGCCCACCGACAGGCGTACGGCGCCAGCCTTCTCGAAATGTGTTGAGCTGATGGCAGCTTCGGCTGACTCTACGGTCACACCGTCCAGCTTCACTCCTCGCCCTTGAATCAAGCGACGCAAGACTGGCCCAGTTGGAGCAAGTACGGCGACGACACATCACTGGTCAGGTGGAACAAGTTCTTCCACCCGCTAAGCTGACTGCTCTCCAACGCCGGGGATGGACCTGCGTTGACAGCGCCGCTGTCGACGCCTAAAAACCTGAGCGGCGTGTGACGCGCCTCAATGCCCATAAAGTATGAAAGGCGCCCAGTAGGCTGGCGCTGTCCAGGCACTTCCTACAGCGCCCGTCGCAAACTCCCTCTTCGTTCGAGCCAGCGCCTCCGAGTAGGCTGCTCCACTCTTCACCTTCTCGAAGAACCGAATGACGAACGCCGAAGAACTGTCGTCATAAATCGGCCACAGTGTCAGCACGGTGTTCTGGTTCCCCGCCGCAAACATACTCAGGGGCAATCCGATGACGCCTTCGCCAGAAACAATTTGTCCGAGGCCAGTGTCACAAGCAGAGAGAAATATCAGGTCGGAGCGAACCGACATGGCTCGCCACTCCGCCGCTGTGACGTATCCGTCGTTTCGGCTAGAAGGCAGTGGGGGCCTTGGGAACTGCGTCAGGACGATGCTGCTCCTGTCGGGCGTGCCGCTATCCAAGTAACCGTGCGCCGCGAACAGGACCATCTTGTATCTAACAAGCTCACCTGCGTTCTGGAGCTCTCTCAGTCTACTCTCGCTCGCTGCGGGTCCGACAATGAGGCTCCGCCCTGACTCGAGCCCGAACAACTTGGCAACACCTTCGACCTCTTTCGCGGCTCCGGGCAGGTTGCCCCAGCGCAGGTGCTCCAGTCCTTGGCCTTCCGCGCCACGGGACGCGCCGGGGTGGCCAGCAACCCCCACATGACCCCGGGTTTGTGCTTGGCCCTTGGCGTCACTGACCCCGTAGACCGGGTTGCCAAAAACGAGGAGGTCACGCCTCGGTAACTTTGCGTAGATTGACTCGCGCTGCTTAAGCAGCTTGAACATGGACCAGGACTGTGCGTAGACCAAGTCGTGCGTTGCCACGAGTGGCTGGCCTTGCCGGGTGAGCGCCTCAAAAGGAACCGTGGCCAGCTCGTCATCCGTACTAACCACCAGGCGCCGGTATCCCCAAGTAGCTGGTGGCACCAGACTCTGCACTGTGTCGGAGACGAACTTCACCAACTGGTCTGCCGTCAACTCCTCCTCGGCTCCTTCAGGCGCCGGCATAGAAAGGTCAAGCAGCTCATAGCCTCCGTCCTTCAGCCTCCAGAGCGCCATGGGCGGCAAGAGTCCAGCTCCGGAGTTAACGCCGGTAAGCCCGGAGGGTACGGACCAAATCGTTCGAAGCGCTTGCAAGCTGGAAGTAAACCCTGGAACTGCCCCGTCCGTCACCCCGCCAGACACCGCTCCATTGGGCTCCAGCATCGTCACCAGAAGGCTGTTGCCAAGCTTTGAGAAGCTAAGGAAAGCGCTCTGAGGGGAAAGAAACCTCGATGCATCCTGAGTTTGTGCTTTTAGCTCGTTTTCTACCTTCGGCCAGTCGTACTTGGCTTCGAGCGTTGAGCGCAGCATTGCTAGAGAACGAACCTTTTCGTCGCGCTCTTGCCCGAGCTTGCCAGCCGCAGTTGCACTGCCCGAATCGACGGCCTGCGTGGCTTGCTGCTGGGGAGTCATTGCGCCTGAGAGCGCCAGCTGCGAACTCAGCTCGGCAACATCTCGCTCCAGCCCGGAAAGTTCTGCAAGCTCGACTGGGGTCAAGCTCGACGAGATGACATTCACCTGGCGATACGTCATTTCTCGAAGAGTCCGAGCTTTCGACAAGTCCACTATTCCGAACGCCTCTTGCCATCGCCCCAACTTAGCCAGTACGCGGGCGTAGTTCTTGTACTGACCGACCGAGTCGGCGAACTCAGCTTGCCTGAGCCAATCTGCGTGGTAGCTGTACTCTCGAAGGCTCTCGGTGCCTTCAACCCCCTGCCTGTAGACCGCCTCTGATTTCTCAAGCTCCCCCATCTCTGCAAGCAGACCGGCGACGGCGCGAGCGCTCCGGATGGTGTCTGGATGCGCTAAGCCCACTCGCCCCTTACGCATCCGGAACGCGGTGTCAAACGCAGCTAGCGCCTCCTGCTTGCGGTTAGCTTGCTCAAAAGCGAAACCCAAGCTGTGCCAGCTGTTTGCGAGCTCGGGAGAGTTGGGGGGCAGAGTTTTCGCGCGCAAGTCCCGGGTGCTCTCGTGCAGCGCGATAGCTTTTGCATGCTCCCCCCTATCTGCGTAAGCAGAGGCGAGTTGCGCACGAGCTCGTAGGAGCTGACTATCCGTCTCAGCGCGAGTTGTCGATAGGCTGATGACCAGCCGCTCAAGGATGACAGCAGCTTCGTCGGCGCGTTTCAACCGGAGGAGTGTGAAGGCCTTGTTGTTTTGAACGCTGACGAGCGAGGAATTGCTGGGGGCGAGCTCCAGCGACATCTGAGCATCCAGATGCTCGAGCACGGCAAGCTGCCCCGAATAGTCGCGACGCTCTCCACGCATGACCGCGACGTTGTTCAGGGCTGCCCAACGCAGCGGATGCCCTGCAGGGTACTTTTTCTGGTCTTGCGCGTTGGCCTGCTCGAACAGCTCTTCCGCTTCGCGGTGTCGACCGAGGCGTGCCAATATTTGGGCAAGGGTAAACCTCGCGTCGTCGGCCGCTTGACCATCAGGCGCAATTTGCGTGAGCCGACGGTAAGCTGGTTCTTGGACTGTCAAGGCTACGGCCGGGTCGCCCTTGGCCAGCAGTACCTCGGCGACAGTGTTAGAGATTGACAGATGCCTAGCACTCCCTGAGCCTTCCAGTTTCGCAACTGTGGCGTCCAATTCCTTGGCAAGTTCGAGGGCTTCAGAAAATCTCTTGGCATCTCGCAGCTGGCGCACCAAGAGTGTCGTCGTCATGAGGGTAAGTAGATGCTCATGACCGAGCACGGCGCGTCTTCCCTCGAGCACTTCAGTCAGAACAGCCGAGGCTTCGGGCATTTTTTCTTGTCTGCGCAGGGCGAACCCTAGTTGATGGCCCGCATAAAGGCGGTCGGGATGCATCTTTCCCACTGAAGTTTCCAGTTGACTCCACAAGGGAGCAAGCACTCTCTCCGCAGCCGCGTGCCGGCCTTGCGTGTTCATGCATTGAGCCAAACCGATAGCAACCCAGCGACTATCACTCGCGCTGAAGTTCGTGTTCGAGTTCTGCTGCTGTTGTAGGCTTGTGACCAGCGGTGCTGCCATGTTGGCTGCTTGGTCGCAGAGCAATATGGCCAGTGAGACCTGGGCCCTCAGCCCTTCATTAAACTCAGAAGGTCCGGCCGCGGTATGCAGTTTCAGAGCTTCCTCAAGGTCGCTTTCTCTCTCTACAGTCTTCTTGGAGTCCGGTCCCACCTGCGAGCGCAGGTGCAGCGCTCTAGCGCGCACGGTGTTTGTCAGCTGTCTTCCTGGCGCGAAAACCTCTCCGAGCAGTTCGGATGACTGCAAACTTTGGCCGGCGGCATAGCTCGCGAAAGCGGCTTCGAGGAGAACTTCTACTTCGACTCGACCCGCCCTTCGGGCTTCCTGTAAATGCTCGCTTGCCAGCCGGTAAGCTCCCTGGTAGTTCCCCTTGACGAGCTCCACTGCTGCCGGCGATTGGGAAAGAACTGTTGCTAGCACCGGCTGTGCCAAAGCGCTGCTCAGGTGGAGAAAATCGACTCCAAAAACAATTAGCGTCGCCGCGGCAATTCTTTTCCATGAAGCCAATGCAGCGCTCACGACGATTCCTGTGAGCTACTTGAGGGTCCAGTAAGGCGGGACTTCAGCATCGACCTTTTGCAAGGTCGGGCGCTTGTCCGCTGGCTGCCGTTGGATGAGCAAGCGCGTGATGTCCGTAATGACCTTCGGGCTGTCAAAAACGTACGAGTGACCAGCGGAACGGAGCATCGGCGCTGCGCTTGATGCGTCGATGGTCTCAAAAGGAGTGCGCCGGTACACAGGGGGCGAGACGTCCCCCAACCGCTTAAAGCGATGAACGGCTTTTGACGCCATCAAAGCGACGTCGCCGCTTGATGCGTAAATCGTCGTTCGAGGCTGGTTGCTACCAGCCAGCACAGGGGCGATTTTCTGGTCGAAGAGTTCTGCATTGATGTCCGGTGCGGCCAACAGGATTTCTTTCAACGCCTTCGGATTGGTGCCCTTCGCCGCCCGTTCGTTGTGGACGGTGGCTACAAGACGATTGCCCATGCTGTGGGCAAGAACGTATATGGAGTCAAAGGGAAGAGGTTTGATGACATCGAGCAGAGAGGAGTACCACTGCTCAGCGAGCTGAACAGACTCCTCGTCGTGCCAATAGCTCTTCAGGTCTCCCTTAGACGGCCAGCTGTAGAGCATCGTTACGCCGCGGAACTTCAGGTCGTGGGACAACTGAGCTGACCGCATGGCTGCTTCATCAAACGTGACGCGGTAACCGTGAACGAAAAGCAAGAGAGACTTGGATGAGGCGTTCTTTAGTTCAGCCTGAACCGCTTGAGAGAAACTGTCCTTTGTGCCAAGAGACGTGACCGATGTGAGAACAAAGTGCTTCGAAAGGTCTGGCTGCAGTTCGAACTTCCATAGTGATGGAAGTGTGAGGTCACCCGGGTCGCGGTCCGTCGGCACGCTCACGACAGCCTTGCCCCAAGTCACATCCTTCGCATCGTCGCCGCCGAAGACGAGGCGGTTCGGCGCAGACGAGTCCTTAGAGCGATTGGTCGCGTAGAAGACCGGCACTAAAACGTTGCGGGCTGTCGTAGCAGACCGGGTATCGTGAAGAGGGTCGAGTTGGACGTCAGGCCTGATGCAATCAAGCTTGAAGATGACCTCGAGAAGCCGCTCTTGGCGCTGCCGCAGTTGCGGCGATTGCGGCGATTGCGGGTCAGCGTCAGGTTCAGAGAACGCCTTTGTGACCTCGCCGCTCAAGAAGAACCGTTCTTCCTCGAGTTGAGTCTTGTCAGCGGCTTTGACGTTTACGCATTCCGAGGGAAGCTCGGCTTGCGCCAATGTCCTCGATGACGCCAAGGCAAGTGCAATGAGTACGGTAGCGCTGAGCGCAGCGCCTAATTTCTTGACCATGTGGCTCTCCTTGCCGCAAAAAATCACTTGACTGTAGCCCTTGTTTTACCGCAGCATCAAGTACCACTAGCTAGGAAAGTTCCACGATGGCAACGACAGCTAAGAAACAAGGTGCATCGGCGGAGAAGTCGAGTACCGCTGGTAAAAAGGTCGCGCTGGGGAAATGGAGCGTCAAGCGCGTCAGCGAGACTGAGTTGACTGTCAAGCTGCCTAAAGGCATGGTGGCGACTTCCGACAGTCTCACCATTGACGACCTGCTAAGTGCCATCGCTACCGTGAACGCTTTGGAGAAGGGGCGGGTCGTCGTCAAGTGTTGTTCCGGCAATATGGCAATCGCCTGACCCACATTCTCCGTGCGGCAATCCGTATATAACCTCGTCACCGACATAGGTGGCGGGCAGTTCCTGCTCACAAATCTCCTGAGTCGCGCGGTCATTCAGGCAAGCCATCATCGGTTGGCAGTGCTCGAAAGTCTGAGTGGCTCTACGGAGTTGTCTCGTCTAAACACGAGCGACCGCGAGTTCATCTCGACTCTTGCTCAGAATTTATTTTTGCTGCCCGACGCATTCGACGAGCTGGAGTACATAGCGCGCATGCACATCGAGGAACGTGCCAGCCGTGGCGTGAAGAATCTTGTCATCGCGCCGACCATGCGGTGCAACATGTCGTGCCACTACTGCTTCGAAAGCCGTACCGGAAATGCAATGTGCGATTCGGTGCAGGCCAGACTGCTAGAGAGTGTCGCGGCAAGCCTCCCAGAGTACGAGCTGCTGCACGTGCAATGGTTTGGCGGAGAACCACTGTTGGAGATTGAGCAGATTGAACAGCTTTCCGGGCGCTTGCACCAACTCGCCTCGGCGACGGGCAAGGATTACTCGGCCGAGGTCATCACCAATGGCCACCTGCTGACAGCCGATATGGCCCAGCGCCTTGCCGCCGTTCATGTCACAGAGGCGCAGGTGACTTTCGAGGGGATGCGCAATTTCCACGACAAGGTTCGCTTCCTCAATGGACACGAAGCGACTTTCGACCGCCTCGTTCAGAACATCTCTGAAGCCAGCCGGCACCTGACCGTGAACGTACGCGTTCATGTCGCTCCCTACAATCTGAAAAGCGTGCGTGAGCTGGTTGACCACCTGGGAGAGAACATCCCGGAAGCCATCACTCGCTTGTACTTCTCGCCGCTGTTCAATTACCAAGCCGAAGGCAAGCTAGCGCAGTACCTGGTCGACCGGCGTAAGTTTTTGAGCGCACAGGACTTCGCCCCTGCACAGACGGAGCTTGTGGCCCAGGCCAAGCGATATGGCATCTCCACCGGGGACCCGCTGAAGGCATCGTACGGACTGTGCCTTGCCATGCTGGAGGGCACAGAGGTTGTAGGACCCACAGGTGCCGTCACCAAGTGCTATCTGGACATCAACGTAGCGGCTAAGGCCCATGCAGATTTGAAGGCAGGGACTGAAGTGCCCGAGCGTGAAGAGGCTTGGACTGACTACGACTTCGCCGAGGACAACGGCTGCCGCTCCTGCAAGTTTCTGCCCGTGTGCTTAGGAGGTTGTCCCAGTCAACGGATGCACAAAGCGGACAAGCAAGTCGTTTGTACGCCCCTGAAGTTCAATTTCCATCAAAGGATGCAGTTGGAGTATGGCTCACTGCAGTAGGCGTCCTCAAAGTTGCTGAGGACGTCTGCTCTTCAACCATGCGAGTGAATGGCTGCATCTGGCCGGATTCCGCCGGACAGCAGCACGCATGGCGATGGTCATCGCTTCGGGCGAAGCGTGATGACGACTCGAGGCGGCATGTAATCGTTGTCGGGAGGGAGGCGCTCCGTCCTCAAAAGTGCTCGCAGTGCTGCTTGGTCCCAATCGGGCAAACCGCTGCCATGCAGGAGAACGACGCTGTATATCTTGCCGTCTGCGCCCGTGCGGACGTCGAACTGCGCGCCGGGGTTGCCTACCACCATGTCGGCGTCAGGAAAGACGACATTTGAACGAACCGCCGCGGCGACTTTTGCGGCCCAGCCCTGGAGGTCTGTAGGCCGCAGGTTGACTGCTGGCGGAGCGGTGGCAACAGTGACCGGCGAAAGCTCCGGAGGTGTCGTCGAAATGGCACTACACGCCGACAACGTGCAGCAGGCAAGGAGCACCCAGAGGCTCTGCAGTCGGTGTGTTGTGGGACGTATTTTCTGAGCGAAAAGAGCTTGACCCACGGCGACTGAATGCTGGGCAGCACCACCGCCAACGCTGCTGGTGCTCGTCATCTTGGCCAACGACTTTCTGCAGCTGGCGGGCTTGAAATAGGAGGGACCAGGTTGTCTCGGTGAACAGTTGAACCGGGCAATAAATGGAAACTCACGGTACTTCTCTTTAGAGATTTCCTCTGAAATCTCCCGGAATAGCGCTGAGGCTTCGACGTAGACTTTAGGCACAGGCTTGCCGAACATCTTTCTTTTTTTCGCCGAAGGGAAGCGCGCATTCTCGCAATCATGCGACTGTGATGTCCAGAGCTTTGCGAATAACCGAAGTCGGCTAGGTCTGGCCGAATGCAAGAATGTTCGCGAAAGCAGTAAGGCGGTCGCGTCGACGAGCGCTTGGTGTGCTTATTGCTCGCAGGAGAGTGGTCGGTGCTCGCAACAACCCACGATTCCGACGAGTGCTTTTTCTTATTAGTTACCTGACTGCCAGACCTGCAAACTTGTTGGCCAAGGCATCTCCCTCAAAGCCTGCCGTAAGCTCGCGCAGCCAAGCTGGCTGCCGGCCTTTGGTTCCCCCGGTCCATTCTTCGCCGCTAGGCCCGCGGTAGACAACGCCGTCCTGATAAGCCTTCTCAACCTTTACCACGCTGCCGCGCAAAGCCCGCTTTCGCGTGGACGTGTCGTAATTCGCTAGCTCAGCGAGACCTTCTTTGATACTGAAACCCGCAGCCTGAAGCTTTTTCGCACACGCATCAACAATCACCTTCAGTTCTTCACCGCGCTTGGCGTCGCGTGCCGCTTCAGCCTCTTGAATCAGCTTTTGCAGCTCGGCGTAACTTAGTTTGGTAATGTCCATCTCACTTGCCATGCTTGAATCCTATTTTGATAGTTTCTTATCTTAACTCGCTAGCGCCGAAAAGGCCCTCCGAAAAACTCCATCGATGCCGTAAAGAGACGAAAACAGATTTCAGCCGAAATTAGACTTTGTGTTTAGCCGAAGCCGATTTGATGAGAAAATTTTCCGTTCACGGGGAGAACACTTGGCTCGCTAGCAAGAGCTCAAAGCGGGTCTGCCGTTACGGGGAAAAGCAGCGGTTCTGGCCAGGAGAAAGCGGACAGGCAACTGCCGCTGGTGGCAAGGCTCCCGCGCCACAGCGCTTATTCACGCCACAAGCCTTGAAGGTGCTCCCTTCTGTGACGCGCACCCCCGGCGCGAGCTGCTCCTTCTGCGTCCCGGAGTAGGCTTGCTATTTGCGCCGAGGTTTGTTCGCTCGATTGCTCGCCTCGAGGCGAGTCGCCTCAGATGCACAGACCAGCCATTTATACGTGTTGAAGAGCTCGTCAATCAAGTGACGGTATTCCTCAGGCGAGCTGTCATCAAAATTGAGCGACGTGACTCCAACTTCATTTGCACGCAAGGTGAAATCTGGGGCTAACGGGCTCATGAGGATGCGCTGCACCTTGTCCATCGGCGTCAGGCGTGCGTGAGTCACTGCGCTGTAGTCCAACGGGTCATTTTCAATACATCCCGCGGGCGTGGTCGTGGCGATGATGGGCAGCGTACCGATGAGGAGATTTCCGGCGGTCACCGACGTTGCTTGCAAGCAACGCTCGATAGCATGTTCCTGCGCCCACGCTGGGAAATCGTTAATGAGCGACGCTTTCCGTTGAACGCGGCCGTTGTCGTCAAGCGTCTCCACGGTCACGCGGATTTGTGCGGGGGCGGCGGCGGGGCTGGGTTGATTTTGGTGTTTCATGGTCAGCCGTTTAGGGGAAGACTTTTAGCCATTTACCAACCTAAACCCGACTTGGTCCCGAGACTTTCATCGCCTCGAGCCACCTTGTAGACTGTCCTCCTCTTCGCTCTGCTCAACGCCAGCAATCGCACATCTCCTCATGACGGCCGACCGTTTCCTTTACTTCGCCTATGGCTCCAACATGAGCAGCCGGTGCCTGCGCGCGGCCAATCGGGCGCCTTCTGCACTTGTCATCTGCTCGGCGTCGCTTGCCGGGTATCGCTTGGTGTTCGAAAAAGTTAGCAAGGACGGCTCAAGTAAGGCCGACTGTAGGCACACCGGTGACCCGCACGACCAGGTCTACGGGGCGCTGTTCAGCATCGCTGAGACCGATGCCGCAGCGCTTGACCTCGCCGAGGGGGCTCTTGGGTCCAATCCGGGGTACAGACGCGCAGAGGCAGAGGTAATGACCTCAGGAGGGCCGCAGCGCGCCAGAACGTACTTCGCGGTGCAAAAGCGCGAGGGGCTGCTCCCCTATCCTTGGTACGTCCAGCACGTCCTGGCCGGAGCCATGGAATTCGCGCTGCCGTCGGAGTACGTCGAGCGCATAGAACGCCAAGAGACGATGCCAGACGCTGATGCCAACAGGTCTGATACGGAATTCGCCGTCTACCTATAGCAGCTAAAAAAATACAAGTAGGCTCATCAAGGAGCAGTGCCTTCAGGGCATGTGCATGAAGGATTGTTCAACAGCTCAAGCCAAGAGTTCCTTCTCGTGCCGTGAGCCTTTCGACGGCCAAGCGAACCGCGGCCTCGACAGGTCTCAGAGGAATCTGTTGGCAATCAATCGCTGCGTTGCCGTCTTCATGCTGAAGCCGGCGGCGCCCGGTACACCAACACCTTCAGCGACCGCTCGTCGGACACGTCGGGAAAGGTGCTTGGATTCGCCAGTCTCTCCACGAAATCCATCTCTGGCGCCAGTTCGCTCATTTGCTCCTGCAGGAATTTTGGTCCCAGTTCTGGGGCATTGAGGCATAGCAGGACAACGCCGTCGGGCTCCAGCAGGTCAGGTAAGCGCTTAATCAGCCTCGGAAGAGGCCGGAAGCACCAGAAGCATGTTGACAACGAGCGCACCCGCTCCGGCGACGAAATCCAGCCAGCCGATTTCATCGCGAAGGAGCTGATGGCGAGCCTTGCCGCCAGCCATCCTTCTCAACCAGCCAACGTCGACCGCGCATAGGCAAACGCCTCACCTGCTTCGAGCCGCAGGACATTCACTTGCGAGAAGAGGCTCTCGACGACCGGCAGCAAGTGTTCCTGATGGCTGAGGAAGATGACCTGGGTCTTCGTCGATAGATTCCAAAGCGCTTTTAGGCCCGCTCTGGAGCGCTCGTCATCGAAGTTGATGAACAAGTCGTCTGCAATGAAAGGAACTGGTTCACCCTGCTCGGATTGAAGCTCCAGCGCAGCAATCCGCAATGCGAGGAACAGCTGGTCTCGTGTGCCGTCGCTTAAGCCTTCTACCTTGACCGGCGCACCCTCGGACCGATAAGCGAGCAGCGCGGGTGGCGTCTGGTCATAGTCGATGCGAAGCTTTCGGAACGAACCGATGGTCAGGGACTCAAAGATTGAGCTTGCGCGCTCGAGGAGGGGGCCCTGCTTGCGGTCACGATAGCGGTCCACTGCCCACTTCAGCAGTGTGCTTGCCGTGGCCAGTTGCACGTATTCCTCCCCTGCAGTGCTCATGTCGGCGATAGCTTCTTGGCGCTGCGCCTCGGCGACTGCCGCCTTCTCGCTGCCGTCAATGCCCTCTAACGCCTGCTTGGCAGTCACTTCGGCCTGCACAAGTTGCGTCATGACCCGGTCGGACTCTTCAAGCCGGTCCTTGATTTCCTGAATTTTTCCGGGCGCTTCAACCGGCGGATGCTCTTGAAGCTCGAACCGCAGCTTATCCAGGCTCAAGGCGTCGCTGTCGCGCTCAAGGGCAAGCTTCGCTGAGTGAGCCTCCTGCTGCAGGTGCCTCCTGCGGTCTGCCTTTTCAACCAAGGGGATTGCGAGCGAAGGGTCCTCAACTAGAGCCAGTTGCAGCACCGGCCCCATCGTCTTCTTCACGAGTTCAGCCCTGGCCTTCGCTTCCTTCAAATGCCGCTGCGCTTCGTTCAGCGCGGTGGTCGCTGAAGCGTGCTTGTCGGCTTGCGCCCGCGCACGTTGCAGGCGTGTGGTGAGCGTCTGGCTGATTTCCTGAGGCTTGCCCTGCAGCAATTCTGGAGCCAGCTCCTGGGCAAGTTCACGGGCAGTGTTTCCCAGCAACTCAAGCTCGGCTTCCATCATGTCAATGCGGCTGACACGGTGGTCGTCGACCTTCGCCACGAGCTGGCGAATCTCACGTCCGGCGTAAATTGCAGCTTCTACTTCTGCTGTGTCAGTGACTTGGAGATTGGCCGCAGCCAGCGCTGCCGACCATCGCCTGTTCCACTGGGTAACGGCTTCGGTTTTGGAGGTCATCGCCTGCTTTGCCTGCTCCAGCGTCCCCTTGGCATCGGCGTGCTGCTGCTGCAGTCCTTGCTTGGTCACACGCTGTGCCTTCGCCACTTCGACGTACTCCTCTGCTCTCGCGGCCATCTGCGCCAAAACTGTGTCTTGCGCGACCTCGATTCTTGCATTCGCCATCGCACCGGCAAGTGCCTTACCGGCGTCTATTGCAGCACCCTGCTCCAGCCGAAGCTCGCTCTCCTTACCTTGCAGCTCGTCGGCTGCAGCAAGAACTGCGTCGCGCTTGGCGAGCCAGTCGTGCGTGTCCTCAAGCTCGACGTCGTCGATACCCCACTGGGTCGTTTGCGCGGTCCACGTGGCATCAAACGCGTCGAGTTCGCGCCGCTTGTCTTCCGCCAGTTTTGCGTGCGACTCGGCTTGCTCCTTTGCCGCCTGATGCTGGTCCCGCAACCCCTGCAGACTAGCAGCGGCGGATTCGGACAAGGTTCGCGCATCCGCTAGTTCGTCAGCAAGTCGCAGGTTCGCGTCGAGGCGGGGCGCACCGTCTGCAACTGCGAGTGCGCCGGCCTTGATGTCACCCCAAACGCTGTCGCGCTCCCTCCGCGCGACGCCCACCTCTGGGGCTGTCACGACCTTGTTGCTTGCCTCAAACTGGCTGACTTGCAGCCCAAGCGCCTGTGCCGACAGCTGTGACTCCTCAGCACGCGACTTGCGCAGTGACAGATGCGAAGCAATCTCTTGCCGCGCCGCTTTGATGCTGGTAATTCGCTCGCGCGATGGCAGCTGCAGCTGACGCAGTTTTTCGATATCCAGTGTTCCCCGCCCAAAGGCGGTAAGCGCGTTGCCGAGCTTCGTCGTGGCAGACTCCACTGCCGCTCGCAGCGTTCGCTCCTTGGCCGCACTGGACTTGTATGGAAGCGCGTGGTCCAGGGCGACTTCCACGGCTGGGTCGTAGTAAGAATCACCCAGGTCCTGTAGCTTCTGGTTGACTGAGTCCAGAGCCTGCTGCTGCCTGTTTTGCGTTTCAATGGCGCCTCGCTCCGCCTCAATCAGCCCGCCTCGTTCCTTGAGCAGAGACTCCAGCGTGCGAAGGACCTTGTCCTGCGGCACCCGCAAGCGAATCTCCTCTTCGCCCTCCCCCCACCCGAACTGCTTGGCATGAGCAAGTGCCTCGCGAAGCCACAACTGCACCTCGTTCTTGCGAGAGGCGACGTCCGTCGGGTACTTGACGCATTGACCGCAAAGCTGCGCGAGCTGCATAACTTCTGCGGCCAACTCCGTCACCGTCTCGTCGAGCTCCAGGGCCGTGAGCTCTTCTTGCCTAGCATGAACGTCGGTTTCACGCGTCTGCGTGATGCCCGCCGCCATGGTCAGCTCCGTGATTCCTTGCTCCAGCGTCGCCCTGGCATTTGCGGCGAAAGCAAGCGTCTCGCCCAGGCCGGCGAGTTCCTGCAGCAGCTCGTCGTACTGTTCGATGCGCGACCCCAAGCGTCTTGAACGCTCCCACGCTGAGCGCAGCTGCTCGAGCTCTGCGCGCCTTGCGCGCTCCGTGCTCAGCGCACTGCGAGCGTTATCCAGTGCCTCGCTCGCTTGGACCCAATCCTTTGACCGCACCTGAACCTCTTTGAGCATCTTCTGGGCGAGGGCAAGACGTTCGTTGGCCGCACCGTACTCGTTCTTCTTGCCACGGGCGGTGAAGAGCTCCGCGGAGCGCTCGCGCAAGGTGTCTCGCACGGCCGCGAAGCTTTCGAGCCCCGAGGCGGCCTGAAATAGCATTTGACTGACCGAGGTGCTCGGGTCAACGATGCCGCGCCCACCTTTGACCAGCGCCGTGTGGTCCAAGGAGTGCAGGTGGATGAAGGCTTCCTCGGTCAGGCTGCCTAACGCCGCGGCCAGATAGCCATCAGACAGGGGCTCATCTGCCAAGGAACGCAGCGACTTCTGCTGCTTGGTGCGAATGAATTCCAGGTTACCGATTCCCGCTTCCAAGACTGCCTTCAGCTTGAGGTCGCTCTGTGGATGCAGGAAGCCCAAGGGAGACTGGCGCTCCATGCCGAACAGAAGCTCCCGAATGGCGCGGCGCACCGTCGACTTGCCGGCTTCATTGGGACCGATGATGACGTGGAAGTCGTGCTCGCTGCGCGGGAACTGCCGCGCGCAATCGGTGAATTTGCCGTACGCGAGTAGATTGAGCTCTGCTAGCCTCATCAAGACACCTTCGCGCTCAGGCGAGCAAGCAGGCCGGGCGCGACCTCGGCGACCAGGTCGCCAAAGTGCTGCTCCCGCGCGAGGGACAGCAGCGGTACGTCGTGTTTGATGTCGTCAGAGAGTTTGTTCAAGAAGGGTGCGAGTTCCTCCTGCAGTTGCGCAAGGAAGTCAGGGTCTGCTTTGGCCTCGGTCAGGATGACCTGCAACTCGGACAGTGCCTCACGAGCCTCCGGGTCGACTTGTTGCTGGCTAGGCGCTGACGTCGCGACCTTCACCTTCTCGACCCAGAGCCTTTCGGGGTCGATAGATGCAGCTTGTGCGATGACCTGGGCTCGCAACGCAGCACCGTTCCCGAACAGCAAGCCGTGCAGCGGTGTGCTCCCCTCAAGCACCACCCGCACAGCGTGGCAGACGCTGCTTTGCTCCAGCAATCGGCTCAGCCCTCGCCCGACTTTCTGCGCCACAACGTCGAGAGTCGTGCAGTCGCTCACGTCGACCTTCAGAACCTCCCAGCGCAGGACGTCCAAATACAACCGCTCCACGACTGACTTGCCCGCGTCGTTGACCGTCACGCTCACAGCGCCCTTGCGGCCGGTCTCGCGGATGTTGCGGCCCTGCAGATTGCCCGGAAACACGATGGTGGACGCCCCGTCCCACTGCTGAAACTCATGGACGTGGCCAAGAGCCCAATAGTTGTAGCCCTTGGCGTGGAGCTCATCTATGGTGCAAGGTGCGTACGTCGTGTGCTCGGCGTAGCCTTCCAAAGCTGTGTGCAAGACGCCGATGTTGTAGTAGTCCTTGACTGCGCTCTTGTAGCTGGCGGCGAAGTTCTCGTCGACGGCACGGTTTGGAAAGCTCCTGCCATGCAGGGCGACCTTCAGGTCCTCAATCTTGTGAATCTCAGGCGAGCGCGAAGAGAAGATGTGGACGTTGTCCGGCATCTTGAGCGATTTCGTCATCTCGCTCTCCGCATCGTGATTGCCGTGGAGGACGTACGCGCGGATGTTGGCTTTGGCGAGCCGCCCCATCTGCTGGGCAAAGAAGATGCCGGTGCGGTAGTCCTTCCATGACCCGTCATACAGGTCGCCAGCAATGACAACAAACGAGACCTGGTCTTCAATCGCCGTCGTCACCAGCTGCTTGAGCGCCTCCCGCGTCGCGCCTCGCAGCTGTTCAACAGGCGCTGCCTCGTAGGAGCTCAGGCCCCGCAGGGGACTGTCTAGATGAATGTCCGCTGCGTGAATGAATCGAAATCCCATACTCTCCTCCGTCTTTTTCGATTAAGGGCAGCCCGCAAAGCGAATACTACTGCCCGAAGGCGCCAGCTGTACCAAGAGGTCAAGCCGTGCAACACTTACCTCGACCGGGCCAGCGCTTGCACCCACCCAAGGGCCTCATCAATATCTAGATAAAGGCTCGCGTAGGCCTGGCGAAGTAGGTCATCGGGAAGGGCCCAGTCCCACTTCTCACGCTGCAGGTTCTTCACATCTGCGAGCAGGACGCCAAGAGGTGGAGACTCATCGAGCGCGGCATCGTGAACCGCGTCGAGTACATCTTCGGTCGTACCTTGCCCCTTGATGACAGAAACCCCAATGCCGGCTGGCGCGGACTTGAATCCACGTCGAAGCAGTATGCAAGCGAGCGCTTCGTTTGCTGCGTCGCCCAACCAAGTCAAGAGCCGAATCTCACGACCTTCGTCTACGATGAAAGCGCCGGCCAAGCTGCGGCTGGCGTAGTTGGATTGAGCCTCGGCAAGAAAGAGCTTAGCCTGGCGGTCCAAAAACCCGGGCATTTCCTGGCCTTCCAGCAGCTTGCGCATTCGCTGGCGCACGACAGTATGGCAACGGCCTCCGCCGCCGCTAAAAAGGGGCGGTACGCCTCCGCCGGCTCTTGTCACGAATATCGTCTTCTGCTGCTCGTCGACGTCTTGCACGAGCCACGTCTTTCCTGCGAAGAGAATGCGCTGCCCGATGGCCAGCATCTGGTCGACTGGGATAGTCCCAAGCGTCCGGCCGCCGGCAACCACGCGGTACTCCTCGTCTGATGCGAAGGCAGCATAGAACGTGTAGTGGTTGACGAACTTCTCTCCGGCCCGACCATGGAGAAGCAATCCAGATGAGTCCTGCATCAGAAGCTCACGTGCGCCCAGTTCGCGGACCAGGCCGGCGAACTCCTGCTTCGAGATGCCAGAAAAAGGCGCATCAGGTGCGCAGAGCAAGGCATACAACTGGCCGATGGTCGCGCCGCCAGTTTGCGCAATGGCTGAGAGCACCTGCTGAATGAGCGTCGAGTAGTGGCGGCCCTGAGTCCTCGGGGGTTCGAACCAATTTTCTGCTAGGAGCGAAACCATCGCGGTCATCTGCACGGTACCAATCCGGAGGTCCGCCTCGAGGGACTGCGCCCCTCCGAGCTCGTCTTCGGTGCAATATCCCCAGAGAGTGGCGGGCTCACCTTTGCGACGTCCAGACCGGCCGAGGCGCTGACGCAAGCTTGCGACCGACGGCGCCGGCCCAACCTGCGCGACGCTTTGTACGGCACCGATGTCGATGCCCAGTTCGAGCGTATTCGTACAGATGGCGGTGGCCGGATACTCCTTCTGCTTGAGCGCGGCCTCAGTCTCTGCGCGGATTTCTTTGGAGAGGCTGCCGTGGTGCGGCCAGAACTCGTTTGGGACCTTCTGCCGCTCGCATAGCCGATTCAGAAGATGGGTGTACCGCTCCACCTCGCGCCGGGAGTTTGGAAACACGAGGTTGTTCGAGCCGCGGAGCCTGTTGAACATGTGGGCCGCAATCTGGCCAGGTGTGGTCGGCTCCTTGGATTCCTGCTCAGTCTCGCCCCTATCCTCCCCTGCAGTTTTGGTGGGATGCGGTAGAACCATGGGTTCCTCGTAGCCCTTCACCAACACTTGGAGCTCTCCTCCTGCACTCTCAGATTGAACGAGTTCGACAGCGGCGCCCTTACCCGGACGGAGGAAATCGGCTGCCAGCCGCATGTCGCCGAGAGTGGCGGACAGCCCGATTCGCGGTATGGCTCTGCCAACCACCCTGTCCACTCGGTGCATCAGCGACTGGAGTTGCTTGCCTCGCTCTTCGCCGATGAACGCATGGAGTTCGTCGACAACAAAGAAGGCTGCGCGCTGAAAGACCGCCCCAACGGACGTGCCCCGATTGCACAGCAGCGCTTCAAGCGACTCGGGGGTGATAAGCAACACACCCGCAGGCTTTTTTAAGAACCGCGTCTTCAGGGAAGCGGAAATGTCTCCGTGCCACGGCCAGACGGGTATTTCCAGCTGCTCACAGAGGCGGTCCAGGCGACCGAACTGGTCGTTGATGAGCGCCTTCAGGGGGCTGACATAAACGATGAGCCCAGGCTCGTCGCTTTTGAGGATATGAGTGAGCGCCGGGAGGAAAGCCGCCTCGGTCTTCCCGGAAGCCGTCGCCGCAGCAACGATGACGTCTCGGTCCGCCTCTAGGATAAGCGGGATGGCCGCTTCCTGCGCCTCGCGCAGCGATTCCCAGCCCTCGGCCCAGATGAAGCGTTGGATGCCTTCGTGAAGAAGATTGAATGATGCGGAATCTGATGACACGCTATTGGCCTATCGCCTACCTACGCTGGTTTCACAGCTTGAAGGTGGCGAACTCATCGTCGCTGTCGACTTCCGGGGCCTGGTCGCCTGCGCCGCCGATGTCCAGTGCGACGTCGATTCCCCCCAGCAAGTCCTGCCAGGCCGTGCCGGGGTTCTGTTCAAGAACGGCGAGCAGGTTAACGAAAGACGTGATGGTGGTGCGCGGCGTGCGGAAGTAGGTGTCTCCAATGCGTTTGGAGCAGTGCTCCATGAAGCTGGCAATGCCGTTGTCTGGCAACAGGTACTTGGTCTCATCCCCTGTGGCGTAGACATGCCGAGTCTTCTGGAGCAGGACATAAAAATCCTCGGGCGTAAGGGCCGCCAGTCGAACCACAGGTCCGCTGAAATCCACAAGATTTCCAGAGGCGAATGTGTTCTGAGCCAGCCGGCTCTGAAGCGCTGGATAGCTGTAGAGCCCCCGCCGAGTGTCGAGGAGGAACTCAGGCGTTCCTCCAAGCACGAAGCCGAGCCCGACGGCTGTCCCCTGCAACGAATCGTTCAGCATGCGCAGGAGCTGCTCGTAATTCGAGCTGCGCGCCTGCGTGTTGGCGAGCTTGTAGAGGTTCACCAGCTCATCAAGACAGATGAAGAGGCCCGAGAACCCTGCCAGCCGGACGAACCGAGCCATCAGTTTCAACTGGTCGTAGACCGCGCTGTCATCAACAATGCTGCGCACGCCGAGTGCCTGCTTTGCATCGGTCTTGGTGGAGAACTCTCCGCGCAACCATCGTATGGCGTCAGCCTTGAGTTGCTCGTTTCCATCTTCGGTGCCCCGGCAATAGGCAGCGATGACGTCAGCGAAGTCATACCCGTTGACCAACTCGGTCAGATGGTCGAGCTTCTGCCGGATGACAGCTTCAATCGACTGGCCGGTGGCTTTGGCTTCTGTTTTTGCAGTAGCGATGAACTTCTCGACGATTCCACCGAGCGCCCCGCCGTCCGGCTTGGTGCGGGTCGCCATGTTGCGCATCAGCTCGGCGTAGAGGGAGCGAGCCTGGCCGCCACTCGCGTGCAGCCGGCGGTCTGGGTTCAGGTCGGCGCTAGCCACTACCAGCTTCTTCTCCATCGCGACGGCGCGCACCAGGTTCAGAAAAAACGTCTTTCCCGCACCGTACTCGCCGATGACTAGCCGGAAGGTCGAGCCACCGTCCGCGATGCGGTCGATGTCGGTAACCAGCGTCTCGCTTTCACGCGTACGGCCCACCTGGATAAGGTGCTGGCCAGTCCTCGGGACGACACCCGCGCGCAGGGATTGGATGACCGCGTCGCGGTCCTTGGGTCGAATAGGTGTCATGCTGCAATCTTCTCGAAGACTTCGGTGTTGATGTCGACGGGGTCGTCGCCTTCCGTAAATGGAGCGTCGTAGGCATCGAAGGATGCCTCGTTGATGCGCTCCAGTGCTCCATCCAGCATGAGCTCGAGGTCGGCGGCCAGGTCCATGAGCTCGGCGCGCGTCCATTGGGGGCGAGACAGGAGAGAACGTGCGAACGCCGCATGAGCTTCATCGAGGCCGAGCAGGCTCGCAGCCGCTCCTCCCTCCTCTTCGGCCAACTCTTCAACCAGAGCAGGCGCAGCTTCCACCTCCGCGAAGATGCCAGCAAGAAGGGCGGAAACCTTCTCCGTGTCCTTCTGGAGCGCGGCGATGCGGGCAGGGTCGAGCTTGAATCCAGTGGTTGCGACCTTCTCCGCACCTGGCGCCGGCCTTGTCCCTGCCGCCGCAGCATGGACATCGGAGAACACCTTTTTTGGTTCGATGCCGAGCGCTTTGTAGACCTTCTCCAGCATCTTGACCTCCATTGGCGATACCGCCCCGTCCGACTGGGCGACGGTGGCCATGAAGGCAGCGACGGCCTCTTTGGCAGCAGCGTCCAAGGGTTCAAGCTTCTTCTTCAGCGATGTGAGCGAAGCCGGTGCGAGCATCAGCAGGCGCAGATGCGCTAAGAGGCGACGGATGTGGTTGGGCGTCAGGTGAGTCCAGGACTGTACTTGGGTGCGCAGATGCGTCATCTCCGCAACGCTGAAGTCCCCGTCGGCAGTTGCGACCGCAGACGCGAGTTGAAGCGTGAGTGCCGCGGCTTGGTACGCGGGCGTGGCGCGGGACAACTCCTCGCCCGGTGGGACCGAGAACAACACGACCTTTTCATCCGGCTTGGGTAGCTTTGCGCCGCCGAGCACATCTGGCTCGATTCCGATGTTGAGGGACTCCAGAGCGCGGGCCAGTGCAAGTGTCTTATCGCGCGTCAACGCCGATTTCGCATCAAGCGATGTGAGCAGCTCTTGGAACGACAGGGCAATCATGCCTTCGCCCATTCGCGCCTTGAGTGTTGCAAGTACTTGCTGAGCTTCGGGCGGCCACAGCGTCGCCGGCAGCTGCAGGAGCCCCTCCAGTGCTGACTTGGCATCAGGATTCTTGCCGACATAGCGGCTATACGACTCGAGCGCCTTGGTGGCATCTTCCACCACCTTCTGAACTTTTTTGACTGGTGCTGTCAGCGCACTGACATCAGGTACATCGGGAAAAGTGAGGGTCGGGTCTAGTCCGCGAAGCCCAGCGGAGGCGGCCCGGTAGACGAAGCGCAGCTTGGTTCGATTTCGGGGCAGTGCCAAGCCGACCCCAAAGGATTCCGTGTACTTCTGAACAAAGAGCTTGTCGAACTCCTCGCCGCAGCGAATTGCGGGCGTTCGCAGACTGCTGTTGGGGTCCAATTTTGCCCATTCGAGCGCGAGGTGCGCCGGCACAGGGACGCCATCCAGAGCTGCGCGGCCGAGTGCGAGCCGCACATAGAGAGGCAGCTCCATTGCCTTCGAAAACTCAGGAATGGGGCTGTTGTACAGGTCTGCCTTGTACCGAACGACGGAGGCCCAGTCGAGCAGTTGCGTCGCGTAGTTCAGGAACGAGCCGGATTTGCGGCCGTAGATGCTAAGCAGCCTGCGCAACTCTTGCGTGATACCGGGCAGCTCCGCTTCCAAGAGATTTGCATCGTTACTCCCGTCGACAAGAAGGCGCCGCTCCAAGCCATAAAAGAACAAGAAGACAAAGCCGATATCGGCCTCCGAGTGACTGCGGCCACCAGCGAGCCACTCGAGGTATGCGCGCCGCGAGTTGGGCGAAATCTCAGAGTAGCTCGGCCAGTAGCCCATCTCATTCATGGCGCGTTGGGTGAAATCACCATACTTGGCGACCTGTTTGGAGGGGTCAATGAGGCTGGGGTCAACTCCGCCGCTCGGGGTACGCAAGGTTGCGCCGACGTAGACCATGCCTCCAGGGATAGTCAGCCCGTCGACGGTGACTGCCTGCCCTGCGGGAATCCACTGCGCGGGACCTTTGCCCTTGGAGGCGTCCGGCAGCCTGAAAGAGCGATTCTCGGGCGCCGTCGCGATGCGAACGGGCTCCTCGTCCTTGCTAGCCACAGGCTGAGCCACGACAACGCTTGGCTCCGTGGTCCGCGGAGGCCGCTCGAACGACTTGACGACTCGGTTTCGCCGCCCAAGCTCTTCGGCTGCGGGTATCGAGCCATAGGAGGCTTGCTTGAACGCGGGGACATCTTTGGCTTTTGACTGGCGGCTCCTCATGAATGCATAGAGGATGAAGCAGACAACTACGATGATGCCGATGACAATCCAAGCTTCCCTGGGCACAGCGGCGATGAGCACGAGCGCCCCAATACCGACGGCGGCGGCCGTGCTACCGCTATTTTTCTTTGCCATTCATTCCGCTCCAGGCCCCTCAGGGCGAATCATTCTTTGATTGTTCCGGGCACTATGCGCGACGCAATAAGCCCGATAGCACTCGTCCATATCCTCACATCCGGGATGAACGGCTATGGCGGCCCTTGTCAACCAATCGTAAGGCAGAGGCATTGCGCACAACAAGCCTGAGCAGCACAAATGCCCTAAAAGGGGGTGCTGAACATTAGAGGCCCGTCATTCGTTCAGAGTCAACTCACGAGACCCGCCGAATGGGATTAAAGTCCGCCTTGCTCACATAAACTAGGTATTGCAATGGCACAAAAAAGTTACGCTCAAATCCAGAAGCAAATCGAAGCGCTTCAGCGCCAGGCAGACGAACTTCGAGCTCAAGAAGTCGATGGCGTCGTTGCTCGCATCAGGGAAGCAATCGCACACTACGGCCTGACAGCAGAGCAACTCGGATACGGCGGTAAGTCGCAGAAGTCGACTGCCAAGACGCTGAAGACGGGCGGCAAAAGCGCTCCGGCGTACTCCGACGGCCTTGGCAACACATGGGGCGGCCGTGGCCCTCGGCCGCAATGGTTAAAGGCAGCCCTGGCTGCTGGCAGGTCACTTGAGGACTTTGCCTCGTCAGACGGGTCGGCGTTGGCAAAGGCAGCGAAGGCGCCGAAAGCAGAGAAAGCCCCAAAAAAGGCGAAGACAGCGCCTGCGAAAAAACGCACCGCGACGGCATATCGCGATGAGGCTGGGAACACGTGGTCTGGTTTCGGCCCCAAGCCACGTTGGCTGAAAGAGGCGTTGGCCGCAGGGAAGACCTTGGACGAGTTGGCAGCAACGGAGGTGTGAGGGTTTGCCATCCGTCGAACTGAGCGAGGTAGTTGCGGCGCTGCGCGTCGAGCATGTTGACCTCAACGAAGACGCTTTGCAGTTGACGCTCGCCAATGGCGCTTACCTCCTTTAGCCCTTTCGCGGGCATATCCGGCTGGAGAAAGCGACGCCCGAGCAGCGGCAGGAATGGGTGTTTGTCGACAGCGGGTGCGGTATGTGCTGGCCAGCGCTGTGGCCGGCCGACGAGGTCGGGATGATAAACACCCTCGACCTGGTCTGGGAGGCGTCGTACAGCGCGGCGACGGAGCGCCTCAAAGCATCTGACTGGAAGCTGGAAGCCCTCTTGCATGTCGAGCGAGACCTATGCGCGTTATGGCGGCTAGAAGCTGACATGAACAACGGTGGGTTTCTCCAACTCTCCGGGAATTGGGGTGAGGCAACCTGCCAGATTGCGCTGGATGCGTTGCGGGAAATCGGTGCCCATAAAGCGCTCGCTATCGTGCAGCGTCAGCGTGACATCGTCTAACGGTTGCAGGATGACCGTCGGATGCAGTCGATGGAGGACATCTAGAGGCTGCTCACAGAGGCGGAAAACGACGAGCTCGGAAAATTGGACAACGCTTTCTGGGAGTACCCAGACCGGCTCGCACCATTGGGCCTCGCGTACTACGGGCTACCCAACCTGGCGGTCCGTCCTCCATGAGGGCCGTCGAAACTTGTATTTGCAAGACCCGAGTCGGTCACCCAGCCCATCGGCTGGCGCTAGTCTCATTGATTTAACTCTGCAAAAACGCGCTATGCGGCCGCCGAGGAACGAGGCGACCTGAGCTACGCCCATCCAACGACTCAATCTCGCACTGCTGCAGATGCCCGCCCAGACGAGCTGACGTGGGCCATCAGCATCAGGCTTTGCGCATGACAGCATTGGGCGTAGCGGTAGAACGGCAGGTTCGGAAGCACCACATGCCAATGGCGCTCGCCTACTGGATGACGCCGGCAACAAGCACGGCAAGGCCGGAGGCATTGATTGCAAGGCCAATGACTTTTTGGAGTTTCATGCTTCGATGGTGCCACCGAGCGCGCCCCCAGCGGTTCGCAAATTTCGATGCGCGCTATTGAGCGGAGCTATTTGCGCAGAGCCCGTGGCCCAAGCCGTCGCAGGTGAGAGCTCCGCCGGTTCTAACCAGCTCCATACCGACGACTGAATCACAGTCGTGCGAGCGGACGGGCCAAGGCATCTCTGACTACACGCCACCAAACGACGAGAGGTTGCCTTAAGACCTACTTCGGAACCACAATGCGCTTTCGCAAGCGATTGTTGAGGTGAGCTCAATGACTTGGCTTTCTTCGTTGTGGAACTCGTTGAGAGACGAAAAATCGGCACGCCTCGCAACGGTCGTCTCGGCGCTTTTGACCCTGGGTACGGCCGGAGTAGCTCTTGCCGCACTACTCGGCACCCAGAAAGTAAATAGGGCTGACCATCGCGATAGGACGTTCGCAAATGTTATTTCCGCCGCTCAAGCGGTGGTTGCCCAGCCAGACCTCGCGCCACGCCTTTTCTTAACGCTGCACGCGGCTGCTCAAAATATCGATGAAGGGCTTCTAACTCCAGACGACGCCAACCTCTTGGGTATCTATCTGAACAGCGAAGCATCGCTCAAAGGGCGACCAGAAGTTTGTCGCGCGTGGAACAGCCTGCCTCTTCCTTTGAAGAGTGATGTGGGACTGGCCCGCTTGGCAGACCAAGCCATTAGATTTGCGGATTGTAAAAGTCTCAAGTCACCTTAGGGTTACCCATGAAAGCTATCAAGCGAACCTCATTGTTCTTTTTTGCGGGGTTTTTTGGCCTTGTCGGTGGAGCGGTGTCGGCCGGCATTACGCAGACCCAGGCAATCACCTTCCGTCAAGAAGGTTGAATCGCCCCGGCTTTCATGGAGGCCGGTTGGTTTAAGTCATGCCGCCATCGTGGCGGTCTGACTGGCGAGTTGCCAGTAATAGTTTGCCTCAGCTTCTGCAGGCGGGATGTAGCCGATGGGTTCGAGCAGGCGTTGGTGGTTGAACCAGGACACCCATTCGAGCGTGGCGAACTCCACCGCCTCCTTGGTCTTCCACGGTGCCCGGCGATGGATCAGCTCGGCCTTGTAGAGGCCGTTGATCGTTTCGGCCAGGGCGTTGTCGTAGGAATCGCCTTTACTGCCCACTGATGGCTCAATGCCAGCCTCGCCCAGTCGTTCCGTGTACCGGATGCTGACGTATTGCGAGCCGCGATCGGAGTGACAAATCAAGCTGCCGTCACGCTCGGGCTGACGGTCGTACAGCGCTTGCTCCAAAGCATCGAGCACGAAGTCCGTGCGCATCGAGCTGCTGACCCGCCAGCCCACGATGCGCCGGGCGAACAC
>NZ_FOLP01000011.1 GCF_900112425.1 Variovorax sp. OK212 | reverse complement strand
TGCTCCAGGTAGCTATCGAATCGCTCGGCTGCATTCATCAATCCTCCAGCTCGAAGTCCGGAAGATCGAATTATGTCATTTGTGACACAGTAAGACTAGGGAACGTCTGATCAAGTCCACCGATGGCCGACCTGAACGTTGATCACCCAGCTGAAGGAGCGCCAACGATGAGCCAGATCAGTTTTTCGGATGCCGAGCATGCAGGCAAGAGAAAGAAGACGCGCCGTGAAGTCTTCCTTGCCGAGATGGAGCTGGTGTTGCCCTGGAAGGCACTGCTCAAAGTCATCGAGCCGCACTACCCGGTGACAGGCCGCGGGCGTCGGCCGTAGCCGTGGCGAGAGCGATCCGATGTACCAGCGCACGCGCGACGACGGGGCGCGTGGCGAGACGGCGAACTACACCCAAATCGACAGCAAAAAGCTGACGCTGGATACGCCGACGGTCAACGTGCAGTTGGGGCAGAACGCCACCAAGGGGCCGAACCAAACCTACATTGCGCAGCAAACCCTCGAGCAGGTCCTGCAAGGCCAGCGCGATCAAACCGGCATGGACTGGTTGAATCGAATTCAGAAGGACCCGGCGCTCAGTGATTTGAAGATCAATTGGCAGGGCGTTCCGTTGGAGCAACGACAGTGGGCCGAGAAACAGGGAAGCCTCACCCAAGCCGGTGGAGCAGTGGTGGCGATTGTGGCGACCGTGCTAACTTGGGGGGCCGCCAGTAGCGTGGGAGCCGCGGCTGGCAGCGCGGTGAGCGGAGGCACCACGGGGCCTGTGGGGCATATGGCGGGCAGTTTCTACAACCCATCAAATGATGCTGCGCTTGCGACGGCTACGGTACTTTTTGGCCAAATGATGGCGGGTATTGCAGGCGCCTTAGTGGGCGGCAATCAGGCGAGTGCCGATATTGCTTCGCAAGCCGGAGCGAACGCCGTTGAAAACAACCAGCTTGGCCGACGTTACGCGCCCAAGACTCCAGAAGAGCAACAAAAAAGAATGGGGAAGCTGTTTTCTTTGGCGGCAGACTTTATGGACTCCTTTCAGGATTTTTGCCGTGAATGCTCAGCAGCCGGATTTAAAAGCATGAATGCCTCAATCTCCAGCGAATATGCTGAAAAGCCTCAGACGGAAGTCCCGCGCTTGCGGTTTTTGACGCCAATGCACGCGTTGCGATAGTGTACCAATCATTTTTTGAGCAAGCCAGCATTACTCAATTGGGTTTATTGGTTCACGAATATGTTCACACAATTCAAGGCAGAAAGGCGGCCATACCATCGGCGAACTCACCTCTGTGGAGTAATTATGCAACTCAGCCATGGGAGCTTGAGGCAAATAAAATTCAAGATGCATTCAGAGAACGGTTTTCGGAAAAATTCATTGCCAATTTTGGAGGTCTTTTTTGATAAGAAAATTTATCATTTTTATTGGCGCAATGCTGCTCTTTCGTGCGGCACTGGCAGATGCGGGCTTTCCATATCAATCCCAAGTTAAAATTTCTCGGAAATCTGCTTTTGGTGAACTTGGCAATGCCGCAAAAAAAGAAATCGAAATTATTTACAAAGAATCGATTGAAAAGTGCGCCGCAAATCCTGGGGCAAGTGATTTTATCGTCGTCACCGATGTCGCGCCAAGCGATGCGGGTGATTTTTCAAATGCCTCGAATGAGCTCCTGTCGATAAAAGATTACATTTCGACTCTCGGATTTCCTCGGAATATGATTTTCACGGATGTAATTCGGAGAAAAGAAGGGGTTCAGGCAATTTCTCCAAATGTTGTCATTGAACTTTCTTGTCGGCGTAAAGCGGAAAAGTGATTCTGAATACAAAGTACAAGATTTCAGGAGCGCTCTGTGCCAATCACAAAAAACCGATCTGCTGGTGTAGATCGGGCGCAGTTCCAAGGAACAGTAGCCGGTTCTGAGAATCACGAAGTTCTATAGACAAAAAGATAATGAAGCCGTCACATCCTTTTCAACGCTCTGCCGTTGCCGTCGCGTTTCTCTTCGCCGTGCTTCTCTCCGGTTGCGCCACCAAGCTCACGCATCCCATCACTGGCTACACCTGCTGCAACCTGCGCCCTGACTACGGCTGGGTCTCCAGCGCCAACATGCTGGGAGGCCCTATCGTGCCGGCCGGCGAGCCCGTGGTGCTCGACACCATGAAGCGCGACCGCTACGTCTACTCGGGCTTGATCCGCGCGCAGTGGAACCGCACGCCGCTGACACCGCAAGACCGCTTCGCCATCGGCGGGCGCTACACGGTGCGCGGCTTCGATGGCGAGACGAGCTTGATGGGCGAACGCGGATGGCTGCTGCGCAATGACATCGGCTGAGGGGCGCTGCAGGAGCGCTCAAACACATCGAATGTCAGTGCAACGAGCCTGCGAGCGCAGCGGGGCAACACCCACTCTCGTCATCAAGCCAATTTACGACCTGATCAGACGTTCCTTAGTACTGTGCGCGCGCACGCCAGGAAAGGCTTGATAAGCGGGCTGTCCCAATCGCTGCGCCAGCACGCGGCAATGTCCATCGTCGCGTTGACGTTGCGAAAGGGCCGGAACACCACGCCCGGAGGCCGCCCGATCTGAGCGCAAGCAGGCAGGATGGCCACGCCCTTGCCCGCCAGTACCAGCGCCAATGCAGACACCATGGTCTCGACCCGCTGCGCAACGGGCATGCTGACGTCGTGCCGCCGCAGCATCGACGTGACGACGGATTTGTCGATGTCGCCTTCCGGAACCGGGAGGCCGATCAGAGGCATGCCCGAGAGTCGCGCCAGCGGAATGCTGGACATCCGCGCCAATGGCGAATCCGACCGCACGGCAAGCAGCAACGGCTGGGTGCCGATGCGTTCGACCGCAATGCCGGCCTGGGCAATCGGCGGGATGCAGATCGCAACCGACACGTCCGAGTCGGTGATGGCCGCTACGTTGTTGACGGCATTCAGCTCCACGTATTGGATCTCCACGTCCGGGAGCTTGAGCCGAAGCTCGTTTTCCAGCCGGGGCAGCACGAGGTAAGACAGCACGACCATGGTTCCGATCGTGAGTCGCCCCCTGCTGCCCGATCCGACGGCACGCGCGGCGTCGAAGCCTTCGTTGGCGAGCAGCAATGCCTCCTTGGCACGTTGGAAGAGCGCATTTCCCGCATCGGTGATTTCCATGCCGCGCGCCGCCCTGCGAAACAGGGGCGCGCCTATGGCCGCTTCGAGGTTCTTGATGTGAACCGACAGCGGCGGCTGGGCCATGTTGAGCCGCCGCGCTGCCTTGCCGACGCTGCGTTCCTCGGCGACGGCCACGAAGTAGCGAAGGGATCTGAGGTCGGGTGTAGCCATACGCTGTGCATATGCCTTTTCAAGAAAACAGTATTGGACGCCATATTGGAGCCCCTCAATCATCTGCGCATGAAGAACTTTCCGCGCCTTCCAAAATCCGAAATCTGCGAGATGACCGCGGCGATGATGCGCACGCTGGTCGCGCAACGCGAGCTCTCCCCGGTGGAGATCGTCGAAGAGGTGCTGCGCCGCGCCGATGCGCTCCAGCCGCACCTGAACTGCTTCATCACGCTTTGCCACGAGCAGGCGATGGAGCAAGCCAGGCAAGCCGAGCAGGCGCTCATGAGAGGCGAGGCCGTGGGCATGTTGCACGGCTTGCCGTTCACGGTGAAGGACATCGTCGACACCGCGAACGTCAGAACGACCTACGGATCGCTGCTGCATCGCGATCACGTTCCCGCGCACGACGCCCTGGCCGTGGCGCGCGTGCGCCAGGCGGGCGGCATCCTCATCGGCAAGACGACCTCGTCGGAGTTCGGCGCCAAGTGCATGACCGATGCGCCGCTTTTCGGCACCACGCGCAATGCATGGGACCCCGCGCGCACCAGCGGTGGCTCCAGCGGCGGGGCGGCGGCGGCGATGGCGGCTGGCATCGCACCGCTTGCCATTGCGACCGATGGGGGCGGCTCCACCCGGATTCCCGCCGCGTGCAACGGCGTGGTCGGGTTGAAGCAAAGCCTGGGTGTGGTGCCGCACAGCCAGGTGCAGGACGCGTTCGGCAACTACACCTACGTGACGCCCACCACGCGCAACGTGGGAGACACGGCGCTCATGCTGCAGGCAATGACCGGTGCCCATGGGTCCGACCCCTGGTCGTTGGGCGTACCGGCCCAGCGCTACTTCGACGACCTGCAGCCCGGCGGCGACCTGCGAGGCAAGCGGATTCTTTTCAGCGCAACGCCGGCGGGGCGGCCGATTGCCGCCGACGTCGCCGCCGCTTTCGAGGCCGCCCTTGCAACCCTGCGGTCGATGGGCGCAGAGCTGGAGGAGATGTCGGGCGAGGGCTATGACGTCGAGCCGGTGTGGCGCGTGATCAATCACACAAGCTGGCGTGGCCGGTTCGCTCCGCTGGCTGAGGCGCATGCCGATCAGTTGAGTCCTTCGCTGCTGCAACAGCTCGCGCTGGTGGAGCACGTCGACGGGGTCGCCTTTCAGCAGGCGATGTTCGCGAGGACAGCGCTCTTTCGAAAGGTCCAGGCGCAGCTGGAGACGCACGACTTCATCTTCACGCCGACTTTGTCGCGCACGGCGCTGCCGATCGACCAGGACCTCTTCGGAAGCATCGAGATCGACGGCCAGGCGTTTGCCGAGGTGCGTCCCAACTGGTTCCCCTGGACGATGCCGTTCAACCTCACCGGGCATCCGGCCATCAGCCTGCCGTGCGGCGCAGGCAGCGACGGATTGCCCATCGGCATGCAGCTCGTTGGCAGGTTCCGCGAAGACTTGCATCTGCTGCAGGCCGCGTCGGCTTTCGAAGCCAACCACCGGCCGGCGAACCCGCTGCCGGTCGTGGCCTTCTGAGCACGCGTTGTCCCTTCCTTTTTTTCGTCAATCAACCTTGCAGGTATCTCACCATGACCTCGTTCCTAAAGACATTCGTGCTCAGTGCGCTGGTCGCACTGAGCGCAAGCTTTGCGCATGCCGACAGCAACACGCCCATCAGGCTGATCGTGGGATTCCCGCCGGGTGGCGCGCTCGACAACCTGGCGCGGGCGGTGGCCGAGGACTTGCGCACGACGCTCAAGGAGCCTGTGCTGGTGGAGAACCGGCCCGGTGCGTCCACCCGCATTTCCATCGAAGCGGTCAAGACCGCACGGCCTGACGGGCGCACGATTCTGATCGGCGCGACGCCGCCGTTCGTGTTCTTTCCGATGACCTATGCGCGGCTGAACTACGACGCCGACAAAGACTTCATTCCCGTCGCCCATCTGGCAAACGTCCCCAGCATCGTCTCCGCCTGCGCGGGCCAGCCGTACAAGACGATTCCCGAATACGTGGCCTGGCTCAAGAAGAACCCCGGCCAGGCCAGCGTGGGCATGACCAACCTGGGGGGCGGGCTTCACTTCAGCGTGCTGCAACTGTCCAAGGCCATCGGCGTGCCTCTCACGGCTGTCACTTACAGGGGCGGGGCGCCGCTTGCGACGGACATCATCGGCGACCACGTGCCGCTCGGCACCGACGCGCTGGCCAGCCAGTTGGAGCTTCACCGCGCCGGAAAGCTGCACATCCTGGGCGTCGCGGGAACCAGGCGGCTGAGTTGGTTGCCCGATGTTCCGACGATCAAGGAATCGGGCTACGACGCGTTCGATCGGGCCAACGCCGCCTATGCTGCGTTCGTGCCGGCGGGCACACCGAAGGACGTGGTGGCGAAACTTGAAAGCGCATTCCTGGCCGCCATTCGCAGCCCTCGGGTGCGCGGACAACTCGATCGCATGGGCCTTGAGCCGACCGGGCTTCCCGGCGCGGAAGTGACCCGGGTCATGAACGAGGATCGCGAGTATTGGCGCCCCATCGTCAAGGCTTCGGGATTCAAGAGCGAAGACTGAACCGGTGGCGGCCACATTCATCGCCGGCCATCCGGGCACCGAGGCGGCCGCCGATGACGAGGACAAGGCCGGATGGGCCGTGCTCGTTGCGGCATGCCTCGGCGCGCTGTTGTGTTTTCTGAATCTCAGCGCGCTCAACGTGGTGCTCCCCGCGGTAGGGCGCAGCCTGCAGGCGTCGCCAGCGCAGGCGAGCTGGATTCTGCTGTCCTACATGCTCGTGAGCACCGTGTGCATTCTCAGCTTCGGCAGGCTTGCCGACCTGTGGGGGCGGCGGCACCTTTTCCTTGCGGGGTTGGGCCTCTTCGTGGTCGCCTGCGCAGCCTGTGCGGTCGCGACAACTGCCGAGACGATGCTCGTCTTCCGGGTTTGCCAGGCCGTGGGTGCCGCGGGCGTCATGGCGAATACCAGCGCCCTGGTGGGCGACGCGTTCGGCCGCCGCAGGATGGGGCTTGCCCTTGGCGTGCTCGCGATGGTGGCCGCGCTTGCTCAGGTCGTTGGCCCGCTGGCAGGCGGGTTTGTCGTCTCGTGGTGGGGATGGCGGGTTCTCTTCATGCTCAACGTTCCCGCCGGCCTTCTCGTTCTGGTGTGGTCGTGGCGGATTCTTCCGAAGACGGCAGTGGTCCGGGTCGAGCGCTTCGACCTGGTGGGCGCCGTGCTGTCCCTTGTCGGAATCGGGTGCGTGACCTACGCGCTGTCGATGGCGGGGAGCCACGGGTGGGCAAGCATGTCCGTGTGGGCCTTCCTGCTTGCGGGTGTTGCAGGAATCCTGTTGTTCGCCTGGGTTCAAAAGCGCGCGGCGAGCCCGCTGGTCGACCCGGAGCTCTTCAGCGATCCGCGACGCCGCACTGCTTACGTCTGCATCCTGCTTCTGTCGATGACGCAGGCCGCCCCCCTGTTGCTGATTGCGCTGTATCTGCAGGCTTGCACGAGTCTCTCCGCTTCGGATGTCGGGCTGCGCATTGCACCTGTGGCCCTTGGGATGCTGACGGCTGCGCCGGTTTCGGGCAGCCTGCTGCACCGTTTCAGGCCGGAATCGATCTGCGTGGCGGCGATGCTGCTTGCCGGATGCGCGCTGGCGCTCCTGGCCGCGCTGTTGCAGCCAACGATCAGCGCGGGGCAGCTCGCCGTTTGCCTCTTGATGCTGGGCTGGGGCATAGGGGGGTTCGTGACGCCCAACAACGCGTCGATTCTGCAGAGCGTGCGCCCTCAACGTCGAGGCATTGCGAATGGTGTGCGTTCGACGCTCCAGAACGCGGGAATCATGGTGGGAACCGCGTTGACGCTGAGCGTGGCCATGATGCAACTGCCCGAGGGCTCGCAGCGCATGGTCCTGGGGCACGGTGGCTCAGGGCTTTCGGCATTCGATGTTGCGCTGTTCACACAGGGTGCGAGGTATGCGCTGTTCATGCTCGCGTTGCTTTGCCTGTCGGGGGCTGCGCTGCTCGCGAAGACACGCCTTCTGCCCGAAGGGCCGAAGTCAGCCTGAGGTCGATGCTGGTGGTCACAAGGCAAGGCCGACTCCTGGCCGGACCCTGCCCTGCCCCATGTCCATGGAGACAAGACTCTGGTGTGCGTGTCCATACCCGCCAGTTCCGGGGCAATGGCGCTCCTCTGCATGGCGCCGGAAAGCAGAACCCCGAAGCTGGCCGGACCGCCCTGCGCGACCCGCGCCCACCCTCTCGCGGGTTTGGCTGGGCGGCACCGGGTACCCAGGCCATGTCGACGGGGTAGTACGTTTCCGCAAGGAATTTTTCTCGATGTAACGCCCTCGCTAAGTAGTACATCCTTCGTATCAAACACCCTACGATGCGAAAAAACGAGGGAGCGACACGACGACGCGTGTGCTCAAGACCCCACCCGGTTTCTTCTTGTCCACCCGCATGGAGGATCAGTCTGTGTCGATCGCAAGCGGTTTCAATGAGAGGGCGGGCGCATGAGCGCCGTTCCACACCCCACCCCCATCGCCACGGAACTCCCCGTGCTCGAACTGCCGCTGGACCGCCCCCGGCCCGCGGTACCTGCTGCCGACGTACGGCGCACGCAACGCGCGCTCGACCCTACCCTGGCGGCGGCCGTGCACGCGGCAAGCGGCCCGTCGAGCAGCTTGTTCACCGGCCTGCTCGGCGCCTTCGTGGCCACGCTCTACCGGCTGACGGGGCAGGACTTCGTCGTGGTGGGCATTCCCGCGGCAGGGCCGCCAGCGCAGGGCTCGCCGCCCATGCGGCCTGTGTGCATCGCCACGCATGCGCAACTGCCATTCGACGCGCTGATGGCCGAATGCCATGCGGCGGCAAGCGGCACGCTTCCAAGCCGGCCGTCGCCGATGAGCGTGCGCTTCAGCCTCGACGCGGACGTCGATGACGGCGCGGACTTCGAGCTCTTCCTGGACCTGCGGTCGTCCCATGCCGGCCTGGTGGCCAAGGCGCACTACGACGCCGGCCTGTTCGACGAGGCCAGCGTCCAGCGCTGGCTCGAGATGTTCGAGTGCGTGCTGCGCTCGGCCGCGCAAGACCCGGCGCAGCCCATCGGCCGGCTCGACGTGCTCTCGCAGGACGCCGCCTTCGCATTGGCCGCGCTGCAGCCGCCGCGCACTGTGCTTGTGGGCGAACCCTTTGCGCATGCCGGCTTCGTGGCACGCGCCGCGCTGGCGCCCACGCAACCCGCCGTGCGCGACGGGCAAAGCAGCTGCAGCTACGGCGAGCTCGACGCGCTGTCCAACCGCATGGCGCATGCGCTGCGCGAACGCGGCGTCGGCCGCGGCCAGCGCGTGGGGCTGTGCCTGGAGCGCGGCATCGACATGTTCGTGGCACTGCTGGCCGTGCTCAAGTCGGGCGCGGCCTATGTGCCGCTGGACCCGAGCTTCCCGCAGGCCCGGCTCGACTACTACGCCGAAGACGCGGGCTTCAGCCTGCTGCTGACCACCTCGGACGTGGCGTGCGCACCGCGTTCGTGGTGCGCCGACGCGGCCGCCCGCCTGTTCGAGATCGACCGCGAGACCGGCTGGCGCACCGCACCCGCCGTTGCGCTCGCACCGGGCGAGCAGGACGCCCAGCCCGAAGACGCCGCCTACGTCATCTACACCTCGGGCTCCACCGGCAAGCCCAAGGGCGTGTGCGTGCCGCACCGCGCCGTGGCCAACCTGATGCAGTCGATGCAGCAGGCGCCAGGCATTGGCCCGGGCGACCGGCTCGCGGCCGTGACCACGCTGTCGTTCGACATGGCGGTGCCCGAAGTGCTGCTGCCGCTGGCGGCCGGCGCGCAGATCGTGCTGGTGCAGCGCGAAGTGGCCATGGACGGCCACCGCCTGCGCGCGATGCTCGAGCAGGAACGCATCACCATCCTGCAGGCCACGCCCGGCATGTGGCAGTTGCTGCTCGAGGCGCAATGGCAGGGCGTGCGTGACGGCGGCCCGGCGCTTCGCGGCTGGATCGGCGCCGAACCGGTGCGCGCGCGCCTTGCGCTCGAACTGCTGGAGCGCTGCAGCGAACTCTGGAACCTCTACGGGCCGACCGAAACCACCGTGTGGTCGACCGCATGGCGCATGCAGCGCGACGTGGTGGCGTCGCGCGGCGTGTCGATCGGCCAGCCCATTGCCAACACCGACGTGTGGATCCTCGACGCCGCGCTGCAGCCCTGCCCCATCGGCGTGCCGGGCGAGATCTGCATCGGCGGCCAGGGCCTGACGCTGGGCTACCTGGAGCGCCCCGAGCTCACCGCGGAGCGCTTCGTCAGCGTCGACATCATGGGCACCGCCACGCAGGTGTACCGCACCGGCGACCGTGGCCGCTGGCGCAACGACGGCCTGCTGGAGCACATGGGCCGGCTCGACTTCCAGCTGAAGGTGCGCGGCTACCGCATCGAGCCCGGCGAGATCGAGGCGCGCTGCAACGAGCATGCGGGCGTGTCGCGCAGCGTGGTCGTGGCGCGCGAAGACCACCCCGGCGACGTGCGCCTGGTCGCCTACCTGGCGCTGGTGCCCGGTGCCGCGCTCGAGCGCCGCGCGCTGATGCAGCACCTGCGCGAGCGGCTGCCGTCGTACATGGTGCCGCAGCATGTGGTCGCCCTCGCGGCGCTGCCGACGCTGCCCAACGGCAAGGTCGACCGCGCCTCGCTGCCGGCGCCGCATGCGGCGCCGCGCGACAGGTCGATGGCATCGCACGCGCAGCGGCCCTCGCCCACCTATCGCCCCGGCCGGCAGAGCGCGCCGCTGACACCGCCGCAGGAACGCATTCGCCTCAAGGAACAGCAGCACCCCGGCCGCGCGTTCCACAACCTGCCCCTGGCGCAGCGGCTGCTGGGCACGCTGGACGCGGCGCGCTTCGAGCAGGCGCTGCGGGAAGTGATCCGCCGCCAGCCCGCGCTGCGCACCCGCATCGCGGTCGATCCGGGCAGCGGCATGGCGATGCAGTCGATCGCGCCGCACGCGGCGTTCTCCCTGCCGGCGTTCGACCTGCGCGGCCTGCCGGCCGACCAGCGCGAGGCCGAGCTTGTCGACCGCATGCAGGAGCTGGCCGACCGGCCCATCGACATCCACCGCGCACCGATGGCGCACGCGGCGCTGTTCCGGCTCGGCGAGGAAGACCACGCCTTCGTGTTCGTGCCGCACCACCTGGTGTGGGACGACGGATCGTTCGACCTGCTGCAGCGCGAACTCCCGGCGCACTACGACGCCACCGGGCACGCGCCGCCGATCACCCTCGCGCCCGGCGACCATGCGGAATGGCTGGCACGGTGGATGGAGGAACCGGCCTTCGAGGAACAGCTCGGCTTCTGGCGCCGACGTGCAGCTGGCGCAGTTGCCGCGGCTGGCACGGACGGCACGGCCCGCGTCCTCCCGCCCGAGCCCCGCACCGACATGCCCCGCCGCGCAGGCAGGAACGGCCAGGGCGGCACGCAGCCGATCGACATCGGCCTCGCCACCACGCAGCGCCTGCGCGGCGTGGCCCAGGGGCTGGACGTGACGCTCGGCGAGCTGGCCTTCGGCATCTACGCGCTCACCCTGGGCCAGGCGATGGGCGCCGACGCGATCGCCATCGCCCACCCGGCGCAAGGGCGCGTACAGCCCGAGGCACAGGACGTGATGGGCCTCTTCGACAACGTGCTGCCGGTGTCGCTGAACCTCGACATGCGCCAGTCGCTGCCGCAGTTCGTGCGCGGCGTGAAGCAGGAGCTGCTCACGCTCGCGAACTACCAGCACGCGCCGGTCGAACAGTTCATGGCGCCTAGCCCGTGGAAGTTCTCGTTCCGGGCGGCGAGCGACCCGACGCATCGCTTCGCCGGCCTGCAGACGCGGCAGATGCACCTGATGCAGCGCGGCGCCACCGAGGACATCGCGCTGCGGCTGGTGGAAGGGCCGCTCGGCCTCGAAGGCGCGCTGGTCTACAACGCGGGCCTCTACCTGCGCGAAACCGGCGCCCAGCTGCGCGAGCGCTACCTCGAGCTGCTGCACCGCGCCGCCGACCGGCCCGAAGCCACGCTCGCCTACATCGCCAGCGCCGAGGGCTCGGCCAGCGCGGCATACCTGCAGCGGCTCGCGCCTGTCGATTCAACGAGCGTGGTGGGCGCTCAGAACGTGCCGGCCTTCGCTGCCGAAAAAACGCTGCCGCACCTGGTCCAGCCCGAGCAGGCGAAGCTGGCGCAGGTGTGGGCCAACGTGATCCGCATCGACGTCTCGGACATTCGCGCGAGCGACAACTTCTTCGAGCTCGGTGGCGACTCGCTGCTGGCGCAGCGCGCGGTGCAGCAGACCGAGCTGCTGCTGGGCTACCGCGTGGCGCCGCAGCGCTACCTGTTCGAGACCCTCGGGCAGATCGCCGCCTCGTCGATGGCGGCAGCGGTGCGCACCATGCCGCCGGACGACGGCGCGCAGGCACGGCAAGGCCTGCGGGACATGCCGGAAGCACGCAGCCCGCGCAGCCCGCGCAGCCCCGGCCTGCTGGGGCGCACGCTGGGCGGCTGGTTGCGCAGGACCGAAGGGCCCAGCGACTGAAGCAACTGAAACGACCGAAAGACGAGCCCCGCGCCGGGCTCAGTCGATCTCGGGCGCCTGCAGGCTGGCCGAGATCTGGTACTCCACCCAGCCCCAGTAGTGGTCGAGCGTGGTGCCGTCGCGCACGGCCTTTTCCCAGTTGGCGAGGGCGAAGGCCGGGTGCTCCGCGGCGGGGGCGTATTTGTCGCGCAGGGCGGCGGCGTCCAGGGCGACCTCGTCGGCATAGGCACTCAGCGAGAAGAGCGTGGTGTTCGAACCCGGCATGTCGGCAAATGCATGCTCGCGGCCCGTCGTGGCACCCTGGCCCGCGAGCACCACGCAGTCGCGGCCCCGCGCCTTGGCCCGCAGCAGCGCCATGTCGGCTTCCTTGAGCGACGCGCTCGAGTCGCGATCGGCCCTCAACGGCGCAATGCCGATCGACATGGTGAGCGGCATCGTTTCCGCGCCGGTCACGAACGGGTTGTCCGAAAACGCCTGGCGCAGCGCCTCCACGCAGGCATGGGCCTCCGCCAGCGGCATCGCCTCGAACACCAGCCCGAATTCCTCGCCGCCCAGCCGTGCAATGGGCACCTGGCCGGGCACCAGCGCGCGCAGCCGCCGGGAGACCTCCACCAGCGCCACGTCGCCCACGTCGTGGCCGAAGCGGTCGTTGATCGACTTGAAATAGTCCAGGTCGATGATGGCCACGGACGCATGCGCCCCGCCGCGCACCACCGCCTGGGCCGACTGCATGGCCGTGTTGAAACGGCGGCGGTTGGGCAGGCCGGTCAGCGCGTCGGTCTCGGACAGGTCGATCAGCCGCCGGTTCAGCAGCGACAGCTCCCGGTGCGCGGCACGCAGGGCGTTCTCGCGCTGGATCAGCTCCGTCACGTCGGTCCAGACGCAGGCGGTGCCGCCCGCGTCCCAGGCCTGCTCCTGCACCCGGTAGAAGCGGCCGGTGCGCGCGCGCATCGTGAGCGGTGCCGGAATGGGGCCGTGCTCGGTGCTCAGGCACAGCTGCTCGTAGGCCTCGTCGTCGCCGAAGATGTCCGCGAACTTCTTCCAGTAGCTGCCCTGCTCCGCGCCGCGGCGCTCGAGCGCCGGCACCCGCCGGATCAGGCTCATGAAGTGCTCCGAGAAGAACCTCGAATTCACGTAGCGCAGCACCCCCGCGGCGTCGTGCACGATCAGGCCCACGTTGGCCACGGCCATCAGGCCCTGCAGCAGGCTGCCCTCGGCGCCGGGCGCCTTCTGCGCGGACACGTCGGACCAGACCTTGAAGCGCCCGCCGTCCGGCTGCGGGAACATGCGCAGCTCCAGCCAGCGCCCGTCGGCACGCTGGTACTGCACGGGACCTTCCTCCTGGCTGTGCCTGAAGACGGCGTTGGTCATCGCGTCGGCGCGTTCCTGCGCCGAGGCCTGGGGCTGCTGCAGCGCCAGGAAGGGCTCCAGCGTTTCCAGGAACGGGGTACCCACGCGCAGGAAGGGCGCCACCTCGGGGAAGAAGGCCAGGTAACGCTCATTCCAGAACGTGACTCGGTCCTCGGCGTCGTAGCCGCACACGGCCGATGCGCCGTGCGCCATCAACACCTGCGCCAGAAATTCTGTGCCGGAAAACATCTGATTCGTCCACGCCTAGCTGTTTGGAGCCGCGCGCCATGCACGTCCCTTCCTGACCAGATTGTTTCACGAGTTGACAATTGCACATCAGAAATCGGAGCAGCAAGGCCGCTGCGGGCCTCCAATTGGCCTGAAACGGGCCGAAACGGCCTGCTTTATGGCCCTTACGCCACAGCCGGTACGGCCAGTGCAGCCGGTGCAGCAGGCGCACCAGCCACGCCCGGCGCGGCGGCCACCTCGGCCAGCGCCTTCGCAAAAAGCTCGTTGCGGTGGTGCAGGCCCATGCGCTCGAACGCGCGGTTGCGGTAGGTCTTGACCGTGCCGGCCGAAATGCCGAGGTCGGCCGCGATGCCGTCGTAGGTCCAGCCGCGCAGCAGCCGCTGGCACACCTCGCGCTCGCGGCGCGGCAGCTCGGACAGCGCCGAAGGCTCGGGGCTGAGCGCCACCACGTCGTCGGCCGGCAGCTCGCCCACGTGCTGCGGCGCCGTCAACCGCAGGTGCAGCTGCACCGTCGCAAGCAGCGGCGGCGCCAGGCTGCACAGCAGGTCGACCTCGTCGTCGCGGAACGACGACTGCGCCATGCCGCGGTACAGGTTCACCGCCAGCACCCCGCCCGACGGGTCGCCTTCGACCAGCGACACGCGCTCGCGCAGGCCGTGGCGGATGTAGATCGCCTTGCGGTGCTCCAGCGGGATCTCGCGCGCATGCCAGCGCGTGACGACCGCATCGCCGCCTTCGGTGACCTCGCGCGCCGCGAGAAAGGTGCGGTCCCGGCTGTACAGGCCGCGGCGGTACACGCGCCAGGAATCGCGCGTGCCGTCGGCAATGCCGAAGGCGCCGCCGCCGTAGCTCTCGGGCGGCGCGTGCGGGTACAGCCTGTAGATCGACATCCAGCACATCGGCAGCATCTTGTTGAGTTCGGCCAGCGCCTTGGCGCTGAAGTCGGGCTGGCCGGTGCAGCCGATCACGCCGGCCAGCGCGAGGCTGGCGCGCTCGGGCGCGCCGCCGCCCGGCGCCGCGTGCGTGCGGTGCGCGGGTGGCTGCTTGAGGGGAATCAGGTCCATGCGCTCAAGCTACCGGCGGCGGGGCGATCTTCCATCGGGGTTGACCCTGTTCAGGCCGCTTCAATTGCAACCGAAGCTGGCCGCATCGTCGATGCTGCCGCTGCCCTTGTAGCGCGGCTGCTTCGGCCAGGCGCACAGCGGGCGCGTGCGGCCCGGCGTGGTCACGTCGCGGTTTTCGGGCCGGGCGCGCGCCACGATGCGCTCGGGCGGCCGTCCCTTCTCGACCCAGTTCACCAGCGCGCTCAGGCCGTCGTACTGGTCGGTGGCCGGGCCGCCCGAACAGTGCGCCATGTTGGGCACGGTGAACAGGCGCGCCACGGCGTCGGTGCGCTCGCCGTAGCGCTCGCGCAGCAGGCCGAGGTAGCGCACCGTGTCCTTCACCGAGAACACCGGGTCGCTCACGCCGTGGAAGAACAGCATCTTGCCGCCGTGCCGCGCGAAGGCATCGACGTCGGGCGAGTCGGGCACCTCCCATTGCATGGCCGACTGGGGAAAGGCGGCGTCGACCGCCGACACCTTCGCGCTGTCGCGCGCCACGTCGTAGCCGAGCGCGTGGCCGTAGAAGTCGGCCGTGACCGTGGGCGGCGTGCTGAAGACCATGGCCAGCGCGCCGGTCATGAGCGTGATGTTGCGCGCGTTCGGCGCAGCGCCCGGAGCATCGCCGAACTTCCAGCGCGTCCACTCCGCGGAGTGCAGGCCGGCGTCGAAGGGCCAGTCGCTGTAGATCGCGCGGCCGTTCGCATCCTTGGGGCCGGCGAACGACTTCGCCAACACATCGACCTGCGTGCCCGTCAGGCACTGGGCCGTCTTGGTGGTCTGCGCGGTCCGCGCCATCTTCGCGGTCTTGGCGGTCTCGGCGGTCTTGGCGCCGGTGCAGCGCAGTGCCTCGGGCCTGAACCCGCAGGCGGGCCAGTTGTCGACGATGCCGTCCTTCAGCCCGTCGAGCGCGTCGCACTGGTTGAGCACCTCGGTCGTCAGCAGCTTCATGTCGGCGGGCGAGAAGGCGGCCGAGAGCACGGGCCGGCCGCCGACCAGCGGCGCGTTCTCCGCCGCGGCTTTCGCATAGAGCTGCGTGTCGTACACGGCCTGCACCGAGGCCAGCGGCACGCGGTACGCCGGTGCCGATGCGATCACGCCATCGAACATGTCGGGGTAGCGCTGCGCCATCATCATGGCCTGCCGGCCGCCGTTGGAGCAGCCGACGAAGTAGGAGCGCTCGGGCGCCTTCGCGTAGTGCGCGGCAATCAGCGCCTTGGCCACGCGGCCGGTCTGCGCCATCGAGTTGTAGCCGTTGTCCAGCCGCGCCTGCGGGTCGAGGCCGAAGCGGTACGGCCCATCGGCGCCCGGCTCGTCGAGGTGGCCGGTGTCGGTGAACACCACCGCGTAGCCCTGCAGCAACGCGTTGCCGGTGTTGCCGCCGCCGGTGAGCTGGCCCACCGCATCGCGCAGCGTGCCGTCGGTGCCGCCGCCGCCCTGGAAGAAGAAGCGGCCGTTCCACGCAGTGGGCATGCGCAGGTCGAAGCCGATGGCGTAGGGCTTGCCGTCGATGCCGGTGCGCTCGTCGATCTTGCCCTGCACGTGGCAATGCGCGGGCACCGGCGCCTTCGAGCCGGGCGCGCCGGGCTGCACGCCGGTCAGCTGGATCTCGCCCGCGGGCACGCTCTCGCTCAGCGTGAGCCGCGTGCCGGCCGGCACGGCGGAGGCCAGGCCGGCGCAGGCCAGCGGCGTGCCCGCCCGGCCTTGCGGCACGGGCACGCCGCGGTCGACGCTGCCGCAGCCGGCCGCCAGCCCGGCGGCCGCAACGAACGCGGCGAGCGCGACGGGACGCCATGACAGGTGCATGCGGCGCACCACGCTCAGTCGCCCTTGAAGCCGGTGGAGGCCACCACCTTCTGCCAGCGCACCGAGTCGGTGGCGATCATGCGGCGCGCATCGGCCGCGCTGCTGCCCAGGATGCTGAAGCCGGCCTCCTCCAGCCGGCGGCGCACCTCGGGCGACTGCACCGCGGCCACCACCTGCGCGTTGAGCTTGGCAACCACGCCCTCGGGCGTGCCGGCCGGCGCGAACAGCACGAACCAGGCGGAGAAGTCGGCCTTGGGGAAACCCGTTTCCGCGAACGTGGGCACGGCCGGCAGCAGCGGCGAGCGCTGCGGCGCGGTGGTGGCCAGCGCGCGCATCTTCTCGCCCTTGACCTGCGCCATGGCCAGCGCGGTCGACACGAAGGCCGCCTGCACATCGCCCGCGATGATGGCCGTCACCGCGTCGCCGGTGGCGCGAAAGTGCACCGGCTCCACCTTGAAGCCGCCCTGCTCCGCGAACATCTCGGCGCCGAAGTGGCCCGGCGTGCCCGCACCGAAGGTGCCGAAGTTGACCTTGTCCTTCTCCGCCCTGGCCATCTTCACGAAGTCGGCCACCGACTTCGCGGGCGAGCTGTTGGGCACCACCAGGATGAAGTCGGTGCGCACCACCTCCGACACCGGCAGCAGTTCGCGTGCCGGGTCGTATGGCAGCCTCGAGAACGCGGCCGGCGCGATGCTGATGGCGCCCACGTCGGCGATGAGCAGCGTGTAGCCATCGGCCGCGCTCTTGGCGACGAACTGCGCGGCAATCTGCCCGCCCGCGCCCGCGCGGTTCTCGATGACCATCGGCTGGCCGATGGTCTCCCCCAGCCGCTGGCCGAGCACGCGCGTGAGCACGTCGGGACCGGTGCCGGGCGCGAAGCCCACGGCAAGCCGCACCGGCCGCGAGGGGTACGCCTGCGGCGAGGCCTGCGCGAGGGCGAACTGCGGGCAGGCCAGCGCCAGGGACGCCGCGGCGCCGGCAGTGAGGCAGCCTCTTCGGGTCATCTGCTTGTCGTTCATGGGTTTGTCTCCGTTGGTTTCGAATCGAATGCGTTTGCCGGTGCGCCTGCCACCGGGTCCTCACTGCCCGGTGTAGCCGGGGCTGCGCTTTTCCATGAAGGCCCGCGGCCCTTCGCGCGCATCGGCGCTGGCGAACACGGCCTTCTTCGCGCGGTCTTCGAGCCGGTAGCCCACGTCGAGCGGCACGCCGTTGGCCTCCATCACCGTCTGCTTCACGGCCTGCACGGCGAGCGGGCCGTTGGCGGCGATCTGCAGGGCGATCTCCTCGGCCCTGGCCATCAGCTGCGCGGCCGGCACCACGTGGTTGACGAGGCCGCACTGCAGCGCGGCCTCGGCCTTCATCGGCCGCCCCGTCAGCATGAACTCCATCGCGCGCGCATGCCCGATCTGCCGGGGCAGCCGCACCATCGAGCCGGCGAAGGGAATCAGCGCGCGCTGCACCTCGGGCAGGCCGAAGCTCGCATGCTCCGCGGCAACGCGGATGTCGGTGCCCAGCATGGTCTCGAAGCCCGCGGCCATGCAGGCGCCGTTGATGGCGGCGACCACCGGCTTGTGCAAGGCAAAGTCGCGCAGCGACGATGCCGCCAGCACCAGCGGGTCGTCGAGCATGCGCTGCTCGAAAGCGTCGGCCGGTGCGCGCGCGCCGGTCATCAGCGGCAGCGTGGTCGCGAGGTCGCCGCCCGCGCAGAAGGCGATGTCGCCCGCACCGGTGAGGATCGCCACGCGCAACGCGGCGTCGGCGCGAAAGTCGACGAAGGCATCGGCCAGCAGGCACAGCATGCGCGGCGTGAGCGCGTTGCGTGCCTCGGGCCGGTCGAGCGTGAGGATGGCGACGTGGCCGCGCTTCTCGTAGCGGATGGGGTCGCTCATGGCGTCGCTCCTTCGGCCGCACCGACACGGCAGGTCAGCGCGAACACGCCAAGCAGTTTTCGCACTTGCGCGGCGGTGCCGGGGTCGTCATCGGTCGTCGCGCAGTGCAGCACCAGCCCCTTGCCTTCCGCGCGCACATCGACTGTCACCTTCGACGCCAGCGTGCTGCGCGCAATGCGGTCTTCCACCACCCAGCGGATCGCCATGGCGCGCAGCGTGGGCTTGTAGAGCTTGCCGATCGCGGTGACCGGCAATGCGTCGAGGATGAAGATGGCTTTCGGGAACGCGGGCCGCTCGGGAATGCGCGCCTGCGCGAACTCGGCCAGCTGTTCGATACCGACCGTGCGCCCGGGGCGCAGCGACACATAGGCCACCGGCACTTCGCCCGCGTACTCGTCGGGTGCGCCGACGGCGGCGGCCAGCAGCACGTCGGGGTGCGCCATGAGCGCGTCCTCGATCACCACCGGGTCGATGTTGTGGCTGCTGCGGATGATCAGGTCCTTCGAGCGCCCGGTGACGAACACGCGCCCCTGCGCGTCGATGCGGCCCACGTCGCCAGTCACCAGCCAGCCGCCGCCGATCAGCACGCCGGCGTTGTTGTCCGCATCGGTGTAGCCCGGCCCCACGTTCGGGCCCTGGATCTGCAGGATGCCCTCCTCGCCCGCCGCCAACGCCGTGCCGGTTTCGTCGGCCACGCGCACGCGGGTGAACGGCAGCGGCCAGCCGACCGAGCCCGCCACGCGCGGCGCGCCCGCGGGTTCGATGGCGATCACGCCGCCGCACTCGGTCATGCCCAGGATGTTGCGCACCGCGATGCCCAGGCGCTGCTCGAAGGCCTCGGCCAGGTCCGACGGCAGCGGCGAGCCGCCGGTGAGCAGGCAGCGCACGCGCGACAGGTCTTCGCCATTCGGCGCTACGCCCAGCAAGGTGGACATCACCGTGGGCACCGCCGCCAGCAGCGTCACGCGGTGCAGCGCCACGAACTGCCAGTAGGCCTGCATGAAGGCCGTGTTGCGCAGGCCCAGCAATGTCGGCAGGACCACCTCGCCGCCCGCGAGCAGCGTGGACAGGCCGTACACGAACGAGCCCGCCACGTGGAACAGCGGAAAGCCGTTGAGCACCACGTCGCGCTCCGACGTGCCGTACATGCGCGCCGCGCCCCAGGCCGCATGCAGCTGGTTGCCGTGCGTGTGCTGCGCGAGCTTGGGCCGGCCGGTGGTGCCGCCGGTGTGGAACAGCGCGGCGATGCGGTGGGCGTCGGGGTGCCGCGCGCGTTCGAGCGGTGCGTCCGATTGAGCGGCGAGCAGCGCATCGAAGTCGAGCGCGCCTTCCACGGCGCCCCCGCCGGCGTTTACGGCGCTTATGGCGTTCACGGCGTTCACGGCGACGACATGCGCGAGCGACTTGCAACGCTGGCGCAAGCCCGGCACGCGGCGCCAGATGTCCAGCTCGGCGGTCGGCCCCAGCGCCACGAGCACGTTGACCCGCGCGGCGTCGATCAGCTCGGCGATGTGCTCCTCGCCCAGCAGGTAGTTGATCGGGCAGGCCACGCCCACGGCCTCGGCGCCCCACAGCGTGAAGTAGGCCTCTGGAATGGCCGGCAGCAGGAACGCGACGCGCGGCTCGGCATCGCCGCACAGGCGCTGGAATGCGCGCGCGGCGCGGCGCACCTGCGCCACCATGTCCGCGTGCGTCCAGCGCGCGGGCGGCACCGACGCGTCGGCACTGCGGATGTAGGTGATGGCGGGCCGCGCCGGGTGGCGGCGCGCCGCGTCTTCCAGCGCGTCGAGCACGTCCGCATGCGGCATGAAGCCTGCGTACGGCGCGGCTTCGATCGCGCGGATGTCCTGCAAATCACCGATGCCAGCTGCTGCTTTCAAACGCGCGCTCCATGTCAGGGGAAGCCCGTGGCCGGGCGAAGTTCTGACAGGGAGCGTAAGCAGGCGCGGCGGCGGCGTCTGTCCGCCGCGATGGGGACAGGCTTACCCTGAGACGGCCACGCCGGCGCCCACGCCCACGCCCACGCTCACGCTCACGCCGTACCGGGCGGCCGGCCTGGTGCTCGACAGCCGGCCCGACATCGCGCGCCGCGCGGCCTCGAAGGCATTCCATTCCTCCTGGCTGGGCAGCGACGGAATCGTCACCTGCTCGCCCAGGTCGAGCCCTGCCAGCGCGGCGTCGACCATGTCTTCGGCCGTCATGACGATCTCGCTCGGCAGGTGCTGCACCGGCAGGCCGGCGATGCCCCAGAACTCGGTGGCCGTGGCGCCCGGCAGCACGGCCTGCACGCGCACGCCCTTGCCGGCGAGCTCGTGCTGCAGCGACTGGCTCAGCGCCAGCACGAAGGCCTTGCTGGCGCCGTACACGCCGTTCAGCGTCTCGGGCGAGACCGCCACGATGGAGGCGATGTTCACCAGCGTGCCCGCGCCGCGCGCCACGAAGGCCGGCACCGCGGCATAGGTGAGCCGCGTGAGCACGTTCACGTTGAGCGCGATCATGTCTTCCATCTTGTCGATGTCCGACGCGAGCAGCGGCGCGGTGGCGCCCACGCCGGCGTTGTTCACCAGCAGCGTGATGCCGGCGTTGGTGCGCAGCACCGCCTCGACGCGCGCGAGGTCTTTCGCGTCGGTCAGGTCGGCCGCCAGCGTCTCGACCTTGCGGCCGGTTTGCGTGACGAGCCGGTCGGCCAGCGCGCGCAGGCGTTCGCCGTTGCGCGCCACCAGCACGAGGTCGTAGCCGCGGCGGGCCAGGCGGTCGGCGTACACGGCGCCGATGCCCGAGGATGCGCCGGTGATGAGGGCGGTGCCCTGGGTCGTTGCAGTCATGAAAACTTCCTTTGTCGCCACGTCGTTGTGTGGCATGGGGGAAGTTTCCTCCTGGGAGCTTATGGCGTAAATGTCATATAAGCCACCTTTCAGGACACAGCGCCACGCGCCCCGCACTCAGCGCCTCAGGCCGCGGCCACCTGCTGGCGCGCCACGCGGCGCACGCTCTGCGGCGGCTGGCCCAGCGTGCGCAGGAACGCGCGGCGCATGCGCTCGGGGTCGCCGAAGCCGGTTTCGCGCGCCACCACGCCCAGCGCGAGGCGGCCTTCGTCGATCAGCCCGCGCGCGGCTTCCACGCGCAGGTTCTCCACGGCATGCGCGGGCGACTGGCCCGTCTCGGCCTTGAAGGCGCGGCTGAACTGGCGCGGGCTCAGGTGCGCCACCTCGGCCAGCTCTTCCACCGAAAGCGTGTCGCGCAGGTTGGCGCGCGCATGCACCAGCGCCTGCTGGATGCGGTCGGACTTGGGCTCCAGCTCGAGCAGCGCCGAGTACTGCGACTGCCCGCCCGCGCGCCGGTGGTACACGACCAGCTTCTTCGCGATGAAGCGCGCCACCTCCACGCCCATGTCTTCCTCCACCAGCGCCAGCACCAGGTCGATGCCCGCGGTCATGCCGGCCGAGGTCCACACCGGCCCGTCGTTGATGAAGATGCGGTCGGGCTGCACCTTGATGCCGGGGTGGCGCTGCTGCAGCTCCTGCGCAAAGGCCCAGTGCGTGGTGGCGCGGCGGCCGTCGAGCACGCCCGCGTCGGCCAGCCCGAAGGCGCCGGTGCAGATGCTGGCCACGCGGCGCGCGTTGCGCAGCCCGGCGCGCAGGAAGCGGCACATCTTCTCGGAGGTGGGCGCGACGCTGAGCGCGCCGGTCATCAGCAGCGTGTCGAACTTCGCCGCACTGAAGCGCCTGCTGTCGGTGGAAACACCCGATGAACTGGGCACGAGCCCGCCTTCCTCGGACAGAAGCTCGACCTTGTAGACCGGCTGGCCCGCATGCATGTTGGCCAGCTCGAACGCGGCAATGGCGGCCAGGTCGAGGATCTGGAAGCCGGGGAACACGAGCACGCCGATGCGCTTCATGGCGATGTCCTGAAAAGAGGTTTCTGCTGAATGGCGGACGCAAGGCTAACCGCCCCGGCCTGACCGCGCGGGCGCCAGGGGCTCCGCGCGGCCCTTGCGCACAATCGCCCCATGCCCGATCTCCGCGAATTGACCCGCCAGTTCCCCCGCCCCGGCCGGCTCGACACCATCCTGCTGCGCCCGGCGCACCGTGCCCCGGTGCAGCCGGTCGACGAGGCGGTGGTGCTCGAAGGCCGCGGCCTGCAGGGCGACCGCAGCAGCAGCGCGGCGCGCCCCGGCGGGCGCCGGCAGGTCACGCTGCTGCAGGCCGAGCACCTGCCCGTCATCGCCTCGCTCTGCGCGCTGGCGCAGGTCGGGGCGCACGTGCTGCGCCGCAACCTCGTGGTGTCCGGCCTGAACCTGATCGCCGCGCGCCCGCTGTTTCGCGACCAGCCGATGGTGCTGCACATCGGCGCCGACGTGGTGCTGGAAATCAGCGGGCCGTGCGAGCCGTGTTCGCGCATGGAAGAGGCGCTCGGGCCCGGCGCGTACAACGCGCTGCGCGGGCACGGCGGGCTGACGGCGCGGGTGCTGCAGGGCGGCGTGGTGCGCGTGGGCGATGCGGTGGTGTGCCGGCCTGCGGTAACTTCCACATCCACCGGCTGAATCCGCCAGCCCCCTCAACCCCACTGCAGCCACTGCAAGCACTGCAACCCATGACGCTCAACCTGAACCTCGTCTTCACATCGCTGCCGAACACGCCGCTGCTGCATGAATGCCTCGTCATGAGCGCGGCCGGCTACGGCTTCTTCCGCGAAGAGAAGGTCACGCTGGGTCTTGGCACCACCTGCCTGGTCCTGATGGTGGAGGGCCGCGAGCCGGTGCCCGTGCCCTACTTCGAACTGGCCGAGTTCACGCTGTCGAACTCCGCCGTCACGACCACCGGCCACACCATGCCCGACTTCGGACTCTTCGGCGGCCTGCTTTCCGGCCAGTCCACCAACGAGGAGTTCTCCACCTCCACCACGCAGCCGGCCGCACAGACCTTCATCTCGCTGGTCACGCACCTTGGCGAACTGCATCTCGTCTATACCGGCCTGGCGCCGGCGATGCTGCGCATGGTGCTGGCCGAGGCTTTTGCCGTCTGGCGGCAGCACCAGCCGGAGTGGCTGGAGAAGCGGCGCAAGTCGGTCGATGCCTATGTGGAGCGCGAAGCCCTCGACGAGCAGACGCGCGTCGCGTTGAGGGCGCGGCTGCTCCAGCCGCTGGTGCCCGAGGCACCGACCCCTTCCCCTTCGTCCTTCGGCGCGTTCACCGGGTTGCCCACCGACCCGTCGACGGCCAGCGCGTTCGAGGCACCGGTGCGCATGGGCGTGTGCCCGGCCTGCAGGAAGGAGATTCCGTTTTTCTCCGAGGAATGCCCGAAGTGCCAGGCGCTTTTCGGGCCGGATTCGGCGTGGCAGGTACGGGCGGTGTGAGGCGCCGAGTGGCCGGCAGGGAGGTGGCAGGCCCCGAGGCCTCCACGGCGGTCCAGGACTGAGCGCGCAGGTCGCCGTTCATGCCCGCCGCTCAGGCCACCGCTCCTGGCCACCGTTCCTCGCCGTGCGGCCCGCGCCAGTGGCGCCCCAAGGGGTGCCGCTAAAGTTGTACACCATGAATCTGCGTCAAATCGAAGTGTTCCGGGCCATCATGGCCACCGGGTCGGTCAGCGATGCCGCCCGCCTGCTGCATGTGTCCGTTCCCGCCATCAGCCGCGTGCTCTCGCACACCGAGACCCAGCTGAACTTCCCCCTCTTCATCCGCATCAAGGGCCGCCTGTCGCCCACCGCCGAGGCACGCCGGCTGTACCACGAGGTCGAGGACGTGTACCAGGGCGTGCAGCGCATCAGCGACCTCACGCACGAACTGATGGCGCGCCGCTCGGGGCTGGTCAGCGTGGTGTCGAGCCCCGGCATCGGCCACATGCTGGTGCCGATGGCCATTGCGCACTACCACCAGGCCAACCCCGAGACACGCGTGCACTTCAAGTGCCTCAACCAGGACCTGCTGCGCGAGCGGCTGCTGAGCCGGCACTTCGACCTGGGCATCTCGCTGGAGGCGGTGGACCACCCGAACCTCATCACCGTGCCGATCGCGCGCTGCCGCATCGTGTGCATCTGCCCGCGCACGCATCCGCTGGCCGCGCGCAACGCGGTGGGCGCCGAAGACCTGCTGCCGCACGACCTGATGTCTTACCCGCGCGGCACGCCCTTCGGCGAACTGGTGCGCAACTTCTTCGCGCCGCTGGAAGACGCGCCGCGCATGACGCTGGAAGTCGGCTCGCCGCAGAACGCCTGCGCGCTCACGCACCTGGGCGCGGGCATCGCGCTGGTCGACGAGTTCTCGCTGCAGGCCTGGCCCGACGCGCGCTTTCGCATCCTGCCGGTCGAGGGGCTGGAGCCGCTGGTCGCGCACCTGGTTCACCTGCGCACCGACCCGCTCTCGCCGGCCGCCGAAGCCTTCGTGCGCACCCTGCGCAGCGTGCTCATGCAACGCGGGCTGGCCGCGCCGCAACCGCAGGAAGGCTGATCGCGCGGCCGAGGCTTCGGCCGGCCCGTCTTACCCGGGAATGCCCCAATAGCATGCGTTTCGCACCACGGATAGGCATGCACCGACATGGCGCACCAGCGCGGGGCCAGGTGTTAACACACGCGTAACGACGCCGCACAAAGCATCAATCGACGCGGCTTTTCTCCCTCGAAATAATTCATCGCATCGCCGCAGCACACCACTGCGGTGCGGGCCGCCCCCCGGGGCCGCCTCCATCCGCCTTGCGATTTTTTCTGGAGAAATGCCCATGTCCCGTTCCCTCAAGTTCCTGCTGGCGCCCCTGGCCTTCGCCATGGCCCTCGGCACCGCCGTCGCCGAGACCGCGCCGCTGCGCACCGGCATCGACCCCAACTTTCCGCCGCATGCCTTTCCGAAGCTCAGCGGCGGCTACCAGGGCTTCAACGTCGAGCTGGGCGAGGAAATCGCAAAGCGCCTGGGCCGGCGCATCGAGATCGAGGGCGCGCAGTACTCGGCGCTGATTCCCGCGCTGAACGCAGGCAAGTTCGACTTCCTGATGGCGCCGACCACGGTGTCGCCCGAGCGTGCGAAATCGGTGCTGTTCACCGAGGGCTACCTGGAGAACAACTTCACGCTGGTCATGAAGAAGGACCGCAACGACATCCAGCGCCTGGAAGACCTCAAGGGCAAGACCATTGCCGTGAACAAGGGCTCGGGCCCCGAGGAATGGGCGCGCAACAACCAGGCGACGTACGGCTACGAGATCGCCGTGTACGGCACCAACGCCGACGCGGTGCAGGCCGTGATCTCCGGGCGCGGCGACGCCAACCTCGCGGGCGTCACGCCGTCGGCCTGGGCGGTGAAGAGCACGCCGGCCATCAAGACCACCTTCACCATCAAGACCGGCTCGGTCTGGGCCATTCCGTTCCGCCTGGACGACAAGGCCGGGCGCGACCAGGTGAGCAACGTGCTCAAGTGCATGAAGCTCGACGGCTCGCTGCAGAAGATGCACACCAAGTGGTTCGGCGCCGCGCCCGCGGCCGACTCGGCCACCGTCGTCTCGCCGGCCGGCCACGGCATTCCGGGCCTGTTCGGCTACGAGGCCACCGCCGCCAAGCCCGTGTGCCAGTGAGCGCCCAGCGCCGCCGCCCACCGCCCTTCCCAACCCACCGATGACCGCCGTGACGCCTTCCTCGCTCCTGCAGGTGCGCAACCTGCACAAATCCTATGGCAGCGTGCCCGTGCTCAACGGCATCGACCTCGATGTGCAGGCGGGCGAACTGGTCTCGGTGATCGGTCCCTCGGGCTCGGGCAAGAGCACGCTGCTGCGCTGCTGCAACCGCATGGAAGACGCGACCCGGGGCGAGGTGCGCGTGGAGGGGCACGACATCTATGCGCCGGGCGCCAACCTGAACCGGCTGCGCGAACGCGTGGGCATGGTGTTCCAGGCCTTCAACCTCTACCCGCACCTGGACGTGCTCGGCAACGTGACGCTGGCGTTGCGCAAGGTCAAGAAGATGGCGCGCGACGCGGCAGAGCACACCGCCATGCAGGCCCTGGCGCGCGTGGGCATGGAGCACAAGGCGCGCGTGCGCCCCACGCAGCTGTCGGGCGGACAGCAACAGCGCGTGGGCATTGCGCGCTCGATCGCGTTGAAGCCCGCGCTGGTGCTGTTCGACGAGCCGACCAGCGCGCTCGACCCCGAGATGGTGGGCGGCGTGCTGCAGGTCATGCGCGAGCTGCGCACCGACGGCATGACCATGGTGGTGGTCACGCACGAGATGGGCTTTGCCAAGGCCGCCTCCGACCGCGTGGTGTTCATGGACGGCGGCGCCATCGTCGAGCAGGGTTCGCCCGCGCAGGTGTTCGAGGCGCCCACGCATGCACGCACCGAAGCCTTCATTGCCAGCATCGGCAGCCGCGCGCTCTGAGCGCCCGAACGGAAACGCCGCATGCAGCTCGACAAGCTCGTCTTCACTTTCTTCAACGGCGACATCGCCGCGCGCTACTTGCCCCAGGTGCTGGACGGCGCGCGCGTGACGATCGAGCTGGGCCTGGCGGTGATCGCCGCCGGCCTGGCGCTGGGCATGCTGCTGGCCTACCTGCGCAGCCTGCCCATTCGCGGCTTGCCGCTGGCGGTGTCGACGCTGGTCGACATCTTTCGCGCGCTGCCGCCGCTGGTGCTCATCATCCTGCTGTACTACGCGCTGCCCTTCCTGGGCCTGTCGCTGGGAGCCTTCGCCTCGACCTGGCTGGCGCTCACGCTGGTGCTCGCGGCCTTCTCCGAGGAGGTGTTCTGGGCCGGCATCGAGTCGCAGCCGCGCGGCGTGATGGAGGCCGCGCGCTCCACCGGCCTCACGCACACGCAGGCCATGGTGCATGTGCTGCTGCCGCAGTCGTGCCGGCTGATGGTGGCGCCGCTGACCAACCGCGTGATTGCCATCACCAAGGGCACGGCCTACGGCTCGGTGGCCGCGCTGAATGAAATCCTGAACCAGGCCACCTCGGCCACCAGCTTCGCGGGCAACCCCACGCCGCTGATGCTCGGCGCGCTGGGCTACCTGATCATCTTCCTGCCCGTGGTGATTGCCGGGCGCTACATCGAACGGCGCCACGGCGCGGGCCGCCACTGAGGCCGCCGAACGGAGCCCCCCATGGAACTCATCCTCCAGTATTTCTTCAACCTCGGCGTGGTGCGCGAAGTCACGCCGTACATCCTGCGCGGCCTGCTCAACACGCTGCTGCTGTCGGCCTGGGTGATCCCGCTCGGCCTGGCGGCCGGCATGGTGCTGGCGGTGGCCGGCTTCGTGATCCGCAACCGGCTGGTGCGCGCGCTGCTGGTGATCTACATCGACTTCTTTCGCGCGTTCCCGCCGCTGGTGCTGCTGATCTTCCTGTACACCGGCCTGCCCTACCTGGGCGTGGAGCTGTCGCCCATGGCCTGCGTGGCGCTGGGCTTCATGCTGAACAACTCGAGCTACTTCGGCGAGATCCTGCGCGCCGGGCTCGAGTCGGTGCCTCGCGGCCAGCGCGAGGCGGCGCTGTCCACCGGCATGGGCCGCGTGGCCAGCCTGCTGTACGTGGAAATTCCGCAGGCCGTGCGCAACGTGTTCCCCGACCTGGTGAGCAACATGATCGAGGTGGTGAAGCTCACCACCATCGCCAGCGTGGTCTCGGTGCCCGAGATGCTGTACGCCGCGCGCTCCGCGCAATCGATGCTCTACAACCCCACGCCCATCGTGCTGGCCGCGCTGATCTATCTCGCGCTGCTGTGGCCGCTGGTCGTGCTGCTGGGCCGGCTGGAAAAACGCCAGCGCCGCGCCCAACCCAAGGCCGCCTGATCCATATCGCATGACGCATGCAGCAGGCCGCCCCCCCAACAACCACCAACCCTGATTGAGGAAGCAAAGATGACAACCAAACGTACCTTGGGCCTGGCCGTGGCCCAGATGGGCCCGGTGCACCTGTCGGACACCCGCGAGGCGGTCGTGCGCCGCTTGGTGGAGATGATGCGCGACGCCAAGGGCCGCGGCGCCGAGATGGTGGTGTTCCCCGAACTGGCGCTCACCACCTTCTTCCCGCGCTACTGGATGGAAGAGGCCGAGGCCGAAGCCCGCTTCTTCGAGGCCACCATGCCCAACGCCCAGGTGCAGCCGCTGTTCGACGAGGCGCGCAAGCTCGAAGTGGGCTTCTACCTCGGCTATGCGGAGCGCACGCCCGAGGGCACGCGCTACAACACCTCGATCATCGTGGACCGCACCGGCGCCATCGTCGGCAAGTACCGCAAGATCCACCTGCCGGGCCATTCCGACCACAAGCCCGACGCGCCCTTCCAGCACCTGGAGAAGAAGTTCTTCGAAGTGGGCGACCTGGGTTTCCGGGTGTTCGACACCATGGGCACGCGCTTCGGCATGTGCCTGTGCAACGACCGCCGCTGGCCCGAGACCTACCGCGTGATGGCGCTGCAAAGCGCCGAGGTGGTGGTGCTCGGCTACAACACGCCGTCGCTCAACATCCACTGGAACGAACCGGTGCACCTGCGCACCACCACGCACCTGGTGTCGCTGCAGGCCAATGCGTACCAGAACGGCATCTGGGTGGCGGCCGCGGCCAAGTGCGGCTCCGAAGACGGCCACCACATGATCGGCAGCTCGGCCATCGTGGCGCCCACGGGCGAGATCGTCGCGCGCTCGCTCACCGAAGAAGACGAGGTGATCAGCGTGAAGGCCGACATGTCGCTGGGCGAGTACTTCCGCCAGCACGTCTTCAACTTCGCCAAGCACCGCCGCCCCGAGCACTACCGCCTGATCGTCGAGCGCACCGGCGCCGGCGAGCCCCTGGTCTGAACGCACGCACGGAGCCCCGCATGGACACCACCATCGCTTCGCTGATCGGCGAGGAACGCTTCGACCTGACGATCCGCGGCGGCCGCATCGTCACCGACGGCCGTGTGATCGAGGGCGACCTCGGCGTGCGCGACGGGCGCATCGCGGCCATCGGCGGCTCGCTGCCGCCGGGCCTGCGCGACGTGGACGCCACCGGCCGCTGGGTGCTGCCGGGCGGCATCGACAGCCATTGCCATGTCGAGCAGCGCTCGGGCATGGGCATGATGTGCGCGGACGACTTCTACTCGGCCACGGTGTCCGCCGCGTTCGGCGGCACCACCACCATCGTGCCGTTCGCGGCGCAGCACCGCGGCATGTCGGTGCCCGAGGTGCTGGCCGACTACAGCCAGCGCGCGGCCGAGAAGGCCGTGATCGACTACGGCTTCCACCTGATCCTGGCGAACCCCGACGCCGCCACGCTCTCGCAGGACCTGCCCGCGGCCATCCGCGACGGCATCACCTCGCTGAAGGTCTACATGACCTACGACCGCATGAAGCTCGAGGACATCGAGCTGCTCGACGTGCTGGCCCTGGCCCGCGCCGAGGGCGCGCTGGTGATGGTGCATGCCGAGAACAACGACATGATCCGCTGGATCGCGCAGCGCCTGATCGACCGCGGCCACACGGCGCCCAAGTTCCACGGCGTGGCGCACGACCCGCTGGCCGAGACCGAGGCCGCCTACCGCGCCATTGCGCTGGCGCGCCTGGTCGACGTGCCGCTGCTGCTGGTGCACGTGGCCGGCGGCGACACGGTCGAGGTGATCCGCCAGGCCCAGCTGCTGGGCGCCAACGTGCTGGCCGAAAGCTGTCCGCAGTACCTGTTCCTGACCGCCGACGACATGGACCGCCCCGGCCTGGAGGGCGCCATGTTCTGCTGCTCGCCGCCCGCGCGCGACGCCGATGCGCAGGAAGCCATCTGGCGCGGCCTGATCGACGGCACGCTGGCCACCTACTCGTCGGACCACGCGCCCTACCGCTTCGACGAGACCGGCAAGCTGCCCAAGGGAGACGCCACCACCTTCAAGGAAATGGCCAACGGCGTGCCGGGCATCGAGCTGCGCATGCCGCTGCTGTTCAGCGAAGGCTTCCTGAAGGGGCGCATCGACATCCACCAGTTCGTGGCGCTCACGGCCACCAACCACGCGAAGCTGTACGGACTGGCGCCACGCAAGGGCGCCATCGCCCTGGGTGCCGACGCCGACATCGCCGTGTGGAACGCCGAACGCGAAACCACCATCACGGCCGCCATGCTGCACGACAACGCGGGCTACACGCCCTACGAGAGCCGCACCATCCAGGGCTGGCCCGAAGTGGTGGTGAGCCGCGGGCGCGTGGTGGTCGAGGACAACACCCTGCACGCCGAACGCGGCAGCGGCGCCTACCTGCGCCGCGGCGCGCCCGACCTGCCGCGCCGCGCGCCGGTCCCGGGTACAGACCGCCAGAACCGCTCGCATGGCCGCGTGCTGAAGGCGCTGATCGGCCTCGGGGAGGACACGCCATGAGCACCCCGCATGTTCCTCCGCGCGTGCGCGTGCTGAACCCCAACAGCAGCACCAACGTGACCGATGCCGTGGCGCGCGCCTTCCGCGCGACGGTGCCGCCCGCGCAGTGCGAGTTCGACTGCGTCACCGCGCACGACGGCCCGCCGGGCATCGTGACGCAGGCCGACTTCGAACAGGGCGCGCGCATCGCGGCCGACGACGTGGCCGCGCATGCCGCGCAGGCCGACGCCTTCGTGCTCGCCTGCTTCAGCGACCCCGGCGTGGCCGCGGCGCGCGCGCGCTGCGACAAGCCCGTGGTCGGCCTGGGCGAGGCGGGCATGCGCGCCGCCCTGGCGCGCGGCCAGCGCGTGGGCGTGATCGCCATTGCCAGCGCGGCCATCGCTCGGCACCTGCGCTACTGGGAGGCGCTGGGCGTGCGCGAGCGCGTGGCGGCCGAGCGACCGCTGGACCTGCCGGTGCACCTCTCGGGCGACGCCGCGCATGCGCTCGAACCGATGATCGCCGCGGCCCGACTGCTGGTCGACGTCGACGGGGCCGACGTCGTGCTGCTCGGCTGCGCCGGCATGGCCGACCTGCGCGCACCGCTCGAGGCGGCGGTGGGCGTGCCCGTGATCGACCCGTGCGAGGCAGCCGCCGAACTGGCGGCCCGGCTGGCCCGCGCGCACCGCGACGGGCTCGCCTCATGAGCGCCGTGCCGCAACGCCTGGGCGTGCTCGGCGGCATGGGCCCGCTGGCGGGCGCCGCGTTTGCGCTGCGCATGGTGCAGCTCACGCCCGCCGACAGCGACCAGCAGCACATTCCCGTGCTGCTGTGCAACGACCCCGCAATTCCCGACCGCTCCTCCGCCTGCATGGGCGACGGCCCGAGCCCCCTGCCCGCCATGCTGCGCGGCATCCGGACGCTGGTGGCCGGCGGCGCCGACTGCATCGCGATTCCCTGCAACACCGCGCACCTGTGGTTCGACGAACTGCAGGCCGCCAGCCCGACGCGGTTGCTCCACATCGTCGAGTCGGTCGTGGCCGACCTGCGCCGCCAGGGCGTGACACACGGCAAGGTGGGCATCCTGGGCACGCCCGCCACCATTGCCATGGGGCTGTACCAGCGCCACCTGCGCGCCGCGGGCTACGAGCCGATCGAGCCTTCGCCCGACGACGTGCAGCGCCTGTGCGTGCCCGCCATTGCCGCCGTGAAGGCCAACTGCATCGACGAGGCCTTCGCGCCGGCGGCCGAGGGCATTCGCCTGCTCGTGCAGCAAGGTGCCAAAGCCGTGGTGCTGGGCTGCACCGAACTGCCGCTGGCGGTACCGCCGTCACGGCGCGCCGCGCTCGGCGTGGTGCTGACCGATTCGATCGACGCGCTGGCGCTGGAGGCCATCGGACTGATGCGGCCCGGCGCGGCCTGACGCACAGCCCCGGCCCCTGCAGCAATGCAGGTGAAGCGGGGCGGAGCGCATCCGCATCCACCATGGTTCCGCGCCAGTCCGTCGCCTGCGGCGTGGACGCCGGCCAGGCCTCAGGACCGGGCGCTCGCGCCCCTCACTGCCGCTCCAGCTCCATCTCGTACGTCTCCAGCGGCTGCGGCAACCCGAACAGGTAGCCCTGCCACACGCCGCATCCGTTGCGCTCCAGGAAGTCGCACTGCTCCTGCGTCTCCACCCCTTCGGCCACGATCTCCAGTTCGAGGTTGCGCGCCATGCCGATGATGGTCTGGATGATCAGTTCGACCTTCTGGTTCAGCCCGATGCTGTGCACGAAGAACTTGTCGATCTTGATCTGGCTGAGCGGCAGCTGCGTCATGTACGACAGCGACGAATAGCCGGTGCCGAAGTCGTCCATCGAGAACTGGATGCCCAGCCCGGCCAGCGCCTCCATCTTGCCGATGGTGTCGATCACCTTGTCGTGCAGCAGGCTCTCGGTGAGCTCCAGCTTGAGCTTGGCCGGGTCGGCACCGCTGCGCTTGAGCACCAGGCGCACCTGGTCGACGAAATCTTCCTCGCGGAACTGCCGCGCGCTCACGTTCACCGACAGCTGCAGCGCGCTGCGGCGCGGGTCGCCGCTCCACGCGGCCAGCTGCATGCAGGCGGTCTCCAGCACCCACAGCCCCAGCGGGATGATGAGCCCGGTGTCTTCCGCCACGTCGATGAACTCGCGCGGCAGCAGCAGGCCGCGCACCGGGTGGCGCCAGCGCACCAGCACCTCGGCGCCGATCACGCGGTCCGCGCAGGTGATCTGGCTCTGGTAATACAGCACGAACTGCCGACCGGCGATGGCGGTGTGCAGCTCGCTTTCCAGCGCGGCCCTGGCCGTGATGGTGGTCTGCATGCCGGTCTCGAAGAAACGCAGCGCGTTGCCGCCGTCGGTCTTGGCGTAGTACATCGCGATGTCGGCCTGCTTGAGCACCTCTTCCATCGACGCGTCCTGCGCGTTGAAGAGCGTCGCGCCGATGCTGCAGGTGCTGTGGTGCTGCTGCGAGCCGAGCTGGTAGGGCTGGTTGAGCCGCGCCAAAATGGCCGCGCCCATGGTCTCGGTCTGCGAGGTGGCAATGACCGATTGCGCGCTCAGGTCGTCCAGCATCACCACGAACTCGTCGCCGCCCAGGCGCGCCACGATGTCGCCGTCGCGCAGGCAGTCCTTCAGCCGCTGCGCGACCTGCTTGAGCATCACGTCGCCGATGTCGTGGCCCAGCGCGTCGTTCAGCGTCTTGAAGTTGTCCAGGTCGAGGAACAGCAGCGCGCACAGGCGCGAGCGCCGCACGGTCGAGCCGATGGCCTGGTTCAGGCGGTCCAGCAGCAGCCGCCGGTTGGGCAGGCCGGTGAGCGTGTCGTAGAAGGCCAGGTGCTCGATCTCGCGCGCCGCGAGCTTGCTCTCGGTGATGTTGCGCAGGATCACGATGAAGCGCGCGTCGATCTCGCCGCCCACCGACTTGCGCGACACCGAGATCTCGAACCAGGCCTTGTCGTGCAGGCCGCGCCGCTCGAACTGGCGGCCGCTGGAAGAGCCCGTGACATGCGCCTCGTGCAACGCGCTCATGACTTCGGCCGCCGCGTCGACCGGCAGCAGCTGCGACAGCATGCGCCCGACCGGGTCCTCGTTGCCGATGCCGATCTCGGCACCCGGGAACGGCGCGCGCGGCGAGTGGTAGCCGTGGCAGCAGCCGTCAAGCCCCACTTCGAGCAGCAGGTCGGGCAGCGCGTCGAGCGTGGCCTGCAGCTGCGCCTTGCTCTCGACGATGGCGGCCGTGTGGCGGCGCTTCTCGGTGATGTCCTGATAGACGCAGACGGTGCCGCCGTCGGGCGTGCGGCTGCGCGTGGCGCGGATCACCTGGCCGCTTTGCAGCAGCGCCTCCTGCTCGGAGTGCGGCTGGCTCATCTGCGGCATGTTCAGGGCCGTCCAGTCGGCCGGGCCGCGGTGGTGCACCACGTGCTGCGCGGTCTCGTCCATGATGCGGCTGAACGGCACGCGCGGCGCGATCAGGGGCTCGGTCCACGGAAACATCGCCACGAAACTTCGGTTCCAGGTGAGCACGCGGGTGTCGGCGTCGAGCAGGATGAAGCCGTCGATCATCGACTCCAGCGCCTGGTCGAGCGTGGCCTTGGAACGCACCTGCGCCATCTGCGCGCGCCATTGGCGGCGCAGCTGCACGTGCGTGAAGCGCGCCACCGCCAGGATCATCAGCCCGATGGCCAGCGCGGTCCAGGCGATCAGGTCGCGCTCGCGGCGCCAGTCCTGCAGGGCGGCACTCAGGGGAATGCTCGCGACAATCAGCAGGTTGCGGTGCAGGGTCGGGCGGGCCACGACGATGGCCGGCAGGCCGCTCAGGCGCGCGGCCATGCGCGAGGGCCTGCCGTCGCTGGTCTGCTCGCGCAGGGGCGGCTCGATCTGCCGGCCGATGAGGTCGTCGCGCGGCGGAAGGCTGGTGAGCATCGGGCCGGCGTCGCGCTCCAGCGTGACCTCCAGCCCGCGGATGCCGGCGCCCTGCGTCATGATGGTCGTCAGCAGCGACAGCTGCACCTCGGCCACCGCCAGCACGCGCGCGCCGTCCGCGAGCGTCACGGCGCGCGCGAAGAACAGCACCCGCTGCGAGGTGACGAGGCTGGAGGCGGGCGGGCTGATCGCCAGCGTGGACACCGGGCTCGCCAGCACGCCCGCCACGAAGCCGCTCGGCAGTGCCAGCGGCAGCTGTGCGCCGCGCCGGTCGGTCGAGGCCATCACGGTGTCGTCGGCGTTGACGAAGGCGACGTGGCGCACCAGCAGGTTCTGCCGCACCACGTCGTCCAGCACCTGGTGGATCTGGCGCTGGCCGGCTTCGGTGCCCATGCTCTCGCGGGCGGCGCTGCGCAGCGACTCGTTGGCGCCCGCCAGCAGCATGTCGATGCTCAGCAGCGCGCGGTTGAGCGCCGCCTCGGAGCCGCCGACGAAACGCACCGCCTGGCTCTCGTGGTCGCTGATCGCCTTCTGGCGCGCCTCCCAGATGATGGCGCTGGCCACGGCCGCCACCGTGGCGAGGAACAGCACGGCCACGCCATACACGATGGCCGTCACTCGACGCGGAAAGTGCGATTTCACCGGGTTGTCTGGGCGCGCAAGCCCACCACCGGTCCCAGCGTCTGGTTCCACACGGTGGCGCAGACCGGGCCGCAGCGCTCCACCCAGCCGGGCAGCACGCGGGTGGCGAAGATTTCCCGGCGGCGGGCGTCGTCCTGCGGCGACGGCCGCACCGCCACCATGCGTCCCTTGATCGGCCTGGTGCAGGCCGCCGCGCCCGTGTTGCAGGCGATGCCCTCTTCGGTCTCGGACTCCGACTGGGCCCACACCGCGGCCTCCAGCCGCGGCAGTTCCTTGCGCAGCAGGGCCTGCAGGTCGGCCGGCAGCGCGTTGAGGCTTTCGCGGTTGGCCGCGAACACGGCCACGCCCCAGCTCACCGGCATGGCGTAGATGGCACTGGTCACCTCATGCAGGCCCAGCGTGTGGCCCGACATGGTGCCGGTGATGACGCAGTCGGTGTTGCCCGACTTCATGTTGGCCATGATCTGCGAGAACTCGGTGTAGACCGGCGTGCCGCCCAGGGCCGCGACGAAGTCGGCCTGCGTCGCGCCGGACACCCGCGTGCGCCGGCCCGACAGGTCGGACAGCTGGCGCATCGGCTTGTTGCAGAACACCTCCTGCGCCGGGTAGATGTAGACGGCCAGCAGTTCCACGCCGTAGCGCTCGCGCAGGGCCTCGCTCAGGTAGGGGCGAAAGGCGCTCACCACGCGGCGCAGCGTGGCGACGTCGGGGTTCAGGCCGGCCATGTCGGGCGCGCCCAGTTCCGGGAATTGCACCGACATCTGGCTCATGAGCGCGGTGCCGAAGGGCACCACGCCCAGCTGCATCAGGTTGAGCATTTCCTGGCCCGGCACGCCCGCGCGGTCGAAGGGCACGATGCTGGCGGTGTAGCGCCCGCCGCTCAGCGCGGCCAGGTCCCGGGTCCAGAACTGTTCCTCATGCCGGGTGTATTGGGTCACGCCGCCCAGCCCGCCGACGATGCGCAGGCGTTGGACAGGCGTCGTCTGCGCATGGCACAGCGATGCAAAAAACATCAGGAGGCCGATCAGATAAGCCACGATTGCTACGGTCTCGCCGGTCTGGTATTGCGCCAAAGCGCAAAAAATTTCACAAATTTCATCATTACACAGGATCGGTGCGCCCCGGCCCGTGAAAGTGCGCATCCGTTGCGTGGCCGACACCCCCCGTGGCCTGCCAGCCCTTCCCCCTGTCCACATCGTCTCCGCGGCGACACCAGGCTGCTTGCGGTTCGAGCCATGTCGTCGAGACAGCCCTGTCCGAACCGAGCAACCAGGTTCCCGCGAAGCCGGTCGTGCGTTGCGAGCACGAAGCCCTGGTGACCTGCTGCACATCGGCACCAGGGGCTACCGAGACACCGCCGGCGCGGCCGCTGACCACTGCTTTCTTGACCGGAAGGTGCCCAAACCTGGAGTTTCCGGCATTACCAACCAAACTGGTAAAACTTAGACCGATATGGTGTACTATCAGTTCAAGCAAATTGATTCACCCAGGCAGGTCCGTTAAAGCGCCGCGCCGTGATGTTTTGCGCCAATAACACCGGAGGTTTTCATGCGCTTCAGGCCAGCTGCCGTTTCACTCAACCTGGGTACGGCCTTGTTGCTTTCCAGCTGCGCTTGCGTCGCGGGCCATGGAGAAGGCATGCAGCGCAATGTCGGGCAGTACTACATCCAGAGCGGCTATATCTATGGGCCCAGGATGTCGGGAAAATATTACATACTGAATCGGCACATCTACGGGCCGAGAAACAATGGCGCCTATTACCTTCAAATAGACTACGACCCTAAAAAATTCGGTCCCTTCTACATCTGGGGACCCAAGAAGGGTGGCCAGTTCTATGTCCAGGGAAACTACATTTTTGGGCCGCCCGGGGACCTTCCGTGGCTGGATGATGATGAGTGACGCCATGAGCTTTCAACCCATGAAAGACTTATCTCGTTCGAGTTGCGAGCCAGACGACACCCAAATTCTCAATATGAAGAAAACGAAAATCCAGTATGGGTGGCCATTTCTGGCATTTTTTACATGGCTTGCTGCTCTGGGCTGGATCTGGACAAAAATTGGAACGACCGGAATGGGATGGGGGTTTCACCTCTCTGCTCTGGTCACGCTTCCAATGGCGGGGACATTCCTGTGGCTTGGCCGCTGGGTGCAAGGCAGACCGGGACTGCTGTTCTCGGCTTTTGCGTGGGGCGCTTCCGTGGCCGGCTTTTGCGCCATCTGGTCACAAGAGGGCTTGCAGCTCCTGGTCGACACCCAGGTCGGGAGCGAATTCGGCCATTGGTTCGGCCCCCTGGTTATTACGCCAGTGACCGAAGAGTTGTTCAAAGGCCTTTTCCTCATCTGGATGTTGGTATATCGGCGCACTCAAATCCGTGGGCTGCTCGATGGCATCGTTTATGGTGGATTGATCGGCGCAGGATTCGCATCCAGCGAACAGATCATGTATTTCGGAAAAATAATGGTCACTTATCTCGTGAGCGACCCGGCAAACGGTGCTGCAGGTGCGACGCTGGTCATGAGTTTTCTGTTGCGAGGACTGATGGTGCCGTTCATGCACTCCTTTTTCGTCGCCTTCATTGGCTTGGGGGTTGCGGCGGCTGCCGGCATGCGCAATCGCGCCATTCAGATGGCTTTTATTTTTCTGGGATTTATTTTCCCGACGGTTTTGCATGGCGTATGGGATTGGGCTGGCCTGGCCAGCGGCGACCCTTTCATGATCTACAAGATCTACGTGGCCGTCATGCTCCCTCTTTTTCTTGCGCTGGCGATCCTGGCGCTGAAAATGCGCCAGCTTCGGAAAAAGGCAATAGTTGCCGCGTTGCCAGGAATTGCCGAGGAGGGGCATGTCGCTCAACACGAGGTCGCCTTGCTTGGGAGCCTGAAGAAACGGCACGGTTGGCGCCACGAGGCGCGTCAACGTGCGGGCCGGGCAGCGGCTCGATTGACCGCCAGGTACCAAGCCGAGGCCAGCGCGCTCGCCATGCTGACCTTGCGCTCGTCCGCTACGGGCAGGCACGAAGAAGTCAAAGAGCAGGTGCAAGCGGTGCACCTTGCTCGAAGCCAGATGGAAGCTGCGTTCGTTGATTGCGCCAGGAAACCGCTGATCGATTCTTTGTGAAGCCAGGGCGGCTTCGATCGGCTCGGAGAACAGCTGCGCGCTGATTTCCATCCGGAAGTCACTCGGTTGGCGCGGTCATCTGGAACGAGCCGCGGTGGTCGGAAAACTGTTGCCGCCGCAGGCAGCCCTTCCTTCCCGCCTTCCCGCCCACCTTCCCGCCCACCTTCTCGCTCGCCGCGCCCTCCACGCCCCCGCTCCCCGCGATGGCCGTCACCGCCAATCGGCAGGCGCGGCTTTGGCCCCGCCGCCACACAATGGCCGGCCCCATGACGCATCCCACACCCAGCACTTCCCCGCAAGCCGAGGCGGACACTCCTGCCCCCACCCCTGCCGCCGCTCCTGCGCACCTCCACTGGCAGCGCAACCTCGCCGTGTGCATGTTCGGCTCCTTCACCACCATCATCGCGATGACGCTGCTGCTGCCCTTCCTGCCGCTGTACGTCGAGCAGTTGGGCGTGAAGGACCACGCGGCCATCGTGCAGTGGTCGGGCGCGGCGTACGGCGCCACCTTTCTCAGCGCGGCGCTGGTCGCGCCGCTGTGGGGCCGGCTGGCCGACCGCTACGGGCGCAAGCCGATGCTGATCCGCGCGAGCCTGGGCATGGCGGTGGCGATGGCGCTGATCGGCCTCGCGGGCAACGTGTGGCAGCTGGTGGGCCTGCGGCTGCTGGCCGGGCTGCTGGGCGGCTACGCCTCGGGCTCGATGGTGCTGGTCGCCACGCAGACGCCCAAGGCGCGCACCGGCTGGGCGCTGGGCACCATGTCGTCGGCCATCATGGCGGGCAACCTGGTCGGGCCGCTGGTGGGCGGCGTGTTGCCGCCGCTCATCGGCATCCGCGCGACCTTCTTCGCCGCGGGCGCCATGATCTTCGTGGCCTTCCTGGCCACCGCGTTCCTGATCCGCGAAGAAAAGAAGGCGCCCGCCGACAAGGCCAGGCACCAGGCCGCCGGCGCCGGCTGGGCCGCCGTGCCCGACAAGCGCCCGCTGGTCGCCATGCTCTTCACCGGCATGCTGCTGATGCTGGCCAACATGTCGATCGAGCCGATCATCACGGTCTACGTGGCCACGCTGGTGGAAGACCCGAACCGCGTGACCATGATGGCGGGCCTGGTGATGTCGGCCGCCGCGCTCGGCAGCATCCTGTCGGCCTCGCGGCTGGGCAAGCTGGCCGACCGCGTGGGCCACTGGAACGTGATCGTCGGCTGCCTCGCGGTGTCGGCGCTGCTGCTGGTGCCGCAGGCCTTCGTCACTTCGGGCTGGCAGCTGGTGGTGCTGCGCTTCCTGATGGGGCTGTCGCTTGGCGGGCTGCTGCCGTGCATTGCCAGCGTGATCCGCCACAACGTGCCCGAGCGCGTGGCCGGCAACATGCTCGGCTACTCGACCTCGGCGCAGTACACCGGCCAGGTGGCCGGGCCGCTGCTGGGCGGCTTCGTGGGCGGGCACATCGGCATGCGCGCCGTGTTCCTCGGCACCTGCGTGCTGATGGCCGCTGGCGCCGGGTGGAACTGGCTGGCGAAGCGGCGCTGAGGCACCGCCTTGCACCGCCTTGCCCCGCCCCGCCCCACCATCCCACCTCAACCCTGCTCGCCTACTCCCGGATGGTCACGCTGCGGTACGCGGCGTCGGCCTTGATGTCCGACTCCGAGAACGGCACCTTGAGCCATTTCCCCTCGCTGTAGGCGCGCGTGTAGTCGCCGTTGTGCGCGGAGGCCGGGTCGTCCGACAGCGAGAACGTGAGGAAGGTATGCGCCTCCACGCCGCCTTCGGGGAAGCGCACGACCTGCATGTAGCTGTTGCCGTTCGGGTTGCCGTCCATCGTGTAGCCGCCCTTGTCGAGCCGGTTCTCCGAGCAGAGCACCGTGAAGTAGCCCTGGTTGTCGCAGCCGCCCGACAGCGGGATCCTGCGGCCGTTGCGCGTGGCGAACAGCACGTCGCCGCGCGGCGCGTCGGGCGCGTAGCCGCTGGCCTGCACGCGCAGCACCGCCGCGCCGAAGGCCTGCCGCAACTGCGCCGCGGCCGAGGTCTTCAGGCCGCGCGGCGTGCCGACCGGGTCGCTCGCGCTGAAGGGCACGGCGTAGAGCTGGCCGGCGGGCACCAGCAAGGCGCGCGCCCAGAACTCGTCCCACACATGGGCACCGCGCGCCGAGGCCACGCCGGTGTTGTTCCATGCCCTGAGCGCGGCACAGGCCGGGCCGGTGTCGGCGTTGCGCGGCGGCGAGAAGGCCTCCTTCGTCTGCGGATCGCCGTTCACCGCGATGCGGCGCACGCTGCACACCATGGCCAGCGCGCGGTCCTTGAACAGCTCGGCGGTGTAGGCGCGGCTGCCGAGCGTCGCGCGCTCCACCGCTTCGAGCGTCGCGCCCTGGCCCAGGCCCTGCGCGATCAGGTGGCCGAGCCGCGTGCGGAAGGTCTGCGCCTCGCTGCCGGCGGGGCCGAAGATGGCCGGGTAGCCCGTGAGCGGCGCCTTCGGGTTGGCCAGCCAGTAGCTGTCGTTCATGTTGGCCACGTAGTCGCCGCGCAGCAGGCTTGGCATGCGCGCGGGGCCGACGGCGCCCTTCTGCACCGAGTCGGCATCGGTGCGCCAGTCGCAGTCGCTGCGCGAACCGTCGAACACCGGCACGCGCGGCATCACCGCGGCAATGGCCTGGCCGGCGGGCGTGGTGCAGCGCGCGACCTGTTCGGGCGACACGTTGGGCACCGCGCCGATGTCGGCATACCAGGCCTGCGCGCTGCCGCGGCCCACGGCCACGGTGTTGACCCAGGGAATCGAGGCTTCCTCGCGCTGCGCGGCAATCAGCTGGTCGAGCGACTTCCCCTGCCCCCAGCGCAGCCAGGTGCGAAAGGTGCGGAAGTTGCCGGCATTGACGTCGCGCACCGCAAAGGCCGTGGCCTGGCTCCAGGCCAGCGCCGGCTCGAGGGTGCCGAGGTTCAGCAGCGGCCCGTACTCCGAGGTGTAGAGCGTGCGCGTCACCGGCTCGACCGCCCCTGAGGCCTGCTTCACGTTCACGGTGACGGTGCGCGCCTGCATCTTCACGGGGCGGCCGTCGCGCATGTAGCTGGTCGGGTCGTTCGGCGCGAGCTGCAGCTGGTAGAGGCCGAAGCGCCGCGCCGCCGACACGGTGTGGCTCCAGGCCACGTTCTGGTTGAAGCCGATGAGGATCACCGGCACGCCGAGGAACGACGTGCCGCTCACATCGAGCTGCCCGGGAATCGTGATCTGCGCCTGGTAGAAGCGGTCGATCCCGCGCCAATACCAGTGCGGGTTGCCGAACAGCAGCGGGCTCGCGTCGCCGGTGGCCGCGGTGCCGAAGCCGATCATGTTGCTGCCCACGCCGGCCTTGCCGCCGACCTCCAGCGCGAACGGCTGCGCGCCCTGTTCGCCGGCCGAGGAAACCTTGGCCGGCGCTGCCGCGTTCGGCGGCACCGCATTCGCGATGTTCGCGACGAAGTTGCTGTAGCCCGCGGCCAGGTTGGTGGCGTACATGCGGCGGTAGATGTCCACCGCGGTGATCGGCCGCACCCACGCTTCGCCGCGGCAGGCCGCATGGGCGTTGCCTGCGGCGCCGTCGACCTCCATGTCGCGAACTTCGCGAGGCTCTCGCACGTCGCGCACTTCGCGCACGTCGTGAACCTCTCTCACGTAGCGGTTGTAGCCCGCGGCAAAGCCCTCGGCCATGCGGCGGATGCTGTCGGGCTGCGCGTTCGCGAAGGCCTCGACCACGTCGGGCGCCATCGCGTGCCGGTGGAAGAAGTCCGAGTCGATGTTCTTCGGCCGGCCGATGGTGCTGTTGGCCGGCAGTTGCGCGTCGCCGCCGAAGAACTGCGAGCGTTCGCCGCGGAAGGTGAGAAAGCCCTCGGCCATGGTGCAGAGGTTGTCCTGCGCCTGGGCATAGCCGTAGCCGTAGCCGGCGCCGGCCCAGTCGTCGGCCTTGATGTGCGGCACGCCCATGGCGGTGCGGCGGATCTCCGCCTTGTACGGGCCCTGGCCCTGCGATGCCTGCCGGTCGGCGGTGCCGGCGCAGGCCGCGAGGGCCATGACGACGGGCACAAGAAAAAGCGGCCGAAGGCCGCCCGAAGATTTCGCGCGCATGCTGTGTTCCTGTTGGGTTGGAGGAACGCAGCTGCGTGGCGCATGGCGTGCGTGGCGCGTTCTGCGCCGATCTTAAAAGACCGGCGCCACGGGCGCGCCGCGCGCCGCGCACCGCCTCGTCTTTGCCTTTGTCTTTGCGCGCTATTCGGCGATGGCCGTGCTGCTGAAAGCCGCGTCGGCCTTGATGTCCGCTTCCGAGAACGGCACCTTGAGCCACTTCCCCTCGCTGTAGGCGCGCGTGTAGTCGCCGTTGTGCGCGGAGGCCGGATCGTCCGACAGCGAGAACGTGAGGAAGGTGTGGGCCTCCACACCGCCTTCGGGGAAGCGCACGACCTGCATGTAGCTGTTGCCGTTCGGGTTGCCGTCCATCGTGTAGCCGCCCTTGTCGAGCCGGTTCTCCGAGCACGAGATGGTGAAGTAGCCCGGCCCGCCGCAGCCGCCGTACAGCGGGATCTTCTTGCCGCCGCGCGTGGCGAACAGGTACTCGCCGCGCACCGCGTCCACCGCATAGCCGCTGGCCTGCACGCGCGCCACGGCGGCGCCGAAGGCCTCGCGCAGCAGCGTGCCGGCGGTGCTCTTCAGCTCGCGCGGGGTGTGGATCGGGTCGGCCGCGCTGAACGGCACGTTGTAGAGCGAGGCCGCCGGAATCCGCGACGCGCGGCTCCAGAACTCGTCCCACAGGTGCGCGCCCCTTGCGCCAGTGACACCCGTGCCGTCCCACGCCGTGAGCGCGGCGCAGGCGGCGCTCACGTCGATGCTCGGGCCGATGTCCTCGTTGGTCAGCGGGTCCTTGGCGACCGCGATCGGCGTGCCGTCGCAGACCATCGGCAGCGCCTCGGCCCTGAACAGCTCGGCCGTCAGCACGCGGCTGTTCAGCACCATGCGCTTGACGGTGTCGGGCGTCGCGCCCTTCGCACCGTAGCTGTCGCTGCCGTCGACGCGGCCCTGCGCCAGCACGTTGCCCATGCGGGTGCGAAAGCTCACCGCCTCGGTGCCGGCCGGGCCCATGATGTCCGGGTAGCCGGTCATGGGCGCCTTCGGGTTGGCCAGCCAGTAGCTGTCGTTCATGTTGGCCACGTAGTCGTCGCGCGTCAGGCTGGGCATGCGCGACGCGCCGATGGCGCCCTTCTGCGCGGAGTCGGCGTCGGTCTGCCAGTCGCAGGCGCTGCGCGAGCCGTCGAAGATGGGCACGCGCGGCAGCGTCGCCTGCATCGAAGCGCCCACGGCCGTGGTGCAGTCCGTCACCTGGGCCGGCGACACGTTGGGCACCGCGCCGATGTCCGCGTACCAGGCCTTGGCGCTGCCGCGGCCCACGGCCACGGTGTTGACCCACGGAATGGCGGCTTCCTCGCGCTGGATGGCAACGAACTCGTCGAGCGACCTGGCCTGGTTCCAGCGCAGCCAGTTGCGGAAGGTGCGGTAGTTCTCGCCGTTGATGTCGCGGATCGCGAAGGCCATGGTCTGGCTCCACGCCAGCCCGCTGTTCAGCGGCGCCAGGTTGACCATGGGTCCGTACTCGCTCTTGTAGAGCGTGCGCGTGACCTGTGTCGTGGCGCCGTCCGTGCCCTTCACCTTCACCGTGATTTCCGAGGGCTGCATCTTCACGGCGGCGCCGTCGCGCATGTAGCTGGTCGGGTCGCCCGAGGCCAGCTTGAGCTGGAAGAAGCCGAAGCGCCGCGCGGTCGACACCGTGTGGCTCCAGGCGATGTTGTCGTTGAAGCCGATGAGGATCACCGGAATGCCCAGGAACGACGTGCCGCTGATGTTCAGCTCGCCCGGAATGGTGAGCTGCGCCTGGTAGAAGCGGTCGGGCCCGCGCCAGTACCAGTGCGGGTTGCCGAACAGCAGCGGGCTCGCGTCGCCGGTGGCCGCAGTGCCGAAGCCGATCATGTTGCTGCCCACGCCCTCGTGGCCGCCCACCTGCAGCTCGGGCGCCTTGACGTCGAGCGCCGCGAGCTGCACCGCGGCCGCCTTCCTGCGGCCGCGCGCCGACACCTTGAGCGGCCCCACCACGGCGGGGGCCTCGGCGCTGGAGATGTTCGCCAGGAAATTGCTGTACCCGCCCGCGAGGTTGGCCGCGTACATGCGGCGGTAGATGTCGTCGGTGGTGATGGGCTGCACCCATGCCTCGCCGCGGCAGGCCGCGTGGGCCGTGGCGCTGGCCTTCACGTCGCGCACGTAGCGGTTGTAGCCCGCGGTGAAGCCTTCGACCAGCTTCTTCAGGTTGTCGGGCTGCGCATCGATCATCTTCTTCAGCACGTCGGCCGAGATCACGTGCCGGTGGAAGAAGTCGGACTCGAGGTTCACCGGCTGCCCGATGGTGCTGCCGGCCAGCAGCTTGGCCGTGGCGCCGAAGTACTGCGAGCGCTCGCCGCGGTAGGTGAGGAACGAGTCGGCCATGGTGCACAGGTCGTCCTCGGCCTGTGCGTAGCCATAGCCGTAGCCCGCGCCGGGCCAGTTGTCGGCCTTGATGTGCGGCACGCCCATGGCCGTGCGGCGGATCTCGGCCTTGTAGGTGCTGTCGGGCGGCGGGTTGGCCGGCGTGGCGGGCGGAAGGAAGGTGAAGCCTGCGTTGCCGCCGCCGCCTCCTCCTCCGCAGGCGGTGATGGCGGCCGCGGTGGCGAGCGCGAGCAACGACAGCGGCAGCACGCCGCGACGGATCGAATGTCTCATTGATGTGTCTCCAGTTGATGCTCTATTGGCGGAGCAATCCGGAGCTTAGGCAGCGCGTCGGGCCGCGGCTTGTACGCAGCCGCTGCGATGACCTAGGGTTGTTGCCAGTGCGTGCTGGAGTGCGCCGACGTGTGTGCCCACGTGTGCGCCTTCATGTGCGTCTAGTGCAGCGGCGCGTGCTGGCCCCACGCATGCGAAGCGTGCTCGTCCGCCGTCACGCACACCTGGCTCGCGAGGAACGAAGGCGGCAGGCCGAAGTAGCGCTGGAAGGTGCGGCTCATGTGCGCCGCGTCGGTGAAGCCGCTGACCAGCGCCACCTCGGTCAGCGAGCTCTGCCCGGTGAACTGCTGCACCGTGCGGCGCACCTTGGTCCACAGCGCATAGCGCTTCACCGACACGCCCACCTGCTCGGCGAACAGGTGCGTGAGCCGGTCGGGCGACAGGCAGGCCACGGCCGCGAGATCGGGCAGCGCGATCTGGCCCGCGTGCGCGCGAATGGACTGCAGCACGCGCTCGATGCGCGGGTCGATGGCCGGCTGCAGCTCGGGGCATTCGGTGATGGACTCGACCAGTTGCGCGCTGAGCGCCTGCAGCCGCTCGTCGGGCAGCACGCCGCATTGCGCGGGTTCGAAGTCGTCGCGCAGCCGGCCGAAGCGCCGCGCGTCGATCGGCTGGATGCCGTGGCCGCCCATGCGCCTGGCCAGCATGCGATAGGCGCTGGAGGCCGGGTCGAGATTGAGCGAGAGCAGCCCGCAGCCGTCGACGTCGAGCCGGCGCGAGACGTGCGGCGCGATCAGCGCGGCGGTGCAGCGCACGCGGGTGCCGTCTTCGGCCTCGAGCGTGAAGGGGTGGCCGCTGACCGAGGCCAGCAGCGTGGCCGACGAACGCGCCGTCAGGCCCGACTGGATCGCCGGCGTGATGTACAGGAACCTGTCATCCCACAGATGCAGGAAGTTGTGCGTTGCCGTTCCCATGCTCGTTCCCATGCCCATGCTGTCTCGCCTTTTCTTTTGCTCTTGCCTTGGTCTCCAGCGGCGGATTCTCACGCATCGGCATCGCCACGGGCTGCACATGCTGGCGCACCGCCTCCAGCAGCAGCGTGGCGAGCCGGCTCGCCGGCGCCTCGGAGTGCGCCTGCGCGCGGTAGAGCACCAGCGAGATCTGCGGCAGCGCCGGCAGCGACAGCGTGGCGCGGTCGAGCGTGCGCACATGCGAAGGCAGCCCGAACGGCGTGCGCACCGTGAGGCCCAGCCCGGCCGACGTGGCGGCCCACAGCGCCGCCAGGCTGGCGCTGCCGAAGGCGCGGCGCCACGGCAGGCCGGCGCGGTCGAGCGCGGTGATGACGATCTCGCGCAGCGGGCACGGGGCGTCCAGCATGATGAGCGGCAACGGCTCCTTGCTTTTGGGCAGGCGCACGCCGGGGGCGCGGTGCTCGCGCTCGGTCCACCACGGCGCATCGACCCGGTCGGGCGCCTTGGGCCCGATCCACAACAACGGCAGCCGCGCCACGCGCTCCGCATACGGCGACAGCGGCTGGTCGCCCGCGTCCCATGCCAGCGCCAGGTCGAGCTGGCCGAGTTCGAGCCGCTCGCGCAGTTCGCCGCTGCGCGCCACGCACGCCTCGATGCGCACCTTGGGGTGCGCGCGCGCGAAGCGCCCGAGCACGGCGGGCAGCAGCGTCTCGCCGAAGTCTTCCTGCAGCCCGAGCCGCACCCAGCCTTGCAGATCGACGCCGCGCATCGCGGCGTTGGCCTCTTCGTTGAGCTCGAGCATGCGGTGGGCATAGGCCAGCAGCGTCTCGCCGGCATCGGTGAGCTCCAGCCCGCGGCCCGCCTTGCGGAACAGCACCGTGCCGGCCTGCGACTCCAGCTTCTTGAGCTGCGCGCTCACGGCCGACGTCGAACGGCCCAGCTTGTCGGCCGCGCGCGCATAGCTGCCCAGCGCCATGCCGGTGGCAAAGCTGCGCAGCACGTCGAGATCGAACATCACCTGGCTCATGGCATTTCCTTTGGTTCAACCGTCCTGTTTTTCAGGACGATCCACTCATTATTTTCTGATTTTCAAAACCTTGGCAACGGCGGAGACTGCACCGCAACATGACACGTTCGCCCACTTCCTCATCTCGTTCCTCTCCTGCTTCCACGGCGCTGTCGCCGCGCCACCGCTGGAAGGTGCTGGCCGCCGGCGTGGCCGCCAATGCCGCGTTCTCGGTGGCCTTCAGCGGCATCCCCATGACCGCCGTGCTGATGCGCACCGGCTACCAGCTCGACAACGCCACGCTCGGCCTGGTGCTCGGGCTCATGGGCCTGGGCATCGCGGTGAGCGAGCTGCCCTGGGGCCTCTTGACCGACCGCTGGGGCGATCGGCCGGTGCTGCTGATGGGCCTGGGCAGCACGGCCGTCGCGCTGGTTGCCATGGCACTGTGGGCTGCGCCGGCGGCGGGCCACATCCCCGGGCTCGGCTGGCTCGGTGCGGGCCTGCTGCTGGTGGGCCTGCTGGGCGGCAGCGTGAACGGCGCGAGCGGGCGCGCGGTGATGACCTGGTTCGACGCCAGCGAGCGCGGCCTGGCCATGAGCATCCGCCAGACGGCCGTGCCGCTGGGCGGCGGCATCGGTGCGCTGGTGCTGCCCTTCGTGGCGCTGCATTTCGGCTTTGCCACGCTGTACGGGCTGCTCGCGCTGCTGTGCGCACTGAGCGCGGCGATGAGCTGGGCCTGGGTGCACGAGCCGGCCATCGCGCCGGTCGCATCGCACGCCAAGGCTGCAGGAGCCATGGCACCCGAGTCCGGCCCGCTGCGCGACCCCCGCGTGTGGCGCATCGTGGCCGGCATCGGCATTCTTTGCGCGCCGCAGTTCGCGGTGCTGTCCTTCGGCACGGTGTTCCTGCACGACTTCGGCCACGCGGGCCTGGCGGCGATCACCGCGACGATGGTGTCCGTGCAGGTCGGCGCGATGGTCATGCGCGTGTGGAGCGGCCGCTGGACCGACCGGCGGCGCAACCGGCCGGCCTACCTGCGGGCCTGCAGCGCGCTCAGCGTGCTGCTGTTCGCGGGCCTCGCGGTGCTGGCGATGGCGGCCGGCGCACACGCGGCCGATTCACTGGCGCTGCGCGTCGCGCTGGTGGCGCTGCTGGGTGCGAGCGGGGTGTGCGTGTCGGCCTGGCACGGCGTGGCCTACACCGAGCTCGCCACGCTGGCCGGCGCGGCGCGCGCCGGCACCGCGCTGGGCATGGCCAACACCAGCGTGTTCCTGGTGTGCTTCATCACGCCGTTTTCCATTCCGCACCTGCTGGCGCTGCAGGGCTGGCCGCTGGTGTGGCTGGCGGCCAGCGCGTGCGCGCTGGTGGCGATGCCGCTGCTGGTGCCGCGGCCCGTGGTTTCAGATCAGAAGCTCGCGAAGACTGCGTTGAGCCGGTCGACGTAAGCGCGCTTGGCGGCCTCGTCGATGAAGCTGCCCTCGAAGCTGTTGGCCGCGAGCTGCCAGGCGTGCCGCACGCCCAGGCCGGTGGCCGCGAAGGTCTCGAGGAAGTTCTGGTTCATGTAGCCGCCGAAGTAGGCCGGGTCGTCCGAGTTCACGGTGGCGACCAGGCCTGCGTCGAGCAGCGTGCCCAGGTTGTGCTGCGCCAGGTCGGGAAACACGCAGAGCTTGAGGTTGGACAGCGGGCACACGGTGAGCGGAATGCGGTCCTGCGCGAGGCGCTGCATCAGCGCCGGGTCTTTGGCGCTCTGCACGCCGTGGTCGACACGTTCGACCTTCAGCACGTCGAGCGCGCTCCACACATAGGCCGGCGGGCCTTCTTCGCCCGCGTGCGCGACCAGGTGCAGGCCCAGCTCGCGGCAGCGCGCGAACACGCGCGCGAACTTCTCGGGCGGGTGGCCGACTTCGCTGGAGTCGAGCCCCACGCCGATGAACTTGTCGCGGTAGGGCAGCGCCTGTTCCAGCGTCTCGAAGGCTTCCTCCTCGCTCAGGTGGCGCAGGAAGCACAGGATGAGCGAAGCGCTCACACCGAGTTTCGGCTGCGCGTCGACGCAGGCGCGGTGCAGGCCGTTGACCACCGTCTCCATCGCCACGCCGCGCGCGGTGTGCGTCTGCGGGTCGAAGAACATCTCGGTGTGCACCACGTTGTCGGCGGCGGCGCGCTCCAGGTAGGCCCAGGCCATGTCGTAGAAGTCCTGCTCCTCGAGCAGCACGCTGGCGCCGGCGTAGTAGATGTCCAGGAAGGTCTGCAGGTTGGTGAAGGCGTAGGCCTTGCGCAGCTCCTCGACGCTGGCGTACGGAATGGACACGCCGTTGCGCTGCGCGAGCGCGAAGATGAGCTCGGGCTCGAGCGAGCCTTCGATGTGCATGTGCAGCTCGGCCTTGGGCATGGCGCGCAGCAGGTCGGGCAGGCGATCGGCGGCGATACGGTCGAAGCGCGTGTCGTAGGTGGGGCGGAAATCGGTCATGGTGGGGAGCGGCGGATGCTGCTGCGTTGTGATCCCGCAAAGCATAAGGGCTGCCGCCGCCCGCGCGATGCGCGAAACCTTATGGGCCTGATCGGCCGTCAGTCGATGCTGCGCGCCGAGCTGGTGAGCGAACGCGCGAACAACAGCAGCGTGGGCGCCAGCTTGCGCACCGCCTCGTCCATCGTCCAGCGGCTGGTCGGCGCCACCACGTGCACCGAGGCCACCGGCCGGCCCTGGCTGCCCAGCACCGGCGCGGCGATGGTCATGTCGCCCAGGAACAGCTCCTCGGCATTGGTGGCGAAGCCCTGCTGCCGCGCCTGGCGCAGCGTCCGGAGGATCTCGTCCACATCGGTGCAGGTATGCATGGTGTGGGCCACGCGGTCGGAGGCCTCGATGAGCGCACGCGCTTCTTCTTCGGGCAGCGCGCTCAGGAAGGCGCGGCCCGACGCGGTGCAGTACATGGGGATGCGGCTGCCGATGGGCATGTGCACCGGCACGAACTGCGCGCTGACGAAGCGCGCCACGTAGACCATGTCCAGCCCGTCGGGCTCGGTGAGGCACGAGGTCTCGGTCGTCACCTTGGTGAGCTCCGACAGGAACGGGTTGGCCACGTCGATCAGCGAGTGGGCCGCCAGGTAGTTGAAGCCGATTTCCATCACGCGCGGCGTGAGCTGGTAGCGCCGCGTCTTGGGGTGCTTGCGCACGTAGCCCAGCTTCTCGAGCGTGAAGACCATGCGCTGGGCCGAGCTCTTGGTGATGTCGGTGGCCTCGGCCACGTCGGCCAGCGTCATGGTGCGGCGCCGGGCGCTGAAGGCGCGCAGCACGGCCAGGCCCTTCTCCAGCGACTGGTTGAACAGCAGGCTCTGGCTGTCCTCGGGGGCGGTGTCGGCGGGGGGGGCGGCGGGGGTATCGGCAGCAGATCGGGGTGTGGCGTCCATGGCCGGGAAGTATAGCCATCTCGAACTGAAATATCGAATATCGATTCTTTCAATTCGACTAGTGGTTTTCATTTATTGAAAGAAGATTCGATTGAATCGATTATTGGCATGCATGTTGCATCGCCGGATGCAGCCGCCCGCTTCGGGTTTTCTTCGTTGCCTTGCCTTGTTTTCAACGTTTCATCTTCTTTCCTCGAGGAGTGCTTCCATGAACCGCATCGTTCGCCACCTTCATCGCCTGGCCCTGGGCCTGTGCATCGCGGGCACCGCCTCGCTGGCCGCCGCGCAGGCTGCCGCGCCGAGCTACAACGTGGGCGCCACCGCCACCGGCGTGCCCTTCACCTTCCTGGACGTGAAGACCAACAGCATCCAGGGAATGATGGTCGACACCGTCACCGCCGTGGGCAAGGCCGGCGGCTTCAGCGTGAACGTGCAGCAGACGGTGTTCTCCGCGCTCATTCCTTCGCTCACGGCCCGCAAGATCGACATCGTCTCGGCCGCCATGCTGAAGACGCCGGCGCGCCAGGAGGTGGTCGACTTCAGCGACCCGGTGTATTCATACGGCGAAGGCCTGCTGGTGAAGGGCGACGACAAGCGCGCCTATGTGTCGCTCGACGAGCTCAAGGGCGAGGTGGTGGGCGCGCAGGTGGGCACTGTGTTTCTCGACATGCTCACCAAGAAGGGCATCTTCAAGGAGGTGCGCAGCTACGACTCGGTGGCCGACATGACGCGCGACCTCTCGCTCGGGCGCATCAAGGCGGGCCTGGGCGACCAACCCATCATGGCCTACCAGATCCGCCAGAACACCTTCCCCGGCGTGAAGCTGGTCGACAGCTACAAGCCGGTGAACGTGGGCGACGTGTGCCTGGTGGTGCGCAAGGGCGACACCGAGACGCTGGCGCGGCTGAACAAGGCCATTGCCGCCGTCAAGGCCGACGGCACGCTGGCGAAGATCGTGCAGAAGTGGGGCATCTGAGGCATCGCATCCATGGCTGCCTCCTTTCTCCAGAACGCGCAGGACTTCCTGCCGATCCTCCTGCAGGGCGCGGTGGTCACGGTGCAGGTCACCGTGCTCGCTTTCGTGCTCAGCAGCGTGCTCGGCCTCGCGCTCGCGCTGATGAAGCTCTCGCCCGTGCGCGCGCTCGCATGGACGGGCACGGTGATCGTCAACGTGATCCGCGGGCTGCCGATCATCGTGCAGCTGTTCTACATCTACTTCGTGCTGCCCGAGTTCGGCATCCAGCTCTCGGCCTTCCAGGCCGGGGTGATCGGCCTGGGCATCGCCTACTCGGCCTACCAGGCGGAGAACTTCCGCGCCGGCATCGAGGCGGTCGACCCGGGCCAGCGCGAGGCCGCGCAGGCCATGGGCATGCGCTCGGCGCTGATCATGCGCCGCGTGATCCTGCCGCAGGCCTTTCGCATCGCGCTGCCGCCCTACGGCAACACGCTGGTGATGATGCTGAAGGACTCCTCGCTGGTCTCCACCATCACGGTGGCCGAGATGACGCGCGCGGGCCAGCTCATCGCGTCGTCGACCTTCCAGAACATGACGGTCTACACGCTGGTCGCCCTGCTCTACCTGCTGATGAGCCTGCCGCTGGTGTACGGCCTGCGCCGGCTCGAACGGCGCTTTGCCGCCGGGAGAAAACAACCATGATCCACGTCGAAGGACTGGAGAAACGCTTCGGCACGCACCGCGTGCTGCAGGGCGTGAGCCTGCGGGTGGACAAGGGCGAGGTGGTGTGCCTGATCGGCCCGTCGGGCTCGGGCAAGTCGACCGTGCTTCGCTGCATCAACGGGCTGGAGTCGTACGAAGGCGGCGAGGTGCGCGCCTTCGGCGAGCGCGTGGACCGCGGCTCGCCCGCCATCCACCGGCTGCGCAGCCGCATGGGCATGGTGTTCCAGCGCTTCAACCTGTTCCCGCACCGCACCGTGCTCGAGAACGTGATGGAAGGCCCGGTCTACGTGCTGCGCCAGAACGCCGCGCAGGCGCGCGAAGAGGCGCTCGCCTTGCTGGCCAAGGTGGGCCTGGCCGAGAAGGCGCAGGCCTTTCCGGCGCAGCTCTCGGGCGGCCAGCAGCAGCGCGTGGCCATTGCCCGCGCGCTGGCCATGAAGCCCGAGGCCATGCTGTTCGACGAGCCCACCTCCGCGCTCGACCCCGAGCTGGTGGGCGACGTGCTGGGCGTGATGCGCGCGCTGGCCGACGAGGGCATGACCATGATCGTGGTCACGCACGAGATGGGCTTTGCCCGCGAGGTGGCCGACCGCGTGTGCTTCCTGCACAGCGGCAGCATCGTCGAGGAAGGCCCCGCCGCGCAGGTGCTGGGCGCGCCGCGCCAGGCGCGCACGCAGGACTTCCTGCGGCGCGTGTTGCACCCCTCCGGTGCCGTCGCGTCCGTGGAGGTGCGCCCGTGAGCGGTGGTGCATGGCCGCCCTCGCTCTGGGCCGACACCGCGCCCCCCGCGCCACCGACGCCGCCGCTGGCCGAATCGCGCAAGGCCGACGTGCTGATCGTCGGCGGCGGCTTCACCGGCCTGTCGGCCGCGCTGCACCTGGCCGAAGCCGGCGTGCAGGCCTGCGTGCTCGAGGCGCACGAGCCCGGCTGGGGTGCCTCGGGGCGCAACGGCGGGCAGGTGAACCCTTCGCTCAAGCACGACCCCGACGAGCTGCTGCGCATCCACGGCGCGGAGCGCGGCGCGCGGCTGATCGACGCGGTGTCGCGCTCGGCCGACCTGGTGTTCGAGCTGATTGCGCGCCACGGCATCGACTGCCAGCCGGTGCGCAACGGCTGGCTGCAGGTGGCCTATGCGCAGAAGGACGTGGCCGGCCTGCACGCGCGCGCCGCGCAATGGGCCCGGCTGGGCGTGCCCACGCAGCAGCTGGACCGCGCCGCCGTCGGCGCGCGGCTGGGCACCGGGGCCTTTGCCGGCGGCTGGCTCGACGGCCGCGCGGGCAGCATCCAGCCGCTGGCCTACACGCGCGGGCTGGCGCGCGCCGCGCAGGCCGCGGGCGCGGCCGTGCACGGCGGCACCGAGGTCACGGCGCTGGAGCGGCGCGGCACGCAGTGGCATGCCACCACGTCGACCGGCGCCAGCGTCACGGCCGACCAGGTGCTGATTGCCACCAACGGCTACACCGGCACGCTGTGGCCCAGGCTCTCGAGCACCGTGCTGGCCGCCAACAGCTTCATCGTGGCGACCGAGCCGCTGAAGGGCGCGGCGGCCAACGCCATCCTGCCCGGCGGCGAGACCGCCTCCACCTCGCAGCGGCTGCTGCTGTACTTCCGCAAGGACGCGCAGGGCCGCCTGCTGATGGGCGGGCGCGGCCACTTCGCCGACCCGTCGGGGCCCGCGGACTTCGCGCACCTCGAACGCTCGCTCGAGCTGCTGTTCCCGCAGCTGGGCCCGCTGCGCTACGCGTACCGCTGGGCCGGCCGCATCGCCGTCACGCGCGACTTCATGCCGCACGTGCACACGCCCGCGCCGGGCATGACGATCGCGCTGGGCTACAACGGCCGCGGCATCGCGCTGGCCACCAGCATGGGCAAGCACGTGGCGGCGCGCCTTGCCGGTGCGCAGGCGGATTTTCCGTACCCGGTGACGCCGATCCGGCCGATTCCCATGCACGGCCTGCAGCGCTTCTACGTGGCCGGCGGCGTGGCCTGGTACAGCCTGCTCGACCGGCTCGCCTGAAGGCCAAGGTGAATGCGCAAGGGTGTAAGTACGTATTTCCTCAAAGAAACTTCAAGAAAACGTGCAAAACTTCTATCCATAATCGCGCCCAGCATCGCCAATCGGATGCTCGACCACTTCGCTTTTCATCCGCCAGTTCATGCGCGCCGAAACCAGGCCCCTTGCAACCCCAGCTGCTGGCATACCGGCCTGCGCGCTCGCGCGGCCCCTGCCGGCCGCGCCGCCCCAGGACACCCTGGGCTGCTCGGCCGGCGCGCTGCACAACGACCAGGAACTGTCGGCCAACGGCGTGCGCGTGTACCGCAAGACGGTGGACACCCAGCAGCGCCAGCATGTGGAAACCGACGCCAGCGGGCGCGGCGTGCTGGTGGGCATTTCGCTGCGCGACGGGCACCGCCGCAAGGTGCTCCACGAGCACCACGCCGAGTGCCATGACTTCGGCAAGGGCGCGGTCTACATCCGCGACTTCTGCGACCGCTACCGCGCCGACATGCAGACCGGCTTCGACTTCGTGCTGCTCGAGATCTCGCACGCCGCGCTGCAGCGCGCCTTCGACGACAAGCAGGGTGCGCGCGTGGGCGGCATCGCCCCGGCCACGGCCGTCAGGGACGACGTGCTCGCCCACCTCGCGGGCGCGCTGACACCGGCACTGCAGCGCCCCAGCGAGGCCAGCATGCTGTTCGTCGACCAGGTCTGCCTGGCCATGACCAGCTACCTGGTCGACGCCCACGGCCAGGCCGCGCCGGCGGCCGAGCCCCGCACCCACCGCGTGCTCTCGCGCTCGCACGAGGCGCGCGCCAAGGAGATGCTGCGCAGCAAGATGGACGGCGGCATTTCCATTGCCGAGATCGCCGACGCCTGCAACCTGTCGCGCAGCTACTTCATCCACGCCTTCCGCGAAACCACCGGCCAGACCCCGCACCAGTGGCTGGTCGCGCAGCGGCTGGAGCGCGCGCAGGCGCTGCTGATGGACTTCGAGCGCCCGCTGGCCGAGGTGGCCGCGGCCTGCGGCTTCTCCGACCAGAGCCATTTCACGCGCGTGTTCTCCCAGTTCACCGGCACGCCGCCGGGCACCTGGCGGCGCAAGATGCGGGTGGACAAGTGAACCGACACCCCCAACACCCTCCCCCCGACGCCCCCCTACCGAACCGGAGCCTTCCATGAGCGCAGCCCCCCAAGCGAACACCCTTCTCCAGCTCTTGACGCCCGACCGTGCCACCGAGCATGTGGTCGGACCCGACTCGGCCAAGGTCACCTTCATCGAGTTCGGCGACTTCGAATGCCCGTCGTGCCGACAGGCCCACCCGGCCGTGCAGATGCTGCTGTCGCACTTCGGCTCGCAGGTGCGCTATGCGTTTCGCCACTTTCCGCTGCGCGAGGTGCATCCGCACGCGGAAATGGCCGCCGAAGCCGCCGAGGCCGCGGGCGCGCAGGGCAAGTTCTGGCCGTACGCCGACCTGCTCTTCAACCACCAGAACCACCTCGACACCAGCCACCTCGACGGCTACGCCCGGCAGCTCGGCCTGGACATGGCGCGCTTCGAGAACGAGCTCAAGGACAACGTCTACCGCCAGCGCGTGCAGGAGCAGGTCGAGCTCGGCCGCCGCCTGAGCGTGCGCGCCACGCCCACGTTCTACGTGAACGGCGTGTTCACCGACGTGTCGTTCGGGCTGCAGCAGCTGCGCGACGCGATCGAGCGCGCGCTGAAGTAAGCGAAGCAAGCCTCGCCCCCTGCCTCAGGTCGCCTTCACGGCCTCGACCAGGTAGCGCACAAAGGCCTTGCCCGCATCCGGCAGCGAGCGGCCCGCCATGGTCTCGACCTCGAGATGGCGCTCGTTCATCTCGCGGTCTTTCAACGCAATGGCGACCAGCGCCTTGCTCTGCAGCAGCGTGCGCATCGACAGCGCGCCGTAGAACGCGATGCTGCCGCCGCCGGCCGCCGCAAAGCTCAGCAGCGCGTTCGCGTGGTTGCTCGACATGGCCTGCGCATAGCGCAGCCCCTGCCGCGTGCAGCTGGCGTCGAGCAGCCGCCGGATCGAGCTGTCCTCCTGCGGCAGCCCCAGCGGGTACGCCACCACCTGGCGCAGCGAGAGCTGGCGCTGCAGCGCCAGCGGATGGTCCTTGGCCATCACCGCCAGCACGGGGCTCGGATGGCGCAGCGCGATCTCGATGCCGGGCTCGGGCGCCGCGCTCAGCGTGATGCCCACGTCGGCCTCGCCGTCGCGCACCATGCGCGAGATGTCGGCCGGCGCGCCCACTTCCAGGTGAAAGCGGATGCCCTCGTGCTTGCGGCGAAAACGTGCAATGAGCGTGGGAATGAAATCGAAGGCGAAGCCCTCGGTGCTCGCCACGCGCACATGGCCGCTGCGCAGGCCGCGCAGGCCGGCGATGTCGTTGGCCACGCGCTCGATGTCCTGCTGCGCCCGCTTGGCATGCGCGGCCAGCAGCTCGCCCGCGGCGTTGGGCACCATGCCGCGCGCATGGCGGTCGAACAGCAGCGTGTCGAGCTCGCGCTCCAGCCGCGCCACCTGCCGGCTCACGGCCGACGGCGCAACGTTGAGCTTGAGCGCGGCCTCCTTCACCGAGCCTGTCTTCACCACCTCGAGAAAGTAACGGACCGCGGTTTCCTGCAAGGCGCGAAGCGTCATGAAATTCTCCGTTGACGCGGCCCGGATGAGGGCTGAAGCAACCGCATCGATTGCCGATTCGGCAACGCAGGATTCTAAACATTGCGCTTGTAGCATCGTGTCGCGACTCCTAGGATGGGTTTGTCCATCCCACTCGCTCGAACCTCTCTCGAACCCCGGAGCCCCGATGAACCTTCTCCCGAGTCCCAGCCGCCTCACGCGCACGGCCCGCATCGCACTGCTGTGCGGCCTCGGACTCGGCGCCGTGCCGCTGGCCGCCCTTGCCGCGGAAACGGGCTATCCCTCGCGCCCGATCACGCTCGTCATTCCCTTCCCGCCCGGCGGCGCGACCGACGTCAACGGCCGCGTGATCGCGCAGCGCCTGGGCAAGGAGCTGGGCCAGCCGGTGGTCATCGAGAACCGCGCGGGCGCGGGAACGGTGATCGGCGCGAGCTATGTGTCCAAGGCCGCGCCCGACGGCTACACGCTGCTCGTGAGTTCGGGCACCACCTTCACCGTCAACCCGGCCATTCGCGCCAACCTGCCGTACGACCCGGTGAAGGGCTTCGACCCGATCGGCATCGCCGGGCGCACCGGCCTGATCCTGCTGGCCAACAGCGACGTGCCGGTGCAGACCGTGAAACAGTTCGTCGACTACGTGAAGGCCTCGCCCGGCAAGTACTCGTACGGCTCCTTCGGCACCGGCACCACCGCGCAGTTCGCGGGCGAAAGCATCCTGCACGCCGCCGGCCTGAAGATGACGCACGTGCCCTACAAGGGCAGCGCCCCGGCCATGACCGACCTCATGGGCGGGCAGATTCCCTTCAGCATCGACACCGTGAGCGCGGCGATCCCGCAGCTCAAGAGCGGCAAGATCAAGGCCATCGCGTTGACCACGGCCAAGCGCTCCGCGCTGCTGCCCGACGTGCCGACCATGGCCGAGAGCGGCTACGCCGGCATCGACATGGACACCTGGCTGATGCTGGCCGCGCCCAAGGGCCTGCCCGCCGACGTGAAGGCCAGGCTGGAGAAGGCGCTGGCCGTGACCATCGCCGACCCTGACACGCGCGCCAAGCTGCTCGCCCAGGGGCTGGAGCCGGCGTACAGCAACTCCGCCGCCGCGAGCGAGCTCATCAACCGCGAGCTGCCCGTGATGCGTGCCGTGGCGGCGCGCGCCAACATCACCGCGGACTGACCCGCGGACTCACCCGCCAACTGACCCGCCAACCGATGAACCCCACGAACACCCCGCTCGACGCCAGCAGCGAACTCGTCGAGAAATCCGCCGTCGAACTGCGCCGCCTCATCGGCAGCAAGGCCCTGTCGCCCGTCGAGCTGCTCGAGGCGTGCATCGCGCGCATCGAGCGCGTGAACCCCTTCGTCAACGCCGTCACCGCGACCTGCTTCGAGCGCGCGCGCGCCGAGGCCAGGGCCGCCGAAAACGCCGTGGTGCGCGGCGACACGCTCGGCCTGCTGCACGGCCTGCCGCTGGGCGTGAAGGACCTGGAGCCGACCGAAGGCCTGCTCACGACCTGGGGCTCGCCGCTGTACCGCGACCACGTGCCGGAAAAAGACATCGAGCTGGTGGCCCGCCTGCGCCGCGCGGGCGCCATCGTCGCGGGCAAGACCAACGTGCCCGAGATGGGCGCGGGCGCCAATTCGCGCAACGACGTGTGGGGCGCCACCGGCAACCCCTTCGACCCCAACCTGAACGCCGGCGGATCGTCCGGCGGCTCGGCCGCCGCGCTGGCCTGCGACATGCTGCCCGTGTGCACCGGCTCCGACACCGGCGGCTCGCTGCGCATTCCGGCGGCCAAGTGCGGCGTGGTGGGTTTCCGCCCGTCGCCGGGCATCGTGCCCAGCGTGCGCAAGCCGCTGGGCTGGACGCCCATTTCCGTCGTCGGCCCCATGGGCCGCACGGTGGACGACGCCTGCCTGCAACTGGCCGCATCGGCCGGCATGCACGCGGGCGACGCGCTGAGCTACCCGCTCGATGCGCTGTCGTTCCTGGCGCCGGCGCACGTCGACCTCGCCAACCTGCGCGTGGCGTGGACCGAGGACTTCGGCACCTGCGCGGTGGACGACGGCATCCGCGCCACCTTCCGCCGGAAGATCGAGGCCATGCGGCACCTGTTCCGGCGTTGCGACCGGGTCGACTTCGACATGGGCGAGGCGCACCGCTGCTTCGACGTGCTGCGCGCGGAGGCCTTCGTGGCGGGCATGCAGGCGGCCTACGAGCGCGACCCCGACAGCCTGGGCCCCAACCCGCGCGCCAACTACGAGATGGGCGCGCGCATGAGCCTGCTCGACAGCGCCTGGGCGCAGGCCGAGCAGACCCGCCTCATCAACCGCTTCCAGGCGACCTTCGCCGACTACGACCTCGTGCTGTCGCCCACCACGCCGGTCTCGCCCTTCCCGTGGACGCAGCTGTACGCCACCCACATCAACGGCGAGGCGCAGGCCAACTACTACCGCTGGCTGGCGCTGACCTACGTGGTCACGCTGACCACGCACCCGGCGATCACGCTGCCCTGCGGGCTCGACCATGCGGGCATGCCGTTCGGGCTGCAGGTGGTGGGCGGCTTTCGCACCGACCACCGGGTGCTGGGCGCGGCGCGTGCCATGGAGCAGGCGTTCTCGGCGCATGCGCCGCTGCGCCGGCCGCGGCCCGACCTGGCTGCCCTGCGCGCGGCGGAACCGGCGCTGAGGTCGATCGTCAAGACACCGCCGGTGTTCGACAGCCGCCTCGCGCAGGCTGCCGCCGTGTCGGCCGTCTGAGGCGCCGGGCTACCTGAACCCGGCGCGCGTCTGCTCGCGCCGCAGCAGCGGCGCGTAGGCATGCAGCTCCTGCGGCGCGATGTCGTAGGCGCGCCGGAAGGCCCGCGTGAAGCTCGAGGCGTTGTTGAACCCGAGCCCCGCGGCCACGTCCTGCACCGCCAGGTGCGGAAACCGCACCAGCTCGTCGGCCGCCATGCGCAAGCGCCGCGCGCGGATGTACGAGGCCAGCCCGCCGTCGTGCGCGAACAGGCGATACACGCTGGCGCGCGACAGGTGCAGCGACTTCAGCACGCTCTCGGGCGACAGGTCGGGGTCGTGCAGGTGCGCATCGACATGGCGGCGCACCTGGCCGTAAGCGGCCGCGCGCACCGCCGCGCGGGCATCGCCCGACAGCCCCGCCTCGCGGCTGAACGCCGCCGCCAGCAGCTGCACCGCGGTGCGAAAGGCTTCGCCCGCCTCGTCGCGCCCCAGCCCGACGATCTGCCGGCTCAGCGCCACCAGGTGGTCGACCAGCACGCACATCAGCGGCGTGGTCGCCTCGACCCTCCGGCCATGCAGCGAGGCGGCATCGGGAAAGGCCTTCTCCACCAGTGCGCGCGGCACGAAGAACATCAGCATCCGCCCTTCGTGGCTGCGGATGGTGCAGGGCTGGTCCATGTCCAGCGCCAGGATGCTCGGCACGCGCGGCAGGTGGTGCGCGCCGGTGTGCTGGCCGTGGGCGCGGAATTCGGCCGGCACGCCTTCCAGGAACAGGTTGAAGGAAATGTCGCGCACGCTCTCGGTGGACACGCGCCCCAGCGAGCGCACGGCCACGTTGGGGCCGGTGCGCATGTCGAAGAAGGTGATGTCGTCGAGCGAGTAGCGCGCGAACGATGCGTCGAACGCCCCCTGCTCGCCGCGCAGCGACACCGGGCGCACGTCGTAGACCACGCTCATGCGCTCCTGCCACGCCGGCAGGCTGCCGCGGGCGTCGCCCTGCACGCTGAAACTGCTGTGAACGATGCCGGGGGCGAGGGCCGCGGGCGCTGGCGGCAGCAGCAGGCCCTCGGAGAGGAATCGGTCTTTGGACATGAAGGCGGGGGTGGCAAGGCGTTCGTGCGGCGGTGCACGGCGCGGGCGATTCTCGGCGATGAACCGCCGCGCCGTCCCTGCAGCAATCCCTATGGCAGGCGGGCCGCCGTGCGCCGCGCGAGGGCGGCTTCCACGCTGTCACCGAAGCCCGTGTCCACCAGCCGGAAATGCTCGACCTGCCGCCGCTGGATGGTCTCGGGCACACCGGCCATCGACGATGCGAGGTTCGCGGCCAGCCGCGCGCGCTCGCCGTCGTCCATGCGCCGGTACAGCGCGCTCGCCTGTTCGTAGTCGCCCAGGCCCTGCCGGTCGTCGAAGCGCATGGCGTCGCCGGCCAGCGGCAGCGCCGGCTCGGCCAGCCGGCGGTCGGGGCGCGGGCCGCCGAATGAGTTGGGCTCGTAGTAGGCGTCGGTGCGCGCCGGCACGTTCAGCCGCATGGCCCCGTCGGCGTGGTACGTGTGCACCGGCGACAGCGGCCGGTTCACCGGCAGCGCCGCGTGGTGCGTGCCCACGCGGTAGCGCTGCGCGTCGGCATAGGCCAGCAGCCGGCCCTGCAGCAGCTTGTCGGGCGAGACGCACAGGCCCGGCACCATGTGCGCGGGGTTGAAGGTGGCCTGCTCCACCTGCGCGAAGTAGTTGTCGGGGTTGGCGTCGAGCGTGAGCAGGCCGAGCTCGACGAGCGGGAACGCGTCCTGCGGCCACACCCGCGTCGGGTCGAAGGGGTTGAAGGGCAGCGCGTCCGCCTGCGCGTCGCTCATGAGCTGCACGTGCAGCGACCAGCTCGGATGCTCCCCGCGCTCGATGGCCTCGAACAGGTCGCGCTGCGCGCTCTCGCGGTCTTCGGCGATGGTGTCGCGCGCCTCGGCGTCGCTCAGGCAGCGGATGCCCTGGCGCGTCCTGAAATGAAACTTGACCCACACCCGCTCGTTGGCCTCGTTGATCAGGCCGAAGGCATGCGCGCCGTAGCCGTGCATGTGGCGGTAGCTGCGCGGCAGGCCGCGGTCGGAGAACAGCATCAGGATCTGGTGGATGCTCTCGGGCGAGAGCGACCAGAAATCCCAGATGGCGGTGGGCGAGCGCAGGTGGCTCACGGGGTGGCGCTTGAGCGCGCGCACCAGGTCGGGAAACTTCTGCGGGTCGCGGATGCAGGCCACCGGCAGGTGGCTGCCCACGAGGTCCCAGTTGCCTTCCTCGGTGTAGGCCTTCAGGGCGAAGCCGCGCATGTCGCGCTCGGCGTCGGCGCAGCCGCGCTCGCCGGTCAGGCCCGAGAAGCGCACCAGCACCGGCGTGAGCTGCCCCGGCTGGAACACGCGCGCGCGGGTGTGGCGCGCGATGTCGCCGGTGATGCGCAGCGTGCCGAAGGCGGCGGCGCCCTTGGCGTGCAGCACCCGCTCGGGAATGCGCTCGCGCGCCAGGTAGGCCAGCTTCTCGGCCATCTGGTAGTCCTGCAGCAGGATCGGCCCGCGCGGCCCGGCGGTGATGGAGTGCCGGCTGTCCGCCACGGGGGCGCCGCCCGTGGTGGTCAAGGTGGGCGGCCGGTTGTCTTTGTTCATGGCGATCTCCCGGATCGAGTCTCGCCCGGATGGTGGGGCCGATGGGCGAGCGTGTATTGAACAAGAGTGGCCTGTTTTGAACCGACCGGACACCCTGAGCGCCTGGTAGCTGGCGCCCGAATGTGCAAAGCCGCGCCCAACCCGACAAGACGGCGCGCCGCGCCGGGTGCACCATGGCGCTCCCACACGATCCACGACACGGCCTGCCATGAAACCCACCCTGCCCCAGCTCATGAGCCTCAACGGCGGCTTCGTCGACACCGCCGGCTTCCTCGCGCTGCACGGCCTGTTCACCGCGCACGTCACGGGCAACTTCGTGACCATCGGCGCGGCGCTGGTGCATGGCACCTCGGGCGCGATCACCAAGCTGCTGGCGCTGCCGGTGTTCTGCGCGGTGGTGGTGCTCGCGCGGCTGCTGAGCTACGGCCTGCCGAACCTGGGCCTGCCGGTGCTGCGCACGATGCTGGTGCTCAAGGCCGCGCTGCTGCTGGCGGGCGGCATCCTGGCGATCCATTTCGGGCCCTTCGACGACGGCGACAGCGCGAGCGCGATGCTCACGGGCCTGGTGCTGGTGTCGGCCATGGCCATCCAGAACGCGGTGCACCGCATCCACCTGGGCAGCGCGCCGCCGACCACGCTGATGACGGGCACCACCACGCAGGTGATGGTCGACCTGGCCGACCTGATGCGCGGCGGGCAGGCGCCCGAGGAAGCAGCGGCCGCCCGCGCGCGCATGCGGCGCATGGCGGCCGCGGTGGCGTGGTTCGCCGCGGGCTGCGCGGCGGCGGCGCTCATCTATGCGCGGTGGAACGTGTGGTGCTTCGCCGTGCCGCCGGTGCTGGCGGCCTGCGCGGTGGTGCTCCAGCGCAGCACGCACGAGGGCGACCCTGCGGCACCTCCGGCGTCAGCAGCCGCAGCGGCCGCGCGTCACTTGTAGAGCCAGCGCGCCATCAGGCGCGTGTACCTCGGCATGATCACGTACACCATCAGCCCGACGATGGCCACCGAGGCCACCAGGTGCTCCAGCCAGTAGGTGGACACCACGGGCACCGGCGCCAGCAAGCGGTGCAGCAGCGCCGGCACCAGGATGGTCAGCGGGTAGATCACCGACACCGTCAGCAGGAACTGCTTGTAGCGCTTGGCCGGCGGCTGCCCGGCGGGCGGGTGGAACCAGAACTCCAGGCCGCTGCGCGTTTCCACCTTCTCGTCGGCGTCGAGCAGCGGCGCGACTTCCTCGACCAGCTGGCGGCGCGCTTCGGACGAGAACCAGTCCTGCGCATGCGCGAGCGAGTCGAAGCGGATGGTGACGGTGTACTGCAGCCCGCCCGCGGCCGGATGGATCACGTTGACGCCGCGGTGCCCCGGAAAGCGCGAGGCAATGGGCACCACCTTCTTCAGCCACTGCTCGTAGGCGGCGACGGACTCGCGCCGCACGGTCTGCTGGATCACGGCGGTGACGGTCTCGGCGCCCGGCACGGCGCGCCCTGCGATCTCGTCGAGCGTGGCGTTGCGCAGCCCGGGCTGGCGGTCGTCGGCGGTCATGTGCGGTGCGCCCTTCAGAGGCCGAGCAGCTTGCGGCCTTCGTCGGCCAGCAGGTCGTGCGTCTCGGGGTGCGCGCGCATGTAGGCGTTGAACACGGGGCACTGCGGCACCACGCGCAGGCCGCGCTCGCGCGCCGAGGCCAGGCCGGCGAGCACCAGCTGCTTCGCGATGCCCTGGCCTTGCAGCGCCTCGGGCACCAGCGTGTGAATGAAGGTGATGACGTTGCCTTCCAGCGAATAGATGGCGACGGCGCGCTCCCCTTGCGCGGCGTACTCGAAGCGGTGCTTCGCGGGGTTGTCTTGGACCACGACGGCGGAAGGAGCGGAAGGAGCGGAAGAGATGGAAGAGGTGGGAGGGATGGAAGGAGCAGAAGAATTTGTCATGGGAGATTCTTGGTGTGGAGGCCGCTTCAATGCAAACGCTGCAGGTGCCGTGCCAGGCGAGGCGTTTCCACCCCGGCCTGCGCATTGTTCCCGAAGCGGTGGACCAGATGGGCACAGATGGCGAGCGCCAGGTGCTGCTGCACCAGCGCGCCGACGCGCTGCGGGCGCTCGAACAGCGCCAGCACGGCCGCGCCCAGGTTGCACATCACCGGGTCGACCAGGCCGGGCGCGCAGGCGATGCCGTTCACGCCCGCCATGCCCTGCGCGCCGGCCACGGCGCGCACCAGCGCGTGCGGCACGTAGAAGTGCAGCGCGTCCAGCGGCGTGCCCAGGTAGCTCGCCACGTCGTCGCGCAGGTCGACGATGCTCAGCGCGCCCGGCGCATAGCCGCGCACCACCGCCGGCCGGCCGCGCACCCAGGTTTCGTGGTGGCGCATGCCCACGAGGTGCAGCGCGACGAGAAAGGCGTCTTCGCAGGGGATCTCCTGCTTCATGCCCAACTGGCCGGGCAGGCAGGTGATGCGCGTGACGGCGAACACGGCCGGCGCGCCGGGCGCCGGCAGCATGACGAGCGCGGGCGCGGACGGCAGCTCGAAGCACCGTCCCAGCAGGTCGCCATAGGCACCTGCCGCATTCCTCACACCCTTCACCCCCTTCACGCCCTGCTCGCCCTGCTCGCCCGTCACGGGCAACCGTCCGTTCAGCCCTTGATGAACGCCAGCAGGTCGGCGTTCACCTGGTCGGCGTGCGTGGTGCAGGTGGCGTGGGGCGCGCCGGCGTACACCTTGAACTGGCTGCCCTTGATCATCTCGGCCGCGAGCTTGCCGGTGGCCTCGATCGGCACCACCTGGTCGTCGTCGCCGTGGATCACCAGCGTGGGCACGGTGATCTTGGCCATGTCGGGGCGGAAGTCGGTTTCAGAGAAAGCCGTCACGCAGTCGATGGTGGCCTTGATGGAGGCCTGCAGCGCGATCTGCAGCGTCTGCTTGAACACGCCCTGCGACACCTTGGCGCCCGGACGGTTGGTGCCGTAGAACAGCGTGCTGAAGTCGTCCAGGAACTGCGGGCGGTCGGCCGCCAGGCCGGCGCGGATGCCCGCGAACAGCGATGCGTCGGGGCCCACGGGGTGGTCGGCCGTCTTCACGAACAGCGGCGTCACGGCGCTGATGAGCGCGAGCTTGGCGACGCGCGCCGTGCCCTTGCGCGCGATGTAGCGCGTGACGTCGCCGCCGCCCATCGAGAAGCCCGCCAGGATCACGTCCTTCAGGTCGAGCTTTTCGATCAGCTCGGAAATATCGTCGGCGAAGGTGTCGTAGTCATAGCCGGTCCAGGGCTGGCTCGAGCGGCCGAAACCGCGGCGGTCGAACGCGATGGTGCGGTAGCCGCGTTCCGCGAAGAACAGCATCTGCGCGTCCCACATGTCGGCGCTCAGCGGCCAGCCGTGGCTGAACAGGATGGGCTGGCCCGTGCCCCAGTCCTTGTAGTAGAGCTCGGTGCCGTCGCGCAGGGTGAGAGTGGTCATGGTTTTCCTGTGGAATGAAGAGTGCGGTGGGGGGGAAAGCAGGTGAGTGCGGGACGGTTCAGCTCTGGCGCACCGACTCGAACAGGAACCACGTGCGCTTCTCGGCCTCGTCGATCCAGTTCTCCAGCAGGCTGGCGGTGGCCACGTCGCCGTGCTCGTCGCACACGCCGTGCGTGGCGCGCATGAAACCGGCCAGGCGCTGGTTGTCCTCGCGCAGCTCGGCCAGCATGCCGATGGGGGTCACGAAGTCGGCGTCGTTGTCCGACAGCCGCTGCAGGCGCGCGGCATGGCCAGTGGAGCGCAGCGTGGTGCCGCCCACCTTGCGCACGCGCTCGGCGATGGGGTCGATGGTCGCGAAGATCTGATCGGCCTGTTCGTCGAGCAGCAGGTGGTAGTCGCGGAACGACGGGCCCGACATGTGCCAGTGGAAGTTCTTGGTCTTGAAGTACAGCGCGAACACGTCGGCCAGCAGCACGTTCAGCGCCGCGGAGATGTCGCGCGTGGCGTCGGCGCCCAGGTCGCTCGGGGTGTGCAGCGACGCGACGCGGCGCGCCTTGGTGCTGTCGGCCAGGGCCTTGACGGTCACGGTCTTGGCGGCCTTGACTGCCTTGGTGGGCTTTGCGGATTTCGAAGTAGCCATGCTTTTCCTTGGTTGCCTGCGTTGCCCGGGTTGTGGGCGAAATGCCGTCTGTCTGTCGTCAGAGGGAAAGGAAGTGATGAACCACGGGCTTGTCGGGCCCGATGTGAAAGCGCACGGCCTCGCTCTGGAGGTCGGCGTCGGCGTGCGACACGCGGTGGTGCTGGCGCAGGTGCTCGGCCCACGACTCGACGAGGAACCACTCCATCACGCGCTCGGCGTCGCCGGTGTGCTCGGTCACGCCCCAGGCGTAGGCACCGTCGCGGCGGCGCTCCAGCGACAGGCGCTTCATCGCGTCGAGGAAGGCCGGGCGGTCGTCCTTGCGGATGCGGTACTCGACCTGGATCATCACGGGGCCGCGGTCGTGCGCAATGGGCTCGGCCACCAGCGGCTCGGGCCAATGGTTGGAGGCCTGCAGGTCCGACTCGCCGGTGGGCAGGCGGGCACGGTGGAACAGCAAGGCCACGACCACCAGGCCGACGGCGCCGGCCACCAGCGTGTACGGCACGCCGATTTCCTGCGCGATCAAGCCCCAGCCCAGGCTGCCGGCCGCCATGGCGCCGTTGAACACGGTGAGGTACACCGCCAGGCCGCGTCCACGCACCCAGTTCGGCAGGATGGCCTGCGCCACGCCGTTGAGCGTGGTGAGCGCAATGATCCAGCCCAGGCCCAGCAGCAACAGCAGCACCACGGCCAGCCACTTGGGCGGCGCGAACACCAGCGCGCCCATCACGGCGGCGGTTATCACCGAGGCCAGCAGCACGAGGCCGTCGGCGTCCAGCCGCGCGCGCAGCCGCGGCATGACCAGCGCGCCGGCAATGGCGCCCGCGCCCACGGCGCCCAGCAGCACGCCGTAGAAGCCGGCGGTGCCGCCCAGCATCTGGCGCGCCACCAGCGGCAGCAGCGCCCACACCGAGCTCGCGAACAGGAAGAACACGGCCGCGCGCAGCATCACGCGGTGCAGTTCCTTGCTGGCGCGCGTGTAGCGCAGGCCGGCACGGAAGGCGCCCAGGAAGTTCTCCGACAGCCCGCTGTCGACCGCGGCCGGGCGCTTCCACCAGATCAGCGCGGCAATGACGAACACATAGCTCAGCACGTCGGCGCCGTAAGTCACGGCCGCGCCGAAGCTCGCGAGGATCAGCCCGCCCGCGGCCGGCCCGATGGAGCGCGCGATGTTGATGCCCAGCGAGTTCAGCGCCACCGCGCTCTTCAGGTCGGCGCGCGGCACCAGCTCGGGCACGATCGACTGCCAGGTCGGCCCCATCAGCGCCGCGCCGATGCCGCCGACGAAGGTCAGCGCAATCAGGTACTCGACGGTGAGCGCGCCCGTGTGCGACAGCACCAGCAGCGTGCCGCTCACGCTGGCCAGCACCAGCTGCACGAAGATCAGGAAGCGCCGGCGGTCGAGGATGTCCGACAGCACGCCCGCCGGAATGGCCAGCAGGAAGATAGGCAGCGTGGCCGCCGTCTGAATGAGCGCCACCGCCGTGGGGCTGGCAGACAGGTCGGTCACCAGCCACGAGCTGGCCACGTCGCGCATGAAGCTGCCGATGTTGCCCAGCACGGTGGCGGCCCACAGCACGGCGAAGACCGGCTGGCGCAGCGGCGCAAAGCCGCCGGAACCCTTGGCGCCGGCGGCGCCTTGCGTGCTCTTCGCGGCCTCAGTCATTCTTGCGCCCTTGCAGGTCGTGCCAGGCCACCAGCAGGAAGCCGCCGACCAGGCCGAGGTGCTCGAAGAACGAGTTGGCGGCCATGAAGCGTTCCTGGCCCACCGGCATCTGCCAGAAGCGCAGCGCGAGGAAGGTGGCGAACAGCGTGAACGCGGCCAGCGCCACGGCGCCCAGCCAGCGGTAGAAGCCCGTGAGGATGAGCACCGAGGCGCCCAGTTCCAGCACGATGACGGCCGCGGCCATGGGTGCCGCGGGCGACACGCCGAAGTGGTTCATCTCGGCGATGGCCGAGCCGAAGTCCATCGCCTTGTTGAGTCCGCCCTGCAGGTAGGCCGCGCACAGCAGCAGCAGCGCGACCCAGCGCAGCACGGGTGAAGGTTGCCAGTGCATCGTCTTCATCACACCGCCCAGCAGGCGCAACCCAGCGCGCCCCAGAAGCTCTTCAGGTCGGCAATGGGCAGCTTGCTGCTCCAGGCCGTGGCGTGCTGGTGGCCGTGCACGTTGCAGTCGTTGGCACAGGCACAGGCGGCGGCGGCGTTGCGAAGGACCTTCTGCATCGGAGCACCATCTGCGCCATGGGCCGTGTCGGCCCAGCCGCCGTAGCCACCGAAAGTGCGCGCGGGCGACCAGTCGGGCATGGCCGGCGGCGGCGTGCCTTCGTCCAGCGCGGTGAACGGGCCGGCACCGTAGACCACCTTGCCGCCCACCATGGTCAGCAGCGCGGTGGTGTCGGCGATGTCCGATTCGGCGCAGGCGAAGAAGTCGCGGTCGGGCACCATCAGGTCGGCCAGCTGGCCGGCCTCGATGCGGCCCTTCTTGCCGACTTCGTTGGAGAACCAGGTGACCTTCTCGGTCCACATGCGCAGCGCCGTCTCGCGGTCGATGCAGTTGCGCTGCGGCGTGATCTGCATGCCGCCCACGGTCTTGCCCGTGACCAGCCACGACAGCGACACCCACGGGTTGTACGACGCGACGCGCGTGGCGTCGGTGCCGGCGGACACGTTCACGCCCTTCTCGAGCATGCGCTTCACGGGCGGCGTGGCCTCGGCCGCGCCGGCACCGTAGCGCTCGACGAAGTACTCGCCCTGGTAGGCCATGCGGTGCTGCACGGCAATGCCGCCGCCGAGCGCCGCGATGCGGTCGATCGACTTCTCCGAGATGGTCTCGCAGTGGTCGAAGAACCAGTTCAGGCCGGCCAGCGGCGTGTCGCGGTTGACCTTCTCGAACACGTCGAGCGCGCGGTCGATGGTTTCGTCGTAGGTGGCGTGCAGGCGCCAGGGCCAGCGGTTCTGCGCGAGCACGCGCACCACCTCTTCGAGCTCGCCTTCCATCTCGGGCGCCATGTCGGGGCGCGGCTGGCGGAAGTCCTCGAAGTCGGCGGCCGAGAACACGAGCATCTCGCCCGCGCCGTTGTGGCGGAAGTAGTCATCGCCCTGCTTGTATTTGGAGGTCGAGGTCCAGTTCAGGAAGTCCTGCTTTTCCTGCTTGGGCTTCTGCGTGAACAGGTTGTAGGCCAGGCGAATGGTGAGCTGGCCGGCATCGGCCAGCTGCTGGATCACCTGGTAGTCCTCGGGGTAGTTCTGGAAGCCGCCGCCCGCGTCGATGGCGCCGGTGACGCCCAGGCGGTTCAGGTCGCGCATGAAGTGGCGCGTGGAATTGACCTGGTAGTCCAGCGGCAGCTTCGGGCCCTTGGCCAGCGTGGCGTACAGGATGGACGCATTGGGCTTGGCCAGCAGGAGGCCCGTCGGGTTGCCGGCGCTGTCGCGCACGATCTCGCCGCCGGGGGGCGCGGGCGTGTCCTTGGTGTAGCCCACGGCGCGCATGGCGGCGCCGTTGAGCAGTGCGCGGTCGTACAGGTGCAGGATGAACACCGGCGTGTCGGGCGCCACGGCGTTCAGCTCTTCGATGGTCGGCAGGCGCTTCTCGGCGAACTGGTGCTCGGTGAAGCCGCCCACCACGCGCACCCATTGCGGCGCCGGCGTGATGGCCACCTGCCGCTTGAGCATGCCCATGGCATCGGCCAGGCTGCGCACGCCGTCCCAGCGCAGCTCGAGGTTGTAGTTGAGCCCGCCGCGGATGATGTGCAGGTGGTTGTCGATCAGCCCCGGCAGCACGCGCTTGCCCTGCATGTCGACCACGCGGGTGCCGCTGCCGGCCAGCGGCAGCACGTCTTCGCTGCGGCCCACGCGCAGGAAGCGGCCGTCCTTGATGGCCACGGCGCCGGCCTCGGGGTTGGCGCGGTCCAGCGTGGTGAAGCGGCCGTTGTGGAGGATCAGGTCGGGTGCGGTGGTGGTGCCTGCCATGTCGGAGGTCCTTCTTGCGGTTGGCGCCGTCTGGGCGTTGGAGGAGGTCATGGCCGTGCCGGCCACGGCGGCGCCGAGCGTGCCCAGGCACAGCCGGCGGCGTTGTTCGTCGAACGAATCGCTCATGACGTCTTGCGCGGGGCGTCGGGGGTGGCGGATGGGTCGGCCTTGGCGCATTGCGGCAGCTCGCCGAACACGTGCGGCTTGACCTGGTGCTGCAGCCACGAGGTGGCCACGGCGTCGGGCTTGATCACGCTCTTGATGAGCGGCGGGATCTGCTCGCCGAGCAGGATCCCGAGAAGCCCCACGAGGGCGATGACCGGCGGGGCCGGCGAGCGCACCTGGAACAGTGCGTAGATCACGCCGACCAGCAGGCCGAGCGCGAGCGACAGGACGTAGGGCTTCATCTTCGTGCTCACCGCGGACTTCAGCCTTCGTGCGCGCCGAACATGGTCTTGGCGTAGGTCACGCCCAGGCCGTAGGCGCCGCCGAACTTCTTCGCGATGCCGGTGGTCATTTCATAGGTGTCGGTGCGGGCCCAGTCGCGCTGCATCTCGAGCAGGTACTGCAGCGAGGTCATGGGCTGCGCGCCGGCCTGCACCATGCGGTCCATCGCGCGGTTGTGTGCCTCGGTGGACACGTCGCCGCAGGCGTCGGCAATCACGTACACCTCGAAGCCCTGGTCGATGGCCGAGAGTGCCGGGCCCACGATGCACACGCCGGTCCACAGGCCCGACAGCACGATGCGCTTCTTGCCGATCTCGTTGATGCGATCGATCACGGCCGCGTCTTCCCAGGTGTTCATCGAGGTGCGGTCGAGCATCTTCTGGCCCGGGAACGCATCGCTGATCTCGCTGAACATCGGGCCCGAGAAGCTCTTCTCGGCCACGGTCGTGAGGATGGTCGGCACGCCGAAGCCGGCGGCCGCATTGGCCACCAGGGCGGCGTTGTTGCGCAGCGTGATGGCTTCGATCGAATGCGTGGCAAAGGCCATCTGCGACTGGAAGTCGATCATGACCAGCGTGTGGTCCTTGGGGGTGAGCAACTTGGCGCCGGCGGTGGGGGTGGCTTTGATGGACATGAATGACTCCGTGATGACGTAGATGAGAGAACGGTGAGAAAGCGGTGCAGAGAGAAAGTGGGGTGTCGACCCGTGGCGTGCATCCTCGTGGGAGCGAGGGTGCGTGTCTTGTCGATTAATGAGGCGGTTTGGACATTTGCCGTCGCGCGGCTCAGAACGCGGGCAGCTCGTTGGGGCGCAGGTCGAACACCAGCACCTCGGCGCCTTCGCCGCGGGCCAGTTCGAGCTGGCGCACGTCGCGCACCCGCACGCCGTCGCCTTCGGCCAGGCGCTGGCCGTTGAGCTCCACGCTGCCGCGGGCCACGTGCACATAGGCATAGCGGCCGGCATCGAGCGAGAGCGAGGCCTGCTCGGCGCCGTCGAACAGCCCGGCGTAGACGCGGGCGTCCTGGTGCACCGCGAGCGAGCCGTCGCTGCCTTCCGGCGAAATGATCAGGCGCAGGCGGCCGCGCTTTTCTTCCGGCGCGAAGTGCACCTGCTGGTAGCGCGGCGCCACGCCCTTGCGGCCCGGCACGATCCAGATCTGCAGGAAGTGCAGCGCGTCGGTGGCCGACGAGTTGAACTCGCTGTGGCGCACGCCGGTGCCCGCGCTCATCATCTGCACGTCGCCGGGGCGGATCACCGAGCCGGTGCCCATCGAGTCCTTGTGCTCGAGCGCGCCGTCCAGCACGTACGAGAAGATTTCCATGTCGCGGTGCGGGTGGGTGCCGAAGCCGCGGCCCGGGGTCACGCGGTCGTCGTTGATCACCAGCAGGTCCGAGAAGCCTTCCTGCTCCGGGTCGTGGTAGTGGCCGAACGAGAAGGTGTGGCGGGACTTGAGCCAACCGAAGTCGGCGATACCGCGGTCGGTGGCGCTGCGAATTTCCAACATGATTCACTCCTTGGCAGTGTTCGAATTCGATTGAATTCACAATTCGTCTCGGAACTTGTTTCCGAGGCATGGAATGAATCATCGAACTTCAAGGAGGGTCTGTTGGCGAAACCTTTTGCCGTCTATGATCGAATTTTTCGAACATCGGTTTTTCAAGGTTTCTCAAGTTCTCTGAAGGAGTAGCGCGTGCTCAAACTCAGCCTGGAAGCCATCGAGGTGGTCGACGCCATCGACCGCCACGGCTCGTTCGCGGCGGCCGCCGCGCGCCTGAACAAGGTGCCCTCCACCATCTCGTACGCGGTGGCCAAGCTCGAGGAGCAACTGGGCATGCAGCTGTTCGAGCGCAACGGCCCGCGCGTGACGCTCACCGCCGCGGGCGGCGAGATGCTCAAGGAGGGGCGCTGGCTGCTCGGCGCCGCGAGCGAGCTCGAATCGCGCATGCGGCAGATCGCCACCGGCTTCGAGTCGGAGCTGCGGCTGGTGCACGACTCGCTCATTCCCACCGAGGCGCTCATCGACGACGTGCGCGCCTTCGAGGACTTGCGCTGCGGCACGCGGCTGCGCATCGGCTGCGAGGCGCTCACGGGCAGCTGGGAGGCGCTGCGCGAGGGGCGCGCCGACGTGGTCATTGCCGCGGGCGAAGGCCCGGCCGGCGGGGGCTACCAGGCCGTCACGGTGGGCAGCCTCGACTTCGTGTTCTGCGTGGCGCCCACGCACGCGCTCACGCGCCTGGGCCGCGCGCTGCAGCGCGGCGACCTGCTGGCGCACAACGCCATCGTGGTGGGCGACAGCGCGCGCACGCTGTCGGACCGCACCGTCGGGCTGATGGCGGGCCAGCCGCGCATCGCGGTGCCGTCGATGACCGCCAAGATCGCCTGCCAGGTGGCGGGGCTGGGGCACGGCTTCCTGCCGCGCGCGTGCATCGAGGGCGAGCTGGCGCGCGGCACGCTGGTCGCGCTGCAGACCGAGGAGCCGCGCGCGCCCGAGGCCTTCTGGCTGGCCTGGAAGACCGGCGCCAAGGGGCAGGCGCTGCAGTGGTGGGTGAAGCAGCTGGGCCGGCCGCTGGTGCCGGCGTTGCTGCCGCGATCGGTGTGAGCGAGGCGCGCCGGGGTCGGCGCAAGCCCCTCTAGCCGGACGTCCAGCCGTTGCGGCTCTGGGCGCGCGCACGGCGCTCGACATCCGCGCATGCGTCGCGCAGCAGCGCGGAAATGGCGCGCACCCGCGCCGCCGTCATCCGCTGCGACAGTGCGGCAACGCTGAGTGCGCCCACGGACTGGCCCATCGGGTCGCGAAAGGCGTGCCCGATTGCCGTCACACCCAGGTTGATCTTGTTCCGGATCAGCGAAATGCCCTGCTCGTGCGTGCGCTGGCAGGCATCGATGACGGCTTGCGCCGTGAGGCTTGCGAACGCGGCGAGATTCGGTGCCACGCGCCGGACGATCTCCTCCCGCTCCTGCTGCGCGATCGACGCCAGGATGGCGAGCCCGCCGGCGCCGACGCCGAGCGGCCTGCGGCTGCCCACTTCCAGCACCAAGGTCCGGATGGGGAAGGAGCCTTCGCGCCGATGCATGCACACCGCGTCGAATCCGCTGCGAACGACCAGGTAGACGGTGTCCTCGGTCGCCTTGGCGAGAGCGTCCATCGCGGGATCGCACAGGTCGCGGATGTCGTGCATGGCGGAACCGGCCACGCCCAGCTCGAAGGCCAGCGGGCCAAGCCGGTAGCGCTTGAGCTCCTCGTTGCGGTCCACCAGCCGCTCGGCGCCGAGTTGCTGCAGCACGCGATGCACCGAGGGATGCGGCAGGTCGGTGCGCGTGGCGATCTCCGTGAGCGCAAGACCGCGCGGACCTGCAGTTGCGAGCAGCTTGAGCAGGAGCACGCCGCGTTTGAGCGAGCCCGCGTCGGAAGCAGATGACATGTTCGATTAAAGGACAGAGTGGATGGATCGCATCGCGGAGGCATGCGATTGAAGCATCCGCGGAGGCTATCCGATCCTTTGAACGAGAGGGAAAGCAGTCCATCCTCCGGCTGGAATGTCGTGTCCGCTAAACGGACAACTTCGATACAAGCGCCGCCGGCGGCACCTAGAGTCCATGCCATGCATATGAACTCACAGTCCCTGGCGGGCAAGGTGGCGGTCGTCACCGGCGGCAGCAGCGGCATCGGCGCAGCCTGCGTGCTTGCGCTGGCAAATGAAGGGGCCCGGGTGGTCGTCGGCTATCACCGAGGTCGCGAGCGGGCCGAGGCGCTGTGCGCTCGCTTGCCCGGGTCGGGCCACCTCAGCGCCGCGATCCCGCTCGACGATGTCGCCGCGCATGCCTTGCTGGCACGCAGACTGGCGGATGAAACCGGTCGCGTGGACATCCTGGTCAATTCGGCCGGCTACACGCGCCGCGTGGCGCACGACGACCTGGACGCAATGGACAGTGCGTTCTTCAACGAGATCCTCGTTGCGAATGTCGGCGGCCCGTTCTCGGTCATCCGCGCGCTGCTTGCGCAGCTGCGCGGCAGCGGCGACGGTCTTGTGGTGAACATCTCCTCCGTCTCCGCGTTCACGGGCGCGGGCAGCAATGTGGCGTACTGCGCCGCCAAGTCGGCGCTGGACACCCTGACGGTGTCGCTGGCGCGCGCGTTCGGCCCGCAGGTGCGTTTCCTGAGCGTTTCGCCGGCGGCGGTGGACACGGACTTCGTGGCGGGCCGCAGCCGAAGCGAGCTGCAGAAGAAGGCCGAGCTGACCCCGCTGGGCCGCGTGGTGTCGCCCGACGACGTGGCGCGCGCGGTGCTGGCCTGCGCCACGCACCTGAAGACGGCCACGGGCACGCGGCTTGTGATCGATGGAGGGCACAGCCTGTGAGCGCGCTGAATGCCACCCACGACGCGGGCCTGCGCAGCTGGGTCGAATCCGCCAACGCGCCCGGCACTGATTTTCCGATCCAGAACCTGCCGTTCGGTGTGTTCCTCCCTGTCCATGCGCCTCATCAGGCGGCGCGCTGCGGCGTAGCCATCGGCGACCGGGTTGTCGACGTGCATCGCCTCGCCGCGCTCTTCACCGGCGAAGCCGCCACCGCGGCGCGGGCCTGCGGCGCAGCCGCACTCAACGACCTGATGGCGCTCGGCCCGAAGGCCGCCTCGGCGCTGCGCGCGCAGCTCTCCGGCCTGCTGGCACAGGACGCGACCTCGACGCGCGGCCGGGTGGAAGAGGCGCTGTTGCCCATGGAAGGCGTGGCGCTGCAACTGCCGGTTCGCATCGCGGGCTACACCGACTTCTTCGCCTCGGTCCACCACGCCACCAATGCAGGCCGCCTGTTCAGGCCCGACCAACCGCTGCTGCCGAACTACAAGCACGTGCCCATCGCATACAACGGCCGCGCCAACAGCATCCGGCCCGGCGGCGTGCCGGTGACGCGACCGCATGGCCAGCAGCGGCCCGCCTTGCCGGGCGACGCTCCGGTGTTCGGCCCCTCGCAGCGACTCGACCACGAGGTGGAGTTGGGCGTGCTCGTCGGCCGTGCGACACAGCCCGGCCTGCCGGTGCCGGTGGGGGGCGCGTGGGACCACATCTTCGGTTTCTGCCTGCTCAACGACTGGTCGGCGCGAGACATCCAGTCCTGGGAGTACCAGCCGCTGGGGCCGTTCCTGGCCAAGAGCTTTGCCACCAGCGTGTCGCCCTGGATCGTGACGGCCGAAGCGCTCGCGCCGTTCCGCACGGCGGCGGCGCCCAGGCCGGCCGGTGACCCACCCGCCCTGCCCTACCTGAGCGACGCGGGCGATCAGGCCTCGGGTGCCTTGCGCATTCACCTCGACGCGCACCTGAGCACGCTGCAGATGCGCCGGCAGGGCCTGCCTGCGCATCGACTGTCGCGCTCGGACAGCGCCACGCTGTACTGGACCGTGGCACAGATGGTGGCGCACCACACCAGCAACGGCTGCGCGCTGGACACCGGCGACCTGCTCGGCTCCGGGACGATCTCCGGCGACGACGACAGCGCACTCGGCAGCCTGCTGGAAATCACCGCCAACGGCACCCGGACGCTGGCCCTGCCTTCGGGCGAACAGCGCGGCTTTCTGCTCGACGGCGACGAGGTCTGCCTGAGCGGCTTCTGCGAGAAGCCGGGCTACGCACGCATCGGTTTCGGCGAATGCCGTGCCACGGTGCTGCCGGCGGTGGAGGCCTGAGCCATGCTGGTCGAAGAACGAACCTACACCACCCATCCGGGCAAGTGGCGCGACTACCTGGCCCTGTACGAGGCCGAGGGCCTCGCCATTCAGCGCCGCATCCTGGGCCGCATGGTGGGCTACTACCACACCGACATCGGCGAGTTGAACCAGATCGTTCATCTGTGGGCCTACGAAGACCTGAACGAGCGCGCCGAACGCCGGGCGCGACTGATGCAGGACCCGGGCTTTCGCAGCTACGTGGCCCGCATGCTGCCCCTGCTGCAAAGCCAGAGCTCGCGCATCCTGCTGCCGGCACCGTTCTTCGAGCCGCTGTGGCACGGCGCGTGAACGCGCCGGATACCGATACCCCAAGACTTTCATCCCCAGGAGATCCATCGTGTTGTGCAAGAAGCTCCACCACGCCGCCTTCCGCTGCAAAGACGCAGCGCAGACCGTCCAGTTCTACACCGAGGTGCTCGGCCTCAAGTTCGCCCATGCCATGGGCGAGGACCATGTGCCTTCCACCGGAAAGTACAGCCCGCACATCCACATCTTCTTCGAGATGGAAGACGGCAGCTCCATCGCCTTCTTCGAATGCCCGCAGGACCCGGGCGACGTGAAGGACCTGGTGTCGCCCGACTGGATCCAGCACTTCGCGTTCGAGGTCGACAGCGTGGCCACCGTACTGGCCGCCAAGCAGGCGCTCCAGTCCAAGGGCATCGACGTGGTGGGCCCGACCAACCACGACGACTTCATCACCTCGATCTATTTCTTCGATCCATCGGGCCACCGGCTCGAGCTCACGACGCGCACGTGCGACCCGTCGCGCTACCGCATCTTTGAAGCGGAGGCGCCCCAGGTCCTGGCGCTGTGGAACGAAACGCGCGACTGGTCGCAGCGCGAAAAGCTCTACGGCGCCAGCACGGGCTACGCCCGCGCCAGCGACTGAATGCCAAGGCGGCGGTGGTTCGCCCCGACCGCTACGTCTACGGGACCGCCCGCACCCCCGCCGAACTGGGACGCCTGGTGGCCCAACTGGCGCAGTTCGTCTTCGGCCCCGAAGCCATCGACTGAAAAGAAGCTGCACGCATTCGACAAGGAGACACACATGACCACGACTTCCCTTTACCGCCGCCACCTGCTGCTGGCAGGCGCCGGCATGCTGGCGCCGTTCGGCGCGAGCGCGCAGGACAAGTACCCCGCAAAACCCGTCCAGCTCATCCACGGCTTCGGCGCCGGGGGCAACGCCGACGTGGTGGCCCGCCTGGTTGCGCAGAAACTGCAGGAGCCGCTGCGACAGCCCGTGGTGGTCGACATCAAGAGCGGCGCCGGCGGCATCATCGCGAGCAACTTTGTCGCCAAGGCCGCGCCGGACGGCTGCACGCTGGCGATGCTCACGGGCGCCCACACGGTGTCCGCCGCGCTGCGCAAGGACCTGCCCTACGACGCGGTGAAAGACTTTGCCTTCATCTCCACCGTCTCGTCCTTTCCCTTCGTGATCGCCGTGCGCGCCGAGCACCCCGCCCGAACGCTCGCGGAGCTGCTCGACATCGCGCGAAAGGGCAAGGTCAGCTTCAGTTCCGTGGGGGTCGGCTCCACGCAGCACATGGTGGGCGAGCTGCTGGGGGCCGCCGCGGGCGTGCAACTGCTCCACGTGCCGTACCGCGGCGGCGGTGCGCCTGTACAGGCCGTGATCGCCGGCGACGTGGATGTCCTGGCCGACACCTTGACCGTGGCAACGCCGCACATCCAGTCGGGCCGGCTGCGCGCGCTGGCCGTGACCAGTGCCGCGCCGTGGCCTTCGTTGCCCGGCGTGCCTTCCGCCTCGGCGACCCTGCCGGGTTTCGAAGTGCGCTCGTGGCTCGGCCTGGCGGCGCCCGCCCACACCCCGGACGCGATCGTCCAACGCCTCAATGCGCAAGTGCGCCAGCTTCTGCAGCAGCCCGACGTGCAGAAGGTGCTGGCGAACGCCGGCAGCGCCGCCTCGCCCAGTTCGCCGCTGGCCATGCAGGAGATGGTCCGGGCCGAGATCGAGCGCTGGCGCGACGTGGTGGTGCGACGCGGGATCAAGGTCGAGTGAGTGCGTCGGCAAGCGATTTCAGGCGCGATGTCGTCGGCCTGTGCGGCAGCCTGCGGACCGGTTCGCTGAACGGACTGGCGCTGCGGCTGGCGGGGCAATGCATGCCGCAGGGCATGTCGCTCGACATCCTCGACTGGCGCGAGGTGCCGCCTTTCGACGCCGGCCGGCTGGCCGCGCAGGGCATGCCGGCCCCGGTCGAAGCGCTGCGCCAGCGCATCGGCCGCGCCCATGCATTGATCGTTGCCACACCCGAATACAACTTCTCCGTGCCGGGCATGCTGAAGAACCTTCTGGATTGGCTCTCGCGAGGCGAGGCGCAGCCGCTTGCGGGCAAGCCGGTCGCGCTGATGTCGGCGAGCACGGGCCCGCTCGGCGGTGCACGCGTTCAGTACGACATGCGTCGTGTGCTGCTGTGCATGAACGCCCAGGTCCTGGCCAAACCGGAGATCTTCATTGGTGCCGCACAGCAAAAGTTCTCGAGCAACGGTGAATGCACCGACACGCCGACGCGCGAATTCGTGACGGCGCAGATGCTTGCGCTGTCGCGCTGGATCTCGCAGGTCGAGGCGATGGCGGGCGGCTAGCTTGCGGTGCGGTGCGGTGCGGTCCGGATGCGCCTGTCAGGCTACGTCAGCGACGCACCCCAGAAGCCGCCCCACATCCACGAGATCGCCATGCACGGCCACGCTGGCATCGATCTCCCTCAGCTGCCTCGCGCGCGCCTCGTCACCCACACCGACAAACTCCAGCCCCAACGCCCGCGCGGTGAGCAGGTCCCACACGCCGTCGCCGATGGACACGACCCTGCCGCCTGAAGGAACGCCGTGCTTCGCCCTGGCCTTGTCGATGGCCGCCTGAACGATCTCTTCGCGGGTCTCGTGTTCCGAGGCGGTCGCAAGCAGGTCGTGGTCGAAGGGATGGCTCAGCAGCGCCATCTTGCGATGCGCGCCATGCCGCAGGCTGCCGGTGGCGAATGCGGCGATCCAGCCCGCCTGCTCGACGTCTGCCAGCAGCTGCGATGCACCTGCGATTTCGTCGCATGGCGTCGCGTCGCACAGCACGTCGAACTCGCTTCGATAGCGTTCTTCCAGCATATGCAAAGGGGGCTCGCCCTCGAAGCCAGCTTCGTCCCACGCCTCCCGAAAAATGGCACTGTCGGAATGGTGCCGGTAGTTGCCCCACGCGGTGCGAAGCCGCGGGAAGTTGAAGGTGCGAAGCGCGGCTTCGAACGCGCGCTGGTGCAGCACCACCGTGTCGGTCAGCGTGCCATCGATGTCGAACACGACGATCGGTCTTGCGGGGATGTTCATGCCTGGATTCTCTTTCGCTCCGCCCGTCGCCAGTCCCACCGTCCTCAGATCACCACGCGCCGCTCGACCACGGGCTCGCGCTCCAGCAGTGCCTTCAGCCGGTGCAGCGCATCGGCCAGCGGCGCACGGCCGCGCACGGCGCCCAGCGACAGCCGCACCGCGTTCGGCGCCTCGCCCCCCACCGCGAACGATGCCGACGGCGTCACCGACAGCCCTTCGGCCAGCGCCGCGCGCGCCAGCTCGGGCGCGGTCCAGCGCGGAGGCAGCACGTGCCACACGTGGATGCCGCGGCCCGCTTCGCTCAGCGGCATGCCCAGGATGCCGCTGGCCAGGTCGTGGCGCGCCCAGGTTTCCGCGCGCACCTGCTCGAGCAGGTGCTTGGCCGAGCCGTCGTGCACCCACTGCGTGGCCAGCGCGGTGGGCAGCGGCGAGGCCATGAGCGCGAACGAGCGCAACGCATCGAGAAAGTCCGCCTCGTCCTGCGCGTCGGGCAGGCGCACGTAGGCCGTGCGCAGGCCCGGCGTGAGGCACTTGGACAGGGTCGACAGGTAGTACGTCGACGCGGGCGCGAGTGCGGCGACGGGTTCCGGCGGGTTCGCTTCGAACAACCAGTACGGATCGTCCTCGATGATGCGCAGGCCCTTGCGCTGCGCCACCTTCGCGAGCTGCCGGCGGCGCGCGGCGGGCATGGTGCGCGCCACCGGGTTCTGGATGGTGGGGTTCAGGTAGAGCACGGTGGCGCCCTGCGCGCCGCAGGCCTGCGCCAGCGCGTCGGGCCGCATGCCGAGCGCGTCGGTGGCCACGGCGATCACGCGGCGGCCCAGGCGCCCCGCGACGGAGATCAGCCCCGGATACACCAGCGGCTCGGCCAGGATGGCATCGCCCGGGCGCGTGAGCACCAGCACCAGCGCGGCCAGCGCCGACTGCGCGCCGGGGCACACCGCCACGCGCGACACGTCCAGCGGGCCGAACATCGGCGCGAGCCAGCGGCAGCCGGCCATGCGGTCGGCGCGGCTGCCGCCGGCCGGGTGGTAGGTCATTAGCAGGTCGGCGTTGTTGCGCGCGAGCACCTCGGCCAGCCCCTTCTGCAGCAGCGCCAGCAGGTTCGAGCCCTCGGGCGCGGGCGGCATGTTCATGCTCAGGTCGATGCGCGGCGCGAAGTCGACCGCCGGCGCCGACACGAAGGTGCCGCTGGGCCCGCGCGATTCCACCAGGCCGCGCTCCTTGGCCTCGGCATAGGCGCGCGTCACGGTCGTGAGGTCCACGCCCAGCAGCTCGGCCAGGCGGCGTTGCGGCGGCAGCCGGTCGCCCGGCTGCAGCTGCCCTTCGGCCACGGAGCGCTCGACCAGCGAAAGGATGCGCAGGTAGCGCGAGCCCTTGCCGGCGGCGAAGACCTCGGCCCAGCTGCGTTCGATGGGGGGAGTCGATGGCGTCATGTATGGGTCATGTATGAGTCACTTTGCCTAGTTCGCAGAGTCGGCTGCGACGAATAGCATACAAGAAGCCCCATATAAATCCATACATATGACCTTCTTGTATGCCTGCCAATAGCACCCAACCCACCCGGCGCGGGCCAGCAACCCCGCACCGCCTTGCCCAGCTCGCCCGCTTCGGGCTGCTCGCCCCGCTGCTCCTGCTCTCCGGCTGCGGCATGACGCTGTTCGACCCCAAGGGCGACATCGGCGCGCAGGAGAAGCACCTCATCGTGCTGGCGCTGGCGATCATGCTGGCCGTGGTCATTCCGGTGATCGTGCTCACGCTGTGGTTCGCCTGGCGCTACCGCGAGACCAACACGCGCGCCACCTACGCGCCCAAGTGGGCGCACTCCACGCGCATCGAGGTGGTGGTGTGGGGCATTCCGTGCGTGATCGTCGCCTTCCTGGCGGTGCTGATCTGGCGCACCACGCACTCGCTCGACCCCTACAAGCCGCTCGTGTCCGAGGTGCCTCCCCTGCGCGTGGAGGTGGTGGCCATGAACTGGAAGTGGCTGTTCATCTACCCGGACCTCGGCGTGGCCACCGTCAACCAGCTGGCCGTGCCCGTGGACACGCCGATCGCTTTCAAACTCACCGCGCATTCGCTGATGAATTCCTTCTTCATTCCCCAGCTGGGCAGCCAGGTCTATGCCATGCCCGGCATGCAGACGCAGCTGCACCTGATCGCCAACCACACGGGCGCGTACGACGGCATGTCCGCCGCCTACAGCGGCCACGGCTTCTCGGGCATGAACTTCAAGGCCGCGGCCATGACGCGCGCCGACTTCGACGGCTGGCTCGCGCAGGCCCGCGCGTCGAGCGAAACGCTGTCGCTCGCCGCCTACCGCAAGCTCGAGGTGCCCAGCGTGAAGAACACGCCCGCCACCTACGCGAAGGTGGAGACCGGCCTGTTCGACGCCATTGCCAACCAGTACATGGGCATGAGCGTGGAAGAAATGGCCGCCAACGACATCTGCGGCCCCGAGACGCCGGAGTTCCCGCTGCGCCTGCAGGCCGCACGGCCCGTGAACCTGGGTGCCCTGGGCACCCAAGCCGTGCCGGCCGGCGGAGAGTAAGCCCATGTCCCTGCTCGGAAAACTCGACCTCTCCGCCATCCCGCTGCACGAGCCCATCATCATGGGCACGCTGTGCGCGGTGATCCTGCTGGGCGCGGCGCTGCTCGGCGCCATCACCCATTACGGCAAGTGGGGCTACCTGTGGACGGAGTGGTTCACCTCGGTGGACCACAAGCGCATCGGCGTGATGTACATCCTGCTGGCGCTGGTGATGCTGCTGCGCGGCTTTGCCGACGCGCTCATGATGCGCGTGCAGCAGGCCATGGCCAGCGGCGGCAACGAAGGCTACCTGCCGCCGCACCACTACGACCAGATCTTCACGGCGCACGGCGTGATCATGATCTTCTTCGTGGCCACGCCGCTGATCGTGGGCTTGATGAACGTCATCGTGCCGCTGCAGATCGGCGCGCGCGACGTGGCCTACCCGTTCGTCAACTCGCTGAGCCTGTGGCTCGGCGTGGCGGGCGCGGCGCTGGTGATGATGTCGATGTTCGTCGGCGACTTCGCCGCCACCGGCTGGGTGGCCTACCCGCCGCTCTCGGAGCTGGGCTACAGCCCGACGGTGGGGGTGGACTACTACATCTGGTCATTGCAGGTGTCGGGCCTGGGGACCACGCTGACGGGCATCAACTTCATCGTGACCATCCTGCGCATGCGCGCGCCCGGCATGACGCTGATGAAGATGCCGGTGTTCACCTGGACCGCGCTGATCACCAACATCCTGATCGTGGCGATCTTCCCGGTGCTCACCGCCACGCTGGCGCTGCTGACCATGGACCGCTACCTGGGCATGCACTTCTTCACCAACGACCTGGGCGGCAACGCCATGATGTACATCAACCTCATCTGGGTCTGGGGCCATCCCGAGGTGTACGTGCTGATCCTGCCGTGCTTCGGCGCGTTCTCGGAAATCATCGCCACCTTCTCGCGCAAGCCGCTGTTCGGCTACACGTCGATGGTGTACGCCACTTCGTCGATCGGCGTGCTGTCGTTCTTCGTGTGGCTGCACCACTTCTTCACGATGGGCTCGGGCGCGAACGTGAATGCGTTCTTCGGGATCATGACCTCGATCATCTCCATTCCCACGGGCGTGAAGCTGTTCAACTGGCTGTTCACCATGTACCGCGGGCGCATCCGCTTCCACTCGGCCACGATGTGGACGATCGGCTTCATGGTGACCTTCGCCATCGGCGGCATGACCGGCGTGCTGCTGGCCATTCCGGGGGCCGACTTCGTGCTGCACAACAGCCTGTTCCTGGTGGCGCACTTCCACAACGTGATCATCGGCGGCGTGCTGTTCGGCTGCCTCGCGGGCATCAGCTTCTGGTTCCCGAAGGTGTTCGGCTTCACGCTGAACGAGTACTGGGGCAAGGTCGCGTTCTGGCTCTGGCTGGTGGGCTTCTACCTGGCCTTCATGCCGCTGTACGTGCTGGGCTTCATGGGCATGACGCGCCGCATGAACAGCTACGTGGTCGAGGGCTGGCAGCCCTGGCTCATCGTGGCGCTGGTCGGCGCGGTGGTGATCGGCATGGGCATCCTGGCGATCGGCGTGCAGTTCTACGTGAGCATTCGCGACCGCAAGCAGCACCGCGACCTCACGGGCGACCCGTGGGACGGCCGCAGCCTGGAATGGGCCACGGCCTCGCCCGCGCCGTTCTACAACTTCGCGCTGGTGCCGCGCATCGACTCGCTCGAGCCGCACTGGGACGCCAAGGAGGCCGGCACCGCCTACGCGCAGCCCACGGCGTACGAAGACATCCACATGCCGCGCAACACCGGCGCGGGCGTCATCGTGTCGGTGTTCGCGCTGCTGATGTGCTTCGCGCTGGTGTGGCACATGTGGGCCGTGGCGGCGGCGGCACTGGCGGGCGCCATCGCGGCCTTCGTGTTCCGCTCGTACGACCGGGACGTGGACTACCACGTGCCCGCCTCGGAGGTGGAGCGCATCGAGAGCGCGCGCTTCGCGCAACTGAAGGGAGCCGCGGCATGAGCGCGCTGCAGATGACGCAGGGCCACGCCGCGCACGGTGGCCATGACAGCCATAGCAGCCATGACAGCCATGACAGCCATGACAGCCACGGTGGAGAGGCCCGGACCACCATGGGCTTCTGGATCTACCTGATGAGCGACTGCCTGATCTTCGCGGTGCTGTTCGCCACCTTCGGCGTGCTCGCGGGTGCCACGGCGAACGGGCCCACGGGGCGCGGCCTGTTCGAGCTGGAGTTCGTGCTGGGCGAGACCATGCTGCTGCTGCTCAGCAGCTTCACCTTCGGCCTGGCCACGCTCTCGCTGAACGCGGGCAAGCTGCGCCACGGCACGGGCTGGCTGCTGGCCACCTTCGTGCTGGGCGCGGCCTTCGTGGGCATGGAGGCGTACGAGTTCGCGGAGCTGATCCACCGCGGCGCCGTGCCGCAGGCCAGCGCCTACCTGTCGGCGTACTTCACGCTGGTGGGCACGCACGGCCTGCACGTGAGCTTCGGCCTGCTGTGGCTGGCCGTGATGCTGCACCAGATCCACCACTTCGGGCTCACGCCCGTGACGCGCCGCCGCCTGGCCTGCCTGAGCCTGTTCTGGCACTTCCTGGACCTGGTGTGGATCTGCGTCTTCACCTTCATCTACCTGCGAGAGTTCACATGACCGCTTCCAACGCCGTGCGCCCGCGCGGCCCCGCCATCTCGGTGCAGTCGCGCGCATCGGCCGTTGCCGTGGATTCGCGCGGCGTGACGATCGACTCGCCCTCGCATGGCGCGCACGGGTCGCACGGTTCGCACGGTTCGCTGAAGAGCTACACCGTCGGCTTCGCGCTGTCGCTGCTGCTCACCTTCGCGTCGTTCGGCGCGGTCATGCTCGACGTGCTGCCGCGCCAGCTGCGCCTGCCCGTCATCGTCATGCTGTGCGTGGCGCAGCTGCTGGTGCAGCTGGTGTACTTCCTTCACATGGGCAGCTCGCCGGACCAGCGCTCCAACACGGGCATCTTCATCTGCACCGCGCTGCTCATCGCCATCGTGGTCGCGGGCTCGCTCTGGGTGATGCACAACGCCAACCTCAACATGATGCCCATGCAGCTGACGCCCGCCGAGGCGCGGGCCAAGGAATGAACACCATGACCGCCACCGCCCTGCCGCCCATCGACATCCGCAAGCGCAGCCTGAACATCGAGATGATCTTCCACGAGGGCGGGCCGCGCGTGAGCCGGCCGATCCTCGTGGCCTCGGCCTGCGCGGTCATCCGCAACCCCTGTGCAGGCCGCTTCGAGCCCGACCTGCTCCCGTTCATGGAGGCCGTGAAGCCCATCGGCGCAAGCCTGGCCGAAGAGCTGGTGCGCTCGCTGGGCCGCGACCAGGTCGAGGCCTACGGCAAGGCCGCCATCGTCGGCGTCAACGGCGAGATGGAGCATGGCGCCGTGTGGCACGAGGCCGGAGGCTGGGCCATGCGCGAAGCGCTGGGCGAGCCCAGGGCCATCGTGCCTTCGGTGAAGGCGGTGGCCGGTGCCGGCTACCGGCTGATGGTGCCGCTGCACCATGTGCACGCGGCCTATGTGCGCAGCCATTTCTCGTCGGTCGAGATCGGCATCCAGGACGCGCCGCGGCCCGACGAGATCCTGTTCGCGCTGGTGATGTCGAACGGCGGGCGCATCCATCCGCGGGTGGGCGGCCTCGCGGCCGAGCAGATCGCGGCGAACGACGGGCAGCGCTAGGCGCCGTCGTTCATCGGCCCGCGTCCGAAGGCACGACGCGCACATGGGCCTCCAGCCGCGTGCACCCGGGCGAGGACGCGATGCTCAGCGTGCCGCCGATGCGCACGATGCGGGCGTCCATGCTGCGCAAGCCGATGCCGGCCACGGCAGCCGCACCCGCACCCCCTCCCACGCTCGCGCCCCCGCCGGCCATCACCTCCACATCGAACCCCACGCCGTCGTCCTCGATCGCCAGGCTGAAGCGGTCGTGCGCGAGCTCCCGCAGCGTCACTTCGAAGACCCGCGCGCGGCTGTGCTTGATGACGTTGGTGAGCGCCTCCTCGAGGAAGCGCGTCAACCCCAGCATCTGCTTGGCCGAGATCTCGCACGGCCAACGGGCCGGCACCTGCCAGCGCCCCGCGACGCCCAGCTCCTCGAAGATGCGGTTGAAGCGGTGCCGGATCGGCGCGATCCATTCGGTCGGCGTGGCCGCCACGCGCGCCGACGCGCTGGAGCTGCTGTCGATGACCTGGCGCAGGTCGTCGCGCAGCGACTTGAACATCGACAGGTACTGGTTCGGCTCGAGCGCGTGCGCCGACTGCTCCACCAGCGCGATGGAGCGCACCAGCGAGCCGCCCAGGCCGTCGTGCAGGTCGTGCGCGAGCTGCAGCCGCTCGCCCAGCCGGGCATTGGTCAGCTCCAGCGTGTGCTCGCGCTTCAGGGTCTGGGTGAGCTCGTGGCGGGTGGCGGCAATGCGCTCTTCCAGCTCGAGGTTGAAGCGCTCGATGCGCCCCAGGTTGCGCGTGAAGCTCCACGCCAGGATGGCGGACATGCCCACCATGATCAACGGCGCCGAGACCGTGGTGTAGGCCAGGCCGTCGTCCAGCACGCGCATCACCATCAGCAGGTCGTGCACGGCCGCCACCAGGAAGCCCAGCACGCAGACCGCCAGCAGGAGGTGCTCGGGCTTGCGGGTCGAGAGCGCGCGCCAGATGAAGCGCACGCACGCCGCCATGAACAACAGCCCGCAGCCGATGAACACGAAGGCCGCCACGGCGGCGAGCCCCTCGCGCCCGACGAACGCCACCACCGCGGCCAGCAGGCCCGACGACAGCCACAGCGCGGCCTCGGCCCGCGCGAAACGCTGGCCGCCGAAACGGCACAGGAAGGTGCAGAACGCGCAGGTGTAGGCCAGCAGCGTCGCCATGATCCAGCGCGTCCAGCCCTCGCTGCTGGCGAAGGGCCACGGCGTGGCGGCCACCGCGTTGCTCGCGAACAGCAGCCAGGTGAACGAGGAGAGGGCATACCAGCCGTAGGAGCGCTCGCTGCGCCGCATGAGCCACAGCACCAGGAAGAAGCAGCCCAGCGTCATGGAGATCACGAGGTTCATCGCGGGCAGCGTCCGGCGCAGCAGCACCTGGTGGCTGTAGAACGGCTCCACCACGTCGGCCGTGCCGATGCGCACGCGCCCCAGGCCCGCGCCGTCGATGCGGTTGCCCACGACCTTGATGAACAGCGAATTGCTCCCGGGCCGCAGCGCGGACGCCGGAACGACCAGGTAGCGCGGCGTGTTCCAGCTGCGGCTGAGCGGCTCGGCCAGGTGGCGGTCGGTCCACAGCAGGTCGTCGTTGAGGAAGACCGCGCCGGCCATGTTGAGGTAGTCGATGGCAATGGCCAGCGGCTCGGCGGTGCCGCCGCAGGTCTGGCGCCAGTCGATGCGGTACCAGGCCGTGCCGTCGTGCGCGGGCCAGCGCGCCGACCAGAGGTCGGGCAGCGTGACCGGGCTCCACCCCTCGGCCGGCCGGGCGCCGTCGTCAGCGCGCGCCTGGGCTGCCTCGATGCGATCGACCTGCGGCTGGCACGACTGGCCCCAGGCCACGGCGGGGGCCGCGGCGAGAAGGATCAGGCCAGCAAGCCACGCGAGCGCGCCTCGAAGACCGCCTTGGTGCGCGACGACACGGCGAGCTTCTGGTAGATGTGCTTGATGTGGCATTCGACGGTGTGCTTGGACAGGAAGAGCTGCTGCGCGATCTCCCGGTTGGTGAGGCCCAGCGCGACGAGCTGCAGGATCTCGGCCTCGCGCCGGCTGAGCACGCCGGCATCGACATGGCCCGGCGTGGTGGCCGGCGAGTGGACCAGCTCGAGGATGCGGCTGGCAATGAAGGGGTCGATGGGCGCGCCGCCGCGCAGCACGCTGCGGATGGCCAGCGACAGCTCGATGTCGTCGCGTTCCTTGAGCACATAGCCGGTGGCGCCGGCGCGCAGCGCGGTGAGGATCACGTCCTCGGTGCTCCACGCCGAGATCACGAGGATGCTCAGGCCCGGGTCTTCGGCGCGCAGCTGTTCGATCAGCGACACGCCGTTGCCGTCGGGCAGCTCGATGTCCACCAGCGCCAGCGCATGCGGCTGGGCCGCCATGCAGGCCTGCGCCTGCGCGAAGGTGCCGGCGAAGACCAGCGCGTCGTCCTCGTAGCCGAACTGGGTCAGCAGGGTGTGGATGCGCCGCTGCATCAGCGGTTCGTCTTCCACCACGAGCACCGGCGCCGGCAGCAGGGCCTCGCGCCATTCGGGCGCCGATGGCGCCTGCGCGGCCGCGCCGCCGGCGCCTAGCGGCATGCCAGGCCCTGGAAGGAGCGGTGCGGGGTCTCGGGCCAAAGCGGGGTCATGGGGTGTCGATTCAGGGGGGTACGGAAGCATGCGGTCGGGTGCCGGGGAGCTTAGCAAGACGCGCCGCGCGGCATGGTGCCGATGCTAGCGATGCAGCAGGTGATCACCAATCCCTAGAACCAGTGAAAACCGCCGCGGCGCGGCCCAGGCGGGCCATAACTCAGGGATTCCGCGCCGACTTCCTGCGCGCCAGCTCCGCGGCCTGCGCCCCGATGAGCTGGGCCCGCGCGCGCATCTGTGCGACCACGCTCTCCACGCGCGCGTCGGGCAGGCGCTCGGTGATGGTGGCGATGGCCAGGCCGGCCACGGTGCGGCCATCGGCCAGGCAGATCGGCACCGCGACCGCGCGCGAGCCCGGCACCACGCCGACCGGCGCGTAGGCATAGCCCTGCGCGCGGGTGCGCACCGCGCGCGCCAGCAATTCGGCCGGGTCCACGTGCAGGGCCTTGAGCTTGCGCGCATTGCGCCGCACCACGTCGGCCGCCTCGTCGGCCGGCAGCGAGGCCAGCAGCACCAGCCCGCTCACGCCCACGCCCAGCGGCCGGCGCGCGCCGATCTCGATGGACAGCACTTTCACCGGAAAGCTGCCGGTCCTGCGGTCGATGCACACCGAGTCGGTGCCGTTGCGGATGGTGAGGAACGCGGTGTCGCCCAGGCTCTCGCTGAGGTAGCGCAGGTGCGGCTCGGCAATGGCCTGGATGGGAAAGCGGCTCGCGCGCGCCAGGCCCAGCAGCGAGACCTCGCCGCCCACCAGGTAGCGCCGCGTGGACAGGTCCTGCTCGACCGCGCCCTCTTCCACCAGCACGCTCAGCAGGCGGTGCACGGTCGGCCGGTTCAGGCCGGTGTGGCTCACCACGTCGGTCAGGCGAACGCCGCGCTCCTGGCCGGTGGCCAGCACGCGCAGCACCGCCAGCGCGCGGCGCACGCTCTGCGCGCCGGCGGTGGCCGAGGTGTCGGCGCCGGTGTCCTTCCTATCCGCCGCTGCCGCCATCCATCACCGCCTTGGGCGTCTGCTGCATGCCGCGCAGCGTGACGATCTCGCCCAGCGTCGCGTAGTTGGGCCCGCCGATGCGGCAGACCGGGTCGAGCGCGCGCGTGTCGACCTTGCCGTTGTGCACCAGCCCGTCGCGGATGTGAAAGGCCGTGACCTCGCCGACGATGAACTCGGCGCCGGTCTCGCCGAAGGCGATCACGCGCTCGAGCTTGCATTCCATGCTGACCGGCGCGTCCGCCAGGCGCGGCACGCGCACCGTGCGGCAGGCCAGCGTGCCCAGGCTGAGCAGCTCGGCCTCGCTCACGTCGGGCGCGTGCTCGGCGCTGCTCTCGTGGATGGCGACCATCTGCGAGGCGTCGCCGATGTTCACCACGAACTCGCCCAGCGCATGGATGTTGGCACCCGTGTCCTTGCGTTGCCCCGCCTTGCGCCCGATGTTCACGCCCAGCAGCGGCGGCTTGTTCGACACGAAGGTGAAGCAGGAGAACGGGGCGAGGTTGACCACGCCGGCCTCCGACAGCGTGGTGATCCACGCGATGGGACGCGGCACGACGATGCCGCTCATCAGGCGGTAGGTGGCTTCGGGCGACAGGTCGCCGGCATCGAGAAACATGGCAGGGCCTTGTGAGGTGGCTGGGCCTCGATTGTCCGCAGCGCTTCGGCGGCGCCGTGCGCGGACTTTCGGAAAACGTCCACCATATGGAACAACCGGAGGATATTGCATTGCAGCATCCGGGCGCAAATTCTTAGAGTGCATGGGTCGCCGATGAAACCGCAGCCAACTTGCGGTGCCGGTGTCGAATCAGGAGACATGACTTGAAGAATTTCAGCGCCACATTCCCGGCCCTTGCCACCGCGGCGACCATTGCGGTTTCCGCATGCGCGGCCCTCGCCGCACTGCCCGCCACCGCGCAGGACGCCTGGCCCGACAAGCCCGTGAAGCTCGTGCTGCCCTACCCGCCCGGTGGCAACGTCGACGGTGCCGCGCGCATCATCAGCGAGCAGCTGCAGGCCGTGTTCAAGCAGCCCTTCATCGTGGACAACCGGCCCGGCGCCGGCGGCATGATCGCCGCGGAGTACGTGGCCAAGGCCACGCCCGACGGCTACACCTTCTTCATGGGCGCGAACGGCCCGATCCTGTTCTCGCCGACCATCTTCAAGCGCAACGCCTACGACTGGAAGAAGGACTTCGCGCCGGTCAGCTCGGTGTCGTTCACGCCGCTGGTGCTGCAGGTGCACCCCTCCACGCCGTACAAGACCGTGGCCGACCTGCTCACCGAAGCCAGGAAGCCCGGCAACCAGCTGACCATGGCCTCGCCCGGCGCGGGCACGCAGAACCACTTGGTGAGCGAGTACCTGCAGCGCGAGAGCAAGGCGCACTGGACCACGGTGCACTACAAGGGCAACGCGCCCGCCACCACCGACCTGCTGGGCGGCCAGGTGCAGTTCAACTTCGACCAGATCTCGGTGGCCGGCCCCTTCATCCAGCAGGGCCGCACGCGCGCGCTGGCGGTCACCTCGGCCAAGCGCCTGCCGCAGCTGCCCGACGTGCCGACCCTGCAGGAGGCCGGCTTCAAGGACTTCAGCACCGAGACCTTCACCGGCATCCTGGCGCCGCGCGCAACGCCACCGGAAGTGGTGACGCGCCTGTCGGAGGCGCTGCGCAAGATCCTTGCCGACAAGGCCGTGCAGGCCCGCTTCCAGACGCTGGGCTCCGAGGCCCGCGGCAGCACGCCCAAGCAGTTCGCCGAGTTCCTGACCAAGGAAGACGCGCGCTGGATGCCCGTCATCAAGCAAGCCAACATCACCGCCGAATGACCACCCGATGAGTGCCACCACCACCCTGGGGCGCACCGCGCCCGCCGCGCGCGCCAGCGTCTACATCGACGGCTTCGGCCACAAGAACCCGATTCCGGCGGCCTGCCGCGCCGGCCCGCTGCTGGAGAGCGGCAGCATCCAGGGCAACGACCCCGCCACCGGCAAGCCGGCCGAGAGCATCGAGGCGCAGTGCCGCTTCATGCTCGACAACGTGCGCCGCATCGTCGAGGCGGCGGGCGGCGGCACGCAGGACATCGTGAAGCTCACGGTGTGGATGAAGGACCGCAGCCAGCGCCCCGCGCTCAACGTGCCCTGGCTCGAGATGTTCCCCGACGCCGCCTCGCGGCCCGCGCGCCACGCGATCATCGCGCCCGAGCTGGACATGGGGAAGCTCATCGAGTGCAGCTTCACCGCGTGGATCGCCTGAACAGACCCGTTCGCCTCCTTCGATCCTTTCGACGCTTTCGATCCATTCGCCCCTCTTGCAATCCCTCATCCCCATGGCCGACTACCTCCCCTTCGACCCTCACCCGCGCGCGCCCGTGCCGCTGCCGCCCGCGCTGTCGTGCGACAGCCAGTTCCACGTCTTCGGCCCGCGCGAGCAATACCCGGTGCGGCCCAACGCCGCCTACGAAATGCCCAGCGCCACCTGGCAGGTGGCGCAGCGGCTTCACGCCACGCTGGGCATCCAGCGCGGGGTGATCGTGCAGGCCACCACCTACGGCGCCGACCACACGGTGGTGCTCGACGCGCTCGAGGGCCTGAACGCCGGCGGGCCGCGCCGCTACATGGCGTGCGCCAACGCCGCCGTGCTGACCGAGCGCGACGACGCCTACCTGCACAAGCTGCACGACGCCGGCGTGCGCGGCGCGCGCTTCACGCGCGGCGGGCTCGGCATCAGCCTGAGCGCGGCCGAGCAGGCACGGGCCTTCGCCCGCGTGAAGGAACTGGGCTGGTACGTCAAGGTGCAGCCCGAGCCCCACGGCATCGCCGAGCAGCTCGCCACCTTCGAGTCGCTCGACGTGCCCGTGCTGCTGGACCACATGGGCCGCGCCGACCCCTCGCTGGGCGACGCCGATGCGAGCCTGGCGCGCATGCGCGAGCTGCTGGCGCGCGGCAACTTCTGGGTGATGCTGTCGCTGTCCGAGAAGATCTCGAAAACCGGCGCGCCGTGGAACGACGTGGTGCCGCTCGCGCAGCGCCTGATCGAGGCCGCGCCCGAGCGCTGCGTGTGGGGCAGCGACTGGCCGCACCCCGTGTCGGTCAAGCAGCCGCCCAACGAGGGCGCGCTGCTGGAGCTGCTCTACCGCTTCGCACCCGACGCCGCCACGCGGCAGAAGATTCTTGTCGACAACCCCGCCCGCTTCTTTGGATTCGAGACCGCATGAAACTCATCAGCTACCTGCACGGCGGCGCCTCGCACTGGGGCTGCCTCACCGCCGACGGCAACGGCGTCGTCGACCTGGGGCGCCGCCTGGGCGCCTTCGCTTCGGTGTCCGCGCTGCTGGCCGGCGGTGAAGCCGCGCTGGCCCAGGCCCGCGCCGCGGCCGAAGGTGCCGCCGCCGACCACGCGCTGGCCGACGTGCGCTTCGAGCTGCCCATTGCGCAGCCGCGGCGCGTGTTCTGCATCGGCGTGAACTACGCGCACCGCAACGCCGAGTACAAGGACGGCAGCGACCTGCCGAAGTACCCGAGCATCTTCATGCGCGTGGCCGAGTCCTTCGTGGGCCACGGCGAGGCGCTGCAGCAGCCGCTCGAATCGACGCAGCTCGACTACGAGGGCGAGATCGCCATCGTCATCGGCCGCCGCGCGCGCCGCGTGAGCGGCGACGAAGCCCTGGCCTGCATCGGCGGGCTGACCTGCATGAACGAAGGCACCATCCGCGACTGGGTGCACCACGCCAAGTTCAACGTGACGCAGGGCAAGAACTTCAATGCGTCGGGCGCCATCGGCCCGTGGATCGTCACGGCCGACGAGTTCCCGCAGGGCTTCGGCGCGCTGCGCGTGCAGACCCGCGTGAACGGCGAAGCGCGCCAGGACGACACCACCGCCAACCTGATGTTCGACTTCGCCTACCTGGTGCACTACCTGTCGACCTTCACCACGCTGGAGCCCGGCGACATCATCGCCACGGGCACGCCGACGGGTGCCGGCATCCGCTTCGATCCGCCGAAATTCCTGAAGCCCGGCGACGTGGTCGAGGTCGAGGTGAGCGGCGTGGGCGTGCTGCGCAACGTGGTGCGCGCCGAGGAGTCGCTGCCATGAGCCTGGACGCCGCCACCCTCTCGCAGGCCGCCGAGCGGCTCGAGCAGGCGCAGCACAGCCGCGTGGCGTGCCGCCAGTTCTCGCTCGACTACCCGGACATGGGCATCGACGACGCGTACGCCATCCAGCATGCGTGGATGCAGCTGAAGCTGCGCAACGGCCGCACGGTGAAGGGCCACAAGATCGGCCTGACCTCCAAGGCGATGCAGCGCGCGGTGAACATCGCCGAGCCCGACTACGGCACGCTGCTGGACGACATGTTCTACCGCGACGGCGCGGTGATTCCCAGCGAGCGCTTCCTGCAGCTGAAGATCGAGGCCGAGCTGGCCTTCGTGCTGGCCCGGCCGCTGTCGGGCCCCGACTGCACGCTGTTCGACGTGCTCGACGCCACGGCCTACGTGACGCCCGCGCTCGAAATCCTCGATGCGCGCATCCAGCGCGTCGACCCCGCCACCGGGCGCACGCGCAACGTCTTCGACACCATCTCCGACAACGCGGCCAATGCCGCGCTGGTGCTGGGCGGGCGGCCCTTCAAGCCGGCCGTGACCGATGCGGACATGCGGCGCATCGGCGCCATCGTGAGCCGCAACGGCGAGGTCGAGGAAACCGGCCTGGCCGCGGGCGTGCTCAACCACCCGGGCTACGGCGTGGCGTGGCTGGCCAACCGGCTGCACCGCTTCGGCGTGACGCTGCAGGCCGGCCAGGTCATCCTGGCGGGCTCGTTCATCCGGCCGATCGAGGTCGGCAAGGGCGACACGGTGGTGGCCGACTACGGCGACTTCGGCACGGTGTCGTGCCATTTCGGGTGAGCGCCATGCCGGTGCTGCCCAACCACTTCAAGCGCGCGCTGGCGGCCGGCGTGCCGCAGATCGGCCTGTGGTCGACGCTGCCCGACCCGTACGTGTCGGAGATCGTCGCGGGCGCGGGCTTCGACTGGGTGCTGCTGGACACCGAGCACACGCCCACCGACGTGCCGCACATGCTGCACCAGCTGCAGGCCGTGACCGCCGCGGTGCCGGCCGACACCGCGCGGCGCACCTCGGCCGTGGTGCGGCCCGACTGGAACGACACGGTGCTCATCAAGCGCTACCTGGACATCGGCGCGCAGAGCCTGCTGCTGCCCTTCGTGCAGAGCGCGGCCGAGGCGCAGGCCGCGGTGCGCGCCACGCGCTATGCACCGGACGGCGTGCGCGGCATGGGCGGCTCGGTGCGGGCGTCGAACTTCGGGCGCATCGGCGACTACGTGAAGCGCGCGCAGGACGAGCTCTGCGTGCTGGTGCAGGTGGAAACGCGCGAGGCGCTCGACCACCTCGAGGAGATTCTCGCGGTGGACGGCGTGGACGGCGTCTTCATCGGGCCGGCGGACCTGTCGGCCAGCCTCGGGCATCCGGGCGACCCGGGCCACCCCGAGGTCCGGCGCGCCATCGACGACGCCATCCGCTGCATCCGCGCCAGGGGCAAGGCGCCCGGCATCCTGATGCTGGACGACGCCCGGGCGCGCGAGTGCCTGGCGCTGGGCGCGCTGTTCGTGGCGGTGGCGATGGACCTGCAGATTCTGGCGCGCGGCGCCGAGGCGGCCGCGGCGCGCTTCCAGGACCGGAGCAAGACCACGCAGGCCGCACAGGCCGCGCAGTCCGCGCAGGCCGGATCGATCGCCTACTGACCGGCCGGCGTTCAGCCGTTCAGCCGTTCAGGGCTGGGGCTTCCACGCGATGCGCTGCGCTTTCGCGGGGTCCGTCTTCAGCAGATCGCGAAGCTCCGACTCGAAGCGCGCATCGAGCTCGCGCCGGGTCGCGCCGCACCGCAGGTAGGCGTCCTGCGAGGTGCCGAACATGTGGACGGCCCGCGCCTGGCAATAGCCCGACTTGTCCTGGTAGCAGACCGGCGCATTGAAGTCCGCATGCCACACGCCGGGTTGCGTGCTGCGCATGTGGGCGACAAAGGAGCTCAGCGCGGCCTTCAGCGCCGGCACGTCGTTCTCGGCGCGCGTTTCCCAGACCGTCGATGCCACGTCGACCGGCTTGCCCACGCTGCCGTCGGCCATCATGAAGACGACGCAGTACTTGCCCGGCACATCGGCCGGGTCGAGCGCGACGGGGGCGGCCGCCACCGGGGCCGGCACCGATGCAGGCGCTGCGGGTGCAGCGGCGGCACCGGCAAACTGCGCCCTCGACCCCACCTCCACCACGACGTCGTGCAGGGCCCGGTCGCGCCAGACCCGCAGCGGCGCCTTGAAGCCGGGGCGCATGCGGGCCACGATCGCGCTCAGGTCGGCGGGCTGGTTCACCGGCTGGCCGGCAACTTCGAGCACCACGTCGAGCGGCTTGAGTCCGGCGGCGGCGCCCTTCTCCAGTTCGACGACCAGCGCACCGCGAACCGGCTGCAGGCCCATGGCCCGGCCCACCGAATCGCTCACCGCGTCGGCCCTGATGCCGAGCGCGCCGCGCACGCCGCGTGAGTCGCGTGAGTCGCCGGCGCCGGCCTGGCCGGCCGGTGGCGCCCCCGCGGCTGGCGCGGCGCTCGCCACGGCCTTGGCAACGGGCCGCCAGGCCAGGTCGATGAAGGTCAGGTTGAAACCGCTGAACAGGCCGCGGTAGCGCGCCCGGCTGCTGTTGGCCTTGGCCAGCGTGTCCTCGACCGCACAGGTCGCACGCGCATCCGGCACGCCGTGCTGCGGCACGACGTTGCGCTTGAACTCTTCTTCGGCGGCACCGACGTAGTTGAAGCGCGCCATGGGGTCCATCGCCGGGACGGATTGCTCGAACACGGTGCTGGCGACGGTCTTGCGGACCTTCGGGTCCATGTCGGTGGCGTAGCAGTAGAAATAGAAGGTCGTGCTCGCGTTGCCGGCGGGCGCGGCCGCAACGGCCGCAGTGCCCGCCGTCGCGGAAGCCCCGCCGCAGCCCTGCTCCTGGCGCACCTGGCGGATCGCGTCGACGTGCCAGCCCATGGCCTTGCGCATCATGGCGTCGTTCGCGGCGCTGTTGCTCTCGCCGATGAAGTTGCGTTCCAGCTCGCCCAGGTGCCGGCAGTCGAAGCCGCGGTACTGGCTCGTGGAGATGCCCATGGTCTCGGGCGTCATGTTGGCCTCGGCCGCGCCCTGGATGGCGGAGTCGAGCACGGCGTGGGCGACGGTGAAGCAGCCGGTCAGTTGGGTGCACAGCAGCACCAGGGCGAGGGCGAGGAGGCGGCGAAGGTTCGGCGTGGCGCGGTGCATGGACTGGTGGGCAGAGGACGGCGCGCGAGTCGCCAGGTGGGGTGATGCGTGGATGTTCCCGTCCGCCCGCGACACTGCCCATCCCTTTTTCATGGGAAGACGGATGCGCGAATCGGTCGGCGTTCAGCCGAAGCTCGATCGGCCCCAATCGGCGCTCAGCCGGCGCCAACCTGCGCTCAGCCGGCGCTCAATCCGCGTTCAGGCGCCGCCAGCGTGCCGGCGACGTCCCCACATGCGCGGAAAACACCCGCGTCAGGTGGCTCTGGTCGGAGAAGCCGCAGGCCGCGGCGATCTCCGCGATCGGCAGCTCGGGTTGCGCCAGCAGACGGCGTGCCGCCGCCACGCGCTGCGACACCAGCCACGCGTGCGGTGTCTGCCCCGTGGTCTGCTTGAAGGCCTTGCTGAAATGGCTGCGCGACAGCGCGCATTCGCGCGCCACCTCGGCCAGCGACACGTCGCCGGCCAGGTGCGCCATCAGGAAGGCCTTGGCTCGGCGCTCCTGCCAGGGCGCCAGGCCGCGCGGCTCGGCACTGGCCGCGCCCGCCACGCCGCCGTAGGCGTGCAGCACATGGGCCTTCAGCGCCAGCGTGAGGTGGTCGACGAACAGCGTGCTCGCCGTCTCGGGCTGCATCAGCGCCGGCAGCATGGCCCGGCCCAGGCTGGCCACCACCGGGTCGACCGTGCCCGCGTCGCAACGCAGCGCGCCCACGCGCGGCACGTCCATCTCTTCGGCGAAGGCGTCGATGGTGGTGCGCGGCAGGTGGAACAGCATCGAATGGAACGGGCTGCACACGTAGGCGCTGGCGCACTGCGACAGGTCGGCGATGTGGAAGGCGCCCTCCTGCTGCAGGCCCAGCCGCAGTTCGGTGCCGCCGCTGCGGATGCGCCGGCTGCCGCCCGAGGCGATTTCCACGCTGAGCACGAAGGCGTCCTCGGCGGGCAGCGGCGGCAGCACGAACAGGTGCGGCTGCTCGTAGTGCATGTGCGCAATGACCAGCTCCGAGCCCCAGCGCGAGGTGGCGACGAGCGAGGGCACGGCGTCGACGCCGTACTGCATCGCCAGGCGCTGGCCGAAGCGGCTGTCGCCGCAGGAGGGAGATGGCATGGGGCGCATGTTAGTCGCCGATGCGGGTGCCCGTGCTGGCTCTGCTTCTGGCGCCGGTGCGCGTCACTCGCAGACCAGCTCCGTCTTCGCGGCGGCGCACAGGCGCGCCTTCTCGACGGCAGGCAGCGGCGCCCCGGGCACCAGCCCGTCGAGCATCAGCACGGCGGGGTACAGGCGCTCGTCGCGCGGGTTCTTCCTGTAGGCCTGCATCACGAGGCGCTGGCCGTCCTTCCTGCAGACCTTGCGCTGCGCGCGCGCCACTTCCTTGTCGCGCGCGGAGCCGTCGCCCGAGAACTCGCCCGCGAAGTGGAAGCACATGGCGGCGTCTTCGACGGCCTGGCGCAGGGGTTGCTCGTCTTGCGTGAACACGGCCGATGCAGCCGGTGCAGTCGGTGCGGCCGGTGCAGCGCAGGCGATGGATAAGAACGAGGCCGACAACAGCCCCGTGCATGCAGCGGCAATGCCCTGGAATTTCATGGTGCGCATTCTTCCTTCTTCAAATGACAAAGGCCGCCCACGGGCGGCCCTCGGATCGTACGGACGGAAGAATTACTTCTTGTCGCCGCCCGGCACCTTGCCTTCCACGCCCTTGACGTAGAAGTTCACGCCCGACAGGAACTTGTCGTCGGCCACGGCATCCTTGGCGATCACTTCCTTGCCGTCCTGGCCCAGGATCGGACCCTTCCAGATCACGAAGCTGCCGTCCTTCAGGCCCTTCTTGACTTCCTCGACCTTGGCCTTGGCTTCGGCCGGCACGTCGTCGGCGATCGACACGAGGTCGATGGCGCCTTCCTTCACGCCCCACCAGCTGGTGCCGGTGGCCCACTTGCCGTCCAGGGCTTCCTGGGTGGCCTTGATGTAGTACGGGGTCCAGTTGATGGTGGCCGAGGCCAGGTGGGCCTTGGGACCGTAGGCGGTCATGTCGGAGTCCCAGCCGAAGGCGCGCTTGCCCTTTTCTTGCGCGGTCTTGAGCACGGCCGGCGAGTCGGTGTTCTGGAACAGCACGTCGGCGCCGCCGTTGATCAGGGCGGTGGCGGCTTCGGTTTCCTTCGGCGGGCTGAACCATTCGTTCACCCACACGACCTTGGTCGTGATCTTCGGGTTGACCGACTGCGCGCCCAGCGTGAAGCTGTTGATGTTGCGCAGCACTTCGGGAATCGGCACCGAGCCGACCACGCCCAGCGTGTTGCTCTTGGTCATGGCACCGGCGATCACGCCGGCCATGTACGCGCCTTCGTACGTGCGGCTGTCGTAGGTGCGCATGTTCTCGGCGGTCTTGTAGCCGGTGGCGTGCTCGAACTTCACGTCCTTGCTGTCGGCCGCGACCTTCAGCATGGGTTCCATGTAGCCGAAGGTGGTGCCGAAGATCAGCTTGTTGCCCTGGCCGACCATGTCGCGGAACACGCGCTCGGCGTCGGCGCCTTCGGGCACGCTTTCGACGAAGGTGGTCTTGATCTTGTCGCCGAATTCCTTCTCGAGCGCCTTGCGGGCGTTGTCGTGCGCGAAGGTCCAGCCGCCGTCGCCCACGGGTCCGACATAGGCGAATGCGATGTTCAGCGGCGCTGCCGGGGCGGGTGCCGCTGCGGCGGGTGCCGGGGCCGGAGCGGGCGCCGCGGCCGGTGCTGCCGCTTCTTCTTTCTTGCCGCAGCCGATCAGGGCCGCCGAAGCGACCGCCGTGAGGGCGGCCAGCTTGAGCAGGGAGCGCTTGTTCAGATCATTCATTGTCGGAAATCCTCAAAAGGACAGGTTGGCGGAAAAACGAGAACGCGATTATGAGCCGGGGTAGAACGGTTTCCCGATGGAAGCCGGCATGTTGGCGCGGATGAACGTCGGGTTGCGCGAGATCAGCGCCAGCACCACGATGGGGGCGATGTACTGCAGCATGCTGAGGAACTGCACGGGCACGTCGATGCCGCTGCTCTGCAGGTGAAAGCCCAGCATCGTCACGCCGCCGAACAGGTAGGCGCCCAGCAGCACGCGAACCGGCCGCCAGGTGGCGAAGGTGGTGAGCGCCAGCGCGATCCAGCCGCGGCCCGCGACCATGCCCTCGACCCACAGCGGGGTGTAGACGGTGGACAGGTAGGCCCCCGCCAGCCCGCACAGCGCGCCGCCCGCGATCACCGCCAGGAAGCGGATGCGCCGCACCGGGTAGCCCAGCGCATGCGCCGACTCGGGCGATTCGCCGACCGAGCGCAGCACCAGGCCGGCGCGCGTGCGGTACAGGAACCAGATCAGCGCGAAGGTGAGCACCACCGCGAAATACACCATCGGGTGGTGGCGGAACAGCGCCGGGCCGACCAGCGGAATGTCGCCGAGCACGGGAATGGCGTACGACACGCTCTCGGGCAGCTTGGCCTGCACGAAGTTGATGCCCGCGAAGGCCGAGAAGCCCACGCCGAACAGGCTCAGCGCCAGCCCGGTCGCGTACTGGTTGGTGTTGAGCCAGATCACCAGCACGCCGAAGAAGGCCGCCAGCAGCGCGCCCGCCGCCATGCCGGCCAGGAAGCCCAGCCAGGGGTTGCGCGTGACGACCACCGTGGCAAAGCCCGCGATGGCGGCGCACAGCATCAGGCCCTCGGCGCCCAGGTTGACGATGCCGGCCTTCTCGTTGATGAGCAGGCCCAGCGCCGCAATGGCGAGCACGGTGCCCGCGCTCAGCGTGGAGCCGAGCAGGAGTGCGTAGCTTTCCATGGTCAGTGGCTCCCTTCGGTGGCACGCGCGACGGGTGCGGTGATCGGCGTGCTGGCCTGCAGCGAGGCCGTCGTCATGGTGGCGGCAGCGGCCTTGGCGGCCGCCTTGCGGCGCACGCGGTACGCAATGAGCGTGTCGCAGGCCAGCAGCGTGAACAGCAGCAGGCCCTGGAACACGCCGGTCAGCGACTTGGGCAGGCCGAGGCGCGACTGCGCGAGCTCGCCGCCTATGTAGAACATGCTCATCAGGATGGCCGAGAAGACCATGCCCACCGGGTGCAGCCGGCCGACGAAGGCCACGATGATGGCCGCGAAGCCGTAGCCCGCCGGCACGTACGGCGTGAGCTGGCCGAGCGGGCCGGCCACTTCGAGCGCGCCGGCCAGGCCGGCCGCGCCGCCGGAGGTCAGCAACGCGATCCACACGGCGCGGCGCGCCGAGAAGCCGGCGTAGCGCGAGGCCGCCGGCGCCAGGCCGCCGACCTGCTGCGCGAAGCCCGCCCGCGTGCGGAACAGGAACACCCACAGCGCCCCCGCGCCCACCAGCGCGATGACCAGCCCGATCGTCACGCGCGAGCCCTTGAACAGGCGCGGGATCTGCGTGATGGCCTCGAAGGTCTTGGTCTGCGGGAAGTTGTAGCCGTTCGGGTCTTTCCAGGGCCCGTAGACCATGTAGCCCAGCAGCAGCGTGGCCACGTAGACCAGCATCAGGCTCACCAGGATCTCGTTGGCGTTGCACTTGTCGCGCAGGAACGCGACGATGCCCGCCCACACCATGCCGCCGAGGATGCCCGCGACCAGGATGGCCGCCACGATCCACTGGCCCGTGTTCTTGTCGGCCAGCAGCGCCACGCCGCCGGCCGCGATGGCGCCGAACACGAACTGCCCTTCGGCGCCGATGTTCCACACGTTCGAGCGGAAGCACACGGCCAGCCCCAGCGCGATGATCAGCAGCGGCGTGGCCTTGACCATCAGCTCGCCGATGGCGTAGCCGTTCTTGATGGGTTCGTAGAAGAACACCAGCAGGCCCTTCACCGGGTCCTTGCCGAGCGCGGCGAACAGCGCCACGCCGATCAACACGGTGATCAGCAGCGCCAGGATCGGCGAGGCATAGCTCCAGAAGCGCGAGAGCTCCGGGCGGGGTTCGAGCTTAAGCATGGGTGGCCTCCGAATGCTGCCGGCCTTGCCACAGGCCGCTCATCCATTCGCCGATCTGCGGCAGCGTGGCCGCCGCGCGGTCGATGGAGGGCGACAGCCGCCCCTTGGCGATGACGTGCAGCCGGTCGCAGATGTTGAACAGTTCGTCGAGCTCCTCGCTGATGACCAGCACGGCGCAGCCGGCGTCGCGCAGCGCCAGGATCTCGGCATGGATGAGCGCCGCGGCGCCCACGTCCACGCCCCAGGTGGGCTGCGAGACGATGAAGAGCCTGGGATTGGCGTCGATCTCCCGGCCGACGATGAATTTCTGCAGGTTGCCGCCCGACAGCGAGCGCGCAGCCGCCTTGGGGCCGCCGGCCTTGACCTTGAAGCGCTCGATGATGGCCTTGGCCTGGCGCTCGAGCGCGCCGGTGCGGATCCACCCGCCGCGGCCCACCGCGTCGCTGCGCGTGAGCAGCAGGTTGTGCGCCAGGCCCAGCGTGGGCACGGCGCCGCGGCCCAGCCGCTCCTCCGGCACGAAGTGCAGGCCCAGCGCGCGCCGCGCGCGCGGGCGCAGCCGGCCGGCCAGCTTGTCGAACACCTGGACCATGGCCGCGTCGGCGCGCACGTCCTCGCCCGACAGCGTGTACAGCAGCTCCTTCTGGCCGTTGCCCGAAACCCCGGCAATGCCGACCACCTCGCCCGCGCGCACGTCGAAGGAGATGGCCTCGAGGTCCACGCCGAACTGGTCTTCGCGCGCCAGCGTCAGGCCCTTCACGCGCAGCGCCGCCGCGCCCGCGTGCACCGGGCGGTGCTGCAGCGGCGGCGGCTCGCTGCCGATCATGAGGCGCGACAGCGACTGCGTGCTTTCGTTCTGCGGATTGCACACGCCCGTGACCTTGCCTCCGCGCAGCACGGTGCAGGCGCTGCACAGCTCCTGGATCTCGTGCAGCTTGTGGCTGATGTACAGGATGCTGCAGCCCTCGGACGACAGCTTCTTCAGCACGTTGAACAGCTTGACGACCGCCTGCGGCGTGAGCACCGAGGTGGGTTCGTCCAGGATCAGCAGCTTGGGGTTGGTCAGCAGCGCGCGGATGATCTCCACGCGCTGCATCTCGCCCACCGACAGCGTGTGCACCGGCCGCGCGGGGTCGATGTCCAGGCCGTATTCGCCGGCCTTGGCGGTGATGTTGCGCGTGACCTCGGCCAGCTGCAGCGACTTGTCCAGCCCCAGCCACACGTTCTCGGCCACGGTGAGGGTGTCGAACAGGCTGAAGTGCTGGAACACCATGCTGATGCCCAGCGCCCTGGCCTGCTGCGGGTTGCGCAGGTTGACGGCCTGGCCGTCGAACATGACGGTGCCTTCGTCGGGCTTGACCGACCCGTAGATGATCTTCATCAGGGTCGACTTGCCGGCGCCGTTCTCGCCGAGCACGGCGTGGATTTCGCCGGGCTGCACGGCCAGGGAGATGTCGCTGTTGGCCACCACCGCGGGATACCGCTTGGTGATGTGCGCGAGCTGGAGTCTGGGGGTTGTCATGCCGGGTTTTTCGTGAGTGTCTCGTTCAACATCGCAGGCGGTGTACAGCTATAAGTTTAATAGCGACACCGCCCCCGGCCCGAGCGCCTCAGCACCCGGTCATATCCGCCTTGACATCAGGTCAATGGGCGCCGACATAGGCGAACTTGAAGAGGAACACGGCCGCGATGATCCACACCGAGACATGCACTTCCCGTGCCCGCCCGGTGAACAGCTTCAGGATCGCGTACGAGATGAAGCCGAAGGCCAGGCCCGTGGCGATCGAGTAGGTGAACGGCATCGCCAGCGCGGTGAGCGCGGCGGGAATCACCTCGGTCGTGTCTTCCCAGTTCAGCTCGGTCAGGTCGCGCAGCATCAGGCAGCCGACGAAGAACAGCGCGGGCGCGGTGGCGTAGGCCGGCACCGAGGCCGCCAGCGGCGAGATCATCAGGCAGGCCAGGAACAACGCGGCCACCACCACCGCCGTGAGGCCGGTGCGTCCGCCCGCCTGCACGCCCGCCGCGCTTTCCACGTAGGCCGTGGTGCTCGACGTGCCGAGCAGCGAGCCCGCGAAGATCGCGCCGCTGTCGGCCAGCAGCGCCTTGTTCATGCGCTCCATCTTGCCCGGCACCAGCAGGCCGGCGCGCTTGGCCACGCCCATCAGCGTGCCGGTGGCGTCGAACATCTCGACCAGGAAGAACACCAGCACCACGTTCAGGATGCCGCCCTTGAGCGCGCCCATCACGTCCAGCTGCATGAAGGTGGGTGCCACCGACGGCGGCGCCGCGAACACGCCTTCGAACTTGTTGCCGCCCACGAAGAACGAGGCCACGGTCACGGCCAGGATGCCGATGAGGATGGCGCCGCGCACCTTCAGGCGGTCGAGGATCACGATCAGGAAGAAGCCGATGGTCGCCAGGATCACCGGGGCCGAATGCACGTCGCCCAGCGTCACGAAAGTGGCAGGCGACGCCGCCACCACGCCGGCGCTCTTCAGCGCCACCAGCGCCAGGAACATGCCGATGCCCACCGTGATCGCCGTTCGCAGCGAGTGCGGTATGCCGTCGATGATCAGCTTGCGCAGCCCCGTGACCGTGACCACCAGGAACAGGCAGCCCGAGATGAACACCGCGCCCAGCGCCACCTGCCACGTGTAGCCCATGCCCAGCACCACCACGTACGAGAAATAGGCGTTCAGGCCCATGCCCGGCGCCATGGCGATCGGGTAGTTGGCATACAGGCCCATGATCAGCGTGCCGAAGGCCGCGATGACGCAGGTGGCCACGAACACCGCGCCCTTGGGCATGCCCGCGTCGCCCAGGATGCTGGGGTTCACGAAGATGATGTAGGCCATGGTGAGGAAGGTGGTCAGGCCCGCCACCAGCTCGATGCGCACGGTGGTGTTGTGCTCGCTGAGCTTGAACACCCGTTCCAGCAGGCCCGAGCCGCTTGCGCTGCCCACAGCCGCACGCGGACGTGCGGACTCGACATGCCCCGGCGTGCGGGGCTCGGCGCCTTTCGGCGCCTGTTCAAACGTACTCATTTCGCTTGTCTCCAGCTGTTGTAGTGGCGGTTTCTTCATCGTTGCCCCGCTCACGACGCCGGCGCGAGCGGGATCTCTCAGGGATCGGAGGTTTCAGGCGCCGTGGGCGGGCGCGCCGCGGCGCCGCCGGGTATCGCGGAAACCGGAGGGCGCAGCGACGCCGCCACGTCCTTGATGCATTCGCGCAGCCAGCGCGCCGAGCTCGACGAATGCGTGCGTTCGTGCCAGAGCTGGTAGTACATGAGCCGCGGCAACGCCACCGGGCAGTCGAGGATCTTCAGCGGCAGCCGCGCCGCGAAGCGCTCGCAGTACTGGCGCCCGGTGGTCAGCACCAGCAGGCTGGAGGCCACCATGTCGGGAATGAGGCCGAAGTGCGCGCAGCGCGCCGTGATGTTGCGCTGCCGCCCCAGTTCGTCGAGCATCTGGTCGATGATGCCGCGCCCGCCCGGGTGCATGGGCGTGGGCGCGATGTGCTCGGCCGCCAGCCAGGTCTCCAGGTCCCAGCCGCGGCGCACCGCCGGATGGTCCTTGTTCACCAGCGACACCACCTCGTCGCCGAACAGGCGCGCCATGTGCAGGTCTTCCGGCGGCTTGAGCCAGTTGCCGATCACCAGGTCGACCTGGCCGAGCGCCAGGTGGCCGTGGTAGTCGGAGTCGGGCGAGAGCGCGTGGATCTCGATCTGGCACAGCGGCGCGTCGCGCTTGACCTGCGCCACCAGCATCGGCAGGAACAGCGGGTCCATGTAGTCGCTGGCCGCGATGCGAAAGGTGGTGGCCGCCGATTGCGGATCGAAGCCGCGCGCATCGGAGAACAGCATCTCGGCCGCACGCAGGATGCTGGCGGCCGGCTCGATCATGCGCAGCCCCGCGTCGGTGGGCACCATGCCCGAGCCCGAGCGCACCAGCAGCGGGTCGCCCGACAGTTCGCGCAGCCGCTTCAGCGCGGCCGAGACCGCCGGCTGGTACATGCCCAGGCGAATGGCGGCGCGCGAGACGCTGCGGTCGGTCAGCACGGTGTGAAGCACCCGGATCAGATGCAGGTCGATCTTGTCGAAAAGCGCTTGGTCTCTCATGGCTGTTCACACCTTTCTTGTCTGTGCGAACAGTTATACAGCGCAGCATTTGGCGAACCGGGGGTTGGAAGTGAAGCTCGGACCGTGCGAGCACGGCCCGCTGTCATTCGACCGATGCTGCCTGCACCATCGTGATGGCGCGAAGGATCGACTCGCTCGTGGCCGGCGCCTTCAGCGGCGGATCGACCCGGTGCCCGCCCGCGGCCGACACGGCGTCGCGGATCGCGAAGAACACAGAGAACGGCAGCAGCAGCGGCGGTTCGCCCACGGCCTTGCTGCGGTGGATGGAGTCCTCGAAGTTCTGGCCCTCGAACAGGCGCACGTTGAACACCGGCGGGCAGTCGTTGGCCGTCGGGATCTTGTAGGTGCTGGGCGCATGTGTGGTGAGCTTGCCGCTTTGCGGGTGCCACACCAGCTCCTCGGTGGTGAGCCAGCCCATGCCCTGGATGAAGGCGCCCTCGACCTGGCCGATGTCCACCGCCGGATTCAGCGACTTGCCCGCGTCGTGCAGGATGTCGGCGCGCAGCAGCTTCCATTCGCCGGTGAGCGTGTCGACGATCACCTCGCTCACCGCCGCGCCGTAGGCGTAGTAGTAGAACGGGCGGCCCTGCATCTTGTCCTTGTCCCAGCTCAGGCCGGGCGTGGCATAGAAGCCGTCGGACCAGAGCTGCTTGCGGTCCAGGTAGGCCTCGCCCACCACGGTGCTGAAGGCCAGCGTGCGGCCGTTGACCTCGACCTTGTCGTTGGCGAAGCGCACGTCGCCGGCCTTGCCGCCGTGGCGCTCGGCCGCGCAATCGGCCAGGCGCTCGCGGATCTGGCGGGCCGCGTCCTGCGCGGCCTTGCCGTTCAGGTCGGCGCCGGTCGAGGCCGCCGTGGCCGAGGTGTTGGCCACCTTGGTGGTGTCGGTCGCGGTGACGCGCACGCGCTCGAAGCTCACGCCCAGCTCGTGCGCCACCACCTGCGCCACCTTGGTGTTCAGGCCCTGGCCCATCTCGGTGCCGCCGTGGTTCACCAGGATCGAGCCGTCGGTGTACACATGGACCAGCGCGCCGGCCTGGTTGAAGTGCTTCACGTTGAACGAGATGCCGAACTTCAGCGGCGCCAGCGCCAGCCCGCGCTTGAGCACCGTGCTCTTCTTGTTGAAGGCCGCGATGTCTTCGCGCCGCGCGCGGTAGTCGCTGCTGGCTTCGAGCTCGGCCACGAGTTCGTGGACGATGTTGTCGGTCACGGTCTGGCGGTACGGCGTGACGTTGTTCTCCGTCTTGCCGTAGAAGTTGACGCGCCGCACGTCCAGCGGGTCGCGCTTCAGCTCGCGCGCCACCGAGTCCATGATGTTCTCGATGGCAATGGCGCCCTGCGGGCCGCCGAAGCCGCGAAAGGCCGTGTTGCTCTGCGTGTTGGTCTTGCCCGAGAAGCCGTGCATGCTCACGTTGGGCAGCCAGTAGGCGTTGTCGAAGTGGCACAGCGCGCGCGTCATCACCGGACCCGACAGGTCGGCCGAATGTCCGGCGCGCGAGACCATGGTGATCTCCGCGCCCAGGATGCGGCCCTCGTCGTCGTAGCCCACCTCGTACTCGTACCAGAAGCAGTGGCGCCGGCCGGTGACCATGAAGTCGTCGTCGCGGTCCAGCCGCAGCTTCACCGGGCGCTGCAATTGCCGCGCCGCCACGGCGGCCACGCAGGCGAACAGCGCCGACTGCGACTCCTTGCCGCCGAAGCCGCCGCCCATGCGCCGGCATTCCACATGCACCTCGTTCGACTGCAGGTGCATGGCATGCGCCACCAGGTGCTGCATTTCGCTCGGGTGCTGCGTGGAGCAGTGAATGTGCAGCGCGCCGCCTTCCTTCGGAATGGCGTAGCTGATCTGCCCTTCCAGGTAGAACTGCTCCTGCCCGCCCACGTCGAGCGTGGACTTGTGGCGGTGCGGCGCCTGCGCGATGGCGGCGTGCACTGCCGCCTCGTCGCCCCCGTTGGCACCGCCGCCGCTGCGCACGATGTGCATCGGCGGCACCACGTACTGGCCGCGCGCATGGGCGTCCTGCGGCGTGATGACGGGCGGCTGCGCCTCGATGGTCAGCGCGTCCTTCGCCTTGGCGGCGGCGCGGCGCGCGGCGTCGCGGGTCTCGGCGATCACGGCGAACACCGGCTGGCCGAGGTAGCGGATCTCTCCGCCGTCGTTCACCGGCAGCAGGATGGGGTCGTCGTGAATGATCGAGCCGCAGTCGTTGGTGCCCGGGATGTCGTCGGCCGTGAGCACCGCGACCACGCCCGGCATCGCGCGAATGGCGTCCAGCGACAGCGCCGTGACGCGGCCGTTGGCGGCCGGCGACAGGCCCAGCGCGCAATGCAGCGTGCCGGCAAGCTCGGGAATGTCGTCGATGTAGGTGGCCTCGCCGGCCACGTGCAGGTGCGCCGACTCGTGCGGGCGGCTGATGCCCACGCGCATGCCGCGCTCGTGCGCCAGCGCTTCGGCGCCCACGTCGATGCGCGCGGCGGCGTTGGTCAGGTAGTCGGCAAAGGCCTCGGCGGGCTGCAGCAGGCGGGCGTCGATGGGTTTGTTCATGGTCAGACTCCTGCGGCCGTGGCCGGGGTCGTGGCGGAGGTGGCGTGGGGCATCACGCTCCAGACGCTGGTTTCTTCGAGCGACAGCGCGTCGTCGGCGCGGGTTTCGAGCCACAGCCGCTGGATGAGGTTCTGCGCCACCAGCAGCCGGTAGTCGGCCGAGGCGCGCATGTCCGACAGCGGCTTGAAGTCCTGCGCCAGCGCGAGCTTGGCGGTGGCCACGCTGGCCTGCGTCCAGGGCTTGCCGACGATGGCGGCCTCGGCGCTCGCGGCGCGCTTCACGGTGGCGGCCATGCCGCCGAAGGCCAGGCGCACGGCCTTCACCGTGTCCGAGCCGGCCTCGAACTCGATGGCGAAGCCCGCGCACAGCGCCGAGATGTCGCAGTCGAAGCGCTTGCTGATCTTGTAGGCGCGCACCTGGCGGCGCATGGCGGCATGCGGAACGGCCATGCCCTGCACGAACTCGCCCGGCTGCAGCTGGTTCTTCATGTAGTCCAGGTAGAACTCGGGCAGCGGCATGCGGCGCACCACGTCGCTGCGGCGCAGCTCGATCTGCGCGTCGAGCGACATCAGCACCGGCGGCGAATCGCCGATGGGCGAGCCGTTGGCCACGTTGCCGCCCATGGTGCCGGCGTGGCGGATCGGCGGCGAGGCGAAGCGCAGCCACACGTCCGACAGGCTGGGCACGCGCTCGACCAGTGCGGCGAAGGCCGATTCGAGCGAGGCGCCGGCGCCGATGTAGAGCTCATCGGCTCTGTCTTCAATGGTCTTCATCTCCGCCACGTCGCCCACGTAGATGATGTCGCCGAGGTCGCGGAACTGCTTGTTGACCCACAGGCCGACGTCGGTGGAGCCGGCCAGCAACTGGGCGCGCGGCTTCTGCTCGCGCAGCGCGGCGAGCTGGGCCAGGGTCCTGGGGGCGTGGAAATGGTCGATGCGCGCGCCGAGCGGGGCGGCGTAGTCCAGGCCGTCGTTCTGCAGCGCGGTGAGCGCCGCCACCACGGGCTGGGTGTCGAGCCGCACGGCGGGCAGGTCGAACATGCGCTGGCCGGCGTCGAGGATCGGCCGGTAGCCGGTGCAGCGGCACAGGTTGCCCGACAGGTCGTCGGCCAGCTGCTGGCGGGTGGGCTGCGTGCCTTCGGTCTGGTGGTGCTCGTAGGTGGACCACAGCGACATCACGAAGCCGGGGGTGCAGAAGCCGCACTGCGAGCCGTGGCAGTCGACCATGGCCTGCTGCACGGGGTGCAGCGTGTGCACGGCGTGGGGCTTCTTCTCTGCGGTTTTTTCGATCTTGCACTGGCCCTTGAGGTCTTCGACCGTGAAGAGCGCCTTGCCGTGCAGCGTGGGCAGGAACTGGATGCAGGCGTTCACGGTCTGCAGGTTCAGCCCGCCGACGGCGCCTGGCGCGTGCGGGTCGCTGGCCAGCTCGCCGATGACGACGGTGCAGGCGCCGCAGTCGCCTTCGTTGCAGCCTTCCTTGGTGCCGGTGCAGCGGGCGTCCTCGCGCAGCCAGTCGAGCACGGAACGGGTCGGGTGGACGCCGGTGACGTCGACGATCTTTCCGCGATGGAAGAAGCGGATGGGTTGGATCGGTTGGATCTGGCTGCGGTGGCTGCTGTCGGTGCTCATGCTTTTTGGGCTCGTGGGGGACCCGTTGTGGGTCAGTCATGGACGTTAGCGGCTTGTCCGGCGTCGCGCATACGGGGTCGCCCATAACGCGTATGTGGGGGTCGGTATGCCACGTACGGGGAAACCCTTGCGGGGATGCTGCAATTCTTGCGCCATGGCGCTCCATGGCCCGTGATGCCGGGCGCGGCAGACCGTGCGGCGGAGCGTACCGCGCTACGCGCGGGGCCGGCTGGTCGACTCGCGCACCACCAGCGACACGTCGACCTCATGGTGCAGCGCGGCCGGCCGTCCCGCCAGCGACTTGACCAGGTACTCGCCGGCGCGCGTCCAGACCTCGTCGGTCGGCACGTGCATGGTGGTGAGGCTGGGGCGCAGGTGGCGGCTCCATTCGAGGTCGTCGAAGCCCATCACCGACAGGTCGTTCGGCACATTGAGCCCGCGGCGCTCGGCCTCCAGCAGCACGCCGTAGGCGATCACGTCGTTGCCGCAGACCACCGCGGTGGGCCACTGCTCGCGCGACGACGACAGCAGCGCACGCGCGCCCTGGCGCGCATCGTCGAGGTGGTAGGGCACCTCGATGTACCACTCGGGCCTGAGCGCGAGGCCGCTTTCCGCCAGCGCGCGCCGCACGCCCGACACGCGCGCGGTGGCACGGTCGTTGTTCGACGAGATCGCCGCCACCATGCCGATGCGCGTGTGGCCCAGCTCCATCAGGTAGCGGCAGGCGCGGTAGGCCGCGGCCTCGTTGTTGCCGCCGACCGAGGCGTAGGGCTTGTCGGGGTGGTATACGCCCACGTTCACGAACGGAATGCGCTGCGAGGCCAGCAGCCGGCGCAGCGCGTCGGTGTGGGTGTCGCCGCGAAGAATGAGCCCGTCGATGCCGCGGCTGGCCATGTTCTGCGCCTGGCGCGCCTCGGTCTCGGGGTCGTAGCCGCTGGTGGACAGCAGCAGCAGGTAGCCCTGCAGCGACAGGTAGCTCTGCAGCGCCTCGATGCCGCGCGCGAACATGGCGTTGTCCACCGTCGGAATGATCGCGCCGATGGTGCGCGTGCGGCGCGACGACAGCGCGCGCGCTGCGGCGTCGGGGATGTAGCCGAGCTCGGCAATGGCCGCATCGATGCGCATGCGCAGCTCGGGACTCACCGACTCGGGGTTGTTGAGCGTGCGCGAAATCGAGGCCGTGGAAACGCCCACGTGCTTGGCGACGTCCCGGATTCCCACTGATTTCGGCTTCATGATGAAACAGTTTACAGGAAGCGATACGTAGCCGTTTACAGCCAATTTTGAGGGAAATCCCCTATCAATTTCTCCTGTGAACGGCCTTTCTCCGCGTTGACATCGATGGGCCTCGTTCCGATAATTTTGTAAACGGTTACATGGCGATTCGCACGCTGTGATGACCTCGCCTTTGACACGTCACAGGAGACAAAGAAATGAGACAAGCCTTTCGCGCCACGGCATCCGTTCGCGCCGTCGCCCTGCTCGCCGCGGCTTCTTGCGCCGGCACCGCCTTCGCCCAGGAGTTCAACTGGAAGAAGCACCAGGGCAAGACCCTGACCTTCCTGGCCAACAACAACCCCGTGGCCAACGCGCTGCTCAAGTACAAGGGCGACTTCGAGCAGCAGACCGGCATGACGCTGAAGGTCGACTCCTACCAGGAGCAGCAGATGCGCCAGCGCCTGGTGACGGTGATGAACTCGCGCAGCGACGAGATCGACGTGTTCATGTCGCTGCCCTCGCGCGAGGGCATGCAGTTCGCCAAGGCCGGCTGGTACGCCGACCTCAACGACTTCGTGAAGGGCGCCAGCGCCAAGGACTACGACTTCGCCGACCTGAGCGCCGGCATGCTCAAGGACGCCACCTACGACAAGCAGCTCACCGGCATCCCGATGAACGTCGAGGGCCCGGTGCTGTACTACCGCAAGGACCTGTTCCAGAAGTGCGGCGTGTCGCTGCCCAAGAGCCTGCCCGAGCTGGAGGCCGTGTCGGCCAAGCTCAAGAGCTGCGAGCCCGGCGTCACGCCCTTCGTGTCGCGCGGCCTGAAGCCCGCCCTGCCCTTCACGTACAGCGTGTTCCTGCACAACATGGGCGGCCAGTACATGAAGGACGGCAAGTCGCAGCTGTGCAGCAAGGAAGGCCAGGCCTCGCTGGCGCTGTACGCCAAGCTGCTGAAGGACTACGGCCCGCCCGGCGTCGTGAACTACAGCTTCTATCAGATCTCCTCGCTCTACAAGGAGGGCAAGGCGGCCATGGCCTTCGAGTCTTCCAACGAGCTGCGCAACGTGATGGACGGCGGCGCCCGCCTGAAGGACACCGCCGTCGCCGTGCTGCCGGCCGGCCCCGGCGGCTCGCACCCGACCGTGATCGGCTGGACCATGTCGGTGTCGGCGCACAGCAAGAACAAGGAAGCCGCCTGGTACTTCGTGCAGTGGGCCACCAGTCCCGCCGTGCAGGCCAGGCTGGCGCTCGACGGCGTGGCGCCGCCGCGCGCGGCCGTGGCCAAGGCGCCCGGCTACAAGGCCTGGACCGACGAGCAGCCGGTGCGCGCCGAATGGGTCGCGGCCGTCAACGAGCTGAGCCGCACCGGCACCTCGGAGGTGGGCTACCCCATCGTGGCCAACCCGGCTTCGCGCGACTTCATCGGCCAGGCCGCCACCGAACTGCTGCTGGGCCAGAAGGCCCCGGCGCAGGCCTGCGCCGACGCCGACAAGCAGCTCGACGCGCTCATCGCCAAAGACTGACCCGATGGCCGTGTTCGACTTTTCCGCAGGCCACCGCGTGCTGGTGGTCGGGGGCGCCGGAGACATCGGTGCCGCCATCTCGCGCGCGTTCCTGGAGATGGGCTGCAGCGTCATCGCCACCGGCGTGGACGAGGCCGCGCTCGCGGCCAGTTCGCTGGCGCCTGTGCAAGAGATTTCGCCGGAGCTTTCGCTGCGCACGCTCGACGTGACGAGCGACGCGCAGGTCGCCGGTTTCGTCGGCGGGCTCGACCGGCTCGACACGCTGGTCAACTGCGCCGGCATCCTCGCGCGCTTCAAGGAGTTCGAGATCGAGACCTTCCAGCGCGTGCTCGACGTCAACCTCACCGGCACCTTCCGCCTGTGCAACGCGAGCCTGCCGCTGCTGGAAAAGAGCAAGGGCAGCATCGTCAACGTGGCGTCGATGAACGCCTTCGTCGCGCTGCCCTTCATCCCGGCGTACTGCGCGAGCAAGGGCGGCGTGGTGATGCTCACCAAGTCGCTCTCGCTGGCCTGGGCCGAGCGCGGCGTGCGCGTGAACGCCATCGCGCCGGGCTATGTGGAGACCGCCATCAACGCGGCCGGCCGGCAGGACCAGGCGCACTACGAGCGCATCCGCTCGCGCATTCCGCTGGGCCAGTGGGCGCAGCCCGGCGACATCGCGGGCAGCGCCGTTTTCCTGGCGTCGCCCGCGGCGCACTACGTGACCGGCACCGTGCTCGCGGTGGACGGCGGCTTCCTCGCGGGCTGAAGGCAAAGGGCGACGCATGAGCCAATCCAGCCCACCGAGCCAATCCATCGGCACGCGCGGCCAGCTCGCGTTCCTCTCGCTGCCGGCCGTGATCTTCACGACCGCGATGATCGCCTTCCCCTTCGCCTACACCGTGTGGTTCAGCCTGCACGAGTACAGCTTCGGCGGCAAGCCCAAGCTCAACTTCGGCATGAACTACGTCGAGATGGCGGCCGACGGCGAGTTCTGGAACGGCCTGAAGATCACGCTGGTGCTGTATGTGCTCTCGCTGGTGCTGCAGCTGGTGCTGGGCACCTGGGTGGCGCTGCTGCTGCACGGCTCGAAGAAGCTGTCGGGCATCGTGCGCACGCTCATGATCTCGCCCTTCGTGCTGCCGCCGGTGGTGGTCGGCATGATGTGGCTGGTGGTGCTCGACCCGTCCATCGGCGCCGCCAACTACCTGCTGCAGGCCGTGGGGCTGCCGCGCTCCGACTGGCTGGCCTCGCCCGTGTGGGTGATTCCCACGGTCGCGATGATCGACACCTGGCAGTGGACGCCCTACGTCGCGCTGATCGTGCTGGGCGGCCTGCAGTCGCTGCCGCCCAACGTGTACGAGGCCGCGCAGATCGACGGCGCCTCGCGCTGGAAGACCTTCTGGCGCATCACGCTGCCGCTGCTCATGCCCACGCTGGTCACGGCGGCCATCCTGCGCAGCGTCGACCTGCTGCGCTTCTTCGACATCATCTACATCACCACCCAGGGCGGGCCGGGCAACGCGTCGAACACGCTGAACATCTACGGCTTTCGCAAGGGCTTCGAGCTGTTCGAGATCGGCTACTCGAGCGCGCTGATGATCACGCTGTCGGCCATCGTGCTCGGCGCGGTGATGGTGCTCACCCAGGCGCGCAAGCGCGTGGCGTGGTGAAACGGGAGACGCCGTGAACGACAAGCTCGTGCAACGCCTCAACCTGCTGCAGATCGCCTTCGTGGCGCTGCTGATCCTGCTGCCCATCGCGTGGATGGCGCTGTCGTCCTTCAAGCCCTCGGCCGAAGTGACGGCCTACCCGCCCAAGCTGATGTTCTCGCCCACGCTGGAGAACTACCGCACGCTCTTCGGCAGCACGCCGTTCCTGCACTACACCTGGAACAGCACGGTCATCACCGTGGGCTCGACCGCCATCGGCCTGCTGCTGGGCATTCCGGCGGCGTTCGCGGTCTCGTGGACGCGCATCACCTGGCCGGCCACGGTCACGCTGCTGGCGCGCATGGCGCCGGGCACGCTGTTCCTGCTGCCGTGGTACGTGATGTTCCGCGAGGCCGGAATGATCGGCAGCTACTGGGCGCTCATCCTCACGCACGCGGCCATCACCATGCCGATCGTCATCTGGGTGCTGCTGCCCTTCTTCGACAACATTCCGCGCAGCGTGCTCGAAAGCGCGCAGGTCGACGGCTGCAGCGTGCCGCGCATCCTGTGGCGCATTGCACTGCCGCTGGTCATGCCGGGCGTGGTGGTGTCGTCGATCCTGTCGTTCGTGTTCTCCTGGAACTACTTCCTGTTCGCGCTCGTGCTGTCGAACGGCGACACCAAGACGCTCATTGCGGCGTCGTTCAACTTCATCGGCGAAGGCGCGTCGAACTGGGGCGCCCTCATGGCGGCGGCCACCCTCATCGCGCTGCCGCCGCTGGCCCTCGCATTCATCGTCCAGCGCAGGCTCGTGTCGGGCCTGGCCATGGGCGCCGTCAAAGGTTAGGAGACTCCTCATGCAAGCTGCCATTTTTCACGGCGACAAGAACATCACCATCGGCGAGGCGCCCATGCCGGTTGCCGGCGCGGGCGAGGTGCTGCTGCGCGTGCGCCGCACCGCGCTGTGCGGCTCGGACACCAAGCTGTGGTTCAACGGCGCCAGCTTCACGCCCGGCCACGAGATCTTCGGCGTGGTGCAGCAGCCCGGCCATGCGCTGGACGGCAAGCGCTGCCTGGTCTACATCCCGGTGCACTGCGGCCATTGCGACTCTTGCCGCGCGGGCGACACGCAGATGTGCCTCAACGAGTCGGTGCTGGTCGGCTGGAACCGCCCCGGCGGCTACGCCGAGTACCTGACCGTGCCCGAGCAGTGCCTGCTGCCCGTGCCCGACGACATCGAGGACGAGCTCGCCCCGCTGCTGCTGGACACCATCGGCACCGCGGCGCACGGCATCCGCTTCGTCAAGCCGCTGGTGCCGCCCGAGACCACCGGCCCGGTGCTGGTGACGGGCGCGGGCCCGGTGGGCATCGGCGCGCTCATCGCGCTGCAGAACATCGGCTACACCGACGTGTACGTGTCCGACCTGAAGGAAGAGCGGCTGCAGCTGGCCGAGTCGTTCGGCGCCAAACGCCATCCGGTGGGCGACGCCAGCAAGCGCTTCAAGCTGATCGTGGAGTGCAGCGGCGCGCACGCCGCGCGCAGCCTGGGCATGGAGATCGTGCTGCCGCGCGGCGTGCTCATTCTCATCGGCGAGAGCGACAAGCCCTGGCCGGTGCAGGAGAACAAGGCCATCCGCCGCAAGGACTTCTACATGGTGCGCACCTTCTACTTCCCCAAGAGCGACTTCGCGCTCAACGTGGAGCTGCTGCGCGGCGAGAAGGCGCGCTACCGCAAGCTGGTGGACGCGCAGTTCGGCATCGAGCAACTGCCCGAGATGTTCGGGCGCTTCGTGGCGGGCGAGCTGGTGAAGCCGCTGCTGGCTTTCGCCTGAGGACGCACAGGCATGGCGTCCATCCGACTGAACGGACTGGTCAAGCGCTTCGGCGACGTGGCCGTGATTCCCTCGCTCGACCTGGAGATCCGCGACGAGGAGTTCGTGGTCTTCGTCGGCCCCTCGGGCTGCGGCAAGTCGACCTTGCTGCGCATCATCGCGGGCCTGGAGCCCATCGACAGCGGCGACCTCTTCATCGGCGACACGCGCGTGAACGACGTGGCACCGGCGCAGCGCGACATCGCCATGGTGTTCCAGGACTACGCGCTCTACCCGCACATGACGGTGCGCGACAACATGGGCTTCGGCCTGGAGATGCGCAACACGCCGAAGGACGAGATCGCGCGCCGCGTCGACCGCGCCGCCAGCATGCTGCGCATCGAGCCCTACCTCGAGCGCAAGCCCAAGGCGCTGTCGGGCGGCCAGCGCCAGCGCGTGGCCATGGGCCGCGCGATGGTGCGCAACCCGAAGGTGTTCCTGTTCGACGAGCCGCTGTCCAACCTCGACGCCAAGCTGCGCGGCGAGGTGCGCACCGAAATCAAGGCGCTCTCGCAGCAGCTGAAGACCACCATGATCTTCGTGACCCACGACCAGGTCGAGGCCATGACCATGGCCGACCGCATCGTGGTGCTGAAGGCCGGCGTGGTGCAGCAATTCGGCACGCCCGAGGAGGTCTACAAGTCGCCCGCCAACCAGTTCGTGGCCGGCTTCATCGGCTCGCCGACCATGAACTTCTTCGACGTGCAGGCCGAAGCCGGCAACGTGCGCATGGACGACGGCACGCTGTTCGCCATGCCCGCGCGCTGCGCGGGCGTGACCGGGCCCGCGGTGCTGGGCGTGCGGCCCGAGCACATGCGGGTGCTGCCGGCCGATGCGCCCGGCCTGCGCGTGCAGGTGAGCGTGGTCGAGCCGCTGGGCTCGGACACGCTGGTGTACTTCGATCGCGGCGGCAAGCGCCATGTGGCGCGCGTGGCGCCCGAGCTGCAGGTGCGGCCGAAAGACACGATCACGCTGGCCTTCGACATGGACAAGAGCCACCTGTTCGGCACGACCGACGGTGCCGTGCTGCGATGCTGAAATGACGCCCTCGCACCCTCCGCCCCACCCGCGACACCCGCAACGCCCGGCCCCGCGCGTCGTCTGTCTCGGCCTGTCCGCCCTCGACATCACCTGGCAGGTCGACACCCTCCCCCAAGGCGGCGGCAAGACCCGCGCTGGCGACGTGCGCGAAGGCGGCGGCGGCATGGCGGCCAATGCGGCCGCGGCCGCCGCGAAGCTCGGCGCGGCGGTGCAGTTCTGGGGCCGCGCCGGCGAAGACAGCGCCGGGCACGAGATGAAGGCGCAGCTCGCCGCGCTCGGCGTCGACGTTGTGCACTTCCGCCTCTTCGAAGGGGCGCGCTCGTCGCTCTCGGGCATCGTGGTCGACACGCGCGGCGAACGCATGATCGTCAACTTCCGCGGCGCCGGCCTGCCCGCCGAACCCGCATGGCTGCCCCTGCCCACGCTGGCCGAAGCCGACGCCGTGCTGGCCGACCCGCGCTGGCCCGAAGGCGCGCTGGCGCTGTTCGGCGCGGCGCGCGAGCGCGGCCTGCCCACCGTGCTCGACGGCGACGTGGCCGATGCCGCCGTGTTCGACATGCTGCTGCCGCACACCGACCACGCCGTGTTCTCCGAACCCGGCCTTGCCGGCTATGCCACCGGCGCGCGCTCGGTCGACGCGCAGTTGAACTTCGCGCTGTCGCGCGGCTGCCGCCTGGCCGCGGTCACGCTCGGCGAACACGGCCTGCGCTGGGCCGACGCCGACGGGCTGCACGCGCTGCCCGCCTTCGAGGTGACGGCCGTCGACACCACCGGCGCCGGCGACGTGTTCCACGGCGCGTTCGCCTTCGCGCTGGGCGCCGGCTGGCCCGTGCGCCGCGCCCTCCAGTTTTCCGCCGCGGTGGCGGCCCTGAAGTGCACACGACCCGGCGGACGCGCCGGCGTGCCCGACTTCGCCACCGCGATGTCCCTCGTCGATTCCATCAAGGAGTGATTCCTCTCATGACAACACCTGCCCTGAACCTCGGCAAGAAATGGGGCATGCGCCGCATGGCCACGCCCCAAGGCCACTTCACCATGGTCGCGCTCGACCAGCGCCCACCCATTGCGCAGCTGATCGGCGCCAAGCGCGGCATTGCGCCCGCCGACGTGAGCTTTGCCGACATGGTGGACGTCAAGCGCACGCTGGTCGACACGCTCGGTGCACACGCCAGCGCCATGCTGTTCGACCCGAACTACGCCTTCCCGGCCGCGCTGCAGAAGCTGCCCGCGCACACCGGCCTGGTCGTCACGCTCGAAGACCACCGCTTTCGCGACACGCCCGGCGGCCGGCTGTCGCACTCCATCAACGACTGGAGCGTGGAGAAGATCAAGCGCGCCGGCGGCGACGGCGTGAAGGTGCTGGCGTGGTACCGCCCCGATGCCGAGCCCGACGTGCTCGCGCACCAGCAGGACTACGTGCGCAAGATCGGCGAGGAATGCCGCCAGTGGGACATTCCGCTGGTGCTCGAGCTGCTGGTGTACCCCTTTCCCAAGAGCGAGCGCCACACGGTGGACTACATCGAGTCGCCAGAGAAGATGCCCGAGCTGGTCATCGAGAGCGTGCGCGAATTCGCCAGGCCCGAGTACGGCGTCGACCTGTTCAAGCTCGAGAGCCCGCTGCCCGGCGCCACCCTGCCCGCGCGCGACGGCGGCGCGGCGCACACCGCCGCGCAGGGCTGGTTCGACCAGATGGGCGCCATCTGCAAGGGCGCGGACATTCCGTGGGTGATGCTGTCGGCCGGCGTGACCTCGCCGCAGTTCGTGCGGGTGATGGAGTACGCCTACGCCGCGGGCGCGCACGGCTTCCTGGCCGGCCGCGCGGTGTGGTGGCAGGCGCTGCAGAACTTCCCCGACCTCGCGCTGTGCGCCGAGCAGCTGCGCAAGGACGGCAGCGCCACGCTGGCCGAGCTGGAAGCGCTCACGCTGCGCGCGGGCAACGCCTGGCATGCGGACTACAGCGCCTTCGATGCCATGAAGGCCGAAGGCGAGCTCTGCGCGGCGTATGCCTGACGGCGTGCGCGGGGCAAACGCGCACGGGACAATCGGCGCATGACATCCATCGCACCGGATTCCGCGGCCTCCAGCACCTCCAGCGCCCTCACCGTCGAGCGCCTCGACGTCTTCGTGTTCCGCGCCCCGGCCGACCCGCCGGTGCAGACCTCCTTCGGCGTCATGCGCGACCGGCCCGCGGTGCTGGTGCGGCTCACCGATGCCGACGGCGCGGTGGGCTGGGGCGAGATCTGGTGCAACTTTCCGACGGTGGGCGCGGAGCACCGCGCGCGCATGGCGCTGGCCTACTGCCGCCCGGCCGTCACCGGCCGCGCGTGGTCGCATCCGCGCGAGTGCTTCGACGAACTCACGAAGCGTTTCGCGGTGCTCGCGCTGCAGACCGGCGAGCACGGCACGCTGAACCAGATCGTGGCGGGCGTGGACACGGCGCTGTGGGACCTGCACGCGCGCCGCCAGGGCAAGCCGCTGTGGCAGGTGCTGGGCGGTGCGCAGGCCCGGCCGGTGCAGGTGTATGCCTCGGGCCTGAACCCGACCGACCCCGAGACGCTGGCGCTGCGCAAGCGCGACGAGGGCTACCGGGCCTTCAAGCTCAAAGTGGGCTTTGGCGCCGAGCGCGACCTGGCCAACCTGCGCGCCCTGCGCGATGCGCTCGGCAGCGAGGCCACGATGATGGTCGACGCCAACCAGGCCTGGGACTTCGACGAAGCCTGCCAGGCCGGCCGGCGCATGGAAGATTTCGACCTGCTGTGGCTCGAGGAACCGCTGCGCGCCGACCAGCCCGCGCAGCGCTGGAAGGAGCTGAGCGAGCGCCAGCCGCTGACGCTGGCCGGCGGCGAGAACCTCGCGGGCTTCGCGCAATACCGCGACTTCATTGCGACAGAAGGCATGGCCGTCATCCAGCCCGACCTGGGCAAATGGGGCGGCTTCAGCGGCTGCCTCGAGGTGGCGAAGCAGACCCTGGCGGCCGGCAAGTGGTACTGCCCGCACTGGCTGGGCGGCGGCATCGGCCTTGTCGCGTCGATGCACCTGAAGACCGCCGTGGGCGGGCCGGGCTACGTGGAAGTCGACAGCAACCCGAACCCGCTGCGCGAACTGCTGGCGGTGCCCAACTTCACCGTGAACGACGGCTGGGTGCAGCTGTCGAACGAGCCCGGGCTGGGCGTGGCGCCGGACCTGGCGGCGTGCAAGGGCTTCGTGGTCGAGATTCCGCTGGTCGGCGTGGTCGGCGTGTAGCCTGGCACCGCCGCGGCGCGCGTCAGCCCTGCGCGATTGCCGTCCACGCGCTGGCCAGCAGTGTCGAACCCGCGGCCGCCAGCAGGCCGCCCACCAGCCACTTGAGCGTGCGCGGCTGCAGCTTGTTCGGCAGCCGGTGGTGCAGCCGCGTCGCGACGTAGACGACCGGCATCGCGCAGCCGGCCAGCAGCGCCGAGTACCACGAGAAGTTGCCAGTCGGCAACACGATCACCAGCCGCACCAGCGAGTTGAAGGCGAACATCAGCAGCAGCGCGCGGCGCACCAGTTCGCGGTCCAGCGGCTGGCGGTACATGTGGAACACGATGGGCGGGCCCGAGCTGGAGAACAACCCGCCCAGCACGCCCGACAGCCCGCCGATCACGGCGAAGCTGGTGCGACCCGACACCACGGGCAGCGGCCGGCCCTGCGTCACCAGCAGCACCGCGCAACCCAGGATCGACACGCCCAGCAGCCCGCGCAGCCAGTTGACCGCCCCGCCGCTGAGCCACGTGAGCAGCACCAGCCCGACGATCACGCCCAGCGTGCTGCCGTTGAGCGCCGGCTTCATCAGCTGCCACGGCACCACGCCGGGGCGGGCGCGGAAGTAGGTCCAGGCATTGATCAGGCTCAGCACCGTCGCGGCGTTGGCGGTGTCGCTCACGCTGGCGATGTGGAACACCGACACCAGGCCCAGCAGGATCAGGCTGAATGCGAACCCCGTGAGGTTCTGCGCGTAGGTGGCCAGCGCCACGCAGGCCATGAAGACCAGCACGGGGCCGGCTTCGGAAAGAATCGCTTGCACCGGATATGAATCGTCAGTTGGCCGCTGCGGGAGCTGCGCCATGCGCGGCGTGGTGGCCAGGGTGGATGCCGTGGCCTGCCGCAAGGGAAAAGGGAGGAGCGTGACCCACGAGGCCGCAACGGGCCCGGATGTCACGGCCCGCATTGTCCCTCGAACGGCGGGCGCGGCGCTGCCGGGGCGCGCTAACTCCGGCCCCGGCAGTCGGACATTCGGCGCGGGGCGACCCGATTCGGTGCGCGCGATGCCGCGCGCCGTGCGCCCTCAGTAGATCGGCGGCTCGGGCGTCGGCGCGTTGCCGGCCAGGCTCGCGAAATCGCACCCCAGGTGCGCCTGCGTCACCTCGTGCTGGAAGATCTTCGTGTAGCCGCGCGTGTAGGCCTGCACGGGCGGCTTCCAATGCGCGCGGCGCGCGGCCAGTTCCTCGTCGGACACCAGCATGTTCAGGCTGCGCGCGCCGATGTCCAGGCACACCGTGTCGCCGGTCTTCAGCAGCGCCAGCGGCCCGCCGATGGCCGACTCGGGCGACACGTGCAGCACGCAGGTGCCGTAGTGCGTGCCGCTCATGCGCGAATCGGAAATGCGCAGCATGTCGCGCACGCCTTCGCGCAGCAGCTTCTTCGGAATCGGCAGGTTGCCCCATTCGGGCATGCCGGGGCCGCCCACCGGGCCGCCGTTGCGCAGCACCAGCACGGTCGAGGCGTCGCAGTCGAGGTTTTCGTCGGCCATGGCCGCGAGCATCTCGGCGTTCGAGTCGAACACCAGCGCGCGCCCGGTGTGGCGCAGCAGCCCCGGCGTGGCGGCCGAAGGCTTGATGACCGCGCCGTCGGGGCACAGGTTGCCGCGCAGCACGGCCAGCGCAATGCCGGCCTCGGGGCATTCGGGCGTGCCTTGCTTGAGCGGCGCCGCCGGGTCGAGGATGGTGCCGTCGTCTTGCGCCGGCCAGTTCGCGATGTCCTCCCCCAGCGTGCGGCCGGTGACGGTGCGCGCCGACAGGTCCAGGTGCGCGGCGATCCTGTTCAGCACCGCGGGCAGGCCGCCCGCGTAGTGGAAGTCTTCCATCAGCTTCTCGCCCGACGGATAGAGGTTGGCGATGACGGGCACGCGCCGCGCGATGGCGTCGAGCTCGTCGATGTTCAGCTCGATGCCCGCGCGCCCCGCCATGGCGGGCAGGTGCACCGCCGCGTTGGTGGAGCCGCCGAGCGCCATGTAGGCGGTGACGGCGTTGACGAACGAGGCCTTGGTGACGATGCGCGAGGGCTTCAGGTCTTCCCACACCATGGAGACGATGCGCTCGCCGCAGCGCCATGCCATGCGGCTGTGCTCGGAGTCGACCGCGGGAATGCTCATGGCGCCGGGCAGCGACAGGCCCATGGCCTCGGCAATGGCCGTCATGGTGCTGGCCGTGCCCATAGTGTTGCAGGTGCCGGGCGTGCGCGTCATGCGCGACTCCAGGCGGATCCACTCGGCCTGGTCGATGTTGCCGATGGTGCGCTCGGCCCAGAACTTCTTGGTGTGCGTGCCCGCGCCCACGGCCTGGCCCCTGTAGCGGTCGTTCATCATCGGGCCGGCCGGCAGGAAGATGGCGGGCACGTCCATCGACAGCGCCCCCATGATGAGGCCGGGCGTGGTCTTGTCGCAGCCGCCCATGAGCACCACGCCGTCGATCGGCAGGCTGCGCAGCAGCTCCTCGCATTCGATGGCCAGCAGGTTGCGGTAGATCATGGTCGTGGGCTTGACCATCACCTCGCCCAGGCTCAGCGCGGGCAGCTCCAGCGGGTAGCCGCCGGCCTGCAGCACGCCGCGCTTCACGGCCTGGGCGCGCTCGCGCAGGTGCGCGTGGCACGGCGAGAGCTCGCTCCAGGTGTTGACGATGCCGATCACGGGCCGGCCCATGAACTCCTCGCGCGCCAGCCCCTGCTGCTGCATGCGCTGGCGGTGGGCGAAGCCACGGATGTCGTCGCTCGCGAACCAGCGCTGGCTGCGCAGTTGCTCGACGGTCTTGGGGCGGACGCCTTCTGTGGACATGCGGTGTGTTCTTCTCTGGATCTCGGGGGTTGCCGGGGCGTCAGTAGGTGGCGGGCGCGGCGGGCGGGCGCGGTGCCGGCGGCAGGCCGCGCGCCTTGAAGCGCGCCGCCACGTCGTCTGCGCTCTTGCGCAGCAGCACCTGGTCGTTGGCCACGGCCACGAACAGCGCGCCCAGCTCGAGCAGCTCCTGCGCGCGCGGCTCGTCGTTCATCAGGATGCCGGGCGCCTTGCCGCAGGCCAGGATGCGCGCAATGGCCTTGTCGACCGCGGCGCGCACCGTGGGGTGGTTGACCTGCCCGGCCACGCCCATGCTGGCGGAGAGGTCGCCGGGGCCGATGAACACGCCGTCGACACCGTCGACGTTGGCGATGTCCTCGAGCTGCTCGAGCGCCTCGGCGGTCTCGACCTGCACCAGCACGCAGATCTCGCTCGAGGCCTCGGCCACGTAGCGGGCGTCGCGGCCGAACTTCGAGGCGCGCACCGTGCCGCCCATGCCGCGGATGCCGTGCGGCGGGTAGCGCGTGGCGGCCACGGCGGCCTCGGCTTCCTCGCGCGTCTGCACGAACGGCAGCAGCAGCGTCTGCGCGCCGATGTCCAGGTACTGCTTGATCAGCACCGGGTCGTTCCACGGCGGGCGCACCACGGCGTTGGTGGGCCGGTCGCGCTCGGCCTGCACCGCCTGCAGCTGGCGCAGCATGGTGGTCGGGTCGCCGGGGGTGTGCTCGGCGTCGAGCAGGATCCAGTCGAAGCCGGCGCCCGCGAGCAGCTCGGAAATGTAGGGGTCGGGCAGCGTCGACCAGATCCCGATCTGCGGCACCTTGGCCGCGAGGGCGTGCTTGAATGCGTTGCGTGAAGGCATGGTTGTCCTGTGTCTGTGTCTTGCGGTGTGTTCAGTCGATCTGCACGTTGCCGGCCTTGATGACCTCGCCCATGGTGGCGTGGTCGGCCTTCAGGCGCTCGGTGAAGGCCTGCGGCGTCGATGAAAGCACATCGAAACCCTGCTCCTCCAGCGGCTTGCGGAACGCCGGGTCGGCGAGGATCCCGGCCATCTCCTTGTGCAGCCGCTCGACCACCGGCGCCGGCGTGCCGGCGCGCACGAGCATGCCGCTCCATGCGAGCTGCACCACGCCGGGCGCACCGGCCTCGGCCATGGTCGGCACGTTGGGCAGCAGCTTCGAGCGCTGCGTGTCGGCCACGGCCAGCACCCGCACGCGGCCGCCCTTCTCCTGGCCGAGCACGGCCGAGAGGTTGTGGAACATCATCGGGATCTGCCCGCCCATCACGTCGTTGAGCGCGGCCGGTCCGCCCTTGTAGGGCACGTGGATCAGCTGCGTGCCGGTCCTGGCCTCGAACTGCAGGCCCGTGAGGTGCATGGTGTTGCCGTTGCCGGCCGAGCCGAAGCTCAGCGTGCCGGGCGCCTTCTTCGCGGCGGCGACCACGTCGGCCACCGTCTTGTAGGGCGTGCCGGCACCGACCACCAGCACGTTGGGCGTCTGGTTGGTCAGCGTGATGGGCTGGAAGTCTTTGAGCGCGTCGAAGCCCGTGGCCTTGTACAGGTGCGGGTTCACGGCCAGCGTGCTGACCGAGCCGAAGAACACGGTGTAGCCGTCGGCCGGCTGGTTGCGCGCGACGTACGCGGCCGCGATGTTGCCGTTGGCGCCGGGCCGGTTGTCGATGATCACCGGCTGGCCGAGCCGCTGCGAGAGCGCCTGCCCGAAGGGCCGCGCGAACTGGTCGGCGGCGCCGCCCGCGGGCTGCGGCACCACCAGCACGATGGGTTTGTGCGGATAGTCGGCCTTCGGCTGCGCCAGCGCCGGCGCGGTGCCCAGCGCGGCGATGCAGCTGCCGCAGACGGCGAACACGAGCGTTGCGAACTTCTTCATCGGGTCTCCTTGTTCAGGCGTTCACGCGCCGCCGCCGCGCCAAAACGCGATCTGCGCGGCAACCTGGTGGTCGATCATGGGCTTGCCGCCCACCACCCGCAGCCCGCGCGCGCTGCAGGCGGCCATGAGCTCGGTGTCGCGCGCGGCAATGATGTCGAACAGCGCCGCATCGGCCGGCAGCAGCGCGGCATCGAAAGGCATCGGCTCGCCTTCGTGCAGGCCCAGCGAGGTGGCGTTGACCGCCAGGCCCGCACGGCGCAGGGCGCTGGCGTGGTCGCTGTCGGGCGGCATGCGCGCGCCGATGCCCGGGAAGGCCTTGCGCAGTTCGGCCACCAGGTGCCCGGCGCGCTCGGGCTCGCGGTTGATCACGTGCAGCTCGCGCACACCGGCCGCGGCCAGCGCGAACGCGATGGCCGTGCCCGCGCCGCCCGCGCCCACCAGCACCACGGGGCGATCGGGCCACAGCACGCCGTGCGCGCGCGCGGCTTCCACGAAGCCCACGCCGTCGAAGCTCTCGCCCGACCACTGCCCGTCGGCGTCGATGCGCATGGTATTGACCACGCCGGTGCGCAGCGCCTCGGGTCCGCGCCGCGCGCACAGCGCATATGCCGCGGCCTTGTGCGGAATCGTGAGGTTCAGGCCCTGCAGGTTGCCCACGCGCGCAAGCTGCGCCACGGTGGCCGCGAAGTCGCCCGGGTGCACGCCCATCGGCACCAGGCACCAGTCGAGGCCGGCGGCCGCAAAGGCCGGGTTGTAGATGCGCGGCGCGCGCACGTGGTCGACCGGGTGCGCGAGGATGGGAACGAGGCGCGTGGCGCCGCTGAGCGTGACGGGCACCATGGCCTCAGCCCTTCACCGCGCCGGCTGTCAGGCCGCTCACGAGGTAGCGGCGCACCAGCATCGAGAACACGAGCACCGGCGCCATCACCAGCGAGCCGCCCGCGGCGATCTTGCCCCACTCCCAGCCTTCGTAGTTCATGAAGTTCACCACCGCCACCGGCGCGGTGCGCGCGTCGGTTCGCGTGAGGATGAGCGCGAAGAAGAAGTCGTTCCACGCGTAGAGGAAGCACAGGATGGCCGTGGCCGCGATGCCTGCGGTGGCCATCGGCATCACGATCTCGAGGAACACGGTGCCGAAGCCCGCGCCGTCCATCAGCGCGGCTTCTTCGAGCGACGCGGGCACGGCGTCGAAGAAGGGCTGCATCATCCAGATGACCAGCGGCAGGTTGAAGGTCATGTAGATCATGATGAGCCCGGTGCGCGTGTCGAGCAGCCCGAGCCAGCGGTAGGCCAGGAAGAACGGAATGGTGAACGCGATGGGCGGTGCCATGCGCGTGAGCAGGATGCCCAGGCCCAGCCCGAAGCGCCCGCGCCCGGTCCAGCGCGACAGCGCATAGGCCGCCGGAATGCCGAACAGCAGCGCCAGCAGCGTCGACACGATGCTCGTGATCAGGCTGTTGACGAACGACTCCGGAAACCCCGCCTGCCACAGCCCCACGTAGTGCTCCAGCGTGGGCACGAAGAACACGCGCGGCGGAAACTCCAGGATGAACGGCGTCGGCTTGAACGACATCTGCAGCAGCCACAGGAAGGGCAGCAGCATGAGCACCAGGATGAGCGGCACGGCCCAGCGCGCGAGCGGCCAGCGCTTGCGCCAGGGCACTTTGCGCGGCGGTGTCTTGCGGACCGGTGATGTGGGCGTCATTCCGCGGCTCCCGCGTTGCGGCTCAGGCGCATCGCGCCCCAGCTGACGAGCACGGTGGCCACCAGCAGCACCACCGTGATGGCGCTCGAGTAGCCGAGCTCGCCGAAGTTGAAGGCCACCAGGTAGGCGTAGTAGTTGGTCACCTCGGTCACCGAGCCGGGTCCGCCGCCGGTCAGCAGGAAGATCAGCGGAAAGGCCTTGATGCTGTCGATGAGCCGGAACAGCGTGCACACCAGCAGCACCGGCGCGATGTAGGGCAGCACGATGTGGCCGAACACGCGCCAGGCGTCGGCGCCGTCCATGCGCGCGGCCTCCACGTACTCGGCCGGCAGCGTCTGCAGCGCGGCCAGCACCATCAGGAAGGTGAACGGCGCCCACTCCCAGGTGTCGGCGATCACGATGGCCCACAGCGCGAAGTCGACGTGCGTGGTGAGCGCGGGCAGCGTCACGCCGAGCACGCGCGCGGCCTGGTAGATGGGGCTGATGTCGGGCGTGTAGACCAGCTTCCAGATCACCGCCACCACGATCGGCGGCAGCACCATCGGAATCACGAACAGGTGGCGCAGCGACTTCCAGCGGTCTTGTCCCGAATGCACCAGCAGCGCGAGCCCCGTGCCCAGCAGCACCTGCAGCACCACCGTGTAGAGCGACAGCCGCGCCTGCACCACGAGCGAGCCGACGAAGCGCTCGTCGCCGCCCAGCAGCCTGTAGTTGCGCAGCGGGTCCGAGAAATCGCCCAGCGAGCCGGGGTTGACCAGCGCACCGGGCGTGAGGCTGGTGACCAGCAGGAACAGCGTGGGCAGCCCCGCCACCACGAGCAGGAAGATCAGGCTGGGCGCGATCGCCATCCGCACGAAGCGGCGGCGCTGGCCTTCATAGGAAGCAGCGGGCATGGGAAGCGGGCGTCAGACCTTGGCGCCGGCGCGGCGCAGCGCGTTGAGCGCCGCGTCCTGCGCGGCCTTCATCGACTCGGCCGCGGGCTGCTGGCCCGACACCACGCGCTCGACCGCCTTGTTGACCACGTCGCCCACCAGCGGAAACTCTTTCACCGTGCGGTAGGCCATGTAGTTGCGCGTCTTGCCGGGCTGCTCGAGCACCTCGAGGTAGAGCTTGCCCAGGTCCTGCCCGTTGATGGTGTTGATGCGCTTGTACTCGGCGCTCTCGATGACCGAGCGGCGGCAGATCGACGGATGGCCGGTGTCCTTCACGATGCGCGCGGTGAGCTCGGGGCTCAGCGTCCACTTGATGAACTCCCAGGCGGCCTCCTTGTTCTTGGCGTTCTTCGGAATGCCCAGGCCCTGGCTGTTCGACGCCGGAAAGTCGCCCTTGGGGCCGGCCGGCATGCGCATGACGCGCGCCGTGTCCTTCACCTTGCTGTCGGGCGAGGTCAGCATGGCGCTGACCCACGAGCTGGAGTGAATGAAGATGTTCGAGCGCCCGCCGATCAGCGCCGCGCGCGCCTGGTCTTCGGTGTAGCCCAGCACGCCTTGCGGGCTGTACTTGGACAGGAGCCTTGCGTAGAAATCGGTCGCCTGCACCGCCGCGGCCGAGTCGAGCGCGGGCTTGATGTCGCCCGGCGGGTTCACGAAGAAGTCGCCGCCGAAGCCCTGCACGTACGGCGGCAGGAACCAGTGGTGCAGGTTGGAGCTGACGAAGCCGGTCACCGGGCCGCTGCCGCCGTCCTGGCCATGGATGGCCTCGGCGACCTTCATGAGTTCGTCGAAGGTCTGCGGCGCTTCCACGCCGCGCTTCTTCATGAGGTCGGTGCGGCTGATGCCCATGAGCATCGCCCCGCCCTCCCAGGCGAAGCCGTAGGCCTTGCCGGCCTTGTCGAGGTAGGGCAGCTGCGCGCCCTTCACGAAGTCGTCGGGGTTCCAGCTGGCGGGCGTGAGCTTGCGGTCGGCGGCGAAGTCGCTGAGGTTGGCCAGCAGGCCCGCCGCCACCCAGCGCGCGGCCAGGATGAAGGTGACGTTGCAGAAGTCCCATGCGCTGCCGCCGGACGACAGCTCCAGGTCGGCCTGCTGGTTGTAGACCGGGAAGGCCGAGAGCTGCAGGTCGACCGTCATGCCGGTCTGCTGCTCGAACTCGGGGATGTACTTGCGCAGGATGTTGAAGAAGCCGTGCTGGTAGGCCGCGCCGCGCAGTTTCACGCCGGCGAAGGGCTTGGCCTGCGCGATGGCCGGGAAGGCCAGCGTGCCGCCGGCGCCGGCGGCTACGCTTGCGGCGGCCGCCTTCAGGAGGCGGCGGCGCTGCGGGTCGATGGCTGGAGAGTGCGGGAGGCTCATGGTCGTGTCTCTTTCTTCCGGATCATCCGTATGGCGTCTGGACTTGAATATGACAGACAAATAGATTTCAATTTCTCATGGAAAACCCGAAACTTGAGGGCTATCCACGTGGGATAACCTTATTTCCATAAATAATATGTCCGACCATAAAGAACACATCGAAGCCCGCCCGGCTGCCTCGCGGCGTGGCCCGCTGGCCGTGACCGAGGCGCTGGCCCACCGTGTGGTGGCCGGCGAATGGGGGGATGGCGCGGCGTTGCCGACGGAGGTGGAACTGGCCGAACAGCTCGGCGTGGCGCGCACCTCGGTGCGCGAGGCGCTGACCCGGCTCAAGGCCAAGGGCCTGATCGCCTCGCGCCAGAAGGCCGGCACGCGCGTGCTGCCGCGCACCCAATGGAACATGCTCGACGAGGACGTGCTGCGCTGGACCTGGTCGGGCAACGACCGCGTGCAGATGGCGCAGCACCTGATGCAGCTGCGGCGCATCGTGGAGCCCGCGGCCTGCGAGATTGCGGCGGCCTCGGCGCCCGACGCGGCCATTGCGACCATCGAGCGCGCCTACCGGCTGATGGACGCGGCCGGCATGGACGCCGTGGCCTACGCCGGGCCCGACCTGGAGTTTCACCGCGCGATCCTCACCGCCACTGGCAACCCTTTCCTGGTGGCCTTCGGCGCCACCATCGAGGCCGCGCTGCGCACCTCGTTCGAACTCTCGACGCGCCAGCCCGGCGCGCCGCGCAAGAGCCTGCCGCTGCACCGTGCCGTGCTCGACCAGATCTGGGCGCGAAAGCCCGCCGAGGCGCGCCGCGCGATGGAAGAACTGCTCGGGCTGACCGAGTCGAACATCCAGCGCGGCGTGGCCAGGTCGGCCGCCGCGGCCTCCAGCTGACCCTTACGAAATTACCTCCGCAACCGCCTTCCCTACAAAGGCACAGGAACCCCACGCCATGGCAGAGATCCGGCTTCAATCCATCAGCAAGCGCTTCGGCGACGTCGAGGTGATCCCCGGCCTCGACCTCACGATGCCCGACGGCCAGGTGACGGTGCTGCTCGGCCCTTCGGGCTGTGGCAAGTCGACGCTGCTGCGCATGATCGCGGGGCTGGAAACGCCCAGCGGCGGCGAGGTGCTCGTGGGCGGGCGCGTGGTGAACGACGTGCCGCCGGCCGAGCGCGGCTGCGCGCTGGTGTTCCAGAACTACGCGCTGTACCCGCACAAGACGGTGCGCCAGAACCTGGCCTTTCCCCTGCGCATGGCCAAGGTCGACGCCGCGCAGCAGCAGCGCAGCGTGGACGAGATCGCCCGCACGCTGGAGCTCACGCCGCTGCTGGAGCGCTACCCGCGCCAGCTCTCGGGCGGCCAGCGCCAGCGCGTGGCCATGGGCCGCGCCATGATCCGCCAGCCCGAGGTGTTCCTGTACGACGAGCCGCTGTCCAACCTCGACCTGGAGCTGCGCGTGAAGCTGCGGCTCGAAATCGCGCGCATGCAGCGCACGCTGAAGGCCACCGCGGTGTACGTGACGCACGACCAGACCGAGGCCATGACGCTGGCCGACCAGATCGTGGTGCTGCGCAAAGGCCGCATCGAGCAGGTCGGCTCGCCGCTGGCGCTGTACCGCTCGCCGGCCAACCTGTTCGTGGCGGGCTTCATCGGCACGCCGCGCATGAACCTGTTCCAGGTCGACGCCGCCGAGCGGGGCACCGGCGGCACGCGCTTGCGCATCGGCACAACCACGCTGCAGGTGCCGCAGCGGCTGCGCGGCGACGTGCGCACACTGGGCTTTCGCGCCGAGCAGGTGCGCATCGGCGCGCCGCTGCCGGGCCAGGTGGTGCTCGACCTGCAGGACTGCGAGACGCTGGCCGTGGAGCAGCTGGGCGACCGCGCGTTCTGCTACCTGCGCTCGTCGCTGGGCGAACTGGTGCTGCTGACGCCGGGCGGCGACACCGCATTGCCGCGCACCCTGCAGCTCTCGCTGGCGCCCGAGGCGCTGCACTTCTTCGACGCGAACGAGCTGGCGCTGCGCCAGGAAACGGCCGAGATGGCACCGGCCGAGATGCAAACGGCCGCGGCCTGAGGCTCGCCAGACCGATCGGCCCGCCAGTGCATCAGCGCATCAGGTCCCAGCCCATCATCAACGCGGCGAACCCCATCAGCGCGGTGCCGCCCCAGCCGAGCCAGCGGGTGCGCCGCCCGGAGGTGAACACGCCCATCACCTTCTCGCGGGTCACCAGCACCATCATGGCGGCCATGATCGGCACGGCCACCACGCCGTTGATGACGGCGCTCCAGTAGAGCGCCTTCATCGGGTCGATGGGGGTGAAGTCGAGCGCGGTGCCCACCAGCGTGGCCACCGCGATGATCCCGTAGAACTCCTTGGCCTCGCGCCAGTGCCGCTCCAGCCCCTCTTCCCAGCCGAAGGCCTCGGCCACCGCATAGGCGGCCGACGAGGCCAGCACCGGCACCGCCAGCAGGCCGGTGGCGACGATGCCGCCGGCAAAGAGCCAGAAGGCGAAGTCGCCGGCCAGCGGGCGCAGCGCCTCGGCGGCCTGCGCGGCGGAGGTCACGTCGTGCACGCCCGCCGTGAACAGCACCGACGCGCCCACCACCATCACGAAGAAGGCGATGAGGTTGGAAAACGTCATGCCCACCCAGGTGTCGATCCGCACGCGCTTCAGGTCGTGGCGCACCTGCTCGTCGGTGCCGCGCCGCCCGCCCTTCAGGCGCAGCTCTTCCACCTCCTGCGAGGCCTGCCAGAAGAACAGGTAGGGCGAGATGGTGGTGCCCAGCAGCGCGACGATCATCATCCAGTAGTCGCCCTTCCACTGCAGCCTGGGCACCACCAGGTCGTGCAGCACGCGGCCCCATTCGACCTGCACCACGAAAACCGCCGCCACGTAGGCGAAGAGCGTGAGCGTCAGCCACTTGAGGATGTGGGCCAGCTTGCGGTAGGGCACGAACACCTGCAGCAGCACCGTGACCACGCCGAACACCAGCGCATGGAAGTGCGCCCCGCCGCCCACCACCAGCTGCAGCGCCTCGCCCATGGCGGCGATGTCGGCCGCGATGTTGATGGTGTTGGCCACCACCAGCAGCGCCACCAGCGCGATGAGCAGGCCGCGCGGCATGTGCTCGCGCAGGTTGGCCGCCACGCCCTTGCCAGTGACCCGGCCGATGCGCGCCGACACCAGCTGGATGGCCACCATGAACGGCAGCGACAGGAACACCGTCCACAGCAGCCCGGTGCCGAACTGCGCCCCGGCCTGGGTGTAGGTCGCGATGCCCGACGGGTCGTCGTCGGCCGCGCCGGTGACGACGCCGGGGCCCACGTGCCGCAGGAAGGAGGGGATTCGTTTTTTCATGTGCGCGCGCATGGTCGCATGCCGAGCCTGACCGGGACATGAACTGGGCGCATCGGGCATCTTGGCATCCTGTTCAGGCCCGCTCGGAAAACAGCGCCACGATCACCTGCCGCAGCCACCGGTTGCCCGGATCGGCCTCGAAACGCTTGCTCCAGTGCAGCGACACGGTGAAGTCGCGCAGCGGAAACGGCGGCTCCACGATGGCGTAGCCGCCCTCCGCCGCGAAGCCGCGCGCGATGTTGCGCGGCATCACCACCGCCAGGTCGGTGGCGCGCACGATGGCCGGCAGCACCATGAAGTGCTCGGTCGTCAGGCGCAGCCGGTCTTCCAGGTTCAGCAGCTGCAGGATGCGCAGCGTGTCGGCATGGGTGCGCACGGCCACGTAGTCGAGCTCCTGCAGCGCCTCCAGCAGGGCCTGCCCGTTGCGCCGGCGCTTCACGAAGGGGTGGCCCTGGCGCAGCAGCACGATGTAGCGGTCCCTCAGCAGCTGGGCGCTCTGGGTGTCCTTCACGCGGGGCAGGAAGCCGAAGGCGAAGTCGACCTTGCCGCTGTCCAGCGCGGTGGCGATGTCGCCCGGCGCCAGCGGCCGGGTCTCCACCCGCACGCCCGGCGCCAGCTCGCGCAGCCGCGCCATCAGCGCCGGCAGGAAGCGCCCCTCGCCGATGTCGCTCATGTGGATGCGAAAGGTCTTGCGCGACACCAGCGGCTCGAAGCGGTCGGACTCGTGCAGCGCCTCCTCCAGCGTGCTCAGCGCCGCCTGCACCGCCACCGCCAGCCGGTCGGCGCGCGGCGTGGGGGCCACGCCGCCGGGGGCGCGCGTGAAGAGCGCGTCCGCCAGCAGCAGCCGCAGGCGGCCCAGCCCGTGGCTGGCCGCGGGCTGCGTGAGGCCCAGCGATTCGGCGGCGCGGCTCACGTTGCGCTCGCGGTAGACGGCGTCGAACAGGCGCAGCAGGTTGAGGTCGAGTGTTTCCATATGCATGCCATTCATATTGCTTAGCTCGATTATTTTATTGAGCGCCGCGGCAGCGCCACGCACACTGGCGGGCGTTCGCCGGCCGGCCCTGCCGATGCCGCGACCCGAGCCCCACGACAAGAAGGAGACAAGACATGGCCATGATTCGTGCACTTCGTCGTTTCCGCGCGCCATTCAGCGCACCGTTCAGCGCGCGCGCAGCGCTCGCCACCCTCCTCTGCGCGGCCGTCACCGCCTGGGCCCAGCAGCCCCCGGCCGAGGAGCCCGGCTGGGCCAAGGGCCGCCCCAAGAACGAAGCCGCCACGCGCATGGCGCCGGTGCCCTCGTTCCCGATTCCCACCGCGGCCGACCAGCTGCCCACCGCCAGGTTCAAGCTGCCGCCGGGCTTCAAGGTCGAGACCTGGGCCTCGGGCGTGCTCGACGCGCGCGAGCTGCGCCAGGGTGCCAAGGGCACGGTGTTCGTGAGCACGCTGTTCGTGGGCAACAAGGTCTACGCGATTGCCGAGAAGGGCGACCGCAAGCCGAAGACGGTCATCGACAAGACCGAGTTCGCCACCGGCATCGAGTTCCACAAGGGCGCGCTGTACCTGGCGACCCACAAGCAGATCGTTCGCTACGACGGCATCGAGGACAAGCTCGACAACCCCGGCACGCCCGTGGTGCTCAACGACAAGCTGCCCGGCGGCCAGGACCACAGCTGGCGCTACCTGCGCATGCACGGCGATAAGCTGTACTACGCCGTGGGCGCGCCCTGCAACCTGTGCGAACCCGACGACGCGCATGCGCGCATCTTCCGCATGAACCCCGACGGCAGCGGCATCGAGACGGTGGCGCGCGGCGTGCGCAACACGGTGGGCTTCGACTTCGACCCCAAGACCGGCCAGCTCTGGTTCACCGACAACGGCCGCGACTGGCTCAGCGAAGACCTGCCGAACGACGAGCTGAACGTGGTCACCGCGCCCAACCAGCACTTCGGCTTTCCGTACTGCCACCAGGGCAACATCGCCGACTCCGAATTCGGCTGGGGCAAGAGCTGCAGCGACTACGTGAAGCCCGCCGCCCTGCTCGGCCCGCACGCCGCCGCGCTGGGGCTCAACTTCTACAAGGGCACCATGTTCCCGGCCAAGTACCGCGGCGCGATGTTCATCGCACGCCACGGCCCATGGAACCGCACCGTCAAGTACGCCGACATCGCGGTGGCCTGGCCCGACGGCAAGGGCGGCGCCAAGGTCGAGCCGTTCATGACGGGCTTTGTCGAGAACAACACCTACCTCGGGCGGCCCGTGGACTTTCTCGTGCTCAAGGACGGCTCGATGCTCGTGAGCGACGACCACGCCGGCGCGATCTACCGCATCAGCTACGGCGGCCGATGAAGGGCGCGCGTTTGCTGATCGTTCGGTGCGCGCTGGCGGCGGGGGTCGTGGCGACAGCGTGTACGGCCGGTGCCCAGGGCACGAAGGCCCCGGCAGGGGCCGAGGGCACGAAGGCCCCGGCAGGGGCCAAGGGCGGTGTCTACGCGCAACGCTACGCCGAGCTCTGCGCGTCCTGCCACGGCGCCAACGGCCGCGGCGACATGGCGGGCACGCCGGTGCTCGCGGGCCAGCATTCGTTCTATGCGATCACGCAGCTGTTCCTGTTCCGCGAAGGCCGGCGTGACAACCCGGCGATGTCGGCCGTTGCGAAGGGCATGAAGGACGAGGACCTGCGCGGCTTCTCCGACTTCATCGGCACCCTGGCGCCGGTACCCGCGCCGGCGCCCGCCGCGGCACCGGATGCCGCGCGCATGGCACGCGGCCAGGCGCTCGCGCAGGAGAACCGCTGCGTGCTCTGCCACGGCGCCGACATGAGCGGCGGCCAGCAGGTGCCGCGCATCGCACAGCAGCATGAGGACTACCTGCAGCTCGCGCTGCAGGGTTTCCGCACGGGCAAGCGGCCGGGCTACACGCAGGCGATGAGCGAGGCGGTGAGCCGCATCCCGGCGGAAGACCTCGACACCCTCGCGTACTACGTGGCGCGTTTTTCCGGCACCGCCGCAAAGGCCGCCCCCAGATAAACGCCAGGCAGGCGCCCGCTGCGCGGGAGCGGCAAGCGCCGCCCCCCCAGTCCGCCCCTCGGCGACACCCATCAACCAGACATCGGAGCCGAATCTCTTGGAAGTTTCATTCAGCAAGGAAGTGGAAATGCTGCGCCTCGGCGCCGGCGACACCTTCCACGGCGAGGGCATCCTCGCGATCACCAAGGGCCTGCTGCAGTCGGGCGTGGCCTACGTTGGCGGCTACCAGGGCGCGCCGGTGTCGCACCTGCTCGACGTGATGGTCCAGGGCAAGGCCTACATGGACGAGCTGGGCGTGCACGTGGAGGCCTGCTCCAACGAGGCCTCGGCCGCGGCCATGCTCGGCGCGTCCATTCACTACCCGCTGCGCGGCGCGGTGACGTGGAAGTCGATAGTCGGCACCAACGTGGCGGCCGACGCGCTGTCCAACCTTTCTTCGCCGGGCGTCACGGGCGGCGTGCTGGTGGTGGTGGGCGAGGACTACGGCGAAGGCGCCAGCGTGATCCAGGAGCGCACGCACGCCTATGCGCTGAAGTCGAGCATGTGCCTGCTCGACCCCCGGCCCGACCTGGGCGTGATGGTGCGCATGGTGGAAGAAGGCTTTCGCCTGTCGGAAAGCTCGAACATGCCCTGCCTGATGGAGCTGCGCATCCGCACCTGCCACGTGCGCGGCAGCTTCGAATGCAAGGACAACGTGGCGCCTGCCGTGTCGACGCGCGCGCTCATGGCCGAGCCGGCGGGCTTCGACTACATGCGCCTCGCGCATCCGCCCGTCACCTTCCGCCACGAGAAGCTCAAGGGCGAGGAACGCATTCCGGCGGCGCGGCGCTACATCGTCGAGCACGGGCTCAACGAGCTGATGCAGGGCCAGCGGCATGCCGACCTGGGCATCGTGGTGCAGGGCGGCCTGTACAACGCGCTGGTGCGCAGCCTGCAGCAGCACGGCCTGGCCGATGCCTTCGGCGAGACGGACATTCCGATCCTGGTGCTCAACGTGACCTGCCCGCTGGTGCCCGACCAGATCGCCGGCTTCTGCCTGGACAAGCGCGCGGTGCTGGTGGTGGAAGAAGGCCAGCCCGAGTACATCGAGCAGGACATGGCCACGCTGCTGCGCCGCCGCGACATCCAGACCCCGCTGCACGGCAAGGACATGCTGCCCTTGGCGGGCGAGTACGGCGTGGAGGTGCTGTCGGGCGGCATCGCGGCCTTTGCCGCGAAGTACCTCGCGGTGAGCGACGCCGCTTCTTCGGCGCAGGCCTGGCTGGCCGGCAACCGCGAGCGCCGCGAGGCGGTGGCGCGCCAGCTGAGCGCGCCGCTGCCCAACCGGCCGCCGAGCTTCTGCATCGGCTGCCCCGAGCGGCCGGTGTTCTCCGCGCTCAAGCTCGCGCAGCAGGAAACCGGGCCGGTGCACATCGCGGCCGACATCGGCTGCCACGCCTTCGGCACCTTCGAGCCGTTCTCGATGGGCCACTCGATCCTGGGCTACGGCATGAGCCTCGCGAGCCGCGCGGGCGTGGCGCCCATGATGAACCGGCGCACGCTGTCGATCATGGGCGACGGCGGCTTCTGGCACAACGGCCTGCTCACCGGCGTGCAGAGCGCGCTGTTCAACGACGACGACGCGGTGCTGCTGATCTTCAAGAACGGCTACACCTCGGCCACCGGCACGCAGGACATCATCTCCACGCCCGACGACGAGATCAAGGAGCGCGCCGTCGACAAGCAGCAGAGCCTGGTCGACAAGAACCAGACCATCGAGGCCACGCTGAAGGGCCTGGGCGTGCAATGGATGCGCACCGTGACCACCTACGACGTGGAGCGCATGCGCAAGACGCTGACCGAGGCGCTCACCAGCGACTTCAACGGCCTGAAGGTGGTGATCGCCGAAGGCGAGTGCCAGCTGGAACGCCAGCGCCGCATCAAGCCCTGGCTCGCCGGCCTGCTGAAGAAGGGCGAGCGCGTGGTGCGCGTGAAGTACGGCGTGGACGAAGACGTGTGCAACGGCGACCACGCCTGCATTCGCCTGTCTGGCTGCCCCACGCTCACCTTGAAGGACAACCCCGATCCGCTGAAGGTGGACCCGGTGGCCACCGTGATCGACGGCTGCGTGGGCTGCGGCCTGTGCGGCGCCAACGCGCATGCGGCCACGCTGTGCCCCAGCTTCTACCGCGCCGAGGTGGTGCAGAACCCGAAGTGGCACGAGCGGCTGCTGCACGGGCTGCGCGGCGCGGTGGTGCGTGCACTGCAACCCGCATGAAGAACAGCACGAGCGGAAAGAACGACAACACCATGGAACAGAACCGCCCCACCACCCTGCTCGTCTGCGCCCTTGGCGGCGAAGGCGGCGGTGTGCTGACCGAATGGCTGGTCGACATCGCGCGCCATGCCGGCTACGCGGCGCAGAGCACGTCGATTCCCGGCGTTGCGCAGCGCACCGGCGCCACCACCTACTACCTGGAAGTGTTCCCGGTGCCGCTCGCGCAGCTCGGTGCGCGCCGGCCGGTGTTCAGCCTGAGCCCGGTGCCGGGCGCGCTCGACGCGATCGTGTCGTCGGAGCTGCTGGAGACCACGCGCCAGATCGGCAACGGCATGAGCGCGCCGCTGCGCACGCTGGTCATCAGCTCGTCGGCGCGCATCTTCACCACGGCCGAACGCATGGAGCCCGGCGACGGACGCACCGACTCGCAGCGCCTGCTCGACGTGGTGAAGGCCTTCAGCCGCGAACACCACGTGTTCGACATGAACGCCATTGCGCGCGACAGCGGCACGGTGGTCAGCGCGGTGATGCTGGGCGCCATCGCGGGCAGCGGGCTGTTCCCGTTTCCGCGCGAAGCCTATGAACATGTGGTGCGCGGCGGCGACACCCGCGCGCCCGAGAAGCTGAGCAAGATGGCCGCGGCCAGCCTGCGCGGCTTTGCGGCCGCCTTCGATGCCGTGAGCGCACCGCGCGCGCAGGCCGCCTTCGTCAGCAGTGTGCTGGCAAGCGAAGGCCACGATGCGCCGCCGGCCAGCGCCCTGCCCGCCGAGCTGGCGCGGCGCTTTCCGCCCGCGGTGCACGACATGCTCACGCTCGGCCATGCGCGCGTGCTCGACTACCAGGACGCCGGCTATGCCGCGCTGTACGCCCAGCGGCTGGGCCGCGTGCTCGACGCCGAGCGCACCGCCGACCCGGCCGGTGCACAGGGTTTCGCCGTCACCCGCGAGGCCGCGCGCTGGCTCGCGCTGTGGATGGCCTTCGACGACATCGTGCGCGTGGCCGCGCTCAAGGGCCGCGCGAGCCGAGCGCAGCGCGTGCGGCAGGAAGTGCGCGCCGGCGACGAAGACATCGTGAAGGTCTACGACCACTTCAAGCCCGGCGCCGCCGAGTTTGCCGCGTTGCTGCCGCCCTCGCTCGCACGCCGCGTGACGGCATGGGACCGCGGCCGGCAGGCGCGCGGCCGCGCGCCCTGGGCCCTGCCGCTGAAGGTGGGCAGCCACTCGGTGGCCGGCATGGCCTCGCTGCGGCTGCTGGCGTCGCTGCGCTGGCTGCGCCGGCGCGGCAGCCGCTTCGCCGAGGAGCAGGCGCTGATCGAACGCTGGCTCGCGGCGGTGGAAGCCGGCACGCGCGAGGCGTGGGCGCTGGGGCATGAAGTGGCGCTGTGCGGCCGGCTCATCAAGGGCTACGGCAGCACCAACGAACGCGGCAAGGAGAACCTGCTGCACGTGACCGACCACCTCGCAACGCAGGCCGGTGTGCCGCCGGCCGAACGCGCGCAGGCCGGTGTGCCGCCGGCCGAACGCGCGCAGGCCGTGGCCGCCGCGCGCACGGCGGCGCTGGCCGACGACGCCGGCCGCGCGCTCGACGCCACGCTGCTCGCGCACGGCGCACCGGCACGCCCCGTCAAGGCCCAGCCCATCCGCTGGATGAAGCGCAAGCCCACCGGCGGCGCCTGACACGGAAGCGCCGCGATGACCCTGCTGCTCAACGTCGAGGACCACCGCCGCCGCGCCCGGCGCGTATTGCCGCGCCTGGTGTTCGACTATGTGGACGGCGGCGCGGAAGACGAGCGCTGCATGCGGCGCAACCGCGACGCGCTGGAGGCCCTGCCGCTGGTTCCGGAGTGCCTGCGCGACACCCGCACGGTGGACATCGGCATCGAGCTCTTCGGACGCCGCTGGCACGCACCCTTCGCCATCGCGCCCATTGGGCTCGCGGGCCTGGTGCGTCCGCGCGCCGATGCCTTGCTGGCCGGCGCCGCGCAAGCCGCGGGCGTGCCGTTCATCCTCTCGACCGCATCGAACACGCGCCTCGAAGACGTGCGCGCCGCCGCGCCCGATGCGCTGCTGTGGATGCAGCTCTACGTGATGGGCGAACGCGCCATTGCAGAGCGCATCGTGCGCCGCGCGCGCGCCGCCCGCTTCGAAGCGCTGGTGCTCACGGTCGACGTGCCCGTCAGCGGTTTGCGCGAGCGCGACCTGCGGCACGGTTTTCGTGTGCCGATGCGGCTCACGCCCGGCACACTGCTCGACATGGCGCGCCACCCCGCGTGGCTGCTGCGGCTGGCGCGCGGTGGCATGCCGCAATTCGCGAACCTGCTGCCCGACGACGACGGCGCGCCCGTTTCGGCGCAGACACAGGCCGCCCTGCTGTCACGCGCCATGGACCGCTCGCTCACCTGGGACAGCCTGGGCTGGCTGCGCAAGCTCTGGGACGGGCCGTTGCTCGTCAAGGGCCTGCTCGGTGCGCAAGACGCGAAGCGCGCCGTGCGGTATGGCGCCGACGCCATCGTGGTGTCGAACCACGGCGGCCGCCAGCTCGACGCGGCACCGGCCAGCATCGCGGCGCTGCCCGCCATGGTCGAGGCGGTGGACGGCCGCATCCCGGTGCTGGTCGACGGCGGCATGCGGCGCGGCAGCGACGTGGTGAAGGCGCTGGCGCTAGGCGCGCGCGCCGCGCTGGTCGGCCGCGCGCCCATCTACGGCCTGGCGTCCGGCGGCGAACAAGGCGCGCTGTCGGTGCTGCAGCTGCTGGCGCAGGAAACCGAACGCACGATGACCTTGCTGGGCGCCACGCACACGCGCGAACTCGGCCCGCGCCATGTCGATCGGCCCGAAATCCGTTCGCCCACCGAACAAGAACATGCCGCGGCACAGCTCAAGGAAAACACGCACGGGAAACCCTCCATTTACCCCGTGCACGCGACTGCCTAGATTGCGCAACCAGTTCAAAAGACATAACGAAGGAGACCATGAAAACCACCCGCCACCCTCACCCGACCGTGCTGGCCCTTGCGCTTGCAGCAGCCGGCGCCGCGCTCACGCTCGGCACCTCCGCCGTGCAGGCGCAGGACAAACCCGTGCAGCTCAAGCTCTCGAGCTGGGTGCCCGCGCAGCATCCGCTGAACCCCGCGCTGCAGGCGTGGGCCGACGACATCAAGAAGGAATCGGGCGGCACCCTCACCGCCATCCTGTTTCCGTCGGAGCAGCTCGGCAAGGCCTTCGACCACTACGACATGGCGCGCGACGGCATCGCCGACTTCTCGTACGTGAACCCCGGCTACCAGCCGGGCCGCTTCCCGGTGATGGCGGGCGCGTCGCTGCCCTTCCTGTTCGCCAACGGCAAGGAAGGCTCCGCCGCCATCGACGCCTGGTACCGCAACTACGCGGCCAAGGAAATGAAGGACGTGAAGTACTGCTTCGCGTTCGTGCACGACCCCGGCACCTTCCACGCGCGCAAGAAGATCACCGTGCCCGGCGACATCAAGGGCATGAAGGTGCGCCCGGCCACCAGCACCGTGGGCCAGCTCATCACCTCGCTGGGCGGCACCAACGTGCAGGCCTCCGCGCCCGAGTCGCGCGACATGCTGGAGCGCGGCGTGGCCGACGCCATCACCTTCCCGTGGGGCTCCATCGGCCTGTTCGGCATCGACAAGGTGGTGAAGTACCACATGGACGCGCCGCTGTACGTCACGCCCTTCGTGTGGGTGATGAACAAGGGCAAGTACGACGCCATGTCCGTCGCGCAGAAGAAGGTCATCGACGACCACTGCACCAGCGAATGGGCGCAGAAGGTGGCCGGGCCGTGGGCCGACTTCGAGTTCGCGGGCCACGCCAAGATGGCCGCGCTGCCGGGCCACGAAATCTACAAGCTCACGCCGGAGCAGCTCGATGCGTGGCGCAAGGCCGCCGCGCCGTCGGAGGCGCAATGGGCCGAGAGCGTGAAGAAGGTCGGCGAAGACCCGAAGGCCGTGATGGATGCGCTGAAGGCCAGCCTCGCCAAATACAAGTCGGCACTTTGACGCTTCACGCCCCGCCGAGTGCGGGGCTTTTTGCAGGAAAGACCGAAACACAAGAAAGACAGGAAAGACGGAGACACATGGCCAGCCGATCTGCCAGCTACATGGACCGCGCGATCAACACCATCGAATGGCTCGCCGCCATCTTCGTGGGCATCGTCGCGCTCAACATCTTCGTGGCCGTGGTGCTGCGCAAGTTCTTCGACACCTCGATCCCCGACGCGTACGACTTCGGCCGCATGCTGCTGGGCATCCTGATCTTCTGGGGCATTGCGGCCACCAGCTACCGGGGCGGCCACATCACGGTCGACCTGGTGTGGACCGCGGCGAGCCCGCGCATGAAGCGCGTGATCGACGTGTTCGCCACGCTGGTGCTGCTGTTCGTGGTGGCAGTGCAGACCGCCATGCTGTTCGACAAGGTGCGCGGCACCTACGTCGACAACGTGCAGACCTACGACCTGAACATTCCGACCTGGCCTTTCTATGCGGTGGCTTGGGCCGGCGACGTGTGCGCCGTGCTGCTGATCGCCATTCGCACCTACCGGTTGATCTTTCACCCCGAACAACTCGAAGAAGTTCACGCAGAACAGAAGGCCGACGAATGAGCCCCGATGCAGTTGCAGTGCTGGGCTTCGTCGCCCTGTTTGTCCTGATGCTGTTGCGCGTGCCGGTCGGCATGGCGATGGGCCTGGTGGGCGTGGTCGGCTACAGCTACCTCGTGGGGCCCGGGCCCGCATTGAAGCTGGTGGGCCAGACCTCGATGCGCACCGTGACCGACTACACCTTCGGCGTGATCCCGATGTTCATGCTGATGGGCGCGCTGGTGTCGGTGTCGGGTGTGAGCCGCGAGCTCTTCAAGGCCGCGAACTCGATGATCGGCCACCTGCGCGGCGGGCTCGGCGTGGCCACCGTGGTCGCGTGCGGCGGCTTCGCGGCCATCTGCGGTTCGTCGGTGGCCACGGCCGCCACGTTCTCGGCCGTGGCGTACCCCGAGATGCGGCGCTTCAACTACCCGCAGTCGTTCTCCACCGGCGTGATTGCCGCGGGCGGCACGCTGGGCGCGATCTTGCCGCCCTCGACCGTGCTGGCCGTGTACGCCATCCTCACGCAGCAGGACATCGGCAAGCTCTTCATGGCGGGCATCGTGCCCGGCATCCTGGCGATGGCCATGTACGTGCTGACCATTGCCATCATCGTCAAGCTGCGGCCCGACTGGCTGCCCGGCGGCGAGGTCAAGCCGTGGTCGGAACGCTTCAAGGATTTGAAGAACGTGTGGGCGCCGCTGGTGCTGTTCGTGTTCGTCATCGGCGGGCTCTACGGCGGCTTCTTCACGCCGACCGAAGCGGGCGGCGTGGGCGCGAGCGGCGCGTTCATCCTCGGCCTCGTGCGGCGCAAGCTCGACGGCCCGAAGATCCGCGAGGCGCTGCTGTCGGCCACGCGCACCGCGGCGGCCGTGTTCACCGTGCTGATCGGCGCGCTGCTGTTCGGCTACTTCCTCACCATCACGCAGAGCCCGCAGAAGCTCACCGAGTTCCTCACCGGCCTGGGCATCGGCCGCTACGGCGTGCTCGCGCTCATCATGCTCATGTACCTGGTGCTGGGTTGCCTGATGGACGCGATGGCCATGATCATCCTGACCGTGCCCATCATCTACCCGGTGATCGTGCACCTGGGCTTCGACCCCATCTGGTTCGGCGTGATCATCGTCATGACCGTGGAGCTGGGGCTGATCCATCCACCGGTGGGCATGAACGTGTTCGTCATCAAGAGCGTGGTGAAGGACGTGAGCTTCACCACCATCTTCAAGGGCGTGCTGCCGTTCATCGTGACCGACATCGTGCGGCTGGTGATCCTGATCGCGTTCCCTGTCATTGCCTTGTGGCTGCCGACGAGAATGGGCTGATGAGCAACACCACCGCCATCAAGGAAGTCGTCTACACCGCCCGCGTCGAATTCGGCGACTGCGACCCCGCCGGCATCGTCTGGTTTCCCAACTTCTTCCGCTGGATCGATGCGGCCTCGCGGCATTTCTTCGCCGAGTGCGGCGTGCCGCGCTGGGAGGAAACCACCGAGACGCTCGGCGTGATCGGCACGCCACTGGTCGACACGCACACGCGCTTCGTGAAGGCGGCGAGTTATGGGGACACGCTGCAGATTGCAGTGCGGATCACCGAGTGGCGCGAGAAGAGCTTCGTGCAGACGTACCGCGTGACGCGCGGGGACGATCTGATCCTCGAGTGCGAGGAGGTGCGGATCTTCGGGGCGAAGCGCGAAGGGGGTGGTATTCGCGCGGTGCAGATTCCGCCGTCGATCCGGGCGCTCTGCGAGTAGGCCTTCAGCGTGCTTCGGCCTGCAGCTTCGCAAGCAGGCCGTCGACGCCGTGGTCGATCAGGTCGAAGACCTCGATGAAGTCCTGCTGGCCGCCGTACCACGGGTCGGGCACGTCGCCCTCGATGCCGTCGGCAAATTCGGTGAAGAGGTGGATCGTGTCTTGCGTTCCTGCGGGCGCGAGCCTGCGCAACGCGGCGCAGTGCTGGGCGGTCATGCCGATGATCAGGTCGAAGCGCGCGAAGTCGGAGCTGCGAACCTGCCGCGCGGCATGGGCATGCATCTCGATGCCTCGGCGTTTGGCCTCGGCCACGGAGCGCCGGTCGGGTGGGTTGCCGCGCTCCTCATCGGAGATGGCGGCGCTGTCGACTTCGACGTCGAAGCCTGCGGCGCGGGCCTTGTGCATGAGGAGGGTGTGGGCTGTGGGGGAGCGGCAGATGTTGCCTGTGCAAACGAACAGGATCGCTGTCTTTTTCATGCGGAAAAACGAAAATATCAATAGTCTTGACCAGTCCGAAGAAGCTGCAGATGCAGCAGCGGTATCTTCACGTCAACGAGATCCATCGCTTGAGCCCTCATTCCTTTCGCATCCTCGGGGCCCGCGTCGGAGACGACATAATCGTTCGCGTTTTCGCAACCAGAGAGTGATCTGAAAGATGAGAGTAGCAAGATGCATCGCGCTTATCGCGCTTGCAGGTTTAGCTGGCACGGCAATGGCGCAGGAGCAGTTCCAGATCTTCGGACTCCCGCTCGGAGCAAAGATACCTTATGCCATCAAGTCATGCGCCAGGAATGCCAAGGCTTCCAGCGTCGCGTGCTGGCTCGTTCAGCCATCCGTAGACCAGAACAAGAAGCAAAGCGGACGCGTCATGCTTCCGGACGACAAGTCGCCCGCATGGGTTGGGCTCGGCGAATCCAAGCTCACGATCGACTCGAGGGGAATCCTGGAAAGCGTCACGGTCGGAAGGCTGCCCATGAGCCAGGAGTCATTGATCAGTTCATCGATCGAACGTCGATTTGGTGGACCAAGCGATTCCGGCCGCTACCCGAACGGCAATTTCACCCAATGGGCCAAAGCAGAGGTGGTGATCCAACTGATCTGCCCAACGAAACTGGCAATCTGCGACATCGAATTTCTTGCAGGCGCCGAGTTCAGGCGCCGCGAGGCCGAGAAGGAAGCGAAAGCGGTTCAACGCTTGCTCAAGCCTCAATCGCCTTGATCCGACATGGCGCTCCATTCACACAGGAGCAGACCCAGCCGCCCCGCGAGGCCTCATGCCAGTTTCGACAGGTCTACGACCTCCTGCGGAGATTTCAGCTGCGCCAGCAACCCAGGCAAGCGCTGGTAGCGATCACTGACGGAAGCGTCGCCGAAGAAGATCTCGCGTGCCGAGCTCGGCAAGTCTGCCAGGGCCGTATCTCGCTCCGCCCCTGTGGGCAGCTCTCTGTCCCCCAGCCTTGCCGCCAGGATGTTGAAGGACATCTTGAGAAAGTCCTTCTTGTCGTCCTCCATCGCCTGTTGCTTCGTGATGGTCGGCGCATCTATTCCCAGACCTTCTAGAGAAGGGTCCAGTGGCAGGGTCAACGAGAGCTGGTCACCGAAAATCTTTGCTCCGCCGAAATCGGCGATCAAGGCCTGATCGCTCTTCAGCAGCATGTTCTTCATGTTCAGGTCGCCGTGCGCCACGCTCTTCGCATGCATGAAGTCGACACCCTCCTTGAGAGAGGCGATCCACCCGGCCTTGACGTTGATCCCCTTCGAAAGCTCTTCCGCCTTGTCGATCTTGGTATCGCATCTTTCGATGACGAGCGTGTGCGAAGTCTCGTCATAGTCCAGCGACGCGACGATCGAAGCATGTGGCGCAAGCAGGGACAGCGCCCGGTATTCAGTGCCCGCGGCAGCGAACCCACTGTCCTTGGCGACCTTGATGCAGACATCGCCATCGCGCGCGTCCTTGCCAAGGAAGACCTTGCCGTCGGCCCCTGACGCGATAAGACCGTGAGCGTCGTAGACGTAGGAGTTCCCACCGGCCACGACTGTCGTGCGCGGCAATGGCGAACCCTGCACATCGCTCAGCGTCTGCTGTGCAAGCGCCTGGGTCCCGATCTGGGAAGAGACTGTAGACATTCTTTGTACCCCTCGAAGCCACGCCAACATCGACGCAATCGTGAGTAACGACAGCAACGCCACGGTTCCATCAGTGGGTTCTGGCCATCCGATTTCAGTGCCTTCGGCAAACCGTGCGACAGGCGCGACAAGACCTTTCGGCCTGCTCTGGAACCGCACCCCAAGGGTTGACCGCACGCATGCCGCAGTGCAACAATTGGCAATCTTCATTTCGGAGCCCCGTGCGTGGACAGTGCCAGTTGGATCAGTGACAAGACGCGTGCCTCGGCAGGCGTGACACACCCGGCTCTCTAGCGCAGGCTCCCTCGCGCTGTGTTGCCGTCGTGCACGCAGCGTGACCCTCTTGCCCTTCGCGGCGAGCGGTTCTCCCCTTCCGATTCCCGTCGTTCTCGTTGCTGACTTTTTCAGTCAGCTTGGCGTGTTCGCGCGCGAGGCCCTTCAACGCGAAGGAGCCTTGTCATGCGTCACTTTCATCTTCGTCGTCAGCCTCACGAACCGCAGCGCGTTCGCCCCTCGGCGCACGTGCCGAGCGGCGCTTCCACCGCGAACGCGCTGGAACCGGTCGTGGATGCCGCGCTGGACCAGGCCGCCGCGCTCTGGACCACGCGCCGCATCCGCAGCTTCCTGGTGCTCCAGCCGGCCAGCGCGCCGCGCCGCTGAGCCGCCCGCCCGCTCGGCCTCCCTTCAACCTGCAAGCAACCCAGGAGCACACCATGGACCCAGCCTCTTGTTGGCGCCTTAGCGCGCCCCCTTCGCTTCGATCGATTGCAGCAACACCGCGGCCCGCCGCCGCGCTTCGCAAAGGGTTGACCCTGGCCTGTTGAGGCCCGCGGTTCTCCCTGGGCGGGCGGCGGCCGCCCCGAAGGAGAACCCCATGAAAAACGTCCTGAAGTCTTTCTTCGAAAGCTTCCTGCGCAGCCGCCACATGCTGCATCACTTCGAGCGCTGGCAATCGCTGCTGGGCTCGAAACCCGTCGCCGCCGGCTCGCTCAGCATGCCGCCCGACATCGCCAAGGCACTGAGCACCGCCTCGCGCACCGATGCCGGCGAGATGCTCGTCAAGCTCGACAGCTCGCCGCGCGGCCTGAGCGAAGGCCACGCCCAGGTGCTGCGCAAGCGCCTCGGCAGCAACGAGGTGCGCCACGAGCAACCGCTGCCCTGGTGGCAGCACCTGTGGCAGTGCTACCGCAATCCGTTCAACCTGCTGCTGACGGTGCTGGCGCTGGTCTCGTACATCACCGAGGACATGAAGGCCACGCTCGTCATCGGCAGCATGGTGGTGCTGTCGACGGTGCTGCGCTTCCTGCAGGAGTCGCGCTCCAACAAGGCGGCCGACCGGCTCAAGGCGATGGTGAGCAACACCTCCACGGTGCTGCGCCCCGCGCCCGGACAGAAGGCCGGCGCCGCGAGCGACGAAGGCTTCGACACCGCGCACACCGGCACGGTGCGCGTCGAGGTGCCGATGCGCGACCTGGTGCCCGGCGACGTGATCGCGCTGTCGGCCGGCGACATGATCCCGGCCGACGGCCGGCTGCTCACGGCCAAGGACCTGTTCATCAGCCAGTCGGCGCTGACGGGCGAGGCGATGCCGGTAGAGAAGTTCGTGGTGGACCGCGGCGCGCACGACGCCGGCGTGCTCGAGCGCGAGAACCTGCTCTTCATGGGCACCAACGTGATCAGCGGCACGGCCACCGCGCTCATCGTGCACACGGGCGACCGCACCTTCTTCGGCGCCCTCGCGCAGCGCGTGACGGCCACCGACCGCGGCACCAGCGCGTTCCAGGCGGGCATCAACCGCGTGAGCTGGGTGCTGATCCGCTTCATGCTGGTGATGGCGCCGCTGGTGCTGGTGATCAACGGCGTGGCCAAGGGCGACTGGTGGGAGGCGGCGCTGTTCGCGCTGTCGATCGCGGTGGGCCTCACGCCCGAGATGCTGCCGATGATCGTGACGGCCACGCTGGCCAAGGGCGCGGTGGTGATGTCGCGCCAGAAGGTGATTGTCAAGCGGCTCGAGGCCATTCACAACTTCGGCGCGATGGACGTGCTGTGCACCGACAAGACCGGCACGCTGACGCAGGACCGCATCGTGCTCGAGCGCCACACCAACGCGTGGGGCGAAGACTCCGACCACGTGCTGCAGTTCGCCTACCTCAACAGCTTCCACCAGACGGGGCTGAAGAACCTGCTCGACAAGGCGGTGCTGAGCCACGCCGAGATGCAGCTCGAGACGCGCCTGCAGACGGCCTACCGCAAGATCGACGAAGTGCCTTTCGACTTCTCGCGCCGCCGCATGTCGGTGGTGGTGGCCAACGGCGGCAGCGAGCACCTGCTGATCTGCAAGGGCGCGCTGGAAGAGATCCTGTCGGTGTGCACGTCGGTCGAGCGCGGCGCGGAGGTGCTGGCGCTCGACGCCGAGGTGATGGCGCGCATCCATCGCGTGGCGTCGGAGCTCAATGCGCTGGGCCTGCGCGTGGTGGCCGTGGCCAGCCGCGCGCTGAAGACCGAGGCGCAGAAGCCGGCCTACGGCGTGGCCGACGAATCGGGCCTCACGCTGCTGGGGTACGTGGCCTTCCTCGATCCGCCGAAGGAATCGACCGCGCCCGCGCTGCGCGCGCTGGCCGAGCACGGCGTGGCGGTGAAGGTGCTGACGGGCGACAACGAGCTGGTCACGCGCAAGGTGTGCGCCGACGTGGGCCTGGCGGTGGGGCGCATCGTGCTCGGCCGGGAGATCGAGGACATGATCGACGCCGACCTGCGGCTGGTGGTCGAGGCGCACCAGGTGTTCGCCAAGCTCACGCCCGCGCACAAGGAGCGCATCGTGCACGCGCTGCACGCCAACGGCCACGTGGTCGGGTTCATGGGCGACGGCATCAACGACGCGCCCGCGCTGCGCGCCGCGGACATCGGCATCTCGGTGGACGGCGCGGTGGACGTGGCCAAGGAGTCGGCCGACATCATCCTGCTGGAGAAGAGCCTGATGGTGCTGGAGCAAGGCGTGATCCAGGGGCGCCGCACCTTCGCGAACATGCTCAAGTACATCAAGCTCACGGCGAGCTCGAACTTCGGCAACGTGTTCTCGGTGCTGGTGGCCAGCGCGTTTCTTCCGTTCCTGCCGATGCTGCCGCTGCACCTGCTGGTGCAGAACCTGCTGTACGACGTGTCGCAGATCGCGATTCCGTTCGACAACGTGGACGAGGAATTCCTGAAGAGCCCGCAGCGCTGGAATCCGGCCGACCTGGGGCGCTTCATGGTGTTCTTCGGGCCGCTGAGCTCGGTGTTCGACATCCTCACGTTCACGGTGATGTGGTACGTGTTCGCGGCCAATTCGGTGGACCACCAGACGCTGTTCCAGTCGGGCTGGTTCGTCGAAGGGCTGCTGTCGCAGACGCTGATCGTGCACCTGATCCGCACGCGCAAGATTCCGTTCCTGCAAAGCCGCGCGGCGTGGCCGCTGCTGATCATGGGTGGGGCGATCGCGGCCGTGGGCATCTGGCTGCCGATGGGGCCGCTGGCGCACTACTTCAAGCTGCAGGCGTTGCCGCTCGCGTACTTCCCGTGGCTGGTCGCGATGCTGGTCGGCTACGCGCTGCTGACGCAGGCGGTGAAGGGGTGGTACGCGCGGCGGTACGGGTGGCAGTGACGCGCCCGCCCCGATCGCCCCTAATATGCGTCGACCGCCATTGCGAGCCCCTTCGACACGCACATGACATTTCAGACCCGCAAACTGCTCGTGCTGGACCTTGACGAGACGCTGATCCACGCGACCGAAAGCACGCTCGCGCACGACGAGGACTTCCGCGTCGGGCCTTACCGCGTTCACCTGCGACCGCACCTTGCCGGCTTCGTGAGCACCGTGCTTGCGCAGTTCAGGGTCGGCGTCTGGACCGCGTCGGGCGAGAGCTATGCGGCGCAGGTCGTCGAACGCATCTTTCCGGCCGGCGCGCTGGAGTTCGTCTGGTCGAGCGGGCGCTGCACCACGACGCGGGACTGGACGACGGGCGAGTACCAGAGCGTCAAGAACCTGCAGAAACTGAAGTCCAGGGGCTATGCGCTCGAATCGATCATTGCGGTCGACGACACGCCGGCCAAGTACGCCAGGAGCTACGGCAACCTGGTGACGGTGCGCGAGTTCGTGGGCGACAGGAGCGATGCGGAGTTGCCTCTGCTGGCGGCGTACCTGGCGCACCTGGCGGGCGTGCCGAACGTCAGGCGCGTCGAGAAGCGCAACTGGCGCGAGCACATGCAGAGCCAGGCCGGCACGCCGCCGCCGGCCGATCGAACATCGGCATGAAGACATAACGACAAGAGGGAACCATCGATGCAAGCCATCCAGAACATCAACCTGCTCTCGCTGGTCGACACCTTCATCAGCGTGGCGGCCGCCTTCATCCTCGGTTCGCTGATCGGCCTGGAGCGCCAGGTTCGGCAACGCACCGCCGGCCTGCGCACGAACACATTGGTGGCGGTGGGTGCCGCGGTGTTCGTCGACATGGCCAACCGGCTCGACGGCAGCGGCGGCGCGGTGCGCGTGGTGGCCTACGTGGTGTCGGGCATCGGCTTTTTGGGCGCGGGCGCGATCATGAAGGAAGGCGCCAACGTCACGGGGCTGAACACGGCCGCCACGCTGTGGGGGTCGGCCGCGGTGGGCGCCTGCGCGGGCGCGGACCTGCTGGGGGAAGCGGTGATTGCGGCGCTGTTCGTGCTGGCCAGCAACACGCTGCTGCGGCCCGTGGTGAACCGCATCAACCGCCAGCCGATCAGCGAGGAAGCGAGTGAAGCGACGTACGTGGTGCGCGTGATCTGCTCACGCGCGGCGCGGCCCGAGGTGATGGACCAGCTGCTGCTGTTGCTCGAAGCCGCGAACTACCCGGTGCGCGATGTCGACCAGCACCCGTTCGGGCCGGCCGACACCGAGATCGGTGCGACGCTGTACGCGACAGCGGTCGAGCCCGCGGAGCTCGACCGTGTCATTGAAGACCTCGAATCGCTCGACGGCGTGCAGCAAGCCTTCTGGAATGCCACCGCCGAGGAATGAGCGATGAGTGAGCCGGCTTAAACGCCCAGGATCGAAACCGCCTTGGTGTTCAGGTAAGCCTCGAGTGCCTCGGGGCCGCCTTCCGAACCGTAGCCCGAATCCTTCACGCCGCCGAAAGGCATTTCCGGCGACGGCGTGGCGGGCTGGTTGATCCAGAGCATGCCCAGCTCGAGCTTCTGGCTCAGCAGGTGCGCGTTCTTGATCGACTTGGTGAAGGCATACCCGGCCAGGCCGAACGGCAGGCGGTTGGCTTCGGCGATGGCTTCTTCGAGCTTGTCGAAGCCACGGATGGCGGCGATGGGGCCGAAGGGTTCGTTGTTGAACACGTCGGCGTCCAGCGGCACGTCGGTCAGCACGGTGGGGGCGAAGAAGTTGCCGGTGTCGCCGACACGTTCGCCGCCGGCGGCCACGGTGGCGCCCTTCTTGCGCGCGTCTTCCAGCACATGGGCCATGGCCGTCAGGCGGCGGGCGTTGGCCAGCGGGCCGATGGTCGTGCCTTCGGCCAGGCCGTCGCCGAGCTTCAGGCCTTCGGTGTACTTCACCAGCGTGCGGGCGAATTCTTCGCGCAGGCTGTTGTGCACCAGGAAGCGGGTCGGCGAGATGCAGACCTGTCCGGCATTGCGGAACTTGGCCGCACCGGCGGCCTTCACGGCCAGCGCGACGTCGGCGTCTTCGGCCACGATCACCGGGGCGTGACCGCCCAGTTCCATCGTGACGCGCTTCATGTGCGAGCCGGCCAGCGCGGCCAGCTGCTTGCCCACCGGGGTCGAGCCGGTGAAGGTGACCTTGCGGATGATCGGATGGGCGATCAGGTAGTTCGAGATTTCGGCGGGGTTGCCGAACACCAGGCCCACGGTGCCGGGCGGAATGCCGGCGTCGACGAAAGCCTGCAGCAGCGCGGCGGGCGATGCCGGGGTTTCTTCGGGTGCCTTCACCAGGAACGAGCAGCCGGTGGCCAGTGCCGCGCCGAGCTTGCGCACGATCTGGTTGATGGGGAAGTTCCACGGCGTGAACGCGGCGACGGGGCCCAGCGGCTCCTTCAGCACGAGCTGCTGCGCGGCCAGGTTGCGCGAGGGCACGATGCGGCCGTAGACACGGCGGCCTTCGTCGGCGAACCACTCGATGATGTCAGCGGCGGCCAGGGTTTCGCCCTTGGCTTCGGCCAGCGGCTTGCCTTGCTCCTGCGTCAGCAGCTTCGCGATGTCGCCGGCGCGTTCGCGGATCAGGCCGGCGGCGCGGCGCATGACGGCGGCGCGTTCGTTGGCGGGGGTGTTGCGCCAGGTGTCGAAGCCGCGTTGGGCGGCGGCCAGGGCACGGTCGAGGTCGGCGATGCTGGCATGCGCCACCTTGCCGATGGCCTTGCCGGTGGCGGGGTTCACGACGTCCAGCGTCTTGCCGCCGGTGGCGTCGACCCATTCGTTGTCGATCAGCAGGCGGGTGTCGGTGTAGGTGGCGGTCATGGCGAACTTTTTCCTTCGAGGACTGGGGATGAAAAGGGGAAATCTGGGTGTACGGCGCGGCACCCGGGGGTGCGCTGGCGACAACGGCAACAACAGCGGCCTTGAGGCCGCCGGGGGCATAGATTAACCCGAGTTCGCAAACCCCGTCCGCCGCCGGTTACGGGCAGGGTCACGGCACGGCCAGCGGAGCGGCACGGGCGGGTCATGCGCGCCGAACATAATCCCCGCCAAACCAACACCAACAGAGGACCGAGGGAAATCCATGCACGCAGCGCTCAGCAACAACCTGTTCTTCGTGAAAGAACACGCAGGCATCTTCAAGGCCGCCAACAACTACGACATCTTCGAGCCGCATTCGCAGCAGAAGATCCTGGAATGCCGCGAGCCCAACCTCGGCTTCTTCAGCAAGCTGCTGCGCTTCACCGACTACAAGCGCTTCACGCCGTTCGACGTGGTGGTGTCGACGCCCGAGGGGCAGAAGGTGCTGTCGGTGCGCCGCGGCGTGTCCATCTTCCTGTCGAAGGTCGAGGTGCTCGACGGCAACGACCAGGTCGTCGGCTACTTCAAGCAGAAGCTCTTCTCGATCGGCGGCAAGTTCGACGTGCTCGACGCGCAGGAGCGCATGGCCTGCACGCTCAAGGGCAAGTGGACCAGCTGGGACTTCCGCTTCGTGCAGGGCAGCAGCGAACTCGCCGCCGTGTCCAAGAAATGGGCCGGGCTGGGCAAGGAGCTGTTCACCACCGCCGACAACTACATGCTGTCGATCGACCCGGGCGTGCCGGCCGACGATGCCCGCCGCCTGCTGATCGTGGCGGCGGTGATGTGCATCGACATGGTCCTCAAGGAGTGACGGTCCGGCGGCCATGAGCCGCCCCCGTCCCCACCGGAGCGGGCCGGGCCCTACAGCACCAGCAGCGCGCGGAAGTCGTTGACGTTGGTGTTCGTGGGCCCCGTCACGAACAGGTCGCCGATGGGGTCGAAGTAGCCGTAGGCGTCGTTGCGGTCGAGGTGGTCCGACAGCTTGCGCCCGGCGGCCGCGGCGCGCGCCAGCGTGTCGGGCGTGACGAAGGCGCCCGCGTTGTCTTCCACGCCGTCGATGCCGTCGGTGTCCGCCGCCAGCGCCCACACCTGCGGCTGGCCCATGAGCGCACCCGCCAGCCCCATGCAGAACTCGCCGGCACGCCCGCCGCGGCCCTTGGCCTGGCCGGGCTGGCGCGGGCGGATGGTCACCGTCGTCTCGCCGCCCGAAAGAATGACGCACGGCCGCGCGAAGGGCTGGCCGCGGTGCGCCACGGCGCGCGCCAGCGCGGCATGCACCTTGCCGACCTCGCGCGATTCGCCTTCCATCTCGTCGCTCAGGATGTGCACCTCGATGCCCGCCTCGCGCGCCGCCTGGGCGGCCGCTTCGAGCGACTGCTGGGGCGTGGCGATCATGTGCGTCTCGTGGCCCTTGAAGACGGCGTCGTCCGGCTTGGGCGTCTCGAGCGCGCCGCTTTCGAGCTGCGCGCGCACCGGCGCGGGCACCTCGATGCCGTAGCGGTCGAGGATGGCGAGCGCGTCGGCGCAGGTGGTGGCGTCGGGCACGGTCGGGCCGCTGGCAATGACGGCCGGGTCGTCGCCGGGCACGTCGCTGATCGTCAGCGTGACCACACGGGCCGGGGCGCAGGCGGCAGCCAGGCGGCCGCCCTTGATGCGCGACAGGTGCTTGCGCACGCAGTTCATCTCGCCGATGCCCGCGCCGCTTTCGAGCAGCTGCTTGTTGATGCGCTGCTTGTCGGCCAGCGTCAGCCCGTCGGCGGGCAGCACCAGCAGCGAGGAGCCGCCGCCCGAGATCAGGCACAGCACCAGGTCGTCGGCCGTGAGGCCTTGCGTGAGCGCCAGGATGCGCTCGGCGGCCTGCTGGCCGGCCGCGTCGGGCACGGGGTGTGCGGCCTCGACGAGCTCGATGCGCTGCGCCAGGCCCTCGGGGCGCGGCGGAATGTGGTCGTAGCGGGTGACGACGAGGCCCGAGAGCGGCGCATCCGCCGGCCACAGGGCTTCGAGGGCCTGCACCATCGAGCCGCCGGCCTTGCCGGCGCCCAGCACCACCGTGCGCCCCTTGGGCGGCTTCGGCAGGTGGGCGCCGAGGGTGGACAGCGGCAGTGCGCGGTCCACCGCCACGCGGTAGAGATGTTCGAGGAAGGCGCGCGGTGCTTCGCGCGGATCGGGGGTGGGGCCGAAGGCGGGGGTCGGTGCGGTCATGGCTGCTTTGTCTCCAGTCCTGCGATTGTGCTGCGGGCCGTAGGCCCGCCAATCGCCAATCCGTGGTGGCCTGTACGGCCTGTACGGCCTGTATGGCGGTCTTCTTGCGGTCTGTCCCTGTGCGCTAGTTGGTCTTGGCGCCAGCCTGGAACCAGCGGCTGATCAGCGCCCGCTCTTCGTCGGTGATGCCTGTCGCGTTGTTCATCGGCATGATCTTCGTGACCACCACCTGCTGGTAGATCGCCTGCGCATGCGCGGCCACCTGCTCGGGCGAGTCGACGCGCACGTTCTTCATCTGCACGGCCGCGCCGTGGCACATGAAGCAGCGCTGCTCCAGCACCTTCTGCACGTCGGCGAAAGGCACGGCCGGCGCGGCGACAGCAGCCACCGCCGGTGCGGCGGCCGGCTCGGGCTTCATCCAGACGATGGTCAGGCCCAGCACCACGATGCCGACCAGCGCGTAGGGCAGCGGGTTGCCCGCATTGCCCAGCTTGAAGCGGTGGCGCACCACGAAGAACTGCCGAATGGCCGCGCCGCCCAGCATGATCAGCAGCAGCACGATCCAGTTGTACTTGTGCGTGTACGTGAAGCTGTAGTGGTTGCTCAGCATCGCGAACAGCACCGGCAGCGTGAAGTAGGTGTTGTGCACGCTGCGCTGCTTGCCGCGCTGGCCGTGCACCGGGTCGACCGGGCGGCCTTCGCGCAGGGCCTGCACGTTCTTGCGCTGGCCGGGAATGATCCAGAAGAACACGTTGCCGCTCATGGTCGTGGCCATCATGGCGCCCACCAGCAGGAAGGCCGCGCGGCCCGCGAACCATTGGCAGGCCAGCCAGGTCGCGAAGACGATGAACAGCGCAATCAGCACGCCGACGATGGTGTCGCCGTTCTTGCGGCGCCCGAAGATCTGGCAGATGCCGTCGTAGACCATCCAGAACACGACGAAGAAGGCCAGCGCCACGGCAATGGCGGCGCCGGGCTGCCAGTCCATCTTCGACTTGTCGATGAGGTACGTGCTCGCGTTCCACAGGTACGACATGGTGAACAGCGAGAACCCGGTGATCCAGGTGCTGTAGCTCTCCCAGTACGACCAGTGCAGGTGGTCCGGCAGCTTCTTGGGCGCCAGCGCGTACTTCTGCATGTTGTAGAAGCCGCCGCCGTGCACGGCCCATTGCTCGCCGCCCACGCCCTTGTCGAGCGACTCGGGGTCCTGCGGCTTCTCGAGGCTGTTGTCCAGCATCACGAAGTAGAAGGAGGCGCCGATCCATGCGATGGCGGTGATGACGTGGACCCAGCGCAGCAGCAGGTTCGCCCAGTCGAGGTAGTAGCTTTCCATGTGCTTCTCTCTCAACCCTGTTGGCGCGTGAGAGCGCCAAGGAGGGGTTTCAGCCTGCTCACCACCGCGGGCACTGTAAGCAGAGAAAGTGCCGCGAACGCAGGCTCCATGAAATGGGCCTCGCTCCGCTGCGGCTTGTTGTGGACTGAAAGTGTATACAGTTTTGGCAAGGGACGGGATGGTTTTTTGAGGCGATGCCGCCGGGAAAACCCTGTTCAGCCCAGCGATTGCAACAACTGTGCCGCCACCGCCACAGCGATCACCTCGGGCTCCTTGCCGGTGATGCCGGGCACGCCGATCGGGCAGGTGACGCGGGCCAGCTCGCCAGCCGTGAAACCGCGCGCCTCGAGCCGGTGGCTGAAGGTGGCCCACTTGGTCTTGCTGCCGATCAGGCCGATGTACGGCAGGTCGTCGCGCTCGCGCAGGCGCTTCAGGCAGGCGATGACGATGTCGAGGTCTTCGGCATGGCTGAAGCTCATGATGAGCACGCGGCTGCCCGGCGCCAGCGCGGCCACGGCGTCCTGCACGGGCTCGGAATGCTCGGTGTCGATCTGCGCGGGCAGCGCGTCGGGGAAGACGCCGTCGCGGCTGTCGATCCAGCGCACCGCGAACGGCAGCGCGGCCAGCAGGCGCGCCAGCGCGGCGCCCACGTGGCCGCCGCCGAACAGCGCCACGGGCTTGAGCTGCGCGACAAGTTCGCGCTGCAGCGCCGTTGCATCGGCCGACGTGATGCGCTGGTAAGACAGGTACATCACCCCGCCGCAGCATTGCCCCAGGCTCGGGCCCAGCGGATAGCGCTGGATGCCGTCGAACGGTGCGCGCGCGCCGGCCAGCAGATCGCGCGCTTCCTTGGTGGCCTGGAACTCGAGCTGCCCGCCGCCGATGGTGGCCGTGAGGCCGTCGGCCCACACCGCCATCCACGTGCCGGCCTCGCGCGGGGCCGAGCCCTGCGTGGACGCCACGCGCACCAGCACGCCGTCTTCATGGCGAAGACGCGCCAGCAATTGGTCGACCGCGCCGCTCATCGTTGTCGATACCTTCGGTTGCCCGGCCCGCGAAGACTCACGGTATAAACCCGGCGATGAATCGCCAGCTTACGCCCCGCCGCTTCGCCCGCCTTGGATTGGCGGCTTCCGTTCTTTCCGCCCTGTGGCTCGCCGGCTGCGGCAGCACCGGCCCGGGGGCTGTTCCCGGCCAGTTGAGCAGCGCGTCCGCGCCGGGCGCCGGCGCATCCGGCCGCGTGCCGCGCGCCTCGAGCGCCGCCACGCCGCGCGAGTACCGCCGCGACGCGGCACGCCACATCTACGACATCAACCGCTCGCGCATCTACGGCGGGCAACTGCCGCCGATCCTGTACGCGGTCGGCACGCTGCAGGTGAACCTGGACGCGGGCGGCAAGGTGGTCTCGCTGCACTGGCTGCGCGCGCCGCAGCATGCGCCCGAGGTCATCGCCGAGATCGAGCGCGCCGTGCTGCAGGCCGCGCCCTTCCCCGCCGCCACCCGCCTGGGCGCGGTCACGTGGACCGACACCTGGCTGTGGGACAAGAGCGGGCGCTTCCAGCTCGACACGCTGACCGAAGGTCAGCAGCAGGGCGACTGACACATCAGGAGCCGCGGTAGGTGGAGTAGCTCCACGGGCTCACGAGCAGGGGCACGTGGTAGTGCTGGTCGGTGTGCGCCACGCCGAAGTCCAGCGACACCTTGTTCAGGAAGTTCGGCTGCGGCAGCTCCACGCCGCGGGCCTTGAAATAGCTCGCCACGTCGAACACCAGGCGGTAGGTGCCGGCCTTCAGCGAGTGGTTGTCGTACAGCGGCCCGTCGCTGCGGCCGTCCGAATTCAGCGTGAAGCGCTTCACCAGCGTCGCGGCGTCGCCGTCGGTGGTGTACAGCGCCACCTCCATGCCCGCGGCCGGGCCGCCATGCATCGTGTCCAGTACGTGTGTGCTCAGGCCCATGGGGGGCTCCTTGAAAAGTCCGAAAGTCGGATGGGGAGGTGCGGGATATTCCGGTGGACAAAAGTGTATACAGTTCACGCCTTTGAGTCTATCATGAAAAACATGGAGTCCTCCACCACCCGTTCGATCGTCGATGCCCTCACGAAGGCCATCGTCGAGCACCGGCTTCAGCCCGGCACCAAGCTGGCCGAGCAGAAGCTGGCCGACCACTTCGGCGTATCCCGCACGCTGGTGCGCCAAGCCCTCTTTCAGCTCTCGCAGAACAAGCTCATCCGCCTGGAGCCCGCGCGCGGCGCCTTCGTGGCGGCGCCCGCGGTCGACGAGGCCAAGCAGGTGTTCGCCGTGCGCCGCATGCTCGAGGCCGAGATGACGCGCGAGTTCGTGCGCACCGTCACGCCCGCCAAGATCAAGGCGCTGAAGGAGCACGTGGCGCTGGAGAAATCCGCCGTGTCGGGCGAAGACATCTCGGGTCGCACCGAGCTGCTCGGCGACTTCCACGTGCGCATGGCCGAGCTCATGGGCAACACGGTGCTGGCGCAGATCCTGGGCGAGCTCATCTCGCGCTGCGCCCTCATCACGCTGATGTACCAGAGCACCAGCGCGGCCGAGCATTCCAACGACGAGCACGCCGACATCGTGAAGGCGCTGGCCGCGCGCGACGAAGAGCGCGCCGTGCGCCTCATGACCGAACACCTCGAGCATGTCGAGGCCAACCTCACGTTCGACCGCAAGGTCCCGACCAACGACATCTCGCTGGCGCTGTCCTGAAAAGCCTATGACCGTCTACGACACCACCCTGCCCTACCCCCGCGACCTGGCCGGCTACGGCCGCAACCCGCCGCATGCGCAATGGCCCGGCGGCGCGCGCGTCGCGGTGCAGTTCGTGCTGAACTACGAAGAAGGCGGCGAGAACGCCACGCTGCACGGCGACGCGGGCTCCGAGCAGTTCCTCTCCGAGATGTTCAACCCGGCGAGCTTCCCCGACCGGCACATCAGCATGGAAGGCATCTACGAGTACGGCTCGCGCGCCGGCGTGTGGCGCATCCTGCGCGAGTTCGAAAAGCGCGGCCTGCCGCTCACCGTGTTCGGCGTGGGCATGGCGCTGCAGCGCTACCCCGAGCTCACCGCGGCCTTCAAGGAACTGGGCCACGAGATCGCCTGCCACGGCTGGCGCTGGATCCACTACCAGAACCTGGACGAAGCCACCGAGCGCGAGCACATGCGCCTGGGCATGGAAGCCATCGAGCAACTCACCGGCGAACGCGCGCTGGGCTGGTACACCGGCCGCGACAGCCCGCGCACGCGCCGCCTGGTGGCCGACTACGGCGGCTTCGAGTACGACAGCGACTACTACGGCGACGACCTGCCCTTCTGGATGAAGGTGCAGAAGACCGACGGCAGCGTGGTGCCGCAGCTCATCGTGCCGTACACGCTCGACGTGAACGACATGCGCTTTGCGCTGCCGCAGGGCTACTCGCACGCCGACCCGTTCTTCCAGTACATGAAGGACACCTTCGACGCGCTCTACGCCGAAGGCGACCCCGCCGGCGACAACAGCCCGAAGATGATGAGCATCGGCATGCACTGCCGCCTGCTCGGACGGCCCGGGCGCATCACCGCGCTGCAGCGTTTTCTCGACCACATCGCCACCCACGACAAAGTGTGGGTCTGCCGCCGCGTCGACATCGCGCGCCACTGGAAACAGGCGCATCCCTTCGCACCCATCTGACGCCGGAGCCGCACCATGAGCTTGACCATCTCCCGACTCAACGCGGCCGTGCCCGCCGAAGCCGTCGCGCTGCTCGACGGCGTCTACGAGCACTCGCCGTGGATCGCCCAGCGCGCGCTGGCCTCGCGCCCGTTCCGCTCGCTCGCGCACCTCAAGCACTCGCTGGTGCAGGCCCTTGCGGCATCGACCGCCGACGAGCAGATCGGCCTGATCCGCGCCCACCCCGAGCTTGCCGGCAAGGCCATGGTCAGCAAGACGCTGACGGCCGAGTCGACCAACGAGCAGAGCAAGGCCGGCCTGACCGACTGCACGCCCGAGGAGTTCGCGCAGATCCAGCAGCTCAACGCCGACTACAACGCGAAGTTCGGCTTCCCGTTCATCCTGGCGGTGCGCGGCCCGCGCGGCACGGGCCTGGCCAAGCGCGAGATCATCGACACCTTTGCGCGCCGGCTGCACAACCACCCGTCGTTCGAGCTGGGCGAGGCGCTGCGCAACATCCACCGCATTGCCGAGATCCGCCTGAACGACAAGTTCGCCGCCGACGTCACGCTGGGCAACGACGTGTGGGACTGGCAGGAGCAGCTCTCGGTGCACACCGACCCGGGCTATGCCGAGAAGGGCCAGCTCACCGTCACCTACCTGACCGACGCGCACCGCGCCTGCGCCGCGCAGATCTCCGGCCTGATGCGCGACTGCGGCTTCGACTCCGTGCACATCGACGCGGTCGGCAACGTGGTGGGCCGCTACGAGGCCACGCAGCCCGGCGCGCGCACCCTGCTCACCGGCTCGCACTACGACACCGTGCGCAACGGCGGCAAGTACGACGGGCGCCTGGGCATCTTCGTGCCGATGGCCTGCGTGCGCGAGCTCAGCAGGCAGAACCGGCGCCTGCCCTTCGCCTTCGAGGTGGTGGGCTTCGCCGAGGAGGAAGGCCAGCGCTACAAGGCCACCTTCCTGGGCTCGGGCGCGCTCATCGGCCACTTCGATGCGCGCTGGCTCGACCAGCAGGACGCCGACGGCATCACCATGCGCGAGGCCATGCGGCATGCGGGTCTCGATGAGGCCGACATCCCGAAGATCCAGCGCGACCCCACGCGCTACCTCGGCTTTGTCGAGGTGCACATCGAGCAGGGCCCGGTGCTCACCGAGCTCGACCTGCCGCTGGGCATCGTCACCTCCATCAACGGCAGCGTGCGCTATGTGGGCGAGGTGATCGGCATGGCCAGCCACGCCGGCACCACGCCCATGGACCGCCGCCGCGACGCTGCGGCCGCGGTGGCCGAACTCATCCTCTACACCGAGCAGCGCGCCGCCAAAGACGGCGACTCGGTCGGCACCGTGGGCATGCTCGAGGTGCCCAGCGGCTCCATCAACGTGGTGCCGGGGCGCTGCAAGTTCAGCCTCGACCTGCGCGCGCCCGACAACGCGCAGCGCGACGCGCTGGCCACCGACGTGGTCGATGCGCTGAAGGACATCTGCGAGCGCCGCGGCGTGCGCTACGAGCTCGAGGAAACCATGCGCGCCGCCGCCGCGCCGAGCGCGCCCGCCTGGCAGCAGCGCTGGGAAAAGGCCGTCGACGCGCTGGGCCTTCCGCTGTTCCGCATGCCCAGCGGCGCCGGCCACGACGCCATGAAGCTGCACGAGGTGATGCCGCAGGCCATGCTGTTCGTGCGCGGCATCAACTCGGGCATCAGCCACAACCCGCTCGAATCGAGCACCAACGACGACATCCAGCTCGCCGTGCAGGCCTTCCAGCTCCTGCTGGACAACCTCGCCACCGAGCACGCCCACTGATTCACGCAAACAGAAGAACAACCATGACCGACTACGCCAAACTCGACGCCTGGATCGACGCCCACTTCGACGAAGAAGTGAAGTTCCTGCAGCAACTGGTGCAGGTGCCCACCGACACGCCGCCCGGCAACAACGCGCCGCACGCCGAGCGCACCGCCGAGCTGCTGAAGGACTTCGGCCTCGACGCCGAGAAGCACGCCGTGCCCGCGCAGGACGTGAAGGACTACGGGCTCGAGTCGATCACCAACCTGATCGTGCGCCGCAAGTACGGCAAGGAGGGCGATGGCGGCCGCACCGTGGCCCTCAACGCCCACGGCGACGTGGTGCCCCCCGGCGACGGCTGGACGCACGACCCCTACGGCGGCGAGATTGCCGAGGGCAGCCTCTACGGCCGCGCGGCCGCCGTGAGCAAGAGCGACTTCGCCAGCTTCACCTTCGCGCTGCGCGCGCTCGAGGCCGTTGCCAAGCCGAGCAAGGGCAGCGTCGAGCTGCACTTCACCTACGACGAAGAGTTCGGCGGCCTCCTCGGCCCGGGCTGGCTGCTGCAGAACGGCCTGACCAAGCCCGACCTGATGATTGCGGCCGGCTTCAGCTACGAAGTGGTCACCGCGCACAACGGCTGCCTGCAGATGGAGGTGACGGTGAACGGCAAGATGGCCCACGCGGCCATTCCGACCACCGGCATCGACGCGCTGCAGGGCGCCACGAAGATCCTGAACGCGCTCTACGCGCAGAACACGCTCTACCGGAAGGTGACGTCGAAGGTCGCGGGCATCACGCACCCGTACCTGAACGTGGGCCGCATCGAAGGCGGCACCAACACCAACGTGGTGCCCGGCAAGGTGGTGTTCAAGCTCGACCGCCGCATGATCCCCGAAGAGAATCCGGTCGAGGTCGAGGCCAACATCCGCCAGGTGATCGCCGATGCCGCCGCCGAGAGCGAAGGCATCACGGTGGACATCAAGCGCATGCTGCTGGCCAATTCGATGAAGCCGCTGGCGGGCAACAAGCCGCTGGTCGAGGCGATCCAGAAGCACGGCGGCGAGCTGTTCGGCGAGCCCATCAAGGCCATGGGCACGCCGCTGTACACCGACGTGCGCCTGTACGGCGAAGCCGGCATTCCGGGCGTGATCTACGGTGCCGGCCCGCGCACCGTGCTCGAGTCGCACGCCAAGCGCAGCGACGAACGCGTGGTGCTCGAAGACCTGCGCCGCGCCACCAAGGTGATCGCGCGCACGCTGAGCGACCTGCTGGCCTGAGCCTGTTTTTTCCGGCGTTTCGCCGTGCGGCTCAGGCCGCGTTGGCGGGCGCCACGGCAGCAGTGGCTGCAACCGCACCCGAGGCCGCCCCCGCGGCCACACCGGCAGCGGCGAGCGACACGGCCCACGCCATCACGTCGGGCAGCGGTGCCGGCCGCGCAAGGTGGTAGCCCTGCACCAGCTTGCAGCCCAGCGCGCGCAGCGCGTCGAGTTCTTCCTGCGTTTCCACGCCCTCGGCCACCACCTGCAGGTTGAGCGAGCGGCCCAGCTGCACGATGGAGTCGACCAGCACCACGTTGCCCGGCGAGGACGACAGCCCCAGGATGAAGCTGCGGTCGATCTTCACCTGCCGCACGTACTCGCTGCGCAGCGACGCCAGCGACGAATAGCCCACGCCGAAGTCGTCCACCACGATCGCCACGCCCGCCGCCGACAGCGCGCTCAGGCGGCTGCGCGTGGCGTGGGTGTCGAGCGCGACCTCTTCCGTGATCTCGATCTGCAGCCGGCGCGGCGCGATGCCGCGTGACTTCAGCATGCCCAGCACGATGTCGTCGACCGCCAGCTGCGCCATTTCACGCGGCGACACGTTGATGGCCACCGGCACCGCCGCCAGGCTCGAGCCCGCGGCTTCGAACTGGCGCATGCCGCGGCAGACCTCGTCGACCAGGTGGCGCAGCAGCGGTTCGGCCAGGCCGGTGTTCGCCGCCGCGAAGATCACTTCTTCGGGGGAGATGTGCCCGTGGCGCGGGTGGTGCCAGCGCATCAGCGCTTCCAGGCTGTGCACCTCGTTGCTGTCGCAGGCCATGATCGGCTGGTACCACACGCCGATGGCGCGCGCCTCGATGGCGTGCAGCAGGTCGCGCTCGACGTCGCGGCGCGTGGCCAGGCGCTGGTTGAGCGCCTTGTCGAACATCTGGAAGCGGTTGCGCCCGGTGCGCTTGGCTTCGTAGAGCGCCTCGTCGGCAAAGCTGATCATGTCGGCCACGTCGGCGTCGCCCGCCACCGAGATGCCGATGCTCACGCCCAGGTGGCCGCCGTAGTGCGCCGTGGCGAAAGAGATCGAGCGGATCAGCGCCTGCGCGATGGCTGTGGGCGCCTGCCGGTCGGCGCGCAGGGTGTAGAGCACCGCGAACTCGTCGCCGCCCCAGCGCCCGAGCGTCGCGTTCATGCCGGCGAGCTCGCGCTGCAGCCAGCCGGCCACGTCCTGCAGCACGCGGTCGCCGATCTTGTGGCCGAAGGCATCGTTCACCGCCTTGAAGCCGTCCAGGTCGAGCAGCAGCAGCCCGTGCTGGCGGCCGTCGGGCACGGCGATGTGCAAGGTGGCCGCCTCGGTGAAACCTTCGCGGTTGAGCAGGCCGGTGAGCGAATCGTGCGAGGCGCGGAAGGCCAGTTGCTGCGTCGCGTCGAGCGACAGCGCATGCACCTGGCGAAGCTGCGAGGCCAGTGCCGTGGCCTCGTTCTTCAGGCGGCTGCCTTCGCGGAAAGCCTTGTCGCTCTGCAGCGCGCCGCGCGCCAGCGCACCAAGATAGAGCAGCACCATCGCGGCCAGGGCCACGTTGTCGAAGCCGCCCGCATACACGAGGCAGCCGACCACCGACAGCAGCGCCGGCGTGATGAAGCTGATGGGCACGAAGGCGTAGGCGATGCCGTAGGTGACCGAACCGGCGCAGATGCCGCACACCACCGTCAGATAGAAGATCGCCTGCGGCGACGAGTAGCCGTTGCACAGCAGCGGAATCAGCGCCCAGACGCAGCCCGAGGCCGCGGCCATCGTGGCCGCCACCCGCAGGTGCCATTCGACCGGACGACCGGTGGGCGACACGGCCACGCCCTCTTCGACGATCACGCCGGGCGACGGGGCGAAGGGCCAGCGGCAGATGTAGCTGCGCGCCCCGTTCACCGCGAGCGACAGCAGCAGCCAGATCAGCCCTTCGAAGGCCCGGCCCGCGTTGAGGGCCACCAGCGTCGCGGTGAAGCTCAGCACCACATTGATCGAAATGGCCGACATCACGCTGCGGCGGACCACCACCAGCTGGTCGGTGCGCACCATGCGGTACAGCACATCGCCATCGACGGAAGCGGTGAGCGAAGGGGTGGGTGCGCGGGCATTCATGGAAGGGTCACAGTTTATAGACGGCGCGAGGCTCCGAGCCCCGTTCCCGCCCGCGGCACGCAAATTTCGGGGGGCGGAACAACGAACTTTCGTTTGTCTTTCATCCAGACGTCATCGCCGGAATCCAGACTCGGCCGCTTTGCTTCGACGCGTGCGAGACGTGCGCGTCTTTTTTTGCCTGCCATGTCCTCCCATCTCCAGACGCCCTCGACCGTTCCTTCGGCCCTTCCTTCCGCCCTTCCTCCGGTCTTTGCCCGGACCCTGCTCTCGACCCTCGCCCTCGGCACCCTGATGCTGGCCGGCTGCGGCGGCGGAAGCTCCAACGGCGCCGCCTTCCTGCCCATAGTGCCCGCACCCGCACCCCCGGCGGCCGTGGCACCGGCCCCGGTGCCCGCCCCGGTGGCGCCGGCCGGCCGCTGGACCGTTGGCGACCTGCACATCCACACGATGCAGTCCGACGACACCCAGCAGATCTCCACGCTCGACCAGGTGCTGGCCAAGGCCTTCGACCAGTTCGGCCTCGACTGGGCCGCCATCTCCGACCACCTGCGCCTGTCCAACTACGACAACGACGGCAACAAGCTGGCCGCGGCCATTCCGTTCTCCGAAGGCATGGCCAAGTACCAGGTGCCGCGCATCAAGGCGCTGCAGGCCGCGGGCAAGTACGCCGACAAGACCATCTTCGCGGCCTTCGAGTGGGACATGCCCTCGCACGACCACGGCAACGTGGGCATCCTGAGCGACAAGCCCATGTCGGACGCGGCACTCAAGGCGGTGAGCCAGTTCGAGTACCTCTTCACCGACCGCGCGGCGGCCCTCTTCCCGGCCGGCGACGTCGCGGCCTGGGGCGCGAAGGCCGGCACCACCTACAGCACGCACGCCGAGACGCTCGCGGCCATCGCCTGGCTCAAGGCGAACTACCCCGACAGCAGCTACCTGCAGATCAACCACCCCTCGCGCAACCCCGGCAAGTACACCGCCGCCCAGCTGCGCGAGATGAACGACCTCGCGCCGAACATCGTGTTCTCGCTCGAAGGCATGGTCGGCAACCAGATGGAGCCCGACCGCGGCGGCTACACCAGCGCCTACATTCCGGCCAACCTGCCCTCGCGCACCTACGGCGGCGTCGACTACCTCGTCGCCAAGCTCGGCGGCACCTGGGACGCGCTGCTGTCAGAAGGCCGCCACATCTGGAACGTGGCCGACTCCGACTACCACTTCACCACCTCCAAGGGCCTGTACAGCAGCGGCTACGCGCCCGGCGAGTACGCCAAGAACCACCTGTGGGGCGACGTGAAGGACCCGAAGTCGCTGCTTGCCGCCATGCGCTCGGGCAAGCTCTTCGCGGTCAACGGCGACCTGATCGATGCGCTCGACTTCAACGTGAAGAGCGCCAAGGGCGCGGGCGACATGGGTTCCGAAGTGGCGGCCACCTCGGGCGAAGACCTGACCATCACCATCCGCTTCAAGAGCCCCGAGCGCAACAACTTCGAGTACCAGCTGGGCAGCGGCAACTTCGCCAACGTGAAGCCGGTGGTCGACCACGTCGACCTGATCGTGGGCGACGTCACCGGTGCGGAAGCGCCGGGCACGCCGGGCTATGCGCGCGACACCAACGCGTCGACCCGGGTGCTCAAGCGCTTCACGCACAGCGACTGGAAGCTCGACGCCGACGGCTACTTCGCCGTCAGCTACACGGTGAAGGCCGGCAACAACCAGTACTTCCGCCTGCGCGGCACCAACCTGGGCACCGACGTGCCCAACGAAACCGCGGGCGGCGAGCCGCTGTTCGATGCGCAGAGCACCGGCACCGACAACGTGGCGCGCTTCAACGCCATCAACGTGCGCAACTACAGCGACCTGTGGTTCTACTCGAACCCGGTGTTCGTGAAGGTCGCGGCGAAGTAAGCCGCGGCGGGCGGGCGGGCGGGTGCGGCGCCTCGCCACGCCCGGTGGCTGACAGTGCGGCGAACGGGGACTCTTCATGGCAGTCAAAATGACCGGCCCATGACCCCGCCCAGCCTGCTCACCGCCCTGCTTCCCCTGATGGCCGACCTGGCGCAGGACCTCCCCGAGGCCGAGCGCCACCGGCGCCTGCTCGAAACCCTGCGCGTGCTGTTGCCCTGCGACGCCGCCGCCATGCTGCGGCTCGACGGCGACTGGCTGGTGCCGCTGGCCGTCGATGGCCTGAGCGGCGACACGCTGGGCCGGCGCTTTCGCGTGTCCGAGCATCCGCGCTTCGAGCAGTTGCTCGCGGCACCGGGCCCCGTGCGCTTCCCGGCCGATTGCGGCCTGCCCGACCCCTTCGACGGCCTGGTCGACGGCGTGCAGGGCCACCTGCCGGTGCACGACTGCATGGGCTGCGCGCTGCAGGTCGACGGCCGCCCCTGGGGCGTGCTGACGCTCGACGCGCTCGAGGTCGGCCGCTTCTCGCGCGTGGAGCTCGACGTGCTGCAGGCCTTCGCGAGCCTGTCGGCCGCCACCGTCGGGCTGGCCACGCGCATGCACGGCTTGGCCGCGCGCGCGGAAGACGAACGCCTGCGCGCCGACAGCTATGCGCAGGCCACGGGCCACGGCCCGCGCCAGCTGATCGGCCACAGCGCCGCGCACAAGCGGCTGCTCAGAGAAATCGCGCTGGCCGGGCCGACCGACCTCTGCGTGCTGATCCAGGGCGAGACCGGCACCGGCAAGGAACTGGTGGCACAGGCGCTGCACGCCGCATCGGCGCGCGCGAAGCGCCCGCTGGTCAGCATCAACTGCGCGGCGCTGCCCGACAACCTGGTCGAGAGCGAGCTCTTCGGCCACGTGCGCGGCGCCTTCACCGGCGCGGTGGGCGACCGGCGCGGCAAGTTCGAACTGGCCGATGGCGGCACGCTGTTCCTCGACGAAGTGGCCGAGCTGCCGTTGCAGGTGCAGGCCAAGCTGCTGCGCGTGCTGCAGGGCGGCCACCTCCAGCGCCTGGGTTCCGACCGCGAGCACCGCGTCGACGTGCGCGTGATCGCGGCGAGCAACCGCAACCTGGCCGACGAGGTGCGCGCGGGCCGGCTGCGCGCGGACTTCTATCACCGGCTCAGCGTGTACCCGCTGGTGGTGCCGCCGCTGCGCGAGCGCGGGCGCGACGTGCTGCCGATCGGCGGCTTCTTCCTGGAGGAGGCGCGCTCGCGCATGGGCCTGGGCGCGGTGCGGCTCGATGCCGGCGCACAGGCCGCGCTGCTGGCCTACGACTGGCCCGGCAACGTGCGCGAGCTCGAGCACCTGCTGGGCCGCAGCGTGGTGAAGGCGCTGGGCCGGCATGCGCAAAGGCCGCGCATCCTGACGCTGGGCGCGGACGACCTCGGGCTCGGTGCAGCGGGCACGGCCGGCGATGCAAGCGCGCAGCAGCCCAGGGGCGCGAGCGCCGACATCGCAGCCGCCGTGCAGGCCCAAGGCCTCGGCCTGCGCGACGCCGTGAGCGACCTGGAGCGCCGCATGGTGCTGCATGCGCTCGCGCAGAACGACAACCAGTGGGCGGCCGCCGCGCGGGCCTTGCAGATCGACCCGGCCAACCTCGCGCGCATGGCGAAGCGGCTGGGTGTCGCGCGGGCCTGAGGCCCGCGACCTGGTTCGCGGTTACTCCAGCGCCGAGGCCGGTCCGAAGAATTCGAAGCGCGACTGCGCGTCCGGCACGCCCCAGCTGCGCAACCCGCGGCGCACCTGCTGCATGAAAGGCTTCGGCCCGAGAAAGTAGGCGTCGACGTCGCGCGTGTGCGACGGCAGCCACTCGTTCAGGCGGTCGAGGTCGAGCCGGCCGACCGCGTGCGGCGCGGGTGCCGCCGCGTCGCTCACCTCGTCGTAGCAATAGAAGCGCTGCAGCTGCGGGTGGCGCGCCGCGGCCGCCTCGATCTGCTCGCGGAACGCATGCACGTCGCCGTTGCGCGCGCAGTGGATGAACACCACTTCGCGCTCGGTGGCCAGCGCCTGCTCGAGCATCGCCAGCGTCGGCGTGATGCCGACGCCGCCGCTGATGAGCACCACCGGCCGCCCGCTCTCGGCCAGCACGAACTCGCCCGAGGGCGGCAGCAGCTGCAGCGTGTCGCCCACCTGCACGTGGTCGTGCAGCCAGTTCGAGGCCACGCCGCCGGGTTCGCGCTTCACGCTGATGCGGTAGGTCCTGCCGTTGGGCGCGGCCGACAGCGAGTAGTTGCGGCGAATGTCCTTGCCGTCCACCCGCAGCAGCAGGCCGATGTACTGGCCGGGCGCGAAGCCCATCAGCGCGCCGCCGTCGGCCGGGGCGAAATGCAACGAGGTGATCTCCGCGCTCTCGGCCACCTTGCGCGCCACCGTGAAGGCGCGCGCGCCGCGCCAGCCGCCGGGCGCCGCGGCCTGCGCGTCGTACAGCTGCCTCTCGGCGCCGATGAGGATGTCGGCGAGCTGACCGTAGGCGGCCGCCCAGGCCTCGATCACTTCGTCGGTCGCGATCTCGGCGCCCAGCACCTCGCGGATCGCGCGCAGCAGGCAACCGCCGACGATCGGGTAGTGCTCGGGCATCACCTGCAGCGCCACGTGCTTGTTGACGATCTGCGTGGCCAGCGGGCCCATCGCCTCCAGGCGGTCGATGTTCCTGGCGTACATCAGCACGCCGTTGGCCAGCGCACGCGGCTGGTCGCCCTTGGCCTGGTGGGTCTCGTTGAAGAAGGGGCGAACCTCGGGATGCTCGGCCAGCAGCATCTTGTAGAAATGGGTGGTCAGGGCTTCGCCGCCCTGTTCGAGCAGGGGCACGGTGGACGAGACGATGGCGCGTTGGGCGGCGGTGATCATGGAACCTCGGTGAATCGTTGATTTGGGTGCCTTGCTCATTGCAACCGGCGTGCCGGCTCGTGAACCCTTATGAATCAATGGCTTGGCGCGCTTCAACGTCAAATTGACTCCCCTTCAAACCACGTCATTTCGACGTTTACTGTCGAATCGACTGGACAAGCGCAACGAGTGCGCAGTCCGGCTAAGCTGCGCAAGCCCCACCTCGAACCCATGCCATCCCGCCAAGACCCTCATACGCCAGCCGTCGCTTCGGCCAGCACCGTGGCCTCTCAAGACCCGCAACTGCTGCGCCGCCTGCTGCGCGCCAAGGACCGCATGGACGCCGCCTCGCACGAGGCCTGGCCCGTGCTGCGGCTGGCCGAGGTCAGCGGGGTGTCCGAAGCGCATTTCGCGCGCTCGTTCAAGCAGGCCTTCGGCATTCCGCCGCACCGCTACCTGCTGACGCGCCGCATCGAGCAGGCCACCGCGCTGCTGCGCGACACCGAGCTGTCCGTCACCGAGATCGCCTTCGCCACCGGCTGGGAAAGCCTGGGCACCTTCGGGCGCACCTTCCGCGACATCACCGGCGAAAACCCCAGCGCGCTGCGCCCGCGCCTGCGGGCCGCGGCGCAGCAGCTCGAGCGCGTGCCGCCCTGTTTCCTCAAGGCCGCGCAGCGGCCCGATCTCACCGAAGCAGTTTCGGAGAAGCGCCGCCGCGGGGCCGACGGTACAAAGCGGCTTTCAACCAAGGAGATGTCGCGATGAGCCAGGGTATTAGTGTGGGTGCGGGTGTGGGTGTGGTGGGGCTGTATGTGGACGACCAGGACGCAGCGCTTGCGTTCTACGTCGACAAGCTCGGGTTCCGTGTGAAGGCCGACGTGCGCAACGGCGACTACCGCTGGCTGACCGTGCTGCACCCCGAGCAGCCGTCGTTCGAGCTCGGCCTGTTCAAGCCGGGCCCGCCGGTGCACGACGAGGCCACCGCGCAAACGCTGCGCAGCATGGTGGCCAAGGGCGCGATGCCGCCGCTGGTGCTGAACGTGGCCGACTGCCATGCGGCCTACCTGCAGATGCGCGACCGTGGCGTGGAGTTCACGCAGGAGCCTGTGAGCCGCTTCGGCAGCGTGGACGCGAGCTTTCGCGACCCGGCGGGCAACGGCTGGAAGATGATCCAGGCGCCCGGGAGCAAGGCATGAGCGGCATTCACGCCGCGAACGCCGGCACCGGCACCGGCACCGGCATTCGGACCTTCCACCGCTGGGTGTCCATCGCGTTCACGCTGACCGTCATCGCCAACTTCGTGGCCATGGCCACCAGGCCCGGCGCACCGCCGCCCTGGATCACGTACGCGCCCCTGCTTCCGTTGGCGCTGCTGCTGTTCACGGGTCTCTACCTGTTCGTGCAGCCTTACCTCGGCCGCAGGCAGGGTGCGCGGGGTTCGGCGCGCGCCCATTAGGAGAGTTCTCCTCCCCTTGCCGGACGCGGCTCACACCCCAGGCGAATCCTGTCCGTCCGGTGACTGGAAATCGCCCGCCAGCGCCGAGCGTTCCACGGGGTCCGGCTCGAAGGCATGCACCCGCGGCGCCGGCTTGCTGTTGAACAACAGGCGCAGCACGTCCGGCCGCGAGTAGTGGCCGACCGGGTCGTAGGCCGCCTTGGCGAGCCCGATCAGGCCCAGGTCGAGCGTGGCGTACAGCAGGCCCTCGGCTGTCTCGGGCAAGGGCTCGCACATCGGCTTCGCGTCGGGGCCGTAGATCATCGCGAAGCCGCCGCCCTCCAGCAGCAGGTCGCGCTTGTTGGGCGTGTCGATCAGCATGTCGAGCATCTCCTTCGACACCGTGGCGCACGGCGCGAGCACGAAGCACTGGCCTTCCAGCGCATAGATCTGGCTCGCGGCGTTGTTGGCCTCGGCGCTGAGCTGGAACGCGGCGCCGCGGTAGACCGAGAAGCTCGGCCATGCGGCGATGTGCACCTGCTCGTGCTGCGAGAACATCGCGTACTTGGTCAGCGGCTGGATGTGCTCGGCACAGCACAGCGCGCCCATGCGCCCGAGCGCGGTCTCGTGCACGGCGATATGGCTGCCGTCGCCCTCGCCGAACACCGTGCGCTCGGCGTGCGTGGGCTTGAGCTTGCGGCGCGTGGCGACCACTTGGCCGTGGTCGTCCAGGATGGCCTGCGCCAGGTACAGCGAGCCGCCGGCGCGCTCGCTGTAGCCCAGCACCACGTGGATGCGGTTCGCCGCGGCGGCGGCCTTCAGGCGCTCCCATTCGGGGCTGTCGACCACCAGCGCGTTCTCGAAATAGCGCTGCACGAACTGCATGCCCCACGCCGGCGAGTCGAGCCAGATCCACCACGGATAGCCGGGCAACCAGACCTCGGGAAACGCGACCAGCGAAGCGCCGTTGCGCGCGGCCTCCTCGATCAGGCCGATGGCCTTGTCGACACCTCTGGCCAGGTCGAGGAACGCGGGCGCGGCCTGGACGACGGCAACCTTGTACCGGGTTTTCTGTGAAGCGGTCATGGCATCGGTCCTGGGTTCTTCGTTGTGGGAATCGCGACTCTAGGTTCGCCCCCGCGCCAGTCCTATCGAGCCGGCCGGTGTTACGCATCGACGCTGTCGATCGACAGCTGCATCGAATTCATCGATGTGTAACGCCAGTCGCATCGATTGGATTGCTGAAAGTACCCCCCTAAAGTCCAACCCCGCAAGCCATCCCACGACACAAGCCAGCGCCCCGACCGGGCGCCAGCCGGAGACACAAAAGCCATGGAGCGATCTTTCGCCGAAGAAGTCAAACGCCTTTCGCTGGGCGCCGACGAGGAATTTCATGGCGAGGGCATCCTCGCCGTCACCAAGGCGCTGCTGCAGTCGGGCGTGAGCTACATCGGCGGCTACCAGGGCGCGCCGGTGTCGCACCTGATCGACGTGCTCGGCGATGCGCGCGGCCTGCTCGACGAGCTCGGCATCTACTTCGAGAACAGCGCCTCCGAGGCCGGCGCGGCCGCGATGCTCGGCGCGTCCATCAACTACCCGGTGCGCGGCGCGGTGACGTGGAAGTCCACCGTGGGCACCAACGTCGCGTCCGATGCGCTGTCCAACCTCGCGTCGGCCGGCGTGAAGGGCGGCGCGCTGATCATCCTCGGCGAAGACTACGGCGAGGGCTCCAGCATCATCCAGGAGCGCACGCACGCCTTCGCGATGAAGTCGCAGATGTGGCTCATGGACCCGCGGCCCAACCTCCCGTCCATCGTGGATGCCGTGGAGCGCAGCTTCGAGCTGTCGGAAGCGAGCCAGACGCCGGTGATGCTGCAGCTGCGCATCCGCGCCTGCCACGTGCACGGCAGCTTCGTGTGCAAGGACAACCGCGCGCCGGCCATCTCCACGCGCGCGTCGATCGCACAGCCGCACTTCGACTTCGCCAACATCAACCTGCCGCCGTCGATCTACGCGCAGGAGCGCATGAAGATCGAGTCGCGCTGGCCGGCCGCGCTGGAATTCATTCGCCGCGAGAAGCTCAACGAGCGCTTCGACGGCGACTGCGACGACATCGGCCTGATCCTGCCCGGCGGGCTCTACAACGGCACGATCCGCGCGCTGCAACAGCTCGGCCTGGCCGACGCGTTCGGCAACAGCCGCATTCCGCTGCAGGTGCTCAACGTGGTCTACCCGATGGTGCCCGACGAGCTGGTCGGCTTCTGCAGCGGCAAGCGCGCGGTGCTGATGGTCGAGGAAGGCCAGCCCAACTACCTGGAAGACGCGCTGCACGCGATGCTGCGCAAGGCCGGCTGCGACACGCGCCTGCACGGCAAGGACATCTTCCCCATGGCCGGCGAATACACCGGTGAAGTGTTGGTGCGCAGCCTGGCCGAGTTCATCCGCCAGGCCCGCCCGCAGGCGCTGGGCGAAGACGGCGCGCTGCAGGTGGTCGAGGCCGCCGCGCCGCTGGGCGCGCTCAAGCCGCAGGCCGTGGCCGCGCTGGGCGTGCCGGTGCCCAACCGCCCGCCGGGCTTTTGCATCGGCTGCCCCGAGCGCCCGGTGTTCGCGGCCATCAAGCTGATGCAGAAGGAGCTGGGCGCGGTGCACGTCAGCGCCGACATCGGCTGCCACACCTTCGGCACGCTGCCGCCCTTCAACACGGGCAGCACGGTGCTGGGCTACGGCCTGGGGCTGGCGAGCTCGTCGGGCATCGCGCCGCTCATGGGCAACCGCGTGGTGAGCATCATGGGCGACGGCGGCTTCTGGCACAACGGCTTCACCAGCGGCGTGGTGAACGCGGTCTACAACAACCAGGACTCGGTGCTGGTGATCCTGAAGAACGGCTACACCTCGGCCACCGGCACGCAGGCCATTCCCTCCTCGCCCACGCAGCCCGCGGCCAAGCCGCTGACGCTCGACATCGAGGCCGCGCTCAAGGGCGTGGGCGTGGCCTGGGTGCGCAAGGTCAGGAGCTACAGCGTCGCCGAGATGCGCGACACGCTGCAGGAGGCCATGACCACCGAAGAAGGCGGCCTCAAGGTGATCATTGCCGACGGCGAATGCCAGCTCGAGCGGCAGCGCCGCATCAAGCCGGTGCAGGCCGCCAGGCTCAAGCGCGGCGAACGCGTGGTGCGCACGCGCTTCGGCATCGACGACGACGTGTGCACCGGCGACCACTCGTGCATCCGGCTGTCGGGCTGCCCGTCGCTCACCGTCAAGCCCAACCCCAGCGCGCTGCGCACCGACCCGGTGGCCACCGTCAACCAGGGCTGCGTGGGCTGCGGCCTGTGCGGCGAGAACGCGCACGCGGCCATTCTCTGCCCGTCGTTCTACAAGGCCGAGATCGTGCAGAACGCCGGCACCTGGGAGCGGCTGCTGCACCGGCTGCGCGGCGGGGTCATCGGCCTCATGGCCGGCAAGGCGCGCGACCGCTCGGAGGCACTGGCGGCATGAACACGACGACACCCGCAGGCGCGGCAACACCGCGCATCGTCACCGTGCTGGTGGCCGCCATGGGCGGCGAAGGCGGCGGCGTGCTGGCCGACTGGCTCATCTCCGCGGCCACGGCCTGCGGCTTCCCGGTGCAGAGCACCTCGGTGCCCGGCGTGGCGCAGCGCACCGGCGCCACCAACTACTACATCGAGATCTACCCCGTGCCGGCCGGGCAGCTGGGCGGTGCACGCCCGGTGTTCTCGCTCACGCCGAACCCGGGCGACGTCGACATCGTCGCCGCCTCCGAACTGGTGGAGGCCGGCCGCATGCTGCAGGGCGGCTTCGTGCATCCGCGGCGCACCACGCTCGCGGCTTCCACGCACCGCGAATACGCGGTGGTCGAGAAGTCCGCCATGGGCGACGGGCGCTACGACGGCCAGCGCGTGATCGACGCGGCCACCGAGCTCGCGCAGCGCAGCTTCCTGTTCGACATGCGCGCGCTCGCATGGCGCAACGGCACGGTGATCAACACCGTGATGTTCGGCGCCATGGCCGGCAGCGGCGCCATTCCGTTCTCGCGCGAGACCTGCGAACAGGCGATCCGCGAATCGGGCAAGGCGGTGGAGGCCAGCCTGAAAGGTTTCGCGGCGGGCTTCGACCATGTGACCGGTGCGGCGGTGGCCGCGGCAGCACCCGCCGACGATGCAAAGGCGCCAGCCGCCACGCCGGTGCACCCTCGCATCGCCGCCCTGCCCGAGCCGCTGCGCGAGCTCGCAGGCCACGGCCTGCAGCAGGTCGCCGACTACCAGGACGCGCGCTACGGCGAGCTCTACATGCAGCGCGTGGAATCGGTGCTGGCGCTGGAGCAGCCCTTCGGCGGCGACCTGCCCGTGACGCGCGAGACCGCGCGCTACCTCGCGCTGTGGATGAGCTACGAGGACGTGATCCGCGTGGCCGACCTCAAGACGCGCGGCGAGCGCCTGCAGCGCGTGCGCGACGAGGTGGGCGCGCGCGGCAACGAGCCGCTGCGGCTCACCGAATACCTCAAGCCGGGCCTGGACGAGGTCTGCTCGCTGCTGCCGCCGGGCGCCTCGGCCTGGCTGCGCAAGCGGCTGGCGCACAAGGCGCACAAGCTCAACGTGGGGCTGCACATGCGCACCGACACGGTGTTGGGCTTCGCGATGCTGTGCGGCCTGCGCTCGCTGCGCGTGATACGCCGCGGCAGCGCGCGCTACGCCGCCGAGCAGGAAATGATCAAGCGCTGGCTAGACACGGTGCGCCGCGCGCTGGCGATGAGCCCGCGGCTGGCCTACGAGCTCGCGCTGTGCGGCAACCTGGTGAAAGGCTACGGCGAGACCAGCGAACGCGGCCACCGCAACCTTGGCGCGGTGCTCGACGACATGCAGGCCGTGCTTTCACCGCCGGTGCGCGATGCCGCCGCGCTCGAGCAGGCCGCGGCCCGTGTGCGCGCCGCGCGCGAAGCCGCGCTGGCCGACCCCGAGGGCCGCACGCTGGCGCGCGCGCTCGGCCTGCCGGCGCCCGCGCCGCGCGTGCACCCGATCCACATCGTGCGGCGAAGGCCGGCGCGCTGAGCCGAGCGATTTTTCAACCTAGAACGACAGGAGACAAGACGATGAAACACAAGAAGACTTCCATCCCCCTCACGACCTTCACACCCTTCGGCCGCCGCGCCGTGAACTCGCTGCTCGCGGCCACCCTGCTGCTGCCACTGGCGTCGCTGGGGTCGCTGGTGCATGCGGCCGACCCGATCAAGATCGGCGCCGTGGTCTCGGCCACCGGCCCGGCCTCGTTCCTGGGCGACCCGCAGCAGAAGACGCTCGAGATGTACGTGGGCAAGATCAACGCGGCCGGCGGCGTGCTGGGCCGCAAGCTCGAGCTGGTGCTGTACGACGACGCCAGCGATGCCAACAAGGCCAACGCCTTCACGCGGCGCCTGATCATGCAGGACGAGGTCGACGTGATCCTCGGTGCGTCCACCACCGGTTCCACCATGGCGATGCTGCCGCAGGCCGAGGCGTCGAAGGTGCCGATGATCTCGCTGGCCGCGGCCTCGGTCATCGTCGAGCCGGTCAAGCCCTACGTGTTCAAGATGCCGCACTCCGACCGCATGGCGGCCGAGAAGGTGCTCGGCGAAATGAAGAAGCGCGGCTTCACGCAGTTCGCGCTGCTGTCGGACACCGGCGGCTTCGGCAAGTCGGGCCGCACCGAGACGCTCAAGCTCGCCGCAACGCTCGGCCTGAAGGTGTCCGACGACCAGACCTACGGCGAGAAGGACACCGACGTCACGCCGCAGCTCACGCGCATCAAGTCGTCGGGCGCGCAGGCCATCTTCGTGTTCGGCACGGGCCAGGCGCCGGCCATCATCGCGCGCAACTACCAGCAGCTGGCCATGAAGCAGCCGCTGTACACCTCGCACGGCCAGGCCTCCACCGAGTTCATCCGCATCGCGGGCAAGTCGTCCGAAGGCATCCGCATGCCCTCGCCCGCGCTGCTCGTTGCGCAGGCGCTGCCCGACAGCGACCCGCAGAAGAAGGTCAGCGTGGGCTACGCGAAGGACTACGAGAGCACCGCGAAGATGGACGTGTCCACCTTCGGCGGCTACGCCCACGACGCGCTGTTCCTGCTGGTCGATGCGATCAAGCGCGCCGGCGGCACCGACAAGCAGAAGGTGCGCGACGCCATCGAAGCCACGAAAGACTTCGTCGGCGTGAGCGGCATCTACCGCATGTCGGCCACCGACCACATGGGCCTGGACGTGTCCGCGTTCCGCATGGTCGAGGTGCAGGGAGGCAAGTTCGCGGAAGTTCGCTGAAGCGGCGCGCGTCACCCAAGGAAGCGCATGAAGCTCAATGCGAACGACCACCGCCGGCATGCACGCCGGCGGCTGCCCCGCTTCGTCTTCGACTATGTCGACGGCGGCGCGGAAAACGAAGACTGCCTGCGCCGCAACGTCGCGGACCTGGCCGGTCTGCACCTGGTGCCCACCGCGCTGCGCGACACAAGCCATGGCGACACCGGCATCACCGTGTTCGGCCAGCGCTGGTCGGCGCCGCTGGGCGTGGCGCCCGTCGGCTTCTCGGGCCTGGTGCGCCCGCACGGCGACACCCTGCTGGCCTGCGCCGCCGCCTCGGCGGGCGTGCCGCACGTGCTGTCGACGCCGTCGAACGACCGGCTCGAGGCGGTGCGCGAGGCCGCGCTGCGCCGCAACCCCGCGGCCTTGCAGTGGATGCAGCTCTACGTGATGGGCGACCGCGCCATTGCCGAGCAGCTGGTGCGCCGCGCCCGCGAGGCCGGCTACGGCGCGCTGGTGCTCACGGTGGACGCCGCCGTCAGCGGCCAGCGCGAGCGCGACGTGCGCAACGGCTTCAAGCTGCCGTTCCGCTTCACGCCGTCGACGCTGCTCGACCTGGCGCTGCACCCGGCGTGGTCGCTCGGCATGGCGCTGCAGGGGCGCTCGCCGTCGTTCGTGAACCTCAGCGAGGCCGACGACGGCGCCACCTCGCCCCAGCTGCAGGCCGCGCTGCTGTCGCGCACCATGGACCGCACCCTGGTGTGGGAGCACCTGGCCTGGCTGCGCCGCCTGTGGGACGGCCCGCTGGTGGTCAAGGGCCTGCTGCACCCCGACGACGCCGCGCTGGCCGTGCACCACGGCGCCGACGCCATCGTGGTGTCGAACCACGGCGGGCGCCAGCTCGACGCGGCGCCCTCGACCATCTCGGTGCTGCCGCGCATGGTGGACGCCGTGGCGAACCGCATTCCGGTGTTCGTGGACGGCGGCTTTCGCCGCGGCAGCGACGTGGTGAAGGCGCTGGCCGCCGGCGCCACCGCGGCCTTCGTCGGCCGTGCCGCGGTGTGGGGCATGGCCACCGGCGGCGAAGCGGGCGCGCGCGGCGTGCTTGCCGGCCTCGCCGACGACATCGCCCGCACCATGGTGCTGATCGGTGCCGACCGCGTGGCGGACGTGTCGCCGCGGCACCTGCTCACCCCTCTTTCAACGGCCCAGGCCATTCAGACCGGAGACCGCCGTGGCTGACTTCATGCAATTCGTCTTCTCGGGGCTCACCACCGGCGCGATCTACGCGCTGGCCGCGCTGGGCTTCTCGCTGATCTACAACGCCAGCGGCGTCATCAACTTCGCGCAGGGCGACTTCCTGATGCTGGGCGCGATGATCACCGCCGCCCTGCTCGGCGCCAACATGCCGTACGGCATCGCGGTGGCGGGCGGCGTGCTGGCCACGGTGGCGGCCGGGCTGCTGCTGTACCGGCTGGCCATCAAGCCCGCGGGCGAAGCCAGCGTGGTGTCGCTGATCATCATCACCATCGGCGCGTCGATCTTCATCCAGGGCGTGGTGCAGATCGTGCTCGGCAAGAACCAGCAGACCCTGCCCGCCTTCAGCGGCGACGCGTCGCTGTCGATCCTCGGCGCCTACGTGCTGCCGCAGAGCCTGTGGGTGCTGGGCACGGCGGCGGTGCTGGTCGCGCTGTGCTTCGCGTTCTTCCGCTTCACGATGGTCGGCAAGGCGATGCTGGCGGTGGCGGCCAATGCGCTGGCGGCGCGCGCGGTGGGCATTCCCACCTCGCGCGTGCTGCAGCTGTCGTTCGGGCTGTCGGCGCTGCTGGGCGCGGTGGCCGGCGTGGTGGCCGCGCCCATCACGACCACGGTGTACGACATCGGGCTGATGCTGGGCATGAAGGGCTTCGTCGCGGCCACGCTGGGCGGGCTCGGCAGCGCGGGCGGCGCGGTGGTGGGCGGGCTCATCGTCGGGCTGCTGGAGGCGCTGATGGCGGGCTACGTGTCGTCGGCCTACAAGGACGCGGTGCCGTTCGTGCTGATCGTGTTCATCCTGCTGGTCATGCCGCACGGCCTGTTCGGCAGCAAGGCGGCGGAGCGCGTATGAAGGCGAGCTCGCATGCGCTGCTGCGCCCTTCCCTGCTGGTACTGGCGCTGGTGCTCGCGCTGCTGCCGATGGCCATGCCCAACAACTACGTGGCCGACGTCGCGGTGCGCATCGCGCTGGCGGCCATTGCGGCCATCGGGCTGAACCTGCTGATGGGGTTCGCCGGGCAGATCAGCATCGGCCACGCGGCCTTCGTGGCCATCGGCGCGTACGGCAGCGGCATTGTCACGGTGCGCTTCGGCTGGCCGCCGCTGCTGGCGATCTGCGGCGCGGCCGTGGGCGCGGCGGCGGTGGCCTGGCTCATCGCCAAGCCCATCCTGCGGCTCAAGGGCCATTCGCTGACCATGGCCACGCTGGGGCTGGGCGTGATCGTCAACATCGTGCTGATCAACGAGGTCGACTGGACCGGCGGGCCCGACGGCATGGCCGTGCCGCCGCTGGCGGTGGCTGGCTTCACCTTCGCGAAGGTGCTGCACTGGTACGCGCTGGCCGCGGTGCTGCTGTGGCTGTCGGTGCTGCTGTCGCTCAACCTCCACCAGTCGCCCGCGGGGCGCGCGCTGCGCGGGCTCAACGGTTCCGAGGTGGCGGCCCGCGTGATGGGGGTGGACGTGGCGCGCTTCAAGGTGCGCGCGTTCGTGGTCTCGGCCGTGTTCGCCGCCGTGTCGGGCAGCCTCACGGCGCACTACCTGGGCTTCATCAGCCCGTCGCTCGCGGCCTTCACGCATTCGGTGGAGCTGGCCACCATGGTGGTGCTCGGCGGCATGGCCTCCACCTTCGGCGCGGTGCTGGGCGCCGCGCTGCTGACGGCGCTGCCGCAGCTGCTGGGCGGCCTGCACGGCTACGAGATGGTGTTCTTCGGCCTCGTGCTGATGCTCACCATGATGTTCCTGCCCAAGGGGCTGGTGCCCACGCTCGCGCTCCGGCTGCGCAGGAAAGGTTGAGATGCTCGAAGTGAAGAACCTCGGCAAGTCCTTCGGCGGCGTGCACGCCATGCAGGACGTGAGCTTCAGTGTGCGCGGCGGCTCGGTGCATTCGGTGATCGGGCCCAACGGCGCGGGCAAGACCACGCTGTTCAACCTGATCAGCGGCGTCTACGAGCCCACGCGCGGCGAGATCCTGCTCGACGGCGAGAACGTGGCCGGCATGGCGCCCGAGCAGTTGGCGCGCCGCGGCATGAGCCGCACCTTCCAGAACCTGCAGGTGTGCATGAACATGACCGCCTGCGAGAACGTGATGCTGGGCGCGCACCTGCACACGCGCAGCTCGCTGCTGGGCGGCATGACCGGCGCCACGCGCCGCGCCGACGCCGCACTGCGCGAGGAGGCGCTGCGGCTCATCGACTGCGTGGGCGTGGGGCGGCATGCCCATGCGCACGCCACGCAGCTGTCGTTCGGGCTGCTCAAGCGCCTGGAGATCGCACGCGCGCTGGCGAGCAAGCCCCGAATCTTGCTGCTCGACGAGCCGGCCGCCGGCCTGAACGACACCGAGACGCAGGAGATCACCGAACTGATCCGCGGCATCGCCGCCTCGGGCGTGACGGTGCTGCTGGTGGAACACGACATGAAGCTGGTGATGAACATCTCCGACCACCTGCTGGTGCTCGACTACGGGCGCAAGCTCGCCGAAGGCACGGCCGCCGAGGTGCGTGCCAACCCGCAGGTGATCGCGGCCTACCTCGGCACCGAAGCGGAGGCCGCATGAGCAGCGCCGCGCTCGAGGTGAAGGGCCTGTTCGCGGGCTATGGCCGCATCGAGGCGCTGCACGGCATCGACCTGCGCGTCGGCCAGGGCGAGCTGGTGGCGCTGGTGGGCGCGAACGGCGCGGGCAAGACCACGCTGCTGCGCGCGGTGTCGGGGCTCATTCGCGCCGGCGCCGGCAGCGTGACGCTGTTCGGCCGCGAGATCGCGCGCGACAGCGCCGACGCGCGCGTGCGCGCCGGGCTGTCACAGGTGCTCGAGGGCCGGCAGGTGTTCGGCCCGCTTTCGGTGCAGGACAACCTGCTGCTGGGCAGCTACACCCGCCCCGCGCGCCGCCAGGAGCGGCTGGCCGAGATGTACGCGCTGTTCCCGGTGCTCGAGGAGAAGCGCCTGCTCGCCGCCGGAACCCTCTCGGGCGGCCAGCAGCAGATGCTGGCCATTGCGCGCGCGCTGATGAGCGAGCCCAAGGTGCTGCTGCTCGACGAGCCCTCGATGGGCCTGGCGCCGCTGCTGGTGAAGGAGATCTTCAACGTCATCGCGCGGCTCAAGGCGCGCGGCATCCCCATCCTGCTGGTGGAACAGAATGCGCACGCGGCGCTGTCGGTGGCCGACCGGGGCTACGTGCTGGAGACCGGCACCATCGCGCTCGGCGGGCCGGCCGCGCAACTGCTCGGCGACGAGCGCGTGAAGGCGGCCTACCTCGGCCTGTGAAGGAACCACACCCATGAACACCCTTCCCGATACCGGCCTGCTGGTGGCCGACGTGCAGGCGCGCTGCGTCAACGTGCCGCTCGAGCACCCCGTGCGCACCAGCGTGGGCGTGGTGGCCACGGCGCCGCTGGTGCTGGTCGACCTGTACGCCAGCGACGGCACCGTGGGCCGGGCCTACGTCTTCACCTACACGCCGCTGGCGTTGCGCGCCACGCGGCGCATGCTGCTGACGCTGGGCGGCGCCCTCGCGGGCCAGCCGCTGGCACCCTTCGACCTCGACCAGACACTGGCGCAGCGGCTGCGGCTGCTGGGGCGCACCGGCATCGCGCAGATGGCCAGCGCGGGGCTGGACATGGCCGCCTGGGACGCGCTGGCCAAGGTGCGCGGCGTGCCGCTGGTCGAGCTCCTGGGTGGCACGCGCCGCCCCGTGGCGGCCTACGACAGCCACAGCATGGACGGCGTTGCGCTCGGCGTGCGGCGCGCCGCGCTGTCCATGGAACAGGGCTTCGGCGCCATCAAGACCAAGGTCGGCTACGCCACGCTGGGCGAAGACCTCGAGGTGGTGCGCGCGCTGCGCCGCGTGATCGGCGACGGCACGCAGCTGCTGGTCGACTACAACCAGGGCCTGACGGTGCCCGAGGCGGTGCGCCGCATCCATGCGCTCGAAGGCGAAGGCATCGGCTGGGTGGAGGAGCCCACGCTGCAGGAAGACTACGCGGGCCACGCGCGCATTCGCGAGCGCGTGCGCCTGCCGGTGCAGATGGGCGAGAACTGGTGCGGGCCCGACGAGATGGCCAAGGCGCTGCAGGCCGGCGCCTGCGACCTGGCGATGCCCGACGCGATGAAGATCGGCGGCGTCACTGGCTGGCTGCGCGCCGCGGCGCTGGCGCAGGCGCACGGCGTGCCGATGTCGAGCCACATCTTCCAGGAGGTCAGCGTGCACCTGTTGGCCGTGACGCCGACGCGCCACCTGCTCGAGCGCATGGACCTGGCGGCGCCGGTGCTGGCGCAACCGCTGGCCTTCGAGAACGGCATGGCCACGGCGCCGGCCGAGCCGGGCACGGGCATCGCGTGGAACGAGGACGCGGTGCGGCGCTACCTGGTGTAGCTGCGCTCCCGGCCTGCCGACGCCGGCGCTTCAGCCCATCCGACTTTCAGAGCTTGCCGAGCGTGGGCACGATCTCCTCGACCAGCCAGCGGTGCGCCGCGCTGTACTCGTGCCGCGCGTGCCAGTGCGCCTGCACCTGGAAGTCGGGCAGCGGCACGGGCAGCGCCAGCGCCTTCAGCCCGCCCTGGTGCACGTAGAGGCTGGCCACGCGCGAAGGCAGCAGCACCAGCAGGTCGCTTTGCGACAGCAGCTGCGGCAGCACGGTGAACTGGGGCACGCGCGCGACGATGTTGCGGTTGATGCCCCGCTCGGCCAGCGCGTCCTCGATGAGGAAATGGCCCGAGCGCGGCGACGACACCATCACGTGGCGCGCCGCCGAGAACGCCTCCAGGCTCATGCTGTCGCCGATGGTCGGGTGGTTGGCCGACATCAGGCACACGTAGTGCTCGCGAAACAGCAGCGCGCTGTGCACCGGCGAGCCCAGCGAGGGAATGTTGCCGATGGCCATGTCCAGCCGCCCCGTCGACAGGTCTTCGCCCAGCGTGTCGGAGATCTGCACGATGTCGATCTCGATGCGCGGCGCCGCCTCCTGGAAGCGGCGCAGCAGCGGCGGCACGAAATACAGCACGCCGATGTCCGACATCGCCAGGCGGAAGCGCCGCGTGGAGCGCTGCGGGTCGAAGGCGGTGTTCTGCTCGAGCGTGCCCTCGACGGTGGTGAGCGCCTCGCGAAAACGCTGGAACAGCTGCTCGGCCATGCCGGTGGGCACCAGGCCGTCGCTGCCGCGCGAGAACAGGCGGTCGACGTAGACCTTGCGCAGCTTGGCCAGCCCGTAGCTCACGGTCGATTGCGTGACGTCGAGCCGCTCGGCCGCATGGGTCACGCTGCGCGTTTCGTAGATCGCGACGAACACGCGAACGAGATTCAGGTCGAGGTGGCTCATGGGTCTTGCCGTGGGGCGAGGCTGGAATGTGCCACAGGGGCGCACGCCGCGGCCTCGGGTCAAACCACCAGGTGGCGCTCCAGCGTCTCGCGCGGCAGGTCGGCCGCCGCGCCCGACAGCGAGCATTCGCCGTGGTCCACCGCCAGCAGGTCGTCGGCCACGGCGAGCAGGAACTCGAGGTTCTGCTCGACGATGACGAAGGCCGCGCCCGCCGCCTTGCGCGCGCGCACCAGCATGGCCATGCGCTCGATGTTCTCGGGCTGCACGCCCTCGGTCGGCTCGTCGAGGATGCTCAGCGCCGCGCCCAGCCCGAGGGTGCGCGTGAACGACAGCAGCTTGCGCTCGCCGCCGCTGAGCGAGCCGGCGCGCTGCTGCATGCGCTCGGCCAGCCGCGGGAACGCCTCGAGGCAGGCCGCATAGCGCGTGCTGTCGCGCGCGCGCAGGTGCAGCCACAGGTTCTCGCCCACGCTGAGGTCGCCGAACACCACGTCCTCTTGAGGCGCATAGGCCATGCCGGCCGCCAGCCGCTGTTGCGGCGGCACGCGCGCCAGGTCGCCGCCGCCGAGCAGCACGCGGCCGCTGCGCAGCGGCAGGAACCCGGTCAGCGCGCGCATCAGCGTGGTCTTGCCGACGCCGTTGCGGCCCAGCACGCCGAGCACGCGGCCCGGTGCCACGCCGCCGCTCAGGCCGCGCAGCACCATGGTGTCGCCGTAGCCGCAGACCACGTCGGTGAATGTCAAGAGTTGCGGGTTCGTTGGCATGCGCGCTTGCGCGTCCACTTGCGTGTTCACTTGCGCGTTCACTTGCGTGCTCCGGCATAGACGGCGCGCACCGCCGGATCGGCCTGGATCTGCGCGAGCGCGCCGCGCGCGAGCAGCTTGCCCTGGTGCAGCACGTAGACCTCGCCGCCGATGGACGCCACGGCGCTGATGTCGTGCTCGATGACCAGCGCGGCCGCGCCGAGCCGGTGCGTGGCGGTCTTGATGGCGTCGATCATGTGGTGCGTCTCGCCGGGCGAAAGACCCGCGCACGGTTCGTCGAGCAGCACCAGGCGCGGCTGCGGCAGCATGGTCATGACGAATTCGAGCGCCTGCCGCTCGCCCTGCGACAGGCTGCCCGCCGGCGCGTGCAGCTGGCGCGCCAGCGCGGGAAAGAGCGCGAGCAGTTCGCCGCGCAGCGGGCTGTCCCAGCCGAGCGCCTCGCGGCGCAGCGAGGCGGCAGGGTGCAGGCGGCCGGCCCACAGGGCCACGTCGAGGTTCTGGCTCACGCTCAGACCCGGGAACACCGAAGGAATCTGCAGCTTGCGGCCCACGCCCTGGCGCGCCACGCGCCAGGCGGTGGCACCCGAGATGTCCGCGCCGTCGAGCAGGATGCGCCCCGCGCGCAGCGGCAGCCGCCCGGTCATCACGTTGAAGGCCGAGGTCTTGCCGGCACCGTTGGGCCCGATCACGCAGCGCAGGCCGGCGCCGCGCAGGTCGAAGCTCAGCCCGTCGAGGATGCGAACGCCACCCTGCGACGAGGCCACCTGCTCGAACGCCAGGCTCACTTCGCCGTCGGGCACGCGCACCGGCGGCGCCGGCGTGCGGGGGTGTGCAGCTGGCGGCGGCGCGGCACGCCGGCCCTTGGCCACCAGGTTGGCAAGGCCGGCCAGCCCTTCCGGCAGCAAGCGCACCACCGCAATGAAGATCGCGCCGACCAGCACCTCCCAGTAGGCGAAGTGGTCGCGCAGCTCCGACGAGGCATAGCCGACGAACACCGCGCCCAGCAAGGCACCGAGCGGACTGGCCTTGCCGCCCACCGCGGCCCAGATGACGAACTCGGTCGACAGCACGAAGCCCATGGTCAGCGGCGTGACGATGCCCTGGTGCAGCGCGAACAGCATGCCGGCCAGCGCCGCGAGCATCGCGGAGCACGCGAAGGCCACCGCCTTGATGCGGTCGGTGGCGTAGCCGAAGAGCTGCAGCCGTTCCTCGTTCTGCGCCAGCGCGCTCCACAGCAGGCCGAGCGGCCGGCGCAGCACGCCGCCCAGCAGCAGCGTGGTGCACAGCGCGCATGCGGCCACCGCCCAGTAGAAGGTGCTGTAGCGCTCGGTGCCGGGCAGCTCGGGAATGTCGGCCATGCCGTTGAAGCCGCCCGTGACCGGGCTCCACTGCTGCGCCGCGAGGAAACCCAGCATGGTCATGGCCAGCGTGATGAGCGAGAAGAACGGCCCGCTGCGGTGGCTGCGCGCGAACACCAGCCGCGCCGTGAGGTAGGCCAGCGCGGCGGGCAGCAACAGTGCCAGCGGCAGCGCGGCGAACCACCCGGGCTGCTGCTGCGCGGCCTTGAGCGTGCCGCCGGCCAGGTACGCGCCCAGCCCGAAGAACAGCGCATGCCCCAGCGGCAGGAAGCCGAGCCGTCCCCAGCACAGCGCCACGCCCTGCGTGGCGATGCCGTAGATCAGGAACAGCGCGATCTGGTAGGCCACGAAATCGCTGGACACGAAGGGCACCGCCACCAGCGCCGCGCCGAACAGCCACGGCCCCGCGGGCGGCAGGCGCCAGCGCCGCGCGGGCGCGGCTGCGGCCGCGGCACCGAGGGGCGCCAGCGAAGAATCAACGGCGTCCAAAGAGTCCATTCGGTTTCAGCCAGAGAAAGAGGATCGAAAGAATCAGCACCACCGCATAGCCGCTGGTCTGGCCCGCGATGCTGCTCACCACGGACTGCGTGCCGCCGATGACGCTCACGCCGCCGCCGAAGCCGCCGAGCGTGCCCAGCCCGCCCACCACCAGCACGAAGAAGGAATCGAGCAGGTAGTCGACACCGATGCCGGGCTCGATGCGCACCAGCGGCGCCAGCAGCACGCCGGCCGCGCCGGCCAGCACCACGCCGATGACGAAGGTCTGCGAGGCCAGCCGGCGCGTGTCGATGCCCAGCGCGCGTGCCAGCACGGGGTTGCCCGTCATCGCGCGCACGCGCAGCCCCATGGTGCTGCGCCGGTACCACAGCGCCAGCGCCACCATGAGCACGACGGCCAGCGCGATCAGCGCGAGCCGGTAGCCCGGGTACTGCACGTCGCCCAGCGACACCGGCGAACCCAGCGTGCTCTCGATGTTGCGGTAGTCGCGCCCGTACACCGCCTCCACCGTCTTGCGCATGACCATGGCGAGCCCCCAGGTGGCGAGCAGCGTGTCGAACGGCCGTGCGTAGAGCGGGCGGATCAGCCAGCGCTCGACCGCGTAGCCCAGCACGCCGCACACCAGCATGGCCAGCGGCATCGCGGTGGCGATCGGCCAGCCCCACGACTGCACCGTGACCACCGCGTAGGCGCCCAGCATCACGAACTCGCCGTGCGCCATGTTCATGACGCCGAGCATGCCGAACACCACCGCCAGGCCGAGCGTGGTGAGGCCCAGCGTCGCCAGCGCGTAGGCGAGGTTCAGCGCATGCAGCAGCCAGCTGGTGTCCATGGCGCCGTCAGACCTTGCAGCTCTGGCCCGACGCGATGTGCGGGAAGGTCTTGACCACGCGGAAGCCCTTCTCGCCCACGTCGGCCAGGTAGATGTCCTGGTCGACATGGCGCGCGTGCATGGTCACGGCGCCGCGCGGGCCGTTGTAGCTCGCGCCTTCGCTGGCCGGCTCCATCTTCGCGACCTCGAGCGACTTGGCGCGCGCGGCAATGGCCTCGAGCATCAGGAAGCCTTCGTACACCGACTCGGCCAGCCCGTTGAGCGCGGGCGCCTGCGCGCCCGAGCGCTTGAAGTACGCGTCGGAAAAGGCCCTGGCCGCAGGTGTCTCGATGTTGGCGAAGTAGCCGGCGCTCGAATACAGGTTGCGCGCGTTGGCCAGGCCGATGCCCGCCAGCGTGTTCTCCTCGATCAGGCTGCCCAGGCGAATCGCCTTGTCGGCCAGGCCGAAGCTGGCGAAGGCCTTGTTGAAGGTGACCGACGCGCCGCCCACCAGCGACACCAGCACGGCGTCGGCGCCGCTGTCGCGGATGCGCGCGAGGCTGGAGTCGAAGTTGTCGGCGGTGAACGGCAGGTACTCGTCGCCGACCACCTGCGCGCCGGTCTTCAGGATGTACTCGCGCGCCGCCGCGTTGGTGTTGCGGCCCCAGATGTAGTCGTTGCCGATCATGTACCACTTCTTCGGCTTGCGTTCGGCGGCCAGCCAGGGGATGACCGGCGCGAGCTGCTGCTGCGGCGTCTCGCCGTTCACGTAGGTGCCGCGCGCGCACTCGCCGCCTTCGTAGACCGGCGTGTAGAAGTACGGCAGCTGCCCCTTGAACAGGCCCACGAGCGCGCCGCGCACCGCGCTGTCGTGCATGCCGATCACCGCCTGCGCGCCCTGCCCCTTCCAGAGCTTGAGCGCGGTCTGCGAGGCTTCGGCGGGCGGCAGGCCCGCGTCGCCGAACAGCGCGTTGATGTTGCGCCCGAGGATGCCGCCGCGCGCATTCAGCGTCTGCACCGCCAGTTCGGCGCAGGCCTTGGCGGACGGGCCGAACAGCCCGGCGGGGCCGCTCATGGGCAGCATGACCGCCACGTTGAGCGGCGATGCCGCTCGCACGCCCGTGGAACTGGCGGCGGCCGCGGCGGCAATGCCGTGGAGGAAGGTACGACGGTCCATGTGAACTCCTGGTTTGGACGACAGCGAATCGGCTAGCGGGAAAAAGGGGCGAACGCGCTCAGCGCATCCACGGCGCGGACGCGAGCCGCGGCAGCACGGCCTCGACCGCCAGCGCCAGCGACAGCAGCCCGTGGTCGCTGTGCGCCGGCCCGTCGAGGCCGAGCCCCACGGGCAGGCCGCCCGCCACGCCGGCGGGCAGCGTGACGCCCGGAATGCCGGCGTTGCTGCCGGGATCGGTGTTGCGGATGAAGGTCGGGAAGGTCGGGCAGTCGCGCCCGTTGAGCCGCACCGTCTCGTCGTGGCCGATGGGCGCGGCAGTCAGCGGCGTGGTCGGGAACACCAGCGCCCTGACGCCGTGCGCGGCAAAGGCCTGTGCGTACACCGCCTGCAGTTCGCGCCGCGCCTGCAGCGCCTGGCTGTAGACCGCGGCGGGCACCGCGCCGCTGCCGACAAGCGGGCGCACGATGGCGGCCACGTCGGGGCTGCCGACGGCCTCGACCAGGCTCGCGAGGTCGACACCGCGTTCCGCGCTGCGCAGGTAGTCGCCCATGTCGCGCACGAACTCGTACAGCGCAATCGGAAAGCCCGCGGCCTCGTTGAAGCCCGCGAGCCCCGGCAGCGGCACTTCGACGAACTGCGCGCCCGCGGCACGCAGCCGCTCGACCGCGTCCTGCGCCACGTCGCGCACGCCGGGCTCGAGGTCGTCCCAGAAACCCGGCCCCGGTAGGCCCAGCCGCACGCCCTGCAAGGACGCCGGCACCACGGGCTGCGTGCTGCCGGTGAGCACGCTGTCGAGCAGCACGCAGTCTTCCACGCTGCGCGCGATGGGGCCGGCGGTGTCGCGCGTCAGCGAGATCGGCGCAATGCCGCGGCCCGACACGCGCCCCACCGTGGGCCGCAGGCCGACCAGCCCGCACAGCGCGGCGGGCACGCGAACCGAGCCGCCGGTGTCGGTGCCGATGGCCGCCGGCACCAGGCCCGCCGCCACCACCACGCCGCAGCCGCCGCTGCTGCCGCCCGGAATGCGCTCGGGATTCCACGGGTTGCGCGAGGCACCGGTCACTTCGTTGTGCGTGGTGATGCCCATGGCGAGCTCGTGCATGTTCGCCTTGCCGGCGATCAGCGCACCGGCATCGCGCAGCCGCTGCACCAGTTCCGCGTCGCGCGGCGGATGCAGGCCCAGCAAGGCGCGCGTGCCGGCCGAGCACGGCAGCCCGGCGGCGTCGATGTTGTCCTTCAGCGCAATCGGCACGCCCAGCAGCGGCAGGTCTTCGCCGGCCTCGATGCGCGCATCGGCGGCGCGTGCCTGGGCCCGCAGCGCGTCGGCGTCGAAGGCCACGTAGCCGTTGAGCGCCGCTTGCGCGCCGGTGCGGGCGATGAGCGCCTCGGCCAGTTCGGCGCTGGTCAGCGAGCCGCTTCGGAAGGCGCGCCGCAGGCCGGCAACGCCAAGTTCAGTGATGTGCATGAGCTTCCCCTGTCAGTGACACGGATGCTAGGAAGCGCTGCGCGCCGGCACACCTAGCACGATTGATAGGGGTGTCTAGGGTCGGCACCGATAGGCAAGCCATGCATGCCGACTAGCATCGGCCTCTCGCCAACCTTGCACGATCTTTGCTTCGCCGGAGCCATGTATCTCTCCACCACCCAGACCCGCGCCATGGGCGACGTCATGCGTCTGCTGGTCGAAGCGAACGACGCCGATGCGTTGCGAAACGACCTGGCGCTGCCCATGCTCGACCTGATGCGCGCCGACACCTATGTGTCGTTCGCGTGGGACGGCGCGGCGCAGCGCTTCGGGCGCGTGCAGGCGCTGAACATGTCGATCGACAACCTGCGCAGCTGGGACGAGTACTACCGCTTCATCGACCCGCTCACGTTCCCGATGATGGCGCGCAAGCACCCGACGCTGGCCACGCAGATCCTCTGCCAGCAGGACCTTTCGCGCACCGAGTTCTTCAACGACTTTCTTGCGCGCGACCGCATGCACTGGGGCGTGAACGTGTATGTGTTCGCCAACGGCGACTGCACGGGCGACATGCGGATCTGGCGCCATCGCGAACGCGGCAACTTCGACGCCAACGACATCGAGGTGCTGCGCATGGTGGAGCCCGTGTTCGCCGCGGCGCTCGGCCGCCTGCGCTGGCAGGCGCAGGGCGCCTCGACGGCGGTGATCCGCGAGGGCGTGAGCGAACTGCTGCAGCGCAAGTCGTCGCTGAGCCAGCGCGAGGCCGAGGCCGCCTCGCTGGTTCTTTCGGGCTGCCCGGACAAGCTCATCGCCAAGCGCATGGAAGTGGGCCTGCCCACCGTGCGCTTTCACCTGGGCAATGCCTTCCGCAAGCTGCACGTCGACAACCGCACGCAACTTGCCGCGCGGGTGCAGGCGCTGGCCGGGGACGCGCAGGGGCTGCATGCCTAGCCTGCGCTACTGGCGCTCCTTCTCCACGAGAAAGTCGACCAGCGTGCGCACCGCCAGCGTCTGGAAGCGGCTGGGAACGTAGAGCAGGAATTTCTGCGTGGCCAGGAAGTCGAGCTCGCCCTTCTTCAGCGGGAAGGCCTGCAGTTCTCCTTGCGCGAGCGAGGCGGCCACCATGTAGTCGGGCACCAGGCCCACGCCCAGGCCTTGGGCGATCGCATCGCGAAGAAAGTGGAAGTTGGTGGAGATGAGCCGCGGCCGGATGCGCAGGTAGCGGTGGCCGCCCTCGTGCGTGCCCGCGGTGATCACGCGTTCGCCGGTTTGCGGCGAGGTGATGAGCGGCAGCTGCTTCAGGTCGTCCAGGTTCTCGGGCCGGCCGTTCTGCGCGATGAAGGCGGGCGTGGCGCACGCCACGTAGCGCACCTGCCCCAGGGCGCGGGCCGCCAAGTGCGCCGGCGGATCGGCCATGACGCGCACGGCGAAGTCGACCGAGCCCTTGATGAGTTCCTCGATGTCGTTGTCGAAGATCACGTGCAGCGTGATCTCGGGGTGCAGCTGCATGAACTCCGCCAGCCAGCCCGACATGCGCAACTGGCCGTAGCCGCTGGGCACGCTCAGGCGGATCATGCCGCGCAGGCCCTTGCCCAGGCTGCTCACGGCCTCCGAAGCCGCCTTCACCTCGTGGCGCACGGCCAGGCCGTGCTCGTAGAGCTTGCGCCCGAGCTCGGTGGGCTCCAGTTGCCGCGTGGTGCGCCGCAGCAGCTGCGCGCCCAGCTCGCGCTCGAAGCGGTTGATGCGCTGGCTCACGTTGGCGCGGCTCATGCCCAGCTTGGCCGCCGCCTTGCTCAGGTTGCCCGCTTCGATGATGTCGACCAGCAGGCCGAGGGCTTGAACATCCATTGTCAATTCTTGGTTTACACAGTGGCTGCAAATTCTGCACGATTGTCAATTCCCATGAACATGCGAATAATTCGTACCCAGTAAGCAGTTCGCATGCATTCCTGGAAACGGGGTGCGCATCCCTCGTTCCGACCCCCACCTCCCCCCACGTGTCCATGTCCCAAGCCTCTTCGGTCCAGCCTTTGGCCGGCCTGCGTGTTCTCGACCTCTCCCGCGTGCTGGCCGGGCCAATGTGCGCCATGGCGCTGGCCGACCTCGGCGCGGACGTCATCAAGGTCGAGCACCCCAGCCGCGGCGACGACACGCGCGACTGGGGCGTGCGCGTGGGCACGCGCAACACCTCGTACTTCAACAGCGCCAACCGCAACAAGCGCTCCATCACCATCGACTTGCAGTCCAGCACGGGCGTGGAGATCGCACGCGACCTCGCCGCGCGGTCCGACGTGGTGATCGAGAACTTCAAGGTCGGCGGCGCCGACAAGCTGGGCCTGGGCTACGCGCAGCTCAGCGCCGCGAACCCCGGGCTGGTGTATTGCTCGATCTCGGGCTATTCGCGCATGACCGCGGAAGCCGAGCGGCCCGGCTACGACCTGCTGGTGCAGGGCGAGGCCGGCATCATGGCCATGAACGGCGAGGCCGGCCAGGGCCCGCTGAAGTTCGGCGTGGCGGCGGTCGACATGTTCACCGGCATGTACGCGGGCCAGGCCATTCTTGCGGCGCTGTACGAGCGCCACACCACCCAGCGCGGCCGGCACGTGCAGATGGCGCTGTACGACAGCGGCCTCATGATCACCTCGTACTACGGCATGGAAGCCATGCTGAAGGCCGGCGACCCGCCCAAGTTCGGCAACGCGCACCCATCCATCGTTCCCTACGGCGTGTTCGATGCCGCCGACGGCCCGCTGGTCATCACGGTGGGCAACAACGGCCAGTTCGTGCGCTTCTGCGAACAGGTGCTGGGCAAGCCCGAGTGGGCGGCCGACGAGCGCTTTGCCACCAACACCGCGCGCTCGGCCAACCGCGAAATTCTGCTGCCGCTGGTGCGCGAGGCGCTGCGCGCGTTCGGCCGCCGCGAGCTGCTGGCGAAACTCAGCGACGCGCAGATTCCCTGCGGCGAAGTGCTCGGCATGTACGAGGCACTGAGCTCCGCGCGCACCAGCGACGCCAAGCTGCTGCACCGCTTCGAGGACACCGAGGCCGGCCCGCAGAGCGTGCTTGCACCGCCCTACGTGCTGGACGGCGAACGCGCCCCCGTGCGCAGGGTGCCGCCGCACCTGGGCGAGCACACCGACGAGGTGCTGCGCGAGGTGCTCGCCATGGACGACGAGGCCATTGCCGCGGCACGCGCGCAGCAGGCCATCTGATCACGACTTTTCGAACCCGACTTTCACGCAGACAGACAGACCGACAGACATGACACAAGCTCAATACTCCCGCCGCCAGATGCTGGCCACCGGTGCCGCAGGCGCGCTCTCGACCCTCGGCCTGCCGGCTTTCGCCGCCGACGCCGACGCCGCCTGGCCCGGCAAGATCATCAAGATGGTCGTGGCCTTCCCCGCGGGCGGCCCGACCGACACCGCCGCACGCATCGTGTCGCAGAAGCTGGGCGAACGCCTGGGCGTGTCGATCATGGTCGACAACCGTCCCGGCGCATCGGGCTCCATCGGCACCGCCACCTTCATCAAGCTGCCGGCCGATGGCAACACGCTGTCGATGTTCGGCATGCCCGCGCTGCTGGCGCCGCTGCTGTACGGCAACAACGCCTACGACGTGGAGAAGGACTTCATGTGCGTGGCCACCGTGTACGACCTGCCGATGGCCATCGTCGTCAACCCAACGGTGATGCCGGGCGTGGACTCGGTGCAGACCCTCATCGCGCAGGCCAAGGCCGCCAAGACGCCGCTGAACTACACCAGCTCGGGCGCGGGCAGCTTCGGCCACCTGGCCATGGAACAACTGAAGGACCTGGGCAAGTTCGACATGCAGCACGTGCCGTACCGCGGCAGCGCGCCGGCCGTGACCGACCTGCTCGGCGGCCAGCTCGGCATCATGTTCGCGGACGTGGTCGCGGCGCTGCCGCACATCAAGAGCGGCAAGCTGCGCGCGATCGCCGTCAGCTCGGCCCGTGCCAACGTGCTGCTGCCCGGCGTGAAGACGGTCTCGGCGCAGGGCTTCCCCAACTTCGACTTCGATTCGTGGGGCGGCCTCATCGCGCCGCTGGGCACGCCCGCCAGCGTGGTGACGCGCATCAACAAGGAACTGGCCGACATCCTCTCCAAGGACAAGGAAGTGCAGGAAAAGCTGGTCAACGCTGGCGCCATTGCCGCCTACCAGCCGGCCGAAGCCATGCGCAAGCGCCTCGCGGCCGACCGCGCGCGCTGGACCAAGATCGCCAAGGACAAGAACATCAGCGCGCTCTGAGCGCCCGGGAATGAAGAAGCGGCCAGAGCGATCTGGCCGTTTTTTTTTGCGCGGCCGCTACGCGCGCGGCCGGCCGAACACCGTCACCACGTAGCCGTCGAGGTCGAAGCCTTTTTCACCGGCGATGGCCGCGAGCCGCTCCTCGATGCGCGGGTCGAAGAACTCGTGCACCGCGCCGTCGGCCAACGACACCAGGTGGCCATGGTGCTGCTCGCCGTCGTTGAGCTCGTACACGGCCTTGCCCGCGCCGAGCTGGCTCTTCTTCAGGAGCCCCGCCTGCTCGAACTGCGCCAGCACCCGGTAGACGGTGGCCAGGCCGAAGTCGATGCCCACCATCACCATCTGCCGGTACACCTCTTCGGCGGCCAGGTGGCGCTGCTCGCTGCGCTCGAAGAGCTCGAGCACCTTCATCCGCGGCAGCGTGGCCTTCAGGCCCGTGTGCTTGAGTCTGTCGGCGTGCTCCATGGGGGTCGGTCGCGCAGGAGGAAAGGGAAGGAAACGCTGGGGAGGGTGCGTGGAAAAAATGCATGGCTGGCCGGAGAACCGATGGCTAGCAAAAAACGACCTTGGAGACGTTTGAAGGTCTCGGGTCGCCCCACGATGAAAGCGATGGAAAGGCAGCGAAGCCGCTGCGTCTTTCGATGAACGTATCTTACAACAAATGCAAATACTTCTCATTTGAAAGCGATGCGCGGTGCAAATATTTTTTCGCACCGCCGACGCTGCCGGATTCAGCGTCGACCGGACAAGGCCGGCTTGGCGATCAAGACGTCGTCGATCGCGCCGATGCGTTCGCAGATGAGGCGTTCATCGCCAGGTGCGCGGTAGCGAGCAGATCCAGCATCGGCTCCTTGCGCAGCCGGGTGGCGGTGGCAACGATCGGGGCAACCGAAGCCGCGGGAACGCCCAACTCGCCTCGCAAGGCGGCAAAGCGGGTGTCGGCCTCCTTGCGCAATCCCATGATCCTTTCGATCTCCAGGAGAGGAACCGCCTTGCGCCCTCCGCAGGTGAACTGGTGCAGCCGATGGACGGCGGTGTACGCCTCGGTCTCCGCGGTCATCCAGGCCAGGAAGGCGGGATTGGGGTCTTCTTGCATGGCTTGAACTCCGGTGTCGAAACAGCGCCTCATGTGGCGCCGCTGACTGTCCCGATTCCGCACGCCGGCCGGTGTAGGCCACCGCCATCAGGCCGCGCCAGCCAAGCGCGTACGGCAAGCCGCCTACATCCGGCTGCGCAAACTACTACGCGGTAGCGACATGCAAGTGTGGAGACTCTGCTGTCCCCTCCTGCAACCTACCAAGCCTGTCCCACCCCATGCCTGCTCCAACATCCAGCCCTCCTTCCCTGACGGTACTGGAGGGCTCTTCGCACCCGCTGGGGGCGAGCTTCACCGGCGACGGCGTCAACTTCGCCGTGTTCTCGGCCCATGCCACGAAGGTGCAGGTCTGCATCTTCGACGAGGCCGGAACCACCCAGGTCGGTTGCGTGACGCTACCCGAGTACACCGACGAGATATGGCACGGATTCGTGCCGGGCCTGCAGCCCGGTGCGCGCTACGGCTTGCGCGTGCACGGCCCGTACGAGCCCGAGAAGGGCCATCGCTTCAACCACCACAAGCTGCTGCTCGACCCGTATGCGAAGGCCTACATGGGCGAGCTCAAATGGGGCCCCGAGGTGTTCGGCTACACGGTGGGCCATGCCGACGCCGATCTCAGCTTCGACGAGCGGGACAGCGCGCCCTTCATGCCCAAGTGCGTGGTGGTCGATTCGCGCTTCGAGTGGACGCAGACCGACGCGCTGCGCGTGCCTTGGAAGGAAACCGTCTTCTACGAAACCCACGTGCGCGGCTTCACCATGCGGCACCCCGCGGTGCCGGAGCACTTTCGCGGCACCTTCGCCGGCATGGCGCGCGACGACGTGCTGGCGCCCATCCGCGCGCTGGGCGTGACCAGCGTCGAGCTGCTGCCGGTGCAGATGTTCCTCAACCAGTCGTCCCTGCTCGAGAAGGGCCTGACCAACTTCTGGGGCTACGACACCATCGGCTTCTTCGCGCTCGACCCGCGCTACATGGACGGGCCGCACATCGACGAGTTCAAGCACATGGTCGACCGCTTCCACGCGCACGGGCTCGAGGTGATCCTGGACGTGGTCTACAACCACACGCCCGAGGGCAACGAGCTCGGCCCGACGATCTCGTTCAAGGGCATCGACAACGCCAGCTACTACCGCCTGCTGCCCGATGGCGACGGACCGGGGCCGCGCTACTACATCAACGACACGGGCACCGGCAACACCGTGAACCTGAGCCATCCGCGCGTGCTGCAGATGGTGATGGACAGCCTGCGCTACTGGGTCACCGAGATGCGCGTGGACGGCTTTCGCTTCGACCTGGCGACCATCCTCGCGCGCGAGCCGCACGGCTTCGACGAAGGCGGCGGCTTCCTCAAGAGCTGCCGGCAGGACCCGGTGCTCTCCAGCGTCAAGCTGATCGCCGAGCCCTGGGACATCGGCCCCGGCGGCTACCAGGTCGGCGGCTTCCCGCCCGGCTGGGCCGAGTGGAACGACCAGTTCCGCGACACCGTGCGCGCCTACTGGAAAGGCGACGAAGGCATGGCCGGCAAGCTCGCGCAATGCCTGACCGCGAGCGGCGACCGCTTCAACCAGCGCGGGCGCCGCCCGTGGGCCAGCGTCAACTTCATCAGCGCGCACGACGGCTTCACGCTGGCGGACACCGTGAGCTACAACGACAAGCACAACGAGGCCAACGGCGAGGACAACCGCGACGGCCATTCGGACAACCGCTCGTGGAACTGCGGCGTCGAAGGCCCCACCGACGACGAAGCCGTGCTCGCCCTGCGCGCGCGCCAGCAGCGCAACCTGCTCGCGACGCTGCTGCTGTCGCAAGGCACGCCGATGCTGCTGGCCGGCGACGAGTTCGGCCGCTCGCAGCAGGGCAACAACAACGCGTACTGCCAGGACAACGAGATTTCATGGGTCGACTGGACCGCTGCACAGGGCGAGGCGGCGCAGGCGCTGGCCGGCTTTGCTTCACGGCTGCTGGCGCTGCGCAAGGAACTGCCCGCACTGCGCCGCAGCCGCTTCCTGGCCGGCGCCTACTACGAAGGCATCGGCGCGAAGGACGCCACCTGGTTCACGCCGGCGGGCGAGGAAATGCAGGCGCCGCATTGGGAAGATCCACAGACGCGCTCGTTCGCGCTGCTGCTCGACGGCCGCGCGCCCGTCTCCGCGATTCCGGTCGAAGCGCACGACGCCAGCGTGCTGCTGGTGTTCAACGCCTGGCACGACCCGGTGCCCTTCGTGCTGCCGCCGGCGCCCGCCGGGGCCTGGACGCTGAAGCTCGACACGGCCGACCCGGCGCTGGGCACCGACGAAGCAGCAGGCGTCGGCGACTACCTGGTCACGGGGCGTTCGGTGCTGGTATTCACGAGCAAGTAGGCGCGCCTGTCGCGGCGCCATGAACTCCCTGCCATCCTGAGGGAATCCATCAACCATCCCATTACCATCCACACAGATGGTGATAGGATGGCGCATGCCAGCCAAAAAGCCGCCCGCACCCGTCGCCCCCAAGACCCCCGAGTCCGAGAAGATCACCATCAACATGGGCTTCGTCGACCTGGGAAACATCGACCTGCTGGTGGCGGAAGGCTTCTATTCGAACCGGACCGACTTCATCCGCACCGCCATCCGCACCCACCTGGCGCAGCACGCCGATGTGCTGCGCCAGGCGGTGTCGCGAAAGATGCTGGTGCTGGGGCTGCAGAGCTTTTCGGTCGAAGACCTGGAGGCCGTGCGCGCCGCGGGCGAGACGCTGCAGATCCGCGTTCTCGGCCTCGCCGTCATCGCGCCCGACGTGCCGCCCGCGCTCGCCGCCGCGACCATCGAGTCGCTCACCGTGCTCGGCGCCCTTCACGCGTCGCCGGCCGTCAAGGCCGCCCTGGCGGAGCGCATCCGCTGACCACCCGACAACCCTTGAGGCCCCACATGAATCCACTCTTTGCAGGGCTGATGAAAGAGGCGGCCCACCTCACGCGCAACGGGCGCCTGAGCGAGGCCACCGAAGCGATCCAGCGCGCGTTGCGGGGCGAGGCCGAGCCCCAGCCGGCACCGCCTGCCGCGCCAGCGCCGTCCATGGCCGATGCCGACGTGATCGACATCGAGGCGCGCGTGATCGAGACCGAGCGTGAGACCTCCATGCCGCCCGAGCCCGACGGTGTCGACCAATGGACCAGGGGCACCTTCGCCCACCAGGGCCGCACCCTCGACTACATGCTCTTCGTGCCGGCGCGCCCGGCCGGGCAGCCCGCCACGCCGCGCCCGCTGGTCGTGATGCTGCACGGCTGCACCCAGGACGCCGCGGACTTCGCGGCGGGCACGCGCATGAACGCGCACGCCCGCGCATGCGGCGCGATGGTGCTCTACCCCGAACAGGTACAGCGGGCCAATGCCCAGAAATGCTGGAACTGGTTCAAGACCCAGCATCAGCAACGCGGCCGGGGCGAGCCCGCGCTGCTGGCCGCCCTCACCCTGCACATCGCGGAGCAGCAGCATGCGGACCGCGCGCGCATCTACGTGGCGGGCCTGTCGGCGGGCGGCGCCATGGCGCATGTGCTGGGCCGTTGCTACCCCGACCTGTATGCCGCGGTCGGCGTGCACTCGGGGCTTCCGCACGGGGCGGCGCACGACATGATGAGCGCGCTGACGGCGATGCGGGCGGGCTCGCCCGCATCGCCGTCAGACCCCGCGCCAGACCCCGCATCGGTCTCGCCGCCCGTCATCGTCTTTCATGGCGATGCGGACGCCACCGTTCACGCGAGCAACGGAACGGCCATCCTGGCGGGCGCGCAGCCGGGCGAAGCCGCCGAAGGCCAGTCGCCGGCGGGCCAGCGCTACACACGGACGACATACGCCGCCGCCCCGGGCCAAGGCGATGCCGAGCATTGGCGCCTTCACGGGGCAGGCCACGCATGGTCGGGCGGCAGCGCACAGGGCAGCTACACGGCGCCCGGCGGCATCGACGCGAGCGGCGAAATGATCCGCTTCTTCCTGGCCCACAGCTTGCACCCCTCGGCACAGTGATGACGGGCTGAGTGCCGCGGCGCAGACACGCCGGCGTTCCGGACGCGCCCTGCGCCTACTTCGCTCGCATTCGGATGCGGCCACTCTTCGCAGACGACTCACCCATCGAGGAACTTGCGACATGGCAACCAGCAGCATCCTGGGCGGCGATCTTCCGCCCAACGAACCCAAGGGCACCGGCGTGGACAGCCTGGGCCCGAGCGACTCCAGCGACAGCGGCAGCGACGCCGCGGGCACCGAAGACCGTGCGTCTTCAGAGGGAGGGCTCGAGGAAGCGACGAACGCGGACATCCTCCCCGACCGCGTGGGCGTGTTCCCCGATGCCGCATCGGAAGTGGCCACGTCCCCTGAAGACCCCGAAGCGGCAAGCGCCGCGGACCTGGCGGACACAGACGGCGAGCCCGAAGACGAAGAGAACGACTGATGCCCGCTTGATGTGCGTTCGATGACGCCCTCGGCGGGCCGCAGAATTCACGCATGACCAACCCACCCGATGCCGCGGCCGGCGCGCTTGTGGAACGCCTGCTTGCGTTGCCGCGCCGGTATCGGATGCCGGCCTTGCCGCCCGACCTGGCTGCCGCCGTGCGTACCGGCAACGACGCCACGATCGCCTTCGCACTCGAGGCGGCACGGGTCGCCGTGTCGCAAGGCGCCGCACCCGCGACGAACCTGCGCGAAGCGTTCGAAGCTGCGCTTGCGGCCACCATTCGGCGCGCAATATCACCGGCGCACGGCGATCCCATGTTCCAGGCCGCGGTCTTGCAGTCGCAGGACGCACAGGTCCAGCAATGGCTGGCACTCGAAGCATTCGCCATCAGCGACGCTCGCAATGTGCGCGGCCTGGTGGATGCCTTCGCGCATCCGGGCAAGCTGCACGAGATGCCGCAGGGCCCGGGTCTGGAGGCGCTTGCCGGCCTCCATGCGCTGGCCCGTGCCGGCGATTGGCTCGGGCTCGCCGCCAAGGCCCGGTCCCTCGCGGCCACGCCGGCCGGCGACCCCTCGTTACGTGCCAGCAAGCAAGCGCTTGTCGACAGCGCCCTGCTGCAGCGGCGAGGCCAGGCGCAAGTGCTGGCCGCATCGGAAGCGGTGCGGCGCTACCAGGCCCTGCGTGCGCAGCGCACACCGGCAGCGGGCAGCGACGCCGCCTTGGCGCGCGGCCGGGCCGCCGCCCACGAAGGCGAGCAGGCCGAAGAGGCGGCTGCGCTTGCGATGCAACAGGCAGCAGACTTCCTGAACGCCGGTGCGGACCATGGCCATGCGCCCTACCGCGTGCTGCGCAGCCTTCGCACCCCTCGCGAGTTGACGGACGGCGCCCCGTACGCCAAGGAAGAGTGGGACGTGGCCATCGTGAGAAACATGGGCACCGACGTGAACGAGCTCGTCCTGATGGCCGAAGTCAAGGCGGCGCCCACGGCCGCCACCACCGACCTGTCCCGGCTTGTGCGCGGCCTGGCACAGCTTGCGAACGCGCAGGCAGGTGCCGCCTATGCCTTCGCTTGTGACGAGGGCAACGTGCGACTCAGCGGCAGCTCGCTGCGGGCGCTGCAGCCGAGCGATGAAGCCGTTCCCTCCCAGGTCATCTACCTGTGTTCGGCGCCGGTGGAGCCACGCACGCCGGTGCTCGACGCGTCGAGCAAGACCCTGCTGCTGGCCGACGCTGCGAGCCTGCATTTCGCCGCGGCAATCGGCGCCGGTGCATCGCCGGACGCGGCGTGCCTGGCGCCCGTGTGGGACGCCGTCGCCAGCGAGCCGCGGATGCGCTCGGTGCTGCATCAGTACGACACCGCGCGCCGCGCGCGCGAGATCGTGCTGAACACCGACGATGTGTTGCTCGCCGTAGCGCAACGCCGGGGCAGCACGGCGCCCGCAGGTCAGCTCCCATGAAGATCGCCACTTTCAACGTCAACGGCATCGGCAGCCGGCTCGAACGCCTCCTCGAATGGCTGGCACAGACGAAGCCCGACGTCGCCTGCCTGCAGGAACTCAAGTCGCCGAACGAGAAGCTGCCGCTCGATGCGATCCGAAGCGCCGGCTACGGCGTCGTCGCCCACGGCCAGCGCGCCTGGAATGGCGTCGCCATCCTCGCGCGCGGACGCGAACCCGTGGAGACCGGCCGCGGCCTGCCCGGCATGGAAGCCGATCCGCAGAGCCGGTACATCGAGGCGGTGGTCAACGGCGTGCTGGTCGGCTGCCTCTATCTGCCCAACGGCAATCCGCAACCGGGGCCGAAGTTCGACTACAAGCTCGAATGGTTCAAGGCGTTCAACCGGCATGCGAAGAAGCTTTTTGCAAGCGGCATGCCCGTGGTGCTGGCGGGTGACTACAACGTCGTGCCGACCGATGCCGACATCTACAACCCGGCCTCGTGGCGCGAAGACGCGCTTTTGCAACCCGAGAGCCGCGAGGCGTTCGCGCAGTTGCTGAAGCAGGGCTGGACCGATGCCATTCGCGCCTGCCATCCGGAGCGCGCGCCCTTCACCTTCTGGACGTACTGGCGCAACCGCTATCCACGCGACGCCGGGCTTCGCATCGACCACCTTCTGCTCAACGCCGAACTCGCGCCGATGCTTCGCGCGGCCGGTGTCGACCGCGACGTGCGGGGGCGCACCGGCGCGAGCGACCATGCGCCGGCCTGGATCGAACTCGACGTTCCTTGAGCGTCCGCGTCCGCCGCAGCAGCGACGCGCCCAACGCCGCGCGCGTCAACGGCGCCGATGCCCAAGCCGGCCGGCACGGTCTTTCTGCAATGCTTTCAAGGTCACCAGCTTCTCGCCGCAGTCGGCCGTCGTGGCCACGACGAGCAGCGGATTGCGCCGGCGCGCCTCGATCGACTTTTCTGCCTTCTCGAGGTCCTTGTCACCCGCGACGAGACCCGCGGCAACGGCCGCCTTGGACTGCTTGTAGAACTGCTTTTCGTAACCCGGGGTGCCGCATCGCGCCGCGATCACGCGGTAGTCCGCTTCCTGCTGCAGCGCGGCTTCGTCGGCCATGCTGCGGTCCTGCCCGGCATCGCAGACCTGCCAGGCCAGCACCAGCGCCATTGCCGTGGCCCACAGCGGCGCCCTTCGAATCCCGGGCGAATCAGCCCTGCCAGAACAGCCGCGGACGACGGTGGAATCGGACATCTTGGAACTCCCGAACACAACGGCAACCGGGGCGGTGCCATGGTGTGGGCCATGCCATCTTCGCCCCGATCCGTTACCGGAATATCGGACACGGCCGCGACATTTTGTAAGTGCTTCGAAGGGGTCGCTTACGCAAGCATTCAGAAAACGTTCAGGTCGGCCAAGCACAGTTCCGGGCATGACCACGCCGAACAAGCCGCAGAAAAATCCGGGCGACCACCGGGGTGCCTTGCTCGGACCGAAGCGCGCTCAAGCTTCCAGGCAAGGCGACCAGTTCATTCAATTGCGTCCCTCGTTGCAGGCACGAGAACTCATCGTGCTGAATGCCGTGTCGACGCTCCCGACCGAATGCCACACCCCCACGGCCGCCGTGCTCGAACTGATGCGCAGGGACCTCGGCATTCCTTATTCGACGCTGGCGGCCATCATCCGGCGGCTGGAGCGAAAAGGCGCGCTCCGCCTGGGGCGCGTCAAGCCCTTGCCCTGACATCGCCCTTCACGGGCACGCCGCGCGTCAGTTGACCGGCAGTTCGGCGCTGCGGATCAGGTGCCCCCACTTCTGCTTCTCGGCCGCGCCGAAGGCCTTGAGCTCCTCGCCCGACTTGACCACGGGGTCGATGCCCAGCCCCAGCAAGCGCTCGCGCACCGCCTCTTTGCCCAGCACCTTGGCCAGCGCGGCCGACAGCACCCGCGTCGTTTCGGCCGGCACGCCCTTCGGCGCGTACACCACCGTCCAGCCGAAAAGCTCGTAGCCCGCAACACCCTGCTCCGCCACCGACTTGACGCCCGGCAGCAGGTTGCTGGCATGCGCCGCGGTGATGCCGAGCGCCTTCACCTGCTTCGCCTGTATCGCGCCCCGCAGCGAGGTGATGGTGTCGACCATGAACTCCAGCTGGCCGCCGATGACGGCCGTGACCGCCTCGCCGCTGCCCTTGAAGTCCACCGGGAACATCGTCACGCCCGCGTCTCGCTTCAGCGATTCGTACGCCAGCCGGCTGGTGGTGGTCGAGACGGCAATGTCGAGCTTCTCGGGCCGCGCCTTCGCCGCCTGGATCAGGCCCTGGACATCGTTGATCTTGCTGCCGGCATTCGCCACGAAGACCAGCGGCAGGATGCCGATCATGCCCACGGGCTCGAAGTCTCCGGGCTCGTAGCCGGGCCGCGAGTACAGGAAGAAGTTGGCCGCGTTCGTGGCGTTGGTGCCGACGAACAGCGTGTAGCCGTCCGCCGCCGAGCGCGCCGCGAGCTGGGCGCCGATGTTGCCGCCCGCACCGGCACGGTTCTCCACGTAGACGGGCTGGTTCAACTCCTTGCCGAGCGCGTCGGCCACATAGCGCGCGGCGATGTCGGTGCCCTGCCCGGCCGCGTACGGCACGATCATTCGGATCGATTTGCTCGGGTAGGTTTCGGCATGGGCCCACAGCGCGGTGCTGCCGAGCACGGCGAGGCAAAGAAGGCGCGGGACAAGTCGCGAAAGAAGGCGGCGAAGGGTGTTCATGGTGGCGTCCGGTTCAGGCTTCAGGCGGTGGCGTCGGCTGGCACGGCGGCGGCGCGGGGGACGGAGACGACGCCCTCGTCCAGCAGGCCCTGGATGGCGGGCGCGGGCATTCCCATCTCGCGCAGGATCTCGACGGTGTGCTCGCCGCACAACGGCGGCGGCCGCCGCTGCGCGCCGCGCTCGCCGTCGAAGCGCAGCGGCTGCGCCACGCCTTTGAGCTGGCCGAACAGCGGGTGCTCGTGGCGCATCAGCATGCCCGACGCCTCGAAGTGCGGGTGCGCCGACATCTCGCCCAGGTTGTGCACCGCGGAACACGGAATGCCGGCCGCGTCGAGCAGCGGTATCCAGTGGGCGCGCTCGTGCGTGCTCAACGCCTGGCGCACCAGCGCCTCGGTTTCGGCGCGCCGCTTCACGCGCTCGGCGTTGGTGGCCAGCACGCGCAGCGCGAAGTTGTTGTCCAGGCCGGTGATGGCGCAGAACTTGGCCCACAGCACATCGTTCGCCACACCGACGATCAGCAGCTTGTCGGCCGTCTCGAATGCGCCGTAGGGGCACAGCGACGCATGGCCCACGCCGGCCTTCACCGGCTCGCGGCCCGTCTCCCAGTAGTTCTGGAGAAAGTAGCCCAGGAAGGCGGCGGACGTGTCGAACAACGACGCCTCGACCGTGCCGCCCACGCCGGTCGTGCTGCGGCGCAGCAAGGCGGCCAGGATGCCGATCAGCGCATGCAGGCCGGTGCCCTGGTCCACCGGAGAGAAGGGGCTGCGCATCGGCGGGCTGTTCGCATCGCCGGTGATCGACAGCATGCCGCTGAAGGCCTGCAGGATCAGGTCGTAGCCCTTGCCCTCGCGCATCGGCCCGACCGAACCGAAACCCGAGATCGCGCAATACACCAGGCGCGGATTGATCGCGCGCAGCGCGGCGGCATCCACGCCCAGCCGCGCGGCCACACCCGGCGCGAAGCTCTCGATCACCACGTCCGCGTTCGCGGCCAGCTTGTGGACGACTTCGCGGCCGGCGTCGCTCTTCAGGTCGAGCGCGATGCTGCGCTTGTTGCGGTTGGCGCTGAGGAAGGGGCCCGACACGCGATGTCCTTCGGCGCCCGCGCGAAACTCCGGCCACGAGCGCGTGTCGTCGCCCGCGCCGGTCGTCTCGACCTTGATCACATCGGCCCCCATGTCGCCGAGGTACTGGGCGCACAACGGGCCCGCAAGCACGCGTGAAAGATCGAGAACCCGGGTACCGGCGAGCGGCCCCTGCACATGTGCATCGCGAGGAGAAATCGTCATGCAAGGGATTCTGGATATCTCGCGATGACTCGTAAAATTAATTTTCCAGGCCGACCCATTAAGAATATTCATGCACGTCTCCGACCACGCCTTGCGCTGCTTCCTGGCCCTTGCGGAGACGGGTCAATTCACCGCGGCGGCGGAACGTTGCCACCTGACCCAGTCGGCGTTGAGCCAGATGATTTCGCGGCTGGAAGAGCGTGTGGGCGTACGGCTTTTCGACCGGGGCAACCGCTCGGCCACGCTCACCGACGCGGGCCGCCGCTTCGTGGTGAGCGCCCGGCGCATCGCGCTCGAACTCGACCATGCGCTCGAAGACCTGCGCGACGTGGCCAACCTGCGAACAGGCCATGTGTCGATGGCCGTGGTGCCCTCGCTCGCGGGCACGTGGCTGCCCGGCGTGCTGCATGACTTTCGCGGGCAGTACCCGGGCGTGGGCGTGCAGCTTCACGACGTGTCCTCCGTGCGCTGCAACGAGCTCGTGCAGCAAGGCGTGGTCGACATCGCGCTCAACTCCTTGCCCGGCCGCCCCGGTGAGCTGCAGGCGCGCCATCTCTTCGATGAACCGATGTACGTGGTGTGCGCGCTCGATCACGCCCTGGCCAAGCGCAGGAGCCTGTCGCTGCAGGCCCTGCGCGGTGCACGCCTGCTGCAGCTCAACGGCATGAGCGGCATGCTGGTGCGCACCGCCAATGGCTTGGAGATGGCGCAGCAGGTGCTGCTCAAGGCGGGCGTGGTGAACACCGGGCTCGAGGTGAACAACCTCTCCACGCTGGCCGGGCTGGTGGCGGCCGGCTTCGGCGTCTGCCTGTCGCCGGAAGCCTCACTGCCCCAGTTCAGCCTGCTGCCGACCGTGGCCGTGCGGCTTCAGTCGCACAGCATGGTGCGGCCGATCTACTGCACGCACCGCAAGAGCCGCGAGCTGAGCCCGGCCGCGGTGGCGTTCTGCGACATCCTGTTCAGCCACCCGATGCCGGGCCAGCGTCACTGAAGGCCACTGAGCGCGGCGCCTTGCAGGAAAGCTAGAGCGCGATCCGTCCGTGCGGGTGGGTGCTGCTCACGCCGCCATCGACCGCATACCACTGGCCCGTGACGAACGAACTGTCGTCGCTCGCCAAGAACGCGGCCATGGCCGCAATCTCCTCGGGCCGGCCGGCGCGCTTCATCGGCGTCATGTGGCCGATGCGCGCTTCCACGCCGCGCTCGCGCGCCTGCTCGAACACCTTGCGCGTCATCTGCGTCTCGACCAGGCCCGGCAGGATCGCGTTCACACGCACGCCGGTGCCGCTGAAGGCGTTGGCCGAGGTCTGCACCAGGCTGTTGACAGCCGCCTTGCTCGCGCTGTACGAGATGGCGCCCGCATTGGCCCTCAGCGATGCGGCCGACGAGGTGAGGATGATCGAGCCGCTGCCCTGCGCCGTCATGTGGCGCCCCGCATGTTTCACCGCAAGAAAGCAGCTGAGCGTGTTGACGCGCCAGACCTCGTTCCACTCGTCCACGCTCTGCTCGAGCAACGGTGTGTTGGTGCCGGGCGTGGCGGCGTTGGCGAAGAACACCTCGAGCCCGCCGAAGGCGGCGACGCAACGCGCCACCATGGCCTCGACATTGGCCTCGACCGTGGCGTCGACCACCATCGCTTCGGCGCGCCCGCCTGCCGCGCGCACCAGCGCCGCGGTCTCTTCGGTATTGCCGCTGCTGCGCCCGACCACCAGCACCGCGGCGCCCTCCTGCGCAAAGCGCAGCGCGCTCGCGCGGCCGATGCCGCTGCCCGCGCCGGTGATCACCGCGCGCCTGCCTTCGAGTCTGTTCATGGCCACCTCTTCGAATTGAATGAACGAATGCGTGCCGGCAAAGAGCTTCAGCGCGTGGCGATGGTCCAGCCGCCGTCGGCCACGATCTCCGCGCCTTGCACGTACCGGCTGTCGTCGCTCGCCAGGAAGGCCGCGACCGACGCGATCTCGCCCGGCTCGCCGAAGCGACCGAGCGGCATGGCCGACAGGCGCGCCGCCACGGTGGCCTCGTCGAACTGCGCCACCGACGCGGGCGTGCCCACCATGCCCGGCACGATCGCGTTCACACGAATGCCGTGCGGGCTGAGTTCGACGGCAGACGCCCGCGTCAGGCCCAGCACGCCGGCCTTCATGGCGGCATAGGCGATGGAGTGCGTCAGCGCCTGCAGCGCCGACGTGGAGCTGAGGTTGACGATGGCACCACCGCCGCGCCGCTTCATCTGCGGCGCCACGGCCTGCGTGGTCCAGATCAGGCCCTTCAGGCCGACGTCGAACATGCGGCCGACGCTCTCCTCGTCCACATCGGCCAGCGGCTGGAAGCGCGCCCACACCGCGTTGTTGACGAGCACGCCGACCGGCGCGCCGAAGTCGCGTTCGACGGCTTCGAATGCCGCGGCAACCGACTCCCTGCGGCCCACGTCGGCCGTGTAGCCCCGCACTTCGGCGCCCGACTCGCGCAGCTTCTCCACGGCCGTGTCGAGCCGCGCGGCGCCGACGTCAAGGCACGCGATGCGCCCGCCTTCCGCGGCGAAACGCTCGGCTATCGCAAGCCCGATGCCGCGCGCGGCGCCGGTCACCACGCAGACAGTGCCCAGGAGGCGGCGCGCTACCGGCACGGCAGGTTCCGTCATTGCGCCTGTGCTCCGGCTTGCAGCATCGCGCCGCTGTCGCGCAGGGCCGCGATGTCGGCCGCCGCTACGCCCCATTCCGCGAGCACTTCGCCACTGTGCTGCCCGCTCGCGGGCGCTGGCCGGCGCAAGGTCGACGGCGTGCGCGTGAAGCGCGGCGCGGGGCTGGCGTGTCGCACGCCGTCGAAGCGCGTGAAGACCTCTCGCGACTGCATGTGCGCGTGCGCGGGGGCCTCGTCGAGGTCCAGCACGGGCGAGAAGCAGGCATCGCGTCCGCGCATGACCTCCATCCATTCGTCGCGCGAGCGTGTCTTGAAGACCCGGGCGAAACGTTCGCGCATCGCGGGCCAATGGGTGCGGTCGTTCTGCGCGAGAAGTTGCGTCGCGTCGAGGTCCATGCCCGCAAGTAATGCCCGGTAGAAACGCTCCTCGATGGCGCCCACCGCAATGTATTTGCCGTCGCGCGTCTCGTAAGTGCCGTAGTACGGCGCGCCGCCGTCGACGACGTTCTCTCCGCGATCGGCCGTCCACTCGCCCATCTGGCGGAACGCAGAGAAGGCCGACATCAGGTTCGCGAGTCCGTCGACCATCGCGGCATCGACGACCTGCCCCTGGCCCGAACGCCGCGCCTCGGTGAGCGCCGCGAGCACGCCCACGGCCAGGTACATGGCGCCACCGCCAAGGTCGGCCGCAAGGTTCAGCGGCGGCACCGGCGGCCTGCCCTTCTCGCCGATGCAATGCAGCGCACCGCTGAGCGCGAGGTAGTTGATGTCGTGGCCGACCTCCTGCGCCAGCGGCCCTTGCTGGCCCCAGCCGGTCATGCGGCCGTAGACGAGCCGGGGATTCACGGCAAGGCATGGCTCGGGCCCAAGACCGAGCCGTTCGGCCACGCCAGGGCGAAAGCCTTCGATCAGGATGTCGGCGTGCCGCGCCAGTTGCAACGCGGCTTCCACGGCCGGCCGGGCCTTCAGGTCGAGCGCCACCGAGCGCTTGTTCCGGTTGTAGAAGTCGAACTGCGGCGGCACCGGTGTGCCGAGGTCGATGGCGGTGGCGCGGTCGATGCGCACCACATCGGCGCCCATGTCGGCCAGCAATGCACCGCAGAACGGCGCAGGGCCGATGGCTGGCAGCTCCAGCACGCGAACTCCGCTGAGCGGTCCCGACATCGCAGCTCCTTCGAATTGATTCACTACCGTACCAAATCGATTATGAAGACGGCGAAGACCGGAGGTCAACCGCTTCGCATCGGCTTGTGTTCGGTGTTTTCCATTATTCGTATGGTAGTGAACGGTCTATATGCTGACGATGATGAAAGCAGCTGTTCTTCGAGAGCGAGGCCGAGACGGTCTTTGCGTGCGCGACGTTCCCGTGCCGGTGCGCCGCGCCGGCGAGGTGCTGCTGCGTGTGCACGCCGCGGCCTTGAACCGCGTCGACCTGTACATGCGCGACAACGGCAGCGGCATCACGCACAGCCTGCCGCAGACGCTGGGCGTCGAGGCCGCGGGCGTGGTCGTGGAAGCCGACGCCGACAGCGGGCTCGTGCCCGGGCAGAAGGCCGTCATCTACTCGAACGCCTTCTGCGGCCAGTGCCGCTACTGCCTGGCCGGCGACCAGCCGCTGTGCCTGCGCGCGCACATCATGGGCGAGCACCGCGACGGCGGGTTCGCCGAGTACGTGGCAATGCCCGCGCGCTGCGTGCTGCCGCTGCCGGACCACGTCGACCTGGCGGAGGCCGGCGCCTTGCTGGCCGCATACCTGACGGCCTGGCGGATGCTGTTCGGCAAGCGCGCGCTGCGCCCCGGCGAAACCGTGCTGGTGGCCGGCGTGGGCGGCGGCGTGGCCGTGGCCTGCCTGCAACTCGCGGTGCACGCGGGCGCGCGGGTGCTGGTGACATCGTCGAGCGACCAGAAGCTGGCGCGCGCGCAAGCATTGGGCGCCAGCGGCGCCATCAATTACCGGCGCGAGAAGGTCGCCAAACGCGTGCTGGAGATGACCGGCGGCGAAGGCGTCGACATGGTCATCGACAGCTCCGGCGCCGCGAGCTGGGACGACTCCTTGCGTTCGCTGCGCCGCGGCGGCCGCCTCGTGACCTGCGGCGCGACCACGGGGTCCAACCCCCCGGCGGATCTGCAGCGCATCTTCATCCGTCAGCTCGAGGTGTACGGCTCCACGGGCGGCAGTGTCGAGGAATGCCGGCAGCTGATTGCGCTGTTCGCCAGCGGGGCGGTGCGCCCGGTGATCGACCGCCGCTTTGCGCTCGACGACATCCGGTCGGCATTCGACGCGCTGTCCGACGGCAGCCAGTTCGGCAAGCTCGTCGTCACGATGGCCTGAGCGCGGGCCGGTTCACGACACACGCATGAAACAGCTTCTTCTCGTCAGGCACGGCCTGCCCGACGAAGGCCACGCGCTGCAGCCCGGCGATCCGCCGCTGCATGCCAAGGGCCACGCGCAGGCCCGCACGCTGGCCCTGCGCCGCCTGGCGTTCGAGCCGATCGACCGCATCGTGTGCAGCCCGCAGCAGCGCGCGCTGGACACCGCGGCACCGCTGGCGCGCCTGCTGGGGCTGGAAATCGAAGTCATCGACGGCCTCGCGGAGTGCGACCGCCACACCAGCCGCTATCGCTCGCCGGACACCATCCGCCGCGAGGAGCCGCACCGCTGGGCCGAATTTCTCGCGTCGCCGCCGCGCTTCCTGGGCATCGACCCCGACGCCTTCCGCCAGACCGTGCTCGACACCTTCGCCGCATTGCTGGCCGACGCGCGGGGCAGCACGATTGCGGTGTTCTCCCACGGCATGCCGATCAAGACGCTGGTCGCGCATGCCATGCGCATGCCCGGCACCGACACCTTCTCGCTCGACCATTGCTCGGTGACGCGGGTCGTCGGCGCCTCGCTCGACGACGCGCGGGTGCGCACGCTCAACGAGTCGACGCCCTGAGCGGGTTGGGCGGTCCGAACGCGCCTTCGGCACGCAAGGCGGCCACCTCGCGCGCATCGATGCCCCAAGCTGCCAGCGCTTGCGACGGGTCTTCGGCGGCTGCCTCGGGCAAGGTCGGCGTGGCGGGCACCGTTCGGCTGAAGCGCGGCGCCGGCGCGGGCTGCACCACGCCACCCACCTCGACGAAAGTGCCACGCGCGCGGTTGTGCGGGTGCGCCACGGCCTCGTCCAACGTGAGCACCGGCGCGAAGCACACATCGCTGCCTTCCAGCAACGCACACCACTCGGCGCGGGTCTTGCCGCGGAACACGCCGGCCAGCTTCTCTCGGAACGCGGGCCAGCTGGCGCGGTCGAGCTGGTCGGGCAACGCCGTGCCTGCAAGACCGGTCAGGCGAAGCAGTTCGGCATAGAACTGTGGCTCCGCCGACGCGATGCTCACGTACAGCCCGTCGGCGGTTTGGTACACGCCGTACCAGGGGGCCGTCTCGCCGTCGAGCACGTTCTCGCCGCGCGTGTCGCTCCACTGCCCGGTCGCGCGGGAGGCGTGCATGTAGGTCATGAGCGAGGCCGCGCCGTCGACCATCGCGGCGTCGACCACCTGCCCCTGCCCCGAGCGCCGCGCCTCCAGCAGCGCGCAGACGATGCCGAACGCCAGGTACATGCCGCCCCCGCCGAAGTCGCCGACCAGGTTCAGCGGCACCGCGGGCGCGCCGCCCTTGGGGCCGATCGCGTGCAGCGCGCCGGTGAGCGCGATGTAGTTGATGTCGTGGCCCGCCGCTTGCGCGAGCGGGCCGTCCTGTCCCCAGCCGGTCATGCGGCCATAGACCAGGCGCGGGTTCGCGGCCAGGCAGGTGTCGGGGCCGAAACCGAGCCGCTCCATCACGCCCGGGCGAAAGCCTTCGATGAACGCGTCGGCGCCGCCCAGCAGCCGGTGCAGCGTGGCGGCGCCGGCAGGCGACTTCAGGTCGAGCGCCACGGCGCGCCGGCTGCGGTCCAGCAAGGCCACGCGCGGGTGCCCCGGCGGCACGGCCTGCGCGGGCCGCTCGATGCGCAGCACCTCGGCGCCCATGTCGGCCAGCATCATCGCGGCGAACGGACCGGGCGCGAGCCCGGCCATCTCCACGACCTTGATTCCTTGCAGGGGTCCCATGGGTTTCGCTCCGGTTGTCTCGATGAACGGAGGTTCAGCGCGCCGCGGCGTAGGTGTCGCGCAGCTGGCGCTTGAGCACCTTGCCGATGTCGCTGCGCGGCAGGCTGTCGACCACGCGCAGGTCCGCCAGCCGCTGCGCCTTGCCCAGGCGTTCGTTGGCCCATGCCATCAGGGCGCTGGCCGTCACCGCCGCCTGCTCGCGCAGCACCACGCAAGCCATCGGCGACTCGCCCCACTGCGCGGAGGCGATGCCGAACACCGCTGCCTCGGCCACGTCGGGGTGGCCGCGCAATACCGCCTCGAGATCGACCGGGTACACGTTGAAGCCACCCGAAATGATCATGTCCTTCTTGCGGTCCAGCAGCACCAGGTAGCCGTCTTCGTCGAAGCGGCCGGTGTCGCCGCTGCGAATGAAGCGCCGGCCCTCGCCGTCGAACCATTCCGCCTCGGCGGTCTTGGCCGGCAGGTTGTGGTAGCCGACCATCATGGTGCCGGAGCGCCCGACGATCTCGCCGATCTCCCCGCGCGGCAGCTCCCGCCCCTCTTCGTCGATCACGCGCATGTCGTGGCCCGGCGCGGGTTGGCCCACGGTGTGCAGCTTGTCGGGCCTGTCGTGCGCGGGCAGCGCGCACACGCCACCGCCCTCGGTCATGCCGTAGTACTCGGTGAGGCCGCCCGGCCAGCGCGCCAGCACGTCGGCCTTGAGCGCCGCCGGAAACGGCGCGCTGCCGCAGGACTTCATGCGGAACGACGACAGGTCGTACGCACCGAAATCCGGCCGCGCCATGATCCGCTGGAACTGCACCGGCACCATCATGCTGTGCGTCACCCGATGCGCCTGCGCCAGCGCGAGGTAGCCGGCCGCGTCGAACTTGCGCATCAGCACCACCTTGGCGCCCAGCGACAGCGCCGGCAGGAAGCTCGACAGCGTCATGTTCGAGTACAGCGGAATCGACACCAGCGTGACCGCGTCCGGCCCGTAGCCCAGCGAGGTGAACAGCTTCACCTGCGCCCAGCGGAAGGCATGCGGCATCACGATGCCCTTCGGCGTGCCGGTGGTGCCCGAGGAATAGATGATGTTGAAGGGCGCCTCGGGGTGCAGCGTCACCGCTTCGGGCGTCGCTCCGGCAGGCGCCAGCCAGGCGGAAAGCGCCGTGGCGTGGTCGGCGTCGTCCAGCGCGACGAGGCGCGCGGACACGCTGGCCGCCACATCGCCCATCGACTGCGCGACCGCATGGTCCAGGAAGAACAGCCTGGCGCCCGAATCGGCCACCATCGCGGCCAGCCCTTCGGGCGTGGCATCTGGCGCAAGAGGCGCCACCACCACGCCGGCGCGCACGCTCCCGAGGAACACCGCGGCGTAGGCCAGCGACGTCGTCGCGCTGATGGCCACCACGTCGCCTGGCCGGAGGCCGTCGCGCTGCAGGGCGGCGGCCACGCGGTCCATCCACGCGTCGAGCGCCGCGTAACCGAGGCCCTCGCCTTCGAGGAAGAGCGCGGTGTGCGCCGGCTCGCGCAGCGCGTGCGCGTGGATCAGCTGCGCGACCGTGCCGAAGTCCTGCGACAGCAGTTCCTCGATCTGCGTGGCGGGCCGCGTCGCGCTTCCTACATCTTGCATTCGGCATTCACCGGCGGCGCAACCTGCGCCGTCGGCTCGATCGACTTCATCACGATCTCGCCCTTGCCTTCACCGGCCTTCGCAGCCTGCACGACCACCAGCGGGCGCAGCAGCTGGTGGTCCGCCGCGCGCATCTCGACATCGCCCACCACCGTCGTGGTCTTCAACCCCGACAGCGCCGTGCGCACCGCCGCCACGTCCGCCGACTTGGCCTTCAGGATCGCCTGGTGCACCAACTCGAAGGACATGTACGCGTCCGCGTCGATGTAGGTCGGCTTGCGCTTGTAGCGCACCTCGAAGGCCTTCACGAACGCGGCGTTGCGCTCCCCCGGCATGGTCCAGAAGTAGCTCTGCGCCGACCACAGGCCCACGCTCGCATCGCCGTGCGCGCCGATCAGTATCTCGTTGACCATCGAGGCCGACAGCACGGTCTTGTACTTCTCGAACAGCTTGAACGCCTGCTGCTGCTTCACCAGCGCGATGCCGCCCGACGAGGGGTAGTACATCAGCAGGCCTTCGGCCGGCTTGTCGAGCAGCTGCGCAATGTAGCTGCCGAGGTCCGATGCGGTGATGGGCGCGAACAGCGTCTTGTTGACCTTGCCGCCGCTTTCCTGCATGGCGGCGGTGAAGCGCTTCGCGGTGTCGTGGCCCACCGCGATGTCGGCCATCAGCAGGTCCCAGTTCTTGATGCCGCTGGCCTTGGTCTGCTCGCGGAAGCTGTTGACCATCATGCCGTCGGTGATGCCCACGCGAAAGTAGTTGGCGCCGCAGTTCTTGCCCGTCAGGTCGTCGGAGGCGGCCGTGGCGTCGATGAACAGGGCGTTCAGCCCCGGCATCTTCGACGCGATGGCCAGCGAAGTGCCCGAGGGGTTGAGGCCGGTGAAGAACGACACGCCCTGCTGCTCCACCAGCCGCGTTGCCGCCGCGATGGCCGAGGCCGGCGTGCCCGCATGGTTCTGCGTGACCAGCTCGTACTTGCGGCCCAGCGCCCCGCCCTGCGCGTTGAGCTGCTCCACCGCGAAGGCCGCGCCGTCGTTCACGTACGCACCGCTCACCGCGAAGGGTCCGGTGTCGATGTTCACCACGCCGAGCTTGATGGTGTTCTGCGCCATCGCGCCGCCCTGCAGCACCAGGGCGGCGGCCACGGCCGCCAGCAACTTCTTGATCATCTGCGTTCCTTGTCTCGGTTCAAAAGGCCAGGGCAGCACGGTGCTGCTCGGTGTCGATGTCGGCGGTGCGGCCGCGGTCGATGATTTCGCCCTTGGCCATCACCACGAAGCGCTGGCTCACGCGGCGCACCAGGTTCAGGTGCTGCTCGACCATCAGCACGCCGGTGCCGGCCGCGCGGATCTTGTTGAACACGTCCGCCAGGCCGTCCACCAGCACGGGCGAGAGCCCTTCAGAAGGTTCGTCGAGCAGCAGCACGCGCGGGTTGCCGAGCAGCGCCCGGCCCACCGCCAGCATCTGCTGCTGCCCGCCGCTGAGCTCGTTGCCCATGCGGTCTCGCCGCTCGTGCAGCACGGGAAAGAGCTTGTAGACGGTGTCCATGGTCCAGTGCCCCTTGCGGCCGCAGGCCATGCCCAGGCGCAGGTTCTCGCCGACCGTGAGGTGCGCCAGGATCATCCGGCCCTGCGGCGAGAGCGTGACGCCCTGCATGGCCGCACGGTAGGCCGGCAGCTTCTGCAGCGCGACGCCGCCCACCTCGATGCTGCCGCCGCTCACCGTGGTGCCGCCGAAGAAGGACAGCAGCAGCGTCGACTTGCCCGCGCCGTTCTTGCCGACCACGGCCACCGCCTCGCCCTCTTCGACCTGCAGGTCGACATTGCGCAGCACCACCGACTTGCCGTAGCCGGCACGCAGTCCCTTGACGTCGATGAAGCTCATGCGGCGGTCCCCAGGTAGGCGGCAATCACCTTCGGGTCGCTGCGCACCTGCGCGGGCGAGCCGTTGGCCAGCAGGCGCCCGAGGTCGAGCGCGGTGATGGTGTCGCAGAAACGGAAGACGGCGTCCACGTCGTGCTCCACCACCAGCGCGGTCACGTTGCGCTGGCGCACCACGGTGGCCAGATGCTGGAACAGCGTGACGGTCTCGCTGGTCGACAGGCCCGCGGCCGGTTCGTCGAGCAGCATCAGCGTGGGCTGGCCGACCAGCGCCAGCGCGATGTCCACGCGGCGCTGGTCGCCGTAGGCAATGCTGTCGGCGATCTCGTCGTACACCGGGCCCAGCGCCAGCGTGTCGACGATGCCCGCCAGGTCGGGTTCGCCGAGCTGCGAGGCGACCAGCTCCAGCTGCTCGCCCACGCGCACGCCCGGGAAGATGCTGGTGCGCTGGAACGAGCGCGACATGCCCAGGCGGCGGCGCTGCGCCACCGAGCGGTTCGTGATGTCCTGCCCGTCGACAAACACACGCCCACGTGTCGGCTTGCGCCGGCCGGTGATGGCGTCCATCAGCGTGGACTTGCCCGCCCCGTTCGGCCCGATCACGCCGTGCAGCACGCCGCGCTGCGCCACTTCGAGGTTCACGCCCTCCAGCGCCTTCACGCTGCCGTAGGACACGCTCAGGTCTTCAACGCGCAGCATGGCCGCTCCCTTCGTTGGCACCCGCCGCGGCGCCGCGCTTGAACAGCCGCGCCATGGCGTTGCGGATGAAACCCATGATCCCCTCCGGGAACGCCACGATCACCAGCACCACGCCCAGGCCCGTCAGCAACTCGAGGTGCCCGGTCGCGCCGAACTGGTCCTGCCCGATCACATAGAGCAGCGCGCCCAGCACCGGCCCGGCCACGGTGCTGACGCCGCCGATCAGCGTTGACACCAGCCCGTTGCCACCCGTCGCGAAGTCCAGCAGCTCGGGCGATGCGAAGGCCGTGTACAGCCCCGTCAACAGGCCCGAGACGGCCGCGATGAAGCCCGACAGCGTGAACGCCAGCACGCGCGGCAGGTAGGTGTTGAAACCCGAGAAACGCATGCGCTCCTCGTTCGCGCGAATCGCGCGCAACACGCTGCCGGTGCGCGAGCGGCCTACCGCCCAGGCCAGCAGCATCACGCCGCAGAGCGCGAGCCAGGCCACCGGCCAGAAGCCCTCGGGCTTGGAGAGCTGTGCCTGCGTGAGGCCGAAGAAGGTCCCGCTGAAATTCAGCGCCAGCCCGTCGTCGCCACCGGTGATGGGGCGGAAGTCGGTGATCATCACCATCGAGCGCAGCATCTGCGCGAGCGCCAGCGTGAGCATCGCGAACGGCAATGGCCGGGCCCGCACCACCAGCATGCCGATGAGCGCGGACAGCAGCGTCGCGGCCACCAGCGTGAACACGGCCGCCGTCATGGCGTTCCAGCCGAAGCGGGTCACGGCAATGGCGAAGAGGTAGGTCGCGCTGCCCGTGAAGGCGGCCGCGCCGAACATCATCAGCCCGCTCTGGTGCGCCAGGAAGCCGATGGCCAGGGCCGCGATGCCGAGCGTGATCGCGTTGACCAGCAGCCCGAGATAGAAGGTGCTCTTGAGCACGCTCGGCACGAACAGCCCGAGCACGATGAGCACCGCCACCACCAGGCCGGGCTTCAGCAGCCCGGCGCCCTTCGTGCTTCCAGCCGATGCAGCGCCTGCCATTTGCGAAACACCGGATACACGCGGCGCTACCGCGGGCGAAACAGGTACCGCTGCCATCATGCGACCCTCCCGCGGCCCAGGCCCTGCGGCCGCCACAGCAGCACGATGAACAGCAACAGGTAAGGCGCCATCACCGCCAGCGTGGGCGAGATCAGCGCGCCGATCACCTGGATCAGCCCGAACACCACCGCCGCGGCAATCGCCCCGCCGATGCTGCCCAGCCCGCCGATCACCACCACGATCAGGCAGCTGATGAGAATGGACGAGCCCATCGCCGGGTCCACCGACAGGTAGGGCCCCGCCAGCACACCGGCCAGCCCGGCGAACCCGGTGCCCAGGCACACCACCAGCAGGCTCAGCCGGTCGGTGTTCACGCCCATCATGCGCGCCACCATCGGCTGCTGGCTCACGGCGCGCACATGCATGCCGGAGCGCGTCCACTTGAGCCACGCCGCCAGCAGCACGCAGGTGCCGAAGCCCATCGCAATCAGGAAGATGCGGTACGCCGGATAGGCATGGCCGAACAGGTCGAGCGAACCCGCCAGCGAAGGCGGTGCCGACACCGACAGCGGCGCCGTGCCCCAGACCTTGATGACGACCTGGCTCAGGATCAACGCCAGCCCGAAGGTGACGAGCGCCACGTCCATGTGCGAGCGGCGCTGCAACGGGCGAATGGCCGCGTACTCGAACAGCACGCCCAGCAGCGCCAGCAGCAGCGGCACGATGACCAGCGCCGCCCAGAAGTTGAAGAGCCCCGAGAAGGTGTAGCCCAGGTACGCGCCCAGCATGAACAGCGCGCCGTGGCCGAAGTTCATCACGTCGCGCAGCCCGAAGATCAGCGCCAGCCCGCTCGCCAGGATGGTGAGCAGCGAGGCCAGCGCCAGGGCGTTGGCCAGCTGCGCGATGTTGAGTGCCTGTGAAAAGTCCATGGGGTCGGCTCCGGGTCAGCGGTCGATGAAGCGGCATTCGCCGCGGTCGAGCACGGTCACGCCGCGCTCGACGGCCAGCGCGCGAAAACGCACGGTGTCGCCCTCTTCGAAGAGTTCGACGCGGATGGTCTCGCCCGGGTACGCCGGCTGGGCGAAGCGCACCGCCATCGAGTGCAGGCGCTCCGGGCGGCGCGGGCTGCAGTGCTTGAGCAGCGCGCGGCAGGCCAGGCCCATGGTGTTCAGCCCGTGGGAAATCGGCCGCTCGAAGCCCGCGCGGCGCGCCACCTCGGGGTCGGCGTGGATCGGCATGTAGTCGCGGCTCGCCAGGCGGTAGAGCAACGCCGCCTGGGGTGCGGTCCGGTAGTCGATGCGCGCGCTGGGCACGGCGCCTTCAGGCAAGGCGCGCGTGCCCGATGGCGCTGTGCCGTGGCTGCCGCAACCACCGTCGCCGCGCAGGAACTCGACGGAACGCAGGCTGGCCAATGCCTCGCCGGTGTTTGCATCGGTGATCTCGGTGTCGAAATGAATCAGCGCGCCGCGGCCAACGCCCTTGTCCTGCACCGCGCGAATGCCGTAGCTGGCGCGCACGGCGCCTTCGTGCGGCAGCGGGCGGTGCAGCTCGAAGCGCATCTCGCCGTGCAGGATCTTCACCCAGTCGATGCCCGTGGCCGGGTCCGCATGCCAGAACACAGGCCAGCCCAGCACCATGCACTGGCTGGGCACGGCGCGCTGCCCGCGGCCCTCGTAGACGTGAAGAAGCTCGTCTTCGTCGAGCGGGTCGGAGCCCATGCCCAAGCCGAGCGCATACAGCGCCGAATCGCGCCAGTCGTAGCTTTGTACCGCGGGCGCGAAGCGGCGCGCGATGACGTTCTGCAGATTCATGGTGTGCGGCTTGTCTCCACTTGGGGCGGCGGCGGGTGGCGGTCAATGCTGCCGATTTATACAATCAGCATACAAGACAATATGCATGCGTACTACTTATCGTAAGTACGGAGTCGCCTTGGCGACGACCGATGGCGGTGTACGCCGCTAGCGGTGAAAGCGCACCGCTTCGTGCGACGCGGCACGCCCCACGCGCGCCGCGTTGGCCTTGTTGGCCGGGTCTTCGTAGCCGAAGGACACGCCGAACAGCAGGCGCTGTTCTTCAGGCAAGCCCAGCACCTCGCGCACGATGCCGGGGTACAGGCCCAGCGCACCCTGCGCGCACGACGCGATGCCGCGCGCCGTCAGCGCCAGCATCAGCGTCTGCGCATACATGCCGATGTCCGTCGCCTCGCGCGTGTCGAAGGGGTGCGGCATGAACACGAACACCGCATGCGGCGCACCGAAGAAATCGAGGTTGCGCACGTAGGCGGCGCGCCGCCCCACGAGGTCGCTGCGTTCCACGCCCATCGCGCCGTAGAGCTGCGCGGCGGCGTCGACCTGCCGGTCGCGGTAGATGCCGTGAAACTTCGACTCGGCCGGCCAGTCGGGCCTGATGGGCTCGTTCTGCGTGCCTGCCGCCACCAGCGCCGCGCGCAACCGCCGCAGCGCCTCGCCAGAGACCACATGCGGTACCCACGGCTGCACGTTGCAGTTGGACGGCGCACGCTGCGCGATGGCAAACACCTCGTCGAGCGTGCGCTGCGGCACCTCTTCAGGCAGGAAGCCGCGCACGGAGCGCCGCTGGAGGATGGCTTCGTCGACAGAGAGCATGAGAAGAAAAGGAAATCAGGGTTGGATTCAACGGCCGTCGATCAACGCCGCGCCGCGCCGCGCGTAAGCCTGCGCCAGCTTGCGGCCGACACGCGCGGCGTCGGGCAGGAAGCCGTTGCCGGCCTCCCCTCGCACGGCCACGCCCGCACTGCCCACGGCACCGCGGAACATCGCGAACACCTGGTGGAAGGTGGTCATGCGCTCCTTCGACCCGGCCAGGCGGTAGTAACGCGCCAGGTAGTCCTCTTCCGTGGGAATGCCCATCTCCGCCAGCGGCAGCCCGAGCAGGCCGCCGTTCTCGTCGGTCGCCATGCGCCAGGCCTGGCTGTTGAAGGCCACGTCCACCAGCGGATGGCCCAGCGTCGACAGCTCCCAGTCGAGCACGCCCACCACGCGCGGCTCGCTCGGGTGGAACATCATGTTGGTGATGCGGAAATCGCCATGGCACAGCGCCAGCGTGTCGCTCTCCGGCACGCGCTGCGCGAGCCAGGCCACCACCCGGTCGAGCTCGGGGTTGTCGTCATCGCCGCGGCGGAACTGGGTCCACTGCTGCGACCAGCGGCTGAGCTGCCGTGCGAAGTAGTTGCCGGGCCGGCCGTAGTCGCCCAGCCCCAGCGCGCGAAAGTCCAGGCTGTGCAGCGCCGCCATGGTGGCGCCCATCGATTCGTACATCGCGCGCCGCTCGGCCGGCGGCACACCGGCCATCTCGAAGCCGTCGAACACACGCCCGTCGACGCGCTCCATCAAATAGAACGGCGTGCCGACCACCTCGCGGTCGGTGCAGTACAGCAGCGGCGCCGGCACCGGCACCGCGCTGTCGCGCAGGGCCGTGAGCACGCGGTACTCGCGGTCGATGGCGTGCGCGGACGGCATCAGCGTGGCGTTGGGCTGCTTGCGCAGCACGGCCTGCCATGCGCCCCGGCGCAGGAAGTAGGTCGGGTTCGACATGCCGCCGACCGTGCGCTCCACCTCCAGCGCGCCACCCTCGGCGGGCAGCGCCTCGCGCAGGTACTCGTCGAGCCGCTCGGGGTTGAAGTCGATGCCGCGCCCCGCCGCGGCTTCCACCGGCGCGCTCATGCCGTCGCGCGCTTGCCCGCGAAGCCGAACAGGTGCTGTGCCACGCGGCGCATCTGCATTTCCTCGGAGCCCTCGGTGATGCGGTAGCGGCGGTGATGGCGGTAGATGTGCTCGAACGGCAAGCCTCGCGTGTAGCCGATGCCGCCGTGCACCTGAATCGCGCGGTCCGCCGCTTCGCAGCACAGACGGTTCGCCCGAAAGTTGCAGATCGACACCAGGTCGCTGATTTCCAGGGGGTCCTGCTGGTCCATGCGGGCCGCCACCTGGAAGATGAAGTTGCGCACCATCTCGCACTCCGCATACAGCTCGACCAGCGGAAACTGGATCGCCTGCTTCTTCGACAGCGGCTCGCCGAAGGCGATGCGGTTCACCGCGTACTTGGCCGATTCCGCAATGCAGTAGCGCGCCGCGCCGGCGCTGGCCGCCGCCTGGCGGATGCGGTTTTCGTGAATGAAGCGCTGCGCCAGCACCAGGCCCTGCCCTTCCTCGTGGAGGATCGCGCTGTTCGGCACGCGCACGTTCTTCAGCTCCACCTCGGCGTGGTCGCTGGGCATGTTGAAGGTCCAGTGGTTGTAGGCGATGCGGTGGCCGGGCGTGTCGGTCGGCACGATGAAGGCGGTGATGCCCAGCGCGTCCCCCGGCTTGCCCGAGGTGCGCGCGAACACCAGGTTGGCGTGCGCGCGCTGCACCTGGCTGTTGAAGCGCTTCATGCCGTTGATGACCCAGCCGTCGCCCTCGCGCACCGCCACTGTTTCCAGCCACGTCGCGTCGCTGCCGTGGTTGGGCTCGGTCAGTCCGAAGGACAGGTGCCGGTCGCGCTTGATGATGCCGTCGATGTAGCGCTTCTGCTCGGTGGTGCCGTAGGCGTTGATCACAGGCACGATCGGGAAGTTGCCGACGATGGAAGACTCGTCCTGCAGGTCGTTGTGCAGCCCCAGGCCCTTGGCCGCAAGGTGCTCGCGGATCGCCGCAATCGCCAGGTTGGAGGCCGCCTGCCCGCCGCAGGCCTTGGGCAGGCCGTAGCGCAGGTGGCCGGCCCTGTCGGCGCGGCGCTCCATCTCGGCGATCAGATCGTGCCATTCCTTGCGCGGGAAACCGTCGTTCTCCCAGTCGGTGCGCGCATGCTCGCGGCGGTGGTCGAAGAACTGCATGTGCTCGCGTTCCAGCGGCTTGATTTCGGCTTCGATGAAGGCATCGAGTTCGGCGAGCTTGGCCGTGATCTCGGGGGGGAACTGGTAGTCCAAGAGAGCGTCTCCTAGGTGGGGCGATCCGGTCGCCGTTGGTTGAATTCGCAGTTGCTTTTGATATGCGTCAACAACCTTACACATGCGTACGACATGCGTCAATCGGATTGACCCGCTGCGCCCGCGGCCCGTTTGCGCCGCATGATGGGATGCGTCCAGTCGTGAAGCAGATTCACAGATGATGTGCAGCCCGCGTTCTTTTCATCCCCTCCCCCTGATCGCACGATATCGGCATCCGGCAGCGGCATTCGCCGCACGCCGTTCCCCACCGCCGATACGGCCGATACGGAGACAACATGGAAGAACGCACAGAACTGCAGGCCGCCCTGCTCGACAGCCTGCAACGCGTGGTCGACAAGGAAATCGCGCCCATCGCCCAGCAGATGGACGAGGAAGAGAAGTTTCCCGAGCACCTGATCAAGGTGTTCGGAGAAATGGGCCTCATGCAGGCCCGCGTGCCCGAGGAATACGGCGGCCCCGGCCTCGACCTCACCACCACCTGCATGGCCAAGGAACTCGTGGCCCGGGTCTCGATGACCGGCGCGCAGCTCATCAACCAGAACACCATTTCCTTCGTGCTGCCGCTGCTGCACTTCGGCACCGACGCGCAGCGCCAGAAGTGGCTGCCGCTGGTGGCCAAGGGCGGCGTGGTGAGCTCGGTGGCCATCACCGAGCCCCACGCGGGCTCCGACGTGGGCGCCATGAAGACCAGCGCCGTGCGCGACGGCGACCACTACGTGGTGAACGGCCAGAAGTGCTTCATCACCATGGCGCCGCTGGCCGACTACATCACGCTCTTCGCCAAGACCGGCGACGTCAACAAGCGCGGCGTGGACAACATCAGCTGCTTCATCGTCGACATGAAGTCCGCCGGCATCACGCTGGGCGGCAGCGAGAAGATGATGGGCCAGCGCGGCACGCCGCATGCCGACATTTTCTTCGACAACGTGCGCGTGCCGGTGGACAACCGCATGGGCGAGGAAGGCCGCGGCTTCATCTCGTGCATGCACATCCTCGACCTGAACCGCCCCACCGTGGCGGCCAGCGCGGTGGGCGTGGCGCAGGGCGCGTTCGACATCGCGGTGGCCTACGCCAAGGAGCGCAAGGCCTTCGGCCGCGCCATCGGCGAGTTCCAGGGCCTGCAGTTCATGCTGGCAGACATGCACATCCAGATCGAGGCGGCGCGCGCCCTGCTCTACAAGTGCACCCGCGCCATCGACGCCGGCCAGCACGACCGCCTGACCGAAATGGCTTCCATGGTGAAGTGCTTCTGCACCGACATGGCCATGAAGGTGACCACCGACGCGGTGCAGATCCTGGGCGGGCACGGCTACATCCGCGGCAACCATGTGGAGCGCATGATGCGCGACGCCAAGGTGCTGCAGATCTACGAAGGCACCAACCAGATCCAGCGCATGGTCATCGCGCGCCGCGCGCTCGGCTTCCGTTGAGCAGCCCCATGGCAACCGTTCCCGCCGGCACGCCCGGCGCGCTCACCGGCATTCGCGTGCTCGACTTCACCTTCGTGATGTCGGGCCCCTACTGCACGCGGCTCATGGCCGACCTTGGCGCCGAGGTCATCAAGATCGAATCGAAGAACGGCGACCTCACGCGCAGCCGGCCGCCGTTTCGCGACGGGCGCAGCAGCTACTACGCGTCTCTGAACTGCGGCAAGCGCAGCATCGTGCTCGACCTGAAGAGCCCCGAGGCGCGCGACATCGTGCACGACATGGTCAAGCAGGCCGACGTGGTGGTGGAAAACTTCCGCCCCGGCGTGATGAAGCGCCTGGGCCTGGGCTACGAGGCGCTCAGCGAGATCAACCCGCGACTGGTGTACTGCTCGATCTCCGGCTTCGGCCAGGGCAAGTCGGGCGACGGCAAGGGTGCCTATGCGCCCACGCTGCACGCGCTCTCGGGCTTCGACGACGCCATGCGCGGCTACCAGGACGACGCCAGCCGCCCGCCCAACACCGGCATCTTCGTGGCCGACGTGCTCGGTGGCTCGCTGGCCTTCGGCGGCATCCAGGCCGCGCTGGTGCAGCGCCAGCGCACCGGCAAGGGCGACCTGGTCGACCTGTCGCTGCTCGACGCGATGGTGAGCCTGCTGGTGTGCGAGGTCGGCGAGGCGCAGTTCCCAGAGCAGCCGCTGCACTTCGTCTACAAGCCCACGCCCGCGCGCGACGGCCACCTGGTGGTGGCGCCGACCACGCAAGACAACTTCGTGGCGCTGTGCAAGGCCACCGGCCACCCCGAATGGCTGGAGGACGAACGCTTCGCCACCGGCCGCGGCCGGCAGGTGCACTGGGACGCCTTCCTGGCGGAACTCGCCAAGTGGGCCCTGCAGCACACCGCCGAGGAGTGCGAACGCATCCTCGACGCGCACCAGGTGCCCTGCTCGCGCTACCTGAACATCGGCGAGACGATGCAGCTGCCGGTGGTGAAGGAGCGCGGAACCATGTGCGAGATCGACGACGGCGCCGGCCCCTTCATGGTGGCGGGCACGCCCTTTCGCATGGCGCACGGCAACGCCGGGCCGCGCGCGCATGTGCCGGTGCTCGGCGCCGACGGCCCCGCGATCCTCGGCGAGCTGCTGGGCAAGGACACGGCCGGCATCGCGCGCTTGCGCGAGGCGGGCGTGCTGGGCGGATAGCTCCTCTCACGGCACGCGAGCGAACCGCCAAGAAAACAAAAAAGGTCACAAGGCCATGGAGACAAGACGCAATGAACACCACCACGATCGCGTGGCTGGCCGGCACCGGGGCGATGGCCCTGGCGCTGGTTCAGGCCACGCCAGCGGCGGCCCAGCCCGCATTTCCTGACAAGCCCGTTCGCATCGTCGTGCCCTTCGCGGCCGGCGGCGTGACCGACGCCATGCTGCGCCTGCTGCAGGAGCCCGTGGGCCGCAGCCTGGGGCAGCCCGTCATCATCGACAACCGGCCCGGCGCGGCCGGCATGATCGCCGCGCGCCTGGTGGCCGACGCGCCGGCCGACGGCTACACGGTGCTGGTGGTGAACACCGGGCTGATCGCCATCACGCCCTTCGTTCAGAAGAGCGCGGGCATCGACCCGCAGCGGCGCTTCGCGCCCGTGGCGGGGCTGTCGAGCGCGCCGTCGGTGCTGCTGGTGCACCCGTCGGTGCCCGTGGCCGACCTGCGCCAGTTCCTGGACTACGCCAAGGCCAACCCCGGCAAGCTCGAGTACGCCGTGGTCGGCAAGGGCGCCTATGGCGACGTGGCGACCTCGCTGTTCCAGCGGCAGGCCGGCGTGCGCATGCTGCCCGTGCCCTACCAGGGCAATGCGCAGACGACCACCGCGCTGCTCTCCGGCGAGGTGAAGGTGCAGCTCACCATCCTCTCGGGGCCGATGAACGACTACCTGAAGAACGGCCGCATCAAGGCGCTGGGCGTGGCCACCGCCGGGCCCAGCGCACTGGTGCCGGGCGTGCCGCCCATCGCGTCGGCGCTGCCGGGTTTCGATGCCGTGGTCTACACCGGTCTGGTGGCGCCGGCACGCACGCCGCCGGCCGTGGTCGAGAAGATCGGCCATGCCTTCACCACCGCGCTGTCGGACCCGGCCCTTCGGCAACAGCTGGCGACCATGGGCATGGAGGCCGCACCGCTGGACGGCAAGGCCTACAGCGAACGCATCGCCCGCGAGATCGGCGCCTTCGCACCGGTCATCAAGGAGCTGGGCACCGAATGAACACGAACTTCCTTTTCAAACTGTGAGGCCATCACCATGAAGATTCTTGTGCCCGTGAAGCGGGTCGTCGACTACAACGTGAAGGTGCGCGTGAAGAGCGACGGCACCGGGGTGGACATTGCCAACGTGAAGATGAGCATGAACCCCTTCGACGAGATCGCTGTCGAAGAGGCCGTGCGGCTGAAGGAAAAGGGCGTGGTCACGGAAGTGATCGCGGTTTCCTGCGGCGATGCGAAGTGCCAGGAAACGCTGCGCACGGCGATGGCCATCGGCGCGGATCGCGGCATCCTGGTCGAGACGACCGAAGAGCTGCAGCCCCTGGCGGTCGCCAAGCTGCTCAAGGCGCTGGTCGACAAGGAGCAGCCGTCGCTGATCATCCTCGGCAAGCAAGCCATCGACGATGACGCCAACCAGACCGGCCAAATGCTGGCTGCGCTGGCCGACCTGCCCCAGGCCACCTTCGCCTCCAAGGTCGAAGTCGCTGGCGACAAGGTCACCGTCTCTCGCGAAGTCGACGGCGGCATGGAAACGTTGTCGCTGACTCTTCCGGCCGTCATCACGACCGACCTGCGCCTGAACGAGCCACGCTACGTGACGCTGCCCAACATCATGAAGGCCAAGAAGAAGCAGCTGGATGTCTTCAAGCCCGAAGACCTCGGCGTGGATGTGAAGCCCCGCCTGAAGACGCTGAAGGTCGCCGAGCCGCCGAAGCGCGGTGCCGGCATCAAGGTGCCTGACGTTGCAGCGCTGGTGGACAAACTGAAGAACGAAGCGAAGGTGATCTGAACATGACCGCACTTGTTATTGCCGAACACGACCACGCCAGCATCAAGCCGGCGACCCTGAACACCGTGACTGCTGCACTGGCGTGCGGTGGTGAAGTGCACGTTCTTGTCGCAGGCGCCAATGCAGCCGAAGCTGCCAAGGCCGCAGCGCAGATCGCCGGCGTGACCAAGGTAATCGCCGCAGACAGCCCGAGCCTGGCTGAAAACCTCGCCGAGAACGTTGCGGCCCAAGTCCTCGCCATCGCTGGCAACTACAGCCACATCCTGTTCCCCTCGACCGCCAACGGCAAGAACGTCGCCCCGCGCGTGGCCGCCAAGCTGGACGTGGCCCAGATCTCCGACAT
>NZ_FOLP01000004.1 GCF_900112425.1 Variovorax sp. OK212 | reverse complement strand
CAGCCGTCAGCGTGGTCTTGCCATGGTCGACGTGACCGATCGTGCCCACGTTGACGTGGGGCTTGGTACGGGTGAACTTACCTTTTGCCATTTTTCGACTCCGAAAAAAACGTTTTCAACGTATGCAGATGGGCTGCAATGCTGCATTTGCAACCCCCAAAAACTGGTGCCCTTTGCGGGAATCGGACCCGCGACCTCTCCCTTACCAAGGGAGTGCTCTACCACTGAGCCAAAAGGGCTTTTGTAACAAAGTTACGCATTCACATCGCCTCAACAACGAACCGAGTCTCTGGAGCGGGAGACGGGAATCGAACCCGCGTCATCAGCTTGGAAGGCTGGGGTTCTACCATTGAACTACTCCCGCATCGGGGGCACTTCAAGGCACCCAAAGCGCTAGATCCAATCGCTCTTAGAAACCAAATTCATCGCTGGTGGAGAGGGCTGGATTCGAACCAGCGTACTCGTAAGAGGGCAGATTTACAGTCTGCTGCCATTAACCACTCGGCCACCTCTCCGGCGAACCTCGAAATATAGCACGTTTTTGTGACTACTCAGAAATCCGTGCATCACAAAGATGCGGGAAAACTGTTCGAGGAGCGAATCCTCCGATTATCCAACAACTTCAGCCCTCGTTTCGCCGAGCCTCCCGCCAAGCACGCGCTTCTCCGAAATGTCCGCATCCGATGAACGGAACCGGCGGGCGCAACGCGGAAAGCGGCGACGGATGATTTGACATCAGCACCTTATGGCGCTCAATATCGATCAACGCACGCTTACTTTGGGCATGAGAACCCCATAGCATAAAAACAACAGGTTTCGCGCCGCCCGAAACATGGCGAATCACCGCATCCGTCAGCACTTCCCAGCCCTTGCCGGCATGGCTGGCCGGCTGGGCTTCCTCGACCGTCAGGCAGGTGTTGAGCAGCAGCACGCCATGGGTCGCCCACTTCACCAGGCTGCCGCCCGGATTAGGGAACGGCGGCGGCGCTTCGCCGAGGTCGCGCTGCAGTTCCTTGAAGATGTTGCGCAGCGACGGCGGCAGGGCCACGCCGGGCGCCACCGAGAACGCCAGCCCCTCCGCCTGCCCACGCCCGTGATACGGGTCCTGCCCCAGGATCACCACGCGCACGTCTTCAGGCGGCGTCAGTTCGAGCGCACGCAACGGCTGCGGCGGAAAGATCACCGCACCGGCATCGAGGCGTTCGCGCAGAAAGCCCTGCAGCTTCCCGCCCACAGCGCTGCCGAAGAATTCGTCGACCAGCGGTTGCCAGCCCGGCGCCACCGGCCAGTCGGCAGGATCGCTGCTCGACAGCTGATCGGGCCGGCTCATTGAAACAACGCAGCGAGGGCCTCGCCGGGCTCCTTGGCGCGCATGAACGCCTCGCCGACCAGGAAGGCATTGACGCCTGCCGCGCGCAGCGTGGCCACGTCCTCGCGCGTGCTGATGCCCGACTCGGTCACCGGCAAGCGGTCCGAAGGCAGCTTGGGCAGCAGGTCGATGGTCGCCTGGATCGACACCTCGAAGTTGCGCAGGTTGCGGTTGTTCACGCCGATCAGCGCCGTCTTCAGCTTCAGCGCGCGGTCGAGCTCGGCCGCGTCGTGCACCTCCACCAGCACCGCCATGCCCAGCCCGCGCGCGATGGCTTCGTAGTCCTTCATCTGCGCGTCGTCGAGGCAGGCGGCGATCAGCAGGATCGCATCGGCGCCCATCGCGCGCGACTCGTACACCTGGTACGCATCGATGATGAAGTCCTTGCGCAGCACCGGCAGGTCGCACGACGCACGCGCCTGCTTGAGGTAATCCACGCCGCCCTGGAAGAACTGCTTGTCGGTCAGCACCGAGAGGCAGGCCGCGCTGACGGTGCCGTCGCCTTCCGCATAGCTCTGCGCGATGTCGGCGGGAATGAAGTCTTCGCGCAGCACGCCCCTGCTCGGGCTGGCCTTCTTCACTTCGGCGATCACCGCGGCGTGGCCGGCGGCGATCTTGGCGCGCAGCGCGGCTTCGAAGTCGCGCGTCAGCACGCGGCTTTCGGCGTCGAAGCGAACGGCTTCGAGCGGTGCGCGCTTCAGGGCCGCGGCCACTTCCTGGCGCTTGACGGCAACGATCTTGTCGAGGATGTCGGACATAACTTCTGGTGTTTCTTTTGCTTGGACTCAGACGGTGGAGGAGGCCTTGACCAGCTCCGCCAGCTTGGCTTTCGCGGCACCCGACGCGACGGCGCTGCGCGAGCGCTCCACGCCCGCCGCCACCGAGTCGACCACGTTGGCCGCATACAGCGCCGCGCCGGCGTTCAGCAGCACGATGTCGAGCGCCGGGCCGGCCTGATTGTCGAGCACCCCCAGCAGCATCGCCTTCGACTGCTCGGGCGTCTCCACGCGCAGCGTGCGGTTGCTCGACATCTGGAAGCCGAAGTCCTCGGGGTGCAGTTCGTACTCGCGGATCTCGCCGTCCTTCAGCTCGCCCACCATGGTGGCCGCGCCGAGCGAGATCTCGTCCATGCCGTCGCGTCCGTAGACCACCATCGCATGCTCGGCGCCAAGGCGCTGCAACGCACGTACCTGGATGCCCACGAGGTCGGCGTGGAACACGCCCATCAGGATGTTCGGCGCGCCGGCCGGGTTGGTCAGCGGGCCGAGGATGTTGAAGATCGTCTTGATGCCGAGTTCCTTGCGCACCGGCGCCACGTTCTTCATGGCCGGATGGTGGTTCGGCGCGAACATGAAGCCGATACCGCACTCTTCGATGGAGCGCGCGATCTGCTCGGGCTTCAGATTGATGTTGATGCCCAGCGACTCCAGCACGTCGGCACTGCCCGACTTGCTCGACACGCTGCGCCCGCCATGCTTGCTCACCTTGGCGCCCGCCGCGGCCGCGACGAACATCGAGCAGGTCGAGATGTTGAAGGTGTGCGAGCCGTCGCCACCGGTGCCGACGATGTCCACCAGGTGCGTGGTGTCCTTCACCGGCACCTTGGTCGACACCTCGCGCATCACCTGCGCGGCGGCGGTGATCTCGCCGATGGTTTCCTTCTTCACGCGCAGGCCGGTGATCAGCGCGGCCATCATCACCGGCGAGCACTCGCCGCTCATGATGAGGCGCACGATGTGCAGCATCTCGTCGTGGAAGACTTCGCGGTGTTCGATGGTGCGCTGCAGCGCTTCCTGGGGGGTGATCATGAGAGAGGTCTCCTCGAAAAGTGGATCAGCGGCCGATGCGAACGGCGGGCGCGTCGGTGAACGCGAGCTTGAGGCCGAAGCCGATGAAAAGAACGCCGGCTGCGCGGTCGAGCCAGTGCATGCCCTTGCGCACGGCACCGCGCCGCGCCATCCATCCGGCGGCCAGGGCCCAGCCGACGTTGACGGGAATGGCGTTGAGGTTGAACAGCACACCCAGCAACACGAAGTACAGGGCCGTGTGATCGGTGCCGGCTGCGATGAACTGCGGCACGAAGGCCAGGAAGAACAGCGCGACCTTGGGGTTCAGCACATTGGTCCAGAAGCCGCCGAGAAAGATCGCCTGGAGGCTGCGCTCGCCGGCGGCCGTGGCCGCAGCGGCGGCCTCGCCCAAATCGGCGGGCGGCGCCGGTCGCGACAGCACCATGCGCACGCCCAGGTACAGCAGGTAGGCCGCGCCGATGTACTTGAGCACCGTGAAGGCCGCCGCCGACGTGGCCATCAGCGTGCCGACGCCGACCGCGGCCGCGAAGATGTGGACGAAGCAACCGGCCGTGATGCCCAGCCCCGCGACGATGCCGGCGCGCACGCCGCTGCGCAGCGAGTTCGTCACGACGTACAGCACGTCGGGCCCGGGCGTGAGGTTCAGCAGCCAGCCGGCGGCGATGAAAGCGAGCAGATGGGGAAGATCAGGCATCGCGTCCTCGCGGCGTTCAGGACTTGAAGAAGGCGCGGATCGCGGCAACAGCCCGATCGACGCCGGCGGCATCGACATCGAGGTGGGTCACGAAGCGCAGCCGGTACAGCCCGGTCGCCAGGATGCCCTGCTGGTTGAGGCTTGCGATCAGTTCCGAAGAACGCGCCTGCGCGGCGCCCGTGAGATCGGCGAACACGATGTTCGTGTGCGGCGCCTCGACCGTCAGGCCTTCGATGCCTTCGAGCCCCTGTGCCAGCCGCTGCGCGAGCGCGTGGTCGTCGGCCAGGCGATCGACGTGGTGATCGAGCGCATGCGACGCAGCCGCCGCCAGCAGGCCGGCCTGGCGCATGCCGCCGCCCGCCATCTTGCGGATGCGGTGCGCGCGCGCGATGAACTCGCGCGAACCCACCAGCGCCGAGCCGACCGGCGCGCCCAGGCCCTTGCTGAAGCACACCGACACGCTGTCGAAGCACTGCGCGATGCGGCGCGCTTCGGCGCGGATGTCGCTGCGCTTGTCCAGCGCCGCCTGCGCGGTGGCCGCATTGAAGAGGCGAGCCCCGTCCAGGTGCCGCTGCAGGCCCTTGCCCTTGGCCAGGTCGGTCGCGGCCTGCACGTACGCGAAAGGCAGCAGCTTGCCGCCCAGCGTGTTCTCCAGCGCGAGCAGGCGAGTGCGCGCAAAGTGCGCGTCGTCGGGCTTGATGGACGCCTCGATCTGCGCAAGCGGCAAGGTGCCGTCGGGCGCATGGTCCAGCGGCTGCGGCTGCACGCTGCCGAACACCGCCGCGCCGCCGCCTTCCCAGCGGTAGCTGTGCGCTTGCTGGCCGACGATGTACTCGTCGCCGCGCCCGCAGTGCGACAGGATCGCGCACAGGTTGCTCTGCGTGCCGGTGGGCACGAACATGGCGGCCTCGAAGCCCAGCATGGCCGCGATCTTTTCCTGCAGCGCGTTCACGCTCGGGTCGGTGCCGAAGACGTCGTCGCCCAGCGGCGCCGCCATCATGGCCTCGCGCATCGCGGGCGTGGGTTGCGTGACGGTGTCGCTGCGCAGGTCGACGAGGGAGAGGCGGTCGGTCATGGTGAGCTAGTCCAGGAAGTTCTTGAGCATGGCGTGGCCGTGCTCGGTGAGGATCGATTCGGGGTGGAACTGCACGCCTTCGATGCGCACGTCGTGCGCGAACCCGGTGTGCCGCACCCCCATGATCTCGCCGTCGTCGGTCCAGGCGGTGACAGCCAGGGCCTTGGGGCAGCTCTCGCGCTCGATCGAGAGCGAGTGGTAGCGGTTGACGGTAAAGCGCTGCGGCAGGCCCGCGAACACGCCCTCCTGCGTGGTCGTGATCTCGCTGGTCTTGCCGTGCATGAGCTGTTGCGCGCGCACGATCTTGCCGCCGAAGGCCGCGCCGATGGCCTGGTGACCGAGGCACACGCCCAGGATGGGCAGCTTGCCCGCGAAGGCCTCGATGGCCGCCACCGACACACCCGCCTCCGCCGGCGAGCACGGCCCCGGCGACACCACCAGCCGCGTGACGCCGGAGGCGATCAGCTCGCCGATCTGCGCCACCGTGATCTCGTCGTTGCGGTGCACCTGCACGTCCGCACCCAGCTCGCCGAAGTACTGGACGATGTTGTAGGTGAAGCTGTCGTAGTTGTCGATCATCAGCAGTTTCATGGCTTGCTCACAATCCGGTGCACGCCCTTCACGACGGGGAACACGTTGAAGTTGATCAACAGGCCCAGCTTGAGGCCGGACAGCCGCAGCGCGGCCAGCACCTGCGCGCGGTGCAGGTCGGTCAGCACGTCGACCGCCTTGAGCTCCACGATGACCGACTGCTCGATTACGAAGCCCGCGCGGTATACCTCGCCCAGCGAGCGGCCCTTGTAGCTGGCCGACAGCGCCACGTCGCGCGTGAAGCCGATCTCGCGCTCGGCCAGCTCGATGGCCAGCGCCGCGGCGTAGGCTGCTTCGTCGAGCCCCGTGCCGAGCACGCGCTGCACTTCGACGGCCGCGCCGATGATCTCGTGCGAGAAGTCGTTCTGAATATCGGGTGCGGTGCTCATGTTCACTCCAGGCCTTCCTCGACCAGTTCGGCGGCACGCAGCAGCGCGCGCGCCTTGGCTTCTGTTTCCTTCCACTCCAGCTCGGGCACCGAGTCGGCCACCACGCCGGCCGCGGCCTGCACGTGGAGCATCTGGTCCTTCACGATGCCGGTGCGGATGGCAATGGCCACGTCCATGTCGCCCGCGTAGCTGATGTAGCCGCAGGCGCCGCCGTAGATGCCGCGCTTGGTGGGCTCAAGCTGGTCGATGAGTTCCATCGCATGCACCTTGGGCGCGCCGGTCAGCGTGCCGGCCGGGAAGGTGGCCTTCAGCACGTCGATGGCGGTCATGCCGTCCTTCAGCGTGCCTTCGACGTTACTCACGATGTGCATCACGTGGCTGTAGCGCTCCACCGCGAAGGCCTCGGTCACCTTCACGGTGCCGGTCTTGGCGATGCGCCCGATGTCGTTGCGCGCCAGGTCGATCAGCATCACGTGCTCGGCGCGCTCCTTCGGGTCGCTGATGAGTTCCACCTCGGCCGCCTTGTCGAGCTCGATCGACGCGCCGCGCGGGCGCGTGCCGGCCAGCGGGCGGATGGTGATCTTTTGCTCGCCGTCGCCCGTGTTCTCCTGGCGCACCAGGATCTCGGGCGAGGCGCCCACCACGTGGAAGTCGCCCAGGTTGTAGTAGTACATGTAGGGCGAGGGGTTCAGCGAGCGCAGCGCGCGGTACAGAGACAGCGGCGACTCGGTGTAGCGCTTGCTGATGCGCTGGCCCACCTGCACCTGCATGAAGTCGCCCGCGGCGATCATTTCCTTGGCGCGCTCCACGGCCGCGAGGTAGTCGCCCTTGGCGAAGCTGCGCTCGGGCGGGTGCGCCTGCGTGGGCTTCACGATGGGCGCGCTCACCGAGTACTTGAGCTTGTCCTTCAGCTCGCGCAGGCGGCGCTTGCCCACGGCATAGGCCTCGGGCTGCTTCGGATCGGCGTAGACGATGAGGTACAGCTTGCCCGACAGGTTGTCGATGACCGCCAGTTCCTCGCACTGCAGCAGCAGGATGTCGGGGCAGCCCAGCGTGTCGGGCGGGCAGCTGTTCTCGAGCTTGCGCTCGATGTGGCGCACGGTGTCGTAGCCGAAGTAGCCCGCAAGGCCGCCGCAGAACCGCGGCAGGCCCGGCCGCAGCGCGACCTTGAAGCGCTTCTGGTACTCGGCGACGAAGTCCAGCGGATTGCCCTTGTGGGTCTCGACGACGGCGCCGTCGGTCACCACTTCGGTGGCGGCTTCGGCGCCGAAGCCCGAGGCACGCAGCAGCGTGCGGGCAGGCAGGCCGATGAAGCTGTAGCGGCCGAAGCGCTCGCCGCCCACCACCGATTCGAGGAGGAAGCTGTGCTTGCCGCCGCCTTGCGAATGGGCCAGCTTGAGGTAGAGGGAAAGGGGCGTCTCGAGGTCGGCAAAGGCCTCGGCCATCAGCGGAATACGGTTGTAGCCCTGGGCGCTGAGGCTCTTGAATTCAAGTTCGGTGATCACGGATTCGTTCTCCAATTGCCTGCCGGCGCTCCTTTGGCCGGTGGCAAGGTCATTCACGGGTGGTCCGGCGTCGGTGTGTGTGTCGACTCGGAACCTCGGGCGCACGGCGTGCGCCGTGCAATCAAACAGTCAGCGATGTATGGCGACGCCAGGGCCAGGCTCCCCGGCTGCCTTCACCTGTTTGAATGATGTGATGAACGAACATGGAGCGCGGAGTTTAGCCCACGAAAACGCCGAACGCGTGCAATACGGCTGCCAACGGCGTTCTTCAGGGTTCCCCCGATGGTCCGTGCGTAAAACGAAAAGATACATTCGCACGACCGTTCGCAAATTCCAAGGAGACACCCAGTGCCTGCTCTGCCCGCTCTATCGCTCTCGGCCGCGTGCGTCCGTCTCGGCCTCCTGGCCTGCCTCGCCACCGCCCTCGGCGCCTCCGCCGCGACCGTCGACGTGGCCGGCGTCAAGCTCGAAGACCGCATGGACCTGCGCGGCACCGCCTTGCAACTGAACGGCGCGGGTGTGCGCTACAAGGCCATCTTCAAGGTCTACACGGCCGGCCTGTACGTCGGCCAGAAGGTGTCGACACCCGAGGAAGCACTGGCCGCGCCGGGCCCCAAGCGCGTGGCGATCACGATGCTGCGCGACATCGACGCCAACGAGCTGGGCAAGCTCTTCACCAAGGGCGTGGAAGAGAACTCGCCCAAGAGCGAAATGCTCAACCTCATTCCCGGCCTGCTGCGCATGGGCCAGATGTTCGCCGACCAGAAGCAGCTGAAGACCGGCGACACCTTCACCATCGACTGGCTGCCGGGCACCGGCACGCTCATCACCGTGCGCGGCGTGCCGCAGCCCGACCCGGTGAAGGAACCGGCCTTCTTCAACGCGCTGCTGCGCATCTGGCTCGGACCGACCCCGGCCGACTGGAAACTGAAGGACGCGCTGCTGGGAAAGCAGTGAGCGCCTGAAAGCCCAGGCGGCCTGCGTCAGTCAGGCCAGTCAGGCCAGCTCGGCCAGCGAATCCACGAAGCCGTCCGCGTCCACCCCGCGCACCGGCTCGCCGTGGTTGTAGCCGTAGCTCACGAGCACCACCGGGCAGCCGGCCGCGCGCGCGGCACGCGCGTCGTTGCTGGAGTCGCCGATCATCAGCGTGCGCGCCGGTGACGTGCCCAGCGCCTCGCAGGTCTTCAGGAGCGGCAGCGGGTCGGGCTTCTTGCGCTCGAAGGCGTCGCCGCCGAACACGAATTCGAAGAAACCGTCGAGCCCCTTCGCGGCCAGCAGCGGCGTGGCGAACGAGCCCGGCTTGTTGGTGAGGCAGGCCAGCCGCAGGCCCCGCGCGCGCAACGCCTTCAGCCCCTCGGCCACGCCCGCATACACCGCGGAGTGCTGCCCGTTGATGGCCAGGTAGTGGTGCTGGTACCGCTCCCAGGCGCGGTCGAACAGCGCGCGGGCCTTTGCCTCGGCACCCGCGCCCTCCGACGGCGCCATCACGTGCACCAGCGCCGAATGAATCAGGTGCTCCGAGCCCTTGCCCACCATCAGCTCGATGGCGGCGGGCGCCACGGGCGGCAGCGCCAGGTCGCGCAGCATGCGGTTCAGGGCCTCGGCGAAGTCGCCGAGCGTGTCGACCATCGTGCCGTCGAGGTCGACGATGGCCGCGTCGAAGCGGGTGGGATCGAAGCTGAAAGAGGTCAAGACAAGCCTTCCGGAGAGATGCGCCGATTCTCCCGGAAGGCTCGCCCCCGCTCTTTCTCTCGCTCTCTCTTTCAGCGCCGCGCCACGTCCACCACCGCGGCCGCGAAGGCCTCCGGCGCTTCCTGCGGCAGGTTGTGCCCGATGCCGCCGCTGGCCAGGCGATGCTCGTACGGGCCCGAGAACTTCTTCGCATAAGCGCTCGGCTCCGGGTGCGGCGCGCCGTTGGCGTCGCCTTCCAGCGTGATGGTCGGCACCGTGATCACCGGTGCCTTGGCCAGCCGGCTCTCCAACGCTTGGTACTTCGCCTCGCCCTCGGCCAGGCCCAGGCGCCAGCGGTAGTTGTGCACCGTGATGGCCACGTGGTCGGGGTTCTCGAACGCCACGGCGCTGCGGTCGAAAGTGGCGGCATCGAAGTTCCACTTCGGCGATGCGAGCTGCCAGATCAGCTTGGCGAAGTCGTGGCGGTTCTTCTCGTAGCCCGCGCGGCCCCGCTCGGTCGCAAAGTAGTACTGGTACCACCACTGCAGTTCGGCCTGCGGCGGCAGCGGAACCTTGCCGGCCTCCTGGCTGCCGATGAGGTAGCCGCTGACCGACACCAGCGCCTTCACGCGCTGGGGCCACAGCGCCGCCATGATGCAGGCGGTGCGCGCGCCCCAGTCGCAGCCGGCGATGGTGGCGGTCTGGATCTTCAGCGCGTCCATCAACGCGATCATGTCCACGGCAATCGCCGCCTGCTGGCCGTTGCGCGGGGTGTCGGCCGAAAGGAAGCGCGTGGCGCCGTAGCCGCGCAGGTAGGGAACGATCACGCGACAGCCCGCCGCGGCAAGCAGCGGCGCCACGTCGGCGTAGGTGTGGATGTCGTACGGCCAGCCGTGCAGCAGGATCACCGGCGCGCCGTCGGCGGGGCCGGCCTCGAAGTAGCCCACGTTGAGCACGCCGGCGTCGATGGTCTTCAGCGGCTCCAGGCGCTTGAGCGGGCCTGTGCTGCGAGTGCCAGCGGACTGGGCGAAGGCGGGAAGGACGGCGGCGAACTGGGCGGCCGCGACGCCGATGGCCGCGGTGCCGAGAAACGAGCGGCGGGGCATGTGGACTGGGGCAGACATGGGAGGCTCCTTGCGAATCGGGGGTGCGAGGTTGAAAGAGGGAAATCGATGCAGCCGCGAGCGACTGGCGGCCCGGATCTTCATGGCGGGGGTACGGATTGCGCCGGCGCACCGTATCGCTGTGTATCCGCGCGTACTTTTTCAACAATAAATTTCGTTCCGGCCCCTTCCGTGGGCCTTGCAGCGCCCTTTTTGCCCTGTACGGCCGCCAATGTCGAAAACCCGCCGAAAACCGCGCCGGAAACTTTTGGCGACCTTTCGGACACTCACACCGGCTACCTGCCCCGCGCCAGCCGCCGGGCAGCCCTTCACCCGGCATTGCCCCGCAATGCACATTCACGAGGAACACTCCATGCGTCTGACGACGAAGGGCGGCTTCGCCCTGACCGCCATGATCGATGTCGCGCTGCGCGAGCGGGACGGCCCCGTGCCCCTGGCGTCGATCAGCAAGCGCCAGCACATCGCGCGCTCGTCGCTCGAGCTGCTTTTCAGCAAGCTGCGCCAGCACGCCCTCATCAAGGCCACGCGCGGCCCGGGCGGCGGCTACACGCTGACCCGCAAGGCCTCCGAGATCACCGTGGCGGACATCCTGGCCTCGGTCGACGGCCAGGCCCCGGCCGAGCCTGAAACCGAAACCAGAACCGAGGCCCCGGTCGTCGCAAAGGCGGCCCGGCGCGAAAGCACCGCCGAGATCGGCTGCTACTCCACCGAAGCCCTCTGGGCCTCCGCCAAGCACCACGTGATGGAATTCCTCGGCTCCGTCACCCTGCAAAGCCTGGTCGACGACCAGCTGGCCAAGGGCGTGCGCGTCGACGAAGAGCCCGTGCGCAAGAAGGAACCGGCCCTGCGCCCGACCGCGAGCCTGCGCCACGTGAACGCGCCGAACTCGGTGTTCGCCTGGAACGGCGTGTTCGCCAAGCGCTGAAGCGCCCTCCCCCTCGCATCCGACTCAGCGCAGCGTCGCGTGCGGGTGCAGCGGATGCGCCAGCGTGTCCGCGATGAGCCGCAGCGCCTGGTCGCACTGCTCGCGCGACATCGGCCCGCCCAGGCAGATGCGCACCGCGTCGGGCGGGTCGCCGTCGGTGGAAAACGCGGCGCTGGCCACCACGCCCACGTTCTGCGTGCGCAGGTAAGAGGCGAACTCCACCGGGCTCCAGCCCGGCGTGAGCGGCAGCCATGCATGAAAGCCCTCGGGGTGCGCCTGCAGGCCGCTGTCGCCCAGGTAGCGCATGGCCAGCAGCTGGCGCGCCACCGACTCCGCGCGCACCGCCTGCAGCATGGCCTCGGTGGTGCCGTCTTCCACCCACAGCGTGGTCAGCGCGTTGGTGATCGGCGAGGCCATCACCGTGGTCGCGCGCATCGCGCCGGCCAGCCGCTGCGACTGCACCACCGTCGGTGAACACACATAGGCGCTGCGCAGCCCCGCGCCGAAACACTTCGAGAAACCGCTCACGTAGTAGGTGAGCCCCGGCGCCAGCGTGGCCAGCGACGCGGGCGCCTGGCGCGGCAGCATGCCGTAGGCGTCGTCCTCGATGATCGGCACCGCGTAGCGCAGCGCCACGTCGGCCAGCGCCTCGCGCCGCGCCCGCGACACGGTGGCCGCCGTCGGGTTCAGCAGCGTCGGGTTGCAGTACAGCGCCTTGGGCTTGAGCGTCTTGCAGGCGTGCTCGAAGGCGTCGGCAATGGGCCCGTCGTCGTCCATCTGCAGCGCATGCAGCTGCACGCCCAGCTGCGCCGCGATGGCCTTCACGCCCGGGTAGGTGAGCGACTCCACGCACACCAGCTCGCCCGGGCGCGCCAGCTGCGAGAACAGCGCGGTCAGCACGGCATGGATGCCGGGGCACACCAGGATGCGGTCCACGCTCGCGTGGGGCACGAACGGCCGCAACCACTGCATGGCCACCTCGCGGTCGTGCACGGTGCCGCCGAAGTCCTGGTAGCGCAGCAGGTCGTGAAAGTCGAGCTGCGCGAAGGCCCGGCTGGCGCTGTCGTGCAGCCGCGCCATCAGGTGCTCGTCGTCGGGCTCGGGCGGCATGTTCATCGTCATCTCGGCGCCGCTGCCGCCGCGCAACCGCAGGCTCGGGCTGCCCGAGCGGATGAAGGTGCCGGTGCCCGCGCGCGAATCGATCAGCCCGCGCTTGCGCGCCTCGGCATAGCCGCGCGCCACGGTCGTGTAGTTCAGTTCCAGGTCGGTGGCCAGCTCGCGCAGCGTGGGCAGGCGGTCGCGCACGCCCAGGCGGCCGGTCTTGATGTCGTCGGCGATCAGGTCGGCCAGCAGCAGGTAGGCCGGCTTGGCGGTGGTGCGCAGCTGCTTGCGCCAGTGGGCGGTGATCGTGGTCATGAGGCGTTCCCGGCGAAGTTGATCGCATCCATTGATTGCATCGGTCTGCCGATCAACACGCAGGAATCACGCCCGTGCCAGAGGGGGCGAATGCTTCGATCAGGTGCGATCAACGCCATTTATCGGGTGCATTGATCGCATGCCGCGTGCGTCGTCACGGTGCGAAACCGACGTGGCCGGCGACCTGCATGGCCGCGATTCCGGGCGCCCGAAGAATTTTTATCGCCACGCAGCCCGCACCGCCGCGCATTGATCGCGACTTGATCGCACGCCCGCCGCCCGGCGCTGGCACATCGCCTGCGAAGAGAAAGGCACGCAAGACCTGCGTACCCACCACCCCAACCGGAGTACCCCATGCCCAAAGTCACCCGCCCCCGCAACGAAAAAGGCGAGTTCCTTGTCGACTACGAAGAGAAGGTGTTCGAAGACGTCAAGGCCGAGCCCGGCGAGAAGGCGCTCGTCACCTTCCACACCGTGGCCTTCGAAGGCTCGATCGGCTTCGTCAACCTGCTGCAGGCCACGCGCCTGCGCCGCAAGGGCTACGAGACCTCCGTGCTGCTGTACGGCCCCGGCGTGACGCTGGGCGTGCAGCGCGGCTTTCCCACGCTGGGCGACGAGGCCTTCCCGGGCCACCAGAACTTCAACAAGCAGATCGTCAAGTTCATGGAAGAAGGCGGCAAGGTCTACGCCTGCCGCTTCGCGCTGCAGGCGCTGTACGGCCACGGCGAAGGCGCGCTGATCGAGGGCATCAAGCCGATCAACCCGCTCGACGTGCTGGACATCGTGCTGCTGCACAAGAAGGCCGGCGCCGTCATCCTCGACACCTGGACCCTGTAAGGCGGCACGAGCGATGGCTTCCCCACCCCGCATCGTGCGTGCCGCGGCGATCCAGATCGCGCCCGACTTCGACCGCCCCGACGGCACGCTCGAGCGGGTGTGCAGCGCCATCGACGAGGCCGCAGCCAAGGGCGCGCAGCTCGCGGTCTTCCCCGAGACCTTCGTGCCCTACTACCCCTACTTCAGCTTCGTGCTGCCGCCGGTGCTGCAGGGTGCGCCGCACCTGCGGCTGGTGGAGCGCGCGGTGGTGGTGCCCGGCCCCGTCACGCAGGCGGTGGCCGAGCGGGCCCGCGCGCGCCACATGGTGGTGGTGCTCGGCGTGAACGAGCGCGACCACGGCAGCCTCTACAACACGCAGCTGGTGTTCGACGCCGACGGCACGCTCGCGCTCAAGCGCCGCAAGATCACGCCCACGTACCACGAGCGCATGGTCTGGGGCATGGGCGACGGCGCGGGCCTGAAGGTGGTCGACACCGCCGTCGGCCGCGTCGGCGCGCTGGCCTGCTGGGAGCACTACAACCCGCTCGCGCGCTACGCCCTGATGGCGCAGCACGAAGAGATCCATTGCGCGCAGTTTCCCGGCTCGCTGGTCGGGCCGATCTTCGCGGAGCAGATGGAAGTGACCATCCGCCACCACGCGCTGGAGTCGGGCTGCTTCGTGGTGAACGCCACCGGCTGGCTCAGCGACGAGCAGATCCGCAGCGTCACGCCCGACGCCCAACTGCAGAAGGCGCTGCGCGGCGGCTGCCACACGGCCATCGTCTCGCCCGAGGGCAAGCACCTCGCGCCGCCGCTCACCGAGGGCGAAGGCATGGTCATCGCCGACCTCGACATGGCGCTCATCGCCAAGCGCAAGCGAATGATGGATTCGGTCGGCCACTACGCGCGGCCCGAACTGCTGTCGCTCGCCATCAACGACCGGCCGGCGCAGACCACCGTGCCGATGCACCTCACGCAACCCCACACCTCACCGCTTACACCACGGAGCACCGACCATGACCACCACGACAACGATGCCACCCGCGAGCCGGCAGCTGATGACCGAGCTCCAGTCCTTCGGGTTGCGGCTGGTTGACCCGTCGGCCGGTGTGTCGAGCCGGCGCGGCGGCGCGGGCCCGTCCGACCACAAGGCCGTGACCGTCGACGGCCACACGATCATGGTGCCGGTGCACACCTCCACCGCGTGGCACTCGCCCTTCACCGCCGAGGCGCCCGACGCGCACGGCATGAGCCGCGTGATGCGCGGCAGCATTCCCATTGCGAGCATCAGCTTTCCGAAGCAGCCGCGCTTCTACGCCATGCAGACCTTCGACGGCGTGCCCTACTCGCACATCGCCACGCTGCACGGCAGCGACGTGCTCGCCACCACCGTGCTGCAGACCTGCATCCGCTACGAGAGCCGCAAGAAGAGCTGCAAGTTCTGCGCAATCGGCCAGTCGCTCGCGGCCGGGCGCACCGTCGCGCGCAAGACGCCCGAGCAACTGGCCGAGGTGGCGCGCGCCGCCGTGCTGCTCGACGGCGTGAAGCACATGGTGATGACCACCGGCACGCCCAACGCCACCGACCGCGGCGCGGCCGTGCTGTGCGAGAGCGCTTTCGCCATCAAGGCCGCGGTCGACATCCCCATCCAGGGCCAGTGCGAGCCGCCCGACGACGACCAGTGGTTCCACCGCATGAAGGCCGCGGGCATCGACACGCTGGGCATGCACCTGGAAGTGGTCACGCCCGCGGTGCGCGAACGCATCATGCCGGGCAAGGCCAGCGTGCCCGTGTCGCGCTACATGAGCGCCTTCGAGGCGGCCGTGGGCGTGTTCGGGCGCGGGCAGGTCAGCACCTACATATTGGCCGGGCTGGGCGACACGCGCGAAGCGATTCTGGACACCTGCGACCAGTTGCTGGCGCGCGGCGTGTACCCCTTCGTCGTGCCCTTCGTTCCGATCAGCGGCACGCCGCTCGAAGACCACCCCGCGCCCACGCCCGACTTCATGAAGTCGCTGCTGGCGCCGCTGGGCGAGCGCGTGGTGGCGGCGGGCCTGCGCTCGGCCGACATCAAGGCCGGCTGCGGCAAGTGCGGCGCCTGCTCGTCGCTGTCGATCTACGAAAAAGAAAGCGAAAGCTGACCATGCTGTGCATCGACGACCTCTGCGAAATGGCGGACGCCTACGCGCCCGTCGAATACCTGGTGCGCGAAGCCGCGCAACAGTGGGAGCGCGACGAAGCCATGGCGCTGCGCCGCGCGGTGTTCTGCATCGAGCAGGGCATCTTCGCGCGTGACGACCGCGATGCCATCGACGACCATGCCCGGCTGCTGGTGGCCATGTCGTGCAACGCCGGCATGCCCGACCAGGTGGTGGGCACGGTGCGCATCCACCGCGGCGAGGCGGAGGACGAATGGTGGGGTTCGCGGCTGGCGGTGCACCCCGCGTTCCGCAGCCAGGGGCACCTGGGCGCCACGCTGATCCGGCTGGCCGTGTCGCGCGCCAACGCGCTGGGCTGCGAGACCTTCCTGGCGCAAGTGCAGATGCAGAACGTGCCGCTGTTCAGGAAGCTCGGCTGGCGGATGCTCGAAGAGACCCGCGTGCATGGCCGACCGCATGCGCGCATGCAGGCCGACCTGGCCTGGTACCCGCCCTGCCACGACCCGGTGAGCGGCTTCGTCACGCGCGCGAAGGTGATGGCATGACCGATGTTCACGGCGTCCATGCCATTGCCGAGGCCCTGCGCGCCACGCGCGGCTTCGCCCACAAGCGCGACATCAGCGACGTGGTGGCCGCGCTCGGCCGCTCGCTGCCCGGCGGCCATGCCGCGCTGGCGCAGGCCGTGCCCATCGGCGACGACTGCGCGGCCATTCCCGACGGCCACGGCGGCTACCTGCTGTTCGCCATCGAAGGGCTGGTGGAAGACTTCATCGTGCGCATGCCCTGGTTCGCGGGCTACTGCGGCGTGATGGTCAACGTGAGCGACATCTACGCCATGGGCGGGCGCCCCACAGCCGTGGTCGACGCGCTGTGGAGCAGCGGCATGAGCCCGGCCGACGACGTGTTGCGCGGCCTGGCCGAAGCCGCGGTGCGCTACGGCGTGCCCATCGTGGGCGGGCACAGCAACAACCGCAGCGAGCGGCCGCAGTTGGCCGTGGCCATCCTGGGCCATGCGCGCCGGCTGCTCACCAGTTTCGACGCGCAACCCGGCCACCTGCTCGTGATGGCGGCCGACCTTCGCGGCGCCTATGAGGAGCCCTTTCCCTACTGGAACGCCTCCACCCGCGCGCCCGCCGCGCGGCTGCGCGCCGACCTCGAGCTGCTGCCCTCGCTCGCCGAAGACGGCCTGTGCGGCGCCGGCAAGGACATCAGCATGGCCGGCGCCGTGGGCACGGCCCTGATGCTACTCGAATGCTCGGGCGTGGGCGCGCGCATCGACCTCGACGCGCTGCCCAGGCCCGACGGCGTGCCGCTGATGCGCTGGCTCTCGTCGTTCCCCAGCTACGGCTTCGTGCTGAGCGTGGCGCCCGCGCAGGTGGCATCGGTGCTGGCGCGCTTCGCCGCGCGCGACATCGCCTGCGCCGTGGTCGGCGAGGTCGACGCCACGCGGCAGGTGCGCTTGCGCGCCAACGGCGAAGAAGCGCTGCTGTGGGACTTCGGCAGCGACGCTTTCATCCAGCCGCCCGGCCTGCAATCGGAGGCCGCCCCATGCCCGTGACGCACTTCCGCGTGCGCTGGCCCGACGCCAGCGAAACCCGCTGCTACTCGCCCTCCAGCGTGGTGCGTGAGCACCTCGTGCCCGGCGAGCCCTATGCCCTCGGCGAATTCATGCGGCACGCACGCGAGGCATTGGGCCTGGCCTCCGAACGCGTGCGCGCGAAGTACGGCTTTGCCTGCTCGCAGGCGATGGACCAGCTCGCGGAAATCGAACACATCGCTGCGCGCTTCGCGGAAACCGCGGACGCGCAGGTCACCGTCGTCGCCTTCGACTGACGTCCCCCACCTCCAGAAGAGAGAAAGAAGCACCCCATGTCACACCCCTACGGCGGACGCAGCCACTACAGCGTCGTCATCGTCGGCGGCGGCCAGGCCGGCCTGTCGCTGAGCCACTGCCTGCAGCAGCGCGGCATCGACCACCTGGTGATCGAGAAGCGCAGCCTCGTGCACAGCTGGCGCACGCAGCGCTGGGACTCGTTCTGCCTCGTCACGCCCAACTGGCAGTGCCAGCTGCCGGGCTGGGGCTACACGGGCAACGATCCGCACGGCTTCATGGTGAAGGAGCAGATCAACGAATGGCTCGCGGGCTTCGTCGGCCATGTGAAGCCGCCGGCCATCGAGGGCGTGACGGTGGAGCGCGTCTCGCGCGCGCCAAGTGCGCCAAGTGCGCCCGGTGCCGGCGAGCGCGACCGCTTCAACGTGCAGACCGACACCGGCCTCTACACCGCCGACCAGGTGGTGGTGGCCTCGGGCGGCTACCACCGCCCCATCGTGCCGCGCCTGGCCGAGAAGCTGCCCGCGCACGTGGCGCAGTTCCATTCGGCGCAGTACCGCAACGCGGCGCAGCTGCCCGAGGGCGCGGTGCTGGTGGTGGGCTGCGGCCAGTCGGGCGCGCAGATCGCCGAAGACCTGCACCTGGCCGGGCGCAAGGTGCACCTGGCCACGGGCCATGCGCCGCGCTGCGCGCGCTTCTACCGCGGCCGCGAAGTGGTCGACTGGCTGGCCGACATGAAGTACTACGACATGCCCGTCACCGAGCACCCGCTGCGCGAAGGCGTGCGCGACAACACCAACCACTACGTGACCGGCCGCGACGGCGGGCGCGACATCGACCTGCGCCGCTTCGCGCTCGAAGGCATGGCGTTGTATGGGCTGCTGAACGGGTTCGACAACGGCAACTTCGAGCTGCAGCCCAACCTGCGCGACAACCTCGACGCGGCGGACGACACCTACAACCGCATCAACAAGTCGATCGACCGGCACATTGCGGCGCAAGGCATCGAAGCGCCGCCGCCTTCGGTCTACACGCCGGTGTGGGAACCGCGGGAAGAGCGCACGCGGCTCGACCTCGCGGCGGCCGGCATCACCAGCGTGGTGTGGTGCATCGGCTTCTCGCCGGATTTCGCGTGGGTCGATGCGCCGGTGTTCAACGGGCGCGGCGCGCCGGTGCACCTGCGCGGCGTGACGAACGAGCCGGGGCTCTACTTCCTGGGCCTGCCCTGGCTGCACACCTGGGGGTCGGGCCGTTTCTCGGGCGTGGCGCGCGACGCGGAGTTCCTGGCGCAAGCCATCGCGCAAAGAAAAGAGGGGTTGCGCAGCGCCAGCGATCTTGGCGGCAGCGTCACGGCCGAACCGTTGCCGGCCCTGCGCGCCGCCTAGCCGCGGCAAGCGCGGCAGGCTTCGGGGCCTCGGGACTTCAGGCCTGCGCCTCGGTCAGCGCCTGCGCCGCCACCACCGCCTCGGTGCGGTTGCGCACGTTCAGCGCACGGAAGATCGCGGCCAGGTGGATCTTCACGGTGCCTTCGCTGATGCCCAGGCTGCGCCCGATCAGCTTGTTGGGCTTGCCCTGCGACAGCAGCTGCAGCACCTCGACCTGGCGCTCGGTCAGCACGTTGCGCAGGTGCTCCAGCGTCTGGCCGCTACCCGAGCCACCGCCGCCGTTCCCGCCGCGCGCGAAGGCCTCGGTCGCCGCCTGCTGCGACACGCCGGCCACGATGCCCGGCGGCAGCGCCGTGAGCATCATCGGCGGCACGTACACGCCGCCGGCCAGCACCAGCCGCACGGCGGACAGCATCACCTCGGGTGAATAGGCCTTGGGAATGAAGCCCAGCACGCCGCGCTCGAGCGCGCTGCGCATGATGGCGGGGTCTTCGTAGCCCGACAGCACGATGACCGGTACCGCCGGATGGCGGCGGCGGATGTCGTCGATGTGGGCCTGCCCGTCGGCGCCGGGCATGTTCAGGTCGATCAGGGCCAGGTCGAGGTCGTCGGTTGCCCCGGCAAGCAATTCGTCGACGCTCATCGCCAGAACGAATTCGATGCCAGGCTCCAGCTCCGACAACTTGGCTTTGACCGCCTCGATGACGAGCCTGTGGTCGTCGGCGATCAGGATTTTCATGGCATTTCCCCGTGTCCCAGCATGCAGAGATCTTTGCAGACGCTGAAGATAACGGCGAATGCCCGGCGCAGCAAGACCGCCGGCCCTACCAACGGCATAGACCCCAAGCGGTATGGCGCACGGCGGCCCTTCGGGAAGAATGAACCACCACTCGAAGGAACCGGGGACATGGGCATGTGCCATCGCTGCAGACGCCGGTGCAAGGCATCCTTCGCAACGCACGACTGAGCGGGCCCGCCCATGGCCCATCTTTTCGACCACTTCTGCGCCCTCGTCTCGTTCGGCCTTGCGCTGGACGCGTCGATCGCGGCCGGCGAACCGATGCTCGCGCACGAGGCGGCCCAGCAGCAGGCGCGCCGGCTGCTGGACGGCGCGCGCGCCGCCGCCGACGCCGAGGGCACGCCCGCGGCGCAGGTCGAGTCGGCCGCCTTCGCCATGGTGGCGTGGATCGACGAGATCCTGGCGCGCCACCCGCGCGCCAACGGCACCCCGGCGCTGCAGGTGCAGCTCTTCAACTCGAACAACGCGCACAGCGAGTTCTTCCACCACCTCTCGGCGCTGGGCCCCGAGGACGACGACGTGCGCGAGGTCTACTGGCACGCGCTGGCGCTCGGCTTCAAGGGCCAGTACTACTTCGAGGAAGGCGACCAGGGCGAACTCGGCAAGCTGAAGGACCTGCACGGCCAGCAGCTGCGGATGCACCCGCTGCCGCTGGCCACGCTCGCGCAGGACCGCATCACGCCGCAGCCCTACGGCGTGGCCGACCCGCGCGGCCCCAACGACACGCGCCGGCGCGACCGCACCCTGCTGCGCAGCAGCGCCGCGCTGGCGCTCACGCTGCCGCTGCTGTACCTGCTGTGGCTGTGGTCGACCGGCCCGCCGGCGGTGGCCACGGGCCTGGGCCAGCGCGTGGAGCAGCACCTGCAGAGCTTCGCCTGCGCCGACCTTTCCGCGGCGGTGGAGCCCGACGGCCGCACCCGCGTGAGCGGCTACGTCTCGGTGCCCGGCGACCTGCCGCGCGTGGAGCGCGAGGTGAGCGCCATGCCCGGCGTGCGCTCGCCGCGCTTCGACATCGGCCTGCGCGTGTGGCCGCATTGCGAGGTGTTCTCCATCCTCAAGCCCTACCAGGCACGCAACGTCGAGAAGGCCTACGGCCTCGACGTGGACGCGCCCTCCGCGCACGACGGCAAGCTGCGCGAGGGCGACACCGTGCGCGTGCAGGTGGTGGCGCCGCGTCACGACAGCTACATCTGGGTCGACTACTACACGGCCGACGGTTCCGTGATGCACCTCAACCCCGGCCCGGCGCCGCTCGCGCTGCGCGCCGGCCAGTCGCTGGAGCTGGGCCGCGACATTCCTTCGAGCTGGCTGGTGAGCCCGCCCTTCGGCAGCGTGCTGATCACGGTGCTGTCGGCGCCGATGCCGTTCAGCGAAACCTCCAACCGGCCGCCCTTCGAGCTGGCCTCGGCCTACCTGCTGCGCCTGCGCGAGGCGCTGGCGGCCAGCAAGAACAGCGAGCGGCTGATCGCCGACTTCGTGTTCTTCGAAACGACGCCGCGCTGACATGACCGCCCTGCTCTCCCCCGCCCACCGCTTCTGGCTGCTGCTGTCGCTGTGCGTGCTCGGCTTCGGCCTGCTGTACGCGGTGGTGCGCGACGCCGGCTGCGGCGCGCGCCGGCGCGGGCTGGTGCGGCGCATCGCGGCCATGGGCGCACCGCCGGCCGAGGCCGACCAGGCGGCGGTCGACGCCCTGCGCGACGGCATGTCGCAGGCGCAGCAGACCCTGCGCCGCACCTTGCGCTCGAAGTCCGCGGCCCTGGTGCCGTGGTTCCTCTTCTTCGGCGGCACGCAGGCCCGCGTGCCGGCGCTGCTCGCCACGGCACGGGGCGAGCGGGCGCCGGCCGGCGACGACGCCGGTGCGCATGCCGCCGCCTCGGGCGATCCGTTCGGCGGCGCCTGGTGGCACTGGTGGCTGACCGGCGCGGCCATGGCCGTGGAAACCCATCCGGGCCTGGCGGGCGACACCGGCGGCACGCCCGCCATGCGCGGGCTGTGGCTGCAGTCGCTGCTTGCGCTGGCCGAGCGGCGCAACCGCCTGCCGCTCAACGGCCTGGTGGTGTGCGTGGGCGCGCACGAGCTGCTGCACGACGACGCCACCGAGCTCCGGCCGAAGGCCGCGCGCCTGCGCCACCTGCTCGACGAAACCAGCGACACGCTGCGCCTGCAGCTGCCCACCTACCTGGTGGTGACCGGGCTGGAGCAGCTCGCGGGCTATGCGGTGCTGCGCGGCGCACTCGCGCCCGAGGTGCTGGCACAGGCCATCGGGCACCGGTTGACCGACCCGTCGGCCTTCATCGAGACGCCGGCGGGCGCGCGCTTCGACGCGGTGTTCGAGCCCATCGTGCAGCAGCTGCACGGCCTGCGCATGGCGCTGCTGCGCGAGCAGCCCAGCGCGGCGGCGCGGCTGGCCGTTCATTCGTTCGTGGAAGATGTGCGCGCGCTGCAGCCGGGCCTGCGGCAGTTCGCCGAGGTGCTGTTCGAAAGCCACGGCAAGGGCACGCGCATGCCGCGCTGGCGCGGCCTCTACCTCACGGCCTCCGCGTCGCAGGCGCACGCAGACGATGCGGCCGACAGCGGCGGTGCCTTCGTGAGCGACCTGTTCGGTCACTTCCTGCCGGCCGACCAGCCGCTGGTGCGGCCGGGGCGGCCCTCTTCCGCCACGTCGAGCGCGCCAAGCACGCAACTCGCGCCGCTGTGACACGGGCTGGCACGCGCTGGCACGCGCCGGCACGCGCGCGCCGCGCAGGCTACTTGCTGTCGATGCGGATCTGCCTGGCGCCGAAGGCCACATCGAGCGTGTGCGCCTTGCCCGTGGTCACGGGGCGCACCTCGCGCCAGCGCGCGCGGTCGAGGTCGCGAAACGCCGCCATCACGCCGATGGCCTTGGCGTCGGGCGGCAGGTTGAACTCGAGCTTCTTGCTCTCGCCGGGCCGCAGCAGCACTTCTTCGCGCTGCACGAGTTCGGCGCCGAGCGTGGCCTGGTCCTTCTCGAACAGCGAGAAGAAATCAGCGCCCTCGAACGGACCGGGCGATTTCAGCGCATACACGCGCACCGTGAGCGGCGAGGCGCGCCCGCGCGCGTCGGGGTTGGCGTCGGCGCCCGCCGTGAGGTTCACCGACACCGTGGTGACCACGGGCTTGGCCGCGCAGCCCGCGATCAGGAGACCCGCTGCAGCAAGGCCAAGAACGGCGATGCGGCGCCGCGTGGCAGCGCCAAGGAAGCCTTCATAGGACGAATGGTGTGTACCCAGCGTGCGCATGCTATTCCCTTCGTTGCATTGACCGGTTCAGGTGCTTCTTTGATTATCACCAGCCAACTCGAACAGGCAACATGCTGACCAACGAACTTGCAGCCACACTGCTCGCGCCCATCGGCGAGGCCTCGCCATGCGGGGACGATCTCGAATACGACGCGGACTTCACGGCCCTCGTCGCCGCTGCGCAAGGCAAGCCCGAGCAGCAGTTCGGCGACACCGTGATCCCCGCGGTCGAGCCCGAGTGGCGCGAGGTGGGCGAGCAGGCCGAATCCATCCTCCGGCGCAGCAAGGACGTGCGCGCCGCCGTGCTGCTGCTGCGCGCATCGGCACGCACGCAGGGCGTGATGGGCTTCGCCGCCGGGCTCCAGTTGCTCAACGGATTGCTCGACACGTTTTGGGAAGGCATACATCCAAAGCTCGATGCCGACGACGGCAACGACCCGACGATGCGCCTGAACGCGCTCGCGCCGCTGACCGACGAGGCCATGGGCCTGCGCGACCTGTACGAGGCGCAGGTCGGCATCGCGCGCGGCGTGGGCCCGATCCGCGTGCGCGACATCGCCATTGCGCACAACGCGCTCACGGCCGTCGGCGGCGAAGCCACCTATTCGATGGCGCAGGTGCACGGCGGCCTCGAGGCGATCCAGGCCGAGCGGCCCGAGGCCATCCAGGCCGCCGTCGGCATGCCCGCGCTGATCGACCGGTTGCACAAGCTCATCGTCGAGCGCACAGGCCGTGCCGATGCCGTCGACCTCGACCCGTTGCGCGCCATCGGCCGCGTGCTGCACAAGGCCAGCGCGGCGGCCAGCGGCGCACCGGCCGATGCAACCGCCGAAGCCGGTGACGACGCAGGCGCCGACGCGCAATCCGCAGGCACGTCCGGCGCACGCCCCGCCGCGCTGCGCGGCGAGATCCAGAACCGCCAGGACGCCGTGCAGATGCTCGACCGCGTGATCCGCTACCTCGAGCAGGCCGAGCCGGGCAACCCCGCGCCGCTGCTGATCGAGCGCGCCAAGAAGCTCATCGGCGTGAGCTTCCTCGAGATCATGGCCAACCTCGCGCCCAACGCGATGGACACGATCGAGACGGTCACGGGCCGCCGCCCGTCCGAATAGCGCCCGCACCCTTTCCAGACCAACGCATCCGTTCGCCATCCACACCGCAAGGAGCACCCTCATGGCCAAGAGCAGTCAGAAATTCATCGCCCGCAACCGGGCGCCCCGGGTCCAGATCGAGTACGACGTGGAGCTCTACGGGGCCGAGAAGAAGGTGCAGCTGCCCTTCGTGATGGGCGTGCTGGCCGACCTGTCGGGCAAGCCGGCCGACCCGCTCGCAGCGGTGGCCGAGCGCAAGTTCCTGGAGATCGACGTCGACAACTTCGACTCGCGCATGAAGGCCATGAAGCCGCGCGCGGCGTTCGCGGTGGAGAACTCGCTCACCGGCGAAGGCGACCTGAAGGTCGAGCTCACCTTCGAGAACATGGAAGACTTTTCGCCCGCCGCCGTGGCCCGCAAGGTGGGCGCGCTCAACAAGCTGCTGGAAGCGCGCACGCAGCTGTCGAACCTGGTGACCTACATGGACGGCAAGGGCGGCGCCGAAGAACTGCTGGCCAAGGTGCTCGAAGACCCGGCCCTGCTGCAGACGCTGGCCGCCAGCAAGAAGCCCGAGGACGGCAGCGCGCCGGCCGCCTGATCGCCAGATCGCCAGATCGCCTGACCCCCCATTCGCCTGAACCACCGGTACACGAGGAGTAACCCACCATGGCCGAAGCACTCGAACAGAGCGCGCTGAAAGATGTCGCGTACGCGGGCAGCGACTTTTCGTCGCTGCTGCAAAAGGAATTCAAGCCGCGCAGCGACGAAGCCAAGAGCGCCGTCGAAGCCGCGGTGCTCACGCTGGCGCAGCAGGCGCTGAGCAACAGCACCGTCATCGGCAAGGACGTGACCAAGTCGATCCAGGCCATGATCGCCGCGATCGACGCCAAGCTCACCGACCAGGTGAACAAGATCATTCACCACCCCGACTACCAGAAGCTCGAGAGTGCATGGCGCGGCCTGCACTACATGGTGAACAACACCGAGACCGACGAGCACCTGAAGATCCGGGTGATGGACATCTCGAAGGTGGAGCTGGCCAAGAACCTGAAGAAGTTCAAGGGCGCGGCCTGGGACCAGAGCCCGATGTTCAAGAAGATCTACGAGCAGGAGTACGGCCAGTTCGGCGGCGAGCCCTTCGGCGCGCTGGTGGGCGACTACCACTTCGACCAGAGCCCGCCCGACGTGGAACTGCTCGGCGAGATGGCCAAGATCGCGGCCTCTGCGCACGCGCCCTTCATCACCGGCGCCAGCCCCAACCTGATGCAGATGGAGTCGTGGCAGGAGCTCGCGAACCCGCGCGACCTGACCAAGATCTTCCTCACGCCCGAGTACGCCGGCTGGCGCTCGCTGCGCGAATCGGACGACGCCAAGTACCTGGGCCTGTGCATGCCGCGCTTCCTGGCGCGCACGCCCTACGGCGCCAACACCAACCCGGTGGAGGAGTTCGACTTCGAGGAAGACACCGCCGGCGCCGACCACGGCAAGTACGCCTGGGCCAACGCGGCCTACGCCATGGCCACCAACATCAACCGCTCGTACAAGCTGTACGGCTGGGGTTCGCGCATTCGCGGCATCGAGTCGGGCGGCGCGGTGGAGAACCTGCCGCTGCACACCTTCCCGAGCGACGACGGCGGCGTGGACCAGAAGTGCCCCACCGAGATCGCCATCAGCGACCGGCGCGAGGCCGAGCTGTCCAAGGCCGGCCTGCTGTCGCTCATCCACCGCAAGAACTCCGACTTCGCGGCCTTCATCGGCGCGCAGTCGCTGCACAAGCCGGCCGAGTACGACGACCCCGACGCCACGGCCAACGCCAACCTGGCCGCGCGCCTGCCCTACCTGTTCGCCTGCAACCGCTTTGCGCACTACCTGAAGTGCATCGTGCGCGACAAGGTCGGCAGCTTCAAGGAGCGCGAGGAAATGCAGCGCTGGCTCAACAAATGGATCATGAACTACGTGGACGGCGACCCCGTCAACTCGTCGGAGACCACCAAGGCGCAGAAGCCGCTGGCCGCCGCCGAGGTGGTGGTGGAGGAGGTCGAGGGCAACCCCGGCTACTACACCTCCAAGTTCTTCCTGCGCCCGCACTACCAGCTCGAAGGCCTCACGGTCTCGCTGCGGCTGGTGTCGAAGCTGCCGTCCGCCAAGGGCGGCAAGTAAGCGGCGCGCAGGCAGCCGGCAAGACAGCAGATTTTTTCGGAAGACATGCCGCGAATCCTTTGAAACCCGCGCGGCGTCTTCGTTCTAGAGACAGCCGGCGACAGGACGTCGCCCGGCACCCACAGGCAAGAGTCCGGGCAGGCCCGGAGCGCTTTTTCAACCACCCGGCCGCATCGCAAGGCCATCCAGGAGAAAGAACATGATCGACTGCCATTTCAAGATCGACGGCGTCAAGGGCGAAGCCGCGCACAAGGACCACAAGGACGAGATCGAGCTCATGAGCTGGAGCTGGAACGTGCACAACGCCACCTGCACGGTCGGCGGCGGTTCGTCGGTCGGCAAGGGCTCGCCCGGCATGGTCACCCTGACGAAGAAGTTCGACAGCTCCTCGCCCACGCTGGCCAAGGCCTGCGCCAACGGCAAGCACTTCGACAAGGCCACGCTCGTGATGGCCAAGTCGGGCGAAGGCCAGCAGACCTTCATGACCGTGACCTTCAAGGAAGTGCGCATTGCCGACTTCAACGTGAGCGCGGCGCAAGGCGGCGAAGTGCACGAGAGCGTGGCCGTGTCCTACGGCGACATCGAGATCGCCTACAAGCCGCAGAAGGCCGACGGCACCATGGGCGGCGACATCAAGTTCGGCTGGGACACGCGCTCGACCGAGACGCGCTGAACGCACGGTGGCAGCAGCCACCGCTGCGGCATCTTCACACCACCCAGGTCCCGGCGACGTGCCGGCCCGGACGTGGTGTGGAACCCGGCCCGCACGAAGAAGGCGGCGGTTCGCACACGGCCGGCGAGGCTCGCCGCCGTCGCTGCCCTCACGCCTTCACCTTCTTCTGCTTCCCTGGCCTCAAGGAGAACACACCATGGCCGACATCTCGCCCGCCATCGCCACGCTGATGACCGTGCTGAAGGACGAGTTCCCCGGCGTCAAGCTGGACGCGGGCAACAACATCCAGCCCGGCACGCGGCACACCTCCGGCATCGCGCTGGACATCATGCTGAACTACAAGAAGGACGCCGACGCGCGCATCGGCCGGCGCATCATGGCCGGCCTGGTGAAGAACTTCGACGCCATGCAGTGGTCGGCGTTCATCTTCACCGTGCGCAACGCAACCACCAACTCCCCGGTGCACTTCTGGGTGCGCGGCGCCGACGGCACCGGCTACGGCGGGCGCAAGCTCGAGGCCGGCAAGTACACCGCCGACACCCGCCACGAAGACCACATCCACATCGACTGGGTGAACTTCAGCATGAAGAACACCGGCGCGACCTACGCCGTCAACCCGTACAGGCAGCCGCCGTCGTCGCAGCTCACGGGCTTCGAGGCCGCGCTCAAGATCTTCCTGAAGACCGCGACCGACGCGCAGGTCGACACCATCCTGGACGGCATGTTCGCCAGCCTGCCCGTGAACGCCCCCAAGACACCCACGCCCGCATGGGCACGCGGATGGTGGCGCGTGCAGCAGGAAGGCCAGACCTACTACTACCTGATCGACGACACGAGCGGGGCGAGCTGGACCTACACGCGCCCCATGTCGCAGAACACGCCCATGAGCAACCGGCAGAACGGCGGCAGCTGCACCTTCGGCAACGCCGGCGACATGAAGATCAGCTGGGCGCCGCTCACCTCGAACGTGGGCACCGTCGAAACCTTCAAGGGCCCCGGCAATGCGTTGACCGGCAGCTCCAACCGCGGCGGCGCACTCAGCGCAGTAAAGGTCTGACCATGAGCAACACAGGCATGACGGCATTTTGCGGAACCGAGGGCTGCCGCACGTTCGACAGCCTCGGCAGTTCCGCCGGCACCGTGCTGGGGCTGAGCGCCGCGGTCGGTTCCGCCGCGCGCTGCCGCAACACGCCGGCCGACGTGCGCAAGGTGCAGACGGCGCTCAACCGTTTCACGCCCCTCGAAGGCGGCCCCAGCCCCGCGCTGGTGGTGGACGGCAAGTTCGGGCCGCTGACCCTGAAGGGCATCACCGGCTTCCAGAAAAAGCACTTCGGCCTCGAAGGCGCCGACGGCGTGGTCGACCCCGACAAGCGCACCGACAAGGCGCTGTGCACCGCCGCGGGCACCTACGCCGACCTGCCCGCCGAGATGCAGAAGCACCGCGCACGCGCGATGCACATCATCAACCTGGCGCGCATGTCGGTCGACCGCGCGCGCTACTTCAAGACCGGCAAGCCCAACACCTGGGGCATCGGCAAGTCCGACTGGGAAAAGGCCGCGAAGCACTTCCAGATCGACAAGTTCCCGGGGGCCAGCGGCTGGAGCACCGCGCTGGGCTTTGTCGACAGCATCTACCTCAACATGCAGACGGCGCTCGGCTACGTGCCACGCGGGCTGGTGCTGGCAACGGACGAGCCGCTCGGCAGCAACGAAGGCGCCTACGCCTTCACTTTCTCCGGCGGCTACGACCTTTCGCAACGCAACCTGAAATGGAACGGCATGCCCCGCGGCAGCATCTACCTGTGCGCGCGCATGCAGAACCTCGACAGCGACGCCTTTTCCTATGTGCTGATCCACGAGACGGCGCACTACGTCGGCCCGATCGCGGAGACGCAGAACAGCATCACCGACTACGGCTACGCGCACCGCAAGGACGGCAAGTACCAGAAGCTGCTGCCCTGGCAGCGCACGCACAACGCCGATTGCTACGCGCAGCACGCCTTCGATGCGGCCGGCATCCCGTTCGACCTGAACGCGCACCTGCTGGTGAGCGCCTGACGCGCGGCACCTGACGCCTGCGGCGGGTGCCGGGGTTCAGTCGCCCGGCGTCGGCTCGGCCATCGGCTCCATCAGCCGCGTCGCGTCGGCGTCCTCGTCGATCACCCACAGCGTGAGCGCCGTGTAGTTGTCGTGGCCTGGCTTGGCGTTGGCCTTCACCTGCGCGTCGATCAGCTCGGTCCACTGGCTGGGCGTGCGCGAGGCGTGCAGCGTGTCGATCAGGCGCTCGTCGCCCAGCGGCTCCCACACGCCGTCGCTGCACAGCAGCAGCACGTCGCCGGGCAGCAGGCGCATGCGGTCGGACACCGCGATGTCGGGCGCCTCCTCGATGGAGCCGAGCGCCGACAGCAGCATGTTGCGTTGCGGATGCAGCCGCGCGCCCTCTTCGTCGAGCATGCCGCCGGCCACCATCTGCTGCACCAGGCTGTGGTCGGTGGTGCGCGCCACGATGGCGCCGCCACGGAACAGGTAGGCGCGGCTGTCGCCGCTGTGCACCCAGGCCAGCGCCTGGCTCTCCAGGTCGATGGCCGCGAACACCACCGTCGAGCGCATGCCCGCGAGCTTGCCGCCTTCGGCCTGGCGCGCCACCACGTCGAGGTTGGCCTGCTCCACCAGCCGGCGCAGCGTGGGCTCGTCCAGCCCCGGCGCGGCCGAGAAGCCGCCCAGCATGCTGCTGCGCGCGGTGGCCGCGGCCACGTCGCCGCCGCCGTGGCCGCCCGCGCCGTCGGCCACCAGGCAGGCGACGTAGCGCTCGTCGTGCCAGTGGCCGTGCACGTCCTCGTTGTAGGTGCGGCCGCCCTGCCGGGAGAGCGTGACGATTTCGATTTCCAAGCGGGGTGCCTCTCGCGTGTGCAGGTGCTGCTGCTGTTGTTGCCGTCGTTGCCGTTCGGTGCGCCCGGGCCGTCTCAGGCGTCGGACTTCAGGCGCGCCATCTGCTCTTCGTAGGCCTGGAGAAAGGCCTTGCCGAAGAGGCTGTGGAAGTCGTCCTCCGCCTCGCTGGCGATGCCGCCGTACAGCGACACGAACTGGTCCCACAGCTTGGCCTTGCGGTTGGCGCTGAAGAGCGAGTCGAGCGCCGTCTTCGCGCTGATCTTCTTCTCCAGCTCCGCGGGCTCGAAGCGCGCGATGACATGGGCCAGCGCCGCGCGCATGCCCACCATCACGCCGAACTGGTGCGCGCGCAGGTCGTTGAAGGCGTCGCGCATCGCGGCCTCGGGCGGCATGAAGCCGCGCACGCCGGGGCCCAGCAGGTGCGCGAGCGCCACCTCCACGGTGGGCGAGAACTTCAGCGGGTTGTTGGCCTGCGCGGCGATCATCGTGACCTCGGCGCGCACCTCGCGCTTGAACTCCTGGCGCGTGAGCAGCAGCTGCAGCGTGCCTTCGGTGGCGCTGCGCAGCATCGCGCCGATGCGCTCCATCAGGCCGGGCGTGAGCATCTCGGGCGGCTGGTGCGTGCTGGCGAGGCCGCGCAGGAAGGCTGCGAGCAGCTCGTCGTCGGTGGCGGTGCGCTCGACGGGGGCGGCGCGCTGTACAGGCGCCGGCGGTGGCGCGTGGACCGGGGGGGCCGGGGGGGCCGGAGGGGGCGGCGGGGGCAGCGGCTCGAGGGCGCGGCCGGAATTCTCGGGCCCGCTGATGCGGATCGGCTGGCCCGTCATGTCGTCGAAGTTCGGCAGCGGGGCAGCGGCCACGGGTGCGGGTGCGGGCGCCGGAGCGGGAGCAGCCGCGGGCACAGGTGCCGGTGGCGTCACGGCCTTCGGCGGCATGAAGCCGAACTGGTCGATCGGCAGGTGGTCGGAGCGCGGCGTCGGCGTGGCGGGCGCCGCGCGTTGCAGCGCGGCCAGCGGGTCGGCGTCGGAGGCCGTGTTGGGCTGCAGCAGCGGATCGGCCAGCGGCGACAGCGCGAGCGGGTCGCCGCCGATGCCGCCACCTGCGCTGCTGCCCATGCCGCCGAAAAGCTCGTCGATGCCCGCCCCCTTGCCGTGCGCGGGCGCGCCCAGGTCGGAAAAGTCGTCGAGCGCGCCGAGCCCCGTCGCGGGCGCGGATGACGGCGCGGGGCCGCGCAGGTCAGCGAACGGATCGATCTTCGCGGCTTGCGCGTTGCGCGAGCCGCTTTCCATCGGGTCGGGGAACAGCAGCGAATCGCGTTGCGCGGAGGAGGCAGTGGGAGCCGGGGCGGGGGCGGAAACCGGCGCGGCCGGCGGTGCGAGGCCCGCGAGCAGGTCGGCGAAGGGGTCGTCGCTCGGCGGCGCTGCCGCGGCCGCCCCGGTGGACATGCCCAGCACCGTGTTCGGAATGACCGGCGGCGAGGTCGACGCAGCCGCGGCGCCCGCGGCCTTGGCGCTCACCGTGAGCTCGAAGCTGCCGATGACCAGCCGCGCGCCGTCGCTCAACGCGGCCTCCTTGCCCGAGCCCAGCGACACGCCGTTGCACTGCATCGGGTTGCTGCCGCGGTCGATGACGAAGTACTGCCCGTCGCGGCACAGCACCTGCGCGTGCACGCGCGACACCGTGCGGTCGGGGTCGTCGAGCACGAGCGTGTTGGTGTCGGCCCGCCCGATGGTGCCGCCCTGGGGCCCGAAGTCCGCGGCGATGGACTGCCCCGCCGGAGCGCCCTGCCGGGTGATGACAGCGATATGGATCATGAATCGGCCCCCGAAGGCTCTGTGCCTGAATGCGCCTGAACAGGCTCGCAAGGAGTATTCATTCCGTGGTGCATGTTGGCAATCTCGCCTTAAGAGGTATGCCATTGCAGCCAGGCGGCGACAGTGGCGAAGATGAGGGCGATGAGGAGCCAGGTGCGGGTGGCGGGGTCGGTGCGGCGGGCGTTGCGCATCCAGCGCATCGCCGCGGCAAGCAGGAAGACCACCGCCAAGGTCGCGAGGATGATGCGCGCCTGCACCGCTCATGCCTCCATCGCCGACAGCAGCCGCAGCTGTCGCCACACGGGCGCCGCCACGTTGAACAGCGGCGTGCCCGGTGCCGTCAGCGCCAGGTGATCGGCCGCCGCGATGCGTTGTCGCTGTGCGGCCGACTTCAGCACCGCGACGCAATGGCCCGGCGAAACAGCGCCGCCGGCAAAGCAGCACCCCGCGGGAAGGCGAGCGCCGTGGGCCTGCCACCAGTCGCCGATCCCTGCGCCATCGGGCCAGGGAAGACCGTCGTCTTCGTCCATGGCGACGTCGTCGTCCTGCGGATCGTCGCGAGGGTCCGGCGCAGCGCCCCGCGCCGGGCCCTGCGGCGGCTTCAGTTCGAGATCCGCCGCGGCAAGGTCCAGACCGGTGATCGTGCTGAAGGCTTCGCCCGCCAAACGGGCCAGCGCCGGATCGTCCATGCGGTCGACCAACCACGGCACATGGCGCACATCGCCAGCGGCGCCGATCCCGCGAACCAGCAGACGCGCCGAACCCGTGTCCTGTGCCAGCGAACGCAGAAGCGCATCGGCCTCCTCGCGTTGCAGCACCTTCAGCACCAGCACCGCGGCGCAAGCCCGCCAGGGGCCGATCGCTTGCGCCATGGCCGTCAGTGCCTGCACCGATGCCTGTCGCTCGCCCAGCAACAGCGCCGAGCGGGCCGACACAAAGCGCAGGCACGCATCGGGGTGCGACAGGCCATGCAGGCATTCGGACAACAGGTCGCGACGGCCGAGCTTGCCGGCGGCCACCACGGCCTGCGCCGCTTCCGCGGGCCGCTCGTCGCGCGCGGCAGCGGTCATGGCTGCGCTCAAGGCATCCCCTGGGTCCGCATGGTGCATGGCACAGGCGGCCAGGCCGACGTCGCGGCGAAAGGCATTCGGCGAATCGAGCAGCGCGCGGGTGATGCCGCGCAGGGACGTGGCCGGCACCCAGCCGAACGCGGACACCAGCCCCGGCCGCAGTTCAGGCACGGCCTGCGTGAGCGACATGAGCCGTTCGAGCAGTGCGGGATCCCGGCTTTCGATGGCTGCGACGGCGCAGGCGAACACCGTGCCGCGGTTCGGCGCGGCCAGCGCTTGCAGGCTCATGCGGCGCCCCAGGTCGCCGGCCACCGCCAGTCCGTCGAGGCTCGCGGCCAGCCGGTCGTCCAGGCGGCGCAAGCGGTCCAGCCCGACGTGCGGCGCGCGCACAAGCACCGAGCGCACCGAGCGCAAGAGGTCGGCATTGTCTAGGTGCTGCTGCACCACGACCGGCACGGAGGTCTCGGCGACGGAGGGCATGGGTTCAGACGATGCGTGTCCAGGTCTTGCCGTCGAATTCCATGATGTCGCTCTCCCCGTTGGACCACATCACGCCTTCTTTCGTGCTCAGCTGGTAGGTGCTCTTCGGCGTGTGCTTGCCATAGGCAACCGGCTTCAGGTGGTCTCCCTGGAGCGAGAAGAGCCCGTCGAGCGTGGAAACGAAGAGCTGCCCCGCGAACCATTCGAGGTCCCAGATGTTTTCGTCGGTGTCGCCGTGCTCGATCGACTCCCACTGGCCAGGCCGTCCGCGCAGCAGGATGCCGTCATGCCCCGCGACGTACACGGTGCCATCGGCGGCGCACACCACCGACGTGAGATTGCGGTTCGTGGGCAGGTCCTGGCGGCGCCACACCTTGCCGTCGAAGTGCCACGCGTCGCCCCGGAACCCGACCGCGTGGAGATCCGACAGACCGGTCCCATGGATGGCCTGTCCGTCGAAGTCGTGCGGCAGTCCCTCGTCGATGCGGGTCCAGCGGTCGAGCGCGTCGAGCCTGTAGACCATGCCCCGGATGCCGATGGCATGCGCGACGCCGCCAATCTCCCGCACCGAGCGCAGCCCGCGGGCACGCTTCTCCCTTGCGGCGGGCGTGTAGCTGTCGAACAGGTCCTGCGTCACCCGGTCGTTCTCGGTGTCGGCGGTGTAGTAGCCCGCTTCCGAGATATCGACCGAGCCTTCCTCGGGCAGGTCGATCAGGCAGGCACTGTGGGCGTCGTAGTTGCAGTCGCCGCGATCGATGCTGCCGTCGTCCCACACGAACACGCAGGCGTGCGGTTCGCCGCGACGCTCCAGCGCGGGATCGCAGGCATAGATGATTCCGTAGCGCGGTGACAGGACCACCGCGGTGCGGATGATCAAGTCCTTGAAGGGGCCCTTCTTGCTCATCTTCGACTCCTGTTGGGTATCTGCTCCGACCTCGTTGCCTGCCGGTGCTCAGCGGCGCTTGCGCGGCGCCTTGGGCCGCATGCTGCGCGGCTTGCTGACCTCTCCGGCCGTGGTGGGACGGATCTGGTCGGACTCCTCGATGCCCATGGCCTGATGGCCGGCGCGCACCTGCGACTGCGTGCACGCCTTGTCGCATCCGGTCACCGTCTCCACGGCCTCGGCGCCGACGTCCTCGGCCTCGCCGACGCTCCAACGCGGTTCGCCGACGATCGACTTTCCGGTGCGCGACACGTTCTTCGCATCCAGCGACTTGTGATTGACGGTGAGATTGTTCGTCTCGGTGTGGATCTCGCCGTGCTCGCCGGTCGAGTGGCTGTTTCCCTTGGCGCACACGCAGGCCGCGCCGTTGTAGCTGTACTTCTTTCCGGCGCCGAGCCTGATGCGCTTGCCCGAGGAATTGTTGAACTGCGAATCGGGCACGACGTGATGGGGCGTCGGCTTCTTGCCGCGGCTGTTCGGGCAACAGTTGTTGGGGCTCTTCTTGGTCATGACGCAGGCCATCGCGTCGCGGCACTTGTCGTTTTTCTTGCTGCACATGCTCTTCATCGCTGCCTTGCGGCTGCGCGCGGGCATCGTCTTGCCGCCCTTTCCGTCCGGCTTCAGAAAAGGGCCGGCCGCGGACGAGCAGTTCGTCTTCAGCTTCTTCGCGACGTCGGCGCACGGATGGTCGCTGCCGACGGCGAAGGCGGCTTCGTCGATGTAGGGCCAGGTGGGCGAGTTGCCTGGGAACGACGCATGGTTGTGGGTGGTGATATCGAGGTTGCGCACCACGTTCTCGCCTTCCACCTTCACGTCCATCGACCATGCGTTGAAGTACACCTTGCCCATGTTCTGGCTGGTCACCACGCCCTTCTTGGGCGCGCAGCCTGCCTCGTCCCCGCTGCTTCGCTTGAAGTAGCTCTTGTTCTTGAGCATCACCTCCTGCCCGGAGATCTGCACGCTCGTCGAACCGCTGGTCGTGTCCGCGGCCATGCCGGTGTTGGGATACGGGATCGGAACGCCCGGCGGTGTCGCGGGCGTCTGCGGCGGCGTGAAGCACACGTCCGGAAACGCGCAGATCGCCTTGCCCGCGGCCTGCTTGCAGGACACCTCCATGTTGTTGGCATAGACCTGGTTGCTCATTCGAACCCTCTGTGCCGCAGGCACAACGCCGCCCGCTGCCCGGCATCGTTGGCCATGTGCGCGAGGATGTTGGGGCCGTGGGCGTAGTGCTTATCGCAGGCCGCGCGCGCCGCGCACACCATGGCCACGCCCGACGCGGCGCCCACCTCGCCGGTGCATTCGGCCGGATGCCAGAGGTCGAACGCCTCCTTGCGCACGCGCAGCGTGCGCGACATCGCCAGCGCCGCCTCCTTGAAGTAGTACTGCTCCCCGGCAATGTCGGCGATGCGCCAGTCCATGTGATGCATGTCGCAACCGGCCTCGGCCAGCGCCGCCTTCACGGCCTGCGAAAGACCGTCTGCGCGCAACGGCTCGCCGCTGTCGACGAAGGCGCTTTCGCGGCCGAAGCCGATGCCCGTGCACAGCAGCTCGCCCGCGTGCCCGCCGGGCCGGCCCACAAGCAGGGCGCCGGCCGCTTCGCCAGGCATGAATCCATCGGAGTTCTGCGGCGTCAGCAACCGGTCGTGTCGCTCGTAGTGGCTGAGCGTGGGCCACGACAACAGACTGTCGGTGGCGGCAACCAGCACATGCGGAATGCCCGGCGCGGCCATCATCGCGCGCGCCTGCAGCAGTGCCACGGCAACCCCGACCCGGCCCTGTGCCACGACCAGGGACTGCGGCGAGAAATCGACCCCGAGTTCGTCCTGGATGCGCACGAAAAGCTCGTCGTCCAGCCCTGCCGTTCGCCCGGGGCGTTCGGCCTCCGCCACGCAAAGAATCAACGGCAGGTCGTGCCACCGGGCCCGCGGAAGTTCAGCCAGCGCTTCGCCGATGGCCATGGCGGCCATCTTCGCGAGCCGGACGATCCCCCGCCATGGCTGCTCCAGCGGAACCTGGTGGGCCATGATCCACTCGCCTCTCGAGTCGACGAAGCGCGTCTCGAACGGGTTGGTCAACCGAGCGCGAAAGGCCGCGCAACTCGCGGGAGCATCGAGACCCACCGGCGTCACGAGCCCGGTGCTTTGCACGGCGACGGACGACATCGCGCTCATGCCGGTGCGGCCTCGTCGGGCGCCATCGGAACCATGACGACCGGTATCGGAAAGGCCATCTGTTCCCGCTGCTGCCACCACGCGGGCCCTTTCTTTCCGACCAGCACCTGGGCGATCTCCAGGAGGCTGCTGCGCAGCGGCCTTGTGACCCGCCACGACAGCGTGAAGCGTCGGGCATCGGGTTCGATCACCACCGTGTCGAGCACGGCCGTGAAGTCCTCGCGCGGCCCCTTCCTGGGAAACACATGCACGGGCGCCACCAGGTGGGGGATGGTGAAACGCGCCAGGCCTTCGGGCGTCAAGTTGCCGAGCGTCACGTCAACCGGCCCCTGCTGGAAAGCCTCCAGCGGCATCTGCTGGTCCGCCGGTGCCGCCTGGTAGTACCGCGCATCGAAGTCAGGCGGCAGGAAGGGAAAGTGCTTCTCCAGCCATTCCTCGTCGTAGGTGCCGGCAAAGCAGGCGCGCGACGACCAGCCTCGCCCCACGGGCCCGAACGCCATCGGCCGGTAGGGACCCGCGGGATCGACGACGACGCGCCCCACTTCTTCGGTGCGCGGCAACGGGGCCCCGTCGACCCACGCGGCGCGGACATGCCGATGAAAGCCGCGGCCGATCGGGTTGGGCATGAACGCCGCATGCTCCGACGGGTCTTCATGCCGCAGGTCGACGCCACCGAATGCCACGTCGTACGACAGCGGCTGGTGCACGAACGGCTCCGGCAGCGACGCCGTGGCTTGCAGTGGCCCGCACACCCAATGTCTCGGCCCGACGACCGAAAGGGTCTTGCTCCAGCCCCCCACGCGCAGGCCGGCCTCGATGCGCGTCACGGGGCGGCCGTGCGGCGAATAGGCACTGCCCAGAAGGAGGATGTCGCAGCGTTGCTTGTGCGGCGCAAAGTCGGCCTCGTGCACAGGCGCGGAAAGGCCGGGCTCGCCGGTGAAGGTGTCCGCCATCGCGAGCGGAAGCTGCCGCTCGTGCAACTCGAAATGTCCCAGGGGCGCGTCGGGCGGTGGAAGAAGGAAGGTTCCCTTGATCACGACCACAAGCGATTCCCGCCCGCTGGGCTCCAGGCCCATGTTGAAGCCGGCGACCATGCGGGTCGCATTGATCAGTTCCATGAGCGCCCCCCGGGTCCCATTTTTCTCATTGCGTCCCTCTCATTGCATCTCGTTCAGTTCAGCTGAACCGAACCGCCCGCGACGCGGTTCACGCCAGTCGATCGGCTCGACACATAGCTGCCCTGGATCAGCACCTTTCCGGCGCGCGTGAGCGTGATGCTGGCGTTGCCGCAGCGCAGGACCAGTTCGTCCTTGGCGCTCACCAGCATGCGCTGGCCATCCGCATCGATCTGCACTTGCGCAGGTGCATCCGGCAACGGCCAGCCCTGCGCGCCGCGCAGGACGCCCATGACGATGGGGCGCTGCGGGTCGGCGTCCTCGAACATCAGCACCACCCGCTGGCCGATGTGCGCAGCGTGCAGCTCGACCACGCTGCGCACACGCACAGCAGCTTCACCGGCCCCAGCCCCGAACATGACGAGCGGCGTGCAGCCGTCGTCCGTGATGGCGATCAGTTCCGCGGTCGTCACGGACCCGCGAGGATCACGAGGTCCGACGGAGGCTGGTTCTTCCCCGCCGGTGTCGCGCCGCGTTGGGATGAGCTTGCTGCCACTCATGGTCTTTCTCCTTGCATGCTGTCAGTTCTGCAGAATCTTCGAACCCTTCATCACGATGTCGCTGCTCGCCTTCGCGTTGATCTTTCCGGAGGCGTCGATCGTGATGTCTTTTCCCTTGATGACGATGGTCCCGTCCTTCTTCATCGTGATGCTCGCGCTGCCCGTGGTGATGGAGATGGAGTCGCCCGCCGTGATGACGAGGTTCTTGCCCACCGACAGCGAATCGTCCTTGCCCACGCTGCTCGTGCGCCCCTCGCTCACGCTGCGCGTCTCGTTCTTGCCCACGTTCGTCGACAGGTTCGCCCCCACGTCCACCGACCGGTTCGCACCGATGCTGCTCGACTGGTTCGCCCCCACGCTGATCGTCTGGCTCGCCCCCACCGTCACCGCCTGCATCGCCCCCACCGTGATCTCCTGCGCCGCGCCCACGGTGATGGTCTCGTTCACGCCCACCGTGTGGGTGCGCTGCAGCGCCACCGTCGCGGTCTCGCTCGCGCCCACGGTGATCGTGCGGTTCTGGCCGATGGAGATGGTCTCGTTCTGGTCCACCGTCTCCGTGCGGTTCTGGTGGATGGTGATGGTCTCGTTCTTGTCCACAGTTTCCGTGCGCTGCCCGTGCACGGTGATGGTCTCGTTGTTGTCCACGGTCTCGGTGCGGTCGTGCTTGACGTGCACGGTCTCGTCGTGGTCGACGGTCTTGGTGCGGTCGTGGCCGACCCAGTGCGTCTCGTCGTTCTCGACCTCGATGTCCTGGTTCTTCTCGGCGTGCAGGTACACCTGCTCCGAGCCCTTCTTGTCCTCGAAGCGGAACTCGTTGCAGTTGGCCGCGCTGCCCTTGGGCGTGGAGCGCGTGCGAAAGCCGCTCTGGGTGTGGGTGCCGAAGGGTATGGGCTGGTCGTCGTTGTAGACACGGCCCACGATCAGCGGCCGGTCGGGGTCGCCGTTCAGGAAGTCGACGATCACCTCCTGGCCGATGCGCGGGCAGAAGTAGCCGCCCCAGCCCTTGCCGGCCCACGGCTGGGACACGCGCACCCAGCAGGTCGATTTCTCGTCGCTCTTGTCGTAGCGGTCCCAGTGAAAGTGCACCTTCACGCGGCCGAAGTCGTCGGCATGGATCTCCTCGCCCGCCGGCCCGACGACGATGGCCGACTGCGGCCCCGGCATGACCACGCGCGGCGTGAGGCGCGGCGGACGAAACGGCATGTCGACCGGGAACACGGTGAGCAGGAACGCCGTGGCGCCCACTCCGCCAGCTTGCAGCGCCGGCGTGCGCGCGAGCACGGCCTCGAACGCGCCGAGCGTGTCGGCCAGCACGGCGTCGTCTTCCAGCGCCTCGCGCAGCAGCTCGTTGACCGGCACGCGCGTTTCCTCGGCGTCGGCACCTTCGTAGCCCGGATGGCTGGCCACGAAGGTGCAGGCCGCAATGACGTAGTCGCTGTCGCGCGTGCCGTCGGGGTCGTTCTCCAGCTTGAAGCTGCGCCCCGCCGCCACGTCCGGCCACGGCGTGAGCGCCCAGTGGCGCTGGCGGCGTGCGCCGATTTCCTCGCCGCGCAGCTTGCCCTTGTCGTCGGCGTCGCCGCCGCTGAAGTAGCCGCCCGCGAACTCGAAGGCCTCGAACTCGGCCAGCTCGTGCTTGTCGGGCGTGCCGCCGGAGGCCTCCAGCTTCTTCTTGATGGCCTTGAAGTCGCTGTCGGTGGAGGCGTACTTGCCGGTGTCGAACTGGCGCTCGCTGACCCAGCGCGACACCTCGTTGAAACGCGCCTCGGCCGCGTCGCCCGGCACGTAGCGCAGCGTGTCGGCCACGGGCAGCTTGTCGTGCGCCATGTCGCTGGCGTCCGACAGGTGCATGGTGCCGGGCGCGTCGTGCGCATCGAACCAGTAGTAGATGCCCTCGTCTTCCAGCAACCGCGATAGGAACCGGTAGTCGCTCTCCTGGTACTGCACGCAGTAGCGGCGCGGCTTGTGGGTGCCGATGACGTTGTCGGCCTTGGTCTTCTTGAAGCGCTTGATGGGGCTGTCCTCGAACACCGCGTCGAGCACCTCGAGCACCTTCTTCTCCTGCAGGATGCGCGAGTTGCTGCGCTTGGTGAGCAGCCAGAACCACGAGCGCAGCGTGAAACGGTATTCGAAGTAGCGGCCCACGTGGCCTGCGCGCACGAAGCGCACCGCGTGGCCCTGGCAGTGCCGCTCATGCTTGCCGCCGTCGGCGTCCTCGAAGCCGATGACCACGTCGAAGGCCCGCCCCAGGATGTCCTTGGCGTCGATGGCCTTGTTCTCCGACAGCACGGTGAGCTCGTAGGTGGACGCGCGCGCCAGTGCCTCGTGCCCCACGATGCGCCAGAACATCAGCTCGTCCTTGGCGGGCGAATCGCTCTCGATGCGGAACTCCTGCTCGGCCATGTGTGGCTTCTCCCTTTCTCTGTGCACGCGGCGCCCGCTCGCGGCGGCGCCCAGGTTCGGTACAAGCGCCGCTATGGCGCCAGCAACAGCACCAGGGGCTGGCTCGGCACGATGCGCACGCCGGGACAGTTGGTGCTGTTCTGCAGCGACACGCTGGTCAGGCGCGACGCGGGCATGCCCATCCACAACACGGTGAAGGCGCCCATGAGGTGACGGCTCGGCCCCATCACGGTGCCCGAGGCCACGCCCATCATCACGCCGGCGTTGTCGCCGTTGGTCATCGGGATGGTCGTGGCGAGGTTGTGGACCGGCCCGCCCATGATCAGGATCGTGGGGCAGTTCGGAATCGCCATCGGGCCCATGGCGATGTTGGGGTACGGCACCGGTATCGGCGACGGCGCGGCGGGCGTGATGCAGACATCGGGAAAGCCCATGTCGGTGCCCATCAGCTGGCAGTTGGCGAACATGTTCGGCGGCTCCGGTGTCGCTTCAGCCGAAGTGGATCTGCGCGCCGCGCGCCTTGACGAGCTCGCGGCCGTTCACCAGCGTGTGCTCGCCTTCCAGGCGCAGCAGCTGCTTCGCCTCGCATTCGAGGTGCGTGGCGGCCACCCGGTCGATGCCGTCGGTGGTGCGCAGGTAGTGGCGGCTGAAGTGCTGCACGCGCTCCATCACCGTCGACAGCACCGAGCCCACCACCTTGATGGTGGTGCCGATCAGGTGCAGCTCGCGCCCCACCACGTCGGCGGTGTCGGTGGCCACGCGGGTCTTCTGCGTGGCGACGTCGAGTTCGTCGGCACGCAGGCCGACGCGCGCGGCCTGCAGTTCGAGCGCGCCGCCGTCCACCGCGATGCGCAGGTTGCCGGGGCAGCTGACGACGTTGGCGGTGTTCTCCTCGCGCTGCAGCACGGCCATGATCCAGACCTCGGCGGGTGCGATGCGCAGGCAGGCCACGCTGTCGCCGGCCGCGGGTTCGAGCAGGCAGCTCGCGGCGCGTTGCGCGCGCAGCCGCAGCCCGCCGCTCGCCACGACCTGCCCGCCCAGCGCATCGGTGCCGAGGATGCCCACGCACCACTCGCCGGTGATGGGCTTCGCGGGCTGGCGCCGGCGGGTGGCTGATCTGGGTGTGGCTTCGTTGGTCATGGCGTGGTCCTCTCTGTGTTCGTGCGTGGTTTCGTGCGCGCGTGGGTTCAGGCAACCAGCGGCTGCCAGCGCTCCGACTCGGCCAGGTCGGCGTCGGACTCGAGCGCGCGTGCGCGGTCGGTCATCTGCGCGTTGGCGGTGTTCGCGCCGTGCAGCACGGTGCGCATCAGGGTGGCGCGGCGCAGGTCGGCCGTGTCGAGGTCGGCATGGCGAAAGTCGGCATAGGTCAGCTCGGCGCCGGTGAAGTTCGCGCCGCGCAGCCTGGCACCCGCGAAGTGCGTCTGGTAAAGGTCGCAGGCCGAGAAGTCGGCCTTGGGCAGCACCGCGCCCGTGAACAGCGCCTGGCGCATGCGCGCGCCCGAGAAGTCGACGCCCTGGCCGGTGGCGTCGCAGAAGATGGCCGAGGGCGCCACCGCCTTCGCGAAGCGCGCGCCGTCGAGCTTCGCGCCCTGGAAGTTGCACTGCGGCAGCGCGACGCCGCTGAAGTCGGCGCCGCTCAGGTCGGCACCCGCGAACTGGCAGCCGTCGAGCGCCAGGCCCGCGAACGACATGCCCTTGAGCGAGGTCTTGCAGAACGCGCTGCGCTGCATGCGCGCGCCGGCCCAGCTCAGGTGCGACAGGTCGCATTCGTTCACGGTGACATAGCGCCAGAACGTGCCGTCGGCGCACACGTCGAGCAGCACCGACTGGGTGATCACGGCCGAGTCGAGCTGGGCGTTGCGCAGGTTCGCATGGTCGAGCCGGCACTTGTTGACGGTGGCCATGGTCAGCGCGGCGCTCTCGAGCTGGGCGTGCATCAGGTCGCACTCGGTGAAGACGGCGCCGTGCAGGTTGGCCTGGCGCAGGTCGGCGTGGTCGAGCTGGCAGCGGTTGAACACGGCCTTGCGCAGGTTGGCGCCCGAGGCGATCGCGCCGCGCAGGTCGCATTGGTCGAACACGGTCTCGCGCAGGTCGGCGTTGCGCAGGTCGGCTTCGGCCAGGCGCACCTGCGAGAACACGCCGCCGCCGAGCGCCACGCCGGTGTACCGGCCCTTGCCGAGGTCGAGCCGGTGCAGGGTCTCGCCCATCTGCACGGCAAGGGTCAGCAGCGCGGGTGTCATCGGGGTCATCGGGGTCATCGGGGTCGTTGGCTTCACGGCGCGGCCTGCTGTTCGGGCGTGAGGCGGGGCCAGGTGCGCGCGCGCTTGAGCAGCGCCCCGTCGAACAGGGTGTCGCCGTCCAGCCGCACGCGGCCGAGGTCGGCGCCGAAGAGGTTGCTGCGGCGCAGGTCGGCACCGCGCAGGTCGGCCTTCTGCAGCACGGCGTCGCTGAAGTTCACGCCGGACAGCAGCGCGCCGGCGCAACGGCTCATGCGCATCAAGGCGCCCTTGGCGCTCGCGAGCCGCAGGTCCGCGCCTTCGAGCCGCACCTCGCCGAGGTTGGCGCCGTCGAGCGTCGCGCGGACCATCTTCGCGCAGCGCAGGTCGCTGGCGCCGAAGTTGAAGCGGCGCAGGTCGGCGCCGCTCAGGTCGGCATTGGCCATGTGCGTGTTCTGCACCGCCACGGCGCCGGCGCAGCGCGCCATCTTCAGGTCGGCGCCGTCGAGGTTGGCGGTGATGAAGGTCGCGCTCTCGAGCGTTGCGCCGTGCAGGTCGACGCCCGACAGGTCGCATTCCAGGAACGTGGCGCCCGACAGGTCGGCCTCGGGCAGGCGCATGCCCCGCAGGTCGCGCTTGTGGAAGACCAGGCCCGCCAGCTTCGCGCCCTGCCAGTCGGCACGGCCCCAGGTGGTCTCCAGCAGGTTGGCGCCGGTGAACACGGCGCGGCGCATCTGGGTGCCGGCGAAGGCACAGCCCATGAGCGTGGCCCCCGAGAGGTCGGCGTCGTCGAACACGGCGCCGGCCAGCGCCGCCTTGCCGAGGTTGGCCTTGCAGAACTTCGCGCCGATGGCGATCGCGCCGTCGAGCCGGGCATGCGCCAGCACCGCGCTGCAGAGGTTGGCGCCCGAGAGGTTGGCATTGCGCAGGTCGGCGCCCTCGAGCCAGGCGCCTTCGAAATTCACCTCGCGCAGGTCGAGGCCCGAGAGGTCGGCGCCCGTGAAGTCGATGCCCGCGAACAGGCGGATGCCGGCCGGCACGGCGCGCGCCATCTCGCTGCGCAGCTTCGCGGCCTCGGCGGCCGGCATCGGGTCGACGCGCGGCTGCATGTGCGCCGTGTCGAGGTAGCCCTGGCGGTGCGTGTCTTCCAGCTGGTAGAGCTTGGGCAGCAGCGGGGCCAGGTCGATCGGGCGGGTGCCCATGGCCACCAGCGCGCGCATCTCGGCCAGGTGCTTGTCGGCGCGGTAGACGGGCGGGCCGCGGTGCTGCAGCTTCGCGATGTCCATTTTTCCGGGCGGCAGCGCAAGGGCTTTCTCGAGCACGGTCACGGCGTCTTCGACGGCCGCCCACTGCTGCGCCTGCGCCAGCTTCATCTGCTTTTCGAGGTACGGCGGCAGCGCGTCGCCGGTGGGCACTTTCTCTTGCGGCGGCATGCCGATGCCCAGCGCGTCGGGGTCCAGGCCCGCCTGCTCGGCCTTGCCGCGGGCGATCGCGACGTCGGCCTTCGCCCGGCGGCGCTGGCCCTCGGCCTGCAGGTTGTCGCTGCCGAAGGGCGCCTTCGCGGCCTCGACGTCCGGGTCGGCGGTGGAGACGCCTTCGGGCAGCAGGTCGCTGTCGACCAGCGCATAGATCGAGCCCATCTTCGGGTCGGCGCGCCTGGCGGCCGCATCGAGGTAGTACGGGTCGCTGCGCGCCTCGCCGAGGCGCTCGACGGCGCCCATGAGGCTCAGCACGTCGCAGCCGTCGTCGGTGCCGACCTCCGCCAGCCCCTGGAAGATCGCGATGCAGCGCTCGGCATGCGGAAAGAACCACACGGTGGTCAGGCGCAGCGGCACTTCGCGGATCTTGGGCTCGGCATCGGGCATGCGGTAACCGGCGAACACGCGCACCCGCATGCCGGGCAGGCGGCCTTCGACCAACGGCTTGCCGGGGTGCATGTTCTCGAAGGCGAACGCTTCGTCGCCGGCGAGCGCGCCGCCCATCCACTGGTCGGGCTGCGCGAGGTTGAAGTGGCGCCAGTCGGTGTCGGGCGCGAAGCCGGGCGCGTGCTGCCTGAGGTAGTCGGCGTCGTAGGTGCCGCGGTACTGCGCGCGCTGCGGATGCATCAGGTCGAGCGCGCCGAAGCCGGCGGGCACGATGGCCTGGTCGGGCCGCAGCAGCCGGTCGGCCGGCAGCTCGACGTTGGGCAGCCAGGTCACGCCGGCCTTCGCCTCGCGGCCGCGGCCCTGGGGGTTGCCGGCAAAGTCGGCGCCGCCATAGGCAGCGGACCAGCCGAGCGGCATGGCTTCGAAGGGCTGCGGCGCGCTCGGCCGGTCGCCGTCCCAGTAGCGGTCGCCGAACACCAGCAGTGTCTTTTCGCGGTCGCCCAAGCGTGCGCGCACCGCGCAGGCCGACGGCCGCTCCTTCGTTGGAAACGCCTTGCCGTGCACGAGGAATTCGGGCGTGAGCTTGGCCACGCCTTCGTCGATCAGCGGCTGCGCCATCTCCTGCGACAGAAAGCCCCACATCGACTGCTCGGCCCACAGGCAGCCGCGCTCACCCTGCGCGAACGGCAGGTGCAGGTACGCGCTGACGTTGAGTCCGAAGCGCTTGCGGAACTCGACGGGCCGGGTGGACAGGCCGAGCGCCTGGGGTTTGATGACTTGCATGGCGGGATCGCGATGTCGTGACCGTCAAATGCCGCCGCCAGAACCACCGCCAGCGCCGCCAGCGCCGCTCGAGCCTCCGCCCGAACTGCCGCCGCTACCGCCGCTACCGCCACTGCCACCGCCATCTCCGCCCGCGCCACCGGCGCCGCCACCCCCACTTCCTCCACTTCCGCCCCCGCTTCCACCGCTGGAACCACCGGACCCGGCCGGCGCGCCGCCCGAATCCCCGCCGGCCCCTCCCGCGCCGCCGCCATCGGCCGGTGGCTGCCAGGCCTGCGTCGGCTCGATCTCGCCCTTCTTCGGCGGCGGCGCGGCGGCCGAGTCGTCCGCGTTGCGCGACTGGTCCTTGGCCAGCGCATCGCTTCCCTGCGACTCGCCGCCGGAGAACACCTCGAGGAACACCTCCAGCCCGGTGCCGAGCACGGGCACCGCGCCCATGATTCCCTGGTTCTTGCGCATGCGGGCGATGAGCGCCAGGCTCGACAACCGCCCTTCCAGGCCGGGCAGCCCGGCCGCCTTGGCCTCGGCGGCCGCGATCGTCAGCTGCTCCTCGGCCCCCGCGTACTGGTCCAGCGTGGCATTGATGTCCACGAAGGCACTGCCCGCGCCGGCGACCGCGCCCAGCGCCGCGCCCGCGGAGGCCGCGCCCGCTCCGCCGCCTCCGGCACCGGGGATGAAGGTCTTCAGCGCGTGCGCTTCCACCGCCTGGGGCGAGGCCTCGTACTCCAGCCCGGCCACGCCGACCAGCTTGACGGCCAGCGTGTTCTCGATCTGCACGCCGACAAAGTTCGACATGCTCAGCGCAAGCGCGCTGTCCACGGACATGCCCATGAAGGTCGACCGGCTGATGCCCAGATTGGCCTCGCTGTTGATGCCGATGTAGCCGCTCGAGTTCGGGCCGAGCACCGTGGTGTTGGAGCCGATGGAGGTCGCGTCGATGTTGCCCACCGCCATCATCTGGATGCCGGTGTTGCTCATCAGCTTGATCTTGTTGGCCATCAGGTGCAGCGGGCCGGTGGGCACGGTGATGTACTTCGAGCTCGCGCCCGTCACCATCCAGTCGATGTGCGCGGCCTCGAAGCTCATCTTGGCGGCCTTGTAGGTCAGGCTGCCGCTCACGGTGATGGTCTGGTTGCCGGTCACGCTGCGGGTTTCGCCGGCGCGCGAGATGTCGCTGCGCGCGCCCACCACCTCGTGCGTGCTGGTGCCCTTCACCTTCAGCGAATCGTTGCTGTCGACGAAGCTGTCGCGGTTGCCCACCACCTGGTTGTTCTGCTTGCCCTTGACGGTGTTCTTCTGGTCGACCACCACCATGTTGGTGTCGTTGCGCGTCACCGTGCTCTTGCGGTCGCGGTCCACGTGGTTGGCCTGGTCGCGCTTGACGGTGACGCTCTGGTCGCGGTCCACCGTGGTGCCGTCGTCGCGCTCCACGCTGCGGCTCATGTCGAGCTCGGCGTGGATGTTGATGTTCTCCTCGCCCTTCTTGTCCTCGAACATGATCTCGTTGTAGTTCGCGGGACCGCCGCCGGGCGTGGAGCGGGTCTTGAAGCCGCTCTGCGTGGGCGACTTGTAGGGAATGGGCTGCTCGTCGTTGTACACGCGCCCCACGATGATCGGGCGGTCGGGGTCGCCGTTCAGGAAGTCGACGATCACCTCCTGCCCGATGCGCGGAATGAAGTACCCGCCCCAGCCCTTGCCGCCCCACGGCTGCGACACGCGCACCCAGCAGGTCGACTTCTCGTTGCTCTCGTCGTAGCGGTCCCAGTGAAAGTGCACCTTCACGCGGCCCAGGTCGTCCACGTGCAGCTCGTCGCCCTTGGGGCCGACCACGATGGCGGTCTGCGGGCCCGGCATGGTCACGCGCGGCGTGAGGCGCGGCGCGCGGAACAGGCGCTCAGCCGGCATCACGGTGAGCAGGAAGACGCTGCTGCCGGCCTGCGCGGCGGCCAGCGCGGGCGTGGCGGCCATGAGCTCCTCGAGCACCGGCAGCGTGTCGGCGTTCACCGCGTCGTCGCGCAGCACGTCGGCCAGCGCCTGCTGCACGGGCCGCGCCGCGGCGCCGGCGCTCACGCCTTCGTAGCCGCGGTGGCTGGCGATGAAGGTGCAGGCCGCGATCACGTAGTCGCCGTTGCGCGTGCCGGCGGGGTCGCCCTCGAACTTGAAGCTGCGCCCGGCCGTCACGTCGGGCCACGGGGTCACGGCCCAGTGGCGGTCGCGGCGTGCGCCGAGTTCCTCGCCGCGCAGCTTGGCGCGGGTCTCGCCGTCGTCGCCGGTGAAATAGCCGCCGGGGAACTCGAACATCTCGAGGTTGGCCAGCTCGTGGTCGTCCGACGCGTCCATGTCCGCGCCCAGCTTCTTCTTGATGGCCTTGAAGTCGCTGTCGCGCGACGCGTGCCTGCCGGTGTCGAACTGCCGCCCGCTCACCCAGCGCGAGACCTCGTTGAAGCGCGGCTCCGACGCATTGGCGGCCATGTGGCGCAGCGTGTCGGCGGCGGGCAGCTTGTCGTGCGCCATGTCGCTGGCGTCCGACAGGTGCATGGTGCCGGGCGCGTCGTGCGCGTCGAACCAGTAATAGATGCCCTCGTCCTCCAGCAGCCGCGACAGGAAGCCGTAGTCGCTTTCCTGGTGCTGCACGCAGTAGCGGCGCGGGTTGTGCGTGCCGATGACGTTGTCGGCCTTGGTCTTCTTGAAGCGCTTGATCGGGCTGTCCTCGAACACCGCGTCGAGCACCTCGAGCACCTTCTTCTCCTGCAGGATGCGCGAGTTGGCGCGCTTGGTGAGCAGCCAGAACCACGAGCGCAGCGTGATGCGGTATTCGTGGTGGCGGCCCATGTGCCCTGCGCGCACGAAACGCACCGCATGGCCCTGGCAGTGCCGCTCGTGCTTGCCGCCGTCGGCGTCCTGGAACTCGATGACCACGTCGAACGCATGACCGAGGATGTCCTTGGCGTCGAGCGCCTTGTTCTTCGACAGCACCGTGAGCTCGTAGGCCGACGCACGCGCCAGCGCCTCGTGCCCCACGATGCGCCAGAACATCAGGTCGTCCTTGGCGGGGGAATCGCTCTCGATGCGGAACTCGTGGTCGGCCATCTTTTCTTCTTCTCAGTTCGTCAGGCGTTCGGGGTGTTGTGGGGTTTGTGGTTCGACGCGAAAGCAAGGGCTCGCGCCCGTGTCAGTCGAACGCGTAGGTGAAGTCCGCGTCCTTCACGTCCAGCGCCACGCGGCGGATTTCTCCGCCCGACGCCAGGCGCTGCAGGTACTCGACGGAGATCGTCGGCAGCACGGTGTTGGTCAGGATCGCGTCGATCACGCGGCCGCCCGATTCCGGGTCCTGGCAGCGCGCCACCACCTGGTCGACCACCGCGTCGCTGTACTCGAAGGGCACGCCGTGGTTGGTCTCCACGCGCTTCTTGATGCGGCCCAGCTGCAGCCGCACGATCTTCTTCATCATGTCCGGCGACAGCGGGTAGTAGGGAATGGTCACGATGCGGCCCAGCAGCGCCGGCGGGAACACCTTCATGAGCGGCGCCTTCAGCGCGTCGGCCAGCGCGTTGGAGTCGGGCAGCAGCTCAGGGTCGCGGCACATGCTCATCACCAGCTCGCTGCCGGCGTTGGTGGTCAGCAGGATGATGGTGTTCTTGAAGTCGATCATGCGGCCCTCGCCGTCTTCCATCCAGCCCTTGTCGAACACCTGGAAGAAGATCTCGTGCACGTCGGGGTGCGCCTTCTCGACCTCGTCGAGCAGCACCACGCTGTAGGGCCGGCGGCGCACCGCCTCGGTCAGGATGCCGCCCTCGCCGTAGCCCACGTAGCCCGGCGGCGCGCCCTTGAGCGTGGAGACGGTGTGTGCCTCCTGGAACTCGCTCATGTTGATGGTGATGATGTTCTGCTCGCCGCCGTACAGCGCCTCGGCCAGTGCCAGCGCGGTCTCGGTCTTGCCCACGCCCGAGGTACCGCACAGCATGAACACGCCGATGGGCTTTTGCGGGTTGTCCAGCCGCGCACGCGAGGTCTGGATGCGCCGCGCGATCATCTCCAGCCCGTGCTTCTGGCCGATCACGCGCTGGTTGAGCGTGTCGGCGAGCTTGAGCACCGCCTCGACCTCGTTCTTCACCATGCGCCCGACCGGAATGCCCGTCCAGTCGGCCACGACCGAGGCCACGGCCTGCTCGTCGACCGACGGCAGGATCAGCGGCGACTCGCCCTGCACCGCGTGGATCCTGGCCTGCAGTTCGTGCAGCTCCGCGAGCAGGGCCGCGCGGTCGGGCGAAGCCTCGGTGGCGGGCGGCGCCTCCTTGTCGACCGGCTGGCTGCCCTTGCGCAGTTGCGCGCGCAGTTCGAGCAGGCGATCGACCAGGCCCTTCTCTTCCTTCCAGCGCGCGTTGAGCGCCTCGAGCTGCACGTTCGACTCGGCCAGCAGCACCGCCACCTGCGCCGCGCGCTTGGTCACGTCGATGCCGATGGCTTCCTCGCGCCCGATGATTTCCTGCTCGACCGTGAGCCCCTCGATGCGGCGCATGCAGTCTTCCACTTCGGGCGGCGTGGCGTGCTGCGACACGGCCACGCGCGCGCAGGCCGTGTCGAGCAGGCTCACGGCCTTGTCGGGCAACTGGCGCGCGGGAATGTAGCGGTGGCTCAGCTTCACGGCCGCTTCGATCGCCTCGTCGAGCAGTTGCACGCGGTGGTGCTTCTCCAGCACGCTGGCCACGCCGCGCAGCATCAGGATGGCCTTGGTCTCGTCGGGCTCGGGCACCTGCACCACCTGGAAGCGGCGGGTGAGCGCCGGGTCTTTCTCGATGTACTTCTTGTACTCGGCCCAGGTGGTGGCGCCGATGGTGCGCAGGTTGCCGCGTGCCAGCGCCGGCTTCAGCAGGTTGGCCGCATCGCCGGTGCCGGCCGCGCCGCCCGCGCCCACCAGCGTGTGGATCTCGTCGATGAACAAAATGATGGGCGTGGGCGAGCTCTGCACCTCGTCGATCACCTGGCGCAGGCGCTGCTCGAACTCGCCCTTCATGCTGGCGCCGGCCTGCAGCAGGCCGATGTCGAGCGTGAGCAGCTTCACGTCCTTCAGCTGCGGCGGCACGTCGCCACGCGCCAGGCGCTGCGCAAAGCCCTCCACCACCGCCGTCTTGCCGACGCCGGCCTCGCCGGTCAGCAGCGGGTTGTTCTGGCGGCGGCGCATGAGGATGTCGACGATCTGGCGGATTTCCTCGTCCCGCCCGGTCACCGGGTCCATCTCTCCCTTCTTGGCCTTCTCCGTGAGGTCGACAGCAAATTTCTTCAGCGCGTCGCCCTTGCCCATGGCGGCCGGCGCCATCGCGCCCGTGTCTTCGCCGGGCGCGCCGCTGCCCATGCCGGTGCCGTCCTGCGCGCGCATCTGCGCTTCGGGCGAGGCGTCGCAGATCCTGGCGAAGTTGTCGGCCAGGTCCTCGACCTTGACCTTCTCGAACTGCTTCGACAGACCGAACAGCGGGTTGCGCAGGCTCTGCGTCTTCAGCATGCCCACCAGCAGGTAGCCGGTGCGCACCTGCGCCTCGCCGAACTGCAGCGTGGCGTAGGTCCACGCGCGCTCGATGGCGTTCTCGATGTGCGGCGAGAAGTCGCTGATGGCGGTGGCGCCGCGCGGCAGGCGGTCGAGCGCGGCGGTCATGTCCTTGGCGATCACCGACATGTCCAGCCCGTAGTGCTGGATCACGCGGTGCAGGTCGGAGTCCTGCGCCTGCAGCAGCTGGGCGAACCAGTGCTCCAGTTCCACGTACGGATTGCCCCGCATCTTGCAGAACACCGTGGCGCCTTCGATGGCCTTGTAGGCCAGCGCGTTGAGTTTTCCGAAAAGGGCGGTGCGGCTGATTTCACTCATGGAGGACTCCGTATCTCTTCTGAACGAATGAAGATGGGTTTATTGAAAGACGCTCTGGCTGCCGATGCGCACGTCGGCCGCATCGTTGGCGCGCGCGCGCTCGCCGAGCCACGAGACCCAGCCCAGGCGCGGACCGTTGCCCTTGGCATTGCCCAGCCGGGTGAGCGGCACCTGCTTTTTCTCGAGCACGAGTTCGGCGTCCCACTCGAGCTCGTCGCCGAGCAGCTGCTGCATCCAGCGCTGCAGCACGGGGCGGGCGTTGCCCACCTCGGCGATCGGCAGGAACATGCGGTACTGCGCGAGCGTGAGCGGCCCCAGGTGCAGCCGCACGCGGTGCTGGCGGTCCCATGCGCGCGTGCCGAGCATCGCGCCCATGCCCATCGAGCGCGAGCTCTCGCCCTGCCCCAGCCGCGTGAGTTCTTCCACCGGCAGGCGCATCCAGTGGCCGACCCAGCGCTCCAGCCGCACGGGCACGCCGAAGTAGCTGCACAGCACGCGCTCCACGCTCTCCACGTTGTGCACGCGGCGCGCGAGCCAGCCCGAGAAGTGCAGGCGCGCGTCGTCATGGATCTCGTCGCGCCCCGTGCGCCCCGGCGTTCCGATGCCCACCAGCGCGCCCACCTGCAGGCGAAAGCGGTCTTCGCCCGGACGGTCGAGCGCCACGGCCGGCCGCGCCTGCGCCCACGCGCGGTAGAAGTGCAGCGAGAAGCGGTGCGCGAAGCTGTCGAGGAACGCAAGCCAGGTCGGGTCGCCGTGGTTCAGGCTGCGCTCGCGGATGAAGTCGCTCAGGTGCACCGGCAGCGGACCGTTGGGGCCGATGTAGCCGAAGAACTGCTGGCGCAGGCGCGGCGGCGAATGCGCGGTGGCGGGCTCGAAGCGGCTGAAGCTCGCGGGCGCGAACGAGAGCGAAGGCTCCTGCCCCACGCGCACCGGCTCGGCGCCCGGCAGCAAGGCGCGGCCCCAGCGCGGCGTGGTCGCAGCGACCGACTCCAGCCGGCGCATCACCGCGAAGTAGTCGAACGCCCACGGCTGCGCGGACCACTCGCGCAGCGCCGCGTCGACCCGCGTGCTCACAGAATCTGGCGCGTCCCGCACAGCGGCCTCCAGCGCATTGTCTCGCCCTTGCCCGCCACGCGCAGCACGGTCTCGACGAAATGGTTCACCTCCACATGGCGCGAAAGAAAGCGCGCGAGCACCGCGCCGAACAGGAACGCGCTGTGGCCGTGAAAGGCGTCCCTGTCGACTTCGAGCGTCACCTCGAGCCCGCGGCCGAAGGCGATCGGGCCCTTCAGCGGCAGGCGCCGCGCCACGGGCTTGCTCTTCACCGAGAGCAGGCCGCGCACCTGGCCCTGGCGCATCTCGTCGGCATGCACGGCGTAGAGCATCAGCGTTTCGCGCAAGGCGGCGGCGCCCTGCTCGGGCGTGCTGTCGGACAGCGAGAGGTAGTTGAGCGCCAGGTGGTCGACCACGCGCCAGCCGAGCCCCTGGCTCACCACCGGCGACACCGGCCGCGAGGGCCCGCGCACCATGCGCACGCGCTGCACGGGGAAGGAATCGACGCAGTCGAAATCGTTCTCGCGGCCCAGCGGCATCAACAGCGGCAGGTCGCGGTTGGTGCACAGCGCCGTCACCGCCAGCTGCCGCAGCGTGGCCGCGTACGGCGCCTGCTGCGGATCGACGATCTGCATGTAGACCTCGGAGCCGATGTGGCTGCTGCGGTTGCCCTCGGTGCGCTGGCGCACCGACAGCATGCGCGGCTCGCGCGTGGTCGTGAAGTAGGCCGGGTGGCTGGTGCGGCTGCCGTGAAAGGCCGAGTAGAACGGGCGGAACGGCTGCTCGGCCGCCGCCGCGTCGGCGCCCGGCACGCCGTGGCCGATGACCTCGGTGACGGTGTGCACCTCGAAGTCCTGCGGGCGCGTGCGGTCGGGCACCAGGTGGAACTGGCTCACGCCCTCGGTCATGGGCACGCGGTCGAGCCGTTTGGTGAACAGGTTGACGGCCGGCACGCAGTGCAGCTGCACGTTGTCGGCGCTCACGAGCTTCTCCAGCGCCGCGTCGCCGCGGGAGAACAGCAGCACGATCTCCACGTCGCTCACCGGCATGGCCGCGAGCAGCGCCTTGAGTCCGCCGATGCGCACGAACTGGAAACGCTGCGGGAACGCGAAGTACTCCTGCAGCAGGCGAAAGCCCGAGAAGCCGGTGGCCGTGACGGGCAGCAGCGCCTCCTCGTCCTCGAAGCCGACCGCACCGATGGCGCTGGCCGGCAGGCCCTGTGCAGTGCCTTGCAAGGCACCGCTGGGCGCGAGCGGCCGCACCAGCACGCCGATGGGCTGGCCCAGCGCGCATTCATGCAGTTGCCATGCGACGTCTTCGGCCCCGCCGAAGTGCAGCACGAGATCGTCGAGCGCGATCTGGCTGAAGTTCAGGCCGGCCGTGGCGCGCAACGCGATGCGCAGGCCGCCGCGGATGGCGCGCGACTGCGGGTGCGTGTTCAGCGGCAGGTCGGGGGCGTAGGTGAAGTACTGCGCGCGCTGCACCTCGACGGGCCAGACGCGCAATGCACTGGCCGTGCGGAACTCGCAGTGCGTGTTCTGCCCCACCGCCTGCCGTGCGCGCAGGCCGCTGCCGCGCGGCAGCGTGGGGCCCGCCGCGAGGTTGGCGTCGTCGGGGTCGGGCACGAAGGACACCACCACCATCGCCGGCGTGGGCGCAAGGAAGTGCGGATAGACGATGTCCAGCAGGTGGCCCGTGAAGCGGGGGTACTCGGCGTCGAGCTTGAGGCCCACGCGCGCCGACAGGAAGGCCGTGGCCTCGATGAGCCGTTCCACGTACGGGTCGGCCACTTCCTGGCCTTCGATGCCCAGGCGGTGTGCGATCTTCGGGAACGCGCGCGCGAACTCGGCGGAGCTTTCGCGGAAGTAGCGCAGTTCCTGTTCATACAGGCTCAGCAGCCGAGGGTCCATGGCATTACTCCGGAAAGGCGGCCGCCGCCGGGCCGCCCCAAGGCGAGCCGCGCCTCCCCCTCGGGGGGTGGCGAATTGCACGAAGCGCAGCGAAGTGAAAAGCCGGGGGGCTCATAGCTTCGCCATGTCCACGATCTCTATGCGGCCTTCTTCCAGATCAACGCGGCTTCGCATCAGGAACTCGAGCGGCACGGGCTGCGCCCACAGCATGCCGCGTATCTGCAGGCCGATGCTGTTGTGGGAGTCCAGTGCCGGGCCTTCCATGACGAGTTCTACTTCGAGGGTGCGGGACAAAATGCGCGGCTCGAACTGCAGGATTGCGTTCTTCAAAGCCTGTTCCATGCTGACACGCTGCACCGACGAGGTGAACTGGCCAGACAGCATAGGCAATCCGTAATTGATGACCGAGCGCGCCGCGTTCGGGTACTGCTTGTCGTCCATCGAGAGGCCGTGGCCCGTCGCGTTGAAGAGCCATCCGAGGTCGCGCAGCACGGCCTGGCGCAGCGCCTGCTTGGTCAGCGTGCGCTTCTCGTCGCCCTCGCGTTTCTCGTCGGGCGCGTTGTCGACGAGGCGGTCGAGCAGCGAGGGCTGCAGCCGCTCCTGCGCGGTGAGCTCAGCCATCGACGGCGCCCTCTTCGGCATTGCCCGTTGCGGCGGCCGCGGTCTGCGCGGCCTGCGTGAACAGGATCTCGCGCACGTCCATCAGCGCGTACTCGCCCGCGTCGCTGCCGAGCACGCGCTGGCCGTGGCCGGCCCACACCTCGGGCCGCAGCTCGCGCCACTCGGTCTTGCGCGCCAGCCGCAGTTCGCCGTCCTCGGTCTTCTCGGTGCCTTCGTAGCGCGTGGGAATCAGCGCGAGCGTTTCGCCGCCGTTCTCGAACTGCAGGTGCGCGGGCATCCACACGCAGTCGCGCAGGTCTTCGGGCGGCTCGATCTTGATGTGCGCGAGGCGCGCATACGGAATCCAGTAGTACTTGCCGTTGACGAAGGCCTCGAGCACCGGACCCAGGCGCATGTCGGCATCGGCCAGCCATTCGAAGGGCGTGCCGTCGATGGTGCCGCCGATGGCCGGCGCGCCGTCGAAGGCACGCTGGCGCAGGTCTTCGGCCAGTTCGCTTTCGCCGCGGCCCTGGCGCAGCAGCGACTCGATGAGCAGTGCCAGCCATTCGTCGGGCTGGCCGAAGATCATCGGCGTGCGCGTGCCGGCGAACACCTCGGCGCGCAGGCCTTCGCAGCGCACGGCCTCGCCGTAGACCTGCTTCATGGGCACGGCGAGCGCGTCGAGCTCGGCCGCGACCGTCAGCTGGTTCAGCGCGCGCTCCCATTGGCCGAGCACGCACAGCAGCTGCGCCATGAAGACACGGTGCTTGCTGTCGGCGGGCTTGGCGCGCACGTCGTCGCTCAGGGCCTTGAGGGCGGCCGCGGGGTCGGCGGCCTTGAGGAATTCGGCGGCGGTCGTCATGGTGCGTGTTCCTTGAAAGTAAGCAGGCTGAACGTGGGCGAACCGAAGGTGCTCAGGCGCGCGTGAACTGGCATTCGCGCACCGCGCCGCGCGCGCCGGTGGCCTTCTGCGGGGCCGACTTGACCTTCGCCGTGCGGTAGCTGATGGAGATCAGCTCCGAAGGCACGCCCCAGTTGCCGCCGGTGTTGAGCACCAGCCGGCAGATGCGCGCGTTCTCCAGCGCAAGTTCGAAGGTGGCCTGCGCGTCGGTCGAGAGCTGGTCGCCGCCGGCCCTGAAGACGCTGATGACAACCTTCAGGTCTTTCTCCTGCGCGCGCAGCAGGCTGGCGATGGTGGCGGTGGCCGCGTCGCTGCGGCGCGCGACGATCAGGTTGTTGGGCACCACCTGGTTCTGCGCGGACGACTCGGGCACCTGCACCGACCAGTAGTAGCCGCCGATGCTCAGGCGCGCCTTGCCGTCGTCGAAGGCGCGTGCAAGCTCGCCTTCGACCGGCGAGCCCTTGCTCTCGATCATCATGACCAGGTCGACCTCGGCAGAGCCCGCGCCGATCAGGTCGTAGAACTGCCGCGCGTCTTCGGGGCTCCAGGAGCCGTCTTCTAGAAATGCCATATCACCTCCGGTGTTCGGAAAAAAGACTGCAAGGGATCGCGCACGCGCACTTCATGGCCGCGCCACGCTGTTGTCGGTAGCCGCGCCGCGCCGCAGCAGCGCGGCAAACACCTGGCGCTCCGCGTTGTCGGCCGGCGGTTGGCCGCCGCGCACGCGCACCTCCGACACGTCGGCCTGCGCGTAGGCCACGCCGAACAGGCGCGGCGCGCTGTAGGGCGTGGCGGGCACGGCCATGACGAGCAGGCGCGCGTCGCCGGCGGCGTCGAGCCACGGCAGGTCGAAGCGGCGCGCCGAGGGCTGCTCGGGCGTGCCGCGCTTGAAGCGGTTGGTCTCGCCGAGCTCGTCGGGGTAGACCGACTGCAGCGTGCCGCGCGCGTCGATGCCGGCGATGACGAGGTCCAGCGAACGGCCGCTGGTGTTGCGCACGCTCAGGCGCAGGCGCTCGCCCGGGCGCGGCGCGGGCAATGCGCTGGCCGGCTGAGCCTGGCCGAGCGGCACGCTGCGCACGAGGCGCTCGGCGCTCCACGTTTCCAGCACGGCATCGAAGCCGTCGAGCTGGCCGTCCTTGCCGTAGGCCTGCAGCTGCGCGAGCCACTTGAGCTGCGCGAGCGCCTGCAGGCGGCGGCGCAACGCGGCCGCATCGGGCACCACGACGGTGGACACGCTCGCGCCGAACACCGGTGCGAGCAGTTCGAGGCGATGGCCCGCGGGGCCGAGGTCGGTCCAGCGCACATCGGCCGCCGATGCGTCGTCGGTGGCGCGGATCGCGGCCGGATAGTCGAGGCTCAGGCCGGCCGGCAGGGCCTTGTCGGCGCGCACGCGCAGCGCGGTGGCGGCCGGCTCGGTCATCGGCGTGACGCTCCAGAAGGCGCTGCCCGACACGTCCTTCAATGCCGCGGGCACCGCGAGCCACGCGCCGCCGAGCTTGATCTGCGCAACGGTGGCCGGCGCGCCGCGCACCGCGCCGTCGTCGAGCGTGGCGAGCACGCGCACCTCCTGCTGCGGCGCGAGGCCGTCGAGCAGGCCGGCCTTGACGGCGAGGCTGTCGCCGCTGCGCTGCGCGCGCCACACCGGCCGCGTGGACGCGGGCGCGCTGCTGTTGGCGAACAGCGGCGCGTCGAGGTTGCCTTCGGCCACGGGCGACGGCAGCTCGCGCGTGGGAAAGCGCTGCGCGAGTTCGTCGATCACCGGCGGGTACAGGGCGAGCACACCGTCGAACAGGTCGCGCCAGGTGGCCGGCCTGCGCGACAGCGCCTCCACGACGGCCCAGGTCAGCAGGCCCTGCGGACGGGCGTCGCGCGCCTTGCGGGGCAGCCGCAGTTCGGGCGTGATCTGGTGGCTCTCGGACGCGAAGAAGGCGACGTAGCGCGCGCGCGGCACGGCTTCTGCGGGCGTGGGCGGCACCGGTGCGCGCGCGGGCGGCGCGCCGGACGCCAGCTGCGTCGGACGCAGGCCGCGCCAGCGCACCTCGTCCTCGGGCGGCCCTTCGGCAGTGGCGGGCGCGTCGGCCGTGCCGCGCGTCATGGAGTTGGCCGAGCAGGTGTCGAACACCGAGGCGATGAACACGTTGCGCGCCAGGAAGGACTGGATCCACGCGTCGAAGTCGACGTCGCGCAGGTCGCCCGTGAGCACGGTGTCGCTGCCGAGCGTGCCGCGCACGTCGCGCGCAAGGAAGTTCTCCGACAGGCCGTCGGCCTCCTGGTAGCGCTTGGCGATGTCGCGCAGGCGGGTGCCGTGGCCGGAGAAGTACAGCAGCACGAAGTCGCCGCTCTTCGACTGGGCGAGCAGCCGCGCCAGCGCGTCGTGGATGGCCTGCGACTCGGGCAGCGCGGCACCGTTCACGCCGTCGGCCAGCACGGTGATGTCGGCGGCGCCGAAACCCTGCTTGAGCAGCGCGTCGCGCATCAGCATCACGTCGTTGCGCGGCGCCTGCAGCCACAGCGCCTGCGGCTGGTTGACGAGTTCGGAGACGCCCACCAGCAGCGCGCGCTGCGTGGCGAAGGCAAGGCTGCCGCAGGCGAGCAGCCAGAGGACGAGCATGGCCTGCAAAAGGCGCAGTTGCCTTGCTCCTTGGCCCTTTGGGGGAAGGCTGCGATGGGGGCAGGCAGTGCGCCCGATGGATACGCCGCTTGCCCCCACCCCAGCCCTCCCCCGGGAGGGGAGGGAGCAAGTCCCGAAGCCCCGTGTTGCCTCTGCGCCTTCCCCCTCTGGGGGAAGGCCGGGATGGGGGCAGGCAGAGCGCCTGTCGAATGCGCCGCTTGCCCCCTCCCCCGTTCCCCCCTGGAAGGACAGCGAGAAAGACCGATACAGCGCGGCGCGCCTCATGGCCGCTGCTCCGTTGCGGGACCCGCCGACTCGACCAGCGGCGAGGCCGCCAGCACCGCCAGCGCGTCCACCGGCTCCGGCACGCGCAGGCGCCATGCGCCGTTGCCGCCCGGTCCGCCCACCACGTCGGCCGAGATCGACTGCAGCAGCCGGTCGGCCTCGTCCATGCGCACACCCGCCTTCCAGCGCACGACCAGGTCGGCGCGCGTCGGTGCGGGTGCCGTGGGCACGGCGCGAAAGCGCACGTCGTCGTCTTCGGCCGCGTCGCGCCCGCCGAGCAGGCCGACGTTCTGGATCACCACGCACAGCGCCAGCACCGCGAAGGCCGGGCGCGCCCAGCCCTCGGCGCCGAACCAGCGGCGGATGCTGCCCCACCAGCCGCCCTCGGGCCCGGCCTGCGGCCGCGCACGCGGCGACGGCGAGGCATCGGCTGCATCGGCCGCATCGGCCGCATCTCCCGCATCGGCCTGTGGCGCCACCAGCGCCCGGCCCAGCTGCAGGCCGGCGTCGCGGTACAGCGCCTGGTAGTCGGTGCGCGGATCCTGCGGGCCCAGCGGCGTGCCCGACAGCACCGAGAACACGCCGCCCACGCTGCGCAGCGCGATGTGGCCGGGCTCGGGCGCGATGGCCAGCGTGGCGTGCGCGGCCCATTCGTCGTGCACCGCGCGGATCGCGGCCAGCCGCGTGGCCGACACCTCGCCGAGCACGCGCGCGCACAGCTGCGGGCTGGGCTCGAGCGTGAGCACGTTCCACGCCTGGATCACGCCGAACATCGGTTCGAAGGGCTCGTCGCCGGGCTCCAGCAGCACGTCGAAGGCGCTGGCCCAGTCGGGCTCGCCCGCGGCCATCCAGCCCTGCCAGAGCTCGCCGTGGATGCAGCGGTCGAGCAGCACGCCGAGCAGCCGCCCCTCGTGCACCACGCTGACGAGGCGGCCCGGCGCCCAGCGGGCCGGAAAGGCGCGCTGGGCAACCGCCTCGCGGCGCCGGGCCAGCTCGGTGAGGGGCAGCAGCAGGTCGTGCGGCGGCGCGCCCGGCGCTGCGGGTTCGACGCCCGTTCCGGCGGCCGAACCGGGCATGGCCACGACGGCCGTCTGGCCCGGGGCGTCGTTCGCCACGTCGGCGTCGGGCACGGGCGCGCGGGTTTCTGGCGCGCGGGTTTCGAGCGCTTGGCGAATCACGCTGAGCGGGGGCCAGAGGTCGGTGGTCATGGCGTCTGTTCCTGAATGGCTATGTCTTCAGGCATAAGACGCTTCAGCCCCCAGGATTTTGAAAACCTGCAGGATCGCGGCCATGTTGCCGGGCTCGATGGCGATGCCCAGCGTCTGCTGGATCCAGCCGCCGAGCCGGGTCCGGGCGTAGTCCGCCGTGAGCCCCTCGCGCTTGTGCACGAGGCCCAGGCGCCCCGCGCGGTAGTGGTACGACGCAATAGCGTGGCGCGAGGCGATGCCCGACAGCCCGCCCTCGGCCTCCTTGCCGAAGCCCTCGCACAGCAGCAGCCGCTCGGGCTCGGGCAGCTCGGCGATGAAGGCGCGCGCGGCCAGCTGCACGCGCTGCGCGCTCAGGCCGTGCTCGGCCAGGCAGCCGTCGAGGTCTTCGTCGGCGCCGACCGCGTCCTCGAGCTGGGCCTCGGTGACCTGATCGCCGATGGACAGCTTGCGGCGGAACGCGCTCGCGCGCGTGCAGTCGATGAGGTAGCGGCGAAAGTAAGCGCACAGCGCAAAGGCCGTCGAAGGCGCGCTGTGGCCCGCGCGCTCTTCGGCCTCGTCGGGGTCGGCGTCGAGCCGCAGCACCTTCACGTAGATGAACTGCGCCACCAGCTCCTGGCGGCCTTCGCCGAGCACCTGCAGCTCGGGCGGGTTGCAGGCCACCAGCGCATCGCCCACGATGCGGTACATGGCGCCCATGTCGTTCGGGGACAGCGTCTGCCGGCGCCGCCAGAGGCGGACGAGCTCGCTGCTTTGCGCGGACGACAGCGTTTCCTGCATGGAAGGTCGAGGCGCCCGATCGGTCAGTCGTCGACGCAGCTGCCTTCGGAAGGCACCAGGCACTGCGGCAGGTCCGCGCCCACCGGGCCGCCGCGCGTGCGGATGGTCGACGATGCCGCCGCCTGCGCCACGGCCAGGCCGCGCGGCAACAGGATCCACAGCTGGCCGCGCTCCTTCATGCGGCGCGCGTTGGTCGCGGCCTGCTGGCCGTTGCCGAAGAAATAGTCGGCCCGCACCGCGCCGCGGATGGCGCCGCCGGTGTCCTGCGCGATGGTCAGGCGCTGCATGGGCGCGCCGCTGCCGGGCGTGCGCGTCGACACGAACACCGGATAGCCCAGCGGCGTGCTGCGCGGATCGACCGCAATGGAGCGCCCCGCCGACAGCGGCACGCCGAACGCGCCCACCGGCCCGCCGACGGGCGAGGTGGCTTCCTTGAAGAACACGTAGCTCGGGTCCTTGATGCCCGAGCCCATCACCCCACCGGCCCCGCCGGCCGCGCGCCGCCCCGGCACCACCACCGGCCCGCTGGCCGCGGGCCGCGCGAGCGTGAAGCCGCGCGTGCGGATGGCGCCGCTGTCGACAGCACCGGCCGCGCCGGCATCGTCGTCGTCGCCGTCGTCCAGCTGCAGCTCGATGGACGAGCCGCGCACCTTCACCGGACTGCGCGGCTTGCCATTGGCGGCCTGCGCCAGCGTCGGGCGGAAGGGCTGGCCGTTCTGCTCGGCGTAGGCCACGCGAATGATCTCGCCGCTGGCCAGCTTGATGCGGCCCGAGCCCTGGATCTGCATCTCGTACAGCGCGGTGGCGCTGCTCACGAAGGCCAGCACCTTGGCGTTGGGCGCGCCCTTGGTCTCGATCTCCTCGCGCGTGTAGTACGGCAGCAGCTGCTTGCCCTCGACCCGCAGGCGCACCTTGCGGTCGAGCGTGTCGCGCGCGATGCCCGAGAGGTCGAGCGCGTAGAGCCCCGGCGCGCCCATGTCGCGCGTGCTCAGCCCGGTCTGCACCACCACGTTGCGGCCTTCCACGCGCGCGGCCACCGTGCCGTTGCCCGCGGGCAGCTTGCGCGCGTCGGCGAACAGCATGTCTTCCGGCTGGCCGTACACGGGGTAGATGAACGGCGCGCCGTACTGGCGGGCGCCCGCGATCTCGGGCTCGAAGTAGCCGGTGACCACGCCATCGGGCCGGCGGTCGTCGTCGCGGATCTGGTAGGCCGAGAACTCGCTTTCGAAGAAGCCCCGGATGGTGTTGGTGTTCTTGCCGTCCACGCGCAGCGCGCGGGCGCACACGTCCTTCCATTCGGCGCCGCGACCGGTGAGCACCTTGCAGCTGCCGAGAAAGGCGGGCCAGCTCTCGGAGAAGTCGTCGCGTGCCCAGCCCGGCACCGCGTCGAAGCTCACCGAGGTGTAGGTGGCGAGCTGCGTGGAGAAGGTGCGCGCCTGGCCGGCCACGCTGGCGCCGGCCGGCGGCGGTGTGCGCGGCGTGGCGGCCGTGGTGTCGGGCGCGGCGGCGGCGGTGCCGGTCGAAGCCGGCGGCGGCACGGCGCAGCCCGCGAGCGAGGCGGCGGCGGCCGCCACGGCCCAGCGAAGCGCGATGGCGTGGAACTGCGGCTGCAGCGGCGAGGATGAGGCGGTCATGAAAGTCTCCTTGTCCGGAAAAGGGGCGGCGCGCGGGCCGGCGCTCTACAGACGATTACTTCTCGACGATTTTGAAATTGGCGACGCCATAGGCGTCGTTGCACGGGGTGTTGGGCGCGCACACGGGCTTGCCCAGGAGCGGCGACGGCCCGGTGCCGCGCGTGGCCTCCAGCGCGGCCAGCACCGGCAGCGGGAACACGGGGAACACGCCGTCGTTCTGCACGCCGGCGGCGCTGAAGTCGCGCTCATGCTCGCTCACGAGCACCGCGAACTGGTCGGTGCCGGCGGGCCCGCCCGCGTCCATCGGCCACGAGGCGCGCGGCAGCGAGAGCGCGCCGCCGGCGGTGATCTTGTTGTACTTGTCCAGCAGGTTGGGGAACAGCAGGAACATCTCGCCGCCGCTGGACAGCAGGAACACGTAGACGAAGCCCTCGCGCTTGCTGCGGACCTCGAAGGCCAGGCGGTCCTTGCCGATGGCCACCTCCGGCTTCTTCGGCGCGGCCGTCACGTCGAAGCCGGGCGCGGCGCCGGCGGCGAGGGACTGGATGGATTCGGTGGGGGTGCGCGGCGCGGGTGCGGGCGGCGGTGGTGGAGGCGGTGGCGGCTGTGTCTCTGCCACCTTGGTGTCGGGTGGCGGAGCGGGCGTCGCGGTCGCGGTCGTTGTCGTTGTCGTTCTCGTTGTCGTGGTGGTGGCCTGCCGGGTGCCGGTGTCCGCTTCGTTGCTGCCCGCGCGGCCCTGCAGCCACCACCAGCCGCCACCGGCTGCGGCGGCGAGCACGGCGATCGATGCGAGGGCGACGACGGTCTTGCTGCCCTTGCCCTTGCCCTTGCCGGCATCGGGCGCTGGCTGCGCTTTACCGGCGCCCTTGCTGGTGGCTTTGTCGACACCGGCGATGACCGTGGCCGCGTCGGCATTGGCCGTGCCGGCGCTGCGCGGCGGCTGCGTGCGCGGTGTCGGCGCGATGCTGTGGCCCACCTCGAGGCCGAGCGCGTCGCGCAACTCGCCCATCGACTGCGGCCGCTGCTCGGGCCGCACGCCGAGGCCCGCGTCGATCGCCTCGAGCAGGCGCGTGCTGTAGCGCTCGCGCAGGATCTCGTTGCCCGCGAGCGGCACGTAGCTGTCGGACAGCAGGCGCGCCACCGAGGGCGGCGGCGCGCGGCCGCACACGGCCACGTGCATCACCGCGGCCAGCGCGTAGACGTCGGTCCACGCGCCCTGCGACATGTCGGGCATCTCGGCGTACTGCTCGATGGGCGCGTAGCCGGGCTTGAGGATGACGGTGATGGCCTGCGTCTTGTCGGTGATCACGCGGCGCGCGGCGCCGAAGTCGAGCACCACCGGGCGGCCCGAGCCTTCGAGCAGGATGATGTTGTCGGGGGCGATGTCGCGGTGGTAGCAATGGGCGTTGTGCATCACCGCCAGCGCCTGCGTGATGCCGTCCATGATGCGGAGGAGCCAGGCTTCGTCCACGCCCGCGGGGATGGCCACCAGTGCCTCCCTCAACGTCTCGCCCCGGTAGAAGGGCATGACCATGTAGGTGGTGCCCTTTTCCTGCCAGAAGCGGTAGACCTTGAGCAGCGACGGGTGGTCGAACTGGGCGAGCAGGCGGGCTTCGTTGATGAAGCTGCGCATGCCGAGGTCGAAGGTTTCCCTGTGCCGTTCGGACAAGGGGACGACGGTGCCGTCCTGTTGTCTTGTCGACAAGGAGGTCGGGAGATATTCCTTGATGGCGACGACGCGCTCGAGCGTGTGGTCCCAGGCTTCGTAGACGACGCCGAAGCCGCCTTGGCCTATGACGCGGGTGACTTCGAATTCTGCGAGGCGGCTGGCTACGGGGAGGAGGCCGGCTTCCGTTGTGCCGGTGGCGGGGGCGGTGACGGGCGCTCCGACGGTGATGACCGTGGCGGAGGTGTCGCCGGTTGTCGTTGGCTGGGGCGTCTTGGGCATGACGCGGGTGCGGTCGTCTTCTGGAGGGGAGTCGGTCATGGACGGGCTCCTTCTTTTTGGACGCTGCAATCGTTTTTTGTTCCGGGGCCGGGTCTCGCCCCGGCAGGCGACCTACTTTTCTTTGCTTCGCCAAAGAAACGTAGGCAAAAGAAAGGCGACCCCACTGTCTGCGACCCCTGCGCTTCGCTACGGGGCAACCTGCGGTGCTCACGTTTCGCGGGGTCCCACCCAAACTCGCTTCGCTCAAACAAGGGTGGGCCCTGATCCGCGAAACGCTCCGCTCCTCGGCGCAGCCAGAGGGGAGGAGAAACCACACAGGCCATCGCTACGCTCGGCCCCCATGCGGCTGCAGGCGCTACGCGCCTGCAGCCGTTCGTGCCGAGCGAAGTGATGGCGTGTTCGGTTTCCGCTCCCCAAGCCCTTCTGGCTGTGCCGAGGAGCGGAGCGTTTCGCGGACAAGGGCTCGCAGCTGTTTGAGCGAAGCGAGTTCTGCGAGACCCCGCGAAACGTGAGCACCGCAGATTGCCCGTAGCGAAGCGAAGGGACGCAGACAGCAGGGTCGCCTTTTCTTTGCTTACTTTCTTTTGGCGAAGCAAAAGAAAGTGAGTCGCCTGCCGGGGCGAGACCCGGCCTCGGAAAGCAAGACAGGAGAAGAAGCTCATTTCACCCCTCCTCCGCAAAGCCAAGAAACAAGGCATCAAACTGCGCATCCACAGGCAACCCGACGCTCGGCATCCGAATCCCTTCAGCAACCGCAGGATCACCCAGCCAAAGAGAAGCCCCCGCCGCCGGCAAATCAAGCGACTCGACAACGCTCCCATCGCCCGCCGTACAGGCCACAAACAACCGCTGCAGCACCGCATCGAACCGCAGCGCATCCAGATCTCCCTCGAGCCCTTCAAGCGCAGCCTGAATCCCCCGAGCCCACCACTGCAGCGCCGCAACCAGCGCCTCCCCGCGAAGCTCGGTCCCGACGGACGAATCCAGCTCGACCGCCAGCGTGAACGGAAAGTACCGCCCCACCCCGTCGACAGAAGGCATCAACACCCCAATCCACGCACCGTCGCCCACCACACGGGCCCCGAGCGCAAAGCACCAGATCGGCGCTTCCAGATACCGCTCCGTCCAGTCCGCATGCAGGTCCCGCAGCCGCACCATCCCCCTCTGCAGCCACTGATCCCACACCGAGCGAAACCCCTCGGGCAGGCGCCGATGCGCAAAGTCCCCCATGCCGGGCAACTTGCCGAACCACCCCGGCAACGCCGCCGAAGCAAAGAGCGCTGAAGAAGAGGAAACAGAAGAAGCCACGCTCACAGCCCCTCCGGACAGGAAAACTCCCGCAGCTCGCGCAACCGGATCGGATGCTGCACGCTGTTCGTCGTCACCTCGAAGCGCGTCTTGCGCGCACCCACCTGGAAGGTGATGAAGAACTTCTCCGGCGCGTCGCCCGCCTCGAGCTGCCCGTCGTCCAGCGCGCGGAACAGCGCCCAGGGCCCGTCCACCGCCGCGCCCGAACTGCCGGTGGTCGACGGCGGGCTCACCTGGATGCGCACCTGGTTGCTGCCCTTGGGCCCCGGCCACTGCACCGCCATCGGCACCACCGGCCCGTGCGCGTACTTCACGAGCTGGCCGTCGACGTCGAGGATGAACTGCGTGATGCCCGCGTCCATCTCCACCGGCTTGAAGTCCAGCCGCATCGACGGGCCGCGCCCGCCGCCGCGAAAGAAGATCTCCTTGATGCGCGCGGCGCGCTCGAACTGCGCCAGCGCCTGCGCGGTGATGGCGCCGCGCTCGGCCACGGGCTTGTAGCGCCACGGCCGGGTGCTGGTGTCGACCAGCGCGGCCAGCCGCTTCTGGAAGAAGTCGTCCATCAGGCCGCCGGGGCCGAACATCTGGCCGAAGTCCTCGGGGAGCACGTCGCGCTTGCTGCCCTGCACGAAGGGGTAGCGCCCGGCAATGGCGCGCGCGCAGAACTCGGCCACGGGGCGCAGGTCCTGGCTCAGGTTGCCGCGCTCGGCCACCTGCGCCTGCGCCGCGCCGGCCTGGCTCAGGTTCTCGACCATCGAGCGCACCGGCTCGGGCAGGCGGCCCGCGTCGGACTTGAGCTTGCCGGCCACGTCGCCGGGCGGCGGCGAGGTGCGGCCCTTCACGGCCGTGTCGACCGCGTTGAGGTACACATACACCTCGTTGAAGAGCTTGAGCGCATCGTCGATGGGCGCGGGCTGGTTCGGGCCGCCCGCGGTGACGAGCCGGCGCAGCGACTCGAAGCGGTCGTCCACGATGCTCTCGATGCGCTTGCCCGGCGCCACCTGGCGGCCGGGGTCGCCGCCGAACAGGTCTTCGAGGCCCTTGCGCGTGTTGCGCACGGTCTCGGTGGCCTTGCTGACCACGTCCTTGTTGGCATCGGCCGCCGGTATCAGCGTGGTCTGCTTGACCACCGCGCGCAGGAAGTTCGCCAGCGGCGAATCGACGCCCGAGAGAATGCGCGCGCTCTCGATGTTCTTGTCGAGCCCGCTCACGCGGATGAGGCGCACGTCGGCCAGCAGCGCTTCCCACTGCTTGACGTACTCCTCGAGGTACAGGCGGCGCACGCGGTCGGTCAGCGCGCCGAGCGCGGCCACGTCGCGCAGGCGGTCGGCGGCGCTGCGGTCCTGGCCCAGCACCCACGGGTCTTCGTTGGCGAGCAGGCCGGTGAGCACCGTCACCTCGTTCTGGAAGCGCTTGTGATAGCCGTCGTAGGTGAACATGCCCGGCACGCCGTCGCTCAGCGGCTTGCCGCTGATGCGCTCGAACACCAGCGGGCCCGAGGGGCCGGTGGCCGTGGCCACGCTGAAGGCCGGAATGTCCTTGGTGGCGCGCTGGCGCTTCAGGCGGCTGAACACGCGCTGCTCCAGCGGGTAGCTCGCGAGCACGGCGCGCACGCTGCGCACCAGGTTCTCGTCCATCTTCAGCGGCGATCGCGGCGGGCCCTGCGCAATGAGCACGTCGAGCTGGTCTTCGAGCGCCTTGCGCTGGTCTTCGGGAATGCCGCGGTCGAGGTTGCGCGACCAGTCGAGCGTGATCCAGGCCTTCAGCGCCTCGGGGTCGAAGTGCTCGGGCTGGTAGAGCATCAGGTAGCTCTTGAGCGCCTCGTAGGTGAACTCGAGATTGTCCTTCTGCGCGGTGCGCAGCTGGTCCTCGATGCGCTTGGCGATCTGCGGCAGGAAGGCGTCGTTGAGCGCGCGCTGGTGCGTGAGCATGGCGGCGGCGTCGAGCTTGTCGCCCTGGTACAGGCCCAGCGTCATCGACAGCGGCTCGTCGCCCTGCCGGTTGTCGGGCGTCTTCCAGATGTCGCGCAGGCTTTGCAGCACGGGCGCGACCTCGACCAGGTTCTGCACGCGCGCGGGCAGCGCCGCAAGGTTCTGCCGGGCCGGGTCGACGCGCGCCTCGACCGACTTCAGGTAGTTCATGTTCTGCAGCGTGCTGTAGCCCCAGGCCGCCAGCAGGCCGACGGTGACCAGCGTCATGGCGGTGACGCCGATCACGCGCAGCGTGTGGCGGCGGCGCTCCAGCTTCACGTCCGCGCCGGCCAGGCGCTGCTCGGGGAACACCACCTCGCGCAGCAGCGCGGTCAGGAAGTAGCTGCGGCCGCTGCTCTTTTGCGGCGCGAGCATCGCGCGCTCGATGCCGAAGCTGCGCGCGAGGCTGCCCATGACGCGGTCGATCGGGCTGCCCTCCTGCGTGCCGCTGGTGAAGTACACGCCGCGCACCCACGGCGGCTGCGCGAAGCGCGAGCCGGTGAACACCTGATCGAGCAGGTCGGACAGGAGCGAGCCGATGGAGCCGAACTGCGCGGGGAAGCCGAAGATCGCCGCGCGGCGCGTGCCGTCGGTCTCGCGCTGCATGCGCGCGATGAGGCCGTCGTTCACGCGGTTGTGCAGCAGCGCAAACTCGCGGTGGAAAGCGGCCGACAGGCCCTTCTCCTCGAGCTGCACGTTCTCGTCGGCCGGCAGCGTGAAGCCGAAGACCTGCGCGCGCTGTTCCTTGCCCAGGTCGTCGAAGTAGTCGGTGAAGCCGTAGAGCAAATCGCTCTTGGTGACCAGCACGTACACCGGCAGGCGCGTGGTGAGCTTGCTGTCGAGTTCGAGCAGGCGCGCGCGGATCGATGCCGCGAGCTGCGTGCGCGCCTCGGGGCCCTGGCTCAGCAGGTCGGCCACGCTCACCGTGAGGAACACGCCGTTGAGCGGCCGGCGCGGGCGCGCCTTCTTCAGCAGGCCCAGGAAGCCTTCCCACGCGCTCTTGTCTTCCGACTGGTGGCTGTCCTGCGTGGTGTAGCGACCGGCGGTGTCGATCAGCACGGCCTCGTCGGTGAACCACCAGTCGCAGTTGCGCGTGCCGCCCACGCCGCGGATGGCGCCGGGGCCGAACTTCTCGGCCAGCGGAAAGCTCAGGCCCGAGTTGACCAGCGCCGTGGTCTTGCCCGCGCCCGGTGCGCCGATGAACACGTACCACGGCAGGTCGTACAGGTAGCTGCCGCCCGAGATCGACATCCAGTCGCGCCAGCCCGGCTTCTTGCCGGCGGCGTGCAGGCGCATCTGCTTGAGCGTGGCGACGGCTTCGCTGAAGCGCGTGTCGAGAATCTGCTGCTCGCCGTTGACCGGCGCGCCGGTCTTCGCGGCGGGCGCCTTCATGAGCCCTTCGGTCAGGTGCTGGCTTGCACGGCGCGCGCGCCAGCGGCGGTACAGCGCGCGCAACAGCACCACCAGCACGATGACGCCGATGACGATGGCACGCACCGTTTCGCTTTCCAGCGGCGCGAGCGACCCGATCTTCACCAGCGGGCCGACCCACCAGATCAGCAGCGCGACGATGAGCAGCGCGAGCAGCGTCAGCAGCAGCGGGCTGAACAGGAAACCGAAGATTTTCTTGATCATTTCGTCGCTCCCGTGGCCGGCGCAGCTGGCGCGGCCTGGGCTGCCTGAGTCGCCTGGGCCGCCGGACTCACACCCGCGACGCGGTCGGGTTCCGTGAGCAGCACGATGTCGACCCGGCGGTTCTTCGCGCGGTTGGCGGGCGTGTCGTTGGCGGCCACCGGCTCGGCGTCGGCCTTGCCGTCGGAGCGCATGCGCGCGGGGTCGACCAGCGTGGTGAGTGCGCCCTTCACCGCGTCGGCGCGCGCGGCCGACAGGTGCCAGTTCGACGGATAGCGCAGCGAGCGGATCGGCTGGTTGTCGGAGTGGCCGGTGATCAGCACCTCGCCCTTCACCTCGGCCAGCGCCTGGCCGATGCGGCGAAGCACGGGCAGCGACTGCGCCATGGGCTCGGCGCTGCCGGAGCCGAAGAACGAGTCGCCGCGCAGGCGCACCACGCTGCGGTCGGCCTCGTCGGTCACCGTGACCAGGCCCTGCTTGATCTCGGGTTCGAGGAAGCGCGCGAGGCGCGGCGTCTTCGCCGGCAAGGCCGGTGGCGCGATCTGGATGTTGGGCGCGCGCAGGCTGGACACCGCTGCGTAGGTGGTGTCGGAACGGTAGTTGAGCGTGAGCCGCAGGCCGAACCATGCGAGCGCGAGCAGCAACGCGAAGCCGGCCGCGAACACCCACAGCGGCAGCGACTCGCGCAGGCGCACCGTGCCCGCGCCCTGGCCGCGCCAGTGCGGCGAGAGCTCGGGCTCGACGGCGGGCCGGTCCTTGGCGATGAGGTCGGCCAGGCGCTGGCGCACCGAGTCGAGCTGCGCGCGGCCGTTGTCGACCACGCGGTAGCGGCCCTCGAAGCCGAGCGCGAGCACGCTGTAGATCAGCTCGAGCAGCTGGCGGTGCGCGGGCACGTCCTGCGCGAGCTTGGCCAGCAGCTGGAACACTTTCTCGCCGCCCCAGGTCTCGTTGTGGAACTGCACCAGCAGGCTCTGCTTGTTCCAGCCGGCCTGCACGCCCCAGGGCGTGTTGGCCACCGCCTCGTCGAGCGCGGTGCACAGCACGTAGCGCGCGGCCAGCACCGATTCGTTGCTGACACCGGCACGGCGCGCGCCGGCGTCGAACTGGTTCACCGCGTCGGCGGTGGAGGCGCGCAGTGCCGGCACGTTGGGCGGCTGCGCGAGGTTGCGCAGCTTGCCGATCAGCACCAGCAGCTTGCCGGCGGCGGACACGAGCGGGTTGAGCAGGCCGAGCTCACCCACGTCTGCCGCGGGCGTCGGATCGGCGCCGCCGAAGAACGGCGCCGGGGCCGGCGCGGGCGGCATGCCGCCCGGCGTGCGTGGCTTGGGCTTGATGACCGTGCGTTCGGACTCGAAGGCGGCGAAGGGATCGGGAGGTGTGCTCATGATGGCTCCACACGGACGGCGCCCATTCGTGCGACGCCGCACAACCGGCTTTGCCGCGCCGCTGGCGTCGCCCCCTGGAAGGAGGTTGGCGTGGCGACACGAAGTGCGCGAACTGCGCAAGGAAGGGAGGTCATGCGCGTATCGCCCAGAAGGCGAGGTCCAGGCCGGGGAAGTCGCCGGCGATGTGCATCGCGATGCCGCCCGATTGCTCGAGCTGGCGCCACAGGTCGCTGTTGCGCGTCTCGAGTTCGAAGTAGTTGGCGCCCGAGTGGAACGGAATCTGGCGCGGCGCCACGGGCATCGGCATGAGCGTGACACCGGGCAGCGCGAGGTTGACGAGGTCGCGGATGCGCTCGACCGGGCCGATCTTCACCTGCGTGGGAAAGCGCGCGCGCAGCGCTTCGGAAGGCATGTGCGCGTTGACCGCCAGCACGAAGGTGGCGTTGCGCTGCAGCTCCACGTCGGTGACCATCGCCACGCGCACGCCGTGCTTGCGGTCGTGCAGCTCGATGCGGATCGCCGACTGCTCCAGCACCATCGACAGGCTGCGGCGCAGGTCGTCCATGACCGGGCGGAAACTGAGCGCGAGGTCGTCGTGGATGTAGGGGCCGAAGCGCGCCACGCGGCGCGAATCGCGGAAGCTGGCGAGCTCGCCGGCCAGGCCCAGCGCGTGCTCGAAGAAATGCTGCGGATGCAGCACCGCGCTCTTGGCCAGGTGCGCGAAGATGGCCTCGTTGCGATTGACGGCCTGCAGCAGCATGAAGTCGGCAATCTCGGCCACGCCGCCGGTGCCGCCTTGCGTCATGCGGCCGGCCAGCGCCTCGCCGCGCTGGCGCAGCAGGCCCAGCAGTTCGTCGAGCCAGGCGCGAATGACCGCATGGCCGGCCACGTCGAGCAGCGGCGGCAGCATCGCGCGATCGAGCTGCACCTGGTTGTCGACGCGGCGTTCGACCACGCGCGCCACGCCGACGGTCGTCCAGGCGTCGGTCGCTTCGCTGGCACGCATCAGGCGCGTGTGGAGCTGGCCGAGTTGCAGCATCGCGGTGCGCTCGCCGGCGGTGTTCGAATCGGGCACTTCGGACTCGAGCACGCGGTGGCGCACCAGCTCTTCATAGTCTTCGGCGTCGGCCTCGCGCGCGCCGGCGCGGCGCAGCGGCAGCGCGAGCACCACGGCTTCGTCGCGCATGGAAGAAGGAATGTCGATGGGGTCGGGCAGCGGATCGACCGCCGGCATGTCGAACACCGTGCCGTCGCCGAAGATGCCGACCGCGCGCACCAGCGCCAGCTTGCCCAGCGTGAGCGCGGCCGGGTCGATCTCGAGCTCGACAAAGCCCCAGGCGTAGGGGGTGGTCGAACGCAACAGCACATGCCGCGCGTGATCGGCCTGACGCTCGCTTTGCTGCAGGTGCTGAGGCTGCAACAGCATCCCCTCGCTCCAGACCACTTTTGTTCGCCAACTCATCCGCGCTCCGTCAACGGCAAGGGTGCCGGGAAGAAAGAAACACGAAGTTTCCGGCGCGGTGGGCGGGAGGCAAATCCGCCTTAAGGCCTAGCTAATGGCCTAGGCGAGGGGGATTGGAGGTACGGCGAAGGGAGTAGATGGAGGCCGCTCCGTGCGGTGGCGGGGTTGCCTACGGCGCGATGGGCCCCTGAATCATCCGTGGAACGAGCCGCCCCGGAGCGCCCCGCCGTCGGAGCGGGCGGCGTGGATTTGCAAGGCTGCCGCTGCGTTTTCGGCCTCGACAGTTCCGGCGCACACATACCCTTTGCGGATCTGCCAGCGCGCGCGCAGCGAGTTGCCGATGCTTCCGAGGACGAGGCTGTTCAGGAGGCCGAACAGAACCATCGCACCCAAGGTGGCCTCGCCGGCGCCTCCGATCGCCTTCGCGGCGTGGGCAACCAGCATGCCAAGCGCCAGAACGCCAAGCGCGAGTGGCCACACGCCGTGGCACAGCGCCCATATCCACCCGAAGAGGAAGGCCGTCCAGCTCCAGTCTTCCTTGATGGCTGTCACGTCACCCGAGGGGTGCTCGAATATCTTGTAGCTTTTCATTTTTTGTTTACTCCCATTTTTCTCTTTTGATCGCGGCGGTTTCTTCCGCCCAACACACCGGCACGTCTGGCCTGACGACCTCCTTTCCTTTCTGCCGCAACGGCGTTTCGAATCACATTTCAGGTGGGGGACCGGGCCGCAGCCTGCGATATGCGTCGGTGCGCAGGTCCTGCTCGGTGACCAATGGGCCGATGGCATCGACGATCTGCTGTGGCCACTCCACCTTCTGCGCGGTCCACACGGTCAGGCGGTTGAAGAACAGCCACAGCACATACAGCGGCACGGTGACAGGCATGCCGATGTATCTGAAGAGCGTCTTCCATGGTTGCTCCTTCCAGCGTCGTCCCGGTTGATCGAGAAACGGCACCACGGCGCCGAAATCGCTCCAGGGCACATACGCGCCCATGTTCGACACCGGAGGAAATTCGTTTTGCACGAGCGGTGCCGCGCCGTTCTCCATATAGCGCCGGATGTACTCCCACAGCTCAGGCACGAAGTCGACGCCAGCGAAGGTGAAGTGATCGGCGATGGTGGGATCGCCTTCGCTCTTTCGCACCAGGAAGACGAAGTGATGCACACGGCTGGCCGTGGCCGTGCTGGCCTGCAGGGTGGTGTGATGCTCGGCGTCGACCAGGTCCCAGTCGTAGGCAACAAGCCTGGATTTGCGCGGCCCGAAGAAACCCCAGCGGCGAGCGCCGGACTGAAGAACCTTGTACACCTTGCGATGCTTGCGGTCGAAGTAGATGGGACTGTCAGCGGGGGCGAAGAGTTCGAGGTAAGCGAAGAAGATGAAAAACATCCAAGGTCCTAGCAAACCGAAAACAAGAGTTCCATACCCTCTGTAGCGCAACAAGCCTTCGAGAGCGAACTCGACCACTGCCCAGTTGAACAGCACCGCCATCGCAAAGCACTCCGCGAGGTATCGGCCACCAGCGCCCGTCAGGCACACACGCTGAAACTCAATGGCATCGGGGTACACGCCCGTGAGGTTGCCACCATGGCCGGCCAAGTTGCTGGTTTTTCGCCCTTTGGCATACCGCTCGACAAGGCCGAGGACCTTGCCGTCACTTCGATCCAAGTCGGTGCTACGGCCGCTGATATTGAAGCCGCCGATCATCCGACGCATCCCTTTGACCTCGATGGAATCAGGCACAACCCGAAGCAACTCATTTTTCTTGCTCGACTTTTCGCGTCAACCCGCAGGAGGTGGCCCGGGGCGCAGCTTTCGATATGCATCGGTGCGCAGGTCCTGCTCGGTGATCAATGGGCCGATGGCATCGACGATCTGCTGTGGCCATTCCACCTGCTGCGCGGTCCACACGGTCAGGCGGTTGAAGAACAGCCACAGCAGATACAGCGGCACGGTGACAGGCATGCCGAGGTATTGAAAAAAGGCCTTCCAGGGTTGTTCGCGCCAGCGTCTTGCGGGCTGGTCCAGAAATGGCACCACGCCACCGAAATCGCTCCACGGCTTGTACACACCCATCGTCGACTGCGGCGGGAACTCGCCGACCGCCAGCGGGGCTTCGTCTTCTTCCATGTAGCGACGGATGTACTCCCACAGCGCCGAGACGATTTCGACGTTGGTGAACTCGAAGTGATCGACGATGGTGGGATCGCCGCTGCTCTTGCGCACCAGGAATACCAGGTGATGGTTGCGCTGCGCCGTTGCAGTCGATATCTGAACGGTGACGTGATGCTCGGCATCAATCAGGCTCCATTCATAGGCCTTCAGGACGGCCTTGCGCAGTCCAATGCAGCCCCAGCGCCGGGGACCGACGGAGATGACTTTGTAGACCTTGCGGTGCTTGCGGTCGAAATAGATGGGGCGGTCGGCTGGGGAGAAAAGCTCGAGATGCGCAAACAACATGAAGAGCAACCATGTCATGGTCTGCCAGAAAACGATCGACACATAGGCCCTGAGTTCGAGAAAACCAGGAACAACCAGTAGTTGCAAAAAAACTGTGCCCAGCACTCCTGCCACGAATCCATAGGTCACCCAATAACCCCCAGCTCCCAGGAACAGCATGCGTTGAAACTCAATGGCGTTCGCGTAGACACCAGTCAGGCGCCCCCAATGGTCGACGGGCCCTGCTATCGGTCCCTTCTTCTTGTAGCGTTGGAACAGCCCAGGCGAGGTGGCCTCCGACCTTTCCTTGTCGGTGCTGCGGCCCGTGACGTTAAGACCAGCCATCGCATCAGCCCCAAGTGCCAGGAGCGTCGAGAGAAAGTGATGGCGGCGCATTCCAGGACGCGCCAATCCTGTTTGCCTTGCGTTTCACCCCGCTCGCCTCGAAGTCCATACTCCCGCAGGAAAGCACACGGCCTTTTCCAAAATAGCTGCGACGCGCCCGACGCTGAAGCCCTCTGCGCTCCGATGCGACACCGATCACGGCCATTGCTATTGCGACTTCAATAGCCAGGAGGTCCCGGGGCACTGGATCCGACATCAGGCGTTCCTCCCCGTGTTCTCGATTTTCTTGAGAAACCGTGCTTGCCATGTCAGGCATTGGCCGACGGAGCTTCCAATGAACATCAGCGCTATCAAAGGGAATATCAGCCAAGTGATGCCGCCACCAATTTTTCCAACACCGCCCTTCTGTTGCAGTACCGGGTACCACTGAGTGACGCTGATCCAAGCCTCCCTGAGGCTGGGGCCATGACCCAAATCGTCGTCATCGAGAAGATGCAAGTGGCCACGCGCCATGGCACAGCGCCGATATCCATCCGAAGAGGAAGGCCCGTCCAATTCCAGTCTTTCTTGATGGTCGTCACGTCACCCGAGGGGTGCTTGAATAGCTTGTAGCTCTTCATTTTTCCACTCCCTTTTTTGTCTTTTGATCAACTCACTTTCGCGCTCAACACACCGGTGTACTCACGCTTGGCCACACTCTCCCTTTTTTGTTCGCTCCTTTTGCGACGATGCTGCGGGTCACAACACGGGCGGGGGTCCGGGTCGGAGGCTGCGATACGTACCGGTACGCAAGTCCAGCTCGTCGATCAGCCGTCCCAGGTCGTTCGTGATGTCGTTGGGCCATTCGACCTTCTGCGCGGTCCACACGGTCAGGCGGTTGAAGAACAGCCACAGCACATACAGCGGCACGGTGACAGGCATGCCGATGTATTTGAAGAGCGTCTTCCATGGCTGCTCCTTCCAGCGTCGTCCCGGTTGATCGAGAAACGGCACCACGGCGCCGAAATCGCTCCAAGGCACATACGCGCCCATGTTCGACACCGGAGGAAATTCGTTTTGCACGAGCGGTGCCGCGCCGTTCTCCATATAGCGCCGGATGTACTCCCACAGCTCAGGCACGAAGTCGACGCCAGCGAAGGTGAAGTGATCGACGATGGTGGCATCGTCTTCGCTTTTTCGCACCAGGAAGACGAGGTGATGCACACGGCTGGCCGTGGCCGTGCTGGCCTGCAGGGTGGTGTGATGCTCGGCGTCGACCAGGTCCCAGTCGTAGGCAACCAGCCTGGATCTGCGCGGCCCGAAGAAACCCCAGCGGCGAGCGCCGGACTGAAGAACCTTGTACACCTTGCGATGCTTGCGGTCGAAGTAGATGGGGCTGTCAGCGGGGGCGAAGAGTTCGAGGTAAGCGAAAAAGATGAAGAACATCCAGGAGCCGACGTAGGCGAAGGCCATCGCCCCATAGGCTCCATTTCTGATGGCACCTTCCAATGCGAACGTTGTAAACAGATAGGTACCGATCACACCGATCAAGAAGCAGTCCGCCAAGTAGTACCCTCCCGCGCCCGTAAGGTACATCCTCTGAAACTCGATGGCATCGGGATACACGCCTGTGAGATTTCCACCATGACCAACCGAACCTCCGGCGCTTCGCCTCTTGGTATACCGCTTCACGAGGCCGGCGACTTTGCCGCCACTGCGATCTTCATCCGTACTGCGTCCCCTGGTGTTGACGCCGCCGATCATCGAGAGCGGCCCCAGCCATCGTTCATGGGATCCCAGGGGTCAAGCGTTGGTTGCGGCAGCAACGGCACAGCAGGCGGCGGTGAATGCGCTTTGAGCAGGCGTGCGGTTTCCCGGCTGGCCATGGGTTTGTGCACGAGCTCCATCAGAAGCTCATATTCCAGCAGTTCCCTTTCCATATCCTTGAAGCGCCCCTCAGCGTTATTGCCGAAATAGCCCCGCGCGACCCATCGCTGCAATTCGGTACGCTCCGCAAGAGCAGCCCCCACGGTGGCGACCACACCGATGATCAACAACGCCAGTGCCGCACCGCTGATCACACTGGCGACTCCGAGCATCAGCGCTCCCGCCTCCATCGAGACGATTACCGTCAAAAAGACTCCCTGCAAACCCTTTCTTATCAGCGTTCTTGCCACGTCTTGAGCGATCGCTCCCAGTGCCAGGTTGGTTGCCCCGCGGGTCACGATGTTCCTGTAGACAAGGGCCATGGCGGCACCGTTCAATGCGAAGGCGGCGCCAGCAATCAGGTGCGCGCTGTAAGCGGCCTTATCCCCGTTCTGATCCGCCTCCTGCGCCTTTCGAAACGACATCACCATGTTCAGCATTCCCCCAGCCATCCCCGCCATCGCTGCACCGGCCTTGAGGTTGCTCAGCGAACTGCTGACACGGCTCATCGCCGTACCCGCCGCGGCGCCGTGTTCCGCCACCATCTGCATCTGAAGACCCGCCGCCCGGAATTCCAGCAACCCACCGAAGACGCCCGCACTTCCATCCGCCACGCTGAGAAACCTGTCGAGAAGCTTGCTGTTCTCACCCTTGTCCAGGTCTTTAAGGAGATCGCGCAGCGACCAGATAAGACCCAGGCCTTGCACGATCATTACCGCGCCTGCAAGCATCTGATCGGTTCTGAACGCCTTCGACTGCTCGTGAACCGCCTCATTGGTGATGTAGCTCTTGATATTCTTGAGTGCGCTCCTGTCATGGGTCTGCATGTCCTGGGATTTGACGAACTCTTCGAACTGCGCACCGGTCAATCCGCCAAAGGTTCGGGATGAGGCGGCTGGAAAAACCGGAGCCTCGCTGGGAATCAGGTTGAAATTGCCGGTCGCGGCTTCCAGCATGGCCATCTGCCTGACGACGATCTTGCTGCCCACGCGCTTGTCGCGTACTGCGCGACGGTCCGCCTCGGAGTAGTCGAACGGATTCTTCTCCATGTACGCCAGCGCTTCCTCCATCAGCCACTCGAATCGGATGACGACGGGGATACTGGGTTTGCCGCCTTCCAAGGCTGTGCGCATGGCGCCGAGCAAGGTCTGCTCGGCCACCGCCAGCGCCGGCAGCCGCTTCAGGAATCTCTGGGCTTTCTCCGGGATCGACAGGCCGTCCGACCATTTGAGACTGACGCCGAGCTGGAAGGCTGCGGCGGCGATGGCACTCAACTGGCCGGCGCACAGCCCCATCACGAGAGCAGTCATCCAGCTGTACTTCGGCCCCCATTCGGCGGTGACCAGTCCCTTGAAGATGTCCAACGCCTTGTCGCGCATGTTGTTCTCGTTGTCGCGATCGGCGTCGCCGATCAGCATTGCGTGCACCTTGTCGATTGCGCTTTTCTGGTTGGCAAACATGGCGCGCAAAGCCACCGACGCCGGATCGGTGATCGGCTTTCCGAGCAGATCTTCCAGGTAGCGCTCATGGCAATCGACCTTGCTCAATGGCTGGGGGTAGTGGATCCGGTGGCTTTCCGCCGCGTAGATGGCACCCGGACTCACAGGAGCTGTGCGCTTGTTGGGATCGCTCTCGTCGAAATGCCCCGCGAAGTAAGCCTTCGTTTCCGGCGCGTGCGCAGCGGCGAGCCAGTCGTTTTCGAAGAGCTCCAGCCGATCGGCCGTTGCGCGGCTTCGTGCGTCGAATTTCCGCTTCCACGCCTGACGCTTCTTTTCATCGATCTGGCTGGCAATTCCTCTCCAACGAACGGCGGCCTCCGCACGTCCGTTGAAGCCGGCACGCCCCTCGCGCGCGACGCGGTCGGGGCCGATCAGTTCGCCATTGGGACTGCCGTCCGAGGCCGTGCCCCCCGAAGGCATCCAGGTATAGCCATGCTCTCGGATGCTCGGCGTCGAGGTCACGATTTCGATCCAGCGCGCTTTCGACATTCGGCCTCCGATGGTCGCCTGCGCGTCGGCCATCGCGCCGGCCTCGATGGATGTCTTGAGACTGCTCAACAACTGGTGGGTCATCAGCGGCCATGCCGTCTCGGGCACCAGAAGTTGTTCCTTGTCTCTCCTGTCCCGCGCCAGCCGGATGCCATTGAGATCGGCCGCAAGACCGACCGGATCGGGAACGGCCACCACCATCGGCTGGCCTGGGTGGCCTTCGCTCTGCTTGCGCATGACCTCGGCCATCGCACGGGCCGCCTGCATGGCCGCGACGTTGCCAGCCGGGTAGAACGGCGTGGCCTCGTCGTCGAAACCACCGTGCTTCAAGTGCTGCACCGCATAGTCGGCCACGTGCGCGTTGAGCATCGATGCTTCGGCCGCGAAGCCGTGCGCCGGTGGCTTGCCGCTCAGGCTCAGCTCGACCATGCCTGACGCTTTCAGGCTCCGCGCCACACGGGCCTTGATCGCGTCGCTCCACCAGTTCATGCTGAAGCCGACCCACACCGTGGCAATACGCTCCGGGTCCGCGATGCAGATCGTGCGCACGTCGTGCGGGTGCGTGATCTTCTTGTCGCAGGCGAAGCTGCTGTCTTCGAAGGCAAATTCGCCCTTCTGGATCAGCGCTGCCTTGTCATGCACCCGGTAAGCCAGCCAGCGTCCGACCTGGCCCGCCGGCTTCTCGCCCGGGAAGAAGACGTAGGCATAGCCTTCGCGGCGCAACAGGCGCAGCGCGTACTTCGACTTCGCCTCGAGATCGGGCAGGCCGAATGCCGTGACGGTGCCGGCATGGGTGCGCAGCGCGGCGCTGCCTTGGGGCGCGATCTCGGAGTCGGTGGCGACGGCCGTGGGCCGCACCAGCAGGATCGACAAGCCGCTCTTCTCGCATTTCTTGCAGGTCATGGTGTTCGGTTAGAAAAGCGTGCAGAGATGGATCGTTTGAATCAGGACCAATAGCGGCGAAGGGCTCGCAACCTGTCGGCCAACGGCTGCTGCGTCAGAAGGGCCCGGTCGATGCGGCCCTGCAGTTCCGGGAACTGCTCGAAGGCCGGAAACCGAAGCGTCTCGACCACATAGGCGGCAAGGTCCTCCGGTTCGCGCAAGCCGCGCAGGCGGGCGCGTTCGAGCGCCACGAGCACCTGCGCCATCGCGTCGTCCGGCAAGGGATGGCGAAAGCCTTGCCATGCCATCAGGCTTCGATTGACGGCCTCTGCGTCGGCGACGAGCCGCCAATGCGCCACGTTCAGCCGCAAGGATTTGCTTGCAGCCAGCCCCGGCCGGCCATGCAACAACCGCAGCTTGAAGTTGGTGTCGAGATAGATCCAGTGCGCGATGCCTGTCAGTTGCTGCGCCCAGTCGATGGCGGATGCCTCGGCCCACAGTTGGGACGGATTCAGCAGCGCCAGCACACGGCGATCGGCCAACCGCAGGTAGCGACCGGTGCGAGCGCTGTCGCTCGCCACGAGCAATGCGCCCAGTTGTCGCGCCAGGGCCGGGCCACCGTTCTCGGCATGCGGCTGGAGCCACCCGCCGATGCGGTAGGCACCGCTGCCGTTGAGGCAGGCGCACAGGTGCTCATGGGCGGCCCACTCGATGCTCCGGGCCAGCAGCGGGTCTTGCGCACCCTTGAGTTCGATCAGGTAGGGCCACTGCGCGGCGGGCACTTGCGTTCCGTCGTTCGGCAGCGGATGGCGCGGGTGAGTGTCGATCTGCGGTTCCACGTCGCCCAGGAAGGGATCGATCAGCAGATACACGGCGCCGTCGTGCAGTTGCTCCCGCAGGGACGATTCGAGGGCCTCCAGAAGTGCCTGCGGTACATCGCTCCATGGCCATGCGGGAACGGTCTCGCTCGAAGGTGTTTGCATTGCCGACGACATCTCAGATCGTCCCCGTGCCGCCGGCCACCGCCTTGCTGTCCGAAGGCGAGCAGCCTTCGTAGGTTTGCGGACTCGATGGAGAACTGGCCGGCCCCAGCTTGGCATGGCTCGCCGCATGCTCCACCCACCCGCCCAAGGTGCCGTGCAGGATGCCCGCGCTGCTCCACTCCGTGAAGCTGCCTGCGCCGTTGACCACCACCTTCACCGGTGCCGAGATGCGAACCTCGTTGGTGGTGCTGGTGATGCGCACCGCTTTCTTCGCGGTCAGGTCGATCCTGTCCTTGTGTGCCTCGATCTGCACCTTGCCGTTGCCGGCGATCCACTTCATGCCGCTCTTGAGCGCGAACAGCCGGATGCCGTCCTTGGCGCTGACCAGCAGGCGCTTGGCGGCGCTGAAGCTCGTGTGGCCTTCGCTGGTGAGCGCGACGTGTTCTCCGGCTTGCAGATGCAGGCTGCCCGTCGTGGTGGCAGCGATGCCCGCGGCGCTGGCGAGCACCAGCTGCGGTTCGTCCAGTTCGGGGAAGCGGCCTCCGGATGCATGCCCACCGCTGCCTTCGATGGCGTTCGCCTGCGCCTCGAGTGCCTTGGCGACAAGGGCCTGATCCTGTCCACCGTCTTGCAGCTTCGCAGCCGCCGCCGCCTCGGCCAGCCCGTCGTGCTGCCCGCATGCAGCTTTCAATCGGCTGGCCGTCTCGCCCATGTCCTTGGCATGGCGTGCCGCCTCCGGCCGCGCCTCGGTGGTGATGAGCAAGCCGTCCTGCGCGCGCAGCACGCCGTGCCCGTCGGTGCGCAGCTCGAACCCCTCGCCCCTGGGGTCCTTGCGACCCGCGTTGTCCTCCACCCGCGTGATGAACCCCAGGCTCAGGCTCGAGCTCTGGTGGTCGCTCTTGAGCTGTGCCTGGATCCGGCCGTCGGTGTCGTCCATCAGCAGGTGGTTGGAGCGGCCCGCCGCGCCGTTGCCGCCGCCCTTGGTCAGCTCCCGGCTTCGAAAGCCACTCAACGCACCCTGGCCGGGCAACTCCCACGGCGGCATGTTCACCTGGTTGTGCACGTGGCCCGTGCAGATCGGCAGGTCCGGGTCGCCGGAGAGGAAGTCGACGATGACCTCCTGGCCGATGCGGGGGAGGTGGATGCCGCCCAGCTGGTTGCCCGCCCACGGTGAACTCACGCGCAGCCAGCAGCTGCTGTGCGGGTCTGCGTTGCCGATGCGATCCCAGGGGAACTGGACCTTGATGCGCCCGAGCGCGTCGGTCCAGATGTTCTCTCCGGCAGGCCCGACCACGAGCGCCACTTGCGAGCCGCCTGCGCGCGGCTTGGGCTGGGTGAGTGCGGGGCGAAGGGCTTCGGTGACGGGGTGGGCCGTGAAGTCCACGCGGACCTGCCACTGCTGCTTGCGCTCGATCGCTTCCTTGGCCTGGCTGTCCTGGGCCACGTCTTCGATCAGCAAGCGGGTGGAGAGGAGCAGGTACTCGGCGTTGGCGGATTCTCTTGGGTGCTTGTGCAGCTTGAAGGTGCGCCCGGGCACCATGCCTCTCAGGTTGCCGCTGGCTTCGGCCCTGGCGCCGTGCGTGCGAAGGGCCTGCATGCGCAGGACCGCCAGCAGGTCACCTTCACTCCGAGGATCGTTGCCGGCAGCGCTGCCCGCGTTGGGTTGAACGCAGTGGCTGCCGGAATTGGAAGCGTGCCATTCGTAGACCTCGCCATCGGCATGCCCTGTGGGCCGGGGATCCTTTCGACCCACACCCAGATCGGCTCTCGGCCGGGTGTAGTCGTAGTCCCGTGTCGCATACCTCCCGCTGGTCAGGCGGCTCGCGGGCACGAAGCTGTGGATGTACTCCGCATCGATCTTCCAGCCCGGGGCGTGGTACTCGACCTCTCGATAGGCCGCAGTGTCGGCCTGCCCATACGCCCCCATCGCATCGCAGAGCACCAGCCGGTGCTTCCCCCGCGAATGTTCGAAGTGGTAGCTGATGCCCCATTCCTGGCACAGCCGGCTGAAGAAGGCGAAGTCGCTCTCGTTGAACTGGGTCTGGTAGTCGCGCACCGGGTAGGTCTCGACCAGCCGCTTGTCGACGGGAAACGCGTAGTCCGCCAGCAGCGCATCGAGGGTCTGCACCACGGTCTGATTCTGGAAGATCCGGCAGTCGGTGCTCAGCGTGGCCAGGTGCAGCCAGGGGCGCAACGTGAGCTTGTACTGAACGTGTCGGCCTTCTTCACCCCAGAGCGCCGCATCGGTGATCAGCGCGTTGATCTGACGAAAGCCCGAGGCGCCGTCGTCGAGTGCGATCTCGCAGCCGATCTCGCGGCCGACGAATGCATCGAGATCGAAGTCTGCAGCCATCGATGCATCAAGGTTCAATGCATCCGGCGTCTTGAGCAGCAGCTCGTACTCGAAGAGGTGGTTCAGCCCCTCATGGCCCGAGAGGCGAACGGGTGCCAGCGCCGGGCGGCCAAGAACAACAGGGATTGCAGGAGAGTGAACCAGCAGCGTGCGCGACATCGACGACTTCCATCTCGGAAACACAGTCGCGGCAGTTTGCGGGGCCCTCGCCGCGCGCACTGCAAACAATGGTCACGCCGGCCGGCTTGCGGTCACAGAGGCTGAAAAAACGCGGGATATGTCATGGCCACGCCGTCACCGGCCGGCGCGCAACACCTCGACCTGCTCCGCATAGGTCTTCTCGATGCGCTGCAGCCGCTGCTCGCGGGCAGCCTCGTTGACCCACGACGCGGCCATCGCGCGCTGCCGGCCCAGCTCGTGCTCCAGCCGCGCTTCGGGCAGCAGGGCGCTGTCGTCGGCGGCAACGTAGCCGTACGCCGCGCGCAGGGTCTTCAGCACTTCGCGCTCGGCATTCACGCGCGTGCCCTTGCCTTTTCCGTAGCCGGTCAGGAAGGCCTGCAGCCGTGCCTGGAACTCGGGCGGGTAGTCGCGCCGCACCACCATCGGCGCGCCGGGCGGCGGCTCGGACTGCCAGATCACCTGGAGCCGCTCGGCCTCGACCGGGAACTGCTGGCGGAAGCGCTCGAAGTCGGTGGTGTTGTTGGTGGCAACGTCGGCGTCGCCGTTCGCCACGGCCAGCGCGGTGGCCTGGTGGGTGCCGACGAACTCGCTGCGAAAGCGCGTCTCCATCTCGATGTTGTGCGGCAGGAAGAGCTGGCTCTGCGGCACGACGAACCCGGTGACCGAGCGGCTGTCGCCGCGCGCGAGCCGCCATTTCTCGGGCTGCGCGAGCAGGCCTTCGAGCGTGTTGAGCGGGCCGGCCTTGCGCGCCAGCAGCACGGCGCGGTGCTCGGGCACGTCCGGGTGCCGCGCGATCTGCGCCACCACCTTCATGCGCCGCTGCATCACGGCGTCGAGCGCCATCTTGGCCGACAGGAAGGCCATGTCGATCTCGTCGCGGCCGATGGCGCGGTCCAGCTCCTCGTACGACGGCACCGAGTAGGCGCTCACCGGAATGCCCAGGGTACGGCTCATGTCGGCCATGAGCGGCGTCCACAGCGCGCGCGACTCGACGGTGCCGCCCAGCGGCAGCACGCCGAAGCGGATCAGCTTGACGGAGGCGGTCCCCGCCTTTTCGGCTTTGTCGGCTTTGTCGACTTTCTCGGGCAGCACGATCACGCCCTGCGCCGCCGCCGGCACGTGCCCCGCCAGCAAGGCGCCCGCCAGCGCAAGGGCCTGCAGCAAGGCCGGCAGGCAAGACCCGCGCTTCAAGGCGACACGTCCTTCAGCACGCCGACCTGCTCCGCATACCCGCTCTCGATGCGCTGCAGCCGGGCTTCGCGCGCGGCGTCGTTCACCCACTGCGCGGTCATGGCGTTCTGCCTGGCCAGCTGGTAGGCCAGCCTGGCGGCGGGCTGCAGCGAGCTGTTGTCGGCGGCAACGAAGCCCGCCAGGTCGTGCAGCGACTTGAGCACCACGCGCTCGGCATCGCCGCGCGCGCCCTTGGCGCGGCCGTAGCCGGTCAGGAAGGCCTGCACGCGCTTGCGCAGGTCGGCCGGGTACTCGCGCCGCACCACGATCTGCGCATGCGGGATCAGCTCAGACTGCCACAGCACCTGCAGCCGCTCGGCCTCGGCCGGAAAGCGCAGCCTGAAGCGCTCGAAGTCGGCGGTGTTGTTGGTGGCCACGTCGGCCTCGCTGTTGGCCACGGCCAGCGCGGTGGTCTGGTGGGTGCCCACGATCTCGCTGCTGAAGCGGGTCTCCATCGCGATGTGGTTCGGCAGGAAGAACTGCAGCTGCGGCACGATGAAGCCCGACACCGACTGCCGCTCGCCGCGCGCCAGCCGCCAGTGCTCGGGCTGCTCCAGCAGGTTCTTCAGCGAGTTCAGCGGCGGCGCCTTGCGCGCCAGCAGCAGCGCCCGGTAACCGGGCAGGCCGTCGTGGCGCACCACCTGGGCCACCACCTTCATGCGGCGCTGGGTCACGGCGTCGAGCGCCATCTTTCCGGACAGGAAGGCCATGTCGACCTCGTCGCGCTGGATGGCCTGCTCCAGCGCCTCATAGGAGTTGACCGACAGCACGCTCACCGGCCGGTTGATGGCGCGGCTGAGTTCGGTCAGCAGCGGGTCCCAGTCGCTGCGCGACTCGAAGGCGCCGCCCAGCGGCAGGATGCCGAAGCGCACCGGCCCGTCCAGCGGGCTGACCTGGGCCGTCGCCCACAGCGGCAGCCCCATGAACAATGCGGTCGCCAGCGCGCGCAAGGCGGCGGGCAGATCGGTAAACCGGCGCAAGAAAGCCTGCATTTGTGAACCGAAAGACATAGAGCCGTTGCGCATCGGCGGGTCTAACATGGCGGCGCGGACGTCATTAGATATCAATTGCTAACAATCTTCGTGATGTTTTTCCTGTCTTCCCCGTTCAGAAAGAGACTCCCAAGCTCGGCCTCCACCCGACGCCGCCGCCGTCCGCCGCCCTCATGAACTGGAACTTCCGCGTCCTTCGCAGCCTGGCCCGCCTGACCTTCGCCCAGCAGCTGATCCTGCTGGCGCTGGTGCCGGCCACGCTGGCAACGCTGGCGGCCATCGCGGTGCTGACGCGCCAACACCTGGGCAACCTCACCGAGCTGATGCGCGCCAATGCGCAGACGGTGGCGCTGCAGGTGGCCACGGTGGCGCAGGCGCCGCTGGCACGCATGGACCGCCGCGCCCTGCAGCGCACCGCCCAGTCGGGCACCTACCAGCCCAACGTGCAGCAGGTGCAGATCTGGACGGAAGACGGCGAGATCGTCGCCAACTCCGAGACCATGGACCGCGCCCGCGGCGAAGGCCTGCAGGTGGTGGTGCCCATCGTGAGCGACGACGGCCGCCACAACGGCAAGGTGATGGTCGAGATGAGCCTGGCGGCGGTGCAGAACGCGCGCCGCTCGGTGTGGTTCAACGTGGGGCTGGTGCTGGCGATCAGCATGATCGGCGTGGGCCTGGCGGGCTGGTGGGCGGCCCGGCGCATCAGCGAGCCGATCCGCGCGCTGGGCCAGGCGGTCGACCGCCTGGGCGCGGGCGAGGACGCCAGCGTGGCCATCGAGGGCACGTCGGAAGTGCGCCACCTGCAGCACGGCTTCAACCAGGCCGCGCGCGCGCTCGCGGAAAGCCACCGGCTGCTGCAAAGCCGCATCAACGACGCCACGGCCGAGCTGGCGCGCAAGAACGCGCAGCTCGAGGTGGCCAGCCAGGCCAAGACCCGCCTGCTGGCCGCCGCCAGCCACGACCTGCGCCAGCCGCTGCATGCGCTCACGCTGTTCTCCGACGGGCTGGCCAACGGCGAGACCGACCCGGTGAAGCTGCAGCGCATCGGCCACATCCGCGAGTGCGTCGATTCGCTCGACCGGCTGTTCTCCGAGCTGCTGAACCTGTCGCAGCTCGACGCGGGCGTGCTGCAGCCGCAGTGGATCGACTTTCCGCTGGACCGCCTGTTCGACGAGATCAGCCGCAACTTCCGCCCGGTGGCCGAGCAGCAGGGCCTGCGGCTGGTGGTGCGCAAGACCGAGCTGTGGGTGCGCTGCGACTACGTGATGCTCTCGCGCATCCTGAACAACCTGGTGTCGAACTCGCTGCGCCACACCATCGAGGGCGGCGTGCTGATCGGCGCGCGCCGGCGCGGCAAGGGCGTGCGCATCGACGTGGTCGACACCGGCGTGGGCATCGCCCGGCAGCACCAGGCGCGCGTGTTCGAGGAGTTCTACCAGGTGGAGCCCACCGGCCGGCAGGCGGCGCGCGACAGCCGCGGCACGCGCGGCATGGGCCTGGGCCTGGCCACGGTGCAGCGGCTGGCCGAGCTGCTGAACACGCGCGTGGAGCTCAGCTCGCGCGTCAACAAGGGCACCTGCGTGCGGGTGCTGGTGCGCTCGGCGCCGGCCGCGCTGCCGCCGTCGGCGGTGTCCCCCGCGGTCGCCGCCATCGAGGAAGAGGAAAGCCTGGCCGGCGTGCGCATCCTGGTGATCGACGACGAGCGCACCATCCTCGAAGGGCTCACGGTGGTGCTCGGTAACTGGGGCGCGCAGGTGATGCCCGCGCAGACGCGCGCCGAGGCGCTGTCGCTGGCCGACGGCTGGGCGCAGCCGCCCGACGTGGTCATCAGCGACCTGCTGCTGCAGGGCGGCGACAACGGCCTGGACGTGATCGGCGCGCTCGAGCGCCACCCGCGCGGCATCGGCGCCGGCACCGCGCGGCTGCTGGTGACGGGCGAGACCAAGCCCGACCGGTTGCGCGAAGTGGCGAGCGCGGGCATCACCGTGCTCTACAAACCGGTGTCGCCGCGCGTGCTGCGCCAGGCGATCCAGGCGCAGCGCGCGGCCGCGGCGCTGGCGGTAGGTGTGTAGGTAGTGCGTCGGAGATAGGCCGAGCGGCTGCCAGCATGTGAAATTCGTCACGCTGGCAGGCCTTGGCCGACGTTGACATAAGCCCTCCGCCTTATCGCGCGAAGCGGGGCCCGTCCTTACATTGGATCATCGCCCCTCGCTGCGGACGCAGTCCATGTTTTTTGCCGTGAAACCCACCTTACAGCCCCTCTTCGGAAGGCTGTGCCAAGCTGCCCGCGCCATGCCGGTGGTGCTGGTGCTGGGTGTCGCCGGCTTCGGCGGGAGCGCCTCTGCCGCCGGCCTCACGGTGCTGATGGGCGACGACGCCGCGGCGTCCTCGGAGTTCGTGCAGCAGCTGCGCGCGGACCAGGAGCCCGGCGGCAAGTTCGAGCTGGTGCGGCTGGCGCCCGGCGGCGCCGACGCACAGCCACAACAGCAGCAGACCGCCGAAGCGGCCAGCACCGACACCGAGCGCGCCGCCAACGCAGGCGTGCGCACGCGCAGCCTGCGCAGCGCCGCCGACGCACCGATCACCATGGCCGTGGGCCCCGCCGCCGCGCGCGCCGCCGTCGAGCGCCCGGGCCAGGAGCCGCTGGTGCTGGCGATGCTCAGCCGGCTCGAGTACGAGTCGCTCAAGGCCGCCAGCCCCGCCCTGCGCCGCAGCGACCGCCGCGTGGGCGTGCTGCTGCGCGATCCGGCCATGGCCGACCAACTGGCGCTGATCAACGCGGTGCTGCCGCAGAAGCGCCGCATCGGCGTGATCGCCACCTCCGAGTCGGAGCCGCTGGTGCGCGAGCTGCAACGCGCGGCCCAGGGCGCCAACCCGGCCTGGGACGTGCGCGTGGAATACGCGCCCGACGCCACCTCGCTGGCCACGGCCCTGCGCCAGGTGGTGCCGCTGAGCGACGCGCTGATGGTGCTGCCCGACCTGATCGGCGACAACCAGGCGGCCACGCTGTCGGTGCTGCGCGCCGGCGCGAGCGCGGGCCTGCCGGTGTTCGGCGCCAGCGAGGGGCTGGTGCGTTCGGGCGGTCTCGCCGCGGCCGTTTCGACACCGTCGCAGCTCGCGCAGCAGGCGCGGCTGCTCGGCCAGAAGGTGGCCAGCGCCGGCACCGCAAGCAGCAACAACGCGCCGCTGGTGGAAGCGGCCACACCCGCCACCGTGCGCGTCAACGCCACTGTGGCACGCGGGCTCGGCCTGCGGGTGCCGGAGGAACGGGAGCTCACCGAGCGGATTGCGGCGCCGCGATGAGCACCGTGCCGCCCTCCCACGGGCCGGCAGCCGCCGGGGCGAACGGCGCCGGCACGCCCGTGCCCACCCCTGTCATGTCTCCAGCGATCTCGCCGGGCCTGTCGCCCGCCCCGGCGCAGTCGCCCCACACCCTCGTCGTGCGGGGCAACCTGCAGCGCGACCTGTTCCGCCTGGGCGTGGTGCCGTGCGCCGCGGTGGCGCTGGCGCTCACCGGCTGGTTCACGCACAACCGGCTGCAGACGCTGGAAGCCGCCTTCGACGCCGAGGGCCAGGCGGTGGCGCGCCAGGTGGCGGCCATGTCCGACCTGAGCCTCTACGCGGGCGACCTGCCGGCGCTGCAGAACGTGGCCAATGCCGCGCTGCGCGGCGGGCAGGTGACGCGCGTGGAGATCAGCAACAGCGCCGGCGTGTACGTCACGGCCGGGCCCAAGACCACCTCGCTGGCGCAGCTGCGCATGTTCACCTCGCCGGTCACGCTGCGCGAAGCCTCGCGCGCCAGCGCCTTCGCGCCCGCGGGCTCCACCGCGGCGGGCGACACGCCCATCGGGCTGGTGCAGACCTTTCGCGACACCACCGCCTACGCGCGCGAGCGCAGCCGCTCGCTGTTCGCGGGCGTCGGCATCGCGCTGGTCGCGCTGATGGCGGCGTGGGCCTCGGTGCGCCACATGGCGCGCACGGTGGCGCGGCCGCTGCGGCGCGTGTCGCGCACCGTGGCCGCGCTGGAGGCCGGCCATTTCGAGGTGCGCTGCGACGTGGTCGAGGGCGGCACGCGCGGCACGCACGAGCTCGCGGTGCTCGCGCACGACATCGACCGCCTGGCCGAGCGCCTGCAGAGCAACCGCCAGATCAGCGAAGACCGCGTGCGCGAGGCCACCGCTGTGGCCCTGCAGCGCATGGCCGAGGCCGAGCAGGCCGCGCTCTCGCGCGCGCGTTTCCTGGCCGCGGCCAGCCACGACCTGCGCCAGCCGCTGCACGCCATGGGCCTGTTCATCGACGGCCTGCTGCCGGGCGCCTCGCCCGCGCAGCGCCCGGCCGTGCTGCGGCTGCAGGAAAGCACCGAGTTCATGGGCGTGCTGCTCGACGACCTGCTGGAAATTTCGCGGCTCGACGCGCAGGTGCTCACGCCGTCGATCGCCAAGGTGTCGCTGGCGTCGCTCTTCGACCAGCTCGACGCGCAGCACGCCGCCACCGCCGCCGAGGCCCGCGTGCGGCTGCGCTGGAGCGACCGCGGCCTGGCGGTGCGCACCGACGCGTCGATGCTGCAGCGCATCGTCGGCAACCTGGTGGCCAATGCGCTGCGCCATGCGCCCGAAGGCGGCAGCGTGCTGGTGGCCGCGCGGCGCAGCCCGGCCGGCGTGCGCATCGAGGTGCGCGACAACGGCGTGGGCATCGCGCCCATCCACCAGGGCCGCATCTTCGAGGAGTTCTACCAGGTGGCCAACACCGAGCGCGACCGCCGCCGCGGCTTCGGCCTGGGGCTGGCCATCTGCGCGCGCATTGCAGCGCTGCTGGGCACGCGCATCACCGTGCGCTCGGCGCTGCAGGCGGGCAGCACCTTCGCGTTCACGCTGCCGGCCGCGCGGCTGGCCGACGTGGTGCCGCCCGAGCCGCCGCCGCTCGCACCGGCGCCGCTGGCCGGGCTGCGCTGCCTGGTGGTGGACGACGACCCGGCCATCCTCGACGGCAGCCGCACCTTGCTGGCGCAATGGGGCTGCGAGGTCGAATGCGTGACCACCGGCGCCGAGGCCATCGCGCGGCTGGGCACCGGCGACCTGCATTACGACGCCGTGCTGTGCGACCTGCAGCTGGCGGGCGACGGCGACGGTGTCGACGTGATCGACGCGGCCAAGCGCCTGCAGCCCGACGCGCTCGCGGTGCTGGTGTCGGGCGCCACCGGGCCCGAGGTGCTGCAGCGCCTGCGCCATGGCGGCGTGATGCTGCTGACCAAGCCGGTCGCGCCGGCCAAGCTGCGTGCGCTGCTCACCACGCGGCGGCAGTTGCACGTCGGCTGAACGAGCCGGTCAAGTCGCTCGCGCCGATCACGCCGATCACGCCGCTCAGGCCGCTCAGGCCGGCGCGTCGGCCCGCGAGAACTGCCGGCGGTACGCCGTGGGCGACACCTTGAACGCCGACATGAAATGCTTGCGCAGCGACACCGCCGAGCCGAAGCCCGCGCCGGTCGCCACCTGCTCGACCGCGTGGTCGGTGGTCTCCAGCAGCCGCTGCGCCAGCGCCAGGCGCTGGTTCTGCACCCACTGGCCGACGGTGGTGCCGGTGGATTCGCGAAAGCGCCGCGTGAAGGTGCGCCGGCTCATGAGCGCGCGGCGCGCAAGCGCGTCGAGTTCGTGCGGCGTGTCCAGGTGCCGGCCCAGCCACTCGAGCAGCGGCGCGAGGCGGTCGCGCTCGGCCGCAACGGGCACGGGCTGCTCGATGTACTGCGCCTGCCCGCCCTGGCGGTGCGGCGCGACCACCATGCGGCGCGCGGCGCGGTTGGCGGTTTCGGCGCCGTAGCGCACGCGCAGCAGGTGCAGGCAGCAGTCGATGCCCGCGGCCGTGCCGGCCGACGTGAGCACGCTGCCGTCGTCCACGTACAGCACCTCGGGCTGCAGCTGCACCTGCGGGTACTGCCTGGCGAAGGCCGGCGCCAGCTTCCAGTGCGTGGTGGCCGGGCGGCCGTCGAGCAGGCCGGCCTCGGCCAGCACGAAGGCGCCCAGGCACAGGCCCACCACGGTGGCGCCGCGCCGGTGGGCCGCCTGCAGCGCGCGGATGAGCGCGGGCGGCGCCGCGCTGCCGTCGTCGCGCCACGAAGGCACCACCACGATCTGCGCGCGGCGGATGGCCTCCAGCCCGTGCGGCACCACCAGCGTGAAGCCCGCGTTGGTCTGCAGCGCGCCGGGCTCCGGCGCGCACACGCGCATGCGAAAGCGCGGCGCGCCGCTCTCGGTGCGGTCTTCGCCGAACACCATGCAGGGCACGGACAGGTGGAAGGGGCTGATGCCGTCGAAGGCGACGACGGCAATGGTTTCGATGGCCGGAGTGCGCATGGCCCGATCTTATCGATGAATGGCTTTCGGGCCACTGTCAAGAACCGGGGCGAAGGCGAAGAATCGAGGCATCCGAACCGCCACAGAGAAGGAGCCCTCCATGAGCAACGACAACACCGCCCCGCGCCGCGCCCTCGTCGTGATCGACGTGCAGAACGAGTACTTCGAAGGCGGCGGCCTGCCCATCGAGTACCCGCCCATCGACCGCACCCTGCCCAACGTGACCAAGGCCATGGACGCCGCCCGCGCCGCCGGCACGCCGGTCGTGGTGGTGCGCCACCATGCGCCCAAGGGCGCGCCGGTGTTCCAGGCCGACACGCACAACGGCCAGCTGCACCCCGAAGTCGCGAAGCGGCCGCACGACCACCTCGTGACCAAGGCCTTCCCGAGCGTGTTCACCGGCACCGACTTCGCCGACTGGCTTGCAAGCCGCGGCATCGACACGCTGAGCGTGGCCGGCTACATGACGCAGAACTGCAACGCCTCCACCGTGTTCGAGGCGATGCACCGCGGCCTGAGCGTGGAGTTCCTGGCCGACGCCAGCGGCGCGCTGCCTTACGAGAACGCCGCGGGCAAGGTGAGCGCCGAGGAAATCCATCGCGTCTTCAGCGTGGTGTTCCACAGCAACTTCGCCGCGGTGACCACCACCGACGCATGGATCTCCGCCATGCGCGAAGGCCAGGTGATTCCGAAGGACAACGTGGTCATGTCCAACCGCCGGGCGCGCGGCCTCTGAGCTGTCTCTGAGCCTCTTCAGAAGTCCGCGCAGCCGTTGCGCTTCTCGGTGTCCACGCAACTCGAGAGGTTGGGCCGCGAGCGCACGCGCGACCATTCGCGCGCGAGCACGTCGGCGCCCTGCACCGCGCGGTCGCCTTCCAGCGGCCCCGTGGCAAAGCAGATCGGCGGCGGGCCGATGTTGCGGTCGTACACCCAGGTGGCCGGCAGGTCGCGCAGCGTGTCGGGCCGCGGCAGGTTGGGCAGCCCGCCGACGAACAGGTTGCCGGGCACCACGTTCACCGCATAGCCCTCGGCCGAGGTGAACATGCCGTTGATCGGGTACGCGCCCTGCGGGCTCGACTGCAGCGCGGGCGAGAACAGGAAGCCGGCAAAGCCCGCGCCCGTGTCGCCCAGGATCAGCCCGCCGACGAGGTAGCTGAACAGCGGATTCGGATAGCCGAAGGGCCGGCTCGCGCTGCCGATGAGCACCGTGGCCACCGGCTGCTGCGCATAGATGAAGTGGTTGGCGCCCGCCGGAATGCCGACCGTGCACAGGCCCGAGTAGGCGCAGTGGTACAGGTTGGGGTAGATGCCTGAGCCCTGCAGCCCGCCGCGCGTCTCGCCCACCCAGGTGTCGGCCCACACGCGCCACGGCGCGCCGCCGATCGAATAGGCGCCCAGGTTCTGAAAGCGCGAGCCCGCCACCAGGTCCACGCCGTTGGTGCTGCTCACGTTGGTGCCCAGCAGCAGGTCGCCGCTGAGGGTGCGCACGAACACCGTGTCGGCCGCCATGGAAGTGGCCGACTCGGCCTGCGGCGCATTGCCCGCGGCGTCGTAGCCGGTGACCGACACCGAGCCCAGCTGCACCGTGTCGACATCGACGTAGCGGAACGCCCCTGCCGCGCCGCCGCCGACGGTGGCCGCGCTGACGTTGTTCGCCGCCTGGTCGAGCAGCACGCTGCCGCCGGTGGAGCGTGCCATCAGCGTGCCCGCGGTGATCGGCGCGCCGGCCGTCTGCGTGATGTTGCCGCCCGAGAGCAAGCCGATCTTCGCCGCCGTGAGCGCGCCGCCGAGCTGGATGTTGCCGCCACCGCCGTTCTGCAGCGTGAGCGCGCCGGGCACGGTGAGCGGACCCACCACGTCGATGTCGGCCGCGTGCGCGTTGCTGCCGGCCACGATGGTGGGCGCGTCGAGCCGCGCGAACTCGGCGCCCGACACCGCGAAGCCCGTGGCCGCCGTGCCGCCCAGCGCGATGGGGTTGGCGGTGCGGTCCACGGCGTTGCCCGCGGCGTCCACGCCGCCGGGGCGCAGGTTCAGCACGTTGCCCGCGCGCACGCTGCCGGCGATCGCCAATGCGTCGGTGGTGCCGTTGTTGCTGGCGCGCAGCACGACGTTGTTGTTGCCGTCGACCCGCCCGCCCGTGGCGATGGTCACGCCCGTGCCGTTGGCCTGCGACTCGCCTGCGATGTCGATGCTGCCCACGCCCAGCGTCGTGACGAGGGCCGTGCCGGCCACCAGCACGCCGCCCGATGGCGCCTCGAGCGGCCCGGGCGTCACCAGGCCGCGGATGCCGATGTTGCCGTCCACGCTGCGCACCACCGTCGCGCCGGTGATGTCCACGCTCTGCACGGACAGCTGCGACTGGCTGTAGGTGTAGCTGGCGCCGATGCCCACGATGTCAATGTCGCCGCTCGTCGTGAGGATCTGGCTGGCCGCCGTGCCGTTCTGGATGCGCACGCCGTCGCCGTGCTGGCCGATGCCCGTGATCGCGATGTCGCCGGTGCTGCTCTGTAGGGTGACGCCGGTGAGGTCCACCGTCGGCACCGTGTTGAAGATCGTCGGCGGCAGGCTGCGCTTGCCCGAGATCTGCACGAAGCCGCCGGGCCCGCCGTCACCGAGCGCGGTGGTGCGCGTATCGATCTTCGCGCCGTTCAACGAAATGGCCGACCCGCTGCTCGGACCGGCGTCGGCATTCATAGTGACGTTGCCGCCGTTGGTATTGATGATGCCGTTGTAGTTGATCGTGCCGCCCTGCCCGCCCACGCCGGCGTTGAACACCACGTTCAGCGCGCCCGAGTTCGACTGGATCTGCGTGGTGCCGTTGAAGGCGTTGATGCTGTGCGCCGCATCGAGCTCGAAGGTCAGCGGCGCGGCGCCCTTGCTGCGCACGATGGACGCGTCCGCCGCGAACGTGATGTTCCCGTCGACCGCATTGCCGCCCGTGCCGGTGGTGATGGTCACGCTGGTGCCGCCGTCGAGCGCGTTGTTGATGTCGCCGTCCTGCACGGTCGAGTTGGCCAGCGGGTCGAAGGGGTTGCCCGTGAGGCTGCCCGACGCGACGCCGTGCGCGATGTTCACGTTGAACGGGTCGATCACCCAGCGCCCCGCCGTGCCCACGGCCGCCGAGGCGTCCACCCGCAGTCCCAGCAGCGCGAAGTGGGGCGACGAGGTCTCGATGGTGCCGCCGTTGCCTCCGGCGCTGCCGCCGCGCGCCGACAGGCTGCCGTAGCCGCGCAGCGTGTCGCCCGCGATCACGTTGATGGTGCCGCCGTTGCCCGTGGCCGACTTCGCGTCGGCGCGCAGGCTGGCGCCGGCACCGATGGCGATGGTCTGCGTGGCCCGCACGTCGATGGTGCCGGACTGTCCCGCGCCGCCAGCGTCGATCGTGGGCAGCGTGTCGTAGGCATCGTCCAGCAGCACGTTGCGCCCGCGCAGGGCAACGGTGCCGCCCGCGCCGCCGGTGCTGGAGACGTCGAGCACGGCATCGGAAGCCCTCGCGCCCACCAGCCCCGGCCCCGAAGGGCGGCTCAGCACGCGCGCCACGCGCACGTCGCCGCCGCGCCCGTCGAGCGTCACGCTGCCGCCTTCGGCGCGCACCGACTCGCCCGCCTCCATCGTGAGCTGCACGGCGGTCACGTCGTTGCCCTGGGTCACGGTGCCGCCGTTGTCGACGACGAAGCTGCTACCCCCCGCCGTGCCCGAGATCGAGACGTCGCGCCCCTTGCCGGCCGAGATGTTGCCGCCCGCGATGGACACGCCGTCGCCCGCGCCGAAACCCAGGCCGGTGCCGCCGTTGGCCGCCGCCGCCGAGGTGACGAAGGCCGTGCTCGCAAGCAGCCCCTGCGTGTCGCTGCCGGTGCCGTCGATGCTCACGCGCCCGCCCGCCGCGATGGTGGCGCTGCGCAGCATGACGCCCGCGGTGTTCGCCGCCGTCACGTTGGGCGCGCCGCTGCTGCTGGGCACGATGGTGTCCGCGTACACCGCCACGGGGTCGTCGGTGGTCCAGCTGCGCGAGCTGCCGGTGATGTTGACGTCGCCGGTGCCCGTGCGAAGCGTGGTGTCGCCGGCCTCGGTGCTGCCGAACAGCACGCCGTTGGCGCGGATGCCGCCCCGGCCCTCGATGCCGATGTTGCCCGCGCCGGTGGTCAGCGCGCTGCCAAGCACCACCACGCCGTCGGAGCTGATGCGGTAGTTGGGGTCCGCGCCCGTGTCCTGGCTCACGCCCTGCCCGCGCAGGGTGATCGCGCCCGTGCCGCCGCATGCGCCGCTGGCCGTTGCACAGGTCGACAGCGAACTGCCGCTCAGCGTGATGCCGGCCTGCCCGGTGTAGAAGGTGTCGTCGAGGTTGATGACGCCGCCCGTGGCATAGCCCGTGTCGGCATTGCCCTGGCCGTAGAAGCGGATGTTGCCGCCGTTGGTGGCAATGGAGGCGGAGTCCAGCTGGATCGAGCCGCCGAGTTCGGTGTTGCCCGCATTGGCGTCGAAGTCCACATGCAGCGCGCCCGCGGTCGAACGGATCGACGAGTCGTTCAGCATGCGAATGTCGTGCAGCGAGTCCACCGTGAGGCGCGCGTCGCGCCCCTGCGACTTGACCACCGCCGCGCCGTACTGGAACACCACGTCGTGCGTCTCGCCCTCGATCGAGCCGGTGGCCAGCCTGACGTCGATGGCGCGCCCGAGCGCATCGCCCAGCGCCGCCGCGCTGACGCGCGTGCCGTCGACGGTGCTGCCGTAGCCCACCGCGTCGTACGCGGGCACGGTGCTGTCGACGTTGAGGTCGCTGCGCGCGCTCACGTTCCATTTGCCGTTGGCTCCCGTGGCGCCGCCCGCCGCGTCGATGCGCGCGCCGTCGCTCACTTCGAGCACGTTGCCCGAAGTGCCGACGGTGCCGCCCGCGCCGCTGCCCGCGCCACGCGCCGCGATCTCGCCCGAGATGTGCGTGTGGCGCGAATCGATGTCCACGGTGCCGCCGGCGCCATTCGCACCCGCCGTCCCTGTGGCGTTGGCACCGATCTTCGCGTCCGGCGCCATGTTGACGGCAGCCACGCCCTTCACCGACACCGTGCCGCCGCTGCTGCCGCTGGCGTCCGCGCTCAGGCCGGTCATGCGGATGTAGTCGCCGCGCGCGGTGATCGAGCCGCCCGCCGCACCCGCCTCGCCGGCACTCGCATCGAGCGTGCCGCCCAGCAGCATCTCGCTGGTTTCCAGCGCCGAGCGGCCGGTGTCCAGCACGATCTCGCCGTTGCGCGAGCTCAGCGAGCGCGCCCGGATCACGCCGGTCTGGCTCACCACGAGCTGGCGCGCATCCACGTCGGACGCGGCCATCAGCACCACGCGCCCGCCGTCGGCCGCGATCCTGCCGCTGCCGCTGTTCATGACCTGCGCGGTCGCGCTCTTGTCCACCGCCTGCAGCTCCGCGAGCTTGAAGGTGGTCTGCCCGTCGGCCGGGATCTTGAAGGTGGTGAGGCCGTCGCCGTCGAAGTCGAGGTTCAGCGTGACCTTGCTGGCCGACACCAGGCCGACCGAGCCGCGCGCCACGTTGATGTCGCCCTCGTTGCGCACCGCGCCGCCGAGCAGCGCCACGGTGCCGCCGGGCGAGGTGGTGGTGATCGACGCGCCGCCTTCCACCTTCACCTGCGCCACGCTGCCCGAGGACCCGACGAAGACCAGCTCGTCGTTCCTGCCGAAGGCCTTGTCCATCGAGCCGGCCGGCATGAACCTGTCGTCGGCGATGTCGAGCGTCGAGGCCACCAGCCCGCCCACGCTGACCGACGCGCCCTTGCCGAACACGATGCCGCTCGGGTTGATGAGGAACACGCTGCCGCCCGGCAGGTTCGGATTGCTTGCCAGCGAGGTCCTCAGCGTGCCGTCGATGCGCGAGGCGAGGATGGTGCCGCCGTCGCCCACCACCCGGTTGAGCAGCACGGCGCGCGTGCTCGGCTGCGCGATGTTGACCGTGCCGCCGGCGCCGATCGAGAAGGTCTGCCAGTTGACGATGCCGCGCTGGAACGGCTGGCTGATGTTCATCACGCCGGCGCCTTGCGTCATCGTGACGCCGCCCGCGACTGGCATGAAGCCCGACGGCAGCACCTGCGCCATGGCGGGCGCCACCCCCGCGCAGATCAGCGAGAACGCGATGGGGCGCAGTTGCAGGCGCCGCGGCAGCCGCCGCGCGGGTTGCTGGAGAGTTTGCTTGCGTTGCTTCATGGTCAGAACGCCTTGATGAGCTGCACGTAGAGCCGGGGGTTGCGGCCGCCGCCGTCGGTCAGCGCGGGGGCGGTGCCGTCGCGCCAGGCGAGCGTGGCGTTGATCGAGAAGTTGCCCGGCCGCGACCAGCTCAGGCCCACGCCGTAGCCGCGCAGGCTGTGGCTGTTGATGCCGTCGAAGGCCGTCGGGTTGCGCACGATCTTTCCGTGCGCCGCGTCGTAGAACAGGAAGGGCGTGAGCTCTTCGTTCACCGACCAGCGCCACTCGGCCGTGCCGATCAGGCCCTGGTCGACCAGCAGTTCGCCCGAGGGGTAGGCGCGCACCGCGCGCGCGCCGCCGAGGGCGAGCTTTTCAGAGGCGTCCAGGTTCTTGCTGGCCCACTGGCCGCCCACCGACAGGTACAGCGAGTGGCGCGGCACGATCGACTGCAGCCGCGAGAACTGGAAGCTCAGCTTGGTGAAGCCGCCTTCGGTGCGGTGGCCCGTGATGCTGCGGTCGAAGTCGCGGCTCTCGGCGTCCTTGATCGACAGGTTGCCGTGGTACAGCGTGCCCGAGCTGGCCCAGTAGCCGCCGCCCAGCAGCTCGTCGCGCCGCTCCCAGCTCCAGCCCGCGCTCAGGCCGTTGACGCGCTTCTTCGAGGTGAACTCGGCCGCGCGCAACTCGTCGGTGAGGTCCTTCACGTCGATGCCCAGGCGCAGGAACAGGTTCTGCTGGCGCTGGCGGATCAGCGGGTAGTTCAGCGAGAAGTCGAGCACGTTGGCGCGACCGCGCGCATCGAGGTCGACGAACTGCCCGCCCAGCTCGTAGCTCACGCGCGACAGGCCGATGCCCGCGCGCAGGCCGCTGGTGCCGATGGGCGCCTCGTAGGCGATGCGGCCGAACTGCAGCGCGTTGCTGTCGGAGACCATCACGCGCATGTCGAGGTTGTCGCCGATGCCGAAGGGGCTGAGCCAGCGCGCCGTGCCGCCCACGCGGTAGCGGCCCGACTCCTTGGTGCCGTGGTTGTCGGCTTCGGCCGTGAAGGCCCAGCGCGGCGCGGCCGCCACCTCGACCGACAGGTCCGTGGTGCCGGCCTGCGCGCCTTCCTGCAGGCCCGAGGACACCTTCACGCCCGGCTGGTCCGACAGCAGCAGCATCGCGCGTTCGTACGCGGGCGCGCTCACGGCCTCGCCGGGCTGCAGCGGCGCCAGGAAGCCGCGCACGCGCGACTCGGCCATCGGCGCGTCGGGCGCGACCACCACGTCGACCTTGCCGAGGCGGCCTTCGATCACGCTGATCTCGACGATGCCGTCGCGCACCGTCTGCACCGGCACCACGGCCTGCGCGAGAAAGTAGCCGCGCTCCTTGTAGCGCGCGGTGATCGCCTTCGCGAGTTCCTCGAGTTCGGTGAGCGTGACGTCGCGCCCGATGTAGGGCGCGGTGATGGCCTGCAGCTCTTCGTTGCTCAGCGCCTTCACGCCGTTGAGGCGCAGGTCGGTGAGCTTGAACGAGGCGCCCGTGGGGCGTGGCGGCGCGGGCAGGCTCTGCGGGGCGACGGCGCCAGCCTGGGCCAACGGCCTGTCGCACGTGCCGCACGGGTCCTTGATGGGGAGCAGCGCGGCGGCATCTGTCGTGTCGGTGGCTCCGGCCTCCGCTGCATGCGTGCGCGGGGCGGTGAGCAGCATCGTCGCACCCAACAGGGCCGTGACGGCCAGGGCGATCTGCGTGGACCGTTGGCGGGCGCGCGTGTCAGTGGCCATGGCAGTCGTTGTTTTCAGTGAGGGCCGCAACATCTCAGCCCCCCACCGTCAGGCGCCAGTTGCCGATCAGGTTGAACGGCGCCCAGAAGAAGGGATGGGACATCTTGGGATCCTTCAACACCGCGAGTTGCCCCGCCTGCATGGCCTTCTGGATGTCGCGGCCCTTGGCCAGCTCGCCGTACAGCGTGCCCATGAGCACGGCGGTGGCGTCGTCCGACACCGGCCACAGCGAAGCGATCAGGCTCGAGCTGCCGGCCGAGAGGAACGAGCGCGTGAAGCCCAGCACCTCGTCGCCCTGCGCGATGCGCCCCAGCCCCGATTCGCAGGCCGACAGCGTCACCAGCGCGGTGCCGTCCATCGGCAGCCCGAGGATCTCGTGCGCCTCCAGGAAGTTCTGCTTGCCGCCTTCGTTGGCCAGCAGGATGCGCGAGTACAGCGGATCGACCGCGTCGGCCTCGGCATGCGCCGCCACGTGCATCAGCGGCGAGCGCGCGGCCACTTCGCGGAACTGCGTCTTGGTGGCGGCCGCGCCCATGTACAGCGTGCTGCGCGGGAACAGCTGCGCGAGCTGCTTCACTTCGGTCTCGGCGCCGGGCAGGTCGTACTTGTCCTCGATGCGCGGGTTGCCGAACGCGACGAGCGACGCGTTCACGCGCGGCGTGCGCTGCGCCAGCTGCACCGCGATGCTGATCGACGGCGCCACCGCCACCGGGTGCGTCTCGATGACGTAGCGGCCGTCCAGCCGCAGCGCCTGGAACGGCAGGTAGTGCAGCGGCCCGTGCGGCACGATCACCAGGCGCTGCCCCGGCGCGAGCCCGAGCGGGCCGAGCAGCGCGGCACCGAGCTTGTCGGCATTGGCGATGGCCGTGCGGCGCCCGCGCACGATCGAGTTGCGGAAGGTCTCGACCAGCTCGTTGAGCTCGTCGCGCTTGACCGCCACCGTCTTCTCGGAAATGTTGTCGGGGCCCACGACCCACACCACGAGGCGGTCGGGCAGCGAATGGAACTGCACCACGCGCTCGTCGGCCGCCAGCGTGCGCTGCAGCGTGGCAAGGTCGACGGTGTTGGCGGCCTGGTCGTTGATCTTCGCGCGGCCGCGCACCGCGTCGAGCAGCGCGCGCGAGCGGCTGTGCTCGCTCACCTCGAAGGCCTGGCGCGCGTCGCCCGCGTCGCTGTAGATGGCCACGCCGCGCTCGAACACCGTCTGCAGGTCCGAGAACAGGCCCATCTTGAATTCCTCGCTGCGGAACTTGGCGCGCACCTTGTCGACGTCGCCCAGCGCGCGGCCCACGGCTTCGGCCGCAGCCTGCTTCTGGCCCAGCGCCAGTTCGCTGCGCGCCACGCCGTCCCAGGCCCAGAGGCGGTAGTACTCGGTGTCGACGCCGACCTGGCGCGCGGTGAGCGCGCGGTACATGTCGCGCGCCTCGCCCGGCTTGTTCTCGGCCAGCAGCAGGCGTGCGCGCGTGCGGTCGAGCTGCGCGGTGAGCGGCGCGTCCTTCGGCGGCGCCATGGTGCCGAGCACCTCGCGGGCACGCACGGGGTTGCCCGATTCGATCAGCGCGTTCACCAGCGAGGCCTGCACCAGCGGCGAATAGCGCGGCGAGCTGTTGGCCAGCGCCTCGTCGTAGCTGAGCACCGCGCCGGCAAAGTCGCCGCGGCGCGTGCGCACGTCGCCGATCACCTTCTGCACCGGGCCGACCACCAGCTTGGGGTCGCGCGCCTGGTGGCGCAATGCTTCGCGGGCGAACTCCTCGGCCTTCTCGAGCTGGCCCGAGTAGCTGTAGACGATGGCCAGGTCGCGGTTGGCCATGGCCATCAGGTTCGGGTCGTTGGTGGCGTTGGCCAGGTGCAGCGCCTTGCTCGCGGCGCGCACGCTCTGGCGAAACTCGCCGGCCTCGGCCAATGCGACGGCCTGGCTGCAGTACTGGTAGCCCGACAGCTTCACCGCGTCCTGCCCGTAGAGCACGGCGCCTTCGCTGGTCAGCGCCAGCAGCGTGTCGGTGTCGTCGAGCCGGGCCTGCTCCATCTTGCTGGCCGCGGCCTCGGCGTTCGACTCCGCCTGTGCCGGCGCCTGGCGGGGCCGTGACTGCTGTTGCTGCTGCGCCGATGCCGAAGGACCGAAGCCCAGCAGAAGAATGCCTGCCAGGCCGAGCGCGCCTGCCGCAGCCGCACGGCGACGTGCAGGGCGCTCCCATCCCCATCTTGAAAACCAAGCCATTGGACCCCCGCATGCGGCCCATGGCAGCCCGCCGGAAGCGGGCCGTCGGCGCTGCAGAAGTGCGCGCCGTTCAGGCCTCGTGGGGAAAGTCTAGGAGCGGGGCTGGAGCGCGCCTATTCGCAATACGGTCTAGCGCGAATGGACTACGGGGTGCACGTGACACATGAGACAGCGCGCCGAATACGTCGCGGATCTGCCCTCGGGGGCTGCACGAGTGACGATTGTTTGCAGTGCGTGCGGGACGCTCCTCGCAAACTGCCGCGACCTCCTCTCCTGTCAAGGAAGTCGTCGATGTCGCGCACGCTCTCGGTCCAGTCTCCTGCGATTCCCTTTGTCCTCGGTTGCCCGGCGTTGGAGCCTGTGCGGCTGTCGGGGCACGAGGGGCTCAACAGCCTCTTTGCGTATGAACTGCTGCTCAAGACGCCCGATGGCTTGAACCTCGGGGCCTCGGGCGCAGCGGACTTCGACCTCGATGCATTCATCGGCCGCGAGCTGAGCTGCGAGATCGAACTCGAAGGCTCTGCGCCTCGCCAGATCAACACCTTGATCACCGACGCGGCCATGTGGGGCGAGGAAGGCCGACACGTCCAGTACAAGCTCACGTTGCGGCCCTGGCTGCACCTGGCCACGCTGCGCACCGACTGCCGTATCTTCCAGGACCAGACCGTCGTCGAGATCCTCGACGAACTGCTCGCCGGCTATGCGTTCCCGGTCGACAAGCGCCTGTTCGAGACCTACCCGACGCGCGACTACCAGACCCAGTTCAACGAGAGCGACTTCGCCTTCTTCAGCCGACTGTGCCAGGAGTGGGGCATCAGCTACCACTTCGAACATTCGCAGGGGAAGCACCGGCTGGTGCTTTGCGACGCGATGGCGGCGTATGGTCAGGCAGACAGTGCGGCTTACCGGGAGGTCGAGTACCACGCGCCGGGCTGGAAGCTCGATGCCGAGTACATCCACAGCTTCGTGCCCGCGAGCCGCCTGACCAGTGGCCGCTACGCCACCAGCGACTACGACTACTCCCGGCCCCGGGCGGACCTGAGCGCGGGTCGCAAAGATCCCCGCCCCACGGGCCAGGCCGATGGCGAGGTCTACCAATGGCACTCGCAGGTTGGCGGCAGCCACTGCGCCCAGCCCCAGGCAGGCAGCGGTGGCGGTGGCGCTGGCGGCGGTGGCGGTGGCGCCAACAACCCGCAAGAGGAAAGCCGCCACCTCACCCTGCTCCGCATGCAGGCCCTGCGCACCCACGGCAACCGGGCGCAAGCCAGCGGCAACCTGCGCGCCATGGTGCCCGGCTGCACCTTCAGGCTGGCCAGGCACCCGCGCGAGAAAGCCAACACCGCGTACCTCGTCCTCGACACCCGCTTCCTCATCGAAGACATCGGCGAGAACAGCCAGACGAAGGAGGCCTCCGACAGAAAGCAGCAATGGCGGGTCGAGGTCGACTTCACCGCGCACCCGACCACCGAGCCGCTGCGCCCTGCACTGACCCAGCCCAAGCCTGTCTGCGAAGGTCCGCAGATCGCGCTGGTCGTCGGCCCCGAAGGCCAGAACCTCTGGACCGACGCATACGGGCGCATCAAGGTGCAGTTCCCCTGGGACCGGCGGGGCCGGAACAACCAGCACAGCACCTGCTGGCTGAGGGTGAGTTCGCCGTGGGCGGGCAACCAGTTGGGCGGCATGCACTTGCCGCGCATCGGGCAGGAGGTCATCGTCAGCTTCATCGGCGGCGATCCGGACCTGCCGCTGTGCTCGGGGCGGGTCCACAACCAGAACAACCGGCCGTCGTGGGCGTTGCCGGACGAATCCGCGCTCAGCGGCTTCCGGTCCCGGGAGTTGACGAGCGAAGGCGGCAACGCCGCGATGGGGCGCAGCAACCACCTGATCCTGGACGACACGGAGGGCAGGATCCAGGCACAGCTGCGGAGCGATCACCGCCACAGCCAGCTCAGCCTCGGGTCGATCACGCGGATCGAGGACAACGCGGGGCGCAAGGACCCCAGGGGTGAAGGCTTCGAACTGCGCACGGACGGCCACGGCGTCGTGAGGGCCCGCGACGGCCTGCTCATCAGTTCCCAAGCGCGGGACAACGCGGCGAATCACGCCAAGGACATGGGGGAGACCGTCGCCCGGCTGAAGGCGGCGCAGGACCAGCATGACGCGCTGGCCGAGGCGGCGCAGGTGCACAAGGCGCAGGACAAGGGGGCGGACCAGGACGAGGTGCAGCAGGCCCTTGCGGCGCAGAACGAATCGATCCAGGGCATTCAGGGCAAGGGCGCTCCATTCCCCGAGCTGGACGAGCCCCACGTGGTGCTCGCAAGCCCGGCGGGCATCGAGGCCTCCACGCCCGCCAGCATCCACTTCCACGCCGGCAAGCACGCGGCCTTCACGAGCCAGGGCCACACCTCTCTCAGCGCAGCCAGGCGCTGGCTCGCAAGCGCCGCCGACGGCATCCGGGCCTTCACGCACAAGAAGGGCATCCAGCTCACCGCGAGCGAGGACCCCATCGAGCTCCAGGCGCACAAGGACGAGCTGGTCCTGATCGCGCACAAGGACCTCGTGATGAAGAGCATCGAGGGGCAGCTGCACATCACCGCGAAGAAGAAGGTCGTGATCATCGGCGGGGGCAGCTACACGGAGTGGAGTGCGCAGGGCATCACGCACGGCACCGCGGGCACGTGGCAGGAGCATGCCGCGCTGCATGCGCAGGTCGGGCCGATGAGCCTCGACGCGCTGAACCCCGTGCTCTCCGAAACCGTCATGACCGACAGGCAGAGCTTGCTCGAAGAACATTTCGTGCTGGTCGAACATGCCAGCGGCCTGCGGCTTCCACAGCAGAAATACCGAATCTCGTTCCAGGGCGGGCGGACCATCGAAGGCAAGACCAACGATCAAGGCGAAACCCAGGTCGTGCAAAGCACGGTTCACCAGATCGCGTCCGTGGAGGTGCTGCGCAATGCGGAGGATGGTTTGCTGGCCAGCTATACGCCATTCGTGCGGACGCCGGCCGAACAGACATATCAGGGCCTGGACGTCACAGCGCAAAAGCGCGCGCAGCCTGTCGGCAACAGAAGATTCGCAGTCAACGCCGACAAAGCCACCAGCAGCGACAAGGCGCCGACCCATACCAGTTGCGATCCGAACAACTGGGGAATGCGAAAGAGCGAGCCAGGATCGGGTGACGCGACGCGGTGGGACTACCCGGTGGCCAGCGAGTATGTGAAGGGCATCAAAAAGGCCTTGACGGCACCCGAATGGGCGAAAGCGACTTGGCCACTGGACGACACCGATTCGAAACGCCTGCTTGCGGATCTGAAGACCAGCATCGAAGGCGCGCTCGCAAGAACGGCATTCGCACTTCCTTCGGAAGGTGTTCCGACAATCCTCGTCCCGACCGATGCAGGTGCCAGGCAGCTTGGCATCAACCCTGAGGACAAGGATCTGAAAGGGCTCATGCGCGCAAACGACTGGCTGCTGATTGCCACCAAGGCCGGAGTCATGTCGATCATCAACGCTGCGCGCAGAAGCGACATCGAACTTCAAGACCCGCTCTGCGCGTTCGCCAGCACGCTGTATCACGAGGCCAGGCATGCACAGCAGTTCTTCTGGGTGTTGGCAACGATGCAGCAATTTCCGGCTGACTACGACGATCTACCCAACATCCGGCGCTTCTGGAAAGCCGTCGTTCCGGCACGGATTTTTCAGCTGGCAGCAGTGACGCCAGTTCCGGACGAACCGAGTGCCCGCGCAGGATTGAAGCGCATGGTTGTGGGCATGTACTACTGGCAATTGAGCCGCGCCGATGCTGCGAACAAGCGCAACCTCGACAAACCGGCCTATCTCGCTGACGTTCTCCCGACTGAAATTCCTTTGGCACGAAAGGCCGCGTATGACCTCCTTCAGAACGTGGGCCTGGGTGGCTTGTCCATCGATGTGGATGCGATGGCCAAGGGGGACGCGGGCAGCGCGGGCTATCGCATGCCACCTTGGGAAGAAGACAGCTTCGTGTGCGACGAGGTGGTCAAGCGCCTTTGGCGTGGTGATTCTGGCAATTTCTTGCCCGCCCCCGGGTTCTGCACAGCCGCGCTCGAATACGGCGTCAAGTTCCGCAACAGCGCAGCTCGAGGAGAAACCGGCAATGCAAACCGGGACTGAAAGGAAGGCTTCGAACGAAGCGTATGAAGTGCGGGCCAGCGCCCTCCAGGCGGTCTACGACAACTTTCACTACACCGACGCGCAGCATGCACGAACCGTTCAATTCGTCGCGGCAGCGATGACGGTGATTCGAGGCGATGCGGCGTTCGACAGTCTCGAGCAACTCCTGCCGGTGCGCCGGCTGGATGTCGGGCAGCAACCAAGCAACAGTGTCAGCCATGCATTCGATGCAAGGTTTCTGAACGAATGGACCAGCATCTACGTGAACGCCGTTCCCAAGCGCGATGGCACGAAGAGTTTCGAACCCATGCTGTTCCAGATCGACTTACGCCCCGAAATGACCGTTTCGCGCGAGCGCCTGGAACAACAGCTCCAGCTCAAGGTCGTGCCTGGATGGACGGCAGACGGCGGCAACCTGCGATGGGAAATGGCGCCTCTGGAAGGGCTCGCCGCTTTCAACGGCGGCGTGTTTGTCTATTCGCCGCTCAAGCAGCCAAGGACCGGCTTCAATGTAGAGGTCGTCCTCACCTACCTGAACGGTCCCGACCAGGACCCCTGCACGGCCAATCGACTCAGCACGATCACGATCAGCCGTACGTACTGACGTTCGAGCCGATCAGGCAGCGTGACGGCCAAAAGCCTGTTGGCAGCGCTGAAGCGCCAAGCGCTCCAAACGCTGCCGTTCCATCAAGCCGGCACCGCATCCACATTCGCCCGGTCCCAATGCCGGTGCTTCGCAATGGCCGCGATGAAGTCGCTCGCCACCTGCGCCGCCGCACTCGCGTCGCCCATGTTGGTGACCGGCGTCGCCGCCACCACCACGCCGGCCGGCGCATCGGCCGGCTGCGTGTCCGCCGCGATGCCCAGCGTGGACAGCAGCTGCACGCCCTCGCCCACGGTGCAGATGGCCTTGCAGTGCTTGTAGGCCTCCAGCACGAAATGCACCGCATCGCCGATGGCCGCCATGGCCGCGGCGCTGTCGCTGCCGGCCGGTACGAGCACCGCGTCGAACATCACCGACGGCGTGTTGGCGAAGGTCATGTCGATGTCGATCTGGCGCTTCGATGCGCTGGCGACGGTGCCCAGGCGCGGGCCGACCACCTTGCACTGCGCGCCGGCCTGTTCGAGCGCGTCGCGGATCGGCTTGAGCGAGGCCGAATCGACGCCGTCGGCCACCAGGATCGCGACCTTGCGGGTGCGGATGGAGCCGTCGCCGGTGTCGGCCATGCTCAGTGCCGGCGACTCGTCGATGGGCAGCTGGATGCGGTGTTCGCGAAAGCCCGCGCGGCCCGCCGCGGCCTTGGCGTCGGGCTCGCCGATGCCCAGCGGCTCGGCCACGCGGCGTGCGAGCTTCTCGTCCACATGCGCGAGGTTGTCGACCATGCGCTGGCGGATGGCGGGCACCTCGAGCTTGGAGAGTTCGAAGCGGAAGGCCGCGATGATGTGCTCCTTCTCGGCCGCGCTCTGGCTGTTGAAGAACAGCCGCGCCTGCGTGAAGTGGTCGTCGAACGACGGGCTGCGGCGGCGCACCTTGGGCGGGTCGAGCTCTTCGGGGAACGACTGGAAGCCGGTGCTGCCGCCGTCCACGCGGAACTCCGCGCCGCTGCCCAGCGTGTTGGGCTCGTAGGCGACCTGGCCGCGCGCAATGGTCTGGCGGTGCATGCCGTCGCGCTGCATGTTGTGGAAGGGGCACACGGCCTTGTTGATGGGCAGCTCATGGAAGTTGGCGCCGCCCAGCCGCGAGATCTGCGTGTCGGTGTATGAGAACAGGCGCCCCTGCAGCAGCGGGTCGTTGCTGAAGTCGATGCCGGGCACCACGTGGCCTGGGTGGAAGGCCACCTGCTCGGTCTCGGCGAAGAAGTTGTCGGGGTTGCGGTTGAGCACCAGCCGGCCGATCTTCTGCACGGGCACCATCTCTTCGGGAATGAGCTTGGTGGGGTCGAGCAGGTCGAAGCCGAGCGAGTGTTCCTTGTCGGCCGGGATCATCTGCACGCCGAGCTCCCATTCGGGGAAGTCGCCGTTCTCGATGGCTTCCCAGAGGTCGCGGCGGTGGAAGTCGGCGTCTTTCCCGGCGATCTTCTGTGCCTCGTCCCACACCAGGCCGTGGATGCCGAGCTTGGGCTTCCAGTGGAACTTCACGAAGTGGCTCTCGCCGCGGCTGTTGATGAAGCGGAAGGTATGAACACCGAAGCCTTCCATCATGCGCAGGCTGCGCGGAATGGCGCGGTCGCTCATGGCCCACATCAGCATGTGGGTGCTCTCGGGCATCAGCGAGGCGAAGTCCCAGAAGGTGTCGTGCGCGCTCGCGGCCTGCGGCATCTCGTGGTGCGGCTCGGGCTTGACGGCGTGGATGAGGTCGGGGAACTTCATCGCGTCCTGGATGAAGAACACCGGAATGTTGTTGCCCACGAGGTCGTAGTTGCCTTCGCGGGTGTAGAACTTGACGGCGAAGCCGCGCACGTCGCGCACCGTGTCGGCCGAGCCGCGCGAGCCGGCCACGGTGGAGAAGCGCACGAACACGGGCGTCTTCGCGTCGGGGTCCTGCAGGAAGTCGGCGCAGGTGAACTGCGACATCGACTTGTAGACCTGGAAGTAGCCGTGCGCCGCGGAGCCGCGCGCATGCACGGCGCGCTCGGGAATGCGCTCGTGGTCGAAGTGCGTGATCTTCTCGCGCAGGATGAAGTCTTCGAGCAGCGTGGGGCCGCGCACGCCGGCCTTCAGCGAGTTGTGGTTGTCCGGTATCTGCAGACCCTGGTTGGTGGTGAGGGTCGTGGGGTGCTCGACGGTGAAGCCCTCGAGCTGCTGCTGCTTGGCATTGGCGCCGTCGCCTGCCTTGGCGGCGCCGGCGCGGCGGCCGGCGGCGGCCTTGTTCTGTGGCGTCATCGTGGACCTGGAGTCTTTCATGGGGAGGGCGCTCAGCCCATTTCGTTGTTGTCGAGGAACATGTCGAGCACGTTGACCACGGCAATGAGGCAGATGCTGCCCGCGACGGCCGCCACGGCCCACACCAGGATCTCGTCGCCCCAGCCGGTGGCGAGCGAGTCGAAAAGCGAAGAAAACTCCATGATTCCCTCCAAGGAAGCAGACTGAACACGAGACGGCGAGACGCGGGTCGGGCTTGCAGCGAGGCCTGTGCATGCGCACGCGGCTCGCCTGCAAGCGAAATGCAAGGTTATGTTTCGCGCGGCCCGCGACCCGTAGTGGCCGCCCTCCCCCGCCTGTGGGAGAAAGAGTGCGCCCGCGGTAGGAGCGCGCCGACAGCGCATCGCCCCCGCCTACGCGGGGTCGCGCGTCCTGGCCGTGGGGCCTGCGAACCTTCGTCGCATAGCATGGGCACAAAGGTGGCATCCATCGTGCTTGCCTCCAGTTGCCTCGCGCACCGGCCGCACCGCCCGGATCACCCAGGGAAGAAAGCACCCATGCAGATCAGGATCGGTTTCGACATCGAATTGGGCGTCACCGCCCCCACCGCGTTGATCTACATGCTGCAGGTGCACCCGTCGCGCTCGCAGGACGTGCAGGGCAGCGAGAACATCACCCTCAGCCCACCGCTGGCCACCGATTTCTACCAGGACGGTTTCGGCAACCACTGCGCGCGGGTGCACATTCCGCAGGGCGTGAGCAGCGTGCGCCTGCGCAACAACGCCGTGGTGTACGACACCGGCTGGCCCGACCCGGTGGACTACGGCGCGGTGGAGCATGCGGCGGCCGACCTGCCGGTTGCCGCGCTGCCCTTCGTGCTGCCGAGCCGCTACTGCGAGGTCGACAGCGAGCTGCTGCAGTTCGCCTGGGCCAACTTCCTGAACGTGACGCCGGGCTGGTCGCGCGTGCAGGCCATTTGCGACTTCGTGCACCGCCACCTGCGCTTCGACTACCAGAACGCGCGCGCCACGCGCACCGCTTTGGAGGGCTTTCGCGAGGGAACGGGCGTGTGCCGCGACTTTGCGCACCTGGCGATCACGCTGTGCCGGTGCATGAACATTCCGGCGCGCTACGTGACGGGCTACCTCGGCGACATCGGCATTCCGCCGGTGCGCTACCCGATGGACTTCAGCGCGTGGTTCGAGGTGTACCTGGGCAACCGCTGGCACACCTTCGACGCGCGCCACAACACGCCGCGCATCGGCCGCATCGTGATTGCGCGCGGGCGCGACGCGGCGGACGTGCCGATCACGATGGTGTTCGGGGAAAACACCTTGCAGCGCTTCGATGTGACGACGGAGGAAGTGCTGCAGTAGGCCCGGTCTTGCTCCTTCCCCTTCCGGGGGAAGGCTGGGATGGGGGCAAGCGGCGCTTATGTGGCGCGGTGCTTCATCCGAAGCCGCGAGCCCCCACCCCCGCCCTCCCCCGGGAGGGGAGGGAGCAATGCGGGGAAGGCAGCTACCTGGCCACTGGGTAGCCCAGCAGCTTCATCGCAGCGGCCAGCCCCTTGCGGCTGCGCTCCATCGCAGCCCACGGCTCGTTGCCGATCTCGAAGCGCTCCGCCGCATTCGCAACCGTCCACTGCGACGCGCTCGTGAGGTCCGGCAGCTCTTCCCACGCCAGCGGCACCGACACCCCGAGCCCCGGCCGCGAGCGCGCGGACCACGCGCTCACCGTGGTCGCGCCGAAGCCGTTGCGCAGGTAGTCCACGAAGACCTTGCCCACGCGGTTGCGCGGCCCGCTCCTGGCGACGAAGCGCTGCGGAATGGTCTGCGCCAGGTGCACCACCACGGCCTGCGAGAAGCCCTTGACGGCGTCCCAGTCGTACTGGCGGCGCACCGGCACCACCACGTGCAGGCCCTTGCCGCCGCTGGTCTTCAGGAACGAGGGCAGGCCGAGCTCGTCGAGCAGCGTGCGCACCAGCATCGCCGCCTCCTGGATCTGCGGCCAGCTCACGCCTTCGCCGGGGTCGAGGTCGAAGGTCATGCGGTCGGGCTTGCCGATGGCGCGCGAGGTGGCGTTCCAGGTGTGCAGCTCGATGACGTTCATCTGCGCGGCGCCCAGCAGCCCGGTCTTGCTGTCGATCTGCAGCAGCGGCTCGTGGCCCGGGTCGAGCGCCGGGTCGAGCTGGCGCACGCCGGGAATCTCGCGGTTCTGCACGTGCTTCTGGAAGAACAGCTCGCCGCCCACGCCTTCGGGCGCACGCACCAGCGACACCGGGCGGCCGCGCAGGTGCGCCAGCATCAGCGTGGCCACGCTGTCGTAATAGGCCGCGAGCTCGCCCTTGGTGATGCCGCTGTGCGTGTCGATCACGCGGTCGGCGTGGCTGATCTTGAGGGCCATGGGCTGTGTCGCTCCTCGCTTCTTCGGGGCGGTTGCAGTTGCAGTTGCGGATTCGCCAGCGGCCTGCGGCCGTTCGCGGCGGATGTCGCGCGCGGGCTTGTCGGCGCGCAGCCCCTGGAACACCGAATGGCGCACACGGTCTTCGCGCGTCCACTCGCCGAACGACACCTCGGCCACCAGCGAGGGCTTGACCCACGTGGCTTTCGCGTTCACGCCGCCCGGCCTGGGCTCGAAGGGGCAGTCGCCGGTGGCCAGCTTGTCGAGCCTGGCCTTGATGTCGGCGAGGCGGTCGGCGTCGAAGCCCGTGCCCACGTTGCCGCAGTAGCGCAGCCGGCCGGTGGCCTCGTCGTGCACGCCCAGCAGCAAGGCGCCGAAGCCGGTGCGCGCGCCCTTGGGCGCGGTGTAGCCGCCGATCACGAACTCCTGGCGCTGCTGGTTCTTGAGCTTGATCCAGTCGGGCGAGCGGCGCGACACGTAGGGCGAGCCCTTGCGCTTGCCGACGATGCCCTCGAAGCCGATGCGCGCCGACGACGCCAGCAGGTCGCGCGGCGCGGCGTCGAAGGCCTCGCTCAGGCGCAGCGGCGCGGGTGGCTTCTTGCCGAGCAGCCTGGCGAGGCGCGCGCGGCGCTCCTCCACGGGCAGCTCGCGCAGGTCTTCGCCATCGAGGAAGGGCGCGTCGAACAGCCAGTAGCCGATGCGCGAGGTGGCGCCGCTGTCGAAGGCGTTCTGCAGCGCCTGGAAGTCGGGCGCGCCGTTCTCGCCCTCGACCGTGATCTCGCCGTCGAGCCAGGCCGAGGCGGTGGGCAGTTTCGCCAGCGCCTGGGCGAGCGCGGGCAACTTCGCGGTCCAGTCGTGGCCGTTGCGCGTGAAGCAGCGGACCTTGCCCTTGTCGATGCGCGCAAGCAGGCGGTAGCCGTCGAACTTGAGCTCGTAGAGCCAGTCGCCGGCGGGCGACGGTGGTGAGGCCGCGAGGGTGGCGAGCTGGGGCTGGAAGGCGGCGGGCAGCGCGACCTTCCTGAGCGCCTTGCTGGCGGCCTTCCTTGCAGCGGCGTTCTTTGCAGCGGCGCTCTTTGCAGCGGCCTTCTTTGCGGCGGCCTTCTTTGCCGGCGCCTTGGCAGCCACCGTCTTCGGCGGCTGGTTTACTTCGTCGACGCCAAGGCCGGTGATCACGCTCGCGGGTTGCTCTTCGAGCACATCGTAGTCATCCAGCGGCCGCGCTTCACCGTCGCGCTCCTTGATGAGCAGCCAGGGCTCGTGCGATTCGTCGCCCTTGCCGTGCATGCGCACCAGCGTCCAGTGGCCGTGCAGCTTCTCGCCGCGCAACTCGAACTTGAGCTTGCCGGCCGCGAGCGACTTGCGCGCGTCGCCCACGGGCAGCCAATCGCCGCGGTCCCAGACGATGACGGAGCCCGCGCCGTACTGCTTGGGCGGAATGGTGCCCTCGAAGCCGGCGTAGGAAATGGGGTGGTCTTCCACGTGCACCGCCATGCGCTTGACGCTGGGGTCGAGGCACGGCCCCTTGGGCACCGCCCAGCTCTTCAGCGTGCCGTCGAGCTCCAGCCGGAAGTCGTAGTGCAGGTGGCTCGCGTGGTGCTTCTGGATCACGAAGGACAGCGTTCCCTTGCCGCGCGTGCCGCCCGTCCTGGGCTCGGGCGTGCGCGTGAAATCGCGCTTGCCGTGGTAACGCTCGAGCGCCTTGCGCGCGGTGGAGGCGGCCGTGCCCATCGCAGCGTCCGGCATCAGGCGGCGCGGCGGGCGCGGGCGGGCGCCTTGCGAGCGGCAGCCCTCGCGGGGGCTTTCGCGGCCGGCTTGCGTTTCTTCGCGGCGGCCTTGGGCGCGGAAGCTTCTTCGCCCTCGTCGCTGTCGTCTCGAGAGGCCGCGGGCTTCGACTTGCCGCCGCCCTTGCGCAGGCTGCGCTGCAGCAGCTCGGTGAGGTCGATGATCTTGGCGCCGCGGCCTTCGCCCGACGCGTCTTCCTCGGGCTCGGGCTGCGTCACGGTCTCGGTCTGGCCGGCCTTCACCTTGCGGTCCACCAGCCGCAGGATCTCGTCCTTGAATTCGTCCTTGAACTCGTCGGGGTCCCAGTCGCCGCTCATGTCGTCCACGAGCTGGCGGGCCATGGTGAGCTCGCGCTCGCTCAAGCCGGCCTTCTTCACGTCCTCGGACGGCAGCGGCAGGTCGGCCCATGGGCGGATGTCGGTGCCCCAGCGCAGCAGGTTCAGCACCAGGCCGGGCCCCACGGGCACCAGCGCCGCCAGGTGCTGCCTGGTCTGGATGACGACGCGGGCCACGCCCACGCGCCCGCTGCGCTGCAGGGTCTCGCGCAGCAGCGCGTACACCTTGGCGCCGCGGTTGATGGGCGCCACGTAGTAGGGCCGCTCCAGGAAGACGAAGGGAATGCCGTTGGCCGGCACGAAGGTCTCGATCTCGATGGTCTGCGTGGTCTTGGGGTAGGCCGCCGCAATTTCCTTGTCGCTGAGCACCACGTACTCGCCGGCCTCGTATGCGATGCCCTTCACGATCTGCTCGCGCGCGATCTCCTTGCCGGTCTTCTTGTTGATGCGCTTGTAGCCCACCGGGTCCATGGTGCGCTTGTCGAGCCAGTCGAAGTCGATGCCGTGGTTGGTGGTGCCCGAATAGAGCGCCACCGGAATGTGGACGAGGCCGAAGCTGATGGCGCCCTTCCACAGGACGCGCGGCGCGGAGGCTTTTGCAGAGACGGGCATGGGCACACTCCTTCAGGCTGGCAATGTGCGCCGCCCGCGGGTCGGGGCGGTGTAGGAGCGTGGCCCCAGGCGCGGTCAGGGCGCGCCGGTCGTTCTCTACGAGCGCTTCACCGGCCCCAGCTGCCGCTCGCTCGGCCGCGCGAAGTAGAACCACTCCGCGCCGGGCAGCGCCACCGCGTTGGGGAACACGATGAAGCCGTCGTCGGGCGCGCTCAGCAGCGTGCCGTCGTGGCGCATGCCGATGGGCTCGCCGCGCTGCACCTCGTCGAAGGTGGCCCAGTCGCGCACGAAGCTGTCTTCCTCGTGCAGCCGGTCGGTCACGCCCGCCAGGCGCAGCAGCCGGGGCGGCTGCGCGGGTCCGCCGGCCAGGCCGTCGGGCAGCGCCGCCATGCCCAGCAGCGCCAGCGTGCGGCGAATGGCGCGCCACGCCACTTCGGGCGCCTGCGGGTCCTGGTGCTGGCCGCATTCGAGCGTGACGCCGTAGCCGCCGCAGCTGCGGATGTATTCGTTGGTGCCGCGGCCGAAGTCGAGCGCGGCCTCGTCGGCCGGCGTGCCGCCCGCGCGCTGCGCGAGGCCGGCGGCGTAGATGTCGAGCCAGCCTTCCACCACGACAGGCGTGCCGATGTGCAGCGCGAGCTGGCCTTCCTCGTACGAGCGGGCGAAGGGCTCCAGCGCGCCGGTGTTGTCGCGCGGGCCGATCATCGAGAAGGCTTCGCCCTCGCTCTGGAAGGAATGCAGGTCGAGCAGCACCTCGTGGCGCGCGATGAGCGGGGCCAGCACGTTGGTGATGCGGGCTTCGTAGTCGGCGGGGTCGGCGCTGGGGCGAAACAGCCGGTTGAGGTTGCGCTCGCCTTCGCGCTGCAGGCGGCGGCGCGCCAGCGGGTTGGCGACCGGCACCAGCGTGAGCTCGCCGCGCAGCAACTGCAGCGCGCCGGCGTCGAGTTCGGCCAGCACGCGCTCGATGCCCAGCGTGCCGGAGATTTCATCGCCATGCACCCCGCCCACCACGAGCAGGCGCGGTCCGGGGGTCAGCGAGGCGAAGGCGTGGATGCGCAGGCTGTCGGTGGCCGCGCCGGAAAAGGGATCGGAGGACATGCGCCGGATTATTGCGGACCCGCATGGCTCCGCGCAAAGCCGCTACGCATTTCATAGCGCCTTCGTCGCCGCGCGCGGCCTCCGAGCGCACGCCTACAGGGGCCGCCTCGCCTGTCCTACCGCGCGCGCCACGCGGGCGCGGCAGGCTTCCTGCCATTGCAAGGAGCACCGCCATGAACACGAAGACCGCGAAGACAGCAGAGAAGGCCACGACGGCCACGACCGCCAAGACCCAGCCCGGCGACCCCGCCAGGGACGCGGGCGGCGGCAAGACCAAGGTCGTGCAAGGCGGCGAATCGGCCCCGCGCCTGCCGCACGAGCGCGACCAGTCGTCGGACAGCCAGCAGACCCAGGACGGCCAGCCGCCCGAGGTGGGCCGCAAGGCGCATGACGACGTGGAGCGCGGCGTGGTCGACACCGACCGCGGCCCTGAAGCCGACCGCGTCTACAACGACAAGGTCAAGCGCTGAGAAAAACCGAGGCTCAGGCGCCCGGAACGCCGGCGAGCTGCTTGCGCATGTCGCCGATCACCGCGCCGTAGTCCTTGGCGTTGAAGATCGCGCTGCCGGCCACGAAGGTGTCGGCGCCGGCCGAGGCCACGCGCGCGATGTTGTCGACCTTGATGCCGCCGTCGACCTCGAGGCGGATGTCGCGCCCGCTCTGCTCGATGCGCTTGCGCGCGAGTTCGATCTTGCGCAGCGCCGAGTCGATGAAGCTCTGGCCGCCGAAGCCGGGGTTCACGCTCATGATCAGGATCAGGTCGATGTCGTCGATCGCCCAGTCCAGCGTCTCCAGGCCCAGGCCCGGGTTGAACACCAGCCCAGCCTTGCAGCCCGCGCCCTTGATGGCCTGGATGCTGCGGTGCGTGTGCGGCGATGCGTCGGGGTGGAAGCTGATGTAGTCGGCGCCGGCTTCGGCAAACGACGCGGCCAGTGCGTCGACCGGCTGGATCATCAGGTGCACGTCGATTGGCACGGGCGTGCCGTCGGCGGTCTTGGCGTAGGGCTTGAGGGCGTGGCAGATCATCGGGCCGAAGGTCAGGTTCGGCACGTAATGGTTGTCCATCACGTCGAAATGGATCCAGTCGGCGCCGGCCGCGATCACGTCGGTCAGTTCTTTGCCGAGGTGCGCGAAGTCGGCGGACAGGATGGAAGGCGCGATGCGAAACGGGGTGCTCATGCCGCCGATTGTCGCTTCAGCCTCGCTCGCTTGTCCTTGGAGCGCGGCGTACTTCCCGATACATTTGCGTGGCGCCGCAGGCGCATCCGCACACAACAAGGCACACAACAAGACCGGAACGGGGAGATCCCATGGACGAGGGCTGGTGGTACGCACAGGGCGAAGACAAGGGCGGTCCGCTGTCGGTCGCGCAGGTTCACGCGCTGGTGCGCGCCGGCACCATCGGCGCGCAGACGCTGGTCTGGCGGCCGGGGCGGCTGACCTGGAATCCGTTGCACGAGGTGGCCGAGCTGATGCAGCCCGGCCTGCGCATGGAGCCGGTGCTGCTGGACTTCGGGCCCGCCACTGCGCGCTCGACGCGCCCGGCGCCGCCGTTGCCTGAGCTGGACGCCGAGCCGGTTTTTGCGCCGCGCGCCGCACGAACGGACGCCGACCCGTGGTTGTCCGACGCCCCGCTCGAAACACCCGCGCCCCGCCAGCGCGCCCCCGGCTTGCCGCCGGCCGGCCCGTGGCGCCGCTTCTTCGCCCGCCTCTTCGACGTCTGGACGATGGCGATTCCCGCCGGCTTCTTCCTGGGCGCGGTGGTCGCGCGCATCTGGCCGGCCTTCGGGCTGTGGATGGAAAGCCCGTCGTCCACGCCGGCGCTCGGGGTCATCATCCTGCCGCTGGCGCTGGTGTTCGAGGCCGTCTTCTTCGGCCTGTTCGGCACCACGCTGGGCAAGCTGATGTTCGGCATCCGCGTGACGCTGCGTGACGGCGGACGGCCCAACTTCCTGCAGTACCTCGGGCGCGCGGCGTGGGTGTACCTGTCGGGGCTGGGGCTGGGCATTCCGTTCGTCACGCTGATCACCATGGGCCGCCAGTTCTTCGAGGTGAAGGACGGCCGGCCCGCCACCTACGACCAGAACCGCTACCTGGTGCAGGCGTCTGGCACGGGCGTGCTGCGCACCGGCCTGGCCACGCTGGCGCTGGCCGGGCTCACGGCCGGCCTGGTCTTCGTCAACCAGCGCGAGACCGCGCGCAGCGTGCGCTACTACGCCGGCTTCGAGTGGACCAACCCCGCCACGCAGCTGCGCGCGGACATTCCGCGCGGCTGGCAATACCGGCAGGAGGCCAACGACACCGGCGACGTGGTCCACACCTTCTACTCGGACACCGTGATCGCGGTCTTCGCCTTCGAGGGCGGCATGGAGCGCGTGAGCCTGGACGACTACCAGCGCGTCTGGACGATGGCGGTGCGCCCGTCGATGGAACTGGACCAGCGCGCGCGGCCCATCAACGTCAAGGGCCGCCTGGGCCTGCAGATGAAGGGCGCGATGGCCAAGGACGCCTCGCAGCACGTGGATGCCACGCTGCTGAAAAGCGGCGCCCAGGTGTGGCGCATGGTGATGGTCGGCACCTCGGGACGCGACCCGGACACGGCCGCCACCACGGCCTTGCGCGAATTGCTGTTCCAGACCGTGCCCGCGGCCGCGCCCGACAGCGCGCCCAGGGGCAACACGATCTGACATCCGCCGCACGCGCGCGCGGAGGGCATCCGGTCGTAATACAGAGGTAATGCACGGGTGGTGCAGGGGAAAGCCCTGCAGTTACCATCGCGCCCATGTCAAACAGCCCCTTCAGCGTCCAGGTCGAACCGCGCTACCTGGCCGACCAGTCCTCCGCCAAGGACCACATCTACACCTTTTCGTACACGGTGACCGTCACGAACACGGGGTCTGTGGCAGCCCAGCTGATTGCCCGGCACTGGCTCATCAACGACGCCTCGGGCCATGCGCAGGAGGTCAAGGGCCTCGGCGTGATCGGGCAGCAGCCGCTGCTGGCGCCCGGTGAATCGTTCCGTTACACGAGCGGCTGCCGCTTGCAGGCGCCCAGCGGCACGATGCACGGCAGCTACTTCGTGGTGACCGAGGAAGGCGAGCGCTTCGACGTGCCGATCCCCATGTTCGTGCTCGAAGCCGACGTCGGCGGCGCGCCGGTCTCGCGCGTGCTGCACTAGGCACGGCTTCAGGCTTCGCGCCGCCTTCTTCGCTCCTTTCGCTTTTTCGCTTCCCCCCGCTTTCTTCGCCCTCTCGACCGGGGGCCCACCGCGGCACCGGCCAGGCCGGCTGCGCGGTGTTCACCGCACCGAACCCCCTCACCCTCACTCCATGGCTGCCGCTTCGCGCGACCTGCAGGGGCTGCTTGCCGGCCTCGACCCCAAGGCCGATGTGGCGCAGCGCCACATCTGGCTCATCGACCTATTCGACTGGCTGCGCGGCGACCGTGCCTCGCCCCAGGCGGCCCTGGGCCGCGTGCGGCTGCTGCTCGACGCCATCGAGGCGCGGCCCGAGCTGCGCGAGCGCCTGCGCGCCTGGTGGCGCGCCTTCACCGGCGCGGTCGACCTGACCGCGCTGCTGGCCGACCACGGCTTCGCGCCGCGCACCGCGTTCGCCAGCGAGCTGGCCGAGCGCCTGCGCCGCAAGATCCTGCCCGGCACGCCCGAGACCACCGACGCGTCGGACCTGTTCCGCATGGTGCTGCCGGGCGCGTTCGACGCCGGCTGGATCGCGCTGCTCGACGAGACGCAGCTTGCGCGCATCGGCGCGCTGCTGGCCGACGCCGCGCTCGACGACGACGGCACGCCACGCTGGCGCCACACGGTGATGGACGCCGTGACCTACTGCGCCAGCCAGGTGGTGGCGGCCGGCTTCTCGCCCGAGCTGCGCCTGCGCATGAGCGCCGAGCTGGGCGCGGCACGCCCTTTCCACGCGCTGATGGCCGACCTGGACCACCTGCGCGAGCAAATGTTCCTGCAGCCGCGCGATGAAGACGCGCTGCAGGAGGCCTTCGTCGCCTTCCGCGACCGGCTCGACGCCTGCCGCGCGGTGACCTCGTCGGTCTACACGCACCTGGAGGACAACGGCATCTCCGTGGGCCTGGTGTTCCGGCTGCGCCAGCTGCGCGAGCGCGTGCTGCGCATCCGCGAGCTGCTCGACTGCCTGATGGCGTCCAGCCCCACGCCCGGCGCGGGGCCCAGCGTGGCGCGGCTGGTCGGCAAGCTGGTGCTGGCGGGCGGCGAGCGCAACAGCATCCGCGCGCTGATCGCCTCGAACTCGTCGATGCTGGCCGCCAAGGTGACCGAGCGCAGCGCCGAGACCGGCGAGCACTACATCACCCGCGACCGCGCCAGCTATGCGCGGATGGTGAAGAAGGCCGCCGGCGGCGGTGCGCTCACGTCCGTCACCGTGCTGCTGAAATTCAGCATCTACGCGCTGGGCCTGTCGGCCTTCTGGAGCGGGCTGGCGGCCGGCCTCATGTACGCGGCCAGCTTCGTGGCGATCCAGCTGCTGCACCTGACGCTGGCCACCAAGCAGCCCGCCATGACGGCGCCGGCGCTGGCGGCGCGGCTGCGCGACATCAAGTCGGACGGCGCGGTGAGCGATTTCGTCGACGAGGTCGCCAACCTCGTGCGTTCGCAGGTGGCGGCCGTGCTGGGCAACGTGCTGGTGGTGGTGCCGGCCATGCTGGGCGTCGCGTTGCTGGTGCAGCTGGCGCTCGGGCGGCCGCTGCTCGACGCCGCGCATGCCGCGGCCACGCTGAAGTCGCTCTCGCTGGCCGGCCCGACCGCGCTTTATGCGGCAATCACCGGCATCCTGCTGTTTTCGGCCAGCATCATCGCCGGCTGGACAGAAAACGCCTTTGTCCTGCATCGGCTGGACTCCGCCATGCGTTACAACCCCCGCATCGGCGCTTTTCTCGGCGCCGCCCGGGCCCGCCGCTGGGCCGACTTCATGCGCACGCACATCTCAGGCTTCGCCTCCAACATTTCGCTCGGACTCATGCTCGGACTGCTGCCCGCGTTCGCGGGTTTCTTCGGGCTCGGGCTGGATGTGCGCCACGTGACACTGTCGGCCGGGCAGATTGCCGCGGCCGCGGCCTCCACGGGCCTGGCGGTGCTGCAGCAGCCCGCGCTGTGGTGGGCGGTGGCGGCCATCCCGGTCATCGGCGCGCTCAATGTGAGCGTGAGTTTCTATTTCGCTTTCCGGCTGGCGCTTCGCGCGCACAGCGTGAGCCTCGGTGACCGCGCCCGCATCCGCAGCGCGATCTGGGCACGCTGGCGCAGCCGGCCGGTGAGCTTCTTCCTACCTGCATGAATCTGACGAGCTTCTTCACCGATCTGCTGGGCTTCTGGTCCGAATGGGTGCGCCCCTCGGCCGGCCTGCCCACCGTGCTGTGGTCGCTGCTGCTGGCCGCGGCCGCGGCGTCCGGCCACCTGGTGCAGCGCTACCTGGGCCTGCCCAAGGTCATCGGCTACTCGCTGGTGGGCGCCGTGGTCGGCTTCGCCGGCTTCGAGGGCGCCATCTGGCCGCTGCGCGGCATCAGCCTCTTCCTGCTCGAGCTGGGCGTGGCCGTGGTGCTGTTCGAGGCCGGCGGCCGCCTGCCGCTGCGCTGGTTCCGCCACAACCCGATGGTGCTGGTGCAGAGCTTGCTCGAAGCCACGCTCACCTACTTCGGCGTGTACTGGGTGCTCACGCTGCTGGGCCTGCCCGAACCGGTGGCCAACCCGATCGCGCTGATGGCCATCGTCGCCTCGCCGGCCGTGCTGAGCCGCGTGATCATCGACACCCGCGCCGCCGGCCCCGTGACCGAGCGCGCCATGACGCTGGCCACGCTCAACACCTTCTACGCGCTGGCGCTCGGCTATGCGCAGGCCGGCCTGATCGAGCGCGCGCCGCAGACGCTGCTGCAGAAGCTCTACCCGGTGGGGGTGGTGCTGGGCCTGTCGTTCGTGGTGGGCGCCATCATGGCGCTGGCGCTGCGCTCGGCGCTGCGGGTGATGAGCCCGACCAGCGAGAACACCTCCATCCTGCTGCTGGCCATCATCGCGGCCGGCGCGGCGCTCACGGCGCACGTCGGCGGCTCGGCGCCGCTGGCCGCGCTGATCGGCGGCGTGCTGCTGAAGACGCTCAACCCCAAGCCCTGGGCCTGGCAACGGCAGCTGGGCACCGCGGCCTCGCTGCTCACCATGCTGATGTTCGTGCTGGTGTCGATCGTGGCGGCCCAGGCCGACTGGACGCTGCCCGTGGCCAGCGTGGTGCTGGCGGTGATCGGCGTGCGCCTGGTCACCAAGATCGCGGGCGTGGCCATTGCCAACCCGGGCAGCGGCGCCAGCTGGAAGCAGGCTTTCTGGGTCGGCTGCGCGATGTCGCCGCTGTCGTCCATCGCGCTGCTCATCGCCTCCAATTTCGCCACCGCCTCGCCGCTGCTGGGCACCATGATCACGCAGGTCGCGCTGCCTTCCATCCTGCTGATGGAGGTGGTGGGCGCGATGCTCGCCACCGTGGCCATCCACGCGGTCGGCGAGAGTTCGGTGCCCTGGGCGCCCCAGGCCTTCAGCACCACCGAGGACACGCAGCGATGAGCACCGCCGTCACCCCCCCCTTCGATCCGGACAGCGACGACTTCCGCTCGGCCCCGCTGCCGCCCGATCCCGAGAGCCGCACCGTCAAGCTCGAGCCCTTCAACAAGTCGGAGGCGCTGTCGCTGGGCGTGGAGCTGGAGCTGCAGCTCGTCAACACGCACGACTACGACCTCGCGCCCTACGCGGAGGACATGCTGCGCCTGATGGCGCAGACCCCGCTGCCCGGCAGCGTGGTGCCCGAGATGACCTCGAGCATGATCGAGATCTCCACCGACATCTGCCATTCGGCGCAGGACGTGATCACGCAGCTGTCGCCGATCCGCGAGGCGCTGATCCGCAATGCCGACAAGCTCAACATCGCGGTGGTCGGCGGCGGCACGCACGCGTTCCAGCAGTGGCACGAGCGGCGCATCTATGACAAACCGCGCTTTCGCGAACTGTCGGAGCTGTACGGCTACCTGAGCAAGCAGTTCACCATCTTCGGCCAGCACGTGCACATCGGCTGCCCCGATGCCGACGCGGCGCTGCTCATGCTGCACCGCATGTCGCGCTACATCCCGCACTTCATCGCGCTGTCGGCGTCCTCGCCCTTCGTGCAGGGGCAGGACACGCAGTTCGACTCGGCGCGGCTGAACTCGGTGTTCGCGTTTCCGCTGTCGGGCCGCGCGCCCTTCACCACCAGCTGGAAGGAGTTCGAGGCCTACTTCGAGCGCATGACCCGCACCGGCGTCGTGCGCAGCATGAAGGACTTCTACTGGGACATCCGCCCCAAGCCCGAGTTCGGCACCATCGAGATCCGCGTGTTCGACACGCCGCTCACCGTGGAGCGCGCCGCCGCGCTGGCGGGCTACGTGCAGTCGCTGGCCGCGTGGTTCCTGCAGGAGCAGCCCTTCGAGCCGAGCGAGGACGACTACCTCGTGTACACCTACAACCGCTTCCAGGCCTGCCGCTTCGGGCTCGACGCGGTGTACGTCGACCCGGCCACCGGCCAGCACATGCCGCTGCGCGACCACATCCTGATGACGATGACCCAGCTCGAATGGCACAGCGAGGCGCTCAACGCCACGCAGGCATTGGGCGAGTTGCGCACCAGCGTGGAGGCCAACCGCAACGATGCGCGCTGGCTGCGCGAGAAGCAGGGCAAGGAACGGCTGCTGGCGGAGGTGGTGCGGCAGGCGGCGTTGAGGTTCCGCGGGAAGGCCTGAGTCAGGCTTCGTCGTCCAGGAACGGCGCGGCGACCGTCCTGCATTGCGGCAGCAGCGCCGGGAGTTCGTTGCGCACGAATGCAAGGGCGGCCGCTTCGTCCTCGCAGTCGATGAGCAGGTGGTCGAGCCGGTAGCCGAACGCCACCGCGGGCTCGGACAGCTCCTCGCCCATGCAGCCGCGCGCAGCCCAGTGGGCGAAGGCCAGCGCCGACACCGGCGAGTCGAGTTCCGTCTCGATGGCACGAACGCAGAACTGCTGCAGGTAGCTCATCCGTGCAGGCCGTGGAGAAAAATCGTGCCGGGCCCGCTTCAGGCATTGCTCGGGGCCGTAGGTGACCAGCTCGAAAAGCTCCTGCCTGGAGTCATCGGGCATATCGGGCCTGGCAACGGCCGTGCCGGCCCAGTCGACAATCGCCTGCGACGATCGCAGACCCGAAGCCCAGAGGCCGAGCATGTTCTCGATCGATCGCATCAACGAAGTCCTGTTTCGGGCATGGCGCGTTTGTAGCATTGCACCCCGCCTGCCCACTCCGACCACTCGGCCCAGTCCCACCCCTTATGCTCGCTCCCCATGGGTGAATTCGACCTGATCACACGCTACTTCAAGCGCCCCGCCACGCGTTCCCCGCTCGGCGTGGGCGACGACTGCGCCTTGCTTGCGCCGGCGCCGGGCATGCAGCTCGCCGTCTCTTCCGACATGCTGGTCGAGGGGCGGCACTTTCTGTCCACCGTCGAGCCCGCGCGGCTCGGCCACAAGGCGCTGGCGGTGAACCTCAGCGACCTGGCGGCCTGCGGCGCGAAGCCGCTGGCCTTCACGCTGGCGCTGGCGCTGCCGGGTGTCGACGAGCACTGGCTCGAAGGCTTCTCGCGCGGCCTGTTCGCACTGGCCGACGCGCACGGCTGCGAACTGGTGGGCGGCGACACCACGCGCGGCCCGCTCAACATCTGCATCACGGTGTTCGGCGAGGTGCCGGCCGGCGCGGCGCTGCTGCGCTCGGGCGCGCGCGCGAGCGACGACATCTGGGTGAGCGGCACGCTGGGCGACGCACGGCTGGCGCTCGAGGTGTTTCGCGGCACGATCGCGCTGTCGGCCGAGGCCTTCGAATCGGCCCGCGCCCGCATGGAGCAACCGGCGCCGCGCGTGGCGCTCGGGCAGGCCCTGCGCGGCATCGCCACGTCGGCGGTGGACGTGAGCGACGGACTGATCGGCGACCTGGGCCACATCCTCGCGGCCAGCCGCGTGGGCGCCACGCTCGACGCCGACGCAACCACGGCGCTGATCGCCGCCGAGGCGCCGGGCCTGAGCACCGAGATCCTGCGCACCTGCGCGCTCTCGGGCGGCGACGACTACGAGCTGGTCTTCACCGCACCGGCCTCGGCGCGCGATGCGGTCGAAGCGGCCGGCTCACGCAGCGCCACGCGCGTCACGCGCATCGGCCGCATCGAGGCCGATGCCGGCCTGCGCATCGTCGACGCGGCCGGCGCGCCGGTGTCGCAGCGCTTCGGCTCGTTCGACCACTTCGTCTGAGAAGCCTGGCGCGCGAAGCCGAGAGACAAGCCTGGAAGCCTCGGTTAGCCGCGCACCATTGCCTGCATCTTGCGCTGCGCGGCGTTGATGGCGGCCGACTGGCCGTTGAGCTGCTGCAGCATCTTGTTGAGTTCCGCCTGCACGGCCGGATCGCTCACGGTCACGCTGCTGCCCGAGATCTGGATCTTCGACTTGTTCTTCTCGAGGAAGTCGCCGATGGCCAGCGCGCTGTCGAACACGGTGTCGAGCGCGGGGAACACTTCCTTGAAGGTGGTGGACGGCGCGGTCACGGTCTTGTCGTAGGCCTTGTCGTAGACCTGCTTCAGGTCGTCGGGCTGCTTGAGTTGCGCGTGCGCGGCGTCGGCCTTGGCGGTCTGCTGGTCGAGCGCGGTGCGCAGGCCGCCCAGCCCTTCCTTGGCGGCCTTGAGGTCGTCGCGGCGCGAAGACAGGTCGGCAATGGAACGCAGCGCGCCCTTGGCCATGATCTGCGTCATGGGCTGGCTCACCGACTGGTTCATGCCTTCGTTGAAATCGGTGATCACCGCGTAGTGCTGCGCGTAGTCGCCGAACGAGGTCTTCTCTTCGGCCGTGGGCGTGGGCACGCGCAGGCCGGGCTTGTCGAGCACGCGGGTCTGCAGGAACGAGATGAAGGCCTTGCGCTGCTCGGCCTCCTTGTTGCCGCAGCCCGCCAGCGCGAAGCTGAAAGCCACGAGGAGCGACAGGGCCCCGAGACGTTGAATGAAAGTTCTCATGGAGCGAAGACTCCCGTATGTTGTGAATCGAAAAATTATAGGGAGCGCTTCAGTGCGTCGATGAAGGCGCGCGCCGCGGCCGAGAGCGAGTGGCCGCGCTTGGTGACGATGGAAATGTCGCGCGCCACGCGCGGCGAACTCAGCATCTTGATGACCAGCGACGGATCGGCCTCGGCGCGCGCGAAGGCCGAGGGCATGATCGACGCGCCCATGCCGGCCGCGGTCATCCAGATGGCGGTGGACAGGAACGACACCTCGTTCACCACGTCCAGCGCCACGCCCGCCTCCGCGGCGGTGCCGTCGATGAGCGGGCGCACGCCGTAGCCCGGGCGCACGGTGATGACGGGGTGGTGCGCAAGGTCGGTCCAGCGCACCACGCGCGCCTTGGCCAGCGGATGGTCTTCCCGGCACACCAGCGCGAGGTGGTCGCGCATGAGCCGCTGCACCTCGACCTCGGCGCCGGGGCGTTCGGGCGTGCCGATGCCGAAGTCGACATGCTCGCCGAGGATGCGCGAGATGAACTGGTCGGGCGCGCAGTCGTTCACCAGGATGCGCACGCCGGGATGCTGTTCGGTGAACGCGCGCACGGCGTCGGGCAGCAGGAAGCCCGCGAGCGTGGGCGTGATGGCCAGCGTGACGCGCCCGCGCTCCAGCGTGGCGAGCTCGCGGAAGTCCGCCGACAGCGAATCGACGTCGCGCAGGATGCGCTCGACCGTCACCATCATCTGCTCGCCCGCGGCCGTGGCCTTCAGCGAACGCGTGGTGCGGTCGAACAGCCGCGTGTCCAGCCCGTCCTCGAGCTGGCGGATCAACATGCTCACCGCCGACTGCGTGACGAACAGCTTCTGCGCCGCCGCGCTGAGCTTCTTCAGCTGGTAGACGGCGAGGAACGCACGCAGCTGGCGGATCGTAGGACTGAAGTTCGCATTCATCAGGAAAGATGATATTTCATTAGAAATTTCTTGATTTACGAATGAATCGGCGCATCGTTCAATCTTCGCCGGAACCGACCACGGCACCACGGCACCATGGCACCACGCAAGACGCGCACGACACGCAAGGAGTCTCGATGACCGCACCCCTGGCTGGCGGGACGAACGCACGGCGCCGGCAGCTGACGCTGGCCGCCGCGTGCACGCTGCTCGGCGGCGCGGCCTTCGCGCAAGCACCTTCGCCGTCGGCGGTCGACTTCCCGAACCGGCCGATCCGCCTGGTCGTCACCTTCCCGCCCGGCGGCAGCGCCGACGCGGTGGTGCGCCTGCTGGTGCCGCGGCTCAACGAGAAGCTGGGCCAGCCCGTGGTGGTCGACAACAAGCCCGGTGCCGGCGGCAACGTGGGCCTCTCGCTGGTGGCCAAGACGCCGGGCGACGGCTACACGCTGGGCCTGGGCGCGGCCGGTGCGCTCACCGCCAACGTGAACCTCTACGCGCAGATGCCCTTCGACCCGGTGAAGGACTTCAGGCCCGTGGGCATGGTCGCGGCCACGCCCTTCGTGATCGTGGGGCATCCGTCGATCGGCGCGCGCACGCAGCGCGAGCTGATCGCGCTGGCCAAGGCGAAGCCGGGCACGCTGTCGATCGGCCACGGCGGCAACGGCACAGCCATGCACCTGTCGGCGGCGCTGTTCGCGCAGATGGCCGACGTGAAGCTGGTCGAGGTGCCGTACCGCGGCTCGGGCCCCGCCGCGCTCGACGCCATGGCGGGGCAGATTCCGCTCGCGCTGGTCGACCTGCCCGCCTCGCTGCAGCAGATCAAGGCCGGCAAGCTGGTGGCCTTCGCGGTGACGAGCGCGCAGCGCGTGCCGATGCTGCCCGACGTGCCCACGGTGGCCGAGGCCGGCCTGCCCGGCTACGACTCCACCGGCTGGTTCGGCGTGGTGGCGCCGGCCGGCACGCCCGCGCCGGTCGTGGCGCGGCTCAACGCAGAAATCAACGCCGCGCTGGGCGACGAGCAGATCAAGGCGTCGATCCGCAACCTGGGCGCGGAGCCCGCGCCGACCTCGAGCGAGGCCTTCGAGGCCTACATCCAGTCCGAGACGAAGAAGTGGGCCAAGGTGATCCAGGCGGCGCACATCCGCCTCGACTGACGCACATCCTCCGTACCTCCCTCCGTCCTCCTGCGTTCCTGCGCCCGTGCATTGCCACCTTTCGACATGACCGACAACACCGCCACCACACTGAAGGCCGACGTGCTGATCGTCGGCGCGGGGCCCGTGGGCCTCACCCTGGCCATGGACCTCGCCTCGCGCGGCGTGTCGGTGGTCATCTGCGAAACGCGCCGCTTCGCCGAGCCGCCGAACGTCAAGTGCAACCACGTGGCCTCGCGCACCATGGAGCAGTTCCGCCGCCTGGGCGTGGCGCAGAAGCTGCGCGACGCGGGCCTGCCGGCGGACCATCCGAACGACGTGGTGTTCCGCACCAGCGTGACGGGCATCGAGCTCACGCGCATTCCCATTCCGTGCCGCCGCGACCGCTACACCGAGACCGAAGGCCCCGACGCCTGGTGGCCCACGCCCGAGCCGCCGCACCGCATCAACCAGATCTACCTGGAGCCGATTCTCCTGAAGCACACGGCCGCGCTGCCGGGCGTGCAGCTGCTCAACCGCACGCGCTTCGAGGCCTTCACCCAGGACGCCGACGGCGTGTGCGCGGTGGTGAGCAACCTGGACGACAGCAGGATGCGCACCGTGCGCTGCCGCTACATGGTGGGCTGCGACGGCGGCAGCTCGGTGGTGCGCAAGCAGATCGGCGCGAAGCTCGAGGGCACGGCGGTGATCCAGCGCGTGCAGTCGACCTTCATCCGCGCCCCGCAACTGCGCGGCATGATTCCCGGCAAGCCGGCGTGGTCGTACTACTCGATGAACCCGCGCCGCTGCGGCACGATGTTCGCCATCGACGGGCACGAGACCTGGCTGGTGCACAACCACCTGAACGCCGAGGAGCCCGAGTTCGATTCGGTCGACCGCGACCAGTCGCTGCGCAGCATCCTCGGCGTGGGCCCCGACTTCGCGTACGAGGTCATCAGCAAGGAAGACTGGGTCGGCCGGCGGCTGGTGGCCAACCGCTTCCGCGAAGGCCGCGTGTTCCTCGCCGGCGACGCGGCGCACCTGTGGGTGCCCTACGCGGGCTACGGCATGAACGCCGGCATTGCCGACGCGCTCAACCTCTCGTGGCTGCTGGGCGCGGCGGTGCAGGGCTGGGGCGACGAAGCCATCCTGGACGCCTACGAGGCCGAGCGGCAACCGATCACCGAGCAGGTGTCGAACTTCGCGATGGACCATGCGCAGAAGATGATCCGCGCACGCCGCGCGGTGCCGCCCGACATCGAGGAACCCGGCCCGGCCGGCGACGCGCTGCGCGCCGACATCGGGCGCGAGGCCTACGAGCTCAACGTGCAGCAGTTCTGCTGCGGCGGCCTGAACTTCGGCTACTTCTACAGCGGCTCGCCGATCATCGTGGCCGACGGCGAGCACACGGCGCCGCCTTATTCGATGGGCGATTTCACGCCCTCGACCGTGCCGGGCTGCCGCGCGCCGCACTTCTGGCTGGCGGACGGCCGCTCGCTCTACGACGCCTTCGGCCCCGGCTACACGCTGCTGCGCTTCGACCGCAGCGTGGACGTGCGCCCGCTGGAGCGCGCCGCGGCCGCCTACAGCATGCCGCTCACGCTGCTGGACATCGAGACCGAGGACGTGCCCAAGGCCTACACCCACGCGCTGGTGCTGTGCCGCGCCGACCAGCACGTGGCCTGGCGCGGCGCGCACCTGCCGGCCGAGGTCTACGACCTGGTGGGCCTGCTGCGCGGCGAAGGCCTGCGGCTGCGGGCACGCCGGCGGGCGCTGGCCTGGGAGGGCGTGGTGGCCTGAACCTGATGCGGCTGGTGAATCTGGTGGACCCGGCGGTTCAGCCGGTTCACCAGCCGCGCCGTGCCAGGGCCCGGTACGCGAGCCACACCGCCACGGCGGGTGCGAGCGCAAAGCTCGCGAACAGCCACACCGCGGCCGACTGCGCACCCGCCACGCCGCCCGGCGCGGTGAGCCCGGCCGCGTTCGCCACCAGCCCCGCCACCGCCGCGCCCACGGCCATGCCGTAGAGCTGCACGGTGGTGATGGAGGCCGACGCCAGGCCCTCTTCGCCCTTGGGCGCCAGCGACATCACGCGCGTGAGCAGGTGCGGCCAGCCGATGCCCACGCCGAGCCCCACGGCGGCCAAGGCGATGGCGACGATCGAGGTCTCGACGCCAGCACCGAGCACGCCCGGCGACGGCAACAGCCACGCCAGCGCCACCAGCCCCAGCGTGCAGATCACCGGCCCGGCGCGCAGCATGCGGTCGGCGCCGGCGCCGCTGCGTCCCGACGACAGCAGCGACCCCGCGCTCCAGCCGCCCGCCATCGCGGCCGTGAGGTAGCCCGCCGCCAGCGGCGAATGGCCGTGCAGCAGCTGCAGGAAGTACGGCACGAAGATCTCTGTGGTGGTGCCGACCAGCAGCAGCGCCACGCTCGTGTAGATGGCGCCCAGCGGCGCGCTCATCGAATACGCGCCGCTGGGCAGCACGCGCACGGTGGCGCGGCTGTCGATGCGGGTGGCGGCGAAGCCGATGGCCAGCCCCAGCACCACGCCGGCGGCCTGCCAGCGCAGGTCGGGCCACAGGCCGCTGGCCGCGATCACCAGCACCGACAGCGCGAGCAGGCCGATCTGCGGGCCCGGCACCCGCGGCAGGACCGCGGGCCGCGCGTGCGTCACGCCGGCCGAGGGCCGCAGCTGCACCAGCACCAGCAGCGCCTGCGCCGCGGCCACGGGCAGCAGGAACCAGAAGGCCCAGCGCCAGTGCCCGGCCTGCGCGAACAGGCCGCCCACGGCCGGCCCGCAGAGCGTGGCGACGCCCCACATGCCCGACACCAGCGCCACCGCGCGCGGCCACAGCCGCTGCGCGAACACCAGCTGGATCAGGCCGTAGCTCAGCGCCGCGAGCAGGCCGCCGCCCAGCCCCTGCACCGTGCGGCCCGCGAGCATCCAGGGCATGGACGACGCCATCGCGCAGCCGATGGAGCCGGCGCTGAACACCGCCAGCGCGGCCAGGCAGGCGCCGCGCGGCCCGAGCACGGCGAGCAGCCGCACCGACAGCGTGGCGCCCAGGATCGAGCCGACCACGAACAGCGTGGTGCTCCAGGCATACCAGTCGAGCCCGCCGATCTCGCGCACCACCGACGGCAGCACGGTGGTCACGATGTGCACGTTGACGGCATGCAGCGCGACGCCGCCGGTCAGCGCGAGCGCGCGCCAGCCGTTGCGGCCGGTGAAGAGTTCGCGCCAGGCTGCGGGGGCGGGAGGGGCGGCAGGAGCGGCAGGGGGCGAAGAAGCGGGCCGCAGGGCGGCGCAAGGCGAAGACATGACGAGATGCAGGAAGCGGAAAGAAGCCCGGATACTAGGCGGCGGGCGTTAATTAAACAAGCTATTGCTTTGATTAATAAAGCCATGGCCACGCGGGCGCGACACGGGCGCCGCCGCAGAATGCGCGACACTCCTGCCCCTGATGCACGCTGCTTCTTCCTCTCCTTCTTCCGCCGCCACCACATCCGCTTCCGGCGCCATGCCCCAACCCTCGATGCGCCGCCCCACGCTGCGCTTCATGCTCTCGCACCCCGCGCACTTCATCGCGCTGGGCTTCGGCTCGGGCCTGCCGCGCATCGCGCCGGGCACCGTGGGCACGCTGTGGGCCTGGGTGGCCTTCGTGGTGATGCAGCTGTGGTTCACACCGGCCACCATCGGCTGGATCATCCTGGCGTCGCTGCCCATCGGCTGGTGGGCCTGCACCGTGACCGCGCGCGACATGAACATCGCCGACCCCGGCGCGGTGGTGTGGGACGAAGTGGTCGCCTTCTGGATCGTGCTCTGGCTGGTCACGCCGGCCGGGCTGCTGGCGCAGGCCATCGCCTTCGGGCTGTTCCGTTACTTCGATGCCGCCAAGCCCGGCCCCGTGGCCTGGGCCGACGGCCTCTTCAAGCAGCGCGACGCGGCGCAGGTGCGCTGGTGGCACGCCGGCTTCGGCATCATCCTCGACGACCTCGTGGCGGCCTTCTGCACGCTGCTGGTCATTGCGCTGTGGCGCGCCTGGTGAACACGATGGCTTCCTTTTCGACGACCCCCTCGACGCCCCCCGCGACGACTTCCTCGACATCCGCTGCGTCACCGGCCCTGGCCGACCTGGACACCCCCGACCTCGTCGCCGCGCTGGCCGCCCTGCTGCAGCGCAAGGGCTGGATGCTGACCACCGCCGAAAGCTGCACGGGCGGGCTGATCGGCGCGGCCTGCACCGAGCTCGCGGGCTCTAGCGTGTGGTTCGAACGCGGCTTCATCACCTATTCGAACGAAGCCAAGACCCAGCTGCTGGGCGTGGACGCGGCAACCATCGCGGCGCACGGCGCGGTCAGCGAGCCGGTGGCGCGCGCCATGGCCACGGGTGCCATCGCGCATTCGGCGCCGTCGCGGGTGGCCCTGGCCGTCACCGGCGTGGCCGGCCCGACCGGCGGCACCAGCGAGAAGCCGGTGGGCACGGTGTGGTTCGGCTGGTCGGTCGACGGCGACGTGCGCACCGAGCGCCGCCGCTTCGACGGCGACCGCGCCACCGTGCGCGCGGCCACGGTGCGCCACGCACTGCAGACGCTGGTCGAGTTGCTCGGCCGCTGACCCGATTTTTCACAACCCCAGAGGCCTCATGACCGCAGCCACCAACGCACAGACCATCGAGCGCTTCTACAGCGCCTTCGCGAAGCTCGACGCCGCCACCATGCAAGCCTGCTACGCCAGCGACGCGGTGTTCGACGACGAGGCCTTCTCGCTGCGCGGGCGCCGCGAGGTCGGTGGCATGTGGCGCATGCTGTCGGAAGCCACCAAGGCCAAGGGCGCGGACGTGTGGCGCCTGACCTGGCGCGACGCGAAGGCCGACGACACCACGGGCAGCGCCCACTGGGACGCGCACTACCGCTTCAGCGCCACCGGCCGCATCGTGGACAACAGCGTCGACGCGCGCTTCACCTTCACGCCCGACGGGCTCATTGCGACGCACCGCGACACCTTCCCGTTCTGGACCTGGTCGCGCCAGGCGCTGGGCACGCCGGGCCTGCTGCTCGGCTGGACGCCGGTGCTGCGCAAGAAGGTGCGCGCCACCGCGGCCGCCAACCTCGCCAACTACCTCGCACGCCAACCATGAGCAACGACATCGCCCTCGCCTTTTCCAGCAACGACGCGCTGCACCGCTACGAGGCCGCGCTCGACGGCAAGCTCGCGGCCTATGCCGAATACAACCTGCTGACCGACGCCATCATGTTCACGCACACCGAGGTGCTGCCCGCGTACGAAGGCAAGGGCGTGGGCTCGGCCATTGCGCGGCACGTGCTCGACGAGGCCCGCACGAAGGGGCTGCATGTGATTCCGGTGTGCCAGTTCATCGCGGGCTACATCCGCAAGCACCGCGAGTACGCGGACCTGGTGCGCCCCGACATCCAACGCGCCTTCAAGATCTAGACAAGGCTCGCCCCCAGGCTTCGCGCACCTCGTGTCGCGTCTCCAACCCCCTGCCGGGGGCAACACCAGCGGCCCGGCAAGGCCGGCTGCGCGGTGTTCCTTGATCAGACAGCCGTCGACTTCGGCGCGGGCAGCCAGGCGAAGGCCGCGATGCCCACCACCAGCAGCACGGCGATGGTGGCCAGCACGGCCGTGAGCGGGTCGCCGCCATGCGCCGAGGCCACCGAGGCGGCCACGCCGGTGCCCCACTGCATGAGCGCCACGCCCAGGAACATCGCCATCGTGAACACCGCCATCGCGCGGCCGGTGAGGGTGGTCGGGTAGGCGCCGCGCACGTCGGCGTACTGCCACACGATGAAGCCCGAGAGCACGCCGATCAGCACCATGCCGGTGATGTCGAGCCAGGCCGAATGCAGCACCGCGATGAGCGCGAAGAGCGCCGCGTAGCCGAGCGCGCAAATGACGATCCAGCGGCGGCGCCCGGCGCCGTCGCGGTCGAGGCGGCCGAACAGCGGCGCGCCGAACAGCGAGATCACCGACACCGCCAGCGCGACGTTGCCGCTCTGCACCAGTGAATAACCATGGCGCTCCATCATCAGCGGGCCGAGCCACAGGCCGCGCAGCGAGATGAAGGCCGCATACGTGACCGCGCCCAGCACGATGATGCCGAGCGTGTGCGGCATGGCGAACAGCGCGCCGAACTGCCGGATGGCCTCGGGAATCGATTCCTTGGTCTGCGGCACGGCGGAAGCGGGCTCGTGCACCCAGCGCCAGATGGCCAGCCAGGCCAGCGCCGCGGCCACCGCCAGCACCACGAAGCCCGCGCGCCACGAGTACGCCTGCACCAGCCACGCGAGCGGCGTGCCGGTGACCAGCATGCCGAGGCCGCCGATGGCCAGCACCATGCCCGAGACGGTGGCGAAGCGCGCCGCCGGAAAGTGCCGCGCGATGAACACGGTGCACACCAGGAAGGCCGGCGCGCAGCCCACGCCGATCAGCGCCTGCCCGGCCACCAGCATGAGGTAGCTGGACGACACCGCCGACAGCAGCGCGCCCGCGATGGCAATGGGAAACGCCACCAGCACCGTGCGGCGCACGCCGTGCAGGTCGATGCCGATGCCCATGAAGAGCTGCATTGCGCCGAACGCAAAATGAAAAGCCCCCGAGAAGATCCCGAGGGCCTGGGCGGACAGGTGGAAGTCGGCCTGCAGCGGGCTGGCCATGATGGCGCCGACCGTGCGAAAGGCCTGGCTGAGCGCCACCCCGGCGCACAGCGCCAGGACCATGACCCACGCCGAGCGCAGCGTCAGCGGCGTGGCATCACCGTCCGGACCGGTGCTAGCCGGCACCGTGGCACTTCTTGTACTTCTTGCCGCTGCCGCAGGGGCAGGGGTCGTTGCGGCCGGGCTCGGCTTCCTTGCGGATCGTCTCGACTTTCGGGCCCAGGCTCTTCCAGAGCTGGCGCAGGTCGTACACGGCCCAGATGGCGGCGCCGAAGTCGTCCAGCCGCTGCTGGCTCACGCTGGGCGGCGCGTCGTCGCTGTACATCGACAGCGTGGGCTTGGCCTTGTCGTCCTCGGTGAGCGCGACGATGTTGTCGAGCGCGTCGTCCAGCATCTGCGCGGCGTCCTTGTCGCGCGGCGTGGCCCAGTCTTCGGGCCAGTTCTCCACGGCGTACATGAAGCCCAGCGCCCAGACCTGCGCGAACGAGGGAATCTCCTCGCCGGCGATCTCGGCACGTTCTTCTTCCGGCAGGGAGGCGATGGCGCCGCGGGTGTCGAGCACCTCGGGCTGCCAGCTGCGTTCGTCGTCGAGGGTCTCGACCGGGGCGTCCAGGCCTTCCTCGATCTCGATCCAGCGGCGCTTCCAGTTCCAGACGAACTCCATGTGCTGGGCCGACGAGAAGCTGTCGCCCAGCAGCACGGGCCAGTATTCGGAGGGCAGGATGGGGCGGCGGGTGCAGATCAGCGCGGCCATGAAGCCTTCGCAGAACTCCCACTGGGGAATTTCCTCGTCGTGCTCGCGCATGGCGTCCAGCGCCTGGTCGAGGGCGTCGAAGTCATCGGGGCCGAGGGGCGTCTGGGCGGATGTGGCTTCGGCAGGGGTGTCAGGGGTGGCTTCAGGAGCCGGAATGGGGTCGGGAATGGTCGTCATGGCAAGTTCGGGGCAGCCCTCTATGATGCAGCAGGCTTCGGTCGACACTATTTCTATGCCCACGATTATTCCGTTTCCGGCGCGCTACAGCGCTTTCGCCCTGTGCGTGGCCGGTCTGGTGGCCTGCCTTGCCTTCGTGCTGGTGTCACCGCACCTGTGGCTCGCCTGGATCGGCGTGGTCGCTTTCGCGGTACTTTCAGGTACCGGCATCCACGACCTGCGGCAGGCCCGGCACGCCATCCTGCGCAACTACCCGGTCATCGGGCACCTGCGCTTTCTGCTGGAGTTCATCCGCCCGGAAATGCGGCAGTACTTCATCGAGAGCGACTCCGAGGCAGCCCCCTTCTCCCGCGCGCAGCGCTCGCTGGTCTACCAGCGCGCCAAGGGCGACCCCGACAACCGGCCCTTCGGCACCCAGCTGAACGTGACCATCGCGGGCTACGAGTGGATCAACCACTCGATGCAGCCGACCAAACTCGCGAACCACGATTTCCGCATCGTGATCGGCGGCACGCCGCAGCCGGCCGGCGCCAACCCGGCGCAGGTCTGCACGCAGCCCTACAGCGCCAGCGTGTTCAACATTTCCGCCATGAGCTTCGGCGCACTGTCGGCCAACGCCATCCTCGCGCTCAACCAGGGCGCCAAGATGGGCGGCTTCGCGCACGACACCGGCGAAGGCTCGATCTCGCAGCACCACCGGGTGCACGGCGGCGACCTGATCTGGGAAATCGGCTCGGGCTACTTCGGCTGCCGCAACGACGACGGCAGCTTCAACCCCGAGCGCTTTGCCACCAACGCGCGCGACCCGCAGGTCAAGATGATCGAGGTCAAGCTGAGCCAGGGCGCCAAGCCCGGGCACGGCGGCGTGCTGCCGGCGCCCAAGGTCACGCCCGAGATCGCGGCGGCGCGCGGCGTGCCGGTGGGCGTGGACTGCATCTCGCCCTCGTCGCACAGCGCGTTCTCCACGCCCACGGAGATGATGCATTTCATCGCCAAGCTGCGCGAACTCTCGGGCGGCAAGCCGACCGGCTTCAAGTTCTGCCTGGGCCACCCGTGGGAATGGTTCGGCATCGTCAAGGCGATGCAGGCCACCGGCATCACGCCCGACTTCATCGTGGTCGACGGCGCCGAGGGCGGCACCGGCGCGGCGCCGGTCGAGTTCAGCGACCACGTGGGCGCGCCGCTGCAGGAAGGCCTGCTGCTGGTGCACAACACGCTGGTGGGCGTCAACCTGCGGCACCGCATCAAGATCGGCTGCGCCGCCAAGGTGATCACCGCCTTCGACGTGGCCCGCATGATGGCGCTGGGCGCCGACTGGTGCAACGCGGCGCGCGGCTTCATGATGGCACTGGGCTGCATCCAGGCGCAGAGCTGCCACACCGGCCACTGCCCCACCGGCGTGACCACGCAGGACCCGCTGCGCCAGCAGGCACTGGTGGTGCCCACCAAGGCCGACCGCGTGCGCAACTTCCACCGCAGCACGCTGCATGCGCTGCAGGAGCTGGTGCAGGCCGCCGGCCTGGACCATCCGCAGCAGATCACCGCGCACCACATCGTGCGCCGCATTTCCGACACCGAAGTGCGCCTGTTGAGCAACCTGGTGATGCAGGTGCAGCCGGGCGCCTTGCTCGGCCCGCTCGACGAGCAGCACAATGTCTTTCGCACCTACTGGCCGCTGGCCAGTGCGGAGAGTTTCCAGCCCTTGACACAGGGCCCGCAAGGGCTGGTGGCGGGCTTTGCAATGGCCGCATGAACCCACTGAGACGAGGAGGCGCCAACGGGCGCCTGCAATCGCGCAAGGGCGCCGCTTCGGCGCCCGCGCCCCTGGACGCGCTGGCGCGCACGCCGGCGCCCGGCGACTACGCCGAGTTCCTGCGCACCACCCTGCCCCGGCAGGAGAAGAACGTGGCCAGCCACCGCTTCGGCAGCGAACGCGTGTGGCTCAAGAAGGCCGGCCCGCGCCACGGCAAATGGGGCTACCGCGTGATGGCGGCCGTGGCGCGCATGGCGCGGCTGGACATCATCAAGCCCGTGCCCAACCCGGGCGGCGAAGCGGCCATCGCCACCGAGGCGCGGCGGCTCAAGCAGTTGGCCGCCGCCGGCCTGCGCGTGCCGACGGTGCTGGCGCAACAGGCCGACGGCCTGCTGATCTCGGACCTGGGCGAAAGCGGCCGCGCCACCGTGGTGCTGCAGGAGCGCATCGACCAGGCCGCCGCCGCCGGCCCCGCCGCGCTGCTGGCGGTGTGGCGCGAAGGCCTGACCGCCATTGCCGCCGTGCACGTGTGCGGCCAGCACCTGAGCCAGGCCTTCGACCGCAACCTGGTGCAGTGCCCCGACGGCGTGATCGGCTACATCGATTTCGAGGACGACCCCGCCGAGGTCATGACGCTGGCCGAATGCCAGGCGCGCGACTGGCTGAGCTACCTGCACTCCACGGCCATGATGCTCGAGGCCGCCGCACCGCAGGCCGCGGGCCAGCACTGGCATGCCGCGCTGAGCGGCGTGAGCGACGAGGTGCGCGAGCGCATCCAGAACGCGGCGCGGCGCATGAAGTGGGCGCAGAAGCTGCCGGCCAGCCGGCGCTGGGGGCGCGACACGCAGCGGGTGCGCGCCGTGGCGCGGTTGCTGGGGCAGTGGCACCCGGCCACCACCTGAGCCCACACCATCTGAACTCACTACGGCTTGCGCCTCACTGCCACTTCAGCACGCCCAGCAGGTTGCTGAAGTCGTCCGTCCACAGCGCCGCACGGGCGCCGCTGGCTGCTTCCATGGGTTCGGCGCGCTCCCGCACCATCGGGTCCGCCAGGAAGCGCGCGTCGCGCGTGAGCAGCACGTAGTCCGAGGTGTGCTCCAGCGTGGCGTTGCCGCGCTCGGGCTCGAAGCGCACGCGCAGCGCCTGCAGGCCCGCGTCGTCCCCCAGGCGCTTCAGCACGGGCGCCAGGTCCAGGTGCCGGTTGCTGATGTGGAACGCGATCACGCCGGTGGGCTTCAGGTGCCGCAGGTACAGCGCCAGCGCTTCGCGCGTCATCAGGTGCATGGGAATCGCATCGCCGGAGAACGCATCGACCACCAGCACGTCGAAACGCTGCGGCCCTTGCGCGTCGAGCTCCTGTTGCAGCAGCAGCCGCGCGTCACCCGGCACCACCTCGACATGCGCGGCCGAGTCCGCAAGAAACGTGAAGTGCGCGCGCGCCGCCGCCGTCACCAGCGGGTTGATCTCGTAGAAGCGCATCGTGTCGCCCGCGCGCCCGTAGGCCGCGAGCGTGCCCACGCCCAGGCCGATGACACCCACGCGCTGCGGCGCGGCCCGGTTCGCGCGCAGCGCCACGCCGGCGCCCGACTGGGGTCCGTAGTAGGTCGTCGGCAGCCGCCGGTAGATGGCGCCCATCACCTGCTCGCCGTGCGAGATCACGCCGTGCATCAGCCGGCGCGACGAGGTCAGCGCACCCGGAATGCCGAACTGCTCCACGCGCAGCGCGCCGTAGAAATTGCGCACGCGCAGCAGGGTCCGGTTGTCGGCTTCGAGCACGCTGGACACCGACAGCCACGCCACGGCCGCCGCAGCCAGCGCACCGGCCAGCCCCGCGCCCGCGGCCCATGCGCGCGCGCGCCATGCGGTGTAGCCGGCCGCGAAGCAGGACAGCGCGGCCACCGCCGCATGAAAGACGTTCAGCGACACCGCGACCGCATCCATCTTCAGGAAGGCGCCGAAGCCCAGCACCACCGCGAAGGCGAACACCAGCCACACCCACTGCTGGCGCGCACGCGCGAGCCACAGCATGACCAGCCCCGGCACCGCCAGGCTCGCCGGCAGCTCCCAGTAGCCGTTGAAGAAGTGCGGCGCGAACACGCCCGCGAAGAGGCCGCCCACGGCACCGCCGAGCGCCAGCAGCAGGTAGAAGCGCGTGAGCCGCGCGGGCCCGGGCCGCGCCCGCGCAAGCTCGCCGTTCGCGAACATGCAGATCGCGAACAGCCCCGCGCAGTACAGCCCGATGGCCGCGGCAATCGGCAGCGAGCGCTGCGGCGTGTTCAGGTACCAGCCCATCACCGGCGTGAGCAGCAGCACCGCGGGCCAGAAGAGCCAGCGCCGGTACCAGAAGTCGCTGTCGAAGCACAGCACGAAGCTCAGCAGGTACAGCGCGAGCGGCACGATCCACAGCATCGGCACCGAGGCGATGTCCTGCGTGATGAAGGCCGACACCGCGAGCAGCGCGACCGTGCCGAGCGCGGCCAGCACCAGCCACAGGAGCTGGTCGCGCCACGACAGCGGCGCCGCGGGTGCAGCCGATGCCGCCGCGGCTTCGGCGCCGGCCTGTGCTGGCCGCGCCTTCTCCACCGCCACCACCGCCACCACCGACGCGATCGCCAGCACCGCGAACAACCCGAAGCCCGCCGACCACGCCACGGCCTGCACGCGCAGCGCGAACACCGGCTCCAGCACGAAGGGGTACACCACCAGCGCCGCCAGCGCCGCGAGGTTCGACAGCGCGAACAGCCGGTAGACCTTCGCCTGGCGCAACTCGGCGCCCGCATGCAGCCGCGCGACCCAGCTCTGCACCAGCGGCCCGGTGGTGCACACGGCGAGGTACGGCAGCCCGACGGTGGCGGCCAGCACCGCGAGCACGCCCGCCGCGGGGTCGCCCTGGCCGGTCGGCTTCCATGCGGCATCGGGGATCACCGGCAGCATCGTGCAGGCCGCGAGCAGCAGCAGCGCGTGCACCACGGCCTGCGTGCGCAGCGGCCGGCGCGACAGCCGGTCGGCATAGAAGTAGCCCAGCAGCAGCACCACCTGGAAGAACACCAGGCACAGCGTCCACACCGCGGCCGAGCCGCCGAACCACGGCAAGATCTGCCGCGCGATCAGCGGCTGCACCAGGAACAGCAGGAAGGCCGAGACGAAGATCGTCGATGCGCACAGCGCCAGCGCGCCCCCACCGCGCGCAGCGTTCGCCGCCTTGCGCATCAGGGGGCGGTGCCCGGGTTCGGCACCTTGTCGAGCTGGCCCTTCACCGAGCCGTCCCAGATGGCCGGGCAGAAGGAATTGCCATCGCCGATCTTGTCGGCCGCCGCGTCGACGCCCTTGGCCAGCAGCTGCGAGGCCCACTCGGTGCTGTTGTTGCGCACGAAGGCGAAGATGTTGGTCATGGCGTCCTGCGGCTTTTCCAGCACGTTGATGCCGGCGTTGTTGCTCCACGCCGGGTCCCACTGCAGGTCGATGCTGCGGTCGCTCTTGGGCCCGAACGAATAGAACGGGTGCCAGTACATCGGCGACTCCATGCCCGCCACGCCGTCGGCGGCCAGCGGGATCTTGCCGTTGGCGATGTAGTAGGCGTCGAGCTGGTTCAGGCGGAAGTCGGTGCCCGGCGCGCTGGCGCCGTCGGTCGACAGCAGCTTGAACCATGCCTCGGCCGCGAACTGGTAGCCCTTGAGCGCCGTCAGGATGATCCTGTTGGCCACCGGAATCCCGAGGCGGTAGCCGTAGTGCACGCGCAGGTGCAGCACGCTGGATTCACCGAGCGTCTTGTTCGACACGTTGCCGCGCAGCTCCGCGTCGGGCGGCAGCGGATCGTCGATGCCCACGGTGGTGCTCATGGCCTTGGCCTTGAAGTCGTAGGGCAGCGGCTTGCGATAGCGCATGGTGTCGTTGGGGATCTGCATGATCCAGCGGTTCTCGCCGAAGTTCTCGATGAAGGCCCAGTCGACGAAGGCGGTCTGCGTCGGGTTCAGGTACTCGATGCAGGCCGACTCGATCAGGTCGGTGTTGGTGTCTATCCATCCCTTGAACATGCCGCCCACGCTGGCGTCGCGCACGTTCAGCGGCATCATGCCCTTGACCAGCCCCTGCCACACGCTGCCGCGCGTGAGCGCGTTGGTGGTGAGCTCGAGCGCGGCGCTGTTGAGCGTGCTCAGGCCCGGCGTGGTCGAGTTGCCGATGCGAAAGACGAAGGGCAGTGGCATGCCGTTGTTGAGCGAGCCGGCGCGCGCGGCCTCGTGCGCGGCGTACTCCAGCGTGAGGCGCGCGCGGTAGATCAGGCCGAACTGCACCACGCACATCACGAAGAGGATCAGCAGCGGCAGCGCGATCATCGTCTCGGTCATGGAGGCGCCGCGCTGCGCACGCGCCAGGCGATGCCCGCGAAGCTTGTGAGGGATGGAATGCATGGCCTTCTCCTTCGAGTGTGTTCACCAGCCCGACAACTGCAACCCCGGACTCAGCGCCAGCCGGCGCGCCTGGCCCGCGGCCAGCTCGAGCACGCTGGCCGCGCCCAGGCACATGGCCATGCGCATCGGGCGCAGGCTCTCGACCACGCGCGCGATGCCGCCGTGCCGGTCCAGAAAGACGACGTCGATCGGATAGCGCATGCCCACCGTGTGCACCGAGCTGCAGCGCATGATCAGCAGGCCTTCGCAGGCGGCGAGCTTCGGCCGGCCGAGCAGCCCGCGCGTGCGGTCCCAGCCGCGCTCGGCCACGCGCACGGGACCGAAGGGCTGGGCCTGGGGGGATCGGGATCGGAGGGAGACGATGCGCATCGGCTTTTTCTCGGCGTTTTCAGCGGTTCTGGGTTTCGAGGAACTGCATCACCAGCGGGAAGAAGATGATGATGAAGGTCACCGGAAAGATGAAGATCACCAGCGGCCCGATCATCTTCACGGGCGCTTCCATGGCGAGCTTCTCGGCCATCTGGAAGCGCTCGGTGCGGCGCTGGTCCGAGATGGCGGAGAGCGTGTCGGCCAGGCTTGCACCCAGCGACTCGGCCTGCGTGAGGTTCGACACCAGGCTCTTGATGTGCTTGTTGTCCAGGCGGTCGGCCAGCGCGTTGAGCGCGTCCATGCGGCTCGCGCCGGTGCGCATCTCGCGCATCATGCGGTCGAACTCCTGGCCCAGCGCGCCGCCCGGGCCCTTCTGCACCGCCTGCGCGATCGCGCCGGTGAGGCTCAGGCCGGCCTGGCAGCACAGCGTGATCATGTCCAGGTAGCCCGGCAGCGTGCGCAGGATGTCCTTCTCGCGCTTCTTGCGGCGGTCCCGCATCCACATCACCGGGTACAGCCACCCCGCCACGCACGACGACAGCGTGACCCACACCTTGGTGGCGGCCATCGCGTCGAGCAGGCCGGCGGTCCACAGGCCGAGCGCGGCCACCACGATCAGCGACACCACCTGCACCGCGATGAACTCCTCGGCCTTCAGCACGAACTCCAGGCCCGCGAGCTGCAGCTGGCGCTTGCGCTTGACCAGCATCGAGGTGGGCGCGATCTCCGACACGTGGAACTGCAGGATGTTCACCACCGGCCACACCAGCCGCAGCATGCGCGGCAGCGGGTCCATGTGCGTGCGCTCCGAAGGCCTGGCCTTGCGGATCAGCGAGATCATGTACAGCAGCAGGATCACGCCCGTGGTCGCGCACAGGAAGATGATGGCCAGGAGGATCAGCGAGCGCATGGTCTGGTGCCTCCGGCCTCAAATGTCGATGGCCACGATCTTGCGGATCATCGCGTAGCCCAAGAGCAGCATCACGGCGACCACCGTCAGCACGACCCAGCCGATGGTCGTGGTGAACAGCAGGCTCATGGTGGGCTGCATCAGGTAGAGCACGCCCATCAGCAGCAGCGGAAAGAGCGTCATCACCAGGCCCTGGATGCGGCCCTGCGCCGTCAGCGCCTTGATGCGGCCTTCCAGGATGGCCTTGCGGCGCAGCGTCTCGGCCAGCACCTGCAGCGGCTCCGACAGGTTGCCGCCCACCTCCTTGGACACGCGCAGCGCCACCACCACCAGCACGAAGTCGGGGATTCCCAGGCGCTGCGACATCTTCTGGATGGCGTCGTCGAAGCTCACGCCCAGGCGCTGCTCCTTGAGCACCAGGCCGAACTCCTGCCCCAGCGGCCCCACCTGGTCGCGCACCAGCACCTGGATGGCGACCGACAGCGCGCTGCCGGCGCGCAGCGCGCTGGCAATGAAGAGCAGCGCGTCGGGCAGCTCCGATTCGATCTGCTGCCTGCGTTTCTTGCGCTGCCACGCGAACCAGCGCGCGGGCAGCAGGTACAGCACGATCGCCGCCACCACGCCGCCGATGAGGTTGCCCGAGATGAGCCATCCGACGGCGCCGCACAGCGCCACCAGGAAGGCATGGCCCGACGCGAACGCCACCGCGTGCTGCGCCTGGAACTCCGACAGGTTCAGCGTGCGCCGGCCGCTGGCCTGCAGCTTGGCCATGACCTTGCCGACCAGCTCCGGCGAGCGCTGCAGCAGCAGGTAGCCGCACAGCGTGATGAAGCCCATGCCGCAGAGCACGGAGGCCAGCAGGATCATTCCCTTCATGGCACGGTCTCCCCGAAGAGATATTCCAGGTCGAGCTTCAGGCCGTGCTCCTGCAGGCGCGTGAAGAACTCGGGCACGGTGCCCGCGGCGGTGAAGTGGCCCACGGTCTTGAAGGTGTCGTCCACGCCGGTCTTGCGGAAGGCGTACACGTCCTGCATCTGGATCACGCCGTCGGCGAAGCCGGTGATCTCGGTGATCTGCGTGACCTTGCGGCTGCCGCACGGAAAGCGCGTGAGCTGCACGATCAGGTCGACCGCCGAGGCGATCTGCTCGCGGATGGCCGCCACCGGGATGTTCATGCCCGCCATGGTCACCAGCACCTCCAGCCGCGACATCGCGTCGCGCGGCGAGTTCGAGTGCAGCGTGGTCAGCGAGCCGTCGTGGCCGGTGTTCATGGCCTGCAGCATGTCCAGCGCCTCGCCGCCGCGGCACTCGCCCACCACGATGCGGTCGGGCCGCATCCGCAGCGAGTTGCGCACCAGGTCGCGAATAGCGATGGCGCCCTTGCCTTCGATGTTGGCCGGGCGCGATTCCAGCGACACCAGGTTGGGCTGGCCCAGCGAGAGCTCGGCCGCGTCCTCGATGGTCACGATGCGCTCGTTGGGCGGGATGAAGTTCGACACCATGTTCAGCAGCGTCGTCTTGCCGGTGCCGGTGCCGCCCGAGACGATGATGTTGAGCTTTTCCTCCACCGCGATGCGCATGAATTCCACCATCTGCGCGGTGATCGAGCCGGTGCGGATCATGCCCTCGTGGCCCATGCGGTTCTTCGGAAACTTCCGGATCGTGACGCTGGGCCCGCGCAGCGCCAGCGGCGGAATGATGGCGTTCACGCGCGAGCCGTCCTTCAGCCGCGCGTCCACCATCGGCGAGCTCTCGTCGATGCGCCGGCCCAGCGGCGTCACGATGCGCTCGATGGCCCCCAGCACCGCAATGTTGCTGGTGAAGGCGACGTTGGTGCGCTCCAGCCGGCCCGCGCGCTCGATCCAGATCTCGTCGAAGCGGTTGACCATCACTTCGGTCACGCTCTCGTCCTTCAGCAGCACCTCCAGCGGGCCCAGGCCGATGGCTTCGTCCAGCAGCTGCTGGCTCAGCAGCGCCCGGTCGAGCTCCGCCGGCATGTCGCGCGTGTCGCGGATGATCTCGCTGATCAGCGCGCGGATGTTGGAGCGCAGCTCCTCGTCCTTCATCTGCGCGGTGTCGATGCGGCGGTTGTCCAGCTGCTGCAGCAGCGTGCGATGCAGCGAGCGGCGCCATTGCAGCAGCGGGTCTTCGATGGCCAGCGAGGTCTCGGCCAGCTGCGTGGCGTCGGCCGCGTCCTGCGGTTCGGTGCCCGCGGGCCGCAGCGCCGTGTCCAGCGACACCACCAGCGTGTGGCCGCCGATGATGATCTCTTCTCCGCCCTTCATGGGGCCGAAGCGCGTGACGCGGTTGCCGTCGACCCAGGTGCCGAAGAGGCTGCCCAGGTCCTGCACGAACACCTCCTCGTCGTGCAGCACGAACTGGGCGTGCAGCTTCGCGACGTTCCAGCCCGACAGCACGATGTGGCTGCCGCTGTCCTTGCCGACCTGGAGTTCCGCGATGTCGATCGGGACCTCGCGCACGGCCTGCTGCGGGGAATTGACGAAGACCTTGTGCATGGCGGCGGGCCTCAGGGAGCAACGGGCTGGCCGGGCGTGCCGACCGGCGTGGTGCCGATGTCGCCGATGTCACCGTTCGTGGCCGGCGGGCGGGCACCGCCGGGGTCCGACTTGTCCTCGGTCAGCGTGCCGAAGTTGCGGCCCACGTCCTGCTGCAGCTGGCGCGCGCGCTCGATGCGCGGCTGGCCGTAGGCCGGGTCGACCACGCGCGGCGTGATGAACACCACCACTTCCTGTTCCTTGTCGGTGTCGTTGTCGGCGCGGAAGGCGCGCCCGATGATCGGCGCCTTGCGCAGGCCCGGCACGCCGTCGCTGGAGCGCGTGGACTCGCGGCTGAGCAGGCCCGACAGCACGATGGTCTCGCCGGCCTTCACGTTGAACTCGGTGTCGGTGCGCCGGATCAGGAGGCCCGGAATGCCCTGCACCGCCACGCTGCGGTCGATGCTGCTGACCTCGGTGAGGATGCTGCCCGAGATGTTGCCCTCGCCGTCGGCGATGGGCTTGATGTTCAGCCGCACGCCGTAGGGCTTGAACTCGACCGAGCCCGCGCCCTGCGTGCTGAGCGCGGGCAGCGGGATCTCGCCGCCGGCCAGGAACTTGGCCTCGCCGCCGCTGCGCGTGGACAGGTTGGGCGAGGCCAGCAGGAAGGCGTTGCCGCGCTGCACCAGCAGGTTGATGCGCGAGCTCAGCGTGAGGCCGATGCCGAAGTAGGCCTCGGGCATGCGGCGGTTCTGGGTCAGCAGGTTCGGGGTGTTGGCGCTGTTGAAGGCGGTGCCGTCGGGCAGCACGCGGTAGCTGCCGCTGGAGGCGATGTCCGAGAACAGGCCGAAGTTGAAGCCGTCGCCCGAGCTCTGCCAGCGCACGCCCAGGTCGTCCAGCGCGGTCTTGCTGAACTCGACGATGCGCACCTGGATGTCCACCATGCGGTCCACGCGGATGCGCTCCGCCGTGGCCAGCGACACCACCGCGGGCGCATACAGCTGCGCCACCGTGTTCAGGCGCTCGACCGCGGCGGGGTCGAGGCTGTTGCCGTCCATGATGATGCGCTCGCCGATGCGGCGGATGTTCACGCCCGAGATGCCGTGCGTGATCTCGCGCAGCTCGTCGGCGATGCGGTCGAGGTCGACCACGTTCACGCGCACCTTGAGCTTGCGCACGGTGCCGTTCTTGTCCCAGACGTGCAGGGTGCTGTCGCCCGCGTCCTGCGCGGTGATGAGCATGTTGGCGCCGTCGAGCACGCGCGCCTCCAGCACCTTGCCGCTGCCGATCGCCACGCGGGCCACGCCCGGCATCTTGACCAGCACCATCTGCCCGACGTACAGCGTGAGCGTGTCGGGCAGCCGCTGCAGCACGGTGGCGCGCGCGGCGATGCGCTGCAGTTCACCCTCGGTGATGGAAGCCTGCTGCGGTGGCGGTGCGGGCGCGCGGATGCCCGGCGAGGTTTCGGGGGCGCGGGACACCGGCACGCCGGAGGGCCTCGCCGGGAACGACGATGCACCCGAAGGTGCTGCCGAGGCACCTGTACCCGAAGGCGCCACCGTGCCGAGGGGCACCGGCGAGGCCGCCGCGCCGGGGTACGGACCCTGGGCCTGGGCCTGGGCCTGGAAAACAAGACACAGCGCCGTCGCTGCCAAGGTGCATCGCTTGAGATTCATCGAACTTTTCTGGAGATCAGGAAAACGCACGCGCCTGGGGGGCGGGAAGACTTCAGCGCACCGGCAGTTCTGCCGGCGGCAGCGCGGCGCCCAGGCCCGCGCCACCGGCCCGGCTCTGGTTGCCGGCGCCGCCCACGATGTATTCGACGCCGGGCCGCGCGGGTGCGCTGGACACCGCCATCGGGCGCGCGCGCTGCGGCCTGAAGCCGCTCACGATGGCGTCGAGGTCGACCGCGTCGACCCCGCTGGTCATGGTGGCGCGGTCATCGGGGTTGCGCAGCGTGGCGATGATCTTGCCCAGGCGCTGGGCCAGGATGAGCTTCTGCGCGTCCTGCGGCTGGATCGCCACGGTGACGGTGGAATAGCGTTGCTGCGCGTACGGGTCGGTGTCGGCCGAGACGTCGGAGCGCTTGCGCATCGCGGCGAACTGCTCCGAGGTGATCTGGCCGGTGGCGCGCACCTCCACGTCCTGCAGCAGCGGGATCACCACCGAAGGATCGTTGGCGGCGTTCTTGTCGACCATGTACATGAAGTCGATGCGGTCGCCCGCGCGCAGCATGCCCGAGATGGAGCTGATCTCGTCCACCGGGATGGTGATGGCGCGCACGCCCTGCTCGATCTCCTGCGCGAACACCTTGCGCGGCGCCGAGAAGAACGAGGCCAGCAGCGGCTTGCCCGCGGCCACCGGCACGGAGAGCTGGCGGCCCGCGAACTGCGCGAAGGTCTCGGGCGTGAGCGCGTCGTTGTGCACGTACTCGTTGGGCACCGAGCGCTTGGCCACCATGCCGGGCAGCACCGTGGTGCCGTCGCCCAGCGCCTGGCGCGCCACCACCACGTCGCGGCGCTGGCTGTCGGCGTCCTTCTCGAGGCTGGCGGCGATCTCGCGCTCGCTGGCCCGCAGGTAATACCAGCCCAGGCCCGCGGCCAGCAGGCCCAGCATCAGGGCACCGATCAGGGGGGACAGCCGTTTGACGCTTTGCTTGAACTTGAGAAGTCCCGGAGATGATTTCATGCCTGGCTACAAAGGATAGGAAAGGGTGTACGAGTAGGTCGACCAGGCATCGCGGAAGGCCTTGATGAGCAGGCCGATCACGGAACGGTCGGCGCCCGGGAAGGTGGCGAACAGCATCACGGCCAGGATGCCGGCGACGATCACGTATTCGGCGATGACCTGCCCGCGCTGGGCGCCGCGGGAAGAAGAACGACGGTGACTGCCGTGAAGGCGGCGGTGACGTGGGCGCATGGCGGTCGCTCTCATTCCGGCGTGGTCTGGCTGGCGACGATGAAGTAGCCGTCGTCGCGCTTGGAGATGGTCACGACCATCTCCTCGCTGTTGCGGCGGAACACCAGCGCCGAGCGCGTGCCGCCCTCCACGGTGCGGTCCTGCAGCAGGGTCCAGCCCAGGCGGATCATCTGTTCGCGCAGGTAGAGCGCATTGGTCTCCACGCTCACGCCGTTGGTGACGACGATGGTGCGGTTGCGCTGGCCCTCGTCGAAGGAGAGCGTGTCCGACACCACCTGCGAGCCGGCCGGGCGCGGAAAGCCCTTGCCGATGCGCTCGGCACGCTCCTGCATGCGCTGCTCGCTCTGCACTTCGTCGTAGACCCTGGCGGCCACCAGCCGCCCCGCCGTGCCCTCGGGCCGTGCGCGCAGCTGCACCGTGACCTGGTACATGCCCAAGCGCGCGCCGAGCACGCGCAAGGCGCCGACGGTGCTCACGCCGTAGCCGGCCTTGTCGGCCAGCCATTTCTCGTAGTAGCGCGACACGGCCTCCATGGACTCCGTGGACTCGATGCCGCGGATCTGCATGGGAACGGTGTTCTGCTCGATGTACTCGGCGATCCAGAAGGTCTTGGCGCCCGAGGGCGACGGAATCGCCGGCCAGTCCAGTTGCGGCGGTGCCGCGGCGGCCACCTGCGGGGCGCCGCACAGGCAAAGCCAGGCGGCAACGAGCATCCATCGCAGGAACGGCGCGGGCACGGTCATCAGGGCAGCGTGTTGACCACGGGGGTCGGCGGAAAGGCGCGGTAGTAGCGGAAGTGGTCCTTGACGCTGCCGCCGTTCGCCTCGCCGTCGCCGCCGGTCTCGCCGGTCGCTCCGGGCGGAATGCGCTCGAAGCGGTCCAGCGGGGTCTTCTCCAGGGCGTCGCCCGGCGTGAAACCCATGGTGAGGTTGTTCATGTCGAAGGCCGGAAAGATCTGCTTGATCTGGTAGGCCGTCTGGTGCATGCCGCCGCGCAGCTGCTGGTAGAAGGCGCCGTCGAGCAGCTTCAGCGGCACCAGGCCCTGGATCTTGGATTCCTCGCGGTTCGTGCCGCCGGCGTTCCAGGCTTCGGTGAGCATGGTGACCTGCTCGCTCATGTCCAGCGCGGGCACCAGCGTGAACTTCGTGTTGGTCTGGCTCACCTTCACCTCGTGGCGCAGGTAGCCGCTGCTCACCATCTGGAACTTGCCCAGCGGCCCGGTGATCGCGTTGCCCCCCAGCGCGGCTTGCGCCACGCGGATGCCGTCGAACACCACGTCGCTGGCATTGAGCAGCGACGGCATGGGCGCGGCCGTGCTCGACGCGGTGACCGCCGTGGTGCGCGGATCGATCGCCGGCAGCGTCGGCTCGAACTCCGCGATGTCGGCGGCGTGGATGGAGATGCCGGGCTCGGTGCGATCGCGAAAGATGTGGCGGCGCAGGTCGCGCGTGATTTCCGCATCGGTCTTCTTGATGGCACCCGACGCACCCTTGGCTTCGGTGGCGGCGATGCCCTGCTCTTCCGGCATCCACACGGTGCGCTGCCAGGCCACCAGCTTGGCCGCGGCCACGGTCTGCATGCGCTTGGTGCCGTACTCGGCAATGGCCGGAATGGCGGCCAGCGTGATGGCGGCGAAGCTCACGATGAGCAGGGTCTCGACCATCGCATGGCCGGCGGCAGCGGCAGTGCGCGAAAGACGGCGCACGCGAGGCAGGCGTCCGGACGGGCGCCGAGGCGAGCATCGAGGTGGGCGGGTCATGCGCGGGCGTCCTTCATCAGTTGCCGTTGTCTTCGTCGGGCGAGCCGCCGACGGCCGCGCCGCCCATGGCGATGGCACGCGCCCACAGCGAGGGCTCCACGTTGTGCACGTGCCAGTAGGGGCTGAAGAGGCTGCGGTGCTCGATGTAGCCGCCCGCGAAGCCCACGTTGTATTTGCCCACTTTCGAAGGATCGGCGACCGCGTTGTCGCGGCGCGCCCAGCGGTCCTGCGGCCGGCGGAAGTAGACCTGCGAGGTCGACACCGCCTTGATCTCCCGGCCCTGGAAGTTGTCGCGCAGGCCGGCCTTGCCGTCGGCCGCCGAGTTGCCGAAGCCGGCGACCTCGCCCGTGCGCACCTTGTCGCCGCCCTTTTGCACCACGAGCGTGAAGGCCGGGCCCTTGTCGGTGTTCTTGCCCCACTTGAGCGGGTTGGCGCCCTTGAAGCCGTTCTGCGCGAGCCAGTTGTCCGACTCGTTGGCCACCATCGGCGGGTGGTCCTTGATCTCGGTGAAGCGGGGCATGGCCCAGCTCTTGGTGACGGTGCCGATGTCGGTGCGCGGGCTGTAGTGCAGCTTGGCGTTGAACACCAGCACGGCCATCGGGGCCAGCAATATCTCGCCGTTGCTGTCGCGGCCGGCCCGCTCGAAGGACTCGCGCTCCATGTACGCGGTGTCGCCGATCTCGCCGTTCAGGCCGCCGTAGGTGCGGCCCTCGCGGGCGTAGCTGCGCAGCGTGAGGCGCTGGCCTTCCCAGCTTTTCATGTAGTTGGGGCCGCCCGCGGCGGCCGCGCCGGCGCCCAGGCCGAAGCGCCCGCGCAGGATGTCGTCCCAGCCGCCGATGAGGTCGGTGTAGAGCACGCCGATGGGCAGCTTGATCTCGATCGAATCGGCCGACTGCCAGCGGATGCGCCCGGTCTCGTCGCCCACGATGCCTTCGGTCGCGACCAGTTCGGTGCCGCCCTTCCACTCGAGCAGCCCGCCCATCATGTCGCCGGTGACATCGCCGAAGCCCGGCGGCGTGACCGGGCTGCTGGAAATCATGCCCTGCATGGCGCCGGACATGCCCGAGGCGACCCAGCCGAGCACGTTGGGCAGGAAGCGGCGGTTCTTGGTCCAGTCGTCGCGCGTGGCCTGCGCGGCATGCGCGAAGCGCAGCACCTCGTTGAACTCGTCGTCGTCGAACGCGAGGCTGCCCGACTGGTGGTAGCTCTTGAGATAGGTGCCCACGTCGGCCACGAACTTGATGACGAAGATCGCGGTCTCCGCCGGCGGCACCGACGCGTCGGGGTCGTTCGAGTTGACGACGTCCTTCACCAGCTGCGGCAACTGCGCCGTCGTGCCCACGAGCATCGCGACCTGGCTGGCCGAGATGCCCTGGTTGAACGCGCGAAGGATGTCGGCCCCGATCTGCAGCGGCTTGGCCGAGGGCTCGACGAAGCCGGCAATGCGGTCCGCCGTGCGCTGCAGGCGCTGTGCCTTGGCGAGGTTGCCCAGGTACTGCAGGAAGAAGATGGGGCCCACGATCGGGATGCGGCTGCGCTCCAGGTTGCGCACGCCCTTCAGCGCCTCGGCGACGACCAGCCCCTCCTGGATGTTGGCCGCGCTCGTGATGAGCATGGCCATCGAGGTCTGCACGCTCGCCAGCGTCGCGATGCTCGCCTCGTTGGCGGCCATCGCGCGGTTGGTATAGGCCAGGTAGTTGAGGCTGCGCGCGGTGAGCACGCTGGCGCTGTAGGTGGTCGCGTCGGCCGTGTTCTGCAGCTTCATCTTCTCGCGCGTGGAGGTGGCGGTGTTGTAGACCACCAGCACGCTGAGAAAGATGATCGGCAGCATCGCCACCAGGTACACGATCGCCTGGCCCGACTGGCGCCGGCGCGCACCGGCAGTGGCCAGGCAGAGGGAGCGGGAGAGCGAAGCGGCCGTCGGGAGCATCACGCGATCTGTTTCAGGACGTGATGTGTGCGAGGCTTACTTCGCGCCGTCCGCGCCGCCCTTGGTGTAGGTGCTCATGTTCATGTTCACGTCGGCGTTGGTGGACGCCTTGCCGGCCGCGGTCTGTGCCTTGGTGACTTCGGCCGAGCCGGTCTTGCCGCCCACTTCCTGCGCCATGCCGGCGACCTGGTTGCGCATGGTCTGGCCGAAGAAGCTGAACACGGCGATGGCGGCGATGGCGATGAGCCCGAGGATCACCAGGTACTCCGTCATGCCCTGTCCGCGAATCTTGATCTTCGAGGCAACGAGACGGCTCAGAGGGGTCAGGCGATTGATTTGCATGAAAGAGGTTCCTGAATGATGTGACTGAAGAAGCAGCCGGATCGTAGGGACGCTCGTGCATTGCGTTCGATACACTTTTTGCGATTGCCAATACAAATTGACGTTTTGATAATGGTGTCGCAATAAGCCGTGGTCTTTAGTTCTCCGAACTCATCGCGCCTTCCAATCGCAGCTGGCTCTGCCTGCGAAATTCGGTCGGCGTGAGGCCCTTGATCTCCAGGAACTTTCGATTGAAGTTGGAGACGTTGTTGAAGCCGACCTCGTAGCAGATCGAGGTCACGTAGCGGTCGCTGTGCATCAGCATGAGGCAGGCCTTGTTCACGCGCACCTGGTTCACGTAGCTCAGGAAGCTGTGGCCAGTGGCGCGACGAAAGAGCCTGCTGAAGCGCCCCGCATGCATGCCGAGCTCGGCGGCGATGTCGGCCGCGCACACGTCCTTCGAAGGCTCGTTGGCGATGCGAGTGACCACGTCGTTGATGCTCTCCAGGTGCGGGTCGCCGTCGGTCTGCATGCCCGACAGCAGCCGGTAGTCGTCGCATTGCGCCATGTCCGCGAGGAAGTCGCAGAACAGGCTGAAGCGCTTGAGTCCGCGCGCGGCCTTCACGCGGCGAAAGTGCTGCTCGGCGCGTTCGGCCATGCCGAAGAACTCGATGCCGAAGCGCGCGCGCTCGAGCATGCGCACCGCTTCGAGCAATTCGGGAATGCGCTGCGCGGCCTCGAAGATGGGGTCGTGCAGGAACTGGATCACCAGGTCGCGCTGCGCGACGCCCTCCGCTGGTGCATCGAGCGAGATCCAGTTGTGCGGCAGCTTCGGCCCGCACAGCACGAGGTGGCCCGGATCGAAGGAGCCGATCCAGTCGCCGACGAAGGCCTGCCCCGACGTGGCCACGATGAGATGCAGCTCGTACTCCTCGTGGCAATGCCAGCGCGCCAGCGGCGTGGGAAACCCGTGCTCGAGGCAACGCACGAGGCCGACTTCTTCGGCAGGCTCGTAGCCCAGGTCGGTGGAGCGTGCGAGCTCTACCTCGAGTTCGGGCAACAGATGACGCGGCGATCGCAGATGAGGACTCGGCATGGCTTTGCTTGAAGGACTGAAAGCATTTCCCGCAACCGGCCGCACCGCGCACGGAGTGCGCGGCGGCGGTGAACGATCGCGGTCTTCGAAGTCGGCATGGTTCGCTTCAGGCACGCCCGCGTGGGGGCCGTGCGAACCGCTTCGGCGCGCCGGAAGATAGTGGGGAGCCCTTGCAAATGCCAGACCCTATGCGGTCGACGGCAGACGATATGCGCGCATGGCAAGCACCCCGGGCAGGTGCGATGCACACCCGCCGGGTTTGTCTATACAGCTGAGACAACGGCAACTCCCTCCGTGATTTGCCGATCAGTAGACCCGAGAGGCCCGGTTGTCTAGAAGTCGAAGCGATGCCGTCGCGAAGTAAGCCTTTTTCGCGCGGCGACGAAGGTTCACATCGCGGCGAGCACCGCCTGCACCACGACGCCTTGCGCGGCCAAACGTTTGCGCATGGTGAGCACCGCCTGGTCCTTGCTGATGAGGCGCGCGCGCTGCGCCACCGCGAGATCGATGAAGACCTGGTCGTCGGGGTCCTTGCACACGCACGGTGCACGCGGCGGCGTGTCGGCCAGCAGGTGCACGCGCGCATCGAAGGCCGCGAGCACGCTGGCCGCTTCCATCTGCCGCTGCGCGAGCCGCTTCACGATGAGCGGGTAGCCGAGCACGCGCGCGAGCTCGTTGCGCATCGGCGCGGTGGCGAGCCAGCGCAGTTCGCCGGCGGCGAGCGCACTGGCCAGGGGCGCGCAGTCGGGGTTGTCGAACACGAACAGGTCGAGCGCGATGTTGGTGTCGATGACGACGGGGCCGGCTTGCTGCGAGGGTTCTGTCAACGTCATGGGATGTGTGGGGTATTTCGCCGATGTTGCACCATGCGGGCTCACGTCAGCCTCGCGTCGGTTGGGCGCGGGACAATGCCGCCTCCGCTGCGCCTTCACGTCCTTTGCCTTCTTCCTTCATGAAACGATTTCCGCTGCTCTGCCTGGCCCTGCTCGTCTGCGCGGGTGCGCGGGCCGAGTGGCTGACCCTCGCGGGCTCGGCCGGCGACGCCGGCAACGACTATGTGCAGGTCGATCCGACCAGCGTCGAAGCCGAGGGAACGCACCGCATCGTGAAGTTGCGCCTGAGCTTGGCGCAGCCGCGCACCACGCGCGACGGCATCATGTTCCGTTCGTTCGATGCCAAGGTCGATGCCGATTGCGCGGCGCGCAATGCACGCTATGTGAGTGCTACCTACTTCGCGCAGCCCAACTTCGTGGGCGAGCCGATGGCCGTGCGGCACTTCGCCGAAGACGATGTGCGCCCGATGACGCTGGGCGGCGCGCCGCGCGAACTGGCCACGCGGACCATCAATGCGGCGTGCAGCGTGCGGCCGAAGGAAGCCAGGGAGTCCAGGGAGTCCGCCGAGCCCCGGGACCCGCCTCCGCCCGAAGGCGAGCTACTTCCGCGCTGAGCCGGCCACCATGTCGAAGCGGAACAGCCGGCATTCGATCGGGCCGTTCCACATCGGCACGCGGCGCGACTCCTTCAGGCGCATCTGCTTGGGCAGCTTGAGGTCGGGCGTGAGCACCCAGGCGGTCCAGCCGGCATAGTTCTTCTTCCAGTGGGTGGCCAGCTGCGGGAAGAATTCGCCGCCGTCGCCTCCTTCACCTCCGTCACCTTCCGCGCCTCGTTCGACCTGCGCCGATTCGCGCGCACCGAAACGGCCCGTGCCCGCCACGCCGCCCACCTCGATGCGCTCGCCGTACGGCGGGTTGAGCATGATCACGCCGCTCTCGACCGGCGGCATGCGCTGCAGCGCGTCGCCGCCGCGGAACTCGATGGCCTGCGCCACGCCGGCACGCTCTGCATTGCGTTCGGCGAAGTCGACCATGCGGTGCGACACGTCGGAGCCGAAGATGGCCACGCTGCGGTCGCTGGCGGCCGCCTCGGCCTCCTGCTTGATGGCGGCCCACACATGCGCCTGGAACGGCAGCAGCTTCTCGAAGCCGAAGCGCCGCAGCGCGCCGGCCGCCATGCCGCGCGCGATCTGCGCGGCCTCGATGGCGATGGTGCCGCTGCCGCAGCATGGGTCGTACAGCGGCTGCTCCGACACGGTGCCCGTTTCGGGGTTCCACCAGCCGCTGGCGGCCAGCATGGCGGCGGCCAGGGTTTCCTTCAGCGGCGCATCGCCCTTGTCCTGGCGCCAGCCGCGCTTGAACAGCGGCTCGCCCGAGGTGTCGATGTACAGCGTGCAGCTGTCGGTGGTCAGGTGGGCGAACACGCGGCAGTCGGGCCACTGCGTCTCGATGCTCGGGCGCACGCCGTTGGCCTTGGCCCGGAAGCGGTCGGCCACGGCGTCCTTGATGCGCAGGGTGGCGAAGTTCAGGCTCTGCAGCGGGCTGTGCTGGGCGGTGGTCTCGATCTTGAAGGTCTGCTTCGGGGTGAACCAGATCTCCCAGGCCACGCCGCTGGCAATGGCATAGAGGTCGTTCTCGTTGCGGTAGGGCGCATGGGCCAGCTCGACCAGCACGCGCTGCGCGAGGCGGCTGTGCAGGTTGAGCTTCAGGGCGTCGCGCCAGTCGGCGCGCACGCGCACGCCGCCGCGCAGGGTGAGCAGGTCCTGGCCGGCGCGGCCGGTCAGGGCGTGCACCTCCTGGGCTAGGAATTCCTCGACGCCGGCGGCGCAAGGCAGGAAAAAGGAGAGATCGTTCACGGAAAGTTGGCCATCGGGAAGCCCGACTAGGGGACTCCATTGTCGCCGCGTCACGCACCTTCTCTATATAGTCGATTCGCCGATGAATCCCACCCCACCCGCCCCTTCGTCTTTGCCATCGGTACCGCAGGCGGCCGCCGGCAGCGACGGCTTCGCGATCCAGTGCGAGGTGCTGCGGCTGTCGATCCGCCCCATCGGCCCCGTGCTGCTGGTGCAGTACCTGCTGAATTGCGGCGTGGCGGCGCTCTTTGCCTGGCAGTACTCGCCGGTGCGCGCGCTGCTCTGGATCGCGCTGGTGACCGGGGTGACGCTCATGCGCGGCTTCTTCCCGCAACGGCTGCCCGAGCCCTTCACGCCCGGAACGCTGCGCGCAGCGCAGCGCACCCACACGCTGCGCACCGCCGTCTGGGAGCTGGCGCACGGGCTGGCCGGCGTGCTGCTGTTCAACCCCGAGCGCGCCGACCTGCAGTTGCTGCTGGGCCTGATCCTGATGGGCATGACGCTGTCGTCGGCCTTCTCGGTATCGTTCTACACGCCGGCCACGCAGCTGGCGATCACGCTGCTGCTGGCGCCGGTGATCGTCACCGGGCTCTGGCTGGGCGCGCCGGTGATGATGGCCGTGGCGGTCATCGGCATCGGCCTCACGGCCATGATGTGGAAGCTGGTGGCCGAGCGCTCGCGCCAGCTCGAGGAAAACATCGGCCTGCGGCTCAACGAGCGCACGCTGCGCGAACAGGCGCTGGCCGGCCTGCGCGCCTCCGAGCATGCGCAGGCCGAGCGGCTGCGCTTCTTCTCGGCCGCCAACCACGACCTGCGCCAGCCGGTGATGGCCATCGGCCTGCAGGCCGAGGTGCTGCGCCAGCAGCTGAACAGCGGCGCCGACATGGCCGCGGTGCAGCACACGGTCGGCTCGCTGGCGCGCGCGCAGCAGGCGCTCGAAGGGCTGACCAACCAGTTGCTCGAAATCGGCCGCATCGAGGCCGCCGTCGATCCGCTGCGCCCCGCGGCGGTGGCGCTGGCGCCGCTGCTGCAGGAGCTGGCGCGGCAGGCGGGCGACGCCCGCGTGGGCGTGCGCTGCCCGCCGGGTGCCGTGGCCTGGACCGACACCGTGTCGCTGCGCCGCGTGCTGGCCAACCTGGTGGACAACGCCGTCAAGTTCACGCCGCGCGGCCGGGTGCTGCTGGCGGTGCGCGCGCGCCGGCGCGCCAACGGGCCGGCCTGGCGCGTCGAGGTGCGCGACAACGGCATCGGCATTGCGGCGGATGCGCAGGCGCGCGTGTTCAACGACTTCGAGCAGATCGGCAACGTGGAGCGCAACCTGCAGCGCGGCCACGGCCTGGGGCTGGCGATCGTGCGGCGGCTGGCCACGCAGCTCGGCATTGCGGTGTCGCTGCGTTCGGCGCCGGGGCGCGGGTCGGTGTTCAGTTTCGAATTGCCGGCGGCGGCGCCCGATGCGGCGCTGGCCGTGCCCGCCGCGGCACCGGCCAAGGGCGATGCCGGAACCGGCGCGCTGCGCCCCGGCATGGCCGTGCTGGTGGTGGAAGACAACGCGGTGGTGGCCGACAGCCTGGCCGCGCTGCTGCGCCAGTGGTCGGTGGAGCCGCGCGTGTACGCCAGCGCGGCCGAGGCGCTGGCGCTGGCCGACCTGCGCGCGCTCGACGCGGCGCTGTGCGACATCCGCCTGCCGGGCGCGCTCGACGGCATCGCGCTGGCCGAGCGGCTGCAGCGGCAGAAGCCCTCGCTGGCGATCGCACTGATCTCGGCCGACATCAACGAAGCCACGCACCGGCTCGCCGTCGAGCGCGGCTGGCATGCGCTGCGCAAGCCGGTGCAGCCGGAAGAGCTGCGCGGCGTGCTGCTGAGGGCGCAGCAGCGCGGCTGAGCGAGCGAGCGGGCGGGCGGGCACGGGCGCGCCGATGTGCCGATGTGCCGGCGCACTTGGCACGAGACTTGGCACGAGACTTGGCACGAGGCTTGGCACGGGCCGTGCAGTGCTGTCACGGCTTCCGATATATGCTCCGCGCACAGGCCGCAGGTCCTGCCCCCGATGTCCGCCGACCCCCCCCCCGCCTCCTCTTCTCCTCTCGCCACCGCGCCGCGCAGCCAGCGCTACGACTCGTTCGCGATGGCGCTGCACTGGCTGCTGGCGACGCTGATCGTCGGCTCGCTCGGCGTCGGGCTCTACATGACGGGGCTGCCGTTTTCGCCGCTGCGCCTGAAGGTCTACAGCTGGCACAAATGGGCCGGCCTCACGATCCTCGCGCTGTCGGCGCTGCGGCTGCTGTGGCGGCTCGGGCACCGGCCGCCGGCGCTGCCGCCGGGCATGTCGCGCCTGCAGCTGTCGGGCTACCGCGTGAGCCACGCGCTGATGTACCTGCTGTTCTTCGCGGTGCCGCTGACCGGCTGGGCCTACAGCTCGGCCATGGGGATGCCGGTGGCGTGGTTCGGCGTGCTCGCGCTGCCCGACTTCGTGGCGGTCGACCAGCCCTTTGCCGAGGCGGTGCTGCAGCCGCTGCACCGCAACTGCGCCTTTGCGCTGGCGGGCGTCGCGCTGCTGCACGTGGCGGCGGTGCTCAAGCACCACTGGATCGACCGCGACGGTCTTCTGAAACGCATGTGGCCCGCGCCACGCAAGGAATCTGCCCGATGAAGCCCCATCTTTTGCGCCTGCCGCCCTTTTCGGCACCGGCCATCTCGGCGTCGGCCATCTCGTCGGCCATCTCGTCGGCCTTCGCGGCGCTGGCCTTCGCCGCGGCGCTGCCAGCGCTCGCCGAACCCGCGGCCACCCGGCTGGTGGCCGACAAGAGCCAGATCGTCTTCGTCAGCAAGCAGATGGGCGTGCCGGTGGAAGGCAGCTTCAAGAAGTTCGAGGCGCAGGTCGCCTTCGATCCGAAGAAGCCCGAAGGCGGCACCGTCGCGCTGCAGATCGACACGGCCAGCGCCGGCTTCGGCATTCCGATGAGCGACGCCGAGCTGCCCAAGGCGCCATGGTTCGACGCCGCGCATTTCCCGCAGGCCAGCTTCCAGTCGGGCGCCATCAAGGCATTGGGCGACGGCAGGTTCGAGATGGCCGGCAAGCTCACGCTCAAGGGCACGACGAAGCCGGTGACGGTGCCGGTGGCCATCACCGCGTCCGGCGGCTACGCGGTGGCCACCGGAAGCTTTACGATCCAGCGGCTCGACTACAAGGTGGGCGACGGCGAATGGACCGACACCTCGATGGTCGGCAACGACGTGCAGGTTCGCTTCAAGTTCACGCTCTCCGGGCTGGGCCCGCTGTGAGCCGCGCGCCTTCCCCGTCGACCCCAGACGCATTCACGATCCACCGCTCCCAGCAGCACAGAACGCACGCCATGAAGAAGCTCCTTTTCGCCGCCACGCTGTGTGCCGCGGCCCTCGCCTGCGCGAGCGCCTCGGCCCAGGACTACACGGCGCCGGCGGTGGCCGCCAAGCCATCGGGCGGACCGGTGAAGAACGCCAGCTACGTGGTCGACCCGACCCACACCTTCGTGATGTACGAGATGGGCCACTACGGCACCACCACCAACCGCGGGCGCTTCAGCACGAAGGACGGCTCGGTGAAGATCGACGGCGCCGGCAACAGCGGCTCGGTCGACATCACGATGGACATCAGCTCCATCAACACCGGCGTCGACCTGCTCAACCGGCATGTGCAGAGCAAGGATTTCTTCAACGTGGCGGAGTTTCCGACCGGGCGCTTCGTGGCCGAGCGCATCGAGTTCAGCGGCGACAAGGTGGTCGACGTGCCCGGCAAGCTCACGCTGATGGGCCAGACCCGTCCGGTGACGCTGAAGGCGGTGCGCTTCAACTGCTACCTGAGCCCGCTCATCAACCGCCAGGTGTGCGGCGGCGACTTCGAGACCACGGTGGAGCGCAGCGACTGGGGAATCACCTGGGGACTGAACTTCGGCTTCGAGAACAAGGTGAAATTGCTGGTTCAGGTGGAAGCGGTGAACATCCAGCCCTGAACCAGGCCCGGCCGCAGCCGGTGCGCCCCGCCCCCGCCCGGCTGGCCGGCCGGCTCAGCGCGCGACCGGCTTGTGCGAATCGGCGGCGCCCAGGTGCTCTTCAGCGTCCTTGGGCGATTTCAGCCAATTGCGCGCGGCGATGATGGCGCGCGGAAGATTCAGCAGGGCGAGCATCCAGGCACCGGTGGCGACAGTCATCAACGCGCCGAACAGCAGTTGCTCGGCGACGGGGGCGTCGCTCCAGTAGAAGAAACTGAGCAAAAACGCCAGCACTGCTGCCCATACGGCCAGAAGAAGTAGGTTTTTCATGTTTTGCATCGTTGTTACCTCGATGGACAAAATGTAAACCAAAAGTTATCCGTGTACTACTTAGAGTTTACTTTTCAATCTCCGATGAACGTGCGTTTGTGCACGTTGTTCGGCAATTCGTAACAAGAACAGGAGACAAGACCCGATGAACAGCACCCTTTCCCTGCTCGGCATTGCCGGCGCGATGGCCGTGGGCGCCATGAGCCCGGGCCCCAGTTTCGTGATGGTCGCCCGCACGGCGGTGGCCTCGCGCACCGAGGGGCTGGCGGCCGCGCTGGGCATGGGCGCGGGCGGGCTGGTCTTTGCGATCGCGGCGCTGGCCGGGCTGCAGGCGGCATTCCTGGCGGTACCCGGGCTGTACCTGGCCATCAAGGGATTCGGCGGTGCCTACCTGGTGTACCTGGGGGTACGCATCTGGCGCGGCGCCCGCCAGCCGCTGCCGGTGGCGCAGGAAGCAGGTAACCCGCGCGCCGGCCAGGGCCGCGGCGGGCGTACCTTCCGTACCTTTCTTTTCGGCCTGGCCACCCAGGTCAGCAACCCGAAGACGGCGGTGGTCTACGCCAGCATCTTTGCCGCCTTCCTGCCGCACGACGTGCCGCTCGCGCTGGCACTGGCGGTGCCGGCCGTCATCTTCTGCATCGAGACCGGCTGGTACACCGTGGTGGCGCTGGCCCTGTCGTCGGCCGCGCCGCGCTCGGCCTACCTGCGCTACAAGGTCTGGATCGACCGCGTGGCCGGCGGCGTGATGGGGCTGCTGGGCGTCCGGCTGGTGTGGTCGGCGGTTCGCGGCAACTAGCTAGCCCCGGCCCGGACCGCGCAGGCTAGAGCAGGCTCTCCGGCGTCAGCGGCGCCAGGATCTCGAGCATGGTGCGGTCCCAGAAGCCCGAGTCGGGCTCCTCGGTCAGCACGGTGAGCTTGCCGGCCTCCTCGCTGGTCCATTCGATGCGCGACTCGTTGCTGCCCTCGGCAAAGCGCAGCCGGTAGGCGCCCTGTTGCTTGAGCACGTCGAGCAGCTTGAGCATCTGCTGCGCCATTTCGGGGCTGTGAATGATCAGGCCGATCTCGGTATTGGCCGACTCCGAGCGCGGATCGAAATTCATCGACCCCACGAACAGCGTGCGCCGGTCGATCACCGCCGACTTGGCGTGCAGCCGGCCCACCGAGGTGCCGAACAGCCCCAGCCGCACGCTGCGCCGGGTGCGCGTGGAGCTCAGCTCGTACAGGTCGGCGCCCAGCTTGAGCATGTCCGGGCGGTAGCGCCGGTAGGCGGTGTGCACCAGCGGCTCGTCGGTGGCGGCCAGCGAATTGGTGACCACGCTGATCTTCACGTCGCGCCGGCGGATCTCGCGCATCACTTCCAGCCCCGTGGCGCCCGGGATCAGGTACGGCGAGACGATGGTCACCTCGGCGCGCGCACGGCGCATCTGCTCGACCACGTTGTAGCGCACGCTGTCCACGTCCAGCAGCGGCACCCCGCCGTACGAGGCGGTCTTGCCGATCACGCGGTCGGGCGAATCGGCGTAGGCCTCGGCCAGGGTCCAGATCAGGTTGAGCTTGCCGCTGTCCAGGTCGTCGGCCATCGGGCTGTAGCCCAGCAGGTCGTTGGGCGCGGGCGGCGGCGGGGGTGGCGTGGTGCCGGGCGCGGTGGCGGCCTCGAAGCGGCGCTGCAGCTCCTCGCGCGACAGGTCGCTGGCCACGACCGACGCCACCGGCCGCACGTAGACGCTGTTCCAGTACTGGTCGAACAGGCCGCCCAGCCGCGGGATCAGCGCGCCGGTGACGAAGGTGTCCAGGTCGAGGAAGTTCTCGCCCGCCGTGCGCCGGAAGTACTGGTTGCCGATGTTGCGTCCGCCCGCCACCGCCATCGCGCCGTCGGCGATGAACAGCTTGTTGTGCATGCGCCGGTTCACGCGGCTGAAGTCGAACAGCGACGCGGTGAAGCGCTTCAGGATGCTGCCGCGCCCGGCCGGGAACGGGTTGAACAGGCGCAGCTCCACGTTGGGCGTGGCGGCGAAGCCGCGCAGCAGCTCGTCCTCGCCCGAGGTGTAGAGGTCGTCCATGAGCAGCCGCACGCGCACGCCGCGCAGCGCGGCGTCGCGCAGGGTGCGCAGCAGGTAGCGGCCGGTCTCGTCGTTCTCGATCTGGTAGTACTGCACGTCGAGCGTGCGCTGGGCGCGGCGGGCCAGCTGGATGCGGGTGTCGAAGGCGAAGTCGCCGCCGGGCATCAGGCGAAAGCCGCTCAGGTCGGGGTCGGGCTGGGCGGCCAGCGCGATCTTGCCCAGTGCGGTGTCGGCCGACGCGGCCATGGCCTTGGTGGGCGGGCGCGGGGCCTCGTCGGGCAAGGTGGCGCAGCCGGAAAAAAGCAGCACGGCAAGCAAAGCCGACATCCAATGCCCCCAGCGCGACATCGGGCGACGGCTCATCGGCGGCTTTCTACAGCGCCTTGCGCAGGTTGGCGGGGGCGATGCGCAGCGCTTCGCGGTACTTGGCCACGGTGCGGCGCGCGCACTCGATGCCCTGCTCCTTCAGCATCTCGGAGATCTGGCTGTCCGACAGCGGCTTCTTGATGCTCTCGGAGCTCACGAACTGCTTGATCAGCGCGCGCACCGCGGTGCTCGACGCGTTGCCGCCGGTCTCGGTGCCCAGCGCCGAGCCGAAGAAGTACTTGAGCTCGACCGTGCCGTACGGCGTGGACATGTACTTGGCGGTGGTCACGCGCGAGATGGTCGACTCGTGCAGGCCCAGCTCGTCGGCGATCTCGCGCAGCACCAGCGGGCGCATGGCGAGCTCGCCGTGCACGAAGTAGCTCTTCTGCCGCTCGACGATGGCGTTGCTCACGCGCAGGATGGTGTCGAAGCGCTGCTGGATGTTCTTGATGAACCAGCGCGCCTCCTGCAGCCGCTGCGACAGCGCCTGGCTGCCCTCGCCCTTGTGCGCCTTGAGCGCGCCGGCGTAGATGTCGTGCACGCGCAGGCGCGGCATGACCTCGGGGTTCAGCATGACGCGGAACTTGATGTTGGTGCCGCGGCCCGTCTTGGTGACGATCACGTCGGGAATGACGATGTTGCGCTCGACGTCCACGAAGCGCCGGCCTGGCTTGGGCTCCAGGCGCGCGATGATCTGCAGCGCCGAGCGCACCAGCTCCTCGTTGGTGCGGGTGAGCGTGGCCAGCCGCTTGAAGTCGCGCCGCGCGAGCAGCTCCATCGGCAGCTTGCAGATGGCGATGGCGGTCTTGCGGACCAGCGCTTGGTCGTCGCTCTCGTCCTCGCTGGCCAGCGCGCGCAGCTGGATGCTCAGGCATTCGCCCAGGTCGCGCGCGCCGACGCCGGCGGGCTCCAGGCTCTGCAGCAGGCCCAACGCCACCTGGAAGTGGTGCACGAGGTCGTCGAACTGGTCGTTGTCGTCGCCGGCCAGGCCGGAGGCCAGCGCGGGCAGCGAGTCTTCGAGGTAGCCGTCGTCGTTGAGCGATTCGATCAGGAAGCGCAGCGCGGCGTTGTCGTTCTCGTTCAGCCGCAGGCTCAGCGCCTGGCGGTGCAGGAACGACTGCAGCGACTCCTGGCTGCGCGCGAGCTCGGTGGCGTCGGCGCGTTCGTCGTCGCCCAGGTTGTTCTGGCGCGCGGGCGCGTCGCTGCCCCACTCGCTGTCGTCGGGCGCCGCCATGTCGACGGTGCCGTCGCCTTCCCAGTCGGGCTCGCGCTCGGTGATTTCGGCGGCCGGGCCGTCGGACTCCGTGCTGCCGGTGCTGGTTTCCGTGGACGTGCTGGAGGTGCTTGCGGATGGAGTGAAGTCGCCCTCGCCGCCATCGGCGCTGTCGCCTGCGTCATCGCGCGGCACCGGCGCATCGGCCGTGTCGAGCCCGAACTCCTCGCGCGCCGCCTCTTCCGCGGTGCGCTCCAGGAACGGGTTCTCGTCCAGCATCTGCTCCACCTCCTGGCTCAGTTCGAGCGTGGAGAGCTGCAGCAGCCGAATGGACTGCTGGAGCTGGGGCGTCAGCGCAAGATGCTGCGAGACGCGAAGGGACAGCCCTTGCTTCATGGAGAACCCGACCCTCCCTTACATCCGGAAGTGCTCGCCGAGGTACACCCTGCGTACTTCGGCGTTGTCGACGATCTCCGAAGGCGTGCCTTGTGCCAGCACGTGCCCGTCGCTGATGATGAACGCGTGGTCGCAGATGCCCAGCGTCTCACGCACGTTGTGGTCGGTGATGAGCACGCCGATGCCACGTTCCTTCAGGAAACTGATGATCCGCTGGATCTCGATCACGGCGATCGGGTCGATACCGGCAAAGGGCTCGTCCAGCAGGATGAAGCGTGGCTGGGTGGCCAGCGCGCGCGCGATCTCGACGCGGCGGCGCTCGCCGCCCGACAGCGCCAGCGCGGGCGAATCGCGCAGATGGTCCACGCGCAGGTCGGCCAGCAGCTCGGACAGGCGCTCTTCGATGTGCTGCTTGGACAGCGCCGCCATCTTGCCGTTGGCGTCGGGCTCCTGCTGCAGCTCGAGCACGGCGCGCACGTTTTCCTCGACCGTGAGCTTGCGGAAGATCGAGGCTTCCTGCGGCAGGTAGCTCAGGCCCATGCGGGCGCGGCGGTGGATCGGCATGTGGGCGATCGGCTCGCCGTCGATGGTGATGTCGCCCGCGTCGGCACGCACCAGCCCGACGATCATGTAGAACGAAGTGGTCTTGCCCGCGCCGTTCGGCCCGAGCAGCCCGACGACTTCACCCTTCTGCACGTCGAGAGAGACGTCCTTCACGACCGTGCGGCTGCCGTAGCTCTTCTTCAGGCCGCGCGCGACCAGGCGGCTGCCCGGCGTGCCGTTGGCGTCCTGCGTTCCAGCGGTTTCGATCACTTGCGGGTTTCTCCCTCGTCACTGAGCGTGGTGCTCGGGCGCAGGCCCTTGCCGGGCGCCGGGGTGGGTGCCGGCGGTGGCGCCTTGGCACCGGCCGGAACGGCAGCGCCGGGCGCGGTCGCGGCCTTGGGGGTCAGGATGGTCTTCACGCGGCCACCCGGGGTGGACGCGTTGACGGCGGTGTTCGGCGGCACGGTGGAACCGTTGACCGTGTAGGTGTCGTTGCTCTGGTCGTAGACGATCAGCGCGCCCTGGCTCTCGTCGTTCGGCGTGGCGCCGAGCAGGCGGCGCATCACGGCGTTGCGGATGAACTTGACGTTGTCGGCGCGGCTGTCGTACTCGATGACTTCCGACTCGCCCTCGATCCACTCGTCGGGCGCGTTGCGCTTCTGCTTGTAGTAAGCGCGCTTGCCGGGGGCCGCGGTGACCACGCCGTACTGGTAGCCCTCGGCGTCCTGGCGCACGTCCAGGCGTGCGCCGCGGATGATGATCGTGCCCTTGGTGACCAGCACGTTGCCCGTGAACACGCTGGTCTGCTTCAGGTCGTCGTAACGCATGGCGTCCGACTCGATGTTCATCGGCTTGGTGCGGTCGGCGGTCTCGGCCAGCGCGCCCGAAGCGAAGCCGGCCAGCAGGAGCGCGGCGGCGGCCAGGCGGCCGACGCGACGCAGGAGGGGAGTGGTGGGGTAAGAGTGCAATGTCATAGAGGCACGAAACTTGCTCGGCATTGTATGCGGCTGATTGCGTCAGCCCCGCACGCACAGATGAAAAAGCCCGCCGAGGCGGGCCAGGTATCCCTTGCAAAAAGGGAGAAGGCAGCGGCAGGAAATGCGCGCGGCCTCGGGCGTCAGCCCTTCTTTGCTTCGGTCAGCCCTTCTTTGCTTCGCCGACCAGATAGTTCACGACCTGAAGCACCTTGGTCATGTTACCGGCGGTCTCGCCATCCACATACCAGCGGCCGGCCACTGCCATCGCGGGAACGCCGGCCACCTTGTAGGCGTCGGTCATCTGCGTGGCGCGCTTGGCCTTGCTGGCCACGCCGAACGAGGTGAAGGTTTCCTTGAACTTGGCGCCGTCCAGGCCGTTGGCCGAGGCCCAGGCAATGATGTTGGCGTCGCCGTTCACGTTCTGGCGCTGCGCGTGGATCGCGCTGAACACCTTCGGCTGGAACTCGTCGACCTTGCCCATGGCTTCCAGCGCGTAGTACAGGCGCTGCTTGGCTTCGACGTCGTTGCCCACGAACGGCACGGGAATGCGGCGGAACGCGACTTCCTTCGGCAGCGTCTTGACCCAGGCTTCGAGGGACGGTTCGAAGTCGTTGCAATGCGGGCAGTTGTACGAGAAGAACTCGACCACTTCGATCTTGCCGGCCGGTGCGTCGACCGGTGCGCGCTTGTCGAGCACCAGGTACTCGGTGCCGGCCTTGGGCACGCGCGCCTGGGCGTGAGCCGGGTTGGCGGCCAGGGACAACAGCCCGAGCGAAGTGGCGGCCAGCGAAAAGTCACGACGTTTCATTGAAAGGGTTCTCCAGTTGGTACGGCAGACTGAGCCGGCGCGCGGCGGGGAGTTCCCCCCGCCCACGGTGCGCACAGGGCTTAGAGCGATGAATGGTGGCGGCAAACGCCGCCGCGCGAAGCTTAAGGGCTATTCGTGTCGGCCGCCGGCTCAGCGCTGCACGCGGACCAGCGCCGATTCCATGCCGCCGCCGTCGAGACGGTCCTTCAGGCGGTCGGCGTCGTCCTTCTTGTTGAACGGGCCGGCGCGCACGCGATAGACGGTGCGGCCCGCCTGTTCGCGCTCGGTGACCTTGGCTTCCACGCCCATCAGCGAGAGCTTGGCGCGCTGCGCCTCGGCGTCGTCGGTGGTGCGGAAGGCGCCGGCCTGCACGAAGTACATGAACGGATCGGCGCCCGAGCTGCTGGCGGCGCTGTTGTTGTTGCTGCTGCTCGGCGCGGCAGAAGCGGTGGTCGTGCTGCCCGAGCGCGCCCGGGCGAGGTCGCCCAGCGGATCGTTCGACGGCGGCAGCGCGTTGGCTTCGGCCGGCACCGGTGCCGTGCGCGGCGGCTTGGGCGTCACCACCACGGGCACCGGCGGTGCGGTCGTGGGCGGCGGGGTGCCGGGGGCGACGGCGGCGGTGGCCGGCTCGCCGGTGATCGGGTTGACCGGGCCGGTCGCGGCCGGCGCCGGCTTGGCCGCGCCCGCCTTGCCGGCCAGCGGCGCGTTCGGGTCCCAGTCGCGGTTCTTGCGGGCCTCGGCCTCGTCCTGCTCGGCGCCGCCGCGCTGCGTCTTGGTCACGAACGGGATCGGCACCTTGGTCACGTAGACCGCGATGCCCAGCGCGACGCCCAGGCCGAGCACCAGCCCGATGATCAGGCCGATGACGATGTTGCCGCGTTGTCTGGTTGTCTTCTTCATGTTGAGGTGGTTCACATCTTGCTCGGCGCACTGACGCCGAGAATCGCGAGGCCATTGTGCAGCACCTGCGCGGTCGCGGCGACGAGCGCCAGGCGGGCCAGCTTGACCTGTTCGTCGTCGACCAGGATGCGCTCGGCGTCGTAGTAGCTGTGGTAGCTGGCGGCCAGTTCGCGCAGGTAGAAAGTGACGTCGTGCGGGGCGAAATCCTTGGACGCGGCCGTGAGCATGGCCGGGTACTTGGCCAGCAGCAGCATCAGCGCCTGGGCCGCCGGGCTTTCCAGCGGCGACAGGTCGACGTCCTTCAGCGTGGCGGCGTCGCCGCCCCAGCCGGCCAGCACCGAGCAGATGCGCGCATGCGCGTACTGCACGTAGTACACCGGGTTGTCGTTGTTCTTGGTGACGGCCAGGTCGACGTCGAAGGTGTACTCGGTGTCGGGCTTGCGGCTCAGCAGGAAGAAGCGCACGGCGTCGGTACTGGTCCACTCGATCAGGTCGCGCAGCGTGACGTAGCTGCCGGCGCGCTTGCTGATCTTGACCTCTTCACCGCCCTTCATGACGCGCACCATGGTGTGCAGCACGTAGTCGGGGTAGCCCTCGGGTATGCCCTCGCCCGCTGCCTGCAGCCCGGCGCGCACCCGCGCGATGGTGCCGTGGTGGTCGGTGCCCTGGATGTTGATGACCTTGTGGAAGCCGCGCTCCCACTTGGCGATGTGGTACGCGACGTCGGGCACGAAGTACGTGTACGTACCGTCCTGCTTCTTCATCACGCGGTCCTTGTCGTCGCCGTAGTCGGTCGACTTCAGCCACAGCGCGCCGTCCTGCTCGTAGGTCTTGCCTGCGGCCACGAGCTTGCGCACCGCGGCCTCGACGCGCCCGCTGGTGTACAGGCTGGACTCCAGGTAGTACTGGTCGAAACGCACGCGGAAGGCCTGCAGGTCCAGGTCCTGCTCGCGGCGCAGGTAGGCCACGGCGAACTCCCGGATGGCCTCGATGTCCTCGATGTCGCCGGTGCCGGTGACTTCGCGGTCTTCCGACTTGACGGTCTTCTGGGCCTTGAAGTCGGCGGCGATCTCGGCGATGTAGTCGCCGTTGTACGCCGGCGCCTTCTCGCCGCTGGGCCATTCGGCGTCGCCGGGCTTGAAGCCGCGCGCGCGCAGTTGCGTGCTGTTGGCCAGCGTCTGGATCTGCACGCCGGCGTCGTTGTAGTAGTACTCGCGCCACACGCTCTCGCCCTGCGAGGCGCGCAGGTTGCAGATGGCGTCGCCCAGGGCGGCCTGGCGGCCGTGGCCCACGTGCAGCGGGCCGGTCGGGTTGGCCGAGACGAACTCGACCAGCACCTTCTCGCCCGTGGCGGGCTGCTGGCCGAAGCCGCCGCCCGCGGCCAGCACTTCGCGCACGATCTGCTGCTTGGCGGCCGTCTTGAGACGGATGTTGAGAAAACCGGGACCGGCGATCTCGATCGCCTCCACCCATTGGGTGAAAGCGGGGGTGGCGAGCAGCGCAGTGCTCAGGCGCTCGGCCAGGTCGCGGGGCTTCTGGCCCAGCGGTTTGGCGAGCTGCATGGCGGCCGTGCTGGCGAAATCGCCATGGGCAGCCACCTTGGGCGACTCGAACGCGGCTTTGGAGCCAGCGCCGGGCGAGAGGGATTCGAGCGTGTTCGCGAGCGCCGCGAGCAGCTCCTGTTTGACCAATAGCATCCGCAAATTTTACCGGGGGCAAACCCGGGAGCTGTTGACGATCGTCATCCAACCGGCAACTTCGACCGTTGAGGTGGTCGGCCCCGGGGCGGGGCAACCGTCAGATAACCCAACCTTGCAAGGACATATCCATCATGAAGAAGCTCCTTTCCCTGGTCGCGTCCACCGTCGCGCTCGGCGCCTGCCTGTCGTTCAGCGCCTACGCGCAGGACAAGGCCGCCGCCCCCGCGGCAGCCCCCGCCATGGCCGCACCGGCTGCCGGCGCCACCTGTGACGCCAAGGCCGTCGACAAGAACGGCAAGGCTTTGGCCGGCGCCGCCAAGGCCAGCTCCATCAAGAAGTGCGAGAAGGAAACCAAGGCCGCCGCGGCACCCGCCTGCGCGACCAAGGCGGTCGACAAGAACGGCAAGGCCCTGGCCGGTGCCGCGAAGAACAGCTTCATGAAGAAGTGCGAAGCCGACGCCGCCAAGGGCTGAGCGCTGTCGTCGGCGAGCGGCCGAAGCCGCTGACATAGCCGACATGGCTGACATTTGTGAAAAGAGGCCCGCCGCGTGCGGGCCTTTTTCGTGGCCGCGCCGCCAAGCTGGCCCCTGAAGCCTGGACCCTGAAGCTACTTCAACGCGCCAAGCAAGTTGTTGAAGTCGTCGGTCCAGGGCCGCTGGCCGGGCTCGGTGGCAATCGGCGCCGCCGCCGCGCGCACCGGCTCGCGCGCCAGCACCTGCGGGTTGCGCGCCACCAGCACCCAGTCGGTGCGCCGCAGCCAGTCGGCCTGGGCGGCATCGTCGTGCACCAGCACCGCGTGCAGCCCGCGCACCTCGGCCACCTTGGCGATCACCGGCGCCAGCGCCAGGAAGCGGTTGGTCACGTGGAAGGCGATCACGCCGTCGGGCCGCATGTGGCGCAGGTAGGTGTCCATCGCCTCGGCCGTGAGCAGGTGCACCGGCACCGAGTCGCCCGAGAAGGCGTCCACCGCGAGCACGTCGAAACCCTGCACCGGCTCGCGCTCCAGCGCCAGCCGGGCGTCGCCGAGCACGCGCTCGATGCGGGCGCGGCTGTCGCGCAGGAAGGTGAACTCCTCGTCCGCCAACGCGAACACCTGCGGATTGATCTCGTAGATGCGGTAGACGTCGCCGCTGCGGCCATAGGTGGCCAGCGTGCCGGTGCCCAGCCCGATCAGTCCCACGCGGCGCGGCCCGGCCGGCGCGGCGGCAATCGCGCGGCCGATGCCCGAGGTCTCGCCGTAGTAGGTGGTCGGCTCGCGCCGGCGCGCCGGGTCGAGGAACTGCGCGCCGTGCTTGACCGAGCCGTGCGCCAGCTCGCGCACGCTGTCGGACGGCGGCGTGGCCGGGGTGTCGTACGCCAGCAGCGCGCCGTAGAAGTTGCGCTGCAGGCTGCGCGCGCCCGCGCGGTCGCTGCCCACCTGCACCAGCAGGAACAGCGTGCAGCAGGCCGCCAGCGCCACGCAGCACACCCGCAGGCGCACCTGCCGGCGCAGCACGAACGCCGCGGCCAGCGCGGTCAGCATCAGGCCGAGCCCCAGCTCGTAGTACGCCGCCAGCACATGCGGCGCGACCAGCCCCACCGTCACCCCGCCCAGCGCGCCGCCGAGCGACAGCATCAGGTAGAAGCGCGTCAGGTAGCGCGGCCCCGGCCGCAGCTTCGCGGTTTCGCCGTGCAGGAACATGCACAGCACGAACAGCCCCGCCACGTACAGCGGCAGCGCCACGCGCACCTCGGCGACGAAGTGGCGCTGCAGGCCGAAGGCGCACAGCAGCAGCATGGCGGCGGCCAGCGGCAGGAACACGCCGCGCCGGTACCAGCGGTCGCTCTCGAAGCACAGCACGAAGGTCAGCAGGTACAGCGACAGCGGCAGCACCCACAGGAACGGCACCGCGGCAACGTTCTGGGTGATGTGGTTCGTCACGGCCAGCAGCAGCCACGAGGCCAGCGCCGGCAGCGCGAGCCACAACAGGTAGTCGGCCACGCGCGGCGGCGTGTCGGGCACGCCCGCCTGGCTGGGCGCCGGGGAAGGCAGGGGCATCGCGCCGGCGGGCCAGCGCCGGGCCATGTACAGCGTGGTGCCCGCGCACAACAGCACGAACGCCGCGTAGCCCCACGACCAGCCGTTGGCCTGCTGCAGCAGCGAGCTGCGCGGCTCGATCAGCACCGGGTAGCTCAGCAGCGACAGCAGCGAGGCCAGGTTCGACAGCGAGAAATAGCGGTACACCTGCGCGCCCCAGGGCGTGCGCGCCACCCACGACTGCACCAGCGGCCCGGTGGTCGAGAGCAGGAAGTACGGCAGGCCGATGGTGCCGAACAGCAGGCCCAGGATCCGCCAGGCCGGGTCTTCGGTGCCCGTGGGCTTCCACTGGGCGCCCACCACGATCGGCAGCAGCGCCAGGCTCGCGAGCAGCAGCGCCACGTGCAGCACGGCCTGCGCCCGCATGCGCAGGTGGCGTGTGACCCAGTCGGCGTACGCGTAGCCCGCGAGCAGCACGACCTGGAAGAACACCATGCAGATCGACCACACCGCGGCCGAGCCGCCGAACCACGGCAGGATCTGCTTGGCGATCAGCGGTTGGACCAGGAACAGCAGGAATGCGCTGCTGAAGATGGTGCCGGCAAACAGGAGCTGGATGCCGGGGTGTCCCATGTGACGGGTTGCCTGCTTGCGCTTACTTGCCGAAGCCGCGTGCCAGGAACACCGCCACCAGCGGAATCAGCGCGATCAGGTGCGCCTGCACCATCACCAGCTTGCGCGTCTTCTTCACGTCGGCCTCGGCCGGCAGCTTGCCGGTGGCGCGCAGCGTCTTGCGCCAGCGGAAGTAGGTGAGCGTCGGAAAGATCGACACCACGCCCACGATGATGAAGAGCCCCAGTTTCACGTGCAGCAGCGGGTTGGTCCAGTACCAGGCCGTGCCTTTCACGCCCCACCAGGTGCGCGCGATGCCGGTGGCCAGCACCGCGATGGCCGCGATGCCGTAGACCATGTCGAGCTTCGCCAGCCGCTCCACCACCGCGGCGTTGAGCCACTGCACGCGGCACAGCGCGGCCTCGCTGGAAATGAACACGACCATCGTGAGGATGGCCAGCAAGTGCAGGTACGCGAGGATGGCTTCGAGGGTCATCGATGGCTTTCTTCTCAGGAGCGGCGGATTTGCAGATGGGAGCGTTGAACGGATTCTGCCGCCGCTCCCCCGCCCTCAGGCCCTTCCACCCCAGAATTCCGGATTCCCGTACTGCTCCTTGAGGAAATCAAGCCACAGTCGCACCCGCAGCGGCAGGTGCTTGGCGCCGGCGAACACCGCATAGATGCCGTTGGGCGGCGCGGCGAACTCGTCGAGCAGAGGCACCAGCAGGCCGGCATCGATCTCGGCCTCGACCTCCCAGGTGCTGCGCCAGGCGATGCCGTGGCCGGCCAGGCACCAGTCGTGCAGCACCTGGCCGTCGGAGCAGTCGAGCGGGCCGCTGGGGCGCAGGTGGATCAGCTCCTGCGCGCCGGCCTCGGTGGTAATGCGAAAGGCCCAGCCGCGCGTTTGCGAGGCGTCGCTCGACAGCGTGAGGCAGGCGAAGCGCGACAACTCGCCCGGGTGCCTGGGCTTGCCGTGCCGGCGCACGAACTCCGGCGTGGCGACGCAGCGGCGGCGGTTGTCGGCCAGCCGCACGCTCACCAGCGACGAGTCGGGCAGGTCGCCCACACGCACCGCGCAGTCGAAGCTCTCGCCGGTGACGTCGACCACGCGGTCGCTGAGGTTCAGCGAGATCGTCACTTCCGGGTGCAGCGCATGAAAGCGCGGCACCAGCGGCGCGACGTGGCGGCGGCCGAAACCGGCCGGCGCGGTCACGCGCAGGTGGCCGCTGGCCTTGACGCCGCCGGCGCTCACGCTGGCTTCGGCGTTGGCGAACTCGGTGAGCAGGCGCTGGCAGTCTTCCAGGAAGGCGCTGCCCTCGTGCGTGAGCGTGATGCGCCGCGTGGTGCGCACCAGCAGCTTCACGCCCAGGCGCTCTTCCAGGGCGTCGAGCCGGCGGCCCATGATGGCCGGCGCCACGCCCTCGGCCTTGGCCGCGGCCGTGAGCCCGCCCCGGGTTGCGACCGAGACGAAGGATTCGAGCTGCTTGAGGCGGTCCATGGGGCGGAAACTATAGCCCGCCCCCGCCTTCCGCCGCCCTCCTACCCTCGCAAGCAGCCACCCTTATTCGGGCCGCACCCCGGCCTCGCGCACCGCCGCGCCCCAGCGCGCGTGCTCCGCCTTGATGTACTGCGCCGCCTTCTCGGCGCTGCCGCCGACCGGCGTGCTGCCTTCGGCCAGCAGCTGCGAGATGGTCGCGGGCTTGGCCAGCGCCTTGTCGACGGCGGCGTTGAGCTTCTTCACGATGTCGGCGGGCGTGCCGGCCGGCACCACCAGCGCCTTCCAGTCCACCGCCTCGAAGCCCTTGTAGCTCTCGCCCACGGTCGGCACGTCGGCCATCACCGGCAGGCGCTTGGCCGAGGTGACGGCCAGCGCGCGCAGCTTGCCGCCCTTCACCATGGCCAGCGCGCCTTGCGGCGTGGCGAACATGTAGTCGGTCTGGCCGCCGAGCAGGTCGGTGATGGCGGGCGCGGCGCCCTTGTACGGCACGTTCAGCACCTTGAAGCCCGCGCGCCTGGCCAGCACCTCGCCGGCCATGTGGCCCAGCGTGCCGGTGCCGGCCAGCGCCTGCTTGATCTCGCCGGGCTGGGCCTTGGCGGCCGCGACCAGGTCGGCCAGCGACTTGTAGGGCGCGTCCGCGCGCACCACCAGCACCACCGGCTGCGAGGCCACCACCGCCACCGGCACCAGGTCCTTCAGCGCGTCGTAGGGCATCTTGGGGAACAGCGTCGGGTTGATCGCCAGGTTGGCGGTCTGGCCCAGGCCGACGGTGTAGCCGTCGGGCTTGGACTTGGCCACCACGTCCATGCCGATGTTGCCGTTGCCGCCCGCGCGGTTGTCGACGATGAAGGTCCAGTGGGTGTCGTCGATGAGCTTCTGCGCGATCAGCCGCGCCACGATGTCGGTGGCGCCGCCGGGCGTGTAGGGCACGACCAGGCGCACCGGCTTGTCGGGCCAGGCGGTGTCGGCCAGGGCGAGGGAGGGAGCGGCGCTCAGGCATGCGGCAGCCGCGGCGCACGCCAGCAAGGCGCGCCGTGAAGTGAAAAACATGGTGTCAGTCTCCGAGGGTGATGTGTCGTGTCTCGAGCGCAGCGATTGCTTCATCGCTGTAGCCCACTTCTTTCAGCAGCTCGCGGCTGTGCTCGCCGATGTGCGGCGGCTGAAGGCGGATGCCGGGGCGTTCGCCGCCCAGCGTGAACGGCGCCAGCGGCACCTTGGCCATGCTGCCGTCGTTCATGCGCACCGGCGCCAGGCCGCCGGTGGCGTTCAGGTGCGGGTCGTCGAACAGCTCCTGCGGCCTGGTGATGGGCGCGAACGGCAGCTCGTTCTTCTCGAACACCGCCGCGAGCTCGCCCGCGCTGTGGTTCGCCAGGTGCGAGCGCAGGATCGGCATCATCCATTCGCGCGCGCGCACGCGGTCGTTGTTGGTCTTCAGGCGCGGGTCGGCCAGCATGTCTTCCAGGCCGAAGGCCTTGCAGAAGATGAGCCACTGCTTGTCGCTCACGGCGGCCAGGAAGATCTGCTCGCCGTCCTTCACGGTGAACACGTCGTACACGGCCCAGGCCGAGATGCGGCTGGGCATCGGGTCGGCCGCCTTGCCGGTGGCGGCGAACTGCATCATGTGCTGCGCCACCAGGAACACGTTGTTCTCGAACAGCGCGGACTGCACCTCGCAGCCCTTGCCGGTGAGCTCGCGCTGGCGCAGCGCGGCCATGGCGCCGATGGCGCCGAACATGCCGCCCATGATGTCGTTCACGCTGGTGCCCGCGCGCAGCGGGTCTCCGGAGCGCCCGGTCATGTAGGCCAGGCCGCCCATCATCTGCACCACCTCGTCGAGCGCGGTGCGGTGGTCGTAGGGGCCGGGCAGGAAGCCCTTGTGGCTCACGTAGATCAGGCGCGGGTTGAGCTTGGCCAGCGTCTCGTAGTCGAGCCCCAGCTTCTTCATGGTGCCGGGCTTGAAGTTCTCGCTCACGATGTCGGCCGTGGCGATGAGCCGCAGCGCGGCCTCCACGCCTTCGGGCTGCTTCAGGTCGAGCGCGATGCTCTTCTTGTTGCGGTTGAAGGTCGGGAAGAAGCCCGAGCCCGAGCCCAGCAGGCGGCGCGTGTTGTCGCCCTCGATGGGCTCGACCTTGATGACCTCGGCGCCCAGGTCGGCCAGCAGCAGGCCGCAGGTCGGGCCCATGACCATGTGGGTGAACTCGACGACGCGGATGCCGGCGTAGGGCAAGGGATTCGGCGGTGGATTGGCTTCAGACATGTGCGGTGTTTTCCTGGGCAAGGCCCTGAACGAAACCCTTGGGCAGGCCGGCCTCGGGCGTCATGCCGTAGACCGGTTCGCCGGGCAGGCCGGCCATGAGCGGCGCGCGCGCCGCGATGAGTTTGAGGATGTCGATGCCCGTGCGCACGCCCATCGCCTCGAACATGAACACGAGGTCTTCGGTGACCGCGTTGCCCGAGGCGCCTGGCGCGTACGGGCAGCCGCCCAGGCCGCCGAGCGAAGCGTCGAAGGTGCGCACGCCCTCGTCCCATGCCGCCAGGCAGTTGGCGATGCCCAGGCCGCGCGTGTTGTGCATGTGGGCCGCACCGGCATGCCTGCCGACTTCGGCGCGCAGGCGCTTGAACAGGCGGCGCACCTGCGCGGGGTTGGCGTAGCCCACGGTGTCTGAAAGACCCGATTCGTCGGCACCGGCCTCGATGCATTGCGCGGCCAGGCGGATCACGTCGTCTTCCGGCACCAGGCCCTGCAGCGTGCAGCCGAAGGCGGTGGAAATGCCCGCCTCGAGCTTCACCTGCGGCGCCATGGCGCGGCGCAGCTCGGAGATGGCGCGCACCTCTTCCACCATCTCGGTGGGCGTCTTGCGCACGTTGGCCAGCGAATGCGCCACGCTGGCCGACACCGGCATGGTGAGCTTGTGCACGCCGGCTTCCAGCGCGGCCTGCGCGCCCTTGCGGTTGGGCACCAGCGCCATCACCACCAGGCCGGGCAGCGTGACGGCGTGGCGCACCACGTCGGCGGCATCGGCCATCTGCGGCAGCAGCTTGGCGGGCACGAAGGACGCGACCTCGATCTCGCGCACGCCGGCGGCGTAGAGCGCGTCGATCCAGCGCAGCTTGTCGGCCGTGGGCATGGTGGCCTTGACCGATTGCAGGCCGTCGCGCGGGCCGACCTCGCTGATGAGGACGTCGGGGGGTGTCATCGAGGGTGTCTCCTGGAGTGGAAGCTTTCTTGAAGCTTCGCTTGACAGTTCTATCAGACAGAACTAAATTCCGTTAAACAGAATTAGACCGTCGAACGCATCGACTGTCAAGCCGAGCCATTCCCCCACTCCGCCACTGCCTCACCCCATGCCCCGCAAAGCCCAGACCGAATCGGTGTCCGACCTCAACGCAGCCCCCGGCGGCGCCGCCGCGGTCGACCGTGCGCTGAGCCTGCTCTCGGCCTTCCGGGCGGGCGACGAGGCGCTCACGCTCGCGCAGTTCGCCGAGCGCACGCAGCTCTACAAGAGCACGGTGCTGCGGCTGCTGGCGTCGCTGGAACACGCACGGCTGATTCGCCGGCAGGACGACGGGCGCTACGCGCTGGGCATGGAGATCGCGCGGCTGCACGGGCTCTATGCGGCGTCGCAGTCGCTCGACCGCATCGTGCTGCCGGTGCTGCGCACACTGGCCGCCGACACGGGCGAGAGCGCGGCCTACCACGTGCGGCAGGACCAGGGCGAAAGCTGGGTGCGCCTGTGCCAGTTCCGGGTCGATTCGTCGCACGTGGTGCGCGACCACGTGCGCGCGGGCGACCTGCTGCCCAACGACCGGGGCGCCGGGGCGCGCGTGCTGATCGCCTTCGGGCCCGAGGCCGAGCGGCCGCGCGGCGCGAAGGAACGCAAGCTGTACGACGCGATCCGCGCGCAGGGCTACTGCGCGCTGGTGGGCGACCGCACGGCCGAACTCGCGGGCATCTCCGCGCCGGTGTTCCACGCGGACGGCCGCCTGGCCGCGGCGGTCACGCTGACGATGCCGGCGCACCGGTACGACGAGGCCTACATCGAGCCTGTGCGCGCCGCGGCGAAGGACCTCAGCGCGCAGGTGTAAGACACCAGCGCCGCGTCGGCGGTCTTGCTCATTCCCCTCCCGGGGGAAGCCCGGGAGGGGGGCACGCGGCCTTCAACGCCGCGCGCGCTCAAAGGTTGCTGGCCCCACCCCGCCCTCCCCCGGAACGGGAGGGAGAAATGCCAGGCTCAGGACTCGGCCTTGAATCCCGAGTTCCTGATCGGCATCTCCCAGCGCTTCAGGTGCGCCGCCTGGACCGCCGCCAGCTCGGCCGGCCCGGCATGCGTGGGCACGAGCCCCAGCGAATGGATTTTTTCCTGCACGTCGGGCATGCGCAGCGCATCGGCCACCGACCGGTCGATGCGCGCGACCAGTTCGGGCGGCATGCCCGGCGGCCCGTACAGCCCGAAGAAGGCGTCGGCCGTCACGTCGATGCCCGCCTCCTTCAGCGTCGGCACCTCGGGCAGCGCGCGGCTGCGCTGCTCGCCCGTCACCGCGAGGATGCGGACCTTGCCCGCGCGGTGGTGCTCGATGGTTTCCAAGGCCGTGTCGACCATCAGCGGCACCTGCCCGCCGATGAGGTCCTGCGCGGCGGGCGCGCCGCCGCGGTAGGCCACGTGCGTCATCGGCACGCCGGCCGCCTGCGCGATCAGCTGTCCCGCGAAGTGCGGCACCGTGCCCGCGCCCGAGGTGGCGTAGTTGGCCTTGCCGGGGTTGGCCTTCATCCAGGCCAGCACCGTCCTCAGGTCGCCCGCGGGCGCGCCGGGGCCGGCCGTCACCGCGAAGTCGAAGGTGCTGCCGAGCGCGATCGGCGCGAAGTCCTTCGCCGGGTCGTAGCCGAGGTTCGGATAGAGCCAGGGGTGGATCACCATCGCGCCGCTGGGCGAGAACGCCAGCGTGGCACCGTCCGGCGCGGCGCGCCTGAGTTCGCCCAGCGCAAGCCGGCCGGCCGCGCCGGGCTTGTTGTCGATGATCACGTTCTGCCCCAGCGACACGCGCATCTTCTCGGCGAGCACCCGCGCCACCACGTCCGCCGAGCCGCCCGGCGGAAAGCCGACCAGGATCCGCACCGTGCGGTCTTGCGCGAACACCCACGGCGCGGCGGCCGTGGCGGCAAAGGCGGCAGCGGTGCGCGCTGCGAACTGACGGCGTTTCATGGTCCTTGTCTCCTCGGAGGGTTGTCGGAAAAAACAGTCACGCGCGCGAAGTCCGCCTTGGCCTGGCTCGACCTGGCCCAGCCCGGCCCGTCCGGGTCAGCGCAGCGCGGCCAGCACCGCGCGGTTCTGCTCGGGCAGCCCGATGCTGATGCGGAGCCACTCGCCCAGCCCGTAGTTGCCGAGCAGCGAAACCTCGATGCCCGCCGCCAGCAGGCGCGTGTGCACGGCCTGCGCGTCGCCGACCTGCACCATCAGGAAGTTGCCCGACGAGGGCACGTACGGCAGGCCGAGCTCGGTGAAGCCCGCCGCGAGCTGCTCGCGGCCGGCCGTGTTGAGCGCATAGGTGCGCGCCAGGTAGTCCGTGTCGCCCAGCGCGGCCACCGCGGCGGCCTGCGCCGGCGTGGTCACGTTGAAGCGCGGGCGCTGCGCGTTCATGCGCAGGGCCAGCGCCGGCTGCGACACGCCGTAGCCGATGCGCAGCCCCGCCAGCCCGAAGGCCTTGGAGAAGGTGCGCGCCACGATCAGGTTCGGCAGGCGCCGCACCCACTCGATGCTGTTGTAGCGCTGCGCGGGCGACAGGTACTCGGTGTAGGCCTCGTCCAGCAGCACCGTCACGTGCGAAGGCACCGACTGCAGGAAGGCCAGCAGCGGCGCGGCGTCGATGAAGGTGCCGGTCGGGTTGTTCGGGTTGGCGACGAACACCAGCTGGGTGTCGTCGCCGATGGCGGCACGCATGGCCCCGAGGTCGTGGCCGTGTTCGCGCGCCGGCACGACGGTGGCGCGCGCATGGGCGTGGGCCGCGGCCTGTGCATAGACCACGAAGCCGTACTGGGAGTAGACGACGCCCTCGCCCGGCTTCAGACTCACCTGCGCCGCGAGTTCGAGGATCTCGCTCGAGCCGCTGCCGAGCGTGAGCCAGTCCGGCGGCACATCGAGCCGGGCGGCCAGCGCGTTCTTCAGCGCGGTGCCGTTGCTGTCGGGGTAGTTGCCGGCGCCTTCGAGCGCCGCGGCCGCCGCGCGGCGGGCCGACTCGGGCATGCCGAGCGGGTTTTCATTGGAAGCCAGGAGGATCATGGGAACAGGCCGGATTTATTTAAGAAGTTAAATATATCCCTCGCCTCCGGTGCCCTTATCAGTGCCTACCCTTGGCACGCCGGGCGCCCGCGCGCTGCATTACCTTCATTTTTGTCACAGATAAATCCCGCCAGCGGCTCTTACTGGCCATCGAGGTATCGAATAAAGTTCGTCCCAAGACTGCATCTTTCTCAAGGAGAACCCCCATGACCGCCCGCACCACCGCCCACGGACTCCAGGTCGCGACCGAGCTCCACCGTTTCATCGAGGACAAGGTCCTGCCCGCCACCGGCGTGGCCAGCGACGTCTTCTGGAAGGGCTTCGACGCCATCGTCCACGACCTCGCGCCGAAGAACATCGCCCTGCTGGCCGAACGCGACCGCCTGCAGGCCGAGCTCGACGCCTGGCACAAGAAGAACCCCGGCCCGATCGCCGACATGCCGGCCTACCGCGCCTTCCTGGAAAAGATCGGCTACCTGCTGCCGCAACCCCAGGGCACGAAGGCCACCACCACCAACGTCGACTCCGAGCTCGCGCTGCAGGCCGGCCCGCAGCTGGTGGTGCCCATCCTGAACGCGCGCTACGCACTGAACGCCGCCAACGCGCGCTGGGGCTCGCTGTACGACGCGCTGTACGGCACCGACGCCATTCCCGAGACCGGCGGCGCCGAAAAGGGCAAGGGCTACAACCCCGTGCGCGGCGCCAAGGTCATCGAGTTCGCGCGCAACGTGCTCGACCAGGCCGCGCCGCTGGAAAACGGTTCGCACAAAATGGCCACCGGCTACAGCGTGAAGGACGGCAAGCTCGTCGTCGCGCTGCAAAGCAGCAGCACCGGCCTGGCCGATGCCTCGCAGTTCATCGGCTACCAGGGCGACGCCGCCGCGCCGTCGTCGGTGCTGCTCAAGCACAACGGCATCCACCTGGACATCCGCATCGACCGCAGCACGCCCATCGGCAAGACCGACGCGGCCGGCGTGAGCGACCTGGTGCTGGAAGCCGCGCTTTCCACCATCCTCGACCTCGAAGACTCGGTGGCCGTGGTGGACGCGGCCGACAAGGTGGTGGCGTACGCGAACTGGCTCGGCATCGTCGAAGGCTCGCTCACCGAAGAAGTCGCCAAGGGCGGCAAGACCTTCACGCGCGGCCTGAACCCCGACCGCGAATACACCGGCGCCAACGGCCAGCCCGTGAAGCTGCACGGCCGCTCGCTCATGTTCCTGCGCAACGTGGGCCACCTGATGACCAACCCGGCCGTGCTGTACGAAGCCGGCAAGGAAATCCCCGAAGGCATCCTGGACGCCGTGGTGACCACCACCATCGCCACCATCGACCTGAAGCGCAAGGGCAACTCGCGCACCGGCAGCATCTACATCGTCAAGCCGAAGATGCACGGCCCGGCCGAAGTGGCTTTCGCCAGCGAGCTGTTCGGCCGCGTCGAGCAGCTGCTCGGCCTGCCCGCCAACACCGTGAAGCTCGGCATCATGGACGAGGAGCGCCGCACCAGCGTGAACCTGAAGGCCTGCATCGCCGAGGCCGCCGCGCGCGTGGCCTTCATCAACACCGGCTTCCTCGACCGCACCGGCGACGAGATGCACACCGCCATGCAGGGCGGCCCGATGATCCGCAAGGGCGACATGAAGTCCAGCGCGTGGATCGGCGCGTACGAGAAGAACAACGTGCTGGTGGGCCTGTCCAGCGGCCTGCGCGGCAAGGCGCAGATCGGCAAGGGCATGTGGGCCATGCCCGACCTGATGGCCGCGATGCTCGAGCAGAAGATCGCCCACCCCAAGGCCGGCGCCAACACCGCCTGGGTGCCCTCGCCCACCGCCGCCACGCTGCACGCGCTGCACTACCACCAGGTCAGCGTGACCGCGGTGCAGCAGGAGCTGGAGAAGATCGACGCCGACGGCGAGCGCGACAACATCCTCAACGCCCTGCTGCAGGTGCCCATCGCGGCCGAAGCGAAGTGGACCGACGCCGAGAAGCAGCAGGAGATCGACAACAACGTGCAGGGCATCCTGGGCTACGTGGTGCGCTGGATCGACCAGGGCGTGGGCTGCTCGAAGGTGCCCGACATCCACAACGTCGGCCTGATGGAAGACCGCGCCACGCTGCGCATCTCCAGCCAGCACATCGCCAACTGGCTGCTGCACGGCGTGGTGACCAGGGCGCAGGTCGACGAGACCTTCCAGCGCATGGCCAAGGTGGTCGACGAACAGAACGCAGGCGACGCGCAGTACCTGCCCATGGCCGGCCACTTCGACACCTCGGCCGCCTACAAGGCCGCGCAGGACCTGGTGTTCAAGGGCATCGAGCAGCCGAGCGGGTACACGGAGCCGCTGCTGCACGCGTGGCGGCTGAAGGTGAAGGGCGAGGCTTGAGCCCCGGCACCAGCGAATGAATGAAAGCCGGGCTCTTGCAGCCCGGCTTTTTTTCTGGCGGCGCGCAACCGGCGCTCCTATCATGCGCGGTCGCACACCCGCGTGTCTTCGGCCGCGTGAGCCAGGACCGTCGCACACCGCAATGAAATCGACCACCTTGATCCTTGCAGGAACGGCGCTGGGCGCCGTCATCGGGTTTCTCATGGGCGCGGGCCCGCGTGTTGCCGGTAGCGGCGCGGTCATCGGCGGACTCGCCGCACCGGTCCATGCGTCGATGGGCGCGGGCATCGGCCTGCTGTGCGGCGCGGTGGCCGCGATGCTCCGGTCGGCCGTGCGGGAAGCATCGCCCACCGACGCGCCCCACCCACCAGACCCGAGGCCTTAGCCATGGACCCGCGCATTCAAGACGCCCTCACGCGCTGCATCCGCGCGATCGAACTCGACGATGCCATCGGCTACCACCCCAGCGACGAACAGCGGGCGCAACTCGATGCGCTGGCCGCCGAGGTGCAGCCGCTGATCGATGCCCTTGCCGGCGAACCGTACACAGGCAAGGGCCTGGGCTGCGGCTACCTGGGGCACCGCGGCTACCGCACGCCGTGGGCCGACATGATGAAGCGGCTGCGCGGAAACCGCAGCGGCCACGGCCTGGGCTGGATGGAGCGCATCGAGGTGCTGTTCGACACGGCCGGCCTCGGCGCGGACGAGATGCTGGCGTGGACGCTGCAGGTGCCCGACGAGATCCTGCGCGGCCACCTGCTGCTGCACATCGCCGCGGACCTCGCCATGCAGGGCGAGATGGCACGCGTCGACCGGGACATCGCGCCGCGCCTGCGCTCCGGCATGGCGCATCGCGCGGACCGCGTGCTGCTGATGCAGCACGCGCGAAACGGCGACGCCGCGGGCTTCCTCGCGAAGCACAAGAAGGCCGACCAGCGCCCGGAGCGGCACACGCTGCTCGATGCGCGCGAGTTGCTGGTCGAGCAGGTCGCCGCGCGGCACGGGCTCGATGCGGCACTGCAGCTCTGCGACACGGCCAAGGGCTTCGGCGACAACTACCGCGCGACGGCGCTGCGCGCCTACGCCGGCACGGCGGACCTCGCCACGCTGCGCGCGTGGATCGCCACGCACCGCGGCATGTTCACCGCGGCCACGGGCACGGGGCTCGAAGAAGAACTGCTGGTGCGCGCGTACGCCAAGGCGCCCCGGCCTGCCGCCGACGCGGACGGCGACGGCAGCGATGCCTTCGACGAGCTGCTGGCCAGGGTCGACGCCCTCGACAAATCGCTGCGCCATGGCGACGCGCGCTTGCGCGACGCCCTGCTGCTCGACCTCGGCATGGCCGCCGGGCCCGGGGCGCGCCGGCTGCTGTGCCGCAGGAAGATCGGCAACGCCTCGCTCAAGCGCGAACTCGACGGCTAGCGGCTGCACGCTGCGCGTCGATCCATTAGCATTCAGGCCGCTCCCATCCTTCCCGGCCTCCTCTCTCATGAATCCGAACGCGGCACCCAAGCCCGCGCAGCGCAGCGGCGACACCGCGCCGCGCTCACGCACCTCCCGCTTTTTCCGCTTTTTCCGTTTCTCGCATGGGTCGGCTTCCGCCGCCGCCATGCTGGTTGCACTGGCCTCGGCCTTCGCGCTGAGCCAGGCCTTCCGCACGGTCGGCGCCATGATGGCCACGCCGCTCACCGGCTACTTCGGCCTGACGCCCCAGCAGCTCGGCATCTGGGCGGGCACCTTTCATTTCGCCTTCGGCATCATGCAGCTCGCGATGGGCGTGTCGATCGACATGTTCGGCGTGCGCCGCACGGTGCTCACCGCCTTTCCGCTCGCCGTGGCGGGCGCCGTGCTGTGCGCCATGGCGCCGAACTACCACGCGCTGCTGCTGGGGCAGGCACTGATCGGCGTGGGCTGCGCGCCGGCGTTCCTGGCCTGCACGGTGTTCATCGCGCGGCACTTCGACGCCTCTCGCTTCACGGCCATGTCGGGGCTGGTGATGAGCATGGCCGGACTGGGCATCGTGTTCACCGGCACGCCGCTGGCGCTGCTGATCGAAGCCGCCTCGTGGCGCGCCGGCTATGCGGTGCTGGCTGGCTTCGCGGTGCTCTCGTGGCTGGTCATCTTCTGGCGCGTGCGCGAGCCCGCGCGCGCGGTGGATCCTGAAAGCGCGCAGGCTGCACCGGCCGAGCGCCAGTCGCTGCGCAAGGCCGTGCGCGAGTTGCTGCCGCTGTTCGCGATGCCGCACACGCTGGGCCTGATCTGCTTCGCATGCGTGTCGTACGCGGCGTTCATCACGCTGCGCGGCCTGTGGCTCGGGCCCGTGCTGCACGACCGCCATGGCCTGTCGCTGGTGTCCAGCGGCAACGTGGCGCTGGTGATGACGGTCGCCGGCATGATCAGCCCGGCGCTGTTCGGGCGCATGGACCCGGGCGGTGCGCGGCGCGCCCGCTGGATGATGGGCTGCGCACTGGCCGCCGCGCTGATGTTCGCCACCATGGCGCTCACGCATTCGAGCGCGGTGGACATCGGCCTGCCGATTGCCTACGGCCTGCTCTCGGGCTACAGCGTGCTGCAGTACGCGTACACGAAGACCTCCTACCCGGCGGCGATGACGGGCCGCGCGATGGCGCTGCTGAACATGGCGATGTTCCTGGGCGTGTCGCTCATGCAGTGGACCACCGGCGTGGCCGCGTCGTGGGCCGTGGCGCACGGCACGGAACCGTTTCGCGCGGTGTTCCTTACCATCGCGGGCATGCTGGCCGCGGGCACCTTCGCCTTTCTGGTGCTGCCTCGGGCGCACGTGCCGGCACGCCCCGGCGCATGACCGCCGCCGTGGCGCCGGCCTCGGCCCTCAGCTGGCGAAGCGCTCCCGCACCACCCGCTGGCTGAGCCTTCGCATGGCGGCGGCATAGACGTGATCGCGTCCGTACATCTCCCGGTCGTCGGCTGAGCCGAACGCCGGCTTCTCGCAACCGCCGCGCCGTGTCACGGCACAGCGGCGCAGCACATCGTGGTACGTCACGTCGAGCATGGTTCGCCGCAACTCGGGCAGCGCGGCGAGCGTGATCTCGAACCAGCAGCCGTCGACCCGGTGCCATTGCGTGACGTCGTCGATCACGTGAAAGACCTGCGGCGTGCCGGCCGTCCTGCTTCTGCCGAAAGCCTCGCGGCAGGCCTGCTCGCGCACCGCGCGCGCCTCGCGCGCCTCGCGCGCCTCGCGCAGACGCCGGTTGGGCAGCAGGATGCCGGTGACCGGATGCACGAACAACTCGACGTGCGCCGCTTCGCGCAATGGCACGCACGGGCCGTTGTTGCACCGGCGCGAGGGCACCCGCACCTCGCCATTGCGCAGCACGGCCGCGCGTTCGACGAAGTTGCCGATGTGCTCGAAGACGTGCGCCTGCACGGTGCTGCGCCGGTCGATGCCGCTGCACAGGTCCGCGTACACCTTGTCCCACGGCCGGTGCACCTGCTTGTGCAGCCAGCGCTTGAGCGGCGCGAGGTTCTCGCTGAGCCACTTCGGATGGCCGTAGCCACGCTTCATGCCCAGGTGCGAGCCCCGCTCTCTGCTGTTGCGCCACTGGCGCCCATCGCCCTGCACGCGCCAGCCGCCTCGCGGCCGCTCGACGATGACCTTGTCCATGTCGTCACGCATCGTCGCCCCCCCTGTGCAGGCCGTGCGCCGCCTTCTGCAACGCCACCTTCTGCGCGCGCCGCTCCGCGCGGTGCGTGCGCAGGTGACGGCCTGCGCCCTGGTTGGATTCGCCGCGTGCCATTGCGGCCACCACGGGATTGCGCGGTGCCGCGCCGGGCACCGAAAAGTAAAACCGGCCCAGACGCTTGTCGTCGTCGCGGGCCCTTCGTTGAGCACTCATATGTGCGCACACTCCAGAAACAAAAAGGCCCCGGCGAATGGCTGCGCGGGGCCTTTGTCGATGGGCCTCGGCGGATGCGTGGATGCACCTCCGGCCGGGGCGGTCGGTGTGCGGGTCAGGTGTTCAGGAAACGGTTCATTGATGAGTTGAGGCGCCCGGGAGGTCGATCGTCACCAGGCGCGGTGAAAAGAAACTGTTGCTGAAAAACGAAGGGCGGATTCTGTCGAGCGCGCGTGCGATGCGCAAGCGCGGCGCGCGCGGCTGTGGCGCAAAGCCGACGCGCAACAAATCTGAAACCGGGTGCGAATCCAAACGCGCGCAGGCCCCGTATTCGACTCAAGCGCAACGCGCCTCCGAGCTGCTGGCGGTTTCCACAGACACCTTCCAAGAACCATTTCTTTTCAGGAGCCTTCAATGAAAAAACTCGTGATTGCACTCGGCGTTTCGGTCCTGCTCGGCGCCTGCGCTGGCGGCATGGGCATGAGCGGCAGCGGCAGCGGCAGCAGCGCCATGGCGTCGAACCCGATGGTCGGCGGCGCCGCGATGTACCCGACGAAGGACATCGTCGACAACGCGGTGAATTCGAAGGACCACACGACGCTGGTCGCCGCGGTGAAGGCCGCGGGCCTGGTCGACACGCTGAAGAGCCCCGGCCCGTTCACCGTGTTCGCACCGACCAACGCGGCCTTTGCCGCGCTGCCGGCCGGCACCGTCGACACGCTGCTCAAGCCCGAGAACAAGCCCACGCTGACCAAGGTGCTCACGTACCACGTGGTGCCCGGCAAGATGGACGGCGCCGCGCTGATGAGCGCCATCAACGCAGGCGGCGGCAAGGCCACGCTGAAGACCGCCAGCGGCGGCACGCTGACCGCGACGATGAGCGGCGGCAACGTCATGGTGACCGATGCCAAGGGCGGCACGGCGATGGTGACGATCGCCAACGTGTACCAGTCGAACGGCGTGATCCACGTCGTGAACAAGGTGCTGCTGCCGGGTTGATGCGCCCGGGTTGAGCAGACAGCGGTACCTCCGGCGCTGCGGGCCTTTCAGGCTCGCTGCGCCGTTTCCATCTGCTCGGCCTCGTCGCGCAGCCATTGCGCGAACTCCAGCGCGTCGCGGTTGCCTGCGGCGCGCCTCGCAGTCTCGACGAAGTAGCCGCGGCGCGACGCGGCGCCCTCGCCCAGCGGCGCCACCAGCCGCCCTTCGCGCAGCAGTTCGCGAAGCAGCGGCAGCCGCCCGATGACCACGCCCTGCCCCGCCACCGCGGCGGCCACGGCGTCGGCGTATTGCGTGAAGCGCAGCGTGCTCTTCATGCGCAGGTCGTCCAGCCCCATCACCTTGAGCCACGGCTCCCAGTCGGCCGTGGGCGCTTCGCTGTGGTCGGGGTAGTCGACCGTCAGCAGCGTGTGCCTGGCCAGGTCGGCGGGCACGCGCAGGGCATCGGCCAGCGCGGGCGAGCACAGCGGCACCACCGTTTCCTCGAACAGCGCGGGGCCCACGCCCCTGGCGATCGGCATGAGCCGCACGGCGACGTCGATGCGGCTGCGCTCCAGGTCGAGCACGTCGAGCGTGGCCGACACGCGCACGTCGACCTGCGGATGGTTGCCGGTGAAGCGCGCGAGCCGCGGAATGAGCCACAGCGATGCGAAGCCCGGCGTGGTGGTGATGGCCACCTGGCGCGGCGCGGAACTCGCGCGCACGCGCGCCGTGGCGTCGCGCAACCGCTCCAGGCTGTCGGTGACGGCACGCTGCAGCACGCCGCCGGCCTCGGTGAGCGACAGCGCGCGGTGGTGGCGCTCGAACAGCAGAACGCCCAGGTGGGCCTCGAGCTGCTGGATCTGCCGGCTCACGGCGGATTGCGTGAGGTGCAGCTCGCCGGCCGCCAGCGTGAAGCTCAGCCGGCGCGCGGCCGCCTCGAAGCTGCGCAGCAGCTCGAGCGGCGGCAGCTCACCGCCGCTGCCGCCAGCTGCGCCGGGGGCGCCAAGCGCTTTCGCATTCTCTGGGTGCATGCAACGAGTTCCGAATGACCGCGTGTAAAGAGGGCGTCGGCTCACTATATTCATTCGTATCACGAATGCAATGGAGCTTGCCATGAGCACCGCCACCCTCTCTTCCTGCCCGTCTTACCCGTCCTCGGATGCCTCCCGCTTCCACGTGAGCCTGCCCACGCGCGCCGTCTTCGCCGTGCCCGACGGCGCCGGCGTGGGCATCGAGTGCCGCAGCGGTTCGGTCTGGGTCACGCTGGACCGCGATCCGCGCGACATCGTGCTGGCACCGGGCGAGCGCTTCGAAAGCACCGACCACCGGCGCGTGCTGGTGTCGGCGCTGGAGGCCTCGTGCATCACCGTGTCGGACGCGCAACCGGCTGCGATCCCGCTGGCGCGGCGCGCACGCGCGCGGTCGCCTTGGCGACTTCTGCCCCACGGGTTGTCCCCGGCTTGACCCGGCTCCATGGGCGTCGAACCATCGATGCCCATGAGCTCCCTCGCATCGCTGGCCGCCGTTGTTCGTGACGGGCGGCTTTTTTGCGTCCGGACCTCTCCGATTTCCCTTTCGTGAAGGACATGAAGATGGCAGAGGCATACATCGTGGCCGCGGCGCGCACGGCCGGCGGCCGGCGCGGCGGCAAACTCGCGGGCTGGCACCCGGCGGACCTGGCGGCACAGGTGATCGACGCGCTGCTGGCGCGCAGCGGCATCGACCCCGCGGCGGTGGAGGACGTGATCCTCGGCTGCGTGAGCCAGGTGGGCGAACAGGCCACCAACATCGCGCGCAACGCGGTGCTGGCCTCGAAGCTGCCCGAGTCGGTGCCGGGCACCTCGGTCGACCGGCAATGCGGCTCGTCGCAGCAGGCGCTGCACTTCGCGGCGCAGGCGGTGATGTCGGGCGCCATGGACGCGGTGATCGCGGGCGGCGTCGAGAGCATGACGCGCGTGCCCATGTTCACGCCCAACGTGCTGCCGGCCAAGGCGGGCCTGGGCAGCTACATGAGCCCGGCCATGAAGGCGCGCTACCCCGGCGTGGAGTTCAGCCAGTTCACCGGCGCGGAGATGATCGCGAAGAACTACGGCATCCAGAAAGACGCGCTCGACCGCTATGCGCTCGAGAGCCACCACCGCGCCATCGCCGCGACCCGTGCGGGCGTCTTCAACGACGAGATCGTGCCCATCGACGTGCTGCTGGCCGACGGCACGCGCAGCGGCGAACAGCACACGGTGGACGAAGGCATCCGCTTCGAAGCCACGCTGGAAGGCATCGCGGGCGTGAAGCTCATCGCCGAAGGCGGGCGCTGCACCGCGGCCACCGCGAGCCAGATCTGCGACGGCGCCAGCGGCGTGCTGGTGGTGAACGAGCGCGGCCTGAAGGCGCTGGGCGTGAAGCCGCTCGCGCGCATCCACCACATGAGCGTGATGGGCCACGACCCGGTCATCATGCTGGAGGCGCCGCTGCCGGCCACGCAGCGTGCGCTGAAGAAGGCCGGCATGAGCATCGGCGACATCGACCTGTACGAAGTGAACGAGGCCTTCGCCCCCGTGCCCATCGCATGGCTGCAGGCGCTGGACGCCGACCCGGCGCGCCTGAACGTGAACGGCGGCGCCATCGCGCTGGGCCATCCGCTGGGCGCCTCGGGCACCAAGCTGATGACCACGCTGATTCATGCCCTGGGCCAGCGCGGCAAGCGCTACGGCCTGCAGACCATGTGCGAAGGCGGCGGCATGGCCAACGTGACCATCGTCGAAAGGCTCTGAAGATGACGCCGAAGACGAGCGACCAGCCCTTCGTCCTCTGCGAGCTGAACGACGGCATCGCGACCCTCACGCTGAACCTGCCCGCCAAGCTCAACCCCATCGCGCGCGACCTGCAGGTCGAGTTGCGCGACACGCTGGAGCGCATCCGCGACGACCGCGCGGTGCGCGCCGTGATCCTCACGGGCGCGGGCAAGGCCTTCTGCGTGGGCGCGGACCTGAGCGCGATGTCACCGGGAGAAGAAGGCAAGTCGCTGGGCACGCAGACGGCCGAGTGGATGCAGACGCTCAGCAACCCGCTGATCGAAACGCTGCGCACGCTGCCGGTGCCGGTGGTGGCTGCCGTGAACGGCCCGGCGGCCGGCGCGGGCGTGGGCCTGGCGCTGGCGGCCGACGTGACCATTGCGGCGCGCAGCGCGTACTTCTACCTGCCCTTCCTGCCCAAGCTGGGCATCGTGCCCGACCTGGGCTGCACCTGGGCCATTCCGCGCCGCGCGGGCCGCGCGCGCGCCATGGGCATGGCGCTGCTCGACGAGCGCGTGGGCGCGGGGCGTGCCGTGCAGTGGGGCCTGATCTGGGCCTGCGTGGACGACGAGCAGCTGCTGGAGGAAGCCAGGGGCATCGCGCTGCGCCTGGCGCGCCTGCCGGCGCACGCGGTGGTCGAGGCGCGCGAAGCCTTCGAGGCCTCGGAGCGCCACACGCTGAAGGAGCAGCTGCACTACGAGAGCGAGCGCCAGCGCGAGCTGATCGACAGCCCGAGCTTCCGCGAGGGCGTGAGCGCGTTCCTGCAGAAGCGCGCGCCCGAGTTTCCGGGCCGCTGAGCGACAGGCCCACCGGGCCAGGCTTGCTGGGCTTGCATGGCCCGGGCGCCGTCTCAGTGGGGCCGCTGCGCGATCTCGTCGGCGCCGATCATCTCGGCCACCATCACCGTGCCGGGGCCGTCGAGAAAGTACTCGGTCTCGGCCGGCGCGCGCAGCCGCATGAAGCGGTCCTCGCCCACCTGCATGGTGTGGCCCGCCCCCATTTCCGCACCGCTGTCGACCAGGTAGCGCAGGACGTTGCCGAACAGCTGGAAGTAGGTCTGGCCCTCGTGGTGGCCCTCGGCCAGCACGGCGAAGTCGGGATGGCCGAAGCGGTCGGCGCCATGGGTGCGCATCCACACGCCCTGGACGCCTTCGACCTCGTACTTGACGAAGCCGCAGTACAGCGCGGGCAGGTCGAGCTCGCGCAGCAGCTCGATGCTGTCGCCGCCGTTTCCAGTCTCGGCGTCGGCGTCGAACACGGCCGCCGGCATCGAGGTGCGGGCCGCCTCGTTCACCACCGCCAGCGCCCCGAGGCGGGCCAGCGCGCCGGCCACGGTGGCCAGCGCGACGTACTGCTCGAGCACCGAGGCTTCGCGCCCGGCGTAGTAGAGGATCACGTGGCCGCGGTGGGCGCGCACCTGCGCCTTGAGTTCCTGCGGGTAGTGCGCCGGTGCGACGCAGGCCTCGAGCGCGTCGGCCGGCATCGGCGCATCGAAGCCGACCAGCCGCACCACGTGCTTTCGCCAGCCCACCAGCGCGATGAAGGCGCCCGGGTCGGGCGAGACCTCGCAACGCGCGTCGCCGGTCGACCGGTGGTAGGCGCGCAGCGCCTGGCCGAGCGCGGCGATGTCGATCTTCTGCGCATCGGGGAACAGGACCGTCAGCGCGACGGGATCTTCCAGGTCGGGGTTGGCCACCAGCGCGCCAGCGTCGGCCGGTTCGTCCTTGCGGCCGAAGAAACGGGAAAAGATGCTCACTGAAGGACTCCTTGGATGGCTCTGCGGCGCCGCTGCACGGCGCCCAAGGAAAGGAACTGTAATCGCGGCCGAATCGCCGGCTTGGCGGTTGGCCCCGCGGTTGGCCTGAAGGAGGCGATTGCGCCAGAATGGCCCTCCCCGCGCGCGAAGGAATTCCATGTCCACCCATCTCACCAATGCCTTCTACGCCCAGTCGGGCGGCGTCACCTCGGTCATCAACGCGTCGGCCTGCGGCGTGATCGAAACGGCACGCCGGCACCCGCAGCGCATCGGCAAGCTCTATGCCGGGCGCAACGGCATCATCGGCGCGCTCGCCGAAGAGCTGATCGACACCGGCGCCGAATCGGCCGAGGCCATTGCGGCGCTGCGCAGCACGCCGTCGGGCGCGTTCGGCTCGTGCCGCTACAAGCTCAAGTCGCTCGAGAAGAACCGCCGCGAGTACGAACGGCTCATCGAGGTGTTCAAGGCGCACGGCATCGGCTACTTCTTCTACAACGGGGGCGGCGACTCGGCCGACACCTGCTTCAAGGTGAGCCAGCTGTCGCAGTCGATGGGCTACCCGCTGCAGGCCATCCACGTGCCCAAGACCATCGACAACGACCTGCCGCTGACCGACTGCTGCCCGGGCTTCGGCTCGGTCGCGAAGTACGTGGCGGTATCGACCATCGAGGCCTCGTTCGATGTGCGCTCGATGGCGGCCACGTCCACCAAGGTGTTCGTGCTCGAGGTGATGGGGCGGCACGCGGGCTGGATCGCGGCGGCCGGCGGCCTCGCGGCGGACCAGGGCATTCCGGTGGTGGTGCTGTTCCCGGAAATCGAGTTCGACAAGGCGCGCTTCATCGCGCGGGTCGACGAACTGGTGAAGCAGCACGGCTACTGCTCGGTGGTGGTGTCCGAAGGCTGCCACCACCCCGACGGCACCTTCCTGGCCGAGCAGGGCACGCGCGATGCGTTCGGCCATGCGCAGCTCGGCGGCGCGGCGCCGGTGGTGGCGCAGATGGTGAAGGACGCGCTGGGCCACAAGTTCCACTGGGCCGTGGCCGACTACCTGCAGCGCGCGGCGCGCCACATTGCCTCGGCCACCGACGTGAAGCAGGCCTACGAGCTGGGCCAGCGCGCGGTCGAGCTCGCACTGGAAGGCCGCAACGCGGTGATGCCGACCATCGAGCGCACGTCCGACCTGCCCTATGCCTACACCCTGGGCAGCGCGCCGCTCGAATCGGTGGCCAATGTCGAGAAGCCGATGCCGCGCGATTTCATCTCGGACGACGGCTACGGCATCACCGAGAAATGCCGGCGCTACCTGCTGCCGCTGATCGAAGGCGAGGACTACCCGGCCTACCGCGGCGGCCTGCCGGTGTACGTGACGCTGCGCAACGTGGCCGTCGCGAAGAAGCTGCCGGCCTTCGAGATCGCATGACCATGGCCACCGCGGGCCCCGGCCTGATCGACGCCACGCGCTGCCCGCTGTGCGGCGAACAGAACCGCTGTGCGATGGAGATCGAACGCGAGACCGGCCAGGCGCAGCCGCCGTGCTGGTGCATGCAGGTCGACTTCAGCAAGGCACCGCTGACGAACCTGCCGGAGTCGATGCGCGGGCTGGCGTGCATCTGCCAGCGCTGCGCAACAGGCACGCCCTTGCCTCAGGACTGAACGAACCCCTGCGACTGGGATTGCGCTTGTGCTTGCGCCTGCGCCGGCTCTGCTGCCTGTTCGGGCACAGCTGCCGCCACCTCGCTGGCCACCACCATCGTCGGCGCATCGCCCGGCCTCTGCTGCGTGACCACCTGGTGGATGAACTGCAGCTTGCCCACCGCCGCGCGCGGCAGCACGAAGGGGTAGTAGTCGGGCTGGCCCATGCTGCGCGACAGCTCGTTGAGCACGTTGGTCAGCCGCACCCAGCCGTTGATGAAGTCCAGGAACTTGCCGGCGTCCGCATGGCCGGGCTGCCACAGGTCGTCGGGCGTGAAGAGGTCGCTGGTGAGTTCGACGTTGGTGGCGTCGACGCCGAAACTCATCGCCGTGTCGGCCGTGTCGGCCATGTGCAGGTAGTGGGCCCAGGTCTCGGCCCAGTCCTCCCAGGGGTGCGTGCTGGCGTAGCTGCTCACGAAGCGGTCGGCCCAGTCGGGCGGCGGACCCTGGTCGTAGTGGGTCTGCAGCGCGGCGGCGTAGTCGGCGCGGTCGTCGCCGAAGAGCGCGCGGAAGTCGTCGATCCACGGCGTGGGCAGCACCAGCAAGTCCCAGTAGTAGTGGCCGATCTCGTGGCGGAAGTGGCCCAGCAGCGTGCGGTAGGGCTCGCGCATCTCGGCGCGGATGCGCTCGCGCACGGCGTCCTCGGCCTCCTCGGCGTTCAGCGTGATCACGCCGTCGTCGTGGCCCGTCATCACGTGCGGGCCGCCGGGCATGTTGCTGAGGAAGTCGAAGGCCAGGCCGTGCACCGGGTCGGCATGGCGGCTCACCACCGGCAGGCCCAGCGCCAGCAGTTGCGAGATGAGGCGGCGCTTGGCCTGCTCGAGCTTGCCCCAGAACACGCCGTTGACCTCCTGCGACAGGTCGGGAATGGTGCGCGTCACGCTGCACGCGAGGCAGTAGCCCGGCGCGAGGCCGTGCACGTCGACGGGCGGTGCCTCGCCGTCGCGCGCGGCGGGCACCATCCAGCTGCAGGCCGCGGGGGTCATGAGGTTCGCGCAGCGGCGGTAGGTGGGGCCGTGCGGGTCGCCGAACACGGTGAAGGTGTCGGGCTGCGCGCCGCCGCCTTCGGCCGGTGCGAGCGGCATCACGCCCAGGCGGTCGATCACGTAACCCAGCGGCGTGTGGCAGGCCAGGCACTGGCTGTTGCGCAGGAACACCGGGCGCCCGCACTGGCAGCGGTAGGACCGCGTGACCGTCGGCGCGGCCAGTTCCGTGGCGAGCGTGGGGGCGCCTTCGGGAGAGGGCGGCATGCCGGCGGGGTCGTTCACGGGTGAGTTCATTTGTTGTATGGGTCTTGACGCGGAGGAGACAGCCGCTGCATTGTGCGATTCGCCGCCCCGCCTTCCGCCATGCAATCGCCGATATGCTTGTAGGACGACGGACCCGAGACATTCCGCCGCCCCATGACATCCCCACAGACACCCGAAGCCGCGACCACGCCGGCCACGCCGCCCATCCCCGGCATCCCCACCATCGGCACCCTGCGCGAGCGCTACGGCGAGCGCTACCGCTGGTACCTGCTGCTCTCGGTCATGGTGGGGACGATGGCGTCGATCATGTCCTCGACCATCGTCAACGTGGCGATCCCCGGCATGAGCCACCACTTCTCGCTGGGCCAGGAACGCGCGCAGTGGGTGAGCTCGGGCTTCATGGTGGCGATGACGGTGTCGATGCTCACCACGCCGTGGCTGCTGTCGCGCTACGGCTACCGGCGCACCTACGTGGGCACGATGCTGTTGTTGCTGGTGGGCGGCATCGTGGGCGGGCTGGCCAACAACTTCTCGCTGGTGCTGTTCGCGCGCGTGGCCGAAGGGCTGGCCGCGGGCGTGGTGCAGCCCATTCCGGCCATCATCATCCTGCGCGCCTTCGAGCCGCACGAGCAGGGACGCGCGAGCGGCATCTTCGGCATGGGCGTGGTGCTGGCGCCGGCCATCGGGCCGAGCATCGGCGGGGTGCTGGTCGACCTGTTCGGCTGGCGCTCGATCTTCTTCATGGTGGTGCCGTTCTGCCTGGCCTCGATCTGGCTGGCCTACAAGTTCGTGCCCAAGACCGCGCCCGGCGGCGTGGCCGCGGTGCGCGGCAGCGGCCTCGACGCGCGCGGCCTTGCGCTGGGCACGGTGGGCACGCTGTGCCTGCTGAACGGGCTGGTCGAGCTGCGCGGCGATTCACCGCTGCAGGCCGCGCTGCTGCTGGCCGGCGCGCTGGCTTCGTTCGCCGCCTTCGTGTGGTGGCAGCGCCGGCTGGCGGCCGCGGGCGGCACGCCGCTGATGAACCTGGCGCTCTTCAAGTACCGGCAGTTCGCCATGGGCAGCGTGGTGGCCTTCATCTACGGCACGGCGCTGTTCGGCTCGACCTACCTGCTGCCGGTGTACATGCAGGTGGGGCTGCAGCTGTCGGCCTCGCACGTGGGCACCATCCTGCTGCCGGCGGGCCTGGTGCTGGCGTTGACCATCGCCGGCGTGGGCCGGCTGGCCGACAGGCACCCGACCTGGCTGCTGGTGACCATCGGCCTGGCGCTGCTGGCCGCCTCGTTCGCGCTGATGATGGTGCTGCGGCTGGACAGCGCGCTGTGGCTGCTGGTGGCCTTTGCCGTGATCGGGCGCATCGGGCTGGGCTTCATCCTGCCCTCGCTCAACCTGGGCTCGATGCGGCCGCTGGCCAAGCCGCTCATTCCGCAGGGCGCGAGCGCCATCAACTTCGTGCGCATGCTGGGCGGCGCGGCCGGCGTGAGCCTGTGCGCCATCGTGCTCGAGTGGCGGCTGGCGGCGCATGGCGACTCGCTGGCCAACCCGATGACCAGCCCGGCGCGGCTGGCCGCGTTCGACGAGGTGTTCGCGATGCTGGCGGGGCTGTGCGCCTTGGCGATCTGCGCGGCATGGCAACTGCGCCAGCAGCCGAGCACGCCGAACGGGCCGGCGCGCAACACGGGGTAAACACCGGCGGCGGAAGGCGGGGCTTTCGCATTCAATTGTTTTCAGTTGTATCTCGGCGCCCGCCCATCCCCCATGCATCGCAGAAATTTCATTGCCGCCTCGGCTGCGGCCGTGGCCAGTCTTGGCCCTCTGTCTTCCGTTCATGCCGCGGAGAGCGGCGTCAGCGACAGCGAGATCGTGCTCGGCCACACCGGCATCCTGAGCGGCTCGCTGGGCGCGCCCATCAAGGTGGTGATGGCCGGCGCGGGGCTGGCTTTCGACACCGTCAATGCACAGGGCGGGCTCGCGGGCCGCAAGATCAGGCTGGTGTCGCTCGACGACGAACTCGTGCCCGAGAAGGCCGTGGCCAACTACGAGAAGCTGCTGGGCGAGCACCGCGCCTTCGCCTTCTTCGGCTGCGTGGGCTCGGGCACCACCGCGGCGGCGGCCAAGGTGCTGAACCAGAGCGGCGCGCCGATGGTGGGCGGCTATGCCGTGTCGGATTCGGCGCGCGAGAAGGTCGCGGGCTCCGGCTACTTCGTGCGCGCCACCTTCGCGCGCGAGGCGCAGGCGCTGGTGCAGCACCTGACGACCATCGGCGTCTCGCGCATCGCGGTGGCCTACCTGGACAACCCGGGCGGCGCGGAAGTCGCCAAGCTGGTCGACACCGCGCTGACCGCGCTGCAACTCAAGCCCGCGGCCGCCGTGCCGGTGAAAGGCGACGGCTCGACCAACGAAAGCGCCGGCAAGACGCTGGCCGACAGCAAGGCGCAGGCCGTGATCATGTACCTGGGCGGCGGCATCGGCGGCGAGGTGATGAAGAGCGCCTGGGCCGCGGGCGGGCGCCAGATGTTCTACGGCATGTCGATCGTGCCGGGCGACGTCACGGCCAGGCTGGTGGGCGACAAGACCAGCGGGCTGGCCATTTCGCAGATCGTGCCGTACCCGTGGAGCGAGGTCGATGCCGGCACCAAGGAATACCGCCAGCTGGCCGAGCGCGCCAAGGTCGACATCGGCTACCTCAGCTACGAGGGCTATGTGAACGCGATGGTGATGATCGAGGCGCTGCGCCGCACCGGGCGCGACCTCACGCGCGCCAGGCTGCACGCCACGCTCAAGACCATGAAGCTGCGCGTGAGCAACATGGAGGTCGACTTCACCGGCGCGAGCAACACGGGTTCGCGCTTCATCGAGATGGTGCGGGTGACGAAGGAAGGCAAGTTCCTGCGCTGAACACCCGAGCTGAACTGCCGAGCTGAACGCCCGCGCCGAACCAGGGACGCGCCGAATCGCGTTCTAATGGCACCCATGTGCCAATTGCTAGGGATGAACTGCAACACGCCGACCGACGTGACCTTCAGCTTCACGGGGTTCGCGCAACGCGGCGGCCGCACCGACCACCATGCCGACGGATGGGGCATCGCGTTCTTCGAGGACCGCGGGCTGCGCCATTTCGTCGACCACCAGCCGGCGTGCGAATCGCCGGTGGCGGAGCTGATTCGCCGCTACCCCATTCAAAGCCGCAACGTCATCGCGCACATCCGCAAGGCGACGCAGGGCGAGGTGAACCTGCAGAACTGCCACCCCTTCGTGCGCGAGCTGTGGGGCCGCTACTGGGTGTTCGCCCACAACGGCGACCTGAAGGACTTTCGCCCGCGCCTGCACGGCAACTTCCACCCGGTGGGCAACACCGACAGCGAGCACGCCTTCTGCTGGATCATGCAGGAGCTGGCCAAGTCGCACGCCGGCGTGCCGAGCATCGAGGAGCTGACGCTCACGCTGCGCGAACTGGCGCCGCAGCTCGCGAGCCACGGCACCTTCAACTTCATGCTGTCCAACGGCCAGGCGCTGTGGGCGCATGCCTCCACCAACCTCTGGTACGTGGAGCGCCGCCACCCGTTCGTGACGGCGCAGCTGTCGGACGAAGACCTCGCCATCGACTTCGCGCAGCACACCACGCCCACCGACCGCGTGGCCGTGGTGGTGACCGCGCCGCTCACCACCAACGAGACGTGGACGCAGTTCGCGCCGGGCGAGCTGCATGTGTTCGTGGACGGGCAGTTGGCGGGGCGCTGATTGCAAACAAAAGTGCGAGCTTTTTACTGACACATTTTCGCAACAGCGCAACAAAGTATCAGTGGGCGGGTGCAAACAGATGAACAATAACGGTTCTCATTTGCATTTTTCGAACCGTCCATGCCCGCTCCTCACTTCTATCTCCGGCCGACCGTGGTCGCAACGCTGCTCGCGCTCAACGCCGTGGCAGCACTGGCACAAACCACCACGGCCGAGCCGGCTGCAGGGGCAGCGTCGAGCGGCACGCTGACCACGGTGAACGTGGAAGCCAGCGCCGACGCATCGGCCGAAGGCCTGACCAAGCCCTTCGCCGGCGGCCAGGTGGCCCGCGGCGGGCGCGCCGGGATCCTGGGCAACCAGGACATGATGAGCACGCCGTTCTCGAGCACCAACTACACCAACGAACTGATCCAGGACCAGCAGGCCAAGAGCGTGGCCGACGTGCTGCTGAACGACCCGTCGGTGCGCCAGGCGCGCGGCTTCGGCAACTTCCAGGAGCTGTACGTGGTGCGCGGCTTCCCGGTGTACTCGGACGACGTGTCGTACAACGGCCTGTACGGCATGCTGCCGCGCCAGTACATCGCCTCCGAATTCTTCGAGCGCGTGGAAGTGTTCCGCGGCGCCAACACCTTCCTGAACGGCGCGGCCCCCGGCGGCAGCGGCATCGGCGGCGCGATCAACCTGCTGCCCAAGCGCGCGCCCAACGAGCCGCTCACGCGTGTCGGCTTCGGCGTGCAGACCGGCGGCCAGGGCTTCGTCAACCTCGACCTGGCACGCCGCTTCGGTCCCGACGACAGCCTGGGCGTGCGCGTGAACGCGGTGCGCCGCGAAGGCGGCACCGGCGTGAAGAACGAGAGCCAGCAGCTCAGCGCCTTCGGCATCGGCCTGGACTGGCACAACCGCAACGTGCGCCTGTCGGCCGACTTCGGCTACCAGGACTTCGACCTGAAGGACGGCCGCCCGAGCCTCACGCCGTCGTCCTCGCTGCCGATTCCGCGCGCGCCCGACGCCCGCACCAACTTCGCCCAGCCCTGGAGCTACTCCAAGGAAAAGGACAAGTTCGCCACCTTCCGCGGCGAGGTCGACATCACCGACAACATCACGGCCTGGGCCGCCGGCGGCGTGCGCCGCAGCGACGAAGACAACGTGCTGTCGAACCCGACGCTGACCAACGCGTTCGGCGACACCAGCAACACGCGCTTCAGCAACACCCGCAAGGACCGCATCGGCACCGCCGAGATCGGCGTGCGCGGCAACTTCGTTACCGGCCCGGTGAAGCACAGCGTGGTGGTGTCGGCGGCCAAGTACAGCAACGACCGCGACAACGCCTACGCCATCTCGGCGAACAGCGTGCGCAACAACATCTACACGCCGTACGCATCGCTCTACCCGGTGGCCAACGGTGCATTCGTGGGCAACACGCTGGACAACCCGCGCCTGACCGACAAGATCGACACCTCGAGCGTGGCCGTTGCCGACACCATGTCGTTCATGGAAGACCGCCTGCTCGTCACGCTCGGCGCGCGCCGCCAGACCATCGAGCAGACCAGCTTCGCCTACACCACGCTCGCGCAGAGCAGCACCTACGACAAGAGCAAGACCACGCCGGTGGCCGGCGTCGTCTACAAGTTCACGCCGACCGTCTCGGCCTACGCCAACTACATCGAAGGCCTGGTCAAGGGCAACGTGGCGGCCAGCACTGTGAACAACCGCCCGGTCACCAATGCCGGCGAAATCTTCGCGCCTTACCAGGCCAAGCAGAAGGAAATCGGCGTCAAGTACGACGGCGGCACGCTCGGCGCCAGCGCCGCGTTCTTCACCACCGACCAGCCGACGTACTACTACATCGGCCAGACCTACGGCCCCTACGGCAAGCAACGCAACCAGGGCCTGGAGTTCTCGGTCTTCGGCCAGCCCACCAAGGGCCTGCGCCTGCTCGGCGGCCTGACGCTGCTCGACGCCAAGCAGAAGGACACGCAAGGCGGCGCCACCGACGGCCTGACCGCCATCGGCGTGGCCAAGCAGCAAGCCAACCTGGGCGCCGAGTGGGACGTGCCCGGCCTGCGCAACCTCGCGTTGAACGCACGCGTGCTCTACACCTCCAAGCAGTACGCCAACGCCACCAACACGCAGTCGGTGCCGTCGTGGACGCGCGTGGACATCGGCGCGCGCTACCTGGTCGACCTGGGCAACGGCCGCGCGCTCACGCTGCGCGCGCGCATCGACAACCTGTTCAACAAGTCGTACTGGGCGTCGGTGGGCGGCACGCAAGGCTCCAACTACCTGGTGCTGGGCGCACCGCGCACCTTCGCCGTGAGCGGCACGATCGACTTCTGATCCCGCCATGCGCGCCTTCGCGACCGCGGTGCACCGCTGGGCGGGACTGGCGGTCGCGCTGTTTCTCGTCGTCTCGGGCCTGACCGGCGCCGTCATCTCGTGGGACCACGAGATCGACGGCTGGCTCAACCGCACGCTCTACGACACCCCCGCGCGCGGCCCGTTCAAGGACCCCTTCGAACTGGCCGCCGCCGTCGAATCCCACGACCCGCGCGCGCGGGTCGCCTACCTTCCGCTGGGCTTCGAAGAGGGCCATGCGGCCGGCTACTTCGTGCAGCCGCGCACCGACCCCGCCACCGGCAAGCCCTACAGGCTCGGCTACAACCAGGTCTTCGTCGACCCGGTCACGGCCGAGGTGCGCGGGCGGCGCGACGCCAGCGCCGTCTCGCTCAAGCCCGAGACGCTGATGCCCTTCCTGCGCAAGCTGCACTACATGCTGCACGTGCCGGCGATGTGGGGCAGCGACCGCGTCGGCTGGTGGATCATGGGCACGGTGGCGCTGGTGTGGCTGCTCGACAGCTTCGTGGCGCTCTACCTGACCCTGCCGCGCCGGCTGCGCAAGGCGGTGCAGCCCGAACACAGGCCCCCTGCCGCGTGGTGGCAACGCTGGAAGCCGGCTTGGACCGTGCGCTGGGCCGCCGGCGGCTACAAGCTCAACTTCGACCTGCACCGCGCGGGCGGGCTGTGGGTCTGGCTGCTGATCATCGTCATCGCCTTCACCTCGTTCTCGCTGAACCTCTACAAGGAAGTGTTCTACCCGGTGCTGTCGCTGGTCTCCAAGACCACGCCGGGGCCCTCGGCGCTGGTGCCGCTCGCGCCGCTGGGCACGCGCATCGAGCCGGTCATCGGGTTTCGCGAGGTGGTGGCCCAGGCCGACGCCGAGGCACGGCGCCGCGGCTGGACCACGCCGCTGGGCGGCGTGTTCTACAACGCGCGCGGCGGCTTCTACAACGTGTCCTTCTTCGACCACGCCACGCACGACGACAGCGACGGCATGGGCCTGTCGAACCTGTACGTCGACGGCCGCGACAGCCATGTCATCGGCAGCAACCGGCCGTGGCACGGCACCGCGGCCGACGTGTTCTCGCAGTTGCAATTGCCGCTGCACGGCGGGCGCATCCTCGGCCTGCCGGGGCGCATCCTGATGTCGGCGATGGGGCTGCTGGTGGCGATGCTGTCGGTCACCGGCATCGTCATCTGGGCACGCAAGCGGCGCTCGCGCGTGCTGCAGCAACGGCGTCAGCGCAAGGCCGGCGCGCCGCTATCTTTTCGATAGTGCACCACGCACGCCGGACGTGCGTCAGCGGCCTTTTTGACTCAGATGCGCTTCCAGCGCATCGATGAACATCTTCGGCACGTCGAAGCCGGTCTGCTCGGTGATTTCCTGGAAGCAGGTCGGGCTGGTCACGTTGATCTCGGTGACCGAGTCGCCGATCACGTCGAGCCCGATCAGCAGCAGCCCGCGCGGCGCCAGCGCGCGGCCCACGGCCTCGGCGATCTCGCGGTTGCGCGCGGTGAGCGGCTGGGCCACGCCCTTGCCGCCGGCGGCCAGGTTGCCGCGCACCTCGGTGCCCTGCGGAATGCGCGCCAGCACGAAGGGTGCCGGCTCGCCCGCGATGATCAGGATGCGCTTGTCGCCCTGCACCACCTCCGGCACGAAGCGCTGAACCATGATGGTCTCGGCGCCGTCCTTGTTGAGCGTCTCGACGATGGAGCCCAGGTTCAGCGCGTCCTGCTTCACGCGGAAGATGCCCATGCCGCCCATGCCGTCGAGCGGCTTGAGGATGATGTCGCCGTGCTCCGCGTGGAAGTCGCGCACGGCCTGCGCGCTGCGCGTGACCAGCGTGGGCGTGACGAACTGCGGAAACTCCATGATCGCGAGCTTCTCGGGGTGGTCGCGCAGCGCGCGTGGCGAGTTGACCACCTGCGCGCCCTCGCGCTCGGCCTGCTGCAGCAGGTGCGTGGCGTAGATGTACTCGGCGTCGAAGGGCGGGTCCTTGCGCATCAGCACGGCGTCGAAGTCCTTCAGCGCCTTCGACTCGGCGATGTCGACCGTGTACCAGTCCTTCGCGTCGCCCGTGAGCGTGATCTGCTGCACGTTGGCCGTCACCTGGCCGCCCGATTTCCACTGGACGTCCTGCGGCAGGCAGGCCGCGATGCGATGGCCGCGGCGCTGCGCCTCGCGCATCATCGAGAAGGTCGTGTCCTTGTAGATCTTGAACTGGTCGAGCGGATCGGCGACGAAGAGGATGTTTTTCATCAGGTGTTCTTTCCGGCGCCGGGAACGGCAGCCTCAGGGGTATCGGGCGCGATGTTGCCGGAAGCGGCGATGTCCTTGCCGGCGGGGGCCTTTTCAGGCTGCTTTTCCAGATGCCGCGGATGTCGCTCGCGGCCGATCTGCTGCACCGCCAGCGCCACCGCCCCGGCCACCACGCCCCAGAAGGCCGAGCCGATGCCCGCCAGCGTGACGCCCGAGAGCGTCACCAGGAAGGTGATGAGCGCCGCCTCGCGGTGCGATTCGTCGCGCACCGCGGCCGCCAGCCCGCCGCCGATGGTGCCCAGCAGCGCCAGCCCGGCAATGGCCGCGACCAGTTCCTTGGGGAACGCGGTGAGCAGGCCCGTGACGGCCGCGCCGAACAGCCCGATCACCACGTAGATGGCGCCGCAGCTCACGGCCGCCGTGTAGCGCCGCGCCGGGTCTTCGTGCGCCTCGCGGCCCATGCAGATGGCCGCGGTGATGGCGCTCAGGTTCAGCGCGAAGGCGCCGAAGGGCGCCAGTACCAGCGTGGTCAGCCCGCTGATGGTGATGAGCTTGCTGACCGGCAGCTCGCCATAGCCGGCCGCGCGAATGGCCGCCACGCCCGGCAGGTTCTGCGAGGCCATGGTCACCACGAACAGCGGCAGCGCCAGGCTCACGATGGCCTGCCAGGTGAAGACCGGCAGGGTGAACACCGGCCAGGTGAGCGAGAAATGCACCGCCGACCACGCCAACTGGCCGCGCGCCGCCACGTAGACGATGGCCACCAACAGCGTGAGCGGCACCGCGTAGCGCGGCAGCAGCCGCTTGGTGACGAGGTAGGTGCCCAGCATCAGCAGCACCAGAGGCAGCGCGGTTTGCGCCGCGATGAAGGCGCCCAGCCCGAAGCGCGCCAGCACGCCCGCGAGCAGCGCGGAGGCGATGGCCATGGGAATCCTGTTCATCACGCGCTCGAACCAGCCGGTGGCGCCCGCCAGCACCATCAGCACCGCGCAGACGATGAAGGCGCCCACCGCCTCGTTCATGCTGTAGCCCATGCCGGCCACCGCCAGCACGGCCGCGCCGGGCGTGCTCCAGGCGATCATCACGGGCTTGCGCCACCACAGCGAGGGCAGCGCCGACGCCAGCCCCATGCCGATGCCCAGCGCCCACATCCACGAGGCCGCCATCTCCGGCGTGGCGCCGAAGGCCTGGGCGGCCTGGAACACGATGGCCACCGAACTCGTGAAACCCACGAGCACGGCGACGAAGCCCGCGGTGAAAGCCGAGAGGCTCAGATCCTTGAAAAAACGCATCGCGCGATTGTGCCGGGAGGCCGACACAGCCGCATCGGGCGGCTTCAGGGGCTCAATCAGCGCTCAGCCGGCGCCCAGGTAAGCCTTGGCCAAGGCACCGTCCGCGGCGATTTCGGCCGCGCTGCCCTGCGCCACGATGCGCCCGCCTTCCATCACATAGGCGCGGTCGCACAGTGCCAGCGCCAGCGCCGCCATCTGGTCGACCAGCAGCACGGTGAGGCCTTCGGCGCGCAGCGCGTCGAGCGCCTCGAACAGCTCCGCGATGATCTTCGGCGCCAGCCCCAGCGAGGGCTCGTCGAGCAGCAGCACGCGCGGCCGAGACATCAGCCCGCGCGCAATGGCCAGCATCTGCTGCTCGCCGCCCGACAGCAGCCCCGCGCGCTGGTGCAGCCGCTCGCGCAGGCGCGGGAAGCGCCCGAGCATCGCCTCGGTGCGCGCGTCGATGTCGCGGCCGTCGAGGAACGCGCCCAGGCGGATGTTGTCGCGCACGCTGAGCTCGGGGAACACCTGGCGTCCTTCGGGCACCAGCACCAGCCCGCGCGCCACGATGCGTTCGGCCGGCAGGCCCGCGAGCTCGGTGCCTTCGAGGTGGATGCCGCCCTGCACCGGCCGGTGCAGCCCGGCCAGCGAGCGCATCAGCGTCGACTTGCCCGCGCCGTTGGCGCCCAGCAGCGCCACCAGTTCGCCGCGCCGCACGCGCAGGTCGATGCCGTGCAGCACCGGCTCCGCGCCGTAGCCCGCCACCAGCGCGCCGATGCCGAGCACCTCGGGCGCGTCCGCCGCCAAGGCGGGACGCGGGGCCTTGGTGGATGCGCCGGCCGTCAGCGCTTCGCCCAGGTAGGCCTTGCGCACCGCCGGGTCGGCCTGGATCGCGGCGACGTCGCCCACGGCCAGCCGCTGCCCGGCATCGAGCACCACGAGGTGGTCGGAGATGCCCATGACCAGCTCCATGTCGTGCTCGACCAGCAGCACGCCGATGCCAGCCGCCGCGATGCGCTGCAGCAGCGCAGCGAGCTGCGTCTTGTCTTCGCGCGAGAGGCCGGCCGCGGGCTCGTCGAGCAGCAGCGCCTGCGGCGACGTGGCCAGCGCGCGTGCGATCTCCACGAGCCGGCGGTCGACGTGCGCGAGGTCCGCCGCCGGCGTATCAGGCGAACCGGCATAGCCGCAGAAGGCCAGCAGCTGCCGCGCCTGCGCGCGCGCTGCGCCCGAGCGGTAGCGCCGCGCGCCGAGCAGCGGCCCGAGCGTGCCGCGCCCCAGCGCAAGCGCCACGTTGTCTTCCACGCTGAGGCTGCCGAAAAGCTGCGAGGTCTGGTAGGTGCGCGCCACGCCGGCGCGCGCGATGCGAAAGGCGCGCAGCCCCTGCAGCGGCGCCTCGCCCAGCCGGAAGCCGCCGCCCGTGGGCCTGTAGAAGCCGCTCAGCATGTTCAGCACGGTCGTCTTGCCCGCGCCGTTCGGCCCGATCAGGCTGGTGATGCCGCCCGCGTGCGTGCCGAAGGCCAGGTCGCTCACGGCGCGCACGCCGCCGAACTGCATCGTGAGGCCGTCGGTGCGGATCGGTGCGCCGGCCTGGCGCGGCGGCAGGCCGGTGCCGTCGGCTTGCAGCGGCACCGCCGGCGGACGCTTCGCGAACCGCGCCGTCACGCGCCGCCACAACCCTGCGGCACCGTCCGGTGCCGCCCACAGCACGACCAGCAGCAGCAGGCCGAAGAACAGCAGCCGGTATTCCTCCAGGCTCGCCAGCACCTCGGGCAGCAACGCCACCACCAGCGCGCCCACCACCGGCCCGGCGACCGAGCCGGCGCCGCCGATCATCACCACCAGCACGAACAGGATCGACTGCCCGAAGCCGAAGGTGTGCGGCGTGACGAAGCCCGACAGCGGCGCGAACAGCCCGCCCGCCGCGCCCGCGCACAGCGCCGACAGCGCGAAGGCCACCGTCTTGATGCGCAGCGGGTCGAGCCCGACCGACTCGGCCGCCGTCTCGCTGTCGCGCACCGCGCGCATCGCCGCGCCCCAGCCGCCGCGCGACAGCAGCGCGAAGGCCACGAGCGCCACGCCCGCCGTGAGCACCGCCAGCATCGCCGCGGCGCGCTCGCCCTGCGCCAGGCCGAAGAGCGACGGCCCCGCGATGCCCATGATGCCGTTCTGCCCGCCCGTGAGGTCGCGCGCCTCGACGATGGCGTGCTCCACGATGAAGCCGAAGGCGATGGTGATCATCGCGAGGTAAGGCCCCTTCGCGCGCAATGCAGGCAGTGCCAGCAAGGCGCCCATCGCGCCCGCAATGAGCGCGCCCACCGGCCATGCGGCCCAGAAGCTCCAGCCGGCCTTGCTCGTGAGGATGGCGACCGCGTACGCGCCGATCGCATAGAAGCCCACGTGCCCGAACGACATCTGCCCCGTGAGCCCGAGCAGCACGTTGAGCCCGATGCCCACGATCGCGAACAGCGCGACGTTGGCCAGCACGAAGACGTAGTAGCCGTTGACCGTGGCCGCGAGCGCCACGCCCGCCGCCATGGTCAGCACGAGCCCGATCAGCGCGGGCCAGCGCATGCCGGCGGCGCTCATACCTTCTTCACCGCCGCGCGGCCGAAGAGCCCTTGCGGCCGCAGCGCCAGCACCACGATCACCAGGCCGAAGGTCAGGATCTGCGTGTAGCCCGAGCCCAGCGTGGCGGTGATGAGCGCCTCGGCCAGGCCGAACAGCAGCCCCGCGCCCATCACGCCCCACGCGCTGGTGATGCCGCCCAGGATGGCGACCGCGAAGGCCTTCAGGCCGAACAGCGTGCCCATGTCGGCCTGCACGTTGAACAGCGGCGCGATCAGCACGCCCGCCACGCCCGCGAACACGGCCGACAGCGCAAAGGCCGCGGCCACCGCGCGCCGGATCGGAATGCCCATGAGCCGCGCGGCCGCCGGGTTCTGCACCACGGCCAGCATGCCCACGCCCCAGCGCGTGCGCCGCGCCACCACGTGCAGCGCGGCAGCCAGTGCCAGCCCCGCCACCGGAATCAGCAACTGCAGCGGGTACACGCCCAGCCCCACGTCGCCGACCTGCAGCGGCGTGACCGCCAGCGGCGACGGCAGGCTGCGCGGCTCCTTGCCGAAGGTGAACATCACGAGGTTGTCGACCACGATGCCGAGCGCCACCGTGGCCATGAGCCAGGCCTCGGAGCCGCGGCTCGCGAACGGGCGCACCGCCACGAACTCGACCACCAGCCCATACACGCCGCACAGCGCGAGCGCCACCGCGATGGCCAGCGGCATCGGCCAGCCCAGCGTCCGCGCGAGCCAGAAGGTGAAGACCGCGCCCAGCATCATCGCGCTGCCCTGCGCGAAGTTGACGGTGCCCGAAACGGCGTAGGTGACGTAGAAGCCCAGGGCGATCAGCCCGTACATGCTCCCCAGCCCCAACCCGCTGATCCATGCGGAAAGCAGCATTGCGCGCGGTCCTCTTTCTTGCCTGCCGGCTTACTTCGACGCGACCATGCCCACGGGCAGGATGCGGTTGTCGATGAACTGCGCCCACACGTAGTCGCCGGCGGTCACGGCGTCGTGCACCGCGGGCGAGAAGGGCTTGTCGTAGGTCTTGATGAGGCCTTCGTACCTGCCGATCTTGTAGAAGCCCTGGCGCACCGCGTCGCCGTCGGTGGAGCCCGCGGCGGCGATGGCCAGCGCGGCCAACTGCATGCCGTCGTAGGCGTTGGCCACGCCCACGGCGGGCGTGATGTCGTCCGGGCCCTTGATGGCCGGGTACTTGGCCTTGAGCGCGGCGATCACCCGCTCGCCCACCGGCGACTGCTTGCCGAAGAAGCTGTAGGTCTGCACGAAGTGCACGCTCTTGCCGTTGGGACCGGCCAGCTCGGTGAAGCGGCCGCCCGCCGGGCCCCAGTGCGACACGATGGGCACCTGCCAGCCCATGCGGTCGAGCGACTTCACCACCTGCGCCGACGGGCCGACGTTGCCGACCATGAAGAGCGTGTCGGCGCCCGCGGCCTTCAGGCGCGTGAGCTGCGGCACCACGTCGACGTCGTTGCCGTCGAACTTCTCCACGCCCACGGCCTTCAGGCCCTTGGCGGCGAGCGCGGCGTGCAGGCCCTTCTCGTTCGATTCGCCCCACGGGTTGTTCACCAGGATCATGCCGAACTTGCTCGACTTGAACGTCTTCTGCGCGTAGTCGAGCATGCCCACGTTGACGATCTCGTCGACCGCCGATACGCGGAAGGCGTAGTTGGGGTTGGCGCCGTTCTTGGTGATGGGCGTGCCCGCGGCCCAGGGGCCCATGAAGGGCGTCTTCTCCTGGTTGGCAACGGGCACGATGGCCATCGACACCGGCGTGTCGAGCCCGCCGAACAGCACGGCCACCTTCTCCTTGAAGATCAGTTCGCGCGCGGCCACCACGCCCTTGGCGGGGTTGGCCTCGTCGTCGCGGCGCACCAGCTCGAGCTTGCGCCCGCCCAGCAGGCCGCCCTTGGCGTTGATCTCGTCGATGGCCACCGCGAGGCCGCGCGTGATGGCTTCACCGGCCAGCGCCGACTGGCCCGACAGCGCCGTGACCAGGCCGATCTTGATGGGCTCGGCGGCGAACGAGGCGCCGTGCGAAAGGCAGGCGGCGGCAACGGCTGCAAGGCACAGCGTGCGGCGGTGGAAGCGAAGCGGGTGGGTCATTGACGGGCTCCTGGTTCGAAAGAAAGAGGGAAAGACGGTGGAGGGACAGTGGAGGGACAGCGGCGACGCACCCATCGAGGTGCATCGGAATGCGCCGAAGCGACCGGCTCGAACCGGATGCAAGCGGCATGCCAAGTTAACAATTTGAATTAGAAATTGTCGACAATCTGAAATTCATCGTGTAGACAATCAGGCACGGGAATTGCACGATTCCCGCCACCGCAGCCGCCATGCACCGCCATGGCCCACAAAGACCGGAGAACCTCATGGACACGCCCGCTTCGCAAGACACCCCCCTGCTCGACCCCGCCGCGGTGGTCGACGAGTTCCTTCGCCTGGTGATGATTCCCGACCCGCAGTCGGCCTCGCGCTTCACCGCGCCCGGCATCCGCATCCGCTTCACCGGCAACCGGCCGATGAGCGCGCCGGGCGACACCTCGGCCTTCAATGCCAAGCGCTATGCGTGGGTCAAGAAGAAGATCGAGCGCACCGAGACGGTGGCCGGCGGCACGCCCGAGGAAACCGTGGTCTACAGCCTCGGCACGCTGTACGGCGCGTGGCCCGACGGCACCGCCTTCGAGGACAACCGCTACGTCGACCGCTACGTGGTGCGCCACGGCCTCATCGTGCAGATGGACGTGTGGAACGACAGCGCCGAATGGCTGCTGGTGCGCGCCGGCCTCGCGGTGCTGTGAGGCCGCGGGCATGACGACGCGCTGGCCCGAGCGGCTTCCCACGCACGACCGCTTCGACTACCGCCCCATCACGCGGCGGCCCGACTACGTGTGGCCCAACGGCGCGCGGCTGGCGGTGTACCTGGGCTTCAACGTCGAGCACTTCGCCTTCGGCGACGGGCTGGGCGCCTGCATCGGCCCGGCCTCGCCGCAGCCCGACGTGCTCAACCACGGCTGGCGCGAGTACGGCAACCGCGTGGGCGCGTGGCGCTGCCTGGAGCTGTTCGACGCGCTCGCGCTGCCGACCGGCGCGCTGGTCAACACCGCGCTGTACGACCACTGCCCGGAACTGGTGCGGGCACTGGTGGCGCGCGGCGACGAGCTCATCGGCCACGGCCACAGCAACGCCGAACGCCAGGGCGTGCTCGACGAAACACACGAGCGCGCGCTGCTGCAGCGCTGCCGCGAACGCATGGTGCGCGAGAGCGGCCAGGCGCCCGCGGGGTGGCTCTCGCCCTGGATCTCGGAGAGCGCCGTCACGCCCGACCTGCTGGCCGAGACCGGCTACAGCTACACGCTCAACTGGTGCCATGACGACCAGCCGATTCGCATGCGCACGCGCGGCGGCGGCTCGCTGTGGTCGGTGCCGTACCCGCAGGAGCTCAACGACATCCCGATGATCGTCGGGCGCCTGATGGACGCGAAGGACTTCAGCGCGATAGTGGTCGACAACTTCGAGGAGATGCTCGGCCAGTCGCGCGCGCAGCCGCTGGTGATGGGCCTTGCGCTGCATCCGTACATCGTGGGCCAGCCTTACCGGCTGCGCCACCTGCGCACCGCGCTGGCGCACCTGGCGCATGCGCGCGACCGCGGCGACATCTGGTTCACCACGCCGGGCGAGATCGCCTCGCACATGGCGCGGCTCGCGCTGGAACGGCCAGGCGCGTTCGACTGAGACGCTCGCAGCGCGTGGCAGGCGGAGGCGCTCGATAATCGGCGCGTTCCCCACCGCCTGCCTTCCATTCCATGGCCCGTTCCCCCTCGCCGCCGAAGCCCGCCGCAAGGCCCGCCAGCAAGCCCGCCACCAGGCCTGCCACCAAGGGCAAACCGTCTTCCCTTGCCGAAGCCGCCGCGCCGGCAGCCGATGACGGCGACATCGAGGAGCGCATCTACCGCTCGGTGTTCGAAGGCGTGACCCGCCAGCGCCTGGCGCCCGGCACCAAGCTGCCCGAGGCCTCGCTGTGCGAGCTGTTCGGCGTGAGCCGCGCGCTGGTGCGCAAGGTGCTGCAGCGGCTCGCGCACGACCACATCGTGGAGCTGCGGCCCAACCGCGGCGCCATCGTCGCGATGCCTTCACCGGAGGAAACGCGGCAGATCTTCGAGGCGCGCCGCGCCTTGGAGGCCGCGCTGGTGCGCATGGCGGTGCGCAACGCGACCAAGGCCGAAGTGGCCGAGCTGCGGCGGCACCTGAAGGAAGAGCACGCGGCAATGCACCGCTACACGCAGCCCGACTGGGCGCGGCTCGCGAGTTCGTTCCACCTGCGCGTGGCGCGGCTCGCGCGCAACCCGATCCTGGAGCGCTATTTGAGCGAGCTCATGTCGCGCTGCTCGCTGATCGTGGCGCTGTACGAGCCGCCCGGCAATGCCTCGTGCGAACACGACGAGCATGCGGTGGTGGTCGATGCGATCGCGCGGGGCGACGAAGACACCGCGGTGCGCGCGATGGAGGAGCACCTGCTGGTGCTCGAACGGAACATTGCGCTGGACCGTCCGGCGTCGCAGCGCAGCCTGGGGCAGATGCTGGGGCTGGGCTGAGCCAAGCCCCAGGGCCCAGGGCCCAGGGCCCAGGGCCGCGCCTCAGATCTCGATCTTCGAGCCCAGTTCCACCACCGCGTTGTTCGGCAGGCCCAGGAAGGCCGCCGCGCCGCTGGCGTTGTGGTGCATCTGCGCGAACAGCTTCTCGCGCCACGGTGCCATGCCGCTGCCCAGCGTGGGAATCACCACGTCGCGCGACAGGAAGTAGCTGGTGGTCATCGGCTCCAGCTGGCAGCCGCGCATGCGCGCGTTCTCCAGCGCGCGCGGCAGGTCGATGTCGTTCTTGAAGCCGTAGTGCACGATCACCTGCCAGCAGTGGTTGCCCAGCGCGTCGATCTCGATGCGCTTGTCCATCGGGATCCAGGGCACCTCGTGGTTGCGCACGGTGACGAACATGTTCTGCTCGTGCAGCACCTTGTTGTGCTTGAGGTTGTGCAGCAGCGCGTTGGGCACGGTGCCGGGCTCGGCCGTGAGGAACACGGCCGTGCCTTCCACGCGCACCGGCGGGCTCACGAACACGGAGTCGAGGAAGGACTTGAGGTCGATCGCGTCGGCATGCTGCGCCTCGCCCATCAGCCGGCGGCCTTCCTTCCACGTGATCATCAGCGTGAAGACGAAGCCGCCGATCATCAGCGGGAACCAGCCGCCCTCGAACAGCTTGAGCAGGTTCGAGGCGAAGAACATGAAGTCGACGAAGAAGAACACGGCCGTGGAACCGACGCACAGCAGCAGCGGCAGCTTCCACGCGTAGCGGATCACGAAGAAGGTCAGCACCGTGGTGATCAGCATGTCGGTGGTCACGGCGATGCCGTAGGCCGCGGCCAGGCTGCTCGACGAGCGGAACATCACCACCGCCAGCACGATGGCCACGAACAGGCCCCAGTTGACCAGCGGAATGTAGATCTGGCCGGCCGTGCGCACGCTGGTGTGCTCGATGTTCAGGCGCGGCAGGTAACCCAGCTGGATGACCTGGCGCGTGACGCTGAAGGCGCCGGTGATGAGGGCCTGCGACGCGATCACCGTGGCCGCGGTGGCCAGCAGCACCAGCGGCACCAGCGCCCATTCGGGGGCCATCATGAAGAACGGGTTCTTCACCGCCTCGGGGTTCTCCAGCAGCAGCGCGCCCTGGCCGAAGTAGTTCAGCGTGAGCGCGGGCATCACGACCGAGAACCACGCCACGCGGATCGGGCGCTTGCCGAAGTGGCCCAGGTCGGCGTACAGCGCCTCGGCGCCGGTCACGCACAGCACCGTGGCGCCCAGCAGGATGAAGCTGGTGCCGGGGTTGTCCCAGATGAACTTCAGCGCATAGAACGGGTTCAGCGCCTTCAGGATTTCAGGGTGGTGCAGGATCTGCGACACGCCGAGCACGGCAATGGCCAGGAACCACACCAGCGTGACCGGCCCGAAGAACTTGCCGATGCCCGCCGTGCCGCGCTTCTGCACCACGAAGAGGCAGAACAGCACGACCAGCGTGAGCGGAATGACGTAGTGCGAGAAGTGCGGCGACACCACCTCCAGGCCCTCGACCGCGGAGAGCACCGAGATCGCCGGGGTGATGACCCCGTCGCCATAGAAAAGAGAAGTGCCGAAGATGCCTACCACCAGCAGCACGTGGCGCAGCCTGGGTTTGTCGGCCACCGCGCGGGACGCCAGCGCGAGCATGGCCACGAGGCCGCCCTCGCCTTCGTTGTCCGCGCGCAGCACGAGCACGACGTACTTGATGGAGACGATGACGGTCAGTGTCCAGAAGAACATCGACAGGATGCCGTAGACGTTCTCGACGGTGAACGGCACATGGCCGTGACCGAACACTTCCTTGACGGCGTACAGCACGCTGGTGCCGATGTCGCCATAGACGACGCCGATGGCGCCGACGATGAGGCCGGCTGAGAGAGATTTGGGGGCTGACACGAAGTCGATGGGAAAAGGGCAGGCTGCTGGTGTCGGCGCGTCAGACGCGCCGGGGTGCGATGGAGGCGAACTTTAGTTCACCTCGGTGCCCCTCCCGCCCTTTTTTTTCCGTTGCTGTGGGGCCGCTATTCTGCCGTTGCCTGGGGGCGGCGCAAGTCGCCGCAGCCCGGCCCCACAATCATTCGTAGATTTCGGCGTCCGGGTCGGTCGCTTCCATCTCGTAGCTGGCGGCCACCATGGCCAGCCGCCCGACCACGCCGTACATGTAGAAGCGGTTGGGTGCACTGGCGCCAGGCTTGGCGCCGGGCTGAGGCAAGTGCGCACTCTCGGAGAACGCCAGCGGCACGAAGCTCGCGCCCGGCAGCTTGAGGTTCTCGTCGGCCGCCTGCTCGGCGTGCACGCGGTAGAAGCCGCCGACCACGTAGCGGTCCATCATGTAGACGACCGGCTCGGCCACGCCGTTGTGCACGCGCTCGTTGGTGAGCACGCCTTCCTGCACGATCAGTTCGGTGGGTTCGCGCAGATCGCGCGGTTCACGCGACAGGCTCGCCCGGATGGTCGCGGCGGGCGCGCTGCTGGCGCCGCGCGACTTGCCGATCAGCAATTCGACGTCCTTGGCATCGCGCACCGTCACCACGCCCGGGCTGCCGCTGCCGCTGTGGCCGCCCTTGACGACCACGAACGGCTTCTCGTTGATGCCGTATTCCTTGTACTTGCGGCGCACCTTGGTGAGCACCGCGTCCACGTGGCTGGTCAGCACGTCGATGCCGCGGCCTTCGGCCACGTCCACGCCTTCGGCGCGCGCATAGATCGGGTTGATGAGCCAGGGGTCGATGCCCAGCAGCTTGCCGAAGCGCTTGGACAGCTCTTCGTAGCTGTGCAGGTGGTTGCTCTTGCGGCGCACCGACCAGCCCGCGTGCAGCGGCGGCAGCAGGTACTGCTCGTGCAGGTCCTCGAGGATGCCGGGCGTTCCCGCGGAAAGCTCGTTGTTGAGCAGAATTGTGCAGGGATCGAAGTTCTTCAGGCCCAATCGGCGCTTGGTGCGCACCACCGGCTCGAGCGTCACGGTGTCGCCGTTGGGCAATTCGATCTTCTTGGGCGACTTGATGGCCGGGTCGATCGACCCGATGCGCACGTTGAGCCCCGCCATATGGAAGATGCGCACCAGTTGCGCGACGTTGGCCAGATAGAAGGTGTTTTTCGAGTGGTTCTCGGGAATGACGAGCAGGTTGCGCGCTTCCGGGCAGATCTTCTCGATGGCGGCCTGCGCGGCTTGCACGGCCAGCGGCAGCATTTCCTTGGTGAGGTTGTTCCAGCCGCCCGGGAACAGATTGGTGTCCACCGGCGCGAGCTTGAAGCCCGCGTTGCGGATGTCCACGGCGCTGTAGAACGGCGGCGTGTGCTCCATCCACTCGAGCCGGAACCAGCGCTCGATGGCGGGCATCGAGTCGAGCACCCGCTGCTCCAGTTCGTTGATCGGGCCGGTCAGGGCGGTGACGAGATGCGGAACCATGCGGCGGCCTTGTTGGTTTTGTGCTTAAAGGTGGAGCGGAATTGTAGGATTTGGGGATGGCCGCCCCAATGACAAGACCGGACAGGGCGGACTTGGTTCAACCCGTCCGCCTTGCACGGCAACGCCTCAGCTGCGGACTTCGCCTTGCCCGAGCACCACGTACTTGAGCGAGGTCAGTCCTTCGATGCCCACCGGGCCCCGGGCGTGGAACTTGTCGGTGCTGATGCCGATTTCGGCACCCAGCCCGAACTCGAAACCGTCCGCGAAGCGCGTGCTTGCATTGACCATCACGCTGGCCGAATCGACCTCGCGCAGGAAGCGCTGCGCGTGCACGTGGTCGCGCGTGACGATCGCGTCGGTGTGGTGGCTCGAGTAGCGGTTGATGTGGGCGATGGCCTCGTCCACACCCGACACCACCTTGATGCTGATGACCGCGGCGAGGTATTCCTCGGACCAGTCGGACTCCACGGCGTCGAGCACCTTCGCCTGCGGGCTGGCCGCGCCGTCGGCTCGCAGGATGGCGGCGGCGGCTGGGTCGCAGCGCATTTCCACGCCCTTGGCCGCGAAGATGGCGGCGATCTCGGGCAGGAAGTCTTCCGCCACCGTGGCCGACACCAGCAGGCCTTCGGCGGCGTTGCAGGGGCTGTACTTCTGGGTCTTGGCGTTGTCGACGATGCGCAGCGCCATGTCGAACTCGGCCGTGTCGTCCACGTAGACGTGGCAGTTGCCGTCCAGGTGCTTGATGACCGGCACCTTGGCGTCGCGGCTGATGCGCTCGATCAGGCCCTTGCCGCCGCGCGGAATGATCACGTCGACGAATTCGGGCATGGCGATCAGCTGGCCGACGGCTTCGCGGTCGGTGGTCTGCACCAACTGCACCGCGTCGACCGGCAGGCCGGCTTCGGCCAGCGCCTCGGACACCAGCAGCGCCAGCGCCTTGTTCGACTCGATGGCTTCCGAGCCGCCGCGCAGGATGGCCGCGTTACCGCTCTTGATGGCCAGGCTCGCGGCCTCGATGGTCACGTTGGGGCGGCTCTCGTAGATCATGCCGAAGACGCCGATCGGCACGCGCATCTGGCCCACGCGGATGCCGCTGGGCTGTTGCTTCATGCCGATGATCTCGCCGATCACGTCGGCCATGCCCGCGAGCTGCTCGCAGCCCAGGGCCACGGTCTCGACGACCTTGGGCGTGAGCTTGAGGCGGTCGACCATCGGCGCCGAGAGGCCGGCGGCCGTGGCGCGCTCCAGGTCTTTCTGGTTGGCGGCGGCCAACGCCGGGCCGGCGTCGCGAAGGCGCCGGGCGAGGGCCTTCAATGCTATGTTTTTGGTAGCTGCATCCGCACGGGCCATGAGGAATGCAGCGGCTTTGGCTTGCAGACCCAGGGTCTGCATGTGCTCGCTGACGTTGAACGCGTTCATGCGCGGCATTTTCCCACGCCGATACGTCGTCCGGCTGACGGAGGCTTTTTGATGCCTCGAGCCATCCGGAGGGTCAGGCCCTGCGCGGCGCCGCCGCGCTGCTGCAGGCACGGCACAGCATCAACGCCAGACGCTGCAAGGCCTGCCAGCCGCTGGCGGGCCAGTCGGGCTGCTTCAAGCCCTTGACGATGCCGTCCACCAGGTGGGCGGCGCGCAGCAGGCGCGCCAGCATGCGGTCGTCCAGCCGCGGCAGCACGCGTTCGAAGGCGCGCTCGCGCGGGCCCCAGATGCGGTTCTCGCGCAGCGCCATCGGCAGCGGGCGGCCCGACGCCATGGCGTCCTTCACGCGCTTGAGCGCACGGATGTCCTCGGCGATCGTGTAGTGCACCAGCACCTCGGCCTCGCCCTCGGCCTGCAGGCCGTCGAGCATGCGCGCCACGCGCTGCGGGTTGCCGGCCAGCACCGCCTCGGAGAGCTTGAACACGTCGTAGCGCGCCACGTTGTTCACGGCGCCTTCGACCTGCTCCCAGCTCAGCTCACCGGCCGGATGCAGCAGCGCGAGCTTCTGGATTTCCTGGTGCGCGGCGAGCAGGTTGCCCTCCACGCGGTCGGCGAAAAACTGCAGCGTGCGCTGGCCTTCGTCGCCGGGCATCACGCGCTGGCCCTGCTGGCCCAGGCGCTGCGCGATCCATTGCGGCAGCGCGTTGCGCTCGATCGGGTCGACCTGGATGCTCGCGCCGTTGTTCTCCAGCGCCGAGAACCAGGCGCCGGTGCGCGTGGCCTTGTCCAGGCGCGGCAGCATCACCAGCGTGAGCGTGCTGTCGTTGCCGGGCGCGGCCTCGGCCAGGTGCTGCAGCGCGGCGCTGCCGTCCTTGCCGGGCTTGCCCGACGGAATGCGGATCTCGACGATCTGCTTGTCCGCGAACAGCGAGAGCGAGCCGCCCGCGGCGAGCACCGCGCTCCAGTCGAAATGCGCGCCGGCGGCGGTGTACGAGCTGCGCTCGGTGTAGCCCTGCGCGCGCGCGGTGGCGCGGATGGCGTCGGCCGCTTCCTGCGCGAGCAACGGCTCGTCGCCGTGGATCGTGTAGAGCGGCTTGAGGCCCTTCTGCAGGTGGGCCCCGAGTTGGGCGCTGGCAAGTTGCATGGAGATGGAATGGCCGGAGCGCGCGGGCTCAGAGTTCCTTGACGGCGGCCAGGCGGCGCATCAGCTGCTGCGCGATGTCCGACTGCATGTCGCGGAACAGCAGGTCGGCTTCGCCTTCCTTGGCCAGCGCGTTGGTTTCGTTGAAGCTCAGGTCGCGCGTCTGCGAGACCTCGGTGGCCGGCAGCAGGTCCTTGCCGCCCGGGGTGCGCAGGCGAAAGCGCACGCGCAGTTGCAGCTGCAGTTCGCGCACCAGGCCGGCGGAATTGGTCGAGATGACGAATCGGTTGCGGTCCTCGCCCAGGATCTCGAGCACCACGTCGGCCGTGGAAGCCGGGGCCGGACTGCCGGCAACCGGCGCGTCGGTGGACACCAGCGTCACGGTGCCGGTCGCCCGCAGTTCGCGCCGGATCTGGTTGATCATGGCCGAGTTGCCCGACACCGACAGCGTCTTGAATGCGAAGACCGGCGCCTTGCGCAGCTCGAAGCCGCACCCGGCCAGGCCGAGCGAGGCGCCCGCCGCCGTCAGACCGAGGAGAAAGCCGCGGCGCGGCAGCGAGACATTGCGAGTGTTCATGCTTGAGTCGTTCAAATGACCACGTTGACCAGGCGGCCGGGAACCACGATCACGCGCTTGGGCTGCGCGCCCTCGGCGAAGGTGACGAAGTCGTCGCAGGCCAGCGCGAGCTTCTCGATCTCGTCCTTGGAGGCACCGGCCGGCACCAGCAGCTTGCCGCGCAGCTTGCCGTTGACCTGCAGCATCAGCTCGATCTCGTCCTGCACCAGCGCGCCCACGTCGACCGTCGGCCAGGCCGCGTCGAGCAGGCCGCCCAGGCCGCCCAGGCCGCTGTCGTAGCCGAGTTCGTTCCACAGCTGCTGGGCGATGTGCGGCGTGGCCGGGTACATGCAACGCAGCAGGATGCCGAAACCTTCGCGCAGCGCGGCCGCGTCGCCCTTGCTGCCGTCGGGCTTGAAGCCTTCCAGCGCGTTGAGCAGCTTCATGGCGCCCGACACCACCGTGTTGTATTGCATGCGCTGGTAGTCGTAGTCGACCTGGCGCAGCACGGTGTGCACCTCGCGGCGCAGCGCCTGGGCGCCCTTGCCGAAGGCCTGGCCGGCCAGCGCGACCGGGGCCACGTCCGCCTGCGCGGCGCCGAAGTTCCACACGCGGCGCAGGAAGCGGTAGCTGCCTTCCACGGCCGCGTCGTTCCACTCGAGCGTGGCTTCGGGCGGCGCGGTGAACATGGTGTACAGGCGGGCGGTGTCGGCGCCGTACTTTTCGATCAGGTCCTGCGGGTCGACGCCGTTGCGCTCGCTCTTGCCCATCTTGCCCACGCCGCCGTACTCGACCTTGGTGCCGTCGGCGGTGGTGCCGCCGGTGATGCGGCCCTGCGCGTCGAGCACGGTCGTGACCTCGGTGGGCGGGAAGTAGTCCTTGCCGCCCTTCTCGTTGCGCTTGTAGAAGATGTGGTTGAGCACCATGCCCTGCGTGAGCAGCTTGCTGAAGGGCTCGTCGGCCTTCACCAGGCCCAGGTCGCGCATGACCTTGGTCCAGAAGCGTGCGTACAGCAGGTGAAGAATGGCGTGCTCGATGCCGCCGATGTACTGGTCCATCGGCATCCAGTAGTCGGCGCCGCCGGCCACCATGGCCTCGTCGTTCTTCGGGTCGCAGTAGCGCATGAAGTACCACGAGCTGTCCACGAAGGTGTCCATCGTGTCGGTCTCGCGCCGCGCGGCCTTGCCGCACACCGGGCAGACCACGCCGGCATGGAAGCCTTCGTGCTTGTTCAGCGGGTTGCCGGAACCGTCGGGCACGCAGTCGGTGGGCAGCACCACCGGCAGGTCCTTCTCGGGCACCGGCACCGCGCCGTGTTCGTCGCAATGGATGATCGGGATCGGCGTGCCCCAGTAGCGCTGGCGGCTCACGCCCCAGTCGCGCAGGCGCCAGGTGGTCTGCAGCTCGCCCAGGCCCTTCTGGCCCAGCGCATGCGCCACGGCGGCCACGGCCTCCTTGTAGGTCATGCCGCTGAAGTTGTCGGAGTTGATGGTCACGCCGCGCGTCTTGTCGCCGTACCAGTCCTGCCACTTGTGATAGTCGAAGTGCGGCTCGTCGTCCACCAGCACCACCTGGATGATCTCGATGCCGTACTTGTTGGCGAAGGCGAAGTCGCGCTCGTCGTGCGCGGGCACGCCCATCACGGCGCCGTCGCCGTAGTTGATCAACACGTAGTTGCCGACCCACACCGGCACCTGCTCCTCGGTGATCGGGTGCGTCACGGTGAGGCCGGTGGGCACGCCCTTCTTTTCCTGCGTGGCCAGTTCGGCCTCGGTGGTACCGCCGTTCTTGCACTCCTCGATGAAGGCCGCGACCTTCGGGTCGAGCGTGGCGGCGTGGGCGGCCAGCGGGTGCTCGGGCGCCACGGCGCAGAAGGTGACGCCCATGATGGTGTCGGCACGCGTGGTGAACACGTACATGCGGCCGTCCTGGATGGGCTGGCCGCTCGCGTCCTTGATGTCATGCGTGAAGGCGAAGCGCAGGCCTTCGCTCTTGCCGATCCAGTTCTCCTGCATCAGCTTGACGCGCTCGGGCCAGCCCGGCAGCTTGTGCTGGGTGTGCTCGAGCAGTTCTTCGGCGTAGTCGCTGATCTTCAGGTAGTAGCCCGGGATCTCGCGGCGCTCGACCGTGGCGCCGGTGCGCCAGCCCTTGCCGTCGATCACCTGCTCGTTGGCCAGCACGGTCTGGTCGACCGGGTCCCAGTTCACGACCTGGGTCTTGCGGTAGGCAATGCCCTTTTCGAGCATCTTCAGGAACAGCCACTGGTTCCACTTGTAGTAGCTCGGGTCGCAGGTGGCGATCTCGCGGCTCCAGTCGATCGCCAGGCCCATGGCCTGAAGCTGGCCCTTCATGTAGGCGATGTTCTCGTAGGTCCACTTGGCCGGCGGCACGCCGTTCTTCAGCGCCGCGTTCTCGGCCGGCAGGCCGAAGGCGTCCCAGCCCATGGGCATCAGCACGTTGTAGCCGCTCATGCGCAGGTAGCGCGTGAGCATGTCGTTGATCGTGTAGTTGCGCACGTGGCCCATGTGCAGCTTGCCGCTGGGGTACGGCAGCATCGAGCAGGCGTAGTACTTCTTGCGGCTCGCGTCCTCGGTGACGCGGTAGGCATCGGCGGCGCTCCATTGCGCCTGGGCAGCGGACTCGACGTCGCTGGGTTTGTAGCTGGGATTCATGGCGGTTCGGCAAGAGCCCGGCGCAAGGCGGCCGGGAACGCGGGATTATCGCGCCCGGGAGAAAGCCCCGGAGCGCAGACTCTAGACTTGGGGCTCGTAACCCGCGTGTTGCGCGAGTAACGCCTGCCGCCCGGCAGGTTTTCGCACCGGCTGGAACACCATGACACTGCGCCTGAAACACCTCGCCCTGGCCCTCGCGGCTGCCGCCGGCCTTGCCGCCACGCCCCTGTGGGCCCAGCAGAACGACAAGCCCCTGCGCATCGTGGTGCCCTTCGCCACCGGCGGCGCGCAGGACATGATCGCCCGCTACCTGGGCGCCAAGCTGACCGACAAGCTGGGCCAGCCGGTCATCATCGACAACAAGGCCGGCGCCGGCGGCATCGTGGCCGCCGACGCGGTGGCCAAGGCGACCGACGGGGCCACGGTGCTGCTGGCCACCGGCGGCGCGGTGACTATCGCCCCCCATCTGCAGTCCAAGCTGCCCTATGACCCCGTGCACGAACTGGTGCCGGTGGCGCTGGTGGCCGACACGCCCATGACGCTGTCCGTGCGCACCGAAAGCCCCTACAAGACGGTGGCCGACGTGCTGCGCGACGCCAAGGCCCGCCCGGGCCTCGTCACTTACGCCTCGACCGGCAACGGCACCGTCTCGCACCTGACCGGCGCGTTGCTGGCCCAGGCCAGCGGCGTGGAGCTGCTGCACGTGCCCTACCGGGGCGCCGCCCCCGCCATGACCGACCTGCTGGGCGGGCAGGTGGCAACCATCGTGACCAGCGTGGCGTCCATCGAGCCGATGGTCGCCAGCGGCAAGGCGCGCGTGCTCGGCACCTTCTCGCGCGTGTCGCTGCCCAGCATGGGCTCGGCGCCCACCATCGGCGAGGCCACGAAGCTGCCGGGCATGGAAGTGCCGGTCTGGGTCGGCGTGATGGCGCCGGCGCGCATGCCGGCCGCCAGCGTCGAAAAACTGTCGGCCGCCCTGGTCGAGGTGTGCAACCTGCCGGAAACGAAGCAGCGTTTCGCCCAGCTGGGCGCGGTCAACACCTGCGGCGGCCCGGCCGCGCTGGGCAAGGTCGTGGCGGAAGACAGCCAGCGCTGGGCCAAGGTGATCAAGCAGGGCGGGATCAAGGTTGACTGAGGTTCCGGGCGAAAAATACCGCGTCGGCATCGCGGGCGCCGGCGCCATTGCGCTGGCCAGCGCGGCCTGGCTGCGGCGGGCGGGCCACGGTGTCACCGTGTGGTCGCCGGGCGGCCGGGGGGCCGACGCGTTGCGCACGCAGCCGCTGGAAGCCGGCGGCCTGCAGTCCTTTTCGGTGAGCGTCGAGGTCGCCGGCGACGCGGCCGGGCTCTGCGCCGCCTCCGACGTGCTGCTGCTGGCCCTGCCCGTCAACGGCCACAAGCGCGTGATGGACGCCCTGCTGCCCTTCCTGCGCGACGGCCAGACGGTGATCGTCAGCTCGATGGCCTCGCTGTCGTCGCTCTATCTGCACGAGGCGGCGCTGCGCGCCGGCCGGCAGGTCACGGTCGCCAGTTTCGGCACGACCGTGCTGACCGCGCGCCGCGAGTCCGGCACGCAGGTCAGGGTGATGACGCGGCGCAAGGCCGTCGGCGTCTCCGCCCTGCCCGCGGCCAGGGCGCACGAGGCGGTCGCGCTGTGCACCGCGCTGTTCGGCGACGGCTTCTCGGTGCAAGGCAGTGCGCTGGCCAGCGCGCTGGCCAACGTCAACCCGCAGTCGCACGGCCCGCTCGCGGTCTTCAACTGGACCCGCATCGAGCGCGCCGAGAACTGGCCGCAGTACCACTGCATGACGCCCGGCGTGTCGCGCGCGATCGAGGCGCTCGACCGGGAGCGGCGCGCCGTGGCGGCCGCCTTCGGCATCGAGGTCGGCCCCATCGAGGCGCATTTCGCGCGCTCCTTCGGCACCGCGTCGGAAAAACTCGCGGACATCGCCGCCGAGCTGCACGCCAAGCGCGGCGGCCCGCCCGGCCCCACGCAGGTCGACACCCGCTACGTGACCGAAGACATGCCCTACGGCCTGGCGTTCGTCGAGGCACTGGGCGCCATGGCCGGCGTGCCGACGCCCGCGACCCGCACCATCGTGGATGCGGCCTCGCTGGTCAACGGCATCGACTACCGGCGCGAGAACGACCTGCTCGAGCCGCTGGGCCTGGCCCGCGAGACCGTGGCCGGGCTGCTGGCCCGCCTGTGACTATGAAGCAGAGGCTTCGGGGAACACCGGTTCCCCGAGGTTGAGCATCAGCCGGTTGGCCCAGGCGAACAGGGCCACCGAATGGACCAGGTCGAGAATCTCGAGCTCGCCCAGCCCGGCCGCCTTCAGCGCCCGGATGTCCTCGGGCGACACCTTGTCGGGCTCGGCGCCCAGGCGGATCGAGAACGCGACGATGGCCTGCTCGCGCGGCGTGGTGCCGGCCGTGGCGGGCTCCTCGAACACCTGCGAAATCACGTCGTCGCGCCTGGCCAGCTGCGCGAAGCGCTGTGCATGCACCGACGCGCAGTACACGCAGCCGTTCACGCGCGACTCGACCGTGGCGCCCAGCTCGCGCTCGGCACGCGGCAGGCCGCCCGGCGCGAACATGATCGCGTTGAAGGCGATGGAGCGCTGCAGCAGGATCTCGGGCTGGTGCGCCAGCACCAGGAAGTACGGCGAGGTGCGCGCCTGCGGGCTCATCTCGTCCAGCGCCGCCAACTGGGTCGGCGTGGCGGTGTCGACGTTCACCGTGTCGAGCCATGGCTTCCACTTGAGCACGTCGGTGGTGAAGCCGTTGATTCGGATCGGGGTGCTCATGCGCTCACCTCCGCGGCGGCCAGCGCCTGCAGGCCGGCGGCCAGGCGGATCTGGTACGACAGGAACGCGATCAGCTGGCTCATCGCCACGATGGCGGGCGTCGACAGGCCGCTGTCGGCCAGCGACTGCACCGCCGCCCGGTCGCCCTCGATCGGGCGCTGGATCAGCTTGCCGGTGAAGGCCAGCACGGCCTGCAGGCGCGCGTCGGCCACGGGCTCGCCGGCGTCCACCGCGGCAATCAACGGCTCGCCGGCGCCCTCGGCCACCAGCCGGTCACGGTACTGCGCGGCCAGGCTGTCGGCCTTCGACACGCGGCAGGCATGCAGCGCCACCAGCAGGCGTTCCTGCACCGTCAGGCCTTCGACGGCCGGGGAAAACATGGCGTCGTGGCTGCCTTGGGTGGCGGCCACGACCTTCTCGCGCTGGCGCCGCAGCGCCCAGGTGGGGTGGCCGGGCGCCAGCGCCACAATTGCGTCGATCACGTCGATCACGTCGGGAATGCTTGTCGTCATCGGTCAGTTTCTTTCTTGCGGCGGCAGCGCGGGCGTCCATTCGTCGCCGAACAGCTCCGGCTCGGCGTAGGCCTCGAGGTAGGCGTAGTGGTGGTCGAAGTCTTCGCGGTAGAACAGGCTGGCGATGCCGCCGGCCAGGCGCCTGGCGCCTTCGCTGATGGCCGGGATGTCGCCCGACACCGTGCCGTGCGACAGCGCCGCCGGATAGCAGAAGCAGTGGATGCGCGACAGCCCCGGGCAGTCGCCCGGCACGCGCTCCTGGAATTCGAACACCGGCCCGAGGTCGGGCGAATCGGCCAGCTCCTGGTCTTCGTCGCCGGGCGCGGGCGTGAAGCGGTCCTTCCAGGTGCGAACGAAGGGGGCGATGCCGGCGAACTCCGGGCGGTGTTCCCAGTCGACCTTGAAGCCGGTCGAGACGATCAGGAAGTCGAATTCGAAGTCGCCCTTGGGCGTCGACACGCGCATCGCCTCGCCCTGTTGCGCGACCGACAGCACCGGGCAGCCGAAGTTGAAGAAGGCATGGGGATGGCGCGACACCCGCAGCGTGCTGCCGTGCGGCGGCGGCACGTTCAGCACGTTGATGTAGTGGCGCACGCGCCACTTGAGCGCGTCCGGCAGGTCGTAGTGCCCCTGCGTGAGGCCGGGCACGCCCGCGCCCTTGCCCTTGTTGACGCGCGGCAGGTCGGCGCGGCGGATCAGCAGTTCCACGCTGCGCGCGCCGGCTTCCAGCGCGGTCGCCGCGCTGTCCATGGCCGAGGAGCCCGCGCCGATCACGCCCACGCGCAGGCCCTTGAGCCGGCCGTAGTCCATCTCGTCGGACGAATGCGCCCACTTCGAGCGCGGCAGTGCGTCGACGAACGCCGGCACCGACGGCCCGCCGAGGCCGTCGCGCCCGGTGGCCAGCACGACGCGGCGCGCCAGCACGCTGCGTGGGCCTTGCGGCGTGCGCAGCGCGAGCCGCACGCCGGTGGCGTCGGGCAGCGGGTGAATGCCGGTCACCGTGGTGTCGTTGCGCACGTCCACGCCCATCACGCGGCGGTACCAGACCAGGTAGTCCATCCACTGCAGGCGCGGGATCTTGTCCATCGCCACCCAGGCCTCGCGCCCGAACTGGGCCTCGAACCACGCGCGGAAGGTGAGCGCGGGCAGCCCCATCGCCGGGCCGGTGAGTTCCTTGGGCGAGCGCAGCGTCTCCATGCGCGCCGTGGTCGCCCACGGGCCTTCGCTGCCGGCGGACGAGCGGTCGAACACCACGGGGCGGATGCCCTGCTGCATCAGCGCGACCGAGGCGGCGAGGCCGGCCTGGCCGCCGCCGATGATGGCCACGTCGAGCAGGGTCTCGCCATTCGCTTGCCGCGGCGGCATCCAGTTGCGGCCGGGCCAGCCGATGTAGTCGAGGTCCTGGGCGAGCCGTGCTTCGAGCGCGGCGAGGGAAGAAACGGAATCTGAGGTCATGTAAAAAAACGGCAACGGCGCCCAGTGTAGAAAGCTTCACGGACCGCCGGCGCGCGACCGTGGCGCGCGCAAGCCGTATCACTGCGGCATCACTGGCCCGAATTTCGCATGCCACAATGATTTTCAGACCACAGGGACCGGCATGGGCAACACGAGCAACAGCGAATGGTGGCGCGGCGCGGTGATCTACCAGATCTACCCCCGCAGTTTCATGGACAGCAACGGCGACGGCATCGGCGACCTGCCGGGCATCACGTCCCGGCTCGAACATGTGGCCCGCCTCGGCGTCGATGCCATCTGGGTCTCTCCCTTCTTCCGCTCGCCGATGAAGGACTTCGGCTACGACGTGTCCGACTACCGCGCGGTCGACCCGATCTTCGGCACGCTGGCCGACTTCGACGCCATGCTGGCGCGCATGCACGCGCTGGGCCTGAAGCTCATCATCGACCAGGTGCTCTCGCACACCTCCGACCAGCACGCCTGGTTCGCCGAAAGCCGCAGCTCGCGCGACAACCCCAAGGCCGACTGGTACGTGTGGGCCGACCCCCGCCCCGACGGCACGCCGCCGACCAACTGGTTGTCGGTGTTCGGCGGCTCGGCCTGGCAATGGGACGCGCGCCGCAGGCAGTACTACCTGCACAGCTTCCTGGCCGAGCAGCCCGACCTGAACTTCCATTGCGCCGAGGTGCAGGAAGCACTGCTGGGCGAGGTGCGCTTCTGGTGCGAACGCGGCGTGGACGGCTTTCGCTTCGACGCCTGCAACCACCAGTTCCACGACGCGCTGCTGCGCGACAACCCGCCGGCCTCGCTCGCGTCGATCGACGAGGTCAGCACGGTGCGCGCCGACAACCCGTATGCGATGCAGCAGCACCTGTACGACAAGAGCCAGGTCGAGAACCTGGCCTTTCTCGAAAGCCTGCGCCGGCTGCTCGACGGCTACGGCGCGGTGGCGCTGGGCGAGGTCGGCGACGAGAACGCGCCGCCCGTCATGGCGCAGTACACCGAGCTCGGCAAGCGCCTGCACCTGGCCTACAGCTTCAGCCTGCTGACGGCCGACCACCGCCCCGCCCACCTGCGCCACCAGGTCGAGGCGCTCGACAGCGCGCTCGCCCCCACCGGCGGCTGGGGCTGCTGGGCGGTGTCGAACCACGACGTGCCGCGCGTCGCCACGCGCTGGAGCGGCGGCGGCCCGGCCGACACCCGGCGCGACCGCCTCTGGCTCGCGCTGCTGCTCACGCTGCGCGGCAGCGCCAGCATCTACCAGGGCGAAGAGCTGGGCCTGCCCGAGGCCGAGGTGCCCTTCGAACTGTTGCAAGACCCGTACGGCCGCGCCTTCTGGCCCGAGTTCAAGGGCCGCGACGGCTGCCGCACGCCCATCGCGTGGACCGCCGAGGCGCCGCACGGCGGCTTCACCACCGGAGCGCCGTGGCTGCCCGTGTACGGGCCGCACCTGCCGCTGGCCGTCGAGCGGCAGGCCGACGACCCGGCGTCGATGCTCGCTTTCAGCCGCGCCCTGCTGCACTGGCGACGCACGCAGCCGCTGCTGCACACGGGCAGCATCGACTTCATCGACGCGCCCGAGCCCCTGCTGCATTTCGCGCGGCGCAGCGCCGACCGGTCGCTGCAGGCGATCTTCAACTTCAGCGGCGAGCCGGTGTCGCTTGCCCTGCCCGACGGCCTGCAGCCCCTTGTCGGACAGCCGCTGGCGTCCACCGCCGTCGTGCAGGGCACGGGTGAAAAGCGCATGCTGGTGCTGGCGCCGTACGGCGTTTTCATCGGCGCGCCTGCCGGTGAAGAAGGACAAAGCTGACCACCATGCCCTTGAAGCCGCTGCCCGAATCCGAAGTCCACGCGCTGATGCGTGCCGAGCATGGCAACCCGTTCGCCGTGCTCGGGCCGCACGAGACGCCCGAGGGCCTGGTGGTGCGCGCCCTGCTGCCCGGCGCGCAACGCGTGGCCGTGGTGCATTCGCGCACCGGCTGGCCGCTGGCCATCCTGACGCGGCACGAGGGCTCCGACCTGTTCAGCGGCCTGGTGCCCGCCGCGGAAGCCCGCATGGGCTATTCGTTCCAGGTCGACTGGGACTCGCACACCTCGCGGCTCGAAGACCCCTACCGCTTTGCCTTCGTGCTCGGCGAGACCGACGTGTGGCTGCTGGCCGAAGGCACGCACCTGCGGCCGTGGGAGCGGCTGGGCGCGCACCTGCGCGAGATCGACGGCGTGAAGGGCGTGGCCTTCGCGGTCTGGGCGCCGAATGCGCGGCGCGTGTCGGTGGTCGGCAACTTCAACAACTGGGACGGCCGGCGCCACGCGATGCGGCTGCGCCGCGAGTGCGGCGTGTGGGAAATCTTCGCGCCGCACGTGACGGTGGGCGACAGCTACGAGTTCGAGATTCTCTCGGCGCACGGCGAGGTGCTTCGCAAGGCCGACCCCTTCGCGTTCTCGGCGCAGCTGCGCCCCGACACCGCCTGCGTGGTGCAGCCCCTGCCGGCACCGGTGAAGATGCCCGAAGGCCGCGCCGCCGCCAACGAGCGCCATGCGCCCATCAGCATCTACGAGGTGCACCTGGGCTCATGGCGCCGCAAGAACGGCCACGAGTGGCTGGACTACCGCGAGCTGGCCGACACGCTGGTGCCGTATGTGCGCGACCTGGGCTTCACGCACATCGAGCTGCTGCCGATCACCGAGCACCCGTTCGACGGGTCGTGGGGCTACCAGCCGATCGGCCTGTACGCGCCGACCTCGCGCTTCGGCACGCCAGGCGACTTCCGGTACTTCGTGGAGGCCGCGCATGCGGCGGGGCTGGGCGTGATCCTCGACTGGGTGCCCGCGCACTTTCCGACCGACGCGCACGGCCTGGGCAACTTCGACGGCACCGCGCTGTACGAGTACGCCGACCCGCGCGAGGGTTTCCACAACGACTGGCAGACGCTGATCTTCAACTATGCGCGCACGGAGGTGCGCAACTACCTGGTCGGCAACGCGCTGTACTGGCTGGAGCGCTACGGCGTGGACGGCCTGCGCGTGGACGCGGTGGCGTCGATGCTGTACCGCGACTACAGCCGCAAGGCCGGCGAGTGGGTGCCGAACGCGCTCGGCGGGCGCGAGAACCTGGAGGCCATCGACTTCCTGCGGCGAATGAACCAGGTGGTGGGCGTCGAGCGGCCCGGTGCCGTGACGCTGGCCGAGGAGTCGACGAGCTTTCCGGGCGTGACGCGGCCGCCGGAGGACGGCGGGCTGGGGTTTCACTACAAGTGGAACATGGGGTGGATGAACGACACGCTGGCCTATGCCGGGACCGACCCGGTGTATCGCAAGCACCACCACCAGCAGATCACCTTCGGGCTGATGTACGCGCACAGCGAGAACTTCGTGCTGCCGCTGTCGCACGACGAGGTGGTGCACGGCAAGGGATCGATGATCGGGCGGATGCCCGGGGACGAGTGGCAGAAGTTCGCGGGCCTGCGCAACCTGTACGGGTACCTCTGGGCCTATCCGGGGAAGAAGCTGCTGTTCATGGGCGGGGAGTTTGCGCAGTACGCGGAGTGGAACGCGGACCGCGGGCTGGACTGGCACCTGCTGGAGCACGCGCCGCATCAAGGCGTGCGGCGGCTGGTGCGCGACCTGAACAACGTGTACCGGCACTTTCCTGCGTTGCACGAGCTCGACAACGACGGGGCGGGGTTCGAGTGGATCGTGCATGACGATGCGGACCAGTCGGTGTTCGCGTTCGTTCGCAAGGCGCGTGACGGGGCGTTCGTGATCGCGGTGTGCAACTTCACGCCGGTGCCTCGGCATGGGTATCGGCTGGGGGTGCCTTGCGCGGGGGCTTATCGGGAGATATTGAATACGGATGGGGTGGTTTATGGGGGGAGCGGGGTTGGGAACGGGGTTGTCGACAGCTCGGCTGTGGCTTGGCATGGGAAGGCGGACTCTGTTTGTGTCAGCGTGCCGCCGTTGGGGACTGTGATGTGGGTGTTGGCTTGAACTTCTTGGGTCTTGTTTGTGTTCCGAGGCCGGGTTTCGCCCCGGCGGGCGAGCTACTTTTCTTTGCTTCGCCAAGAAAACGTAGGCAAAAGAAAGGCGACCCTGTTGTCTGCGTCCCTTCGCTTCGCTACGGGCAACCTGCGGTGCTCACGTTTCGCGGGGTCTCGCAGAACTCGCTTCGCTCAAACAGCTGCGAGCCCTTGTCCGCGAAACGCTCCGCTCCTCGGCGCAGCCAGAAGGGCTTGGAGAGCGGAAACCGAACGCGCCATCGCTGCGCTCGGCGTGAACGGCTGCAGGCGCGCAGCGCCTGCAGCCGCATGGAGGCCGAGCGAAGCGAAGGCCCGACTTGTCTCCCCCTCCCCTCTGGCTGCGCCGAGGAGCGGAGCGTTTCGCGGATCAGGGCCCACCCTTGTTTGAGCGAAGCGAGTTTGGGTGGGACCCCGCGAAACGTGAGCACCGCAGGTTGCCCCGTAGCGAAGCGCAGGGGTCGCAGACAGTGGGGTCGCCTTTTCTTTGCTTACTTTCTTTTGGCGAAGCAAAAGAAAGTGAGTCCGCCGCCGGGCGGAATCCCGGCCTCGGGAAGCAACCCCACGGGGGAGCAACCAGCATGCTGAGCCCAGGCAAGCCCTTCCCCTTAGGCGCAACCCCCACGCAGCAGGGCGTCAACTTCGCCATAGCCGCCCCGACAGCAGTTTCAGTAGAGCTCTGCATCTTCGACAGCACAGGAAAGAGCGAACAGCAGCGCCTGCAACTCCAGTCCTTCACAGACGGCGTCTGGCACGGCCACCTCCCCAGCGCCAGCCCCGGCCTGGTCTACGGCTACCGGGTCCACGGTCCGTGGTCCCCCAAGGAGGGCCTTCGCTTCAACCCGAACAAGCTCCTCCTCGACCCCTACGCTCGAGAAATCCTCGGCACCTACGACGGCAGCGACCTGCACCTCGGTCACGTGCCGGCGAACCCCGCCGCGCAAGACCCGAGAGACAACGCCTCGACAGCCCTCAAGGCCCGCGTAGCCCCCACCCAAGAACACCCGCCAACCCCGGGTCACGCCCGCATCCCCTCCAGCGAGCGCATCCTCTACGAACTCCACCCCAAGGGCCAGACCAGGCGACACCCCGCAATCCCCGCCCCCCTCAGGGGCACCTACGCCGGCCTCGCGGAACCCGCCGCTCTCGACCACCTCCAGCGCCTGGGCATCACCACGCTGAGCCTCATGCCCGTGCAGCACCGCGCCGACGAGCAGCGCCTGCTGCACATGGGCCTGAGCAACTACTGGGGCTACACCACCATCGGCTGGTTCGCGCCCGAGTCGCGCTACTGGAGCGGCCGCCCCGGCACCAGCCCCGCCAGCGAATTCCGCGCCATGGCCGATGCCATCCACGCGCGCGGCATGGAACTGGTGATCGACGTCGTCTACAACCACAGCGCCGAGACCGACGAACTCGGCCCCACGCTGTCGATGCGCGGCATCGACAACGCCCTGTACTACCACCTGTGCCCCGGCGACCGCGCCCTCTACGAGAACTGGACCGGCACCGGCAACTGCCTGAACCTCGGCGAGCCGCGCGTGCTGCAACTGGTGATGGACAGCCTGCGCTTCTGGGCCTGCGAGATGGGCGTCGACGGCTTCCGCTTCGACCTGGCGCCGGTGCTCGCGCGCGACGCGCAACGCGGCTTCGACCCGCGCGCGCCCTTCTTCGCCGCCATCGCCCAAGACCCCGTGCTCTCGCGCACGCTCCTCATCGCCGAGCCCTGGGACATCGGCCCGGGCGGCTACCGGCTGGGCGACTTCCCGCCGGGCTGGCTCGAGTGGAACGACCGCTACCGCGACACGCAGCGCGGCTTCTGGCTGCGGCAGGCGCACGACGACAAGGCAGACATCGGCGACTTCGCGCACCGCTTCACCGCCTCCAGCACCCAGTTCGCCCACCGCGGCCGCGCGCCGACCGCCAGTGTCAACTTCGTCACCGCGCACGACGGCTTCACGCTGCGCGACCTCGTGAGCTACAACGAGCGCCACAACCAGGCCAACGGCGAGGACAACCTCGACGGCCACGGCCACAACATGAGCAACAACTGCGGCGTGGAAGGCCCGAGCGACGACCCCGCCGTGCGCGCCCTGCGCCACCGCCTGCAGCGTGCGCTGCTCGCCACGCTGCTGCTGTCCCAGGGCACGCCCATGCTGCTGGCCGGCGACGAACTCGGCCACACCCAGCAGGGCAACAACAACGCCTACTGCCAGGACAACGAAACCGCCTGGCTCGCCTGGGTCGGCGCCTCCGAGCCCGACAGCGACGCGGCGCAACTCAGCGCCTTCGTGGCCCGGCTCACCGCGCTGCGCCGCGAGGCGCCCGCCCTGCGCAGCAACCGCTGGTGGCCGGCCGACGCATCGCAGACGCAGGACCGCGCGGCCCCGGGCATCCGCTGGCTGCGCCCCGACGGCGAGCCCATGGCCCCCGCCGACTGGCACGCGGGCACGGCCCTTGCAATCCTGTTCACGGAAGCTGCAGCGACGACAACCGGCCACCACGACGGCAAGAACGACGGCAAGAACGATGGCAACGACAGCAACAGCGCAGGCGCCTGGCTGGTGATGGTGAACGCGGGCCCGCAGACCGTGTCCTTCAGGCTGCCCGCCGGCGCGTGGCGCAGTTGCCTCGCCAGCGACCCGGCGCTCGACGCGGCCGAGGGGTCGCAACCGCTTGGAAACGACGCGGTACAAGTGCCTTTCTCGAGCCTCAGGATTGCAAGAACGTAGCAGCCAGATGCACCGCGCGGTGCTAGTCTCGATGCAGAAACTCTGACGACGCATTCAAACGAACGAACGAACGGAGACACAGGATGGACACGCTCACACCCCAAGCGAAAGCGCAGCCGCAACCGGCGCACGAACTGCAGGCGCATCAACTGGTCCGCCGCACCATCGCCCTGGTGCTGGCCGGCGGGCGGGGCTCCCGCCTGAAGCAGCTGACCGACCGGCGCGCCAAGCCGGCCGTGTACTTCGGCGGCAAGTTCCGCATCATCGATTTCGCGCTGTCGAACTGCCTGAACTCCGGCATCCGCCGCATGGCGGTGGTCACGCAGTACAAGTCGCACTCGCTCATGCGCCACCTGCAGCGCGGCTGGAGCTTCCTGCGCGCCGAGCTCAACGAGATGGTCGACGTGCTGCCCGCGCAGCAGCGCGTGGGCGACGAGCACTGGTACCGCGGCACGGCCGACGCGGTGTTCCAGAACCTGGACATCATCCAGACCCGCTCCACGCCGCACGACTACGTGGTGGTGCTGGCCGGCGACCACATCTACAAGATGGACTACTCGATCATGGTGAAGGACCATGCCGAGCGCGGCATGGGCTGCACCGTCGGCTGCATCGAGGTGCCGCGCATGGAGGCCACCGCCTTCGGCGTGATGCACGTGGCCGAGGACCGCACGGTCACGGCCTTCCTGGAAAAACCCGCCGACCCGCCCGCGATGCCCGGCAAGCCCGACGTGGCGCTGGCCAGCATGGGCATCTACGTGTTCGACTCCGAATACCTGTACCGCCTGCTCGAGGAAGACAGCCTGGACCCGGACTCCGACCACGACTTCGGCAAGGACATCATCCCGCGCGCCGTGGCCGAGGGCCGCGCGCTGGCGCATCCGTTCGGCATGTCGTGCGTGACCCGCGCCACGCGCGGCGGCGACAGCCCGACCTACTGGCGCGACGTGGGCACGATTGATGCATTCTGGGCAGCCAACCTCGATCTGGCCTCGATCACCCCGGAGCTCGACATCTATGACACCAATTGGCCCATCTGGACCTACCAGCGCCAGCTGCCTCCGGCCAAGTTCGTGTTCGGGCGCGACGGCAAGCCCGGTCTCACGACCAACACCATCGTCTCGGGCGGCTGCATCGTGTCGGGGTCGTCGGTGACCGACTCGGTGCTGTTCTCGGGCGTGCGCATCCACTCGTTCTGCACGATCTCGCAGGCGGTGCTGCTGCCTGACGTCGAGGTGGGCCGCGGCTGCCGGCTGAGCAAGGTGGTCATCGACCGCGCCTGCGTCATTCCCGAGGACATGGTGATCGGCGAGGATGCCGAGGCCGATGCCGCGCGCTTCGAGCGCACCGAGACCGGCGTGGTGCTGGTCACACGCGAGATGCTGAAACGGCTGGCCGCCGCCTGACGATGCGGATCCTCCAGGTCAGCGCCGAACTCTTTCCCCTCCTCAAGACCGGCGGCCTGGCGGACATCGCGGGTGCCCTGCCGATCGCGCTCATGGCCGAAGGGCAGGACGCGCGCGTGCTCTTGCCGGGGTTCCCCGCCATCGTGGCGGGCGTGCGCGACCTGGCGCCGGTGGCCGAATTCGATGCGCCCTGGGGCGAGCGCTTCACGCTGCGCTTCGGCCACATCGCCATCGACGGCGCGCCGGCCATTCCGGCCTACGTGATCGACGCGCCGGCGCTCTACGACCGGCCCGGCAACCCCTACGAAGACACGTCGCGCCAGCCCTACGGCGACAACCACCGGCGCTTTGCCCTGCTCGGCTGGGCCGCGGCGCAGCTGGCGCAAGGGCTCGACCCGCTGTGGCAGCCCGAGGTGGTGCACGCGCACGACTGGCACGCGGCGCTGGCGCCGGCCTACCTGCACTTCGCGCGCGAGGCCGGCCAGCCGGGCGGGGCGCGCGGCGCGCGCGTGGGCAGCGTCTTCACGGTGCACAACCTGGCCTACCAGGGCCTCTTCGCGCCGTGGAACTTCACCGACCTGGGCCTGCCCGGCCCGGCCTTCCAGATGAACGGGCTCGAGTACCACGGCCAGGTCTCGTTCATGAAGGGCGGCCTCTGCTATGCCGACCGGCTCACCACCGTGAGCCCGACCTACGCGCAGGAAATCCAGACGCCCGAGCAGGGCTGCGGGCTCGACGGCCTGCTGCGCCAGCGCAGCGGCGTGCTCGGCGGCATCCTCAACGCGGTCGACGACAAGGTCTGGAACCCGGCGGACGATGCGGCGCTGGTGCAGGGCTATCACACGCCCGAAGGCCGCCACATGGCCGGCAAGGCGCGCTGCAAGTCGGTGCTGCAGCAACAGCTGGGGCTGGCCGACCGGCCCGACGCGCCGTTGTTCATCCTGGTGAGCCGGCTCACCGAACAGAAAGGCCTGCACCTGGTGCTCGGCGGCCTCGACGCGCTGCTCGCCCAGGGCGGCCAGCTGGCGCTGCTCGGTGCCGGCGAGACCTGGCTCGAGGAAGCCTTTCGCCAGCGCGCGGCGGCCGCGCCGCAATCGGTCAGCGTCACCATCGGCTACAACGAGACACTGGCGCACCAGCTCTTCGGCGCGGGCGACGTCACGCTGGTGCCCTCGCTCTTCGAGCCCTGCGGCCTCACGCAGATGTACGGCCTGAAGTACGGCAGCCTGCCGCTGGTGCGCCGCGTCGGCGGGCTGGCCGACACGGTGGTCGACAGCTCGCTGGAAGACATGGCCAGTGGCGACGCCACCGGCTTCGTGTTCGAGCGCTTCGAGGTGGCCGACTACGAACGCGCGGTGCGCCGCGCCTTCGCCCTCTACCAGCGCGCGCCCGACTGGCGCCGCGTGCGCGGCCATGCCATGCGCCGCCCCGCCGACTGGGCCACCGCGGCGGCCCGGTACATCGCCGTGTACCGGCAGGCCCTTGAAACAAGCCTCTGACACAAGCTCCTGAAACAAGCCCTTGAAACAATCCGTCAGCGCGACGGCCTGAACGCCACGGCGCCCCTCCACCCTTCACGGACCCCACCCATGACGATCAAAGACTTCGCCTACGACCATCCCGACCGCGACGTCGCGGCCTTCAAGCGCGCGGTGGCCAACAAGCTGATCTACGCGGTCGGCAAGGACCCGGTCGCCGCCAGCCAGGACGACTGGCTCAACGCCACCTCGCAGGCGGTGCGCGACCAGCTGGTCGAGCGCTGGATGATGACCACGCGCGCCAACTACGCGCAGGACCTGAAGCGCGTCTACTACCTCTCGATGGAGTTCCTCATCGGGCGCACCTTCACCAACGCGCTGCTGGCGGTGGACCTGTTCGACACGGTGCGCGAGGCGCTCGCCGACTTCGGCGTCGACATGGACGCGCTGGCCGAGCGCGAACCCGACGCGGCGCTGGGCAACGGCGGCCTCGGCCGGCTCGCGGCCTGCTTCCTGGACTCGATGGCCACCCTCGGCGTGCCGGGCATGGGCTATGGCATCCGCTACGAGTACGGCATGTTCCGCCAGCGCATCGTCGACGGCCAGCAGGTCGAGACGCCCGACTACTGGCTCACGCGCGGCAACCCGTGGGAGTTCCAGCGGCCCGAGGTGAACTACCGCGTGCGCTTCGGCGGCCATGTGCAAAAGCGCGAGGGCGCCAATGCCCCCTACGGCGCGGCCGACTGGGTCGACACGCACGACGTGCGCGCCGTGGCCTACGACACCATCATTCCGGGCTACGGCACGCAGGCCACCAACACGCTGCGGCTGTGGTCGGCGCGCGCCACCGAGGAAATCGACCTCTCGGCCTTCAACCGCGGCAACTACATGCAGGCGGTGGAAAGCAAGAACCACTCGGAGAACGTGTCGCGCGTGCTCTACCCCGACGACTCCACGCCGTCGGGGCGCGAGCTGCGCCTGCACCAGGAGTACTTCTTCTGCAGCGCGAGCGTGCAGGACCTGCTGCGCCGCTACCTGCGCAACCACAAGACCTTCGAGCAGCTCTCGGAGAAGGTCAGCATCCACCTGAACGACACGCACCCGGTGCTGGCCGTGCCCGAGCTCATGCGCCTGCTGCTCGACGAGCACAACCTGTCGTGGGACGAGGCCTGGGCGCACACGCAGAAGGTGTTCAGCTACACCAACCACACGCTGATGCACGAGGCGCTGGAGACCTGGCCGGTCGAGATGCTCGGGCGCATCCTGCCGCGGCACCTGCAGATCATCTACGACATGAACGCCCGGTTCCTGGCCACCGTGGCGCAGAAGGCCGGCAACGACGTCGAGCTGATGCGCCGACTCTCGCTGGTCGACGAAGCCGGCGAGCGGCGCGTGCGCATGGCCTACGTGGCGGTGCTGGCGAGCCACTCGATCAACGGCGTGTCGGGGCTGCACTCGGAGCTGATGAAGCAGTCGATCTTCGCGGACTTCGACAAGATCTTTCCCGAGCGCTTCAACAACAAGACCAACGGCGTCACGCCGCGCCGCTGGCTGGCGCAGGCCAACCCGCCGCTGGCGGCGCTGCTCGACCAGCGCATCGGCAAGGGCTGGCGGCGCGACCTGTCGCAGCTCGAGGCGCTCAAGCCCATGGCCGTGCAACCGGCCTTCGTGCGCGCCTTTCGCCATGCCAAGCGCGAGAACAAGCTGCGGCTGGCCAACTGGATCGAGCAGCACCTGAAGACCGACATCGACACCGACGCGATGTTCGACGTGCAGGTCAAGCGCATCCACGAATACAAGCGCCAGTTGCTCAACGTGCTGCACGTGGTGACGCGCTACCACCGCATCCTGGACGCGCACGCCGCGGGCGGCACGGCCGACATCGTGCCGCGCGTGGTGGTGTTCGCGGGCAAGGCGGCCTCGGCGTACGTGATGGCCAAGCTGGTGATCCGGCTCATCAACGACGTGGCGAGCGTCATCAACGCCGACGAGCGCGTGGGCAAGCTGCTGAAGGTGGTGTTCCTGCCGAACTACAGCGTGAGCCTGGCGGAAATGATCATGCCGGCGGCGGACCTGTCGGAGCAGATCTCCACCGCGGGCACCGAGGCCTCGGGCACCGGCAACATGAAGTTCGCGCTCAACGGCGCGCTGACCATCGGCACGCTGGACGGCGCCAACGTGGAGATGCGCGAGAACGTGGGGCCGGAGAACATCTTCATCTTCGGCAACACCACGCCCGAGGTGGCCGACATCCGCGCGCGCGGCTACCAGCCGCGCGACATCTACGAAGGCAACGCCGAGCTCAAGCGCGTGCTCGACGCGATCCGCGAGGGCGCGTTCTCACCGGGCGAGCCGGCGCGCTACCAGGGCATCTACGACGCGCTGGTGAACTGGGGCGACCACTACCTGCTGCTGGCGGACTACGCGAGCTACGTGGCCAAGCAGGCCGAGGTCGATGCGCTGTACCGCGACTCGGACGCGTGGATGCGCATGGCGATCCTCAATGTGGCGGGCATGGGGGCGTTTTCGTCGGACCGCACGATTGCGCAGTACGCGCACGAGATCTGGCACACCAAGCCGGTGGTGCTGGGCTGAACAAAGTGCCGGCCTGACGCGCCGGCCTGAGACATCGGCCCGACGTGCAGAGCCCGAAGCGCCGGCTTCAGCGCGCAGGGTTCAACGCGCAGGCTTGGCCGGCTCGGCCTCGGTCACGAAACCGATGCGGCTGAGCCCGGCCTTGTTCGCGATGCCCATCAGCGCCACCACCTTGCCGTAGGGCACGGTCTGGTCGGCGCGCAACTGCACCTCGGTGTCCTTGCTGTCGGCCGCGGCCTTCTCGAGGCGGGCCGCCAACTCCTCGTCGGTCACGGCCTGGTCGTTGAAGAAGACCTTGCCCGCGGCATCGACCGACAGGCTCACGAACTTGGGCGCGTCGTTGGGCTGGCCCGCGTCGGTCTGCGGCAGGTCGAGCTTGATCGAGCTGGCCATCAGCGGCGCGGTGATGATGAAGATCACCAGCAGCACCAGCATCACGTCGACCAGCGGTGTCACGTTGATGTCGGACAGCGGACGTTGCGCGCCCGCGCCCATGGCGCGCCCGCCGCCTGCGGCGCTGCTGCCCAGTGAAGTGCGTCCGAAGGCCATGCTGAAGTACGCCTTGCCTCGCCTGCTCAGACCGGCATCGGCCGCGCGGGTGGCGGTGCGGCCGGTGCCGGCGGCGCGCCGAAGCTGCCGAGCAGGTCGTGCGCGAAGCCTTCGAGCTCGGCCTCGATGCGGCCGATGACGCGGCCGAAGACGTTGTAGGCCAGCACGGCCGGAATGGCGACGGCCAGGCCGAAGGCCGTCATGACCAGCGCCTCGCCCACGGGGCCGGCCACCTTGTCGATGGTGAAGCCGCCGGTCTGGCCCGCGATGCCCGAGAGCGCGCCGTAGATGCCCCACACCGTGCCCAGCAGGCCGACGAAGGGTGCCGTGGCGCCGACCGTCGCCAGCAGGATCTGGCCGGCCTGCAGCCGGCGCAGCGCGCCGTGCAGCGCGTCACGCAGCACACGGGTCAGGCGCTGGTTGCGGTCGACCGAGGCACCCAGCGTGCCGTCGGGAGCGCCCGCGGCCGCATGCCGGATGGCCGACACGGCGGGCGACACGAGCGCCGCCTTGTCGAAGGCCTTGAGCTTCTGCTCGGCATCGGCCAGCGTGGCCGATTGCCAGAACGCCGCGATGCTGCGCAGCACGTCGCGCGTGCCGCCGCGCAGCAGCCAGGCCTTCCACAGGATGATGACCCAGCTCGCGATCGACATCGCCAGCAGCAGCGCCGCCACCGAACGGCTGACGCCGTCGCCATGGGTCAGCAGTTCGAGCACGCTCATCGGCGGTCCTTTGATTTAGCGCAGGCCGAGGACGTCGTTCATGTCGAACAGGCCGGCGCGCTGTCCGGCCAGGAAACGCACCGCGCGCAGGCTGCCCTGGGCGTAGGTGACGCGGCTCGACGACTTGTGGGTGATCTCGATGCGCTCGCCCGTGCCGGCGAACAGCACGGTGTGGTCGCCCACGATGTCGCCGCCGCGGATGGCCGAGAAGCCGATGGTGGACGGGTCGCGTTCGCCCGTGATGCCTTCGCGGGCGAACACGGCGCATTCCTTCAGGTCGCGGCCCAGCGCGTCGGCAATGACTTCGCCCATCTTGAGCGCGGTGCCCGAGGGCGCGTCGACCTTGTGGCGGTGGTGCGCCTCGATGATCTCGATGTCGTAGCCCGTCGACATGGCCTTGGCCGCCATCTCGAGCAGCTTGAGCGTCACGTTGACGCCCACGCTCATGTTGGGCGCCATCATGATCGCGATGTCCTTGGCGATCTCGGCGATTTCGGCCTTCTGCACGTCGCTGAAGCCGGTGGTGCCGATGACGGCCTGCACGCCGAGTTCGCGGCACACCGCGAGGTGCGCGAGCGTGCCTTCGGGGCGGGTGAAGTCGATGAGCACCTGCGCGTCCTTCAGGCCCGCGCGCAGGTCGGACACGATGGACACGCCGCTGTCGAAACCGAGGAAGGCGCCGGCATCGGTGCCGAGCGCCGGGCTGCCCGCGATGTCGAGCGCGCCGGCCAGGCGCAGGTCGGGCGCGTTGCGCACGGCCTCGATCAGCATGTGGCCCATGCGGCCCGAGGCGCCCGCGATGGCGATGCGGCGCGAATCGGAAGCGAAGGGGGAAGGAGCGGAAGTGGAGTCGGTCACGCGGATTCAGTCATGCAAGGAACACGGGGAACACGGGACGGGCACTGCCTGGCTCGGCGGGCGCCGCCCGCTACGGCTGTCTGTCTGGCCGCTGTGCGATCAGCGCGCGGCTTCGAGCGGGGGGTACGCGGCCGGCAGCGGCGGGAGCGAGGCCTGCGCGTCGGAGGTACCGGCGGCGGTGTCGGCCTTTTTCTCGTCCTTGGAAGGCGCGTACTTCTTGAGATCGTCTTCCGACGCCTCGAGCGCGGGCACCTTGCCGGATTTCTTGCGGGTGTCGAGCGTGGCGACGAATTCTTCTTCGCTCGGCATCTCGTCGCCTTCGAAGCGGTCCATGAGTTCGCCGTTGAAGAACACCGTGAGGTGGCGTTCCTGCGGATCGACGCCCTGGCGGCGGATGGTGAACACGTAGTCCCAGCGGTTGGCGTGGAACACGTCGCTCAGCAGCGAGGTGCCGAGGATTTCACGCACCTGCTGGCGCGACATGCCGGGCTTGAGCGCCGCGACCTGTTCCTTCGACACGAAATTGCCCTGCACCACTTCGACCTTGTAGGGCGTGACCGCGGACAGCGCGCTGCGCGTGCGATCGCTGAAACCGCTGCAGGCACCGAGGCACAACGTGGCGGCCACGGCGGCGACCATCAGCCAGGGACGGCGTTGGAGAATGGCAGGCATGGGGGAAAAGGGGGTAGCGATATGATCGGCCATTGTAGCGGCTGGCCCTTTCCAGGGCCTTTGCCGCAGCCCAGGGCGCAGGAACCAACATGGCCAACATCGACGAACTCAAGAACACAGGCCTCAAGGCCACATTGCCACGCCTGAAGATCCTCGAGATCTTCCAGACCGGCAGCCAGCGGCACATGACGGCGGAAGACGTGTTCCGCGTGCTGCTCAACGAACACTCCGACATCGGCCTGGCCACCGTCTACCGCGTGCTGACCCAGTTCGAACAGGCCGGCATCCTCGAGCGCAGCCACTTCGAAAGCGGCAAGGCGGTCTACGAGCTGAACGAAGGCACGCACCACGACCACCTGATCTGCACCTCGTGCGGCAAGGTCGAGGAGTTCTACGACGCCGAGATCGAGCGCCGCCAGCAACTGGTGGCCAAGGACAAGGGCTGGATCCTGCAGGACCACGCCATGTCGCTCTACGGTCTTTGCGGGGACTGCGCCAAGAAGCGCTGAGCCACGCCTTCCCGGCTCCTCGCGCAGCGGGCCGGGAAAACCTTCAATCCTGTCCGGTTTCCATCGCCTTGTGATGGCGCGCGACGAAGTCGGCATACGTGTCGATGCCGCGCAGCTGCAGGATCGAATTGCGCACCGCCGCCTCCACCAGCACGGCGATGTTGCGCCCCGCCACCACCTGGATGATGACCTTGCGCACCGGAATGCCCAGCACGTCCTGCGTGAGCGGCGCCGAGGGCATGCGCTCGTAGTCGCGCTCGAAGCTGTCGCGGCGCACCAGGTGCACGATGAGCTTCAGGCGCATCTTCCGGCGAACCGCCGTCTCGCCGAAGATCGCGCGGATGTCCAGCAGGCCGATGCCGCGCACTTCCAGCAGGTTCAGCAGCAGGTCGGGGCAGCGCCCCTCGATGGTGTTCTGGTTGATGCGGTACAGGTCGACCGCGTCGTCGGCCACCAGGCCGTTGCCGCGCGAGATCAGCTCCAGGCCGAGCTCGCTCTTTCCCAGGCCCGACTCGCCCGTGATCATCACGCCCATGCCCAGGATGTCCATGAACACGCCGTGCATCGAGGTGCGCTCGGCGAAGTGCTTGGACAGGTAGGCGCGCAGCAGGTCGATCACGAAGGCCGACGATTCGCGCGTGGCGAAGAGCGGCAGCTGCGCGCGCTCGCAGATCGACAGCAGCTCGTCGGGCGCGGCCTGGCCGTCGGCCAGCACCAGCATCGGCGGCTCCAGCGTGACGATGCGGGCGATGCGCCGGGCGCAGTCTTCCTGGCTGCCGCGCGTGAGGTAGGCCACCTCGCGGGCGCCCAGGATCTGCACGCGGTATGGGTGGATGTAGTTGAGATAGCCGACCAGGTCGGCCGCCGACTGCGCGCGGCTGATGACCTCGGGGTCGAACTGGCGCTCTGACGCGCCGAGCCCCGCGAGCCATTCCCAGCGGAGCGAGCCGCGGAACTCCTCGAACATGGCATCGGCGCTGATGACGGTCGGCTTCATGCGTTCAGGCGCCGGCGCACGGGCGTCGGCATTGCGTTGGAGTGACGGAGAGAGCCGCGCAGCTTATCAGCAGCCGCGCGTGCCGACGCATGCGCTCAGGCGACTTGCGTGGACTGCCAGCCGGCAATGAGGCCGTGCAGGGCGGCCGCGTCGGTGCTGGACTTGATCTGTTCGCGCAGGCTGGCGTCGCTCAGCAGCTCGGCGATTTCGGAGAGGATTTCGAGGTGCTTCTGCGTGGCCGCTTCGGGCACCAGCAGGAAGATCAGCAGCGCGACGGGTTGTTCGTCGGGTGCGTCGAAACCGATGGGGTTGGCCAGCTGGAACACGGCAGCCATCGGGGCCTTGAGGCCCTTGATGCGGCCGTGCGGGATGGCGACGCCATGGCCCAGCCCGGTCGAGCCGAGGCGTTCGCGAGCGAACAGGCTGTCGGTGATGAGGGCGCGGCCGAGGCCGTGAAGGCTTTCGAACAGCAGGCCGGCTTCTTCGAAAGCACGTTTCTTGCTGGTGGCGTCAACGCTCACGAGCACTTGAGCGGGCGGCAGGATGGACGCGAGGCGATTCATGGTGGGTGCAGAGCGGGGGCGATTATGCACCCGGTTGGTAAAAACCCCCAGTCCTCCTATTTACTTTTTGTCTACATGTTGCCCAGAGGCCTCGCGCGCCCCTCTGGAGAGCGGCCAAAGACCAAGCGTGGCAGTCGGAAAAACAAAAGGCCGCCCGAAGGCGGCCTTGGCATGTGCCGGGGCGCTTTACATCAAGCGTTTGGGCGCCGCGTGATGGTGATCCTGCAGGCGATCCTTGTGGCGCACCACTTGGCGGTCGAGCTTGTCGACCAGTTCATCGACCGCAGCGTAGAGATCAGCGTGGCTCGATTCCGCGAACATGTCATTGCCCTTGACGTGGATGTTGCACTCCGCCCTTTGGCGGCGTTCCTTTTCCTTTTGCTTTTCCACCGTGAGGATCACCTTGACATCGACCACCTGGTCGAAATGCCGCGTGATCCGGTCCAGCTTGCTCGTGACGTAGGTGCGCAAGGCAGGTGTGACGTCGAGGTGATGACCGCTGATCGTCAAATTCATGAATGACCTCCTGGAATTGACGGTTGGGGAAATGACCCCGCTCCGGAATGAAGCGTGGCCGGGGGAACTCTGGGGGTGGGCAGGGAGAGAGAGAAGAGAGGGGGAGAAGAAAGAGGAATCGGGGGTCGGTCGATTCACTATGCCCAAGCTGTCACGGTATTGCAATACCAGGGATGCCCGCAGAGCGAGCACTTTCTGCGCAGCTTTTCACACGCTCATGAATCCATAGCAGGCCACGCGCGCCCGGCAGGCCGCGCAGCGTGTCGCGCACATGTGTTTCAGCAGGAAAAACCCGGTGACCCTGTCGCCCGAAGGGCCAGAGGAGGCGCAAGCCGCGCCGGAAAATTCAGCGCCAGGCGGCCCGCATGCGGTTGCGCAGGTCGATCACCGCGCTGGGCGGCGGCACCGCCGGCGGGCGCTCCGGCGGGGGCGGCCAGGTCTGCTGCTCGAAGCCCGCGAGGTCGGCGTCGGCGATGAAGCGCGTGCGGTTGGCGTACAGGTGCCGGTCGCCGCGCGCCGCCTGCTGCGTGATGTAGAAGCGCTGCGGCACCAGCAGGTGCAGGTGGTCGCGCGCCCGGGTCATCGCCACGTAGAGCAGCCGGCGCTCTTCTTCGAGTTCCTGAGCGCCCTGCGCCACATCGGCCGGCATGCAGCCGTCGACCACGTTGAGCACGTGCACCGAATTCCATTCCTGCCCCTTGGCCGAGTGGATGGTCGAGAGGATCAGGTAGTCGTCGTCGAGCAGCGGCGGGCCCGGGCGGTCGCTGGTGGCCTCCGGCGGGTCGAGCGTCAGTTCGGTCAGGAAACGTTCGCGCGAGCCGTAGCCGGCGGCCAGCCGCGCGAGCTGCTCCACGTCGGCGCGGCGCACGCCGGAGGTGTCTTCGTACAGCCGCTCCAGGTGCGGCTGGTACCAGTTCACGGCCACCTCCACGTCGGCCGGCCACTTCAGCGAGGGCTCGCGCAGGGCGGCGTAGGCCTGGGCAAAGTCGGCCCACTGCGCGCGCGCCGCGGACGGCGGCACGAAGTCGCGCACCGCCGCGGCCGGGTCGGCCGCCTTGTCCATGGCATCGAGCAGCCGCGCACCCGTGGCCGGGCCGATGCCCGGAATGAGCTGCGTCACGCGAAAGCCCGCCATGCGCCCGCGCGGGTTCTGCGCGAAGCGCAGCACCGCGAGCAGGTCCTTCACGTGCGAGGCTTCGAGGAACTTGAGCCCGCCGAACTTCACGAACGGAATGTTGCGCCGCGCCAGCTCCAGCTCGAGCCCCGCGCTGTGCGACGAGGTGCGAAAAAGCACCGCCTGCGACTTCAGCGCCAGCCCGCCCTCGCGGTGCGCCAGCACCTTGTCGGCCACCCAGCGCGCCTGCCCGGCCTCGTCGGCCACGAGCACCAGCTGCGGCTTGCCGGCCGAGGGCTTGTCGGTCCACAGCGTCTTGGCGTGCCGCTCGGCGGCCTGCGCGATCACGCGGTTCGACACGTCGAGGATCGGCTGCGTCGAGCGGTAGTTGCGCTCCAGCGTGACCACGCGGGCTTGCTGCGTGAACTGCGAGGGAAAGTCGAGGATGTTGCGCACCGTGGCGCCGCGGAACGAATAGATCGACTGCGCGTCGTCCCCCACCACCGTCACGCCGCGCCCGTCGGGCTTGAGCGCCAGCAGGATCGAGGCCTGCAGCCGGTTGGTGTCCTGGTACTCGTCGATCAGCACATGGTCGAAGCGCGCGCCGATGTGCGCGGCCAGCGCGGGCTCGGCGGCCATCTCGGCCCAGTAGAGCAGCAGGTCGTCGTAGTCGAGCACGTTCTGCTGCTGCTTGGCTTCGACGTAGGCGCCGAACAGCTTCTTGAGCTCGGCCTCCCATTCGGCGCACCAGGGAAAGGCCTCCTTCAGCACCTGCCCGAGCGGCGCGCGCGTGTTCACGCAGCGCGAATAGATCGACAGGCAGGTGCCCTTGCGCGGAAAGCGGTTCACCGTGGACGACAGGCCCAGCTCGTGCCGCGCCAGCCCCATCAGGTCTTCGGCATCGCCGCGGTCGTGGATGGTGAAGTTCTCGTCGAGCCCGATCTGCGGCGCGTACTCGCGCAGCAGCCGCGCGCCGATGCCGTGGAAGGTGCCGGCCCACGGCAGCGCCGGCGGCGTCTCGGCCTTCAGCCCGAGCACCTTGGCCAGCACCTGGCCCGCGCGGCGCTCCATTTCCTGCGCGGCCCGGCGCGAGAAGGTCAGCAGCAGCAGGCGCTGCGGATCGACGCCGCCCGCGATGAGGTGCGCCACGCGGTGCGCCAGCGTGCTGGTCTTGCCCGAGCCGGCACCGGCGATGACGAGCAGCGGCCGGTCGTCCCGCTCGGCGGCGGCACCATCTGCGTCCACACCCACTGCCGCGCCCACGCCGTGCTCGACGGCGGCCCGCTGCGCGTCGTTGAGCGTGGCCAGCGCGGCGGCCAGGCGCTCCGACGGGGTCTTCGGTGCGGCGGAAAAAACGGGGAGCGCAGCGGTCTGCATGGCATGCGACTTTACTGTATGTACGTCCAGTCCGGCCACCCGGGCGACATATGGCCGGTGACATAATCGCGCCTCGCTGCAACAAGAGATTCTTCCCATGGAAACCGCCCCGTCTCGGCAGCTTTCAACTCCCTTTCGCTGACGTGATTTCTTGACGCGACTTTTCGCGCACGTCGGGCCCGGGAATTGAAAGCGCCCCTCCCTCGCCCAACGTTTCAGTCATACCCGGGAGTGAGCCCATGCTCAACATCTTCACGCTTGCCAACGGCCGCCTCGTCCAGGAAGAGATCGAGGCGCTCGAAGAGCTCTCCAAGTTCCAGCCGATCTGGGTCGACCTGGAGTCGCCCACGCTCGAAGAGAAGCGCTGGATCAAGCAGTACTACGGCCTGTCGATTCCCGAAGACGCGATGGACGAGGACATCGAGGAATCGGCGCGCTTCTACGAGGAAGACAACGGCGAGCTGCACATCCGCTCCGACTTCCTGATCGACGACGACGAAGACCCGCGCACCGTGCGCGTGGCCTTCATCCTCAACCAGCACAACACCGACCTGCGCAGCCGCGGCGTGCTGTTCTCGATCCACGACGAGGACGTGCCCGTGTTCCGCCTGCTGCGCATGCGCGCGCGCCGCGCACCGGGGCTGATCGAGGACGCCAAGGAAGTCATGCTCAAGCTCTTCGACGCCGACGCCGAGTACTCGGCCGACACGCTGGAGAACATCTACGACGAGCTCGAGGTGGCGGGCAAGAAGGTGCTGTCGGGCAATGTCACCGACGAACTGGCCGGCGAGGTGCTCGGTCTCATCGCACGGCAGGAAGACTTGAACGGCCGCATCCGCCGCAACGTGATGGACACGCGCCGCGCGGTCAGCTTCATGATGCGCAGCAAGATGCTCAACGCCGAGCAGTTCGAGGAGGCGCGGCAGATCCTGCGCGACATCGAGTCGCTGGACAACCACACGGCCTTCCTGTTCGACAAGATCAACTTCCTGATGGATGCGACCGTCGGTTTCATCAACATCAACCAGAACAAGACCATCAAGATCTTCTCGGTGGCCAGCGTGGCGCTGCTGCCGCCCACGCTGATCGCCAGCATCTACGGCATGAACTTCAAGTTCATGCCCGAGCTCGACTGGTCGCTGGGCTACCCCTACGCGCTCGTGCTGATGGCGGCGAGCGCGCTGGGGCCCATGTGGTACTTCCGCCGGCGCGGCTGGCTCAAGTAGACCGGCGCCGCAGCGCCCTGCCCCGGTTGACCCGGTGCCCCGGGTGCTAGAGTGGCCGACAGCCCAGCGCTGAACGGAGAGCCACTGTGCGCAGACTTCGCTTCCTCACCAACCGCCACCGCGCGCCGTCGACCAACACCGCGCTCGGCCTGCTGCTGGCTTTCAATGCCGGCGCCGTCAATGCGGGCGGCTTCCTCGTGCTGCACATGTACACCTCGCACATGACCGGCTTCGCCTCTCAGCTGGCGGACGGCATGGTGCTGGGCAACGTCACGCTGCTGCTGAACGCGCTCGGCGCCATCCTCGCGTTCCTGAGCGGCGCCGCGGTCTGCGCGGTGCTCGTGAACTGGGGCCGGCAGCACCGCATGCACGGCGTCTACGCCCTGCCGCTGGTGCTCGAGGCGGCGCTGATGTTTCCGTTCGGGCTCATGGGCGCCATCACGCTGACCTGGGCCACGCCGTTCGCCGTGCCGCTCACCGTGCTGCTGCTGTCCTTCATCATGGGCCTGCAGAACGCGGTGGCGTCGAAGACCTCGCGCGGCAGCATCCGCACCACCCACATGACCGGCAACATCACCGACATGGGCATCGAGATCGGCAAGATGCTCTACTGGAACGGCCGCGACAAGTCCGCCCCGCTGGCGGTGCGCCACGACCGCACCCGCATGCGCCGCGCGGTCGGGCTGGTCGGCATGTTCGTGCTCGGCGGGGCGATGGGCGCGCTGGGCTTCAAGTACGTCGGGTTCGTGTGCGTGGTGCCGCTGGCGGCGCTGCTGCTCGCGCTGTCGATCCCGCCGCTGCTGCGCGACATTCCGCGCCGCCGCGTGGCCTCGTCCTCCTAGCTCAATCGGCCGCAGGCAGCGTGCCCAGCCACGCGCTGACCAGCGCCAGGCTGTAGCGGCTCGCCACCACGGCGACGAAGCGCGCGAAGTCGCCGTGCGCCGCGTCGTCGGCGCGATCGGAAATCGTGCGCATCGCGGCAAAGGGCACGCCGTAGTCGTGGCACACCTGCGCCACGGCCGCGCCTTCCATCTCGACCGCGAGCGCATCGGGCAGCTCGCGCTGCAGCGCCGCGCTCTCGGCGGTGGTCGACACGAAGCGGTCGCCGCTCACCAGCAGCCCGCGGTGCACCTTGGGCGCCGACAGGCCAAACTCGTCGACGCCGGCCTGGCCGATCAGGGCCACCGGGTCGCGCAACACGTCGCCGGCAACCGCCGACAGCGCATCGCCGAGCGCCGCGTCCGCCGCGAAGCGCGACAGACCCATCAACGGCACCTCGTGCTTCGGGAAGAGCGGCGACGCGTCCATGTCGTGCTGCAGCAGCGCGGTGGCCACCACCACGTCGCCCACGTTCACGCCCGCCGCGAGCCCGCCCGCGACGCCCGTGAACACGATGGCCCGCACGCCGAAGCGCTCGAGCAGCACCGTGGCCGTGACCGCCGCCGCCACCTTGCCGATGCGCGAGAGCACCGCGACCACGGGCTGGCCATGCAGGTGCCCCACCCAGAAGTCGCGCCCCGCGGCGCGCACGCGCTGCTCGTCGGGCATCTGCGCGAGCAGTGCGCCCAACTCCTCGTGCATGGCCGCGACAACGGCGATGGGCGCAACCGGCTTCATGAAAAATTACTTGATATCGACACCGTAGAAAGTATGACGGCCAAACGGGCTCAGCTTGAAGTCGACCACTTCCTTGCGCACCGGCTTCAGCTGCACCGCGTGCGCGATGGTGAACCACGGCGCCTGCTCCTTGAAGATGACCTGCGCCTTCTTGTACAGCGCGTCGCGCTCGGCCTGCTTGGTCGTGCTCTTGGCCTTCACCACGAGGTCTTCGTACGGCTGGTAGCAGAATTTCGACACGTTGCTGCCGCTGGCCGACTTGGCCGAGGCACAGCCCAGCAGCGTGTAGAGGAAGTTGTCCGGGTCGCCGTTGTCGCCAGTCCAGCCCATCATGCCCATCTGGTGCTCGCCGGCCTGCAGGCGCTTGCGGTACTCGCCCCATTCGAAGCTCTTGATCTCGGCCTTCACGTTGATCTTGGCCAGGTCGGCCTGCATCAGCTCGGCGATGCGCTTGGCGTTCGGGTTGTACGGGCGCTGCACCGGCATGGCCCACAGGTCGGTCGTGAAGCCGTCGGGGAAGCCGGCCTGCGCCAGCAGCTTCTTGGCGGCCTCGGGGTCGTACGGGTCGTCCTTCACCGCGTCGTTGTAGGACCACATGCTCGGCGGAATCGGGTTCTTCGCGGCCACGCCGGTCGACAGGTACACGCCGTCGATGATGGCCTTCTTGTTGATCGCCATGCTGACGGCCTTGCGCACGCGCACGTCGTCGAAGGGCTTCTTCGTCGTGTTGAACGACAGGTAGCCCACGTTCAGCCCCGGCTGCTCCAGCACCTGCACGTTCGGGTCCTTGCGGATCGCGTCGAGGTCGGCCGGGTTCGGGTACGGCATGACGTGGCATTCGCCCTTCTGCAGCTTGGCCCAGCGCACCGACGCGTCGGGCGTGATGGCGAACACGAGGTCGTCGATCTTCGCCTTGCCGCCCCAGTACTGCGGGAAGGCCTTGAAGCGGATGATCGCGTCCTTCTGGTACTGCACGAGGTAGAACGGCCCGGTGCCGATCGGGTCCTGGTCGACCTTCTCGGGGGTGCCGGCCTTCAGCATGGCGATGGCGTATTCCTTCGACTGGATGCCCGCGTACTGCATCGCCAGGTTCGCGAGGAACGGCGCCTCGGGCTGGTTGAGCACGATCTTCACGGTGTAGTCGTCCACGCGGTCCACCGTCTTCAGGAGCTTGGGCATGCCCATGTCGTTGAAGTACGAGTGGTTCTGGCTCGTGACCTTGAAGAAGGGATCGCTCTCCTTCCACTGGCGCTCGAGCATGAAGATGAAGTCGTCGGCATTGAAGTCGCGCGTGGGCTTGAAGCTCTTGCTGGTGCTGTGCCACTTCACGCCCTTGCGCAGGTGGAAGGTGTACTGCGTGCCGTCGGCCGAGATGTCCCACTTCTCGGCCAGGCCCGGCACGACCTTGGTGCCGCCGCGCTCGAACTCGACGATGGTGTTGTAGACCTGCGTGGTCACGTCGAACGAGGTGCCGGTGGTGTTCATGCCCGGATAGAAATTCTCCGGGCTGCCTTCGGAGCAATACACCAGCGTCTTGGCCGACACCGCGCCGCAGGCCAGGGTAAGGGCCGCAAGCGCTGCAGGTGCCAGGAACGCCAGCTTTCGTGAGCGGCGCGAAACGGTGGACTGGGTCTTCATGTGGACTCCTTGAGACACGGTTGAGAGAACAGGAAACAAGCGGATGCTAGGAATGCGCCGCCGTCGCAACGGCGGCCATCGGGACATCGGCACGCACCACGGGCGCACCGTCGAGAAACTGCTCGGCGAAGTGGCAGGCCACCTGCCGCTCGTCGAGCACGCGCAGCAGCGGCCGCTCTTCGTGGCAGCGCGGCGCCACATGCGGGCAGCGCGTGCTGAACACGCAACCCGGCGGTGGGCTCAGCGGCGACGGCAGCTCGCCCTTGAGCACGATGCGCTGGCTGCTGAGCCCCGGCGTGGACGCCAGCAGCGCCTGCGTGTACGGATGCAGCGGCCGCGCGAAGATGCGCGACTTGGGGCCCTGCTCCACCGCATGGCCCAGGTACATCACCAGCACGTCGTGCGCGATGTGGCGCACCACGCCCAGGTCGTGCGAGATGAAGAGGTACGCCAGGCCCAGCTCGGCCTGCAGGTCGGCCAGCAGGTTGAGCACCTGCGCCTGGATCGACACGTCGAGCGCGGACACCGGCTCGTCGGCCACCAGCAGGCGCGGCTGCAGCATCAGCGCGCGCGCAATGGCGATGCGCTGGCGCTGGCCGCCCGAGAACATGTGCGGGTAGCGGTTGGCGTACTCGGGGCGCAGGCCGACGCGCGCGAGCATGTCGCGGGCCTTGGCCGCGCGCTCCGCCTTGCCCATCGAGGTGTTGATGGCCAGCGGATCCTCGAGCACGGCCGCGATCTTCTTGCGCGGGTTGAGCGAGCCGTACGGGTTCTGGAACACGAGTTGCACGGCCTGGCGCAGTTCGCGCTTGCGCTCGGCGGGCGGATCGACGGCATCGGCGCCGACCAGCCTGAGCTGCCCCGCGGTGGGTTTCTCGATCAGCGCGACCATGCGCGCCAGCGTCGACTTGCCGCAGCCCGACTCGCCGACCACCGCCAGCGTGCGGCCACGCTCGATGCGAAACGAGATGTCGCCCACGGCCCGCAGGTGCGCGGGCGCGCGGAACAGGCCGCGGCGGATGTCGTAGGTGCGCTGCAGGTTCGTCGCCTCGACCACCACCTCGGCCGGTGCGTCGCTTGTTGTTTGGCTCATGGCAGCACCTCCGCGGCCTGCACCGCCGCTTGCCGCGGCGGGTCTTGCGCGATGGCGGCCATGCGGCCCGGCTCGCCGAGCGGGAAGTGGCAGCGCACGTCCGCGCCGTGGAACTCGCGCAATGCGGGCCGCACCTGGCAGGCGCGCTCGGTGACGTAGCCGCAGCGCGGTGCGAACAGGCAACCCGCCGGCCGGTCGTGCACGCCCGGCACCACGCCGCTGATGGTGGCCAGCCGGCCCTCGGGCGCGGCGCGCTCGGGCAACGCCGCGAGCAAGGCCTCGGTGTACGGATGCTGCGGCGACGCGAAGAGCCGGTCGACACGCTGGTGCTCCATCACCTGGCCCGCGTACATCACGGCGATGCGCTGCGCCATCTCGCTCACCACGCCCATGTTGTGCGTGATGAGCACCAGCGCCATGCCGCGCTCCTTCTGCAGGTCGCGCAGCAGGTCGAGGATCTGCGCCTGGATGGTCACGTCGAGCGCGGTGGTCGGCTCGTCGGCGATCAAGAGGCGCGGGTTGCAGGCGATGGCCATGGCGATCATCACGCGCTGGTTCATGCCGCCCGAGAGCTGGTGCGGGTAGCTGCCCAGGCGCGACGACGCGGCCGGAATGCCCACCTGCTCGAGCAGCTCGGTCGCGCGCTTCTTCGCCTCGCGCTTGTCGAGCTTCAGGTGCAGCCGCAGCGTTTCCATGAGCTGGAAGCCGATGGTGAAGCAGGGGTTGAGGCTGGTGGTCGGCTCCTGGAAGATCATCGCGACCTCCTTGCCGACCAGCGCGCGGCGCGCCTTGTCGGAGATGCCGAGCAGCTCCTTGCCGGCAAAGCGCATGTGGTCCGCGCGCACGCGCCCCGGAAAACCGACGAGGCCCATGAGCGCCATCATCGTCACGCTCTTGCCCGAACCCGATTCGCCGACGATGCCGAGCACCTCGCCCTCTTCGAGCGTGAGGCTCACGCCGTCGACCGCATGCAGCACGCCGCCCTGGGTAGGAAACTCGACGTGCAGGTCCTTGATGTCCAGCAAAGGCATCCGTTCTTTCCTTTGCGTCAGCGTTTGAGCTTGGGGTCGAGTGCGTCGCGCAACCCGTCGCCCAGCAGGTTGAAGGCCAGCACGGCCGCGAGGATGGCCAGGCCCGGGAAGGTCACGACCCACCAGGCGCGCAGCACGAACTCGCGCGCATCGGCCAGCATGGTTCCCCATTCGGGCGAAGGCGGTTGCGCGCCGAGGCCGAGAAAGCCGAGCGCCGCGGCATCGAGGATGGCGGTGGAGATGCCGAGCGAGGCCTGCACGATCAGCGGCGCGGCGCAGTTGGGCAGCACCTCGCTGAACATCAGGCGCAGCGTGCCGGCGCCGCTCACGCGCGCGGCGGTGACGTAGTCGCGCGAGACCTCGGCGATGACGGCGGCGCGCGTGATGCGCACGTAGTGCGGCAGCACCACGATGGCCACGGCCAGCATCGCGTTGACCAGCCCCGGCCCGAGGATCGCGACGATCACGATGGCCAGCAGCAGGCTCGGCAGCGTGAGCACGATGTCCATCAACCGCATGATCGCGATCTCGAGCACGCCGCGGAAGAAGCCCGCAACCAGCCCGAGCACCACCCCCACGACCACCGACAGCGCCACCACCGCAACGCCGATCGACAGCGACAGCCGCGCGCCGTACATCAGGCGCGAAAGAATGTCGCGGCCGATGGCGTCGGTGCCCAGCAGGTAGCTCATGGAGCCGCCCTGCTGCCAGGCCGGCGGCTTCAGGAACACGGCGCTGTTGGTTTCGTTGGGCGCGTGCGGTGCGATCCACGGCGCGAACAGCGCAACGAGCAGCAGCGCCACGATGGTGACCAGCCCGATGACCGCGCCGCGGTTGGCCGAGAACGCCGTCCAGAACTCACGCCAAGGGCCGGGCGGCGCGGCCGTCTTCGCGCCGGATGCGAGGGGAGAAGAAGTCGCCATGGATCAGCGCCGGATGCGGGGGTTGATGACGCCGTAGGCCACGTCGACGAGCAGGTTGACCACCATCACGATGCCGCCGAGCAGCAGCATGCCGCCCTGCAGCACCGGGTAGTCGCGCCGGCCGATGGCTTCGATGAGCCACTTGCCCACGCCCGGCCACGAGAAGATGGTCTCGGTGAGGATGGCGCCCGTGAACAGCACGCCCACCTGCAGCCCGATGACGGTGACGACCGGGATCAGCGCATTGCGCAACGCATGCAGCCCCACCACGCGAAAGCGCGACAGGCCCTTGGCGCGCGCGGTGCGGATATAGTCCTCCCCCAGCACCTCGAGCATGGCCGAGCGCGTCATGCGCGCGATCACCGCGAGCGGCACGGTGCCGAGCACGATGGCCGGAAGAATCAGGTGGTGCAGCGCCGACCAGAAGGCACCGGTGTCACCGGCGCGCAGCGAGTCGATCAGCAGGAAGCCGGTCTCGGGTTCGATGAAGTACTGCACCGCGATGCGCCCCGACACCGGCGTCCACCCGAGCTGCACCGAGAAGAACAGGATCAGCAGCAGGCCCCACCAGAAGATCGGCATCGAGTAGCCGGTGAGCGACGTCGCCATCACGCCGTGGTCGAAGATGGAATTGCGCCGCACCGCAGCAAGAATGCCCGCGGGCAGGCCCAGCAGCAGCGCGAAAAGAATGGCGCAGACCGCGAGCTCGACGGTGGCCGGGAACAGCGCGAGGAACTCGCTGATCACGGTGTCCTGCGTGATCAGCGACTTGCCCAGATCGCCGTGCAGCACGCGGCCGATGTAGATGCCGTACTGCACGATCACCGGCTTGTCGAAGCCGTAGGCGGTGCGCAGTTCGGCGTGGCGCGCGGGGTCGATCCCGCGCTCGCCGGCCATCGTCTCGATGGGGTCGCCCGGCACCAGCCGGATGAGAAAGAAGGCGAGCAATGTCATGCCGATGAAGGTCGGCACCAGCAAGCTCAAACGGGTCAGGATGAATCGAAGCATCGACCCGCGAATATGCAAGATCGATGCCGTGGCCCCACCCGGGCCGAACCCTTACTTTTTCGAGTCGCGCAGCTCGCGGCGAAGGATCTTGCCGACGGGTGTCTTCGGCATGTCCGTACGAAACTCTACGATTCGCGGCTGCTTGTAACCCGTAAGGTTTGCTCGGCAGTACTCGCGCACCTGCGCCTCGGTGAGCGAGGGGTCCTTCTTCACGATCACGAGCTTCACGGCCTCGCCGGTCTTGTCGTCGGGCACGCCGACCGCCGCGCATTCGAGCACGCCCGGAATCAGTGCGACCACGTCCTCGATCTCGTTGGGGTACACGTTGAAGCCCGACACCAGGATCATGTCCTTCTTGCGGTCGACCACCTTGAAGTAGCCCTTGTCATCGACCACGCCGATGTCGCCGCTCTTGAAGTAGCCGTCGGGCGTCATGACCTTGGCGGTCTCGTCGGGACGCTGCCAGTAGCCGGCCATCACCTGCGGGCCCTTGATGGCGATCTCGCCGCGCTCGCCCAGGGGCACTTCGTTGCCTTCGTCGTCGAGCAGCTTGAGCCAGGTGCTCGGCAGCGGCAGGCCGATGGTGCCGGTGTAGGCGGTACTGTCGGTCGGGTTGCAGGTGGTCGAGGGCGAGGTTTCCGACAGGCCGTAGCCTTCGCAGATCGAGCAACCGGTCTTCTCGAGCCAGAGCTTGGCGACCGCGGCCTGCACGGCCATGCCGCCGCCCACCGAGATCTTGAGGTTCTTCCAGTTGACGGTGTTGAAGTCGGCGTGGTTCGCCAGCCCGTTGAACAGCGTGTTGACGGCCGGAAAGCTGTGGATGGTGTGCTTGGACAATTCCTTCAGCACGCCGGCCAGGTCGCGCGGATTCGGAATCAGGATCAGCTTGCCGCCCGTGCGCATGTTCAGCATCATGCCGACCGTGAACGCGAAGATGTGATACAGCGGCAGCGCGCACACGCTGGTGGGCTGCTCGTTGGCCGGCACCTTCTTCATGGCCGGTTCGTTCCAGGCCTCGGACTGCAGCACGTTGGCGATCACGTTGCGATGCAGCAGCACCGCGCCCTTCGACACGCCCGTGGTGCCGCCGGTGTACTGCAGCACGGCCACGTCGTCGGGGCCGATGGCCACGGGCTTGACGCTGCTGCTGGCGCCCTTGTCGAGCGCGTCGTTGAAGCGCACCGTGCCCGGCAGGCTGAACTGCGGCACCAGCTTCTTGACGTTGCGCACCACGTAGTTGACGAGCGCGCCCTTCAGGAAGCCGAGGCGGTCGCCCATGGAGGCCAGCACGATGTGCTTGATCGGCGTGGCCGCGATGCACTGCTGCAGCGTGGTGCCGAAGTTCTCCATGATCACGATGGCCTTCGCGCCCGAGTCCTTGAGCTGGTGCTCGAGTTCGCGCGGCGTGTACAGCGGGTTCACGTTGACCAGGATCAGGCCGGCGCGCAGGATGCCCGCGACCGCAATGGGGTACTGCGGGCAATTGGGCATCATGGCCGCCACGCGGTCGCCCTTGACCAGGCCCAGGCCCTGCAGGTAGGCCGCGAAGGCCTTGCTCTGCTTGTCGGTCTCGCCGTAGCTGATGTCCTTGCCCATGAAGCTGTACGCCGTGCGGTCGGCGTACTTCTTGAAGCTCTCTTCCATGAGCGCGACCAGCGATGGATAGTGCGAGGCATCGATGTCGGCGGGCACGCCTTGCGGGTAGCTGCTGAGCCAGGGGCGGTCGGTCATTGGATTTGTCTCCTCCGGGGGTCTGACAGTTGAAAACGAAAACGGCGCACGAAGTGGCGCCGCGAAGATTCGCCCGCGTGGCGGGCGTGGACCTTCGGCCTATTCGATGGCCTTGCCCATATCTTCCACTACTTTTTTGGCATCGCCAAAGACCATCATGGTCTTGTCCATGTAGAACAGTTCGTTGTCCAGGCCGGCATAACCGGCGGCCATGGAGCGCTTGTTCACGATGACGGTCTTGGCCTTGTAGGCCTCGAGAATCGGCATGCCGTAGATCGGGCTGCCCTTGGTGTGCGCGGCGGGGTTCACCACGTCGTTGGCACCCAGGATGATCGCCACGTCGGCCTGGCCGAACTCGCCGTTGATGTCTTCCATCTCGAACACCTGGTCGTACGGCACCTCGGCCTCGGCCAGCAGCACGTTCATGTGGCCGGGCATGCGGCCCGCCACCGGGTGGATCGCGTACTTCACGGTGATGCCCTTCTCGGTGAGCTTGGCCGCGAGCTCCTTCACCGCGTGCTGAGCGCGCGCCACGGCGAGGCCGTAACCCGGCACGATCACCACGGTCTCGGCATTGCCGAGCACGAAGGCCGCGTCGTCGGCGCTGCCGGTCTTCACCGGGCGCTGCTCCTTCGCACCACCGGTGGCGGTGGCGGCCTCGCCGCCGAAGCCGCCCAGGATCACGTTGAAGAACGAGCGGTTCATGGCCTTGCACATGATGTAGCTCAGGATGGCACCCGACGAGCCCACCAGCGAACCGGCCACGATCAGCATCGCGTTGTTCAGGCTGAAGCCGATGCCCGCCGCCGCCCAGCCCGAGTAGCTGTTGAGCATCGACACCACCACCGGCATGTCGGCGCCGCCGATCGGAATGATGATGAGCACGCCCATCACGAAGGCCAGCGCCAGCATCGCGAAGAACGCCGTCCAGCTTTCGGTGGCGACGAACAGCAGGCCCAGCGCGATGGTCAAGAGGCCCAGCACCAGGTTGAGCATGTGCTGGCCCTTGAACTGCACCGGCGCGCCCTGGAACAGGCGGAACTTGTACTTGCCCGAGAGCTTGCCGAAGGCGATGACCGAGCCGCTGAAGGTGACCGCGCCGATGGCCGCGCCCAGGAACAGCTCGAGCCGGTTGCCGTAAGGAATGGCGTAGCGCACGAAGCCGTCGAGCAGCACGGCGCCGTCGGGCGTGGCCGCGCCGATGAGCGCGGCCACGGGCGCGGCGGTGATGCCGAAGGCCCAGGGCTCGGCCACAGCGGCCACGCCGATGAACACCGCCGCCAGGCCGATCATGCTGTGCATGAACGCCACCAGCTCGGGCATCTTGGTCATCTCGACCTTGTTGGCCATGAAGGCGCCCAGCCCGCCGCCGACCACGACGGCGGCCAGCACGTAGCCGATGCCCGCGCCGAAGTCGACATTGAGCGAACGGGCCTGGCCGTGGATCAGCGCGATGGTGGTCAGCACGGCGATCGCCATGCCGGTCATGCCGAACACGTTGCCGCGGATCGAAGTGGTGGGATGGCTCAGGCCCTTCAGGGCCTGGATGAAGCAGACGCTGGCAACGAGGTACAGCAGCGTGACGAGGTTCATGCTCACTTGGCTGCTCCCTCTTCGGCCTTCGCCAGACCGGGGGCGGCCTTCTTTTCTTTCTTCTTGAACATCTCCAGCATCCGGCGCGTGACCAGGAAGCCGCCGAAGACGTTCACCGCGGCCAGCGCCACGGCCAGCACGCCCATGGTCTTGCCCAGCGGCGTGGTGGTGAGCGCGGCCGCGAGCATCGCGCCCACGATCACGATCGCCGAGATGGCGTTGGTCACGGCCATCAGCGGCGTGTGCAGCGCCGGCGTGACGGTCCACACCACGTGGTAGCCCACGTAGATGGCCAGCACGAAGATGATCAGGTTGATGACGGTGTGGGAAACGGGATCCATGGTTTCTTCTCCTCGGCTGGCGTTTGTTTACTTCTTCGTGACCTGGCCGCCCTGCGTGACGCGGCAGGCGGCGACGATGTCGTCCTCGAGGTCGATGTTCAGCGCGCCCTCCTTGGTGACGATCAGCTTGAGGAAGTCGAGCACGTTGCGCGCGTAGAGCGCGGAAGCATCGGCCGCCACCAGCGCCGCGAGGTTGGTCTCGCCCACGATGGTCACGCCGTGCTTGACCACCGTCTTGTCGGCTTCGGAGATCGGGCAGTTGCCGCCCGTCAGGCCGCCATTCGCGTCCGCGCCCTTGCCCGCGGCGATGTCGACGATCACCGAGCCCGGCTTCATCGACTTGACCATGTCCTCGGTGATGAGCGTCGGTGCGGCACGGCCCGGAATGAGGGCGGTGCTGATCACCACGTCGGCCAGCGCCACGCGCTTGGCCACCTCGACCTGCTGGCGCGCCAGCCAGCTCGCGGGCATGGGCTTGGCGTAGCCGCCGACGCCGACAGCGGCTTCCTTTTCCTCGTCGGTGTCGTAGGACACCTCGATGAACTTGCCGCCGAGCGACTCGATCTGTTCCTTCACGCTGGGACGCACGTCGGAAGCCTCGATGACGGCGCCCAGGCGCTTGGCCGTGGCAATCGCCTGCAGGCCCGCCACGCCGACGCCCAGGATCACGACGCGCGCGGCCTTCACCGTGCCGGCCGCCGTCATGAGCATCGGGAAGAAGCGCTGGTACCGGTCGGCCGCGATCATCACGGCCTTGTAGCCGGCGATGTTGGCCTGCGAGGAGAGCACGTCCATGCTCTGGGCGCGGGTGGTGCGCGGCGCGGCCTCGAGGGCGAAGCCGGTGACGCCCGCCGCGGCCAGGCGCTGCAGGCCGGCCGCGTCGAAGGGGTTGAGCATGCCGATGACCACGGCGCCCGGCTTCAAGAGCCCGCTCTCGGCGTCGGTGGGCGTGCGCACCTTGAGCACCATGTCGGCGGAGAACGCGCCCGCCTGGTCCGTGATGTCCGCCCCTGCGGCCTGGTAGGCGGCGTCGGTCACGCTGGCGGCAACGCCAGCCCCCGACGCCACTCGTACCGCATGCCCGGAAGCGACCAGTTTCTTCACTGTCTCGGGTGTAACGGCCACTCGGGTTTCGCCAGCCAGTGTCTCGGCAGGCACGCCTATCAGCATAGAGATCTCCTCAGAGCAAGGGGGCACACGGAACGCGCGCAGAGCTTACAGCAAGATTACAGGCGCCCGGTGTCGCTAAGACGCCGGTGCGTCACCCGCCTCCAACGCCGATGAATGCTGCGACGAATGCTATGCAATAGATAGCAAATTCGAAACTTTGGAAGGACAGCATCGAGTGACTGCCGGGCGGTCTTGGCCGGTCTTCCAGCCGCTCTTTGCACTGGCCGATTGTTGACAGCCTTGCCGCCGCACGGCGACGGGGAGAACCCTATTTGTTTGCAACTGTAGCTAAATGTGGCAAGCGTTCTTTTGAAAAACTCGATTTGCGTGCATTAGTTGCAAACTCCCAAAATTACCTAAGTCGCAGATAGATACACTTCCGATCAATCGCCAGCTCACGGAGGTTGGCGAAGGGAGGAAGAAGGGGATGGAATGCGTATTGCTGTACTCGATGACGGCCCGGATCAGCTGAAGCTGATCCATCAAACCATGGTGGGGCTCTCACACGAGTGCCACCTGTTCAGGCAAGGAAGAACACTGCTGCAGGCTTTGCGCAGACAAACATTCGACTTGCTGATACTTGCCTGGAGCCTTCCCGACATGCAGGGGCCCGAGGTCGTGAAGACCATCCGGCTCGACCTGAAGAGCCGACTGCCCATTCTTTTCGTGACCCACGATTGCGATGCGAAAGACATGGTCGAAGGCCTCAACACGGGCGCCGACGACTTCATGGCCAGGCCGGTTCGCCACGGCGAGCTCGAAGCCCGCGTCAACGCGCTGCTTCGCCGCTCGTACCCGAAGCGCGAAGATGCCGAAATGGTCTTCGGCCCGTACCACTTCTATCCGCCCTCGCGCGTGCTGAAGGTACGGGGCGTGCCGGTCGACCTGAAGAACCGCGAGTACGAACTTGCGCTGTTCCTGTTCCAGAACCTCGGGCGGCTGTTGTCGCGGGAGCACCTGCACGAGGCCGTGTGGGGGCTGGGCATCGAGGCGCTGTCGCGCTCGCTCGACACCCACATCTCGCGGCTGCGGACCAAGCTGGACCTGCGACCGGCCAACGGCTTCCTGCTGCTGGCCATCTACGGCCTCGGCTACCGGCTGGAAGCGATCGACGAGATCTCTTTGCCGAAGCTGAAGCGGGCTTTCGCAAGGCGTTAGGTACACGTTGAAGGATGTCGGGCAGGCGTTGACCGCATCTGCCGACACACCCGCATTTCTCCCCTGAGATGACTGGCTTCGGGAATCTCTCCCACGCTACAGTCTCCAACGGGTTTCCCAAGGAACGAGACGAATGAATCCCATGATCCGGCTGCTGCTTGCCGCCACGCTGCTGTGGAGCTGGTTCAGCCCAGCCGCCGCCCAGGACCTCGAAGCCAGCGACATGGTGCGCGGGGGCATGCAGGCCATCCAGATGATCGACCAGGACCGGACTGGCGAGCTCTGGGACGGCGCCACGCCGGCCACCCGCAAGCGCATGCCGCGCGCCGACTTCATCGACAAGGTCGCCAGAAGCCGCGCGCCGCTAGGCTCGCCCCAGATGCGCACCTGGGTTGCGGTCAACCGCCAGGTCGTCGCCGATTCCGACACCGACACCGCCGGCCAGTACGTCAGCATCGAATACGAGACCCGCTTCGCCCACAAGCCCGACAGCACCCTGCGCGAACTCGTGAGCTTTCACCTCGACCGCGACCGCACCTGGCGCTTCAGCGGCTATGTGCTGCGATAAAGATGCCAAACATGAGCAAAGCACGCCCCACACGCTGGAAACCCAACGTCACCGTCGCCGCGGTGATCGAGCGTGACGGGCGCATCCTGCTGGTCGAGGAGCAGGCGGGCGACGGCCTCAGGCTCAATACACCCGCCGGCCACCTCGACCCCGGCGAATCGCCCGCCGAAGGCTGCGCGCGCGAGACGCTGGAGGAAACAGCCCATCATTTCACGCCAACGGCGCTCATCGGCATCTACATGGCGCGTTCTCGCCCGGTGGCCGAGGGCAGCGAAGACGTCACCTACATGCGCTTCGCCTACTGCGGCACGCTGGGTGCCTTCGAAGAGGGACGCGCGCTCGACGACGGCATCGTTCGCACGCTGTGGATGACGCCGGAAGAAATCCGCGCCAGCGTGGCGCGGCACCGCAGCCCGCTGCTGCTCCAGTGCATCGAGGACTACCTGGCCGGCCAGCGCCACCCGCTGGAACTCGTCCACGTCGACGCGACAGTGCGCGTCGCGCCCTGAATCAGACGATCACGCCGCCGCCCAGGCAGCGTTCGCCGTCGTACAGCACGGCGGACTGGCCGGGCGTCACCGCCCATTGCGGCGCTGCGAAATGCAGGCTGAACGCCGCGCCCGCCTCTCCCGGTCCCATCTCGCACGCCGAATCGGCCTGCCGGTAGCGCGCCTTCGAGCCGTAGCTCCCCGCCACCGGTGCCTCGCCGGCAACCCAGCTGGCGTCGCCGGCCTTCAGCGCGGACGACAGCAGCCATGGGTGGTCGTGCCCCTGCACCACCCACAGCGTGTTCTTCTCGATGTCCTTGCGCGCCACGAACCAGGGCGAATGGTCGCCCGAGCCGCGCTGCGCACCCTTTTCCTTCACGCCGCCGATGCCCAGCCCCTGTCGCTGCCCCAGCGTGTAGAAGCTCAGCCCCTGGTGCTCGCCCAGCTTGCGGCCGCGGTCGTCCTTGATCGGGCCCGGCTCCTTGGAGATGTAGCGGTTCAGGAAATCGCGAAACGGCCGCTCGCCGATGAAGCAGATGCCGGTCGAATCCTTCTTCTTGGCGTTGGGCAGGCCGATTTCTTCCGCGATGCGGCGCACCTCCGTCTTGTGCAGCTCGCCCACCGGAAACAGCGTCTTCGACAGTTGCGCCTGGTCCAGGCGGTGCAGAAAATAGCTCTGGTCCTTCGCCGGATCGAGCCCCTTCAGCAGCTCGTGCCCGCCAGTGGCTTCGTTCAGCCTCACGCGCGCATAGTGGCCGGTGGCGATCTTCTCGGCGCCCAGCCGCATGGCGTGGTCGAGGAAGGCCTTGAACTTGATCTCGGCGTTGCACAGCACATCGGGGTTGGGCGTGCGGCCGGCCTTGTATTCGCGCAGGAACTCGGCGAACACGCGGTCCTTGTAGTCGGCCGCGAAGTTGACGTGTTCGATCTCGATGCCCAGCACGTCGGCTACGCTGGCGGCGTCCACGAAGTCGATGTTCGACGAGCAGTACTCGCTGTCGTCGTCGTCTTCCCAGTTCTTCATGAAGATGCCGACCACCTCATGCCCCTGCTGCTTGAGCAGGTGCGCCGTCACCGCGGAGTCCACTCCGCCGCTCAGTCCCACCACGATCCGTTGCTTTGCCATAAGCGCGCCATTGTCCCAGCCCCGCGGTAGGGCCCCGCGGTGTGTGGGAAATCGGGAAAACCCGTGTCCCCGGCTTGTCAGCGCCCGCCCCACGGGCCCGGGCCCCGGCGCTACAGTGCCGCTGAACGAGGCGGCACCGATCCGCCCAGGCGATTCGCAACCACAGCACAGCGGAGACAAGACGCATGGCCACCCCCTCCCCCGCCACGGCTTCCGGCCACGATGCCGGCAGCACCCCCTGGACACGCGCCTACCCGCCCGGCATGCGCTGGGACGCCGAGCTGCCCGTCAAGCCGGTGCAGCAGATGCTCGACGAGGCCGTCGAACGCTGGCCCGACCACTCCGCCGTCGAGTTCATGGGCCAGTCGCTCAGCTACCGCCAGCTCGGCCAGGCGGTCGACCGCTTCGCCAAGGGCCTGCAGGACCTGGGCGTGAAGCCCGGCGTGCACGTGGGCCTCTATCTGCCCAACACGCCCCATTACCCGATCGCGTTCTTCGCGGTGCTCAAGGCCGGCGGCACGGTGGTGAACTACTCGCCGCTGGACGCCGAGCGCGTGCTGGCCCACAAGATCGAGGACAGCCGCACCGACATCCTCGTCACGCTCGACCTGGTGAACCTCTACCCGCTGATGGCGCGCCTGCTCGACCACTCGCGCCTGAAGACGCTGGTGGTCGGCAGCCTGGGCGACTACGGCGCGATGGGCGACAAGGTGCAGGCGCAGCTGCAGGCCGCGGGGCAGATCGCGCCCGTGCCCACCGACGCGCGCCACGTGCGCTTCACCGACCTGCTGAAAAGCGAAGGCACGCACCAGACCTACCCGCTCGGCGACCTGGCCGAAGAGATCGTGGTGCTGCAGTACACCGGCGGCACCACCGGCCTGCCCAAGGGCGCGATGCTCACGCACGCCAACCTCAGCTCGGCGTCCGCCCAGTACTACGAGTCGACCAAGGGCGACCCGCCGATCCTGGCCGAAGGCAAGGAGCGCTTCCTGGTCGTGCTGCCGCTGTTCCACATCTTCGCGCTGAGCGCCGCGATGCTGCTGGGCGTGCGCCTGGGCGCGGCGTTGGTGCTGCACACGCGCTTCGATGTGGACGCGGTGATGAACGAGCTCGCGGCCAGCAAGATCAGCGTGTTCCCCGGCGTGCCGACGATGTACACCGCCATCCTGTCGCACCCCAAGGCCAGGGAGATGGACCTGCGCTCGCTGAAGTTCTGCGGCTCGGGCGGCGCGCCGCTGCCGGTGGAGGTGGAGCAGCGCTTCTTCGAGCTCACGGGCTGCCACCTCAACGAAGGCTGGGGCATGACCGAGACCTCGCCCGTGGGCACCTTCACGCCCGCGCGCGGCGTGCGCAAGGCCGGCTCGTGCGGCATGCCGCTGCCGCAGGTGCGCATCAAGCTCGTGAGCCTGGACGACCCGACGAAGGACGTCACCGCCTTCGGCGAGCCCGGCGAACTCTGCATCCGCGGCCCGAACGTGATGAAGGGCTACTGGAACAACCCGAAGGCCACGGCCGATTCGATGACCGCCGACGGCTACTTCCGCAGCGGCGACGTCGCGAAGATGGACGCCGACGGCTACCTCTACATCGTCGACCGCACGAAAGACATGCTGCTGTGCGGCGGCTACAACGTGTACCCGCGCGTGCTCGAAGAAGCGGTGTACGAGCACCCTTCCGTGGCCGAGGTGTGCGTGATCGGCATTCCCGACGACTACCGCGGCCAGTCGCCCAAGGCCTTCGTGAAACTGAAGGAAGGCGCGGGCGAACTCACGCTCGATGCGCTCAAGGGCTTCCTGAAGGACCGCCTGGGCAAGCACGAGATGATCGGCGCGCTGGAGATCCGCGCCGAACTTCCCAAGACGGCGGTAGGCAAGCTCTCGAAGAAGGACCTGGTGGACGAGGAGGCCCGCAAGCGGGCGTGACTCTGAAAAGCCCACAAGCGGACTTGACCGGGAAACGCCCGCAAGCGGGCGTGATACCGAAAAGCCCGCAAGCGGGCTTGATGCTGAAAAGCCCGCAAGCGGGCTTGATCACGAGGAAACCGGCCTACTTGGCGGTCTGCCCGAACGCCCCGGCCAGCAGCTCGTAAGAGCGCAGCCGCGCGGCGTGGTCGAACACCTGCGAGGTGATCATGAGCTCGTCGGCGCCGGTGCGCGCCACGAACGCTTCCACGCCCTGCTTCACGGTGTCGACCGAGCCCACCGCGGAGCACGACAGCACCGAGTCGAGCAGCGCGTTCTCCGCCGGCCCGACCTTCTGGCGGTAGTTCTCGACCGGCGGCGGCAGGCGCCCCGGGCGGCCGCTGCGCAGGTTCACGAAGGCCTGCTGCCACGAGGTGGCGCGGAACTCGGCCTCGGCGTCGGTGTCGGCCGCGAACACGTTGAAGCCCAGCATCACGTACGGCTTCTTCAACTGCGCCGACGGCTTGAAGGTCTCGCGGTAGATCTGGATGGCCTGCATGATCTGCTGCGGCGCGAAGTGCGAAGCAAAGGCGTAAGGCAACCCCAGGTGCGCCGCGAGCTGCGCGCCGAAGGTGCTGGAGCCCAGGATCCACACCGGCACCTCGAGCCCCGCGCCGGGCACGGCCTTCACGGCCTGCTGCGGCGCCTTCGACATGAAGTCCATCAGCTCGACCACGTCCTGCGGGAACTGGTCCGAGTCCGACTCGAGGTTGCGCCGCAAGGCCCGCGCCGTGCGCTGGTCGGAGCCGGGCGCGCGGCCCAGGCCGAGATCGACGCGCCCCGGGTACAGCGACTCCAGCGTGCCGAACTGCTCGGCGATCACCAGCGGCGAATGGTTCGGCAGCATCACGCCGCCGGCGCCGATGCGGATGGTGGACGTGCCCGCCCCCACATACGACAGCAGCACGGCCGTGGCCGCGCTCGCAATGCCCGGCATGCCGTGGTGCTCGGCCAGCCAGTAGCGCGTGAAGCCGAGTTTCTCGCCGTGCTGCGCCAGCGAAAGCGAGTTGCGGAACGACTGCGCGGCGTCGCTGCCCTCGGTGATCGGGGAAAGGTCGAGGATCGATAACGGAATCATGGCGCGATCATGGCGCGATCCGCCAACGCCGTCACGCGAGGGGCTATTCGGTTTGGTATAGCGTCGTCACGGTCGCGAAGTCGCGCGCGTTCTGCTCCACGTTCACCTGGAACGGCACGCTCTCGCCGGGCGCGATGGCCGGCAGGTTGTCCATCAGCTTGAAGCCGGTGAGCTGCCCGTTGCGGTCGCGCAGGCTCACCCACAGCCGCACCTTGCCGACGATGGCCGTGCCCGGGTTCGTCACGCTGCCCGTGACCTCCACGCTCCGGTAGCTGAAACGCTGGCTGAAGTTGAGCAGCACGCTGCCCGTCTCGGCCTTGGTGCCGGTCACCTTCACCTCGAGCGGCTTGCGCGGGCCCGGCAGCGCGGCACGGCGCATGGGCTTCCATTCGATGCGCGTCTGCGTGATGCGCTCGACGTCGCGCGGCTCCAGCAGGATCGGGAAGCGCTCGCCCGGGTACAGGTACGCCAGCCCCGTGATGGCCGTGCTGCCGTCGGCCTTGTTGCCGCCGAAGCGCGCGATCGCACCGCCGGGCGCGAGCACGATCGCGTCGTTGCTGCGATTCACCAGCTCGGTGAGGAACAGCGGCCGCTGGATGTTGCTGCGCCCCGCCACCAGCGGCAGCAGCTCGAGCTGCTTCTCGTCGAAGCGCTCGCTGTCGTCGGCCAGCAGGTCGTCGGTGCCCAGGCGCAGGTCGGGGTTGAAGTTTTCCGGGGCGCCCACCGTGCGGATCACGCGGTCGGCACTGAGCACCGGCGTGCGCGAACCCGAGGCCTCGACCGTGCTGTAGCCGATGCGGTAGTCCCACGCCGCAATGGCCGCCGCGCGGCCGAAGCGCGCGATGCTCACGTCCACCGAGGTGCGCGCGCCCGCCGGCACTTCGTTGGCCTGGCCGTAGCCGTGGCCGAAGCCGATCACCTGCCCCGCGTCGTCGTACAGCGTGGCCAGCACCTCGACGCCGCCGACCACCGCGGCGTCCTTGCGGTCGTTGACGATGCGGCCCACCAGCCGCACGCGTTCGCCCTGCTGGATGAGCCGCACGCGCGAGAAGGCCATGCGCGGGCCCTGCACCGCGTTGTAGGGCTCGGCCAGCTTCTGCACGCGCAGCTCCTGCCGCGTGACGTTCTTGCCGCTGGGCATGTCGATCAGCGCGGGCGCGCTCTCGCCGGGCTCCAGCACGGCCACCGGCAGCATCTCGCTGCGCTCGTCGAGCTTGCTGTCGCCGTCGTAGTACGTGGCGCGAATGCCGGCGCGCGACAGCGGCTTGCCGGTCTCGTTGCGCGCCACCACCAGCAGCTTGGGCTGCGCCGAACTGCCGCTGCCCACCAGCACCTGCCGCGGCTCGCCGAGCTTCAGGCCGTCGATGGGAATGGTGCGGTCGGCCACCGCGGCGACCACCGAGCGCGGCGTGCCCGATGCACTGCGCGTGTCGCCATGGCGGCCGCCGACGAACATGCCCACCACGCCGACGAGCACCGCGACGCCCAGCACCACGGCCACCACGACGCCGACCTTGCGCATCGCAAGCGCCTGCTGCTGCGCCTGCTCGGCCGCGAGCCGGCGGCCCGCCTCGTTCTTCACCTGGTCGAGCACGCGCTCGAGGCGGTCGGACACGTTGTCCTCCACCAGCGTGACAGAGCCGCAGTGCTCGCAGGTGTATTCGTTGAGGCCGGTGCGCTTGAGCACGCTGCTGCCGCATTCGCCGCACTTGAGCGTCTGGAGGTCGATGGTCATGTCGCGTCTTTTACCAGCCGAACTGTCCGCCGGGCTACCAGCCGAACACGTCGGCGATGTCCTCGGCCGCATCGGCGCCGCCGAGCAGCGGCGCGAGGCGCTCGATCAGCCGCGCGCGGTGCACCGGGTCGACCTCGCAGTCGTCCTCGTCGGTGAAGATGCCGTCGCCCGCCTCTTCCCACACCTGGCCGACGGTGCCGAGGCACGCGGCCATCTGCAAGATGTCGGCGAACAACGGCTCGTCCTCCTGCCAAGCGCCCGCGCCGTGCATCGCGAACTGGATCGCGCCGGTGCGCAGGTCGAAGATGAACGGGTCGGCGCCCTGGTCGGCCACCACGAGCCAGTGCTCGGGCCAATCGGCAATGCGCTCGCCGGTGATGCCGTGCCAGCGGTAGCCGGCCTGCAGCTGCCACAGCCGCGAGAGCGCGGGAATGCTGAACGAGTTGCCCGTGGTCGGCACCGTGAGGCCCGCGTAGCCCACGCGCTCGTTCACCCAGTTGCCGAGCGGGCCGACGTGCTCGTAGAAGCTTGCGATGGCGGCGGGCAGCGCCATGTCGCCGCGCCAGTGTTCGGCGGCGGATTGCGGCGCCAGTTCGCCATGAGGGGCCAGGGCCGCGCGGGCCTGTTCGATCGATGCCAAGTGTGTTCTCCGTTCAGGAAGGGGAGGCGGACTGCAATGCGGTGCGCAGTGCGGTGCGCAATGCGTCGATGTCGCCGGGTGCGATCTCGGCCACGTTGTGCAGGCCCTGCAAACCGGCGAGGCCGCACGCCGTCGATGCGACCACGGGCACGCCGGCCGCCACGGCGCGCAGCAGCGCGCGCGGTGCGTGCTCGACATGCGCGGGCAGCACGGCGACCGCGGCACCGGCCAGCCAGTCGCCTTGCCAGTTCATGTATTCGATGGGTTCGATGCCCTGCCAGAGCCGCGCGTCGTCCGGCGCCGAACCCAGCACGCGCAGCCGGCACGGCCAGCCTTGCAATGCGGCAGCGAGTTCGCGCGCGCCCTTGCGCGCCAGCGCGCTCGCGGCGAACACGACCAGCGGCAGTTCATGGCGTTCCATGCGCGCGGGCTTCACCGCGGGCAGCGTCCAGTCGAGCCGCTGCAACGCAGCCTGCGGCGCGTGCCTCGCGAACGCACGCGCCACGTCGGCATGCGGCGTGACGACGACCGCCGCGCGCGCGAGCGCCAGTGCCTCGGCGCGCACCAGCGACGCCTCGGCACGAAAGTCGCGCAAGGTGGCGTCGCCGGGCCAGCGGCGCGACGCGGCGTCGAGCCGCTGCTCGATGTCGGCCATCGGCAAGGCGCTGGCCAGCACCGTGACGCGGCGCCCGTCGAGCGCACCGATGCGCTGCAGGTGCGGCAGCAGCGCCTGCTCGACCACCAGCTGCGTGTGCGCGGGTTCCAGCCGCGCGGCAAAGGCCTGCGCGAGCCAGCGCTGGCCGTCGATCAGGCTGGCCTGCCGCCGGCCCGCGTGCCGCGCCCAGAGCCGCTGCCACAAGGCACGGCGCAGGCTCGCGGCCCATGGCGTTGTCACCGGTCCCTGGCCGTTCGCCACCGGCTCGCGATGCCACCCCGCGGAAGGCACGCGCCAGAACGCGAGCCGCAGCGGCACCGGCTGCATGCGCTGCGCCTGCGGGTGCGCCTCGCGCAGGTAGCGCGCGAACTCCGGCGTCCAGCCGTCGACCAGCACCGCCGTACGGCCTTCGGTACCCACGCCTGTCTGCGGGCGATGGCGAAAGCATGTCGTCTGCTCGCAGCTCAGGCAGCCGCGCGCCAACGGCAACGCAGCGGCCGTGCCGCCGTTCGCGCGCCGCAGCGTGACGGGGGCGGCCTGCAGCACCGACACCGACATCACCGGCGGCGCATGCGCACGGATGCGCACCACCAGCTCGGTGTCGGTCAACGCCACTTCGAGCCGCCAGGCCTGCTTCGCGCGCAGCTTGAGGTCGACGTAGTTCCAGAACACCGTCGCATCGACGGCGTCGCCTTCCGGCGTGCTCGCCTGCTCGACGCGCGCCGTGTGCCCATGGCGTTCGACCAGCTCGAACCCCGCGCGCACGGCCACGGTGGCCAGCGCGTTCGACAGCTGGCACAGGCCGCCGGCGAGCGTCGGCACCACGCAGCCGCCGCGCACCTCGCGCCCCAAGACAAAGCCGCGCCATGCACCCGGCCGCCCGAGCTGGCGCCAGAAGCTCAGCACTTCGCCGGCCGGTATCTCGATGGCGTCGAAGGCACGGCGCGCCACGCGCAGGTTCTGCACCTTGCCGGCGACGAGCGGAAACTCGTCGGCGCGGCCGTCGGTCCACAAGGGGGTTCGGTATTGCGCGAGCACGGGCGCGTCGGCCAGTGCATGGGTGCCGCCCTGCCAGCGCCGGGCCGAGGGCCGCAGGGTTTCGCGCAGTGCGTGGGCCGTGGCGAGCAGCCGCGAGCGCAGCCAGAAGTCGATCGCGTCGATGCGGCGCGGCGGCTGCCAGGCCTGCACGCTCACGCGGAGGGGCCTCGCTTGCGCCATTGGCCGAGGTCGGCTTCGATGCGCTCGTTGATGTTGCCGCTCCATTGCGCGCCGAAACCGGCCGCGCGCAGCAGCTCGACGATGCGATGGCCCACCACCACGGTGTTGGCTTCGCGCTGTTCGATCTCGGGAATCATGCCGCCGCTGAAGGCCAGGTGCAGCCGGCCGGTGCGCACCGCCGTGTCGAGGTCCTGCGAGTGATAGAAGCAGCAGCCGCGAACGCCCGAGGCCAGCCGCCCCGCGGCACGCCACTGCTCGCGCACGTCGTCATGGCCGTCGGCCAGCGTGTTGCCCGCGCGGTGCAGCGCAATGATCTTCTCGCCGCGCAGCTGCGTGAAGACCCCTTCGAGGCGGTCGTATTCGGTGTGCGCCGGCCAGGCGGCTTCGGCGGCGCGCTTGGCGGCGCAGGCCCGCGCGGCCTCGGCCTTGACCCAGGCACGGTCCTCGGGGGTGAGCTCGTCCGGATCGAGGTACTCGTCGGTGATCATCCATTCGACGTCGGCGTCGGGATAGAAGCCGCTCCACACCAGATCGTGGATGCGTCCGCGCGTGTCTTCAGGGTCGAGGGTGAGGGCCATGCGTGTTGGGTTGCCGCATTGGCGGCGACGAATCATGCTTTCTTGTTGGCTGGCGGGAGCGCCTTCATTCTCGCCCACCGCACCAGGATGGCGCATTAATGCGAAAGCATGCGGTCTTGCGGGAACCCTCGCAGCCGGCCCCGCAGTCACCCCACAACCATCACTTGCGGGCCGCGCCATCATGAAGGACGCGCCGAGGCAAGGCAATGCGCCTTTTGGCGAAGCTATGCTCGGCGGCTCTTCATGCCGCAGCGCCACCCTTCCCTCGATCTGATCGCCCACGTGCTCGGGCACCCGCCGGGCCCGGCGCACGCATCTTCCGACGGCCGCTACCAGGCGGCGATGGTGGGCACCGACACGGTGATCGTCGATCTCGTCTCACGGCGCATGCATCGCGCGCCCGGCGTGCATGTGCGCGCGTTCGACGACGCACCGCCCGACGGCATGGCCGCCCCCGCGCTGCGCGTGGAGGGCGAGGAGACCGCCACCGCTTACGCGCCGACATGGACCGACCTGCAATGGATTGCGCTCGGGGATGCCGCGCCTGCAACACCCGCCACACCCGCCACACCCACCGATTCCTGGTCACCCTGGCCGGACCCGCGCGCGGCCGGGCTGCCGCCCTTCGAAGAGCGCCTGCCCACCGAATGGACCTCCGGCGCGCCGCAGGCCACCGAGCGTGTGAAGAAGTCGGTCTCCGGCTGGATCGGGTGGCTGCTCGCAGGCGCAGTGCTGGCCTTCATGGCGGTGTTCGGCTTCCAGGCCATCACGTGGTCGCTGCGCGGCGGCTGGCAATGGCTGTGGCTGCTGGTGGGGTTGCCGTTCTTCGGCGTGTTCTCGGTGTCGATGGTGGTGTTCGTCGTCACGACGCTGCGCGAGCGCCGCCGCGTGCGGGTGGCGCTTGCGAACATCTCGCTGGAGCGCGGCGAAGGCTTTCGCGCGGACGCCCCGCTGGACCAGCGCCTGCGCGCGACGGTGCCGCCCGCGCAGGACGGCGAACGCAGCGTGGCGCCGGAACGCATCGTCGCGCGGCTGATGCAGCGCGCGATCCGCCAGGAGGCCGACGGGCGCGCGGTGCTGGTGGACGAGTGCCGCGACGAAACCACCGCACTGTGCGAGGACGCCCGCGAAGACAGGTGCGTCTATGCGTGGACGCTGCGCGCGGGCCCGGCGCTCGAAGGCCCGTCGCAATGGTTCGTCGCGCTGCACGACGCGGCGGCACCGGACGGCCCGCCGTTCCTCGTGGCCGCGCTGCGGGAATTGCCCTCGCGCTGATTCAGCGTCAGCGCGCCGCGCCCGGCTCAGCGTCAGCGCGCCGCGCCCGGCGCTTCGGCTGCACCGGCGGCGATGGCGGCCAGCAGCACCTGCGCCGACCGCACCCGGCCCATGCGCGGGAACACCTGCGTGTTCGCGAACACATGCGGCTCGGCGGCCAGCGAGGTCATCGCGTCTTCCACGAACACCAGCTCGTAGCCCCGGTCGAAGGCCGCGCGCGCGGTCGACTCGACGCCGAAGTTGGTCGCGATGCCGCTCATCGCCAGCGTGCGGATGCCGCGGCGGCGCAGTTGCTGGTCGAGGTCGGTGCCATAGAAGGCGCCCCACTGGCGCTTGGTGATCCGAACGTCGCCGGCCTGCACCTGCAGCTCGGGCACCAGTTCCGAGAACTCGGGCGGCGGCACGGGCGATCCGGGTGGCCGGCCGATGGAGGCGTCGGCCGGCAGGCTCAGCAGCGCGGTCACGTCCACGCGCACCCACACGACCGTGCCGCCCGCCGCGCGCAAGGCGTCGGCGATGCGCTGGCTCCGCTGCACCACGTCGGCGGCGGTGTGCGGCGCGAGCGCCCGGCCCACATTGCTGTGCTGGAGGTCGATGGAAATGAGGGCGGTATGGCGGGGGTTCAGGTCGAGCGATTGCATCCGGGCCATGGTAGTGAGGGCGTATGAGGCGGCCATGAGCGCACGCGGTGGCGGGCGCCCCGCGGCCCAGAAAAAAGCCGGGCCATGCAATTGCATGGCCCGGCTTCTGTCTTTTCCCTTGCCGGGACGCTGTCGCAGATGACAGCGGCAGGTTTACAGCGGCAGGTTGTCGCCGTGGGCTGCAGCACGGGCTGCGGCGCGCACCGCGGCGCGGTCCACCGAGCTGGCCACGACCGGTGCGACACCGGAAGAAGCGCCGTCGGCATACGGGTCGGCGGAATGGGCAGCGGCAACGGCTTCGGCGCGGATCGCGGCGCGGTTGGCCGTCGACACGAACACGGGCGCCGGGCCGGCGTTGGCACCGGTGGCATAGGGGTTCGCGCTGTGGGCGGCCACGACGGCCTGGCTGGCGACGTCGGCGCGGCTGGCGGCCGAGGTCAGTTGATGCACGCCGTCATACGTTTCGGCATGGGCAGCGCCGGCAGCGGCGAGCAGAGCGATGGAGATGGCGGAGAGGAGCTTCGAGGCGGTCATTTGGTTGTCCTTTGTTCGTTCGGTCAGTTCTTTTTGCACTTGGATGATTTCGAACGGGTCTTGGGTGGGTCACCGTCCCTCCGGGGGGCGGCCACCTCGCTCGGGGCCCTGTTCTCTCGGATCGACTGGGTGGTTGGTCCGTGAAATGAATTGTGCGCCGATCTCTAAGTAAAAACCCTTATGCAAACGAACCACGCTGTTCACACAATGGAAACAATCACCTGATCCAGGAGGCGTTTGGCGCCTTGCCGTAGAGTCGCCGGCATGCACGCGCCGGCCTCCTCCCCCTCTGCTTCTGCCCCCACTTCCCAAGCCCCGTGGGGCGCCCCGGACACCGTGTTCGACCGGCTGGAAGGCGCATGGACGCTGGAGCGCACCATCGAAGGCCAGGCCGCCATGACCGGCACCGCCGTGTTCACGCCGCTGGCGCCGGGCTGGCTGAAGTACCGCGAGGAAGGCCGCATCCGGCTGGCCGACGGCAAGGAGTTCGACGGGCACCGGGAGTACCTGTTCGAGCGCGCGCCGGGCGGCTTCAGCGTGCACTTCGCCGAAACGCCGCCGCGCCTGTTCCACGCCATTGCAATAGTGCGCGACGGTGATGCGCTCGCCGGGTCGGCCACGCACCTGTGCACGCCCGACACCTACGACAGCAGCTACCGCTTCCTGGCGGACGGCGGCTTCGTCATCCGCCACACGGTGCACGGCCCGCGCAAGGACTACCTGTCGGCCACCGTCTTCAGGCGGCGCGAGGGGTAGCGGGTAGCCGGGAATTCAATCGCGGCGGCCGCGTCAGTCGCGGTCCAGCCGCCAGGCCGGCATGCCGCGCATCACCGTCTGCACGAGCATCGCGCAGATGCCGCACTTGATCAGGTCGCCCGGAATGAACACCAGCATGGCCAGCGCGGCCTGCGACAGCGACATGTGGGCGATCCACGAGAGCCCGGCGATGCCGAAGGCGTAGACCACGAGGATGCCGCCGACCGCCGAAGCCGCGAAGGCCGCCGCCAGCAGCGGCAGGCCCGTGGCGCCGGCCATGCGGCGCATTGCGAGGCGCATCAGCAGGCCGCAGGCGAAGGCACCGAACATCCAGCCGAACAGGAAGCCCGAGGTCGGCCCCACGAACACGCTGAGCCCGCCGCGGCCGCCCGGCAGCAACGGCAGGCCCAGCGCCACGGCCAGCAGGAACAGCGCGATGGCCAGGAACCCGCGGCGCGGCCCGAGCAGGCAGCCCGCCAGCATCACGCCCAGCGACTGCAGCGTGATCGGCACGCCGAACGGCAGGTCGATCTTGGGGATCAGGCCGAACACCGCCATCAGCGCCGCGAACAACGCGATGTACGACAGGGAACGGGACGAGGTGAGGGAGCCGGTGGTGGTCATGGCGTTCGCAATCGAGAAGAAGTCGGAAAGTCAGCGGCCCAGCCGCGCGGCCAGCGCATCGGCCACGCGCTCGGCCGTCTGCAGCGTGCGGATGGTCAGCGGCGCCAGCAGCCGCAGCCCGCCGCCGTGGCCCGTGCGCGCGCGGTAGGCGTCGTCCAGGCGCTGCCACTGCACATAGAAATTCTCGGCGAAGCGCAGCATCAGGCCAAGGCCGAGCGCGATCCGCTCGGTCGGCACGCCGAAGCGCTGCAGCGGGTGCAGCACGGCCTCGAGCACCGCCAGCAGGTCCTCGAAGCGCGTGGTCAGCGTGAGCATCAGCGCGAGCGTGGCCGCGCTGCCCAGGCGCAGCGCGCTCGCCACGCCCAGCGGCGTGGTGCCCATCGCCCAATGAAAGCCGACGATCAGCCCGCCGGCGACGGCCACGCCCAGCAGCATGCGCACGCGCCGCCACGCGGGCGGCCCGAGCGACGCGAACAGCAGCAGCACCGCCGCGCAGGCCGCGCCCAGGTACGCGGGCCGCTCGACCAGCACCAGCAGCGTGCCGCACACCGACAGCACCGCGAGCTTCAGCCACGCGGCCATCGCGTGCATCCACGTCGGCTGCTCCGAATAGAGGCTACGCATGCGCGCCCCGCTCCGCGGCCGCGCGCTCGCGCACGTTTTCCGAATAGGCCTCGCACACCTCGCGGCCCGGCCCGTCGGCGCGCACGCGGCCCTGTTCGAGCCACAGCACGCGCTCGAAGTCGTACACGTGCTCGAGCAGGTGGGTGGACACGACGATCTGCTGGTCGGTCGCGTCGAGCTGCGCCGCCAGCCGCGCCTGGCTCAGCAGGTCGAGACTGGCAAAGGGCTCGTCGAGCAGCAGCGTGGCGGGCCGGCTGATCTGCAGCGCCAGCAGGCACACCTGCTGCCTCTGGCCCTGGCTCAGTTCGCCCACCGCGCGCCCGGCCCAGGCCTCGAGCCCGCGCTGCGCGAGGAAGTCGCGCGCCTGCCGCCGCGCGGCCTGCCGCGTCTCGCCGCGCGCCGTGAGGCTGAAGGCCAGTTCCTCGGCCACCGTGGGAAAGATGATCTGGTCGTCGGGGTTCTGGAACATCAGCCCGACGTGCTGCGACAGCTGCCTGCGGTCGGTCTGTGTGTCGCAGCCGTGCACCGTGACGCGCCCCTGCGCCGGCTGGTCGAGCCCGCTGATCAGCCGGAACAGGCTGCTCTTGCCCGCGCCGTTGTCGCCGACCAGCCCGATGCGCGATTCCCGCAGCTCGAGCGTCAGGCCCTCGAACACCGGCCGGCTGCCGCGCACGAGCGTCACCGCCTCGAGGCGAATGCTGCGGGGGGCGCTGGGGGCTGTCGGGGTCGGCTGCGGCAAGGGGTCGCCACTGTACCCGAAGGCGCCCGGGGCCCACGGGGCCCCACGGGGTTCATGGGACGGCGGCAAACAGCCCGTTGAGCTCGCCGACCGACAGCATGCCCTCGCCCATGGTGCCGAAGCGCCCGTGCGCGAAGGCCTCGGCGGCAATGCGCCCGGCCAGCCCCAGCGCCGACTGCAGCGGCCCGCAGCCCAGGCTGATGCGCCGCGCACCGGCGCGCGCGAGCGCCTCGGCCGGCGGCGCGCCGGCATAGCCCGCGTACACGTTCAGCGGCAGCTTCACCGCGCCCGCCAGCTTCGCGATTTCATCGGGGCTGGACATGCCCGGCACGAAGATGCCGTCCGCGCCCGCCGCCGCATAGAGCCGCGCGCGGCGCCGTGCCTCCTCGAAACGCGCCGCCGGGTCGTCCCAGGGCACGAAGTAGGCGTCGGTGCGCGCGTTGATGAAGAAGCGCGCGTCCAGCTTTCGGATGGCGGCGATGCGCTCGCACAGTACCTCCGGCGGCGCCAGTTCCGCCGTGCCCGATGCACCCGGCACCGAGCCGTCCTCGATGTTGATGCCCGCCACGCCCATGCCGATCAGCGCGCCCGCCAACTCGGCCACGGCCTGCGTGCTGTCGCCGAAGCCGCGCTCTATGTCCACGCTCACCGGCACGCGCGCCACGCGGCAGATGCGCGCGCAGGCCGCCAGCAGTTCACTGGCGGGCATGCGTTCGCCGTCCGCGTAGCCGAGCGACCAGGCCATGCCCGCGCTGGTGGTGCCGATGGCCGTGGCCCCGGCACGCTCGACGACGCGGGCGCTCACGGCGTCCCATGCGTTCACGAGCACCAGCGGCCCGGGGCCCGCGTGCAGGCGGTGGAAGGTTTCGGTGTGGCGTTGCGCGTCGCTGGCTCGCATGGTCGTTCGTTCCGGGGAAGTTGGGCAATGACCGCAGGGTAACCACGACGCGCCGCTCGGACTTGGAAAAAATTGCGGTCCGCGCCGTCGGGCGCCGCGCGCTCACTTCACGCCGTAGCGCCGGGCCGCCCGCAGCGCCACCAGGCTCACCAGCACGCCGAAAGCCACGTAGAACGATGGTGCGATCTTGCTGCCCGTGGCCGTGATGAGCCAGGCACTGATGAAGGGCGCGAAGCCGCCGAAGATCGCCACGCCGAAGCTGTAGCTCACCGACAGCCCGGTGCCGCGCGTGGCCGCAGGGAACAGCTCCGACATCGCCGCCGAGATCGGACCCCAATACGCCGACGCAACCACGCCCATGGCGGTGAGCGCCAGCATCAGCGCCGGCACCGACGGATGGTTCACCAGCAGGTAGAACAGCGGCACGATCATCACCCCCATGGCCAGCGCGGCATTGCGCATGACGACCACGCGTCCCACCCGGTCCGACAGGCTGCCGAACATCGGCACCAGCGCGAACTGCAGCACGCCGAACCAGAAGGTGCCCGCGAAGGCCATCGACGCCGGCAGGCCCAGCTGCCGCACCGCGAAGGTCGGCATGAAGAGCCCCGTGTAGGCCACCACGGTCGCCAGAATGATGAGCCCCATGGCCGCCAGCGTGCGCCCGCGCTGGTCGACCAGCGTGGTGCGCACCGGCGAGGCCTCCTGCGCCGCGCGCTTGAACTCCAGGCCCTCGTCCAGGTGGCGGCGGATGTACAGGCCCGCGGGCCCGATCAGCAGGCCGAAGAAGAACGGAATGCGCCAGCCCCACGCCAGCAGTTGCTCGGGCGTGAGCAGCGCGTTCAGTCCCATGCCGAAGCCCGCCGCCAGGAAAGTGGTGATGCCCTGGCTCGCAAACTGCCAGCTCGCGAAGAAGCCGCGCCGGCGCGGGTCCTGCTCGGCCAGCAGCGCGGTGGCGCTGCCGAACTCGCCGCCGGCTGCGAAGCCCTGCAGCAGCCGCGCGAGAATGACCAGCCCCGGCGCCCACAGCCCGATCTGCGAGAAGGTCGGCGACACCGCGATGAGCAGCGTGCCGCACAGCATGATCGCCATCGACAGCGTCAGCGCGTTCTTGCGCCCCTTGGCGTCGGCGTACGCGCCGAGCACCAGCGAGCCGACCGGACGCATCACGAAGGTCACGCCGAAGGTGCCCAGCGTGATGAGCAGCGACACGCTCTCGTTCTCGGCGGGAAAGAACAGCTTGGCGATGGTCACGGCCAGAAAGCCGTAGATGACGATCTCGAACCACTCCAGCGCATTGCCGATGGAGATGGCGGTGATGACGCGCAGCGTGCTCTGCCTGGCCGCGGGTTCGGCGGGCTCGGCAAGCTCGGCGGGGTTTGACATGGCGCGGGTGCGCGGGGCGAGTGTGCTCATGGTGCTGCGTGCTCCAGGGATGGTTGAACCGGATGGCCCGCGCCCGTCGCGGGGCGGACGCCGAAGTGATGCAGCACGTTGCGCAGCACCCCTTCGAAACAGGGATCGACACCGAGCACCCAGCTCGCACCGACGGCACCGGCGTTGAACACGCGGCCGCCCCGCGGGCGCTCCCAATAGATCATCTCGGCCGAGAGCCCGTCGAGCGACTCGGTCACGTTGGAGAAGTAGTCCAGGTACGCATCGAGGCGGCCCGGCTGCAGCCGCCGCCCCTGCGCGATCACCTGGATGCCCTGCTGCGGCGCGGGCAGCTGTTCGCCGGCCGGCAACGCATGCGTCATGCGGCGCAGCGTGGCCACGCTCAGGTCCCACTCGTGGCCAATGGCGCGCGGCAGGCCGCCGCCCGGCGCGTGGCCGAAGGTGTCGCCCTCGGCCAGCCCCAGCGCGTGCGGCTGCGTGAACAGGAAGTGTTGCGGCTGCGTGGCGTGGTACACGCCGAAGTCGCTGCCGTCGGCAAAGGCCCAGCCCGCCGACTCCAGCCCGATGAGCTCCGCGCAGGAGCGCCCGGCCTGCCGGAACTGGCCGCCGCGCGCCCAGTCCTGCGCGTGGTATTGCTCGCCGTAGGGCCCGGCAGGCGGGCGGACCTGGGCGGCCTCCTCGCTGTCCACGTCGTTCGGGCCGAGCACCTTGCGCTGCTCCATCACCGTGCACGCCTCGTCGTAGCTCACGCGCAGGTACATGGTGTTGCCCGACAGAACGATGGCCGTGCCGCCGTCGCACAGGTAGTCGTCCAGGCCGTCGCAGGCGGGCAACGACCAGTACTCGCTGTGGCCGTTGACCATCACCGTCTTGTAGGCCTTCAGCAGGCCCGGGTCGCGGTGCAGGTCGAGGTCGCTCACCACGTCGTAGTCGTAGCCGGCCTGTTCGAGCCACACGTGCAGTCGGCGCTCCAGCCGGGTCCACTGGCAAAAGCCCGCATCGGCCGGGTCGTACAGCGCGTCCGGACTGGCGTTGGGCCAGGGCATGCGCAGGCCGACCTGGTAGCTCGGCTGGCCGCCGCGGTGATAGGTGTAGCTGCTGTACGCCGGCGCCTCGGGGTGGCTGTTTTCCAGGCCGGCCGAGCGCCGCGGCCAGACCGGATCGCTCGCGGTGTTCTTCGCGAAGGGCGTGCTCGCATAGGCCAGCCAGCTGTTGGTGGCGCACAGCACCAGCACCGGCGCGGGCGCCTGGTGCGCGGCGCGGCGCACGATGAAGGTGATGTCGTACACGGCGGGCCGCCCGTCGAGCAGGAAGTGCACGCGGCCCACGTACACGCCGGACTTCGCGTTCGCGGGAATGCGAAAGGCGTGACTCTCGGGCCAGCGGCAGTCGTAGAGGTCGTCGCTCGCCAGCCGCAGGCCGTGGCCGCGCGTGGGGTCGGCCAGCGGGTCGTAGCCGTTGTCGGAGAACTCGTTCACCCGCCGCGGCTCGAAGGCCGGGCCGACGATCATCCAGGTGCCGTGGTTGACGATGCAGCCGGTGCGCTGGTGGCCGCTGGCGTCGGCCACCGTGTCGCCGCGCTCCTCGCGCAGCGGCCAGCAGGCCAGCACCGTGCGCCCGCGCGGCGTGTGCAGGCCGCGGTCGGCGAAGCGCGAGCGCACCTCGTCGGGCTGCAGCGCCTGCGAATAGATCGCGGGCATGACGATGTCGCCCTCGAGAAACGCATCGGCCAGGCCGTCGATGCCGCTGCTGCCCAGGCGCAACGGTGCCCGGCCCGGGTGCAGCGGGCCGCGCCACCGGCCGCGCGCGACCGCCTCGCCGTCGATCCACAACGCGGTGTCTTCGCCGTCCCACGTGGCAACGACGTGGTGCCACCGCTTGGGCCGCAGCGCGCCGCCCATGAGCTGGCCGCGCACATCGAACGCGCCGCCGTCGCCCAGATAGAACACCGTGCGCCCGGCCTCGTCGATGAAGAGTCCGTAGCCGCACGCACCGGGCAGGTCGTACTGCCCGATCACGCTTTGCTGCGTGCCCACGCTCCAGACCTGCACCCAGCACTCCAGCGTGAGCGCGCGCAGCGGCTGGTCGAGGCCGCGCGCCACGCGCACGTAGGAACCGGGGTGGATCGGCTGCACGCGCGCCGACGACGGCTCGAAGGCATGCAGCACCGTGTCGGCGGTGCGGCCTTCGACGTCGGGGCCCAGCCGGCACACCGAGAGCGTGCAGGGCACGTCGTGGCTCAGGTGGAAGCGCACCACCTCGCCGGCGGCGACGCTCTTGCGGTCGGTGTAGCCGTGCACGCCGGGCACGTGCAGGCTGCGGTGGGGCGCGAGTGTCCCAGGCATCGGCACGGCCCTCGTCACGCCGAAACGGCCAGTCCGCTGGGCGCGATCTCGTCGGCCAGGTCGCGCAGCGAGCGCTCGAGCAGGTCCACCAGCTCGTCGATTTCATCGGGCGTGATGGTCAGCGGCGGCGTGATCATCTGGAAGTCGCCGAAAGCACCCAGGTTGGCGCGCCGGTTGTACAGCGCAATGCCGTGCTTCAGCCCGTGCGCGGTGAGCCGCGCCGGCGCATTGAAGCTGGCCGGCAGCTGCCGCCTGGTGGCCTTGTCGGCCACGATCTCGATGGCGGTGAAGAGCCCCTTGCCGCGCACGTCGCCCACGATGGGCGAACGCTCGGCCACCTCCCGCAGGCGCGCCATCAGCAGCTCGCCCATGTCGCGCGCGCGGTTCACCAGGTCCAGCCGGATCACCTCGCCGACCACCGCGTTGGCCACCGCGCACGACAGCGGATTCGTGAAGTAGGTGTGGCCGTGCACGAAGCCGCCGCTGCTGGCAATGGCGTCCACGATGCGATCGGGCACCAGCAGCGCACCCAGCGGCGTGTAGCCCGCCGCCAGGCCCTTGGCCAGCGTGACGAAGTCGGGCCGCGCGCCGGCCCAGTGGTGCGCGGCCAGAAAGGCGCCGGTACGGCCCGCGCCGCTCATGATCTCGTCGTAGATCAGCAGCACGCCGTAGCGGTCGCAGATCTGGCGCACGCGCTCGAAGTACGCCGCGCCCGTCACCACCGCGCCGGTCGACAACCCCCCGATGGGCTCCAGGATGAAGGCCAGCACGGTGTCGGGCCCTTCGCGCACGATGGTGGCCTCCAGCGCGTCGGCGCAGGCCATGGCGTGCGACTCCACCGTGTGGCCGTCGGGTACGCGGTACGACAGCGGCGCGGGCACCTTCGGCATCTCGCGCACCATGGCGCCGTAGATGGCTTGCGTGTGCGCGTCGCCCGTCACGGCCAGCGCGCCGAGCGTGGAGCCGTGGTAGCTGGGGTTGCGCGAGATGACCTTGGCACGCCGCGGCTGGCCCATGACCACCGCGTACTGCCGCGCCAGCTTCAGCGCCGACTCGTTGGCCTCCGAACCGCCCGAGACGAAGAAGGCGCGCTCGAAGCCTTCGCCCGCCAGCTTGCACACGCGGTCGGCCAGCGCGATGCTGTGCTCGCTCTCGAAGAAGCGCGGGTAGGCGAAGGTCACCTGCGCGGCCTGTGCCTGCATGGCCGCCAGCACCCGCGGGTTGCCATGGCCGATGTTGGCCACCACCGCGCCGGCCGTGGCGTCGAGGTAGCGGCGCCCGCTGGCGTCCCACAGGTAGAGGCCTTCGCCGCGCGCGATCCGCGGCGGCCGGGGCGTGCCCTTGGCGGCATAGAAGCCGAGCACGGAGCCGCCCTGGGGCGTGTCGCCCACGGTGCGGGGGGTGTCTTCGATCGTGGTGCTCATCGGGGAATTTCCAGTCGCATGTCTTGAACGGCCCGACGATAGGCAGACGCCGCCGACATGGGTAGACGTATGGAGCGATGAAGTGCTATACGTCTGGCGCATGAAGAACACCCACGACCGGCTCGACCTGCTCGACACCTTCATCAAGATCGGCGAGAGCGGCTCGCTCAGCAGGGCCGCGCGCCTGCTCGGCACCACGCAGCCCACGGTGAGCCGCCGCCTGCTCGAGCTGGAGCGCCTGCTGGGCTGCAAGCTGGCCATTCGCAACACCGCCAACTTCTCGCTCACCGACGAGGGCCGCTCGCTGCTGGCCGAGGCACACGACCTGACCGACCGCTGGTCGGGCCTGTCGCAGCGGCTGCGCGGCGGCCAGAGCCAGCCCGACGGCACGCTGCGCGTGATCGGCCCGTCGGGCTATGGCACCGGCTTCCTGACCGATGCGGTGACCGACCTGCGCGCCTCGCATCCGCAGGTGCGCGTGGAGCTCACGCTGACCGATCGCGTGGTCGACCTCGCGGCCTCCGGCGCGGAATGCTGGGTGTGCGTGGGCGAGGTGCGCGACCCCGGCCTGGTGAGCCGGCCGCTGGGCCACATGGAGCGGGTGCTGATCGCCACGCCCGCGCTGCTCAAGCGCACCGGCCCCGTCACGCTGGCCCGGCTGCCGCAATTGCCGTGCGTGGGCCTGGTGCCGTACGTGACGGGCAACGTGCGCCTGATCGACCGCGGCGGTCGCTCGCGCATCGTGGCGCTGGACACGCCCATCCGCACCGACAGCCTGTTGGCCAGCTACCGCGCGGTGCTCAACGGCGCGGGCATCGGCGCCGCCGCGCCGTGGATGTGCCACGACGACATGCGGGCCGGCCGCTTGAAGCGCGTGCTGCCGAACTGGTGGCTGGAGCCGATCGGCGTGCACGTCGCGCTGCCGCCGGGCTTGTACCGGCCGGCGCGTGTCACGGCGTTCGTGGAAGCGCTGCGCGCGCGCATGCATGCACTGCCGGGGTTCAAACCCGCGTCGTGAAGCGCGCGAGCTACATCAGCGCCACCACCGGATAGCGCCGCCACCCCGGCTCCGCATGCCGCCGGCCCTGCGCGAAGAGAAAGCCCAGCACCGCCTGCGGGTCGGACAGCTTCTCGGGGTGCGCCGCCTTCCATTGCTCGAACTGTCGCGCCAGCGCGGGTTCGTCTTGCAGCATCTGCAGCGCGGTGTCTTCGAAGACATAGGCGGAGAAGTTCTCCTTCTTCTCCAGCACGCCATTGAAGAAGCCCCAGCGAAAGAAGCTGTCGTGGGCTTCGGGCTCGAGCGTCTCGACCGCGTAGCGGGCGTTGGGCTGGTCGAGCGGGATCCACGCGTCGCCTGCATATGCCTGGAAGGGCTCGGTGTGCGTCGCCAGCACCACCTGGTCATGGAACATGTGGCCCTCGTAGGCGTTCGCGCGCGACGTCACGGCCTGTACGCGGTACACCCGCGCCGCATCGAACAGCCGGTCGGCGCCCAGGCGCTGCATGTCAACGCCGTTCCACTGCAGGCGCTCGATCACTTCGCGCCACGCCTGGGGCACCAGGTAGGCCCTGGGCGCGGCGACCGTCGCGTCTTCCACGCAGCGGTCGAAGTGCACGATGTCCTTTTCCCACGGCTGGTTGCGGTCGTAGGCCAGGCGCTGGTAGTTGCCGAGCTGGCTGGGCGTGCGCACCGCCTGGTAGCCCTTGAAACGCAGGCTGGCCGGCCGGGTGTGGTCGTTGCGCCATGTCAGCGGCCAGCGCGCCTGCTGCGCCGCGGCGGCGCGGGCCTCTCGTCGCAGCTGCTGGATGCGCGGCGCATGGGCCACGGTGAAGTCCAGCACCACCTCGACCAGCGTGCGCATGGCGGCCACGCGGTCGGCGTAGGGCTTGAGCATGTGGGTTTCGGGCATGAAGCCGATGGTGTGGTGCAGCGCGGCGTAGCCGGTGGAAAAGCGCGGCAGGTCGAGAAAGTCCTCGATGCCGTCGTCCGGCGTCTCGGCCAGCAGGTTCACGTACGGGCAGGTGGGCCAGCCGCGCCGGTCCATGTCGCCATAGATGGCCGGCAACATGCGCTCGCGCAGGAAGCCGCCCAGCGCGCCGCCCAGCTTGTCGGGCTGGGTCGGGATCAGCGTCATGGTGCAGGCGTAGTCGGCGCCGTTCGAGGTGTGGGTGTCGACCATCACGTCGGGGCGCCACGCGGTGAAGAAGCGGTTGAACACCTGCGCGGCGAGGCTGTCGCACTTGATGAAGTCGCGGTTCAGGTCCAGGTGCCGGCCGTTGCCGCGAAAGCCGAACGACTCGGGCCCGAGCTGGTTCACGCGCGAGGTGGCCTGGCGGTTGATGCAGCCGTCCACGTTGTAGACGGGAATGAACAGGAACACGGTGTCGCCCAGCGCCGCGAGCCGCTCGGGCTGCGTGCAGAAGTCGCGCACCAGCGCCATGCAGGCGTCGATGCCCTCGGGCTCGCCGGGGTGGATGCCGTTGTTGTTGAAGAACACCGGGCGGCCCTGCTGCTGGAGCGCCTCGCGCGCGAACACGCCGTCTGCGGTGACCACGCCTGCATGCATCGGCACGCCGGTGTCCGACACGCCGATCTGGTGCCACCGCAGCACGCCGGGGAAACGCTCGGCCAGCCGCTCGTAGAAGGCGACGCACTCGGCCCAGGTGGTGGTCCGGTTGCCGTTGCCGCTTTCGAAAGGCGTGGGGTACAGGGGGCCAGGTTCAGCGGTCATGAAGAAGCTCCGTTCACGCAACGACAGGGTCCGGCGGCTGCGCGGCGTAGCAGTTCGCCAGCAGTTCGCGGGTGTAGGGGTGTGCCACCTGGCCGGCCGTGATCTGCGCCGCGGCGAGCGTCTCGACGACGACGCCATGGCGCATCACGGCCACGCGGTCGCACATGTGGGCGATCACGCCGAGGTCGTGGCTCACGAACAGGAAGGTGGTGCGCAGGTCGCGGCGCACTTCCATCAGCAGGTTCAGCACCTCGGCCTGGATGGAGGCGTCCAGCGCCGAGGTGGGCTCGTCGAGCAGCAGCACCTCGGGCTCCAGCACCAGCGCGCGCGCAATCGCCACGCGCTGGCGCTGGCCGCCGCTCAGCTGGTGGGGAAACCGGAAGCGAAAGCTCTTGCCCAGCCCGACGCGCTCGAGCGCGGACACCACGCGCTGCTCGATGCGATCGAAACCGTGGAAGCGCATGGCCTCGCTCAGGCAGCGGTCGATGGTGTGGCGCGGGTGCAGGGAGCCGAACGGGTCCTGGAAGATCATCTGCACCTTCAGCCGGTACTCGCGCTGCGGCGCCACGCCGGCCGCGCGCCGGTGGCCCAGCACCTCGACGTCTCCCTGCCAGTCGCCGTCGAGCCCCGCCAGCACGCGCAGGAGCGTCGACTTGCCGCTGCCGGAGCCGCCGACCACGCCGAAGGACTCGCCCTTGCGCACCTCGAACGAGGCCTGCTTGACCGCCTGGTGGCGCTGCGCGCCATGGCCGTAGAACACATCCAGGCCGTGGCAGCGGATGGCGCTCTCCGGCAGGTTGGCGGCGGGGGTTTCACTGCGCATGGCGGGCCACCGTGTCCTGGATGAGTTGCCGGTCGATGGTGGGCAGCGGCTGGCCCGGGTTCTGGCCGGTGGGCATGCAGTTGAGCAGGCCGCGCGTATAGGGGTGCTGCGACTGGAACAGGTCCTTGGCGGCGCACGACTCCACCACCTGCCCGCGGTACATGACCAGCACGCGGTCGCAGAAGTGCGCCACCATCTTCAGGTCGTGGCTGATCATGAGCAGGCCCATGCCGCGCTTGCGGATCTCGCGGTCCATCATCTCCAGCACCTGGCCGCGCACCATCACGTCGAGCGCCGAGGTGGGCTCGTCGGCGATGAGCAGGCCGGGCTCGGCCATCATCATCGCGGCGATCATCACGCGCTGGCCGATGCCACCCGAGAGCTGGTGCGGATAGGCGTCGTAGACCCGCTCGGGGTGGTCCACCCCCACGGTCTCCAGCATCTCCAGCACGCGGGCGCGCGCCTGGGCCGGCTTGAACACACCGTGCAGCAGGCCCGCCTCGGCAATCTGCTTGCCGACGCGCAGCACCGGGTTGAGCGAGAACTTCGGGTCCTGCAGCACCATGGCGATGCGGCGACCGCGAATGGCGCGCCAGCCCGAGGGCGTCTGGCGCGTGAGGTCGGCGCCGTCGTAGGTCATGCGGCTGGCCGTGGACCGGCCGGGCGAGCGCACCAGCCCCAGGATCGCGCGCGCCGTCATCGACTTGCCCGAGCCCGACTCGCCCACGATGCCGATGCGCTCGGCGCCCATGCGCAACGACAGCGACTTCACCACGTCGACCGGCCCGCTGGCTGTCGGGTAGGTCACCGTGAGGTCTTCGATGAGCAGCTCAGCCATTTTTCGGGTCCAGTACGTCGCGCAAGCCGTCGCCCACCAGGTTGAAGGCCAGGCTGCCCAGCAGGATGGCCACGCCGGGCACGGCCGCCACCCACCACTGGTCGAAGATGTACTGCCGCCCGGTGGAGATCATGGCGCCCCACTCCGACATCGGCGGCTGCGCGCCCAGCCCCAGGAAGCCCAGGCCGGCGGCCGTGAGGATGATGCCCGCCATGTCCAGCGTGACGCGCACCACCGTCGAGGGCAGGCAGATCGGCAGCAGGTGGCCGAACAGGATGCGCGAAGTGCGCAGGCCCTGCACCCTGGCGGCCTGGATGAAGTCGCTGCCGCGCACGGTGCGTGTCTCGGTGCGCGCAATGCGCGCGTAGGCCGGCCATGCGGTGATGGCGATGGCGATCACCGCGTTCACGATGCCCGGCCCCAGCACGGCCACGAGCGCGAGCGCCAGCACCAGCCGCGGGAACGCCATGAAGATGTCGGTGACGCGCATCAGCACCGTGTCGACCCAGCCACCGAAGTAACCCGCGCACATGCCCAGCAACAGCCCCAGCGGCGCCGACAGCAGCGCCACCAGCGACACGATGAGCAGCGTGGGCCGCGTGCCGTAGATGACGCGGCTGAGCAGGTCGCGCCCGAGCTGGTCGGTGCCCAGCCAGTGCGTGGCGCCCGGCGGCAGCAGCCGCTGCTGCACGTTCTGCGCGTTGGGATCGAACGGGGCCAGCCAGGGCGCGAACACGGCCGCCAGCACCATCGCCGCCAGGATGACCAGGCCGAACACCATGGCCGGGCTGCGCACCGCGCGCAAGCCCATGCGGTACCAGCGCCCGCAGCGCGCCTGAAAGGCCGACGCGGGCGCCTCGCTGAGCCACCAATCCTGTCGAAGCATCATGACCTGGCCCTCGGGTCCATCAGATAACCGAACACATCGGACGCGGTGTTGAGCACCACGAAGCACAGGCCCACCAGCAGGGTGCCGCCGAGCACGGCCGACACGTCGGCGCTGAACAGCGCATTGGTCACGTACAGGCCGATGCCGGGCCAGGAGAACACCGTCTCGGTCAGCACCGCGCCTTCGAGCAGCACCGCATACGACAGCGCGATCACGGTGACCAGCGGCGCGGCCACGTTGGGCAGCACGTGGCCCACCAGCACCCGCAGCTCCGACGCGCCCTTCACGCGCGCCGTCATCACGTACTCCTTGCCCAGCTCTTCGAGAAAGAACGCCCGCGTCATGCGCGAGATGTAGGCCAGCGAGAAGTACCCCAGCAGCGCGGCCGGCAGCAGCAGGTGCGACAGCCCGTTGCGAAAGGCTTCCGCGTTGCCGGCGCGCAGCGTGTCGACCAGCACCAGGTTGCTCCAGCTGTCGACCGTGTACTGGTACACGTCGTCCAGCCGCCCCGGCCCGCCGACCCAGCCCAGCCTGGCGTAGAAGACCAGCAGGCCCACCAGCCCGAGCCAGAACACCGGCACCGAATACCCCAGCAGCCCGACCAGGCGCAGCAGCTGGTCGATCCATCGGTTGTGCTGGTGCGCCGCGAGCATGCCCAGCGGCACACCGAACATCACGCCCAGCACGATGCCCAGCGTGGCCAGCTCCAGCGTGGCCGGAAAGTACTGGCGCAGGTCTTCCAGCACCGGGCGTCCCGTCGAGGTCGAGCGGCCCAGGTCGCCCTGCGCCGCGTCGCTCACGTAGCGCACGAACTGCGTGGCGATCGGCCGGTCGAGCCCCATGCGCTGCCTGGCCTCCTGGTAGGCCTCGGGCGAGGCGCGGTCGCCGACCACCTGCAGCACGGGGTCGATGGGCGCGGCCTTGCCGATCAGGAAGGTGACCAGCAGCACCAGCAGCATCAGGACGAAGGACAGGCCAGACCGCAGCAGGGCGGCCGGAGCGACCGGAGCGACGCGCTTGCGCATGGCCGTGCTACTTGGTGACGCCGTCGTACTTGATCAGGTCGGCCACCGTGCCCTGCACGTAGCCCTTGACGTTGCTGCGCAGGGCCACCCGGTTCTGCTCCTGGAAGGTGATGATGAACGGCGACTTCGCCTGCACCTCGCGCTGCAGCCCCTGGTAGGCCGCGGCGCGCTTGGCCGGATCGACCTCTTTCAGCGCCGCCATGGTCTTGGCCGACAGATCGGGAATGAGCCAGCCGTTGCGCCATGTCGTGGTGCTCTGGTAGGCGCTGTCGCTGTTGTCCACGTTGTACGCGAACGACTTCGCATTGGAATGCGGGTCGAAGAAGTCGGGGCCCCAGTACAGCAGGATGGCCTCGTGCTTGCGGGCTCGGTAACGGGTGAGCACCTGGGCGCCGGTGCCGGGCAGCAGGTTGAGCTTGATGCCCGCCTTGGCCATGGTGGCCTGCATCGACTGCGCCATGTCCATGAAGCGCTGGGTGTTGATCAGGTCCATGTCGATTTCGAGGCCGCCGATGCCGGCCTTGGCGAGGATGGCCTTGGCGCGCTCCGGGTCGGCCTTGTAGGGGTTGGTGGTCAGCGCACCCGCGAAGCCCACCGGCAGGAAGGCCTGGTGCGTGCGCATCTGGCCCTTGAGCAGCTGCGTCGAGATGCCGTCGTAGTCCACCAGGTAGCGCATGGCCTCCCACAGCGCGGGGTTGCGCAGCTTCTCGTTCTTGAGGTTGAGCGCAATGAAGTGCACGGCGGCCGCGGGGAAGTCCTCGATGCGCACGTCGGTGCGCGCCTTCAGCGCGTCGAGCTGGTCGGCCGCGAGGTCGCGCGCGATGTCGGCGTCGCCGGACTCCAGCAGCAGGCGCTGCGTGGCGGACTCGGCCACGCTCTTGATCAGCACGTTGGCGGTCTTGGGCAGGTTGAAGGCCTTCTTGTTGGCTTCGAGAAGCAGCACTTCCTTGGGCTTGTACAGCTTCAGCTTGTACGGGCCGCTGCCGGCGGAGTTGCGGTTGAGCCACTGGTTGCCCAGGTCGCCCGCCTTCTCGTTGGCCAGCACCAGCTTCTCGTCGACGATGGCGCCGGGCCGCGCGGCCAGCACGCTCAGCACGTAGGCCGGACCGAACTCGCCGCTCCAGCCGAGCACCAGCGTGTCGGCCGCGCCCTTGCGCGCCATCTGCTCGATGTTGTCGGCGGTCCAGCCCAGCTGGCTCAGGATGAAGGCCGGCGCCTTGTTCAGCTTGAGCACGCGCTTGAAGGAGAACACCACGTCCTCCGGGCGCACCGGGTTGCCGCTTTCGAAGGCGGCGCCCTTGCGCAGCGTGAACTCGATGCTCTTGCCGTCGGCCGCCGGCTTCCAGCTCGCGGCCAGGCCCGGCTTCAGCTGGGTCGGGTCCGCGGCGTCGTACTGCACCAGGCGCTCGTAGATGTTGGTCACCACCTCGCCGCTGGAGAACTCGAAGGCCTCGGCGGGGTCGAGGCTCACGATGTCATCGATGTTCTTGACCACCACCAGCGTGTCCTTCGGCGTGGCGGCCCACGCGGACAACGAGAAGAAGACGCCTGCAACTGCCGCGCAAATTCGAGGGTTCAAGGTTCACTCCGGGTGAGGATGAGAAGAGGCAAGGAAGGGGATCGGGCGAATCAGGCCGCGCGCCGCGCGAGCCATTGCTCGTACAGCACGAAGCCCCTGGCGGCCAGGCCGCGCGCCTCGAGGCAGGCGTCGAGCACCGGGCCGGTGTAGGCACCGGCGGCGTCCAGCAGGTTCAGGGTGCCCAGCATGCGGGTGCCGTCAAGCACCGGGATGTTGATGACAGCGCCCAGGCCATGCCGCACGATCGTGGGCAGGTCGGAGAAGTGCGGGCCGAAGTCCTCGGGCTGGCTGGCCACGAAGCACTCGCCGCGCTCCATCAACGCGGTCCACTCGGTGTGGTCGCGCGGCTTCTTGCCGTGCACCGGGTAGGCCTCGGGCTGGGTGGTGTAGATCCGCTCGACGCTGGCCTCGTCGGGCAGCACGCGGCTCACGGTCAGCAGCTTGTGGCCGATGCGCTGCTGGAGCAGGTCGCTCACGGCGGCGAAAGTGACTTCGTGTTCGTACGCAGGGCTTGCGTTCATGCTCGGGTGTCTTTTTTCTTGGAAAGTCGGGCCTTGGCCCCGGTGGGTGCCTTGGCTTGTGCCTTGGCTTGTGCCTTGGCTTGTGCCTTGGCTGGCGTCGTGGCGCCGGACACCCGTGTGGGGGAGCCATGGCTTTGCAGGTCGTGCGCGGTGTGGGGGTCGTCCCCATCGGCCTTGAACAGCGGCGCGGTACCGACCCACAGCGCCTTGGCGGGCTGGGCGAAGGGGTTTTCCCAGCAATGCGGCGTGGTGGACGGCAGGTGCACCGAGTCGCCCTCGTCCAGCTGCAATTCGCGGCCGCCGAGCGTGTAGCGCAGGCTGCCGCTCAGGATGTAGACCAGCTCTTCGCCGGGGTGGGTGATGGGCGTGGACTTGTGCCCCGCCGGAATCGTCACCACCAGCCCGTTGACCACGCTGCCGGGAAACTGGCCGCTGACGCGGTCGAAGGTCATGTCGCCCGCCTGCAGCTGGAACGGCGAGCGAGCGCTCTGCGGAAAGTGATGGCCGCCGGCATTGCGCGCCTGGAAGAAGTAGTCCAGCTCCAGGCCCAGCACCTCGCCGATGCGCATCAGCGCGGTGAGCGAAGGCGACGCCAGGTTGCGCTCCAGCAGCGAGATGTAGCCGATGCTGAGCTCGCTGCGTTCGGCCACCTCCGCCAGGCTCAGGTGCAGCAGCCGGCGGCGCGCCCGCAGGGCTTCGCCGATGTCGGCGAGAACCCCCGTTTCGCGGCCGGCGGGCGCGGCGCTCGTGGGTTGCGGCTCTTTCGAAGGCTGCGTTTTTTTCATGGTGATGAAAAAGTGTAGCAGTCTCAGTAAAAATGTTTTACTTTTCTAGCGGTACTTTTTAATGAATCGCGCGGCCGGTGGCCGTTCGTGACCGTGAAGGGCGCGGCCGGCGGGTGCGCGTGCCGAAAGTACCGGCAGCGAAGGAGCCGGTGGCTGTCGCGGCCTTGTCAGCCGATTCCCTCCTACCTGCGCTGCGGCTACAGTAGTCGCCCCGATCGGTCATCCAGCCCTTGCGCCAAGAGTCTGCGAAGACTCTGCCAAGGGTCAGGCAAGCGCCAGACCAGGCCACAAACACACATTCAAGGAAACACGCCATGGGCGCCCAATGGAAAGCGAAACACAAGGATCTGGCGGCCAATGCCAAGGGCCGGCTGTTCGGCAAGCTCGCCAAGGAAATCATGATCGCCGCGCGCGCCGGCGCCGATCCGGCCGGCAACTCGCGCCTTCGCCTCGTGGTGGAGCAGGCCCGCAAGGTCTCGATGCCCAAGGAAACGCTGGACCGCGCCATCAAGAAGGGCGCCGGCCTCACCGGCGAGTCGGTGCATTTCGAGCACGTGATCTACGAAGGCTTCGCGCCGCACCGCGTGCCGGTGATGGTCGAGTGCCTGACCGACAACGTGAACCGCACCGCGCCTGAAATGCGCGTGCTGTTCCGCAAGGGCCAGCTGGGCACCTCGGGCTCGGTGTCGTGGGACTTCGACCACGTCGGCATGATCGAGGCCGAACCCGCCAGCCCCGACGCCGACCCCGAAATGGCCGCCATCGAAGCCGGCGCGCAAGACTTCGAGCCGGCCGCCGAAGACCACCCCGTGGTGTTCCTCACCGACGCCACCGACCTCGACCTGGTGAGCCGCGCGCTGCCGGCGCAGGGTTTCACCGTGCTGTCGGCCAAGCTGGGCTACAAGCCCAAGAACCCGGTCGACCCGGCGAGCCTGAGCGCCGAAGACCTGGAAGAAGTCGAGACCTTCCTGGCGGCCATCGACGCGAACGACGACGTACAGAACGTGTTCGTGGGCCTGGCGGGCTGAGCCTTTCGCCCGCATGCTCGCCGGAAAGTGCCTCTGCGGCACCGTCCACTACGCGGTGGCCGACGAATTCGCCTACGCGCTGAACTGCCACTGCTCGGACTGCCGGCGCGCCACCGGCTCGGCGTTCAAGCCCTTCGCGGGCATCGCGCGCGGCAAGCTGGCGATCACGCAGGGCGAAGACCGGCTGTTGGTCTACGGCACCCCGGACGCGGGCGACATCCATTGCGGGCAATGCGGCTCGCTGCTTTGGTCGGTGGTGCGCGACGGGCAGTTCGTGCACGTCACGCTGGGCACGCTGGTCGATGCCCCCGCGATCCGGCCGAGCGCGCACATCTTCGTGGGCTCGAAGGCGCCGTGGTTCACCATCCTGGACGACCTGCCGCAGTACCAGGGGCACGCCGGCGAGGGCTGAACGCCCTGATTTGCCCGCCTCCATGAAAAAAGCCGGCCTCTTTCGAGGCCGGCCTTGCGTCCGGAGCCGGGTTGCCTGGCGATCAGAACGGAATGTCGTCGTCCATGTCGTCGAAGCCCGACGACGACTTGGCCGGAGCCTGGCGCGGCGCCGGTGCCGGCGCGCGGGGTGCTGCCGCCGGTGCGCGCGGGGCGTAGCCGCCACCACCACCACCACCACCACCGCCACCGCCACCACCGCCACCATTGCCGCCCTGCGAATAACCGCCGCCGCCGCCTTGCGAGTAGCCGCCATCGTCCTCCGGACCGCCCGACGGGCCGCCCTGGCCCGAACGGCTGCCGAGCATCTGCATCTGGTCGGCGCGGATTTCGGTGGTGTACTTTTCCGCGCCGTCCTTGTCGGTCCACTTGCGCGTGCGCAGGCTGCCTTCGACATAGACCTGCGAGCCCTTGCGCAGGTACTGGCCGGCGATTTCGGCCAGGCGGCCGTTGAAGACGATGCGGTGCCACTCGGTGGCTTCGCGCATTTCGCCGCTTTGCTTGTCTTTCCAGCGGTCGGTGGTGGCCACCGTGACGTTCGCGACCTGGTCGCCGCTTGGGAAAGTACGCATTTCGGGGTCGCGCCCCAGGTTGCCGACGACGATGACTTTATTGACCGATGCCATATGCACTGCCCCTGATAAGTAGATGAAGGAGGAGGTTGAAACGAACCCTCGATTGTGCCCGATGCCGCCCCTCCGGCCGAGCCGCCCGGCGACGTCGCCATGCCGTCCGGTGGTTCCGTCCCCCTCGCCAGGAAATTCGCCGCGGACTATCATGTCCGGTTGCCCTCGGACGATCGCCCCCTTGAATTCAAAATCCATTGAAAAAGCCGCTGCAGCAGCCCGCGAGGACCAGGCGGACCGCGAACGCGACGCCTACCTCGGCGCGGTGCTGGCGCAGCAGCGCATCAGCATCCGCGGTGCGCGCACCCACAACCTGAAGAACGTCGACCTCGACATTCCGCGCAACAAGCTGGTGGTGATCACCGGCCTGTCGGGCTCGGGCAAGTCGAGCCTGGCCTTCGACACGCTGTATGCCGAGGGGCAGCGCCGCTACGTGGAAAGCCTGTCGGCCTATGCGCGGCAGTTCCTGCAGCTCATGGACAAGCCCGACGTCGACGTGATCGAGGGCCTGTCGCCCGCCATCAGCATCGAGCAGAAGGCCACCAGCCACAACCCGCGCTCCACCGTGGGCACGGTGACCGAGATCCACGACTACCTGCGCCTGCTGTACGCGCGCGCCGGCACGCCCTACTGCCCCGAGCACCACCTGCCGCTGCAGGCGCAGACGGTCTCGCAGATGGTCGACGCCACGCTGGCGCTGCCCGGCGAGCCGCGCCTGATGATCCTGGCGCCGGTGGCGCGCGAGAAGAAGGGCGAGTTCCTCGAGCTCTTCGCCGAGATGCAGGCCGCCGGCTACGTGCGCTTTCGCGTCGACGGGCAGACCTACGAATACAACGACCTGCCCAAGCTCAAGAAGACCGAGAAGCACGACATCGACGTGGTCATCGACCGCCTGCGCGCGCGCGCCGACATGCAGCAGCGCCTGGCCGAGAGCTTCGAGGCCGCGCTGCGCCTGGCCGAGGGCCGCGCCATTGCGCTCGAACTCGGCACGAAGCCGGAGGGCAGCGCCGATGGCGCTGCGGGCGCTCCGGACAAGGAACACCTGTTCAACGCCAAGTTCTCCTGCCCGATCTGCCACTACTCGCTGTCGGAGCTCGAGCCGCGCCTGTTCTCGTTCAACTCGCCCGTGGGCGCCTGCCCCAGCTGCGACGGCCTCGGCCACCGCGAGGTGTTCGACCCGGCGCGCGTGGTGGCGTTTCCGTCGCTGTCGCTGGCCAGCGGCGCCATCAAGGGCTGGGACCGCCGCAACGGCTACTACTTCAGCATGATCGAGAGCGTCGCGAAGCACTACAAGTTCGACGTCGACGCGCCCTTCGAATCGCTGCCGGCCTCGGTGCAGCAGGTGCTGCTGAACGGCTCGGCCGCGGAAGAGATCAAGTTCAACTACGTCATGGAGTCGGGCAACTTCGCGGGCAAGAAGCTCACGAAGAAGCACCCCTTCGAGGGAATCATCCCGAACATGGCGCGGCGCTACCGCGAGACCGACTCGGTCATGGTGCGCGAAGACCTCGCGCGCTTTCGCAACCTGCAGCCCTGCCCCGACTGCGGCGGCTCGCGGCTGCGGCCCGAGGCGCGCAACGTGTTCCTGGTCGACGAGTCGAGCCGCCCCGTCGACGGCAGCGAACCGCCGCGCATGGCCATCTTCGAGTTGAGCCACCTCACGCTGCGCGACTCGCTGGCCTGGTTCCAGAAACTCCAGCTGCGCGGCGCCAAGGCCGACATCGCCGACAAGGTGGTGCGCGAGATCGGCCTGCGCCTGAAATTCCTGAACGACGTGGGCCTGAACTACCTGAGCCTGGACCGCAGCGCCGAGACGCTGTCGGGCGGCGAGGCGCAGCGCATCCGCCTGGCCTCGCAGATCGGCTCGGGCCTCACGGGCGTGATGTACGTGCTCGACGAGCCCAGCATCGGCCTGCACCAGCGCGACAACGACCGCCTGATCGGCACGCTGAAACACCTGCGCGACATCGGCAACAGCGTGATCGTGGTCGAGCACGACGAGGACATGATCCACGCCGCCGACCATGTGATCGACATGGGCCCCGGCGCCGGCGTGCACGGCGGGCGCGTGATGGCGCAGGGCACCTACGCCGAGGTGTCGGCCAACCCCGACTCGCTCACCGGCCAGTACCTTTCCGGCACGCGCAAGATCGAAGTGCCCAGGCGGCGCACCGCATGGCTGCCGGTGGTGAGCAAGCCCGCGTTCAACGAAGGCAAGAAGGCCTCGCGCTTCCCGCCGAGCCCCGCCGCCGAACGCCGTGCCGCGCGCGAGGCCGCGCACCTGGCCACGCAGACCGACCTGCAGGAGATCCGCGTGGTCGGTGCCACCGGCAACAACCTGAAGAACGTGAGCGTGGCCTTCCCGGTCGGCCTGCTGACCTGCGTGACCGGCGTGTCGGGCTCGGGCAAGTCGACGCTGGTGAACGACACCCTCTACACCGCCGTGGCGCGCACGCTGTACCGCGCGCACGACGAGCCGGCCGCGCACGAGTCGGTGGAAGGCATCGAGTACTTCGACAAGGTCATCAACGTCGACCAGAGCCCCATCGGCCGCACGCCGCGCAGCAACCCGGCCACCTACACCGGCCTGTTCACGCCCATCCGCGAGCTGATGGCCGAGACCAACACCGCGCGCGAGCGCGGCTACGGGCCGGGGCGGTTCAGCTTCAACGTGGCCGGCGGGCGCTGCGAGGCCTGCCAGGGCGACGGCGTGGTGAAGGTCGAGATGCACTTCCTGCCCGACGTGTACGTGCCCTGCGAGGTCTGCCACGGCCAGCGCTACAACCGCGAGACGCTCGAGGTGCTCTACAAGGGCAAGAACATTGCGCAGATCCTGGAGATGACGGTCGAGACCGCGCACGAGTTCCTGAAGGCCGTGCCGACCATCGAGCGCAAGCTGCGCACGCTGCTCGACGTGGGCCTGAGCTACATCAAGCTCGGCCAGTCGGCCACCACGCTGTCGGGCGGCGAAGCGCAGCGCGTGAAGCTCGCGCTGGAGCTCAGCAAGCGCGACACCGGCCGCACGCTGTACATCCTCGACGAGCCGACCACCGGCCTGCACTTTGCCGACATCGAGCTGCTGCTGAAGGTGCTGCACCAGCTGCGCGACGCGGGCAACACCATCGTCGTGATCGAGCACAACCTGGACGTCATCAAGACCGCCGACTGGCTCATCGACATGGGCCCCGAAGGCGGCGCGGGCGGCGGCACGGTGGTGGGCGAAGGCACGCCGGAAGACATCGCGGCGAACGAGGCGAGCCACACGGGGCGGTACCTGAAGCGATTGCTGCCGAACTGACCGAGCGACATGGCCCGGCCATGGTCACTCGCTCAGATCGCCAAGCAGTCCTCGCTGGCCGTTGTCGAACCACGCCGAATCGAAGCCGTCGGCCAGCAGGATCGGCTGCACGGCGCTGGTGCCGGCCTCGTTCAGTCGGCGCAGGTACTTCACCAGCGTTTGAGCGTCTTCCGTGAGGATGTGCGTCAACGACTCGCAGATTGCCTGGGCGATCAGCTTGATGTCGTCCTTGACTGCACTGCGGTCATCGCCTCCATCCCGCTTGAGATCGCGCATGAGCAGTCCCGCTGTCATGGCGTGGTCGATGTTGAAAGGCAGCACCTCGAAGTTGCGCAAGGGCAAGTCGGTCACGGCCTGCTTGACCTGGAACTCCGACGCCGCAATCGCCGAAAGATACAACGGCACGCCGCGCTTCAAGGCTTCTCGCAGATAGCTGACTGCGGCTTGATGATGGGCGCGCGCGGGGTCGGCCAGCGAGATCAGATAGCTCGTGTCGAGCAGGATCGCGCTCACTCCTTGCTTCCCCGGAGCTCGTCGACCCACGCCCCCGCATCGGGCACATCGCGCCAGGCCTTGGCGCCTCGTTGGGTCAGGCGGTCGAGGTCCTTTTCGTTGAACTGGCTTTCGTGCTCGACGAACTCCAGCAGCCTGGCGCCTCGGTACTCGCGCGTCATGACGTTGTATTCGGCAACGATCCGAATCATCGCGGGCTTGTAGAGGCGATTGGCCTTTTCATCCCGGAGCATTTCGCGGGCGGCGTCGACCAGCAGCACTTTTCCGTCCGGCAGGCGAATATGCGCGTTCGGTTTCGTGTGCCCGCCCATGTCCTCGATCTCGCCACGCACATAGCGCTCGACGCGCACCCACTGGTCCGCATCGTCGGCCCTGAAGTCGGATTCGGCACTGATCACAATGGCGGCGGGCAGGAAATCGGCCCCGATGCTCACCCGCCATCGGCGGCCACCGCGCGCACTCTTCTGCCAACGCTCGATCACCGCGCGCCGCTTCAGACCGACACCGTCCATCTCCTGATTGCTGGCCAGCTTTCGCAAGTCGTTCAACAAGACCGGATTGGCCGTAGGCGCCGTACGAATGGCGAGCGAGCCCTTTTCGACGGAGACATCGAGCGCACTGGTGTCGACGTCGTTGCTGTCGCCGCGGAGAAACTCATCCACGTCCCTTGCGAACGTACGAAGCACGGACAGCGGCACACGGTCGGGCGAGATTTCGTATCCGGCCGACTCGTCGTGCAAAGCAATCAGCAACTCTTGCGCTTCCATCAGGTGATTCTAGGTTCCGAAGCAGTTTCCTTGTAGAGGGCGTCAACGCACGCCCGGCGCATGGCCGGCACGAATGCGCGGGCCGCGCCACAATCGCGGCCCATGCCTTCCTTCACCCCGCGACAGTTCACCATCCTCGTGCTTCTCACGCTCGTCTGGGGCTTCAACTGGCCCGTGATGAAGCTCGGCGTGGCCGACTACCCGCCGCTCGGATTCCGCGCGATCTCGATCTGGCTGGGCCTTCCGGTGCTGGCGCTTGCGCTGGTGTGGCTCAAGGTGCCGTTTCGCGTGCCGCGCAGCGCGTGGCCCGAGCTGATGTGGCTGGGCGCCACCAACATGTTCGTGTGGCACGCCTGCATCATCCTGGCGGTGAAGGCGCTGTCGGGCGGGCGCGCGGCGATCCTGGGCTACACGATGCCGGTGTTCTCCGCGGTCATCGGCGCGCTGCTGTTCTCGGCCGCGCTCACGCGGCGCGCGTGGCTGGGCGTGGGGGCCTGCGCGCTCGGCGTGGGGCTGCTGCTGTGGCACGAGCTCACCGACTTCGCGGGCCGCCCGGGCTACGTGGCGCTCGCGCTGGTGGCGGCCGCCACCTGGGCGCTGGGCACGCAGCTGCTGCGCCACACGCGCATCGGGCTGCCCACGCTCGCGCTGTCGTTCTGGATGACGGCGCTCACGGCCGTGGTGATGACGGTGCTGTCGCTGCTGTTCGAGCGCGACCAGCTCTACTGGCCGAACCGCGTGACATGGGGATCGATCGGCTACAACGCGGTGCTGATCTTCGGCTTCGCGCACGCCGCGTGGTTCTACCTGGCGCGCGGCCTGCCGCCGATCGCCTCGACGCTGAGCGTGATGTTCATCCCCGTGCTCGGCGTGTTCAGCGGCGCCGTGTGGCTCGGCGAGGTCGTGCACTGGCAGGACGGCGTGGCGGTGGCGCTGATGGTGGTCGCCATCGCCTCGGTGCTGTGGCCTTCGCGCGCCGCGGCGAAAGCCTGAGCCTTCAGGCCTTCAACTGCTTCAGTTGCTTCAGTTGCTTCAGGTCGTCGTCTGCACGTGCAGGCGGCTGGTCTTGCAGCGGTGCAGCGCGCGGTAGTGCTCCAGCGGCCGGCCATTGGCACCGTAGGCGATCGACTCGATGCGCAGCAGCGGCTCGGGGTGCGGCAGGTTGAGCAGCTGGCAGGTGTCGGCGTCGGGCAGCACGGCATCGATCCAGCGCTCGGCGCGCACCAGCCGCAGCCCGTACTGGCGGCGCAGCACGTCGTACAGCGAGCGGTCGTCCAGCCGCGTGCGGTGCAGCCCCGGCGCGAGGTCGGCGGGCACCACGGTTTCCACCAGCAGGCGCAGCTCGCCGTCCACGCTGCGCAGGCGCTTGAGCGCCACCACCTGGGTGTCGTCGGTCAGGCCGAGCGACGCGGCTTCCTGCTCGGTGGGCAAGCGCAGCTCCTGCGTGAGGATCTGCGTGCGCACCGAACGGCCCTTGCGCTCCATCTCGTCGGAAAAGCCCAGCACGGTGGAGACGAAATCTTCGTCGCGCTCGCGCGCCGACACGAAGGCGCCGCGGCCCTTGATCTTGTAGATGAGGTTGTTGCGCACCAGGTCGGCCAGCGCCTCGCGCACCACGATGCGCGAGATGCCGAACTGCTCGCCGAGTTCGGCCTCGGACGGCAGCTTGGCGCCGATGGGCAACGCGCCCTGCAGGATCTGCAGGCGCAGGGCGTCGCGGAACTGGGCCCACAGGGGGGATTCGGAGCTCCGGTCGAGCACGGTCGAAATATCGTTCGGAGGGTTCACTTTAGGACTGGCCGATGGCCGAGCGGGTCGTCAATGATGCATCGAAAGGTGCGGGCGCATCGGCCGCCACCGGCGAGAGGCGCACGCCATGGCGCTCGCGCAAGGCGCTCGCACAGGCCTGCAGTTCCCTGTGCGCCTGCGCCGCGTCCCAGCCCAGCGCCTCGGCCGCGATGCCCGCCATCTCGGCGAGCGCGGCGTCGGTGACGAGGCCGCGGATCGCCAGCAGCGTGCGGCGGATCACGAGGTCGTCCAGGTGCACCACGCCGGTCTCCAGGCACAGGTAGGACAGCTCGGCGGCCGAGTAGTCGCTCGCATGCCGCAGCGGCACGTCGCCCGAAGCACCCAGGCGCTGCGCCAGCGGCATCGCCTTGGAGCCGTAGCGGCGCAGCAGCGTGTGCGCCCGCGCGCGGTCCACGCCCGAGGACGCCACCATGCGGTCGACGAAGCGCTCCACCGCCTGCGCGTCGGCCGGCAGCTCCGCGCCGCCGCCGATGGGGATCGACTCGGTCGACGCGGTGCGCGGGCGGCCCAGTTGCCGCAGCACCTCGTCAGTGGCTTCCTCGGCCAGCGCGCGGAAGGTCGTCCACTTGCCGCCGACCAGGCCCACGATGGGAATGTCGCGCGTGGCGTTCGGCGCATCGAGCACCACCGAATGGTCGCGCGAGATCTGCCCCGGCTTGTCGGCGTCGGAGCGCGCGAGCGGGCGCACGCCGACGTAGGTGTAGACCACGTCGCCACGGCCGAACGACAGGTTCGGGAACACCTCGCCCAGCACCTCGAGCAGGTAGTCGACCTCGGCCGGCTCGGTGCCGATCTGGTCGGGGTCGTCCACCGGAATGTCGGTGGAGCCCACCAGCACGCGGTCGAGAAAGGGGTAGACGATGCACACGCGCCCGTCGACCGCCTCGAAGTACGCCATGCGGCCTTCCAGCGCGTCGCGCAGCGCGGGGTGGTCGAGCACCAGGTGCGAGCCCTTGGTGCCCATCACGCGCGAGCCCGCGCCGCCCAGCACGGCCGTGCTGCGGTCCAGCCACGCGCCGCTGGCGTTCACCACGGTGTCGGCCGTCACGCGCACCAGCGCGCCGGTGAGCTCGTCGCGCAGCGTGAGGATGTTGCCCGCGCAGCCCATCACGCGGCAGTAGTTGGCCGCGGCCGAGCGCGGCTGGTCGCGGCAGGCGTCGCCGATGAGCTCGAGGACGAGCCACTCGGGGTGGCTGATCCACGCGTCGAAGAAGGTGGCGGTCCAGCGCACGGCGGCGCGGAACAGGCCGCGGTCGGCGGCCGGCACGCGGCTGATGCGGTGGTTGGGCATCACGCGCTGGCGCCGGCCCAGCAGGTCGTACAGCCGCAGGCCCGCGGCCACGGCCAGCAGGCCGCGCGTGCGTTGCGGCGGCGTGCGGCCGAAGAACTTGAGCGCGCTGCTCATCAGCCCGCCGAAGAAGCTCGACAGCGGCACCACCGTCTTCAGCGGCTGCACCAGGTGCGGCGCGTTGCGCAGCAGCAGGTTGCGCTCGCGCGTGGCCTCGGCCACCAGCGAGAAGCTGCCGTTCTCCAGGTAGCGCAGGCCGCCGTGGATCATGCGCGACGGCGCGCTGCTGGCGCCCGCGCTGAAGTCGCCCTTGTCGACGATGAGGCAGTCCACGCGCTGCAGCGACAGGTCGCGGAACACGCCGACGCCGTTGATGCCGGCACCGACGATCACGGTGGAGAAATGGCGGTCGGCCAACGCAGCCGGCCGCACGAAGGGCAGTTGCCAGGCGCTCATTGCACGCCCCCCGCCAGATGGGAAAACACAGGAGACATGGTGTCGATCAGTTCGTTGAAGCCGGCGTTGAAGTCGGCATGGGCGCGCGCCTGCGCGGCGTCGGGTTCGACCGTGTCGCAGGGCGCGAGCAAGGCGCTGCCTTGTCCGGCGTGGTCGATGCCTTGCGACATGGCCGCGTAGAGCGCGGCGCCGCGCGCGCCGGTCTCGTCGTCGGCACAGCGCTCGACCGGGCGGCCGAGCAGGCCGGCCAGCAGGTGCACGAGGCGCGTGTCGCTGGCGCCGCCGCCGAGCACGGTCGAGGCCGACACGGGCAGGCCGCAGGCGGCCAGCCGTGCCGTGTGGCGCGCATGCAATGCCGCCACCGCGTCGACCACCGCGCGCGCCATGTCGCCGCGCGTGTGGTGGCTCTTCAGGCCGACGAAGCCCGCCGTGACGCCACCGCCGCCATTCACGAACGGCAGGAAGCGCAGGCCGCCGGCGCCCAGCGGCACCGACATCGCCAGGTCGACCACGGCGCGCGCATCGGGCAGCCCGAGCACGCCGGCCAGCCACGCGATGTTGGCCATCGAAGACGGGCTGTTCTCCATGTAGAGCCGCTTGTCCGCGCGGCCGAAATTCACCACCGCCGCCACGCCGGGCTTGGGCTCGAGCACCGGGCCGATCACCGCGTTCACGCACCACGTGCCGAACACCGACACGGCGCGCCCTCGCCCTTCGGCGCAGATGGCGGTCATCGAGGCCAGCAGGTCGATCGCGCCCATTGCCACCGGAATGCCCGCGGGCAATCCGCACAGCGCGGCCTCCGCGGGCTGCAGCCGCCCGATCGCCTCGCCGCTCGGCACCAGCGGGCCGAAGGCGCGCGGGCCCAGGTCGGCGATGCCGGAGGCGTCGAAGGCCGCCTGCGACCACGTGCCCGATGCGATCGACACCAGCCCCGCGGTGCTCGCGTCGCTGGCGTCGGTGGCGATCTCGCCGGTCAGCAGAAAGCCGAGGTAGTCCTTGGCGAACAGCAGCCGGCGCACCGCGCCGCGCTGCACGGCGTCGGTGCCCAGCAGCTCGGCCGCGATCACGGTGGGCTGCCCCGGCCACGGCCTGCAGCCGACGTCCGCGAACAGTGCGTCGCCGTGGCTCAGGCCCAGCGAGCGCGCCCGCGCGTCGGCCCGCTGGTCGGTCGAGGCGATGGCCTTCCCGCCCACGAGCTCGTTGCGCGCATCGAGCGCGTAGAGCCCCGCGCCGTGGCCCGTGCAGCCGATGGCGCGGACCTCGGCCACGCGGGCGCCGAGCTGGTGGGCGACGTCGCGCAGCACGTGGGTCAGGGCGGCGCGGATGGCCCCCGCGCCCACTTCGCACCCGCCCCCGGGCAGCCGGTCGTGCGGCAGTGGCATTCGTGACAAGGCGACGGCCCGGCCGCTCCCGGCCTCGAGGGCCAGGGCTTTCAGGCTGCTCGACCCCATGTCGATGCCGATCAGTATGTTTGGCTTCATGTCATAACAGCTTCGACTGAATAAAAGCACCTTGCCAGTAGCGTTTCCCCTAGTTATCCCGCCAAACAGGCAACGCGTACATTCTAGCCTGTCATAACAACTGTCGTGACACCGAGGATCAAAGGGCTGCCTTGAAAAGCAGCATCGCAAGCTGTGCCACTCAACGTGAGGAGACAAAAAATGAGGCGTAATTTCCTGAAGTCCGCCGCGGCAGCCGGCATCGGCCTGGCGGGCGCGAGCGCATTGGCGCAGCAGGCCGCGGCCCCTGCAGCAGGTGCGGCAGGAGCCGCCGGCGGCGGCCTGCGCGGCAACCCGAGCGACGTCTACGTGATGAACGTGATGGTGTCGGGCGTGGAGTACTGGTTTCCGGTCTACGAAATGATGAAGCAGCTCGGCCGCACGCTGGGCGTTCGCACCCGCTACTCGGGCACGCCCGAGTACGACGTGAACAAGCAGCTCGCGTCGTTCGAGCAGGAACTGGCGCGCAAGCCCGCGGGCATCCTGCTGCACCCGATGAACCCCGACCCGTTCATCGAGCCCATCAACCGCGCGGCGGCCATGGGCATCCCGGTGGTCACCTTCGCGGCCGACTCGCCGAACTCCAGGCGCACCTCGTTCGTCACCTCCGACAACGACCGCGAAGGCACGCAGGCGGCCGACGCCATCGCCGCCTCGCTCAACGGCAAGGGCGAATACGCCGTGCTGGAGAACCCCGGCCAGGACAACCACGACCGCCGCATCGCCGCCTTCGTGAACCGCATGAAGGCCAAGCACCCGGGCATGAAGCTGGTCGGCCGCGCCGCCAGCAACCAGGACCCGAACAAGGCCTACCAGGCGGTGCTGAGCCTGGCGCAGGCCAACCCGAACCTGGGCGCGCTGTTCATGCCCGAGGCCAACTCGGCGCTGGGCGCGGCGCAGGCCAAGGTGGAGACCAAGAAGAACATCAAGGTGATGTGCTGCGACGTGAACGCCAAGATCCTGGACATGATCAAGTCGGGCGACGTGTTCGGCTCCATCAACCCCAACCAGGGCATGCAGGGCTACATGGGCATGATGATGCTGTTCCTGGCGAAGAACCCCACGCTCATCGACCCGATGAACGACGCCAAGCGCAACGCCACCAACCCGATGGCCGTGCCCTTCCTGGACAACGGCCTGTCGGTGGTCAGCAAGGCCAACGCCGACGACTTCTACTGGGACAAGTACCTCGCGCGCCGTGGCACCAAGGGAATCGGCGAGTGAGTGAGCAAGACGCAATGAGCCCCCTGCTCCAGTTGCGTGGCATCAGCAAGCGCTTCGGCGCTTCGCGCGCGCTCACGGGCGTGGACTTCTCGCTCGAGCGCGGCGAGATCCACGCGCTGTGCGGCGAGAACGGCGCGGGCAAGTCCACGCTGATGAACATCATCGACGGCATCCACCAGCCGGACGAGGGCGAGATCTCGCTCGACGGCCGCGCGGTGGCCATCGACGGCCCGGCCCAGGCCATGCGCCTGGGCATCGGCCTGGTGCACCAGGAAATCGCCCTGTGCGGCGACGCCACCGTGGCCGAGAACATCTTCATGCCGGAGATCAACGCCGGCAAGCACGCGTGGATGAACTACGCCAGCCTGAACGAGCGCGCCGCGAAGGTGCTGCAGCGGCTGGGGCAGGACGTCGACCCGGCGTGCCTGGTGAAGGACCTGAGCATTTCCACGCAGCAGCTCATCGAGATCGCCAAGGCGCTCACGCTCGACTGCAAGGTGCTGATCCTCGACGAGCCCACCGCCGCGCTCACCGACAACGAATCGGCCGCGCTCTTCAAGGTGCTGCACGACCTGCAGGCGCAGGGCATCGGCATCATCTACATCAGCCACCGCATGGCCGAGATCTTTGCGCACTGCACCCGCGTGACGGTGCTGCGCGACGGGCGCAACGTGCACAGCGGCCCGCTGGCCGAGCTCGACGCCGACGGCCTGGTGCGCCGCATGGTCGGGCGCGACCTGGGCAACTACTACCCGCCGAAGCAGGACGGCACGACCCACGGCGAGCCCGTGCTCGAAGTGAGCGACATCGCCGACGGCGAGCGTGTGCACGGCGTGTCGTTCACGCTCAGGCGCGGCGAGATCCTCGGCATCGCGGGCCTGATGGGCGCCGGGCGCAGCGAGCTGGCCGAGACCGTGTGCGGCCTGCGCGCCGCCACGCGCGGCAGCGTGCGGCTGCGCGGCAGGCCGCTGGCCATCCGCAAGTACAGCGACGCGCTGCGCGAAGGCATCGCCTACCTCAGCGAAGACCGCAAGGCGGCCGGCGTGTACCTGGACCTGCCCATTGCGCAGAACATCGCCTCGATGGCGCTGAAGCGCGTGAGCTCGCGCTTCGGCCTGCTGCAGCGCGCGGCCGAGCACAAGCTGGCGGTGGAGCTGGGCGCCAAGCTCAGGCTCAAGTCCGACGGCGTGGACATCGACGTGGCCAGCCTGTCGGGCGGCAACCAGCAGAAGGTGGCCATCGCCAAGCTGCTGGCCACGCACCCCTCGGTGCTGCTGATGGACGAGCCCACGCGCGGCGTGGACGTGGGCGCCAAGTCGGAGATCCATCACATCCTGCGCGAACTGGCCGGCCAGGGCGTGGGCGTGATCGTGATCTCCTCGGAGCTGCCCGAGATCATCGGGCTGTGCGACCGCGCACTGGTGATCCGCGACGGCCGGCTCGCCGGCGAAGTGCAAGACGAAGACATGACGGAAGAGGCGCTGCTGCGGCTGGCCTCCGGACTTTGCGAACAGGAAACAGCATGAACTACCCGGCACAACTCGACGCGGGGGCCACCGCAGGCCTGCCGCCACGACAGCAAGGCGGCGGCCCCGCGAAACCTTCCGGCAAGCTCACCAGCATGCGCGAGATGGGCCTGCTGCTCATCATCGCGGTGATGTGCGTGGCCATGAGCTTCGCCTCGCCCTACTTCCTCACCTGGGACAACGTGCGCGCGATGCTGCTGTCGTTCTCCATCGAGGGCATCGTGGTGGTGGGCATGACGATCCTGCTGATCGTCGGCGGCATCGACCTGTCGGTGGGCTCGGTGGTGTGCTTCGCGATGGTGGTGACGGGCAAGCTCTTCCTCATGGGCTTCGACCCGTGGACGGCCGGGCTCATTGCCATTGCCGCGAGCGCGGGCATCGGCGCGATGATCGGCGGCTGCGTCACGCGCATCGGGCTGAACCACTTCATCGCCTCGCTGGCCTTCATGGTCATCGTGCGCGGGCTGTGCCTGGCGCTCACGCAGGGCACGCCGCAGTCGCTGTTCTCGCTGCCGGCCGAGTTCAAGTTCATCGGCCAGGGCACGCTGTTCGGCATTCCGGCGGTGATCCTGATCTTCCTGGCGATCGTGGTGGTCAGCGACTTCGTGCTGCGCCGCTCCACCTTGCTGCGCCGCGTGTTCTACACCGGCAGCAACGAGAAGGCCGCGCTGTACTCGGGCATCCGCGTGGGCCACGTGAAGTTCTGGGTCACGGTGCTGTGCGCGGCCTCGGCGGGCCTGGCGGGCGTGATCTACACCGCGCGCTTCGGCGCCGCCACGCCCACCTTCGGCATGGGCATGGAGCTCAACGTGATCGCCGCCGCGGTGATCGGCGGCGCCAGCCTCAAGGGCGGCTCGGGCACGGTGCTGGGCGCGGTGCTGGGCCTGGCGCTGCTGTCGGTGGTGACCAGCTCGCTGATCCTGCTGGACGTGTCGCCTTACTGGCAGGACGTGATCAAGGGCCTGATCCTGCTCGCGGCCGTGACCATCGACCACCTCATGAACACGAGAAAGACCAAGCGATGAACAACAACAACAAGGCATCGATGAAGAAGACCACGCTCGGCCCCTCGGGCATCGAATGCTCGGCCATCGGCCTGGGCACCTGGGCCATGGGCGGCTGGATGTGGGGCGGCGGGGACAACGCCGCCGCCGTGCTGGCGATCCAGGCCTCGCTGGACGCGGGCGTGACCCTGATCGACACCGCGCCGGCCTACGGGCTCGGGCGTTCGGAAAGCATCGTCGGCACCGCGCTGAAGGGCCGCCGCCACGAGGCGGTGATCGCCACCAAGTGCGGCCTGGTGTGGCACACGCAGGAGGGAACGCACTTCTTTGAAGAAGACGGCCATCCGGTGTACCGCTACCTGGGCCGCGAGTCGATCATTCATGAGGCGGAAGAAAGCCTCAGGCGCCTGCAGACCGACTACATCGACCTGTACATCACGCACTGGCAGGACAGCACCACGCCGGTCGAGGAAACGATGGGCACGCTGCTCGAGCTCAAGAAGCAGGGAAAGATCCGCGCCATCGGCGTGAGCAACGTGAGCCCCGAGACGCTGGCCGAGTACCTGCGCTGCGGCCCGGTCGATGCGGCGCAGGAGCGCTACAGCCTGATCGACCGCGAGATCGAGCAGACGCTGGCGCCGCTGTGCACCGAGCACAACGTGGCGGTGCTGGGCTACTCGTCGCTGGCGCTGGGCCTGCTGGCCGGCCCCATCGACCCCGAGCGCCAGTTCACCGGCGACGACCAGCGCGCCGCCAACCCGCGCTTCAGCACGCAGAACCGCGCGAGGCTCAAGTCCTTCTTCGAAGAACTGGAGCCGCTGCGCCAGCACCTCGAATGCTCGTTCGGCCAACTCATGATCGCGTGGACGCTGGCGCGCGGCAGCGTCTCGGTGGCGCTGTGCGGCGCGCGCGTGAGCAAGCAGGCCGTCGAGAACGCGGCCGCCGGCGCGGTGCACCTGCGCGACGACGCACTGGCCCTCATCGACGCGGCCGCGGGCCAGCACCTGCACGCGCTGGCCTGAACGACCCCTTCACTTTCAACACAAGGATTTCTTTCGTATGTCGAAGGACAAGACCGCACGCCTGAACCGGCTGCTGAACAACGGGCGCTGCCTGGACATCGCGCTGGACCACGGCGTGTGCAACGAGCCCTCGTTCCTCAACGGCCTGGAAGACATGCCCGCGATCGTCGAGAAGCTGGTGGCCGCGGGCCCCGACGCCCTGCAGCTGAACTACGGCCAGGCCGACCTGCTGCAGGACCGCCCGGGCCGCGACAAGCCCGCGCTGGTGCAGCGCATCGACATGGGCAACCCCTACAACGCCACCGCGCACCGCGTGATGTGGGCGCTGCTGCAGAACGAGCACGACCCGGTGCTGCCGGCTGTGCAGCGCGACGCCGCCTGCGTGGTGGTGAACCTGTTCATGCTGCCGAACGAGCCCGACCTGTTTCGCCAGTGCGTGCAGAACATCGCGCGCGTGCGCGCCGACTGCGACCGCTACGGCATGCCGCTGATGATCGAGCCGCTGGTGATGCGCCCGCACAGCGAGCAGGGCGGCTACATGGTCGACGGCGACGCCGAGAAGATCGTCACGCTCGTGCGCCTGGCGCGCGAGATGGGCGCCGACATCGTCAAGGCCGACCCCACCACCGACCCCTCCGAGTTCCACCGCGTGGTGCAGGCCGCGCGCTGCCCCGTGCTCGTGCGCGGCGGCGGGCGCGAAGACCTGCAGCAGGTGTTCGCGCGCTCGCGCGTGCTCATGGACCAGGGCGCGGTGGGCATGGTGTACGGACGCAACGTGTACCAGCACGCCAACCCGTCGGCGGTGGTGGACGCGCTGATGGCCATGATCCACCGCGGCGCGAGCGCCAAGGAGGCGTGGGACATCTACGAGTCGGGCGGCACGAAGAAGAAGTGAGCTGGCGCAAGCCGAAGCAGCTGACGCGGCCGAAACGGCGATCTGGCGCCGTTAAAAAAAAGAGGTGGGAGAAGTAGGAGAGGTGGGAGAGGCTGTACGGCCGGCGGCGGACTCGCCGCCGGCCGGGGTGCGCCCTGCGCGCTCGCTTTGACAAGTGAACCTTGCACAACAACCTGGAGGCGACGATGAAGATCCGGTATTTTCTGACGGCGTTGATGGTGCCGTTCGTCACATTGCTGACGCACGCGGCGATCACGGGGGTCAGTCCGATGACGACCCTCAACAACATGGCTTCGGCGGTCTCGGCGGCCGTGGCCGACCCGCTGCCCCTGCAGGGGCCGGGCCTGGGCAACCTCACCTACACCTCGGCGGAACTGTTCAAGCCGGTGTCGATGATCACCAGCCCGGCGCACCCGCTCGATCCGGCGCACAGCAGCGCCTACGAGTCGCGCGAGGTGCCGGCCACGTACCCGGGCCGCAAGGACTACGGCATGAACGCCGGCATCATGATCAACGGCTACTTCCTCACCTCGTTCGCACCCGACAGCGGCCTCGGCCCGGGCGGCTTCCTGCTGTACGACGTGTCGAACCCGCGCCAGATCCAGCTGGTCAAGAAGATCTACGAACCCGAGGCCCGCACCAAGGAGTTCCGCGAAACGCACTCCTTCGGCACCGCGAAGATCGGCGGCAAGACGTACGTGGTGCTGCCCAGCATCAACGGCGTCGAGTTCTGGGACTTCACCGACGTCAACGACATCAAGCAGGTCAAGAAGCTGGCGCTGCCCGGCGTCAACGGCGGCGACTACGAAGACGTGAGCTGGCAGCTCTGGTGGCAGGCGCCCTACCTGTACGTGGCATCGGCGGGCCGCGGCATCTTCATCGTCGATGCGCGCGACCCGGCCAACGCCGTGGTCGCCAACCGCGGTGCGGGCAAGCCCAACCCGGTGCCCACGGGCGAGCTCGGCAACTTCCGCGTCGGGCCGATCTTCACCATGGGCAACACCATGGTGCTGACCGCGATGGAAAGCAACGGCGGCTTCTCCAGCCTGGACATCTCCGACCCGCTGAACCCCAAGGTGCTCGACGCCATCGTCGGCACCACGCCGTTCTATTACGCCACCTGCTTCGACGGCAAGAACCTGCACGCCTCGGCCCGCAACAGCGGCGCGAAGATGTACAGCTACGACCTGAGCGACCGCACGCACTTCGTCGCGCAGGACAACCGGCTGGTCATCGACGAGCAGCTGTACTGCGCCACGCAGGACAACTACGTCATCCAGGGCGCGCAGACGCGCATCCACAAGGTCGACGTGAGCAATCCGCTGAACCACGTGGAGGTGGGCCGCGGCAGCATCCTGCGCGAGGACGACCCGAACTTCACGCACTCCGACAACGGCCAGGTCGCGATGTTCGGCAACCTGGTCTTCGTGGGCAACGACCACGGCTCGGGCAGCGGCTTCGTGGTGCATGCGGTGGACCCCGACATCACCAAGCCCGAGGTCAAGCAGGTCTCGCCGGCCAACGGCGCCAGGCAGCAGGCGCTGACATCGCGCATCGGCCTGGGCATGACCGACAACGTCCGGCCCGAGAGCGTGAACGCCAACACCTTCATCGTGCGCCCGGTGGGCGGCAACACGCTGGCCGGCACCTACAGCGTGCAGCTGGGCATCGTCAACTTCTCGCCCGACCTGCCGCTGTCGCCCGGCACCAGCTACGAGGTGTTCCTGCCCGCCAACGGCGTCAAGGACTATGCGGGCAATGCCATTGCCGCGGACTACCGGTCGACCTTCAACACCGGCAACGCGACCGACATCAACCTGATGCACTACTGGACGCTGGCGGGCAACCTCACCGACCAGATCGGCAACAACAGCGGCACGCCGGGCTCGGACGCGTTCGAGAGCATCGGCCTGAACTTCGCCAACCGCACCGCGGGCGTGCCGCTGAAGAACGATTCGGTGGCCACCGTGCTCGCCGGCACCGCCTCGCTGAGCTTCTACATGAAGACCACGCAGGCGGGCGGCGCCAACTCGTGGACCGCGCCCGGCATCTTCGGGCGCGACCAGGCCAGCGGCACGGACGACGTGTTCTGGGGCTGGATCGACGGCAGCGGGCGCATCAAGCTGTCGGTGGGCAACGAGGCCGGCACCACCTCCACCGCGGTGGTGAACGACGGCACGTGGCACCACGTGGTGCTGACGCGCGATGCGGCCTCCGGCGCGCAGACCGTGTACGTCGACGGCGTGAAGACCGCCTCCGCCGGGCTCACCGGCAACAAGGGCCTTGCGAACAAGTTCAGCGTGCTGGGCCAGATCCAGGGCAACGCGGCGCTCTTCAAGGGCGCGCTGGCGGAGGTGCGCGTGTACGGCCGCGTGCTCAACGACAGCGAAGTGGCCACGCTGCGCGGGCAGGCCATCATCGGCGACCCCGGCATCGGCGGCGGGCCGAAGGTCGTCAACGGCCAGCTGGTGTTCAACCCGGCCACGCTGGGCAGCGGCGGTGCGCAGTTCCGCTGGAACTTCGGCAACGGCACGCAGACGGCCTTCTCGAACCAGCCCAACTACACCTACACCTACACCAGCCCCGGCCACTACACCGTGACGCTGACGGTGAAGGACGCGAGCGGGCGCGAGACCTACCACACCTACAACGTGACCGTCATCGCGCCGGTCACGGCCACCGCGCCCACGCACACCACCAACATCGCGGGCGACGCCAACTCGGTGTACTCGGTCAACCCCGACAGCGGCACGGTGGCCGCCATCGACGCGCAGACCCTGGCCAAGCGCTGGGAGACGCGCGTGGGCGACGAGCCCAAGACGCTGGCCGTGGGACCCGACGGCCGCATCTGGGTGTCGGTGCACGGCGAGGACAAGCTGGTGGCGCTGAACGCGGCCGACGGCGCGATCTCGGCGAGCGTGTCGCTGGCCTACGGCAGCGGCCCCTACGGCGTGGTCTTCACGCCCGACGGCAGCAAGGGCCTGCTCACGCTGGAGAGCAAGTCGGCGCTGATGAGCTTCAACCCGGCCAACGGCAACGCCACCGGCACGGTCACGCTGCAGGGCGACGTGCGCGGCATCGCGGTGAGCGCCGACTCGCAGGTGGCCTACGTGACGCGCTTCAAGTCGAAGATGACCGGCGGGCAGCTGCACAAGGTGAACCTGCAGAGCCTGGGCGCCATCGGCACCATCGCGCTGCCGGTGGACACCACCACCGTGGACACCGAGAGCCGCGCGCGCGGCGTGGCCAACTACCTCAGCCAGGTGGTGATCTCGCCCGACGGCACGCGCGCCGTGCTGCCTTCGAAGAAGGACAACATCGTGCGCGGGCGCTTCCGCGACAACAAGGACCTGGTGCACGACCAGACGGTGCGCTCCATCCTGTCGCAGGTCGACCTGCAGCAGGCCAGCGAGAACTTCGGCGAGCAGATCGACTTCGACGACCGGGCGCCGGCGCGCGCGGCGCTGTTCTCTCCGGCGGGGGACTACATCTTCGTGGCGCAGATGGAGGGCAACCGCGTGGCGATCGTCGACACCTACACCCGCTCGGTGCGCGGCGAGATCAACGCCAGCAGCGCGCCGCACGGGCTGTACCTGGACGCGGCGCGCAAGCGGCTGTTCGTCAACAACTTCCTGGCGCGCTCGGTCACGGTGCACGACGTGGCGGCGGTGCTGACGGCCGAGACCAACGCCGCCACCTTCCTGCAGAACGTGCAGACGGTGGCCACCGAGCCCATGGCCGCGGCGGCGCTGCGCGGCAAGCAGGTGTTCTACAACGCCTCCGACCGGCGCATGAGCAAGGACAACTACCTGTCCTGCGCAAGCTGCCACGCGGACGGCGGCGACGACGGCATGGTGTGGGACTTCACCCAGCGCGGCGAAGGCCTGCGCCGCACCATCAGCCTGCAGGGGCGGCGCGGCACCAGCCACGGCAAGCTGCACTGGACGGCCAACTTCGACGAGGTGCAGGACTTCGAGAACGACATCCGCAACGAGTTCGGCGGCACCGGCTTCCTGAGCAACGCCGACTTCACGGCCACCGCCGATCCGCTGGGCGCGCCCAAGGCCGGCAAGAACGCGCAGCTGGACGACCTGGCCGCCTACCTGACCTCGCTGAACAAGTACATGCGCAGCCCGGCACGCGCCGCGGACGGCAACCTCAGCGTGGAGGCGGTGCGCGGGCAGACCGTGTTCGGCACGGCGCAGTGCGCCACCTGCCACACGGGCGGCACCCTGCGCGACGGGCTGCGGCACGACGTGGGCACGATCCAGCTCTCGTCGGGCAAGGGCAGCAACCAGCCGCTGGCGGGCGTGGGCTTCGACACGCCGACGCTGTCGGGCACGTGGAATGCGACCTCGTTCTTCCACAACGGCCAGGCAGCCACGCTGCAGGACGTGCTCAACAGCGGCCACGGCAACGCCAACGGCCTGCCGCCCGCGGACGTGGTGGCGCTGCGCGAGTACGTGCGCTCGCTGGACACGGCGCCGCCGTTCGTCGCGCGCCTGCGCTCCGAGCTCAGCGGCATGTGCGTGAACATCAAGGGCGGCGCCACGGCGAGCGGCACGACCGCGGTGCAGTGGCCTTGCGGCACCGCGAGCCACGAGAAGTTCACGGTGACGCCGATCCTCGGCGGCTACGTGCAGTTCGTGGCCGAGCACAGCGGGCTGTGCCTGGCGCAGAACGGCACGGCGACCACCAACGCGCCGGTGGTGCAGGTGGCCTGCTCGGCGGGCAACACGACGCAGTGGAGCGTGGTGGGCGGCGCGCTGAAGAACCGGGCCTCGGGCTCGTGCCTGGACGTGCCGAACAGCTCGACCACGCAGGACACGGCGCTCATCACCTGGACCTGCAACGGCGGCAACAACCAGAACTGGGCGCAGCTGCCCTGACGGCCGGCATCCGTTAGAAGCCGCCCAAAGCCGCCAGAGAGCCGCCCGAAAGCCGCCCGTTTCCACGGGCGGCTTTTTTTCGTCCGCGCTGCGCGCGCCCCATGACCTCCCACGTCATGGACCGCATGCACCGCATTTGGGAAAGTACCTCCATCGACCCATCAACCAACCAGGAGAAAACACCATGACCGGCTTCAACATCCTTCCCCTCGCAGTCGCCTTGCTGATCGGCGTCGCGGCCCTCGGCTCCTGCCTCGGCATCGGCCTGGTCGGCCAGAAGTTCCTGGAGAGCACCGCGCGCCAGCCCGAGCTGGTCGACACGCTGCAGACCAAGTTCTTCCTGGTGGCGGGCGTGACCGACGGCGCATTCATCATCGCCACCGGCATCGGCCTGTGGTTCGCGACGGCCAATCCTTTCGGCTGACGGAAGCCGGCTTCGGCACCACGAAGTGACACCTTGCACTGGCACCATTCGTGCTAGCACCGTTGACACCGAATTGTTTATGGTTAAAGTATTTAGCTATCAACGGTTCGATGTCGCCGGTGCCGCATGGAGCGGGGCCGGCGCTTCGTTTCATCCTTCCCTGCCGGAGAACCCATGAGCCACCTGTCCCCGAAGTCGCCCGCGCTGCCGCGCACCCTGCTCTCGCTGCTGCTGTGCGGCGCGGCCCTCGGTACCGCGGTGTCGGCCGTGGCCGCACCGGTCAAGGTGGGCTTGGCCCTCGATATTTCAGGGCCATTCGCCGCGCTGGGCGCCGAGGCGCGCGACGGCTTCGCGCTGGGCATCAAGCAGCTGGGCGGCAAGCTCGGCGGGCAGGACGTCGAGTTCGTGCAGGCCGACATGGCCGGCAGCCCCGACCAGGCCAAGCAGCTGGTCGACCGCATGATCCAGCGCGACAAGATCGACATCTTCAGCGGCCCCATCGGCTCCAACGTGGCGCTGGCCGTGGGCCCCACGCTGTTCAACGCCAAGGTGCCGTACCTGTCGGCCAACGCCGGCCCGAGCCAGTTCGCCGGCGCGCAGTGCAATGCCTATTTCTTCGGCACCGCCTACCAGAACGACCAGTTCCACGAGGCCGCCGGCAAGTTCGCGCAAGACCGCGCGTTCAAGAAGATCGTGCTGATCGCCCCCAACTACCCGGCCGGCAAGGACGCGCTGGGCGGTTTCAAGCGCCAGTTCAAGGGCCAGGTGGCCGACGAGCTCTACACCAAGCTCGGCCAGATCGACTACGCCGCCGAGCTCGCGCAACTGCGCGCGTCCAAGCCCGACTCGATCTACTTCTTCCTGCCCGGCGCGATGGGCATCAACTTCATCAAGCAGTTCGTGGGCGCGGGCCTGTCGAAGGACATCACGCTGGTGACCAGCGGCTTCTCGGCCGACGAGGACGTGATCGGCGCCGTGGGCGACCCGATGCTCGGCCTGTTCAACACCTCGCACTGGGCGCACGACCTGGACAACGCGGCCAACAAGTCCTTCGTGGCCGCGTTCCGCAAGGAATACAACGGCCGCTACCCGTCGGTGTACGCGGCGCAGGCCTACGACGCGATCCTCGCGATGGATGCGGCCGTGAAGCAATCGGGCGGCAACGCGCAGAACCGCGAGGCCGTGGTGGCCGCGCTGAAGAAGGCCAACTACGCCTCGACGCGCGGCAACTTCAAGTACGCGAACAACCATTACCCCATCGAGAACTTCTACCTGCGCGTGATCGGCAAGGACGCGCAGGGCAAGGTCACGAACAAGCTGATCAACACGGTGCTGACCAACTACGGCGACTCCTACGCCGAAAAGTGCCCGCTGAAGTAAGGCTCGCCCCCAGGCTCCGCGGCACTGCATGTCGCTTCTCCTTCCCCCTGCCGGGGGCAACACCCGAGGCCCGGCAAAGCCGGTTCCTCGGTGTTTCTTGAATCTCGCGTGGCCAAACTCCTTCTGATCCTATGAGTGGAATTCTTGTTCTCGAGCAGCTGCTCAACGGCCTGGGCTACGGCCTGATGCTGTTCCTGCTGGCCGCGGGGCTCACGCTGGTGTTCGGCATCATGGACGTGCTGAACCTCGCGCATGGCTCGCTCTTCATGGCCGGCGCCTACGTGGCGGCCGAGGCGCACACGCGCACCGGCTCGTTCACCGCGGCCATCGTCATCGCGGTGGCGGTCACGGTGGTGGTGGCGCTGCTGCTCGAAGTGCTGCTGATGCGCCGGCTCTACACGCGCGACCACCTCGCGCAGGTGCTCGCCACCTTCGGCGTGATCCTGGTGGCCGACGACATCGTGAAGATGATCTGGGGCCCCTCGCCGGTGATGGCACCGACACCGGCCGCGCTGTCGGGACCGGTCGAGCTCATGGACGGCCTGCCCTACCCGGCCTACCGCCTCGTCATTCTCGCGGGCGGCCTGCTGGTGGCGCTGGCGCTGTACCTGCTGGTGAACCACACGCGCATCGGCATGCGGGTGCGCGCGGGCGCGTCCGACCGGCCGATGGCCGAGCTCATGGGCGTGCGCGTGGGCCGCATCTTCAACGGCGTGTTCCTGCTGGGTGCGGCGCTGGCCGCGCTGGCCGGCGCGCTGATGGGGCCGATCGTCGCGGTGCAGGTCGGCATGGGCGAGGCCATCCTGATTCCGGCGCTGGTGGTGCTGGTGATCGGGGGCATCGGTTCGGTGCGCGGCGCCTTCGTGGCCGCACTGCTCGTGGGCGTGGTCGACACCGTCGGGCGCGCCTTCGTGCCGATGCTGCTGCGCGCCACGCTGCCGCCGGCCACCGCGGCCGACCTGGGCCCGCTGTTCGCCGAAGTCGCGATGTACGCGCTGATGGTGGTGGTCTTGATCTTCCGGCCCTCGGGGCTGTTCTCGGCGCGCGCATGAAGTCCTCTCTTCTTTCTTCACGCTACCTCGGCGTCGGCCTGCTCTTCGTGCTGCTCGCGGCGTTCCCGCTGGTGGCGCCGCTGTTCGGCCTGGAGTTCTACATCGGCTTCGTGCGGCGCGTGCTCATCGTGGCGCTGGCCGCGGCCAGCCTCAACTTCGTCCTGGGCTTCGGCGGCATGGTGGCGCTGGGGCATGCGGGCTTCATCGGCATGGGCGCGTACACGGTGGTGGCGCTCAGCGACGCGGGCGTCATGTCGGGCTGGATCCTGTGGCCCGCCGCGGCCATCGTCGCGGGGCTGGTGGCCGCGCTGATCGGCACGGTGGCGCTGCGCACGCGCGGCGTGTACTTCATCATGACCACGCTGGCCTTCGCGCAGATGCTGTACTTCGTCGTCGTGTCGCTGCGCAAGTACGGCGGCGACGACGGCTACACGCTCATGTCGCGGCCCACGCTGCTGCCGGGGCTGGACCTGGGCAACGAGTCGACCTTCTACTGGGTGGTGCTGGTGGTCGTGGCGCTGGCGCTGTGGTGGCTGCACCGCGCGACGCAATCGCGCTTCGGCCACGCGCTCATGGGCATCCGCGACAACGAGACGCGCATGCGCGCGCTGGGCTACCCGGTGTTTCGCCTGCAGCTGGTGGCGTTCGCCATCGCGGGCGCCATCGCGGGCCTGGCCGGCGCGCTGCTGGCCGGCGGCAACGGCTTCGTGAGCCCGGCCACCATGCACTGGACGCAGTCGGCCACGCTGCTGGTGATGGTGGTGATCGGCGGGCTCGGCCGCAGCTGGGGCGGGCCGGTGGGCGCCGTCGTCTGGCTGGTGCTCGAGGAGGCGCTGAAGCAGCACACCGAGCACTGGCACATGCCGCTGGGCCTGCTGCTGATCGCCGTCGCGCTGTGGGCGCCCAAGGGCCTGGCCGCCCTGTCCCGCCGCCGCAAGGCCGCCCTCACCCCGAGCAAGACGACACCATGAGCCTTTTCAGGATCGAAGGGTTGGTCAAGCGCTTCGGCGGCCTGCTGGCGACCGACCATGTGAACCTCACCGTGGAGCGCGGCGAAGTGCATGCGCTGATCGGGCCGAACGGCGCGGGCAAGACCACGCTGGTGAACCTGATCACCGGGCTGCTGAAGGCCGACGCCGGCCGCCTGCTGCTCGACGAGCGCGACATCACCGCGCTGAAGGACCACCAGCGCGTGGCCGCGGGCATGTCGCGCTGCTTCCAGGTGACGCGCGTGTTCCCCAAGGAAACCGTGCACGACAACCTGATGCTCGCGGCGCAGGCCCATGCGGGCAGCAGCCTGCGCTTCATGGCGCCGCGCGCGAAAGAGCGCGACCTGGTCGACCGCGCCGTGGCGCTGGCCGAGCGCGTGGGCCTGACCAGCGAGCGCGAACGCATTGCCGGCACGCTGCCGCACGGCGCACAGCGCGCGCTCGACGTGGCGCTGGCGCTGGCGGCCGAACCCAAGCTGCTGCTGCTGGACGAACCGATGGCCGGCATGGGCCCCGACGAATCGGCGCGCATGGTGGCGCTGATCGAATCGCTGCGCGCGTCGATGGCCATCCTGCTGATCGAGCACGACATGGACGCGGTGTTCCGCCTGGCCAACCGCCTCACGGTGCTGGTGCAGGGCAAGGTGCTGATGAGCGGCACGGCCGACGAAGTGCGGGGTCACCCCGACGTACAGGCCGTCTACCTGGGCACCGAAGCGGAAGGCCACTCATGAGCGCAGCCACCACATTGCTCGAAGCGAAATCCATCGAGGCCGGCTACGGCGCCAGCCAGGTGCTGTTCGGCATCGACGTCGACATCCGCCCCGGCGAGGTGCTGGCCCTGCTGGGCCGCAACGGCATGGGCAAGAGCACGCTGCTGAAGGTGCTGACGGGCACGCTCTCGCCGATGCGCGGCAGCGTGCACTTCGGCGGCGCGGCCATCGGCGGCCACAAGCCCGACGCCATTGCGCGGCGCGGCGTGGCCATCGTGCCCGAGGGCCGGCACGTGTTCCCCAACCTCAGCGTGGACGAGCACCTGCGCGCCTTCGCGCGGCCGCGCCCGGGCAGCGCGCCGCGCTGGACCGTCGAGGCGCTGTACGGGCTGTTCCCGCGCCTCGCGGAGCGCAAGGCCAACGCGGGCAACCAGCTCTCGGGCGGCGAGCAGCAGATGCTGGCCATTGCGCGCGCGCTCTCCACGCACCCGCGCCTGCTGATCCTCGACGAAGCCACCGAGGGCCTGGCCCCGGTGATCCGCGAGGAGATCTGGAACTGCATCGCCACGCTCAAGGCCGAGGGCGAGGCGATCCTGGTGGTCGACAAGTACGTGCAGCGCCTGCTGCCGCTGGCCAACCGGCATGTGATCCTGGAACGCGGGCGCGTGGTGTGGCAAGGCGACTCGGCCGCGCTGGACGCCGACCGCTCGCTGTGGACGCGCTACCTGGGCGTCTAGGCCCCATCCCGACGGTCTAGGCTGCGCCAACCGCCGCGGCGTGCCGCGCACCCGCGGTGCGCAGCGCCAGCACCAGGACCACCGCGGCGCAGGCCGCGATGCCCGCCACCATCGGCAGCGGCTTGCCGTTGGCGAACGGCGCAACGAGCGCCACCATCACCGCGCCGCCCGCGAAGTTCATCGTGCCGATCAGGGCCGACGCGGTGCCCGCGAGCGCCGCATGCCCTTCCATCGCCAGCACGAAGGTCGCGGGCACGATCAGCCCGTTGAGGCCGTAGCCCACCATCAGCAGCAGCACCAGCACCGCGAGCCGGTCGACACCTGCCAGCGTCAGCACCAGCAGTGCCCCGACCGCCGCGGCCTGCACCATGACCGCCGTGCGCAGCACGCGCCGGATGCCGAAGCGCGCCACCAGCCAGCCATTGACCTGCGACAGCGCCAGCAGCGACACCGCGTTGAGCGCGAACAGCACCGCATACAGCCGCGGCGACACGCCGAAATGCGCGCTCATCACAAAGGGCGAATTGGCCACGTACACGAAGAAGCCCGAAACAGTGAACGACGCCATGAAGGCCAGCGTCATGAAGTGGCGGTCGCGCAGCAGCACGCCGTAGCCGGCCATCGCGCTGCGCAGGTTGCTCGACAGGCGCGCCGCCGCGGGCCGCGTCTCGGGCAGGAAGACCAGCAGCATCGCCAGCCCCGCGAGCCCCAGCGCGGCAACCACGCCGAACACCGCGCGCCAGCCCACCGATTCGGCCACGACGCTGCCGACCAGCGGCGCAAGAATCGGCGACACGCTGTAGACCATGAGCAGCAGCGACATCATGCGTGCCGCCTCGGGGCCGGTGTACAGGTCGCGCACCACGGCGCGCGGCGTGACCATGCAGGCGCAGGCGCCGAGCCCCTGCAGAAAGCGCAGCGCAATCAGCACGCCGACGCTCGGCGCCAGCGCGCAGCCGATGCTGGCCAGCATGAACAGCACAAGCCCCGCGACCATCGGCCGCCGTCGCCCGAACATGTCCGACAGCGGCCCCGCCACCAGCTGGCCGGCGCCGACCGCGATGAAGAAGGCCATCAGGCTGGCCTGCATCGCATGCGGGTCGGCGCCCAGCGCATGCCCGATGGCGGGCAGCGCCGGCAGGTACATGTCGATGGCGAAAGGGCCGATCGTGGTGAGCAGGCCCAACACGATGGCGTAGCGGGAAACTTGAGCGTTCGAGGAGGACATGCGCCCATGGTCGCGCTTCGGGCTGAATGATTGAATAATCAACAGCCCGCTTTTCTTCTTCATTCGTACAAAAACCATGGACCCCTTGTCCGATGTGCTGTCGATGCTCACGGTGAGCAGCACGCTGTCGTCGCGCTTCGAGGCGCGCGGCCGCTGGGCATTTCGCTACCCGCGCTACGCCTCGCACATCAAGCTGGGCTGCGTGCTCACGGGCCGGCTGCGCATGCAGATCGACGGCGCCGCCGAGCCGGTGCAACTGGAAACGGGCGACTTCTACCTGCTGACCAACGGCCAGCCTTTCATGGCGTGCACCGACCCGCCGGGCCCGCTGCAGGACGGCGTGCAGGCCAGCCGCGACCACCGGGGCGCCGACGGCGTGATGCGCTTCCGGGGCCAAGGCGCCGAAGTCGACGCCTCGCTCATCACCATGGCCACCGGCCGCTTCACGCTCGCCGGCGAAGCGAGCGAGCTGCTGCTGCGCCACCTGCCGCCATTGATCCACCTGCGCGCCAACGACCCCGGCGCGCGCCCGCTCGAAGGCCTGCTCGACCTGCTGGGCTGGGAAACGGCCGAGCTGCGGCCCGGCGCATCGATCGCGCGAACGAACCTGGCCGCGCTGGTGCTGGTGCAGGCGCTGCGCGTGCACCTGGCGAACGCGCCGCAGCCCGAAGGCTGGCTCGGGGCGATGGCCGATGCGCGCATCGGCGAGGCGCTGTCCCGCATGCACGGCGACATCGCGCAGCCGTGGACCGTGGAGCGCCTGGCGCAGTCGGCCGGCATGTCGCGCACGGCCTTCGCGCTGCGCTTCAAGGCGCTGACGGGATCGACGCCGCTCGACTACCTGGGCGGCTGGCGCATGACGGTGGCGCGCAACGCGCTGCGCCACAGCGACGAGGCCATTGCGCGCATTGCGCAGCGCATCGGCTACCAGTCGGAGACGGCGTTCAGCGCGGCGTTCCGGCGCACGGTGGGAGAAAGCCCGGGGCGCTTTCGCACGCTGGCGCGCGCGCGGCAGGACACCGCGAGCACCGCGGCGACCTGACGCAGCTCAGTCGGGCGCGGCGTCGAGCTGCAGCACCAGGTCGCGGCTGGCCTGGTTCATGCCGATGACGTCCACCGCGCTGCCGTGCTTGCGCAGCCGCCCGACCACCTTCTTCAGCGCGGCCACGGCCGTCACGTCCCAGAAATGCGCCTGCGAGACGTCGATGCGCACCGGCGCGCCGTCGATCTCGCGCACGTCGAAGGCGTCCACCAGCATGTCGGCCGACGCGAAGAACACCTGGCCGCTCACTCTGTAGACGCGTGTGCCGTCGTCTTCCTGCGCCGCCTGCACGTGCAGCAGCCGCGCCACCTTGAAGGTGAAGAACACGCCGCTGAGCATCACGCCCGTGGCCACGCCGGCCGCGAGGTTGTCGGTGGCCACGGTGACGGCCACCGTGGCGAGCATCACGGCGCTGGACATGCGCGGGTGCCGCACCATCGCGCGCAGCGAACCCCAGTCGAAGGTCGAGGCCGACACCATCACCATGATGGCGACCAGCGCCGCCACCGGCACCTGCGACACCCAGGGCTTGAGCAGCACCATGAGGATCAGCAGGAACGCGCCCGCGAACAGCGTCGACAGCCGCCCGCGCCCGCCGTAGCGCACGTTGCTCACGGTCTGGCCGATCATTCCGCAGCCGGCGATGCCGCCGAAGAAGCTGGCCGCCACGTTGGCCACGCCGAGGCCGCTGCACTCGCGGTTCTTCGAGCTCGGCGTGTCGGTGAGCTCGTCGACCACGCTGGCCGTCATCATCGATTCGAGCAGGCCGACCATCGCGATGGCGAACGCCGGCAGCGCAATGATGCGCAGCGTGTCCAGCGTCAGCGGCACGTCGGGCAGCGCGAAGGCCGGCAGCGCACCGGGCAGTTGCCCCAGGTCGGCCACCGTCTTCAGCGGCAGGTCCAGCCAGTGGCCCGCGAGCGTGACCACCACGATGCACACCAGCGGCGACGGCACCGCCGTGGTGAGGCGCGGCAGCAGGTAGATGACGGCCAGCCCGAGCCCGACCATGGCCCAGGTCGCGGTGTTGGCGCCGATGAAGTGCGGCATCTGCGCCGCGAAGATCAGGATGGCCAGCGCATTGACGAAGCCCGTGCGCACCGACGACGACACGAAGCGCATCAGCACGCCCAGGCGCAGCAGGCCGAACACGATCTGCATGGCGCCCGCGAGCACACCGGCCGCCAGCAGGTACGGCAGGCCGTGCGCATGCACCAGCGGCGCGGCCACCAGCGCCACCGAGCCGGCCGCGGCCGACACCATGGCCGGGCGCCCGCCCGTGAAGGCGATGACGATGCCGATGACGAAGGAGGCGAACAGCCCCACCGCCGGATCGACGCCGGCCACGAATGCGAAGGCGATGACTTCGGGAATGAGCGCGAAGGTGGCGACGGCGCCGGCCATCAGCTCGCGGGGAATGCTCGGGCACCACTCGGTGCGCAGGCGGCTGTGTGGGGAAGACATGAGGAAAAAGGAAAGCAGCCCGCATGCCGCATCGGTGGATGTGCGGCAGTGCGAGGCGGGAGGCAGGACGGCGGGGCCGGCGCGCGGCCCCACGGAGGTTGCGGCGGCCGGGGCCGCCGCGCGTCACTGCGCCCGCGTCAAGGAGGCGTCGGCCGCGAGCAGCCCGACTGCCGGCGGCGAATGGGAAAGCGGGGCATCCTCGGGCACATGGGCCGCGATTGTAGGCAGCGGCCTTTTCCTGCGCCCGTTGTCAGGCTTCAGACCGCGCGCGTGATGCCGCCATCCACGCGCAGGTTCTGACCCGTGATGTAGCCCGCGCCCTCCGACGCGAGGAAGCCGATGACCGCCGCGATCTCGCTGCTCTTGCCGTAGCGGCCCATCGGAATGCGCGAGCGGAACTCGGCCTTCTCGGGCAGGCTGTCGATGAAGCCGGGCAGCACGTTGTTCATGCGCACGTTCTGCGCGGCGTACTTGTCGGCGAAGAGCTTGGTGAAGGCCGCCAGCCCCGCGCGGAACACGCCCGAGGTGGGAAACACCGGGTCGGGCTCGAAGGCGGCGAAGGTCGAGATGTTGATGATCGTGCCGCCGCCCTGCTGCACCATCAGCGGCGCCACCAGCCGCGCGGGGCGCACCGCGCTCAGCAGGTACACGTCCATGCCGCGGTGCCAGTCCTCGTCGGTGATGTCCAGGATGGGTGCGCGCGGGCCGTGGCCGGCGCTGTTGACCAGCACGTCGACGCGGCCCCACTGGCGCACGACGTCGTCCACCAGCCGCTTCACGTCCTCGTTCGACTGGTTCGAGCCGGTCACGCCGATGCCGCCGAGCTCGGCGGCCAGCGCCTCGCCCTTGCCCGAGGACGACAGGATGGCCACGCGAAAACCATCTTCCGCGAGTTTGCGCGCCGCGGCCGCGCCCATACCGCTGCCGCCGGCGGTGACGATGGCTACCTTCTGATCTGACATGGGGAGTTCCTTGGTTGCGATGAACCCCCGAATTTAGCCAGGCCGGGCCCCCGCCCGCGCGGCCATGGCTATTCGCCGATCTCCCAGCGCGGCTTCACGGGGAAGGCTTCGGCGTGCGGCCGCTCGAAGCGCAGGAGCTCCTCGTCCATCCGGTCCTGCGGGATCAGCGAGGGCACCGGCTCGGGCCGCGCGCGCGGGCCGGCCTTGTAGGGCCGCTGTTCGATCGGCAGGCGGCTCAGGGCCTGCAGCCAGGCCGCGGTGCCTGCGTCCATGAAGGCCGATACGGCGGCCACGTCGGCGACGACGCGTTCGGCCATCTCTTCTTCCGACAGGTCGGACTCCTCGAGCCAGCTCATGTCGGCGAAGGTCTGCAGGAATTTCGCGCAGACGAAGTCGGAGAACGACGCATGTTCGATGCGGCTCTCCTCGGCGTCGTGCCACACGAAGGCCACGCCCACGGTGTCACCGCCGCCGGTGCCGGTGCCGGTGCCGTCCAGCGGCATCAGGCAGTAGGCGTCGCCCGCGCCCGACTGCGCGAAGGGCAGGAAGCGGCGGCCGTCCTGCCACTTCGCGTCGAGCCATTCGTCGACGGTGCCGGCCGCCTCGGCGGCGTCGATCCATTCGAAGTCGCTGAAGCTGGCCAGCGCGGGCGGGCCGCCGGCCAGCAGCTGCGCGAGCAGCGGCGGAATCTCGATGCCGGTGCGGCGCGACAGGTCGTCGAAACTCATCCCACTCACTCCGCTCACTCCGCTCATTCCATCCACCTCGCTCAGACCGAGGGCATCGTCGCCTGCATCGACGCGCGCTGGTTGAACGCGTCGAACCACTTCGCGCTGTTCGGCGCCTCGGCGCGCCAGTTCACGTCGGGGAAGCGGAAGTCCATGTAGCCCAGCGCGCAGCCGAACGCGATGGTGCCGATGTCCACGCGCTCGCCGAACGACGGCGCCGCCGTCTCCAGCCATTCGAGGCCGGTGCGCACCTTGGCCAGCTGGCCGTCGGTCCAGTCGGCCCAGCGCAGCTCTTCGGGGCGCAGCACGTTCTCGTAGCGCGCGAGCAGCGCGGCGCCGGTCATGCCGTCGGCCAGCGCGAGCTCGCTCAGGCGCGACCAGCGCGCGGCGCCGTCGGCCGGGAACAGCTTGCCGCCGTGCGTGGCGTCCAGGTATTCGCAGATCACGCGGCTGTCGAACAGCACCTGGCCGTCACCGGTGAGGAAGGTCGGCACCTGGCCGAGCGGGTTCTTCGGAATGATGGTCGCGTCGCGCTTCACCGGGCCGGCCGCGCTGGGCAGCTTCTCGATGCGCTCGGCCACGCCGAGTTCGTGCGCCACGACCATGCACTTGCGCACGAAGGGGGATGCGGGGGAAAAGAAGATTTGCATGAAGAGCTTTTCGTTCGGAAGACGGGGTTCAGACGTTGGCGTGGGTGTTCGCGGTCACAGGGGCGCTTGCATCGGTGTTCACGTTGGCGTTCGGGCCGTGGGCCAGGTGCATGCCGGCCACCCAGCCGAAGGTTAGCGCAGGGCCGAGCGTGATGCCCGGCGCAGGATACTCGCCGCCCATGACCGAGTGCATGTCGTTGCCGGCCACATAGAGCCCGGCGATGGGCGCGCCCTGCGCGTCGAGCGCGCGCGCGTTGCCGTCGGCGCGGATGCCCAGCGCGGTGCCGATGTCGCCGGGGTACACCTTCACGCCATAGAACGGCCCCTGCCGCACCGGCGCAAGGCAGGCGTTGGGCTGGTGCTCCGGGTCGCCGAGGTAGCGGTTGTAGGCGTCGCCGCCCTTGCCGAACGCCGGGTCCTGCCCCTGCGCGGCGAGCGGGTTGTACGTGGCCACGGTGCGCGCGAGGCCGGCGGCGTCCACGCCCGCCTGCTTCGCGAGGCCTTCGAGCGTGTCGGCACGGTAGAGATAGCCGGCGCGCACCAGGTGCTCGCGCGAGCGGCCGCCGGGCAGCGCGAGGCCCAGGCCCCACTTCTCCATGAAGGGGCTGTCGCACACCAGCAGCGCCGGAATGCTCGCGGCCTGGCCGTTCGCGCGGTACATGCCGCGCACGAACTCGTGGTACGAGGTCGACTCGTTGACGAAGCGCTCGCCGCGCGCATCGACCGCAATCAGCCCGGGCTTCGCGCGGTCCCACACCAGGTGCGGATAGCGCAGCACGCTGCCGTCGGGCCGCGTGAGCATCGACACCGGCGCCCACAGCGCCGGCCCCGCGTGCCCCGTGCCGAGCACGCCACCGGCCTGCTGCGCGATCGCGATGCCTTCGCCCACGTTGTCCTGCGGCGACATCGAATACGGCCCGGTCGGCGCCGGATAGTGCTGCCCGCGCATCGCCGCGTTCCAAGGGAAGCCGCCGGTCGCGATCACCACGCCGCGCCGCGCCTGCACGGTGAGCGCCTTGCCGTCGCGGCGCAGCTGCACGCCCGTGACCTTGCCGCTCGCGTCCTTCTCCAGGCCGAGCGCCGGCGTGTCGAGCCAGAACGGAATGCCCTGCTGCAGCATGCTGTGAAAGAGCCGCCCCGCCAGTGCATTGCCCAGCAGCAGCCGCGTGCCGCGGTGATGGCCGCCGAGCCGGTCGCCCGCGTAGCGCAGCACCATCTTCACGCCGTGCTTCCACGACGCGAACGAGCGCCACACGCCCAGCAGATGCTTCACGTCGGTCATGTTGACCATCATCCCGCCGAGCACGCAGAACTCGGGCAGCGGATCGCGCAGGGTCTTGAAGTACGCGCCCAGCAGCCGGCCGTCGAACTCGATCGGGTCGAGCGAGCGCCCGCCCATGGCCGCGCCCGCGCGGTCGGGGTAGTAGTCGGGCGAGTAGGTGCGCGCGGCCAGCTTCACGTCGGTGCGCTCGCGCAGGTAGCGCAGCGCTTGCGGGCCCGCGTCGAGGAAGGCGTGGCGCAGCTCCTCGTCGCCGGCCGCGCCCACCGTGTGGTGCAGGTAGGTCAGCGCCTTCTCGCGCGTGTCGGGGTGGCCGGCCGCCTCGGCCTGGTCGTTCAGCGGCACCCACACCGCGCCACCCGAGATCGCGGTCGAGCCGCCGATGCGGTCGGTCTTCTCGACCACCAGCACGTCCAGGCCCTCGAGCTTCGCGGTGAGGGCGGCGCTGAGCCCGCCCGCGCCGCTGCCGATGACGACGACGTCGTACGCGGTCTTTTCCTGTGGCTGAGCCATCACGACCCCGAGCCGCCGAGCGACTTGCCGCCGTCGACGAAGAGCACCTGCCCGGTCACGAAGCAGGTGGCGGGCGACGCGAAGAACACCACCGCGTTGGCGATGTCTTCCGGCGTGCCGGCCGCGCCCGTGGGCTGCAGCGCAAGCTGCGCGGCCAGCCGCTCGGGCGACAGCGCGCGCAGCAGCGGCGTGTCGATGAGCCCCGGCGCAATGGCGTTGACCATGATGCCGCGCGCGGCCAGCTCCATGGCGCTGGCGCGCGTGTAGCCCACCAGCGCGGCCTTCGAGGCCACGTAGTGCGCGTGGTTCTTCGCGCCCAGGTAGGCGCGCGAGGCGATGTTCACGATGCGCGCGCCGTTCGCCATCTTGCGCGCGGCCTCCTGCGTGAGCGTGGCCACGGCCAGCAGGTTCACCTCGTACATGCGGCGGAAGTCGGCCGAGCTCACGTCGAGGAAGGCGCGCTCGTCGAAGATGCCCGCGTTGTTGACCAGCGCCGTGAGCGGCGGCAGCGCCTGCACCATGGCGCGCACCGCGGCCTCGTCGGTGAGGTCGATGGCGCGGCATTCAACGTCGAGGCCCGCGGCGCGCAGCGCCTGCGTCTCGCGCTCGGCGAGTTCGCCGTTGTAGTCGGCCATGACCACGCGCCAGCCGTCGCGCGCCATGCGCTCGACGATGGCGCGGCCCATGCCGCTGGCGCCGCCGGTGACGAGCGCGATCCGTTTGTCTTCACTGCTGTTGTTCATGGTTGTTCCGTTGAAGCGCGGTGCTCAGACCGCCAGGTAGCCGCCGTCGACCGGCAGCACCACGCCGTTGACGTAGCTGGCCATCGAGGACGCGAGAAAGACGACCGGCCCGGCGATCTCGTCGGCCTCGCCGTGGCGCTTGACGGGCACGCGGCTCAGGTACCAGTCGGTGCCGTGCTCGGTCTCGCGCTGGCCCGCCGTCATGTCGGTCATCATGAGGCCCGGCGCCACCGCGTTCACGCGCACGCCGTAGGGCGCCAGGTCGCGCGCCAGCACCTGCGTGAGCGACCGCACGCCGCCCTTGGCCACCACGTAGCCGGCCGACGAGATGCCCGCGCCGAAGGCCACGATGGACGACAGGTTCACGATGTTCCCCTGCGTGCGCTTGAGCGCCGGCACGAAGGACTGCGTGACGTTGAACACGCCCTGCAGGTTGACCGACATCACGCGGTCCCAGGCCTCGCGCGCGCCAGGCTCGTCGAACTTCGAACGCTGCGAGATGCCCGCGTTGTTCACCAGGATGTCGATGTCGCCGTGCGACGCCGCAACGCGCGCGGCGAGCGCATCGACCGCCGCCGCGTCGCTCACGTCGACGCTCTCGGCGTCGGCGCGCCCGCCCGCTTCGCGGATCGACGCGGCCACCTGCTGCGCGACGCCGAGGTCGCGGTCCACCACCAGCACGCGGGCGCCTTCGCTGGCCATGCGGCGCGCGATGGCCTCGCCCAGGCCGCGCGCGGCGCCGGTGACGAGCGAGAGTTTGTCTTGAAGAAGCATGAAAGATTCCTTCGTTGAAGCGGCGTCTGACGCTTGAATCAGACGCCGAGGTAGGCGCGGCGCACGGCCTCGTCGCTGGCGAGCCGCGCGGCGGGGCCGTGCAGCGAGATCTCGCCGTTCTCCAGGATGTAGCCGTAGCTGGCCACCGCCAGCGCGAGCTGCACGTTCTGCTCGACCAGCAGGATGGTGATCTTCTGTTCGCGGTGCAGCCGCTCGATGATTCCGAACATCTGCTCCACCAGCAGCGGCGACAGGCCCATCGAGGGTTCGTCGAACAGCATCACGCGCGGCCTGGCCATCACGGCCCGGCCGATGGCCAGCATCTGCTGCTCGCCGCCCGAGAGCGTGGCCGCCATCTGGCCCTGGCGCTCCTTCAGGCGCGGGAACATCGCGTACACCGCCTCCAGGTCGTTGCGAATGCCCGCGCGGTCGCGCCGCAGGTAGGCGCCCAGGTCGAGGTTCTCGCGCACGCTCATGTCGCGAAACACCTGGCGGCCTTCGGGCACCTGCACGATGCCGCGCTTGACCAGCGCGTCGGAGCCGAGCCGGTCGATGCGCTCGCCGCCGAGCCGCACCTCGCCCTCGGTGCAGTCCACCAGGTTGGAGATGCAGTTCAGCGTGGTGGTCTTGCCCGCGCCGTTGCTGCCGAGCAGCGCGACGATCTCGCCCTCGGGCACGTCGACCGACACGTTGCACAGCGCCTGGATGCGGCCGTACGCGGCCGAGATGGCGCGCAGGGACAACAGTGCTTCAGCCATGCGCGGCTCCCATCGCGTTTGCATTTGCGTTTGCGTTTGCTTTTCCCTTGCCCAGGTAGGCCTCGATGACACGCGCATTGCTGCCGATTTCCGAAGGCGTGCCCTCGGCGATCTTCTCGCCGAAGGCCATCACGGTGATGCGGTCCGAGATGGACATCACCAGCTGCATCACGTGCTCCACCAGCAGCACGGTGATGCCGTCGCGCGCCACCAGCTCCTTCAGCAGCCGGTCGAGGCTTTCGATCTCGCGGTTGCGCAGGCCGGCCGCGGGCTCGTCGAGCAGCAGCAGCTTGGGCTTGATGGCCAGTGCACGTGCCAGCTCCAGCAGCTTCTGGCGGCCGAAGTCGAGGTCGCGCGCGGGCTGGTGGCGCTCGTCGGCCAGGCCCACGCGCTCCAGCAGGTGCAGCGCGAAGTCTTCGGTCTCGCGGTCGGGCCGGCGCAGCAGCCGCCCCAGCGTGTTGGCGCCGCGCGAGTGGGTGCCCAGCAGCACGTTCTCCAGCACCGACAGCTCGGCGAACAGCTCCAGGTTCTGGAAGGTGCGCGCGATGCCCAGCGAAGCCATGCGGTGCGGCGACACGCGCGTGAGCTCCTGGCCTTCGAAGGTGACGCTGCCGCTGCTGGGCGTGTAGAAGCGCGAGATGCAGTTGAAGGTGGTCGACTTGCCCGCGCCGTTGGGCCCGATGAGCGCATGGATGCGGCCCTGTTCCACCTGGAACGAGAGGCCGTTCACCGCCTTCAGGCCGCCGAACACCACGCTGATGTCGCGCACGTCGAGGAATGCGGTCGCGCTCATGCGGGTTTTCCTTCGGCGGTCGAAGCCACGGTGACGGAGGTCGAACGCTGCGCCTTGCGCCGCGCCACGAACAGCGAGGCCATGCCCTTGGGCAGGAACATCATGAAGAGCATGAGGATGCCGCCGTAGATGATTTCCTGGTACGACGGGGCCTGGCGCAGCAGCTCCGACGCCAGCCCGAACACGATGGCGCCGGCCACCGCGCCGCGCACCGAGCCGAGGCCGCCCACCACCACCATCGTGAGGATCAGGATGGTGGTCTGGAAGCCCAGGCTCTCGGGATGGATGAACGAGGTGAACAGCGTGTACATGCCGCCCGCCACGCCCGCGAAGGCGGCCGACAGCACGAAGGCCGTGACCTTCACCGTGCGCGTGTTCACGCCCATGGCCACCGCCGCCACGTCGCTCTCGCGCACCGCGCGGAACGACGAGCCCAGCCGCGAGCGCGCGAGCGCCACGGTCAGCCACAGCATCAGCGCCGCGATGGCCACCACGAAGGGATAGGCCTGCAGGTCGTTCAGCAGCTGGTAGCCGCCGAGCGACGCCGGCTTCATCTGCAACCCGTTCGAGCCGTTGGTGACGGACTCCCAGTTCAGGAACACCCACTGCATGGCCTCGCCGAAGGCGAAGGTGGCCAGCGCCAGGTAGATGTCGCGCATGCGCAGCGCCAGCAGCCCGATGACCCAGCCCAGCGCGGCCGACAGCACCGCGCCCGCGAGGATGGAGACGAAGAACGGCGGCTGCCAGTGGTTGTTGATGAGGCCGGCGGTGTAGATGCCGATGCCGAAGAAGGCCGCGTGCGACAGCGCGAACTGCCCCGTCTCGCCGATGACCAGGTGCATGCCCAGCGCGAGCACCGAGAACACCATCAGCAGGTTGACCACGTACAGCACGTAGCCGCTGGTGGTGAAGGGCAGCACCGCGAGCACCACGGCCATGCCGAGCAGCACGGCGCGGTCCCACCACGGGGAAGCGGCGGAGGAAGCCATGGGGGAGGAAACCGACGACGGCGTGCTCATACCTTCTTCACCTGGGGCTTGCCGCCCAGCAGCCCTTGCGGACGCACCAGCAGCACCACCATGATCGCCACGAAGGGCGCCACCACGATGGCATTGGACGAAATGAAAAGCCCCACCAGGTTCTCGACGATGCCGATGATGAAGCCGCCGACCACCGCGCCCGGCAGGCTGGTGAAGCCGCCCACGATGGCCGCCGCGTAGGCCAGGATCGCGATGTGGCCGATGTCGGGCGTGATGAGGATCTTGGGCGTGATGAGCAGCGCCGAGATGGCCGAGATGACGCCCGTGAGCGCCCAGATCTTCATGCGGATGGTGCCCAGCTTCACGCCCACGATCTGCGCGCCGCGCGGGTTCATGCCCACCGCGCGCATGGCCTGGCCGGTGCGGGTGCGCGTGAACATCAGGTACAGCAGCACCATCACCACCACGGCCGAGCCGAAGATGGCCAGGTCGAGCAGCGTGAGCGAGGCCTGGCCGATCATGATCGGGTCCTGCGGCACCAGCGAGGGCAGCGAACGCGGCGTGTCGCCCAGGCCGGTCTTGCGCACCAGGCCCTTGAGCAGGTACGCGAAGCCCAGCGTGGCGATGACCAGCTGCACGCCCACGCCGCGCGAGGCGGTCACGCGCTGCATCACCACGCGCTGGAACGCCGCGGCCAGCAGTGCGGTGACCACGATGCTCGCGAGCACCGCGGCCCAGTAGGGCCAGCCCCACACCACCAGCGGGAAGAGCGCGGCGTAGCCGCCGGCCATGAAGATTTCGCCTTGCGAGAAGTTCGGCACGTCGGTGGTCTTGAAGACCATGACGATCGCCACCGCGAGCAGCGCGTAGACGCTGCCCGTGACGATGCCGGACAGCACGCCCTGCTGCACGAAAAGCCAGATGTCGGAGAGGCTCATGAATTGCCCGCCGCCCTCAGGGCTTGTACTTCCACACGCTCTTGTAGCTGCCCGGCACCAGTGCCATGTTGCTGCCGTCGAACTTGATGTAGATGGCCGATTCCTGCGCGGCGCGATCGTCCGGGCCGAACTCGATCGGGCCGGCCATCACGCCGGAGTCGAACTTCATGGTCGACAGCGCCGTGAGCACCTTCTCGCGCGTGGGGCTGGGGCCGGCGGCCTTCAGCGCGTTGACCACGGCCATGGCCGAAGGGATGCCGTACGGCATGTAGGCCTGCGGGTAGCCGGGCTTGGCGGCCAGCTCGGGGTAGGCGGCCTTGTACATGTCGTACACCCACTTCAGCTTGGGACCGCCGGGCACGTCGGCCAGCACTTCCTGGATGTAGACGTTCTTGAAGGCGTCCTTGTTGCCCACGTTCTCCACCAGCTGCTTCAGGTCGGCGGTGGAGTTCACGGCCAGCACGATGGGCTTGTTGAAGCCGAGCTCGAAGGCGCGCTTGACGATCAGGCTCACCGGGCGTGCGTAGGTGGTGAGCAGCAGCACGTCGGGGTTGGCCGCCTTGATCTTCAGCATGGGCGCCGTGACGTCGGTGATGTTCGGGTTGACCGACTGCACCTGCAGGTCGATGCCGCCGAGCGCCTTGGCCTGCGCCTGGGCCGACTCGAGGTTCCAGCCGCCGTAGGCGTCGTCGTGGTTGATGTAGCCGATCTTCTTGGCCTTGAGCTGCTCGCTGGCGAACTGCACCATGGAGCCGCCCACGGCGTGCTGCGAGATGGAGAACGCGCCGTAGATGTACTTCGACGGCGGGTACAGCGCGCCGTCGCCCGAGGCGTTGAGCATGACCAGCGGGATCTTCGCGCGCTCCACGTATTCGCGCGCGCCCACCACCGCGGCCGAGCAGGAGCCGCCGTTCAGCAGGAACACCTGGTCCTGCTCGGTGAGCTTCTTCACCGCGGCCAGCAGGTCGTTGGCGTTGCAGCGGTCGTCTTCCACCACGAGCTCGATCTTGCGGCCGTTCACGCCGCCTTCCTTGTTGATCTTGTCGTAGTACATCTTCGCGGCGTTGATCACGTCGAAGCCGTAGTTCATCGAGGCGCCCGACATCGGCGAGAACATGCCGATCTTGATGGTCTTGTCGGTGAGGCCGGGTTCGGCCTGCGCCAGCGCCGCGGGGGCGAGCGCGCACAGTGCCGCACCCATGGCCCAGGGTGCCATGGCCGAAATCAGGAAGTTCTTTTTCATGAGCTGTCTCCGTTGGAATGAAGGGGTGGAAGGACTGCGCGGGGTCACTGCATGCGGTAGCCGCCGTTGACGTCGATCACGTTGCCCGTGATGTACGCCGCCTGCTCGGACACGAGGTAGTCGACCGCGCCGGCCACGTCGCCGACCGTGCCGATGCGACCGAGCGGAATGTTGGCCGCCGCCGCCGCGAGCGCGCCGCTGCTCTGCACGGTGCCGCGCAGCATGTCGGTGTCGATGAGGCCCGGGGCCACCGAATTCACGGTGACGCCCATGTGCGCCGACTCGCGCGCCATGGCCTTGGTGAGGCCCAGCACCGCCGACTTGGCGCCGATGTAGGTGGCGCTGGAGCGGTAGCCGCCGAGCTGCGCCGCCACCGAGCCGAAGGTGACGATGCGCCCGTGCGCCACGGGCGCGGCCTCGCGCCGGCGCAGGTAGGCGCGCCCGCACAGGAACACGCTGCGCGCGTTCACGGCGAAGGTGCGCTCCCAGTCCTCCAGCGAGGTGTCCTTGATGAGCGAGCGTTCGCCGCCGGGCATCAGCAGGATGCCGGCCACGCAGACCAGCGCGGCCACGGGGCCGATGCTGCCTTCGATGTCGTCGAACGCGGCCTCGACGGCGGCTTCGTCGCTCACGTCGAACTGGCGGAAGTGATGGAAGCCGGGTTCGGCGCCCAGCGCTTGCGCCACGGCGCGGGCGTTGCCGCCGTCGATGTCGGCCACGACGACGCGAAAGCCGCTGGCCGCGAGGCGCCGGCACACGGCCTCGCCGATGCCCCGGCCGCCGCCGGTCACGAGGGCCAGCCGGCCGTGGGGTTGTGCATGATGGTCCGCCATGGGCTGCAAGGTCTCCGGGCCGCTTCGGGGGCGGCTTGAAAGTTGATCGAGGATCGCATTGTGTATACATGGTCACATCCGTGCGCCCTCGTTTTCCCTAATAACTTGAACTATCGTCCCAATTTACGGGCATCATGTATACCTGACATGGACACACTCTCCCAACAAGTCACAGAGACGCTGCGCACCTGGATCCTTCACGGGCGGCTCGCGCCGGGCATGCGCGTGGAGGAGGTGCCGATCGCGGAAAGCCTCAAGGTGTCGCGCACGCCGGTGCGCGCCGCGCTGGCCGCGCTGGCGATGGAAGGGCTGATCGACCACCAGCCGAAGAAGGGCTACCTGGTGCGCTCGTTCGCGCTGGAGGACATCCTCGCGGCGTACGAGGTGCGTTCGGTGCTCGAGGGGCTGGCCTGCCGGCGCTTCGCGGCGCTGGGGGTGGACGACGCCACGGCCGCGCTGCTGCGCGAATGCCTGCGCGAAGGCGACGACATACTTGCGAAGGGCCAGCTGCTGCTGGACGACCTGGCGCCCTACCAGCAGATGAACGTGAAGCTGCACAACACGCTGATGCACGGGGCGCGCAACCCGTGGGTGATGCGCTTCGGCGCGCAGGCGCAGGCCGTGCCGTTCGCGTCGGACCGCATCATGCTGTGGAACGACCACGGCGTGATCCTGCGTTCGCACGACGACCACCACCGCATCGTGCAGGCGGTGATTTCAGGAGACTCCGCGCGCGCCGAGCAGCTGATGCGCGAGCACGTGTACTACGCGGGCATCCTGCTGCGCGACAACTACCAGCGGCTGCTGGACGAGCGCAGCCGCGAAGGGCTGCTGCCCACGCTCATGAACGAGCGGCCGGCTTCCTGATGCGCAGCATGCCCTCCTGCGCGGCCGAGGCCACCAGGCGGCCGTCGCGCGAGTAGAGGCTGCCGCGGCACAGGCCGCGCGCGCCGCCGGCGCTGGGCGAGTCGAGCACGTACAGCAGCCAGTCGTCCATGCGGAAATCGCGGTGGAACCACATGGCGTGGTCCAGGCTGGCCGGGCGCACCTGGCCGCTCATGAAGCTCAGGCCGTGCGGCAGCATGGCGGCGCGCAGCAGGCCGTGGTCGGAGGCATAGGCCAGCAGCGCGCGGTGCACCATCGGGTCGTCGGGCAGCGGCGCGATGGCGCGCATCCAGATGGCGCTCTGCGCCGAGGTGGGGCGCGCCAGCGGTGCGATCAGGTCTTCGGCGTCGACGCGGCGGTACTCGATGCCGTGCGGCTGGGTCGCCTTGGCGCGCCAGGGGTCGGGCAGGCGGTCGCCCAGGGCGATGCGCTGGTCGAGCTCGCTCACGAGGCCGTCGGGGCCTTCCACCTCGGGCATGTCGAACTGGTGCTCGACGCCGTCGTCCACGGTCTGGAACGAGGCCGACATCTCGAAGATGATGCGCTCCTGCTGGCGCGCCACCACGTGGCGGGTGGTGAAGCTGCGGCCGTCGCGCACGCGGTCCACGCTGTACTCGATGGGCGCATGTTCGCCCGGCAGCAGGAAGTAGGCGTGCATCGAATGCACGGGGCGCTCGGCGCCCACGGTGAGGCTGGCGGCCATCAGCGATTGGCCCAGCACCTGGCCGCCGAACACGGCGGGGGTGCCGATGTCCTCGCTCTGGGCCAGGAAGCGGTCGCCGCCCAGTGGCTCGAGCTGCATGAGCGCGACGAGTTCGTTGACGAGGTGGGAGGCGGTGGCGGGGTCGATGATCATCGGGGGAACATTCCGGGGCTGGCAAGAAAGCAACCCTCAACCATAGCAAAGCCCGGGCCCGGGGGCTGTCGCGGGCCGGTCAGCCGGGCTCCAGGCCCGCTCTCCCCCTGCTTTCGCCCCTGCTTTCGCCCCTGCTTTCGCCCCTTGTTTCGCCCGGCCTACTTGTAGAAGCACACGCCCATCAGGCGCGCGCTGCAGCCGGCGTCCGTGCCGCCCTGCACCACGCGCACCGGCACGCCGCCCAGCAGCATCGAGCCGTCGTCGGCATACACCAGCGGCGAGGGCGCGGCCTTGCTGAAGGGGCCGCTGAGGGTTTCCTGCTCGACGTACTTGAGGTACTGGCGCCGCGAGAAATCGACCTTGTCGGCCGACTTCAGCGGTGCCGCCTCGTAGCGCTTGCCGTAGACGGTGCCGAAGTAGCGCAGCGCCGGTCCGGTGCGGTCGCCGTACTTCACGTCGGCCTTCGCGAAACCGGTCTGGACCAGGAAGCTGCGGTCTTCGGGCGTCAGGTCGGCGTCGAAGGCCATCAGCACGTACTGGCCCTCGAAGCTCTGGTTGCGCGCCACCTTGAATTCGCCGATCAGCGCGGGCACGACCTTGGCGCGGCCGTCCCAGCGCAGCAGCGCCGCCACCGAAGGGTCGCCGTCGAACACGTAGTGGTAGTTCTCGCCGGCAAGGGCGACCTTGCGGCCGTCCTTGGCCGCCACGAAGCTCAGCAGCCGGTCCTTGCCGTGGACGGGGTCGCCTTCGGGGGTGCTGGCACAGCCCACCTGCAACAGGCCGAGGGCGGCGCAGGACAGCGCCAGGAAGATGCGACGCGCGGGGGTCGGCAACGAAGGGAGGTGCACGGTTCGTCCGGGGTTGGAGTTCATCAAGCCCCGGACTCTAGCGCGCCGCCGCTTCGTCCTGGATTTACCGTCAGCGGTCGAGGTCGGCGCCGTCGGCCGCCAGCTTCGTCTGCAGCGCCGCCACGTCCACGTGGGCGAACGTGCCACCGCCCAGCGAGGCGGCCGCCGTGCCCGCGGCCTGCCCCATGACGAAGCAGCCGCCGCTGGCGCGCGCGGCCGACTGGCCTTCGTGCGTCATCGACGCGCAGCGGCCCGCCACCAGCAGGTTCTCCACCGTCTGCGGCACCAGCATGCGCCACGGCAGGTGGTTGTAGGCATTGGCTTCGTCGCGCGGGAAAGCCCACTCGATGCGGCCGTCGGCGTGCATTTCCATCGGCCAGGCGTTCAGGCCGATGTTGTCGTCGAACCTGGCCGAACCCAGGATGTCCTCGCGCTGCAGCGCGTACAGCCCCTGGATGCGCCGCGTCTCGCGGATGCCGACCTGCGGCGCGATCTCCACGATGGCCGACTGCGCGAAGCCCGGCACCTCGGCCTTGAGGAACTGGAAGTACGCGGCGATCTGGCGGCGGCCCTCGAGCTCGCCCTCGGTCAGCTCGCGCGCGTCGACGCCGTTCATCGCGTGGCCCTGGGCGTTGCGGATCTGCGTGACGTTGGCGCGCCACTCGCGCGGGTCCTTGTTGGGCCGCAGGATGGCGCCTTCGCGCGGGAACTTGTAGACGCCCGGCTTCTGCGCCTCGGTGCGCGCCATGTAGTCGTTGATGGCCTTGAACTCGCCCACCGCTTCCAGCGCGGCCGGCGCGTCGACCTGGCCGATGCGGAACATGGTGGTCGGGAACAGCCCGCTGCCGTGGCCGTCGCCCACCTCGAAGGGCACGCCCGCGAAGGCGGCCACGTCGGCGTCGCCGCTGGCGTCGACGAAGGCGTTGGCGCGAATGGCCTGGCGGCCCGACTTGGTCTCGACCACCAGCGCGGCCATGCGGTTGCCGTCGCGGATCACCGCGGCCGCGTAGGCATGGAACAGCAGTTTCACGCCGGCGCCGTCGAGCAACTGGTCGGCGGCCAATTTGTACGCCGAGGTGTCGTACGAGCGCACGCAGATGCGCCCGCCCATGCCGTTCTGCGGATCGTTCATGCCGTTGAGCGCGGCGATGCGCTCGATCAGCTCGTCGACCACGCCGTGCACCAGCTGCGTCATCTCGCCCTTGCGCTTGCCGTACAGGCCCGCGAAGTTGGTCACGCCGCCGGCGGTGCCCATGCCGCCGAGGAAGCCGTAGCGCTCCACCAGCAGCGTGTGGGCGCCATGGCGCGCGGCGCTCACGGCCGCGGCAATGCCGGCGGGGCCGCCGCCGACCACCACCACGTCGTAGTCGCCGAACACCGGCAGCTCGCGCGCCGGCTCATGCAATGTCTGGGCGCTCATCACTGCAACTTGATGCCGCGGGCCGAGATGATCCTGGTCATGATGGCCGCCTCGTCGTTCACGCGCGTGCGCATGCCGTCCGGCGAGGTGCCCACGGCCTGCCAGCCTTGCTCGAAGAGCTTGCGGCGCACGTCCGGGTCCTTCATGACCACTTCGAGTTCGCGGCTGATGCGCGCCTGCGCGGTCTTCGACAGGTTGGCCGGGCCCAGCAGCGCCACCCACACCTCGAGGTTGAAGTCCTTCACGCCGGCGTCGGCCAGCGGCGGGATCTCGGGCACCAGCGCGCTGCGCCCGCCCGTGAGGCCGATGGCCTTGAGCTTGCCGGCCCTGATCTGGGGCATGGCCACGCCCGGCGGGATCAGGCCCATCTGCACCTGGTCGCCCAGCATGGCGGTGATGACCTGCGGGTTGCCCTGATAGGGCACGTGCTCGGGCTTGAAGCCGTTCACGCGGGTCTTGAGCAGTTCCATGCCCAGGTGGCCGACCGAGCCGATGCCCACCGAGCCGTAGTTCCACTTGTCGCCGCCCTTGCGCGCGGCGTCGAAGAAGGCGGTGCCCGAGGGCAGGTTGTTCTGCGCCACCAGCACCAGCGGGGCCGTGGCGATCAGCGACAGGTAGGTGAAGTCCTTGACCGGGTCGTACGGCAGCTTGGGGTACAGCATCTTCGACGACGTGAGGTTGCCGTTGATGACGATGCCCAGCGTGTGGTCGTCGGTGGCCTTGGCCACCTGGTCGGCCGCGATGTTGCCCGAGGCGCCGGCCTTGTTGTCCACCACGATCGGCTGGCCCAGCGCCTTGGACAGCGGCTCGGCGATGGTGCGCGCCGCGATGTCGGGGGTGGAGCCGCCCGGGAAGCCCACCAGCAGGCGGATCGGCTTGGTCGGCCAGGCGGCGTTCTGTGCGCTGGCGGTCATCGGCAACGCGGTGGCGGCGGCCAGGCCGCAGGCAATCAGGAGGGCTCTCTTGGTGGCTTGCATGGAAATGTGAAAAATTGTCAAAAAAACGAAGGGGCCAGCTTAACTGCCGAACGGAACACAGGGCAAGGCGAGCCCCCCGTCACGGCCCTAGTCGAGGCTGATGTTGCCCCTGCGCACCAGCTCGCCGTACACCTTCGACTTGGCCTCGGCATTGCGCTCGATCTCCTCGGGCGACCAGGCCAGCGGCTCGAAGGCGAAGGTGTCGAAGCGGGCGCGGATCTCGGGGTCGGCGATGACCTTGGCCACGTCGGCATTGATCTTCGCCTTGATGGCCGCCGGCACGCCCTTGGGCGCGAGCAGCGACACGAACGAATTGACTTCCAGCGAGGCCGGACCGCCCGCCTCGGCCATGGTGGGCACGTCGGGCATCTGCGGAATGCGCCTGGCCGCGGCCACCGCGATGTAGCGCAGCTTGCCGGCCTTGTAGATGCCCTGGCTCGAGGGAATGCTGGCGAAGGCCCACGGCACGTCGCCGGCGCCCACGTTGGCGTACAGCTGCGACACCTCGCGGTACGGCGCGTGGCGCATGCGGATGCCGGTGAGCGCCTCCAGCTGCTGCGCGCCCAGGTGGCCGGGGCTGCCCACGCCCCAGGAGCCGTAGACCACCGCGTCGGGCTCGGCCTTGGCGGCGGCGATCAGGTCGGCCATGGTCTTCCACTTCGACTCGCTGCCCACGGCCACGAAGAAGGGCGTGCGAAACAGCGAGGCCACCGGGTCGAAGTGCTGCAGCGTCACGAAGTTCTTCGACTTGTACAGGTGCGGCAGCGCGGCGATGTGCTCGCTGTCCAGCTGCAGCAGGGTGTAGCCGTCGGGCGCGGCGCGGCGGGCCTGGTCGATGGCGATGAAGCCGCCGCCGCCGGGCTTGTTGTCGATCAGCACGCGCTGGTTCCACAGGCGCGAGAGCTTGTCGGAGACCAGGCGCAGCACGGCGTCGGGGCCGCTGCCCGCGGCAAAGGGCGTGACCACGGTCACGGGCTTGCTGGGGTAGTCGGACTGGGCCAGTGCCCCCGTGGCCGCTGCCAGGCCCCAAAGGCCGGTCAGCAGTGCGCGCGAAAAGTTCATGTCGTTTGTCTCCTGGGCGTTCACCTGAATGGTGGCCTCGTTGGTTATGAATGATGAAAGAAACAGGTGTCAGTGCGGCGAAAGCACCGCGGCGGTCTCGGCGTCGGCCTTGGCCTCGGCCGTCGCCGTCACGGGACGCAGCGTCCCGGGCGCGTCGTCCAGGCAGTGTTCGGGCCGCCAGGCATAGAGCCACTCGACGGCATCGTAGAAGCGTTCGGGCGAGCGCCCGGTCCACAGGCTGTTGCGCACCAGGCGCTCCACGCCCTTGGCGTGGTACAGCCGCCCCATTTCGCGCACCGACAGCACCACGCGCGCCGTGCGGGCGACGCGCGCCGCCTCGTACAGCTTGAACGCGGCGGGCATGTCGAAGCCGCAGGCCTTCACGGCCTCGCCGAGGGTCACGGCGTCCTCGAGCGCCATGCAGGCGCCCTGCGCCAGGTACTGCATCATGGGATGCGCCGCGTCGCCCAGCAGCGTGGCCGCGCCGTCGCTCCAGCGGCCGACCGGGTCGCGGTCGGCGGTGCTCCAGCGGCGCCACGAGGTCGGGCGGTCGAGCAGCTGGCGCGGGCGCGCATGCACGCCCTCGAAATACGACAGCACTTCTTCCTTGCTGCCGTCGGTCACACCCCACTCTTCCGCTTCGCGGCTGTGGAAGGTGACGACCAGGTTGTACTGCTCGCCATGGCGCAGCGGGTAGTGCACCAGGTGGCAGTCGGGGCCGGCCCAGACCACGGGCGCGTTCCAGCGCAGGTCGGCCGGCATGCAGTCCGCCGGCACCACGGCGCGGTAGACCACGTGGCCCGACACGCGCGGCGCATCGCCGATGAGCCTGGCGCGCACCACCGACTTCACGCCGTCGCAGCCGACGATGGCGTCGGCCTTGAACTGGCGGCCGTCCTTGGTGACCGCCGTGACGCCCTGCCCGCTCGTGTCGATAGCCTCGACCTGCGCGGAGGTGTGGAAGCGGATCAGCGGATGCTGCTTCACCGCCTCGTGGATCGCGCCATGCAGGTCGGCGCGGTGGCTCACGGCATACGGGTTGCGAAAGCGCGCGCGAAAGGCCTCGCCCACCGGCACCGAGGCCACCTCGGCGCAATCGACGGCGTCCATCATCACCAGCCGGTCGGTGAACACCGAGCCCTTGCGCACCGCCTCGCCCACGCCCAGCGCGTCGAGCGCGGCGAAGGCGTTGGGGCCGAGCTGCAGGCCGGCGCCGATCTCGCCGATGGAGGCACTCTGCTCCAGCAGGTCGATGGCCACGCCCAGGCGCGCGAGCGCCAGCGCGGCGGCCATGCCGCCGATGCCGCCGCCGACCAGCAGCACGGTGGGCGGGTTCTTCGTCGTGGATGCGTTGGTGGCGGTGCTGGCGGTCATGGGCGGCCTCTGCTTTCTCTTTTCTTGTGCGGAATCAGTCGATGCGAACCGTGAGCGACGGCAGGCGCTCGATGCTCACCTTGATCGTCTGGCCGGCCTTGACCGCGCCCACGCCTTCGGGCGTGCCCGTGAAGATCAGGTCGCCGGGCTGCAGCGTGAAGAGCGTCGACAGGTTGGCGATGACCTCGTTCACCGACCAGATCAGGTGCGTGATGTCGCTGCTCTGGCGCACCTGGCCGTCGACTTCGAGCGTGATGGCGCCGGCGCTGATCTCGCCCACGTCGGCCAGCGTGCGCAGCGGCGCGATGGGCGCGGAGAAGTCGAAGGCCTTGCCGATTTCCCACGGGCGGCCCTGCTCGCGCATCTTCATCTGCAGGTCGCGGCGGGTCATGTCCAGGCCCACGGCATAGCTGTGGATGTGGCTGGCGGCCTGCTCGACCGGAATGTCCTTGCCGCCCTTGCCGATGGCCACCACCAGCTCGGCTTCGTAGTGGTAGTTGCTGGTGAGCGGCGGGTACGGCACGGCGCCGGTCGCGCCTTCGGCCACCGGCACCACCGAGGCGTCGTCGTTCGGCTTGCAGAAGAAGAACGGCGGCTCGCGGTCGGGGTCGAAGCCCATCTCGCGTGCGTGCGCGGCGTAGTTGCGGCCCACGCAGTAGACGCGGCGCACGGGGAACTGCTTGTCGGAGCCGGCGATGGGCAGGCCGACGATGGAAGGGGGCGTGAAGACGAAGGACATGGAGGCTCCTGCCGCGCGGGGCGGCAACGGTCGAACAAAAACGGGAAGAACGAAAAAAGAAGGGGCGCCTGCGTTCAGGCGCCGGGGATCAGGCTTCTTCCAGGAAGGCTTCGCGCAGGATGCCCATGGCCTGCTGCACGGGGCGGTCGGAGAAGCTGAAGAGCACAGTGTCTTCGCCGGGCGACGACAGCCGCAGCGGCGCCCACGACGGCACCACGAAGGTGTCGCGCGGACCGAAGTCGAAGCGCTGGCCGGCGATCTCCGCCGTGCCGTGGCCCTCGACCACGCTGTACACCGTGCCGTCGGTGGCGCGGTGCGTCTTGCCGGCGAAGCCCTGGGGCAGCAGCTGCAGCTGGGTCGAGATGGTGGGCATCGGCGAGCCGCCCGTCAGCGGGTTGATGTAGCGCAGCTTGTGGCCGAGCCAGGCGTCGGGCGCCTCCTGCTTGTGCAGCTGGGCCAGCGCCTCGCGGCTGCGCGCGTACGGGTAGTTGAAGATGGGCGAGGTGGCCGAGACGTGGTCGTGGCGCACCGGCACCATGTTGTGGCCGAAGCGCGCCAGGCTGTGGCCTTCGGGGCGCGACACGTGCTGCACCTTGGCGTCGTCGTTCTCGGCGAAGCCGGCGTCGAAGAAGCGCAGCATCGGGATGTCGAGGCCGTCGAGCCACACCACCGGCTCGACCGTGCCGCCGATGCCTTCGTTGCCATGGTCGTGCCAGGCCCAGGACGGCGTGATGATGAAGTCGCCGGGGTACATGGTGGTGCGCTCGCCGCCCACCGTGGTGTACGCGCCCTTGCCGTCGACGATGAAGCGCAGGGCCGACTGCACGTGGCGGTGCGACGGCGCCACCTCGCCCGGCATGATGAGCTGCAGCCCGGCGTAGATCGACTGCGTGATCGACGAGTTGCCCGGCAGCGCCGGGTTCTCCAGCACCAGCACGCGGCGCACGGCCTCCTCGGCGGTGATGAGATCGGCCGACTCCATCAGCAGCGGGCGGATCTCGTCGTAGCGCCACAGCGCGGGCACGCAGGGCGTCTGCGGTTCGCGCGGCACCAGGGCATGCAGCGATTCCCACAGCGGGGTGAGGTGCAGCGGGGCGATGCGGGCGTAGTAGTCGCGGCGTTCGGCCGCATTGGTTGGCGCGGGTTTCATGGCGTGGTGTGTCTCCGTGGCGGCATTCTTCACCCGCACCACTATTTCCTCAAGACCGGTAGCCAATACACGGAATTCGAAATTTCGATAATGGTGTCTTTCGCCTGAAGAAGCCCCTTTCCATGTCCAAGCTCGATCTCGAATGGCTCGCCGTGTTCGACGAGGTCTACAAGACCGGCAACGTCTCCAGGGCGGCCGAGCGGCTGGGCATGGCGCAGGCCGCGGCCAGCACCGCGCTGAACAAGCTGCGCGCCCACTTCGACGACCGCCTGTTCACCCGCACCGCCCAGGGCATGCAGCCCACGCCGCATGCCGAGCGCATCTACCCGAACCTGCGCGAGGCGCTGGCGCAGCTGGCGCAGGCGCAAGGCAACCGCAGCAGCTTCGAGCCCGCGCAGGCGCAGCGGCGTTTTCGCATCTGCATGACCGACATCAGCGAGGTGGTGCTGCTGCCCGGCCTGCTCGACCACCTGCGGCGCGCGGCGCCGGGGGTGCACATCGAGACCGAGATCATCTCCACGATCAGCGGGCGGCGCCTGCAGGACGGCGAGGTCGACCTGGCCGTGGGCTTCATGCCGCAGCTGGACGCGGGCTTCTACCAGCAGACGCTGTTCATGCAGAACTTCGTCTGCCTGGCGGCGCAGAACCATCCGCGCATCGGCGCGCGGCTCACGCGCAAGCGCTTCGAGGCCGAGGCGCACGCGGTGGTGTCCACGTCGGGCACGGGGCATGCCATCGTCGACACGACCATCGCCCGGCTGGGCCTGAAGCGCGACGTGGTGGTGCGGCTGTCGAGCTTCCTGAGCGTGGCGCGCATCGTGGCGCACACCGAGCTGATCGTGGTGGTGCCGCGCATTTTGGGCAAGGTGCTGGCCACGCAGGAGCCGGTGAAGCTGCTGGAGCCGCCGTTCGCCCTGCCGGCCTACGCCGTGAAGCAGCACTGGCACGAGCGCTTCCATGCCGACCCGGGCAACGCCTGGCTGCGGCGCACGCTGGCGCAGTTGTTCAGCGGGAGCTGAGCGCGCACGCCGGGGCGACGGGCGGCGACAGGCGGTGATCGGTGCCGACCAGCGGCGACAGGCGGTGATCGACGCCGACCAGCGGCGTCTGGGGGGCATCCGGGCGCTCGCATAATCGCGGCTCCCTACCCCCACAGCCCATCGAAAAGGCGGCCTTCCATGTCCTCGATCACCCTGCGATTCCTCGCAGAACCCAGCACCGTCAACTTCGGCGGCAAGGTCCACGGCGGCACGGTCATGAAGTGGATCGACGAGGCCGGCTACGCCTGCGCGACCAGCTGGGCCAAGCGCTACTGCGTCACCGCCTTCATCGGCAGCATCCGCTTTCACCGCCCGATCATGATCGGCGACCTGGTCGAGGTGGAGGCCCGCCTGGCCTACACGGGCAACACCAGCATGAACATCTCGGTGGAGGTGCGCAGCGGCGACATGAAGGGCGGCGTGATGGAAAAGACCACCGAATGCCTGATCGTGTTCGTCTCGGTCGACTCGCACGGCCGGCCGCTGCCGGTGGAGAGCTTCGCGCCCGGCACGCCCGGCGAAATGGCGCTGGCCGAGCGCGCCAAGGCGCACCTGGACGCCAGCCGCGCCGCCGGCGGCACGCCCTGATCGAACTGGCGGGGCGGACCGTGCGGGCTGTGCCGGCTGCCCAGACTGCAGCCGGCGCGCCACGCGGCTAGGCGGAAAGCTCTAACGGTGGAGGGTCCGGGCGGCTAGAGTCCTGCGCTCGCCCCCTGACTCTTCGCTCCCTCGCTCCCTTTCCAGGAACATTCCGCCATGGCCTCCTCCTCTTCCGACGACGACAACAACAACGGCAAGTCCTCCGACCGCATCAAGGACTCCGCCCAGCAGATCTGGCTGGCCGGCCTCGGCGCCTTCGCCAAGATGCAGCAGGAAGGCAGCAAGGCCTTCGAGGCGCTGGTCAAGGACGGCGCCGGCATGCAGAAGAAGACCCAGGCGGCCGCCGAGGAAACCCTCGCCCAGGCCCAGCAGCGCATGAGCGGCTTCGCCAGCGAGTTCGGCACCAAGGCCGCCGGCCAGTGGGGCAAGCTGGAGAACATCTTCGAGGAGCGCGTGGCGCGCGCGCTCGAGAAGCTCGGCACCCCGAGCGCCGCCGACATGGCCGCGCTGCAGGCGCGCGTCGAGGCACTCGAAGCGCAGCTGAAAAAGCAGCAGCACGCGCAGGCCGCCGCGCCGCGCAAGACCCCCGCCCGCAAGACGGGCAAGGCCGCCGCGCCGGCCGCCAAGAAGACCCTGCGCCGCAGCAAGGCCGGCTGAGCCCCTGGCCGGCCGCGCCGGCCGGCCCGCGATTGCGGCACTGCACAACGAAAACTGTGTCGCAAAACATGTCCCGCACCGTTCATGGTGCGGTGCACATAGGCTAGAGTGTCCCCAAGAGACCACGAGACATACGGGGGCACCGACATGGCAAAGAAGGCGCCACGCCGCACAGCGCAACGCATCCTCGAAGCCGCCTTGGACCTGTTCAACCGCTTCGGGGAACCGAACGTGTCCACCACGCTGGTGGCGGGCGAACTCAACATCAGCCCCGGCAATCTCTACTACCACTACCCCGCCAAGGAAGAGCTGATCAACAAGCTCTACGAAGGCTACGAGGCCGAGCTCAACGAGCTGCTGCACGCCAGCGAGGGCGTGAACGACGTGGAGGACGCGTGGTTCTTCATGCACACGCTGTTCGAGCTGATCTGGCGCTACCGCTTCCTGTACCGCGACCTCAACGACCTGCTCAGCAAGAACCGGCGCCTGGAGACGCAGTTCCAGCTGGTGCTGAAGAACAAGGCCCGCGCCATCCGCCAGCTGATTGCCGGGCTGAGCCGCGCCGGCCACCTCGAGATCGACGTGCACGAGGTCGACACGCTCGCCCAGAGCATGGTCGTCGTGCTGACCTACTGGCTGAGCTACGAGTACGTGCGCAACCCGCGCGAGGCGCTGGAGCCCGCGCATGCGCAGGGCGCGCTGATGCGCGGCGCCCACCACACGCTGCACCAGCTCGCCCCCTACCTCGAGCGCGAGCAGCGCCGGCATCTGCTGACACTGAGCCACGCCTACAACGGTGAAGATGCCGGCCAGAACAGCAGCGGCAACGGCAGCAACAACGCGAAACCACCTGTCGACATGGCGGTCTAGACACATGCCCCACCCCGACTTCAAACCGCTCTCGCTGATGTCCGCCCACCCGGTTGTCGCCAACGCGGACCCGTGGACGCCCTTCCCCTGGTCCGACGTGCCCCGTTACGACGCCCGCAGCGTGGCCTCGCACTGGCCGCGCCTGCATGCCGGCCACGACCTGCCGGTGCCGCCCGAGAGTTCGGCGCTGGCCGAAGGCTGGGCGCTGTACCACAGCGGCGAGTTCGAGCGCGCCGCCGCCGTCGGCCTGCTGCACGGCGCCGAAGGGCTGGCGCTGGCCAACCAGTCGACCGCCGTCTACGCCAACTACCTGGAGCCGCGCGAGGCCGTGCGGCTCGCGATGTTCCGCCAGGTGATCGAACGCGCGGGCGCGCAGGCCGCGGCCGAACCCGAGAACTGCCAGGCGCTGTACTGGCAGGCCTATGCGCTGGGCCGCTACAGCCAGGGCATCAGCGTGGCGCGCGCGCTGGCGCAGGGGCTGGGCAGCAAGCTCAAGGGCGCGCTGGAGCGCGTGATCGAGCTGCAGCCGCGGCACGCCGACGCGCACCTCGCGTTGGCCTCGTTCCATGCCGAAGTCATCGACAAGGTGGGCGCGCTGGTCGGGCGCATGACCTATGGCGTGCGGGCGGAAACGTCGATCGACCTGTTCGAGCGCGGGCTCGAGCTGCACCCGCATTCCGCCGCCGGCATGATGGAATTCGCCCGCGCGCTGCTGATGCTGCACGGCGATTCGCTGATGGGCGACGCAACCAGGCTCTATGAGCGGGCGGCGGCGCTGAAGCCGGCGGACGCGCGGGAGCGGCTGGACGTGGAACTGGCGCGCGCCGGGCTGAAGGACTGAAGGGCTGAAAGCGCGAAGGGCCGGCCTGGTACCAACGTGTACCGCGCGATTTAAGATGCACGGTCTGCGTTTTCATTTCCGTTTTTCTCTCATCCGACCGCCATGTCCGACCTCAACGCCCCATTCGAAGCCGCACAGGCCAACTCCAAGCTGCTCGCCGAGCGCCCCGACAACCCGACGCTGCTGAAGATCTACGGCCTCTTCAAGCAGGCCACCGAAGGCGACAACACCGCCAAGAGGCCCAGCTTCAGCGACATCGTCGCGCGCGCCAAGTGGGACGCGTGGACGGCGCAAAAAGGCGCCAGCGCCGACGAGGCCAAGCAGAAGTACATCGACCTGATCGAGTCGCTGCGCGCAGGCTAGGCTCTCCCCCGAGCTGCGCGCACGTCGCGTCGCTGCGCCAACCCCCTTCCGGGGGCGGCACCTGCGGCCCGGCAGAGCCGGCTCCGCGGTGTCTCACGACGCAGAGCCCACGATCCCGCGCGCATGCAGCGCGGCGATCTGCTGTGCGCTCAAGCCGATTTCCTTCAGCACCGCGTCGGTGTCCGCCCCCAGCGCCGGCGCGTTGTACCGGTGGCTGGCCGGCGTGAGCGACAGCTTGGGCACGAAGCCAGGCACCGCGAGCGCGCTGCCGTCGGGCATGCGCAGCTGCTGCAGCATGCCGCGCGCGGCATAGTGCGGGTCGGCCGCGATGTCGGCAATGGAATAGATCCGCCCGGCCGGCACGTGCGCCGCGTCCAGCGCGGCCAGCACCTCCTCGACCGTGCGCTGCGCGGCCCAGTCGCCGATGGCGGCGTCCAGCATTTCCACCTGCGCCACCCGTCCCGTGTTGCCCGCCAGCGCCGGGTCGGCCGCAAGGTCGGGCCGGCCGATGCATTCCATCAGGCGTCGAAAGATGCTGTCGCCGTTGCCCGCGACGATGGCGTAGCCGCCGTCCGCGCAGCGGTAGGCGTTGGTGGGCGCGATGCCCGGCAGCGCGCTGCCCGCGGCCTCGCGCACAGCTCCGAACTCGCCGTACTCCGGCAGCAGGCTTTCCATGCAGTTGAAGACCGCCTCGTAGAGCGCCACGTCGATCACCTGGCCCTTGCCCTTGGGATGCTCGGCGCTCACGGTCGCGTGGCGGTGCTGCATCGCCATCAGCACGCCGATCACGCCGTGCAATGACGCCAGCGTGTCGCCGATCGACACGCCCACACGCACCGGCACGTGGCCCGGCTCGCCCGTGAGGTGGCGCAGCCCGCCCATGGCCTCGGCCACCACGCCGAAGCCGGGGCGGTCGCGGTAGGGCCCGGTCTGGCCGTAGCCGCTGATGCGCAGCATCACCAGCGCCGGGTTGGCGGCCAGCAGCGCGTCGGGGCCCAGGCCCCAGCCTTCCATGGCGCCGGGGCGGAAGTTCTCGACCAGCACGTCGGCCTCGGCCGCCAGCTGCCGCACGATGGCCTGTGCCTCGGGCTGGCGCAGGTCGAGCGCCAACGAGCGCTTGTTGCGCGACTGCACCTGCCACCACACCGAGGTGCCGTCCTTCAGCAGCCGCCAGGTGCGCAGCGGGTCGCCCGTGCCGGGCGGCTCGATCTTGATGACTTCGGCGCCGAAGTCGCCCAGCGTGCGCGCCGCGAAAGGCCCGGCAATGAGCTGTCCGAGTTCGACGACCTTGAGGCCGGCCAGCGGACCGGCCGCCGGGGAAGAAGAGCTTGTCGTTGTCATGGCGCCCGAGTGTGCCGTGCCCGCGCGCCGCCCTCGCGGCGCCGGGGTGGGCGGGAAAACACCTATGAATTCTTGACCGCGCAATTTCGCCGCCTGCCGCAGCGCAGCAATTGCCGCCCGCATGCGCTCTTCCCCCGAGGAGAAAGAGGTTTGCTGCAGCGCAATGCAGGCCGCCGGGCGCGCCGACGCGGCCCGCGTCGAAGTCAAAAAAGTATCGGTTTCGCGGCCCATCTCTGGTTGTTGGCGCCGGGAGCGATTCGTACAGTCCGCCCCATGCAACCCGACCTGGAAATCGTCGAAGTCCGCGGTGACGAATCGTTCACCTGCTGGGCGCACGGCTACCCGTACCGCACGGTGCGCTGGCACTTCCACCCGGAGTACGAGATCCAGCTGATCGTGGAAACCCAGGGCGTGTATTTCGTGGGCGACCACGTCGGCCACTTCGAGCCCGGCAACCTCGTGCTGATGGGCCCCGACCTGCCGCACAACTGGATCAGCGACGTGCCCGCCGGCCAGAGCGTGGAGCGGCGCGGCATCGTGATCCAGTTCCCGGCCGCGCTGGTGCAGCACATGTCCGCCAGCTTTCCCGAGTTCCAGCACATCGCGCCGCTGCTGGCCGAATCGGGCTCGGGCCTGCTGTTCTCGGCGCAGACCGCCGCGGCCGCCAAGCCGCTCATGGAATCGCTGCTGGAGGCGCGCGGCCTGCGCCGCGTGATCCTGCTGCTGTCGCTGCTCGAGCTGCTGGCCGGCGGCCACGACCGCCAGCGCCTGGCAAGCCCGGCGTTCCGGCCCGACCCGAAGGCCTTCATGTCGCACGCCATCAACAACGTGCTGGCGCACATCACGGCCAACCTGGCCGACGACCTGCGCGAGCCGATGCTGGCCGAGCTGGTGGGCCAGAGCCCGAGCGCGTTCTCGCGCGCCTTTCGCAAGCACACGGGCCAGTCGTTCGTGCGCTACGTGAACCGGCTGCGCATCAGCCGCGCCTGCGAGCTGCTCACCAACAGCGAGAAGCCGGTGCTCGACGTCTGCATGGACGTGGGCTTCAACAACGTGTCGAACTTCAACCGGCAGTTCCTGCTGCACAAGCGCATGCCGCCGACCAAGTTCCGCAACTTCCACCGCATGCAGGCCGCCGCCTCGCGTGCCGCCAGCCCGCCGTAGCAGGGCCCGCCGCGTTCCCCCGTGCCGCTTGCGGCGCGGCGCTCCGGGCGCCGCGCGGGGCGGAGCTTTGCCAGCGTTTGTTCCGCGTTCTTCCACACAGAGACAACCCCCAGGAGACAGCCACCATGACGACACTTCTCAAGGCCATCGCCATCACCGCCGCGCTGGTCTGCGGCGCATCCGCCGCGCAGGCGCAGGCACCGAAACAGCCGCTGCGCATCGGCATGACCTTCCAGGAACTCAACAACCCCTACTTCGTGACCATGAAGCAGGCGCTGGAGGAGGCCGCCGCCAGCATCGGCGCCACGGTGGTCACCACCGACGCGCGGCACGACGTGGCCAAGCAGATCGGCGACGTGGAAGACATGATCCAGAAGAAGGTCGACATCCTGCTGCTGAACCCGACCGACTCCACCGGCGTGCAGTCGGCCGTGCGCTCGGCCAAGAAGGCGGGCCTGGTGGTGGTGGCGGTGGACGCCAACGCGCAGGGCCCGGTCGACTCCTTCGTGGGCTCGAAGAACACCGACGCGGGCCGCCTGGCCTGCGAGTACCTGGCCAAAAGCATCGGCGAGAAGGGCGATGTGGCCATCCTCGACGGCATTCCGGTGGTGCCGATCCTGGAGCGCGTGAAGGGCTGCCGCGAGGCACTGGCCAGGTACCCCGGCATCAAGGTGGTGAGCACGCAGAACGGCAAGCAGGAGCGCGCCACCGCGCTCACCGTGACCGAGAACATCCTGCAGGCCAACAAGGACCTGAAGGGCGTGTTCAGCGTGAACGACGGCGGCGCGATGGGCGCGCTCGCGGCCATCGAAGCGAGCGGCAAGGACGTGAAGCTCACCAGCGTGGACGGCGCGCCCGAGGCCATCAAGGCCATGCAGAAGCCGGGCTCCAAGTTCATCGCCACCACCGCGCAGTACCCGCGCGACCAGATCCGCCTGGCCATCGGCATCGCGCTGGCGAAGAAGTGGGGCGCCAACGTGCCGGCCGCTGTGCCGGTCGACGTGAAGCTGATCGACGCCGAAGGCGCGAAGACCTTCACCTGGTGAGCCGCGGTACACGTTGCACACACGGCAGCAGACCACCATGAACGACACCGTCGAAATGCTGCGGCTCGAAGGCGTCTCCAAGCGCTTTCCCGGCGTGAAGGCGCTCTCGGGCATCGACCTCTCGATCCGCAAGGGCGAGGTGCACGCGCTGCTCGGCGAGAACGGCGCGGGCAAGTCGACGCTGATGAAGATCCTCGGCGGCATCTACCGGGCCGACGAGGGCCGCATCTTCATCGACGGCAGCGAGCGCAGCTTCGCGGGCTACAGCGACGCCATCGCGGCGGGGGTGGGCATCATCTTCCAGGAGTTCAGCCTCATCCCGCACCTGAACGCGGTGGAGAACATCTTCCTGGGGCGCTACCTGAAGAACCGCTTCGGCCTGATGGACACGGCCGCGATGAAGCGCTCGGCGCAACAGCTCTTCGACGAGCTGGGCGTGCGTATCGACCTCGGCGTGCCGACCTGCCGGCTCTCGGTGGCGCAGCAGCAGTTCGTGGAAATCGGCAAGGCGCTGTCGCTGAAGGCGCGGCTGCTGGTGCTCGACGAGCCGACCGCCACGCTCACGCCGAACGAGGCCGGGCACCTGTTCAAGATCATGCGGGAGCTGCGCGCCAAGGGCGTGGCGATGATCTTCATCTCGCACCACCTCGACGAGATCTTCGAGGTGTGCGACCGCATCAGCGTGCTGCGCGACGGCGCTAATGCGGGGCATGCGGAGGTCGGCGCGACCGACGTCGACGCGCTGGTCGAGATGATGGTGGGGCGGCGCATCGAGCAGAACTTTCCGCCCAAGCCGGTGCCCGCGCCTCATGCGGGCCACGCGCGCAAGCTGCTGGAGGTGCCGCACATCCAGCTCGCGAAGGGCGGGCCCGTGAACGCCTTCGAGCTGCACGAAGGCGAGATCCTCGGCTTCGCCGGCCTCGTGGGCTCGGGCCGCACCGAGCTGGCGCTGGGCATGATGGGCGCCGACCGCGCCCACCGCAAGACGGTGCTGCGCAACGGCAGGCCCGTGCGCCTGAACGACCCGACGCAGGCACTCGAAGCCGGCATCGGCCTGCTGCCCGAAAGCCGAAAGGCCGAGGGGCTCATCACCGACTTCACGATCCGCTTCAACATCTCGCTGAACAACCTCGCCCGGCACCGCAGCGCCGGGCTGGTGAGCCAGGCGTCGGAGAAGCAGGCGGCCGGCGAACTGTCGCGCCGCGTGGGCGTGAAGGCGCCGGGCGTGGAGACGCGCGTGGCCACGCTGTCGGGCGGCAACCAGCAGAAGGTGGTGATCGCGCGCTGGCTCGGCCACGACTGCGAGGTGCTGATCTTCGACGAGCCCACGCGCGGCATCGACGTGGGCGCCAAGGCAGAGATCTACGGCCTCATGCGCGAGCTCACGCGCCAGGGCAAGGCCATCCTGATGATCTCCAGCGAGCTGCCCGAGATCGTGGGCATGTGCGACCGCGTCGCGGTGTTCTCGGGCGGCGCCATCGTGGCGACGCTGGAGGGCGACGCCATCAACGCGGGCGACATCATGCGCCACGCCACGTCAACCTCCATCACCTCAGGGAGCTTGCAATGAACGCAACCGCCACCCATCCCGTGCCGCCGGCGCCCGCCGGCGGCCTCTTCACCCGGCTGCGCCGCTCCACGGCCTTTCTTCCGCTGGTGGGGCTGGTCGCGATCTCGGTCTTCATGATCGTGGCGACCGACAACTTTCTGTCGTGGGGCAACCTGCAGAACATTGCGCTGCAGTCGTCGATCAACGCGATCATCGCGGTGGGCATGACGGCCGCCATCCTCACCGGCGGCATCGACCTGTCGGTGGGCGCGGTGGTGGCGCTGTCGGGCACGCTGGCCTCGGGGCTGATGGTGCAGTTCGGCCTGCCGCCGGTGCTCGCGGTGCCGCTCGGGCTGGCGGTGGGCGTGGTGATCGGCCTGTTCAACGGCTACTGCGTGGCCTGCCTGCGCATGCCGCCGATCATCGTGACGCTGGCCACCATGGGCATCGCGCGCGGCATTGCGCTGATCTACACCGGCGGCTACCCGATCGACGGCCTGCCCGAGTCGTTCGCCTTCCTGGGCGGCGGCGTGCTCGCGGGCGTCAAGGTGCCGATCCTCATCATGCTGGCGACCTACCTCGTGGCCTACGTGCTGCTGAACATGGCGCCGTTCGGGCGCTATGTGCATGCCATCGGCGGCAACGAGGAGGCCACGCGGCTGTCGGGCGTGCGGGTGTCGCGCTACAAGCTGCTGGTGTATGCGCTGAGCGGGCTGACCGCCGCCGTCGCGGGCATCGTGCAGGCCTCGCGCGTGACCAGCGGACAGCCCGGCGTGGGCGTGGGCTTCGAGCTCGACGCCATCGCGGCGGTGGTGATGGGCGGCACCTCGATCGCGGGCGGCCGCGGCGCCATCGTGGGCACGCTGGTGGGCGCGCTGCTGCTGGGCGTGCTGAACAACGGTCTCAACATGATCGGCGTGTCGCCGTACCTGCAACTGATCATCAAGGGCGCGATCGTGCTGCTGGCCATCTTCATCAGCCGGGAAGCCAAGCGCTGAGCCTCTTCGTCTCCTGTCTTGCTCCTTCCCCCTCCGGGGGAAGGCTGGGATGGGGGCAGGCAGAGCGTGCCCATCGGTGACGCCGCTTGCCCCCACCCCTGCCCTCCCCAGAGGGGGAGGGAGCCGACACCGACACCAACACCAATCCCAACACCCTCTTCGACCACAAGGAACCCATGTCTTATCAAAAGCTCCAGCCCGGCGCATCGGGCGCCATCGGTGAACTCGCCGCCATGCAGGCCGTCGTCTGCCACGGCCCCAAGGACTACCGGCTCGAAACCGTCGCCCTGCCCGCCATCGGCCCGAACGAGCTGCTGATCTCCATCGCCGCCTGCGGCATCTGCGCCTCAGACTGCAAGTGCCACTCGGGCGCGAAGATGTTCTGGGGCGGCGACGGCCAGCCCTCGTGGGTCAAGGCGCCGGTCATTCCGGGCCATGAATTCTTCGGCTACGTCGAGGCACTCGGCGAAGGCGCGGCGGACCACTTCGGCGTGGAAAAAGGCGACCGCGTGATCGCCGAGCAGATCGTGCCCTGCGGCAAGTGCCGCTTCTGCACCACCGGCAAGTACTGGATGTGCGAGGTGCACAACATCTTCGGCTTCCAGCGCGTCGTGGCCGACGGCGGCATGGCCGACTTCATGCGACTGCCGTCCACCTCGCGCGTGCACAAAATCCCCGACGGCATCCCGCTGGAAGACGCGGCCATCATCGAGCCGCTCGCCTGCGCGATCCACACCGTGAACCGCGGCGACATCCAGCTCGACGACGTGGTGGTGATCGCCGGCGCCGGCCCGCTGGGCCTGATGATGGTGCAGGTGGCCGCGCTGAAGACGCCGAAGAAGCTGATCGTGATCGACCTCGTGCCCGAGCGCCTCGCGCTGGCGAAGCAGTACGGCGCCGACGTCGTCGTCAACCCGAAGGCCGAGGACGCCGGCGCCGTCGTCAAGGACCTGACCGAAGGCTACGGCTGCGACGTGTACATCGAGACCACGGGCGCGCCCATCGGCGTGACGCAGGGCCTGGACATGATCCGCCGGCTCGGGCGTTTCGTGGAGTTCAGCGTGTTCGGCGCGGAAACCAGTGCCGACTGGTCGATCATCGGCGACCGCAAGGAGCTCGACGTGCGCGGCGCGCACCTCGGTCCCTACTGCTACCCCATCGCCATCGACCTGCTGGCGCGCGGCCTCGCCACCTCGAAGGGCATCGTCACGCACGACTTCCCGCTGACCGAATGGGAGCGCGCCTTCGCGCTGGCAAACTCGCTGGATTCCATCAAGGTGCTGCTCAAGCCGCAGCCCCGATCCTGAGAGACAACACCCATGAAATACGTGATCGGCGTCGACATCGGCACGCAGAGCACCAAGTGCCTGCTGGTCGGCATCGACGGCAAGGTGCATTCGCAACGCAGCGTGGCCTACCAGCCCGAAACACCCAAGCCCCTGTGGGCCCAGCAGGACTGCGCGGTGTGGTTCGACGCGGTGTGCGAGAGCGTGCGCGCCTGCGTGGCGGCCAGCGGCGTGGCCCCGGCCGACATCGCGGCGATGTGCGTGAGCAGCCTGTACGGCGGCGCGGGCATTCCGGTCGATGACGCGATGCAGCCGCTGCACCCCTGCCTGATCTGGATGGACCGCCGCGCCACCGACGAAGTGGCATGGGTGAACGCGAACGTCGACGTGCCGCGGCTCGAGGCCATCACCGGCAACGGCGTGGACAGCTACCACGGCTTCACCAAGATCCTGTGGGTGCGCGAGCACCTGCCGCGGGTGTGGGAGAACACGCGCCACTTCCTGCCGCCTAACAGCTACATCAACTGGCGGCTCACGGGCGAGCTCGCGGTGGACCACAGTTCGGCCGGAAACATCGGCGGCGTGTACGACGCGCAGCGGCGCCAGTGGTCCGGCGAGGCGATGGGCATGCTCGGCATTCCGGCGCGCATGATGCCGCCGCGCCTCGTGGAGTCGAGCGACGTGGTCGGCGGGCTGAGCGCCGAATGGGCCGAGAAGCTGGGCCTTGCCGAAGGCATGCCGCTGATGGCGGGCGGCGTCGATGCGGCGGTGGCCACCTTCTGCGCGGGCGTCACCGGCAGCGGCGACCACGTCGCGATGATCGGCACCAGCATGTGCTGGGGCTTCGTGAGCCCGACGGTCGATGCGCGGCACCAGCTCATCACCATGCCGCACGTGTACCGCGGCGCCGACCGCAGCTATGTGTTCGGCGGCGCGATCACCGCGGGCGCGGCCATCACGTGGTTCCGCGAAGCCTTCTGCCAGGCCGAGGTGGCCGAGGCCGCGCGCACCGGCGAGGACGCGCACGCGCTCATCGAGCGCAAGGCCGTCGACGTGCCGCCGGGCGCGCAGGGCCTGGTGTTCCTGCCCTACCTGATGGGCGAGCGCAGCCCCATCTGGGACGCGCAGGCCAAGGGCGCGTTCATCGGCCTGTCGCTCGCGCACAGCCGCGCGCACCTGTACCGCGCGGTGCTCGAAGGCGTGAGCTTCGCGCTGCAGCACAACATCGAGGCGGGGCGGCAAAGCGGCCAGCCGCTGGACGACCGGCTCATCGTGGTCGGCGGCGCGGCGCACTCCGACCTGTGGATGCAGATCGTGGCCGACATCACGGGCTACCCGGTGTTCACCATCGAGGAAGAGGTCGAGGCGGCACTCGGCGCGGCCATGCTCGCCGCGCTGGGCGCGGGGCTGGTCGATGCGGCGACGGCCGAGCGCGGCTGGGTCACGCTGGTGGAACGCGCGCGGCCCGAACCCGCGGCGCAGGCGGTGTACCGCGAGCGCTTCGAGATCTACAAGTCGCTTTATCCGGCGTTGCGCGATGCGATGCATCGGCTGAAGTGAATGGCTGCGCCCCGAGCACGAACGCCCATCGCGATGCATTCGACATGACAACCTCCTTCGACTTCTCCAACAAACGAGCGCTGGTGACGGGCGCGAGCAGCGGCATCGGCCGCGCGGTGGCCGCGCGCCTGGCGCAGGCCGGCGCGCAGGTCACGGCCGTGGGCCGCAACGCCGCGGCGCTGGCGGCCCTGCACATGGAGGCCGGCTGCACGCCGCTGGTGCTCGATGTGGCCGACACAGGCGCGCTGGAAAACGCACTGGCGGCATTGCCCGCATTCGACCTCGTGGTGAATTGCGCAGGCATCGCATTGCTCGAGCCGGCCGTCGACCTGCGGGCCGACAACTTCGACGCCGTGATGGCCGTGAACGCGCGCGCCGCGGCGCTCGTGGCCTCGCGCTGCGGCAAGGCGATGATCGCGGCCGGCGTGCGCGGCAGCATCGTCAACGTGTCGAGCCAGGCCGCGCTGGTGGCGCTCGACGCGCACCTTTGCTATTGCGCGTCGAAGGCCGCGATGGACGCGATCACGCGCTCGCTGTGCCTGGAGTTCGGGCCGCACGGCATCCGCGTGAACAGCGTGAACCCGACCGTCACGCTCACGCCGATGGCCGAGCAGGCCTGGGCCGATCCAGACAAGAGCGCCGCGGCCATCCGCGGGATTCCGCTGGGCCGCTTCGCGCAGGTCGAGGAAGTGGTGGCGCCGGTCCTGTTCCTGCTGAGCGACGGCGCGTCGATGGTGAGCGGCGTGGCGCTGCCGGTGGACGGCGGCTACACGATCGCCTGACTTCTCGAACCTGGCGGTGTCAGCTCAGCCCAGGTCAGGCGAGGCGGGTGCCGCCGCGCCGGGATTCGAGCATCGCGTCGAGGTTGCGCGTGATCTTCTGCTCGATCATTTCGCTGAAGCTGCTGAACAGGAAGCCCAGCGTCGCGTCGAGCTTGAAGGTGCTCTCGGTGACCTCGACGGTGCCGTCGATGCCGGCGCGGGTGAAGGTGGCCACGTCGAGGCCGTCGCCCTGGGTGTAGACGCATTCGAGGCCGAACTCCTGTTCGGCCTGCTGGATCCATTTGTGCGCGACGGCGCGCGCGCCGGCAATGCCCAGCGTGTGGTTGCGTTCGATGTGGATGTCAGGCACCGTGATCTCCGATTTTGTGTTCCGGGCTGGAATGGGTTTGCAGGACGCCGCTGGCCGCCTGGAGCGCGCTGCGGCGCTGCGCATCGGTCGGCAGCGCGGCAATGCGCTTGACTGCAGTGTAAAAGCGCGGCCAGTCGCGGCCTTCGCGGTCGAACAGCGCCTCGAAGCCGGGCACCAGGTCGTCGTAGGCGCCCTGCGCGCCGAACGCCGCGTTGTTGGCGCGCGCCACCCAGGCGTCGTAGGCGTTCTGGCGCGGGCCGCTCCAGGCGGCCTTGAGCTTCTGGTAGCGATCGCGGAAGTCGGCCATGGCGGCCTGCTTCATGGCTTCGACCCTGGTCCAGTCCTCGGCCTTGGCTTCGGGCGACTCGTAGACCTTCGTGAGCGCGCGGCGGGTGTCCAGCGCGAGCGCCCGGAAGTCCTGCCGCTGGCCGTCGAACTGCGCATACTCGCGCCGCGCCGGCTCGCCGGCCTCGCGCTGCAGCCACATCGCGCCGCCGATACGCTCGACCGCGGTGGCGTACGACTCGTTGAACACCGTGTCGCCGGCCACGTAGAGCACCTGGTGCGCGAGTTCGTGGAACACAAGGCGCGCCAGCTCGCCTTCGGGGTAGCCGATGAAGGTGGACAGCAGCGGATCGCCGCCGGCCCAGTTCATCCAGCCGAGCGTGGAGTACGCGGGCACGGGGTACACGGCCACTTCCATGCCGCTCGTCTTCTGCGTCTGGGCTTCGGCCTTGGCCGCCGCCTCGTCGTAGTAGCCGCGGTAGCCCACGCAACCCGCCACCGGGAAGCACCAGCTCTTCAGCGTGAGCGAGTACGGCGGCGCGGCCACCACGTTCCACACGGCGGCGGCGCGGTGCAGGTCGGCGTACGACTTGTAGCTGGGGTTGTCGGGCAGGCCCAGCTGCGACGAGGCGAAGGCGCGGATGCGCTGCGTGAGTTCGAGCTTGGCCTTCAGCGCCGCCGACACGGCCGGGTCGGCCAGCCACTCGGGCACGGGCTTGGCCGCCCGCATGATGCCGATGTGGCCGCTGGCCGACTGCCAGTAGTAGCCCAGGTCGGCGCAGCCGCCCAGCAACAGCGGGCCGGCCAGCGCGAGCGCGGAAAGAAGCCTCACGCCTTCTCGACCTCGACGAGGCAGTCGTAGAAGGTCGGGCCGCGGCCGATGTCGGTCAGGCGCTGGCTGGTCAGCTCGTTGACGTTGGTGCCGTCCATGCCGAGCTTGCGCCACCAGATGCCCATGCCGTGCACCACGCCCTGGCGCGCGCGGCGCGACACCTCGGCGCGGCAGCGGTGCTCGCCGCGCTTGTTGAACACGCGCACGAGCGAGCCGTCCTCGATGCCGCGGGCGGCGGCGTCTTCCGCATGGATCTCCAGCAGCGGCTCCACCTCGATGGCGCGCAGGCTGGTCACATTCACGAAGGTCGAATTGAGGAAGTTGCGCGCCGGCGGCGAGATCATGGCCAGCGGGAAGTCGGTCGAGCTGCCGGCCGGCTCCCAGTTGGGCACGTGGTCGGGCACGCCGTTCATGCCCATGGCCTCCAGCCGGGCGCTGAAGAATTCGCAGCGGCCCGAGGGCGTGGGGAACTTGCCTTCGGCGAACGGGGCCTCGGGCAGCTTCACGCTGGTGAAGCCCTGTTCCAGCAACTGGGGAAAGTCGATGGCGTTCTCGGCGAAGGCGGTGCGGCACAGCGCCTCGTCGGAATCGGAGAAGCAGGGCTCGGTGAAGCCCATGCGGCGCGCCAGTTCGCGGAACACCCAGGCGTTGCTGCGGGCCTCGCCGCGCGGCGCCACGGCCGGGCGGTTCAGCAGCACGTCGGTGTGGCCGTAGCTGCAGTGGATGTCCCAGTGCTCCAGCTGTGTGGTGGCGGGCAGCAGGTAGTCGGCGTAGTCGGCGGTGTCGGTGCGGAACTGCTCCAGCACCACGGTGAACAGGTCTTCGCGCGCGAAGCCCGCCGCCACCTTGGCCGACTCGGGCGCCACGGCCACCGGGTTGCTGTTGTAGACCACGATGGCCTTCACCGGGTGGGCGGTGTCCAGCAGCGCGTCGCCGATGGTGCTCATGTTGATGGTGCGCGGCTTGCGCCCGGCCAGCAGGTCGGGGCGCTGCAACGCGGCGCGGTCCACCGGGTAGTGGCCCGAGCTGCTCAGCAGCAGGCCGCCCGCGCGGTCGCGCCAGGCGCCCATCAGCGCCGGCAGGCAGGCGATGGCGCGCGCCGCGTTGCCGCCGCCGCGCACGCGCTGCATGCCGTAGTTCAGGCGGATGGCGGCCGGCTTGGTGGTGCCGTAGGCCTGGGCCAGCGCCACGATCTGCGCTTCGGGAATGCCGCAGACCTCGGCCGCGCGCGACGGCGGCCACTGCAGCGCGCGCTCGCGCAGTTGCTCCCAGCCCAGCGTGTGGCTGGCGATGTAGTCGTGGTCGAGCCAGTCGTGCACGATGAGCTCGTGCATCAGCGCCAGCGCCAGCGCGGCGTCGGTGCCGGGCAGCAGCGCGACGTGCTCGTCGCACTTGTCGGCGGTTTCGGTGCGGCGCGGGTCGATGCACACCAGCCGCGCGCCGGCGCGTTTGGCGGCCTGGGCGTGGCGCCAGAAATGCAGGTTGCTGGCGATCGAGTTGCTGCCCCAGATCAGGATCAGCTTGGCCTCGGCGAAGAACTCGATCCGCATGCCGACCTTGGCGCCCAGCGTGTAGACCATGGCCTCGCCGCCGGCCATGGAGCAGATCGTGCGGTCCAGCAGGGTGGCGCCCAGCTTGTGGAAAAAACGACGGTCCATCGACTCGCCCTGCACCAGACCCATGGTTCCCGCATAGCTGTAGGGGACAATGTCTTCGGGTTTTCCCTGTAATACTTCAAGATGCCTGGCGATGTCGTCCAGCGCGTCGTCCCAGCTCACCGGCTCGAACTGGCCGGAACCCTTGGGGCCGACGCGCTTGAGCGGCTGTACCAGCCTTTCGGCATGGTCGTTGCGCTCGATGTAGCGCGACACCTTGGTGCACAGCACACCCCCGGTATGCGAATGCGCGGCATTGCCCTGCAGCTTCACGGCCACCCCGTCCTTGACGGTGGTGACCAGGGCGCAGGTGTCCGGGCAGTCGTGGGGGCAGGCGCCCAGCACCGTGGAAACGGTGGCGGGCAGGGGTGCTTCTTCGAGCAGGGAATCCGGTGCGTGGGGCATCGGGCAAGTCTAATTTGTGCGCGAGACAGCGCGCGGGAGGGGGTTTTGAACATGACGATGAATCGACGACATTTTTCTTTGGCCGCAGGCGCGGCGGCGCTGGGCGGCTTCGGCATCGCCCGCGCGCAGGGCGACACGCCACTGGTGCTCGGCCAGTCGGCGCCTTTCACCGGCCCGGCGGCACAGCTGGGCGTGCAGTTCCACCAGGGCGCCAAGCTGTTCCTGGACCAGTACAACGCCCAGCCGGGCCGCCGCAACGTGGTGATCAAGAACCTCGACGACGGCTACGAGCCCGACCGCTGCGCGGCCAATACGCAGAAGCTCATCGACGAGGACGTGTTTGCGCTGTTCGGCTACGTCGGCACGCCGACCAGCCTGGCCGCGCTGCCGCTGGCGGTGAAGGACCGGGTGCCGTTCATCGCCCCGCTCACCGGCGCGATGTCGCTGCGCGAGCCGTTCCAGAAGAACGTGTTCCACCTGCGCGCCTCGTACAACGACGAGACGGCGCTGATGGTCAAGCAGCTCACCCACCTGGGCCTGAAGAAGATCGCGGTCTTCTATCAGAACGACGCCTACGGCAAGGCCGGCCTCGACGGCGTGACGCAGGCGCTCGAGCAGCAGCAGCTCAAGCCGGTGGCGCTGGGCACGGTGGAGCGCAACTCGTCCGACGTGGCCCAGGCGGTGAAGAACATCATGGACGCGCGGCCCGACGCCGTGGTGCAAGTGGGTGCTTACAAGGCCTGCGCCACGTTCATCCGCGAGGCGCGCAAGGCCGGCTTCGGCGGCACCTTCTTCAACCTGTCGTTCGTGGGCACGCAGGCGCTGTCGGACGAGCTGGGCAAGGACGCCTCGGGCGTGATGGTGACGCAGGTGATGCCGTCGCCCTTCAACCCCGCCAACGCGCTGGCGCGCGAGTTCACCGAGGCGGTGCGCAAGGCCGGCAACGGCGCCACCGCCAATTTCTCGGGCATCGAAGGCTACCTGGCCGCCAAGGTGCTGACCGAAGGCCTGCGCAAGGCGCCGGGCAAGCCCACGCGCGAGAGCCTGATCGCCGGGCTGGAAAGCATCGACCGCCAGCCGTTCGGCGGGTTCGAGGTGTCGTTCTCGCCGAAGAGCCACGTGGCGTCGAAGTTCGTGGAACTGTCGATGCTCACGGGCGACGGCAAGGTCCGGACCTGAAGACCTGAAAATCTGAAGACCGAGGAACGGACCCGCAAAAGGTCCGGGTCTCGGGATGCGGATCAGGCGGCGGTGCCGCTCAGGCCGTTCACGGCCTGGAACATCGCCTGCCTCGCCTGGCTGACGATCTGCCCGCGCCAGGCGTCGGTGTCCGTGTAGAACGCCTCCAGCATCCGCGCCCGGATGCCGTCGGCCAGGTCGGCCGGCGCCTGCGGGTGCTTGTGCAGCCAGTGGTCGGCGCGCAATGCGCCGGTCACCTCCAGGATGGGCAGCGTGCCGTATTCGAGCGCGATGCCGGTGTACTCGGCCTGCGGGCACTCTTCGTACACCGAGTCCCACATCAGCCCGCGCAGCAGCGCCGAGGTGGAAGAACCGTCGTAGATCGAGGTCACCGGCGCCGCCGGCGTACCCCACCACGCGTTGGCGCGGCCATAGGCGGTCTTGTCGTCCTTGCCGGCGTAGATGCGCTCGCCCAGGCCGTTCGGCCCGAGCCCCGTGTGCAGGTCGATCCAGGCGATGCGCCGGGCGTGGCCCGCGTGCCGGCGCAGCACGCCGCGAATGGTCTTGTTGCTCCAGGTCGGCGCCTTGCCGCCGAAGAACAGGCCGTCGTCGAACTGGTACTGCCCGCTGGTCACGGCCGCCTGGTAGGCGGTGGCGCCGTGCTTGTCGATCCACTTGGCCACGCCCGCCTGGTTCTCGGGCGTGGGCGGCCAGGTGGCGGGCAGCAGCAGCTCGTGCAGCTTGGCGTAGGGCTCGTTCACCGGTACCGGCTTCGAGAAGTCGATGAAGTTGCGGTTCAGGTCGACGTTCTCGTGCGTCACGCGCCGGCCGTGCGAAAAGCCGTGCGGGTTGAGCGCGTGCACGTACAGCACGGCCACGCCCTGCGCCCTGGCCTTCTCGCGCCATTCGGCGTCGTGCAGCGCGAACACCTGCACGCCGCTGCCGCAATGGCCCTCCACGCCGTGGCAGGCGCTGGTGACCACCAGCAGGTTGTCGGCATCGGCGTTGCCGTCGAGCGCGACGTCCATCGACAGTTCCTCGCCGTCGCGCCCCTTGAGCGGGTGCGCATGCGGCTCGACCGTGAGGCCGGCGCTCACGCAGCCCTGCAGGAACTTCTGGCGCGCCTGGGCGTAGCGCGAAGAAAAGGCCTCGGCGATTCCGATCATCTGGCGATCACCTCGCTACGGATTAGGGAAGGGACTGCGAACTCTGCGACTCGGCGAACAGCGCGCCGGTCAGCCGGCCGCGCCGGGCTTGAGGAACTGCTCGGCAATCTGCACCCAGCAGGTCGCGCCCAGCGGGATCAGGTCGTCGTTGAAGTCGTAGCTCGCGTTGTGCAGCGTGCACGGGCCTTCGCCGTGGTGCACGTCGCGGTGCGCGCCGTCGCCGTTGCCGATGAAGGCATAGGCGCCGGGCTTGGCCTGCAGCATGAAGGCGAAGTCTTCCGAGGTCATGGCGGCCTCCTGCCTGAGCACGTTGTCGGGGCCGACGATCTCGCCCATCACGCGGCGCGCGAAGTCGGCCTCGGCCTCGGTGTTGATGGTCGGCGGGTAGTAGCGCTCGAAGCGGAAGTCGCAGGTGGCGTCGTGCGCCGCGCAGATGTGCTCCGAGATCTGCTTCATCTTCGCCTCGATCATGTCGAGCACTTCCAGCGAGAAGGTGCGCACCGTGCCCGTCAGCTCGCAGTTGTCGGGAATCACGTTGTTGGTTTCGCCCGCGTGGATGGTCGTGACCGAGATCACGGCCGAATCGGTCGGCTTCATCTTGCGCGTGAGGATGGTCTGGAACGCCTGCACGATCTCGCAGGCGATCGGCACCGGGTCGACGCCGGTCTGCGGCAGCGCGGCGTGACCGCCCTTGCCGATCACGTTGACGTGGAACTTGTTGCCCGAGGCCATCACCGGCCCGGGGCTCACGGCGAACTGGCCGGCCTTCATGCCGGGCCAGTTGTGCATGCCGAACACGGCGTCCATGGGGAACTGCTCGAAGAGCCCTTCCTTGATCATCTCGCGCGCGCCGCCGCCGCCCTCTTCCGCCGGCTGGAAGATCAGGTAGACGGTGCCGTCGAAGTTGCGGTTCTTCGCCAGATGCTGCGCGGCCGCCAGCAGCATGGCGGTGTGGCCGTCGTGCCCGCAGGCGTGCATCTTGCCGTGGTGCTGGCTGGCGTGGGCGAAGGTGTTGAGCTCGGTGACGGGCAGCGCGTCCATGTCGGCGCGCAGGCCCACGGCGCGGTTGCCGGTGCCGTTCTTGATGATGCCCACCACGCCGGTGGTGCCCAGGCCGCGGTGAATGGGAATGCCCCATTCGGTGAGCTTGCCTGCCACCACGTCGGCGGTGCGGACTTCTTCGAAGCAGAGTTCGGGATGGGCGTGGAGGTCACGTCGGACGGCGGCGATGCCGGCCGCCTGCGTGACGAGCGAATCGATGAGTTTCATGTTTCACAGTCTAGGCTTTGCCACGACACCCGCAAAGACCGTGCCGGGTAATTCCTACGCTTGCCTCAAGCTGCGCGCACTTCGCTCCCCCCTGCCGGAGGCAACACCTGCGGCCCGGGAAAGCCGGTTGCGCGGTGTTCCTCCCCAAAAGATTCAGCGCCCGATGCTCTTCAGGTAGTCCGCGCGCGCGGCCAGCGCGGTGTCGGTGAAGTCGGTGAACACGCCGTCCACGCCGAGCTTGTAGTACACGCCGTATTCGTTCCTGCCGTCCTTGGCGTAGTCGGCCGCCAGGCGGCGCGACTCGTTGCGGAAGGTGAAGGGGTGCACGAACAGGCCGGCCTTGTGCGCGTCGGCGATCAGCGAGGTGGGCGCGGTGGAGGTGGCGTCGGCGTCGTTGATCTTGCCGTCCTTGTTCACGTCCACCGGCTTGCCGTCGGCGCCGATCGTGCCCTTGATGCTCACGATGTAGCGCTTCCACGGCCCGATGCCGTCGGCATAGGTCTTGATCTCGGCCAGCCCCGCGGGCGTGACCATGGCGTCGAAGTTGCGCTTGTCGCCGGCCTTGGTCCAGTCGTAGGGGCGGTCGCTGGGCACGGCGAAGGTCACGGCGCCGGTCTTCAGGTCGACGCTGTCGCCGTCGATCAGCTGGATGAGCCGGGTGTTCAGGCCCTTGCTCTTCATGTACTTCAGGCTGCCCGGCTCGAACGACTGCACATAGATGGGCGCGGTCTTGCTGTTCCAGCCGGCGGCGTTGATGGCGGCGATCATCTTGTCTTCCAGCGGCAGCCCCAGGTCGCGGAAGTAGGTCGGGTTCTTCGACTCGGGATAGATCGCGATGGTGCGGCCGGTTTCCTTCGACTTGGCCTTGGCGAAGTCGATGATCTCCTGGAAGGTGACGATCTTGTACTTGCCGTTGAATTCCTGCGGCCGCTCGGCGTCGGTCGAGATGCCGCCCAGCGTCCTGATCTCGGCCAGCGTGAAGTCGTTGCTGAACCAGCCGGTCTGGGTCTCGCCGTCGACCTTGATGGTCTTCTTGCGCGAGGCGAAGCGCGGGTGCCTGGCCACGTCGGTGCTGATGGCCAGGTTGGGGTCGTGGCGGGCGATGAGCACGCCGTCCTTGGTGGAGACCAGGTCCATCTCGATGACGTCGGCGCCGAGCTCGACGGCGCGCGCGTAGGCCTCGAGGGTTTCCTCCGGCAGGTAGCCCGAGGCGCCGCGGTGGGCAATGACCAGCGGCGGCTTGCCGTCGAGCGTCATCGGCTTGTTGGTGGAACCGGTGGGGCCGCTGGTGCTGCAGGCCGCAACACAAAGGGCGGCGGTGGCCGTCAGGGCGAGTTGAAGGGTGCGCATGGTCTTGGGCTCTCCATCCAAAAGAAGCGCAGGGTACCCGCTGCGCGTGACAGCCGCGACTCGCGCGCACACGCGGCGCCGACTTCCGGGAGAATGCGCCGCATGCTCCATACGCTTTCACCCCAAAGCCTTCTGATGGCCCAGACCCTGGTGCGCATGAACACCGTCAGTGCCAACAGCAACCTCCAACTGATCGACTTCGCACAGAGCCACCTCGCGGGCCTGGGCGTGAAAAGCCGCATCACCTACAACGCCGAGCGCACCAAGGCGAACCTGTTCGCCACGCTGGGCGAAGGCAAGCCGGCCGGCGTGATCGTCTCGGGCCACACCGACACGGTGCCCTGGGACGGCCAGGACTGGAGCGTCGACCCGCTCTCCGCGGTGGTGCAGAACGAGCGCCTGTACGGGCGTGGCTCGGCCGACATGAAGAGCTTCATCGCCATTGCACTGTCGAACGCCCACCGCTTCCTGGAAAGCGACTCGCCCTTCGCGGTGCACTTCGCCTTCAGCTACGAGGAAGAGATCGGCTGCTTCGGCGTGAAGGAACTCATTGCCGACATGCGCGAAGCCGGCATCAAGCCGCTGGCCTGCATCGTGGGCGAGCCCACCAGCATGGTGCCGGCCATCGCGCACAAGGGCGTGTACCGCTACAAGTGCTGCGTGCGCGGCAAGGAAGCGCACTCGTCGCTCACGCCGAAGTCGGTCAACGCCATCGAGATGGCGGCCCGGGTGATCGGCAAGGTGCGCGACATGGCCGAGGACTTCGAGCGCAGCGAGCCGCGCTACGAAGGCTTCGACGTGCCCTTCAGCACCGCCAGCGTGGGCCAGTTCCACGGCGGCATCGCCGACAACGTGGTGCCGCGCGACGCCGAGTTCCGCTACGAATTCCGCGACCTGCCCACCGCCGACGCCAAGCGCATGCAGGCCGACGTGGTGGCCTACGCGGGCAGCCTGGAGCCGGCCATGAAGAAGGTCGCGCAGGACACCGGCTTCCAGTTCGAGACCATCTGCGAGATCCCCAGCTTCCTGGGTTCGGCCGACGACCCCATCACGCTGCTGGCACAGCGCCTGGCCAGCGAAGACCGCACCACGCTGGTGGCCTTCGGCACCGAAGCGGGCCTGTTCAAGAACGCCGGCATCCCCACCGTGGTGTGCGGCCCCGGCAGCATCGAGCAGGCGCACCAGCCCGACGAGTTCGTGAGCCTCGAGCAGCTCGCGCGCTGCGAGCTGTTCATGGAGCGCCTGGCGTCCAGCCCCACCATCGGTTGAGATTGGCCGAAGGCAACGACGCACTGCAGCGCATGAAGCGCGTCGCGCTCGGCCTGCTGTGCGGCGCGGCGCTGCTCTATGCGCTGGCCAGCGCGCTGCACGCGCAGCATCCGGCCTGGGGCTACGTGGCGGCCTTTGCCGAGGCCGCCATGGTCGGCGCCATTGCCGACTGGTTCGCGGTGGTGGCGCTGTTTCGCCATCCGCTGGGCCTGCCGATTCCGCACACGGCCATCATCCCCAGCAACAAGGACCGCATCGGCGCCAAGCTCGCCGGCTTCATCTGCGACAACTTCCTGAGCACCGCGCAGGTGCTCGACAAGGTGCGCCAGTTCGACACCGCCGGGCGCATTGCCGGCTGGCTCGCGCGCCCCGCCAGCGGCCAGAAGCTCGGTGAATGGGGCGTGGCCGCCACGCGCTACGGCCTCTCGGCCTTCGACGACGAACGCGTGCGCGACTTCATGGGCCGCGCCGCCGCGGCGGGCCTGCAGAAGATCGACCTGTCGCGCCTCACCGGCCAGGCACTCGACGCGCTCACGGCCGGCGGGCGCCACCAGGCGCTGCTCGACGACGTGCTGCAGCAGGTGGCCGGGCTGCTCGAGGGCGACGAGCTGCAGGCGCACATCACCGAGGCCATTGCGCGCGAGATCAAGACGCTGCGCTACGTGGGCCTGGACCAGGTGGCGGCCAAGCTGGCCACGCGCAAGATCGTGGCCGCCGTGGCGCGCACCATCGGCGAGCTGGCGGCCGAGCCCGACCACCCCATGCGCAAGCGCTTCGACCATTTCGTCGACGACTTCGTGGTGCGCCTGAAGCTCGACCCCGAGTTCCAGCAGCGCGGCGAGCAGATCCGCGCCGAGCTCATCGCGCACCCCGCGCTGGGCGACTACCTGCACGGGCTGTGGGGCGAGCTGCTGGCCTGGCTGCACGACGACCTGGGCCGCGGCGACTCCACCATCCGCCAGCGCATCGCCTCGATGGCCGGCGCGCTGGGCACGCGGCTGCAGGGCGACGAGGCCATCCGCCGCTGGATCAACGAGCAGGTCGAGGCCGCCGCGCCGCTGGCCATCGAGCGCTACCGCGAGGACATCCGCCGCTACATCGAGGAGCGCGTGGGCGAGTGGAACGCACAGGAGATGACGCTGGAGCTGGAGCGCCACATCGGGCGCGACCTGCAGTTCATCCGCATCAACGGCACGCTGGTGGGCGGGCTGGTGGGGCTGCTGATCCACACCGTCACGCAGCTGCTGCGCGGCTGACCCGCCGGCCGGACGACGGCCCGCGCAGGCCCGGGTAATCCACAGCGGACGAAAGTCCGCATCGTGTCCCCCGAGAGACTTCAGGGCCGCGGCCTCCTCCTAGACTGCTTCGCGCACCCAGCATCAACAGAAGAGGAGACACGCACCATGCCCCGTCGAAGCCTTCGCGCGAACCTGCAAGCGAGCCTGCAAGCGAACCTGCGAGCCGCCGCGCTGACCGCCACCCTCACCCTGCTGGCCGCCTGCAGCAGCCTCTCGCCACCGCCCACCCGGCCCGCCGCGTGGGCCGCGCCCGAGGTGCTGGTGGCGCCCTCGTCCTTCGCCGGCGTGCACGGCCTGGCCATCGACGCCAAGGGCCGCCTGCTCGCGGGCTCGGTGCTGGGCAACACGCTGTGGGAGGTCGACCGCACCACCGGCGCGGCCAAGGTGCTCGTCGATGCGCCCGAAGGCCAGGCCGACGACATCGCCGTGGGCCCCAAGGGCGAGCTGGCGTGGACCAACTACCTCATGGGCATGCTGCGCTACCGCGAGAACGACGGCGCGCCGCTGCAGGTGCTCGCCAAGGACCTGCCCGGCCTCAACTCGCTCGACTTCGACCGCCGCAACGGCAAGCTCTACGCCTCGCAGGTGTTCCTGGGCGACGCGCTCTGGGAAATCGACCGCGCGGGCCAGAAGCCGCCGCGGCTCATCAAGAAGGACATGGGCGGCTTCAACGGCTTCGAGGTCAGGCCCGACGGCCTGCTCTACGGCCCGCTGTGGTTCAAGGGGCAGGTGGTGAAGATCGATCCGGCGAACGGCAACATGACCGTGATCGCCGACGGCTTCAAGATTCCGGCCGCGGCCAACCTCGACGGCAAGGGCAACCTCTGGGTGGTCGATGCGCGCAGCGGCGAACTGGTCAAGGTGGACCTGGCCACCGGCCGCAAGACCGTGGCCAAGCAGCTGCGGCCCTCGCTCGACAACCTGGCCATCGCCAAGGACACGCCGGACGGCACCATCTACGTATCGAACATGGCCAACAACGAGGTGCAGGCCTTCAACCCCGCCACCGGCGAGCTGCGCACGCTCACCAGCGGCAAGGTGGCGGTGCCGGCCGGCATGAAGATCGACGGCAACGACCTCTGGGTGGCCGACGTGTTCGGCTTCCGCCAGGTCGACGTGCGCACGGGCGAGGTGCGCGACGTGTTCCGCATGCAGCGCGAGCCCGAGCTCGACTACCCGTTCGCGGTCGGCCTGTCGCCCCAGTTGTTCGCGCTGACCTCGTGGTTCACCGGCACGGTGCAGCTGGTGGACCGCCAGACGCTGAAGACCGTGGAAATCGTGCACGGCCTGAAGGCCCCGTTCGACGCCATTCCCATGCCCGACGGCAGCCTGGTCTACGCGGAGATCGCCACCGGCAGCATCACGCGCGCCAGCGGTCCGAAGTTTGCCCAGAAGTCGGTGCTTGCCAGCGGCCTGAACGGCCCGGTGCAGATGGTCATCGGGCAGGACGGCGCGCTCTACGTGACCGAGGCGGCCGGCAAGCTGCTGCGCATTCCGCTGGACGCCAGCGCGCCGCTGCGCACCGTGGCCGACGGGCTCGCCCTGCCCGAGGGCCTGGCGCAGACGCCGTGGGGCAGCTTCATCGTGGCCGAGAGCGCGGCGCGCCGGCTGCTCGAGATCGACCCCGTCACCGGCAGCCGCCGCACGGTGGCCGAGAACCTGCCGATCGGCCTCGCCCCCGGGGCCGGCCTGCCGCCGCCGTACGTGGTCACGGGCGTGGCCGTGGGCCGCGACGGCACGGTCTACATGAGCGCCGACAAGAACAATGCGATATATCGGATTCGCGCCGTAAGGTAGGGTAACAAGAAGTGTAATTACCTGTTTACTTTTTAAAACAAACATTACAGACTGGCCGGGACGCCCTGCGGTGTCCCGGCTGCAATCCGGCCGTCGGGGGTCCGCGAAGCGTTCTTTCTCGAAAGGAAAACGCATGACTCCGCTCGTCGTAGGCCAGTTGCTGTCGCCCGAGTACACCCCGGGCATGGTGGCGCTCTCCTTCCTCATCTCCTTCGCGGGCTCGCTGGTGGCCCTCATCTGCGCCGGGCGCATGGTCGGCCCCGACGGCAAGCCCAACCTGGCCATCGTGGCCTGCGCCGCGGTGGCGCTGGGCGGCATCGGCATCTGGTCGATGCACTTCATCGGCATGCTGGCGTACCGCCTGCCGATCGCCATCTCGTACAACATTCCGCTCACCGTGGTGTCGCTGGTGGCGGCCATCCTGATCTCGGGCATCGCGCTGTACATGGCGGGCGGCCAAAGCCGGTTCAGCCGCTCGGGCTGGCTGGGCGGCAGCCTGCTGGCCGGTGCCGGCGTGTGCGTGATGCACTACATGGGCATGTTCGCGATGAACATGCGCGCCTCGATGGACTTCGACCTCGCGCGCGTCGCCCTGTCGGTGGTGATTGCCGTGAGCGCGGCCGCGGCGGCGCTGTGGTTGGCCTTCAACCTGCGCAAGTTCACGCACAAGGTGGCCGCGGCCGCCGTGATGGGCGTGGCCGTGTGCACAATGCACTACGTGGGCATGAGCGCGGCCGGCATGGTGTGCACCGCCGCCGCGCCGATCGACGCGCTGGCCATCGGCGGCAGCTCGATGGGGCTCACGGTGTTCGGCACGGCCGGCGCGGTGCTGATCTTCATCTACTGGGTGGTCACGGGCAGCAGCCTGGACACCACGCCGGCCGCGGGCGTGCGCCGCCCCCACACCAGCTAATTGGCACAAGCGGGCGCGGCACCCGCCTCCTACAGTCTGTGCAGAGCGACAACAGCGACCTGCACAGACCTTCATGCCCCTCATCGAATCCCGGCTGCACGCGGCCAGCGACACCTTCCAGGCCAACCGCGCCAGCATGCTCGCGCTGCTCGGCGAGGTGCGCGCGCACGAGGCCCGCGCCGCGGCCGCCTCGAACGCCTCGGCCGAGCGCTTCGCCAGGCGCGGGCAGCTGCTGCCGCGCGAGCGCCTCGCGCTGCTGCTGGACACCGGCGCGCCCTTCCTGCCGCTGGCCTCGCTCGCGGGGCTGGGCCAGGACAACCCCGACCTGTCGAAGAGCGTGCCGGGCGGCGGCCTGCTCTCGGGCATCGGCCGCGTGGCGGGCGTGCGCTGCATGGTGAACGCCTCCGACTCGGGCATCGACGCCGGCGCGCTGCAGCCCATGGGGCTGGACAAGCAGCTGCGCGTGCAGGAGATCGCGCTGGAGAACAAGCTGCCCTACGTGCAGCTGGTGGAAAGCGCCGGCGCCAACCTCATGCAGTACCGCGTGCAGGACTTCGTGCGCGGCGGCAACATCTTTCGCAACCTCGCGCGCCTGTCGGCCGCGGGGCTGCCGGTGGTGACGGTGACGCACGGCTCCTCGACCGCGGGCGGCGCCTACCAGACGGGCCTGTCCGACTACATCGTGATGGTGCGCGACCGCACGCGGGCCTTCCTGGCCGGGCCGCCGCTGCTGAAGGCCGCCACCGGCGAGATCGCCACCGAAGAAGAACTGGGCGGCGCCGTGATGCACACGCACATCTCCGGCCTGGGCGACTACCTGGCCGAGGACGACCGCGACGCGATCCGCATCGCGCGCGCCATCCTCGGCGGCATCGACTGGGCGCGCGACGAAGCGCCGCGCACGTTCGCGCCGCCGCGCTGCGACGCCGAAGACCTGCTGGGCCTCATGCCCAGCGACGGACGGCGTCCGGTGGACATGCGCGAGGTCATCGCGCGCATCGCCGACGGCTCGGAGTTCCTCGAATTCAGCGCGCACTACGGCAGCGCCACCGTCTGCGGCCACATCCGGCTCGAGGGGCATGCGGTGGGCCTCATCACCAACAACGGCCCCATCGACTCCGACGGCGCCACCAAGGCCACGCACTTCATCCAGGCCTGCTGCCAGTCGCGCACGCCCATCGTCTACCTGCAGAACATCACCGGCTACATGGTGGGCCGCGCGCACGAGGAGGCCGGCATCATCAAGCACGGCGCCAAGATGATCCAGGCCGTGACCAGCGCCACCGTGCCGCAGATCACGCTGCACTGCGGCGCCTCGTACGGCGCGGGCAACTACGGTATGTGCGGGCGGGGCTTTGCGCCGCGCTTCTGCTTCAGCTGGCCCAACGCGCGCACCGCGGTGATGGGCGGCGAGCAGGCCGCGAAAACCATGGCCATCGTGATGGAGGCGGGCATGGCCAGAAAAGGCAGCGTCGACCACGCAAAGATCGACGCCATGCAGCAGCAGATCGTCGAGCGCTTCGAGCGCCAGATGAGCGTGTTCACCACCAGCGCGCTGCTGCTGGACGACGGCGTGATCGACCCGCGCGACACGCGCGCGGTGCTGGCCGAAGCGCTGTCCGTGTGCCGCGACGCCGACGCGCGCGTGCCGCAACCCATGCAGTTCTCGGTGGCACGGCCATGAGCGCATTTCACAAGATCCTGATCGCCAACCGCGGCGAGATCGCGGTGCGCGTGATGCGCACGGCGCGCGCCATGGGCTACCGCACGGTGGCCGTGTACTCGAGCGCCGACGCCGATGCCGAGCACGTGCGCCAGGCCGACCAGTCGGTGTGGATCGGCGAGCCGCTGCCCGCGCAGAGCTACCTGGACATCGCCGCCATCGTCGAGGCCGCGCGCATCAGCGGCGCCGACGCGGTGCACCCCGGCTACGGTTTCCTCGCCGAGAACGCCGCTTTCGCGCAGGCCTGCCGCGATGCGGGCCTGGTCTTCATCGGGCCGTCGCCCGAGGCCATTCGCGCCATGGGCGACAAGGCCGGCGCCAAGCGGCTGATGCAGGCAGCGGGCGTGCCGTGCATTCCGGGCTACCAGGGCACGGACCAGAGCCCGCAGAAGCTGGCGGCGGAGGCCGCGCGCATCGGCTGGCCCGTGATGATCAAGGCCACGGCCGGCGGCGGCGGGCGCGGCATGCGCCTGGTCGGCTCGGCCGCGCAGTTCGGCGAACTGCTGCACAGCGCGCAGTCGGAAGCGCTCAATGCCTTCGGCGACGCCACCGTGATCCTGGAGCGCGCCATCGTCGCGCCGCGCCACATCGAGATCCAGGTGTTCGCCGACCGGCACGGCAACGCCATCCACCTCGGCGAGCGCGACTGCTCGGTGCAGCGCCGGCACCAGAAGGTGATCGAGGAAGCGCCCTCGCCCGCGGTGTCCGGCGCCCTGCGCGAGCGCATGGGCGCCACGGCCGTCGCGGCGGCGAAGGCGATTGCGTACGAAGGCGCGGGCACGCTCGAATTCCTGCTCGACGCCGAAGGCCAGTACTGGTTCATGGAAATGAACACGCGCCTGCAGGTCGAGCACCCGGTGACCGAGGCGGTGACCGGGCTCGACCTGGTCGAGCTGCAACTGCGCGTGGCGGCCGGCGAGCCGCTGCCGCTCACGCAAGAAGACGTGCGCATCGACGGCCATGCGATCGAGGTGCGCCTGTGCGCCGAAGACCCGCGGCAGGGCTTCATGCCGCAGAGCGGCACCTTCGCGGCCTGGCGGCCTTCACCGTCGCTGCGCACCGAACACGCGCTGCGCGACGGTGCGGCCGTGCCGCCCTACTACGACTCGATGGTTGCCAAGCTGGTGGCGCACGGCCGCACGCGCGATGAAGCCAGGCACCGGCTCGTCGCGGGCCTGCAGGACACCGTCGCGCTCGGCATTGCGACCAACCAGCCACTGCTGCTGCGCGCGCTGTCGCACGAGGTGTTCGCCAGCGGCGCGGCCACGACGGCCTTCATTGCCGATCATCTCGATGCGCTGCTCGCGCCCGACGCGGCCACCGATGCCCAAGCGGCGCTGCTGGCCGCGCTGCTGCTGCAACTCGGCGAGCACGGATGGCCGTCGCCGCTGGCGCACACGCTGCCCAATGCCTTGCGCTTCGCACTCGACGGCACCGTGCACACGGCCCGCGTGACGCCGCGCGGCAAGGGCGCCTTCGATGTCGCACTCGACGACCGCGACGCCGTGCAGCTCACGCTGCTCGCGTGGCAGGACGACGGCACCGTGCGCTTCTCGTGCGGCGGTCTCTCCGAACAGGCGCTTGCCGTGCGCGAGACAGAACACGCGGGCGATCGCGTCCTGTTCAATTTCCGTGGCCGCGCCTTCCGGCTCGACAACCTCACGCACGTGGCCGTGGCCCGCGGCGGCAACGCCGGGGCCGACGGCCTGCTGCGCGCCTCGATGAACGGCCGCGTCATCGCCCTGCTGGTGGCCGAGGGCGATGCCGTCGCCGCCGGGCAGCCGCTGGTCACGCTCGAAGCGATGAAGATGGAGCACGTGCACTGCGCGCCGCGCGCCGGCCGGGTCGCGCTGCATGTCGCGGTGGGCGCGCAGGTGGCGGCGCGCCACGTGGTCGCAGAGATTGCCGAGATCGCCGGCGCCTGATGCGCGTCCCCCCAAATTTCCGAAAGCCTGTCGCATGAACACTCCGTCGTCCCGCTATCGCTCCGTCTTCACGCCCGGCCTGTTCGACGGCCAGGTCATCGTCGTCACGGGCGGCGGCTCCGGCATCGGCCGCTGCACCGCGCACGAACTCGCCGCGCTCGGCGCGCACGTCGTGCTGGTCGGGCGCAAGCAGGAGAAGCTCGACGCAGTGAAGGCCGAGATCGAGGCCGCCGGCGGCAAGGCCGGCACGCAGGCCTTCGACATCCGCCAGGAAGAGGCCGTGCGCGCGGCCGTGGCCGCCATCGTCGCCGCGCAGGGCCGCATCGACGGCCTGGTGAACAACGCGGGCGGCCAGTACATCACGCCGCTGCACGCCATCTCGGCCAAGGGCTGGGAGGCGGTGATCCACACCAACCTCACGGGCGGCTTCCTGGTCGCGCGCGAGTGCTACCTGCAGAGCATGCAGGCGCGCGGCGGCGCCATCGTCAACATCGTGGCCGACATCTGGGGCTCCATGCCCAACATGGGCCACAGCGGCGCGGCGCGCGCCGGCATGGTGAGCTTCACCGAGACGGCCGCCGCCGAATGGGCCGTGAGCGGCGTGCGCGTGAACGCGGTGGCGCCCGGCTACATCGCCTCCAGCGGCATGGACCACTACCCGCCCGAGGCCGGCGACATGCTGCGCGCCATGCGCAAGACCCTGCCCGCGGGCCGCTTCGGCACCGAAGCCGAGACCTCCGCCGCCATCGCTTTCCTGCTGTGCCCGGCGGCCAGCTTCATCAGCGGCACCGTGCTGCGCGTGGACGGCGCACGGCCGCAGGTGCGCATGGGCTGGCCGATGGAGCTGCCCGATGCGCAGGCGCAGCAGCGCGCGGCCGTGAAGCCTTTCGACGGCTTTCACCTGGCGCAGACGCCGCGCGTGTTCCAGGACAACTGAAGAACGACGACAGACGGAGACACCCCATGCACTACACCCACGAACACCTCGAGATCCAGAAGACCCTGCGCCGCTTCATCGACGAAGAGATCAACCCCCATGTGGACGAATGGGAGGAGGCCGAGATCTTTCCCGCGCACGAGGTCTTCAAGAAGCTCGGCGACCTCGGGCTGCTGGGGCTGAACAAGCCCGAGGCCTTCGGCGGCGGCGGGCTCGACTATTCGTATGCCATGGCCATGGCCGAGGCGCTGGGCCACATCAGCTGTGGCGGCGTACCCATGGCCATCGGCGTGCAGACCGACATGTGCACGCCCGCGCTTGCGCGCTTCGGCAGCGACGCGCTGCGCCGCGAGTTCCTGGCACCCGCCATTGCCGGCGACATGGTCGGCTGCATCGGCGTGAGCGAGCCCGGCGCGGGCAGCGACGTGGCGGGCCTGAAGAGCCACGCGCGCAAGGACGGCGACGACTACCTCATCAGCGGCCAGAAGATGTGGATCACCAACAGCCTGCAGGCCGACTGGATGTGCATGCTGGTCAACACCAGCGACGGGCCCGTGCACCGCAACAAGTCGCTGGTGATGGTGCCGATGGACAGCCCCGGCATCGAGAAGGCGAAGAAGATCCGCAAGATCGGCATGAACTCGAGCGACACCGGGCTCATCTACTTCGACAACGTGCGCGTGCCGCAGCGCTACCGCATCGGCGAGGAGGGCCAGGGCTTCATCTACCAGATGCAGCAGTTCCAGGAAGAGCGGCTGTGGGCCGCCGCGAGTTCGCTCGAGTCGATGGAAGACTGCATCGCGCAGACCATCGAGTGGGCGCAGCAACGCCAGATGTTCGGCGCCACGCTGGCCGACCAGCAGTGGGTGCAGTTCAAGCTGGCCGAGCTCAAGACCGAGGTGGAGGCGCTGCGCGCGCTCACCTACCGCGCCTGCGACCTGCATGTGCAGGGCGAGGACGTGCTCGAACTCGCGTCGATGGCCAAGCTCAAGACCGGGCGCCTCACGCGGCAGGTGGCCGACACCTGCCTGCAGTTCTGGGGCGGCATGGGCTTCACGCTGGAAAACCGCGTGTCGCGCCTGTACCGCGACGGCCGGCTGGGCTCCATCGGCGGCGGCGCGGACGAGGTGATGCTCGGCATCCTCGCCAAGACCATGGGCATCGCCAAGCGGCCGCCGCGCGGCTGAGCACCGCCGCATGAACGCCGAACTGCAAGCCGACCGCGCGGCGCTCGCCGACACGGTGCGCCGCTTCGCCGAAAACGAGATCGCGCCGAACGTGCAGGCCTGGGACGACGCGGGCGAGTTTCCGCGCGCGCTGTACACGCGCGCCGCCGAGCTCGGCCTGCTCGGGCTGAGCTACCCCGAGGAGCTGGGCGGCACGCCCGCTTCGTATTCGCTGAAGCTGCCCGCATGGGTCGCGCTCGCGCGCCACGGCAAGAGCGGCGGCGTGCTCGCCAGCCTGTTCTCGCACAACATCGGCCTGCCGCCGGTGGTGCTGCATGGAAGCGACGCGGTGCGCCGCGAGGTCGTGCCGCCGGTGCTGCGCGGCGAGAAGATCGCGGCGCTGGCCATCACCGAACCCGGCGGCGGCTCCGACGTGGCCGCGCTGCGAACCACCGCGCGCCGGGAAAGCGGCGGCGGCGGCGGCAGCGATGGCGATCACTACGTGGTGAACGGCGAGAAGACCTTCATCACCTCCGGCATGCGCGCCGACTGGATCACCGTGGCCGTGCGCACCGGCGAAGGCCGCGGCGCGGGCGGCATCTCGATGCTGCTGGTGCCGGGCGACACGCCGGGCCTTTCGCGCACGCGCCTGGCGAAGATGGGCTGGCTGTGCTCGGACACCGCCGCGCTGCACTTCGACAACGTGCGCGTGCCGGCGCGCTACCTGCTCGGCGACGAAGGCGCGGGTTTCCGCATGGTCATGGGCAACTTCAACGGCGAACGCATCGGCCTGGCCGCGGGCGCGCTGGGCTTCGCGCAGGCCTGCCTCGACGAGGCGCTGGCCTGGGCGCGCGAGCGCAAGACCTTCGGCCACGCGCTCATCGAGCACCAGGCGGTGCGCCACAAGCTGGTCGACATGCAGATGCGCATCGCCTCCACCGAGGCGTGGATCGAGGCCGTGTCCACCGAGGGCGATGCCCTCGAGGCTGCCGGGCGCTTCAACGCGCCGGAGTGGGTGGCGCAGATCTGCATGCTGAAGAACCACGCCACGCAGACCATGCAGTTCTGCGCCGACCAGGCGGTGCAGATCCTGGGCGGCATGGGCTTCATGCGCGGCACGGTGAGCGAGCGCATCTACCGCGAGGTGAAGGTGATGATGATCGGCGGCGGGGCCGAGGAGATCATGAAAGAGCTGGCCGCCAGGCAGATGGGCTGGTAGGCACGGGGGCTCCAGCGGGGCCTTTATTCGCGCCGGGGCGGAACGCCGCCGCGCGCCGGGTGTCCAACGCTCCAGCACTCTCGCTGGGTCGCAGGAGACCGACATGCTCTCTTTCACCTCCGGCATTGGCGCCGTCGTCATCGTCCTGTTGGCGGTGCTGCTTTTTTGCGCAATCTGGATCTTCCGGGAATACGAGCGCGGCATCGTGTTCACCCTGGGGCGCTTCTCGAAAGTGTCGGGGCCCGGGCTGGTGCTCGTGATCCCGGGCATCCAGCAGGTGGTGCGCGTCGACCTGCGCACCGTGGTGCTCGAGGTGCCCACGCAGGACGTGATCTCGCGCGACAACGTGTCGGTGAAGGTCAGCGCGGTCGTGTACTTCCGCATCGTCGACGCCGAGAAGGCCATCGTCGAAGTGAAGGACTTCTTCAACGCCACCAGCCAGCTGGCGCAGACCACGCTGCGTTCGGTGCTGGGCAAGCACCAGCTCGACGACATGCTCGCCGAGCGCGAGAAGCTCAACCTCGACGTGCGCGAATCGCTCGACGTGCAGACCGCCTCTTGGGGCATCAAGGTGTCGAACGTGGAGATCAAGCAGATCGACCTGACCGAGTCGATGGTGCGCGCCATTGCGCGGCAGGCCGAGGCCGAGCGCGAACGGCGCGCCAAGGTGATCCATGCCGAGGGCGAACTGCAGGCCTCGGAAAAGCTGTTCCAGGCCGCGCGCGTGCTGGCGCAGGAGCCACAGGCCATCCAGCTGCGCTACCTGGAGACGCTCACCGTGATCGGCGCGGACAAGAACACCACCATCGTGTTCCCGCTGCCGGTGGACCTGCTCACGAGCTTCCTCGGACCGCGCGGCTGATGCGCCTGGCAAGCCCGCCGCGGATCACGCACATCACGCACATCACGCAAGCGGAAAACTGTTCTTCACCGGCGAGCCCGGCGGTGCATGGCGTTTCGCGCGCGGCGTGCTTACCATCGCCCGGACACCCCCAGCAGGAGCCCGCGTGATCTTCGTCTTCCATCTTCTCGACAAGCCCGATTCGGCCGCGCTGCGCACCGCGGTGCGCCCCGAACACAAGGCCTGCATCGCGCAAGTGGCCGACCGCATGGCCTTCGCCGGCCCGCTGCTGGCCGACGACGGCAAGACCATGCTCGGCAGCCTGCTGGCCATCGACTTCGACAGCCGCGCGGCCGCCGAGGCATGGCAGGCGAACGAGCCCTTCACGCGCGCCGGGCTCTACGCCAGCAGTTCGGTGCTTGCCTTCACGAACCTCTGGCCGCAGAAGGTCGGCTTCGCGCCCGCCGAATGAGCGAGCGCGCCGCCGCCATGTTCAAGCACATCGTGATGTGGGACCTGCGTGGCGACACGCCGGAAGAAAAAGCGCGGGCCCGCGACCTGCTCAAGCGCCGGTTCGAATCGCTGCGCGGTCAGATCCCCGGCCTGCTGCACCTGGAAGTGGGCGTCGACTCGAGCCGCGTGGGCTATGCCTGCGACGTGGTGCTCTACAGCGAGTTCGACAGCCAGGCCTCGCTCGACGGCTACGCCACGCACCCGGCGCACCTGCGGGTGCGCGAGGAGCTGGGTGACCTGCGTATCGCGCGGCACCAGGTGGACTACGCGGTGGACTGAGCCGCCTCGGCTTGCGCGAGTTCGACGCAGAACGCCCGCACCAGTTGCAGCGCGGGCGCCTCGGTGCGGCCTTCGAGGGTGACGAAGGCGAACTGCGCGCTGAGCCCCGCCGCGGGGTTCACCTTCAGCTCAGCCAGTTCCCCGTTGTCCTGCAATGCGCGCGTGGCCGCCAGCACACCGAGAAAGACGGCATCGGTGTTGCGCACCGCCTGCACCAGCGCGCCGATGTCCTCCGATGACACCTGCAGCCAGCGTTGCGGGCTGGCGTCGCTGCCGTAGCGCTCGACCAGGCTGCGCGCCACGTCGTCGCTCACCATCGTCGAGATCACCGGAAAGCGCGTGAGCTCGTCGAAGCGCACCGGCTTGCCGCGGCGCTGCGTCAACAGCGGATGGCCGCACCGGCAGACGAAGCCCGAGCGCATGGTCGGCAGCACGTCGATGTGCAGGTCTTCGCGCGGCGGCACCGCGCGGTAGGTGAGCACCAGCGCGTCGAGCGTGCGCGCGCGCAACGCCGCCAACTGGAGCTCCGGGCTGCCGCCATGCAGCTGCAGGCCCACGCGCGGATGGCGGCTGAGCATCTCGACCAGCAGCGGCCCCGAGAACAGCGCGCCGGGCGCCGCGCCGAGCCCCAGCCTCACGGAGCCGGCCTGCCCGTCGGCCAGCAGCGCGGCGGCACGCTTGAGCTCGTGCGTTTCCGTCGAGATGCGCTTGGCGCGCGCCAGCACCATCGCGCCGAAGGGCGTGAGCTCGTTGCGCTTGCCGATGCGGTCGACCAGCGGCATGCCCAGCTCCTGTTCGAGCATCTGGATGCTGCGGCTGAGCGCCGGTTGGGTGAGGTGCACCTTCTCGGACGCGCGGCTGAAGGAGCCGGTTTCGGCCAGCGCGAGCAGGTGGTCGAGTTGTTGCAGGTTCATGGGAAGCCGTTGGTGGTCATATGCATGAGACAAACTCATGGTAATGACAAAAACAATGCATTGGACGGATGAAAGCCCGATTCCTAGCATCCAGCAACTCCCACTCTGGACGCAGGAATTCCCCATGAAACGGTTCGCTCGATGGCTCTGCACGCTGGCTTTTCTAGGCTGTGGCACTGCGGCGACGGCACAGGCGCAGATGCAGCCGCCTGCATTCCCCTCGAAGGTCGTCACGCTGATGGTCCCCTACCCGGCCGGCGCGGCCAGCGACTTCACCGCGCGGGCCTTGAGCGAGCCGTTCGGCAAGGCGCTCGGCGGGCCGGTCATCGTGGAGAACATCGGCGGGGCGACCGGCGCCATCGCCGCGGCCAAGGTGCTGGCCGCGCCCGCCGACGGCCACTACCTGTTCCAGGGCTCGCCCAACGAGCTGATCCTGTCGGGGCTGGTCAACAGGAGCACGCGCTACAGGCCGGAAGATTTCCAGTGGATCGCGCCGGTGGCCACCTCGCCGCTGGTGCTGGTGGTCAACAGCAAGCTGCCCGTGCATTCGCTCGACGAGTTCGTGGCGCTGGCGCGATCGCGCAAGGACGCCCCGCTGAGCTACGGCACACCGGGCCCGGGCACGCTGTACCACCTGCTGGGCGAGCTCTTCACCAAGCGCACCGGCGCGCCCATCACGCATGTGCCCTACAAGGGCGGCGCACCGATCATCCAGGACCTGCTGGGCGGGCAGATCGACTTCGCCTTCATGCCGTACCAGGCCTTCTATGCCGACTACGTGAAGCAGGGCCGCCTGCGCCTGATCGGTTCGCTCTCGCCGGGCAAGCCGCTGCCCGCACCGTTCGACGCGCTGCCCACGAGCGCGCAGAGCAAGGACATGAAGGAGTTCGACTTCGGCATCTGGACCTCGTACATGGTGCGCAAGGGCACGCCGGCGAGCGTGGCCGAGCGGCTCAACGCGGCCATCGCGACCGCGCTGAAGAACCCGCATGCGCGCGCGCAACTGGCGTCGCAGGCCAAGACCGTCTTCGAGCCGATGAGCCTGGAGGCGGGCGAGAAGTTCTACGCGAGCGAGATCGCGCGCTACCGCGAACTGGTCAAGACCATCGGCTACGAGTCGCCCTGACACCCCTTCCATTCCCGGAGACGCATTCATGAAGACGAGACACATCCACGGCCTGGCACTGCCACTGGCGTTCGCGCTGTCGCTCTCCGCTTGCGGCGGCGGTGGCAGTGGTGGTGGCGCGGGGTTCGGCGGCATCGCGCCGCCGCCAACCGCACCGGCACCGGCAGCGCCCCCCGCAGCGCAAGACCTCACGGTCGCGGTGACCGCCGAAGGAAAGGTGGCGGGCACCGCCAGTACGGACACGGTGGCCTTCCTCGGCATCCCCTACGCGCAGCCGCCGGTGGGCGATCTGCGATGGGCACCGCCCCAGCCGCCGGCCGCGCACACCGCCACGTTGCAGGCCACGGCCTTCGGCAACGCCTGCCCGCAGGCGCCCGGCGCGGTGGCCGCGCCGATCGCCGAAGACTGCCTCCACCTGAACGTGTGGAAGCCGGCGGGCACGAAGCCCGGCGACCAGTTGCCGGTGGTCTTCTACATCCACGGCGGCGCCTTCACGCTGGGCTCGGGCGAGATGGGCCCCAGCCCGCTGGCCAGCCGCGGCGTGGTGGTGGTCAGCCTGAACTACCGGCTGGGCGCGCTCGGCTACCTCGCGAACCAGGCGCTGCGCGCGGCCAACAAGGACGGCAGCCTCGGCAACTTCGCGGTGATGGACCAGCTGGCGGCACTCGGCTGGGTGCAGAAGAACATCGCGGCCTTCGGCGGCGACGCGGGCAACGTCACGCTGTGGGGCACCTCGGCCGGCGCAACGCAGAGTTTCTCGCTGCTGCAGTCGCCCAAGGCCAAGGGCCTGTTCCATCGCGCGGTGATGCAAAGCGGCGGCGCGGCCGAGTACTCCAACCCGAGCGTGGACACCTCGCTGGCCGTGGGCGACACCGCGGTGAAGAACCTCGGCTGCGACAAGCGTGCCGCGGCCGACGTCGTCGCCTGCCTGCGTGCCCTGCCCGTGTCGGCGCTGCTCGCGCAGGGCGGCCTGAAATGGCGGCCCACGGTGGACGCGCAGGTCCTCACGCAGGTGCCGGCGCGCGCCTTCGCGACCGGCAACTTCAACCAGGTGCCCGTGATGATCGGCGGCGTGTTCGACGAAGGCACGCTGTTCGTCGACACCAAGCTCAGCGCCGGCTACTACCCTCTGTACCTGCGCGGCCTGGCGCCGGCCGGCTACGACACCACGGCCATCGAGGCGGCCTACCCGATCGGCGACTACGCGGTGCCGGCACAGGGCGTGGCACGGGCCATGGGCGATGCGATGTACGCCTGCGGCAACAGCGCGCGGCGCGATGCGCTCGCGGCCTGGGTACCGGTGTACGGCTGGGAAATGACCGACCCGCAGCTGTCGTTGCCGTCGCCGAAGCCGGTGGGTTTCTACTACGGCACGGCGCACGGCATGGACAGCTACTACCTCACCGGCACGGTCGACGCGCTGCCCGGCTATCCGTACTTCGACCCCGGACGCGCCACGCCCGACGCCGCCACCACCGCGCAGCGCAAGGCGCTGTCGGCGCAGATGGTGGCGTACCTGCTCAACTTCGCGAAGAACGGCGACCCGAACAGCGACTCGAACAGCGACGCGCGCAACCTCACGACGCGCTGGCCGCGCTTCATGGGACCGGCGGACCGCGCGCTGATCGACTTCAGCTACCCCGCCGTCAAGACGTCGAGCAACGTGTTCGAGCACACGCACAAGTGCGACACGCTGTGGGGGCCGGGCGTGTTCCCGCCCCTGTACTGACGGCCATGAACACCCCTTTTGCAAGCTCTGCCTCCTCCACACGCACGCTCATGAACGAACCACACCCCGTCATCGACCACCTTCGCGCCCGCGAGCCCGAGATCGTGGACTGGCTCAAGGCCTTCCTGCGCATTCCCAGCGTGAGCGCCGACCCGGCCTTTGCGCCGGGCATGCGCGAGGCGCGGCGCTTTCTGCTGGAGCGGATGGAACAGATCGGCCTGGCCGGCGTGCGCCTGCTCGACGGCGGCGGCGAGCCCGCCGTGTACGGCGAATGGAACGGCGCGCCGGGCCGGCCCACGCTGATGGTCTACGGCCACTACGACGTGCAGCCCGCCGACCCCGTCGAGCAATGGCGCACACCGCCGTTCGAGCCGACCGAGGTGGACGGCCGGCTCTACGGGCGCGGCACGTCGGACGTGAAAGGCTCGACCACCATCGCGCTCGAGGTGATCGCGTCGTTCCTCGCGGTGCAGGGCGCGTGCCCCGTGAACATCAAGGTGTTTCTCGAGGGCGAGGAAGAAACGGGCAGCCCGTCGCTGCGCATCATCGTCGAGCGCCACCGCGCGCTGCTGCAGGCCGACGCGGTGCTGTCGGCCGACGGCGGCCGCGCCAGTGCGAGCGTGCCGACGCTCAACACCGGCGCCCGCGGCAACGCGCAGCTCGAAGTGCGGCTGCGCACCGCGCACAAGGACCTGCATTCGGGCCGCTACGGCGGCAGCGTGCGCAACGCGCTGCACGACATGGCGCGGCTCGTGGCCTCGCTGCACCATGCCGACGGCGGCGTGGCGGTCGACGGTTTCCATGACGGCGCCGTGCCGCCCACCGAACGGCAGCGCGCCGACACCGCGGCGTTTCCGTACGACGAGGCGGCGTTCTTCTCGGACGTGGGCGGCAGCGCGCACGGCGAGTCCGGCTACAGCGCGCGCGAACGTGTCACGCTGCGGCCCGCGCTCGACGTCAACGGCCTGTGGGGCGGCTACACCGGTGGCGGCGGCAAGACCATCGTGCCGTGCGAGGCGCAGGTCAAGCTCACTCCGCGCGTGGTCGAGGGGCAAGACCCGCGCGCCGTAGTCCGCGCCGTGCTGCGCCACCTGCAGGCCCATTGCCCCGCGGGCTGCACGCTCGACGTGGTGGCCATGAACGACGGCTCGCCCGCCTCCACACTGGCCCCCGGCCATCCGCTGGTGCGCGCGGCCGAGGCGGTGCTCGAGCGCGAAACGGGCCGCCGGCCCATCCACGTACGGCTTGGCGCGAGCGTGCCGGTCACGTCGATCTTCAAGGAGATGCTGGGCATCGACACGCTGATGTTCGGCTTCAACCTGCCCGACGAAGACGTGCACGCGCCCAACGAGTTCTTCAGGCTGCAGTCGATCGGGGAAGGCACGCGGGCGTGGACACTGCTGCTGGCGGAACTGGCGACGCATTCGCCGGCGTCGTTCCATGCGGCGTAGCGGCGGCGACATGGCGGGGATCTCGGCCGAGGTCGATGGCTCGGCCCTCGTCCTTCGCCTTGGCCCTTCGCCCTCCTCCGGAGGGCAGTAACATCCCGCCGTGATCCGCCGTCCCACCCTCGCCGGACCCTCAGGAGAGAAAAGCAATGGTCCAGGGTGTCACCGCGAAATGGAGCACCCCGATGTGGAGCATCCTGGCCGATCTTTTCATCGGACTCTTCGAATTCATTGCCGATGTCTTCCTGTTCCGGAGGCTGCGCCGCACGCATGGCCGCCAAGGCCGCAGCGTCACCGAGGACACCCTGGAGGTTGCGCGCTTCGATTTCGTCACGCTCGTGCTCATCGCACTGGTGAGCGCCGCATTGATGCTCGTCCTGTCTTTCGGATTCGGCGTGCCAGCGGGCTGGAGCGTGGGCATCGGGATCGCAGTGGGCGCGATCTGGGGCGTCTGGCGCTACCGGCAATTGGTTCACGAGTGATCGGGGCGATCGGGGCGATCGGGGCGATCGGGTGAGGCACCCGACGGCCTCGCCTCGTTCCTAGCCGCATGACCGCGGCGGCGCTCAGCGCTCGGCGTCGTTGCCGCCTTCGCGCCCTTCTTGCTCTTGCGCGGCCTTCGCCGCGGCGCGCAGCTTGTCCTTCTTGCTCGGCCGCGCGCCCTTCACGCCACCCGTGCCCGACGCGTCCACCACCGGCGGCGCCACCTCGGTCGGCTCGAAGCCCTCGACACGCTCGCGCGGCAGGCTCAGGCCCTGGCGCTTCTCGATCAGGCGGAAGTGCGCCTCGGTCGAGGCGCTCACGAAGCTGATGGCCAGGCCGCTTTCTCCCGCGCGGCCGGTGCGGCCGATGCGGTGGATGTAGTCGGTCGGCGAACGCGGCAGGTCGTAGTTGATGACCACCGGCAGCTGCGCGATGTCGATGCCGCGCGCCGCGAGGTCGGTGGCAATCACCACGTCCCAGCGGCTCTGCTTGAAGTCCGACAGGATGTTGGTGCGCGTGCCCTGTGCAATGTCGCCGTGGAAGGGCACGGCGTAGATGCCGTTCTTGTAGAGCTTCTCGGCCACGGTCTGCGCCGCGTGCTGCGTGGCGACGAAGACCAGCACGCGGTCCCATTCGCCTTCGTGCTGCTTGAGCAGGTGGCGCAGCAGCTGCGTGCGGCGCACCGGGTCGACCTCGATCACGCGCTGCACGATGTTCGGCTCGGTGCCCGGCTCGCCCTGCACGTCGATCACACCGGGTTCGCGCAGCATGCCGTCGGCCAGCGCCTGGATGGCGGGCGGGAAGGTGGCGGAGAACAGCAGGTTCTGGCGCTGCGCGGGCAGCAGCGCGAGGATGCGGCCGAGCTCTTCGGCAAAGCCCAGGTCGAACAGGCGGTCGGCCTCGTCGAGCACCAGCGTCGACACGGCGTTGAGCTTGAGCGCATTGTGGTCGGCCAGGTCGAGCAGGCGGCCGGGCGTGGCAACCACGATGTCGGCGCCGCCGCGCAGGCTCATCATCTGCGGGTTGATCGACACGCCGCCGAAGGCGACGACGATCTTCAGGCGCTCGGGCAGGTGCTGCGCCAGGCTGCGCATGGTCTCGCCGACCTGGGCCGCGAGTTCACGCGTGGGCACCAGCACCAGCGCGCGCACGCGGCGCGAGCCCTGCGCGGGCTCGGCCGCCAGGCGCTGCAGCAGCGGCAGGGAAAATGCGGCGGTCTTGCCGGAACCGGTCTGCGCCGAGCCCCGCACGTCGCGACCTTGCAGAATCGCGGGGATGGCCGCGGCCTGGATGGCGGTCGGCGCGGCATAGCCGCTTTCGGCGGCAGCGTGCACGAGCGCGGGCACCAGGCCCAGTGAATCGAATGGCATGTGAGCAGACAGAGAGAAGAACCCGGGTCGAAGAAGGAAAAGAAAGACGCAACGAATGTCGACGATGAAACAGCGCAATCAGGCGGGCAGCACCCTGGTCTATTCCACCGAGGCGGGCGGGCGCATGTGCCCCGGCTGCGGCGAGCCCGTGGCCCAGTGCCGCTGCAAGGAACTCGAGGCGCGCATGCCCGCCACCGACGGCATTGTCCGCGTATCGCACGAGACCAAGGGACGCAAAGGCAAGGGCGTGACCGTGGTGAAGGGCGTTGCGCTTGACGCGGAGGGCCTCGTGGCGCTCGGCAAGCAGCTGAAAACGGCCTGCGGCTCGGGCGGCACGGTGAAGGACGGCGTGATCGAGATCCAGGGCGACCACCGCGAAACGGTAATCGCCGCCCTGGTGAAGCAGGGCCACACGGTCAAGCGGGCGGGAGGCTGAGCGCGCGATGAAACCCGAAGACCTGCAACGCCTGGTGACGCTCCAGATGCCTTTTGGCAAGCACAAGGGAACGCTGATTGCCGATTTGCCCGGAAATTACCTGACCTGGTTCGCACGCGAGGGTTTTCCCTCAGGAGAAATCGGCCGACTGCTCGAGCTGATGCATGAAATAGACCACAACGGGCTCTCGGATCTGCTCAAACCGTTGCGAAACCGCCCGGCGGGACAAGGTGTTTCTCAATAACACACGAATTTCCCACAATTTTTTCAATTCGCACTGGATAATCCGGCCCACGTGTCTGTGAGCTTTGTCTCCCGTGCACGTAATTCGGTGATCGGTCAGTTTCGCGCCACAGCGCACTTGTTTGTTGTGATTCTGGGACTCCATCGCTTTGTCTTGTTGGTTTGAATTAGGAGTCCCTCAATGGGCAAGAAACTCTACGTAGGCAACCTCGCCTACTCCGTGCGTGACAACGACCTGGAACAAGCTTTCGGCGAGTTCGGCGCAATCGTCAGCGCAAAGGTCATGATGGAACGTGACACCGGCCGTTCGAAGGGCTTCGGCTTTGTCGAAATGGGTTCGGATGCTGAAGCACTCGCAGCCATCGAAGCCATGAACGGCCACTCGCTGCAGGGCCGCGCCCTGACGGTGAATGAAGCCCGTCCGATGGAAGCTCGTCCCCCCCGCACCGGTGGTGGCGGCGGCTACGGCGGTGGTGGCGGCGGTGGCGGCTACGGTGGTGGTGGTGGTGGCGGCGGTTACGGCGGCGGCGGTGGCCGCAGCGGTGGTGGCGGCGGTTACGGCGGCGGCGGCGGCGGTGGCCGTGGCGGCTACTAAGCCCTCCCCTGCACTCCGAGAGCTTCGGCTCTCTGAATGAAAAGAAGCTCCTTCGGGAGCTTTTTTCGTTTCTGCGCCCGGTGCGAAAGCCCTGGTCAGCTGGCCCTAATGAAAACCCGGTAAGCAATAGTCCGTACAGCCGCGGTCAGCCAACGGTCAGCCGCGCAGAACGACCCTCACCCCTCCATACAAGAGGGGCGAGACAATGCGTATCAAGAGTCAGGCGGACTTCTTCTCAGGAGTCATGTTCACCAGCGTGGGGGGCGCTTTCGCGATAGGCGCGACCACCTACACCATCGGCGACGGGGCCCGCATGGGGCCGGGTTATTTCCCGTTGATGCTCGGCATCCTGCTGTCCATCCTCGGCGCGATCATCATGTTCCAGGCGCTGGTGGTCGAGACCACTGACGGCGACCCGATCGGCAAATGGGCCTGGAAGCCGCTGGCCTTCGTGCTCGGCGCCAACCTGGCCTTCGGCGTGCTGCTGGGCGGCCTGCCCAGCATCGGACTGCCGGCCATGGGGATGATCATCGCGATCTACGCGCTGACCATCATCTCGAGCATGGCGGGCGAGCACTTCAAGCTGCGCGACGTGCTGATCCTGTCGACCATCCTGGCGGCCGGCAGCTATGTGGCCTTCATCTGGGCGCTGAAGCTCCAGATCCAGGTCTGGCCCACTTTCATTTCGGGCTGAGGAGCACGCACCATGGACCTGATCCACAACCTTTCCATCGGTTTCGGCGTTGCCTTCACCTTCACCAACCTGCTGTACTGCCTGCTGGGCTGCATCCTTGGCACGCTGATCGGCGTGCTGCCGGGCATCGGCCCGGTCGCGACCATCGCGATGCTGCTGCCCGCCACGTACGCGCTGCCGCCCGTGTCGGCGCTGATCATGCTGGCCGGCATCTACTACGGCGCGCAGTACGGCGGCTCCACCACGGCCATTCTCGTGAACCTGCCGGGCGAGTCGTCGTCGGTGGTCACCTGCATCGACGGCTACCAGATGGCAAGGCAGGGCCGCGCAGGCCCCGCACTGGCCGCGGCCGGCCTCGGCTCGTTCTTCGCCGGTTGCGTGGGCACGCTGATCCTGGCCGCCTTCGCGCCGCCGCTGACCGAGCTGGCCTTCAAGTTCGGCCCGGCCGAGTACTTCTCGCTGATGACCCTGGGCCTGATCGGCGCGGTGGTGCTGGCTTCGGGCTCGCTGATCAAGGCGGTGGCCATGATCGTGCTGGGCCTGCTGCTGGGCATCGTGGGCACGGACGTGAACTCGGGCGTGGCGCGCTACAGCTTCGACATCCCTGAGCTCACCGACGGCATCGGCTTCGTGGTGATCGCCATGGGCGTGTTCGGCTACGGCGAAATCATCGGCAACCTCTCGCAGCCCGACGACGAGCGCGAAGTGTTCACGCACAAGGTGAAGGGCCTGTGGCCCACCAAGGAAGACTTCAAGCGCATGACGCCCGCGGTGCTGCGCGGCACGGCGCTGGGTTCGGCCCTGGGCATCCTGCCCGGCGGCGGCGCGCTGCTGGCCTCCTTCGCCTCGTATGCGCTGGAGAAGAAGATCAAGATGCGCCCCGGCGAAGTGCCCTTCGGCAAGGGCAACATCCGCGGCGTGGCGTCGCCCGAGTCGGCCAACAACGCCGGCGCGCAGACTTCCTTCATCCCGCTGCTGACGCTGGGCATTCCGCCCAACGCCGTGATGGCGCTGATGGTGGGCGCCATGACGATCCACAACATCCAGCCCGGCCCGCAGGTGATGACCAGCAACCCGGAACTGTTCTGGGGCCTGATCGCCTCGATGTGGATCGGCAACGCGATGCTGATCATCCTGAACCTGCCGCTGATCGGCATGTGGATCAAGCTGCTGACGGTGCCCTACAAGTTCCTGTTCCCCGCCATCGTGCTGTTCTGCGCGATCGGCGTGTACTCGACCAACAACAACACCTTCGACGTATGGATGGTGGCGGCCTTCGGCTTCATCGGCTACCTGTTCATCAAGCTGCGCACCGAGCCCGCGCCGCTGCTGCTGGGCTTCATCCTGGGCCCGATGATGGAAGAGAACCTGCGGCGCGCGCTGCTGCTGTCGCGCGGCGCGTGGAGCGTGTTCGTCACGCGGCCGCTGTCGGCGGGGCTGCTGGTGGCCGCGGTGATGCTGCTCGGGATCGTGCTGCTGCCCGCCATCAAGGCCAAGCGCGAAGAGGCATTCGTCGAGGAGTGAAGACGCCTTGCGGTCTTGCAGGAAGCCCCCATCCGGGGGCTTTTTTCATTCCAGCCTGCGACGAGCCGGGCGCCCGCAGCCGGGACCGCGCTTGGAGCTGCTACCGCAGGAACGCGTCGTAAGCCGTCTTCAGGATCAGCGCGCTCACCACCACGATGAACACCACCCGCACGAAGCCCGCGCCGTGCTTCAGCGCCACGCGCGTGCCCAGCAGGCTGCCGGCCACATTGGCCACCGCCATCACCAGCCCGTAGTGCCACCACACGTGGCCCTTGGCGGCCAGCAGGATGAGCGCGGCCGCGTTGGTCAGCGTGTTGATGATCTTGGCGGAGGCCGAGGCGTTCAGGAAGTCGTAGCCCATCCAGCGCACGAACAGGAACACCAGGAAGCTGCCCGCCCCCGGGCCGAAGAAGCCGTCGTACAGCCCGATCGACAAGCCGATGGTGCAGGCCGCCAGCGTTTCGGCCCGGCCGCTGAAGCGCGGCGCGTGCAGCCGGCCCATGTCCTTGCGCGCCAGGGTGTAGAGCAGCACGCCCAGCAGGATGACCGGCAGCGCCCGGCGCAGGAAGTCGCCGGGGAACATCGTGACGCCCCAGGCGCCCAGCATCGCGCCGGCGAAACCGAGCAACGCGGCAGGCCACAGGGCACCCCAGCGCATCTGCACGCGCTGGCTGAACTGGGCCGCGGCGGCGGCCGTGCCCCAAATGGACGCACTCTTGTTGGTGCCCAGCAGGGTCGCTGGTGGTGCGCCCGGAAACACGGCAAACAGCGCCGGCACCAGGATCAACCCGCCTCCACCCACGATCGAATCGACAAAACCCGCGAGCAGCGAGGCACCCGTGACCACCAGCATTTCCATGGCGGCGATTGTCGCACCCGCAGAACTATCAAAAAGATAGCTGCATTCGCACGTGCGACAAGCGCAAGAGGCCGATTTCGCTTGAGGAAAATGCCTGCCGCGCACGCGGTGAGCGGGCATAAAAAAGGCGCCGACCAGCGGCGCCTTTCAAGTTCTGACCAGGCATCTCGTACGGAGCCTTTGAGCATTTTTCTTGTTGATCGGGAATTTGTCTCCTCGGACCCTCGGCAGTACGAGCAGGGCCCGTTCGCGAGTGGGCAGACTTTAGGGCGTGCACCGCGCCAGTGCATTGGGAATTACCCGCTTTGCCTTACGTTCGAAATGCATTTCGCGTACGAAAGTGTTTCCGAGCGTTAACGGCATGGCACGACTTGTGCACGTAAGGCCTCAGTCCGCAACTCGAAGAAGACAACCGCCATGGCCTTGGCTCCCCAAGCCTCCATCAACGCGGCAGACACCGCGTGGATGATGACCTCGACCGCGCTGGTGCTGCTCATGACGCTGCCCGGCATCGCGCTCTTCTACGCGGGCATGGTGCGCCGCAAGAACGTGCTGGCCACCATGGCCGCCGTGGTGGCGATCGCCGCGGCGGTGTCGCTCACATGGTTCGCGGTGGGCTACTCGCTGGCCTTCACGCCCGGCTGGCCCTGGCTGGGCGGCCTCGGCCGGCTCTGGTTCTCGGGCTTCGAGTACCTGAAGGACGCGGGCCAGGTGGCGGTGAGCCACGTGGCGCCCAACATTCCGGAGTCGGTCTACGCGATGTTCCAGCTGACCTTCGCGATCATCACCACCGCGCTGGTGCTGGGCGCCTTCGTCGAGCGCATGCGCTTCTCGGCGGTGCTGTGGTTCGCGCTGCTGTGGAGCGTGCTGGTCTATGCGCCCGTCGCGCACTGGGTGTGGGAGCCGGGCGGCTGGCTCGCGCAGATGGGCGCGCTCGACTTTGCGGGCGGCTCGGTGGTGCACGTCAACGCGGGCATCGCGGGGCTGGTGTGCGCCTATGCGCTGGGCCCGCGCAAGGGCTACGGGCGCGAGGCCTTCGAGCCCTACAACCTGGCCTTCACCATGGTGGGCGCGGGCCTGCTGTGGGTGGGCTGGTTCGGCTTCAATGCGGGCTCGGCGGTGGCGGCCGACGGGCGCGCCGGCCTCGCCATGCTGGTGACGCACATCGCCGCGGCGGCGGGCGCCATGAGCTGGATGGTGGGCGAGTGGACCGTGCGGCGGCGCCCCTCGCTGCTGGGCCTGTGCTCGGGCCTGGTGGCCGGGCTGGTGGCCATCACGCCGGCGGCGGGCTTCGTCACGCCGCTGGCCGCGCTGGCCATCGGCGCCATCGCGGGGCTGGCCTGCTATTGGGGCGCCACGGGCCTGAAGCACCTGCTGGGGGCGGACGACTCGCTGGACGTGTTCGGCGTGCACGGCATCGGCGGCATCGTGGGCGCGCTGCTCACGGGCGTGTTCGCCGACCCTCGCATCTCGGGCGCCGGCGGCGACGTGCTGACCCAGGCCATTGCCGTGGGCAGCGTCGCCATCTACAGCGCCACCGGCACGGCGGTGGTGCTTCTCCTGGTGCACCTGCTCGTGGGCCTGCGCGTCGACGCCGAGAGCGAACTGGCGGGCCTCGATCTTGCACAGCACAGGGAACACCTGGGGAGTTGATCCACCGACGGAGGGAACCGCCATGCCATCCATGTCCGAAAGCGAACGCATCGCCCTCGCCGCCCGCCTGCACGTGGCGCTGCGGCGAAAGCACGGGCGCGTGACCGACACCGAGTGGATGGCGACCAACGCCGAGTACGCCGCCGAGATCGTGCGCATGACCCGCGCGCACGCGGCGGACACGAAGGACGAGGAGCTCTACCTGCTCGCCACGCGGCTCGAGCAGGCGATGGAGCCGCTGGCCCGCGCGGCGCGGTTGGCGGCGCGGCAGCCGGACGGAAATCCGCCTACGCCGCCGCCGCGCTACGTGGGCGGGCTGCGCTGACTCTTTCTTGCTGGCGCATTGTTCAAGGTGCGAGCGTCTCGGGGCGTCAGCGCTCGACGCTGCCGTTCTCGCGGCGCCGCGTGCACCGCCCGGAACACCGCTCTTGACGGAACTCCCGAACCGGGACGCATCATTGCGCCGCGGAACCGGCAGGCGCTGACGCACGATGCGGTCGCGCCAGACCTGCGCGGAGCAGCATCGCATTCCCGTTACACCTTGACCGAGAAACCGTGGATCCAACGCCATAGAAGGCGACGGTTCAATGCCCAGTCTTGTGACCAAGAACTGTGCGGCTCCAGCGGCGGTCCGCGGAGATTCAGTTGATGCGCGCGTTCCTGAATTCCGTGTACTCAAAGCTGCTGCCCGTGAAATCAACCTGTTTGCCTCGGAGATCAATCGCTTCGACTCGCGTGCCGGTGCAGCCCAGCACGTCGACACCAGACCAATGGGCCGAATCGAAGTTCAGGTCGTCCCAGGTGCACAGGTTGAATTTGCAGGCGGTGAGTCGACTTCGGCGAAACTGAGATTTGGCAAAAGTGCAGTTGCTGAAGGTGCAACCTGTGACAACGACGCCCTCGAAATCACAAGCGCTGAAGACGCATTTGGTGAACTGGCATGTCGTCCACTCGGCTTGTTTGAAGGTGGTCGAAGCAAAGCTGCTGCCGCTGAATGTGCTGCCAGCAAACGTGATCAGGTTCAAATCCAGGCCCGCATAGGCATTGCTGTCGCTCTCACCGGTCACACCAGCCAACGCACCGCCGACACGTTTGCGCCACTTGTCATGGTTCAGGATGAGTTTTTCCGCGCTCATGTCACTCTCTCTGCTTCAAGATATTGAGATGTCATATGAGGCCGCCTCACACGCCCATTTCCGTGGAAACATCCCGACGGCCTTGTTGAAGGTGGCCGCTCGCAGTCGTGGGAGAAACCGCCGGGTCCATGCCCATCAACTTCTGTCGAACACGCGCCGATAACGCACATGACCGCCAAGTTCCCGGCGCGTCTTGTTGGTGACAAGGCGCACGGCGCCGCTGGTCACGAGGTCTTCCATCGCCAGCAACTGTTCGCGGTCGGCATCGGTGAGTTGAGGGAATTCGTCCGGATGGGTCTTCTGGTATTCCCATATGCGCCGCTCCAGTTCGGAAAGCGATCGCGCTTCGTCCATCGGTGGCAGCGGCCCACGGACAGCACCTGGAGGCAGGATGAGTGTCGCGCTCGTATCCTTTACCCACGCGATGTGCCGTCGGGTGATTTCGACCTTCTTCTCGATCTGCTTGATCTTCTCTTTGCGATCGAAGGCTGTCACCGGTCCTACCATGTAGAAGGAGGCATGCGAGTCGTGCACCAACTCGTCGAAGAAACGATTGGCGGCCGTCGGCAACTTGCTCGCAGGAGCGTTCGTAGAGAACTCCTGGTAGATGCGCAAGAAATCCTTTTGCACTGCTGAAAGAGCAGAAGTCCCGCCAGACAAAGGCTCCGTCCGCGCGAGATCGGCTTCCATTCTTTTTTGCCCGAGTGCGGCAGCCACGTCCGACGCAAAGTCGGCATCGCTTTCGCGCATGTCGATACGGTCCTGTTCGGAAGCACGCTGGTAGCTCGGGAGCTTGGGCACGCTGTTCATGTGCATCAGCCGCCAGCGCCAGTACAGTTGCATATGGCCGTGCTGTGCTGCCTCGATGCTGCCGCCCACGCCGCTGCGAGCGGACCATTCGCGGTAGGCATTGAACAGAACGATGCTCTCGTCATCCATTTCCAGATCGCTGGCGACTGCGGCACCGGCGGCACCAAGCGCCTTGAGCTTTTCGATACTCAACAGCGGCACTGCGCTAATGCGCGCCTCGTTGTACATGTCCAGCAACGGCATCTGAGACAGCAGCTTGGCACGCGCGCCCACGGCCTTTCCCTGGCAGCCCGGATCGTAGCCGCCGCCAACATTCGAGTGGGCGCCCGGGTATACCTTCTCGACGCAGTTGAGTGGGTACTTGTTGTCGCGCTGGCGGCCAGTCGATAGTGGAAAGTTGATGCGGATTTCATGCGCAGCGCACAGGTGCACCGTGCGCTCCACGCTGGGCGCAATGTCCAGCGTGCCGTTGGCCCACCCGCCAAGACCTCGCCAGAAGGGCGAGCTGTCTGCCAACCCGACAGAGGCCACAGAGTCGAACAGACCGAGAAACTGAACGCGAAACGGCACGTCCGCCAGCGTGTAGCCGCCGTTCTTTTCTCTCAGAAGCAGATGGTGCAAGAAGTGGCAGAACGCCCGCGCCTGCGCCGCACCCCGTGAGAAACCAAACACGGAAAGATTGACTTGCACCAGCTTCTTCGGTGGCTTGCTTTGCAGGGCCTTTTTCAGTTCCCCGAGCTTGCCACCGGGTTCGGCGTCCAGCCCGGTCGCACGGCCGACGAAGTACACCCGTTTTCCGGACATGTTGGGGCCGGCGCTTCCGACGTGCAGCGGTTGCTTGGTGGCCAAACGGCCCGCCTCCTCATTTTTTACCAGCGGCTCGCTCATGATGGACCGATGCATCGCATTGAGCAGTTGGATCAACGCCCAATTGATCCGTGCATCCCCACCTGTGGCCTTGGCCTTGCCGTCAGGAGTTTCCGTCTTCTCGCCGATCTCCGGAAAAGGAGTTCCGACACCGGGAACGTAGAACCGGTAGTAGCCCTCCTTGGCATTTCCTTGAAAGGCGTCGTGCAGCACTACTACATTGCTGTGGCTGCATTTGTTGAGAGCTTTTGGATCCCCATCCAAGACATCCAGTTGATCGCGCTTCTTGTTGTTATTGGTGCCGTCAAAGAAGATTCCGACATGAATCATCGATGCGCAAAGCGCAGTTTTGTCGCCACGTTCGATGCAGCTCACGGCCGCAGCACGTTGCACCTGCTCTTTAAGACTCAGGCGGCGGTCGCCTGGCAGAGCAGGCGGCATGAATTGAACTGACATTACTTGACACTCCCTGGTTTTCTATTTGCTGATTGAAGGCTTTTCCGGATAGGCCATGCCCGAAGGATGTTCTTCGTGCCCTAAGTCATAGTCGGAGACATAAACCTTGATCTCGTCGTTCGGCAAGAAGAACACTTGCACTACGCCTCCTTCTTTGCCATAGCGCTCAATAGGAACTGTCTTGGCCAACGAACGGCGATCCAGACAGCATTCAATCGCCTCTTTGATACTCATTGCCTGAATCTTTTCGATTGGCACAGCCCAGTGTCCCATGATCCAACTTACTTCGACAGTCAATCCAGGACTCCATTCAACGGACAACGATACGCAGCACGACAGCGATCCTCCCCCTCCATAGGGAGGCAGATTCGAGCCACGTTGGCCGTTCACGTAATAGTCCTGCACACCTTCACTGGTGAAGTTGTAGCCCGTGATTCCGACGACCATAGGTTCCGGCGGCTTGGGCTCGCATCCACTCGCCCCAGCCAATAGCAGCGCAGTCATTAACCCTCGAAGCAACCACCTCGCAAGCAGTTGAACCAGGGTTCTGTGATCCGGCGTCATAGACCCATTCCTTTCAGGATGCGGGCGGCGCGTTCCTCGGTCTGACGCTTGGCCAAGTTCCGCTGAAGATGCTCGATGGCGCCCCACTCGATGTCGCCCCAACGCTCAATGCGTTTGCCCAAAAGGGTCGCGCCTTCGCCCACATCGCGCCAGGTTTGTCCAAGTTCGTCCAGCGCTTCGAAGCCGTCAGGCGCCTCCAAGGCCAGTACTGCAAACATCACCTGATCCGTCAGCCGTACCAGTCCCAATGCCTCGGCGCGTTCCATGACTTTTCCCAGCCACGAATGCAGTTCGGCCGAAGTGCGGGGATCGCGCGAGTCGGGCAATGCCCGACGCACTTCCACATGCAGGATGTCGACGGCAGCGTCGGCAAGCAAGGCCGCGTACTGGGCATCGCTGATGCAGCAATCCTCTGTCAGAACGGAAGACGCAGCCCCGCCGTCCGATTGCGCGACGTGTACTTCGGATGCCCGGTCGAACCAGATCCACTCCTTGACCGCACCCTGCATGACGGCATCCTGCTCGGGAGAGAGGTGACTGATGAGGCTGCGTAATACGCGGGTGTCGCCGATGCGCAGGTACAGCGGCAATCCGTCTTCGGCAACGACACCGCTCAGCCAGGTCAACGTGTGGGTCAGGAGTGCCAATGAGTTGTTCGTGCGCACGAAGCTCAATCCAGGTCGCCCCGAAAGGACTGCGCGCAATGTCTCCGCCGAATCCTTTTCTATGGCACGCGACAAGGGCCACAGCAAAAGGCCGAGCTCCTCGTAGTCGGCCAACGCCGTGTTGTCGAAGGCGCGAATGGGATCGCCGTATGCGGTTCGCAAATCTTCGAATCCCAGTGTGTCAAGAATGGCTCCGTCTGCGATGACCCATAGCGTGTCCCGGGGTGCTTCGATGGCAATCCTCTGATTCCAGTCCACGATGAATTGAATCTTTTCGCGCGGCAGAGCATCCTGCAGATACAGGCGCTCCATCAGCGACGCCCCAAGGGCGAAGCGGCGGCCAAGGCCTTGCGCAGGCATTCCTTGCAAACTGCTTCGGGAAATTTGAACTCCGGCAGGGGCAGGCTTCGAGGGCCGATCAGCGAATGGGTGGCCGCATGCTCGATCCATGCCCCCTTGGTCCCGTGCGTAATTCCTTGTGCCTTCCAGTGGGTGAAGCTGCCTCCGCCATTGACGATGACCTCTTCCTTGGCGGTGATCTCGATGCGGTTGGCGGTGAGGGTGATGTCCAGCTTGGCGAGCAGCTTGAGGTTTTTCTCCAGTGCCTGAATGTCAATGTCGCCCTGTGCGGCCACGAGGCGCATGCCGGCCTTGTAGGCAAACAACCGGATTGCGCCCGTCACGCTTGCCAACAAACTGGCGCCTGCGCTCAAACTGGTATGCCCGGCGCTGGTCAACGCAATGTGCTCGCCGCTGGCCACATGGGTGCTGCCGGGCGTGCTGGCCTCGATGCCGGCAGGACTCGCCAGCACCAGATGCGGCGCGCTCAGCTCCGGGAAGTCGCCCTGTTTGCTTGCCCCTTGGGCGAGCCCGGCAATGTCTTCGTTCTGCGATTTCAGGACTGCGGCAACATCGCTCTGGTCGCCGTCGGCGTCTTGTGCTCGGGCCTGCCGGGCTGCGTCGGCGAGGCTCTCGTGTTGTTCGCGCGCCTGCGTCAGCAGCGTCGCCGTCTCGCCCAGATCCTTGGCGTGCTTGACTGCGTTGGTTCGCGCTTCGGTGGTGATGAGCAGACCGTCCTTGGCTCGAATCGCTCCATGCCCGTCGGTGCGCAACTCGAACCCTTCGCCTCTGGCATCTTTGCGCCCGGCGTTGTCTTCGATGCGTGTGATATGCCCGAGCGAGAGCTGGCTGTGCTGGTGATCGCTCTTGAGCTGAACCTGAATCCTCGAAGCCGTGTCATCCATCAGCAGGTGGTTGCTGCGACCCGCTGCACTGTTGCCGCCTTCCTTGCCGAGTTCCCGGCTGCGAAAGCCGCTGAGAGCCGACTGATCGGGCAATGCCCAAGGCGGCAGGTTCGCCTGGTTGTGCACACGGCCCGTGCAGATGGGCAGATCAGGGTCGCCGCCGAAGAAGTCGACGACCACTTCCTGCCCGATGCGGGGGATATGAATGCCGCCCAACTGGTTGCCCGCCCACGGCGAGCTGACGCGCAGCCAGCAGGTGCTGTGCTGGTTCTTCTGGCCGATGCGATCCCAGGGGAACTGAACCTTGATGCGGCCCAGCGCGTCAGTCCACAGGTTCTGCCCTTCGGGGCCGACGACCAGCGCGGACTGCGGACCACCGGTCTGCGGTTTGCTGCGCGTCGGTACAGGGCGCAAGGGCTCGTTGACCGGATGAGCCGTGAAGGCCACATGAACGCGCCATTGTTGCTGCCGGTCTTGAACCGCGTCCTTGTTCTGGCTGTCTTGCGCGACGTCCTCGACGACGAAGTGGGTGTCCAGGATCAGGTACTCGGCATTGGCTCTCTCGCGGGGATGCTTCGCCAGCCTGAAGGTACAGCCCGGCACCATGCCGCGCAGATTGCCGCGGCCCTCGGCACGCTCGCCATGTGTGCGCAGGGCCTGCATGCGCAGCAAGGCCAGTTGTCGCCCTTCGTCGTGGGGGTCGTTGGCCTCGGCGATGCCGGCGAGCGGCTGGGCGTAGTGGCTGCCTGCATGGGCGGAGTGCCATTGGTAGACCTCGCCGTCGGCCAGCCCTGTGGGCCTCGGGGCCTTGCGGTCCACGCTCAGGTCGGCCCGCGGTCTCGTGTAGTCGTAGTCCCGGGTGCTGTACTGGCCGCTCGTGAGATGGCTGCGCGGAACGAAGCTGCTGATGTATTCGGCATCGGTTTTCCAGCCGGGCACGTGGTACTCGACCTCGCGGTATGCGGCACTGTCGGCCTGTTTGTAGGCGCCCATGGCATCCGAGAGGACCAGCCGGTGTTTGTCCTCGGCAGACTCGAAGTGGTAGCTGATTCCCCATTCTTCGCACAAGCGGCTGAAGAAGTCGAAATCGGACTCGTTGTATTGCGTCTGGAATTCGCGCTGGGGGTATGTCTCGAACAGGCGCTTTTCGACGGGGAAGGCATAGTCGGCCAGCAGCTCATCGAGGATCTGGATGACGCTCTTGTTCTGGAAGATCTTGCAGTTGGCCGTGAGGGTGGCCCGATGCAGCCAGGGACGCAGCGTGAGCTTGTATTGGATGTGCCGGCCTTCTTCGCCCCACATGGCGGCATCGGTGATCAGGGCGTTGATCTGGCGCACGCCGGCACCGATCTGGCCAGAGCTTCGACCGGCGATTCCGGGAAGCAGTGCGCCCGAGCCGTCGAGCTCGATCCGGCAACTGATCTCGCGGCCGACGAACGCATCGAGATCGAAATCGGCCGCGCCGCTCGCGGCAACGTTCAACGCGTCGGGGGTCTTCAGCAGCAGTTCGTATTCGAAGAGGCTGTTGATGCCCTCTCGGCCCGACAAGCGAACAGGCGCCAGCGCAGGCTGGCCCAGCACAAGGGGAATCGCGGGCGATTGAACAGTGAGAGTTCGCAACATGGACCACTGACTGGTTGGTGATCCAGGAAGTTTGGAGCGCCCCCTCGCCGCAGCTTTGCGAACAATAGTCAATCGGCCTTCAACGCCGAATGCAACCCGAAGGAACGCGACAAATTCACGATGAACGAAACGCCGCGCGAAGACCGGGCGCCCCGTCGGCGTGATTGCGGCCCGCCTCGCCCGAGCTAATTCGCCGCCAGCGCCGCCTTGCGGATCGACTGCAGCGTGCTGCCCGGCGTGATCGCCTCCGGGTCCAGCAGGCAATGCAGGATGGCCGGCTTGCAGCTGGCGCGCGCGCGGGCCAGCGCCGGGCCGAATTCGTCGGTGCTGGTCACGCGCTCGCCGTGGCCGCCGAACACCTCGGCGTAGCCGCGGAAGTCGGGGTTCTTCAGCTGCGTGGCGCTGATGCGGCCGGGGTAATGCTTCTCCTGGTGCATGCGGATCGTGCCGTACATGGCGTTGTCCAGCAGCACCACGATGATCGGCAGGCCGTACTGCACCGCGGTGGCGAACTCCTGGCCGTGCATCATGAAGTCGCCGTCGCCCGCGAACACCACCACCTCGCGCTGCGGCCACAGCCGCTTGGCCCCCACGCCGGCCGGCAGGCCGTAGCCCATCGAGCCGCTGGTGGGCGCGAGCTGGCTGGCGAACGCGCGGAACGGCCAGAAGCGGTGCACCCAGGTCGCGAAGTTGCCCGCGCCGTTGCAGAAGATGGTGTCGGCCGGCAGCACCTCGCGCAAGTGCTGCATGACCTCGCCCATCTGCAGGGGGCCTGGAATGCGGATGGGCGCCGGGTCGCTCCAGCGCAGAAAGTCTTCGCGCGCGACGATCGTTTCCGGCTGCCAGACCGGCGTTTGCGCAGGGCGCAGCGTGGCCACGGCTTCGGCAAAAGCTTGCGGCGTGGCATGGATGCCCTGCGCCGGGCGGTAGAGCTTGCCGAGCTCGTCGGCGTCGGCATGCACGTGCACCAGTGCTTGCTTCGGTTGCGGAATGGCCAGCAGCTCGTAGCCCTGCGACGGCACCTCCGACAGCCGACCGCCGACCAGCAGCACCAGGTCGGCATGGCGGATGCGCTCGAGCATGCGCGGGTTGCCGCCCAGGCCCAGGTCGCCGGCATAGCTGGGGTGCTCGGCCGACATCAGCATCTGGCGGCGGAACGAGCAGTACACGGGCAGCGAGTACGCGGCCGCGAAATCCGCGAACTGCTGCGTGGCCTTCTCCGACCAGCGGCTGCCGCCGAGGATGACGACCGGGCGCTGCGCCTGCGACAAACGCTGCTGCAGCTCCGCAAGCTGCGCCGCGCCGGGATGGGTTTCGGTGACGGCGTAGGGCAGCGCGTCGGCCACGGTGGCGGCCTCGGTCAGCATGTCTTCGGGCAGCGCGATCACCACCGGGCCGGGCCGGCCCGAGGTGGCGACGTGGAAGGCGCGCGACACCAGTTCGGGCACGCGCGCGGGGTCGTCGATCTGCACGACCCACTTGGCCATGGTGCCGAACACCGCGCCGTAGTCCAGTTCCTGGAAGGCCTCGCGGCCCAGCGCTTCGCGCGCGACCTGGCCGACGAACAGCAGCAGCGGCGTGGAGTCCTGGTGCGCAATGTGCACGCCGGCCGCCGCGTTGGTGGCGCCGGGGCCGCGCGTGACGAAGCACACGCCCGGCTTGCCGGTGAGCTTGCCCTGCGCCTCGGCCATCATCGTGGCGCCGCCTTCCTGGCGGCACACGGTCACGTCGATCGATGCGTCATGCAGCGCGTCGAGCACGGCGAGAAAGCTCTCGCCGGGCACGCAGAAGAGCTGCTGGACGCCGTGGGTGATGAGCTGGTCGACCAGGATCTGGCCGCCGGTGCGGGGTGAGGTCATGAGATTTCCAAGGGCGTGAAAGTGTGAGGTCTTGCTTCTTCCCCTCCCGGGGGAAGGCTGGGATGGGGGCAAGCGGCGTTCGATACGCCGACAGCAATTGACATGCCGCGAGCCCCCACCCCTGCCCTCCCCCGGAAGGGGAGGGAGAAATGCGGGGTCATTCGAGGGCGTCGCACGCGGCAATGATGCGCTGGCACGCCTCTTCCAGCTGCGACATCGACGTCGCATACGAAATCCGGAAATACGGCGCCAGCCCGAACACGCTGCCCGGCACCACCGCCACCTCGAAGTCCTGCAGCAGGTAGCGGCAGAAGTCGCTGTCGCTTTGCAGCAGCGTGCCGCCGCGCGTGCGCTTGCCAAGCACGCCGGCGCAGCTCGCGAAGGTATAGAACGCGCCCTCGGGCACGCGGCAGTGCAGGCCCGGCGCGCGGTTCAGCGCGGCCACCACGAAGTCGCGCCGCACCTGGAAGTCGGCGCAGCGCTCGGCCACGATGCCCTGCGGTCCGGTCAGCGCCTCGATGGCCGCGGCCTGGCTGATCGACGAAGGGCACGACGTGGTCTGGCTCTGCACCACGGCCATGGCCGCGATGAGCGCGCGCGGGCCCGCGCCGTAGCCCACGCGCCAGCCCGTCATGGCATAGGCCTTCGACACGCCGTTGATGGTCAGCGTGCGCTCGCGCAGGCGCGGCTCCACGGCCACGGGCGTGGCGAACGCCAGGCCGTCGTAGAGGATGTGTTCGTAGATGTCGTCCGCCAGCACCCACACCTGCGGGTGGCGCAGCAGCACCTCGCACAGCGGCTTCAGCTGCGCCGCGCTGTAGGCGGCGCCGCTGGGGTTCGACGGCGAGTTGACGAACAGCCAGCGCGTGCGCGGCGTGATGGCCGCCTCGAGCTGCGCCGCCTCGAGCCGGAAACCGTTGGCCTCGGCGCACGCGACGGACACCGGCACGCCGCCGCAGATCTGCACGATGTCGGCGTACGAGGTCCAGTACGGCGCGGGCAGGATCACCTCGTCGCCGGGGTTCAGGCTGGCCATCAGCGCGTTGAAGATCACCTGCTTGGCGCCCGCGCTCACGCTGATCTCGTCGAGCGCGAAGTCCAGCGCGTTGTCGCGCTTGAACTTCAGCTGCACCGCCGCCTTCATCGCCGGGCTGCCGTCGAGCACCGTGTAGCGCGTGTCGCCGCGCTCGATGGCACGCACCGCGGCCTCGCGCACGTTCTGCGGCGTGTCGAAATCGGGCTCGCCCGCGCCCAGCACGATCACCGGACGGCCCGCGCGCTTGAGCGCATTGGCGTGGTCGGTGATGCGCAGGATTTCCGACACGCCGATGGCGCGCACGCGCTGCGCCGGCTGGAAGGCGATGGAGTCGGCGGTGTCCGGGGTCACTTGGCGTAGGCTTCCAGCGGCTTGTCGTTGGGCTCGGCCATCAGCTGCTTGAGCGCCGGGCTCATCGGCAGGTTCAGGCTGGTGTTCTTCGGCGGAATGGCCGCCACGAACCACTTGGTGTAGATCTTTTCCAGGTCGCCGTTCTTCATCATGCGGCGCAGCGAGTCGTCCACCGCGGCCTTGAAGGCCGGGTCGTCCTTGCGGAACAGCAGCGCGATGGGCTCGGAACCCAGCGCCTCGCCCACGATGCGGTACGACGCGGGGCTCTTCGAGTTGGCGATGATGCCGGCCAGCAGGTTGTCGTCGAGCACGAAGGCATCGGCGCGGCCCGACTCCATCAGCAGGAAGCTCTCGAGGTGGTCCTTGCCCAGCATGGTGTTGTAAGACACGTTCTGCGCGCGCTCGCGCTTGCGCAGCAGCTGCACGGCGGTGGTGCCGGTCGATGCCGACACGTTGCGGCCCGCGAGCTGCTCCAGCGTGGTGATGCCCGAGTCGACCTTGGTGGCCATGCGCACTTCGCTCACGTACGTGGTGAGCGCAAAGGCCACCTGCTGCTGGCGCGCGGTGTTGTTGGTGGTGGGGCCGCAGCCGATGTCCAGCGTGCCGTTCTGCACCAGCGGAATGGTGTTCTGCGCCGTGACGGCCATGTACTCGAGCTTGGCCTGCGGCGCGATGTCCTTCAGCACGCGCTCGCACAGCTCCACGTGGTAGCCCACGTACTTCTCGCCGGCGCCCAGCATGTAGGCCATGGGCGGCGAGGCTTCGCGCACGCCGAGCACCACCTTGCCGCTGGTCTTGATCTTGTCGAGCGTGCCGGTGGCGGTCTGCGCGGTGGCGCCGAAGGCGAGCGCGAGCAGCGCGGCGGCAATGCCGGTCGTTGCGGCGGTCTTGAAGGGAATGTTCATGTTCTCTGTCTCCTGGTTATGGTTCTGGTTGCGTGAATGCATGCGGCCGCCCGCCCGCCACCGCGGCACAGTGCCGCGCGGCGGGTTCGGGCGAACCGGGAAGGCGATCAGTCGCCGATGTCGAAGGTCACGCCTTGGGCCAAGGGCAACGCGGTCGAATAGTTGATGGTGTTGGTGGCGCGGCGCATGTACGCCTTCCAGCTGTCGGAGCCGGCTTCGCGGCCGCCGCCGGTTTCCTTCTCGCCACCGAAGGCACCGCCGATTTCAGCGCCGCTCGGGCCGATGTTGACGTTGGCAATGCCGCAGTCGGAGCCCGCGCTCGACATGAAGCGCTCGGCCTCGCGCACGTTCAGCGTGAAGATCGACGACGACAGGCCCGCGCCCACCGCGTTGTGCCACTCGATGGCTTCGTCCAGCGTGCCGTAGCGCACCACGTACAGGATGGGCGCGAAGGTTTCGCGCAGCACCGGGCCGTCGTGCGACTTCAGTTCCACCAGCGCGGGGCGCACGTAGAAGGCGTCGTTCGTGCCGATGCCCTCCACGCGCTGGCCGCCATGCACCGTGGCGCCGATCTCGCGGCTTTCGCCCAGCGCCTTCTGCATGCCGTCGAAGGCCGCGCGGTCGATCAGCGGGCCGACCAGCGTGCCGGCCGCGCGCGGGTCGCCGACCTGCACGTTGCCGTAGACCTTGGCCAGCTTGGGCACCAGCGCGTCGTACACGCTGTCGTGCACAAACAGGCGGCGCAGCGTGGTGCAGCGCTGGCCGGCCGTGCCCATGGCCGCGAAGGCGATGCCGCGCAGCGTGAGGTCGAGGTCAGCCGAGGGCGTGACGATGGCGGCGTTGTTGCCGCCCAGCTCGAGAATGGCGCGAGCGAAGCGCGCGGCCAGCTTCGGCCCCACCTGGCGGCCCATGGCGGTCGAGCCGGTGGCCGAGAGAATCGGCACGCGGTGGTCGTCCACCAGCACCTCGCCGATGTCGCGCTGGCCCAGCAGCAGGCCCAGCAAGCCCTCGGGCGCGTCGCCGAAACGCGCGATGGCGCGCTGCGCGATGGCATGCACGGCCAGCGCCGTGAGCGGGGTCTTCTCGGAAGGCTTCCACACCACCGAGTCACCGCACACCAGTGCCAGCGCGGCGTTCCACGACCACACAGCCACGGGGAAGTTGAAGGCCGAGATCACGCCGCACACGCCCAGCGGATGCCAGGTTTCCATCATGCGGTGCTCGGCGCGCTCGGTGGCCAGCGTGAGGCCGTAGAGCTGGCGCGACAGGCCGACCGCGAAGTCGCAGATGTCGATCATTTCCTGCACCTCGCCCGCGCCTTCGGACGGGATCTTGCCGGCCTCCAGCGTGACCAGGCGGCCCAGGTCGGCCTTGGCGGCGCGCAGCTCTTCGCCCAGCAGGCGCACCAGCTCGCCGCGGCGCGGGGCCGGCACGTTGCGCCAGGCCTTGTACGCGTCGTGCGCGCGGCCGATGGCGGCGGTGGCGTCCGCCGGCGAGGTTTGCGGCACCTGCGCGACCACCTCGCCGGTGACCGGCGAGCGCACCGTCAGCTCGCCGCCGGTATGGGCGGCACGGGGCACGCCGAGGCGCTCGAGCAGCTGTGCGACTTCGGTGGCTACGGGAAGGGAGGTGTGGGCTTCGGACATGGACGCGCTCCGGGAAGGAGGTGGAACAAGAAGGCAAAGGGGGTGCGGGACCCGGCCAATATCAGCGAATCCCGCGCGCTTGCCTAGTGAAAATATGGAAGGACTTGATGCGTTTGGCGAATGAACTACGGGGTCACATCTTCGTTCAACGCACGATGCATGGCGGCCCACAGGCCACCCACAGGCCCCCTGCACAATCGGCACGTGCCCCGAACCCCGCCCGACCTATCGCCCAAGCCCTACTGGCTCTACCTGCTGGAATGCGAAGGCGGCGTGTACTACGCGGGCATCGCGCTCGACGTGGAGCAGCGCTTCTTCCAGCATGTCTTCGGACTCGGCGCCAAGTTCACGCGCGCGCGGCCACCGCTGCGCGTGCTGGCGGCCCGCGAGTACCCCGACAAGGGCGCCGCGCTGCGGGCGGAGATCAGGCTCAAGGCGCTGCCGCGCGCACGCAAGCTGGCCTTCTTCGACGCGTAGCCGGCCTTTCGGTCGAAATTCAGGCCGGCGCGTCCGGCAGGCTGATCCGCTGCGCCGCCGGCGAGCCCGCGAGGCTCTGCGCGGGCCGCCGCAGCGTCGCATCGAACGGGTTGATCCTCGGCCCGATGGCCGCCGCCTCGCGCTTGAGCAGGTCGACCACCGTCGGCATGCGGTCGGCGTTGAGCCGGTCGGCGATGGTGCCCACGCTCAGCGCCGCCACGGCGCGCCCTTCGCGGTCGAGGATCGGCACGGCCACGCCGGCCATGCCTTCGAGCAGGCCGGTGTTGCGCCCCGCATAGCCGTTCTGGCGCACGCGCTCGATCTCGGTGCGCAGGTAGACCTCGTCGTACACGCCGTACTCGCGCACCCGCGACAGGTTGAAGCGGATCACTTCCTCGCGCTCGGCCTCGGGCAGGAACGCCAGGATGGCCAGCGCGCCCTGCCCCACGCCCAGCGCAATGCGCCCGCCGATGTCGCCGGTGAACGAGCGGATCGGAAACGGCCCCTCGCTGCGGTCCAGGCAGATGGCGTCGAAGCCGCTGCGCGCCAATAGGAAGATGCTGTCGCCCAGGCTCGCGCACAGCCGCAGCAGCACCGGGCGGCAGATGGAGCGCAGGTCGCCGGGGTTGCCCGCGCTGGCCGCGAGCGCGAAGAAGTCGATGCTCAGGCGGTAGAGCTTGCTGCGCTCGTCCTGCTCGACCATGCCCTCGGCCATGAGCGACTGCAGCAAACGGTGCGTGGTGGCCTGGGTGAGGCCCACCGACCGCGCGATCTGGGTCACGCGGCCGCCCTCGGCCTGCACCGCGCCGAGCGCGCGGATCACCGAAAACACGCGCGGCACGCCGCCGCTGGACGCCGCCGTGGCCGGGGTGCTCGCCGGGGTGTTCGCCAAAGTGCTTTCCATACCTTGCTCCTGCAGAATCAGATCCATTGTTTCAGGTCATCATATTCCATTGAACGGAATAAATTGAAGAAAGATTCTGATTAATGGAATACCCGAGGCGATCTGGCGCAATCGTTGCAATAGAGTGAATCGAAAGCAGCCAGCCGTCCATGGCCCGCACCAAGATGAACCGTGGTGCCTCCAGCCCTCTTTTCGCCCCCGCAGAAAGGCACCGTTCCATGTCATTCCTCCGGCTCACCGACGTGACCAAGTTCTACGGCACCACCCGCGCGGTCTCGGCCATGAACCTCACGGTGGAAAAAGGCGAGTTCGTCTCGCTGCTCGGCCCGTCGGGCTGCGGCAAGACCACCACGCTGCAGATGATTGCGGGCTTCGAGGCCGTGAGCAGCGGGCGCATCGAACTTGCGGGCAAGGACATCACGCACGCCAAGGCCAACACGCGCGGCCTGGGCATCGTGTTCCAGACCTACGCGCTGTTCCCGCACATGACGGTGGCCGACAACGTGAGCTTCGGCCTGGAGATGCGCAAGATGCCCAAGGCCGAGCGCACCGAACGCGTGAAGCAGGCGCTGGCGCTGGTGCACCTGGAGGCGCACGCCGCGCGCTACCCGCGCGAGCTCTCGGGCGGCCAGCGGCAGCGCGTGGCGCTGGCCCGCGCGCTGGTGATCGAGCCGCCGGTGCTGCTGCTGGACGAGCCGCTGTCCAACCTGGACGCCAAGCTGCGCGAAGAGATGCAGTTCGAGCTGCGCCAGATCCAGCGCAAGGTGGGCACCACCACGGTGATGGTCACGCACGACCAGAGCGAGGCCATGTCCATCAGCGACCGCGTGGTGGTGATGGAAGGCGGCTGCGCCACGCAGATCGACCATCCGCAGCGCGTGTACGAACACCCGAGCACGCGCTTCATCTCCACCTTCGTGGGCAAGGCCAACCTGCTGGACTGCCGCGTGTCCGGCAGCGGCGCCACGCGCACCTGCGTGGAAGTGGGCGCGCTGTCGCTCGACGTGGACGACACCGGCTTCAGCGTCGACGCCGCGGCGCTGCTGAGCGTGCGGCCCGAAAAGCTGCAGCTGGTGGCGCCGGGCCGCGGCCGGCTCGACGGCGAGGTGCAGGAGCGCTTCTTCCTCGGCAGCCAGTGGCTCTACCGCGTGGCCACGCCCGTGGGCGACCTCACGGTGCTCAGCCCCAACGACGGGCGCGACGCGCTGGAAGAAGGCGCGCGCACCGGCATCGACTGGCCCGCGCACTGCATGCGGCTGCTGCCGGCGGACGCCGGCGCGGCCAAGGCGGTTGCCGCATGAGCACCTTGCAGAACAAGGCCACCCCGTGGTGGCTCTCCGGCCCCGCGCTGCTGCTGTTCACCGCGCTGCTGGTGGTGCCGCTGCTGCTCACCGCGGTGCTGTCGTTCAACGTGTACGACCCGGCCACGGGCCCGAAGGCCGGCGAGTTCACGCTCGAGCACTACGCGCTGGTGTTCTCCGACTCGTACTACCTGGGCATCTTCTGGCGCACCTTCTGGGTCTCGGGCCTGGTCACGCTGATCTGCGTGCTGGTCGGCGCGCCCGAGGCCTATGTGCTCAGCCGCATGCGCAACCCGTGGCGCTCGGTGCTGCTGCTGGTGGTGCTGGCGCCGCTGCTGGTGTCGGTGGTGGTGCGGGCCTTCGGCTGGAGCATGCTGCTCGGGCCCGAGGGCGCGGTGAACGGCCTGCTGCAGCTGGTGGGCATCGGCCCGGTGAAGATCCTCTACACCAACGCGGCGGTGGTCATTGCGCTGGTGCACGTGATGCTGCCCTTCATGGTGATTCCGGTGTGGACCTCGCTGCAGAAGCTCGACCCCGGCGTGGAGAACGCGGCCCTGTCGCTCAACGCCACGCCCTTCACCACGCTGCGGCGCATCGTGCTGCCGCAGGTGATGCCGGGCATTCTCTCGGGCAGCCTGATCGTGTTCGGCCTGGCCGCGAGTTCGTTCGCGATTCCGGGCCTGCTGGGCGGGCGCCGGCTCAAGATGGTCGCGACCATCGTCTACGACGAATATTTGAGCGAACTCAACTGGCCGCTGGGCGCCGCGGTGGCGCTGGTGTTGCTGGTGGCCAACCTGGTCGTGATGCTGAGCTACAACCGCCTCGTAGAAGGCCGCTACAAGAAAGCGCTGGGCTGAAGCGATGAACAAGAACGGCCCCATCGCGCTCGCGTTCAACGCGCTCGTCATCGTCTTCATGCTGGCACCGCTGGTGGTGGTGTGCATCGTGGCGTTCACGCCCGAGAACACGCTGACCATTCCGACCACCCACTTCTCGCTGCGCTGGTTCAAGGCGGTGTTCGCGCACCCCGACTTCATGCAGTCGTTCTGGAACAGCCTGTGGCTCGCGCTGAGCTCGGCCACCATCGCCACGCTGCTGGCGGTGCCGGCCGGCATGGCGATCACGCGCTACGAGTTCCCGGGGCGCGACTTTCTCAACGGACTGTTCCTGTCGCCGCTGATCGTGCCGCACCTGGTGCTGGGCGTGGCGCTGCTGCGGCTGTTCGCGCTGGTCGGCGGCACGGGCAGCTTCGCCTGGCTGGTGATGGCGCACGCGCTCATCGTCACGCCGTACACGCTGCGGCTGGTGGTGGCGGCGCTGGTGGGCTTCGACCGCAGCGCCGAGCAGGCCGCACTCTCCTTGGGCGCGAGCCAGGCCACGGTGTTCCGCCGCATCACGCTGCCGATGATCCTGCCGGGCGTCACGGGCGGCTGGCTGCTGTCGTTCATCAACAGCTTCGACGAAGTGACGATGTCGATCTTCGTGACTTCGCCCAGCACGGTGACGCTGCCGGTGCGCATGTACATGTACGCAACCGAGTCGATCGATCCGCTGATGGCGGCCGTGTCGGCGCTGATGGTGGCGGTGACGGCCGCGGCAATGATCGTGCTCGACCGCGTGTACGGCCTGGACCGCGTGCTGGTGGGGCGCAGATAGATGACGAAGACCTCCCCTGCCTTGCTGCACCGCGTGGCCGAGACCACCGGGCGCGACGCCGTGCCCTTCACGCTCGACGGCGCACCGGCCAGCGCCCTGGCCGGCGACACCGTGCTGACCGCCGTGCTCACCCAATGCGGCCAGCTGCGGCGCAACGAATTCAGCGGCCTGCCGCGCGCGGGCTTCTGCATGATGGGCGCCTGCCAGGACTGCTGGATCGCCACCGCCGAAGGCGAACGGCTGCGCGCCTGCTCGACCTTCATCGCGCCCGGCATGGCGCTGGTCACCGGAAAGAACGGCGCATGACCGCTGCAAGCGAACTCCGTCCCGTGATCGTGGGCGCCGGCCCGGCCGGCGTGCGCGCCGCGCAGACGCTGGTGGCGCACGGCCTGCGGCCCGTGGTGATCGACGAGGCGCCGCGCGCCGGCGGCCAGATCTACCGCCGCCCGCCCGCGGGCCTGGCGCAGCGCACCGCGAAGACGCTCTACGGCTTCGAGTCGAAGCGCGCCGATGCGCTGCACGCGGCCTTCGACGGCCTGCGCGGGCGCATCGAACACCACCCCGACAGCCTCGTGTGGAACGCGCAGGACGGCCAGCTCGACGTGATGCACGGCCCCACGCAAGCCACCCGCCAGGTGCCCTACAGCCACCTGGTCGTGGCCACCGGCGCCACCGACCGCGTGCTGCCGGTGCCGGGCTGGACGCTGCCCGGCGTCTACACGCTGGGCGGCGCGCAGGTGGCGCTCAAGTTCCAGGGCTGCGCCATCGGGCGGCGCGTGGTGTTCATGGGCACCGGGCCGCTGCTGTACCTGGTGGCCTACCAGTATGCGAAGACCGGCGTGGACGTGGCCGCGGTGCTCGACACCGCGCGCCTTGCGGACCAGATCGCCGCCACGCCCGCGATGCTCACGCAACCCGCGGTGTTCGCCAAGGGCGTGTACTACGTCGGCTGGCTGCGCGCGCACGGCGTGGCGCTGCACAGCGGCGTGCGGCCGTTGCGCGTGCTCGGCGACGACGCGCAGAGCCGCGTGACCGGGGTGGCCTGGCAGGACGGCAACGCCGAACGCACGCTGGCCTGCGACGCCATCGGCTTCGGCTACGCGCTGCGCTCCGAGACGCAACTGGCCGACCTGCTCGGCTGCCGCTTCGACTACGCGCCCATGCACCGCGCGCACCTGCCGGTGCGCGACGCGGCGGGCCGCGCGAGCGTGCCGGGCGTGTACCTCGCGGGCGATGGCGCCGGCATCATGGGCGCGGACGCGGCCGAATGGGCCGGCGAGCGCGCGGCACTGGCGCTGCTCGCGGACAACGGCGTCGCGATCGACACCGCGCGCGCGGCGCAACTCGAACGCCGGCTCGACAGGCTCACGGGCTTTCGCCGTGGCCTGGAGCGCGCCTTCCCGGTGCCGCAGGACTGGGCCGCGCACGCGCCCGACGACCTCGTGGTCTGCCGCTGCGAGAACGTGACCGCGGGCACCTTGCGCCAGACCGTGGCCGTGAACGGCGCGAACGAGATGAACCGGCTCAAGGCGCTGTCGCGCGTGGGCATGGGCCGCTGCCAGGGCCGCATGTGCGGCGTGGCCGCGGCCGAGATCCTCGCGCATGCCACGCAGCAGCCGCTGCAGCAGGTCGGCCGGCTGCGCGGGCAGGCGCCGATCAAGCCGATTCCGATCCGGCTCGTGCCGGCCGAAGGGAGCGGCACATGAGCACCCGCCCGTTCACCGTTCTTCGGTCCTGGTCTTGCCCCCGCCCCAACCCTCCCCCGGAAGGGGAGGGAGAAAGACAGGGAGCACCCGCATGAGCACGATCCAGAAACTGCGAACGGACGTCGTCATCGTCGGCGGCGGCATCGTCGGCGCCTCGGCCGCGCTCGCGCTGCGCCGCATGGGGGCCGCCGTGGTGCTGCTGGAGCGCGACCTGTGCGGCTCGCGCTCCAGCGGCGTGAACTTCGGCGGCGTGCGCCGCCAGGGCCGCCCGGTGAGCCAGCTGCCGCTCGCGCAGCGCGCGCACCGCATCTGGGCCCAGCTGCCCGCGCTGCTGGGCACCGACGGCGAGTACATCCGCTCGGGCCATTTCAAGATCGCGCGCAGCGAAGCCGACATGGCCTCGCTGGAGCGCTACCGGGCGCTCAGCAGCGACTTCGACCTGGGCCTCGAACTCATCTCCGCCGCGCGCCTGCGCACGCAGTGCCCCTGGCTCGGCACGCGCGCGGTGGGCGGCTCGCTGTGCCTCGAGGACGGGCAGGCCAACCCGCGGCTGGTGTCGCCGGCCTTCGCGCTCGCCGCGCAGCGCGCGGGCGCGCAGGTGCTGGAGCGCCACAAGGTCGAAGAGGTGGCGCACGACGGCGAACTGTTCATGGTGCGCGCCGCGCATGCGCAAGGCACGCTCGAAGTGCAGGCCCCCGTGCTGCTCAACTGCGCTGGCGCATGGGCCGGCGCCATTGCCGCCCAGTTCGGCGAGACACCGCCGCTGACCTGGCGCAGCCCGCTGATGGCCGTGACCGAACCGGTGGCGCACTTCATGGACTGGAGCCTGGGCGTGGAGGGCGGCGGCATCTACTGCCGCCAGGTCGAACGCGGCAACCTGGTGATCGGCGGGGGCAACGGCCTCACGCTCGGCCCCGACCGCGCGCGCGCCGAGCGCGAGGGCATTGCGCTGCTCGCGCAGCAGGCCGTGGAACTGCTGCCCGCGCTGCGCCATGCGCACATCATCCGCACCTGGGGCGGCACCGAGGGCTACCTGCCCGACCGCCAGCCGGTGCTCGGGCCCAGCCGCACCACGCCCGGCCTGTTCCACGGCTTCGGCTTCTCGGGCGCGGGCTTCCAGATCGGCCCGGCCGCCGGCGAGGTGCTGGCCGACCTCGCGCGCGACGGGCATACCGAGACCCCCATCGACGCCTTCGCCATCGAGCGCTTCGACACGCCGCCCGTTTCCCTGTCCGCCACGGTTTCCGCCGTTCCCACCGCATCCCCCACCTGAACTTGATTGGAGAGCATCACCATGTCCCGCACCGCCAAGTCCCCAACGTCCCTCCTCCTCCTCGCCGCGCTGCTCGCAGCCACCGGCGTCGCCAGCGCCCAGACCAGGACGCTCTACATCGGCATGAACGGCGGCACCATGGAGAAGGCGTACACGCAGTACGTGTTCCCGGCCTTCGAGAAGGCCTACGGCGCCAAGGTGGTGGTGGTGCCGGGCACCTCCTCCGACATCCTGGCCAAGGCGCAGGCCAACAAGGACAAGCCGCAGATGCACGTGATGTTCCTGGACGACGGCATCATGGTGCGCGCCATCGGCATGGGCCTGTGCCAGAAGCAGAAGCCCAGCCAGTCGCTCAGCGAGATCTACCCGGCCGCGCGCTTCAAGGACGACATGGCCAGCGGCGTGAGCCTGGGCATGACGGGCCTGGCCTACAACGCCAAGATGTTCAAGGAAAAGGGCTGGGCGCCGCCCACCTCGTGGATGGACCTGGCCGACCCCAAGTACAAGGGCAAGGTGGTGTTCCAGTCGATGTCGTCCTCGTCCTTCGGCCTGCACGGCTTCCTGATGTTCAACCGCATCCAGGGCGGCAACGACAAGAACGTGGAACCCGGCTTCAAGGCCTGGCCCACCACGGTGGGGCCGAACGTGCTGGAGTACATCCCGAGCTCGGCCAAGCTGTCGGAGATGGTGCAGACCGGCGAGGCCGCCATCTTCCCGCTCACGCCCACGGCCGTGGCGGCGCTCAAGACCAAGGGCATTCCGGTGGAGTACGCGCCCCCCAAGGAAGGCGCGGTCGTGCTCATGGTGGGCCAGTGCGTGATTGCCAACAACAGCGAGCCCGAGCTGTCGCAGAAGCTCGCCGAGTTCCTGCTGAGCCCGGTGGCGCAGGCCAACGTGCTGCAGTACGGCGCGCAGATCCCGACCAACCCCAAGACCCCGGCCGAGGGTGAAGGCGCCGCGCAGGTGGCCGACATCAACAAGTGGATGAAGACGGCCGTGACCATCGACTGGGAAAGCATCAACGCGAACCGGCCCGCGTGGAACGCGCGCTGGAACAAGACGATCGAGCGCTGAACCCGCGCGCCCGAGCGCCCGAGCGCCCGAGGGCGTGACGGTGAGCGCTGCGGGCGCCAGCTAGCGCGACGTCTTCAGGTCGATGATCGTGCGCTGGTCGCGCAACGACGACTCGGAGCGCCTGAACATCGGCGTCGCGCCCTCGCGCTCGGTGGCCGCGGGCGGCGGCATGGCCATGGCGCGGGCCTTTGCAGACGCCTGGCTCGGCGCCTTGGCGCCCGCGACGATGCGGCGGAAGGTCGACATCACGGTCTTCTCGTCGTCGTCGAAGTCGCCGTGGTGCATGGCGCCCGAGGCGCTCTGCGAATCGTCCGGCTGGTTGTTCGGCGCGAGCACCAGCTCGGCGCCGAGCTTCTGGAAGGTCTGGCGCAGGTCCGCGTCGATCCAGCGTTCCATGCCCAGGATGGGCTCGCCCTCGCGGAACAGCGGAATGCGCGCCTCCTTCTCGAAGGCCGCCGACACCAGGTACAGCAGCGACTTGTTGTAGATCTTTCCGCAGTTGTCGTCGCGCTCGGTCTTGTCGCTGAGCGCGAACACGGCCATCTTGCCGAGCGTGCCCTTCTGCATCGCCGGCAGGTAGGCCGAACGGAACAGTTCCACCGTGCAGGCCGGTGCCCACAGCGTGCAGGTCTGCACCTTCAGGCCGCGGTCGTTGAGCAGCTTGACCACCGGCGCGAGCAGGATCGAGCCCGCGCTGTGGCCCACCATGTGGATCTCCAGGCCCGGCAGCTTCTGCGCGAGCGCCTTCAGGTGGTCGGCCACCAGCACCGCCGCCCCGCCGGGGCCACCAGTGGCCAGTGCGTTCTGCTTCATCTCGTCCCACGCCGACTTGCCCGTGAGCACGCGCGCCAGCGGCTCCAGCGCGTCGTCCAGCCGGTCGAGCATGAAGTCCTTGGTGGCGTCGAGCGCGCCTTCGGGCCGCCGGCGGCTCACCGTGTCCTTGAGGATGTTGGTGACGGTGGTCCAGTAGTCGGTGCGCCAGATGAAGGCCAGCGGGTACACGTTGCCGCCCAGCAGCGGCGGGCGGTACTCGGCCAGGCGCTGCGTGGCGGCCTGCTCGCTCACCAGCCCGCCGTGCGCATACAGCAGGATGCGCGGCTTGTCCCAGCCCTGGGTCACGCGCGGAATGTCGTCCTCGAAGATGCGCGCGAGCTCGGCCTCGGTGCAGCCGTAGTCGCCGCCCGCCTTGAGCATGCCGTTGTTGCCCACGCTCACGATGTGCGGGCGCAGGTCGGCGAACGAGTAGGCGTTCGACTGCGCGGCCGCCGCGGCATGCACCGCCGCGATCGACTCGAGCCGGCGCAGCGTGACCGGCGCGCCGAGCCGCGCCACCCAGGTGTCGCTGCCGTTCTCGAGCCAGTCGTCGTAGCTGATGCGCGCGAAGCCCTGCCGGCCCCAGCCCGCGCCCCACGAATTCTGCAGCCAGAAGCCCTGGTCGTCGAAGGCCACGATGGCGAAGGCATGGCCGCCGGTGATGGTGGGCGACTGCGTGATGACGCCGTCGGCGCCGACGGCGTTCCAGCCCGCGTGCACGGTGCAGGTGACGTACAGGATGCCGACCTCCGCCAGCGCGGAGTGCATGGCCACGATGTCCTTGTGGTTCACGCGGAAGTAGGCGCCCAGCGGCCGGCGCAGCGCGTCGGAGGTGCGTGCGTCGGTCAGGCCCTGCGGGTCGCTCTTCTTCGCGGGCTTGTAGGGGAACAGCGTCTCGGAGCACACGCCGTGCTTGTGCCAGCCCTTCATCGCACCGCGCGCGCTGGAGCCGCTGTAGTTCTCGCCCGGCCACTCGTCGTAGCGGCGCGCCAGTTCGTAGAACATGCGCGGGCTCACCGGCACGTTGTCGGGTATCACGCGGCGGCGCAGCAGCAGGTAGTTGGCCACCGTGGCCAGCCCGAAGCCGGTGCACGCGCCTTCGCTGCCCTGGTCGAGGATGGGCACGCCGTAGTCGATGTAGTCGCCCAGCGGCACGTGCGTGGGCACCTCGATGAGCGTGGGCGTGTACATGAGGTCGCGGAAGTCGAGCGTGTCGGGGCGGGCGTCGAGCACGCGTTCGGGCGTGCCCGCATCCGCGGCGGCGCCGGCTTGCGCCGAAGCCGGGCGCTTCTTCGCGCGGCCCGTGGACGGCTTGGCCGCCACCGGTTCTTTCGCGGCCTGCGCCGCCGTGTCGAGGGCGATCAGCTCGGGGCCGCGTTCGAGCGCGTCGGCCGCTGCCGTGCCGGCGCGGGCCTTGGCGCTCCTGCCGGAACCTGCGCCGGCACCTGCACCGGCACCTGTACCCGCGCGTGCCGAAGCCTGCACCGGCGCGCTCGCGCCCAGCACCTGCCTGGCCACCGCATAGAAGCGCTCGCGGTCGGCCGCGCCGTTCTGCCCGCCGTTGATGCGCTGCGTCACCTCCGTGAAGTTGCCCGCGTCGGCCAGCGCGTTGAGGCCCTTGCGCTCCCAGAACAGCCCCGCGACGGAGAAGGCGACCTCGGGCGTCGCGGCCTGGTCGGGGTTGCCCACCAGGTCCAGCCCCATCAGGTCGCCGAAGGTCTTGTAGTTGGCGCGCCCGGTGATCTGGATCGGCCCGCGCCCCTTGAAGCGCCGGCCGTCGCCGGGCTGCGTGTTGCCCAGCCTGCGCGCGAGGTCGCTGGGCGGCTCGTAGCGTTTCTGCGCGGCGGTCGGCCCCCAGATCTCCTCCATGAACTGCAGCTCGCCCGACTCGTGCGCCAGTTGCGCGAGAAAGGCCGCCATGCGCAACGGCGTGTCGATGCCGTGCGCGCTCATGGCGTCGTTGAGCGGCTGCAGGAACAGCGCGCGGCGGCGCTGCGAGGCGTTGCGCATGATCTGCGCAAGTTGGAGATCGGTCAGCATGGGAAGGGCTCCTTCGGGCGACGACGTGTCGCAAGCTGTGCGGCCTGCGCATCTTTCCGCTTGCGGGCGGCGAAGGAAATTCCACGAACTGCGTATGCCGAAGGTGGAGCCCGGCTGTAACGCTTCGTGCGCCGCGGTTCAGGGCGTCACGGGCCGTACGGCCTTCACGCGCTTCGCGCGCTTCACGGGCTTCACGGGCTTCAAGGTCCGCGCGGCGCGATCTTCGCCAGCAGCACCGGCAGGCACAGCACGTACACCGCCGCGCCCGCGAGCCACACGATGCCCGGGAAGGTGGCGCGGTACGCGAAGTACAGCGGGCTGATCAGCAGCGGCCCGAGCACCGCGGCCAGGCTGGTGATGCTCGCGAGCACGCCCTGCAGCCGCCCCTGGTGGTCCTCGCCCACGCGCGACGACAGCGAGGAGCGCAGCGCCGGCGCGGCGACACCTCCCAGGCACAGCACCGGCAGCAGCGCGAGCGCCATCCAGCCGCGCGTGGCGAAGGCGATCAGCGCGTAGGCCGTGAAGTCGGCGGCGGTGCCGATGGCGATGGTCGCGCGCTCGCCCCAGCGCTCGGCCACCGGACCGGCCACGAAGGCCTGCATCAGCGCATGGAACAGCCCGAAGCACGCGAGCGAGAGGCCGACCATGGTGCCGTTCCAGGCGAACTTGTCCTCGCCGTAGATGACCCATGTCGTGCCGGCGACCTCGCCCACCAGCACCAGCACCCCGAACACGCCGAGCATCGGCAGCAGCGCCGGAAAGCCCGCGGCCCAGCGCAGCGGCGCGAGCGGATGCAGCACGCCGCGGTCGAAGGGCTGCGCCACGAGCGCCGGCGGGCGCGACTCGCGCAGCAGCAGCAGGCCCGCCAGGAAGGTCAGGCCGTTGAGCACCGCGGCCGCGACGAAGGGCAGCCGCACGCCGTGGTCGCCGAGCACGCCGCCGATCGCCGGCCCGGCGATGAAGCCCAGCCCGAAGCACGCGCCCATGCGGCCGAACCAGCGCGCGCGCTGGTGCTCGGGCGTGAGGTCGGCAATGGCGGCCGAGGCCACCGCCATGCTCGCGCCGGTCATGCCCGCGACGGCGCGGCCCACGAACAGCATCCACAGCGAGGGCGCGAAGGCCATGAAGAGCGCGTCGATGGCCGCGCCCGCCACCGAGACGAGCAGCACCGGCCGGCGGCCGAAGCGGTCGCTGAGCGCGCCGAGCACGGGCGCGCAGAGGAACTGCATCAGCGCGTAGAGCGAAAGAAAGGCGCCGAAGCGCCAACCGAGGTCGCCGGTGTGGCCGACCTCGCGCAGCAGGCCCGGCACGATCGGCATGACCAAGCTGATGCCGACGGCGTCGAGCGTGACAATCGCCAGGATCACGGCATGCGCGTGGCGGCTGCTGCTCGCCGGAGCGGGTGGGGAATCGTTGAAATTTATCATTGATAAGGAAATTATCAGCGATAAATTCTGGCGTGTGAAGCACCCGCGCACGTCACCGTCCGCACCATCCACACTCCAGCACACCCATCGGCACACCTACATCGGCATGAAACTGGACCGCGAAACGATCCTCGAGGCGGCGCTCGCGCTGCTCGACGAGGTCGGCATGGACAAGCTCAGCACCCGGCTCCTGGCCGAGCGGCTCGGCGTACAGCAGCCCGCGCTGTACTGGCATTTCCGCAACAAGCGCGCGCTGCTCGACGCGATGAACGGCGAGATCCTGCACCGCGCGCACGAGCGCAAGCTGCCGTTGCCCGGCGAGACCTGGGACGCGTTCCTGCGCGAGAACGCGCGCAGCTTTCGCCGCGCGCTGCTGGCGCGGCGCGACGGCGCGCGGCTGCATGCCGGCTCCGAGCCCGACCCGGGCGACCTCGACATGGTCGAGGCCCAGATCGCGGCCGTGGTCGGCTTGGGCGTGCCCGTGGTGCAAGCGATGACGCTGCTGATTGCGCTGGGCCGCTACACCGTGGGCTGCGTGCTCGAGCAACAGGCCACGCCGCCCGACGCGGCCGCGCAGCAGCAGGCGCTCGATGCCGCCGCGGCCTCGCACCCGCTGCTGGCCGAGGCGTTCGCCAGCTACCGCCGGGCCGGGCCCGACGCGCTGTTCGAGATCGGCGTGGACCTGATGCTCGAAGGCGCGAAGGCGCGCCTGGCAGAGGACTCGCCCGAGGCGCCCGCCCCTGCCCCTACCCCACCCGCCCCCAAGCGGCGCAGCCCCGCGCCGCGCCGCTGAAGGCGGCTCGGCCTCAGCCCTTCACGAAGGCCAGCAGGTCGGGGTTGATCACGTCCGCGTGCGTGGACAGCATGCCGTGCGGGTAGCCGTCGTAGCTCTTGAGCGTGCCGTGCTTGAGCAGCTTGGCCGACAGCGGGCCCGAGTCCGCATAGGGCACGACCTGGTCGTCGGTGCCGTGCATCACGAGCACGGGCACGTCGATCTTCTTCAGGTCTTCGGTGAAGTCGGTCTCCGAGAACGCCTTGATGCACTCGTAGTGCGCGTTGGCCGCGCCCATCATGCCCTGCAGCCACCAGCGGTCGATCAGGCCCTGCGAGACCTTCGCGCCCGGCCGGTTGAAGCCGTAGAACGGGCCGGTGGGCACGTCGATGAAGAACTGCGCGCGGTTGGCCGCGAGCGCGGCCCTGAAGCCGTCGAACACCTCCAGCGGCAGGCCGCCGGGGTTGGCCGGCGTCTTCAGCATGATGGGCGGCACGGCGCTCACCAGCACCGCCTTGGCCACGCGGCCCGGCTTGGCGCGGGCCACATAGCGCGCCACTTCGCCGCCGCCCGTGGAGTGGCCGATGTGCACGGCGTTCTTCAGGTCCAGGGCGTCGGTCAGTGCGGCGACGTCCGCCGCGTAGGTGTCCATCTCGTGTCCGTCCGCGGTCTGCGAGGAGCGGCCGTGGCCGCGGCGGTCGTGCGCGATCACGCGGTAGCCCTTGCCGACGAAGAACAGCATCTGCGTGTCCCAGTCGTCCGCGCTCAGCGGCCAGCCGTGGTGAAAGACGATGGGCTGCGCGTTGCGCGGTCCCCAGTCCTTGTAGAAGATGTTCGCGCCGTCCTTGGTGGTGACAAAGCTCATGGGAGATCCTTTCAAGTGGTTGGGAACCGGTGGCGCCGCGTGTTTGGGCGCGGCAGCCGCTGTTGAAGTACCGAAGGCGGACGCGGACACGATGCCGGCCGCACCCGCCAGAATACGGCGCCGCGATGCACCTGTCGTGTCTGCCGTGCCGGTCTCGGGGGTCGTGTGGGTGTCGGACATGCTTCTTTCCTGGCTGGGTTGTGCGCCGGCGAACGCGGAATTGCTGCGCCGGGCACGAGACTGTCGGCCAAACGGCGCGGCGCATCTTGAACAAAATGCCGGTGCCTTTCACGTTCTCACCGGTGCTCGACGCGCGGTGCGGGCCGGTCTAGAGTCGCCGTTCTTCCACCCCTCAGCCGCAACCCCCATGACGCGCCATTCCGCTGCCCCGTTCCGCCGGACGGGCTCCTCCGCCCGCCGCGGCGGGCAGGCCGCGCCATGAGCCCGCCGCCGGCGGACTGGTTGCTGCGCGGCGCCGGCAACGGCGGCCTGGAGCGCATCGAGGCCTTCTTCCAGGGCGACGCGTACGCCCTGCACCGCCACGACACCTACGCCATCGGCTGCACCATGGCCGGCGTGCAGTCGTTCACCTACCGCGCCTCGCTGCGCCACAGCCTGGCCGGCAACACGGTCGTGCTGCATCCCGACGAAGTGCACGACGGCCACGCCGGCACGGACGAAGGCTTTCGCTACCGGATGCTGTACGTGGAGCCGGCACGGCTGCAGCAGGCGCTGGGCGGTGTGGCCTTGCCCTTTGTCACGGGCGGCGTGTCCACCGACCGGCGCCTCGCCCACGCGGCGCGGGCGCTGCTGGACCACCTGGACTCCCCGCTGGAAGCGCTCGAGGAAGACGACGCGGTGCTTTCGCTGGCCCTCGCCTTGCAGGCCGCCGCCGGGTCGCCTGAACGCAAGGTGGCGGGCGACTTTCGCGCGGCCCGGATCGCGCGCGAATTCATCCACGACGAGCCCGATCGCGTCGTCACGCTGGACGCGCTCGCCGCGGCGGCGGGGCGTGACCGCTGGAGCCTCTCGCGCGACTTTCGCGCCTTCTTCGGCACGAGCCCCTACCGCTACGTCACGCTGCGCCGGCTCGACCGCGCCCGCGGCCACATGCTGGCGGGCCGGCCGCTGGCCGATTGCGCGGCCCTGGCGGGGTTCGCCGACCAGAGCCACATGACGCGGCAGTTCGCGGAGGCCTTCGGCGTGACACCGGCGCGGTGGCTGCGCATCTTCAGGGCCGGGCACGACCTCACGAACGACGCACGATCGTTCAAGACGACCGGTGGAGGGCCTTCTAGAGTGCGGTTCGATTGAATCTTCAGGACCGCCAAGCGCCATGACACCGACCCACACCGTCCACACCATCCCCACGCCTGCTGCCCGCACCTACGCCAGCGTCAACCTCGCCCACAAGCTGTCGCTGCTGCACGAACACTGGTCGCAGCGCGTCGTCGCCGAGATGAACGACTACCAGTTCAAGATCGCCAAGCTGCAGGGCGACTTCGTGTGGCACAGCCACGCCGACACCGACGAGTGCTTCCTCGTCGTGGCCGGCGAACTGCGGATCGATTTCCGCGACGGCGCCGTCACGCTGCGCACCGGCGAGATGTTCGTGGTGCCCAAGGGCGTGGAACACAAGCCGTTCGCGAGCGGCGAAACGCACGTCCTGCTGGTGGAGCCGCGCGGCGTGGTCAACACCGGCGACGCGGAAAGCGACCGCACCCGAGCGAACGACGTGTGGATCTGACGCGGGCTCAGCGGTTGTCTTCGACGATCCAGCCCGCGGCCTTCTCGGCCATCATCAAGGTCGGGCTGTTGGTGTTGCCGCTGGTGATGGTGGGCATCGCGCCCGCATCGACCACGCGCAGGCCGTGCACGCCGCGCACGCGCAGGCGCGAATCGAGCACCGCCATCGGGTCGGCATCGGCGCCCATCCGGGTCGTGCCCACCGGGTGGAAGATGGTGGTGGCGATGTCGCCGGCCAGGCGCGCCAGGTCTTCGTCGGTCTGGTACTGCGCGCCGGGCTTCCATTCCTGCGGCTTGTATTTGGCCAGCGCGGGCTGCTCGGCGATGCGGCGCGTCACGCGCAGCGAGTCGGCCGCCACCTTGCGGTCTTCGTCGGTGCTCAGGTAGTTGGGCGCGATGGCCGGCGCGTCTTCGAAGCGCTTGCTCTTGATGCGCACCGAGCCCCGGCTGGTTGGGTTGAGGTTGCACACGCTCGCGGTGAAGGCCGGGAAGCTGTGCAGCGGATCGCCGAAGGCGTCGAGCGACAGCGGCTGCACGTGGTACTGCAGATTGGGCCACTCGCACTCGGGCGAGCTGCGCGTGAAGGCGCCGAGCTGCGAGGGCGCCATGCTCATCGGGCCGCTGCGCTTGAGCAGGTATTCGAGGCCGATCTTCGCCTTGCCCACCATCGACGAGGCCATCACGTTGAGCGTGGGGGCGCCGTCGATCTTGTAGACAGCACGAATCTGCAGGTGGTCCTGCAGGTTGGCGCCCACGCCCGGCGCGTCGAGCACCACGTCGATGCCGTGCTGGCGCAGCAACTCGGCAGGGCCCACGCCCGAGAGCTGCAGGATCTGCGGCGAGCCGATGGCGCCCGCGCTCAGCACCACCTCGCGCGAGGCGGTGGCGGTGGTCATCTCGGTGCCGTTCCACACCTCGGCGCCGGTGCAGCGGCGCGTGCCGTCGGGCAGGGTCTCGAACAGCAGGCGCGAGACCTGCGCGCCGGTCCACAGCTCGAAGTTGGGCCGGCCGTAGCAGGTCGGGCGCAGGAAGGCCTTGGCGGTGTTCCAGCGCCAGCCGTTCTTCTGGTTGACCTGGAAGTAGCCCACGCCCTCGTTGCTGCCGCGGTTGAAATCGGTGGAGTGCGGCACGCCGGCCTGCACCGCGGCCTCGGCGAAGGCGTCGAGGATGTCCCAGCGCAGGCGCTGCTTTTCCACCCGCCATTCGCCGCCCGCGCCGTGCATCTCGTTGGCGCCCAGGTAGTGGTCTTCGTGCTTCTTGAAGGCCGGCAGCACGTTCTGCCAGCGCCAGCCTTCGTCGCCGGTCACGTCGGCCCAGTGCTCGTAGTCGCGCGACTGGCCGCGCATGTAGATCATGCCGTTGATGCTCGAGCTGCCGCCCAGCGTCTTGCCGCGCGGATAGCGCAGCACGCGGCCGTTCAGGCCCGCGTCGGGCTCGGTGCTGTAGAGCCAGTCGGTGCGCGGGTTGCCGATGCAGTACAGGTAGCCCACCGGGATGTGGATCCAGTGGTAGTCGTCCTTGCGGCCCGCCTCGATCAGCAGCACGCGCTTGTGCTTGTCGGCGCTCAGCCGGTTGGCCATGAGCGAGCCCGCGGTGCCGGCGCCGATGATGATGTAGTCGAAGGTGTTGTCGTTGTCTCTCATCTTTTTTCTCAGGGTTTCACGGTCATGGTCTGGGCGGTGCCCTCGCCGAAAACTTCGGGTGCGTACATGGCCTCGGCGCGCACCGGCGGCAGCTTGAACTCGCCCGCGTTGTTCAGCCGCACGGTGTACTCCACGCGCCAGTTGCCGCGCGGCACGTAGCGGAAGTAGGCACGGTAGCTGTCGGTGGCGCGCTCGATGTAGCTGGGCCAGGCCCAGCCCGCGCCGCTTTCGTCGCGCTGCGCGAGCTTGCTTTCGCGGCCCAGGCCGCGCCCGAGCTGGCTGGCACCCGAAGGCACGGCGTCGCGCACCACCACCCAGGTCTGCTCGGCGGTGGATTCGAGGTCGAGCCGCACGCGGTAGACATCGCCCACCGACCACTGGCCCTTGCGCTTCTGCTCCACCGGCGTGACGCTGCGGCGCACCACGAGGCCGTTGGCCACGGGCTGCGCGTTGCGCACAGCGGCCAGCGTGCTGACGGTGGCCCAGGGCTTGCCGTTGCCTTCGTGGCGAAGCTGCAGCGTGCCCTGCGCCGCTTGTGCGGGCCACGGCAGCAGCATGCCCGGCGCCTTGGCGTCGGCCCATGCGGCATCGCGCGTGGTGCGGCCCAGCGTGGCGCGCGTGGCGCCGTCGACCGGACCGGCCTCGAACTGCTGCTGGAAGCGGCGCAGCGCCACCGTGCTCCAGGCGTTGCCGGTGGTGGTGCCCCAGCGGCCCGCGTTCTGCCGGCCGACCAGGCCCTGCGTGATGAGCGGTGCGTCGGCCTTCCAGGCCGCGTCGGTCTCGGCCCACTTCTGCGCCAGCAGCGCCATGCGCGCGGCGGTGCTGTCGCCGCTCCACATGAACCACCACCAGTGCAGCGCCGACTCGTCGCGCCAGCGCAGCCGCGTGCCCTGCACGTCGAAGCGGCTGCGCAGCTGCGCGCCGGCCTGCTGCAGTGCGGCGTCGCGTTCGGCGCCGGCGGGCATGGCCATGAGCGTGCGCGACCAGTCGACCAGCGACTGGGCCGAGAGCGCGTCGAGCGCCTTCGGCCGCACCACGATCTTCGCGCGTCCATGCTCCACCAGCGTGGCCTGCGCGGCGAGCTGCTGCGGCTCGAGGTCGTTGCGCGGCGCCCAGTCCTGCGCGCCCAGGCGGCCCTGCAGCAGGGCGTCGAGCGCGTCGAGCATGCGGCCGCGCTGCGCCTCGGGCACCGGCCAGTCCTTGGCGCGGGCCAGGTCGAGCAGCTGCACGGTGAGCATCTCGCTGCCTGCCAAGGTGGCCTCCGGGAAGTAGCGCGCCAGGCCCTTGCCGTCGAGGTACTTCGGCAGCTCGGCCATGAGCTTGTCCCAGCCCGCGCGGTCGTCGAGCGAGACGAAGCGCGAGCTCTGCTGCTCGAGGCACATGTACGGGTACTGCGCCATCCAGCGCATCGACTCGGCCAGCGCGGCGTCGACCAGGCTGGACTGCAGCGCGACGCGCACGCCGCCGGTGAGCGGCACCGCGTCGCGCGGCTGCACGACGGGCACGGCACCGGCGTCGGCCACCGCCAGCAGCGTCGATTGCCGCACGGTGGCGGCCAGCGCGGGCACCACGCGTTGGGCGATCTCCAGCGCGTCGCGTTCGCCACCGCCCTGCGCGCCGATGCGCCAGCGCAGCATGCCGGCACCCGCGGGCACGGCCACGGGCCACAGCACTTCCTGCGTCTGGCCGGGCGCGAGCTGCACGCGGCGTTCGATCTTCAGGCCGCGCGCGGCCAGCGCGTCGGCGGGCACCACGTCGCGCGCGCCCGGCCAGTCGCCGTCGGGCTCGACGGCCGCTTCGGCCTTGAGCACCACGGCCAGCGGACCGGCGCCGGTGTTGCGCAGGCTGAGCTTCTGCACGATGGCGTCGTCCGCGCGCAGCAGCTCGGGCAGGCCGCTGAAGATCTGCAGCGGCTGGGTGCTGGTGATCGTGGTCTCGCCCTGGCCGAACTGCGCCTCGCCCGCGCTGGCGATGGCGACGATGCGGAACTGCGTGAGCGCGTCGTTCAGCGGCACGGTGACGCGGGCGATGCCCCGGGCGTCTGTGCGCAGGTCGGTGCGCCAGAGGACCAGCGAAGACAGGTCGCTGCGCGGCGGGGGCGGTTCGTCGGCCCCGCCACCGGGCTTGGCGACGCGCATCGCTGCAACGGCGGCCGGTGCCGGCACGGCGCCGAACGCGCCGCGGTCGGCCTCGTCGTTGGGCTGGTGCTGCGGCTGCGGACCGGTCTCGACGCGGCGCAGCAGCCGGGTGTCGAGCGCCGTGCTGGTCACGGCGTTGCCGCGCGCCGCGAACATGACCTTGGCCAGCGACCAGGTGTCGTTGGGCTTGAGCGCCAGCAGGGCCTGGTCGAGCGCCACCAGCGTGACGCGCGCGTCGGCCAGGGGCTGGCCGGCGGCGTCGCGCACCGTGACTTCCATCGGCACCTGCGTGCGCGGCCGCGCCACGGCGGCCGTGGGCCGCACACTGACCGACAGCGTCCAGGCCTCGGGGCGCACCGGCACGTCGGCGCGTTGCGTGCTGGCGATGGGCTCGTCCTTGCCGGCGCCCTGCAGCGGGTACACATAGCGCGCGGCCAGGTGCACGTTGGGCGCGTGCTGCGCGGTGAGCGGCAGGTCGATGCGCTGCTCCATCGCGCCGAGCACATGCACGCTGGCGGCAATGACGCCTTCGCGCTCGGTGGTGAGCAGCAGGTACGCCGGCAGGCGCTCGGGGCGCGCGACGACGAGCGCCGTGTCGCCGGGTCCGTACGACGGTCCGTTCTCCAGCTTCAGCGCGGAGCGCGCCGCGGCCTCCTGCCAGCCCAGCGCCCAGCGGTACTGCAGCATGGCCGTGCGCACGACGGCGCGGCTGTGCTTCAGGCTGGCGGCGCTGGCGTTGAACAGCCACAGCTCGCTCACCTGCTTGTGTTCCTGCACGGCGGGCAGTTGCCATTCGCACGACCACTGGCCCTGCGCGTCGGTGCGGGTGCTGCACACGTCCACCTCGGGGCCGAGGTCGGTGAAGCGCTGGCGGCCGCTGTTCCAGTCGCGCTGCACCGGCTTGACGCGCACGGTGACGGGCTCGTCGGCCAGCGGCTGGTCCTTGTCGTCGAGCGCGATGCCTTCCACGGCCTGCGCCCGGTCGCGGTCCTTCGCGCGCATGCGCAGGCCGAGCTTCATGCGGTCGGGCCACAGCATGGTGCCGGCGCCCACCGTCTGCGTCTCGCCGTTCGGGTCCTGGAACTTGAGTTCGGTCTGCAGCAGCATCGGCCGCTCCAGCGGCGGCGCCTTGAGCCGCAGCTGCGCCTTGCCGGCGGCGTCGAGCTTCGTGGATTGCACCGCGATGGCCGGCGGCGTGGTCAGCGCGGCATCGGCGTCTTCCTCATAGAAGGTGTAGCCGGGGCGCGGGCCCTGCACGTCGCGCGTCCAGCCCTGCTGCACGGTCACCGGCAGGCCGGCGGCCGCGCCGCCCGCGAAGTAGCTCAGCCGCGCATCGACCACCGCGAGCTGCGCATCGCGCTCCCACAGCGCCCTGGCGCGCAGCTCGCTGTCGAACACCGGGGTGCGGAACTCCTCGACCTGGAACTGCGTGCTGGCCAGCTGCCGCCCGCCCTGCGACACCGCCACCGTGTAGACGCCGAGCCTGGCGGCGACGGGAATCGTCCACTGGTGCGAGGCGCTGCCGTCGGCGCCCAGCGGCACGCTCGCGGTGTGCACCTTGTCGCTCCAGCCGTAGCGGATCTCCACGTCGAGCGTGCCCGCCGGCGGCAGCGCGAAGCCGCGGCTTTCGAGCAGCCGCACCACGTGCTGCATGCTCACCGTCTCGCCGGCCTTGAACAGGGTGCGGTCGAGCACGGTGTGGGCGCGGACGTTCTGCGCGTTGCGCCCGGCGTAGAAGCCGTTCCACCCGGGCGAGACCTGCATCAGCGCCATGTCGTCGCCGGCGCGCACCACCACCCAGGGGCTGTTGTTGCCGCCACCGCCACCGAAGCGCGGCGCCACGGGGCGCGCGCTGTCGTAGCGGCACGCGAGCTTGCCGCGCAGGGCTTCGCCGGGCTGCGCCAGGCCCTGCGCATCGGTCTTGCCGCGCCAGAGCAGCTCGCGGTTGCACGCGTACACGGCCACGTCGGCACCGGCCACGGGCTTCGCGCTGTCGAAGGCGGTGACCCAGATCACCGACGCGCCGCCGTCGCTGAAGCTCGCGCCGGGGTTGAGGTTGGTGGCCTGCACCACCGCATAGCGCTGGCGCGGCGCGGTGTCGCGCGCCTGGCCGGCGGGCAGCGCCCGCGTGTCGATGTACTGCGCGAACGCGGCGCTGTCGGCGCGCACCACATGCAGGCCGGGCGCGGTGAGCGGCACGCCGACGAATTCCATCGCGCCGCCGCGGGTGTCGAGCGTCGAGGTGCGGGGCGCGCCGGCCCTGGTGTTCAGCTGGTCGGAGGGCCACTGGCCGTCCTGCTGGCCTTGCAGCAACTCGATGGCGTAGGCCTCGATGCCCGCGCCCATCTCGCCGCCCAGGCGCCATTGCCGCAGCGGCAGCGACTTCTCGGCGTGGCGCACCGCGAAGGCGGCCACCGCCTCGGACTTGCCAGGTTGCCACGGCATCACCGCCAACGGGTTGGCCACGCCGAGGTACGGCGGCAGGCGCGCGAACTCGACGGTCTTCGGAAACTCCGCCGCATTGGCCAGCGGCCGGCCGAGCACGTCGCGGAAATCCTCGGGCAGCCGCACGGTGAACCGGGTGCCTTCGCCGAAGCCGTTCTTCGCGGGCGGCACCTGCAGTTGGCGCACCTCGTCGCGGCGCCACCGGTCGACGACGTCGAACGGCAGCTCCGCGCCCGACGCGTCGGTCAGCCGGAACATGCCGGCGCGGGCCGGACCGATGCCGCCCGAGAAGTTCAGCATGACCGGCTGGCGCGGGTCGCAGGCCTTCTGGCCCGCCGGGTAGTCGAGCACCGTGCAGGAGAGCTGGGCCGTGAAGCGGGGGCGCACGGTGTAGTTGAAGCGCTTCGGCTCGGCGTTGCCGGCGCCCGCCTGGCTCAGGCGAAGCTGCGCGCCTTCGGGCAGCGGCTGCGCGCAACGCAGCCCGAGCGCATACGAAGTGCCCTTCGGCGCGGCGCGCACGGCCACCGCCAATGCATCGCCGGTGACGGCCACCGCGGGCTGGCGCAGCACCTTGTCGCCGTCGCGCTGCTCGCAGCTGAAGCCCGCGGCCAGTGCCTGCGGATCGCCGGTCGGCTGCGGGTCGATGTGCTGCAGCAGGAAGACCTGGTCGGGGGCGACTTCCGCGCCCTCGCCGGGGTAGGAGGCAAAGAAACCGTAGGGGCCGGCAACGAAGCTGGCCGCGGGCGGCGGGGTCACCGCGTCGCCGGCCAATGTCTTGAGGCCGGGCTTGAAGACGACGTTGCAGCGCGTGCCGCCGCGCACGTCCTTCGCGAACTCGAAGGCCCAGGCGCGCGGGCCGATCCAGCGCGCGCGGCCTTCGGGGGTCTGGGGGGAACATTGGAGCGTGGCCGGCTCGGCGCCGTCGCTCTGGCCGAGGGGCACCATGTCGGCGTCGAAGCGCACCGACACCTGCCGCACGTCGCGCGCCTCGCCTTGCGGGCTCACGCCGAGCACGCCGGCCGCATGCAGCGGCGGCGCCGCGAACGCCGCGGCGAACGCGGTCGCAAGGGCCAGCAGGCGCCACGGCGCGCCGCCGGCAGGCAGGGGGAAAGTCTTGTTCTTCGTGCGGTTCGCGGCCATCGTCTCCTCGCTCCTCTCTGGGTGTTCTGGAATTGGACCTAAAAGGCGTCCATGTTTCTAACTGTTCATTGCGAACTCTACGAAAGAAAAACTTCAGAACCGCAGGAGGAAGGAAAACCCGGCCCGGCACTGCACCGGGTCCGGGGGCCGCGCACGCGGACGGGAGCGGCTTACTTGGCCGTGGGCATCACGAACTCGGCGCCCTTGCCGATGCTCTCGGGCCAGCGCTGCATGACCGACTTCTGCTTCGTGTAGAAGCGCACGCCCTCTTCGCCGTAGGCGTGCATGTCGCCGAACAGCGAGCGCTTCCAGCCGCCGAAGCCGTGCCAGGCCATGGGCACGGGAATCGGCACGTTGATGCCGACCATGCCCACCTGGATGCGGCGGCTGAACTCGCGCGCCACGTTGCCGTCGCGGGTGAAGCAGCTCACGCCGTTGCCGAATTCATGCGCATTGACGAGGTCGACGGCGTCCTTGAAGTTGGCCACGCGCACGCAGCCGAGCACCGGGCCGAAGATCTCTTCCTTGTAGATGCGCATCTCGGGCGTGACGTGGTCGAACAGCGTGCCGCCCATCCAGAAGCCGTCGCCGCAGCCTTCGCCGGCCTTGCTGCCGTCGAAGCCGCGGCCGTCGACCAGCAGCTTCGCGCCTTCCTTCTCGCCCAGGTCGATGTAGCCCGTGATGCGCTCGTGCGCGGCACGCGTGACGATCGGGCCCATCTCGGCGGCGAGGTTGGTGCCGTTGAGCACCTGCAGCGCACGGGTGCGCTCGACCAGCTTGGGAATGATCTTGTCGGCCACGTCGCCCACCAGCACCGCCACCGAAATGGCCATGCAGCGTTCGCCGGCCGAGCCGTAGCCCGCGCCGATGAGGGCGTCCACGGTCTGGTCGATGTCGGCGTCGGGCAGCACCACCATGTGGTTCTTCGCGCCGCCCAGGGCCTGCACGCGCTTGCCGTGGCGCGCGCCGGTTTCGTAGATGTAGTTGGCGATGGGCGTGGAGCCCACGAAGCTGATGGCCTTCACGTCGGGGTGCTCGAGCAGCGCGTCGACGGCGACCTTGTCGCCCTGCACCACGTTGAACACGCCGTCGGGCAGGCCGGCTTCCTTCAGCAGCTCGGCCATGCGCAGCGAGGCGCTCGGGTCGGTCGGGCTGGGCTTGAGCACGAAGGTGTTGCCCGCGGCAATGGCCACCGGGAACATCCACATCGGCACCATCACCGGGAAGTTGAACGGCGTGATGCCGGCGACCACGCCCAGGGGCTGGCGCAGCGTCCAGTTGTCGATGCCGGTGGAGACCTGGTCGGTGAAGTCGCCCTTGAGCAGCTGCGGAATGCCGCAGGCGAACTCGACGATGTCGATGCCGCGGCTGACTTCGCCCTGCGCATCGGTGAAGACCTTGCCGTGCTCGGCGGTGATGAGGTGGGCCAGCTCGTCCTTGTGCTCGTTGAGCAGCTGCAGGAACTTGAACATGACGCGCGCGCGGCGGATGGGCGGCGTGTCGGCCCAGGCCGGGAAGGCGGCCTGCGCGGCGGCCACCGCGGTGGCGACCTGCGCGGCATCGGCCAGGCCGGCCTTGCCGGTGACGGCGCCGGTGGCGGGGTTGGTCACGTCCTGCGTGCGGCCGGAGGTGTTGGCGGCGGGCTTGCCGGCGATGAAATGGTCGATGGAGGTGGACATGAGAAGGGCTCTCGCAGGCGAAGGGATGGGAGGGATGCGGCCAGTTTAGGCAGCGAGCCGGCCCTCGCCTAGTCACGAGGCTTGAACTTATTGTTCATCCTGGCGAACAATGCAAGCATGAAACCTCAAAATATCGAGGCGCTGTGGACGCACCTGCACTGGCTCACGGTGCTCGCGCAGCAGGGCAGCTTCACGGCCGCGGCGCTGCGCCTGGGCGTGAGCAAGGCGGCCATGAGCCAGCGCATTGCCGAGCTCGAACGCGCGGCCGGCGCGCCATTGGTGCAGCGCACCACGCGCAGCGTGCGGCTCACCGAGGCGGGCCAGCGGCTGGTGGAAGACATGCGCGGGCCGTTCGAGCAGATCGCCCACAGCTTTGCCGGCGTGCGCGACCTGGCGGGTGTGCCGCGCGGGCTGGTGCGGGTGACGGCGCCGGTGGCCTTCGCGCGCCAGCAGCTGGTGCCGCGGCTGGCCGACTTTTTGCGCGCGCAGCCCGAGGTGCGCATCGAGCTCGACCTGTCGGACCGGCTCAGTTCGCTGGCCATGGAAGGCTTCGACCTGGCCATTCGCCACACGGCCGCGCCGCCCGACACGCACGTGGCCTGGACGCTGTGCGAAACCCGCTCGGTGCTGGTGGCGAGCCGCGCCTACCTGCGACGGCGCGGCACACCGCGCGAACCGCAGGCGCTGGCCGACCACGACTGCCTGCACTACCCGCGCGCGCAGGACACGCCGACCTGGCATTTCGAGGCGAAGACGTCTGCGCCGCGCATCACGGTGCCGGTGTCGGGCCCGCTGGTCGCCAACAACAGCGAGGCGCTGCGCGACGCCGCCCTGAGCGGGCTGGGCATTGCGCTGGTGCCCGACTTCAGCGCCCAGTCGGCGCTGCAGTCGGGCAAGCTGCAGCAGGTGCTGCCGCAGTGGCGCTCGGTAGGCGCGTTCGGCGAGCGGCTGTATGCGATCCGGCCCTACGCCACCCACGTGCCGCAGGCGGTGACGGCCTTCGTCGGCTGGCTGCGCGCGACCCTCGCGGCGGGCTTCGCGGCCTGAAGCGGCGCTCCAGCAAACATGAAGAACGCATGAAGAAAATGGCGGCAGCCGGCCCGCGGGCGGGGATTCTGAAAGGAAACTGAAAAAACGGCGTGGCGCCCTACGCAAACGAAGGGTCTGCGACACACGACGCACGGATGCACCCGGTTACGATGCGCGCTTCCCCCTGCTTTTTTTGTTAACTTTCCCTCTCCTTTCTCTCTCGTCCGCCCTATGTCCCCTGCCACATCGCCTGCCGACGCCTCAGCCGCCGACAGCGCGTGGCCCCGCGTCGGGCAGCGCGAGCAGGACGGCCGGCAATGGACGGTGGCCAGCGGCCGCTGGACCACGCTGGCGATGTCGTCCAAGCCGGCCTGGCAGGCGCTGTCAAAAAGCCTGAAAGACGCGCCCGCCGCCGACGACCGCGCCTGGGACCTGCGCCCGATCGAGCAGCTCGACCACATCGGCGCGCAGCTGCTGTGGGAGCACTGGCGCCACCAGTGGCCGGCCACGCTCGAGATGTCGCCCCAGCACAAGGCGGTGCTCGACCAGGTGGCGCAGTACACCGTTTCCACGCCGGCCGAACCCGCGCCTTCGCTGAACGAGCGCATCCGCGCGTTCGCGCACCACGGGCCGCGCGCCATGTTCGTCATGCGCGACCTGACCGGGCTGGTCGGCCAGCTCGCGCTGGACATCGGCACGCTGATCCGCGCGCCGCACCGCGGGCCGTGGCGCGACTTCTCGGGGCACCTCTACCAGTTCGGCGCCACGGCGCTGCACATCACGGCGCTGGTCGGCCTGCTGATCGGCGTGGTGCTGGCCTACCTGATCTCGCAGCAACTGCGCCAGTACGGCGCCGAGAGCTTCGTGGTGAACATCCTCGGGCTGTCGCTGGTGCGCGAGCTCGGGCCGGTGCTGGCGGCCGTGCTGATCGCGGGGCGCTCGGGCTCGGCCATCACGGCGCAGATCGGCGTGATGCGGGTGACGGAAGAACTCGACGCCATGCGCGTGATGGGCATTCCGCACGGCTTTCGGCTGGTGATGCCGCGCGTGCTGGCGCTGGCCATCGCGATGCCGCTGATCAGCCTGTGGACCTCGATGGCCGCGCTGGCGGGCGGCATGATGGCGGCCGACGCGGCGCTGGACATCTCGCCGGCCTACTTTCTCTCCGCGCTGCCGCGCGCGGTGCCCATTTCGAACCTGTGGCTGGCCATGGCCAAGTCGGCGGTGTTCGGCGTGATGATCGCGCTGATCGGCTGCTACTTCGGCATGAAGGTGAAGCCCAACACCGAGAGCCTCGGGCGCGGCACCACCTCGTCGGTGGTGACGTCGATCACCGCGGTGATCCTGGTCGACGCGTTGTTCGCCGTGCTCTTCAAGGGCATCGGTTTCAGGGCCTGACACCATGAGCATGCCCGTGCGTCCCGACACCGACGCCACCGTGGTGGACATCCGCGGCCTGTGGACCGTGTTCCAGACCGCCGACGGCGAACAGGTGGTGCACCGCGACCTGCAGCTGCACATCGACCGCGGCGAGGTGCTGTCGCTGGTGGGCGGCTCGGGCACCGGCAAGACGGTGCTGCTGCGGCAGATTCTCGGGCTGGAAAAACCCACGCGCGGCAACGTCGAGGTGCTGGGCCAGGAGCCCGGCGAACTCAGCGCCTCGGGCGCGGCCAACGTGGGCATGCTGTTCCAGCACGGCGCGCTGTTCTCGGCCTTCAGCGTGCTGGAGAACATCGCCTTTCCGCTGCGCGAGCTCAAGCTGCTGCCCGACGAACTCATCCGCCACGCGGCGCTGGTGAAGCTGCAGATGGTGGGCCTGGGCCCGCAGCATGCGAACAAGAGCCCGTCGGACCTGTCGGGCGGCATGATCAAGCGCGTGGCGCTGGCGCGCGCGCTCATCATGGACCCGCCGCTGCTGCTGCTGGACGAGCCCACGGCCGGCCTCGACCCCGAGGCCTCCGACAGTTTCTGCGACCTGCTGCGCGGCCTGCACCGCGAGCTGGGCCTCACGGTGGTGATGGTCACGCACGACCTGGACACGCTGTTCGACCTGAGCACCCGCATCGCGGTGCTGGCCGACCAGAAGGTGATCGTCTCCGGCGCGGCGCGCGAGGTCATCGCGTATCCGCATCCGTTCATCCACGAATACTTTCTCGGCGGGCGCGGCCAGCGCGCCCTGGAAGCGCTGCATGACAAACCCGCCGGCGCCCCCGACGCATCCGGTACACAAGAGACGCAGCCCGCCCCGCAGGCGGGCCGCTGAAAGGTAGGTAGCCACCATGGAAAACAAGGCCCATGCCCTCGCCGCCGGCGCCTTCGTGCTCGGCTTGATCGCCGCGCTCGTCGCGCTGGTGATCTGGTTCACGCGCGACAACACCGTGCGCAACGTCTACGAGCTGTCCACGCGCGAGGCCGTCAGCGGCCTGCAGCCGCAGGCCATGGTGCGTTACCGCGGCATCGCGGTGGGCAAGGTGACCTCGATCGACTTCGACCCCAAGGTCGCGGGCAATGTGCGCGTGCGCATCACGGTCGACGAGCGCGTGCCGCTCACCACCTCCAGCTTTGCCACGCTGAGCTACCAGGGCGTGACCGGCCTGGCCTTCATCGCGCTGGACGACAAGGGCGAGTCGAAGGTGGCGCTGAAGCCCGACAACGACGACCCGCCGCGCATTCCGCTCAAGCCCTCGATGCTGGCGCAGCTGCAGGACCGCGGCGAAGCCATCATCAACCAGGTGGAAGAAGTGACCAAGCGCGCCAACCAGCTGCTGAGCGACCCCAACCAGAAGCGCGCGGCCGATGCGCTGGAGAACATCGCGGCTGCCTCGGCCAGCGCCAACACGCTGCTCAAGACGCTGGACAACACCGTGAAGACCGGCCTGAACCCGGCGCTGACGAAGCTGCCGGACACCATGGCCTCGGTGAAGAAGGCGGCCAGCGACGTCTCGCGCGTGGCCAACAACTTCAACACCACCGTGGGCCGCCTGAACGCGCCCGACGGCCCGGTGGAGCGCCTGAGCGACGGCACCAAGGCGCTGGCGCAGGCGGTGGATTCGTTCAACGCGGCCACGCTGCCGCGCGTGAACCGCGTGGCCGACGACACCTCGCACGCCGTGCGCCGGCTGGGCCGGGCGGCGGACAGCATCAACGACAACCCGCAATCGCTGCTGTTCGGCAACGGCGGCGCGGCGGCGGGCCCGGGCGAACCGGGTTTCAGCGCGCCGGCCGCGGCGCGGCCCTGACAGCGGACCCCGGGAGCGCAGGAGCACCGACCATGAACACCATCCGATCCCTGACCACGCCGCTGGCCCTCGGCCTCGTGCTGCTGGCCGCCGGCTGCGGCGCGCTGCCCGACAAGCCCCAGCGCGCCACCCTGTACGACTTCGGCCCCGGCGTGCCCGCGGCATCGGCCACCGGCACCACCGTGGCCAATGCCGCGCCCGCCACGCTGCCCACGCTGGCGCTGGCCGAGTTCGAGGCCAACGCCCGGCTCGACGGCACGCAGATCCTGTACCGCCTGGGCTATGCCGACGTGAACGAGTTGCGCCCCTACGGCCAGTCGCGCTGGAGCCTGCCGCCCGCGCAGCTGCTGCGCCAGCGGCTGCGCGACACGCTCTCCGAGCGCCGCATGGTGCTGGGCCCGGAAGAAAGCGCGACCATCGCGCGCGGCAAGGGCGAGGTGCCCGACATGCTGCGCATCTCGCTCGAGGAGTTCAGCCACTACTTCGACTCGGCCAGCGCCAGCACGGGCCTGGTGCGGCTGCGCGCCACGCTGGTCCGCAGCAGCACGGGCGGCGACCGCGTGCTGGGCCAGCGCCTGTTCACCGTGCGCCGCCCCGCCCCCAGCGCCGACGCGCCCGGCGGCGTGAAGGCGCTGATTTCGGCCAGCGACGGCGCGGTGGCCGAGGTGGTGCAGTGGGTGGACCAGTTGCAGCGGCAACAGCCCAGGCAGTAACCTGCGCCCACCTGAATTCATCTGAACCCCAGAGGCGCTACCCCATGAACGCAACACGCATCGTCGGCATCCTGCTGATCGTGGCGGGCATCGCCGCCCTGGCCCTCGGCAGCTTCAGCTTCACCAAGGAAACCCACCAGGCCAAGCTCGGCCCGCTGGAGTTCTCGCTGAAGGAGAAGGAAACGGTCAACCTGCCGGTGTGGGCCGGCGTGGCTGTGATCGCGGTGGGCGGGGCGCTGCTGCTGTTCGGCGGCAGGAAAAGTTGAAGCGCTGGCTAGCTTGAAGCGCGCTTGAAGGGCTGAAGCGCTTCAGCCCAGGCCCGCCAGCAGCTTCGGCAGCAGCTCTTCCGAGGTTCCGCGCAGCACCGCCGAGGCCGCATCGTCCAGGTGCGGCAGCGGCTCCACATTCAGCGTGACCAGCCGCGCGCCATGCGCCAGCGCGGTCTGCGGCAGCTCGGCCGCCGGGTAGACGATGGTGGTGCTGCCGACCACCATGAACAGGTCGCACTCCTGCGCCGCCACCTGCGCGTCGAGCAGCACGCCGGCATTGAGCATCTCGCCGAACATCACCACGTCGGGCCGCGCATGCGAGCCGCAGCGCAGGCAGCGGTGAAAGGGCCACGGGCCGCTGCGGTTGCCGCAATGGTCGCAGCGCCAGCGGCGCAGCGAGCCGTGCAGCTCGAGCACATCCTGCCCGCCGGCCTGGGTGAGCAGGCCGTCGACGTTCTGCGTGACCAGCCGCGTGGCCGGGCGCAGGCGCTGCAGCTGCGCCAGCGCGGCATGGCCCGGGTTGGGCAGCGCCGACTCGATCACCGACAGGCGCTGCGCCCAGAATCTGGTGAAGCCGGACGGGTCGCGCGCGAGGTCTTCGGCGTGGGAGAACTGCAGGGCGTTCTGGCTTTTCCAGAGGCCGTCGGCGTCGCGGTAGGTCGGAATGCCGGAGGCGCGCGACAGGCCCGCGCCCGAGAAGACGACGGTGCGCCGCGCGTTGCGCAGCAGTTCGATGGCGGTCTGGAGGGAAGAGGAAAGATCGGGTGTGACTGGCGTCATCGCTCTGGTCTGGGGGAAATCGCCGAGGCTCAAGCTGAGGTGGGGGAAGCCGGGGAAGCTGGGGAAGTGGGAGCGGGGGCGCCCAGGCGCTGCGACACGGTGTCCGCGCAGGCCTTGAGCGCACGGGCGATCTCGCCGTCCCACGCGGTGTTGAAGATGGCGGCCGAGCCGATGGCGGTCACGGCCAGCACGATGGCGCCAGTGTGGTCGAAGACGGGCGCGGCCATGGCACTGACCCCCTCGATGACCTCGCCGTCGGAGCGGCTGATGCCGTGCGCGCGCACTTCCCGCAGCTGGCTTTGGAAATCGCTCCACGACGGCAGCGGCTGCACCGGCGGCATGCCGGCGGGCGGTGGCGGCTCGGCCTTGCGTTGCTTCTGGCGCTGGCGCTCTTCCTCGAGCAGCCGGCGCACCACCTCGGCGTCGAGGTAGGTCGCGAACACGCGGCCCGAGGCGGTGTTGGTCAGCGAGAACACCGTGCCATGGCGCATGTTCACGTGCACCGGCGAGGGCGACTCGGCCGTGCGCACGATGGTCGCGCCGCGCGCGCCCCACACGGCCAGCGCCACGGTGTGGCCGATCTGCTGGGCCAGCTGCGCGATCAGCGGGGTCGCGATGTGCACCGGGTCGGCCTGCTGCAGGCTGATGAGCCCCAGTTGCAAGGCAAGCGGGCCGAGCAGATAGTGGCCGCTGGCGCGGTCCTGCTCGATCAGGCCCAGGCGCCCGAAGCTGACCATGTACGGGTGCGCCTTGGCGGGCGTCATGTCGGCCTCGCGCGCGAGGTCCTTCAGCGCCATGGGGCGGCCGTGGTGCACCAGCGCGCGCAGCAGCTGTCCGCCGACTTCGATGCTCTGGATGCCGCGCTGGGCGCGGTCGGTGTCATTGGCTGCCATGGCCCGCCCGTCGTTCGTTCATGAAGAAGGGATTAGACATTAACTGATCCGAGGCTTACACTGCGAAAATTCGTTCAGAGCAAATTCATTCGCGTTAGACGAATTACTTTCGAACCGATTCAGATCCATCCCACCCTGCGACCCCACCGGAGACAACGATGAGCCAAACCAAGAAATTCGCCAGCCAAGCCGACATGGAAGAGAAGAAGGTCACCTTCAGCCAGATCTCGGAACATGCCTGGGCCTACACCGCCGAGGGCGACCCCAACACCGGCATCATCATTGGCGACGACTGCGTGCTGGTGGCCGACACCCAGGCCACGCCCGCCATGGCCGCCGACGTGGTGCGCCGCATCCGCGAAGTGACGGACAAGCCCATCCGGTACGTGGTGCTCACCCACTACCACGCGGTGCGCGTGCTGGGCGCGGCCGGCTACTTCGACAAGGGCGCCGGCCACATCCTGGCCAGCCAGGACACGCGCGACCTGATCGTGGAGCGCGGCGAGGAAGACAAGGCCAGCGAAATCGGCCGCTTCCCGCGCCTGTTCCAGAACGTGGAGAGCGTGCCCCCGGGCCTGACCTGGCCCACCATGACCTTCACCGGCAAGATGACGCTGTGGCTCGGCAAGCTCGAGGTGCAACTCATCCAGCTGGGCCGCGGCCACACCAAGGGCGACACCGTGGTCTGGCTGCCGCAGGAGCGCACGCTGCTGTCGGGCGACCTGGTGGAGTTCGGCGCCACGCCGTACGCCGGCGACGCCTACTTCAAGGACTGGCCGCAGACGCTGGACAACATCGCCGCGCTGAAGCCCGCCGCGCTGGTGCCGGGCCGCGGCGCCGCGCTGACCACGCCGGCCGAGGTGGCCGAGGGCCTGACGGGCACGCGCAACTTCATCTCCGACGTGTACGCCAGCGTGCAGGAAGGCGTGAAGGCCGGGCGCGACCTGAACGCGGTCTACAAGGACACCTACGAGAAGCTCAAGCCCAAGTACAGCCAGTGGGTGATCTTCGACCACTGCATGCCGTTCGACGTGAGCCGCGCGTACGACGAAGCCTCGGGCCATGCGGACCCGCGCGTGTGGACCGCGCAGCGCGACATCGACATGTGGAAGGCCCTGGAGGGCTGATCGGCATTCGCTCCCTCCCCTCCGGGGGAGGGCAGGGATGGGGGCGGACGGCCTCGAGCGCCGCGCGGCATTGAAGGCCGCTTGCCCCCATCCCAGCCTTCCCCCGGAAGGGGAAGGAGCAAAGACAGAAGACACAAGAGACACGGAGACAACACGTGATCGACTATCAAAGTCTGCGCTTCGACTACCGCCACCATGCCGACCAGGACGCGGCCACGCCCGCACGCCACCCGGTCGTGATCGTCGGCGCGGGCCCCGTGGGCCTCACGCTGGCCATCGACCTCGCGCTGCGGCAGGTGCCCGTGGTGCTGCTGGACAACGACAACACGCTCTCCAGCGGCTCGCGCGCGATCTGCTTCGCCAAGCGCACGCTGGAGGTGTTCGACCGCCTGGGCTGCGGCGACCGCATGGTCGACAAGGGCGTGTCGTGGAACGTGGGCAAGGTGTTCTTCCACGACGAGCAGGTCTACCGCTTCGACCTGCTGCCCGAGCCCGGCCACGAGCGCCCGGCCTTCATCAACCTGCAGCAGTACTACGTGGAGGGCTACCTGGTCGAGCGCGCGGCCACGCTGCCGCTGATCGACCTGCGCTGGAACCACAAGGTGACGGGCATCGAGCAGCGCGACGACGGCGCGGTGCTCACCGTGGAAACGCCCGACGGCAACTACCTGCTGCAGGCCGACCACGTCGCCGCCTGCGACGGCTCGCGCTCCAACCTGCGCCAGCTGCTGGGCCAGGAGGCCAAGGGCCGCGTGTTCCGCGACCGCTTCCTGATCGCCGACATCACCATGGACGCGCAGTTGCCCACCGAGCGCCGCTTCTGGTTCGACCCCTCGTTCCACCCCGGCCAGAGCGTGCTGCTGCACAAGCAGGCCGACGGCATGTGGCGCATCGACTTCCAGCTCGGCTGGGACGCCGACCCGGTGGAAGAGCGCAAGCCCGAGAACATCACGCCGCGCGTGCGCGCGCTGCTCGACAGCATCGGCTTCGCGGACGTGCAGTTCCAGATCGGCTGGGCCAGCGTCTACACCTTCGCCTGCCAGCGCATGGAGCGCTTTCGCCATGGCCGCGTGCTGTTCGCGGGCGACTCGGCGCACGGCGTGTCGCCCTTCGGCGCGCGCGGCGCCAACTCGGGCGTGCAGGACGCGGACAACCTCGCCTGGAAGCTCGCGGCCGTGGTGCAGGGCCAGGCGCCCGACGCGCTGCTGGACACCTACGCCAGCGAACGCGAGTTCGCGGCCGACGAGAACATCCGCAACTCCACGCGCGCCACCGACTTCATCACGCCCAAGAGCGAGGTCAGCCGGCTGTTCCGCGACGCGGTGCTGGAACTGACGAAGCGCCATGCCTTTGCGCGCACGCTGGTCAACAGCGGGCGGCTGTCGGTGGCCACGGTGCTGCGCGATTCGCCGCTGAACACCACCGATGCCGACACCTTCGCCGGCGCGATGATGCCGGGCGCCGCGGCGGCCGATGCGCCGGTGGCGCGCGCCGACGGCAGCACCGGCTGGCTGCTGCGCGAATGCCATGTGGCGCGGTTCACCGCGCTGGTGTTCGGCCAGGGCGAGGCCGCCGAGCGCAGCCTGCAGGTGCTGCAGACCAGCGACCTGGCACTGCACGTGGTGCGCGTGGAAGGCGGCGGCGCCGACGGCCAACTGGCCACCCAGCGCTACGACGCGCAGCCCGGCACCGTGTACCTGCTGCGGCCCGACCAGCACGTGTGCGCGCGCTGGCGCCGGCCCACGGCGGCGAACATCCGCGCGGCCGCCGACCGCGCACTGGCCAAGGCAACCCCATGAGCGCCATGCAGCAACACCTGATCACCACGCCCAACCTCGAGGCGCCCGACGACTTCTACGAGGCGCTCATCGAGGCGCACCAGGGCCTTTCCACCGAGGAAAGCCACGCCTTCAATGCGCGCCTCGTGCTCGTGCTGGCCAACCACGTCGGCGCGCTGGCCGTGCTGCGCGAGGCCTTCGACGCGGCGCGCGCCGGCTGAGCGGCCCGCACAGACACATGCACATCCAACCTCATCGCGATTTTTTCGAAAGAGAAAGCACATGACCCAAGCAACCCTTGCTTCCGAGCGGCGCTACCAGAGCGGCTTCGGCAACGAGTACGCCTCCGAGGCCGTGCCCGGCGCCCTGCCCCAGGGCCGCAACAACCCGCAGCGCGGCCCCTTCGACCTGTACACCGAGCTGCTCTCGGGCACCGCCTTCACCGCGCCGCGCCACGAGAACCGCCGCACCTGGCTGTACCGCCGCCAGCCCTCGGTGGTGTCGGGCCGCTACCAGCCGTACGCGCAGGCGCACTGGAGCACCGGCGCCGACCGCGAGGTGGCGCTGCCGCCCGAGCCGATGCGCTGGCACCCGATGCCGCTGGACGGCGCGGCCGAGGCCGACTTCATCGACGGCATGCACACCGTCGCGGCCAACGGCGATGCGGAGTCGCAGGTCGGCATCGGCTCGCTGATGTACGTGGCGGGCCGCTCGATGGAGCGCCGCGCCTTCGTCAACGCCGACGGCGAAATGCTGCTGGTGCCCCAGCAAGGCCGCCTCGTCATCACCACCGAACTCGGCGTGCTTGAAGTGAAGCCCGGTGAAATCGCCGTGCTGCCGCGCGGCATGGCGTTCAAGGTCGCATTGCCTGATGGGCTCTCGCGCGGCTACGTCTGCGAGAACTACGGCGCGCATTTCCGCCTGCCGGAGCTGGGCCCGATCGGCTCGAACGGCCTGGCCAACGCGCGCGACTTCCAGGCGCCCGTGGCGGCCTTCGAGGCTGAAGAAGGCGCCTACGAGATCGTCAAGAAATTCGGCGGCCGCTTCTGGCAGGCTCCGATGAAGCAGACGCCCTTCAACGTGGTCGCCTGGCACGGCAACCTGTCGCCGGTGAAGTACGACACGGCGCACTTCATGGCGATCGGCTCGATCAGCTTCGACCATCCCGATCCGTCGATCTTCACCGTGCTGACCTCGCCCAGCGACACGCCCGGCACGGCCAACTGCGACTTCGTGATCTTCCCGCCGCGCTGGATGGTCATGGAGAACACCTTCCGGCCGCCCTGGTTCCACCGCAACCTCATGAGCGAGTTCATGGGCCTGGTGCTGGGCGAGTACGACGCCAAGCCGGGCGGCTTCAAGCCCGGCGGCGCGAGCCTGCACAACTGCATGGTGCCGCACGGCCCCGACGAGGAAGCCTTCGACAAGGCCACCCGCGCCGACCTGAAGCCGCACAAGCTGGACAACACGCTGGCCTTCATGTTCGAGAGCCGCTACCGCTTCATTCCGACCAATTTCGCACTCCAGAGCCCCGCGCTCGACGCCGACTACGCCGACTGCTGGGCCGGCCTCAAAGATCAATTCAAAGCATGAAGAACGCATTCACCCTCACCCGCCGTGCAGCGGCCGTCGCGCTGCTCGCCGCACCTTTCCTTGCGCATGCGGCGGACTACCCGACCAAGCCCATCCGCTTCGTCGTGCCCTACAGCCCCGGCGGCACCACCGACCTGGTGGCGCGCACCGTGGGCCAGAAGGTGTCGGAGAAGCTGGGCCAGCCGGTGCTGATCGACAACCGCGGCGGCGCGGGCGGCAACATCGGCATGGACGCCGTGGCCAAGGCCGCGCCCGACGGCTACACCATCGGCTTCGGCGCCATCTCGACCAACGCGCTGAACCCGCACATCTACAAGTCGATGGCCTTCGACCCGCGCAAGGACTTCACCGCCATCAGCCTGCTGGGCACCTCGACCATCGTGCTGGAAGTGCCGGCGGTCTCGCCCATCAAGACCGTGCCCGAGCTGATCGCGGCCGCCAGGAAGAACCCCGGCATGCCCTACGCCACCGCGGGCGCCGGCACCTCGATGAACCTGGCCGGCGTGATGTTCGCGCAGATGACCGGCACCGACCTCGTGCACGTCGCCTACAAGGGCAGCGGCCCGGCCATCACCGACATGCTGGGCAACAACATCGGCGTGATGTTCGACAACCTGCCGGCCTCGCTGCCGCACATCCAGTCGGGCAAGCTGCGCGCACTGGCCGTGGCGGGCCCCGCGCGCTCGCCCTCGCTGCCCGACGTGCCGACCATGGCCGAAGCCGGGCTCAAGGGCTATGCGCTGGACCCCTGGTTCGGCGTGTACGGCCCGGCGAAGCTGCCGGCGCCGATCGTGAAGGCGCTGAACGAGGCCTTCGTGGAAGCGCTCGCCATGCCCGACGTGAAGGCCAAGCTGCAGCAGGCCGGCTTCTCGCCGCGCGGCTCCAACGCGCAGGAACTGGCCACGCTGAGCGAGACCGAATACAAGCGCCTGGGCGATGTGGCCAAAAAGGCCGGCATGACGGCCGATTGAACCGATTCACAGAAAGACATCCATGACCGCACTCAACGCCACCCATGACCCGAAGCTGCGCAGCTGGGTCGCCTCGGCCAATGACGCCGGCACCGACTTCCCGGTGCAGAACCTGCCCTTCGGGCGCTTCCGCACCGCGGGCAGCAGCGAAGCCTTCCGCATCGGCGTGGCCATCGGCGACCAGGTGCTCGACCTGCGCGCCACCGGCCTCGTCGACACCGACGACATGAACGTGCTGATGGACGCCAGCGTGAAGGACCGCCAGGCCCTGCGCGCCGCCATCTCCGCCGGCCTGGCCGAAGGCAGCGACAAGCAGGCCGCATGGTCGAAGGCGCTGCTCGCGCAGGCCAAGGCCGAGATGACCGTGCCTTGCCGCATCGGCGACTACACCGACTTCTACACCGGCATCCACCACGCCACCACCATCGGCAAGCTGTTCCGCCCCGACCAGCCGCTGATGCCCAACTACAAGTGGGTGCCCATCGGCTACCACGGCCGTGCGTCGTCCATCGGCGTGAGCGGCCAGAGTTTCAAGCGCCCGCAGGGCCAGACCAAGGCGCCCGATGCCGCGTCGCCGAGCTTCGGCCCGTCGAAGCGGCTCGACTACGAACTGGAGCTGGGCTTCCTGGTGGGCCGCGGCAATGCGCAGGGCGAGCCGATTGCCATCGGCGAGGCCGAAGACCACCTGTTCGGCGTGACGCTGCTCAACGACTGGTCGGCGCGCGACCTGCAGGCCTGGGAATACCAGCCGCTGGGCCCGTTCCTGTCGAAGAACTTCGCCAGCACGCTGTCGCCGTGGATCGTGACGACCGAAGCGCTGGCGCCGTTCCGCGCCAGGTTCGAGCGCCCCGCCGGCGACCCGCAACCGCTGCCCTACCTCGACTCGGCCGCCAACCGCGAGAGCGGCGCGCTCGACATCACGCTCGAAGTGCTGCTGCAGACCGCGAAGATGCGCGCCGAAGGCGTTGCGCCCGTGCGCCTCACGCGCGGCAACACCACCGAAGCCGCCTACTGGACCGCCGCGCAGCTCATCGCGCACCATACGGTGAACGGTTGCAACCTGCAGCCGGGCGACATGCTGGGCTCGGGCACGCTGTCGGGCCCGAAGCCGGACGAAGCGGGTTCGCTGATCGAGCTGACGCTGGGCGGCAAGCAGCCGATCACGCTGCCGAACGGCGAGAAGCGCACGTTCCTGGAAGACGGGGACACGCTGGTGATGCGCGGGTACTGCGAGCGTGCGGGCGCGGTGCGCATCGGGCTGGGTGAAGTCGCGGGGACCGTGGTCGCCTGAGGCTTCGGTACGGTTCCCTTTCCTCGCGTTGTCCCCTCTCCCTCTGGGAGAGGGTCAGGGTGAGGGCAGCGGCCTCAAACATCGCGCGGACTTGATGGCCGCATGCCCCCACCCTCCCCCGGGAGGCGAGGAAGCAAGACGAATCAGGGCGCGGCCGCCGGCGTTGCAACAGGCGACGGCCACGCCACTTCGCTTGCCACGCGCGGCTTGCCGATCGGCGCGGTCGCCTTGCCGATCTTCATCGCGGCCAGGTCGGCCTCGCTCGGGTACTGGTTCGCGAGCCAGTAGTCGAACACGCGGCGCGCAATGGGCGCCGCGGCACCGGCGCCCCAGCCGGCGTTTTCCACGATCACCGCAATGGCGATCTTCGGGTCGTTCACCGGCGCGAAGCCCATGAACAGCGCGTGGTCGCGCTGGTGCTCTTCGAGCGCGCGGGCGTTGTACTTGGTGTTCTGCGCCTGCGTCACGGCCTGCGCCGTGCCGGTCTTGCCGGCCGCCTGGTAGAGCGCGCCCGCGAACACGCCGCGCGCCGTGCCGCTGGTGACCACGCTGGTCAGGCCTTCGCGGATCACCGAGATGGCCGCCGGCGTGTAGCCGAGGTTTTCCGCCGGCACCGGCGGCAGCGGCACCACCTGCCCGCTCACTGTATTGCGCGTGGCCAGCACCAGGTGCGGCCGGTGCTTGATGCCGCCGTCGGCCACGATGGAGGTGGCCTGCGCCAGCTGCAGCATCGTGAACGCGTTGTAGCCCTGCCCGATGCCCAGCGAGATGGTTTCGCCCGCGTACCACTTCTTCTGCTCGGGGCGCTTGTAGGTATTGCGCTTCCACTCGGTGCTGGGCAGCACGCCGCGCACCTCGCCGCCCAGGTCGATGCCGGTGATCTGGCCGAAGCCCAGCGGCTTCATGGAGTCGTGGATCAGGTCCACGCCCATCTCGTTGGCCAGCGAATAGAAATAGATGTTGCTCGACAGCTGGATCGCGCGGCGCATGTCCACGCCGCCCAGGTTGCCTTCGGGGCTGCCGAAGCGGTGGCCGCCGAAGTTGAAGAAGCCGGGGTCGTTCACCACCACGCTGGGGCCGCGCTTGCCCGTCTGCAGCGCCGCCAGCGCCATGAAGGGCTTGTAGGTGGAGCCGGGCGGGTAGGTGCCGCGCAGGGCGCGGTTCAGGAGCGGCTTGTCCAGCGACTCGGTCAGCGCCGCCCAGCTCTCGTTGTCGATGCCCTCGACGAACAGGTTGGGGTCGAAGGTGGGCTTGCTCACGAAGGCCAGCACCTCGCCCGTCTTGGGGTCGATGGCCACCACCGCACCGCGCCGCTCGCCGAACATGTCTTCGACCAGCTTCTGCAGCTTGATGTCCATCGACAGCATCACGGTGTTGCCGGGCGTGGCCGGATGGCTCGCCAGGCGGCGCACCGCGCGCCCGCCGGCCGAGGTCTCCATCTGCTCGACGCCGGTCTGGCCGTGCAGCGTCTTCTCGTAGCTCTGCTCGATGCCGAGCTTGCCGATGTAGTCGGTGCCCTTGTAGTTGGCCTGCTCTTCCTCGTCCCAGTCTTCCATCGCGACCTTCTCGCGCTGGTTGATGCGCCCGATGTAGCCGAGCACGTGCGAGGCGAGCTCGCCCTGCGGATAGTTGCGGAACAGCCGCGCCTTGATTTCCACGCCCGGGAAGCGGTAGCGCTGCGCCGCGAAGCGCGCGACCTCTTCGTCGCTCAGGCGGGTGCGGATGGGAATGGAGTCGAAGCTGCGCGAGTCTTCGCGCAGGCGCTTGAAGCGGCGGCGGTCGCGCGGCGACACCTCGAGCACCTGGGTCAGGCTGTCGATGGTTTCATCGACGTCGGCCACCTTCGAGGGCGTGATCTCCAGCGTGTAGGCCGAATAGTTGGAGGCCAGCACGATGCCGTTGCGGTCGAGGATCAGGCCGCGGTTGGGCACCACCGGCACCACGGCCGTGCGATTGCTCTCGGCCTGCTCGGCCAGGTCTTCATGGCGCGTGACCTGCAGGTAGATCAGCCGCGCGCACAGCAGGCTGAAGGCGAACAACACCGCCATGCCGATGACGATCACGCGGCGCTTGAAGCGCGCGAGGTCGGCGGCGACGTTGCGGATTTCGGTCATGGCGGTGGGAGCTTAGGCGCGTGCAAGTGCTTTTGGCAAATGCACATGCACAAGGCACATGCAGGCAGCAGATGCGGGCAGCAGGGCTTAGAGGGGGCGGTTCTCGTCCGGTTCCGGCGTGCGGCGCTGGGGGGCAAGTAACAGTGCTGTTGCCAGAGGCCACAGCGCAGCTTCTATCGCGGGCGAGACCAGCACCGTCCAGCCGGGGAACACCCCGCCGCCGATCATGCGCGTGACCACCTCGATCAGCTGCGACAGCGCGAACAGCGGCAGCACCTGCAGCGCCTGCGAGAGCACCGGGTACCACAGCAGGCGCCGGTGGATGGTGATCGCGAAGAAGCCCAGCGTGGTGTAGGACAGCGCATGCTGGCCGAGCATCGACGACTGGTGCACGTCCATGCACAGGCCGAAGACGAAGGCCGCGCCGATGCCCACGCGCGAGGGCTGGTGCACGCCCCAGAACACGATCACCAGCGCCAGCAGGTCGGGCATCCAGACCGCGCGGCCGATGGGAACCATGTTGACGAGCAGCGCCACCACGAGGCTCGACCACATGAAGAAGGGGCTGACGGGCAGCAGCAGCTGCTGCTGGCCTGGTCGCTTGATCACCGGCGTTCCCCCTGCTTCTTCTCGTTCTTGCCCGCGCCGGGCTTGCCTTCGGGCCGCTTGCGCGGCGTGGCCGCGGGCGCGGCGGGCGGCGGCGCGGCCGGGTTGCCCGTGGGGGCCAGCACCAGCACGTAGCGCGCGGCCATCACATGGGCCAGCGGCACGCAGTAGATGCGGGCGAAGGCCGAGTCGGCGCGCCGTTCGATGCGCTCGATCTTGGCCACCGGCAGGCCGGCGGGATAGATGCCGTCGACGCCGCTGGTGGAGAGCAGGTCGCCCTCCTGCAGGTCGGCGTTGGCGGCCATGAAGCGCAGCTCCAGCCCGCCGCCGTGCGCCGAGGCGTCGCCGAAGGCCACGCTGCGCACGCCGGTGCGGGTGTTCTGCACGGGAATGGACAGGTCGCGGTCGATCACCAGCGTGACCTCGCTCGTGAACGGCAGCACCTGCGTGACCTGGCCGAGCACGCCGCGCGAATCGATCACCGGCGAGCCGGGCGCCACGCCCTGGGCGAGGCCCTGGTCGATGACGATCTTGCGGGTGTACGGGTCGGCCGCGTCGTAGAGCACCTCGGCGGCGCGGCCCGGCGTGGTGGTGGTCTGGCGCAGCTCGAGCAGCTCGCGCAGGCGGGCGTTGTCCTGCGCCAGCGTGTCGGCCTGCGCGGCGCGTTCGGCCTGCATCATGAGCGCCTTGCGGGCGTCGTCCTCGTTGCGCTGCGCGGTCTGCAGGTCTTCGAAGTAGCGCCCGCCGCCCAGCACCGCCTGCACCGGCTTCAGCGCCATCCATTGCACGGGGTAGAGCACCGCGCCGAGGCCCGCTCGGATCGGTTGCACGATGTGGAAGCGGGCGTCGGCCACCATGAGGAACAGGGCCAGCGCGCCGAAGAAGATCAGCTTGCTGAGCGCCGACTGCCCCTGGTTGAACAGGGGGGGCGCTGTGCGATCGAGCGTGCCCAGAGGCATGAGTTCAGACCCGGCGGTGGTGCGGAATCAAATAACAAAAAGCCGGCCTGCGCAAGCAGAGGCCGGCGATGAGGACGGGGGTCCGGTCACTCACTCGTGAAGATGCTTCCGAGACGGTCCATGCGCTCCAGCGCGATGCCGCAGCCGCGCACCACGCAGGTCAGCGGGTCTTCGGCCACCAGCACCGGCAGGCCGGTTTCCTCGGCCAGCAGGCGGTCCAGGTCGCGCAGCAGCGCGCCGCCGCCGGTCAGCATCATGCCGCGTTCGGCGATGTCGGCGCCCAGTTCGGGAGGCGTCTGCTCGAGCGCGTTCTTCACGGCCGAGACGATGTTGTTCAGCGGATCGGTCAGGGCTTCCAGCACTTCGTTGCTGCTGATGGTGAAGCTGCGCGGCACGCCTTCGGAAAGGTTGCGGCCCTTGACTTCCATTTCCTTGACTTCGGAGCCCGGGAAGGCCGAGCCGATGTTCTTCTTGATGACTTCGGCCGTCGGCTCGCCGATCAGCATGCCGTAGTTGCGGCGGATGTAGTTGATGATGGCTTCGTCGAAGCGGTCGCCGCCCACGCGCACGGAGCCCTTGTAGACCATGCCGCCCAGCGAGATGACGCCCACTTCGGTGGTGCCGCCGCCGATGTCCACCACCATCGAGCCCGAGGCTTCGCTGACGGGCAGGCCGGCGCCGATGGCCGCGGCCATGGGTTCCTCGATGAGGTAGACCGACGTGGCGCCCGCCGCTTCGGCGGCGTCCTTGATGGCGCGGCGCTCGACCTGGGTCGAGCCGCAGGGCACGCAGATGATGATGCGCGGGCTCGGCGTGAGCAGCGTGCGCGGGTGCACCATCTTGATGAACTGCTTGATCATCTGCTCGGTGATCACGAAGTCGGCGATGACGCCGTCCTTCATCGGGCGGATGGCCTCGATGTTGCCGGGCACCTTGCCCAGCATGGCCTTGGCCTCGCGGCCGACGGCCTGGATCACCTTCTTGCCGTGGGGGCCACCTTCGTGGCGGATCGCGACGACCGAGGGCTCGTCCAGCACGATGCCCTTGTTGCGGGCGAATATCAGGGTGTTGGCGGTGCCGAGGTCAATCGCCAGGTCGGTGGAGAAGTACCGACGGAAAGCTCCAAACATGTGCGGAATCCTCTGAGCACGGCCTGCGCACCGGCAGGTCGTCGCTCTATTTTTTGGGTCGTTTGACGGGGTGGATTGATCGTTTTTGGCGCAAAAGCCGGCGTGTTCGCGGGGGTTGCGGCAAAGGCGGGATAATACCCGAATCCCCTCTGATTCCTGTACTAGCACCCGCTTCGGCGTGCGATTCCCCCGCTTTTTTGGGCCGTCCCGTCATATGTCACTTTCCGCATCCGATATTGCGCGCATCGCCTCGCTGGCGAGGCTGCAGCTTGCCCCCGATGAAAGCGAGCGCATGCTCAACCAGATCAACGGCTTCTTCGACCTGGTCGAACGCATGCGTTCGGTGGACACCGCCGGCGTCGAGCCGCTGGCCCACCCCGTGGCGGCGCTCGAAGACATCACGCTGCGCCTGCGCGACGACGTGGTCAGCGAGCCCAACAACCGCGAAGCCAACCAGAAGAGCGCCCCGGCCGTCGAAGCCGGCCTGTTCCTCGTGCCCAAGGTGATCGAATAATGAGCAGCAGCGGTGAATTGCATCAATTGAGCGTGGTCGCGCTGGCCAAGGCGCTGGCCGAACGCAAGGTCTCGGCCGTCGAGGCCTCGCAGGTTTTCCTGGGCCGCATGAAGGCCCACCAGTCGCTGGGCACCTTCGTGGACGTCAATGAAGAGGTCACGCTGGCCCAGGCCCGCGCCGCCGACGCGCTGATCGCCGCCGGCAACGCCCCGGCGCTGGCCGGCGTGCCGATTGCGCACAAGGACATCTTCGTCACCACCGATTTCGCCACCACCGCCGGCTCGAAGATGCTGGCGGGCTACCGCTCGCCGTTCGACGCGACCGTGGTGCGCCGCCTGGCCGAGGCCGGCGCGGTCACGCTGGGCAAGCTGAGCTGCGACGAATTCGCCATGGGCTCGGCCAACGAGAACGTCGCCGTGCCCGCCGTGGGCCACGACACCGCCGTGCCGGTGCAGAACCCCTGGAACCGCGAGCGCATTCCGGGCGGCTCGTCCGGCGCCAGCGCGGCCGCCGTGGCGGCGCGCCTGGCGCCCGCGGCCACCGGCACCGACACCGGCGGCTCCATTCGCCAGCCGGCGTCGTTCTGCGGCGTCACCGGCATCAAGCCGACCTATGGGCGCGCCTCGCGCTACGGCATGGTGGCCTTCGCGTCGAGCCTCGACCAGGCCGGCCCGATGGCCCGCTCGGCCGAAGACTGCGCGCTGCTGCTGTCGGCCTTCTGCGGCCCCGACCTCGACCGCGATTCCACCTCCATCGACAAGCCCGCCGAAGACTTCAGCCGCTCGCTGAACGACTCGCTCGAAGGCCTGCGCATCGGCGTGCCGAAGGAGTTCTTCGGCGAAGGCGTGGCACCCGGCGTGCGCGCGGCCGTGGACGCGGCGCTCGCGCAGTACGAGAAGCTCGGCGCCAGGCGCGTCGAGGTCAGCCTGCCGCGCACCGAGCTGTCGATTCCCGTGTACTACATCCTCGCGGCCGCCGAAGCATCGAGCAACCTGAGCCGCTTCGACGGTGTGAAGTTCGGCCACCGCGCCAAGGACTATTTCGACCCCGCGAGCAAGAAGAGCCCGCTCACGCAGATGTACGAACGCACGCGCGCCGAAGGCTTCGGCGACGAGGTGAAGCGCCGCATCATGATCGGCACCTACGTGCTCTCGCACGGCTACTACGACGCGTACTACCTGCAGGCGCAGAAGGTGCGCCGCATGATCGCCGACGACTTCCAGCAGGCCTTCAGGCAGTGCGACGTGATCGCCGGCCCCGCCGCGCCCACCACCGCGTGGAAGCTCGGCGAACACGGCGACGACCCGGTGGCCGACTACCTGGCCGACATCTTCACGCTGCCCGCCTCGCTGGCCGGCCTGCCGGGCATGAGCGTGCCCGCGGGCTTCGACAGCGGCATGCCCGTGGGCCTGCAGCTGATCGGCAACTACTTCGGCGAAGCGAAGCTGCTCAACGCAGCGCACCGCTTCCAGCAGGCCACCGACTGGCATGCACGCACGCCGGAGGGCTTCTGACATGAGCGAGACCGTGAACACATTCGAAGCACAACAACAGGGCCGCCCGACCGGCCCGCTGGTGCGCGGCTATGAAGTCATCATCGGCTTCGAGACGCACGCCCAGCTGTCGACGAACAGCAAGATCTTCAGCCGCGCCTCCACCGCCTTCGGCGCCGAGCCCAACACGCAGGCCTGCGCCGTCGACCTGGCGCTGCCCGGCACGCTGCCCGTGATGAACAAGGGCGCGGTCGAACGCGCCATCAGGCTCGGCCTGGCGCTGGGCTCGCACATTGCGCCGCGCAGCGTGTTCGCGCGCAAGAACTACTTCTACCCCGACCTGCCCAAGGGCTACCAGATCAGCCAGTTCGAGATTCCGGTGGTGCAGGGCGGCACGGTGTCATTCTTCCTCGGCGAAGAGCAGAAGACCGTGCGCCTGGTGCGCGCCCACCTCGAGGAAGACGCGGGCAAGTCGCTGCACGAGGACTTCATCGGGCAGAGCGGCATCGACCTGAACCGCGCCGGCACGCCGCTGCTCGAAATCGTGACCGAGCCCGACATGCGCTCCACCGCCGAGGCCGTGGCCTATGCGAAGGAGCTGCACAAGATCGTGACGTGGATCGGCATCTGCGACGGCAACATGCAGGAAGGCAGTTTCCGCTGCGACGCCAACGTGTCGGTGCGCAAGCCCGGCGACAAGCTCGGCACGCGGCGCGAGATCAAGAACCTCAACAGCTTCAAGCACATGCAGCAGGCGATCGACTACGAGATCCGCTGGCAGATCGAGGAGATCGAGGACGGCCGCAAGATCGAGCAGGCCACCGTGCTGTTCAACGAAGGCACCGGCGAGACGCGTGCGATGCGCGCCAAGGAAGACTCGGCCGACTACCGCTACTTTCCCGACCCCGACCTGCCGCCGCTGGTGATCGCCGCCGACTGGATCGAACGCGTGAAGGCCGAGATGCCCGAACTGCCGCGCGCCATGGCCGAGCGCTACGTGAGCACGCACGGCCTGTCGGCCTACGACGCCGCGCAGCTCACGCAGAGCGCCGCGCTGGCCGGCTACTTCGACGAAGCCGTGAGCGCGGGCGCCACGCCCAAGCTCGCGAGCAACTGGATCACCGGCGAGATGGCGCGCCGCCTGAACGCCGCCGAGATCGGCATCGAGGCCGCGCCCGTGAAGGCGCAGCAGCTGGGCCAGCTGGTCAAGCGCATCGCCGACGGCACGCTGCCGAACAACGCCGCGCGCCAGGTGTTCGACGCCCTGTGGACCGGCGAAGGCAGCGATGTCGACGCGATCATCGAGGCGAAGGACCTGAAGCCGATGGCCGACACCGGCGCGCTCGACACGATCCTCGACGAGGTGATTGCGAAGAACGCGAAGAATGTCGAGGAGTACCGCGGCGGCAAGGAAAAGGCGCTGAACGCCCTGGTGGGCCAGGTCATGAAGGCCAGCGGCGGCAAGGCCAACCCGGCGCAGGTCACCGAGCTGCTCAAGGCCAAGCTGGCCGCCTGATCGAAGGAAAAAAGCCTGGGCCTTGCGCAAGGCCCAGGCGGGCTCAACCGGGGGGCATCTACGACCCCGTCGGCCTCAGCGCGGGTTGCCGCCGTTCTGCGGCGTCCACAGACCCTTGAGCCGCGTGCGCTCTTCGTCGAAGCGCGCATTCACCCGCTTCTTCTCTTCTTCCTGCTCCGAGATGAAGCGGTTCTGCACGGCCACGCTCTGCGTGTTGTCCTCGAGCTTGCGGCGCACCGCGCCGGGCGCCTTGGTCGGGTCCTGCTTGTAGAACTCCATCTCCTCGTCGATCTTCTTGCGGTCTTCGCCCAGTTCCGCAATGCGCTTGCGCGCCGCCTGGCTCACCACGTCGACCTGCGCCAGCGCCTCGGCGCGCTCGCGGTCGTGCGTGGTGGCGTTCGGGTAGCGCACCAGCAAGGCCCGCTCGCGGCGGCGCTCGTCGGTGATGCGCGCCGCCTGCACGGCGGCTTCACGGGCGCGGTCTTCGCGCTCCTGCAGCTCGCGCGCCGTGTAGGTCGGCTCGATCTTGCGGCGCACCGAGCCGCTCGGGTTCAGTTCGCGCTGCTCGCGGTCGCTGCACTCGGCAATGGGCCGGTCGGCCGTGAGCGTGCGCCCGCGCGCGTCGGTGCAGGTGAAGATGCCGGCGCCCGCGCCTTCCAGTTTCTGCGTTTGCGCATGCAGCGCGCCGCAGAAAAACAGGGACGAGGTTGCCAGGAGCGTGAACGCCGTCGCCAGCAGGCGAGCCGGTTTGCCGTGATCGCGTGCGTGCATCGGGCTGTGCCTCAGCTGGCGCCGTAGCGCGTGCGGTAGGCCAGCACGCGCTCGTGGTGCGCGCCCAGGTCGGCCGCGGCATTGCCCGAGAGGTAGCTCAGCAGGTCGTCCAGCGTGGCGATGGCGATCACCGACAGGCCGAGCTGGTTGCGCACGTACTGCACGGCGCTGTGGTTCACGTCGACACCGTTCTCGGTGGCCTTCTCCTGCCGGTCGAGCGCGATGGCCACGGCATGCGGCGTGGCGCCGGCGGCCTGGATGGCGGCGATCGACTCGCGCACCGCGGTGCCGGCGGACATGACGTCGTCGACGATCAGCACGCGGCCCTGCAGCGGCGCGCCCACCAGGTTGCCGCCCTCGCCGTGCGCCTTGGCTTCCTTGCGGTTGTAGGCAAAGGGGTAGTTGCGACCGCGCCGCGCGAGCTCCGCGGCCACCGTGGCGCCCAGCGGAATGCCCTTGTAGGCGGGGCCGAAGATCATGTCGAATTCGAGCCCGCTCTCGATCAGCCGGTCTGCATAGAATCCGGCCAGACGGGCGATCTTGCCGCCGTCGTCGAAGAGCCCCGAATTGAAGAAATAAGGACTCATTCGACCGGCTTTGGTCTTGAATTCGCCGAAGCGCAGCACGCCGGCATCCAATGCGAACTGGACGAAGTCCTGTGCGACCGCGCTGCTTTTCTCACCATCTACAGCCATCGGAAATTCCTTGTGTTCAAACTGACCAGTCTCAATCTCAATGGCCTGCGTTCGGCCGCTACCAAAGGCGTGGCCGACTGGGTGGCCGAACTTGCGCCGGATTGTATTTGCATGCAGGAGATCCGGGTCCAGGCCAGCGACATCGAAGGCCGTTTCGAGGAGATGGCCGGCCTCAAGGGCCATTTCCACTTCGCCGAGAAAAAAGGATACGCCGGCACGGCCGTCTACACCAAGCACGCACCGAGCCAGGTGGTGGTGGGCTGGGGCGACGCCGAGTTCGACGCCGAGGGCCGCTACCTCGAGCTGCGCTTCGATACGCCCAAGCGCAAGTTCTCGGTCATCAGCTGCTACTTCCCCAGCGGCAGCTCGGGCGAGGAGCGCCAGCAGGCCAAGTTCCGCTTCCTGAAGGGCTTCTTCCCGCACCTGCTGGCGCTGAAGAAGGAGCGCGAGTTCGTGCTGTGTGGCGACATCAACATTGCCCACCAGCAGATCGACCTGAAGAACTGGCGCGGCAACCAGAAGAACAGCGGCTTCCTGCCCGAGGAGCGCGCCTGGATGACCCGCCTGCTCGACGCCGGCACCGACGGCGCGGGCCTGGTGGACGTGTACCGCATGCTCAAGCCCGAGACCACCGCCGACGCCTACACCTGGTGGAGCAACCGCGGCCAGGCCTACGCGAACAACGTGGGGTGGCGGCTGGACTACCACCTGGCCACGCCGGCCATCGGCGCGCTGGCCCGCACCGAGCAGATCTACAAGACCGTGAAGTTCTCGGACCACGCGCCGATCACGGTGGACTACGACTTCACGCTGTAAGCCGGCCCTTCAGCCGCGCCCCCGGCCTCGGCCCAGGCTTCAGCGCGACAGCGCGGGCAGCGCCTTCTCCAGTGTCGCCACGAAGGCCTGCATGGCCTCCGTTTCGTGTGCGCCGCGCTTGGCGATGCGATAGAAGTCGAGCCCGACCTTCGGCTTGGTCAGCACGTCGGTGCGCACGCGGTGGCGGCGGCAGGCCGCGAGTGCAAAGGTCGGCATCACGGCCGTGCCGAAGCCGGCCTCCACCATCGAGATCAGCGTGCCGAAGAAGTTGAACGCCGGACGCTGCGCGTCGGCCAGGCCGATGGCGCCCAGGTGCTGGTCGATCACCTTCTGGATCGGGTTGCCCGGTGGCAGGCCGATGAGCTCGTCGCCGCGCAATGCCGACCACGGCGCCTGGCCGAAGGCCGGGGTCGCACGGCTTGCATCGCCGTCGTTGCCGCCATTGCCGCCATTGCCGCCATTGCCATCATCGACCGGCGCCACCCGCATCAGGTGAAAGCGCCCGACCGGCGTGCGTTGCAGGCCCGGTGCGGCCTTGAAGAAGAAACCCAGCCCCATGTCGGCGTCGCCCGCCGCCACCATGGCCTCGACGTCGCGCAGGTCGGCGTCGAACAGGCGCAGGCTCACCTGCGGGTGCGCCGCGTGGAAGCTGTTGAACACGCGCGGCAGCAGGTGCGACGACACCAGCGGCGTGGCCGCGATGCGCAGCGTGCGGCGCGCCGCCTCGCCCGCCGCGCCCAGCTCGGCCGCCACGTCGTCCAGGTCGGTCACCAGCCGCTCCACCACCGGCAGCAGCCGACGGCCTTCGGGCGTGAGGCTCACCACGCGCGTGGTGCGGTCGAACAGCCGGCAGCCCAGCTGCTTTTCCATCTCGCGCACCAGGATGCTCAGCCCCGCCTGCGTGATGTGCGCCTGCTCGGCCGCGCGCGTGAAGTTGCCGATGCGCGCCACGTGCAGGAACGCGCGCATCTGGCGGGTCGACAGGTTCATAAGCATTCATGATAAATCCATATCACATCTAAATTTCCCAAATGGTTGATCTGCGTTCCTAATCCGGCCCGAGACAACCCCGGGCGCAACGCGCGCATTCACCATGAGCAACGAAGTCATCATCCTGGGCGCCGGCATCGGCGGCCTGACCCTGGCGCTGAGCCTGCACCAGGCCGGCATCGCCTGCCGCGTGTACGAGGCCGTGCCCGAACTCAAGCCGCTGGGCGTGGGCATCAACCTGCTGCCGCACGCGGTGCGCGAACTCACCGAACTCGGCCTGCTGCCCGCGCTCGACAAGGTCGGCGTGCGCACGCAGGAGGCCGTGTTCTTCACCGAGCACGGCCAGCTGGTCTTTCGCGAAGCCGCGGGCCAGCACGCGGGCTACGACTGGCCGCAGTTCTCCATCCACCGCGGCGACCTGCAGACGGTGCTGTACGAAGAGACGCTCAGGCGCCTGGGCCCCGACAGCGTGGTGTGCGCGCGCCGCTGCACCGGCGTCGAGCAGGACGCGCAAGGCGTCACCGTGCACTTCGCCGACGCGCCCTCGGTGCGCGGCGCGGTCGCGGTCGGCTGCGACGGCATCCACTCGGCGCTGCGCAAGCAGCTCTACCCGAACGAAGGCGCGCCGCGCTATTCGGGCGTGAACATGTGGCGCGGCACCACGCGCTGGAAGCCGTTCCTCTCGGGCGGCAGCATGGTGCGCGCGGGCTGGCTCACGGTCGGCAAGATGGTGATCTACCCGATCCGCAACGACATCGACGCCGAGGGCCACCAGCTCGTCAACTGGGTCGCCGAGATCCATGCGCCGCAACCCGCGCTGCGCGACTGGAGCCGCGCCGGCCGCCTCGAGGACTTCCTGCCGGCCTTCGCCGACTGGCACTTCGACTGGCTCGACGTGCCCGCGCTGATCCGCGCGTCCGACACCATCCTGGAGTACCCGATGGTCGACCAGGACCCGCTGCCGCGCTGGACCCACGGGCGCCTCACGCTGCTGGGCGACGCCGCGCACCCGATGGTGCCGCGCGGCTCCAACGGCGCGGGCCAGGCCATCATCGACGCGCGCTTCCTCGCCGGCGCGCTGAAGGACATGGGCGTGAGCCCCGCCGCGCTCGAGGACTACGACCGCGTGCGCGTCAAGGCCACCACCGACGTGGTGCTGACCAACCGCAGCAACCCGCCCGACACCATCCTGCGCGAGGTGTACGAACGCGCGGGCGGCAAGCGTTTCGAGAAGATCGAGGACGTCGTGCCCGTCGCCGAGTTGCAGGCCATCTCGGACAACTACAAGCGCGTGGCCGGCTACGACCCGGTCGCACTGAAGGCCCGGCCTTCCTTCCTTTGACATTCGAACATTCCCGGAAGAACACGGAGACAACGACATGCGTTCAATGCGCTCACTGACCAAGACCCTCGCCACCCTGCTCGCCGCCGCCGGCATGGCCACCGCCGCGCACGCCTGGCCCGACCAGCCCATCACGCTGGTGGTGCCCTACACGCCCGGCACCGGCATCGACCTCGTGGCACGCCAGCTCTCGGCGCGCCTGCCCGCCCTGCTGGGCCAGCCGGTGATCGTGGAGAACGTGGCCGGTGCCAGCGGCAACATCGGCAGCGAGCGCGTGGCGCGCGCCAAGCCCGACGGCTACACGTTGATGGTGCAGGTCAATACGCTGGTGATGAACCGCAGCCTCTACAAGTCGCTGAGCTACGACCCCGTGGCCGACTTCGCGCCGGTGTCGCTCACCTCGTGGGGCACGCTGCTGCTGGTGACCAACCCGAACGTGCAGAAGGTCACGTCGGTGCAGCAGATGGTGAGCGCGGCCAAGGCCGCGCCCGGCAAGCTGACCTACGCCACGCCCGGCGTGGGCACGCCGCACCACCTGTCGATGGCGCTGCTGATGCAGGGCACCGGCACCGAGATGCTGCACGTGCCCTACAAGGGCACGGCCGGCGCGGTGACCGACCTGCTGGGCGGGCGCATCGACTACATGTTCCTGCCGGTGCACGTGGCGCTGCAGCACATCCAGGTCGGCAAGCTCAAGGCCATTGCCACCGGCAGCGGCAAGCGCCTGGCGCAACTGCCCGACGTGCCCACCCTGGCCGAGGCCGGCGTGACCGCCGACAACGTGGACATGTGGTACGGCGTGCTCGCGCCGAAGGGCACGCCGGCGGACGTTGTCGCGCGGCTCAACACCGAGATCGCGAAGGTGCTGAAGCAGCCGGACGTGGCGAAGTCGTTCGAGTCGCAGGGCATGGTGCCGGCCAGCTCGACGCCGGCGGAGTTCGGCGCGCTGATGAAGAAGGATGCGGACCGCTGGGCCAGCGTGGTGAAGCGCGGAAACATCACTGCGGACTGAGCCCGGTCTTTTCCTTTGGTATTTCTCCCTCCCCTCCCGGGGGAGGGCCGGGGTGGGGCACGACGGCTTTTGAGAAGGTTGCTGCCTGTGCGTAGGCCGCTTTCCCCCATCCCAGCCTTCCCCCGGAAGGGGAAGGAGCAAGACCCCTCAGCGCGGCGCCGGCGCCTTGCCCGCATGCCGCGCCAGATGCACCTGGTGCAGCGTGATCTTGCGCACCTCGGCCTGGCTGGTCTCGATGTGCGCGCGCAGCAGCATCGCGGCCTGGTCGCCGCGGTTCGCGCGGATGGCCTTCAAGATCTTCGCGTGTTCGTCGTAGGTGGCGTCGATGCGCGGCTGCTTGGTGAAGTCGAGCCGGCGGATGATGCGGATGCGGTCCGTCACGTCGCCGTGCACGCGCGCCATCTCGGCATTGCCGGCGGCCGCCACCAGCGCGCAGTGAAAGGCCTCGTCCCACTGCGCCACCTGCGCCATGTCGCTGCTGCGCTGCGCCGCGGGCACCAGCCAGATGTCGGCCAGCGTGTCGAGCAGGCCGCGGTCGATGTGGCGATCGGTTTCGCACAGCCGGTGCACGGCGGTGGTCTCCAGCACCATGCGCAAATCGTAGAGCTGCTCGAACTGCTCGAAGTCGAACGGCAGCACGCGCCAGCCGCTGCGAAACAGCACCTCGACGAAGCCCTCCTGCTGCAGCCTGAACAGCGCCTGGCGCACCGGCGTGCGAGACACGCCGAGCCGGTCGCTGATCTCGTTCTCGGTGAAGCGGTCGCCCGGCACCAGGATGAACTCGGCCACGTCGCGCTTGAGCTGCGCGTAGACCTCGTCGGCCCGCGTGCGGAAAACCGTCGCGTCGACAGTGGGGGCGACGGCGGCGGCGGCGGGGGCTGAAGGTTCGGGACGGGGTCGGACGGTAGACACGGGTGGGATGTTAGTCGTTGGCGCCGTGGTCACGACGGCGTGTTCAGCGCACCAGGCGCATCCAGTGCGTCCAGCAGCGCGACGCTCGGCGCGGTCCAGCCGACGATGCCGCCCTGCGCGCGCACCATGTCGAGCGTGGCCGCCTTGAACGCCGGAAAGTAGCTCTCGGTGCAATCCTCGAGCAGCAGGCTGTCGTAGCCGCGGTCGTTGGCTTCGCGCATGCTGGTCTGCACGCACACCTCTGTCGTCACGCCGCCGAACAGCAGGTGCGTGATGCCGCGCTGCCGCAGCAGGTCGTGCAGCCCGGTGGCGTAGAACGCGCCCTTGCCCGGCTTGTCGATGACGACCTCGCCGTCGACCGGCGCCAGCGCATCGATGATCTGGTTGCCCGGCTCGCCCGTCACCAGGATGCGGCCCATCGGACCCTCGTCGCCGATGCGCAGCGTGGGGTTGCCGCGGTTGCGCTTGGCGGGCGGACAGTCCGACAGATCGGCGGCATGCGCCTCGCGCGTGTGCACCACGAGGCCGCCGGCCCGGCGCCAGGCGCGCAGCGCTCGCTGCGTGGCCGGCACGATGGCCTCCAGCAGCGACACGTCGTTGCCCAGCGTCTCGCCGAAGCCGCCGGGCTCGATGAAGTCGCGCTGCATGTCGATGAGCACCAGCGCCGTGCGGGCGACGTCGAATTCGTAGGGGAAGGGGTTGGCTTGCTCGATGCGCATGGTGCGGCTCGCTGGTTGTTTCAACGCGAATGCGGCGCTCAGGCCGCGGCCCTCGCGACATGCGCGGGCTCGTGGTGCCCGCCACCCATGTGCGCGCCGATCACATGCCGCTCGGCGCCCGCGGCCGGCGTCTCGAACACGATCTGCCCCTCGCTCATCACCACGATGCGGTCGGCCAGCTCCAGCAGTTCGTCGAGGTCCTCGCTGACCAGCAGCACCGCCCCGCCCTTCTCGCGCACCTGCACGATGCGCGAGTGGATCTCCGCAACGGCCGCGAAGTCGAGACCGAACACCGGGTTCGCGGCAATCAGCACGTTGATGTCGCCGGCCAGCTCGCGCGCCAGCACCGCGCGCTGCACGTTGCCGCCGGACAGGCTGCGAATCGGCGCGCCCTCGCCCTGCGTCTTCACGCCGTACTCGGCGATCCATTCGCGCGCCCGGCTGCGCCAGTACGGAAAGCTCAGCACGCCGCCGCGCGACAGCGGCGGCCGGTCGAAATCGCGCAGCGCCATGTTCTCCGCCACGCTGAGGTCGCCGACGCAGGCATTGCGCAGCGGCTCCTCGGGCAGGCTGCGCACCTTGAGCTCGCGGTTCTCCGCGCGGTGCGCGCCGTAGGGCCGGCCCATCACCGTGACCTTGCCCGCCAGGCGCGGGCGTTGGCCGACGAGGGCTTCGACGAGTTCGCGCTGCCCGTTGCCCGACACACCGGCCACGCCGAGGATTTCGCCGGCGCGCACGGACAGGCTCAGGTCGTGCAGCGCCAGCGTGCCGCGGTCGCCCTGTGCCTTGAGGCCTTCGACCTTCAGCGCGACAGGCGCATCGGCAGGCAAGGGCTTGCGGCTGACCGGTGCCTGCGAAGACGACTGCGCCTGCTCGCCGCCCATCATGGCCTGCGCCAGTTGCGCCGGGCTCGTGTCCACCACGCGGCAGTGGTGCACCGCCTTGCCGCGCCGCAGCACCGTCACGCTGTCGGCATACGCCATCACCTCACGGAACTTGTGCGTGATGATCAGCACCGTGCACAGCCCGCTGCGCGCGAACTCGCGCACATGGCCCAGCACCTCGTCGGCCTCCTGCGGCGTGAGCACGGAAGTGGGCTCGTCGAGGATCAGCAGGCGCGGCTTCAGGTACAGCTGCTTCAACAGCTCGAGCTTCTGTTTCTCGCCAGCGGCCAGCTCCGACGGCCGCACGTCGAGGTCGAGGCTGAACGGCGTGGTCGCCAAAAAGGCCTCGAGTTCCGCGCGCTTCGTTTTCCAGTCGATCAGCGCGGGCGTCTTGCCGCCCGCGAGCAACAGGTTCTCGGCCACCGTCATGCCCGGCGCCAGCGTGAAGTGCTGGTACACCATGCCGATGCCCAGCGCGCGCGCCACGATCGGGTTGGCGATGTCCTGCTCGCGCCCGTCGATGAGGATGCTGCCCTCCTCCGCGCGCTGGAAGCCCGCCACGCACTTCACCAGCGTGCTCTTGCCCGCGCCGTTCTCGCCCAGCAGCGCATGCACCGTGCCGGGCTCGACGCGCATCGTCACGCTGTCCATCGCGGTGAAGGCGCCGAAGCGCTTGGTCAGCCGGTAGGTGTCGAGCGCGAGTGCGCCGCTGCCCATGGGCAGGCCGCCGATGGCGTGGGGAGAGATTGCGCTCATGGCATTCATGGCGTTCAGCCCAGCGTGGCCAGCAAGGCCCGGGAGGTGGCGTGCGCGCCGAACACGCCGCCCTGCATCGTGACCATCTTCAGCGCCGCCAGGTGGTTGCCATGGTCCGTCGCAGCGGTGCAGTCCGACAGCAGCAGGCACTCGAAGCCGCGGTCGTTCGCATCGCGCATCGTCGTGTGCACGCACACGTCGGTCGTGATGCCCGCCAGGATCAGGTTCTCGATGCCGCGCGTGCGCAGGATGAGTTCCAGGTCCGTCGCATAGAACGAGCCCTTGCCGGGCTTGTCGATCACCACCTCGCCCGGCAGCGGCGCCAGCTCCGGAATGATTTCCCAGCCCGGCTGGCCGCGCACCAGGATGCGCCCGCACGGCCCGTCGTCGCCGATGCCCACGCCGTTCGCGCCGATCTGCCGCGAGCGCCAGCGCTTGTTGGCCGGCAGGTCGCCCAGGTCGGGCCGGTGGCCTTCGCGCGTGTGGATGATGTGATAGCCCAGCGGGCGCAAGGCGGCCAGCGTGCGCGCGATGGGCTGGATCGGCGCCTGCACCAGCGACAGGTCGTAGCCCATCACGTCGACATAGCCGCCCTTGCCGCAGAAATCGGTCTGCATGTCGATCACGATCAGCGCGGTGTTGTCGGGTCGCAGCGCGCCGTTGTACGGCCAGGCGTAGGGCTCGGCCGCCACGTGGCGCTCGGTGGTGTTGGCGATGGTGGTGGTCATGGTTTTCGCGTCATACCCGGTAGTTGCGCTCGGGCGGCGCGAAGCCGCAACTGGTGCCGTCGGTCACCTTCACCTCGGCGCTCCACGGCAGCTTGTAGGTGCCCGCGGCCATGTCGCGCATGTAGGTGTACGGGCAGTCCTGGGCGCCGCCCTTCACCGCCACGTAGCCGCGGTGGTACAGCTGGTAGATGTTGTTCTCCACGCCCCAGCCCGTGCGCGCCTCGCGCACCAGGTCGGGCCGCAGCTCGGCGGTGACGATCTCGTCGACACGCCCGCCGCCCTCGGCCAGCACCGTGCCGTCGAAACGGCAGAACATGCCCTCGCCCATCGAGTCGAAGCTGCCGTCGCTGCCGCTGAGGCACACGCTCGCGGTGTAGGCCAGGTTGCAGAAGGCGTTGGCCTGGTTGGTGATCTTCCACGCATGGCGGATGGGCGCGGTGTAGCCCGCGGTGCGCAGGATGATGTCCGCGCCCTTGTACGCGGCCTCGCGCGCCATCTCCGGGAACATGCCGTCGTGGCAGATGATGAGCGACAGCGTGCTGCCGTTGGGCCCTTCGCACACCGGAATGCCGAGGTTGCCCGGCTCCCAGGGCTCCACCGGCACCCACGGGTGCAGCTTGCGGTAGTAGAGCTTGACGGCGCCCTGGTCGTCGATGATCAGCCCGCTGTTGTACGGGTTGCCGCCGGGGTTGGCCTCCATGATGGAGAAGCAGCCCCAGATGCGGTGCTCGATGCAGGCCTGTTTGAAGGCCGCCACCTCGGGGCCGTCGAGCGTGCACATGATCTCGGGGCTGGTGTCCATCGACAGGCCGTGCAGCGCGTACTCGGGGAACACCACGAGGTCCATCGTGCCCTGGTTGCGGCGCGCCTTGCCCACCATGTCGCAGATGCGCCGCGTCTGCGCGGCCAGGTCGGCCGGTGTCTTCACGTTGGGCAACTGCAGTTGCACCAGGCCGACGACCACGCCGTGCGCCGATTTGTTGAGACCTCCGAGACCGCTCATGGCATTCAGCTCCTTGTCGATGAAAGTTCGCCGGGGCTGCCGACGGCCGCGCTGCCCGGCTTGCAGGTGAACACCAGGATCACCAGCGTGAGCACGTAGGGCACGGTGTTGAAGAGGTGGTAGCCCCAGCCGATGCCGATGGACTGCAGCGCCGGCCCGATGGCGCCCGCGCCGCCGAACAGCAGCGCCGCACCCACGCAGCGCAGCGGGCTCCAGCGCGCGAAGATCACCAGCGCCACGGCGATCAGGCCCTGGCCGCTGGAGATGCCTTCGTTCCAGCTGCCCGGATAGAACAGCGTGAGCGACGCCCCGCCAAGGCCCGCGATGAAGCCGCCCGCCGTGGTCGCCGCGATGCGCAGGCCCGACACCGAATAGCCGAGCGCGCGCGTGGCCTGCGCAGAGTCGCCCGCCATGCGCACCAGCAGGCCGGCACGCGTGCGCGCGAAGCCCCACCACAGCAACACCGCGAGCGCCACGCCGATGGGCACCAGCGCGTTGAGCTGCAGCGCCGAGCGCACCACCGTGTTGTCGCTCCAGAAGCCCAATGGAATGGCGGGAATCTGCGGCGCCTGCGGCTGGATGAGCGGCTTGCCCAGGTAGAAGGCGAGCCCCGTGCCCAGCAGCATCAGCGCGATGCCGGTGGCCACGTCGTTCACGCGGTCCAGCGAACACAGCAGGCCGTGCAGCAGCGCGAGCAAGGCGCCCGCCACCGCGCCGATCAGCACGCCGAGCCAGGCCGAGTCGGTGAGGTACGCGCCGCCGAAGGCCGCCATGGCCGACAGCACCAGCACGCCTTCGAGCCCGAGGTTGATGCGGCCCGATTTTTCGGTGAGGCACTCGCCCAGGCTCACGAACAGGAACGGCGCGCCCACGCGCAATGCGCCGCCCACGATGCCCGCCACCAGCGCGATCCATTGGTCGGCGGTCATGCAAGAGCACTCCTGTCGTAATGCTTCGCCTCGGGCAGCATCCGGTCGCCGAACTTCTTCCAGTTGACCGTGCGCAGCCCTTCGCTCGCAAGGATCAGCACGAAGGCGATGCCCTGCAGCACCAGCACCGACGCGTCGGGCAGGCCGACCCGGCGCTGCAGCAGGCTGCCCGCCGCGCCGAAGCCGCCGAACAGGATGGCCACCGGCACGATGGCCACCGGGTTGTGCCGCGCGATGAACGACACCAGGATGCCCGCGTAGCCGTAGCCCGCGATCAGCGAGGCATTGGCGTTGGTGTGCACCGCCGCCACTTCGACCGCGCCCGCGAGCCCCGCGCATGCACCGCCGAGGCCGCAGGCCGAAAGAATGAGCCGCGTGGCCGGCAGGCCCACCAGCTGCGCGGTGCGCGGGTTGCCGCCCACCACGCGCACCGAGAAGCCCGAGGCCGTGGCGCGCAGCCACCAGCCCAGCCCCAGGCACGCCACCACGCCGATCGCCAGGCCCCAGTGCACGTCGGAACCCCCGATGCCGCCGATCAGCATGCCCTCGTTCAGCGCATAGGTGGACGGCTTGTTCAGGCTCGCCGGATCGCGCAGCGGCCCTTCGACCAGGTGCTTGAAGATGCCGATGGCGATGTAGGCCAGCAGCAGGCTGCTGATGGTTTCGTTGATGCCGCGGAACTGGCGCAGCCAGCCCGCGAGCATGATCCACAGCGCGCCGGCCACCGCCCCCGCGATGCACACGGCGACCGTGCCGACGACGTTGCCGGGCAGCGGCACCGCATGCGCGAGCGCCGCGCAGGCCAGCCCGCCGAACACCAGCGCGCCTTCGCCGCCGATGATGATCAGCCCGGCGCGCGCGGGCAGCGCCACGCACAACGCGGTGAGCATCAGCGGCGCGGCGCGCTGCAGCGTGTTCTGCCAGGAGAACCAGTCGCCGAACGCGCCCTTGAACAGCGTGGTCCACACCTCCACCGGGTCGACCCCGGCGAAGGCCACCACCAGGCCGAACAGCAGCAGCGCCGCCGCGATGGCGAACACCGGCAAAGAGAATTCCTTGAGTGCGTGGCGCATGATTTTTCAGTGAAATCGGCCGCCGCCGGGCCACCCCAAGGCGGGCCGAGCCTCCCCCTCGGGGGGTGGCGAAGCACACGCAGCGGCAAGCCGGGGGGCTGACATTTCTAGACGGAGCCGACCACGCCTTCGACCAGGTAGTTCATCTTCTCGAGCTCGAGGTCGGTCTGCTTGAGCACCTTGCCCGCCGGCACCACCACCGCGCCCTTGTTGTCCTTGATGCCGTCCTTGAAGATGTCGAAGCTGCCCGCGATCATCTTCGCCTTGATGTCGTCGGCCTGCTTCTTCGCGGCGTCCGGCACCATGGGGCCGTAGGCCGACATCTTCACGTAGCCCTCCTTCAGGCCGCCGCGCAGGAAGTTGGGATGCGGCTTGCCGGCCTGCGCGGCCTCGATGGTGGTCTTGTACGCAGTGAGCCAGTTCCACTCGGCCCCGGTGAGGTAGGCGTTGGGTGCCAGCTTGGCCTGGCTCGCGTGGTAGCCGCAGACCATCTTGCCGCGCTTGGCGGCTGTCTCGACCACCACCTTGGGGCCGTCCACGTGCATGGTGAACACGTCGCAGCCCTGGTCGGCCAGGCTGTTGGTGGCCTCGGCCTCCTTCACCGCCATCGACCAGTCGCCCGTGAAGATCACGCTGCAGGTGATGTTCGGCTTGACCGAGCGCGCACCGAGCGTGAAGGCGTTGATGTTGCGCAGCACCTGCGGAATGGGCTTGGCCGCGACGAAGGCGATCTTGTTGCTCTTCGTCATGTGCGCGGCGATCACGCCATTGAGAAACTGGCACTCGTCGATGTAGCCGAAGAAGCTGCCCACGTTCTTCGGGTGCTTGCCTTCGGTCCAGAGGCCGCCGCAGTGCGAGAAGCGCACGTCGGGGTTCTTCGGCGCCACGGCCAGGATGTGCGGATCGAAGTAGCCGAAGGACGTGGGGAACAGCAGCTTGGCGCCGTCCTGCGAGATCATGCCGGCCATGGTCTTCTGCACGGCGGCGGTCTCGGGCACGTTCTCTTCCTCGACCACCTTGATGCCGGGGAGCTTCTTGATCTCGGCGGCGGCCATGGCGTGCGCCTGGTTGTAGCCGTAGTCGTCGCGCGCGCCGACGTAGATCACGCCCACGGTCAACGCTTTGGCCTGCGCACCGGCCAGGGCGCTCCAGCCCCCGAGCGAGCCGGCGGCGCCCAGCGCGGCCAGGGTCTTCAGGGAATCACGGCGGTTGAATTGACTGGTCATCACGTACTCCGTTCTTGGAAACAGTTGGGGTGGGTGCAAGGAAATCGTGGCCTCAGCCCAGCAGGCTGACGTGCGCCGAGACCACGCGCCAGCCTTCGGGCGTGCGCATCCAGGTCTGGCTCTGGCGGCCGGTGCGCCCGGCGCCCTCGCGGCGGAACTCGCAGTTGGCGGTGGCGAAGTCACGGCCGTAGCTGGTGATGACGGTGATGAGCAGCTCGCGCGCCAGCCCCTGCGACGGGCGCGAGGCGCGAAAGGCGCGGATCTCGTCGTAGCCGTACAGGTTCTCGGTGGCGCCGTAGCGCAGCGTGGTCGGGCTGTTCCAGAACAGCTCGTCGAGCACCTCGACCTTGTTGTTGACCAGCGCGTCTTCGTAGCGCGCGAAGGCCGCCTTCACTTCGGCCAGCACGTCGGGCAGGTTGATGTCGCTCGCGTTCATGCGGGGGTCTTCTCCGGGGTCAGCGCGGCGACGGGCGCATGCGCCACGCCGGCCGCTTCGAGCGCCGCGGCCACGCGCAGCACGAGGTCTTCGCGCCAGGGCGCACCGATCACCTGCACGCCGATCGGCAAGTTGGCGTGCGCGCCCCACACCGGCACCGCGCACACCGGCAGGCCGATGCACGAGAAGGGCTGGGTCAGCAGGCCCATGTTCGGGCGCACCGGCAGCGGGTGGCCGTTGACCTCGAAGGTCTCGGCGCCGATGGGCGTGGCCGCGCTGGGCGTGGCCGGCGCCAGCAGGATGTCGTAGCGGCCGAACAGCCGCGCCACCGCTTCGGCATAGGCCAGGCGCACGCGCTGCGCGCGCGACACCCAGGCCGCCGGCAGCAGCGCGCCCGCGAGGAAGCGGTCGCGCGAGAGCGGCTCGAAGTCGTGCGCGCGGCGGCGCAGGTCGGCCAGGTGCAGCGCGGCGCCTTCGGCGTTGGTGATGAGGAACGCGGCGGCGCGCCCCGCCTCGACCATCGGCAGCTCGACGCTGCCCGGCGAGACGATCGCGCCCAATGCCTCGGCCACGCGGTCGACGGCGGCCGACGCCTCGGCGCCCGCGCGCTCGCGGAAGTAGCCGCCGAGCACGCCGACACGCAAGCCGCGCGTGCCGTGGCCCAGCGAAGGCGACACGGGCTCGGCGGCGCGTTGCGCGCAGCCGGGGTCGTGCGGGCCGCCCGCTTCTTCGGGCCCCTGCATCGCGTCGTACACCCGCGCCAGGTCGCGCGCCGAGCGGGCGAACGGGCCGAGGTGGTCCAGGCTCGACACGAACGGAAAGCTGCCGGTGCGCGGCAGCCGCCCGAAGGTGGGCTTCAGGCCGAACACGCCGCACAGCGAGGCCGGCACGCGGATCGAGCCGTTGGTATCGGAGCCCAGCGTCAGCGGCACCTGCCCGGCCGCCACGGCCGCACCCGAGCCGCCCGAGGAACCGCCCGCGATGCGCGTGAGGTCGTGCGGGTTGCGCGTGGGGCCTTCGTGGCTGTTCTCGGTGGTGAAGCCGTAGGCGTACTCGTCCATGTTGAGCGCGCCGACCAGCACGGCGCCCGCGCGCTCGAGCCGGCGCACCAGCGCGGCGTCGGCGCGGGCGGGCGCGGTCTGGTGTTCGATCTTCGAGCCGGCGAGCGTGGGCAGGCCGGCGATGTCGAACAGGTTCTTCACCGCGAAGGGCACGCCCAGCAGCGGCAGTTCGCGGGTGCGCGCGCCGTTGGCCGAGGCGAGCGATGCATCGACCTGCGCGGCGCGGCGCAGCGCGCGCTCGGACAGCACCGACGTAAAGGCGTTGACCCGGTCGTCGGTCGCGTCCACGCGCGCCAGGCTGGCCTGCACCAGCGCGGTGGCGCTGGCGGTGCCGGCGCGCACCGCATCGGCCATGGCGCAGGCGTCGCGCCCCAGCAGCTCGGCGGCGCTCATGCTTCTTTCTCCTCGGGCGCGACGGGCGCGAAATGCACGGCGGATTCGGCCGACATCGACAGCGGCACGGCCTCGATCAGTGCGGCGAAATCGGCGGCGAGCGCGAAATAGCGCAGCACGCCGGGCCGGTGGGCGGGCGACAGCGGCAGTTCGAGCGCCGCGGCGGCGGCGGCTACATAGCTTTCGATCTGTGTGGGGGTCATGGTCATCGCGTTGCTCCTGCTGAAGGCGCCCTAGCGGCGAACCTCGCGCTGGAAGATGTCCAGGCTGAGCTTCTTCATGGCGACGAAGCTCTCGGTGCTCAACGTCTCCACGGTGCGCGGGCGCGCATCGCCATAACGCAAGATCTCGGCCACCCTGGTGGGCCGCTTGGTGAGCAGCAGCACTTCGTCGGCGAGGTACACGGCCTCTTCCAGGTCGTGCGACACCAGCAGCATGGTGGTGCCGGTCTGCATGAACACCTCCTGCAGCTTCTCGCGGATGAAGAGGGTCATCTCGAAATCGAGCGCGGAAAACGGCTCGTCGAGGAACAGCACCTCGGGGTTGGGTGCCAGCGCGCGCATGATCGACGCGGTCTGCTGCTGGCCGCCCGAGAGCTCGTACGGAAAGCGCTTCAAGTCGAACTTCACGTCGAAGGACGCCACCAGTTCTTCCATGCGGCGGTCGACCTCGGCCTTGCTGCGGCCTTCGAGCTTCAGCGGGTAGGCGATGTTGTCGATGGTGCGCATCCACGGGAACATCGCCTCGCGGTAGTTCTGGAACACGTAGCCGATCTTGGTGTCCTTGCGCTGCTTGCCGTCGAACAAAATCTCGCCCGCGTCGATGGGAATCAGCCCCGCGATCATGTTGATGAGCGTGGACTTGCCGCAGCCGTTGGGGCCGAACACCGAGACGATGGCCTGCTTGGGAATGTCGAGGTCGAAGTTCTCGTACAGCGGCCAGCCCGCGAAGTACTTGGTGAGCCCGCGGATGGTGATGTGCGTGCCGGCCGGGCCGGGCCTGAACGCGGGCTTGGGCACGTCGGCGTACACCGGGCCGTTGATGACGATCTCGGGCGTGACTTTCATCGACCGCTCCAGTGCACGATGCGGCGCTCGGCAACAAGAAAAAGAATGTTGAGCGCATAGCCCAGCGCGCCGGCCGCGAGGATCGCCGCGTACATGCTCTTCACGTTGAGCACCTGCTGCGCGTCGATGATGCGGTGGCCCAGGCCGGTGTCGGAGCCGATGAACATCTCGGCCACGATGACGATCACCAGCGCCATCGACACCGCGGAGCGCAGGCCCACGAAGCTGGGCTGCAGGCTCTCCCAGATCAGCACGTCCTTGAAGACCTGCCAGCGCGAGGCGCCCATGACCTTCGCGGCCATCACGCGCTGCTTGCGTGCGTTCATCACGCCGTAGGCGCTGTTGAACACCACGATGAGCAGCGCGCCGAAGGCCGCGATGGCGATCTTGTTGACGTCGCTCACGCCGAAGATCAGCAGGAACAGCGGGATCAGCGCGGAAGAAGGCGTGGAGCGGAAGAAGTCGATCAGGAACTCCACGCTGCGGTAGGCCTTCTCGTTGCTGCCGAGCAGCACGCCCAGCGGCACGCCGACCACCGCCGCGATGAGGAAGGCCTGCAGCGTGCGCCACACGGTCATGGCGAAGTCGGTGAGCAGCGGTCCGCCCGCGAGCCCCGTGATCAGCGCCGCGATGGTGTCGGCGGGCGTGGGCAGAAGAATGGGCTTGATGAAGCCCAGGCGCACCACCAGGTCCCACGCGATGAACAGCACCACGGGTCCGATGAAGGGCAGCAGCCGGTCGCGCAGCGGCGTACGGGGCACGGCGGTGGCGGCACCGGCGGCCGGCGGGGTCCACGGCGCGGCCGTGGTCGGGCTTGCGTCGGCCATGCTCAGGCCTTGTAGAGAAGGCCGTCCACCGCGACCTTCTTCTCGAAGATGCCCTTCTCGGTGAACAGGTCGTAGAACTTCTGGAAGTACGCCACGTCGCTGGGCTTGAACTCGTTGTAGAGCATGTACGACGCGAGCGGCACTTCGGCCGTGAGCTTGCCTTCGATGGCGGTGTAGCCCTTCATGAACTGGCGCGCTTCGTCGGGCTTGGTGCGCACCAGCTCCACGCCGCGCGCATAGGCGGCGATGTACTTCTTCGCCACCTCGGGGTTCTTCTTGATGAACTCGGTGGTGAGGCTGGCCGCGCCGCCGTGCCACGGCGCCATCGGGTCGCCCAGGATGTATTTGGCGACCACGCCGGCCTCGATGACGCGCGTGGTGCCGTTCATGCGGCCCACGGTGCCGGTGGGCTCCAGCGTGTAGCAGGCGTCGACCTGGCCCGCCACCAGCGCGGCCACGTGCTGGCCGATGGGCAGCTCGCTCACGCTCGCGCCCTTGGCGCCGGCGCGCTCCAGCATGGTCTTGCACAGCGTGACGTTCTGGATGCCGGGGCCCGAGGCGACCTTCTTGCCGGCCAGCTCGGCCATGCTCTTGATGGGGCTGTCCTTGGCCACGATGAACTCGTCGAGCACGAACTTGGCGTTGCTCGGGTTGGTGCAGAAGATCTTGAAGAGACCCGGCTGCGCGATCTCGCCGATGGCGAGGTTGGCCGAGCCGGTGCCGTTGGCGCTGCCGTCGCAGCGCCCGGCGAGCATGCCTTCCATGACCTGCTGGGCGCCGGCGAACTTGAGCGGCTCGACGTCGAGGCCGGCTTCCTTGAAGTAGCCCTTGTCCACGGCCGCGAAGAACGGCAGGCCGGCGGCCACCGGCCAGAAGCCGATGCGCAGCTTGGGCGTGCCCTGCGCGCGCACGATGGCGGGCGCGGCCAGCACGGCCAGGCCCGCGGCGCCGGCCTGCAGCAATCGGCGGCGGCGGTGCGACGCGGATGGTTTGTCTTGGGTGCTCATCAGGGCTCCTGGGTCAAGGTCAAAGAGAAGAAGGAGAAAAAGAAGAAGGGGTGGTGCGGCTCGCGACGTAGGCACGCCAGCCGCCATGCGAAGTCACGTCCTGCGCGCCGGCCAGTGCATGGCCTTCGCAGATGAAGCCCTTCACCCAGCTGCCGTCGGCCAGCTCGACGCTGCCGAGGCCCAGGGGCGGCGGGATCAGCGCGAGGAAGCTGCCGACCTGCGCGAGGGGCACGGCCCAGACTTCGAGCGCGATGGCGGCGCCTTCACTGCCCTCACTACCTTCACCACCTTCGGCCACGCGCTGCAGGCCGGGCTTGGGCGGCACGGTGCCGGGCAGCGCATGCAGGCGATAGGCCGGCGCGGTGGTGGTGGCGCGCAGCAGCGTGGCGCCGCGCTCGGTGAGCTGGCTGTTGAGCGGCATGCCCGACAGGTGCGCGCCGACGACGGCGATCGGCAGCAGGTCGGCACCCTCGGCGGCGAGCCCCGGAATGGCGCGCATCGCCGGCAGCGGCGTGCCCGTTGCGCCCTGCGGGAGGCCGGTGGAGTGATGAAAGCGCTGGCCCAGATCGGCCAATGCCAGGTCGCTGCCGCAGGGCCCGATCAGCGTGATGCCGAACGGCAGGCCGTCGGCGCGCAGGCTGCCGGGCACCGAGAGCGCGGCGTAGTCGAGCAGGTTGACGAAGTTGGTGTACGCGCCCAGGTTGCGGTTGAGCACGACCGGGTCGGCGCGCATCTGCTCGCGCGTGTAGTGCGTGGGCGCGGTGGGCACCACCAGCACGTCGATGTGGCGCCACATGGGCTCGACCTGCTGGGCAATGGCGCGCAGGCGGGTCTGCGCGTCGAACACGTCGGCGGCGGTGTAGCCCTGGCCCTGGGCGAGGATGCCGCGCACGGGCTCGATCACCTCTTGCGCATGGGCGTCGAAGAACGAACGCACCGCGGCGTAGCGCTCGGCGACCAGCGCGCTTTCGTACAGCAGCGCGGCCGCCTCGGCCAGCGGCGCGTAGGGAATGGTGACGGGCGAGCCGCCCAGGGCCAGCAGCCGCGCGGTGGCGTCGTTGAAGGCCTGCTCGGCGGCGGTGTCGCCGAAGAAGCTCAGCGTGTCGGGCACGCCGAAGTTGAAGCGCGCGGGCAGCGGCTGGCGGCGCAATGGCAGGTCGCGCGAGAAGTCCCGCGAGTACGGGTCGCGCGCATCATGGCCGGCGGCGGCCAGCAGCACATCGACGGCGGTGGCGACGGTGCGCGCGAAGATGGAAACGCAGTCGGCGCTCTGCGCCGCGGGCACCACGCCGAAGGCGCTCAGCAGCCCGCGCGAGGGCTTCAGCCCGACGATGTTGTTGAGCCCGGCCGGCACGCGGCCCGAGCCGGCGGTGTCGGTGCCGAGCGCGAAGTCGACCTCGCCGGCCGCCACCACGTAGGCCGAGCCCGAGCTGGAGCCGCCCGAGACGTAGCGTGCGTCGAAGGCATTGGGCACCTCGCCGTACGGCGAGCGCGTGCCGTTCAGGCCGCAGGCGAACTGGTCGAGGTTGGTCTTGCCGGCCAGCGATGCACCGGCTTCGAGCAGGCGCTGCACCACGGTCGCATGAACCGAGGGGTGCCGCTCGAAGGCCGGGCAGGCGGCGGTGGTGGGCACGCCGGCCACGTCGATGTTGTCCTTGACCGCGAAGCGCAGGCCGGCGAGCGGCAGGGCGAAACCGAGGGCATCGCCGGCCCGTGCGTGCGCGACGGGTTGCGCGAACTTCGCGATCCAGGCGGCGGCAGGCGATCCGTTTTCTTCATGCACCATCATCAGGCATCCAAACTTGTGTACAAGTCGAGATGCAAGCGGCGTGCCAGCGGGAATGGGTGTTGGATTGGCTCCTTCCTCTCCCGGGGGAAGGTTGGGATGGGGGGCAGGCCTTCGATCAGGCGCCGTGGTTGTTCGAAGGCCGTCATGCCCCCACCCCTGCCCTCCCCCGGGAGGGGAGGGAGAAATGCAGGCAGCCTGCGATGCACGACATGTGTCTTGCTCCTTCCCCTTCCGGGGGAAGGTTGGGATGGGGGCAGGCCTTCGATCAGGCGCCGTGGTTGTTCGAAGGCCGTCGTGCCCCCACCCCGCCCTCCCCTGGGAGGGAACGGAGAAAGGCAAGCAGCCTGCGATGCACGACGTGTGTCTTGCTCCTTCCCCTTCCGGGGGAAGGTTGGGATGGGGGCGCGCCTTCGATCAGGCGCCGTGGTTGTTCGAAGGCCGTCGTGCCCCCACCCCGCCCTTCCCCGGGAGGGGAGGGAGAAAGGCAAGCAGCCTGCGATGCACGACGTGTGTCTTGCTCCTTCCCCTTCCGGGGGAAGGCTGGGATGAGGGCGCGCCTTCGATCAGGCGCCGCGCTTATTCGAAAGCCGTCGTGCCCCCACCCCTGCCCTCCCCCGGAAGGGGAGGGAGAAACTCAGCTCTTCCTGGCGTCGCGGTAGAGCTTCTCCACCTTCGGCAAATTCGCCTCCAGCTTCGCAATGCGGTCCGGCCCGGTCGGGTGCGTCGACAGGAAATTCAATCCGCCCTGGTTCTTGGAGGCCGTGGCCATCTTCTGCCACAGCGACACCGACGCCTTCGGATCGAAGCCCGCGCGCGCGGCGAGCTCCAGGCCCACCAGGTCGGCCTCCGTCTCGTCGCTGCGGCTGAACTTGAGGGTGATGAGCTGCGTGCCGGCGCGCGCCGCCAGATCGCCCACCTGCCCCAGGCCGAGCAATTGCGCACCGATGGAGAGCGCCGCGCCGGTGCCCGCGCTCTTGGCCATGCGGGCGCGCGCGTGCTCGCGCAGCGCGTGGGCCATCTCGTGGCCCATGACCATGGCGACTTCGTCGTCGCTGAGCTTGAGCTGCTCGAGGATGCCGGTGAAGAAGGCGATCTTGCCGCCGGGCATGCAGAAGGCGTTGATCTGCTTGCTGCCGATCAGGTTGACCTCCCACTTCCACTCGCGGGCACGTGCGTTCCACGGCGTGGCGAAGGGAATGAGGCGGTTCGCGATGGCGCGCAGGCGCTGCAGCTGCGGGTTGCCGTCGCCCGCCAGCGCGCCCTTGGCGCGTGCCTGTTCGAGCAGCTGGCCGTACTGCTGAACGCCGGCCGCCTCGATCTTGTCGGCGGGCACGAGGTTGCGCGCCATCGAGGCATTGCCGACGTTGACCTGCGCCAGCGCCGCGCCGCTCAGGGCCGTGCCGGCCACGCCGGCCGCGGCCAGCAGGAAGGCCCGCCGTGGATTCCAGGGCGACGCCGCGGCCGGCGCGGCGAATTCGGAGCGATCGCATCGTATGCACATAGGGGCCGGATCATAGGAACAAATGAAGACAAACGGCGCCCCGATGGCCCCCGTCACTCATGGACAATCCCTCACCCATGTCCGCATCGCCTGCAGAAACCCCCACCTCCCCCACCCCGCCCTGGCGCGACGCGCTGAAGGTCTACCTCGAACCCGCCACGCTGCGCATGCTGGCGCTGGGTTTTTCGGCGGGGCTGCCGCTGCTGCTGGTGCTGGGCACGCTGAGCTTCCGGCTGCGCGAGGCGGGCATCGACCGCACCACCATCGGCTACCTGAGCTGGGTCGGGCTGGCCTACGGCTTCAAGTGGGTCTGGGCGCCGCTGGTCGACCGGCTGCCGCTGCCGCCGCTGACCACGCTGCTGGGGCGCCGGCGCGGCTGGCTGCTGCTGGCGCAGGGCCTGGTCGTCGCGGGGCTGGTCGGCATGGCCATGAACGACCCGCGCCTGGGGCTCACGCCGCTGATCTGGTGCGCGCTGCTGGTGGCCTTCGGCTCGGCCACGCAAGACATCGCGCTGGACGCCTTTCGCATCGAATCGGCCGAATCGCGCAAGCAGGCCGCGCTGGCCGCCGCCTACCAGACGGGCTACCGGCTCGCCATGATCTGGGCCGGCGCGGGCGTGCTGTGGGTCGCGGCCTGGGCCGAGGTGGCGCCGGCCGTGGCCGCCACGGGGGCCGCGGCCTACCAGAACGGCGCCTGGAAGACGGCCTACCTGGTGATGGCCGGCTCGATGGCGGTGGGCGTCGTCACCGTGCTGCTGTCGCCCGAACCGGTGCAGCGCGCGCTGCCCAAGGCGAAGAACGCGGCCGAATGGCTGCAGGGCGCGCTCATCGAGCCCTTTGCCGACTTCATCCGCCGCTACAAGTGGCAAGCCGCGCTGATCCTCTCGCTGATTGCCATCTACCGCATCAGCGACGTGGTGATGGGCATCATGGCCAACCCGTTCTACGTGGACATGGGCTTCACCAAGGACGAGGTGGCCACGGTCAGCAAGATCTACGGCGTGGTCATGACGCTGGTGGGCGCCTTCGTGGGCGGCGTGCTGTCGATGCGCCTGGGCGTGATGCGGGTGCTGATGCTGGGCGCGGTGCTCAGCGCCGCCAGCAACCTGCTGTTCGCCTGGCTGGCCTCGCGCGGGCACGACCTGACGGCGCTGATCGCCGTGGTCTCGGCCGACAACCTGGCCGGCGGCATCGCCTCGGCGGCCTTCATTGCGTACCTGTCGAGCCTGACGAACATCAGCTACTCGGCCACGCAATACGCCCTGTTCAGCTCGCTGATGCTGCTGCTGCCCAAGTTCATCGCCGGTTATTCGGGCGTCTTCGTCGACGCCTACGGCTACAGCACCTTCTTCATTGCCACCGCGCTGCTGGGCGCGCCGGTGCTGGTGCTGGTGGCGCTGGCGTCGCGGCTCACGACCACCCGCGGCGACCCGCACGGACGTCGGGAAGACGCGGACACCCTATAGGACAAGGCCGACGCCGGGCGCCCCGCGCAACTGGTAGGCTGTTCGCGTTTACATTCGTTTCCTGACGTTTTTGATACTTTTCTGCGCTTCGCGCGCCTTGCCAGCCAGCCCAACTACAAGATCGTGCCGTCCCGAATCTCTCCTCTCCAAATCACCGCCTACACGGCGACGTCCGCCGTCGGTGTCGGCAAGGAAGCGCTGGCCGACGCGCTGGCGCAGTCGCGCAGCGGCCTGCGCGCCAACGACTTCGGCGACGCGCCGCTGCCGACCTGGATCGGCCGCGTCGAGGGCGTCGAGGACGTGCGGCTGCCCGGGCCGCTCGCCCACTGGGACTGCCGCAACAACCGGCTGGCCTACATGGGCCTGCAGGCCGACGGCTTCATGGAAGCGGTGGCTGCCGCGCGCGAGAAGTACGGCGCCTCGCGCATCGCGCTGATCCTGGGCACCTCGACCGCCAGCATCGGCGAGACCGAGCTGGCCTACACGCAGCTCGACGCGCAAGGCAACTTTCCGCCGAACCAGCGCCGCGCCGCGGTGCACACGCCGCATTCGCTGGCCATGTTCACGCAGGAGCTGCTGGGCATCAGCGGCCCGAGCGAAACCATTTCGACCGCCTGCTCCTCGAGCGCCAAGGTGTTCGCCTCGGCCGAGCGGCTCATCCGCCTGGGCCTGGCCGACGCGGCCGTGGTGGGCGGCGCCGACACGCTGTGCGGCAGCGTGCTGTTCGGCTTCAACTCGCTGGAGCTGGTCTCCACCGAGCCCTGCCGCCCGTTCGACGCCCATCGCAACGGCATCAGCCTGGGCGAGGCGGCGGGCTTCGCGCTGGTGGAGCGCGTGCAGACCGGCGCCGACGCCGCGCCGCTGCACCTGCTGGGCTACGGCGAGGCGAGCGACGCGCACCACATGTCCACGCCGCACCCCGAGGGCCTGGGCGCCGAGCGCGCGCTCGACGAGGCGCTGGCACGCGCGGGCCTCGCGCCGGACGCCATCGACTACATCAACATGCACGGCACCTCGAGCCAGAAGAACGACGAGGTCGAGGGTGCGCTGGTGGCGCGCCGCTTCCCCGCGCGCACGCACGCCAGCTCGACCAAGGGCTTCATGGGCCACACGCTGGGCGCGGCGGGCATCGTCGAGGCGGTCGTCAGCCTGCTGGCGATCGAGCGCGGCCTGATGCCGGGCACGGTGAACACGCGCACGCTGGACGAAGGCTTCGGCCCGCAGATCCGGCTCGAACCGGCGCGCGGCGAGGTGCGCTACGCACTGAGCAACTCCTTCGGCTTCGGCGGCAACAACTGCTCGCTGGTCTTCGGCAAGGCGGCATGAGCCCCACGAGCCCCACCAGCCAGATGAGCGACATGAACACCACCGCCCCCGTGCCCCCCACCCTCTACATCGAAGGCCCCGCCTTCTGGACCCCCACCCTGCCCGGCTGGGACGCAGCCAGCGCCGCCTTCCGCGGCGAAGGCGCGCTGGCCGACCCGCCCGCCAAGCGCCCCGCCCCGCAGGTGCTGGCGCCGGCGGAGCGGCGCCGCGCGCCCGACACCGTGGCGCTGGCGCTCGAAGTGGCGGCCGCCGCCATGGCCGCGTCGGGCCGCAACGCCGCGGACGTGCCCTGCGTGTTCACCTCGGCGCACGGCGACCTGTCGATCAACGACTACATGTGCGGCACGCTCGCGACCGACCCCAAGGTGCTGTCGCCCACCAAGTTCCACAACTCGGTGCACAACGCGGCCGTGGGTTACTGGACCATCGGCACCGGCTGCATGGCGGCCAGCAACGCCGTGTCGGCCTACGCGCACAGCTTTGCCTCGGGCCTGCTCGAGGCGGCCGTGCAATGCGCGGCCGACCAGGAGCCGGTGCTGCTGGTGGGCTACGACACGCCCACCGTGGGCGCGCTCACGTCCGTGACCGACAGCCGCGGCCTGCTGGCGGTGGCGCTGGTGCTCGCACCCGCGCCCACCGAGCGCACCGTGGCGGCGCTGCACTGGTCGATGGCCAGCGGCGCCGATGCCGCGACCGAGGCCACGCAGCCGCGTTCGGACGCGGCGAAGTCGCTCGCCGGCATCAACCCGATGGCCGACGCGCTGGGTCTCTTCGAATCGCTGGCGCATCTCGGCAAGGAGCCCCCGGCCCCCGTCGACCTGCCGCTGTCCCCCACCCTTTCACTTCGGCTGCAGCTGCAGCCGCTCAACCGGAGCTGACCATGACCGACACTGCGCCCGACACCTTCGACGCAGTGATCATGGGAGGCGGGCTGGCGGGCCTCACGCTGGCGCTGCAGCTGCGCCAGCGCTTCGCCGACCTGCGCGTGCTGGTGCTGGAGCGCCGCGCGCACCCGGTGCCGCATGCGGCGCACAAGGTGGGCGAGTCGTCGGTGGAGATCGGCGCGCACTACTTCGACACGGTGCTGGGCCTGAAGGCCCACATGGACGAGGCGCAGCTGCGCAAGTTCGGCTTTCGCTTCTTCTTCAGCGAAGGCCGCAGCGACATCGACAACGTCACCGAGATCGGCGCGAGCCGCTACCTCTCGGTGCCCAGCTACCAGATCGACCGCGGCATCTTCGAGAACTTCCTGGCCGAGGAGGCCGCGCGGCGCGGCGTGCGCTTCGTCGACGGCGCGCTGGTGCGCCGCATCGACCTGGCCGACGACCCGAAGGCGCTGCACGCGATCGAATGGACCCGCGGCGAGCACACGCACCACGCGCAGGCCCGCTGGGTGATCGACGCCTGCGGGCGCGCCGGCATGCTCAAGCGCAAGCTGGGCCTGGCCGAGGCGAATGCGCACGACGTGAACGCGGTGTGGTTTCGCATCGGCGAGCGCATCGCCATCGACGACTGGAGCGACAACGCCGAGTGGCGCGCGCGCTGCGACCCGCAGGCGCGCTGGCTGTCCACCAACCACCTGGTGGGCGCGGGCTACTGGGCCTGGCTGATCCCGCTGGCCTCGGGCTCGCACTCGGTGGGCATCGTGGCCGACCCCAAGCTGCACCCGCTGGACACCATGGACACCTTCGACAAGGCCATGGCGTGGTTCGCCACCTACCAGCCGCGGCTGCACGAGGCGCTGAAGGACAAGCGCCACCTGCTGCAGGACTTCGCGTTCCTCAAGCACTTCTCGCACGGCTGCAAGCAGGTGTTCTCGGGGCGCCAGCGCTGGGCCATGACGGGCGAGGCGGGCCTGTTCCTGGACCCCTTCTATTCGCCGGGCAGCGACTTCATCGCCATCGGCAACACCTACATCACCGACCTGATCGCGCAGGACCGCGCCGGCCGGCCGCTGGAGGCGCGCGCGCAGCTGTACGACCAGCTCTATCACTCGTTCTACGAAAGCACGCTGGCGCTCTACCAGGACCAGTACCCGCTGTTCGGCGACCCCGAGGTGCTGCCGGTGAAGGTGATCTGGGACTACGCCTACTACTGGGGCGTGCTGTCGCAGATCTTCTTCCAGCAGCGCCTCACCGACCTGCACGCGCTGGGCGGCCTGAAGAACGAGATGCAGCATTGCCAGCGGCTGAACTTCGCGGTGCAGAAGCTGCTGCGCCACTGGTCGGCCGCCAGCAGCCGCGCCAACCCGGCCGTGATGCTCGACCAGGCTGCGATGCCGTGGTTCGCCGAACTCAACCGCAGCCTGCGCGACAAGCTGGACGACGCGGCCTTCCGCGCGCGCATCCGCGCCTCGACCGTGCAGCTTCGGCAGCTGGCCGGTGAAATCCTCGAGCGGGCGCGCGCCGCCGACGCTGGCGTGGACGCCGGCGAGCTGCCCGCGTTACTCGCGGAGAATCTCGACCTCCCCCCGGTGGCCACTGGACAGGGCGCTATGCTTTTCGCAGCGAGTCCCGTTGACATGGCCGCCTGAGGTTTACCCAACTTTACGGAGCGTTCAAGCCTGCTTGCTCCCTGTGGACGACCATGAAGCGCATGAGCACCCCCCAACTCCTGATGATCGAAGACGACGCCCGCCTGGCGCAGATGGTGGGCGAGTACCTGACGCAGTCGGGTTTCGCCTTCAACCACGCCGGTGACGGCACGAGCGGCCTCGAGCAGCTGCAGCAGCACGCGCCCGACCTGGTGATCCTCGACCTGATGCTGCCCGACACCGACGGGCTCGAAGTCTGCCGCCGCATCCGCGCGCTGCCCGGCCCGCTGTCGAAGGTGTCGGTGTTGATGCTGACCGCCAAGGGCGACCCGATGGACCGCATCATCGGCCTGGAGATCGGCGCCGACGACTACCTGCCCAAGCCCTTCGAGCCGCGCGAGCTGCTGGCGCGCATCCGCGCCGTGCTGCGCCGGCGCAGCGAGAACGCCACCGAGAGCGAAGCCTCCACGGTGATGCGCTTCGGCACGCTGGAGATCGACCGCAACGCGCGCACCGTGTCGGTGGCCGGCGCGCTGGCCGACCTGACCTCCTACCAGTTCGACCTGCTGGTGGCCATGGCCGAGCGCGCGGGCCGCGTGCTCACGCGCGACCAGATCATGGAGGCCGTGCGCGGGCGCGAGCTCGAGGCCTTCGACCGCTCCATCGACGTGCACATGGGCCGCATCCGCGCGGCCATCGAGGTCGACGCGAAGAACCCCAAGCGCATCCTCACGGTGCGCGGCGTGGGCTACGTCTTCGCCAAGCAGCAAGACTGAGGGCTGCCGATGCTGCGCAGCTTCTATTCCCGGCACCTCTACGTGCGCATCTGGCTGGCGGTGGTCGCCGGCGTGGTCATCCTCACGCTGATGGCCAACTGGATCGTGCGCGAGGCGGCCGAGGCCGAGCGCGAGCGGCTGGCGCCGGTGCCGCGCAACGTGGTGGTGCTCGACGAGCAGGACAAGCAGATCGGCACGGGCACCGCGCTGCGCGTGCCGGGCCAGGGCCTGGAGTTCGACGTCACGCTCGGCGACGGCAAGGCCGTGACGCTGCGCGTGGCGCCGCGCGAGCGGCCCGGTGGCACCGGCGGCTTCGCGCCATGGCGCACGCCGTTCGGGCTGGGCTGGATGATCGCCCTGGTGGGCGTGGCGGTGGCGCTGGGCGTCTACCCGATCGTGCGGCGCATCACGCAGCGGCTGGAATCGCTGCAGCGTGGGGTGCAGCGATGGGGCGAAGGCGATCTCTCGGCGCGCGTGACCGAAGAAGGGCAGGACGAAGTGGCTGATCTCTCCAAACGATTCAACGCGTCGGCGGAACGCATCGAGAAGCTGGTGCGCTCGCACAAGTCGCTGCTGGCCAACGCCTCGCACGAGCTGCGTTCGCCGCTCACCCGCATCCGCATGGGCCTGGAGCTGATGGGCGAGCGCCCGAGCCAATCGGCGCGCGAGGAAATCTCGCGCAACATCGGCGAGCTCGACCAGCTCATCGACGAGATCCTGCTGGCCAGCCGGCTGGACGCCAGCGAGGCCGACGTGGGCACCGTCGAGGCGGTCGACCTGACCGGCCTGGCCGCCGAGGAGTGCGCGCAGGTGAACGCCGAGCTCGACCTGGCCGCGGGCACCGACAACGCCAACCTCACCGTGCCGGGCGTCTCGCGCCTGCTGCGCCGGGCCATCCGCAACCTGCTGGAGAACGCCCGCCGCTACGGCGCCGGCGAAATTTCGGTGGAGCTGGGCAGCGCCAACGGCTATTCGACGGTGCGCGTCAACGACCGCGGCCCGGGCGTGCCGCCGGCCCTGCGCGAACGCATCTTCGAGCCCTTCTACCGGCTGCCCGGCGCCAGCGAGCGCAACGGCGGCGTCGGCCTGGGGCTGGCGCTGGTGAAGTCGATCGCCGAGCGCCACGGCGGCACGGTGCGCTGCGAGGACCGTCCCGGGGGCGGCGCGAGCTTCGTGATACGGCTGCCTGCGGCTTCGGTGGCCTCGGGAGCCTCGGGAGCCTCGGGAGCCTCGGGAGCCTCGGGGATGGCGCGCGGCCACTGAGCGTCCCCCGCCCCGCCGGGGCTGGTCAGGTTGGCGCCACGGTGCCCACCTAAAATCCCGCCCCTATGCAGAGATCGCACATCGTTCGGCCCGCGGCCATGTTCTGGGGGCTGGTGGTGTTCATGCCGGTCGGCGTCACCTACCTTTCAGCCCTGCTGCTGCTTGCGACCATGCTGCTCGCCGGCGGCTACCGCGAACGCTACGCACGGCTGCGCGCCAACCCGCTGTGGTGGCCGGTGATGGCCTACCTGGCCTGGATGCTCGTCGTGCTGGCCGTGCGGCCGCACTACCCCGAGACCCCCTCCAACCTGTTCCACGGGCTGCGCATCGGCCTGACGATGCTGATGGCGATGGCGCTCGCGCGCGAGGAGGCCATCTGGGCGCTGCGCGGCTTCCTGCTGATCGCGGCGCTCAACGTGCTGCTCATCGTTCTCTACTACGCCATCGGCTTTCCGGTCTGGTCGCCGCTGCGCGCGGTGGTCATGGAGGTCGGCAACAAGTCGATCAGCAACGCGCTGCTGTTCAGCGTGGTGGCCGCCACGGCCGCCGTGTGGGGCATTGCGCAGATCGCCGCGCACAAGCCGCTGCGCGCCATTCCCGCCTTCCTGCTGATGCTGGGGCTGGGCCTGGTGGTGGCGCTGCCGCTGACCTCGCGCACCTCGGTACTGGCGCTGCTGCTGGTGATTCCGGCGGTGTGCGTGCACCAGTGGCGCAGCCACCTGAAGATGCTCGTGGGTTCGCTGGTGCTGGGCGCCGTGGTGCTCGGCGCGGGGCTCTACCAGCTGCCGCAGCTGCAGCACAAGGTCGAGACCGGCGTGCAGGAACTCGAGGAGGCGCAGGCCGGCGCGGTCTTCAAGGGCAGCTGGGTCATCCGCTACTACATGTACCGCGACACCGGCCTCATGATCGCCGACCGCCCGCTCACGGGCTGGGGCATCGGCGGCTGGACCGAGCAGTGGCACAAGCGCGGCCCCGCGCTCTTCGCCGACTCGAACATGCCGCACAACGACTTCCTGTGGGTGGGCGCGCAGGGCGGCCTGCCGGCATTGCTGAGCCTGCTGGTCATCATGGTGGCCGCCGTGTGGCAGGCCTGGAAACGCCCGGACATGGCGGGCCGCTACGCGCTGGCGGCCACGCTGATCGCGCTGATTGCCTCGAGCGTGAACTCGGCGCTGCGCGATGCGCAGATCGGGCTGGCGCTGCTGTGGATCGCGATGGTCTACCTGCGGCTGGCGCAGGAGCGGTTCGACCCGGACCCCTGGCACGACCTGCTGCCGAGGCGCCTGGCGGGCAAGATCTCCAACCCGGGCTGAATCCGCCCGTCATGCGGTCGCTGCGCCCTGCACAGGGAACCGCAGTGTCGACCGCAGCGCCGATATCCGTGCCGCATCAGCGCCGCGTGCAGCCTCAACCGTTGGTGTTGTTGTTGCCGCTTGCGCGCCTGGCCTCGGCTGCCGCGTACTGCTTGCCCGCGAAGCCGACGAAGAACCAGATCACCGCCGCGTGCAGCGCTGCCACGAAGAGCAGCACCAGCGCCAGGAAGGGCGCGCCGGCGAAACGGCTGATCGCGAACGTGACGACGACCTGCATGAGGACGTCGATGGCGAGCATGCCGAGGATCGCGCGCTTCTTCTCGTCAGGCGTGAAGTAGCGCCCGTTCTTCTTGGCGAAGTCCATGCAGACCCAGGTCACGGCCGTGAGCAGGGCCGCGACGTTGCCGCTGGTGTTGGACGCAGCTCCCGCCAGGTGCAGCGCGACGGCCACCACGGCCAGCAGCACCAGGTACGCCGCCGCGAAGCGGCGCAGGAGCGCGGGGAGCGTCAATGCCGCGAAGACACCGTCTCGCCGGCCTTCAGGCGGTACACCGTGCCGCAGTACGGGCACTTGGCTTCGCCGGTGCGCGCCACGTCGAGGTAGACCTTCGGGTGGTTGTTCCAGAGCTTCATGTCGGCCTTGGGGCTGGGGCAGAACACGCCGCCTTGATGATTGAGCTCCTTGGCCAGGAGTTCGACGACTGCATTGGTGGACATGGGATTCAGACTTTCGTGAGCCAGTGGGCGTACTTGGGATTCTTGCCGTTCACGATGTCGAAGAAGGCAGACTGGATTTTCTCGGTGATCGGGCCGCGCGAGCCGCCGTCGCCGCGGTTGCCGATCTCGACGCGGTCGAGTTCGCGGATGGGCGTCACTTCAGCGGCCGTGCCGGTGAAGAAGGCCTCGTCGGCAATGTAGACCTCGTCGCGCGTGATGCGCTTCTGCACCAGCTCCAGGCCCAGGTCCTTGCACACGTGCAGGATGGTGTTGCGCGTGATGCCGTTGAGGGCGCCGGCCGACAGGTCGGGCGTGTACACCACGCCGCCCTTGACCACGAAGATGTTCTCGCCCGCGCCTTCGGACACGAAGCCGCTCGCGTCGAGCAGCAGCGCCTCGTCGTAGCCGTCGTCCAGCGCTTCCATGTTGGCCAGGATCGAGTTGGTGTAGTTGCTCACCGTCTTGGCCTGCGTCATCGTGATGTTGACGTGGTGGCGCGTGTAGCTCGACGTTTTCACGCGGATGCCGCGCTTCATGCCTTCCTCGCCGAGGTAGGCGCCCCACGACCAGGCCGCGACCATGGCGTGGATCTTGTTGCCCTTGGGGCTCACGCCGAGCTTCTCGGAGCCGATCCAGATCAGCGGGCGCAGGTAGCAGCTTTCGAGCTTGTTCTCGCGCACCACCTGTTTCTGGGCCTCGTTGAGCTGTTCCTGCGTGAACGGGATCTTCATGCGCAGGATCTTGGCGCTGTTGAACAGGCGCTCGGTGTGCTCGGCCAGGCGGAAGATGGCCGTGCCGCCGTCTGCCGTCTTGTAGGCGCGCACGCCCTCGAAGGCGCCGCAGCCGTAGTGCAGCGTGTGGCTCAGCACGTGGATCTTGGCGTCGCGCCAGTCCACGAGTTCGCCGTCCATCCAGATCTTGCCGTCACGGTCGTCCAGCGAGGGGGGGATCGAGCTCATTTCCTGATTCCTTTGGGGAGCGGTGTGGGGGTGCGACCCGGGGGAAGTCGCAAAAGCTTTCGATTTTACGGCGGCGGGATTCCCGAGGTGCCCGACAATGATTGGTTGTCCAAACCAGTGGAAAAAGGGTTCCCGTGTCCGTATTCAAGAACGTCATCGTCTATCGCATCGAACCTGCCTGGTCCCAAACACTGGCCGAGGCGGAAGAAGGGCTCGGCAAGCAGCGCTTCGTGCCTTGCGGCCCCTCGCAGGAAAAGTCCGCGGGCTGGGTCGAGCCCCGCGGCGAGGCCAACGGCCCGCTGGTGGAGTCCATCGACGGCCAGTGGCTGGTCGAGTACATGGTCGAAAGCAAGCAGGTCCCCGGCTCCGTGGTGCGCCGCAAGCTCGACGAGCGCTGCGCCAGCATCGAGACCACCACCGGCCGCAAGCCCGGCAAGAAGGAAAAGAAGGAGCTCAAGGAAGACATCACCCTGGAGCTGCTGCCCATGGCCTTCACGCGCAGCGCGCGCGTCACGGTGTGGATCGACAAGGCCGAGAACCGCCTGGTGATCAACAGCGGCAACGCCTCGCGCGCCGACGAAGTGGTCACCAGCCTGGTGAAGTCGTTCGACGGCTTTGCCGTGGCGCTGGTCAACACGCAGATCGAGCCCGCCGCCGCCATGGCCAACTGGCTGCTCACGCAGGAGCCGCCGGCCGGCTTCACCATCGACCGCGAGTGCGAGCTCAAGGCCTCCGACGATTCCAAGGCCGTGGTGCGCTATGCCAAGCACCCGCTGGACATCGACGAGGTGAAGCAGCACATCACCGACGGCAAGCGCCCGACGCGCCTGGCCATGACCTGGGACGACCGCGTGTCCTTCGAGCTCACGCAGGGCATGCTGATCCGCAAGATCACCTTCCTCGAAGGCACGGGCGACGGCGCATCGGGCGGCAAGAAGGAAGACAACTTCGACGCCGACGTGGCCATTGCCACGGGCGAGCTCGGCCAGCTGGTGCCGGCGCTGCTCGACGCGCTGGGCGGCGAGGCGGCGTTCTCGGCGGCGCTGCCGGACGAGGCGGCCAAGCCTGCGGCTGCAACTACCGCTGCTGCCGCTGCGAAATCGAAGGCCCCGAGCGACGAGCCCGAGGAAGAAGACGCGCCGTTCTGACGCGCCTTCGAGCAGACCGCCAGGCTGAGCTTGAGGCTGAGCTTCAGGCCACCAGGTAGGTCTGCGCCAGCCGCACCCAGCAGGCGGCGCCCAGCGGCAGCACCGCGTCGTTGAAGTCGTAGCCGGGGTTGTGCACCATGCAGCCCCCGAACTCGCCCTCCCCGTTGCCGAGCATCAGGTAGCAGCCCGGCAGCGCGGCGAGCATCCAGGCGAAGTCCTCGCTGCCCGCGAAGCCCTTGGGCGCCTGCGTGAGCACGTTCTCCTCGCCCACCAGCTCCGCGCACACCTGCGCGGCCAGCAGCGTCTCGGCCGCGGTGTTGACCACCGGCGGCACCAGCTGGCGGTAGTCGATCTCGGCCTCCACGCCGTGCGCCTGTGCGGTGAAGCCCACGATCTCGCGGATGCGCTGCTCGACCAGCGCGCGCGTCTCGGGCCGCGCCGCGCGCACGTTCAGGCCCAGCGTGACCGACTGCGGGATCACGTTGTGCGTGGCGCCGCCGCGAATGAAGCCGACCGACACCACCGCCGTGTCGTCGGGCGCCACGTTGCGCGCCACCACCGTCTGCAGCGCAGTGACCACCGCAGCGGCGGCGGCGACCGGGTCGCGCGCGCGGTGCGGCATGGCGCCGTGGCCGCCCACGCCCTTGAGGGTGACGTCGGCCACATCGGACGACAGCGTCACCGGCCCCGTGACGGCCAGCATCGTGCCCACCGGCACGCCGGGCGCGTTGTGCAGCGCGTACACCGCATCGCAGGGAAAGCGCTCGAAGAGGCCGTCTTCGATCATCGCGCGCGCGCCGCAGAGGTTCTCTTCGTCGGGCTGGAAGATCAGGTTCAGCGTGCCGTCGAAGTTGCGCGCCTTGGCCAGCGCCTTGGCCGCCGCCAGCAGGATGGCCGTGTGGCCGTCGTGCCCGCAGGCGTGCATGCGGCCCGCGTTGCGGCTGGCGTACGGCAGGCCGGTGGCCTCGGTGATGGGCAGCGCGTCCATGTCGGCGCGAATGCCCAGGCGGCGCGTGCCGGTGCCCAGCTTCAGCTGCGCCACGATGCCGGTCCTGCCGATGCCGGTGTGCACTTCGTAGCCCCAGCTGCGAAGAAGGTTGGCGACGAGTTCGCTGGTGGCGCTGACCTCGAAGCCGAGCTCCGGGTTGGCGTGGATCTGGCGGCGGATGTCGACGAAGGCCTGCGTGTCGACGTCGGCCTGCGGCAGCAGGCGCGACAGGATCTTGTGGGTCTGGGGGCTGAGTTGGCGGGTCATGGAAAGAGGTCCGTTTCAGATAGGTCCGTTGCAGCGATTCAGGCAGCCTTGCGTTCGCGCAGGCTCAGCAGCGCGCCCAGGCTCAGCACGCCGCACACCATCATGTAGAAGGCCGGCGCCATCGGGTTGCCGGTCTTCGCGAGCAGCCAGGTCACGATGAACTGCGAGGAGCCGCCGAACACCGTCACGCCCACGCTGTAGATCACCGAGATGCCGCTGGCGCGCACGCCGGCCGGCAGCATCTCCAGCAGCATCAGGAACATGGGCGTGGTGCCGATGTTCACGCTCGCGGTCAAGAGCGCCGACAGGGCCAGCACCAGCGGCACGCTCGGGTAGTGGCTGATGAGCCAGAACACCGGGTACACGGCGAGCACGCTGAACAGCAGCGAGCCGATCACCAGCGGCTTGCGGTTGGGCAGCCTGTCGGCCAGGCGCCCCGCCACCAGCGACACCACGAACAGCGTGATGCCCGTGACGCAGCCCGACAGCAGCGACAGCGACGGCGGCATGTGCAGCACGCGGATCATGTAGGTGGGCATGAAGAACACCACCAGGTACATGGTGGCCGTGCCCGCGGTGGTGGCCAGGATGCCCTTGAGCACCGTGGGGCCGTGCTCGCGCAGCAGCCGGCCGACCGGGCTCGACTCGTGGCTGTCGGCGGTGTGCGTCTCTTCGAGATTCGCGCGGATGTACAGGCCCACGGGCGCGATCAGCAGTCCGAGCAAAAACGGCAGGCGCCAGCCCCAGCTTTCGAGCGAGGCCTGCGGCAGCGCGGCGTACAGCGCGGCGCCGGTGAGCGCGCCCAGCAGCGCCGACACGCCCTGGCTCGCAAGCTGCCAGCTCACGCGAAAGCCGCGGCCCTTCACGCCGCCGGCTTCCATCAGCATCGAGGTGGCCGCGCCCACTTCGCCGCCGAGCGAGAAGCCCTGCAGCAGCCGGCCCGCGACGATCATCAGCGAGCCGAACACGCCGGCCGATGCGTAGCTGGGCGCGAAGGCAATGCACAGCGTGCCGAGCACCATGAGGCCGATGGTCAGCGTCATGGCGGCCTTGCGGCCCTTGCGGTCGGCGTAGTTGCCGATGATCACGCCGCCCAGCGGGCGCATCACGAAGCCGATGCCGAAGGTGGCCACGGCCAGCAGCAGCGAGCCGTAGGGGCTGTCGGAGGGAAAGAACAGCTTGCCGATCAGCAGCGCGAAGAAGCTGTAGACGGTGAAGTCGTACATCTCCAGCGCGTTGCCCAGCGAGCAGGCCGCGATCAGGCGGAACTGGCTCTGCCTGGGCTTGCCGCGAACGGAGGCGGGCGCGGCGCTCGGCGGTGAAGAAGCCCCGATCGGGCTTGCGGGCAATGCGGCTTCGCTCATCTAATGTGTCTCCACGAACAGGTTGCGCAGGATCGGACGACCCCTTTGCGGCGGAGTATTCAGGCAAAGCGCGGCAGCGCAGAATCACAAATTTTCATGCCGATAACCAAATGGAATCCCCGTCATAAAGAGGCGCTGGAGACCATCGGGACAAGTACCAAGGCGGCGCACGCGCGCCCCTTTTTCGAGAGCACGCAGAAAGAACGGCACCACGATGAAGCTGCAACAGTTGCGCGTCCTGCTGGCGGTGGCCCAGCACGGCAGCATCCATGAAGCCTCGCGCAGCCTCCACACCACGCAGCCCGCGCTGTCCAAGACCATCTCCGAGCTGGAACGCGAACTCGGGGTGACGCTGATGTCGCGCTCCACGCGCGGCGTGAGCCTCACGGCCTACGGCGTGGCGCTGGTCAAGCGCGCGAGCCTGGTCGAGCAGGAACTGCGGCATGCGCTGGAAGACATCGAGGCGATCCGCGGGCACGACGAGGCGCAGCTGAACATCGGCTTCACCGCGGTGGCGTCGAGCGGGCCGCTGCCCGATGCGATGGCGTCGTTTCGCCAGCGCTTTCCGAACGTGGCGATGCGCGGCTTCGAGCTGCGCCCGCAGCAGATCTTCGAGGGGCTGCGCGAAGGCCGGCTAGACCTGGGGCTGATCTCGACCTGCAACGGGCCGGGCACCAACGTCTTTCAGTGGGAGCCGCTGTTTTCGGTGGCCATGCACCTGTCGGTGCGCGCGGGCCATCCGCTGCGGCGCGTGCGCAAGCTGCAGCCGCTGCTGGACGCCGACTGGCTGGTGCTCGACCCGATCGACGACGCGGGAAGCCCGCTGGTCAGCACGATGCAGATGCACGGGCTGGAGATGCCCAGGCGCATGGTGCAGAGCGCATCGAACCTGCTGGGGCTGCAGCTGGCCACGCAGACCGACATGATCAGCATGTGGTCGGACTTCGTGTTCCACGGCGCGGGGCCGCTGCGCCTGCAGCCCGGCTTGCTGGAGAAGCTGCCGATCACCGACGAGCTGCCGGATTTCGACGTGTTCCTGGTCTACCGCTCGGCCGACCTGATGACGCACGCGTGCGCCGAGTTCGCGAAGGAAGCGCGCCACCAGGCCAAGGCGAACCCGCCGTGGCGGCTGCCGCGGCGCAAGGCCGGGGCCGGGGCCGGGGCCGGCTGAAGCAGGTCAGGCGGCGGGGTTCTGCGTCTCGTCGTCGGCTGCGTTCTCGGGCCGCGTCATGGTCCAGCTCTGCAGCTTGCCGCCCACGAACACGGCGTCGACATACGAATCGCCGCCGTCGGTCCAGCGGTAGTGCTCGGGCTGCTCGTCCTTGGGCGAGCGCAGTTCGCCGAGGGCGCGCGTCATCGCGATCACGTGCATGAGCGTTACTCCGGGCTTGAGCTTGGCGTTGAGCATCACGGCGCTGCCCACGTAGCCCACGGGCCGTTCGGCGGCGCGCTTCAACACCTGCATGGCGCGGTTGAAGTGCAGCAGCAGGAACATGATGATCGCGCCGCCGGCCAGGGCGACGCCGCCCCAGCCGCCGCTGCGCCAGGCCAGCCCGAGAAGAAGGATGGCACCGACAGGCACCAGAAATTTCTTGAAATTCATGGCGCGCATTGTCGCCGCCCCGACGTGTGTCACGAAGTAGCGGCCCCGACTACCGCCGGGGGCGCAGGACGGTACTCGGCGCCAAAGACGCACGCCCCGGGAGCGCCAGCGGGCACATTTCGCTTCACGGGCATCAGCCCGGGCCACTGAAAAGCGTATGACCATTCCGCGTTCCGTCACTTTCGTTCGTCTCACCCTCGCCGCCGCGCTCGCCGCCACCGCATTGAGCGGCTGCTACGTGGTCCCGCTCGGACAACCCGCTCCCGCCGTGCCGTCTTCGCAGTCGTACGCCGTGGCACCGGGCCCGATCGCACAGACCTTCAACGCGCGGCTGTACCCGTCGAACACCGAAGCCGCGCGCTACGGCGCCGTCGCCGGCACGGTCACGAACGACATGAACGGCCGCGGCCACTTCAACGCGCAGATCGGCGGTGAACAGTTTCAGGGAGAGGCAACACGGGTCGCAGGCTCGCGGGGCACCGGCGTGGCGAATGCCACCGGCAGCCGCGGCGGCAACCTGAGTTGCCAGTACACGATGAACTCGGCCACGTTGGGCAGCGGCCAATGCGTGCTCAACGGCGGACCGGCGTTCACGATGCACATCGGGGGGTAGGAGGGAGGGTAGGCCCGGCGCGCGTATGTGCGCCGGGTCATTTTTTGCCGGCCTGCCGGCAACGGATCAATCGAGGCGGCGGACCACGTCCATCGCCTCTTCGATGCGGTCGACGGCGTGGATCGTCAGCCCTTCGATTTCCTTCGCGCCCTTCCTGGGCGCGTTGGCCTTGGGAACCACCGCCACGCTGAAGCCCAGCTTGGCGGCCTCGCGCAGGCGCTCCTGCCCGCGCGGCGCCGGGCGCACCTCGCCGGCAAGGCCCACTTCACCGAACGCGATGAAGCCCTTGGGCAGCGGCTTGCCGCGCAGGCTCGAGGTGATGGCCAGCATCACGGCCAGGTCGGCCGCGGGCTCGCTGATGCGCACGCCGCCCACCGCGTTCACGAACACGTCCTGGTCCATGCAGGCCACGCCGGCATGGCGGTGCAGCACGGCCAGCAGCATGGCGAGGCGGTCGCGGTCCAGGCCCACCGACAGGCGGCGCGGGCTGGGGCCGCCGTTGTCGACCAGCGCCTGGATTTCCACCAGCATCGGCCGCGTGCCTTCCAGCGTGACCAGCACCACGCTGCCGGGCACCGGCTCGGCATGCTGGCTCAGGAAGATGGCGCTCGGGTTGGTCACGCCCTTCAGGCCGCGCTCGGTCATGGCGAACACGCCGATCTCGTTGACCGCGCCGAAACGGTTCTTGATGGCGCGCACCAGGCGAAAGCTCGAGTGCGTGTCGCCCTCGAAGTACAGCACCGTGTCGACCATGTGCTCGAGCACGCGCGGGCCGGCCAGCGCGCCCTCCTTGGTCACGTGGCCCACCAGCACCACGGCCGTGCCGCTGGTCTTGGCGAAGCGCGTGAGGTGCGCCGCGCATTCGCGCACCTGCGCCACCGAGCCGGGCGCGGAGGTGAGCTGGTCCGAATACACGGTCTGGATCGAGTCGATCACCGCGATCGCCGGGCGCGTGGCGTCGAGCGTGGCGATGATCTTCTCCAGCTGGATCTCGGCCAGCACCTGCACCTGCGAGTGATCGAGCCCGAGCCGCTTGGAGCGCAATGCCACCTGCGAGCCGCTCTCTTCACCGGTGACGTACAGCGCGTTCTGCCCCGCGCGCTGCAGCGCATCGACCGCCTGCAGCAGCAGCGTCGACTTGCCGATGCCAGGGTCGCCGCCGATCAGCGTGACGCCGCCCGAGACGATGCCCCCGCCCAGCACGCGGTCGAGTTCGTCGAGTCCGGTGGGTGTGCGCGCGACATCGGTGGCTTCGATTTCGGAAAGCGTCGAGAGCTCCGATGCGCCCGCGAGCGACGCGAACTGCGTGCCGAAGCGGTTGTTGGCCGCGCCGCCCGCGCCCGCGCCCGCCACCTGTTCGACGAGGGTGTTCCATGCACCGCAGCTCGGGCATTTGCCGAGCCACTTGGGGCTGGTGCCGCCGCATTCACTGCAGACGAAAAGTGTTTTGTCCTTGGCCATCCGTCGAGTTTAGGTGTCCGCACAAACCCTGATGACTGCGGCCTAGGAAAGCTTCGGCGAATCATTTAACATGTTAAGTAATTTCAAAGAGAGACTTGCCTTGAGCACGACATTCACGCACCGCAATTTGCCGCGCCTGCTGCTGCAGGCCCGCGAAGCCGTGATGGCCCACACCCGGCCCAGCCTGCGCGAGCACGCGCTGTCCGACCAGCAATGGCGCGTGCTGCGCGTGCTGGGCGAACACGGCGCGGTCGACACCGGCCGCGTGGCGCGCGAGGCCTTCATCCTCGGCCCCAGCCTCACCGGCGTGCTGGCGCGCATGGAGCGCGACAACCTCATCACCCGCGCGCGCGATCCGGCCGACCAGCGCCGCACCGTGGTCGAGGCCACGGCGCACGGCATGAAGCTGGTGAAGCGGCTGTCGACCAGCATCGAGGCGCACTACGACTGGATGGAAGAGTCCCTCGGCAAGGCCAAGCTCACGCAGCTCTACGGGCTGCTCGACGAACTCATCGCACTGGAGCAACCCTCATGAGCAGCGCACCGCATTTCATTCCGACGGGCACGGTGTACGGCACCCTGCTGAACTTTCGCGCCGAGGTCGAGGCGCTCGCGCCGCAGATGACGCAGCCGCCCTACAAGGCACCGCCGAAGGCGCCCGTGCTCTATGTGAAGACGGCCAACACCTGGAGCCCGCACGGCAGCGCCATCGCGGTGCCGGCCGGCGTGCCCGAGGTGGAAGTCGGCGCGAGCATCGGCATGGTGATCGGCGCCGAGGGCGACGTCGAAGGCTTCGTGCTGATGAACGACCTGTCGATCCCGCACGCGAGCTTCTTCCGCCCGCCGGTGAAGTTCAAGTGCGTCGACGGCTTCCTCGGCATCGGCCCCGTGCTGCGCGACGCGCAGGAGGTGGCCGACCCCGCGAGCTTTCGCGCCGAGGTGCGCATCAACGGCGAACTGAAGCAGTCGCTCGACTTCTCGCAGCTCGTGCGCCCCGCGCGGCAGCTGCTCGCCGACGTGGGCGACTTCATGACGCTCGCGCACGGCGACGTGCTGCTGCTGGGCTGCGCCCCGGGCCGGCCGCTGGCGCGCGCCGGCGACCGCATCGACATCTCGGCGCCCGGTTTTGAAACCCTCGGCAACACGCTGGTCGACACGCCGGTGAAGGAAGCCGCATGAAGCACGCACGCGTCATTTTCGAAGGCCGCGAACACACCGGCACCGCCCACGAGTTCAACGGCCAGGCCGACGCCGCCGTGCGCCTGGACGACGGCCGCGTCGTGCCGCAGGCGCAGCTCACCTGGCTGCCGCCGCTCGCGCCCACGGCACGGCCGCGCACCATCCTCGCGCTCGGCCTGAACTACGCCGACCACGCGAAGGAGCTGGAGTTCAAGGCACCGGAAGAACCGCTGGTGTTCGTGAAGGGCCAGAGCGCGCTCATCGGCCACCGCCAGCTCACGCACCGCCCGGCGGGCGTGCAGTTCATGCACTACGAATGCGAGCTCGCCATCGTGGTCGGCAAGACCGCGAAGAACGTGAAGCGCGCCGACGCCTACGGCTTCATCGGCGGCTACACGGTGGCCAACGACTACGCCATTCGCGACTACCTGGAGAACTGGTACCGCCCCAACCTGCGCGTGAAGAACCGCGACACCTGCACGCCGCTGGGGCCGTGGTTCGTCGATGCGGCCGACGTGCCCGACCCGATGGCGCTGGCCTTGCGCACGACAGTGAACGGCACCGTCACGCAGCAGGGCAACACGCACGACATGATCTTCGACGCGCCCTTCCTCATCGAATACTTCAGCCGCTTCATGACGCTCTCGCCGGGCGACCTGATCCTCACGGGCACGCCCGACGGCGTGGTCGACTGCCAGCCGGGCGACGTGATCGTCACCGAGATCGACGGCATCGGCGCGCTGGTCAACACCATCGCGGCGGCCTGAGCCACGCGCCACCGCGCACAACTGCCGCGCCGCAACGCGCAACCGAAGCGCGCGACAGCGCGCCTCCTCCCTTGCCACATTCACAACCCGATCAGCGGAGACAACACGACATGATCAACGGCAAAAAGCTCCTCCACGTCACGGCCGCCGCATTGGCGCTGGCCGCCTCGGCTGCTGCGTTCGCGCAGGCCACCTACCCCGCCAAGCCCGTGCGCTGGGTGGTCGGCTACCCGGCCGGCGGCGGCACCGACTTCCTCGCACGCACCGTGGGCGCGCAGGTCTCGCAGCAGCTGAGCCAGCCGGTGCTCGTGGACAACCGCCCCGGCGCGGGCGCGATCATCGCGTCGGAGAACGTGGCGCGCTCGGCCGGCGACGGCTACACCGTGTTCTCGGCCGACAACGGCGTGCTGGTCTACAACCCCGCGCTCTACAAGAAGCTGCCCTACGACGCCGAGAAAGACTTCGCGCTGGTCGGCATGATGGGCCGCTCGCCGCTGATCATCACGGCCGCGCCCAATGCCGGCATCGCCGACGCCAAGGCGCTTCTGGCCGCGCTCAAGACCTCGCCCGGCAAGTACAGCATCGCCACGCCGGGTACCGGCAGCCCGCACCACCTGGCGCTCGAGCTGTTCCAGCGCGAGGCCGGCGTGTCGATGCTGCACGTGCCCTACAAGGGCGGCGCGCCCGCGCTGCAGGACCTCATGGGCGGCCAGGTCGCGCTGATGATGCTCGACCTGCCCAGCGGCGTGAGCGCGGTCAAGGCCGGCAAGGTGATTCCGTTGCTGGCCATGTCGGCCGAGCGCGTGCCGCAGCTGCCCAACATCCCCACCGCCAAGGAACTCGGCTTCGCCAGCGTCGAGGCCTACACCTGGCAGGGCCTGGTCGCGCCCGCGGCCACGCCGAAGGAGGTGCAGGCCCGGCTGGGCACCGAGCTGCAGAAGGCCATGGCCGAGCCGGGCGTGCGCCAGAAGCTCTACGACGCCGGCTGGGAAGCCCGCCCCGCCGACGCCACCGAAATGACGCGCTACACCGACGCGGAACGCAAGAAATGGCACGCCTTGATCAAGGCGCGCGACATCAAACTCGACTGACCCCGACCGGACACTTCTTCATGCAACAGATCAACCATCTCATCGGCGGCAAGTCCGTCACCGGCAAGGACTACTTCGAAACGGTCAACCCGGCCACGCAGGAAGTGCTGGCCGAAGTCGCCTCGGGCGGCGAGGCCGAGGTGAACGCGGCCGTGGCCGCCGCCAAGGAAGCCTTTCCCAAGTGGGCCGGCATGCCCGCGCCCGAGCGCGCCAAGCTGATCCGCAAGCTGGGCGACCTGATTGCGAAGAACGTGCCCGAGATCGCGCAGACCGAAACCAACGACTGCGGCCAGGTCATCGCCCAGACCGGCAAGCAGCTGATTCCGCGCGCGGCCGACAACTTCTACTACTTCGCCGAGATGTGCACGCGCGTGGACGGCCACACCTACCCCACGCCCACGCACCTGAACTACACGCTGTTCCACCCGGTGGGGGTGTGCGCGCTCATCAGCCCGTGGAACGTGCCCTTCATGACGGCCACCTGGAAGGTCGCGCCGTGCCTGGCCTTCGGCAACACGGCCGTGCTGAAGATGAGCGAGCTGTCGCCGCTCACCGCCGCGCGCCTGGGCGAGCTGGCGCTGGAAGCCGGCATTCCGCCCGGCGTGCTGAACCTGGTGCACGGCTACGGCAAGGAAGCCGGCGAGCCGCTGGTGGCGCACCCCGACGTGCGCGCCATCTCGTTCACCGGCTCCACCGCCACCGGCAACCGCATCGTGAAGAGCGCGGGGCTGAAGAAGTTCAGCATGGAACTGGGCGGCAAGAGCCCGTTCGTGATCTTCGAGGACGCCGACCTCGACCGCGCGCTCGACGCGGCCGTGTTCATGATCTTCAGCAACAACGGCGAGCGTTGCACGGCCGGCTCGCGCATCCTGGTGCAGCAGTCGATCTATGCGGACTTCGCCGCCAGGTTCGCGGAGCGCGCCAAGCGCATCACCGTGGGCGACCCGCTGGACGAGAAGACCATCGTCGGCCCGATGATCTCGCAGGCCCACCTGGCCAAGGTGCGCAGCTACATCGAACTGGGCCCGAAGGAAGGCGCGACGCTGCTGTGCGGTGGCCTGGATGCACCGTCGAACCTGCCCGACCGCGTTCAGCGCGGCAATTACGTGATGCCCACGGTGTTCGCCGACGTCGACAACCGCATGAAGATCGCGCAGGAAGAAATCTTCGGCCCGGTCGCCTGCCTGATTCCGTTCAAGGACGAGGCCGACGCCATCCGCCTGGCCAACGACATCGCCTACGGCCTGAGCAGCTACGTGTGGACCGAGAACATCGGCAAGGCCCATCGCGTGGCCGCCGCCGTGGAGGCCGGCATGTGCTTCGTCAACAGCCAGAACGTGCGTGACCTGCGCCAGCCCTTCGGCGGCACCAAGGCCTCGGGCACGGGCCGCGAAGGCGGCACCTGGAGCTACGAGGTGTTCTGCGAGCCGAAGAACGTGGCGGTGTCGCTGGGCTCGCACCACATTCCGCACTGGGGCGTGGCGTGAGCCAGGCCCCAAGACTCTCGCTGGGGCGTGGCGTGAGCCAAACCCCAAGACTCTCGCTGGGGTGTGGCGTGAGCCAGGTCCCCGAACTCCCACTGGGGCGTGGCGTGAACGCCAGCCGTCGCACGCTGCTGCAGGGCGCGGCCGCTTTCGCCGCGCTGCCTTCGCTGGCACGCGCGCAGGCCGCATGGCCCAGCAAGCCGATCCGCGTGATCGTGCCCTTCACCCCCGGCGGCACCACCGACTTCGTCGCGCGCCTGGTGGGCGTGGAACTGTCGAAGGCGCTGGGCCAGCCCGTGATCGTCGACAACAAGCCCGGCGCGGGCACGGTGATCGGCGTCGATGCCGCCGCCAAGGCCGCCGCTGACGGCTACACCTTCGTCTGCGTGGCCAACAGCTTCACGGCCAACCAGACGCTGATCCGCAAGCTGCCCTACGACACGCAGAAAGACCTGCGCCCGGTCGCGCTCATGGGCATGTCGGAGCACGTGCTGGCCACGCACCCGAACAGCGGCCTGAAGACGCTCGCCGACCTGCGCAACCAGGCCAAGGCCAAGCCCGGCACGCTAAGCTTCGCCTCCTTCGGCAACGGCACCTCGGCCCACCTCTCGGGCGAGATGCTCAAGCTGCAGATGGGCCTGGACATCGTGCACGTGCCCTACAAGGGCCAGGGCCCGGCGCTCACCGACCTGCTCGGCGGCCAGGTGACGATGATGTTCGGCAACTGGCCCGAGTTCCGCAGCCATGTGCAAAGCGGCAAGCTGGTGGCGCTGGGCATGGCGACCGCGCAGCGTTCGCAGTACGCACCGGCCATACCCACACTGGCGGAACAGGGTGTGGCCATCGAGTCCAATTCGTGGAACGGCCTGCTGGCCCCCGCCGGCACGCCCGACGCCGTGGTGCAGCGCATGAACGCCGAGGTGAACCGCGCGCTCGCGAGGCCGGTGGTGACGGAGACTTTTCACAAGGGCGGCATCGCGTCGCTGTCGGGCACGCCGGAGCGCTTCGCGGCGTTCATCCAGAGCGAAATCGCGAAGTACGGCGACGTGATCCGCAAGGCCAACATCCAGGTCGAGGGCTGAACGATGAGCCTCTATGCGATGCAGAAGTTCCTGTTCGCGCTGAACCGCGAGCAGGACGTGCAGCGGCGCTACGCCGAAGGCGGCGACGCGCGCGCCACATTGCTCGGCGGCTACGACCTCAGCGACGAAGAGCGCGAGGCCATCGACAGCGGCGACATCGGCAAGCTCTATGTGCTCGGTTGCAACGGCCAGTTGCTGATGCACTTCGCGCCGCTGCTGGGCATCGCCTGGGCCGACTACCTCGAAGCCATGCGCGAGGGCGTGCGCAAGTACGGCCCGGTGCGCGCGGGCATCTATGCAATGACAACCGGCACCAACGAGAAAGTGGCAGGCGTATGAGCCTCGTATTCGCAGGCGTGTGCAGCCACGCCCCCGGCATCACCGGCCGCGCGCACCTGGCCGACCCGGCGGTGAAAGACGAGTTCCACGCGCAGTTCCACCGCTTCGGCGAGGCGATGCGCGCGACCAAGCCCGACGCGGTGATCGTGATCGCGGCGGAGCACTTCGCGAACTTCTTCATGAACAACATGCCGGCCTATGCCATCGGCATGGCCGACAGCTACGAAGGCCCCATCGAAGACCCGAAGTGGCTGGGCATTGGGAAGCACACCATCCCCGGTGACGCCGCGCTCTCGCAGCGCCTCATTCGCGAGGTGATGCAGACGGTGGACGTGGCCTACGCGGAAGAATGGAAGTTCGACCACGGCATCATGGTGCCGCTGAACTTCCTCACGCCGAACTTCGACACCAAGGTGATCCCCGTGAACATCAACTGCCAGGGCCCGCCGCTCACGCCGCTGCACCGCGCATGGGCCTTCGGCGAAGCCTTGCGCCGCGCCTGCGACAAGGTGCCCGAGCGCATTGCGCTGGTGGGCACCGGCGGCATCTCGCACTGGCCGGCCACGCCCGACTCGGGCAAGGTCAACGCCGAGTGGGACGCCGAGTTCATGCGCCGCTGGTGCGCCAACGACCGCGAAGGCATGCTCTCGCAGGACGACTACGGCGACGAGGCCACCTACCGCGAAGCGGGCCAGGGCGGCTTCGAGATCCGCACCTTTCTCAGCGTGGCCGCGGCCGCGCGCGGCAAGGGCGAGATCTTTCACATGAAGGCCATTCCGATCTTCGCGGTGACATGCACGGCCGCGACCATGTCGGTGGAATGAACGGAGAACGACGATGCCCCACCTGGTGATTCTGTACACGCCCAACATCGAGGCCGAGACCGACATGTCGGCGCTGTGCCGCACGCTGGCCGACACCATGCTCCAGCAGCGCGACGAGGCCGGCAAGCCGGTGTTCCCCATCGGCGGCACGCGCGTTCTGGCCTACCCCGCCGCGCATCACGCGGTGGCCGACGGCAAGGCCGACTACGCCTTCGTGTACCTCAACATCCGCATGGCCGCGGGGCGCTCCGAGGCGGTGAAGAAGAAAGCCGGCGACGAACTGCTGGCCGACGTGCGCGCGCATTTCGCGCCCATCTTCGACCAGCGCCCCATCGGCATCACGCTGCAGATCGACGAAAGCCCCGGGCAGGTGTACGACGGCAAGCACAGCAACCTGCATCCCCTGTTCAACAAGAACTGAACGAGCCGAACCCATGCTCTCCCAAGCCACCATCGCCCAACTGGCCGCCGAGCTGCACGAAAGCGAGAAGTCGCGCGTGCAGGTCGAGCATTTCTCCAAGCGCTTCCCAGAGATGACCATCGAGGACGGCTACGCCATCTCGCGCGAATGGGTGAAGACCAAGATCGCCGAGGGCCGCACGGTGAAGGGCCACAAGATCGGCCTGACCTCGCGCGCCATGCAGCAGTCCAGCCAGATCGACGAGCCCGACTACGGCACGCTGCTGGACGACATGTTCTTCGAGCAGGGCGGCGACATCCCGTTCAAGCGCTTCATCGCGCCGCGCGTCGAGGTGGAGCTGGCCTTCGTCCTCGGCAAGAAGCTGCAGGGGCCGAACGTGACCATCTTCGACGTGCTGGCCGCCACCGACTACGTGGTGCCCGCCATCGAGATCATCGATGCGCGCATCGAGCAGTTCGACCGGAACACCAAGGCCATGCGCCGCGTGTTCGACACCATTGCCGACAACGCGGCCAACGCCGGCATCGTGATGGGCGGGCGCCCGGTGAAGCCCGACGCGGTCGACCTGCGCTGGGTGAGCGCGCTGCTCTACAAGAACGGCGTGATCGAGGAGTCGGGCGTGGCCGCGGCCGTGCTCAACCACCCGGCCACCGGCGTGGCGTGGCTGGCCAACAAGCTCGCGCCGTGGGACGAATGCCTGGAGGCCGGCGAGGTGGTGCTGGGCGGCTCGTTCACGCGCCCCACCACCGCCCTGCCCGGCGACACATTCCATGCCGACTACGGCCCGCTCGGGTCGATCGCCTTCCGCTTTGCATGACGCTCGCCCCCAGGCTTCGCGCACTTCGTGTCGCTTCGCCAACCCCCTACCGGGGGCAACACCAGCGGCCCGGCAAAGCCGGTTCCGCGGTGTTCCACGAATGAAGACAGCACCCTTCCATCTACTGGACTGAACAATGCAAACGCCCCTCAACACCTTCAAGCAGGCCCTGCAGGCCGGCAAGCCCCAGATCGGCCTGTGGGTCGGCCTGGCCGACGGCTATGCGGCCGAGATCCTGGCCGGCACCGGCTACGACTGGCTGCTGGTCGACGGCGAGCACGCGCCCAACGACGTGCGCTCGGTGCTCGCGCAGCTGCAGGGCATCTCCAGCATGTGGTCGGCCCAGCCCGAAGCCGAGCGCTCGCACCCCATCGTGCGCATTCCGGTGGGCGACACCACGCTGATCAAGCAATACCTGGACATCGGCGCGCAGACGCTGCTGGTGCCCATGGTCGACACCGCCGAGCAGGCCGCGCGCCTGGTGCAGGGCATGCGCTACCCGCCCGAAGGCATCCGCGGCATGGGCAGCGCGCTGGCGCGCGCCTCGCGCTGGCAGGCCTACCCCAACTACCTGCACGAAGCCAACGCGCAGACCTGCCTGCTGGTGCAGGCCGAGACGGTGGAGGCGATGAAGAACATCGACGCCATCGCGGCCACGCCGGGCGTGGACGGCGTGTTCATCGGCCCGGCCGACCTGTCGGCCTCGATGGGCTTCGTGGGCCAGCCCAACCATCCCGAGGTGCAGGCCGTGATCGCCGACGCCATCGCGCGCATCCTCAAGGCCGGCAAGGCGCCGGGCATCCTGTCGACCACCGAGGAGCAGGCGCGCAAGTGGCTCGCGGCCGGCGCGCTGTTCGTGGCGGTGGGGGTGGACACCATCGTGCTGGCGGCCGCGGCCAAGGAATTGCTGGCGAAGTACAAAAACCGCACGGCCAACACTGGCTCGCCGGGCTACTGAGCGGCGCTCGGACAGCGCGCTCACGGCAATGCATGCTAGATTTGACGTACGTTAAATTCATCGTACTTCAATGAAAATCAACCCAGGCGGCGCGCTGGCGCTCGAAGACATCGTGGGCCGGGACACCTTGGTGGCCGAGGTCATGGACATCCTCGAAACCCAAAGCCTGCAACTCGTCGCCGAACGGCGCATGGGCAAGACCCACGTGCTCAGCAAGCTCGAAGCGCAGCAACGCGACGGTTGGGTGATGGTCAAGCGCGACCTGGAAGGCGTACGCAGCGCCAACGAGTTCGTCCAGTACGTGATGGCCGATTTGCACCCGCTGCTCAGCAAGGTCAAGAAGTTCAGGGAATGGCTTGCGGGCATCGGTTCGGAAGCCGCGGGGCTGAAGATCGGTCCGGTCACGCTCCCGAACTTTGCCGCCAAGACGTGGAAGCAGGGTCTGGTCGATACCCTGGCCCACCTGGGCGAATCGGCGCAGACGCAGTGCGTGGTTTTCCTGTGGGACGAACTGCCCATGATGCTGCAGAACCTCGCGAAGACCGCACCGCAGGACGCGATGGAACTGCTGGACGTGCTGCGCAGCATCCGCCAGGAAAACGCCAAGGTCCGGATGGTGTTCACCGGCTCGATCGGCCTGCACCACGTCGTGCGGCACTTGAAGCAGCAAGGCTATGTCAACGCACCGGTCAACGACATGGCCACGATGGAGGTGCCGCCCCTGGCGCATGCCGATGCGGTGTCCCTCGCGCTGCAGCTGTTCCAGGACAACCGCATTGCCATGGCCGAAGACGCCGTGGCCGGCGTGGTGGCTGCAGAGGTCGACAACATCCCGTTCTACATCCACCATGTGCTCAGCAAGCTCAAGGCCAGGCACGCGGGGTCGGCCTACCGCGTGACGGCCGATGACGTGCGCAAGGAAGTGGCCGATGCCATCCGGTCCGCGCTCGACCCCTGGCATCTGAAGCACTACGAGGAACGAACGCGCGAGTACTACACCCACGATCGCACGGCATGCCACGCGTTGCTGGACGCGGTGGCGTCGACGGCAGGTTCGATGTCCATGCAGTCCGCCATCAACCGTGCCAAGAGCGTTGTTCCGGCGCTGGACCGTGAAAGCTGGCTCGAGCTTACGCACCTGCTCGAGCGCGACTATTACTTCGTGCGCCACCCGGACAGCGGGGAGCTTCACTACAAGTTCAGCATCGTGGCGCGTTGGTGGCGCTGGCACCGCGGCGTGCCCGTGACGGAAGGCGGTGTCGCATGACGAAGAAGAATGCGCCTTCCGTCGTGCCCACGCCAATGACGCAGATGGCGCAGAAGGCGCTCTATCTCTCGCATTTCACGCCGAGCATGATGCAGCCCGACACGCTGCAGCACATGCTGGTTCAACGCCAGCCATTGATCGACGCGTGCTGCGACGATGTCGTGCACAGCGTGACGACACGCGCCAAGCACCACTACCTCTTCGTCGGCCCGCGCGGCATCGGCAAGACCCACCTGATCTCGCTGCTGCATCACCGGCTTTCGACGTCGAAGGAAATTCAAGAACGAGGCTTGATCGCATGGATGCGCGAAGAAGAATGGGGCGTGACCAGCTTCTTCGAACTGGTATTGCGCATCCTGCGCACGCTGGACCAACAGGCTCCAGCACTGGGCATCGCGGCGCAAACGGCGCCGTTGTATGAGCTGACGCTCAAGCAGGCGGAGTCGCAAGGCACGTCGCTTCTGTTGGAGGTGCTCGGCAACAAGACGCTTGTCGTGCTGATGGAAAACCTGGACGACCTCTTCGATCAGCTTGGCGATGCCGGCCAGCGCCAGTTTCGGGCGTTCATCCAGAACCACCCGCAACTCGTTCTGGTCGCCACGACACCCGCCCTGTTCGCTGGCGTGAGCCTTCAGAAATCGCCGTTCTACGGCTTCTTCGATATCCAGGCATTGAAGGAACTCAGCCTCGAAGACGTCGTCGATCTGCTGAAGAAGATCGCGGTGGAGCGCGGCGACAGTGCCTTGACCGAGTTCATGGAAACACGAAAGGCTCGTGCACGCATTCGCGCGGTGCACCACCTCGCGGAGGGCAACCCGCGCATCTACGTGATCCTTGCGCAATTCCTGAGCCGCGAAGCGCTCGACGAACTGGTGCAGGCAGTGATGCACACGCTGGACGAACTCACGCCCTACTACCAGGCGCGCATGAAGGAGCTTTCGGGGCAACAGCGGAAGATCGTGGAATACCTCGTGAGCTATCGCGGCGCGGCGCCGGTCAAGCAGATTGCAAAGGCCTGCTTCATCACGCCCCAGACCTGCTCGGGACAGCTCAGGCAGCTGCGAGAGAAGCGCTATGTGCACTCGATCGAAGCAGGACGCGAGAGCTTCTACGAGTTGACCGATCCGCTGATGCGGCTTTGCATGGAAGTGAAGCAGCAGCGAGGCGAGCCCGTCGGACTGTTGGTGGAGAGTCTGCGCATCTGGTATGCCGAAGCCGAACTGCGCGAAGGGCTCGACCGTGCCGAAGGCAAACGGGAAGTCGATGAGCACCATGGCTCGGGCGAGCGGATATTCAATGCACTTGCCGAACCGGCAGTGAGCGCCGAATTCGAAAAGATCGTTCTGCGCGTGATGCAAGCGGCGTCCGCGTGGAAAAGAACCGGCGATGAAAAGCACCTCCTCGTACTGCCAAGGGAAGAACGCGCCCTGGCAGTGAATCTCAAGACAGACTGACCTCATGCACTGGAGCCTCTCGATGCAACGCACCACCCTGGCGGCCCTGGCCGCGGCAGCCACCTTGTTCCTCGCCGCCTGCGCGCCCATGGGCGGCGGCAAGCCGGGTACCACGGCCACCACGGCCCAGCAGGAAGCCAACCGCCAGGCCGTGCTCGCCTTCTACGAGAAGGGCCTGAACCAGAAGGACGCCGAGGCGGCGCTGCAATACGTGGGCAACCGCTACGTGCAGCACAACCCCACGGCGGCCGACGGCCCCGAGGGCTTTCGCAAGTTCATCGCCTTCCTGCGCGAGAAGTTTCCGAACTCGCGCAGCGTGATCAAGCGCAGCTTCGTCGACGGCGACTACGTGATCCTGCATGTGAACGCGGTGCGCGAGCCGGGCACGCGCGGCAGCGCCATCGTCGACATCTTCAAGCTGGAGAACGGGAAGATCGTCGAGCACTGGGACGTGGTGCAGCCCGTGCCCGAGACCGCCGTGAACACCAACGGCATGTTCTGACACCCCTTCGCCTTCATTGAAATCACGCCAGCCCATGCCAGCCCGATGACCACGCCTACCGACCCGAACAAGCGCTTTCGCTCCGCCACCATCCGCGAGGGCACGATCCGCGCGACCACGCGCAGCTTCCTGCACGCGCTGGGCCAGGACGACGAGGACATCGCGCGCCCGCACATCGGCGTGTTCCACACGGGCGGCGAGATGAGCCCGTGCAACCTCAACCTGCGCGAGCAGGCGCAGCACGCCAAGACCGGCATCTACGCCGGCGGCGGCACGCCGCACGAATGCCCGGTGGTGTCGATCAGCGACGGCCTGACGATGGCGCACTCGGGCATGCGCTTCTCGCTGATCTCGCGCGAGCTGATCGCCGACAGCGTGGAGGCCTCCACGCGCGGCCACCAGTGGGACGGCATCTTCGCCATCGGCGCCTGCGACAAGAACCTGCCGGGGCTGATGATGGGCATGGTGCGCTGCAACGTGCCCAGCGTGTTCGTGCACGGCGGCTCGGCGCTGCCGGGGCAGATGCCCGGCCCCGACGGGCGCGACCTCAACGTGGTCGACACCTACGAGACCATCGGCAAGGTGCTGGCCGGCACGGCCACGCCCGACGAGCTCGACGCCATGAGCCGCGCCTGCCTGCCCACGGCCGGCGCCTGCGCCGGGCAGTTCACGGCCAACACCATGGGCATGGTGTCGGAGGCATTGGGCCTGGCGCCCATCGGCTCCAGCATGGTGCCCGCCGTGTTCAGCGAGCGCGCACCGCTGATGCGCCGCGCCGCCAAGACGCTCATGAAGGCGGTGATGGGCGACAGCCCGCTGCCGCGCGACATCGTCACGCGCAAGGCACTCGAAAACGCCTGCGCCGTGGTGTCGGCCACGGGCGGCTCGACCAACGCCGCGCTGCACCTGCCGGCCATCGCGCACGAGGCGGGCATCAAGTTCCACCTCGACGACGTGGCCGAAGTGTTCGCGCGCACGCCGCTCATCGCCGACCTGCGCCCGGGCGGCCAGTACCTGGCGCGCGACGTGTTCTACATCGGCGGCGCGGGCGTCATCCTGCGCACGCTGCTGGAGCAGGGCTTCCTGCACGGCGACGCGCTCACCTTCACCGGCCGCAGCATGGCCGAGGAACTGGCCGGCGCGCTGGCGCCCGACGGCCGCGTGGTGCGCGAGGCCGGCAACCCGATCACGCGCGACGGCGGGCTGGCGGTGCTCAAGGGCAACCTGTGCCCCGACGGCGCGCTGCTCAAGACCGCGGGCCTCAAGGGGCTGGTGTTCCGCGGGCCGGCGCGCGTCTTCAACTCCGAGGAAGAGGCGCAGGCGGCAGTGCAGAACCGCCGCTATGAGCCGGGCGACGTGATTGTGATCCGCAACGAAGGCCCCAGGGGCAGCCCCGGCATGCGCGAGATGCTGGGCATCACCGCGCTGCTCTACGGCCAGGGCATGGGCGACAAGGTGGCGCTGCTGACCGACGGGCGTTTCTCGGGCGCCACGCGCGGCCTGTGCATTGGTTATGCGGGGCCTGAAGCCGCGGACGGCGGCCCCATTGCGGCGCTGCGCGACGGCGACGTGATCGCCATCGACGCGCGGGCCGAAGCGCGCAACATTTCGGTGGAACTGACGGCGGAAGAAATCGCGTCGCGCCTTGCCGGACGTGAGGTAAACGCGGGGGCGCCAAAAGGCGGTTTGTTGGAAAAATACGCGCTCACCGTGCGCCCTGCCCACCAGGGCGCCGTGACCCACTCGGGCGCGGTCACCTGGCTGCGCGACGAGTCTTGACCCTCCACAACAACCGTCCGGAGAGAGACACCATGAGCTTCACGCGCCGCCAGATCCTGCAGACCACCAGTGCCTCGGCCTTGATGGCCAGCCTGGGCCAGAACGTCTTCGCGCAAGCGATGAACATCGAGACCGCCACCATCGTTACCGGCTTCGCGGCCGGCGGCACGTCGGACACGACCTGCCGGCGCCTGGCGCTGAAGCTCAGCCCCGAGTACGCCAAGACCGCCGTGGTCGAGAACCGCACCGGCGCGGGCGGCCAGATCGCCGTGAGCTACGTGAAGGCCCGCCCGGCCGACGGCAGCACCATCCTGCAGACGCCGACCTCGATCCTCACGATCTACCCGCACATCTACAAGAAACTGCCGTACGACCCGATGGTCGACATCACGCCCGTGAGCCTGGCCTGCATCTTCGACTTCGGCTTTGCCGTGGGCCCGGCCGTGCCGGCCAGCGTGAAGACGGTGCCCGAGTTCCTGGCCTGGGCCAAGGCCAACCCCGAGGGCGCCAACTTCGGCTCGCCGGCCGCGGGCTCCACGCCGCACTTCATCGGCGCGCTGCTGGGCAAGAAGGGCGGCGTCGAGCTCAAGCACGCGGCCTACCGCGGCACGCAGCCGGCCATGCTCGACTTGCTGGGCAGCAACATCTCGGCGGTGTCGGGGCCCATCGGCGACATCACGCAGCACCTGCAGTCGGGCAAGGTGCGCATCCTGGGCGTGTCGGGTGCCAAGCGCAGCCGCTTCGCGCCCGACGTGCCCACCTTCGGCGAACAAGGCCTGAAGGACATGGCGCACAGCGAGTGGTTCGCCTTCTTCCTGCCGGCCAAGGCCTCGCCGGAGCTGGTGACCAGGCTGAACACGGCCATGAAGAACGCCCTGGCGCAAAAGGACGTGATCGACGGCCTCGGCACCTTCGGCCTGGAGGCGATGTCTTCCACACCGGCCGAGCTGACCGACCTGTTGAAGAAAGACACCGCCAAGTGGGCGCCGATCGTGAAAGAGGTCGGCTTCACCGCGGAAGGCTAAACCCATGAAGGAACTGCAATGAACACACTCGCCACCCCCGCGCCGTCGTCCACGTCGGCGCTGGTCCATCCCTCGATCCATCCCGACGAGCGCGCCGCGCGCGAGGAGCTCGCGGCCTGCTACCGCGTGTTCGCGATGCTGGGCTGGGTCGAGATGATCTACAACCACATCACGGTGCGGCTGCCCGACAGCGTGACCGGTGGCGAGAAGCAGTTCCTCATCAACCCCTTCGGGCTTCACTACAGCGAGGTCACGGCCAGCAACCTGGTGAAGATCGACCTGCAAGGCAAGGTGCTCGACGGCTCGACGCACAAGGTGAACCCGGCCGGCTTCGTGGTGCATGCGGCCATCCACGACGGCCTGCCGGGCGCGCACTGCGTGATGCACACCCACACCACCGCCGGCGTGGCCGTGGCCTGCCTGCAGGGCGGCCTGCAGCAGACCAACTTCTACACCGCGCAGCTGCACGGCATGGTGGCGTACCACGACTTCGAGGGCATCACCATCCATGCTGACGAAGGCCCGCGCCTGCTCAAGAGCATCGGCGAGCGCAACGCGGTGATCCTGCGCAACCACGGCCTGCTGGCCTGGGGCCAGACGCTGCCGCAGACCTTCGCGATCCTGTGGACGCTGCAGCGCGCCTGCGAGATCCAGATGGCCACCTTCTCGATGGGCCAGGCCATTCCGGTGAGCGAGGAAATCGCCCGGCGCTGCACGCGCGACGCGCTGCAGTTCAGCCCCGAGCACGGCGCCGGGCAGGATGTGTTCAATGCGCTGGTGCGGCAAGTGGACCGCATCGACCCTTCGTACCGCAACTGAACCTGAAGCGACAGACCCCATGAAGATTTGCATCTACGGCGCCGGCGCCATCGGCGGCTGGATCGGCGTCAGCCTGGCGCAAGCCGGCGAACGCCTCAACGTGGTGGCGCGCGGCGCCACGCTCGACGCGCTGCAGCGCGACGGCCTCAGCCTGATGCGTGGCGACGTTCGCACGCGCGTGCCCGTCAACGCGGTGGCCGACCCCACTGAGCTCGGCGTGCAGGACCTGGTGATCATCGCCGTGAAGGCGCCCGCGCTGGCCGGCGTGGCCGAGCGCATCGGCCCGCTGATCGGCGCCGACACCCTCGTGCTGGTGGCCATGAACGGCGTGCCATGGTGGTTCCTCGAAGGCGGCTTCGGCGGCGAGATCACGGGCCACCGGCTCGCGGCCGTCGACCCCGAAGGCGCCATTGCGCGCGCCATTCCGTCGCGCAACGTGATCGGCTGCGTGGTGCATTGCAGCTGCTCGCTCGACGCGCCGGGCGTGGTGCGGCACCACTTCGGCAACGGGCTGATCGTGGGCGAGCCGTCGGGCGAAGCCACGCCGCGCGTGCAGAAACTGGTCGAGCTGCTCAGGAGCACCGGCATCGACACCACGCTGTCGCCGCAGATCCAGAAGGACGTGTGGTTCAAGCTGTGGGGCAACATGACGGTGAACCCCATCAGCGCGCTCACCGGCGCCACCACCGACCTGATCATGGGCGACGACTACGTGCGCGGCTTCATCTCGGCCGTGATGCTGGAGGCCAAGGAAATCGGCCGGCGCATCGGCATCGAGATCACGCAGAGCCCGGAAGACCGCCACGCGGTCACGCTGAAGCTGGGCGCGTTCAAGACCTCGATGCTGCAGGACGTGGAGGCCGGCCGCTCGGTGGAGCTCGACGCGCTGGTGACGGTGGTGCGCGAACTCGGCGAACTGACGGGCGTGGCCACGCCGTTCACCGATGCGCTGCTGGGGCTGGCGCGGCTGCGCACGCGCCAGCTCGGGCTGTACTGAAGCCCGGACGGATCGCTCAGGCGCTGGGTGCGGCAGGCCTCATCCAGTCGGCCGCGAAGGTCTGCAGCGCCGTCGCCACCCATGCCTCCTCGTCTTTCGACAGGGTCTGGAACGGCACGCCAATGCGGTCCTTCGCATGGTCGTCGCCGAGTTCGGCGCGGATGCGCTTGTGGGTGCCTTCCACGTTGCTCAGCGTGCGCGTCACCACCACCTGCGCACTTTGTCGTTGCAGCGTGAAGCGGAAGTAGAAGCTGCCGACCTCGACCAGCACGCGCTGGATGTCGATGTGCAGCCGGTCTTCCAGCACCGTGAAGTACATGAAGTCTTCCGGGTCCTCGGGCGTGCCGAAGCAGTCGAGGGACGTGCCGGCGGCGCTGCCGTGGCGCGCCAGGATACGGGCCAGGTTCGCGGGGTCCCTGATGTCCATGGTTGAAGCAGTTCCAGACGGATTGGCGCTCGACAGGCGTGGGGCAGCTCGCACAGGCCCGCAGCCCTTGAAAGGGCCGCGGTGGCGCGCAGTCACCAGAACTTTTCAGGCGTGGCGGCCAGCGCGGCGGTGCAGGCGGCCACGGCCTTGGCGCGCTCCTCGCGCAAGCGCTGCCAGTTGTCGGCCTGCCACTGGGCCCACGCGACGGGCTCCGACTGGTAGAAGCATTCGGCCGGCGGGCGCATGAAGCCCGCGCGGCCGAGCTGGGCACCGAACTTCAGGCGGAACAGCTCGTCGGACCCCAGCAGGTTCTCGTAGACCAGGTGCCACGGACCCGGCAGCAGCGGCGTGTCGGCCTGCGCCTGGACCTTGGCCGCCTCCGCGATCTCCTCGGGTGTGGAGCCGTCCGTGAGAGCCAGGGCGTGCGCGGCTTCGGCGCGCTTGCGGTAGATGCCGGTGGCGACCTTGCCGAGCGCGTCGGTCAGGTCGCTGATGGCCGGGTTGACGCCCAGCGGGTCTTGCTCGAGCGCCGCGAGCGTGGTGCCGCCGAGGTCGTCCTTCGAGAAGCCCTGCGCGGCCATGCCACCCGCCAGCACGGCGAACGCCACGTTCAAGGCAACCTGTCCCGCGGCGTGGCCGACGGTGTCCTCGCGGCGCACCACGCGAAGCTTCTCGATGCCCGGCTTGTAGACGCCGAGCTTGAAAAGCACACGGGTCTGCGGCAAGGCGGGTGCGGGTGCGGGTGCGGGTGCGGGTGCGGGTGCGGGTGCGGGTGCGGGTGCGGGTGCGGCTACAGGTTCGGCGGGCGTCTGCGCGGCGGGAGCCTCCGTGGCGAGCGTGGCCGGCGCCGCCGCATCCGGCTCGGCGTGGGCCACGAAGCTCAGCGCGGCCAGCGCGATGCCGCAGGCGTGCATGGCGGCACGTTGTTTTTTCTTCGAGATCATGTGAACGGAATTCCTCCGGCGCGGATTGTCTCCGCACCGCACCGCACCGCACCGCACCGCACCGCACCGGGCGGGGCCGCCTGCTCACCCGCGCCGCAAGCGCGCGTCAGGCCAGCGCGCGCCGGATCGCCCCCACGGCCCGCAGCGTGCGTGCCGTGGCGATCGCATCGATCGGCTGGTTCTGCGACGACAGCTTGGCAATGACCAGTTCGTTGCGCGGGTCGACGAACAGGTGCTGCCCGTGGATGCCCATGGCGAACAGCATGCCCGGCGCGTCGTCGACCACGTACCAGCCGTTGCGGTAGCGCATGCGCATGCCCGCGAAGCCGGCGGCGAACTCGCCCTGGCGCCAGGCCTCGGCATCGCCGCCGTGCCACGTGTCGTCGATCCAGTCCGCGGGCACCACGGCGCGGCCGTCGGCGCCGCGCCCGCCCTGCGCCACCATCCAGCCCACGCGCGCGAGGTCGCGCGCGGTGGCGCACAGGCCGCCGGTGCAGCGGGCGGCGCCCTTCGGGTCGACGGTGATGCAGGCGGCGTCTTCGGCGCCCAGCGGGGCCCACAGGCGCTCGCTGGCCAGCGTGGCGAACGGCTGGCCCGCGGCGCGCTCCATGACGAGGCCGAGCAGGTCGGTGTTGGCCGAGGTGTACTTGAACGGCCCGCCGTGCGGCGCGTGCATGGCCGTGGTGGTCTCGAAGAAGGTGCGCAGGTCCGACTGCGAGCCGCCGGGCGGCGCCGGGTCCCAGCCGGTGGACAGGCGGTAGGCCTCGAGCGCCTGCGCGTCCATGACCACGCCGGTGCGCATGTCGAGCAGCTGCTGCACGGTGGCGCCTTCGAAGGCGGTGCGCGCGAGCTCCGGCACGATGTCGGACACCGGCGCCGCCACGTCGAGCAGGCCCGCGCCATGCAGCGTGCCGGCCACCAGCCCCACGACGGACTTGGTCGCCGACATGAGGATGTGCGGCGTGTGCGCCGTCATGCCGCTGTCGTAGAACTCGTGCACGACGCGGCCCTTGTGCATGACGACGAAGCCGTCGGTGCGGGTGAGCTGGTGGAACTCGGCCAGATCAAGCGCGGCGGGCTCGGCGGGCTCGGTGGGGAATGGCGTGGCGCGGGCCGGGTCGTTGGCGATGTCGGCCACGGGCACGATCTCGCGCACATGCTGGAAGGCCCAGGTGCTGTGCGGCCGGCTGCGCCAGTTGCCGTGGTTCGCGGCGGGAAGTTCTGCGTCGGTAGATTGGTCCATGCCCCTAGTCTAGGGAGCGCGGGCTTCGCGATCCATGCGCGGGGCGCCCGGATTCTTCGTCGATCGTTCGCGCGGCGGCAGCGTGACCCACCACGCGGACGCCACGATCAGCAAGCCGCCCGCCCAGCCCCACGGCCCGACGCGCTCGCCGAAGCCGTACACCGCGATCAGCGCGCCGAACACCGGCTCGCTGCCCATCAGCAGCGACACCCGGCTCGGGCTGGTGCGCGAGGCGGCATGGTTCTGCGCGAAGAAGGCGAACACGGTGCACAGCAGCACCAGGTAGGCCATGCCCCACCAGAACGAGGCGGTGGCCGGCGGCAGGTGCCATGCGCCCTGCGCGGGCGAAGCCACCAGCGAGACCAGCGCCGCGCCCAGCGCCATCACGCCCGCCTGCACGGCCGTGAGCGTCAGCGCCGGCAGCGTGTGCCGGCCGGCCAGCCGGCGCGTGAGGCAGACCATGACGGCGCGCAGGAACGCCGCGATCACCATCAACCCGTCGCCCCAGCCCACCGACATCTCGGCTGGCGAGGTCGCTGAAAGCATCGCCGCGCCCAGCGCCGACAGGCCCGCCGCCCAGAACATGCGCCGCGCCGGGCGCTGCCGCAGCAGCCACCATTCGACGAAGGGCGTGAACGCGACGCACAGGCTGATGAGGAAGGCGGCGTTGCTGGCGCTGGTGAGCGACACGCCGAAGGTCTCGCACACGAAGATGGCCAGCAGGTTGGCGCCCAGCAGGCCGCCCACCGCCAGGCCCTGGCGCCGCCCGGCGTTGCGCGCGCCGAACAGCGGCCCGAGCGCCGGCAGCAGCACCACGAAGGTCAGCCCGAAGCGCAGCGCGATGAACTCCAGCACCGGCAGCTGCTGCGTCGCCTGCTTGGCCACGGCATAGCTGCCGCCCCACACAGCCGCCACCAGCAGCAGCATGAGTTCGGCCCCGCCGATGCCGGCCCATTTTCTTGACGCCATACTGTCGCCCGCTTCCCAACAACGAAGAACCCATGAAGAAGGCCGGATTGTTCGGGGCATCACCCGGGCCGAACAGCCGTCGGCCGGAACAGGACTATTGCGCCGTGGGAACGAATTCATTTCTCAAAGTGCTGCCGGAGATGGTGACCTTCGTGCGGGTCGCCGAACTGGGCAGCTTCTCGGCCGCGGCCGACCTGCTGGGCATGACGCCGTCGGCCGCGAGCCGGCAGGTGAAGCGGCTCGAAAAGGAAATCGGCGTGCAGCTGCTGCAACGCACCACGCGCCAGCTGCGCCTGACAGAGGCCGGCACCGAGGCCTTTGCGCGCTGCCGCGAACTGGTGCTGGCGGCGCAGGGCGCGATGGACGTCGGCCCGCAGTTCGCCAGCCGGCCCGGCGGGCTGGTGCGCATCAGCGCGCCGAAAGCCTTCGCGCGGCGCGTGCTGCACCCGCACATCCTGGTGTTCCTGCAGCGCTACCCGGAGGTGGACGTGCAGCTCATCGTGAGCGACCGCGACGTCGACCCGATCCGCGAGGGCGTCGACCTGGTGGTGCGGCTGACCACCGAGCCGCCCGAAGGGCTGGTGGCGCGCCCGCTGATGGCGGTGGAGCACATCCTGTGCGCGACGCCGCGCTACCTGGCACGGCACGCGGCCATCGCGCACCCGGACGACCTGCTGGCGCACAGCTGCCTGTCGCTCGGCGAGCACGAGCGCGACAACCACTGGCGGTTTCGCAAGGACGGGGAGCCTGACGCCGAGGTCATCGTGCGCGGGCGCTACATCTCCAACCACAGCGAGGTGCGGCTCGAAGCCGCGCTGGCCGACCTGGGCGTGGCCTGCGTGCCGGCGTTCATGGCGCGCGAGGCGCTCGATGCGGGCGAGGTGGTGCGCGTGCTGGCCGGCTGGGCGTTCCAGGGCAACTACCACGGGCATGCGTACATCCTGTACCCGCCGAACCGCTTCACCGCGCCCAAGTGCCGGGTGCTGGTCGACCACCTGCGCGAGGCGCTGGCGGGCGGCTGAAGCCGTTCAGCCGCGCAGGGCTTCGGCGCGCAGCAGCAGGTCGTTGGCTTCCTGCGCGTTGCGCTTGTCGAGCCGCGCGGCCCACGCCCTGAAGTGATCGAGCTCGCCCAGTGCGACGTCGAGCGCCAGCACATTGCGCCACTGCATCTTGCCGCCCAGGCACCAGCTGTCGTCGCCGGCCACCGCGTCCCTGGCGGCCGCCATGCCCGCGAAGCGCTCGAAGAAGGGCACGGCCATGCCGCGGACCGCGGTGGCCATCTCGGACACCAGGGTGGCGTCGGGCGGCGTGCCGATGTGGACGCTCCAGCTGCCGCGGCCCGGCCCGGGCATCGGCAGGTTCTTCATGGACGCGCGGTTCAGCGAGTACTGCACGATGTGCGGGCCGGCCTGCAACCCGAGCTGCTTCGCCACGGCCTTCGCGGCGCCGTAGCTGCAGCCGAAGTGAAAGGCGACGTCGACAAAGGGCGAGTGGCGCATCGCGCCGCCCAGGGTGACGAGGTTCTCGCCCGCTTCGGTGGCCGCGCGCAGTTCGAGCGCGGACTTGTAGAAGCGGTAGCCGGGCCCGAGGGCCTCGGCGAGTTCGGCGCCCAGCGCCTGCAGGTATTTCTTCGCGTCGCCCGACATGCTGCGCGTGGCCCCTTCAGTGCGTCTTCAGCAGCACGCGCACCGCCTCGGGCAGCGAGTGGACCTGCGGCATGAAGTGGTCGAGCAGCGCGCCCAGCGCCACCGCGCAGACCACCGCGCCCAGCAGCGGCTTCCAGGTGAGCCGCACCGCCGCCATGAGCCAGCCTTCGCGCGCCACGCGCACCGCGGCGCGCGCCGACACGTACGAGAACGCCACCTCGATCGCCACCGCCAGCAGCGCGTCCCAACTGAAGTACAGCAGCACCAGCGAGCCCGCGCCCAGCACCACGGCCGTGCAGAGCAGGAAGATGGCGACCACCGGCACGACGATGACCGCGCCTTCGTCGGCGGCGCCCGCCACGTCGAGCGCGCCGCTGGCGACGTCGGTCAGGCCGCTGCCGCCCTCCCCGCCACCACTGCCACCACTGCCCCCCCCGCCGCTGCTTTCACCGGAGTTCACGTGGCTGTGCGAGCCGCCACCGCTCCGCCCACTGCCGAAGTCCATGTCGGGCGCGTCGAGGTCGGCGTTCAGCTCGCGCCCCTCGACCAGCCGCTTGGCCCACCAGCGCAGCACCAGCAGGTAGCCCAGGTAGCCCACGCCCAGCGTGAGGAAGTAGCGCACCGCCAGCGAGTCGACGTGCAGCAGGTGCATCTGCAGCGCCGACACGCACCACATCAGCAGCAGCGTGAAGCTGCCGATCAGGATGCCGTGCGTGCGCAGGCTGTAGTTGCGGTGCAGGTCGCGCTCGACCTGCGTTTCCCAAAGGCGCACGGAGCGCCAGTTGGAGAGGACCTTCATTCGCCGGTCAGTCGCCCGTCATTCACCGTCATTCAACGTCGGCAGGCGCGAACGGCACGCGCTGCGCCACGGCGCACATGAGCTCGTAGCCGACGGTGCCCGCCGCGCGCGCCACCTCGTCGATGGGCAGCACCGCGCCGGTCTTCGCGGACTTGCCCCACAGCGTGACCTCGCTGCCGAACTTCGCGTCGGGCACGCCGGTGAGGTCGACGGTGATCATGTCCATGCTCACGCGCCCGACCATGCGGGTGCGCACGCCGTTCACCAGCACGGGCGTGCCGGTGGTGCAGTGGCGCGGATAGCCGTCGGCATAGCCGACCGCGGCAACGCCGATGGTGAGCGGGCCGTCGGCGGTGAAGCTGGAGCCGTAGCCGATGGTGTCGCCGGCCTTCAGCGTCTGCACCGAGATGAGCTGGGTCGCGAGTGTCTGGGTCGGCTGCAGCTGCCAGTGCGCCGCGTCGTGCTCGGGGAAATCGGGCGCGCTGCCGTACAGCACGATGCCGGGGCGCACCCAGTCGCCGCGTGTGATGTCGGCGTGGCGCAGCGTGGCGGCGCTGTTGGCAATGGAGCGCTCGCCCGGCAGGTCGCGCGTGACGCGCTCGAAGGCCTCGACCTGGTGGGCGATGCCGCGCGTGCCGTCGGCGTCGCTGAAGTGGGTCATGAGCGAGATCTCGTCGACCTGCGTCAGCGCGTTCAGGCGGGTCCAGGCGGAGCCGAAGCGCTCGGGCGTGAAGCCCAGGCGGTTCATGCCGGAGTTCATCTTGAGGAACACGCGCTGCGGCTTGAGCGTCTTGTGGGCGGCGAGCATGTCGATCTGCTCGTCGCAGTGCACGGTGTGCCACAGGTCCAGCCGCGAGCACAGCTCCAGGTCGCGCGCATCGAACACGCCTTCCAGCAGCAGCACCGGGCCGCGCCAGCCGAGGGCGCGCACGCGCTCGGCCTCGGCCAGGTCGAGCAGCGCGAAGCCGTCGGCGCCGCGCAGACCCTCATAGACCCGCTCGATGCCATGGCCATAGGCATTGGCTTTCACGACCGCCCAGACACGGGCGTCGAGGGCCGAGCGGCGCACCCGGTCGAGGTTGTGGCGGAGGGCGTCGGTGTGGACGGTGGCGAGAATGGGGCGCGGCATGGTGCTCAGCGAGGGTTCGGGGAAAATGCAGACCACGTTTTAGCATCTTCGGGAATGGGGTCGAACACCGTGGGGATGCCCAATTTGACGTCGCACCCCCGTGCTATAACCGCCCATTCGCCCACCACGCGACACTTTTTCACTACCGCCAGCAGACCCTCTGGCCAGCCAGCCCATCGATGAAGCGCGGTTTCTACACGATCATGTCGGCCCAGTTCTTTTCGTCACTGGCCGACCAAGCGCTTTTCGTTGTTGCCGTCGACCTCATGCGAAGTTCCGGCGCGCCCGAATGGCAGCGCGCCGCACTGGTGCCGATCTTCGCAGTCTTCTATGTGGTGCTGGCGCCGCTGGTAGGCGCCTTCGCCGACGCCTTGCCCAAGGGCAAGGTGATGTTCATCAGCAATGCCATCAAGGTGGTCGGCTGCCTGATGATGCTGTTCGGCTCGCACCCGCTGCTGTCCTATTCCATCGTGGGGCTGGGCGCCGCGGCGTACTCGCCGGCCAAGTACGGCATCCTGACCGAGCTGCTGCCGGCCTCCCAGCTGGTGAAGGCCAACGGCTGGATCGAGGGGCTGACCATCGCCTCGATCCTGCTGGGCATCGTGCTCGGCGGCTCGCTGGTGGGGCATGCCGTTTCCAGCAAGCTGCTGGCCTTCGACTTCCCGTTCATCGACACCGGCATCGACTCGCCGGCCGAAGCCGCGATCTCGGTGCTGATCTTCGTCTACGTGCTGGCGGCCTGGTTCAACACCCGCATCCCGCACACCGGCGTGGAAATGCGCCCGCTGCGCTCCAACCCCGAGCACGGCATGGTGCGCAACATGGTCGCGCTGCTGCCCGACTTCTGGCACTGCAACTCGCGCCTGTGGCGTGACCGCCTCGGCCAGATCTCGCTGGCCACCACCACGCTGTTCTGGGGCGCGGGCGGCAACCTCAAGTACATCGTGCTGGCCTGGGCCTCGCTGGCGCTGGGCTACAACACCACCCAGGCCTCGGCGCTGACCGGCGTGGTGACCATCGGCACGGCCGTGGGCGCGGTGGTGGCGTCGATGCGCATGCGCCTGGACATGGCGACCCGCGTGATCCCCATGGGCATCGCGATGGGGCTGATGGTGATCTGCATGAACTTCATCGGCAACGTCTGGCTGGCGGTGCCGTTCCTGATCATCCTGGGCGGCCTGGGCGGCTTCCTGGTGGTGCCGATGAATGCGCTGCTGCAGCACCGCGGCCACAACCTGATGGGCGCCGGCCGCTCCATCGCCGTGCAGAACTTCAACGAGCAGGCCTGCATTCTCCTGCTGGGCGGCTTCTACAGCGTGTGCACCGGCCTGGGCCTGTCGGCCTACGGCGCCATCAGCGCCTTCGGCCTGGTGGTGGCGGGCTGCATGTGGCTCATCAAGCGCTGGCACGAGAACAACCTGAAGAAGTATCCTGAAGAGGTCGAGCACCTGCTGGCCATTGCCCGCAGCGACAAGCATCACTGACCTCGCGCGCCCGCGTTGGTGAAACGCCTGGCGCTTCCACCGCGTCCGGCCCCCACCCTTTTCCAACGCCCCCATGCCCGCGCTCGCCCTGATCTTCAACGCCTTCGTCTGGGGCGTCTCGTGGTTTCCGTTCCGCCAGATCGCGAGCCACGGCCTGCATCCGCTGTGGACCACCTGCCTGATCTACCTGGCCATTGCCGTGCTGATGGGCCTGGTGCGCCGCAACGCCTGGAAGGGCTTCGCGGCCTACCCGATGCTGGTGGTGCTGGGCTTGGCGGCCGGCTTCACCAACGTGGGTTTCAACTGGGCCGTGACGCAGGGCGACGTGGTGCGCGTGGTGCTGCTGTTCTACCTGATGCCGCTGTGGAGCGTGCTGCTGGGCTGGCTGCTGCTGGGCGAGCGCCCGTCGGGCGGCGCGCTGGCGCGCGTGGCGCTGGCGCTCACCGGCGTGGTGGTGGTGCTGAAGGCGCCGGGCACCGACTGGCCCGTGCCCTCGAGCCTGCCCGACTGGCTGGGCGTGGCGGCGGGCTTCGGCTTCGCGGTGACCAACATCGCGCTGCGCCACCTGCGGCATGCGCCGGGCGAGTCGCGCGCGCTGGCCATGTTCTGCGGCTGCACCTTCCTGGCGGGCACCGCGGCGCTCACCGGCACCGCGATCGGCGCGATCGATTCGCCGATGCTCGCGTCGCCGGGCTGGCTCGGCTGGGCCGCGCTGCTGGGCACCGGCTTCGTGATCGCCAATGTGTGCCTGCAGTACGGGGCGGCGCGGCTGGCGGCCGCCGCCACCTCGGTGATCATGCTGTCGGAGGTGCTGTTCGCCAGCATCTCGTCGGTGGCGCTGGGCGCGGCCACCATGGACCCGCGCATCCTCGTGGGCGGCGCGCTGATCGTGCTGGGCGCGGTGTGGTCGGCGTTTGCGCGAACGACCGTGCGCGGCGATGATCGCGCCTCCAGCGCCACTTCCGCTCACTGAGGACATCCCATGACCACCGTCTACGACTTCGAAGCCAACCAGATCGACGGCAAGCCGGTGAAGCTCTCGGCCTTCAAGGGCCAGGTGCTGCTGATCGTGAACACGGCCAGCAAGTGCGGCTTCACGCCGCAGTTCGCCGGGCTGGAGGCGCTGCACGAGAAGTACGCCGGCCAGGGCCTCACGGTGCTGGGCTTTCCGTCGAACCAGTTCGGCTCGCAGGACCCGGGCAGCAACGAGGAAATCGGCGCCTTCTGCACCAAGAACTACGGCGTGAGCTTTCCGATGATGGAGAAGATCGACGTCAACGGCGGCAACGCCGCGCCGCTGTACCAGTGGCTCACCAAGGAAAAGCCGGGCCTGCTGGGCAGCACGGCCATCAAGTGGAACTTCACCAAGTTCCTGGTCGGGCGTGACGGCACGGTGCTCAAGCGCTACGCGCCGCTGGACACGCCCGCCTCGCTCACGCGCGACGTGGAAGCCGCGCTGGCCGCCGCCGGCTGACACCTCGGCGACCTCGGCGACCTCAGCGCCGGTTCGCCGGCCCGGTGCCCGTCACGCGGCGCTCCCACAGGTCGAGGTCGTTCAGCCACCACAGCAGCGCCGGGTCTTCCACCGGCGAGGTCAGCAACTGGTACACCGGCGGCGCGCGCATCGCCGCCGGCAGGCGGTGCAGGCATTCCATTTCCGACGGATGCACCACGTACAGCACCGGCAGCCGCCGGCCGGCCGCGTCGTTCACGTCGAACAGCGACGACACCGTCTTCAGCGCGCCGGCGTGCAGCCCGAGCACCACGGCGTCGAACTGGTGGCCCGCCTGGATCGCCTCGATCACGTCGCGCATTTCCTCGAACGCGACGTGGTCCGCGCCGACGTTCGACAACGAGTTGCCGGTGCACAGGCGCTGCAGCGCGTCCGAGTCGACCAGGGCGACGCGGCAGACCAACTGAGTCCAGCCGTTCATCGCGTTCATGGCGTTCGTTGCGTTCATGGCATTCATTGCGCTCGCGCCCCCGCAGCAACGGCGATCTCCACGCGCCGGTTGGGCTGCAGGCAGCGCAGCAGGGCGGGCGATGCGAGCGTGCTGCGGGTGCCGCGGCAGTCGACCACCAGCGGCTCGCGCTTGCCCATGCCGACCGTGCGCACCCGCTTGCGCTCGATGCCTTGCTGCACCAGCAGGTCGCGCACGGTGTTGGCGCGCTCCAGCGAGAGCGCGTCGTCATAGGCGTCGCTGCCGAGCCGGTCGGTGTGGCCTGTCACGACGATGGCATCCTGCGCGCCGGCGTCGCGGCGCAACTCGTCGGCCAGCCGCTCGAGGCGCGCGCGGCCCGCTGGCAGCAGGTCGGTGAGCGATGCGCCGTCGAAGCGGAACAGGCCGTCGGTGGCGAGGGTGCGCTTGCGCGGGATGCCATCCGTTGTGACGGCCACGGTGGGCACGGGCGCAACGGCAGCAGCGGCAGCGGCAGCGGCAGCGGCAGAGGCAGAGGCAGAGGCAGTGGGAATCGGCACCGCGGCCGGCGGTTGCGCCAGCAGCGCGCAATCGGGGTCCTTCCACCATCCGCCGGTGGACAGGCCTTCGCTGTCGAAGCGCACCATGTACTGGCAGGTCACGTACGCCGCGCTGTTGCTTGTGCCCATGCCTGGGCCTCTGCCCATGCCGTTCCCCGTGCGGAAGTGGAAGAGATAGTTCCACTCGCGCACGCCCCACAGGCCTTCGCTGAAATGCGGCCAGCCCAGCAGACCGCGCATCTGGTCCTTGCCCATGCCGGGGCGGATGCGGTCGAACACGCCGGCGCCGGGAAAGGCGCCCTGCTTCCACCGGGCGCTGTCGGCCGCGGGAAAGTCCGCGGGCTTGGGCGCCGCCGGCTGCGCCGCCACGGCGCGCGCCTGGGCGCCCTGGTCGATGGCCGTGCCGGGCGTGGCGCAACCCTGCATCGCCGCCACGAAGGCAGCCATGGCCACCATGGCTGCGGCCCGCCTCGTCGTCGCGTTCGTCATCTGCTTGCGCATCGCTGCCCTGTTCAATTGAAGACCCACTCGGCGCCGACCGTGGCGGCCGCGCCCGCGCGGCTCACGCCCACGCCGCCGGTGAGGCTCCATGCGTTGTTCTCGGAGGTGCGGCGAAAGCTCACGCCCACCGCGCTTTCGCCCTTGAAGGTGCCGTAGCCGATGCGCATGACGGTCTTTCCGGGCACGTAGGTGCCGGGCATCTGCACCGCCATGGCGGCGGCCACGCCGGCGTAGGCGTTGCGCGCCACGGTGCGCAGGTCGCTGCCGAGCGCGTTGACGCGCGCGTCGGTGTAGGCCGTGCCGGCGGCGCTGCTCTGGTTGAGCTGCTGCACGTTGACGGCGTCGGTGGGCGCCACGCCGTTCGCCACGTTGTGCACCGCGACGGGCCCGCTGGCGCCGCCGTTGCCCATGGTCACGCTGTTGTAGTCGACCGTGCCGTCCACGTGGGTGTCGTAGCGCACCGCGCCTTGCTGCACGGCCTGCAGCTGGCGCACGTTCACCGCGTCGGTGGCCTGCGTGCCGCCGGCCACGTGGGTGATCTGCCGCTCGTTGCCCGCGGAGCCCACCGACACGCCGCCCTGCGTGGACAGCACCGAGACGCTGGAGAACAGCTCCTTCTGCCCGTTCATGCCCGCGCGGTCGGCCACGGCGCCGTTGCCCAGCGCCACGGCGTTGCCTGCCGCGGCGGTGGCGACCGCGTTGGCGCCCAGCGCGATGCTGCCCGCGCCGACGGCCTGCGCGGCGCTGCCCGTGGCAATGGCGCTCGCGCCCAGCGCGATGGCCTGCGGCCCGATGGCCACGCTTTCCGCGCCGGCGGCCTGCGAGTCGGCCGCCTGCGAATTGGCGTGGAAGTACTTGATGCCGCCGCCGCCCGTCTGGATGTTGTTGACGGCCTGGTTGGTCGCGTACAGCTGGCTGCCGTTCACCGCGTCGGTGCTGTTGGCGCCGAGCTGGCCGGCCGCCAAGTTGGTGACCTGCCGCTCGGCACCCGCGCTGCCCACGCTCACCACGCCCACAGGGTTGGCGCCCGCGAAGCTGTAGGCCTGGCCCTGGATGGTGGTTCCGGCCGTCGGCGTGGCGGCGGCGGTGGTTGCGCCGTTGCCCAGCGCCACGCTGTTGCCGGTGGTGGCGGTGGCGCCGGTGCCCACGGCCACGCTGTTGTTGGCGTTGACCACCGCGCCGGAACCGACCGCGGTGCTCTCGGTGCCGGTGGCGACCGGTGCCAGGTAGGTGGTGGTCTGCGAGCCCGTGACCCACTTGCTGCCGGCGATCACGACCTGGCTCGACACGGCCTGCAGCTGCGCGACGTTCACCGCGTCGGTGGGCGCCGTGCCCGCCGCCACGCCGGTGATCTGCCGGTACTGGCCGTTGGCCACGTCGCCGACCGAGACCGCGCCGAGCGTCAGGGCCATGGTGGCCAGGATGGACGCCTGCTGCGCCGCCGACGCGCCCAGCGGCACGAAGCCCGCCACGCCCGCGTCGGTGGACGCCACCGAGCCCAGGCCCAGCGCCACGCTGCCCACGCTGCTGGCCACCGTGCGCGAGCCGAGCGCCACCGAATCGGTGGCCTGCGCGCCTGCGCCGTAGCCGATGGCCACCGCCCGGTCGGTGCCCGCGTAGGGCGTGGAGAAGGTGCCGATGCTGATGCTGTCGTTGGTGGTCGCGCCGCCGCCCGGGCCGGCATTGGTGCCGAGCGCCAGGTTGCCGTTGCCGCTGGTGCCCTGGCCCGCGTTGCTGCCGAAGGCGTAGTTGCTGTCGCCGCTGGAGTCGTTGCCCGCGTTGCTGCCGATGAAGGCGCTGTCGCGGCCCGCCACGTTGTTGCCCGCCGCGTAGCCGATGGCGACGATCCCCGCGGCGCTGTTGGTGCCGCTGTTGGCACCGGCGATGTAGCCGATGTAGACGTTCGCGAAGTTGCCGCCGCTTCCCGTCGTGCCCTGCCCCGCGCCGGTGCCCATCGACACGCTGCCCTGCCCGTAGGTCTGCGCGTCGCGCCCGATCGCGATCGACTCGATGGCCGGCACCTGCGCGCGCAGGCCGATGGCGATGCTGTTGCCGGCCGATGCGCTCGCACCGGAGCCCACGCTGACCGACTGCGCGCCGCTGGCGACCGCGCCGGTGCCGATGCCCAGCGCCGAGGCGCCCGTGGCCTTGGCGCCGTCGCCGACCGCCAGTGCGCTGTCGGCCTGCGCCTGCGCGTTGGCCCCCAGCGCCGTGGCGTTGATGCCGTTCGCATTCGCGCTGTCGCCCGCCGCCAGGCTGCTCTTCTTCAGCGCCCGCGTGTTCGCGCCGAGCGCCGTGGCGTTGATGTCGCTGGCGCTCGCGCGGTCGCCGGCGGCCAGCGTGCTGGTGGCCACCGCGGTGGTGTTGGCGCCGATGGCGGTGGCGTTGGTGCCGAAAGCCTGCGCCACGTTGCCGATGGCCGTGCTGCTGACACCGCCCGCGGTGGCGACGGCGCCGACGGCGGTGGCGAACACCGCGGTGGCATTGGCCGTGTCGCCCAGCGCCACTGCGCTGACCCCGGAGGCGTTGGCGCCCGGGCCGACGGCCATGGCGTTGGCGCCCGTGGCGCCCGAGTTGGCCTGCGTGGAGTTGCCCACGGCGGTGCTGTTGACGTGGAAGTACGGCGTGTCGTCCACGCTCACCCAGCGCCCGCCCTTCCAGGTGACGAGCCCCGCCGACAGGCCGTTCGCGCCGCTGGAAGCCAGCGTGTTGAACACCACCATGCCCTCGACCGGCGTGTTGCCGGCCAGGGTCCAGGTGGCGGCGTCGGTCAGCGCCACGCGCGGCATCAGCAGGCCGCGCTGCGTGCTGTTGAGGTCCACCAGCGCACCCGGCGCCGGGTTGGCGCCGGGCACGCCGGTGCCGTCGTTGATCTGGACCTGTGCCTGCGCGCCGCCCGCGGCGATCAGCAGCGCCCCAACCCCCATCCCCACCAGCGCGCGCACCCCGCGGGCCCCCTTGCCGCGGCTCCCCGCAACCTCGGAAACGGCGACCCACGTCCCCGCCTGCTCGCTCCATATGGAGCGATACGTCTCGTTCATTCGGCAATCCCTCGGCTTCGAACCACAACCGCCCGTGAACCATCTTTTCTTGAGCCGGGCGGGGGCGGTTTCCGCACGGCTGTGGCTCTGCACAGGCGGCGGATGATGTCGAGGGGGTCCCCGGCGCGAGGGGCGGCTGCGAGGTTTGGTCAGGTTTCAGGAAACCTTTTCCGTCTATTTGTGAATTTCTTTACTACAACGTCAGCAACCGTGAACGCCGCGCCAAGCGCTGGCGCTTAGATTCGTTGGACTCCCGCCGCCAACGAACGCACGCATGCGCATCGCCATCCTCGAAGACGACCCCGGCCAGCTGTCGCACCTCGTGCGCACGCTGGAACAGCTGCTCACGGTCGGCGACACCACGGTGGCCTGCGTCGCCTTCTCGGACGGCGCGATGCTGCAGAACGTGCTGCGCCGCGAGAGCTTCGACCTGCTGGTGCTCGACTGGAACGTGCCCGGGCTGGAAGGCGTGGAGCTGCTGAAGTGGCTGCGCACCTGGCAGGCCGACCGGGTGCCCGCGCTGATGCTGAGTTCGCGCACGTCGGAGCAGGACGTGGTGCAGGCGCTGGGCTTCGGTGCCGACGACTACATCGTGAAGCCGTTCCGCCCGCTGGAACTGGGCGCGCGCGTGCAGCGCCTGCTCGCGCGCCGCGCGCCGCTGCTGCAGGCCGACGCGCAGCGCTTCGGCCGCTGGGAGTTCGAGCGGCGCACGCACAGCGTGCTGGTGCACGGTGAGCACGGCGAACACGGCGAACACGGCGAAAGTGCGCCGCCGCAGCGCCACGCGCTGAGCGACCGCGAATTCAAGCTCGCGCTGACGCTGTTCCAGCACTTGGGCGGCATCGTCTCGCGCGCCCATCTGCTGGAAAGCGCCGGCTACAGCACCGAGGAGCTGCCGTCGCGCACGCTCGACAGCCACATCTACCGCCTGCGCAGCAAGCTGGGCCTGGACGCCGAGCGGGGCCTGAGCCTGCGCACGGTGTACGGCCGCGGCTACCGGCTGGAGGCGCTGCAGCCGCAAGCGCAAGCGCAAGAGGTGACCGCCTGATGGACTCCGCCGCGCGCCTTTCACCAGGTTCACCAAGTTCACCAAGTTCACCAGGCCTGGTGCTGCGCGCCGGGCTGCTGCTGGCCGGCGCCTGGTTCGCCGCATCCGCCACGCTGGCGCAGCAGGCCGCACCCGCCCCCACCGCCACGCCCCCCACCAACCTCACGCCGCACGTGGTCCAGCCCGGCGAAACGCTCTGGGGCATTTCCGGCCAGTACCTGCAGTCGCCGCAGCGCTGGCCCGAGGTGCAGCAGCGCAACCAGGTCGGCGAGCCGCGGCTGCTGCAGCCGGGCCGGCTGCTCTACTTTGCCGACGGCCGCCTGGTGCCCGACGGCACGGCGGTGATCGCGGCGGTGGAAGGCCAGGCCTGGCGCCGCCGCCCCGGCGGCGCCGAGCAGCCGGTCACGCCCGGCATGGCGGTGCAGGCGGGCGATGTGCTGGCCACCGGCGGCGACGCCTTCGTCACGCTCGGCCTGCCGGGCGGCAGCCGCACCGTGCTGCCCTCGCGCAGCACGATCGAAGTGCAGGCGGTGGACGCGCGCACGGTGCGGCTGCGGCTGATCGAAGGCCGCGTCGAGTCGCAGGTGCGCAAGCAACGGCCCGACCAGCAGTTCGAGATCCGCGCGCGGTCGATGGGGCTGGGCGTGCGCGGCACCCACTTCCGCGTGCGCGACGAAGGCGGGCAGCTCACGGGCGAGGTGATCGAGGGCGAGGTGGTCGTGAGCCAGGACATCACCGCGAAGCACGAGCTGGTGCTGCGCGCGGGCCAGGGCGCGGTGCTGCCGGACAACGGCAGCGCCCAGGCGCAGGCGCTGCTGCCCGCACCGCAGCTCGCCCCGCAGACCGCCGCCGAGGCCGGCGCGCGGCGCGACCGCACGCTGCGCATCGTGCCGGTGGCCGGCGCGCAGACCTACCGGCTGCAGCTGGCGCGCGACGCCGGCTTCCTGCAACCGGTGCACGAACAGCGCGGCCCCGGCCCGGCGTTCACCGTGCCGCCGGCGGTTGCCGCGGGCCCGGTGCAGGTGCGGGTCACGGCCTTCGACGCCGGCGGGCTCGAAGGCCTGCCGGGCGACAGCGCCGTCTCGCTGCCCGCATCGCCGGCGGCCGGTGCCGGTGCCGTTGAGGGCACGGCCACGCCGATGCCCGACGGCCGCGTCGAGATCCGCTGGCCGGGCGTGCCGGGCCGGCGCTACAGCTTCGAACTCTCGCGCAGCGCGGACTTCGCCTTGCTGCTGGTCGACGCACCCGCCGTCCATGCCGCCGGCATGACGGTCGGCCCGTTCGTGCAGGGCGGGCGCTACCACTGGCGGGTGCGCGAAGACGGCAGCGCGGCCGCGTTCACCGGCAGCTTCGATCTGCCGGCGCGCTGATCCGCCTGTCCGCCCATCCGCCGATCCGCTGATCTGCCGAGCCCCTCCGACGCGATGCGCGCGCGCCTGGTCATCGAACGCCTGCTGATGGCGCTGCTGCTGCCGCTCGTGCTGCTCGCGCTCGCGCAGCGGCCGGGGCTGCTGCAGCTCGATGCGTCCATCCACGACCGCATGCTGGCGATGGTGTCGCCCGAGGCGGCGCCGGACATCCTGATCGTCGCCATCGACGACCGCAGCCTGAACGAACTCGGCCGCTGGCCGTGGCCGCGCGACACGCATGCGCGCCTGCTCGAGCGGCTGGCCGCCGCCGCGCCGCGCGCCGTGCTGCTCGACCTGTTCCTGACCGAGCCCAGCGCCAACCCCGCCGACGACGCGCGGCTGGCGCGGGCGATGGGGCTGCTGCCGGTCTACCTGCCGCTGCTGCATGCGAGCCCGATCACGCCAACGCCAACGCCAACGCCGAAGTCGACGTCGACTTCGAACGCGGCGAACGCCTGGCCCGGCTTCCTCCCCCCACTGCCCGCCTTCGCCGCGCAGGCCCGCGGCGTGGGCCATGCCGGCCTGACGCCCGACGCGGACGGCGTCGCACGCACGCTGTACCTGCGCGAGGGCTTCGCGGGACGGCTGCAGCCGTACGTGGGCGCGCTGGTCGCGGGACGCGTGCCGGCGGACACACCGGCAGGCGATGAGGGCCAGGAGAGCACGGCGCAGGGCCACTGGCTGCGCGAAGACCCGCTGCGCCTGATGTTCGCCGGCCCGCGCGGCAGCTACCGCACGGTGCCGTACGCGAGCGTGTTGCGCGGCGAGGTGCCGCCCGAGCTGCTGCGCGGCAAGCTGCTGCTGGTCGGCGCGACCGCGCCCGGCCTGGGCGACCAGGCGCTGACGCCCAGCGCGGGCTTTGGCGCAGGTTCTCGCGGCGTGCTGCCCGGCGTCGAGGTGCACGCCAACGCCATCGACGACCTGCTGCACGGGCGCAACGTCGGCGAGTTCTCCCCGGCGGTGCGCGCGCTGTGGACGGTGGCGCCGCTGTGGCTCGCGCTGTGGCTGCTCGTGCGCATGGCGCACCATGCGCTGCCGATCACCTTCGGCCTGGCCGCGGGCTGCCTGCTGGCCAGCGCCGCGGCCATGTCCGGCGGCCGCTGGTGGCTGCCGCCGGCGGCGCCGATGTTCGGCCTGTTCGTGCTGTACCTGCTGTGGAGCTGGCGCCGGCTGGAGTCGCAGTTCGCCTACTTCCGCGTGCGCGCGCAGGCGCTCGACGCGCTGCCCGCCGGCGCGTTCGAGGTGCTGCCCGCGCTCGCGCCCCCCGTGGCCGACCCCGTCGCGCGGCCCAAGCAGGCGCTTGACCGGGCCATCGCGCGCGTGAAACGTATGCAGGTGCTGATGGACGAGGCGATGCACACCATGCCGGTGGCGATGCTGATCTGCGACGACGAGGGGCGCATCGGGTCGGGCAACGCGGCGGCGTTCCGGTTGCTGGGTGCGGGCGGCGATGGGAGCGGGACGCTGCAAGGCGCGTCGTTGCAGGCGCTGGTCGCGCCGCTGGCGGAGCCGGCCGCGGCAACCGCCGGCCCGACAGGCGCGCACTGGACCGACCGCCTGCGCGGCGAATACACGACGCCCCAGGCGCGCGTGTTCCGCCTCGAGGCCGCGCCCTTCGGCGGGCCCGCCGCGCAAGACCGCGCCTGGGTCATCGTGCTGCCCGAACTCACGGCCGAGCGCGAGGCGCAGCGCCAGCGCGACGAATGGCGCCGCTTCCTGTCGCACGACCTGCGCAGCCCGCAGGTGACCATCCTGAGCCTGCTGTCGATGCACGACGCCGCCACGCCGCCGGACGCCCTGCTGCGCGCCATCCGGCGCGAGGCCGAGCGCACGCTGTCGCTCGCCGAGGGCTTCATGGACTTCACCGAGGCCGAGTCGGACGACTACCGCTTCGCCGAGACGCACGTGGGCGCGTTGCTGCTCGATGCGCGCGACCAGGTGTGGCCCTACGCGCAGGCGAACGGCGTGCGCATCGAGGCGCAGCTCGGCGAAGCTGGCGAGGCCGGCGGGGCCGGTGGGACTGGCGACATGGTCGTGCGCGCCGACGGCTCGCTGCTGACCCGCGCCGTCGTCAACCTGCTGAACAACGCCGTGCGCCACAGCGCGCGCGGCAGCTGCGTGACGCTGGGGGTGGCGCGGGTCGAAGGCGCCCTGCGAATCGCCGTGAAAGACCAGGGCGCGGGCATGACGCCGCAGCAACTGCAATCCCTGCTGAACGCGCCGCGCGGCCAGCGGGCGACAGGCACGAAGGACGACAGCGCCGGCTCATCGCGGGGGGTGAGCGCCGCGCGCGGCATGGGCCTCGGGTTCTCCGTGGTGCGCGCGGTCGTGCACCGCCACGGCGGGCGCATCGAGGCGCGCAGCGCGCCTGGCGAAGGCAGCAGCTTCTGGCTGGTGCTGCCCGTGGCCTGAGGTCGAAGGCCGAGGGCCGAGGGCCGGAAAGCGGAGGCCTGGGACTGGCTTCTAGAACCTGAAGTCCGCCGTCTTCGAGCCGCCGCCGACCGTCACGGTCTGGCTCTTCACCGCGCCGCCGGCAGCGGCGGCGTCGATCACGTAGCGCCCGTTGGGCACGTCGACCAGGCACACCGGGCCGGTGGCGCGGAAGGCCAGCGCGGCGGCGTTGTTGGCATCGCCGCCCTTGATGGTCACGTCCACGTTGGCCATGTAGGCGCCGTCGGCGCGCGCGAACAGCAGCGCCAGCGGATGCTCCTTCATGGCCGAGCGCATGGCCGCCGACTCGTCGGAGCCGATGCCGCCGCACACATAGCGCGCAGAGCCCGCGCCCTGCCAGGGCGGCATGGCGCCCTGCGCCTGCGCAGGCACTGCGGCCATCGCGCCGGCCGCGCACGCGCAGGCCAGCAGCGCACGGCGCAGCGCGGGGGAAAAGAGGGGTGCGACAACAGGGGACATGGCACGGGCTCCTTGCAGATTCGGTGCGGCCATGATGCGCCGCTGCCCGCCGTTGCGCGAGTCGGACCAACCCCCTCCCGGTTGTGCGATCAGGCCGCGTCCAGCGCGGCGTCCAGCAGCTCGACCCAGTGCCGCACGGGCGTGTCGCCGCTGCCGCTTTGCAGGTGCGTGATGCAGCCGATGTTGGCCGACGCGATGGCCGCGGGCTGCAGCTGCTTCAGGTGGCCCAGCTTGCGGTCGCGCAGCGGGTACGCCAGCTCTGGCTGCAGCACCGAGTAAGTGCCCGCCGACCCGCAGCACAGGTGCGATTCGTTCATGGCCACGCGCACGTCGAAACCCAGCGCGCGCAGGTGGGTCTCGACGCCGCCGCGCAGCTTCTGGCCGTGCTGCAGCGTGCACGGCGGGTGGTAGGCCACCACGCCGGACGGCGCCTTCACGCGGGCCTTGAGCGTGGGCACCAGGTCGGGCAGCAGCTCGCTCAGGTCGCGCGTGAGTTCGCCGATGCGCGCGGCCTTCAGCGCGTAGGCCGCGTCGTGCTGCAGCAGGTGGCCGTACTCGCGCACGGTGACGCCGCAGCCCGAGGCGTTCATGACGATCGCCTCGACCTCGTTGCGCTCCACGAACGGCCACCACGCGTCGATGTTGGCGCGCATCTGCGCCTTGCCGCCGTCCTGGTCGTCGAGGTGGAACTTCACCGCGCCGCAGCAACCGGCCGCTGGCGCAATCACCGCCTGGATGCCGGCCGCGTCGAGCACGCGCGCGGTGGCGCTGTTGATGTTCGGCATCATCGACGGCTGCACGCAGCCCGCGAGCATCAGCACCTTGCGCGCATGCGTGGCGGTGGGCCAGGCGCCGGCCTCCTGCCTGGCGGGCACCTTGGCCTTGAGCGCCTCGGGCAGCAGGCCGCGCACGGCCTGGCCGACCTTCATGGCGGGGCCGAAGAGCGGGGACGGCAGGCCCTCTTTCAGCAGCCAGCGCTTTGCGGATTCGGCAGCGGGCCGCGGCACTTTCCGGTCGACGATCTTGCGGCCGATGTCGACCAGATTGCCGTACTGCACGCCGCTCGGGCAGGTGCTTTCGCAGTTGCGGCAGGTCAGGCAGCGGTCCAGGTGCATCTGCGTGCTGCGCGTGGGCGCCTGGCCTTCGAGCACCTGCTTGATGAGGTAGATGCGCCCGCGCGGGCCGTCGAGCTCGTCGCCGAGCAGCTGGTAGGTGGGGCAGGTGGCGGTGCAGAAGCCGCAGTGCACGCACTTGCGCAGGATGGCTTCGGCCTCGCGGCCTTCGTCGGTGCCCTGGAATTCGGGAGCGAGCTCGGTTTGCATGTCGGTTCTTGTTCTTTGTCTTACGTGGCGGCGAGCAGGCGGCCACGGTTGAAGAGGCCGTGGGGGTCGAACTCGCGCATCAGCGCGCGCTGGATGCGTTCGACGGGCGCGCTCATGGCGTCGAAGCGCGGCACGCCGTCTTGCGCATCGGCATCGGCGTTCGCATTCGCACTCATGGCCGGCCGCCGGAACAGCGTGGCGTGGCCACCCGCCGCGCGCGCGATCTCGCGGATGCGTGTGGCCTGTTCGGGCGCGGCCTTGTACCAGCGCTGGCCGCCGTGCCATTCGATCAGCGGCGCGGCGCCGTCGAGCGCGAGCACCGGTGCGGTCTGCGGCACCGACAGCCGCCACAGCGCGTCGGGGCCCTCGGGGTTGGCGAACCACGGCAGCTGCTGGTCGCGCAGCGATTGCCAGTCGGCGGCGGCGCGCGCGTTGTCCTTGCGCTCGCCGCCGAGGTGCGCGCATGCTGCTTCCACGGCCGCGACGGCGCCGCGAAGGCGCAGGTACAGCGCGCCCGCGCCGGCGTGTTCGAACCAGCAGCTCGCGTTCAAGGGCAGCGGCCGGCCGCCCCATTCGTTGAGCAGGCGCAGGGCGTCGGCCTGGCCGCACGCGAATTCGAGCGTGGCCTCGGCGGGCGGCACGGGCAGCACCTTGAGGCTGACCTCGGCGATCACGCCCAGCGTGCCGAGCGAGCCCGCGAGCACGCGCGACACGTCGTAGCCCGCGACGTTCTTCATCACCTGGCCGCCGAAGGTCAGCACCTCGCCGCGGCCGTTGACCAGCGTGGCGCCGAGCACGTAGTCGCGCACCGCGCCGACGCTGGCGCGCGCGGGGCCGCTGAGGCCCGCGGCGACCATGCCGCCCACGGTGCCGGTGCCGGTGCCGTTCCCGTGGCCGCCGAAGCGCGGCGGCTCGAACGGCAGGCACTGCCCTTTCTCGGCCAGCGCGGCTTCGAGCTCGGCGAGCGGCGTGCCGGCACGCACGGTGACGACCAGTTCGCTCGGCTCGTAGCTCGTGATGCCGGTGAGCGCGCGCATGTCGAGCAGCTCGCCTTGCGGCGTTTCGCCGTAGAAATCCTTGGTGCCGCCGCCGCGGATGCACAGCGGCGTGGCGGCGGCGGCCGCGGCGCGGATGCGCTCGGCAAGGTCGTGGAGTGCGGTGTCCATGGCCATCAGAACCTCGGAAGATCAGGATGCTGCAGCTTGCCGCCGCGAACCACCTGCTTGCCGTATTCGGCGCAGCGCTGCAGCGTGGGAATCACCTTGCCGGGGTTCAGCATGCCCTCGGGATCGAAGGCCCGCTTGACCCCGAACATCTGCTCGTTCTCGCTCGCGGTGAACTGCACGCACATGCTGTTGAGCTTTTCCACGCCCACGCCGTGCTCGCCCGACACGGTGCCGCCCATGGCCACGCTGGTCTCCAGGATGTCGGCGCCGAAGAGCTCGCAGCGGTGCAGCTCGTCGGGGTCGTTGGCGTCGAACAGCACCAGCGGGTGCAGGTTGCCGTCGCCCGCGTGGAACACGTTGCAGCAGCGCAGGTTGTATTTCTTCTCCATCTCCTGGATGGCCAGCAGGATGTCGGCCAGCCGCTTGCGCGGAATGGTGGAGTCCAGGCACATGTAGTCGGGGCTGATGCGGCCCGAGGCGGGGAAGGCGTTCTTGCGCCCGCTCCAGAACTTCATGCGTTCCTCTTCGCTGTTGCTCACCGCGATGGCGGTGGCGCCGCAGCCGCGCAGCACGGCGGTCATGCGGCCGATTTCCTCTTCGACCTCCTCGGGCGTGCCGTCGGACTCGCACAGCAGGATGGCCGCCGCGTCGAGGTCGTAGCCCGCGCGCACGAAGTCTTCGACCGCGGCGGTCATGGGCTTGTCCATCATCTCCAGGCCCGCCGGAATGATGCCGGCCGCAATCACCGCGGCCACCGCGTCGCCGGCCTTTCGCACGTCGTCGAAGCTGGCCATGATGCAGCGCGCCAGCTGCGGCTTGGGCACCAGCTTGACGGTGACCTCGGTGGTCACGGCCAGCATGCCTTCGCTGCCGATGACCAGCGCGAGCAGGTCGAGCCCCGGCGCGTCGAGCGCGTCGCCGCCGAACTCCACGGGCTCGCCCTCGGCCGTGAAGCCGCGCACGCGCAGCACGTTGTGCAGCGTGAGGCCGTACTTCAGGCAATGCACGCCGCCCGAGTTCTCGGCCACGTTGCCGCCGATGGTGCAGGCGATCTGGCTCGACGGGTCGGGCGCGTAGTAGAGGTTGAACGGGGCCGACGCCTCGCTGATGGCGAGGTTGCGCACGCCGCACTGCACCACGGCCGTGCGGCTCACGGGGTCGATCTTCAGGATGCGGTTGAACTTGGCCAGCGACATCGTGACGCCCATGGTGTGCGGCATGGCGCCGCCCGACAGCCCGGTGCCCGCGCCGCGCGCCACCACGGGCACGCCCAGCCGGTGGCAGGTCTTGAGCACGGCGGCCACCTGCGCCTCGGTCTCGGGCAGCGCCACCACCAGCGGGCGGGCGCGGTAGGCGGTGAGGCCGTCGCACTCGTAGGGCGTGGTGTCTTCGGCGTGCCAGATCAGCGCGTGAGCTGGCAGATGGGCCTGGAGCGCACGCACCACCTGGGACTGGCGCTCTGTTTTTTGTAGCGAATCTTGCTGCGTGGGGGTGAGCGGCGCATTCATGCGGCGACCTCTTTTCTTCTGTTCGCGGGATGTCCCGGAGTATCTGGTGGCTCTGCGCACTCTACGGACATTGCGGCCGCCGCGGGTTGAAGGATTTTTGCCGGGTGCTTGAGAGAACTTCGCGCCCCGGCCCTCCCTGCCCGTCCCTGCCCTTCGCTTCCTCTATCTCAGGCTCTGCTCGAGCCAGTCGGCGAAGGCCGCGCACTCCCAGCGCTCGAGCGTGCCCGGCTGCCAGCAGATGTAGTGCCGGTGCGGCGAGGGCACGGCCTGCTCGGACAGCGCCACCAGCCGCCCCGACTCGAACCACGCCGCGCCCATCTTCTGGCGCACCAGCGCCACGCCGAAGCCGCTGGCGGCCGCGTCGTACACCAGCCCCAGGTCGTTGAACTGCGAGCCCATGAGCGGCTCGGGCTGGTCGAGCCCGCAGCTCGCGAACCAGGTGCCCCAGGGTTCGAGCGGGCTGCGGATGAGCCGCGCGCTGGCGATCTCGGCCGCGGTGCGAAACCCCGTGAACGGCCCGAACTCGTTGAGGTAGCTCGGGCTGCAGGCGGGCACCACCTGCTCCTGGAGCACCAGGCGGTGCTCGCAGTCGGCGTAGCCGCCGGGGCCGTAGCGCACCTCGAGGTCGGCCTGCTCGGCCGTCACGTCGAGCAGCGGAATCGACACCTGCAGCACCAGCTCGATGTCGGGGTAGATGTTGCGAAACAGCTCCAGCCGCGGCATGAGGAACTGCCGGCTGAAGGTGGGCGTGACGGCAATGCGCAGCCGCGTGGCGCGCTGCGCGGCATTGGCGCCGAGCGGCGTGGCCTGCAGCGCCGCGAGCCCCGTGCGCACGTTCGCCAGGTAGGCCGCGCCGTCGGCCGTGAGGCTGAAGTCGCTGCGCCCGAAGAGCTTGAAGCCGACGTGCGACTCGAGCTGCCGGATGCGGTGGCTCACCGCGCTGGGCGTCACGCAGAGCTCGTCGGCCGCGCGGCCCGCGTGCCGCAGCCGGGCCACGGCCTCGAAGGTCAGCAGACACTGGATCGGCGGAATGTGCTGCAGGGCCATGTCCGGTGGCGGGCCCTCAGTCTTCGAAGAAGTCAACCGGCAGGCCGGGCGTGTCCACGCGCATCGAGATCACCGAGCCCGAGGCCGGGCGCTGTTCGATCTCGGCGGCGGGCCGGCCCTTGCGGGCGCTGGTGACGAACAGCGTCTTCAGGTCGTCGCCACCGAAGCACGGCATGGTCGGGCACTGCACCGGAACGGGCAACGCGGCCACGATCTCGCCCGAAGGCGCGAAGCGCAACAGCTGCGCGCCTTCGAACATCGCCACCCAGTAGTGACCCTGCGCGTCGACGGTGGCGCCGTCGGGGCGGCCCTGGTAGCCCAGCGGCGCCCCGGTGGTCCAGCCCTCGCGCTTGGCGTCGAACTGGTGGAACACGCGGGCGTGCGAGAGCGAGTTGCCTTCGGCGTCCCAGTCCCACGCGCACACCACGTGCGCGGCGGTGTCGGCCCAGTAGAGCGTGCGCGCGTCGGGAGAAAACGCGAGCCCGTTGGCGGTGGTGGACTCGTTGGCCATCTGCGTGATGGTCGGCGAGATGCCGGTGCCGGTGCGCGCGTCGAGGCAGTAGAGCGCGGCGTTGGCGCGGTCCTTGGCCTCGTTGAGCGAGCCGCCCCAGAAGCGCCCGAGCGGGTCGCACTTGCCGTCGTTGAAGCGCATGGTGCGCACGTCGTGCTCCACGCGCGCCATGGCCACCAGCTCGCCGCCCCACGCGCGTGCGCGGTAGATGCCGTCGCGCAGCGCGATCACGAGGCCGCCGCTGCGCGCGGGGGCCATGCAGCCGGGCTCGGTGGGCAAGGCCCAGCGCTCGACCGTGGCGGCCGAAGAGCCGACGTCGCCGCGCGTGCGCAGCACCGCGCGACCGGGAATGTCGAGCCAGTAGAGCGCGCGTTCTTCGGGGTGCCAGAACGGCGACTCGCCGAGCTCGCAGAGGCTGTCTTCGATGGTGGTCCACATGGTGTCGCGATTGTGCCCCCGGCCATGAAAGCGACGGGCAAAAAAAAGCCCGCTGGCGCCGGAGCGCTCGCGGGCTGAACATCCAAAGGAGACCTCGCTTGAAAAATCGTTACGAAGAATTCTTCTTGTACATGTGCAGAAGGGGTGGGTGTTGTTGTCGATTGCGAGGCGGCCCGAAGGCAGCCCCGCAAAGGCAGATCAACGGTTGTAGGCGGTCTCGCCGTGCGAGGTGATGTCGAGGCCTTCGCGCTCTTCTTCTTCCGACACACGCAGGCCGATGGTCAGGTCGGCGATCTTGTAGGCAATGAAGGCCACCACGCCGGACCAGACGATCGTGAGCGCCACGCTCTTGATCTGGATCCACACCTGTGCGCCCATGGCGAAGGTGTCGGGCGTTGCGCCGCCGGTGCCGCCGAGGCCCTTGGCTGCGAACACGCCGGTCAGGATGGCACCCAGGATGCCGCCCACGCCGTGCACGCCGAACACGTCGAACGCGTCGTCGGCGCCGAGCATGCGCTTCAGGCCGCCCACACCCCACAGGCAGACCAAGCCGGCCAGCAGGCCCAGCACGATCGAACCCATCGGGCCGACGAAACCGGCGGCAGGCGTGACAGCCACGAGGCCGGCCACGGCACCGGACGCAGCGCCCAGCATCGAGGCCTTGCCCTTGTGCAGGCTTTCACCCAGGATCCACGACAGCGCCGCGGCGGCGGTGGCGAGCACCGTGTTGATGAAGGCCAGGCCGGCAACGGCGTTGGCTGCACCGGCCGAGCCGGCGTTGAAGCCGAACCAGCCGACCCACAGCAGCGAGGCGCCGACCATGGTGAGCGTGAGCGAGTGAGGCGTGAACGCTTCCTTGCCGTAGCCGACGCGCTTGCCGACCATGTAGGCACCGACCAGGCCGGCCACACCGGCGTTGATGTGCACCACGGTGCCGCCGGCGAAGTCCAGCGCGCCGTCCTTGCCCAGCAGGCCGCCGCCCCACACGATGTGGGCGATCGGCACGTAGCTGAAGGTGAACCAGATCACCGAGAACAGCAGCACGGCCGAGAACTTGGCGCGCTCCGCGAAGGCGCCGACGATCAGCGCCACGGTGATGGCCGCGAAGGTGCCCTGGAAGGCGACGAACACGTATTCGGGAATCGTGGTCAGCGCGCCGAAGGTCTCCTGCGTGATGCCCTTCATGAAGATCTTGTCGAATCCTCCGAAGAAGTTGCCGTCACCCGAGAAGGCCAGGCTGTAGCCGTAGATGGCCCACAGGATGCTGATCAGCGAGAAGATCACGAAGACCTGCATCAGCACCGACAGCATGTTCTTCGAGCGGCCGAGGCCGCCGTAGAACAGCGCCAGGCCGGGGATGGTCATCAGGATCACGAGCAGCGTGGAGGTCAGCATCCAGGCGGTGTCGCCGGAGTCGATCTTCGGTGCCGGAGCAGCGGCAGGCGCCGCGGCTGCCGCTGCGGCGGGGGCCGCGTCGGCTGCAGCAGGCGCGGCCGGGGCCGCGGGAGCGGCTGGCGCGGCGGCAGCCGGTGCCGAAGCGGCAGGCGCTTCGGCCGGGGCAGCGGGCGTTTGTGCAAGGGCGGCGGTGCCGGCAGCCAGCACACTCAAACCGAACGCAAGAGAGACAAGCAGTTTTTTCATAATCGTTGTTCTTTCGGGCCTGGACTCGATCAGAGGGCTTCGCGGCCCGTTTCGCCGGTGCGGATGCGAACGACCTGTTCGAGGTTGTAGACAAAGATCTTGCCGTCGCCGATCTTGCCGGTGCGGGCAGCACCCTCGACGGCCTCGATCACGCGATCGACGAGGTCGTCGGAGACGGCCGCTTCGATCTTGACCTTGGGCAGGAAGTCGACCACGTACTCGGCGCCGCGGTAGAGCTCGGTGTGGCCTTTCTGGCGACCGAAACCCTTGACCTCGGTGACGGTGATCCCCTGCACGCCGATGGCCGACAGTGCTTCGCGCACCTCGTCGAGCTTGAACGGTTTGATGATGGCTGTGACCAGCTTCATGAGTTTTCTCCTTCGGATGGAAATGAAACGGTGCGGCAGCGTGGGCCGCACCTCGTTGTTCTGTGGCTTACAGCGTCTTCGTCAGCGTGAGGATGAAGCGCGCCTTGTTCGGCGAGTAGGTGGTCTGGCCGAAGGTGCCGAAGCCGTAGTCCACGCCCGGGTTGCTCACGGCGAGGTACGAGCTCTTCTTGTTCGCGCCCTGCACCGAGCCGGTCAGCGACAGGCCGTTGCCGAAGTCGTAGCTGGCACCGACGTTGTAGTCGACGTAGCTCTTGTAGCCCAGGCTGCGGATGTCGCTGGACATGTTGGTGTAGCCGACCGCTGCCTTCAGCGTGACCTTGGGCACGATTTCCTTGCTGTAGGCCAGGTTCAGGTAGCCGGTGTTGGTGCCCTTCAGGCCCGAGCCGGCCTTGTTGCCGGCGTAGCCGAAGTAGTCCTTCGACACGGTGTGCGAGTACTTGGCGGTGAACGAACCGAGGGTTTCGTTGGCGTAGGTGCCCGCGACATACAGCTCGGTGGTGTTGCCCGAGGAGTTGCCCGGGTAGATGTAGGTGAGCGCACCGACGTCCATGTCCAGCGGGCCGGCCTTGAACTTGTAGCCACCGTACAGGTCCATCTCGATGCTGTTGCCCTTGAGCCAGTTGACGCTGGAGTTCCAGCTGCCCACGTAGAAGCCGCTGTCGCCGAAGGCGTAGTCCAGGCCGCCCTGGATGGCCGGCTTGAAGCCCTTGGTCTTGGCGTAGTCGTTCTTGCCCAGCATGTCCTGGTCCTGGCCGCGGAACTTGTAGTTCGTGGTCAGCGAGATGTTCCCCGTGAGGTTCGGTGCGGGGGCGGGTGCGGCCGCTGCGGCGTCGGTCGTGGCCTGCGCCAGGGCGGCGCCCGAAGCCGTGAGGGCGGTGGCCAGAACGATCAGCGCCTTGGCGGCGGTACGGTGCGTCATCGGGTAACTCCTCGCAAGTGGTGTGTTGTTGGGACCTGGAAGGCTCAAAGCAGGGAGCGTGCCAAACTGCACAAATACGGCCGTGCAAGACGGCGGACGGCCCTTTCTGTGAGAGCCAAATCGTTACAACCCTCGTTGCGAGTGGTTGCAGTTGCACGAGGCGCTGCACCACGGCGGCGCGCCCACCAACGGCGCACCATCTTGGGGAGAGGGAGAAGAATGAGTCTGTCTTTGGTGCAAAGCCGCGCTTTGCTGGGGCTGGAAGCGGCCAGTGTCACGGTCGAGGTGCATCTGGCGAACGGCTTGCCCAGCTTCACGCTGGTCGGGCTGGCGGAAACCGAGGTCAAGGAGGCGCGCGAGCGGGTGCGCTCGGCCATCCAGAACGCGGGGCTGGAGTTTCCGAACAACAAGACCGTCAATCTGGCGCCAGCAGACCTTCCGAAGGACTCCGGCCGCTTCGACCTGCCCATTGCCCTGGGCATCCTCGCGGCCAGCGGGCAGATCGACAACGCCCGCCTCGCCGGCCACGAATTCGCCGGCGAACTCTCGCTGTCGGGCGAGCTGCGGCCCGTTCGCGGTGCATTGGCGATGGCGCTGGCGCTGCACACGCGCGGCGTGGCCACCAGGTTGGTGCTGCCCATGGACAGTGCGCAGGAGGCCGCGCTGGTGCCCGGCGGCGAGGTGTACGGCGCCGCGCACCTGCTGGACGTGGTGCGGCAGTTCGTTGCCGGCCACGACGCGGCGGCGCAGCAGGCAGAACCTGCCGCGGGCGACAACCACGACGGCTGGGCACGCATAGAGGCCGCGGCCGGCGCGCCCGCGCCGCGCTATGCCGACCTGTGCGACGTCAAGGGCCACGCAGGCGCCAAGCGCGCGCTGGAGATCGCGGCGGCGGGCGGCCACAGCCTGTTGATGGTGGGCGAGCCGGGCTCGGGCAAGTCGATGCTCGCGCACCGCTTCGCGGGCCTGCTGCCGGCCATGAGCGTCGACGAGGCACTCGAAAGCGCCGCCGTCACCAGCCTCGGCGGGCGCTTCGCGGCCGAGCGGTGGATGTGCCGGCCGACCTCGGCGCCGCACCACACCTCCAGCGCGGTGGCGATGGTGGGCGGCGGCGCACCGCCGCGGCCCGGCGAGATTTCACGGGCGCACCACGGGGTGCTCTTTCTCGACGAGTTCCCCGAGTTCGCACGCTCCGCCCTCGAAGCGCTGCGCGAGCCGCTGGAGACCGGCGCCATCACCATCTCGCGCGCCGCGCGCAGCGCCGAGTTCCCGGCGCGCTTCCAACTGATCGCGGCCATGAACCCGTGCCCGTGCGGCTACCTGGGCTCCGCGCTGAGGGCCTGCCGCTGCACGCCGGCCCAGGTGTTGCGCTACCAGGCCAAGCTCAGCGGCCCGCTGCTGGACCGCATCGACCTGCACATCGAGGTGCCCGCGGTGTCGGCGCAGCTGCTGCTCGACGCGCCGCCGGGCGAGTCGACCGACAGCATCCGCGCGCGCGTGGTCGCTGCGCGCGCGCACGCGATGCAGCGCCAAGGGCATGCCAACCAGGCGCTGCAGGGCGGCGCCATCGACAGGCACGCCGCGCTCGACGCGGCGGCGCGCCAGTTCATGTTCAACGCGGCGAACAAGCTGGGCTGGTCGGCGCGCAGCACGCACCGTGCGCTCAAGGTGGCGCGCACCATCGCCGACCTGGCCGGGGCCGGCACGGTGCAGGGGGTTCATGTGGCGGAAGCCGTGCAGTACCGCCGGGCGCTCGGGCGCGTGCAGGGCAAATGAGGGGCGCCTTTAGCGCCCGGTGAACGAATAGCGCTGCGCCGTGCGCGCATAGCGCTTGAGCGCATCGACCGCCCCGATGGCTTGCGGCCCCACCGCTCCCTGGTAGACGTTCAGCGCGCCTGACAGCAGCAGCGTCGCATCGGGCGGCGCCACCTCCATGGGCAGGCGGCTGCGCAGCGTTTCCACCGTCTCGCCCGGCACCGCGCCTTCGAGCAGCCGGGTCCACGCGGGCATCAGGTCGGGGCTGCCGGTGGCGACGGCCAGCAGCGTCATCAGCGCGCGGTAGTCGCCCGAGGACAGCAGCGTCAGCCGCTCGCTCGTGAGCCCCGCCTTGACGAGGCGGTACACGTTCATGAAGCGCAGCACGCGCCGGGGCGACAGGCCGATGAACGGCGCGAGCTCGTTCATGTAGCGCGACTCGTCGCCGTCGATCGACAGCGTGCGCGTGTCCAGCCGCTCCAGCGGCGGCGCCACGGGCACGAGCGCGGGCGGCACACCCGGCTGGTCCGAAGGAATCAACCGGTGCTGCAGGAAGCCGCGCGCGCCCTCGGCGTCGAGCGGGCGCACCCAGTAAGGCACCTGGAAGATCTTCTCCAGGTAGTCGGAAGCGCTGATGGCGTCGCGATCACGGGCGCGGTCGGCGGGGCCGGCGCCGTCCTCGCGCCTGTCGGCGACCAGCAGCGCGGGGTACTGCGCCGCGAGCGACTTGCGGATCCACCGCACGTCGACCGCCACCAGCACCACGAACAGCTCGAAGGTCAGCAGCAGGTGCACCGCCTGCAGCACCTCGACGACCTTGTCGGGCGCGCAGCGGTCGAGGTCGTCGATGTACAGCACGATGCGCTCGAACGCTGGCGCCGGCGGAGCCGTGAACGCGGCGGACGCCACCAGCGTGCGGATCTCGTCGGGCGTGAGCACGCGCCTGTCCTTGCGCACGAGCGCCGCGATGCGCTTGCGAAAGGCCGCCTGTTCGCGCGCGATGGCCTCCGGCACCGGCGCCCCCACGGCGGCCACGCCGGCGGCCAGTTCCTCGAAGTCCCTGCGCACGCTGGCCACCAGGCTCAGGTGCCGTGCGTACTGCCCGTCGGCGGCGCGCGCCCGCACGAAGCGGATGAGCCGGCCCGCGCCGGTGCCCGAGGCGTAGTCGAGCGTGGCGCGGGCCAGCCGGTCGCTCGACGCGTCGACCAGCGCCTTGGCTTCCTCGACGTCGGCCGTTGCGCGGGTGAGCGCGCTCTGCCGGTCCTTCACGGCCTGCGCCGGCGCCTGCAGCCGGGCCTCGACCACGGCGTCGAGCGCGGCCTTCGACTTCTCCAGGCGGCCCAGCGCGGCGCGCGAGATGCGCAGCACGCGCGCACCCAGCGCACTCAGGCCCGCCAGCGCGCCGCCGAGCGCCAGAATGCCTTCGTGCAGCCCGCTCAGCGAAGGCATCCGCTGCACCATCAGGCCGGTCGCGGCCATCACCACCAGCGGCGCGACGAACACGGCAAGCACGAACAGCCCGACGAAGCGCCACTTCTGGAACTGGTTGAGCAGGCTCGACCCGAGCAGGCGGGCGCGCCCCGCTTCGTCGGCCAGCGCGCACGACAGGCGCTCCAGGTCGCGCGCGCCGTCTTCCACGCGGCCGAGCCCCAGCGTCTCCAGGCTGTTCTTGAAGGCCCGCACCTCGGCGGCGTCGGCGGCCGGGTCGCCCAGCGCCGCCTTGAACGCCTCCCAGTAGGCCTCCGCGGACACGGTGGCGGTGCGCCGCTGGGTGTTGAGCGCCAGCTCCGCCTGCTGCAGCCGCTCGATGGCGTCGCGCTGTTCGCGCCGGCGCCGCACCAGCTCTTCGGCCGCCTCCAGCGTCAGGGCGCGCGCGGTCGACAGGTTGCCCAGCGCGGCGTCGGCCTGCTGCGCGCCGCTCTTCTCTCGGATCCATCTGTCGAGCTCGGTGAACAGGTGGTCCACCAGGCTGGCCCAGAGGTTGGTCTCGGCGTAGTGCCATGCGTTGAAGCGCACCTGCACGATGTTCCGGTGGAAGGCCGTGTCCTCGGCTTCGGGCGCCTGCGGCGAGGTCTTGCCTTCGGCCAGCAGCGCGATGTGCGCGTGCACCAGCCGCATGAAGAACGACTTGCCGCTGCCCCAGTCGCCGAACACGCCGATGGCCAGAGGCGGCGAGAAGTCGCGCGCCGCCGCCAGGCGCGCGAAGGCCTTGGCCTCGTCGGACACGCCGAGCTGGTCGTCGAGCTTGGGCGCCCAGGGGTCGTCGCTGTGCGGGGTGGCGATGGCGACTTCGGGGTGGCCGGGGTCGAAGTTCGGCGTCGGCGTCGGTGTCGGCGTTGGCAGTGGTGGCGCCGGCGGAACCGCCGCGGACTCGGGCGCATACGCCGACGGGCTTTCCGCGCGCACGTAGGTTGGCGTCTCGAGCTCCGGCACGAATTCGCCGGACGACACCTGTTCCAGGTCGGCCTGCTTTCTCCTCGGCGCCGGTGCCTGCCGTGGCGCGGCCGGGGGCGGCATCGGCGAAGGCGGCGGCGGCGGTGTCGATGGCGGCATGCTGCTTTCGGTCATGGACGGCTCTTCCTGTTCAGCGCTTCAGCGCACCAGCGCGTCGATCCACCGCGCGACCAGCACCTGCTCCTGGTCGAAGTAGTGCGTGTGCGCGCCGCTGCCCAGGCACACGTCGTGTTCGGGTCCGGCCGTCACGGTCACCGGCGGCGACGGCTTGTACAGCGGCGGATCGGCCCACAGCCAGCGCCCCACGTAGTCGCCCGTGGCATAGGCGTTGACCCAGCGGCACACGCCCACGTCGCCGGCCCGGGCCTGCATCACCCACTCGTACAGGTGCGGAAAGCGCGCCGCATAGAGCTGGCGCAGCGGGCAGCCCGCGGTGAGCAGGTCGACCCGGCCTTCCAGCTGCGACCACAGCTTCACGACGCGGTCGTTCGGGCAGGCCTGCGCGAGCCAGCGCGCGCGGTGCTGCAGGTAGCGCAGCAGCTCCGCCGAGATCACCGTGCCCTGGCTGTGCGCCACGATCACCACGTGGTCGTAGCCCTGCGCCGCCACGCTCTCCAGCAGCGCGACATAGCGCGAGAAGATGCGCGCGCGCGGAATGGCGCTGCGCGGAAACTCGCGAAAGTGGTTGTCGACGTCCAGCGCCACGTCCAGCGGCAGCCGCACCCACGGCGCGTAGCGCGACAGCACGCCGCCGAAGGCCGACAGCGCCGCCGCCGCGGTGGCGGCGCTGAGCACCAGCGGCTTGAGCACGAACTCCGACAGTTCCCCCACGCCATGGGCCGCGGCGCCGACCCAGCCGTCGGGCTCGACGCCGAGCCGCGCCAGCGCCAGCAGCACGCCCACGCCGCAGGCCATGAGCACGCTCGCGATGGTCAGCCCCGTCACGAAGCCGTCGAGCCGCCGGTAGCCGCCGGTGAGCCAGCGGCCCAGCGCATGCGCGGTGCCCACGGTCTTGCGGACCTCGGCCAGCACGCTGGGCACCAGCACCACGCCGAGGTAGAGCGCCAGCGCCAGCGTGAGCCCGGCGGCCAGCGCGAAGGTCTCGGTGCTGCGCTGGTAGCGCAGGTGCAGAAAGCTCCCGCCATTGAGAAAGCACAGCAGCCCGCTCTTGAACACCTGCGGGTCGTACGCGGTATGGGCCGCGCCGAGTTCCACGAAGGTGGTCATCAGCGCCCAGATGGCCATGGCCAGCGTCACGAAAGAGGCGATCGACACGAACAGCCCCAGCCGCCCCGTGGCCACGCTGGCGCGCGCGGCGTCGTCGTCGCGCGCCGCCAGCTGGCCGAACACGGCCCACGCAATGAGCAGCCCGCCGGCCAGCAGCCACCAGATGACGATGCCCAGCAGCACGTACTCGACGGTGCGCAGGCCGGCGCGCACCCAGTCGTCGAGGCTGCCGGCGCCGTTGCCTGCGCCATCGGGCCCGAACGAGGCCATGGCCACGTGCGCCAGCAGGGTCAGGGCCATGGCGCCCAGGAACACGAGCCCCGCCGCGCGCATCGCGGGAAAGCGGGTGTCGGCCACGCGCAGGCCGTAGTTGAAGAGCAGGCCCAGCAGCGCCAGCCACGTGAGGCCGATGAGCCAGTGCGCCCACGGCGCCGGCACCAGGCACAGCCCCACGGCCGCCAGCACGGCCAGCGCCACGGCCCAGCTGCGCCTGAGCGGCCGCAGCACGTGCAGGTAGCAGTACCACCAGGCGGCCAGCCCCGGCAGCAGCAGCGCCAGCGCGATGTGGATCCGGCCCGCGTGCGGCGCGGCCAAGCCCAGCCCCGCGATCACCAGGCCGGCCAGCAGCAGCTGCAGGAACAGGTTGGCCAGCACGCCCGAGAACGCCCAGTCCAGCGCCATCTGCAGCCTGATGAGCCAGCCCCAGGCGAAGGCGCCGCGCGTGCGGTGCTTGGCGGCATGAAGGCCCGCGCGGTCGACCGCGTCGCGCCCCAGCTGCGAGAGGCGGAACACCATGGTGAAGAGCTCGGTGACGATGCGCGGCAGCACGCCCGACAGCCGCGACAGGTCGGCCCAGTACATCTCGTGCACGTCCACGCGCCGCTCGATGCCCGAGGCGTTCTCGCGCCGCGTCATGCGGATGCGCGTGGCCTCGTAGGCCTCGTGGCCGGCGCCCTGCCACTTGAACAGCAGGTAGTCGCTGAAGGCGATGCCGGCGTCGGCGGACATGAGGCGCGCGGGGGCGGACTGCGGCCTTCCAGGTGCCGCGGTTGCGGTTGCAGCGGCTGCAGCACTTGCAGAGGTGGTGGCAGAGGCACTGGCGGCCTGCGTTGCCGCCGCGCCGGCCGGCGGCTGGCTGGCGGTGCTCCAGTTGTCGCGCAGGAAGTCGGAGCGCACCGACTGGCGCAGCGCCTTGCGCAGCGACACCGCGGGCGGCTTGTCGGTGCCCGCGGCGGCGGGCGACGCGTCCCGCGGCACCACGCGCTTGCGCGCCGCGCCCTGCCCGTGCGGCCCGCTCTCGACCATCGACAGCAGCGGCGGCACGGCCACGATGTAGCTGTCGCAATCGCCCCGGGTGTAGCGCGCCCGCGGCGCGCCGGCGTTGACCATCAGCGAGGCGATGGCGCGCGCCGTGTCGCCGGCCTTCTGGTCGGCCACGCCGTGGATGACGATGACGGCCACGCGCCCGGCACGGGGCGTGCCGGAGGATGGCGGTGCGGGCGGGTGTGCGGGCGGCGGTGCTGGCGGTGCGCTCATGCGTGCTCCTGCGGAGACGCATTGTTTTCCCGCGCCGCGGCGCCGCGCCATCCCGCAAACGCTGGGTGCGGCCTATCGCCTACGGCCTAGGACCTCGCCGGGCGCGAGGGCAAGGACTTACTTGAACTCGTGGCTCACGACCGGTGCCGACTTGCTGTCCTGCACCGTCACGCGCTGGCGGAACACCTCGAGGTCGCCGTTGCGCACCTCGATGTTGTAGATGCCCGGGCGCAGCGGCAGCGACTTGAGCGGCGGGCTCACGCCGCGGTCCGCACCGTCCACGAACACCTGGCCCCACGGGCGGATGTTGAAGTTCACGCGGCCCATGCCCGGCGGTGCGGCGGGCGTGGTGCCTGCCACCGGCGTGCCCGGCGGCAGTGCCGACGGGTCGACGGCGGCCACGGGCGGCGGCGGCGCGAGCCGGTTGATCTCGGCGATCGCGTTGCGCGCCTCGCGCGCATGCAGGCCGCGGCGATAGCGGCGCAGGTAGGCCTCGTAGCCCTCGCGCGTGTTCTCGGTCTGCGCGAGGTTCCAGTCCTCGGTCTCGGCCGTGGCCAGCGCGGTTTCGGGCGGAATGGTGGTTGGCGGCGGGTTGACCGGCACGCTGTCGAGCGGAGTCAACGGGCCCGTGGAGGCCACGGGTGCGCTGGCCGGCTGGGCTGGTGTGGGCGATGGCGCAGCGCCAGCCACGGCCGTGCCGCCGGCCGCCGGCACGCCATCGGTTGCGCCCGGCGTGCCCACCGCGGCGGCGGTGCCCGTGCCCGGCGGCATGGCGGCGGGCGGTGAACTGGTGTTCGACATCGGCGCGCTCGGCGGCGGCACCGGCACCATGGCGGTCGAGGTGTCCTGCTTGGTCGCGGTCAGGCGCAGGCCGATCCAGCTGCCCACGGCCACCAGCGCCACGACCAGGCTGCCGACCAGCAGCCACGACAGGCCCGACGGCTTCTGCTTGTGCTTCGTCTTCTTCGGCGCGGAGGACGCCGAAGCCGGCGCCGCGGACGGTGACCCGGCCGCGGCGGTCTTCACCTTGGTCGAAGCCGCGACCACCACCGGTTCGGCCGCCGCGGCGGGCGGCGTTGCGAAGCTGGGCGCGCCCATCGGCTCCAGCGGCACCGGTGCCGAGGCGGGCGGGAAATGCTGCGGCGCGAGTTCCGGCGGCGGCGGCGCCGAAGGCACGGGCGCCGCGGGAATGATCACCGTCGGCGCGGCCATGCCGTTCACGTAGAAGTCGCCGAGCTTCATCAGCCCGAGCTCGGCCGCGAAGGCCGCCACGGTCTGCGTGCGGTCCTTGCTGTGCACGGCCAGCGTGTGGTCGACCGCGGCGCAGAACGCCGGGCTCAGGTCGGCGCGGCCCATCGACGACAGCGGCACGTAGGCGTCCTGCACGCTGCGCACCACGGCCGACGGCGGCGGGTGGCCCGTGACCGCGCGGTACAGCACCGCGCCCAGCGCGTACAGGTCGGTCCACGCGCCCTGCAGCAGCGTGTTGTCGTCGGCGTACTGCTCGATCGGCGAGTAGCCCGACTTCACCATCACCGCCACCTCGTCGACCAGGTCGGCGATCGACTTGCGCGCCGCGCCGAAGTCCAGCAGCACGGGCGAATCGTCGTGCTGCACGAAGATGTTGTCGGGCGCGATGTCGCGGTGGAAGCAGTGGCTGCGGTGCAGCGTCTCGAGCGCCCCCAGCAGCGGGCCCAGCATGCCGAGCAGCCAGGTCTCGGTGACCCGGTCCGGCTCGTCGTCGGCCAGGCGGCGCAGCGTGCGGCCCTTGTAGAGCTGGATCGCCATGTAGGCGGTGGAGTTGGCCTCCCAGAAGCGATGCACGCGCACCAGCGCCGGGTGGCTGAACTGCGCCAGCGTGCGCGCCTCGTTGATGAAGCTGCGCAGGCCGGCCTCGAAGGTGGCGGTGAGCCGCTCGGAGCGCACATGCACGCTGTTGTCGCCCACGCGGCGCGCGAGCATCGACGGCATGTATTCCTTGATGGCCACCTCGCGCTGCAGCGAGTGGTCGTAGGCGCGGTAGACGATGCCGAAGCCGCCCTCGCCGATCACCTCGAGCAGCTCGAACTCGTCGAGCCGGTGGCCCACGCCCAGCGGGTGCGGGCGCTCCTGCGGCTCGGCGGGCAGCGTGCCCAGCCCCGAGCTCAACCCGGTACCGTACGTCGTCGTCATGCGCTTTCTCCTCCTGCAGGACCGTGGCTCTTGTGGGTCTTTCGAGTCATTCGACTTCTCACGCCCATGGCACGTGCCCCTGCGAAAACAACTTTGAAAACAGCGGCGTGTTGAGCCCGCCGCCATGGGCCGCGGTGCGCAACGGCGACCCGTCGGCCTGGTTGGTCCACCAGTAGCTGGTGCTGCCGAAGGGGTCGAAACACAGTGGAAGCTCGGGCCAGCCCAGGCGCTGCTGGGCGCTCTCGCCACCGGCTGTAGGCCCGAGGATCGAGAGGATGTCGTCCGAGCCGCCGCTGGCCGTCTGGAAGCCCGCGCGGCCCGCGGCCAGCACCTGGGCGTCGAACTGGTCGGGCGCCACGCCGTGGCGGATCGCCTGCAGCAGCGCGCCGCCGCACTGCCAGTACCACGCCGCCGAGCCCTCCAGCACCGACGGGCGGTAGTTGCGCGCGGCCACCTGCAGCGTGACGCACACCGGGTAGTAGCGGCCCACGCGGTCGCAGCTCGGTGCGATGCAGCCGAACTGCACCGCGTCCACGCCGTGCGTGGCGGGAATCGCGAAGTTCCACACTGGCGCCACCGCGTAGTGGCGCGTCATGGCGTCGGGCCAGCGCTTGAAGCTGCCCAGGCCGTTCTGCATCCAGCGGTCCCACCAGGCCTGCAGCTCGCGCGGCATGCGGCGGTAGAGAAAGTCGCCGGCGGAGGGCAGCTTGCCGTACCAGCCGATCTGCTCGTCGACCGGCACCCAGGCCTGCGGGGGAATGCTGCTGTTCATCTCAGGATTTCCCCGGGCACGAGAAGCTGTTCATCTGCGGCAGGCGCAGCGGGTTGTAGACGCTGTTGGCCGTCACCGCCAGCACCACCTTCTTGCCCTGCAGGTCGAAGGTCGCGTTGAACGACTCGGGCGACTTGCCCGCGGAGATCGAGGCCTTGTCGAACAGCCGGTGCAGCGCCCACGGCCCTTCGGTCACGATGCCGCCGGCCGGCGTGCCGTTGGCCGTGGTCACCTGCAGGCGCACCTGGTTGCTGTTGCGCGGACCCGGCCACTTGACGGTGCTGGGCGCCTGCGGGCCGTGCGCGTAGCGCACCGTCTGGCCGTCGACGTCGAGCGTGAACTGCGTGAGCGCGGCGTCCATGTCCTCGGGCCGGATGTCGAGCGTGAACGACGGCGTGCGCCCGCCCGCCATGCCCGAGAAGAACACGTCGCGGATGGCCTGCGCCTTCTGGAACGAATCGAGGTAGGCCGAGCGCCCCGCCGCCGCGCCGTCCACGCCGCGCTTGAAGGCCCACGGATTGACCGAGGTGTCGACCTGCGTGACGAGGTTCTTCTGGAAGAAGTCGTCCATCATCCCGCCCGGCGCGAACAGCTGCGCGAAGTCGCCCGAGGCCACGTCGCGGTTGGAGCCGCGCGTGAACGGGTAGCGCCCCCCGATGGCCTGGTTGCAGAACGAGCCGATGCTCGCGGCCGCCGTCTGCCCGATGTTCTGCCGCGTCACCGCCGCCGCCTTCGACGAGGCCGTGGCCGACAGGTCGTTCAGCATGCCCTGGAACGGCACCGGCAGCCGCCCCGCTTCGGCCTGCACCTTGGTCACGGCGTCGCTGGACGGCGGGATGTTGCCGCTGCGCAGCGCCGTGTCGGTGGCGGTGAGGAAGTTGTAGAGCTCGTTGATCAACGCGGCCGTGGCGTCGATGGGGGCCTGCCCGCCCTGCTTGGGCGCGGTGACCATGCGGCGCAGCGGCTCGAAGTGGTTGTCCACCAGCGACTCGGGGCGGTCGAGCTGCGTGTTGCGGCGCTGGCTGCCGTCGGGCTGGCCGATGAGTTGCTCGATGCGCTCGCGCGTGCTCTGCACGCGGTTCTGCGCCTGGTCGAGCAGGCTGCGCGCGGCCTCGTCGTGGTTGCGCAGCAGGTCGGTCTCGCGCGCGGCGCCGCGGATGATGCGCGACATCGGCGACTCCGAGGTCGAGAGCACGCGCGTCATCTGGATGCTCTGCAGCAGCGAGCGGCTGTCGGCCAGGCGGATGTCGACCAGGTACTCGTCCCACACCTTGATGTAGTCGGTGAGGTAGAGCCGTCGCACCTCGCGCAGCAGCAGCTCGCGCGAGGTGATGTCGGCCATGCCGGGCGCGCGGATCTGCAGCACCCAGCGGTCTTCCTGCTCGAGCGACAGCGCGGTCTCGGCCACGCGCTTGTCGAAGATGTCCCAGTAGCCGCGGTAGGTGAACAGCGTGGGAATGCCGTCGGTCAGCGGCTTGCCGCTCGCGCGGCGGATCACCAGCGCCGACTCGGCCCCGCCCGCCTCGGCAATGGTGAAGGCGTTGGGCTGGCTGGTCTGCAGCAGGACGCGGCGCAGCCGCGCATACGAGCGCTGCGCCAGCGGCACGCCGGCCAGGCGCTCGCGCGTCTGCGTGACCAGGCGGTCGTCCTTGGCGAACGGCGAGGTCAGCACGCGTCCCACGAACAGCGCCTTCAGGTGCGACTCGAGATTGGCGCGCTGCTCGCGCGTGAGCGACGCGCCGATCTTGCGGTCCACGTCGGTCAGGAGCCACGCCTGAAGAAAGTCGGCGTCGTAGCGCTCGGCGTCGTACAGCATCAGGTACGCCTTGAGCGCCTCGTAGCTGTATTCTGCGTCGCCCTTCGCGGCCTCGCGCAGCGACTGCTCGATGCGCTGCGAGGCCTGCGGCAGCAGCACCGTCTCCAGCGCGCGCTGGTACACGCCGTCGGTGGCGGCCTGCAGCTTCTCGCCCTGGTAGAGGCCGAAGCGGTACGACATGGGCGGCTCGCCGATGTCGAAGCGGGTCGACCTGGGCAGGTCGCGCAGCTTGTCCAGGATGAGCAGCGAGCTCGCGATGTCGCCGCTGGGGTCGACCACCGTGGGCAGCTCGCCGCGCGCCGCCGCCTTGTTGAAGGCCTTGGCATTGCCGTCGACCTCGGCCACGTAGTCCTTGTTGTTGCGCCAGCTGTTCACGCACGCGCCCAGCAGCAGCACCAGCAGCACGCCGATCACGCTGTAGCCCGCGATGTCGATGGCGCGCTTGCGCCGGTACCAGCGCAGGTTGGTGCCGGCCACGCCCGCGTCGCGGAAGATCACCTGCTGCAGCAGTTCCTTCAGGAAGTAGCTCTTGCCCGGGCCCGGCGGCGGCGCCGGCGGCGCGTTGACCTGCAGGTAGCGCTTGATGGCGCCCATCACGCGGTCGAAGGCCGTGCCCTCCTGCGTCCCGCTGGTGAAGTACACGCCGCGCAGCATCGACGCGGCCTCGAACTTCGACGGGTTGAACACGTCCGCCAGGAAGGTGCCCAGGATGTCCTCGAAACTCGCGAACTGCTGCGGCAGCAGGTAGGCCTGCGCGCGGCGCATCGGGTCCGACTCGGCCGCCAGCAGTTCGGGCAGGCGCTCGTCCAGGCGCTGGTGCAGCAGCTTGTATTCCTGGTGGAAGCGCTCGCGCAGGTCGCCGTTGACGGCGGCCGCGCTCTTGCCGTCCTTGCCGGCCTTCTTGCTCGCCGGGTTGCCCTGGATCGGAAAGGTGAAGCCCCACACCTGCTGGCGCTCGGCGCGGCCCAGCGAGCCGAAGTATTCGTTGAAGCCCGCCAGCAGGTCGGTCTTGGTGACCAGCACGTACACCGGGAAGTCGATGCCCAGGTCGTTGCGCAGCTCCAGCAGCCGCTTGCGCAGCGCCATGGCATGGCGGGCGCGCTGGGCGTCGTCGGCCAGCGGCAGGTCGGCGATGCTGATGGTCAGGATCGCGCCGTTGATCGGCTGGCGCGGACGGAAGCGCTTCAGCAGGTCGATGAAGCCCTTCCACTCGCCCTCGTCGGTCTCGCGGTTGCTCTCGTGCGTGGTGTAGCGGCCCGCGGTGTCGATCAGCACCGCCTCGTTGGTGAACCACCAGTCGCAGTTGCGCGTGCCGCCGATGCCGCGCACCGCGGCCTTGCCGAGCTGGTCGGCCAGCGGAAAGTCGAGGTCGGAATTCACCAGCGCCGTGGTCTTGCCCGAGCCCGGCGCGCCGATGAAGATGTACCAGGGCAGCTGGTACAGGTACTGCCGGTCGAACAGCGCGAAGCGGCTCGCGGGCTTGCCGTCGGCGCCCGTGCTGAAGCGCATGTTCTTCAGGATGGCCGTGGCGTCGGTGAAGCCGCTCTGCAGCTCCTTGATCTCGGGCGCGTCCTCGGGCTTGGCTTCTTTCTCCTTCTTGGAGGGCGTGCGCAGCTGGTTGAGCAGCTGCGCGTTGAGCCGGCGCTCGCGCCACTTGCGGTAGATGACGCGCACCAGCCAGATCGCGAACATCAGCACGATCACGGCGATGCGCACGATCTCGTCTTCGAGCGGGCGGTAGCGGCCCACGGCAATGGCCGGGCCGATGATCCAGATCAGGAACGCGACGGCGACCAGGCCCAGGAAGACCCAGAGGTCGCGGCTGATGAGGAAGCGGAAGATGGCGCGCAGCATCAGCGGGCACCTCCGGCTTGCGGGGCGGGCGCGCCCGACGCGCTGGACGAGCCACCGGCAACCGGCGCCACCAGCAGCGTCACTTCCACGCGGCGGTTGCGCGCGCGGTTGGCCGCGGAGTCGTTCGGCACGATCGGGTCGGCATCGCCGCGGCCTTCGGCGCGCAGGCGTTCGGGCCGTGCGATGCGCTGCGAGATCATCTTCTTCACCGCGTCGGCGCGGGCCTGCGAAAGTTGCCAGTTGGACGGGAAGCGCACGCTGCGAATCGGCTGGTCGTCGCTGAAGCCGCTGACCAGCACATTGCCTTCCACCGAGTTGAGCGCATCGGCCACGCGCGCGAGCACCGGCGCGTAGCGGTCGAGCACGCGGTCGGAGCCCGAGGCGAACAGGCCGTCGCCGCGCAGCACCACCACGCTGCGGTCGGCCTCGTCGCGCACGGTCAGCAGGCCGTCGCGGATCTCGGGCTCGAGAAAGCGCTGCAGCCGCGGCTGCGGCGCGGGCATGACCACGGCGCGCGCGGTCTGCGGCAGCCGCACGGCGTTGACCGCCGCGAAGGCGCCGTCGGAGGTGCCGGCCAGGTTGAAGGTGAGCAGCGCGAACGCCAGCACCAGCAGCACCGCGGCCACCGCGCCCACGGCCCACACCGGCAGCCAGTTGCGCGCGCGGCGCACCGGCGCGCTGGCGTCCTGCCAGTGCGGCGACAGCGGCACCGCGATCTCGCCGCGCGTCTGGCGAATGATCTGCAGCAGCCGCTGCTTGAGCGTCTCGAGCTGCGTGCGGCCATTGTCGATGACGCGAAAGCGCCCTTCGAAGCCCATGGCCAGGCAGAAGTAGATGAGCTCGATCAGGTGCAGGTGCTGCTGCGGGTTCTGCACCAGGCGCGACAGCAGCTGGAAGAACTTCTCGCCGCCCCAGGTCTCGTTGTGGAACATCACCAGCAGGCTCTGCGACGACCAGATGCTGCCGCCCCACGGCGTGAGCGCGGCGGCCTCGTCGACCGCGGTGCACAGGCAATAGCGCGCGCCGATGATCACCTCGGGCGAAATGCCGGCCTGCTGCGCGCGCGTCTCGAAGCGGCGCACCTCGTCGACCAGGTGCTCGCGCAGCTGCGCGGGCGAAGGATGGTGGCCGGTGGCGCGGATCTGCGGGATCAGGTCGAGCAGCGGATTGGCCGCGGCCACCAGCGGGTTGTTGCCCGCGATGGCGGTGTCGCCCGCGTGCGGGCGCCGTGCGTCGTGCCACGCGGTGAAGGACTCGGGCTGTGCGCCGAGGCCGCGCGGCTGGGAGAGGCCGTCGCCCATGCCGTTCCCTGCACTGCTTCCATTCGCACCGCCACCCGGGTTCGGCGGCACGAAGCCGCCCGGGCCCACGGCCATGTCGTTGTTCATAGGGTCCCTCACGGCCGAATGGCCCAGAACTCCATGGCCAGCCCCGGGAAGTCACCGGCCAGGTGCATCGCGACGCCGCCCGACTTCTCGAGCTGGCGCCACATGTCGCCGCTCTTGTCGAGTTCGAAGTAGTGGTAGCCCGCGTTGTACGGAATCTGCCGCGGCGCCACCGGCAGCGGGCGCACCACCACGCCGGGCAGCTGCAGCTGCACCAGGTCGCGGATGCGCTCGACCGAGCCGATCTTCACCTGCGTGGGGAAGCGCTGCTGGATGGCCTCGGCCGGCAGGTCGGCATGCACCGCGAGCACGAAGCCCGCGTTGCGCACCAGCACCGGGTCGGGCATGCGGCCCACGCGCACGCCGTGGCTGCGCTCCTCGAGCTCGATGGCGATCGCGCTCTGTTCGAGCACCGCCGACAGCGAACGCCGCAGCTCCTCGATCAGCGGGCGAATGCTCTCGTTGAGGTTGTCGTGGTCGTACACCGGCCACACCACCGGTCGGCGCGTGGGCGAGGTGTGCGTGGCCAGGTGGCAGGCCAGCTTGAGCCAGTCGACGAACAGCGCCTCCGGGTGCACCTGCACCGCCTGCTGCGCATGCCAGGTGAGCGCGAGATAGCGATTGACCAGCTCCAGCAGCAGGAAGTCGGACACCTCGCTCACGCCGCCGCGCCCCGGTTGCGACAGCCGCGAGGCCAACGCCTCGGAGCGCTGCGTGAGCAGGCCGTGCAGTTCCGCGATCATGCTGCGCAGCATGGCGTGCGCGGAGGCGTCGAGCACCGGCGGAATGTAGTTGGCGTCGACCACCAGCTTGTGGTCGGTGCGCCGCTCGATCACGCGCACCGCGCCGATGGCTTGCCACTCGGCCGTGAGCGACGACGCGCGCGCAAGCCGCAGGCGCGGCGATGCAAGTTGCAGCGTGGCCGGCCCGAGGGCCACGGCATTGCCGTCGTTCACTTCGCGCTCGATCACGCCGAAGCGCGCGGCCGAGCCTTCGTCTTCCGCGAAGATGACTTCCTCGCTGCCGGGCCTGCGCAGCGGCAGCGCGAGCACGATGAGCTCGTCGGTGAGGTCGGTGGGCACTTCGTAGGGCAGCGGCGCGTCTTCGGCGCCGAACGAGAACGGCGTGCCGTCGGGCAGCACGCCCGCGCCGCCGAGCAGCGACACGCGGCCCAGCGCGTAGGCGTCTCGGTCGATCTCCAGGTGAAGCCATCCCCAGTAGGCGCCTTGCAGGCCGGCGGTGCGGCGCGTGATGTACTGCTCGACATAACGCTCCAGCTGCTGGAAGTGCTGCGGCCGCAGGTACATGCCCTCGGACCACACCACCCTGTTTGCCAACGCCTGCGGATGAGCGCCATTTCTTGCGGCGCCCGGATTGCGGACTGTCACCAAAGAACCTCCTGGGATTGCTCACTGGGAGCGCGGAGGTGCGTTGATGAACGACCTCCCGATCGACCGGTTTTTTTCTCTTCTGATGCTACACGGCGAGTCTTACGTTTTGCACCGCTTTTCGCGCGCGAACCGCTCGCACTTTGGTACTAGATAGCGCCGGAAATTAAGGACTTGGTAGCAACTCGATGCCCGTCTTGCGCACGGCGACCTGCACTGCCTGTTCGCTCGGCGAGAACTGCCACACCTTGTAGAGGTTCGTCTGCTTGGGCTCCTTCAGCGGCAGCACGATGCGCCAGCGCGCGGCCTCGAGCTTGCGATAGCCCGCGATGATGCCGATGGCACGTGAGTCGAGGCCCGCCTCGCGCTTGAACACACGTTCTTCGCCGCTGCGCATGATGGCCTGGTCCGCGTTCACGAGCTCGGTCATGAGCGTCTCGCGATCGCGGTCCTGTAGTGCAAAGTAGTCTGCGGTCTCGAAGTTACCGGAAGATTTCAGTTCGAAGACTTTGACGAGTATCGGAGCGGCCTGCCCGCGCCCGTCGGGGTTCACGCCGTCGTCGATCCTGATGGTGACCGCGTAGGGCGTGGGCATCGACTTGGCCGTCGATGCGCACCCACTGACAAGGCCTGCAAACAAAGGTGTCGTTGCAAGTGCGCCTTGTAGCAAGCTTCTTCTGTGCATTGAGATCTCCCCGTGATGTTCGCGACCTATATTATCGAAAGCATGCGCATTTACGATGGCGCATCGCGTGCTTGTCGCAACTGAGCGGCACACTATCTCGAACATTGCATTCAGCAGGTAGGAGAAAAGATTGAAGTCATGTCTGCCAGCTCTGGCGTTCACTCTTTTGGTGGTATCGGGTTGCACGACAACGCCGCCACCCGAACCGACACCGCAACCCGAACGCCTGAGCCAGCAGGTCGCGCGCACCACGCTCGAACGCGCGCAGCAGGCCTATGACGAAGGGGACTACGCCAAGGCCATCAGCACGCTGAAGAGCGGCGGCGTGTCGGTGTTCGATGCCGCGGAGCCTTCCATGCGGCTCGACGCGATGAAGCTCGAGGCCTTCAGCTATTGCGTGGCCAACCAGATCCCCGAGTGCCGCGCGCAGTTCCGCAAGATCCTGGACGCCTTCCCGACCTTCGACCTCAACGTGGCCGAGCGCAAGCATCCGGTGTGGGGTCCCGCGTTCGAGGCCGCCAAGCGAATGAAGCGCTGATGGTGCCGACGGCACCGATGGCGCTGATGACGCAGATCACGCGGACCGCGGCCGGCCCTGCGCGGCGCGGCGGGAACACGAAGAACAAATCGAACAAATCGAATAAGACGACGTACACGGAGGTGCCATGCGTTGGACAGTGATCGAACATGCCGGCAGTCCGGTGACGGCGGGCCCGTCGGCCCTGCTCGCGGCGCCGGGCGGAACGATCGGACGCAGCCCCGACAACCACCTCGTGCTGCCCGACGAGCAACGCCAGATCTCGCGCCTGCAGGCCACGGTGCGTTTCGACGAGGAAGGCGCGGCCGTGCTGCGCAACATGAGCGCGGTGCTGCCCATCAGCGTGAACGGCCAGACGCTGGCGCACGAACAGGAATCGCGCGTGGGCGACGGCGACCGCGTGACGATCGGCAGCTATGTGCTGGAGGCTGCGAGCGGGCAGCGCGCGGCGGCGCTTCAGGTGCAGGCCGCGCAGCCGCCTGTCGAACCACCACCGCCGCCAGCTCCGTCTTTTCCTCCTCCGCCACCACCACCGCCTGCTGCATTGCATCCGCAGCCTTCCACGTACGCCGCGTCGGCGCCGGTGCAGGCGAACCCCATCGGCGACCTGCTGCCCGCAGCAGGCGGCTCCGATGTGTTCTCCGACCTGTTCGGCGAAGGCGCACTGCCCATCGGCGACGCGCAGCCCGCCGTGGCCGTGCCGCCACCGGCGCGGCAGGCACCGACACCTTCGCCGGCCTTCGCCGAGGCGCCCGCACCTTCACCTGCACTCCCGCCTGCGTTCCCACCGGCATTCCCTCCTGCTTTCCCTCCAGCCTTTCCTCCGGCGTTCCCCCCGGCCGCGGCGCCGGTCGACGATTTCGCCGCGCTGCTGGCCGCGCCCGCGCCCATGCAGCCGCCGCAGCACGCCCCCGCTGTGCCGCCCAGGGCCAGCCACAACAGCAGCAGCAATGCCGCATCGCAGATGCCTTCCGCGGCCGACTGGGACGCCATCCTCGCCAACGCGCCGCGCCGCGTGGACACCACGCCCGCGCCCATGTCCGACCCGATGGCGCACGAGCCTTTCGAGCTGCCTTCGCAGGCACGGCGCAATCCGGTCGATCCGCTGGCCGAGCTGAACCCGCAGGCGGCCGACGACATGTCGAACATCGCGTTGAAGCGCGGCGTCGATCCGCTCTCGTTCTTCGCGGCCGACGACAGCGCGCATTCGCCGCTGGCCGATCCGCGTCCGACCGCGCTCACGCACCACGACCAGCTGCTGCCGGGCGAGGCGCATCCCGCGCTCGACCTGCTGCAGAACAACAAGCCGGCGGCGCAGGGCTACAGCCACTCGAACCATGCGCGCGAAGTGGCGGCGCAGTTCCGTCCGCCGAACCCGGTCGCAGCGCCGGTGAAGGTCGAGGCCCCGCCGCCTCCGCCGCCGCCACCTCCTCCACCCCCGCCTCCCGCACCACCGCCCGTCGTCGCCGCGCCGGTGGTTCCTCCGTCCGTGGCTGTTGAACTGCCAGCAGCCATTGCCGAGCCAGTTGTCGAGCTCATTCCCGAGCCCATTGCCGCACCCGCCGTCTCCCCAGTTGCCGCTCCGCCTGCTGCACCGGTCGCAGCGCCCGCCCCAGCCGCACCGCAAGCCTCATCGTCGTCCGAAGCGCTGTTCAAGGCCTTCCTCGAAGGTGCGGGCGTGCCCGAGCTGGCCGGCCAGCAGCCGATGGACATCGAGGCCATGCAGCGCCTGGGCCGCATCATGCGGGCCTTCACCGACGGCACCATCGAGCTGCTGTCCTCGCGCGCCATGCTCAAGCGCGAGGTGCGCGCCGAGATCACGATGATCGTGGACGAGGAGAACAACCCGTTCAAGATCCTGCCCAACGGCCGCGCCGTGCTGATGCAGATGTTCGGCGCGCGCATGCCCGGCTTCCTGCCCCCCGAGGCCGCCGTGCACGACGCGCTGGGCGACCTGCAGTCGCACCAGCTCGGCATGGTGGCCGGCATGCGTGCCGCGCTGCTCACGCTGCTCAAGAGCTTCGACCCCGCCACGCTGAACCGCGAGACGCCGCACGACGGCGGCCTCGGCGAGAAGCTGCTGCCGGGCGGCCGCGAGGCGCGCCTGTGGCGGCGCCTGCAGGCGCTGCACACCGAGACCACCGCGGCCGTGGAAGACGACTTCCAGGCGGTGTTCGGCCGTGCCTTCCAGCAGGCCTACGACAAGGAGATGGAACGCCTGAAGGAGGCCCGCCGTGCCTGACACCATGGACCGAGCCATCCGCTCCTTCGCCGTGCCCATCTCGACCTCGCAGTTCTCCTGCGTGGGCGAGCGCAGCGGCAACCAGGACGCCATCGGCTACCACCTCGAGGAACGCAACGCCTGCTTCGTGGTGAGCGACGGCGTGGGCGGCAACGCGGGCGGCGAGCTGGCCTCGCGCATCGCGGTGGACACCGCGCTCAACACCTTCGTGGACGACCCTTCGCTGGGCGCCGACAGCATCCAGCGCTGCGTGAAGTCGGCGAACGACGCCATCCTGGCCAAGCAGCGCGAGCTCGCCGACCAGAGCCGCATGAGCGCGACCTTCGTGTCGCTGTTCGTCGACCGCGACACCAACCAGGCCTGCTGGGCCCACGTGGGCGACAGCCGCCTCTACTGGTTCCGCCGCGGCGCGCTGATGCAGCGCACCGAGGACCACAGCCTGTCGGAGCGCTCGGGCGACGCCGCCGCGAGCCAGCACGGCGGCGAGCGCCTGGTGAAGACCAACCTGCTGTACCGCGCGCTCGGCGCGCGCGCCACGGCCGAGGCCACCATCACCGCGCCGCAGCGGCTGGCCGACGGCGACGCGTTCCTGCTATGCACCGACGGGCTCTGGCAGCTGATCTCGCAGCAGGTGATGGAGCGCTCGCTGCAGCTGGCCGACAGCGCGGAAGAGTGGCTCGCGCTGCTGCGCCGAGCGGCCGAGGCCAAGGCCGACGAGTCGCAGGACAACTACTCGGCGCTGGCCGTGTGGGTGGGGTTTCCGCAGCAGGTGACGCTGGCGGGGGCGGCTGCGCCGCAGCGCGCCGCGGTCTAGGCGCCCGGCAGGATCAGGCCGACAGGATCACGACCTTGAACTGGCTCGGCACGATCCGGGCTCCCACCATGTTGCAGCGGTTCTGCGTGGTGAGGCTGGTCATGCGCGTGGCCGGCGTGCCCTTGATGATGGTCTTGAAGGACCCGGTCACATGGCGCGCCTGCTGCATGAAGGTCTGCGAGACCACGCCTCCGAGTGCGCCGGGCTGATCGCCCAGCGTGATGGGAATGGTGGTCGCCATGTTGTGCGCCGGCATGGCCATGATCAGGACGTTCCACGCATTGGGCAATGCCATGAAGCCCATGCCCATGTTCGGAAACGGAATCGGCACCGGCGTGCGGCAGACGTCGGGAAACGCCAGGTCCATGCCCATCAGCTGACAGTTGGCAAACACGATAGGACTCCTTGTTCAACCCATGTGGATCTGCGACGCATCGACCTTGACCAGGTCGGTGCCCGTCACCAGCGTGTGCCGGGCATGGATGCGCACCGACTGTTCGGCCTCCACGTCCATCTGCCCGACACGCACCTGCTCCGTGTCGTCCACGATGCGAAAGGCGTTGCGCGCCATCTGCATCACGCGGTCGGCCACGGTCTCGAACACCTTGCCGAAGAAGCGGGCATGCCCCACCGTGGCATCGGCCTGCTGGCCGGTGTAGTGCATCTCGTCGACGCGGCATTGCGCGCGGTCCGCCTGGAGCTTCCACTGCGCGGCCTGCATGTCGAGGGCGCCCGTGGCGCGCAGCCGCACGTCGGCGGCACCTTCGATCGACACCGATCCCGTGGCCGATGCGAGCACCACGTCGCCCGGCGCGTCGATCCGGCTCACCGACGCGTCGGCCTGCTCGACGACGGCAATGAGCCAGACGCGCAGGCGGTCGGGGCCCGAGATCATCACCGTGTCGCCGGGCTGCGGCTGGAGCAGGCAGCTTGCGGCGCGGCGGCACGACCAGGCCGCGCCCGACTCGTCTTCGACACCGACCTGGCCGTCCGGCGCAACGGCCGTCACGCGGCCGAGCAGGTGGACCGGTTCCGAGGCGACCGGCGCGGGGCGCAGTGCAACGACGTTCATGGCGTGTTTCCTTTTTTTGTTCAGCACAAGTGAAAGAAAGTGGCAACGCTGTGGCTCATGGCATCCCGGACCAGGTTTCGGCCTTGTGAAGCTCGGGATCGTTTTCGATGATGCCACCGCGGGACGAGAAGCGGGCGCCCTCCTGCCGCGCGCGGTGCATGCGCGTGCGCATGAAGCGCGCGTCCCGCAGGTCGGCGTTCGAGAGATCGGCGTACGCGAAATCGGCGTCCTGCAACCGGGCTTCGCGAAAGCTCGCGCCCGCGCAGCGCGCACGATGAAACACGCACAGCGGCACGTGGGCCTGCTCGAAGTTCGCGCCCGCCAGCATGGCGTCGGCCCAGATCGACTGTTCGAAATGGCCGCCGCTGCAGTTCGCGCCGCTCAGGTCGGCCTCGGGAAACATCGCATGCGCGGCGCGCACGCCGTCGAAGCGCGCATTGCGCAGCGAGGCGCCCTTGAAGTTGCTCTGCGTCAGTTCGGCGCCGGAGAAGTCCGCGTCGTCCAGCCGGCTGTCGGTGAACTGGCACAGCGCCAGGCGCAGGCCCGCGAAGCGCTGCGCGGTCATGTCGCAGTCGATGAACATGCAGCTTTCGCCGGCGGCCTGCGCGAACAGCGCGCTGCGCAGGTCGAGCTTGTGAAAGGTCACGAAGCTGAGCGACGCCTGCGAGAAGTCGGCCCTGTCCAGCGACGACTCCGCGAACGTGGCACGGTCGAAGCGCTGCGTGCGCAGGCGCGTGGCGCTCAGGCGGCTCCTGATGAAGCTGCACAGGTCGAGAACGGCCTCGCTCAGGTCGGCTTCGTCCAGGCCCGACTCGAAAAAGGAGGCACCGCCCGCATCGGCGTGCACCAGCCGCGCGCCCGCCAGGTCGCAGCGCTGGAACTTCGCGCCCTGCAACCCGGCATGCGTCAGGTCGGCCTGCTGGAGCGCGCATCCCATCAACCGGCTGTCCTCCAGGTTCGCACCGGCCAGGCGCGCACCGGCGAGATTGACCCGCTCCAGCAACGCGCCGGACAGGTCGGCGCCGCCAAGGTCGAGATTGCGAAGATCGGTGTCCACGATGGGTATGCCGTGTCGGATGTTGTCCTGCAGTTGGTCCAGCGTCATGTCTCGGTGGGCGTTCGCTTCAGGGCTGTGGCGCGTCGCGGCGGACCGGCCGCGTCTTCGCGTGGTGCGTATAGGCCCCGTCGATGCGCGTGGCCGGGTCGACCAGCGTCTGCGAGACGTCGGCGCGAAACAGGTTCGCGCGGCTCAGGTCCGCCATCGGCAGCAGGCTCTTCGACAGGTTGGCATCGATCAGGTTGGCCCCGCGCAGCGTCGCACCGGTGAAATCGGTTCGCACGAAGAGGCTCTCGCCCGCCACCACGAGATCGAGATTGGCCTGGCGCAGGTCGCATTCGGAAAAGTCGCAGCCTTCCAGCCGCGCGCCCGACAGGTCGGCGCCGGGCAGCGCGGTGCCGCGAAGCCCGCACTGCCTGGCCTGCGCGCCGCGGAACACGGCGCCGGCAAAGGAGCTTTCGTGCGCGAAGCTGCAGGCCACGAGCGTCGCCATCGAGAAATCTAGGCCCTGGTCGCCGCGCGAGGCGGTGAAGCCGCACTGCTGCAGGCTGGCGCCCGCATACGACACGTCGGCCAGCGTGCACTTGATCCAGACCGTCTGCTTGAAGCGCGCCGCGTCGAAGCGGAGGTTCGACAGCGTCATCTCCATGAACACCACCTGCGCCCATTGCGAGCGGCTCAGGTCGCAGGCCTCGAAGCGGCTTTCGTGCAGGCGGACCTGTTCGAAGCGCGCGTCCGACAGGTCGCAGCCCGAGAAGACCGTCTTCTGGCAGTTGGTGCGCAGCAGGCTGGCACCGGCCAGCACGGTGCGCGTGCAGTGCGCCCCACCCAGGTTGGCATGGTCCAGCCGGGCCCGCGCCATCGACGCGCCGTCCAGCCGTGCGCGGGCCATCACCGCGCGCGTGAAATTGCAGTCGTCGAGCAGCGCGCCTTCGAGGTTGGCGTCTTCCAGCAGCGCCTGCGTGAAGTCGGCGCCGCGCAGGTCCATGCCCGAGAGGTCGATGCCGGTGAAGTTCATGCGCGCGAAATGGCGCGCACCGGGCGGCGCGGCCTCGAGCCGGCGGCGCATCTTGCCGGAGCGGAATGAACGCGCCGCCGGTGCGGGCGCCGACAGGTGCGCGGCATGCAGATGGCCGTCGCGCATGCGCTCCAGCATGCCCTGCTTCACCGGCGCCGAAAACAGGGGCGTGGCGCCGCGTTCCTTGTCGATGTCGACCGCCGCACCCGTGGCCTCGGCCCGCCGTTCGGCGCGGCGGAAGTCGCGCAGCGCGTCGTGCAGGTCGAAACGGTGCGCCTGCGCGGACTCCTCCCGCACATCCTCGGCCACGAGCGGATCGGACAGCACGCGTGCCTTGAGCGCCCTGTCGTCGGCCTCCAGCTTCTCGCGCTGCGCAGCCATCTCCTTCTTCTTGCGCTCGCTGAACTCGGCCAGGTCGTCGATGTCCGTGGGCACCTCGTGCGGTTCGTCGGCGGGCAGGTACAGCGACGGGTCGAGTCCCTGCGCCTGCAGTTCGGCGCTGCGGCGTTCTCGCTCGCGCAAGGCGCCGGCGCGCATGTTGCTCGCCAGCGGGCCCGAACGGCGGTCGGGCAACTGCGCCGCGGGCCAGGGCCCGAACACGGAACGCGGCACCAGGTCGCTGTCGCGCAGCACATGGACCGCGGTGCGCGGATCGATGCGCCGCTGCAGCACCTCCTGGTAGTGCGACAGCGCCCGCGGCGCGTCGGCCAGCTCGAGCGCCGGCATGATGTGCTTCATGTCCGCGGCGTCGTCCTGCGCAATGTCGAAGCTGCCGTGCCAGATCAGCACCGCGCGCCGCAGGTGCGGCACGAACCACACCGTCGTCAGGCGCAGCGCCGCCTCGCAGAGCTCGCCGCCGTCCTCGTGGAAGCTGGAGAAGCAGCGCGCGCGCCAGTCGGGCAGGCGCCCGGCGAGCACCGCCTGCGTGGGGTGCATGTTCCAGATCTCGTAGGCCGCGCCGCTCGGCACCTCCTGCGCGCCGGCCCACCGCTGGTCGGGCGGTGCCGCGTTGAAATAGGCCCAGTCCATGTCGCTGGCAAAGCCGGGGAAGTCGTTCTGCAGCCATGCATCGCCATAGTCGGTGCCCATCAGCGCCATGCGCTGGGGCCAATGCGGCATCAAGGCGCCGAAGCCCGCGCTCGCCGCCGGCTGGCCCGGCGCGACGCTGCCCCGGCCCGGCATCTCCACGTGCGGCAGCCGGCGCACCTTGAGGCCGTTGACGATCTCGTCGGCACTGCCCATGCCGAGCGGGTTCTGCGCCACGTCCGCGCCGCCGTAGGCATGACTCCAGTCCACGCGCATGGATTCGAACGGCGCGGGCAGCGTGATGCGCCCGTCGAGCCAGTAGCGTTCGCCGAAGACGGTGAGCGTCTTGTCGATGCCGCCCACGTGCACGCGCACCGCGGCGGCCCTTTTTTCTTCCTGGTGCGCGGTGTAACAGTGGCCGCTCACGAGCATCTCGGGCGCCGCCTTCGGCACGCCCAGGTCGAGCACGCCGCCGGGGTCGATCTCTTCGGCCATGGTCTGCCAGAGCTCCTGGTCGGCCATCAGCAGCGGGGTGTCCTCCAGGCTGGCCATGCCCATGACCGCCACGCCCAGCTTGTCGCCGCCCCGCCAACGGTAGGGCCGGGTCAGGATGCCGAGGCGGAAGGGCTTGATGGTCTTCAAGGGCCTGTCACCGGATGGGCTGGTCGATCACCACGCGGCTGCGCTGCGTGGCGTCGACCTTCACGCGGATCTCCTTGCCGCGCGCGAACTCGGGGATCTGCACCGGCGAGATCGCCGCCAGCGTCTCGGCCTCGAAGGCGCCGAAGTCCGCCGTGCCGCGCACGGCCAGGCGAAGGCGCACGAGGATGTAGATGCGATGGTTGCGAAGGCCGGTGTCCTGCACCTCGAGCACCTCGGCCGTCGAGGCGATGCCCGGCCCCACCAGATGGGTCACCGCGCGGGCCTCGCGCGCGCGCTGGCCCATGTACCTGCCCACGGCAAGCAGGACCGAGCCGAACACCACGATCACCACGACGGGGACCAGGAGCACGAGGAGGTAGTTTTTGTCGTTGAACAATGCGTGTCACCGGGCCTGCGCGGACCTGCGCCCGCGCAGGGGACCTAGAAGAAGCTGAACAGCATGCCGATGCGCGAGGCCAGGCCGAAGGTGTTGATGTCCGCGCCCCAGTTGTCCTCCTTGAACGCAGCCTGCGTGCTGGTAAAGCCACCCAGCGACTCCTTGGCGCCGAAGAGTTCGAAGCCCGCGCCCGAGAAGTTGAGCGCCAGGCCCAGGTTGGAATTCGACACCCCCGACGAGAAGCTGGTGGCGCCGTTCGCCACCACGCTGGCCCACGAGGACGCGCCCTTCACCGGCGCGTAGTCCCACTGGAAGGCGCTGTGCTTCAGGTAGAGGTGCGTGCCCTGGATGGTGATGGTGGCCGGCGCCGTGATGTCGATGTTGCCGGCCGTGGCGTCGATCTTGATGTTCTTCGCCTTGCCGATGTAGTCGCCGCCGCTCACGGTGCTGGTGTGGTTGCCCGTGATGTTCTCCGTCAGCGTCGACTGCAGGGTGTCGGTGGTGGCGCTGGTGACGGTGCGCGTCGACGTGCCGAAGACGGTCTCGATCACCGGCCCGATGGTGGTGTCGATCACCGGCCCGACCGTCAGTTCGCTGAACGGCCCGAGGTTGGTTTCCACCACGCCGCCGATGATCAGCTGGTTCTTTCCGCCCAGCACCGCGCGCTGCTGGCCACCGATGACGGTCTCGCTCGCGCCTTCGGTGATGGTGCGCGTCTCGCTGCCCGAGACCGACTCGACGGCACCGCCGGTGACGGTTCGCGTCTCGCCGCCGTCGATGGTCTCCACCGCGCCTTCGGTGATGTGGCGCTCCTCGCCCGACTTGTAGGTGGCCGACTCGTGCCCGGTGATCACCGTGGTGCGGGAGCCGCCCGTGTCGTGCGTCTCGTCGGCCTCGACCGACACGTCGAGGTTGCGCTCGGCATGCAGCGCCACGAACTCGGCGCCCATCTTGTCCTCGAACACCAGCGAGTTCGCCGTGGCCGCCGAACCGCCCGGCGTGGAGCGCGTGACCAGCCCGCTCTTGGTGTCCTCGCCCGGCAGCGAGAAGGGCGGCATGTGGCGCGGGTTGTACACGCGCCCTGTGATGATGGGGCGGTCGGCGTGGCCGCCGATGAAGTCGACGATCACCTCCTGCCCGATGCGCGGCGTGAACACCGTGCCGAAGCCGTCGCCCGCGAACACCTGCGACACGCGCACGAAGCACGAGCAGTTCTCGTTGCGCCGGCCGCTGCGGTCCCAGCGGAACTGCACCTTCACGCGGCCGTACTGGTCGGTCCAGATCTCCTCGCCCTCGGGGCCCACCACCACGGCCGTCTGCGGACCGCTGGTGCGCGGCACGTCCGTGACGCGGGGCGCGCGATACGGCAGCGACGTGGGCTGCACCGCGAAGGCGAAGCTGTACTCGCCCGGCTCGGCGCCCGTGGCGTAGCCGCCCTCGCGCAGCGCATACACCACCGACACGATCAGGTACTCGCGGTTGTCGTCCGGGCGCGGCGAACTCCGCATCGTGAACTTGTAGCCGGGCGCCATGCCGCGCACGGTGGCGTGGCCTTCGCTGCGGTCGCCCAGCGCCTGCACCTCCTCGAGCCGCACGCGCGCGTAGTGCTCGCCTTCGCCCGGATTCGTGAACTCGCCCAGCCACTCGTACATCTCGTAGTCGGCGTGATCGTGCGGTTGCGGCTGGGCGCGCACGGTCGTCAGGTCGCTGCCCGGCGTGCTGAAGTTGAAGTCGTCCACCGTGTAGCGGCCGGTGCGCACCTCGCCGGTCACGCGCCAGTCGTCGATCACCTCGATGTCCTGCGTCACATCGCGGTCGGACGCGAAGCAGTCGATGGTTTCGTAGCCGGGCATCGGATCGTGCGCGCCGATGTCGTCCGCCAGCACCAGCGTGTGCTGGTTCTGCTCATGCTTGAAGTAGTAGTAGATGCCTTCCAGCTCCATGAGCCGGCTGACGAATGCGAAGTCGCTCTCGTTGTACTGCGCGCAATGCTCCCACTGCCGGTACGAGGCGGTGAGCTTCTTCTCGAAGGCGAAGTTGTAGTCGGCGAACACCTCCTCGAGCATCTCGACCACGGTCTTGTTCTGGAAGATGCGGTAGCCGCTCGTGCGCGTCAGGTACCAGAGCCAGGGGCGCACGGTGGCGCGGTAGACCGTGTGGCGCGAGGTGCGGCCCTCGCGCCCGATCATCGAGAAGCGCACCACCTGCCCGCTCAGGAAGCGCGGCGCGCCGGCCGTCTGGATCTCGAGCGACAGCGGCTTGCCCAACACCGACTGCATGTCGATCGTGGCGCTCGGGCTCAGCAGGTCGACCTCGAACTCGAACAGCTGCGACAGGCCTTCCGTGCCGTTCATCGAACGGAACATCAGCTGCTCTTCTCCAAGCGGCGTATGGGCTTTGACGACACGGTCCATGGGCTACTCCCTTTCTTGGCTTGCCTCTCGCATCAGCGTTCGGCCTCAGAAAATTCGTAATGAAAGTCGTCTCCGGCGGCGCTCAGCTGCACCGCGGCGAGCTTGCGCGCACTCACGGTGGCGCCGATGACTTCCTCGCTCAATCGCGGAAGGATGGTGTGCGTGAGGATCGCATCGATCATCCGTCCACCCGACTCTATGGCCGTACAGCGCCGCGCGACCAGTTCGACGGCGCTGTCGTTGTAAGCCAATGCAATGCCGTGGTTCGCCTGCAGGCGCGCCGCGATGCGATCGAGCTGGAGTCGGATGATGCGATGCAACGCCTCTGCGTGCAACGGGTAATAAGGCACTACAACCAGGCGGCCCAGCAGCGCGGGCGCGAACACTTTGAGCAGCGGCTCGCGCAACGCGGTGGCCAGCGGTTCGGGGTCGGGGCGCAGGCTCGGGTCTTCGCACAGCTGCATGACCAGGTCGGTGCCGACGTTGGAGGTCATGATGATCACGGTGTTGCGAAAGTCGATGTGGCGGCCCTCGCCGTCTTCCATCCAGCCCTTGTCGAACACCTGGAAGAAGATCTCGTGCACGTCGGTGTGGGCCTTCTCGATCTCGTCGAGCAGCACCACGCTGTAGGGCCGGCGGCGCACGGCCTCGGTGAGCACGCCGCCTTCGCCGTAGCCCACGTAGCCGGGCGGCGCACCCTTCAGCGTGGAGACGGTGTGCGACTCCTGGAACTCGCTCATGTTGATGGTGACGAGGTTCTGCTCGCCGCCGTACAGCGCCTCCGACAGCGCCAGCGCGGTCTCGGTCTTGCCCACGCCCGAGGGGCCGCACAGCAGGAACACGCCGACCGGCTTGTTGGGGTTGTCCAGCCGCGCGCGTGCGGTGCGGATGCGCCGCGAGATGGTCTCCAGCGCATCGGGCTGCGCGACCACGCGCGCCGACAGGATCTCGCCGAGCTTGAGCACCGACTGCGCGTCGTCGCGCACCATGCGGCCGATGGGAATGCCGGTCCAGTCGGCCACCACGGTGGCGATGGCCTGCGCGTCCACCGCCGCGAGGATCAGCGGCGACTCGCCCTGCAGCTGCACGAGCTTGTCCTGCGCGTCGTCGAGTTCGGCGCGGATGTCTTCGGGCGGGCGCGCGGGTTCGACCGGTGGCACGTCGGCCTTGCTCTCTTCATCGGCCTCGCGCGCTTCATCGGCCTCGCTCTTTCCATCGCCCGGTGCTTCGGCCTGCACCGGCACCGCCGCCGGCGACAGCAGTTTGCGCAATGCCACGATGCGCTCGACCAGCGCGCTTTCTTCCACGCGCCGTGCCTCCAGCAGCGCGAGCTCGGCCCGTGCCTGCGCGACCAGGGCCGCGATGTCTTCCACGCGCTGGTGCTCGCCCACGCCGATGGCGGCCTCGCGCCCCGCGATGCCCGACTCGATGTTCAGTACCTCGATGCGCCGCTGCAGGTCTTCGATGGCCGCGGGCAGCGCATGCTGGCTCAATGCCACGCGCGCGCACGCCGTGTCGAGCAGGCTCACGGCCTTGTCGGGCAGCTGGCGCGCGGGAATGTAGCGGTGCGACAGGCTCACGGCCGCCTCGAGCGCGGCGTCGAGAATGAGCACACCGTGGTGCTTCTCCAGCTCGGCCGAGATGCCGCGCAGCATGATCACGGCCTTGGGCTCGGTGGGCTCGTGCACCTGGATGGTCTGGAAGCGCCGCGTGAGCGCCGGGTCTTTCTCGATGTACTTCTTGTACTCCGACCAGGTGGTGGCGCCGATGGTGCGCAGCCGTCCGCGTGCGAGCGCCGGCTTGAGCAGGTTGGCCGCATCGCCGGTGCCGGCCGTGCCGCCCGCGCCCACCAGCGTGTGCACCTCGTCGACGAACAGCACGATGGGCCTGGGGCTCTTCTCGACCTCGTCGATCACCTGGCGCAGGCGCTGCTCGAACTCGCCCTTCACGCCCGCGCCGGCCTGCAGCAGCGTGGGGTCGAGCACCCACAGCGACACGTCCTTCAGCGAGGGCGGCACGTCGCCCGAGGCCAGGCGCGAAGCCAGCCCTTCGACCACCGCCGTCTTGCCCACGCCGGCCTCGCCGGTGAGCAGCGGGTTGTTCTGCCGGCGGCGCATGAGGATGTCGATGATCTGGCGGATCTCGTCGTCGCGGCCGTACACCGGGTCGAGCTCGCCCGCGCGCGCCTTGGCGGTGAGGTCGCTCGCGTACTTGGCCAGCGCCGAGCCGCCGGCCGCGGGGCCGTCGCCCTGGTGCGAAATGGCGGGTGCGCCTGCTGCGGCGCCGGCGCTGGGCGTGGCATCGAAGTCGTCTTCGGGCGAGCCTTCGGTCCAGGGCGCGAGCTGCGCCACCAGCACGTCGGGCACGATCTTGTCGAACTCGCGCGAGATGCCCGAGAGCACCTGCCGCAGGCCCGGCGTCTTGATGATGCCGGCCAGCAGGTAGGCGCCGCGGATCGAGGTGGCCTCGAAGCGCAGGCTGGCGTAGACCCATGCACGTTCGACCGCGTTGTCGACGTGCTCGGAGATGTCGCTGATCGAGGTGGCGCCGTGCGGCAGCCGGTCGAGCGCGCGCACCATGTCCTGCTCGACCGCGTCGAGGTTCAGGCCCGCGCGCTTGATGATGCGCAGCATGTCGCTGTCCTGCAGCTGCAGGATCTGGTGCAGCCAGTGCACGAGTTCGACATACGCGTTGCCGCGCAGCTTGGCGAACGCGGTGGCGGTTTCCAATGCCTTGTAGAGCATCGGGTTGAGCTTGGAGAACAGAGAGACGCGGCGGATGTCGGTCATAAACCCATGGAAGAAGATGCGGATGCGGCAGCGGGTGCCGCCGATGCGGAACGGGAAAACAATGCTTCGGGCTGGAACACCATGTCGCCGGCGTCGGTGTCCGCCAGGCGCGTGCCGAGCCAGCTGCCCCAGCCCAGGCGCTGGCTGCCGCCAAGCTGGGTGGGGCGCGCGTCCTGCTTCTTGAGCACCAGGCGCAGCTCCCACGCGAACTCGATGCCCACGTACTGGCGCACCCAGTCGACCACCTGCTGCAGCCGCTTGCTGCCGGGCAGGAACTCGCGGAACTCCTCCTGCGAGAGCGGCCCGAGCTCGAGGCGGAACTTGCTCTGCGCGTCGCGCACGGCCAGGCCGATGGTGGCGCCGCCGCCGAGCCGGTTGTTGCGCCCGAACAGGCCGAGCCGGCTGACCTCGCGCTCGTCGATCATCACCCAGTCGCTCACGAATTCCTCGACGCGCACGGGCACGTCGAAGTAGAGCTTGAGGATCTGGATCAGGCCCTCGGGGTTGCGCGTCTGGCGCACGAGATGGCCGGCCATGAAGGTGCGCGCATGGTCGGCGATGCGGTCGCGCTCCTTCAGGCCGGGCTGCCCCATGTTCATGAGGCTGGCCACGTAGTCGACGAAGCGGTGGCCGTCGGGGCGGTCCAGGCTGTTGACCGATTGGGCGTCGGCCCAGGCCCGGTAGAACAGCAGAATGAGCCGGTGATGGAACAGGTCGGCGAACGCGCTGAGGGTGTCGTCGGCGTGGTGGCGCTTGCGCTCGCGCGCGTACTCGGTCAGGTGCAGCGGCAGCGGGCCGTTGGGGCCGAACAGGCCGAAGCCGTAGATCGAGATGCGCGGCGGGCCGTCGCCATCGACGTCCACGCCCGACACGTTCGACGGCGCGAACGCCATCGAGGGCTCCTGCCCCAGCCGCAGCGGCTCGTCGACCGGACGCGGCGCGCGGCCCAGCAGCGGGTGGCCGCCCTGCGCGTCGAGGCGGCGCAGCAGCATGAACAGGTCGTGCTCGAAGGGCTGCTCGACCAGCCGGGCCCAGAGCACGGGGTCGGCTTGCGGCACGCCGCGCGGCGGCGCGGCCGGCGTGCTGCCTTGCGCGTATGGTGCGTGTGGCGCATATGGCGCGGCGCCGCGGCGCTCGGCCGCGTCCACCGCCAGCTCGCCGTCTTCGGCCGGCGTGGCCTGCATGCCGTCGGTGAAGCCCGCTTCGCTCATACGGCGGGGCGGCGTCCCACGCGCGGCGTCCAGCGCGCGATCTCGCCGCGCTGCAGGCTCGACAGCGCGAACTCGGTGAACGCATTGAGCGACACGTGCCTGCTGAAGAACTGCTCCAGCACGGCGCCGAACAGGTAAGGGCTCGCGCCCGAGAAGGCGACCTCGTCGATCTTCAGCGCGATCTCCACGCCGCGGCCGAACACGATCGGGCCCGGCTCGGGCAGGCGGCGGAACACCGGCGCCAGCGCCATCGAGCGCACGCCCTGGATCTGGCGGCGCACCGACGGGTCGGCGAGGTTGCCGTACAGGTCGAGCATTTCGCGCAGTGCCGAGGCGCCCTGCGCGGCATCGACGTCGGTGAGGCTCAGGTAGTTCAGGCCCAGGTGGCTGATGAGGCGCCAGGTGAGCGCGCCTTCGGCCAGCGCGGGGTACGGCCGCGAAGGCCCGCGCAGGATGCGGATGGAGCGCACCGGCGCCGACACGCGCAGCGTGAAGTCCGACTCGAGCCCGGTCGGCAGCAGCAGCGGCAGGTCGCGGTTGGTGCACAGCGCGTCCAGCGTGATGTGGCGCAGCGTGTGCGGGAACGGCGCGTCTTGCTGGTCCACCAGCGACACGTAGACCTCGCTGCCCGTGTAGCTGGTGCGCGTGCCTTGGGCCCGCGCGCGGTCGGACACCAGGCGAGGCTCGCGGCGCAGCGAGAAGTAGGCGCCGAAGTCGCCGTCGTCGGCCGCGAACGAGCCGAGGAAGGGCCGAAACTCGCGCTCCTCCGAGCCGTTGGCCATGTGGCCGGTGACGCGCTCGACGGTGAAGATCTCGAAGTCGCGCGGCCGCGTGCGGTCGATCACCGCATGGTGCTCGTGCTGGCCCGGCCCCACCGGGATGCGGTCGCTGCGGCGCGGCACGAGGTTGATGATGGGCGTGCAGAACAGCGAGAAGTGCTTGGCGTCCACCAGCCGTTCGAGGTCGGCGTCGGCACGGTCGAGCAGGATCACGATCTCCATCGTGGTGCCGCCCATGGCCGAGGCCGCCGCTCGCAGCTTGTTCACGCTGAAGAACAGGTAGCGGTCGGGGAACGCGAAGTACTCGTGCAGCAGGCGGTAGCCCTGGAACGAGCGCGCGTCGTAGGGCAGCAGCGCCTGGTCGGGGTCGAAGCCCTCATGCTTGATGGCATCGTCGCCCAGCGGCACGATGCGCGCACCACCGCCCGCACCACCTGCACCAGGGCCGCTGCGGCACACGACACCCACGCCGTGGTGCGTCGCGAGCTCGAGCACCCGCAGCGCATGCAGCTCGGCACCCGACAGGAAGAACTCGAGCCGGTCCAGCGGCATGTCGGCAAAGCGCGCGCCGCCCACCGCCTCGAGCTTGATGGTGATGGCGCTCCTGGCCTGGCGCGCGACCACGGGCATGGCATGCGCGATGTCCGCCGGCACCGGGCCGATGCCGGCCTCGGCGATGCGGATGGGCCACAGCGTGACGGCGTGGCCGGTGCGGAACTCGCAGGCCGTCTGCTCGCCCTTGATCATGCGACCGCGCAGGATGGTGTGGCGCGGCAGTTCGTAGCCGGCCTTCAGCGAACCTTCGTTGAGGTTGCCGTCGATCTGCACCACGGCCATGGCGGGCAGCGGCGCCAGGAAGTTGGGGTACACCACCTCGAGCAGCCGCTGCGAGAAGCGCGGAAACTCCGCGTCCATCTTCAGCTGGATGCGCGCGGTGAGAAAGCTGAAGCCTTCGAGCAGGCGCTCCACATACGGGTCGCTGACCTCGATGCCGCGCATGCCCAGGCGCCCCGCGATCTTCGGGTAGCGCTGCGCGAACTCGGCACCGAGCTCGTGCATGTACGTGAGCTCGCGGTTGTAGTAGTCGAGGAGCTTGGCGTCCATCAGTGACTCTCCCCCAGGCTTCGCGCACTTCGTGTCGCTGCTCCTGCCGCCTCACCGGGGGCAACACCCGTGGCCAGGCAAGGCCGGTTCCACGGTGTTCCTCGAATCGAAGACCGGGGAGTCACTGGAACGCCGCGCCGCATCAAAGCCCTCCCGTCGGCCGCAGCACCATGTGCCCGCTTTCCAGGTCCAGCTCGGAGCGCAGGATGAACTCGATCGGGTACGGCACCGACCACAGCGTGCCGCGGATCTCCAGCGCGAGCAGGTTGTGGTGCTCGAGGTCGCCCGCGTCGGTCACGCAGCGCACGTCGATGCTGTCCTTCATGATGCGCGGCTCGAAGTCGATGATGGCCGCGCGGATGGCGGCCTCGACGTCGGCGAAGTCGACCTCCGACATGCGTCCGCCGGCCCAGCCGCGCACGCCGTAGTTCAGCACCGAGCGGCGCGCGCGCGGCATGGCGTTGATGTCGTGGTCGGCGCCGAAGTTGGCGGTGTTCAGCAGCCACTGCAGGTCGCGCAGCACCGAGTCGCGCAGCAGCTTGCCGCTCATGAGGAACGCGCCCGCGCGCTCCTGGCGCGTCTGCGGCGTGGTGTCGGTCAGGCGGTCGAGCAGCACCGGCTGCAGCCGGTCGCGCGCAACGCTTTCCTGCTGGTCGCCGTCCATGTCCATCATCGCGCTCATGCGGGGTCGGCCTCCCGCGTGAATTCGACCAGCCGCAGGTCGAGCAGCGAATGGTCGCCGGCCTCGCTGATCAGCGTGCGCTGGCCCAGGCCCGCGTACTGCTCCTCGCCGGCCAGCGGCAGCCAGTCGGTGCGGCGGCCCAGCGTGGTCTCGTCGTCCAGGCCTTCGAGGCTGCCCGGGTAGCGCACGGGCACCAGCCCGTTGAGCGCGCGGCCGTCGTGCAGCTCGATCTCGGCGGGCGCCCACAGCAGGTCGACCAGGTGCTGCGGACGCGAGAACTTGATGCGGCGCACCTCGGGCAGCGGCAGCCAGGCGTAGCCCGACGGCGTGAGCAGCTCCAGCACGGGGCCGATGCGCACGTCGCCGTCGCACAGCCAGCCGAAGTCGCTGCGCTCCACGGGCTCGCCGTCCAGCGCCTGCACGGCGCGCGCATCGGAACGGTCGACGCTGGTCAGTGCGCCCTGCAGCGCGGGTGCGGCTTGGCGCGCGGTCTCGCGCAGCGCGGCGGCTTCCACGGCGCGTTCGGCGGGCAGTGCCGCGGCGGCGATCAGCTGCTCGACCCAGTCGGCGTTGCCGCCCAGGATGGCGGGCGCGCGTCCGCCGGACCAGAAATCGGCGCGATGGCGCTCACCTGCGAGCGCCATCGAACAGGTCACGCTCGCGGGCGTGAAGGTGGGGTCGAGCTTGGTGGCCAGCTTGAGCTGGTCTTCGGCGCGTTGCCACTCGCCGCGAAGCGCAAGGAAGTGGCACAGGGCAAGACGCAGGCTGGCGTTCTGGGGACTGGCGCGGATCTGCCGCTGTACCCATTCGGTGTGCTCGGCCACGGAGCGTTCTCCCAGCACTGCAAACCCATCTCCCATGAAGCTTCCTCGCTGACTGACTGGCACACGGCGCGAAAGGCCGGTGTGCGAAGGACGGCCGCGAAGGCCGTCGGGAAAACATCGCGGCCGGCCCGGGGGCCGGCCGCGCATCGGAAAAAGGAAATCAGGCTTCCTTGTTTTCCTTGATGTTCCAGCCCAGGACCGTCTCGGCGCCCTTGCCGCCCTTGTCGGTCTGTTCCCAGTACTGCTGCTTCACCTTCGCGGCCTGGAAGGCGTACTGCACGAACACGGCGTCGGAGCCTTGTTCGGCCGTGTACTGCACCGAGGTGACCAGCACTTCCTCGAGCGTGACGCGCGTGTATTCGATCTGCGAGCCGCCTGCCTTGCACACCGACACTTCGATCTTCGCCAGGTGCTTGCCGCTGGCGCAGTTCTTCATGACGGACGGTGCCGCCTTGTCGATGCGCGCGAGCACCTGCAGGTCATTGAAGCTCGCCTTGCCCACACCGCCGCCACCGCCGCTGACCATGTTTCCAGGCTGCGTCGCTCCCCAGGCAAACGACTTGATATCCGTCCAGTCCTTGTGGTTCGAGTCCTTGGATTCGCCGTTTGCGCCCTCGACGCGCATGAACATGTCTACTGCCATGATTAACCCCCAAAGTTATTTGTGCCCGGATTCGGGACACTGTTGAACTAGCTGCTGTCCTTCTTGTTGGATGGCAGCTTCGAAACCAGCCGCAACGACACCGTCAGCCCTTCGAGCTGATAGTGCGGCCGGAGAAAAAACTTGGCGGCGTAGTAGCCCGGGTTGTCCTCGATGGCTTCCACCTGGACCTCGGCCGCCGCCAGCGGCTTCATCGCCTTCGTGTCCTGCGACGACGTGCCGGGGCTGCCGTCGACGTAATTCATGATCCAGTCGTTGAGCCAGCGCTCCATGTCCTCGCGCTCGCGGAACGAACCGATCTTGTCGCGCACGATGCACTTCAGGTAGTGCGCGAAACGGCAGCACGCGAACAGGTACGGCAGGCGTGCCGCCAGGTTGGCGTTGGCCGTGGCGTCGGCGTCGTAGTACTCGGCCGGCAGCTGCAGCGACTGCGCGCCGATGAAGGCCGCGAAGTCGGAGTTCTTGCGGTGCACCAGCGGCATGAAGCCGTTCTTGGCGAGCTCGGCCTCGCGCCGGTCGCTGATGGCGATCTCGGTCGGGCACTTCATGTCCACGCCGCCGTCGTCGGTGGGGAAGGTGTGGGTGGGCAGGTTCTCCACCGCGCCGCCCGACTCCACGCCGCGGATCGACGTGCACCAGCCGTACTGCTTGAACGAGCGGTTGATGTTCACGCCCATGGCGTAGGCCGAGTTGGCCCAGGTGTAGCGGTTGTGCGCGGCCGAGTCGGTCTCTTCCTCGAACTCGAATTCGTCCACCGGGTTGGTGCGCGCGCCGTAGGGCAGGCGCGCCAGGAAGCGCGGCATGGCCAGGCCGATGTAGCGCGCGTCTTCCGAGTCGCGCAGCGAGCGCCACGCGGTGTGCTCGGTGTTCTGGAAGATCTTGGTGAGGTCGCGCGGGTTCGACAGTTCCTGCCACGAGTCCATCTGCATCACCGTGGGCGACGCGCCCGCGATGAACGGGCAGTGCGCGGCGGCCGCGATCTTGGCCATCTCGGCGAGCATCTCGACGTCGGGCGGGCTGTGGTCGAAGTGGAAGTCGCCGATCAGCGCGCCGAAGGGCTCGCCGCCGAACTGGCCGTACTCGGCTTCGTAGATCTTCTTGAACAGCGGGCTCTGGTCCCAGCCGATGCCCTTGTGGCGCTTGAGCGAGCGCGCCACTTCGCGCTTGGACGCGCACATCACGCGGATCTTCAGCTGCTCGTCGGTCTCGGTGTTGTTCACGAGGTAGTGCAGCCCGCGCCATGCGCCTTCGAGCTGCTGGAAGTCTTCGTGGTGCAGGATCTGGTTGATCTGCTCGGAGAGCTTGCGGTCGATCTCCGTGATGATGGCCTGCACCGTGCGGTAGGCGTCGTTGGAGATGGTGACGGTGCTTTCCAGCGCCTGCACGGCCAGCGTCTTGACGGCGTTTTCCACCGCCTCGCGGGCCTGGTCGGTCTTGGGCTTGAACTCGCGCTGCAGCAGGTCGGAGAACTCGTTGGGCGCAAGCGCCTCGACGGTGGCCTGCGCCTGCGCGGCGGTCTTCTGGGGTGCGGTGCTCATGATGGCTTTCCTTGGCTGCTCTTGCTGCTGCTCGCGCTCACTCGGAAGCGGTGCCGGAGGCACCCGACTTCTCGTTCGCGGCTTCCACGGCCTTGGCAACGGCCGGGTTCGGCGCCGTCGCCAGCGACTTCAGGAGCGCCGGGTTCTGCAGCGCCTGCGCGATGAGTTGCTCGGCGCCGTTCTTGCCGTCCATGTAGGACAGCAGGTTCGCCAGCTCGGTGCGGGCCTCGAGCAGCTGCTGCAGCGCGCCCACCTGGCGTGCGATGCGCGCGGGCGAGAAGTCGTCCAGGCTGTCGAAGGTGATGTCGACGTTCATCTGGCCGTCGCCCGTGAGCGTGTTGGGCACCTGGAAGGCCACGCGCGGCTTGATGGACTTCATGCGCTCGTCGAAGTTGTCGATGTCCACCGCCATGAACTCGCGCTCGGCGATATCGGGCATCGGGTCCACCTGCTTGCCCGCGAGGTCGGCGATGACGCCCATCACGAAGGGCAGCTGGATCTTGCGTTCGCTGCCGTAGATCTCCACGTCGTACTCGATCTGCACGCGCGGCGCGCGGTTGCGCGCGATGAACTTCTGACCACTGTTTCTGACACGGTTGTCTGCCATAAAGCTTCCTCTTGAATCTGAAATGCGTGGGGGTCGCGCCCCTCTCCCTGCCGCGCCGGACAGTTGCCTGTTCGTCGCCGCTTATTCGCCGCTGGCCGCGCCGCTCAAAGGCCGCCCGGCAAGGCTCTCGATTTTTTGCAATCCCTCTGGCACGAGCTCTTCGATGATCTGGAAGAAATTGAGGTCCAGAAGCCGCTGTGCCCTTCTTATCAACATCGGTGCCGGATGACTGGGCTCCGCCCGCTCCAGGTAGTCGCAAGCTTTTTCCAACAAGACTTGCACATCATCACGATTGGATATTTCAATATCTTTAATAAGTACCGTGCGTAGGCCGACACCGCCATTTGAGGCGCCCGCGGCGGCGCCCTGCGCCACCGGCGCGGCCTGGTCCGTGCCTTGCGGATCGGCTCCAGAGTGGGATGGAATGGCTTCGCCCGCATCGGCCTGCGCCTGCTCGGGCAACAGCTGGACCACGCTGCGCAGCGACTTCTCCAGGCGCGTGAAGTCGGGCGCCCAGTTCTGTCCCAGCGCGCGTTCGCAGGTCTGGCGAATGCGCTGCAGGTACTCGAGCGCACCGCGCAGCGCCAGCACCGGCGCCGCGGACTTGTCCTGCGCGCGGCGCGCCGCGTCCTTCAGGCGGCCGATGCCGCCGGGGTAGTCGATCTGGTGGTCGGTCTTGCTCGAATCGAGCAGGGCCTCGACCTGCCGCAGGCTCATCAAGGTGCCTGCATCGTCGAGCAGCCGCGCATCGCGCACGCTGCGCCCGAGGCCTTCGGGTTCGGTCAACGAGGCCAGCGCGTTCATGCGCGGCAGCGGGTCTTCGAAGCCGTCGTCGACGACGCGCGGATGCACGTCGTCCCAGAATTTCTGCAGCACCGCATCGACCAGCCGCAGGCCGTCGACATAGCCCGGCAGGCCGCGGTTCTCGGTCCATGCCAATGTGAGGGGCACCAGCACGCGAAGGTCTCGTGTGCGGGTGCAGAGCTGCTTGGCGAGGCGCTCCACGCGGGCCCAGTCGGGCGGCTCCGCGGGAATGATGGTGGAGCCGAATTGCTGCTCGCGCTTGCCCGTTGTCGCTTGGTGCAACGCCAGGAAATCGGGGTCGTATTCGAGGTCTTCACCGCACGCAAGCGGGCCGTCTACAGGCGACTGCAATAGTTCGATCTCGCTTTGCGACAACCTCTTCTCCCTAGTTAACCATTCGTCAACAACAGTTATCTTGAGGGGAACGCGAAGCGCGGTCAACAGCAACAGAGTGCAACGCAGAGGCTTTGAATCACAAAGAAGTACAACTCCTTTTATTCAATCAACAGAACGTCTACGGAACGTTTACAGCAGTCCACGTCCACCCAGGTTGCGCATCAACGCGCCGACACCAAAAGTCCACCGCGGCGCCTGGTCCGCGTGCACCACGCGGTTGATCAGTGCGCCGAGTTCGGGTGCGGCGATGCGCACGCGGTCTCCCACGACATGGGTGAATCCTTGCCCAGGCCCGTGACGGTCTTGTGTCGGCGCGAACATGGTTCCGAGAAACAACATGAAACCATCAGGGTAGGCGTGATGCTTGCCGATGGTCTGTGCGACGAGGTCGAGCGGGTCGCGGCTGATCTTCGACAGCGAACTGGAGCCCTCCAGCGTGAAGCCTTCGGGGCCCGTGACTTCGAGTGCCACGGTGATGCGGCGCACGTCGGCAATACCGAAGTTCTCATCGAACAGCCGAATGAAGGGGCCGATCGCGCACGAGGCGTTGTTGTCCTTCGCCTTGCCCAGCAGCAGTGCGCTGCGGCCTTCGAAGTCGCGCAGGTTGACGTCGTTGCCCAATGCGGCGCCCAGCGTCTCGCCGCGGCTGTTGACGGCGAGCACGACTTCGGGCTCGGGGTTGTTCCACACCGAGCCCGCGTGGATGCCCACGTCGGCACCCGTGCCCACGGCCGCAAGCACCGGGGCCTTGGTGAAGATCTCGGCGTCGGGGCCGATGCCCACCTCGAGGTACTGCGACCACACGCCCTGCGCGATCAGCACCTCCTTCACCTTCATGGCCTCGGGCGAGCCGGGCACGATGTCCGCGAGGTTGTCGCCCAGCACGCCGCCGATGGCCGCGCGCGTGGCCTCGGCCCTGGAGGCATCGCCGCGTGCCTGTTCCTCGATGACCCGCTCCAGCAGGCTCGCGACGAAGGTCACGCCGCTGGCCTTGATGGCCTGCAGGTCGCAGGGCGCGAGCAGCCAGGGCTTGCCGGTGTCGCGTGCCGTCTCGTCGCTGTTGGCGATGGCCTCGTCGAGCGAGGCGATGCGCGGTGCGCTCTTCAGTGCGCGGCGAACGGCTTGGGCAGGCGCTTCGTCGCGTTCGAGCAGGTCGCTCATGGTGGGCGCGAGCGCCGACAGGTCGTGCAGGCCGCCTTCGTGCACCGCCACCAGCACCGGCCCCACGCCGGGTTGCCAGAGGCGCCCGACGAGGGTGGCGCGTTCGGCGTCGCGGGGCAGGCTGGAAGATGTCGAAAGATTCAATGGCATGGCGGGTGTCTCCGTGGATGTGTACTTCGCTACGGTGCATCGTAGCGGCGCATCCACGGCAACGCCCGACCAGGGCCCTTGTCGTTGCGCTCAGTGCCCCGGCGTTGCCCGCACGCGCGCCACCTCGGCCGGCAGGTCCTTCCACGCCGGCTCCTGCGGTGCGAAGCGCGCGCGCATGTAGCCCGCGAGATCGGCGATCTGCCGGTCGTCGAGCGCCTCGCGAAACGCCGGCATGAAGCCGATGTCGCGCGTGGCGGGCTCGCGCACGCCGTCGAGGATGGTGCGCAGCAGGTTGTCGGGCCTGGCGCTCGTGAGGTTGCTGTTGAGCGCGAGCGGCGTGTTCACGCCCAGCAGCGTGGGGCCGTTGCCGTCGTGGTGGCAGGCGGCGCAGGCGCTGTCGAACATGCGTTGCGCGGGGCCGAGCAACTGGCCCTGCGTGCGCGCCGCGTTGTCGACCGCCTGCTCTGCCACGGCCTGCGGCTGCGCCACCGGGGCGGGGTTGAAAGACCCCAGGTACGTGGCCATGGCGCGCACGTCTTCGTCGGGCACCTGCTGCAGCTCGCGCACCACCTCGGCCATCGGGCCGCCGGCGATGCCGTGGCGTTGCGTGTGGCCGTGGCGCAGGTAGCGGTAGAGCTCGTCGGCATCCCACGGCAGCGCCGACTTCGACAGCTGCGTGAGCGCGGGCGCCTCCCAGCCGTCGACCATCGCGCCCGAAAGAAAGGCCTCGCCGCCCTGCTCCGCGCCCAGCGCGTTGCGCGGCGTGTGGCAGGCGCCGCAATGGCCCAGGCCGTTGACCAGGTAGGCGCCACGGTTCCACTCCGCGCTTTGCGCGGCCACGGGCTGCAGCGGCGCGGGGTCGTGGAAGAGCGCGTTCCAGCCGGCCATCAGCGGGCGCATGCTGAACGGGAACTTGAGCTCGGACTTCGGCGTTTGCGCGCGCACCGCGGGCATCGACATGAAGTACGCATAGAGCGCCTGCAGGTCGTCGTCGCTGGTCTTGGCGAAGGCGGTGTAGGGGAAGGCCGGGTACAGGTAGTGGCCGTCGCGCGAGACGCCTTCGCGCATCGCGCGCTGGAAGGCGCTGAACGACCAGCGGCCCAGGCCGGTCTCCGCGTCGGGCGTGAGGTTGGTGGTGTAGAGCGTGCCGAAGGGCGTGTCCATCGCACGGCCGCCCGCGTTGGGTGCGCCGCCCGCTGCCGTGTGGCACACCGCGCAGTCGCCGGCCGCGGCGAGCACACGGCCGCGTTCGATGGTCGATTGGCTGTACACCGGCGCGGTGAGCGACACCGGCGCGATGGCGGAACGCCAGCCGAGCAGGCCGGCAATGACGCCGATGCCACCGACCACGAGCGCGGCGCCGGTGGCCCAGAGGCCCTTCCTTCGGGGCCAGACTGCATTGCTCCTTCCCCCTCCGGGGGAAGGCTGGAATGGGGGCACGACGGCGTCACCACTCGCAGGCTGCCGGCCCTCACCCCAACCCTCTCCCGGAGGCAGAGGGGGCAAATCCGAAGTCAACGGACTCAACCCGGCCAGCACCGTCTCCGGCGTGAACGGCGGCGACCTGAAGCGCACGCCCGTCGCATCGAAGATCGCATTCGCGATCGCCGCCGTGCCCGGCACCGACGACGACTCGCCCGCGCCCAGCGACGGTTCGCCGGGCCGCGGCATGTGCATCACCTCGATCACCGGCACTTCGCGGAAGTTGATGATCGGGTAGCTGCCCCAGTCGCGGCTCGCGACCACGCCCGAAGGCAGCACGCCCGGCAGCAGCGCGCCGCCGGCGGGTGCGTCGCCCTGCTGTTGCTGCTGCGGCGCGAACTGCACGCGCTCCTTCAGCGCACGGCTGGTGGTCTGGATCACGTTGCCGTGCACCTGGTGCTCCACGCCCGCCGGGTTGATCATCAAGCCCGCGTCGTGCCCCACCACCACGCGGCGCACATGCACCTCGCCGGTCTTGCGGTTCACCTCGACGTCGGCCACCCATGCCGCCCACGCCGCGCCGAAGCCCGGCCACTTGCTGTGGATGTAGCGCGCGTACGCAAAGCCCTGGCCGAAGAGGATGTCGCCGCCTTCGCCGAGCCCGCCGTCGGCGTTCTCCTGCGGCCCGGTGCGCATGCGCCAGCCGGCCTTCTGCGCGGTGGCCTGCACCAGCTCGATGGCGCGCGGGTCTTCCAGGTGCCGCAGGCGGAACTGCACCGGGTCCACACCCGCGGCGGTGGCGAGCTCGTCGATGTACGACTCGTGCGCGAACGAACTCGGCAGCGCCGACACGCCGCGCAGCCACGAGGCGCGCACGATCGGCGCCATGTCGTTCACCTTCACGCGCAGGTTGTCGTAGCTGTAGGGCGGCCGCGCGGTGCGGTCGCCCATCTCGTAGGCCTGCGCCACCGGCTCGATGGTGCGCGTGAGCAGCAGCGCCAGCGTGGGCGCGCCGTTCGACGGATAGGAGGTTTCGAAGTCGTAGGCGGCCACGCGGCCGTCGGCCATCAGGCCGCCGTCGATCTCCATGAGCTGCGCGGCGCCCTTGGGCTCCCACGCATGTTCCTGCTCGCGCGTGAGCTGCACGCGCACCGGCGCGCCGACCGCGCGCGCGAGCAGCGCGGCATCGGCGGCCACGTCGTCGGCGCCGTTGCGGCCGTAGCAGCCCGCGGCCTCCATGCGGACCACGTCGACCTGCACGTCTTCCACGCCCATGAGCCTGGCCAGGTCGACACGCAGCACGTGCGGGTTCTGCGAGCCGGCCCAGCAACGCAGCTGCATGCCGCTGCCGTCGTCGGGCTGCCAGTCGGCCAGCGCGCACGACGGGCCGATGGACGCATGCATCTGGTACGGCCACACGTAGGTGCGCTGCATCGGTTGCGCGGCGGCGGCAATGGCGCCGTCCACGTCGCCTTCGTCGACCAGCAGGCGCTGCGTCGAGGGGTTGTCGCGCAGGGCCTGTGCCACGTCGCTCAGGTCGGGCATGCCGGGCCACGGCTTCCACGTGACGCGCAGTTCGCGCAGCGCCTGTTCGGCGTGCTCCTCGCGCTCGGCGACGATGCCGACGAAGTCGCGCACGACGACCACGGCGCGGATGCCGGGGATGTGCGCAATGGACGATTCGTCGACCGCCTCCAGCGTGTTGCCGATGAACTCGCCGTGGTCCGCGCCCGCGTACGGCGGGCGCACCACGCGCCCGTGCAGCATGCCGGGCACGCGCATGTCGTGCACGAAGACGAGTTCGCCCGCGAGCTTGGCCGGGATGTCCACGCGCGCCTGCCGCGTGCCGACCACGCGATAGTCGGCCGGGTCCTTGGGCTGCGCCTTGGTGTCGAGGCGCAGCACGGTGCGCTGGCCGGCCACGAGCTCGGCGTAGCCGACGTGACGCTCGGGTGTTTCGGTGACGCGCACCACGCCGTTGCGCACCTGCAGTGCCTCGCATGGCACGCCGAGCTTTTCCGCAGCGCGTGCCAGCAGCCAGCCGCGCGCCTGGGCGGCGGCCAGGCGCAAGGGCTGCGAATGGATCTGGATGGAGGCGCTCGCGATGGTCGCGCCCTGGTTGGGCACGCGCGCGGTGTCGCCGAGCATCACGCGCACGCAGGGCATGCCGAGGTCGAGTTCCTCGGCCACGATCTGGCCGAGCGCGGTCTGGATGCCGGTGCCCAGGTCGACGTGGCCGTTGAGCGCGGAGGCACTGCCGTCGTCCCATACGGCCAGCAGGACCTCGTCGCCTTCGATCGGGTTGCCGGCGACCAGCGCGGGCTGGCCCTTGACGGGCGGCGGCGCGGGCGGCGCCTCGCGCACCACGAGCAGCACGCCGTCGGCCGAGAGGAACTCGGCGCGGGTCTGGGGAAGGTCGGCGCGGCGGGTCATGGCCTTTGCGTTCCTTGCCGCTCTTGCTCCCTCTCCCTTCGGGAGAGGGTTGGGGTGAGGGCCAGCGGCGGTAGCGAAGGCCGTGCTTTTGCACAGGCACCTGCCCTCACCCTGACCCTCTCCCGCGAGCGGGAGAGGGGACAACGCGGGGCATTCATGGCATCGCTCCCGCGCGCATGCGCACCGCGGCGCGCTGCACCGCGTCGAGAATTTCAATGTGCGTGCCGCAGCGGCACAGGTTGCCCGACAGCTCCGCGCGAATGCGCGCCTCGCTGGCCTGCGGGTCGCGTGCCAGCAGCGCCGCCGCCTGCATCACCATGCCGTTGAGGCAGTAGCCGCACTGCGCGGCCTGTGCGTCTTCGAACGCGGCCTGCACCGGGTGCCAGCTGCCGCGCGCGCCGAGCCCTTCGAGCGTGGTGACCGCGCGGTGCGCCACGCCGTGCGCAGGAATCACGCAGGCGCGCGCCGCCACGCCGTCGACATGCACGGTGCATGCGCCGCACTGCCCCAGCCCGCAGCCGTACTTGGGGCCGTTCAGCCCCAGGTCGTTGCGCAACACATGAAGCAGCGTCGCCTCGCGCGGCACGCCCTCCAACGATCGCGCCTGGCCGTTGACCTGCAGGTGCAGCGGCTCAGCGCCGCAACTGGCCGTCACGGGTGTACATCTCCAGGTCCACGAAGGTCGAGCCGTTGTGGTTCTTCGCGCTGTACTCGATGGGGAAGTCGCCCATGCGCGTGCTGCCGATGCTTTCCAGACCGGCAATGAAGCTGTCGCGCGTGAGCGTCTTGCCGCCGCGGCGCAGGCCTTCGACCATCACGCGCGCGACGATGTAGCCCTCCAGCGCGGTGTAGCTGTCGATCTTCTCGCCGAACTCCGCGCGGTCGCGCTGGTAGTCGGCCACGATGGGCACGCGCTGCGCCTGCGGCGGCGGCACGATGCTGGCCGTGACCAGGCCCGCGAGCTTGCCGTCGAGCCGCTTGGCGGAGCCGGCCGCGTCGGTGATGCCGACCGACAGCGTGTACAGCGGCGCGCCGCCGGCGCCCGCGCGGTAGTCGCGCATGAACACCTCGACCATGCGGCCCGCCATGATCATCACGACCGCGCCCGGCTTGGCTTCCGCCAGGCCGGTGACGACCGTCTTCGCGTCTTCCGCCGTGATGGCCAGCGGGAAGGTCTTGACCACCTTCACCTTGTGGTCGGCCGCCAGCTCCTCGCAGGTGGCGAGGTTCGACTTGCCGAAGGCGCTGTCCTGGTAGACCACCGCGATCGACTGGATGCCGATGGTCGAGAGGTGGCTGATGATCTTGCGCAGCTCCAGGTCGTAGCCCGCGCGCACGTGGAACAGGTAGCGGTTGACCTTGGTGCGGAACGAGCTGGTGCCCACCAGCGGCGCGAACATCGGCACGCCCGCCTTCTCGGCCAGCGGCATCGCGGCGGCCAGGTTGCCGGTGGCCACGTAGCCGGTGAGCGCGAAGACCTTGTCCTCGTCGATCAGCTTGGCCGTGTTGACGGCGGTCTTGGCCGGATCGTAGGCGTCGTCGTAGGTGACGAGTTCGATCTTGCGGCCGTTGATGCCGCCCGACTTGTTGACACGGTCGAAGTACAGCTTGATGCCCGCGCGGTAGTCGACGCCGAAGTCCTTGGCCGGACCGCTGAACACGGCCGACTGGCCGATGCGGATGGTGGTGTCGCTCACACCGTTGTCCGCGCGTGCCTGCCGCAGCAGGCCGGGGCCGAGGGCCAGGGCCGCGCCGCCCGCCACCATGGCGCGCCTTGAGATCGAAAGCTTCATGCGTCGTTGTTCTCTGGGTTCTCGTGGGTCTTGCTGCTGTTGCCGCTGCTGTTGCCGCTGATGTCGCGGCTGTTCAAGCGGCCTGGATGTCGGCGGACTGGATGCGCTTGACGCCCTTGGCCGCCATCTGCTTCCACGCCGCGGCCAGCGAGCCGTTGAGGTCGATGCCGCGCGTGGCGTCCTCGATCACGTAGGCGTCGAAGCCGGCCTTGCGCGCGTCCATCGCGGTCCAGGCCACGCAGAAGTCGGTGGCCAGGCCGGTGACGTACACCGTCTTGATGCCGCGCGCCTTCAGGTAGCCGGCCAGGCCCGTGGCCGTCTTGTGGTCGGCTTCCTCGAAGGCCGAGTAGCTGTCCATGTCCTTGTGGAAGCCCTTGCGGATCACGAGCTGCGCGGTCGGCACCTTCAGCTCCTTGCCGAGCGCGGCGTCGTCGGTGCCCTGCACGCAGTGGTCGGGCCACAGCACCTGCGTGCCGTAGCTGAGCTTGGTGGTCTCGAAGGGCTTCTTGCCGCTGTAGGTGCTCGCGAACGACGCATGGCCGGCCGTGTGCCAGTCCTGCGTGACGACGATGTTCTCGAACGCGGGCGCCAGTGCGTTGATCACCGGAATGACTTCGTTGCCGCCCTTCACCGCCAGCGTGCCGCCGTCGAGAAAGCAGTTCTGCACGTCGACCACGATCAGCGCCGCCTTGGCGCCGGGCTTGATCTTGCCGGCCGCGAAGGCGTTGAAACCGAGGCCGCCGGCCAGCCCGAGGGCGGCGGCGGATTTCACGAGGGTTCTGCGATGCATGGCGTGGACTCCGGTGGGTTGAAGAAGAACAACAAGCTCAGACGCTGAGGTAGGCGCGGCGCACTTCGTCGTTGGCCGCAAGCTCGGCCATGGTGGCGTGGTAGCGGATCTGCCCCTTCTCGAGCACATAGGCGCGGTCGGACACCAGCTCGGCGAAGTGCATGTTCTGCTCGGACAGCAGGATGCTCACGCCCTGCGCCTTGAGCTCCAGGATCATGTTGGCCATCTGCTCGACGATCACCGGCGCCACGCCTTCGGAGGGTTCGTCGAGCAGCACCAGGTACGGGTTGCCCATGAGCGTGCGCGCCACGGTGAGCATCTGCTGCTCGCCGCCGCTCATGCGGCCGCCCGGACGGTTGGGCATCTCGCCCAGGTTGGGGAACAGCTTGAACAGGCGCTCGGGCGTCCACAGCGGCGCGTCGGTGCCGTCGGCCCAGCGGCGCGCGGGCTGCTTGCCGACCTCGAGGTTCTCGGTGACGGTGAGGTCGGTGAACACGCGCCGGTCTTCGGGCACGAAGCCCAGGCCCAGGCGCGCGGCCACGTGCGGCTCGCTCCTGGAGATGTCGTGGCCCAGGAAGCGCACCGCGCCGCGGCGCTTGGACAGCATGCCGATCAGCGTCTTCAGCGTGGTCGACTTGCCCGCGCCGTTGCGCCCCATGAGCGCGACCACTTCGCCGCGCCGCACTTCGAGATCGACGTCGTACAGGATCTGCGCGGCGCCATACCAGGCGCACACGGCCTTCGCTTCGAGCAACAGTTCTCCGCTCATGCGGCTTCTCCCAACGCGGCCGAGACCGCTGCAGCCTTCTCGGCGATTTTTTCGAATGTCTTGCCGCTGCCGAAGTACACCTCCTGCACCTTCGGGTGGTCACGGATCTCCAGCGGCTTGCCCTGCGCGATGAGGCGCCCGCGCGCCAGCACGATCATGCGGTCGGCGTACGCGAACACCACGTCCATGCTGTGCTCGGTGAAGAGCACCGCCAGGCCGCGCTGCACCACCAGCTCCTTGGTGAGCGCCATGAGCGAATTGCGCTCCTTGGGCGCCATGCCCGCGGTGGGCTCGTCCATGAGCAGCAGCTTGGGTGCGTTGGCCATGGCGATGGCCAGTTCCACGCGCTTGACGTCGCCGTAGGCGAGCTCGCTGCAGGGCCGGTCGGCCTGCGCCTTCATGCCGACCTGGTCGAGCAGCACCAGCGCCTCGTCGCGCTTGTGGTCGGCGGCGCGGCGCCACATGGAGAACAGCTTGCCGTCGTGCGAGAGCATCGCCATCTGCACGTTCTCGGCGACGGTGAGCGAGGCGAAGGTCTCGGCGATCTGGAACGTGCGGCCCACGCCCTTGCGCCAGATCGCGCGCGGCTTCTGGCCGACGAGCTCGTGGCCGTCGAACAGGATGGAACCCTGGTCGGCCTTGAGCTGGCCGTTGACCATGTTGAAGGTGGTGGACTTGCCGGCGCCGTTCGGGCCGATGAGGGCGAGCAGCTCGCCGGCATGCAGCTCGAAGCTGATGCCGTCGACCGCCTTGACGCCGCCGAAGGACTTGCCGAGGTTCTCGACCTTGAGCAGGGGTGCGTGGGACGTGCTCATGCCTTGGCCTCCTTCACTTCGGAAACAGGGGGAGCGGCGGGCGCCGCATCGGCCTTGCCCCGGCGCAGCAGGCGTTCGGTGAGCTGCTTCGCGAAGCCCGCGATGCCCTGCGGGAACAGCAGCACGAGGATCAGGATGATGGCGCCCAGCGTGGCACGCCAGTAGTCGGTGTTGCGCGCCACGGTGTCGTGCAGCCAGCTGAAGGTGACGGCTCCGACGACCGGCCCCGCCAGCGTCTGGATACCCCCCAGCAGCACCATCACCAACCCATCCACGGACTTGTCGACACTGAGGCTCTCCGGCGAAATGCTCCCCTTGGAGAACGCATAGAGCGACCCAGCCAGCCCCGCCGCCGCACCTGCGATGACAAACGCAGTCCACTGCATGCGTTTCACGTCGATGCCGATGGCGTCGGCGCGCAGCAGCGAGTCGCGGCCCGCGCGCAGCGCATAGCCGAAGGGCGAGAACAGCACGCGGCGCAGCAGCAGGATGCCGGCGGCCACCAGCACCAGCGTGAGCCAGTAGTACGCACGCTTGTCCGACAGCCACTCCGAGGGCCACACACCCGTGAGCCCGTTGCTGCCACCGGTGAAGGAGTCCCACTGGTAGACGATGGCCCAGGTGATCTGCGCGAAGGCCAGCGTGAGCATCGCCAGGTACACGCCCGACAGCCGCACCGCGAACCAGCCGTAGACGAAGGCGCCGATGGCCGCGACCACCGGGGCCACGATGAGCGCCACCTCCATCGGCAGCCCGCTCGCACGCACCAGCAGCGCGGCGCCGTAAGCCCCCAGGCCGAAGTAGGCCGCGTGGCCGAACGAGTGCATGCCGGCCGGGCCCATGATGAAGTGCAGGCTCGCGGCGAACAGCGCGGCAATCAGCAGGTCGATCATCAGCACCGTGGTGTAGGGCGAATCGGCCGTGAGCAGCGGCATGGCCATGAGCACCACGCCCAGCGCGGCCACCAGCCACAGGTAGCCCTTGCTCGCGCGGCGCAGCGGCTCCTCGGCCATGCCCACGTAGCGGCTCGGCGCCTGCGGCCGGCCGAACAGGCCCCACGGACGCCACACCAGCACCACGGCCATGACGATGAAGTCGACCACCAGCGTGAGCTTGGAGAAGGACACGCTGTAGCCGAAGATGTCCACCACGCCGAGCCAGATGCACACGGCCTTGATCTCGGAGATGAGCAGGGCCGCCGCATAGGCGCCCGGAATGGAGCCCATGCCGCCCACCACCACGACCACGAAGGCCGCGCCGATGGTGTTGAGGTCCATCGCCAGCGTGGCCGGTTCGCGCGGCAGCTGCAGCGCGCCGCCCAGGCCCGCGAGCATGGCGCCCAGCCCGAACACCGCGGTGAAGAGCCAGGCCTGGTTCACGCCCAGCGCGCTGACCATCTCGCGGTCTTGCGTGGCGGCGCGCACCAGCGTGCCCCAGCGGGTGCGCGTGAGCAGCAGCCACATCAAGCCGAGCACGACCGGGCCGACCACGATCAGGAACAGGTCGTAGGTCGGGAACTGGCGGCCCAGGATCTCGACCGAGCCCGACAGGCCCGGCGCACGCGGGCCGAGCAGTTCGTCAGGGCCCCAGAAATAGAGCACCGCGTCCTTGATGACCAGGACGAGGGCGAAGGTGGCCAGCAGCTGGAACAGCTCCGGCGACTTGTAGATGCGGCGCAGCAGCACCATCTCGATCAGCGCGCCGAGGATGCCGACCGCGATCGCGGACAGCACCACGGCGGGCCAGAAGGCCATGCCACCGCCGAGCTTCTCGACCAGCGTGTAGGCCAGGTAGATGCCGACCATGAAGAAGGAGCCATGCGCAAAGTTGACGATGCGCGTGACGCCGAAGATCAGCGACAGGCCGGCCCCCACGAGGAACAGCGACGAAGCCGACGACAGCCCGGTGAGGAACTGAAGCAGCAATGACGAAAGACTCATCCGAAGGCCTTTTGGTGGCGGTTTTCATTCATGGGGGAAGCGCCCGCATTCGATGTGTGGCTCGGCGGCTGGCGCCGTCGTGCCCCCACCCCGACCCTCCCCCGCAAGGGGAGGGAGAGAGCTGGCGACACGACATGCGCGCAGCCTGGGGGCGAGCCGATCAGTCTGCGGCGCGGGACTTCTTGACGTCTGCAGCCGAAGGCTGGAACTTGGCGCCGTCGAAGTAGGTGTAGTCGACCATCACGCCCTTGCCGTTCTCGTTCTTCGTCTTGCCGACGAAGGCGCCCATGGTGGACTGGTGGTCTTCGGCGCGGTAGCTGATCTTGCCGAACGGCGTGTCGACCTGCAGGCCCTTGAAGGCTTCGACCAGCTTCGGCGTTTCGGTGCCCTTGGCCTTGGCGATGCCGGCCGCGACCGACTTGATCATGCTGTAGCCCACCACCGAGCCCAGGCGCGGGTAGTCGTTGTACTTGGCGTGGTACGCGAGGAAGAAGGCCTTGTGCTCGGGCGTCTGGATGCCGTACCAGGGGTAGCCGGTGACGATCCAGCCGTTGGGCGTTTCGTCCTTCAGCGGGTCGAGGTACTCGGGCTCGCCGGTCAGCACGCTGACGACCGAGCGGTCCTTGAACAGGCCGCGCGTGTTGCCTTCGCGCACGAACTTCGACAGGTCGGCACCGAACAGCACGTTGAAGATCGCGTCGGGCTTGGCGTCGGCCAGGGCCTGCGCCACGGCGCCGGCATCGACCTTGCCCAGCGGCGGCGCCTGTTCGGCGACGAACTCGACGTCGGGCTGCGCGGCCTTCAGCAGCGTCTTGAAGGCGGCCACGGCCGACTGGCCGTATTCGTAGTTGGGGTACACGACGGCCCAGCGCTTCTTCTTGAGCTTGGCGGCCTCGGGCACGAGCATGGCGGCCTGCATGTAGGTGCCGGGGCGCAGGCGGTAGGTGTACTCGTTGCCGCCCTGCCAGGTCATCTTGTCGGTCAGCGGCTCGCCGGCCAGGAAGAAGATCTTCTTCTGCTTGGCGAAGTCGGCCACGGCCAGGCCGGTGTTCGACAGGAAGGTGCCGGTGAGCACGTCGATCTTCTCGCGCGCCACCAGCTCTTCGGCCACGCGCACGGCGTCGCCGGGGTTGGCGTTGTCGTCGCGCGTGATGAGCTCGACCTTGCGGCCGTTGACGCCGCCCTTGGCGTTGATCTCTTCGACCGCCAGCTCCATGCCCTTCTTGTAGGGCTCGAGGAAGGCGGGCTGCGACTTGTAGCTGTTGACCTCGCCGATCTTGATCACACCCTGCGCGTGCGCGGGAACGAGAGCAGTGGTCAGCGCGGCGAGGGCCGCGGCGCTGAAGACGTGACGCAATGGGTTCATGGGAACAACTCCTTGGGATCGAAAGAGAAAAGAAAACACCGTGAGTGAGCGAGTGCGAAGGCGGCTTCAGCGAAGACCGTCTTCGCCCTTGATTTCATGCGCCTGCAGGCCGCCGATGCGCGGCAGCGGACGGCCGCTGTCGGTGACGGCAACCGCCACCACGATTTCGTTGGCGCGCGGCGCGTCGGACACGCGGGCCTCGATGGCGTCGAAGTGGCTGCGCACGAAGGCCGCGTCCTTGTGGCCCAGCGGCACGTCGATGGCGGTGCCCAGCGTGCCTTGCTTCTTGGCCGAAGGCACGAGCGCCGCGCCCTTCTCGACCGCCACGCGCAGCGGCGCGCCCAGCTTGGGATGCAGGATGGCCGCGGCGTGCTCGAGCTCGCCGCGCTCGCCGACGATGGCGGCCTTGCCGTAGCTCTGCGCCTGGCCGGGCTCGATGCCCAGCGCCTTCACGGCCTTCTGGCCCAGCAGCGCGCCGAGCTCCTCGCCGATGGCGATGAGCTCGTCGAGGTTCTCGCTGTAGCGCCCGGCATAGGGGTTCTCGATGACGGCGATGGCGACGGCGCGGCGCGTGGGCGGCGTGACGTCCCGGCCCATTTCCTTGCGGGTTTCATCGACCTGGATGACGAGCTTGCGGATGTTGGCGGTCATGTTCTGTGTGTTCCTTGTCTTGTCTCTGTGCAGTGCGGTGCGTGCCTGTTTGCTCGGCGGCTCAGCGCAGGCCGTCCCACTTGGCGATGTCCTTGGCCAGCAGGCCGCCGACGCGCGCATGGATGCGGTAGCCGGTGCTCATCGCGAGGATGAACACGATCTCGTCGGCCGCCGGCGCACCGGGCACGCGCACCTCGATGGCGTCGAACTGCCCGCGCACGTAGCTGGCGTTGATGTTGGTCAGCGGCACGTCGAGCGCGGCGCCGGGCGGGCCGACCTTCTTGGTGGACGGCACGATCGACAGCGCATTGCCGGGCTGGCCGGTCTTCTTTTCTTCGACCGTGCCCGCCGTGTAGGCCGCGCGGTCGCCCTTCCAGCCGAGCAGCTCGCGCATGGCGTAGCCGCCGGGCACATGCCACAGCGCGCCGTGCTCGAGCTCGCCGTCGGCACCGACGATGGCGCCCTTGCCGTAGGTCGCGATCTGCTCGAGCGGCACGTCCATGGCGGCGTGCAGCCGGTGCGCCATGTCGACGCCCACGGGGTCGAGCAGCGCCATCATCGGCAGGATGTCGGGCTCGTAGCGGCCCGCGAACGGATTGGTCAGCACGGCGCCGATGGCACCGCGCACCAACGGCGTGTCGGCACGGGGCCCGAACTCGTGGTGGATGTGCTCGACCTGGGTGAAGACGCGTCGGATTTCGATCATGAAGAAGAACCTTGCTTTTCGTTAAGCAAATACTGAACCAACTGATTTCGGCAGCTCCGTCTTGAGCGCCTTCGAGCATAAGGGCTCGACAAGTCGCCACTGCCCCTGACAAACGAGTAGAGCGGCCCACACGAGCCCGCCTTTTTGCAGGACCTTGGCGCACACCGCGCCCGTATCGAGTGCGCTGCGCACCTGCGCGGACGCGAGCGCGGGCACGTCGACGGTGACGAGGGTGTCGCCCAGGTCGCTGTTGTCCTTGCACTCGCTCGCGGGGCGCCGCGCGATGGCGTCGTCGTCCACGTCGACCGCGTTGGCGATCACGGTGGCGGCCGCATCGGCCTGCGCCGCGGTGGGGGCCAGCACCGTCACGCTGTCGGCGATGCCCAGCGAGAAACTGCGACCGCGCCAGCCGCTGGTGGCCACGCCGCGCACGGGCTGGTCGGCGCGCAACTCGAACTGGCCGTCGGTGGTGAGGAGGCCGCTCTTGCCTTCGATGCTCTCGCGCCAGTCGAAGCGCGCGATGTCGGCGAACACGCCCACGCGCGCCGACTGGCCGGGCGCGAGATGCAGCGCGATGTCGCCGCCGTTGTTGATCCACGCGCGCTCGATGCCGGGGCGCTCGTAGAACGCGATGAGCTCCTGCGCCACCGAGCCGGCAACGGCCGCCATTGGCGTGATGAAGGTCGGCGAGAACGCGGCGCACGCGTCCCACATGCGGCGCGCCACCACGCTGCGCGGGCGCATCCGGTCCGTCACCGGCAGGCGCAGCAGCGGCAGTTCGAGCACGAGCTCGTCGAGCACGTGGACGAAGCGCGCCCACGCCGCGTCGTGCGCGGCCGCGACGGCGTACGGGTCGCCATGCGCCTCGGCCACGATGTCGATCGGGCCGTGGTTGAAGTGCCAGCGGCTGCTGTCGAGCGCGCTGCGTTGGGCGGTCATGGTCAGCCCAGCATGGGGGTGTGGCCGAGCGGCCACGGGTTGGCGTCGTCCATCGCCAGCCATTGGCGCGCGAGCGGTGCGCCGTCTTCCTGCCACGCGCCGCGCGCGAGCGCCTGCTCGAGCGGGAAGATGTGTTCCATGTGGCCGCCGAGCGCGGCGTAGTCGTCGCGCCGCATGCTGAACTCGATGGGCGCGACGATGGCCGGCGTGGGCACGGTGCCGAAGCTGTTGTCGGGCATGCGCATGACGTCGGCCATCACGGTGATGCCGCCGCCGGGCCACACATAGGCCGGCGCGCCGCCGCAGGTGACGTTGACCAGCGCGCGCTTGATGGCACGCGTGAGCAGCACCGGGTTCTCGGTGACGCCGGCGCGCAGGCTGCCGCCCGCACCACCGAGGAACAGCACGGTGCACAGCGATGGTTCGCAGTTCTCGCCGATGCGCTCCACGATGCGCCGCACCTCGGCGGGCATCGGCTGCTCCACGGGCTGCAGTGCGTCGTCGAGCACGTACCACTGTGCGTGCTCGCCGGTGGTCGAGGTCATGAGCAGGCGCAGGCCGGGGCGGGCCACGCCCTCTTCCCAGCCTTCGATGATGGACAGCGGATCGGCGATGTCGGTGCCGCCCCAGCCGTTGCCGGGGTTGGCCACCTGGAAGTAGCGCCCGGGCGTCGACTTGCGACCCAGCATGTGGATGCCCGAGGGCGGCATGTCGAGGCAGCGGCCGGCCTGGTGCTCGGTGAGCACGCCGGTGATGTGGTCGTCGACCACCACCACCTCGTCGGCCACGCCCGCGAACTGGCGCGCGAAGATGCCGACCGCCGCGGAGCCGCAGCCCACGCGCATGCGCTGCTCTTCCACGCCGTTGACGATGGGCGCCTTGCCGGCCTGGATCACGAGGGTGGAGCCGCCGTCGATGGTGCACTCCACCGCCTTCTTGTTGCCCAGCAGCTGCATCAGCTCGGCCGTCATGCGGCCTTCCTTCTTGCTGCCGCCGGTGAGGTGGTGCACGCCGCCCAGCGAGAGCATCTGCGAGCCGTACTCGGCCGTGGTGACGTGGCCCACCACCTCGCCGCGGTAGCGCACGTTGGCCTGCTCGGAGCCGAGGAAGCGGTCGGTGTCGATCTTCACCTTGAAGCTGCAGTAGCTGAAGATGCCTTCGGTGACCACCGTGACCATGTCCACGCCCTTGGCCTTGGAGGCCACGATGAAGGGGGCGGGCTTGTAGTCGGGGTAGGTGGTGGAGGAGCCCACGCCGGTGACGAACACCTCGTCGGCGTGCAGCAGGTCGCCGTTCCAGTCGGGCGCATTGGCGATGGCCTCGGCCGTGGCGGGCTCGGCGCCGGGACGGTCGAAGGCCACCAGCGCCGGCGCCTCGCTCTCGATCGTGCGGCGCAGCAGCACCACCGGGTCGACGCGCACCAGCACGCCTTCGCGGTTGGCGTAGCGGTCGCATGCGCCGGTGCGCCCGTCGGAGATCTGGCACAGCACCGGGCAGGCGTTGCACTCGACCTTGGCCGTGCTCATGCGGTCGTTGCGCGGCGGCGCCTTGCCGAAGGTGCTGGCGTCGGCCAGCACGGGCATGTCGATGCCGGGGAGGCCATCTGTCTTGGTGTGTTCAGTCATCGGGGCGATCTCGTGGGGCGTGTCAGGCATGTGTGAGGAGCGAATCCGGTGCGGGGGTCTTTGTCTTTTTTCTTTGCAACAAACGTGCCGTGCGAGCGCTTGTGCACCGACTTCCGTTTGTGTAGCATTCCCTACACTTTCATGTTGCGTTCACTACATTCGAGATCAATGTAGCAAACGGGCCCGATGCTTGCAATGGTGTTTTCTCGCGATGTTCATCGGGGTTTTTCCGACCAACGACAATGGAGGGTTCGCAGCCGGCCGACGTTTCATGCCCCAAGGGCGTGCATGTCGGCTCAGCCAGCCCCCCTTGTTTCCAACCTACTCTTGAGTTCCGTATGAGTGCATTCAGCGAAGAACGCGTCCTGAGCGTCCACCACTGGACCGACCGCCTGTTCACCTTCACCACCACGCGCGACCCCGCGCTGCGCTTCTCGAACGGTCATTTCACGATGATCGGCCTGAAGGTCAACAACAAGCCCCTGCTGCGCGCGTACAGCATCGTGAGCCCGAACTACGAGGAGCATCTCGAGTTCCTGAGCATCAAGGTGGAAGAAGGCCCGCTGACCTCGAAGCTGCAGCACATCCAGGTGGGCGACACCGTGATCGTGGGCCGCAAGCCCACCGGCACGCTGCTGATCGACTACACGCTGCCGGCCAAGCGCCTGTACCTGTTCGGCACGGGCACCGGCCTCGCACCGTTCATGAGCATCATCCGCGACCCGGAGACCTACGAGAAGTTCGAGCAGGTCATCCTGGTGCACGGCGTGCGCCAGGTCGACGAGCTGGCCTACCACGACCTCGTGACCGACCACCTGCCCAAGCACGAGATCCTGGGCGAGATGATCGAGAAGCAGCTGCTGTACTACCCCACGGTCACGCGCGAGGAATTCCGCAACCAGGGCCGCATCACCGACCTGATCGAGAGCAACAAGCTCACCGACGACCTCGGCCTGCCGCCGCTGAACGTCGAGGAAGATCGCGTCATGCTGTGCGGCAGCCCCGGCCTGCTGGTCGACCTGAAGCACATCCTGGAAAAGCGCGGCTTCAAGGAAGGCAACACCTCGACGCCGGGCGACTTCGTCGTCGAGCGCGCCTTCGCCGAGAAGTAGGCAGGACGTCGCGCGCACGATGGCCGACAGCCGCACCGCCGCCAAGCCCAAGCCTCAGCGCCGCACCGGCGTGCGCGAGGCGGCCGCCCAGGCCACGCGCGACAGCATCCTCAAATCGGCGACCAAGGTGTTCGCCAGGTACGGCTACGACGGCGGCAGCGTGGAGAAGATCTCCAAGGCCGCCAAGTCGTACGACCGCATGATCTATTACTACTTCGGCAGCAAGGAAGGCCTCTTCATTGCGGTGCTCGAAGGCATCTACAAGCGCATGGACGACGCCGAGGCCGCCATTGCGCTGGACGTGTCGCGGCCGGTGGAGGCACTCACCGAAGTCATTCGCTTCGTGCTGGGCTACTACCGCAAGAACCCCGAGTTCGTCACGCTGCTGAACACCGAGAACCTGCACAAGGGCCGGCACATCTCGAAGTCATTGCGCGCCCGCGAATACTCGTCGCGCGCGGTGGCCATCATCGAGGAGATCCTTGCCAGCGGCGCCGCGCAGGGGCTGTTCCGCAAGGATCTGGTGGCGCGCGACATCTACCTGCTGATCGCGTCCACGGGTTATTTCTACACCTCCAACCGGCACACGCTCACCGCCTTCCTGGGTGAGCCGCTGGAGTCGCCGGAGGCGATCACGCACTGGGAAGACTTCGTGATCGAGACGCTGCTGCGCACGGTGCGCGCGGACGAGCCACAAGACAACACACCACCCCACGAGGACACATCGAAATGGCAGAAATCGCAGCCGGCGGCAAGTCGGGCAAGGTCGTCATCAAGAACATAGGGCTGCTGCTCTCGGGCGACATCGACAAGCCCATCCTGGACGCGGACACCATCGTGGTGAACGACGGGCTGATCGTCGCGGTCGGCAAGGAAAAGGACTGCGACCTCGAAGGCGCGCAGACCGTGATCGACGCGCGCAAGACCTGCGTGGCGCCCGGGCTGATCGACAGCCACGTGCACCCGGTGTTCGGCGACTGGACGCCGCGCCAGGGCCAGCTCGGCTGGATCGACTCCACCATGCACGGCGGCGTGACCACCATGATCTCGGCCGGCGAGGTGCACCTGCCCGGCCGCCCGAAGGACATCGTCGGCCTGAAGGCGCTGGCCATCACCGCGCAGCGCTCGTTCGACAACTTCCGCCCCAACGGCGTGAAGGTGCTGGCCGGCGCGCCCGTGATCGAAAAGGGCATGGTCGAGAACGACTTCAAGGAACTCGCCGAAGCCGGCGTGGGCCTGCTGGGCGAAGTGGGCCTGGGCACGGTCAAGGCGGGCTACGAGGCCAAGGAAATGGTCGCCTGGGCGCGCAAGTACGGCATTCAAAGCACGATCCACACGGGCGGGCCGTCGGTGCCGGGCTCGGGCTACATCGACAAGGACACGGTGCTGGAGGCCGATGCCGACGTCATCGGCCACATCAACGGCGGCCACACCTCGCTGCCCGAGGCGCATGTGTGCGAACTGTGCGAGAAGAGCACGCGCGCGATCGAGATCGTGCACAACGGCAACGAGAAGGTGGCCATCGCGGCGGCCAGGGCCGCGATCGAACTGAAGTGCCCCCACCGGGTCATCCTGGGCACGGACGGCCCCGCAGGCTCCGGCGTGCAGCCGCTGGGCATCCTGCGCATGGTGGCCTTCATCTCGGCCTTCGCCAACATTCCGGCAGAACAGGTGTTCTGCTTTGCCACGGGCAACACGGCGCGCATCCGCAAACTCAACTGCGGCCTGATCGAAGTGGGCCGAGACGCCGACTTCGTCTTCATGGACCGTGCGCAGCATTCGCCCGCCAAGGGCCTGCTCGAAAGCGTGCAGCTGGGCGACCTGCCGGGCGTGGGCATGGTGATGATCGACGGCATCGTGCGCTCGGGCCGCAGCCGCAACACGCCGCCCGCGACCGAGATTCCGGTGGTGGTGTCCGGCGCGCACTGAGCGCCGGCCGGGCACTGCGGCGCTCAGCCGCCGCGGTGCGAGCGAAAGACCAGGTAGCGCGCCGACAGGAAGTTGACGCTCATGCCCGCCACGCTGCCCACGGCCACGCCGAGGGCAGCCGCCCAGCGCCCCTCGACCCAGTGCAGGGTCAGCACATAGGCGCCGTAGTTGAGCACCGCGCCGCCGGCCATGGTGGCCAGGTAGCCCAGGTATTCACGCCAGACGGAGCGGCCGGCCGCCGCGCTCGCTGCACTCGCCGCGAAGGTGTAGCGCCGGTTGAAGGCCCAGGTGGTGGTGGCCGCCGCCAGGAACGACACCACCCGCGCCACGTACCAGCCCAGCAGCGGCGCCAGCAGGTACAGCACCGCCACGTCGACCACGAGCCCGATCACGCCGACCACGGCGAACGACAGGAACTCGCGCCCGATCTTCATGGCGCGGCGGACGAAGCCCGCTCGCGCACGCCCGGAATGGCGAGGTAGCGCAGGCGCTTGGCCTCCTGGCGCCCCAGCGTGACGGTGTGCATGACGATGCCGCACACGAAGGACAGCATCGCGCCCAGCATGGCGCCCGTGGCCAGCACCGCCGTGGGGAGCCGGGGCACCAGGCCGGTGTGCATGTAGGTCATGAACAGCGGCACCACCAGCGCGATCGACAGCAGCACCAGCACCCCCGCGATGGTCGAGAAGAACTGCAGCGGCCGCTCGCTCACGAACAGCTTGCAGATGGTCTTCAGGATGCGCCAGCCGTCGCGGTAGGTCGACAGCTTGCTGACCGAGCCTTCGGGCCGAGTGCTGTAGGCGGTGCTTTCCTCGGCGTAGGGCATGCGCAGTTCGAGCGCGTGCACGGTGAGTTCGGTCTCGGTCTCGAAGCCGCGCGACAGCGCGGGAAACGACTTGGCATAGCGCCGCGAGAACACGCGGTAGCCCGAGAGCATGTCGGTGAGCGCGCCGCCGAACAACTGCGCCACGGCGCCGGTGAGCATGCGGTTGCCCAGCCGGTGGCCGGCGCGGTAGGTGAGCGCGTCGTGGCCGTCGTCCACGCGGTTGCCCACCACCATGTCGAGGTTGTCGCCTACCAGCCGGTCGATGAGCCGGCGCGCGGCGCCGGCGTCGTAGGTGGCGTCGCCGTCGACCATCACGTACACGTCGGCCTCCACGTCGGCGAACATGCGCCGCACCACGTTGCCCTTGCCGCGCAGCGCCACGTGCGTGACGGTGGCGCCGGCCGCGCGCGCGACGGTGGCGGTGTCGTCGCTGGAGTTGTTGTCGAAGACGTGGATCTGCGCCTCGGGCAGCGCGGCACGGAAGCCGGCCACCACCTGGGCGATGGCCAGCGCCTCGTTGTAGCAAGGGATGACGGCGGCAATGCGCAAGGCGCTGCGGCGGTCGCGGACGGCAAGGGCTTCGGTGTCGGTCATGGTGCTGCGGCGGGAAGGATACGGTAGACCCGGCTGCCGTCTTTCTCGTACTGCACCGCGAAGTACCTGTCGAAGTCGACACGCGCGCTGAACACCGGCACCACCGCGTTCGGCAGCACGATGGCGGTGAAGCCCAGGCCGCCGAGCTTGCGCGCCAGGTCGCCGCCCGACAGCGCGCCGAAATCGGTGTAGCGCCAGGGGCCGAGCGTGTCGCCCCAGATCGGGTTGGGGCCGTAGTAGATGGCCTCGTTCAAGGCGATCTGGTAGACGCGGCCGGTGGCGTTGTGGCGCAGGTAGTCCATGACGGCATAGCCCGGCACATGCTGGCGCAGCACGGCCTCGCGCGCCTCGGGCGTGGTCGAGACCATGGCGACCTTCACCGCGGTCTGGCGCACCGCCACGGCGGCCAGCACGGCCAGCAGCAGCACGAGCACCCAGTCGCCCGCGCGGGCGCCGGAGCGCGCGGTGTCGCGGCTCATGGCGCCGGTGGCCACAGTGGCTGTTGCGGAGGCTGCAGAGGTTGCGGCATCGGACGCGGGCTTGTTCCCGCTCATGCGGCGCACGCCGGCCGCGGCCCAGCCGAACAACACCTGCCAGCCGATGGCCGCGATGGCCGCCAGCAGCGGGAACGAGGCCGTGAGGTAGCGCGGGTAGCGCGAGGTCACGACCCACACGACCACCGAGTACAGGCAGAACCAGCCGGCGGCGCGCACCGCGGCCGAGCGCTTCCACAGCACGCTGAACGGCGCGAAGAACACGGCCCAGATCAGCGCGTTGGGCAGCTCGGCGTGCACGCGCACGTCGGCCACCTGCTGCACGTAGTCGGCGGGCGTCCACTCGGTGAAGCCGAACACGCGCGCGCCGATCGGGTTGAACGGGTCGCCGGTCATGATGGCGTTGCGCGCGTACCAGTAGATGCACGGGAGCAGGAAGCAGGCGAACACCAGCGCCCAGGCCTTGACCCGGCGCTCGTGGCGGATGACGAACAGCGTCACCAGCGGCAGGAAGATCAGCGCCTGGTACTTCGAGCCCGCGGCCAGGCCGAGGCAGAAGCCGGCCACGCCGAGCCAGCGCATGCCGCCGTGAATGCCCTTGCCGACTTTGCCCGGTTCGCCCGGCTCCGATTCGCGCCACCACCACAGCGCCACGCAGGCCGACAGCACGAACAGCGCGACGCCCATGTCGATCAGCGCGTTGGAGTAGTCGCCCAGCCCCAGCCAGATGGCCGCGCCGATGCAGCCCGTGAGCCGGCTCGCGTGCAGCACGCCCAGGCGGTAGACCATCACCACCGACAGTGCGCCCGCCAGCGCGTTGAGGAAGTGCGGCAGCACGTCGTCGCCCACCTGCAGCGCGGCGGCGTAGAGCAGGTTGTAGTTGTACGGGAACCAGGGGTAGCGCAGCCACTCGTGGATGCCCAGCGAGCCCTGCTGCGCCACCTGGCGCGCGTAGGGCAGGTGGTACATGAGCTCGTCGAAGGCGATGGGCGGGGCCAGCGGGGCGACCAGCGCGGGCAGCGCCACCAGGGCCAGCGCGATCATCGCGACGCGCTCGACGTAGCGCCACGGCGCGGCAACCTCGTTCGCGCGCATGGCACGCAGCTCGCGCCGCTCGCGCAGCCACGACGGCAGCTGCACCGCCGCGGCCACGAAGCCCGCCACGACCACCGTCACGGTCGCGGCGGTCTTGAAGGCGCCGAAGATGGCGAGCGCCTGGAACGCGCAGATGAAAAAGCCCACGCCCAGCGACACGGCCATGGCCGCCTCCAGCGCGGCGTCGCGGCGCGGCGGCGGCGCCAGGCGGCCCAGCAGGGCGCGGCCGAAACCCCAGCAGCTGAAGACAAAGACCGCCAATGCCGCGTAGTGCGCGGCTGCAAACATCAGCTTCTGAATAACAACTCCCGGGGCCGGTCGGCCACGCCGGCCGGCAGGTTCAAAGGTTCGGTGCCAGCAGGCGCTCGAGCTCGGCTTCGCTCTGCTTGCGCCGCGCGGCCTGGTCCTGCAGCTGGTCGTGCCCGATCTTGCCGACGTTGAAGTACGTCGCATCGGGGTGACCCAGGTAGAAACCACTGACGCTGGCGGCGGGCATCATAGCGAGGCTTTCCGTCAGGGTCATGCCAATGTCCGCGCAACCCAGAAGGTCGAACATCGGGCCCTTCACGCTGTGGTCGGGGCAGGCCGGGTAGCCCGGCGCCGGGCGGATGCCGCGGTATTTCTCCGCGATCATGTCGTCGTTGCTCAGGCCTTCCTCGGGCGCGTAGCCCCACAGGTCGGTGCGCACGCGGTGGTGCATCGCCTCGGCAAAGGCCTCGGCCAGCCGGTCGGCCAGGGCCTTGAGCATGATGGCCGAGTAGTCGTCGAGGTCGTCGATGAAGTACTTCTCCTTCTTCTCGACGCCCAGGCCGGCCGTGACGGCGAACATGCCCACGTAGTCCTTCAGGCCGCTGTCCTTGGGCGCGACGAAGTCCGAGAGGCAGCGGCTCGGGCGCATCACGCCGTCGATCTGCTGCTTCTCGGTCTGCTGGCGCATGCCGTACCAGGTGAGCGCCACCTCGCTGCGGCTTTCGTCGGTGTACAGCTCGATGTCGTCGTCGTTCACGGTGTTGGCCGGCCAGAAGCCGATCACGCCGCTGGCGCTGAGCCAGCGCCCTTCGATGAGGCGCTTGAGCATGCGCTGGCCGTCGGCGTACACGCGCACGGCCTCGGTGCCGACGATCTCGTCCTTCAGGATGGCCGGGAACGGGCCCGCCAGGTCCCAGGTCTGGAAGAACGGGCCCCAGTCGATGTACTTGGCGAGCTCGGTGAGGTCGAAGTTCTTGAACAGGCGCCGGCCGATGAACTTGGGCACCGGCGGCAGGTGGCTCGCGAAGTCGACCGGGGTCTTGTTGGCGCGCGCCTTGGCCAGCGGCCACAGCGGCACCTGCTTCTTGTTGGCGTGCTGCGTGCGCACCTTGTCGTAGTCGGCGTTGATCTCGTCGATGTACGTGGCGGCCTGGTCGGAGAGCAGGCTCTGCGCCACGCTCACGCTGCGCGAGGCGTCGGGCACGTAGACCACGGGGCCTTCGTAGTGCGGCGCGATCTTCACGGCCGTGTGCACGCGGCTGGTGGTGGCGCCGCCGATCATGAGCGGGATCTTCTTGATGCGGAAATGGTCGTCGCGCTGCATCTCGCCGGCCACGTACTGCATTTCTTCCAGGCTCGGCGTGATCAGGCCGCTCAGTCCCACGATGTCCGCGCCCTCGACCTTGGCACGCGCCAGGATCTCGTGGCACGGGACCATCACGCCCATGTTCACCACTTCGAAGTTGTTGCACTGGAGCACGACGGTGACGATGTTCTTGCCGATGTCGTGCACGTCGCCCTTCACGGTGGCGATGATGATCTTGCCCTTGGTGCGCACATCGCGCCCCGCGGCCTCGTCGCGCAGCTTTTCTTCCTCGATGTAGGGCAGCAGGTGGGCCACGGCCGACTTCATGACGCGCGCCGACTTGACCACCTGCGGCAGGAACATCTTGCCGGCGCCGAACAGGTCGCCCACGATGTTCATGCCGTCCATGAGCGGGCCTTCGATCACGTGCAGCGGGCGGCCGCCCTTGGCCAGGATCTGCTGGTAGGCCTCTTCGGTGTCCTCGACGATGAAGTCGGTGATGCCGTGCACCATGGCGTGCGACAGGCGCTGGTTGACGTGCACCGGGTTGTCCGGCGTGCCACGCCACTCGAGGCGCTTGCTCTCGTCTTTCGCGCCGCTCTTGGCGGTCTCGGCCACTTCGACCAGGCGCTCGCCGGCGTCGGGCCGGCGGTTGAGCACCACGTCTTCCACGCGCTCGCGCAGCGTGGGCTCCAGGTCGTCGTACACGCCGACCATGCCGGCGTTGACGATGCCCATGTCCATGCCCGCCTGGATCGCGTGGTACAGGAACACGGTGTGGATGGCCTCGCGCATCGGGTCGTTGCCGCGGAAGCTGAAGCTCACGTTGCTCACGCCGCCCGACACCTTGGCGCCCGGCAGGTTCTGCTTGATCCAGCGCACGGCGTTGATGAAGTCGACGGCGTAGTTGTCGTGCTCCTCGATGCCGGTGGCAATGGCGAAGATGTTCGGGTCGAAGATGATGTCTTCGGGCGGGAAACCCACCTCGTCGACCAGGATGCGGTAGGCCCGCTCGCAGATCTCGACCTTGCGCGCGTAGGTGTCGGCCTGGCCCTTCTCGTCGAAGGCCATGACCACGGCGGCGGCGCCGTAGCGCTTGACCAGCTTGGCCTCGTGCTTGAACTTGTCCACGCCCTCCTTCATGGAGATGGAGTTGACGATGCCCTTGCCCTGGATGCAGCGCAGGCCGGCCTCGATGACGTCCCACTTCGAGCTGTCGACCATCACCGGCACGCGCGCGATGTCGGGCTCGCTGGCAATCAGGTTCAGGAAGCGGACCATGGCGGCCTTGCTGTCGAGCATGGCCTCGTCCATGTTGATGTCGATCACCTGCGCGCCGTTCTCCACCTGCTGGCGCGCGACGGCCAGGGCGTCTTCGAACTGGCCGTTCAGCACCATGCGCGCGAAGGCCTTGGAGCCGGTGACGTTGGTGCGCTCGCCGATGTTGACGAACAGCGTGCCCGCGCCGATGGCGACCGGTTCGAGACCGGAGAGCTTCATGGGGGGCGGAGCGGCCTGGGCGCCGGAAGCACCGAAAGCGCTGGGAGCGCCGGAAGAGGAATCTGGGGTGGCTGGAGCGGAAATCTGGGACATGGCCTCACCTGCGGAAGAGTCGAACAGGCGAGCGTCGTTGTCGCCCCAAGCCTGACGGCGGGCCTGTGAGGCCCACCGCTGCAACGCTCCTTGGGAAGTCGCGCATTTTAGGGCGATTCGAAACCTGCCGGGGGAAAACCCCAGTTTCCATTCCCGCCTCGATCCACAGAATGCGGCCACCGTTTCCGAACGAACGTTCGTTTTTTTAACCAACGCGAAAGCGACGAAAGGGAGTGCCGAATGGCCAAGACGTGGAACGTGGTTCTTTGCTGCGCAATGGCAGCCGCAGCGACTCTGGTGACACCCGCGGCCCGGTCGGCCGCCAGCGGCAGCTCGACACTGGTCACGGCACGCGCCACGTCCAGCGAGGCGAAGACGAAATACCCCATCGTGCTGGTCCACGGCCTGCTCGGCTTCGACAACCTGCTGGGCGTCGACTACTTCTACGGCATTCCCGATGCGCTGGCCGGCGCGGGTGCCCGGGTCTACGTGGCCCAGGTGTCGGGCACCAACACCTCCGAGATCCGCGGCGAGCAGCTGCTGCAGGAGCTCAAGACCATCCGCGCGATGGAGAAGAACCCCACGCTCAAGTTCAACCTGATCGGCCATTCGCAGGGCGCGCCCACGGTGCGCTACGTGGCCGCCGTGGCACCCGACATGGTCGCCTCGGTCACCTCGGTGGGCGGTGCCAACGGCGGCTCGAAGGTGGCCGACCTGCTGGCGAAGCTGCCCGAAGGCGGCATCGGCCAGACCGCGGTGGTGAAGGCCGTGGGCCTGCTCACGAGCGTGATCGGCTTTCTCTCGGGCAAGGACCCGGGCCAGCTGCCCGAGGTGCCGCTGAACGCGCTGGCCTCGCTGACCACCGCGGGCGGCGCGGCCTTCGACGCCAGCTTTCCGCAGGGGCGGCCCGCGCCGGGCGCCTCGTGCGACGTGAAGAGCGGCGCGGCCGTGGTCAACGGGGTGCGCTACTACTCGTGGTCGGGCGTGTCGACCGGCTTCAACCTGTTCGACCTGAGCGACGCGCCGCTGTCGGCGCTGGGCACCCTCGCCTTCTTCGGCGAAGCCAACGACGGCCTGCTCGCCACCTGCACCACCCGCCTGGGCACGCACCTGGGCGACTACCGCCAGAACCACCTCGACGAGGTCAACCAGGTGCTCGGCAACACCTACGGCAGCCAGTTCCCGTACTACGAGAAGAAGGTGCCGGCGATCTTCAAGGAACAGGCCGCGCGGCTGAAGAGCGCGGGGCTCTGAGCGCATTGGCCTTGGCATCTCGCACGCGCTGGACGCTGTGGGCCGCGGGCGGCGCGCTGCTGCTCGCCGTGGGCGGCGGCTGGCTGGCGGCCGGCTCCGACGTGGCCGACCTTCCGGCCCTCGTTGCAGAAGCACAGGGCACCGCAGCTGCCGCCGCGCCAAGCCTCGAACCCCGGCCGCTCGCGGCACCCGCCGCGCCGGACGCCCTGCTGAGCAGCGGCCTGATCGCCATCTTCGACCAGGTGCTCTCCGAGGCCCAGGCCGACAGCAAGGCCACGCTCATGGCCCGCGCCCCCGCCCTGCTGGCCAGGTACCTGCGCGAAGACTGGCGCGTGCGCGCCCTGGGCCTGCTGGAACGCTACGTCGACATGCACGAGGCGCTGGTGACGCTGCCGCCGCCCGCGCCCGGCGACCCCGCGCAGCTGCGCCGCAGCCTGGAGGCGCGCGAGGCGCTGCGCCGCCAGTACTTCAGGCCCGAGGAAATCGAAGGCCTGTTCGGCGACCAGATCCGGCAGGACCGCTTCATGACGGAAAAGCTGGAGGCGCTCGCCAACACCGCCCTCACGCCCGAGCAGCGCACCGCCGCGCTGGCGCAGAGCGAGCAGGCCTGGCTCTCGCCGGAGCAGCGCGAGGTGCGCCGCGAGGCCGTGGCGCACGGCGACGTGATGCGCCAGACCGAGGCGCTGGACGCGCGCGGCGCGAGCCCGCAGGAGCGCTTTGCCGCGCGCAGCGAGGTCTACGGGCATGAAGTGGCCAGCAACCTCGCGGCGCTCGACCAGCAGAACCAGGAATGGAACGCCCGGATCGACCGCTACGCGCGCGCCTCCGAGGCCGAGCAGGCCCGGCTGCGCGAGACGCTGTTCAATGACACCGAGCGCCTGCGCCTGAACGGCGCCCTGGCGATGCGCGCCGCCGGCGCACGCAAGCCCGCAGCGACCGGCAATGGCAGCTAAGTAAGCGCAGGCTTACGCGGCCGTCATGCCGGTTGTGCTTCGCCCGTGGCGGAGGCGGGCAGGCCGAACACGCGGTCGAAGACCCAGTTGAAGACGAAGGTGTAGACCAGGAAGAACACCACCAGGCCCAGGTCCATCACCAGCGCCTGCCACAGCGACACGCCCAGGCCCCAGGCGAACATGGGCACCAGGAAGGCGATCAGCCCGCCCTCGAAGCCGATGGCGTGGGCGATGCGGCGGCGCACGCTGCGCCCGCGCACGGCCTGGCGCGATTCCCAGCGCTCGAACAGCGCATTGAAGACCAGGTTCCAGATCACCGCGATGACCGACGCGCCCACCGCCAGCACGCCCGAATGGCCCAGGCCGGCGTCCGTCATCAGCGCCAGGCCGGCGCTGGCCGCGACGATGGCGATGCCTTCATAAAGGCTGATGTAAACGATTCGACGCTGAATGCCCTGCATGACGCTTCTCTTTGGTTGTTGACTGCGATGACTGGACTTTATGTGTCCCTTGCTGATATAAAAAGTTAACTTGTTTCAGTTTTATTGATAGATCGACCGCCATGGCCTTCTCCAGCGACAACGTCGAAGTCTTCCTGGCCGTGATCGACCACGGCTCCTTCTCGGCCGCGGCGCGGGCTTTGCGCAAGGTGCCATCGGCCGTCAGCATGGCCATCGCCAACCTCGAGGCCGAGCTCGACCTGCCGCTGTTCGACCGCAGCGGCCGCGAGCCCCAGCCCACGCCCGCGGCGCGTTCGCTGGAGCCGCAGGCCCGGCTGCTGGCGGCGCAGCTGCGGCAGCTGCAGGTGCAGGCGCTGGCACTCACGCAGGGACTGGAAGACCGGCTCACGCTGGCCATTGCGCCCGAGCTGCTGGCCGCGCCGTGGAGCGGCCCGCTGGCCGAACTGGCGCGCGAGCACCCGCTGCTTCAGGTCGAGGTGCTGGCCGCGCCGCAGGCCGACGCGCTGGACCTGCTGCACAGCGGTCGCGCCCAGTTGGCGCTGGTGTTCGAGCGCCCGAGCCTGGATGGCCGCGAGGGCTTCCAGGAGGTCGGCAGCGACCTGATGGTGGCCGTCATCGCGCCCGACCACCCCGTGCTGGCGACCAACGGCGGCCGGCTGCGCGAGGACCACCTGACCAACACCCGGCAGATCGTGGTGGCCGGGCGCGACCTGGCCACCAGCGACCCGCGCTTCGTGTTCGCGCGCCACGTCTGGCGCACCGACAACGCGCTGGCCGCGCTGAGCCTGATCACGGCCGGGCTGGGCTGGGGCTGGCTGCAGCGCAACTTCGCCAAGCCGCACGTGGCGGCGGGCGCGCTGATCGAAATTCCGTTCGAGAACCTCAGCAACGGGCTCGACCTGTGGGTCGACGTGGTGTGGTCGCGCGAGCGCCCGCTGGGGCTGGGCGCACAGCGCTTCGTCTCGCTGATCGCGCGCGACCGGCAGGCCGCGGGGACCTGCGGCGTCAAGACCGGCGGAATCTAGGCCGGGCCGGCGGCCGGTTCAGCGGCCATGCCCACCGCCGTGGCCGCCCCCATGGCCACCACCGCCGCCGTGGCCCCCATGCCCGCCACCACCACCACCGCCGTGCGGACGCCCGCCGCCGCCCGGGTGCGGATGCGGCATGCCCGGTGCGGGGCCGGGACGGAAACCGGGCTGCGGCCGCGGCGGCCTGAAGCCCGGGTCCGGTGGCGGGCGGAACCCCGGCGCGGGCGGCGGTCGGAACCCGGGGCCCGGCGGCCGGAACCCCGGCCCGGGTTGCCAGGGCCGCGGTTGCCAGCCCGGGCGCACCGGCGGCGGCGGACGCCAGCCCGCCATGGGCGGCGGCGGCCGGTTGCCCCACCAGCGCCGGTCGCCGTACCAGGGGCGGTCGCGGTAGTAGTCGGCCCAGTAGCTGCCGATGGCGAAGGCGACGATCGGCACGCCGATCACCGCGCCGTAGGTGGCCAGCGGCACGCGCTGGTCCTGGTAGGCGTAGTCGAGGTTGCGCGACCAGACCCAGCCGCGCCCGCCGTCGGGCAGCACCACGTCGCACCAGCCGTAGCCGCTGGTGCAGCCGACCACGTCCACCGGCTGGCCGGGCGCGAGCCGGGCCACCAGCGGGTAGTCGCCCGAGGGGCCGGCGCGCAGGTTGACGGCGCCGCGGGTGAAGGCCTGCTGCGCCTGCGCCGCGAGCGGCAGGGCCAGGGCGAGCGCGCCGATACCGATCCAGCGCAGGGCGAATGTGTTCATGGCGAGGCTCCTTGCGCCCCAGCGTAGGCGGGGGGCCGAGAGCCTGTCAATCGGCCACCAGCGCGACCGCGCGTTCATGCATCGATTGCGACCGCGCGTTCACGCATCGAGTGCGACCGCGCCATGACGCATCGAGCACGACCGCGCGCCCAGACATCGGACACAACCGCGCGCCGACGCACCGAGCGCGACCCTGCGCCTACGCCGCTTCTTTGTAGAAGCCGGCGTTGTTGCCGCCGAGCGCGCGCCCGGCCATCGGCGCCACGGCCTGGCCGATGGCCGCGATGTGGTCCGGCGTGGTGCCGCAGCAGCCGCCCACGATGTTCACCAGCCCCTCGGCCGCGAACTCGTGCAGCAGGCGCGAGGTGACGTCGGGCGTCTCGTCGAAGCCGGTGTCGCTCATCGGATTGGGCAGGCCGGCGTTCGGGTAGCAGCTGATGAAGGTGTCGCCGGCCACGCGCGCCAGTTCCTGGATGTACGGGCGCATCAGCGCCGCGCCCAGCGCGCAGTTCAGGCCGATGGCCAGCGGCTGCGCATGGCGCACGCTGTGCCAGAAGGCGGTCACGGTCTGCCCGCTCAGGATGCGGCCCGAGGCGTCGGTCACCGTGCCGCTGATGATCAGCGGCAGGCGGTTGCCGCTGTTGTCGAAGTACTCGTCCACCGCGAACAGCGCGGCCTTGGCGTTGAGCGTGTCGAAGATGGTCTCGACCAGGATCACGTCGGCGCCGCCCTCGACCAGCGCCTCGGTCTGCTCGTAGTAGGCCGCGCGCAGCGACTCGAAGTCGACGTTGCGCGCGCCCGGGTCGTTCACGTCGGGGCTGATGCTGGCGGTCTTGGGCGTCGGGCCGAGGGCGCCGGCCACGAAGCGCGGCTTGTCGGGCGTGCTGTACTTGTCGCAGGCCGCGCGCGCCAGCTTGGCGGATTCGAGGTTCATCTCGCGCGCCAGGTGGGCCATCTTGTAGTCCTCCTGCGCGATGGTGGTCGCGCCGAAGGTGTTGGTCTCGATCAGGTCGGCGCCGGCCGCGAGGTAGGCCTCGTGGATGTCGCTGATCACGTCGGGGCGCGTGAGCGAGAGCAGTTCGTTGTTGCCCTTGACGTCGCGCTCGAAGTCCTTGAAACGCTCGCCGCGGTACTGCTCCTCGGTGAGCTTGAAGCGCTGGATCATCGTGCCCATGGCGCCGTCGAGGATGGCGATGCGCTTGGCGAGGATGCCGGCCAGGGCCTGGCCGCGGGTGTAGGTAACGGGCTTCATAGCCCCCGATTGTAGAAACCGCGGGCCGGCCCTGACACGCGTCAGCCTTTTCTCAGCCGTCAGCCTTTTCTCAGCCGTCGGCCCGTTCTCATCCGTCAGCCCTTTCGCGGACCTTCCACGTACGCCAGCACCGCCTCCAGCATGCGCCGCACGTGCGGCTGCACGCCCGCAGCCACTTCGGGCAGGTAGTCGAAGGGCAGCTTTTCCTGCATGTAGCTCGACTGCGTCATCTCCAGCTGCACCGCCTGCACGCCGCCGGCCGGGTTGCCGTACTGGCGCGTGATGTGGCCGCCCTTGAAGCGGCCGTTGAGCACCGCGGTGTAGCCCGTGGCCGACTTGCCGATGCCCAGCAGCGTCTCGGCCAGCGCCGGGTCGCAGCTGATGCCGTTGCCGGTGCCCAGGTTCAGGTCGGGCAGCTTGCCTTCGAAGAAACGCGGCAGCACCGAGCGGATGGAGTGCGCGTCCCACAGCGCCACGGTGCCGTGCACGGCCTTCATGCGCTCGAGCTCGGCCTGCAGCTGGCGGTGGTACGGCTGCCAGATGGCGTCGCGGCGCTGGGCGACCTCCTCGTCGCGCGGCACGTCGGCGGCGTCGGCATAGACCGGCGTGTCGTCGAAGGTGTCGACCGGACACAGGCCGGTGACGCTCTGGCCGGGGTACAGGCTGGCGCCGTCCGGCGGACGGTTCAGGTCGACCACGTAGCGCGAGTGCGTGGCCGCGAGCACCGAGGCGCCCAGCGCGTCGGCGAAGTCGTAGAGCTGCTCGAGGTGCCAGTCGGTGTCGGGCACGTGGCGCGCTTCGTCGGTGAAGCGTGCGGCCAATGCGGGCGGCACATGGGTGCCGACGTGCGGCATCGAGATGAGCAGCGGGCGCGTGCCCTGGCGAAAGCGGAATGACGGTTCGGTGGTGGTGAAGGCCATGGTGGGGTCAATCCTTGAGTAGTTGGGTGCGCGCGGCCACGAAGGCGGCCGCGGCTTCGCCGTGCAGCGCGTGGCGGCCGGCCGAGACGCGCGCCCGGCCTGCCACCCACACGGCGCCGATGGCCGAGGTGCGGTGGCTCGCGAAGACGTGGGCCGAGAGCATATCGGGCGCCGACAGCCCCTGCAGCGCAAGGTGCGATGCGTCGAGCACCACGAAGTCGGCCTGCTGGCCCGCGGCCAGCCCGCCCACGGCGCGGGCGGCCGCCTGCGCGCCGCCCTGCACCGCCGCGAGCGTGAACGCAGTCGCCACATGCGGCTGCGCGGCCGTGGCGCCCACGTTGCGCTGGCGCTTGCCCAGGCGCTGGCTGTATTCGAGCATCAGCAGTTCCTCGGCGGCGTTGACGCTGGCGTGGCTGTCCGAGCCCACGCCCCAGGCGCCGCCGTGGCCGCGCCACTTGGCGAAGTCGAAGATGCCGTCGCCCAGGTTGGCTTCGGTCGTCGGGCACAGGCCCGCCACCGCGCCGCTCTGGGCCGCGTATTCGTACTCGGCGTCGTTCATGTGCGTGGCGTGCACGAGGCACCAGCGCGCGTCGACCGGCGCATGGTCGAGCAGCCACTCGACCGGGCGCAGGCCGCTCCAGGCCACGCAGTCGTCCACCTCCTTGGTCTGCTCGGCGATGTGGATGTGGATGGGCGCGGTGCGGTCGATGGCGTCGAGCCCCGCCAGCGCGTCGCGCAGCGCCTCGGGCGGCACGGCGCGCAGCGAATGCGGCGCCAGGCCCAGCCGCGCGCCCTGCGCGTCGCACACGGGCTTGAGCGCTTCGAGCAGGCGCAGCATCGACTCGGTCGAGCGGATGAAGCGGCGCTGGCCGTCGGTGGGCGGCATGTCGCCGAAGCCGGCGGTCTGGTAGAGCACGGGCAGCAGCGTGAAGCCGATGCCGGTCTTCTGCGCGGCGCGCAGCAGGGCCAGGCTCAAGGTCGCGTCGTCGGCGTAGGGGCGGCCGTCCACGTCGTGGTGCACGTACTGGAATTCGCACACGCTGGTGTAGCCGGCCTCGAGCATCTCGGCGTAGAGCCAGGTCGCGATGGCTTCCATGTGCTGCGGGCCGAGGCGCGCGGCAAAGCGGTACATCAGCGTGCGCCAGCTCCAGAAGCTGTCGTGCTGCTCGGCACGGTGCTCGGTGAGGCCCGCGAAGGCGCGCTGGAAGGCGTGCGAATGCAGGTTGGGCATGCCGGGGATCAGCGGGCCTTCGGCGGCTGGCGTGCCGGCGGGGCGTGGCACGCCGGCCTGCACCTGCGTGAGCTGGCCGGCGTCGTTCCACGCCAGAAGAACGTCCTTGGCCCAGCCCTCGGGCAGCAGCGCGTCGGCGGCGAAAAGCGTGTGCGTCATGCGGCGGCTCCCACGGCGATGCGGCCTTGCCGCACCACGGTGCGCACCGGCCGCTGGCCGAACCAGTAGGCCAGCTCGGCCGCCTCGCGCACGTTCCACAGCACGAAGTTGGCCGGCATGCCGGGCGCGATGGCGCCGTGCGTGGCCTGCAGGCCCAGCGCGCGCGCCGCATGCACGGTGACGCCGTCGAGAGCCTCGGGCACGGTGAGGCGGAACAGTGTGCAAGCCATGTTGACCATCAGCAAGAGACTCAGGGCCGGCGAGGTGCCGGGGTTGTGATCGGTGGACACCGCCATCGGCACGCCCGCGGCGCGCAGCGCGTCGACGGGCGGCAGGTGCGTGTCGCGCAGCGTGTAGTACGCGCCGGGCAGCAGCACGGCCACGGTGCCCGACCGGCGCATCGCCGCGATGCCCTCGGCCGACAGGTGCTCGATGTGGTCGCACGAGAGCGCGCCGTAGCGCGCGGCCAGCGCCGCGCCGCCCATGTCCGACAGCTGCTCGGCATGCAGCTTCACCGGCAGGCCCAAAGCCTTCGCGGCCTGGAAGACCTGCTCGGTTTCGGCGAGCGAGAAGGCGATGCGCTCGCAGAACACGTCGACCGCATCGACGAGGCCTTCGGCCGCGAGCGCGGGCAGCATCTGGTTGCAGACGAGGTCGATGTAGTCGGCACTGCCATTGGGCTGGCCGGCGTATTCGGGCGGCAGCGCATGCGCGCCCAGGAAGGTGGTGCGCACGGTGACGCCGTAGGCTTCGCCCAGGCGCCGCGCCACGCGCAGCTGCTTGCGCTCGTGTTCCAGCGAAAGGCCGTAGCCCGACTTGATCTCGATGGCGCACACGCCGTCGGCCAGCAGCTGTTCGAGCCGCGCGGCGGCTTGCGCGAAGAGCGTGTCTTCGTCGGCCTCGCGCGTGGCGCGCACCGACGACACGATGCCGCCGCCGGCCTTGGCCACTTCCTCGTACGTCGCGCCCGCCAGGCGCATCGCGAATTCGTTGGCGCGCTGGCCGCCGTAGACCAGGTGCGTATGGCAATCGACGAGGCCCGGCGTGACGAGCGCGCCGCCGCCGTCGTGCGGCGCAAGGCCCGCGAACTCGGCGGGCAGTGCGCTGCGCGCGCCGACCCAGCGGATGGCGCCCTGCGCGACCACGATGGCGGCTTGCGCATCGGGGGCGGCGGCGAGCCGCAGGCCGGTCCAGAGGCCGTCGGCCGAAGGGTGTTCGTGGGCGGGGTTCATCTGTGTCTTTGCTGTCGTTGTTGTCGTTGTTGTCGTTGTTGTTGTTGTTGTTGTTTCAGCTCAGGCCGGCACGATGCGCACCGAGATCAGTCGCGCATCGTTGCCGCCCGATCCCTCGAGCACCGCTTGCCACGCCTGTGGCGCATCGGCCCACTGCAGGCCTTCGCCTTCGCGCAAGGCTTGGTCGTTCAAGCGCCACGCGCCGCGCAGGGCCAGCAGCACACCGTGCGGCGCGGCCTCGAGGGCGCTCGCGCCGTCGAGCACCCGCACGTCGGCGCGCCACTGGCCGCGCCGCGTCATCACGTTGAAGTCGTTCGATGCGCCGCCGAACATCGTGCAGTCGATGGCCTCGTCGCCGCTGAAGGCGAAGGGCTGGTGCGGCACGTCGAGCAGGTGGTCGATGCGAGCGTCGTGCGTGAAGAGGCGCACGCCGTCGCCCTCCAGCAGCATGATGGTGCGGTCGATGCCCGCGAACACCGAGAACGGCCCCGCCGCCGCGATGTTGGCGATGCTCACGCGCCAGCCGAAGCTGTCGAGCCCCGCGCCCTGCGGCCAGCTGGCGATTTCCTGGGTGGTGCCGCCGCCGTTTTTCCAGGGCATGACGGGCAGCGTGGCGCGGGAGAAATGCTGTACGCCGCTCATGGCGATCTCTTTTCTTGCTCCTTCCCTCTTTGGGGGAAGGCTGGGATGGGGGCAGCGCGCAGCGAGCGCTGTGAATGGGTGAAGGCCGTCGTGCCCCCACCCCTGCCCTCCCCCGGAAGGGGAGGGAGAAATGCAAATGCCGATGCGCCGCTCATCGCATCAACCCGCCTTGGCGCAGCCGCTGCTCGAAGTGGCGCAGCACCAGCGTCATCGTTCCCGTGAGCACGAAGTACACGAGCGCGATCGCCAGGTACACCTCCAGCGAGCGGTACGACACGCTGATGATCTTCTGCCCTTCATGCATCACGTCGTGGATGGTCAGCAGCGACACCAGCGCCGAGTTCTTGATGAGCGCGATGAACTCGTTGCCCAGCGGCGGAATCATGCGCACCACCGCCTGCGGCAGCACGATCTGGCGCATGGCCGTGCCGGGCGTCATGCCCAGCGATTGCGCGGCCATGGTCTGGCCCTTGTCGATCGACTGGATCGCGCCGCGCACGATCTCCGACACGTACGCGCCCGAGTACACGCCCAGGCCCAGCACGCCGCACAGGAAGGCCGGCAGCAGGATGCCGAAGTGCGGCAGCCCGAAGAACAGGATGAACAGCTGCACCAGCAGCGGCGTGCCGCGAATGACGGCCACGTACGCGGTGCACACGCCGTAGATCCAGCGCCGCTTCGGGTTCAGCCGGCCGATGCCGACCAGCAGGCCCAGCACGCAGCCCAGCGCCAGCGCGCACGCGGTGATCTCCACCGTGACGAGCGCGCCGCGCAGCAGGTCGGGCCAGCCCGTCCAGACGGGCGAGAAATCGAGATCCATGGTGCTGCTTCGCGCTTACTTGGCCGTGGCGCTGAACCACTTCTTCACGATCTGGTCGTAGGTGCCGTCGGCCTTGAGCTTGTCGATGGCGCCGTTCACGGCCTTGGTGAGCTCGGGCGTGTCCTTGCGGATGGCCATGCCGTATTCCTCGGTGGTGATCTGCTCGGGCAGCACCTTCAGGCCGCCGCGCGTGCGCACGTACTGGTAGGCGGCGGGCTTGCCGGTCACGGCGGCGTCGGCGCGGCCGATGTCCACCAGGTTGAACATCTCCTGGTTCTTCTCGACTTCCAGCAACTGCACCTGCGGGTACTTTTCCTTCGTGAAGGAAACCGACTTGGTGCCCACCTGCACGCTGACCTTCTTGCCGTTGATGTCGGCCGGCGTCTTGATGGCGGTGTTGCCGTCCTTCACCATCACGACCAGGCCGCCCGCGTAGTACGGCACGGTGAAGTCGACGACCTTCTTGCGTTCGTCGGTGATGTAGATGCCCGAGACGGCCATGTCGAAGCGCTTGGAGATCAGGCCCGGCACGAGGCCCTTGAAGTCGATGTCGATCCACTCGATCTTGCGGCCCAGCGTCTTGCCGACGGCTTCGACCAGCTCCACGTCGAAACCGGTGCGCTTGCCGTTCTCCACGAACTCCATGGGCGGGAAGGTGGCGTCGGTGGCGACGCGCAGCGGCTCGCCCTGTGCCATGGCATTGCCGGCAAGGCCGAGGAAGGCAAGGCTGGAAAGGGCGGCTGCGACGAGGGTGCGGCGGGTGTTCATGGTGAGGCTTTCGTGAGACTGAAGGGAAGGAAAAAGGCAGCGCGCGACTACTGCAGGGCGCGGGAGATGCGGGCCGCCGTGACGACGGTCATGTGGAGCAATGCAGCTTCCATGCCCTCGACGCGCGTGAGCGGCGCCATGAGCGTGATCGCGCCGCGCAGGCGCCGCCCCGATGCCAGCACCGGCGCGCTCGCGCCCCACACGCCGGCGTCGACCTCGCCGTGCGTCACGGCATGGCCGGCTTCGCGGATGGCATCGAGTTCGGCGGCACGCTCGGCGTGGCGCTCGGGGCTTTCGTCGAGGCCTTCGAGCAGGGCGTCGCGCTGGTCCGCCGGCAGGTGGGCCATCAGGCACTTGGCGCTGGCGCCGTCGCGCGCGGGCACGCTGCGGCCGCGGTCGAAGGAGCAGCGCAGCGACTGTTCGCTGTCGATCATCTCCAGGCACACGACGCGTTCGTTCACCAGAATGAGCAGCGCCACGCTTTCATGGCTTTGCCGGGCCAGCACCCGCATGTCGGCGCGCGCGGCCATCACGAGGTCGGAGTTGCCGTCGAAGCCGCTGGCGAGCTGCACGCTCACCGGGCCCGGCGAGTAGCGCCCGTCCGACTCCATCACGAAGCCCCAGCGCCGCAGCGTGGCGACCTGCCGGTACAGCGTGCTCTGCGACAGGCCGGTGGCCTGCACCAGCTCGGCCGCCGTCATCGCCGTCTTGCTCTGCGCCAGCACCGACAGCACGAACAGCGCGCGGTCGCTATGAGCGTTCTGGGCGGGAGCGTCGGTCGGAGGCGTCATCGGAAGCAGTCGCAGGGATGTCGAAAGTGGAGCCGGCGTGCAGTATCTTGCTCGCCGTTCTCACTTCCAAGCCTTTATTCCCAACGAGTGGGAATGGCTGCGTTTTTTCTTTCTACCTTCGTCTTACCCGAATGCGCGCCGGGCTCAGCCCACCAGCAGAGGAAAGCGTGCGTCGTCCATCGGCGCGCCCGCCGGCAAGCTCTCGGCCAGCCCGGGAAAATCGGGCGAGGTCTTCCAGCTGCGCGGCGCGTGGCGGATGTCGTCGCCCAGGAAGCGCACCGAGAACACGCGGCGCCGGTCCGGCCCCTCCACACCGGCCGCCGCATGCAGCGTGAGCATGTGGAAGCAGACGAAATCGCCGGGCTCGATGTTCCAGCCGACGATGGGAAAGCGCTCGCGCGCGCCCTCGATGTCGGGCAGGTCCTGCAGGCTGCCTTCGGGGAACCACTTGGCGTGGTTGTCCATGAAGGTGCGCGGCATGAGCCACGGCCCCTTGTGGGAGCCGGCCACGAACTCGAGCGTGGCGGCGCGCGACACCGGATCGACCGGAATCCACATGCTGACGTTCTGCTCGCCCTCGATGTTGTAGTACGGCTGGTCCTGGTGCCAGGGCGTGCGCTGGCGCGTGCCGGGCTCCTTCACGAGCAGGTGGTCGTGGTACAGCCGCACCGTGTTCGAGCCCATGAGCCGCTGCGCCAATGGCGCGAGCGGCGCCTCGAAGATGAAGCGGCGAAAGGCGTCGATGTCCTGCCAGTTGCAGAAGTCTTCAAAAAAGCGGCCCGGGTCGTCGGGCCGGCTCGCCACCTTGGCGCGCGGGCTGGGCGCGGCCAGATTGGCCTCGATGCCGTCGCGCAGCAGCGCCAGTTCGTCGGCCGTGAGCAGCTGGCGGATGCAGACCGCGCCGTCGCGCTGGAACTGCGCGACCAGCGCGTCGCCCACACACGCATCCACGCGCGCCTGCACGCGGCGCCGCAGTTCCATGGCGTCGGGGAGCGCGGCGCCCGCCATCACTTCACCATCGGCAGCTTCAGGCCCTTGGCCTTGGCCGTGGCCACCGCGATGTCGTAGCCCGCATCCGCATGGCGCATGACGCCGCTGGCCGGGTCGTTCCACAGCACGCGCTCGATGCGCTTGGCCGCCGCGTCGGTGCCGTCGGCAACGATCACCACGCCCGAGTGCTGCGAATAGCCCATGCCCACGCCGCCGCCGTGGTGCAGGCTGACCCAGGTCGCGCCGCCCGCGGTGTTGAGCAGCGCGTTGAGCAGCGGCCAGTCGCTCACGGCGTCGGTGCCGTCCTTCATGGCTTCGGTCTCGCGGTTGGGGCTGGCGACCGAGCCGGTGTCCAGGTGGTCGCGGCCGATGACGATGGGCGCCTTCAGCTCGCCGTTCTTCACCATCTCGTTGAAGGCCAGGCCGGCGATGTGGCGCTCGCCCAGGCCCAGCCAGCAGATGCGCGCCGGCAGGCCCTGGAAGCTGATGCGCTCGCGCGCCATGTCGAGCCAGCGGTGCGTGTGCGTGTTCTCGGGGAACAGCTCCTTGATCTTGGCGTCGGTCTTGTAGATGTCTTCCGGGTCGCCCGACAGCGCCACCCAGCGGAACGGGCCCTTGCCCTCGCAGAACAGCGGGCGGATGTAGGCGGGCACGAAGCCGGGGAAGTCGAAGGCGTTCTTCACGCCCTCGTCGAACGCGACCTGGCGGATGTTGTTGCCGTAGTCGACCGTGGGGATGCCCATGGCCTGGAAGTCGAGCATGGCCTGCACGTGCACGGCGCACGACTGGGCGGCGGCCTTCTTGAGCGCGTCGTGCTGCGAGGCGTCCTTCATCGCGGCTTGCCACTGCGGCACGCTCCAGCCCGAAGGCAGGTAGCCGTTGATCAGGTCGTGCGCGGAGGTCTGATCGGTCACGAGGTCGGGCTTCAGGCCGCCGGCCTTCGCGCGCTTCACGAGTTCCGGGAGGATGTCGGCGGCGTTGCCCAGCAGCGCGATCGACACGGCTTCCTTGGCGTCGCAATGTTGCTTGATGAGTTCGAAGGCGTGGTCGATGTCGCGCGCCTGCTTGTCGACGTAGCGCGTGCGCAGGCGGAAGTCGATGCTCGACTGCTGGCACTCGATGTTGAGCGACACCGCGCCCGCCAGCGTGGCGGCCAGCGGCTGCGCGCCGCCCATGCCGCCCAGGCCGGCCGTGAGGATCCACTTGCCCGCGAGGCTGTTGTCGTAGTGCTGGCGGCCGGCTTCGACGAAGGTCTCGAAGGTGCCCTGCACGATGCCCTGGCTGCCGATGTAGATCCAGCTGCCCGCGGTCATCTGGCCGTACATGAACAGGCCTTGGCGGTCCAGCTCGTTGAAGTGCTCCCAGTTGGCCCACTTGGGCACGAGGTTGGAGTTGGCCAGCAGCACGCGCGGCGCGTTCTCGTGCGTCTTGAACACGCCCACCGGCTTGCCCGACTGGATGAGCAGCGTCTCGTCGTCGTTCAGTTCCTTCAGCGACGCCAGGATCTGGTCGTAGCAGGCCCAGTTGCGCGCGGCGCGGCCGATGCCGCCGTACACCACCAGGTCTTGCGGGCGCTCGGCCACCTCGGCGTCGAGGTTGTTCTGCAGCATGCGGAACGGGGCCTCGGTGAGCCAGCTCTTGCAGTTGAGCTCGCTGCCGCGCGGGGCGCGGATCACGCGGGTCGGGTCGTGGCGCGGATCGGCAGCTTCGGGGTTCTGCAGGGCGAATTTCTCGGGAGCGTTCATGGCGTGGTTCTCCTAATCGGGTGAGGTTTTACGAGTGACTGGGCAGGATGTCGAGCAGCGCGGCCGGCAGCTCGGCCGCCAGCGCCCACTGGCGCATGGCTTCGATGTCGGGCGCGAGGTAGCGGTCGCGCTCCAGGAACGCGACCTTCTGGCGGATGGCGGCGAACTCGGCCTCCACCAAAGGGGAACTCTTGAGCCCGCGCTTGAGTTCGATGCCTTGCGCGGCGGCCATGGCCTCGATGCCGACCACCACGGCGGTGTTGTTGACCATGTCGCCCAGGCGGCGGCCCGCGAAGGTGGCCATCGACACATGGTCTTCCTGGTTGGCCGAGGTGGGCAGGCTGTCGACGCTGGCGGGATGCGCGAGCGACTTGTTCTCCGAAGCCAGGGCGGCAGCGGTGACCTGCGCGATCATGAAGCCCGAGTTGAGGCCGCCGTCGCGCACCAGGAACGGCGGCAGGCCCGAGAGGCCCGTGTCGAGCAGCAGCGCGATGCGGCGTTCGGCGATGGCGCCCACTTCGCTGATGGCCAGCGCGATGATGTCGGCCGCGAAGGCGACGGGTTCGGCGTGGAAGTTGCCGCCGGAGATCACCTCGCCGGTGTCGACGAACACCAGCGGGTTGTCCGACGCGGCGTTGGCTTCGATGACCAGCACGCGCGAGGCGTGCGCGAGGTTGTCGAGGCAGGCGCCCATCACCTGCGGGATGCAGCGCACCGAATACGGGTCCTGCACGCGGCCGCAGTCGGCGTGCGAGGGCACGATCTCGCTGCCGTCGAGCAGCGCGCGCACGGCACCGGCCACGGCGATCTGGCCCAGCTGGCCGCGCGCGGCGTGGATGCGCGCGTCGAAGGGCTTGATCGAGCCCTGGATGGCTTCGAGCGACAGCGCGCCCGACATCAGCGACGAGGCGAACACGTCTTCCGCGCCGAACAGGCCGAACAGCGCCAGCGCCGTCGACACCTGCGTGCCGTTGAGCAGCGCCAGGCCTTCCTTGGGGCCGAGCACGAAGGGTTCGAGGCCGATGCTGCGCATGGCTTCGGCGCCGCCGACCACCTTGCCGTCGGCCAGGGTCGCCTCGCCTTCGCCGATCAGCACGCAGGCCATGTGCGCGAGCGGCGCCAGGTCGCCCGACGCACCGACCGAGCCCTTGCACGGAATGCTCGGCACGACGCCCGCGTTGAACAGCGCCAGCAGCGCATCGACCAGCGCGGGCCGCACGCCCGAGTGGCCGCGCGCCAGGCTCACGGCCTTGGTCGCGAGCACCATGCGCACCACCGGCGCGGCCAGCGGCTCGCCCGTGCCCACGCTGTGCGACAGCACCAGGTTGCGCTGCAGCTCGGCCAGATGGTCGTTGCCGATGCGCGTGCTGGCCAGCTTGCCGAAGCCGGTGTTGATGCCGTAGACCACTTGGTCGTTCTCCACGATGTGGCGCACGGCGGCTTCGGCGCGAAGCATGCCGTCGCGCACCGACGCATCGAGCGACAGCCGCACGCCACCGGCCTGGATGCGTCGCAGCATCGCCAGGTCGACCTGGCCGGGCGTGAGGGTCAAGAGGGCTGGGGAGGAGGTGGTGGATGTGCTTGTCATGTGAGCCTGTCTATACAAGTAGGGGCGAGAGAAAACGATCGGTCTTCGTGGACGAAAAAATCAGCCGAAGGTGGCGTTGCCGTCGGCCTTGAAGCGGCTGCCCAGGCTGTAGCGCGAAGCGGGGTGCAGGCAGCGCACCCAGGTCACGGGGATGTTGCGTGTCCAGGTGCGGCGCGTGAGCAGCAGGCAGGGGTCGGTGGGCGCCATGGCGAGCCTGTCGGCCTGCTCCTGGTTGGGCAGCACCGCGTCGACCACGTGCTCGATCTGGTCGAAGGGCACGTTGCGCACCAGGTACTCGCTGGGCGGCATGGCGGCGAAGTCCTGCTCGAGGTAGTCGGGCACCACCTGCGGGTTGACGTAGCGCTCCTCAAGCTGCACGGGCGTGCCGTTTTCCAGGTGCAGGCACACGCTGTGGAACACCGAGGTGCCGGCGCGCATGTCGAGCCACGCGGCCACGTCGGGCGAGGCGGCCAGGCGCTCGACCTCGATCATGTCGCAGCGGTAGTCGTGCCCGCGCTGGCGGATCTCGCTGGCGATGTTGGCGATCTGCAGCAGCGTGGACTGCGGCTTGTTCTCGGCCACGAAGCTGCCGACACCGGCCACGCGCACGATGCGCCCCTGCTCCACCAGCTCGCGCAGCGCGCGGTTCACCGTCATGCGCGCCATGCCGAACTGGGCGACCAGTTCGTGCTCGGACGGCAGGCGGTGGCCGGGCGGCCACGTGCCGTCCTGGATCTTGCGGGAGATGTGATCCTTGACTTGCGCGTAGAGCGCGAGGGTCGGCAGGTCGCGTTTCATCTGGCTTTCAGTGCTCCGCCGCGGCCATCGATTCGGCGCGGATTTCTTCGGTCAGCCGCGCCTTGATGTCCATGAACTCCGGCGAGGTCTTGATGGTGTAGCTGCGCGGGTGCGGGAAGTCGACCGCGATCTCGGTCTTGATGCGACCGGGCCGCGCGCTGAACACCGCGACGCGGTTGGCCATGAAGATGGCCTCGTCGATGTCGTGCGTGACGAACAGCACCGTCTTCTGCGCCGATTCCCAGATGCCCAGCAGCAGCTCCTGCATGAGCACGCGGGTCTGGTTGTCGAGCGCGCCGAAGGGCTCGTCCAGCAGCAGCATCTTGGGGTCGTTGGCCAGCGCGCGCGCGATGGCCGTGCGCTGCTGCATGCCGCCGGAGAGCTGCTTGGGAAAGTGATGCTCGAAGCCGCGCAGGCCGACCTTGGCAATGAAGAACTCGCTGCGCGCCTTCTGGTCGGCCTCGCTCATGCCGCGCTCGCGCAGGCCGAAGCGGATGTTCTGCGCCACCGTGAGCCACGGGAACAGCGTGTAGCTCTGGAACACCACGCCGCGGTCGGCGCCGGGACCGTCGATGCGCTCGCCGTCGAGCAGCACCTGGCCGGTGGTCGGAAAGTCGAGCCCCGCCACGATGCGCAGCAGCGTCGACTTGCCGCAGCCCGAGGGGCCGAGGATGGTGACGAAGTCGTTCTCCTTCACCTCGAAGTCGATCGGCTGCAGCGCCTGCGTGCGCTGGCCCTTGGCGCCGGTGAAGACGCGCGACACGCCCTGGATGGAGAGCTGGTTCTGGTTCGGGTTCTGGCTAGGGTGGGGGCTCACAGCGTGCTCCATGCGAACAGGCGGCGGTTCAAGGCCTTGAAAGCGAAGTCGGACAGCAGGCCGATGACGCCGATCACGATGATGCCGAAGATGATCTGGCCGGTGTTCAGCAACGCCTGGCTGTCGGTGATCATGTGGCCGATGCCCGAGGAGGAGCCGATCAGCTCCGCCACGATCACGTAGGTCCAGGCCCAGCCGAGCACCAGGCGCAGCGTTTCGGCGATGCCCGGTGCGGCGCCCGGAATGAGCACGCGCGCCACGATGCCGCGGCTGTTGGCGCCCAGCGTGTAGGCGGCCTCGACGAGGTCGCGCCGCGCGCCGCCCACCGTCACGGCCACCATCAGCACGATCTGGAAGAACGAGCCGATGAAGATCACCAGCAGCTTCTGCATCTCGCCCAGGCCGGCCCACAGGATCAGCAGCGGAATGAAGGCCGAGGCCGGCAGGTAGCGGCAGAAGGACACGAAGGGCTCGAAGAAGGCCTCCACGGCCTTCCAGGTGCCCATGGCGATGCCCAAGGGCACCGCGAACACGGCCGCCAGCAGGAAGCCGCCGAACACGCGCCACACGGTCATGCCGATGTCGCCCAGGAAACCGTACTCGGTGAACAGCAGCCAGCCCTCCTTGACCATGGTCGGCGGGCTCGCGAGGAAGGTCGGCGGCACGAAGCCGCCCAGCGTGGCAAGGGCCCACACCAGCACGAAGGCAACGAAGAAGGCGAGCCCCAGCAGCACGCGCGCACGCGTGCCGATGGGCTCGAGCGGCGCGAGGCCGCGCCGGCGTGCGGGCTTGAAGGAGGCGGCCTGCGCAGGCACCGCCGCCGCAGCGGCTGGAGCGGCGGAAGCGGCGGGCGCCACCTGCGGAAGCGCCTTACTTGACGAAGCTTGCATCGAAGGTCGCGGCGAAGTCTTCGGGCGCCTTGCGGATCACGCCGGCTTCCAGAAGGATGGGGGCGGCTTCCTTCATGAAGCTGGTGAGCTCGCCCGCGAAGAACTTCTGGTTGGCCGCCTTGTCCTGCCAGCGCAGGAAGGCCGACGACTTGGCGAACTGCTCGCCGCTCTGCTTCACGGCCGAGCCCATGAGCTCGTTCGACTTCTCGGGCTCGGCCTTGATCATGTCGAGCGCCTCGAAGTACGACTTGGTGAGCGCGGCGGCGGCCTTGGCGTTGGCCTTGAGCCAGGTGGGCGCGCAGCCGACGGTGTCCATCACCATGGGGTAGTCGAGCGTGGTGGCCAGGATCTTGCCGGCGGCGGGGTTGGCGCGCACGGTCGAAAGATACGGCTCGTAGGTCATGGCGGCGTCGTTCTGGCCGGCCACGAAGGCTTGGGCGGAGGCTTGCGGCGACAGCGTGGTGGTCTTCACGTCCTTCAGCGTCATGCCGTTCTTGTTGAGCATCCAGGCCAGGCCGAAGTAAGGCGCGGTGCCGGGCGCGTCCACGCCGATGGTCTTGCCCTTGAGGTCGGAGAACTTGCTGACGTCGCCGCGCACCGCGAGGCCGTCGGCGCCGTAGGACTTGTCCATCTGGAAGATCTGCACGATGGGCACGCCGTTGGCATTCCAGGCCACGTGCGTTTCCACCGTGGTGGCCGCGCACTGGATCGCGCCGGAGGCCAGCGCCAGGTGGCGGTCCTTCTGCGGGATCATCTTGAGGTCGACGTCGAGCCCGTTCTTCTTGAAGATCCCCGCCTTGTCGGCCAGCGACAGCGGCGCGAAGCCGGTCCAGCCGGACATGCCGAGCGCAATCTTCGTTTCCTGGGCGGCGGCCGTCTGGGCCATGCCCGCTGCACATGCACCGGCTGCCAGCAGCGAAGCGACTTTCACAACTACCGTCTTGACCATGGGTACTCCTGGTTCTGTTCTTGAGAGATGGCTCGGCGGCGCGCCTCGGTGGCCGGGCTGCGCACGCCTCGCATTGTTGCCAAGCGCCCCAACTTGTATATACAGGATAACCCGAAAGGTCATTTTTGGTGCATTTCCTTAGGAAATGCACCGATTTGCTGTCTAGACAAGAAAGGCCGCGGGACGGGGGCCACCATTGCAAACCTCGTGCCACAGTGATATCGGCGTGGCTGGGGGACAATCGGCGGCCCCGTTCTCCCCCTTCTCTTTCTGGCTCCCTCCGCCAACCTTCCGCCCTCCCCGCTGCCTGTGTCCTCTCTCGCTCCCCACCCCATCGACGCCTCCGGCAGCAGCGCACCCGCCGACATCCTCCACGAGGTCTTCGGCTACGCGCAGTTCCGCGGCGCCCAGCAGGACATCGTCGATCACGTGGTGGGCGGCGGCGACGCGCTGGTGCTGATGCCCACGGGCGGCGGCAAGTCGCTGTGCTACCAGATCCCGGCCATCGCGCGGCAGCGCGCGGGGCAAGGCGTGGCGATCGTGGTGTCGCCGCTGATCGCGCTGATGCACGACCAGGTGGGCGCGCTGCACGAGGCCGGCGTGAGCGCGGCCTTTCTCAATTCCACGCTCGACTGGGAGCAGACGCAGGACGTGGAGCGCCGCATGCTGCGCGGCGAGATCACGCTGCTGTACGCGGCGCCCGAGCGGGTGAACACGCCGCGCTTCCTGTCGCAGCTCGACTCGCTGAAGGAGCGCGGCAAGCTCTCGCTGTTCGCCATCGACGAGGCGCATTGCGTGAGCCAGTGGGGCCACGACTTCCGCCCCGAATACCGCGCGCTCACCGTGCTGCACGAGCGCTATGCCGGCGTGCCGCGCATCGCGCTCACGGCCACGGCCGACGCGCTCACGCGCGCCGACATCGTCGAGCGGCTGCAGCTGGAGGAGGCGCGCCAGTTCGTCTCCAGCTTCGACCGGCCGAACATCCGCTACACCATCGTCGAGAAGAAGGACGCCACCACGCAGTTGCTGCGCTTCATCGAGCGCGACCACGAAGGCGACGCCGGCGTGGTCTATTGCCAGTCGCGCAAGCGGGTGGAAGACGTGGCGGTGGCGCTGCGCGACGCGGGCATCAACGCGCTGCCGTACCACGCGGGCCTGGACGCCGCGGTGCGCCAGAAGCACCAGGACCGCTTCCTGCGCGAGGAAGGCATCGTGATGGTCGCGACCATCGCCTTCGGCATGGGCATCGACAAGCCCGACGTGCGCTTCGTGGGCCACCTGGACATGCCCAAGAACATCGAGGGCTACTACCAGGAAACCGGCCGTGGGGGCCGCGACGGCGCCGCCGCCGACGCCTGGATGGCCTACGGCCTGAACGATGTGGTGAACCAGCGCCGCATGATCGACGAGAGCCCCGCTGGCGAAGAGTTCAAGCAGGTGATGCGCGGCAAGCTCGACGCCCTGCTCTCGCTGGCCGAGGCCAGCGACTGCCGGCGCGTGCGCCTGCTGGGCTACTTCGGCGAGCAGAGCACGCCCTGCGGCAATTGCGACAACTGCCTGAACCCGCCGCAGGTGTGGGACGGCACCGACGCCGCGCGCAAGCTGCTGAGCACGGTCTACCGCGTGCAGCAACTCAACGGCATCAGCTTTGGCGCCGGCCACATCATGGACATCCTGCGCGGCAAGTCGACCGAGAAGGTGAAGCAGTTCGGCCACGAGCGCATCAGCACCTTCGGCATTGGCGCGGAGTTCAGCGAGGTGGCGCTGCGCGGCGTGCTGCGCCAGCTGATCGCCACCGGCGCGCTGGCGGTCGACGCGGAGGCGTTCAACACGCTGAAGCTCACCGAAGGCTCGCGCGCGGTGCTCAAGGGCGAGACCACGGTGACGCTGCGCGAATCGGTGTCGTCACCGGCGGAGCGCAAGTCGCGGCGCGAGAAGACCGTCAAGGGCGCGCCTTCGCCGGCGGCCGCCAAGCTCGACGACACCGGCAAGAAGCGCTTCGAGGCGCTCAAGGCCTGGCGCGCCGAAGTGGCGAAGGAGCACAACCTGCCGGCCTACGTGATCTTCCACGACGCCACGCTGGCGTCCATTGCCGAGCGCGCGCCGGCCACGCTCGAGGACCTGCAGGGCATCAGCGGCATCGGCACCAAGAAGCTCGAAGCCTATGGTGCCGAGGTGCTGCGGGTCTGCGAGGCTTTCTAGCTTCCGGCTTGCCCAGTCCGTCCGATTCGGCCGACTTGCCCAGTCCGCCCAGTCCGGTCAGTTGGCCAGGGGCAGCACCACCGGCACCGGCCGCGTGAGCAGGTCCACGTACAGCTCGAAGAAGCGCGCGTTGTCGAACTTCTGCACCACCGTCATCTTCTGCAGCGTCGCACCCACCGGCTGCGAGGCGTAGCCGATGGAGCGGCCGTTGTCGGGGGCGCCGGGCTTGGCGACCACGTCGACGTAGCGCTGCGCGGTCTGCGTGGCGTAGTTGGGGTCGATCAGGTACGCCAGCGTGAGCGTGTCCCAGATGTTCTGCGTGTAGCTGGGGTTGGTCTCGAAGCCGTTCTTGCCGTCGAAGCCGTAGCCGTTGAGCTTCTGGAACACGTCGGTCACGGCCGTGGGCCTGGCCGGGTGCGCGATGCGGTCGTAGATGGGCTTGGTGAGGAACACGGTGTCGGTCACGTCCAGCGGCACCACCACCTGCGGGATGGGCAGGCGCACCACGAACTGGGCGGCGTCGGGGTCGAACCACCAGTTGAACTCGGCCGCCTTGGTGGTGTTGCCCGGCACGTCGACCGCGCCGCCCATGTAGATGATCTTCTTGATGAGCGGGACGATCTCGGGGTTCTGCTTCACCGCCAGCGCGATGTTGGTGAGCGGGCCGATGGCCAGGATGGTGATCTCGCCGGGGTTGGCCTTGACGGTGTCGACGATGAAGTCGACCGCGCTCTTGCGCTGCACCACGGTGTGCTGGGCGAAGCCGTCGGGCGAGGGCTTGAGGTCGGCGTCGGTCCTGGGCTCGGGGCCGCTCCAGGCGCCCAGGTAGCCGTCGCCGCCCGCGCCGGCCGCCATCTCGGCCTCGACATCGGCGAAGCTGTGGTTGAGCGCGTAGTTCGCTCCCACGTACACGCCGATGCGGTTGCCCACGCCGAGCCGTTCCACCGACATGAGTGCGTCGGCCACGCCCTGCTTGAGCCACTGGTTGCCCGAGACCACGCTGATGCCCATGACCTGGACCTTGCCCTGCGCCTGCAGCTGCGCGGCCATGACGCCGAGCTGGCCGTCGTCGCTCATGGTGTTGTAGTCGCTGTCGATGATGATCTTCTGCGCGGTGGTGCCTGATCCGTCCGAGCCGCCCGATCCACCGAATCCCACGCCGAAGCCGCCGCCTCCGTTGCCCCCGCCGCCACACCCCGCCAGCACCGTGATGACGACGACGAACATCGCCACTGACCATTTGCGCATCTGCTTCTCCTGAAGGTAAGAGGTTGGTGTTCAGCGGGTCCCGTGACGGATCCGATGGGATACCAAGGTTCGCGCAAAGGTTTGCGCAAACGTTTTCCTAACTCTACGGCGCGTTCCGCGACGGTGGCAAGCGCCACCGCCTAGGGGTTTTCTAGGAGGTTTTGTCGAGAAAGGCGGGCGGCTCAGCCGGGGTCGGCCGCGGGCGCGAGCAGGCGGTTCTCGCGCAGCGGCGAGCGGTTGCCAAGGTACGGCTGCTCGGTCTCGAAGCCGGCCTGCGCCTTGTCCAGGCCCATGCCGGCCGCCTTGGTCGAGCCGGCTGGGCAGGCGCCCGTGCTGCGCAGCGTGAGCGCGGCGGCCAGGCGGGCTTCGGCGCTGTCGCCGAGCGGGTGGCCGAAGTCGTCGGCCACGGTGCAGTTGGGCGCGAAGCCGTCGCTGTAGTCGCCGTAGCCCGCCTGGTTCGCGCCCTTGAACTGGATCGCGAAATAGGTGGTGCCGCAGTTGTCCTGCGGAATGAAGCCGTAGGGCTTGCCGCAGGTGGTGCCGCCCACCAGGTTGACCGTGACGCCCACGCCGCGCAGGCTGTTGATGACCGACTCGCTGGCCGAGCAGGTGTCGGGGCCGGTGAGCACCGTGACGCGCGACAGCCCCAGCGTGGGCAGCGGCTGGCCGGAGCGGCTGGTTGCGACGAACGGCGTGAGGGTCTGCGCGGCGGTCTGGCGAAATGGGTTCTTGTCGTTGTAGACGAGCTGCTCGAACACCTTGCCGGCCGTCACCGACGGCGAGGAGACCATGTAGGCCAGCCGGCTCGCAATGGCCAGCTGGCCGCCGCCGTTGTAGCGCATGTCCAGCACCAGGTCCTGGATGCCGGCGCCCTGCTTGAAGGTGTTCACCGCGCTGATGAGCAGCGCCTCGGAGGTGGTGATGTGGTCGTTGAAGAGCAGGTAGCCCACGTTGCCACCGCTGACCGGTATGACTTTCACGTTCTGCACCGGCGTGCTGGTGACATTCGCCGCCGTCAGCTGAACGGTGGACTGCGTGCCCCCGGCGTCGAAGGTGAAGGTGTGCGCTTCGCCGAGGGCCTTGGGCGAAAGGGCGCCGTTGATCGCGTTGACGTTGGCGGTGCCCGTGCTGCCCACGACGTCCACGCCGTCGACCGTGAGCAGCTTCGCGCCGCGCTGCAGCCCGGCGTTGGCGGCCGGCGAGCCCGGCTCGACGAAGGCGATGCGGATGTCGCGCGGCGGCGAGCTGCGCACCGACGCCGTCTCCATGCCGTAGCCGGCCGACACGCCGCCCTGCGACAGCTGGCGGTACACCTCGGTGTCGTAGGTGAAGTGGAAGCGGTCCTTCGCGCGGCCCGAAGGCGTGGTGGCCGGCGTCTTGAGCACGTTGAACCAGGCGATCGGCGTGGCGTAGTCGCCTGCCTTGAGCGTGGTGGGCACCTCGGCGTACCAGAGGTAGGTTTCGTCGATCCAGCCGCGCACCCAGCTCTTTTCGTTGTCGAGCGTGCCGGCGCGATCTGCGAAGGCGGTGCCGGTGGCGGGGTTGGTGCCGCCGCGCGGGGCAGCGCAGAGGCCGGCGACCGTCGACGAAGGCACGATGGCGTTGCCGCCGCTGCCGTCATCGCCACCGGTGGCAGGCGGCGTGGTGCCGCCGGGCAGCAGGCCGATCGGCAAGCCGCCGCCGCCTCCACCCCCGCCACCGCCGCAACCCGCCAGCAGGCAGCTCATGGCGAGCGCGGCGCCCGCAACCCAGGCACATGAACGCGGCAGCCGCCGCACGTCGACCTTGCGAAAGCCCATCTGCTCCTCCTTGCGTCCGCAGTGACGGACGGATGTTCCGCCCCGCGGGCCGGCTGACAGGCCGCCCACGGCGCGCTCCCCGGGCTTCATCACGCCCGCTTGTTCTTGCGCTGTGCTTCTTCTTTTCTTTTTTCCGTCTTCACGACGGCAGGAAGCCCATGCCGCGCGTTTCGCGCACTTCGGGCTTGATGCGGTGCTCGGCCTCGAGCTGGTCCAGAAACTCGGCCGCCGTGAATTCCGTCGCCAGGATGTCGGTCTGCCGCTTCACGGCCGCGAAATCGCCTGGGCACAACTGGGTCAGCTGCACGAGCCGCGTGCGCAGCGCGCCGGTCATGAGCGCGCTGTCGCCCGCCAGCGCCTCGGTGACGAACATGCGCTCGCGCTGCGCCGCGGTGAGCGGCATGAACTTGATCTTGAAGGTGAAGCGCCGCAGCGCCGCCTGGTCGAGCCGCTCGAGCAGGTTGGTGGTGCACACGAAGATGCCGTTGAAGCGCTCCATGCCCTGCAGCATCTCGTTGACCTCGGTGACCTCGTAGGTGCGCTGCGCGCCGCGGCGGTCCTGCAGGAAGCTGTCGGCCTCGTCGAGCAGCAGCACGGCCTTCTCGTTCTCGGCCTCGCGGAACATGGCGGCCATGTTCTGCTCGGTCTCGCCGACGTACTTGCTCATGAGGTCGCTGGCCTGCTTGATGATGAGCGGCCGGCCGATGGCCTTGGCGATGTGCTCGGCCAGCGCGGTCTTGCCGGTGCCGGGCGCGCCGTAGAAGCACAGCGTGCCGTGGCCGCGCGCCTTCAGCGCCTCGACGATGCGCGGGATCTCGAAGCGGGTCTCGACGTTGAGCATGTCGAGGTCGTAGGTGGTGACGCTGCGGCGCTCGCCGCGGCCGGTGTCCAGCGTGCCCAGCGCCATGTCGGCGTTGCGCAGCTGGCGCTCGATGAGCGCTTCCATCGACGCGTCGTCGGTTCTTGCCAGTCCCGCGAAACGCACCGCCGTGCGGATCTGCGCGGGCGTGAGGCCCTTGCGCTCGGCCAGCTTGGCGGTGAAGGCTTCGGAGACGACCACGCCTTCGAGCGTCTTCTTCACGAGCTGCTCGCGCGCGCCGGGCGGCGGCGACTTGAGTTCGAGGTGGTACGCGAAGCGGCGGCGGAAAGCCGGGTCGATCTGCTCGATGCGGTTGGTGACCCACAGCGTGGGCACGGGGTTGGCCTCGAGGATCTGGTTGACCCAGGCCTTGCCGCTCACGCTGCCGCTGGTGGGCGCGGGAATCTGCTCGGCGCGCGCCATGAACTGCGCGGCCTCGGTGCTGATGGGCGGGAACACGTCCTCGACCTCGTCGAACAGCAGCGCGGCCTGCGCGCTGCCCTTCAAGAACACCTGCGCGATCTGCAGCGAGCGGTAGCGGTCGCGCCCGCTCAGCGAGTTGCCGTCGCGGTCGGCGTATTCGACCTCGAAGAGCTCGAGTCCCGCGGCGGCCGCCACCACCTTGGCCAGCTCGGTCTTGCCGGTGCCTGGCGGGCCGTACAGCAGCACGTTGACGCCGGGCTCCTTGCGCGCGACGGCCGCGCGCAGCAGCGTGACGAGCATCTGCGCGTCTTCCTGTACGAAGGAGAAGTCATGCGGCGTGAGCGAGCTCTTGGCCGAGGGCCGCGTGAACACGGCCATCAGTTCGTTGTGGTCGCGGTACTCGCGCATGAGCACCGGCGGCAGCTTCTCGCTGACCTTCATGAGGTCGGCAAGGTCGGTGATGTTGTGCTCGGAGATGAGGTTCTCGACAAGGCCGATGCGCTCGAGCCGCGAGCCCGCGCGCAACGCTTCGCCCACTTCGCTCGCGTTCACGCCCGCGATGTCGGCGATGGCCGCGTAGGCCTCGGGCGCGTTGTTGACCTTGAACTCGACCAGCAGCGAACGCAGGTCGCGCTGGTAGCGCGCGAGCGTGCCGTACAGCAGCAGCGCGCGCTCGGCCTTGTTGAGTTGCAAGAGGCCCGCCAGCGCATCGATGTTCTTCTCGACCAGCGTCGATTGCTTGCGCAGCGCATGCGTGAGCCAGTCGCGCGTGACGGCCAGCACCGAGAGCAGGTCCTTCGGCTGATCCTTTGCGTATTCGTCGAGATAGAAGAAGAGCGTGCCTTCCTCGTACGGGCCGCGCCACACGCCGTGGCGCTCCAGCAGCGTGCGTCCGTCGAAGTTCTCCACGCCCTTCCACGCTTCGTTGCCGGCGCAGCGGCGTCCGAGGAACTCGCGCAGCCGCTGCAGCACCGGCGCGGGCCACACCAGGTGGCGGCCGGTGAGCGAGAGCAGGCCGTTGATGTCGCGCCGCACGTTGAAGCGCGGCCCCTGCTTGGCGGCGAGCGTGAGCACGAAGTGCGAGCACATGAGCTCGAGCACCGGCGCTTCCTTGAGTCCAGGCGACGGCAGTGCCTGCCCGCGTACCGCAGCAGCCACGACATCGACACCCGCACGCTTGGCCATCAGGCAACCTCCAACGAGGAAAATCTCGGAGAGACCATAACGCAGACTTTTGGCTTCGGGAAGACTCGCAAACGGTAAAAACCCTGATGATGCGATTCCAGCCACAATGCGCGCCATGGTCGGAATCCAAGAAATCGAACGCGCCGCGGCGCGCCTGCAAGGCCAGGTGCTCAACACGCCTTGCGTGGAATCGCGCACGCTGTCGGAGATCGTCGGTGCTCAGGTTTTCCTGAAATTCGAGAACCTGCAGTTCACATCCTCGTTCAAGGAGCGGGGTGCGTGCAACAAGCTGGTCGATCTTTCGCAGAACGGTACACGCGGAGTGATCGCCATGTCTGCCGGCAACCATGCGCAGGGTGTGGCCTATCACGCGCAGCGGCTCGGATTGCGCGCGCTGATCGTGATGCCGCGCTTCACGCCCGGCGTGAAGATCGAACGCACGCGCGGCTTCGGCGCCGAGGTGGTGCTGCACGGCGACACGCTCGACGCGGCCCGCGCGCACGCCCTGGAGCTGGCCGACCGCGAGGGGCTGACCTTCGTGCATCCGTACGACGACGAAGCCATCATCGCCGGCCAGGGCACGGTGGCCCTGGAGATGCTCGACGCGGTGCCCGACCTCGAAACGCTGGTGGTGGCGGTCGGCGGCGGCGGGCTCATTGCCGGCATGGCGGTGGCGGCGCGGGAGCGCAAGCCCGGGCTGGAGATCGTCGGCGTGCAGACGACGCGCTTTCCGGCCATGGTCAACGCCGTGAAGGGCACGCACCACGTGCAGGGCAAGAGCACGATCGCCGAAGGCATCGCGGTGGGCACGCCCGGCGTGCTGACGCGGGAAATCATCGCGAGCAAGGTCGACGACCTGCTGCTGGTGGACGAAGGCGACATCGAGCAAGGCGTGCTGATGCTGCTGGAAATCGAAAAGACCCTGGTGGAAGGTGCGGGTGCCGCGGGCTTGGCGGCACTGATTCGGCATCCGGAACGGTTCAAGGGCAAGCGTGTCGGGCTGGTTCTTTCGGGCGGCAACATCGATCCGCTGCTGCTCGCGGCCATCATCGAACGCGGCATGGTGCGGGCCGGCCGGCTGGCCCGCGTGCGGGTCAGCGCGCGCGACGTGCCCGGATCGCTGGCCCAGATCACGGCCACTGTGGCAGAAGCGGGCGCTAACGTCGACGAGGTTCACCATCAGCGCGCCTTCACCATGCTGGCCGCGCAGAACGTCGACATCGAGCTGGTGCTGCAGACCCGCGGACGTGCCCACCTGGCCAGCGTGCTGGTCGCGCTGAGGGATGCCGGCTTCGAGGCCGAAGAGCAGCATTGAGCCGCACGAAGCAGGCCGGGGTAACCTGCCTGTAACCTGCCTGAGGGGCTCGCAACCCCCTAGAACGGTCGGAGGCTACCCGCCGGTAAAATGGCTGCAGTCTGTCAATTTGTGTAATCGAGGTACAACCCGATGTCCAACCCCACTCCCGTCGAGCCGAGCCACGGCGCCGCTGTTGAAAAAGACGCCGTCGAATCGGTCGTGCACCTGATGCCGCTGGTCCTTCCCCTGGCTGGCGGCGTGCTGATGCTGCTGCTGGCATCGATCGCTGTCTACATGGCCTGACGCTGACAGTCGTTGGCGAATTTGTCCGCGGGCGGTGCGGCCCGCGTTGACGCAATCTCCCGAAGCGAAACGTTTTCTCAAACGGACCTCCGTGCCTGAGCTGGCCCGGCGTCCCGTTCGGAAAGACGATTTTTCAACTTAGGAGATTTCTCGATGAACGCACCCACGATGCAGGGCCTCAATATCCAGGCGCCCTCATACGTCAAGAACGCGAAGCTGATCGCCTGGGTGGCCGACATGGCCGCCCTGTGCAAACCGGAAGCCATTCACTGGTGCGACGGGAGCAAGGAAGAGTACGACCGCCTCTGCCAACAACTGGTGGACGCAGGCACCTTCAAGAAGCTCAACCAGGCCAAGCGCCCCAACTCGTTCCTCGCGGTGTCCGACCCGAGCGACGTCGCGCGCGTCGAAGACCGCACCTACATCTGCTCCGAGAAGAAGGAAAACGCGGGTCCCACCAACAACTGGATGGCACCGGCCGAAATGCGCACGACCCTGCAGCCGCTGTTCGACGGCTGCATGAAGGGCCGCACGATGTATGTCGTGCCCTTCAGCATGGGCCCGCTGGGCTCGCCCATTGCACATATCGGCATCGAACTGTCCGACTCCCCCTATGTGGCCGTCAACATGCGCATCATGACCCGCATGGGCAAGGCCGTGTACGACGTGCTGGGCACCGACGGCGAGTTCGTGCCTTGCGTGCACACCGTGGGCGCACCGCTCGAAGCTGGCCAGAAGGACGTTTCCTGGCCGTGCAACAAGACCAAGTACATCGTTCATTACCCCGAAACGCGCGAGATCTGGAGCTATGGCTCGGGTTACGGCGGCAACGCGCTGCTCGGCAAGAAGTGCTTTGCACTGCGCATCGCCTCGAACATGGGCCGCGACGAAGGCTGGCTGGCCGAGCACATGCTCATCCTGGGCGTGACGAATCCCGAAGGCAAGAAGTACCACGTGGCGGCGGCCTTTCCGAGCGCCTGCGGCAAGACCAACTTCTCGATGCTGGTGCCGCCGGCGGGCTTCGAAGGCTGGAAGGTCACGACCATCGGCGACGACATCGCCTGGATCAAGCCGCAGGCCGACGGCTCGCTGCGCGCGATCAATCCTGAGGCGGGTTATTTCGGCGTCGCTCCCGGTACCAACATGCTGACCAATCCGAACTGCATGCGCAGCCTGGACGATGGCGTGATCTTCACCAACGTTGCGCTGACCGACGACGGCGACGTGTGGTGGGAAGGCATGGAGCAGGACGCACCGGGCAAGGCGCTGCCGGCGCACCTGGTCGACTGGCAAGGCAAGGACTGGACGCCGCAGATCGCCAAGGAAACCGGCGCGAAGGCTGCTCACCCGAACGCACGCTTCACCGTGGCTGCCACCAACAACCCCGCACTCGACGACGCGTGGGACGACCCGAAGGGCGTGACCATCGACGCCTTCATCTTCGGCGGCCGCAGGTCGACGACCGTGCCGCTCGTCACCGAAGCCCGCAATTGGGTCGAAGGCGTGTACATGGCAGCGACCATGGGCTCGGAGACGACCGCCGCGGCCGCTGGCCAGCAGGGCATTGTTCGCCGCGACCCGTTCGCGATGCTCCCGTTCATGGGCTACAACATGAGCGACTATTTCCAGCATTGGCTCGACCTGGGCAAGAAGCTCGAAGCCTCGGGCGCGAAACTGCCGAAGATCTACACGACGAACTGGTTCCGCAAGGGCGCGGATGGCAAGTTTGTCTGGCCTGGCTACGGCGAGAACATGCGTGTGCTGAAGTGGATGATCGACCGCGTCGAAGGCAACAAGACCGAAGGCGTGGAGCACCTCACCGGCGTGAGCCCGCGTTACGAAGACTTGAACTGGACCGGCCTGGATTTCAGCGCCGAGCAGTTTGCGACCGTGACCAGCATCGACAAGGCCGCATGGGAGGCTGAATTGAAGCTGCACGCCGAGCTGTTCAAGCAGCTCGAGCACCATCTGCCGAAGGAATTGCCAGAAACCAAGGCTGCGATCGAGCAGCGCCTGGCAGCCTGATCAATCACTGATTGCTCCAACAAAAAAGCCCGATGGATGGTCCATCGGGCTTTTTTATTGTCTGTACGGTTTGGTTATTGGCCTGTCGCCATTTCCAATGCGTTTGTGCTTCTATTTCTGTTCGCGCAAAGCAAAAAACCCCAGTCAATGTTGACTGGGGTTTTCTGGGCTGTAAGAGCCTGACGATGACCTACTTTCACACGGGAACCCGCACTATCA
>NZ_FOLP01000003.1 GCF_900112425.1 Variovorax sp. OK212 | reverse complement strand
GCGTACTACATCGACTACCGCAACCTGCGCCCGAAGTTCGTCGAGACCTTCCTGGCCAAGCTGGCCAACTGGGACTTCGCCGCCAAGAACTTCGGTTGATTCCGAGCGTTCCCCAGTAAAAAAGCCGACCCCAGGGTCGGCTTTTTCGTGGGCTGCAGCCGGGAGCTGGCCGGCGGATGCTCTCAGCGTTTGGCGGCTGCGAACAACTCGCCGCCGAGCTTGGCACCCTTCTTGATGTTCTTCTTGGCGAACCAGCCCTGGTTCATTTCGAGCACGTAGCGCACCGGCTCCAGCGAGCAATGCGAGTTCTCGGTCATCGGCTGCATGTCGACCAGGTTGACGATGCGGCCGTCGTCGGCCACGAAGGCGGCGGTGAGCGGCAGGATCGTGTTGCGCATCCAGAAGCATTGCGTGGCAGGCTGCTCGAACACGAAGATCATGCCTTCGGCCTGCGGCATTTCCTTGCGGAACATCAGGCCGATTTCGCGTTGCTGGGGTGTTTGCGCAATCTGCGCGTCGATCTTGTACAGGCCGACCGAAAGCTGCGTGCGTGGCAGGTCGGTCTGTGGTTGCTGCTGGGCATGCGCCGACATCATGAAGGACGCGGACACGAGGAGCAGGGCGGCGAGACGCTTGAACATCGGACAACTCTTTCAGGGCGGGATCGGGGCCCGGCCTAAATCAAAAAATGCCAATAAAAATGCCCGCTGATGCGGGCATTGCCGGTGAGCTTGAAAGCTTACACCTTCTTGGCGGTGGCCGTGTGGGCCTTGGCCATGTGGCGAACCTTGTGCTTCTTGGCAGCAACGTGCTTCTTGGCGGAAGCGTGCTTGGCAACCTTCGGGGCTGCGGGAGCGGCCGTGGTGGGTTCGGCTTGTTGAGCGAAAGCACCGGCAGCGAAGAGGCCGGCGACCAGGGCTGCGAGCAGCTTGTTCATGAAGAAATCCTTTGAAATTCGTTGATCTGGATTGCCCTTCCTGCGGAAGGTAGACATTCAACGGGCCCTGCGCGTCGCGGTTGACAGCCATCTGACGAGGGAAGACGAAAAAAAAGCGCTCCGATGGAGCGCTTTTTTCGAGGCCTGCCGAATTACTTCGGGGTGGCGCCTTGGGTCGACTTGCGCTTGATGCTGCCGTCCTTGTTGCGACGACGCTGGTCGCGGGTTTCAGCGCGCTTCTCGCCGGAGGCCGCAGCCTTGTCGGCACCAATGGCGCCGCCTTCGGGCGTCTTGGCTTCGTCACCACCGGCAGCCTTGACTTGGCCAGCGGGCTTGGCAGCCTTCTTGGTTTCAGCACGTTGCTGCGACTTGCTGTTCGTGGCGTTACCTTGTTCGGGCGTCGTGCCAGCCGGGTTTTGGGCGTAGGCGCCAGCGGCGAACAGGCCAGCGATCATGACTGCGAGAATTTTGCTCATTGATGATTCCTCTATCGAGAATTGGTTGGAAACGCCTCCCGGCGAGCAGAAGGTCTGCCACTAACGAGCCCATTGGCCCGTCGGTTGACAAACGCTTGCTGTGGGGTTGCGTCTAAAATGTACAGCGATTTGTTCACTGGCTGTACAGCGAATCCGCGCCGTGTCTGAATTCGCTGACAGTCGTCAAAATTAAGCCGATCCCCGGAGCCATACCCCCTCATGTCCAGTTATCAGCACATCAAAGTCCCGACCGAAGGTCAGAAGATCACGGTCAACGCCGACAACTCGCTGAATGTGCCTGACGAACCGGTCATTCCCTTCATCGAAGGCGACGGCACCGGTCTGGACATCACTCCCGTCATGCTGAAGGTGGTCGATGCCGCAGTGGCAAAGGCCTACGGCGGCAAGAAGAAGATCCACTGGATGGAGGTCTACGCCGGCGAGAAGTCGACCAAGGTCTACGGCCCCGACGTCTGGCTTCCCGAGGAAACGCTGCACGCCGTGCGCGACTACGTCATCTCCATCAAGGGCCCGCTCACCACGCCCGTCGGCGGCGGCATCCGCTCGCTGAACGTCGCGTTGCGCCAGGAGCTCGACCTGTACGTCTGCCTGCGTCCGATCCGGTATTTCCAGGGCGTGCCCAGCCCGGTGCGCGAGCCGCACAAGACCAACATGGTGATCTTCCGCGAGAACTCGGAAGACATCTACGCCGGTATCGAATTCGAAGCCGAGAGCGACAAGGCCAAGAAGCTGATCAAGTTCCTCCAGGACGAAATGGGCGTCAAGAAGATCCGCTTCCCCGACACCTCGGGCATCGGCGTCAAGCCCGTGTCGATCGAAGGCACCGAGCGTCTGGTGCGCAAGGCATTTCAATATGCCATCGACAACGACAAGTCCAGCGTCACCCTGGTGCACAAGGGCAACATCATGAAGTTCACCGAAGGTGGCTTCCGTGACTGGGGCTACAACCTGGCCGCCAAGGAGTTCGGCGCCGAGCTGATCGACGGCGGCCCCTGGATGAAGTTCAAGAATCCGAAGTCGGGCAAGGAAATCACCGTCAAAGACAGCATCGCCGACGCCTTCCTGCAGCAGATTCTGCTGCGCCCGGCCGAGTACAGCGTGATTGCCACGCTCAACCTCAACGGCGACTATGTGTCCGACGCGTTGGCCGCGCAGGTTGGCGGCATCGGCATCGCCCCAGGTGCGAACCTGAGCGATACCGTCGCCATGTTCGAAGCCACCCACGGCACGGCCCCCAAGTACGCCGGCAAGGATTACGTGAACCCCGGTTCCGAAATTCTCTCTGCTGAAATGATGCTGCGCCACATGGGCTGGAAGGAAGCGGCCGACCTCATCATCAGCTCGATGGAAAAGTCGATCGCCAGCAAGAAGGTCACCTATGACTTCGCGCGCCTGATGGATGGCGCCACGCAAGTGAGTTGCTCGGGCTTCGGGCAAGTCATGATCGACAACATGTAATTGCTTTCGCCTTTGCTGGTGTCCAAAGACACCAAGCCCCCGAGCCCTTGAACTTCCTGGAAGGAATTCAAGGGCTTTTTATTTGCCCAGAGATTTGCTCTGGCGAGAAAGAACTAATACTTTAGAGATATGCCGAGCTGCCCAAAATAGACAAACTGCACAGATCAATGGCCTGCTTTTACCAGGTAACTATTGGCTGAAATTGTGCTTGGCGTGCCCCAGGGGAAGCCGTCCAGAATCGCGCCCATTCCAGAAAGCATGGGAGGGCAAAGTGAACAAGAAGCAGGCGAAAAGAAGTGAAGTGGCCTCGGGCTCGGCTTGCAAGCCCATCGGGTCGGCAGCGTCGCTCCACGTGCGCGGATTCGCCCGATGACGATCGCGCGCCGGGCCTTGTTCGGCAAGCTCAACCTCACGCTGTTTCGCGGCATCGAGTCCGCGACCGCCTTCGCCCGGCTTCGAGGCAACCCGCATGTCGAGCTGACGCACTGGATCCATCAACTCTGGCAGCTCAACGACAGTGACCTGCATCGCATCTGCCGTCACTACAAGATCGATGCGCAGGCGGTGGAGAGGGACATGGCGTACGCGTTGTCGGCGCTGCCCGCAGGTGCAACATCGCTGTCCGACTTTTCGCACCACATCGAGACCGCCATCGAACGCGCCTGGGTGTTGGCCAGCCTCGAATTCGGCGACCGCTGTATCCGCGGCGCGTGGTTGATCGCCGCGCTGTTGCAGACGCCGGAGTTGCGTCGCACGCTGCTTGGCATCTCTGCGGCGTTTCAACGCATTCCCGTCGACGGCTTGGTCGAGGCGGCGACCGGCATCGTCGCTGGCTCCCTTGAAGATGGAGAAGGTCCCCACGACGGTTCAGGCCTCCCGTTCGCAGTGCCGGGCGAAGCGAGCGGAGCCCTCCCGGGCTCACCGGATGGCAAGTCGGCACTGGCGCGTTACTGCACCGACCTGACCGAGCGCGCTCGGGCCGGACAGGTTGACCCAGTCATCGGTCGTGTGCATGAAATCCGCACGATGGTCGACATCCTCTTGCGTCGTCGACAGAACAACCCGCTGTTGACCGGTGAGGCTGGCGTAGGGAAGACCGCGGTGGTGGAAGGATTGGCCCTGGCTATCGCCGGCGGCGAAGTGCCTCCCGCGCTGCGCGATGCGCGTCTCCTGAGCCTCGACGTCGGTACGCTGCTGGCTGGTGCAAGCATGCGGGGTGAATTCGAGTCGCGCTTGAAGTCGTTGCTCGACGAAGCGGGCAAGTCTGTGCAGCCGGTGATCCTCTTCATCGACGAGGTCCACACCCTGATCGGCGCCGGTGGCCAGGCCGGTACCGGCGATGCGGCCAACCTGCTCAAGCCGGCGCTGGCACGCGGCACGCTGCGCACGGTGGGCGCCACCACCTGGAGCGAGTACAAGCGCCACATCGAGAAGGACCCCGCGCTGACCCGGCGCTTCCAGACGCTGCAGGTGGCCGAGCCCGAAGAGGCTGCCGCCATCGAGATGGTGCGCGGACTCGTCGCCACCTTTGCCGCTCACCACGGTGTCACGGTCCTCGACGAGGCCGTGCGTGCGGCGGTCACGCTCTCACATCGCTACATCCCCGCACGGCAACTGCCGGACAAGGCGATCAGCCTGCTCGACACCGCATGCGCGCGCGTGGCGATGTCGCTGCACACGCCGCCAGCGGTGGTCGAACGGTTGCGCGCGCAGATCGCGGCCCTGCGAATCGAACTCGACTTGTTGGCACGGGAGCGTCTGGTGGCGCAAGGCAGTGAGGCCCGCTCGAGCGTTGTCGATGCTGCCAAGGCCAAGCTGTCGGCGGCCGTCGACGAACTGGTCTTGCAGGAGGCGAGATGGCACGACGAGCTGGCCTCGGTTCAGGAGATTCATGCATTGCGAAGGGGTGAGGGAGGCCGCGAAGAAGAGGCGGGCTGCGCCGGGAGCAAGCCGCTCCCGGCGCAGCTGATCGCCCTCGAGCACGAGCTGCTCTCGCGCCAACAAGATGCTTCGTTGGTATTTGCACAAGTCGACGAGTCCGTGGTTGCCGCCATCGTGGCCGACTGGACCGGCATTCCCGTCGGCCGCATGGTCAAGGACGAAGTGGCGGCAGTCTTCGGTCTTCAGGGCCGGCTCGATCAGCGAGTGATCGGCCAGGGCCATGCACTTGCCGCCATTGCAGAGCGCGTACAGATCGCGCGCACCCGGCTTTCCGATCCGAACAAGCCGGTGGGCGTGTTCCTGCTCGCAGGCCCCTCCGGCGTGGGAAAGACAGAAACGGCGCTCGCCCTCGCGGAAGCCATGTACGGCGGAGAGCAGAACCTCATCACCATCAACATGAGCGAGTTCCAGGAGCCGCACACCGTGTCGACCCTGAAGGGGTCGCCGCCGGGCTATGTCGGGTTCGGTGAAGGCGGCGTCTTGACCGAGGCCGTGCGGCGCAGGCCGTACAGCGTGATCCTTCTCGACGAGGTCGAGAAAGCGCACCCTGACGTACACGAGATCTTCTATCAAGTGTTCGACAAGGGCTGGATGGAAGACGGCGAGGGGCGGCACATCGATTTCAGGAACACCACGATCCTGCTGACGAGCAACACCGGCGCCGAGCGCATTGCGAGTCTCTGCGAAGGTGTCTCGCCGTTGCCTGGCGTCGAGCTCTTGCGCGACGAGCTGCAGCCGATCTTGCGCACCGTTTTTCCGGCCGCCTTCCTGGGGCGTCTGTCGGTCGTGCCCTATCTGCCTCTGGGCGCCGAGGCGTTGGGCGACATCGTCTCGCTGCACCTGGAGCGCGTCGTCGATCGCATGAACGAGCAGCACGGTATCGAGCTCGTGTACACGCCCGCGGTCGTGCATGAAGTCATCGAGCGCTGCGGCACCCATGAAACCGGCGCCCGCCGGCTGATCGGCTTCATCGAGCAGAAGCTGCTGCCACTTCTTTCCAGGGAGTGGCTCGACGCGCTGCATCGGCGGCGAACCATCGTCCGGATGTCCGTCGACATCGAAGCTCGCCATGGCCCTGGCCACGATTTGCAAGGAGGGGGCGCCATCGTCTGCCACACCGAGTACGCCTGATTTTCCGGTGCGTCGCGCTCGGTCCAGCGCCCGCGTCCATTTCTCGTTCCGTCTTTTTCAGCAGGGAGTTTTCATGGCCAACAACAACAGCAGTCAGAAGTTCATCGCCCGCAACCGGGCACCGCGCGTGCAGATCGAGTACGACGTGGAAATCTACGGTTCCGAGAAGAAGATCGAGCTGCCCTTCGTCATGGGGGTGCTGGCCGATCTTTCCGGCAAGCCTGTCGAAGCGCTGCCGCCGGTCACAGAGCGCAAGTTCCTGGAGATCGACATCGACAATTTCGACGAACGCATGAAGGCCATCCAGCCTCGCGTGGCGTTCGCGGTGCCCAACACGCTCACAGGTGAAGGCCAGCTCATGGTCGACATCACCTTCGAGAGCATCGAAGACTTCTCGCCGGCTGCCGTGGCGCGCAAGGTCGAGCCGCTCAGCCGGTTGCTCGAGGCACGCACCCAACTCGCCAATCTCCAGACCTACATGGACGGCAAGGCGGGCGCCGAAGGTCTCGTCAACAAGCTTTTGCAGGATCCGGCGCTCATGAAGTCGCTGGCGCAGGCGCCCAAGCCTCGTGCACCGGCGAGCAACGACGAGTCGACTGCCGAATCGGCGTCCTGAACTTCACGGACGGAAACCCCATGAGCATCACCATCGAACCCGTGCGCCACGCACCCGAGACGGCGCAGTACGCCGACCCTTCCGATTTCGCGTCCTTGCTCGACCGCGAGTTCAAGCCCAAGACCGAAGAGGCACGCGACGCCGTCGAGGCCGCCGTGCGCACGTTGGCCGAACAGGCGCTCGTCAACACGGCGACGATGACGGACGACGCGTACAGCAGCATCGAAGCCATCATTGCCGAGATCGATCGCAAGCTGTCCGAGCAGATCAACCTCGTGCTGCACAAGGACGACTTCCAGAAGGTCGAGTCGGCCTGGCGCGGCATGCATCACCTGGTCTACAACACCGAGACAGACGAGAAGCTCAAGATCCGTTTCATGGACGTGTCGAAAGACGAAGTCCGCCGCACGTTGCGCCGCCACAAGGGCATCGCGTGGGACCAGAGTCCCATCTTCAAGCGCATCTACGAGGAGGAATACGGCCAGCTCGGCGGCGAGCCCTACGGCTGCCTCGTGGCCGACTACTACTTCGACCACACGCCGCCCGACGTCGAGTTGCTCGGTGCCCTCGCGCGCATTTCCGCGGCGTCGCATGCGCCCTTCATCGCGGGCTCTGCCCCGTCGCTGCTGGGCATGGAATCGTGGCAGGAGCTGGCGAATCCCCGTGACCTCGCCAAGATCACCTCGAACCTCGAACACGCGCCCTGGAACTCCCTGCGCAACACGGAAGATTCGCGCTATGTCGGCCTCGCGATGCCGCGCTTTCTCTCGCGCTTGCCCTACGGTGCGAAGACCAATCCGGTCGACGAGTTCGACTTTGAGGAAGAAACCGAAGGCGCCGACCATCGCAACTACGTGTGGAGCAACGCGGCCTATGCCATGGCCGTCAACATCAACCGCAGCTTCAAGCTCTATGGCTGGTGCACCATGATCCGCGGCGTGGAGTCGGGCGGCACCGTCGAGAACCTGCCTTGCCATACCTTTCCCACGGACGACGGCGGCTTCGACATGAAGTGCCCGACCGAAATCGCCATCTCCGACCGCCGCGAAGCCGAGCTTGCCAAGGCCGGGCTGATCCCGCTGGTGCACCGCAAGAACACCGACCACGCTGCTTTCATCGGCGCGCAGTCGGTACAGAAGCCGCAGGAGTACATGGACCCCGACGCAACGGCCAATGCCAACCTGTCGGCCCGGCTGCCTTACCTGTTTGCCAGCACGCGTTTCGCGCATTACCTCAAGTGCATCGTGCGCGACAAGATCGGCTCGTTCAAGGAGCGCGAGGACATGCAGCGCTGGCTCAACGAATGGATCATGCATTACGTCGATGCCGATCCCGCCAACTCGTCGCAGGAGACCAAGGCCCGCAGGCCGCTCGCGGCAGCGGAGGTCGTGGTCGAAGACGTCGAGGGCAACCCCGGCTACTACAGCGCCAAGTTCTTCCTGCGGCCGCACTTCCAGCTCGAAGGCCTGACCGTCTCGCTGCGGCTCGTGGCCAAGCTGCCGTCGCTCAAGGAAGCGGCCTGATCGCGCAGCCAGATCGCGTTGCGGCCAAGCGTTCGATGAAGTGGCGCACAGACGCCGCCCTCCAAACAGTTCAGGGCGCCGCCAAGAGCGCTTGAACCTCCGTCACTGTCACATCACACATCACAAGCTCAGGGAGTTTTCATGGCGCAAGACATTTTTCTGAAGATCAACGGCATCGAAGGCGAGTCGCAGGACGCCGACCACAAGAACGAGATCGAGGTGCTGGCCTTCAACTGGAAGGCCTTCCAGGAGTCCACCATGCACGCCGGCTCTGGCGGTGGCGCCGGCAAGGCCACCGTGGAAGACCTGGAATTCGACCACTACGTGGACCGGTCGAGCCCGAATCTCATGAAGTACTGCCTGACCGGCAAGCATGTGCAGGAAGCGAAGCTCACCGTTCGCAAGGCCGGCGGCAATCCGCTCGAGTACCTCAAGTTCACGTTCAGCGACGTGATCATCACCGCCATCCAGCCCTTCGGTTCGAACGCCGACGAGATGCGCGTCAAGGAGCGCGTACGCCTCTCGTTCTCGAAGATCAAGCAGGAATACGCCGTGCAGAACGCGCAGGGCGGCAGCGGCGGTGCCGTGACCGCCGGCTACGACATCAAGGGCAACAAAGAGTCCTGAGCCGCTCGCTCGGTCCCTGGCTCTTTCCAGGGGTTTCCGGCTTCGGGGCACGCGGTGTGTCTTGACCTATCGCGCGCTCCGAAGCCGGGTTTTTCGGCGAACAGCCTCGACTCCTTCATCTGTCCACCATGGTCCTCAATGTGTCCGGCCTCTGCTGGCTTCTCGTCGCACGCCTGTTCGTGGCCACCGTGCCCATGGCAGCCGTGCTGGGCGTCGCATCGCCCGCGCACGCGCAGTTCTCCTATCCCCGGGAACAGACCAGGCTGGAGATCACCCTCGCGGCGGATGCCGGCGTCAATCCGGACGACAAGGGCAGGGCGTCGCCGATCCTCGTGCGCGTGTACGAACTGAAGTCCGAAGGCACCTTCGAGCAGGCCGACTACTTCTCGCTCAATGCCAACGACAAGGCCGTGATCGCGGCGGACCTGCTCGTCCGCGACGAATTCATCCTGCGTCCCGGTGATGCCAAGACCCTCAAGCGCAAGTCGCATCCCGACATCGGCGCCATTGGCGTCATCGCAGGCTATCGCGACCTGGCGCAAGCCGATTGGCGCGCGGTGCTGAAGATCGATCCCGCGCCCGAGACGGCCTGGTACCGATCGGTCGTGCCGGCCAACAAGGTCCGGCTGCAGGTCGACCTGCAGCCCAAGGGCATCCAGCTCACCCCCATCCGATGAGCCCGCCTGGCTCGCAGCACAACATCAACGATCGATCTCATGAGCTGGTACAACAAAGTCGCCTGGAGCGAGGGGCTCTTCCTGCGTCCGCAGCTGTTTCAACAGCAGGAGCGCTACCTCGAGCACATGGCGCACAAGCGGGCTGCGTCGCTGGGTCCCTTCTACTGGGGGTTCACGCACTACGGCATCGATGCGGAGTCGCTGTCGCTCGGCAAGCTCGTGCTTGGCAGCGCGGCCGGCATCTTCTCCGACGGCACGCCGTTCGACGCGCCGGGCCAGACCCCGCCACCTGCGCCGCTCACCATCCTGCCCGAGCATCTCGAGCAGATCATCTATCTCGCCGTGCCCATTCGCACGCCGAACGGCGAGGAAACCTCCTTCGACGACCCGGCCATGTCCACGGCATCGTTGGCGCGGTTCTCGGTGTTCGACACCGAACTGCGGGACGCCAACTCCGTCGGCCAGGGGCCCAAGACAGTGCAGCTCTCGCGGCTGCGTGTGCGGCTGCTGCCGCAACGCGAGTTGACCGACGCATGGATCGGCCTGCCGCTCGCCAAGGTCACGGTCCTGCGCTCAGACGGCAGCATCGCGATCGATCCGAACCTCATTCCGCCCGTCGCCGGCTACGGCGCGAGCCCGTTGTTGGCGGACTGGCTCACGAACCTCCATGGCCTGTGCCGGCTGCGGGCACAGTCGCTGGCAGCCCGGCTCAGCGGCAATGACGGCAAGTCGAGTGAAGCGGCGGAGGTGTCCGACTTCCTGCTGCTCCAGATACTCAACCGCTACGAACCGTTGTTCGAGCATTGGCTGCGGGTGCGCGAGACCTCGCCCGAATCCATCTACACCGCGCTGCGGACCCTGAGCGGAGAGCTTGCCACCTTCGTGCGCGCAAGCACGCGCCGCCCCCGGGCGCATCCGGCCTACCAGCACATCGACCCTTACCTGTCCTTCAGGGAACTGATGGGTGACGTCCAGGCCTTGCTCAACGACGTGCTGGTGCGCAGCGCGCAGAGCATTCCGCTGGCCGACCGCGCCAACGGCGTTCACGTCGCGAGCGTCGACCCGTCGGAGCTGCAGGGCTTCTCGAGCCTGGTGTTCGCGGTGGCGGCGCACACACCGCCCGACCAATTGGCCAGCCAGTTTCCGGCGTGCTGCAAGGTCGGCCCCAGTGACCGCCTCGCCGAACTCATCCGCTCGCACCTGCCGGGCATCCCGCTGCAGGCACTGCCGGTGCCGCCTCGACAAATCCCGTTTAACGCGGGCTTCGTCTATTTTCAGATCGACCCGCGAGGCCCGCTGTGGGAGCACATGGCCAGGCATGGCGGCCTGGCGCTTCACGTGGCGGGAGAGTTTCCGGGCTTGCGCCTGGAGCTCTGGGGCGTTCGAGAGAAGTGACACGCCGGAGCAACCCATGACCACGCCCATCACCAGCCTCCAGAAGGAATACATCCGCCTGCTCGACAGCAGCGCGGCGGCCATGACCATCGCCGGCGCCGACATGACGCCGGGCGCCTTCGTGGGCGTGGTCTGGCGCAACCTCACATTCACCGGCTGCGACTTCGCGGGCGACGGCAATGTCAGGTTGGCATCGATGACCGACTGCACTTTCGTCGACTGCCAGTTCCTGGCGCCGAACCACGACTTCGGTGTGATGCAGAAGGTGAGCTTCAGCCAGTGCCGATCGGTCGGCCGGTCGGTCTTCTGCGGCCGCGACGGAAGCAGCGGCGTGGTGTTCGACGGCTGCACCTTCTCGGGCGGCGGATCTGCTCCCGCGGAGTTCGAAGGCATCGGCTGCACGGGCGAGGTGGTGTTTCGCAACTGCACCGGGAGCGGCGACGTGCTCGTGGCCGGCACGCGGCTCATGATGGAGAGCTGCCAGTTCGACAACATGACCTTCGCCATCGGCCGCCAGCGCAGCCGGGGCGCGCCGCTCGCCGCAACGGTGGTCATCGACCACTCGCAAGGCACGGGGGTGTGGCGGATGGTCGACGGCCGCATGAAGACCAGCCATATCCGCAACAGCAGCTTCGAACAGATCGTCAACGACGGTTCCGAGTGCGAGGCCTGACCGGGTCCGCTTCCTTCATCTCGACCAGCCCCCTCATTTTTCCCGACGTGCCATGCCCTACAACGAAGAACCAGACGACGTATTCGAAGGCGCTGGCAGGCGTGATCCGCACGGCGATCCGCTGGACGGCACGGCTGTGGTCCGCAGCTTGGCCGAAGGCCCGGCGCTCGCCCCCGAGGCCGCAACGCAAGATCGTCTTGCCGCAGTCGTGGCGGCGCAGAACCCCTTGCTGGAGGCCGCGCAGCCCTTGTTGCGCGCGCTGGCCGACATGCCGGCGACGCTCGGTGAGGACGGGCTGACGGCCATCCATCGGCTGCTGGAGCGCGAGGTGGCGAGCTTCCAGTCGATCTGCAGCAGCGCGCACCTCAGGCATGAACATGCCGTCGCCGCGAGCTACTCGCTGTGCACGGCGTTGGACGAAGCGGCCAACAGCACGGAGTGGGGTGGAGGCAAGGCCGGCGAGGCCGGTGTCTGGGCCGGCCAGCAATTGGCCGCGAAGTTTCATGGCGACACCAAGGGGGGCGACAAGTTCTTCCTGCTCGTCGGGCGCCTGGCCGCGAGCCCGCAGGAGCACATCGACCTGCTCGAACTGATGTACCAGATCCTCGGACTTGGCTTCGAAGGACGTTTCAGCACGGCTGCCAACGGGCGCCGCCAACTGGAGACGGTGCGTCACCGGCTCTTCAACCTGCTGGGAACCGCGCGTGGCGATGTGCCACAAGACCTTTCCCCGCATTGGAAGGGCGTCGGCGCGGGCAGGTTTCGCTTGCTGCGCAGCGTACCGGTATGGGTGAGTGCATCGCTGCTCACGTTGATCCTTCTCGGCCTCTTCGCCTGGTACAAGTACCAGCTTCTTCACCTCAGCGCCGACGTGGAAGAGCGCATCGCGGCCATCGGCCGGATGCGGCCACCGCCGGCGCCGCCAGCACCGCCGATCAGGCCGCTGCGGCTGAAGGAGCTGCTGGCGCCTGAGATTGCGCGCGGCACCGTCAGCGTGGACGAAGACGACCGTCGCAGCGCGGTCACCTTCAAGGGCGACGACATGTTCGTGCCGGGCCAGGCGCGGATGAACGCGAAGATCCTGCCGGTCCTGGCCAAGGTGGCCGATGAGATCAACCAGGTCTCGGGTTCCGTGCAGGTCACCGGTCACTCGGACAACCGGCCCATCAAGACCCGCGAGTTTCCCGACAACCAGGTGCTGAGCGAGAAGCGCGCTGCCGCGGTGGCCGCCGTGCTGCAAGGCCGAGGCGTGGTGGCCTCGCGCATCCGCACCGAGGGCCGCGGCGACACGGCGCCGATTGCCGACAGCGCGACGGCCAGCGGACGCGCGAAGAACCGCCGGGTCGACATCGTCGTCACGCAGGGCGACGACCGCAGCCATCCGGTCGTGCGGCCGGTACCGCCGCCGGCACCGCGCGCGGCTGTGGTGCGCTAAGGGCAGCCAAGGAAGCTTTTCATGCAATACCTCAAACAGTTCCTGGCATTTCTCTTCTCGCGGCAGATGCTCGCCTTTGCCGCCATGGCGCTGCTGGCGCTGGCGATCTGGTTCATCGGACCGTTGCTTGCCATCGACGGGCTGCGCCCGCTGGCCGCGGTCGGGGTGCGGGTCACCTTCATCGTCCTGCTGCTGGTGCTCGGCATCCTCTGGCTGGTCTCGGGGCCGTACAGCCTGGTGGGCATTGCCGCACTTTGCCTGCTGGTGTGGCACGCCGGGCCGCTGCTGGCCGTCGGCGCGGCCAAGCCGCTGGCGCCGGCCTGGTTGCGCGCTGCCTTCATCGCGGCCATCCTGCTGGCCTGCGTGCTCTACTGGCTCTACAGGTTGTGGCAGGCCCTGCGCAACAACGAAGACCTGCTCGCCAGGCTCCTGAACTTCGGCCGCGACACCGGCAAGGACGACACGGGCAAGGAGGAGATCAAGACGGTCACCGCGGCCGTCAACCGCGCCCTGGCGCAGCTCAAGGGCTTGCGCGGCGCTGGCGGATTGCGCCGCGTGTTCGAGGGCAAACGCTATCTGTACGAGTTGCCCTGGTACATGATCCTGGGCAGCCCAGGCGCCGGCAAGACCACGGCCTTGCTCAACGCCGGGCTGCAGTTTCCGTTGGCGCGCCAGATGGGCCATGCCTCCAGGCGCATGGTGTTCAAGTCGGAAGGTGGCACGCTGCACAGCGACTGGTGGTTCACCAACGAAGCCGTGCTGATCGACACCGCCGGCCGCTACACCACGCAGGAAAGCAATCCCGTGACCGACCCGGTCGAGTGGCGCGGCTTTCTGGGCCTGCTGCGCAAGCACCGCACGCGCGCGCCGCTCAACGGTGTGATCGTGGCACTCAATGCGGCCGAACTGCTGACCATGACGGCCATGGAGCGCGCCGAACATGCGGGCATGGTGCGCGACCGGCTGGCCGACATGCGCGAGGAACTGGGCATCCGTTTCCCCGTGTACGTGGTTGTCACCAAGATGGACCTGCTGCGCGGATTCAGCGAGTACTTCCAGTCGCTCACCAGCGAAGGGCGCACGCAGGCCTGGGGCTTCACCTTGCCGTTCCATGGCATGAAGAGCTCCCGTGCCGCCGTGGAACGGCGCGAAGCATTGCGCGCGCAGATGCAGGCAGAGCTCGCGTTGCTCAAGGAGCGGCTCGCGGCCGGATTGCGCACGCGCCTGAACGAAGAGTTCGACGTCGAGCGCCGCAAGCGGCTGTTCGCCCTGCCGCAGGAACTGGCGGGGCTGGCGGGTCCGCTGGTCCCGATGCTCGACGAGATCTTCCTGGCGTCACGCTTCGACCGGACGCAACTGCACGACACCTTGCGCGGCGTCTATTTCACCAGTGGTGCGCAGGCCGACACGGACTTGCCGGCCGACCCCGGCACCTTGTTCCAGCGGCTGCAGCGCAGCCTCGGTGTGCTGCCCCGAAGGGCAGCCGGCTCGGCGCCGACGCGTGGGCAGCAAGGCTTCTTTCTGCAGGACGTGCTGACCAGGGTGATCATTCCCGAGGCGCACCTGGTGCGCCCGAACCTGCGCTGGGAGTTTCGCTTCCGGCTGCTGCGGCTGGCGGGGCATGCGCTGTCCGTGGTGCTTTTTCTCTGGCTTGCCAGCGCATTGGCACTCAGCTTCGGCAACAACCGCCTTTACCTGGACACCGTGGGCCAGCGCGCGCAAGTGCTTGCCGGCCAGGTGCGCACGCTGTTCGCCAACTTCAACCCCGCGGGCGTTCCCGACGTGCTCAACGGGGCCCGCGAGCTGCCGGGCTATGTCGGCCTCGATCTCGACAACCCGCCCGGCAGTTTTCTCTATGGCCTGTACACAGCACCCCCGATCCTGGGCGCGACCGGCGAGGCCTATGCGCGGTTGCAGGACCACATGCTGCTGCCAACCATCCTCAAGCGTGTGGAAGCCGTGCTGGCGCAGAGTGTGAAGGACGGCGACGCCAAGACCGCCTACGAGACCCTGCGCGTCTACAAGCTGCTGCACGACCGCGAGCGCTACATGAAGGGCGGCGCGCGCGACGTGCGCAACTGGGTGCTCAAGGACTGGGAGAACGCGGACAGCGCCGCGGCCTTCGGCGGTCGCGCCTCCATGATCGATCACGTGACGGCGCTCTTTTCCGGCGAGCGACCGGTGCAGTCGGGCTCGTTGCCCAACGAAGCGCTGGTGCGCTCGGTGCAGGACTTCCTCAACGGCAATACCTCGACCCAGCGCGTCTATGAAAGGGCCAAGGCCGCCATGCTGCCCGAGGCGCCGCAGGAATTCACGCTGGTGCGGGCGGTCGGGCCGCAGGCCGGCACGGTGTTCTCGCGGGCCGGCGGCCTGCCGCTCGAGAAAGGCGTGCCGGGGCTTTTCACCTACGACGGCTACCACGACGTCTTCAACAGGCGCCTGCCGGAGTTCGTGGGCCGGGCGCTGGACGACGATGCCTGGGTCATGGGGCGCGACGGCACCGTCGCCGGCGTCGCGGGAGGCCAAGCGAAGGCCGCGCAATGGGTGGACGAGGCCGCCCGCAAGCTGCAGAACGATCCTTTGCTCGAGGACATCCGCCGGCAGTATCTGGCGGAGTACGCGCGGCACTGGGAAGCTTTCCTCGAATCGATTCGCACCGTCAGCGGCAGCGACCCCATCGGAACCAACAGCACGACCGGAACCAACAGCACCAGTCTCGGCTTCGACCTGAATGTGCTGCGGCAATTCGCCGCGCCCGATTCGCCGTTGGCACGGTTGGCGCGCGCGGCCGCACGGGAGACCACGCTGTCTCGCCCGTTAGCCGTTCGTGCGCAGGAGGACAAGGGCTTTCTCGACAAGGCCACGGACGAGCTCAACAAGCAGACCAACGCCCTCGGCAGGAATCTCGGCATTCGCGCGGAGGAGCGGCTCGAGAAACAGATCGTCGACAACCGCTTCGCGGCGTTGCGCGAAGTCGTGACCGGCCAACCGGACATCGGTGCGGCAAGCACCGGCGCCGCAGGGGCCAAGGCGGGGCTTGAATCGGTCTCCGGCCTGGTCAACGAGTTCTATACCTTGCTGGTCGTCGCCGACACGGCACTCGCGGCCGGCAACCTGCCGCCCGGCGGGACAGAAGTCGGCGCGCGCCTGAAGCTGGAGGCCGGGAAACTCCCGGCGCCTTTTCGCGAGGTGCTGAGTGCGCTGGCTACCAGCGGCAGCGACAAGGTCGTGCAGGGTTCGGCGGGCATCCTGCGCAACCAGGCGCAACTGCAACTCGACCGCATCATGGGCCTGATGGCGATGCAGGTCAGCGAGCCTTGCAAGCGGGGCGTGGAGGGGCGCTATCCGCTGGTGGCGGTGGCGCAGGACGCGTCCATCGAGGACTTCACTCAGGTGTTCGCGGTCGGCGGCGCTGCCGACGAGTTTTTCAACAAGTACCTCGCCGCATACGTCGACACCAGCGTGCGCCCATGGCGCTACAAGGATCCGAACACCGCGAACGCCATGGTCGGCGCAGAGGGCGCGGCCCTCGGCGTGGCGCCGGCGCCCGCCACCACGGGCCCGACGCTGCTCGGCGAGCTGCTCCAGCTGCTGGCCCGCAGCGGTCCGAACCTCGACGCCTTCTATCGGGCGCAGCAGATCCGCGATCTCTTCTTTCGCGACGCGGGCGGCAAGAAGTTCGCCTGGAAGATGGAGGTGCGCGTGCTCGAACTCGAACCCGGCATCACGGACCTGGTTCTCGACATCGACGGGCAGGGCCAACGCTACGTGCACGGCCCGGTGCAGCCTTTGCCGGTGAACTGGCCGGGACCGCGGGGTGGCTCGATGGCGGAGATCACCGCGAATCCGCGCATCTCGGGAGCGACCTCGACCATCCTGACGAACGGGCCGTGGGCGCTTTTTCGCCTGCTTGAAAAAGGGCGCATCGTGAACACCGCGACGCCGGGCCGCCTGAGCGTCGAGTACGCCTTCGACGGCCGCAAGGCACTGATCGACATCAATTCCGGAAGCCAGCCCAATCCGCTCAACAGCGACGTGCTCAAGGGCTTCCGTTGTCCCGGCAGGGCGGCCTGAGCCATGTGGCCCCGATGGATCGATGGCTGGCGCATCACGGCACCTGCCATCTGGGGGAAGCTGCCGGATCACGCAGACTTCGTGCGCAGCGGCGTGCGCCATGGCGAGCTGGAAGCATGGGCGGGCTGGCTCGACGAGCAAAGCCACAGCGCAGGCGTCGATGCCAGCGCCAAGGCGGTGGCCTTGCCCGCCGCTTTCGTCCTGCCACCCGGGACGCTTGCGTTTGCGCGTCGGCGCTTCGTGCTGGGTGTGATCGCGCCGTCGATCGACCGCGTGGGGCGCCATCACCCCTTGGTGGTGTACCAGAAGGCCCAGCCGCGTTGGGTGCTGCGGCATTTCGAAGCGCAGCTTCGGCAGCCGTGCGACTGGCAGTTCTGGCTGGCTCGCGCGGTAGCCCGCCATACGCAGGTGGAAGGCCGCGCCAATCTTGCGGCGATGGAAGGTACGGTGAAGGCGTTGTGGCGCGCGCAGGCCGGGGTGTTGGGCGCAGGGCGGAGCAACGACGACGAGGCGGAACAGGTGCAACAGGCCCGACAGGCTCAACAGGCGCAGCAGGCCCATCGCGCCGTCTGTTTGCTCGATCACTGGGCCGGCCCGTCGCTGCAGGACGACCTCGGTGCGCGACTCCATGGGGTTCGTTACCTGCCGTGGTCCGACTGGCCGCAGCGTTTGAGCGACGCGCGCGCCGAGAGTGCGTTCTGGCAGCAGGACGCGCAAGGGCGTTTTGTCGGCGCAGCCAACTGCTTGCAGAAATTGTGGGGTGGCATGCCATGAGCACCATGAACAGTCCTGGGGCGTCCACCGGCCCCGGCGAAATCCCGCCCTTGCGCCTTCGCCTGACGCATCGCGCGGGTGATGCCCGCAGCGGGGCATTGCGCATTCCCGCGGCCGGCGCCGGCATGGCCGACGCCCTCGAACTGTGCGGCGAACGCCAAAGCGACGCCCAGTGGCGCCTGGCGAACATGTGCCGCGTCGCCTGGAACATAGAAGCCGGGCGTTGGCAACTGCTGAATGGCAGTTTCACATTGACGTGCGTGGTCAACGGCGAACGCGTTCCCGGGGGCGGGTCGGTCCCCATCGCCGAGGGTGACTCACTGGAACTCGGGCTGCTGCGTTTCGTGGTGGAGCGGGAGGAGGGCGAAGCCTCCGAGGATCCGACGCCCGTGGCGTTCGGCAGCAAGGGGCCGATCGCACAGGAGCCATCGGCTTTCGACCTGCGCGATCTGGCAGCTCACGCCGAAGACGGTACCGGCATGGCAACGCACCCGAATCCTTTCGGGATGCTGGGCGTCTCGGGCGCGGGAGGGCGTTCAACGCAAGACGTCCTTTCGGCATTGATGGACTCGTCAGCGCAAATTACACCGCATGCCGCACCTGTTCTTTCTCCAGAAGCACCGCTGCCCAGATCCGACGAACCGCTGACCTTGCTCGACGAGCTCCATGACGAGTTCGTCCGGGTGGTGCGCGACCCCGGCCAACTTGCCGGACGCACCGACTGGGAGGGCCTCCTGGCGACGGGCGGCGAGCCGGCCCCCTCGCTGGACGACCTCCAGAGGCAGGCGGAGCCTTACGCCTTGCTGCGCGACATCCTGCTGCCGCGTGAAGGCATCGATCGCATCATCGAAGAGTTCGAGCCACTGGCGCACTCCGGCCTGCTCGATGCAGCGGAACCCGAGGACGTGCTGAGCTTGTTCGCTCCTGAACTGGCCCGCGACGCAAAGGTCCCGTTGCCTGGCCTCACGCGGCGCGAGCATCACGCGCTGTCGCCGGACAGCCACGTTCGCATCGGCTCGACGCGCACAGATGCCGGTCTCGATGAGGGCACACCCCATTGAAGCGCGATGCTGTCCCGCAGCCGCAGCCGCAGCCGCAGCCGCAGCCGATGCCGATGCCGATGCCGATGCCGATGCCGATGCCGATGCTTGAGCGGCTACGCCGAACGCCATGGAAGTTCGGCTTCTTCGCCTTGCTGCGCCGGCTTGGCGCGCAGCATGCACAGGAGCCACCGATAGGGCTGGCGAGCCGTCCCCAGCAGGAGTCTTTTCGCCTGGGGCAGGCGGCCGCGCTGACCTTTGCGCCGCGCGAAATCGCCGAAGCCGTGCTGCCGGGCGAAGAGGGCGCGCAAGTGCCCGGCGCCGCGAATCCCCGCTCGGGGAACAACCCGAGGCTCCCCGTCGTGCGCGTCTACGGTCTCGGCATGCTCGGACCGAACGGCCCGTTGCCGCTGCACTACACCGAGATGGTGCGCGAGCGCAGCGAGAACCACAACGACACGACGCTCGCGGATTTCCTGGACCTGTTCCATCACCGCTACCTGACGCACATTTACCGGGCGTGGGCGCAGAGCCAGGCCGCCGCGGGGCTCGATCGTATGAACGACGAGGTCTTCAGCGGCTATGTCGCCCGCTTGACGGGGCACGACCCGCTGGAGATCCGCGATTCGGTGCTCCCCGCCCATGCGCGCCTTGCGGCATCGACGCACCTGGGCCGGGAGGCCCGCAACCCCGATGGGCTGGCCGCCACGCTCGCGCGATTTTTCGCGGTGCCGGTGCAGTTGCACGAGTTCGTCCTCCACTGGATCCGCATCGATTCGGACGACCGCAGCCATCTGGGCCAGGCGCGGGCCTCCAGCGTCATGGGCGTGGGCGCGATCGCCGGGGAGGTCGTGGCCGACCGGCAGAACAAGTTCCGGCTGGTGCTCGGGCCGCTCAGCCTCGACCAGTACCTGGGCTTCACGCCGCAGGGGCGCGACCTGCCTTTGCTCGTCGAGTGGGTGCGCGGCTTCGTGGGACACGAGTTCGTCTGGGAAGTCGAACTGCGCGTGCGCAACGACAGCACGCCGCCCGCGCGGCTGGAAGACACCGAGAAGCTGGGCTGGTCGACCTGGCTCGGCGGGGCCGAAGGCGCAGGGCCAGCCAGCGGGGCCGATCCGGCCGGCAAAGGCGCCGCGCAAGCCGGCGGCTACACCGTCGGGATGGTCTTCGAACCCGAGCAGTACGTCGGGTCCCGCTGTCGCGACGCCGCGCCCGCGGCAGTTTGAGTTTTTTCGTTCGCATCACCATGACCCACGCCGTCCCTTCCAACGCCTCGCCCATTTCCCGTTTGCGCATGCCGCACGACGCCGTGCCGGACTGGCTGCATCCCATCAGCGCCGACACGCCCTGCGGTCCGAGTCTCGAATACGACGCCGAGTACGCCGTGCTGCTGTCGCGCATGCTGCCGCGCGGGGTTGCCCAGTACGGCGACTTCGTCGGCACGCCGGAGGCGCCGAACTGGGCGGAGATCGAGCGCGACTGCCGGCGCCTGCTGTTGCGGACCTGGGACATCAACCTGCTGATCTGGCTCTGCAGGGCCCGCACGCGGCTTGCCCAGGCCGCGGGGCTTGCGCAATCGCTGGTCGCGCTGGCCGAAGTCTTGCAGACCTGGCCCGATGCCATTCACCCGCAAATGGTCGTGGAAGGCGAGCGCGATCCGGCCGTTCGTGCCAATGCCCTCGCGGCGCTGGCCGACCCGGACGGGCTCTTGGGCGACGTACGCGACATCGTGGTCGCAGCGAACGCCGCCCGCCACCTGACCGTTCGCGAGGTGGAACGCGCCGGGGCCGTGCCTCGGCCGCTCGATGCTCCCAGTCCCGATTCGATGGCGCAACAACTGGACGAACTGCGGCTGGCTTCCGATGCCTCGGCCCCGGTGCGGCAACTCGCCGAGGCGTCGCGTGCCGCACGACGGATTGCCGTGTGGTCCGCCGCCCACCTGGGCCAGGACGCGCCTTCGCTGAAGCCGTTGGTGGTTTTATTGCAACTTTTCGATCCGGTCGAACGAGCAGTGAGCGAGAGGGTCGGCGAACCGGCCCATCCGCTCGAGAGCTTCGGTGCCCCTGCGATGCCGATCACACCCGCGACGTCCGATGGCGCTGGCGTGCGCGTCGCGTGGCGGGAAGATGTGCGCGACAGCCTCCGGGTCGCGCGCGAATGGCTTGAAATCCATGAGCCCAGCAGCCCGGTCGCGGTCCTGCTCAAGCAGGCCGAACGCATGATCGGCCGGCGTTTCTGCGAGGTGGCCGACGCGATTCCGCTCGATCTGCTGCGCAAATGGGAGGGTGAACGGGACGGCGAACGGGACCCCAAAAGGGATGCCGAAGGGGAGGTCGCTTGATGCACGGCATGTCGCTCGGCTTGCCGATCGTCTGCTTCCTCGTCGGCGCGCTGGGCGCTGTTCTGGGGGCGTGGGTCTACACGCGCAGGGCGACCGCGCAACTGGAGGCCCTGCGGTGGACGCTCGAGTTGGCCCGCGAGAAGGCCGAGCGCGACACGCAACTGGCCTCGCTGTGCGTGCCGCAATGGGTGCAGCAAGCCGTCCGGCTGGAGTTCGAACGTCTGGGAAAGCTGCAGGCGGCGCAATGGAGCGAGCAGGCGCGCGAACAGCAACGGTGGCAGGCCGAGCAGGACGTGTTGCGCCGCGGGGAGTGGCAGGCCTTGCAGGGCAATGCTGTCTGCCGGGTGCCGCCGGTGATGGCGGCGCCGGCGCCGGTGGCGCGGCCGCAAAGAATGCCGGTTGCGTCGCCGACCACCGAGCAGATGCGCCGATTCGAACCACCGAAAGCTCCGCTGCCAACACCAGTGGCCGCCGCGGAAGCTCCCGAGCGGGAACTCAGCGACGCGGAAATCGACGCATTGCCGCCCGATTTACCGGCGCCGGCACGTCCGCCAGGAAAAAAATTGCCGGCGCCCAAGGCGCGGGTGCTGCGCAATATATGAAAGACCGGCCTCGCGCCGGTTTTTTTATGTGCAATTTCTGTTGTCGGCAACGACGCAAGGCCCTTGATTTGTCGAATACGCGCCACCAAGTCCTCTGGCGTCGGCACGCCGCTTGCACGCTCTATAGAATCTTTTTCATGGCAACGAGAATTCCAAAAACTCCAAACACCCCGCCGGCGCAGAAACCGGCGGGCGATGACGGAGATTCGGTCGTCCTGGAGCGCCGGCCGCAGAAAACTGCGCCGCCCCAGATGTACCAGGTGGTCATGCTGAACGACGACTACACGCCGATGGAGTTTGTGATCGTCGTGCTGCAGGAATATTTCAGCAAGGATCGCGAAACCGCGACCCAGATCATGCTCAAGATCCACCTCGATGGCCGCGGCGTCTGTGGGGTTTATTCCCGCGATATGGCGGCCACCAAGGTGAACCAGGTGATGGAAGCGGCCCAGCAAGCCGGGCATCCGCTGCAATGTGTCAGCGAACCGGTTGCATGAACCAGTTGAATTGCGCAAGCTCCAACCCATCTGAGAACTTATTTACAGCAAGGCAAAAGGAAATCACATGATTGCCCAGGAACTGGAAGTCAGCTTGCACATGGCCTTCGTCGAGGCCCGGCAGCAACGCCACGAGTTCATCACCGTGGAACATCTGCTGCTCGCTTTGCTGGACAACCCGAGCGCCGCGGAAGTTCTGCGCGCCTGCTCGGCCAACGTCGACGACCTGCGGGCGTCGCTCACCAACTTCATCAAGGACAACACGCCCCAGGTGGCGGGTACCGATGATGTCGACACCCAGCCCACGCTGGGTTTCCAGCGCGTGATCCAGCGCGCCATCATGCATGTGCAGTCCACCGGCAACGGCAAGAAGGAAGTCACCGGCGCCAACGTGCTGGTCGCGATCTTCGGCGAAAAGGACTCGCACGCCGTGTACTACCTGCACCAGCAGGGCGTCACCCGCCTGGACGTGGTCAATTTCATTGCCCACGGCATCAAGAAGAGCGATCCGCCTGAAGCCGTCAAGGGTACCGGCGAAGCGCCTTCGGGCGAGGGCGAAGAGGGCGGCGGCGAACGCAACGAGAAGGCATCGCCGCTTGAGCAGTTCACGCAGAACCTCAACCAGATGGCCAAGGACGGCAAGATCGATCCGCTGATCGGCCGCGAGTACGAGGTCGAGCGCGTCATCCAGATCCTGTGCCGCCGGCGCAAGAACAACCCGCTGCTGGTGGGTGAGGCCGGCGTGGGCAAGACGGCCATCGCCGAAGGCCTCGCATGGCGCATCACGCAGGGCGACGTGCCGGAGATCCTGGCCGAATCGCAGGTGTTCTCGCTCGACATGGGCGCGCTGCTGGCCGGTACCAAGTACCGCGGCGACTTCGAACAACGCCTGAAGGGCGTGCTCAAGTCGCTCAAGGACAAGCCGAACGCCATCCTGTTCATCGACGAAATCCACACCCTGATCGGTGCGGGCGCAGCCTCGGGCGGCACGCTCGACGCGTCGAACCTGCTGAAGCCGGCGCTGTCCAGCGGCCAGCTCAAGTGCATCGGCGCAACCACCTTCACGGAATACCGCGGCATCTTCGAGAAGGACGCGGCCCTGTCGCGTCGCTTCCAGAAGGTCGACGTGGTCGAGCCGTCGGTGCAGGAAACCGTCGACATCCTGAAGGGCCTGAAGTCGCGCTTCGAGGAACACCATGGCGTGAAGTACGCCGTGGCGGCCCTGCAGGCTGCCGCCGAGCTCAGCGCCAAGTACATCAATGACCGTCATTTGCCCGACAAGGCGATCGACGTCATCGACGAAGCCGGTGCCGCCCAGCGCATCCTGCCGCCGAGCAAGCGCAAGAAGACCATCAGCAAGACGGAAGTCGAGGAAATCGTGGCGAAGATCGCGCGCATTCCCCCGGCCAACGTCAGCAACGACGACCGCGGCAAGCTGCAGACCATCGAGCGCGACCTCAAGAGCGTGGTGTTCGGCCAGGACAAGGCGCTCGAAGTGCTCGCCTCGGCGGTCAAGATGGCGCGTTCGGGCCTGGGCAAGGGCGACAAGCCGATCGGCTCGTTCCTGTTCTCCGGCCCCACGGGCGTCGGCAAGACCGAAGCCGCGAAGCAGCTCGCCTACATCATGGGCATCGAGCTGATCCGCTTCGACATGTCGGAGTACATGGAGCGTCATGCGGTGAGCCGCCTGATCGGCGCGCCTCCGGGCTACGTCGGTTTCGACCAAGGCGGTCTGCTGACCGAGGCCGTCACGAAGAAGCCGCACTCGGTGCTGCTGCTCGATGAAATCGAGAAGGCGCACCCGGACATCTTCAACGTGCTGCTGCAGGTCATGGACCACGGCACGCTGACCGACAACAACGGACGCAAGGCCGACTTCCGCAACGTCATCATCATCATGACGACGAATGCGGGCGCCGAGACCATGAACAAGGCGACCATCGGCTTCACCAACCCGCGCCAGGCGGGCGACGAAATGGGCGACATCAAGCGCCTGTTCTCGCCCGAATTCCGCAACCGGCTGGACGCCATCGTCAACTTCAAGGCGCTCGACGAAAACGTCATCCTGCGCGTGGTCGACAAGTTCCTGCTGCAGCTGGAAACCCAGCTCAGCGAGAAGAAGGTGGAAGTCACCTTCAGCGACAAGCTGCGCAAGCACCTGGCGAAGAAGGGCTTCGATCCGTTGATGGGCGCGCGTCCGATGCAGCGCCTGATCCAGGACACGATCCGTCGTGCACTGGCCGACGAACTGCTGTTCGGTCGCCTGACCGACGGTGGCCGCCTCGAAGTCGACCTCGACGACAAGGACGAAGTGCTGCTCGACATCCAGCCGCTTCCGAAGAAGGAAGGCAAGTCGAAGCCCGAAGCGGAAGAAGCCGCCACGGGTTGAGAGAACCGGGCGAGCCGCGGCCCATAAGGCCGCCGGCCTGCCTCGAAAGCGCCTGAAAAGGCCGGTAGCATTCGCGCTGCCGGCCTTTTTCTTTGGGCGCGGCCACTTCGACCGACTTCTCGCTCCCTTTCATTCCCCTTCGCTCCTTTTCGCTCCTTTTCGCTCCCTCTTGCCTTGATCCTCCCCGTCCTCAGCCCCGAATGGAAGACCGGCCTCTCCCTCGCATGGAGCGGCTACATCGCGGTGCTGTCGATCTGGATCGTGATGCAGAAGCGCGCGCCGGTGTCCACGATGAGCTGGATCCTGTCGCTCGCGCTGCTGCCGTTCGCGGGCTTCGTCATCTATTACTTCCTCGGGCCGCAGCGCCTGCGCAAGCAGCGGCTCAAGCGCCTGCGCAGCCGCGCCAGCGCCTTCGCCCAGGCCGACGTGGCGCGCCTGCGCGACGCCGCGCAGAACGCGCCGCCGGCGCTGCAGCAGATGGCCAGGCTGGGCACGGCGACCTGCGGGCTGCCGGTGTCGAGCGCGGTCGACGTCGAGCTGCTCTCGGGCGGCGCGCGCACCTTCGACGCCATCTTCGACGCCGTGCGCGCCGCGCAGGACCACATCCACCTCGAGTACTACATCTTCGAGCCCGACAAGATCGGCACCGCGCTGCGCGACCTGCTGGTCGAGCGTGCAAGGCAGGGTGTGACGGTGCGCCTGCTGATCGACGCGCTGGGCTCCAAGCGCATCGGGCGCAAGTTCATGGCGCCGATGCTCGAGGCGGGCGTGAAGCTGGCGCTGTTCCACGACACCAAGATCGGCCGCCGCCTGCGCCCGGTGACCAACTACCGCACCCACCGCAAGATCGTGGTGTGCGACGGCCGCGTGGGCTTCACGGGCGGCGTGAACATCACCGACGAGGAAGACAAGCGCACCAATCCCGACGCGTACCACGACGTGCACCTGCGCATCGAGGGCAGCGCGGTGCGCTGGCTGCAAACCACCTTCCTCGAAGACTGGACCTACGCCACCGGCGAAGACCCGCGCGGCATGGACGACACGCTGAACGCGCTGCTGCCGCAGCTGGAGGCGGGCGACATCCCGGTGCAGATCGTCACCAGCGGCCCCGACAACGCGATGGAAGCCATCCACCGCATGCACGTCGAGGCCATTCATTCGGCCACGACGCGCGCCTGGCTCACCACGCCGTACTTCGTGCCCGGCGAGCCCGCGCTCATGGCGCTCACCAGCGCCGCGCTGCGCGGCGTCGACGTGCGCCTGCTGGTGCCGCGACGCAGCGACTCGGCCATCGTGAGCGCCGCCGCGCGCTCCTATTTCGACGAGCTGATCGCCGCCGGCGTGAAGGTCTGGGAATACAAGGCGCGCATGCTGCACTCCAAGACCTTGGTGGTCGACGACCATTGCGCGATGATAGGCACCGCCAATTTCGACAACCGCAGCTTCCGCCTCAACTTCGAGGTGTGCGCGGTGGTTTATGGTCCCGAACTGGCCCGGCCGCTGGCGGCGCAGTTCGAGACCGACCTGCACAGCGCCGGCGCGGTGCGCGCCAACCGGCCCCAAAGTTTCTGGCGTCGCCTCGGCGATGCGATTGCGCGCTTGTCTTCACCCTTGCTCTGAATGAACCACACCTTTCTCTGGCACGACTACGAAACCTTCGGCGCCGTGCCGCGCCGCGACCGCCCCTCGCAGTTCGCCGCCATCCGCACCGACGCCGAGCTGAACGAGGTCGGCGAGCCGCTGATGGTCTATTGCAAGCCCGCGCCCGACTACCTGCCCAGCCCCGAGGCCTGCCTGATCACCGGCATCACGCCGCAGGTGTGCCTGGAGCGCGGCATTCCCGAGCACGAGTTCGCCGCGCACATCGAGAAGGCCTTCTCCCAGCCCGGCACCATCGGCGTGGGCTACAACACCATCCGCTTCGACGACGAGGTCACGCGCTTCCTGTTCTGGCGCAACCTGATCGACCCGTATGCGCGCGAATGGCAGAACGACTGCGGCCGCTGGGATCTGCTCGACGTGGTGCGCCTCACGTATGCGCTGCGCCCCGACGGCATCCAGTGGCCGAAGAAGGAAGACGGCAAGCCCAGCTTCAAGCTCGAAGACCTGGCGCGCGCCAACGGCCTGCTGCATGAATCGGCGCACGATGCGCTGTCCGACGTGCGCGCCACCATCGCGCTGGCCCGCCTCATTCGCGACAAGCAGCCCAAGCTGTTCGACTTTGCCTTCAGCCTGCATAAGAAGGACCGCGTGGCCAGCGAGCTCGGCCTGCCGGCCATGCGCGAGACCGCCAAGCCCTTCCTGCATGTGTCGGGCATGTTCCCGGTCGAGCGCGGCTGCATCGCCGTGATGTGGCCGCTGGCCAGCCACCCGACCAACAAGAACGAGCTGCTGGCCTGGGACCTCGCGCACGACCCCAGCGAACTGCGCGACCTCGACGCCGACACGCTGCGCCTGCGCCTGTTCACGCGCACCGCCGACCTGCCCGAAGGCGTGGTGCGCCTGCCCATGAAGGGCGTGCACCTGAACAAGTCGCCGATGGTGGTGGGCAACCTGCGCACGCTGGCGCCGGCCATGGCCGAGCGCTGGAACATCGACCTCGACACCGCCATGCGCCACGCCGCCATCGCGCGCGACCTGCCCGACATGAGCGCCATCTGGTCGCAGGTGTACGCCCGGCCGAAGGAGGCCGCGCCCGACGTCGACGAAGACCTCTACGGCGGCTTCGTCGGCAACGCCGACCGCCGCCGCCTCAACCAGCTGCGCGCGCTGTCGCCCGAAGAGCTGGCCAAGGACCGTACCGGTTTCGACGACGGCCGGCTCGACGAGATCCTGTTCCGCTACCGCGCGCGCAACTGGCCCGAGCTGCTCAACGAAGACGAGACCGAGCGCTGGGAATCCTTGCGCGTGGCCCGGCTGTTCAAGGGCGAGGGCGGGGCGCGCACCATCGAGATGCTGTTCAGCGAGGTCGATGCGCTGTCCGAAGAGGCCGACGAGCGCGCCGAGGAAATCCTGGGCGCGCTCTACGAGTACGCCGAGGCGATCGCGCCCGAGGCCTGAACGGTCACCGCGCCATGACACGCACCTCGTTCTCGCTGATGGCCGCCGCAACGGTGCTTGCCCTCGCCGGGTGCGGCGCCGTGCCGCCGGCGACTGTCGCCGCCGGCCGATGCGGCAGCGGCTTCGAGGCCTTCGAGCGCGACACGCTCTACTTCGGCCGTGCCATTCCCGCGGGCGGCCAGGTCTCGGACGCCGAATGGGGCGCCTTCCTCGACGAAAACGTGACGCCGGCCTTTCCGCAAGGCCTGACGGTGATCGACGCCACCGGCCAGTGGAGTGGCGTGCAGGGCGTGCAGGGCGGTGTGGTGCGTGAGCGTTCCAAGATCGTCGTGCTGGTGCATCCGCGCAGCGAGAAGGACGACGCGGCCATCACGCGCATCGTCGGCGCCTACCGCCTGCGGTTCGCGCAGGAGGCGGTGCTGCAGGAGCGGCAGGCGGTCTGCGTTCGCCTCTGAGGCTGCGGGGGGTGGTTGCCGGGGTCGGGTTCCAGCCTACAGCTTGATCCCCGCGCCCTTCACCGTCGGCCCCAGCACGTCGACCTGCTCCTTCACGAAGCCGTTGAACATCGCCACCGATTCCGGCTTGGCCACGATGCCCAGCTCGGTCAGCTTCTTCTGGATCTCGGGCATCACCAGCACCTCGTTGCACGCGGTGTTGAGCCGTGCCACCACGTCCGGCGGCAGCCTCGCAGGGCCCGAGAGCCCGAAGAAGTTCTCCAGCACCAGCTTCGGCTGGTGAAGCTCCACCATCGTCGGCACGTCGGGCATCAGCGGGGAGCGCTGCGTGCCCGTCACCGCCAGCGGCACCAGCTGGCCGCTCTTGAAGAACGGCACGTACGCGGTGATCACGTCGATGCCCACCGGAATGGTGTTGGCGATCAGGTCGGTGGTCATCGGTGCGCCGCCGCGGTAGGGCACGTGCACCATGTTGATCCCGGTGGTCTTCCTGAGCAGCTCGCCGTGGATGTGGCCGATCGACCCCGGCCCGCCCGAGCCGAAGTCCATGCGCCCGTCCTTGCGCGCCGTCGCCTCGAACTCGGCATAGGTCTTCAGGCCCGACGGCTTGCTCGCCATGACCACCAGCGGCGCCGCGCCCAGGTAGGCAATGTGGGTGAAGCCCGTCACCGGGTCGTAGGGCTGCTTGTCGAGCGTGAACGGCCCGAGCGCGATGGGCGTGGTGTTCGACAGCATCAGCGTGTAGCCGTCGGCCGCCGCGGCGGCCACCTGCGCGCCGCCGATGGTGCCGCCCGCGCCGGGCTTGTTGTCGACCACCACGGGCTGCCCGAGTTTCTTGGCCAACTGCTCGGCCATCACGCGCGCCAGCACGTCGCTGGAGCCGCCGGGCGGGAAGGTCACGACGATCCTGATCGCCCGGTCGGGCCATTGGGCGAAGGCGGGCAGGGCGGCCGAGGCGACGCCCGCGGCCAGGATGTGCAGCGCACCGCGGCGCGTGGGGCGAAAGGATGTCATGGCGTTCTCCGCAGACGGATAAGAACGAGGCCTTTAGCAGGAATCGGGCCGCCGACTTATGCTGGCCGCATGTCCGCCAATCCCCCCGCGCGCACCGCGCCCGCCGCGCTAGCCGACTTCGCCACCCGCCACCCCAGGCTCTTCGTGCTCACCGGCGCGGGGTGCAGCACCGAATCGGGCATTCCCGACTACCGCGACGCAAAGGGCGAATGGAAGCGTCCGTCGCCCGTCACCTACCAGGCCTTCATGGGCGAGGACTCGACGCGCCGCCGCTACTGGGCGCGCAGCCTGATCGGCTGGCCGACCATGGCCGGTGCGCGGCCCGGCGCTGCGCACCGCGCGCTGGCGCAGATGGAGCAGGCGGGCCGTGTGGGCCTGCTGCTCACACAGAACGTCGACGGCTTGCACGACGCCGCCGGCAGCCGAGACACCATCGACCTGCATGGACGCATCGATACCGTGCGCTGCATGGCCTGCGAACGGCGCATGCCGCGCGCAGCGCTGCAGCTCGAGCTGCGTGAACGCAATCCGCACTGGGCCGCGCTCGAAGCCCGCACCGCACCCGACGGCGACGCCGACCTCGAAGGCCACGACTTCTCCGCTTTCGACGTGCCAGCCTGCGCGCACTGCGGCGGCCTGCTCAAGCCCGACGTGGTGTTCTTCGGCGAAAGCGTGCCCAAGGAGCGCGTCACCGCGGCCTTCGCGGCACTGGAAGCGGCCGATGCGGTGCTTGTGGCCGGCTCGTCGCTGATGGTGTATTCGGGCTTCCGCTTCGTGCAGGCAGCGGCCGCGGCGGGCAAGCCCGTGGCGGCGGTGAACCTGGGCCGCACGCGGGCCGACGAGCTGCTCACGCTGAAGGTCGAACGACCGGTGGGCGAGGCGCTGGAGGAGCTGGCGAGCGAGCTGGCTTAGGTGTTCGCCTTGGGTGCGCGCTTGGCCTGGGGCTTGGCTTTAGGCTTGCTTTTGGGCTTGCTTTTGGGCTTGTTTTTGAGCGTTGGCTCCGCCGGTTGCATCTGCGCAATGAAGGCCTCGGGCGACAGGCTGCCGGCCCACTGCGCATACGCGGCATAGTCCGCCACGCCGTCGCACCCGATCTCGGCCAGCACCCGCTTGAACGTGGCGGCGTGCTCGGGGTGCCGCAACTCCCAGGGCCGCCCCGGCACGCGGCCCGCCAAGGCTTCCTGCAGGGGCGTGCGGTCCAGCATGCCGATGCCCATGCCGCTGTCGGTTTCGTCGCCGATCGCTGCATCCGCCAACCGGTGCCAGCCGAATCCCCAGTAGAAGAACGCATGCCCTTCCTGCGTCGGCGCCGTGCCGACACCGCAGGGAAAGTCGATGTCGCCAGGCACCAGCGCCTTGCGGCCGATGACCGGAAACCCGCCCCAGAAGAGCTGGTTGTCCATCATGGTCTGGGCCGGCAGCAGCGGCCAGGCCGACAGCGCTTCGACGCCGGGGTGCGGGTCGGCCGATGCGCCGTCGAACAACCGCACGATGAGCGGCACCGACATCACGTAGTGCCAGGGGTGGTCTTGCGGCAGCAGGCCGGCCGCGCGAATTTCCTTCAGGCTGCCCAGCAGCAGGCCGAAGCCGTAGCGCGTGTCGTCGATGCGAAAGCGAAAGACATCGCCGGGGCGGTACTTCAGCTGCTGGCGCGGGGCCGACTTCATCTCGGCGATCTCCTGGTGCAGGCCATCGGAGATGCGCTGCATCCGCGCACGCAGGTAGACGCGCAGCTCGGCGTGGTTGTGCAGGCTGCCGTCCTGCCAGAAATCGATGGCGCGCATGTTGCGCGTGTTGAGCGCGGAAACATCCGATTCCTTCAGCCGCTCGCCGATGAACGAGGCCTGGAACCAGCGGCCGTTGGCGCGCTCCGTCATGAGCAGCACGGCCGCGGAGATCTTGCGCTCCTTGCCGCGCGACGTCTTGGGCAGCAGGAAGGCGCGTTCGCGGGTTTCGAGCAGCGTGTCGACTTCGAGGTACCCGTCGGCGCCCGCGCGCAAGAACTTGCGCAGCGTGCCGCCGTCGAAGAAAGCCACGGTGTCCTTGAACATCACGCGCGTCCAGTGCGGCTCCACCGGGTCGAGGCCGACGCTGTCGCGCTCCGCGTTGTCGAGTTCGAAGAAAGGCTGGGGCAAATTGGAGGAGGGCTGCTTCGGCATGCCCTCCATCCTAGTTCGCTAGCTTTGCGGCTTGCCGATCGCACCCTGGGCGCCCAGGGCGCCCGTGGTGGCCTTCGCGCCCTGCGCCCCCACCGATCGCACGAACGCATCCACCGCCGCGGTGTAGCCGCCCGGCAACCCCAGCTCCGCATTGATCTGCGCATGCGAAAGATCTTCGGGCAGCACCTCGGCGCGTCCGCCGGTGGCTGCCACCCGCGTCGCGAACTGCTGCGACTGCGTGCACGACCCGTCGCGCCGCTGCGTCGAGCACACCAGCAGCACCGGCGCCGCACTCGGCGCGAGCGTGTCGGTCGGGGAGACGGCGCGCCACAGCGCGGGGTCGCTGCCGAACACGCGGTCGTAGAAGTTCATGTGCCGCCGCCGCATGAGCCCCGTGGTGTCCAGCGCGGCGCTGTCGAGCGCGATGGTGCCGAGCCAGGGGCGCGCGCCTTGCTGGCGCGCGATGTCGGGCGAGGCGCCGAGCAGCGCCACCAGGTGCGCGCCGGCCGAGTGGCCCATCAGCACGAAGCGGCCCGCGTCGCCGCCCCACGAAGGCGCGCTGGCCTGCGCAGTGGCCACCGCGCGCGCCACGTCCTGCGCCTGCTGCAGCACGTCGACCTGCGGCACGAAGCGGTAGCCCACCGACACCAGGATGAAGCCCTGGTCGCGCACCCAGTGCTCGACCTTCAGGTCGATCACCGAGGCGGCCGCCTTGTCGCCGAACATCCACGCGCCGCCGTGCACCATCACCAGCACCGGCGCACCGTGTGCGTTCGCGGGCAGGTAGACGTCCATGCGCTGGCGCGCGTCGGGGCCGTAGGGCAGGTCGGCGATGCGGCGGATGCCGGCGGGTGTCCCAGGTGTCGCGGGTGCGCCGGGTTGCTGCGCCATTGCAGGAAAAAAGGCCAGCAGCCCCAGCCAGGCCGCGCAGATCCGAAGAAGACGTGTCATGAAGAAGCTCCCGGAGGGCCGAAGAGGGTGGAGATTTTCGCGCGCCAGCCGCGGGCTTTCCAGAGGTCGCGGCCCAGGTTCGCCCATTCGTGGAAGGCGATGCGCAACGGGTTGTGCGTGCGCAGCGGCGTGGTCAGGCCGTAGCGCAGCGCCACGTCCTCGCGCTCAGCGGCGAAGGTGCCGAACATCCGGTCGAACACGATCAGCACGCCGCCGTAGTTGCGGTCCAGGTACTCGGGGTTGGACGCGTGGTGCACCTTGTGGTGCGTGGGCGTGTTCAGCACCCATTCGAGCGGGCCCAGGCGCGGCATCCACGGCGCGTGCAGCCAGAACTGGTACAGCAGGTTGGCGGCCAGCGTGGCCACCACCGCCAGCGGCGGAAAGCCCAGCCACACCAGCGGCGCGAAGAACAGCGCGGTGCCGGTGAGCTTGCCGGTCCAGCCCAGGCGCAGCGCGGCGGCCAGCGTCAGCTCGTTGGGCGAGTGGTGCACCGCATGCGTGGCCCAGAACCAGCGCACCCGGTGCGCCGCGCGGTGGTACCAGTAGTAGCAGAACTCCTGCCCGACGAACAGCAGCGCGAAGGCGGCGGGTGTGGCCAGCGAAATCGTGTCGACGCGGTGGGCATGCGCCCAGGCCAGCACCGGCGCCGCAATCGACAGCCCCAGCGCATCGACCGCGCGGCGGCCCACGGCATCGGCCAGCGAGGCGCCGTAGGCGCGCCAGTCGTAGGCCCGGTGCCGCACAAAGGTCTGCACCAGCCCTTCGAGCGTGGCCGCGGCCAGCACGAAGACCAGCAGGGCGGTCAGCCAGACGGCAATGCCCGGCCCCATCGATTCGCGAAGCACATCGAAGGACATGCTATTTCTGCCGCCCGTTGCGCTGCTGGGTCGCGGCGTAGGCCTCGATCTGGTTCATCGTCACGCTGCCTGCATGGGCGCTGTCGATGGTGTCGAAGTTGCGGTAGACCCAGGGCATCTTGCCGCGGGCTTCGTCGCGCGTGAGGCGGCCGTCGATGTTGGTGTCGGCGGCGCCGAAGCGCTTGTGCAGTTCGCTGCGCATCTGCTCGACGCGGCCGGCATCGGGCGCCTGCGCGCAGGCGGTGAAGGAGGCGGTGGCAAGCACCAGCAGAAGGGCGTGGCGGGTGGTCATGGCGGTGCCTTTCGCTCAGCGGCAGGGAATGACAGCGCCGGCGGCGCTGTAGCAGGTGGCGCTGTGGGTGAGGCCGGTGCCGCTGCTGTAGCTGGTGCTGCTCTGCACGCTGTTGCCGGTGGCGGCGCTGGTGGCCGTGGTGCTGCGGCCTTGCGTCACGTTGCCCGACGCATCGCGTGTCGCGCTGCCGCTGCTCTCCACGTTGCCGCGTGCACCGGAGGCCGCAAAGCCGCTGCGGTGGCTGGCCGAGCCGTCGGGGTTGACCGAGGTGGTGCCGGCGCGCGCCGCATAGCCGCCGTCGGGGCCGCGCATGCCGCGCATGTTGCTTGCGGTGGTGCCGCCCGCGGCATCGGGCCGCACGACATGGCGGCTGGCCGCGGCGGCCTCGGTGGCCGAGAGCGTCATGAGGGCCGTGATCGACAAGGCCCCCGCCAGCATGGCGAAGGTCGACGGGAAAAGAACGCGCTTCATGTCCGGAACTCCTTTGCGGTAGCGGCCGCGCACCGTGCGAAGCCATGCCAGCGACTGTGGGCGCGAGGTGTGAGCCAGCCATGGCGGCGCCGGGCCGGTTCATGACAATCCGTGAGCGCGCACGCGGGGCCCTGTCATCGTTTGTCATGATTTCGGGCCCGGCCGGCCGGCCCGGGCGCCGTTACGATCCCCCGCATGACCGAAGCGCTGGCCCGCATCCTGATCGCCGACGACGAAGCCGACCTGCGCGCGCTGCTGCAGCGCTACCTCGGCGACCAGGGCTATGCGGTGCGCACCGTCGAAAGCGCCCAGCCGCTGGACAAGCTGCTGGCCCGAGAGCGCTTCGACGTGCTGGTGCTCGACGTCATGATGCCGGGCGAAGACGGCCTGGCCGTGTGCCGCCGGCTGCGCGCGCAGGGCGAGACCATTCCCATCCTCATGCTGACCGCGCGCGGCGACCCGGTCGACCGCATCGTCGGCCTCGAGATGGGCGCCGACGATTACCTGCCCAAGCCCTTCAACCCGCGCGAACTGCTGGCGCGCATCCAGGCGCTGGTGCGGCGCCAGCGCATGCTGGGCGCGCACACCGGGCCCGCGCCGGCGCAGGAAAGCGTGCGCTTCGGCGCGTTCACGCTGCACCTCGGCGAGCGGCGCCTGGAGCGGGCGGCAGACGGCGGCATGCAGGACGTGCCTCTCACCACCGGCGAATTCGCGCTGCTGCAGGCGCTGGCGCTCAACGCCAACCGCCCGCTGGGCCGCGAGCGCCTCATCGAGCTGGCCCACGGCCGCGCGCACGAGGCCACCGACCGCAGCATCGACGTGCAGGTGATGCGCCTGCGCAAGCTCATCGAAGCCGACTCCGCCCAGCCGCGCCACATCCGCACCGTGTGGGGCGTGGGCTACCTGTTCGTGCCATGAAATTCCTGCCGCGCAGCCTGTTCGGGCGCAACGCGCTCCTGATCGTGACGCTCATCGCGCTGGGCCAGATCGGCGGCGGCCTGCTGCTGCGCGAGATGATCATCAAGCCGCGGCTCGACCAGATTGCCGACAGCGTGGCGCGCAACGTGGCGGCCATCCGCGCGGGGCTCGTGGCGCTGCCGCCGGCGCAGCGGCCGGCGTTCGTGGAGGGGTTCAACCGGCAGGCGCTGGCGGGCCGGGCCGAGCGTGCCGATCGTGCTGGACGTGCGGACAAGGCGCGCGAGCAGCAGGCCGTCAGCCCGCGCGTGCTGCTCACGCCGCTGGAGCGCGGCTTCGTGCGCTCGGTGTCGGCGCGTGTCGCCAGCCAGGGCGTCGAGGCGGTGTGGCGCCGCGAGACCGACGGCGGGCTGGCGCTGCGGCTCACGCTCGACGGCAGCGACCACTGGGTGGTGATGCCGGGCGTGCTGCCCGCGCGCGAGTTCACGGGTGCGATGGTGGCGGTGTCGATCGGCAGCGCCTTGCTCGCGCTGGCCGGTGCGCTGTGGTTCCAGCGCCGGCTCAACCGGCCGCTGGTGCGCGTGGTGGAAGCCGCTCGAACGCTGGCCCGGGGCCAGGAGCCCGCGCCGCTGCCCGAAGACGGGCCCACCGAGGTCGCCACCGTGAGCCGCAGCTTCAACCAGCTCGTCGGCAGCCTGCGCCAGACCGAGCGCGAACGCGCGCTGATGCTGGCCGGCATTTCGCACGACCTGCGCACCCCGCTGACCAAGCTGCGCCTGGGCGTGGAGATCGTGCGCGACCGCATGGAGCCCGAACTGGTGAGCAGCATGACGCGCAGCGTGGAGGAGATGGACGCCATCGTCGGCCAGTTCCTCGACTTTGCGCGCGGCGACGCAGACGAGCGGCTGGCGCCGGCCTCGCTCGACGACCTGGCGCGTTCGCTGGCCGAGGCCAGTGCCGATCACGGCCGGCCGGTCAGTTTGCAGCTGGGCGGTGTGCCATTGCTGCCCTTGCGCCCGCAGGCGATGCAGCGGGCCATCGGCAACCTCGTGGAGAACGCCTGGCGCCATGGCCGGGCGCCGGTCACGCTGTCGACCCGCGTGTCAGGCGAAGAAGCGATCGTCGAGGTCGCGGACCACGGCGACGGCATCGACCCGGCCGAGGCGGAAGCGCTCAAGCAGGCTTTTCGCCGCGGCCATGCCGACCGCAGCGGCGCGGCCGGCGCGGGGCTCGGCCTGGCGATCGTGCAGCGTGTCGCGCAGGCGCATGGCGGGCGGCTCGAACTCGACACGCCGCCCGGTCAGGGCCTGCATGCGCGGCTGTGCGTGCCGCTGCACCCGTCACTGCACATGTCGCTTCAGGCGGCGCGCTTCAGTGCCGGCTCCGCCTCGTCGGCTTTCACCTCGTAGTACGCCTGCCGCTCCTCGATGGCGTTCCAGCCGATGATGTCCTTGAACGCCGGCATCGTCGTCTGGCCGCTCGGCAGCCCGTCGACGTCGCCGGTACGGCGCTCCGACAGCACCTGCAGGTTGGCCTGCAGCGCATGCACCGTGCTCATCAGCGTCACGATGGGGTAGGTCGCGAAGGCCGCCACCGACTCGATCTGCGCGCGGCTCAGCTTGGCCATCCACAGCCCCTGCATGAGCTGCAGCGACAGGCGCCGGCCCGTGGCCTCCTTGAGCTTCACCAGGTCCTCGAAGCCCTTGAAGGTGCGCGAGATCGGCTGGATCAGGTCGGCGCCGGCCTCGGCGTACTGGCACGCGCGGTCGGTCGCCTCCGACGGGTCGATGGCATCGGTGCGCGCCACGATCAGAAAGTCGGGGTCCTGGCGCGCATCCACCGCCGCGCGGATCTTCGCCACGGCGTCGCGCACCGGCACCAGCGGCATCGTCGTGGCGGCGGCGGGGCAGCGCTTGGGGCTGAACTGGTCTTCGATGGAGATCGCGGCCACGCCGGTCTTCTCGAACTCGCGCACCGTGCGCGCCACGTTGATCACGTTGCCGTAGCCGGTGTCGGCGTCGGCAAAGATCGGCTTCTTCACGACGTTGGCGATGCGGTTCACCACGCCCACGTTTTCGGTCAGCGTGTACAGCTCCACGTCGGGCTGGCCCAGCAGCGAGGCCGAGATGCCGAAGCCCGTGGTGAAGATGCCGTCGAAGCCCGACTGGTCGACGAGCAGCGCCGAGAGCGCGTCCTGCGCGCCGGCCATCCAGAAGGTGGGGCCGGAGGTGATGCGCGCGCGCATCGTCTTGCGAACTGAGGTCATGGGAAAAGTGCTCCTTCGGAAAAGTGGGAAATCAACGCTTCACCGGGTCGATGTACCCGCCGAGCGACACGAACTTCTGGTCCTTGAGTTCCATCAGCGCCACGCCGGTCTGGCCGCGGCGCGCATAGCCGCCGGCGCTCAGCGGCTGGAACGAAATCTTCGGCCCGATCTTCTGGTCGAAGCCGGTCATGCCATCCAGCGCGGCCACCACCTTGGTGCGGCTGGGCTCGTTGCCCGCGCGCTTGAGCGCCTCGACCGCCACCGCCGCGGCCGAGTAGCCCATGAGCGCCGTGGAGGAGGGGGCCGACTTCGGGTAAAGCTTGGTGTAGCGCGTGAAGAAGTCCTTGATGACCGGGTTGTCGCCTTCCACCGCGTCGTAGTACGAGGCCACATACAGCTTGGCCGGGCTCTTGCCCAGCAGCTCGACGAACTTCGGGTCGTTCAGGCCGCCCGCGCCGAACACGGTCGGCTTCCAGCCCAGCTTTTCCGCGCCCCGGAAGAACAGCACGGCCTCCTGGCCCAGCGCATAGACGATCACCACGTCGGGCTCGGCCTGCTTGAGCTTGAACACCTGCGAGGTGATGTCGGTGGCAAAGCGCTCGAAGCTCTGCGCCTCCACCAGCTTCAGGCCGTGCTTCTCCAGCTGTTTGCTTGCGATGTCGTAGGCCGGCTTGCCCCAGCCGTCGTTCTGGTAAAGCATGGCGATCTTCTTCGCCTTGAGCTTCTCCACCGCGTAGTCGATGTAGGCGGCCGTCTCGGTCGACTGCGGCGAGGGCAGCACGTACAGCAGCTCGCGCGGCGGCGTGGAGGTCAGGTCGGAGATGCTCAGCGCGCCGATGGTCGGCACCTTGCGGGTCGAGCTGTACTCGTAGGCGCTGATGTTGGTGGCGTGGCCGATGTTGCCCACCATCGCCAGCACGTTGTCGCGCTCCACCAGCAGCTTGGCGTTGGCCACCGACTTCGCGGGCTTGAGCTCGTCGTCGTAGGTGATGAGCTTGATCTTGCGACCGTTCACGCCGCCCTGTTCGTTCACCATGTCGAAGTAGGTGCGGATGCCTTCGTCCACCGCCTTGCCCATGTAGGCCAGCGTGCCCGACATCGGCTGCGACGAGCCGAGCACGATCTCCTTGTCGAGCACGCCCTCGGCCTTGTTCTCGAAGGCGAAGGCCAGGGTCGGCAGTGCGGCGGCGCACAGCAGGGCGGCGCCGGCGGCGAGCACGGTACGGCGCGAAGCGGGGTGGGTCATGGGTCTGTCTCCTGTCATTGGTGTGGGGGAAAAATCTGCGTGGCCTCAGCCGCCTCAGCCGCCCAGGTAGGCGCGGCGGATGTCCTCGTTGCCGGCCAGCTCGGCGGCCGGCCCGTGCATGACGACGCGGCCGGTCTCGATGACGTAGCCCTCGTCGGAAATGTCGAGCGCGATGTCCGCGTCCTGCTCCACGATCAGCAGCGTGAGCCGCTCGCGGTCGCGGATGTCGCGCAGCGTCGAGAAAATGGCGTCCTTCATGATGGGCGCCACGCCCATCGAGGGCTCGTCGAGCATCAGCAGGCGGGGCTTGGCGAGCAGGCCGCGCGCAATCGCCAGCATCTGCTGCTCGCCGCCCGACAGCGTGCCGGCGCGCGAGGTGATGCGCTCCTTCAGCCGCGGAAAGTAGCCCAGCACGCGGTCGATGTCCTCGCGCACCTCGCCGGCCGGGCGGGTGTAGCCGCCGAGCACCAGGTTCTCCTTCACGGAGAGCTGCGCGAACACCATGCGGCCCTGCGGCACGTGCACCACGCCGCGGCGCACCAGCTGTTCGGCCGGCACGTTGGCGATGCTGCGCCCGTCGAACACCGCGGTGCCGCCGGACACCGGCAGCAGGCCCGAGAGCGCGCGCATCAGCGTGGTCTTGCCCGCGCCGTTGGCGCCCAGCACGCACACGATGCCGGCCGCCGGCACCTCGATCGACACGCCGTGCAGCGCGCGGATCTTGCCGTAGGCGGCGCCCAGGTTGTCCACGCGCAGCAGCGGTTCTCCGCGCTTGCTGTCTTCAACGGCGTTTGCCACTCTTGCCTCCTCCGAGATAGGCCTCGACCACGGCCGGGTTCTGTTCGATCTCGCGCGGCGAGCCCTGCGCCAGGAAGGCGCCGTTGTGCATCACGGTGATGGTGTCGGAGATCGACATCACCAGCGGCATGCTGTGCTCGATGAGCAGCAGCGTCGCGCCCGTGGCCTGCTGCAGCCGGCGCAGCGTGTCGCCCAGCGCGTCGATCTCGCGGTTGTTCATGCCGGCGGCCGGCTCGTCGAGCAGCATCAGCACCGGCTCCAGCGCCATGGCGCGCGCCAGCTCCACCAGCTTCTGCGTGCCGTAGGGCAGGTCGCGCACCAGCGTGTGGGCATGCGCGCCCAGCTTCAGGCTGTCGATGATCTGCTGCGTGCGTTCGCGCTGTTCGCGCTCTTCGCGGCGCTGGCGCGGCAGCCGCAGCAGCGCCTCGGCCAGCGTGCAGCGCATGGCGCCCGAGCGCGCGATGAGCACGTTGTCGAACACCGTGAGTTCCGCGAACAGCTCCAGGTTCTGGAAGGTGCGCGCAATGCCCAGGCGCGAGATCTGGTGCGCCTTGCACTTGAGCAGGTCGTGCTCGCCGTGGGCGGTGCGCAGGCGCATCGCGCCCTTCTGCGGCGTGTAGAAGCGGCTGATGCAGTTGAGCATCGTGGTCTTGCCCGCGCCGTTCGGCCCGATCAGCGCGTGCACGGTGCCGGGCATCACGTCGAAGCCGACGTCCTGCACCGCGACGATGCCGCCGAAGCTCATGCGCACGTCCTGCAGCGACAGCAGCGGGGCCGTGCCGGCCGGGGCTTGCGCGCGGGTGGCGACGGGGGCGCCGTCGATCAGTGCCCTCATCGCGGCACCTCCGAACCCGATGCCGCACCCGATGCTGCATCCGCGCCCGGCAGCTTCTTGCGCTTGAGCAGGCTGGCCAGCCCGTCGGGCAGGAACATCAGCGCCAGGATCATCGCCACGCCGTACAGCGCGCGCTGGAACTGGTCGAAGCCGAAGTAGGTGAGCAGCTGCGGCGCGCCGATGACGAACACCGCGCCCAGCACCGAGCCCATGATCGAACCCAGCCCGCCCACGATCACCATCGACACGAAGCTGATCGACACCATGATGTTGAACAGCGACGGATCGATGAAGCGCACCACCGGCGCATACAGCGCGCCCGAGAGGCCCGTGTAGAACGCGCACACGCCGAAGGCGATGAGCTTGAGCTTGGTGGCATTCAGGCCCAGCGCGCGCGAGGCGGTCTCGCTGCCCTTGAGCGCGAGGAAGCCGCGTCCGAAGTGGCTCTGCGAGAGGTTGCGCGCAATCCACAGCGCGGCACCCAGCACCACGGCCACGAACAGGTGGTAGGCCCGCTCGTCCAGCGCGAAGCCCAGGAGCGTCGGGCCGGGCGCGCCCATGCCGTTCTCGCCGCCCGTGAGCTCGCCGCCGGACTTGGCGATTTCCACCGAGATCATCACGAAGCCCAGCGTGGCGATGGCCAGGAACACTTCCTCCAGCCGCAGCACCGGCAGCGCCAGCAGCACGCCCACCACGGTGGCAATGGCCGCCGCGATGAGCATCGACAGCACCAGCGGCACGCCGAAGTGCGTCGTGAGAATCGCGCTGCCGTAGGCGCCGATGCCGAAGAACACGGCGCCCGCCATCGAGATCAGGTTGGTGTAGCCCGTCAGGATGTTGGTGCCGAAGGACGCGAGCGTGTAGATCAGCACCAGCGTGAAGATGTAGAGCACGTAGCCGCCCGGAATGAGCGGTGCGAGCACGAACAGCAGGATGAAGGCGAGCGGCGCCAGCCAGGGCCGCGAATCGAAGATGCGAGTCATGGTGCTTGCCTCAGACTTTCTTGACCTGGCGCCGTGCCAGCAGCCCGTGCGGGCGCAGGATCAGGATGGCCAGCATCACGATGAAGGGCACCGCGTCCTTCCATTCGGAGGACAGGTAGGCGCCGGTGAGGTTGGAGGTCACGCCGATGATCACGCCGCCCAGCAGCGCGCCGGGCATGCTGCCGATGCCGCCGAGCACGGCCGCCGCGAAGGCGAAGTGCAGGGCGCTCTGCATCATCGAGAAGTGCACGAAGGTCAGCGGCGCGATCAGCAGGCCCGCGGCCGCCGCGATCACGTGCGACAGCGCCCAGGCCAGCGAGTAGATGCGCTTGATGGGAATGCCCATGAGCCGCGCGGCCGTGGGGTTCTCCATGGTCGCCTGCATGGCGATGCCCAGCCGCGTGAAGCGGAAGAACGCGAACAGCGCGCCGGCCAGCGCCGCGCACACGCCCACGATGCCCAGGTCGATGCCCGAGACGATCACGCCGCCCAGGTCGATGGGCGCGGCCGGGAACACGCTCGGCAGCTCCTGCGTGTCCTTGCCCCAGATCCAGATGGCGAGGTCGCCGAAGATCAGGAACAGGCCCAGCGTGCAGATGGCCGACGACAGCAGCGCCTTGCCGATGAAGCGGCGAATGATGAAGCGCTCGATCAGCATGCCGAGCGCCGCGCCGAACAGCAGCACGATGGGCACCACGGCCCACATCGGCAGGCCCAGGCGCACCAGCGTGCAGGCGGTGAAGGCCGAGAGCATGGCCGCCTCGCCGTGCGCGAAATTGAGAATGCCGGTCGCCTTGAACACCATCACGATGCCCAGGGCGATCAGCCCGTAGATGGCGCCCAGGGCGACGCCGCTCACGATCATCTGGAGCATGCGGTGTGCTCCGGGCTCAGGCCGCGGACGGCGCAACGGACGACGGCTCGCCCTGCTTCGCCAGCCGTGCCTTCAGGTACGGAATGAAGCCGCCGGCCTCCAGCGTGCCGCGCTCCACCGACGACAGCCGCTCGAACGGCAACTGCCTGCCGCTGCCGACGTTCGTGACGGTGCTGGCCTCCCAGTCGACCTTCAGCTCGTCCCAGCGCGTGGCGATCTCGCGGATGCCGGGGCAGGTGACCAGTGGAAAGCCCATGCTGATCTCGCCGCGGAAGAAGCCCGGCGAGAACGACTCGGCAATCACGCCGGCCACGCCCAGGTGGCGCATGGCGCGCATCGCGGGGTAGTGCGGATGGCCGTAGCCGAAGTTGTGGCCGCCCACGAGCAGGTCGCCCTTTTTCACGGACTTGGCAAAGTCGGGGTCGTAGCTCGTCATGGTGACGGCCGCCAGCTCGTGGATGTCGGTGATCTTGATGTTCTTGATGCCGACGATCAGGTCGATGTCGAAGTCGTCTTCCTTGAAGACCCAGGCCGCGCGGCCTTGCAGGTTGGACATGCTCATGCGGCGCTCCCTTCGAGGGCGCGGGAGGCCTTGGCTTTGGCTTCGGCAGCTTCGGCCAGGTACGGGCGGGGGTCGGCAATGCAGCCTTCGAGCGCGGAGGCCGCCACCACCGCCGCGTTGCAGATGAAGATTTCCGAATCGGCGCTGCCCATGCGGCCCGGGGTGTTCAGCGTGCCGGTCGACACGGCGCGCTGGCCGTCGGTCATGGTCGCGATGCGGCCGTAGCAGTAGTCGCAGCTCGACGAGCTGATGAAGGCGCCGGCGTCCACCAGCGTGGAAATCAGGCCCTCCTTGGCGGCCTGCGACATGATGGCCTGCGAGGTCGGCACCACGTGCAGCTGGAAGCCCGGCTTGATGCGGCGCCCGCGCAGCACGTCGGCCGCGGCGCGCAGGTCTTCGAGCCGCCCGCTGGCGCAGGAGCCGAGGTAGCCGGTGTGCACTTCCAGGCCCGCGTATTCGGACAGGTCGCGCGTGTTGGCGGGGCTGGGCGGCGCCACCACGATGGGGGTGAGCGCGCTCACGTCGATGGTCACTTCGCGGTCGTACACGGCGTCGGCGTCGGGGTAAACCGGGTCGAGCACGATCTTCGAGCGGCCTTCGGCGTAAGCCAGCGTCCTGGCGTCGGGGGCGATCAGCATGGTGGTCGCGCCCAGGAACATGGCCTGACCGCAGATGGTCTGGCGGCCTTCGATGCTCATCTCGTCGATGACCGGCCCGCACAGCTCGACCACCTTGAAGCGGCACGACGACGGGCCCAGCACGCGCACCATGTGGTGGAACACGTCGCGCGCCATCACGCCGGGCTGCAGCGTGCCGGTGAGCTCGATCTTCACCGTGCCGGGCACGGTGAGCGCCATGGTCTCGCTCACGAAGGTCTCGAGCACGCTCTTGCGCGCGCCCATCGCCAGCGTGCCGAAGGCGCCGAGCTGGCTCACGTGGCCGTCGAAGTGCACCGCGAACGCGCCCGGCGTGGCGTAGCCCAGCTCGGCCGACACCTGGTGGCCGATGCCTTCGCGCTCGTGCACCGGCACGCCCTGTTCCTTGCCCCAGGCACGGGTGACCTTGTGCAGCTCTTCTTCCTTGGGCGCCGTGGCCGGGACCATGTGGTCGATGAAGAGCACGAAGCGCTCGGGGCTGGGCACCTTGTCCACGCCGAACTCTTCTTTCGCTTCCTTGAAGAACACGTCGGTGTAGCCGGGGAAGTCGTAAGCGATCACGAAATCGGGACGGGCCAGCACTTCCTCGCCGGCGCGAACGCTGGGGCGTCCGGCCACGCGGGCCAGGATTTTCTCGGTCATCGTTTGGGGCATCTGCATTCCTTGTGTATCCACAATGTGGCGACGTGTGTTGTCGCGTCCCATGAATTACAGATGAGCCGGCCTTTTGCCCCGGATGAGGATAACCCTTAAATATCCACAATGTGGATGCAATATAAAGCGACACCTAGGAGACAAAACCGGAAGGGCAGACATGGCAGGAAAAGAATCGCCACAAGGTGAGAACGCACGCACCGGCACGCAGAGCATCGAGCGGGTGGTCGGCATGCTCCGCGTTGTGGCGTCCCGCGGGCGGCGGGGCATGCGCATCGGCGAAATCGCGGCGACCAGCGGACTGCCGCAGTCGACCTGCGCGCGCATGCTCACGCGGCTGGAAATCGAAGGGCTGGTCGATCGCGACGTGGCCACGCGCAAGTACTTTCTGGGGCCGCTGCTGTACGAGCTGGGCCTGCTCGCGCGGCCGCGCTACCGGCTCAGCGAGCTGTGCGACGGCGCGCTGCACCGGCTGGCCGACCTCACGCAGGACACGCTGTACCTCAGTGAGCGCAGCGGCATGGAGGCGGTGTGCACCAACCGCGCGCTGGGCGACTTTCCGATCAAGGCGATGCCGCTGGACATCGGCATCCGCCGCCCGTTGGGCGTGGGCGCGGGCGGCCTGTCGATGCTGTGCGCCATGCCCGAGGCGGAGGCCGAAGCCATCATCCAGGCCAACGGCCATCGCTACGAGAAGTTCGCCTCGTTCACGGCCGACTTCCTGCGCGAGGCCGTGGCGCAGGGCCGGGCGCGGGGCTACGCCTTCATCGACAGCGTGGTGACGCCGGGCACGGGCGCCATCGGCATCGCGTTCCCCAAGAACAACCCGGTGGGCGCGATCAGCATCGCGGCCATCTCGGGGCGGCTCGGCGCCGACCGCTGCGACGACATGGCGCGCGAACTGCGCCGCGAGGTGCGCAAGATCGAGGCCGCGCTGCTCGGCAACACCGCGCCGGCGGCCGCCGAGGACGACTGACCCGGGCCTGGCGCCGGCGTGTTGTCCAGCTCAGCGCCGGGGCGTCATCCAGCTGGTCGAATCGCCGCGGCCGGCGATGTGCAGGCTCGCCGTGGCCGCGGGTGTTTGCGCCAGCAGCTTGCCCTTGCGGAACACCTTGAGCCGCGTGGCGCGCAGGCGGATCGCCTCGACCGGGTCGCGCGCCTGCAGCAGCACGAAGCTCGCCTCGCAGCCCGCCGCGAGGCCATAGCCCTCCAGGTGCATCACGCGCGCGGCGTTCGTGGTCACCGCCTCGAAGCACTGGCGAATGCCGGCCTGGCTGGTCATCTGCGCCACGTGCAGGCCCATGTGCGCCACTTCGAGCATGTCGCCCGAGCCCATGCCGTACCACGGGTCCATCACGCAGTCGTGGCCGAACGCCACGTTCACGCCGGCGGCCATCAGCTCGGGCACGCGCGTCATGCCGCGGCGCTTGGGGTAGGTGTCGTGGCGGCCCTGCAGCGTGATGTTGATGAGCGGGTTGGCAATGACCGCCACGCCGCTTTGCGCGATGAGCGGCAGCAGCTTGCTCACGTAGTAGTTGTCCATCGAGTGCATCGACGTGCAGTGCGAGCCCGTCACGCGGCCCTGCAGGCCCAGGCGCTGCGCCTCGAACGCCAGCGTCTCGATGTGGCGCGACAGCGGGTCGTCCGACTCGTCGCAGTGCATGTCGACCAGCTTGCCGCGCCCGGCCGCCATTTCGCACAGCAGCTTCACGCTGGCCGCGCCGTCGGCCATGGTGCGCTCGAAATGCGGAATGCCGCCGACCACGTCCACGCCCTTGTCGAGCGCGCGTTCGATGTTCGCGACACCGCCCGGCGAGCGCAGCACGCCGTCCTGCGGGAACGCGACCAGCTGCAGGTCGAGGTAGGGCGCCACCTGGCGCTTGACCTCCAGCAGCGCATCGACGGCGAGCAGGCTCGGGTCGCTGGTGTCCACGTGCGTGCGCACCGCGAGCAAGCCCTTGGCCACCGCCCAGTCGCAGTACGCCAGCGCGCGCTCGATGAGCGCCTCTGCCGTGAGCAACGGCTTCAGCTCGCCCCACAGCGCAATGCCTTCGAGCAGCGTGCCGCTCTGGTTGACGCGCGGCAGGCCGTAGCTCAGCGTGGCGTCCATGTGGAAATGCGGGTCGACGAAGTGCGGCGAGAGCAGCAGGCCCTGCGCGTCGAGCGTCTCGTGCGCGGCTGCGGCAAGGCCCTCGGTGACTTCGGCGATGCGCCCGCCCTGCACGGCGATCGACATGCCTGTGCGGCCGTCGGGGAGGGTGGCGTTGGTGATGAGGAGGTCGAGCATCGTGGGTCTTTGTGATCGTGGGGCGGACGGTGTTCGTTCGGTGCTGGCCCCGGTAGTTTCAGCGCGTGCGCTGCGGCCGGAAGCGGTACTGCCCCGGCGCCGGACCGACTTCGATCGTGACGCGGCGCAGCTTGTCGTCGTGCCCCGAGTCTGCCTTGGCCGTCACCACGATGCCGCGCGGCGTGGCGCGGCAGGTGAGGTCGCTCAGCGCGATCTCCGCATGGTCGTTGTCGAGCTCCGCGACCGCGACCGTGTGCTCGGCATGCAGGCTGCCGTTGGCGTCGCGCGTCATCCACTGCACGTAGAGGAACGACTGCGCGTACTGGTCGGCATGCACCACGCGGTAGGTGCCGTGGTGGTCCTTGCCCCAGGTGCCGCACAGCTGCACCCAGCTCACGGCGTCGGGTGTCTTGAAGGTCTCGTAGCTGTAGTCGGCGCCCAGCGCCTGCGCGTTCGCGCCGCACAGCGCCAGCGAGGCGGCGAGCAGGGCGCCGCGCGCGGTGGAGGTCATGGTCATCGTCAGCGTTCTCCCTTGCGGTAGGGCTTCATCAGTGCCTGTGGGTAGCTGGCCTTGCGTGCCACCAGCACCAGCGCCAGGATCGACAGCAGGTACGGCAGCATCAGGTACAGCTGGTAGGGCAGCACGGCGTCGCCCGATTGTTGCAGCCGCAGTTGCAGCGCGTCGAAGAAGGCGAACAGCAGCGCGCCGAGCAGGGCCTTGCCGGGCCGCCACGAGGCGAACACCACCAGCGCCACGCAGATCCAGCCGCGGCCGTTCACCATGTTGAAGAAGAAGGCGTTGAAGGCCGACAGCGTGAGGAACGAGCCCGCCATGCCCATCAGCGCCGAGCCCGCGACGATGGCGCCGGTGCGCGTGGCCGCGACCGACACGCCCTGGCTTTCCGCGGCCTGCGGGTTCTCGCCGGCCATGCGCAGGGCCAGGCCCAGCGGCGTGCGGTACAGCACCCAGCCGACCACGGGCACCAGCAGCAGCGCGAAGAGGGTGAGCGCGGTCTGCGCGCTCAGGATGGGAACGGGCAGCCAGTCCATCGGCGCGAAGGGCGTGATGGTCGGCGGTGTATTCACCTTCGGAAAGCTCACGCGGTAGCCGAAGTAGCTGAGCGCGGTGGCCAGCAGGGTGATGCCCAGGCCGGACACGTGCTGAGAGAGCGCGAGCCCGACGGTCAGGAAGGCATGCAGCAGGCCGAACACCATGCCGGTGAGCGCGGCCACGCCCACGCCCACCCACAGCGGCGCGCCGGCATACACCGCGAGCCAGCCGGTGAATGCGCCCGCGACCATGATTCCCTCGATGCCGAGGTTGAGCACGCCCGCGCGCTCGCACAGCAGCACGCCGAGCGTGCCGAGGATGAGCGGCGTGGCGATGCGCAGCACCGCGACCCAGAAGGCGGGGTTGGCGAGGATGTCGAGGAAGTCGGTCATGCGGTATTTCTCCCTCCCCTTCCGGGGGAGGGTTGGGGTGGGGGCTGGCGGCTTCCACCGCCGCGCGGCTTCGAAGGCCGCGTGCCCCCATCCCAGCCTTCGCCCGGGAGGGGAAGGGGCAAGGCAGAAGAAATGAAGGCTCCTGTCATTTGTTCATCCTCACCCTGTATTGCGTCAGCAGCGTCGCCACCAGCACCGCGATCAGCGAGGCCGCGACGATCACGTCGGCGATGTACGTCGGCACGCCCACCGCGCGGCTCATGGTGTCGGCGCCGACCAGCACGCCGGCCACGAACACGCCGGCCGCGATCACGCCCAGCGGATGCAGCCCGGCCAGCATCGCGATGACGATGCCCGTGTAGCCGTAGCCCGGCGACATGTCGAGCGTGACGTAGCTGGTGCGGCCCGCCACCTCGATGGCGCCCGCCAGCCCGGCCAGCGCGCCCGACAGCAGCGCCACCATGGCCACGGTGCGCGTCACCGGCACGCCCGCGAAGGCCGCGGCGCGCGCGTTGGCGCCCACGGCGCGGATGTCGAAACCGAGCACCGTGTACTTGAAGACGGCCCACGCCATCACCGCGAGCGACACCGCCCACAGGAGCCCGGTGTGCACGCGCGTCTGCGCGATGAGCTTGCCCAGCTCCAGGTCGGACTGCAGCGACACGCTCTGCGGCCAGCCCATGGCGCTCGGGTCTTTCATCGGCCCGTCGAGCAGCGCCGACACGCCCAGCAGCACGATGAAGTTGAACAGCAGCGTGGTCACGACCTCGTCGACGCCGAGCTTGTTCTTCATGAGCGCGGGGCCCAGCAGCATCAGCGCGCCGGCCACCGCGGCGGCCAGCATCATCAGCGGGAACAGCAGCCAGGGCGACAGCTCGAAGCCCGTGCCGCCATGCATGCCGCCCACGGCGACGGCGGCCAGGGCGCCCGCGTAGAGCTGGCCTTCGGCGCCGATGTTGAACAGCCGCGCCTTGAAGGCGACGGTGGCGGCCAGCCCGGTGAGGATCAGCGGAATGGCGCGGGTCAGCGTTTCGCTCCACGCGAACACCGAGCCGAAGCCGCCCTGCAGCAGCAGCGCGTAGGTGCGGCCGACCGGCGCGCCGGCCCACATCACCAGCAGCGCGCTGACCGCCATGGTGAAGACGATGGCGCCGATGGGTGCCAGCACCAGCGCGGCGCGCGAGGTTTCGTGGCGTCGTTCGAGCCGCATCATGGGGCGGCCTTCCGGGGTTGAGACGCCGTGGCACCCGCCATGGCCAGGCCGATGGCTTCGCGGGTCCAGGCCGCGGCGGGGCGCGCTTCGCCGAGGTGGCCGCCGTGCATCACGGCCACGCGATCGCCGAGCGCGAGCACTTCGTCGAGGTCGTCGGAAATCACCAGCACCGCCGCGCCGGCGTCGCGCGCGGCAATGAGTTGCTGCTGCACATAGGCGACCGCGCCGATGTCCAGGCCCCAGGTCGGCTGGTGCGCGACGATGAGGCGCGGCGCGCGGTTCGGGTACTTCTTGTTGTCGTCGCCCCTGGGCTGTTCAGGCGGCTCGGGCGCCAGCAGGGCGCGTCCCAGGATCAGTTTCTGCATGTTCCCGCCGGAGAGCGAGCGGGCCGGCGCCATCAGGCCGGCGCCGCGCACGTCGAATGCCTTTTCGATGCGCCGCGCATGCAGGCGGGCGGCGGCGCGCTTCACGAAGAACGACCAGCGCGAGAACACCGGGCTGCGCAGCCGCTCGGACACCGCGTTCTCCCACACCGGCAGGTCGCCGACCACGCCGACCGCATGCCGGTCTTCCGGAATGCGCGCCACGCCGCGCTGCACCAGCCGGGCGGGCGAGGGCGGCAGCGGGCGGCCCATGAGCTGCGCAGAGCCCGCCGTGGCGCGGCGCGTGCCGCACAGCAGCTCGGCCAGCGCCACCTGCCCGTTGCCCGAGACGCCGGCGATGGCGGTGATCTCGCCCGCGCGCAGCGTCAGCGACACCTCGCGCAGCCGGTCCTGCCCGCCGTCCTTGCCGGGCGTGGTGCTCACATGGTCGAGCACGCAGACCGCGTCGCCCACCGATTTCGCCGGCCGCCGCTGCGGCGCCTCGACCGCATGCCCGACCATCCACAGCGCAAGCTGCGCCTGCGTGGTGTCGGCGGTGAGCGCCTCGGCCACCAGCTTGCCGCCGCGCAGCACGGCCACTCGGTGCGACACGCGCAGCACCTCGCCGAGCTTGTGGCTGATGAAGATCACCGACAGGCCCTGCGCCACCATCTGCGCGAGCGTGGCGAACAGCGCCTCGCTTTCCTGCGGCGTGAGCACCGCCGTGGGTTCGTCGAGGATCAGGATGCGCGCGCCGCGGTACAGCGCCTTGAGGATTTCCACGCGCTGGCGCTCGCCGACCGACAGGCTGCCGATCTTCGCGTCGGGCTGCACCGGCAGGCCGAAGCGCTGCGCCACTTCCAGCAGCCGTTCGCGCGCGGCGGCGCGGCGCGACACCGGGCGCCACAGCGGTTCGGTGCCCATCATCACGTTGTCGAGCACGCTGAGGTTGTCGGCCAGCGTGAAGTGCTGGTGCACCATGCCCACGCCGGCCGCCAGCGCGGCCTTGGGGTTGCCCGCGGGCAGCGGCGCGCCGAAGACCTCGATGCGGCCTTCGTCGGCGACGTAGTGGCCGAACAGGATCGACATCAGCGTCGACTTGCCGGCGCCGTTTTCGCCCAGCAGCGCGAGCACTTCGCCGGCCTGCAGGTCGAGGGAGATGGCGTCGTTGGCCACCAGGCTGCCGAAGCGCTTGGTGATGCCCGCGAGCCGGAGCACGGTGGAGTTCATGTCGAAGCGGGCACGGGTTCCCCGAGCTCGCGGCAAAAGTTTTCGATGGCCCGCGCGGTGGCGTCGGGCGCCGCCTGCAGCAGGCCGTGCGGGCCTTCCAGGCGCACCACGCGCAGGTCGGCCAGCACGCGCTGGATGACACGCGCCGCCTGCGCGGGCACCACGCGGTCCTGCATGGCCTGCAGGTACATCGAGGGTACGCGCACCTGGGCGAGCTTGTCGACCACGTTCACGCGCTGCACTTCCTTCATGCGGTGCGTCATGACGGCGCCCGACACCTTGCGCATGGACGCCTGCAGCAGCGCGGCCAGCCGCGGCGTGGCGAAGCGGCCCAGCAGAATGCGGCGCACCGGCCCGGCCATCTGCGGCGCGTGCAGCAGCGTCATCAGCAGGTCGATCAGCCCACCGCGCATCAGCGCCAGCCCGGGGCTGGGCGGCCGCGCGAAGCTGCAGCACAGGATGAGCCCGCGCAGGCCCGGCGGCGGCGAGGCCGCGATGGAGATGGCCAGCGGCCCCGAGAACGACTCGCCCAGCAGCACGAAGGGCTCGCCCTCGGGCAACCGCGCGAGGTGCGCGCGCACCAGTGGCTCGAGCTCGCTGTAGCCCAGCCGCTCGGTGCCGGAGTAGCGCACCACGTCCACCGGCGCGTGCGCGCCCATGGCTTCGCGCAGGGGTTCGAACAGATCGCCCGTGCCGTCCATGCCCGGGAGCAGGACGAGGCGCACGGGCATGGCTTGGCGGGCGTGGCGGGCGTGGCGGATGTCGCCAGTGTCGCGGGTGTCGCGGGTACCGGGGACGTGGGCCGCCGTCACTTCCAAGCGGCGAGGAAGGCCAGCATGACCTTGGCCGAGTTGTCCGCCGCGATGCTCATGAAGGTGCCCATCTCGTTCTCGCCGTCGCCGCCGCCCGCGAGGTCGCTGAGCGAGCGGAAGGCGATGTAGGGCACGCCGTTGCTGTAGGCGACCATGCCCACGGCGGCGGTTTCCATGTCGAGCACGTTGGCCTGGAAGGTCTTGTAGGTGTATTCGCGGTAGGCCTTGTTGTCCATGAAGGCCTGGCCCGAGACGCCGTTGCCGCCCACCACCAGCTGCGGCTTGCGCGGCAGGCACTTGCCGGCGCCGCAATTGGCCAGCTCGACGTTGCGGATGCCGCGCGCCACCTCGAGCATCCTCGGGTCGGCCTCGAACCAGAACTTGCGCGCGATCTCGGGCTTCGCGGCCGAGCGCACCTCGACCGGCCGCGGGAACATCATGCCGAAGTTGGGCAGCGTGGCGTCGGTGATGAAGGGCGGCGCGGTGAACTTGCCCGGCGCGGTTTCGCGCGCCATCAGCACCTCGAGGTACTGGCCCCACTGCGCCGGCACCGTCACGTCGCCCACGTGCAGCTGCGGGTTCACGCCGCCCGCGATGCCGCTGAACACGATGTTCGTGACGCGGAAGCGGTTGAGCACCAGCTGCGTGTTCATGGTCGCGTTGGTCATGCTGATGCCCGAGAGGAACAGCACCACGGGCTTGCCTTCGAGCGTGCCGGTGGTGAACTCCACGCCGTTCACGCTGTGCTTGGCCGGGCCTTGCAGGCGCGTGAGCAGCAGTTTCAGCTCGGGCTCGAAGGCCGACATCACCGCGATGCGCGGCGTGTCGTCCAGCCGCGTGCTGCTGTTGATGCTGGCGCCGCCGGGCCGGTAGACGCCGGCGCAGCCCGCGAGCGCGGTGAGCGCAAGACCCAGAGCGGCGGCAAGGAACGGGCGGCGCAGGCGCGCGAGCGGGTGCGCCAGCAGGAGCGATGTCGTCATGAGTTGGTGGTCGGTAGTGGAGGGCGGTGCGCGGCGTCGGGCGTGGCGATCCAGGCTTGCAGCGCCGCGATGCGCGGGTGCTTCGGCGCCAGGCCGACGAAGGTGGTGTACGCGGCCAGCGCCTTGGCGTCGTTGCCGGCCTGCAGGTAGGCGTCGCCCAGGTTCAGGTAGGCCAGCGCGCGGCTGCCGTCCATCTCGATCGCCTGTTCGAACCAGCGTGCGGCCTCGACCGGCTTGCCGCGCTTGAAGTACACGAAGCCGAGGTTGTTGGCCGCCAGCGCAAAGCGCGGCTGCAGCTTCAGGGCCTCGGTGAACGCGGCCTCGGCCTCGTCGTAGCGGCGCTCGCGGTACAGCTGCAGGCCGCGGTCGTTGGCGCGCTGGGCGGCCACGCGCGGCGACAGCGGCGCGGCGGCCGGCATGGTGAGCTTGGCGTCGGCGCCGTCGAGGTTCTTCACGACCACCTCGATGGCGGGCGCGGCGGCAGCGGATGCGCCTGCTGCACCGGCCTTGGGCGCCGCGGCCGTGTGCACCGCCTGCTCGTTGGCCTCGTCGATGCGCTTGTTGACCTGGCTGGCCGCGGCGTCGAGCTGCAGGCTGTCGCCGCTCAGGCCTTCGCGCTCGGCGGGCAGCTCGAACACGAACTCGCCGCCCTCGGAGCCCGGCAGGCTGCCGAAGGCCGGCGTCTGCCGCGCGATGGCCGAGACCGCGGGCGACACATAGGCCGCGAGCTCGGTGCCGGTGATGACGCCGTCGCCGTTCAGGTCGGCCTTGCCCGACAACGCCTGCAGCATCGTCCAGGTGAAGACCGAATGGCCGCCGGGGCCGTCGTCGGCCACCTGCTGGTCGGCCCCGCCGGCGGTGATCATCTGGCGGCCGATGCGGCGCGCGTTGTCACTCAGGAAGTTCTTGCTGCTGCGCGGCCCGCCGCCGCGCGTGAGGCCCAGGCCCGAGTAGCAGGCATCGATCATGAAGAGCACGTGCTTGGCCGACAGCGCCTCGGCCACTTCCTGCAGCTGGGGCATGGAGATGGCGTCGGCGGCCAGGTCGTCGGACGTGGCGTCGACCGGCACGATGTAGCCCACGTCGCGCCCGCTCGCGAGCTTGCGGGTGCTGCCGTGGCCGGCGAAGAACACCAGCACGCGGTCGTCGCGCTTCACGCGCTTGGGGTCGGTGAGCTTGTCGTTGAGCACCCGCAGGATGTTGGCGCGCGTGGCCTGGGCGTCGTACAGCGCGGTGACGTTCTCGGGCTTGAAGCCCAGGCGCGTGACGAGCTGCTGCTCCATCGCCTTGGCGTCGGTCACCGCGTGGTGCAGGCCGGGCCATTGGGCGTACTTGTCGATGCCGATCACCAGCGCGTGGCTCTCGCGGTAGAGCGTGTCGCCGGCGGTGGCGGCCACGCCGTCGTCGGGCGCCGGGCGCTTGGCCGCGTTGACGACGAACTTGCCGTCGCGCCAGGTGGCGAAGCGGTAGCCGTCGGCCACCAGCTGGTCGAGCACCGTGGGCAGGGCCTGCACGGTGCGGCCCTGGATGTCGTGGAACAGGATCACGCCGCGCTTGGCCTTGTCGACCTCGGCCAGCACGCGGTCGGCGATCGACTTGGGCACGGGGTCGGCCCAGTCCATGGAGTCGACGGTCCACAGCATGGAGCGCAGCTTGAGCGCCTCGACCGTGGTCAGCTTGGCCTCGTTGCGCGCGCCGTAGGGAAAGCGGAACAGCGTCGACTGCGGCCGGCCCGTGGCGTCGAGCAGGGCCTCGGTCTCGGTGGCTTCGTTGCGCACCGCGTCGTCGGTCATCTTGGCCATCATGCCGTGGCTGAAGCTGTGGTTCGCCAGCGTGTGGCCGGCGGCCAGCACGCGCTTGGCGACCGCGCCGTTGGCGCCGAGCTGGGCCTTGCCCTGCGCGTCGAGCTTGCCCAGGTTCTGGCCGAGCTCGAAGAAGATGCCGGGCGCGTCATAGCGCTTCAGGATCTCGAGGATCTCGTCGGTGTGCTTCGCGTGCGGCCCGTCGTCGAAGGTCAGCACCACGGTCTTGGGCGGCAGCGAGGTGCCGAAGATCTCGCGCGTGTCGGCGCCTTCCTTCTCCTTGGCTTCCTTGCCGCCGCCGGCGGACTGGGGCGCCAGCGTGTAGGGAACGATGGTGCCGAAGTCTTTCAGGATCTGTTCGCGCGAGTACAGGGCCTGCAGCTTGGCCACGTAGTCGGCCCATTTCTCGCGCTTGGGCTCGATGCCGCGCTGCGCGAAGCGGCCGAACACGTCTTTCAGCTCGCGGTCGTAGGCCTGCTCGATCTCGGCGAGCACGGCCAGGTCTTCGCTCGCGCGGCGGCCCAGCTTGAGGCCGGGCAGCGACTGCGCCTGGCTGTAGCGCGTGCTCAGCTCGCCCAGGAATTCCTTGAACGCCAGCCGGTCGGCGTCGAACCAGCTCGGCTCGCTTTCGATGCGGTCCAGCAGCGCGTTCAGCGCCGGCACGGTGGCCGGGTCGGTCATCTCGCCGGCCTGGGCGATCAGCGCGCGCTGGCGCTCCTGCATGTCGTGGAACAGCATCTGCCCGACCGCACCGATGGCGCGCTTGCCGGCCGCGTCGAGCGTGCGCTCGCCGGTCATCAGCACGATCATCTGGCGGTGCGCGGCGAGCAGGGCGTCTGCGCGTTCCTGCAGGGCGGCGGGAATGCCGACCGGGGCCGCGGCCGCGGGAGGCGCGGCGGCCGAAGAAGCCGGGGCTGCCGGTGGCGCGGCCGCCGGCACAGGCGCTGCCGCTGTCGCGCTCTGCGGCTCACGCTGGCACGCGGCCAGTCCCATGGTCAACGCCGCAACGGCCACGGCAAGGCCTGCGATCTGCCATCGCGCACGTTTCATGGGCATCGGGGGCTCGGCTTTTTACTTGGCGGTGGATTTGGGCTGGCCGTCGTCCACCTTCACGGTGAACTTGCCGGCCAGGATGTCGGCCTGCCTGGCCTTCACCTTGGCAACGATGTCCGCGGGCACCTTCTTCTCGAAGGTGCCCAGCGGCGCCAGCTCGGAGCCCTTGTGCTTCATCTGCGCGTACACGCCGTAGTCTTCGGCCGCGAACTTGCCTTCCTTCACCAGCTTGATCGCACGGTCGGCCGCGGGCTCGAAGTTCCACAGCGCGGAGGCGACCACCGTGTCGGGGTACTGGCTCTGCGTGTCGATCACGTTGCCGATGGCGAGCTTGCCCTTTTCCTTGGCCGCGTCGGACACGCCGAAGCGCTCGGCGTACATCACGTCCGCGCCCTTGTCGATCATCGCGAAGGCCGCTTCCTTGGCCTTCGGCGGGTCGAACCAGCTGTTGATGAAGCTCACGCTGAACTCCACCTTCGGATTCGTTTCCTTGGCGCCGGCCATGAAGGCGTTCATCAGGCGGTTGACTTCGGGAATCGGGAAGCCGCCGACCATGCCGATGCGGTTGCTCTTGGTCATGCCGCCGGCCACCATGCCGCTCAGGTACGCCGGTTCCTGGATGTAGTTGTCGAACACGCTGAAATTGGGCGCCTGCGGCTTGAGCGACGAGCCCATCAGGAACGCGACCTTGGGAAAGTCCTTGGCCACCTTGCGCGCCGCGGCTTCCACCCCGAACACCTCGCCCAGGATCAGCTGGTTGCCCGCCGTGGCGTACTCACGCATCACGCGTTCGTAGTCGGCGTTGCTGACGTTCTCGGTGGCCTTGTATTCGATCTCGCCGCGCGCCTCGGCCGCTTTCAGCGCCTTGTGGATGCGGCCCACCCATTGCTGCTCGAACGGCACGGTGTACACCGCCGCCACCTTCAGCTTGGCCTGCGCCAGCGCGAGGCCGGGGGCGCCGGCCGCAAGCGCGGCGGCAACGGCCACGGAACGAATGATCAATTGACGGCGTGCTGTCACGGTGCTTCTCCTCGGTTTATTCAAAAGATACGCGCTGCAATCCCCATGCCCGCTTGCCAGGCTCCCGGACGGACCCCTTCCAGAAACACCGAGGAACCGGCTCTGCCGGGCCTCAGGTGTTGCCCCCAGTAAGGGGGAAGGAGAAGCGACACGAAGTGCGCGGAGCCTGGGTGCGAGCGTTACTTGGTGCCGAAGATGCGGTCGCCCGCGTCGCCCAGGCCCGGCAGGATGTAGCCGTGGCTGTCGAGTTCGCGGTCGATCGCGGCCGTGTAGATCGGCACGTCGGGGTGCGCGGTCTGCATGGTCTTCACGCCTTCGGGGCAGGTCAGCAGGCAGACGAACTTGATCGACTTGGGGTTGAGCTCCTTCAGGCGCTCGACCGCGGCCACGGCCGAGTTGCCGGTGGCCAGCATGGGGTCGACCACGATCACGTCGCGGCTGTCCATTTCGCCGGGCATCTTGAAGTAGTACTCCACGGCCGTCAGCGTCTTGGGGTCGCGGTACAGGCCGATGTGGCCGACGCGCGCGCCGGGCACCACGGTCAGCATGCCGTCCAGGATGCCCGTGCCGGCGCGAAGAATGGACACCAGCACCAGCTTCTTGCCGTCGATGACCTTGGCCTGCATGGTTTCCAGCGGGGTCTCGACCTCGATGTCCTGCATCGGCATGTCGCGCGTGACCTCGTAGGCCATCAGCATGCTGATTTCGTTGAGGAGCCGGCGAAAGCTGTTGGTGGACGCGTCCTTGCGGCGCATCAGCGTGAGCTTGTGCTGGACGAGGGGGTGGCTGACGAGGTGGACGTTGCTCATTGGAATTGTGCGTGTGGCGTTGCTGGGATAACCCGAGAGTCTAAAAGACGGTGCCGTCGCTCTCGATCAACAGAGGCGGCGCCCCGTCGCGCAGGCGCTGCGCCAGCGCCCGGCCGGCCGCCCAGGTGCCGCCCTCGAGCACGCAGGCCAGCGGCAATTCTTCCTCGGTGCGGTCGAGCACCTTGCGCACGCGCGGCGCCACCTCGTCGAGCAGCGCCACCGTGAGCGCGCGCCATTCGACGATGAACTCGTCGCCCACCTTCCAGCGGCGGGCCAGAAAAGCCGGGTCTTTTGGCACGATCACGCCGCTGTCGATCAGCAGGCCGCCGTTGCGGTACTCGGGCAAGGCGGTGAGCGCGTCGAGGTGGCGCACCTTCACGCCGGCCCATTCGAAGGGTTCGAGCAGCGAGTAGGTCAGCCACTGCGACAGCTTGTGGAACGGCATCCACCCGTTGGTGAGCCCGGGGCCGCGCACCGCGCTGTGGCGCCAGCAGTCGCCCAGCGCCAGCGCGGGGTCACCCGAGCCGATGCCGCCCGCGCTGTCGCTGCCGTCCGCCGCGATGCTGTCCACGGCATTGGCCGCCGGCCAGATGCGCGAGAGCGTTTCCAGCAGCAGCGACAGGATCTGGTGCGCCGTGATTTCCGCGGTCGGTGGCGCGGCCGGGCCGTAGGGGCCGACCAGCGCGTCGAACAGCTTGCCGGGGCGCCCGTCGTCGCCGAAGGTCTCGGGCTGCTCGTTCATGGCCTCGCCCAGGCGCCGCAGCAGCGTGGCGCGGCCCGCCAGGCCGACCAGCGGGTTCACCTCGCTGACCTGGAAGGCGTCGCCGAGCCGGTCGGCCACCAGGCCGCGCAGGCCGGCCGCGTCGACCTGGTAGGGGTTGTCGGGGTTGGAGGAGAAGAGGCCGGCGCAGAAGGCGTGGTAGCTCGCCACGCCCAGGCCTTCGGAGCGCGTGAAGCGTTCGCCGGTGGCCGACTCGGTGTAGTGCCAGTCGGGGCCGGCGCCGGCGTCGAGCAGCACGCTGACCAGCACCAGGTCGATGTGGGCGCGGGCGCGCTGGCGCGCGTCGCGTTCGCCGAGCAGGGTGTTGAGTTCTTCGAGGCGGTTGACGCCGCCGGCCTCGAAGTGGCGCCAGCGGCTGTGGTACGGAATGGTGTCCCACGGATAGCGCTCGCGCGTGACCTCGGCGACGTTGCGCGCGGCGTCTTCCAGCGCGCTGTCGTCGCCGATGCGAAACCACTGCGATTCGCCGTTGCGCGCGCGTGCCAGCAAGGCCGCGGCGCGTTGGCGGACGGCGGTGGTGGTGCGCAGCAGGCTGGCCGCGCCGGCGGCATGGCCGGCGTCCACGGTGAATTCGATCGACGGATCGACCTTGCCCGCGCCGCCGGGCGGCAGGCTGCCGGAACCGTCGACGGGCATATGGGGGTCGGTGTTGTGGCTGGTGGTCATTCGGTGAGTCCGCGGCCCTTGGCCTTCTTGAGTTCGTCGGCGTCCGGCACCGGGCCGGGTGTGAAGTAGCCGGCGGCCATCTTCGCGTCCATCTCGACGCGGGCGTCCGCCGGAATCAGTTCGTCGGGAATGTTCACGCGCTCGCCGATCTCGATGCCCGAGCCGGTGATCGCGTCGAACTTCAGGTTGCTCATCGACACGAGCCGATGGATCTTCTGGATGCCGAGCCAGTGGAAGACGTCGGGCATCAGCTCCTGGAAGCGCATGTCCTGCACGCCGGCCACGCACTCGGTGCGCGCGAAATACTGGTCGGCCGTGTCGCCGCCCACCTGGCGCTTGCGTGCGTTGTAGACCAGGAATTTGGTCACCTCGCCGAGCGCGCGGCCTTCCTTGCGCGAGTAAGCGATGAGGCCCACGCCGCCGCGCTGCGCGCCCTGGATGCACTCCTCGATGGCGTGCGTGAGGTAGGGCCGGCAGGTGCAGATGTCGGAGCCGAACACGTCGGAGCCGTTGCACTCGTCGTGGATGCGCGCGGTGAGCTCCACCGTGGGGTTGGCCAGGTCGCGCGGGTTGCCGAAGATGTAGAGCGTCTGCCCGCCGATGGGCGGCAGAAACACCTCGAGGTCGGAGCGCGTGACCAGCTCGGGGTACATGCCACCGGTTTCCTCGAACAGGGTGCGGCGCAGGTCGGTCTCGGAGCAGCCGAAGCGGCGCGCCACCTCGGGCAGGTACCACACGGGCTCGATGGCCGCCTTGGTCACCATGGCGGCGCCGCCGGCGGTGAGGAAATGGCCGTCGGCCTTGAGGCGGCCGCTTTGCAGCGCCTCGATCACCTCGGGCAGGATCACGTGGGCCTTGGTGATCGCGATGGTCGGGCGAATGTCATAGCCGGCCGCCAGTTCGGTGGAGAACACGTCGGCCACCAGCGCGCCCCACGGGTCGAGCGACACGATGCGCCCGGGCTCGCTCCACTGCGGGTAGGGGCCGATCACGTCGGTGGGCGCGGTGTTGGTGAGGTCGGCCTTGTGCTCGCGCTTGAGCGCGCCCGCCGCCACGGCCAGCGCGCGGTAGACGCTGTACGAGCCGCTGTGCGTGCCGATCACGTTGCGGTGCGCCCGCTTGGTGGTGGTGCCGACCACGGGGCCGCGCTCGGCGGCGGTGGCGGCGCCCCAGTGGATCGGCAGGGCGCCGAAGCCGCCGGCGTGCGAGGTCAGGCGGATGTGGCCGGTCGACGAGGAGGCGTGCAGCGGCGGGGTCGCCAGCGGGGAGGTGGCCAGGGGCGAGGTAGCCAGCGGCGATACGGGGAAGGGGGGCGTGAGGCCGGCCGGCGTGGTTTGCTCCGCCAGCGGCAAGGATGACAAGGGCGACGGAGCGGACGAAGCGGATGAGGCGGTCGAAGCAGCCGAGGAGGGGGAGGAAGAAGGGATCGTTGTGCTGTCGGCAGACATTGGTGGCCCTCAAAAAATGCAATGTACCGACCGCCCGCGCGGCTTGCAAGCCGCGCGGGGACGGACAACGCCGCGTCCGGGGCGCGGCCGATGGCTCGGCGAACAACGTCCAGGCCGCGATTCGTGCCACCTCCGGCGCCGGGCGGGTCCGCCGGACATGGCCGCTCCTTCCATGGAATTTCAGTGCGGGCGTGGGGTCGTGGCGAGCCGGGCCGAGCGGGTGCGGTGGCTCGCGGCACAATCCTGCACGACTATTTTTCGACGAGGCTGTAACCGGCCGACCGGATGGCACGAAACACCATAGGCAGCAGGACGAATTCGAGCGACGTGGAAGCGGCGCTGCGCAGCCTGTTCCTTCGCGGCCTCGACGGCGACGCGAAGGCGTACCGCGAATTCCTGCAGCAACTGAGCGCGCATCTGCGCGCCTTTCTGGGCAAGCGCCTGTTTGGCTGGCCCGATGAAGTGGAAGACCTCGTCCAGGAATGCCTGCTCGCCATGCACAACCAGCGCCACACCTACCAGAGCGACCAGCCGTTGACGGCCTGGGTGCACGCGATTGCGCGCTACAAGATGATCGACCTGCTGCGCGCCAAGTCGGTCCGCGACGACCTGCATGACCCGCTGGACGACGACCTGGCCGTGTTCGCCGCGTCGGCCGAGGAGGCCAGCGACGCCAGGCGCGATCTCGGCGGGCTGCTCGAGTCGCTGCCCGAGCGCCAGCGCCTGCCGATCGTGCACGTGAAGATCGAGGGGCTGTCGGTGGCCGAGACGGCGAGCCTCACGGGCATGTCGGAGTCGGCCGTGAAGGTGGGCATCCACCGCGGGCTGAAGTCGCTGGCCGCCCGCTTCGGCAACCGCTGGGGAGAAGCCGCATGAAGACCGACGAGCTCATCGCGATGCTCGCCACCGGCGACGTGGCCGCGCCGCGCCGCGCCGCGAGCCGGCGCCTGCGCATGGCGCTGCTGGCCGGCGTGCCGGTGTCGCTGCTGATCCTGTTCGCCGAATACGGCATGCGGCGCGACATCGTGCAGGCCATGTTCTGGCCGATGTTCTGGGTCAAGGTGCTGTTTCCGCTGTGCATTGCCGCGGCGGGCTACGTGGCGGTGCAGCGGCTTGCGCGCCCGGGCGTCGAGGCCCGCCATGCCTGGATGGGCGCGGCGTTGCCGGTGCTCGGCATCTGGGTGCTCGCGGCGATCGCGTGGTTCACCGTGCCGATGGCCGAGCGCATGCCGTCGCTGATGGGGCAGTCGTGGCGCATCTGCGCGGCCAGCATCGGGCTGATGGCGCTGCCGGTGCTCGCGGCCACGCTGGTGGCGCTCAAGGGGCTGGCGCCCACGCGGCCCGCATTGGCGGGCGCCGCGGCCGGTGCGCTGGCCGGCGGGGTGGGGGCTTCTGTCTATGCGCTGCACTGCATGGAGCTCACCGCGCCGTTTCTTGCGGTCTGGTACGTGAGCGGCATCGCGGTGCCGGTGCTGGCCGGCGCGGTGCTGGGGCCGCGGCTGCTGCGCTGGTAGGCAGCCCCGGCTTCCAGCTTCTAGCTGGTCAGCGCTTCTTGCTGCCGAAGATCCCGCCCAGCACGCCGCGCAGGATCTCCTTGCCCACCGAGGTGCCCATGGTGCGCACCGCCGACTTGGCCATGGTCTGCACCAGACCGTCGTGCTTGGCGCCGCGTGGGCCGGTGGTGCCGAACAGCATGTCGTTGAGCATGCCGCCCATGCCGGAGCCCGAAGCCTCCGCAGCGGGCTTGCCGCCAGGCAGCGTGGCGGGCGGCGCGTCGGGCGCGCTGTCGGCGCGGCCCTTGAGCTTTTCGTAGGCCGATTCGCGGTCGACCGTCTTTTCGTACACGCCCGCAACCAGCGACCCGGCAATCAGCGCCTTGCGCTGGTCGGGCGTGATCGGGCCGAGCTGGCTGGCCGGCGGCAGCACGAACGCGCGCTCGGTCACGCTCGGGCGGCCCTTGTCGTCCAGCAAGCTCACCAGCGCCTCGCCCACGGCAAGCTCGGTGATGGCGGTCTCGATGTCCAGCCCCGGCTTCTGCCGCATGGTGCTGGCGGCCGCCTTCACGGCCTTCTGGTCGCGCGGCGTGAAGGCGCGCAGCGCGTGCTGCACGCGGTTGCCGAGCTGGGCCAGCACGGAATCGGGAATGTCCAGCGGGTTCTGGGTGACGAAATACACGCCCACGCCCTTGGAGCGCACCAGGCGCACCACGAGCTCGATGCGCTCCACCAGCGCCTTGGGCGCCTCGTTGAAGAGCAGGTGGGCCTCGTCGAAGAAGAAGGCCAGCTTGGGCTGGTCGGGGTCACCGACTTCGGGCAACTGCTCGAACAGCTCCGACAGCATCCACAGCAGGAAGGTGGCGTACAGCCGCGGCGAGTTCATGAGCTTGTCGGCCGCCAGGATGTTGATGACACCCTTGCCGCCCTCGGTCTGCATGAAGTCGGCGATGTTGAGCATCGGCTCGCCGAAGAACTTGTCGCCGCCCTGGGTCTCGATCTGCAGCAGGCCGCGCTGGATGGCGCCCACGCTGGCGGCGCTGATGTTGCCGTACTGCGTGGTGAACTGGCTCGCGTTCTCGCCCACGTACTGCAGCATGGCGCGCAGGTCTTTCAGGTCGAGCAGCAGCAGGCCGTTGTCGTCGGCGATCTTGAACACCAGGTTCAGCACGCCGGCCTGGGTTTCGTTCACGTCGACCATGCGGCCCAGCAGCAGCGGGCCCATGTCGGACACCGTGGCGCGCACCGGGTGGCCCTGGTCGCCGAACACGTCCCACAGCGTGACGGGGCAGGCCGCGGGCTCGGGCGGCTCGATGCCGCGTTCCTTCAGCGTGGCGGCCAGCTTGCCGCCGATGGCACCCTTCTGGCTGATGCCGGTCAGGTCGCCCTTGACGTCGGCCATGAACACCGGCACACCGATGCCCGAGAGCTTCTCTGCGATGGTCTGGAGGGTGACTGTCTTGCCGGTGCCGGTGGCCCCGGTGATCAGGCCGTGGCGGTTGGCCAGGCCGGGAAGCAGGGCGCACTCGATGGCGTCATGCCGTGCGATCGGAAGTGGGTCGGCCATGGGGGGCTCCGGGTCGTAGCGAAAGGGGCAGTCTAATCAAGCGGCACTCCTATAATCCACGGCCGCACGGTAGTTCAGGAAAAAGTTTCAGGAGGTTTTTTTGTCATCGACTGCTCAGCCCCCCATTCCCGCCTCTGGCGACGCATCCGAACAGTCGCCGATTGAAAAAGAGCTGGCCGTGTTGCTCGTGAACGCGCTCAATCTTGAAGTCGCGCCCGAAGACATCGTGCCGACCGACCCGCTCTACGGCGAAGGCCTGGGACTCGACTCGATCGACATCCTCGAAGTGGCGCTCGAAGTGTCGCGCCGCTACGGCTTCCAGCTGCGCTCGGACGACGAGCGCAACCAGCAGATCTTCCAGTCGCTGCGCACGCTCGCGACCCACGTCGCCCAGCATCGCGCCGCTACCTGATCCCATGTCTCGATGGCGAATAGCACTCCTGCTGGTGGTAGGGGTGGCTTATGCCGGCCTCTCTCACTGGATGACGGTGTTCCACCCCACGGCGCCCTGGGCGGTGGTGGTGTTGCTCGGCCCGCTCTGGCTGGCCGCCATGGGATTTGCCGCGAGCTGGTTCGGCCGATGGGGCTTTGCCGCCGCGGCCGCGCTGGGCGTGGGCGGCTTCGCGCTCGTCTTCCTCGGTGAGGCCGGCGACCCGAACCGCCTGTACGTGATGCAGCACGTGGCGATCAATACCGCGCTGTGCGGTTGGTTCGGCTCCACGCTGCGCGGCCACGGCCTGCCGCTGATCACCCAGTTCGCGCAGCGCGTGCACCCGCTCAAGGGACACATGCTGGCCTACACCACGCAACTGACGCGCATCTGGACCGCGTTCTTCGCGCTGGTGGTGGTGGCGTCGATCGCCCTCTATTTCACCCGGCCGTTTTCCGACTGGTCGCTGTTCTCGAACGTGCTGTGCCCCGTGATGGTGGCGCTGCTGTTCGTGGGCGAGCACCTGGTGCGGTACCGGCTGCATCCCGAATTCGAACGCACGCGGCTGGTCGATGCCGTGCGCGCGTTCTACGGCACATCGTCGGTGGATTCCAGCGCCGGTGGCCGATGACACAGGCGTGGCCCGCGTGACGACAGATACCTCGACCTCGGAACCGGCCGGCTTCCTGGCATTGCTTGCCGAGCGCGACCCCGATGCCCCCCTGGCCTGGCGCGCGGGCGTGCCCGTGAGCACGCGGCAGTACCTGGCCGACGTGGCGCGCTTCGCGCCCACGCTGCCGGCGCAGGGGCCGGCCGTGAACCTGTGCGTCGACCGCTACGCCTTCGCCGTGAGCCTGGGCGCCGCGCTGGTGCGCGGCCATGCCAGCCTGCTGCCGCCCGACGCGCGGCCCGACACGCTGGCGCGCCTGGTCGAATCGGGCGGGCCGAACCTCTTCGCGCTGACTGACGATGCGAAGCTGCAGACCCCTGGCATGCAGCGCGTGCTGATCGAAGACCGCTCCAGCCTCGAAGGCGATGCCGGCGCCGCGGTGCCGCGCATCGACGGCGCCATGCACGCCGCCAGCCTGCTGACCTCGGGTTCGACCGGCGTGCCGCAGCCGCATGCCAAGACCTGGCGCACGCTGGTCGGCGACGTCGCGGTGGCGGTGAAGCGCCTGTGCCGCGTGCTCGAGCGGCCCACGCTCGAAGGCCTGACGCTGGTGGCGACCGTGCCGGTGCAGCACAGCTACGGCCTCGAGTCGTCGGCGCTGCTGGCCATGCTCGGCGGTGCCGCGTTCGAAAGCGGCCGGCCGTTCTTTCCGGCCGACGTGGCGCAGACGCTGGCCTCGGTGCCGCGCCCGCGCGCGCTGGTGACCACGCCGTTCCACCTGAAGACGCTGCTGCTGTCGGGCATCGCGCTGCCGCCGGTCGACCTCATCCTGTCGGCCACCGCGCCGCTGTCGCCGCAGCTCGCGCAACAGGCCGAGCAGGCCATGGGCGCCGTGCTGCTGGAGATCTACGGCAGCACCGAGTCGGGGCAGGTGGCCACCCGCCGCACCACCGACAGCGAGATCTGGGAAACCTTCGGCGAGATCAGCGTGCACGCCGAGCCCTCGGCCGACGGCGGCCCCGAGCGCTTCATCTTCCAGGGCGACTTCATGCCCGAGCCCACGCCCATGGCCGACGTGCTCGAGCTGCTCGACGAGCGCCGCTTCCGCCTGTTCGGCCGCGCCAACGACCTGATCCACGTGGCCGGGCGGCGCAGTTCGCTGGCGCACCTGAACTTTCATCTGAACAGCATTGCCGGCGTGGACGACGGCGCCTTCTGGCTGCCCGACGAGGTGGCTGACGGCGTGGTGCGGCCGGTGGCCTTTGTGGTCGCGCCGACGCTGAGCGCGGGCCAGATCATCGCGGCCTTGCGCCAGCGGCTGGAGCCGGTGTTCGTGCCGCGCCGCGTGGTGCAGGTCAAGGCGTTCCCGCGCGAAGGCACGGGCAAGCTCACCGTGCGGGCGCTGCGCGAGTTCGCGCTGGCGCAGCTCGCCGAGGACGACACGCCGGTGCAGATGGCGCACACCGTGCCCGCCGACCATCCCGTGTTTGCCGGGCATTTCCCGGGGCAGCCGCTGCTGCCGGGCGCGCTGGTGCTGGCCGAGGTGATGGAAGCCATTCGCCGCGTGCCGGCGCTCACCGCGCGCCTGGGCGCCAACCCGACGCTCGCCGCCGCCAAGTTCCTGGCGCCCGTGCGGCCCGGCAGCACCCTGTCGATCGAGCTGCAGCCGGAAGCCGGCGCCGCGCGCGGCGTGCGTTTCGACGTGCGCTGCGACGGCGTGGTGGCCGTCACCGGCCGCTGGACGGCCGTGCAAGATTCGGCGTGATGAAGCACACGCACGTCGAGGCGCACGCCGTGAAAGAGGCGGCCCACACGAGCCAGGCGTCTCACCCGACCCCCAAAGGGGAGAGCGGCGACTGGGCCCGTGCGCCCGAGCGCAGCAACATGCTCGCGCTGCGCTTCATCGTGTTCATGGCGCTGTTCTTCGGGCGCCACGTCACGCGGCTGCTGCTGCCGCCGATCGCGCTGTACTTTCTCCTGTTCGCGCCGGCGCAGCGCCGCCACATCAAGCGCTACCTGTTCCGTGCCATCGGCCCGCGCGCGGGCTGGTTCGACGGTTTCCGCCTGCTGCACGCCTTTGCCTCGACCGTGCTGGACCGCGTGTACTTCCTGCGCGGGCGCATGGACCTGTTCGAGGTGAAGATCGAAGGCAACGAGCCGGTCGACGCCGAGCTGGCGAGCGGGCGGGGTGCCTTCCTGCTCGGCGCGCACGTCGGCAGCTTCGAGGCGCTGGGCGCCTGCAAGCAGCAGACGCACCAGCGCGACATGCGCCTGGCGATGCTCATGTACCCGGACAACGCGCAGCGCATCACCGGCATCCTCAACGCCATTGCGGTGCCCGAACTGCGCCCGCACGTGATCGCGCTGGGCCGCCCGCACTCGATGCTCGACCTGCGCGACTGGCTCGACGGCGGCGGCATGGGCGGCATGCTGGCCGACCGAACGCTGCCGGGCAGCGAGGAGCAGCCCGCCCAGCAGCGCGGCAACAACATCGTGCTGCCGTTCCTCGGGCAGCCCGCCGTCTTCAACGACGGCCCGTTTCGCCTCGCGTCGCTGCTGCGCCGCAAGGTCTTCTTCATGGCGGGGCTTTACGGCGGAGGCGGGCGCTACGATGTCCGGTTCGACCCGCTGGCCGACTTCCGCGAGCGTGCCGCCAGCCCCGAGGAGCGCGAAGCGCGCATCCGCGCGGCGGTGGAAGCCTACGTGGCGCGCCTGGAGGCGCTGTGCCGCGCGTACCCCTACAACTGGTTCAACTTTCATGATTTCTGGCTCGAAGATGCGGCTTGACTCGCTTGGCAAGGCATTCGTGCTGGCGCTGGCCCTGACGCTGGGCGCGGCACCGGCCTGGGCGGCCTTCGATTTGCCCGAGCTGATGAGCCTGCTGGCCAAGCAGAAGAGCGGCGAGGCCCGCTTCACCGAACAACGCTTCGTGCACGGCCTCGAAGGCCCGCTCGACGCCAGCGGCACGCTGAGCTTCGACGCGCCCGACAAGCTGGTGCGCCGCACGCTGTCGCCGCGCATCGAGACCATGGCGGTCGAGGGCAACACGCTCACGCTGTCGCGCGGCGGCCGCAACCGCACGCTGGCACTCGACAGCATGCCCGAGCTGCTGGGCCTGGTCGAAGCCATGCGCGGCACGCTCACCGGTGACGGCGCCACGTTGCAGCGCTACTTCAAGAGCACGGTGACGGGCTCGCCGGCCAAGTGGACGCTCGACCTCGTGCCGCTGGACAGCCGGCTGGCCGCGCAGGTGCGCAGCATGCGCATCAGCGGCCGCGCGAGCGACGTGCTCGCGCTCGAGATGGAGTTCGTCGGCGGCGACCGCTCGTCGATGAACATCACGCCGGGCGCCGCACCGGCCGCAACGGCGCCGGCCGCACCGGCGGCCACGGCTCCGTCCGGCCCCCCCGGACGCACCACGCCGTGACGGCGCCGCAGACCGACGGCCCGCCGAGCTGGTCGCGCCGGGCGGTCGTGCTGCTGGCATGGCTGCTGGTGCTGCTGTGCGGCGCGGTGATCATCGCCCGCACGCAGATCGGCGCCGACCTCTCGGCCTTCCTGCCCAAGAGCCCCGACGTTCGCCAGCGCGTGCTCATCGAGCAGCTGCAAAGCGGCGTGGCCTCGCGCACGCTCATGCTGGGCATCGAGGGCGGCAGCACCGAGCAACGCGCGGCCGTGTCGCGCGCGGTGGCCAAGGACATGCGCGAGAGCAAGCTGTTCGACCTGGTCCAGAACGGCGACGTCAGCGACTGGAGCGACGCGGGCACCTGGGTGTTCCAGCACCGCTACCAGCTGTCGCCCGGCGTCACGCCCGGCCAGTTCAGCACCGAAGGCCTGCGCGACGCGATCAACGAAACCCTGTCGATGCTGGGCACCCCGGCCGGCAACGTCGTCAAGCCGTTCCTCGACCGCGACCCGACCGGCGAGACGCAGCGCATCGCCATGGAGCTGATGCCCGCGAGCGCACCGCGCAGCGAAGACGGCGTGTGGATGTCGCGCAGCGCGCCGCGCGCGCTGATGATCGCCACCACGCGCGCCGCCGGCGGCGACCTCGACGCGCAGGCCGTGGCCATCGCCCGGGTGCATGCCGCCTACGAGGCCGCCGCGCGCGACATGGGCGCCGATGCCCCCAAGCTGCTGCTCAGCGGCCCGCCGGTGTTCTCGGTGATGAGCCGCGACAAGATCAAGACCGAAGCCATGCACCTCGCGGTGGTGGGCGGCATCGTGATGGGCTGCCTGCTGCTGCTGGCCTTCGCCTCGCCGCGCGCGCTGGTCATCGCCTTCCTGCCGGTGGCCACGGGCGTGGTGATCGGCACGGCGAGCGTGAGCGTGGTGTTCGGTTCGGTGCACGGGCTCACGCTGGGCTTCGGCAGCACGCTGATCGGCGAGACGGTGGACTACGCCATCTATTACCTGATCCAGGCACGAGGCGCCGCCGTGGCCGGCACCGGCTGGCGCCGCTGGCGCGACCTGAACTGGCCCACCGTGCGGCTGGGCCTGCTGACTTCGGTGTGCGGCTTCGCGGCGCTGGTGTTCTCGGGCTTCCCGGGGCTGGCGCAGCTGGGCGTGTTCTCCATTGCCGGCCTGGTCTCGGCGGCGCTTGCCACCCGCTACGTGCTGCCGATGCTGGCACCCGACGGCGCCACCGGCATGGGCATGCGCAAGTACATGGCGCAGATGGCCGGTGCGCTGGTGCGCGGCCTGCCCAGCCTGCGCTGGCCGCTGGCCGCGCTCGGCGTGGCCGCGCTGGCGCTGGTGCTGTGGCAGGGCGGCCACCTGTGGCGCGCCGACCTTGGCGCGATGAGCCCGGTGCCCAAGGCCGCGCAACAGCTCGACGAAACGCTGCGCAACGACATCGGCGCCAGCGACGGCGGCGTGCTGGTCGTGGCCTACGGCAACGACGAACAGGCCGCGCTGCGCAACACCGAGGCCGCCGCGGCCCGGCTCGACGCGCTGGTGGACAAGGGCGAACTCGTCGGCTACGAAGCCGTCACCCGCGTGCTGCCGAGCATGCAGACGCAGGCGGCGCGCATCGCCAGCCTGCCGAATGCCGACACGCTGCGCGCCAACCTCGGCGAGGCCACCAAGGGCCTGCCGCTGCCGGCCTCGCGCCTCGGCCCCTTCCTGGACGACGTGGAAGCGGCGCGCAAGCTCGCGCCCGTGCAGCGCGCCGACCTGGCCGACGGGCCGCTGGGCTCGGTGCTCAACACGCTGATGTACCAGCGCCCCGGCGGCGGCTGGGGCACGCTGCTGGTGCTGCACCCGGGAGCCAAGTTCGACCAGGGCCGCCTCGAAGCCGCGCTGGCCGGCCTGCCCGAAGTGCAGGTGGTCGATGTCGGCCGCGAGCTCGCGGGGCTGTACCAGCGTTACCTGCACGAGGCCTTCGTGCAGGTGCTGCTCGGCGCGCTGGCCGTGGTGGTGCTGCTGGGCATCTACCTGCGCTCGTGGCGCCGGCTGGTGGCCGTGTGCCAGCCGCTGCTGTTCGCGGTGGTGCTCACGCTGGGCGGCATGGCGGTGCTGCAGGCGGCCCTGGGCATCCTGCACCTGGTGGGGCTGCTGCTGATCGTGGCGGTGGGCTCCAACTACGCGCTGTTCTTCGACCAGCTGCGCACCACGGGGCGTGCCGACGAAGACACGCTGGCGTCGCTGATGCTGGCCAACCTGACGACCGTGGTGTCGTTCGGGCTGATCGCGATCTCGGACATTCCGGCGCTGTCGTCCATCGGCCGCGTGGTGGCGCCGGGCGCCTTGCTGGCGCTGCTGCTGTCGGCGGCTTTTGCGCGGCGCGTGACGCCGCCGCAGGCCTCGCCGGCACCGCGTGCCTGATGGGAAAATCCGCTTCCATGTCCACCGCATCCGCTTCGACCCGCACCGAATCCTGGCCCTGGCCGACGGCCATCCGCGCCAGCGCGGCGTGGCACGTCGCGGCCATCGGCGCGGGCGTGCTGGTGCCGGGCGCATGGCCCTGGGCCGTGGGCGCCATCGTGTTGAACCACGCGCTGATCACCGGCGCCGGCCTGACGCCGCGCAGCAACCTGCTGGGGCCGAACGTCACGCGGCTGCCCGAGGCGGCGGCGGCGCGGCGCGAAGTGGCGATCACCATCGACGACGGGCCGGAGCCCGAGGTCACGCCGCGCGTGCTCGACCTGCTCGACGCGCACGGCCAGCGCGCCACCTTCTTCTGCATTGCCGAGCGCGTGCTGGCGCACCCCGAGCTGGCGCGCGAGATCGTCGCGCGCGGCCACAGCATCCAGAACCACACGGCGCAGCACCGGCACAATTTTTCCTTTCTCGGACCACGCGGTTTCGCGGCCGAGATCGCGCGCGCACAGGACATCCTGAGCGACGTCACCGGCCAGCGTCCCACCTGTTTCCGCGCGCCGGCCGGCCTGCGCAACCCCTTTCTCGAACCCGTGCTGCACCGCCTCGGCCTTTCGCTCGTGAGCTGGACGCGGCGCGGCTTCGACACGCGCGAAGGCGACGCCGCCAAGGTGATGGCGCGCCTGAGCCGCGACCTGCAGGCCCGCGACATCCTGTTGCTGCACGACGGCAACGCCGCGCGCACGGCCGAAGGACAACCCGTTTTGCTGGAGGTATTGCCCTTGTTGCTCGAACGCCTGCGCGCCGATGGACTGCGCGCTGTCACATTGCCCGAGGGCCTGAAAGCATGAGCGCCGTGATGTCGCCGTCGTCTTCGACGGACACCGCCTGGCGCGAGCTGCACGAGGCCGCGACCGTTCCCTACAAGAAAGGCGGCAGCTTCGCCTGGCACTTCGCGCGCGGCAAGCTGGGACGCGACCCGGTGTTTCGCGGGCTGCTCGAACGCGGGCTGATCGGTGCGCAGCATCGGCGCGTGGTCGACATCGGCTGCGGGCAGGGCCTGTTCGCGAGCCTGCTGGCGTCGATGAGCGTCATGCAGAAGCAGGGCCGCTGGCCGGCGTCATGGGCCGCCACGCCGGAGCGCGCCGACTACACCGGCATCGAGCTGATGCCCAAGGACGTGGCGCGCGCCGAAGCCTCCATCGGCCATCTGCTGCCCGCGCCCCGGCTTCTCTGCGCCGACATGTGCTCGGCGAACCTGCCCGACTGCGACCTCGTCGTGATCCTCGACGTGCTGCACTACGTGGACCTCGAGGCGCAGGAAGGCGTGCTCGTGCGGGTGCGCGACGCGCTGCGCCGCGGCGGCAACCCGCAGGCGCGGTTGCTGCTGCGCGTGGGCGATGCGTCGAGCCGCCGCGGTTTTGCGATCAGCCAGTGGGTCGACCGCACGGTTACGCGCATCCGCGGCCACAAGGTTTCGCCGACCTGGGGCCGCCCGCTGGCCGAATGGAACGCGCTGCTGCAGCGCCTGGGATTCCGCGTGCAGAGCATGCCGATGAGCGAAGGCACGCCCTTTGCCAACGTGCTGCTGGTGGCCGACCTGGACCCCGCCGCATGACCGCGCCGCAGACGCTCGACCGCGACGGCATTGCCCGGCGCATTCCGCACAGCGGCAGCATGTGCCTGCTGGAGCGGCTCGAAAGCTGGGACGCCGACGCCATCCATTGCAGCACCACCACGCACGCGCAGGCCGACAACCCGCTGCGCACCGAAAGCGGCCTGCTCGCGCCCAACGCCGTGGAGTACGCGGCGCAGGCGATGGCGCTGCACGGCGGGCTGCTGGCCGCGGAGGGCAGCACGCCCTCGGCCGGTTTTTTGGCGAGCGCGCGCAACGTCAAGCTGGCGGTGGCGCGGCTGGACGACGTGCCCGGCGCGCTGCAGGTGCGCGCCCAGCGCCTGTCGGGCGACGACCGCCAGATTCTTTATGCGTTCACGGTGACGGCCGACGACAGCCGCGTGCTGGCCGAGGGCCGCGCCGTGGTCGTCCTCAACACGCCGCTGGCCACAGAAAGCACCCCATCGCCATGAGTCTCGAAGGAAAACGCGCACTGATCACCGGCGCGAGCGGCGCGCTCGGCGCGGCCATGGCGCAACGCCTGGCGCGCGATGGCGCCACGGTGCTGCTGCACGCGAATTCGCGGCCCGAGGCCGTCGAGCAACTGGCCGCGTCGATCGCGGCGGCGGGCGGCAAGGCGGAATGCCATGTGTTCGACCTGTGCAGCGACGAGGCCTGCGCGGCCGCCACCGCGCGCATCCTGGAAGCCGGGCCGGTGCAGATCCTGGTCAACAACGCGGGTGTGCACGACGACGCCGTGCTGCCCGGCATGCGCGCCGCGCAATGGCACAAGGTGATCGACGTGTCGCTCAACGGCTTCTTCCGCGTCACGCAGCCGTTGCTGCTGCCGATGATGCGCACGCGTTGGGGCCGCATCCTGAACATCTCGTCCGTGGCCGCGATCGCGGGCAACAAGGGGCAGGTGAACTATGCCGCGGCCAAGGGCGCGCTGAACAGCGCGACCAAGGCGCTGTCGCTCGAAGTGGCGTCGCGCGGCGTCACGGTGAATGCGATCGCGCCCGGGATCATCGCGTCGCCGATGGCGGACGCCGTGTTCGACCCGGCGGTCATCAACCAGATGGTGCCGGTGAAGCGCGCCGGTACGCCGCAGGAAGTGGCCGCGCTGGCCGCGTTCCTGGCGAGCGACGAGGCGGCCTACATCACGGGGCAGGTCATCTCGATCAACGGCGGGATGATTTGAGTTGCTCCCTCTCCCGCCGGGAGAGGTAGAGGGCGGGGGTGAGGGTAAGGGCCGGCGGCGTCAATGCTGCGCCGGGCCTCGAAGATTCACAGCGTCACAGCGGCAAGGTGTCGAACGCCGCGTAGGCCGTGGCCAGCCACGACTTCACGCGCTGGCGCTCCAGCAGTCCCAGGGCATGCGCGCCTTCGCGGTCGTTCACGGCCTTCCAGAAGCTCGTGTTCTGCGCATCGATCTTGCGCATGCTCGCGTCGTGCAGGCGCGGCAGGGCGATCACGCGCGCCCCGTTCGCCGTCGCCTTGGAGAGCGACTGCGAGCCCAGCAGCATGCCGAAGTCGCTGCCGCGGCCGTAGTTCTGCACCACGATGTAGTTGGGCCGGTTGCCGAAGGTGTCGATCAGCGTGCCGAGCAGGTCGGTCGAGTCCTTGCCGTCGTCCAGCACATGCCAGAAGTTGACCGTGACGCCGATCTCGGCGAACACGTCGAACAGGTCCGATTCCTTGATCCAGCGCGACAGCGGCGCCAGCGTCTGCGCCGCGAGGTCGACGATCACGCTTTGCTGCGGGTTGGTCTCGAAGCCGTTGACCACGGTGTCGAGGCCTTCGAAGCTGTCGACCACCACGGGCGAGGCGAAGCCTTCGTAGAAGCGCGTGAACGAGCTGTGCGAGCGGTCGGTGTCGAAGCCCACGAACGGCCGGCTGTGGTCGATGAAGTATTGCGCCAGCACGCGTGCCGTGACCGACTTGCCGACACCGCCTTTTTCGCCGCCGATGAAATTGATGGAGCTCATGAGTTGCTGCTGCCTCGAATGGGTTGAGGGGTGGAGGGCCGGATCATTCTAGGGGTGTGATTTTTCGGATGCGCCTTGATCAGGCTTCGATCGGGCTTCAATGGGTTATTTGCCCCGCTTGCGCATCGACTGCAGCAAGGGATGTGCCTGCAAGCGCTGCTGCAGCCGTTTCTTCCACGGCGCGGGCAGGGTCGAGGCGTCGATCATCGCGGGCCATTTTTCGCGTGCGAGCCGCGCGGTGTCCGCGACGATGCGGCGCACCAGCGGCTCGTGCAGCCCGGTCGAGAAACAGAAGGCGCGCATGTTGGCCGGCGTGAACAGGGCCACCCGCCTGGCCGTGCTGGAAGCGGCGGGCAGCAGCGGCAGCGCGTGGCCTTCCACCCCTTGCAGCGCGGCATAGGCCACGATGTCGTAGGCCGGCGCCAGGCGTGGCGCGACGCCGTCGGGGTACAGCACCCCGAAGTTCTTCAGGTGGGCGTCGGGGTTGCCGAGCAGGTCGTTCACCACGAGCCGCCGCACGAGTTCGAGCACCGCTTCGTCGCCCAGCGACGGGAAGGCGCGCATGGCCAGCGCCATGTCGAGGTAGCTCGCGCCGTACTTGCGCATCGGGTCGATCGCCAGCACCTGCGCGAAGTCTTCGAAGTGGATGCGGCGCGCGCCGTCGCGGTCGAAGCGCGTGACCGCCAGGAATTCGGGCTCGTCGGGCAGCGCATAGCTGTGCTCCGCGGCAATGGCCGACAGCGGGGCGAGTTCGGCATGGCACACCTCGACGCCCGCCGCGCCCGCCATCTGCAGCGACAGCATCTCGAGCTGCGGCATGTGCGGCCGCCCGGCCACCGGCAGCTTGGCGATGACGCGCGTGCTGGCGCCGGCACGCGTGCGCGCCACGTAGCGCCCACCCTGGCGGCGCAGGCCGAGCTTGGGCTGCACGCCCGACACCGAGATGCCCTGCGGCAGCGGCAGCTCGACCACCGACATCTCCAGCGCGTCCTGGTCCTGCGTGATGAGCCGTTGCAGCGTGCCGCGGTCGACCGTCACCGGCCTGGCGCTCACCGCGCCGGGCAGGTCGCCGCCGCAGGCCGCGAGCAGTTCGAAATGGTCGTTCTCCAGGCAGCCGCGCAACTGCGCGATGTGGCTGCGCAGCACGCCCTCGGGCAGCAGGTTCTGGAAGAAGCTGGGCAACTGGCCGCCCTGGGCGTTGAACAGCGGGTTCTTGACGTCGCTCCACAGCGCCGACTGGGCGGCCGGGTCGCTCGCCACCATGGAGAGCGACAGCACCTCGGCCGGCGGGTTGGCGACCAACTCGGGTTCGGCGACGAAGCGGCACAGGTCGGCGTACTGGAACAGCTTGCCGAAGCGCCTGGCGCCAAGCGCGATCTCGAGGATCTTGACGTTCATGACGAGGACGGCGGGGGACGCCGCTTGGCGTACGGCGGGGAGGGCGCCTGCGCCACCGCATGGCCGATGCGCGTGGTCACCGGGCGGTAGCCGGGGTCGGTGGCCGTGGTTTCGCCGAAGCCCTTGGGCGCGAGCTGCAGCTCGAGCCCGAGCGCGTCGACCAGCGCCAGCAGCGACGACAGCTGCGGGTTGCCGCGCAGGCTCAAGGCGTTGCGCACCGAACGCTCGGTGAGCCCCGAGCGCAGCGCGATCTCGGCATTCGAGATGCCGGCGGCCTCGCGGCGCGCGGTCAGGGCGGTGATGAGGGCTTGCTTGTCCACGGAAATATATTACCGCAAATGGCAATTTCGGAAATAGCTTTCCGCAACTGACGGTGTGCCATTTCGCTTCGCGCGGGCTTCACGGACTCACGGGCCCGGGCTTACTTGGGCACCAGCGTGAAGAAGGGCATGACCACGCCCATCACCCAGTTCTGCCCGAAGTCGAGGGCCGCGCGGCGGTATTTCTCGTCGGCCTGCGCGGCCAGCAGGTCGAGCCGCGCCACCACCTTCGACAGTTCGCGGTCGGCCACGAGGTTGCGGCCGCGGTCGCTGATCTCGGTGGCCAGCAGCAGCGGCTGGCCGTCGGGGCCGGTCTTGGAGGAGATGAGCCAGAGCGAAATCTCGAAGTTGCGCGCGGCCCGGAAGCTGTTCTCGGCGTTCACGCCGTCGACCATGGTCTGGTCCCAGGTGTCGCCGTTGGCCTGCTTGAGCATGCTGGTCCAGCCGTATACCAGCGCGGCCACGCGGTCGCCCTGGTAGCCCTGCGGGCCGGTGTCGAAGGCCAGGCGGATCGCGTCGATGCCGGTGGCGCCCTTGAGTTCGGGCAGCGGCGGGCCCTTGAGCACGGCGTCCCAGGCGCGCTGGGTGGCTTCGTCCATGCTGGCCGCCGACTTGCGCCATTCGCGCGGGTTGCGCTTGTACAGCGTGCTCTGCACGCGCCGCACCGACTGCAGGTTGTCGCGCAACGACAGGTTGGCGATGCGGTTGGCGCCGGATTGCAGCCACTCCTGGTTGTTGTAGGGCTCGGCACGCTGGGTGTCGTGCATCGACGAGCAGCCTGCAAGACCGAGCAGCGCAGCCATGCCCGCCAGCAGGCAGCCACGTCGAATGGCGAGGGGAGAAACCGGGGAATCGCTCATGCCCTGACGTTATCATCCACGGCTGGGGCGGCGGCCTGCTGCAAGCTGCAGGCCCGTGCAATTTTCCTTACAAATCAATACCTTGGCGCTACAGCCAAGCCAGGCCGACAAGTCGTGCGTCTTAATTCCATCAAGCTCTCGGGCTTCAAGTCGTTCGCCGAACCCACCAACTTCCTGCTGCCGGGGCAACTGGTCGGGGTGGTCGGGCCCAACGGTTGCGGCAAGTCGAACATCATGGATGCGGTTCGCTGGGTGCTCGGCGAATCGCGCGCGTCGGAGCTGCGCGGCGAGTCGATGCAGGACGTGATCTTCAACGGCACGACCACGCGCAAGCAGGCCAGCCGCTCGAGCGTGGAACTGGTGTTCGACAACGCCGACCACCGCGCCGGCGGCCAGTGGAACCAGTTCAACGAAATCGCGGTGCGCCGCGTGCTCACGCGCGACGGCACGAGCAGCTACTACATCAACAACCAGCCGGTGCGCCGGCGCGACGTGCAGGACGTGTTCCTGGGCACGGGCCTCGGCCCGCGGGCCTACGCCATCATCGGCCAGGGCACGATCAGCCGGATCATCGAATCGAAGCCCGAAGAGCTGCGCCTGTTCCTGGAAGAAGCCGCGGGCGTCTCCAAGTACAAGGAGCGCCGCCGCGAAACCGAGAACCGCCTGGGCGACACGCGCGAGAACCTCACGCGGGTCGAGGACATTCTTCGCGAGCTCAACGCCAACCTCGAGAAGCTCGAAAAGCAGGCCGAGGTGGCCGCGCGCTACAACACGCTGCAGGGCGACGCCACGAAGAAGCAGCACCAGCTGTGGTTTCTGAAGCGCAGCGAAAGCAACGCGGACCAGGCCAAGATCAAGAACGACTCCGAGAAGGCCATCAACGACCTGGAGTCGCGCACGGCCGACCTGCGCCACATCGAAGCCGAGCTCGAAACCGTGCGCCAGGCCCACTACGGCGCCGGCGACACCGTCAACCAGGCGCAGGGCAAGCTCTACGAGGCCAGCGCCGAAGTCGGCCGGCTCGAAGGCGAGATCCGCTTCGTGGTCGAGGGCCGCCAGCGCGTCGAACAGCGCCTGGTGCAGTTGCGCGAGCAGATGGGCCAGTGGGGCCGCCGCCGCGAGGAAGCCGAAGCCGAGATCGAGACGCTGGCCGGTGCCGGCGTGGACGCCGAGGAGCAGGCCATTCTGCTGGCCGCGCAGCTCGAGGAACACGACGCGCGCATGCCCGATCTGGAAGAGGCCGTGCAGCGCGCCCAGGGCGAGGCCAACGCCCAGCGCACGACCGTGTCGCAGGTGCAGCAGCAGATCCAGGTGCTGGCCGCCGACCAGCGCAACATCGAGGAACAAAGCCGCCAGCTCACGCAGCGCAGCGAACGCCTGCGCGCCGACCAGAACGCGCTGGCCGCGCCCGACGAAGCCCGCCTGCTCGACATGCAGGAGCAGCACGCCGCCGCGCAGGAGGCCGCCAGCGAAGCCGATGCGCGCCTGCAGGAACTGCAGGAAACCGTGCCGCAGCTCGACGACGACCGCCGCACGAAGCAGCAGGCCGTCAACACCGAAGGCGCGCGCCACGCCGAGTTCTCTGCCCGCCTCGAAGCGCTGCGCGCGCTGCAGGAAAAGGTCAAGACCGACGGCAAGCTCGCGCCCTGGCTCGCCAAGCACGGCCTGGACGGCCTGCAGGGCCTGTGGAGCCGCATCCACATCGAGCAGGGCTGGGAGAGCGCGCTCGAATCCGCGCTGCGCGAACGCCTGGGCGCGCTCGAGGTCAGCCGCCTGGAGATGGTGCGTGCCTTCGGCAACGACGCGCCGCCCGCCAAGCTCGCCTTCTACAGCCCGCCCGCTGCCGGCGTGCCCGAAGGCACGGCCGCGCTGCCGCGCCTGTCGGCCCTGCTGCGGCTGAACGACGCCGGCCAGCAGGCCCTGCTGACCGACTGGCTGCACGGCTGCTACACCGCCGCGAGCTTCGAGGAAGCACTGGCCGCGCGTGCCACGCTGCAGCCCGGTGAAATGATCTACGTGCAGAGCGGCCATGCCGTCTCCGCGCACAGCGTCAACTTCTACGCACCCGATTCCGAACAGGCCGGCCTGCTGGCCCGCCAGCAGGAAATGGAAAACCTGGAGCGCCAGCTGCGCGCCCAGACGCTCATCAACGAAGACGCGCGCACCGCGCTGATCCGCGCCGAGGCCGCCTACGGCGACGCCGCGCAACGCCTGGTGACCGCACGCCGCGAGGCCGCTGAAACCCAATCGCGCGCGCACGAGCTGCAGGTCGAGACGCTGCGCATGACGCAGCTGGCCGAACAGACCCGCGCCCGCAGCGAGCAACTGGCCAACGACCTCGGCGAGGTCGACGCCCAGCTCGAGGAACTGCAGGAGCGCCGCATGGCCGCCGAAGGCCGTTTCGAAGAGCTCGACATGCAACTGGCCGACAGCCAGGAGCGCCATGCACAGCTCGACGAGCGCGTCATCGACGCCGGACGCGCGCTGAACGCGAGCCGCGAACAGCACCGCAGCCTCGAGCGCCAGGCGCAGGAAGCCACCTTCTCGCAGCGCACGCTCGAAGCCCGCCGGGGCGAGCTGAACCGCTCCATCGAAACCGCGGCGCAGCAGGTGGTGTCGCTCACCGACGAAGACGAGCGTGCCCGCGCCGAACTGGGCCGGCTCTCCGACGCCGCCGCGCAAGCCGGCCTGCAGGACGCGCTGGCGCTCAAGCTCGAACGCGAAGCCGCGCTGGGCTCGGCGCGCAGCCAGTACGACGACCTCACGCTCAAGCTGCGCGCCAGCGACGAGCGCCGCCTGCAGCTCGAGCGCGAACTCGATCCGCTGCGCCAGCGCATCACCGAATTCCAGCTCAAGGAACAGGCCGCACGCCTGGGCGTGGAGCAATACCAGCAACTGCTGGACGATGCCGGTGCCGACCTCGAGGCCATCGAGCAGTCGATCGAGACCGACAAGGTCAAGCTCACGGGGCTGCAAAGCGAAATCGACCGCCTCAACCGCGAAGTGGTCGCGCTCGGCGCGGTGAACCTGGCCGCGCTCGACGAACTGGCCATTGCCAGCGAGCGCAAGACTTTCCTCGACGCACAGTCGGCCGACCTGAACGAAGCCATCGGCACGCTCGAAGACGCCATCCGCAAGATCGACGGCGAAACGCGTGAACTGCTGGGCGGCACCTTCAAGATCGTCAACGACCACTTCAGCCGCATGTTCCCGGAGCTCTTCGGCGGCGGCAATGCCAAGCTGATGATGACGGGCGACGAGATCCTCGACTCCGGCGTGCAGGTGATGGCGCAGCCACCCGGCAAGAAGAACCAGACCATCCACCTGCTGTCGGGCGGCGAGAAGGCGCTCACGGCCATTGCGCTCGTGTTCGCAATCTTCCAGCTCAACCCGGCGCCTTTCTGTCTGCTCGACGAAGTGGACGCGCCGCTGGACGACGCGAACACCGAGCGCTATGCCAAACTCGTGACCGCCATGAGCCGCGAAACCCAGTTCCTCTTCATCAGCCACAACAAGATCGCCATGGAAATGGCCGAGCAACTGATCGGCGTGACGATGCAGGAGCAGGGCGTGTCGCGCATCGTGGCGGTCGACATGGAGTCGGCGGTCTCGATGGTCGAAGCCGCTTGAGCCGCGCGGCACCATGAGCAATCTCACCCTTGCCCTGGCCATCCTCGGTGGCCTCGTTCTCGCGGCCGTCGTCGCCTTCAACACGCTGATGTCGCGCCGCAACGCGCCGCGCCAGCCCGACGCGGTCGACATCGCGCTGGACGAAGCCGAGCGCGCCATGTCGGCGTCGGGCGGCGACGGGGAGCCACGGCTGCACGTCGACCCGAACCAGGTCTCGAGCGCCGACCGCCACGAACCCCTGTTCGACCCCGACCTGCCGGCACCCAGTGGCGTGCCCGTGCCCACGGGCGACCGTCGCGGCGGGCTCGACCCGCTGATCGACGTGATCGCGCCGATCTCGCTCGACGGCCTGGCCTCGGGCGACGCCGCCATCGCCGCCATGCCGCCGACCCGGCGCGCGGGCAGCAAGCCGGTGGCCATCGAAGGCCTGAACGAACACAACGGCCAGTGGGAGCCGCCGGTGGCCGGCCAGCGCTACAGCGCGTTCCAGGTCGGCGTGCAGCTGGCCAACCGCACCGGCGCGCTCAACGAGATCGAATACTCCGAGTTCGTGGTCAAGGCGCAGGCCTTCGCCGACGCCGTGAACGGCGCACCCGAATTCCCCGAGATGCTCGACGAAGTGGCGCGTGCGCGCGAGCTCGACCAGTTCGCCAGTGCGCATGACGCGCAACTGGGCTTCGTGCTGCGCGCGCTGCATGCGGCCTGGAGCCCCGGCTACGTGCAGCAGAACGCCGCGCGGCTGGGCTTCGTGGCCGGCATCATTCCGGGGCGCATGGTGCTGCCGACCAGCGAGGCCGGCCTGCCGCCGATCCTCGGGCTGGCCTTCGACACGCAGGCCGCGCTGGCCGACGACCCGGCCCAGTCGGCCATCCGCGAGCTCAGCCTGAGCCTGGACGTGCCGCAGGTCGACCGCGGCGAGCAGCCCTTCGACCGCATGCGCGAGATCGCCGCCACGCTGGCGCGCGAGATGGACGGCGTGGTCACCGACAGCGACGGCCAGCTGCTGCGCGAGGAGACCATGGACGTCATCGGCACCGACCTCGAGCAGCTCTACGACACGCTCGACGCGCGCGACCTGGCGGCGGGCTCGCCGCTGGCACGGCGCCTCTTCAGCTAACTCCGATTTTCGGGAGATACCCCATGACGACGCGCGACGAAGCGGCACGCGAAGCCGCCGCACTGAGCGAACAGCTCCACCGGCACGCCCATCTCTACTACGTGCTCGACACGCCCGAACTGCCGGACGCCGAATACGACAAGCTGTTCCAGCGCCTGCAGGCCATCGAGACCGAGTTTCCCGACCTGCGCACGCCCGATTCGCCGACGCAGCGCGTGGGCGGCAAGGTGCTCGACGGCTTCACCAAGGTGCGCCACAAGGTGCCGATGCTGTCGATTCGCACCGAGACCGACATCACGCCCGGCGGCGCGAGCGCCTTCGATGCGCGCGTGCGCAAGGAGCTGGGGCTGGCTGAAGACGGCCCGCAGGTCTCGTACGTCTGCGAGCTGAAGTTCGACGGCCTGGCCATGAACCTGCGCTACGAGCACGGCGTGCTGGTGCAGGCCGCCACGCGCGGCGACGGCGAGGTGGGCGAAGAGGTCACGCAGAACATCCGCACGGTGCGCGAGATTCCGTTGCGCCTGAGCGGCCAGGCGCCGCCCGTGGTCGAGGTGCGCGGCGAGGTCTACATGAAGCGCGCCGACTTCGATGCGCTGAACGAGCGCCAGCGCCAGAAGATCGCGGACGGGCAGAAGAACGAGAAGGTGTTCGTCAATCCGCGCAATGCGGCCGCCGGCGCGGTGCGCCAACTGGACCCGGCGATTGCCGCGGCGCGGCCGCTGAGCTTCTTTGCCTATGGCTTGGGCGAGGTCACGCCAGCGGCCGAAGGCGGGCCCGACTGCCCGACGCAGTTCGACTGGCTGCAGCAGTTTCATGCATGGGGCTTTCCGGTCGCCACGCAGACCGCACGTGCGACTGGCGCTATCGAACTGATAGCGTTCCATGAAAACATCGGCCGCCAGCGCGACGCCTTGCCGTACGACATCGACGGCGTGGTCTACAAGGTCGACAGCATCGAGCTGCAGCGCCAACTGGGCTTTGTTTCGCGCGAACCGCGCTGGGCCGTGGCCCACAAGTACCCGGCGCAGGAGCAACTGACCGAGGTGCTCGGCATCGAGATCCAGGTCGGGCGCACCGGCAAGCTCACGCCGGTGGCCAAGCTGGCGCCGGTGTTCGTCGGCGGCGTGACCGTGACCAACGCCACGCTGCACAACGAAGACGAGGCGCGCCGCAAGGATGTGCGCGTGGGCGACACGGTGATCGTGCGCCGTGCCGGCGACGTGATTCCCGAAGTGGTGGGCGTGGTGCCCGAAAGCCTCGCCAAGCCCGAGGGCGAGCGCGGCGCGCAGTTCACCATGCCGCACAAGTGCCCCGTGTGCGACTCGGAGGCCGTGCGCGAAGAGGGCGAGGTCGACTACCGCTGCACCGGCGGCCTGTTCTGCGCGGCGCAGCGCAAGGAAGCCATCCTGCACTTCGCGGCCCGGCGCGCGGTCGAGGTCGAAGGGCTGGGCGACAAGCTGGTCGAGCAGTTGGTCGACGCCAACCTGATCCGCACCTTGCCCGACCTCTACAAGCTGGGGTTCACCACGCTGGCAGGGCTGGATCGCATGGCCGAGAAGTCGGCCAAGAACCTGGTCGATGCGCTCGAAGCCTCGAAGAAGACCACGCTGCCGCGCTTTCTGTTCGGCCTGGGCATTCGCCATGTGGGCGAGAGCACCGCGAAGGAACTGGCCAGGCATTTCGGCAAGCTCGACGCGATCATGGACGCGAGCGAAGAGCAGTTGCTCGAGGTGAACGATGTCGGTCCGGTGGTTGCGCAAAGCCTGCGCACCTTCTTCGACCAACCGCACAACCGCGAGGTGGTCGAGCAGTTGCGCGCCTGCGGACTGACGTGGGAAGAGGGCGAGCCCGCCGTGCGCGCGCCGAAGCCGCTGGCGGGCCTGACCTTCGTGATCACCGGTACCCTTCCTACGCTGGGCCGCGACGAGGCGAAGGATAAATTGGAGGCAGCCGGCGCGAAGGTGTCCGGCTCCGTCAGCAAGAAGACCCATTACCTCGTGGCCGGCGAAGAGGCCGGGAGCAAGCTCGACAAGGCCCGCGAGAACGGCGTCGAGGTGATCGACGAGGCGCGTATGCTGGAGATCCTTGCCCACGGTATCCCGCCCGCCGGGGAACCCTGAGGCAGCGCCGGGGTCTTCTCTTTACCTGCCGTTACGCGACTTCACCGGAGCGCAGTCAACAGGGTCTACAACCTGGCGTTGAACGATAACTGAAGGCCACAAGGAGAGTCCCTCATGCAAAAAATTCGAGTTCTTGGTGCCTGCGTTGCACTCGGCGGCGTTGCGCTGCTGACGGGCTGCGTGGGTGTTCCCGGCGATCCGTACTACGCGGGCGGCTACAACGGGGGCTATTCGTCGGGGCCTTACTACAGCGAACCGGCACCGGTGGTCGTGGCGCCTGCGCCGGTGTACATCAACGGCGGCGGTTACTACGAACGTGAGCGCCGCCCGTACTACGGCGATCGTCCTTACTACGGCCGCCCGGGTTATCCGGCGGTGCGTCCGGGCTATCCGGCGGGTCGCCCACCGAACTGGAACGGCGGTGGCCGGCCGCCGGTCGTGGCACCAGGGGGCCGTCCACCGGTGGCCGTGCTGCCGGGTGCGCAACCCGCCCAGCCGCGCGGCAATGCGCGCCTGTGGACCTCGCCCGACTCCAAGGGACAGACGCCTCCCTGATTGATCTGATCGCTTGGCAAGCGGGCGCGTGAGGCTGTCGCGATAATCCCGCCATGGCCATCCGCGACATTCTCAAGATGGGCGACCCCCGGCTGCTGCGCATCGCGCAGCCGGTCGCCGCCTTCGACACCGACGAACTGCACCTGCTGGTGCGCGACATGTTCGAGACCATGCATGCGGTCAACGGCGCCGGCCTCGCGGCGCCGCAGATCGGCTTGGACCAGCAGCTGGTGATCTTCGGCACCGACATCGTCAACCCCCGCTACCCCGACGCGCCGCCGGTGCCCCGCACCGTGCTGCTGAACCCCGTGATCACGCCCCTGGGCGACGAGGAGGAAGAGGGCTGGGAAGGGTGTCTTTCGGTGCCGGGCCTGCGCGGCGTGGTGCCGCGCTTCGCCAACATCCGCTATACCGGGTTCGACCCGTACGGCGACCCGATCGACCGGGTCGCCACCGGCTTTCATGCGCGCGTGGTGCAGCATGAAGTCGATCACCTGCTGGGCAAGCTGTACCCGATGCGGGTGCGCGATTTCTCGCGCTTCGGCTACACCGAGGTCCTGTTCCCGGGCCTCGACGCCGCCGACGACGATTGAGCCGGATCAGTTGTACTTGCTGCTGAGCGCGAAGCGGCCTCCGCCCATGAAGGCGAGGGCGAGCGCCGCGAACAGGAACATGCCTTGCAGTTCCAGCGCCCAGCCGCCTTGCTTGCCGAGCGAGGTCAGGTCCTTCGCGTGGACCAGTGCAAAGGCCACGAGCATGTTGATGGCCACGATCCACGCGGCCGGGCGGGTATACAGCCCGATGATCAGCAGCACGGGCGCCACCACTTCACCGATGTAGACCAGGTAGGCCAGCGCGCCCGGCAGCCCGTGCTGGGCCAGCATGCCGGAGATGAAGCCGACGCCGCCTTGCAGCTTGGCAATGCCGTGCAGCAGGATCAGGACGCCAAGCGAAACGCGCAGGATGAACTTGCCGGTGTCGTCGGATTTGACCATTTGTGTAGATTCCAGTGGAAGTGTTGAGAGGGCCGTATGGTAGTGAAACTGCGGTGCTTCCAGTCACTTCCTGCGACGCATATGCATCCAACCCGGAGTTCTTTGGCGGAGTCCGGCGTCGGCCCGTACACTGCCTTTTGCTTACTGTTGAGGAGAACACCCATGAACAAACGATTCCGCCCGGCCTTGCTCGCTGCCGCTTCCGTCGTCGCGCTTGCCGCCGCCGCCCCGGCCTTCGCCGGCAAGACGCTCGACGCGGTCAAGCAGCGCGGCACCGTGAAATGCGGCGTGACCAACGGCGTGGCGGGCTTCTCCGCGCCGGACACGCAGGGCAACTGGTCGGGCCTGGACGTCGACACCTGCCGCGCCATTGCCGCGGCCGTGCTGGGCGACGGCAAGAAGGTCGACTTCGTGCCGCTCAACTCGCAGCAGCGCTTCTCGGCCCTGCAGGCCGGCGAGATCGACATCCTGGCGCGCAACACCACCTGGACGCTCACCCGCGATGCTTCGCTGGGCTTCAACTTCACCACCATCACCTACTACGACGGCCAGGGCTTCCTGGTGCCGAAGAAGCTCAAGGTGACGAGCGCCAAGCAGCTGAAGAACGCGACCATCTGCACGCAGTCGGGCACCACCAACGAGAAGAACGTGTCGGACTACTTCCGCGCGCAGGGCATCCCGGTGAAGACCGTGGTGTTCGACAGCTTCGAGGCCTCGTTCAAGGCCTTCTTCTCGGGCCGCTGCCAGGCCTTCACGACCGACGCCTCGGCGCTGGCCGGCCTGCGCAACAAGGAAGCGCCGAACCCCGACGACTACCTGATCCTGCCCGAGCTGATCTCCAAGGAGCCGCTCGCGCCGCTGGTGCGCCGCGGCGACGACGAGTGGTTCGCTATTGCCAAGTGGGTGCCTAACGCGCTCATCGAGGCCGAGGAATTCGGCGTCACGCAGGCCAATGCCGACGAGCTCAAGGCCAACAGCAAGGACCCGGCGCAGCAACGCCTGGTCGGCACCGGTGAAGACCTCGGCAAGCTGCTGGGCCTGGACAAGGACTGGTCGTTCCGCGCGATCAAGGCCGTGGGCAACTACGGCGAGATGTTCGAGCGCAACGTCGGGCCGAAGTCGGTGCTGAAGCTGCCACGCGGCTCGAACAACCTCTGGAGCAAGGGCGGCCTGATCTACGCACCCCCGGTTCGATGAACGGCGGGGCCTCGCGCCGCGGGGTCTGGCTGGCGTGGGCCGTCCAGGCGGCGCTGGTGCTGGCCGTGGTGGCCGGCGCAATCTGGGTGGTCCACCATGCGCTCGAGGTGCTGCGCGCGCGCGGGGTTCGCTCGGGCTTCGACTTTCTCACCGAGCCCGCGGGCTTTTCGATCAGCGAAGGCTGGCTCGACTTCGACGCGAGCCAGCCTTCCTGGCGTGCGTTTCTCGCAGGGCTGATCAACACGGTGCGCGCGGCGGTGCCGGCTGCCATCTTCTCGGTGGTGCTCGGCACGCTGATCGGCATCGGCCGGCTCGCGCCTCACGTGCTGCTGCGCGGCATCTGCACCGCATACGTGGAACTGCTGCGCAACGTGCCGCTGCTGGTGCAGTTGCTGATGCTGGCCTTCGCCATGGCCAACCTGCTGCCCGACCCGACCGAGCCCGTGCGGCTGTTGCCGGGCGTGTGGCTGAGCAAGGGCGGACTGAGCGTGCCGTGGCCCGTGGCGGGTGAGGGCGGCTGGTGGCCCACGCATTTCGAATGGCCCGAGCGCGGTGATTTCGGCGTGACCGGCGGCGCCGCGCTGAGCCCCGAGTACGTGACCATCGTCGCGGGGCTGAGCTTCTACTCGGCCGCGTTCGTGGCGGAAATCGTGCGCGCGGGCATCCTGTCGGTGTCGCAGGGACAGGTGCTGGCGGGGCAGGCACTGGGGCTGTCGTCGGTGCAGCAGTTGCGCATCGTGATCCTGCCGCAGGCGCTGCGGGTGATCGTGCCTTCGCTCACCAACCAGTTGCTGAGCCTCACCAAGAATTCGTCGCTGGCGGTGGCCGTGGGCTATCCGGAACTGGTGTCGGTGGCCAACACCACCATCGGCTCGAACGGCCGCGCCTTCGAGTGCATCGCGATCATCATGGCGGTCTACCTGCTGCTGTCGCTGCTGATCTCCTTCGGCATGAACCGCTACAACGCGCGTGTCGCGCTGCGAGGCTGGCAATGAGGCGCATCGCACAGGGCCCGATCGCGTGGCGCAGCGAGCTCTGGGGTTCGCCGCTGCGCTCGCTGGCCACGGTGCTGCTGCTGGCGCTGCTTGCATGGGGCGGGTTCCATGCGGTGGAGTGGGGCGTCGTGCATGCGGTGTTCCGGCCCGACGCCGAGGCCTGCCGCGCGGTGCAGCACGGGGCCTGCTGGGGCGTGGTGGCCGAGAAGTGGCGGCCGATGCTGTTCGGGCGTTTTCCGTACGAGGAGCAATGGCGCCCGGCCATCGCGGTGGTCGTGCTGTCCGCCGTGACGGTGCTCAGTGCCTGGCCGCGCAGCTGGCGCTGGTGGCTGGTGCCGCTGTGGGCCGTGGCGCTGCTGCTGTTCGTGCTGCTGATGCGCGGCGGCGTGCTCGGCCTGGCGCATGTGCCGACCAGCCGATGGGGCGGCCTGCCGCTGACCATCGGGCTGGCGGTGGTCGGGCTGGCGCTGGCCTTTCCGCTCGCGCTGCTGCTGGCGCTGGGGCGGCGCTCGGGTTGGCCGATGGTGCGCACGCTGAGCGCGAGCTACATCGAACTGGTGCGCGGCGTGCCGCTGATCTCGGTGCTGTTCATGGCCTCGTTCCTGCTGCCGCTGTTGTGGCCCGCGGGCTGGCAGCCCGACGTGCTGGTGCGCGTGCTGGCCGGGCTTACGCTGTTCGTGGCCGCGTACCTGGCCGAGATCATCCGCGGTGGCCTGCAGGCCGTGCCACGCGGGCAGACCGAGGTGGCGATGGCGCTGGGCTTCGGCCGCTGGCCGGTGCAGCGCGACATCGTGCTGCCGCAGGCGCTGCGCCTGGTCGTGCCCGCGCTGACCAACAGCGTGGTCGGCACGCTGAAGGACACCTCGCTGGTCACCGTGGTCGGCCTGTTCGAGCTGACGGGCGCGCTGGGCCTGGCGCTGGGCGGCGACCCGACGTGGCGGCCGTTCTACCTCGAGGGCTACCTGTTCATCGCGGCGGTCTACTGGGTGCTGTGCTTCGGGTTGTCGCGCTACAGCGTGTGGCTCGAAAAACGGCTGTCGGCCGCGCCCTGAGCCCGATGCGGCCGGCCTCCTGTACACTCCGCCCCTTCATGTCCAGCCACTTCCACCCCGCATCCAACGCAGCCCTGATGGGCCGCATGATGCCGCCTGCTTCCGTGCAGGCGATGGTTGTTGCTCGAATGATTACCACCATTACCACCGCGGCCACCTAGCACGCGCAGGTGGCCGTTTCGGCAGCCACCTGGTGTATCGCTCTCTCCCCGAACGAATGAACCCAGCTCTGGCAGCTGGGTTTTCTTTTTTCGTCAGGAGATGTCCATGTACCGCGATCCCGTTGAATCCCTCGAGCCCTTGCACAGCCGCCCCGCGGTGAACCGCACCCTGCGCGTGGGGATGATCGGCATCGGCACCGTCGGCTCGGGCACCTTCACGGTGCTGGCGCGCAACCAGGCCGACATCGCGGCCCGCGCCGGCCGCCCGATCGAACTGGTGATCGTCGCGGCGCGCAACCTGGCGCGCGCGGCCGGCGTCGTGGGAGACAGCGTCGCGCTCACGGCCGACGCCATGCAGGTGGCCACGCATCCCGACGTCGACGTGGTGGTGGAAGTGGCCGGCGGCACCGGTGCGGCGCGCGACTGGGTGCTGGCCGCCATCGCGCACGGCAAGCACGTGGTCACGGCCAACAAGGCGCTGCTGGCCGTGCACGGCACCGAGATCTTCGCCGCCGCGCGCGAGAAGGGCGTGGCCGTGGCCTACGAAGGCGCGGTGGCCGTGAGCATCCCGATCATCAAGGCGCTGCGCGAAGGCCTGGCGGCCAACCGCATCGAATGGGTGGCCGGCATCATCAACGGCACCACCAATTTCATTCTCAGCAAGATGCGCGACGAAGGCCTCGACTTCGCCGCCGCGCTGGCCCAGGCACAGGCGCTCGGCTATGCCGAGGCCGACCCCACCTTCGACATCGAAGGCATCGACGCCGCCCACAAGCTGACCCTGCTCGCCGCCAACGCCTTCGGCATGCCGCTGCGTTTTGCCGATGCGCAGATCGAAGGCATCACCGCCCTGCAGGGTGTGGATGTGGCCTGTGCCGAGCAGCTGGGCTTTCGCATCAAGCTGCTGGGCGTGGCGCGCCGGCAGGCGGCCGGCGTCGAGCTGCGCGTGCAGCCGGTGCTGGTGCCGGCCGACCACCTCATGGCCCATGTGAAGGGCTCGATGAACGCCGTCATGGTCAAGAGCGACGCGGCCGGCCTCACGATGTACTACGGCGCGGGCGCCGGCTCCGAGCAGACGGCCTCCGCCGTGATCGCCGACCTGGTGGACGTGGCACGCCTCGACGGCGTCGATGCCGCACGCCACGTGCCGCACCTCGGCGTGCATGCGCACGCGACCAATGCACTGGCCGTGCTGCCGCGCGCCGCCGTGCACACCTCGCACTACCTGCGCGTGCCGGTCACCGCCGTCAGCCACATCCAGGCGGTGACGGCCTGCCTTGCGGAGCAGCGCGTGCCCGTGCGGCAGGTCGCGCTGGCGGACGAGAAAGCCGGCGCAGGCGCGCAGGTGCTGGTGCTGACCGGTCCGGTGGAGCAGGGCACGCTCGACCTGGCCGTGCATGCGCTGCAGGCGCGCGCCGAGGTGGCGGGTGCGGTGGTCACGCTGCGCGTGGAGTCGCTGGAAGCCTGAGCGTCAGGGAGTCATGGCGTCAGGACTTCTGGAGCACTCAGCGAAGCTGGCGCGGCGCGAGTTCGGCGTAGCCGGTGAGCGGGTCGTGCGTGCGCGCGAGCCGCCAGCCGGGCAGCACCGCAACCAGGATCTCGGCCGTGGTGCGAACCGCGCAGCCGGGCGCCGCATGCCCGCCGAACACCTTGCCTTGCGCGTCCGACACGCTGATGTGAATGTGCGAACCGTCCGGCGACAGGCTGCCCGCCAGCGTGAGGATCTCCAGGTCGCCCTCGATGCGCGCCGGCAACTCGGCGCCCGCGAACCGCAGGCTCGCCCCACGCAGGCTGCCGATGCCCGACACCACGAACGCCGCCTCGGCGCCGCCTTGCGTCAACGCGAGGTCGAGCGCCGCGCGCAGGTCGTCGCCGGGGTTCAGCCGCAGCACCAGCGTTTGCATGGCGCGTTCAGCTGCCGGAGAGCGCCCCATCGACCACCTGCTGCGCCTCCTCGAGGATGCGCGCCAGGTGGTCCTTGCCCTTGAAGCTCTCGCCGTAGATCTTGTAGATGTTCTCCGTGCCCGACGGCCGGGCCGCGAACCAGCCGTTCTTGGTGGCCACCTTCACGCCGCCGATGGCCGCGCCGTTGCCCGGCGCGTGGCTCAGCACGTTGACGATCTTGTCGCCCGCCAGCTCGGTCGAGCGGATCTGCGCCGGCGACAGGCTCGACAGCCGCTTCTTCTGCTCGACCGTGGCCGCCGCGTCCACCCGGTCGGACACCGGCTGGCCCAGCGCCTGCGTGAGCTCGGCGTAGCGCTCGCCCGGGTCGCGCCCGGTGCGCGCGGCGATCTCGGCCGAGAGCAGGGCGGGCACCATGCCGTCCTTGTCGGTGGTCCACACCGAGCCGTCCTTGCGCAGGAAGGTCGCACCGGCGCTCTCTTCGCCGCCGAAGGCCAGCGAGGCGTCGACCAGCCCGTCGACGAACCACTTGAAGCCCACCGGCACCTCGTACAGCTTGCGCCCGAGCCGCGCGGCGACGCGGTCGATCATCTGGCTGCTCACCACCGTCTTGCCGACGGCCGCCTGCGCGGGCCACTGCGGGCGGTGCGTGTAGAGGTAGTCGATCATCACCGCGAGGTAGCTGTTGGGCTGCATCAGCCCCGTGCTGCCCGCCACGATGCCGTGGCGGTCGTGGTCGGTGTCGCAGGCAAAGGCAATGCCGAAGCGGTCCTTCAACTCGATCAGCTTGTGCATCGCGTCGGGCGACGAGGGGTCCATGCGGATGCGGCCGTCCCAGTCGAGCGACATGAAGCGGAAGGTCGGGTCGACCTCGCGGCTCAGCACGGTCAGGCGCGAGAGCTTGTAGCGCTCGGCAATGGCAGGCCAGTAGTTCACGCCCGCGCCGCCCAGCGGGTCGACGCCCACGTCGATGTTCACGCCGCGAATGGCGTCCATGTCGAGCACCTGGGCCAGGTCTTCGACGTAGGTGTTCAGGTAGTCGTGCCGGTGCGTGGTCGAGGCGCGCAAAGCCTGCGCGAGCGGCATGCGCTTCACGCCCTCGAGGTTGTTGGCCAGCATCCTGTTGGCCGCGGCCTCCACGGCCGAGGTGATGTCGGTGCCCGCCGGGCCGCCGTTGGGCGGGTTGTACTTGAAGCCGCCGCTTTCGGGCGGGTTGTGCGAGGGCGTGATGACGATGCCGTCGGCCAACCCTCCGGTGGCGCTCGTCCGGCCGCGGTTGTAGACCAGGATCGCGTGCGACACGGCCGGCGTGGGCGTGTACTCGTCGTCCTTCGAGAGCATCAGCTCCACGCCGTTGGCCGCGAGCACCTCCACCGCGCTGTTGAAGGCCGGCGTCGACAGCGCATGCGTGTCGATGCCCAGGAACAGCGGACCGTCGATGCCGTTCTGCTTGCGGTAGTCGCAGATGGCCTGGCTGATGGCCAGCACGTGCCATTCGTTGAACGCGTCGTCGAACGACGAGCCGCGGTGCCCCGAGGTGCCGAAGGCCACGCGCTGGCTCGGCACCGACGGGTCGGGCCGGCCGGTGTAGTAGGCGGAGATCAGGCGCGGCACGTTGACCAGCAGGTCGATCGGCGCGGGTTGGCCGGGCTTGGCCGCGAGGGAGGAGGTGGCTTGGCTCATGTCGATGGAAACTCGAAGTTGATCAGGTCGCCGATGCGTTCGATGGTGATGTCGGCGGGGGCGTAGGCAGCAATGGCCTGCGTGTCCAGCGCATAGTGCCCTTGCCGCACGAAGACCGTCGTCAGACGCGGCCCCCAGATGGCCTTCATGGCCGAAAGTATGCGCAGCTTGTCGTCGATCATCACGTAATGCCTGGCCGGGTGGCACGCCTCGACGGCGTCGAGCATCTGTTCCTTGTGCACGTAGATCAGCACGCGGCCCTCGGTGGCGTCCCACAGGCCCGAGCGCTGCACCTTGCGCGGCTGGAACACCACGTCGCCGTCGGACAGGATCACCGTCGGGCCGTGGCGGCGCAGGTGCTTCAGCGCCTCCAGCGCACCGGGGTAGAGCCGGTCGGTGAAGGGGTAGTCGATGAGAAAGCTCGACATCAGCAGCAGGCGCGAGTCGCTCATGCCGCGGCGGCTTTGCTCGGCGCGGTAGCGCTGCAGGGCGCCGAGGTAGTCGACGTAGCCGAGCTCGCTGCGCAACTGCTCGAAGGCGCTCCAGTAGCGGTTGGCGCTGTCGGCGCCGAAGGCGTCCTCGAGGTGGGTGCGAAGGTCGGCGATGACCCGGTCGTTGTCGAGCAGGGTGTTGTCGACGTCGATCAGGAAAACGGTGGAGGCAGGCTGCTGCGGGGTCATGGAATGTGCGGCCGGTGGGCCGGGGCTGCGCGCGTCGCTTTCAGCATACGCCTCGAACATGGGCCGACGCCGCACGCAACGTGAATTAGTTGATGCGCCGACGGCCGCTGCCTTAACCTGCGGCCCGTGGCACGCGCGAAGTTGACTAAGCTTGCGCCCAGTTTCAAGGAGCAAGAACCCATGCACATGACGAACGGCCGGCAACGATGGCGCTTGCCCCTCGCCACCCTGGCCCTGCTTTCCCTGCTGGCGGGCTGCCAGTCGCCGCCGAAGGACCGTCCGCTCACCTCCGAGGTGCCCGAGCCGCCGAGCTTCGCCGCGCCGCCCGAGACCTGCCAGGCCGCCGCCGCGCGCTTCGGGCTGGGTTTGCGGGCCAACCAGCAGCTGCTGGAAGAAATGCGCCAGCGCGCCGGTGCCCGCGCCGCGCGCACCGTGCTGGCCACCGACGTGGCCGACCCGGCGCAGGACATGATGCGGTTGAACGTGCAGGTCGAGCCCTCGGGGCGCGTCGTCGGTGCGTACTGTGGCTAGCCGGAGGGCGTTTGGCCGGCCGAAAGGCCATCGCGGGAGCTGGTAAGCGCCTGCGTGCATGCACTAGTGTTGTTCGCACACCGCGCCTGTAACAATTCAAGGCCCCAAACCGCAGAACGCGCCGAATTGGGAGAACAATAGTCCGCGAGTTTCCGGAAACAAAGTCCCTTGTCGAACAAGCAAACCCCAGTCTCATTGCCGTCCTACTACGACGGCTCGGCACGGCTTCCGCCGGACGAGGTGCTGCGCCCGCTCATGGCGGATTGGGCCCGCGCGGGCAAGCGCCTGGCCGCCGTCTGCTACATCGACATCGACCGCTTCGCCGAGCTGAACGATCGCCTGGGCATGGTCGCGGGCAATGCCGCGCTCGAAGAGGTGGCCCGGCGCGTCAAGTCGCAGCTGCCGCGCGAGAGCGTCATGGCCCGCGTGGGCGGCGACGAGTTCGCGGCCGTGTTCGCCGGCCTGGGCACCTCGCAATGCGCGCAGGTGCTCGAACGCATCCAGAGCGCATTGGCCGAGCCCTGGACCTGGCGCGACGAGCCCGGCAGCCTGGACGCCAGCATCGGCGCCATGATGCTCGACAGCAACGGCCCGCCGCCCGAGACCGCGCTGCGCCAGGCGCAGCACGCGGCCTTCTTCGCCAAGCGCGCGGCCGACGGCAAGGTCCATTACTTCGACGCGCCGCAGGCGCGCGCCGACGAGCAGGTGATCCGCGAGCGCCAGCGCATCCAGGAAGGCCTGCTGCAGGGCGAGTTCTTCCTGGTCTACCAGCCCAAGGTCGACATGCAGCGCGGCGTGGTGGTGGGTGTCGAGGCGCTCATCCGCTGGCAGCACCCCGAGCGCGGGCTGCTGCCGCCGATCCAGTTCGTGCCGCTCATCGAGGACGACGCGCTGGTCGAGCAGGTGGGCGACTGGGCCATTGCCACGGCCCTCTGGCAGGCGCACCAGTGGCGCCTGGCGGGCCTGCAGATCTCGGTGAGCGTGAACGTGGCGCCGCGCCACATGATGCGCTGGGACTTCGTCGACCGGCTGGCGCGCCACCTGTCGCAGTTTCCGAAGCTGGGCGCCGGCATGCTCGAGCTCGAGATCCTCGAGACCACGGCCATCAGCCAGTTCGCGAACGTCGCGCTGTTCGTCGAGGCCTGCAAGACGCTGGGCGTGGGCGTGACCATCGACGACTTCGGCACCGGCTATTCCTCGCTGACGTACCTGCGGCAGCTGCCGGTGTCGGCCGTGAAGATCGACCAGTCGTTCGTGCGCGGCATGCTCGACAACGGCCAGGACCGCGCCATCGTGCAGGGCATCCTGGCGCTGCTGCATGCGCTGGGCCTCACCGCGGTGGCCGAGGGCGTGGAGACGGTCAAGCAGGGCGAGGCGCTGCTGAACATGGGGTGCACGCTGGCGCAGGGCTACGGCATCGCGATGCCGATGGCCGCCAAGGACATCGTGCAATGGGTGGCGCAGTACGAAAGCGCGCCGCTGTGGGGCCGCGACGAGTGGCCCAACGTGCCGGTGGCGCGTTCCGACGCCGCCTGAGCGCCCTGAGCGCGGATCCTCTGGCCGAGATTCGCGCCGCGGGCCGGGGTTTCCCGGCCCGGCGGCGTCAGAGCAACGGCGTATAGGGCGAAGTCATCGGGTTCAGCGTGGTGCCGCTCCCGCTCCCGCTGCCAAAGCCCGGCGCGCCGATGGTGCTCGAACCGCCGAACACATACCGCAGGTACACGCTGCCAGTGAACTGGCGGTAGTTCTGCGCATTGTTGAAGCCGAGCGCGCCACCCAGGAACATCTTGGGCGCGAGCTGGTATTCGAGCACCCCGGCCAGGTTGTAGGCCAGGCCGGTCTTGGAGTTGCTGGCGTACATGTTGTTGTAGACCGCGCTGCTCAGGCCCAGCGCCAGTGCCTCGGCGGCCGCGCTCGACGCCGCGCCGTTGCGCGTCGGGTCGGTCGGGAAGTAGGGCGAGCTCTTCTGGGTGAACGACTGCACGCCCAGCGACGCGTTCACACGCCACGAGAGCCGGTCCGCGCGGCCGGTCCAGTCCACCGGGAACGCCACGCTCACGAAGCTCTGCGGGCTGAAGTAGCCGCCTTGCCCGTAGGTGTAGTAGCTCAGGTTCTTCTCGTAGCCCATCAGCCCGATGTTCATGCCCAGCGTGAGCTTGGAGTTCGCGCTGTTCAGCAGGTGCAGGTAGGCGCCACCGCCGGTTTCCACGCGCGAGTTGCTGGCCACGTTCCTGCCCGTGATGCCATGCGCGGCAAGGTAGCCGTACACGCCGTAGGTGCCGTCGTCGTAGCCGAGGTCGCCACGCACGCCGGTGGCGACCACGCCGCCCCAGCGCTCGTTGGTGCGCTCGTCCTTCGCGCCGGCGAACGACAGCACGCTGTCGGTCACCGCACGGCGCGAGAGGTCGGCCTTGTAGCTCCAGGAGTCGCCGAAGCTGCCCTTGAAGGTCACGTTGCCGACCACGTTGGTGGTCGGAAAACCCAGCGGCGTGGTGCCGATGCCGGCGTCGAAGTTCTTGCCTTCGTAGCCCACGTTCAGGCCTACGCCTGAGGCGTTCTGCTGGTTGGTCTCCGTGCCGTTGCGCAGCGCGTTCATTGCCGCTGCAGGTCCGCCGCCGAAGCGGCTGCCGGTCGGGTAGTCGCTGGCGGGCGTGCCGGCGTCGAGCACCGTGGGCGTCACGCCCACGACGATCTTGCCTTCGCCGACCGGGAAGCGCGCCTGCACTGGCAGCTGGAAGTCAGACAGCCGGCTCAGGCCGGCCTCGCCGGCGCGGTTGCGGTAGACGGTGCCCGCGGTGAGGCTGATCGCGCGTTGCGATTCCAGGTCCTGCAGCTCCGACAGCACCGAGTTCGCCGGCGCGGCGCGCAGCGGTGCGTTCCAGCTCGGCTCCTGTCGCGGTGTGTTGGCCTGCGCATAGGCGGCGTTGGCTTGCGGATAGGCCGCGGGCGGGTAGCCGCCGGCCTGTGCCTGCGGGATGTAGACCGGCGCGACCTGCTGCGAGCCCGGCACCGGGTACTGCGGCATGCCCTGCATCGACGGCGCGACATAGGCCGAGGCCTGCGGCACGTTGTTGCTGTTCGCGTTGTTGCGCGCGGTGCGGCTCGACGACTTGGCCGTCGCCGCGCGGCCCTTGGCGGTCGATGCCGGGGCGCTGGCGCCCCAGGGCATGGCGCCTGGCGGGTACGCGGTCGGCGCGCCTGCCACCGGATAAGCCTGATTGGCCGGATAGCCCTGTGCCTGGTTCGGGTAGCCCGCGCCAGGGTAGGCCTGCTGCGCATAGACCGGGTTGGCGGCACCGGCAGGCGCCGGGTAGGACACCGGCTGCATGCGCGCCTGCGCGAACGGGTTGCCGTTGGCCGCGGGGTAGCCCGCGGGCACGGCCGCGCCCGGCGCGCCGCCCGTCATGCCGGCGAAGGGGTTCGCCGCGGGCATCTGCGAGGGCATGCCGCCGGGCGCGAAACCGCCACCCGAGGCCACCTGGCGGTCGGCTTCCACCGCCGCGCGCAGGTACTGCTCGGCCTTGCGGCTCTCGCCCGCGTTGCGATAGACACGGCCGGCCGCGGCCAGCACGCGCGACTGGTCGGGCGCCTGCTTGAGCGCGGCCATCACGTAGTTCTCGGCCTCGCTGTGTTCGCGCTGCGCGCTGGCGCTGGCGGCGGCGGCGAGCAGGGTGTCGAGGTCGGTCGGGTTGCGCTGCAGGATGCGCTGGTACAGCGCGAGCGCCTGGCCTTCGTCGCGCGCCGCGGAGTACAGGCGCGCCAGCGCGGCCATGGTCTGCGGGTCGTTCGGGCGCTCGGCGAGCACCGGTGCCATCGCGTTGTAGGCGGCTTCGAGGTTGCCGGCTTCGCGCAGGGCGTCGGTCTGGCGCAGCGCGAAGGCCACGCGCAGGTTGTCGAAATCGTTGCGCTGGCTGGCCGTCAGGTTGACCGTGGCCAGTTGGCGCAGCACGGCCGACAGCTCGATGTCCTGCTTGGTCTTGAGCAGCACCGACGCGTACAGCAGCCGGCTGCCGATGGTCGGGGTGGGCGTGCGCGCCAGCAGCTGGCGGCTCATGGCAAGCGCGCGCGGCGCGTCGCCGATCTCGGCGTAGGCGCCCGCGAGCTGGCCCCACAGTTCGGCCGGCATGTCCGCGCTCAGCGCCGATTCGGCCTGCGCCAGCACGCCGCGGGCCGCGTCGACCTGGCCCTGGCGGGCCAGCGCCAGCGCGCGTGCGGCCTGCGACTGCGCCCACAGGCGGCGTTGCAGCGCGGCCATGTCGCGCGTGCGCGAGCCGGCCGGAATGCGTTCGAGGTACTGGATGCCCGCGGCCGCGTCGCCGGTCTCGGAGGCGAGCAGGGCGCTGGCGTACAGCGCGTCGGGCATGTCGGGCTGCGACATCAGCAGCCCTTCCATCACGCCGCGCGCCTCGGCCACCATGCCTTGCTTGCGGTAGATGTTGGCCAGGTCCAGGCGCACCCACGGGCTGTCGGGCGCCGCGAGCATCGCGTCTTCGAGCGTGCGCTGCGCGCCGGGGGCGTCGCCGGCGTCGGCCTGCTGGCGGGCGCGGTTGCGCGCCTGCTCGACCTGGATGTCGCGCAGGCCGCCCAGTTGCGTGGCCTGCTCGGGCGTGAGGCGGCGCGACAGGGCCAATGCCTCGTCGGGGCGGCCGGTCTGGCCGTACACCGAGATCAGGCCGCGCAGCGCCTGTGTGTTCTGCGGCTTGCTTTCAAGCACGCGCTTGTAGCCTTGCTCGGCCTGCGCGAAGTCGCCGGCGGCGGCGCGCAGGTCGGCCAGCGCGTTCTGGCCCACGGCCTCGCGCGGGTCGATGCGCACGGCGCGCTCGTAGAGCGACTGCGCACCGCGCGTGTCGTTCTTGGCTTGCGCGGCACGCGCCTGGCCCACCAGCACCCAGTAGTTGGCGCTTTGCAGCGCCGAATTCCACTTGCTGCCACCGCCGCGCACCGCGCGTTCCAGCAGCTCCTGCGCCTCGGCAAAGCGCTCCTGGCGCATGCGCACCAGGCCCAGGCCGCCGAGCGCCTCGGTGTCGTCGGACTTGGCGCGCAGCGCCTGCTGGAAGCGCTGCTCGGCGGTGCCCGCGTCACCGCGGTCCAGCGCCTTGAAGCCTTCGCCCACGGGCACGTCGGGCGTTTTCGCCGCGGCCGCCTTGGCGGTGGTGAGCGATTCCAGCCGCGCGGCCACGGCCGCGTCGTTCTGGTTGGTGCTCAGGTAGTCCTGGTAGAGCGGCACGTCGGGCTGGCGCGCGTCGAGCCAGATCAGCGCCTGGCGCCAGGCGGCGCGCGCGGCGCCGGCCACGGCGGGCTGCTTGGTCAGCTCGACCAGCTCGCGGATGCCCGCGCGGCGCGTGGGTTCGCTGTAGGTCTTCTGCTGCGCCAGGGCGAGCCGGTAGTTGGCGTTCTGCGGGTTGTCCTTCACCAGCTGCTCGAGGCCCTTGCGGCCCTCGTCGGCGCCTTGCGGCGTGCTGGCCAGCACCTGGTAGTACTCCAGCGCCAGCGCTTCCGGCGGCGGACGGTTGTCGAACTGGCTGCGGTACAGCTCCACGGCCTCGGCGGCACGGCCGGCGCGCGCGGCGGCGCGGGCGCGCTGCAGCGTGCTCTGCTGGCCGGCGGGCTGCTGCGACTGCTGCTGCAGGCGCGCCAGGCGGGGGTCGTTCGGGCTCGCGGTGCGCAGCCGCGCGATCCAGCTGCGGGCGGCCTCGGCGTTGCTGCGCGAGAGCTCGACCTGCGCCATGCCGTACATCGCGTCGGCCGACTGCGGCTGCACGCTCAGCAGCTTCTTCCAGCTTTCTTCCGCCAGGTCGGCGCGGCCCTGGGCCTGCCAGTAGTTGCCCTGCTCGATCAGCGCGGCGCTGGCGTCGGCCTGCGCATGCGCCGGGTTGGCGGTGCACAGCGCCGCGAGCATGCCGAGGCAGGCCATCCATTGCTGCGACTGCGGCGACAGCGAGAAAGCGCGTGAAACGCGCGAACCACGAGAGGCCGGGCCGGCCGAGGAAGAGGGACGCTGCGGCTTCAAGCCGGTCGATTGGGACGGCATAGCGTTCTCCATGAGGTTTGCAGCTGGCCATTGCGGCCGAATTCGTACCGGCCGTCGAGCCATGCCTGGCCGAAAAGCAACAAGCACTGTTCGTAATAGGGCAAGGGCGCCACCGGCGGCGTCGTTGCGTTGGGAGCCGGAGGTGTAGCACGGCCGCCGGGCACGCGGGCGACCTGGGCGGCCAGCGCGTCGGTGGCGTCCACCGCCTTGAGGTAGGGCAGCATCGCGCCCGAGAAGCCGAGCGGCGCCATGCCGCGCACGGCACCGGTGGTGGTGTCGACGTACTCGGGCACCGGGTGGTTGTCGGCCAGCAGCACGCGCGGTCCGCGCAGGTTCAGCAGCAGCATCTTGCGCGCCGGCTCCTTGTCGGACAGCATGCCCGCCCAGAGGTACGTGCGGATGGCGTCATAGCTGCCGGTGACACCCTTCTGCGGGTCGGCCACGAAGGCGCGCGCGTCCGGCGACCAGGCGCACCAGTCGGGCGCGAAGCCCTTGGGCGTGACGGCGCCGAACATGCGCAGCGTGTTGTCGGCCACCTCGTGCCACGGACCCGACGGGTCGGCCTGCTGGAAGTAGCGCAGCAGCTGCAGCGGCACGTAGCTCGGGTTGAGGCGCCACACCGACCCGCTGGCCACCGACTTGGGCCAGGGCAGCAGCATGCGGCCCAGGCCGGGCAGCGAGACCACTTCCTCGCGCGCGGCCAGCGCCAGCACGCTGCGGCCGAGCGCGCGGTAGTTGGCGTCGTTCCAGAGCCGGCCGCCTTCCATCAGCGCGTAGGCGATCCACAGGTCGGCGTCCGACGCGGCATTGGGGTCGAGCACGCCCCAGCCGCCTTCGGGCTTGCGGCCCCATTGCCAGGCCGGCAGCTGCTTGGCCTGGCTGCCGCCCGCGAGGTTGGACTCGGTCCAGGCCAGCACGCGCGCGAAGGTGGCGCGGTCGTTGTGCACCAGCGCGAAGAACAGGCCGTAGGACTGGCCTTCGGAGGTCGATTGCTGCTGCGCGGTGTTGAAGTCGATCACCCGGCCGTCGGGCTGGATGTGGCGCGCGGCGAAGGCGGCCCAGTCGGTGGCGGGGTGGCAGGCCGGGGCCGGTGAAGCCGCCGCGGGTGCTGCAGGTGCTGCAGATGCAGCGGCCGCGGCGGGCGTGGATGCGGCAGCCGCAGGCGTTGGCGCCTTGGCGCCCGCCGCTGCACTGGAAGCACCGGCCGCCGGCGCGGCGGCAGGCGCCGCGCTCACCAGCCTGGGCAGCGCCAGCGCGAGCCCGGCCGCGCCCAGCAGGGCGCGGCGGCCCGCGAGCCGTTCAGGGGAAATCAATGTCGGCAAACGTCGCATCCGGATCCGTTACTTGGCTTTTGCCTTGACCGCGAGGCGGCGGCGCGCACGAAGCTGCAGGCCCGCATACGACACGGCCGCGCCCAGCAGCGCCAGCACGATCACCAGCGCGGCCAGCATCAGCGGGCTGCGCGAGAGGTTCCACTGCACCCAGGCGATCGGGGGCAGGCGCCCGACGTAGTAGGTGTCGCCGCCGAGCACGCTGTTGACCTGCGTGTCGCGCACGATGGTCATGCTGCCCTGCACGCTCTTGAGCAGGTCGGGCGTCATCAGCGCGTTGAGCAGCGCGTCCTTGGTGTCGGGGTTGGTGATGGCCGCGATCACGCTGCGCCCGCTCTGCAGCGGCGACTCGAAGCCGGCCAGCACGGCATCGCGGCCGTCGGCGCTCACCGCGATCTGCATCGAGCCCGGAAGGTCTTCACGGGTGCGCGCGCCGATCACGAAGTCGATGGCGTTGTCGATCCAGCTGTTCAGCTTGAGCTCGGGCGCGGTGCCGTTGCGCTTGAGCGGCATCTTGTCGGCCCACTGCGTGAACAGCGGCTGGCTCTGCAGGTTGCCGATGACCAGCAGGTCCTTGTCGGCGAACTGCGTGGCCTCGGCCGAGCGGCCCACCTTCACGCGCAGCGCGGGGTAGCCGGTGGAGCGGCCGATCTGACCGAGCAGGCCGAGGTAGGTCTCGGTGTCGGCGTTGTTGGGCTGGTCCGGCAGGATCACGGCGGTGTCCGACAGGTCGGCCATGCGCGAGAACGGGAAGCCGCCGTTGGCGTAGGCCGCGAGCTCGGGCATCGCGATGAAGTGCGGGAAGCCCGACACGTCGATCCTGGAGGTCGGGTCGATCGAGCCGCGCACGTTGTCCAGCTGCGGCACGCAGCGCCCGCCCACGGGCTCGAAGTAATAGTGCAGGCGCAGCTGGCTGCGCGGGCCCATGGCCAGCGGCGGCAGGATCACTTCCTTGTGCTCGGCCAGCGTGCCGTCGGGCATCAGCTTCACGGCCAGCGGGTTCCACCAGCGGTCGCCGGCCGGGTTGGCCGAGCGCAGCGGCAGGCCGCCCACGAAGTTGTCGTTGACGTTGATGTTCAGCGTCGACTGGTCGGGCCGCACGCGCGGCGTGTAGCGGTATTGCAGGTCCAGCGGAATGCCGCGGCTGCGCCAGGTGAACAGGTCGGGCGGCAGCTGCAGGTTCACGCGGACCACGTCGGGGTTGTAGCCCGTCACCGACAGGTCGGCGGCCGAGGTCAGCTCGCCGAGTTGCAGCGCACGGTCGCTCGGCACCCAGCGCGGCGCGTCGTAGGGCTTGCGCACCGGCGGTTCCTGGAACGCGGTGACGGCGGCCGTGGCGCCCGCGAAGGCCTTGCTGTTGAGTGCCAGCGCGCCGGCGGCGGTGCGCAGGTCGGCCGGGGTGCGGCCCATCACCAGCAGCAGCTTGCCCGTGGGGTCGCGCGGGTTGTCGACGATCGCGAGGCCCGGGCCCTGGATGGCCGGCAGCGTGAGACCGGGAATGCTCGACTCCGGCGTGACGAACACCACCGCGTGGCCCGTGGGCAGGTCGCCGTTGGACACCGGGAAGGTCGCGCCGCGGTAGTCGGCCATTGCGCCGAACCACGACGACACCACGCCCGCGGCCTCGAGCACCGGGCCGGCCGCGGCCGCGCCGAAGACGAAGGGAATGCGCGCGCGCCGCACGTCGCGGCGGTCGAAGAAGGGCTGCGGCAGGGCCGCCAGGTCGTTGGTGAGCTTGAGCGGCGCCACCGTCAGCTTCAGCGAACTGGTGGCGTCGATGCGTGCCCACAGGCTGGTATGCGCGGGGTCTTCGCACTCGCGCGTGTAGTGGCCGATGAGCTCGACGTTGATGCGGTTGAACTCGGTGATCAGGCGCCGGTCGATCGGGATGTCGGCCGTCTGCGGGCGGCCCGCCTCGGCGCGGTTCACCGGCAGCGTGGCCACCAGCACGTCGTTCACCGTGACCTTCAGGTGCGACAGCTCGGGAATCAGCGAGGGCGAGTAGGCGTAGTTCAGCTTGAACGACGCGGCCGTGACCAGCTCGTCGGCGCGCACGTTGAACGGAATGCCGACCGTGCCGCTGATGCCGCGCAGCTGCACCGCGTAGTCGATGCCCAGCTGCGTGAGGTTCAGTTCACGCACGACGGCGGTGGCACTGCCGCCGCCGCCAGCGGCGGCCGATGCCGCGGCGGCAGCGGCTGCGGCCGGCGTGGTCGCGAACATGGGGGTGGTGGGAACGGCGGGTGCCGCGATCACGGCGGGCGCCACGGTGGGGCCGACGGCCGGCTGGGCGCTGGTCGAGGGCGGCGGCGCCAGCGGGCGCGGCTGGGCCGAGGCGCCCCCGGCGGCCAGGGCCACCGCGAACATCACGGCGCTGGCGGACAGGCAAGGCAGCAGCGAGGGCGAGGCCACGCGGACAAGGGGCGCGATGCGGCGATGCGCGCGCAGGTTGTTCGTCACGTGGATTCCTTCGTTTTGACGGGACGCAGCCGCGAGGCGGCCGCACGGTAGTAATGGCTGAACATGTCGCGAAAACCCGTGCCGCTGATGCGCACGATGTGGCCCAGCACGCGGTGGATCGGCACGCGCGGATGGTTGCCCCAGCGTGCCGCCCAGATGTCGGCGCGCGCGGTCGTGCACTGCACCAGCGCGCGCTCCTGCGCGAAGCTCATGGGCGCGAAGCGCAGGCCCAGCCGCTTGCCGCTGCTGAAGCGCACGGTGGAGGCGAAGCGCGATTCCTGGTCGTTGCGGTACAGCGCCACGTCGACCGGCATTTCCAGGTCGAGCTTCATGTCCTGCGGCAGTTCCACGCCCAGGCCGCCGCTGGAGAAGTCGAAGGTGTTGCAGCGCAGCGAGCGGCCGTCGGCAAAGTACAGCGTGGCCGGCAGGCTGAGTTCGACGCGGTGCGAGCCGCGCAGCTGGCGCGACTCGTTGGCCGCCGCCACGCAGGCGCCCAGGATCATCAGGTTGTAGAGGGTCCAGGCCAGGTTCAGCCACACGGTGGCGATGTTCTGCGGGTCGACCCAGGTCAGGCGCCACACGCCCAGGCACACGCCCAGGAAGTTCAGCGCCAGCAGCACCAGGCTGGCCTTGGCGATGGTGCTGTCGAAGTACTCCTGCTGGATCAGGCCGCCCTTGGCCGTCACGTTGAAGCTGCCGAGCTTGGGGTTGATCAGCGCCACCAGCGTCGGGCGGAAGATGTACCAGGCCAGCACCGCCTCGTAGACCTCGTTCCACAACAGGTAGCGAAAGCGCCCCTGGATGCGGCTGTTGGTCAGGTTGGCGTGCAGGATGTGCGGCAGCGCGAACGCGAAGATCATCGATGCCGACGCGTGGATCACGCTCGCGCCGAAGTACAGGTACGCCAGCGGCGCCGTCAGGTAGATCAGCCGCGGCAGGCCGTACAAGAAGTGCAGCATCGCATTCACGTAGCACAGGCGCTGGGCCCAGTGCAGGCCGCGCCCGAACAGCGGGTTGTCGATGCGGAAGATCTGCGCCATGCCGCGCGCCCAGCGAATCCGCTGGCCCACGTGGCCCGAGAGGCTTTCGGTCGCCAGGCCGGCGGCCTGCGGCAGCGCCAGGTAGGCGGTGCTGTAGCCGCGGCGGTGCATCTTCAGCGCGGTGTGGGCGTCTTCGGTCACGGTTTCCACCGCGATGCCGCCGACTTCTTCCACGATGGTCCGGCGCAGCACGGCGCAGGAACCGCAGAAGAAGGTGGCGTTCCACAGGTCGTTGCCGTCCTGGATCAGGCCGTAGAACAGCTCGCCTTCGTTGGGCACCGTGCCGAAGGTGTCGAGGTTGCGCTCGAACGGGTCGGCCGAGAAGAAATAGTGAGGCAGCTGGACCATGCCCAGCTTCGGGTCGCGCCCGAACCAGCCCATGGCGATCTGCATGAACGAGCGCGTGGGGATGTGGTCGCAGTCGAAGATCGCGACGAACTCGCCCGTGGTGTTCTTCAGCGCGGCGTTGATGTTGCCGGCCTTGGCGTGGCGGTTGTTGTCGCGCGTCACGTGGGTCACGCCCACGTCCTCGCAGAACACGCGGAACTCCTCGCGCCGGCCGTCGTCCAGCACGAAGATCTTGATCTTGTCGCGCGGCCAGTCGATCGACTGCGCGGCCAGCACGGTGGAGCGCACCACCGACAGGGCTTCGTTGTAGGTGGGAATGAACAGGTCGATGGTCGGCCACTCGGCCGGGTCTTCCGGCAGCGGCACCGGCTTGCGCTCCAGCGGCCAGGCGGTCTGGATGTAGCCCAGCAGCAGCACGATGAACGCGTACACCTCGGCCATGAGCAGGCCGATGCCCAGCACCAGGTCGACCGGGTTGTCCATGAACATGGTCTCGGTCACGCGCCAGTAGGTGTAGCGCGAGGACACGACGACCGACAGGAAGATCAGCACCAGGCTGGCGAAGCGGCCGCGAAAACGGTTGGTGACCAGCGCCGCCACGAAGATGCCCACCGACAGCACGATCTGCTGCTCGAAGGTCATGGGCGCGATGATCAGCGCGGGCAGCATCGTGAGCGCCACGATCCAGCCGAGGATGCGCACCGGCAGCAACTGCAGGATGGCGGGGGCGGGCTTGGGCGCAGGCTGCTGCAACGGGGCGGACTGGTCGCTTTTCATCGGTTCGGTTCCATGGTCCGCAGGGAGGGGAAGGTGGCCGCCTGGCGGGCAGCGTCGATGCGTTCGAGCAGGCGCTCGGCGCAGGACGCGACGTCCTGCGTGGCCTGGCTCATGGGCGCGTAGCGGTGCACCGGCACGGCCGAGGCCAGCGCCTCCGGCACCGCCTGGTCCAGGTGCAGCACGCCCAGCATTTCGGGGCGCAGCTTCTGGCGCAGCATTTCGAAGACGTCGTGGTTGAGCCGCTTGCCCGGGTCGACCTGGTTCACCACGTAGCCGGTGCCCAGGTAGTCGGGGCGCGAGCGCGCGTACTTGTCGAGCATGCGTTCGACGATCGGCAGCGTGGCGAAGGAGCCGGCATCGGCCAGCACCGTGACCACGCTGAAATGCGCCGCGCGCAGCGCCTGCTGCAGGTAGACCGTGGGGCCGGGCGGGGTGTCGAGCACCACCAGCGTGCCCTGGGGCAGCCCGAAGCGCGCCAGCGTCTCGGCCAGCCAGTTGGGGCTGCGGGCCAGTTGCTGCTCGAACACGATCTGGCGTTCGTCGTCGACGTCACCGAAGGGCAGCAGCATGACGCCGCCGTGTGCCTGGCGAATGGCGCGCGCCCACGGCATCAGGCCGGTGGCGGCTTCGACCAGGCCGCTGTCGCAGGCCTGCGGCTCGTTGGCGATGTGAAAGCGCAGCGCGTTCTGCGGATCGAGGTCGATCGCCAGCACCTGCCGGCCGCGCTGGGCGAGCGCGGTGCAGAGGTTGGCGGCGATGGTGGTCTTGCCTACACCACCCTTGGAAGAAATGACGGGGATGACGACCATCGTCACGTCGGCCTTCGCCAGCGCGACATGGGGCCTGGCGCGGCGGCCGGTGCCTGCGGGGAGGCCAGGCGTTCGAACAGCTGTTCGAGCGGCGTCGGCGCGGCGCCGGTGGGCTCGGTGGCGGGCGCTGCGGCCCGCGGCATGGCGGGGGCGGCCGATGCGAACATGGGCGAGACCACGGGGGCCAGCACCGGCGGCGGCGTGCGCAGCACGGGCTCGGCGCGGGGCTGAGGCGCGGCGGGCGCCAGGAAAGGTGCGGGAGCGAGTGCAGGCGCGGGCGGCGGCGCAAAGAAAGGGGCCGGTGCAGGTGCAGGCGCGGGAACAGGCGCTGGCGCGAAGAAGGGAGCCGGCGCGGGTGCGGGAGCAGGTGCCAGCACGGGCGCGGCAACCACCGGCGGGTGCGCGATCTTCTCGCCCGTCAGCAAGGGCCAGACGCGCGGCGCTTCGGCTTCGGCCTCGGGTGGTGCGAACTCCTTGTAGCCGTGGGCGTCGCCGCCGAACTTGCCGAACAGGCCGGCAATGTCTTCAGGTGTGTGGCCGTCGGCGCTCATGCGTCCACCCTCGACAGCCGCAGGTCGATGCGCGGACCGGCCTGCACGTCGGGCTGCAGTGCCTGCACGCGCAGCGAGGAGGGCATGTGCTGCGCGTCGAACCAGCCCTGGTACACGCCTTCGAAGAAGCCGACGCTCCAGTTCGTGGTCTCGGGGCCGAAGGCCACGGCGATCGGGCTGCAGGCGTGGGTGATGGCGAGGCCGTCGGCGTCTTCGTTCAGGACGGCGAAGCCCCAATCGATGCCGTCCCAGCGGGCGTTGAACGCGTCCTGCAGGTCGCCGAGCGTGTTGCAGGGCGGAATCGGCATGGCCTGCGCCAGACGCTGGCCGATGCGAAAAAACAGCTGTCTCAGGTCCTCAGGCGGCAGTCCGGCGCTCAACTCGGCGGCCATGCCGCGATTGAATTCCAGCCATTGCGCACTGCAGGAATTCCTCTCGTAATACTGAATAAACGTCGCGCCTGTGTCCATGTCGAAGCATTCTCTTGGATCGATTAACCATTGACAACAAATGTGAACTAAAAGGCGCACTTTCGGATGACAAACTGTCTGAAATCAGGGACTAGTTGTCTTTAATACGCGCGCTTCTGTGACGAATTCCACACTTGGATTCTCAATCGGATTAACCCTGGTTACCCATACTTACGTCGCCGAATCGCAACTGGATTCGGTTTTTTTCCAAACAGGCGGGTCAGTCTTCGGCGATGTCCGGCGACGCGGCGACGCCGGAGGCGGGCCTCGCGTCGCCCGCGCGCAGGGCCGACGGCGCGCGCGGTGCACGGGGGGCGCGGGGCGCCAGGCCGGCGCGCACCGTGCCTCGGCCCGCCGCCTTGGCGGCATAGCAGGCGGCGTCGGCGGCCGAGATCCAGTCGTCCACCGAGCCGATTTCCGGTGACAGGCTGGCCACGCCGATGCTGGCGCCGACGTGCAGGCTGCCCGACAGCCAGGGCAGCGCAATGGCCGAAATCGACGCCACGATGTCCTCGGCCACGCGCACCGCGGCCTCGTGGGTGCATTGCTCGAGCAGCAGCGCGAACTCGTCGCCGCCGATGCGCGCGGCCAGGTCGCCCGAGCGCACCCGCGACATGATGGCCGCCGCCGCTGCGCGCAGCATGGCGTCGCCCGAGAGGTGGCCGCCGGTGTCGTTCACTTCCTTGAAGTGATCGAGGTCGATGAACACCATGGCCGTGGGCAGCGACAGCGGCCGGGCGTCGATCAGCCGCTGCGCCTGCTGGTCGAAGCGCAGGCGGTTGGCCAACCCGGTCAGGCCGTCGTGGGCGGCCGACCATTCGAGCGCCTTGCGCGCGTTGCGCTGCTCCTCGATGTTGAGCACCGTCCAGATCGAGCCCAGCTCGGTGTGCTCCGGGTCCACCGGCCGGCTGCGCAGCCGGGCCCAGAAGCGGGTGCCGTCGCCGCGCTGCATGCGGACTTCGCCCACGTAGGAATTGCTGCGCGCGAAGGCTTCCTTCTCGAGCGCGGCCAGCGCCGGCTGGTCGTCGTCGGGCGGCACCACGATCAGGTCGAGCTGCTGGCCCAGCAGGTCCTTGTCTTCATAGGAGAGCAGGCGGCACAGCTCGTCGCTCACCAGCTCGAAGCGGCGGTTGCGGATGAAGGCGATGCCGATCGGCGCGGCGCGCATCACCGAATGCAGCTTGCTGATCATTTCGCTGTTCAGGCGCTCCAACTCGGCGCGCTGCACGCCCACGTCGCGCAGCACCTTGCCGAGGTGACCGATCTCGCCGTCGGCCTTGGGCCAGCCGTCTTCCGGGCGCATCACGCCGTCGAACATGTGCTGCGCGCGGCGCTCCAGCAGCATCAGCGGCTGCAGCAGCCACCACAGCGTGAGGAACATGCCGGCGGACACCAGCGCGACCAGGCTCGCGGCCCAGGCCATCGCCTGTTCGCGGGCGGCTTTCACGGGGGCCAGGATCTCGGTCTCGGAGCGCGCGCGCCACACCAGCCAGTCGGGCCCGGGCACGCCGGCCACGCTGGTGATTTCGCGCGGCTGCGCCAGCGACAGCCCCAGCGGCTCGATCGGGCTGCCGGCCGCCTGCCATGACTTGAAGGCCTGCGCCAGCCGCGGTTCGTCGGCGATCGACTGCATCAGCCGCTTGCGGTCGGGGTGCGCGAGCACCCGGCCTTGCGCGTCGGTGACGACGATGAGCGCGCCCGCGTCGAACTCCTGCGCGTCGGCCAGGCCGTCGAGCAGGTCGCGGCTGGACAGCCGCAGCGTGCCGCCGACCACCGCGTGGACACCCTTGGCGTCGTGCACCGGCTGCACGAAGGCGATGATCGGCTCGCCGGTCAGCGAGCCGCGCAGCGGTTCGCTGACCATGGGGCGGATGTCGGCGATCGAGCGGCCGAAGTAGCCGCGCTCGCCGATGTTCAGCGAGGGGAGGTGGATGCCGTTCTCGTCGGCCATCACCTGCACGTCGCCGTCGGGCGTGGCCACGTACACATTGGCGAAGAAATTCCGCACCACCTGCCGGGTGCGCATGAATTCCTTGAGCCGCACCGGGTCGCCCAGCGTCTGTTCGTCGAGCACCTCGGCCACCGACTGGAGCACCCGCTGCAGCTGGACCACGTTGTGGCCCAGCAGGCCGGCGGTGCGCACCGCCTCGCTCATCTCGCGCTGGCGCTGGCCCTGCAACAGGTCATGCTCGGTGCGCCCGACCAGGATGGTGGTGATCACGCCGATGCCGAGCACCAGCGCCATGATCCCACCCATCGTGATGCGCGCCTTGAGCGAGCCCAGGGCGTTTTCGAGGCGTGCCAGCCGGTTGTTCATTCAGGCGGACGAGGCTTCCCTGTCGTTGGCGACCGCCCGGCGGCTGCGCTTGACGACGTACATGGCGTCGTCCGCCAGCCGCAGTGCGTCTTCCGCGGAAGTGGTGCGCGCATCGACCGCGACCACGCCCACGCTGGCGCCGCCGTAGTCGAGCATGGTCTGGTTCAGCCGCAGCTCGCCGATGGTGCTTTCGCCCAGGCGGTCGGCCAGGGCGCGCGCGGCGGTGCGCGGCGATTCGTCGAACGCCGGGCCCGTGCCGATCACCACGAACTCGTCGCCGCCGAAGCGCGCCAGCAGGTCGCTGGAGCGCAGCGAGGCCGACAGCCGCCCGGCCATGGCCGAGAGAAACTCGTCGCCGATGTCGTGGCCGTGGGTGTCGTTGATCTTCTTGAAGCCGTCCATGTCGATGAAGCCGACCAGCACGCTGCGGTTGTCGCGCTCGCCCTGGGCGAGCATCCGGCGCAGCGCTTCGATCAGCGTGCGGCGGTTCGGCAGGCCGGTGAGGGCGTCGGTGGAGGCCACAAGCGCCAGTTCGGTGTTGGCTTTTTCCAGCTTCGCGAACAGCAGCTCGCGCTCGACCTGCTGGCCGATCAGCCGCGCGAACAGCTGGAGCACCGGCTCCGCGTGGGGCGGCAGCGGCAGCCGGGTGGCGCTGGCGGCGCACAGGGTGCCGAACAGGCCGCTGCGCTCCGTCTTCACCGGCGTGCTCACATAGGTCTGGATGCCGAGCTGGCGGGCCGCGTCCGAGTCGCCCCAGCAGTTGGCCACGTCGTCGGTGTAGGTGCGGCCTTCTTCCATGGCGCGCTTGCACAGGGTGTCGGCCCAGGGCACCGACAGGCCTTCGGGAATGACCAGCTTGCGCACGTTGCGGGAGAAAAGAATGTGCTGCTGGCCCTTGTCGAGGTCGATGGTGGTGAGATAGGTCGACTCCAGCCCGGTCACGGCCTCGAGCATTTCAAGCATCGGGCGCGCCAGGTCTTCCAGTGTCTTGGCCGAAGACACCGAGTCTGAAAGTTGTTCGATCAAAGATTCCATGACCGCCATTTTGACGGCGAAGGGCCGCGCGCACCGGCTTTCCTTTCGCCACGTGTCGCATGACCTGTGGCGCCGCTCGGGAATCCGTGGGTTGACCGGGCGGTCAGGACGCGAGGGCTTCCATCAGTTCGGTCTCGATCGCGAGCTGCGTCTTCTGGCCCTGGAGCTCGGGGCCGCTGATGAGGAAGGTGTCTTCCACCCGCTCGCCCAGGGTGGTGACCTTGGCAAGCTGCAGGTTCAGGTGGTGGCGCGCCAGCACCCGGGCCACCGAGTACAGCAGGCCAGCCCGGTCGCTGGCCGAGATGTTGAGCAGCCAGCGCTGCGCCTTGTCGTCGGGCAGCAGGCTGATGCGCGGCTTGATCGGAAAGCTGCGCACCCGGCGCGACACCCGGCCCATGCTGGGCGCGGGCAGGGCGCCGGCTTCGGTGAGGGTGTGCGTCAGCCCCGACTCGACCATGCTGATCAGGTCGCGGTAGTGGTCGGGCAGGAAGGTGGTCACCACCTGGAAGGTGTCCAGCGCGTAGCCGTTGCTCGTGGTGTGCACCTTGGCGTCCAGGATGCTGAAGGACGACTGGTCGAAATAGCCGCAGATGCGCGCGAACAGGTCGGGCTGGTCGGGCGTGTACACCACCACTTGCAGGCCTTCGCCCACCGGCGACAGGTGCGCGCGCACCACCGGGGGCGCCTTCGGGTCGAACGGCACGTTCCTGGGTGGCACGAAGCGCGAGAGCTGCTTGGCGTGCCAGGCGATCTCGGTGGCGTCGTGGCGCATGAAGTAGCCCACGTCGAGCGTGTCCCACAGGGCCTTGTGCGCCTCGAAGCGCTGGGCGTGCAGGGCGAGCTGCACCAGCGCCTCGCGCTTGCGCGCCTCGACTTCGGCGTCCGGGTCGGGCATGCGGCCGCCCAGCGCGCGCAGCGTGTAGCGGTACAGGTCCTCGAGCAGCTTGCCTTTCCATGCGTTCCATACGCGCGGCGAGGTGCCCCGGATGTCGGCGATGGTCAGCAGGTACAGCGCGGTCAGGTAGCGCTCGTTGCCCACGCGCCTGGCGAAGGCGCCGATCACCTCGGGGTCGCTCAGGTCCTGCTTTTGCGCGACCTGGCTCATCACCAGGTGCTCGGCCACCAGGAATTCGATCAGCTTGGCGTCCTCGCGGGCAATGCCGTGCTGCTTGCAGAAGCGCTGCACGTCGCGCGCGCCCAGCGTGGAATGGTCGCCGCCGCGGCCCTTGGCAATGTCGTGGAAGAGGGCGGCCACGTACAGGATCCAGGGCTTGTCCCAGCCGGCGGCCAGCTGCGAGCAGAACGGGTACTCGTGGGCGTGCTCGGCAATGAAGAAGCGCCGCACGTTGCGCAGCACCATCAGGATGTGCTGGTCGACCGTGTAGACGTGGAACAGGTCGTGCTGCATCTGCCCGACGATGCTGCGGAACACCCGCAGGTAGCGCCCCAGCACCGAGGTCTGGTTCATCAGCCGGAACGCATGCGTGATGCCGTAGGGCTGCAGCATGATCCGCATGAAGGTCTCGTGGTTGACCGGGTCGTTACGGAACTTGCTGTCCATGACGTGGCGCGCGTTGTACAGCGCGCGCAGCGTGCGCGCCGACAGGCCCTGCACGCCGATGGTCTTCTGGTACAGCAGGAAGGTCTCGAGCACCGCGTGCGGCTCGCGCTCGTACAGGTCGTCGCTGGCGATCTCGATCAGGCCGGCGCGCTCGTAGAAGCGCTCGTTGATCGGCGTGTGCTGCTCCATGCTGGGCTGCAGGCGCTCGGAAATGTTGAGCAGCAGGATCTGGTTGAGCTGCGACACCGCCTTGGCGGCCCAGTAGTAGCGGCGCATCAGCGCCTCGCTGGACTTGCGCTGCGACTCGCTTTCATAGCCGAAGCTGGCCGCAACCGCGGTCTGCAGGTCGAACACCAGGCGGTCTTCGCGGCGGTTGGCGATCACGTGCAGCCGGGCGCGAATGAGCGAGAGCAGGGCCTCGTTGCGCTTGATCTGCTGCGCCTCGAAGGAGGTGGCCAGGCCGTTCTTGGCCAGGTCGTCCCAGCGGCTGCCGTAGCCGGCGGCCTTGGTCATCCAGAGGATGGTCTGCAGGTCGCGCAGGCCGCCCGGCGATTCCTTGCAGTTGGGCTCCAGCGCGTAGGGCGTGTTGTCGAACTTCTGGTGGCGGTGCCGCATTTCCTGCGACTTGGCCACGAAGAAGGCCTGCGGGTCGATGGCGCGCGTGAAGCGGCGGCGAAACGCCGTGAAGAGCTTCTTGTTGCCGGTGATCAGGCGCGCCTCGAGCAGCGAGGTCTGGACGGTGATGTCTTTTTCGGCCTCGGCCAGGCACTCTTCGAGCGTGCGCACGCTGGAGCCGATTTCCAGGCCGGCGTCCCAGCACTGGCCGATGAAGGCCTCGATGCGGGCGGGGTCGACGGCGCCGCCCTGGCCCTCGTAGCCTTCGTCGCCCTCCGGCGGCAGCAGCACGAGCACGTCGACGTCGGAATACGGAAACAGCTCCCCGCGCCCGAAGCCGCCCACCGCGGCCAGCGTGAGCGAGTCGCCGAAGCCGGCCTCGCGCCACAGGGCGATGAGCGTTTCGTCGGCCAGCGCCGCCAGCTGCCGCAGCACGGTGTGCACGCTGCGGGTGGGGGCGCGCGCGAAGCGCAGGGTGTCGAACAGGGCGAGCTTTTTCGCCCGATAGGCTTCGCGCAGCGTCGCCACGTCGATCTTGGCTGCTTCGATCACGTCCGGGGCCGCGCGCGCGTCAGGTCTTGGTCGAAGTGACGAAGGAGGGCAGCGGCGGGCTGCCTTCGGACAGCGTCAGCACTTCGTAGCCGGTCTCGGTGACCAGCACCGTGTGCTCCCACTGGGCCGACAGCGAATGGTCGCGCGTGACGATGGTCCAGCCGTCGTACTGGCCGCCCTTGAAGTCTTCCTTCACGTCGCGCTTGCCGGCGTTGATCATCGGCTCGATGGTGAAGATCATGCCGGGCTTGAGTTCTTCCAGCGTGCCCGGGCGGCCGTAGTGCAGCACCTGGGGTTCTTCATGGAAGCGCTGGCCCACGCCGTGGCCGCAGAACTCGCGCACGATCGTGAAGCCCTGGCCTTCGGCGAACTTCTGGATCGCGTGGCCCACGTCGCCCAGGTGCGCGCCGGGGCGCACCTGCAGGATGCCGTGCCACATGGCTTCGAAGGTGATGCTGCACAGGCGCTTGGCGGCGATGGAGGCGTCGCCGATCACGTACATGCGGCTGTTGTCGCCGAACCAGCCGTCCTTGATGACGGTCACGTCGACGTTCATGATGTCGCCCTTCTTCAGGGGCTTGTCATTGGGAATCCCGTGGCAGACCACGTGGTTCACCGAGGTACAGAGCGATTTGGGGAAGGGCACGCTGCTGGCGCCCATGTAGCCCACCGTGGCCGAGGTGGTGCCCTGCTTGACCATGTATTCGGCGGCGAGCCGGTCCACGTCGTTGGTCGTGATGCCGGGCTTGATCAGGGGCGTGAGGTAATCCAGCACCTCGGAAGCAAGGCGGCAGGCGACCCGCATGGCTTCGATGCCCGCAGCGTCTTTGTAGTTAATGCTCATCCCGGAATTATCCCATCCGGCAGATGAACCTGCCCCCGACGCGGGGCACTTCCTGTTCCCGCGGTCCCCCAAGCGGGACGGCCGACTTGGGAAGGCCCGGCGTTAGCCTAAAATTCCGGGTTAACGCGGATGACCCCAGTCAGCGGCCATCCGCCTCGATTCCTTGATTTCCAACGCGGCCCCCGAGGCCCCATCGACCGTGACGCAGCCCGCACCTCAAGCCCTTCCTGTCGTAACCATGTTCGAGGGCGGCAGCGCGCTCAGCGACTTCCGCGCACGCCAGCTGCTGCCGAAGCTGCAGGCCGTCGAGCCGCGCATCGAGGGCATTTCGGCCCGTTTCGTGCACCTGGTGGTGACCGACGCAACCCTCGGCACCGCCGACCGTGAGCGCTTCGCCGCGCTGCTGACCTACGGCGAGCCCTTCGAGGCGCCCGCCAAGGCCACCACCTCGGTGGTGGTCACGCCCCGCCTGGGCACCGTGTCGCCGTGGGCCTCCAAGGCCACCGACATCGCCCACAACTGCGGCCTGGCGCTGCGCCGGGTCGAGCGCGTCACCCAATACCACCTGAAGCTCAAGGCTCCGTTGATCGGCAAGGCCCCCGTGCTCGAAGGCGACGCGCTGGCCGCCGCGTCCGGCCCGCTGCACGACCGCATGACCGAATCGGTGCTGGCCACCGTCGAGCAGGCGGCCAGCCTGTTCAGCGAACTGCCGGCCCAGCCGATGGCGCAGGTCGACGTGCTCGCCGGCGGCCGCACGGCGCTGGTGGCGGCCAACACCGGCTTCGGCCTGGCGCTGGCCGAGGACGAGATCGACTACCTGGTGGACGCCTTCACCCGCCTGGGCCGCAACCCCAGCGACGTCGAACTCATGATGTTCGCGCAGGCCAACAGCGAGCACTGCCGCCACAAGATCTTCAACGCGGCCTTCACCATCGACGGCAAGGCGCAGCCGCAAAGCCTGTTCTCGATGATCCGCCACACCGAGAAGCAGAACCCGCAGCACACGGTCATCGCCTATGCCGACAACGCCTCGGTGATGGAAGGCGCGACCATCGAGCGCTTCATTCCCGCCAACGGCTCGCAAAGCTATCAAAAAGATAGCGCGCTGACCCACGTGCTGATGAAGGTCGAGACGCACAACCACCCGACTGCCATCTCCCCGTTCCCGGGCGCCTCGACCGGCGCGGGCGGCGAGATCCGCGACGAAGGCGCCACCGGCCGCGGCTCCAAGCCCAAGGCCGGCCTGACCGGTTTCACCGTGTCGAAGCTGTGGCCCGATACCGCCAAGGACGGCGGCCACTACGGCAAACCCGAGCACATCGCCAGCCCGCTGCAGATCATGACCGAGGGCCCGCTGGGCGGCGCCGCGTTCAACAACGAGTTCGGCCGTCCCAACCTGCTGGGCTACTTCCGCGAATACGAGCAGACGGTGGCGAGCGACCTCGACACCGTGCAGCGCGGCTACCACAAGCCCATCATGATCGCGGGCGGCCTCGGCAGCATCGACGCCACCCAGACCAAGAAGATCCTGTTTCCGGCCGGTTCGCTGCTGATCCAGCTCGGCGGCCCCGGCATGCGCATCGGCATGGGCGGCAGCGCCGCCAGTTCGATGGCCACCGGCGCCAACGCGGCCGAGCTCGACTTCGACTCGGTGCAGCGCGGCAACCCCGAAATCGAGCGCCGTGCGCAGGAGGTCATCAACCACTGCTGGCAGCAGGGCGCGGCCAACCCGATCCTGGCGATCCACGACGTGGGCGCCGGTGGCCTGAGCAACGCCTTCCCCGAGCTGACCAACGACGCCGGCCGCGGCGCGCGCTTCGACCTGCGCGCCGTGCCGCTGGAAGAGTCGGGCATGGCGCCCAAGGAAATCTGGTGCAACGAAAGCCAGGAGCGCTACGTGCTGGCCATCGCGCCGGCGTCGCTCGAGCAGTTCAAGGCCTTCTGCGAGCGCGAGCGCTGCCCGTTCTCGGTGGTCGGCGTGGCGACCGACGAGCGCCAGCTGCTGGTGGCCGACGAGGGCGCCAACGTGCAACCCGTCGACATGCCCATGGACGTGCTGCTCGGCAAGCCGCCCAAGATGCACCGCGACGTGAAAGCCGTCACGCGCACCTTCAAGCCGCTCGACCTGACCGGCGTCGACCTGCAGAAGGCCGCCATCGAGGTGCTCGCGCACCCGACCGTGGCGTCCAAGCGTTTCCTCATCACCATCGGCGACCGCACCGTGGGCGGCATGAGCCACCGCGACCAGATGGTCGGCCCGTGGCAGGTGCCCGTGGCCGACTGCGCCGTGACGCTGGCCGACTACAAGGGCTTTGCCGGTGAAGCCATGAGCATGGGCGAGCGCACGCCGCTGGCCGTGCTCGACGCGCCGGCCTCCGGCCGCATGGCCGTGGCCGAGGCCATCACCAACCTGCTGGCCGCACCCATCGAGCTGTCGCGCGTGAAGCTGTCGGCCAACTGGATGGCCGCCTGCGGCGAGCCCGGCGAAGACGCCGCGCTGTACGAAACCGTGAAGGCCGTCGGCCTGGAGCTGTGCCCGGCGCTGGGCGTGTCGATTCCGGTCGGCAAGGATTCGTTGTCGATGCGCACGCAGTGGAAGGACAACGGCGAGGCCAAGAAAGTCACCTCGCCCGTGAGCCTGATCGTCACCGCCTTCGCGTCGCTGGCCGACGTGCGCGGCACGCTCACGCCGCAGCTGGACGCCGAAGAGGCCGACACCACGCTGGTGCTCGTCGACCTGGGCCGGGGCAAGCACCGCATGGCCGGCAGCATCCTGTCGCAGACGCTCGAGCAGAGCGGCGACACCGTGCCCGACCTCGACGATCCGGCGCAGCTGGTGGCGCTGGTCGATGCCGTGAACGCGCTGCGCGCCGACGGCAAGATCCTGGCCATGCACGACCGCAGCGACGGAGGCCTGTTCGCCACCGCGTGCGAGATGGCCTTTGCCGGCCACGTCGGCGTGGCATTGAACGTCGACATGCTGGTCACCGAAGGCGACGGCATCTCCGACAGCCGCATGGAAACCGGCGACGCCAAGAACTGGGCGCAGCAGGTCAGCGCGCGGCGCGAAGAGCTCACGCTCAAGGCGCTGTTCAATGAAGAGCTGGGCATGGTGCTGCAGGTGCGCACGGCCGAGCGCAACGACGTCATGCAGGTGCTGCGCGCGCACGGCCTGAGCGCGCACAGCCACTTCGTCGGCAAGACGCGCCCCGCCAGCTCGACCATGGACGCGGGCAAGGGCAAGCTCGAAGTCTGGCGCGACGCCAAGTCGGTGTTCAGCGCCAGCCTGCACGACCTGCACCAGGTGTGGGACTCGGTGAGCTGGAAGATCGCCCGCGAGCGCGACAACCCCGCCTGCGCCGATGCCGAGCACGCCGCCGCCGGCGTGCCGACCGACCCCGGCATGCACGTGTTCCTGCCGAACGCACAGCAGTCCGTGGCCCTGGCGCCCGCCTTCCTGCAGTCGCGTCCCAAGGTCGCGATCCTGCGTGAGCAGGGCGTCAACTCGCACGTCGAGATGGCCTACGCCTTCACCGAAGCCGGCTTCGAAGCCTTCGACGTCCACATGACCGACCTGCAGACCGGCCGCGCGGACCTCGCCGACTTCAAGGGCGTGGTCGCCTGCGGCGGCTTCAGCTACGGCGACACGCTGGGTGCCGGCATCGGCTGGGCGCGCAGCATCACCTTCAACCCGAAGCTGGCCGAGCAGTTCAAGACCTTCTTCGGCCGCGCCGACACCTTCGGCCTGGGCGTGTGCAACGGCTGCCAGATGTTCGCCGAGCTGGCCGACATCATTCCGGGCGCCGAAGCCTGGCCGCGCTTCACCACCAACCAGAGCGAGCGCTTCGAGGCGCGCCTGTCGATGGTCGAGGTGCTCGAGTCGCCGAGCCTCTTCTTCGCGGGCATGGCCGGCAGCCGGCTGCCGATCGCGGTGGCGCACGGCGAGGGCTACGCGAACTTCAAGCACCGCGGCGACGCAGGCAAGGCAATCGCGGCCATGCGCTTCGTGGACAACCACGGCCAGCCGACCGAGCAGTACCCGTTCAACCCGAACGGCAGCGCGGGCGGCCTGACCTCGGTGACCACGCCGGACGGCCGCTTCACCGCCGTCATGCCGCACCCGGAGCGCGTGTTCCGCAATATCCAGATGAGCTGGACCTCGGGCGACCGCTCGGAGCTCAGCCCCTGGATGCAGGTCTGGCGCAACGCACGCAAGTGGGTCGGCTGATCGGGCGATGCTCGACCTCGATCACCCGCGAAGCCGGCACGTGCTGGAAGCGGCGCGCATCGAGGACCTGATCCGCAAGTTGCTGCTGGCGTGGCGCGAAGACCAGGCAACGGACGAGGCAACGGCTTCGTCCGCACGCAGCGAGATCCTGCAGGTGCTGCTGCCGCAGCTCGAAGCGCTCAACGCCGCGCACTTCGGCGCGTCGACGCAGATCTACCGCACGCTAGATGCGCTGGGCCAGGCAGTGCAGGGCGCCGATGCCGGCAAGGCATGGCGGGCGTTCAGTGCACTCGACGGGCCGGGTGACAACTTCGCAACCTGGGCCATCTGAAGCAAGCAACAGGACGGCCATGAAAAAAGCGACCCGAAGGTCGCTTTTCTTTGGCCTGGATCGGCTTACTCGACCTTGGCCTTCGCGCGCAGTTCTTCCTGGAACTTCTGCAGGCGCTGCTGCTGCAGCTGCTGCGTGATCTGCGGCTTCACTTCTTCCATCTTCGGCAGTTGGGCCTGGCGGATGTCGTCCACGCGGATGATGTGATAGCCGAACTGGGTCTTGATCGGGGCAGGGGTGGTCTCGCCCTTCTTGAGCTTGATCATCGCTTCCGAGAACTCGGGCACGAAGCTCGCGGGGTTGGCCCAGTCGAGGTCGCCACCGTTGGCGCCCGAACCCGGGTCCTTGCTCTGCTTCTTGGCGATGTCTTCGAACTTGGCGCCCTTCTTCAGGTCGGCCATGATCTTCTTGGCCTGGTCTTCGGTCTCCACCAGGATGTGGCGGGCCTTGTATTCCTTGCCGCCGTTGGCCGCCACGAACTTGTCGTACTCGGCCTTCACGTCGGCGTCCGACACCGGGTTGGTCTTGCGGTAGTTCTCGAACAGCGCGCGGATCAGGATGGCCTGGCGGGCGAGTTCGAGCTGGTTCTTGTAGTCCTCGCTGGTGTCCAGGCCCTGCTTCTGCGCTTCCTGCATGAACACTTCGCGCGCCACGATTTCCTCGCGCAGCTGGCTTTGCATTTCAGGCGTCACCGGACGGCCCGCGGCTGCCAGTTGCTGGGCCAGGACCTCCATGCGCGCCTTGGGCACCGGCTTGCCGTTCACGATGGCTGCGTTCTGCGCCAGCGCCGCCGTGGAAGTGGCACCGAGCAGCACTGCGGCCGCGACGGCCTGCAAGATTTGTTTTTTCATGGAATGAATATCGAGCTGGGAAGGAAATGCGCTTGTAGGAAAAGGCGCGGGAAAGAAAGCAGGGATGGGGAGGAAAAGGGGAGCGCTGCGACCGCGTCGACAGCGGTGCAAGTGTGCGTTGGACGACTCAGAGCACCTCGATGGCGATGGCGTGCAGACCCTGTGCGATAAAAACCTGGAGGGCATCATACACAAGCCGATGCCGCGCCACGCGGGGCTTCCCGTCGAACAGAGGGGACGCGATGCGTACGCGGAAATGGGTGCCGTAGCCCTGCGCGTTGGCGCCGGAATGGCCGGCGTGCGCGGCGCTTTCGTCGATCACCTCGAGCTGCGTCGGGGCCAGCGCTTCGCGCAGCGCGGCCTCCAGCGCGGCGACGGTGGGCAGTACGGTGGCGGTGACCGTGGCGGTGCTCATGCTGCTGTCCGTCATGCCGTGGGCGCGTCGTCGTTCTTCAGGTGCGGCGCGATGTACAGGCCTTGCGCCACCAGGAAGACGATGGGGAACGCATAGCCCCAGAGCTTGAAGTTGACCCAGGCCTCGGTCGTGAAGTACGCCGCCACGTAGCCGTTGATGACCGCCATGAACACGCAGTAGCCGATCCACGCCACGTTCAGGCGGGCCCAGATGCGGTCGGGCAGCTCCAGCTGGGAGCCCAGCAGCATCTTCAGGAAGTTCTTCTTCAGCGCCCAGAGCGCCACCGCCAGCGCGACGGCCATGGCGCCGTACAGCACCGTCGGTTTCCACTTGATGAAGCGGTCGTCGTGCAGCACCAGCGTGAGCGTGCCGAACAGCAGGATGAGCACCAGCGTGGCCTTCTGCATGGCCTGCAGCTTGCGCTCCATGGCGTAGATGATCGCCATCTGCACCACGGTGGCGGCCATCAGCACGCCGGTGGCGGTGTAGATGTCGCCGAGCTTGTAGGCGCCGAAGAACAGCAGGATCGGGAAGAAGTCGAGGATCAGTTTCATTTTTTCTGGAAGTCGAGCGACGCGGAATTCATGCAATAGCGCAGGCCGGTTTTGGTCGGGCCGTCGGGGAACACGTGGCCCAGGTGGGCGCCGCAACCGGCGCACACGTTCTCGGTGCGCACCATGCCGTGCGAACGGTCGACGATGTTCCTGATGGCGCCCGGCACGGCCTCCTGCGAGAAGCTGGGCCAGCCGCAGCCGGCGTCGAACTTGGTCGAGGCGTCGAACAGCTTGGCGCCGCAGCACACGCAGTGGTAAGTGCCGTCGTCCCAGTGCGCTTCGTATTTGCCGGTGAAGGCGCGCTCGGTGGCGGCGTGGCGCGTGACTTCGAAGGCGGCCGGCTCGGCGCCTTTTTCAGCGAGCAGCGCTTTCCATTCGGCGTCGGTTTTCTGTACGGTCATGATGAGCAGCTGATTTCGATCGTGGAGGCCCAGTCAGGCGGAAAGCCGGCGTAGGCGTCGCAACCGGGGTGTTCGTCGAAGGGGGCTTCGAGCAGGGCCAGCAAGGTTGCCACACCCGCGTGGTCTTTTAGCTGACTTGCTTCGATGGCTTGCTGGCCCAGGTGGTTCCGCAGCACGAACTTGGGGTTCGATTTGAGCATCAAATCGGCCGCTTGCGCACGTCCAGCGGCCGCATGCCGCTCTGAAAACAATAGCAGCCAGGCGTCGAAGCCCTCGCGGTCCGGAAACAGGTCGCGCACCGGCTCGGCGTTGCCGTCGGCCATGTGGTGCGAGAGCCGGCGCCAGAAGATCGTGTAGTCGACCTTGCCCGCGGCCAGCAGCTTGAGCACGCCTTCGATCAGCGCGCGGTCGCCCTCGGCTGCATCCGCCAGGCCGAGCTTGGCGCGCATGCGGCCTTCGAACGCGTGGGGGAACACGGTCTTGTACGACTCCAGCGCGGCCACGGCCACTTCCTGGTCGCCGATCAGCGGCAGCAGCGCCTGCGCCAGGCAGAACAGGTTCCAGTACGCCACGTTGGGCTGCTGGTTGAAGGCGTAGCGACCGCTGGTGTCGCTGTGGTTGCAGATGTGGCGCGGATCGAAGCCGTCGAGGAACTGGAACGGCCCGTAGTCGATGGTGAGCCCGAGGATGCTCATGTTGTCGGTGTTCATCACCCCGTGGCAGAAACCCACGGCCTGCCATTGCGCGAGCAGGGCGGCGGTGCGCTCGCTCACGGCTTCCAGGAACGCGGCGTAGGCGTTGCCGTTGAAGCGCTCGGTGGTGCGGCAGGCGGGGTAGTAGCGGTCGATGACGTAGTCGGCCAGCGAGCGCAACTCGTCTTCGCGCTGGTTGGCCGCGAAATGCTCGAAGTGCCCGAAGCGGATGAAGCTCGGCGCCACGCGGGTGACGACCGCCGCGCTTTCCAGTTCTTCGCGCCGCACGCGGGCGTCGGAGCCGGTCACGCACAGCGCGCGCGTGGTCGGAATGCCGAGGCCGTGCATGGCTTCGCTGCAGAGGAATTCGCGGATGCTCGAGCGCAGCACCGCGCGGCCGTCGCCGCCACGCGAGTAGGGCGTGCGGCCCGCGCCTTTGAACTGCACTTCGAGGCCGCCCTCGCTCCCGGTTTCGCTTGCGATGTCGGCCTCGCCGATCATGATGGCGCGCCCGTCGCCGAGCTGGCCGGCCCACACGCCGAACTGGTGGCCGCTGTAGACGGTGGCAAAGGGTTGCGTGCCCGCGATGGGCATGCTGCCGGTCAGGGCGGCCAGCGTGTTTGTTGATTCATGCCAGCCGGGCGGCAGGCCCAGTTCGCGCGCAACGGCGTCGCTGCGGCCCACCCAGTACGGGTCGGGCAGGGGCGTCGGGCGCAATTCGGTGAAAAACGCCGGTCCCAGGTTCGCGAATCCGGTTTTCCAGCGCAATCCCAGGTCCGCGACCTCGGTGTCTTCAGCAAGCAGGCTCATGGGCGGATTGTCCGGCAGAGCGCGTAACCCCTTGCCTGGCGGGCCATCGGGCCCGGGGAGCGGGCTGGAAGGGGGGAGGGGACGAGGGGACGAGGGGAGAGGGCGGTCAGGCGGCCAGGCGGGCCGGCCCGTCCCAGATGCGCGCCCGGTACTGCGCCGGCGGCACGCCGAACCAGCGCTTGCAGGCGCGAAAGAAGTTGCTGCTGTCCACGAAGCCCAGCATGTCCGCCACATCGGTCAGCGTGTGGCGGTCTTGCGCCAGGTACTGCTGCGCCAGTTCGCGCCGGGTGCGGTCGAGCAGCGCCTGGAAAGACACCGACTCTTCCTGCAGCCGCCGCTGCAAGGTGCGCTCGGCCAGCCCGAGGCCCGAGGCCACGTCCTGCCGGCGCGGCTCGCCGTGCTGCAGGCGCCGCGCAATCTCGGCGCACACCAGCGTGCTGGTGGTGGTCTGGCCCAGCAGGTCCAGCTGGTCGTCGAGCAGGTGCTCCTGCATCTCGCCCAGCACGGGGTGGTGGGTGGGCAGCGGCATCGCCAGGTCGGCGGCCGAGATCAGCATGCGGTTGGCCGTTGCGTTGAAACGCACGTCGCAGCCGAAGGCTTCGCGGTGCAGGTGGTCGTCGGCCGGCGCGGCGTAGACGAACTCCATGGCCAGCGGATGCAGCTCGCGCCGCGTGAGCCATTGGCATTGCACGAGCGTGGTGAGCAGCGCGTATTCCACGCGCTGGCGCGGAATGGGCAGGGCGCCGCCGGTGTGTTCCATCACGAGCCAGCAGCCGCGCGCGTCGTGCGCGAGCGAGAACGCGGTCGCGTCCGAGATCACCGCCATGTAGCGCGCCAGCCGCGCGAGCGCCGCGCCCAGGTCGGGGCTGCACGCCATGGCGTGGCCCACCGTGCCCAGCTTGCTGTAGGTGGAGGCGAAGTCGCGGTGCAGGCCCAGCGTGGGCCGCCCGGCGCGCGCCACGGCCAGTTGCCACATCACCGTGATCTCGTCGACCGGGATGCGCGCGTTCTGCCGGTGCAGCGAGTCGGGGTCGAAGCCCGCGTCGCGCAGCAGCGAAGGCACGTCCAGCCCCTCGGCCTCGAACATCGACAGCACACCCTCCAGCCACGCGGCCGAGCTGGTGTGCAGCTCCGGCTGCGACACGCAACCCGAACGGCGCTGCAGCCGGCGCGGATGACGTGGCATGGAGGCTTCTGAAGTCATTGAATTGGCTCGCTTGCGATAGCGGTGAAAACAGCGCCGGTTTCTAGAATTTTTCGGTGCGCGGCGCTCGCCAGTATGGGCGCCGCGCACCGAGCCAGGAATTCCGATTAACCCGGTGTGGAGACAAAACATGAAGAAGATCGAGACAACACAAGACCAGGGCGCGGCGAGAAAGACCGCGGTGGCCAGGGCCATTGCAATCGCGACAGCCGCGGCGGCCCTTGCCGCGCTCGCGGCCTGCGGCGGCGGATCGTCCGGAGGGTCCGGCTTTGCGTTCGTGCCGGGTGCGCCCGCACCGGCGCCCGTGCCTCCCCCGCAACCCGTGGCCGACGGCCCCATGGTGCGCCAGACCACGGCCGGCAAGATCGAAGGCGTGGACGACAGCGCGGGCTCGGGCACCTATTTCTGGAAGGGCGTTCCTTTCGCCAAGGCGCCGGCCGGCAGCCTGCGCTGGCGCGCGCCGGTGGAGCCCGACGCCTGGAGCGACATCCGCCCGGCCAAGACCTTCGGCGCCGCCTGCCTGCAGATCGGCCGCGTCTTCGGGCCGGGTTCCAACAACACCTATGACGCCACCATCGTCTCCACGCTGGGCCAGCCGCTGGGCAGCGAAGACTGCCTGTTCGTGAACGTCTGGCGACCGGCCACCACCGACAAGAACCTGCCGGTGCTGCTGTTCATCCACGGCGGCAGCAACATTTCGGGTTACACGGCCGACCCGCTGTACGACGGAGCCAAGCTGGCCAAGGCCGCCAACGCGGTGGTCATCACCGCCAGCTACCGGCTCGGCGTGCTGGGCTTCCTGAACGTGCCGCAGCTGCGCCCCGGCGGCACCGCCGGCGACGACTCGGGCAACTTCGCGCTGCTCGACAACATGGCGGCGCTGCGCTACATCCAGAACAACGTGGCCACCTTCGGCGGCGACCCCGGCAACGTCACGCTGTCGGGCGAGTCGGCCGGCGCCACCAACCTGCTGGCGATCATGACTTCGCCGATGGCCAAGGGCCTGTTCCACAAGGCCATCGAAATGAGCGGCGGCATCTCGCTGGCGAGCAACCTCGTCGGCAAGCCCGGCGCCCAGCCCGCGCTCAGCCCGGCCTCGGTGTCGCTGGCGCAGGGCGACGCCATCCTGAAGAGCCTGCTGGTGGCCGACGGCACCGTGCCCGACGCGCCGGCGGCCGCCGCCTACATCGGCACGCGCACGCCGGCGCAGATTTCCGACTACATGCGCTCGAAGGAGGGCGGGGCGCTGCTGAAGACGGTGCTGGCCGCCAACCTGAGCTCGGTCGCGCCCATTCCCGACGGCACGGTGATCCCCGCCAACCCGATCGACGCCATTGCGGCCGACAAGTACGTCAAGGTGCCCACCATCGCCGGCAACACGCGCGACGAGGGCAAGCTCTTCGCCTCGCTGCTGCCGCTGTTCGGAGGCGCGCCCGGCTGGAAGATCGACGACGCCAAGCGCCTCACGCTGATGATGAACTTCGACCCCGACGCCGCCGCGCAGCCGCTGACCTCGGCCGACATCATCGACACGTCCTACCTGCCGGTAGATACGGCCGTCACGGGCTACAACGCCAAGACCCGGCTCATCACCAAGCTGCTGTTCGAGGCCAACCGCGACAACCTGCTCGACACCATGAAGACGCGCCAGTCCAACCTGTGGAGCTACCGGCTCGACTGGGCGCAGGAGGCGTACCCGTGGAACGAGGTGTACGGCGCCGCGCATGCGTTCGACCTGCCGTTCGTGTTCGGCAATTTCGGTCCGTCGGTGCTGTCGAACACCATCGGCGGCAAGGCCAACGAGAAGGGGCGCCTGGCGCTGTCGGCCGCGGTCATGGCGAGCGTGGGCGCGTTCATGCGCAATGGCGACCCGAATACGCCCGAACTTGGTGCAACCTGGGCGCCGTGGCCGTCGAAGCTGTTGTTCGACGCCACCCTCACGACGCTGAAAAACGGCGTGGAGTGAGCCGCTTCGTTCAATCGTGCAGTGCGGGTTTGTGTCATTGTGGAAGTGGCCGAAGCTTGCGTGAATCCTTTGATCGCCAAGTTTTCATGAAGTCATTTCTTTTAGGAGTCCGTAGATGCTGGGTTTGATGCAAGACCAACCGCTTTTGATCTCATCGCTGATCGAGTTCGTCGAGCGCCACAACGGCGACGGCGAGATCGTCTCGCGCCGTGTCGAAGGCGATATCCACCGCTGCACGTGGCGCGACATCGCATCGCGCGCCAGGCAGGTGGCCAATGCGCTGGACGGCGAGCAACTGCTGTTCAGCGACCGCATCGCCACGCTGGCCTGGAACGGCTACCGCCACCTGGAGCTGTACTACGGCGTGAGCGGCAGCGGCCGCGTGCTGCACACCATCAACCCGCGCCTGCACCCCGACCAGATCGCGTGGATCGCCAACCACGCCGAAGACCAGATCCTGTGCTTCGACCTGAGCTTCCTGCCGCTGGTGCAGGCGGTGCATGCCAAGTGCCCCACGATCCGCAAGTGGGTGGCGCTGTGCGACGCCGACAAGCTGCCCGCCGACAGCGGCGTGCCCAACCTGGTGAGCTACGAGAGCTGGATGGGTTCGCAGTCCACCGACTACGACTGGCCCAGCTTCGACGAGAACTCGGCCTCGAGCATGTGCTACACGAGCGGCACCACGGGCAACCCCAAGGCCGCGCTGTACAGCCACCGTTCCACGCTGCTGCACGCGTACGCCGCCGCGCTGCCCGACGTCATGCGCCTGTCGGCACAGGATTCGGTGCTGCCGGTGGTGCCGATGTTCCACGTCAACGCGTGGGGCATTCCGTATTCGGCGGCGCTGGTGGGCTGCAAGGTGGTGTTCCCGGGCCCGGCGCTGGACGGCAAGTCGGTGTACGAGCTGATCGAGGCCGAAGGCGTGACGTTTGCGGCCGGCGTGCCCACCGTGTGGCAGATGCTGCTGGGCCACATGCAGGCCAACGGCCTGAAGTTCAGCAAGCTCAACCGCACGGTGATCGGCGGCTCGGCCTGCCCGCCGGCCATGATCACGGCGTTCCAGGCGCTCTACAACGTCGAGGTGCTGCATGCCTGGGGCATGACCGAGATGAGCCCGCTGGGCACGCTGTGCACGCTGAAGAACAAGCACCTGTCGCTGCCGGCCGATGCGCAGCTGCAGATCCGCATGAAGCAGGGCCGCGCCATCTTCGGCGTCGACATGAAGATCGTCGACGGCGAGGGCAACGAGCTGCCGTGGGACGGCAAGGCCTACGGCGACCTGCTGGTCAAGGGCCCGTGGATCGTGAAGGAATACTTCAAGGGCGAGGGCGGCAACCCGCTCGTTGCCGATGCGCAGAACCGCGGCTGGTTCCCCACCGGCGACGTGGCCACCATCGACGCCGAGGGCTACCTGCAGATCACCGACCGCAGCAAGGACGTGATCAAGTCCGGCGGCGAGTGGATCAGCTCCATCGAGATCGAGAACATCGCCGTCGCGCACCCTGGCGTGGCCATGGCCGCATGCATCGGCGTGTTCCACCCCAAGTGGGACGAGCGCCCGATCATCGCCGTGGCCAAGAAGCCCGGCGGCGAGGTCACCCGAGAAGAACTGCTGAAGTTCTACGAAGGCAAGACCGCCAAGTGGCAGATCCCCGATGACGTGGTGTTCGTCGACGCCATTCCGATCGGCGCCACCGGAAAGATCCTGAAGACCAAGCTGCGCGAGCTGCTCAAGGACTACAAGCTTCCCACCACCACCCCCTGAACCCACAGGCAAAGCCCTGCCGCACTGTCGCGCACGCGATAGGAAAGCCGCCTCGGCGGCCTTCCTTCCGGGCAATCCCTGTGCGGTGAAAAAAAGGGCGCTTGTACGCTGCGATCCCGCCATTCAAAAACTGGAGACTCTTCATGCAATTTGCTATCAAGTCAGTAGCTGCCTGCGTAATGTTGGTGAGCGCCGCCGCCGCATTCGCTCAAAAAGGCGAGACCGTCAAAGTCGCCTGGCTCGACCCGCTTTCGGGCCTCATGGCCGCGGTCGGCACCAACCAGCTCAAGACCACGCAATTCCTTGCTGAAGAGTTCAACAAGAAGAACCAGTCGGGCGTGAAGTTCGAGATCATCGGCATCGACAACAAGCTCAGCCCGCAGGAGACCACCGCCGCGCTGCGTTCCGCGCAGGACCAGGGCGCGCGTTACATCATGCAGGGCAACGGCTCGGGCCCGGCGCTGGCGATCATCGACGCCATCGAGAAGAACAACTCGCGCAACCCCGGCAAGGAGTTGCTGTTCATGAACTATGCGGCGGTCGACCCCGACCTGACTAACAGCAAGTGCAGCTACTGGCACTTCCGGGTGGACGCCGACACCTCCATGAAGATGGAGGCGCTCACCACCTGGATGAAGGACCAGCCCGACATCAAGAAGGTCTACCTGCTTGGCCAGAACTACGCCCACGGCGTGCAGGTGGCCAAGTACGCCAAGGAAGACCTGAAGGCCAAGCGCCCCGACATCCAGGTCGTGGGCGAAGACCTGCACCCGCTCGCGCAGGTGCGCGACTTCTCGCCGTACATCGCCAAGATCAAGGCCTCGGGCGCCGACACGGTCATTACCGGCAACTGGGGCTCCGACCTGTCGCTGCTCATCAAGGCGGCCAACGACTCGGGCCTGAACGTCAAGTTCCTGACCTACTACGCGCCGGGCGCCGGCACCCCCACGGCCATGGGCGCCACGTCCGACGGCAAGGTCTACACCGTGGCCTACGCCCACTACAACATGGGCGGCGAGATTCAGCAGCTGCTCAACGGCTACAAGAAGCGCATGAACGACGACCTGACGCAGGCCTCGATCTACCACGTGTTCGCGCTGCTGGACGCGGCCTTCGCCAAGACCAAGTCGACCGACCCCGTGAAGGTGGCCGCGGCGCTGGAAGGCATGAAGATCAAGAGCTTCAACGGCGAGGTCGAGATGCGCAAGACCGACCACCAGCTGCAGCAGGGCCTCTATATCTCCCGCTGGGAAAAGGCCAGCGCCAAGTACCCCTACGACGCCGAGAACACCGGCTACACGAACGTGCCCGTGAAGTACTACGAGTCGTACGTGGCGAGCACGCCCACGTCGTGCCAGATGAAGCGTCCCTGACCACCTGAGGCCCGGGGACTTCCAGGGCTTGCGGGCGGTATTTGTTCACGCTTTTTCGCATGCTTCCTACCCGCCGGTAGCAGCGATCTACCCGCGGGTAGCAAGCCGGTGAAAAAGCGGTGTCGCATGGGCGATAGAAACGGGCCTTCGGGGCCCCTTCTTACGGGCATTCCCTGAGGAGAGGGGCACCAAAGGCTTGTACGCTCGTGCAGGATTTTGATTCGGTTCTGATTCGGTTTGACCAGGAGATATAGATTGAATTTCGCTCTGAAAATCGCTGCCGCGGCCGTCATCGCGGCCACCGCCACCGGTGCTCTCGCCCAGAAGGGTGAAACCGTCAAGATCGCATGGCTCGACCCGCTCTCCGGCCTCATGGCCGCGGTCGGCACGAACCAGCTCAAGACCTTCCAGTTCTTCGCCGAAGAGTTCAACAAGAAGAACGCGGCCGGCGTGAAGTTCGAGATCATCGGCATCGACAACAAGCTCAGCCCGCAGGAAACCACCAGCGCGCTGCGCTCGGCCCTCGACCAGGGCGCGCGCTACATCGTGCAGGGCAACGGCTCCGGCCCTGCGCTGGCCATCATCGACGCGCTGGAGAAGAACAACGCGCGCAACCCCGGCAAGGAAGCGCTGTACCTGAACTACGCGGCGGTCGACCCCGACCTGACCAACAGCAAGTGCAGCTACTGGCAGTACCGCTTCGACGCCGACACGTCGATGAAGATGGAAGCGCTGACCACCTACATGAAGGACCAGCCGGAGATCAAGAAGGTCTACATCATCGGCCAGAACTATGCGCACGGCCAGCAGGTCTCCAAGTTCGCCAAGGAAGACCTGAAGCACAAGCGCCCCGACATCCAGATCGTCGGCGACGACCTGCATCCGCTGGCCCAGGTGCGCGACTTCGCGCCCTACATCGCCAAGATCAAGGCCTCGGGCGCCGACACCGTCATCACCGGCAACTGGGGCTCCGACCTGGCGCTGCTGATCAAGGCGGCCAACGACTCGGGCCTGAACGTCAAGTTCTACACCTACTACGCCGTGACCACCGGCACGCCGACCGCCATGGGCTCGGCGTCCGACGGCAAGGTGTACCAGGTCGGCTACGCCCACTACAACATGGGCGGCGACATGCAGAAGTACGCCGAGGACTTCAAGAAGAAGTTCAACGACGACCTCTACACCACCGACGTGTACACCGTGTTCCAGGCGCTCACCGAGGCCTTCGTGAAGACCAAGTCGACCGACCCCGTGAAGGTGGCGGCCGCCATGGAAGGCCTGAAGTTCAAGAGCTTCAACGGCGACGTCGAGCTGCGCAAGACCGACCACCAGCTGCAGCAGGGCCTGTACATCACCAAGTGGGAAAAGGCCAGCGCCAAGTACCCGTACAGCCCGGAGAACACCGGCTACACGCTGGCGCCCGTGAAGTTCTACGACGCCTACGTGGCGAGCACGCCCACCTCCTGCCAGATGAAGCGTCCGTCCTGAGTCCGGGAACACACCCACGCGGTCGAGGCCCGACTTCAACACTCGGGCCTTTTTCTTTTTTCACCTGACACGAAAGACCGATGAACGTCGAATTCTTCGTCATCTCGCTGCTCAACGGCGTGAGCTACGGCTTGCTGTTGTTCATGTTGAGCTCCGGCCTCACGCTGATCTTCAGCATGATGGGCGTGCTCAACTTCGCGCATGCCAGCTTCTACATGCTGGGCGCCTACTTTGCCTACACGCTGTCGAACGTCGTCGGCTTCTGGCCGGCGCTCTTCATCGCACCCTTGCTCGTGTTCGCGCTGGGCGCGGCGTTCGAGCGCTACTGCCTGCGGCGCGTGCACAAGTTCGGCCATGTGCCGGAGTTGCTGGTGACCTTCGGTCTTTCCTACCTCATCCTGGAGCTGGTGCAGCTGGTGTGGGGCCGCTCCACGGTACCTTACGGCCTGCCGCAGGCGCTGCAGGGCCCGCTCTTCACGCTCTACGGCACGCAGTTCCCCAAGTCGCGCTCGTTCATCATGCTGGTGGCGGTGCTGATGCTGGTGTCGGTGTGGCTGCTGCTCACGCGCACGCGCATCGGCCTGGTGATCCAGGCGGCGCTGAAGCACCCCGACATGGTCGAGGCGCTGGGCCACAACGTGCCGCGCGTGTTCATGCTGGTGTTCGGCGGCGGCGCCGCGCTGGCCGGGCTGGCCGGCGTGGTCGGCGGCAACACCTACGTCACCGAGCCGGCCATGGCGGGCTCGGTCGGCTCCATCATCTTCGTGGTGGTGGTGGTCGGCGGCATGGGTTCGCTGGCGGGCGCCTTCCTGGCCTCGCTGATCATCGGCGTGGTGCAGACCTTCGCCGTGGCCATGGACCAGTCGCTGGCGACCGGCCTGCAGGCGCTGGGCATGGCGGTGACCGACCAGACCTTCGGCTACGAACTGCTCAAGCTCACCATCTCGCAGGTCGCGCCCATCCTGCCGTATCTGTTCCTGGTGCTGATCCTCATCTTCAGGCCCAAGGGTCTTCTCGGCACGCGGGAGGACTGACGCCATGACCACTGCAACCACCACCACGCCGGCCGCGCCGGCCAAGGCGCCGACCCGGTACTACCGGTTCAAGCCGCTGAACATCGGCCGCATCCTGATCTGGTCGCTGTTCGCGCTGCTGCTGATCGTGGCGCCGATGCTCTTCAAGAGCAGCCTGGCGCTCACCATGCTGTCGCAGATCGGCTACCTGATCATCATCTGCCTGAGCTACAACATCCTGCTGGGGCAGGGCGGCATGCTCAGCTTCGGGCATGCGGTGTACGTCGGGCTGGGCTCGTTCATCGCCATCCACGCGATGAACATGGCCAGCGCCGGCCAGCTGCCGATCCCGCTGGTGCTCATTCCGCTCGTGGGCGGGCTGGGCGGCCTGTTCTTCGCCGTGATCTTCGGCTACGTGTCGACCAAGAAGTCGGGCACCACCTTCGCGATGATCACGCTCGGCCTGGGCGAGCTGGTCGCGGCCATGGCGCTGATGTTCCCGAGCTTCTTCGGCGGCGAGGGCGGCATCACCACCAACCGCGTGTACGGCACCTCGTTCTTCGGCATCACCTTCGGGCCGCAGAACCAGGTGTACTACCTGATCGCCGTGTACTGCTTCATCTGCACCGCGCTGATGTTCGCCTTCACCGGCACGCCGCTGGGCCGCATGCTGAACGCGGTGCGCGACAACCCCGAGCGCGTGGAGTTCATCGGCTACAACACGCAGCGCGTGCGCTACTACGCCTTCATCATCGCGGGCTTCTTCGCGGGCATCGGCGGCGGGCTGGCGGCCATCAACTTCGAGATCGTGAACGCGGCTGACAGCCTGAACGGGCTGCGCTCGGGCAGCTACCTGCTGTTCACCTTCCTGGGCGGCGCCACCTTCTTCTTCGGGCCGATCATCGGCGCGGCGCTGCTGGTGTTCGCGCTGGTGCTGCTGTCGGAGCTCAGCAAGGCCTGGCTGCTGTACGTGGGCCTGGTGTTCCTGCTGATGGTGATGTTCGCCCCCGGCGGCGTGGCGAGCCTGATCATGATGAACGTGCGCGTGGCGCTGTTCGGCAAGATCAAGCGCTTCTACCTGCTGTACGTGGGCCTGTTCGTCGGCGCGGCCATCATGCTGGCCGGCGCGGCGGCCGTCGTGGAAATGATCTATCACATGCAGCTCAACGCAGCGCTCGGCCCCATGGTGGCGTTCGCGGGCCTGCAGCTGGACACCTCCTCGGCCACGAGCTGGATCGTCGCGGTGGCATTGCTGGCGGTGGGCCTGGGCATCTTCGAGGTGATGCGCAGGCGCTTCGCGAAGGTCTGGGGCCAGGCGCAGGAAGAAATCGAAGCCGAGATCAAGCGGCGGGAGACGGCATGACCTATTCACTCGAACTCAAGGGCCTGCGCAAGAGCTTCGGCAAGACCGACATCATCCGCGGGGTCGACCTGGCGGTGAACGCGGGCGAGCGCATCGCCATCATCGGGCCGAACGGCGCGGGCAAGTCCACGCTGTTCAACCTGATCAGCGGGCGCCTGGCGCCCACCAGCGGCGAGGTGCTGCTGAACGGCCAGCGCATCGACGGCAAGCAGCCGTACGAGATCAATCGGCTCGGGCTGTCGCGCAGCTTCCAGATCACCAACATCTTTCCCAAGCTGAGCGTGTTCGAGAACCTGCGCTGCGGCGTGCTGTGGAGCCTGGGCTACAAGTACAGCTTCCTGCGCTTCCTCTCGAACCTGGACGACGCCAACGAGCGCACCGAAGAGCTCATCAAGCAGATCGGCCTGGAGAAGAAGCGCGACGTGCATGCGGTGAACCTCACCTATGCCGAGCAGCGCGCGCTCGAGATCGGCGTGACCATTGCGGGCGGCGCCAGCGTGATCCTGCTGGACGAGCCCACGGCCGGCATGAGCAAGACCGAGACCTCGCACTTCATCTCGCTCATCAAGCACGTCACGGTCGGCAAGACGCTGCTGACGGTGGAGCACGACATGGGTGTGGTGTTCGGCCTGGCCGACAAGATCGCGGTGGTGGTGTACGGCGAGGTGATTGCCTTCGACACGCCGGCGGCAGTGCGTGCCAATGCGCGCGTGCAAGAGGCTTATCTCGGTTCCTCCGTGGCCGATGCACAAGGAGCTGGACACTGACATGCTGAAGCTCAAAGACATCCACGCCTACTACGGCAAGAGCCATGTGCTGCATGGCGTCTCGTTCGACGTGAACCCCGGCGAAATCGTCGCGCTGCTGGGCCGCAACGGCTCGGGCCGCTCGACCACCGCCAAGGCCATCATGGGCCTGGTGCATGCCGAGGGCGGCCTGCACTGGAAGGGGCAGAACATCCTGCGGCGCAAGGCCTACGAAATTGCGCACTTCGGCATCGGCTACGTGCCCGAGAACCGCGACATCTTCCCCAAGCTCACGGTGCACCAGAACCTGCTGCTGGGGCAGAAGGGCAGCGGCAAGGGCAGCCGCTGGCAGTTCGATGACATGTACGCCATGTTCCCGCGCCTGAAGGAGCGCCAGCACACCGAGGCCGGCGTGCTCTCGGGCGGCGAGCAGCAGATGCTCACGCTGTGCCGCACGCTCATGGGCGACCCCGACCTGATCATCATCGACGAGCCGACCGAAGGCCTTGCGCCCAAGATCGTCGAGCTGGTGGGGCAGTACCTGCGCACGCTGAAGGACAAGGGCATCTCGGTGCTGCTGATCGAGCAGAAGCTCACCATCGCGATGCAGATCTCGGACCGCGCGCTCGTCATGGGCCACGGCAGCATCGTGTTCGACGGCACGCCCGACAGCCTGCGCGCCGACGCGACCACTCGCAAGGAATGGTTGGAAGTCTGATACCCCCAAGGGGATCCGGGCCGTGCCCCGGACCCCTTGTCCCGGCAGCGACTGCATGCCATTGTTGCGACGCGACAAAAGCCTAGAATCCCCCGAAAAAGAACACTCGTGCTTTTTCTTCTTTTTCTTCACACACCAAGGAACGCAGCATGACGGCTGAATACAAAGTGCTCGGCGATGTCGCCGTGATCACCATGACCAACCCTCCGGTCAACGGTCTCGGTTTCTCGACGCGCATCGGCATCACCGATGGCCTGGCCAAGGCCAATGCCGACGACGCCGTCAAGGCCATCGTCATCACCGGCGCCGGCAAGGCGTTCTCGGGCGGCGCGGACATCAAGGAGTTCGGCACGCCCAAGGCGCTGCAGGAGCCCAACCTGCTGAGCGTGATCCTCGCGCTCGAAGCCTCGGCCAAGCCCATCGTCGCGGCCATCCACTCGGTGTGCATGGGCGGCGGACTCGAGCTGGCGCTGGGTTGCCACTACCGCATTGCCGCACCGGGCACCAGCGTTGCGCTGCCCGAAGTGAAGCTGGGCCTCATTCCCGGCGCCGGCGGCACGCAGCGCCTGCCGCGCGTGCTCGGCGTGGAGACCGCACTGAACATGATCGTGAGCGGCGAGCCCGTGAAGAGCGAACTGCTCGCGAGCCTGCCCGGCCAGAAGCTGTTCGACCGCCTGGCCGCATCGGCCGAGTCGGTGTTCGAAGAGGCCGTGGCCTTCGCCAAGAGCGTGGCCGGCAAGACCGGTGAGGCGCTGCCGCTGGTGCGCAACCTGCCGTGCAAGCACCCGCAGGGCGACGCCTACTTCCAGTTCGCCAAGAACATGGTCGCCGGCATGTCGAAGAACTACCCGGCACCGCTGCAATGCGTGGACGCCGTGCAGGCTGCCACCCAGATGAAGTTCGACGCCGGCATGGCCGAAGAGCGCCGCATCTTCACCTCGCTGATGTTCACGCCCGAATCGCTGGCCCTGCGCCACCTGTTCATGGCCGAGCGCGCCGCGAGCAAGATCCCCGACGTGGCCGACGACACGCCCAAGCGCGAGATCAAGGCCGTGGGCGTCATCGGTGCCGGCACCATGGGCGGCGGCATCTCGATGAACTTCCTGAACGCGGGCATCCCCGTGAAGATCCTCGAGATGAAGCAGGAAGCGCTCGACCGCGGCGTGGCCACCATCAAGAAGAACTACGAAGCCCAGGTCAAGAAGGGCAAGCTCAAGCAGGACAAGTACGAGCAACGCATGGCGCTCCTGAGCACCACGCTGAGCTACGACGACCTGAAGGACGCCGACCTGATCATCGAAGCCGTGTTCGAAGAACTCGGCGTGAAAGAAAAAGTGTTCAAGGAACTCGACCGCGTCGCCAAGAAGGGCGCGATCCTGGCCTCGAACACTTCGACGCTGGACGTCGACAAGATCGCCGCCTTCACCGACCGTCCGCAGGACGTGGTCGGCATGCACTTCTTCAGCCCCGCCAACGTGATGAAGCTGCTCGAAGTGGTGCGCGGCAAGGCCACGGGCAAGGACGTGCTGGCCACGGTCATGGCCATCGGCAAGAAGATCAAGAAGACGGCAGTGGTCTCGGGCGTGTGCGACGGCTTCATCGGCAACCGCATGATCGAGCAGTACTCGCGCCAGGCCGGCTTCCTGCTGGACGAAGGCGCCACGCCGCAGCAGGTCGACAAGGCCGTCGAGAAGTTCGGCTTTGCCATGGGCCCGTTCCGCATGGGCGATCTGGCCGGCAACGACATCGGCTGGGCCATCCGCAAGCGCCGCGCCACCGAACGCGCCGACATGAAGTACAGCCGCACGGCCGACAAGCTGTGCGAGCTGGGCCGCTTCGGCCAGAAGACCGGGGCAGGGTGGTACGACTACCAGGCCGGCAAGCGCGACGCGATTCCGTCGGAGCTCGTCAACAAGATGATCGAAGACCACCGCAAGGAACTGGGCATCACGCCGCGCAAGATTTCCGACGAGGAAATCGTGCAACGCCTGGTGTACGCCCTGGTCAACGAAGGCGCGCACATCCTGGAAGACGGCATCGCGTCGAAGTCGGGCGACATCGACATGGTGTACCTGACCGGCTACGGCTTCCCGATCTGGCGCGGCGGCCCGATGCACTACGCATCGCAAGTCGGCCTGTACAACGTGGCCGAGACGATGAAGCGCTTCGCCAAGAACCCGCGCGACGACGCCGAGTTCTGGCAGCCCGCGCCGCTGATCCAGAAGCTGGTGGCCGAAGGCAAGTCCTTCAGCTGAGACCGAGCCGGAATCAGGACCAGGACCAGGACCAGGATTTAGACCGCCCATGTTGAAACGCATCTTCCTCGGGCTGCTGCTGGCCATCGTGCTGCTGGTGGCGGTCGTGGCGGTCAAGACCTGGACCACGCCATCGCAGCAATTGGCGGTGGCGCCCGCACCCAAGCTGGACATCGACCTGCAGGCGGCCGCCAAGCGGCTGTCGACAGCCATCACGTTCCGCACGGTGTCGGGCATGGACGACCCGGCCGCCAACGCGGCCGAGTTCGACAAGCTGCACGCCTACCTGGCGCAGCAGTTCCCCAAGGTGCACGCCACCCTCAAGAAGGAAGTGGTGGGCAACAAGGCGCTGCTCTACACCTGGACCGGCACCGACCCTTCGGCCAAGCCCGTCGCGCTGATGGCGCACCAGGACATGGTGCCCATCGCCCCGGGCACCGAGAAGGCCTGGACGGTCGACCCCTTCGCCGGCGAGATCAAGGACGGCTTCGTCTGGGGCCGCGGCACGCTCGACAACAAGAGCAATCTTTTCGCGCAGATGGAAGCCATCGAGCTGCTCATCGGCGCCGGCTTCAAGCCGAAGCAGACCGTCTACCTCGTGATGGGCGACGACGAAGAAGTGAGCGGCCTGCGTGGCGCGCTGCCCATCGCCGAGCTGCTCAAGTCGCGCAACGTGCGCCTGGACTGGGTGCTCGACGAAGGCCTGCTGGTGCTCGACGGCGTGCTGCCGGGCCTGAGCAAGCCGGCGGCGCTCATCGGCCTGGCGGAGAAGGGTTACGGCACGTTTTTCCTGTCGCTTGACACCGCGCCCGGCCATTCGTCGATGCCACCGCAGCACAGCGCCATCGGCAGCATGAGCGCGGCGCTCGCGCGGCTCGAGGCCAACCCGATGCCCGGCGGCATCAAGGGCATTGCCGGCCAGATGTTCGGCACGCTCGCGCCCGAGATGAGCGGCGTGAACCGCGTGATGCTGTCCAACCTGTGGCTCACCGAGCCCGTGGTGCGCGGCATTCTCGAGAAGAGCCCCAGCAGCAACGCGATGCTGCGCACGACCACCGCGCTGACGATCATCCGCGCGGGCAACAAGGACAACGTGCTGCCCGGCCGCGCCGAGGCCGCCGTCAACTTCCGCATCCTGCCGGGCGACACGCTCGCCAGCACCGAGGCGCACCTGCGCAAGCAACTGGCCAACGACGACATCAAGATCAAGCCGTACCCCGGCAACGCCGAGCCGTCGCCGGTGTCGCCGACCGACAGCACCGGCTACCGCGCGATCCAGCAGGCCGTGCGCCAGACCTTTCCCGACGCGGTGGTGGCCCCCGGCCTCATGACCGCCGCGACCGACTCGCGCCACTTCAGCCTCGTGAGCGACGCCGTCTTCCGCTTCTCGCCGTTCCGGCTGAAGGGCGAGGACCTGGCGCGCATCCACGGCAACAACGAACGCCTGGCCATCTCGAACTACGGCGAGATGATCGGCTTCTATCACCAGCTCCTGAGCAACACCAACGCTGCTCCGGCGCAATGACGACCACCTCTTTTCCCTTCCATCTTCAAAGGACCTCACCATGACCAGCGCCGTCATCGTTTCCACCGCCCGCACGCCGCTCGCGAAGAGCTGGAAGGGTGCCTTCAACATGACGCACGGCGCCACGCTCGGCGGCCACGCGGTGCAACACGCGGTGCAGCGCGCCGGCATCGACCCCGCCTCGGTGGACGACGTCATCATGGGTTGCGCCACGCCCGAAGGCGCGACCGGCTCCAACATCGCACGCCAGATCGCACTGCGCGCCGGCCTGCCGGTCACCACGTCGGGCATGACCATCAACCGCTTCTGCTCGTCGGGCCTGCAGACCATCGCCACCGCCGCCCAGCGCATCATCGCGGGCGAGGGCGAGGTCTATGTGGCCGGCGGCGTGGAGAGCATCTCGTGCGTGCAGAACGAAGCCAACAAGCACATGCTGGCCGACCCGTGGCTCGTGAAGCACAAGCCAGAGATCTACTGGAACATGCTGCAGACGGCCGAGCAGGTCGCCAAGCGCTACAACATCGCCCGTGACGCCATGGACGAGTACGGCGCGCAAAGCCAGCAGCGCGCGACCGCCGCGCTGGAAGCGGGCCTGTTCAAGGCCGAGATCGCCCCCATCACCGTGCTGGCCGGCGTGGCCGACCCGGTGCTGGGCCTGCGCACCAAGGAAGTCACCATCGAGAACGACGAAGGCATTCGTCCCGGCACCACCAAGGAAGGCATCAGCGGCATCCGCCCGGCCATCCCCGGCGGCGTGATCTCGGCCGGCAATGCCAGCCAGTTCTCCGACGGCGGCGGTGCCTGCGTGGTGGTTGACGAGAAGTACGCCGAGCAGAAGGGCCTGAAGCCCCTGGGCCGTTTCCTCGGCTTCGCCGTGGCCGGCTGCGAACCCGACGAGATGGGCATCGGCCCCGTCTTCGCCATTCCCAAGGTGCTCAAGCGCCTGGGCCTCACGGTCAACGACATCGACCTGTGGGAGCTGAACGAAGCCTTCGCCGTGCAAGTGATCTACTGCCGCGACAAGCTGGGCATTCCGGGCGACCGCCTGAACGTGAACGGCGGCGCCATCGCCGTGGGCCACCCCTACGGCGTGAGCGGCCAGCGCCTCACGGGCCACGCGCTCATCGAAGGCAAGCGCCGCGGCGCCAAGAAGGTCGTGGTCACGATGTGCATCGGCGGCGGCATGGGTGCCGCGGGCGTGTTCGAGGTCTTGTAAGCATGTCCGGCTTGGGCCACGACCAGGAGGTCTCGCCCGAAGCCGTTCTGGCCTACGGGCGCCGCGTGCTGGCATCGCAGCCGTTCAGTGCGCTGATCGGTGCGGAGTTGCACGCGTTCGGGCCGGGCGAGGCCGAGCTTCAGCTGCCGCTCACCGCGCAGCTGAAGCAGCAAAACGGCTTTGCCCACGGCGGCATCGTGAGCTACATGGCCGACAACGCGCTCACCTTCGCCGGTGGCAGCGCATTGCGCGTGCCGGTGGTGACCTCCGAATTCAAGATCAACTACGTGCGGCCCGCCCTGGGCGACCGGTTGATCGCACGCGCCCGCACGGCGCATGCCGGCAGCTCGCAGGCCGTCTGCACCTGCGAGGTGTTCGTGGTGAACGACGGCATCGAAAAGCTCTGCGCGCTGGCGCAGGGCACGATCGCCAGGCTGCCCGATCCCCCGAAGAAGCAGCAAGTAGCGCCCTGAAAAGCAGCAAGTAGCAAGAAGAGACACCATCATGAGCCTGCGTTCCACCCTCGACTTCCTGCTCTACGACTGGCTCGACGCCGAGTCGCTCAACCAGCGCGAACGCTTTTCCGATCACTCGCGCGAGACCTTCGACGCGGTGCTCGACACCTGCGAGCGCATCGCGCGCGAGAAGTACGCGCCGTTCAACCGCACGGTGGACACGCAGGAGCCGCATTTCGACGGCGAGAAGGTCATCCTGCCGCAGGCCACGCACGACGCGCACAAGGCCTTCGTCGAATCGGGAATGATGAGCGCCGCGCAGGACTACGACATCGGCGGCATGCAGCTGCCGTACACGCTGTCCGCCGCCGCCAACAGCTTCTTCGCGATGGCTTCGGTGAGCATCGGCTCCAACATGCTCACCAGCGGCAACGCCAACCTGCTGATGGTGCACGGCACCGGGATGCAGAAAGAGGTGTTCGCCAAGAATGAATTTTCCGGCCGCTGGGCCGGCACCATGTGCCTGTCGGAGCCGCAGGCCGGTTCGTCGCTGAGCGACGTGGCCACGCGCGCAGTCCCTGACGGCGACGACTTTCAGGACGACCCGCTGGGCCCGCGCTACCGCCTCATGGGCAACAAGATGTGGATCTCCTCGGGCGACCACGAGCTGACCGAGAACATCGTGCACATCGTGCTGGCCAAGATCCCCGACGAAAACGGCAAGCTGGTGCCCGGCACGCGCGGCATCTCGCTGTTCATCGTGCCCAAGCGCATGGTCGACACGCTGGGCGAACTCACCGGCCAGCGCAACGACGTGGCGCTGGCGGGCCTGAACCACAAGCTGGGCTGGCGCGGCACCACCAACACGCTGCTGAACTTCGGCGAGGGCAAGTACCCGGTCGGCGGCAAGGCCGGCGCGGTGGGCTACCTGGTCGGCGCGCCCGGCAAGGGCCTGCACTGCATGTTCCACATGATGAACGAGGCGCGCATCGGCGTCGGCACGGCGGCCACCATGCTCGGCATGGCGGGCTACCACGCCTCGCTGGAATACGCCAAGGGCCGCCCGCAGGGCCGGCTGGTGAAGAAGGCCGAAGCGGCCGGCGCCGCGGTGACCAAGGACTCGGCCGCGCCGCAGGTGCGCATCATCGAGCACGCCGACGTGCGCCGCATGCTGCTCGCGCAGAAGGCGTACTGCGAAGGCGCGCTGGCGCTGGAGCTGTACTGCGCCCGCCTGGTCGACGAGCAGAAGACCGGCGACGCACAGGCCGCCGACGACGCGCGCCTGCTGCTCGAAGTGCTCACGCCCATCGCCAAGAGCTGGCCCAGCGAGTGGTGCCTGGAAGCCAATTCGCTGGCCATCCAGGTGCACGGCGGCTACGGCTACACGCGCGACTTTCCGGTGGAGCAGTACTGGCGCGACAACCGCCTGAACATGATCCACGAGGGCACGCACGGCATCCAGGCGGCCGACCTGCTGGGGCGCAAGGTGCTGATGGAGAAGGGCCGCGGCCTGCAGCTGCTGGCCGGGCGCATGACCGACACCATCGCCCGCGCGGCCGAGGTGCCGGCACTGGCGGCGCACGCCAAGGCGCTGGGCGCCGCGCTGCAGCGCATCGGCAGCGCCACCGAGGCCGCCTGGTCCACCGGCGACCCGGCGGACGCACTGGCCAACGCCGTGCCGTACATGCAGGCCTTCGGCCACACCGTGCTGGCCTGGATCTGGCTGGACGTGGCACAGCGCGCCCTGCAAGGCGACGCGCAAAAGACCCGGGCAGTAACAGCTGGCAAGATCGGCGCCACGGACTATTTCTTCCACTACGAGCTGCCGAAAATCGGTGCCTGGCTCAACGTGGTCGAAACCCGCGACCCGACCTGTACCGCTTTGCCCGAGGACGCCTTTTGATGGCCATCAACAATCCGCCGAACCCCACCCCCTCCACCCCGCCCGCCGCCAAGCCGCCGAAGCCGTACGCCCGGCTCGAGAAGTGGATCTGGATCCTGATCTACGGCGGTTTGTTCGCCTTCATCCTGGGCATCGCCACCGGCCGCACCGACACCGCGCTGGGCTGGTCCATCGCCGTGCCCGGCGGCATCGTGGCCGTGGCCGGCTTCGTGCTGATCTACGTGCGCTCGCGCCTGCCCAACACCCCCACCAAATAAGACGAGAAAGACGAGGCCCGCCATGCTCAAGCACATCGTGATGTGGAAGTTCAAGGAACACGCCGAAGGCACCGACAAGGCGACCAACCTGCTGAAGGCCAAGGCGCTTCTCGACGCCTGCGCCAAGCTGTCGCCCGGCACGCACCGCTTCGAGGTGGCCATTGCCCAGCCCGGCCTGGAAGCCACCTACGACCTGGTCCTGTACGCGGAATTCACCGACGCCGCCGCGCTCGCGGCCTATTCGGAGCATCCGCAGCACGTGGCACTGAAGCCGTTCATCGGCGCCGTGCGCGAAGCGCGCCAGTGCATGGACTACGAGATCTGACCCACCCGAACCCCGGAGACAACCCATGACCGCCCGCACCGTTCAAAAACTGTTCGACCTCACCGGCAAGACCGCCCTCATCACCGGCGGCTCGCGCGGCCTGGGGCTGCAGATGGCCCATGCGCTCGGCGAAGCCGGCGCGAAGATCATGCTGAGCTCGCGCAAGGCCGACGACCTGGAGCAGGCGGCCGCCGAGCTGCAGGCCGCCGGCATCGACGCGCGCTGGATCGCCGCCGACTGCGCCCGCGAGGAAGACACCCGCCGCCTGGCCGACGAGACGCTGGAGCGCATGGGCGCGGTCGACATCCTCGTGAACAACGCGGGCGCCAGCTGGGGTTCGCCGGCCGAGAGCCACCCGGTCGAGGCCTGGGACAAGGTGATGAACCTCAACGTGCGCGGCTACTTCATCCTGTCGCAGCACATTGCCAACGCCTACATGATCCCGAAGAAGGCAGGGCGCATCATCAACATCGCGTCGATCGCCGGCCTGAACGGCAACCCGCCCGAGATGCAGACGCTGGCCTACAACACCTCCAAGACCGCCGTCATCGGCTTCACGCGCACGCTGGCCGCCGAATGGGGCCGCTACAACATCAACGTGAACGCGATCTGCCCGGGCTTCTTCATGACGAAGATGGCCGCCGGCCTGATCAAGTCGCTGGGCGAGGAAAAGATGGCGGCGCAGGCGCCGCTGGGCCGCCTGGGCGACGACGAGGACCTGAAGGGCCTCGCGCTGCTGTACGCGAGCGATGCCGGCAAGCACATCACCGGCCAGTGGCTGGCGGTGGACGGCGGTGTGAGCGTGGTGCTGGGTGCGGCCTGACATGTCTTCTTCCTCTTCCGATACCAGCGACATCAACATCCGCTCGTACACGAGCCAGATCCCGTTCGCGCGCCACCTCGGCTTCGAGCTGACGAAGTTCGAGGGCGGCGAGTCCGAGATCCTGTACACCGCCAAGCCCGAGCACCTGAACACCTTCGACGTGACGCACGGCGGCGCCTGCATGACGCTGCTCGACATCACCATGGCGGCGGCCGCGCGCAGCGTGTCGCCCGAGACCGGCGTGGTCACCATCGAGATGAAGACCAGCTTCATGCAGCCTTCGGTCGGCCCGCTGCATGCGCGCGGCACGCTCATCCACCGCACCGCGACGCTGGCCTTCACCGAAGCCAAGATCTACGACGAGCAGGAGCGCGTGTGCGCCCATGCCACCGGCACCTTCAAGTACGTGAAGCGCCGGCTGCCGACCGGTCCCGCGAGCGCCAACGAGATGCGCCCGCCGTCCACCGATTGACCGACCGACCGACCGACCGATCGAATGATCGACTGATCGACTGATCGACTGAACCAGATTCCCCAGGAGCCCGACATGCCCACCAACAAGCAGATTCACCTCGACAACCGTCCCGACGGCGAAGCCGTTGCCGGCAACTTCAAGCTCGTGAGCGCCGAGACCCCCGCGCTCGCCGACAACCAGGTGCTGGTGCGCCACCACTACATGAGCCTGGACCCGTACATGCGCGGGCGCATGAACGACTCCAAGAGCTACGCGCAGCCGCAGCCGCTGGGCCAGACCATGCAGGGCGGCACGGTGGGCGAAGTGGTCGAGAGCAAGCACCCCAAGTACGTCGTGGGCGACAAGGTGGTCGGCTTCGGCGGCTGGCAGGAATACAGCGTGGTCGACGCCTCGCAGCCCGGCGCGCTGAAGAAGGTCGACACCACGCACGTGCCGCTGTCGCACTACCTGGGCGCCGTCGGCATGCCCGGCGTCACCGCCTGGTACGGCCTGGTGAAGATCATTGCGCCCAAGGCCGGTGAAACGGTGGTCATCACCGCCGCCAGCGGCGCGGTGGGCAGCGCCTTCGGTGCGCTGGCCAAGGCGCGCGGCTGCCGCGTGGTCGGCATTGCCGGCGGCCCCGACAAGTGCAAGTACGTGACCGACGAGCTCGGTTTCGACGCCTGCATCGACTACCGCCAGCACCCCGACGTGAAGTCGATGAGCGCGGCGCTGAAGGAAGCCTGCCCCAAGGGCATCGACGGCTACTTCGAGAACGTCGGCGGCTACATCTTCGACGCCGTGCTGCTGCGCGCCAACGCCTTCGCCCGCGTGGCGCTGTGCGGAATGATCGCGGGCTACGACGGCGCGCCGCTGCCGCTGGCGAACCCGGCACTGATCCTCATCAACCGCATGAAGATCGAAGGCTTCATCGTCAGCGAGCACATGGAAGTGTGGCCCGAGGCGCTCGCCGAACTGGGCACGCTGGTGGGCACCGGCAAGCTCAAGCCGCGCGAGTCTGTTGCGCAAGGCATCGAGGCGGCGCCCGAGGCCTTCCTGGGCCTGCTGAAGGGCCGGAACTTCGGCAAGCAACTCGTCAAGCTGATCTGAATGCCCCGATGAACTGAGGCGCACGGCAAAGGAGGCCGGTCATGGCAACGACGCACGAGGTCTTCAACCAGCCCGCACCGCTGGTCGACTACAACCTGTTCGACACCCACCGCTCCCTGCGCGATGCGCTGAAGTTCAACGCGCCCACCCTGCAGACCACGCAGCTGCACGAGCTGGGCGCTACCCTCGGCTCGGCCGGCATGCAGGCGCATGCGCGGCTGGCCAACGTCCACACGCCCGAGCTGCACACGCACGACCGCTTCGGCCGCCGCATCGACGAGGTGGAGTTCCATCCGAGCTACCACGCGCTGATGACCGCCGCGGTGGGCGCGGGGCTGCACGGCACGCCGTGGACCGGCACCTCGGCCTCGCCGCACATGCTGCGCGCGGCGGGCTTCATGCTCTTCACCGAGCTGGAGCCGTCCATCCTTTGCCCGGTCTCCATGACCTATGCGGCCACGCCCGCGCTGCGCGGCAACGCGGCCGTGTACGCCGAGTGGGGACCGAAGCTCGCGAGCCTCCGGTACGACCCGGCCCTGAAAGTCTTCAGCGACAAGCCCGGCCTGACCATGGGCATGGGCATGACCGAGAAGCAGGGCGGCTCCGACGTGCGGGCCAACACCACGAAAGCCGTGCGCGACGGAAGCGACGCCTGGGGCGCGCGCTATGCCCTCACGGGCCACAAGTGGTTCTTCTCGGCGCCGATGTGCGACGCCTTCCTGGTGCTGGCGCAGGCGCCGGCCGGGCTCAGCTGCTTCTTCCTGCCGCGCGTGCTGCCCGACGGCACGCGCAACGCCATCCACGTGCAGCGCCTGAAGGACAAGCTCGGCAACAAGGCCAACGCGAGTTCGGAGGTCGAGTTCCACGGCGCCACCGCCTGGCTCGTGGGCGAGGAGGGCCGCGGCATTCCGCAGATCCTCGAGATGGGCACCATGACCCGGCTCGACTGCGCGCTGGGCACCAGCGGGCTCATGCGCCAGTCGCTGGCCATCGCGCTCGACCACGCCGCGCAGCGCCACGCCTTCGGCAAGCCGCTGATCGAACAGCCGCTCATGAAGAACGTGCTGGCCGACCTCGCGCTGGAAAGCGAAGCGGCCACGGCCCTTGCCATTCGCCTGGCAAAGGCCTTCGACCATCCGGATGACGAGCACGAGCGCCTGATGGCCCGCCTGCTCACGCCGGTCGCCAAGTTCTGGATCTGCAAGCGCGGCAGCCACTTCGCGCAGGAAGCCATGGAGTGCCTCGGCGGCAACGGCTATGTGGAAGAGGGCGGCGAAGGCGTCATGGCGCGCATCTACCGCGAGATGCCGCTCAACTCCATCTGGGAGGGCGCGGGCAACATCATGGCGCTCGACCTGCTGCGCGGCCTGCGCAAGGGCGACGCGGTCGCGGCGCTGGCCAAGGAACTCGCGCCCGCGCGCGGCCAGCACGCCGCACTCGACCGCCTGGCCGATGCCTTGCCGGCGCGCGTCGAGGCCATGGCCTCCGAGGCGCAGGCGCGCCGTCTGGCACAGGACGTGGCGCTCGCCGTGCAAGCTGCACTGCTCGCGCAGACGGCGCCAGCCGCGGTGGTTGGCGCATTCTGTGCGTCCCGCCTGGGCGGCGACTGGGGCCATGCCTTCGGCACGCTCGGCGCCGGCACCGATTTCGATGCAATCCTCCAGCGCGCGCAACCTCGTTGAGCGCGCGCCGAATTTTCAAACCAAAGACTCACGGGAAACACGACATGGCCGACCTGATCCTCCACCACTACCTGACCTCGCCGTTCTCCGAGAAGGTGCGCCTGATCCTCGGCGCCAAGAAGCTGCCGTGGAAGTCGGTGTTCATTCCGCCGATCATGCCCAAGCCCGAGGTGGAGGTTCTCACCGGCGGCTACCGCAAGACGCCGTTCCTGCAGATCGGCGCGGACATGTACTGCGACAGCGCGCTCATCGCCGACGTGCTCGAGCACCTGCAGCCCGAACCCACGCTCTACCCCGAGCCCGAGAAGGGCCTGTCGCGGATCCTCGCGCAGTGGGCCGACACCACGCTGTTCTGGGCCTCCATGGCCTGGAACCTGCAGCCCAAGGGCGCGGCCGAGGTGTTCGCCAAGGCGCCGCCCGAGGCGCTGAAGGCCTTCGGCGAAGACCGCGGCAAGATGAGCGCCGGCAACATGACCCGCCTGCGCCCGGCCGACGCCACCAGCGCCTACAAGTCGTACCTGCGCCGCCTGTCGGACATGCTCGACGACAAGCCCTTCTTGCTCGGCGAGGTGCCCAGCATCGCCGACTTCTCGGCGTACCACTCGCTCTGGTACACGCGGCGCATCGAGGCGGTGCGGACCATCCTCGAGCTGACGCCCGCGGTGGTCGACTGGATGGACCGCATGGCCGCCATCGGCCATGGCGCGCCCGAGAAGTTCACCGCCGACGAGGCCATTGCCGTGGCCAAGGCCGCCACGCCGCACACGCTGCTGACCGACAGCACCTTCCAGGACGACCACGGCATTGCGCTGGGCAGCGCCGTCACCATCCGCGCCGAGAGCTTCGGCCTGGAGGAAACGCCCGGCACGCTGGTCGCGGCCACGCGCACCCACTACACGCTGGCGCGCAGCAGCGAGCGAACGGGCACGGTGCATGTGCACTTTCCGCGCATCGGCTATGTGCTGAAGGCGGCCGAAGCCTGAACCGGGGCCGAAGCCCCGGCCGGGGCACCTTCGTGACTGCGCTCGCGCGCGTTCCGTATTTCAATTGCAGCTCCAACGTCAGAGACATTCAACAGAAGGACACCGGCAAATGATTCAGGACTTCAAGGGCAAGACCGCCGTTCTCACCGGCGCGGGCTCGGGCTTCGGCCTGGAGTGCGCGCGCATCGGCGCCGCCCGCGGCATGAACCTCGTGCTGGTCGACGTGCAGCAGGACGCACTCGACAAGGCCGCGGCCGAAATGGAAGCCGCCGGCGCGCAGGTGCTGGCGCGCAAGGTCGACGTGTCCGACGCCGGACAGATGGAAGCCCTGGCCGCCGCGGTGAAGGAACGCTTCGGCGCGCCGCACTTCGTGTTCAACAACGCGGGCGTGGGCGCCGGCGGCCTGGTGTGGGAAAACACCGTGGCCGACTGGGAATGGGTGCTGGGCGTCGACCTGTGGGGCGTGATCCACGGCGTGCGCCTGTTCACGCCCATGATGCTCGAGGCCGCCGCCAAGGACCCGGCCTACCGCGGCCACATCACCAACACCGCCAGCATGGCCGGCCTGCTCACGCCGCCGAACATGGGCATCTACAACGCCGCCAAGGCGGCCGTGGTGAGCCTCACCGAGACCATGTACCAGGACCTGAACCTGGTCACCGACCAGATCGGCGCGAGCCTGCTGTGCCCGTACTTCGTGCCCACCGGCATCACCAGCAGCGAGCGCAACCGCCCCAACGCGCCCAAGGACAGCGAGCTCACCAAGAGCCAGCTCATCGGCCAGGCCATGAGCAACAAGGCGGTGAGCAGCGGCAAGATCACCGCCGCCGAAGTGGCCGCCAAGGTGTTCGACGCCATCTCCGACAACCAGTTCTACGTGTTCAGCCACCCGAAGGCGCTGGGCAACGTGAAGAGCCGCATGGAGAACATCGTGTCGGGCGTCAACCCGGCCGACCCGTTCCTGGAGCGGCCGGAGATCGGGCAGAAGCTGCGCGAGCAGCTGCGCTCGGCCTGACACAGGCTTGGGAGCCAAGGCTTCCTCAGGAGGCCTGCAGCTCGCCCACCAGCGCATCGACGCGATCGAGCGCTTCGGCAATCGACCGGTCGAGCAGGTCACCCGGGTCTTCGGCGTGCTCGATGGCCACGCTGTGGACTTCGGTGAGCCCCAGCAACGCCAACGGGCTCGCGATGCCGGGCGTCAGCAGGTCCATCTGCGCCTGGAACCCGCCCGGCCCGTAGCCGCTGCTGCCGCACGAACTCAGCAGCACCGTGCGGCGATGGCGCTCCGCCAGCAGCGGCACGTACGGGTTCTCGCGGCTGCGGTCGAAATCGAAGGTGGCGCCGATGCGCACGATGTTGTCGATCCATGACTTCAGCGGCGCCGGCATGCCGAAGTTGTACATCGGCACGCCGATCACCAGCACATCCGCGCGGCGGAGCTCCGCGATCAGCGCGTCGCTCTCCGCGAGCACGGCGTGCATCCACGGCTCGCGCTCGGCCGGCGGCGTGTAGCCCGACGCAATCCATTCGCCCGTGACGTGGCCCGGCGGCGTGGCGCCGATGTCGCGGTAGATCACTTCGTCCTGCGGGCGCGCGGCGCGCCATGTCGTCACGAAGCGGTGGCCGAGGCGGCGCGAATGCGAGCCGTGCGCGTGGGTGCCTGACAGGCCGGGGCGGGCGCTGGCGTCGATGTGGAGCAGGGTGGTCATGGCGGGGTCCTTGGTGCGGAGTTGCGGAGTAGGTGTATGAGATGGGTGAGGTGAATTCAGCTGTCTGCTTGACACGGTTTTCAATCTATCCAAGCATCCGGAGCGCGACAAACGACGAATTCTTTGCGCCGCTGAAAAATAAATTCATCCATGGCCAACCTGCGTCAACTCCCGCCGCTGGCCGCGCTGCGCGCCTTCGAGGCCGCCGCGCGGCACTGCAGCGCCAAGCTCGCGGCGAACGAACTCTCGGTCACGCCCACGGCCATCAGCCACCAGGTGCGCCAGCTGGAAGACGCGCTGGGCGTGGCGCTCTTCATTCGCCAGCCGCGGCAACTGGTGCTCACGCCGCAGGGCAGGGAACTGCAGGCGGTGCTGAGCGAGTCGTTCAACGCCATGGCCCATGCGGTGGCCCGACTGCGTGCGCCGCCGCAGCGCCAGGCCATCACGCTGTCGGCCACGCCGGCGGTGGCGGCGCGCTGGCTGCTGCCGCGCGTGAGCGGCCTGCGCGCGCTGCATCCGCGGCTCGACCTGCGCATTCACGCGTCGCACGAGGCGGTTGCGCTCGACGGCGTCACGGCCGACATCGCCGTCCGCTACGGCAAGGGCCAGTGGCCCGGCATGGTGGCCGAGAAGCTGTTCGACAACGTCTTCGCACCCGCCTGCAGCCCCGCGCTCAAGCTGCGCCGGCGCGGCGACCTGAAGCGGCACACGCTGCTGCATTTCGCGGTGCCCGGCAGCAAGACCCAGCCCGGCACGTGGACCGCGTGGCAGCAGCAGGCGCAGGTGCCCGCGCTCGACGTGTCGGCCGGGCCCGTGTTTTCCGACGAGACCCACACCGTGTCGGCCGCGCTGCAGGGCCAGGGCGTGGCGCTGATGAGCCTCGCGCTGATCGCCGACGAACTGCGCGCGGGCAACCTCGTGCAGCCTTTCGGGCCGCAGTTGCCGGGCCTGCCGTTCTACCTGGTGTGCCCGCAGGCGCGCCGTGCCGATCCCGCGGTGGCGGCGGTGTTCGATTGGGTGAAGGGGCTGCAGCCGCCGGGCGAGGCGGCCTGATCTGAAATGAGGGTCACACCGAAGCCCGGTAAGGTTCAGCTCTTTTCAACGGAGACACGCTCTTGCCAAACCTGACCAGCCGCCTGCTGGGTCCCCTGGACCCCTCCGAGACCTTCTGGGGCGAGCAAGCCGATGTGCAGCTCGCCGGCGAAGCCGTGCGGGTCTGGTACTTCGTGCACGGCGCCGACGGGCAGGCCGTGCTCGACGATGCCGAACGCATGCTCGATCACCTCGATGCGCTGGACGCCGCTGCGCGCAGGGCCATCGGCGCGCAGCTTGCAGAGGAGGGCTCGACGGTCGCGGAGTTCAAGGAATTCCACGTCGAGGACATCGGCGACATGGCCCACACGTTGTTCAACACCACGAACCTCGACGAAGTCACCGGCGAAGTCTTCATGGCCTCCCTGGTGCTCAACGCCGTGGCCGTGACGCCCGGCAGCGCGTCGCGCGCGATCTCGCTGGACTACGCCGTGGGGGCGGGCAAGCCCACCGACCAGGTGCTGATGGTGAGCTTCTCGCCGACCGGAGAAGTAACAGACATCGCGCACGAAAGCTGAGCCGCCAGCGCATAAAAAAGTTGCGTGGCGACAACGGCCCCGAAGGATTTACCAACGGGTGCTAACAAAGTCACAAAATTGCCGAATTCAACCCAAGAGACTGCCGCGCTTCGGAAACGTTTTGAGATGCTTTTGAAAACCTAAAGGCTACTATCGAAGGCATCAGGAAGATCAAAAAGACCAGGCAGACAAGGACAATCATGGAGACCTACCCAACCCTTCGCCAAGCCACAGGCGTTGCCCGCACCCTGAGCAAGCACTCGTCTTGCACCATGGTGGTTTATCGCGTGGACGACGAAAAGTTCGTTGCCGCGCATTCCACCGACCGTGTGGAGGGCACCATCGAAGGCGTGTACCGCGACGGTTATGTCGTGCAGACGCTGCTCACCAAGAAGACCTGACGGGCGGCCGGCTCGCTCCCCCCATTCCATGAAGCCTCCTGCGGGAGGCTTTTTGCTGGGCGCTCCAAGACCCTGCGGGCGATGCGGTGTTGTCACCGCTTCGCCGCAAGAGCTTCACTAGAATCGCCGCTCCCTTGGGGAGTAGCCGGCTTCCGGACTTCGGAAGCGCTCGCGTCAACATACTCGGTTCGCACCTTGCGACCGTGGCGCGAGCAGCCGAAAGGTTGGCGAGACCAGCGGTGCACGAACGCGGCTTTGGCCGGCGGGTTCGTGTGCCGCGGCGTCTTGAACCGGCCTTGCTTGCTACTTCCAACATGAACATCGCCTCCACGATTCTTCTCGCATTCGCCATGTCGACGGATGCTTTCGCCGCTGCTGTCGGCAAAGGCGCGGCCCTGCGCAAACCCTCCTGGCGCGAAGCCTTGCGCACCGGGCTCATCTTCGGCGTCATCGAGGCGCTGACCCCCGTCATCGGCTGGGCCGCCGGCCTGGCGGCCGCCAGCTACGTCGCGCGGTGGGACCACTGGATTGCCGTGACGCTGCTCAGCGTGCTGGGCCTGCGGATGATCTGGGCCGGCTTCGGCGCGCCCGACGCGATCGACGAGAAGCCCAGCCGCAACACCTTCTGGACCCTGGCCATCACCGGCTTCGCCACCAGCATCGACGCGATGGCGGTGGGTGTCGGCCTGGCCTTCATCAACGTCAACATCGCCTGGACCGCGCTGGCCATCGGCCTGGCGACGTTCACCATGGTCACGCTCGGCGTGATGGTGGGGCGCGTGCTGGGCGCGGTGGTCGGCAAGCGCGCGGAGATTCTGGGCGGTGTGGTGCTGATCGGGATCGGGTTCCTGATTCTTTACGAGCACCTGAACGGCATGGCTTGAGCGACGTCGGCACGGCCCCGGCCGGTATCCTCGCCGGGTCGTCCATCCACCCGCACCGCACCTCATGATCGAAAGCACGCTCCCCGATTTCAAGTTGCCCGAAGCCGAGGACGACTACGACCGCCGCCTGCTGGCGGATGTCACCCGCATCGGCTGGCACCACGTGCATGTCGAGGGCGACGGCGACGGGCCGGCCTTCGCTTTCTCGCTGGGCTTCTACGCCAACTACCGCCAGCCCGAAGTCATCGTCTTCGGCCTTCCCCCGAAGACGGCCCAGCAGTTCCTGAACATCGTGGCCGTCAAGGTCGCGGGCGCTGGCGGAGCGCTTGTTCCGTTCAAGGCCTACGAAGACATCGCCGAGGGCGTGCGCATCGCATTCGTGCCGGTCGCGCGGCGGCACTACCCCGAATACCTCGGCTACGCGGGTTGGTTCTATGCGTCGATCAAGGCCGACCTGCCGGTGCTGCAGATGGTGTGGCCCGACAGGCAAGGTCTCTTTCCTTGGGAGCAGGGCTGGGACACCAGCTTCGCCTCCGCGCAGCCGATGCTGTGCGACAAGGAAGACCAGCCCGCCGGCGCCGACGCCGGCGATGACTGGCCCTTCGACAGCCCGCCGAACGTCATGTGCTTCACGGTGCGCGGCATCCTCGAAGACGCGAAGCCGATCCTCATGGTGTCCCGGGACGAGGAAGACGGCGCCTGGCAGTTCCTGACCGGCGACGCGTTCGAGATGGCCGACGCGAAGCTCGTCTCGCTGCAGAGCATGGTCGAGCGCGACGCGAGCCTTCGGGCACTGGCCGACATGCCCGCGGGCTGGATGGCATGGCGAGAGAGCCCGGCGTCGGCGTGGAGCCGGCAGGCGCAGAGCCAGCAGACGGACGACTGAACGACGACCGAGCGCCGGGGCTGCGCGCCGCGCTTGCCTTGCTCTTACTGCGAACTCGGCACGGCCTGCATCAGCAGTGTCAGCGCCTTGCGCAGGCTCGCGACCGAAGCCTGCTCGCCCTTGTCGTAGCCCATGCGAACCACCACGAGGTCGTGCGACGGCACGATCAACACCACCTGGCCGCCGGCACCGAGCATGTAGTAGGCCGTGGTCGGCACGGGCCACGTGCTGGTGCCGTTGAGCCAGAAGAAGCCGCCGTAGATCGGGCGCTTGTCCGCGGCCCAGGCCGGTGCGAGCGTGCTCACGAACTTGACGAAACCTTCGGGCAGCAGGCGCTCGCCGTTCCACACGCCGTCCTGCAGGTAGAGGTTGGCCAGCCGCGCCCAGTCGCGCGCCGACATGAAGTCGTAGCCCTGCGCCAGGAAGTTGCCGTAGGGGTCGGTCTCCAGCGTCATGGTGCGGATGCCGATCTTGTCGAACAGCGCGCGCTGCGGGAACGACAGGTATTCTTCGCCGCGTTTCTCGACCGCGAGCCGGACCAGGTAGTTCGCCAGCACCGGGTCGGTGTTGCGGTAGCGCCCAACAGTGTTCGGCGGCCATTGCTGCGGACGGGTGGCCGCGTAGTTGAACGCATTGATGCGCCCGGTGTAGAAGTAGATGTGATCGGGGTAGGTGCCGTTGGGGTCGAAGTCGGGATCGTCCGGCGCCTTGATGCGCAGCCCGCTCGACATGTGCAGGATGTCGGAGATGCGGATCTCCTTGCGCTTGTCGCCGTCCGCTTGCCACTCCGGAATGGGCGCGCGCTGGTCGAGCTGGTATTCGCCCTGCTTGATGAGCGTGCCCAGCAAGGTGGCGGTCACGCTCTTGCCCATCGACCACGACTCCAGCGGCGTCGTCGCATTGATGCCGCTCATGTAGCGCTCGCCGACGACGCGTCCCTTGTGCGTGACGACGAAGGCGGCCGTATAGGCCTGCGGCACTTCGAAGGCGGCGTCGACCGCCTGGCCCAGCTTCGTGGCGTCGATGCCGGGCGCGGCTCCCGCGGGCATCACGTTGCCCATCGGCCAGTCCTGCGTCGCGGGATCGGGGAGGGTGCTGGTGACGGTCACGGGCGTGAAGAACACGCCGTCCTTGCCGGGCGGCAGCGTGATGCAGCCTTGCGAGCCGAAGTAGCGCGCCACCAGCGTCGTGCCGTTCGGCATGGTGATGCGAACTTCCTTCTTCGCGCGATCGACCACCGGCTTGCCGACCTTGCTGCGCTGCGCGTACGGGCCGGTGAAGTAGCCGACGCTCTCCGCGGCAACATCGGGGTCGAGGCCGGTGATGAATGCGGCGGAGCACATGGCCTTGGCGTAGCCCGACGTGTTGAGCTCCAGCGGATCTCCGGGCGGCGGAACGTAAGGGGTGTCGAGTTCGTAGGTTCTCGCGCGTGCGATGAGCGCTTCGCGTGCCGGCAACTCGGGCGCTGGCGCTCCGGTTGCGGGTGGTGCGACGCCTGTGCCGAAGCCGACGCCGATGCCTCCTCCGCCACCGCCCCCACCACCGCCTCCGCATGAGGTCAAAGCTATTACAAGAAGCGCACCTGTTGCAATGGCAAGAGGGACGCGGGCAATCCTCGTCATGAACTCTCCTCGTTTTTTTGTTGGCGCGTGAGTCTCTCCAAAGGCGTGACGAAGTGCAAGCCTTGCGTTCAGCTTGTGCTCAGTCTCCTGCAGCCTGCGAAACGATCCAGTCCCACACCGCACGAACCGGCGCTTCGTTCTCCCGCCCATTGGCCACCGCCAGAAAGTAGCTGCCCGTATCGAGCGCAGGTCCGAAGGGCTGCACGAGCGCGCCGCTGCGGATCTCCGGCGCCGACAGCGTGACGCTCAGCAGCGCAACGCCGTGCCCGCCGAGCGCGGCGAGCATCGCGTGCGATTCGTCGGAGAACGACAGCGCCGCTGACTTCATCGCGCGACCCCTCGGCGGCGCGATGCCTGCTTCGCGGAACCAGCGCGGCCACACGGCGGGTGCGATCGCATGCGGCTGCCAGTCGCAGTGAATCAGCTGGTGCTTCGGCAGGTCCGCGACGCGCTTGAGGCCGAGCATCGGACTGCACAGCGGCACATACCGCTCGGACATCAGCTCGCGCGACACCAGCCCCGGCCAGTTGCCGCGGCCCGAGCGGATGGCGATGTCGGCGTCGCCACGCGCAAGGTCGACCAGCGTGTCGCTCGCATGCAACCGCAGCTCGACGCCAGGGCAGGCGGTGCGAAAGGCCTCGATGCGCGGCAGCACCCAGCGCGCCGCAAAGGCGGTGTTGGTGGTCAGCGTCACGGCCTGCGATGCCGCAGGCCTGCGCAGCTTGTCGACGCCGGCCTCGAGCACGTCGAAGCCCGTGCGCAGGTCGTCGAAGAGCCGCTGCCCGGCGGGCGTCAGCGCGAGCTGCCGCGTGAGCCGGCGAAACAGCGGCTGGCCGAGCGTGTCTTCCAGCGCACGCACCTGGTGGCTGATGGCCGACGGCGTGACCGACAACTCGAGCGCCGCGCGCTGGAAGCTCAGGTGCGCGGCCGCAGCCTCGAAGGCGCGCAGCGCCAGGAGCGGCGGCAGCCGGCGGGCAGGGCGGACAGAGCTGACAGATGAGCCAGGCTCGTTCATGGAGAGAGAAACGATCGTTTGTGAGGCATGGCTTTCGTCCATAAATTCAGGGCCTTGGCAGCCATTGTGGCAGCGCAGGACGAAACAGATTCACTCATCCATCACCACCATGACCCTGAACCTCCTCCACATCGACGCCAGCGCCCGCCCTGGCCGTTCCGGCACCGACCCGCACGGCTCGCACACGCGCCGTCTCTCCGCGCGCTTCGTGGAGCGCTGGCGCGCGGCGCGGCCCGACGACCGCATCGACTACCTCGACGTAGGGCAGCGCCCGCCGTCGCACGTGGACGGCCGCTGGATCCACGCGGCCTTCACGCCACCCGCCGCGCGCGAGCCGTGGATGGCGGATGCGCTGGCCGAAAGCGATCGCCTGGTCGACCAGCTCATTGCGGCCGACCTGGTCGTGATCGGCCTGCCCATGTACAACTTCAGCGTGCCGGCGCAGTTCAAGGCCTGGATCGACAACATCGTGCGCGTGGGCCGCACCTTCGGCTTCGACCGCGCGCGCGGCGCGGTGCCTTACTGGCCGCTGCTCGCCGATGCGGGCAAGCGCGTCGTGCTGCTCGGCGCGCGCGGCGACCATGGCTACGACAAGGGCGGGCGCATCGCGCACCTGAACCACACGGAAGACAGCGTGCGTTCGGCGCTGGGCTACATCGGCATCACCGAGGTGTTCGAAGCGGCGGTGGAGTCCGACGAGTTCGGTGGAGAGCAGCTCGCACTGTCGCTGCGGCGAGCGGAGGAGCGCGTCGACGGGCTGGTCGACACGCTGCTGCACGGCGCCAGCACCGGCACCGGCTTCAGGCCGTCAGCGTCTTGCGAAACCCGATCGATAGCCGGTTCCAGCTGTTGATGGTGTTGACGGCCATCGTCAGGTTCACCTGCTCGGCCTCGCTGAACTGCGCGGCCAGCGCCTCGTAGGCGGCATCGGGCACGTGCGTGCGCGCCACGTCGGTCAGGGCTTCGGTCCAGGCCAGCGCGGCGCATTCGCGTTCGGTGAAGAAGGGCGTCTCGCGCCACACGCCGAGCGTGGCCAGGCGGCGGTCGGTCTCGCCGGCCTTGCGCAGGTCGGCCGTGTGCAGGTCGATGCAATAGGCGCAGCCGTTGATCTGCGAGGCACGCAGCTTCACCAGGTCGACCAGTTGGGGGTCGAGGCCGAGCTTGCCGACGGCCACTTCGAGCGCAATCAGCGCCTTGATGGCTTCGGGGGAGGCTTTGTAGAAATCGAGGCGGGCTTGCATGGTGCGGGTTCCTTCGTTCGGTGGTGGTTGAATGTGGCCTCGATGCTAGGAGCGAGGCGCGCCGCCGCGGGCTGCCAATCCGGCGCATTCGCAGGAGACCAATCCGATGGAATTGCACGTCGTCATCGAAGGCGACAAGGACCTGGCCGGCCAGCTGTACCGGCAGCTCAAGGACGCCATTCGCAGCGGCCGGCTGGCCGCGGGCGAGAAGCTGCCGCCGTCGCGCCTGTTCGCCGAACAGCTGGGGCTGTCGCGCAAGACGGTGTCGCAGGCCTATGCCCGGCTGACCCTCGACAAGCTGCTGACCGGCCGTGTCGGCAGCGGCACCTTCGTGGCGGACGGCGCGGCGCGCCGGCAGGCACCGGTGGCGCCGGCCCGGCCGCTGGCGGGCGCGGCCATGGCCGAGCACTGGCGCGGCATGCGCACGCCGTTGCGGCACCCGGCGCCGGCCGGCAGTTCGCGCTACGAGTTCATCGGCGGCGCACCGGCGCGCGACCTGTTCCCGCATGCGGACTGGCGCCGCTGCGTGCTGCATGCGCTGCGCCAGGGCGCGCGCTCGCGCGGGCTGTATGGCGACGCCGAAGGCCTGCGCGAACTGCGCGACGGCATCGCGCGGCATGCGAGCTTTTCACGCGGGGTGCGCTGCGCGGCGGCCGACATCCTGGTGACCAACGGCGCGCAGCAGGCGCTCGACCTCATCGCACGCGTGCTGGTGGAGCCGGGCAGCACGGTGGCCATGGAGGAGCCCGGCTACCCGCCCGCGCGGCTGCTGCTGAGCGCGCAGGGCGCGAACGTGATCGGCGTACCGGTCGATGGCGAAGGCCTGGTGGTCGAGCGCATTCCCGACGGCACGCGGCTGATCTACGTGACGCCCGCGCACCAGTTTCCGCTGGGCATGCCGATGAGCGAGCGCCGCCGCAAGGCGCTGCTGGCGCGCGCGGCGGCGCTGGGTGCCGTGGTGATCGAGGACGACTACGACAGCGAGTTCCGCTACGAGGGCCGCCCCACCGATTCGCTGCAGAGCATGGACACGCACGGCTGCGTGGCGTTCGTCGGCACCTTCTCGAAGACGCTGTCGCCCGACCTGCGGCTGGGCTACCTGATCGCGCCGCCGGCCGTGCTGGAGGCCGTGGGCACGGCCAAGCACTTGACTGACTGGCACACCTCCACGCCGGCCCAGTGGGCGTTGGCCAAGTTCATGGCCGACGGCGACCTGCACAAGCACATTCGCCGCTGCCATGCCGCCTATGCGGCGCGGCGCGAGCGCATCGTGCGGCGCTTCGCGGACGACCTGTCGCCGTGGTTCGAGCTGGTGCCCGCCACGGCCGGCATCCACCTGGCGGCGCTGTGCAGGCGCGAGTTCGACGTGGCGCAGCTCATCGCGCTGGCGCGCCGCGTCGACGTGGGGTTGTATCCGCTCGCGCCGTTCTTCCACTTCTCGGCGCCGCGGCAGGGGCTGATGCTGGGCTACGGCGCGATCGACGAGACCGACATCGACCCGGCGCTCGACCGCGTGAGGGACGTGCTGCAGCAGCTTGGCTGAGCAGCAGCAGCAGCAGCAGCGGGCGGCTGAGCGGACGTGGCGGTGCGCGCGTCGTCCCAGCCGCCGCCGAGCGCCTTGTACAGGTTGACGGTGTTCACCGCCTGCTTGAGCTGCAGCTCGATGCCCTGGCGCCGCTCCAGGTACAGCTCGCGCTGCGCGTCGGCGCCGGCAAAGTAGTCTTCCAGCCCGTTGCGAAAGCGCGTGCGCGAGATCGACGCGACCCTGTCGAGCGCCTGCACGCGCGCCTGCTGCGCCTCGATCTGCGGGCGCAGGTGGCTGTCGGCGATGAGCGCGTTGGCCGTCTCGCGCAGCGCCTGCTGCACCGCGTACTCGTAGCTGGCCATGGCGGCGGCCAGCCGTTCTTCGTTCGCGCTCAGGTTGGCCGAGCGGCGGCCCCAGTCGAAGATGGGCAGCGACACGCCCAGCACCGTGGCCCAGCTGCGGTTGCCCGAACTCAGCAGGCTGGAGAACTCGCTGCTCAGCCCGCCCGCCACGGCCGTGAGCGAGAAGGTCGGATAGAACGCCGCCTTGGCCGCGCCCACGCCCGAGTTGGCGGCCTCCACGCGCGCATAGGCCGCCAGCAGGTCGGGGCGGCGCTGCAGCAGGCTGGCCGGCAGGCCCACGGGCACGTCGGCCACCGAACGCTCGGGCCAGGGGCGCTGCATGCCGATGTTCGCCGGCACGGGCTGGCCGACCAGCACGGCCAGCCATTGCAGGTCCTGCCCCACGCGCATGCGGAACTCCTCGCGCTGCACATTGGCACGTTCCACCAGCGACTGCGAACGCAGCACGTTCAGGTCCGACGTGCCACCCACGGTGCGGGCGCGCTGCATCACGCGGGTGCTGTCGCTCTGGCTGGCCAGGTCGCTCTCGGCCAGCGCGAGCAAGGCGCGGTCGGCCCGCAGCGTGAGGTAGGCGTTCGACACCTCGCCGACCAGGTTCATGCGCGCGGCCCACAGGTCACGTTCGCTGGCCAGCGCCTGCGCACCGGCCTGCTTCACGCTCGCATCGACGTGGCCGAAGAAGTCGAGCTCGTACGCGGTGATGCCGGCCTGCACCGCGTAGGTGGTGCCCACGCTGCCCACGGCCTGGTTGTTGGTGACGATGCCGTCGGGGCTCAGCGAAGTGGTCACGTTGCCGCGGCCGACCGAGCCGGCCAGCCCGATCTCGGGGAACAGGCTCGAACGCGTGCCGCCGTACACGGCGCGCGCCTCGCGGGCCTTGGCGGCGTACACGCGCAGGTCGCGGTTCTGCAGCAGCGCGCTGGCGATGAGGCCGCGCAGTTCCTCGTCGCGCACGAAGGCGTGCCGGGCCACGGGTTGCGCGGCGGCGCTGCCGGTGCCCTCGGCCCATTGCGCGGGCACGACCACGTCGGCGTTCTTCAGCGCCGGCGTGAGGTTGCAGCCCGACAGCACCAGCACGCCGATCAGCAGCACCGCGACCATGGGCAGCGGCGCGGCGAAGGCGCGCGTCCACGCAACGCGCATGCGCGGCCATTGCCAGCCCGCGCTGCCCAGGAAGGCAAGCGCGGCGCGGCCCGGCTTCACCTGCGTGGCGACGTGGCTCGGCGGCAGGCTGAAGACGTGGCGGATCAGGTGGTCGTGCAGCACCTCGTCGTGGTCGAAGGCCAGCTCCACGCCTTTGGGCGAACGGCCCTTGAGCAGCGCCGACACCCAGCCCACGCGGTCGACATGCAGGTCCAGCCGCTCGCCGACGGGCATACGCCGCAGCAGGGCGCTTTCGCGCAGCAGCGCGCCGTCGACCGCGATCTCCACGAAGCGCGTCGCGCCCACGCCCGCGGTGCTGCGCAGGGTGGTGTCGGCGTCGTACGGAAAGCGCTCGTCGTGCGCGGGGCGCGGGCGGTCGATGCAGGCGATGAGCGCGGCCAGGCAGTACACGGTGGTCACGATGGTCCACACCACGTTGAGCATGTCGCCGGTGGTCATGGCGCTGCCGATGGCGCCCAGCGCCGCCGCTTCCATGGCCGCGATGAGCCCGCCGAAGGCCAGCACCATGTTCCAGTGCACGACGGTGCGCGAGCGGTCCTGCCCCTTGGCCGTGACCTTGAAGGGCCGCCCGAACGGTCGCATGAGCGAGGACACGATGGTGCGCGTGACGGCCATGGCGGCCACGATCTGCGTGACCTCGGTGAACACCGGCAGGCAGCGCCGCTGGCTGATCCAGTAGGTGTAGCCCCAGAACATCACGAGCGGCGGCAGGCCGTACAGCGCGAAGGCGCGCGGCGTGGCATGGAAGGCCGACACGCCCGCATACCAGTAGAGCACCGGCGCCGCCAGCATCAGCAGGATGAAGGGCTTGGTCAGCCAGTGCAGCAGGCCGTGCACGTAGTGCACGCGCGCCGCGAAGCTGTAGCCGCGGCCGCGCAACGGGCCGTCGCGCAGCAGCGCCACCTGGATGGTGCCCAGGCACCAGCGGCTGCGCTGGTTGATGTAGTCGACGATGCTGTCCGCCGAGAGCCCGTTCGACAGCCGCTCGTTGAGCCAGCGCGTGACCCAGCCGAAGCGCATCAGCGTGTAGGTGGTGTAGATGTCCTCGCACACGCTGCCCGTGGGGAAGCCGCCCGCGTCGGTGATGGCGTCGCGCCGGATCACGAACGAGGTGCCCACGCAGAACGCCACGTCGGCCGCGTCCTTGGCAGGCTGCAGCACGTCGAAGAACACGCGCTGCTCGTCGACCCAGCTGTCGGTGGCGCGCAGGTTGTGCTGGATGGGGTCGGCGTTGTAATAGAACTGCGGCGTCTGCACCAGCCCTACCTTCGGCTCGTCGAACAGGCCGAGCGTGCGGTAGACGATGTTGCGATGGGGTGTGAAGTCGGCGTCGAGCACCAGGATGTACGGCGCGTTGGTGGCCGCCGCGGATTGGCGCAGGCCGTTGTTGAGGTTGCCGGCCTTGGCGTGCGTGTTGTCGGGGCGGCGCGCGTAGTGCACGCCCTTGCGTTCGCAGTAGTCGCGCAGCCAGTCGCGCCGCGTGTCGTCGAGCACCCACACGTTCACATGCGGATAGTCGATGGCCTGCGCGGCCAGAATCGTTTTCTCGAGCACGGCCAGTTCTTCGTTGTAGGTGCAGATGAACACGTCGACCGCGGGCACCTCGCGCCCCCGCGCACGCAACGCGGCCTCGCCCCGGTCGGCCTGCGCGTGGTTGTCGCGCCGGCGCGTGAGCATCTGGATCGACAGCAGCGTGTAGACGATGGCGACCATCTCGAACACCAGGAACACCCATGCCACCAGCGTGCCGAAGCCCAGGTCGGCCGGCGGCAGCGTCTCGGCCAGCCGCCATGCCGTGTAGCGCACCAGCACCAGCGCGGTGAGAAAGCCGAACAGCACGCGGTGCGAGGCGCGGTCCGCGCGGGCGTGGAAGATCATGATCAGCGCAAGCGCCGCAACCAGCAGGTTGACCCTGAACTCGGGCGTGTCGATCAGTTCGGACATGGCTTTTCTCCTGAGGCTGCGGTAACGACGGTTCCGGTGAACGGGTTCCAGCCCGTGGCGGCGAGCGCGATCCAGGCGGTGGCGCCCAGGTGGGGCCAGCGGTAGTAGAAGAAGTCGGCGCCGGCCGAGTCGGGGCCGATGGCCAGTCCGGTCGAGATGCGCGGGCTGGGCGTGGCGTAGTACAGGCCGTTGTCGGCGCGTTGCGAGGCGAGCAGCAGCCACAGCGCCTCGGGGGCCGCGCCTTTCACGGCCACCAGCGTGGCGGCCGCCTGCGCGCTGCCCTCGGTCCAGATGCCGTCGGGCTGCTGCGAGAAGCCGTAGCCGTCGCCGAAGCGGTGGTTGCGCTCGACCCAGGCCAGGCCCGCGCGCCAGGGGCAGGAGCCCGGCGGTGCGGCGAGCAGGGGCCACAGCTGCGCGTCGAGGCCCGAGCCGGTGGTGGCCAGCGTGGTGCCGTCGGCCTTGGTGCCGATGAAGAAGCGCTGCTCCTGCGCGCTCCACATGCGCGCGACGAAGGCCAGTGCCACGGCGGCCTGGCGCGTCTGTTCGGGCCGCGCGCTGTTGCGTGCAGCCCAGGCGGCCGTCATGGCGATGTCGATGTTGTGCTCGGTCGATTTCCAGGTCTGCGCCGACTGGGCGTTGTCCCAGCCGTACCAGCCGCCCTGGTAGCCGTCGGGGTCGGCGGTGGCGCGCGTGCGCTGTTCGGCCCACGCGAGCAGCCGCGCGGTGGCCTCGCTGTAGCGCGGGGAGGGCGCCACGCGGTCGACGTTCAGCAGCAGCAGCGCGGCCCACGCCACGTTGCCGGTGGCCGTGCTGAGCTGGTAGGCGTCGGCGATCCACTGGTTCCTGGCGCTGTCCCAGTAGCCCGACAGCACCGGCTTGCCCTCGGCCAGCGGGCCGGCGCGGTAGGCGTTGCGCACGCGGCCGTCGGTGTACAGCGGGTCGCGCTCCACGGCGAGCACCACGGCGTCGGCAATGCGCGTGGCGGAGGCCGTGTCGCCGCAGGCCAGCAGCGCGATGCCGGCGAGCGCGTTGTCGTAGACAAAGGCCACGTTCGCCAGGCTCGGCGCGAGCTCGGGCACGCCTTCGATCAGCTGCACGGTGCGGTAGCTCGTCAGAAGAAGCGGCGAAGAGGGCGCGCCGCGCGCGTCGGTGGCGACCGCGCGGCGCAGGCCGTCGCAGCTCTGCTGGGCCAGCGCATGCTGCACTTCGCCGGCCATCATCTTGGGCGCGGCGCCCAGGCCGAGCGCGGCGGCCAGCAGCAGCGCGCAGCGCCTGAGGATGAACAGGGCGTGTTCCATGGTCGGCTCATGCGGCGTCGCGATGCGCGCTACGAGGCCAGCCTCGCCGACACCACCTTGCCCGGCGCGCACAGGCCGCGCTGCTCCAGCCACTCCGGCATGGCGGCCTCGATGTGCGCCACGGCATACACCGAGCCCTGTTCCGCGAACGGAAAGGGCACCGCATAGCGGCTCTGGAAGTCTTCCGGCGCCACCGGCAGGATCTGCGTGACGCGGGCCGACACCTCGGGGCGGCCGTCATCGGTCTTCACCGCGATCGTCGAGCCGATGTCGAGCCGCCTGGCCACCCGCGGCGGGAACACCGCCACCACCTCGATGCGGCTGCAGTCGATCATGCGCACCAGCGTGGCGCCCTGCGGCACGTAACTGCCCTGCGGCATGAGCACCGTGTGCACCTGGCCGGGCTGCATGGCGCGCACCTCGAAAGCGGCCATGCGCTCGATGCGGCGGCGCTCGTCGGTCTCGAGCGCGGCGACCTCGCGCAGTTGCTGCTGCAGCGCCTGGCTGTCGTGCTGCGCGCGCTCGATGTCGCCGGCCAGCGTCTCGCGGCGGTTCGCCAGCGTCTGGTACACCGTCGCGCCGCTGCCGCCCACGAACACGCCGCGGCTCGCGCTGGCCACGCTCTGGCCCAGGCCCACATAGGCCTGCTCGGCAACGGCGGCACTGGCGCGCGAGATGCTCAGCTGCGCCTGCGCGGCGTCCATGGCCTGCGGGCTCACCGCACCTTCGTCGAGCATCGCGGAGGTGTGGCGCACCTTCAGTTCCTGCTCGGCCACGCTGCTCAGCGCCACCTCGCGCTGGCGCTGCGCCACCTGCCACGCGTCGCGCGTCTGCGCCATCGAGGCCGTGCGGTACAGCTTCACCTGCTGCTCGACGAACTGCAGCTCCTCGTTCGACGCGTTGAGCTGGTTGGCCAGCTGCGCCACCTGGCTTTGCAGCGCCAGCCGCTGCGTGGTCAGCGTGGTGAGGATGTCGCGGTTGATGGTCGGGTTCTGCACCGTGGCCACCACCGCGCCGGCCTCGACCTTGTCGGAGGCGCGCACCGTCATGCGCGTGACCACGCCGCTGATGGGCGAGGTGACCAGCAGCACCGGCGCCTGCAGCACGGTGCGCGTGGCCTGGCGCGACACCAGCGGCTGGATCAGCGTGGTGATGACCAGCCACAGCACGAAGGCCAGCAGCGCGTAGCCCGCGAGGCGCGGCACCAGCGACTCGCCGGACTCCTTCGGTGCCGGCCCCTTGCCGCTTTTTCGCCGCAGGCGGCGAAACCAGCCGGTGGCCTCGGCGTGCGCGAGTTCGTCGGATTCCCGGACAGTGCTTGCGTTCATGAGCGCCTCGCAATCGTTGACGTGAAGGTCGGATGGACCGGCGTCTCCGCTGTCGCGGCACATCTTTGGGGCGTGCCATCTGCTTGTGCTGCAGTGCAGCAATACACATGCCAAAAACTAATAGTTTCTGCTTCATTCGGAAACAGGATGTACCGGTGCCGGACGAGCGGCCGCGGCGTGTCGAATGCGACCGGCAGGAACTTGCACGTACCGTTGCGCGCGAGCGCCCGCAAACATCCAAAGTCTTCCGCGGTACGTAGAAGACACCGATACTCTCTACCGGTAACTCCCGCCGGCCACGCACCGGCCCTCACACAGATCAATGAACGAACCCGGCCTTTCGAAAATCCGCTTCGGCTTGCACACGCGCCTGAGCCTGGGCGTGGCCGCGGTGGTCCTGGCCGCAACCTTCGCCATCGCCACCTACGCGCTGCACCTGGTCAAGAGCAGCATGCGCGCCTCGATCGCGGCCGAGCAGCTGGGCCGCGTGAGCGCCATCTCGGACGCCATCGACCAGAAGCTCGGCAGCCGCCACATCCTGCTGCAGACCTTGGCCGAGAGCATCGAGACGCAGGATTTCGCCGACGCACAGCCGCTGCAGGGCTTCCTTGAAAAGCACGCATCGCTGCGCCAGGCCTTCGACAACGTGGCCTTGCTCGACATGGACGGCAACCTGGTGGCCAACCTGAACGGCGCGCTGAAGAACGGCAGCGTCAACGTCAAGGACCGGGCCTACTTCCAGCAGACCGTGGCCAACAAGACCGGCATGGTGTCCGAGCCCTACCGCAACCGCCTGAACGGGCTGGCCCAGGTGGCCATCACGCAGCCGGTGATCGACGGTGCCGGGGCGGTGCGCTACGTGATCTCGGGCGCCATCAACCTGAAGGACCGCAACATCCTGGGCGCGCTGGGCGACGTGAGGTTCGGCAAGAGCGGCTACCTGTTCATCTTCACCACGGACGGCGTGGTGGTCGACCACCCGGACCTGGCGCGCATCCTGAACAACGTGAAGGACAGGGGCGGCAAGGGCGGCAACCCCGAGATCCTGCGCGCAATGGCCGGCTTCGAAGGCACGGGCGAGGGCGCCGACGAGGCCGGCGTGCCCAGCCTCTACGCCTTCGACCGCACCGAGCGCACCAACTGGATCGTGGGCGCCATGTACCCGAGCGCCGAGGCCTTCGCCAGCATCGAAGCCATCGAGCGCGGCGCCTTGCTTGGCGCGCTGGTGCTGTCGCTGTCGGCCGGGGCGCTGGCGCTGGTCGTGATGCGCCGTCGGCTGAAGCCGCTGGCCGAGCTGCACCGGCACATGCAGTCGGCGCAGCAGTCGCCGGGCGAAATTTCACGGCCGCCGGCCAGCTACGCGCGCGACGAGATCGGCGACCTGGCGCGCACCTTCGACGCGCTGATGGCCCAGCGCCACGCCAGCGAACTCAGCCTTGCGCACAGCGAGGCGCAATTGCGCACCATTGCCGACAACATCCCGGCGATGGTCTCGCATGTGGATGCCTCGCTGCGCTACACCTTCGTCAATGCGCGCATCCTGGCGCTGCACAACGGCGCGCAGCTGGTCGGACGCTCCATGCCGGAGTCGCGCGGCGGCAACTACGCCGTGGTCGAGCCGTACTTCGCGCGCGCGCTGGCCGGCGAGACGGTGATCCTCGAGAAGACGGGCGACCCCTCGCTGGGCATCGGCCACCGCACCTACCAGGCCCACTACATTCCCGACCTCGACGCCGACGGCGCGGTGCGCGGCGTGTTCGCGATGACCTTCGACATCACCGAAGAGGGCAACATCCGCAAGGCCGTGGCCGAGCAGGAAAAGCGCCTGCGCGACGTGACGGACAACATCCCCGCGCTGGTGGGCTACTTCGACCGCAACCAGAACTGCCTGTTCGGCAACATCCGCGCGCGCCAGATGGCGGGCCTGGGCGACAAGCCCATCGAGGGCGTCACCTTGCGCGCGGCGCTGGGCGACGCGATGTACGAGCAGCACAAGCCCTACCTGCCGGTGATGCTCTCGGGCAAGAAGGTGCGCTTTCCGGTGCGCGCGCCCATGCGCGGCAAGGAGGGCTACTTCCAGGTCAACCTGATCCCCGACACCAACCCGCGCGGCGAGGTGGTGGGCTTCTACCTGATGAGCTTCAACATCACGGCGTTGAAGGAAGCGGAGCTGCGCCAGGCCGAGAGCGAGCTGCGCCTGCGCACCATCACCGACAACATGCCGGCGCTGATCACCTACATCGACCGCGACGAGAAGATCACCTTCGCCAACGCGACCAGCCGTGAATGGCTCGGGCTCGACCCGATGCAGCTGCTGGGGCGCCACCTGCAGGACGTGGCGGGCCGCGACGTGTACCTGGCGCGCCGCCCCATGCTGGCGCGCGCGCTGGCGGGCGAGCGCGTCGAGTTCGAGGCGCGCACGCAGCGCAAGGGCTTCGAGCGCATCACGCAGGTCATCTACGTGCCCGACGTGCGCGCGGACGGGCTCACGCACGGCATCTTCTCGCTGGCGCTCGACATCACCGCGCTGAAGCTGGTGGAGCACCAGCTCATCGAGCTGGCGCGCATGGACACGCTCACCGGTTTGCCGAACCGCCTGGCCTTCAACGAGTACCTGCCCGACGCCGTGCTGCGCGGGCGGCTCACCGGCAACGCGATGGCGCTGATGTTCCTGGACATCGACCGCTTCAAGACCATCAACGACACCTTCGGCCACGCGCTGGGCGACGCGGTGCTGGTCGAGTACGCGCGGCGCCTGATGGCCAGCGTGCGCGGCACCGACAAGGTGGCGCGGCTGGCCGGCGACGAGTTCGTGCTGGTGCAGGAGAACCTCAGCGGCCCGCACGCGGCTGCGACCGTGGCGGAAAAGATCGTCGAGCGCATCGGCACCCTGCCGTTCGTGGTCGAGGGCCAGACCATCGCCGTGACCACCAGCATCGGCATCGCGTTCCACCGCGCGGCCGATACCTCGGCCTCCGCCGAAGAGCTGCTGGCGCGCGCCGATGCCGCGCTCTACAACTCGAAGGCGGCGGGGCGCAACCGCTACGAGTTCTTCCTGCCGCCGGGCAGCCCGCGCGACCCGCTGATGCTGGGCGGCGGTGCGCGGGCCGACCAGGCGCCCGAGGCGCAATAGCGCTTTTCAGCGCGGGCCGAGAACGTGGTTCTCGTGACGCGCTTCGCCCAGCGCGAACCACGTGCGGCCCTTCACGACGAAACCCTGCTTCTCGTAGAAGCGGCTGGCGCGCCGATTCCCGGCGTTGACCGCGAGCCACAGCGCATCGCGGCCGGTGCGCTCGCGCGCGGCGGTGCGCGCCGCTTCGAGCAGGGCCGCGCCGATGCCGGCGCCGGTGAACGGCTCCTGCACGTAGAGCCTGCAGAGTTCGGTGTCGCACGCGGGCTCCAGCGCTTGCTCCGCGCCGAAGCGCACGAGCGCGTAGCCGACAAGCTGGCCGTCGACCTCCGCAACGCGCAGCGCGGCCCGCGGGTCCTCGGCCAGCGCGGTGAAACTGGCGGGCGTGAAGGTGTCGAACACGTAGCGCGCGAGCAGGTCGTTCACGCCTTCGGTCGCGTAGGTGGAAAGCCAGACCTGGATGGAGAGCGCTGCGAGGGCGTGCGCGTCCGCGGCAGCAGCGGGGCGCACGGCGGTGGAGGTGGAGGTGGAGGTGGAGGTGGAGGTGGAGGTGGCCATGCTGGCGGCACGCCCGCCACGTTCTTCGCGAAGGCAGGCCTGCAGGCGCGCGATCAGCGCTTCGACCTCGTGCTCGCCCAGATCGAGCGGGTCGCCGTGCGCGCCCGAGGCGATCAGGCAGATGGCCGAACCGTCGTGCCAGGCCTCGAGTCGTTGGTGTTCATCGGGGATGCGGGGTGGGGTCGGCATGGCGTCGAAGGCAAGGGCAGTGCGCGGATTCTGCGCTTGCACTGGCGCCTGCACCCGAGGCGGGTGCGCGACACCGGCCCGCTCAGGCCTGCGCCGAAGCGCAATCGGCCAGCTCGCCGCGCGGTTCGCGCTTGTCGAGCGCGCGGCTCCACAGCGCGATCGCCAGGCCGGCCAGCGTGAGCAGCGCGGCCACCCAGCCCAGTGCGCGCAGCCCCGGGCCGTGGTCGATCACCACGCCGCCGGCCCAGGCGCCGAGCGCATTGCCGAGGTTGAAGGCCGCGATGTTGAGGCTGGACGCCAGGTTCTGGCCCGCGCCCGACGCCTTCTCGAGCACCCGCAACTGCATCGGCGCCACGGTCGCGAACGAGGCCACGCCCAGCAGCCCGACGAACACCACCGCGGTGAACGGCGTGCCGATGGTGAACTGCATTGCGCCCAGCACCGCGGCCAGCACCACCAGCGTGCCGAGCACGGCGGCCATCGGCGCGCGGTCGGCCAGCTTGCCGCCGAAGATGTTGCCGACGGCCATCCCGCCGCCGAACACCAGCAGGATGGGCGACACCGCCGATTCAGACAGCCCCGTGAGTTGCGTGAGCAGCGGCTGGATGTACGTGTACACCACGAACACGCCGGCGAAGCCGAGCACCGTCATCGCCAGGCCCAGCAGCACCTGCGGGCGCGCCAGCACGGCCAGTTCTTCACGCAGCGGCGCGGGCCTGGTTTCTCCCTTCACGCGCGGCACGAACACGGCGAGCACCGCGAACGCCAGCACGCCGATCAGCGTCACCGCCCAGAAGGCCGAGCGCCAGCCGAACTGCAGGCCCAGCCATGCGCCGGCCGGCACGCCCAGCAGCGTGGCGGCGGTCAGGCCGGTGAACATGATCGCGATGGCCGAGGCGCGCCGCTCGGGCGCCACCAGCCCGGTGGCCACCACCGAGCCGACACCGAAGAAGGTGCCGTGCGCCAGCGAGGTGACGACGCGTGCGGCCATCAGCATCTCGTAGGTGGGCGCCAGCGCGCAGGCGAGGTTGCCGAGCGTGAAGATCGCCATCAGCGCGAGCAGCACGGTCTTGCGCGGCAGCTTGCGGGTGGCGATGGTGAGCACGGGCGCGCCCACCGCAACCCCGAGCGCATAGCCCGAGATCAGCAGGCCGGCGGCCGTGATGGAGACGTGGAGGTCCGCCGAGACCTGCATCAGCAGGCCCATGATGACGAACTCGGTGGTGCCTATTCCGAAGGCACCGGCGGTGAGGGCGAGGAGAGCGATTGGCATGATGCCCTGTACTGTGAAGACATTCGGCTTCGATGACTAGAATGCCGCCAGTACACAGACTTGTGACTTGAACTCACAGAACAGCCGGAGAAAAGAGCCATGCCGCGCATCGACGTCAACCGCTCCGGCGAGATGGAAGCCTTCGTGCAGGTGGTGGAGTCCGGCGGGTTCTCGTCGGCGGCGCGCCTGCTGGGCATGACGCCGTCGGCCGTGAGCAAGCTGGTGGCGCGGCTCGAGCTGCGCCTGGGCATCCAGCTGGTGCACCGCTCCACGCGCAAGCTGCAGCTCACGCCCGAAGGCAGCGCGTTCTACGAGCGCAGCACGCGCGTGCTGGCCGACATGGACGAGGCCGAGCGCTGTGCCGCCGCCGGTGCGGCGCCGCGCGGGCGGGTGAGCATCAACGCCAGCGTGTCCTTCGGCCAGCACCGGCTGGTGCCGCTGGTGCCGCGCCTGCTGGAGCAGCACCCGCAGATCACGCTCGACATCGCGCTGACCGACCGCATCGTGGACCTGATGGACGAGCGCGCCGACATCGCGATCCGCTGGGGCCAGTTGCCTTCTTCCGAGCTGGTGGCGCGGCGGCTCGGCGAGACCAGCCAGGCCATCGTGGCGGCGCCTTCTTACCTTGCGGGGTACGGCACGCCGCGCACGCCGCAGGAACTGGAAGCGCACAACCGGCTGGGCTGGAGTTTCCGGCGCAATTCGCCCGATTGGCCGCTGCGCGTGGACGGCCGCACGGTATGGCTGCCGGTGGCCGGCCCGGTGCGCGCGAGCGACGGCGAGACGCTGCGCCACCTGGCCATGGCGGGCGCGGGCGTGGCGCGGTTGTCGCTGTATCACGTGCAGCACGACATCGACGCGGGCCGGCTGGTGCCGCTGCTCGAGGAGTTCAACCCGTGCGAGGTGGAGCCGATCCACGCGGTGTACATCGGCAAGGCCGGCACGCTGCCCGCGCGGGTGCGGGCGGTGCTCGACTTCCTGGTGGCCTGTTCGGGCGTGGGCGGCGGGCGTTACACGCTCAGTCGCACGCCGCCGATGCCGGGGAATTCCACCGTCACCTGATCGCCGCGCCGGCACGGCAGGATGCCGACCCACGAGCCGGTGGTGACCACCGTGCCCGCGGGCACGGTCTGCCCGTGGCGCGTGAGGTGGCGCAGCCAGATCGGCAGCAGCCAGGCCGGGTCGGCCAGCGGATGCGTGCCTTCGCGCACCACGGTGTCTGCATCGCCGACCTTGGCCTCGCAGCGCTGCGAGGCCCAGTCGACGGCGGCGTACGGCTTCCACTCGCCGAGCAGCAGCGCGCCGTGCACCTGCGAATCGGCCAGCCGGAGCAGGGCGGGCGTGGCGGCGAGGTCTTGCCAGCGCGAGTCGACGATCTCGACCGAGACGGTCATGGCGTCGACGAGCGATGCGGCGTTGTCGTGATCGAGCTTGGCGGCTTGCGCGGGCGTGACGTCCTGGCCCAGCCGCAGCGCGGCCTCGGCTTCGATGCCGGGCGCGTTGAACGAGAGGTCGCCGAAGTCCGCCGGGCTCCGCCGCACGCCGGCCGGCGGCAGCGGTGCGTGCGTGAGCGTCGCGGTGCGCGAGCCGCCGCCCGACTTCCACGTGCCGGGCACGGGCTGGCCGTCGAACCAGCCGAGCGCGGCCGCGACGGCGTCCTGCACTTCATAGGCCTGGGCGCCGGTGGCGAGCGTGTCGGTCCAGGGCGAGGCGTCGAGGGTGCGGTTGCCGCGGCGCGCGGCGACCAGGGCATCGGTGAGGGCAGTCTGAGAGGGGTTCATCCGGCGATTCTGTCAGTTGCGGCCTAGGTTTCCACGTGCACGTTGCCGTCCTTCACCACCTTCGCCCATTTCGCGATCTCGGTGCTGATGAACTGCTTGAACTTGTCCTGCGAGCCGCCGCCGTCTTCCGCGCCGTAGGTGTCCAGCCGCTCCTGCACGTCGGGCATGGCCAGCACGGTGTTCACGTCGCGGTTCACCTTCTGCGCGATCGACGCCGGCAGCTTGCCCGGGCCCGCAAGGCCGTACCACGTGGTCGCCTCGAAACCCTGGAAGCCTTGCTCCTGCATCGTGGGCACGTTCGGATGGCCCTTGGCGCGCTTGGTGCGCGTTTGCGCAACCGCGATCACGCGGCCGTTCTTCACATGCGGCGTGGCCGCCGTCATGGTCTCGAAGCTGTACTGGATCTGCCCGCCCATCAGGTCCGCCAGCAGCGGGCCGCTGCCCTTGTACGGCACGTGCAATGCATCGACACCGCCTTGCAGCTTGAACATCTCCAGTGCCAGGTGCTGCGCCGAGCCCGCGCCGGCCGAGCCGAAGCTCACCGTTCCCGGCGTGGCCTTGCACGTGGCCACGATGTCCTTCACCGTGAGTGCCTTCTGCCCCGGGTTGGCGATCAGCAGGTTGGGCGTGACGCCCACCAACACGATCGGCACGAAGTCGCGCTCCACGTTGTATCGCAGCTTGGGCTGCAGGCTGGGCGCGAGCGCGTGGCTGTTGATGTGGGCCATGAGCAGCGTGCTGCCGTCGGCGGGCTGCTGCGCCACGTAGTCGGCCGCGAGCACGCCGGCCACGCCACCCTTGTTCTCCACGATGACCTGCTGGCCCCACATGATCGTGAGCTTCTGCGCGACCACGCGCGCCAGCGCATCGGTGCCGCCGCCCGGCGGAAACCCGACCACGATGCGCACCGGCCCCGAAGGCCACTCCTGCGCGAACAGCCGGGGCACGCCCAGCGTGGCGGCCGCGGCGCCCGCGGCCTGGATCAGGGAACGTCTTTGCATCTTCTTTGTCTCCGTTGTGGGTTGGAATCCGATGCGCGCCGGGGCGCTGCGTGGCTATGTGTGCCTGGGCGCGGTCATGCGGCCTTCTGCAGCGCGGCCGGTGCCGAGTGGCTGGCGAAGTGGTCCATCGCCGCGTGCACGCCGCTGCCGGCCAGCTTGATGCCGGAAAGCTTCATGCCCATCTCGACGCCCGCGACCATGGCCACCAGCGTCAGGTCGTTGCTGTCGCCCAGGTGGCCCATGCGGAACATGCGGCCCTTGAGCTTGCCCAGGCCGGTGCCCAGCGAAAGGTCGAAGCGCTGGTGGATGAGCCGGCGCAGCGCGTCGGCATCGACGCCTTCGGGCGTGATGACGCCGGTGAGCACCGGCGAGTACACGGCCGGGTCGGCGCACTGAATGGGCAGGCCCCAGGCATTGACCGCCGCACGCACGCCCGCGCCCCAGCGCTGGTGGCGCGCGAACACGTTGTCCAGCCCTTCGCCGAGCAGCATGTCCAGCGCCTCGGAAAGGCCGTACAGCAGGTTGGTGTTGGGCGTGTAGGGCCAGTAGCCGTCCTTGTTCATCTCGACGATCTCGTCCCAGGCCCAGAAGGCGCGCGGCAGCCTGGCGTGCTTTGCGGCTTCGAGCGCGCGCGGCGAGAGTGCGTTGAAGCTGATGCCCGGCGGCAGCATCAGGCCCTTCTGCGAACCGCTGACGGTCACGTCCACGCCCCATTCGTCGTGCCGGAAATCGGCGCTCGCCAGGCCCGAGATGCTGTCGACCATCAGCAGGGCGGGGTGGCCCGCCGCGTCGATGGCCTTGCGCACCGAGGCGATGTCGGAGGTGACGCCGGTGGAGGTCTCGTTGTGCACCACGCACACGGCCTTGATCTTCTTTTCGGTGTCCTTGCGCAGGCGGGCCTCGATGAGCTCGGCCTGCACGCCGCGGCGCCAGCTGGGCGCGTTGGGCAGTTGCGCGTCGGCGCCCGACCACGCCAGGAACTCGGTCGAGACGCCCAGGCGCGTGGCCATCTTCTGCCACAGCGAGGCGAAGTGGCCGGTCTCGTACATCAGCACGTGATCGCCGGGGCTCAGCGTGTTGGCGAGCGCGGCCTCCCAGGCGCCGGTGCCCGACGCGGGGTAGATCGCGACCGGGTGCTTCGTCTTGAAGATCTGCTGGATGCCGCCCAGCACCTTCAGGCCCAGCGTGCCGAATTCGGGCCCGCGGTGGTCGATGGTGGGCAGGCTCATGGCCCGCAGGATGCGGTCGGGCACCGGGCTCGGGCCGGGAATCTGGAGGAAGTGGCGACCGGTGGGGTGGATGTCGAGTTGCAGCATGGACTGTCCTTTCGCTTTTTAGTTTTGCATTCAAAATGCATTTTTGTTTGATGGTTTACCCTGATCTACTTGGGTTGTGAGCCCGAATTTTTGCATTCAAAATGCAAACAAGGGAACACACCATGACCGCAGAAATCATCGAAATCTCCAGGCTCGCGCTGCACGACCAGGTGGCGTCGCGCTTGCGCACCATGCTGGTCGAAGGGCGCATCGCGCCCGGCGCCAAGCTCAACGAGCGCGAGCTGTGCCTGCAGCTCAACGTGTCGCGCACGCCGCTGCGCGAGGCCATCAAGCTGCTCGCGGCCGAAGGGCTGGTCGACCTGCTGCCCAACCGCGGCGCGGTGGCCGTGAAGCTCACCGAGGCCGACGTGCTCAACACCTTCGAGGTGCTGGCCATGCTCGAGGGCATGTCGGGCGAGCTGGCGGCCAAGCGCATCACCGAAGAGGAACTGGCCGAGGTGCGTGCGCTGCACTACGAAATGCTGGCCTGCTTCTCGCGGCGCGACCTGTCGGGCTACTACCGCCTGAACGCGCGCATCCACACCGCCATCAACGACGCGGCGGCCAACCCGGTGCTGTCGAACACCTATCGCTCCATCAACGCCCGCGTGCAGTCGCTGCGCTTTCGCACCAACCAGAACGAGGCGAAGTGGAAGCACGCGGTGGACGAGCACGAACAGATGATCGACGCGCTCGCCAGGCGCGACGCCGCCGCCATGCGCAAGGTGCTGGTGGCGCACGTGCTGCGCAAGCGCGACACCGTGCTGGAGCTGTTGCGCGCCGGCGAGATCTATCCCGTCACGAAGACAAGCTGACCCGCGCCGAGCTTCCCCCTCCAAAAAAACCAAAGCCCCACCATGCGCATCGATCCCGCCAGCCACATGCAGCCAGCCGGAACCGTTCTTCCGCCCAACGACACCTGCGAGCTGCTCGCGCGCCGCCTGCGCGCCGACACGCAGGGCGAGGTGCTGTTCGACGACGGTTCGCGCGGGCGCTACGCCACCGACGCGTCGATCTACCAGATCACGCCGGTCGGCGCCTTCGTGCCGACCAGCGAGCGCGACATTGCCACCGCCATCGACATCGCCCGCGACCTGAAGGTGCCGGTGCTCGCGCGCGGCGGGGGCACCAGCCAGTGCGGGCAGACCACGGGCGCGGCGCTGGTGATCGACAACAGCAAGCATTTCCGCCGCGTGCTCGACGTGAACGTGGAAGAGGGCACCGCCACCGTCGAGCCCGGCCTGGTGCTCGACCACCTCAACGCGCAGCTCAAGCCGCACGGCCTGTGGTACCCGGTGGACGTGTCGACCAGCGCGCAGGCCACGCTGGGCGGCATGGCGGGCAACAACTCGTGCGGCTCGCGCTCCATTGCCTACGGCAACATGGTGCACAACGTGCTGGGCGCGAGCGCGTGGCTGTCCAACGGCGAACTGGTCGACTTCGGCCCGGTCGGCACGCTGGGCGTGCGCGCCGCGGGCATTGCGCAATTCGTGCGCGGCCTCGCGCGGCAGCACCGCGAGCAGATGGCCGAGCACTGGCCCAAGGTGATGCGCCGCGTGGCGGGCTACAACCTGGACATCTTCGACAACCAGAGCGAGCGCCCCTACACGGCCGACGGTTCCGTGAACCTGGCGCACCTGCTCATCGGGTCCGAGGGCACGCTGGCCTACACCAGGAGCCTGACGCTCAAGCTCGCGCCGCTGCCGCGCGCCAAGGTGCTGGGCATCGTCAACTTTCCGACCTTCCACGCGGCCATGGACGCCGCGCAGCACATCGTGAAGCTGGGGCCGACCGCGGTGGAGCTGGTCGACCGCACCATGATCGAGCTGAGCCTGGCCAACCCGGCGTTCAGGCCCACGGTGGAAACGGCGCTCATCGGCAAGCCGGCGGCCATCCTGCTGGTGGAGTTCTCGGGCGCGGACAGGGCCTCGCTGTTGCCGCAGCTCAAGCAGCTCGTCGAGCTGATGGGCGACCTGGGCCTGCCGGGCAGCGTGGTCGAGATGCCCGACGACGCGCGCCAGAAGAACCTGTGGGAGGTGCGCAAGGCGGGCCTCAACATCATGATGAGCCTGAAGGGCGACGGCAAGCCGGTGAGCTTCATCGAAGACTGCGCGGTGCCGCTCGAGCACCTGGCCGAGTACACCGACGCGCTCACCGAAGTGTTCGCCCGGCACGGCAGCCGCGGCACCTGGTACGCGCATGCCTCGGTGGGCACGCTGCACGTGCGGCCGATCCTGGACATGCGCGTGGACGGCTCGGCCAAGATGCGCGCCATCGCGGAAGAGGCCAGCGCGCTGGTGCGCAAGTACAAGGGCGCGTTCAGCGGCGAGCACGGCGACGGCCTGTGCCGCGGCGAGTGGATCGAATGGCAGTTCGGCCCGGCCATCAACGAGGCCTTTCGCTCGATCAAGCGCAAGCTCGACCCGATCGGCCTGTTCAACCCCGGCAAGATCATCGACCCGCCGCGCATGGACGACGGCGCGCTGTTCCGCTTCGCGCCGCCCACCGCGCCCAAGCCGTACCGCCGCATCGAACTCAAGCCCGTGCTCGACTGGTCGGGCTGGAACGTCAACGCCGACCCCGTGACGGAGGTGACCACCGCCCCGGGCACCGGCGGCGACAGCACCGGCGGCCTGGCCAAGGCCGTGGAGATGTGCAACAACAACGGCCACTGCAGAAAGTTCGACGCCGGCACCATGTGCCCCAGCTACCGCGTGACGCGCGACGAGCAGCACCTGACGCGCGGGCGCGCCAACACGCTGCGCCTGGCGCTGTCGGGCCACCTCGGCCCCGACGCCTTCACCAGCGAGGCCATGCACGACACCATGGACCTGTGCGTCGGCTGCAAGGGCTGCAAGCGCGACTGCCCCACGGGCGTGGACATGGCGAAGATGAAGGTCGAGTTCCTCGACCATTACAAGAAGCGCCACGGCCATACGCTCAAGGACAGGCTGGTGGCCAACCTGCCCGACTACGCGCACAAGGCCAGCCGCATGCCGTGGCTGCTGAACCTGCGCAACAGCGTGCCCGGCGCCGCGTGGCTCGGCGAGAAGCTGCTGGGCTTTTCCGCGAAGCGCTCGCTGCCCGCATGGCGCAGCGACACCTTCTGGCGCGCCAAGGCCGACGAGCCGGGGCTGTTCGTCGAGCGCGACGTGGCGCTGTCGATCGCGCGGCGCGGCGGCAAGGCGGCGGTGCTCTTCGTCGACACCTTCAACGGCACCTTCGAGAGCGAGAACGCCTTTGCGGCCGCGCGCGTGCTGCAGGCGGCGGGCTATGTGCTGCACACGGTGGAGAAGCGCGGCGGGCACCACTGCTGCGGCCGCACCTTCCTGGCCAGCGGCATGGTCGACGAGGCGAAGAAGAAGGCCGAGGCGCTGATCGACGCGCTGGTGCCGCTGGCGCGCGCCGGCGTGCCCATCGTCGGGCTGGAGCCGTCCTGCCTGCTCACGCTGCGCGACGAGACGCTGGTGATGGGCTTCGGCGAAAAGGCCGAGATGGTGGCCAGGCACGCGCTGCTGTTCGAGGAGTTCATTGCGCGCGAAGTGAAGCAGGGCCGCTTCGAGATCGCGTTGAAGCCGGCCGAGGCGCCCATCCTGCTGCACGGCCATTGCCACCAGAAGGCCTTCGGCGCGGTGAGCCCGGTGATGGAGGTGCTCAAGCTGATTCCGGGCGCGCAGCCCGAACTCATCGAGAGCTCGTGCTGCGGCATGGCCGGCAGCTTCGGCTACGAGGCCAGCCACTACGAGGTGTCGATGCAGATGGCCGAGGCCAGCCTGCTGCCCGCCATCCGCAAGCAGCCGAACGCCATCGTGGTGGCCGACGGCACCAGCTGCCGCCACCAAATCGAGGACGGCGCGAAGCGCGAGGCGGTGCACGTGGCGGTGCTGCTGGAGCGGCACCTGCTGCACGTCGATCCGGCGGGCGAGGCTTGACGGGCGTCATGGCGGCACCGGGCAGGGGGCGGGCAGGAGCGGGCACGAACGGGCGGGCTGCCGCAGAATAGGCGCGCCACCCCGTTCCGATGTCGACCACGCTCACTTCCCCCGTTCCCTCGCAGCCCGTGCTGCGGCTGGCCTTCGCGCTGTCGATGGGCGCGGCCGTGTCGCTGGGCATCACCCGCTTTGCCTACGGGCTGCTGCTGCCGCCCATGCGCGCCGACCTGGGGTGGAGCTATGCGCTGGCCGGCGGCATGAACACCGCGAACGCGGTGGGCTACCTGATCGGCGCGCTCATCACGCCCGCGCTGATGCGGCGCTTCGGTGTCACGCGGCTGCTGGTGTGGGGCGCGGTGCTGGCCAGTGTCTTCATGGCCGGCAGCGGCTTCGTGACCGCCGCGCCGGCCTTGCTGCTGCAGCGGCTGCTGGCCGGCGTGGCCAGCGCCTGGGTGTTCGTGGCGGGCGGGTTGCTGGCCGCGCGGCTCGGCGAGGGGGGGTCTTCGCGCAGCGGCCTGCTGCTGGGCATCTATTACGGCGGCACGGGCTTCGGCATTGCGTTGTCCGCGCTGCTGGTGCCGCAGGTGCTGCGCGCGGCGGCCGATGTGCCGCACGGCTGGACCTGGGCCTGGTGGGCGCTGGCGGTCGCGAGCGCGGCGGCCACGTTCCTGCTGGCCTGGGCCGGGCGCGCGATGCCCGACCGGCCGGCGCATGCATCGCCGGCAGCGGCCAGCACCCACGCGCCGCCGGTCGCGCTGCGCCGCTTCGGCTGGGCGCTCGCGGGCTATGCGCTGTTCGGCATGGGCTACATCGGCTACATGACCTTCGTGATCGCGTTGCTGCGAGAGCAGGGCGCAAGCGCCGGCTTCGTCACGCTGTTCTATGCCTTGCTGGGCGTCGCCTGCGTGGCCTCGTCGCGCTTGTGGGCCGGGCTGCTCGACCGCTACCGCGGCGGGCAACCGCAGGCGCTGTTGAACGGCCTGCTCGGCGTGGCCACGCTGCTGCCGGTGCTGAGCCCTTCGGCGCCGGTGGCGCTGGTGTCGGGCGTGCTGTTCGGCGGGGTGTTCCTGTCGGTGGTGGCCTCGACCACCGCGCTGGTGCGCCACAACCTGCCGCCGGCGCGCTGGGTGCAGGGCATCAGCATGTTCACCATCGTCTTCGCGGCCGGGCAGATCGTCGGGCCGACCGTCACCGGCTGGATTTCCGACGGTGCCGGCGGCCTTGCGCGCGGCCTGGTGGCCTCGGCGATCGCGCTGTGGATGGGCGCGGTGCTGGCGTCGCGCCAGCATGCGCTGCAGGAGGCGCCATGACCGGCTTCGCCCTGTTCGAGACGGCCATCGGCATGTGTGCGCTGGCGTGGGGCCCGCAGGGCCTGGTCGGCGTGCAACTGCCCGCCGACGACGGCGAACAGGCCACGCGGGCGCGCATGAAACGGCGCTTTCCGGCGCTGCACGAAGGCCCGCCCGACGAGACGGCGCAGTGCGCCATCACCGCCATTCAAGGCCTGCTGCAGGGCGTGCACGACGACCTGGGCCACATCGTGCTCGACATGCGCGGCGTGTCGGAGCTTCACCAGCGCATCTACGCCATCGCCCGGCGCATTCCGCCGGGGCAGACGCGCACCTACGGCGACATTGCCGAAGAGCTGGGCGACAAGGGCCTCGCGCGCACTGTGGGGCAGGCGATGGGACACAACCCCTTCGCGCCGGTGGTGCCGTGCCACCGCGTGCTGGCGGCGGGCAACAAGCCCGGCGGCTTCTCGGCCGGCGGCGGCGCGCTGACCAAGCTGCGCATGCTCGACATCGAGGACGCGCGCCCCAACGGGACGGCTTCGCTGTTCTGACGCGCGGGCCCCGGGCCCGGCCGCCCGTGCCGCCGCCTCCCTGCGGGCTTAGGCCGTAGGACATATGCACTCCGCGCGCTTCTTTTTTAGCCGGAACGGCTTACATTGCGCGGTCATGCAATCCAGGCCGGCGAACAAGGCTCGCCGCGACCCAGCCAAATCCGGCGGCCCACGGCCCGCCCGATCTTCAGGGGAGTCCAGCAAGCGCTGACGACAGCGCTGTGGTCGGTCCCGAGAGAAAGGGCGTGGCACATGAACAAGACATTTCGCAGCGCGTGGAATGCGTCGTTGGGGGCCTGGGTGGCCGTTCCCGAAACCAGCATGGCGCGCGGCAAGCCGAGCCGCACGGGCAAACGGCCACCGGTGGTATTCGCCCTGGCGGCCGCCGCGTTCATCGTGATGCAGGCCTGGCCGAGATCGGCGCTGGCGGACCTCATCCTGACGAGCTCCACCTGCACGACGGCGGCGTCCGGCACACCGGGCCGGGTGAATCCGGGCGCGACAACCGACGGGCCGGGCGGCGTCGGCTCACCCGCACAGGACGGCTCGGGCGCCTATTCGGTCATTGCCGGTTGCGGCGCGAGCGGCGGCGGTTTCAGCTCCGGCGTGGTGTACGGCACTTTCGCCAAGGCCACGGGCATCGGCGGCGCGGCCTTCGGCTTCCTCGCGACCGCGCAGCACTGGAGCGCGGCCTTCGGCCTGGAGGCGTCGGCGGGCGGCATCTCGAGCATTGCCATGGGCTTCGGCGCCAACGCCTCGGCGCTGAACGCCGTCGCCATCGGCGGTGCGGGCGGCGACGGCGTCACGCCGCTGAGCGTCGCCAACTCGACCACGGCCTCAGGCGCGGGGGCGATCGCCATCGGCAGCAATGCGACCAAGGGCGCGCAGGCCGCGGCCGCGGACAGCATCGCGCTGGGAGGCCAGTCTTCCGTGGCGGCAGGGGCCACCTCGGGCATTGCGGTCGGCCGTGGCGCGACGGTCGGAGGCGCCTTCGGCATCGCGCAGGGCGACGGTGTGGTGAGCGGCGCCACGGGGCAGAACGTGGCCATCGGTTCCGGCGGAACCACGGCCAACGGCGGCTCGGCGGCCGGCGGCGCCGTGGCCATCGGGCGCGGGCAGAAGGCCACGGGCGACGGTGCGGTCGCCATCGGCGACCCCGACACCGCCACCGGCACCGGTGCCGTGGCCCTGGGCAATAACAACAACGCCATCGGACAGGGCGCCGTCGCCATCGGCAACGCGAACAACGCCAACGGGCAGGCCGCGCTGGCCTTCGGCGACGGCTCCACGGCCAACGGCGCGCGCTCGATCGCATTGGGCAGCGCCGCCAATGCCGCCTTCGGCAACGACATCGCCTTCGGCACCAACGCGCTCGCCATCGGCGATGCGAGCGGCACGGCGCCGTCGACGGCCTTCGGCACCAGCGCAAGAGCCACCGGCGGCGCCTCGACGGCCTTCGGCACCTTGACCAACGCCTCGGGCCAGACCTCGGCCGCCTTCGGCTACGCCGCCCTGGCCACCAAGCAGAACGGCGTGGCGATCGGCACCTCTTCGGAATCGCGCGGTGCCAGCAGCACCGCGCTGGGCGCGTTCGCGCAGGCGTACGGCGACAACGCCATCGCGCTCGGCGGCTCCTTTGCGTACAACACCAACGACATCGCGCTGGGCTCCAACGCCACGGCCGGCTCGGCCGGCTCCACGACGCCCACCCGCAACATCGCGATCGGTTCGGGCGCGGCCGCCACCGGCGGCTTTTCCACCGCCATCGGCCGGACCGCGAACGCCAGCGCGCTCGGCGCCACGGCGCTGGGCAGCAACGCGAGCGGCGGCGCTGCGGCTGCGGCACCCGACGCCGTTGCCATCGGTGGCCAGTCGAGCGTGGCGGCCGGCGCCACGTCGGGCATTGCCGTGGGCCGCGGCGCCACTGTGAGCGGCGCGTTCGGCATTGCGCAGGGCGACGGCGTGGTCAGTGGCGCGACCGGGCGCAACGTGGCCATCGGCTCCGACGGCACCACGGCCAACGGCGGCACGGCGACGGGCGGCGCGGTCGCCATCGGGCGCAAGCAGACGGCGGTGGGCAATGGCGCGGTGGCCATCGGCGACCCCAACAGCGCCACCGGCACCGGCGCGGTGGCCGTGGGCGCGGACAACGTCGCGAACGGCGACGGCGCGGTGGCGCTGGGCAACCAGTCACAGGCCGTGGGCAGCAGCGCGGTGGCGCTGGGCAACACCGCCGCGGCGCTCGCGGCCAATGCCATCGCCATCGGTGCCAACGCCAATGCGCAGTACGCGAACAGCGTGGCCATCGGGTCGGGCTCGATCACGGGCGCCTCGGCCCCCACGGGCACGGGCTTCCTGACCGGCACGGCCGCCCCGGCCTCGGAGGTCTCGGTGGGCGCGCCCGGCGCGTTGCGCCGCGTCACCAACGTGGCCGACGGCTCGGCGCCGCAGGATGCGGTGACGGTTGCGCAACTGAGCACCAGCGGCGCCAGCCTGTCGACAGCGATCAGCACGGTGTCGAGCGACGTGTCGAGCCTGTCGACGTCGACCTCGACCGGGTTGAGCACCGCGAGCAGCAGCATCGGCAGCCTGTCTACGGGGCTGAGCACGACGAACAGCAACGTAAGCAGCTTGTCGACTTCCACTTCGACGGGTTTGAGCACGGCAACGAGTGGCATCGCGAGCTTGTCCACGGGGCTGAGCACGACGAACAGCAACGTGAGCAGCCTGTCGACCTCGACTTCGACAGGCCTGAGCACGGCAACCAGCGGCATCGCGAGCTTGTCCACGGGGCTGAGCACGACGAACAGCAACGTAAGCAGCTTGTCGACTTCCACTTCGACGGGTTTGAGCACGGCAACGAGTGGCATCGCGAGCTTGTCCACGGGGCTGAGCACGACGAACAGCAATGTGAGCAGCCTGTCGACTTCGACTTCGACGGGCTTGAGCACGGCAACGAGTGGCATCGCGAGCTTGTCCACGGGGCTGAGCACGACGAACAGCAACGTGAGCAGCTTGTCGACCTCGACTTCGACGGGCCTGAGCACCGCAACCAGCGGCATCGAAAGCCTGTCCACCGGTCTCAGCACCGCGACCAGCAGCATCGACAGCTTGTCGACCTCGACGTCCACCGGTCTGAGCACCGCGACAAGCGGGATCTCGAGCCTCTCCACAGGCCTGAGCACAGCCAACAGCGGCATCTTCAGCCTGTCCACCGGACTGAGCACGACGAACAGCAGCGTGGGGAGCTTGTCGACGGGCTTGAGCACGACCAACAGCAATGTGAGCAGTCTGTCGACCGGGCTCAGCACGGCGACAAGCGGCATCTCCAGTTTGTCCACGGGACTCAGCACGACGAACAGCAATGTGGGCAGCTTGTCGACCGGCTTGAGCACGACGAACAGCAATGTGGGAAGTCTGTCGACGGGCCTGAGCACGACGAACAGCAATGTGGGAAGTCTGTCGACGGGCCTGAGCACCACCAACAGCAATGTCGGCAGCCTGTCGACGGGCCTGAGCACCACCAACAGCAACGTCGGCAGCCTGTCGACCGGCCTGAGCACTACCAACAGCAACGTCGGCAGCCTGTCGACGGGCTTGAGCACGACCAACAGCAATGTCGGCAGCTTGTCGACCGGCTTGAGCACCACGAACAGCAACGTGGGAAGTCTGTCGACCGGCTTGAGCACGACCAACAGCAATGTCGGCAGCCTGTCGACGGGATTGAGCACCACCAACAGCAATGTCGGCAGCTTGTCGACCGGCTTGAGCACCACGAACAGCAACGTGGGAAGTCTGTCGACCGGCTTGAGCACGACCAACAGCAATGTCGGCAGCCTGTCGACGGGATTGAGCACCACCAACAGCAATGTCGGCAGCTTGTCGACCGGCTTGAGCACCACGAACAGCAACGTGGGAAGTCTGTCGACCGGCTTGAGCACGACCAACAGCAATGTCGGCAGCCTGTCGACGGGATTGAGCACCACCAACAGCAATGTCGGCAGCCTGTCGACGGGCCTGAGCACCACCAACAGCAATGTTGGCAGCCTGTCGACCGGCTTGAGCACGACCAACAGCAATGTCGGCAGCCTCTCCACCGGGCTGAGCACCGCCACGAGCGGCATCTCCAGCTTGTCTACAGGCCTGAGCACGACGAACAGCAACGTGGGCAGCCTGTCGACGGCGGTGAGCACCACCACCAGCGGCATCTCGAGCCTCTCGACGGGGCTGAGCACGGCGACCAGCGGCATCTCCAGCCTGTCCACCGGCGTGAGCACGACCAACAGCAACGTCGGCAGTCTGTCCAGCGGACTCAGCACCACCAACAGCGGCCTCAGCAGCCTCTCCACCAGCGTGATCGGCGCGACGACCGGGTTCAACAGCCTGTCGACCGGATTGAGCACGGCCAACAGCAATGTCGGCAACCTCAGCACCAGCATCACCAACATCAACAACACGGGCACCAAGTACTTCCACGCCAATTCGGCCGCGGGCGACGCGTCGGCCACCGGGCAGGAGGCGGTGGCGATCGGGCCGCAGGCGGTGGCCAGCGGGGCCAATGCCTTCGCCGCGGGCAACGGCGCGAAGGCCACGGCGGACGGTGCCGTGGCGGTGGGCTTCGGCGCGCAGGCGACCGGCGCCAACGCGATCGCCATCGGCTCGGGCGCACTGGCCACGGGCTCGCAGGCCATCGGCGCCAATGCGCGAGCGGGCGGCGGCGGCGTGGCGGTGGGCGACAACGCGGACGCGGGCGGCACGCCGCTGAGCAAGGCGGCGGGCATTGCGCAGGGCACGGCCATCGGGTTCGGCGCGGTGGTGCAACAGACCGGCGGCGTGGCGCTGGGCGCGAACTCGGTGGCATCGACCGCGGCGGGCGTGGCGGCCTATGTGCCGGCCAGCGCCACGCCGCAGCAGGCCGCGGCCATCCGGGCGACCAACAGCACGCAGGCCGCGGTGTCGGTGGGCGACCCGGCAAGCGGGCAGTTCCGCCAGATCACCGGCGTGGCGGGGGGCACGGCCGACAGCGACGCCGCCAACATCTCGCAGCTGAAGGCCACGGCCAACGCGGTGGCCGCGGGCGGCGTGCAGTACGCCACCAACCCCGACGGTTCCATCAACTACAACCAGGTCACGCTGGGCAACGGCCAGGCGCCCAATGGCACGCGCATCGGCAACGTGGCGCCGGGCATCCTGCCGAACGACGCCGCCACCGTCGGCCAGGTGCAGGGCATCCAGAACCGCTTGCAGGGCCAGATCGGCGACGTGGCGCGCATCGCGTACTCGGGCGTGGCAATGGCCACCGCCATGAGCTCGCTGCCGCAATCGATGACGCCCGGCAAGAGCCTGATGTCGGTGGGCGTGGGCTACTACTCGGGCTACAGCGCACTGGCCATCGGGTTCTCGCAGCGCTCGGAAAACGGCAAGTGGGTCTACAAGCTGAACGGTGGTGTCAGCGCGCAGCGCTTCAACCTCGGGCTGGGGGTCGGCTACGAGTTCTGAGCCTGGGGCTACATCACACGGCTGCCACCGGCAGCCGGTGCAGCGTGGCGATGCGCGAGGCGAAGATGATCGCGGCCTGCAGCACGAAGCCGGCCAGCGCCAGCAGCAGGCAGGCCGGCTCGCCCCATGCCGCGCCCACCACGCCGCCCAGCGCCGCGCCGATGGGCCGTGCACCCGCGTTGATCGTGAGGAACACGGCCGACACGCGGCCCAGCATGGTCGCGGCCGTCACGCTCTGGCGCAATGTGGTCGAGGTGATGACCCAGACCATCGGCCCGGCGCCGAACAGGAAGAACGACAGCGCGGCCAGCCACGCGGCCGGCACGGCGAGCGTGGCCGCCATCGCCACCGCGGCAAGCACCGCAACCGCCGGCCCGACCTGGATCGCGCGGCCGAACGGCAGGCGCGCCACCACGCGCGGGGTCAGCAGCGCGCCGACCACCATGCCCGCGCCGTACATCGCCAGCGTCATGCCGACCGCCTGCGCGCCAAGGCCCAGCACACGCACCGCATACGGCACGTACCCGGCCTGCAGCACGAACCACGAGATGTTGAAGACCGCGCCGGTCATCAGCATCGGGCGCAGCAGCTCGCTTTGCCAGACGAAGCGCGCGCCGTCGCGCACCTCCAGCAACGGGTGCCTGCCGGAGGCCGGCGCGCGCGGTGTCTCTGTCAGCCGCAGCAGCAGGCCCACGGCCGCGGCCGACAGCACGGCGGCCAGCACGAACGCCGCCGACGCGCCCGCCCATGCGACCAGCGCGCCCGCCAGTGCGGGGCCGGCGGTGAAGGCCGCGCTGCGTGCGAGTTCGAGCCGGCCGTTGGCTTGGGCCAATGCCTCGCGCGGCACCAGCGACGGCACCAGTGCGGGCGCCGCCACGCTGAAGCCCACGGTGCCGACGGCGCCCAGAAAGCCCAGCACCGCGAGCCACGCGATGCCCAGCTTCGACGCCAGCAGCAGGCCGAGCAGCGCGAGCAGCGACACGGCCCGCAACGCTTCGGACCCCACCATCAGGCGCCGGCGCGACATGCGATCAGCCAGCAGGCCCATGGGCATCGACACGAGCAGGAAGGGCAGCGTTTGCACCGCCGCGAGAAAGCCGATCTCGCCCGGGCCGGCGCCGAGCGCGAGCACTGCGATCAGCGGCACGGCCGCGAGGCTCAGCTGTTCGGCGGACTGGGCGGCGAGGTTGGACCAGGCCAGGTTCAGGAAGGGGCGGGGCAGGGGGGCGGACATACGGAGGGACGGATGAGCAGATGGGCGGATGGGCTTCAGGCGAAAACCTCATCGTGCGGGCGCACGCGCTTCGGCGCTGGCCGTTTCCGGACGCGCAAGCGACCGCAACTGCGCCGTCAGCGCCGTCAGCGCCGTGGCTTCGACTTTGCGGCGGGAGCGGGAGAAGGGGCGGGAACAGGGGCCGGTGCAGGGGCGGGAGCGACGACCTCCCTCACGAAGTCGATGAACGCGCGCACCTTCGCGGCCGGCAGGTGCCGCGATGGATAGAGCGCATACAGCGGAATCCGCTCGCCGGGCCAGTCCGGAAAAAGATCCATCAGCGCGCCGCGGTCGAGCAACGGCTGGATGCCCACCGCCTTGATCTGCGCCACGCAGATGCCCGCCAGCGTGGTCTCGAGAATGGTGCCGGGGTCGCTCAACAGCAGCCGCCCCGCGGTGGGCACCTTGAGCAGCTTGCGCCCGCGCTGGAACTCCCAGCCGAAGGGCTGGCCCGTGACGGGGTTGCGCACCTGCAGGCAGGCATGGCCGGCAAGGTCGGCCGGTTTCGCGGGCCGCCCGTGCCGCGCGACATAGGCAGGCGTGGCCACGGTGACCACGCGCGAGTCCATCAGCTTGCGTGCCACCAGCGACGACGACGGCGGCTCGCCGAAGCGCACGGCAATGTCGAAGCCCTCGGCCACCAGGTCGCCGAGCTGTTCGCGCGCAATCAGCTCGAGCGTGAGCTCGGGGTGCTGCGCAAGAAAGCGCGGCAGGTGCCGTGCCAGCAGCAAGCGTGACGTGAAGGCGTCGGTGTTCACGCGCAACCGGCCGCGCACCGCGCCGGACGAGCCCGAGGCGATGGTCACCGCGTCCTCGATGCCGAGCACCAGCGGGTTGATGTTGGCGTAGAGCAGCCGGCCTTCGTCGGTGAGGTTGAGCGAACGCGTCGTGCGGTCGAACAGCCTCACGCCGATGCGGCCCTCGAGCCGTGCGATGGCGCGGCTCACGCCGGAAGGTGTGAGGCCGAGCGCGGTGGCGGCGCTGGCGAAGCTGCCGCCTTCGACCACGGCGGCCAGCACGCTGACGTTGGAGAGAAGGCGTCCGTCGAGTGTCATTTCCTGTTCTTCACCCATTCGTGATCAGGTGTCATGAATGATATGCCTTGGGGTCGCTTTACTCAAAGATGAGGCGTTCCTACGATTCGCTCCCTTCAAGTGAACAAAGGAAAAAACCTCATGTACGCCATCACCGGAATCACAGGCCAGGTCGGAGGCGCCGTTGCGCGCGTCTTGCTGTCGGCGGGCCAGGCCGTTCGCGCGGTCGTTCGCGACGCGGACAAGGGCCGGGCCTGGGCCGAACGCGGCTGCGAAGTCGCCCTGGCCGAGATGAACGACGCGCAGGCACTGGCGCGTGCCTTCGCTGGCACGAAGGGCGTCTTCGTGCTGCCGCCGCCGAACTTCGATCCGGAGCCCGGCTTCCCAGAGGCGCGGGCCGAGAACGCCGCGGTGCGCCAGGCGCTCGATGCGGCGCGTCCGCCGCGCGTGGTGTGCATGTCGACCGTCGGCGCGCAGGCGGCGCAGCCCAACCTGCTGAGCCAGCGCACGCTGATGGAAGAGGCGTTGCGCACGCTGCCGTTCCCGGTCAGCTTCCTGCGGCCCGCGTGGTTCCTCGAGAACCTGCGCTGGGACATCGCGCAGGCGCGGACGCAGGGCGTGCTGTCGAGCTACCTGCAGCCGCTCGATCGCGCCGTTCCGATGGTTGCGACGGCCGATGTGGGGCGGGTCGCCGCCGAGCTGCTGGTGCAGCCGGGCGAGGTGCCGCGAGTCGTCGAGCTCGAAGGGCCCGAGCGGCTCACGCAACATGCGGTGGCCGATGCGCTCGCGCAGGTGCTGGGCCGGCCGGTGCGCGCCGAGGCGGTGCCGCGCGAGACCTGGGGCGCCATCTTTCGCGCGCAGGGCATGCGCGACCCGGTGCCGCGCATCCAGATGCTCGACGGGTTCAACGAAGGGTGGATCCGCTTCGAGAGCGCCGATGCGAGCGTGCGCAAGGGCAGGGTGGGCGTGGCGGAGGTGATCCGGTCGCTGCTCGATTGAGCGGCGGGTCGCTCTTCAAACGCTCTCTGCACGCATCTGCTCGAACCACTCCGCCACGTACGCGGCCTCCGGGGCGGCGCTAGGCGCCAGGCCGTAGTAGTAGCGATCGAGCGCCATGCGCAGCGTGGGCAGCGGCGACTGCAGGCGGCCCGAAGCCAGGTCGTGCGCCACCAGCGAGGTCGGCGCCAGCGCGATGCCCAGCCCGTCGACCGCTGCCTGCAGCACGAAATGCAGGTGGTCGAACTGCAGACGGCCGGCGGGCCGGGTGCGCGGCGCGCCGAACTGCTTCTTCCACGCGTCCCAGTCGTCCTTGCGCGTCCGGGCCGACAGCAGCACGTGCGAGGCGAGCGCGCGAAGGTCCGCGAGCGGGTGCGTCCTGAAGAGCGCCGGCGCGCCGACCACGAGCACTTCGTCTTTCAGGAATGGCCGCACCTTGATGGAAGGCGGCCAGCCGTCGAGCCCGCGGCGCACCGCGATGTCGAAGCTGTCGAAGCCGCCGATAGCCTGCTCGGGCATCACGGTGCTGGTGACCACCTGCGGCTCGATGTCCGGAAAGCGCTCGACGAAGGAGGGCAGGCGCGGAATGAGCCAGCGCACCGCGAACGAAGGCCGCACGTTGATCCGCACCGCGGGGGCCGGCCCCTGTGCCTGAAGCGCCTGCGCCGCCGCGTTGATCTGCGAAAGCGCCGGCTCCACTTCGGCGAAGAACTGCTGCCCCTCGGCCGTCAGCGAGACCTGCCGCACGCGCCGCTCGAACAGCGCCACGCCCAGGAACTCTTCGAGGCTCTTGATCTGCCGGCTCACCGCGCTGTGCGTCACATGCAACTCGAGCGCGGCGCGCGTGAAGCTCAGGTGGCGGGCCGCGGCGGCAAAGGCACGCACGGCGTTCAGGGGCGGTTCTCTGGACGGCATGCGTGCAATTTTCTCACGCATGACGCACGTTAATGTCGTTTGTCGGCGGGGCAGGGCGCGGCGCACCATCGGCGCTCGATGTCACGCACCTCTTCCCCTCCGGCCGCCTCGGCGGCCAATCTCACCAATCTCGCAGATCGCACCGACCTGAATTCCCGCCACGCGGCGATGGCCCTCGGCCTCTCGCTGCCGGCCGACGTGGTGCTCTACCTGCTGTTGCCGATGTACGCGAGCCAGTTCGGCGTGACGCTGGCCGAGGCCGGCATGCTGCTCGCGGCCAACCGGCTGGTGCGCATTGCGGGCTACGGCCATGTGGCGCGTTTCTACGCACGCCATGGCGACCGGCTGACCTGCACGATCGCCGTGCTGGCGGCGGCCGCCTGCGGTCTCGGCTATGCCACGCTCTCCGGTTTCTGGGCGCTGCTGCCGCTGCGGCTCACATGGGGCCTGTGCTTCGCGGCGCTGAACCTGTCGACGCAGGCACTGGCCACGGCCGACCCCGTGGGCGCCGCGCGGCGCAACGGACGCTCGCGCGCCTTCATCGCGATGGGGCCGGTGCTGGCGCTGCCGCTGGGCGCGCTGCTGGCGCACTGGAGCGGGCCGCGCGCCATCTTCGGCATCCTCGCGGTGTTCTCGCTGCTCGCGTGGTTCGTCACGCGGCGCCTGCCCGCGGCGCCGCACCCGGTGGGCAAGCCCACGCGGCGTTTCAAGTGGCCCAACAGCCTGGACAGCTGGTCGTTCATGGAAGGGCTGGCGCTCGACGGGCTCTTCATCGTCGGCCTGTCGTACCTGGGCAAGGACCTGATGCCCGGCGGCGCGGTGATCGTGGCCGGCGTGCTGATGGCGCTGCGCTACCTCGCGGAGATCCTGCTGAGCCCGGCCGGCGGGCACATGGCGGAGCGCTTCGGCGCGGAGCGGCTGCTGGTGGGCCTGTCGCTGGTCACGGCCGTCGCGCTGGTGGGCTTCGGCCTTGGCTGGCTGTGGAGCTGCGCGGCGCTGATCGTGGTGCTGCGCGCCTTGCAGCTGCCCTTGCTGCCGCCCATCGTGGCGCGCCGCACGCCCGGCCCCGAGCGGGTGCAGGCGCTGGCCGCGCGCTCGGTGTGGCGCGACATCGGCGCGGGCACCGGGCCGTTGATGGCCGGCCTGTTGCTGCCCGTGGCCTCGCCGCCGTGGATCTACGGCGTGGCCGCGCTGCTGCTGGCCGCGAGCGCGCTGGCCTGCGGCTGGAATGCGGCGCCCGCCACGGACGCGCCGCGCACGGCCAACTGACCTTCAGACTGACCCGCCGACTACATTCCCATCGCCATCCAGAAGCCACCGCCACCGCTGCCACCACCATGACCACGCCTTACGCCATCGACACCGTCGCCCAGCTCGAAGCCCTGTTCGGCCAGCCCGGCGACGCTTCGCTGAAGAAGGAAGTGCCGTACCTGCACCCGTCGTACCAGGCGCTGATTGCCGCGTCGCCCTTCGCGGCGCTGGCCACGCTCGGCCCCGGCGGGCTCGACGTGTCTCCGCGCGGCGACCCGCCGGGCTTCGTCGCGGTGCAGGACGAGAAGACGCTGCTGATGCCCGAGCGCCGCGGCAACAACCGCATCGACAGCCTGCGCAACATCATGGCCGACCCGCGCGTGGCGCTGCTGTTCCTGATCCCGGGCGTGGGCGAAACCTTGCGTGTGAACGGCAGGGCGCGGATCACCGCAGAGCCGGAGTTGCTGGCGCGCTTCGCGATGGACGGCAAGCCGCCGCAGTGCGTGATCCGCATCGAGGTGGAGACGGTGTTCTTCCAGTGTGCCCGCGCGATCCAGCGTTCCAAGCTGTGGGCGCCGCTGCCGGTGGACGCGAAGCGCGAGGTGCCGACGCCGGGGGCGATCCTGTCCGCGCTGACCGAATCGGCCTTCGACGGAACCACTTACGACCGCGAACTGGCCGCGCGCCAGCGCGCGACCCTGTATTGAAAAAGCCCGCTGGCGCGGGCTTTGTGGTGGTGGCTGCCGGGGCGATCAACGCACCCAGTGGCACACGCGGTGGTGGTGGCGCGCGTCCCACTTGCACACCTTGTGCGAACGGTGGTTGGGCGCTGCCGAGGCAATGCTGGGGGCCAGCACGGCGAGGCCGGCGAAAGCGAGAACGGTCGAGAGGATGAGCTGCTTGGTCTTCATGTGATTCTTTCTAAGCAATGGCATCGAGGTTGAGGAGTGCGTCTTTCAACGGGCGCCCTCGTAAAACGAGCCTGGGACACATTCAGATGACGACTGCTTACGCTTTTCGCGTGAAATAGTTCACAGGCTTCGAGACGGCAAAGAATTTCCTCCCGGCCGCCCCAAGTTATCTGCCTGGCGCCCGCGGCGGGCCGCCTCGGTCATGGCGGCCTCTTCGCTTCCAGCCCCGGATTCCCATGTTCTCGCTCGCAGGAAAAACCACCCTCGTCACCGCTGGCCGAGCCGTCCCGGGGCGGGCTGGACATCTTCTTGGCCAATGCCGGCACTGCCTTCGGCACGCCGGCGGACAGGGGCAGGTTCACTGCCGGAACGCGCGGCTCGAGATGGCCACCGGGTTCCCGTCCGGATCCTTCGCATTGGCGAACGCATAGCCGTTGGCCTGGTGCGTGGGCCCGAACGCCAGCCCCTGCGCCGCGGCCTTCTGCCTGAAGCCTTCGATGTCCTGGACGTCGAACATCAGCTTCACGCCGACCTGGCCGAGCTTCACGCTCTTGGCGGCCTGGTGGATCAGCAGGTGGGTGCCGCCGCCCGTCGGCTCGAGCTCGATCAGGCCCTCGACCACCTCCAGGCTCGACATGAAACCGAAGTGCGCGCAATAGAACTCGGCGGTGGCGCGCATGTCGCGCGCGTAGAGGATGAGCGTGTGCAGCGCCTGGGGCATCGGGGAGGGCGGATTTTTCTCTTGAGTCAACGCGGGGGTTCTCTAATCGGAAGACGCATCGTCGGGCGCGGCCGGCGGTTGCCGTTGCTGCGCCCGCATGATCTGGTGGCGCTGCCAGTAGTGCCCGGCGGCGGCCTTGAAGTTCTCCTTCTGCTTGCCGAGGCCCGCGAGCTTCACCTTGGTGGTGCGCGCGCCCAGCATGCCCTTGTCGTGGTGGGTCACGACGAGGGTGTCGCCGAAGCTGCTGTCCTTGTAGGCCAGGCCCTTGACCTCGTCCCAGGCAATGGTCGAGCTGCCGTCCGCGCTCGGGTGCAGCCCGGCGTAGCTCACGTCGATGCGGTTGCCGTTCTTCAGTGCGAAGCCGACCGGCGGGAAGTGCCGCAGCACCACCGCGCGCTCTTCCTCGGTGGCCGGCTCGTAGCGGTAGGCCAGGCTCAGCTCGTGGTTCTGCACGAAGCGCTGCTCGTAGTCGCTCCACAGGCGGCCTTCGATGGCGCGGGCGGTCTCGATTTCGTCGGCCCACGAAGCCTGCGGCGCGGTCGCGACGATGGTGCCGTAGCCGCTCTCGGCCACATGGTGGCCGACGTTGCGCATGCGCTCCAGCAGCGGCGGGTGGGTGTCGTAAGGGTGCGGCACGTCGGCGGTCTTCATGGCCTCGATGAACGCCGCGGAGCGCGCATAGGGCGGCAGGCCGTCGGCCACGAAACCGGCGATGCCGAGCGCGCCGTCGTGCTCGCGGTTCTGTGCGAACAGCTGGCGCTCCACGTCGTTGCGGTAGCTGGCATAGGCCGAGATCTTGATGAGCGACTGCACGATGGCATGCGGCGCGGTGAGGCCGGCGGCCACGCGGTCGGCCTTGTATTCGCGCTCGCGGCTGTCGCGCGCCAGCGCGAAGGCGAAGATCATGCGGTACAGCCGCAGCAGGTAATGCGCGACGATGGTGAGGCCGCCGCCGCGCATCTTCCAGGTGTACTGGTCGAACTGCAGCAGCTTGGGGCCGAGCGCCGCGCTGCTGCGCGTGTCGCCGCCGCCCAGGTGGGCCAGCTCGTGCGCGAGCACCGCGTCGGCCTCGGTCTGGTCGAGCACGCGCAGCAGCGGAATGCTCACGAACAGCGTGCGGCCGTGCAGCGCCTGGCCGCGCACCTCGCACGGGGCCTCGGTCACGAAGAAGTTGGTGTCGATGCCGGCCACGATCTGGTCGGGCGGCGCGGTCTTCACGCGGCCGGCCAGCTGGCGGATGCGTTCCCACAGGCGCGGCGCGTCGGCCTGCGCGATGAGCTCGCCCTCGATCTCGTTGCCCGAGGGCAGCTTCTTGAACAGCGTGTAGATGGCGTAGAACACCGCCGCGCCGGCCGCGATGCCGGCCAGCGCGATGAGCTTGATGTAGTAGCTGTGCCAGAAGAACGCGGTGAGCCAGAACGACAGCCACACCAGCATCGCGCTCTGCAAAACGACCTCGACCGCGCTCGATACGGTCATGAGCCGCCAGCCGGCCACGAAGCTGGCGTAGCGCAGGCCGCGGTTGGCAAAGGCCAGCGCGCCCAGCACCAGCGCCGCCGCGAGCAGCGCCGCGCCGAGGCCAATGGTCCAGATCGCGGCGCGGTCGGCCCAGTGGAACTGCCACTGCATCGCGTACGGGCTGCACACCTTGTCGTGGAAGTCCCTGTCTTCCGGCGCGGTGGCGTCGCAGGCCTTGGAGAGCGGGTGGCCGCGGTAGAACTCGAGCGTGCCGGCCTTGTCTTCGGCCGACATGCGGGTGTTGGCGGCAATGCGCTTTTCCACCGATTGCAGGAAGCCCGCGTCCTGAGAACGCAATGCGTATTCGGTGAAGGCGAGCGTGGCCGCCGGAATGGCGAACAGCGAGACGAGCGTGAGAACGAAGACGCGCAAGAGGTCGCGATGGACCGTGGTGCGGGCGATGGCCATGAAGTGCTTCTCCTGGAAAGCGGCTGCTGTGTGTTGTTGTCGGGCGGTCCGGGAAGGCGATAGCGTAGCGCGGGTGGCGCGCGGCGAGTGGAGCGGATTGGAGTGAAGCGCGCCGCGGCGTCAAGCGGCGCCGGGCACCGACCTGCGCCGAATAAGGTTATCGCTTTCGCGCAGTTCCGCCGCGCGGGGCGCAGGTATAGCCTTCGTATTCAACTCAAGGAGCTGTCTTGACCGTGAGCGCATTGCAGGGAATCTCGAGGGGGCGCGCCGCATGAGCGCCGGATCGAATGGCCACATGCTGGCCGCGACGCTGCCGTCCGTGGAGGCGGAGCTCAACTACCTGAAGCCGGGGCAGGGCAGGCCGGTGAGCTACACCTTCGAGCCGCCGCCGGGCACGCCCTGGGTCACGGGCGAACTCGAGGCGCGCCGCGTGACCATCCGCGACGGGCGCCCGCTGGTGGCGCTGAACGAGCTGACGCTCGACCGCAGCGGCTTCACGCAGATTTCGCACCGCAGCGTGGTGGCCGACTTCTCGCACGACGGCACGATCCGCGACATCTACTACCGCGAGGCCGAGGCGCTGCTGCGCGACGTGACCGGCGCCGAGAAGATCGTGGTGTTCGACCACACGCTGCGCGACAGCGCGCAGGGCTCGCGCCGCACGGCCGAGCTGCGCGAGCCGGTGCGCCGCGTGCACAACGACCAGACCACCGTCTCCGCGCCGCGCCGCGTGCACGCCCACCTGCCGCCCGAGGAGGCCGAGGAGCGGCTGAAGCACCGCTGGGCGATCGTCAACCTGTGGCGCCCGCTGGCCACGGTCGAGCGGCTGCCGCTGGCGCTGTGCGACGCGCGCTCCATCGCACCCGCAGACCTGGCGCCCAGCGACCTGGTCTACCCCGACCGGGTGGGCGAGACCTGTTCGTTCACCTGGAACCCGGAGCACCGCTGGTACTGGTTCCCGCGGCTGCGGCCCGACGAGGCGCTGCTGCTGAAGGTCTTCGATTCGCGCGAGGACGTTGCCCACTGGTCGGCCCACACCGCGTTCGAAGACCCCACCGGCGCGCGCGAGGCACCGGCACGCCGCAGCATCGAGCTGCGCGCGCTGGTGTTCTGGCCGGCCGGAAAGTAGGTCGAAGCTACACATCGCGACGGCGCCGTCCTGGCTCGCGCCAGCGCTCTACCGCCTCGCGCGGCGCAATTCTTCGAACAGAATTAGCGCGCGGCTCATCGTGTGAGCGGCGAGGGCGGTGCAGACCCCACGCCTGCACCGATCGCCGCCCTTGGCGACAATCGGGCCAATGCGTTCTTCCCCCTTCTTCAAGATGGCCCTGCTGCTGGGCCTGCTCTCGGCCATCGGGCCTTTCGCCATCGACATGTACCTGCCGGCGCTGCCGGCCATCGGACAGAACCTGCACGCCGACATCGGCGCGGTGCAGCTGAGCCTCACGGCGTTCTTCCTGTCGCTGGGCGCGGGCCAGCTGCTCTACGGCCCGGTGTCCGACATGGTCGGGCGCAAGCCGCCGCTGTATGCGGGCCTGGTGCTGTTCGCGCTGGCCAGCGTGGGCTGCGCGATGGCCACCGACATCCAGACGCTGATCGTGCTGCGCTTCGTGCAGGGCCTGGGCGCCGCGGCCGGCATGGCCATTCCGCGTGCCGTGGTGCGCGACCTGCACACCGGCACCGACGCGGCGCGGCTGATGTCGCTGCTGATGCTGGTGTTCAGCGTGTCGCCCATTCTGGCGCCGCTCGCGGGCAGCGCGGTGATCGCCTTCGCGGGCTGGCGCGGCGTGTTCTGGGCCGTGACCATCGCGGCCGTGGCGGGCCTGGCCATGATGGTCAAGCTGCTCGAGGAGACGCGACCGGCCTCCGAGCGCGTGGAGAGCAGCCTGGGCAGTGCGCTCGCGGCCTACTGGCTGCTGCTGCGCGACTCGCACTACCTCGGGCTGGTGTTCATCGGCAGCTTCGCGATGGCGGGCTTCTTCACCTACCTGGCGAATTCGTCGTTCGTGATGATCGACCACTACGGCCTGTCGCCCGCCACGTACAGCGTGGCCTTCGGCGTGAACGCGGCCGCCTTCATCGCGGCCTCGCAGTTCACCGGCGCGCTGGGCGAGCGCTACGGGCTGGTCAACCTGGTCAAGTTCGGCGTGGTGTGCTGCGGCGTGGCCATGGTCGCGATGTTCGTGTACTTCGCGATGGGCGGCGACAGCATCTGGGTGCTGATCGTCCTGTACTTCATCGCCTCCGGCTTCATGGGCCTGGTGATCCCGACCACCGGCGTGCTGGCGCTGGAGATGCACGGCGCCATTGCCGGCACGGCCTCGGCGCTGCTGGGCACGCTGCAGATGCTCACCGGCGCGCTGGCCATGGCGGTGGTGGGCTTCTTCACCGACGGCCGTCCGCTGCCGATGGTGGCCGGCATGGCCGCCGGCGCGCTGATCGCGCTCGTGCTGACCTGGCTCACGCTGGGCCGCGTGCGCTCCGAACCCACACGCAAGGCAGGAAGGAAACAGCAAGCCTGATGAACACGCTACGCGCAGGCGCCACGCTCCCGGCGGCCGAAGACAACGACAGCGACAAGAACAACCCGCCCAAGCCGATCGACGGGCTCGCGCAGCCGGAGCGCGGATGGGCCATGCTGGTCATCATCCTCGGGCTGATCGTGGCGGTGCTGGACGGCACCATCGTCAACCTGGCGCTGCCGGGCATCGCGCGCGAGCTGCAGGCCAGCGCGTCGCAGTCGATCTGGGTGGTCAACGCCTACCAGATCGCCACGCTGGTGATGCTGCTGCCGCTGGCCTCGCTGGGCGACCTGGTGGGCTACCGGCGCGTGTACCTGGTGGGCATGGCGGTGTTCACGCTGTCCTCGCTGGCGGCCACCTTCGCCAATTCGCTGGGCACGCTGATCGCGGCGCGCGCGTTCCAGGGCCTGGGCGCGGCCGGCATCATGAGCGTGAACGCGGCGCTGGTGCGGCTCACGTACCCGTCGTCGCAGCTGGGCAAGGGCATGGCCATCAACTCGCTGGTGGTGGCCACTTCCTCGGTGGCCGGGCCGTCGGTGGCGGCGGCCATCCTGTCGGTGGCCTCGTGGCCGTGGCTCTTCGCCATCAACGTGCCGCTGGGCATCATCACCTTCGCGCTGGGCATGCGGGCGCTGCCGTTCAACCGCGTGGCGCCGGCGGCGGGGCTGCGGTTCTCGCCGGTCGACGTGACGCTCAACATCCTGATGTTCTCGCTGGTGTTCCTGGGCGTCGACCGCCTGGGCGTGCGTGAAGGGCCGGTGCAGGGCGCCGGCGGCTCGCAGGCCTCGGCCTGGGGCATCCTGCTGGCGGGCGTGGCCGTCGGCGTCGTCTACCTGCTGCGCCAGCGCAAGCAGGCGGTGCCGCTGTTCCCGATCGACCTGCTGCGCATTCCGGTGTTCGCGCTGTCGATGAGCACCTCGGTGGCCGCGTTCTGCGCGCAGATGCTGGCCTACATCGCCTTGCCGTTCCTGTTGCTGGAGGTGTACGGCCGCAGCCACATCGAGGCCGGCCTGCTCATCACGGCCTGGCCGCTGGCCATCGTGGTGATGGCGCCCATTGCCGGGCGGCTCATCGGCCGCTACCCCGACGGGCTGCTGGGCGGCATCGGCCTGGGCCTGCTGGCCGCCGGCCTGGCGCTGCTGGCGGCGCTGCCGGCGCACCCGGGCAATGCCGACATTGCCTGGCGCATGGCGCTGTGCGGGCTGGGCTTCGGGCTGTTCCAGTCGCCGAACAACCACACCATCGTGACCTCGCCGCCGGCGCACCGCAGCGGTGCGGCCAGCGGCATGCTGGGCACCGCCCGGCTCACCGGCCAGACGCTGGGCGCGGTGGTGCTGGCGGGCGTCTTCAGCTTCTGGAGCCCGCACGGCGGCCACGGCCCGGTGGTGGCGCTGGTGCTGGCCGCCAGCTGCGCCGCGGTGGCAGCCGTTTTCAGTACTCTGCGTCTAAAGACGACAAGCCGCGGCGCCTGAATGAGTTAGGGTACTCACCTATGAAGGAAGTACCTGACACCGTGGTCTGCCCGGGGTGCGATGCGGTCTACGGCCGCACGCCGCTGCGCCCGCGCGACGTGGCGCGCTGCCCGCGCTGCGGCACGGAGCTCGACCGGCACCCGGGCGAGCAGGAGCGCCGCATCCTTCCGCTGACGGTGGCCAGCCTGATCATGTTCGCCATCGCGAACCTGTTTCCCATCGTCGAGATCGAGCTGCGCGGCCTCACCAGCCAGACCACGCTGGCCGGCGCGGTGATGGCGCTGAGCGCCGAGGGCATGTCGCTGGTGGCGCTGCTGGTGCTGGCCACGACCATCCTGTTTCCGCTGCTGCAGCTGTGCATCCTGGCCTACCTGCTGGTACCGCTGAGCCGCGAACGCCGCCCGGTGGGCTTCGCGCTGCTGGTGCGGGCCATGCAGTCGCTGCGGCCCTGGGGAATGATCGAGGTGTTCCTGCTCGGGGTGCTGGTGGCCATCGTCAAGCTCAGCAGCATGGCGACGGTGGTGCCGGGCCCGGCGCTCTGGGCCTTCGTGGCGCTCACGGTGCTGCTCACGGCGGTGCTGTCGTTCAACCCGGGCGCGTTCTGGGAGATGAAGTTCCGCGAGCAGCATGATGGAGACCACGGAGACGACGCGGACCGCGACGACAAGGCCGCGGCATGAAGCTGTTCGACGCCCTGCGCCTGCGCGGCCACCACGACCATGAGGACGACGAGGAGGCCCCCGTTGCCACCTCGGCCTCGCTCGGCCTCATGGCCTGCCGGCATTGCGCCGCGGTGTGGAAGGACGCGCGCGAGGGCGACGCCTGCGGGCGCTGCGGCACGCACCTGCACGTGCGCAAGCCGCAGAGCCTGGCGCGCACCTGGGCCTTCCTGATCGCGGCCTGCATGATGTACATCCCGGCCAACATGCTGCCGGTGATGATCACGCGCACGCTGTTCGGCGCGCAGTACGACACCATCCTGAGCGGGGTGATCTATTTCTGGGTGTCGGGCGCCTGGGGCCTGGCGGCCATCGTCTTCATCGCGAGCTTCCTGGTGCCGCTGTTCAAGCTGGCGGTGCTCTTCCTGCTGTTGGTGCTGGCGCAGCGCGGCAGCACCTGGCGCCAGCGGGAGCGCGCGAAGCTGTATCACATCATCGAGATCATCGGCCGCTGGTCGATGCTCGACGTGTTCGTGGTGTCGCTGCTGACCGGGCTGGTGCAGATCCAGGGCTTCGCGGTGATCACCGCGGGCGTGGGCATCGCGGCCTTCGGCTCGGTGGTGGTGCTGACCATGCTGGCCTCGCTGAGCTTCGACCCGAAGCTCACCTGGGACAGCAAGGAGGCGCAAGCCCTCGCGCACGACATGGCGCAGGGGCAGGGCCAGGAAAATTCGCGGCAGCGACATGAAAACAGGGACGAGAAACCAGCATGAGTGACGACGAGCATCCCCAGGACCCGGCGGCGCAGCCCGCACCCCAGGCGCCGCCCGCGCTGCCCAGGCCGCGCGTGGTGCGCCGGCGCGAGTGGCTGCCCTCGCTGATCTGGCTGATTCCCATCGTGGCGGCGCTGGTCGGCATCACGCTGGTGGCCCGCATCATCCTGGAGCGCGGCCCCGAGGTGGTGCTGACCTTCAAGACCGCCGAGGGCCTGGAGGCCGGCAAGACCGCGGTGAAGTACAAGGACGTGCAGATCGGCTTGGTCACCCACCTGCGGCTGGCGCGCGACCGTTCGCACGTGCGCGTGCTGGTGCAGTTCAACAAGGAAGCCGAGAGCTTCACCGCGTCCGACTCGCGCTTCTGGGTGGTGCGCCCGCGCCTGGACACCTCGGGCATCTCGGGGCTGAACACCTTGCTGTCGGGCGCCTACATCGGCGCCGACCCGGGCGTGTCAAAGGACACGGCCGGCGAGTTCACCGGGCTGGAGACGCCGCCCACCGTCACGCGCGACGACTCGGGCAAGCAGTTTCTGCTGCGTGCCACCGACGTCGGCTCGCTCGACGTGGGCTCGCCCGTGTACTTCCGCCGCGTCAAGGTCGGCCAGGTGGCCGCCTACGAACTCGACGGCGACGGGCGCGGCGTGACCATGCGCGTGTTCGTCAACGCGCCGTACGACAAGTTCGTGGGCATGAACACGCGCTTCTGGCAGGCCAGCGGCATCGACGCGCAGCTCAGCGCCAGCGGCTTCACGCTGCGCACGCAGTCGCTGGCCACCATCCTGCTGGGCGGCATCGCCTTCCGGGCGCCCGACGACGTGATGGGGCCGGTCGCCAAGGAGAACGCCGCCTTCGCGCTGGCGCAGGACGAGGCCGGCGCCATGAAGGAGCCCGACGGCCCTTCGCAAACCCTGCTGATGTACTTCAACCAGTCGCTGCGCGGCCTGACACCAGGCGCGCCGGTCGACTTCCGCGGCGTGGTGATCGGCGAGGTCAAGTCGATCGGCGTGGAGTTCGACCGCGCCGAGCGCGAGTTCCGCATGCCCGTGCTGGTGCAGGTCTACCCCGACCGGCTGCGCCGCCGCGAAGGCAGCGGCAACACAGCCACCCCCGAGTCGCGCTTCACCCAGCAGGAGCGCCTGCGCTTCCTGACCGAGAAGGGCCTGCGCGCCCAGCTGCGCAACGGCAACCTGCTGACCGGGCAGGTCTACGTGGCGCTCGACTTCTTCCCGAAGGCGGCGGTCGCGAAGATCGACCTGACGAAGAACCCGATCGAGCTGCCGACCGTGCCCAACAGCCTCGACGAGATCCAGTCGCAGGTGCAGGAAATCGCGACCAAGCTCAACAAGATTCCCTACGAGCAGATCGCGGGCGACCTGCGCACCACGCTGGCCTCGCTCAACAAGACGCTCGCGGCCGCCGAGCAGACGGTGAACCGCATCAACAGCGACGTCACGCCCGAGCTGGCCGCGGCCATGAAGGACGTGCGCAAGACCGTGAACACGGCCGAGCGCACGCTGGCCGACGACTCGCCGCTGCAGCAGGACATGCGCCAGACCCTGCAGGAACTGACGCGCGCCGCGGGCTCGGTGCGCGTGCTGACCGACTACCTGGAGCGGCATCCCGAGTCGCTGCTGCGCGGCAAACCGGACGACAAGAAATGAAGACGACTCCTGCATTCCTCGCGCCCATCGGACTGGCGGCCGTGCTGGCCGTGCTCGCCGTGCTCGCGGGCTGCGCCAGCAAGCCCGACAGCTACTACACGCTCGCCAGCCCGGTGGCCGCGGCCGACGCCGCGCCGTCCACGCTCGGCGGCAGCGCGCCGCCGCTGTACATCGAGCTCGCGCCGGTGGCCGTGCCCGAGCGCTTCGCGCGCCCGCAGATGGTGGTGCGCCAGCCCAACGGCAGCGTGCAGGTCGAGGTGCTGGAGCAGCACCGCTGGGCCTCGTCGTTCGAGAACGAGCTGCGCGACGCGCTCTCCGCCGGCATCGCCGGGCGCCTGGGCGCGCTCGACGTGACCAAGGGCGGGCGGCAGACCTCGCAGCCGGTGTGGCGCATCGCGGTGCAGCTGCGGCAGTTCGACGCGGTCGACGGCGCACGCGTCGACGCCAGCTTCAGCTGGACGCTGCGCCGCTCGGACGACGCGCGCACCGTGGTGTGCCAGCTGAACCTGGGCGAGGCCGTGGGCAGCGGCATGGACGCGGTGGCGCAGGGCGCGCAGCGCGTGACCTCCGCGGCCGCCGCCGCGATGGCGCGCAGCGTGAGCGCGGCGCGCGCGAATCCGTCGGCGACCGCCTGCACGCTTTGACTTTCTCCCTTCCCCGCTGGGGGAGGGCAGGGATGGGGGCACGACGGCGCTGGCACAGGCAAGGCGTATCGTGCGGGGCAGCCCCCGTGCCAACCTTCCCCCAGAAGGGGAAGGAGCAGCACCGGAATCCGTAGCGGGGAGACCAAGGAGACCTTTCATGGCACAGATCGGCAAGGCGCCCTGCGATGACACGCTGATCCTGCACGGTGCCAGGCCCGAAGAGGGCATTTGCCCCGAGGCCTCCAAGCCCTGGGTGCTGGCCGCGGCCATCGTGGGCTCGAGCATGGCCTTCATCGACGGCACGGTGGTCAACGTGGCGCTGCCCGCCATCCAGGCCGACCTGAAGGCCACCGCCTTCCAGGCCCAGTGGGTGGTCGAGTCGTACGCCTTGCTGCTGGCCGCGCTGCTGCTCGTGGGCGGCGCGCTGGGCGACCATTTCGGGCGGCGGCGCATCTTCGCGATCGGCGTGGGCGTCTTCGCGCTGTCTTCCGTGGGCTGCGCGCTCGCGGGCACGGTGCACCAGCTGATTGCGGCGCGGGCGGTGCAGGGCGTCGGCGGCGCGCTGCTGGTGCCGGGCAGCCTGGCGCTCATCAGCGCCTCCTTCCCCGAGAAGGAACGCGGCAAGGCCATCGGCACGTGGTCGGGCTTCAGCGGCATCACCGCGGCGGTCGGGCCGGTGCTTGGCGGCTTCTTGGTCGATCACTTCTCCTGGACCTGGGCCTTCCTCATCAACATCCCGATGGCGCTGCTGGTGCTGTGGATCGTCTGGCGCCATGTGCCCGAAAGCCGCGGCGCCTCGGCCCGCGGCGGGCTCGACCTGTGGGGCGCGCTGCTGGCGACGGCCGGGCTGGGCGGCATCGTCTATGCCTTCATCGAGGCGCCGACGCAGGGCTGGGCTTCGCCCGCGGTGATCGTGGCGCTGGTCATCGGCGTGGCCGGCAGCCTGGGCTTCGTGGCGGCCGAGCGCCGGGTGCGCGCGCCGATGCTGCCGCTCGCGCTGCTGCGCATCGGCAACTTCAGCGGCGCCAACCTGCTGACGCTGCTGCTGTACGCGGCGCTGGGCGGCGGGCTGTACTTTTTTCCGCTCAACCTGATCCAGGTGCAGGGCTACTCGGCCACGGTCGCGGGCGCGGCGCTGCTGCCGTTCGTGCTGATCCTGTTCGCGCTCTCGCGCTGGGCCGGGCAGCTGGTCGACCGCTTCGGGCCGCGCCTGCCGCTGGTGGTGGGGCCGTCGATCGCGGCCGCGGGCTTCGCGCTGTTCGCGGTGCCGGGCGTGGGGGCCAGCTACTGGAGCGGCTTCCTGCCCGCGGTGGTGGTGCTGGGCCTGGGCATGGCGGTGACCATCGCGCCGCTCACCACCACGGTCATGAACGCGGTGGGGCCCGAGCAGGCCGGCGTGGCCTCGGGCGTGAACAACGCGGTGTCGCGCGCGGCGGCGGTCTTGGCGATCGCGGTGTTCGGCGCGATCATGGCCTGGGCCTTCGACACGGCGCTGGCGGAGCACCTGCGCGGCATGGGCGCGTCGGCGCAGGTGACGGCGTTCCTGGAGGGCGAGCGCAGCAAGCTGGCCGGCGCGGCGGTGCCGCCGGGGGTGGACGCCGCCACCGCCACGGCGCTCAAGCGCGCGGTGGCGGAGTCGTTCGTGGCGGGCTTCCGGTGGGTGATGCTGCTGGGCGCCGCTCTGGCGGCATTGAGCGCGGCCAGCGCATGGTGGATGATTCGCGGCGCTCCCGCCGCCAGGGAGCCGACGAAGGCGGGAGGCCCGGGCAAGACATAAGGAGACGACATGTCGATGCAGGAAGAACAACACGTCGATGTGCTGATCGTCGGCGCCGGTCTCTCCGGCATCGGCGCCGCCTGCCACCTGCAGGCCAGCTGTCCGGGCTGCAGCTACCTCATTTTCGAGGGGCGCGAGCGCAGCGGCGGCACCTGGGACCTGTTCCGCTACCCGGGCGTGCGCTCCGATTCCGACATGTACACGCTGGGCTACGCGTTTCGCCCGTGGACGCAGCCGAAGTCGATCGCCGACGGGCACACCATCCTCGGCTATCTGCGCGAGACGGCCGCGCAGCACGGCGTCGACGCGAAGATCCGCTTCAACCACCGCGTGCTGCGCGCCTCGTGGTCGACGCCCGAGGCCTGCTGGACCGTGGACGCCGAGCACGGCCGCGACCGGCAGCCGGTGCGGCTGCGCTGCAACTTCCTCTTCCTGTGCAGCGGCTACTACCGCTACGACGCGGGCTACACGCCGGAGTTCGCGGGCACCGCCGCCTACACTGGTCGCATCGTGCATCCGCAGCACTGGCCCGAAGGGCTCGACGTGAGCGGCCAGCGCGTGGTGGTCATCGGCAGCGGCGCCACCGCCGTGACGCTGGTGCCGGCGCTGGCGAAGACGGCCGCGCACGTCACGCTGCTGCAGCGCTCGCCCACGTACGTGGTGGCGCGTCCGGCCGAAGACCCGATCGCCAACCGGCTGCGCCGCCTGCTGCCCGCGAAGCTCGCCTACGGCCTCACGCGCTGGAAGAACGTGCTGCTGAGCATGTTCTTCTTCAAGCTCGCGCGCAGCCGGCCCGAGCGCGTGAAGCGGCTCATCCTGGGCGGGGTGCGCCAGGCGCTGGGGCCGGGCTACGACGTGGCCACGCATTTCACGCCGCGCTACAAACCCTGGGACCAGCGCGTCTGCGTGGTGCCCGACGGCGACCTGTCGCCGCGCTCAAGGCAGGCACCGCGTCGATGGTGACGGACCACGTCGACACCTTCACGCCGCGCGGCATCCGGCTGAAGTCGGGCCGCGAGCTGGAGGCCGACCTGGTGGTGACGGCCACCGGGCTCGAACTGCAGGTGCTGGGCGGCGTGCAGCTCGACGTGGACGGCATCCGCGTGGACCCGGCGGGCATCTTCAACTACAAGGGAATGATGTTCAGCGACGTGCCCAACCTGGCCTCGTCGTTCGGCTACACGAACGCCTCATGGACGCTGAAGAGCGACCTGACCGCGGCTTACGTCTGCCGGCTGCTGAACCACATGGAAAAGCACGGTTGGACCCAATGCACGCCGCGCAACACCGACCCCGCGCTGAAGCCGCAGCCGTGGCTCGACTTCACTTCGGGCTACGTGCTGCGCGCGATGGCCCGGTTTCCGAAGCAGGGCGCGCGCTCGCCGTGGCGGGCGCACCAGAACTACGCGCGCGACCTGTTGAGCCTGCGCTTCGGGCCGGTGGACGACGGGGTGATGAAGTTCTCGCGCAACCCGTTGAACACGCACACCGCCTGACCCGGCGCGCGCGGCCTATGCCGGCGCGTGCGAGGCAGAGAGCAGGGTGTCGAGTTCCGCCCACAGCGGATCGCATTGCCCCGGGCGGTACGCGGCGGCGCGAAAGGTCGGGTGCTCGCCGCGGTACGTCTCCCACAGCGTGCGGTGGCCGTCGGCCACGCAGGCGCGCACGTTGGCGAGACGGTCGGCCGCCTTCACCACCAGCGCCAGTTCCTCGTCGCCCGTGACCTGGGCCAGCGCCGCATAGGTCTTGGCCTTGCGCTCCTTGCGGTTGGCGCCGGGCGCGTCGGTCAGCAGCGCCACGCAGCGTGCGACGAGGTCGCCGAAGCGCTCCTGCACCTGCGAGACCGTGGCGTCGGTGTCTTCCACCACGTCGTGCAGGTAGCCGATGACCTGCGCCGTCCGGCCGTAGGGCTGGAGGAGGGCGACGACCGCGTCGAGGTGGTGCACGTAGGGGTGCGCGCCGTACTTCTGCTCGCCGTGCATCGCGATGGCGTAGCTGCGCGCGTCTTCGGGTGTGGGATGGGTCATGCGTCGTCCTGTGGTTTTTCCATTCTGCCTTTGCACGCCACGGGCTTTACCTCGTTTACGAAGGAAAACACCTATCGGAAGCGCATTGCCGGTGTTCTTGTGTATCGATACAGTAAATCGTTCCACCAAGTCAGCTCAGCCAGCATCTCAGCCATGACGGGCGCTCGACCCGACCATCCTCAGGAGACAAGAAATGACCTCGCCATCGACTTCACTTTCCGCTTCGCCTTCGACCCCGTTCTCACGCCGCCGCTTCGTCCAGGCATCGTCCGCCCTGTCGCTCGCCGCGGCCACGGCGGGCTTTTCGCCGTACGGTTTCGCGCAGGAGAAAACCGTGGCGCTGCGGCTGTCGTCGTCCCACGTGGCCGACCTCAACTCCTCGCACTTCGCGTGGGCGCAGCTGATGCAGGCCAACCTGAAGAAGGCGGTGGGCGAGCAGATCCGCATCGACTACTTTCCGAACAACCAGCTCGGCAAGGAAAGCGACGTGGTGCAGCAGGTGAAGGTGGGCTCGATCGACATGATGCTCACGGGCTCGTCGATCTGGGCCACGGTGACGCCGCAACTCGGCATGCTCGACCTGGGCTACCTGTTCGACAGCTACGAGCACGTGTCGCGCGCGGTGGAGGCGGGCGTGGGCCCCAGGCTCAACGACATGCTGGTGAAGAGCACCGGCTGCCAGATCATCACCTGGGGCGCGCACTACGGCGCGCGCAACGTCTACACCAAGCAGCCGGTGAAGGGCCTGGCCGACGTGAAGAACGTGAAGCTGCGCGTGCTGCCCACGCCGGCCTTCATCGAGACCTTCAAGATCATGGGCGCGATCCCCACGCCCATCTCGTTCGGCGAGCTCTACATGGCGGCGCAGACCGGCGTGGTCGACGGCTTCGAGCACGACGCGGGCACGGTGCTGGCCAACAAGCTCAACGAGGTGGTCAAGCACTGCTGGATGACCGAGCACCTGTTCAGCCCCATGGTCTGCGTGGCCGGCAAGCGCGCCATGGACCGCGTGCCCGCCGCGCTGCGCCCGGCCTTCCTGAAGGCCGCGGCCGACGCCACGCTGCAGCAGCGCCAGATCGGCAACGAGCGCACGCAGCAGGTGGTGGAAGAGCTCAAGAAGCTCGGCATCAGCTTCACGCCCATGGCCAGGAACGAGCGCGACCAGGTGCGCAAGGAAATGGAAACCAAGCTCTGGGCCGGCTTTGCCAGGCAGTACCCCGAGACCGGGCCGCTGTTCGGCGCCATCAACGCCGCGCGGGCCTGAGCGGCCATGTCGAGCATTTCATTGCCGATGCAAGCCACGCAAGCCACGCAACCGGCGAACACAGAGCCCACAGGACCCACAGGGCACGGTGCCCTGCAGACCGTGGGCTTCGACGCCAGCCACGCCGCGGGCCGCTGGCTCGCCTGGCTCATGCGCATGACCGAGTACGCGGCCGGCGCGGTGCTGGCCATCGACGTGGTGGTGGTGTTCATCTCGGTGGTGTTCCGCTACTTCCTGCACGACCCCTTCGACTGGGCCGAGGAGGTGGCGCGCGCGTTGATGGTGATCCAGGTGTTCTTCGGCGCGGCCACGGTGCTCGCGCGCAGCCAGCACGTGGGCGTGGACCTGTTCCGCGGCATGCTGCCGGCGAGCTGGCAGCCGGCGCTGATCCAGCTCGGCAGCTGGATCGTCGTGGGCGTGTCGGCCAGCCTCTTCGCCTCGTCGTGCGAGCTGCTGGCCGACTCGTACAACATGACCACCTCCATCGGCCTGCCGCAGTGGATCTACGTATACCCGGTGGCCATCGGCAGCCTGTTCATGACGCTGTTCGGCCTGGCCAACGCGGTGAACGGGCCGCGGCGCAGGGTGTGGGCCACGCTGGGCGCGGTGCTGGCGCTGGCGGCCGCGGTGGCGGGCTGGAACATGCTCGTGAGCGAGCACGCCATCCCGCCGTGGGCGCTGCTCACCGCGGGCTTTCTGGGCGGCATGGCGCTGGGCATGCCCATTGCCTTCGTGCTCGCGCTGTCGTCGCTGGTGTTCTTCATGGCCGACCCGTCGCTGCCCATGCTGGTGTATTCGCAGCAGGTGATGGCCGGCACCGACCACTACGTGCTGCTGGCCATTCCGTTCTTCGTGCTGGCCGGGTTGCTGATGGAGGCCAACGGCATGTCGTCGCGCCTCATCGAGCTGCTGCTGCGCATGTTCGGGCGGCTGCGCGGCGGGCTGGGGCTCATCACCATCACGGCCACGGCGTTCTTCTCGGGCGTGTCGGGCTCCAAGCTGGCGGACATCGCGGCGGTGGGCGGCATCATCATGCCGGCGGTGCGCAAGACCCGGCAGGACCCGAACGAAACGGCCGGCCTGCTGGCCTGCACCGCGGTCATGGCCGAGACCATTCCGCCGTGCATCAACATGATCATCATGGGCTTCGTGGCCAACATCTCGATTGCCGGGCTGTTCATGGCGGGGCTGGTTCCGGCGGTGGTGCTCGCGGTGTCGCTGGCGGCGGTGACGATCTACGTGGGCACGCGCATCGACCCCGACGAGGCCTTCGACGTGCGCACGCCCATGTTCCGCCTGCTGGGCGGCGCGCTGGTGGCGCTGGTGATGGTGGCCATGATCGGCAAGGGCGTGACCTCGGGCGTGGCCACTTCGACCGAGGTGTCGTCCTTCGCGGTGGTCTATGCGCTGGTGGTGGGCTGGCTGGCGTTTCGCGAGCTCACGGTGAAGTCGGTGGCGCGGCTGTTCGTGCGCTCGGCGTCGATGGCGGGCGGCATTCTCTTCATCGTGGCGGCGGCGTCGAGCCTGTCGTTCGCGCTCACGATCCAGCAGATCCCGCAGTACCTGTCGGAGTTCATGGTCGGCTTTGCGCACTCGTACGGCAGCACCATGTTCGTGATGCTGTCGGTGCTCATCATGATCGTGTTCGGCGCCATCCTGGAAGGCGCGCCGGCGCTCATCATCTTCGGGCCGCTGCTCACGCCCATCGCCTCGCAGCTGGGCGTGAACCCGCTGCACTTCGGCACGGTGATGGTCATCGCCATGGGCTTCGGGCTGTTCGCGCCGCCGGTCGGGCTGGGCCTGTTCGCCACCTGCGCCATCACCGGCACGCAGGTGAAGGACGTGGCCAGGCCGATGATGAAATACCTGGCCGTTTTGTTCGTTACCCTCGTGGTGCTGGTATTGGTGCCGGCGTTTTCCACGTGGCTGCCGACGCGCATGGGGATGTAGCGGCTGCATGAGGCCGGGACAAGAGACAACAGGAAGGAAGCCGTGAGCAGAATCAGCGATGTCGCCCAGCGGGCGGGGGTGTCGACCAGCACCGTGTCGAACGTGTTGAACGGTCGCAGCGACCGCATGGCCAAGGAGACGCTGGCGCGCGTGGAAACCGCCATCCGCGAGCTGAAGTACCGGCCCAACACCTCGGCGCGGCAGCTCAAGACGGGCCATACGCCGCTCATCGGGCTGCTGGTGCCGTCGATGGCCAACCCGATGTACGGCTTCATCGCCCGCGAGGTCGAGACGCTGGCGCAGGAGCGCTACGGCTTTCGCATCATGATCGGCAACACCTACCGCGACGCCGCCAAGGAGGCGCATTTCTTCGAGGACCTGATGGCCCACGGCGTGCGCGGCGTGATCATCATCTCGTCGCTGGTCGACGAGCAGCACGTGGAGGCCGCGGCCGAGCGCGGGCTGGTGGTGGTGAGCTACGACCGGCGCGCCACGCCGGGCATGGCCTCGGTGATCGACCACGTGACGGTCGACAGCTTCGAGTCGTCGCGCATCGCCACGCAGCACCTCATCGCGCAGGGTCACCGCCGGCTGGCCTTCGTCACGCCGTCGGGCCGCACCATGAGCCGCGGCGAGAAGATCAACGGCTTTCTGGCGGCCGCGAAGACGGCGGGCCTCGAAGACAGCGCGCAGGTCATCGAGGGCTTGCCGGTCGACGAGTACGGCGACTCGATGATGAGCGAGCTCGGCCGCATGCAGGCCGGCGAGCTGGCGCGCGCCAGGAAGCGCCCGACCGGCGTGGTCGGCGTGAACGACCTGCTGGCCTTCGGCCTGATGGCGGGCTTTCGCGATGCGGGGCTGTCGGTGCCGCAGGACGTGTCGGTGATCGGCATCGACAACGTGTTTCTCTCCACGCTCATGCACCCGGCCATGACTTCGGTGCGCGTGCCCGTGCCCGAGATGGCGCAGGTGATGGTCGAGCGGGTGATGAGCCGCCTGGCCGACCCGTCGATGGCCACGCAGGAATTCGTCTTCGCGCCCACGCTGGTGGCGCGCGATTCGGTCGCGCCGCCGCGCGGCTAGCCTTCATTCGAGCAAGAGCCTCTTTTTCTCTTCTTCTTTCTCTTCATGACCACGGTTTTCGTCAGCCACCCGCAGAGCAAGCTCGTCCACTATTTCGGCGACCGCGCCACCGCCGCGTTGCGGGACATTGCCCAGGTGACGCAGGTGCGTTTCAACCCCACGGACACGGATCTTTCATCGGCGGAGATCGCCGAGTTGGCGAAAGACTGCGACGCACTCATTTCCTACCGCCAGACGGTGGGCGACGAGGCCCTGTTCGCCGCGCTGCCGAAGCTGAAGGCCTTCGTGCGCTGCGCCATCGACATCCGCAACATCGACGTGGCCTCGGCCAGCCGCCACGGCGTGCTGGTGACGCAGGCCAGCGCCGGGTTCATCGCCTCGGTGTCGGAGTGGATCGTGGGCGTGATGATCGACCTGGGCCGGCACGTGAGCGCTTCGGCCGAGGGCTACCACGCGGGCCGGCCGGTGGCGCCGGCCATGGGGCGCGAGCTGCGCGGCAGCACGCTGGGCGTGATCGGCTACGGACAGATCAGCCGCTACCTGTGCGACGTCGCGCTGGCGCTGGGCATGCGCACCGTGGTGCACGACCCGTTCGCGCGCATCGAGCGCGCCGGGCTGGAACAGGTGGGCTTCGACGCGCTGCTGGCGCGCTCGGACTTCGTCGTGTGCCTGGCCGCCGCCACCGAAGCCACCGAGAACCTCATGGACGCCAGGGCCTTCGCCGCCATGCAGCGGCACGCCTTCTTCGTCAATGCCGCGCGCGGCAACCTGGTGGACGAAGACGCGCTGCTCGCCGCGCTTGACGCCGGCACCATCGCCGGCTGCGCGCTCGACGTGGGCCGCGCGCCCGACCAGATGCCGTCGCCGCGCGTGGCGGCGCACCCGCGCGTGATCGCCACGCCGCACATCGGCGGCCTCACGCCGCCGGCCGTGGAGCACCAGGCAATGGAAACCGTGTCGCAGCTGGCCGAGATCTTCCAGGGCAGGGCGCCGAAGGGCGCGGTGAACGCGGCCGAGGCCTACCGCTGGCAGCAGGCCTTCGGCGTGCGCACCTGACCTTTCGATCCACTCCCTTCGATCCACTCCCTTCGAGACGCCCCATGGAACCCACCCGGAACACGCGCTACCCCGGCGCCTGCGACTGCCACGTGCACATCTACGAAGACCGCTTCGCGCTGCTCCCGAACGTCGCGTGGGTGCCGCCGCATTCGCCGGTGTCGCTCTACCGCGAGCAGGTGCAGGTGCCACTGGGCATCGACCGCGCGGTGGTAGTGCAGCCGACCGGCTACGGCTTCGACAACGGCTGCACGCTCGACGCGCTGGCGCAGTTCGGCGATGCGGCGCGCGGCATTGCGCTGGTGGCGCCCGACGTGGCCGACGAGGAGATCGCGCGTCTGCACGCGGGCGGCATGCGCGGCGTGCGCTACATGATGATCGGCGGCGTGCTGGGCTGGGAGTCGCTCGAGCCGATGGCCGCGCGCATGGCCAACGCCGACTGGATGGTCAACCTGCAACTCGACGGCCGCACCATGCCCGCGCACGAGGAGGTGCTCAAGCGCCTGCCGTGCCGGCTGGTGCTGGACCACAACGGCAAGTTTCTTGAGCCGGTGGCACCGAGCCACCCGTCGTTCCAGTCGCTGTTGCGCGTGATCGATTCGGGGCGCGTGTGGATCAAGCTTTCGGCGCCCTACGAAACCTCGAAGACCGGCGCGCCCGGCTACGACGACGTGAGCCTGCTGGCGCGCACGCTGGCCGAGACCTTTCCCGAGCGCTGCCTGTGGGCCAGCAACTGGCCGCACCCGGGGCGCAGCCCGCGGCCCGAGAGCGCGCCGCTGTACGACCTGCTGTTTTCGTGGGCCAGCAGCGACGACACGCGCCGGCGCATCCTGGTGGACAACCCGGCGGCGCTCTACAACTTCTAGGCGGCGGGCTTCGCGCCCCTGACCAGCAGCCGCTGCGGCCCCGGGCCTTCGGCGGCGAGCCGGTCCGCCGGATTGCGCAGCTTGCACCGGTCGATCGACAGGCAGCCGCAGCCGATGCAGTCGTCGAGCGTGTCGCGCAGCTTCTGCAACTGCGCCATGCGCTCGTCCAGCTCGGCCCGCCACGCGGCCGACAGCCGGGCCCAGTCTTCGCGGCTCGGCGCGGCACCCGAGGGCAGGGTGGCCAGGGCCTGGCCGATGTCGGCCAGCGAGATGCCCACGCGCTGCGCCACCCGCACGAAGGCCACGCGGCGCAGCATCGTGCGTGCATAGCGGCGCTGGTTGCCGGCCGTGCGCGTGCTGCTGACCAGTCCCTGGGTTTCGTAGAAGTGCAGCGTGGACACGGTGACGCCGCTGCGGCGCGCGACCTCGCCGACGGTGAGCGTGGGGGAGATGCCGGCTTTTTGCGGTGCGTCGTTCATTGGAAGAAAAATCCAGAAAGCTCTTGACCTCAACTTTACTTGAGGTTTGAGAATTCACGCCAGCGCACAGGCCCTGTGTGCACATTCCAAGGAACCCCGCCATGCCGAACCATTCCGTTGCCCGTCCGCTTGGGCCCGCGCCTGTTTTCCGCATCGACAAGTTCGTCGTGCCCGCCGAGGTGCGCCCGGCATTCATCGCGCAGATGCAGCGCGTCCAGCACACGCTGCGCAGCTTGCCGGGCTGCCTGCGCGCGCATGTGCTGAACCAGACCGGCGGCACCGGGGAGTTCAACGTGGTGACCGTGGTCGAGTGGGCCAGCGAGCAGGCCGTGGCCTCGGCCGCCGTGCTGGTGAAGGCCAGGTTCGCGCAGGAAGGCTTCGATCCCGTGGCGTTCACGAAGAACGCGGGGGTGCGCTCGGACCTGGGTTTTTACGGCCTCGCCTGAGGCTGTCGGCAACTTCAGGCAACGTCAGGCGGCTTCGCGACCGCCAGCGGTCGCGAAGCCGCTGATAATCGCCGCTTCCCGTTTTCTGAATCGCCTCAGGTCAGCCACGTCGTGTCGAAGCCAACCTGCCCCTGGACTTCGACTTCTCCATTCCGGCTGTGGTGCGCCTGTGTTCGAACGCTATTACCGCGAGCTGCTGAGCTTTCTCTCCCGAAAGGTGTCCGACCGCGCCACCGCGGCCGACCTGGCGCAGGAGAGCTATGCCCGGGTCTACGAGGCGCAGCGCACCGGCAGCGTGGTGCGCGACCCGCGCGCGCTGCTGTACCGCACCGCGCGCAACCTGGTCACCGACCATCACCGCCGCACCAGCGTGCGCGCGGGGAACGACGGGGCCGCGACGCGCGAGGAGCCGCGCGAGCTCGACGACGTCATGGGCCCGGAGACCTTCGAGCCCGACACCATCCTGTCTTCCGGGCAGGGCCTGGCGGCCATGGTCGAGACCATCGACAGGCTGCCCCCGCGCTGCCGCGAGGCCTTCGTGCTGTTCAAGTTCGACGGCCTGTCGTATGCCGAGGTGGCCGCGCGCATGGGCATTTCGGTGCGTACGGTGGAGATGCAGCTGCGCATTGCCATGGACGCCTGCTGGGCCTGCCTGGAGCGCACGAACGGTGACGAAGAGCGCCCACGATGAACAAGAAGCGAGGACGCGCGTTACCGGGTTGGAAGCCGCTCGTGCGTCTACATCCATAGGAGAGCTCGCCGAGCCATGACGCCCCCCATGCCACCGCCGTCGCAGCCACACGACCAGGACGCATCGCGCCTTCGACAGGACGTGCTCGAGTGGTTCGTGCGCCGCCACCGCGAGGACTGGCGCGCGCCGGACGAACGCGAGTTCCAGGCCTGGCTCGGCGCCGATGCGCGGCACGGCCCGGCCTACGCGCAGTGGGAGTCGCGCTGGGAATCGCTCGACGCGATCTCGCCCGAGACGGTCGCCGGCTGGCGCCGCGGCTTCACGGGGCAGCAGGCTGCAGCCCCCCTCACGCGCCGGGGCTTCCTGAAACCGGCGCTCGCATTCGGCATCACCGGCATGGCCGTGGGCGCCGGCTACCTCGGCTGGCGCGAAATTCAGGCGCAGCCGGTGTTCGAGCAGGCCTTCGCCACGCGCCGCGGGCAGCAGCTCGAAGTGCCGCTGCCCGACGGCACGCGGCTGCGCCTGGACACCGCCACCCACATGGAGGTGCGGCTGTTCCGCGACCGTCGCGAGGTGACGCTGATCGACGGACAGGCCGTCTTCCTGGTGCAGTCCGACGCGAGCCGGCCGTTCGACGTGCTGGCCGGGCCGCTGCAGGTGCGCGTGGTCGGCACGCGCTTTGCCGTGCGGCACACGCCGGGCATCGCGGGCGCCGACGGGGCGCGGGTGTCGGTGGAAGAGGGCAAGGTGCGCGTGCTGCGCCGGGACGGCGACGCGAAGAACGCCGTCTTCCTCACGGCCGGCCAGCAGGTGGAAAGCGACGCGCGCGGCGTGCTGGCGGCGGTGTCGGCCGTGCCGGGCGAAGGCATCGCGCCCTGGCAGGCGCACCGGCTGAGCTTTGTAGACACGCCGCTGTCGCGCGCGCTGGCCGAACTGGAGCGCTACGGCAGCACGGGGCTGGTGGTGAACGACCCGGCGGTGGCCGCGCTGCGCCTGAGCGGCACCTTCGACCCGCGCGACGCGCGCACGCTGCGGCGCGCGCTGCCGAGTGCCTTGCCGGTGCGGCTGAAGGAAGCCGGCTCGGCCGCCGAGGTCGTGCTGGCGCAGTAGGCGCATCGGTCCTGTCCGCGGCACGGGGCGCGGCACGAGGCGCGACACGGGCCGGCGCCTACCGTGCCGGCTTTTTCCTCGGCCGGTGCTCGCATTTCGGGTAGCTGGAACACGAGCGGAACGGGCCATAAGGCCCGTTGCGCGGCACGATCACGCCGTGCTTGCACACCGGGCACCGCTCCTCTTCGACAGGCTCGCCGTTCCTGTGCATGACCGTCATCGCCCATCTTTTTTTCGCCGCGCCTACGGGATTTGCAGCGGGTCGTGCGTCAACCCAGATAAGAACTATTTGTATTCACCAACTGGAGGACGCTTTTTCATGAACCGCTTGAAGACGACGCCGGCGCCGCTTGCCCTGGCCATCGCGCTTGCCCTGGCGAGCACGCCGCTGTGGGCGCAGGCTCAGACGCAGACCCCGGCGCAGGGCGCGCCGCAGCAGATCAGCATCGCCGCGCAACCGCTGGCCGAGGCGCTGAACGACTGGGCCCGCCAGACCCGGCTCCAGCTGGTCGTGCAGCAGAGCCTGGTCGCCGGCAAGAGCGCGGCCGCCATCTCGGGCAACCTCACGCCGCGCCAGGCGCTCGACCGGCTGCTGGCCGGCAGCGGCCTGGCGGCCAGCATGGAAGGCAACGCGGCCGTCATCAAGACCGCGCCGGCCTCGGGTTCCTCCACGCTGCCGGCCGTGACTGTTGTGGCCGACGGCGACGAAAACGCGACCGGCCGCGTGCAGGGCTACGTGGCCAGGCGCAGCGCCACCGGCACCAAGACCGACACGCCGATCGTGGAGACGCCGCAGTCGATCTCGGTCATCACGGCCGACCGCATCGAAGCCATCGGCGCCGCCAACCTGAAAGACGCGCTGGGCTACACGCCGGGCGTGTCGACCACCACCTACGGCGCCGATTCGCGCTACGACTGGATCTCGCTGCGCGGCTTCGACGCCTATTCGCCGGGCTTCTACCTGGACGGCCTGCCGCTGCGCAACAACAGCACCTGGGGCGTGTGGCGCACCGAGAACTACGGCGCCGAGCGCATCGAGCTGCTGCGCGGGCCGTCGTCGGTGCTGTACGGCATGAGCGGGCCGGGCGGGGTGGTGAACGTGGTCAGCAAGCGCCCCACAGCCGAGCCGGTGCGCGAGCTGCAGCTGCAACTGGGCGACCACAACCGCAAGCAGGTGGCGGGCGACTTCTCGGGCGCGCTGGACGCCGACGGCAAGGTGCTCTACCGCATCACCGGCGTGCTGCGCGACGCACAACTGCCCGCGCTGAAGGAGGCCGACGACCACACCTACATTGCGCCGTCGCTCACCTGGAAGCCGTCCGGCGACACCACGCTCACGCTGCTGTCGCAGTTCACCCGCACCCGCAGCGGCGTGTACACCCGCGCGCGGCCCAAGATCGGTTCGCTGGAGCCGACCGCCATCGGCACCTACATCCCGTCGCGGCTGTCGGTGGGCGAGCCCGGCTTCGACCGCTTCAACCAGGACCAGGAGATGGTCGGCTACCAGTTCGAGCACCGCATCGACGACACCTGGACGGTGCGCCAGAACGCGCGCTATGCGCACCAGAAGCTCGACTACCGGGGCACGCAGCTGTCGGGCTTCGCCACGGTGAACCCTGGCCTCTCGGCCGATCCGGCCAACTTCCAGCTGCTCGCGCGCAGCGTGTTCGGCAGCCGCGAGAACATCGGCGCGGTGGCGCTCGACAACCAGGCGCAGGCCGACTTCCGCGTGGGCGGCACGCAGCACAAGGTGCTGGTGGGGCTGGACTACCAGCGCACGCGCATCGACCAGTTCACCTTCAGCGGCGGCAGCGCGTCGCTGCTGAACGCCTACGCGCCGGTGTACGGCGGCCCCATCGAGGTGCCGCAGCCGTACTTCAACGGCATCACGCGCCTGACGCAGACCGGCGTGTACCTGCAGGACCAGATCAAGTGGGACGACCGCTGGACGCTCACGCTGGGCGGGCGCTACGACAGCGCCGAGAGCACCATCGACAGCCGCCTGGACGGCTCGCGCCAGCGCATTCGCGACCACAAGTTCACCAGCCGCGCGGGGCTGGTCTACCTGCACCCTAGCGGCTGGGCGCCGTACCTGAGCTACTCGGAATCGTTCGCGCCGACGGGCGTCATCGATCCGGTCTCGGGCGACCCGTTCAAGCCCGAAAGCGGCAAGCAGTACGAGGCCGGCATCCGCTACCAGCCGCCGGGCCGCAAGGAGATGTACAGCGCCGCGGTGTTCGACCTGCGCCGCAAGAACTACATCAGCTACGACGGCAACTTCCTGCCCAAGCAGACCGGCGAGATCTCGGTGCGCGGGCTCGAGCTGGAGGCCACCACCGAGCTGATGGCGCGCCTGAACCTCACGGCCTCCTACAGCTACACGCCGCGTGCCGTCGTCACGGCCAGCGCCAACCCGGGCGAAATCGGCAAGCAGGCCACGGCCGTGCCGCGCCACCGGCTGTCGGTGTGGGCGGACTACCGCTTCGCCAACGGCGTGAAGGTGGGCCTGGGCGCGCGCTACACGGGCTCGAACTACGGCGACGGCGAATCGGTGGCACCGAACCGCGTGCCGGCATCGACCGTGTTCGACGCGATGGTGGGCTACGACATCGACCGCTGGAGCCTGGCGCTGAACCTGCGCAACCTCACCAACAAGACCTACATCGCCAATTGCGGCTACGGCTACGGCAACTGCTACTACGGCTACCCGCGCACGGCGGTGGCCACGGCCACCTACCGCTGGTAGTGCACGGCAGCGGCACGCTCCGTTGCCGCCGCGGCGGGCGTCACTGCTGCCGCGGCATCAGCTCGTAGAAGTCGAAGCCGTTGCTGCGCCCGCCCAGGCAGGTGGCCAGCGCGTCTTCGATCTTGCGCGACTGGGCGAGCCGGTTGCGCCACTTGCGCACGCTGTGGCCTTCGTCGGGAAAGGTCATGAACTCGACCGGCCGGCCCAGCTTGCGCAGCTCGGCGACCACGTCGTCGGAGTCCTGCCGCAGCACGCGCACGTCGTTGCCGCCATGGATCACCAGCAGCGGCGCGGTGATGCGGTCGATCTGCGAGATGGGCGAGTTCTTCAGCATCCGCGCGCGCTCTTCGGGCTTGTTCACGTCGCCGTAGAACGCCGCGAAGTAGTGGCGGTTGCGCCAGAACGGCGGCCAGTTCTCGATCACGCGCGGCCAGTTGGCCACGCCGACCAGGTCGACGCCGCAGCGGTAGTCGTGCGGCTTCTGGATCAGCTGCGTGAGCACCGAATAGCCGCCGAAGCTCGCGCCCAGCACCGCCATGCGCTGCGGGTCGGCCACGCCCCGGTCGATGGCCCATTGCACCGCCTCGGCGATGTCGCGCTGCAGCCGGCCGTTGGTTTCGTTGGCGCCGGCCATCATGAAGGCGCGGCCGTAGCCCGTCGAGCCGCGGTAGTTCACGTTGAGCACGGCATAGCCGCGGTTGGCCAGCATCTGCGTGCCGTTGTAGCTGGCTGCCCGCCAGCGGTCGCGCACCCAGGGGCCGCCGTGGATGTCGACCACCAGCGGCGCCGGGCCCTGCACACCGCGCGGGCGCACGAGGTAGCCGTGCACCACGAGGCCGTCGGACGCCTTGAACGAGAAGGGCTCCATCGGCGAGAAGAGGGCGTTGGTGGGCGGGCGCGGCGGCGTGAGGCGCTGCACCTGCTGCGTGCCGCGGTCCCACAGCAGCTCCGTGCCCTCGTTTTCGGTCACGGCACTCACCACGAGGCGTTGGCGGTCTTCCGACATGCTCCACGGCCGGGCGATGACGGGCTCGGCGTCGAGCCATCCGCGCTCGCGTGCCTGCTTCACCGCCGTGCGCACGTCGCGTTCGAGCGCGGCGTCGAGGTAGGCGATGCGCGGCCTGTCGGGTTCGTAGACGTAGGCGAGGGGGCCGCCCTGCTGCGGCGGAAACACGCCGTAGTCGAGGTCGACCTCGGCGTTCTCGGCCAGCACCTTCTCGTTGCCGGTCGCCAGGTCGGTCTCGACCAGCACGAGCTTGTCGCGGCCCACGTTCGTGAATGCCCAGAGCTTGCCCGCGGCGCGGTCGATGCGCTGGGGCCAGTAGCTGTCGAAGGCCTGCACGGTCCTGAAGGCGCGCCAGCTGCCGTCGGGCTGCCGCAGTTCCAGCACCAGGTCGGAGCCGTCGTCGTCGCCGAGCTGCCGCATGCGCCCGGCGAGCTCGCGTTGCGTGTCGATGAACCAGCCGACCACGCGGCTGCCGGGCTCGCTGCGCGCCACCTCGCGCACGGCGCGGGTGAGCGCATCGGCCTCGAACAGGTCCATGCTGGAGCGGTCGCGCCGGTTGTTCGAGAAGAAGAAGCTCGCGCTGCCCGGCGCACCCGCGCCCACGTAGGCCGAGCGGATGCCGGCCCCGGGCGTGACGGCCCACGGCTTGGCGTCGGGCGACTGCGTGTCGAGCACGAAGATCTGCGTGTTCTCGTCGCCGGTGAAGTCCTTCAGGTAGGCGATGTGGCGGCTGTTGCGCAGCCAGGTGTAGGTCGGGCCCGAGACGAAAGGCCGCGCCAGCGTGCCGGTGGCGAAGGTGCGCGTGCCGGCGCCGCCCGGCTCGGCGGCATCGGCGGTCTTGCGCACGCCCAGGCCCACGTCGGTGCCCACGGTCTGCACCGACACCAGCTGCTGCCCGTCGGGCGAGAGCACGTGGCCGTTGACGACATCGACGTTCGCGACGAAGCGGCGCATGGGCACGAGCGGCGGCAGCGTGTGGTTCTGCTCGGCCGACACCAGCGCCGGGTGCGTGGGGGCGGTGCCGCAGGCGCCGAGCAGCGCAAGCGAACCGCCGGCGAGGGCCAGGGCGGCGATGCGGCGGTGAAGTGGTCGTTGCGTGGTTCCCATGTCTTCGTGTCCCTTTCTTGTGTCCCCGGATTCTGTGCGGCCGAACCTTTGGCAAAGCCAAAGGTCGGCTCCCGCACAATCGCCCCCGTGCACATCCTGCTGATCGAAGACGACCTCGACCTTGGCCGCGCCTTGCAGGCCGCGCTGAAGGTCGACGGCCTGAGCAGCGAGTGGCGCCGCCGCGCCGCCGACGCGCCGCGCGTGCCCGACGCCGCGTTGTTCGACTGCGTGCTGCTCGACCTGTCGCTGCCCGACGGCAGCGGCTTCGACCTGCTGGCACGCTGGCGCCGCGAGGGCAGCGCGCTGCCGGTGATCGTCATCACGGCGCGTTCGGCCGTGGAAGACCGGCTGGCCGGGCTCGACGGCGGCGCCGACGACTTCGTCATCAAGCCCTTTGCCACGGCGGAACTCATCTCGCGCATCCGCGCCGTGCTGCGCCGCTCGGCCCGCCAGGCCAGCGAGGCCTGGGCGCTGGGCCCGCTCACCATCGAGCCGCGCCGGCACACGGCCTCGCTGCACGGCAAGCCGCTGGACCTGTCGCCGCGCGAATTCAAGCTGCTGCTGGAGCTGGCGCGCGAGCCCGGCGCGGTGGTGGCCAAGGGCGTGCTGGCGCAGAAGCTGGAGCCGCTGGGCGAGCCCGTGGACTTCGCGGCCGTGGAGGTGCACGTGTCGAACCTGCGGCGCAAGATCGGCAGCACGCTGGTGCACACGGTGCGCGGCGTGGGCTACATGCTGGCCGCATGAGCGCCGGATGACTGCTGCAATCGCAATGCTCCGCCGCTGGCTGCGGCCCACGATCGGGCAGCGCGTGCTGCTCGCGCTGCTGGCGGCGTTCTTCCTGGTGTGGGCGATGCTGCTGCTGTACTTCTACATCCAGTTCCGCCAGGCGCTGGCGGTCGACCAGGGCCTGAAGAAGTTCGGCCGCGCGCTCACCGCGTCGCTGCTCGAGGTGAAGGACGAGGGCGAGGCCGTGACCGTCATGAAGGCGGCAGCCACGCAGTTCGACACCTTGCGCATCAGCGGCAATCCGGGTGGCAGCACGCTGATGCAAGTGCGCGACCGGCACGATGGCCGCTTGGTCTACGCATCGCCTAACCTGGGGAGCCGGCAGCTCGACGGACCGCTCGCGCAGGTGATCGAAGCCGACCTGGGCGGCTCCCCGTACTGGGTCTACGGCAGCGACGCCGGCCGGTGGACCTTGCACCTCGCGGAGCCGCCGATCACCGGCTCGTGGGTGGTGGAGCGCAACGCGGGGCGCGTGCTGCCGCACCTGCTGCTGGCGTTTCCGCTGGTGCTGCTGCCGGTGTGGCTGGCGGTGCGCCACGGGCTGCGGCCGCTGCAGAAGCTGGCCGACCGCATCGCGCGCCGCGGCAGGACCGACCTGTCGCCCATCGGCTTCGATCCGCCCTATGCGGAACTCAAGCCGCTCACCGCCGCGCTCGAACGCATGCTGCAGCAGCTGCGCGACAAGGTGGCGCAGGAGCGCGCGTTCGTGCACGACGCGGCGCACGAACTGCGCACGCCGATGGCCGTGATCGCCGCGCAGGCGCATGCGCTCGCGGGTGCCGGCAACGCGCAGGAGCGCGAAAGCGCGCAGCACCACCTGGAGCAGGCGATTGCGCGCGCGTCGCACCTGACGCAGCAACTGCTCGACCTGGCCTTGCTCGACGACGCCCAGCCTGCGGTGCCTCAGCGCATCGACGCGGCGCAGTTCGCGCGGCAGCTCATCGCGCAGGCGGTGCCGCGGGCGATGGCACGCGGCATCGAGCTGACCTTCGAGGCGCCCGACAGCCTGGAGGCGGACATCGACATGCCGGCGTTCCAGTCGATTCTGGAGAACCTGCTGCACAACGCCATCCGCTATGTGCACGACGGCGCGCAGGTGGTCGTCACGCTGCGCGCCGGCGACGAAGGCCTGATGCTCTCGGTGGCGGACGACGGCCCCGGTATTCCCGCCGCGGAACAACCGCGCGTGTTCGAGCGCTTCTATCGCGGGCTCGGGCAGGAGGCGAGCGGCTCGGGGCTGGGCCTGGCGATCGTGATGCAGGCCGCGCACCGCATGGGCGGGCAGGTGGCGATCGTCGAAGGCCTGTCGCCCGGCAGGGGCGTGGGGTTTCGCGTGCAGCTTGCGCATCCAGGCTGACCGCTGCGCGGCATGGGAACTTCTTGCTGACAGGCCCCGCACGGGTTGACAGGGCGCGGCCATCGCTTTGATACTGAACTCTCAGGTTCATCTTCAACCAAGGAGACCCCATGCAAAAGATCGTTCCCTGCCTCTGGTTCGACGGCAACGGCGAAGACGCGCTGAAGTTCTACTCCGCCATCTTTGCGAACTCCCGCGTCACCGACACGCTGCTGTGGGGCGACGTGAACCCCGCCAAGAAAGGCAAGCTGCTCACCGCGACCTTCGAGCTCGAAGGGCAGGAGTTCATGGTGCTCAACGGCGGGCCGGAGTACAAGTTCACGCCGGCCATCTCGATGTACGTGAAGTGCGAGACGCAGGCCGAGGTCGACAACTACTGGGAGAAGCTGCTCGAAGGCGGCGGCCAGCCGGTGCAGTGCGGCTGGCTCACCGACCGCTTCGGCGTGTCGTGGCAGGTCGCGCCCACCGCCGTGATCAGGATGTTCCAGGACAAGGACCCGGCCAAGGCGGCCCGCGCGATGCAGGCGATGATGAAGATGGTCAAGCTCGACATCGCCGAGGTGAAGAAGGCCTACGACGGGATGTGATCCGCCGCGGGCCCCGGGTCCCCGCCGAGGAGGGTGCTACACCAGCCGGTGGATCGCCTTCTTGCGCCACACCAGCTGGTAGTAGCCGGTCTGCAGCAGCAGCATCGCGCCGAAGGTGGCGGGGTAGGCGATCCAGATACCGTCCAGCCCCATGCGGTGGCCCATCACGTAGGCCACCGGCACCTCCACCCCCAGGATGCAGACGATGGAGATCAGCGTGGGCACCAGCACCGAGCCGCTGGCGCGCATGATCCCCGACAACGCCGAGGCCATGCCGAACATCACCAGGCTCCACAGCATGATGTGCAGCAGTGTCTGGGCGATCTCGATGACCGGCGCGCTGGTGATGAAGAAGCCCATCAGGTGGCGCGAGAACAGGTAGCCCAGCAGCACCAGGCCGCCGGTCAGCACCAGGTTCATCAGCAGCGCCGTCCTGGCGATGGCGCCCAGCCGGTTGGCGCGGCCCGCGCCGATGGCCTGCGCGCCCAGGATCGAGGTGGTGATGGCGATCGAGATGGCCGGGAACTGCACGTAGGCCACCACCTGGTTCACCGCGCCGTAGGCCGCGGTGGCGTTGGAGCCGTAGGCATTGACCATCGACAGCAGCACCACTTCGGCCAGCGCCACCACGATCATCTGCACGCCCGTGGGCACGCCGATCTTCAGCACGGCCTTCAGCAGTTGCGGCTGGATGCGCAGGTGGCGGAAGAACTCGGCGTCGGGCGCGAGCGGGCTCTTGCGCTGGCGCAGCCTGAAGCCCAGCCAGATGGTCGCCACCACGAAGGCCAGCACGGTGGCCCAGGCGCCGCTGGCCACGCCCAGCTGAGGCAGGCCGCCCCAGCCGCGAATGAGCGCGGGCGTGACCATCAGGCCGACCAGCGTCGAGATGACCAGCGTGAACAGCGGCGTGATGGTGTCGCCCACGCCGCGCAGCATGGCGGTGGACATCAGGAACACGAACAGCCCCGGCATGGCGATCAGCATGATGCGGGCGTAGCGCGTGGAGTCGGCCAGCACGTCGGGAGGCGTGCCCAGCGAGGCCAGCATTGGCGTGGTGAAGATCCCGCCGAACACGGCGACCAGCAGGCCCATGAGGATGCCCACCGACAGCGTGGTGCCGGCCACGGCCTTGACCTTGGCGACGTCGCGCGCGCCCCAGGCCTGGCCGATGAGCACCGAGGCGCCCGCGCCCAAGCCGATGACGAAGGCGATGAAGAAGAACATCACCGGGAAGAAGCTCGACACGGCCGCCAGCGCGCGCACGCCGAGCATCTGCCCGACGTAGATGTTGTTCAGCGTGCCCGACAGCGACTGCAGGATGTTGCTGAGCAACATCGGCGCGAGGAAGAAAAGGAACACCTTCCACAGCGGGCGCGGGGCGTTGACGGGCGCCACGGGCACGCCCTGCAGGCCGCTCTGGCCAGTGGCGCTGCCGGTGCCAGTGCCGGTGCCGCCGGCGCTGCCGCCCGCGGATGTCTCTGTTGTTGTTCTCATCGGGGAGTCCAGCTCGCGGCGGACAGTTTTTTCAGATGGGCGCGCAGGTCCGCGTGCCAGGGTTCGATCAGGTGGCCGAAACGTTGCTCTTCACCCGCGAACAGCGCGCGGGTGGCTTCCTCGAAGCCGGGCAGGTCGCCGGCGATGGCGGTCATGAAGCGGTAGGTGGCTTCACGCGCGGCGCGCACGGTGTCGCGGTCGGCGTGCACGTGGCGCGCGTCGTCGACCAGCTTGCGCAGCGCGACCGATGCGCCGCCAGGCTGGCGGCCGAGCCAGTCCCAGTGGCGCGGCAGCAGCGTGACCTCGCGCGCGACCACGCCCAGCTTGGGCCGGCCGACGCCGCGCGGCGCGTCGTCGCGATGTTCGCGGTTTTCGCGGTGTTCACGCAGGGCACCCGCTTCGCCGGCGTTGAGGCCCGAGGCAGGCGAGGCCGGTGAAGGGGGCAGGGCGTGCAGGTCGCGCGGGTCCAGGTCGAACTGCGCGCCGGTCTGGTCGTCGAACACCAGGTAGGGACCGGGATCGTCGCGGCGGCGCAGCTGGTCCAGCACTTCGGCCTTGGTGCCCTGTGCGACGCGCTGGAAACCGAAGAACACTGTCAGGGTGGTTGGTGGGTTGTCTGGTGACATTCGGGTGTGTGTCTTGTCTCCCGGAGATCGTGCAGTGCGTGCAGATCAGGGGAGGCGGAGAGAACGAGGTGCGTAATCTACCCGCTGATGCGCTCAGGCGTGCGGCACGTTGTCACCGCTCATTGCGAGCAGCGCGGCATGCGTGGCGCACAGGGCTTGCGGGTCGATCGGATGCACGGCTTCCTTGCAATGGGCTTCGACGGTGGCAACGGCGCCCTGCGCCAGTTGCCTTCCGCCGGCACGCAGCGCCGCATGGCGCCGCGGATCGGTTGCGGGGCCGGCCACGCGCTCGGCGAGGCCGGTTTTTTCGAGCTGGACCATCTTGCGCATCAGCGCCGACATCGGCAAGCCCAAGGTGCGCGCGAGGCTCGCCATCGGCAGGCGGCCGTGGTCCGCGCGCATCAGCAGGTAGAGGAGGGTGAAGTCGCCGAAGTTCAACCCGTGGAAGGCGCCGAGGTCCGCGTCGAGCCGCAGCGTGAGGCTCGCCTGGGCGCGGCCCAGGGCCAGGCAGAAGCCCAGCGCGTCGGGGCCGGTGGGGTTCATCGGGTTCATGGCGTGTTGTAGCCGCGCTCGCCGAAGCACTGCAGTTCTTCCTGCCACAGCGCCAGCAGTTTTTCGAGCTCGCCCGCGCGGTCGAAGGCCGGGTCGTCTTCGCGTTCCTTGACGCGGTCGACCACCTCGAAGCTGAATTGCGCGGCGCCGTCCGCGAGCCACTCCTGCTGCAACGCCTTGTTGCGGTGCGAGCGCAGGTTGAGCTCGAAGCGCGCGCGGTTCATGGCGCCTTCGACGTCGAGGCTGCCGGACACGTAGACGCGGCCGCTCAGTTGGTTTCGGACCGCGAAGACGCCGGCGGGGCGCACGCTTTCCTTGTATTGCCGGGTGAGGGCGCGTTTGGTTTCAGGCGGCAGGTTCATGCCGCAAATATTACCCGGGTGAAATTGAATTGGCAATATGACCCGGGTAAAAATAACCCAATCAGCTTTCCCTGAACCGGCGCCAGCTGCGCGAAACGAGCCGGTTGATCGCCCGCGCCAGCCGCCACGGCCGGGTCTGCCGGACGATGGCGAACACACGGTCTTTCCAGGCCTTCCAGCGCGGGTACCAGCGGGCGAACCACGGAATGCGCATCAGCGGGCCTTCGACCAGCTGGAAGATCCGCGCCACGATGGCCGTGCCGGCCAGCTTGGCCAGCAGCAGCACGGTGAGCGCGGTGGCGGCATGGCCGCGGCTGAACAGGAAGAGCGCCAGCACCTTCACCGGCAGCAACAGCACCACGGGAATGAAAAAGGCCAGCAGCGCGCCCCAGGGCGGCAGCCGGCGCAGGCGGTCTTCGAGCGCGGCCCAGAACGGAAGGCGGGCCAGCCGTGCCATGAGCGCGGCCAGCGGCTCCCAGCCCCATTCCTCGAACAGCAGCAGCGGAACGACGAGTGCGATGCCGAAGGCGCGGAGGAGGGCACGCAGGAAGCGCGCAAGCGATGTCATGCGCGAAGGGTACGGCACAACGCGCGCCGGGTGGCGCGCGTTGTGCGTTGTGCGTTGTGCGTTGTGCCGTTTTGCGTTGTGCGCGGCAGGCACGAGGCCTTGTCCGAGCCTTATCTCCGCGCCGGGGCGAAGTACAGGTACTCGCCGCGGCCGAGTTCCGGCGTGAGCTCGTAGCCGCTGCACAGGTCGGTGCTGCACGGCACGATCACCACGCGCGGCCAGATCGTCGCGGCCGTCGGGAAGCCCGGCATGTACTGCGGCACGTGCCAGACGCCCAGGTCGCCGACCGGCTCGGCGACGTCCGTGCCGCTGGCGTTCTGCACGCCGCTGCCCATGTTCACGCGCTCGATGCGCAGCAGGTTGTTCGGCGGTGGCGCGGCGGCCGCCGAAACCGCCGCCGTTGCCAGGCAACAGGCCGCGGTCCAGAAGAGCAGGGTCCTGGTCATCTCGGACTCCCGGTGCTCATTGCGGGAAGTCGGTCGACCGGCGCGCCACCGCGACGTCGGCGGTCGGCTCGCTCATCAGGCGGGCGGCCCGGATGGCGGCGACATCGGCCGGATCGATGACCGTGACCGTGGCGCTGGCGACCGGCGTCATTTCAACGGCGGCGGGCTTCGTTGCCGCGACCGGGGCCGTCGGGGCCGCAGCCTCCACGGTCACTGCCGCGATCGGTTGCGTCGTCGTCACCGGCGGCACCACGGCGACGGCTTGCGGGGCCGGTGCGACGGGGGCGGCTTGCACCATCGGCGCGGGTGGCGGCGGCAGCGGTGCCGTGGGCGGCAAGGGCGTGGCGGCGGCGGGTGCCTGGGCCGGGACCGGCGCGGGAACCGCGGGTGCGATGACCGCCACGGGCTGGACCGGTGCGGCAGGGGCCGGCGCGATGGGGGCAACGGGCGCCACGGGTGCCGCGGCTGCCACCGGGCGCGGCGGTGCCGCACCGCTGGCGGAGGCCTGCGGGCCGTACGCCGTCACGCGTTCGTCGCCGGTCATCGACTGCGGGCACTTGGTGCCGGTCATTTCCAGCGCGGCCTGGGCCGCGGCGTCCATGCAGTCCATGGCGAGCGAAGCCGCCTTCATGCCCTTGTTCCAGAGTTCGCGGCTCATCTTGAGCCGCTTGCAGTGCTCGTCCGTCCAGGTGGTGCCGAAGCTGAGCCCGACGCCAGGACCGTTCGCGCTGGCGCTCGTGCTGCCCATGCAGGTGTCGTTGCTGGTGGTGAGGTTCGGCCCGTTGACGGACGGCACGTTCTTGATCGTGTAGCTTCCTTGGTAGTCCACCGTGTTCGTGGTGGCTCCGGAATTGTTGACGTTCTGGTTGCTGGTCATCGTGCTGGTCACGTTGGCCGGGCTGGAGAAGGTCACGGCCTGGTTGTTGCCCTGGGCCGACGTGGTCGCCGAACTGCTCGATGCATTGGCGCTACCGCCGTTGTTGGTCGTTTGGGCCATTGCCGCCACGGATGCGGTCAGCAACACACTGAAAAGCAGCTTCTTCATTTTTCGTCTCCTTTGATGACCGGGGAGGGGCTGGGCCCCTCCCCATGAGTGCAACAACCGGTGCGTGCAGGCGTTCAGGGAGCCGATGCGGTCGAGGTCGCGGTGCCGGCGCCGGCGGTGCCGCCACCGTTGGTGAAGCCCGCTGCATTGCCGAAGGCGAAGTTGCTGACACCGAAGGAGCCGCCGGTCGAGCCTGCGTTTGCCGTGGTGCTGGTGCCGTTGATCGGGCCGTTGATGGCGCCCGACGTGGCGTTGTAGCCCGCGGTCGTGGTCGAGGTGCGCGTCACCACGGCGAGACCGCCGCCAGGGCCGGCGGCCGTTGCGGCCGTGTTGTTGGTGGTCGAGGCAGAAGCACCGCCAACGCTGCCGGCCACATGGGTCGAGCCGCCGGCGGAATAGTTGGCGGCCCCGGCCGAGGTCGCATTGGCCGACGCGTTCGCGCCGCCGATGGCCAGGCCGTTGCCCGTCGTGACAGCGATGCTGGTCACGCCGCCCGTGGTGGTGGCGGCGCCGTGGGTCGAGGCGCCACCGATGGCGAAGCCCGGAACGGCGAATGCGCTGCCTGCTGCGCTGGCGTTGGCCGACGAGCTGGAGTTCGCGGCGTTGTAGCTCAGTGCACTGCCCGTTCCGGAGCTGGCGGCCGTGGAGCCGGCCGAGCTGGACGAGCCCGTCGTGGTGGACGTGGCTGCGATGGCCGAGCTGCCGGTTGCCGAAGCAACGCCGCCAACCAGAACCACTGCGATCGCGATGAGAGTCTTCTTCATGATGCTGCCTCTAAGGATTTGTGGAACACATCCGAGGACCGGCCCCTCCGGCCCTCAGTTCGCGGTCTTTGACGCCGAATCGAATGTTTCTGCGACGACCGAGGTGCAGTTTCTGCGTCGAGTCGCGAATGAAAAATGCCCTGCTCTGGGTAGTGCGAGGCTATGGCGAAAGGCATGGAAGACGAGGTTGCGTGTGGTCACAAGAAACCGATTCACCATCCGAAGAAAGATGTAAAAACTACAACTTTCGTTGGACATACCCGGCCATCAGAAACAAAATGCAACCGAAGTAATCAAAAAAACCGAAGTCCGAAATCTGAGTAGAAATGAATTAACTTTTGGACACGAACACGGAGCTTTAATTGTCACAAAGGGGTTGGAATGGAAAGCGATCTCGACATTTCGTTGACAGACGTTGGTACCGGGGCTAGGAAATACTCCAATCCCGGGCAGTTCGGTGGGTTGCTCTCACCGTCCGCCGACACTCTTCCCTGGCCGGATTTCCTGACCGGCCAGGAAACCAAACCGGTACGCGTTCTCTTGGTGGACGACGACCCCTTCGTGCGCCGCGTCATTGCCCAGGAACTGCTGGGCGACCTGCGCATCCAGCTCGAAGGGCAGGCCGGTACCTTGCGCGAAGGCCGGCGCCTGCTGATGCAGCATGAATTCGACGTGCTCATGGTGGACATCCGCCTGGGCGACGGCAGCGGATTCGAGCTGATCGAGGAGGCCAAGCGCCACCGCAGCGCGGCCGAGATCATCGTCATCTCCGCGCTCGAGGACGAACCCCAGGTGCTGCACGCCTTCGAACTCGGCGCCTCCGGCTACCTGGTCAAGAACGCGTGGTTCCAGAGCTATGCGCAGGCCGTGCTGCAGGTCGTCAACGGCGGCGCGGCCATCACGCCGCGGCTGGCGCGCCGGCTGCTGGTGCACCTCGATCACAAGCGCACCAATGTGAACCCGGTGCGCCCGCCGGAAAGCAAGGCGACGTTATCCGCGCGTGAGCGAGAAGTGTTGCGACTTGTAGCGACGGGGTACGTTACAGAGGAGATCGCGCTGCAGCTCACCATCAGCGCCCAGACCGTCAACGCCCACGTCAAGAATATTTACAGGAAACTGCACGCCCACACACGTGCGCAGGCGGTGAGCTTTGCGTCTCACCGGGGTCTTTTATAGGCCGTCACATGCTGTCGCCGCAGGTCCTTCACCTACCGCACCTCCTGGAAGACCAGTTCGTGTGGCTGTCGGTCGGAACCTGGGGACTGCTGCTGATGTGGCTGCGCACGCGGATCTCGCGCCGGCGCGTGCTCATGTGGGCCGGGCTGGCCGGGGCACTCCACCTGACGCCGGTGGCGGCGCAGGTGATCCGGGCCACCTCGGCCTTCAGCGTCATGGCGGATGACATGCCATTCACTTTCTGGGCCCTGCAGGTGATCAACGTGCTGGTGCTGGGCATGATCCTCAGCATCTGGTACCTCGCCCAGCGCCGCGGCGCGCGGCTGCGGCAGGTGCGCGCCGTGATGGACGAGCGCCGGCGCATCGCCAACGACCTGCACGACGGCGTCGGCTCCCGCCTGGTGGCCTTGCTGGCAAGCCAGGACCCCAAGTCCAGCGGTCCCGACAGCCTGGCCATGGCGCTGCAGGCCTGCCTGCTCGAACTCCAGATGACGGTCGACGACCTGGACGACCAGAGCAACGCCACCGTGCTCGAACGGCTGGGCCACCTGCGCTACCGCCTGCGCCCGGCCTTCGAGCGCATGGGCATCGTCCTGGAATGGAACATCGCGCCCGAGGCCCAGGCGCTGGACCTGCCGCCCGAGACCGCCACGCAGGTCTGCCGCGTGGCGCAGGAGGCCTTGTCCAACGCGCTGCGCCATTCCCGCGCCAAGCGCGTGGAGCTGCGCATTGCCGCGCTGGACCGGGGGCGGGCGCTGGCCGTCGAAGTGCGCGACGACGGCCGCGGCATGCAGGCACAGGCCGGCGGATCGCCCGACCTGGCGGTGCCGGGCCACTTGGGCAAGGGCCTGCGCAGCATGCATTCGCGCGCCGAGGCCATCGGCGGCGAGCTCGACATCATGCGCTTGGCGCCGTACGGGCTGTGCGTGCGGCTGGTGGTGCCGTGCAAGGCCGTCGCGCCCGAGCCGCCGAGCACCCGGCCCGAAGCCGAAAGCATGCTGTAACACCCCCGGCGGGGCGCGCGGGCGGAGGCCGTCCGCGCCTATGGCAAACTCCCGCGCTTTGCCAGGGACGCGCTCAAGCATGCAGAAAATCATTCGCCAGCTCGCCGCCGAAATCAAGGTCGGCGAGAACCAGGTGAAGGCCGCCGTCGAACTGCTCGACGGAGGCGCCACGGTTCCATTCATCGCCCGCTACCGCAAGGAGGTCACCGACGGCCTCGACGACGTGCAGCTGCGCGAGCTGGAAGCCCGCCTTTCCTACCTGCGCGAACTCGAAGACCGCCGCGGCGCCGTGCTCAAGGCCATCGACGAGCAGGGCAAGCTCACCCCCGAACTGCGCGCCGCGATCGAATTCGCGCCCACCAAGCAGGAACTCGAGGACTTGTACCTGCCGTTCAAGCAGAAACGCCGCACCAAGGGCCAGATCGCCCGCGAATTCGGCATCGAGCCGCTGGCCGACAAGCTGCTGGCCGACCCCACGCTCGACCCCGCCGTGGAAGCCAAGGCCTTCCTGCAGCCCGCCACCACGCTGGACGACGGCAAGCCGGGCCCCGATTTCTCGACCGTGCCGCTCGTGCTCGACGGCGTGCGCGACATTCTTTCCGAACGCTGGGCCGAGGACGCCGCCCTGGTGCAGGGTCTGCGCGAATGGCTCTGGAGCGAAGGCCTGCTCAAGTCCAGCCTGATGGCCGGCAAGGACGAGAACAACGCCGACGTGGCCAAGTTCCGCGACTACTTCGAATACGACGAGCCCATCGGCCGCGTGCCCTCGCACCGTGCGCTGGCCGTTTTCCGCGGCCGCGCGCTCGACGTCCTGGACGCCAAGCTGGTGCTGCCGGTGGAGCCCGAGCCGGGCAAGCCCAGCATCGCCGAAGGCCGCATCGCGCTGCACCTGGGCTGGAGCCACGCGGCCCGCCCCTCGGACGACCTGCTGCGCAAGTGCGTGGCCTGGACCTGGCGCGTGAAACTGGCGCTGTCGACCGAGCGCGACCTGTTCACCCGCCTGCGCGAAGACGCCGAGAAGGTCGCCATCAAGGTGTTCGCCGACAACCTGCGCGACCTGCTGCTGGCGGCACCCGCCGGCCCGCGCGTCGTGATGGGCCTGGACCCGGGCATCCGCACCGGCGTGAAGGTCGCCGTGGTCGACTCCACCGGCAAGCTGGTCGAGACCGCCACCGTGTTCCCGCACGAGCCGCGCAAGGACTGGGAAGGCTCGCTGCACACCCTGGGCAAGCTGTGCGCCAAGCACGGTGTGAACCTGATCGCCATCGGCAACGGCACCGCCAGCCGCGAGACCGACAAGCTGGCCGCCGACCTCATCAAGCTGCTCGAGAAAATGGCCGCGCAGGCCGGCGCGCCCGAGATGAAGGTCGACAAGGTCGTCGTGAGCGAGGCGGGTGCTTCCGTGTATTCCGCCAGCGAATTCGCCTCGCAGGAAATGCCCGACGTGGACGTGAGCCTGCGCGGCGCCGCCTCCATCGCGCGCCGCCTGCAGGACCCGCTGGCCGAGCTCGTGAAGATCGACCCCAAGAGCATCGGCGTGGGCCAGTACCAGCACGACGTGAACCAGAGCGAGCTCGCGCGCACCCTGCAAGCCGTGGTCGAAGACTGCGTGAACTCCGTGGGCGTGGACCTGAACACCGCCAGCGTGCCGCTGCTGTCGCGGGTTTCGGGCCTGTCCGGCAGCGTGGCCAAGGCCGTGGTGCGCTGGCGCGAAGCCAACGGCGCGTTCTCCACCCGCAAGCAGCTGCTCGACGTGACCGGCTTCGGCCCCAAGGCCTTCGAGCAGAGCGCGGGTTTCCTGCGCATCCGCGACGGCGCCGACCCGCTGGACATCACCGGCGTGCACCCGGAGACCTATCCGCTGGTCGAGCAGATCATCGTGAAGACCGGCAAGCCCATCGCCGAGCTCATGGGCCGCGCCGACATGCTCAAGACGCTCAAGCCCGAGCTGTTCGCCAACGAGAAGTTCGGCGTCATCACGGTCAAGGACATCCTGGGCGAACTCGAGAAGCCGGGCCGCGACCCGCGCCCCGACTTCAAGGTGGCGCGCTTCAACGACGGCGTGGACGACATCAAGGACCTGGTCGAGGGCATGATCCTCGAGGGCACCGTGAGCAACGTGGCCCAGTTCGGCGCGTTCATCGACCTCGGCGTGCACCAGGACGGCCTGGTCCACGTGAGCCAGCTGAGCCACAAGTTCGTGAACGACGCGCGCGAAGTGGTGAAGACCGGCGACATCGTCAAGGTCAAGGTGATGGAAGTGGACGTGGCGCGCAAGCGCATCGGCCTGTCGATGAAGCTCGACGCGGCGCCCGCGCGCCGCGACGGCCCGCGCGACAACCGCTTCGAAGGCGCCGGGCGCGGCCAGCAGCAGCAGGGCCGCCGCGACAACGCGCCGCAGCCCGCGGGGCAGATGGCGAGTGCGTTTGCCAAGCTGCAGGGGCTGCGCAAGTAACCTGCTTCGCGCAGCGCGGCGGTCATCGCATTAAACTAGTCAGTCAACTAGTCTGATGGGGTGATCGCCATGAAAAGCTGGCCTGTCCAAGACGCGAAAGCGCGTTTCAGCGAATTTCTCGAGGCCTGTCTCAGCGACGGGCCGCAAATGGTGACCAAGCGTGGCGCCGAAGCGGCTGTGCTGGTGCCCGCCGCCGAGTGGCGGCGACTGCACAGCGCGGCGCAACCATCCTTCAAGGAATTGCTGCTGTCCGACGACGCGCGCACCGAGTTCCTCGTGCCCCAGCGCGGCGGCGCGCGCAGGCGCCGCATCGAGCCGATGGGCTGAGGCGCGCATCCGCATGTATCTGCTCGACACCAACGTCATTTCGGAACTGCGCCGGCCGCGCCCCCATGGCGCGGTTCTCGCATGGTTCGCTCCCATCGCCGACAACGAGCTGAATCTGTCGGCGGTGACGCTCGGCGAGATCCAGATCGGCATCGAAATCACCCGCGACCAGGACCCGGCGAAAGCCGACGAGATCGAACGCTGGCTGGCGCTGGTCGCCGCTTCCTACAACGTGCTGCCGATGGACGCGGCCACTTTCAGGCTCTGGGCCAGGCTCATGCACCGCAGTTCGGACACTCTTTATGAAGACGCCATGATCGCGGCGACCGCAAAGCAGCACCAACTCACCGTGGTGACGCGCAACGTGGCCGACTTTGCCGGTTTCGGGGTGCCAGTCATCAATCCCTTCGAGACCGCCAAGGCATGAAAGCCCTGCGCATCTACGCCGGCCCCGCGGCCCGCAAGCACATCGAGCAGAACGGCCTGCGCCCGCAGGACGTGCGCACCATCCCCGGTGCGGCCGGCGGGCCCAAGGGACTGATCCTCGGGCCGCTCGACCGTTTCATCTTCGGGCGCTGGCTCACGCAGTCGAGCCAGCAGGTGCACCTGGTGGGCGCGTCGATCGGCGCGTGGCGGCTGGCCACGGCCTGCCTGTCGGACCCCGACGCCGCCTTCGGGCGCTTCGAGCACGACTACGTGCACCAGCAGTTCGAAGTGCCGCCAGGCCAGAAGCGGCTCAGCCCGCACCAGCTCAGCGAGCGCTTCGCCGAAAGCCTCGACGCGTTCTACGGCGGTCGCATTGCCGAGGTGCTGGACCACGCGCGCTACCGGCTGCACGTGGTGACTTCGCGCGGGCGCCACATCCTCGGGCGCGAGGGCAGGGCGCGCACGCCGGTCGGCTACCTGGGGGCGTTTGCCACCAACAGCCTGCACCGCAAGAGCCTGGGCGCGTGGCTGGAGCGCTGCGTGTTCTCCACGCCCGGCGCGGCCTTGCCCTTCGGCACGCGCGACCTCCGCACCCGCCAGCATGCGCTGAGCGAGGCCAACTTCAACATGGTGCTGCAGGCGTCGTGTTCAATTCCGTTCCTGCTGGCGGCGGTGCACGACATTCCGGGCGCGCCGCGCGGCGCCTACTGGGACGGCGGCATCACCGACTACCACCTGCACCTGGACTACCAGCCGGCCGACGACGGCATCGTGCTGTACCCGCACTTCCAGCAGGCGGTGGTGCCGGGCTGGCTCGACAAGGGGCTGCGCTGGCGCCACAAGTCGACCGGCTTCCTCGACCGCATGGTGGTGCTGGCGCCCGACCGCGACTGGGTGCGCTCGCTGCCCAACGGCAAGCTGCCCGACCGCAAGGACTTCATCCGCTTCGCCAACGATGCGCAGGCCCGCATCGCGGCCTGGGGCCAGGCGACGCGCGAGGCGCAGCGGCTGTCCGACGAGTTCGAGGAATGGCTGGGCAAGGGCCAGCCCGTGGAGCTGCTGCCGCTCTAGCAGCAGCGGGCTGGCGAGGCTGGCGAGGCTGGTGGGGCACAGGCGCCCGCGCCGCCTTCAGCGCGGTGTGCGGCTCACCTCGGCGGGCAGCGCCAGCGTCACCTTGCATTCGGGCAGGTTCACGTACACCGCGTCGCCAACGCTGAGCGGCACGCCCGGCGGCAACCGCGAGGTACCCAGCGAGCGCGAGTGCACCCCGCCGTTGCGGTAGCGCACGACCACGTAGGCCTCCGCGCCCGAGCCGCCGCAGTCCCGGTCGGCCGAGCGCCCCAGCGCGTCGGCACGCCCCACGGCCACCACCTGCGCCGCGTGCCAGCCGGCCGCGCGGTCCAGGGAATGCGCATCGAAGGACGCACAGCCGCCGAGCGCCAGCGCCCACAGCAGGCCGGCGCGCCGCAGCGATGTCATGCCGCGGCGCCCACGGCCGCGATGGCCTGGATCTCGACGCGGTATTCCGAGTCGATCAGCTTCGCGCCGACCGTGGCGCGCGCGGGCGTGTGGCCCGGCGGCACCCATTCGTCCCACACCGAGTTCATGGCCGCGTAGTCGCCCACGGTGCGCAGGTAGATGGTCACGCTCACCAGGTCGTTCTTGCTCGCGCCCTGGGTGGCGAGCATCCTGTCGATGTGATGCAGGATCTCGCGCGTCTGCCCGGTGATGTCGAGCGACGGGTTCTCCGCCACCTGGCCCGACAGGTAGAGCAGGCGGGCGGTGCCCAGGTCGACGGTCACCATCTCGCTGAAGCGGGGGCCCATCTCGTGGCGAAGGATGTTCATGGCTTTGCGGTCGGTGCGGTGGAAGATGAAGAAAGGGAGGCTGGGACTGAAACGGAAGCGTCCGCAAGCTGCGCCGGCGGGGCGTTCCACCACCCGCCGCCCAGCGCCTGGAAGAGGGCGGCCGCGTCCGTCAGCCGCAGCGCGCGCGCCTGCACCAGGTTGAGCTGGGCCTGCTGCTGGGCCTGCTGCGCCACGCGCAGCGCAAGCGCGCTGGCATCGCCCAGGCGCACCTGCGTGCGCGTGCGCGCCAGGCTCTGCGAGGCGGTGCGCTCCGACTTCAGGGCCGCCTGCAGCGTGCGGGTGTCGGCGTCGATGGCCTCGAGCGTGTTGGCCACGTCCTGGAACGCGCCGAGCACCGTGGCGCGGTACTGCGCGCCGGCCTGGTCGAACGCGGCGCGGGCCGCGGCTTCCTTGTGCCTGAGCGCGCCGCCGTCGAACACCGGCTGCGTCACGCTGCCCGCCAGAGTCCAGAACAGCGACGACGACTTGAACAGCTGCGACAGCGTGTACGCGGAAGACCCGTAGTTGGCGCCCAGCGTCACATTGGGCAGGCGCGCGGCCACCGCCACGCCGATGGCCGCGCTCGCGGCCTGCAACTGCGCCTCGGCCGCGCGCACGTCCGGCCGGTGCTCGACCAGCGTGGACGGCAGCGCGAGCGGCAGCTCGGCGGGCAGTTGCAAGGCTTCCAGGTCGAACTGCGCCGCCACGCCTTGGCTCGGGTAGCGGCCCGCCAGCGTGGCGAGCAGGTTGCGCTGCTGGGCCAGTTGCTTGTCCAGCGGCGGCAGCGTGGCCTCGGTGGCGGCGAGCGAGGCCTCCTGCGCGTCGACATCGGCCAGCGACACCTGGCCCAGCGCCTGCTGCCGGCGGTAGGCCCGCAGCACTTCCTTCTGGTCCGCGACGATCGCCAGCGTGGCGCGCTGCTGCGCGCGCAGCGAGGCCTCGGTGATCGCGGCGGCCACCACGTTGCTGCTCAGCGAGAGCCTCGCGGCCAGCGCCTGGAAGCGTTGCTGCTCGGTCTGCGCCTGCGCGCCTTCGGCCGTGCGGCGCGTGGCACCGAACACGTCGGGCGTGTACGACACGGTCACCTGCGCCGTGTGCAGCGTGTACAGGTTCGCGTTCGACGCCACCGGGCTCGCCACCGCCCCGGCCACGCGTTGCCGCGTGGGCGTGTAGCCCACCGCCACGCTGGGCCAGAAAGCCGCGCGGTCGGCGGCCTCGTTCTCCTGCGCCACGCGCAGCGCGGCGTCGGCGGCCTCGATGTTCGGGTTGCCCGCCAGGCTCTGCACGACCAGCGCGTTCAGCGGCTCCGAGCGAAAGGCCTGCCACCACTGCGCCGGCACGTCGAGTTCGCTCGACATGCGCGGCAAGGGCACGCCCTCGGCCTCTGTGGACACAGGTGGCGCGGCCGTGTACCCGGCCGGCAGGTTCAGCGCCGGCCGCGCATAGTCGGGTCCGACCGCGCAGCCGCCCAGCAGCAGCGCAATGCCGGCGGCCACGGGCGTTGCAAGGCTTGTCTTCTTCATGTGTCTTGTCTCCTGCCTGCTCAACGGTCGCGGCGGGAGCGCGTGCCCCAACCCTTGCGCTCGAAGAAGCGTTCCATCGCGAAAAACAGCGTCGGCAGAATGAACAGCGTCAGCAGCGTCGACACCACCAGCCCGCCGACCACCACCGTCGCCAGCCCGCGCTGCACGTCGGTGCCCACGCCGGTGGCCAGCGCGGCCGGCAGCATGCCCACGGAGGCCACCGTGGCCGTCATCAGCACCGGGCGCAAGCGCTCGGCCGCGCCTTCGAGCACCGATTCCTGCAGCGCCAGCCCTTCGCCGCGCACGCGGCGGAAGTTCGCGACCATGATGATCCCGTTCTGTATCGACACGCCGAACAGCGCGATGAAGCCCACCGCCGTCGCCACGTTCAGCGTTTCGCCCGCCACGTGCACCGCGATCAGCCCGCCCAATGTGGCCATCGGCACCACGCCCAGGATCAGCGCGACCTGGCGGATCTTGCCGAACTGGAAGAACAGCAGCACCGCCATGATGCTCACCACGATCGCCAGCGAGATGCCCAGGCGCGACTGCGCGCGCTGCTGGTTCTCGAACTGGCCGGCCCACTGCAGGCGGAACTTCGCGGGGTCGAACTTCACTTCCTTCGCGATGCGCTCGCGCGCCTCGTCGAGGTAGGAGGCCAGGTCGCGGTCGCGGTTGTCCACGCGCACCGTGATCTGCCGCTCGTTCATCTCGTGCGAGATGGTGCTTTCGCCGGTCTGCAGCCGGATGTCGGCCACCTGCGCGAGCGGCACCTTGGCGCCGCTGGAGCTGTTGAGCAGCAGCGCGCCGATGGCCTCGGTGTTGCCCTTGGCGCTCGGGGGCATCTTCACCGACACGTTGTAGGTGCGGTTGCCCGCGTACACGGTGATCACCGGTGCGCCGCCGATGCCGGTCTGCACCAGGCTGGCCACGTCGTTCGCGTTCACGCCGAAGCGCGCCGCGGCTTCGCGGTTCAGCTCGATCACCACCTGCGGAATGGGCGGCTCCTGGAACAGCGAGGCCGAGGCCGTGCCGCGCACCGTGCCCAGCAGCTCGACGATCTGGTTGCCGATGCGCCGGCTTTCCTTCAGGTCGTCGCCGTAGATGCGCAGCACCAGTGGGCTGTGCGCGCCGCCCACGGCGTCGTTCACACCGTCGATGATCGGCTGGCTGATGCCCACGTCGAAGCCCGGCATGCGCGCGAAGCGCTCGGTCAGCGTGCGCACGAAGGCCGCCTTGTTCACCCCGGCTGGCCACTCGCCGTAGGGCTTGAGGCCCACGGGCACTTCCATGTGCGAAGGCGTCCACGGGTCGGTGCCATCGTCGTTGCGGCCCAGCTGCGTCACCACGTACGACACCTCCGGGTACTCCAGCAGCACGTGGCGCATCTCGGTGGCCATCTCGCTGGCCTTGTCCAGCGACAGGCCCGAGGGCAGCTGCACCTGCAGCCACAGCGCGCCCTCGTCGATGTCGGGCAAAAATTCTCGCCCGGCCGTGGCGCCCAGCACCACCACCGCGGCCAGCGCCAGCGCGCTCAGGCCGTAGGCAATGGCGGGCACGTCGAGCAGCCTGGCCAGCACGCGCCGGTACGCGGCCGTGAGCCACACCAGCGGCTTGTTGACGAAGGGCTTGCTTGGCTTGCGCAGCGCCACGTAGGCCAGGCTGGGAATGAGCGTGAGCGCGCAGAGCAGGGCGCCCACCAGCGCGTAGCCGACCGTGAAGGCCATCGGCTTGAACAGCTTGCCCTCGGCGCGCTCGAAGGCGAAGAGCGGAAAGTACGCCGTGATGATGATCAGCGTGGCGAAGAAGATCGGCCCCGACACATGGCTCACGGTTTCGAGGATGTTGCCCTCGGTGAGCGTGGCCTCGGGCTCTTCCTCGCGCCGCCGCAGGATGGCCTCCATCACCACGATGGCGCCGTCCACGATGATGCCGAAGTCGATCGCGCCCAGCGAGAACAGGTTGGCCGGCATGCGGGTGAAGTGCATCACGATGAACACCGTGACCAGCGACATCGGGATGGCCACCGCCGCCACCACCGCGCTGCGCGGGCTGCCCAGGAAAAGAATGAGCACGAAGCACACCAGCGCCATGCCTTCGAGCACCGTGTGCGTCACCTTGTCGACCGTGAGCTTCACCAGGTCGTCGCGGTCGATGTAGGGCACGATCTTCACGCCCAGGGGCGCCAGCTCCGCCTGCAGCGCGTCGATCTTCTTGTGCACGCCTTCGAGCACGCGCGAGGGGTTCTCGTACTTGAGCATCAGCACGATGCCCTCGACGGTGTCGGGGTTGGTGTCCTTGCCCAGGATGCCGCCGCGTTCCTGGTGGCCGAACTGCAGCCGCCCCAGGTCGCGCACCAGCACCGGCGAGCCGCCGTTCTGCGCCACCACCACCGTGCCCAGGTCGTCCAGCGTGTGGATCTGCCCGATGCCGCGCACCACGTAGCTCTGGTCGCCGCGCGCGATGCGCCCGCCGCCCGCGTTGGCGCTGTTGGTGTTGATGGCCGTCACCACGTCGTTGAGCACCAGGCCGTACTTCTGCAGCCGCGCCGGGTCCAGCTCCAGCTGGAACTCCTTGGTGAAGCCGCCGAAGTTGTTGATGTCGACCACGCCCGCGACCTGCTTGAGCGCGGGAATCACCTTCCAGCGCTGAAGCTCCGACAGCGCCATCAGGTTCTTCGTGTCCGACTCCAGCGTGTAGCGGTAGATCTCGCCGGCCGGCCCCGCGACCGGGCCCAGGCCCGGCTGCGCGCCCGAAGGCAGGCTGACCTGCCCGATGCGCTCGGTCACGCGCTGGCGCGCGAAGTAGTCGTCGGTGCCGTCCTTGAAGCTCAGGTTGATCAGCGACAGCCCGAAGGTGCTGCTCGAGCGGATCGACGCCAGCCCCGGCGTGTTGCTCAGCGCGCGCTCCAGCGGCGTGGTGATCTGCTGCTCGATTTCCTCCGCGGCCAGGCCGTTGACCTGCGTGGTGACCTGCACCGTCACGTCGCCGAGGTCGGGGTAGGCCTCCACCGTCATCTGCGTCCACGACCAGGCGCCGAACAGCACCAGCGCGATCGACATCGCCCAGGCCAGGTGCCTGCGGCGAAAGAACTGGGTGATGATGAGATTAATCATTCAGCAGCACACCGCCACGCACCACCACGCGCTCGCCCGCGGCCAGGCCGCTGCGGATGCGCACGCTGTCGCCGTCCTCGCGGCCCAGCTCGACCCGGCGGCGCACGAAGGTCCAGGGTTCGGCCTCGACGAACACGCTCACGCTGTCGTTGTTCATCAGCAGCGCCGACGCCGGCACCTGTGCCTGCGCCGCCTGTGGCACGCCGAGCACGGCGGTGGCGTACATGTTGGGCTTGAACAGCCCGTCGGGGTTGGCGAACACGATGCGCGCGCGGGCGCGGCGCGTGTCGGCGTCGAGCACCGCGCTCACGAAGCCCACCTTGCCGCTGAAGCTGCGCCCCGGGTAGGCCGCCAGCGTGACCACCGCGTTCTGCCCCGGCGCCACCGCGCCCACCACGTTCTCGGGCACGTTCACCGTGACCCACACCGCGTCGAGGTTCGACACCGTCATCAGCGCCGCGTTGGCGTCGTTGAAGTTGGCGCCCGCGGCGGCGTTCAGGGCCGTCACGGTGCCGGTGACGGGCGCGACGATCTTCAGCACCTGCCCGGCCTGCCCGGCCTGCCCGCCGGTGCCGTCCGCCCCCAGGCTGCGCAGGCGCGCCTCGCTGCGGCGCAGTTCGGCGCTCTGCTGCGCCACGCTGCTCTGGGCCGCTTCCACGTCCTTGGCCGCATTGGAGCCGGCCTCGTTCACGCCGCGTGCGCGCACCAGCGCGCGCTGCGCCAGTTCGAGCGCGTCGCGCGCCTTCTGCGCGTCGGACACGGCCTGCGCGAGGTCGGGCGAGCTCATCGTGGCCAGCACCTGCCCGCGTTTCACGCTGTCGCCCAGGCGCACCTTCAGCTCCAGCAGCTTGCCGGTCAGCGGCGGCAGGATGTTGACGGTGTTTGCCGGGTTGGCTTCCACCGTGGCGGGCAGGCTCACCTCGTGCGGCGAGTTCTGCTCGCCGACCGTGGCCACCAGCAAGCGGTCGCGCAGCGGCGAGCCGGAGGGCACGCTCAGGCGGTTGCCCTGGCGCACGAGCATCGGCGCGGGGGCGGTGGCTGCTGCGTCGGCTGCGGGGGTGGCGGCATGGGCCGTGTTGTCGAACGAGTCGAAACACAGGGCCGCGCAGGTCAGCACCCCGAAAAAGATGCGGGCATTGGTGACTTGGTACAGGGATTTCTTCTTCATCTCGGGCGTCCGGCTCGGGCCTCGTTCGAGCGGGCGCGCCGCGCACGGGGTGCCGCCCCATGCCCTCGATTCGCTCCCGCTTCCTGCGCAGGAGGGTAGGAAAAACCGGCTGAAGAAGCCCTCAAGAAAGCCTGAAGTTTTCTTCAGGATCCGTGCCCGACGGCCAGCGGTCAGGAAGGCGCGGCATGATCCGCCCCCATGAGAATCCTGTTGATCGAAGACGACCGCAAGGCGGCGCGCCTGCTCGCGCGCGGGCTGCAGGAGGAGGGCTTCGTCGTCGACACGGTGCACACCGCGGAAGAGGGCGACGAAGAAGCCTTCGTGATCGCCTACGACCTGATCGTGCTCGACTGGATGCTGCCCGGCAAGGACGGCCTGACCCTGTGCCGCGACCTGCGCCAGCGCGGCTGCAAGACGCCCGTGCTGATGCTCACCGCGCGCGACGCGCTGAGCGACCGCGTGGCCGGCCTGAACACCGGCGCCGACGACTACCTGACCAAGCCCTTCGCCTTCGACGAACTGCTGGCGCGCGTGCGCGCCTTGCTGCGGCGCTCGGAGATCATGCGGCCCGTGGTGCTGTCGCTGGCCGACCTGAGCCTGGACCCGATGAGCCAGCGCGTGTTGCGCGGCGGCATGGTGCTGGAGCTGACGCACAAGGAGTTCGCCATCCTGCAGATCCTGCTGCGCCACGTGGGCGAGGTGGTGAGCCGCTCGCGCCTGGCCGAGCAGGTGTGGAAGGACGACCTGATCGCCATCGACAACCTGATCGACGTGCACATCAGCAACCTGCGCCGCAAGGTCGACGCGCCGCCGGCCGCGCCGTTGATCCACACGGTGCGCGGGCGCGGCTTCCGGCTGGCGCTGGCCGGCGACACCTCGAGCGCGCATGCTTAGTTTTCGCAAGCGGCTGGCGCTGGCCCACGTCGGCGTGATCGTGGTGGTGATGGCCATCGCGGCCTTCGGCGCGTACCTGGTGTTCTCGGGCAGCGTGCACCGCGAACTCGACGCCGCGCTGCTGGCGCTGGCCGAAACCGAGATGGGCATGCTGCTGTCCGCCGGAGACGGCGACACCGTGATCGTGCACGAGGCCCCGCCCGGCCCCGGCGCGCCGTCGTTCGTGCGGCTCGACCGGCTGGTGCAGATCGTCGATGCCGACGGCCGCGTGCTGGCGCGCAGTGCCAACCTCGGCGAGGCGCAGCTGCCCATTCCGCCGGTGCTGCGAGAGCAGCTTGCCGCGGGCGAGACCGTGTTCGAGACGCTCAACGGCTTCGGCGAGGAGCCGACGCGCATGGTGTCGGTGCCCGTGCCGGGCCGCCACGCGCTGCTGGCGGTGCAGGTGGCGGGCTCGCTCGACGACGTGAACCGCACCGTGGCCATGGCCAGCGTGCTGTTCCTCATTCTTGGCGGGGCGCTGCTGCTGGCGCTGGGCGCGGCGGGCGCGCTGATCACGCGGCGGGCGTTCGGCGCCATCGACGACGTGGTGCAGCAGGCGCACCGCATCGGCGACGCCAACCTGGGCGAACGGCTGCCGCACCCGGGAACGAACGACGAGATCGGGCGGCTCGTGGACACGCTCAACGCGATGCTGGCGCGCATCGAGCACGGCATGGAGGCGCAGCGGCGGTTCACGTCCGATGCCTCGCACGAGCTGCGTTCGCCGTTGTCGCGGCTGCGCACCGAACTCGAGCTGGCGTTGCGCAGGCCGCGCGAGCCCGCGGCCTATGTGGAGACGCTGCATTCGTCGCTCGAAGAAGTCGAGTCGCTCACGCTGCTGGTCGAGGAACTGCTGGTGCTCGCGCGGCTCGATGCAGGGCAGGAACGCGATGCGGTGGAGACCGTGTCCTTGAACCTGCTCGCGGAAGAAGCGGTGCGGCGCGTGGAGCCGATGGCTCGCGAGCGGCGGCTGCAGCTGCTGCTGGAACCCGCGCCACCCGTGGCCGCGCGCGTGGCCCGTGGCGCGGCGAGCCTGGCGCTGGCCAACCTGCTGGACAACGCGCTGAAGTTCTCGCCGGCCGGCACCACGGTGCACGTTCGCCTGCGCGCGGACGCCCAGGCGAACGAAGCCGTCATCAGCGTGTCGGACCGCGGGCCCGGCATTCGCGGCGACGAGCTGCCGCACCTGTTCGAGCGCTTCTACCGCGGCGCGACGGCACGCTCGAACGAGAAGACACCAGGCCTCGGGTTGGGCCTGGCGCTGTCGCAGGCCATCGTGCATGCGCATGGCGGACGCATCGAGGCGGCGAACGAAAGCGGTGGCGGTGCGCGCTTCGACATGCGCTTTCCATTGGCGCGTTGAGTCTGCTCAGCCGAGCCCGATGTCCGGGGCGAATGCACAGGCCGCTGGTGCTCGCCGGTCAACCACGGCTCTGATAACGCTCACGCCGACGGGGTGCCTTGCGCAGCGAAATAAAGGAGGAGGGCGAAGCCCGGGGGACATTCGCGGAGCAAGGTACCCGTCGGCGTGAGCGCGCCCTGAAAAAAACACCCAAGACCCAGCGCCGGGCAAACCCTGACCATCCTTCGCATGCCCCACTTCGAGAATGCCCCAGTCCGTTCTGCAACAACAAAGAGGGGTTCTCGCCACATGTCTCACGCCACGCTGTCCCGCCGCAGGTTCACGCTCGCCACCGCCGCAGCCAGCCTTGCCTTGCCCTCCTTTGCGCAGACCGCATGGCCCAGCAAGCCGATTCGCATCGTCGTGCCCTACACGCCCGGGGGCTTCACCGACCAGATGGCGCGGCTGGTGCAGATCGGCTTGCAGACACGGCTGGGCCAGCCCGTGCTGATCGACAACAAGCCCGGTGCCAACAGCCTGATCGGCGTCGACGCCATCGCCAAGGCACCGCCGGACGGCAGCACCTTCGGCGTCGTCATCGCGGCCTACGCGGCCAACACCACGCTGTACCCCAAGCTGCCGTACGACCCGCGCAAGGACCTCACCGGCGTGTCGTTGATGGGCGTGTCGCCGCTGCTGGCGGCGGTGAATGTCGATGCGCCGTTCAAGACCGCGCGCGACCTGATCGACTTCGCGCGCGCCAACCCCGGCAAGGTGAGCTTCGGTTCGTCGGGCAACGGCTCGGCCGCGCACCTCACCACCGAGCTGTGGAAGTCGCTCACGCAGACCTACATGATCCACATTCCGTACCGCGGCGCGGTCCCGGCGCTGACCGATTTGATGGGCGGGCAGATCCAGCTGTTCTTCGATGCGCCCACCGGCCTCATCAACCAGGCCAAGGCCGGCAAGGTGCGGCTGATCGGCGTGGCAGGCGACAAGCGGCTGGCCGCGGCACCCGAGGTGCCCACGTTCATCGAACAGGGGTTCGCGGGCTTCACCGGCAGCACCTGGGCCGGCATGCTGGCGCCGGCGGGCACGCCGCGCGACATCGTCAAGCGCATGTCGGAAGAGGTGGCGCGCATCGTCAGGAGCGACGATACGCGCGCCAAGCTCGATGCCATGGGCACCATTCCGGCAGGCAGCACGCCGGAGGAGTTCGACGCCTTCATCACGGCGGAGACGGCCAAGTGGGGCAAGGTGATCCGCACGGCCGGGGTAAAGGCGGAATAGGCGGAATAGGCGGAATAGATCGCCTGCGGCCGGCCCGGCCGGCCAGGCTGGCACGGCCGGTGCTTGGCATGGGGCATGAAGCACTTCATCGTCGAAATCAACTACCTCGTGACGCTGGACCGGATCCAGCCCTGCGTGCCCGCCCACCGCGCCTACCTTCAACAGGGCTATGACGCCGGCCTGCTGCTGTGCTCCGGCCCGAAGGTGCCGGCGACCGGCGGCTTCATGCTGGCACGCGCCGCGTCGCTCGAGGCGCTGCAGGCCTTCTTTGCGGAAGACCCGTTCAGCACGGAAAAGCTCGCCAGCTTCAAGTTCAGCGAATTCAACCCGGTCAAGCGCCAGGGCTGGGCCGAGGCCTGGTTCAGCGAACCCTGACAGAAGAAGGGCCCCTTGGGCTCAAGATTCCGGCGGCGCTGCCGATAAGCCGGAAGTACCCAACTTCCTGCTGTCGACCGCCTTCCATGAAACTGCGAACCCGAATCCTTCTCCTGTGTGCCGCCGCCCTGATCGGCATGGTCGTGCTTGCCTCCGTCTCGCTGTCGACGCTGCGCCAATCGATGATGAAGGAGCGCACCGCGCAACTCTCCACGCTGGTGGTGCTGGCCAATGCCTCGCTCGAGCGCCTGTACGAGCAGGAGAAGGCGGGCGAGCTCACCCGCGAGCAGGCGCAGAAAGAGGCGAAGAAACTCATCGGCAGCCTGCGCAAGGACGAGCTCTACTTCTTCGTTCGCGGCTACACGAATGACGTGAACTACGTGCACCCGAACCCCAAGCGCGTGGGCATCGTGGACGCCAAGGGCGGCAAGGAAGCCGGCGAGCGCTACCGCGCCGCGCTGGCGGGCCACACCGTGGCCACGCTCACGGCCTACGGCACGCGCCCCGGCGCCAAGCAGGAAGTGCAGAAGCTCTATGCCATCGTCAAGTTCGAGCCATGGGACTGGATCGTCGGCTTCGGCGACTACATCGACGACATCGACACCGCCTTCTGGCGCAACACGGTGATCCTGCTGGCGATCGGCGGCGCGCTGATGGTGGTGGTGGGCGGCATGGCCTGGGCCATGGCGCGCAACCTGTACCGCCAGCTGGGCGGCGAGCCCGGCTATGCCGCCGAGGTGGTGCGCCGCATCGGCGCGGGCGACCTGGGCATGCAGGTGCAACTGCAGCCGGGCGACAGCGCCAGCCTGCTGCACGCCATGCAGCAGATGCAGCAAAGCCTGGCCGGCACGGTGAGCGAGATTCGCGGCTCCACCGACACCATCGCCACCGCCAGCGGCCAGATCGCCTCGGGCAACCTCGACCTGTCTTCACGCACCGAGGAACAGGCCAGCTCGCTGGAGCAGACCGCCGCGTCGATGGAAGAACTCACTTCCACCGTGAAGCAGAACGCCGACAACGCGCGCCAGGCCAACCAGCTGGCCGTGTCGGCCTCGGCAGTGGCGGTGCGCGGCGGCAACGTGGTCGGCCAGGTGGTGGACACCATGGGCTCGATCAATGCGTCGTCGAAGAAGATCGTCGACATCATCGGCGTGATCGATGGCATCGCCTTCCAGACCAACATCCTGGCGCTGAACGCGGCCGTGGAAGCCGCGCGTGCGGGCGAGCAGGGCCGGGGCTTTGCGGTGGTGGCCTCGGAAGTGCGCAACCTCGCGCAGCGCTCGGCGGGCGCGGCCAAGGAGATCAAGCTGCTGATCGACGACTCGGTGGACAAGGTCGGCGCCGGCAGCGACCAGGTGGCCGAGGCGGGCCGCACGATGAAAGAGATCGTCGCCAGCGTGCGCCGCGTGACGGACATCATGGGCGAGATCATGGCCGCGAGCCAGGAACAGACCTCGGGCATCGAGCAGATCAACCAGGCCATCTCGCAGATGGACCAGGCCACGCAGCAGAACGCCGCGCTGGTGGAGCAGGCCGCGGCGGCGGCCGGCTCGCTGCAGGAACAGGCGGGCAGTCTGGTTCAGGCGGTGAGCGTGTTCAAGGTCTGACAGAAGCAGAAGCGCCGGGACCAGGCCCCCGCGCGGTTCAAGCCGCCAGCACCAGCACCTTGAACTGGCTCGGCACGATCCGCATGCCGATGATGTTGCAGCGGTTCTGCACCGCCAGGCTGGTCATGCGCGTGCACGGCGTGCCTTTCAGCAGCACGGTGAAGGCGCCGGTGATGTGGCGCGACGGCCCCATCACGGTCTGCGACACCACGCCCATCAGCACGCCCGCGTTGTCGCCGTTGGTGATGGGCGTGACGGTGGCCATGTTGTGTGCCGGCGTGCCGCCGTACAGGATGTTCCAGGCATTGGGAATGGCCGTGGGGCCCAGCGCGAAGTTGGGGTAGGGAATGGGAATGGCGGGTGGCGTCTTGCAGACGTCGGGAAACGCGAGGTCCACGCCCATCATCTGGCTGTTGGCGAACATGCGGCTGGGTTCCTTCCTGGTTGCGTCGGGCCGGGTTCAGCCCATGTGGATCTGGTCGGCATCGACCTTGACCAGCGCCTTGCTGGTCACGAGCGTGTTCTTCGCGTGCAGGCGCAGCGTCTCGCGCGCCTGGTAGTCGATCTGGCCGGCGCGCACCTGATCGACCTCTTCGGTCAACCGGAAGCTGGAGCGCGTGAGCACGCTGAGGCGGTCGAGCACGGTTTCGCAGGTGCGCCCGATGAAGCGCGCGACCAGCGTGGTGACGCGCACTTCGCCGCCGCGGTAGGCCATGTCGTCGACCTCGAGCCTGGCCTTCTGCGCGTGCAAAGTCAGTTCCGGCGACGCCAGGGCGATCTGCGTCTGCGCCTGCAGCGCAATGCCGCCGTGGCGCGAGCGCAGCGTGACGTCGCCGTCCACCACCAGCTCCGACCGGCTGGCATCGGCCTGCGTGATGACGGCGATCAGGTAGACATGGTCGCGCTGCGGTCCGGCCACGAGCACCGTGTCGCCCACGCCCGGTGCGAGCAGGCAGCTCGCGGCGCGCGGGCTGTGCCAGCGGTCGCCGCCGGCCTGGGCCTCGACGAGGCAGCGGCCGTCGTCCAGCACCTGCACGACATGGCCCAGTGCGCTGCCGGTCCAGGGCGGGGAGGGCGTCGAGGAGGGCGGCAAGGGCTTGTGCAGCAAGGCCTGCATCTCGTCATGGCTCTCGCCGGCGCACGCCTGGGTGTGCACGGCGTGCGGTTGCTCGCGAATGGCGCGGTGGGTCATGAGCCTGGCTCCTCGGGCAGGGGGATAGACATGCGAGGTGTGCGCAGCGGGCGGCCGTAGGCGTCGCGCCCCGCGCGTTGCGGCCGGCTGGTGCGCGCGGCGGCCACGCGCTCGGCCTCGAACAGCGCGGGGTCGTTGTCGAGCACGCCGAGGCGGTCGCTCCAGCGCGTGCCGTCCTGCATGGCGCGGTGCAGCTGCGTGCGCTGGAAGGTGGCGCCGCGCATGTCGGCGTCGGCCAGGTCGGCATAGGAGAAATCGGCGTACACGAGGTCGCTGCGCGCGAACGAGGTGCGGTTGCAGCGCGCGCGATGAAAGATGCACTGCGTCAGCTGCGCGCCGGACAGGTCGGCATCGGCCAGGTGCGCATCGACCCACAGGCTCTGCGCGAAGTGCCCGCCGCGGCAGTCGGCCTGGCGCAGGTCGGCCTCCGGAAAAAGGCATTGCGGCGCGTGCACGCCGGTGAGCACCGCGCGCTCGAGCGTCGCGCCCTTGAAGTTGCACTGGCTCAGCCGTGCGCGGTCGAAGTTGCAGCCCGTGAGGTCCGCGTCGATGAACTGACACAGGTGAAAGGCCTGCGCCGAGAAGTCCTGCCCGGCCAGGTCGGCCTCGCTGAAGATCACGTTGTGAAAGCTCGCGCCCTGGAAGCCGGTGCCGCGCAGTGCGGCGCGGTAGAACACGGTGGTGTGCAGCGCCACGTCGTCGAAGCGCGCGTCCTCGAGCGCGCATTCGCCGAACACGGCCTTGGTGAGGTCCGCGCCGCCGAAATGCACCCGGCCCAGTTCGCTTTGATGAAAGGCCGCAAGGTCGAGTTGCGCGCCGTTCAGCTGCGCGTCCTGCAATTGCGATGCGCTGAAGACGGTGCGCGTCATCGCCGCCTGCCGCAGGCTGGCGCGCGGCAGGGCGCACTTGTGGAAGGCCGCGCGCTGCAGGTCGGCGCCGTCGAATGCCGCGTCGTCGAAGCGGCAGCTGTCGAGCATCGATTCGGTCAGCCGCGCGCCGCGCAGGCTCGCGCCCGAGAAGTCGCATTCGCCGAAGACACCGCCGCTCAGGTCGAGGCCGTCGAAGCGCATGCCCTTGAAGTCCTGGCCCTTGATGTGCTCGCCGCCGCGAATCTTCTGCGCCAGTTCGTCCGGCCTCATTGCACCGGGTCCGCCGCGCGGCGCGGGACGGTCTTGGCCTGCTCGAGGTAGGCGCCGCGCGTTTCGGTGACGGTGTCGATCAGCGCCTGCGACACGTCGGCGCGGAACAGGTTGGCCTCGCGCAGGTCGGTGCCGACCAGCGTGGCCTTCTGGAGGCTGGCGTGCATGAGGTTGGCGCCGCGCAGCGAGGCATGGGTGAAATCGGCGCGGATGAACAGGCTTTCAGGCGCGTCGATGGCGCTCAGGTTGGCGCCGACCAGGCTGCAGGCCGACAGGTCGCAGGTGTCCAGCGTGGCCCGGGCGAAGCGCGCGCCGTTCAGCGGCATGTCGCGCAGGCTGCACTGGACGAGCGTGGCGTCCTCGAAGCCGGCGGTGCGCAGGCTGCTGGTGCCCACGAAGCAGGTGGTGAGCAGCGTGGCGCCGCTGAACACGATGCCTTCGTCGCCCGGCGTGTGGACCCAGGCGCTGGCTTCGAGGCTGGCCTGCGAGAAGTCCAGCCGCGAGACCACGCACGAGATCAGGCCGAACTTGTGCAGCGTGGCCGCGTGGAAGCTGCAGTCGTGCAGCCGGCTTTGCTCGAGCAGCGTGACGTAGTCGAAACGCGCGCCGTCGAAGCAGCAGCGCTCGAAGTGCATGCCCATCAGGTTCAGGTGCTCGAGGCGGGCCTGCGTGAAGTCGCAGTCGTCGAAGCGCGTCTTCTCGATCACCGTTTCATGGAACCGCGCGCGGGCGAACGAGGTGCGCGCGCAGTGCGCCAGGCTCAGGTTGGCGCGGTGCAGCACGCAGCCCGCGAGCGAGGCGCCCTCGAGCTTCGCGCGCACCAGCACGGCCTCGGTGGCGTCGGCGTCGTCGAGCAGGGCGCCGGCGAGGTTGGCGCTTTCGAGCAGCGTGCGGTGCAGGCGGGCGCCGCGCAGGTCCATGCCCGAGAGGTCGGCGCCCGTCAGGTCCATGTCCGACAGGTCGCGGGTGCCGGCCATGGCCTGCTGCACGCGCTGGCGCGCCGCACCGGCCCGCTCGCTGCCCATGGCGTCGGCGGCGCACTGGTGCTGGGCCGCAAGGCGATACATGTCGATCAGGCCGCGGCGGCCTTTTTCGGCGGTGTGTTCGAGTTCCATCTGTTGTGCCGGCGGCATCGGTGCGGTGCGCGTGGCGCCGGCGATGCCGAGCAGGCCCCGCATCACGCCCTGCGCGTCGAAGGTGGGAGGGCCCTTGGCCTGGGTGCGTGTGGCGTCGTTCACGAGCTCGCCGGTGTCGAAGCCCACCTTGCGCGACTCGCCGGCGTTGGCTTGGGCCAGCTGCGCGAGCTCGCGGCGGCCGTCTTCGAGCTTGCGCTGCTGCTCGCGCTCGTAGACCTTGGTCTGCGCGATGAACTCGGGCAGCTCGGCCAGGGTCGGCATCCGGGTGAAGGGCGCGGGCACCGCGCGCTCCTTGAAATGGCGCGGCTTGTGGCCGATGTCCGAAGCCTGCCCGGCGAGCTCTTCGCGCAGCGTGCGGCCGCGCTCGCGCATGTTGCGCACGAGCGGGGATTCTTCGTCGTCCATCTGGTCCAGCCACGGGCCGATGGTGCCGTCCGGCAGCAGTTCGTCGTCGCGGAACATGTAGAGCGCGCCGGTCTCGGGGTCGCTGCGGCGCTGCAGGATCGCGAAGTAGTGTTCGAGCGGGCGCGGCGCGTCGGACGCAGCTTCGATGGCCGGCATCACGTGCGTGACGTCGGCGGCATCGTCTTGCGCGATGGCGGTCTCGCCGTGGAAGATCAGCGCGACCTGCGCCAGGTGCGGGAAGAACCATGCGGTGGTCAGCCGCAGGTCGACCTCCTCGAAGCGCTCGGGCTCGGCGCGGCCCGACGCCGTCTTGCGGGCGATGAAGCCGCGCGCGCGCCAGTCCGGCAGGCGGCCGCGCTGCACCGGCTGCGAGGGGTGCATGTTCCAGATCTCGTATGGCGTGCCGCCCGGGATGCGGTCGCTGTCAGCCCAGCGCTGCTCGGGCGCCGCGGCGTTGAACAGGCGCCAGTCCATGTCCTGCGCGAAGCCGGGGTACAGGTGCTCGCGCCAATGGCTGTCGTAGTGCCGGCCGATGAGCTGCATGCGCGCGGGCCAGCTCACGTCGATGGCGCCCAGGCAGGCCGGCGCCGCGTGCCGCGACGGATGGTCGATGCGGCGGTGCGGGTGCTCGACGTTGGGCAGCGGGTGCACCTGTGTGCCGTCGGCGGCGGGCACCGGCGCGTGGCCCATGCCCAGCGGGTTGTCCGCGAAGCCCGGGCCGCCGTAGGCGCGGCTCCAGTCGAGCCGCATCGCATCGAAGGGCTGCGGCGCGGTGGCGCGGCCGTCGAGCCAGTAGCGGTCGCCGAACACGATGAACTGCCGGGCCAGCGCGCCCACGCGCAGCTCGACAGCGCAGGCCGTCTTGTCCTGCTGGTGGCGGGTGTAGGCGTGGCCGGTGGCGAGAAACTCCGCGCAGGGCTTGGGCATGCCCAGGTCGAGCACGCCGGTGGGGCCGAGCTCTTCGGACACGGTCCTCCAGAACTCGGTCTCGGGCAGCAGCACGCCGCCTGGACTTTCACCTGCGCCGCCGGCGTCTTCCGTCGACAGCATGCCCATGACCGTCAGGCCCAGCCGCTGGTGGCCGGCGCGCAGGAACGGGCGCGTGATCACGCTCAGCCGCAAGGGTTTGACTGTTTTCACGAGGGCGGGGCGCTCAGGCGGTGGCGCGCGGAATCTCGAGCGGCGTGCGCGTGCGGTCGACCGCCAGCACCGCCGCGTTGCCCGGGTCGCGCAGCAGGTGCACGCGGGTGCCGGCCACCGCGAACTGCGGCACCAGGCCCTCGTCGATCAGCGTGCGCACCACGGCGGGCCGCGAGCCGCCTTCGCCGTCGAACACCTTCAGCGCGAGTTCGCAGGCGTACACCGTCTGCCCCTGGCTGCCGCCGCGCGACAGCTCGTGCTCGGAGCGCTTGAGCGACTCGACCTCGGCCTGGGTCGGGATGCCGCTCTGGGCCAGGCGCTGCCACGTCCTGGCTTCGGCCGAATAGACGCGGTTCTCGCGCGAAGCCACGATCACCACCGACAGCGCGACCACCAGGATCGACCCCATCAGCACCGCGAACACGATCCACATCAGGATTTCCATCGATCTCTTTTCCTGCTCAGGCCACCAGCGTCAGCACCTTGAACTTGGCCGCCAGCCCGCCGGTGGCGATGAGCATGCCCTTGTTCGCAATGGCCATCCCCTTGGTGCTGACTTCGAGCGGCTTGTTCTTCAGCGAGAACACGGCCGTGTCGATCTTCACCGTGGCAATCTGCGCATTGAGCGCGGCGTAGTACTGCAGCCGCGCGCCCCACACGTCCAGCGACGTGCCCACCAGGCTGATGCGAAAGCCCACCCCGCCCGCACGGAACAGCCGCCAGTCGCTGCTCTTGGCGTAGTTGTTGTTGTACGTGACGGAGTTGTTGGTGTAGTCGTTGGTGATGTTGTTGTAGGTGTTCGACGTCGTGTTGTAGACGTTGGTGTTGATGACGTGCTGCGTCGTGTTGTGGATGTGGTTGGTGGTGTTGAACGTGACGTCCGGCGAGGTGTGCACCGTGGGCCCGGTCACCGTGGTGGTCGAGGGGCCGTTGACCAGCACGTCGTTCGAGGTGTTGATGGTGTCGTTGCGCCCGTCGCTGACGAAGCGGATTTCCTGGCCGTCGATGGTGCCGTGGAAACCGCCCGTGATCGCCAGCTTCACGCCGCCGGTGATGGTGTCGTCGAGCCCGCCGCTGAGCATGCGCGTCTTGCCGCCCGAAATGGTCTGCTTCACGCCGCCGGTCACGGTCTCGGTGAAGCCGCCGGTCACGTCGCGGGTGTCGCCGCCGGTGATGCTTTCCTTGGCGCCGGCCGTGATGTCGCGCGTCTCGCCGTCCTGGTAGGTGGCCGACTCGTGGCCCTTGATGAGCGTGGTGCGGGTGCCGTCGGTGGTGTGCGTCTCGTCGGCCTCCACCTCCACGTCGAGGTTGCGCTCGGCGTGCAACAGGATCTGCTCGGCGCCCGCGCGGTCCTCGAAGCGCAGCATGTTGGCCTGGTTGGCCGCGCCGCCGGTGCTGGAGCGCGTGAGGATGCCGCTGGCGGTGGCGTTGGCCGGCAGTTCCCACGGCGGCATCTGGTCGCTGTTGTAGACGCGGCCGGTGATGATGGGGCGGTCGGGCTCGCCGCCGATGAAGTCGACGATCACCTCCTGGCCCACGCGCGGCATGTGCATGGTGCCGTAGTTGGCGCCGGCCCAGTTGCTCGACACGCGCACCCAGCACGAGCTGTTCTCGTCCGACTGGCCGTAGCGGTCCCAGCGGAACTGCAGCTTCACGCGGCCGAAGCGGTCGGTCCAGATCTCCTCGGGGCCGACCACCGTGGCGGTCTGCGGGCCGTTGGTGCGCGGGCGCGGCGTCTTGCGCGCGGGGCGAAAGGGCACGCTCGACGGCAGCACGGTGAAGTCGAATTCGCACACCGACTCGCTGCTGCCGCCGGTGGAGTACTCGGGCTCCTGCAGGTCGTAGCGCGTTTCGGTGACCAGGTACTCGCGGTTGTCCGATTCGCGCGGGCAGTGCGTCATCTGGAACAGGTAGCCGGGCGCCATGCCGACGACGTTGGTGTGGCCCGCGGCCAGCTCGTGCGCGCCCTGCAGCTCCTGCAGGCGGATGCGCGCGTAGCTGTCGCCCTGCTGGTGCTCGGTGTAGCCGCCGAGCCATTCGTAGACCTCGTAGGTCGAGTGCTCGTGCGGCTTGGGGTCCTGCTGCACGCTTTGCAGCGAGGCGCGCGACTTCTTGAAGTCGAAGTCGTCGAGCATCACGCGGCCCGAGGTGATCTGCTCGCTCACGCGCCACTGGTCGATGCAGGGCTCCAGCGCGTTCAGCACGCGGTCGCGCGGGCGGTAGGGAATGCTGGCGTGGCCGGGCAGGGGGGTGTAGCTGCCGCTGTCGTCGGCCAGCACCAGCAGGTGCGTGCCGTTGCCGTGCTCGAAGTGGTAGGCAATGCCTTCGTGCTCCATGAGCCGGCTCACGAAGGCGAAGTCGCTTTCCTGGTACTGCACGCAGTACTCCCAGGTCGGGTAGCTGCCGGTGAGGCGCTTTTCGAACTGGAAGCCGTACTTGCCCAGCACCTCGTCGAGGACTTCGGGCACGCTCTTGTTCTGGAAGATGCGGCAGTCGGTGGTGCGCGTGAGGTACCACAGCCACGGCTGCACCAGTGCGCGGTAGATGTAGTGGCGCCCGGTTTCGTTGGCGCGGCCCACCAGCTCGAAGCGCACCACGGTGCCGTTGAGGAAGCGCGCGCCGGCTTCGTCGGCCAGCTCCAGCGTGAGCGAGGTGCCGAGCAGCTGCTTCAGTTCGAGGCTGAAGCTGGTGCTGACCATGTCCACCTCGAACTCGAAGAGTTGCGAGAGCCCTTCGCGTCCCCGCATCGCGCGGAACTTGAGCTGCTCGGTGCTCAGGACGGTGTGGACTTGGACGGTACGTGGCATGCGGAACTTCCCTGACCTCTGGGACTTTCGCGGGTGCGAAGCCTTCTGGGGCCAGTCTAGAAATTCCTCATGTCATACCAATGACGCGAAGCCTGTAGAAAAAGCGCTTACACAGAAGGTGCAAGGCCTTCGCGCCGGTTCACATCGAGGCTTCGAGCATGACCTTGTAGTCGTCGCGCGTGGCCAGGCGCGGGTTGGTCTTGTGGCAGTGGTCGGCCATGGCGCCGTCGATGATCCTGTCGAACATGGCGGGCGTCACGCCCACCTCGGCCAGGCCCGTGGGCAGGCCCAGGCGCGCGTTCATGTCGCGGATGGCATCGCCCAGGTCGCCGGCCGAATCGAGGTGCATGGCCTGCGCCATGCGCTGCAGGCGCTGTTCCTTCTGCACCGATTCGGCACCCGCGTTGAAGTGGATCACCGCGGGCAGGAAGAGGGCGTTGAGCGTGCCGTGGTGCAGGCGCGGATCGACCCCGCCCAGGCTGTGGCTCAGCGAGTGCACGCAGCCCAGGCCCTTCTGGAAGGCCATGGCGCCCTGCATCGAGGCGCTCATGAGGTTCAGGCGCGCCTCGCGGTCGCTGCCGTCTTTGGTCGCGCGCTCGATGTGGCCCCAGGCACGCTCCAGGCCGTCGAGGCCGATGCCGTCGGCCGGCGGGTTGAACGCGGCCGACATGAAGGTTTCCATGCAGTGCGCAATGGCGTCCATGCCGGTGGCGGCCGTGAGTTTGGGCGGCAGGCCGAGCGTGAGTTCGGGGTCGCAGATGGCGGCCTTGGGCATCAGGAACCAGCTGTGGAAGCCCAGCTTGCGGTGGTCGTCCACGATGACGATGGCGCCGCGCGCCACCTCGCTGCCGGTGCCGCTGGTGGTGGGCACCGCAATCAGCGGCACCGCGCGTTCGGTGATCCTGGGCGAGCCGCCTTCGATGGTGGCGTAGGTCTTCAGCGGGCCTTCGTGCGTGGCCGCGATGGCCACGCCCTTGGCGCAGTCGATGGCCGAACCGCCGCCCACCGCGATGAGCCCGTCGCAGCGCCCGCTGCGGTACAGCTCGACGGCCGCGCGCACCGCGGCTTCGGTCGGGTTGGAGGGGGTCTGGTCGAACACCGACACCTCGAGATCCGCGATGGCGTCGAGCGCCTTCTGCAGCACGCCGGCCGCGCGCACGCCGGCGTCGGTCACGATCAGCGGGCGGTTGATGCCGATGCGCGCGCACTCGCTGGACAGCAGCTGGATGGCGCCGAATTCGAACTGGATCTGGGTGAGGTATTGGATGAGTGCCATGGGTGTGGGAGTGCTCGGGGCAGTACGATTGCCGACCAGCCAAATCTAACAAGAGCGATCAGTCTTGCACACGAAAGAAACCCTTGCCGGTGTCGCGCCCGGAACACCCCACGCCGCACGGCTGACCGCGAAGATGGCCAGCGTCGTCGAGCGCATGGCGCGCGCCGGCCACCCGCCGCTGGACCGCATGACACCCGAGGAGGCCAAGGCCTCCTACGAGAAGGGCGCCGGCGTGCTCGAGGTGCCCAAGCCCGAGCTTGCCCGCATCGAGGACTTCGACATTGCCGCGCGCGACGGCCACGCCCTGGCGGCGCGGCTGTATGCGCCGTCTGCCGCGGTGCTGCCGGTGCTGGTGTACTTTCACGGCGGCGGCTTCACGGTGGGCAACATCCGCACGCACGACACGCTGTGCCGCGTGCTGAGCAGCAGGAGCGGTTGCGCGGTGGTGTCGGTGGACTACCGGCTCGCGCCCGCGCACAAGTTTCCGACCGCGTCGAACGACGCGTGGGACGCTTTCGAATTCATCGCGAAAGAGGGCGCGAGCATGGGCCTCGACCCGTCCAGGCTGGCGGTGGGCGGCGACAGCGCGGGTGGCACGCTCGCGGCCGTGTGCGCCGTTCTGGCGCGCGACGCGGGCCTGCCGCTGGCGCTGCAGATGCTCATCTACCCCGGCACCACGGCGCACCAGGACACGGCCTCGCACCTGCGCCATGCCGACGGGCCGCTGCTGACGAAGTCGATGATCGATTTCTTCTTCGCGCAGTACGTTCGCACACCGGCCGACCGTGACGACTGGCGCTTTGCGCCGCTGCTGGCCGACGACGTCGACGGCGTGGCGCCCGCGTGGATCTGCCTGGCCGAATGCGACCCGGTGGTCGACGAAGGCATTGCCTATGCCGACAAGCTGCGCGCGGCGGGCGTGCCGGTCGACCTGGAGATCTACCGCGGCGTGATCCACGAGTTCATCAAGATGGGCCGCGCGATTCCCGAGGCGCTGCAGGCGCAGGCCGATGCGGCCAAGGCGCTGCGCGAGGCCTTGCAGCCTTGAGCGCGGTCGCCCACGCCTACCGCTACGCGCACGCCTCGGCCACGCTGGCCGAGGCCGCAGGGCCGCGGCTGAGCCTGGCCACGTCGAGCCCGCAGGCCGACGGCGGCGCGGCGCATCCGTACTTCTTCGAGGGGCGGCTGCTGCAGCCCCGGCTGTGCGCGGAGATGCTGAGTGCCGTGCATCTGGTGGTCGGCTCGCGCTTCTTCACGCCGGCCAACAGCGTGGCGCGCGCCATTGCGCTGGCCGACCCGGTGGTCACGGCCGGTGGCGAGCTGCTGCGCTTCGAGGGGTTCTCGGCGTGCTGCAGCTGCTATGTGCGCGTCGACCTGCTGCCTGCGTCGTACGACGGGCAGGTGGTCGGCAAGGGCACCACCAACGTCGACTTCAATGCGCCGATGCGCGCCGCGCTGGCACGGCTGCGCGACGCCGACGGGCTCTCGCTGTCGGTCGGGCGCGACGCGCTCGCGCTGCAATCGGGCGGCCACGAGGTGGTCGAGCGCAAGGTGGCGCTGCCGCTGCGCTGGCTGCGCGGCATGGTCGAGGTGCAGTCTTACCTGGCCGGCATGCGGCACCGCTTCGAGCTCAAGGGGCTGGAGGCGCTGCGCTTCTTCCGCACGCTGCCCAAGGCCTCGACCAGCCGCACGCCGCTGTGGGTGGTGCCGTCGCCCAAGGGGCCCTTCACCACCACGCGCCCGCACCCGCAAGGCGTGCGCGTGACCGACACCAGCCGGCTGCGCGTGCTCGAGGCGCTGCTGCCCAAGGCGCAGAGCCTCGCGGTGCATGCCGACGAGGCACAGCAGGCCAGCGCCTGGGTGCTCAACTTTCCGGGCGCGCGGCTCACGCTGGCGCTGAGCGCCGAACCGTGGCGCGGCTTTTCGGGCGAAGGGCAGGCGCTGCGTGCACTGATGCGCATGGACGACGAGCGCGCCGTGGCCCAGGTGCGCGCGCAGCTGAACTGGCAGGCCGTGATCGACACCGCCGAACTGGCGGCCAAGCTGGGCGTGGCCGCGTCGAGCGTGGAGGACAGCCTGCGCATCCTCGGCGCGTCGGGCTTGGTGGGATTCGATCTGGCCGCAAGGAGCGAAGGGGCCGAGGGACGCTACTTTCACCGCGTGCTGCCGTTCGACCTGTCGTCGGTCGAGGACATGCACCCGCGGCTGGCCGATGCGCGCGAGCTCATGGCGCGCGGCGCCGTGCACATCGCCAAGGCCAGTCCGATCGATGCGCAGGTGACCAGCGGCGGCACCGTGCACAGCGTGCGCGAGACCGACGGCGAACTGCGCTGCACCTGCCCCTGGTTCGCCAAATACCAGGGCGAGCGCGGGCCCTGCAAACACGTGCTGGCGGTGGAAGCCACGGCCGCATCCACCAACGCGACAGAAGGCGATCGATGAGCAATGAAGAGGAACTGCCGGCGTTCGTGCCGGCCGATGCGCTGGAGCGCGCGGTGCACCAGGGGGATTTCGATGCGACGCTGGCCCTGCTGACGGCCATGCCGGCCGCGCAGCGCAAGGCGTGCGGTGAGTCGCTGGAGCGGATGGGCCGGATGATGCGGTCCAGCCATTGGCAAGGCAGCCCGTATGCGCGGCAGTGGGGCGGCGAGGCGCGCACGGCACAGTACCGCGCCTTGCAGGCCGCCGCCGTGTGCATGGCGCCTAGCGACTTTCTCGACCATGCCCATCCGAAGTTGGCACTCGACCGCGACACGGTGGCGGCGCTGTGCAAGCAGTTCGGCGTCGACCCCGCAGCCTGGCGCAGCGCGCTGCAGCAGGCGGCCGAAGCGGCGGTCAAGGCCTTTCCGGGGCACATCCTCCCGCTGCAGGACCTGGTGGCCGCGGGACTGATCGACCGGCCGCAAGGAGACGACTACCTCATCGGCCTGATGGCCCTGCCGCGCGCCTTGCGCCGCACAGACACCATCGGCGAGAAGTTCGACAGCGACCCCGGCCTGTACCAGGCGGCGCTGCGGCTGTTCGACGTGGAGGGCACCGGCGAGCACAACCTGTCGGCGGTCGACAAGTACAACCATTCGCCGCAGAACGCGTGGTCGCACATCTTCATTGCCGGTATTGCGCGCGGCGAATTCACGCGGGCGCAGTTGCTCGACAAGACCCTCGGGACGCTGGAGCGCGACTGGCCGCAGTTCCGCGCGGGCTGGTTCTCGCGTTTCCATGAAACGCTGGCGCCCACGGCGGACGAGATGGCGCCCTTTGCGCCGCGCTACCTCGGCCTGTGCCAGAGCCGCATTCCGCCCACGGTGGCGCTGGCGCTCGGCGCGCTGAAAGCGCTTCACGCGGCGGGGAATGTCGACGGCGCATCGCTGCTGGGCGCATTGCAGCCCGCGTTCTATGCGAGCGCCAAGTCGCAGGTCGATGCGGCGCTGAAGCTGGCCGAAGCGGCCGTCAAGCGCGAGCCCGCACTGGCGCATGAGGCCTCGGCCGTGGCCTTGCACGGGCTGGTGCACGAGGCGGCCGACCTGCAGAAGAAGATCATCGAGCGGCTCAAGGCCTGGGGCATGGACGACGCGGCGCGCACGGAACTGGCGGCGCACGCGCAGGGCGTGGCGACCGTCAACCGGCCGGCGCTGCTGGCCTTGGTGGGCGAGGCGGCAGTGGACGCGCCCGCGGACGTCGCGAATGCGGCGGATGCCGCGGTGGTCGACCCCGCGTCGGTGGGCGCCGGGCCGCTCGATCCGCTCGATGCGAGCCGGGCGCTGTTGCCGATCAGCGATGCGGCCGACCTGATCGACCGCATCGCCTTCGTGCTGGAGAACCCCAAGGACATCGACGCGCTGGAGCGCGTGCTCGGGGCGCTGGTGCGCATGGCGCCGCTGCCGCAGCCCTTGCTCAAGCAGTTCGCACCGGTGATGAAGCGTGCGCGCAAGCTGGCGCAAGCCGAGGTGCAAGGCCGGCTCGCCCACCTGCTGGCCTTCGTCGTCGCGGGTGAGCGCACCGGCGAGGCGGAAGAAGAAAAAGAACAAAAAGAAAAAAGAGAAGAAAAGAAGCCGGAGGCCGGCGAATTCCTCGAGCTTCGGGTGAGGGACCTGATCGACCAGGCCGCACAGGGCTGGGGCCTGGCGCCGCTGGCGTCGGCCACGCACGGGCGCGGCTTCATCGACCCGGCGGTCTTCATCGAGCGCATCGCGGCGTACCAGGCGCGTGGCGTGCTGCCGCCTTTGGGCGAACAGGTGCGTGGCGTGCTGCGGCTGGCACCGCCGGGTGAACGCTCGGCGGCGTTGCTCGACAAGGCACGGCGACTGGCCGACGCGCCACTGGTGCGTGCGCTACGCCATGCGCTAGGGGAAGACGGCATCGCCATCGCCGCCAAGAACGGTGACGAGCAGGCGCTGTTCGCCGCGGCCGCCCGCATCCGCCACCCCGGCGGGGACGATGCGCATGTGCTGGCCGCACTGGGCGAGCTGGGGCCTGACGGTGCGATCGCCGCGCGCTACAGCTGGTCGGTGACGGCCCGCAGCTCGACCTACGACGGCAAGACCTGCGTGCACCACGACCTGGTGCTGGCCGCCGCGCAGGTGCCCCCGAGCACGCCCAAGACCTTGGTGGCCGTGCGGCGTGCCGGCGTGAAGAGCGCTTTCGACGAGGCGCTGCTGCGCCACATGGCCACGGTGCTGCCGTCGTCGCTCGAAGCCTTCTTTGCGGACGGCAGCCGCCAGGTCGGCAACAACCTCGACTGGTGGGAAGTCGAATGGCAAGACCGCGCCTACCTCGCGCTGCTGCTCGACCCGACCGTTTCCGTGACCGCCGCGCAGCCCATGGCCGTGCTGCTGCTGGCGTTGGCGCTGGCCGGCAAGGAGCCCGGCCAGACCGCGATGGCCGTGGACGCCCTGGTGCAGTCCTTCACCGAAGGGCGGCTCGACGTGCCGGCGCTGGGCGCGCAACTGCGCGCGCTGCTGGCCTCGCCGATCGTGATGGCCAAGCGTTATGCCAGGAGCCTGCAGGCGGCGGTGCGCGCCGACGCACGGCTGGCCGCGCCGGTGTTCGACCTGCTCTGCGACATGCTGGCCGCCGATGTCGACAATCCGCCGAAGGACCTGGCCGCGCTGATGGAACTGCTGCTCGAGATCGCCTTGAGTTCCCAGCGTGCGCTGCCCGCGCCGGCGCGGGAGCTGCTGTCGGCGCTCAAGCTCGGCGGCAAGGGCCGTGCGGCGCAAAAGAACCTGCTGGCCCTGGGCTGAACCTGTTTCGATTCCTGCGATTTCTCAATTTTCCGGAGACAAGAATGCAACGTAGCGATTTCCGTTTTTTCCATCGGCTGCGCGTGCGCTGGGCCGAAGTCGACATGCAGAAGATCGTGTTCAACGCGCACTACCTGATGTACTTCGACACCGCCATCTCGGACTACTGGCGCGCGCTGGCGCTGCCGTACGAAGAGGCAATGCATGCGCTGGGCGGCGACCTGTACGTGCGCAAGGCAACGATCGATTTCCGCGCCTCGGCGCGCATGGACGACATGCTCGACGTGGGCATGCGCTGCGCGCGCATCGGCAATTCGTCGATGGTGTTCGAGGGCGGGCTGTTCCGGCAGGACCAGTTCCTGGTCGGCTGCGAGCTGGTCTATGTGTTTGCCGATCCGGCCACGCAGACGTCGAAGGCGGTGCCCCAGGTGCTGCGCGACGTGCTGACCGGCTACGAAGCCGGCGAGCCGATGCGCACCGTGGAAACGGGCGACTGGGCCGCGCTGGGCGAGGGCGCCGGTGCCCTGCGGCGCGCGGTGTTCATCGAGGAGCAGAACATTCCCGAGTCGCTGGAGTGGGACGAGAACGACGCGGTGGTGCTGCACGCCGTGGCGCGCAACCGGCTGGGCCAGGTCATCGCGACCGGACGCCTGCTGCACGCCGAAGACGGCGTGTCCCACATCGGCCGCATGGCGGTGCACCGCAACCTGCGCAGCGGCGGGCACGGCGCGGCGGTGGTGCGCGTGCTCGAGGAGGCCGCGAAGGCGCGCGGCGACCGCGAAGTGGCGCTGAACGCGCAGCGCAGCGCCGAGCGCTTCTATGCGCGGCTGGGCTATGCGGTGCACGGCGAGGGCTTCGAGGAAGCCGGCATCCCGCACATCGAGATGCGCCGGCCGTTGCAGCCGTAACGCGAAGAACTCAGTAGCGCGGCGGCGGGTCGGGCACGTAGCCCGGCTCCGAGCCCGGGAACGGCGACGGGCCGGCCGGACGCGGCCAGCGCGGCGGCGGCGAAACCGGGATCACGCCCGCGGCCACGAGGTTCTCGCGGCTGTCGTAGCGGATGCGCACGACCTCGTCGGGCGAAGACTGCGCGCGGTCGAAGGTGGTCTTGCCGATGTACGAGGTCTCGCGGCGGCCATGCGCGGTGCCCAGGCTCGGGCTCGGTGCGGACTGGCGGGCCATGCTGCCCGAAGGGGACGCGGCGGATTCGGCCGCCATGCCGTTGTCGGCCGGGCTGGCCGGGGCCGCCTTGGCGCGCGCATCGCCCATCGACGACGACTCGCTGCGGCGTTCGCGCTCGCCGTATTCGTCGCGGCGCGGGTACGGCGTGATGGGCGGCGGTGGCGGCTCGGGCATGCGCTCGCGGAACATGGCGACGCCGATCACGCCCACGTCGTCGGGGCGGCCGGTGCGGCTCGCGTAGGAGTTGCCGGCGGCGGCGAACTCGAAGGCCGCAATCTGCGAATCGCTCTTGCGCCAGCCCGTGATGTCGCTGCGCTCGCGCGCGCCGAACACATAGCCGTTCTGGCCGACGCCGGCGGTTTCGCCGGTGACGACGTTCACGCCGTCCACCGACATCACGGCCATGATGCGTTCGCCCATCGCGTTGCGTGCGCGAATGGAATAGCGCGTGCCGGGGCGGCCCGCCACCCAGTATTCGCCGCGGTGGCGGTAGACCGGCAGCTCGGCGCCGGTGCTGCGGTCGACCACGCTGATCTGCATCAGCGAGCCGACGCGCCCGGACGGCTGGCTTTGCGCCCAGGCCGGCACGGCCAGCGAAGAGGCCATGGCGCCCAGGGCCAGGGCGGTTGAAAAGAATCTGCGCTTCATGGTGTCTTCCTTGCCGGGAGTTGATCGGTGAAGGCTTCTACGGCGCAGCAACGGCAGCAGGGTTAAACGACACGCAAAAAAATGGCGCTATCTGTTCGATAGCGCCAAACGCCCGATGAGCGGGCGTCTTGGGGGCAACGGTTTCAGCTCAGATGTCTTCGAGCAGCGCGTAGGGCAGCGGCTCGACGGTGAGGGCCGGCCCGTCGGCCGCGCCGGCATGCAGCCCGCCGGCCTCGAGCGCGGAAATCTGCATCGAGATGAGGGCGGCCCAGCCGCCACCGGGCGCGGAGGCGGCCTGCGCCACGGTGCCCACGGGTTGCTCGGCATCGTTGGCGGCAAAGACTTCCTGGCCGGCGCAGACGGGTGCGTCGGCCTGCACGAGGTAGGTGCGGCGCTTGAGCGTGCCGCGGAACTGGCTGCGCGCCACCACTTCCTGGCCGGGGTAGCAGCCCTTCTTGAAGTTCACGCCGCCGACCGACTCGAAGTTGATCATCTGCGGCACGAAGGCGTCGATGACGGGCGTGGTCAGCGTGACGATGCCGCTGCGCACCTCGCTCCATTGCCACAGGCCCGCGTCGAGCGCCGTGCCCACGGGGGCGGGCTGGTCGGCGGGGGCGATCCACAGCGCGCGGGGCACGCCGTCGGCCGGGTAGAGCGACACCACGCTCACGTCGCTGCCTGCGGCCGTGCGCTTGCCGGGCGCGGTGGCGGCGTCGAGGCCGTTGGCGGTGAGGGCGGTGCCGGCCAGGCCGTACAGCGCGAACTGCTCGGTGGCGTCGGTCAGCTTGACCTTGGCGCGCAGCACATACATCTGCAGCCGCTTGAGCGTCGCGGCCAGGATGTCGCGGCTGCAGACCAGAAGAATCAGCTCGGGTTGCGGCTTGATGCCGATGAAACTTGCGATCACACGGCCCTTGGCGGTGCACAGCGCGGCAAGCCGGGCGTCGGTGTCGCCCATCAGCGAGAAGTCCTGCGTGAGCTGCCCGTGCAGGAAGCTCGCGGCATCGGGGCCCTCGGCACGAATCACGCCGAGGTGGCCGGACGGGGCGGACAGGGAGGGCGCGGTGACGCCATTGAGAACGACAGTGGTCATCGCTGAATTATCATGGCCGGGCCTGTTCCTTCGGGGCGGCAGGGACTCCGTCCTTGCCGCCCCCGGGGCCACCGTTTTTTCACCGTCCGCGGCGTTTTCCCTTTCCGTTCTTCCCTCGTTTCCCTACATCGGACCCGTGCGCAGCTTCTTCCTCACGCTCTTCCTGCTCGCCGCCCTGGTTGCGCTCGCGCTCGGCGCCGGCGGTCTCTGGTGGGTGCACCAGCCGCTCAAGCTGCCCGCACCCAGCGTCGACCTGTCGGTCGAGCCCGGCACCACGCCGCGCGGCATCGCCCAGGCCGTGGCCGACACCGGTGTCGACGTTCAGCCGCAGCTGCTCTACCTGTGGTTCCGCGTCTCGGGGCAAGACCGCCAGATGCGCGCCGGCAGCTACGAGCTGGAACGCGGCGTCACGCCCAAGATGCTGCTCAACGTGCTGGTGCGTGGCGAGGAAGCCACGCGCAGCCTGGTGCTGGTCGAGGGCTGGAACATCCGCCAGGTGCGCGCCGCGCTCGCCAAGGCCGACCAGCTCAAGCCCGACAGCGTGGGCATGACCGACGACGCGCTGATGGCCAAGCTCGGCAAGCCCGGGCTGCACCCGGAAGGGCGCTTCTTCCCGGACACCTACACCTATTCGAAGGGCTCGACCGACGTGGCGCTGCTGCAGCGCGCGATGCGGGCCATGGACAAGAAGCTGGAGGCCGCCTGGGCCGCCCGCGCCTCCGACTTGCCGCTGAAATCGGCCGATGAGGCGCTTATCTTGGCCAGCATTGTCGAAAAGGAGACAGGCAAGGCCAACGATCGCGCGGAAATCGCGTCCGTGTTCACCAATCGCCTGCGCATCGGCATGCCGCTGCAGACCGACCCGACGGTGATCTACGGGATGGGCACGGCCTTCGACGGCAACCTGCGCAAGAAAGACCTGCAGGCCGACACGCCCTGGAACACCTACACGCGCGGCGGCCTGCCGCCCACGCCCATTTCCATGCCCGGCAAGGCCGCGCTGCTGGCGGCGGTGCAGCCGGCGCAAAGCAAATCGCTGTACTTTGTGTCGCGCGGCGACGGCACCAGCCAGTTCAGCAGCTCGCTCGACGACCACAACCGCGCGGTCAACCGTTTCCAGCGCGGCGGTGGAGACACCAAACCCAAGGCGACCCAATGAGTGACAACGGTTTGTTCCTGACGCTGGAAGGCATCGACGGCGCCGGCAAGTCGAGCCACCTCGACGCGCTGGAGGCGCTGTTCCAGGCCCAGGGCCGCACGGTGGTTCGCACGCGCGAACCCGGCGGCACGGCGTTGGCCGAGACGCTGCGCGGGCTGATTCTCGAGCAACCGATGGACCCGCTGACCGAATCGCTGCTGGTGTTCGCGGCGCGGCGCGACCATGTGGTGCAGGTCATCGAGCCGGCGCTGGCGCGTGGTGACGTGGTGCTGTGCGACCGCTTCACCGATGCGACCTTCGCCTACCAGGGCGCGGGGCGCGGTTTCGACGACGCCGTGCTGTCGACCCTGGAGCAATGGGTTCAGGCGGGGAGGGCGGGGCGCCCTGCTTCGCAACTGCTGCAGCCTGACGTCACGCTGTGGTTCGACCTGGCGCCCGAGATCGCGGCGCAACGGCTGGCCGGCGCGCGCGTGCCCGACAAGTTCGAGGCGCAGCCGGTCGAGTTCTTCCGGCGCGTTGCCCAGGGCTACGCGGACCGCGCGGCGGCCGATGCGCGGCGCTTCGTGCGCATCGATGCGAGCCAGGCACGCGACCAGGTCTGGCAGCAGGTCGAGGCGGCACTGGTGGCGCGCGGCGTCTTCGCAGGAGCTGCCCGATGAGCGCTTCGACCTTGTCGCCCTGGCTGCACCAGCCGCTCGCCGAACTGCTGCGCCAGCGCGGCCATGCGTGGCTGCTGCAGGGGCCGTCGGGCATCGGCCAGTACGAACTGGCACTGGCGCTGGCCTCCGCCTGGCTGTGCGAGCAGCCGACGGCCGAAGGCACGGCCTGCGGCCATTGCGCGAGCTGCCACGCCATCGAGGTTCGCACCCATGCCGACCTGTGCGTGCTGATGCCCGAGGTCGCCATGCAGGAACTCGGCTGGCCGCTCGACGAAAAGGCCCAGTCCGACATCGACGACAAGAAGCGCAAGGCCAGCCGCGAGATCCGCGTCGAGGCGATGCGCGACGCGGTCGGCTTCGCCCAGCGCACCAGCGCGCGCGGCCGCGGCAAGGTGGTGCTGGTGTACCCGGCCGAGCGCATGAACACGATCACCGCGAACGCGCTGCTGAAGACGCTCGAGGAGCCGGTCGGCGACGTGCGTTTCGTGCTGGCCAGCGAGGCCGCGTGGCAACTGCTGCCGACCATCCGCAGCCGTTGCCTGGGTTTCACGCTGCCGTGGCCCGAAACCGCCGAGGCCGAGGCCTGGCTGGCCGCGCAGGGCGTGCCCGCCGCCGATGCCGCGGCCTTGCTGCGCGCCGCGGGCGGCCGGCCGAGCGATGCCTTGCGGCTCGCGCACTCGGGCCAGTCGCCCAAGGCATGGGCCTTGCTGCCCAAGGCCATGACGCGCGGCGAGGTGGGCGCCCTGTCGGACCACGCGCCGGCCCAGGCGGTCAGCGCGCTGCAGAAGCTCTGCCATGACCTGATGGCGGTCGGCAACGGTGCCGAACCCCGGTTTTTCGAGGCCAACGACCTGCCGGCGGCCCCGTCGCGGCTGGCGCTGGCGCGCTGGTCGAAGTCGCTCGCGAGTGCCGCGAGAACCGCCGAACACCCGTTCAACGCGGGCCTGATGCTGGAAGCGCTTGTGAGCGAAGCGCGAACCACCCTAAACTCTGCCGCTCGTCGCCCATGAACCAACCCGCCGCCCCTTCACCTGCCGCCGCCACACCGGCCCGGCCCAGCGTCATCCAGCTCGCCATCAAGGAAAAGGGCGCGCTGTACGCGGCGTACATCCCGCTGTTCGCCGAAGGCGGCATCTTCATTCCGACCTCGCGCGAGTACCGGCTCGGCGACGACGTCTACGTGCTGCTCACGCTGCCCGAAGACCCGCAGCGCTACCCGGTGGCCGGCAAGGTCGCCTGGATCACCCCGGCGCGCGCGGCGGGCAACCGGGCGCCGGGCGTCGGCATCCGCTTTCCGTCGGATGAAAAATCGCGCCAGCTGAAGGCGCGCATCGAGGCCGCATTGGGCGGCTCGATGGCTTCCGACCGGCCCACGCAAACCATCTGAGTTTTCCGCCGTCCTGGTGACGCGGAACTCTGCGGACGGCGCCATCTCCCACAGGAGCGAGCGTCGCAGCTCGCCATTTCCGATGTTCACAGACTCCCACTGCCACCTCACGTTTCCCGAATTCGCGGACCAGATGCCGCAGATCCGCGCCGCCATGGCCGCCGCGCAGGTCGACCGGGCCCTTTGCATCTGCACCAAGCTCGAGGAGTTCGACGACGTGCAGGCGCTGGCCGCCAGCTACGACAACTTCTGGGCCAGCGTGGGCGTGCACCCCGACAACGAGGACATCGCCGAACCGAGCGTTGAAGAACTCGTACGGCTTGCCGCTCGGCCCCGCGTGGTGGCCATCGGTGAAACCGGCCTCGACTACTACCAGATGGAAGAACGCAAGGGCGGGCGCAGCATCTCCGACATGGAGTGGCAGCGCGACCGCTTCCGGGTGCACATTCGCGCGGCGCAGCAGACGCGCAAGCCGCTGATCATCCATACGCGCGAGGCGTCGGCGGACACGCTGGCGATCCTGAGGGAGGAGGGCGAAGACGCCTCCCCTGGCGCGGCCGGCGGCGTTTTCCATTGCTTCACCGAGACCGCCGAGGTGGCGCGCGCGGCGCTCGACCTGGGTTTCTACATCTCGTTTTCGGGCATCCTGACCTTCAAGAAGGCCCAGGACCTGCGCGACGTGGCCGCTTTCGTGCCGCTGGACCGCATGCTGATCGAGACCGACAGCCCGTACCTGGCGCCCGTGCCGTACCGCGGCAAGACCAACAACCCGTCCTATGTGCCGTTCGTGGCACAGCAGATCGCCGAACTCAGGAAGATGCCCGTGGAAGCCATTGCCAAGGCCACGAGCGACAACTTCGAAACGCTGTTCAGGGAAGTCAAATCATGAAAAATTACTTTAAGAAATCGATATATCTTGTTGTCATGGCTGCATCTTTTGCAGCGCATGCGGGCTCGTTCGAAGACTTTTTCCGTGCCGTGCGCGGCGACAACGCGAGCGGCGTGCGCACGTTGCTGCAGCGTGGTTTCGATCCGAACACGCGCGACGAACACGGCCAGACCGGCCTGCTGATCGCGCTGCGCGAGCCGTCGCCGAAGGTCATCCAGGTGCTGATGGAGTCGCCGCAGACCAACGTCGACATCGCCAACGCCAAGGACGAAACACCACTGATGCTGGCGGCGATCAAGGGCCAGCAGGAGCTGGTCAACCAGTTGCTGAAGCGCGATGCGGCCGTCAACAAGACCGGCTGGACGCCGCTGCATTACGCGGCGACCAGCGGGCAACTGACCATCATGAAGGTGCTGCTCGACAACTACGCCTTTATCGACGCGCAATCGCCCAACGGCTCGACGCCGCTGATGATGGCCGCGATGTATGGATCGGGCGAAGCCGTGAAGCTGCTGCTGGCCGAAGGTGCGGACACGACGATGAAGAACCAGCTGGGCATGACGGCCGTGGACTTCGCGAACAAGGCGAACCGGCCGGAAGCGGCATCGTTGATCACGGCGGCCGCGGCTTCGAGGGCGAATGCGCCCAAGGCTGTGCCGAAGGATGGCAAGTGGTGAGTCCGGGGTTCCTGCTGGAACTCTGGATAAATCACACAATGGTGATTATGTTAAATCAAGGATTGCCGAGCCGAAGGCAATGACCGAAACCGGCCTTCCCCATGGAAGGCCGTGTTGTTTCAGGCGATGCTCCGCGCCACCACGCCCAGGTCGCGCCAGGCTTCCGGGTGGCAGCTGAAGATCAGGATCTGGTGGCGCGTCGCTGCGTCGTACAGCACGCGCTTCATCTGGCCCAGTCGTTCTTCGTCGGTGTGCACCAGTGCATCGTCCAGGATCAGCAGCGTCGGCTTGTTGGCTTCCTTCAGCAAGTCGGCGTAGGCCAGCCGCGCCACGACGCCCATCTGTTCCCGCGCGCCCACGCTCAGCTCCTCGAACGCGCCGCTTTGAACGCCGCGCACGCCTTGCCGCGTGATGCGCCCCGGTGACAGGTCATCGCCGACCTCGACCTGCGCGCCCGGGAAAAGAATCTGCAGGTAGTGGTCCAGATGTTTCTGCAAAGGCGCTCGCAGCCGGCGCGCCAGTGCCGAGCGTTTTTCCCGCAGCAGCTTCAGCAAGTGGTCCAGCGCCTTGGCACGCCGATCGAGCTCCGTGCATCGCCGGGCGGCGTGTTCGAGTTCGCGTTGCTTCTCCGACGCGGTTTCTTCCTGGCCCAGCGCGCCCTTGGTCTCGAGTTCGACTTCGAGCCGCGTGATCTCGTTGGCCCGCTGGCTGTGCGCAGATTCGGCCTGCCGCGCGCTGCGTTCGAGCCGCTCGACGTCCTGCGCAAGCACCGGCAGGTTGACCGTCTGCAGCTGCTGCGCGAGTTCGCCGACCTTTTGCTCGATGGCCGACTGCTGCGCCAGCGCATCGGTAAGTGCCTCGCTGGCTTCGCGCTTGCGGCCGGCGCGCATCGGGTCGGCCAGCGTCGCCTGCACCGCGGCGAGTTCGTCCTCGGCGGCCTTGACCTGTTCGCGTGCGTGGCCGACCTGCACCTTCGCGTCGTTGAGGGCCGAGGAGGCCGCTTCCAGCGCCCCGCGTGCAGCGCCCTCCTCCGATTCGGCCTGCGCAGTCGATGGCACGGCCGCGCCGGCCGCTGGAGCCATCGCCTGCAGGACTTCCTTCGCCTCGGCCAGCCGGGCTTCGCGCAACGCCACGTCCGCGGCCAGCGCGCCAAGACCCTTGGGTGCCAGCGCCGACAGCACGGCCTCCGCCGCACTGGCTTCGCCTTTGCGCAGCGCATGCAGCCGCACACGTTCCTCGACGGCGGCCACGTTGTCCGCGCGCAGCGCTTGCAGCAGCGCAGCCAGTTCGTCACGGGCCCGGTCGCGTTCGACGCCCAGGCTCTCGAGGTCGGCGCCGCCCGGCAGCACCGTGATGCGGCCGACGCCTTCGATCTCGATCTCGGTCCGCGCAATGACGGTCTGCCGCGCCGAGCCCGTAACGTCCGCGCCGCCCACCCGAACCCGCGCCCCGGGTTGCAGTTCGAAGGCCAGCGCGGTCGACACCGCATCGAGCCGCGCCTGCGCCGTGCGCAGCATGTCGGCGCCACGCTGCAGCCGCTTGAGCTCGCCGTCGGGCACGGCCAGCGATTGCGCGTCGGCCTGCAGGCGTGCGACTTTCTCCTGTTCGCCCTTGGCTTTCGCCAGGTTCTGCGCCAATGCAGAAAGCTGCTCGGCCAGGCTTTCGACGGTCTTTTCCTGCGCGATCCGCGACGCGGCCTGACGCGCCAGCCGCAAGATGTCGCGGGCTAGCGCATCCGCCTGCGCCGCGGCCGCATGGCGCGGCTCCCAGGCTTGCAGCTCGCCCAGCGCCTTTTCCCGCCCGTCCTTCACCGCCAGCAGGTTCTTCTCGCGCTGCACGACCGTGGCCTCTTCGCGCTCCATCGCCTGGAGCTGCGTGCGCCAGGAGCCGACCTGCGCCACGACCTGCTTGAGCGCCGCGTCCTGCGCGGCCTTCCGTTCGGCCAGCCCCTTGCCGTCGCTCAGCCGCTGCTGCGCCGCGACAAGCTGCTCGCGCAGCGCCACCCAAGGCCGCGCCGCGTCGTCGCGCTGATGCTCGCGCCGCAGCCCCGAAAGCCGGTCGACGCCCGACCGATACGCCTCGATGTCGGCATGCAGCCGCGCCAGCTCGGCGTCGAGTTCCGTCCGCAGCTTGAGCGCATCCGCAAAGGCGCCGCGCGGCGCGCCGCTCGCCGGCGTGAGCAACTCATTGCGTTCGCTCTCGACCGCCTTCAGCACCGCATCGCCCTGGCTCGACGCCAACTCGCCGAGCGATTCACCGAGCGCATTGCGCAGATGGTCGCTGGCAAAGCCGACGGCGTTCGAAATGTCGTGCGAGGTGCCCTGCTTGATCCACAGCAGCCCCGGAATGCCCATGTGCTCCGGCGTGCTCGCGCCCTTGCCCGGAAAGCGAAAACCCAGCAGCGCCGCCAGGTGGTCTTCGGCCACGGCGCCATCCATCGCCTTGCCGTCGATGACGAGCTCGCAGCGCTTCTTGCCGAGGAAGGCCTTGGTGAGCTTGACGGGCTTGCCGTCGAGTTCGAAATCGAGCTCTACCGTGGGCGTGACCGTGCTTTCGCCCCATGGCCTCAGATGCTCGACCGCGCTCGAGCGATGCCGCTCGAAGAACGCGGCGCGAATCGCCTCCGCGATGGTCGACTTGCCCGACTCGTTGGGCGCCGCGAACAGGTTCAGCCCGTCCGTGAAGCCGCCGATTTCGAGCGGTGCGCGGAACAGCTTGAAGTTCTCGATGCGAAGACGCTGCAGCTTCATGCGCCGGCTCCCGTGCGCGAACCTTGCGCGTCGAGGATGCGGGCCAGCGTCAGCAGCGCGTCGCGGGCCAGTTCCGCATCGGCATCGGCTTGCTGCACGCGCAGTTCCTGCAAGGCCTCGCCGACGAAGCCATCGGCATGCAGCGCCTGGATGTCCTCTTCGGTCGGCTCCAGCCGCAGTGCCTCGCCGTCCCACACCAGCGCGCGGGCGCGGGCCCGCGCGGCTTCGAGTGCCGCGCCCAGCTTGCGATGCGCGCCCAGGTCGCAGCTGCCGTGCGCGCGCAGTTGCAGCACGTCGTTGCCGTCGATTCGATCGAGCCGTTCCACCAGCTCATCGACGTCGGACAGCACGGAAAGCCGCGGCTCCAGTTGCTGCCACGCGAACTGCCCCGTGCGGACAGTCTCGACTTCAGGCAGCGCGCCGGCGCCCGCAATGGACACCAGCAACGCCTGCCCCGATTCGTTGGCCCGGAAGCGATCGGTCTCGGGCGTGCCCGCGTACCAGGTGCGCTCGTCGATCTGCCGCGTGCCGTGCCAGTCGCCCAGCGCCAGGTAATCCAGCCTCGCCTCCCCTGCCCGCCCCGCCGCAATCGGATTGGCCGAGTCGATGTCTTCCGACAGGATGCCCTGCACGCACCCGTGCGCCAGGCCGATGCGCGGCAAGCCGGCGTCGTCGGGGGCCGCGGCAAACCAGTCGGTGAGGTCGCCGTAGGTGTGGCGCTGCGTCAGCGGCGCCGGCAGCAGCACGAACTTGCCCGCGACGGTGTGCGGCTTCGGCGCGAGGCAGCAGACCACGTTCGGCGCGATCGCGCCCAGGCGTTCGGCCCGGCTCCATACCGATTCGCTCAAGGCCGAATCGTGGTTGCCCGGAATCAGCAGCCACGGGCCGGCAAAGCCCTGCATCGCGTTGAACATGCGCCGGATGGTCTTGTCGGACACGGTCTGCAGGTCGAACACATCGCCCGCGACCAGCACGGCATCGACCTTGCGTTCGGCCGCAATGCCGGCCAGCCGCTCGACCACCTTGAAGCGCGCCTCGAACAGCGCCGCGGCGTCGTCGGGCTCGAACTGCGAGAACACGCGGCCGATCTGCCAGTCCGCGGTGTGGAGCAAAGAAATCATGCGTGGCCCTCCCTTTGCCTCTCGCGTCTTCTGCACGTCATCTCAAAACAGCGAGCATCTTAGAGGGCTCGCAGTATCGGGAAGCGCGGATCTCCCGATATCCTCGACGGCGCCCATGACCTCCCGCCTCCACTTCGACCTCACCACCGTCCAGCTGTTCATCGCGACCGCCGAGCTCGGCGGGGTCACGCGCGGCGCCGAGCGCCTGCACATGGCGCCGGCCGCGGCCTCGCGCCGCATTCTCGAACTGGAATCGCAATTCGGCGTGGCCCTGTTCGAGCGCCGCCCGCACGGCATGGTGCTCACCGACGCCGGCCGGGCCATGCTGGCGCACGCCCGCAGCATCACGCACACCGTGCTGCGCATGCAGGACGACGCGGCCTCCTACCTCGGCGGCGAGCAGGGCGTGGTGCGGGTGGCGGCGCCGAAGTCGGCGGTGATCCAGTTCATGCCTTCGGACATCGAGCGCTGCGCCGCGGCCTGCCCCGGCGTGCGCATCGACCTGCAGGAAATGAACAGCCAGGTGGTGCAGCAGGCGTTGCGCCGCGGCGTGGTGGACATCGGCATCTACGAGGCCAGCCTCGGCGCCATCGACCTGCCCACGCTGCCCTACCGCAGCGACGAGCTGGTGGCGGTCACCGCGCGCGCCCATGCGCTGGCCGGCAGCAGGCACGTGACGCTGGACGACGTGCTGGCCTGCGACCTCATTGCGCTGGGCGAAGGCTCTGCCATCTCGATCATGCTGGAGCGCCTGGCCGACGAGGCCGGGCAACTGCTGCGCATGCGCATGCGCGTGGGCGGCTTCGACAGCATTGCCGCGCTGGTGGCGCAGAACCTGGGCATCGGCGTGATGCCCGCCGCCATTGCGCGCCACGTGGCCGGCGGCGCCCGGTTCGCGCGGCTGCCGATTCGCGGCGACTGGGCGCGCCGGCAGTTCGTGCTGTGCCATCGCGCACCGGAAACGCTCTCGCGCGCGGCCGCCGGCGTGGCCCGGGTGCTCGCGGATACGCAAACCGCGAATCCTGCTTCGCCCAAATAGCGATGGCGCCCGGTGCGGGCATTGCGCACCATCCGTCGGACTCAAACAACGACGGAGACAACCGATGCAACGCAGAAGCTTCACCCTGGCGGCGACGAGCGCCCTTGCCGCCCTGGCCACGCCAGCCTTCGTGCGCGCCGCCAACGAATCCGGCGCATCCAGCGCACCCACCGGCCCCGTGAAGATCGTGGTGGGCTTCGCGCCCGGCGGCGGCACCGACGTGCTGGCGCGTGTCATCGGCCAGAAGCTGGGCGTGCTGTGGAACACCACCGTCATCGTCGAGAACAAGCCCGGCGCCACCGGCGTGATTGCGGCCGACTACGTGACCAAGCAACCGCCCGACGGCACCACGCTGCTGATGGCGCACGTCAACAGCCATGCCATCGCGCCCGCGCTGCTGCAGGGCGTGAGGTACGACCCGCGCAAGGACTTCACGCCGCTCGCGCTGGTGGGCGTCACGCCGAACATGCTCACCTGCAGCCCCGAGCAGAAGGTGCGCACGCTGCCCGACATCGTGGCGCTGTGCCGCCAGCGGCCGGGTCGCGTGTCCTTCGGTTCGTCGGGCATCGGCTCGGCGCAGCACCTGGCCTTCGAGATGTTCAAGCTGCAGGCCAAGGTCGACGCGGTGCACGTGCCCTACAAGGGCTCGAGCGCGCTGATCGTCGACCTGCTCGGCGGCCAGATCGACTTCGCCTTCGACACCATGACGGCCGCCACGCCTTTCGTGAAGCAGGGCAAGGTCATCGCCATTGCGCAGACGCGGCTGCAGCGCGCGCGCAGCCACCCCACCGTGCCCACGCTGGCGGAGTCGGGCTTTCCGGGGCTGGACGCGGCCTCGTGGTACGGCCTGGTGGGTCCGCGCGGCATGCCGGCGCCGCTGGTGCAACGCATGAGCGAGGACATCAACCGCGTGCTGGCCATGCCCGACATCGCGCAGCGGCTCGACGAGTTCGGCGCCGAAGACGCCGGCGGCAGTCCGCAGAAGTTCGCCGCCTTCATCGTCTCCGAACACGCGAAGTGGGCCAAGGTGGTCAAGGACGCGGGCGTGCGCGCGGACGCCTGAAGCCATTTTTTTGAATTCCCCTCCCGAAAGATCGAACAGATGAGCGACAGCGACACCCCCTCCTCCCGCCCCCTGCCGCTGGCCGGCGTTCGCGTGCTCGACGTGAGCCAGGTCATGGCCGGCCCCTATGCCTGCATGCTGCTGGCCGACCTGGGCGCGGACGTCGTCAAGGTCGAGCCGCCGCAAGGCGGCGACCAGACGCGCGGCGCCATGGGCTTCAAGCTCAAGGGCTCGGACAGCATGGGCTTCCTCAACATGAACCGCAACAAGCGCAGCATCACGCTCGACCTGAAATCGGAGAGCGGCCGCCAGGTGCTCTACCGCATGGTGAAGGAGGCCGACATCCTGGTGGAGAACTACCGCCCCGGCGTCATGAAACGGCTGGGCACCGACTACGAGACGCTGAGCGCCATCAACCCGAAGCTGGTGTACGTGAGCATCTCGGGCTTCGGCCAGACCGGGCCATGGGCGGCGCGCCCGGGCTTCGACCTGATGGCGCAGGCCATGTCCGGGATCATGAGCGTCACCGGCTACCCCGACGGCCCACCGGTGAAGGCCGGGGTGCCGGTGGCCGACATCGGCTGCGCGCTGTTCGCCACCTACGGCATGCTCGCCGCGTACATCGGTGCCAAGGCCACGGGGCGCGGCCAGTACGTCGACGCCTCGCTGTTCGACTCGGCGCTGGCGTTCTCCGTCTGGGACATCTCCGAGTACTGGGGCACCGGCCGCGAGCCCGAGCCGCTGGGCACGGCCAACCGCATGAGCGCGCCCTACCAGGCCATGAAGGCGGCCGACGGGCACTTCGTGATGGGCGCAACCAACCAGAAGCTGTGGCAGACGCTGTGCAAGGTCATCGAGCGGCTCGACCTGCTCGACGAAGAGCGTTTTTCCACCGTGTCGCTGCGCCTGGCCAACCGCCTCGCGCTGGTCGAGTCGCTGGAGCGCAGCTTCGCGCAGGACACCAGCGAGAACTGGATCGAGCGGCTCCTGGCCGTCGGCATTCCGGCCGGCCCGATCCTCACCTACCCGCAGGCCTTCGAGAGCGCGCACGGCAAGCACCGCCAGATGCGCATCGAGATCGATCACCCCGTCGAGGGCAAGGTGCCGAACATCGGCTTCGCAGTGAAGATGGGCGGCACGCCGCAGCAGGTTCGCCGCCCGCCGCCGCTGCTCGGCGAGCACACGGCCGAGGTGCTGGCGGAGTTCGGCATTGCGGCGCAGGAACAGCGCGAGCTGGCTGCGGCGGGAGCGTTCGGCGCATGAGCGGCGAAGGACGCAATTCACCGGCACGCGGCGAGGGAGGCACTTCGCCGGCGAACGGCGAGGGACACGTTTCACTCACCGTCGCGGGCCCCATCGCCACGCTGACCTTCGATCGCCCCGCCGCGCGCAACGCGATGACCTGGGCGATGTACGAGCAGCTGGCGGCGCACTGCGAGGCGCTCGCCTCGCGCGCCGCCGAGGTGCGCGTGGTGGTGATGCGCGGCGCGGGCGGCCAGGCCTTCGTTGCGGGCACCGACATCGCGCAGTTCAAGCCCTTCGAAGGCGGCGATGACGGCGTGGCCTACGAGCGGCGCATCGACGCGGGCATCGGCCTCGTCGAGCAACTGCCGATGCCCACGCTGGCGGTCGTCGACGGCTGGGCCGTGGGCGGCGGGCTGGCCATTGCGACGGCCTGCGACTTTCGCATCGGCACGCCGGGTGCGCGTTTCGGCGTGCCGATTGCGCGCACGCTGGGCAACACGCTGTCGTCGCTGAACTTCGCGCGGCTGCGCGCCGCGTGGGGGCTGCAGCCGGTGCGGCGCATGCTGCTGCTCGCGCAGATCATCGGCGCGGACGAAGCGCTCGCCTGCGGCTTCCTCGAACAGGTCTGCGCGGCAGAAGAACTCGATGCGGCGGTGAGCGCGCTGTGCGCGCGGCTGGGAGCGCTGGCACCGGTGACGCAGGCCGCTGCCAAGGAGGCGCTGCGCCGCGGCACGGCCCAGGGCGCGCCCGACACCGATGACCTGGTGCGGCGGTGCTACGGCAGCAGGGATTTCAGGGAAGGCGTCGACGCCTTCGAGGCCGGGCGCCCGCCTGCGTGGCAGGGGCGCTGAGCGCCTAGGCTTTCGGAACGAAGCCCGACGCGCACTCTTCGACCAGGGCAGCCGATTGCGTCACCTGTTCGGCGATCTGGTCGCGCATCGGCTTCCAGTCGCGGCTGAACTGCGCCAGCAGAAACCATTGCGTCGCCAGCGCCAATGCGATGCCGACCGCAACCAACATCCAATCCATGAGTTCCATGAACGCCCCTTCCTGAGAACAGGGGGCGAGTCTGCGCATTTCGAGGGCGCGGCGATATCACCAATTCGGGGGATGCCTTTCGCCAGATAGAGCGCCGATCGGCCGAGAAAGTCAGCGCGCGGTCAGGTACTGGCGCGGGTCGACCGCGTTGCCGCGGTAGCGGATCTCGAAGTGCAGCTTGCTGCGCCCGCTGTCGCCGCCGCCAAGGTCGGCGATCTTCTGGCCGCGCTCCACGCGCTGCCCCTGCTTGACCTGCACCGTGTGCAGATTGGTGTAGACCGACATGTACGAGCCGCCGTGGTCGATCATGACCACGCTGCCGTAGCCGCGCAGCATCTCGGTCACGGCCACCTTGCCCGCGCCCATCGACACCACCGGGTCGCCCGGATTGGCCGCGATGTCGACGCCCTTGTTGCTGCCGCCGTTGAAGCCCGCGATCACCTGGCCCGGCGCGGGCCAGCCCCAGTCGCTGCGGCGCGATGCGGGCGGCGTGGCCGGCTCGGGGTCGCGGGCCTCGCGGTTCCTCGGCGGCCTTGCGCGCTCGGCGCTTGCGCTCCGGGGCGGCGGCGAAGCATCGGGTGGCGCCGAGGCCGTTGCGCCGCCCGGCGGCGCAATGCGAAGCACCTGCCCCGCCTCGAGCTTGTCGGGGTCCTGCAGGTTGCTCCAGCGGGCGATGTCGCCGGTCGAGCGGCCGGTCTTCGATGCGATGCGGTAGAGCGTGTCGCCGGGCTGCACCACGTACTCGCCGGGGCCTGCCACGGGCATCTTCGGCGAGGTCGAGCACGCCGCCACCATCACTGCCGCCACGAGCGCGATGCACGCGCGCCAACCTCTGCCTGCCCTGCCTTCTGGGCCTGCTCGGCCTGTCCTGACTGTCACAACCACTGCGGGAGTCCTTCCTGGATTACCTGATGGCGCGTCCCCGTCGCCGGGGCGCGTTCGAATAATCCGCAGAGGCTACCAGCAGTCGCCGGCCCGCCGAAACCTCACATCATCGCGGCGGCTCCTTCTTGCGGCCCGCGCCGGGCGATGCACATCAGCGACAGCGCGCTGGCGGGCGCCGCCGGGTCGCGGCCCGACAGCGCGTTGCCCATGCGGTACTTCCATTGCGCCGGGCCGACGTGGCCTCGCAGCGCATCGGCGCCGATCTGGTGGTTGTGCGGATGCACGCTGACCTCGAAGCCCAGCGGTTCCAGCGTGTGCTGGAAGAACTCCTTCGTCACGCCGTCGCCGGGCCGGTGGTGAATCTCGGTGCGCAGGCCCCACGACTGCTGGCTGCCCGACTTGTGGAAGCCGTGCCGCGTCATGCGGTAGACCCACAGCCGCGCATCCCAGAGGAATTTGGCCAGGCCCTTGTAGTCCCAGGCCGTGAGCTGCGGGTCGTGGTCGGTGATGAGCACGCCGTAGGGCTTCACCAGCCGCGCGCCCTCCCGCAGCACCGCGTCCATGTCGTCGCAGTGGTGCAGCGAGGCATTGATCACCACGATGTCGGCCACGCCCGAGTTGAACGGCGTGTGCGCCGCGTCGGCCAGCACCGCCGTGTAGCCGAGCCGCGAAGCCAGCTCCAGCGACCCCGCGGCCACGTCGACACCCACCAGCAGCTCGGGCTTGCCGCCCAGCGTGGCGAACACATTGCCGGGGCCACAGCCCAGGTCGATGACGACCTTGCCGGTCCAGTCCCCGCCCGCGGCGAGCCACCGGCTTCGGAAGTGCGCGTCGCGGTGGCAGAAGTCCAGGTACTCCTGGGCCCACCCGGCATTGCCGAAATACGTGGCATTGGCCTCCAGTCCTTTCGAGATATTCGGTATTTCCGCCTCGAAGTAGAGATCACGGGGCCTGAGAACTACACCTGGTAATAGGATGTCGCTTAACATTTTTAGCCCTCATGAAGATTGATTCTCGATTGCTTTGAATGAATTCGGAGTTTTGGCTATTTTTAGGTTTTGTACAGCGATTTTTTATTCAGTTACAGAACCGGCGAATTGATAACAGCACCAAATCCGGTCAATGTTTCCTGATGCGAGCGCCGCAGCGGTGCGTTTTACGCATCGCTCCCCAGTGAAATGTATGCACCGATCCGGTTATCCGCGCGAACCATCTGGTGCGCTGGTTTTCCCGCGGTCTCCCCTGTGCATCTCCCCATGAGTACCCCGGTTCGGGAGCGCATTCCGGTGCCTCTGGACAGCTGGCGCAGCCCCTCGGAACCTCCAAACCACGCATCAGTTACCTCGAACTGGACAGTTCGGGTAGTACGTTTTCGAAATAACCTTGTCTGAATGTAACCTAGGCCTTAAGACCACACTTTGGCCGTCTCAAACCTCCTAGGATCGAGTCAAGAAAAAGAAAGAAGACCGTTTCAGAACGCCAATTGATTGGGCGATATCTTCGCGCATTCAATTAATTCCATCGTATTGCGTATCCGGGTATTTACATGGAAATTCAAACTGTTTTGCCGTCGCGCGTTTCAGCCCCCGACCTGCTCCTGGGAGACCTGTTCGTGCCGCGCGCCCACCCGGATTCGCCGAACGCCCGGCACACGAGCAACCTGCCCAAGGGGCTCGCCGCCGCCCCCCACCTGCTGCCCGACACCCCCTTCGCCGGCGCGTGGCTGCTGCTGCAGTCGCGCTGGCTCGGAACCCTCTGGCCGACGTTGGAAGAAGCCTCGCTCAGCCCGAACGCATCTCATGGCCGCACGCAGCGCCTGTCGACCACCGCCGCCTACGACGCGACCCGGGCCGCCGGTGACTGGCTCGCGGAACTGGACCAGGCCCGCCGCGTGTCGGCGGAAGCGCCGCTGTCCACGCAGCGCCCCGACGTGCTCTGGCTGCGCCAGGACATCGACACCGCCTACGGCGCCGACGCCGCCCTGCGCCTGCGCTTCGACGCCCCCAGCGCATGCCTGCATATAGACAGTGCGGTCAGCCTGCTGGACGCCGCCGCGCTCGACACGCTGCTCGCAGCCATCGCCGACACCGCCGCCGACCTGCTCGCGCGCCCCGATGCCGCGCTCGGCGACATCCGCACCCTGCCCCGCGCCGACAGCGACACCCAGCTCGCCGCATGGAACACCGCCGTGTCGCCGCTGGACCGTTCGCTCACCGTCACCGGCCTGTTCCGCCGGCAGGCGCAGGCTGCGCCGGAAGCCACCGCCGTCGCCGAAGGCGAACTGCGCATGAGCTACGCGGAGCTCGACCAGCGCTCCGACGAACTCGCACACCGCCTGCAGCGCCTGGGCGTTCGCGGCGGCGACAGCGTCGGCCTGCTGCTCGACCGCTCGATGGCCGCCGTCGTCGCGATGCTCGGCATCCTGAAAGCGGGCGCCGCCTACGTGCCGGTGCCGACCGATTTCCCGTCGGAGCGCATCGCCTACATGCTCGGCGAAACGCATGCGCACCACGTGCTGACCGAGCAGGCGCACCACCATCTCGTGCCGCCGAAACACGCGGTATTGCTGCTCGACGAATATGCCGACAAGGCAGATCGCAGTTCTTGGAATCCGCCGTCCGTCGACGGCGAATCGGTCGCCTATGTGATGTACACCTCGGGCTCCACGGGCACGCCCAAGGGCATCGAGATCTGCCACCGGTCGATCCTGCGGCTCGTGGCCGGCGTGGACTATGTCGAACTCGCCGCGGGCCGCGCGGTGCTGCATGCGGCGCCGCTCGCCTTCGACGCGGCCACGCTCGAGGTCTGGGGCCCGCTGCTCAACGGCGGCTGCTGCGTGATCCACGACGAGCGCGTGCCCACCGGCGCCGGCCTGGCCCGCACCATCGCGCGCCACGACGTGCACACCGCATGGCTCACGGCCGCGCTGTTCAACGCCGTGGTCGACGACGACCCGGCCCACCTGGCCGGCCTGCGCCACCTGTTCACCGGCGGCGAGGCGCTGTCGGTGCCGCATGTGCGGCGCGCGCAGGCGGCACTGCCGAAGCTCACGCTCAGCAACGGCTACGGCCCGACCGAGTGCACCACCTTCGCGGCCACGCACCGCATTCCTTCTCCCCTGCCCGACGACCTGCGTTCGGTGCCGCTGGGCCGCCCCATCAAGGACACCGTGCTGCGCGTGCTGAGCCCGTCGATGGCGCTGCTGCCGGCCGGTTTCGTCGGCGAGCTCTGCATCGGCGGCCACGGCCTGGCGCGCGGCTACCTGCGCCAACCCGCGCTGAGCGCCGAACGCTTCGTGCCCGACCCCTTCGGCGGTCCGGACGACCGGCTCTACCGCACCGGCGACCTCGCGCGCTGGCTGCCCGACGGCACGCTCGAGTTCATCGGACGGCGCGACGGCCAGGTGAAGATCCACGGCCATCGCATCGAGACCGGCGAGGTCGAGGCCGCCATCCTGGCGCACCCTGCGGTGCAGTCGTGCGCCGTGCTCGCGCGGCCCGACGCCAGCGGCCAGCTGCGCCTGGTGGCGTACCTCGTCGCACGCACGCAGCAGGTCGCGTGGGACGCCCTGCGCGCGCACCTTGCCACGCGCCTGCCCGCCGCCCTGGTGCCGACCGCGCAGGTGTGGCTCGCCCAGCTGCCGGTCACGCCCAACGGCAAGCTCGACCGCAAGGCCCTGCCCGAACCGGCCGGCGAACGCCCCGAACTGGCCCAGCCTTTCGAGGAAGCGCACGACGCCCTCGAGCAGCAGGTGTGCGACGCCTTCGCGCATGCGCTGCGCATCGACAAGGTCGGGCGCAACGACAACTTCTTTGACCTCGGCGGCGACTCGCTGCTGGTGCTGCAGGTGCTCGCCGAGCTGCAGCGCGGCACCGGGCTGCAGCTGTCGACCAATCTTTTTTTCCGCAATCCCACGCCAAAAGCAATGGGTGCGCGGATGCAGCCGGCGGGCGATCTGCCCGCCACGGCCGCTGCGACCGGTACGCAAGCACGACCGGTCGCGGCGGCCCCTTCTTCGCCAAGGTCCGGCATCGATGACGATGCCGTGGCCCTGGTCGGCACCGCCGGCCGCTTTCCGGGCGCCGCCGATGTCGAGCAGTTCTGGCGCAACCTCGTCGCCGGGCGCGACACCATCACCTTCTTCGACGACGCCACGCTCGACGCGGGCGTCAGCCAGGCGCTGCGCAGCGACCCGTCGTACGTGCGCGCACGCGGCGTGATCGACGGCATCGAAGACTTCGACGCCGCCTTCTTCGGCATCGGCCCGAAAGAGGCGCAGCTCATGGACCCGCAGCAGCGCGTGTTCCTGGAGATCTGCTGGGAGTGCCTCGAACGCGCGGGCTACGTGCCCGACGCCGCGCCGGGCCCGGTCGGCGTGTACGCCGGCATGTACAACGCCACCTACTTCCAGCGCCATGTGAGCACCCGGCCCGACCTGGTGGAGCCCGTGGGCGAGTTCCAGGTGATGCTGGCCAACGAGAAGGACTACATCACCACGCGCGTGGCCAACCGGCTCAACCTGACCGGCCCCGCCGTCAGCGTGCACACGGCCTGCTCGACCTCGCTGGTGGCCGTGGCCCACGCCTTCCATGCGCTGCGCACGGGCCAGTGCTACATGGCGCTGGCCGGCGGCGCCTCGGTCACCTGCCCGCCGCGCAGCGGCTATCTCTACAACGAGGGCTCGATGCTCTCGCCCGACGGCCACACGCGCAGCTTCGACGCGCAAGCCCAGGGCACCGTGTTCAGCGACGGCGCGGCCGTGGTGCTGCTCAAGCGCCTGGCCGACGCGCAGGCCGACGGCGACACCATCTACGCCGTGCTGCGCAGCGCCGCGGTGAACAACGACGGCGGCGCCAAGGCCAGCTTCACGGCGCCCAGCGTCGACGGCCAGGCCGCGGTGATCCGCGCCGCGCTGGCGGCGGCCGGCGTCGACGCGCGCAGCATCTCCTACGTGGAAGCGCACGGCACGGCCACGCCCATGGGCGACCCCATCGAGGTCGAGGCGCTGGCCGTGGCCTATGCCGAGCACACCGACGCGCTCGACTACTGCACGCTCGGCTCGCTCAAGAGCAACGTGGGCCACATGGTCACCGCCGCGGGCGCGGCCGGGCTCATCAAGACGGCACTGGCGCTGCACCACGAAGTGATTCCGCCGACAGTGCACTTCAGCTCGCCGAACCCGTCGATCGACTTCGCGCGCACGCCGTTCCACGTCAACAGCGAACTGCAACCCTGGCCGCGCGCCGACCTGCCGCGCCGCGCGGGTGTGAGTTCGTTCGGCGTGGGCGGCACCAACGCGCATGTCATCGTCGAGGAGGCACCGCCTCGGCCGGCCTCGCCCCTCGCGGCCGGCGAACAGGTGCTGTCGCTGTCGGGCCGCTCGGAGGCTGCGTTGGCCGTGGCCTGCGAGCAGCTCGCCGCGCACCTCGACGCGCAAGCCGGCCTGCCGCTGGCCGACGTGGCCCACACGCTGGCCGTGGGCCGCAAGGCGCACGCCTTCCGCCGCGTGGTGGTCGCCGGCAGCGCGGCCGATGCCTCGGCCGCGCTGCGCAATGCCGACTCGCCCTGGCGCGCCAGCGGCCGCACAGCCGCACGCGCACCGCAGATGGTGCTGATGTTCCCCGGCCAGGGCGCGCAGTACGCGGGCATGGGCAAGCACATGCACGCCGCCGACCCGGTGTTCGCCGCCGCCTTCGACGACTGCATGGCCGCCTTCGAAGGCGCGGTCGACTTCGACCTGCGCGCGCGCATGCTCTCGGACGACCCGCAATCGCTGGCGCCCACCGCCGCCACGCAGCCGGCCATCTTCGCGCTCGAATACGCGCTGGCCCGCCGCGTGCTGTCGCTCGGTGCGCGCCCGCAGGCGCTGATCGGCCACAGCGTGGGCGAGTTCGTGGCGGCCGTGCTGGCCGGCGTGATGCGTCTCGAAGACGCCGCCAGGCTCGTCGCCCGGCGCGGCGCGCTCATGCAGGCCCAGCCGGCCGGCGCCATGCTGTCGGTGCGCCTGGGTGCGGCCGAGCTGCTGGACAGGCTCGACCGCTTCGGTCCGCAGCTGTCGCTGGCCGCCGAGAACGGCCCCACCGCCTGCGTGGCCGCCGGCCCCTTCGACGCCATTGCCGCGCTGCAGGCCGCGCTCGAGGCCGACGGCATTCCGGCGCGCGCGCTGCAGACCTCGCACGCCTTCCACTCCGCCATGATGGACGGCGCCGTCGCGCCCTTCGAGGCGCTGGTGCGGCAGGTCGAACTGCACGCACCGTACACGCCCATCTTCTCGACCATGACCGGCCGCCTGCTCGAAGGCGCCGAGGCCACCAGCGCCACCTACTGGGCCCAGCACCTGCGCGGCACCGTGCACTTCTCGCCGGCCGTGCGCTGCGCGATGGCGCAGGTGGCCAACCCGCTGTTCGTCGAAGCCGGCCCCCGCAACATGCTCTCGACGCTGGTGCGCCAGCACGGCGCAACCGCTGTGGTGCCGCTGCTGCAGGGCGACCCCGCCGACGAGGCCCGCACCCTGCACCTGGCGCTGGGCCGCCTCTGGACCTGCGGCGCCGACGTCGAGCTCTCGCGGCTCGTGTCGCGCACCGGCGCGCAACGCGTGCAGCTGCCCACCACGCCGTTCGAGCGCAAGCGCTTCTGGGTCGACATCGCCACCGTCCCCCCCATCGCCACCGAGACCGCGCCCGTCGCAGCCCCGGCCCCTTCACCTGTCTTCCTTGTTTCACCTACCGCCCTGGAGCCGACCGTGACCGCTGCAACGCCCTCGCCTCTTCCTCCCCCCGCCTCCAACGTGGATGCGCGCCTGCGCACCTTGTTCGAGGACATCTCCGGCCTCGACATGGCGCAGGCGGAAGGACACGCCGCCTTCGGCGAGCTGGGACTGGACTCGCTCACGCTCACGCAGGCCGCCACGCAGATCAAGAAGCACTTCAAGGTCAACCTCAGCTTCCGCCAGCTGATGGAGAACTACCGCAGCTTCGACGCGCTGTCGGGCTTCCTGCGGGAAAGCCTGCCGCCTGAAGCCACGCCGGTTGCAGCACCTGCCGCCGCGCCGGTGACCGCGGCGGCCATGCCCGCACCCGTGCAGGCCGTCGCCGCCTACCAGCCCGTGGCCATGCCCATGCCGGTGTATGCGCCGATGCAAGCCGGCATCGGCGGCGGCGACCCGCTTCCGCAGCTCATTTCGCAGCAGATGGAATTGATGCGCCAGCAGCTGGCCCTGCTGTCGGGCGCCGCGCAGGCCGCGCCGCTCATGACGCTGCAGGCCATGCCTGTCGCGCAGGTCGCACAGGTCACGCAAGCCGCGCAACCGGTGGCTGAACCCACCGCACCAGCCGCAACCGCGGTCTCCGCCACGCCCGCTGCCGACGAACCCGCCACCCATCAGCCCGTGCGCTACGACGTGGCCAAGGCCTTCGGCGCCATCGCCCGCATCCACACGCAGCGCACCGCCGAGCCCAGCGGCCGGCAGAAGGCGCGGCTCGCGGCCTTCATGCGGCGCTACGTGGAACGCACGCAGAAAAGCAAGCAGTTCACCGAGTCCAACCGCCCCCACATGGCCGACCCGCGCGTGGTCAACGGCTTCCGCCCGATCACCAAGGAGATCACCTACCAGATCGTCATCGAGCGCTCCAAGGGCTCGAAGATGTGGGACCTCGACGGCAACGAGTACGTCGACGTGCTCAACGGCTTCGGCATGAACATGTTCGGCTGGCAGCCCGACTTCGTGCAGGACGCCGTGCGCAAGCAGCTCGACGAAGGCTACGAGATCGGCCCGCAGCATCCGCTGGCGGCCGAGGTCACGGCGCTGATCTGCGAGCTCACCGGCAGCGACCGCGCCGGCCTGTGCAACACCGGCTCCGAGGCCGTGATGGCCGCGTTGCGCATCGCGCGCACCGTCACCGGCCGCAGCACGGTGGTGGTGTTCACCGGCTCCTACCACGGCACCTTCGACGAAGTTCTGGTGCGCGCCGGCAAGTCGGGCAAGGGCCTGTCGGCCGCGCCGGGCGTCATGAGCGGCATGTTCGGCGACATCCGCGTGCTCGACTACGGCACGCCCGAGGCGCTGGCCTTCATCCGCGAGAACGCCGACGACCTGGCCGCCGTGCTGGCCGAGCCGGTGCAAAGCCGCCGGCCCGACTTCCAGCCGCGCGAGTTCCTGCACGAAGTGCGCGACATCACCGCCAAGAGCGGCTGCTGCCTGATCTTCGACGAGGTCATCACGGGCTTTCGTACCGCGCTGGGCGGCGCGCAGGAGCTGTTCGGCGTGCGCGCCGACCTGGCCACCTACGGCAAGGTGATCGGCGGCGGCTTTCCGGTGGGCGTGATCGCCGGCAAGCGCGAGTTCATGGACGCGCTCGACGGCGGCCCCTGGCAGTACGGCGACGACTCGATCCCGGGCGTGGGCGTGACCTACTTCGCCGGCACCTTCGTGCGCCACCCGCTGGCGCTGGCCGCGGCCAAGGCCTCGCTCACCCACCTGAAGGAAGCCGGGCCCGCGCTGCAGGCCGGCCTCACGGGCAACACCTCGGCCATGGCCGCGGAACTCTCGGGCTGGTGCAAGGAGGTGGGCGCGCCCATCGAGATCCGCCACTTCGCCTCGCTGTGGCGCGTGAGCTGGCTCGAGGACCACCCGCTGCAGGACCTGCTGTTCGCCATGATGCGCAGCCGCGGCATCCACATCCTGGACAACTTCCCCTGCTTCCTCACGAGCGCGCACAGCGCCGAGGACATCGCCTTCATCCAGCGCGCCTTCAAGGAGTCGGTCGCCGAGATGCAGGAATCCGGCTTCCTGCCGCGCCGCGCCGCGGTCGTCACCGGCTTCGACCTGCGCAAGCCCGCCGAAGAAGGCTCGGTGCTGGCGCGCGACGTCGACGGCCAGCCCTTCTGGTACGTGCCCGACACGGCCAGCCCCAGTCATCACCTCATCAATGGAAAGGCCGCAGCATGAACGCCGTTCTCAAGCCCACCGCCAGCGGTGGCGCCATCGAATGCATCGTTGCGACGACGCAATCGCAACGTGAAGTCTGGCTCGGCGCAACGCTGAGCACCGAGGCCTCCCTGGCCTACAACGAATCGGTGCTGCTGCGCATGCGCGGCACGCTGGACAGCGAAGCCCTGGCGCAGTCGATGGCGCTGCTGCTCGAACGCCACCAGGCCCTGCGCGCCACCATCTCGCCCGACGGCACCTGCATGCTGGTGAGCCAGCCCGGCGACAACCACCTGCTGCAGCAAGACCTGAGCGGCCTCGAACCCGAAGCCCGCACGCGGGCCCTGCGCGCCGCCCACAACGAAGCCGTGTGCACGCCCTTTTCGCTCGAGCACGGCCCGCTGTTCCGCGCGGTGCTGTACCGCCTGGGCGAGGCCGAGCACGAGCTCGTGATGTCGGCGCACCACGTGGTCTGCGACGGCTGGTCGTGGGCCGTCATCACCGAGCAGCTGGGCCACCTGTATGCCGAGCAGACCGGCGTGGGCCTGAAGCTCAAGCCCGCGCCGCTCTTCGCCGACTTTGCCGCGCAGGAAGCCGACGACGCCGCGCACCCCGACATGCAGGCGCACGTCGACTACTGGCTGGGCCGCTTCTCGGGCAGCACGCTGCCGGTGCTCGACCTGCCGCTGGACCGCCCGCGCCCGGCCACGCGCACCTTCAACTCGCTGCGCGCCGAGCGGCTGCTCGACAAACGCCTGGTGAGCGCCGTGCGCACCACCAGCACCAAGGCCGGCGTGAGCCTGTTCACCGGCCTGCTCAGCGGCTTCGTGGCCACGCTGCACCGCCTCACGGGGCAGGAAGACATCGTGGTCGGCATTCCGGCGTCGGGCCAGCTCGCGCACGACATGCCCGGCCTGGTCGGCCACTGCGTGAACCTGCTGCCGCTGCGCCTGGCCGCCAACACCGGCATGCGCTTCGACGCGCTGATGGACGAATGCAATACCGCCGTGCTCGACGCCTTCGACCACCAGGCGCTGACCTACGGCGCGCTGCTGGGGCAACTCTCGCTCGAGCGTGACCCGAGCCGGCTGCCGCTGGTGAGCGTGGCCTTCAACGTCGACCCCGACGTGGCCAGCAGCGCGCAGGCCTTCACCGGCATCGACGTGGTGCAGGACACCATCGCGCGCCAGTACGAGAACTTCGAGCTCTTCCTCAACCTGCGCCCGCTCGACGGCGGCCTGGTGATCGAGGCGCAATACAACACCGACCTGTTCGACGACGTCAGCGTGCAGCGCTGGCTCGACATGTTCGAGTGCGTGCTGCAGTCGGCCACGCACAAGCCGGACGAAACCGTCGGCCGCCTCGACGTGCTGTCGGGCGACGGCGCGCGTGCGCTGCTCGCGCTGCAGCCGGCGCGCGTGCCGCTGGTCGGCGCGCCGCTGGCGCATGCCGGCTTCCTGGCGCGCGTGCCGCAGCAGCCCCACCACCCGGCCGTGCGCGACGGCGCGCGCAGCTGCAGCTACAGCGAACTCGACGCGCTCTCCAACCGGATGGCGCATGCCCTGCGCGCGCGCGGCGTCGCGCGCGGCCAGCGCGTGGGCCTGTGCCTGAACCGCAGCCTGGAAATGGTGGTCTCGATGCTGGGCATCCTGAAAGCGGGCGCCTCGTACGTGCCGCTGGACCCGGCCTTCCCGCAGGCCCGCCTGGACCACTACGCCAGCGACGCCAAGCTCAGCCTGATGCTGACCACGTCGGACATCGCGGCCACCCCGCGCGACTGGCGCGCCGACGCCGGCCAGCGCATCTTCGAGATCGACCGCGACACCGCCTGGCGCCAACTCTCCGCAGAAGCCCTGCCGCCAAGCGCCGACGACGCCGGCCCCGACGACGCCTCCTACGTCATCTACACCTCGGGCTCCACCGGCCTGCCCAAGGGCGTCATCGCGCACCACCGCGGCGTGGCTCACCTGCTGCAGTGGATGCAGCGCGAGTCGGGCATCAGCCCGGCCGACCGCATCGCGGCCGTCACCACGCTGTCCTTCGACATGGCCGTGCCCGACCTGCTGCTGCCGCTGGCGGCCGGCGCCGAGCTGGTGATGGTGCAGCGCGACGTGGCCATGGACGGCAACCGCCTGTCGCGGATGCTCGACGAAGAGCAGATCACCCTGCTGCAGGCCACGCCCGGCATGTGGCAGGTGCTGCTCGACGCGCAATGGCAAGGCGCCCCGGGCTTTCGCGGCTGGACCGGCGGCGAGGCGTTGCGCCCCAGCCTGGCGCTCGCGCTGTGCGAGCGCATGGAAGGCCTGTGGAACGGCTACGGCCCGACCGAGACCACCGTGTACTCCACCGCCTGGCACGTGCGCCCCGAGGAAATCGCCTCGCGCGGCGTGTCCATCGGCAAGCCCGTGGACAACACCGAGATCTGGATCCTCGACGCCGACCTGCAGCCCTGCCCCGTCGGTGTTCCCGGTGAAATCTGCATCGCCGGCGAAGGCGTGTCGCTCGGCTACCTCGACCGCGCCGAGCTGACGGCCGAGCGCTTCGTCACCGTGCGCATCTTCGGCGTGCCCAAGACCGTGTACCGCTCGGGCGACCGCGGCCGCTGGCGCAACGACGGCCTGCTCGACCACCTCGGCCGGCTCGACTTCCAGGTGAAGGTGCGCGGCTACCGCATCGAGCCCGGCGAGATCGAGGTGCGCTGCTGCGAGGTGCCCGGCGTCTCGCGCAGCGTGGTCGTGGCCCGCGAGGACAACCCCGGCGACGTGCGCCTGGTCGCCTACCTGGGGCTGACCCCGGGCGCCACCTTCGACCTCGACGCGCTCATGGTGCACCTGCGCAAGCACCTGCCGGCCTTCATGCTGCCGCAGCACGTGGTGACGCTCGACGCGCTGCCCACCATGCAGAACGGCAAGGTCGACCGCATCTCGCTGCCGCCGCCGCAAGCCGCGGCACGCGACGAGGTGCGCCGCGGCGCCGGCCCGCGCAACGACCACGAGCGCAAGGTGCACGCGGCCATGGAGAAGGTGTTGAGCCTGCCGGGCCTGGACATGCACGACGACTTCTTCACCATGGGCGGCCATTCGCTGCTGGCCGCGCGCCTGACCACCCTGCTGAGCCGGGAGTTCCAGGTGACGCTGCCGCTGCGCACCCTGTTCGAGGCGCCCACGGCCGAGAAGCTGGCCGCGGCCATCCAGGCGCTGCAGGGCGCGGGCGTCGGCCTGCAGGCGCCCATTGCGCTGCGCGCCGAGCGCCGCGCCGCGCCGCTCACCCTGGCGCAGGAGCGCATCCGCTTCATGGAAGAGCTGCACCCGGGCCGCTCGGTCTACAACGCACCGTCGGCGCAGCGCCTGCTGGGCAAGCTCGACGCGGCGCGCTTCGAAGGCGTGCTGCGCGAAATGATCCGCCGCCAGCCCTCGCTGCGCACCCGCATCGGCAGCGATCCGCAGACCGGCGAGCCACTGCAACTGATCGCGGAGTCTGTGGAATTCGCGCTGCCGCAGGTCGACCTGCGCGGCCTGCCGGCCGACCAGCGCGACGCCGAACTGGCCGAGCGCATGCAGGAGCTCGCGGACCGGCCCATCGACATCCACAAGGCGCCGATGGCCAACGCCACGCTGTTCCAGATCGACGACAACGAGCATGTCTTCCTGTTCGTGCCGCACCACCTGATCTGGGACGGCTGGTCTTTCGACCTGCTGCAGAACGAGCTGGGCGCGCTCTACGACGCGGCCGAGCGCGGCCGCCCGCACAACCTGCCCGCCCTCGCCACCACCCACGGCGACTACGCCGAGTGGCTGCAGAAGTGGATGACCGAGCCCGCCTGCGAGGAGCAGCTGGAATTCTGGCGCCGCCGGCTCGAAGGCGCCAGGGCGGCCCGCCCGCCGCGCACCGACATGCCGCGCCGCGCGGGCAAGAGCGGCCAGGGCGGCGCGCACTGGATCAACATCGACCTGCAGAGCACGCAGCGCCTGCGCGAGATCGCACGCGACATGGACGTGACGCTCAGCATGCTGACCTTCGGCGTCTACGCGCTGACCATGGCCCGCGTGATCGGCAGCGACTTCATCGTGCTCGCCAACCCGGTGCGCGGGCGCCAGCAGGCCGAGACCGAAGACATCATGGGCTTCTTCAACAACGTGCTGCCGGTGTCGCTGGCGGTCGACCTGAAGCAGACGCTGCCCGAGTTCATGCACTACGTGAAGCAGGAACTGCTGTCGATGATGAACAACCAGCAGGTGCCGTTCGAGCGCCTGATGGCCGAGCCGGGCTACGCGAGCCAGATCAAGACCTCGGGCCCGTACCAGTCGATGTTCTCGTTCCAGGACGCCCGCGAACGCGCCCGCTCGGTGGGCAGCCTGCAGACCCGCCAGATGCACGTGATGCAGCACGGCGCCACCGACGACATCGGCGTGTGGCTGATGGACAAGCCGCACGGCCTGGAAGGCGCGCTGATCTACAACGCCGACGTGTACCTGCGCGAGACCGGTGCGCAGCTGCGCGAGCGCTACCTCGAGGTGCTGCGCCGCGTCGCCGAAGACCCGAACGCCACGCTGGCCGACATCGCGAGCACCGAGGACTCCACCAGCGCCGCCTACCTGCGCAAGCTCGCGGCCGAGGAGCCCGGCAAGGGGGCCCCGGCGGCCGCCGCCGGCGAGGAGCGCAAGGCGCGGCAGGCCCTGCTCAACCCGGAGCATGCGCAGCTCGCCCAGATCTGGGCCGGCGTGATCGGCATCGACGTGGAGGACATCCGCGCCAGCGACAACTTCTTCGACCTGGGCGGCGACTCGCTGCTGGTGCTGCGCGCCGTGCAGCAGGCCGCGCAGATGCTGGGCCATCGCGTGGAGCCGCGGCGCTACCTGTTCGAGAACCTCGGGCAGATCGCATCGTCGCCGCGCACCGTGCCCGAGGGCGTGCCCTCGGACCTGGTCGAGCTGGCCGCCGGCACCGCCGCCAACGCGCAGCGCGGCGGCCTGCTCAGCCGCGCCTTCGGCGGCTGGCTGCGCAAGGGGTGAACATGAACAGCTCTGCCTACGCCCTGTCCATCGACGCGCCGGTGTGCCGGTACGTCGACCTGGACAGCTTCACCGACCTCCTGCCCGCGCAGGTCCTGTCGGACGAAGAGTGCGCGCGCGCCGCGAACTTCCGGTTCCCCGCCGACCGGCAGCGCTACGTGGCCTCGCACATCGCGCTGCGCCAGGCGCTGGCCGAGTACACCGGCCTGCACCACGCCGCGCTGCAGCTGGCCACGGGTTCCTTCGGCAAGCCGTCGCTGTCGGGCCACACGCGCACGCAGTTCTCGCTGAGCCACAGCCACGGCCTGGCGCTCATCGCCATCGGCGGGCGCGGCCCGCTGGGCGCGGACGTCGAGCTGCTGCGCGCGGTGCCCGACGCGGCCGTGCTCGCGGCCGAGCACTTCACGCGGCGCGAACAGGAGGCGCTGGCCGCCCTGCCCGCGCAGGAACGCGACAAGGCCTTCCTGACCTGCTGGACACGCAAGGAGGCCTGCCTGAAAGCCATCGGCGTGGGCCTGCTGCTGTCGCCGCAGAGCTTCGAGGTGGGTTTGGTGCCGGACTGCCGCAGTGTCGAGCTGTCGGTGGCCGGGCGCATCCTGTGGCTGGTGCTCGGGCCGGCGCCCGCGCGCATGGACTGCGTGGGCTCGCTGGCCGAATGGCGCCAGACCGAGGCCCGCGCCGGCCACGCGAGCCGCCTGGCGGAGGCCCACGCATGAGCTCCACGCCCCTCATGTTCGGCCCGGCGTCGCGCCAGGTCTTCGGCGTGTTCCATGCCGCCGACCAGGACCGCGCCGACGACACGGCCGTGCTCATCTGCCCGCCCTTCGGGCAGGAGGGCCTGCGCACGCACCGCTTCTTCAAGGTGCTGGCCGAGCGCCTGTCGCGCACCGGCATCGCCACGCTGCGCTTCGACTTCTACGGCTCGGGCGACTCGCCGGGCGACGAGAGCGAAGGCGAGTTCGACGGCTGGCGCCGCGACCTGTGCTGCGCGCACGAAGAGCTGCGCCGGCGCGCGCCGAGTGCTTCCATCGTGTGGATCGGCGCACGCCTGGGCGCCACGCTGGCCGTGCTGGCCGCGCGCAGCGGTCGCTGCGACCCGGTGCGGCTGGTGCTGTGGGAGCCGGTGATCGACGGCAGGCGCTATGCCCGCGTGCTGCGCGAGGACCACGTGAGCGCCATCGACACCACCTTCTGCATTCCCGACGTGGCCTGGCGCCGCAGCCTGGTGCAGCAGCCCGACGCCCTGCCCGAGGAAGCGCTGGGCACCGTGCTCTCGCCGGCGCTGCGTGCGCAGCTGGCGGCGCTGGTGCCCGAGTCGCTGCCGCTCACCGCGCTGCACGACACGCTGGTGCTGGCCAGCCCCGACGACGAGCGCACCGCGCAGTGGGCCTCCGACCAGCAGTCGCGCCACATGCCGGTTCGCCTGGGCTACTTCAAGCACCAGCTCGACTGGACCTCCGACCCCTACCCCAACAGCGCGATGGTCCCGGCCGATGCGCTCAACCGCCTCCAAGGTGCGATCCATGAATGACACGACACAGACCCCCGTGCGTTTCGGCCCCGGCGACGCACTGATGGGCATGCTCACGGCCCCCGCGCAGCAGGCGCCGGCCGGCGTGGCCTGCCTCATGTTCAACATGGGCGCCAACCACCGCGTGGGGCCGCGCCGCATCAACGTGAAGCTGGCGCACATGCTGGCCGCGCGCGGCGTGAGCAGCCTGCGCTTCGACCTGGGCGGCGTCGGCGACAGCGACGCGCTCGACACCTCGCCCGACCTGCAGACCCGCGCCGTGCATAGCCTGCAGGCCGCCATGGACCTGGGCGAACGCATGCTGGGCGCGCGGCAGTTCACCGTGGTGGGCATGTGCTCGGGCGTGGAGCACACCATGGCCGCGGCCGCGGCCGATCCGCGCGTGGTGGCCGTCTCGCTGTTCGACGGCTTCGCCTTCCCCGAGCGGCGCGCACGCTGGGAGCGCAACGTGCGCCGCGCGCTCGCCGCGCCCGCGCACCCGTCGTTCCCGGGCAAGGCCAAGCGCTGGCTGCAGCGCCACTTCCTGCGCAGCCACTCGACCACGCCGATGCCGGGCTTCTTCGCCGAAAAGCGCGCGCCCGAGGACAACGCGGTCTGGTTCGGCGCCACGCTGCGGCAGCTGGTCGAACGCAAGGTCGCGGTGCAGCTGCTGTATTCGGGCTCGCTGCACGTGTGCGACCGCGGCCGCGACCAGCTCGGCGCCTTCGGCCGCCAGCCCTTCACGCAGGACCTGCAGTACGAGTTCATGGCCGAGGTCGACCACACCGTGTGCACGGAAAGGGGCCAGCAGCTCTTCCTGCAATCGGTCGGCGACTGGGTGACCGACCGCTGCTTCGGCGCCAGCACCGAACGCCGCAGCCAGGCCCGCCCGCTCGCGAGCGCCGAACACGCCATGCCCACCACCTGGGCCGCGCCCTGAAGCGCAGCCCTGTTGCCCATCCTCAACCGGTCCTCTCACTCACCTCACCCACGTCACCCACCGTCAAAACGGCCATCAAGGAGATCACCATGGAACGCCACGATCCAGCGCCGCAGTCACGCGGCTCGCGCCCCTTCCCCGCCAGGGCAGCGGCAGCAGAGGCCCAGATGGAGCGCCGGTTGCGATGGGCGGGCCTGGCGCTGCTGCTGTCGCTCGGCCTGGTCGCGCTGTCGGGCTGCGCGCCCGGCTTCGGCGGCGTGGGGCCGCTGGGCTTCACCAGCACCACGGGTGACAGCACGGCCTCGGCCGAGAACAACAAGATCATTCCGATCACGCCCGACCTGATCCGCGCGCAGGCCGCGCAGAAACCCAAGACCGTGTCCGACGGCGTGAAGCGCCTGTTCGCCACCGCGCCGGTGTACACCATCGGGCCGGGAGACGTGGTCGGCATCATCGTGTACGACCACCCCGAGCTGCTGCCCAACGCCGGCGCGGTGATCGCGCAGCAGTCCGACCCGACCGGCGTGAGCGTGGCGCCGGGGTTCATCGTCGGCGCCAACGGCGAGATCAGCTTTCCGTACATCGGGCGCGTCAAGTTGCAGGGCCTGACCGAAAGCGGCGCGTCCGAGCTCGTGGCCGGGCGCATCCAGAAGTTCATCAAGGACCCGCAGGTCACGGTGCGCATCCAGTCGTTCCGCAGCCAGCGCGCCTACGTGCAGGGCGAAGTGCGCACGCCGGGGCTGCAGATCTTCACCGACGTGCCGATGACGTTGTCGGAGGCCATCAGCCGCGCCGGCAGCTTCACCACGGCCGGCGACCGCGCCCGCATCACGCTCACCCGCGGCGGCGTCTCGACGGTGGTCGACATTCCCGCGCTGCAGGCCATGGGCCTGGACGCCAACAGCATTCCGCTGCGCAACGGCGACGTGGTGAACATCGGCACCCGCGAGGACAGCCGGGTCTACGTGATGGGCGAAGTGCGGGCCCCGTCGTCGCTGCAGATGCGCATGAACGGCCGCCTGAGCCTGAACGAGGCGCTCGGCGACGCCGGCGGCCCCGACCTGCTCGCCTCCGACCCCGGCCAGATCTACGTGGTGCGCAACTCGCCCGACAACCTGGACGTGCAGCAGATCTTCAACCTCAACGCGAAGAACCCGGTGGCGCTCGCGCTGGCCGACCGCTTCGAGCTGATGCCGCGCGACGTGGTCTATGTCGACCATGTGCCGCTGGTCACCTGGAACCGCGTGATCAGCCTGATCCTGCCGGCCGCCCAGGTCGTCAACCTCGGCCGCGACACCGCGCGCCGGTGAGTTCTCCACCCCGCAACACGAAAAGGTGAACCTCATGAACGCGCGTTGGCAACCTTCGCTCCCGGCACCCGCGGCCGCCCCCGTCACGGTGCTCGAGACGACCGCCTGGCCAAGGGAATCCCGGTTCCGGGAATACCTGGACATCCTGATCGACAGCCGCTGGCTGATCGCCACCATCGCGGTGCTGGCGCTGCTGGTGGGGGTGGGCTATGCCCTGTTCGGTCCGCGCGTCTACGAGGCCAACATCCTGATCCAGGTCGAGGACTCGGACCGCACCAGCGGCAACTTTCCGGGCGACGCCAACGGCGCCGGCGGCATCAGCGTGAAGACGCCGACCACCGGCGAGACCGAGATCCTGCGCTCGCGCATGGTGCTCGGCCAGGCGATGGAGAACACACGGCTGTACATCAGCGCCAAGCCGCACTACATCCCGGTGGTGGGCGAGTTCCTCGCGCGGCACGCGAGCCAGCTGTCCACGCCCGGCGTCTTCGGCATGGGCAACTACGTCTCGGGCACCGAGCGCATCGCCGTCGCGCAGATGGACGTGCCCTCGGCCTTCGAAGGCAAGAAGTTCACGCTGCTGGCGGGCGACGGCGGCAACTACACGCTGACCAACGCCGACCTGGAAACCCCGCTGAAGGGCACCGTCGGCGTGCCGCTGGACGCGGCCGTGCCCGGCGGCACCCTGCACCTGCTGGTGGGCTCGTTCGACGCCGCGCCCGGCGGCGCCTTCGAGCTGGTGCGCTACTCCAAGCAGCTCACCCTGCTGGGCCTGCAGAAGGACCTGCGCGTGGTCGAGAAAGGCAAGCAGTCGGGCGTGATCGACGTCAGCCTGCAGGCCGAGAACCGCGGCCAGCTGGCCGACATGCTCAACGAGATCTCGCGCCTGTACGTGCGCCAGAACATCGACCAGAAGACGGTACAGGCCGAGCGCGCGCTGGCCTTCCTGGGCACCGAGCTGCCCAAGTTCAAGGCGCAGCTGGAGCAGTCGGAAGACAGCTACAACCAGTACCGCAACCAGAACGGCACCATCAGCCTGGACGACGAGGCCCGCAACGCCCTCTCGCAGAACGTCGACCTGCAGGCCAAGCTGCTCGACGCCAAGCAGAAGCGCCTGGACCTGGTGGGCCGCTTCACCGCGGCGCACCCGATGGTGCAGACGCTGGACACGCAGATTGCCTCGCTCAAGAAGGAGCTGGGCTCGGTCGACGGGCGCATCCGCCGCATGCCCATGCTGCAGCAGAACTCGCTGCGCATGCAGCGCGACATCAAGGTCAACACCGACCTGTATGCGACGCTCCTGAACAGCTCGCTGCAGATGCGCCTGGCCAAGGAAGGCAAGGTGGCCAACGTGCGCGTGCTCGACCAGGCCCTGGTGGCCGAGAAGCCCGTGCGGCCCAAGCCGCTGATCGTGGTCGCGCTGGCGCTGGCCGGCGGCCTGTTCCTCGGCGGCGCCGCGGCAATGGCGCGCAAGAACCTCAAGCGCTCCATCGGCAACCCCGACGACATCGAGGCCGTCACCGGCATGAGCGTGTACAGCACCATTCCGCTGAGCACCCAGCAGCGCGTGCTCGACCGCGCCGTGCGCAACGGCAAGCCCGGCGTCAAGGTGCTGGCGGCGCTGCACGTGGAAGACCCCGCGCTCGAAGGCCTGCGCCGCCTGCGCACCGCGCTGAAGTTCGTCATGCTGGGCGCGCCCAACAACCGCGTGATGATCTCCAGCGCCACCGCCGGCGCGGGCAAGACCTTCGTCTCGTCGAACTTCGCCACGCTGCTCGCCACCTCGGGCAAGCGCGTGCTGCTGATCGACGCCGACCTGCGCCGCGGCAGCCTCACCGAGGAGTTCGGCCTGCAGCGCAAGGACGGGCTGTCGGACGTCATTGCCGGCGGCGTGCCGCTGGAGCAAGGCATCCACCACAACGTGCTGCTGAACCTGGACGTGATGAGCGCCGGCACGCTGCACCCCGACCCCGGCGGCCTGATGACCAGCGACGCCTTCGCCCACACGCTGGCCACGCTGTCCGCGCGCTACGACGTGGTGGTGGTCGACGCGCCGCCCACCCTGCTGGCCTCGGAGACCGCCGCCATGGCGCCGTGCATGGGCACGCTGCTGCTGGTGGCCCGCGCCGACACCAGCGAGATGGGCGAGCTGGTGGAAAGCGCCAAGCGCATGGCCCACGTGGGCACCGCCTTCCACGGCGTGGTGTTCAACGCGGTCGACACCTCTCAGCGCCACAACCGCAGCTACAGCTACGGCTACTACGGCTACGGCGGCGCGGCCCCCGCGCGCCGCGACCCGGCCTACACGCTGGACACCACCCACGCCGACACCGTGATGCCCAAGCGCATCGAACCGGAGCACGCCGGATCATGAGCACCCTTCAATCGACCTCCTCCACGCAGCGCAACGCCGGCGCCGCGGGCGTCGGCAACGCCGCCAACACGCCCGTGTACGGGCCGCTGGGCGGCGCGCTCTGGCTGCGCTGCGCCAAGCGCGCGGCCGACATCCTGATGGCCGGCTCGTTCTTCCTGTTCTTCGGCTGGGCCTATGCGCTCATCTGGTTCGGCGTGCTCTACACCTCGGGCGGGCCGGCCATCTACATGCAGCCGCGCTACGGCAAGGACGGCAAGGTCTTCAAGTTCTACAAGTTCCGCTCGATGGTGGCCGACTCCGAGGCGGTGCTGGCGCGCCACCTGCGCGAGAACGAGGCCGCGCGGCGCGAGTGGGCGATCTACCAGAAGCTGGAGCACGACCCGCGCATCACCCGCTTCGGCGCCATCCTGCGCAAGTACAGCATCGACGAGTTCCCGCAGTTCTGGAACGTGCTCAAGGGCGACATGAGCATGGTCGGCCCGCGCCCCTGCATGTTCACGCAGAAGGACCTGTACGGCGACTACTGGGACCACTACTGCGCGGTGCGCCCGGGCATCACGGGCCTGTGGCAGATCAGCGGGCGCAACGAGATCAGCTACCGCCGCCGCGCCGCCATGGACGCCGAGTACGTGGCGCACCTGTCGCTGTGGCGCGACCTCGGGATCCTGCTGAAGACCTTCGGCGTGGTGACCGGGGCGCGCGGGTCGCGCTAGGCATCGCCAAGCAGCGGCACCCGGACCTTGCAACCCACCTCCCACGAAAGAACTTATGCGCATCTTTGTCGCGGGTCATCACGGAATGGTCGGCCAGGCGCTCACCAGGCGCCTGGGCGAAATGGGGCACGAGGTCGTCACCCGGCGCCGCGCCGAGCTCGACCTGCTCGACCAGCCCGCCGTTGCGCGCTTCTTCGCCGCGCAGGCCATCGACCAGGTCTACCTGGCCGCGGCCAAGGTCGGCGGCATCCATGCCAACGCGACCTACCCGGCCCAGTTCATCTACGAGAACCTGATGGTGGCGGCCAACGTGACGCACCAGGCCTTCCTGGCCGGCGTGAAGCGGATGCTGTTCCTCGGTTCGAGCTGCATCTATCCCCGGCTGGCCGACCAGCCCATGCGCGAGGAAGCCCTGCTCGGCGGTGCGCTGGAGCCCACCAACGAGCCCTACGCCGTTGCGAAGATCGCCGGCCTCAAGCTGTGCGAAAGCTACAACCGGCAGTACGGCGAGAGCCACGGCATCGACTACCGCAGCGTGATGCCGACCAACCTGTACGGCCCCGGGGACAACTACCACCCCGAGAACAGCCACGTCGTGCCGGCGCTGATCCAGCGCTTCCACCAGGCCCGGACGGCCGGCGCGCCCGGCGTGTCGATCTGGGGCAGCGGCCACGCGCGCCGCGAGTTCCTGTACGTCGACGACATGGCCCAGGGCTGCATCGACGTCATGAGCCTGCCGCAGGCCGGCTACGCCGCGCAGACCGACCCGATGCGCGGCCACATCAACCTCGGCACGGGCGAAGACGTCGCCATCGCCGAACTGGCGTCGTTGATCCGCGGCGTGGTCGGCTACACGGGCGAGATCCGCTACGACACCACCAAGCCCGACGGCACGCCGCGCAAGTTGCTGGACGTGTCGCGCGCCAACGCCATCGGCTGGCGGGCTCGCGTCTCTCTGGCCGAAGGCCTGCGCCGCACCTACGCCGCCTACCTCGCCGCCCACGGCCACACACCCACCCACACCCAAGAGGTCGAACATGTCTAAGCGCGCACTGATCACCGGCATCACTGGCCAGGATGGCTCCTACCTGGCCGAACTGCTGATCGAGAAGGGCTACGAGGTGCACGGCATCAAGCGCCGCACCTCGCAGTTCAACACCGGCCGCATCGACCACCTCTACTCCGACGTGCACTCCAAGGAGCAGCGCCACCTGCACCTGCACCACGGCGACCTGGCGGACGGCAGCGCGCTCACGCGGATCATGCAGGAGGTGCAGCCCGACGAGGTCTACAACCTGGGCGCGCAAAGCCACGTGGCCGTCAGCTTCGACAGCCCCGAGTACACCGCCGACATCAATGCCCTAGGCACGCTGCGGCTGCTCGAAGCCATCAGGCTGCTGGGCCTGCAGTCGAAGACGCGCTTCTACCAGGCCAGTACCAGCGAGCTCTACGGCCAGGTGCAGGAGCCGCGCCAGAGCGAGACGACGCCTTTCTATCCGCGCAGCCCCTACGGCGTGGCCAAGCTCTACGCGTACTGGATCACCAAGAACTACCGCGAGGCCTACGGCTTCTACGCCTGCAACGGCATCCTGTTCAACCACGAGAGCCCCCGCCGCGGCGAGACCTTCGTCACCCGCAAGGTCACGCGCGGCCTGGCCAACGTGGCGCAGGGCCTGGAGCAATGCCTGTTCCTGGGCAACATGAACGCGTTGCGCGACTGGGGCCATGCCAAGGACTACGTGCGCATGCAATGGCTCATGCTGCAGCAACCCACGGCCGTCGACTACGTGATTGCCACCGGCGTGCAATACAGCATCCGCGATTTCGTCGTGCGCGCGGCCCGGCAGCTCGGCATCTCGCTGGTCTTCGAGGGCAGCGGCGTCGACGAAGTGGCGATCGTCACCGAAGTCACCGGCGACGACGCGCCCGCCGTCTGCCGGGGCGACGTGCTGGTTCGCGTGGATCCGCGCTACTTCCGCCCTTCCGAGGTCGAGACGCTGTGCGGCAACCCCGCGAAGGCGGCCGACAACCTGGGCTGGGTGCCCGAGATCACCCTCGACCAGATGGTTGCCGAGATGGTTGCGGGCGACCTCGAGCTCGCCAAGCGCTGCGCGCTGCTGCAGCGCCACGGCTACCACACCCCGCAAAGCATCGAGGCCTGAACGCGGGCCGCGCAGCACCAAGACCCACCGGTTCCACCCACCCCACAGGCCCACCATGCGAACCCTTTCCTTCTGGTCCGGCATCGTCTGCGCGCTGCTGTGCGGCCTGGTCGACCCGGTGTGGGGCTATGTGGCGGTGTTCGCGCTGTCGCTGGTCCAGCTCTCGCTGCTGGGCTCGTCCGGCGGCAGCGTGTTCCTGCTGATCCACTACGCGACCATCCTCACCTACTTCTCGCTGGCACCGGCCATGCAGATCTCGCACGAGGTCGACTTCTGGGAAGCAGGCCTCATGAGCACGTCGGCGCACACGCAGGCGCTGGTGCTGCTGATCCTGTACATGGCCGGCGTGGAGGCCGCGCGGCTGGGCGTGCCCGACGCGCCCGCGCACCAGCCGGGGCGCCACGACCAGCGGCTGCTCGGCGTGGCCCATCCGCTGCTGCTGCTGCTGAGCTGCTCGCTGGCCGCCTTCGCCGCGCTGTTCATCCGGCCCGACCTCAACTTCGTGGCGCGCGGCCTCTCGGGCGACGAAGAAAGCGTGCCGCTGGACTTCATCTTCTATTCCACGCTGCCCAAGCTGGTGGTGCTGCTGTGCTTCGTGGCGCTCGCCATCCATGCGGTGCGCCGGCGCACGTTGTGGTCCTGGTGCGCGGCGGCGCTGGCCTTCGCGCTGGCGATGGTCGCGGCCAACCCCGTCAACACCGCGCGCCAGGTGCTGCTGACCGGCCTGCTGCCGCTGCTCATCCACGCGCTGGGGCGCGGGCGCCGCAGGCTGCTGGGCGCCGTGATCTTCGGTGCCATCGCCGGCCTGGGCCCGGTGCTCAACCTCATCTCGCGCGGCAGCATGTGGGGCGAGGAACTCACGACCTTTCCCTTCAGCCCCGACTTCGACGCGATGTTCGTGGTGGCCGGCATCCTGGAGCGCGCGCCCATTCCCGACCTGGGCTGGGGCCGCTACCTGCTCTCGGCCTTCTCGTTCTTCCTGCCGCGCGACCTGAAGATGTTCCCGGACTTCGACCCGCTCGGCTGGTCGGCCATCCTGGGCAACTTCTCGCAGAGCAACCTGTCGCTGCCGCCCTTCACCACGGCGTACTTCGACTTCGGCCTGGCCGGGCCGGCGCTGCTGGGCATCGCGATCTCGGCGGGATTTCGCATCGTCGACCGCGCCATCGACCCGAACCGCGCGCTGTCGGGCGCCTACCTGTCGGCGCTGGTGCTGCTGGCCGCCTACGTGCCGTTCATGCGCGGCCCGATCCTGGGCTGGGGACCGTTCGCGGCCTCCGGCGTGATCGCCGCGCTGATCGCCGGCGCCCTGAGTTCCCGCGCCCGCCGCCCGCAGCCGCGGACCGTGCGGCGCAGCCTTCCGAGTGCGTGAGGACCGCCATGGCCACCTACCTCTACTACGACACCATCCGCCTCAACAAGGGGACGGGCGGCGTGCTCAACATGTCCGAAGTGCTGCTGCGCCACATGCAGCTGTCGCGCGACGACCGGGTCGAGGCGGTCAGCGAACGCCATCCGAAGCTCTACGCGCTGGCCGAGCGCCTGAAGATCAGCCGCTTCATCTTCGACACCCTGCTCTACAACTTCCACCGCCTGCGCATGCTGCTCACGGGCGAGCAGCTGTTCTCGGTGTTCCCCAACTACTTCCTGCCGTTCACGCTGCTGGGCCGGCACCGCGACGCCATCGTGGTGGTGCACGACCTGCAGTACAAGACCTTTCCCCAGTACTTCAAGCGCAGCAAGCGCCTCTTCCTGAGCTGGAACCTGTGGCGCGCGGCGCGCAGCGAGGCCGACGTGGTCTTCATCAGCCGCAGCAGCCAGCAGGACTTCGAGCGCCACTTCGGCCGCTGCGAGCATTCGGCGGTCATCTTCAATCCGGTGGACGCGCCGCGGCCTGCCGCCATGGCGCAGGCAACGCCCGGCGCGGCACAGCATGAGCGCTACCTGATCGCGGCCTACCACTACTACCCGCACAAGAACTTCGGCGGCATCCTCGCGTTGTTCGAACGCATGCGGCGCGCGGGCCTGGTCGACTTTCTCGACATCACCGGCAACGGCGCGGCCGAGGTCGAGCGCATGGTCTCGGCGCTGGCGCCCGAGGTGCGCGGCTTCGTGCGGCACCGGGGGCTGGTGCCGCGCGCGGAACTGCTGCGGCTGTACGTGGGCGCCACCGCGTTCATTTCGCTGTCGACTTCCGAGGGTTTCAACCTCTCGGCGGCCGAGGCGGCCACGCTGGGCGTGCCGCTGCTGCTGTCCGACATTCCGGTGCACCGCGAGCTGTTCGCGGGCTACGGCTTCTTCGTGGGCAGCGCAGGCAGCGACCCCTACCGGCTCGCCAGGTACCTCGCGCGGCATGAACGCACGCCGCCGGTGTGGGTGCATGCCGCCGCCTGCACACCCGCTGCGATCGCCGGGCGCTACCTGATGCTCAAGCGCGGCGCACTGTCATTCACACAGGTGACGCCATGAAAAGACAGCCCATGCGATTGCTCTCGGCGCTGCTGCTCGCGGCGGTGTCGCTGGCCGCCCGCGCGCAGCCGGCGGACGTGCCGCCGATGCCCGGCTTCGGCGTGATGGTGCATTACCTGCCCGACAAGCAGACCATCAACGAGATCAAGCGCTTCGACGTCGAGTCCTTCGCCGCGTCGCTGGCCGAGATGCGCGCGTCGCACCTGATCCTCACGCTCGGGCAGAACAACGGCCAGTACATCGCGCCCAATTCCGCGCTCGAGGTGCTGTGCCCCGGCAGCGCGAAGAACCGCCCGCCGCGCGACCTGCCGCTGGAAATCGGCCAGGCGCTGCGCAGCCGCGGCATCGCGCTGATCCTGTACCTGCCGTTCCGCGCGCCGCAGGAAGACCCCGCGCTCATGACCTGCCTGGGCGACGTGAACGAGCAGCAACCGCCGCCCGCGCGCTTCATCGCGGCCTGGTCGAGCGTGGTGCGCGACTGGTCGGAGCGCTACGGCTCGCTCGTGAGCGGCTGGTGGTTCGACGGCACCTACAACACCAAGGGCATGACGCCCGCCGGCTGGGACATGCTGTGCAGCGCCTCGCGCGCCGGCGGCGGCAACCGCTGGCTGGCCTTCAACGCGGGCGAAGGCCCGCAGCGCTTCAGCCTCAAGTCGGCGCCCTGCCAGAACCTGATGGCCGGCGAGTACATGGACCCGCCCGCGCACCTGAGCGCCGCGCCATCGGACCTGACGCTGCACGTGCTCACGCCGCTGGCCGCCTCCTGGGGCAGCCCGACGCCGGCGCGTTTCTCGGCCTCGCAGCTGCGCACCTGGTTCTCCGAAGCGGCCACCGCGCGCGGCCTCTTCACGCTGGACATGCCCATCGATGCCGCCGGCCGCTTCGTTCCCGCGCATGTGGCGCTGGTGAAGAGCGTCACCGCGCGCAAGCCCTGAGCAAGCCCACTGCCGCCACATTTCTTCAACCCTAGCCAAACGTCATGAACCCCACCCTGCCCTTCATCGTCGTGGAAGATCGCCAGAACAAGACCCTCGCGTCGTGCCGCGAATCGGCGGCACTGGCGCAAGAGCCGCTCTTCGTGCTGGCCGAGACCGACGCCGGTCCGGCCTACGAAAGGTTCTGCCGCTCGTACGTGCACCTGTCGAGCAACACCCCGGAGTTCGAGAAGATCTGCTTTCGGCGCTACTTTCTCCTGGCGCAGTTTCTGGAATCCAACCCCGATGTCGGCGCTTTCGTGCTGATCGACAGCGACGTGCTGCTGTTCGACGGCGCCGGGCCGCACATCGGCAGGCTCGTGGGCAAGGCGGACTTCTCGGGCTCGTGCATGCAGAGCGCCGACGGCTGGAACCCCTGCCAGATCTCGCCGCACGTGAGCTACTGGACCGCCAACGGCCTGCGCCGCTTCGTGGCCTACGTGCTCGACAGCTACGCCACGCCGTCGGGCCGGCGCAAGCTGCGCGAGATCGCCGCGCGCTTTGCCGCGCGCGGCGTGCGCGGCGGCGTGTCCGACATGACGCTGCTGTACCTGTGGGCGCGCACCACCGGCAACGACGCGCCCATCAACCGCGTGTTCGACGGCATGGTCATCGACCACAACATCAACGGCACGCACAACAACCAGCTGCGCGAGTTCAAGGTGCTCGGCGGCGCCAAGCGCGTCACCTACCGCGACGGCAAGGCCTGGCTCAGCAACACCGCCGACGACGGCATGACCCGCGTGGTGGCGCTGCACTTCCAGGGCAGCGCCAAGATGGCCATGCCCTACGCGCTGCGCGGCCACATGCGCACCGTGGCGGCCGTGACCTACGGGCTGCAGATGGCGCGCCGCGCCAAGAACAACGCGTTTCGCGCCGGCAACTTCGTGCGCCGCCTGTTCGACGCGCGCCGCGTGCCGCACGCGTCGGCAAGCAAGTAAGCGCCAGACAGCAGAACAGCCATACAGCCGCCGACGCCATGAAACCCTTCAGCCCGTCCCTCACCCTGCCCGGCGCGCGCATGGCCTGGCTCTCCGGCCTGGGTGCGCTCGCGTCGCGGCTGTACGTGTACCTGTCGGGTTTCCTGGCCATCTTCCTGATGGCGGCGAGCATCTCGCCGGCGCGCTTCGGCGAGTACTCCATCTACCAGTCGGTGATGGAGGTGGCGCTGGTGGTGGGCACGCTGGGCAGCTCGCTGCTGTTCTCGCGCAACGCCGCCGCCGCGCAACCGGGCATGCCGCCCGGCGTGACGCGCGGCGACGTGGTGCGCACGCTGTCCATCGGGCTGCCGCTGGCCACCGTGCTGGTGACCGTGATCCTCGCGGTGCAGCGCCTGCCGGTGGGCGACGCGCCCTTCCTGCTGGTGGTGGCCACGCTGGCGGTGTTCGCCTTCAACAGCCTGCGCCTGTCGTTCAGCCGCGGCCTCGGGCACGCGGGGCTGCTCAACCTCGAAGCGGGCATCCGCTCGACCATCCTGGTGGTGGGCGTGGGCCTGTGCGCGGTGCTGCACTTCGAGCTGGGCGTGGCGCACCTGCTGCTCATCAACCTGTTCGCGGTGGTGGTGGTGTGCGCGGCCATCGGCCTGCCGGGCAACGGCGCGGCACCGCCCGCCGGCCCGCATGCGCTGGGCCTGGCGTCGCAGGCCAGCGCCACGGTGTATTCGCTGCTCACGTTCCTGCTGCGCAAGTCGGACCTGCTCATCGTCGCTTACTTCATGCCGCTGAGCTACGTGGGCGCCTTCAAGCTGGCCTTCCTGCTGGCCGAGGCGCCTTCGCAGTTCGTGCAGGCCTACCTCGTCACCAAGACGCCGGCCATGCTGGAGACCACCCCGGAGAACTTCACCGCGGCCAGGCTGCGGCTGGCCAGGCAGTCGTTCCTGCTGGGCTGCGGGCTCTTCGTGGGCCTGGGCGCCGTCATCTCGGTGGCCGCGCCGCTGCTCAAGCTGGGCAACGAGGCGCGTGCCATCTTCCTGTGCATTGCGCCGTACTTCCTGCTGCGCACCTACACGATCCACCACGAGATGGTGCTGTCGCTGAAGACCTCCATGGGCTCGCTCGGCCGCTGGGCGCTGCTGGAGGTGGCGCTGCGGCTCGCGTCGTACGGCGCCGTGGTGGCGGTGTTCCCCGACAAGCCGCACTACGTGTTCTTCCTTGCCTGCCTGAGCGACTTCGTGCTGTACGAGACGCGCATGCGGCTGCACTTCGGCTTCTTCCCCATCGTGCGCCTGCTCTCGCGCAAGGCCGCGCCATGAAGATCCTCGTCTACTCGATGAATTTCATGCCCGAGCTCACGGGCATCGGCAAGTACTCGGGCGAAATGGCCGAGTGGCTGCACGCGCGCGGCCACGAGGTGCGGGTGATCGCATCACCGCCCTTCTTTCCGCAGTGGTCGGTCTACAAGGGCCATTCGGCCTGGGCCTACCGCAAGACCGACTGGAACGGCGTGACCATCTACCGCGCGCCCACCTGGGTTCCCGCCAAGCCGCGCGCGCTCGGCCGCATCGGGCACCTGCTGTCGTTCACGCTGTCGAGCATTCCGGTGCTGCTGGCGCAGCTGCGCTGGAAGCCCGACGTGGTGTTCGTGGTGGAGCCGCCCGTTTCCTGCGCGCCGGCCGCGCTGTGCTTCGCGAAGCTGCTGGGCGCGCGCTCGTGGCTGCACATCCAGGACTACGAGGTCGACGCCGCTTTCGACCTGGGCTGGCTGCGCGGCGAACGCGTGCGGCGCTTCGCCCAGGCCACCGAGCGCTGGCTCATGCGCCAGTTCGACCGGGTGTCGACCATCTCCTCGACCATGTGCGCCAAGGCGCGCGACAAGGGCGTGGACGACGCGCGCATGGTGCTGTTCCCGAACTGGGTGGACATCGACAGCATCCGGCCCGTGGTGCGCCCGCCCGTGGCCGAAGGCGTGGCGGCACCGGGTTATCGGGCCGAGCTGAACATTCCCGCCAACGCGGTGGTGGTGCTCTATTCGGGCAGCCTCGGCACCAAGCAGGGCATCGAACTGCTGGCCGAGGCAGCGCGCCTGCTGGTGTGCTCGCACGACATCCACTTCGTGTTCTGCGGCAACGGCCCGAGCCGCGCCGCGCTCATGAATGCCTGCGAGCGGCTGGACAACGTGCACTTTCTCGACCTGCAGCCCGCCGAGCGGCTCAACGAACTGCTGGGCATGGCCGACATCCACGTGCTGCCGCAGCGCGCCGACGCGGCGGACCTGGTCATGCCCTCCAAGCTGGGCGGCATGCTGGCCAGCGGCCGCTGCGTGGTCGTCACGGCCCATGCCGGCACCGCGCTCGGCGAGGCCGTGTCGGGCCGCGGCGTGCTGGTCGAGCCCGGTGACGCGGCCGCGCTGGCCGATGCCATCGAACAGCTCTCGGTGTCGCCCACCACGCGCGAGCTGCTGGGCGCGGCCGGCCGCCGCTTCGCCGAGGCCGAACTGGACCGCAACGTGATCCTGCAGCGCCTCGAAGAGGAACTGCAGCGCTGCATCGCCCGCACGCCGCAACCCCAACGGAGCCGCACATGAAGCCGAACGCCAGGACCGCCGCCCTGCCCGCACCGCGGATTCTCGTGACCGGCGGCGCGGGCTTCATCGGCAGCCACACCTGCGTGGCGCTGATCGCGGCGGGCTACCAGCCGGTGGTGCTCGACACGCTCGTCAACAGCGACGCGCGCTCGCTGCACCGCGTGGCGTGCATCACGGGCGTGGAGCCCGTGCTGGTTCGCGGCGACGTGCGCGACGCCGCCGCGCTCGACCGCGTGTTCGCCGAGCACGCCATCGGCGCGGTGGTTCACCTCGCGGGCCTGAAGGCCGTGGGCGAGTCGGTGGCCGACCCGGTGAGCTACTACGACGTCAACCTCGCCGGCACGCTGGCGCTGGTGCAGGCGATGGCGCGCGCCGGCGTGCGCGCGCTGGTCTTCTCGTCGTCGGCCACGGTGTACGGCGACGCGCAGCTTTCCCCCATTCCAGAGAGCGCGCCTTGCGCTGCCGTCAATCCGTACGGGCGCACCAAGTCGATGGTCGAGACCGTGCTGGCGGACCTGGCCCATGCCGATCCGCGCTGGGGCATCGCCTGCCTGCGCTACTTCAACCCGGTGGGCGCGCACGAGAGCGGCCTGCTCGGCGAGCGCCCGCACGGCCCGCCCAACAACCTGATGCCCTACATCTCGCAGGTGGCCGTGGGCGAGCGCGACCACCTCGTGGTGCACGGCACCGACTACGACACCGTCGACGGCACCGGCGTGCGCGACTACGTGCACGTGATGGACGTGGCCGAGGGCCACGTGGCCGCGCTGCGCCACGCCGCGCGCAGCCCCGGCATCCTGATGACCAACCTGGGCACCGGCCGCGGCGCGTCGGTGCTGGAAGTCGTTGCCGCGTTCGAGCGCGCGAGCGGCCGCCACATTGCGGTGCACGTGGGCCCGCGCCGCCCCGGCGACGTGCCCGCGTACTGGGCCGACGCCCGTGGCGCGCGCGACGTGCTCGGATGGCGCGCGCGGCGCGACCTCGACCAGATGTGCGCCGACAGCTGGCGCTGGCAGTCGACCAACCCGCACGGCTTCGACGACCCGGTGCCCCCGCACCTCGACCCCGCATGGTCTCCCGACGCAGGAGCGCTTCCGGTTTTCGCCGCGGACATGCCGCGTTTTCACACATCCAACCTGGGACACACCAATGGCTGACAACGCACCCCGCTCCTTCGGCGACCAGGCCGACAGCCGCTCGGGCTATCCGCCGGGCATCCTGCCGCCGACCGCGCCGCTGTGGCCCGGCTTCCTGACCGGGCAGGAAGACGCACCCGTTCGCGTGCTGCTGGTGGACGACGACGAGTTCATGCGCCGCGTGATCGCGCAGGAGCTGCTGTCGGACATGCGCATCCAGCTCGAGGGCCAGGCCGGCAGCCTGCGCGACGGGCGCCGGCTGGTGGCCACGCAGCCCTTCGACGTGCTCATGGTCGACCTGCGCCTGGGCGACGGCAACGGCTTCGACCTGATCCGCGAGGCACGCAAGATGAACACGGCCTGCGAAATCATCGTCATCACCGCGCTGGAGGACGAAGCCCACGTGCTGCAGGCCTTCGAGCTCGGCGCCACCGGCTACCTGCTGAAAGACGCCTGGCTGCAGAGCTTTGCGCAGGCGGTGCTGCAGGTGGTGAACGGCGGCGCGGCCATCACGCCGCGGCTCGCGCGCCGGCTACTGGCGCGGCTGAGCCACCGCCCCGCCGGTGCGCCGCCCTCGGTGGAGCCGCCGCAGCGCGAGGCCACGCTGACCGCGCGCGAATGCGAAATTTTGCGCTTCGTGGCGAACGGCCATGTCACCGAGGAAATTGGCGTGAAGCTGGGCATCTCGGGGCAGACCGTCAACGCCCACATCAAGAACATCTACAAGAAATTGCACGTGCATTCGCGCGCGCAGGCCGTGAGCTACGCGGCGTATTCCGGCCTGATCTGAGAGAACCCTCCACCCCGCGTCACACACCACACCCTTCAACGCTAGGCAGGCGATCATGAACACCACCCCCATCCATCCCGTGATTCTTTGCGGCGGCAGCGGCACCCGCCTGTGGCCGCTCTCGCGCAAGGCGCTGCCCAAGCAGTTCGCGCCGCTGGTCGGCGGCAAGAGCCTGCTGCACCTCACGCTGGAGCGGCTGTCGGGGCTGAACCGCAACATCACCTGCATCGCGTCGGAAGACCACCGCTTCCTGGTGAAGGAAACGACCGATGCCGCAAAGACCACTGGCCGCCAGATCCTGGAGCCGGTGCCGCGCAACACCGCCGCCGCCATGGCCGCGGCCGCGCTGCTGGCCGAGCCCGACGACCTGCTGCTGTTCGCGCCGTCGGACCACCACATTCCCGATGCGGCGCTGTTCGAGCGCACCGTGCGCAGCGGCGTCGACGCGGCGCTGGCCGGCAAGATCGTCACCTTCGGCGTGGTGCCGAGCTTTCCGAGTACGGCCTACGGCTACATCGAGGCCGGCGAGCCGTCGGCCGATGGGCGCAGCCAGGCCGTGGTTCGCTTCGTGGAGAAGCCGACCGCCGCCGTGGCCGAGACGCTGCTGCTGCACGGCGGCTACAGCTGGAACGCCGGCATCTTCCTGGTGCGCGCGCGCACGCTCATCGCGGCGCTGCGCGGGCATGCGCCCGACATCCTGCTGGCCTGCGAGCGCGCCACCGCGGCGGCCACGGCCGACGGCAGCTTCCTGCGGCTGGACCAGGCCGCCTTCAGCGCCTGCCGCAGCGACAGCGTCGACTACGCCGTGCTCGAGAAGCACAAGGACATCGCGGTGGTGAAGTTCGAGGGCATGTGGAGCGACGTCGGCAGCTGGAACGCCGTGGCCACCCTGCACCCCGCCGACGACGCCGGCAACCGCCTGAGCGGCAAGGCCAGCGCGCTGAACGCGCGCAACACCTTCATCCACGCGCCGCACCGCCAGGTGGTGGCGCTGGGCACCGACGGCCTGATCATCGTGGACACGCCCGACGCCGTGCTGGTGGCCGGCGCGGGCTGTGCCGAGCAGGTGGCCGACGTGGTGCGCAAGCTCTCGCTGCAGGGCTGCGCCGAGGCCACCGAACACCGCCGCGTGGTGCGGCCCTGGGGTGCGTACGACAGCGTGGACAACGGCGAGCGCTTCCAGGTCAAGCGCCTGACCGTCAAGCCCGGCGCCAAGCTCTCGCTGCAGATGCACCACCACCGCGCCGAACACTGGATCGTGGTGAAGGGCATCGCCAAGGCCACTTGCGACGGCGTGGTGACGCTGGTGCGGGAGAACGAGTCGATCTACCTGCCTTCGGGCGCGATCCACCGGCTGGAGAACCCGGGCAAGACCGAGCTCGAGGTCATCGAGGTGCAGACCGGCAGCTACCTGGGCGAGGACGACATCGTGCGCTTCGACGACACGTATGGGCGGTGTGCGCCGATGGCGCCTGCGCTGGCGGACGGCGTCGCGCCGCAGCCGGCGACATCTGCGGGGTCGGGGTCGACGGCGGTGTTGCATGCGCCTGTGGCGCATTGAATGCGAGCCATGTGAATAGAACCTTCAGCGCACGATCGAGTGCCCCATGCCAAAACCTGCAGAGCAAGCCGCCCGGCTTTACAACGGTCTTGTGAAGATCCTGTCGACTTGGTTTGTATGGATTGGATGGACGAAAGCCAGAGAAACAATCATCGAGTTGATCGCCGACTTCTTCGTGTCGGTTGGCCTTTGGGCGTTGTACAAGGCGTTCTCCTTGATTGCTCACCATTTGATTGAGACCCCCGTCATTCTCCAACTCGCGGAGCGCATTCATTCAGCCTCTGCCATCGCGAGCTTCTCCTTGTTGGCAGGCTTCGGCCTCCTTCGGATCCTGCGGCAATTCTTGGCGGAATAAAAACGCAAGCGCGGAGCTACCAATGAGCGTCATAGAGGTCAAAGTGCCGCAACTCTCGGAGTCGGTTGCCGAGGCCACCATGCTCAGGTGGAAGAAAAAGGCCGGGGAAGCCGTCGCGGTCGACGAAATACTCATTGAGATCGAGACGGACAAAGTTGTGCTCGAAGTGCCAGCTCCTTCGGCTGGAGTCTTGTCAGAGATTCTCCAGGCCGATGGCGCATCCGTGATCTCGAATCAGGTTATCGCGCGCATCGACACCGACGCTGTTGAGGCGCTGGGGAGTGGAACCGCGGGCACTGAACCTGAGCTTTCCGCAGCAGCGAGGATCCTGGCCGGCATCTCCAGCAGATCCGTCGACACGACAAAGCCGTCAGGGATCACGGCTGCAGATACGCCGCGAAGCGATCCACCAGCGACCGAGGACACGCCAGGACTCGCAGCGGCGCAGACGACCTCGGACGGAGCCAGCGCTCTTTCCTCGGCGGCCGCCTCTGGCCATACCAGAGGCGGTGAACCCTCCGACGACGAGTTGTACGAGGGCGCGGCCGCCCCGGTGCAGGATCAGAACTATGAGGAGGGGTTTGCAAGCTATGCCGCTGCTGTGAATCAGCCAGAAGTGCCTGGGGCCTCGCCCGATGCCCAAGCGGAAAACCACAAGTCCGCCAAATCTGTGCATTCCACTTCGCCGACAGATGCAGCATTGGCTGGTCGAGATGTTCGACTCTTGGGCGTATCCGCTGCGACAGTCGCGACGGTGGTCGCTGGGGTCCTGGCTGGTGTGGGCAACTTCAGCATCGAAAGTGCGACACCTTATCTCGCCGCCTTCTGTCTCATTGCGCCGAGCCTTCTCTACGTGATGAAGATCGCTTGGAAGTACCTGCGAGAGCGGCGCAGGCGATTGGACGCATCGAAGTGAACGCCGTGTGCCTGGCAACGGGGCCGACATCGACACACCAGCGGCCTATTGGATCGGGGTCGAATGCCGTGCTGCACGGGCCTGTGGCGCATTCAGCGGCGCCTGTCGTTCCTGTCGGGCCGCGTCGTTTAAGCTGCGGCGCTCCCTCCGCGCGCCCTGATGACAGCATGTGACGCGCAGCCACTTCCTGTTGACGGACCGATGAACAAGATAGACGAGAGCCGCGCGCTGGTCGAAGAGATATGGGCCCGGCCCGAGGCCTGGGACGCGAACCTGCGTTCGGCCGAGGCATTGCTGGCCAGCGCCCTTGCCGCGCATCCCGACGACATTCGGGCGCTGACCTGCATGGGCGCGGTTCTGAGCGACCAGGCGCGGCACGAAGAGGCGGTGCCCATGCTCCAGCGCGCCGCAAGCCTGGGTTCGACGGACCGCAACACCTACTTCAACCTGGGCGTTGCGCTGCTCGGCTGCGCGACCAAGGCCGAGGCGATGGCCGCCTTCGACACCGCGCGCAAGTTCGATGCAACCGACGGTTCGTGGGAGGCCTACTTCGACCCGCAGGCGCAGTAGCATTCGCCCCCGCCAACGACGGCCATGGCCTCCGCGCGCAAAATAGACCCCTTTTTCGCGATCTTGACGGCGGCTCCATGAACATCCAGCAGCGCAACAACATCCAGGTCCTCGGCGGCGGGGACCGGACGATGGTCTTCGCACACGGCTTCGGCTGCGACCAGAACATGTGGCGCTTCATGGCGCCCCGGTTTGCCGAACGCCACCGCGTGGTCACCTTCGACCTCGTCGGCTCGGGCCAGTCCGACCTGGGCGCCTACGACAAGACGAAGTACGCGAGCCTCCAGGGCTACGCCGACGACCTGCTGGAGATTGCCCACGCGTTCGGCCGCGGCCCCGTGCTGTTCGTCGGCCACTCGGTGAGCGCGATGATCGGCATGCTCGCCGACCTCAAGGCCCCGGGCACCTTTGCGGCGCACATGATGATCGGCCCGTCGCCCTGCTACATCAACGACGGCGACTACACCGGCGGCTTCACGCGCGAGGACATCGACTCGCTGCTCGACACGCTCGAAAGCAACTACCTCGGCTGGGCCAGCAGCATGGCGCCCGCGATCATGGGCGTGCCGGAGCGGCCCGAGCTCGGCGCCGAGCTCACGGCCAGCTTCTGCCGCACCGACCCCGAGATTGCCAAGCAGTTCGCCAAGGCGACCTTTCTTTCGGACAACCGCGAGGATGTGGCCAAGCTGCAGACGCCCACGCTGGTGATCCAGTCGTCGGAGGACCTGATCGCGCCCGTGGCCGTGGGCGAGTACATGCAGCGCACGCTGCCGCGCGGCACCCTGCGCGTGGTGGCGAACACCGGCCATTGCCCGCACCTGAGTGCGCCGGGCGCGAGCTGCGACGCGATCGAGGAGTTTCTCGACGCGCTCGACCTGCCGGTCGGCGGCGCCCTCGAACCCACCCGGGGCCAATGACCGGCGCCCTGCCCGAGCCCGGCGACCTCCTGGACGAGGCGCCCTGCGGTCTGCTGGTGACCGCGCTGGACGGCACCATCCTCAAGGTCAACGCGACCTTCTGCGAGTGGATCGGCGTGGCGCGCGAAGCGCTCGTCGGCCAGAAGCGCATTCAAGACCTGTTCACCATGGGCGGGCGCATCTTCCACCAGACACACTGGGCGCCGGCCCTGCAGATGCAGGGCTCGCTGGCCGAGGTGAAGTTCGACGTGCGCCACCGCGACGGCAAGAACATTCCGATGATCCTGAACGCGCGCCGGCGCAAGCGCGCGGAAGGCGAGTTCGACGAGATCGCCGCCTTCGTGGCCGAAGACCGCAACCGCTACGAGCGCGAGCTCATGAGCGCGCGCAAGAAGGCCGACGCGCTGCTGGAGGCCGAGCGCGAAGCGCAGCGCCTGCTGATGGACCGCGCGCTGTTCGCCGAGCAGATGGTGGGCATCGTGAGCCACGACCTGCGCAACCCGCTGTCCGCCATCCTCATGGGGCTGCAGCTGCTCGGGCGCACCGAGAACGAGCGGCGCGTGCGCGTGCTGGGCCACGTGCGCAACTCGGCCGAGCGCGCGCAGCGCCTCATCGAGGAACTGCTGGACTTCACGCAGGCGCGCGTGGGCAAGGGCCTGAACGTGAAGCTGGGCGCCGTCGACCTGCACGAGGTCACGGCGCATGCGATCGACGAGCTGATGCTGGCCTTTCCGGACCGGGAGATCACGCACCTTTCGCACGGGCCGGGCGAGTGCGTGGCCGACACGGACCGGCTGGCGCAGCTCATCGGCAACCTCGTGAGCAATGCGGCCGCTTATGGCCGCGGCGGCACGCCCATCGTCGTGCGCTCGGAAATCGACGGGCCGGCCGCGATGGTGTCGGTGCGCAACGAGGGCGAACCGATTCCGCCCCATATGCTGGCCACGGTGTTCGAGCCGATGGTGCGCGGGGCGGCCGAAGGCAGCTCGGCGCGCAGCGTGGGGCTGGGTCTTTTCATCGTGAACGAGATTGCGAAGGCGCACGGCGGAACGATGGAAGTGACCTCGGCTTCGGACACCGGGACGGTGTTCACGCTGCGGTTTCCTGCGCACGGCGTTTCGGTGTAGCGGCGTCTTCGTCGCACGGGCTGTTGCCTGGCGAAGGCGCGGTGCTGGGGAAGGACTGGCGCAACGTGTTGCGCCAGTCCTTCGATCAAGCTCTTTCCAACGGGGTTTCAGCGCGGCTTCAGTTCGGCTTCAGTGCCTCCAGGCGCGCCTGCCATTCGGCCGTGCACTGCTGGAACAGCGCCTCGATCTCATCGGCCATCTGCCACGAGAGCCAGAAGACGCGGTCGATGTACCGCAGTGCTTCGGTCTCGCCCCATCGGGTGCCGTCGCCGTGGCTGGACCACAGCAGCGCGGTGAGCTGGGTGATCTTGTCCTCCAGGCGATCGGAGAGGTCGGAAACGCCATCGGCGTTGGTGTGGGAGGGGCCCCCTGCGTTCGGGGGTACCGGCGTGCGACGCCGGGCTATAGTCTTGGCAGCCATGCGGTGTGCTCTCTTCCAAGGTTTGGCACGTCAAGTGGTTAGACGGCTGGGGTGTTCTTGCGCCCCGGCCGTCGCCTTTTGTGCCTGCGTTCGCACCGGTGCACGTGGGCACGTGGCACCGGCGACCCGCCGCAAGCGAAGCGGGATCGGTCGTTCAGGGGGTGCTTGGGTGCGATGCCTTCCTTGCCCGCTGGGTGGGGCTTTGGGTGTCAGGGGCATCCACTTTAGAGAAGAGAGCGCGCGGCGCGTGAACTGAAAACGCAAGAAAGTCGCGGTTCGCGCGACTAACTTCGGTTCACGGCAGAAGAAAAAAAGGCGGTGTGTTACCAACCGTGAAAACGGGCCCAGGTCTGCACCTCGCCCGCTTCGGACACGGCGTGGTACTCCGGAAATTGCGCGCCCGTGGCACACGCATGGTTCGGCAGGATGCGCAGGCGCGTGCCGATCGGGAAGCGCGCCGCAATGCCGGTGTCGTCCTCGCCCCTGCCCTCACCCTCATCCTCATCCTGGCCCTCGCGCGACACGATGCCGTGCTCCTGGTTCGCGCCGCTCAGCACATAGCCGTCGAGCACGGTGCCGTCCACCGTGCAGACCTGCCCGTAGCCGAAGTCGCGCTTCTGCTTCTGGGTGCCGCGGTCGCGGCTCATCGCCATCCAGCCCGCATCGACGATGGCCCAGCCCTTCTCGGCCTGGTGGCCGATCACGGTGGTGAGCACGCTCAGGGCAATGTCGCCCTCGGTGCACACCCCCACGTTGCGTATCACCAGGTCGAAGAACACGTACACGCCGGCGCGCACCTCGGTCACGCCGTCGAGTGCCTCGGCCATCAGCGCGGTGGGCGTGGAGCCCACGCTGACCACCTCGCACGGCAAGCCCGCGTCGCGCAAGCGCTGCGCGGCCAGCACGCAACCCGACCGTTCCTGCTCGGCCATGGCGCGCAGGGCTTCGGGCGTGTCGAGCTCGTAGCTGGAGCCCGCGTGCGTCATCACGCCGCGCAGGTGCATGCCGCCTTCATGCAGCACGCGCGCCACGTCGAGCAGCGCGCCCTCCTCCGGGCGAATGCCGGAGCGGTGGCCGTCGGTGTCGACCTCGATCAGCACGTCGAACGCCTCGCCGTTGGCCTTGCCGAACGCCGCGATGGCGCGCGCCGACTCGACACCGTCGGTGATGATGCCCAGCGCACAGCCGCGCCGGCGCAGTTCCAGCGCGTGCTGCAGCCGGTGCGGCGCCATGCCGACGGCGTACAGGATGTCGGTGAAGCCCTGCGCGAAGAACTGCTCGGCCTCCTTCAGCGTGGACACGGTGATGCCTTGCGCGCCGGCGTCGCGCTGCGCCCTGGCGACGTCGATGCACTTGGTGGTCTTCACATGCGGGCGAAAGCGCACGCCCAATGCGTTCATGTGCTGCTGCATGCGCGCGATGTTGTGCTGCATGCGCGAGCGGTCGATCAGGGCCGCCGGGGTGTCAAGGGTATGGAGAGCGTCCAGGTTTTGGTTGTTCATGTCGTGGTCGTTCAATCGAGGTACTCGCCCTTGGCCTTGAGCGCGGGCACATCGTCGCGCAAGCCGCGGGCGATGAGTGCGGACACGGCCGCGGGCTGCAGCGCATCGGCGGCGGGCAGGTCGACGCCCACGGCCTGCATCTGCCTGCGGAATTCGGGGTCGGCCGCGGCGTCGGCCAGCGCGGCGCGCAGGCGCGCCATGGCGGGCTCGGGCGTGCCGCGCGGCGCGAAGATGGCGTTCCAGGCGCGCACGTCGAGCGCCAGGCCCGCCTCGGCGGCCGTGCCTGTGTTCGGCAGCTGCGGCAGCCGCGTGGAAGACAGCACGGCCAGCGCCTTGATCTTGCCGCCCGCCACCTGCGGCAGCGCGGTGGTGGTCTGGTCGCACATGAAGTCGGTCTGCCCGCCCATCAGGTCGTTCATGGCCGGCGCCACGCCCTTGTAGGGAATGTGCGCCACGTTCTGCTTCAGCGCCGACAGCAGCAGCACGCAGCCGTAGTGCGAGATCGACCCCACGCCCGCGCTGCCGAAGGAGGCCTTGGCCTTGGCCTTGTTCGTGCCCAGCCATGCGACGAACTCCTTGAGGTTGCTGGCCGGCAGGTCGGCGCGCGCCAGCAGCAGCATGGGCGCGGACCCCGCGAGGCCCACGGGCAGGAAGTCTTTCTCGGGGTCGTAGGGCAGCTTCTTGTACAGCGCCACGTTGGCCACGTGCGTGCCGATGGTGCCGAAGCCGAGCGTGTAGCCGTCGGGCGCGGCCTTCGCGACCTTGGTGAGGCCGATGGTGCCGCCCGCCCCCGCCACGTTCTCGATGATCACGCTCTGGCCCAGCTTTTTGCCCATGTGCAGCGCGAAGCCGCGCGCCAGCGCGTCGCTGGGGCCGCCGGGCGGGAACGGCACGATCAGCGTCACGGGGCGTTGCGGAAAGGCGTTCGCCGTTTGCGACATGGCCGGCGCATGCAGCGCGAATGCCGCCGCCAGTGCGAACACGCCGCGCAAAAGCACGGCCCGCTTCATGCCTTGCTCCCGAAGGCCTGCAGCCACTGCAGCGCCGGCGCGAGCGTGGCACCTTGCAGCTCGGGCGACGGCGCGCCCTGCGGCAACGACAGGCCCACGCGGTTGTGCCAATAGGTGCGCAGGCCCACTGCCGACGTGCCGAACATGTCGTAGCCCGAGCCGGCCACGAAGGCGGCGTCTTGCGCCTGCACGCCCAGGCGCTGGAGCGCCAGCTGGTACGGGCGCGGGTCGGGCTTGTAGAAGCCGGCCTCTTCCGAGGTGACGACCACGTCCCAGTCGATGCCCAGCCGCGCCGCCGCGCGGTGACCGAGCCGGGCCGAACAGTTGGTGACCACGGCCAGCCTGCAGTGCGGCTTGAGCGCCAGCAGCAGCTCGCGCGCGCCGTCCCACACGGGCAGCGTGTCCCACTGCGCGTCGAGCGCGTCTGGGGCCGATGCGGCCATGCCGGTGTTGCGCGCGGCGTCTTTCACCAGTTGCTCGTAGGGCACGTACGCGCCGCAGCCGTAGGTGAGCCGCAGGTACTCGGCGCGCCAGGTGCGGCCCTTGTCCTCGGAGCCGGCGGCGGCGTTCCAGACGGTCCAGGAATCGAGCAGCGCGGTGAGCAGGTCGAACAGCACGGCGCGCGGGTAGCTCGGCGGGCCGCTCGGCATCTGGCTCGGCGGTTGGCTCGGCAAGTGGGGCATGGCGGTGGGTGTGTGCATGGCCGTGGACTCTACGTTCGCAGACCCTGTTTGTGCTTCAATGCGCGCTCATCAATCGTTAAGCGCAAGTTAATGATCCAGATCGAAGACATGCAGCTCGCCGCCGCCCTTCTGCGCGAGCCCTCGCTGAGCGCCGCGGCCCGCGCGCTGGACGTGACGCCGCCCGCGCTGTCGATGCGCCTGCGCAAGCTGGAGGCCGCGCTGGGCCTCTCGCTGGCCACCCGCACCGCGCGGCGCCTGAGCCTCACGCCCGAGGGCGAACGCTTCGCGCGCGAGGCCGCCGCGCTGCTCGGCCAGATCGAAGGCCTGCGCGAATCGATGCAGCGCGACGACCAGCGGCTCACGGGCACGCTGCGCATCGCGGCGCCGTTCGGCTACGGGAGGCAATACATCGCGCCGATGCTGGTGCGCTTCGCGCGGCTGCACCCGGGCCTGCACATGCAGCTCGACCTGCGCGAAACGCCCTGGCCCGACCGGCACGACGCCGACGCGGTGATCCACATCGGCGCGGTGCGCGACTCTTCGTGGGTGGCGCGCACGCTGAGCGCCAACGAGCGCTGGCTGTGCGCCAGCCCCGACTACCTGCGGCAGCGCGGCACGCCCCGCGTGCCGCGCGACGTGATGGCGCACGACTGCATCTGCATCCGCGAGAACGACGAAGACGTGACGCTGTGGCACCTGCGCCCCGCGAAGGCCGGTGCCGGCAAGCGCGCCGCCGCCCGCGAAACCCTGCGCATCTCGCCCGCCTACGTGACCAACGACGGCGCCGTGGCGCGCCAGTGGGCCGAGCAGGGCATGGGGCTGGTGCTGCGCTCCGAGTGGGACGCGGCCGAGGCCGTGGCGCGCGGCACGCTGGTGCGGGTGCTGGCCGACTGGCAGTTCGACAGCGCCCCGGTCACGCTGCTGGTGCCCAACCGCAAGGGTCGCACGGCGCGCGTGCAGGCCATCGTCGGGTTCCTGGTGGAGAGCTTCGGCGCGGCAAGAAAGTAGCTGCGCGCATATCCATAGCCGCATTCATTCGTTGGCCGCGCGTGCAGCGCGCGCCAACACTCGGTGCTTCCAATATTCCGGTGGAGAAGCCCCGATGACCGTTCCCTTCGATCACTTGCCACCCTCGCGCCGCAGCGTGCTGCAGGCCGGCGCCGCCGCCGCGGTGGTCGGCTCGGCCGCGCTGCTGGGCGCGTCGGCCTGGTCGCAGCCGCGCAAGCTCACCTTCGCCTGGAGCCAGGCGGGCTTCTGCCTGGCGCCCGTGCCGGTGGCGCTGGAGCGCGGCTTCTTCGAGAAGAACGGGCTCGACGTGGAGCTGCTGAACTGGGCCGGCTCGTCCGACCAGTTGCTGGAGGCGCTGGCCACCGGCAAGGCCGACGTGGGCGTGGGGCTCATCCACCGCTGGGTGAAGCCGCTGGAGGCGGGTTTCGACGTGAAGGTGGTGGGCAGCGTGCACGGCGGCTGCCTGCGCCTGATCGGCGCCAAGGCCGCGGGCGTGACCACCGACGTGGCCAGCCTCAAGGGCAAGACCATCGGCGTGGCCGACCTGAACAGCCCGGCCCGGCAGTTCTATGCCATTCACCTTGCGAAGCGCGGCATCGACATCGACAAGGACGTCGACTGGCGCGTGTACCCCGCCGACCTGCTCGACGTGGCCGTGAAGAAGGGCGAGGTCCACGCCATTGCCGACGGCGACCCGAACGTGTTCCTCATCGAGAAGCGCAACCCGGGCGTGTTCACCGAGCTGGCCAACAGCGCCAAGGGCGAGTACGCCGAGCGGCTGTGCTGCATCGTCGGCGCGCGCGGCGAACTGGCGCGCAACGACAAGCCGCGCGCCGCCGCCGTGGTGCGCGCGCTGGCGCAGGCGTCGGACTACGTGTCGGAAAACCCGAACGAGGCCGCGAAGATCTATTCGAAGTACGCGCCCAAGGTGCCGCTCGACGACCTGCAGAAGCTGCTGGCCGAGCTCACCTACAAGCACCACCCGGCTGGCAAGGCGCTGCGCAACGAGGTCGAGGCCTTCGCCACCGACTTCCGCAACGCGGGCATCCTGAAGAAGAGCACCGACGTGGCCCGCTTCGCCAACCACGTGTCGCTGGACGTGCTGGCATGACGACCGCAGAACAAGTGCTCGACGCGCCCCTGGGGCGCCACGGTGACGCGCCCTTGGGGCGCCATAACGAAGCGCCCGCGCCCCGGCCGCGTGCGCCTGCGAAGGTCTCCGGGACCGTCACGCTGCGGCCCGCAGCGCCCTCCGGCGTCACGGGCATCTGGCCCACGGGCCTGCTCGCGTCCGCCGCGTGGCTGGCGCTGGGCCTGCTCACGCTGCTGTGGCCGAACAAGGCGGTCGGCTTCAGCGACTGGGCCTTCACCGAAGAATTCGGCATTGCCACGCTGGTGGTCGCCGCCCTGCTGCTGGCCGTTGCGCTGCTCGGCGCGCGCGCCGGCAAGGTGTCGCACACGCTGCGGCCCGCCGGGCAATGGCTGGTGGCGCTGGCCGCCGTGTTCGCGGTGTGGGAAGTCGCGACCGCCAAGCTCGGCGTGCTGCCCTCGCCCTTCTTCGCGCCGCCGCAAAGCCTGATCGACGTGCTTCACGAAGACTGGCGGCGCCTGGGCCTGTCGACCGCGTACTCGCTGCGGCTGCTGGCCAACGGCTTCGTGCTGGGCGCGCTGGTGGGTTTCTTCACGGGCGTGTCGATCGGCTGGTCGCGCATCGCGGGGTACTGGGTGCATCCGCTGCTGCGCTTTCTCGGGCCGGTGCCCGCGTCGGCGCTGCTGCCGCTGGCCTTCTTCTTCGCGCCTTCGAGCTACGTGGCGGCGGTGTTCCTCGTGGGGCTGGCCACCTTCTTTCCGGTGGCGGTGCTGACGTGGTCGGGCGTGGCCTCGGTCCACAAGAGCTACTACGACGTGGCGCGCACGCTGGGGGCGTCGGAGCGCTTCCTGGTGCTGCGCGTGGCGATTCCGGCGGCCTTGCCGCAGGTGTTCGTCGGCCTGTTCATGGGCCTGGGTGCGTCGTTCTCGGTGCTGATCACGGCCGAGATGATGGGCGTGAAGGCCGGGCTGGGCTGGTACCTGCAGTGGGCGCAGGGCTGGGCCGCCTACGCCAACATGTACGCGGCGCTGTTCGTCATGGCGGCGCTGTGCTCGGGCCTCATCACGCTGCTGTTCAAGGTGCGCGACCGCGTGCTGTCGTGGCAGAAGGGAACCGTGAAATGGTGAACGCCGTGCATTCTTCTTCGCCTGCACCCGAGGTCACGCGCGGCGCGCAGATCGACATCAAGGGTGTCAGCCACTGGTTCGAGGTGTCCGGCGGCGTGCTGCAGGTGCTCGACGGCATCGACCTGCAGGTGCGCCCCGGCGAGTTCGTCGCGCTGCTGGGGCCCAGCGGCTGCGGCAAGTCGACGCTGCTGCGCCTGGTGGCCGGGCTGGAGCCCGCCACCACCGGCACGATCACGCAGAACGGCGAGCCCATCACGCGGCCCGACCCGTCGCGCATCGTCGTCTTCCAGGACCCGACGCTCTACCCCTGGCGCAGCGTGTGGGACAACGTGGCGCTGGGCCTGCAGGCGCGCGGCGTGCTCAAGGAACAACGTGCCCGCGTCGACGAGGCGCTCAAGCTCGTGGGCCTGAGCGACTTCGCCAAGGCTTTTCCGCATCACCTCTCGGGCGGCATGGCGCAGCGCGTGGCGCTGGCGCGCGCGCTGGTGAACGACCCGCAGCTGCTGGTGCTCGACGAACCGCTGGGCAAGCTCGACTCGCTCACGCGCATCGCCATGCAGAGCGAGCTGGTCAACCTGTGGCAGCGCGCGGGCTTCTCGGCGCTGCTGGTCACGCACGACGTGGAAGAAGCGCTGTTCCTCGCCAACCGCGTGATCGTGCTGAGCGACCGGCCGGCGCGCATTGCGGCGGAGATCGTGGTCGACCTGCCCTACCCGCGCCACCGCGGCGACGCGCGGCTGGCCGCGCTGCGGCATGAAGCGTTGAAGCACCTGGGACTCGACGCCACGTGGTGACGATGGCGCAGCGCACGGCGCGGACGGCGCGGACGCCATGAACGGCGCCCCCGAGGCCGATTGGCTCAACCTGCTGATCGGCCTGCTGCAAGGCGCCCAGCTGCAACTGCTTCGCCTGCTCGACGCGCTGAGGCTGGTTGCGCACGCGCATGGCCAGCCCGCCTGGCCGTGGGCGCAGCGCCTGTCGGGCGAGAACCTGCTGATCGACCTCGGCCAGGCGCGCCGGCTCGGGCTCACGGTGCTGCTGGTCGCGGCGGCGGTGCTGGTGTTGCTGCTTGCGCTGGCGTGGCGCCGCGGCCGCATCGGGCTGGTGGGGCTGGTGGGGCTGGCCACCTTGCTGGCCGTGGCCGCGCCCTGGCCCGAGGCCCACGTGGTGCTGGTGCCCGCGTACCCCACGAGCTTCCAGAAGTCGCCCACGGGCTTCACCGCCGACAGCATCGAGCGCGGGCGCGTGCTCTACGCCGCACAGTGCGTGGCCTGCCACGGCACCGACGGGCGCGGCCAGGGCCCGCTGGCCGCGTCGCAACCCGTGTGGCCGCCCAATCTCTCGGGGCCGCTGCTGTGGCGGCGCGCCGATGGCGACGTGCTCTGGCACGTGCTGAACGGCATGCGCGACCGGCGCGGCGCGCCCACCATGCCGGGCTTCGGCGCCGCGCTGCGCGACGAAGACGCCTGGGCGCTGATCGATTTCATGAAGGCCCAAGGCGCCGGCGAAAGTCTGCGCGCGGCCGGCCTGTGGACCCAGCCCATCGCGCCGCCCGACGTGACGGTGCAATGCAAGGGCCGGCCGCCGCGCCTGCTGAGCAGCTGGCGCGGGCAGCGCCTGCGCATCGTCGCGGCCGGCGGCGAGCGCCCGCTCGAAGACCCGCGCATGGTCACCGTGTTCCTGCAGGCGGCAACCGCACCGGCCGCGGGCGACTGCGTGGCCGGCTCCGCCGCGGCCTGGTCTGCGTTCTCGCTCATCGCCGCGACCGACCGGCTCGCGGGCACGCAGCTGATCGTCGACCGCGACGGCTGGCTGCGCGCGCGCGGCGAGCCCGGCAAGGGTGCGTGGAGCGACGACGACCTGCTGTGCCGCACCGACCCGCCCGCCCGGGCCGATGCCCGCGCCCTGCCGGCGGACGGCCTGGGCGCGCTCATCGCCCGCATGGACGCCGAACCCGTGCGTTTCGTCAAAGGCGGCTTCGTGCATTGAGCCAACAGGACTACGATGTTTTCCGGGGCCCCGGCCCCTTTCGTCCATCCATGCCAAGGAGACCCACCCCATGTCCAACCACGTCTACAAATCGCTGGAGCTGACGGGCTCCTCCCCCACCAGCATCGAGGACGCCGTGCAGACCGCCATCGCCAAGGCGCACGAGACGGTGCGCAACATCCAGTGGTTCACGGTGACCGAAACGCGCGGGCACGTGGTCGACGGCAAGATCGCGCACTGGCAGGTGTCGCTGAAGATCGGGTTCACGCTGGAGTGAGCCCCACGCCGCTGCGGCAGCGACGCGAAGTCACAGCGCGCACACGCGCCGCGTGATGTCGGCGCAGACCTTCGCATTGCCCGGCATGAGCCGATGCAGCCACGCGCGCGCATCGAGGCTGCCGGCCCCGAGCCGCCAGTTGCTGCTTGCGGCCGGCACGATGGTGACGTCCAGCGAAGTCCAGTACACGAAGAGCTCCAGGCCGTCCAGACGGTCTTCTGTGCGCTTCAGGTTCTCGAGCAACGAGCTCCCCGGCCGCATGTCCCGCGCGCCCTGGCCGGGGTAGGCGTAGGCCAGCACGGTGCCGTCGTGCGGCCCGGCAATGGCGAAGAGCGCGGCCGTGCGCGCCATGCCGCCCAGCACCTGGATGTACTGGCGCGCAACGATGCAGCCCATGCTGAAGCCGACGATCGCCACCGGTACGTCGGGCGCCAGATGCGCGTCGATGTACGCCTTCAGCTTGCAGGCCAGGTCATGGATGCCGGTGCGGCCGTCGGCCGGCCGCAGCGACGGCGTCCAGCATCGATGTCCGGCCGCTTCGAGCGCCCGCACCATGCGCTTGAAGACCGAGCCGTTGTTGAAGATGCCGTGTACGAGGACCACGTTCATGGGGTTGGCCTGTGTGGATTTTTCGGGAATGTCGGGAACGTCGGGAGTGTCGGAATTCTCGGGAGACGCCCGAGCATCCTTCATTTCCGCGGCATGCCGGTGGCCGAAGACGGGCGGTATCGGCATGCGCTACCGCAGGTCGCACCGCCAGCCCGTTACTGGCCAACGGCGCCGGCCTGCGGCTCGCCCAGCGACAGCATCAAGCGGTTGGCCCAGTTGAAGAAGGCCGCGCCGTGGATCACGTCCGCAATGGCGAGGTCGTCGAGTCCCTGCGCGCGCAGGCTGTCGATGTGCGACACGCCGAAGGCCGGCGGCGTGGCCGACAGCGCGACCGACGCGGCAACGATGGCGTTCCAGCGCTCGCCCAGGTCGGCGCTCACGCCCTCGTCGAGCAGGCGCTGCACGTCTTGCGTGCGGTGAGAGAAGTGCGAGGCGAAACGCGCATGCACCGACGCGCAATAGATGCAACCGTTGAAACGCGAAGCCGCCGCGGCCGACAGTTCGCGCTCGGCGCGCGGCAGGCCGGCCTCGGGGTTGTAGAAGATGTCCTTGTCGGTGAGCGTGCGTGTGCGCAGGATGTCGGGGTCGCGCGCCAGCAGGCGGAAGTACGGCGACTTGGCACGCGATGCGTCCACCAGCCCGGCGAGATGGCGTTCGGTCAGTTCGGCCTCGGGCAGCGGCGCCAGCCAGGGCAGCCATTCGAGCTGGGCTTGCGTGAAGGCGTTCGGGTGCGCGTTGTCGGGGTGCGTCAGGGTCGATTCGGTCGTCATGGCGTTCAGGCGATGGAGGTTGCGGGGCGTTGCGCCAGTGCCTTCAGGCCGGTGACGACACGGATCTGGAAGGCCAGGAAAGACACGAGCTGCGACAGCGTCACGACTTCGGTGCTCGTCCAGCCCGCGGCCAGCAGCGCCTGCAGCGCGGCCGGGCTCGCATCGCGCGGGTGAAACACGAGCAGGTGCGCATGCGCCAGGGCGGCGGCAAGCCGGCCTCCCAACGCTTCGCGTTGCGCGTCGCCCACCGCATACGAAGGGCCCGCGGTGTCCTCGGCGCTCAGCGGGCCCGACGGATAGCGCCCGTACGGGCCTTGCGTGATGCCGCGCTTCACCTCGGCCGCAATGGCATCGGCCACGCTGGCGCGTGCGCCCTGCCCGGCCAGCCGCTCTGCATGGCGCTCTGCATAGAAGTGCGCCACGTCGGCCTGGCCGTGCAGCCCGGCGACGAACACGGCCAGGGCGAACCGGTCGGCGATCTCGAAATGTCCGAACACCGGTGGCGCGGGCGCGAAGAGCGACAGGTAGCTGTGCTGCGCATTCGTGCGTGCCTGCCCGCGCTGGGCGCGAATGGCGTCGAGGGAATCGCCGGGCGCGATGCCGACCAGCTGGTCGATCATGTCCGGAACAGGAGAAGAAGCAACGGCGTTCATGCGGCCTTGAGAAGTGGTGGAGGTGAAAGGTCGGCCGCCGCGTCGCGCACCCAGCCCAGGGCCGGCGCAACGACGGTGGCAGTCAGTTCGATGGAGCGCAGGATCGCCTCGTGCGGCGGGTCGACCGAGTGCACCTGGCACACCAGGTCGGTCACGCGCGCGAGCGTGCTGTCGGCGCGCAGCGAGGCAATGACGTCGTCGGGCGCGCCGACGTGCACGTCGTACGCGGCAATGAGCTGTTCGAGCGAGGCGTGCGGCCCCGCGCGGTCGGCGAGGCCGGCCTGCCCCGATGCGGCGAAGCGCGCGGCCGAGCGGCGCAGGCCGATGTCCGCCAGGCGCAGTGCCTCCTGGCGGGTGTCGGCCACGAACACGCTGCGCGAGCCCACGATGCGCGGCGCGCGGCCGGGCGGCAACGCGGCCAGGTAGGCATCGACGATCGGGTTCTGGATGTCCGCGAGCGTGGCGCCGAGCGCATCGACGGGGCGCGGCTGCGTGCGCGACAGCATCAGCCCGTCGCCCGCCTGCCCTGCCCGCGTACCGCCGCTCACCGAGAACGTGGCTTGCCAGATGCGGCCGAGCAACTGCGAAGCCGCCGGGTACAGCGTGTCGCCGCCGGCCAGCGGCTGGCCGGCCCATGCGGCGCGCACCGCGTCGAGCTGCCGCGCGAACAGTGCCGGGCGGTCGTTGCCGTCGAGCCCGAAGGCCGCGAACGATTCGGGCGTGCCGCCCGTGCCCACGCCCACCTCGAGCCGGCCGCCCGAGAGCAGGTCGAGCACGGCGGCGTCTTCGGCCGCGCGCACCGCGTTCTCCAGCGGCAAGGTGACGATGCCCGTGCCCAGGCGGATGCGCCGCGTGCGCGAGGCCACGTAGGCCAGGAAGACGAAGGGCGACGGCAGGCCGCCCTCGTGTTCATGGAAATGATGCTGCGCGACCCACGCGGAATCGAAGCCGTGTGCTTCGGCATGGGCGATCTGCTCGGCCACGAGGCGGTAGCGTTCGCCGGCGGTGGTGTCGTCGAGCAGGCGGCTGAAGAAGCCGAGGCGCTTGGGGGAGATAGGGGCGGACAAGGTGCGGCGCGGGAAGCAAGGGAACCCGTGATTGGGCCCGCAACACCGCGCGCGCGGAACGCCGGATTTCGCGTTTGCTTATCCGTTTTTCGTCGATGCGTTCTTCCGGTGTCAGCGCAGCGTGTAGCCGCCGTCGACATAGATCGTCGAGCCGTTCATGTTGGCGTTGTCCAGCAGGAACAGCGCCGCGCCCGCGGCCTCGTGCACGGTACCCAGGCGGCGGTTGAGCGTGAGCTTCTCCCAGGTCTTGCCCACCGCGTCGTACACCTCGGCGGGCTTGTGGCGCCACAGCTCGCTGTCGATGGTGCCGGGCGACACGCAGTTCACGCGAATGGGGGCGAGCTCCAGCGCCAGCGCGCGGGCCAGGCCTTCGACGGCGGCGTTGCAGGCCGCATAGGCCGGCGCGCCGATGGGCCTCACCGAGGCCGCGCCAGACATCAGCACCACCGCCGCATCGGGCGCCAGGTGCGGCAACGCGGCATGCACCGCCCAGTACTGGCCCCAGAACTTGGCCTGGAACACGGCCTCGGCCTGCGCCTGCGTGTCTTCGCGGAACGACACCGAGTGATTGACCGAGCCCGGTGTGAAGAGACCGGCGAGCGGGCCGGCACCCTCGAAGAACGCGGCGATGGAGGCGCGCTCCCTGGCGTCCACCGTGCGCGCCGTGGCGAGCGGGCCGAGCGGGCCGAGCTTTTGCACGGCCGCGTCGGCCTTCTCGCGCGACCGCCCGCCAAGCAGCACGCGGTCGCCGCGCGCGACCAGTTGCTGCGCAAGTGCGAATCCCATGCCCGATGTGCCGCCGATGATGGCGTAGCTTCTGTTGCCGACGGTGGTGCCCACGAGGTGCCTTCTGTGTGTGTTATGGATGAAGGCTTCGATGCTAGGAACGCGTGGCGCACAGGTAAAACGATAAGATTTCCGGACACCCGCGCGCCGGGTTCCGCAATCGCGCCTCCCCGCCTCTCCTCTTTCCCGCATGTCCCATCTCGAGCCGAACGGCCCCATCCGCGTCTTCCTGGCCGTCTGCGAGGCGGGCAGCTTCGCGAAGGCGGCCGGCGCGGTGGCGCTGTCGGCCTCGGCCATCGCCAAGACGGTGGCGCGGCTCGAGGCGCGGCTGAAGGTGCGGCTGTTCGACCGCACCACGCGCAGCCTGTCGCTCACGCCCGAAGGCCGCATCTACGCAGACGCCTGCCGCCGCGCGATGGGCGACATCGCCCGTGTCGAGGCCTCGCTGGCGCAGGCCGCTGCCACGCCCAGCGGCACGCTGCGCGTGAGCCTGCCGCCGCTGTTCGGCACCGAGGTCATCGCACCGGCGCTGCACGCGCTGTGCGACAGCCATCCGGCACTGGGCATCGACATCTCGCTGGACACCGAGCGCGTCGACCTGCTGGCGCGCGGCATCGACCTGGCGGTGCGCATCGGCGAGCTGCCCGACGTGTCGGGCCTCACGGCGCGCCGCCTCGGCACGCAGGAGGTGGTGCTGTGCGGCGCGCCGGCATACATCGAGCGGCATGGCGAGCCGCTCGGCCCGCAAGACCTGGCCGCCCACGCGCTGATCGCGACCACGCACCGCGGCCAGCCGGTGCCCTGGCCCTTGACGGACGAAGACGGGCGCGTGATGCACCTGGCGCCGGCTTCGCGCATCGGCACCGACAGCACCCTGCTCACCCTGGCGTCGGTGCGCGCGGGCCGCGGGCTCGGGCTGCTGCCGCGCTGGCTGGTGGCCGACGACCTGGCCGCGGGCCGCCTGCGGGTGCTGCTGGCGGGCCGGGTCGCCGCGGACATGCCGATCCATGCGCTGTGGCTCACCGCGCCGTTGATGCTGCCGCGGCTGCGCGTGGCGATCGATGCGGTGGTGGTGGCTGTGGCCGCGGCCACGGCCGTGGCTGCGGTGCAGCGCTGAGGCTGGTACATTTCCCCGGCCTCGCAAACCAAAGGGATATCGGTGTCACTCGCAGCGGCCATGGCCGGTCTTTCCATCCTCGTCATCGGGGACAGCCACCTCGCACAGTCCAATTACCTGATCTCGTCGTTGCACGACGACCTGACGCGCCAGGGCGCGCAGGTGCACTCGATCGGCGTGTGCGGCGTGCTGCCGTACGACTGGACGGTGTCGAAGGTCGGCAGCTGCGGCGGCGCCGAACGCGTCGGCACCCGCCCCACGGTGGAGAGCAGCACCGGCAAGACCACGGCCGTGGCCCAGCTCATCCAGGCGGAGCGCCCCGACCTCGTGCTGGTGGTGCTCGGCGACACCATGGCCGCCTACAAGCAGCCCGATTTCCCGATGAACTGGGTGTGGCAGCAGGTGGGCGCGCTCACCGGCGCCATTGCGGCGACCGGCACGCGCTGCGCCTGGGTCGGCCCGGCCTGGGGACAGGAAGGCGGCAAGTACGGCAAGACCTATGCGCGCGTCGAGCTCGTGAGCCGCTTCCTGGCCACCAACGTGGAGCCCTGCACCTATATAGATTCGCTGGAGATGTCCCGGCGCGGCCAGTGGCCGACCATCGACGGGCAGCATTTCAGCTCGAACGGCTACCGCGCCTGGGGCGACGGCATTGCCAAGGCAGTGATGCGGCTGCCCCTGCCCCGCGCGGGCGCGGCCGGCCCGGCCGGCGCCGCACGCCAATGAACCGCGTGAGCCGCGTGAATCGCGTGAACCGCGCGAACCGCGCCAGCTGTGCGAGCCGCCTGCCCCTGCTGGCGGCGCTGTGCGCGCTCGGGCCCTTCTCTTCCACCGGCGCGGCGCCCCGCCTGTACGACACGGGCCCCGCGCAAGACCTGGCGCTGGTGCGTTTCGTCAATGCCGGTGCGCAGCCGCTGGTCGTCCAAAGCGCTGGCGGCAGCGCCAGCCTCACGGTGCCGCCCACCGCACCGGTCACCGACTACCAGGCCGCGCGCTCCGACGCGCCCGTCACCGGCCAGTGGCAGCTCGCCAACCAGAAGCTGGCGATTTCGCTGCGCGTGAAGGCCGGCGGCTCGGCTTCCACGGTGGCGTGGACCGACGAAAGCGGCAAGCTCGCCGGCACCAGCTTCACCGAGGCGCCCGCCACCTTCGACCCGGTGCGCGCCTCGCTCGCGTTCTACAACGCCGACCCTCGCTGCACCGCCGCGGCGCTCGCGTCCAGCCCGGCCAACGTGCCCATCTTCGACCACCAGGCCGCATCGGCCAGCGCGCGCCGCGCCGTCAACCCGGTGAAGCTGGTGGTGCAGGCCTCGTGCAACGGCCAGCCGGTCGACGCCACGGTGGACCTCGGTTCGCTGCAGGCCGGCCAGCGCTACAGCGTCTTCCTCGTACCCGCCGGCAAGAACGCCAGCCGGCTCATCGGCCTGCAGGACCGCGTCGCACGCTGACGGCCCGTGGTCTTCGCCTCGCTCGAATTCCTCGCGGTCTTTCTGCCGGCGTTCCTGCTGCTGTACGCGCTGACGCCCGCGCGCGCGAAGAACACGCTGCTGCTGCTGTCGAGCTGGCTGTTCTACGGCTGGTGGAGCCCGCTGTTCCTGCTGCTGTTCATTGCGCTCACGGCGCTGGCCTGGGTCGGCGGGCTGCTGGTGGAGCGTGCGCAGCAGCGGCGCAAGGCCGTGCTGGTGGCGCTGATTGCGCTGAACCTCGGCGTGCTCGCGTGGTTCAAGTACGCCAACATCGTGGTCGAAACCTTCAGCGCGGCCATCGTGCATGCGGGCGCGATGCCGCTCGCGTGGCAGCGCATCGCCTTGCCCATCGGCCTGTCGTTCACGGTGCTGCAGGCGATCTCGTATTTCGTCGACATCTACCGCGGCCGGTTTCCGGCGGAGCGCCGCCCGATCGACTTCGCGACCTACCTCGCGATGTTCGGCCACCTGGTGGCGGGGCCGATCATTCGCTACGACTGGATCCGCCAGCGCCTGGCGCACCGGTCGATGCGGTGGTCGGGCTTTGCGCGGGGCGCGCGGCGCTTCATGATCGGCATGGCCATGAAGGTGCTGGTGGCCGACACGCTCGCTCCGGTGGTCGACCAGGTGTTTGCCTCGGCCGAGCCGAGCTTCATCGACGCGTGGCTCGGTTGCCTGGCCTACACGCTGCAGCTGTTCTTCGACTTCGCGGGCTACAGCGCGATGGCGATCGGCATCGGCGCGATGCTGGGCTTTCGCTTTCCCGAGAACTTCAATGCGCCCTACCTGGCGCGCAACGTGGCGGAGTTCTGGCGGCGCTGGCACATCTCGCTGTCGTCGTGGCTGCGTGACTACCTCTATGTGCCGCTGGGCGGCAGCCGGCAAGGCAACGGCCGCACGGTGACGAACCTGATGCTGACCATGGGCATCGGCGGGCTCTGGCACGGCGCGGACAGCTGGAACTTCCTGTACTGGGGGCTGGCGCACGGCGCGGCGCTGAGCGTGGTGCACCTGTGGCGCCAGCGCGGCCCTTATTTGCCTTCGCTGCCTTCGCCGGTCGCCCACGCCGCCACGCTGCTGTTCGTGATGCTCGGCTGGACGCTGTTCCGCTCGCCCGACCTCGCGACGGCGGGCCGCATGCTGGGCGGGCAGTTCGGCCTTCAAGGGCTGGGCCTGGGCGCGGCGCTGTCGAACATGCTGCGCGTGCCGGTGCTGCTGGCGTATGCGCTGGGCATTGCCTGGGTGATCGCGCCGGCCGTGGTGGCCCGCCGGCGGCATGCCGGTGCCGCATTCGCCCTGGCGGCCAGCCTGCTGCCCATTGCCGGCTTCGTGCTGGCAATGGCGCTGGTGGCGAGCCGCGGCACGGTGCCGTTCCTCTACTTCCAGTTCTGACGATGCCGCGCGCCACCCGCCGCCTTCGAGCACGCCTGCGCTGGGTCACCACGGCCGTGTTGCTGGCCGCCATCGGCAGCGCCTTCGTCGCGACGTTCGCGAACATGGGCGAAGTGCTGCACCGTGCGGACGCCTCGCTGCTGCACGACGCGCAAGCACGGCGCGAGTTGACGAAATCGCTTGTCACCACGCCAGTCACCGAGGCCCTGGCACGCTGGCAGCGCGAGGCCAGCTGGCTGGCGCTGCGCGACCTGGGGCCGGAGGTGAAACGCGGCGACGGCAACTGGCTCTTTCTCGACGAAGAGCTTCGCGTGCCTGCGGAGCGCAACGCGCATGCGGCGGCACGCGCCGCGGCGGTCGAACAGATCGCGCACGGGCTCGCGGCAAGGCACATCGCGCTGCTCGTGGTCGTCGTGCCGGACAAGAGCCGCATCGAAAGCGCGCACCTCGGCCACCTGCAACGCCCGCCGGCGCTCGAACCGCGGGCGCGCGACTGGGCCGCGAGGCTCGAAGCGGCCGGCGTTTCCGTGCTCGACCTGGCGCCGGTGCTGGCCGGGGCCTCGCCCTCACCCACGCCCGCGCCCTCGCCTTTCCTTCGCACCGACACCCACTGGAGCGAGCACGGCAGCTGGCTCGCCGCGCAGGCCGTTGCCCGCCGCCTCAAAGACATGCATGCGTTCGACGGCGAGCCGGTGCCTTCGGTCGTCGTCTCGCGCAAGGACCATGTGGCCTGGGGCGACCTCGTGCGCCTGGCCGGCATCGACGGCCTGCCACCGTCGCTCAAGCCCGCGCCCGACACCGACACGCAATCGGTGGTCGAAACACGCAGCGAGAGCACCGACCTGTTCGGCAACACGGCCCTGCCTTCGACCGTGCTGCTCGGCACCTCGTTTTCGCGGCGCAGTAATTTCCAGCCCTTCCTGCAACTGGCGAGCAGCGCATCGGTGGCCGATTTCGCGCTGGACGGCGGCGACTTCTGGGGCGCCGCGCGCAGCTATTTCGCGGGTGATTCGTTCGCGAAGAACCCGCCGCGCACCATCGTGTGGGAAGTGCCTGAACGTGCCCTGACGCTGCCCGTGGGCGAGGCCGAACAGGCCTGGCTGCGCGCGCCGCTGCCGGCCCGCTGAACCTGCTGAATCCGGGCTAACGCAGGTACCCGAGGTCCCGCACGTCGGAGCGCACCGCGGCGCGGTCCACGCCCTGCAGCGGCAGGCTCACCAGCAGTTCCAGCCGGCGCCGCAGCGAGAACAGCAGCTGGATCGCGTCGTGCGCGACCTTTTCGGCATCGTCGCCGCCGGCCACGTCGGGGTAGGCCCACAGCGCCGCATCGGGCTGCCCGGGCCATGACGGCTGGCGCGATTCGGTGGCCGCGTCGAGCGTGATGACGAACTCGGCCGGCGTGCCGGGCGAGCGCGCCACGTCGTCCCAGCTGCGGGGCGCGTGGGTCGGCACGGGAATGCTCGCGCTCATCAGGGCGCCGATGGCGGCGGGATGGAATTCGCGGTCGACCTGTCCAGGTTGACCGCAGGAAGAGGCCGCGAACCGCTTGGGGTCCAGGTGCGCGAGGCACGCTTCGGCAAGGATGCTGCGCAATGAATTTCGCCGGGAGACGAAGATCACGCCGATACGTTTTTGCATGAAGCTTGCACTATAGCCATGCGCGCTGAATCCGTCATGACACACGCGACAGCACCCGACCCCACAAGATGCGCGCCACCCTGCACAGCGGCCCGCGATCAGGGCAGACTTGGGGGATGATGGACAAGCACTTCCTCAATCCGCTCTTCGCGCCCTCTTCCGTGGTGGCTTTCGTCGGCCACGCGGACGACCCGGGCGGCCAGCCGCCGGCAGGCCGCACGCTGCGCGAAGCCTTTCGCGCCGACCGCTTCGACGGCACGCTGCGCTTTCTGGACGTTCGCACCAAGGGCACGCTCGAAGAACTCTCGCAGACCCATGCCGACCTCGCGCTGATTGCCCTGGCGCCGCGCGACGTGGCCGCGGCGCTGGAGATTGCGGGGCGCATCGGCTGCACGGCGGCGGTGGTCATCTCCAGCGGCATCGGTGCCGACCAGGCCGCGCAGTGGCGCAAGATCGCCAGGCGCGAAGGCGTGCACCTGCTCGGGCCGAATTCACTGGGCTTCCAGCGTCCGCTGCTGCACCTGAACGCCAGCGTGGCCGGCCCGCTGGCCAAGGCCGGGCCGCTGGCGCTGGTGTCGCAGTCGGGTGCGCTCACAGCCTCGATGCTCGACTGGGCGCGCCAGAACGGCGTGGGCTTTTCGAGCGTGGTGTCGCTCGGCCCGCACACCTCGGTCGACATTCCGCAGGTGCTCGACTTCCTGGCCAACGACCAGGCCACGCACAGCATCATCGTGTACCTCGAAGGCATCGACGACGCGCGCCGCTTCATGAGCGCGCTGCGTTCGGCCTCGCATGCCAAGCCGGTGGTGGTGCTCAAGGCCGGGCGCAAGCCGGCGGGCAACGAGGCCGCGCAGACGCACAGCGCCGCCATCGTGGGCAGCGACGACGTGTTCGACTCGGCCCTGCGCCGCGCGGGCGCGGTGCGCGTGCGCTCCTTCGTCGAGCTGTTCTCGGCCGCCAAGTGCCTGGCCTCGCGCTACCGGCCGGTGGGCAAGCGGCTGGCCGTGGTCACCAACGGCGGCGGGCCCGGCGTGCTGGCGGCCGACTGGATCAACGAGATCGGGCTCGACCTGGGCAAGCTCTCCGCGCCGTCGCAGAAGCTGCTGCTGCCCACGCTGCCGCCACTGGCCTCGCTCACCGACCTGATCGACCTGTCGGAAGAGGCCCTGCCCGCGCACTACCGCGCGGCCATCGACGCCGCCTCGGCCGACAGCCAGGTCGACGGCGTGCTGGCCATCTTCTCGCCCAAGCCCGGCGCCGACGCGGCGGCCACCGCCAAGGCGCTGGCCGACATTCCGCGCCCCATGAACAAGCCGCTGCTGGCCTGCTGGATGGGCGATTCGTCGGTAGGCAAGGCGCGCGCCGTGCTGGCCGACGCCACCATCCCGAGCTTTCGCACGCCCGAGGCGGCCGTGGGCGCCTTCGGCAACATCGCGGCCTTCTACCAGAACCAGCAGCTGCTGCAGCAGACGCCGCCGCCGCTCTCGGCATTGGCCAAGCCCGACATCGAGGGCGCGCGCCTGCTGATCGAAAGCGTGCTGGCCGAGCGGCGCAAGGTGCTGACGGAAATGGAGTCGAAGACGCTGCTGTCGTCGTTCCACATTCCCATCACGCGCACGCTGCTGGCGCGCAGCGCCAACGAGGCCATGATGATCGCCACGCAGCTGGGTTTTCCGGTGGCGCTGAAGATCGATTCGCCCGACATCCCGCACAAGTCCGACGTGGAAGGCGTGGCGCTCAACGTGTTGAACGGCACCGGCGCGCGCGACACCTACGTCGAGATGATGGAGCGCGTGGCGCGGCTGGCGCCCGAGGCGCGCATCAACGGCATCACGGTGCAGAAGATGGTGCGCGCGCGGCGCGGGCGCGAGATCTACGTGGGCATGGTGACCGACGAGCCCTTCGGCCCGGTCATCGTGTTCGGCGCGGGCGGCACCATGATCGAGCTGCTGAACGACCGCGCCATGGAGCTGCCGCCGCTCAACCAATTCCTGGCGCGCCGGCTCATCGAGCGCTCGCGCGTGGCCGAGACGCTGGGCGAATGGCGCGGCGCCAACGCGGTGGACATGGAGGCGCTGGAAGACGTGCTGCTGCGCGTGTCGGAAATGGTGTGCGAGCTGCCCGAACTGCGCGAGATGGACATCAACCCCATCATCGTGGACGAGTCGGGTGCGATCTCGGTCGATGCGCGCATCGTGGTGGAGAGCAGCTCGCAGGGCGCCGCCGGCAGCTCGGGCCACGCGGGCAACGGCTATTCGCACCTGGCCATCATGCCGTACCCCGCGCGCTACCGGCGCGAGTGGCCTTTGCCGGGCACCGGTGGCGGCACGTACATCGTGCGGCCGGTGCATCCGAACGACGCGCAAATGCTGCAGGCGCTGGTGCAGGGGCTGTCGCCCGAGAGCCGGTGGTTTCGCTTCGTCTCGCGCTTCCACGAGCTGCCGCCGTCGATGCTGTCGCGCTTCACGCTGATCGACTACGACCGCGAGATGGCGCTGGTGGCCGTGATGCTGGAGCGCAGCGTGTCGCCCGACGGCACCATCCTGGAGAGCGAGCGCATCGTGGGCGTGTCGCGCTACATCACCAACCCCGACCAGACCAGCTGCGAGTTCTCGCTGGTGGTGGCCGACGAGTTCAGCGGCAAGGGCATCGGCTCGCGGCTGATGGAAAGCATCATCGACGTGGCGCGCGACAAGGGCCTGGCCGAGATGGACGGGCTGGTGCTCGCCAACAACCCCGACATGCTGAAGCTGGTGCGCCGGCTCGGGTTCACGGTGAAGTCGTTCCCCGAGGACCACGACTTCAAGCTCGTGACCTACATGCTTTAGCTGCGGCAGCTTCAGTTGAAAGAGGCACCCGTCGTAAGCTCGGCGGGTTCCAGCTTCCAGTTTCTTTTTCCCATGATCCGAACGCTCCTGCGTCACCTCGGCCGCTTCCTGCTGTCGCTCGCCGTGCTGCTGACCTCGCTGTGGGCCTGCCTGGCGCTCTGGTACCAGCTGCCCGGCCCCGCCGCGGTGAAGATCGGCGCCGGCGTGCTGTGGGCCGGCTTCGGCCTGGCGGCCCTCGTGTTGCTGTGGCGCGGCCGGGCCGGGCGCGCCCTGCTCTCCTACGCGGCCGGCTTCGCGCTGCTGCTGGGCTGGTGGGGCACCATTCTTCCGGCACAGGACCGCGTGTGGGCCGACGACGTGGCCCGGCAGGTCAGGTCGCGCGTCGAGGGCAGCGTGGTCACCATGGACAACGTGCGCAACTTCGACTGGCGCAGCGACACCGACTACACCCCGCGCTGGGAAACCCGGCGCTACGACCTCGACCGCCTGCGCACGGTGGACGTGGCGCTGTCGTACTGGACCGGCCCCGCCATCGCGCACACGCTGGTGTCCTTCGGCTTCGACGACGGCCGCTTCCTGACCTTCTCGATCGAGATCCGCAAGGAGCGCGGCGAGAGCTTCTCGTCCGTCGGCGGCTTCTTCAAGCAGTTCGAGACCAGCCTCATTGCGGCCGACGAGCACGACATCGTTCGCGTACGCACCAACGTGCGCGGCGAAGACGTCTACATGTACCGCGTGCAGCTGCCGCAGGCCGAGATGCGCTCGCTGTTCCTCGCCTACCTGGGCGAAGGCGACTCGCTGGTGCGCGAGGCCAGCTTCTACAACACGCTGACCGCCAACTGCACCACCATCGTGTACGCCCTGGCCAAGCGCATCGTGCCGGGGCTGCCGATGGACTACCGGCTGCTGGCCTCGGGCTACCTGCCCGACTACCTCTTCGACGTGGGCGGGCTCGTGCCGGGCTACAGCATGGAGGCGCTGCGCGCGGCCGGCCGCATCACCGACCGGGCCATTGCGACCGACAGCACGCCGGGCGCCGGCTTCTCGCAGGCGATCCGCCAGGGCATGCCCGGCGTTGCGGGCATTGTGGGCGCGAAGGCGACGCCGTGATGCGCGCGCGCCTCGCCTCGCTGCCTGTGCTGCTGTGCGCGGCCCTGCTGCTCGCGGGCTGCGCCGGCGTGAAGGTCGGCTCCATCTCGCCGGCCGACTACCTCGCGCAGCGCCGCGGCGACGTGCTCACCACCGGCAAGCTCAGCACCTCCGCGCAGGAGGTGCTGCGCGTGATCGGCTCCGACGCCGACCTGTGCCGCAAGAACGGCCCGGCCTGCCGCAATGCGTTGGCCGACTCGCCGGGCCTGAGCGACGAGCAGCGCCTGTCGGCGCTGTCGGAGGTCTGGCTGCAGGTGGCGCTCGCCGCGGACAAGGGCGGCAGCGCCGCCGAGCCCGCGTCGGCCGCCACCGCCATCGACGCCTGGCTCGAAACCGCGCGCCATGCCTACGCCTACCTGTTCTTCACGGCCCGCAAGCCGCGCGACCGCGCCTTCGAAGACCGGCAGACGCAGGTGCGCGACTACTACAACTACGCCGTGCAGCAGGCGCTCACCGGGCTGTACCGCACCTACCAGCGCGCCGGCGCGGCCGACCGGGCGCAGCCGCAGGAGTCGCAGGCAGCGCCAGCGCCTCAGGTTCCGCAAGTCCCTCAGGTCCCTCAGGTCCCTCAAGTCCCGCAGATTGGCGACTGGCACATCGGCTCCGACGTGACGGCCCTGCGCCTGCCCGCCAACGCGGCGCTGCCCGACGAGCTGATTCCCGCCGCCTCGCTCACCTTCTCGGGCCTGCGCAACACCTACCGGCGCGACGGCTTCGGCGCCGAGCTGGTCGCCTCGGCGAGCAAGCGGGCCTACGACGCGTCGCAAGAGCCCACGCTGGCGTACCGCGAGACGCCGTTCCCCGCCATCACCGCGCTGCTGCTGTTCGACGGCCAGACGCTCGACGAGATCCTGAAGACCCGGTCGCTGCGCATCGCCGCCTACGATCCGTACCGCACCGCCACCGTGCAACTGGCCGGGCAGGAGGTGCCGCTGGCCGCCAACTTCACCTCCGGCTACGGCCTGTGGCTCGCGCGTTCCGACTTCGCGCTGCAGGCGCTGCGCAGCCTGTTCGGCAGCCCCGACGGCCTCACGCAGCCACGCATCTACCTGATGCAGCCCTACGACCCCGACCGCCGCACCATCGTCATGCTGCACGGCCTGGCCAGCAGCCCCGAGGCGTGGATCAACGTGGCCAACGAAGTGCTGGGCGACGAGACGCTGCGCCGCCGCTACCAGATCTGGCAGGTCTACTACCCGACCAACGCGCCGCTGCCGCTGAACAACCAGGCCATTCGCCAGGCGCTCGGCCAGACGCTGGCGCACTTCGATCCCACGGGCAAGGCCACGGCCTCGAACAACATCACGCTGATCGGCCACAGCATGGGCGGCGTGCTCGCGCGGCTCATGGTGTCGTCGTCGGAAGACAAGCTCTGGGAAGCCTTGCTGGACAGCTACCCGATGCAGGGCGCGCAGCAGCAGCGCGTGGAGGCGCAGCTGTCGCCATACCTGCGCTTCGAGCCGCTGCCGCAGGTGAGCGACGCCATCTTCATCGCCTCGCCGCACCGGGGCACCTCGTTCGCCAACAACCGCGTCTCGCGCTGGGTGGCCAACCTGATCACGCTGCCGGTGACCATGCTGGGGCAGTTGAACGACATCTCGCGCGAGCTCATTCGCGTTGCACCGGGCAAGCAGGACCTGGGCGCCTTCCGCATTCCCAACAGCATCGACAACCTGAGCGACCGCGACCCCTTCGTGCGGCTGTCTTCCGGCCTGCCGATGAACCCGCGCGTGCACTTTCACTCGATCATCGGCAACGACACGCCGGGCGTGGCGCAGGCGCTGTCGAGCGACGGCATCGTGCCCTATGCCAGCGCGCACCTGGACGGCGCGGCGTCGGAGCTGGTGATTCCGTCGGCGCACAGCGTGCAGGAGAACCCGCTGGCGATCCTGGAGATCCGGCGCATCCTCAAGGAACAACTGGGGGCGCCGGCGAAGCGCTGATGCGCCGGCGGCTGCAGGCTCAGTCCGCAACCACCGTATTGCGCGTCGCCTTGGCGGCGTAGAGCCGGCGGTCGGCGCGCGCCAGCAGCGCATCGATGTCGGTGGCCGCGCCGTCGGTCGTGCTGGCAATGCCGACGCTGAAGGTCACGCCACCCGAGGCTTGCGCTTCCACCGCCATGCGCCCCTGCATGCGCTCGAGCGCCGCCTTCGCGTGCGCGGCGTCCGTGTCGGGCAGCACCAGCAGGAACTCCTCGCCGCCCCAGCGCGCCACCAGGTCGCTCGCGCGCACGTGGCGCAGCAGCGCACCGGAGAACGCCCGCAGCGCGCTGTCGCCGGCCGCGTGGCCCTGCGTGTCGTTGATGTTCTTGAAGTGGTCGATGTCGCACAGCGCCACCGACAACGGCGTGCCCTGCCGCGCCGTGCGCGCCAGCTCGCGGCGCAGCTGCGGCAGCACGCCGTAGCGGTTGAGCACGCCGGTCAGCAGGTCGGTGTGCGCGGCGCGGCGCAGGGTTTCGCGCAGCTCTTCCTGCAGCCACAACACGAAGGCCGAGGTGGTCAGCATGGTCATCACCATGTTGATCAGCAGGCCCGGCATGGCGCCCTTGAGCACATCCCCGGGCCGCACCGCCGCGCCGATCAGCAGCAGCACATTGGCAACCACCGCGAAGCCCATCGCCGCCATGAGGATGCGCACGCCGAAGAAGCGGCGCACCGGCACCAGCTCGCGCGCGATCGTCACCACCAGCATCGCGACCAGCACCACGTGCAGCAGCATGACCCGGTACGCCGGCTCGGCCGTCAGCAGGCTGCCGACCGCGACGAACAGGCCCAGCCCGAAGGCGACGGCGTAAGGCAGCACGCGCCTGAGCGCGGAGCCCGCGGGCCGCACGTGCCGGTGGATGCCCACCAGGTGCAGCGCAATGCCCGCCGTGACCAGCCCGCTCGACAGCGTGAGCGGCGGAATGGCCAGCAGCCGCCCGAAGTCGACCGCGTCGATCGCGATCACCGCCTGCCCCGTCAGCAGCACCACGTCGCCCGCCAGCCAGGAGCGCATGCCGCGCGCCCCGCTGCCCAGGCCCACGCGGGTGCTCATGACGACCAGCACAAGGGTCAGGCCGACCAGCAGGTTGGCGAGCAGCAGTGTCGGGGGATCGAGTTGGAGCATGCGGTCGGTGTCGGGGAGTTCGCTGAACGCTGTTGCGTGGGTAGCGGCAATTGATGCGTTTCCGGGCGTGATTTTGCGACAGCGCCGGGGGTGCCCGCGGGCCGTGCGTCGACCCGGGTTTGTCCCAGTCTCAAAAACTTTACCAGTATTAAAAAAGATACTAATATCGAAACTTGAACAGATCCCAAGGTTGCGCGGCCTCTTCGTTTTCGCGCACCTTCCCAGCCAGAGATCCCGCGCGGCAGGCCGCGCAAAGCCAGGAGTCGACGACGTGGAAGCAAGAGTCAATTCATCCGCCGCACCCGGGGCCGGCGCCCCGGCGGCCGGTCACGACAAGGTGAGCGGCTACGGCTGGAAAGCCCTCGCGGGCTCGGCCATCGGTTACGCCATGGACGGCTTCGACCTGCTGATCCTGGGCTTCATGCTCACGGCCATCTCGGCCGACCTGCACCTCACGCCGGGCCAGGCCGGCTCGCTCGTCACCTGGACGCTGGTGGGCGCCGTGGCCGGCGGCATCGTGTTCGGCTCGCTGTCCGATCACTACGGCCGCATCCGCGTGTTGACCTGGACCATCGTGATGTTCGCGCTGTTCACCGGCCTGTGCGCCTTCGCCCAGGGCTACTGGGACCTGCTGGCCTACCGCACGCTCGCGGGCATCGGCCTGGGCGGCGAGTTCGGCATCGGCATGGCGCTGGCCGCCGAGGCCTGGCCCGCGAAGCACCGGGCGCGCGTGTCGTCGTACGTGGCGCTGGGCTGGCAGACGGGCGTGCTCGGCGCCGCGCTGCTCACGCCGCTGCTGCTGCCGCACATCGGCTGGCGCGGCATGTTCCTCATCGGCGTGATCCCGGCCGTGGTGGCCTGGGTCATCCGCAACAAGCTGCACGAGCCCGAGGTGTTCGTGCGCCGCCCGGCGCAAAAAGGCTCGAAGACCAAGGCGTTCCGCCTGCTCGTGAAAGACGGCCGCACGGCGCGCACCAGCCTGGGCATCGTCACGCTGTGCGCGGTCCAGAACTTCGGCTACTACGGCATCATGATCTGGATGCCCAGCTTCCTGGCGAACAAGCTGGGCTTCAACCTCACCAAGTCCGCGCTGTGGACCTCGGTGACCATCCTCGGAATGATGGCCGGCATCTTCGTCTTCGGCCAGCTCGCGGACCGCATCGGCCGCAAGCCCAGCTTCCTGCTGTTCCAGACCGGCGCCGTGGCCATGGTGCTCACCTACTCGCAGCTGTCCGACCCGGTGTCGATGCTGTGGGCCGGCGCGCTCATGGGCATGTTCGTGAACGGCATGCTCGGCGGCTACGGCGCGCTGATGTCCGAGGCCTACCCGACCGAGGCGCGCGCCACCGCGCAGAACGTGCTGTTCAACATCGGCCGCGGCGTGGGCGGCTTCGGCCCGGTGGTGGTCGGCGCGCTGGCCACGGCGTACTCGTTCCAGGTGGCGATCGCCCTGCTGGCGGCCATCTACCTGCTGGACATGCTCGCCACGCTGTTCCTGATTCCCGAGCTCAAGGGCAAGGAGCTCGAATGAACGCCGCCGCAACTGCGAATGCGACCGCAGCCCCGGCCGTTGCCCCTCCCATGGACCGCACCGCCTGCTTCCAGCGCAACGCGCAGGCCGTGGCCTCGCACCGCTGCGAGGTGGTCGAGCACCGCTGGGTGAACGACCGCTACCGCTACCTGCGCCTCTGGGCCGATGCCGACCTGGCCGGCAGCACCCGGCCCGGCCAGTTCTACCAGCTCAAGTGCCCGCCGGCCGCCGGGCTGCAGCCCTTCCTGCTTCGCCCCATGAGCGTGTACGGCGTGGGCCCCGAGGCCGGCACCATCGAGTTTCTCTACAACGTCACCGGCACGGGCACCCGCGCGCTCGCGAGCCTGGAAGCCGGCGGCCACATGGACATCGTCGGTCCGCTGGGCAACACCTTCGGGCTCGCACCCGACGCCCGGCGCATCCTGGTGGTGGCGCGCGGCGTGGGCCTGGCCACCATGGCGCCGCTGGTGCAGCAAGCCGCACGCGCGGGCGTGAAGGTCGGTGCCGTGATGTCGGCGCGCGCGCCCAAGGACCTGATGCGCGACGAGTTCCTGCGCGGCGCGGACGCCGACGTGCACTGCGTGTACGACAGCGACGGCTCCTCGTCGGTCGAGGCCATGGAGACGCTCGTGCGCCGCCTGCTCGGCGAGGCGCACCACGACGTGGTCTACACCTGCGGCTCGCACCGCATCCTGATGCTGCTGCAGCGCGTGCTCCAAGACCATCCGCTCACCCGCGGCGAGGTCGCCATGGAACAGCGCATGGCCTGCGGCATGGGCGTGTGCCTGTCGTGCGTGCGCCTGTTCGACCGTGACGGCGACAAGCAATTCCTTCGCGTGTGCCGCGAAGGCCCCGTGTTTCCCATTCGCGACGTCGTCGGGGAGGTGGAGTTTGGCTGATCTCACTGTGCGCATCGGCGAGCTCGAGCTGCGCAACCCGGTGATGCCCGCCTCGGGCTGCTTCGCCATCGAGTACAGCGAGGCGCTCGACCTGGGCCGCCTGGGCGCGCTGGTCGTCAAGAGCGTGTCGCCCGCCTGCCGCGCCGGCAACCCCACGCCGCGCGTGAGCGAGGCCCACGGCGGCATGCTGAATTCCATCGGCATTCCCAGCAAGGGCCTGGACCACTACCGGCGCGAAGTGCTGCCCGCCTACACGCACCACGGCACGCCGGTGATCGTCTCGATCTCGGCCGACACCGTCGACGAATTCGCCGACGCCGTGGCCGCGATGTCGCTGCCCGAGGTGGCCGCCATCGAGGCCAACATCTCCTGCCCGAACCTCGAGGCCGACGGCATGGCCTTCGCGATGACGCCCGAGACCACCTACAAGGTGGTGAGCGCCATTCGCCGCAAGACCCGCCATCCGTTCTGGGCCAAGCTCACGCCCAATGCCTCGCACATCGCCGCGGTGGCCAAGGCCGCCGAGGAAGCCGGCGCCGACGCGCTGGTCATGGGCAACACCGTGCTGGGCATGTCGATCGACGTGCGCACCCGCAAGCCCAGCCTGGGCAACGTGATGGGCGGCCTGTCGGGCCCGGCCATCAAGCCGATCGCGCTGCGCATGGTGCACCAGTGCTACCGCAGCGTGCGCATTCCCATCATCGGCTGCGGCGGCATCGCCAGCGCCGAGGACGCGGCCGAGTTCATGCTGGCGGGCGCCAGCGCCGTGCAGGTCGGCACCGCGTCGTTCCTCGACCCGGGCGTGATGCAGAAGATCATCGACGGGCTGGACGCGCACTGTCGCGAGACCGGGGTGGCGCATGTGCGCGACCTCACCGGACAGGTCAGGCTCGACCGGCAGCTGTCCGACCGCTGGCTGCGCTTCGCGCAGCAGTCGGGCTGAGGACGCGGCCATGGACCTGATGACACTGCGCCCGCTGGCCGAGAAGCTGTTCGACGACGTGCGCGCCCTGTCGTTCGACGGCGTGGGCGTCACCCGCGAAAGCTATGGCCGGGGCGAGTCGGCCACGGCCGAGTACCTGCGCGACTTCGCGCGCGCCGAGGGCCTGGAGGCCGCGCCCGACAAGGCGGCCAACCTCGTGTTCAGGCTGCAGGACGATCTGCCCCGTGCGCCTGACGCGCCCGCGGCCTGGACCGGCTCGCACATCGACTCGGTGCCGCAGGGCGGCAACTTCGACGGGCTGGCAGGCGTGGTGGCGGGGCTGTTGTGCCTGGTGGCGCGCCAGCGCGAGGGCCATGCCACGGGCCTGCCGCTCGAAGTGCTCGCCTTCCGCGGCGAGGAAAGCGCCTGGTTCGGCAAGGCCTACATGGGTTCGGGCGCGCTCTTCGGCAAGATCGGCGAGGCCGACCTGGCGCTGCGCCAGCGCACGACGGGCGAGACCATGGCCGAATGCATGCGCAAGGCCGGCGCCGACGTCGAGGCGATCCGCGCGCAGCAACCGCTTTTCGACGCATCGCGCGTCAAGGCCTACATCGAGCTGCACATCGAGCAAGGCCCGGTGATGGTCGCACGCGAGCTGCCGCTGGCCGTGGTCTCGGGCATCCGCGGCAACGTGCGGCACAACCGCATCGTGTGCACCGGCGACGCCCAGCATTCGGGCGTGGTGCCGCGCTGGCTGCGCCACGACGCGATGTTCGCGGTGGCCGACCTGGTGATGCGCATCGACGAGCACTGGCGCGTGCTGCTGGAGCGCGGCACCGACCTGGTCGTGACCACCGGCATCGTGCAGACCGACGCCGCCGAGCATGCGATCTCGCGCATTCCGGGCCGCGTGAGCTTCAGCCTCGAGGCGCGCAGCAAGAGCACCGACACGCTGGAGGCCTTCTACCAGCTGGTGCGCGCCGAATGCGCGGCCATCGGCCGCGAGCGGGGCGTGGGCTTCGAGTTCGACCGGCGCCTGCTGAGCGAGCCGGCCACCATGGACGCGCGCCTGTGCGGCGTGCTCGCCACCGCCTGCGGCAAGCTCGACGTGCCGTTCGATGTCATTCCCAGCGGCGCGGGCCACGACGCCTCGCTGTTCGCCAACGCCGGCATTCCGAGCGGCATGCTGTTCGTGCGCAACCAGAACGGCTCGCACAACCCGCACGAGGCGATGGACATGGCCGACTTCATGCTCGGCGCGCAAGCCCTGAGCGACGCCTTCGAGCAACTGGAATGACCCGGACCGCCATGAGCCAGCGCCCCGCACAGACCCTCACGATCCGGCGCCCGGACGACTGGCACCTGCACCTGCGCGACGGCGACATGCTGCGCGCCGTGCTCGGCCACACCACCGCCTCGTTCGCGCGCGCCATCGTCATGCCGAACCTCAGGCCCCCGGTGACGACCACCGCGCAGGCGCGCGCCTACCGCGGGCGCATCCTCGCGGCCCTGCCGGGCGGTGCGCGCTTCACGCCGCTCATGACGGCCTACCTCTGCGACAGCACGCCGCCCGCCGAATTGAGGCAAGGCTTCGAAGAAGGCGTGTTCACCGCCGCCAAGCTGTACCCCGCGGGCGCGACCACGCATTCGGAGTTCGGCGTGACGTCCATCGCCAAGATCGCACGGGCGCTGGAAACCATGCAGGCCCTGGGCATGCCGCTGCTGGTGCACGGCGAAAGCACCGACCCGGGCGTCGACATCTTCGACCGCGAGGCGGTGTTCATCGACGCCACGCTGCGCCCGCTGCTCGCGGACTTCCCGGCACTGAAGGTGGTGATGGAGCACATCACCACCGAGCACGCGGTCGACTTCGTGCAGGCCGACCGCAGCCAGCGCCTGGGCGCCACGCTCACGCCGCAGCACCTCATGTTCAACCGCAACGCGCTCTTCACCGGCGGCATCCGGCCGCACCACTACTGCCTGCCGGTGCTCAAGCGCGAGCACCATCGGCTGGCGCTGCGCCGTGCCGCCACCTCGGGCGATGCGCGCTTCTTCCTGGGCACCGATTCCGCGCCGCACCTGCGCACGCTGAAGGAAGCCGCCTGCGGCTGCGCCGGCATCTTCAATGCGCCGACCGCGCTGCAGGGCTACCTCCAGGTGTTCGAGGAGGAAGGCGCCCTCGCCCGCTTCGAGGCCTTCGCCAGCGAGAACGGCGCGCGCTTCTACGGCCTGCCGCTCAACGAAGGCACGCTCACGCTGCGCCGGCAGCCGGTGCAGGTGCCCGACGACATCGCGCTGCCCGATGGCACGGCCCTGCATCCTTTCCTGGGCGGCGGCACGCTGGCGTGGTCGCTGCCGCAGCAACCCCACGAGCTGGAGTCCCTATAGTGACTTTTTCGATCCCCGAGCAGGAAAAAGAGATGGCAGCAGCACCTTCACCCGCATTCAAGTCCTCGATCGACTACGCGGCGCTCGGCGACCGCCTGCGGGCCTACCGCGTCGGCGCGTCGCTGCTGGCGGAGGACGTGGCCGAGCAGCTCGGCATTTCGCGCGCCGTGGTCTACCGCATGGAGAAAGGCGAGATCGTCAAGATCGAGACGCTGGAGCGGCTGGCCGCCCTGCTGGACACCTCGCTCGCCTCGCTGCTGGGCGTGGAGGTGGAGTACTACGCCACCGCGCTCGGCCTGTTCGAGCGCATGCGCCAGCTCGAGGAAGGCGCCGACCGCATCCTGGCGCACTTCGAGCCCATTTCGCTGCTGCTGACCTCCGACGACTACCTGCCGCACCTGCGCGAGATGCTGCTGGAAGCCTCGCCGCGCTCGCCCGGCAAGGGCCCCAAGGTGTCGGACATCGACAAGATGCTGGAGATCATGGCCGAGCGCAAGGCCTTCTTCGAGAAGCGCAAGCCGCAGATCGTGAGCCTGATCGGACTGCGCGAGCTCGAGCGTTTCGTGCACACCGGCCTGGTCGGGCGCGTCGACCTGCCGGCCAAGATGCGTGCCGAGCGCGTGCTGGCCGCGCGCCGCGAAGTGACCCGCATCGCCGAGCTGATGGAAAGCGAGCCGTACCACGTGCAGATCGGCCTGATCGACGACGCCATGCCGGCCTCCACCTTCCAGCTGTTCACCAGCGCCAGGCACGCGGTGCTGGCGGTCAGCCCGTTCCGGCTCGGCGAGCTGCCCAACGTGCGCAACGGCATCGCCACCGTCACGGCCTCGCCCGAGGCGGTGCGCATGCACGAGGACATGATCGAGCGGCTCTGGAAGAGCGCCTACAAGGGCCGCACCGGCGCGCAGCACCTGCGCAAGCTGTTGGAGCGCATTCAATGACACGCGCCGACGCCACCGGGACCGCTCACGCTCCCTCCGCCTCCCCCGACGCCATGGCCGTGGCCGCCGGCCTGATCGACGCCGGCTGCGTCTCGGTGCGCACCGACGAGCCCTACCGCCTGCCCTCTGGCTGGGCCAGCCCGGTCTACATGGACTGCAGGCGGCTCATCTCGTTTCCGGCGCTGCGGCGCGACCTGGTGGCGCGCGGCATCGCGCTGCTGCACGCGCGCGGCTGCACCGAGGGCCTGGCGGGCGTGGCGGGCGGCGAAGCCAGCGGCATCGCGCTGGCCGCGTGGATGGCCGAGGCACTCGGCCTGCCGCTGCAGTACGTGCGCAAGCGCGCGGCGGGGCAAAGCCAGGTCGAGGGCGTGGTGCAGGCCGGCGGCCGCGTGCTGCTGGTCGACGACCTGATGGCCGCGGGCCACTCCAAGGAGCGCTTCTGCCGCGCGCTGGCCGACGCCGGCGCGCGGGTGGCCGACCTGTTCGTGGTGTTCGACTACGCCACCTTTCCCACCGCCCGGCTGCTGGCCCCGCTCGGCCTGCGCGTGCATGCGCTGGCCACCTGGCACGACGTGCTGGCCGTCGCGCGGCAGCGCGGCGACTTCACCCCCGCCGCCCGCGCCGAGTGGGCCGACTTCCTGGCCGACCCCGCGGCCTGGTCGCAGGCGCACGGCGGACTCGGGCCCACCGCCCATTCATAGAGGAGATCGAGAAAGATGGAATTCCAGGACATCGCCCAACGCTTCGACAGCGCCACCTCGGGCACCGACGCCTTCAAGTCGTTCTACAAGGACGCCTTCGAGCTCATGAAGGCCGACCCCGGCAACGCCAGCCTGTACTTCGTGGTCGGCATCGCGGCGCAGTCGTATGTGCGCACCTACGAAGACCAGGGCATCAGCGGCGAATTCGCCGACAGCGCCAAGGCCACGCTCGTGGGCTTCAACACGAAGCTGGTCGCGGCACTGGCCGCCGCGCCGCAGGAGCGGCTGCGCCTGCTGGGCGAGGTGGCCATCGACTACGAGTGGAACGTGCACAGCTTCTGAGCCGGGCTTCGACCAAAGCGCTGCGCTAAGATCCGGGCCGCGGTTGCAAGCCGCGCCCGGGCCCGCGGGAAGGGTTGAACCCACTTGCCTTCATTTGCCGCTGGTCGAACAGCCTTTTGTGCAGCCGGAGTTGCGGGTCGTCGGCGTTCGATGCACGGAGGTTTTCATGAAGCGCATTCCCGCCCGGCCCGATCTCGGCCACCTGAAGAAGCAAGCCAAGGAGCTGCTCGCTCTCTACCGGCGCAACGATCCCGAAGCCACCACCCGGTTCCGCGAGGCCCTGCCGGCCGCCGCGGGCAAGACCGATACCGCCATCGCGGCCCTGGGCCTGCGCCTGCACGACGCGCAGTCGTGCGTGGCGCGCGAATACGGCTTCGCGTCGTGGGCCGACCTGCAGGGTTTCGTGCTCGCGCGCAGGGCGCAGGTGGACGACCCGGCCAAGGCCTTGCTCCACTGGCTGCGGCTCGTGTACGCGGGCGACATCGCCGGCGGGACGAACGGCGCGCGGCCCACGGTGGCCGCCCGCCTGCTCGACGACAACCCCGCCCTGCCCGGCAACGACCCCTGGCTGGCCTGCGCCATCGGCAACGAGGCCGCGCTGCGCCAGGCCATCGCGCAAGACCCGGCCTGGGTGCACCGGTCCGGTGGCCCGCTGGCCTTGCCGCCGCTCGTGGCCGTCACGCACTCCGGGCTGATGCGCCTGCCGGCCTTTCGCCAAGGCCTGCGCGCCTGCGCGAAGTTGCTGCTCGACGCCGGCGCCTCGCCCGGCCAGTCGGCCGGCAACCGCTGGCCGCCGGCCTCGCTCGAAGCGCCCTCCGAAACCGAACGCCTCTCCGCGCTCTACGGCGCCGCCGGCCAGAACCACGACGCGCCGCTCACGCAAATGCTGCTCGACGCAGGCGCAGACCCGAACGACGGCGAGTCGCTCTATCACGCGCTGGACAACCCGCCATGCACCCGGCTGCTGCTGGAAGCCGGCGCGCGCATCGCCGGCTCGAACGCGCTGTACCGCGTGCTCGACCTCGACGCCGTCGACACGCTGCGGCTCCTGCTCGCGCACGGCGGCGACGCGAACGAAAAACCGCGGGGCGAGCCCACGGCCGAATGGGGTTCGCTGCTGCTGTGGGCCATTCGCCGCCGCCGCTCGCCCGCGCACATCGAGGCGCTGCTGGCCGCGGGCGCCGACCCGAAGGCCACCACGCGCGACGGCACGCCCGCGCACACCGTCGCGCTGCGCTTCGGGCTGAGCGAGGTCGCGCGGCTGCTGCAAGCCGCGGGCGGCGGCGATGCGCCGCTTCCGGCCGACGAAGCCTTCATCGCCGCCTGCGCGCGCGGCGACGAAGCGGCGGCGCGGCAGGTGCTGGCGCAGCACCCCGGCCTCATCGGCACCTTGAGCGACACACAGCTGCGCCTGCTGCCCGAACTCGCGGCCCAGGGCTGCAACGACGCGGTGCAAGCCATGGTCACGCTCGGCTGGCCCATCGAGGTGCGCGGCGGCGACTGGGACGGCTCGGCACTGAACCAGGCCGTGTTCAACGGCAACGCCGCGCTCACCCGCTTTCTGCTGGCGCACGGCGCCGACTGGCGCGCGATGCACGGCTTCGGCGACAACGTGATCGGCACGCTGTCATGGGCATCGCTCAACGAGCCGGTCGCGGGCGGCGACTGGGTCGGCTGCGCGCAGGCCCTGTTCGCCCATGACATGCCCACCGTGCGCCCCGATCCGGAGAACGCCGACGGCGTGCTCGTCGGCGCGCACCACGGCAGGTTCTCCGACGAGGTGACGGACTGCCTGCTCGGCGCGTTCGCTCAGCGGTAAACGCTCTTGATCAGCGCCTGGTCCTTCGGCGCCTCGTCGCCGTGCGCGGCCCTGTTGCGGGCCAGGTGTTCGGCCAGCCCGCCGGGCAGCGGCCCCTCCACGATCAGCCGGCCAAGCTGCCGGCTGCGCAACGCGGCCTCGGCCAGCACCGCCATGCCGCCGGCGGTGATGCCGGTGCGCGCGAGGTCGAGCATGCGCAAGGGCGGCGAGGCATCGAGCAGTTGCGCCGCGCAGGCCGCGCCCTGGTCGCCCATGTCGTTGCCTCGCGTACCGAGGGCCTTGGTCGACGGCGCGTAGCCCAGGTTGAGGGTGTGCAGGCCGGAATGCCGCACGGCCTCCAGCAGCACCTTCGCGCCTGCGGGCCCGATGCCGTTGCTCGCGAGTTCCAGCGTGCGCAACGTGCGGTTGGCCGCCAGGGCTTCCGCCAGCACGGCCGCGCCTTCGTCGCCGAGATGGTTCACGCTGGCGTACAGGCTCTCGACGTGCGGCGCTTCGCGCAGCAGCCGGGCCAGGTCGCCGGCGGCGGCGGGCCCCAGGCCGTTGCCGCTCAGGTAGAGGGACTGCAGGCTGCGGTTGTCCGTGCACAGCGCATCGACCACCGCGCGCACGCCCGCGCTGCGCAGCTCGGTGTTGACCAGGTCGAGCACGCGCAGATGCCGGTTGCCGCGCAGCATGCGCGCAATGCTCCCGGCGCCCGCCGGCCCCAGCGGGTTCCGCTTGAGCCAGAGCCCGCTGACATGCGGGGCCTGCACCAGCGCGGCGCCCAATTCGCGCGCGCCCTCGGGGCCGATGTTGTTGCAGCCCAGGTAGAGCACCTCGAGGTGCGCGTTGCGCGTTGCCAGCCGGGCCACCGCGCCCGCGCCGGCGTCGCCGATGGCGTCGGTGCCCAGCATCAGGCTGCGCACCTGGGTGTTGTGCTGCAGCGCCTCGGCGAGCCGCACGCAGTTGTCGGTGCCCAGGCTCTGCTTGCACAGGTCCAGCCGCCCGTCTTCCACCAGGGTGCCGCGCGGGAAGCGCTGGCTGCCCTGCACGGGCCGGTCGGCGCACAGGTGGTCGAGCAGCGGCGCGAGTTCGTCCGCGGCGCAGGGCGTGATGCTCACGCGGTGGACCGGGCAGTGCACCGTGCTGTCGCCGGCCGCGGCATCCATCGGCGGATCGGTGCGCTCACCAGGCATAGGGTTCGTAGTCCTTGAGGAAATGGCCGAACAGCGGCGTGCCGGGCTCGTTGATGCCGCGCGCGATCGGGTCGATCAGCCGGGCCATGCCGTCGACCACGTCCAGCGGCGTGTAGAAGTTCTGTGCTTCGCGCGCGTGCATGGCGCGGGGGTACGGCTTCTCGTCGGTCACCCAGCCCGTGTCGACCGCGTTCATGTAGATGCCGTCGCGCGCCCACTCCTGCGCGCTGGTGCGCACCATCATGTTGAGCGCGGCCTTGGCCATGTTGGTGTGCGGATGGAACTCGGTCTTGGCGTCGCGGTTGAACTGCCCTTCCATGGCCGAGGCCTGCACCACGAAGCGGCGCGCATGCGGCGAGCGCAGCATCGCGGGCTTGAGCCGGGCCGTGAGCAGGAACGGGCTCATGGCGTTCACGAGCTGCACCTCGAGCAGCTCCAGCGCCGACACCTCGTGCAGCCGCTGCGACCATGAGTTGTCGGGGCGCCTGTCGAGTGCCTGGCCGTAGAGGTCGACTTCGTTCGGCACGAAGTAGTCCTCGCAGCCCGGCACGCTCGGCAGTCGGCCCTGGTATTCGCTCCTGGCTTCCAGCAGCCACGGCGTCGGCTCGGCGGCCATCAGCGCGGCATAGAACTCGCGCGGACGCTTGATGGTCTGCGCCGCGTTGTTGATGAGGATGTCCAGGTGCGGCAGCTTGCGCGACAGGTTCTCGGCAAACGCTTCCACCGAGGGCACGTTGCGCAGGTCCAGCGCCTCGAGCGTCAGGCGCTCGCACCACGACGCGGCGTCGGGCATGGCAAGGAAGCGATGTTCGGCGTCTTTCGGAAAACGGGTGGTCACGATGACCTCGGCACCGTCGCGCAGCAGCCGCAGCGCGGTCTCGAACCCGATCTTGATGCGCCCGCCCGTCACCAGCGCCACGTAGCCGCGCAGGTCGGTACGCTGCTCGCGCCGGGCCCAGTTCTTCTGCGCGCAGGCGGGACACAGCAGGTGATAGAAATGGTGCAGTTCCTGGTAGGACTGCTTGCAGACATAGCAGCGCTGGGGCCGCAGCGGCGCATCGGACGGCGCGGCAAGCCCGGTCATCGACGGCAACACAGGCAACACAGGCAACCCGGGCAGCGGCTGCTGCGCGCGAACCAGGCCGGTCTGCATCACGGCGCTGTGCAATTGCGCGGTGGCTTCGGCGTGGCGCGCCAGGCGGTGGCCGCGCTTGGCCTCCTTCTGGATCTTCGCCACCAGCGACTTGAAGCGCGGATGGTCGTCCATGCTGGAGGGGTCGTCCGAGATGGCTTGGAGCACCCGCAAGGCGGTGCCCAACTCTTCGTCCGTGAAGCTCAACGCAGGCACCCCGTCGATCAAGAAAAAACACGCATGTGGGGGAGAACGGGCTGGACTCGAACCAGCGCTGCGCCCCTGGGAGGGGAACGTGCTTCCACTACACCACCGTTCTCCGGCGGGGATTCTAGTAGGGGAAATTCTGGTCCGAGGAACCCATCGACAGGCACTTCGCCGATCGAGCGAGCATGCGTATTCGAGGGAGAACGAGCTGGACTCGAACCAGCGCTGCTCCCCTGGCAGGGGGACGTGCTTCCACTACACCACCGTTCTCCGGCGGGGATTCTAGAAGGCGAAAAAAAGCGGGCCCGAAGGCCCGCTGAAGGTCGCCCTCGGCGTTGCGCAGGCGCAACCCGATTCCGACTCACCTCGAACTCAACCTCAGGTCCCCTCTTTCCTCTCTTCTTCCTCCAGATCAGTTCGCACGCCATCCCAGTTCCGGCGCAATGCGCCCGGCCAGGTCGGTCAATATCTGTTCGTACTCGTCGGTGCTGAAGTTGTAGGGCAGCTCCACGCGCAGTTCCTCCACCTGCGGCAGCACCGGGTCTTGCCGCAGCCTTTCGAGAATCTCGTCGGACGTGCCCACCAGGTCGTTCGCGAACAGCGTGCGCCGCTCGCCCTGCGGCGCCAGCGTGCGTTCGACGCGGCCGGCCGCGAACGCGCGGTAGCGCTTGCGCGTGGCGGCGTCGGCACTGTCGAGCGGCACGATCACGCGGCCCAGCGCGATGCGGCCGCGGCGCACGTCGGTCTCGCTCAGCCGGTAGCGCTCGACCAGGCCCAGTTGCGCGTTCAGGAAATCGTCGGTGGTCTCGCCCGACAGCACGTTGCCCAGCAGCAGGTTGAAGCCGTTGCGCCCCGCCCATTCGGCCGAACGCAGCGAGCCGCCGCCGTACCAGAGCCGCTCGACCAGCCCCGGCGCATGCGGCTGCACGCGCGCACGCACGCGCCCGCCGGCCGACTCGACAAAGGTCTGCGCGTCGCCGAGCAGCGTGTCCTCCAGGTTGGCCTTGAGCCGCCCCACCCGCTTGTGCGTGTAGTCGACGGTGTGGGGCGCCGCGTCGTGAAAGCGGTTGCCCAGCAACGCGCCATGCAGCGGCGCACCCGCGCTCAGGCCCACCTGCAGCCGGCCGCGCGAGAGCACGTCGACCGTGGCCAGGTCTTCGGCGAGCCTGAACGGGTTTTCGTAGCCCATCTGGATCACCGCCGCACCCAGCTCGATGCGCCGCGTGCGCTGCGTGGCCGCGGCCAGGAAGGTGGCGGCCGACGACACACCGCGCTCCAGGTGGCGCTGGCGCACCCATGCGCCGTCGAAGCCGAGCTTCTCGCCGAACGCGAAGAGCTTCAGCGCCGCCTCGAGGCCGGCCAGCGGGTCTTCTTCGGCGTAGTTGCCGGGCGTGAGGAACGCGAGACGACGGATGCTCACGGCGCGAACTTCGGCAGGCCGGGCGGGTTGGTTTCCGACTTCGGCAGCGCCTCTTCGGCCAGGCTCCAGCGTGCGAGCGCCCTGGCATAGGTGCCGTTGCGAATCAGGCCGTTGGCCGCGGTGGTGAGCGCCACGGCCAGGCCGCTGCCCTTGCGCGTGGCAATGGCCACGTCGGACTTCAGCGGCCAGCCCGCGTTCACGGTGCCGGCCAGCCGGATCTGCCCGTTCTTCGCGGCCTCGTAGGCCTGCGGCGCGTTGGGATTGAAGTTGGCGTCGACGCGCCTGGTGACCACCGCCAGCGTGCGCGTCACATCGTCGTCGTAGTACTGCAGGGTGGCGGGCTTCAGGCCGGCCGCGGCGTTCTGGCGGTTCCACTCGAGCAGGATGCGCTCCTGGTTCGTGCCCGCGCCGGTCGTGAGCTTCAGGCCCGCGATGTCCTTCGGCTCCCTGATCGATCGGATCGGGCTGTCGGCCTTCACGTAGAAGCCGTGCAGGCCCAGGCGGTAGGTCGAGAAGTCGAACTTCTCCTTGCGCTGCTCGGTCACGCCCACGTTGGAGATCACCGCGTCGTACTTGCCCGAGCTCAGGCCCAGCGGCCAGTCGGCCCAGGCGATGGGCTGCAGCTCGAGCTTCAGCCCCAGCGCATCGGCCACCAGCAGCGCAAAGTCGGCGTCGAAACCGACCACGGTCTTCGCGTCGGTGGCGTAGGTCGAGATCGGCGGCGCGAACGGTGCGACGGCAATGGTCAGCACGCCTTGCTTCACGAACTTGAAGCTCGGCGCAATGGCGTTCACCGCCTCGGCGTCCTTGCCGGCGCGCTGGCGGCCCTGCTGCCCGGGCGTGAAGTCGAACTTGTCGGCGGCCTGCGCCGCACCCGCAAGGAGCGTCAGCGCGACAAGGCCGCGGGCCATCCACGCGCCCGGTGTGTGCTTGAAAAGAGCCATGGTCATCAGTTCTTCGGCAGGCCGGGCGGGTTGGTGCGCGAGCTTTGAATGGCTTCGGACTCCAGGTTCCAGCGCGACAGCGCCTTGGCGTAGTTGCCGTTCCTGATCTGCGCGTTGAGCGCCAGCGTGACCGCGTCGGCAACGCCCGAGCCCTTGCGCGAGGTGACCGCAATCTCGGCATCGAGCGGCCAGCCGCCGGAGAACACGCCCGCGAGCTTCGTCTTGCCGTCGCGTGCCTCGTAGGCCGCAATGGCGTTCGGGCCCACGTACACATCGGCGCGGCCCGACTGGATGGCCAGGCGCTGCACCACGTCATCGTCGTAGTACTGGAACTCGACCGGCTTCAGCCCGGCGGCCAGGTTCTGCTTGTTCCAGCGCAGCACGATCTGCTCCTGGTTGGTGCTGGCCTGCACGATGAGCTTGAGCCCCGCGATGTCCTTCGGCTCCTTGATGGCGCCGAGCTTGCTGCCGGTCTTCACGTAGATGCCGATCTGGTCGTTGCGGTAGGTGGAAAAGTCGAACTTCTCCTTGCGCTCTTCCGTCACCGTCACGTTGGAAACCACCACGTCGAACTTGCCCGACTGCAGGCCCAGCGGCCAGTCGGCCCAGCTGGTGGACACCAGCTCCAGCTTGCGCCCGAGGCTGTCGGCCACCAGCTGCGCGATGTCCGGTGCGTTGCCCACGGGCGTCCTGGTGTCGGTGGCGTAGGCCGCGAACGGCAGGCGGCCGGTGGTCGTGCCGACGACCAGCACGCCCTCCTTCTGGAACTTGAAGTCCTTGGCGAGGCGGATGGCCTCGTCGATCTTCTGCGCGCGCGGGCGGCCGGCCTGCTCGGGGCTCAGGTCGGGCGCGGGCTGGGCCGAAGCCGCCAGCGGCACCAGCAACGCGGCAAGCAGGACGCACAGGATGTTTCGTCGATGGTTCATGAAGGACAGTGCAGTAAGGAAATGGGAGTCAAAGAACCTTGGCCAGGAACTCGGCCGTGCGCGGGTGCGCCGGCGCGTTGAACACCTTGTCGGGCGAGCCGGTCTCCAGGATGCGGCCGCGCTCCATGAAGACGACGGTGTCGGCCACCTCGCGGGCAAAGCCGATTTCGTGCGTCACGATGACCAGCGTGGTGCCCGAGCGCGCCAGCTGCTTGATGACGGCCAGCACCTCGCCCACCAGTTCGGGGTCGAGCGCGGAGGTGGGCTCGTCGAACAGCAGCACCTTGGGCTTGAGCGCCAGCGCACGCGCAATGGCCACGCGCTGCTGCTGGCCGCCGGAGAGCTGCCGCGGGTAGGCATGCGTCTTGTCGCCCAGGCCCACGCGCGCCAGCAGCTCCGAAGCCAGCGCCTCGGCCTCCGTGCGCGGCAGGCCGCGCACCGAGACCGGCGCCTCGACGATGTTCTCGAGCACCGTGAGGTGCGGGAACAGGTTGAAGTTCTGGAACACCATGCCCACGTCGACGCGGCGCTTGAGAATCTCCTTCTCGTGCAGCTCGTAGAGCGTGTCGGCGTCGCGCCGGTAGCCGACGAGTTCACCGTCGATGGCAATGAAGCCGTCGTCCACGCGCTCCAGGTGGTTGATGGTGCGCAGCAGTGTCGACTTGCCCGAGCCCGATTGCCCCAGGATCACCGTCACGCTGCCCTGCGCCACGGTGAGCGTCACGTCGTCGAGCACCTTGAGCGCGCCGAAGCTCTTCGACACGCCGTGGATGGTGACCTCGCCGCCCTGCGTGAGCGGATCGGTCCAGCGCGGCACCTGCGCGGGTGCATCGGCAGAGGCGTCGGCAGCGGGCAACCCGGCCACCGGCGCCACCGCCGGCACCTTCGAACGCCACAACCTGTGCACCATGCCGCCAACCCAGGAATTCGGCGGATTGCGCAGCGCACCGCGCGAGAAGCGCCGCTCCACATGGTGCTGCACCACCGACAGCACCGTGAGGATGACGAGGTACCACACGGTCGCCACCATCAGCAGCGGAATCACTTCCAGGTTGCGCCGGTAGATGATCTGGATCGTGTAGAACAGCTCGGGCAGCGCCAGGATGTAGAGGTTCGACGTGCCCTTGGCCAGCCCGATGATGTCGTTGAACGCGGTCGGCAGGATGGTGCGCATGGCCTGCGGCAACACGATGCGAAACGACTGCCGCCTGCGCGACAGGCCCAGTGCGGCCGCGGCTTCGAGCTGCCCCTGCTCCACCGACAGGATGCCGCCACGCACGATCTCCGAGGCAAAGGCCGCCTGGTTCAGCGTGAGGCCCAGCAGCGCCGCCACGAACGGGCTGATCAGCTGCGTGGTCGGGTACGAGAAGAAGGTGACGTCGGTGCCCGGAATGCCCAGCGACACCGTCTCGTACAGGTAGCCCAGGTTGTTGATGATCAGCAGCAGCACGATCACCGGGATCGAACGGAAGATCCAGGTGAACACCCACGACAGCCGCGCCAGCAGCGGCGAGCGCGACACCCGCGCCAAGGCCAGCCCGGTGCCGAAGAAGAAGCCCAGCACCGCGCCCAGCGCCGTCAGCAGCAGCGTGCGGCCCAGGCCTTCGAGCACGGGCTCGGCGAAGAACCATTCGGCGAACACGCCCCAGCCCCAGCGCGGGTTGGTCAGCGTCGAATACAGCACCAGCGCAATGACCAGCACCGCGAAGACGGTGCCCGCCGTGCGTGCCGGGTACCTGGCGGGGACGATGCGCAAGTGCGAGTAGTCGCCTTTCACCGGTGCGCCAGGTGCCGTGGGCGTCGGGCGCTGCGGTGCTGGCATGTGAACCGGCGCGGGGTCGCGCGACTCGGCGCCAGCGTCGAGCACGGCCGTGTTCATCGCTGCACCGCCTCGGCCAAGCTGGCCGTGTGGGCGACTTCCTCGCCCTGCTGCCGCGTCACGCGCAGCGCCTTCTCGAACGGCAGCTTGCGCGGCGTTTCCGGGTCGGCGGCGGGCCCGAACAGCGCCGTGTAGCCATGGCCCAGGTACAGGCCCACGGCCTCGGGCTGGCGAAAGCCGGTGGTCAGGCAGATGCGCTCGTAGCCCTGGCGCAGCACCTGCGCCTCGAGTTCGAGCAGCACCTTGCTCGCCAGGCCCTGGCGCCGCAGGTCGGCGTGCGTCCACACGCGCTTGAGCTCCGCGGTGCGCTCGTCGCGGCGCATGAACGCGCCGCCGCCCACCGCCACGCCGTCGCGCAGCAGCAGCACGAAGTTGCCGTGCGGCGGGGCGAACAGGTGCGCCGGATAGCGGTCGATTTCCTTCGGCTCGCCGGGCTCGCGCAGCACGTCGCCGTAGCGGGTGGCGTATTCCAGGGCCAGCCCTTCGAGCAGCGGCTGGGCGCGCGGGTCGAGCGGCGTGGTGTAGACGAACCGGTCGCTCATCAGGCAGCCCTCCGTGGCTGGACGAGGCCGGCTGGGTCGGCCGCCGTTTCATACCGGCTCGCCTTGCGCGGCAGGCCCAGGTGGTCGCGCAGCGTCTGGCCCGGCAGCTCGCGGCTGTAGCGCCCGCGCGCCTCCAGCACCGGAATGACGAACTCGATGAAGTCGTCCAGCCCCTGCCCCAACACTGGAAAACCCAGGATGAAACCGTCGGCGGCGCCCTCGTCCACCCAGCGGATGATCTCGTCGGCAATGCGCTCGCCCGTGCCCACGAACTGCGTGCGCGGCGTGGCCACCTCGAGCGCCACTTCGCGCAGCGTCAGGCCCTTGGCCTTCGCGTTCGCCTTGATGCGGTCGGTGGTCGAGCGGAAGCTGTTGCGGCCCAGCTCGCCCAGCTCGGGGAACGGCGCGTCCAGCGCGTACTGGCCGAAGTCGTGGTGGTCGAAGAAGCGGCCCAGGTAGGCCAGCGCCTCCTCGACCGTGAGCAGCTCGCGGATCAGCCGGTACTTGGCCTCGGCCTCTTCCTCGGTGGCCGCGACCACGGGGCCGATGCCCGGAAAGATCTTCACGTCGCCGGCCTGCCGGCCCTGCGCCACCGCGCTGGCCTTCACCTGCCGCAGGAAGCTGCGCGTGTCCTCCAGCGAGGGGGAATGCGTGAACACCGCGTCGGCGTACTTGCCCGCCAGGCCGATGCCCGCGTCCGAGGAGCCCGCCTGGAAGATCACCGGCTGCCCCTGCGCGGAGCGCTGGATGTTCAGCGGCCCCGACACCTCGAAGAAGCGCCCCTTGTGGTCGAGCGTGTGCAGCCGGTCGCGCTCGAAGAAGTGGCCGCTCTCGCGGTTGCGCACGAAGGCGTCGTCGTCCCAGCTGTCCCACAGGCCCTGCGTCACGGCCAGGTACTCGTCGGCGATCTCGTAGCGCAGCGCGTGCTCCGGGTGCGTGCGGCTGTAGTTCTTCGCGCTGCCTTCGAGCGGCGTGGTCACCACGTTCCAGCCCGCGCGCCCGCCGCTGATGAGGTCGAGCGAGGCGAACTGGCGCGCCACCGTGAACGGGTCGCTGTACGAACTCGACACGGTGCCCGCCAGGCCGATCTTCGAGGTGACCGCCGCAAGCGCCGACAGGATCGAGATCGGCTCGAAGCGGTTGAGAAAGTGCGGAATCGATTTCTCGTTGATGTAGAGCCCGTCCGCCACGAACGCAAAGGCGATGCCGGCCGCCTCGGCCTTCTGCGCGCTGCGCACGAAGAAGCCGAGGTTGACGCTCGCGTCGGCCGGCCCGCCCGGATGCTTCCAGGAATTCATGTGGCTGCCGGCACCTTGCAGCATGACGCCGAACTTGATGTTGCTCATGACGATCGCTCTTGTCTCTTGGGGGAAGGAAGGAAGACGGAAAGCTCAGGCCGGCACGGTCTCGCGCGCCTTGGCCAGCAACTCGACGCACGCATGGCGCGCCGCGAAATCCGCGACCGGAATGTCGATGACGAACTCCTCGATGCCATGGCGCTCGCTGAGTGCATCGAGCGCGTCGCGCACCTGCTCGCCCGTGCCCGAGATCACATGCGGGCGGCGCTCTTCGGTGCGGTAGTCGCTCACGCCCGCCTGCCGCGCGAACTCGGCGGCGGCCTCCAGGCTCGGCAGGTTCACGCTCTGCCCGGTCGGCAGATGCACCCGGAAGCTGCGCAGCGCGCCGACCCGCGCGGCCGCGTCCTCTGGCGTCTCGGCGGCGAAGGCGAACAGCGCGAGCAGCGGCGCGCGGCCGGTCTCGGCGCGGTAGGCCTCGACCGATTGCGCGAGGTTCACCGGGTCGCCGTTGAAGTGCCCGGCATAAGCGAACTGCCAGCCGAGCCGCGCCGCGAGCACCGCGCTTTCGGGGCTGCCGCCGAGCACCACGCGTTGCGGCGGTTGCGGCGGGTTGGGCGTGGCGACCGCGCCGGCCAGTGCATGGCCCGAAGCGATGCCGTCGTGCAGGAAGGCATCGAGCTCGGCCAAGCGCACACCGAAGTCTTCACTGCGCTGCTTCAGCGGGTCGTGCAGCCACTGCAGCGCCTTGCTGGTCAATGGCAGGCCGCCGGGCGCCTTGCCGATGCCCAGGTCCACGCGGCCCGGCGCGAGCGATGCGAGCACGCGAAAGGTCTCGGCCACCTTGAAGGGGCTGTAGTGCTGCAGCATCACGCCGCCCGTGCCCACGCGGATGCGCGAGGTCTTCGCCAGCACGTGCGATGCGAGCACTTCGGGCGCGGAGCCCGCGTAGTTGCGGTTGCCGTGATGCTCGGCCAGCCAGTAGCGCCGGTAGCCCAGCCGCTCCGCGCTTTGCGCGAGCGCAACGGTGTGCTGGAACGCCTGGGCGGCGTCGGCGCCTTCGGGAATCAGGCTCTTGTCGAGCAGGGACAGCGAGTAGGACACGGTGTGCGGCGGGACACGCCCTTGGAAGAATTGCTGCAAATTCTCCGGGGCATCGCGCGCACCGTTTGCGCTGAATTCCTCTATCGATATCTGTTGAGTGCGGGTTGGGTTGCGGGGTCTGTTGCGAAACCTGTTGCGAGCGCGATGCCTCAGCCGCGCAGATGCGACAGGATCGCTTGCGCGGCTTCGCGCGCATCGACGGTCGCGGTGTCGATCACCAGGCGCGGCGTGGTCCACGGCTGGTAGTCGTGCTCGCGCACGCAAGCCCAGGTCGGGCGCACGAGGCCGGGGACATCGATGCTTCGCTGCTCGATGCGCCGCCGGTGTTCGGCGGCATCCGAGCACACGATCTCGACCTCGACGATGGGCACCGCGGCGTCCGCCGCCACGGTGCGCCAGGCCTCGCGCGTCACGGGCAACGGGTTGACGCCATCGGCCACCACCATCTGCCCCCAGGCGAGGTTGGAGCGCGCCAGGGCATACGCTGCGATGTAGCCCGCCGGCCCCACGTCACCGACCATCTTGCCGGCCAGCGCGCTGGCCGAGCGCAGTGCCTGCTCGATGGTGTCGATGCGAAGGTACGCGGCCGGAGCGAGCGCCACGATCTCGCGCGCGATGGTGGTCTTGCCGGTACCGGGCAAGCCACCGAGAACAATCAGCATCCGCGGTCTCCAGGTTCAGGCTTCAGCCGCCCGGAGAACAGTTCACCACGAATGCGGCAGCAAGGCCAGCACCGCCGCTGCGTGAAGCCGGCGCATGGCGCGCAACGGCACGTGGCCGTGCGGCGCGCGCCGCGCCAGCGCATGCGCCGAGCTCGGCGGAATCCGCCAGGCCCTGGCCGTCAGGTCCAGCACATGGCGCGCCTGGGCGGCCGGGGAAAGGTAGTGGGTGCGCAGTGGCATGGCAATGATCGAATGAACGCTTCGACCGATTCTGCGCAGTGCCGCCGCTTTCCCAAAGACGCATTCCAAGTTACCTGATGCGGTTCGCGATGGCGCGATGGCGCAATGGCGCAATGGCGCAATGGCGCGATGCCGCGATGCCGCGATGCCCCAGGTTCAGGCGAAGTCCGTCGAGGGCTTCTCCCACAGGTTCACTCCGCCCTCCACCGCGTGCTTGTCGATCTCGGCCAGTTCCTCGGCGCTCAGCGGCGCGTGCGACAGCGCCGCCACGTTGTCGACGATCTGCTCGGGCCGGCTCGCACCGATCAGCGCCGAGCTCACGCGCGGGTCGCGCAGCGTCCACGTCAGCGCCAGCTGCGCAAGAGTCTGTCCTCGGCGCTTTGCAATTTCGTTGAGCGCGCGGGCGCGTTCCACGTTCGCGTCCGACAGATGCTCCTGCTTGAGCGAACCGCCGCCGGGCCGGTTGATGCGCGCATCGGCCGGAATGCCTTTCAGGTACTTGTCGGTGAGCAAGCCTTGCGCGAGCGGCGTGAAGGCGATGACGCCCGCGCCAAGCTCGTCGGTGGCGTTCAACAGGTCCTTCTCGATCCAGCGGTTGAACAGGTTGTAGGCCGGTTGATGAATCAGCAGGGGCACCTTCCACTCCTGCAGCAGCGCGGCCATCTCGCGCGTCTTGCCGGCCGAGTACGACGAGATGCCGATGTACAGCGCCTTGCCCTGCTGCACGGCCTGGGCCAGTGCGGAGGCGGTTTCCTCCAGCGGGGTCTCGGGGTCGAAGCGGTGCGAATAGAAGATGTCGACGTAGTCCAGGCCCAGGCGCTGCAGGCTCTGGTCGAGACTGGCCAGCACGTACTTGCGCGAGCCGCCGCCCTTGCCGTAGGGGCCGGGCCACATGTCCCAGCCGGCCTTGCTCGAGATGATGAGCTCGTCGCGGTAGGCCTTGAAGTCTTCGCGCAGCAGGCGCCCGAAGTTGGTCTCGGCGCTGCCGTACGGCGGGCCGTAGTTGTTGGCCAGGTCGAAGTGGTTGATGCCCAGGTCGAAGGCCGTGCGCAGCAGCTGGCGCTGCGTGGCGATGGAGGTGGTGTCGCCGAAGTTGTGCCACAGCCCGAGCGAGATCGCGGGCAGCACGAGGCCGCTGCGGCCGACGCGGCGGTAGGGAATGGCGTCGTAGCGCTTGGAGTCTGCGTGGTAGGTCATGGGTGTCTCTGGTCCTGACGGGAATTGAATGAAAAAGGCCGCACGGTGAACCGGCGGCACGCAGTCGAGGATGCCCGCGCCGGCGCGCGGGCGCAAGCATCTCCACGCGGAGAGCGCGTGCTTGCGGCGCGGGCTGGTTGCGGCTGTGCGCGGAGGTTCAGGCTTGCGGCGCGCGCCACTGCGCAAGCGCGAAGTCGCGGCCCACGAGGTTCTCGGCCAGCAGGAACTTCTTGACCTCTTCGAGCAGAGCCATTCCTTCGGCCGGATAGGCCTCGTCGGAAAACTGCGAGAGCGGGTGCGAGAGCTTCACCACGTCCAGCCCGAAGCCGCTGACCTCCGAGTGAAAGGCGTAGTACGCGGCGCTGTCGCGGCGGATCTCCTGCAGCGCCGTGCGGCGGGCGCGTGTCCACGCGGCAGGCAAGCCGGGCGCAGCCGCAAGCAGCTTGCTCGACGCCACGATCACCGAGGTGCCGCGCAGCGTCGGGTGCCGCTCGGCCTGGTCGATCACCGGATAGCCGCGCGACGCCAGCAGCGGGCCCACGTCGATCTGCGCCGCAAAGGCCGCGATGGAGCCCTGGTCGAGCGCGGCTTCGCCGTCGCGCGGGAACATGTGGATCACCTTCACCGACTTCTGCAGGCCGTGTTCCTTCAGCAGCCCCAGCACGTAGCGGTGCATGTAAGAGCCGCGCGCCACGCCGATCGACTGGCCCTCGAGCGCCTTCACGCCGCGCACGCCGTTGCGCGGCGTGAGCAGCCACACGTTCATGCCCACGGCGTCGAAGCCGATGAGCTGGCTCTCGAGGCCGCGCGAGCGCGCGACGATGGCGGGCGTGTCGCCGTAGATGCCGACGTCGAGCACGCCCGAGAGAAAGGCCTCGTTGAGGTCGGGCCCGTTCGGAAAGTTGCGCGTGCTCACGTCCTTGAAGCCGAGCGAAGCGAGCTCGCGCTGCAGGTGGCCTTGGCGCAAGGCCCAGCCGGTGGCGTTCGCGGGCTTCTTGCCGGGGCCGATGTAGCCCAGGCGAAGTACCTGGCCGCTGCCCTGGGCGATGGAGAAAGCGGGCAATGCGCTGGCGGCGGCCGCGGCCACGGCGCCGCGCAGCAAGCGGCGGCGGCCGGAAATATCTGGCATCGAAAAACTCACAGGAAAGAAGTTGGAAAAGAAACTTGGAAGGGATCAGTGCGCGCGGCGCAGCAGTTCGAAGCTCGCGTCGGCGGACGCGGTCGATTGGCGCCCCCTGCCCCAGCCCACCGCGCTGCGGTAGCTGCCCATCAATGCTTCGGCGGCGGCGTCGCGCTCTTCGGGCGTGGCACCGCGGTCGGCGATCGGTGCCACGTAGAGCGCGTCTTCCGGGCAATACAGCTCGCACATGAAGCAGGTCTGGCAGTCGTCCTGCCGCGCGATGCGTGGCGGGCCGCCGGGCACCGCCTCGAACACGTTGGTCGGGCAGGCGTTCACGCAGATGTTGCAGCCCGTGCAGCGTTCGGTGCTGACGACTTCGATCATGCGGACTCCTTCACCTGCTGGCGTTGCACCCACACCTCGTCGAGCCCGCCGCTGAGCAGGCGGTGGCGTTGCGCCGGGTCGAGCGCGCCATGCTCGCGGCGGCGGTGCATGCCGCGGGTCTCGGTGCGCTGCAGCGCGCTGCGGTACATCCAGCGCGAGGTGGCCAGCATGGCCGCCGCCTCGCGCGCGCGCACCGCCTCGGTGGCCGTGGCGGCGGGCGCGCTGGTGCGCAGCCGCGCCCAGAGCGCGTCGAGGCGCGCGAGCGAATCGCGCAGTGCGTCGCCTTCGCGGAACCAGTTGCGCTCGTACGGAAACACTTCGGCCTGCACCGCGCGCACGACTTGCTGTGCGTCGAAAGGCGCCATGCCGCGCGTGGCCAGCGCCACGCCGCCGGCGCGCAGCACGGTGCGGCTGGCCTTGGCGCGCGCATCGCGCCCGAAGGCCGCCGCACCCGCGCCGGCCCAGAACCCCGAGGACAGCGCCCACGCCGCGTTGTGGCTGCCGCCGCCGGTGAAGCCGCCGCAGATCAGCTCGCGCGTGGCCGCGTCGCCCGCCGCGTACAGGCCGGGCACCGAGGTCGCGCACGCGTCGTCGACCAGGTGCAAGCCGCCCGTGCCGCGCACCGTGCCCTCGAGCCGCAGCGTCACCGGGAAATGCTGCGTGAACGGGTCGATGCCCTGCCGGTCGAAGGACACGAAGAAGTTGGGCTGCGCGGTGCGCATCCACGCGCGGATCTGCGCGTCGGCGCGGTCGAGGCAGGCGAACACCGGCTGCGACTGCAGCGTCTGCGCGATCACGCCGCGGCCCTTCGATGAACCCGCCCCTTCGATCGCCACGCCGTCGGCCGTGTAGAACGTGGCCCAGTTGTAGAACAGCGACTTGGTGACCGACGAGAACGCCGGCCCGAGCCCGTAGGCGTTGGAGAACTCCATGCCCGACAGCGCCGCGCCCACCTCGGCCGCCATCAACTGGCCGTCGCCCGTGAGCACGTTGCAGCCCAGCGCGCGGCTCAGGAAGGCGCAACCGCCGGTCGCGATGACCACCGCGCCGGCGCGCGCCACCCAGGTGTCGCCGGTCTGCCGGTTCACCCCGGTGGCGCCGCAGACCGTGCCGTGTTCGTCCACCAGCAGTTCGAGCGCGGGGCAGTGGTCGAGGATGCGCGCGCCCGATGCCTTCACCCGCTTGCGCATCAGCCGCATGTACTCAGGGCCCTGCAGCGAGGTGCAGCGCAGCGCGCCCTGGTCGTCGGCCGGAAACGGGTAGCCCCAGTCCTTGAGCCGCTCGACGTTGTCCCAGGTCTGCGCGAGCACGCGGTCCATCCAGGCGTGCTCGGCCAATTGACCGCCCATGGCGAAGCGGCTGGCCTTGGCCTCCTCGCGCGCGGTGCCTTCGGGCGGCACGTGCCACAGGCCGGTGCCTGAAGGCGCGGTGGCGCCCGAGGTGCCGCAGAAGCCCTTGTCGGCCAGCAGCACGCGCGCACCCTGCGCCGCCGCGCTCACCCCGGCCCAGGCACCGGCCGGGCCGCCGCCGATGACCAGCACGTCCACCTGGTGTCGAGCCGCGCCGTCGGCGCCCGACAGCACTTGCCCCTCGAAATCTCTCGCGCCCATGGTCGCTCGCCTTGAAATGCAAAGAGAGCGACCGTATCAACGCACCGCGCGGCGCACAAAGAAGGAAAGCGCGGATCGATATGCAGCGCGCGCCCTAGACCTCGGCGAGCCGGTACAGTGGCGCGCTGGAGAAGAACGGGGAACCATGGACGACCTCATCGGATTGCTCGCCGCATTGCTCTTCTGGCGCGTGGTGCTCGCCACCGTCGCCGGCTTGTCGGCCGCCTTGCTGCTGGCCCTGGTCATCCCCGCGTTCGGCGGCGGCCCGGTGGCGCTGGTCACGCTGCTGTCGTTCGCCGCGGGCATGGTCTGGCATGCGGCGGTGGTCTCGCCCGGCCCGCCGGCCGGCACGAAGGCACCCGAAGAGAAACCCGTCGCCAGGCCCATCGCATGCGTCGGCATCGCGGTGATGGGGATGGCCTGGGGCAGTGTGTCGCACTACCTCACGGGCTCGACGCTGATCGCGGTGCTGCTGCTGGTCGCCATGCCGCTCGTGCTCGGGCCTGCGGCCGGGGCGGTGACACGAAAGCCCGTCTATCTGGGCGAACTGCTGTTCGTGTCGGCGGCACTGGTCGCCGGCTTCTTCACACCCATGCTCATCGCACTGGCCTTCGCCTGAATGAACGACATCACCATCGCTCCCGCCACCGACGAGGAACTTCGCTCCGGTGAACTCGGCCGCAAGCAGCGCCACTACAACTACGGTTTCGTCGGCGAGTACCCGGAGCAGCAGTACATCCGCCTGAACGCCAAAGACGAGAGCGGCCGGCTGCTCGGCGGCTTGCGCGGCTTCGTGTTTCTCTACTGGCTCAACATCGAAGTGCTGTTCGTCGAAGAAGACATGCGCGGCACCGGCTTGGGCAGCCGCCTGCTCGCCGGGGCCGAGCGGCAGGCCATCGCGCTCGGCGCGCAGAACGCCAGGCTCGACACCTTCGAGTGGCAGGCGCGCGGGTTCTACCTGAAGCACGGCTACGAGGAGTACGCCCGCATCGACGACTGCGCGCCCGGCTACTACCTGGCGCACATGAAGAAATCGCTGGTGCCCTGAAGGCGCAGCGCCCTGCGCCCTGCCTCTTATTTCGCGGCAGGCTTCCCCGCCCCGACCGCGTGGCTCTCCAGCCCCTCCTTGGGCAGCAGCAACGCCAGCGCGACCACGCCGATGCTCACGACCAGCATGGTCACGAAGGTCAGATGCAGCGAGCCGCCCAGCGCCATGCGGATGCCCGCGTCGGTGGCGGCCGAGCCGTGCGAGCCCTGCAGCAGCAGGCGCAGCTGGTCGTCGGTGAAGGCCATGGCGCCGTCGCCGCGCGTCAGCCCGAAGTTGAAGACCGCGCCGAAGAAGGTCGCGCCCAGCGCGCTGCCGAGGTTGCGCGAGAACACGTTCGACGCGGTGGCCACGCCGCGCTGCGCGACGTCCACCGCTTCCTGGATGAGGATGAGCGACGCCAGGCTCATCACGCCCATGCCCAGCCCGATGACGAACGAACCCACCGCCGCCAGCAGCGGCGTGCTGGCCGACGACAGCAGCGCGAAGGCCGCGGTGCCCACCGGGATCAGCGCCGCGCCCACCACCACCATGCGCCACAGGCCGATGCGGTGGAAAGTGCGCGAGGTCAGCGTCGCGCCGATGGGCCAGCCCAGCATCACCATGGTGAGCGTGAGCCCGGCCGTGACCGACGAGCGCTGCAGCACCACCTGCACGTACATCGGCAGGAAGGTGGTGATGCCGATGAGCACCATGCCGGCCAGCATGGCCGCGCCGTTCACGGTGGCGATGATGCGCGCGCCCCACAGCCGCAGCGACACCATCGGGTCGGCGGCGCGGCGCTCCTGCATCACGAACAGCACCAGCGTGACGGCGAACACCGCCGCCCACATGGCCGCGCTGCCCATGTCGCCGATGCCGAAGTCGGTCAGCGCGATCATCAGCGCCGCGATGCCGACGGTGAACAGCACCGCGCCCACGATGTCGATGGACGAGCGCCGCACGGTGGGCGCCTCGTGCAGGTACAGCCAGAAGCCCGCGGCGGCGGCCAGGCCGATGGGCACGTTCATCCAGAAGATCCAGCCCCACTCCAGCTTCTGCACGATGAGCGCGCCGATCATCGGCCCCACCACCGCCGAGATGGCCCACACGCTGGCCAGGTAGCCCTGCACCTTGCCGCGTTCGCGCGCCGGGTACAGGTCGCCCACGATGGTGAGCGACACGGGCTGGATGGCGCCCGCGCCGATGCCCTGGATCAGCCGGAAGCAGATCATGGCCGGCATCGACCACGAGAAGCCCGCCAGCACCGAGCCGATGAGGAAGATGGCGATGCCCACGAACATGACGGGCTTGCGGCCGTACAGGTCGGAGAGCTTGCCGAACACCACCGTCATCGCGGTCTGCGCCAGCAGGAACGAGGCGAACACCCAGCTGTACAGGTGCAGCCCGCCCAGCTCGGAGGCGATCTGCGGCATCACGGTGGAGACGATGGTCGCTTCGATGGCCACCATGGCCATGGAGGCCATGATCGAGGCGATGACCAGCGGGCGGCTTGTTGTTTTGGTCGTGGTGTTCATGTGCGCGCGATGCTATCGGGGGTGGTGAGCCCTTGTCCCGGGCTCAAGCTCTCGGCGGCGCACATGGCCCGGGTGCACCCCGAGTTCAGGCGCTCGGAGCCTCAAGCGCTCAGCGCCGAGGTCCCGTCGTAGACGTACCGCCGCGACCACGGCAGCGTCTTCGCCGCCCTGCCCGCCTTGCGCCCGACGATCTGGTAGATCGCCACGTCGTCGTTCTCGAAGGCATAGGCGCAGCCGGCCAGGTACACGCGCCAGATGCGGAACTTCTCCTCGTCGACCAGCGCGTGCAGCTTGTCGCTGTTGGCTTCGTAGGCGTCGCTCCAGCAGCGCAGCGTCTGCGCGTAGTGGCGGCGCAGGTTCTCCACGTCGAAGGCCTCCAGGCCGCCCTGCTGCATGGCCTGCAGCGCCAGGCTGATGTGCGGCAGTTCGCCGTTGGGGAACACGTAGCGGTCGATGAAGTCGCCGCCGCCATACGACACGCCGCCGCCCTCGGGGTCGGACGAGGTGATGCCGTGGTTCATGACCACGCCGTCGTCGGCCAGCAGCTGCTGCACGCGCTTGAAGTAGTCGGGCAGGTTCTTGCGGCCCACGTGCTCGAACATGCCGACGCTGGTGATGCGGTCGAACTGGCCGCTCACGTCGCGGTAGTCCTGCAGGCGGATCTCGATGCGCTCCTGCAGGCCCGCGGCGCGCACGCGCTCGCTGGCCAGGTCGAACTGGGCCTGCGACAGCGTCACGCCCACGCAGCGCGCACCGAACTTCTGCGCCGCGCGGATCACCAGCGCGCCCCAGCCGCAGCCGATGTCCAGCAGGGTCTGGCCCGGCCTGAGTTCGATCTTGGTGAGGATGTGGTCGATCTTCTTGAGCTGCGCGGTGGCCAGGTCTTCGTCGCCGTTCTCGAAGTAGGCGCACGAATACACCATGTTCGTGTCGAGCCAGAGCTGGTAGAACGCGTTCGACACGTCGTAGTGGTACTGGATGGACTTGCGGTCCGACGACCTGGTGTGCGTGAAGTAGCGCGCCATGTTCTGCAGCGCGCCGCCGGGCTTGTCCATGGAGGCCTTCGCCAGGCCGTAGGCGATGTCGATGACGTCGCTGAGCTTGCCCTCGATGTCGATCTTGCTCTTGACATAGGCCTCGCCGAGGTTGTCGAGCGTGGGCTGCAGCATCAGCGACAGCGCCGCGGGCGACTTCACGTGCAGCGTGACGGACGGGGCCGAGGGCCCGCTGAATTCGCCGAAGTCATAGGACTTGCCGTCCCACAACGTGAGCCGTGCGGGCAGGTTCGCACGTGCGCGCACACCGGCACTCCATTGCGCCAGCTTGTTTTCCCAAAGCATGCTTACTCCGTATGTTTTCCGTGTTGTTCGGGTTCCGCCTCTCGCGAGGCGGGCGTGCTGCAGCGGGGAAAACAATAGCGAGATTTTGTAAAACCTGCATGGTCGTGTCGACGCAAGAAATCGCCGAAAGTGCTAAGCGCCGAGGCTGAGGCTTGTGTCTAACGCGTCGCGCCGTGCGCCGCCACGTCGATGGCGGGTGCGTCGCTGGCCTCGATGAACAGCCGCTTGATCATCGGGAAACGCGCGCGCACCTGCTTCTCGATGGCGGCGATGGCCTCGGCCGCTTCGCCGGTGTCGGTGTCGTCGTGGAAGTTGACGTCGACCACCACCAGCACGTTGTCGGGCCCGACGTACATCGACAGCACATGGCCGACCTCTTCCACGCTGGGCTGCGCCATGGCCATCTCGCGGATCGCGCGTGCCGTCTCGGGGCGGATGCCTTCGCCGATCAGCAGGCCGCGCGCCTGGCGGATCAGCAGCACGGCCACGCCGGCGAGCAGCAGCCCGATGACCACCGACGCCGCGCCGTCGAGCTCCGGCATGTTCAACCGGTGGCTGAAATAGATGCCCAGCCCGGCCACCACCAGGCCCGCCAGCGCCGCCGAGTCTTCGGCCAGCACGGTGTAGGTGGTGGGGTCCTTGCTGCGGTCCAGCGCCTCCCAGAACGGCGTGTCGCCGGCCTGCTCGAGGAACTGCCGCAGCGCGATGACGAAGCTCGCGCCCTCGAACACGGCGGCGGCCGCGAGCACCACGTAGTTCCATGTGGGATCGCGCATCGGCTCGGGCTGGCGGATGTGCTGCACGCCCTCGAAGAACGACACGCCGCCGCCCAGCCCGAAGATCAGCACCGCGACGATCAGGCTCCAGAAGTACAGCTCCTTGCCGTGCCCGAACGGGTGTTCCGCGCTGGGCGGCCGCTTGCTCAGGCGAATGCCCACCAAGAGCAGCACGCCGTTGAAGGTGTCGACCGCCGAGTGGATGCCTTCGGACAGCATCGCGGAGCTGCCGGTGATGCCGGCCACGGTGAACTTGGTGACGGCAATGGCAACGTTGGCGCCGATTGCGCCGTAGATGGCGACTTTGGATTCGGCCATGGACAGTGAGGGCTGCGAGATTGGGGAAACCTGCAGTCTCTCCACGCCGGGGCGGCCCGCCGCCGGACGCCCGCGCGACCCCTTGCAGGACGCGCGCGCACTTCGAAAGGCCTAAACGGCGATCAAGAGGCGGTTGAGCGGCTGGCTGTCACGCGGCTTCCATCGAGGCCGCGCCCAGCGCGTCGTTGCCCGCCTCGCTGAGCCAGCGCTGCTTGTCGCGCAGCGGCGGCGCGCCGAACATGCGGCCGTACTCGCGCGCGAACTGCGAGGGGCTTTCGTAGCCCACGCTGTGCGCCGCGCTCGCCACGTCGATGCCCGTCACCAGCATCTGGCGGCGCGCCTCCTGCAGGCGCAGCTGCTTCTGGTACTGCAGCGGGCTCATCGCGGTCACCGCCTTGAAGTGGTGGTGGAACGACGACACGCTCATGTGCACGGCGCGCGCCATGTCTTCCACCCGCAGCGACTGCGCATAGTTGACGCGCAGCGCGCTGATGGCCTTGGCGATGCGCTGGGTGTGGCTGTCCTGCAGCGCGATCTGGCGCAGCCGCGCGCCCTCGCCGTTCACCAGCAGGCGGTACATGATCTCGCGCTTGATCATCGGCGCCATGATGGGCACGTCCTCCGGCGTCTCGAGCAGCCGCAGCAGCCGCAGCACCGGGTCGAGCACCGGCATCGCGATGCGGTTGACGTACATGCCGCGCGACGCGGGCGCGTTGGCCTTGGCCGGCAGCTTCTCGTCGCCGATGAGTTCGCCGATCTCGTCCAGCGCCAGTTCCAGCCGCAGGCCCAGGTAGGGCTCGTTCTCGCTGGTCACGCGGATCTGGCCGCACACGGGCAGGTCGACCGAGGTCACCAGGTAGTGCATCGGGTCGTACACGTAGATGTCGTCGCCCACGATGATCCGCTTGGAGCCCTGTGCGATCAGCCCGAGCGCCGGGCTTGCGAAGGCGTGCTTGGGGCCGTCGGGCTTGCTGATGCAGAACAGCTGCAGGCCGGCCACCGGCGTTTCGACCGTGCCGTCCTGCCCGCGCGTGATGCGGTTGATCAACTGCACCAGTTCCTTCCTGGCTTCGTCGAGTTCGGGTTCCAGCGGCATGGGCTGGGCAATGATGGCGGCGATTTCGGGTGTTTCGTCGGACATGTTCATGGCCTTGTCACGATAAAGGGGCAGCCACGCAACGGCCACCCTGGAGGAATGAGCGGTTTGCAGCTTAGCGCCGCTCCCGCGAATCTGCACGGCCCCGGCCGGAGGTCTGGAGAATTAGGCAAGACCTTTGCAGGAACGCGCTCGCCACCCACGGGGCGCCGGCGGGATACTTTTTGCAGCCGCCGGGGCTTTTCGGCCCGCACAGGCGCCTCCAAGCAAAGGAACTCCTCCATGCAGTACCGCAAATTCGGCCGCACCGGCCTCCTGGTTTCCGAACTGTGCCTCGGCACCATGACCTTCGGCGGCGCCTCCGGCATCTGGGGCCAGATCGGCAACCTGCAGCAGTCCGAGGCCGAAGGGCTGATCGGCAAGGCGATGGACGCCGGCATCAACTTCATCGACACGGCCGACGTGTACTCCGAAGGCCAGTCCGAGGTCATCACCGGCCAGGCGCTGAAGAACCTCAAGGCGCCGCGCGACAGCTTCGTGCTGGCCACCAAGGTGCTGGGCGAAACCGGCAGCAAGGGCGTGAACTCGGCCGGCGCCTCGCGCTTTCACATCATGGACGGCGTGAAGGCCAGCCTGAAGCGGCTGCAGCTGGACCACATCGACCTGTACCAGATCCACGGCTTCGACCCGCTCACGCCCATCGAGGAAACCGTGCACGCGCTCGACACGCTGGTGCGCCACGGCCATGTGCGCTACGTGGGCGTGTCGAACTGGGCGGCCTGGCAGATCGCCAAGGCGCTGGGCATTGCCGAGCGCGACCGGCTGGCGCGCTTCGAGTCGCTGCAGGCGTACTACACCATTGCCGGGCGCGACCTGGAGCGCGAACTCGCGCCCATGCTGCGCAGCGAGAACGTCGGCCTGATGGTGTGGAGCCCGCTGGCCGGTGGCCTGCTGAGCGGCAAGTACGGCCGCAACGTGGAAGCCGAAAAAGGCAGCCGCCGCACCAGCTTCGACTTTCCGCCGGTGAACGTGGAGCGTGCCTACGACTGCATCGACGTGATGCGCCAGCTCGCCGACGCACGCAAGGTGTCGGTCGCGCAGGTCGCGCTGGCCTGGCTGCTGCACCAGCCGGTGGTGACCAGCGTGATCATCGGCGCCAAGCGCGTCGAGCAGCTCGACGACAACATCGCGGCCACCGCCATCAAGCTCACGGCCGACGAACTGGCCACGCTCGACAAGGTGAGCGCGATGCCGGCCGAATACCCCGGCTGGATGCTGGAGCGCCAGGGCGGCGCGCGCGCCAAGCGGCTGGCGGAATCAGGCCAGCGCGCCTGAGCCGGCCGAGGCTGCTTCTTCTTGCGGCAGCGCGCGGCGCGCGGCATGGGCCGCCGTGGCGCGCAAGGCCCGCAGGTCGAGGTGGCGGGCGGCCTGAGCAGCCCGCGCGGCCTCCGGGTGCGCGAGGTGCTCCAGGTGCTCCAGGTGCGGCACGATGCCCAGCAACGGCGCCCCCAGCCGCGCGCGCAGCGTCTGCAGGTTGGCCTGCGGCGCCAGCATCGACGGATCGACCATGCTGGCCACCCAGCCCGCGAGCACCAGGCCGCGCGCGCGAATGGCCTCGGCGGTCAGCAGCGCGTGGCTGAGGCAGCCCAGCCGCAGCCCGACCACCAGCACCACGGGCAGGCCCAGCGCCACCGCCAGGTCGGCGCTGTCGAGGTCGTCGCCGAAGGGCACGCAGAAGCCGCCCACGCCTTCGACCACCACCGCGTCGGCCCGCGCCGAAAGCTCGGCGAAGGCCGAGAGCATCGGCTGCAGCGCGATGCGCACGCCCTCTTCCTTGGCTGCCAGGTGCGGCGACATCGGCGCGCGCAGCAGGTAGGGGCAGCGCAGCGCAAGCGGCGCGTCGACATTGCCGGCGGCGTGCAGCCGCTCGACGTCGTCGTTGCGCCATTCGCCGTGCACTTCGTCCAGCCCCGCGGCCACCGGCTTCATGCCGACCGCGCGCAGGCCAGAGCCGGCCAGCAGGCTCAGCATGGCGCTGCTGACCAGCGTCTTGCCGATGCCGGTGTCGGTACCCGTCACGAACCACTGCCGGCGCGTCATGCGGCCTCCCGCACGGGTTGCGCCAGCGCCTCGCCCACCGCGTCGATCAGCCGCGCCACATCGGCCTCGCTGTGGCTGGCCGACAGCGCAATGCGCAGCCGCGCCGTGCCCGCGGGCACCGTCGGCGGCCGGATCGCGCCGACGCGCAGGCCGTGCGCGTCCAGCTGCGCCATCGCGCGCATGGCGCGTGCGTTGCTGCCGACGATGAGCGGCTGGATCGCGGTGGGCGACGGCGGCAGCCATGCGCTGCCGTCCGCCGGCAGCACGGCCTGCAGGCCGCGGCGCAGTTGCGCGATGCGGGCCGTGAGCCGCGCGCGGCGTGCGGCGCCCTCCTCGCCTTCGATGAGCGCCAGGCTCGCGAGCAGCGCATGCGCCACGGCCGGCGGCGCGGCCGTGGTGAAGATGTAGGGCCGCGCGCGCTGCACCAGGTAGTCGATGACGGTGCGGTGCGCCGCCACGAAAGCGCCCGACACGCCCGCCGCCTTGCCCAGCGTGCCGACCAGCACCAGCCGTTCGGAGCGCAGGCCCAGCGCCTGCAGCGTGCCGCGCCCCGTGGCGCCCAGCGTGCCGAAGCCGTGCGCGTCGTCGATCACCAGCCAGGCGTCGTGCCGCTCGGCCAGCGCGAGCAGCTCGGCCACCGGCGCGATGTGGCCGTCCATGCTGAAGACCGCGTCGCTCACGATGAGCTTCACCGGCGCGTCGCAGGCGGCGAGCTGTGCGTCGAGCGCGGCGATGCCGCAGTGCGGATAGCGCTCGACCCGCGCCTTGGCCAGCCGCGCGCCGTCGATCAGCGAGGCGTGGTTGAGCGCCTCCGAGAAGATGACGGCCTCCGCCCCGCCGAGCGCCGACAGCACCGCCAGGTTGGCCATGTAGCCGGTGCAGACGAACAGGCTCTGCGCCTCGGGGATGAAGGGCGACATCCAGTGCGCGAGCATTTCTTCGAGCCGGGCGTGCGCGCGCGAATGGCCGAGGATCAGGTGCGAGCCGCCGCTGCCCGTGCCGTACAGCGCAGCGCCCTCGGCCCAGGCCGCGGCCAGCGCGGGGTGCGCGGCCAGGCCCAGGTAGTCGTTGCTGCTGAAGCCGAGCATGGTGCGCGGCGTCGCGGCGCCCGAGAGCGTCAAGGTCTGTTCGGGCGCGCAGGCGGTCTCGGCGATCTGCCGGCGGCGGCGCAGCGACTGCGCGTCTAGCGTGGCGATCTCGCCCTGCAGGCGGTCAAGCAAGCGCGACATCGCGGGCTCCTTCGTTCGAACGGGTGGCCATCGTGGCCTTGAGGGTGGCGAGCGTGCCGTCGACGAGCTGGTCGATCTCGTCGTCGGCGATCGCATAGGGCGGCATCAGGTAGACGGTGTGGCCGATGGGCCGCATCAGCAGGCCCTGCGCCCGCGCGGCCATGTGGAAGCGCTCGGCGAAACGCGCGCCGGGGTCGCGCACGTCGAAGGCGGTGATCATTCCGCGCTGCCTGAGATGCGCGATGTCCTGGCCTACCTGGCCGTCGAGTCCATCCTGCAGCCGTGTCAGCAGCCTTTGCGCGCGGCCGCGGTTGCGCTGCAGCGCGTCTTCGCTGTCGAACAGGTCCAGCGTGGCCAGCGCCGCGCGGCAGGCCAGCGCATTGCCGGTGTACGAATGCGAGTGCAGGAAGCTGCGCGCCACGTCGTCGTCGACGAAGGCGTCATGGATGGCGTCGCGCGTCATCACCAGCGCCAGCGGCAGGTAGCCGCCGCTGATGCCTTTGGACAGGCACAGGAAGTCCGGCCAGCTGCCCGCCTGCTCGCACGCGAAGAAGCTGCCGGTGCGCCCGCAGCCCACCGCGATCTCGTCGGCGATGAGGTGCACGCCGTGCCGGTCGCACGAGGCGCGCACGCGGCGCAGGTAGCCGGGGTCGTGCATGGCCATGCCGGTGGCGCACTGCACCAGCGGCTCGACGATCACGGCGGCAATGGTGTCGTGCTGCGCGGCCAGCAGTGCGTCGAGTTCGTCGGCCGCGCGCTGCGCGACCGCGGCTGCGTCTTCGCCGGGCCGCGCACGCCGCGCGTCGGGCGAAGCCACGAGGTGCGCGTTCGCAAGCAGCGGCGCGTAGGCGTCGCGGAACACCGGCACGTCGCTCACGTGCAGCGCGCCCAGCGTCTCGCCGTGGTAGCCCTGGCGCAACGCAACGAAGCGCCGCTTGCGGCCGCGGCCGGCGTTGCACCAGGCGTGGAAGCTCATCTTCAGCGCGATCTCCACGGCCGAGGCGCCGTCGGAGGCGTAGAAGCAATGCCCCAGCGCGTGCCCCGTGAGCGCGGACAGTCGCTCCGCCAGTTCCACGGCGGGCGCGTGCGTGCAGCCCGCGAGCATCACGTGGGAGAACCTGTCGAGCTGGTCTTTCAGCGCGGCGTTGAGCGCGGGGTGCGCATGGCCGAACAGGTTGACCCACCACGAGCTGGTGGCGTCCATGTAGCGGCGGCCCTCGGCGTCGAAGAGCCACACGCCCTCGCCGCGCGCAATGGGCAGCGGCGGCACGGCCTCCAGGCGGATGCTCTGCGTGCAGGGGTGCCAGACATGGCGCCGGCTGCGCTGCTGCCAGGCGGCGTTGGTCGACGCTACGGACGTCGAGGGAGAAGCAATCGTGGGCGGCATCCGCGCATTTCCTTTGGGGGCAAGGCGCGGGATCGTATAGACGCCGATTCGGCGCGGCAAACCGCCCATCCGGGCGCGGGATGAGCGGCACTTGGACGACGTTGGCCGTCGTAGGCCTCTCGTTCGGATCAAGCGCGCGCAACACGGCGGCAACATGCGCAGGGGCCACGGCGGCGGCACATGCAAGTTGTCTTGCCAGCGCCAAAAATAATTGCGAAGTGTCGATAGCCCGCCGATCCGGGGCGCTTTCCGTGGTGATCGGACGCCCTCTTGGCCGATCTCGGCTATGCGACGATCAGAGGCTCATGACCGCTCCGAAAGCCGGAGGCGCCTGGGTGCTGGACGGCGAGACCTGCTGCGTGCACGAGGTGGCCCGGCGCCAGGCCTGAGGCCAGCGCGCCGGACCTCGTCAACTCTTCTTCACCAGCGCGGTGATGTACTCGCCCAGCGAGATGGCACCGCGCTCCGGTTTCTCGGGCTCGTACTTGTCTTCGAGCGTGATGCGCGTCATTTCCGCGTACGACCTGGCCGCCGCATCCGAGAAGCCCAGCGCCTTGAACGCCGGCACCCATTGCGCCTGCGGTGTCACGGCCACTTCCACCGGCCGGCCCAGCGCTTGCGAGAAAGCCCGCGCCACGTCGCCTGGCGAATACCGCTGCGGCCCCTCGACATAGTGCGGGCCCGACGGTGCCGGCGAGCCCAGCATCAGCTTGGCGGCGAACTGGCCGAGGTCGTGCGGCGCCACCATCGGCAGCTTGAAGTCGGGCGGGTACATGCTGTGCACCTTGCCTTCTTCGCGCGCCGTCTTCAGCGAGGCGTCCCAGTTGCTCATGTAGTAGGCCGCGCGGATGGCGCTGAACGGCACCTGGCCCGCGCCCAGCGCCTGCTCCATCTCGTGGAGCACGCCCAGGTCGCCGATGCCGTCGCCGGCCTGCGCGCCGTAGGTCGACTCGGCAACGATCTTCTCGAGCTTGCAGCCTTCGAGCGCGGAAAGAATGGCGCGCAGGCTCTTGCGCTCTTGGGCGACCGTGTCGGTCGACGGCGGCGCCGGCGGGTTCAGCACGAAGACGCGCGTGCCGCCCATGAACACGCGGTGCAGCGCGGGCGTGTCGAACACGTCGACCACGGCCACGCGCGCGCCCTTGGTCTGCAGCGCCTGAGTCTTGTGCGCGTCGCGCGTGACCACCGTCACCGGCTCGTTGTGCGCAAGCAAGGCTTGCGCGAGCGCCGAGCCGACATGGCCCGTCGCACCCAGGATGATGTGCATCGTGTGCCCCTTGTCAGCCGCGCTTCTCGGCGTTGCGCTTGCGCGTGGCGGCGCCCTTCTTGGCGGAGGCCGAGCGTTCGGCCGCGCTGCGGTTCGAAGCGGCCGCGCCACCCAGGCGACCGCCCTTGCGCGACGGGCCGTGGTTCTCGGCCTTGCCGCGCCCCGAGCCCGACTTCTTGCCGCCGCCGGTCTCGGCGTTCACCGTGGCCCAGGCGCGGCGCTCGGCCTCGCCCTTGCCCACGCCGCGGTGCTCGTAGCCCTCTTCGATGTGCTCGGCCTGTCGCTTCTGCTTGTCCGTGTAGGACGACTTGTCGCCTGTTGGCATGGCATGGCTCCTTTGCTTGTCGTGCACCGTGCGTGCAGGTTGTGAAGCAGCCATGCTGGGCGCGCGCTGCGTGCCGCGGGTAAGAAGACGCACGCGCTGCGCGTCAGCGGTGTCTGTCTTCTGTCAAGGGCGTGTCAGGAGCCCGGCTTCATGCGGCGCAGGTGCGCCAGCATCTCCTCGCGGACCACGGCGGTGATGTGGCTGCGCCGCCCGTTCTCCAGCATGCCCAGCCGGCGCGCCACCGGGCGGCCCGGCAGTTGCAGCACGCACAGCGCGGGGTCGCTTTCCCAGTCGAAGTTCTTCAGCAGCGGCGCCATGGTGAAACCCACGTTCTTGCGCACCAGCTCGGCAATGGCCAGCAGCGAATTGAGTTCGAGGAACTCCTTGGGCACCAGCTGCAGCCGCCGCAGGATGCGGTCGATGCGCGCACCGGTCGGCGTGCGGCGGTCGAAGCGGATGAAGGGGTGCGTGGCGAACAGGCTCGCAATGGAGGTGTCGGGCGAGGCAATGCCCGAATTCGCGATGACGGTCAGCGCCTCGTCGTAGCACGGCGTCCACAGCAGGCCCGGCACGTCGGGCCACTGGCGCTCGACGACCACGGCCGCGTCGAGTTCGCCGCTCACCACGTCCTGCATGAGCTGCGTCTGCTCGCGCACGCGCAGCTCGACCTCGAGGTTCGGGTGCAGCGACTTGAGCTGCGCCAGCGTGCTCGACAGCAGGCCCATGGCCGAGATGAGCGAGCCGAGCTTGATGGTGCCGGCGATCTGGCGCTGGTCCTGCAGGTCGCGCCGCATCGACTCGTAGCGGGCCAGCAGCTCCTCGGCCCGCGGCAGCAGCAGGTGGCCGGCCGGGCTCAGCACCATGGTGCGGCCGGTCTTGTCGAACAGCGTCTTCTTCATTTCCGCCTCGAGCGCGCGCATCTGCTGGCCCACGGCGGGCTGCGTCAGGGCCACCTGGTCGGCGGCGGCGGCAAAGGAGCCGCCACGGGCCGCGGCGACGAAGGTGCGAAGAAAGCGGATGGTGCTCATGCGGAAACGAGGAAGCAGGAACCGGGAACGGAGAACCGGCCGGCGGCGACCGAAAGGAAAAGAAATTCTTTATCAATTCTAAATAATTTTTAAATTTATTTTTTCCTGTGCTTGCAAAACAATGCGGCCATGGTCACCGCCCCGACGCCCCTCTACCGCCTCCAGACGGCAGGGCGATGACACCCACAGACCAGGCCTCCTCCACCATGACCACCCCCCAGTACTTTCCCCTCGTCGACGTTTCCGGAACGCCCCATGCACGCGGTGTGCAGCACGGCCGCGCCGTGCCCGAGCGCGTGGCCGGCGGCGTGGCGCTCTACCGCGCCCAGCTCGGCCGCCGCGGCCTGGACGACGCCACCATCCGCCGGCTGGCGCAGTCGATGCTGCCGCTGATCGAGGCCTACGACGCGAGCTACCTCGAGGAGATGCGCGGCATCGCCGAAGGCGCGGGCGTGCCGCTCGAGGACATCGTGATGATCAATTGCCGCACCGAGATGCTCTTCGGCTACGCCGACATGAAGCGCGCCGCGGAACCCGCGGCGGACTCGCCCTCTTCCGAGGACGGCGACTGCACCGGCCTGCTGGTGCTGCCCGCGCGCTCGGCCACCGGCCGCCTCATGCACGCCCACAACTGGGACTGGCGCCAGGAGTGCGTGGACACCGGCATCGTGCTGCGCATCCGCAACGCGGACGGCCCCGACATGCTCACCTTCACCGAGGCCGGCGCGCTGGCGCGCCACGGCTTCAACAGCAACGGCGTGTCGCTCACCGGCAATTCGCTGACCTGCCATGAAGACTTCCAGCAAGGCGCCGGCGTGCCGCTGGTGCTGCTGCGCCGCCGCGTGCTCGAGGCCGCCAACCTGGCGCAGGCCATGAAGACCATCTGGGCCTCCAAGCGCTACTGCGCCAACAACATGATCCTGGCGCAGGCCAGCGGCAACGACGGCTCGGGCATCAGCCTGGAAACCTCGCCCGGCGAGATTTTCTGGACGCTGCCCGAGAACGACCTGCTGGTGCACGCCAACCACTGGATGTCGCCCGCCGCCGTCGTCAAGCTGCGCGACCCCGGCCTGCCGCAGCGCCCCGACAGCATCTACCGCCAGCACCGCGTGGAAAACGCGCTGCGCCGCATCACCCACGGCGCCGAAGGACGCGTCGGCTGGAGCGACGTGAAGGCTGCGCTGGCCGACGAGTTCGGCAAGCCCGACGGCGTGCTGCGCACCCCCAAGCCGGCGGACTTCAGCAGCATCTCGGCCACCGTGGCCACCACCCTGATGGACGCCGCCAACCGCGTGATGTGGGTGGCGCGCAAGCCCTACGAGGCGCGCAATTTCCAGGAATACACGCTCTGAGCCGCCGGCCTCCCACGCCCATCGCCTTCCCACCGCAGCCCCTCTCTTCATGACCTCCAACGCTCCCCCCCAAGCCCCCACGGCCTTCGCCGAGCAGCGCGCCCGCGCCATCTACGACCTGGGCGCCAGCACCATCTACGCCTCGCGCAGCGACCCGCGTTTTTCGTACTGCACCTACGTGCCGCACCACATCGGCAAGCCCGGCGCGCGCCCCATGCAGCTGGTGGTGGTGATGCACGGCACCGGCCGCGCCTTCGTCAACTACCGCGAGGCCTTCAGCGGCTTCGCCAAGTGGAACGACTGCATCGTGCTGTGCCCGCTGTTCCCGGCCGGCGTGCGCGGCGACGGCAACCGCGACGGCTTCAAGCACCTGGTGGAGGCCGACATCCACTACGACCGCATCCTGCTCGACATGGTGGCCGAGGTGGCCGAGAAGTTCGGCTGCGACTTCAGCCGCTTCGCCCTCTTCGGCTATTCGGGCGGCGGCCAGTTCGTCAACCGCTTCGCCATGCTGCACCCCGAGCACCTGTGGGCCGCGTCGATCGGCGCACCGGGCTCGGTGACGCAGCTCGACCCCACGCAGGGCTGGTGGGTCGGCACCAAGGACTTCGAGACGCGCTTCGGCAAGCCCATCGACCTGGACGCGCTGCGCCAGGTGCCGGTGCAGATGATTGCCGGCAAGGCCGACATCGAGACCTGGGAGATCACGCACCGCGAAGGCGGCAAGTACTACATGCCCGGCGCCAACGAATCCGGGCGCACCCGGCCCGAGCGGCTGGACACGCTGCGCCGCTCGTTCGAGGCGGCCGGCGTGAAGGTCACCTTCGACCTGCTGGACAACGTGCCGCACAACGGCCTGGCCTGCGTGGGCCGCGTGCAAGACTTCCTGGCCGACGCGCTGTATGCGCTGCGCGAGCCGCGCGCCGTGTCATCGTCGGCCTGACGACCTGAGCTCCCGACGCTCCCGCGCCCCCGACACTTCATTCGACAAGGAAGAAGGCCCATGTTCCGTTTCGCAGCGGCCCGTATCGCGATGGCGATTCCCACACTGCTCATCGTGGCGGTGTCGGTGTTCGTGCTGATACGGCTGATTCCCGGCGACCCCGCGCAGCTGCTGCTGGGCGACCTCGCCACGCCGGCCAGCCTGGCCGAGCTGCGCGCCCGCCTCGGGCTCGACCGCTCGCTGCCGGCGCAGTTCGGCATCTGGTTCGGCCACGTGCTGCAGGGCGACCTGGGCACCTCGATCAACAGCGGGCAGGACGTGCTCTCGCTGGTGACCGACCGCTTCCTGATCAGCGGGCGCATCGTGCTGGTGGCCGTGGCGCTGGCCGCGATGGTGGCGGTGCCCGCGGGCATGGTCGCCGCGTGGAAGCAGAACCGCGCGCCCGACCTGCTGCTGGTCGGCTCGGCCACGCTGCTGGTGTCGGTTCCGACCTTCTGGCTCGGCCTGCTGTTGCTGCTGCTGTTCGGCCTGAAGCTGGGCTGGCTGCCGGTGGTGGGCTACGTGGGCATCGCCGAAGACTGGAAGAACGGCCTGCTGTACCTGGTGCTGCCGGTGCTCACGCTGTTCCTGCACGAGATCGGCGTGCTCATGCGCATGGCGCGCGCCAGCACGCTGGAGGTGCTGCGGCTGGACTACATCACGCATGCGCGCGCCAAGGGCCTGTCGGAGCGCGCGGTGCTGATGCGCCATGCCTTCAAGAACGCCTTCGGCCCGACCTGGACGCTCATCGGCCTGGTGCTGGGCAACCTGCTCGGCGGCATCGCGGTGGTGGAGACGGTGTTCACCATTCCCGGCCTGGGCCGCCTGCTGGTCGACGCGATCTTCGCGCGCGACTACCCGGTGATCCAGGGCTGCCTGCTGTTCGTGGCGGTGATCTACGTGGTGGTGAACCTGGTGATCGACCTCTGCTACCCCCTCTTCGACCCCCGCGTCGCCGTCGAATGAGCCCGATGAAACACAAGAAACGAATGCCGCTGAACGCCCTGGTGGGCATCGCCGTGGTCGCGCTGATCGTGGGCGCGGCGCTGCTGAGCCTGCTGTGGACGCCGCACGACCCGCTGCGCATCAACTTCGGCTCGCGCCTGAAGCTGCCGGGCGGCGCCTACCTGCTGGGCACCGACGAGTTCGGCCGCGACGAGCTCTCGCGCCTCATGGCTGGCGCCGCCACCAGCGTGTGGATCAGCGTGCTGACGGTGAGCTTCTCGATCGTGGTGGGCAGCATCGTGGGCGTGCTCACGGGCTTCCTGCGCGGCTGGACCGACCGCATCGTGATGGCCTTCAACAACGCGCTGCTGGCCTTCCCCGGCCTGCTGCTGGCGCTGGGCCTGCTCGCGGTGGTGGGCGCGAACCAGTACGGCATCGTGCTGGCGCTGGGGCTGGCCTACACGCCCTCGGTGACGCGCATCGTGCGCGGCACGGTGCTGTCGCTGCGCGAGAAGGAGTTCATCGAGTCGTCGCGCGTGCTGGGCAACTCCGAGCTCTACACCATGGTGCGCCACGTGCTGCCCAACTGCACGGGCCCGCTCACGGTGCTGGCCACCTCGATGTTCGGCTGGGTCATATTGGCCGAGAGCGCGCTGTCGTTCCTGGGCCTGGGCGTGCCGCCGCCGGCGCCCACCTGGGGCAACATGCTCGCGTCGGCCCGCCCGTTCATGGCGCAGGCCAGCCACCTCTCGATTCTTCCGGGCCTGTGCATCGCGCTCACGCTGCTGGGCATCAACCTGCTGGGCGACGCGGTGCGCGACTGGCTCGATCCGCGCATGAAGGGCGTGCAATGACGACGACAGGCACAACAACAGCTACAGCCACAGCAACGCCATTGGTCAGCGTGGAAGGCCTGACGCTGGCCGTCGGCCTGGGCGGGCGCGAGATCGTGCGCAACGTGTCCTTCGACATCGCGCCGGGCGAGATGGTCGGCATCGTCGGCGAGTCGGGCAGCGGCAAGACGCAGGCCGCCCGCGCGCTCATGGGCCTCACCCCGCCGCCGCTGGTGCGCACGGCCGGGCGCATCCTGTTCGAGGGCGAAGACCTGGCGCAGGCCCGGCCGGCGCGGCTGCGCGAACTGCGCGGCGCGCGCGTGGGCATGGTGTTCCAGGAGCCCATGACTTCGCTCAACCCGTCGATGACCATCGGCAAGCAGCTCGGCGAGGCGCTGGCGCTGCACCGGCGCGACCTGTCGGCCGCGGCGCGGCAGGCGCGCATTCTCGACATGCTGGCGCGCGTGGGCATCCGCGACCCCAAGGGCGCGCTCGACGCCTGGCCGCACGAGTTCTCGGGCGGCATGCGCCAGCGGATGATGCTGGCCTCGGTGATGCTGCTGGAGCCCGCGCTGCTGATTGCCGACGAGCCGACCACCGCGCTCGACGCCGTGGTGCAGCGCGACGTGCTGGCGCTCATGGTGGGCCTCACGCGCGAGCACCGGACCGCCGTGCTCATGATCAGCCACGACCTGCCGATGGTCGCGCGCTTCACGCAGCGCATGGTCGTGATGCGGCACGGCGAGGTGAAGGAAACCGGCCGCACCGACGAGATGCTCGAGCGGCCGAAGCACGAATACACGCGCGAGTTGCTGCAGGCCATGCCGAGGCGCCTGCCCGCGCGGCAGGTGCCCGACGAGGCGCCCGTGGTCGAGGTGCGCAACCTGGTGGTCGACTACCCGGGCCATCGCCGCCTGTTCGCCAAGGCGGTGCCCAAGCGCGCGCTGCACGGCATCGACCTGGTGGTGCGGCCGCGCGAGGTGGTGGCGGTGGTGGGCGGCTCGGGTTCGGGCAAGACCACGCTGGGCCGCGCCATTGCCGGCCTGCTCAAGCCCAGCGGCGGCGAGATTTTGTTCCGCGGCCGGCCCATCCTGCGTTCCGATGCCGGCTGGTCCGACTACCGGCTGCAGTGCCAGATGGTGTTCCAGGACCCGTACGCCTCGCTCGACCCGCGCATGACCATCGGCCAGCTGGTGGGCGAAGGGCTTCGGCTCGTCAACGGCATGTCGGCCGCCGACAAGGGCCGGCGCGTCGCCGAGGTGCTCGACGAGGTCGGCCTTGGCACCGCCTTCGCGCCGCGCTACGCGCACGAGCTTTCGGGCGGCCAGCGCCAGCGCGTGGCCATTGCGCGCGCCATCGTGCGCCGCCCGGCCTTCGTGATTGCCGACGAGCCGGTGTCCGCGCTCGACGTGACGGTGCGCGCGCAGGTGCTGGAGCTGTTCGCGCAGCTGCAGAAGCGCCACGGCTTTTCCTGCCTGTTCATCAGCCACGACCTTGGCGTGGTCGAGCAGGTGGCCGACCGCGTGATCGTGATGCAGGACGGCCGCATCGTCGAGCAAGGCCCGCGCGACGCGGTGTTCGATGCGCCGCGCCAGGACTACACGCGCCAGCTGCTGTCGGCCATTCCGGCGCTGGAGCCGACCGCCGGCGGCGGCGTGCGGCTGCGCTGGCGCTTCGGTGCCGAAGCCCCAGCGAACGCCCGCGCCGAAACCCCGGCACCCGCCCTCGCCTGATCTTTCTTTCGTATCTGCCCGCAGGAGTCACTTCATGCCCCGTCTTCTCTTTCGCCACGCCGCCATCGCCACCGCCTGCCTGGGTGCTTTCGCGGCCTCGGGCGCCTTGTCCCAAAGCACGGTCACGGTGGCCCAGCCCGCAGACATCCGCTCCACCAACCCCGGCGTGAACCGCGACAACACCACCGACGGCGTGCTGCTCAACGTTGTCGAGGGGCTGGTCGGCTACCGCATGGACGGCAGCGTGGGCCCGCTGCTGGCGCAGTCGGTCGACGTGTCGGCCGACGGCCTGACCTACACCTTCAAGCTGCGCAAGGGCGTGAAGTTCCACAACGACGCGCCGCTGACGGCGGCCGACGTGGCCTGGAACTGGAAGCGCTACATGGACCCGAAGACCGACTGGCGCTGCACCGGCGAGTACGACGGGCGCAACGGCCTGAAGGTGGTGGAGACCGCCACGCCCGACGACGCCACCTTCGTGATGAAGATCAACAAGCCCTCGGCCGTGTTCCTGGACACGCTCGCGCGCACCGACTGCGGCATGACGGCCATCCTGCACAGGAGCTCGGTGAAGGCCGACGGCAGCTGGGACAAGCCCGTGGGCACCGGCCCCTTCAAGTTCGGCGAGTGGAAGCGCGGCGAGTACGTGACGCTCGCGGCCTTCAAGGGCTACACCTCGCCCGCCGGCGCCACCAAGCCGGACGGCTACGTGGGCCTGAAGGCGCCGCTGGTGGACACGGTGAAGTTTCTCGTGGTGCCCGACGCGGCCACGGCGGCGGCCGGCTTGAAGTCGGGCGCCATCGACGCGGGGCAGATCACCTCGAGCGACGCGCAGGAGCTCAGGACCGACCGCAACCTCACGGTGCAGGCGCCACCCGAAGCCATCAAGAACGTGCTGCTGATCCAGACGCGCGACCCGCTGCTGAAGAACCAGAAGCTGCGCCAGGCCATTGCGGCCTCGCTGGACATCGAGCAGATCGTGGCGGCCGCCTCCGAAGGGCTGGGCTCGGTGAACAACTCGGCCATCCACAAGGGCTCGGCCTTCTACAGCGCCGCGCAGAAGAAGGGCTGGCACTACGACCCGGCGCAGGCCGCCAGGCTGCTGCGCGAGGCCGGCTACAAGGGCGAGAAGATCACCATCCAGACCAACAAGCGCGCCCACGTGCCCAGCTACACGGTGGCCGTGCTGGCGCAGGCCATGATGCAGTCGGTGGGCATCAATGCGCAGATCGAGGTGCTCGAATGGGCCACGCAGCTCGACCGCTACAACAGCGGCAACTACCAGATGAGCTCGTTCAGCTACTCGTCGCGGCTGGACCCCGCGCTGAGCTACGAGCAGTTCTCGGGCCCGAAGGACAAGCAGTCGCGCAAGGTGTGGGAAGACCCGCAGGCGCTCAAGCTGATCGACGACAGCTTCACCGAGTCGGACCCGAAGAAGCGCCAGGCGCTGTTCGACCAGATCCACGCGCAGATGATCCAGCAGGTGCCCATGGTGATGCTGTTCAACGGCATCGACGCCTGGGCCGTGCGCAAGCGCGTGAGCGGCTTCGCGGTGTGGGAAGGCAAGCCCCGCCTGTGGGGCGTGTCGGTCACGGCAGCGCGGGGGTGAATCCAAGCAGCGGCGTCGGCATGGGCGCCGTCACCGGTGCCAGCGAGGCCACCATGGCGAGCAGCGTGTCGCCGAAGCCGCCCCTGGCGCGCGCGTCGGTGCGCGCGCTGGTGGTGACGCGCGGGCCCGCGCTCCAGGCGATGCGCGCGCCGGCGGCCGCGAGCGCGTCGACCAGCGCCACGTCTTCGCTGCACGCCAGCGGCGCGAAGCCGCCGGCGCGGCGGTAGGCCTCGGTGGCCACGCCGAGGTTGGCGCCATGCACATGGCGGTGGCCGTCGGCGTGCGTGTAGCGGCTGTCGAACAGCGCCCTCGCCCGCTCGCCGCGTTCGCCGTCGGCGCCGTGGGTGTGCCAGTCGCCGACCACGACGCAGCCGCACACCGCGTCGGCCTGCTCGGCCAGCTGCATCACGAGCCAGTCGGGCGAGACCACGGTGTCGGCATCGGTGAAGGCGAGCCAGCGCGCGCCGGCTTCGATGCAGCACTCGGCGCCACGGGCGCGTGCCACGCCGACGTTGCGCGCGTCCAGCACCAGGCACACGGCGCCGAGCCGTGCGGCGACCGCCTCGGTGCCGTCGCTGCAGCTGTCGAGCACGACCACCACCTGCACCGCTTCGCCGCACAGCGCCGGATGCGCGGCCGCCAGTTGCACCGCAGCCAGCGCGGCGCCGATGCGCTCGCACTCGTTGTGCGCGGGAATGACGACGCCGATCACCGGATGCCCTCCCGCTGCGCCACCGAGCGGCCGTCGCGCGCCCAGACCTGCAGCACGAAGTCGTCTTCCTCGTGCAGCGCGAGGCGTGCGAGGCCGAGCCCGGAAAGAATGCCGTGCACCTCGCGCGTGGAGAGGCTGCGCTGCGCGAAGTCGGGCGTCCAGTCGCAGGCGACCAGCGTGCCGTCGGCCTCCAGCGAGGCCTTGCAGCATTCGGCCACGCGCTGCATGTCGTGGCGCGCGAGAAAGTAGCCGAGTTCGCTGAGCACGATCAGGTCGAAGCGGCCGGCGTCGCAGGGCCAGTCCATCGGCAGCGCGTGCTGCGCGACCTGCACATGCGCCCGACCGGCGGTGCGCTTGCGCGCGAGCTCGACCGCATGGGCCGAGAAGTCGCTGGCCAGCAGCTCGTCGCAGCGGTGCGACAGCGCCAGCGTGAGTTCGCCGATGCCGCAGCCCGGCTCGTAGACGCGCCGGTAGTGCGCCTGCGGCAAGGCGGCCAGCAGCACGGCGCGCTTGCGCGCCTCGTACCAGCGCTCGCGCGAGGCATAGGGGTCGTCGCTGGCCGCGTAGAGCGCGTCGAAATAAGGGCGTTGCCCGGTGCTCACAGGAACACCACCTCGTAGGGCCGCGCGGCGCGCTCGACGGTGGTGGCGCGCAGCACCGGACCGGAACCGGTCGATGTGTCGCTCTTCAACTGGCTCGTGAAGGCCTTCACGGCCGCGCGCTTGCGGCGCACGGCCTCCTCGCTCAGCGGCAGGCGGAAGGCGTGCGCCCACGGCATGCGGGCATCGCCGGGGCGCGACCAGTGCCAGCCCCACACGGGCACTTCGACCAGCCGCGCGCCGGCACTTGCCGCGGCCAGCGCGCAGGCCTGGCCCGTGACCTCGTGGTCGGGGTGGCCGTCTTGGCGCCAGGTGGTGAACACCACGTCGCGCGGACGCAGCAGCGACACCAGCCGCGCGGCGAGCAAGGCGCGGACATTCTTCAGCCCACCGTCGGGCATGCCCAGGCGCGCGGGCTCGATCGACAGGCCCAGGCGCCGCAACGCCCGCAGGCTCTCGCGCGGGCGGGCCTGCGCGAGCCGCTCGGCGGTCCATTCGGTCGAGCCGCGGTGGCTGGCGGTGCCGTCGGTCACGGCAATCACCTCGACCGGCGTGCCGCTGTCGGCCAACTGGGCCAGCAGGCCGCCGACCGCGAGCACCTCGTCGTCGGGGTGCGGCGCGACGACCACCGCACGCGAGCCTTCGGGCACCAATGCGCGCAGGTCGATGGCGGGCAGGCTCGCCAGGCCGGGCCAGCGGTGCCATTCGGCTTCGGTGGTGCCTTCGCCGCGGATGGCGCGGCGCGCTACAGCGTCCATGGTGATGTGTCCTCTTTGTGCTCGTTGTCGTCTGGGGTGGGCTGTTTGCCGAGCAACTGGCCGAGCGCCGCCAGGTCGCGCTCGGCATGGCTCTGGCGCAGGAACACCGGCAGATCGGCCATCGCCTGCGCGAAATGCGGATCGCGGCACAGCGGGCCCGCGCCGACCGCGCGGCCGGCGTGGTGCATGACATCGTTGGCCGCCTGCTCGACGGCCAGGCGGGCGCGCATCGCGACGCGCTGGGCGTCGGCTTGCGGATGGCGGTCGATCCACGCGGCGGATTCGCGCAGCAGCGCGGCGGCCGCGCCCAGCGCGACCTCGATGGCGCCGAGGTGCGCGAAGCGGTGGGCGTCCGACTTCGGCCCGGTGGGTTCGCGCACCCGGCGTGCAATGCCCAGGGCGCCGCCGAACCAGCAGGCGGCGATGCCCGCGCCGCCCTGCCAGAAGCCGGGCCGGCGCACATAGTCGCCGGGCGCGCCGATCTGCACCGCGCGTGCGCCGTCGAAGCGCACATCGACGCTGGCGCTCGCGGCCATGCCCACGGCGTGCCAGCCGTCGCCGGTCACGCGCACGCCGGGCTGGTCCATCGCGACCGCCGCCAGGCAGGGCTCGCCGGTGGCGTTCCAGCCGCTGAGCACGGCATGCGTGACGCTGGCCGCGCCGGAGCACCAGGCCTTGGTGCCGGTCAGGCGGATGCCGCCCTTGCTCTCGGCTTCGAACACCACGCGCGCATCGGGCGGCTCGGCGCACCAGGTGGCCCAGCGCGCACCTGCGGGCGTGGCCGGTGCGCCACCGAGCTCGGCCAGGATGGCGAGCGCGTCGGTGTGGCCTTCGAACAGCTTGACGAGCGAGAGATCGTGCGCGGCCACGTTCGCCAGCACGCGCCACCGCGCCAACGTGTGGCCCGAACCCGAACCCGAACCCGAGCCCGAGCCCGGAAGAGGCAGCAGGTCGATGCCCGCGTCGACCAGGTGCCGGAGCGCCAGGTCGCGGCCATGCCGGAGCATCAAGGAATCAAGGGCATCGGCGGGCGCGGGGTCGAACATGGACCCAAGTTAGGAAGGCCCCGCCTGCGCATTCGTCGGCGCGCGGCGTCGCCCCTTGTAGGAGCGTGGCTGCCGCGCGGCCTGGACGATGGGCAGGATCAACCCGTTCTCGCGGGCTGCAGGTCCCTCGAAGCAGTGGCGGCGCGGCGCGCAGCTAGGCGGCCAAGACCTTTTCCAGATCCGCCTTCAGCGAAGTCGCGCGTTCGGGCGCGCTCGCCAGGCCCGCATCGACCAGCGCCCGCGCGCGCTCCCGGTCGCCCGGGTGCGCGGCGATGCGCGCCAGGTGCAGCGCCGTGCGTGCATGGATCCGGCTCGGCTCGGTCTCGCGCAGCATCTGCTCGAAGCTCCGCGGATAGCTGGCGTGCCGGGCGAAGAAAGCGCGGCCCGGCCCCGCCCATTCGCTCACGATGAAGTCCACGTTTTCCTCGGCCTGCGCCTTCGACGTGCCGTAGGCCCAGCCGAAGGCCGCACCGGGCGGCGGCTCCATGCGGTCGCGGAAGACGCAGCCCGCTTCTTCCATCTCTTGCGGCGCCACCGGCCCGCCGCCCTCGCCCGGCAGGAACGCGAGGTGCGCGCCCAGGTTCAGGTAGCAGGCCTTGCCGCCGCTCGCGCCCTGCACGTTGAACACGTGGATCAACGGCCCCTCGATGCGCCGCAGCGTCTGGCCGGTGCCCTGGAAGCCTTCGGCCTTCAACACGGGATAGAGCTTTTGCGTGAGCAGCTTGAGGAAGGTGGTGCGGTTCATGGGCTCTTCCGTCTGCGGGTGCGCAAGGTGATCGAGTATCGCAAGGCCTCGGTCGGCGCGATGGCGTGCTGCCACGCCCAGCGTGCCGGCCCGCGAAGCACGTAGATGGAGCGCGGCTCGACCAGGAACTCGAGTGTGCCGGGCCCCGATGCCGGTGCGCCCGGTGCGCCCGTTGGTCCCGGCCGTTCCGGCACGTACGGGCGGAACTGCATCACCGCATCGTTGTGCAGCGACACGCCGACGATCTCCTCGAAGTCCGGCACATCGCGGTGCCAGCCCAGCGGCGTGCCGGGCCGGTATTCGGCGATGAGCGCATGGCCGAGGTCTTCCGGTGCGATGCCGGCCCAGGCCGCCGCCTTCGCGCGCAGCGGGTGCAGCATCTCGGGCAGCGGCGCGCCGGGCTTCAGGCGGTTGGTGTCGAAGTCGTAGCTGCCGCCGAAGCCGATGCCGCGGCGGCGCGCCGTGTATTCCTTGTAGCGCATCTCCTTGAGCGGCAGGCCCTGCACGATGCGCAGCAGCTCGGCCTCTTCGCCGCGCGAGAGAAAGCCGTTCTCGTAGCGCAGCCCTTCGATGGCCGCGGCCGGCGCCTCGCCGAACAGGTCGGGCTGGCCGGCATGTTCCAGGCGTCTAGCGGCTCGCATCGGGCTCCGGCCTTCCCGCCGGCCTTTCGGCGAGCTGCACATGCCACCAGCGCGGCAGCAGCTCGCGGATCTCGGCGCGCGCGAAGCGGTCGTCCAGCAGGTGCAGCACGCCGCGGTCTTCCTCGGTGCGAATGACCCGCCCGGCGGCCTGCACCACCTTCTGCAGGCCCGGGTAGAGGTAGGTGTACTCGTAGCCCTTGCCGAAGCGCGTCTGCATGCGCTCGCGCGTGATCTCGTTGAGCTCGTTGTACTGCGGCAGCCCCAGGCTGGCCACGAAGGCGCCGATGAGCCGGCTGCCCGGCAGGTCGATGCCCTCGCCGAACGCGCCGCCGAGCACCGCGAAGCCGATGCCCTGCCCGCCCTCACGGAAGCGCGCGATGAAGTCGTGCCGGTCGGCCTCGCGCATGCCGCGCGTCTGCGTCCACACCGGCACGCCGGGGTGGCGCAGGGAGAACGCCGCGCAGGCCTTGTCGAGGTAGTCGAAGCTGCTGAAGAAGGCCAGGTAGTTGCCCGGCATGCGCTCGAACTGGGCGCCGATGATGTCCGCCACGTTGCGCAGCGAACCCGCGCGATCGCGAAAGCGCGTCGACACGTGCGTGGCCACCTCCACGCGCAGCTGCTGGCTGGTGAACGGCGAAGCCACGTCGAGCAGGGCCGTGTTCTGCGGCAGGCCGAGCGCATCGCGGTAGAACTCGAACGGCGACAGCGTGCCCGAGAAGCAGGTGACCGACACCGCGTCGCCGAAGCGCGATTCCAGGAACGGCGCGGGCACCAGGTTGCGGATGGCCAGCGTGCGCTCGGCCTGGGTCTCGCCCAGCGTGCGCTCGAACACCGAGTGGTCGCCGAAGGCTTCGGCCAGCCGGGCGAAGTGCAGCGCGTCGAAGAAGAAGCGCTGCAACGGGCCTTGCGACGCATCGGGCGTGGCCGCGAAGTACTCGGCCATGGCGGTGTTGGCGGCCTGCAGCGTGCGCAGGAAGCGCTCGGGCACTTCGTCGCTGGTCTCGTAGGCGGCCTGCTGCGGCTGCTGCACGGTGTCCCACTCGCGGAACAGGCGCGCCAGCGGGCCGCGCAGCGCGGCGGGCGCCACGCGGTGCGCCTCCTCGAGCGCGGCGCCTTCCAGCGGCGCGGTGTACATGCCGCGCGCGCGCTCCAGCAGGTTGTGCGCCTCGTCGACCAGCACGGCCACGCGCCAGTCGGCGTCGCGCATGGTGGCGTACAGGAAGGCGCTGCTGTCGAAGTAGTAGTTGTAGTCGCCCACCACGGCGTCGGCCCAGCGGGTCATTTCCTGCGCGAGGAAATAGGGGCAGACCTCGTGCGCCAGCGCAATGTCGCGCAGCGCCGCGCGGTCGAGCCAGGCGGCCTGCGCGGCCTGTTCGCGCGCGGCCGGCAGCCGGTCGTAGAAACCGCGGGCCAGCGGGCAGGCGTCGCCGTGGCAGGCGCGGTCGGGGTATTCGCAGACCTTTTCGCGCGCCGCGAGCTCGAGCACGCGCAGCCGGCCCGGCCCCCGGCCCTTGTCGAGCACGCGCAGCGCGTCGAGCGCCACCGGCCGGCCCGAGGTCTTGGCGGTGAGGAAGAAGACCTTGTCGATGCCCTGCGCGTTCTTCGCGGCCCGCGCCTTGAGCAGCGGGAAGATGGTGGCCAGCGTCTTGCCGATGCCGGTGGGCGCCTGCGTCATCAGGCAGCGCCCGCCCATGGCCGCGCGGTAGACGGCCTCGGCCAGTTCGCGCTGGCCGGCGCGGAAGTCGCTGTGCGGAAATTCGAGCCCGGCCAGCGCGGCGTCGAGCGCGCCGCGGTGCGCCGCCTCGCTGGCGGCCCACGCGCTGTAGCGCGCGCACAGCAGCTCGAAATGTTCGCGCAGCGCCTCGCGGGTGTGGTGTTCCTCGAGCACGGTTTCGTCGCCGGTGGCAAGGTCGAGGTAGACCAGCGCCACCGTCATCCGGTCGTGGCCGTTCTGCTCGCAGAGCATCCAGCCATAGGTGCGGGCCTGGGCCCAGTGCAGCGCGCGGTGGTTGCCGCGGATGGCGTCGAAGTCGCCGCGGAAGGTCTTGATTTCTTCCACGCGGTGCCTGCGCGGCTCGTAACCGTCGGCCCGGCCGCGCACCCGCAGCGCGCCGCAGGTGGTGTCGAGGCCGACTTCGCTCTCGTAGCCCTCGCCGCGCCGGTGCTGCACCAGCGCATGGCCGGCCATGCCCTCGAGCGCGCTGGGCGCGGGCACGAAGCGCAGGTCGAGGTCGCCCGCCTTCGCGCCGAAGGCGCACAGGGCCTTGACGGAAACGACGTGCGCAACGACGCAGGCGGCGTCTGGCGGGGTGGAGGGTTCGGGGCCCATCTGGCTTGGACTGTATGAAATTACAGTATAACGAGGCCTGCCGGAAGCCTGACTAAGGCTTGCCTGGGCCTGTCTTTCGGACCCGTCGGGCCTAATACGCCTCTCTCTGCCGGAACGGGGCCTTCTCCGACAGGTCCGCCGGCATTTATCGGCAAAACTTGACAAGTTTTGCTTACAAATGCGACCGATGAACACTCCCACCGCGATCGACCCCGATGACTTCGAGCGTCTGCTCAGCCGCAACATCAAGCTGCCCCTGATCGGCGGCGTGTTCGGCGCAGTGGTGTTCGTCGGGTTGATCCTCTTCCTGCTCAACACCGTCCAGTGGGTCGAGCACACCGACCGCGTCACCCGCGCCGCCAGCGAGCTGCAGCGCCAGAGCATCGACATGGAAACCGGCATGCGCGGCTTCCTGATCACCGGCGACGAGAGCTTCCTGGAGCCGTACCAGAGCGCCGTGCCCCGCCTGAAGGGCGACACCGAGGCCCTGCGCGCGCTGGTGGCCGACAACCGGCAGCAGGTGGAGCGCGTCGACCGCATCGCCGGCATCCAGGCCACCTGGCTGGAGTTCGCGCGCAGCCTGATCGCCGCGCGCCGTACCGGCGAGGACGCCCAGGCCCAGGTGCGCCTGGGCCGCGGCAAGCGCCTCACCGACGACATGCGCGCCGAGTTCACCGCGCTCATGGACACCGAGCAGACGCTGCGCTTCCAGCGCAACAACGCCGCCAACAGCACCGCGTGGTGGGTGGTGGGGCTGTTCCTGCTGTTCACGCTGAGCTTCACCGGGCTGGTGGCCTACTTCGGCCGGCGGCAGCTGGTGCGGCTGTCCGAAAGCTACGACGTGGTGCTGCAAGAGCAGGCGGCGCATGCCGAGCGGCTGGCCCACGAGGCGTGGCTGCGCAGCGCGCAGACCGAGCTGGTGGGCGAACTGGTCGGCGAACTCAGCGCACCCGACATGGGCCGCAAGATCCTGGCCTTCTTCTCCCGCCACCTGGGCACCGCCGTGGGCGCCATGTACGTGCGCGAGCGCCACGGCCCGCTGCGCCGGGCCGCGAGCTACGGTTTTTCGAGTGCGGCCGAGGCCTCGCCGCAGGTGTTTTCGCCCACCGAAAGCCTGATCGGCCAGGCCGCGGCCGAGCGCCGCCGCATGGTGATCGACCCGATCGACGCCGACTACCTCAAGGTGAATTCGGGCCTGGGCCAGATGTCGCCCAAGGCGGTGCTGCTGCTGCCGGTGAGCAGCAGCGGCATGGTCAACGGCGTGGTCGAGCTCGGCCTGGCGGGCCCGCTGGACGATCGCGGCAACCAGTTGCTCGACGTGGTGACCGACGACATCGGCACCTCGCTGGCGGCGGCGCGCTACCGCGAGCAGCTGCAGGACGTGCTGGCCGAGACGCAGCAGCTCAACGAAGAGCTGCAGGTGCAGCAGGAAGAACTGCGCACCGCCAACGAAGAGCTCGAAGAACAGTCACGCGCCCTGCGCGCCTCGCAGGCCATGCTGGAGAACCAGCAGGCCGAGCTGGAGCAGACCAACAGCCAGCTGTCGGAACGCACCGAGGCGCTCGACCAGCGCAACACCGCGCTGCGCCGCGTGCAGCGCGACCTGGAAGACCGCGCCGACGAGCTGCAGCGCGCGAGCCGCTACAAGTCGGAGTTCCTGGCGAACATGTCGCACGAGCTGCGCACGCCGCTGAACAGCGCGCTCATCCTGGCCAAGCTGCTGGGCGACAACCCGCAGGGCAACCTGACGGCCGAGCAGGTGAAGTTCGCCGACTCGATCTACTCGTCGGGCAACGACCTGCTGGTGCTGATCAACGACATCCTGGACATCGCCAAGGTCGAGGCCGGCAAGCTCGAGGTGGTGCCCGAAGACGTGCGCCTGGCCAAGCTGGCGCAGAGCCTGGAGAGCACCTTCAGCCCGCTGGCCATGCAGAAGAACCTGAGCTTCAGGCTCGAAGTGCGGCCCGACGCGCCGCTCACGCTGCTCACCGACCGCCAGCGCGTGGAGCAGATCCTGAAGAACCTGCTGTCGAACGCGCTGAAGTTCACCGACCGCGGCGAAGTGGCGCTGGTGGTGTCGGCGGCGCCGGACGGCGGCGCGGTGTTCGCGGTGTCCGACTCGGGCATCGGCATCGACCCCAAGCAGCACGAGCTGATCTTCGAGGCCTTCCGCCAGGCCGACGGCACCACCAGCCGCCGCTACGGCGGCACCGGGCTGGGCCTGTCGATCTCGCGCGACCTCACGCAGCTGCTGGGCGGCGCGCTCACCGTCGAAAGCACGCCGGGCCAGGGCAGCACCTTCCTGCTGGAACTGCCCGCGCGCGCGCCGCAGGCGGCGCAGGGGTCTCAGGCATCGCACGGCTTGCAGGGTTCGGCATTCGCCGCCGCGCAGCAGTCGACCGTCTATGCGCCCAGGGCCGTGGCTCCTCCCGCCCCGCTGGCGCCGCAGCCGCCCTCCCCCGTGCCCGCGCCGCAGTTCGCCGACGACCGCGGCATTCCGCGCGACCAGGTGCGCCGCGTGCTGGTGATCGAGGACGAGCCGCAGTTCGCGCACATCCTCTACGACCTGGCGCACGAGCTGGGCTACCGCTGCCTGGTGGCGCACGGCGCGGCCGACGGTTTCGAGCTGGCCACGCAGTTCCTGCCCGACGCCATCCTGCTGGACATGCGACTGCCCGACAGCACCGGCCTGGACGTGCTGCAGCGCCTGAAGGACTCGCCGCACACGCGCCACATTCCGATTCACGTGGTGTCGGCCGCCGAGAACGCGCAGAACGCGGCGCTGCAGATGGGCGCCGTCGGTTATGCGCTGAAGCCCGCCACGCGCGACGAGCTCATGAAGGTGTTCGGCCGGCTGGAAGACAAGCTCACGCAGAAGGTCAAGGTCGTGCTGCTGGTGGAAGACGACGAACTGCAGCGCGAAAGCGTGATCCGCCTGATCGGCGACGACGACATCGAGATCGTGGCCGTGGGCTCGGGCGAGGAAGCGCTGGAGCTGCTGCGCACGCGCGTGTTCGACTGCATGATCACCGACCTGAAGCTGCCCGACATGCAGGGCAGCGAGCTGCTCAAGGCCATGGCGGCCGAAGAGATCGTGTCGTTCCCGCCGGTCATCGTGTACACCGGTCGCAACCTCACGCGCGACGAGGAGACCGAGCTGCAGCGCTACTCGCGCTCCATCATCATCAAGGGCGCGCGCTCGCCCGAGCGCCTGCTCGACGAGGTGACGCTGTTCCTGCACAAGGTGGAGGCCGAGCTGTCGAGCGAGCGCCAGGGCATGCTGAAGACCGCGCGCGGGCGCGACCGCATCTTCGAGGGCCGCACCATCCTGCTGGTGGACGACGACGTGCGCAACATCTTCGCGCTGACCAGCGCGCTGGAGCAGCGCGGCGCCATGGTCGAGATCGGCCGCAACGGCCGCGAGGCACTCGAGCGGCTCGACCAGGTGAGCGACATCGACCTGGTGCTGATGGACGTGATGATGCCGGAGATGGACGGCCTGGAAGCCACGCGCCGCCTGCGCTCCGACCCGCGCTTCGAGAAGATGCCGGTGATCGCCATCACCGCCAAGGCCACCAAGGACGACCGCGAGCAGTGCCTGGCCGCCGGCGCCAACGACTACCTGGCCAAGCCGGTCGACCTGGAGCGGCTGTTCTCGCTGCTGCGCGTGTGGATGCCGAAAATGGAGCGCCTGTGACACGAACGCCAGCGACACCGACGCCTTCTTCGCCCCTCACGGGCGCGTCCCCGCCGCCGCTGCACCCGCTCAGCGACACCGAGATCGAGCTGCGCCTGCTGATGGAGGCCATCTACCTCAAGTACAGCTACGACTTTCGCAACTACACCGTGGCCTCGCAGAAGCGCCGCGTGCTGCACGCGCTCGACCAGCTCGGCCTGCCGAGCATCTCGGCGCTGCAGGAGCGCGTGCTGCGCGAGCCGGCGCTGTTCGGCCGGCTGCTGCAGTTCCTCACCATCCCGGTGAGCGAGATGTTCCGCGACCCGTCGTACTTCCTGGCGTTGCGCCAGCACGTGGTGCCGATCCTGCACACCTACGCGTCGGTGAAGGTGTGGGTGGCGGGCTGCAGCACCGGCGAAGAGGTGTTCTCGCTGGCCATCCTGCTGCGCGAAGAAGGCCTGCTGGAGCGCACGCAGATCTACGCCACCGACATCAACCCCGCTTCGCTCGAGAAGGCGCGCCAGGGCATCTTTCCGCTCGATGCGATCCGCGGCTACACCACCAACTACCAGCGCGCGGGCGGGCGCAGCGCGTTCTCCGACTACTACACGGCCGCCTACGACGCCGCGCGCTTCGACCCCTCGCTGTGCGCCGACGTGATCTTCGCCGACCACAGCCTGGCCACCGACAGCGTGTTCGCGGAAACGCAGCTGGTGTCGTGCCGCAACGTGCTCATCTACTTCAACCGGCAGCTGCAGGACCGCGCGCTCGGCCTTTTCCACGAGTCGCTGTCGCACCGCGGCTTCCTGGGGCTGGGTTCGAAGGAAAGCATCGACTTCTCGGGTTATTCCGACCGCTTCGCGCCGCATGCGCGCGCCGAGCGCATCTACCGGAAGGCCACATGAAGCGGCAGTTGCGTTCTTCCGTGAACAAGCACGTCGACGCGGTGGTGCTCGGCGCGTCGGCCGGCGGCATCGACGCGCTGACCGTGCTGCTGAACGACCTGCCCGCCACCTGGCAACTGCCGATGGCGGTGGTGCTGCACCTGCCCGAGGACCACGAGAGCCACCTGGCCGAGATCTTCGCGCAGCGCATGCCGATTCCCGTGCACGAGGCCGCCGACAAGATGCCGCTGGCCGCGGGCAGCCTGTATTTCGCGCCGCCGGGCTACCACCTGTCGATCGAGCGCGAGCGCAGGTTCTCGCTGAGCTGCGAGCCGCCGGTGCTGTTCTCGCGCCCGTCGATCGACGTGCTGATGGGCTCGGCCGCCGACGCCTACGGCCCCGCCGTGGCCGGCTTTCTGCTGACCGGCGCCAACGACGACGGTGCCGAAGGCCTGAACCGCATCCATCTGGCCGGCGGCCTCACCGCCGTCCAGGAACCGAAGGAAGCCCAGATTCCCACCATGCCCCAAGCCGCCATTGCGCGCCACGTGCCCGACTACGTGCTCCCCCTGCGCGACCTGCGCGCCCTGCTGCTTCAACTGGAGGCCGCCCATGCACATTGACGTCGAAAGCAAGCTGCTGATCGTCGATGACCTCCCGGAAAACCTGCTGGCGCTGGAAGCGCTCATCCGCGCGCCGGGCCGCGTGGTGTTCCGCGCCGCCTCGGCCGAGGCAGCCCTGGCGCTGCTGCTGGAAAACGAATTCGCGCTGGCCATCGTCGACGTTCAGATGCCGGGCATGAACGGCTTCGAGCTGGCCGAGCTGATGCGCGGCACCGAGCGCACGCGGCACATTCCCATCATCTTCGTGAGCGCCGCCGGCCGCGAGCTGAACTACGCGTTCCAGGGCTACGAGAGCGGCGCGGTCGACTTCCTGCACAAGCCGCTGGACCCGCACGCGGTGGTCAGCAAGGTGAACGTGTTCGTCGACCTGCACCGCCACCGCAAGGCGCTGCGCCACGAGATGGACCAGCTCGCCGCCGCCCACCACAAGCAGGAAGAACTGGTGCAGCAGCTGCAGCACACGCAGCGCGAACTGGAGCGCGCGGTGCGCATGCGCGACGACTTCATGTCGATGGTGTCGCACGAGCTGCGCACGCCGCTGAACACGCTGTACCTGGAGGCGCAGCTGCGGCAGTTGCACCTGTCCAAGGGCAACCTCGCCAACTTCGCGCCCGACCGGCTGCCCGCGATGATCGAGCGCGACCAGCGGCAGATCCGCAACATGGTGCGCCTCATCGACGACATGCTCGACGTGACGCGCATGCGCCGCGACGCGCTGTCGATCCAGACCAAGCCGGTGGACCTGTCCGTGCTGGCGCGTGCCGTGGTCGAGAACCTGCGGCACCAGGCCGAGGCGGCGGGCTCGACCATCACGCTGGAGACGCCGGCCGAGCTGCGCGGCGTGTGGGACGAGTTCCGCATCGAGCAGGTGCTGACCAACCTGCTGACCAATGCGCTGCGCTACGGCGGCGGCAAGCCGGTGGAGATGATGGTGATCGAGGCCGGCGGCCTGGCACAGGTGGCGGTGCGCGACCAGGGCATCGGCATCGCGCCCGAAGACCAGGCACGCATCTTCGAGCAGTTCGAGCGCACCGACGACAGCCGCAAGCACGCGGCCGGCCTGGGCCTGGGGCTGTACATCACGCGCAAGATCGTGAGCCTGCATGGTGGGCGCATCGGCGTGGAGAGCGCGCCCGGCGCGGGCTCGCGCTTCGTGGTCGAGCTGCCGCTGCACGCCAGCGATGCCAGCACGGACACGGACACCCACACCGGCGACGGCGCCTCGAAATCGTAGGTGCGCTCCTACTGCGCGGCTCGTAGCGGGCCGCGATACTGCTCCATTCGACTTACTTGAAAAGAGAGCTTTACGTGAACGTGCTGATCGTCGACGACAACGAAGCCGCGGCCGACCTGTTGCAAGAACTGCTGACCTTGCAGGACCACACGGCACGCTGCACCTACACGGCGCAGCAGGCGCTGGACGCGGCGGCCGCGGAGCACTTCGACGCCGCGCTGATCGACCTCACGCTGCCCGACTTCCCCGGCACCGAGGTGGCACGCCGGCTGCGCGAGAACCCGGCCGAGGGCACGCCGAAACTGCTGGTCGCCATCTCGGGCTTCTCGGCGCAGGACACGGGCGGCCAGTCGGCCGAAGGCCTGTTCGACCACCACCTGCAGAAGCCGATCGACATCGACAAGCTGGAACGCATCCTGGCGCAAGCCGCTTCCTGACGGCTCACCGGGGCCGGAACAGGCGCCGGTACACCACTTCTTCGTTTCCCTTCTGTTGGCGCCCCTCCCCGGCGCGGCGCGAGCGTGCGCGCGTCCCTTCCAGCCTCTCCGGGCTACTGGTAAACCACGAGGCCTTAATTGGTGAACCACTTTTAAACTGGCTCACCACATCATGGCCACGCTCACCGAATCCCCCCTTGTCCAGGCTGCCGAGCCGGAATCCGATCGCTCGTACCAGAAGCTCGCGGCACGCATCGCCGAGCTGATTCGCGGCGGTGAATTCAAGGTGGGCGACCGCCTGCCGTCGGAGCGCGCGCTGGCCGAGCGCTTCAACGTGAGCCGCACGCTGGTGCGCGAGGCGATCATCGTGCTGGAGATCCAGGGCGCGGTCGAAGTGCGCGGCGGCTCGGGCATCTACATCTGCGCGCCGGCGGCCGGCGTCATGGCACCCGCTGCCGCCTACACCCTCTCGCCCGGGCCCGGCCCCTTCGAGCTGCTGCGCGCGCGCAGCCTGATCGAGGCCGAGATCGCCTCGGTGGCGGCGGAGAACCGCAAGGACAGCGACATCGACCGCATCTACGCCGCGCTGGCCGCGATGCGCGAGCACATGCAGGACAAGGCGGCCAACGAGGCGGCCGACCGGCTCTTTCACCTGCGCATTGCCGAGTCGACCGGCAACAGCGTGCTGCTGCAGATGGTCACCGGGCTGTGGGACCACACCAAGGCGCCGATCTGGTCCCAGATGGAGGCGCACTTCCACACGCCCGAGCTGCGCCGCGCCTCGCAGGACGACCACCAGCGCGTGTTCAACGCGCTGCTCGAACGCAACCCCGCCGAGGCCCGCGCCGCGATGCGCGCGCACATCGACCGCGTGATCGCGGAGTTCGCCCAGGCCTGGCGCTGAGGGCGCGTGCCCGCCAGGTGCCGTCATGTGCCCGCGCGGGCACCGCCGTTCCCTTTTTCGTTGTTCCCGCCGCCCGACTTGGGCCTTACCCAAAACCACAGAACTGGAGACAGAAGATGACGACTACGAAGACCCTGCTCGCCGCCTTGATGGCCGCGGCATTCGTCGGCCAGGCCGCCGCGCAGACCGTGCCGCTGCCGGCCCCCGGCACCAGCGCGCGCATCGACGCCATCAAGAAGGCCGGCGTGCTGCGCGCGGGCGTGCTGTCGAACCCGCCGTGGCTGATCGAGAACACCACCGGTTCGGGCGATGCCTGGGCCGGCCCCGCATGGCTGCTGGCGAACGAGGTAGCCAAGCAGTTGGGCGTGAAGCTGCAGGCCGTGCCCGTCTCGCACGAGACCAAGGTGCCGGTGCTGGCGTCGAACCAGGCCGACATGACGATCTCGCCGCTGTCGGTGACGCCCGAGCGCCTGAAGGTGGTCGACTTCGTGACCTACTCGCGCACCGCGCTGTGCGTGTTCGGCCGCGCCGACAACCCGAAGGTGGCCAACGCCAAGTCGATCGACGAGTTCAACAACCCGAACATCACGGTGGCCTACTTCACCGGCGGCGGCGAAGAAAACTGGGTGAAGAAGCGCTTCCCCAACGCCAAGCTGCGCGGGGTGTCCACCGCGGGCACCGCGGCGCCGGTGGAAGAAATCATGGCCAAGCGCGCCGACGTGACGCCCATCAACCGCGTGCCATGGCAAGCGCTCAACCGCAAGGTCAAGGGCCTGAAGGTGCTGCCCGACGGCAACAACTGCCAGGACTCCACCGAGATGGCCACCCCCATCGGCCTGGCCATCGACAAGAACCAGCCCGAGTACCTGAACTGGCTCAAGGCGGTGAACGACCAGATGAAGCCCAAGCTCGACGCGGACGAAGCGCGAATCATCAACGCGATGTGAGCCGCGGCCCCGGCCGCAACGCTTTGATTCGCTGATTTCACGGACCCCATGGAGCTCGACTTCTCCCCCCTGCTCGACAGCTGGCAGTACCTGCTCGGCGGGCTGGGCATCACGCTGCTGCTGTCGGTGCTCACCGCCGTCGGCGCGCTGGTGCTCGGCACCGCGCTGGGCCTGGGCCGCGTCTATGGCGCGGCCTGGCTGCGCATTCCCATCGTGTTCTACATCGACACCCAGCGCGCCATTCCGGTGCTGGTGATATTGGTGTGGTTCTATTTCGCGGTGCCCATCCTCACGGGCATCAGCTTCCACCCGTTCTGGGCCGCGCTGATGGCGCTCACGCTGCACATTGCCGCCTATGTGGCGGAGATCGTGCGCGCGGGCATCGAGTCGATCCGTCCGGGGCAGATCCGCGCGGCGCTGGCGCTGGGCATGTCGCGCGCGCAGATCGTGCGCAAGGTGGTGCTGCCGCAGGCGCTGGTGCGCATGCTGCCGGCCTTCGGCTCGGTGCTGTCGATCACCATCAAGGACACGGCCATTGCCACGGTGATCGCCGTGCCTGAACTCATGAAGCGCGCCGAGACCATCGCGGGCCAGAGCTACCGGCCGATCGAGGTGTTCACGGTGGTGATGGTCATCTACTTCATCATCCTGTTCCCCGGAACACGGCTGATCGATGCGCTGTACAAGCGCGTTGCGCACCTGGGGAGGTCGTGATGAATCTGGACTGGAACATTGTCTGGGTCCACCGCTACGACCTGCTGCACGGCGCCGGGCTGACCGTGCTGCTGACCGTGCTGACCATGGTGGTGGCGGTGCCCGCGGGCATCCTGCTGGCGCTGATGCGGCTGTCGAAATCGAAGGTGCTGTCGGGCGCCAGCCAGGTGTTCGTGGAGTTCTTCCGCAACCTGCCGCTGATCCTGGTCGTGTACTGGGCGTTCTACGTGATGCCGGTGTTTCTGCACATCGAGTTCTCGGCCTTCACCACGGGGCTGGTGGCGCTGTGCCTGAACGTGTCGGCCTACAACGCCGAGACCTTCCGCGCCGGCATCAACTCGATCCGCAAGGGCCAGATGGAAGCCGCCATCGCGGTGGGCATGAGCCGCTGGCAGGCCATGAAGAAGGTGGTGATCCCGCAGGCCTGGCGGCGCGTGCTGCCGGTGCTGGCGAGCACCTGGGTGTCGCTGTTCAAGGACACCTCGCTGGTGTCGGTGATCGCGGTGGGCGAGCTGGCGCACGTGGCGCTGCAGATCCGCTCGTCGAGCTTCCGCGTGCTGGAGATGCTCACGGCCATGGCCGTCATCTACTGGCTCATGGGCTACCCGCAGGCCAAGCTGGTCGACTGGATACAGAAGAAATTCGAGGTCAAGGAATGATGAACGGCGAACGTAAATCGGCGGGCCAGGCGCCGGTCGTGGTGTACGACAACGTGCGCAAGCTGTACGGCAGCTTCGTGGCGCTGGACGGCGTGACGGTGCAGGTCAACAAGGGCGAGGTGATGTGCCTGATCGGGCCTTCGGGCTCGGGCAAGTCGACGCTGCTTCGCTGCACCAATGCGCTGGAGACCATCGACGGCGGGCGCGTGCTGATCGACGGCGTGCCGCTGCCCACCGAAGAGCGCGAGGCCCGCAAGGTGCGCCAGCGCATGGGCATGGTGTTCCAGAACTTCGAGCTGTTCCCGCACAAGAACGCGCTGGACAACGTGGCCATCGGCCCCGTCACGGTGCTGGGCATGAGCGAGGCGAAGGCGCGCGAGCGGGCGATGAAGCTGCTCGAGAAGGTGGGCCTGGCCGCCAAGGCGCACAACTTTCCCAGCGGCCTGTCGGGCGGCCAGCAGCAGCGCGTGGCCATTGCGCGCGCGCTGGCGATGGAGCCCGAGGTGATGCTGTTCGACGAGCCCACCTCCGCGCTCGACCCCGAGACCATCGGCGAAGTGCTCAACGTGATGAAGAAGCTGGCCGACGAAGGCATGACCATGGTCGTGGTCACGCACGAGATGGCCTTTGCCCGCAGCGTGGCCGACTGGGTGGTGGTGTTCGACCACGGCAAGGTGGTCGAGCAGGGCCCGCCCAGCCAGATCTTCGAGGCCCCCACGGCCGAGCGCACGCGCGACTTCCTGGGCCACCTCGGCTGGCACGGCTGAGCCACGCGCCCTCCTCCCCCCAACGACACGCACAGACACACACCATGAAAATCACCAACGCCCGCGTCATCGTCTGCAGCCCGGGCCGCAACTTCGTCACGCTGAAGATCGAGACCGACGAGGGCCTCACCGGCATCGGCGACGCCACGCTCAACGGGCGCGAACTGGCCGTGGCGGCCTACCTCACCGAGCACGTCATTCCCTGCCTGATCGGGCGCGACGCCCACCAGATCGAGGACATCTGGCAGTACCTGTACAAGGGCGCCTACTGGCGCCGCGGCCCGGTCACCATGACCGCCATCGCGGCCGTGGACACCGCGCTGTGGGACATCAAGGCCAAGGCCGCCAACATGCCGCTGTACCAGCTGCTGGGCGGCAAGAGCCGCACCGGCGTGATGGTGTACGGCCATGCCAACGGCCGCGACATCGAGCAGACGGTGGAAGAAGTGCTGCGCTACAAGGAAGAAGGCTACCTGGCCATTCGCGCGCAGAGCGGCGTGCCGGGCCTGGAGAAGGTGTACGGCGTGGGCCGCGGCACCATGTTCTATGAACCGGCCGACGCCGACCTGCCGAGCGAGCACGACTGGTCGACCGCCAAGTACCTGGAGCACACGCCCAAGCTGTTCGACGCGGTGCGCAGCGCGGTGGGTCCCGACATCCACCTGCTGCACGACGTGCACCACCGCCTCACGCCCATCGAGGCCGGCCGGCTGGGCAAGTCGCTGGAGCCCTTCAACCTGTTCTGGATGGAAGACGCCACGCCGGCGGAGAACCAGGAGGCCTTCAAGCTCATTCGCCAGCACACGACCACGCCGCTGGCGGTGGGCGAGATCTTCAACAGCATCTGGGACTGCAAGGACCTGATCGAGAACCAGCTGATCGACTTCATCCGCACCACGGTGGTCCACGCGGGCGGCATCACGCAGCTGCGCCGCATTGCCGACCTGGCCTCGCTCTACCAGGTGCGCACCGGTTGCCACGGCGCCACCGACCTGTCGCCGGCCTGCATGGGTGCCGCGTTGCACTTCGACATGTGGGTGCCGAACTTCGGCATCCAGGAGTACATGCGCCACACGGAGGAAACCGACGCGGTGTTCCCGCATTCGTATTCCTTCGCCAACGGCATGCTGCATCCGGGCGAGGCGCCGGGCCATGGCGTGGACATCGACGAGACGCTGGCCGCCAAGTACCCGTACCAGCGCGCCTACCTGCCGGTGAACCGCCTGCAGCACGACGGCACGCTCTGGAACTGGTGAGCGGGCGAACCATGCAGCGCCTGCATCCAGCCACCCTGCCCCGTCTTCCCGCCGACATTGCGCGGCCGCTCTATGCGCGTGACGCGCTGCGGGCCGGCATCGTCCACCTGGGCGTGGGCGCATTCCATCGCGCGCACATCGCGGTCGTCAACGAGGCCGCGCTGCATGCCAGCGGCGACCTGCGCTGGGGCACCGTGGGCGTCTCGCTGCGCGCGGCCGACACGCGCGACGCACTGCAGCCGCAAGGCGGGCTCTACACGCTGGCCCTGCGCGACGGGGCCGGCGACGGCAGCCCGCGCGAGCTACTGCAGGTGGTGGGCAACCTGCTCGACGTGCTCGTCGCGCCGGAAGACCCGGCGGCCGTGCTCGAGCGCATCGCGCACCCGGACACCCGCATCGTGAGCCTCACGATCACCGAGAAGGGCTATCACCACGATCCGGCCACCGGCGCGCTGCGCCTCGACGCCGCAGACATCGTGCACGACCTCGCCCACCCCGAAGCGCCGCGCACCATGCCCGGCTTCGTGGTGCATGCGCTGGCGCTGCGCCGCGCGCGCGGCCTGGCGCCGCTCACGCTCATGTCGTGCGACAACCTGCCCGCGAACGGCGACACGACGCGCGGCATCGTGCTGGCCTTCGCGCAGCAGGTCGACGCCGGCCTGCGCGAGTGGATGGAGGCGCACTGCACCTTTCCGAATTCGATGGTCGACCGCATCGTGCCGCGCACCACCGACGCCGACCGCGAACGCATTTCCGCGCGCCTGGGCGCCGGCGATGCGTGGCCGGTGATCGGCGAACCCTTTCTGGAGTGGGTGGTGGAAGACCGCTTCGCGAACGGCCGGCCCGACTGGACGGCGGGCGGCGCGCGCTTCGTCGATCACGCGGAACCGTTCGAGAAGCTCAAGCTGCGCATGGTCAACGGCGCCCACTCGGCGCTGGCCTATCTGGGTGCGATGGCCGGGCTGCGCACGGTGGACCGCGCCATGGCCGAACCGGCGCTGCGCGGCTACATCGACGCGCTGATGCGCGAAGAGATCGCGCCCACGCTGCCGGCCATGCAAGGCCTCGACCTCGACGGCTACCGCGCGCGGCTGCTGCAGCGCTTCTCGAACCCCGCGCTGCAGCACCAGACGAAGCAGATCGCCATGGACGGCTCGCAGAAGCTGCCGCAGCGCCTGCTCGGCACGGTGCGCGACCGGCTGGCGCAAGGCCTGCCGATCGACCGGCTGGCACTGGCGGTCGCAGGCTGGATCTACTACCTGCGCGGCACGGACGAGACCGGCGCCACGCACGACATCCAGGACCCGCTGGCCGCCGCGTTGGCCCAGCGGCTGGCGCAAGCCGGCGCGGCAACATCGATGCAGGACCGCGTGGCGTTCTTCACCGGCTTCGCGCCGGTGTTCGGTGAACTGGGGAGCGAGCCGCGCTTCGTGGCGGCGGTGGCGCGCCACCTGGGCACGCTGGAGGCCGATGGCGTGCGCGGCGCGCTTGCCGCGGTCGGGGCGGACGCGCCGGCCTGAAGTGCCGATCTGAAGCGCCGGCTGCGTGCGCTGTGCGATACGCCCGCGCCTCAGCGCTTCTTGCTGCGCTTCGAGTAGCTGCGCATGGTCTCGTAGCGGTACAGCCGGAAGCCGTCCTTCTGCACGAAGCTCACCGGCTCCCAGCCGCGCGCCAGTGCGCAGTCGGTGATCTGCGCCATCTGCACGCCCAGGTAGTCCTGCAGGCTGTCGGCCACCGCGAGTTCGAACTTCCTGAGTTCGCGGTCCAGCGATTCGATGGCGCCGATGGCGGCTTCGACGGTGCCGAACGGACGCACGTTCGTCACTTCGCTGCTGCGCATCAGCGGGCGCGTCTCGCGATGCGCGTCACCGCCGAAGTTGACGCTGGCGCCCCCCTCCATGCCGTTGAGACTGCCCATGTCGGTCATGCCGCTCATGTTGACCATCATGCTCATTTCGTTCATGCCATGAACCCCATGTCGCGCAGGTAGCTGATGCCGCTCGGCGCTGTGACGTTGTTGAAATTCTTCAGGTTCGGCAGGATGCCGTCGAGCTCCGCGTCGGGCACTCCGAACCACCTGGCCAGCGTGGCGGCGTACTGGTCGACCGAGGTGGTCGGCAGCAGCCGGCCCTGGCCCACGTGCCACTGGTCGTCGTCGGCCGCGGTGTTGCCCACGCTCACCGGCGGCGCCGTGCCGTACAGCGCCTTGCCCTTCACCGCGCCGCCCACCACGAAGTGGTGGCTGCCCCAGCCGTGGTCGGAACCGTTGCCGTTGCTCGAGAGCGTGCGGCCGAAGTCGGAGGCGGTGAAGCTCGTCACCTTGTCGTCGAGGTTGAGGAGCCTCATCTGCTCCTGGAACGCGGCCATGGCATCGGACACCCGCTCCATCAGGCCGCCCTGCTTGGTGTCGAGGTCGTCGTGCAGGTCGAAGCCGCCCATCGACACGAAGAACACCTGGCGCTTCACGCCCAGCGCGTCGTGCCCGCGGATCAGCCGCGCGACCATCTTGAGCTGGTCGGCCAGGTTGTTGCCGGCCGGGAAGTTGGCGTTCAGGTCGTCGGGCTGGATGGCGGCGGTGACGGTGCCTTCGGCCGACGTTGCGCGTGCCGTGACCTTGTTGTATTCCTTCTCCAGCGTGTGGCCGCGATCCTGCTGCGCCAGTTGCTGCATGGCCGCCTTGACGGCCGACGAGCCGTAGACGTTGCCGGCGGCCGCGCTCACGCTGTTGATGCGCACCGCGCCACCCGTGCCGACCTGGTACTGCTGCGCGGTATCGCCCGACAGGAACACGGCGTTGCCCGACACCGAGATGCAGGTGAAGAGCGAGCCCGTCGCCTGGCCCGACAGCACCGTGTCGCCGAGGTTGCCGCCCCAGCCGATGGTCGAGCCTTCGGGCGAGGAAGACTGCCACACCGACTGCTGGTCGTTGTGCGAGAACAGCTTCGGCGGAACCGGAAAGTCCTTGCGGTTGCCCCCGTTGTACTGCGCGCGCGTGAGCGGCTTGACCAGCGGGCCGACGTTGAGCTGCACCGCCATCTTGCCGTCGTCGAACAGGGCGGCCAGCTTGGTCATCTTGGGGTTCAGCGCGTACTTGCGGCCGTCGGGCAGCGCCGCGGTGGGCCGAAGCTCGGTGAGCGCGAGCGCCGCGTCCGAAGGCAGCGCGATGGCGCCGCGGATGGTGCTGTACTTGGCGTAGCTGGCAGTATCGAAGTTGACGAGCGTGTTGGCGTAGTCGTTGCCGCCGAACAGGAACACGCACACCAGCGCCTTGTAGTCGCCGCTGGGCGCACCCAGCGCGGCGGCGTCGCCGATGGCGGCGAGGTTGAGCGCGAACGGCATCGCGGTGCCGGCAATGGCAAGGTGGCCCGCGCGGCGCAGGAAGGCGCGGCGGGTGTGCTCGGCGGGGTTGATGAGGTACATGTGCGTTTTCGCTCCGGCGTCCTGTCGACTTATTTCTGCACGAGGTATTCGGGCGAGCCCATCACCAGCAGCACGCCGGCGCAGACCATGCTGAGCCGGGCCGCGTCGGTGCCCGGGTTCGCCAGCGGCGCCTTCGAGAGCGCATCGGTGATCAACGCCACCGTGGCGCCCGACAGCTGGTTGCCGGCCAGCAGCAGGTTGAGCCGGCGCACCAGCGCGCCCGGGTCGGCGGTGAGCGCCTTCTCGTTCGTGTAGGCGGCGCTCACGTCCTTGGTGTCGAAGCCGATCGGCAGGATGCGCTGCAGGAAGTTGAGGTAGCCGCCCACGCTGGTCTCGTTGACCAGCTGGAACTCGGGCGCCACCAGCTTGTTGGCGGCAATGGCGGTGGCGGGCGGCACGTAGCCCGGCCGGAAGAAGTTGAAGACCGAGGGCGAGCGCAGCGGGCTCTGGCCCAGGGTCTGGCTCGGGTCCGACGTATTGCCGATCTTCCAGGTGTCCCTGACCGAGCTGACGCCGAAGGTGCGGCCCCACTGCACCAGCCGCAGCATCGGCTCGCGCAGGCGGCCGAAGTTGGCATCGGCCAGGCCCGCGGGTCCTCGTGCCTCGTCGTCGAGCAGCACGGCCGCGAACACGCTCTTCATGTCGCCGCGCACGCCCGCGCCGTTGTTGGCGAAGACGTCGGACACGCGCTGCATGTAGGCCGCGCTCGGGTTGCTGGTGACCAGCCGCTGGATCAGCTGCCGGCCGATGAAGGGGCCGACGTTCGGGTGGTTGAAGAGCGTGTCGAGCGCCGTCTTCAGCGCCGCCGGGCCCGGCGTGCCGGCCGCCACGGTGGTGCCGAGGAAGGCGGCTTCGCGCGTGGAGTGGTTGTTCGGCGTGAAGGCCATGGGCCGGGTGGTCCACTGGTTGGTCTCGACGCTGCCGCCGCCCGGAAGCGGGAAGGCATTGCGCTCCGAGGCGCGGATGTCGAGGTCGTAGCCGGTGAACACGCGCGCCAGGTTCGACACGTCGCTCTGCACGTAGGTCTCGATGGGCTGGCCGTCGGCGCCGGTCTTGAGCGTGCCGTCCGCGTTGAGCTGGTACAGGCCGATGCTCATGAGCTGCATGACCTCGCGCGCGTAGTTCTCGTCAGGCTGGCGGCCCGAGACGTCTTCCTTGCGGTTGCCGCGGGTGTTCAGGTAGAAGCCCATCGCGGGGTTGAGCGTGACGTCTTCCAGCAGCTGGCGGAAGTTGCCGGTGGTGCCGGCAACCAGCGTGTCCCAGTACTGCGCCATCATGGCGGTCGGCCAGCTCGAGCCGATCTCGGTGGACGACACCACGAAGATCTCGCTGAGCGCCAGCGCCATGCGCTTGCGCACGGGGTCGGCCGAGGTCATGAGCTGGCGCCAGATCATGGCGTCGGCGTCGACGGCTTCGCGGGCCTTGCCGTTCACCCAATCCCAGGCGGTGCCGTCGCGCGGCGCGCCGAGCTGTTCGACCAGCCAGGGCATGTAGCCCTTAGCGCGCACGTCGGCGATGTCCTTGTCGGAAGAGGAAAGCTGGGCCTGCAGCAGGAAGCGCGCGGCTTCGTCGTCGGTCTTGGCCTGGGGGTAGTGATAGGGGCCGGTGTCGGCCGCGGGGTCGGAGCCCGGCGCGCCGGCGCCGCCGCCGGGCAGGAACATGCCGCCCGAGCCGCCTCCTCCTCCGCCGCCTCCGCCGCAGGCGGCCAGCGCCGCCGCGATGGAAAACACCGCCGCGGCCTTCGCGGGCCTCGAAAGATCCGGTCCCGCCTCATCGGCCAGGCTTGTGGCGCCTGCTTCGAACTGTTCCACCATGTTCCTCGCTCCTGGGCGCTCCAACGCCGGTTGGAGCAGCCAAGGCAAGCTGCATGCCCTGTGCGAAACGGGAGGGAAACAGCAGAGAAAGGATGTAGCCCGGGCGCCAAAATTGGACGCCTGACCACAAAAATGTGAATCAATGTGACTTTTTCGTCACCTCTTGAAACAAAAATGGCATGCCAGCCTGCATGCCATCTTTCAGCAAACCTTCAGCCGCGCAGGCGGCCGGGGTGCTTCAGTCGCGTTCGTCGTCCCACTCGTTCGGCGGACGGTACGGGTAACCGGGGCCGTAGTAGACGCGGCCGGCTGGCGGCACATAGACCGGCGCCGGGCGGTAGTAGACGGGAGGCGGCGGACGGTAATACACCGGCGGCGGCGGTTCGTAATAGATGGGCGCGGGATACGGGTACACGGGCGGCGGTGCGTAGTAAGGCGCCGGGTAGGCGCCGACGGCCAGGCCGGGCGTGCCGATCTGCACCGACCAGCTGCCGCGCGCGCTGGCGGCACCGGCGGCGAGCAGCGCGCCGGCGGCCATGGCACCGATGGCCATCCATTTGAATACCGAAGATTGATTTTTGGGGGTCACAGAGGCTCCAGGGCCGATGACGGACGGTGTCCGGGTGCCCATGCAACGCCGCAGCGAACGTGGCGGTGCACCCGATGGTGTGGAAGGTGGTTGCCAAACGTGAGTGGTTCGGTGAGCGGCCCGGTGCGCGGTCCGTACAGACCCTTCACGCCTCGCGCCCTCACCTCGCAACTTCGCGCCGCGACAGCATCACGTCGCCACCGGTCGTGTTGAACGCGATGGTCGGCGCGCTGAAGTCGCTCAGCGGCGCGCCCAGCCCGATTTCGCCGCGCCCGTGCAGCACGCACTCCTCGCGGCGCAGGGCAATCTCGGTGCTCGTGCCGCCGTTGCCATGAAAGCGCACCCACGTGCCGTAGGTGCTGACGTCTATCAGCACGCAGCTGCCCTGGCGCAGCTCGATGCGCGCATGCAGCCGCGACACGCGCGGGTCGTTCACCACGAACTGCGCCTCGTCGACGCGGCCCAGGTGGATCGGCAGCTCCTCGGTGCGGAACATCGAGCGCACGTCGAGCCATGCCAGCTCGATCTGGCCGAACGACGAATCGGGCATGCGCAACGGCGCGAGCGCGGCCGGCACGGTGAGGAAGGAGGTGACATCCTCCTGCCAGTCGATGCGGTGCACGACCGACATCTCGCTGCGCCCGCGGATGTTGATGAGGCCCAGGTCGCGGTGCTGCACCGAGCTTTCGCGCAGTTGCGAGATGACCGCATCGGTCACCCAGATCTGCCCGGGGCCGGCCAGGTCGCTCAGGCGCGAGGCCAGGTTGACGGCGTCGCCGTAGCAGTCGCCCTCGACCTCGACCACCTCGCCGCTGGCCACGCCGATCTGCAGCGCCATGCGCAGCGGCGCCGGCCATGCGAGCAGGCGCTTCTGGTGGTAACGCTGGAGTTCGATCACCGCGTGCGTGGCGGCGGCGCCGCTCGTGAAGATGGCGAACACGCCATCGCCGAGCGATTTGACGACACGGCCGCCGTGTGCCTGGCACACGCCGCCGATCCATTGCGTCAGTCGCGTCACGGTCTCCGTGGCCCGTGCATTCCCCATGGCCTCGAAGACCCTGGTGCTCCCCGTCAAGTCCGCGAAAACGACTGTGGAATTGACACCCATATTGTTGTGATTCTCGATTTTTCAGACCGCTGAGCCTGAATGTTCAGCGGCCCTGCCGTGACCTGCAAGCAATTTCCGCCGCATGTGTCCCGCGCTGTACAAATGAAACGTATTGCACGCCTTTTTTGTTGACGTTACGTGTATACGCTGCTCTCGACGGCGCCGATGCAACAAGGTCATTTCCCGATATGTAGTACTTTGGAAAACAAAAATCTGCGACAGCGTCATGACACTAAGTAAAGCGTGTTGTTTACAAACAAGAAACACTGTTCCGGATCTTGTGCAATGGTGAACTGGGGCTTAAGGTATGGCTCGTCTTGGCTTTCCCGCAATACGCTTTTCGTCTCATGTTCTTCCGCCGCATTCTTCGTCTGCTGAACGTGCCCGGGTTCGGATCCCGCCGCGCCGCAGAGAGCCAATTGGGGCGCATCCGTACCGCAATGCTGTCGGTGCTTCAGGCCCATGCCGGTCATTCGGTGCAGCGTGTCAGCCAGCGCGTGCGCTTCGCCGCCGATGTCGAAGCCCTCTGGTACCTGCGACAGGATGTGATGATGGCGCTGAGCGCCATCGACGGCGAAACCGCCGCACGCCGCCAGATGAAAGACATCAACAGCATGTTCAAGGGCGGCTTGCCCGGCTCGATGAGCCCGCGGGCCCATCAGCGCTTCACGCACGACGCCTGACACGCCATGTCCCCAGCAGCAGCGGCCTTCAATGGCCGCTTTGCTTTTGTGCTTCTTCTTTTTCGCCGCGCGCAAATCAGTGGTCGTGGCCGTGATGAGGGTCATGACCATGGTGGTCATGATGGCCGTGCGCATGGTCATGGCCGCCTTCGTGCCGGTGGCCCCAGACGAGGAAGACATCGCGCCCCTCGGCCGCCATCGCCACCTTGGCGCCCACCGGAAGCAGCACCTTCGTCGGCACATGGCCGAACGGCAGGCCGGCCAGCACGGGCACCTTGAGCGTCGCGCGCAGCCGGTCGATCACCGTGTTCATGCCGAAGCCGCGGTCGTAACCGGCCACGGCGCGCACGCCCGTGAACTGCCCGAACACGACGGCCCGCTGGCGCGCGAGCACGCCGGCCAGCTTGAGCTGGTCGAGCATGCGCTCGACGCGGTACGGATGCTCGTTGGTGTCCTCGATGAACAGCACGCCCTTGTCGACCGCCGGAAAGTACGGCGTGCCGAGCAGGCTGGTCAGCACGCAGAGGTTGCCGCCCCACAGCACCGCGTCCTGCACGGGCTTGAATTTCAGCTCGGCGTCGCGTGCCGGCATGCGCCAGCCGGTGCCTTCGCCCTGCCCCGTCACGAGGTCGTCGAAGCAGGCTTCCATGATGTCGTCGGGGCCGGCCTCGGCACCGAAGTCTTCGCCGACTGCGGGGCCCGACCAGGTGACCGCGCCGGTCTTGGCGAGCAGCGCGTTCTGCAGCGCGGTGAAGTCGCTGCAGCCGACGAACTCGGTGCCCTTGCCGATCGCCTTGGCGAGCGCCTTGTACGGCAGCGCGTCGAGGATGCGCGTGAGGCCGTAGCCGCCGCGCGCAATGAGCGCCACGTCGGCGCCGCTGGCCGCTGCACGTGAAATCGCGGCGAGCCGCGTGGCGTCGTCGCCCGCAAAACGCTGGTGCACCGACAGGGCTGCGTCGTCGACTTCGACTTCATGGCCCAGTGCCTTGAGCCGCTTCACGCCGCGGCGAAAAGCCGCCTTGTCGCGAATGGCACTGGAGGGAGAGTAGATGTAGATGTGTTTGGTCACGTGGTCGAGTATCCCATTGCATGTCTCGCCTGCTGCGCGAGCACGAGGGCCTGCGCGGGCGCCGGTCCTGAAACGAATTCGGATGCGGATGCGGATGCGCATGCGGCGGGGCCCAGCGCGCGCAGTGCGGCTTCGTAGCCCCGGTCGGGAAACGGCGCGCGCCACGCGTCCTCGACGCGTTCCGTGCCGTTCGGCGCTTCGAGCAGTGCAGCGAAGCGGCCGGGCGCGGCGGCGTGCAGCAGCGCGGCCAGCTCCGCGGCAGCCGCGCTGTGCACGAGCACCATCGGGCCGGGCTGCACCTGCGCGAGCCATTCGAGCAGCACGTCGCGGTGCCATGCAAGCGTGTGCGGGGTTTCGCGCTTGGGCTTGTCGCTCTTGCCGAAGCCGACCAGGTCGGGCACGAGCGTGCGCAGGCCCGGCAAGCCGACGAGGTGACGGAAGAAGTAGCCCCATTCGCCGGGGCCGTGCAGGCAGAGGCAGCAGGCCGCATGGCCGTCGCTGCCCTTGCCTGCATCGCCCTCGCCTGCACCGCCCTCGTCGACGTACTGCATCCGCCAGCCTCGAAGGCTCTGCAGGTCCTGCACGTGATGCGGCGCGAAGTCATAGCCGGCCAGGCCTGCGAAGCGCTCCGCCGGCGTGCGCAGCGCGTCGTCGCGCAAGGGCTCGGCCTGCGCGCGCGCGACGCTGCGGCGTTGCTGGAAGAAGGCCTGCAGCACCGCGGCGCACTCGTGCGCGAGCACGCCGCCCTGCACCTGCGTGCGGTGGTTCAGCCGCGGCTCGGCGAAAAGGTCGAGCACCGAGCCGGCCGCACCGGTCTTCGGGTCGGTCGCGCCGAACACCACGCGCGACAGCCGCGAGTGCAGCATCGCGCCCGAACACATCGCACACGGCTCGAGCGTCACGAACAGTTCGCAGCCGTCGAGCCGGTAGTTGCCGAGCGCGGCGGCACCGGCGCGCAGCGCGTTGATCTCGGCATGCGCACTCGGGTCATGCTGCGCGACGGGCGTGTTGCGGCCGGTGGCGATGAGCTGCCCGTCCTTGACCAGCACCGCGCCGACCGGCACCTCGCCCGCCTCGGAGGCGAGCCGCGCCTCTGCAAGCGCGAGCGCCATCCAGTGCGCGTCGCTCGCGCCCGGCACCGGCAACGGCGATGGCATGGCCTCAGTTGTCATCCGGCATCTGGCGCGTCTTGGCCGCCGCGTCGAGCGCGTCCTTGACCTGTTGTTGTACCTGTTGCGCCTGCTGCACGTGGTCGGGCGAGTTCACGGGCACGTTCGCAGGCGCTTCGCCGCTGGCGGACACCGCCGGCCGCGCCGAAGCACCCGCGCCGGTCATCTGCTTCTTCGCCACCAGCCCCACGATCACCAGCGCCAGCACGAGGCCGATCAGTCCGAGTCCACGCATCTCAGTGGCCCTCCGTCACCGGTGCCGGGGCGGGCATGCCGAGGCGGTCCATCCACGCGGCCAGCGCCTGCTCGTCGGGCGTGCCCGCGCTGTAGACCGCGTGCATGGCCGCATGCGACTCGCGGCGGTGCTGGTTGAGCTTGACCTTGCACTGCAGCGCCGTCACGCGCAGCTCGAAGCCGACGATGCCGGCCAGCATCTTGAGCTGGAACTCCTCGCCCAGGTCGCGCCACTGTTGCGCATACGCGGGCTCGTGGTCGCCGATGAGCTTCTTGAGCAGTTCGTCCTTGGCGGCCGGTTCCTCGACCAGGCGGGCCTCGACCGTGCAGTGCACGGCCAGGTAGTTCCAGGTGGGCACGCGCGCCAGGTCGGGATAGACCGAGGGCGACAGGTAGGAATGCGGGCCGAGGAAAGTGACGACCGCCCTTGGCCGCGCCTGCAGGTAGCGCCAGTGCGGGTTGGGCCTGGCGCAATGGCCCCACAACACCAGTTCGTCGCCGTCCCGCGGTTGCGCGACCAGCGGCAGGTGCGTGACGTACGGCAGGCCGTCATCGTCGTTGGAGACGAGGCTCGCGAATGGGTGCGAGCGCATCAGCTCCAGCGCGATGGCCGGGTCCTTGGCATTGAACTGCGGGGGCATGTACATGGGGCGTGTTCCTCGTGGGGAGCCCCGATTGTCCCCGAGCCGCCCTATCTTGCGCGCGGCGTCTCCAGCAGCTTCACCATGGCCGTGTAGCCGCGCGCCTTCGCGAGCTGCAGCGGCGTGTTGCCCTGCCGGTCGGCCAGCTTCAGGCTGGCGCCCGCGTCGATCAGCGCGGCCAGCGTGCGCTGGTGGCGTGGCCCGCCGTCGCCGAGCACGATCGACTCGATCACCGCGGTCCAGTGCAGGTTGTTGACGTGGTCCAGCGGCGCGCCGGCCGCAATCAGGCGGCGCACCACTTCGTCGTGCCCGAGGTGCGCGGCGGCAATGAGCGCGGTGCCGTCGTAGCGGCTCGTGGTCTGCCCGGCATTGGCGCCGAGCGACAGGAGAACAGAGAGCGTGGCGGCGTCGTCGGCCACCGACGCGATGGTGACGGCGTCGTAGCGGTCGTCTTCCAGCAGGTCGAGGTTGGCGCCGGCCTTGGCCAGCAGCTTGATCGCCTCGCGCTGGCGCGCATGCGTGGCGACCTGCAGCGGCGTGCGGCCGCGCGTGTCGCGCGCATCGAGGTTCGCGCCCGAGGCCACCAGCGCCCTCAGCTTCGGCAGGTCGCCCTGCCACGCGGCCTGGTGCAGCCCTTCGTAGGCCAGCACCTCGGCCGCGAGCGGCGGCACCTGGGCCCACGCACCGGCCGACGCGCCCAACCCGAGCGCCGCCGCCAACACGCCCTGCCAGATACCGCGCGCGAACATCAGAGCAGGCCCTTGACCTTGTCGATGGCCGCGTTGGCGCACTGCTCGTCGAGGTGGCCGCCGGGCGCGCCGCCCACGCCGACCGCGCCGATCACTTCATTGCCCGACTTCACCGGCACGCCGCCGCCCAGCAACAGCATGCCCGGCAGGTACACCAGGTTCGCGCCGGCGGGGTTCTTCTGCGAACCTTCCATCATGGCTTGCGTGGGGCTCTTGGCCGATGCCGAGGTCCAGGCCTTGCGCTCGCTCGAGGCCAGCGTGTGCGGGCCCGCGTTGTCGGCGCGCTGCACGGCACGCACGGTGCCGGCGCGGTCGACCACGGTGGCGGCCACGTTGTAGCCGTTGGCGGCGCAGGCGGCCACGGCTTCGGCGGCGAGCTGGTTGGCCAGCGCGAGCGACATGTTCTTTTCGGTACGGACAGCCGAGGCCGCCGGTGCGGCGGTCTGCGCTTGAGCGACGGATGCGGCGAGCAGGACGGCGAGGCTGCCGAGGCGAAGAGCGGTGTGCATTGTTCGTTTTCTCCAGTGATTCGGGTGGTTGCGCCGGCCGTTGCCGACAGCTACGTCACTGTAGAAAACTCGGCGCGCGGCAGCCATTCGTACGGCTACGCGCGGCACTCCGTAGAACTACGCAGTGCCGTCCACCAGCACCGCGTAGCGCCGGATCAGCTGGGCGAGCGAATCGCACCCGAGCTTGGCGAACAGGTTGGCGCGGTGGGTTTCCACCGTGCGCGGCGACAGCGCCAGCGTGCGCGCAATTTCCTTGTTGGTGAGCCCCTGCACGATGAAGGCCAGCACCTCGCGCTCGCGCTCCGACAGCTGCGCCACCTGCTCTCGCGCGGCGTTGTCGGCCTGCGAGCGCTCGCGCGAACGCACATGCTGGCGCACCGCGTGCTGCAGCGCCTCGAGCAGTTGCTCGTCGTCCACCGGCTTTTCGAGGAACTCGGCCGCGCCGGCCTTGAAGGCGCGGCGGCACATCTCGACCGTGCCGTGCCCGGTCAGCATGATCACGGGCTGGTCGACGCCCTGCGCCACCAGCCGGTCGAGCACCGTCAGGCCACTGATGCCGGGCATGCGCACGTCGAGCACGATGGCGCCCACGCTCGCGCGGTCGAAGCCGTCGATGAAGGCCTGCGGGTCGGCCCAGGCCTGCACGCGCAGGCCGACCGTGCCGATCAGCAGCGAGAGGCTGTCGCGCACGGCCTGGTCGTCGTCGATCAGGTGGACCAGAGGGGACAGCGGCGGATGGGGTGCGGGCGCGTTCATGGCGGACTCAGTTCGTTGCCGCTACCGCAACCAGCGGCAGCAGCAGCGTGAAGCGCGCGCCGCGCGGCTGGGCATTGGCCGCGCTCAAGCTGCCGCCCATGCCGCTGGCGAGCGTTTCGCTCAGGCTCAGGCCGAGGCCCAGCCCGCCTTCGCGCGTGCTGAAGAAGGGTTCGAAGAGGCGGGGCAAGGCCTCGGGCGCGATGCCGCGGCCGTTGTCGGTCACGGTCAGCACGCCCTCCTGGCCGTTGCGCCCGACCGAGACGACCAGGCGGCGCTCGGCGGCGGGCACCAGCTCGAGCGCCTGCACGGCGTTCATCAGCAGGTTGTGAACGATCTGCTCGAGCGCCACCGCCTCGGCCTGCACGCGCACGGGCGCCTGCGCCGTGGCGTCGAACTGGGTGGCGACCGTGTGTTTCGCGAACTCGGGCGCCAGCAGGTGCATGGCGCTGCGCACCACCTCCTGCAGCACCAGCGGCTTCATGTCGCCGCCGGCCTCGGGCCGCTCGATGACGCGGCGCAGCCGGCCCACCACGCCCGCCGCGCGGCGGGCTTGCTCGACGGCCTGCCCCATCGCCTCGCGTGCCGTGGCCAGGTCCGGCGGTTCGTCGTCGAGCAGGCGGCGTGCGGCCTGCGCGTTGGCCAGCACCGCGGTGAGCGGCTGGTTGAGCTCGTGCGCCAGCCCGGCCGACAGCTCGCCCAGCGCGTTGAGCCGCGCGACCTGCCCCAGCCGCAACAGCTCTTCGGCGCGCCGCCGCGCCACGCGCTGGCGCTGCGCGGCCCACAGCCCCGCGAGCAGCGCGGCCATGGCAACCGCCCAGCCCGCGATGCCGCGCCACGGCAGCTCGCCCCAGCCCACCTGCCGCTCGGCCACCAGGTCGAAGGGCTGGCTCGGCGACGCCAGCGCCTTGGTCAGGTCGAAGCGCCAACCTTTGCGCGCCGGCACGCCGGGCTGCAGCACCAGTTGCTGGCCGTCGCGCCGCAGGCTCAGCCGCACCGGGCTGCGCTGCGGGTTCATCGGCCAGTCGCGCCACGGCACGGAACCGGCCAGGTCGATGTCCAGGGCATAGCTGAACGGCGTGGCGCCGATCACCAGCACATAGCGGCCGTGCGCCAGGTCGAGCATGGCGAGGTCGGCGCGCTGCTGGCCGCGCGAGCGCGCCTCCGCGGCGGCCAGCACCGCGGCCTGCGCGCCGTCGGGCCAGGGCTCGTCGCGGTCGCGCCGCTGCACGCGCAGGATCGACGAGTACACGGAAGGCAGCCGCTGCTCCGGATGGTCGGCGCCGGTGCTGGGCTCCAGCAGCGCGAGCGTGGCCAGCACGGCGTCGTACTGCACCATCTGCTGGCTCATGAGGCGGTGCGCAATGCGCACGTCGGTCTCGAAGTCCTGGTGCATCTGCGCGAGCTCGGCGCGCGCGATCCACACCGCGCCCACGGCCGTCAGCGCCAGCCATGCCAGCCACCAACCACCCTGCGTACGCAACCACTGTTTCATGGCGCGGATTGTGCCCGGCGCGGCAAGTGCGTTCGATGTTGGCCGAGAATGCGGCCCCAGACATGGCCGAAGTACAGGACTCTCTTTTTCCCGATCTGCCGCCGCCCGAAGAGGCGTCCGCCGCCGTTGCGCCCGCCAAGGCGCAGGCCGACGAGCTGCCCGCAAGGAAGAAATCGCGCACGGGCACCGTCGAGCCCGCGCCCACCGACCCGGCACTGGCCGAACTCGCCGCCGCCCTGCCGCCCCACCTGCGGCTGGGCACCTCGTCGTGGAGCTATCCGGGCTGGGCCGACCTGGTGTGGGACGGCGAATACGCCGAGAGCGTGCTGTCGAAGAACGGGCTTTCGGCGCTCGCGAAGCACCCGCTGTTTCGCACCGTGAGCCTGGACCGCAACTTCTACCGCGCCCTTACCGCGAGCCAGTACGCGCGCTACGCGGCCATGGTGCCCGGCGACTTCCGCTTCGTGGTGAAGGCCCCGAGCCTCGTGACCGACGCCACCGTGCGCGACGAGAGCGGCCGCGGCATGCAGGCCAACCCCGTGTTCCTGAGCCCCGAGATCGCGCGGCAGGAGTTCGTGTTGCCGGCGCTCGAAGGCCTGGGCGATCGCATCGGCGTGCTGGTGTTCCAGCTGAGCCCGATTCCGGGCCACATCCTGGCCGACCAGCCCGCGCTGCTCGCGCGCATCGCCGACATGATCGAGGCGCTGCCCGACCTGAAGCACGCTGCGCCCGATGCCGTCGTCGCCGTCGAGGTGCGCGACCCGCAGTTGCTCAACCCCGCCTTCGCCGAGATGCTGCGCAGCGTGGGCGCCACTTTCTGCATGGGCCTGCACGCCAAGATGCCGCCCATCGAAGCGCAGTTGCCGATGCTGCGCGCGCTGTGGCCCGGGCCGCTGGTGTGCCGCTGGAACCTGCACCGGCGCCACGGCCGCTTCGGCTACGAGGATGCGGAAAAGCTCTACGGCCCGTTCGACAAGATCGTCGACCCCGATCCTGAAACGCGTGCCGCGCTGGCCAAGGTGATCGCGGGCACCACGCGCGCGGGCCAGAACGCCTTCGTCACCGTGAGCAACAACGCCGAAGGCTGCGCGCCGCTGACGATCGCGCAGCTTGCGCGCGATCTCACCAGCCAGGCCGGCCTGTCCGGCCTGACGGCTGCTTAGGCGATGTTCTGCTTGGCGGCCACGGTCATCTCGACCTCGACTGTCGCGTTCTTCGGCAACTGATACACGCCCACCGCCGTGCGCACGTGCACGCCGGCCTCGCCGAACACGCGGTGCAGCAGGTCGGAGGCCGCGTCGGCCACTTCGCTTTGCTGCGTGAAGTCGGCCGTGCACTGCACGAACACGCCCACACGCAACACCTTCTCGACCGCGTCGAGCGAGCCGAGCGCGCGGCGCAGCAGCGTGAGGCTGCGCAAGGTGCAGATCTGCGCGCCTTCGCGTGCCTTGTCGAGCGAGACCGCATCGCCCACGCGCCCGGTAACGACCACCGTGGTACCCACGCGCGGCACCTGGCCGCTGAGGTAGACCGTGCGGCCGTCGCGCACGAGCGGCACGTAGTGGCCGCCGGCAATGATCTCGCCGTCGAAGCTGTGGCCGAGCTCGGCGGCAATCTGGTCGGCGATCTGGTCTCGGGTCTTTTCTGTCATGGCTGTTCCGTCAAACGAGGGCTGGTGAACACGCATTGTCGCCAGCCCGTCCAAGGCAGAACAGATACAGACCACCCCGATCGGAGCCGGAACAGATCAGCCCTCGAACGCCAGGAACACCCGCCCGCCCTCGATCTTCACCGGGTAGCTGCGCAGGTCTTCCGTGAGCGGCGCGCACATGGCCTTGCCCGTGCGCACGTCGAAGCGGCCCTGGTGCAGCGGGCATTCGATTTCATGGCCCTCGAGAAAACCGTCGCACAGCCGCGCATGGCCGTGCGTGCAGATGTTGTCGGTGGCGTGAATGCCATCGTCGGTGCCGTACAGCGCAATGTCGCGCCCCTGCACCTCGATGCCCACCACGTCGTCGGAGGGAACGTCGTCGACCGCCGCGGCGTCGACCCAGGTCATCGTGCTCATTCTTGTGTCCTTGCTCGTGGGGTTCAGTTGTCGGGCTTGATGCCGGCGCGCTCGATCACGGGTTTCCAGCGGCGCAGTTCCTCGCCCATGAACTTGCTCAGCGCCTCGGGCGTGCTGCCCACGGGGTCGAAGTACGCGGTCTGCAGGCGTTTGAGCGTCTCGGGCTCCTTCAGCGCCGCGGCAATCTCGCGGCTCATGCGCTGCACGATCTCGGGCGGCGTGCCCTTGGGCGCCATGTAGGCGAACCACGGCACGGCCTGGATGTCGGGCAGGCCCGACTCGCGCAGCGTCGGCAGGTCGGGCAGCAGCGCCGAGCGTTCGGCCGAGGTCACGGCCAGCGCCTTCAGCCGGCCCGCCTTGGCCTGCGGCATCACCGTGACCGGCGGCAGGCAGGCGTACTGCACGTCGCCCTGGATGATGGCCGTGACCGCCTGGCCCGACGACGCATACGGAATGTGCACCGCGAAGGAATTGGTCTTGAGCTTGACCAGCTCCACGCCCAGGTGCGAGATCGAGCCATTGCCGGTCGAGGCAAAGTTGAACTTGCCCGGGTTGCGCTTCATGGCGTCGAGCCAGCCCTTCACCGAGTCGACGTTCATCGAATTCGACACCGCACACACGTTGGGCGTGGTGGCCGCGAGCGACACCGGCACGAGGTCCTTGAACGGGTCGTACGGCAGGTTCTTGTAGAGGATGGTGTTGTAGACCAGCGGCGCGTTCACCGACAGCAGGAAGGTGTAACCGTCGGGCTGCGCCTTGGAGACCTGGTCGGTGCCGGTGTTGCCGCCCGCGCCGGGCTTGTTGTCGACGATCAGCGGCTGGCCGATGCGCGCGGCGAGCTTGTCGTTGACGATGCGCGCGAGGATGTCGGGCGACGAGCCGGCCGCGAACGGCACCACGATGCGGATCGGGCGTTGCGGCCATTCCTGCGCCTGGGCGGCAACCGCCATGGCGGTTGCGGTGAGGGCCAATGCGTGGCTTGCGAGGCTTGCGAGGCGAGCGAACGTCATGGCTTCACCTCCACATCGGCCATGCCCTGGTGGTCCTGCTGCTCGCGCGCGATGAAGCCCGCGATGAGCGCGCGGTAGGCGGCCTCGACCACCTCGGGGTAGGCGCCCTCCTTCCGGGCCAGCGCCTTCACCTTGTCGATCACTTCCTGCTGGCGCTGCGGCGCCGACACCTGGAAGGCGTCGCGCTTGAAACGCGCCGCGTCCTTCACGTAGCGGCCGCGCTCGGCCAGCAGCGCGACGATCTGGCGGTCGAGCCTGTCGATGTTCTCGCGCACCCCGGCGAGGTTGGCGCACAGCGGCACGTAGGCCGGGTCGGTGAAGCGGCGCAGCGGCGCGCCGTGTGTCTCTGGTTCTTTTTCTTGCATGGCTCTGGTCGGATGTCAGATGGGGTAAATGATGGAGTTCGGGATCATCTCGCTGTCGAACACGCACAGGCGCGTGGCGAACTTCAGGCCTTCGGGCGTCGGCACCACGGTGTCGATGTAGCGGCCCACGTTGAACACGGTCGAAGGCCCGTCTAGCTTGGTGCGGAACACCGCGTAGTTGGCCTCGCTGTGAACCGCGCCGTCGTCGTCGACCTGGTGCACCAGCGGCAGGCCGACCACGTGGCGCTGGTAGTACGGGTCGTGGAACAGCGTCTCCTTGATGCCGTAGACCCGGTCTTCCAGCATGCCCCGGCTCTCGAACGAGAGCGTGGCCAGCGGCAGGTTGCGCTCGTGGTTCTCGCGCGGCTGCAGCCGGTAGCTGCATTGCTCGATGAAGAACGTGGGCCACAGCTCCCAGTTGCCCGAATCGACCGCGTGCGCATAGGCCGCGTAAAGGCGCGACAGTTCGAGGTAGGCGTTGGCGTCGAGGGTCTTCATGCTTCCATCACCTCGCGCCAGTAGCGGTACATGCCGCGAATGAGCGTCTCGGTCACCATGTGGTCGGTGTTCTCGACCTCGCGCCCGCCCAGCTCAGCCAGCGTGCGGTGGAAGGGCTTCTGCTCGAAGCCCTGTTGCGAGAACTCGATGACCTCGCCGTCGTCGGCCGACACGAAGCCCGCCGGCCCGAACAGGTTGGCCTGGCGCAGGCGGCGCTGGGTCATTTCCTCCGTGTCTTCCTCGAAGCCGAAATGCGTCCACACGAAATCGAAGGCGTCGTGGCCCACCGGCTGGATGTGCCGGGTCGACACGCTGTTGACCTGCTGCTGCAGGATCAGGCTCGGGAACAGCGTCATCAGCACGGCTGTCGGGCCCTTCCACCATTCCTCGGGCACGATGTCGAGGAAGCGCGGGTCCTTCAGCTGCATGCTCTCCTTGAAGCTCGACACTTGCGTGACCTGAGCGACTTGTGCGGCCTTGCCGCCGGTGCCGCGCGTGGAGATCATCGCGGCGTGGCGCCCGTGCGCGTCCATCTTCAGCTCCGACTTGTTGTCGGCGCGCCAGAGCCCGAAGGTGACGAACCAGGTGTGCAGCAGGCCCGGGTGGTACGGGTCCTTGATGTTCTCCTGCATGAGCTTCCAGTTGCCAGGAATGCGCTGGCGGCTGTAGCCCAGGATGGTGAGCTTGCGGCCGTCGAACAGGCGGTCGAAGTAATGCAGGATGTCCGGCCCGAGGAAGTCTTCGAGCGACTCGATCTCATGGTCGAACGACGCGAACACCACGCCGCCGCGCGACGCCACCTTGAGCTTGGTGAGGCCGTGGTCCTCGGTCTTGAAGTCGGCCGGCATGCCGCCGTTGACCTTGCCGTCCTGCTTCACGCCGCGGCGAAACGGCACGCCCTGCAAGTCGCCCTTGAGCGTGTAGTTCCACTGGTGGTAAGGGCACACGAACTCCTTGCGGTTGCCGTGCCGCTCGCGGCAGAACTGCATGCCACGGTGCGCGCAGACGTTCTCGAAGACGTGGATCACGCCGTCCTGGTCGCGCGACATGACGACCGAGCGCTCGCCGATGGCGGTGCGCTTGAAGTCGCCCGGGTTGGGAATCTCGGCTTCCAGGCCGACGTAGCACCAGTGCTTTTCGTAGAAGAAGCGCTGCAGCTCCTTCTTGTGCAGCGTCTCGTCGGTGTAGGCCATGAAGGGAATGCGGCTGCTCTTGTCGCTCTCCCATTTCAGCTCGATGGGGAACACGGCTTGCGTGGTCATCGCGGGTCTCCTTTTTTCTGTCGTTCTGTCGTTCTGTCGTCGAATCTCTTGGCCTCAGGTGCCTTGCAGGTAGAAGGCGTCGGCATGCGTCTGTTCGGGTGCAAGGCCCCTGCCCCGCACCAGCTGCGTGACGGCCTCCACCATCGGCGGCGAGCCGCACAGGTAGGCGCGCCAGCCGTCGAGGTTGCCCGGCCAGTCGGCGCGGATGGCGTCGGTGATGAGGCCCACGCGCTGCTTGTCGCGCGCCGGGCCGGTGACGACCACCACGTGCACGTTCAGGCCCGGGTGCAGCGCCTGCAGTTCGCGCAGTTCGGCCAGGCCGTAGACGTCGGCGTCCGAGCGCACGCCCAGGTAGAGGTGGATGGGTTGCGTGAGCCCGGCCGCGATGGCACCGCGCACGATCGACAGGATCGGGGCGAGCCCCGTGCCACCGGCCGCGCACAGCATCGGCCCGCGGTGCTTCGTGCGCAGGTAGGCGGTGCCCAGCGGGCCGCTCACGCGCACCGAATCGCCGATGCGAAGCTGCTCGAAGATGTGCGCGGTCACGCGCCCGCCAGGCACCCGGCGCACATGGAATTCGAGCTCCGCGTCGCGGCTCAGGCCCGCCATCGAGTAAGGCCGCGCCAGGTCGGGCGCGAACTGCAGCTGCGCGTACTGGCCCGGCGAAAACTCCAGCGGCTTGTTGGGCTTGAGGCGCAGGCGGCGGATGTCGTGGGTCAGCTCGTCGATGCCGGTCACGCTCGCCTTGAGAATGCGCGCCGGATGCACCACGACCTCGTCGGGCTCGGGGATCTCGATGGCGCAACTTTCGGTCAGCGTGGCCTGGCAGGCCAGCACATAGCGCTCGCCCTGCCCGTCGGGGCGGATCGCGTCCTGCCCGGCATCGAGCACCTGGCCCGACACCACCTTGCAACGGCAGGTGCCGCAGCGGCCCGACATGCAGCTGTACGACACGGGCACGTGATGCTCGCGCAGCACCTCGAGCAGGTTCGCGCCGGGGCGGACCTCGAGGGTGCGGGAAAGGGGGTGTATGTGCAGGTCCATCGGGGGGCTCTCTTGCGCCGGTGTCATGACCGGCTTGTCTCTTGGGGGCGATGATGCGCGGCGCGTGCCGATTGACCAATAGAATTTGGTGAATCCTCTTCATCACTGCCGTGAATAAAGGTACAAGGGCAAGCCATGCAACTCAAGGACATCGACCTCAACCTGCTGCTGGTGTTCGACCGCATGCTGGCCGAGAAGCGCGTGTCGGCCGTGGCCGAATCGCTGGGCCTGTCGCAGCCCGCCATCAGCAACGCGCTGGCGCGGCTGCGCAAGCTGCTGGGCGACGAGCTGTTCCTGCGCACCGCGCGCGGCATGGAGCCCACGCCCTTCGCGCTGCAGCTGGCCGAGCCGGTGGCCTATGCCATGGGCGCGCTGCACACCGCCCTCAACCAGCAGGTGGTGTTCGACCCCGCCACGAGCACGCGCAGCTTCACGCTGGCCATGACCGACATCGGCGAGATCTACTTCACGCCGCGGCTCATGGAGGCGCTGTCCGTCGCGGCGCCTGGCGTGACCATCAGCACGCTGCGCAACAACACCGCCACCCACCTGCGCGACGAGCTGGAAGCCGGCCATGTCGACATCGCCATCGGCCTGCTGCCGCAACTGAAGGCGGGCGTGTTCCAGCGCCGGCTGTTCCTGCAGCGCTATGTGTGCCTTTTCTCGAAGGAGCACCCGCTGGCGCGCAAGCGCAGCGTGTCGCTCAAGGACTTCGGCGCGGCCGACCACGTGCAGGTGCAGGCGGCCGGCACGGGCCACGGCAAGGCCGACGACGTGATGGCGGCGCAGGGCATCCAGCGGCGCATCCGGCTCAAGGTGCCGCACTTCGTGGCCATCGGCCACATCCTGCGATCGAGCGGCATGATCGCGACCGTGCCCGAGCGGCTGGCGCAGAGCATCGCCGAGCCCTTCGGGCTGGTGTGGCGCCCTCACCCGGTCGCGCTGCCGCAGATTGCCATCAACCTGTTCTGGCATGCGAAGGCGCACCGAGATCCGGGCAACCAGTGGCTGCGCGGATTGCTGTTCGACAACTTCGCGGATGGGGACTAGATGGCCGGCCTGACCTGATCCGGCATTGCCGCGTGGCGCGCAAGCTGGTCGACCGCGCGCAGCAAGGTCGGCACGCGGTACGTGCCGTGCATGCGCTGCACTTCTTGCGCGGCCAGCGCCACATCGATGCCGATGGCCGTCACGAACAGCGGTGAGCCGCTCTGCCCGCGCCGCACTTCGACGGCGTCGGTCGCGCTGCGGTAGGCCGTCTTGGCGACGCCGACCACGGGCACCTTGCGTTCGAGCGCCTCGTGCAGGTGCGCACCCAGGCCCGGATGGCCCTGCCCCAGCGACACATAGCCGTCGACGATGACGATGTCCGCCTGCGGACCGTCGCGCAGCACGCCGCGCAGGCACGGCAACTCGCGGCGATAGAACTCGCCGGGCTCGTACGCGGCCACGCCGCTGAAGCCGGCGACGGCCTGCGTTTCTTCGATTTCCGCGGTCCAACCGCGAAACCAGATGCCCGCCGCCACGGCCACGTCGGCGCGGTAATCCACGTCGAGGCAGACCAGCAGCGGCGCGTCCATGTCAGGCCCCTGCCGTGCCGAGACGCGCGGGGGACAAGTCTGGCAAGTCGTGCGGCAAGTTGGGCGCATTGGGCCAGCGGCCCAGCACCTCGTGCACGCCCTCGCCGACATGGCTGTCGATGAGCACGAGCGAGCCCGCGGTCCACCGCACCGGCGCTTCGAGCGCATGCTTCTCGAGCTTGCGCCGCGCATAGGCCACGGTCATGTGCGGCGTGAACGAACGCGGGGGCTTCAGGCCGGCGTCGGCCAGCGCCTCGCCCAGTCGTTGCCTGAACGACCTGAGCGCGGAAACATTCTGCTCGTCTTCGGCGCACAGAACCAGCGCACCCTTCGCGAAGCTCATGGCTTTCTCGAAGACGATGTCGAAGGCGGGCACGGGCACCGAGGCGGCGGCGGTCGAAGCCTGCGCCACCAGGCTGGCCGGCACCTGCGCGTGGCCGCCGAGGTCGAACAACGTGACGTGCAGTCGATGGGCCTCGACCAGCGTGCCTTTCAGTGCGTGTTGCGAGTTCATGCGCTCGCCGAGCGCGGCGATCGCGGTGGCGTCCGGGGTGTGAGGAACCAGCGCGAGAAAGAGTGTGTGCGGCGGTGGTTCCTTGCGAAGCACCTTGCTGCGGGAGCGCGGCAGTGGCCGCGGCGGGGGATCGATTCCGGGAAGAAAAAGCTGTTCTGGCATTGCCCCGATCATCGCCCATCGAAGGCGCGCTTCATGCGCTCTTCAGCAAGCGCCAAGTTCTTCTTCAGATTGGATTTCGAGAATCGTCGCACGGCGGTGGCCGGCCAGACAGCCGGTTGCCGGTCGCAACGATCTCAACAGCTCCAACCAGGAAATTCACCTTGACGCATTCGCATGCCCTTTCCGTTTTCGCGGCCCTGCTGCTCGGCACCGCCGCCGTCGGCGCGCACGCCGCCGGCCCCAACGCCGACACCGGCATCTACGTGGGCGGCGCCATCGGCAGCTCGAGCTTCAGTCTCTCGTCGTCCAACAGCGCTCCCGTGCCGTGGGGCGGCGAAAAAAGCAGCAAGGCCGGCACGGCCTACAAGCTGTACGGCGGCTACCGGCTGACGGAAAACTTCGGCGTGGAAGCCGGCTACGCGCGCCTGGGCCGCGTGAGCCAGTGGTCGTCCGTCGGCGGGTACGCGCGGCTGCAAGGCGGCTCGGGCCAGGCCCTCTATGCCGCGGCCACCGCGCGGCTGCCGCTGGGCGACGCGTTCGCGATCAACGGCCGCCTCGGCGTGTCGCGCGGGCGCATTTCGGGCGGCGACAACTGGGTGCCGGGCAACCAGCGCATCTCGGGCAGTTCGACGGGCGTCATGGCGGGCTTTGGCGCGGAGTACCGCGTGACGCAGAACCTGGCGATCACCGCGGACTACGACTACTTCGGCAAGCTGTCGAAGCAGGCCAAGGGCGGGATGCTGACGGTGGGCCTGAAGGCGAGCTTCTAGGCCGCACCGCGCCAGCGCTAGCGCCGGCCTGACGCGCCTATCGCGCGGCTGCCGTTTCCGCGACGTTGTGCGCGGCCGATTCGCCGGTCCACTCGCGCACGAAGGCCGGCGGCGCGTGGCGCTCGGGCGCGCGCGTCGCCTCCTTCGGCGTGCCGGCGTAGAGAAAGCCCAGCAGACGGTCCGCGTCCTGCAGTCCCAGCGCCTTTTGCACATGGCGGTCGTAGCTGTTGAGCCCCGTGGCCCAGAAGCCGCCGTAGCCCAGCAGGTGCAGCGCGTTGAGCATGTTCATGGCGGCGGCGCCGACGGCCAGCACCTGTTCCGACTCGGGCACCTTGTGCGGCGCCTGCACGCGCGCGCAGATGGCGATGAGCACGGGCGCGGCCATCGCCTTGCCGCGAAAGCGCTCGCCGTCGTCCAGCGGATCGCGCAGCTGCGCGGCCTGCGCAAAGACATTGCCCAAGGCCAGGCGCGCGTCGCCGCGGATGACGACGAAGCGCCACGGCTGCAGTTGCCCGTGGTCGGGCGCGCGCAGTGCGGCCTGGAACACGAGGTCGAGTTCTTGCGCGGACGGCGCGGGCTCGGTCAGCGGCCACGGCGAATGGCGCTCCAGCAAGAGGCCCAGGGCCTGGCGCTGTTGGGAACGAAGCGTAGAAATATCCGGGTGCATGTCAGCGTCCTTCGAAATGAGAAGGCCGCCCCACGACAGATGGCAGGCGCTGCGAAGGTTTCAGTGGCGGGCTGGCTCGCTGATGCGAGGTGGCTGGCATCCGGCATATGCGCTGAGCGAGGCCGGTGCACCATCGTTCGACAGGGCGACGAACAGCGGTCATCGTATGCGATGGGGCATTGCCCACGCGCGCGGTGCGTGTAAGTCGGCCGTGTTCAGCCGGCGTTCTACTGGCTTCTGGCGTGCGTTGTGCCTGCGTTGTGCGGCCGCGTTTTCAGCAACGCCCGGTGCGCATCGAAATGATCCTGCGCCCAGGGCACGGCGGCGTGCCGTGCCCGTGCTTCAACTCACTCCCACTCGATGGTTTCCGAGGGCCGGAGACCCCCATGGATGCTTGCTTTGAGGGGTTGGGGCATCGTACTTTACCGTCACTTCTACCGTCAAAAACCGAGCGCTTTTTCTGAACTCCGTTCACGGCCGGGTCCGTGGCCACAGGCGAGCGGTATGCACCAAGGTCAGGATCCAGACGGTATCCGCCTGCACCTCATAGACCAGCCGATAACTCTCGTGCGGGATCAGCTCGCGGGTGCCAGGAATCTGTCCAGGCCGTCCCATCAGCGGGTGATCGGCCAGTCGCCCGACAGCTGCCGAGAAAGTCTCATCCATGCGAATGGCGGCGAGCGGGTTGTCCTGCGCGATGAAGTCGACGATGTCGGCGCGGTCTTGCTCTGCGGACAGGGTCCACAGGATCCTCATGCGTCAGTGCCGACAGCCTTGGCCCGCAGTGCAGTGCGACGGGCAGCAACGCGGGCCTCGACATCGGCGTCACTGGTGTATTGGCCGGACACGATTTGCGCGCGCGCCGTGTCGACCTTGGCGCGTAAGAACGCGTCGTATTCACGGGCCTGCCGTTGACGCTCGACGAACTCGCGCATGAGCTCGCGCACCACCTGCGACGCCGGGCGGTGGCTGGCCTCGGCCTCGGCCATGAACGCGTCGCGTAACTCCGGCTCCAGCTTCATGGTGAACATTGCTTCTTTGGACATGACCGGCTCCGGAAACGCTGATACTGACGAAGTATATACAACGTCTATATTTAGGGCCATGCTGCGCCGCCTATATTGGCCTGCCCGCCCCCTGCAGTTCAAGCGCACCTGAATCTGCATCAGCGCATCAAAGCAGGCTTTCGTTCGGCACGGTGCCGGCCTCAATCCGATATCCCATCGCTCGGTAGCCGCGCTGACGCTTGTCCCACATACGCAGCAACGCCGGGTGGCCGGTGTCCACGAAATCGATGATCTTCACGTCGGTCTTGCTGGCGTGCACCCGGTGCAGGCGCCCGGCGTACTGCTGCAGTGTGCCTTTCCAGGACACGGGCATGGCGAGAACCAGCGTGTCCAACGGAGGGTGATCAAAGCCCTCGCCGACCAACTTGCCGGTCGCTAGGAGGGCGCGCGGCGCGCCGGGCGCCAGGGCTTCAACGCTTGCCACCAGCGCCGCACGCTGCTTTCTGGACATCCGGCCGTGCAGTACGAATAGTGCCGACCCAAGGCCGCCGAGGACTGCCTCGATGGCGTCTAGGTGCTCCGTACGCTCGGTCAGAACCAGCACCTTGCGGCCCTGCGCGAAGGCGTCGCGCACCTCGGCGGCGATGGCCTCGGTCCTGGCCTGATCATTGGCAAGATGCCGAAAGACGTCCTGGATGCCGGCACCTTGCGGCAGATCGATCCGGACATGGCGGGACCGCGGCACTACCTCCAGGTCGTGCGGCGCTCTGGCCGGCGTGGCCGCCGTGTGGCGGATCGGCCCGCACTGCATGAAGATGATCGGCTGCTGGCCGTCACGACGGATCGGGGTCGCCGTCAGGCCAAGCACATATTTGGCCTTGGTCCGCTTGAGGATTGCGTCGAAGGAGACTGCGCCGACATGGTGGCATTCGTCGACGATCACCTGACCGTAGTCCTCGACAAGCGGCATCACCTCCCCCCGGCGGGATAGGGACTGCATCACGGCAATGTCGATCCTGCCGGTCGGCTTGGCCTTGCCGCCGCCGATGGTGCCAACCACGCCCTTACCGACACCCAGAAAGGTCTGCAGCCGCTCTTTCCACTGCTTCGCCAGCTCGGTGCGGTGCACCAGCACCAGGGTGTTGACGCCCCGGCGCGCGATCATCGCGGCGGCAGTGACCGTCTTGCCGAAGGCTGTTGGGGCGCACAGTACGCCAGAATCAAAGGGTAGCATCGTGGCGACAGCAGCCTCCTGATCTGGACGCAGATTGCCGACGAACGACACGTCCAACGACTGGCCGCTGAAGCGCTCGTCTCGCAGGTCGCAGGCGATGCCGTTCCCCCGCAGCAGCGACAGCGCAGCGTCCAGACATCCGCGGGGCAACGCGATGTGCTGCGGGAAGTTCTCGGCGCAGCCGATGACACGCGGCTTGTCCCATACTGACATCCGCATCGCCTGCGCCTTGTAGAACTCGGGGTTTTGGAACGCCGCCAAGCGGATCAGGCGATTGGCCAGGGGCTGAGAAAGCTGCGCCTTTTCGAAGTAGATCAGGTTGGCCAGGGTCAGTGTCAGCGAGTGGGGCATCGACCCCGTCAGCTTCTTCGACGCGGTGCTCTGGCGTATCCACGGCGTAGCCAAGTCCTCGTCATCAATGAAGGTAACGTCCAGCGGATGGGCGCCACCCGTGGCACGCAGGATGGTCGGCTCGATGTCGTGCGCGTCCATGAGCTGGATCGAGGCCAGCAACGCCCACTGGTCCGGGTACGCACGCAGCTCGGCATCGACGAACACGCTGAAGCCTTTGTCCCTCGGGCCTTTCTGCAGCGGCAGCGCGATCAGGTTGCCAAACCCGCCCTTGGGCATCGTGTCCTGGTTCGGGAACAGCCGGTCGTAGGACGCGAGCTGGAGCTGCCGCTTGCGCGCGCAGGTGTGGCTGATGATGGCCGTGCCCAGACGGCGGGCATCACGAGCCGACACGCGGCCGACAAAAAACACCCAGGCATGGGCGCCTTGGCCGGATCGCGAAACCTCCAGCGCTGCCGGTACGCCCAGCTCCGCGCAAGACAACATGAACGCCTGCGCATCGTCCTGCCATTCGGCCTCGTCGAAGTCGACGGCCAGGAAATGGCAGCTATCGTCCTCCAACAGCGGATACACCCCGACCGTGTGCTTGCCGGCCAGGTGGTTGTAGATCACCATGTCCGACAGCGGGACTAGCAGACGATTGCCGCAGTCTCCGCACTTGATGCGCGGCTTCTCGCACACGCCGGCGCGCCACTCGTTCGCGCACGCCGGCGCGTAGCCCGACTTTCCCGTGGTCTTGCTTTCCCATCGGACGGGGAACACATCGGTGCGGCCACGGAAGAGCCGTCGAAAGATGGCGACCTTCTCGTCGGTGGAAAGCCTTGATGGATCAGCGGGTGTTGGCGACGGCTGCGGATTTGCGCGCCATTCGATGCCCTGCGATTCGAGCAGCGCAATCAGTCGGCTGTTCTCCGCGCGCAGCGCGGTGAGCTCATCGCGGTCCGCCATCGAATCCATGTTCGACCAGCAGTTCGTCCATCTCGTCACCGACGCCGTAGCCCAGGTTGTGGCCGAGGTGTCGGACAGCATCCAGGCGCCCTAGCAGTCCGGACCGACGATCCTCGGGCAACGTACCAATGATCTTCAAAGCCTGTGCGAACATCCGCACCAGCGCGTCGAAGTAACCCTCGTCCTGCAAACCGACGTCGCTACTGAAGCCCGCCGCGCGCTCGCAGAAGAACACCATCAATTCGGCTAGGCCCTCTGGCTGGCCGGCGGCCTTCTTGTAATCCGCAATGGCCTTCTTGGCCTTGGCGACCGAGGTGTCCTGATTCTTGAACACGTCTGGCCACAACCAGCGGTCGATGGTCGTCGTGTAAGGCTTTAGCAGATCGCCGCCGAGACCGAACCGGGAATGCAAAAAGGCCTGGTTTTCCTTGTTGGCGGCGTAGAGGTCTTGCACCAGGCCGAGCAATCCCGTGCGGTCGAAGTCGGCGAGCTTGTCCTTGACGTCGCTCCAACTCGGCGCTTTCCTCGTGGCCATGCTCACGTGTTCTCCGGCTTCAGCAGTTCCTTGGGAGCATCCTCCAGCGCCAGTACGGGGTCTCGTTCTGAACGAGCGAATGGCGGTAAAAGATCGGCGTCAATCCAGCAACGCCGGGATGCCGTCAAAAATACCGTCAGAAAGTAGCGCTGCATGCTTCGCTGATTCCTTCAGGAAGGGGCCTTTGCTGCAACAAAAAACCCAAATCATTCAACAGCTTAGAGCTCTCGAGAGGCACCATCGATGTCGTGTTCACGGACATCATAATTTGATCTAAGTTGTTGATTTATATAGATATTATCCGCACCCCTCACTCCCACTCGATCGTCGCCGGTGGCTTGCTCGAGACGTCGTAGGTCACGCGGTTGATGCCGCGCACTTCATTGATGATCCGGCCCGACACCTTCTTGAGCAGCGCGTACGGCAGCTCGGCCCAGTCGGCGGTCATGAAGTCGCTGGTCTGCACGGCGCGCAGTGCCACCACGTAGTCGTAGGTGCGGCCGTCGCCCATCACGCCCACGCTCTTCACGGGCAGGAACACGGTGAAGGCCTGGCTCGTGAGGTCGTACCAGGTCTTGCCGGTCTCGTCCTTGAAGTTGCGCAGCTCCTCGATGAAGATCGCGTCGGCGCGGCGCAGCAGGTCGGCGTATTCCTTCTTCACTTCACCCAGGATGCGCACGCCCAGGCCCGGGCCGGGGAACGGGTGGCGGTACACCATCTCGGGCGGCAGGCCGAGCGCCACGCCGAGTTCGCGCACTTCGTCCTTGAACAGGTCGCGCAGCGGTTCGAGCAGCTTCAGGCCGAGCTGCTCGGGCAGGCCGCCCACGTTGTGGTGGCTCTTGATGGTGACGGCCTTCTTGCTCTTGGCACCGCCGGACTCGATGACGTCGGGGTAGATGGTGCCTTGCGCCAGGAAGGTCGCGCCCTTGTGGCCGCCGTCGCCGGCCTTGAGCTTCGCTGCTTCCTGCTTGAACACGGTGACGAATTCGCCGCCGATGATCTTGCGCTTGGCTTCGGGGTCGCTCACGCCGGCGAGCTTGCCGAGGAACAGGTCGCTGGCGTCGACGCGAATCACCTTCGCATTGAGCTTGCCCTCGAACATCTCCATGACCAGGTCGCCCTCGTTCAGGCGCAGCAGGCCGTGGTCGACGAACACGCAGGTCAGCTGGTCGCCGATGGCGCGGTGGATGAGCGCGGCGGCCACGCTCGAATCGACACCGCCCGACAGGCCGAGGATGACTTCTTCGTCACCCACCTGCTCGCGGATCTTCTGCACGGCTTCGGCGATGTGGTCGCGCATGACCCAGTCGGGCTTCGATTCGCAGATGCCCAGCACGAAGCGCTCGATCAGCGCCTTGCCCTGCACGGTGTGCGTGACTTCGGGGTGAAACTGCACGCCGTAGTAGCGGCGCGCCTCGTCGGCCATGCCGGCGATGGGGCAGCTGTCGGTGCTGGCCATGAGCTTGAAGCCCGGCGGCAGCTCGGTGACCTTGTCGCCGTGGCTCATCCACACGTTGAGCATGCCGTGGCCTTCGGGCGTGGTGAAGTCGGCGATGTCCTTCAGCAGCGCGGTGTGGCCGTGGGCGCGCACGGCCGCAAAGCCGAACTCGCGCTTGTGGCCGCCCTCGACCTTGCCGCCCAACTGGTGCGCCATGGTCTGCATGCCGTAGCAGATGCCCAGCACGGGCACGCCGAGATCGAACACGGCCTGCGGGCACTTGTCGGTGGTTTCCTCGTACACGCTGGCGTGGCTGCCCGAAAGGATCACGCCCTTCAGGTGGCCGTCGGCGGCGTATTCGCGCACCCATTCGTCGGTGACGTCGCAGGGGTGCACTTCGCTCAGCACATGCGCTTCGCGCACGCGGCGTGCGATCAGCTGGGTGACTTGCGAGCCGAAGTCGAGGATGAGGATCTTGTCGTGTTGCATGGCGTTGGGACTCAGAGCGTTGAAATGTCGAGCAGCCTGACGCCCGCTTGCGGCGCAGCCTGGATGAGTCGCTCGTCGAAGGTGGCGAGCGGAAGGTTGAGCGATTTTGCGAGCCAGAGGTAGCCCGCGTCGTACTGGGACACGCCCGCGTCGATGGCCACGGCCAGCACGGCCTTGTGCTGCGCGGGGGCGAGATCGTGCAACTCGACACGGTGGCGGATGGCGTCGAGCACGCTCCACAGGCCTTCGACGGCCGAAGACGGGATGCGGCCGCTGCGCACGCCGTTGGCGAGGATGTTGGTGCATTCCCACTGCCAGGCATTGGGCGCCTGCGGCTCGACCTCGTCGCGGCGGATGGCGGCGTAGAGCTTGCGGGTGTGTTCGCTGGCCATGTCGGGCAGCAGCCAGGCGGCGGTGACCGAGGCGTCCATGACGAAGGCCGTCATGGCTGGCGCCCTTCGTCGCGCAAGGCGCTCAGGGACAAGCCGGGCTGGATGGTGGCGTGCAGCGCGTCGATCTGGCCGAGCTCGCGCTGGATCTGCTCGTCGGTGATGACCGGCTTGCGGCGCACCGGCAGCATGCGAACGACTTCCTTGCCGTGGCGGGTGATGCGAACCTCCTCGCCCTTTTCGACCAGGTCGATCAGGGCCGAGAAGTTGTTCTTGGCTTCAGCGATGCCGATGGATTGCATTTGGGCCAGAAAAATTGAATCTGGCCCAAATTCTAATCCCAGTCTGGCCTGACTTTCAAGGTCTGGCCAATATGGGGCCAGCCTAGCGCCGGCCGCCCCAAGGCGGCTTACGGCCCCCTTGGCCCCTTCTGGTGCAGCGCCCCACACGCAACGGGGGCGCCTGGGGGCCACAACATTACTCCGCGCGGTAGTTTGGCGCTTCCTTCGTGATCTGCACGTCGTGGACGTGGCTCTCACGGATACCGGCCGTGGTGATCTCGACGAACTCGGCCTTGTTCTGCATGTCCGCGATGGTGGCGCAGCCGCAGTAGCCCATGCTGGCGCGCACGCCGCCGGCCATCTGGTAGACGATCGAGACGATCGAGCCCTTGTAGGGCACGCGGCCTTCGATGCCTTCGGGCACGAGCTTGTCGGTGTTCGGGTTGCCGGTGGTCGACTCCTGGAAGTACCGGTCGGCGCTGCCCTGCTGCATCGCGCCGATGGAGCCCATGCCGCGGTAGCTCTTGTAGCTGCGGCCCTGGTACAGCACGATTTCGCCCGGTGCCTCTTCGGTGCCCGCGAACATGCTGCCCATCATCACGGTGCTGGCGCCGGCCGCAATGGCCTTGGCGATGTCGCCCGAGTAGCGCACGCCACCGTCGGAGATCAGCGGAATGCCCGTGCCTTGCAAGGCGGTGGCGACGCTGTCGACCGCCATGATCTGCGGCACGCCCACGCCGGCCACGATGCGCGTGGTGCAGATGGAGCCAGGGCCGATGCCGACCTTGACCGCATCGGCACCGGCGTCGGCCAGTGCGCGCGCGGCGTCGCCGGTGGCGATGTTGCCGCCGATGACGTCGACCTGCGGATAGTTCTTCTTGACCCAGCGCACGCGCTCGATCACGCCGGCGCTGTGGCCGTGCGCGGTGTCGACCACGATGGCGTCGACGCCGGCCTTGACCAGGGCTTCGACGCGCTCTTCGGTACCGTCACCCACGCCCACTGCAGCGCCCACGCGCAGGCGGCCGTTGGCGTCGCGTGCGGCGTTGGGGAAGCTGGTCTGCTTGGTGATGTCCTTGACGGTGATGAGGCCCTTGAGCTCCCAGTCGCCGTTGATGACCAGCAGGCGCTCGAGCTTGTGCTTGTTCAGCAGCGCCTTGGCTTCGGCCAGCGTGGTGCCGTCGGGCACGGTGATGAGCCGGTCGCGCTGCGTCATGATTTCGCTGACGGGCACGTCGTAGCGGTTCTCGAAGCGCAGGTCGCGCCCCGTGACGATACCGACCACCTTGCCGCCGTCGATCACCGGGAAGCCCGAGATGCCGAGCTGGTCCGACAGTGCCATCACCTGGCGCACCGAATGCGTCGGCGTGATCACCACCGGGTCGCGCAGAACGCCCGACTCATAGCGCTTCACCCGGGCCACCTGGGCGGCCTGCTCTTGCGCGGTGAGGTTCTTGTGAACGATCCCGATACCGCCTTCCTGCGCGATGGCGATCGCGAGGCGGGCTTCAGTCACGGTGTCCATGGCCGCCGAGACGAGCGGCAGGTTCAGCGTGATGTTTCGGGAGAATCTGGTGGCGAGGGAAGTGTCCTTGGGCAGGACCTGTGAGAACGCTGGCACCAACAACACGTCGTCGAAGGTGAGCGCTTTGCCAAGAAGGCGCATGGGTGAAGCTCCAAAAGACGGATTGTAACGAGGGCCTTGGGTGCTTTGCTGGCGCGGGCTTTTTCCGAGCGTTGCAAAACCACCCAATGTGGATGTTGCTAAAAGTAAGGCCCGGCTAAACTTCGGGGATGAAAATCGTGCACTGGCTGGTACTGGGATGTGTCGTTGCGCTGCCGCTGTCGGCCAGCGCCCAATGGCAATGGCTCGACAAGAACGGCAAGAAGGTCTTCAGCGACCAGGCGCCGCCGCCCGATGTTCCCGAGAAGAACATCCTGCGCCGTGTCGGCCCGCCGCCCAAGGCGCGCTCGACCGCGAACCCGAACGTCGATGCCCCGCCGCAGGCCGAAGGCACGGAAGATGCCGCAGCGGCACCCAAGCCTGCCGCTGCAGGCCCGAAGCCCACCGGCGTCGACAAGGATCTCGAGGAGAAGACCAAGAAGGCCGAAGCCGAGGAAAAGGCCAAGCAGGCCGCCGAAGCCGCCAAGATCGCCAAGGCCAAGGCCGACAACTGCGCCCTCGCCCGCCAAGGCAAGGCCACCGTCGACAGCGGCATCCGCATTGCAAAGGTCAATGCGCAGGGCGAACGCGAAATCATGGACGATGCCGCCCGCGCCGCGGAGCAGAAGCGCCTTCAAACCGTCATCAGCAGCGACTGCAAGTAAGCCTGGGCCAACCGGACAGCCAGCAAGCCGGGTTCAGTAACCCGCCTTGCCGCCCTTGCGCTGCGTGGCAAAAAGCCCCGTGCCGCGCGCGCCTTGGCGCTGGAAGCGCTCCCGGCGCGCCACCTTCGGATCGACCGTGAGCGGCCGGCACAGCTCGATGCGGTCACCGTCCTTCAGCGACTGCTCCCACTCGACCGCCCTGCCCCAGATGCCCGGCGTCAGCGCGTGACGCCAGTCCAGTTCCGGAAATCTCCGCGAAAGCCCGCTCGCCTTCACGGCATCGACCAGCGTGGCGGCGGGCGCGAGCCGCAACACCTGCTCGAACACCTCGCGTGCCGCGGGCGAGCAGTTCAGCGTGACCTCCATCATCAGGAACTGCCGTAGACCTGCTCGGCGCGCTTGACGAAGGCTTCGACCAGGCTGGAGGCGATGGTGTCGAACACCGGCCCCACGAGCGCCTGCAAGGCGAAGTTGCTGAAGCCGTAGCTCAGGTGCAGCTCGACGCGGCAGGCGCGCTCGCCCGCTTCGCCCACGGGCGTGAACTTCCACTTGCCGTCGAGGTTGGAGAACGGCCCGTCGACGAGCTTGAGGTGCACCTCGCGCCCGGGGACATGGGTGTTGCGGGTGGTGAAGCTCTGGTGCAATCCGGCGAAGGACAGGCCGACTTCGGCGGTCATGCCGGCCTCGTCCTGCTCGATGACGCGCGACTTGTCGCACCAGGGAAGAAACTGCGGATACTTGGCCACATCGGTGACCAGCGCATACATCTCTTCAGCGCTGTACCAGATGAGGACGGACTTGTTGACTGTTTTCATAGAATCGGCACAGCGTGCGCGACGGATTGTATTGAAGCCATGCAGCCCCAACATTCCTGAGTCATGGCCACAAAGAAACAAGATACCTCCTCCCGCATCGCCGACAACAAGAAGGCCGCCTACAACTACTTCTTCGAAGAACGCTTCGAAGCCGGCCTGGTCCTCGAGGGCTGGGAAGTCAAATCGCTGCGCGAAGGCAAGGTCCAGCTCACCGACGGCTACGTGGTGATCCGCAACGGCGAGCTGTTCGTCGTGGGCCTGCAGATCAACCCGCTCAAGAGCGCGTCGACCCACGTCAACCCCGATTCGATCCGCACCAAGAAGCTGCTGCTGCACAAGGAAGAGATCCGCCGGCTGGTCGGCAAGGTCGAGCAAAAGGGCTACACGCTGGTGCCGCTCAACCTGCACTGGAAGGCCGGCAAGGTGAAGTGCGAGATTGCGCTGGCCAAGGGCAAGGCCGAGCACGACAAGCGCGACACCATCAAGGACCGCGAAGGCAAGCGCGAGGTCGAGCGCGCCATGAAGAGCCGCAGCCGCTGATTCTTTTTTTTGCGGGCGATGGAATAAAAGACGGGTTGCAGGCGTTTGTGCGGTTGTCACCGAACGAACCGGTGTCGCCACAACCCAGGAGTCTTTCCATGTCGCCTTCGCGTGCTTCTTCCGTCCTCATTCCGAGCGTCCTGCTGAGCGCCCTGCTCGCACTCCCCGCCTTCGCCCAGCCCAAGCCCGCCGACGGCGCGCTGGTGGGCCCGAACGGCATGACGCTCTACACCTTCGACAAGGACGCGGCCGGCAGCGGCAAGTCGGCCTGCAACGGCGGCTGCGCCACCAACTGGCCGCCGTTCATGGCCGCCGATGCCGACAAGCCGAGCGGTGACTTCACCATCTTCACCCGCGACGACGGCAAGAAGCAATGGGCCGCCAAGGGCTGGCCGCTGTACTACTGGGCCAAGGACACCAAGCCCGGCGACAAGACCGGCGACGGCGTCAACAGCGTCTGGAAGACCGCCAAGCCCTGATCGGCAGTTCCACAGACCGCCCCCACGATCCGAGCCGCCCACACCCACCCATGGACGCCCGCCTGCTGGTCGAGCACATCCCGAGCCTGCGCCGCTACGCGCGGGCGCTCACGGGCAATGCGTGGGCGGCCGACGACCTGGTGCAGGACACGCTCGAGCGCGCCTGCAGCAAGTGGCGCCTGTGGGTGGTGGGCAGCGACCTGCGCGCGTGGCTCTTCACGGTGATGCACAACATCTTCGCGAGCCAGGTGCGCCGCACCCCGCCGCCGCATGCGGTGGTGGCGCTGGACGACGTGCCTCAAGAACTGCATGGCGGCGTCGACCCGGGCCGCGACCAGGGCACGCAGCTCGACCTGCAGCGCTGCCTGATGCAATTGCCCGAGGAGCAGCGCGCCGTGCTGCTCCTCGTGACGCTCGAGGACCTGTCGTATGCCGAGGTGGCGAAGGTGCTCGGCATTCCGGCCGGCACGGTCATGTCGCGCCTGTCGCGCGCCCGCGTCCGGCTGCAGGAACTGATGGATGGGGCCGCCGCCCCCGTTCGCCCCGGCCTGCGCCGCCTCAAATGAAACCCGCCGCACCATGAACCGCCCCGCCCCGCCCCCCACCGACGACGAGCTGCACGCCTGGGTCGACGGCCAGTTGCCCGCCGAGCGTCATGGCGCGGTCGAGCACGCCATCGCTCACGACCCTGCCGTGGCCGCAAAGATCGCCGCGTGGCACGCGCAGCGCGACGCCTTGCGCCGGCTGCACGGCGAACTGCTCGACGAGCCGGTTCCAGACGCCTTGATGGGCGCCCTGGAGCGCCACCAGCCGAGGCAGGCGCAGCGTGTCTCCTGGCTGCGCTGGGGCGGCATGGCGGCCGGCTTGCTGGTTGCATTTGCGGCAGGCTGGCTCGGCAATGCGCAATGGTCCCAGGGGCCGGCCGCGCGTGGCGGCGCCCAGTTGGCCAGGGCGCCGGCGGTGCGCGAGTTCGTGCACGACGCCTCGGTCGCGCACGCCGTCTACGCCCCCGAGAAGCGGCACCCGGTCGAGGTGGCGGCGGCCGAGCAGCAGCACCTGGTGCAATGGCTTTCCAAGCGCCTGGACCGCCCCCTGAAGGTGCCCGACCTTTCCACCCAGGGCTACACCCTGGTCGGCGGCCGCCTGCTGCCCGGCGAGAGCGGCGCGCGCGCCCAGTTCATGTTCGAGGATGCGGCGGGCGAGCGCGTCACGCTCTACATCGGCACGCTGGACGCCGGCGCCGCTGGAGCCACCGGTGCCGCCGGTGCCACGGCCGCGCGCGAAACCGCCTTCCGCTTCGCCTCCGAAGGCCCGGTGCCCAGCTTCTACTGGGTCGACCAGGGCTTCGGCTACGCCCTCGCGGGCAAGCTGCCGCGAGAAGTTCTGCTCAAACTTGCGACGCTGGCCTACCGCGATTTGTCTTGATGAACGCATAAACTGCCGGCTCGCGCATTCACACGGCCCGGCCCGTCACCGGGCTTGTCTTCGCGATTTTTCAACTGAAGGAGAAACTGCATGAAATTGCTCAGCGCCTCGATCCTCGCGGCGGCCCTGCTTGCCGGCTGCGGCGGCATGTCCAACAAGACCGCCAGCACGCCCGACACGCCCACCCGCACCGCCGACGGCGTGCTGGTCGGCCCGAACGGCATGACGCTGTACACCTTCGCCAAGGACACGGCCGGTGCCGGCACCTCCGCCTGCATCGCCCAGTGCGCGGCCAACTGGCCGGCGCTCGGCGTGGCCGACACCGCCAAGCCCATCGGCGGCTACACCATCATCATTCGCGAAGACGGCAAGCGCCAATGGGCCTACAAGGGCTGGCCGCTGTACTTCTGGGCCAAGGATGCCAAGCCCGGTGACAAGACCGGCGACGGCGTGGCCAACGGCGCCTGGAAGGTTGCCCGTCCCTGATCCGTGCGCCTGATCCGGGTCCAACGACCCGGACGCACGAAGACAACGCCGGCATCTGCCGGCGTTTTTTTGTCCGCTTCGGCCGACGCCGCACCACGCGGGCTCACGGCAGAATCCCTGCATGACGACATCCGCCGCCAACCCGGACGCGTTCCTCGCGTTGCTGACCCAGGGCCTGATCACCGATGCACAGCACGACGCCGTGCTGGCCCACCCCGAAACCGCCGCCCTGCCCCCGCTGCCCGGCCCGGCGCACGCCCTGGCGTGGATGCGCGTGCGCGGCCTGATCACCCAAGAGGAACAGGACGCCGCGCTCGACAGGATCGAATCCGCCACGACGGACCACCCCCACGCCGACGATGCGACGGACATCGCCATCGACGCCGACGACCTCGTCGACCTGGCCGGCCAAGGCATCACGCACGAAGCGCTCGGGGCGCTCCACAAGGACGGCCTCATCGACGCAGAGACGCGCGACATCGCGCGGCAGGAAACACCGGTCACCGGCAGCGTGCCCGCTGCGCTGCCCGCCACGCTGGCCTGGCTGGTGACGGAAGAACTGCTGGAGAAAGCCAGCTTCGAGGCCACGCGGGCCCAGGTCGCGGCCGAACCGGCCTTTGCCCTGGCCGCCGAGCGCGCGCGCATCGTGAACGAGGCGCAGGCGCTGATCGACGCCGACGCACAGCTCATGAGCACCTGGAAGTCGAACACGCAACGCACGCGGCGCAACGGCGCGCTGAAGTTCCTGCTGACCGTGCTGGTGCTCGGCGGCGGCCTCGGCTGGTACCTGCTCGCGCCGGCCGGCGTGCCCGGCTGCGACGCCGCTTCCACGCGCAAGACGCTCGACCGCCTGATGTTCCGCGTGGGCATGGACGTGCGCATGCACACCATCGACCCCGAGCAGCGCGCCGACGTGCGCACGCCCACCATCGGCGCGCTGCGCGAGGTCGGCTACCGCAAGGCCGACCGCGTGCGCGGCTGCACGGCCGTCATCACGCAGGGCGACGACAAGGATGAGATGGCCTACACCATCGGCCCCGTGGCGCCGAAGAGCGACGAGATGATCGTGCGCGGCGCCGACCCGACGATCGTGCGGGCGCGCTTCGGCCATCTCGACGCCAGCGGCAAGCCGCGCTACAACGCCGAGCCGATCGGCCGCGAGGCATTGGAGGCCGCTTTCCGCGCAGGCGCCGCGCCGCTGAGCGCGCGCCAGGCCGGCTCGTACCCGCGCCCAAGTGCACACAGCGAATCCAGCATGGTCGACACCGACCCCGCCCGCTCGCGCGAGATTGCGGAGATCGAAGTGACGGGCGCCTGCCGCGCGCTGGAGAACGACGCGGGCCAGGCCTGCCCGCTGGTCGTCGAATACAACGACCGCCTGCTGGGCGCCATCGGCGGCGACGACAGCACCTCGATCGCGCTGAGCGGCGAATTCAGCTTCGTGCAGGACGACGGCAGCTGGCGCGTGAGCGACGATTTCCCGAAGACCTTCACGCGCACGCTGCTCGAGGCTCGCGTCAAGCGCATGGGGGTCACCGACGCGGCCATGCCGCAGTAGCGTGGACCGCCCGGCGCGATCCGCGCCGCCCTCGCCGTTCTTGCCGTTTGCCGCCGTTCCTCGCAAAAACGAAAAAATCACCTGCGGCGCCGGCTTCCTGAAGAAGCCGAGCCGGAGGTGAGTTTCAGACTGCGCCCCCGCCAAGGCGGGGCGTCAGGGCAATCAGCCCATCGACGTGTCGCGGCCGGCGCGCTTGCGATCGCTTTCCTTCAGGAAACGCTTGCGCAGGCGCACGCTCTTGGGCGTGATCTCGACCAGTTCGTCGTCTTCGATGAACTCGACGCCGTATTCCAACGTGAGGTCGATGGGGGGCGTGATCTTGATCGCGTCTTCCTTGCCGCTCACGCGGAAGTTGGTCAGCTGCTTGGTGCGCGTGGCGTTCACCACCAGGTCGTTGTCGCGGCTGTGGATGCCGACGATCATGCCTTCGTATACCGGATCGTTCGCCTTCACGAACATGCGGCCGCGGTCGTCCAGTTTGCCCAGCGCGTAGGTGAAAATTTCACCGTCGTCCATGGAGATCAGCACGCCGTTCTTGCGGCTGCCGATCTCGCCCTTGTGGGCTTCGTAGCTGTCGAAGATGTTGCTGATGAGGCCCGAGCCGCGCGTCAGGTTCAGGAATTCGTTCGTGAAGCCGATCAGGCCGCGCGCCGGAATGCGGTACTCGAGACGCACGCGTCCACGGCCGTCCGGCTCCATGTTGACCAGTTCGCCCTTGCGTTCGCCCAGCGCCTGCATCACGCCGCCCTGGTGGCCTTCTTCGATGTCGGCCGTGACCAATTCGATGGGCTCGTGCTTCTCGCCGTTCACGGTGCGGAACACCACGCGCGGCTTCGACACGGCCATTTCATAGCCTTCGCGGCGCATGTTTTCCAAGAGGATGGTCAGGTGCAGTTCGCCGCGGCCCATGACCTCGAAGATGCCTTCTTCGTCGGTCTCGCTCACGCGCAGGGCCACGTTGTGCTGCAGTTCCTTTTGCAGGCGGTCCCAGATCTGGCGGCTGGTGACGAACTTGCCTTCGCGGCCGGCCAGCGGGCTGGTGTTCACGCAGAAGTTCATGGTCAGCGTCGGTTCGTCGACCTTGAGCATGGGCAGCGGCGCGGGCTTGTCCTTGTCGGTCACGGTGACGCCGATGCCGATGTCGGTGATGCCGTTGATCAGCACGATTTCGCCGGGGCCGGCTTCGGTCGACTGCACGCGGTCCAGGCCCTGGAAGGTCAACACCTGGTTCACGCGTCCCTTGACGGTCTTGCCGTCCGGGCCTTCCATGACCAGCACGTCGGTCATGGGCTTGAGCGTGCCCTGGCTGATGCGGCCCACGCCGATGCGGCCGACGAAGGTCGAGAAGTCGAGGGCCGAGATCTGCAGCTGCAGCGGCGCGGCGGGGTCACCCTTTTGCGACGGCACGTGCTTCAGGATGGTGTTGAACAGGGCCGACATGTCGGGGCCCCACTGCTCACCGGCTGCGCCTTCTTCCAGCGACGACCAGCCGTTGATGCCCGAGGCGTACACCACGGGGAAGTCGAGCTGTTCGTCGGTTGCGCCGAGCTTGTCGAACAGGTCGAAGGCGGCGTTGACCACCTTGTCGGGGTTCGCACCGGGCTTGTCGACCTTGTTCACCACCAGGATCGGCTTCAGGCCCAGGGCCAGCGCCTTCTTGGTCACGAAGCGCGTCTGCGGCATCGGGCCTTCCTGCGCGTCGATCAGCAGCACCACGCCGTCGACCATCGACAGCGCGCGTTCCACTTCACCGCCGAAGTCCGCGTGGCCCGGGGTGTCGACGATGTTGATGTGCGTGCCTTCCCAGGTCACGGCGCAGTTCTTGGCCAGGATCGTGATGCCACGTTCCTTTTCGATGGCGTTGTTGTCCATCACCGTGTCGACGACCTTCTCGTGCTCGGCGAAGGTGCCCGACTGGCGCAGCAGCTGGTCGACCATCGTGGTCTTGCCATGGTCCACGTGGGCAATGATGGCGATATTGCGGATTTGCTTGGTACTCATGGTGTCGCTTCGGTCTGTTGTGCGTTCAAAAGAATTTGCTGAATTTCGATGGGGTTCAGCAAGCGCCCCGGGATCAGTTCGCCGGCCACTACGTGGGCGGTGCCCAGGAAGGCCGCCGGCTCGGTGCCGAACACGGCCACCTCGCCTGCATCGGCCCAGTCGCCGCGGCGGCGCAGGCCCGAGAGAAAACGTGCCGCATCTTCCGCGCCGAGCGTGACGCGGCTGTGGCCGTCCACCAGCACCTCGGCAGGCAAGAGCTGCGCCAGGCGCTCCTCTTCGTCCATCGCCTCCAGCGCTTCGAGCGTGATGCATTGCGCCTCGACGAAACCGCCGGTGGCGGTGCGCCGCAGCGAACTCAGGTGCGCGCCGCATCCCAGCGCTTCACCGATGTCTTCGCCGAGCGTGCGGATGTAGGTGCCCTTGCTGACTTTTGCTTCGATCTTGATAGCAAACTTCTCTTGCGGGGCGCCCGTATCGGACACTTTCAGCTGATAAATCACGACGTCGCGCGGTGCGCGTTCGATTTCGATGCCTTCACGTGCGTACTCGTACAGCGCCTTGCCGTCCTTCTTGAGCGCGCTGTGCATCGGGGGCACCTGGCGGATCGGGCCGGTGAACTGCGCCTCGACGCGCGCCAGGTCTTCCGGCGTCACGTGCACGGGCCGCTCGGCGATCACGTCGCCCTCGGCATCGCCGGTCGCGGTCTTCACGCCCAGGCGGGCCGTGGCCTCGTAGGTCTTGTCGGCGTCCAGGTGCAACTGGCTGAATTTGGTGGCCGCGCCAAAGCACAGCGGCAGGACGCCCGTCGCGAGCGGATCCAGCGTGCCGGTGTGGCCCGCCTTTTCAGCGCGCAGCAACCACTTGGCCTTCTGCAAGGCCTGGTTGCTGGAGAGTCCCAGCGGCTTGTCGAGCAACAACACCCCATGCACAGGGCGCCGCTGCACCCTGGTGCGTGGCGCATTCATGGCTATTCGTCTTTCGAACGCGAGGCGACGGCTTGCGCGATGAGCGCGTTCATGTCGGCCGCACGCTCGGTGGTGCGGTCGAACAGGAAGTGCAGCGTGGGCACCGTGTGGATGTGCAGGCGCTTGAACAGGCCGTTGCGCAGGAAGCCCGCGGCCTGGTTCAACGCTTCGGTGGTCTCGTCCACGTCGCCCGTGAGCAGGCTGAAGAAGATTTTCGCGTGCGCATAGTCGGGCGTGACCTCGACGGCCTGGATCGTGACCATGCCCACGCGCGGGTCCTTCAACTCGCGCGCGATCAGCTCCGTCAGATCGCGCTGGATCTGGTCGGCAACCTTGAACGCGCGGTTGGGGGCGGCGGCTTTTCTTTTCGGCATGGACTCTCTCGCTTCGAACGCCTACAGCGTCCGGGCGATTTCCTTGATCTCGAAGAATTCGAGCTGATCGCCTTCCTTGATGTCGTTGTAGTTCTTGAGCTTGATACCGCACTCAAAACCTTCGCGGACTTCGCGGACATCGTCCTTCATGCGCTTGATCGAGTCGACTTCGCCGGTGTAGATCACCACGTTGTCGCGCAGCAGGCGGAAATGCGCGCTGCGGTTGACCGAGCCCGAAGTGACGTACGAGCCGGCAACGGTGCCGATCTTCGAGGCCACGAACACCGTGCGGATCTCGGCCGAGCCGATGATTTCCTCGCGGCGCTCCGGTGCCAGCATGCCCGACATCGCAACCTTGATCTCGTCCACAGCGTCGTAAATGATGCTGTAGTAGTTCAGTTGCACGCCGTTGTTCTCGGCCAGCTTGCGCGCGCCGGCATCGGCACGCACGTTGAAGCCGATCACCACAGCCTTCGATGCGATGGCCAGGTTGATGTCGCTTTCGCTGATACCACCCACGCCGGCATACACCACCTGCACCTTGACCTCGTCCGTCGCCAGCTTGAGCAGCGATTGCGCGAGCGCTTCCTGCGAGCCCTGCACGTCGGCCTTGATGATGATGCGCAGCGTCTGCACTTCGCCCGCCGACAGGTCGGTGAACATGTTCTGCAGGTTTGCGGCCTGCAGCTTCGCCAGCTTGGTGTTGCGGAACTTGCCGGCACGGTAGGTGGCGATTTCGCGCGCACGGCGCTCGTCGCTCATCACCATGAACTCGTCGCCCGCCTGCGGCACTTCGGTCAGGCCCTGGATTTCCACCGGGATCGACGGACCCGCCGACTTGGTCGACCTGCCGTCTTCGTCCAGCATGGCGCGCACGCGGCCATAGGTCGAACCGGCCAGCACCACGTCGCCGGTCTTGAGCGTGCCGGACTGAACCAGCACGGTAGCGACCGGGCCGCGGCCCTTGTCGAGCTGGGCTTCGATGACCAGGCCCTTGGCGGCGGCTTCCACCGGCGCCTTGAGTTCCAGCACTTCGGCCTGCAACAGCACCTGCTCGAGCAGGTCGTCGACGCCCTGGCCCGTCTTGGCGGACACCGGCACGAACGGCACGTCGCCGCCGTACTCTTCAGGCACGACCTCTTCGGCCACCAGTTCCTGCTTCACGCGGTCCAGGTTGGCGTCGGGCTTGTCCACCTTGTTGATGGCAACCACGATCGGCACACCAGCCGCCTTCGCGTGCTTGATGGCTTCCTTGGTCTGGGGCATGACGCCGTCGTCGGCCGCCACCACCAGGATCACGATGTCGGTGGCCTGCGCACCGCGGGCACGCATGGCCGTGAAGGCCTCGTGACCCGGGGTGTCGAGGAACGACACCATGCCGCGTTCGGTTTCCACGTGGTACGCACCGATGTGCTGCGTGATGCCGCCGGCTTCGCCCGCGGCAACCTTGGCGCGGCGGATGTAGTCCAGCAGCGAGGTCTTGCCGTGGTCGACGTGACCCATGACGGTCACGACCGGTGCGCGCGGCAGGGCCTCGGCGGTTTGCGCCGACACGTCCTCGTCGGTGAAAGCTTCCGGGTCGTCCAGCGCGGCAACCACCGCGGTATGGCCCATTTCTTCCACCAGGATCATGGCGGTGTCCTGGTCCAGCGACTGGTTGATGGTCGCCATCTGGCCGAGCTTCATCAGTTGCTTGATGACCTCTTGCGCCTTGACGGCCATCTTGTGCGCGAGCTCGGCCACCGTGATGGTTTCGGGCACGTGCACTTCGAGAATGCGCGCCTCGACCGGTGCGGCCGGTGCGTGCTGCTCGTCGTGACCGCCGCGGTCGTTGCCACGGCGACCGCGCGGGCCTCCGCGCCAGTTGCCGCGACCGACACCACCGCTGGCATCGCCGCGGGTCTTGATTTCCTTCTTCTTGGCAGGATCGCCAGCCCAGCTCGACGAGAGCTTCGCGGACTTGACTTCCTTGCCCGCACCGGCGGCGCCGGGTGCTGCTGCAGCGCCGGGCGCGGCAGGCGCACCGGGGCGTGCGGCGGGCGTGGCCGGCTTGTGCAGCGTGCCCTTGACCGCGGACTTTTCAGGCTGCGGCTTCTCGGGCGCCTTGTGCGGCACGAGCACGCGGGCCGGCGCGTTCATCATGGCGCGAATGGCTTCGGCTTCGGCGAGGGCCTTGCGGCGACGCTCGTCGAGGTCCTTGGCGCGGGCGGCCTCTTCGTCGGCACGGGCCTTCGATTCGGCGGCGGCCTTGGCCTTGGCGTCTTCCTTGGCTTGCGCGGCAGCGTTCTGCGCGGCGAGCTTGGTGTCGGCGGCCTGTTGTTCAGCGGCGGCGGCGGCCGCAGCGGCAGCGGCGGCGGCGGCGGCCACGGCGGGCGCAGCCGGCTTGCTGTTCGCGTCGCGGTTGGCGGCGTTCACTGCAGCAGTTTCGGCGAAGGCCGCGGCCTTCTTCTCGGCGGCGATGCGCACGGCTTCCTGCTGGGCTTGTTCGGCCTGTTCGGCGCGCTCGGCCTTCTCAGCCTGTTCGCGTTCGCGGGCTTCGGTTTCTTCGCGCAGGCGACGCTTCTCGGCCAGCTCTTCTTCCTGGCGGCGGATCAGCTCGGCCTGGCGACGCGCTTCTTCCTCGCGGCGGGCCAGTTCGGCGGGATCGACCTGAGGCGGTGCGGGCGGCTCAACGGGCGCCTCGGCCACGTGCTGGGCCGATTCCGGCGTGGCCGGATGACCGTCTTCACGCTGGATGAAGGTGCGCTTCTTGCGCACCTCGACCTGGATCGTGCGCGCACGGCCGGTGGCGTCGGCCTGCTTGATCTCGCTGGTCGACTTTTTCGTCAACGTGATCTTCTTGCGCTCGGGCTCAACAGTGCCGTGGCTGGCCTTCAGGTGGCCGAGCAGGCGCTGCTTGTCAGCCTCGGTGAGTGCATCGGTGACGGCCGCTTTGGGCACGCCTGCGCTCTTGAGCTGGTCAAGCAAGGTTTCGGGAGTCTTCTTGAGCTCGTTCGCGAACTCGGCGACAGTGGTACTGGACATATTGGTTTCGTGCCTCCATGACCGTCACTCTTGGCCGGCGAACCAATGTTCGCGGGCTTTCAAGATGAGGGCTTTGGCGTCATCGGCACTCTGGCCGGTGATCTCGGTGAGTTCATCGACCGCGAGGTCGGCAAGGTCGTCACGGGTGTTCACACCCGCTTCGGTCAGCTTGGGAATCAGCTCGGGGTCCAGGCCTTCGAGGTCGTGCAGGTCTTGCGACACTTGCGGCTGGGCCTCGACGCCCTCTTCCTTGGCGATTTCCATGGTCAACAGCGCATCCTTGGCGCGGGCGCGCAGCTCGTTGATGGTGTCTTCGTCGAACGCCTCGATCTCGAGCATTTCGGAGATCGGCACATAGGCGACTTCTTCGAGGCTGTTGAAGCCTTCGGCGATCAGGATGTCGGCGATTTCCTCGTCGACGTCGAGCTTTTCCATGAACAGCTTGCGGCTGGCATCGGTTTCGCTGGCCTGCTTCTGCGCCGACTCGTTCGCATCCATGATGTTGATCTTCCAACCGGTCAGGTCGGAAGCCAGGCGCACGTTCTGGCCGCCGCGGCCGATGGCGATGGCGAGGTTTTCCTCGTCGACCACCACGTCCATGGCGTGCTTTTCTTCGTCCACCACGATCGACGACACGTTGGCCGGGGCCAGCGCGCCGATGACGAACTGGGCCGGGTCTTCGCTCCACAGCACGATGTCCACGCGCTCGCCAGCGAGCTCGTTGGTCACGGCGTTGACACGGGTGCCGCGCACGCCGACGCAGGTGCCGATCGGGTCGACGCGCTTGTCGTGCGAGAGCACGGCGATCTTGGCGCGCGAACCCGGGTCACGGGCGCAGCTCTTGATTTCGAGCAGGCCCTGTTCGATCTCGGGCACTTCCTGGCGGAACAGCTCGATCATGAATTCGGGGGCCGAGCGCGACAGGATGATCGGCGCGCCGCGCAGCGTCAGGTCGACCTCCATGATCATGGCGCGCACGCGGTCGCCATTGCGCAGGTTTTCCTTGGCGATCATCTCGCTGCGGCGCAGGCGGCCTTCGACGCGGCCGGCCTCGACGATGATGTCGCCCTTGTCCAGGCGCTTGACGGTGCCCACGAAGATCTTGTCGCCGCGCGACATGAAGTCGTTGAGCAGCATCTCGCGCTCGGCGTCACGGATCTTCTGCAGGATGACCTGCTTGGCGGCCATGGCGCCGATGCGGCCGATCGGCACAGAGTCCACCGCTTCCTCGATGTACTCGCCGACCTCGATGTCCGACATTTCTTCCTTGGCTTCGAAAAGCAGGATTTCCTGGTCGGGCAATTGCAGGCCGGCTTCGTCCGGAACGACGTGCCAGCGGCGGAAGGTTTCGTAGTCACCGCTGTCGCGATCGACCGAGACGCGGATGTCCACGTCGCCCTGGTGGAGCTTCTTGGTGGCTTGCGCCAGTGCGGATTCGACCGCGCCGAAGACCACGTCACGTTCGACGTTCTTCTCGCGCGAGATCGCATCCACCAACATCAACATTTCGCGATTCATGCCACCACTCCTCTGGTCAGTCCGGAACCTGCGTTCCGTCGTCAATATCCGAAAAACCCGGTTGGGTTTTGGCCTTGCGGCCCTTGAAATCCACAATGGGTGCGAGCCGCGCGTCGCGCAGCTCGTCCAGAACGAAGCCCAGCGCATGCAACGGTGCAGGCGCGCGCTTCTTGCTCACTTTTTGTCCGGGCTTGGGCTCGGGCGCATCGCTCCAGACGATTTGCCAGCCTCGGGCGCCGCCGCCCTCCTCGCCCTGCTGCTCGGCCCGCTCCAGCGTGCCGCGAAATTTCTTGCGATTGGCCGACACCTGGCCCGCCGCCGCCGCGCCCATGGGCGCCTTGAGCGTGATGTCGATCACCGCCCCCACGAAACGCGCGAAATCCTGCTCATTGCGCAGCGGACGGTCGATACCCGGCGAGGACACCTCGAGCCGCTTGTAGTCGACACCATCCACTTCGAGCGCGAATTGCAACTGGCGCGTGACCTTCTCGCAGTCCTCGACCGTCACGAAGGGCTCCGGAACGCCGGCAGCCAAGTCTTCGGAGGTGGGGGCCGTCCAGGGCAAATCAATCGTCACGCGCAGCGTTCCCCCGGCCGAGCGCTCGATCTCGACCAGGTCATAGCCGAGACCGGCCACGGTTTGTTCAACTATTTGCTGCAATGCCACGTGTTCGAAGATGCCTTTTAAGTACGGGACCTGTGCCGTCCGCCCGCCACGGACGCCAGATCGCTGGAATGTTCAGAATGCATAGACCAAAAAAAACGGGCGGTTGGTACCCGCCCGTTTGGTCGTGAGCCTCGAATTATATGCTATTCGTGTAATAAATGAAGGGGCTTCAGCACTCAAATGGTGATTGAGCGGCGAGATTTGAACCAGACCCACGCAAACAATACCGCTCCGAGCGCCAAAGCAGCTGCCGCGACCAGCAGCGGCACCTGAAAAGAACCCGTGCGCTGCGCCAGCGGCGCCGCAAACAGCGGGCCGATGATCTGGCCCACCCCGTACGACGCCGTCGCATAGCCGATCAGCCCCGCCGCGGCATTGCCGCGCAGCCGGCGCGCGTCGCGCATCGCAAAAAGAGTGATGGCCGTGAACGGCATGCCCAGCAGCAGGCTGCCGAGCGCAAAGCCGCCAATGGTGGGCCACGCCACCGAAAACACCACGCCCAGTGCCTGCAGTGCATAGGCCACCGCCAGCAGCAGCCGGTTGTCCCAGTGCGTCGGCGCGCGAGCACCGATCAGCGCCCCCGGAATGATGGCCAGGCCGAACAGCGGCCAGAAGAAATCGGGCCACGACGAGCCCGGCAGCGCCTGCCGCGCGATCACCGGCAGAAAAGTCGCGGTGATGATGTAACCAAACCCTGCGAGGCCGTAGAGCGCCACCAGCCAGAGGGCGTCGCTGCGGTCCGCGGCCGATGCCGCGGTACGCGCCGCCGCCGCGGGCGCCGCTGTACCCGCAGTGCCAGCCGGCGCCCTCTCGCCGTCATCGAACACGCGCCAGATCACAGCGATCAGCACCAGCCCCAGGATGCCCAGCCCGATCCACCCCGCCTCCGAACCCCAGCGCCCCAGCGCGCCGCCCAGCAGCCCGGTCATCGCGATGCCGATGCCCGGCCCCGTGTAGATCACGCCCGCCAGCGCCGGCGCGTTCGTCTCGGCCAGCCGCCGCAGCCCCCAACCCGAAGCGAAGACGAACACCCAGGCGCTCATCACGCCGGCCGCGGTGCGCAGCACGCCCCAGCTCGTGAAGCTGTGCAGCAGCCCCATGCCGACCAGCAGCGCCGCCGTGGCCAGAAGCCCGCCACGCACCATGCTCGACGCCTTGACGCTGATTGCCGCGCAGCTCACCGCCCCCAGGAAATAACCCAGGTAGTTGAGCGACGCCAGCAACCCGCCGGCCGCCAGCTCCAGCTTGCCCTCGTGCAGCATGATAGGCAGCATGGGCGTGAAGGCGAAGCGCCCCAAGCCCATGGCCACCGACAGGGTGACCATGCAGGCCAGCGCAGCGCGCCACGCCCCGCGACGGTCGCGTCCGATTTCCGACATTGCTTGAACACTCCGTTTATTCCGGCAGCGCGGCGGCCACCAGCTTCTTTGTATAGGGATGCTCGGGCGCGTCGAGCACGCGCTCCACCGCCCCGTTTTCGAGGATCGCCCCGTCCTTCATCACGATGACCTGGTGCGCCATGGCGCGGATCACCTCGACGTCGTGCGTGATCAGCAGGTAGCTCAGCCCCCGCTCGCGCTGCAGGCGCTGCAGCAGCGCCAGCACCTGCTTCTGGATCGTCACGTCGAGCGCGCTGGTCGGCTCGTCGAGCACCAGCAGTTGCGGATCGACGATCAGCGCGCGCGCAATCGCCAGGCGCTGGCGCTGGCCGCCGGAAAACTCGTGCGGATAGCGGTCGAGCAGCGACGGAAACTGCGCCTCGGTCAGCCCGACATCGGCCAGCGCCGTGAGCGAACGCGCCCGCCGCGCCTCGGCGTCCAGTTGCGGCGCATGCACGCGCAGCCCTTCGCCCACGATCTGCTCGACCGTCATGCGCGGCGACAGCGAGGAGAACGGGTCCTGGAACACCACCTGCATCACGCGGCGCAGGCCCAGGTCCGACGCACGATCGACCGCCCAGTCCTTCCCGGTGACCTTCAGCGCGCCCTGGTAGCGCAACAACCCCAGCGCCGCCAGCGCGAGCGTCGACTTTCCCGACCCCGATTCGCCGACCACGCCCAGCGTCTCGCCCGGCGCAATGCGGAAATCCGCGCCCTGCACCGCCACGAACTCGCCCTTGCGGAACCAGCCGCCGATGCCGGGCTTGGGCACCGGGTAGATCACGCGCAGCGCCTTGGCCTCGAGCACCGGCGCCGCGCCGCTGGCCGGCACGGCCGCCACGTCGCGCTCGGGGTGGCTGTCGATCAGCTTGCGGGTGTAGGGATGCCGCGGCGCGTCGAACACCGGCGCCACCGCGCCATGTTCGACGATGTGGCCGTTCTCCATGACCGCCACGCGGTCGGCAAAGCGGCGCACCAGGTTCAGGTCGTGCGTGATCAACAGTACGGCCATGCCATGCTTGCGCTGCAGGTCGGCCAGCAGGTCGAGGATCTGCGCGCGCACCGTGACGTCGAGCGCCGTGGTCGGCTCGTCGGCCAGCAGCAGGCGCGGCTTGCAGGCCAGCGCCATGGCGATCATGGCGCGCTGGCGCTGCCCGCCCGAGAGCTGGTGCGGAAACGCCTGCGCGCGCCGCGCCGGCTCCGGAATGCCCGTGTCGGCCAGCAGCTGCACGGCGGCCGCCTGTGCGGCACGCGCCGACAGCCCTTCGTGCAGCTCGAGCACCTCGGCGATCTGGTCGCCCACGGTGTAGAGCGCATTCAGCGCGGTCATCGGCTCCTGGAAGATCATCGCGATCTCCTTGCCGCGGATGCCGCGCAGCTGGCGCTCCGGAATCGATAGCAGGTCGCGCACGTCCTGCGTGCGTTCGCCGCCGAAAAGCCTTGCAACGCCGGTGACGTCGGCGTTCTGCACCAGCCGCAGCAGCGACAGCGCCGTGACCGTCTTGCCCGAGCCCGACTCGCCGACCAGCGCCAGCTTTTCGCCGGCGGCGATCTGGAAGTCGATGCCGTGCACGACCTCCTTGCCTCCGAACGCGACGCGCAGGCCCTTCACGTCGATCAAGGGGAGATTTGCGGGAGAGCCGTTCATCACTTGTCTGCCTTGCGGGGATCGAGTGCATCGCGCAGCGCGTCACCCATGAAGGTCAGCAGCATCAGCGTGACGACCAGCACGCCGAAGGTGGAAATGGAAATCCACCAGGCGTCGATGTTGGCCTTGCCCTGGCTCAGCAGTTCGCCGAGCGACGGCGTGCCCGGCGGCACGCCCAGGCCCAGGAAGTCGAGCGAGGTCAGCGCCAGGATGGCCGCGCTCATGCGAAACGGCAGGAAGGTGACGACCGGCACCATGCTGTTGGGCAGGATGTGGCGCCACATGATCTGCAGGTTGCTCACGCCCAGGGCGCGCGCTGCGCGCACGTAGTCCATCTGGCGGTTGCGCAGGAACTCGGCGCGCACGTAGTCGGCCAGGCCCATCCAGCCGAACAGGCTCAGCAGGATGAGCAGCAGCGCCACGCTGGGCGCGAAGATCGCGCTGAAGATGATCAGCAGGTACAGCTCGGGCATGGAGCCCCAGATTTCGATGAAGCGCTGGAACGCGAGGTCGATCTTCCCTGCGAAGTAGCCTTGCACCGCGCCCGCCGCCACGCCCAGCACCGTGCCGATGGCAGTCAATGCAAGGCCGAAGAGCACGCTCACTCGGAAGCCATAGATCAGTTGCGCCAGGAGGTCGCGGCCGCGGTCGTCGGTGCCGAAGAAGTTGTCACCCGTCGGCGCGGCCGGGCTGGGCGCCTTGGCGAAGTAGTTGAGCGTTTTCGGGCCGTAGGGGTTGGGCGCGTAGACCGCCCAGTTGTCGCCCTGCGTGATGCGCTCGCGAATGAAGGGATCGAGGTAGTCGGCCGGTGTTTCGAAGTCGCCGCCGAAGGTCTTCTCGGAGTAGTCGCGCAGCACCGGGAAATAGGTGTGGCCTTCGTAGCGCAGCACCAGCGGCTTGTCGGTGGAGAGCACCTCGGCGAACAGGCTCAGCACCACCAGGACGGTGAAGATCACCAGGCTCCAGAAACCGAGCCGGTTGCGCTTGAAGCGCAGCCAGGCGCGGCGGCCGGGCGAGATGTGTGCGGTCTTTGCCTGCCCCGCGGCCTTGGCATCCATGCCGCCCGCAACGGCGCTGCCCATGACGCCCTCAGTCGAATTTGACACGCGGGTCCACCCATACGTAGCAGAGATCGGAGATCAGCTTGGTCACCAGGCCGATCAGCGTGAAGAGGTACAGCGTGCCCAGCACCACCGGGTAGTCGCGCCGGATCACGCTCTCGTAGCCCAGCAACCCGAGGCCGTCGAGCGAGAACAGCGTCTCGATGAGCAACGAGCCCGCGAAGAACGCGCCGATGAACGCCGACGGCAAGCCCGTGATGATCGGGATCAGCGCGTTGCGGAACACGTGCTTCCACAAGACCTGCCCCTCGCCCAGCCCCTTGGCCCGCGCCGTCAGCACGTACTGCTTGCGGATTTCCTCGAGAAAGGCGTTCTTGGTGAGCATGGCCGTCACCGCGAAACTGCCGAGCACCATGGCCGTGACGGGCAGCGTGATGTGCCAGAGGTAGTCGACGATGCGCGCGCCCCAGCCCAGGTCGTCCCAGTTGGCCGAGGTCAGTCCTCGCAACGGAAACCACTGCAACTGCCCGCCGAACACCACCAGCAGCGCAACGCCCAGCACGAAGCCCGGAATGGCATAGCCGATGAGCACGATCAGCGTGCTGATCAGGTCGAATCGCGTGCCCGCCCTCACCGCTTTCGCGACGCCCAGGGGCACGGCCACGCCGTAGCTGATGAAGAAGGTCCAGAGGCCCAGGCTGATGGAAACCGGCAGCTTCTCCAGGATCAGCGTCCAGACGTCCTTGTTCTGGAAGAAGCTCTTGCCCAGGTCGAAGCGCGCGAACTGGCCGAGCATCTGGAACAGCCGCTCGTGCGCCGGCTTGTCGAAGCCGTACAGCGCCTTGATCTGCTCGAGCCGCTTGGGGTCGACGCCCTGGTTGCCGCGGTAGCTGCCGCCACCGGACTCGAAGCCGCCGCCACCGCCGCCCCGCCCCGCCGTCTTGGCTTCGGCCAGGTACTGCTCCACCGGGCCGCCGGGCACGAACTGGATCACGAGGAAGGTCACCAGCAGTACGCCAAGCAAGGTCGGAATGAACAGCAAGAGGCGTTTGAGGACATAGGAGAGCACGGCCGGTTTCCTTCTCTTCTATTTCTGGCTTGGCGGCTTGGCCCACCACGTGCCCATGACCCAGTCTTCGCCGTTGGAATACGGCGGCATGGGCGACTTGAAGGCCAGGCGCCAGTCGTCGTAGACGATGCGGTGCGAGGTCAGCGTCCATTGGGGAATCAGGTAGTGGCTGTGCATGATCACGCGGTCGAGCGCGCGGCAGGCCGGCATCAGCTCGGCCTTGGTGTCGGCGTCGACGATGTCCTTGAGCAGCGCATCGACCGCGGGCGTCGAAACACCCATGTAGTTGCCCGAGCTTTCGGTCTTGGCCGCCTTGCTGCCGAAGATCTCCAGCAGTTGCTGGCCCGGGTTGTTGGTGCCCGGAAAGTTGATGGTCGTGATGTCGAATTCGAAGCGGTCGAGCCGCTCCTGGTAGAGCGCGAAGTCGACCGTGGCGAAGTTCAGCGAAATGCCGAGCTTCTCGAGGTTGCGGATCCACGGCGACACCGTGCGCACGCCGCCTTCCTTGCTGTCGAGGTACTCCAGCGTCATGGCCTCGCCCTTGGCGTTGCGCAGCGCGCCGTCCCGATACTCCCAGCCGGCCTGCTTGAGCAGGTCGCGCGCGCGGCGCAGGTTGTTGCGCAGCGACTGGCCCTCGCCCTCGGTGACGGGCGGGGCGTACATCGGGCCGAAGCTCGCTTCGGGGATCTTGCCGCGCCAGGGTTCGAGCAGCGCCTTTTCCTCGGGCGACGGCAGGCCCCGGGCCTCGCAGTCGGTGTTGCCGAACAGGTCCGTCACGCGCGGGTAGCCGTTGTAGAACATCTGCCGGTTCATCCACTCGTAGTCGAGCGCCAGGCCCAGCGCCTCGCGCACGCGCGGGTCGCCGAGCTTGTCGCGCCGGCTGTTGAGCACGAAGCTCTGGAAACCCGAAGGCTTCTTGTGCGCGAACTCGTGCTTGACGAGCTCGCCCGTGGTGAAGCGCTTGCCGTTCACCCGGCGCGCCCAGTCGCCGGCCGAGTAGAAGCTCATCATGTCGAACTCGCCGGCCTTCAGGGCCTCGAGCCGCGCCGTGTTGTCCTTGTAGATCTTGACGGTGATGCGATCGAAGTTGTGCGAACCGCGGTTCACTGGCAGGTCGCGCCCCCAGTAGGCGGGGTCGCGCACGTAGGTGATGTCCTTGCCGAAACGCACCGGGCCGATCTTGTAGGCGCCGCTGCCGATGGGGATGTCCATCACCACCTGGTCGAAGGGCTTGGCCTTGCCGTTCTCCACACCCCAAGCCCGGCTGAAGACCGGCAGGCTGCCCACGATCAGCGGCAGCTCGCGGTTGATGGTCTTGAAGCGGAAGCGGATGGTGCGCGCGTCGAGCACGTCGGCGCCGTCGACCTCCTGCAGCAGCGTCTTGTAGCCCGGCGAGGTGAACGGGCCGATGAGCGTGTCGTAGCTGTGCTTCACGTCGGCCGCCTCGACCGGCATGCCGTTGTGGAACCGGGCCTCGGGCCGCAGGCGGAAGGTGACGCTGCGGCGGTCCGCGGCCACCGTGACGTCCTCGGCCAGCAGGCCGTAGCCGGAGCCGGTCTCGTCCATCGCGCCGGTCAGCAGCGTGTCGAACAGCAGGCTGTCGAGGTAGGCCGGCGCCGAGCCCTTGATGGTGAAGGGGTTGTACTTGTCGAAGGTGGACACCCGCAGGTTGCTCACCAGCCGCAGCTCGCCGCCCTTGGGCGCGTCGACGTTCACGTAGTCGAAGGCCTTGAAGCCCGGGGCGTACTTCAGGTCGTCCCAGAGTGCATATCCATGCGCGGCCCACGCGGGAACCGCACACACCATCAACCACCAGACCCGGAGAAACCGCATGCGAGAATTCTGCCCAAGATTTTCACGAGGCAACTTCATGGGCTTTCTTTCCGGCAAAAAACTGTTGATCACCGGTGTGTTGAGCAATCGCTCCATTGCTTATGGCATTGCCAAGGCCTGTCACGAACAGGGCGCGGAGCTCGCCTTCAGCTATGTCGGCGAGCGGTTCAAGGACCGTATCACCGAATATGCCGCAGACTTCGGCTCGAAGCTGATTTTCGACTGCGACGTGGGCGACGACGCGCAGATCGACAAGCTCTTCGCCGATCTCTCGCAGACCTGGCCCAAGTTCGACGGCTTCGTGCACAGCATCGGCTTCGCGCAGCGCGAGTCGATCTCGGGCGACTTCCTCGACGGGCTCTCGCGCGAAGGCTTCAAGATCGCGCACGACATCAGCGCCTACAGCTTCCCGGCCATGGCCAAGGCGGCCCTGCCCTACCTGAACGACAAGTCGGCGCTGCTCACGCTGACCTACCTGGGCGCCGAGCGCGCGCTGCCCAACTACAACACCATGGGCCTGGCCAAGGCCTCGCTCGAAGCGTCGGTGCGCTACACGGCGGCGTCGCTCGGCCCGAAGGGCATGCGCGTGAACGGCATCAGCGCCGGCCCGATCAAGACGCTGGCCGCCAGCGGCATCAAGGGCTTCGGCAAGATGCTGGCCGCCGTGGCCGACGCCTCGCCGATCCGCCGCAACGTGACGATCGAGGAAGTCGGCAACGTGGCCGCATTCCTGTTGAGCGACCTGGCCAGCGGCGTGACGGCGGAGATCACCTACGTCGACGGCGGCTTCAGCAACGTCGTCGGCGGGATGGCCGAGTAACGCTGCCGAGAACGCCCCAAATGCTTGATACGGTCGTCAGACGGTCGTATCGCGCTACTTATTTCATAGCACCGTGCTGAGCCGACGCTCCCTCCTGCTGACCGCTTTCGGCGTGATCGCGGCGCCCGCCGTGCTCGCGCGCGAGGCCGCGCCGTCGCTCATGCTGGCCGACGTCTACCGCCAGGGCATGTCGCTGAACGACTACTGGGTCAGCGAGAAGTACGACGGCGTGCGCGGCTACTGGGACGGCAAGCAGCTCTGGACGCGCGGCGGCGAGCGCGTGGTGGCGCCCGCATGGTTCACCGCCCCGCTGCCCCGGCAGCCGCTCGACGGCGAACTGTGGGCGGGCCGTGGCAGGTTCGCGCACGCGGTCTCGACCGTGCGCAGCCAGACGCCCAACGACGTCGCGTGGCACGAGATGCGCTTCATGGTGTTCGACCTGCCCGCCCAGGGCGGCGACTTCAGCACCCGGCTGGCCGCGCTGCGCAAGCTGCTGCCCATCACCGACGCGCCGTGGGTGGTACCGGTGCCGCAGCAGCGCGCGACCACGCACGAAGAGCTGCAGGCATTGCTCGACAAGACGGTCAAGATGGGCGGCGAAGGGTTGATGCTCCACCGCGGCAGCTCCCAGTACCGGGGCGAACGCAACAGCGACCTGCTGAAGGTCAAGCCCTATGAAGACGCCGAAGCCCGCGTGATCGAGCACGTGCCCGGCAAGGGCAAGCACAGCGCCCGGCTCGGCGCGCTGGTGGTCGAGACGGCCGACGGCAAGCGCTTCAAGCTCGGCACCGGGCTGACCGACGCCGAGCGGGAGCACCCGCCCGCCATCGGCAGCTGGGTGACCTACCGCTACAACGGCACCACCGCCAAGGGCCTGCCGCGCTTCGCGCGCTTCATGCGGGTGCGCGAAGGCTAGAAAGCCGGGCCGGCCGCGGAAGTCTTCCGGGCCGCCCAACCTCAGGTCTTGTCAGGCCCTTACTTCGCTTCCCGGACGCAGTCCGCGTAGTAGCGCTTCTTGCCCGTCTCGTCGACGCGCGCCACCAGGCCGTGGATGTCGGTCTCGAAGCCCGGGCACTGCGTGTTGAACTCTCGCGAGAACTTGAGGTAGTCGACGATCTTCTTGTTGAACACTTCGCCCGGGATCAGCAGCGGAATGCCCGGCGGGTACGGCGTGATCAGGCTGGTGGTGATGCGGCCTTCGAGCTCGTCGATCTCCACGCGCTCGGTCTTGCGGTGCGCGATATGGGCGAACGCGTCGCTCGGCTTCATGGCCGGCGTCAGGTCGCTCAGGTACATCTCGGTGGTGAGGCGGGCCACGTCGTAGCGCGCGTACAGCTGGTGGATGTGCTGGCACAGGTCGCGCAGGCCCAGGCGTTCGTAGCCCGGATGCTGCTGGCAGAACTCGGGCAGGATGCGCCACATCGGCTGGTTGCGCGCGTAGTCGTCCTTGAACTGCTGCAGCGCCGTGAGCAGCGTGTTCCAGCGGCCCTTGGTGATGCCGATGGTGAACATGATGAAGAAGCTGTACAGGCCGGTCTTCTCCACGATCACGCCGTGCTCGGCGAGGAACTTGGTCACCACGCTGGCCGGGATGCCGGTCTCGGCGAAGTTGCCTTCGAGGTCGAGGCCGGGCGTGACGATGGTCGACTTGATCGGGTCGAGCATGTTGAAGCCGTCGGCCAGGTCGCCGAAGCCGTGCCAGTTGCGCGGCGACTTCTTGGTCTTGCGCTTGGAGGGCTCCTTCTCGCCCGTCATGATCCAGTCCTCGGCGCGGCCGATGCCTTCGTCGACGAGCTTCTCGGGGCCCCAGACCTTGAACCACCACTCGTCCTTGCCGAACTCCTCTTCCACCTTGCGCATGGCGCGGCGGAAGTCGAGTGCTTCCAGGATGCTTTCTTCCACCAGCGCGGTGCCGCCGGGCGGCTCCATCATGGCGGCGGCCACGTCGCAGCTCGCGATGATCGCGTACTGCGGGCTGGTCGACGAGTGCATCAGGTAGGCCTCGTTGAAGAGGTCGCGGTCGAGCTGGCGGTTCTGCGAGTCCTGCACGAGCACGTGGCTGGCCTGGCTGATGCCGGCCAGCAGCTTGTGGGTGGACTGCGTGGCGAACACGAGCGAATCCTTGGGCCGCACACGGCGCTTGCCCATCGCGTGGTACGCGCCGTAGAACGGGTGGAAGGCCGCGTGCGGCAGCCAGGCCTCATCGAAGTGCAGCGTGTCGACGTAGCCGTCGAGCATGTTCTTGATGGTCTCGGTGTTGTAGATCACGCCGTCGTAGGTCGACTGCGTGAGCGTCATCACGCGCGGCTTGACCTTCTCGTGATCGATATCGGCCAGCAACGGGTTGGCCTTGATCTTGGCCTTGATGGCGCTCTGCTCGAACTCGCTCTTCGGAATGGGGCCGATGATGCCGAAGTGGTTGCGCGTGGGCTTCATGAACACCGGAATCGCGCCGGTCATGATGATCGCGTGCAGGATCGACTTGTGGCAGTTTCGGTCGACCACCACCACGTCGCCCGGCGCCACCGTGTGGTGCCACACCATCTTGTTGCTGGTGCTGGTGCCGTTGGTCACGAAGAAGCAATGGTCGGCATTGAAGATGCGCGCCGCATTGCGTTCGCTGGCGGCCACCGGACCGGTGTGGTCGAGCAGCTGGCCGAGTTCTTCCACCGCGTTGCAGACGTCCGCGCGCAGCATGTTCTCGCCGAAGAACTGGTGGAACATCTGGCCCACGGGGCTCTTCAGGAACGCCACGCCGCCGGAGTGGCCCGGGCAGTGCCACGAGTACGAACCGTCTTCCGCGTAGTCGATCAGCGCCTTGAAGAACGGGGGCTGCACGCCTTCCAGATAGCTCTTGGCCTCGCGAATGATGTGGCGCGCCACGAATTCGGGGGTGTCCTCGAACATGTGGATGAAGCCATGCAGTTCGCGCAGGATGTCGTTCGGGATGTGGCGCGAGGTCTTGGTCTCGCCGTAGATGTAGATCGGCACGTCGGCGTTCTTGCGACGCACTTCGCCGATGAAGTTGCGCAGGTTCAGCACGGCCGGGTCGAGGTCGGGGCCGACAGTGAACTCTTCGTCGTCGATCGACAGGATGAACGCGCTGGCGCGGCTTTGCTGCTGCGCGAACTGGCTCAGATCGCCGTAGCTCGTGACGCCCAGCACCTCGAAGCCCTCGCTTTCGAAGGCCTGCGCGAGCGCGCGAATGCCGAGGCCCGAAGTGTTTTCGGAGCGGAAGTCCTCGTCGATGATGACGATGGGAAAGCGAAATTTCATGAGCGGGGCTCCGACGGTCAGGCTGGAAGACAGGGCAAAAGAGCGAGGCGCGAAGTGTACGGAATTCGGATGACGGATTTGGTCAGCTTCGCGCAAGACATTCGGTCCCGTCAGGCAAGGCCGCTTCCCTCGCGCCAGTACCCCTACGCAGGACAAGCGCTTGGGCTTCATGCATCAGAATGGCGCGCATCGAACAAGGAAAAGAGGAGTTGTCATGGCGAATTCCACCGTCTGGTGGCTGATTGCGGGAGTGGCCATCGTCGTCGAGTTGCTCTCGGGCACGGTCTACCTGCTGCTGCTCGCCGCCGGCTTCGCGGCCGCAGCGATCTCCGCGCACCTGGGCTTCGGCACCGTCACGCAGCTGATCGTGGCCGCCCTCATCGGTGTGGGGGCCGTGCTGGTCTGGTACTCGATCCAGCGCAAGCGCCCGCCCGCCCCGCCCACCGAAGCCAACCGCGACGTGAACCTCGACATCGGCGAGAGCGTGCACGTCGACGCCTGGAACGCCGACGGCACGGCCACCGTGCGCTACCGGGGGGCGCAATGGACGGTGATCCAGCGCGCGGGCCACACGCCATCGACCGGTGAACACCGCGTGGTCGAGGTGGTCGGCAGCCGGCTGGTGGTCGACAAGGTCTAGTCAGTCCGCAGAACTCAACGAATCCAGAGAACTTAGAAAAGGAAGCGCACCATGGAATTTTCGGTCCCCCTCATCATCCTGGTCATCGCGATCATCTTCATCAGCCAGTCGGTGAAGTTCGTGCCGCAGCAGAACGCCTGGGTGCGCGAGCGCCTGGGCAAGTACCACGGCACCATGACGCCCGGCCCCAACTTCCTGATCCCGTTCATCGACCGGGTGGCCTACAAGCACAGCCTGAAAGAAATTCCGCTCGACGTGCCGAGCCAGATCTGCATCACGCGCGACAACACGCAGCTGCAGGTCGACGGCATCCTGTACTTCCAGGTGACCGACCCGATGCGCGCGAGCTACGGCTCGTCGAACTACATCGTGGCGGTGACGCAACTCGCGCAGACCTCGCTGCGCAGCGTGATCGGCAAGCTCGAGCTCGACAAGACCTTTGAGGAACGCGACGTGATCAACGCGCAGGTGGTGGCCGCGATCGACGAAGCGGCGCTCAACTGGGGCGTGAAGGTGCTGCGCTACGAAATCAAGGACCTGACACCGCCGAAGGAAATCCTGCTGGCCATGCAGGCGCAGATCACCGCCGAGCGCGGCAAGCGCGCGCTGATTGCGGCCTCGGAAGGCCGCCGCCAGGAGCAGATCAACATAGCCACCGGCGAACGCGAGGCCTTCATTGCCCGCTCCGAAGGCGAGAAGCAGGCGCAGATCAACAACGCGCAGGGTGAAGCCGCCGCCATCACCGCGGTGGCCACCGCGACGGCGGACGCCATCGAACGCGTGGCCGCGGCCATCCGCCTGCCGGGCGGCGAGCAGGCCGTGCAGCTCAAGGTGGCCGAGCGTGCCGTCGACGCCTACGGCAAGGTCGCGGCCGATTCCAAGACCACGCTGATCGTGCCGAGCAACATGAGCGAGACCGCCGCGCTCATCGCATCGGCGATGCGCATGGTCCAGGCCGGCAAACCTTCGAATCCGAGCTGAACTGACTGCTATACTCGCAGGCTCGGAGCGGTGGATGAGCGGTTTAAGTCGCACGCCTGGAAAGCGTGTGAGGGTTAATAGCCCTCCGCGGGTTCGAATCCCGCCTGCTCCGCCAGAGATTGATTGTTCGTAACCGTTCACGAACAAGCATGCAGATAGCAAGAAGCCCAAGTCGCCACAAGCGCTTGGGCTTTTTTGTCATCTGGAGGGCAGCGCGACGCGTTGCTTTCCAACCACTGGACAACGGCCACCGGACGCCCGGCTCTGGCGGTACGATCCAGACGTTTTCGTTTCTAGCCCGCAAAGGAGCCTCGATGGCCGGACAACCCCAAACCTCGCCGCGCGGCACGACATCGCTGGACAGCACCCTGAAGAAGAGCGAACAGGTCGCCGCCGACGTGCAGCGCGCCTCGGACAACCTCGCTGTCGTGAACACCGTGCTCGAGCAGGAACTGCCCGACGAAGTGCAGGTCGGCGAAGTGGCGCAGGCCATCGAGCACACCAGCCAGCTCGAGGAAAAGCTGGCCAAGTCCGCCGAGAAGCTCGCGGAGGTCAATGCCGCCCTGAGCGAAGAGATCGAGAGACGCCTTGAAGTCACCGCCGAGCTCGACGAGAGCAAGGCACTTGCCGAGACGCTCAAGGCCAGGATCCGCGCCGAAGGGAAAGACTGAAGGATTGAGCCAGGCCGAGCCGAGCACGGCAGCGCGCCTTGCTCCCTGCGTCCGTATCCCTTCTCCTACGCTGGGACGGCGTCAGGCACGCTACGCTATTGGTTCTCAAAGCAAAACCACGGCATGGCCCTCATCACGTTCCTCGTCGAGGACAACAAGACCATCAGGGACAACCTGGTCCCGGCACTCGAGGACCTCGTCAACGGCCGCGTGGTCGGCTTCGCTGAAACCGAAACCGAAGCGCTCGCCTGGCTCGCCGACCACCCCAACGACTGGCAACTGCTGATCGTCGACCTCTTCCTCAAGGAAGGCTCCGGCCTTGGCGTGCTTGCCGGCTGCAAGACGCGCACGCCCATGCAGCGCGTGGTAGTGCTCAGCAACTATGTGACCGTCGACATCCGGGCCCGTTGCGCCGCGCTGGGCGCGGACGCGGTGTTCGACAAGTCGCGCGACCTCGACGCCTTCATCGAGTACTGCAACACCAACCGCCCCTCGGGCCTCGCGCCGCTCTGAACCGCACCAGGACGCTTGCCGAGCAGAAATGAAAAAAGGGCCCGAAGGCCCTTTTTGTTTGGCTGATGCGAATCAGCGGATCAGCGCACCACGGCGATCTGTGTACGCGCACCGCCCTTGTAGGTGTACAGCGTCAGGGCACCGTTCTTGATGTCGCCCTTTTCGTCGAAGGCGATCGGGCCGGTCACGCCCTTGTATTGCACCTTGCCGACTTCAGGCAGGTACTTCTCGGGGTCGGACGAACCGGCCTTGACCATGGCTTCGGCCAGCACGTTGACCGCGTCGTACACGTACGGTGCATAGATCTGCACTTCGACGCCGTTCTTGGTCTTGAACCTGGCCTTGAAGTCTTCCAGCGGCTGCTTGAAGTCGCCGTCCACGCCGCCGGCTTCAGCGCACACCACCATGTCTTCGCCGATGGCATCGCCAGCCAGCTTCGGCAGTTCGCCGGTGCACAGGCCGTCGCCGCCCATGAACTTGACGTTCATGCCGAGTTGCTTGACCTGCTTGAGCATCGGGCCGCCAACGGCGTCCATGCCGCCGAAGAACAGCACGTCGGGCTTGGAAGCCTTCAGCTTGGTCAGGATGGCGTTGAAGTCGGTCGACTTGTCGGTGGTGAATTCGTGGCCCACGATGGTGGCACCGGCAGCCTTCGCAGCCTTCTCGAATTCCTCGGCAACGCCTTGGCCGTAGGCGGTACGGTCGTCGATCACGGCAATGTTCTTGCCCTTGAGCGTTTCGACTGCGTACTTGCCCAGCGTGCCGCCGAGTTGCGTGTCGTCAGCCACCACGCGGAACGTGGTCTTGAAGCCTTGACGCGTGTACTTCGGGTTCGTGGCCGAAGGCGAGATCTGCGGAATGCCGGCGTCGCTGTACAGCTTCGAGGCGGGGATGGTGGTGCCCGAGTTCAGGTGACCGACCACGCCGTTGACCTTTTCGTCCACGAGCTTCTGGGCGACTGCGGTGCCTTGCTTCGGATCACCGGCATCGTCTTCGGGAACCAGTTCGAACTTGGCAACCTTGTCGCCGATCTTGAGGCCCTTGGCGTTCAGGTCCTCGATGGCCATCTTGGCGCCGAACTCGTTGTCCTTGCCGAGGTGGGCAATCGGGCCGCTGGTGGGTGCCACATGGCCGATCTTGACGACCAGCGTGTCTCCGGCAGGTGCGGGTGCAGGTGCAGCCGGGGCCGCAGCCGTAGGCGCCGGCGCCGCAGCGGGAGCAGCAGCTTCTTCCTTCTTGCCGCAAGCCACAAGCGTGATTGCAGCCAGTGCGACCGCAGTCCATTTCAATTGCATGGGAACCTCCAGAACTTGGATGAGAACAATAAAAAACCGGTCGTGTGATCCGGGCGCGCAGACCTCGCAAGTTTCGCGCCGCGGACCAGCGGCACCCTCACGCCCTTCCGACCTGCGGCGCAGTTTAGCCGAGGATTTACACGCCGGAAGCTGGCGTAGACCCTGTGTTTTCCGAGAGTTCGGCGGCCATTGCCTCGATCACCAAAGCGCGCAAAACGGCTTCGATTTCATTGCGCAAACGCGGCACCATTGCGTCGAGCTGATGCTGAATCGCAGCTGACACGGTGTCGCTCAAACGCTCTTCCAGCGACAGGTCGACGCGCTGCAAGACGCGGTGCAGAAGCTGCTCTTCGAGGCTGACGATTTCGGCCTGCGACAGCTGCATGGCCGGCGGCAATGCCATCGCGCTCGCGGGGTCCGGCTGGATGGCCGATGCGGCCTCGGGCTCGACGGCCGCGGGCTCCGGCGGAACCTCGAGCACGGTCGTCAGCGTGGGGACGAACCGCGGTGGCGTGCGCAGGTTGCTGGCCATGTCAGGAACTCTTTGCGAAGTCGTGGGGCTGGATGGTGTAGCCGCGGTCGGCATAGTGCCGCCAGCGCGAGCGGCCGACCTGGCGGTCGTTGGCCTCGTCGCTCACGATGTCGATCATGCGCTCGTAGCGCTCGAAGCCCGCGGGCACGTCGAGGCCGAGGTTCACCAGCATTTCGCGGTGCGGCAGCGAGGCCGCGTCGGCGCCCTCGGCCGACAGCACCACGGCCGATCGCGCCACCACATGCGCCGGTGCGTCGGCGCGGCAATGCGCAACGAAGTCCACCGGCGACAGCTGCCAGAGCGCGGCGTCCACCACATCGAGCGTTTGCGCATCGCCCACGACCACCACGCGCAGGCCGCGCGCATTCACGGCCTTGCGAACCAGCCGGCAGGCGTAGTTCAGCTTGTCCGGGGCGTTGTAGTGAAAGCCGATCTCTGTCACTTCGCGGTCCGCGCCTTCGGTGTGGCTGGCACCGTGACGGCCTTGGCTGTCTTTGCTGCCTTGGCTGTCTTGACTGCCTTCAGCCCCTTCTCCTTGACCGATGCCTCGGCGGCGCCCGCGCGGGTCGTCAGGTACGACACCAGCAGGCCCACCGGCCGGCCCGTGGAACCCTTGGCCGCCCCGCTCTTCCAGGCCGTGCCCGCGATGTCGAGGTGCGCCCACGCGAACTCGCTGGTGAAGCGCTGCAGGAACTTGGCCGCGGTGATGGCACCGCCGGCGCGCCCGGCGATGTTGGCCACGTCGGCGAAGTTGGTCTTCAGGCCTTCGGCGTAGTCGTCGTCCAGCGGCAGGCGCCAGCAGCGGTCTTGCGAGACCTCGCCGGCCGACTCCAGCGCGGCGGCCAGCGTTTCGTCGCTCGAGAACAGGCCGCTGCGCACGCCGCCCAGGGCCACCACGCAGGCGCCGGTGAGGGTGGCGATGTCGATCACGGCGGCGGGGTCGAAACGCTTCGCATAGGTCAACGCGTCGCACAGGACGAGCCGGCCCTCGGCGTCGGTGTTGAGCACCTCGATGGTCTGGCCGCTCATGCTGGTGACCACGTCGCCCGGCTTCACCGCGCGGCCGTCGTTCATGTTCTCGCACGAGGGAATCAGGCCGATCACATTGATGGCGGGCTGGATGTCGCCAAGCGCGCGGAAGGTGCCGAGCACGCTGGCCGCGCCACACATGTCGAACTTCATCTCGTCCATTTCGGCCGCCGGCTTGAGCGAGACGCCGCCGGTGTCGAAGGTGATGCCCTTGCCGACCAGCACCACGGGCGCCTGGTCCTTGGCCGCGCCGTGATAGCGCAGCACGATGAAGCGCAGCGGCTCGGCCGAGCCCTGCGCGACGGCTGCGAATGCGCCCATGCCGAGCTTCTCGACTTCCTTCGGCCCCAGCACTTCGCACTTGATGTTCGCCAGCTTGGCCAACCCCTTGGCGGCTTCGGCCAGCAGCGTGGGCGTGGCGTGGTTGGCCGGGCGGTTGCCCCACTCCTTGGCCAGCTCGATGCCCCGCACGGTGGCACGGGCGGTGTCGAAGGCGCCGGTGACGGCCGCGGCATCGGCCACGCCGAGCGTCAGGTTGCGGATGCTGCGCGGCTCGGCCTTCGACTTGGTGGTCGTGTAGACGTAGCTGGCGTCGGCCGAGGCCGTGACGGCGGCCGCCACCGCGGCGGCGTCCGCCGGCTGGGCGAACACCACGACCACCCGCTTGGGTGCCTGGGCCTTGGCGGCGCCAACCGCGGCAATCACGCCGCTGCGCACCGAGGCGGGCTTGCCGTCGCCGATGGCGGCGAGCAGCACGCGCGCGGGGACGACGTCTTCCGGACGGTAGAGCGACAGCAGCTTGCCGGCCTTGTCGGGCAGGTCGCCGGCCTTGCGGGCGCTGGCGGCGAGCACGGAAATCGGGTCTTTTCCAGTGAGGGCAGCGCTGCCGACGAGCACGATCAGGACATCGGATTTCTCGGCTGCAGCCTGGGCGACGGTGAGGGTCTTGAGTTGAAAGTCCATAATCCTTTTTTTCCTCGAACGATGTTATTCCATTCTTCCCTACGCAAGGAGCTGTCCCGCAGCTTCGGAGCAACCCTCGTGGTCCTGGTCACCATCGTGATGACCATGATGCTCATCCGCACCCTGGGGCTTGCCTCCAAGGGCAGTGTGAATCCGCAGGAGGTGTTCCTGGTGATGGCCTACACGGTGCTCGGCTACATGCCGACCATCCTGAGCCTGAGCCTGTTCATCGCCATCGTCGGCACCCTGTCGCGCATGTACCGCGACAGCGAGATGGTGATCTGGTTTTCGAGCGGACGCGGCCTCATGGACTTCGTGAAGCCCATGTTCCGCTTCGCCTGGCCGGTGCTCATCCTCATCGCGGTGATGGCGCTGGTGGGCTGGCCCTGGGCCAACTCGCAGACCATCGGCATGCGCCAGCAGTACGAGCAGCGCAGCGACATCGAGCGCGTGTCGCCGGGCGAGTTCCGCGAATCCGCCGGCCGCGTGCGGGTGTTCTTCATCGACAAGGACACGCCGGACAACTCCAAGGCCACCAACGTCTTCATCTGGTCGATCGAGCGCAACCTGCAGATCACCACCTCGGCGCGCAGCGGCAGCATCGAGAACATCGGCGACTCGCGCTACCTGCTGCTCAACAGCGGCCAGCGGCTGGAGCAGCCGATGGCCAACACCGGCCTGAAGATCAGCGAATTCAAGACCTACGGCACCCGCGCCGGCGGCAACAACGGCCTGGTGAACGACGCAACGCCGCCGCGCGCGCGCACCACCGTGTCGCTGCTGGCCGACGCCAGCACCCCGAGCCGCGGTGAGCTGGCCTGGCGCATCGGCATGCTGTTCACCGCCATCAACTTCGTGCTGCTGGCGCTCAACGTCTCCAGCGCCAACCCGCGCGTCGGGCGCAGCGGCAACCTGCTGCTGGCGCTGTTTGCCTTCGTCGTCTACTACAACATGCTGAACCTGGGGCAGAGCTGGATCAGCTCGGGCCGCTTCAGCATGGGCGGCTTCATGCTGGCGCTGCACGGCGGCGTGCTGCTGATCAACCTCGCATGGCTGAGCGCGCGCCAGAACAACTGGGGCCGCCGCACGCCGCGCGCACGGCGTGACAGCGCCGCCATCGCGCCCACACCCAAGATCGAACCCACGTGAAAACGATAAGACGCCTGATCTACGTGGAGGTGCTGAAGTCGGTGGCGTTCGTCACGCTCGGCTTCCTGAGCCTCTTCTTCTTCTTCGACTTCGTCGACGAACTGCAGTCCATCGGCAAGCCGGACAGCCTCAACTACGGGGCCATGCAGGCGCTCGTCTACGTGATGCTGCTCATTCCGAGCCACCTGTACGAGCTGCTGCCCATCACCGTGCTGATCGGTTCCATCTTCGTGATGGCGCGGCTCGCACAGAGCTCCGAATACACCATCCTGCGCACCAGCGGGCTGGGCCCGTGGCGCGCGCTGCGCACGCTGCTGCTGCTGGGCATCGGCTTCGTGGTGCTGACCTTCGCCATCGGCGACTACGTGGCGCCGGCGTCCGAGCGCACCGGCCAGCTGCTCAAGGCCAAGTACCAGGGCACCTACTCGCTGGCCGGCAACACGGGCGCCTGGCTCAAGGAAAAGCGCGGCGACGTGTCGTACGCGGTGAACGTGCTGGCCATCGACCGCAAGGGCGCGCTGAAGAACCCGCGCATCTTCGAGTTCGACGACAACGGCTACATCAGCACCCAGATCACCGCGGCCTCGGCCACCATCGGCAACGACGGGCACTGGATGCTCACCGACGTCGACGAGCAGAAGTACGACACCCGCAGCACGGCCGACCAGGCACACATCGTCACCACCAAGATCCCGCAGCTGAACTGGCCGACCTCGCTGACCGGCGAGATGGTGTCGGTGGCGCTGCTGCGCCCCGACCGCATGGGCACGATCGACCTGTTCGACTACATCCGCCACCTCGACGCCAACGGCCAGACGGCCCAGCGCTACGAGATCGAGTTCTGGCGCAAGGTGTTCTACCCGCTCTCGTGCCTGGTGATGGTGGTGCTCGCCCTGCCCTTCGCCTACCTGCACTTCCGCCAGGCCGGCATCACGACCTACGTGTTCGGCGGCGTGATGATCGGCATCAGCTTCTTCCTGCTGAACAACGTGTTCGGCTACCTCGGCAACCTGAGCAACTGGTCACCGTGGCTCACGGCGGCGGCGCCGGGAATGATCTATTCGGTGATGTCCCTCACGGCCTTCAGCTGGCTGGTGTTGCGACGATGACGATGAGGACACCCGCAGGCAGGCAGGCGTTGGGCATCGTGCTGCTGGCGCACGGCTCGCGCGACACGCGCTGGCGCGAACCGATCGAGGCCGTGGCCGCGCGCGTGACCTCGCGTGCGCCCGACGCGCTCGTGACCTGCGCGTACATGGAGCTCGCCGCGCCCGACCTGCACACGGCAACGGCCGCCCTCATCACCGCCGGCGCCACCGCCATCCGCGTGGTGCCGCTGTTCCTGGGCATGGGCAAGCACGCGCGCGAAGACCTCCCGCACCAGATCGAGGCACTGCGCCAGGCGTGGCCGAACACCGAGTTCACGCTCGCCCGCATCGTGGGCGAAGAGCCCGAACTGGTCGAACTGCTGGCCAGAATCGCCATCAAAAGCTGAACAATCCCGAACATTCGGGCATTTCGATAGATTCCGAAGGCATAATGAATTCCGTAATAAGACGGAATTTGATATGAATCTGCATCAGTTCAAGTTTGTTCAGGAAGCCGTGCGGCGCAACCTGAACCTCACCGAAGCGGCCAAGGCGCTGCACACCTCGCAGCCTGGCGTCTCCAAGGCCATCATCGAGCTCGAGGAAGAACTGGGCGTCGAGATCTTCGCGCGCCACGGCAAGCGCCTCAAACGCGTCACCGAGCCGGGCCAGCACGTCATCGCCAGCATCGAGCTGATCATGCGAGAGGTGGGCAACCTCAAGCGCATCGGCGAACAGTTCAGCGCGCAGGACAGCGGCACGCTCTCCATCGCCACCACCCACACCCAGGCGCGCTACGTGCTGCCGGTGCCCGTGGCCAACCTGCGCGAGGCCTACCCCAAGGTCAACGTGAGCCTGCACCAGGGCTCGCCCGACCAGGTGGCGCGCATGGTGATCGACGAAATCGCCGAGATCGGCATCGCCACCGAGTCGCTCGACGGCTACGCCGAACTGGTCACGCTGCCCTGCTACGAATGGCAGCACGTGCTGGTGCTGCCCAAGGAGCATCCGCTGGCCGCCAAGGAGCGCATTTCGCTCGAGGACCTGGCGGCCGAACCGATCATCACGTACCACCCCTCGTTCACCGGCCGCACGCGCATCGACCACGCGTTCGCGCAGAAGAAGCTCACGCCGCGCATCGCGCTGGAAGCCATCGACTCCGACGTGATCAAGACCTACGTGCGCCTCGGCCTGGGCGTGGGCATCGTGGCCGAGATGGCGGTGCGCGACGAGTCGAACGCCGACCTCGTGGTGCGTCCCATGGGCCATGTGTTCGGCCAGAATATCGCGCGGGTCGCGTTCAAGCGCAGCGCCTATCTGCGCAACTTCGTCTTCAAGTTCGCCGAACTGCTGAGCGACCGCCTCGACCGCAACCTGATCGCCAAGGCCCTGAGCGGCCACCAACAAGACTACGAGCTATGAGCACGGTTCACACCCCACCCACCCCACCCGTCCCACGCACGCCCGACGTCGGCACCAAGCTGCCCTCCGTGGGCACCACCATCTTCACCGTCATGTCGGCGCTGGCCGCCGAGAAGAACGCCGTCAACCTGGGCCAGGGCTTCCCCGATTTCCACTGCGACCCGAAGCTGCTCGAGGACGTCACGGCCGCCATGGCCGCCGGCCACAACCAGTACCCGCCGATGCCCGGCATCCCGGCGCTGCGCGAAGCCATCGCGGGCAAGCTCTCGGCGATGTACGGCCACGGCTACAGCCCGGCCACGGAAATCACCGTCACGGCCGGCGCCACGCAGGCCATCATCACGGCCATCCTGGCCGTGGTGCGCCCGGGAGACGAAGTGATCGTGCTGGAGCCCTGCTACGACAGCTACGTGCCCAACATCGAGCTGGCCGGCGGCAGCGTGGTGCGCGTGCCGCTGGTGCCCGGCACCTTCCGCCCCGACTTCGACAAGATCGCCGCCGCGCTCACGCCGCGCACGCGCGCGATCATCATCAACACGCCGCACAACCCGAGCGCCACGGTCTGGACCGCCGCCGAGATGCGCCAGCTCGAAGACCTGCTCGCGCCGACCGACGTGTTCGTCATCAGCGACGAGGTCTACGAGCACATGGTGTTCGACAGCGCCCGCCACGAAAGCGTGGCGCGCTTCCCGGGCCTGGCCGCGCGCAGCTTCATCGTGAGCAGCTTCGGCAAGACCTACCACGTCACCGGCTGGAAGGTCGGCTACGTGGCCGCGCCGGCCCCGCTGATGGCCGAGTTCCGCAAGGTGCACCAGTTCAACGTGTTCACCGTGAACACGCCCATGCAGCACGCGCTCGCGCAGTACATGGCCGAGCCCAGGCCGTATCTGGAACTGCCGGCGTTCTACCAGCGCAAGCGCGACCTGTTCGCCGCGGGCCTGGCCGAGAAGACGCGCTTCAGGCTGCTGCGCAGCGAAGGCAGCTACTTCCAGTGCGTCGACATCTCGGCGGTCAGCGACCTGTCGGAGGCCGACTTCTGCCTGTGGCTCACCAGCGAGATCGGCGTGGCCGCCATTCCGCTGTCGGCCTTCTACGGCAACGGTTTCGACCAGCGCGTGGTGCGCTTCTGCTTCGCCAAGAAGGACGAGACCCTGCTCGCGGCGCTGGAGCGGCTGGCACGCCTCTGAGGCGGCCACTGACGGCGCCCCGCCTGGGCGCCGACACCCACGGTAGGACGAAAGATGACCGCCGAAGGGGCGACTCTCCGGCGATCCGCGCGACGTGGCGGGAGGAGCATCAAAGCTCATCACAACAACCGCCCTGGAGAAAACATGTCGCTCTCGTTCATTCTGCTGATCGTCCTGATCCTGATACTGATCGGCGCGCTGCCGAGCTGGGGCTACAGCCGGTCCTGGGGCTACGGGCCCAGCGGCGGCGTCGGCCTCATCGTGGTGATCATCGTGATCCTCGTGCTCATGGGACGCATATAGGCCCTGGTGCCGGCTTGGCCGGCACATAAGGAAAAGCCCGCGCGAGCGGGCTTTTTCACGTCTGCAGCTGCCACGCCGTTCAGGCCTGCAGCTGCGCCCATGCCTTGTCCAGCCGCTTCACGCTCACCGGCTGCGGCGTGCGCAGCTCCTGCGCGAAGAAGCTCACCCGCAACTCTTCAAGCAGCCAGCGGAATTCGAGCATGCGGTCGTCCACCACGCCCTTGCGCTCGGCCACCAGGCGCCAGTAGCGCTGGTCCTGCGGCTTCAGCTCGGCCAGCTTGGCGGCGTCGCGCGCGGGGTCGGCGCGCAGCTTGTCCAGGCGCAGCACGATCGCCTTCAGGTAGCGCGCAAAGTGCTGCAGCTGCGTCCACGGCGCATCGGCGATGAAGCGCTTGCCGACCAGGCGCTGCAGCTGCTGCGCGGCGTCCTGCACGGCCTCGGGCTGGATCTTGGTGTCCTTGATCTTGCGCGCCGCGGCGGCGTACTCCACCAGGATGGTCGAGGCGAGCCGCGCCACCTCGTTGGCGATCAGCGTGAGGCGCCCTCGCCCCTCCTCCAACCGCTTCTTGAACGCGAACTCGTCGGTCGGCAGTGGCTCCTGCAGAAAAGCCCGGTCGATCGCCACGTCGATGATCTGCGTGCGCAGCTCTTCGGAGGTGCCCAGCGGCATGTAGGCCACCGACATCTTCTGCAGGTCGGGGATGTTCTTCTCGAGGTACTTGAGCGCGTCCTTCAGCTGCAGCGCGAACAGGCGGCGCAGGCCCGCGCGGTGCTTGGCGGCGGCCACGGCGGGCTCGTCGAACACCTCGATGGTCACCGCGTCGCCTTCGTCGCGCAGCGCCGGGAAGCCGATGAGCGACTGCGCACCGCGCCGCACTTCCATCAGCTCGGGCAGCTCGCCGAAGGTCCAGGCCGTGTAGCGCTGGCCGGCGGGCAGTGCGGCGGGCGCGGGTGCGGTTGCCACCTTCGACGATGCCTTGGCACCGTCTTCGGGAGCGGCCGCCTTCTTCTCGGGCGACGCCTTCACGTTCAGCCCCGCCAGCGCCTGGAACGCACCGCGTGCCTGCGCGCCCAGCTCGGCCTTCAGCGCGCCCAGGTTGCGCCCCATGCCCAGCTGCCGGCCGTGCTCGTCGATCACGCGCAGGTTCATGAACAGGTGCGGCGGCAGCATGTCGAGCTTGAAGTCGGCGCGCTTCACGTCGATGCTGGTCATGTCGCGCACGCGCTTGAGCAGCACGTCGGTCAGCGAACCCGCGCCGAACGCCTCGGGCGCCGACAGTTCTTCCGCCAGCTTCGACGCCGACTCGGGCAGCGGCACCAGCCGCGAGCGCGGGCGCTGCGGCAGGCTCTTGAGCAGCGCCTGGATCTTGTCCTTGAGCATGCCCGTCACCAGCCATTCGCAGCGCTCCTCGCTCACCTGGTTCAGCACGAACAGCGGCACGCTGACCGTGAGGCCGTCCTTCGCGTCGCCGGGTTCGTGCAGGTAGGTGGCCGCGCAGTCCACGCCGCCCAGGCGCATCGTGGCCGGGAACGACTGCGTCGTGATGCCCGCGGCCTGGTGGCGCATGAGTTCGTCGCGTGTCAGGAACAGCAGGCGCGGCTGGTCCCTGGAGGCTGGGCGGTACCAGCTCTCGAAGCTGATGCCGCTGGCCACGTCGGCGGGCAGTTGCGCGTCGTAGAAGGCGAAGATCAGCTCGTCGTCGACCAGCACGTCCTGCCGGCGCGACTTGTGCTCCAGCCCCTCGACCTCGCGCACCAGCTTGCGGTTGGCCTGCAGGAACGCGAACTTCGTTTCCCACTGGCCGGCAACCAGCGCCTCGCGGATGAAGATCTCGCGCGCAGCGATCGGGTCGACCTTGGTGAAATCGACGCGCCGCCCGCTGTACACCACCAGCCCGTAGAGCGTGGCGCGCTCCAGCGCCGACACCTGCGCGCCCTTCTTCTCCCAGTGCGGGTCGAGCAGCTGCTTCTTCAGCAAGTGCCCCGCCACCTGCTCGAGCCACTGCGGCTCGATGTTGGCCACGCCGCGCCCGAAGAGCCGCGTCGTCTCGACCAGCTCGGCCGCGACGATCCAGCGCCCCGGTTTCTTCTTCAGGTGCGCGCCGGGGTGCTTGTAGAACTTGATGCCACGCGCGCCAAGGTAGGCCTCGTCGTCCTCCAGCTTCCAGCCGATGTTGCCGAGCAGGCCCGAGAGCATCGACAGGTGCAGCGGCTCGTAGCCCGCGGGCTCGCCGTTGATGCGCCACTTGTGCTCGGTGACGACCGTGAGCAGCTGCGAGTGGATGTCGCGCCATTCGCGCACGCGGCGGATGTTGATGAAGTTCTGCCGCAGCAGCTGCTCGTACTGGCGGTTGCTGAGCTTTTGCGTGTCCCCGTGGCCGCCGCGCGCGTCGGCGATCCACTTCCACAGCCGCAGGTAGCCGCTGAACTCGCTCTTCTCGTCGTCGAACTTCGAATGCGCCTGGTCGGCCTGCTGTTGCGCTTCCATCGGGCGGTCGCGCACGTCCTGCACGCTCAGCGCCGACGCGATGATCAGCACCTCTTCGAGCGCGCCGCGGGCGCGGGCTTCGAGGATCATTCGGCCGACGCGCGGGTCGAGCGGCAGCCGCGACAACTCGGCGCCCGTTTGCGTCAGTTCGTTGGCGTCGTCGACGGCACCGAGCTCGTTGAGCAACTGGTAGCCGTCGGCAATCGCACGCGGCGACGGCGCTTCCAGGAACGGAAAGCGCGCCACGTCGCCCAGGCGCAGCGACTTCATCCGCAGGATCACGCCGGCCAGCGACGAACGCAGGATTTCCGGGTCGGTGAAGCGCGGACGGCCGTCGAAATCCTTCTCGTCGTACAGACGGATGCAGATGCCGTTCGCCACGCGGCCGCAACGGCCGGCGCGCTGGTTGGCCGCCGCCTGGCTGATCGGCTCGACCAGCAGCTGCTCGACCTTGCTGCGGAAGCTGTAGCGCTTCACGCGCGCCGTGCCGGTGTCGATCACGTAGCGGATGCCCGGCACCGTGAGCGAGGTCTCGGCCACGTTGGTGGCCAGCACGATGCGCCGGCCGTTGTGGCTTTCGAAGATGCGGTCCTGCTCGGGGCCCGACAGCCGCGCGAACAGCGGCAGCACCTCGGCGCTGCGAAACAGCGGCTGGTGGCTGACGTGGCGGCGCAGGTGGTCGGCGGCTTCGCGGATCTCGCGCTCGCCGGGCAGGAAGATCAGGATGTCGCCCGCGTTGTGCGGGTCGCGCCAGAGCTCGTCGACCGCGTCGGCAATGGCGTCGTTCAGGTCGTGCTCGCGCGACTCCTCGAACGGCCGGTAGCGCTGCTCCACCGGAAAGGTGCGCCCCGACACCATGATGGTCGGCGCCGGCCCCTTGGCCGAGGCGAAGTGCTGCGCGAAGCGGTCGGCGTCGATGGTGGCCGAGGTGACGATCACCTTCAGGTCGGGCCGGCGCGGCAGGATCTCGCGCAGGTAGCCCAGCAGGAAGTCGATGTTCAGCGAGCGCTCGTGCGCCTCGTCGATGATCAGCGTGTCGTAGGCCTTCAGCAGCGGGTCGGTCTGCGTCTCGGCCAGCAGGATGCCGTCGGTCATGAGCTTGACCGAGGCGTCGCGGCTCAGCCGGTCCTGGAAACGCACCTTGAAGCCGACCACGTCGCCCAGCGGCGTCTTCAGCTCTTCGGCGATGCGCTTGGCCACCGAGCTTGCGGCAATGCGCCGCGGCTGCGTGTGGCCGATCAGGCGGCCCTTGCCGGGCTCGGCGTTGAGCTTGCCGCGGCCCAGCGCGAGCGCGATCTTCGGCAGCTGCGTGGTCTTGCCCGAGCCCGTTTCACCGCAGACGATCACCACCTGGTGCGCCGAGATGGCGTCCATGATTTCGTCGCGCCTGGCGGAGACAGGGAGCGATTCGGGAAACTCGATTCGAAGGGGTGCGGAGGGGGTCGTGGTCGTCAAGGGAAGGCAGTCGTCAAGCTGTCGCGGCGGGCGAGCCGTCGATTATCGGTGCGCGGGATGGCTGTTGCACGGCTTCCACAGTGCGTCGGCCAGGCTACGGGCCACGGCGTAAATATTCTTTACTCAAATGTTAACCGCCGCTACGATCGCGTCCATGTCTCATCGCCTTGCTCCCACCCCTTTGCGCCGCCGCCGCGCAAGCCACGCGCTCGCCGCGCGTGGCCGGGTCAAGCTGCCTCGACCAGCCTAGCTGGCCTGGCCGGCCCGCCCGGCCTAACACGCCCGACCCGCCTGCCCCGCCTGTTGCGTGTCCCGCGCGCTTCAAGCACGCAAGCGCCCCGACAACGCCCCCACGCGCCGTTCGCCGGCTCCTTCGCTGGAAGGAGCACGCCGTTGCGTACCCGTTCGATCGAGAAGAAACACCATGGCCAAAGACATCCAATCCCATTCCGATTCCAGTTCCAGTTCCCGCACATGCCTGCACGCCGCGCTGTCCGAGCGCACGCGCCACCTGCAGGCCGCCGCCGAGGCCCTGAAGGCCGAGCTCTTCGGCATCGACGACATCATCGACCGCGTGATCGATTCGCTGCGCGCCTGGTATGTGCTGCCGCAGCTCATCAGCCGCCCCGTCATCGTCTGCCTCTGGGGCTTGACCGGCACCGGCAAGACGCAACTGGTGCGCCGCCTTGCGCAGCACCTGGGCTTCTACGACCGCTTCATCGAGGTGCAGATGGACGGCTTCAGCCACGGCTCGGGCTACAGCAGCCGCGGCGCCATCTCGGCCATGCTGGCCGAATCGGGCATCGCCGAAGGCACGCCCGGCATCCTGGTGCTCGACGAGTTCCAGCGCTTTCGCACCGTCGACGACAAGGGCCACGACGCCAAGGTAGAGCGCTACCAGGACGTGTGGGCGCTGCTGTCCGACGGCCGCCTGCCGCCCGCGCTGTCGCTGCTGGGCGAAATCGAGTCCTCGCTTGCGGAAGCCGCGTACGAGCAGGACCGCGACGGCGCCGCCGGCAAGAAGAAGGCCCACAGGAAGCGCAAGCTGCACCTGTCGCCGTGGGAGGCACAGGAGGTCAAGCGCTGCCTGAAGCTGTCGGAAACGCTGCTGCAGATCATGGCGTGGAAGCCCACCGAGGTGCAGGCGCGCCTGCGTGCCTTTCGCGATGCGCAGCAGAGCTGGGAGACCGACTACAGCAAGCTGCTGGTGTTCGTCTCGGGCAACCTCGACGAGATGTACGCCGAGACGGCGCGCCGCGTCGAAGACTGCGACACCGACGCCGACATCTTCCATGCGCTGACCAGGAAGCTCTCGATCATCGACGTGAAGAAGGCGCTGGCCGAGCGCTTTCGCCCCGAGCAGATCGCGCGGCTGGGCAACAACCACGTGATCTACCCCTCGTTCAACCGCGCGACCTATGTGCGGCTCATCCTGTCGATCTGCGACGGCTACGTGAGCGAGATCCAGGACAGCTCGGGCGTGCGCTTCGTGCTCGACGCGAGCGTGTACGAGCAGATCTATGCCAACGCCGTGTTCCCGGCGCAGGGCACGCGCCCGCTGTTCTCGTCGATCCACGCGATCCTGAGCGCGACGCTGGTCAACGCCGCGTTGTGGGCGCTGGCACAAGCCAGCGATGGCAAGAAGGTCAACAACGACAGCGAACCCGTGTGGCTCACGCTGGAGGCGGACATGTCGTGCATCACCGCGAAGTACCACGAGGCGCGACGACGGTTCCCGGTGGCGCTGGAGCTCAACCGCCTCAAGCAGCGCTCGAACGAGGACTTCCGCGCCCTGCTCGCGGTGCACGAGGCCGGCCACGGCGTGGCCTACGGCCTGCTGTTCGATCGCGCGCCGCAGGAAATCAAGATCAACGTGGCCTCGTTCGAAGGCGGCTACAACAGCTACGAGCAGCGCAAGGCGTGGTCGAAACAGAACCTGCGCGACTGCATCTGCGTGAGCCTCGCGGGCCGCGCGGCCGAGCAACTGGTGTTCGGCGACCAAGCCTGCACCGCCGGCGCCACGCAGGACTTCCTGCAGGCCACGGCGCACGCGGCGCAGTACGTGCGCCACCACGCCTTCGGCACGCGCCTGAGCCGCACCGACATCGCGAACGACCCGCAGGACAACGTCAATACCGACATCGAGGCGACCAACGCCGAGATCGAGGCGCTGCTGGTGCACGAGCATGCGCGCGCCCTGGCGCTGCTGCAGGCGCACGTGCCGGCGCTGATGGCGGTGGTCGACGCGCTGATGCGCGAAGGCTCGATCGCGCCGGCCCGGCTGGCCGCGATGCTCGGGCTGCCGGAACCGTTGGCCAATGCCGTCCCTTCAGGCGGCGCGACGGGTCCGGCAACCGACGCCTACGCGGCGCTGCTGGGCACCTTCCGCGCGCGTCACGCCGAGCCCTCGGCGCCTCCGTTCGCCAAGGGCGACGGGGCCTCTTTTCCCGCCAGCGCAGCGCGCGTGTTGCGCGCAATCGCTTGAATCGCCCGAGTCAGGCAAATGACGTCTCATGAATGCACAATCACGCCCCATGTCCACCGTCTTCAATTTCACCTTCGTGCCGTGGTTCCGCTCGGTCGCGCCCTACATCCACACGCACCGCGGTAAGACTTTCGTGGTCGGGCTCGCGGGCGAGGCGATCGCTGCGGGCAAGCTGCAGAACATCGCGCAGGACCTGGCGCTGATCCAGAGCATGGGCGTGAAGATCGTGCTGGTGCACGGCTTCCGTCCGCAGGTCAACGAGCAGCTCGCGGCCAAGGGCCACGAAGCGAAGTACTCGCACGGCATCCGCATCACCGACGAGGTGGCGCTCGACTCCGCGCAGGAAGCCGCCGGCCAGCTGCGCTACGAGATCGAGGCCGCCTTCAGCCAAGGCCTGCCGAACACGCCCATGGCCGGTTCCACGGTGCGCGTGATCTCGGGCAACTTCATCACCGCGCGCCCCGTGGGCGTGGTCGACGGGGTGGACTTCAAGCATTCGGGCCTGGTGCGCAAGGTCGACTCGTCGGGCATCCGCCGCACGCTCGACTTCGGCGCCATGGTGCTGATGTCGCCCTTCGGTTTTTCGCCCACCGGCGAAGCCTTCAACCTGACGATGGAAGAAGTGGCGACCAGCGTGGCCATTTCCATCCAGGCCGACAAGCTGATCTTCCTGACCGAGATCCCGGGCATCCGCATGGACAGCGAACTGCCCGAGAGCGAGGACAACCCGATCGACACCGAGCTGCCGCTGGACGCCGCCGAGAAGCTGCTCGCCTCGCTGCCGCCCGCGCAGAAGCCGACGGACACGGCCTTCTACCTGCAGCACTGCGTGAAGGCCTGCAAGGCCGGCGTGGAGCGCAACCACATCCTGCCGTTCGCGCTCGACGGCTCGCTGCTGCTGGAGGTGTACGTGCACGACGGCGTGGGCACCATGGTGATCGACGAGAAGCTCGAGAGCCTGCGCGAAGCCTCGGTGGACGACATCGGCGGCATCCTGCAGCTGATCGAGCCCTTCGAGCGCGACGGCACGCTGGTCAAGCGCGACCGCACCGAGATCGAACGCGACGTGGGCCACTACACGGTGATCGAGCACGACGGCGTGATCTTCGGCTGCGCCGCGCTCTACCCCTACCCCGAGGCGCGCACCGCCGAGATGGCCGCGCTCACGGTGTCGCCGCAATCGCAGTCGCAGGGCGACGGCGAACGCATCCTCAAGCGGATCGAGCACCGCGCCAAGGCCATGGGCTTCGACAGCATCTTCGTGCTCACCACGCGCACGATGCACTGGTTCCTCAAGCGCGGCTTCCAGCAGGTCAACCCCGACTGGCTGCCCGAGGCGCGCAAGCGCAAGTACAACTGGGACCGCAAGAGCCAGGTGCTGGTCAAGAAGATCTGACGACGGAGGAGTACCCACGATGACGCTCGCCACCGCCCTGCTCTTCGCCATCGTGGCCTTCGCCGCCATCGCCACGCCCGGCCCCACGGTGCTGCTGGCGTTGAGCAACGGTTCGCGCCACGGCGTGCGCCGCGCGCTGCCGGGCATGCTCGGCGCGGTGCTGTCGGACTTCGTGCTGGTCGGCGCGGTGGCGCTGGGCCTGGGCGCGCTGCTGGCGGCGTCGGAGTTCTGGTTCTCGATGCTGAAATGGGTCGGCGCGGCGTACTTGGCGTGGCTGGGCCTGCGCATGCTGCGCTCCAGGGGCGGCCTGCAGCTGCCGGCGGCCGATGCGGCACCGTCGGTCTCGGCGCATGAGAGCCGGCGCATCTTCTTCAAGTCCTTCCTCGTGGCGGTGACCAACCCCAAGGGCTACATCTTCTGCTCGGCGCTGCTGCCGCAGTTCATCGACCCGTCGGCCGCGCAGGCGCCGCAGTACCTCGTGATCGCGCTGATCTTCGCGGGCCTGGACATGACGGTGATGCTGGCCTACGCCTTCGTCGGCGCCCGCGCGATCCGCCTGCTCACCGTGTCGGCCACGCGCTGGATCGACCGCGCCTGCGGCGGCATGCTGCTGGCGCTGGCCGGCTCGCTGGCGTTCTACCGCCGCAGCGCGGCCTGAGCTGCGCGCCCCTGACGGCCGCAACCGCGCGGCTGTCCACCCTGATGTTTCCCCGGGGCCTCGCGGCCCCGACGATTTCTCGGCAAGCCGGGTACGGCTTGCCTGCGCATTTCTTTAACGGAGGAAAAGTAAGAATGAAGTACTGGACGATCCTGGGAGCCACCTTTGTCACCGCCTCGGCGCTCCTTGCCGGCTGCAGCGACAACAAATCGGGCGACACGCAACAGGCCTCGCAGGGCAAGCCCGCGCAGGCTGCCAACGAGCAGCAGCTGGTCGAGAAATACAACATCTACGTCGACGTGTCGAACAACCTGCGCACCTCGTTCCAGCAGGCGCGCGCGGAGTACATCGCGCAGCAGGTGCCGCTGCTCGAAGCCAAGGCGCCGCTGACCAGCCTGCGCATCCAGAACGACATCTTTGTCGACCGCTCCGCCAGGAAGCTCGACGCCGCCGTGGCCATTGCCGCGCCGCTGCCCGAGATCGACGAGCCGGCCAAGGCGTTTTCCGCCGCGCTCAAGGTGCTGTCGCCGCTGAGCCGCGAGCTGAACAACTACGCGAATTCGAAGGGCTACCTTGCCGACAACGGCGACAAGGCGCGCCAGCTGAACAAGGACTACCTGGCCGCGCTCACCGGCGTCGCCACGGCCGAAGCCGCTTTCGACGACGGCCTGGGCGCGCGCGACCGGGCGCTGACCAAGGAAGCCTTCGAAAAGGCGCCCAAGGACACCGCGGCCTACTACCGCGCCGGGCTCATCTACCACGGCAAGCTCAACCACAACGACGCCAACGCGCTGTTCGAATCGCCCAACGACCCGAAGGCGCTCGCCGCCTTCGAGGCCTCGCTGGCGCTGGTGGCCGAGTCGGCGGCGGGCTGGAGCCAGAAGATGAGCGAGCAATCGGCCAAGAGCGGCAGGAGCTGCGACGGCGGCATGCTGCACATCAACGAGTTCATCGGCCAGTCGCGCTCGATGGTCAAGAACATCAAGGACGGCGTGTTCAAGCGCACCGAAACCGGCGTGATGGCGCGCATGCCCGCGCACATGCGCAGCTCCAGCATCGTCAGCTCGGCCAACCGCTACAACCAGAACTTCGCCAACATGATCGGCCAGTTCAACCATCCGTCGTGCTGAACCGGCGCGGCGCCTGCGCGGTGTTCAGGCCGACACGTCGACCACGACGCGGCCCCGGGCCGTGCCGGCTTCAACGGCCTCGTGGGCCGAAGTGGCCTCCTCCAGGCTGAAGCGGCGCGCGTCCATCAGCGGCACGAGCCGCCCGCCCTCCACCAGGCGGGTGGCCGCCTCCAGGATCTCGCCGTGGTGGGCGCGCCCGCGGCCCGTGATCATCGGCAGCAGCGTGAACACGCCCGAGTAGGTCGCCGCGCGGAACGAGAGCGGCGCCAGCTTGTGCGTGCCCCAGCCCAGGCAGCTGACCACATGGCCGCCGTAGCGGCGCGCGGCCGAGAACGAGGCGTCGAGCACCGCGCCGCCGACCGTGTCGTAGACCACGTCGAAGCCCTCGCCTGCGGTGTGCCGCGCCACGTAGTCGTCGACCGATGTCGCCGTGTAGTCGATGGGCGTCGCACCGAAGCGGCGAATGGTTTCCGCTTGCGCGGGCCCGCCGGTGGCGAACACCTCGGCGCCCAGCGACACCGCCAGCTGCACCGCCATGTGCCCGACGCCGCCCGCGCCGCCGTGCACCAGCACCTTCTGGCCGGCCTGCGTGCGGGCGCGGTCGACCAGGCCTTCCCATGCCGTGATGAACACCAGCGGCAGGCCCGCCGCCTCGCGCATGCCGAGGTTGTGCGGCTTCAGCGCGAGCAGGTCGGCGTCCACCGCCGCGTACTCGGCGAGCGTGCCCTGCAGCCCGCCGATGCCGCCGGCCATGCCGTAGACCTCGTCGCCGCGCTTGAACCGGCTCACGCCGGGGCCGACCGCCTCGACCACGCCCGCCAGGTCCATGCCCAGCACCGAGGGCAGCGGCTGTTGCGCGTGGGCCGCCTGGCCGGCGCGGATCTTGGTGTCCAGCGGGTTCACGCCGCTGGCGTGGATGCGCACCAGCACCTGGCCCCGGGCCGGCACGGGACGGTCGAGCCGGGCGATGCGAAAGGGCTGGGCGGCGGCGTCGAGAACGGCGGCGCGCATGGTCGGAGAAGGCGTTGTCATCGTGGTCATGGCGAAATTCCTTGCTTGGGTTGGATCGATGGGTCGATTGTTCGATCTACACAACTGCAAGTAAATTGACAGAATTGCAGCCGTATCATTCAAAAATGAATGACGAAATCCGAGCACCGGCCGCACCGGCCTCTCCAGCCGCGCCGATGGAATGGAGCGACGTGCGGGTGTTCCTCGCCATCGCCCGCAGCGGCACGCTGATGGGCGCCGCGCGCCAGACCGGCCTGTCGCAGCCGACCATGGGCCGGCGCCTGAAGGCGCTCGAGGTCGCCCTGTCGCTCACGCTGTTCCAGCGCACCAGCGAGGGCTTCGTGCTCACGGCCGAGGGCGAATCGGTGCTCGGCCACGCCGAGCGCATGGAGGAACAGGCGCTCGCCTTCCAGCGCGAACTCGCGGGCAGCGAACAGCAGCTCGAAGGCGCGCTGCGCGTGTCGTCCTCCGACTGGTTCGGCGTGTACGTGCTGTCGCCAGTGCTGGCGGGCTTCCTGCGGGAGCATCCTGGCGTCGGCATCGAGCTGCTGACCGACGCGCGCCTGCTGAACCTGGCGCGCCGCGAGGCCGACCTGGTGTTCCGCATCCAGCCTTTCGACGAGCCGTACATCATCCAGCGCAAGCTGATGCACCTGGACTACGCGCTCTACACCGCGGCAGGCCAGCCGCATCCCGCCGCCGGCGACGGCGAAGGCAGCGCGCTGGTCACGCTCGACAGCGCCTACCGCGACTTTCCCGATGCGGTATGGCTGCGGCGCATGCTGCCGAACGCCCGAACCGCCTTCGGCAGCAACAACCGCGAGGCGCAGGCCCGGCTGTGCGCCGCCGGCATCGGCCTGGCCGTGCTGCCCCTGGCGCTGGGCGAGCAGACGCCCGGCATCGAGCGCGTGGACCTCGGCGAACCGCCCCCGGGACGCGACGTGTGGCTGGGCTATCACCGCGACCTGCGGCGCCTTGCGCGGCTGCGGGCGCTGGTCGACCGGACCATCGACACGCTGGCGCAAGCGTCATGAGTCCCCGGCGTCACGGGGCGGCCACCCCGTCGCCGATAATCCCGGGCATGAATCCCTTGCTTTCCAGGTTGCAGCCCTATCCCTTCGAGCGGCTGAAGCAACTGTTCGCGGGCGTCACGCCCAACCCAGAGTTCCCCGCCATCAGCCTGGGCATCGGCGAACCCAAGCACGCGACGCCCGCGTTCATCAAGGAAGCCCTGAGCGCCAGCCTCGGCGCGCTGGCCGCCTATCCGGCCACCGCCGGCGACCTGAAACTGCGCACTGCCTTCACCGACTGGCTGCAGACCCGCTACAGCCTCGCGCTCGACCCGGCCACGCAGGTGCTGCCGGTCAACGGCTCGCGCGAGGCGCTGTTCTCGCTGGCGCAAACCGTGATCGACCCGACCGTGTCGCCGCCGCCGGTGGTGATCTCGCCCAACCCGTTCTATCAAATCTACGAGGGTGCCGCCCTGCTCTCGGGCGCCGAGCCGTACTACGTGCCCAGCGTGCCCGCGCGCAACTTCGCGGTCGACTGGGACAGCGTGCCCGAGGCCGTGTGGGCCCGCACGCAGCTGGTGTTCGTGTGCTCGCCGGGCAACCCGACGGGCGCCGTCATGTCGCTGGACGAGTGGCGCAAGCTGTTCGCGCTGTCGGACCGCCACGGCTTCGTGATCGCGGCCGACGAGTGCTACAGCGAGATCTACTTCCGCGAAGAGCCCCCGCTCAGCGGCCTGGAGGCCTCGGTGAAGCTCGGCCGGCCCGACTTCAGGAACCTGATCGCGCTGACCTCGCTGTCCAAGCGCAGCAACGTGCCCGGCCTGCGCAGCGGCTTCGTGGCGGGCGACGCGGCCATCATCAAGAAGTTTCTGCTCTACCGCACCTACCACGGCAGCGCCATGAGCGGCACCGTGGGCGCGGCCAGCATCGCGGCCTGGGGCGACGAGGCCCACGTGGTCGAGAACCGCGCCATGTACCGCGCCAAGTTCGCGGCCGTCACGCCGCTGCTCGAACCGGTGCTCGACGTGCGCCTGCCCGACGCCAGTTTCTACCTCTGGGCCGGCGTGCCCGAAGTGTGGGCTGGCGACGACGAAGCCTTCGCCCGCGCGCTCTACGCTCAATACAATGTCACGGTCCTGCCGGGCAGCTATCTGGCGCGCGACACCTCCCACAGCGCCAACCCCGGCCGGGGCCGCATCCGCATGGCGCTGGTGGCCGAGACGGCCGAGTGCGTGGAGGCCGCCGAGCGCATCGTCCGCTTCGTCAAGGACGGCCGGTAACGACCCATTGGACCCCTTGCGGCCGCCGTGCCGTGAACCCGCCGCGCCCGCAGCCGAGCGCACCCATTTTTCACCCGAGACTTTCTCCATGACCCAGCAACTGCAACAAATCATCGACGCCGCGTGGGAAGACCGCGCCAACATCTCGCCCGCCGCCGCGCCCGCCGAAGTGCGCGACGCCGTCGAGCACGTGATCACCGAGCTCAACAACGGCAAGCTGCGCGTGGCCACCCGCGAGAGCGTGGGCCAGTGGACGGTGCACCAGTGGATCAAGAAGGCCGTGCTGCTGTCGTTCCGCCTGAAGGACAACGAGCAGATGCAGGCCGGCTCGCTCGGCTTCTACGACAAGGTGCCGACCAAGTTCTCGCACCTGTCGGCCAACGAGCTGAAGGAATCGGGCGTGCGCATCGTGCCGCCGGCCGTGGCCCGCCGCGGCAGCTTCATCGCCAAGGGCGCGATCCTGATGCCCTCGTACGTGAACATCGGCGCCTACGTGGGCGAAGGCACCATGGTCGACACCTGGGCCACCGTGGGTTCGTGCGCGCAGATCGGCGCCAACGTGCACCTGTCGGGCGGCGTCGGCATCGGCGGCGTGCTCGAGCCGCTGCAGGCCGGCCCCACCATCATCGAGGACAACTGCTTCATCGGCGCGCGCTCGGAAGTGGTCGAAGGCGTGGTGATCGAAGAGAACTCGGTGCTGTCGATGGGCGTCTTCATCGGCCAGAGCACCCCCATCTACGACCGCGCCACCGACACCGTCATGTACGGCCGCGTGCCCGCGGGCTCGGTGGTCGTGGCCGGCACGCTGCCCAAGCCGGGCGGCAAGTACAACACCTACGCAGCCATCATCATGAAGAAGGTCGACGCCAAGACGCGTTCGACCACCTCGCTGAACGACCTGCTGCGCGACTGATCCCGCCGGTCCCTCGCGGGACCGTGCCTGTTCCCTTGAAGAAAACAACAGCACCCGAGGAGAGAGTCAGATGAACATGATGGAGCGAATTCTTCGTTTGATGGCCGAGCGCAAGGCCTCCGACATCTACCTCTCTGCGCACTCCCCGGTGCTGATCCGCATCAACGGCAACTGCGTGCCCATCAACGCGCAGGTGCTGCCCGCCTCGGCGCCGCTGGCGCTGCTGTCCGAAGTGGTGCCCGCCGAGCGCATCCAGGAACTGGAAAGCACGGGCGAACTGAACATGGCCGTCGCCCTCGAAGGCGCCGGCAACTACCGTGTGAGCGCCATGCGCCAGCGCGGCAGCTACGCGGTGGTGGTGCGGCACATCGCCTCCACCATCCCGAGCTTCGCGGAGCTGAACCTGCCCGACATCCTGAAGACGCTCATCATGGAAAAGCGCGGGCTGATCCTGATGGTGGGCGCCACCGGCGCCGGCAAGACCACCACGCTGGCCTCGATGATCGACTACCGCAACGAGCACGCCAGCGGCCACATCCTCACCGTCGAGGAACCGATCGAGTTCACCTACACCAACAAGAAGTCGGTGGTGAACCAGCGCGACGTGGGCAGCGACACCGTCTCGCTGCAGACGGCGCTGAAGAACGCGCTGCGCCAGGCGCCCGACGTGATCCAGATCGGCGAAATCCGCGACCGCGACACCATGTCCGCCGCCATCGCGTACGCGCAGTCGGGCCACCTGTGCGTGGCCACGCTGCACGCCAACAACAGCTACCGCGCGCTGAACCGCATCCTGAGCTTCTACCCCGTCGAGGTGCGTCCCACGCTGTTGGGCGACCTGGGCGGCGCGCTGCGCGCCATCGTGTCGCAGCGCCTGCTGCGCACGCCGGTCGGCTCGCGCGTGCCGGCGCTCGAAGTCATGCTCAACACCGCGCTGGTGGCCGAGCTGATCGAGAAGGGCGACTTCTCCGGCGTCAAGGAGGCCATGGAAAAGTCGATGGCCGAAGGCTCGCAGACCTTCGAGGAAGACATTGCCCGCCTCGTCACCGAGGAGCGCGTGAGCCGCGAGGAAGGCCTGGCGCAAGCCGACTCTCCCACCAACCTGATGTGGCGCCTGCAGAACCGCGCGGCGCCCAAGCAGCAGGTCGACGACCGTCAGCTGACGGACCAGTTCGACGAACCCACCTTCACCGACATCACGCTCGACGTGAAGTTCTGACCCCAGCTCTCATTGCCGGCCCCAGCCGGCCTTTTTTCGATGTCCCGTACGCTCCAGCTCGCCGAACAACTCATCTCGCGCCCTTCCGTCACGCCTGACGACGCGGGCTGCCAGCAGATCCTCGGCGAGCGTCTGGCGCAACTGGGCTTCACGCTGGAAACCATCGAGAGCGGCCCGGCCGACTTTCGCGTGACCAACCTGTGGGCGGTGCGCCGCCCGGTGAATGCCAAGCGCAGCAAGACGCTGGTGTTCGCCGGCCACACCGACGTGGTGCCCACCGGCCCCGTCGAGCAGTGGACCAGCCACCCCTTCACCCCCACGCACCGCGACGGCAAGCTCTACGGCCGCGGCGCCTGCGACATGAAGACCTCGGTGGCGGCGTTCGTCGTGTCGATCGAAGAATTTTTGCAGGCCGAGCCCGACCCGCAGCTCACGCTGGCGCTGCTGCTCACCAGCGACGAGGAAGGCCCCGGCGTCGACGGCACCGTCATCGTGTGCAACGCGCTGGCCGCGCGCGGCGAGGTGGTCGACTACTGCATCGTCGGCGAGCCCACCGCGGTGGAGCGCTGCGGCGACATGATCAAGAACGGCCGCCGCGGCACCATGAGCGGCAAGCTCACGGTCAAGGGCGTGCAGGGCCACATCGCCTACCCGCACCTGGCGAAGAACCCGGTGCATTCGGTGGCGCCCGCGCTGGCCGAACTGGTGGCGCTGAACACCGCCGGCGGCTGGGACGCGGGCAACGCCTACTTCCAGCCGACCAGCTGGCAGATCAGCAATTTCCACTCGGGCACCGGCGCGAGCAACGTGATCCCGGGCAGTGCGGTGATCGACTTCAACTTCCGCTTCTCGACCGAATCGGCGCCCGAGTCGCTGCAGCAGCGCGTGCATGCCGTGCTCGACGCGCACCAGGTCGAGTACACGCTGGCCTGGACCATCGGCGGCCTGCCCTTCCTTACGACGCCGGGCGAGCTGGTCACGGCCGTGCAGGGCGCGATCCGCGAGGAGACCGGCATCGAGACCGAGCTGTCGACCAGCGGCGGCACCAGCGACGCGCGCTTCATCGCCAAGATCTGCAAGCAGGTGGTCGAGCTCGGCCCGGTGAACGCCAGCATCCACAAGATCGACGAGCACATCGACGTGGCCGAGATCGAGACGCTGAAGAACATCTACGTGCGCACCCTCAAGCAGTTGAACGCTGCGCTCGCCGCATGAGCACCGTCATCGAACTCATCGAGGCCGGCGCCAAGCGGCTCGAAGACGCCGGCGTGGCCTTCGGCCATGGCACGGCCAACGCCTTCGACGAAGCCGCCTGGCTGGTGCTGTGGCGCCTGAAGCTGCCGCTGGACGACATCGACGCCGTGGCCGACACGGCCGTGGCGCCCGCCGACGCCGCCAAGGTGGCCGCGCTCGTCGACGAGCGCATCGCCACGCGCAAGCCCGCGGCCTACCTCACCAAGGAGGCCTGGCTGCAGGGCGTTGCGTTCTACGTGGACGAGCGCGCCATCGTGCCGCGCAGCTTCATCGCCGAGCTGATTGCCGACGGCAGCATCGACTACTGGCTGGGCGAACACACGCAGCGCGTGCTGGACCTGTGCACCGGCAACGGCAGCCTCGCGGTGCTGGCGGCGCTCACCTACCCCGACGTGACGGTGGACGCGGCCGACCTGTCGGTCGAAGCGCTCGAGGTGGCGGCCATCAACGTCACGCGCCATGAGCTGGACGCGCGCGTCACGCTGATCGAATCGGACGGCCTGAACAACGTGCCCGGCCCCTACGACCTGGTGCTGTGCAACCCGCCTTACGTGAACAGCGAGAGCATGGCCGCCCTGCCCGCCGAATACCGCGCCGAGCCCGAACTGGCGCTGGCCGGCGGCACCGACGGCATGGACTTCGTGCGCCGGCTGTTCGCCGACGCGCCAGCGCGCATGAGCGAACGCGCCGTGCTGGTGCTGGAAATCGGCAACGAGCGCGACTATTTCGAGGCGGCGTTTCCGCAGCTCGAGGTGGTCTGGCTCGAAACCTCGGCGGGCGAGGACCAGGTCTTGCTTGTGACCCGCAGCGCCCTGGCCGAGTTGGTGGCCGGCGCCAGCGCGCGTTAGCGGCGCCGGTCCAAGCCCCCAAGCCCCCAAGCCCCCAAGCCCCCAAGCCTTCTTCCGCCGCTTTCGCGCAGCCAATGGCTGCGATCCCCGGTTTCCAGGCGATATCCCCGCGCCTTTGCCCCTCTTTGTCCCTTTTTGCCGTACCGAAAGGGCCGGGCGGGATAATCCCTCCTACGGTTCCTCTTTCATGATCACTCTCAAAAACGTCATTCTTCGCCGCAGTGCCAAGAAACTCCTCGACGGCGCCACCGTCAACCTCAACCCCGGCGAAAAGGTCGGCCTCGTGGGGCGCAACGGCGCCGGCAAGTCCTCGCTGTTCGCGCTCTTCAATGGCTCGCTGCACGAAGACGGCGGCGACTTCTATGTGCCCAAGCAGTGGCGCATGGCGCAGGTGGCGCAGGACATGCCCGAAACCGACGACTCGGCCACCGATTTCGTGGTGGGCGGCGACACCCGCCTGACCGAGCTGCGCGCCACGCTGGCGGCCATCGAGACCGCCTACGAAGCCAACCCGGAAGACGCCGACATCGGCATGGAACTGGCCCACGCCTACACCGACCTGGCCGATGCCGGCGAGCACGACGCGGTGCCCCGCGCACAGGCGCTCATCCTGGGCCTGGGCTTCAAGTCGCACGAGCTCGACGAGCCCGTGAACAGCTTCTCCGGCGGCTGGCGCATGCGCCTGCAACTGGCCCGCGCCCTGATGTGCCCGAGCGACCTGCTGCTGCTCGACGAACCCACCAACCACTTGGACCTGGACGCGCTGGTGTGGCTCGAAGCCTGGCTGCAGAAGTACGAAGGCACCATGATCGTCATCAGCCACGACCGCGAGTTTCTCGATGCCGTGACCGACGTGACCCTGCACATCGCCAACGCCCAGCTCACGCGCTACGGCGGCAACTACAGCAAGTTCGAGGACATGCGCGCGCTGCAGATGGAGCAGCAGCAGGTGGCCTTCAGCAAGCAGCAGGACAAGATCGCCCACCTGCAGAAGTTCATCGACCGCTTCAAGGCCAAGGCCAGCAAGGCCAAGCAGGCGCAAAGCCGCGTGAAGGCGCTGGAGCGCATGGAGAAGGTGGCGCCGCTGCTGGCGGAGGCCGACTTCACCTTCGAGTTCAAGGAACCGGGCAACATCCCCAACCCGATGCTGTCGATCAGCAACGCGAGCTTCGGCTACCAGGCGTCGGGCGAGAGCGAAGACGCGGCGCCCAAGACCATCCTGCGCGGCGTGAGCCGCTCGGTGCTGGCGGGCCAGCGCATCGGCATCCTGGGCGCCAACGGCCAGGGCAAGTCGACGCTGGTGAAGACCATTGCGCGCGAAATGGGCGCGCTGGCAGGCGAAGTCACCGAGGGCAAGGGCCTGAACATCGGCTACTTCGCGCAGCAGGAACTCGACGTGCTGCGCCCGCAGGACAACCCGCTCGAACACATGGTGCGCATGGCGCGCGAGCTGGGCAGCAACGCGAAGGAAGCCACCGGCGAGCAGGCGCTGCGCGGCTTCCTGGGCAGCTTCAACTTCAGCGGCGACATGGTCAAGCAGCCCGTGGGCACCATGAGCGGCGGCGAGAAGGCCCGCCTCGTGCTCGCCATGATGGTGTGGCAGCGCCCCAACCTGCTGCTGCTGGACGAGCCCACCAACCACCTGGACCTCGCCACCCGCGAGGCCCTGGCCGTGGCGCTGAACGAGTTCGAAGGCACGCTGATGCTGGTGAGCCACGACCGCGCGCTGTTGCGCTCGGTGTGCGACGAGTTCTGGCTCGTGGGCCGCGGCGTGGTCGCGGACTTCGACGGCGACCTGGACGACTACCAGCGCTACCTGCTGGACGAGGCCAAGCGCCTGCGCGAAGAAGCCAAGGTGGCGGTGCGCGAAGCCGCCACCGCGGCCGCCGCACCGGTCGCGGCCCCGGCCGTTCCGCAGCAACGCAAGCAGGACGCCCAGGAGCGCCAGCAGCGCAGCGAACAGGCCAAGCCGATCAAGCGCGAGATTGCCCAGATCGACGAGCGCATGGCCGCCGCCAGCACCGAGCGCACCGCGCTCGAGGCCCGCATGAGCCAGCCGCTGCCCGCCGCCGAGATTGCCGATGCCGGCAAGCGGCTGAAGGCGCTGAACGACGAAATCGGCCGCCTCGAGGAGCGCTGGCTGGCCCTGTCGGACCAGCTGGAAGCGCTCGCGGCCTGACAACGCGAAACCTGAAAGGGGCACCGGATGCCGTCCGCCATCGACCTGGCCCGGGGTGACGAAAAGCTCGTCGCCGCCGTGCACCGCAGCCGCAAGCTCATCACGCGCAAGGCGCTGATCGCCGCGGCCGCCAGCGCCGTGCCCCTGCCCGGCGTCGACTGGATGGCCGATGCGGCGCTGCTCTCGCGCCTGGTGCCGCAGATCAGCGCGGAGTTCGGCCTCTCGGTCACGCAGGTCGAAAAGCTCGCGCCGCACCAGCGCGAGCGCATCCAGAAGGCGGCCACCACGCTGGGCGCCCTGCTGGTGGGCCGCATCGTCACGCGCGACCTGCTGATCCGCCTGGCCAAGCACGCGGGCGTGCGCCTCACCGCCAAGCAGGCGACCAAGTACGTGCCCATTGCGGGGCAACTGGTGTCGGCCGCGCTCGGCTACGCGGCCTTGCGGGCGCTGGGCGAGCAGCACATCAAGGACTGCGTGCGCGTGAGCACCACGCTGGCCCTAGAACCGCCCTGACCTGCCGGACCGACGCGAACCCTTGCGGATCGCCGCACGGATCGCCGCACGCACCGCCGCCGAGCGCCTGAGCGCCTCGCGGTCGAACAGCACTTGCGCGGCCCACCCGGCGCACACCAGCCCGAAGCAGCCCACCCCGGCCATCGCCGGCGACGACGCCACCAGTCCGAAGGTCAGCGCCGCAACCGACAGCAGCGCCAGCACCGCGCACAGGGCGCGGTCGAGCCACAGGCTGCGCGAGGCGCGGCGCGGCACACGTCAGTCATGGGACGGTGGACTGCCGAGCAGCGGTGCCGGGCGCATCGCGGCCTCCCTCACCTGCTCCTCGTAGGCCGTGAGCAGCGCCACGTAGTGGCGCGACATCACGTCGGCAACCCGCCCGAGGCCGATCTTGCTGACCGTCGGCTGCGGAATGCCCGTTTTTTTCTCGATCTGCTTCTGCGTGAGCCCCATGGCCCTCAGCGCCAGCACCAACTCGCGTGGCTTCATAGATCACTCCCCTTTTTTAATATTATAAAGTCTCTTTATAATATTCATCTGGGCTTAAATGCGACCGATGGAGAGCATAGGGACACGCGCCAAAGCAGCGCGAAAATTCGCGAAGATGACGCAGAAGCAGGCTGAAGCAGCCTCCGGCGTCAAACAATCGAGCATCTCGAAGATCGAACGGGGGGACACCACGCGATCGATGAGCGTGCTGGCACTGGCCCGCGTCTACCGCGTCGATCCGAACTGGCTCGACACCGGGGACGGCCCGGCACCGGGAGAAAGCCACCTGCGGCTGGCGCACGACAGCGCCAAGGAACCGCACGGCAGCTACCGCGTGCTGCACTTTCCGCCCATGGGGCCGTCGTTCAATCCGCGCACGCCCAACACCGTGCCGCTCATCACCTGGGAAGAAGCCGCCGCCTGGCAGGACCGCACGGCCTCGCAGCAGACCCAGCCCGAGCAATGGATTCCGTGCATCGCGCACCACAGCCTGGACACCTACGCGCTGCGCATCCGCGGCGACAGCATGACGGCCGACAGCGGCTTCCTGAAAAGCTACCGCGCAGGCTCGATCGTCTTCGTCGACACGCAACTGAAGACGCCCGACGACGGCGAGCGCGTGATCGCCCGCATCGACGAAACGGGCGAGGTCACGTGCAAGGTGTTCAAGAACGAGGACGGACGGCGCTGGCTGCTGCCGCTCAACCTGAAGCACGAGCCGATACGCCTGGCGTTCACCGTGCTGGGCACCGTCGTGGGCAAATGGGAAGACGAGGACTGAAGGCCGCTCGTCTTTTCAGAAAGACATTCGGCGAGGTCAGGTTGCGTGCAGGTTCGTGAGAGATATTCATGTCTCTCCCTGTGGCCTGCATCCTCTGATCCTCCCTCCTCCAGCAGGTCACCTTCAAGCCCGCCTCGTGCGGGCTTTTTTTTGCCTGCGACCTGGAGGAGATCGGTCACCGGGTCACTTGGGCAGCAGCACCTTGTTGACCACGTGGATCACGCCGTTGGACTGGTACACGTTGGGAATCGTCACCGTCGCGGTGCCGCCCTTCTCGTCGGTGATCATGATCTTGCCGCCCTTCTCCTTGGCCACCAGCGTGCCGCCGGCCACGGTCTTCAGTTCGGCCGAGCCCTTGCCCGCCTTGATCTCCTTCTTGAGCGCGGCCGCGTCGAGCTTGCCGGGCACCACGTGGTAGGTCAGCACGCCGGTCAGTGCGTCCTTGCTCTCGGGCTTGAGCAGCGTGTCGACAGTGCCGGCCGGCAGCGCGGCAAAGGCCGCGTTGGTCGGCGCGAACACGGTGAACGGGCCCGGGCCCTTGAGCGTGTCGACCAGCCCCGCGGCCTTCACGGCGGCGACCAGCGTGGTGTGGTCCTTGGAATTCACGGCGTTGTCGATGATGTCCTTGGTCGGCAGCATCGGCGCGCCGCCCACCATGACGGAAGCCGCGAGGGCCGAGCAGGCCCCGGCGGACAGCGCGAGGGCGAGGGAGACGGCGGCGATGCGATGAAGTTGGCGTTGCATGGAAATGCTCCTGTGGATGAATGAACCGCTGCGAAATGGCGTCGGTTGCGATCAATACGGGAGCCCGCGCGAAACAGATTCGGCGGCGGTCTGAAGGAAAACCCGGCCGCGCTTGGCGGCGTGCCCCTGCATTTCGCGCCATGCGGCACAGATTTCGTCGCATTTCGTTCGCGAAAGCGCGCGAGCGCGACGACATTCAGAAACAACTCAGGCACTCGGGCCCTTCCGGGTGTACAACGCTGCCCCATGCCAAATCGACACCCAACTGCGCTGGCGAACTCCCCCTTTTCACCGCGCGCGGCCCCCGCGCGCCAGCGAAACAGGAGGCCCGCGCAAGCCGCGCTCCACGGCGCCGTGCTCGGCGCAACCCTGCTGCTCGGCGCCTGCGCGGTGGGCCCCGATTTCAAGACACCCGACCAGCCGGCCGCCGCGCAAGGCGCCGACTACACGCCCGCCCCCATGCCCGCGCGCACGGCAAAGTCGGACGTGCCGGGCGGCCAGTCGCAGGAACTGCTGCCGGGCCGCGACATTCCCGCGCAGTGGTGGGACGTGTTCCATTCCGAGCCGCTGGACCGGCTCATTCGCGCCTCGCTCGCGCAAAGCCCCACGCTCGCGTCCGCGCAGGCCGCGCTGCGCCAGGCCGAGGCCACCTACGACGCGAAGTCGGGCAACCTGCTGTGGCCGCAGGTCTCCGCGCAGTTGGGCGCGCAGCGCGAGCGTGCATCGGAGGTCAGCTCGCGGGTGCCGGGCGGGCAGCTGCTCACGCTGTACAACGCGTCGGTCAACGTCAGCTACAACCTCGACGTGTTCGGCGGCTCGCGCCGGCAGATCGAAGGCGCGCAGGCCGCGGTGGAAGCGCAGCGCTACCAGGTCGAGGCGGTGTACCTCACGCTCACCTCCAACCTCGTGACCACGGCCATCCGCGAGGCCTCGCTGCGCGCGCAGCTGCAGGCCGCGCGTGAAGTGCTGCAGGCGCAGAGCGACCAGCTCGGCGTGATCGAAAAGCAGTTCGACACCGGCGCCATTCCCAAGTCGATCGTGCTGCAGCAGCGCACGCAGGTCGCGCAGACCACGGCCACGCTGCCGCCCATCGAGAAGGCGCTGGCGCAGACGCGCCACCAGCTCGCCGTGTTCGCGGGCCGCCTGCCGTCCGAGGCCGGCCTGCCCGAGTTCGACCTGGCGAGCCTCTCGCTGCCCGAGGCGCTGCCGCTGTCGTTGCCTTCGGAGCTCGCCCGCCAGCGGCCCGACGTGCGTGCCAGCGAGGCGCAGCTGCACCAGGCCAGCGCGGCGGTGGGCGTGGCCACGGCCAACCTGTATCCGCAGATCCAGCTGAGCGGCAGCTACGGCAACACCTCGCTGCGTGCGCGCGACCTGTTCACGGGGCCGACGACGCTGTGGAACATCGGCGCCGGCCTCACGCAGCCGCTGTTCAACGGCGGTGCGCTGCGCGCGCAACAGCGCGCGGCGGTCGCGGCCTACGACTCGGCCGCGGCGCAGTACCGCAACACGGTGCTGGGCGCGTTCCAGAACGTGGCCGACGCGCTGCGTGCACTCGAGCTCGACGCCGTCGCGCTGCAAAACCAGGCCACGGCCGAATCGCTGGCCCGGCAGTCGCTCGACCTTTCGACCGCGCAGTTCCGCGCCGGTGCGGTGAGCTACGTCACGCTGCTGACCGCGCAGCAGGCCTGGCTGCAGACGCACACCGCGCTGGTGCAGGCGCAGGCCGCGCGCTATGCCGACACGGCCGCCCTCTTCCAGGCGCTGGGCGGCGGCTGGTGGAACCGCGGCGAGCTGGCCAACGCGGCGATCGCACCGGGCCAACCCGCACAGCCGGTACAGGCCGCACAGCCCGAACAGGCCGCGGCCAAGAACTGAACACCTCCATAACTCCAAGAAAAGCCTACCTATGACCCGGAGAATGATCATCATGATCGGCTGCGTGCTGCTGCTGATCGCCGCGCTCGCGCTCGGCAAGTTCCTGCAGATCCGCGCCCTCATCGCGGCCGTGCCCAAGCCGGGCGCGCAGACCGTGTCGACGGTCGAGGTGCAGAAGATGCAGTGGCAGTCGCAGTTCACGGCCGTCGGCACGCTGAACCCGGTGCGCGGCGCCGACCTCAGCACCGAAGTGGCCGGGCTGGTGCGCGGCGTGCACTTCAAGTCGGGGCAGGACGTGAAGGCCGGCGCGCTGCTGGTCGAGCTCAACGCCGACTCCGACATCGCGCTGCTGCACGCCGCCGAAGCCGCCGCCGCGCAGGCCGCCACCGTGCTCAAGCGCGACCAGGCGCAGCTCGCGGTGCAGGCCGTGAGCCAGGCACAGATCGACGCCGACACCAACGACCTGAAGGCCAAGCGCGCGCAGGTCGAGCAGCAGGCCGCGGTGGTCGCGAAGAAGTCGATCCGCGCGCCCTTCTCGGGCCGCCTGGGCATCTCGGGCCTGAACCCGGGCCAGTACGTGAACGCCGGCGACAAGCTGGTCACGCTGCAGACGCTCGACCCGATCTACGTCGACTTCTCGCTGCCGCAGCAGCAGCTCGCGGGGCTGGAGGTGGGCCAGGTGGTGAACCTGTCGGTCGACACCTTCCCGGGGCAGACCTTCAGCGGCAAGATCAACGCGATCAGCCCGAAGGTGGACGCCGCCACGCGCAACGTGCAGGTCGAGGCCACCGTGGGCAACGCCAAGCAGGTGCTGCTGCCGGGCATGTTCGCCAACGTGAAGATCGACATCGGCGGCTCGCAGGAGCGGCTCACGCTGCCCTCCACCGCCGTGACCTACAACCCGTACGGCTCGACGGTGTACGTGGTGAAGCAGGCCGAGCCGCCGAAGCCGGGGGCACCTGGAACGCCAGCTCCCGCACCCGCCACCGACGCCTCCGGCAAGCCGCAGCTCGTGGCCCAGCAGGTCTTCGTGGAAACCGGCCCCACGCGCGGCGACCAGATCTCCATCGTCAAGGGCCTGGAAGCCGGCCAGGTGGTGGTCAGCAGCGGCCAGAACAAGCTGAAGAACGGCACGCCGGTGGCGGTGGACAACAGCGTCCAGCCCGCCAACGACGCCAACCCGAAGCCGCAGGAAAAGTGAGGCCGAGCGCATGAACTTCACCGACATCTTCATCCGCCGGCCCGTGCTGGCGATGGTGGTGAGCCTGCTGATCGTGGTGCTGGGGTTGCGCGCGTTGTCCGGCCTGCCGGTCAACCAATACCCCAAGACCGAGAACGGCGTGGTCACCATCAGCACCACCTACTTCGGCGCGGACGCGGCCACGGTCGCGGGCTTCATCACCCAGCCGCTGGAAGCCGCCGTGTCGCAGGCGCAGGGCATCGACTACCTGTCTTCTTCCAGCAGCCTGGGCGTGTCGACCATCACCGCCACGCTGCGGCTGAACTACGACTCCAACCGCGCGCTGACCGAGATCAACACGCAGGTGAATTCGGTGCGCAACCAGCTGCCGCCGCAGGCGCAGCAGCCGGTGCTCACGGTGGCCACGGGCCAGACCACCGACGCGATGTACATCGGCTTCTACAGCGACACGCTGCCCAACAACAACGTGACCGACTTCCTGGTGCGCGTGGTGCAGCCCAAGCTCAACGCCATTGCCGGCGTGCAGACCGCCGAGATACTGGGCGCGCGCACCTTCGCGCTGCGCGCCTGGCTCGACGCACAGAAGATGGCCGCCTACGGCGTGACCGCCACCGACGTGAGCACCGCGCTGGCCGCCAACAACTACCTGGCGGCCATCGGCACCAGCAAGGGCCAGATGGTGAGCGTGCCGCTCACGGCCGGCACCTCGCTGCACAGCGTGGACGAGTTCAAGCAGCTGTCGGTGAAGAGCAGCAACGGCGCCATCGTGCGGCTGCAGGACGTGGCCAACGTCACGCTGGGCTCGGAGAACTACAACTTCAACGTGGCCTTCAACGGCGTGCGCTCGGTGTTCATCGGCATCAAGGTGGCGCCCGAGGCCAACATCCTGGACGTGGCCAAGCAGGTGCGCACCGCGTTCCCCGACATCCAGTCGCAGCTGCCCACGGGCCTGACCGGCAAGATCGTCTACGACTCGACCGACTTCATCAACACCTCCATCAGCGAAGTGATCAAGACGCTGGTCGAGGCGCTGGTCATCGTGACGGTCGTGATCTACCTGTTCCTGGGCAGCTTCCGCGCGGTGGTGGTACCGGTGATCGCCATGCCGCTGTCGCTCATCGGCACCTTCTTCGTGATGCTGGTGCTGGGCTACTCCATCAACCTGCTCACGCTGCTGGCGCTGGTGCTGGCGATCGGGCTGGTGGTGGACGACGCCATCATCGTGGTGGAGAACGTCGACCGGCACATGCGCGAGGGCAAGTCGCCGCTGCAGGCGTCATTGCTTGCCGCGCGCGAGCTGGGCGGGCCCATCCTGGCCATGACCGTGGTGCTGGTGGCGGTGTACGTGCCCATCGGCTTCCAGGGCGGGCTCACGGGCTCGCTGTTCACCGAATTCGCCTTCACCCTGGCGGGCTCGGTGGTGGTGTCGGGCGTGGTCGCGCTCACGCTGTCGCCCATGATGTGCTCGCGCTTCTTCAAGCCCGAGCAGGACAGCGGCAAGTTCGCCGCGGCCATCGAGCGCACCTTCGAGCGCGTGCACCACCGCTACCAGCTCATCCTGCGCAGCGTGCTGAAGACCTGGCCGGTGATGATCGTCATGGGCGTCATCCTGGTCGCGCTGCTGTTCGTGATGTTCAAGATGTCGAAGTCGGAGCTCGCGCCCGAGGAAGACCAGGGCATCGTGCTGTCGCAGGTGGTGGGCGCGCCCACGGCCACCATCGACCAGATGCAGACCTATGCGGACCAGATCTTCAAGGTGGCGCACGACACGCCCGAGTACGAGCAGCTGTTCCAGCTCACCGGCGTGCCCAGCACCAACGCGGGCATTGCCGGCGTGCTGCTCAAGCCCTGGGACCAGCGCACGCGCAACGCGCACGACATCCAGACCGACCTGCAAAAGCGCTGGAACGGCATTGCCGGCGCCAAGGTGGTGGCCTTCCAGTTCCCGGCGCTGCCGGGCGCCTCGGGCCTGCCGGTGCAGTTCGTCATCAAGACCACCGAGCCCTTCGAGAACCTGAACACGCTGGCGCAGCAGATCATGGACAAGGCGCGCGCGGACGGCAAGTTCTACTACATCGACGCCGACCTGAAGATCGACCTGCCGCAGGCCACCGTGGTGGTCGACCGCGACAAGATCGCCACGCTGGGCATCACCCAGCAGGACGTGGGCAACGCGATGGGCGCGGCGCTGGGCGGCGGCTACGTCAACTACTTCTCCATCTCGGGGCGCTCGTACAAGGTGATCCCGCAGGTGCAGCAGGTCGACCGGCTCAACCCGTCGGACGTGCTGAACTTCTACATCAAGACGCCCAACGGCGTGGTGCCGGCCAGCACCGTGGCGAGCCTGAAGTACACCGTGCAGCCCGAGACGGTGAACCACTTCCAGCAGCTGAATTCCGTGACGATCCAGGGCGTGCCCAGCGGCACGCAGGGCGAGACGCTGGAGTACCTGCGCGGCGTGGTGCAGCAGCTCGCGCCCACCGGCTACACGGTCGACTACTCGGGCCAGTCGCGCCAGTTCGTGCAGGAGTCGGGCAATTTCGCCATCACCTTCCTGTTCGCGCTGATCATCGTGTTCCTGGCGCTGGCCGCGCAGTTCGAGAGCTTCCGCGACCCGGTGGTGATCCTGGTGTCGGTGCCGCTCGCGCTGTTCGGCGCCATGATCTTCATCTTCTGGGGCTTTGCCTCGATGAACATCTACACGCAGGTGGGTCTGGTGACGCTGATGGGCCTCATCAGCAAGCACGGCATCCTGATCGTCGAGGTGGCCAACCGGCTGCAGAAGCAGGGGCTGAGCAAGCTGGACGCGATCGTCGAGGCGGCGGGCACGCGGCTGCGGCCCATCCTGATGACCACGGCGGCCATGGTGTTCGGCGTGCTGCCCCTGGTGATCGCCTCGGGCGCGGGCGCCGCCGGCCGCAAGGCGATGGGCATCGTGATCTTCAGCGGGCTGTCGATCGGCACGCTGTTCACGCTGTTCGTGGTGCCGGCGATGTACCTGGCCATTGCGGCGCGGCACAAGAAGGAAGGCGCCGATGCGACGCACGAAGCCGATGCTTCCGACGCATCTCGCGCGCACGAGCCGCCGCCCGCACTGCCGGGCAGGGTCGCACCCGAGGCCTGACCGGTGCGCGATACCGGCGCCTCGTGGTCGTACGCGCGCCTGTCGCCGGACTCGCAAATCGAGGTCGCTCACTGGAGCGGCCTCCCCGCGCCCGGGCTGCACGCGCATTTTCATGACGAGCTGCAGCTCACGCTGGTCATCTCGGGCGCGCGTGCATTCGAGGTCGAGGGCCGCGTGCTGCGCGCCGCGGCCGGGCAGCTGGTCGTGATACCCGCCGGGTGCCCGCATGCCAGCGTGACGGTGGGCGAGGCGGACAACCGCTGCGTGAACGTCTACCTGCGGCAGACCGCGTGCCAGCCGCGCCATGCGGCCGTGCTGGCGCTTCCGGAGGGCTGGAATGCCGTGGGCCCGCTGCGAATCGACCGGCTGATGGAGGCGGTGGAGCATGCCGTTCCGATGGCCCGGCCCGATTCGCATGCGCAAGGCAGCGCGCTCGCCGCCGCCGTGGCGCCGGACGCCCGTGTGGCCGACGTCGCGCGCCGCCAAGGCATGACGCGTGAAGCGTTCAGCCGCGCCTTCACCCGCGCCATGGGCCTGCCGCCGCGCGACTACCGCACCCTGCGCCGGCTGAACGAAGCGAGGCGGCAACTGCGCGGCAGCGAACCCATCGCGGAGATCGCCGCGGCGTCGGGCTTTGCGGACCAGAGCCACTTCGGGCGGCTGTTCCGGCGCACCTTCGGCACCACGCCCGCGCGCTACCGCCAGCAGATGCGCTGAAGGCGCGAACGGCGCTGAAGGCGCTGGAGGCACTGGAGACGCTGATCACATTCGTTCCAGACGCCGCCGGGCAAGCACCCTAGAGTCCTGCGCCATCGACACGGACTCTGGAGCGTTCTGCATGGATGGATGGATCGGCGCGTTGCTGGTGGGCGCGGGCTTTCTGGGCGGCATCGTCAACGCGGTGGCGGGCGGCGCGACCCTGATCACCTTTCCCGCGATGCTGGCGGCCGGCCTGCCGCCCGTGATTGCCAACGCGTCCAACGCGGTGGCGATCTTTCCGGGCCACTTCATCGCGGCCTGCGCCGACCGGCAGAAGCTGCCCGCCGCCGACGCGCGGCTGCTGCTGCTTTCGGCGGCGGCACTGGCCGGCGGCGCGATCGGCGCGGCCTTGCTGCTGGTCTTGCCGGCCCGGCTCTTCGTGCTGCCGGTGCCGGCGCTGATCGCCTTCGCCACCCTGCTCTTCGCGTTCGCGCCGCGCATCCAGGCCTGGGCGCAGCGCCGTGCGCCGGCCGGTGCGAAACCGAGGGCCACGCGCGGCGCGCTCGTGCTCGCGGCGGCCTCGGTGTACGGCGGCTTCTTCGGTGCGGGGCTGGGCGTGATCCTCACAGCGGTGCTGGCCATCACCGAACCCAACGACATCCGCGCCGTGAAGGTGCTGAAGAATTTGCTGGCCACCTGCGTCAGCGCCGCGGCCATGGCGATCTTCATTGCCAGGGGCGTCGTCGAATGGCGCGAGACGCTGGTCATGCTCACGGGCGCACTGGCCGGAGGTTATGCGGGCGGCCGGCTGATTCGCGTGCTGTCGCCGGCGTTCGTGCGCGGCTTCGTCATCGTGTCGGGCGTGGTGATGACGGTGGTCTATGCGCAAAGGTACTGGTGGCCGGCCTGAGGCCGGCGCGCGGCGCCCAATTGCTGGTTGCTCAGTTGCTCACGGGCTCGCCGGCCCCGCCGGCTTCATCGGCTTCATCGGCTTCATCGGCTTCATCAGCTTCGCGCTTCGCGCTTCGCGAACCACGCCAGCAGGTCCCCTGCCGGCAGCGGGTGCGAGAACAGAAAGCCCTGCAGTTCGTCGCATCCCATTTCCAGCAGGATGTCGCGCTGCGCCTCGTTCTCCACGCCCTCGGCCACCACGCTCAGCCCCAGCGCATGGGCCAGGCGGATGACCGCGTCCACCACGGCACGCGCATCTTCCTTGGACTCGAGGTCCTGCACGAAGCTGCGATCGATCTTCACCTGCCGCGCCGGCAGCTTGCGCAGATGGCTCAGGCTGGAATAGCCGGTGCCGAAGTCGTCGATCGACAGGAACACGCCGACCCGCGCCAACCCTTCGAAGGTGCGCTGCGTCGCCTTGATGTCTTCCATGGCCACCGATTCGGTGATCTCGCACAGCAGCAAGGACGCCGGCACGTCGTGCCTGGCGAGCGCCTGCTCGACGCGCGCCACGAAGTCGATCTCGCGCAGCTGCATGACCGACAGGTTCACGGCCACGCACATCCACGTGCCTTGCGCGCGCCACTGCGCGATCTGCCGGCAGGCTTCGTCGAGGATCCAGTCGCCCAGGCGCACGATGAGGCCGAAGCGCTCGGCCAGCCCGATGAACTCGGCGGGACCGACCAGGCCGTGCTGCGGGTGGTTCCAGCGCACCAGTGCTTCCACGCCGCTCAGGCCGCCGCCCGCGACGTTGATCTTCGGCTGGTAATAAAGCTCGAACTGCTTGAGCTCCACGGCCCGGCGCAGGTCGCTTTGCAGCTGCAGCTGCTTGGCCGCGTCGGCACCCATGTGCGACTCGAACATCACGTAGTTGCCGCCGCCCGCGCGCTTGGCCTCGTACATGGCGGCATCGGCGTTGGCCACGAGCTTGCCGGGCTCGCCCTCCTCCGGATGCAGCACGATGCCGATGGAGCATGCGATCTGGATCTGCTTGCCCGCCACATTGAAAGGCTCGGTGAGCGTGCGCAGCACGCGGTTGGCGGCCTGCGCGCATTCGGCGCGGTCGCGCACGCCTTCGAGCAGCAGCAGGAATTCGTCGCCGCCGATGCGCGCGACCGTGTCGCTGTTTCGCGTCGTCTGGCTCAGCCGATGCGCGGCGGCACGCAGGATCTGGTCGCCCGCTGCGTGACCGAAGGAATCGTTGATCGGCTTGAAGCCGTCGAGGTCGACGAAGAGCACGGCAATGCGCTCTTCCACCTGGAGCTGGTTGGCCCGCTCCATGCGCAGCAGCGCGTGCCGCAGGCGGTCTTCGAACAGCACGCGGTTGGGCAGCCCGGTCAGCGCATCGGTGAACGCGCGCTTCTGCAGCTCGCGGTTGGCCTGCGTGAGCTCGGCGTTGGCCTCTTCGAGCGAGCTCGACAGCCGCTTGGCCACCAGCTGCAGGCGCGACTCCAGGATCGAGGTGAAGAGCGTGCCCAGCAGCAGCACGCCCGACGCCAGCACGACGATCGCGGTGAGGTCGGCGCCGTAGAGCGCGTTGGCGCTGCGGCACACCGAATCGGCCGGAAAGTTCGCCGCCGCCATGCCCGTGTAGTGCATGCCGCAGATCGCAATGCCCATGACCAGCGCGGCCAGCAGCTGGAAGGCCACGCGGTGGGTGTTGTGGATGTCACCGAGGAACTTGAAGATCAGCAACGCCGCCGCGGAGGCCACCAGGCCGATCAGCAGCGACAGCCCCACCGTCGGCAGGTGCCAGACGATGGGCGGCGACATGTCGAGCGCGGCCATGCCGATGTAGTGCATGCCGCAGATGCCGACCGCCATGGCCACGGAAGCGATGGCGATGCGCCGCAGGCTGTAGTCCGCCTCGCCGGCCACCCACAGCGCGATGCCGGAGGCCGTGACACCGGCCACCCAGGAGGTCAGCGTCGTCGAGCCCGAGAAGCCGAGCGCGATCGGCAGCGAGAAGCCCAGCATGCCCACGAAGTGCATCGACCAGATGCCCGTGCCCATCGCGAACGACCCGATGGCCCACCACAGCAGGTGCGGCCGCCCGCTGGCATGCCGCACGCGGCGCGACAGGTCGAGCGCCACGTAGGAAGCAAGCGTTGCGAGGAGCAGCGAAGCGGCGACCACCCACAGGTTGTAGTGGGACGCAAGGAAGGCAGGAGCGGTATTCACTGTGCAGATGACACTCGAGTTCGTCCAACAGATGGCGTGCCGGGCGGGGATTCATCTTTCCCCAAAAAAAAACCAGCTATCGCATCGACAGCTGGCTTCTGGATTTCCCGCAAGGGAGGTTCTGGTAGGACGTACTGGATTCGAACCAGTGACCAACGGATTAAAAGTCCGCTGCTCTACCAACTGAGCTAACGTCCCGGAACCATTTTTTTTGCTTCTTGCCGATGTTGAATCCGGCAAAGCCAAAGATTATAGCGCGAGGTTGGACGCTATTTTGTCCAAAACCCAACCAGCCGCACATTGACCGAAAGTAGCGGTCACGCTGACCACCGATCCATAGCCGTGGCAGTTGAGCGAACCGTCGCCTTCGATGGCGCACGACGCGTCCGGCGGTGCCACGCTTTCGCGGCTGAACACGCAGGCCACGCCGATCTTGCGGCCCTCGCGCGGCGCACCGTGTTCCTTGCGCAGGCGCTGGCGCAGCTGTGCCAGCAGCGGGTCGTGCGTGACCAGCGACAGGTCGTCGATGTCGACCTTGTGCGCCTGGCGCTTTCCGCCCGCCGCACCCACGGTGATGAACGCCGTGCGCGATGCATGCGACGCACGTGCCCAGGCCGCCATGGCCACCTTGGCCTTGACCTGGTCGCAGGCGTCGATGACGGCCGTTGCCGGCCCGTTCGCGGCCTGCGCCGCGTCGAGCAGCGACGTCCAATTGCCGGGCTCGACGAAATCGTCGATCGCCTGCACCTTGCATTCGGGATTGATCTGCGCAATGCGCTCGCGCATGGCTTCGACCTTGGCCTGGCCCACGGTCGCCTCGAGCGCGTGGATCTGGCGGTTGATGTTCGACTCCGACACGTGGTCGAGATCGATCATGGTCAGCCGCCCCACCCCGCTGCGCGCCAGCGCCTCTACAGCCCACGAGCCCACGCCGCCGATGCCGACGACCAGCACGTGCGCGTGGCGAATGCGCGCGGCACCCGGCACGCCGTACAGCCGCTCGAGCCCGCCGAAGCGGCGCGCAAAATCAGGCGCCGCGGTGTCGGTGAGGACATCCGCGGCGGCAGGAGGAGTGAAAGCGTCGGTGATGATCGCGCTCAAGCGGAAAGCTCCGCCGGCATCAGCGCAGGCGCGAGAGACGCTCGCGGCCGGCCTGTGCGGCTTCCGACTGCGGGTAGGCCTTGGTCAGGTCTTCCAGCGTGCGGCGCGCGGCGCGCGTGTCCTTCAGCTCGATCTGGCAGTTCGCGATCGACAGCACAGCCTCGGGGGCCTTGGCATGGTCGGGCGCGAGCGAGAGCATGGAGCGGAAGTTCGCGATGGCCTCGTTGTAGTTGCGCGTGGCGTACTGCGCATTGCCGAGCCAGAACAACGCCGACGGGTTGTAGCCGCTTTGCGGGTTGCGCTTGACGAATTCGGCGAACGCGGTCTGCGCCTGCGCGAACTGGCCCGAGCGGAACACACCGAGGGCGGCGTCGAAGTCGGCCTTTTCCTTGGGATCGGCATTGAACTCGCGCCCGTCCACCGACACCTTCGAGGGCTCGCTCTGCTTGAGCTTGTCGTCGATGGTGGTCTGGCGCGACTGCATGTCGCTCAGCGTGCGCGTGAGCTGCTCGTTCTGGCCGGTCATGCGCGCCAGGTCGCCCCGCATCTGCTCGATCTGGTTTTGCAGGTCGAGCAGGCTACGGCGCAACTGGCCGTTCTCGTCGGTCAGCCGCTGGTCGGTCTGCTGGCGCATGGCCTCGACGCGCTGGCGCAGGTCGAGGATGGCCTTGCGGGCTTCGTCATCCTCGAACAGCGCAGCCTGCGACCCTACCGAGGCGCAAAGCAAGGCGGCAGCCAGCGCCGCGCCTCGCAACACAGCGCGTGGCATCACCGGCGGTACGTGATTTCGGCGCGGCGGTTTTGCGCCCACACTTCTTCACCCGAGCCCGTGACGGCAGGCTTTTCCTTGCCGAAGCTCACGGCTTCGATCTGGTTGTCGTTCACGCCCAGCAGGGTGAGTGCACGACGCACGGCTTCCGAGCGCTTCTGGCCCAGTGCCAGGTTGTACTCGCGGCCGCCGCGTTCGTCGGTGTGACCTTCGATCGAGATGCGGCGTTGCGGGTTGGCCTTGAGGAAACGCGCATGACCGTCGATGGCCGACTGGAACTCGGGCTTGACCGTGTAGCTGTCGTAGTCGAAGTAGATGATGCGAGCCACATTCACCGGACCTTGTGCGGTACCGGCGGCCTCGTCGGTGATGACAGGCGCCACGGAACTCTGGCCTTGCTGGCCACCGGCGCTGCCGGAACGGTCGGTGACCGGCGTGTCGTTGAGCTTGGTGCCCGACGAGCAACCGGCAATCAGGGCCACGATGGCCAGCGAATAAATCGTGCGTTTCAACATTTTCGAACTCCTCAAATAAACCTTGGTCATTGCTTCTGAAACGGACCCCAGTCCGGTTCTCTTATGTCTCCCGCCTGTCCTGCCAGCCGGGCCTTGATTTTCCCATCGAGCGTGGTGGTCATCAGCGCCTCGCGGCCTTGCAGGTGGGTGGCGTAGACGATCAACTTGCTGTTCGGCGCAAAACTCGGACTTTCGTCGGCGGTCGTGTCGGTGATGGCATTGACGGTTCCGGTCGCCAACTCCATCACGTGGAGTTTGAAGGCACCCCCCACCCGGGAGATGTAGGCCAACCACCGGCCATCGCCGCTGACAGACGGAGAGATGTTGTAGGTGCCGCTGAAGGTCACCCGCGTCGGGTTGCCGCCGCCGGCGCCCATCTTGTAGATCTGCGGCGCGCCGCCGCGATCGCTCACGAAGTAGATGGTGCCGCCGTCGGCCGAGTAGACCGGTTCGGTGTCGATGCTGGAGCTTTGCGTCAGGCGGCGCGGTTCGCCGCCGCTCGACGGAATGGTGAAGAGCTGCGAGCCGCCGTCGCGGCTGAGCGTCACGGCCAGCGAGTTGCCGTCGGGTGCCCAGGCCGGGGCGCTGTTGGAGCCCTTGAAGTTCGCGATCAGGCGGCGCTGGCCGCTGGCCACGTTGTGCACGTACACGACCGGCTTGCGCGACTCGAACGACACGTACGCCAGCTGCTGGCCGTTGGACGACCAGCACGGCGAGATGATGGGTTCGGGGCTGGCGAGCGCGGCCTGCGCGTTCTCGCCGTCGGCGTCGGCCACCCACAGCGAGTAGCGGCTGCCACCCTTGGTGACGTAGGCGATGCGCGTCGAGAAGATGCCCTTTTCACCGGTCAGCTTTTCGTACACGTAGTCGGCGATGCGGTGCGACGCCAGCCGCAGGTCACCCTGCGGCACGGTGTAGCTCTGGCCACCGAGGTCTTGTCCCTTCACTACGTCCCATAGACGGAAACGCACGTCGAAGCGGCCATCGGCCAGCTTGCTGACGCTGCCCACCACGAGCGAGTCGGCTGTGCGTTGGCGCCACAGCGACAGGTCGGGGCGCGAAGCCTCGTCCAGCGCCTGGCCCGAGGCATCGACGCCGCGGAACTGGCCGCTGCGTTCGAGGTCGGCCTGGACGATGTCCGAGATCTTCTGCGGCGAGCTTTCCTGTCCCTTGAAGGGAACGAGCGCGATTGGCAACTGCGTCAGCCCGACGCCCGACACTTCGACCCGGAACTGGGCCAGTGCAGGAATCATGGGAGTTGCAGCGAGGGCCGCAATGAGACTGCGGCGTGCAAATAGCGATGAAGAAGGAGTTGGAATTGGAGTTGGCAACGGCTTGTTCATGCGGTTCGGAGAGGTTTCCGGGCAAAAAGTTCTCCCCGGCTTGACGGGCCACATGTTACACACTGGTTTGGAGGCGCCGTCACAAAAGGTGTTTCCAGCGGTGCGGTCCTACAGAACCGCTGCGAGGCGCCCGCAAAGAGCCTGCGGACGGCCGCAAAAAGGGCCCCCCGTAGAATCCGCCGCCATGCAAGCTTCCCCCGGTGCCGAGACCCCTCGCCCTCCCCTGATGCGCCGTATGGCGCGACTCATGACCTGGTTTGGCGGCTCGCGCCAATGGTGGGCCCTCGGCTTGAGCGGGGCCATGCTCGCGGCCATCACCGAGCCGCTGATGGCCGCCCTGCTGAAACCGCTGCTCGACCGCGGCTTCACGCGCGGCGAAATGCCGCTGTGGTTCGTGCCCGCCGCCGTGCTGCTGCTGTTCGCGGTGCGCGGCATCGCCCAGTTCATTTCTCAATACGCCCTGTCACGCATCGCCAACGAAGGCATGCAGAAACTGCGGCGCGTGCTGTTCGAGCGGCTGCTCGGCGCCGAGCTCGCGCTGTTCGCGCGGCAGTCGGCGAGCACCCTGTCGAACACCGTGGTCTACGAAGTGCAGACCGGCGCGATGCTGCTGGTGCAGGCGCTGCTCGGTCTTTCGCGCGACGGCTTCACGCTGATCGCGCTGCTGGGCTACCTGGTCTACCTGAACTGGAAGCTCACCCTGATCGTCGCCTTCCTGGTGCCCAGCATCTCCTGGATCATGAAGGTGTTCTCCAAGCGGCTGTACCGCCTCACGCAGCAGGGCCAGCAGGCCACCGACGAGCTGGCCTACGTGGTCGAGGAAAACGTGCTCGCGCACCGCGTGGTGCGGCTGCACGGCGCGGAAGAGGCGCAAGGCCGGCGCTTCGAACAGCTGAGCCAGCGCCTCAACCGCCTGGCCGTGAAATCGACCATCGCCCAGGCCGCGACCACGCCCCTCACGCAGATGATGGCCTCGCTCGCGCTGTCGGTGGTGGTGATGATCGCGCTGTGGCAAAGCGGCAAGCAGGGCTTCACGGTGGGCGGCTTCGTTGCCTACATCACGGCCATGCTGATGCTGATCGCCCCGATCCGCCGGCTCGCCGAAGTGGCCGGCCCCATCACGCGCGGCCTTGCCGCACTGGAGCGCGGGCTGATCCTGATCGACGACGTGGCGCCGGAGTCGCAAGGCACGTTCCAGGTCGAACACGCCGAAGGCCGCATCGAGCTGCGCGACGTGCAGGTCAGCTACCGCGGCGAAGACGAACAGCGCGCGCTCGACGGCGTGAACTTGACCATCGAACCCGGCCAGGTGGTGGCCTTCGTCGGCCCCTCGGGCTCGGGCAAGACCACGCTGGTCAACCTGCTGCCGCGCTTCGTGCAGCCCAGTGGCGGCCAGGTGCTGCTCGACGGGCACGACACGCGCGAATGGCAGCTCAAGAACCTGCGCAGCCAGTTCGCCATGGTGAGCCAGGACGTGGTCATGCTCAACGACTCGCTGGCGGCCAATGTGTCGCTGGGCGACGAGATCGATCGCGAGCGCGTGCTGCAATGCATCGCTGCGGCCAACCTGAGCTCGCACGTCGAAAGCCTGCCGCAGGGCATCGACACGGTGCTGGGCCACAACGCCACGCAACTCTCGGGCGGCCAGCGCCAACGCCTGGCGATTGCCCGCGCGCTCTACAAGAACGCGCCCGTGCTGCTGCTCGACGAAGCCACCTCGGCGCTCGACACCGAATCGGAGCGGCTGGTGCAGGACGCCCTGCAGCGCCTGATGCAGAACCGCACCACGCTGATCGTCGCCCACCGCCTGTCGACCATCCAGCACGCCGACCGCATCATCGTGATGGAACGCGGCCGCATCGCGGAGCAAGGCAGCCACGCGCAGCTGATGGCGCTGGACGGGCTGTATGCGCGGCTGCAGACGCTGGCGGTGCGCAGCGCCACGCCGGGGCAGGATCCGACGCTCTGAGCCTTCTGAGGCCCTACAGCAGCACGATGTCGTACTGCCCCTGCCCGATCGCGGGCTCGGACTGCAGCGAAATCGGCTTCCCGATGAAGTCGCTGAGCCCCGCCAGGTGCTGGCTTTCCTCGTCGAGGAACAGCTCGATCACCTGCGGCGACGACACGATGCGGAACTCGCGCGGCGTGAACTGCCGCGCCTCGCGCAGGATCTCGCGCATCACGTCGTAGGCCACGCTGCGCGCGGTCTTCACGATGCCCTGCCCGCCGCAGGCCACGCAGGGCTCGCACAGCATGTGGGCCAGCGATTCGCGCGTGCGCTTGCGCGTCATCTCGACCAGGCCGAGCTGCGAGAAGCCGCCCGCGGTGGTCTTCACCCTGTCGCGCGACAACTGCTTGCGAAACTCCCCCAGCACCTGCTCGCGGTGGTCGTCGCGGCCCATGTCGATGAAGTCGACGATGATGATCCCGCCCAGGTTGCGCAGCCGCAGTTGCCGCGCGATGGCCTGCGCGGCCTCGAGGTTGGTCTTGAAGATGGTGTCGTCGAAGTTGCGCGCGCCGACGAAGCCGCCGGTGTTCACGTCGACCGTGGTCAGCGCCTCGGTCTGGTCGACCACGAGGTAGCCGCCCGACTTGAGTTCGACGCGCCGGCCCAGCGCCTTGGCGATTTCCTCATCGACCGAGTACAGGTCGAAGATCGGCCGCTCGCCCTTGTAGTGCTGCAGCTTGCCGGCCGCCTTGGGCATGAACTCGAGGCCGAACTTCAGCAGCACCTCGAACTGCTCGCGCGAATCGATGCGGATGGTCTGGGTGTCCTCGACGGTCATGTCGCGCAGCACGCGCTGCAGCAGGCTCAGGTCCTGGTGCAGCAGCGACATCGCGGGCATGCGCATGGAGGCTTCGCGGATGCGCGACCAGGTCTTGCGCAGGTAGGCGATGTCTTCGGCCAGCTCGGCGTCGGTGGAGTCTTCGCCGTTGGTGCGCAGGATGAAGCCGCCAGTGTTGGCCGGCACCACGCCGCCGCTGTCGGCCGCCGCGGCCGCCTCGATCAGCGCCAGCATGCGGGTGCGCAGCGACTCGCGCTGATCCGACGGGATCTTCTGCGACACGCCGATGTGGTTGTCCTGCGGCAGGAACACCAGCAGCCGCCCGGCGATGCTGATCTGCGTCGACAGGCGCGCCCCCTTGGTGCCGATGGGGTCCTTGATGACCTGCACCAGCAGCGACTGGCCTTCGAAGACCTGCTTCTCGATCGGCACCATCGGGCCGCCGTTGCGGTGGTCGCGCTCGGGTGCCGGCGCGCTGGGCCGCGAGCCCGGCGTGAACGGCGCGACGATGTCGGCCACGTGCAGGAAAGCGGTGCGCTCCAAGCCGATGTCGATGAAGGCCGACTGCATGCCCGGCAGCACGCGCGACACCTTGCCCAGGTAGATGTTGCCGACCAGCCCGCGCTCGAGCGTGCGTTCGACGTGGAGCTCTTGCACCGCGCCGTGCTCGACCAGCGCCACGCGGGTCTCCTGCGGAGACCAGTTGATCAGGATGTCTTGCATGGAATTCTCAGGTATTGAAACCGGCGCTTCGAAGCAGCTCTGCGGTCTCGAACATCGGAAGTCCCATGATGCCCGAATAGGACCCGCTGATGTGCTCGATGAACGCGGCCGCCGCGCCCTGCACGGCATACGCGCCGGCCTTGCCGAGCGGCTCGCCGCCTTCGGCATAGCGCGCGATCTGCGCATCGGTCATTTCCGCGAAGCGCACGCGCGACACGCTGAGCGCCGCATGGCGCTGCGTGCCGTGCTGCAGCGCCACGGCCGTCAGCACGCGGTGCGTGGCGCCCGACAGCATCCGCAGCATGCGCGCGGCGTCTTTCTCGTCTTCGGGCTTGCCGAGGATGGTGCGGCCGAGCGCGACCGTGGTGTCGGCGCACAGCACCGGCGCCTCGGCGAGGCCGCGGCGCTGCAGCCGGGCCACGGCGGCATCGAGCTTGAGCGCGGTGACGCGCTGCACGTAGGTGGCCGGAGCCTCGTGGGGCAGCACCGCCTCGAGCGCCTCGGCGTCTTCGCTCGCGTCGGCCAGCAGCAGCGCATGGCGAATGCCGAGCTGGCCGAGCAGTTGGGCGCGGCGCGGGCTTTGCGAGGCGAGGTAGATGAAGTCCGGCAAGGTTCAGTTCTCCTGGTGGGCCGGCTGCATGCCGGCCACGGTGCGGTTCCAGACCAGTCCGTGCGGCAGGCGCGCGGGTCCGAAAAGAAAGTGAAGGACGCGTCGCCGCTGCGGCGACCGCGCCCTGGAAGACGCATGCAGCAGCAGCGGGCGCATCAGCAAGGCATCGCCGCGCGCCGCGGTGCAGACCGCTTCGCCGTGTTCGGCGCGCAGGGCTTGTGCAGCGGCTTCGCCGAGGCGGCCTGCGCGATGGCTGCCGGGAACGACGCGCAGCGGGCCCGCGTCGTCGCCGCAGTCGTCCAGGTGCACGCGCACGGCAAGCAGCGACTGCAGCACCTCGTCCGGCGGCTGCAGGTACGGCTCGCCTTCCTTGACGACGACCGGCATGCCGTCGCCCGATGCGGGAATCGAGGTGTCCTGGTGGAGCGCGACCAGCCAGTTGCGCGCGGGCGTCTTGTCGAAGAGCGTGCATTGCACGGCCACGGAAGAGGCGTCGAGCAGCGCCATGGCGGCGAGCTTCGTCTGCAGCAGTTCAGCGATTGCAATGCACTGCGGCTGGGCCAGCAGGTTGCGGCTGCCCGCGGAAGACCCGAGCCGATCGTCGAGCGCCTGCGCCACCTCGTCCAGCAGGCCGGACGGCAGCAGGCCCGGCAGGAGCGCGTAGCCCCTCTGCCCGAGCCGCGCGGCCTGCCCGTCGGCGCTCGTCATTCGCGGTGGTAAGGGTGACCTGCGTTCACCGACCACGCACGGTACAGCTGCTCGACCAGCAGCACGCGCGCCATGGCGTGCGGCAATGTCAGGTCGGACAGGCGGATGCGTTCGTGCGCGGCGGCCTTGAAGGCCGGGTCGAGCCCGTCGGGCCCACCGATGACCAGGGCGACGTCATCGCCCTCGCCTTGCCAGGTTTGCAGCCGTGCGGCCAGCGCCTTGGTGGTCAGCGCGGTGCCACGCTCGTCGAGCGCGACGATGCGCATGCCGCGCGCAATCGCGCCTTCGATGCGCTCGCGCTCGGCGGCATACAGCGTTTCGAGTGTCTTGGAGCCGCGCGGCTCGGTCTTGACCGCGCGCAGCTCGAGCTTGAGCTCGGGCGGAAAGCGCTTGGCGTAGTCGTCCCAGGCGGTCTGTGCCCAATCGGGCATGCGCTGCCCGACGGCGACCACCAGCAGCTTCATGCGCGGCGGGCGGGTGCCTTCTTGGCAGGCGCCTTCTTGGCGGCCACGGTCTTCGCGGCGGTCTTCTTGGCGGCGGGCTTGCCCACAACCTTGACCGGCACGCGCGCCGTGGTTCCCGTCTTGCGGGCCGGTGCCTTCTTGGCGGCGGTCTTTGCAGCCGTCTTGGATGCCGGCTTGCGGGCCGGCGCCTTCGCGGCCTTGGCTTCCTGCTCGGCCGCGCGGATCGCGGTCTTGGCGGCGCTCGAGCGGCGCAGCGTCGGTTCCTTGGCCGCGGGCTTCTTCTTGCCTTCGGGCTCGTCCTTCACCGACGAGCTGGTCGACATCGCGGGCTTGGCGCTGCCGAGCTTGGCGCGCACCGGCTTGTCGCCCCAGATCTCCTCGAGGTGGTAGTACTGGCGGATGGCGGGCTGCATGATGTGCGCCACGGCCGCGCCGCAGTCCACGATGATCCACTCGCCGTTGTCCTCGCCCTCGATGCGCGGCTTGCCGAAACCGGCTTCGCGCACCGCGTCGCGCACGCTGGCGGCCAGCGCCTTGGTCTGGCGGTTGGAGGTGCCCGACGCCACGATCACGCGCTCGAACAGCGGCGACAGATGTTCTGTGTCGAATACCTGGATGTCCTGCGCCTTGACGTCTTCGAGACCATCGATGATGGCTCGCTGGAGTTTCTGGGTGTCTTTCTTGGCGGCGGCTTCAGTGGTCATCAGGCAGAGCGGTAGAGGTGGTGTTGGTCAATATAGCGTGCAACCGCGGGCGGAACCAGCGAGGAAATGTCCACGCCAAGCGCCGCGCGCCGCCGGATTTCGGTGGCGCTGGTGTCCATAGGAGGCAATTCGAGCGCCTCGAAATGAGCGCCAGCCGGGAGGCCGGGCAGCATTTTCGGATCAAAACGAGCAGTGTCGCCCGTCGATAGTGCGCGATACGCTACAGAAACGATAGCAATGGCTAGTATATCCTGCCAGCCGTGCCAGGTCGGCAGCGCGCTGGCCTGGTCGGCGCCCATGATCAGCAACAGCTGTGCGCCGGGCTGTTCCTGCCGCAGTTCGTGCAGGGTGTCCAGCGTGTAGGTGGGGCCGTCGCGCAACACTTCGCGGCTGTCGACGACCACGGTGCCCTGCAGGTTGGCAAAGGCCAGCCGCGTCATCGCGAGGCGGTCTTGCTTCGGCGTGAGCGTGCGGCTCTTGTGCCAGGCCTGCCCGGTGGGAATCACGTGCAGCTCGTCGAGGTGGAGCTGCGCCAGCGCGGCCTCGGCAAGCGCCACATGGGCGATGTGCGGCGGGTCGAATGCGCCGCCGAAAACGCCGATGCGGCGCGTGGCCTTGCCGGGAGGGTTCACAGCCAGTCGCGTCGCACGATGAAGTCGCTGTACAGCGCGGCTTCGGGGCTGCCCGGCTCGGGTTGCTGCTGGTAGGCCCAGCTGGCCAGCGGCGGCATCGAGAGCAGGATCGACTCGGTGCGCCCGCCCGACTGCAGCCCGAAGTGCGTGCCGCGGTCCCACACGAGGTTGAACTCCACGTACCGGCCGCGCCGGTAGAGCTGGAAGCTGCGCTCGCGCTCGGTGTATGGCGTGGCGCGGCGGCGCTCGACGATCGGCAGGTACGCCGGCAGGAAGCCGTCGCCCACCGAGCGGATCATGTCGAAGCCGTTCTCCAGGCCACCTTCGGAAAAGTCATCGAAAAAGATGCCGCCGATGCCGCGCTGCTCATTGCGGTGCTTCAGGAAGAAATACTCGTCGCACCATGTCTTGAAGCGCGGGTACTTGTCGTCGCCGAAGGCCGCGAGCGCGTCGCGGCACGTGGCGTGGAAGTGCACCGCGTCTTCGGCGAAGCCGTAGCAAGGCGTGAGGTCCATGCCGCCGCCGAACCAGCACACGGGCTCGCCGCCTGAGCCACCTGAACCGTCCTTCGGCAACGCCGCGAGCATGCGCACGTTCATGTGCACGATCGGCACGTAGGGGTTGCGCGGATGGAACACCAGTGACACGCCCATCGCCTCGAAGGGCGCGCCCGCCAGCTCGGGCCGGTTCTGCGTGGCAGAAGGCGGCAGGCTGGGGCCGCGCACTTGCGAAAACCCGCAACCCGCGCGCTCGAACAGCTCACCGCCTTCGAGGATGCAGGTCAGGCCGCTGCCTTGCAGCGGCTCGCCGGGCGCCTTCTCCCAGGCATCGCGCACGCAGCAGCCGCCATCGGCCTTCTCGACCGCCGCGATGATCGACTGCTGCAGTCCGCGCAGGTACTCGCCGACCGCCGCCGGATGGGTGGACTGCATCAGGCGTGGGGCGTGTTGCGCGCGTGCAGGGCGCGGAACCCGATGTCCTTGCGGTACTGGGCGCCGTCGAAGTCGACGCGCGCCGCGACCTCATAGGCGCGCTGCTGCGCCTGCTTCACGCTGTCGGCCAGCACGGTCACGCAGAGCACGCGGCCGCCGCTGGTCTTGAGCTCGCCGTTTTCCAGCGTGGTGCCCGCGTGGAACACCACGGCGTCGGCCACCTCGGCCGGAATGCCGGTGATGCGGTCGCCCTTGCGCGGCGACAGCGGGTAGCCGTGCGCGGCCATGACCACGCCCAGCGCCACGCGGCGGTCCCATTGCAGATCGACCTGGTCGAGCGTGCCGTCGGTGGCGTGCCAGAACACTTCGAACAGGTCGGACTTCAGGCGCATCATGATCGGCTGCGTCTCGGGGTCGCCCATGCGGCAGTTGAACTCGAGCGTCTTGGGGTGGCCGGTGGCGTCGATCATCAAGCCGGCGTACAGGAAGCCGGTGAACGGAATGCCGTCCTTTTCCATGCCGCGGATGGTCGGCAGGATGATCTCGCGCATCGCGCGGGCATGCACCTCGGCCGTGACCACCGGCGCGGGCGAATACGCGCCCATGCCGCCGGTGTTGGGGCCTTCGTCGTTGTCGAGCAGGCGCTTGTGGTCCTGGCTGGTGGCCAGCGCGGTGACGTTCTTGCCGTCGCACAGCACGATGAAGCTGGCTTCCTCGCCCTGCAGGAACTCTTCGATGACGACGCGCGCGCCGCCTTCGTTGTGCGACACGCCGAACTTGTTGTCGACCAGCATGAAGTCGACCGCCTCGTGCGCTTCCTGCGCGGTCATGGCCACCACCACGCCCTTGCCGGCGGCCAGGCCGTCGGCCTTGACCACGATGGGCGCGCCCTTGGCGTCGATGTACGCATGCGCGGCGGCCGCGTCGGTGAAGGCTTCGTATTCGGCCGTCGGGATCTTGTGGCGCTTCATGAACGCCTTGGAGAACGCCTTGGAGCTCTCGAGCTGGGCGGCGGCCTGCGTCGGGCCGAAGATGCGCAGGCCGTGCGCGCGGAACTCGTCCACCACGCCGGCGGCCAACGGGCCTTCGGGGCCGACCACGGTCAGCGCGATCTTTTCCTTGATGGCCCACTCGCGCAGCGCAGCGGGCTCGGTGATGTCGATGCAGTCGTAGCGTTCGTCGCTGGCGGTGCCGCCGTTGCCGGGCGCCACGTACACGCGGCTCACCCGGGTGGCCTGCGCCAGACGCCATGCCAGAGCGTGTTCACGGCCCCCTCCCCCAATTACCAGTACCTTCATTCGCGGGCCTTCATTTCTCGCTGTGGTTCAACAAACAAACATTCACTCATTCAGACAGCAAGGCGTTGTGAAAAACGTCCTGCACGTCGTCCAGGTCCTCGAGCACGTCGAGCAACTTCTGCATTCTTGCGGCGTCTTCGCCGGTCACGTCCACGGTGTTTTCCGCGCGCATGGTGACTTCGGCCGCGTCGGGCTTCAGGCCGGCGGCCTCCAGCGCGTTCTTCACGGCTTCGAAATCGGTCACGGCGGTGATCACCTCGATGGCGCCGTCGTCGTCGGTCACGACGTCCTCGGCACCCGCCTCGAGCGCCGCTTCCATCACCTTGTCTTCATCGGCGCCCGGCGCGAAGATGATCTGGCCGCAGTGCTTGAACTGGAAGGCCACCGAGCCTTCGGTGCCCATGTTGCCGCCGTGCTTGGAGAAGGCGTGGCGCACTTCGGCCACGGTGCGCACGCGGTTGTCGGTCATGGTGTCGACGATGATCGCCGCGCCGCCGATGCCGTACCCTTCGTAACGAATTTCCTCGTAGTTCACGCCTTCGAGGTTGCCGGTGGCCTTGTCGATGTTGCGCTTGATCGTGTCGATCGGCAGGTTCACCGCCTTGGCCTTTTCCACCGCCAGCCGCAGCCGGGGGTTGGAGCCCAGGTCAGCGCCGCCGGCACGGGCGGCCACCGTGATTTCGCGAATGGCACGGGTCCAGAGCTTGCCGCGCTTCTCGTCCTGGCGGCCCTTCCGGTGCTGAATATTTGCCCACTTGCTGTGTCCGGCCATGGCTTTCTATCTCGCTGTCTTGTGTTTTCAAAGCAAGCGCCGAGTTTACTGTCCGGCGCACACAACGGCCCGCCGGGGGGTGGGATTTCGGCCCGGGGCTTTTGGTGATAATCGTTCGATGACGCCATCGCCTTCCGTCGGGTCGGGCCATCCTGACACCCTGCCGCCCCACGCGCCCCTGCCGCTGTACTACAAGACCGAAGCCGAGCATCAGGCGTTCCTGCTGCGCATCTTCGACAGCACCGCGGCGGACTACGACCGCATCGAAAGCGTGCTGGCCTTCGGCACCGGCCCCTCGTACCGCCGCGCGGCGCTGCGCCAGGCCGGCCTCATGCCGGGCGTGCAGGTGCTGGACGTGGGCATCGGCACCGGGCTCGTCGCACGGGAAGCGCTCAAGCTCATCGGCTCCACGGGTCAGCTCGTGGGCGTCGACCCCAGCCCCGGCATGATGAGCCAGGTCGACCTGCCCGGCGTCGAGCTGATCCGCGGCGTGGCCGAAGACCTGCCCCGCCCCGACGCCAGCTGCGACTTCGTGAGCATGGGCTACGCCATGCGCCACATCAGCGACGTGGCCGCCGCCTTCGGCGAATTCCACCGCGTGCTGCGCCCTGGCGGGCGCGTGGCGGTGCTCGAGATCACCAAGCCCGAGGGTCGCGTCGCGACGGCGCTGCTCAAGGGCTACATGCGTGCCGTGGTGCCGCTGATCGCCCGCGTGGTGGGCCGCCAGCGCAACACCTCGGAACTCTGGCGCTACTACTGGGACACGATCGAGGCCTGCATCGCACCGGAGCGCGTGATGCAGGCGCTGGCCGACGCGGGCTTGCGCGACGTGCAGCGCCATGCCAGCCTCGGCGTCTTCTCCTGCTACACCGCCGTCAAACCAGAACACATCGCCGAGGCCAGTTGACAGTGCGAGCTCAGGACGAAACCTCCTCCCATCTGCGCGTCGAGCGCCTTTCATTGCCCGACAGCCTCGCGCTGGCCACCCGCGGCAAGGCGCCCTTCGCAGCGCTGGGCTACGGCACGCCGCACGGCGTGGCGTGGATGCCGACCGTCAACGCCCGCGTGCTGTCCCCGCACGGCGCCATGGCCGACGTGTGGCACGTGAGCGCGCCGCACATCGAGTCGGGCACCACCGGCATCGCGCGCTGGCGCACCGACGGCCACTGGCTGCTCGGCGCCATCGACCTCGACGAGGCCACCGAGCAGCAGGGCCTGGCCGAACTCGCCCACCGCGCCTATCGCGACCTGTTCAAGACGCTCGACCAGGCCGGCATTTCGCACCTGCAGCGCATCTGGAACTACTTGCCGCGCATCAACGCCGACGGCGGCGGCCTGGAGCGCTACCGCCAGTTCAACCTGGGCCGCCAGGAAGCCTTCCTCGAAGCCGGCCGCGCCGCCTTCGAGGGCGCGCCCGCGGCCTGCGCACTGGGCATCCACCAGGGCGCGCTGTCGGTGCGTTTCCTGGCCGGCCCGCAGGCGCCGCTGCCGGTGGAGAACCCGCGCCAGGTCTCGGCCTACCGCTATCCGGAAACCTACGGCCCGCGCTCGCCGACCTTCTCGCGCGCCGCGCTGGCCGACATCGGCGACGGCAACATCGCCCTGTTCATCTCGGGCACCGCGAGCATCGTCGGCCACGAAACCGTGCACCACGGCGACGTGCGCGAGCAGACGCGCGAAACGCTGCGCAACCTGCAGGCGGTGATCGACGCGGCCAATGCGCGCGGAAGCGCGAAGTTCTCGCTGGCCGAACTCGACTGCGTGGTCTACGTGCGCAACCCGTCGGACACCGAGGCGGTGCGCGGCATCCTCGAAGGCGCGCTCGGCGCCGACGCGCCGATGACGCGCCACGCCGTGTACCTGGAAGCCGACATCTGCCGCAGCGACCTGCTGGTCGAGATCGAGGCCCACACGGTCGCGGCCGGACAGCTGCGGGCCTGACCGGTCTTCGTCCGACCGCTCCCCGTCCGATTCACTGATTCAATGACTCGCGTGCTGCGAATTCTCACGTCGATTCCGCTCGCGTTGATGCTCTACGCGCTGCTGCTGTTCCTGGGCCTGATCTCGCTGGTCTGGAACCTTGTCGCCATGCTGATCTACCCGGTCATGCCGGCGAGGCCGGCGCGCGCGCTGGGCCGCATGACCATCGCCTTCGCCTACCGCATGTTCTGGTGGCTGGCCTCGGTCACCGGCATGATGCGCATCGACGCCTCCTGCCTCGACCCGATGCGCAAGGAGCCGGGCGTGATCTTCGTGGCCAACCACCCCACCATGCTCGACGCGCTGCTGCTGGTGGCGCGGCTGCCGCGCAGCGCCTGCATCATGAAGGCCGACCTGATGGGCAACATCTTCCTGGGCGCGGGCGCCCGGCTGGCGCGCTACATCAGCAACAAGTCGGCCCGCACCATGGTGCGGCTGGCGGTGAACGACCTGCGCAACGGCGGGCAACTGGTGATCTTCCCCGAGGGCACGCGCACCGTGACGCCACCGCTGAACCCGTTCCGCCCCGGCACCACGCTGATCGCCAAGCTCGCGCAGGCGCCGATCCAGACCGTGTTCATCGACACCGACTCGCCCTACCTCAGCAAGGGCTGGCCGCTGTGGCGCGTGCCGCCGCTGCCGATCGTGTTCACGCTGCGCCTGGGCAAGCGCTTCGCGCCGACGCAGGACAGCGACGTGCTGCAGGCCGACCTCGAACAGTATTTCCGCCACAACATGGAACAGCGCGCCACCGACGCGTCCCCCGAATGCCAGACGCCTCGCGCACCCACCTTGTCCTGATTCCCAGCTACAACACCGGCGAACGGCTGTTCTCCACCGTGGCCGCGGCACGTGCGCAATGGAGCCCGGTGTGGGTGGTGATCGACGGCAGCGACGACGGCACCGCCGAGCGCATGCAGCAGATCGCGGCCGGCGACCCGGGCCTGCGCGTGTGGGTGCTGCCGCAGAACCAGGGCAAGGGCTCGGCCGTGCTGCACGGCCTGCGCGCCGCCAGGGAGGCCGGCTTCACCCATGCGCTGACGATGGACTCCGACGGCCAGCATCCGGCGGACCTGATCCCCGAATTCATGAAGGCCTCGCTGGCCCGGCCCGAGACGATGGTGCTCGGGCGCCCCGTGTTCGACGCCAGCGCGCCGCTGCTGCGCGTGCGCGGACGGCGCGTGTCGAACGGCTGGACCCAGCTCGAGACCCTGTTCGCCGGCGTGGGCGATTCGCTCTACGGGTTTCGCGTGTACCCGGTGACCGACCTGATCGCCGTGATGGCGCGCCAGCCCTGGATGCGCCGCTTCGACTTCGACACCGAAGCCGTCGTGCGGCTGGCGTGGCGCGGCGTCAAGCCGGTGAACATCGATGCGCCGGTGAAGTACCTGACGGCGGAAGAAGGCGGCGTTTCGCACTTCCGCTATGGGCGCGACAACGTGCTGCTGACGTGGATGCATGCGCGGCTGATGGTCGAGTTCGTGCTGCGGCTGCCGGGGCTGGTGTTCCGCAAGCTGGCGAGGAAGGCGCCGTTCCAGGACTGAGGTCTTTGCGGGGAATGCGCGTTCGATGAAACGCAGCCTCGGCTTGGAGGCCGCGGCCGTCACCCCGCCCCGCTCCCGGAGGGAGAGGGGCCGTCACCCCAGCCCGCTCCCAGCGGGAGAGGGAACCGTCACCGCGGCCCCGCCCAGCGCCTTGTACAGCGTCATCGTCGCGTTGAGCTGGTTCAACCGGTTCAGCGCCAGCGACACCTCCGCCGTGCGGCGCCGGTCCTTCGCGTCGAGCACCGGCTGCAGCGCGGTCGCCCCGGCGCGGTAGCGCACCTCCGACAACCGCTCCGCGCGCTGCGCCTCCTGCAGCGCCAGCACCAGCTTCTCACTCTCCGCGCGCAGTTGCGTGCGTGACGACAACGCGTTCTCCACCTCCGACAGCGCCGTGTAGAGCGACTGGCGGAATCCCGCCACGGCCTCTTCGTACTGCGCCTGCGACACCGCTACGCTCAGCCGCGCGGTGTTCCATTGCAGGAACGGCAACGCCAGCCCCGCGCCCAGCGTGCCGACCGGGTTCTTCAGCAGTTCGCCCAGCGCGGTGCTCGACGTGCCGAGCGAGCCGGTCAGGCTCAGCGCCGGATAGAACCCGGTGCGTGTCGCGTCCACGTTCGCCAGCGCGCCACGCAGCCGCTGCTCGGCGGCGCGCAGGTCCGGGCGCCGGCCCAGCAGGCTCGCGGGCACGCCGGCGTCGATTGCCGGCAAGGCGATGTCGGGCAGCTGCGCGGGCTCGGCCGCCAATGGCTGCGGCGGCCGGTCGAACAGGATCGCCAGCGCATTGCGCGCCTCGACGCGCTGCTGCAGCAGCTGCGTGTGCGCGGCTTCCTGCGTTGCGAGGTTCTGCCCGGCCTGCGCCACGTCCAGCCCCGACACCGCGCCCGCCGCGTACTTCACACGCACCAGCGCGAGGATGCGGCGGCCGTCCTCCATTCCTGCTTCGCTCAGTGCGATGCGCTGGTTCAGGTAGCCGACCTGCCAGTAGAGCCCGGCGGTCGTGCCGACCAGCGCGAGAGCGGTGGCCTGGCGGTCGGACTCCGTGGCCTTCAGCTCCCAGTCGGCCGCGCTGCGTTGTGCCGCGAGCCGACCCCAAAGGTCGAGCTCGTAGCTCAGCGTGACCAGCGAGCCCGACGTGGAGCCTACGACGCCGCCGCGCTTCAGGTCGTAGCCGCGGCTCGTGCTGGCCTGCCCAACCACGCCAGGCGTGAGGTTCGTGTTCGCCAGGCCCGCCTGCAGCTGCGCGCGCTGCACGCGGATGCCCGCCGCGGCCAGGTTGTTGTTGGTGCGCAGCGCGTCGCCCACCAGCCGGTCGAGCATCGGATCGTTGAACGCCGCCCACCAGTTTTCGGACAGCACCGCTGCAGCGCCTTCCGGGGCGGCTGGCTGCTGCCAGCCCTGTGGAATCTCCAGCGGCCGCTGCGCCCGCTGCTCCGGCTGGAACAGGGTGCAGCCGCCGAGCGCCAGCACGGCCGCGCCCACCGCGCAAAGACGGCGTGCGCTACTCACGCGCCAGCGCCTCGATCGGGTCCAGGCGCGCCGCGTTGCGCGCCGGCAGGTAGCCGAACAGCACGCCGATCAGCGACGCGCACAGGAAGGCCGACACCACGGCGCCCATCGAAAAGATCATTTGCCATTGCTTGACGAAAAGCGAAAACAGAAAGCTGATGCCGTACGACAGCGTCACGCCGATCAATCCGCCCACCAGGCACACCAGCACCGCCTCGGTCAGGAACTGCTGCAGCACGTCGCTCTGGCGCGCGCCCACGGCCATGCGAATGCCGATCTCGCGCGTGCGCTCGGTCACCGACACCAGCATGATGTTCATCACGCCGATGCCGCCCACCACCAGCGAGATCACCGCAATGAGCGACAGCAGCAGCGTGAGCGACTGGCTCGTGCGCTCGGCCGTCTTCACGATGCTGTCCATGTTGAAGGTGAAAAAGTCCTTGCCGCCGTGGCGCATCGTGAGCAGCTTGACGATGCTGTCCTCGGCCGCCTTGGTCGGCTGGTCGTCGCGGATGCGCACGGTGATGCTGTCGAAGTGCTGCTGCCCGAACAGCCGGCTCGCGCCGGTGCTGTACGGCAGCCAGATGTTGAGCGACTTGTTCTCCCCGAACATGCTCTTCTTTTCCTCCGACACGCCGATCACCGTGCACGGCAGGTTGCCCACCAGGATGATCTTGCCGACCGGGTCGGCTCCGTCGGGGAACAGCTTGCGCTGCGTGTTCTGGTCGATCACCACCACCTGCGACTGGTGGCGCACGTCGGCGGCCGTGAAGGCCGCGCCGCGGGTCATCTGGATGTCGCGCACGCGAAAGAAACTGTCGCTCACGCCGTTCACCGTGCCGTTGATGTCCACGCTGCGGTAGCGCAGCCGCAGGCTGCGCTGGGTCGCGGGCGTCACGCTGTGCACATAGGGCTGCGCGCCGATCGCCTCCAGGTCGGACGGCGTCAGCGTGCGGATGCTCGAGGCCTTGTCGTCGCCGAAGTCATGCCCCGGGTACACGTCGAGCGTGTTGGTGCCGATGGCCCGGATGTCCGACAGCACGAAGCGCTTGGCGCCCTCCCCGATGGCCACGATCGACACCACCGAGGTGATGCCGATCACGATGCCCAGCATGGTGAGCGCGGTGCGCATGCGGTGCGCCATCATCGAGCGCCAGGCCATGCGAAAGGCCTCGGCGAAGCGGGCCCAGCCGGTGCTGAAGCGCGCGATGCCCAGTTTGGGTCGAGACATCTCCACTGGGGCGGCGGCGTTTTCCCGCACGTCTTTCGTCGGCGCGGCCACGCTCGGTACATTGGCCCGGTCGCCCACGATCACGCCGTCGGCGATCTCGATGATGCGTTCGGTGCAGCTCGCCACCTGCATGTCGTGCGTCACGATGATGACGGTGTGCCCCTGCGCATGCAGCTCGCGCAGGATGCCGATCACCTCCTGCCCGCTCTTGCTGTCGAGCGCGCCGGTCGGCTCGTCGGCCAGGATCACCTGCCCGCCGTTCATCAGCGCGCGCGCAATGCTCACGCGCTGCTGCTGCCCGCCCGACAGCTGGCTGGGCAGGTGCTCGGTGCGGTCGCCCAGGCCCAGCCGCTCGAGCAGCTGGCGCGCCCGCGCGTCGCGCGCCTGCCCGTCGGTGCCGGCGTACACGGCGGGCACCTCGACGTTGCCGGTGGCCGACAGGTGCTGCATCAGGTGGTAGCGCTGGAAGATGAAGCCGAAGTGCTCGCGCCGCAGCTCGGCCAGCGCGTCGCTGTCGAGCGTGCCCACGTCGTGGCCCGACACCGTGTAGGTGCCGGTGCTTGGCCGGTCGAGGCAGCCGAGGATGTTCATCAGCGTCGACTTGCCCGAGCCCGACGCGCCGACGATGGCCAGCATCTCGCCGCTGCCGATGTCCAGGTCGACGTCTTTCAGCACCTGCACTTGCTGCTCGCCCGAGGGAAAGCTGCGGCCGATGCCGCGCAGGGCCAGCAGCGGTTGCCTTCCCGGCGCCGGCTGCATCATGAGCGCTTGCCTCGCGGACCGCCTTCGCCGCTGTCACTGCGGTCCGGCGCCGTCGAAGGGTCGCCCGTGATCACGTTGTCGCCCTCGTTCAGCCCCTCGAGCACCTGCGCCTGGAAGTTGTTGCTGATGCCCACGCGCACCTGGCGCTTTTCCACGCTCTGGTCGGCCTTGAGCACGCGCACTTCCTGGCGGCCGTCCTTGCCGCGCGGCCCCAGCGCCGTCAGCGGCACGGTCAGCGCCTGCTTCGCCTCGCCCAGCAGGATGGCGACCTGCGCCGTCATGTCGACGCGCAGCGTGCGCTCGGGGTTGGGCACGTCGAACAGCGCGTTGAAGAACACGGCGTTGTTGATCTTCTCGGGCGACGGCTGCACCGCGCGCAGCGTGCCGTGGTAGCGCGTATCGGGGTCGCCGAGGATGGTGAAGTACACGGGCTGCCCCGGTTTCACGCGCACCACGTCGGCTTCGGACACCTGTGCCTTCACCGTCATGGTCGACAGGTCGGCCAGCTTCATCAGCGTGGGCACCTGGAACGCGGCCACCACGGTCTGGCCTTCGAGCGTGCTGATGGAGACCACGTCGCCGTCGATGGGCGCGACGATGCGCGTGTACGACAGATTGGTCTGCGCCGAGGCCACGGCCAGCTTCTGCTGGCGGATCTGCGCGTCCAGCGACACCCCGTCGGCACGCAGCGCGCGCAGCTCGGCGTCGGCGCTTTCCATGTCCTGCCGGGGCGCGGCGTCCTGCGCGAGCATTTCCTGCTGCCGCGCCCAGGTGAGCTGGGCCTGCCGGATGCGGACCTCTTTCGCGAGCTTCTGCGCCTGCAGGTTCTCCAGCTTGGCCTGCTCCTGCGCGAGCGTGTTCTGCGAGATGACGGGGTCGATCTCGGCGAGCCAGTCGCCCTTCTTCACGGTCTGGCCCAGCACCACCTTCAGCGACTTGAGCTGGCCGCTGACCTGCGCGCCCACCTCGACCTGCCGCAGGGCCTGCAGCACGCCGGTGGCGAGCACCGCGTTCTCGAGGTCGGTGCGCTGCACCCTGGCGGTGAGGTAGTCGGTCTTCTTGGCCGGGCTGAACCAGAAAAGGGACAGCAGGCCCAGGACCACCACGGCAACGATGCCGTAGATGAACTTGCGCGAGCGCCGCTTGGGGGTGTTTGGCATGCAGTGAGGATGAAGTGAAGCGCCACGGCCCGCGAACCGGAGAGACCGGCTGCGCGGGCCAACTGCGTGGCGGCGGCTTTCATCCTAGCCGCGGTTCCTGAAGGTCCCCTAAAGCCGGGGATCGCATCGGGACATTGCGTCCGATGCGGTTGCCGATATCGGCGCTAGCGGCGCTAGCGGCGCTATCAGCCTGTCTGCGTTCTTGGCGCTCTCAGCGCGCCCGGCGCGAGCGCACCAGCAGCGTGAGCAGCACCAGCGACAGCACCGTGAAGGCGATGAACGACCAGTTCGCCAGCGTCAGGCCGAACAGCGTCCAGTCGACCTTGGAACAGTCGCCGCCGCCGCGGAAGATCAGCGGCAGCGCGCGCTTCAGCGGGAAGGTCTCGATCATTCCGTACAGGTCGCGCCCGCAGGACACCACCTCCGGCGGGTACCACTGCAGCCAGCTCTGCGCGGCCGCCGTGTAGGCACCGCCCACCGCCGACACCAGTGCCAGCACGCCGCCGGTCACCTGCAGGCCCCGGTTGCGGAACATGCCGGCCAGGCCGGTGAAAAGTGCCACCAGCACCAGCGCATAGCGCTGCACGATGCACATGGGACAAGGCTCGAGCCCGACCACGTGCTGCAGGTAGAGCCCGAAGGCCAGCATGAGAACGCAGGCCAGGCAGATCAGCCCATGCGCGCGGCGCGGCGCGCCGAAGTACCAATCGATCAAGGAGACACCCAATCTTCTTCTACGAACACCCTGGCCTTGCGTGGGTTGGCGACGACGGTGTCGCCTTCCTTCAAGCCCAGGTCACGGAACTGTTGCGCAGGGAGTTGCGCCTCGATGATGGTTCCGGAGCCCGGATTATCTGGATTCGTTTCGGTGGGCTCAAGTTCCAGCCGCGCGATCGGTCCGACCACGATCGCACGCGCCAGCGTGGCGACGATGCCCGAGGCGCCGGCCACGTAGCGTGTCACATCGATGTCATGCGGGCGCACATAAGCGCGTGCCTTGGCGTCGCGCGCACCGCTGTGCTCGGGCGAGTCCAGGCGCATGCCGTCGAGCTGCACCGCGCCGTTGTCGGCCCGGCCGTGGAACAGGTTCACGTCGCCCAGGAAACCGTAGACGAAAGGACTCGCGGGCTGGTCCCACACCTCCTGCGGCGAGCCGACCTGCTCGATCTGCCCCTTGTTGATGACCACCACGCGGTCGGCCACCTCGAGCGCCTCTTCCTGGTCGTGCGTGACGAAGATCGAGGTCACGTGCAGCTCGTCATGCAGCCGGCGCAGCCAGCGGCGCAGTTCCTTGCGCACCTTGGCGTCGAGCGCGCCGAAGGGTTCGTCCAGCAGCAGCACCTTGGGCTCCACGGCCAGCGCGCGGGCCAGTGCAATGCGCTGGCGCTGGCCGCCCGACAGCTGCGACGGGTAGCGGTCGGCCAGCCAGTCGAGCTGTACCAGCTTCAGCAGGTCGGTGACCTTGGCCTTGATCTGCGCGTCGCTCGGGCGTTCCTTGCGCGGCTTCACGCGCAGGCCGAAGGCGACGTTCTCGAACACGGTCATGTGGCGGAACAGCGCGTAGTGCTGGAACACGAAGCCGACCTGGCGCTCGCGCACGTGCACGTCGGTGGTGTCCTCGCCCGAGAACAGGATGCTGCCGGTGTCGGCCGTTTCCAGCCCCGCGATGATGCGCAGCAGCGTGGTCTTGCCGCAGCCCGAGGGGCCGAGCAGCGCGACGAGCTCGCCCGACTGCACGTCGAGGTTCACGTCGCGCAGCGCGCGGAAGTCGCCGAACTGCTTGCTGATGTTGCGGATTTCGATGCTCATGGTTTCTTCTCTCTCAAGCCGCCGTCGTTTCAGGAGGACGCTCAGGGGGCAACTCGGCAATGGCCTTCATTTCGCGCTCGTGGCGCCATTCGATGACCGACTTGATCACCAGCGTGACCAGCGCGAGGATGGCCAGCAGCGAGGCCACGGCGAACGCGGCCACCGACTGGTATTCGTTGTAGAGCACTTCCACGTGCAGCGGCATGGTGTTGGTCTGCCCGCGGATGTGGCCCGACACCACCGACACCGCGCCGAACTCGCCCATGGCCCGCGCATTGCACAGGATCACGCCGTACAGCAGGCCCCACTTGATGTTGGGCAGCGTGACGCGCCAGAAGGTCTGCCAGCCGGTCGCGCCCAGCACGATGGCGGCCTGCTCCTCGTCGGTGCCCTGCGCCTGCATCAGCGGAATCAGCTCGCGCGCGATGAACGGGAAGGTCACGAACACGGTCGCCAGCACGATGCCGGGCACGGCAAAGATGATCTTGATGTCGTGCTCCGCGAGCCACGGGCCGATCCAGCCCTGCGCGCCGAACACCAGCACGTAGATCAGGCCCGCCACCACCGGCGACACCGCGAACGGCAGGTCGATCAGCGTGGTGAGAAAGGCCTTGCCGCGGAACTCGAACTTGGCCACGGCCCAGGCCGCGGCCACGCCGAACACGAGGTTCATCGGCACCGTGATGGCGGCCGTGATCAGCGTGAGGCGGATGGCGCTCCAGGCATCGGGTTCCTTCAGCGCCTCGAGGTACGCCGAGACGCCCTTGCGCAGCGCCTCGGTGGCCACGGCCGCCAGCGGCAGCACGAGGAACAGGAACATGAACGCCAGCGCAATGCCGATCAGCGTCCAGCGCACCCAGGGCGCTTCGGTGGTGCCGGCCTTGGCGCGGCGAATGATCTTGGAAGGTGCGCTCATGTCATGCTCCCGAGCGGCGGCGCTGCCACGCCTGCAGGCCGTTGATGACCAGCAGCAGCACGAAGGAAATGACCAGCATCACCAGCGCGACCGCGGTGGCGCCGGCGTAGTCGTACTGCTCCAGCTTGCCGATGATGATGAGCGGCGTGATCTCCGAGATCATCGGCATGTTGCCGGCAATGAAGATCACCGAGCCGTACTCGCCGATGGCGCGCGCGAAGGCCATGGCAAAGCCCGTGAGCAATGCCGGCGCGATCGACGGAAAGATCACCTTGGTGAACGTCTGCAGCCGCGTGGCGCCCAGCGAGGTCGCGGCTTCCTCCAGCTCTTTCTCGGTGTCTTCGAGCACCGGCTGCACCGTGCGCACCACGAAGGGCAGCCCGATGAAGATCAGCGCGATCACGATGCCCGCCGGCGTGAACGCCAGCTTGATGCCGTGCGGCTCGAGCAGTTGCCCGATCCAGCCGTTGCCCGCGAGCAGCGCGGTCAGCGAGATGCCGGCCACGGCCGTCGGCAGTGCGAACGGCAGGTCGACCAGCGCATCGACGATGCGCTTGCCCGGGAACTTGTAGCGCACCAGCACCCAGGCCACCAGCAGGCCGAACACCGCGTTCACCAGCGCTGCGATCAGCGAGGCGCCGAAGGTCAGGCGGTACGAGGCCATCACGCGCGGCGCGGTCACGGCCACCCAGAACTGGTCCCAGGTCAGCGTGAAGGTCCGAAAGACCAGCGCCGACAGCGGGATCAGCACGATCAGGCTCAGATACAGGATCGAGAAGCCGAGCGTGATGTGAAAACCGGGCAGCACGCGCTTGGCGCCCCCTGCCCGGTTGGCACGCGAAAAAGGCGCTCCCGCGGACGGGAGCGCCGAAGGGACAGCGCCGCTCATTTACTTCGCGCCGGGGGTGTACAGCTTGTCGAACTGGCCGCCGTCGTTGAAGTGCACCTTCTGCGCTTCGCCCAGGCTGCCGAACAGTTCCTGCACCGTGAAGAGTTGCAGCGGCTTGAAGGTGGCGGCGTACTTCTTGAGCACGGCCTGCGAGCGCGGACGCAGCGCGTGCTTGGCGGCGATTTCCTGCGCTTCTTCGGAGTAGAGCCAGTCGAGGTAGGCCTTGGCCAGTTCGCCGGTGCCCTTCTTGTTGACGGTGCGTTCCACCACGGCCACCGGGTTCTCGGCCACGATGCTGATCGACGGGTACACCGAGTCGACCTTGCCGGTGCCGAATTCACGGTCGATGGAGACCACTTCCGACTCGAAGGTGATCAGCGCGTCGCCGATGTTGCGTTGCAGGAAGGCGGTGGTCGCGTCGCGCCCGCCGCGTGCCAGCACCGGCACGTTCTTGAACAGCTTGCCGACGAACTCGGCGGCCTGGGCGTCGGTGCCGCCCTTCTTCTTGATGTAGCCCCAGGCGGCCAGGTAGGCGTAGCGGCCGTTGCCGCCGGTCTTGGGGTTGACGATCACGACCTGCACGCCGGGCTTGACCAGGTCTTCCCAGTCCTTGATGCCCTTGGGGTTGCCGTTGCGCACCAGGAACAGCATGGTCGAGGTGGTCGGCGATGCGTTCTCGGGGAATTTCTTGGGCCAGTCCTTGGCGACCACGCCGGCGTTGGCCAGGAAGTCGATGTCGGTCGAGGTGTTCATCGTGACCACGTCGGCGTCCAGGCCGTCGGCCACCGAGCGCGCCTGGGCGCTGGAGCCGCCGTGCGACTGGTCGATCTTCACGTCCTTGCCGGTGGCCTTCTTGTAGTGCGCCACGAAGGCCGCGTTGTAGTCCTTGTAGAACTCGCGGGCCACGTCGTAGGACGCGTTCAGCAGCGAGGTGCCTTGCGCGAAGGCGCTGCTGCCGGCGAGTGCGGAGGACGCCAGCGCGAGCACGGCGACGAAGGTCTTGATTCTGGAAGTCATGTGATTGCCAAGTTTTCTGAAAATTCACGGCCCGCCGACCAGGCGGCGGGCTCGTCGGTCAACGATTGCAGCAGGGCCAGGCCGAGCGGCCAGTCTCCGTGCCCCGAATCGATATTGATGTGGCCCGCATTCTGCATGCGCACGAACTCGCTGCCCCAGGCGCGCGAATAAGCACCCGCCAGCCGAATGGGACAAAACGGATCGTTGCTGCTGGCCACCACGATGCTGCGGTACGGCAGCGCGGCGTAGGGCACGGGCGCGAAGTCGGACAGCACCGCGCGGCGCTCCGGGTCGGCCGGCGCCACCAGCAGCGCGCCGCAGATGCGCGCGGCCGCCGCGGCCGGCAGGTGCGACGTGGCGATGCAGCCCAGGCTGTGCGCGGCAATGACCACGGGGCCCTCGCTCTCCAGCACCAGCCTGGCCAGCGCGCTCACCCAGGCGTCGCGCTTGGGCGAGGCCCAGTCGTCCTGCACCACCCGCGCGGCGCCCGGAATGCGCTCTTCCCACAGGCTCTGCCAATGGCCGGGCCCCGAGTCGCGCCAACCGGGCACGATGATCACGCGGGTCTGCATGACGACGCTGCCCTGCCCTTACTTGTTCGGCTGCGGCGTGATGCGCAGGTAGGGCTTCACGGCCTTGAAGCCCTTGGGGAAGCGCTCCGCCAGCTCGGCCGGGTCCTGGATGCTCGGCACGATGACCACGTCGTCGCCGTCCTTCCAGTTCACGGGCGTGGCCACCTTGTGGCTGTCGGTGAGCTGCAGCGAGTCGATCACGCGAATGATCTCGTCGAAGTTGCGCCCGGTCGATGCCGGGTACGTGATGGTCGTGCGGATGACCTTCTTCGGGTCGATGATGAACACGCTGCGAACGGTGGCCGTGGCCGAGGCGTTCGGGTGGATCAGGTCGTACAGGTCGGCCACCTTGCGGTCGGCGTCCGCAATGATGGGGAAGTTGACCGTGGTGTTCTGCGTCTCGTTGATGTCCGAGATCCATTCCTTGTGCTTGGTGGCCGGGTCGACGCTCAGCGCGATGGGCTTCACGCCGCGCTTGGCGAACTCGCCCGACAGCGCCGCCGTCTTGCCGAGTTCGGTGGTGCACACGGGCGTGAAGTCGGCCGGGTGCGAGAAGAACACGACCCACGAGTCGCCGGCCCACTGGTAGAAGTCGATCGGGCCTTCGCTGGAATCCTGGGTGAAATTGGGGGCGGTGTCGCCGAGACGCAGAGTTGCCATGGTCGCTCCTGGATGGATGGGAGCCTCGGATTGTGCGAACCATCGCTTCAATGACAAACGAATATCTGCTTGTTTGGATATGACGTTTTCTGCATAACGAATTCGGAGCGCAGCGGCATATCGCTATCTTTTAGATAGCAAACTTCGTAACACGGGTGCGCGCGAGCGCTTCTTTTCGCCTCAGAACATCCGCATGTCGACGTTCTGCATGTGCTCGGCCAGGAAGTCGATCAGCCGCCGCACCGCCGGCACCAGCGCCCGCCGCGCCGGAAACACCATGTGCGCCACCACCGGCGACGGCCCCCAGCCCGGCAGCACCCGCACCAGGCGGCCCGCCTCCACGTCGGCCCGGCACATGTAGTCGGGCAGCAGGGTCGCGCCCACGCTGCCCAGCGTGCCGTACTGCAGCGTGGCCAGGTCGTCCGCCACGTAGCGCGGCACGTGCGTGTGCACGTGGATCTCGCCGTGCGGCCCTTCGAGCCGCCAGTCGGCGCGCCCGTCGCCGTTGACCGACATCGATGCCGTCGGCAGCTTCGCCAGGTCGGCGGGCGACTCGATGGGCCCGAAGCGCGCCATCAGCTCCGGGCTCGCCACCAGCACGCCGCGGCTGGTGCCGAAGGTCTTGGCCACCAGCAAGGCGCTGTCCTCGATGACGGGGCGCACGCGCAGCGCGATGTCGATGCCCTCCTCGATCAGGTCGACCGGCCGGTTGATCACGCGCATGTCGATGCGCACCGCCGGGTACAGGCCCATGAAGACCGGCATCAGCTGCGCCAGCCCGCTGTGCGAAATGGTCACCGGGCAGCTCAGCCGCACCAGCCCGCTGGGTTCGGTCTGTACCTGCGCCACCGCCTCGGCCGCCGCCTGCGCCGCGTCGCGCATGGCGGAGGCGTGGCGCAGGTAGATCTCGCCGGCCGGCGTGAGCGACAGCCGGCGCGTGCTGCGCTGCATCAACTGCACACCCAGGCGCTCTTCCAGGTCGGCCACGCGGCGCGACAGGCGCGACTTGGGAATGCCCAGCGCCCGGCTGGCGGCGGCAAAACCGCCGCGTTCGGCCACTTCAGCGAAAAAAACCATGTCGTTGAGGTCTTGCATGGGTCAATTGTCCCGCAAACAGAACGATGAGTGCGATTTTTGGCTACTTATCACCCACTCGATCCAAAAATAGAATTCTCACATCCGCCGGCCAATTGAGCGCCGACAGCCAACACAGAAAGCGATTGATTGACATGAAGCTGCTCCACATCGACTCCAGCATCCTCGGCACCAACTCGACCTCGCGCCTGCTCTCGGCCGAAGCCGTGACCGCATGGCGCGCCGCCCACCCCGACACCGACGTCGACTACCTCGACCTGGCCGTGGACACCCCATCGCACTTCAGCGCCGACGCGCTGGGCATCAAGACGGGCGTGCAAGCCCAGCCGACCGAAGCGCAGCTGCGTGAAAACGCCCTGTCGGAAAAGCTGGTGAGCCAGTTCCTGGCCGCGGACGTGATCGTCATCGGCACGCCGTTCTACAACTTCTCGATTCCCACGCAACTGAAGGCCTGGATCGACCGCCTCGCGCAAATCGGCCGCACCTTCAAGTACACCGAAAAGGGCCCGGTCGGCCTGGCCGGCGGCAAGACCGTGATCGTGGCCTCGACCCGCGGCGGCGCCTACTCGACCAGCGAAGGCGGCCAGGCGATGGAACACCAGGAGAGCTACCTGAAGGTGATCTTCGGTTTCTTCGGCATCACCGACGTGCGCTTCGTGCGCGCCGAAGGCCTGGCCATGGGCGACGAAGCCAAGGCCAAGGCCCTGGCGGCCGCCCGCGCCGACATCCTGGTGGCGACGGCCGAAGCCGCCAACCAGCGCGACGCCGCCATCGCAGCCTGAGCACGCTCAGCACCATGCAAAAAGCCGCCCGATGGGCGGCTTTTTGTCGTCCGCAGCCTGCGGGAAGGCTCAGGCCGCGTGGCTCTTGACCCAGCCCACGTACTTGTCCATCCAGCCCTGCAGGAATTTCTTCGAGCCTTCGTTGCCGATGTGGCCCTTGTCGTCGAACAGGTCGTCCTTGGCCTGCAGGAACACTTCGGGCGCGCCCATGGTGGGCACGTCGAGGTAGGCCAGGATGTTGCGCAGGTGCTGCTGCGCCAGCGCGGTGCCGATGGCGCCCACCGAGATGCCGACCACGCCGGCCGGCTTGCCCGCCCAGGCGCTCTGGCCGTAGGGGCGCGAGGCCTGGTCGATCGCGTTCTTCAGCACGCCGGGAATCGAGCGGTTGTACTCGGGCGTGACGAACAGCAGGCCGTCGGCCGCCGCGATCTCGGTCTTCAGGCGCTTCACCGGCGCGGACTGGTTGCCGTCCTCATCCTGGTTGTACAGGGGCAGGTCGTCGATGCGCAGGGTCTCGAAGGTGAAGTCCGAGGGCGCCAGGTGCGCCAGCGCGAGGGCCAGCTTGTGGTTGTACGAATCCTTGCGCAGGCTGCCGACGATGACGGCAATGCGGGTCTGGGCCATGGGTGAAGCTCCTAGGGTGAGAGTGTCGAAAGGGTCGAACTGACGAACGCGATTATGCGAACCGCCCAAGACCTTTTCTTGAAAAGTTGATGCGCCTTTTTGTAGCTGTGTGCGCTCTTTTCAGCCCCGCGTTCGCCAGCCGGTCGAGCCCGGTGCACAGCAGCCAGTAGATGGCGCCCACCAGCATGAAGATTTCCGCCGGGTAGACCATGGTGCGCGCATTCACCTGCGAGGCCACGAACGACAGCTCGCCCACGCCGACGATGTAGGCCAGCGAGCTGTCCTTCACCAGCGTGACCCACTGGTTGACGAACGACGGCAGCATCATGCGCAGCGCCTGCGGCAGCACGATGGCGCGCAGCGTGCCCCAGCGCGTGAGCCCCAGCGACAGCCCCGCCGCCCATTGCCCCTGCCCCACCCCGCGGATGCCGGCATGCACCGCATGCGCCAGGTACGCGCCGCCGACCAGCGACAGCGCGCACATCACCGACAACACGCCCGGCACGCTGATGCCGAGCGCGAACGGCAGCAGAAAGTAGGTCCAGAAGATCAGCATCAGCACCGGAACGGCGCGCAGCAGGCCCAGCACCAGCGTGAGCAAGGCCCTGGCCCCGCCCGTCGCGCTTGCCAGGCCGATGCCCCACGCCAGCCCGAGCACCGCCGAGGCCACGGCCGACCCGGCACTGAGCAGCACCGTGAGCGCGGCCCCGCCCAGCGGCCCCTGCGGGAACGCGCCCCACAGCAGGTACGGCAGGCTGTCCCAGAGCGTCTCGATCACCGCCATGCAGCCCGCCCCGGTCCCCGCGCCTGTCGCCGCGCCGCCCACGCCGCCAGCACCTCGATCGCGCCGATGGTCACCACGTACAGCAACGTCGCGAACCCGAAGGCCTGGAAGGTCTTGAAGGTTTCGGCCTCCACCTGCCGCGACGCATACGACAACTCGACCAGCCCGACCGCCATGGCGAGCGAGGTGTTCTTCACGACGTTCATGTACTGCCCCAGCAAGGGCGGCAGCGCGATGCGCAGCGCCTGCGGCAGCACCACCTGCGCGAGCACCTGCGCGGGGGTGAAACCCAGCGCGCGGGCCGCGAGCGTCTGCCCGGCCGGCACGCCGCGGATGCCCGAACGGATGTCCTCGCCCACATAGGCCGCCGCGTACAGCGTGAGCCCGACCAGCGCCGACAGCAGTTCGAACGACAGCACATGCCCCGCATACAGCCACTCGCGCGCCGCTTCAGGCAGCACCGCCGGCGCGCCGAAGTACCAGAAGAACAGCTGCACCAGCAGCGGCGTGTTGCGAAACAGCGAGACGTACGCGCCCGTCGCGCGCAACAAGCCCGGCCGGCTCGACGAGCGCCCCGCCGCCACGGCCACGCCGAGCGCCGTGGCGCCCGCCGCCACCAGCAGCGAGGCCCACATCGTCGTCAGCCAGCCGTCGAGCAGCCAGCCAAGGTAGCGGGGCGCGAGCAATTGCTCGCGCAACAGATCGATCAAGTGCGCATCGGCCTCAGTTGGCCGCCACGCGCTGGTCGCCGATCTTCAGCAGGCGCGGCAGCGGCGCCTTGCTGTTCGGGCCGAACCAGGTGTCGTAGATGGCCAGCGCGCGGCCGTTCTTCTCGCTGTCCACCAGCCAGGTGTTCAGCGCCTCCAGCAGCCGCGTTTCGCCCTTGGGCACCGCGGCACCCAGGTATTCCCTGGACACGGTGATCGGCGCAATCTCGTACCTGTCCTTGTCGGGCAGCGCGTTCCATTGCGCCGTGAGCTTCACGCCGTCGTTGGTGATGGCCTGCACGTTGCCGTTGCGCAGCGCCGCCAGCGCAAAGGGCGAATCGTCGTACAGCACCACCTTGGCGTCGGGGTAGTTCTTGCGCAGGTTCGACTCCATGGTCGTGCCCTTCTCGGTGCCGATGCGGATCTCCTTGATCTGCGCGGCGTCGGTCAGCAGGCCTTTCTTCGCCAGGAACTGCTGGCCCACCAGAAAGTAAGGCGTGGTGAAGTCCACCGCCTTGGCGCGCTCGTCGGTGATGGTGAAGCTCGCGAACACCACGTCGACCTTGCCCGAGGTCAGCAATGGAATGCGGTTGGCCGGGTTGGTCGGCACCAGTTCGACCTTCACGCCCAGGCTCTTCGCGAACTCGGTGGCCAGGTCGATGTCGTGGCCCACCTGCTTCTTGCTGGCCGGGTCGATGTAGCCGAAGGGCGGGTTGCCGTCGAACGCGGCCACGCGCAGCACGCCGGCCTTCCTGACGTCGTCCAGCTTGTCGGCCCAGGCGGCGCCCGCAAGGGTGAAGGAGCCGATGGCCAGTGCCAGGCTCGAAACGATGAATGTGCTGCGGGTCATGCCTGCTCTTCGGTGTGAAAAGCCGCGACTCTAGGCAGCGCGCCCGCGCTCGCCAACGAAGCAGATTCCGCTTGCATATGCAGCGCCGACTTGCGCATGAGCAAATGACGAAAGCTTCGTGGCGCCGAAGCGCCGCGCCTCCTACAGTCGCGGACTTTTGCCTTCGCCATGCACACCCTTTCGCTCTCCCGCCGCCAGCTCCTTCGTGCCGGCACCGCTGCCGCCGTCACCGCGGCCGCCACCCCGCTCTTCGCCCAGGGCCGCGCCACGACCCTGCGCATCGGCTACCAGAAGTTCAACACGCTCAACATCCTCAAGGGCACGGGCCAGCTCGAGAAGGCGCTCGCGCCGGCCGGCGTGAAGCTCGAGTGGGCCGAGTTCCTCGGCGGCAGCCAGCTGTCGGAGGCACTGGCCGCCGGCGCCATCGACTTCGGCCATGCCTCCGACGGCATCGGCGTGTTCCAGCAGGCCAGCGGCAAGGGCCTCGCATACCTGGCGGCCGAAAGCCCCTACCCCCGCGGCGTCGGCTTCCTGGTGCCGCGCGACTCGCCTATTCGCAGCGTGCGCGACCTGAAGGGCAGGAAGGTCGTCACCGGCCGCGGCTACAACACGCAGTACGTGCTGATCCGCGCGCTCGAGGCCGCGGGCCTGCGCTATGAAGACATCGAGCCGGTCTACATCGTCACCGCCTCCGACACCATCGCGGCCTACCAGTCGGGCAGCGTGGCGGCCATCGGCCTGTGGGACCCGTTCCTGGCCGCGGCGCAACTCGCCACCGACTCGCGCGTGCTGTTCGACGGCACCGGCCTGAGCGGCAACCGCACCTACCACTTCGCGCAGCCCGGCTTCGCGCGCGCCAACGCCGAGCTGCTGCGCACCGTGTTCTCCGAGCTGCGCAAGGCCAACGAATGGGCGCAGGCGCACCCGGCGGACGTGGTCGCCACGCTGGCGCCGCAGCTCAAGGTCGAGCCCAAGGTGCTGGCGCTGGCCACCGAACGGCGGCAATATGGCGTGGTTGCGCTCACGCCCGCCATCGCGAAGGAACAGCAGGGCCTGGCCGATGTGTTCGCGCAGCTCAAGCTCATTCCCAAACCCATCGAGGTGAAGGACGCCTTCCTCGACCTCAACCTCGTCTGACGCCGCCCCTCGCACGTGACACTCCCGACCTCTTCCTCTCATTACGACGTCATCGTCGTCGGCCTGGGCGCCCTCGGTGCCGCCACGCTCTACCAACTCTCGCAACGCGGCGCGCGCGTGCTGGGCATCGACCAGTTCGCGCCGCCGCACGACCTGGGCTCCTCGCACGGCGACTCGCGCATCACCCGGCTGGCCATCGGCGAGGGCAACGAATACGCGCCCTTCGTGCAGCGCTCGCACGCCATCTGGCGCGAGCTCGAGGCGCGCACCGGCAAGCCGCTGATGACCACCACCGGCGGCCTCGTGCTGGGCCCGCGCGACGGCGCCGCGGCGCACCACGGCAAGACCGACTTCGTGCGCGGCACCATCGCCTGCGCCGAGCGCTTCGGCATCGCGCACGAGGTGCTCGACGCGGCCGGCATCCGCCGGCGCTTTCCGCAGTTCCACCTGCAGGGCGACGAGCTCGGCTACCACGAGCGCGACGCCGGCTTCGTGCGGCCCGAGGACGCCATCGGCGCGCAACTGGCCGTGGCCCGCGCCTCGGGCGCGCAGACGCGCACCGGCGAGCGCGTGCGCGCGGTGGAACCCGTGGGCAACGGCGACACCGTGCGCGTGCGCACCGACAGCGCGGGCTTCACGGCCGACCGCGTCGTGGTGGCGGCCGGCGCGTGGCTGCCCGAGTTCCTCGGCCAGCAGGCGCGCAGCGACTGGCAAGCGCACTTCTCGGTGCACCGCCAGGTGATGCACTGGTTCGACACCGGCAGCGCCGCCGCCGACTTCGCGCCCGAGCGCTTTCCCATCTTCATCTGGATGTACGGCGACGGCGAGGAGGACTACATGTACGGCTTTCCGTCGTCCGACCCCGCGCAGCCCGCGCTCAAGGTCGCGACCGAGCAGTACGTGCACGCCACCACGCCCGACACCATCGAGCGCAACGTGAGCCCCGAGGAAACCGCCGCCATGTACCGCGAGCGCGTGGCGGGCCGCTTTCCGCAGATCGACGGCCGCGCCCTGAAGGCGCGTGCCTGCATGTACACCGTGACGCCCGACAACCGCTTCGTGATCGACGCGCTCGACGGCCTGCCCAACGTGCTGATCGCCTCGGCCTGCTCGGGCCACGGCTTCAAGCACTCGGCCGGGCTGGGCGACGCCATCGCCGACCATGTGCTGGGCCGGCACGGCGCGCTCGACCTGTCGCCCTTTGCCCGGCGGCGGCTGCTGGAGAAATCGCCGGCCTGAAGCAGCTTCGCGCGATCGGGCGCATCATCGCGCTCGATCTTTTTTTCCGACTCAGGAGCAGCGAAGGCGATGAAAGCGATGAGATTTCTGGTGGTGGGTGCCGGCGCACTCGGTGGTTATTTCGGCGGCCGCTTGCTGGAGGCCGGGCGCGACGTCACCTTCCTGCTGCGCCCGCGCCGCGCGGCGCAACTGGCCAAGACCGGGCTGCTGGTGCAGAGCCCGTTCGGCAATCTGCAGCTGCCCGCACCCAGGCACGTGCTGGCCGACGGCATCGACGGCCCGTACGACGTGGTGGTGGTCGGCAGCAAGGCCTACGACCTCGACTCGACCATGGACTCGTTCGCGCCGGCGGTCGGCCCCGACACCGTGATCCTGCCGCTGCTCAACGGCATGGGCCACATCGACCGGCTGGTGGCGCGCTTCGGCGCCGAGCGCGTGCTGGGCGGCCTGTGCATGATCTCCGCCACGCTGGACGACGAAGGCCGCGTGCTGCACCTGAACGACATGCACGGCCTGAGCTACGGCGAACGCGCCGGCGGCCGCTCGGCGCGCGTGGACGCCATCGCGGCCCAGTTCGCGGGCTCGAAATTCGACGCCACGGCCAGCGAAAACATCATGCAGGACATGTGGGAGAAGTGGGTCTTCATCGCCTCGGCGGCGGGCCTCACGAGCTTGATGCGCGCGTCCATCGGCGACATCGTGGCCGCGGGCGGGCAGGACGTGGCGCTGTCGATCTTCGACGAGTGCTGCGCCATCGCCACGCACAACGGCTTCGCGCCGCGCGCGCCGGCCGTGCAGCGCGGGCGCACCATCATGACGGCGGCGGGTTCGCCGATGACCGCCTCGATGTACAAGGACATCGTGCGCGGCGCGGCGGTCGAGGCCGACCACATCGTGGGCGACCTGCTGGGCCGCGCGGCGCCCGCCGCGTCACCCGCGCCCACGGTGCTGCGCACCGCGTACGTCCACCTGAAGGCCTACGAGGCGCAACGCGCCCGCACGGCCGCCTGATGAGCGCCCCGCGCGACGCCCTGGCCTTCGTTCACACGGCACAGGTGCATGTGCCGACCTTCGAGCGGCTGGTGCGCGAGATGGCACCCGGGTTGCGCGTGCGGCACGTGGTGCGCGAAGACCTGCTGGCCGATGCGCGCGTGGTCGGCGTCGATGACGCCGCGCTGATCGAACGCGTCCACCAGGCGATGCACGATGCGGCCGCCAGCGGTGCGAAGGTGGTGGTGTGCACCTGCTCGACCATCGGCGCCATCGCCGAGCGCACGCCCACCGGCGATGCATTCGAGGCCCAGCGCATCGACCGCGCCATGGCCGACCGCGCGGTACGGCATGGAAGGCGCGTGCTGATCGTGGCGGCAGTGGAAAGCACGCTGGCGCCGACGATGGCGCTGGTTCTTTCAGCGGCAGAGGATGCCGGGGTGGCAGTGCGGCCGGGCCAGTTGCTTGTCGCGGAGGCATGGCCTCATTTCGAAGCCGGCGATATGGTTCGCTATGCCGAGACACTGGCGCAAGCGATTCGCGCGAAAGCTGCGGCGGCCGATGTGGTCGTGCTCGCGCAAGCCTCCATGGCCCCCGTTCAAGCAGTGCTGACTGACCTCGGCATCGAGGTGCTCAGCAGCCCCGCCCTGGGCGTTCGACTGGCGGTTCGGGCAGCCGAACGATAGCTCGAAGTATCTATTCACAAATTCATTCATATTCCATCTTTTACCAATGAAGAATAGAATAATTTATCTATTCACTTTGGTATTCAATGCCCCCCTCCTCCGCGACCTTGGCAGAAACAGCGCTTGCGTTCGTCCGCTCGCAGGGGGCTGCCTCCAGCGCCGAGATCCGGGCGCGGCTGGACATCAGCCAGCCGACCGTGTCGCGCACGCTGGCACCGCTGCTGCGCAGCGCAGATATCCTGAAGGTCGGCGCGGCGCGCTCGCAGATGTATGTCGCGCCCAGGCACGTCGAACGCGTGGGTGCGGAAGTGCCGGTCATCGAGGTGGATGCAAGCGGTGACGCGTCGGCCTTTGGCCGCATCGTGCCGCTGCAAGGGGGCCGCTGCTGGATGGACGAACAGGACGGCCCCAGCGCGCTGCACGACGGGCTGCCCTGGTTCCTCTCCGACATGCGCCCCCAGGGGTTCATCGGCCGCGCCTTTGCGCATGGCCATCCCGAACTCGGCCTGCCCGCCAACCCCGAACACTGGAGCGACGACAACGTGCTTCAAGCGCTGTCGCTCTGTGGAGAGGACCTGCCGGGCAGCCTGTTGGTCGGTGGAGAGTCGTTTCGCCGCTTTCAATCGATCGCCGCGCGGCCAGCATCGCCAGTGACCGCCAACGACTACCCCGCAATGGCGGACAGCGCCATGCAGGGCATCTTGCCGGGCTCATCGGCCGGCGGTGAACAGCCGAAGTTCTGCACCGTGCGCGACGAACGGCAGGTGATCGTCAAATTCTCTTCGGCCGGCAGTTCGCCTGCCGACAAGCGCTCGCGCGACCTGCTCGTCAGCGAGCATCTGGCACTTCGCACACTGCAAGCGGCCGGCATCGCCGCGGCCACCACGCGCGTGTTCATCGAAGCGGGCCGCGTGTTCCTGGAAGTCGAACGCTTCGACCGCACCGCCAGCGGCCGCGTCGGCATGGTGTCGCTGATGGCCTACGACGCTCAGCACATCGGCAAGATGGACAACTGGGCCGCCACCGCCAACCGCATGGCGTCGCGCGGGCTCCTGCGCGCGGACGACGCACGACGGCTGCGCTTCCTCGAAGCCTTTGGCCGGCTCATCGGCAATACCGATCGGCACTACGGCAACATCTCGCTGCTCATCGAGAACGGCACCTGGCGGCTGTCGCCTGCGTACGACGTGCTGCCCACGCTCTACGCCGCCACCAATGGGGAATTGCCGCCGCGCGAACTGGCAGCCGGCGGGTTGGTCTCGACCATCGAGACACTGGAGGAATGGCCCGCCGCGCGCCAACTGGCCACCGTGTACTGGCAGGCGGTTGCGACGGACACGCGCATCACCGCGCCGTTCCGCGCCATTGCCCGGAAGAACGCGCAGTTCACTGGCGAGGCAGCGGCGGGCTGAACCGCCCCGCTCAATCCGACTTGAGCACCGTCTCTCCCTTCAACACCCCCATGTCGCGGACGTTGAAGCGGTGGCGCTTCCAGCCTTCCCAGCTGCGGCGCACGTGCGTGACCGAGATCACGTAGTACAGGAACTTGAACATGCCCAGCGCGCGCCACATCGGCTTGCCGCGGTAGATGTCGCCGGCCAGCAGCGACATCAGGCCTTCCTTCACGCGGAACGGGTTGCCCGGGTGCATGAACATGTCGCGGATGGTCGGGTTGGTCGCGCGGTAGATGAACCACGAGTACTCGCGCGGGCCCTTGCGCGTCATCAGCTCGAACCCCTTGCGCGCCGCGGGCAGCGAGGCCGGCTTGTCGAGCGCCGTGGCCACCAGGCTTGCGCCGTCGAAGGCGCTGGTCATGGCCAGGTACACGCCCGAGGAGAACATCGGGTCGATGAAGGTGAAGGCGTCGCCCAGCATCAGGTAGCGATCGCCCGTGGCGTGCGTGCTGGTGTACGAGAAGTTGCCGGTGGCATGCACCGCGTCGTCGACCAGCGTCGCGTTCTTCAGCCGCTCCACCAGCACCGGGCACAGCGCGATGGTGTCGTAGAAGAATTCCTTCAGCGGCTTGTCGCGCGTCTTCAGGTAGTACGGCCAGCAGACCGCGCCGATGCTGGTGGTGCCGTCGGCCAGCGGAATGAACCAGAACCAGCCGTGCGGGAACCAGCAGATGCTGATGTTGCCTTCCTTCTTGCCCTCGAGACGCTCGGCGTTGGTGAAGTGGCCGAACAGCGCGGTGCTGTTGTGGTCGGGGTTCTTTTCCTTGCAGCGGAATTTGTTGGCCAGCAGCGTGTCGCGGCCGGTGGCGTCGACCACGAAGCGGGCGCGCCAGCTGCGGCGCGCGCCGTCGTCCATCTCGGCCTGCACGACGGCGCCGTCGGCGTCGAAGGCCACGTCGCGCACCTTGCAGCCTTCGATGGTCTGCGCGCCGCGCGTGGCGGCGTTGCGAAACAGGATCTCGTCGAGGTCGGAGCGGCGCACCTGCCAGGCGGAGTCGAGCGACTTGTCCAGGCCTTCGGCAAATTCGACGTAGCTGCGGTACTCGTGCTCGGGCGAGACGAACTCGATGCCGAACTTCGGCATGCCGATCTTCTCGACCTGGTCGCGCACGCCGAGCTTCTCGAACAGCTCGACATTCCCCGGCAGCAGCGATTCGCCGATGTGAAAGCGCGGGTGGTGCGCCTTTTCGAGCAGCACCACCTTGCGGCCCTGCTGGGCCAGCAGCGCGGCGATGGTCGAGCCGGCGGGACCGCCGCCGACGACCATCACGTCGCAGGATTCGTCGGCCACGCCGGGCGCCGCGGCCGTCGGGGCCACGGGGGAAGAAGCTTGAGGCAGGGACATGCGGAGGCAAGCGTCATTGTTAACAATTGATAAGCATAGCCTGCCGGCCGCCCTGAATGCAAAACCGCAATCCCGGCTAAGTACGGCGGGCCGGCCGCGGGCAAACTCCGGCCATGCCCTCGACCCCACGCCGCGCAGAACAAAGCTACCGGGAACGCGTGGCCCGCGTCGTCGCGGCCATCGTGGCCGACCCGATGGCCGAGCACCGGCTGGAAGACCTGGCGCGCCTGGCGCATTTCTCGCCGTTCCACTTTCACCGGGTCTACAGCAGCATCGCGGGCGAAACCGTGGCGGCCACGGTGCGGCGCGTGCGGCTGGCCCTGGCCACGCGGCTGCTGGAAGCCGGCGGCCAGAGCGTCACGCAGGTCGCGATGGCCGCGGGCTACGACAGCCCGCAGGCCTTCACGCGCGCCTTCGGCCAGTTCACGGGCCAGTCGCCGCGCGAGTTCCAGCAGCAGATGCACGCCGCGATGCTCGCCGGCCCGGGGGCCTCGGATGCGCCGGCCGTGCGGATCGTCGAGCGCCCGGCGCAGCGCGTGCAGGCGCTGCGCCACCACGGCCCGCCGTCGACCATTCCCCATACGCAGCGCCGGCTGCACCTGCATCCGCACCTGCACCCGGACCTTCACGACGGCACCGCCGGCGTGACGGCCTGGCTCGGCGCCTCCTTCGGCGACCCCGACGATGCCGAGGGCTTCAGGTACTACGCCGCGGCCGCCTCGCGCGAACCGTGGCCGGCGGGCGGCGACCTCGAGACGCTGGAGCTTCCGGCCGGCCGCTATGCCCTGCACTGCCTGGTGGGCCCCTACAGCCGCATCGACGCGGCCATCAACACGCTGCACGCCCGCTGGCTGCCGGCCAGCGGCTACGAGCCGGACGACCGGCCCACGCTGGAGCACTACCTGAACTCGCCGCGCACGGCCACGCAGGCCGAACTGCGCACCGACCTGCTGATTCCCATCCGCCGCGCAACCATGCCATGACCCTTGCCACGACCCTTGCCATGACCCTTGCCCTTCCCCTTGCCCGCCTTCTTTTCCTTGCCACCTTCTGGCTCTCGGTGGCCGCGCACGCGGCGGGCTTCAGCTTCATCGAGGTGCCCGCCGACGGCAACGGCCCCGCGCTGCGCGGGGCGGTATGGACGCCCTGCGCGTCCGCGCCCGGCAGGATCGCGCTCGACCCGCTGGTCATCGCCGGCACGCGCGACTGCCCCGTGGCCGGCAGCGCGCTGCCGCTGGTGGTGGTCTCGCACGGCACGGGCGGCTCCTTTCTCGGGCACCACGACACCGCCGCCGCGCTGGCGGACGCGGGCTTCGTGGTGGCCGCCATCAGCCACCCGGGCGACAACTTCCAGGACCTGAGCCGCCAGGGCCACCTGTCGGCGTTCGCGACGCGGCCGGTGGACATGAAACGGCTGGTCGACCACATGCTGGGCGCGTGGCCCGGGCGGTCGGCGCTCGATGCGGACCGCATCGGCCTGTTCGGCTTTTCGCGCGGCGGCTACACCGGGCTGGTGGCGGTCGGTGCGCTGCCCGACCTCACGCTGCGCAAGGACCTGTGCCCGGCGGACTCACGGGTGCCGCTGTGCGGCGAGATCCGCCGCGGCGACCTGCCAGCGCTGCTGGTGTCACCCGCTCGGGACCCGCGCATCAAGGCCGCCGTCATCGTCGATCCACTGAGCGTGTTCGACGCGGCGGGCCTGAAGCAGGTGACGGTGCCGCTGCAGCTCTGGGCGTCCGAGTTCGGCGGCGACGGCGTGACGCCGGACAGCGTGGCGGCCGTTCGCCGCGACCTGCCCGCGCCCCCGGACTGGCACGTGGCCGCTGGCGCCGCGCATTTCGCCTTCCTGGCGCCGTGCGCGCCGGCCATGGCCAATGCCCTGCCCGAGATCTGCCGCGACGGGCCCGGCTTCGATCGCACGGCCTTTCACACCGCCTTCAACGCCGAGGTGGTGGCCTTCTTCAGGCGGCGCCTGGCAAGCCCGGGGCACGCGCTTCAGGCGCTTCAGGCGCTTCAGACGCCTCACGCGCCTCAGGCACCGCGCGCACCTCAGTAGGCGATCGCGTTCAGGTCGATGCGCCGCACCAGCCGCGACTGCTCCAGCTGCTCGCAGCGCATGAGCAGGTTGACCATGTTGATGCCCACGGCGTCGGCCAGCTTGCGCGCGGTGACGATCGACGGAATCACCCGCCCGCGCTCCACCTCGCCCACGTAGGAGCGATTGAGGTCCGCGCACCGGGCCAGCTCGTCCTGCGACCAGCCCTTGCCTTCGCGCAACTGGCGCACGACCGTGCCGAAGTCTTCGACGAATTCCTTCATGCGCCACCTGCCTTCGGTGCGGCCTGCAGGCTGGCCTGCGTGACGCTCGCGCCGGCCGGCACGTCGTCGGTGATCCACACGTTGCCGCCGATCACCGCGCCCTTGCCCAGCGTCACGCGCCCCAGGATGGTGGCGCCGGCGTAGACGACCACGTCGTCTTCCACCACCGGGTGACGCGGCAGGCCCTTCTGCAGGTTGCCTTCGGCGTCGGTCGGGAAGCGCTTGGCGCCCAGCGTCACGGCCTGGTACAGCCGCACGCGCTTGCCGATGACGGCCGTCTCGCCGATCACCACGCCCGTGCCGTGGTCGATGAAGAAGCCCGCGTCGATGCGCGCGCCGGGGTGGATGTCGATGCCGGTCTGCGCATGCGCCAGCTCGGCCACGATGCGCGCCAGCAGCGGCAGGCCGAGCTTGTAGAGCTCGTGCGCCAGCCGGTGGTGGATCATGGCCAGCACGCCGGGGTAGCACAGCAGCACCTCGTCCACGCTGCGCGCGGCCGGGTCGCCCTGGTAGGCGGCCAGCACGTCGGTGTCGAGCAGCCGGCGCAGCTGCGGCAGCGTGTTGCCGAACTGGCGGATGGCCTCGGCCGCCACGCCGTCGATCTCGCTCGACGGGCGCGGCTCGTGGCGGGCGTTGTAGTTCAGTTCGAGCCGTGCCTGCACCAGCAGCGACTGCAGCGCGGAATCGAGCGTGTGGCCGACGTAGAAGTCCTCGCTCTCGTGGCGCAGGTCGGGCGGGCCGAGCCGCATCGGGAACAGCGCGCCCTTGAGCGACTCGATGGTCTGCGCGAGCGCGTCGCGCGACGGAAACTCGCGCGTGCCGGGCTCGCGCGACCGGCGCTGCGAATCGCGCCACTCGTCGCGCACGCCGTGCAACGCGCGGACGATGTCGCTCACTTCGAATTGGGCCATGTAGGGGTACCCCCGGTAGGTAAATGGACGGGTCAACGCAACAGATGCTGCCTCAGGGCAACGGCGGCGGCTGTCGTCGATCTTCCCGCAAAATGGACGGCCGCACCTGAGCGCACCCGCACGAACCTGCAACATCGAGGACATCACGTGAGCGAGCCCACCCCCGACCCCGACATGGTCCTGTGCATTCCCGGCCCCTGGACGGACAGCACCGAACTCATCGGCCGCCTCGCGAAGGACAGCGACGGCTACCTCTTCGCGGGGCGCATCCTGATGTGCATGGCCACGCGCTTCAGCTGCGAGCTGGTCTTCGAAGGCGCCGACGAGCGCATGCCCAGGGCTTTCGAGGTGTCCGGCCCGCACTGGCGCGACACGCCGGAGATGGCGGCCATTGCCGCGCACCGGTCGGTCGTGTACCTGGTCGGCTCGGGCGGCAGCCGCGAGAACGCCGAAGCGCTCATGCGCGCCGGCGCCGCGCTGCTTCGCGCGGGCGGCCTGGGCGTCAAGGTCGAGAGCACGGGCCTGTCGTACAAGCCCTCGGACTGGTTGGATCACTGCGAGAACCTCCATCTCTTTCTTGCGCACCGCGCGCTGGTCGTGTACCTCACGGGCGAAGACGTGTGCTCCTGCGGCATGCACAACCTCGGCCTGAAGGACGCGGTCACGCACGGCGCGGGCGACCTGCCGGAAACGATCGAGCTGCTGCGCGTGTTCACGCGCTACCTGTTCACGGAGTCGCCCACCGTCCGCGCGGGCCAGACTTTCTCGGTCGCGCAGGACGCGCCGGCCTACCGCATCGAAGAGGAAAGCGCGCAGACCTACGAAGAAGACTCGCTCTTCCACAACCCGTACGGCATCTGGCGGCTGGTGCCGCTGGTGCCACCGGTGCCACCGGTGCCGCTCGAACGCTGACAAGAAAAAACCCGGCGCCAATGCGGCGCCGGGTGTTCGCAAGCCCGAGGGTCCGTCAGAGCTTGGCGATCGAAACCTCGGTGGACTTCACGAGCGCGACCACGTCGGAGCCCACCTTCAGCTGCAGCTCGTCGACCGAGCGCGTGGTGATGACCGAGGTGACGATGCCCCAGGCGGTCTCGACATCGACTTCGGAGACGACGTCGCCGCGGATGATCTCGCGGACCTTGCCCTTGAACTGGTTGCGCACGTTGATGGCTTGAATGGACATGATGGGTTCTCTTTCAGGGTGATGGGGGAAGGAATTCAGGAAAAGCATTCGGGAATGAAAGCGGGGCCTCAGGCGATCTCGGCCACGTCGTCGAACGCCAGCCGCGGCCCGCGCTCGAAGGTGCCGGCGTGGTCGGCCACGCCGAGGTTGACCAGGAAGTTGGCCCGGTAGCGCCCGTCGGCAAAGAAGGCCTTGTCGACCAGGTCGGCGTTGAAGCCCGACTGCGGCCCCGCGTCGAGCCCGAGCGCGCGCGCCGCCAGGATCAGGTAGGCGCCCTGCAGGCTGCTGTTGCGGAATGCCGTGGCCTGCGCGGCCTCGGCGCTCTTCTCGAAGATGGGCTTGGCGTCGTAGGCCGGGAACTGCGTGGGCAGGTGCTCGTAGAAGCGCGTGTCGTGCGCCACGATCACCGTGACGCCGGCCGCCTGCGTCTGCGCGGTGTTGCCCGCGGACACGGCCGGCTTCAGCCGGGCCTTGGCCTCTTCGCTGCGCACGAACACGTAGCGCGCCGGCTGCGCGTTGAACGCGGTCGGGCCCCACTTCACGAGGTCGTAGAGCCTGTGGATCAGCTCGTCGCTCACGGGCACGGGCTTGAACGCGTGCACGGTGCGGGCCTTGCGAAACAGCTGGTCCAGCGCGGCGTCGGGAATGGCTTGCAGTGTGGTCATGGCTTTGGGAAAGTGCTTCAGTTCGACGCCGCGGCCAGGGCCTGGTCGAGGTCGGCGATCAGGTCGTCGATGTGCTCGATGCCGACCGACAGGCGCACCGTGTCCTCGGTCACGCCGGCCCGGGCCAGCTCTTCGGGCGACAGCTGGCGGTGCGTGGTCGAGGCCGGGTGCGTGGCCAGCGAGCGCACGTCGCCGATGTTCACCAGGCGCGTGAAGAGCTTCAGCGCATCGAGGAACTTTGCCCCGCCCTCGCGTCCTGCGCCAATGCCGAAGGTCAGCACGCCGCTGGAACGCCCGCCGAAATACTTCTTCGCCAGCGCGTAGTCCGGGTGGTCTTCCAGCGCGGCGTAGTTCACCCAGTTCACGGCCTTGCTCTTCTTCAGGTGCTGCGCCACCGCCAGCGCGTTGCTGCTGATGCGGTCCATGCGCAGCGCCAGCGTCTCGATGCCCTGCAGGATCAGGAAGGCGTTGAACGGCGAAATGGCCGCGCCCGTGTTGCGCAGCGGCACCACGCGCGCGCGGCCGATGTAGGCGGCCGCACCGAGCGCCTCGGTGTAGACCACGCCGTGGTAGCTCACATCGGGCTCGTTCAGGCGCTTGAAGCGCTGCTTGTGTTCGGCCCACGGGAACTTGCCCGAGTCGACGATGGCGCCGCCAATGCTCGTGCCATGCCCGCCCAGGTACTTGGTGAGCGAGTGCACCACGATGTCGGCGCCATGTTCGATGGGCCGGCTCAGGTAGGGCGAAGGCACGGTGTTGTCGACGATCAGCGGCACGCCGTGGCGGTGCGCGATCTCGGCAATGGCCGCGATGTCGGTCACGTTGCCCGCTGGGTTGCCCAGCGACTCGACGAACACCGCCTTGGTCTTCTCGTCGAACAGCTTCTCGAAGCTGGCCGGGTCGCGGTGGTCCGCGAAGCGCGTGGTGATGCCGAACTGCGGCAGCGTGTGGGCGAACAGGTTGTAGGTGCCGCCATACAGCGCGGTGCTGCTGACGATGTTGTCGCCGGCCTCCGCGATGGTCTGGATGGCATAGGTCACGGCCGCCTGGCCCGAGGCCAGCGCCAGCGCCGCGATGCCGCCTTCCAGCGCGGCCACGCGCTGCTCGAGCACGTCCTGCGTCGGGTTGTTGATGCGGGTGTAGATGTTGCCCGGCACCTTCAGGTCGAACAGGTCGGCGCCGTGCTGCGCGCTGTCGAACGCGTAGGCCACCGTCTGGTAGATGGGCGGCGCCACGGCGCGCGTGGTGGGCTCGGGGGAATAGCCGGCGTGCACCGACAGGGTTTCGAATTTCCAGTTCTGCGACATGCGATTGCCTTTCAGGTTGGCGAAGGAATGAAGGCGCTCAAATCGCCCAGCGCAGCGCGTGCGCGGGGGGGCTGAGCCAGTTGGCGTCGGTGCTCTGCGGGCCGGTGTCGTCCGGCTTCTGCAGCACCCTGTCGAGGATGCGTTTCTCGATGGCCGCGAACGCCGGGTCGCCCTGCGAACGCGGGCGGGCCAGCGCAATGTTCTCGTCGAGCGCGATGCGCCCGTCTTCGATCAGGATCACGCGGTCGGCCAGCGCCACGGCCTCCTGCACGTCGTGCGTCACCAGCAGCGCGGTGAAGCGGTGGCGCTGCCACAGGTTCTCGATGAGCCGGTGCATCTCGATGCGCGTCAACGCGTCCAGCGCGCCCAGCGGCTCGTCGAGCAGCAGCAGCCGCGGGTGGTGCACCAGCGCGCGCGCCAGGGCCACGCGCTGGCGCTGCCCGCCCGACAGACGCGCCGGCCATTCGTTCTCGCGGTCGGCCAGGCCGACCTGCGCGAGCACCTCCTTGCCGCGCGCCTTGGCGTCGCTGGGCAGGCCCAGCGTCACGTTGTCGAGCACGCGGCGCCAGGGCAGCAGGCGCGCCTCCTGGAACATGATGCGGGTGTCGTCGTGCAGGCCGTGCACGGCGCGCCCGTCGGTGTACAGGCCACCGTCGCTCGGCTCCTCGAGCCCCGCGATGAGCCGCAGCAGCGTGCTCTTGCCGCAGCCGCTGCGCCCGACGATGGCGATGAACTGGCCCGGCTCGATGGTCAGGCGAGTGTTGCGCAGCACCTCGCGCGCGCCGTAGCGCTTGTGCAGGCCGCGCGCCTCGAGGCGCACGCCACCGGCGATGGCGGGGGGTTGGATGTCTTTCAGAACGGCACTCATGGTTTCAGGCTCCAGGCTTGAACAGCGCCACATTCAGCGCATCGATTTTTCGGGGCAGCAGCTTCTCGGCGAAGAAGGCGTCGGCGATGCGCTGCTGCTCGCCCAGCACCTCGGGCACCACCGGGCGCACCGCATAGCTGCGGCGGCCGTTGGCCTGCTCGATGGTCGCGGCGTCCAGGCCCCACACGGGCGACAGCAACGCGGCTGCGTCCTTCGGGTTCTGCTTGACCCACTTGCCGGTCTTCTCGAGCTCGGCGTAGACCACGCGCAGCACGTCGGGCCGCGCCTTCGCGAACCTGGTGCTCGCCAGGTAGTAGCGCTGGTACGACGCGATGCCCGCGCCGTCGGCCAGCACGCGCACCTTCGACTGGCCCGGTTGACGTTGGGCGGCGGCCAGGAACGGGTCCCACACCACCCACGCGTCGATCGCGCCCTTCTCGAAGGCGGCGCGGCCATCGGCGGGCGTAAGGTAGGCGGGCACTATGTCCTTGAACGACAGGCCGGCCTTGTCGAGCGCGGCAATCAGCAGGTAGTGCACACCGGCCGCCTTGGCGAAACCGACCTTCTTGCCCTTGAGGTCGGCCACGGTCTTCAGCGGCGAGTCTTCGCGCACCACGATGGCCTGCGCGGCGGGCGACGGTGCTTCCTGTGCAATGAAGGTCAGGTCGGCACCGGCCGCCTGTGCGAACACCGGCACGGTGTCGGCCACGTCGGCGCTGATGTCGAGGTTGTCGAGGTTCAGCGCCTCGAGCAGCGGCAGGCCGCTGGTGAACTCGTGCCAGCTCACGCTCACGTCGAGCGGCGCGAGCTGCTTCTCGAGCGTGCCCTGCACCTTCAGCAAGGCGATCAGCGTGGATGACTTCTGGTAGCCGAGCCGCACGGTCGCCGGCCGCGAGGTGGTGCCTTGTGCGAAGGCGGCCGTGGCACCGGCCGCGCCCAGCGCGCCCAGCATGGCGATGGCCTCGCGTCGGGAAATTCTGGAATGCGTCATGTCCCCTGCCCTCACTTCGTCTTCTTCTGGTAGCCCGGATGCCACCGCAGCCACCATTGCTCCAGGCCGCGCGCGAACAGGTCGGCCAGCTTGCCGAGCAGCGCGTACAGCAGGATGCCCACCAGCACGATGTCGGTCTGCAGGAATTCGCGGGCGTTCATCGTGAGGTAGCCGATGCCGGCCTGCGCCGAAATGGTCTCGGCCACGATCAGGATCACCCACATCAGCCCGAGCGAGAAACGCAGGCCCACCAGGATCGACGACAGCGCGCCCGGCAGGATGACTTCACGGTACAGCTGCCAGCGCGACAGGCCGTAGGTGCGGCCCATCTCGATGAGCTGCGGGTCGACGTTGCGGATGCCGTGGAAGGTGTTCAGGTAGATCGGGAAGAACACCGACACCGAGATCAAGAACAGCTTGGCCGACTCGTCGATGCCGAACCACAGGATGACCAGCGGGATCAGCGCGAGCGCGGGAATGTTGCGCACCATCTGGATGGTGGAGTCGAGCAGCGTCTCGGCGAACTTCACCGAGCCCGTGAGCAGGCCCAGCAAGAGCCCCGCCCCGCCGCCGATGGCCAGGCCCGCGAGCGCACGGCCCGCGCTGACCTTCACGTGCGTCCACAGTTCGCCGGAGGCCGTGAGCGTCCACGCGGCCTTGACCACGTCGACCGGCGCCGGCAGCACGCGCGTGCTGAGCCAGCCCAGCGACGACGCGATCTGCCAGAACACGATGAGCCCGACGGGCACGAGCCACGGCACCAGCCGTCCCAGCACGTTGAGCGCGAAATTCTTCAGCGCATGCCCTTCACTCACGGCGGGCACACCGGCTGGCAAGTCTTGAACTTGTTCGGTCATGACGATCCTTCAGCTTTGGGAAACGAGGCGCGAAGGCGCATCGAGATTTGCCACGACCTCGCCGAACGGCCCGCTCAGCGAGCCACCGGCCAGTTGCGTTTTCGCCTTGCACGAAAGCAGCGGGAACACCAGCTCGGCGAAGCGGTAGGCCTCTTCGAGGTGCGGGTAGCCCGACAGGATGAACTTGTCGAGACCCAGCGCCGCGTATTCCTCGATGCGCGCCGCCACGGTCTTCGCATCGCCCACCAGCGCGGTGCCGGCGCCGCCGCGCACCAGGCCCACGCCGGCCCAGAGGTTGGGCGCGATCTCGAGTTCGGCGCGCGAGCGCCTGGCGCCGCCCGCATGCAGCGCGGCCATGCGGCGCTGGCCTTCGGAGTCCATGCGCGCGAAGGCAGCCTGGGCGCGGATGACGGTGTCGTCGTCGACCCGGCTGATGAGTTCTTCGGCGGCCTTCCACGCGGCGTCTTCGGTCTCGCGCACGATCACGTGCAGCCGGATGCCGAACGCCACCTTGCGGCCCTTGCGCTCGGCGCGGGCGCGCACGTCGGCGATCTTCTTGGCCACTTCGGCGGGCGGCTCGCCCCAGGTGAGGTACGCGTCGACCTGCCCGGCGGCCAGCTCGTGCGCCGGGGCCGAGGAGCCGCCGAACCACACGGGCGGGTACGGCTTCTGCACCGGCGGGTACAGCAGCTTGGCGCCCTTCACGCTCAGGTGCTTGCCGTCGTAGTCGAAGGCCTGGCCGTCATGGCTGCGCGCGAGGATCTCGCGCCAGATGCGGATGAACTCGTCCGATTGCTCGTAGCGCGAGGCATGGTCCAGGTACACGCCGTCGCCTTCGAGCTCGGTCTGGTCGCCGCCGGTCACCAGGTTCACCAGCAGGCGCCCGCCCGAAAGGCGGTCGAAGGTCGCGGCCATGCGCGCGGCCAAGCTGGGCTGGTGCAGGCCGGGGCGCACCGCAACCAGGAACTTGAGCTTCCGGGTGGAGCCGATCAGGCTGGACGCGATGACCCACGGGTCTTCGCACGAGCGGCCCGTGGGAATGAGCACGCCTTCGTAGCCGAGGTTGTCGGCCGCGCCGGCAATCTGCTGCAGGTAGGCCAGGTCGACGGGGCGCGAGCCTTCGCTCGTGCCGAGGTAGCGGCTGTCGCCGTGCGTGGGAAGGAACCAGAAGATCTGCATCACGCGACTCCCGCGCCGGCGGCGTCGAGCACGTTGATCCTCTTCGGGATCAGCTTGAGTTCGAAGAAGGTGTCGGCGATCTTCTGCTGCTCGGCCAGGATGGCCTTGGTGATCGGCGTGGTGCCGTAGGCGGAGCGGTTCACCGACAGCTCGGCCACCGGCTTCGGCAGGCCCCAGAGCGTGGCGAGCTCGCCGGCCAGTTCACCCTTGTTGGCGGCGCCCCAGACGTCGATCCTGTTGATTTCCTCGATCGCGATGGCCAGCACGTCGGCGTTCTTGGCCACGTAGTCGAGCGAAGAGAAGTAGTACGCGCGATTGCCGACCACGCCGGTGGCGTCGGCCAGCACGCGCGCGTCGAGCGTCTTTTCGGCCGCGGCCAGGAACGGGTCCCAGATGACCCAGGCGTCGACCGAGCCCTTTTCGAAGGCGGCGCGCGCATCGGCCGGCGGCAGGTAGACCAGGTTCAGGTCGGCATACGAGAGGCCGTGCTTCTCGAACAGCTTGACGATGAAGTAATGGACGTTCGAGCCCTTGTTGAGCGCGATCTTCCTGCCCTTGAGTTCCGCCACGGTCTTGATGGCCGAGGCCTTGGGCACCAGCACGGCCTCCGACTGCGGGCGCGCCACGGTCGCCCCCACGTAGGCCAGCGGCGCACCGGCGGCCTGCGCGAAGATGGGCGGCGCTTCGCCCACGTCGCCGAAGTCGATGGAGCCCACGTTCAGTGCCTCGAGCTGCACCGGGCCGGCCGTGAACTCGGTCCATTTCACCGTGACGCCGAGCGGCGCCAGGCGCTTCTCCAGCGTGCCGCGGCCCTTGAGCAGCGTGAGGTAGCCCTTCTGGTTGCCGATGCGCAACTGGCGCGCCGGCGCCTGCGCCAATGCGGCGAACGACGGCAGCGCAACGGCGGCGGCCACGCCCTGGATCAGGCGGCGGCGCGGGGTGGAAATCTGGTGTGTCATGGCAAGGCTCGCTGGGTGTGCGCCGCGCTCAGGCGGCGGCGATGAAGCTGACGATCAGCGCGATGGCGCTGACCACGATGGCGCTCACGGCGAGATCGCCGAGCGCGTGCCAGAGGGAACGCGGCGCGGTGCCGATGTCGAGCACGGCGTCTTCGGTGGCAACGGGATTCATGCGGGGATTCCTGGGTGCAGAACTTCGGGCAAAACTGTCCCCCGGCCGCGCACGGGCGGCTTCAAGAAACGGGGGAAGGGAATGGGTCTGGCGTGGCTGGGTTCGGCGACGAACCCCGCGTTCAGACGCTACATCGCACGCGAGAGAACGGCACCGGCTCGAAGCCGTGGGTGGCGGGCAGCTTCAGGCCTTCGGTGGCCAGCACCTCGACCGCTTCGTTGAGCCGCTCGGCCAGGTCGGGGTGCACCTGGTAGGCGTTCTCGGGCGTGAGCGTGATCTGCGAATCGCTGGCGTACACGCCCGGCAGGATGTGGCGCGCCGCCAGCGACTGCAGCACGGGCCGCAGCGCGTAGTCGAGCGCCAGCATGTGGTGCGGGCTGCCGCCGGTGGCCAGCGGCAGCACCGTCTTGCCCTTGAGCGCGTTCTGCGCCAGCAGATCGAGAAAGACCTTGAGCACGCCGCTGTAGGCCGCCTTGTAGACCGGCGTGGCCACCACGATCACGCGGGCCTCGGTCACCCTGGCAATCGCGTTCACGATGGCCGGATGGTTCCAGTCGGCCAGCAGCAGCGCCTGCGCGGGCAGGTCGCGGATGGCGAGGCGCTCGATGCGCGCCTTGCGCTGGGCCAGCCGCTCGCCCACCGCTTCGAGCAATGCGGTGGAACGGGAGGGGGCCGAAGGGCTGCCGGCAATCAGGAGAACGGACACGGGAGACTTTCTGTTTGCTTCGGAAATTCAGGCCGAGCCGGGCCACGGCACCCGCGCAACGGGTGCCCTGCACTGCCGGCCTGCTGGCGGTTGGCTTACTTTTGCTTGGGCGCGTAGATCTGGTCGAAGGAGCCGCCGTCGGCGAAGTGCTCCTTGTCGGCCTTGGCCCAGCCGCCGAAGGCCTGGTCGATGGTGACCAGCGTCAGCTTGGGGAACTGCTTGTCGTACTTGGCCTTGGCCTTGTCCGAGGTCGGGCGGTAGAAGTTGCGACCGGCGATGTCCTGGCCTTCGTCGGAGTACAGGTACTGCAGGTACTCCTCGGCCACGGCGCGCGTGCCCTTCTTGTCGACCACCTTGTCGACCACCGCCACGCTGGGCTCGGCCAGGATGGAGATCGACGGCACCACGATCTCGAACTTCTCGGGGCCGAATTCCTTCAGCGCCAGGAAGGCTTCGTTCTCCCAGGCCAGCAGCACGTCGCCCACGCCGCGCTGCACGAAGGTGATGGTCGCGCCGCGCGCGCCGGTGTCGAGCACCGGCACGTTCTTGAACAGGTTGCCGATGTATTCCTTGGCCTTGGCGTCGCCACCGTACTTGCGCTTGGCGAACTCCCACGCGGCCAGGTAGTTCCAGCGCGCGCCGCCCGAGGTCTTGGGGTTGGGCGTGATCACCTGCACGCCGGGCTTGACCAGGTCGTCCCAGTCCTTCAGGCCCTTGGGGTTGCCCTTCTTCACCAGGAACACGATGGTCGAGGTGTAGGGGGCGGAGTTGTGCGGCAGGCGCTTCTGCCAGTCGGGCTTGACCAGGCCGCCGTGCGTGACCAGCGCGTCGATGTCGCCGCCCAGGGCCAGGGTGGCCACGTCGGAGTCGATGCCGTCGATGATCGAGCGGGCCTGCTTGCCCGAGCCGCCGTGCGACTGCTTCACCGACACGTCCTGGCCGGTCTTGGCCTTCCAGTGCTTGGCGAAGGCCTGGTTGTAGTCCACGTACAGCTCGCGGGTCGGGTCATAGGACACGTTCAGCAGCGTCACCGGGCCCTTGGCCGCCGCCGCGGCCTGGGCAAACGCCGGCAATGCCGACAGGGCAAATGCACCGGCCACGCCGGCACCCAGGGAAAGCTTGATAAAGTCGCGGCGAATGCTCATGGTGTCTTGCTCTAAAAAGGCATATCAATGAAGCTGCGTATTCTCAATACGACATATAGAAACTGGAACGACCAAGTTCTCAGTTCTAAATAGCTAAATCAACTAAGCAACCGCTTTCCCCACTTTTCCCGTTCAAAGGCAATCGAAATGGCACGCATGGTTCAGTGCATCAAGCTCGGCAAAGAGGCCGAAGGGCTCGACTTCCCGCCCTACCCAGGCGAGCTGGGCAAACGCCTCTGGGAAAACGTCAGCAAGGAAGCCTGGGCCGCCTGGCTCAAGCAACAGACCATGCTGGTCAATGAAAACCGCCTCAACCTGGCCGACCTGCGCGCCCGCCAGTACCTGGCGCGCCAGATGGAAAAGCACTTCTTCGGCGAAGGCGCCGACGTCGCCCAGGGCTACGTGCCGCCCCCGGCCGCCTGAGCACCCTCCCCGCCGTGGCCGCCGAGCTGGCGCAAGCTCGCCATGTGTTCCTGAGCGGCCGCGGGTTGCCCCAGGCGTGGGCCGGACAGCCGCAATGGCTGATTCTCGAAACCGGCTTCGGCCTGGGTCTTCATTTCCTGACAGCGTGGCACGCGTGGCGCTCGGACCCCGAGCGGCCGCGCATGCTGCATTACGTCTCGACCGAAGCGCGCCCGGTCTCGGCTGAGGAGCTGCTGCGCGCGGCACAGGCCCACCCCGGCCCACCCGGCCAACCCGGCCTGGCGTCCCTCGCCGGAAAGCTGGCCGCGCAATGGCACGGGCTGCTGCCCGGCTTTCACCGGCTCGCGTTCGACGACGGGCGCGTGCTGCTCACCCTGTGCATCGGCGATGCGCAGGCGATGCTGCGCGCGCAGCGCTTCGAGGCGGACAGCCTCTTTCTGGACGACTTCGGCCCGCGGGAAGACCCGGCCCTGTGGTCGCCTGACGCACTCAAGGCCGTGTCCCGTTTTGCGCGGCAAGGCACGGCCATTGCCAGCTGGAACACGGCGCAGCCGGTGCGCGACGCGCTCCGGCAGTGCGGTTTCATGCTCGAGGAACGCGACGACGGCCTGCGCGGCGTGTTCGCGCCCGCCTGGACGGTGCGGCGCCGCGGGCCCGCCCCCGAGCGCATCGACACGCCGGGCCGCTGCGCGGTCATCGGTGCCGGGCTGGCGGGCGCGGCCGTGGCGGCCAGCCTCGCGCGGCGCGGCTGGCAAGTGACGGTGCTCGACGCGGCCGACCGGCCAGCCGCTGGCGCCTCCGGGCTGCCCGTGGGCATGCTCGCGCCGCACGTGTCGCCCGACGATGCATTGCTGTCGCGGCTCACGCGCGCCGGCATCCGCGCGACGTGGAGCGAGCTGGTGCGGCTGCTGGAAGAAGGCCGCGACTGGCGCGCCAGCGGCGTGCTCGAGCGCCGGCCCGACGGCGACACGCGCGTGCCTGCCGGCTGGAGCGTCGACGGGCCGAATGAGTCGTGGCCTGCGAATGCCGAGCAGTTGGCGGCCGTCGGCCTGCCCGGCGACACGCCCGCGCTCTGGCATGCGCGCGCGGCCTGGGTGAAGCCGCACCAGCTGATCGCCGCGTGGCTGCGGCAACCCGGCGTCGAGTTTCGCGGCGGCTGCCATGTGGCGCGCCTCGAGCCTCATGCGGGCGGCTGGCAGCTGTTCGACGCAGAGGGTGAATGGCTGGCCGATGCCGACCGCGTGGTCGTCTGCGCCGGATTCGAATCGGGCCGCTTCGCACCCGCGCTGCCCTTGCAGCCCGTGCGCGGCCAGGTCGCCTGGGGGCCTGTGCCTGACCACACGGCCTTGCCCACCCTGACCACCCTTCCCACCACGCCGATCAACGGCGACGGCCACCTCGTCGCGCAGGTGCCCGTGCCGCACGGCCCGCCGATCTGGCTGGCAGGCGCCACCTTCGACCGCGACAGCACCACGCTCGAGCCCACCGAAGCGGACAGCCTGGCGAACCGCGATCGGCTCGCCCGCCTGCACCCGGCCGCAGCCGCCGCGCTGGCCGGCACGTTCGAACGCGGCGAGGTCCACGCATGGGTCGGCGTGCGCTGCGCGTCCGGCGACCGGCGCCCGCTGGTCGGGCCGATCGGCCCCCTCGGCCCCCTCGGCCCCATCGGCGCGATCGGCGCGCCAGCCGCCGGCCTCTGGGCCTGCACCGCGCTGGGCTCGCGCGGCCTGAGCTTCGCCGCGCTGTGCGCCGAACTGCTGGCCGCGCAATGGCATGCGGAGCCGCTGCCGCTGCCAGCCACGCTGGCCAAGGCGCTCGGTACGCAGCGCATCTAGCCAGGGCAGCGTCCTGCTCGCCTGGCCTGCCCGAAGGCGCCGAGCAGCTGGTCGAGCCGGCTGTCGCCTTAGACGCGCAAAATGCGGCGCATGGCCACCCAGTACGACATCAAGCACACCACCGTCTATCGCTACAACAAGCCGGTCACCTTCGGCTTGCACCGCGTGATGTTCCGTCCGCGCGACAGCCACGACCTGCGCGTGCTCGCCACCGACCTGCAGGTGAGCCCGCAGGCCTTCACCCGCCTGATCCAAGACCCGCACTCCAACTCCGTGGCGCTGGTGCAGCCCATGGGCGAGGCGACCGAGCTGCGCATCGTCTGCTCGTTCACCATCGAGCACGTGCCGGCGCAGCAGGACCAGCTCGCGCTCGACCCGGCCGCCGAGTTCCTGCCCTTCGCCTACACGCTGCAAGAGCGCCTGGACCTGGAGCACTACCTGCGCCCGCACCACGACGACGACAGCCAGGGCACGCTGATCCGCTGGGCCCACCAGTTCCTGCACGCCGACAAGCCCAACAGCACGCGCGAGGTGCTCACGCGCATGAACGCGCACATCGGCCAGAGCCTGGAGTACAAGGCGCGTGACGAGGAAGGCACGCAGACGCCGCTGCAGACGCTCACGCTCGGCAGCGGCAGCTGCCGCGACTACGCGCTGCTGATGATGGAAGCCACGCGCCGCCTGGGCATCGCGACGCGCTTCGTCTCGGGCTACATCTACGACGCGGCGCTCGACATCGCCGCGCCGGCGCAGGGCGAGTCGATGACCGGCGCCGGCACCACGCACGCCTGGCTGCAGGCCTACCTGCCTGGCGTGGGCTGGCTCGCCTTCGACCCGACCAACAACCTGATGGGCAGCGGCCAGCTCATCCGCGTGGGCGTCACGCGCGACCCGGCGCAGGCAGCGCCCATCTCGGGCAGCTGGTACGGCGACGCGGAGGCCTACGAAGGCCTGGAGGCGTCGGTGGTGGTCACGCGCCGCAAGGACTGACCCGCTGGCGCCTGCTGCGGCGCGCTGGCGGCAGCGATGCCGCGTGCCGGTGCCTGCTGTCGCGCAGGCGATAGCCGCTGCGGGTAACCCCGCAGCTACACATTTCGCAACACCCCTACGCTGCGCCGCCGGCTCGGTGAAATAGCACGGTCGTTCTGTATGACCGGGGGTGCAGTGCTGCGCCGGTTTTTCTTCCCAAGACCCACAAGAACGGAGAGAGACACATGCATTCAGCGCGCCTGACACTCATTGCCCTGGCAGCCAGCCTCGTCGTCGCATCCTGCGGCGGCGGCGGCGGTGGCGGCAACAGCGGCTTCTCGTTCACGCCGGTGGCCGAGGTGCCACCCGCACCCCCCGCCCCGCCGCCGGCCGTCGCCCCGCCGCCCGGCCCCGTCGCGGAAGAAACCCGCCTGCAGGACAGCCGCAACTCGTTCGCGCCGGCCGACCCCACGGCCACCACCTTCGCCGCGCTGGCCGCCGACGCGAGCGACACCGTCGACAACAGCACCACCAGCCGCTGGGCCGGCATGCTGGGCGGCGCGCAGTACCACATCGAGGTGCCGCAGAACTGGAACGGCAAGCTGGTGATGTACGCCCACGGCTATGCGGGCGAAGGCAACAAGCTGGAGGTGAGCGACCCGTCGATCCGCCGCCACTTCATCCAGCTGGGCTATGCCTGGGCCGCTTCGAGCTACAGCAAGAACTTCTACGACGTGCGCGCGGGCGTGGAAGACACCAACGCGCTGGCCCTGCAGTTCAACGCCATCGCCAAGGCCAACGGCCGCGATGTGGCCGTGCCTTCGAAGATCTTCATCACCGGCCATTCGATGGGCGGCCACATCACGGCGGCGGCCATCGAGGACGAGACCTACGCCACCGCCAACCACAAGGTCAAGTACAACGGCGCGGTGCCGATGTGCGGCGTGGTGGGCGACACCGAGCTGTTCGACTACTTCGCTGGCGCGCAGGTGGCCGCGCAGGCCCTGGCCGGGCAGGCCAGCTACCCGACGCCGAAGTGGGTGGACATCGCCGCGCAGGTGGGCGGCGTGCTCTTCAACGACTTCACGACCTCGCCGGTTCCGAACATCGACACCACGGTCATCGGCGCCCGGTACGCCTCGGTGATCGAGAACCTCACCGGCGGCGAGCGCCCGATGTTCCCGCTGGGCTTCAAGAGCGGCGGTTCCTTTGCCGCCGTGTGGGGCGTGTTCGGCAGCGACGGCACGGTCAACGGCATCCTCAACAAGAGCACGCTGGACACCAACCGCTTCGCCTACAAGATCAGCGGCGACATCCCGCGCTCCGACACGCTCAACGCCGATGCGCAGAAGCTCACGGCCGCGGTCGACGCGAACCGCCTGCGCACCGACGGCCTGCGCTGGATTCCCAAGGTCAACGGCGAATTCAAGATTCCGGTGGTCACGCTGCACACGCTCGGCGACCTGTACGTGCCGTTCAGCATGGAACAGATCTACAACAAGCGCGCGGCGGCCAAGGGCAACGGCGGCTGGCTGGTGCAGCGCGCCATTCGTGGCATCACGCACTGCGACTTCACCATCAAGGAGCAGGAAGAGGCCTTCGACGACATGGTCGCGTGGGAGCACGACAGCGCCGCGAAACCGGCGGGCGACGACGTGATCACGCCGGCCACGGTGAAGGACCCCGACTACGGCTGCACGTTCACACGCCCGCTCGGCACGCTGGATGAAAGCAACACCAGCAAGGCCACGCGGCCGGTCGGGGCGGCATTGAGCCCTTGCGCGCCCATCTGACGCCCATCTGAGCCAGGCGATCAGCCCGCGGGCGGCACCGCCGCCCGCGCCGCCGCCAGCCTGGCCTCCAGTTCCGCGACGAGCGCCCTCGCCTCGTCGCCCTGCGGAATGTTGCGGCCGCTGTCGCGCCATGCGACAGCGCTCTTGAAGCCTTCGACCTCCGCCTGCCGGCGGAACCACATCCCCTCGGGGTTGTGGCGCGTCACGCCGTCGAACACGGTGGCGAACATCTGGCTCTGCTCCAGCCCCATCGAATGCCACACCTGGTTGACCACCAGCTTGTGCATCATCAGGTGCGAGCGCGGCACGCCCGCGATGCGTTGCGCGAGCTTCAGCGTGGCGTCGTCGAGCTGCTCGGCGGGCACCGAGAAATTCGCCAGCCCCCATTCGGCGGCCTGCGTGCCGTCGATGGTGTCGCCCGTGAACATGAGCTGCTTGGCGCGCAGCGCGCCCAGCCGGTAGGTCCACATGGCGGTGGTCGGGCAGCCCCACACGCGCGTGGGCATGTAGCCGATGCGCGCGTCGTCGGCCATGGCCAGCAGGTCGCAGCACAGCGCGATGTCGCTGCCGCCGGCCACCGCGTAGCCGTGCACCTTGGCGATGGTGGGCTTGTGGCAGCGCCACAGGGCCATGAAGTCGTCGGTGTTGCGCTTCATGGCGGCGTAGTCGAGCATCGGGTCCCAGGGCGTCTTCTCTTGCCGGCAGGGGTGGTCGCCCTTGCCTTCACGGCCATGGCCCTCGGCGTAGTCGCCCAGGTCGTAGCCGGCGCAGAAGGCGCGCCCTGCGCCCTCGACCACGATCACGTGCACCTCGTCGTCGGCTTCGGCCCACTCCACCGCCTTGCGGATCTCGGCCGGCGTGGTCTCGCCGATGGCGTTGAGCTTGTCGGGCCGGTTGAGCACGAGGCGCGCAATGCGCGGGTGCCGCGGGTCCTTGTCGATCAGGACGGTATCGAAGGCGGGCATGTGGCTTGTCTCCTTGCGGCGATGTGCTGGACGGTGATGGGCGATGCTGTCGCGCCGCTCTTGTAGCATCGACCGCCGCACGCACGCAAACCATGGAAGCCCCGATGACCGCGACGTTCCGCATCTCCGAAGACGACTACCTGGCCGCCATGAAGCTCCATGCCAGGCTCACCCCCGCGCGGCTCGCGCTGACGGTCGGGATCGGCCTGCTGCTGGTGCTGGGCGCGGCATTCGGCCCGTCGCTGGTGGAGGCCGCATCCGTCGGCGGGCTGGTCGGCGGCGGCGGCGTGCTGCTGGCCACGCGCTTCATCGTGCTGCCGCTCATGGCGCGGCGCCACTACCGCAAGTACAAGGCGATCCATGAAGAGTTCAACGCCGAGCTGCTGGACCACGGCCTGCGCCTCACGGTGCCCCACTCCGACCACACGATCGTCTGGCAGAACGTGCTCAAGTGGCGCCACGACGACCGCTTCGTGCTGCTCTACCCGATGCCGCGGCTCTTCCACGTCGTGCCGAAGTCGGTGGCAGCCCGGGGCTTCGACCTGAAGGGGCTGCTCGAGCGGTTGAACCGGCACGTCGGGCCACCGGCCTGACTCACCGGATCGGGGCCGCCAGTCTGACTCGCTGGACCGGGGCCACCGGCCCGGCGCCCTCGCCGCTTCAGGCCGTCACGCCGCCCAGCTGGAAGCGGAACACCGCCCCCTTGTCCGGCTGCTGCACCAGCCGGATGTCGCTGCCGTGCAGCTGCAGGATGCGCTTCACGATCACCAGCCCCAACCCGCCGCTGCTCGCGCTGTCGGTGCGCGAGCCGCTCATGAACACCGGCCGCATGAACAGCGCCGGCTGCAGCTCGCCCGGAATGCCGGGGCCGGTGTCGCTCACCTGCACCGTCACGCCCGCGTTCTCGGCGCGCAGCTGCACCACGATCTCGCCGCCCTGGGGCGTGTGGCGGATCGCGTTGTCCAGCAGGTTGGTCAGCACGCGCTCGATCATGCCGAGGTCGGCCGACACCACCGGCAGGCCCGGTGCGATGTCGGGCCTCAGGCGCTGGTGGCGCGCCTCGGCCGCCAGCTCGAACTTCTGGAACACGTCCTGCACGAGGTCGGCCAGCGCGAAGTTCTCCTTCTCGGGCTTGACCACGCCGTATTCGAGCCGCGCCAGCTCGAACACCTCCTGCGCGAGCCGGCCGACCTTGCGGCTCTGGCCCAGCGCAATTTCCAGGTAGCGCCGGCGCTCGGCCTCGTCGAGCGTGCCGGCCTTGAGCAGCAGCGTCTCCAGGTAGCCGTGCAGCGAGGTGAGCGGCGTGCGCAGGTCGTGCGAGATGTTGGCGAACAGCTCGCGGCGCTGCTGGTCCTGCAGCGTGAGCTCGCGCCATTGCTCGGCGATGCGCCGCGTCATCTGCGTGAAGGCCTGGCCGAGCTGCGCGATCTCGTCGCCGCCCTGCGAGAGCCGCGCCAGCGTGGGCGCTTCGCTTTCGAGCGAGGCGATGCCGTCGGTCTCGAAGCGCTTCACCGCCGCGGTGAGCTCGCGCAGCGGCCGCGTGATGAGGCGAAAGGCCGCCAGCCCCGCCAGCAGCCCCAGCAGCGCCACCAGCCCCATCGACCACAGCGTGGTGCGCAGCACGTTGTCGGCCGCCACGTTGGCGACCAGCGCGTCGTGGTCTTCGCCCTGCAGCACCACGTACACGTAGCCCGCATCGCGACCGCCCATGCGCAACGGCGCGGCGCTGAACACCTTGGAGCCGCCCGCGCTGCGCGGGTCGTCGCCCGCGATGGGCAGCGCGCCGCCCGACAACAGCCGGCGAATCGGCTCCAGCGCGACCCTGTCGCGCTTCAGGTGCCCCGGCGGCGCGGCCTGCGCCTCGATGCGGCCGTCCAGCCCCAGCAGGTAGACCTCCACGCTGGGGTTGACGGCCATGAGCTTGTCGAACAGGTCCTTCACGGCGTCCTGGTTCAGGCCGCCCGGCTTCATGAGTTCGGCGTTCTCGGCGATGTGCGCCGCCAGCCCGCCCGACAGCCGCTGGATCACCTCCTGCTCGTGCATGCCGTTGGAGCGCACCTGCAGCCACACCGAGGCGCCGCAGCACACCAGCAGCAGCACTGCGAACACGGCCGACAGCCGCCGCGACAGCGTGGCCCAGGCCATCACGATGCGTCCTCCCCCGTGGCGGTGGCCGACAGCTTGTACCCGCGCCCCCACACAGTGAGGATGCGCCGCGGCTCGGCCGGGTCGGCCTCGACCTTGGTGCGCAGCCGGTTGATGTGCGTGTTCACCGTGTGCTCGTAGCCGTCGTGCTGGTAGCCCCAGACCTGGTTGAGCAGGTCGAGCCGCGAGAACACCTTGCCGGGGTTGCGCGCAAAGAAGTACAGCAGGTCGAACTCGCGCGGCGTGAGCTCGATGAGCTTGCCGTCCACGCGCACCTCGCGCGCCAGCGGCTCGATGTCCAGGTTGCCCAGCGTCAGGCTGCCCGACTCCATGCGCGCATTGCGCGCCAGCGCGTCGGTGCGCCGCAGCAGCGCCTTCACGCGCGCCACCAGCTCCAGCACCGAGAAGGGCTTGGCCAGGTAGTCGTCGGCGCCCAGCTCCAGGCCCAGGATGCGGTGCACCTCGCTCGAGCGGGCGCTGATGATGATGATCGGCGTGTAGCGCGTCATGGCGCGGGCGCGCCGGCAGATCTCCAGGCCGTCGATGCCGGGCAGCATCAGGTCGAGCACCAGCGCGTCCCAGTTGCCGCGCTCCAGCTCGCGCAGGCCGGCGTGGCCGTCGGCGGCGTGCTCGACCGCGTAGCCCTCGTCGCGCAGGTGCATGCGCAGAAGTTCGGCAATGTGGGCGTCGTCCTCGACGATCAGCACGCGCTTGGCAATGTCCATGGGGCGCCATTCTCCCGCGATCCGGCCCGGGGAGTTATCACGATTAATTGAACTTTGCGTGATGAATCGGCCATGGGGTACGCCCAACAATCCGGCCCATGAACAGCACCGCCATCGCCCCGCTGGAAGCGCCCGAAGCCTCGGAAGCCCCGGCCTCGGCACCCGACCCCCGGCCCATCCACCCGCTGTGGATGCGCATCACGCATTGGCTCAATGCGCTGGCCGTGCTGGTGCTGGTCACGAGCGGCTGGCGCATCTACGACGCCTCGCCGTTCTTCCCGTTCACCATTCCGACGGTCATCACGCTCGGCGGCTGGCTCGGCGGCGCGCTGCAGTGGCACTTTGCGGCCATGTGGCTGCTGGTGTTCAACGGCTTCGTGTACCTGGCCATGAACATTGCCAGCGGCCGGCTGGCGCACAAGTTCTTCCCGGTGACGCCGGCGGGCATCTGGCACGACCTGCTGGCCGCGCTCAAGGGCAAGCTCTCGCATGCCGACCCGCGCCACTACAACAGCGTGCAGAAGCTGGCCTACCTGTTCGTGATGCTCGACCTGATCGTCATCGTGCTGTCGGGCCTGGTGCTGTGGAAGTCGGTGCAGTTCGCCGTGCTGCGCGACCTGCTGGGCGGCTACGAGTTCGCGCGCCGCATCCACTTCTTCGCGATGGCGGCCATCGTCGCCTTCGTCGCCGTGCACCTCGTGATGGTGGCGCTGGTGCCCCGCACGCTCCTCACCATGCTCCGCGGCCGTGCATCAGGCAAGCCAGCGAACCCAGGCAAGTGACCCAGCAATCATGAAGATCTTCAAAGCCCCCACCCTCGCCCGCGTCACCGGCATCGACGGCGACGCCGTGCTGCACGAAGCCCGCACGCTGATCGCGAAGAAGCTCGACCAGCCTTCGCGCCGCGCCTTCATGCAGCGCTCGCTCACGCTCGGCGGCCTGTCGCTGCTCACGGGCTGCAGCATCAGCGACAACACGCAGGTGGAAGCCGCGCTCACCAAAATCTCGCGCTTCAACGACAAGGTGCAGGGCCTGATCTTCAGCCCCACGCAGCTGGCGCCGACCTACACCGAGGCCGAGATCACCCGCCCCTTCCCCTTCAACGCCTACTACGGCGAGAACGAGGTGCGCGAGGTCGACGAGGCCAGCTACAAGCTCGAAGTGACCGGCATGGTCGCCGACAGGCACGCCTGGACGCTGGCCGAGCTGCGCGCCATGCCGCAGCACGACCAGATCACGCGGCACATCTGCGTGGAAGGCTGGAGCGCCATCGGCAAGTGGGGCGGCGTGCGCTTTGCCGACTTCCTGCGCCACATCGGCGCGGACACCACGGCCAAGTACGTCGGCTTCAAGTGCGCGGACGACTACTACACCAGCATCGACATGCCCACCGCGCTGCACCCGCAGACGCTGCTCACCCTCAGCTACGACGGCCAGCCGCTGCCGCCCAAGTACGGCTTCCCGATGAAGCTGCGCATGCCGACCAAGCTTGGCTACAAGAACCCGAAGCACATCAAGGCGATGTTCGTCACCAACACCTATTCCGGTGGCTACTGGGAAGACCAGGGCTACAACTGGTTCGGAGGGAGCTGAGGGGCCGGTGAAGCCACTCGACTGCCGAAGAAAGCGCGAGGCCGAGTTCAGGTTCACTGTAACCAGGCCGATCTTTGAAACGAAATCCAAACACACCCAAGGAATTCAAATGAACAAGCTCACCGCCACCCTGCTCGCTACCTGCATGGCCTTTGCCGGCGCCTCGGCCTTCGCCGCGGACGAAATGGCCAAGGACTCGATGTCCAAGGACAGCATGGCCAAGGACTCCATGTCCAAGGACGGCATGAAGAAAGACTCCATGGCCAAGGATTCGATGGCCAAGGACTCCATGTCCAAGGACGGCATGAAGAAGGACTCCATGGCCAAGGACTCGATGGCGAAGGACTCCATGTCCAAGGACGCCATGAAGAAGGACAGCATGGGCAAGGACGAAATGAAGAAGTAAGCCAGGCAACAAGCACCACGGCAATTGCCATTGACGCCCGGCGGATTCGGCGTCAATGTCTTGCCACCCTTCCGAGCTCCGCCACCTGCCGAACCGTCTGCCTCAAGGAAACCCCATGAAATCCCTCGCACTCACTGCCAGCACGCTGGCTGCCGCCGCCCTGGTGTGGCATGCGGTGCCGTCGTTTGCCGAAACCGCCCGCCGCGTGCCTGCGCCCACGGCCGACCTGGTGGCGCCCACCGCCAAGACCGAAACCGCCGTGTTCGCCGGCGGCTGCTTCTGGGGCGTGCAGGGCGTGTTCCAGCGCGTCAAGGGCGTGAGCAATGCCGTGTCGGGCTATGCCGGCGGCGACGCCAGGACGGCGCGCTACGACGAGGTGGGTTCGGGCCGCACCGGCCATGCCGAGTCGGTGCGTATCACCTACGACCCGCAGCAGGTCAGCTACGGCAAGCTGCTGCAGATCTATTTCTCGGTCGCGCATGACCCAACCGAACTGAACCGCCAGGGCCCCGACAGCGGCACGCAGTACCGCTCCACCGTGTTCGCCGAGAACGCCGAGCAGGCGCGCATCGCCACCGCCTACATCGCACAACTGAACCAGGCCAAGACCTTCGGCAAGCCGCTGGCCACCACGGTCGAGATGTCCAAGCCCTTCTTCGCGGCCGAGGACTACCACCAGGACTACCTGACGCTGCATCCGAGCCAGCCCTACATCGCGATCAACGACATGCCGAAGATCGACGACCTGAAGAAGCTGTTCCCTGAGGCCTACAAGGCGACGCCCTCGCTGGTGAAGGCGGCCAAGGCGGGTTGATCCACCGGTTGACGCAGCAGGCCTACAGCAACTTCGCCCGCTTCGCCTGCTCCGCCAGCTCCGCCCGGAAATCCGGGTGCGCGATGCCGATCAGCTCGCGCGCGCGCTGCTTGGCCGACTTGCCGCGCAACTGCGCGACGCCGTACTCGGTCACCACGTAGTTGATGTCGTTCTTGCTCGTGCTCAGGTGCGTGCCGGGCGACAGCGAGGGCACGATGCGCGAGATGGTGTCGCCCTTGGCCGTGGAAGGCAGCACGATGAAGGCCTTGCCGCCGCGCGAACGGTTGGCCGCGCGCACGAAGTCCGATTGCCCGCCCGTGCCCGAATACGGCGCATGGCCCAGGCTCTCCGAGCCGCACTGGCCCAGCAGGTCGATCTGCATCGTCGCGTTGATGGCCACGAGGTTGTCGTTCAGCCCCGCCAGCGCCGGGTCGTTGGTGAAGTTGACCGGGTGCATCTCCAGCGCCGGGTTGCGGTCCATGAAGCGGTAGAGCTTGTTCGACCCCAGCGCGAAGGTGGCGACCGACTTGCCCGGCAGGTAGTTCTTGCGCCGGTTGGTGACCGCGCCGCTCTCCACCAGCGTGAGGATGCCGTCGCCGATCATCTCGGTGTGGATGCCCAGGTCCTGCTTGCCCGTGAGCTGCATGACCACCGCGTCGGGAATGCCGCCATAGCCGATCTGCAGCGTCGAGCCGTCGTCGATCAGCTCGGCCACATGCTTGCCGATGGCTTGCTGCACGGGGCCGATCTTCGGCAGGCCGACCTCCATGACTGGCGCGTCGCTCTCGACCAGCGCGGCCACCTGCGAGATGTGCACATGGCAGGCGCCGTAGGCGAAGGGCACGTTCGGGTTCACCTCGAGCACCACGGCGCGCGCCTTGGCGATGGCGGCCATGGTGTAGTCGGCGCCCAGGCTCACGGCGAAGTAGCCGTGCGCGTCCATCGGCGAGGCCATGCTGAACACCACCTCGGCCGGGATCTGCCCGCGCTCGATCTGCGCCGGGATCTCGGAAAAGTAGTTGGGCAAAAAGTCGATCCAGCCCTCCTGCCCGCCCGCGCGCGTGGCACCGCCGAAGAACAACGCGACGTGGCGCACATGCTCGAGCGTCTCAGGGTCGATGTAGGCGTACTTGCGCATCGCCAGGATCTGCGCGACCTTCACGTCGCGGAAATCGCGGCGCTGCTCCGACAGCGCGGTGAGCAGCGTGGGCGGCTCGCCGACGCCGGTAGGCACGACGATCATGTCGCCGTTGTGCACCTGGCGCACGGCATCGGCGGGAGATGCCAGCTTCTGGCGGTACAGGTCCTGGGGGGTCGTCATGCGCGTGTCTATGCCTCTTCCTTGTAGTTGCCGCGGCGCGCGGCCTGGTTGGAGCGGGTGCGAAGCACCAGCGCCTGCTGGGCGACCGCCACGTTGGCACCGTCGCCCTTCCATGCATCGAGCGCGGGCTGCTGCACCGCGCGGGAGAACGAGAAGGTCAAGGCCCACGGCATGCGCGACTTGAACCGGACGTTCATTTCGTTCAGGCGGGCCGACGCCAGGTGCGCCGCCTGGCCGCCGGAGAGAAACGCCACGCCGGGCACGGCGGCAGGCACGGTGCGCAGCAGGCAGCCGACCGTGGCCTCGGCCACCGCCTCGACCGAATCCTGCGTGGCGGCCTTCTGCCCCGGCAGCACCATGTTCGGCTTCAGCAGCATGCCTTCGAGCAGCACGCCCTGCGCGCGCAGCTCGGCGAAGGTCCGGTGCAGCACTTCTTCGGTGACTTCGGCGCAGCGCGCGAGCGAATGGTCGCCGTCCATCAGCACCTCGGGCTCGACGATGGGCACGATGCCGGCCTCCTGGCACAGCGCGGCGTAGCGTGCGAGCGCATGCGCGTTGACGCGGATGCAGGCGCGGGTCGGCAGGCCCTTGTCGATGGCGATCACGCCGCGCCACTTGGCAAAGCGCGCGCCCATGCCGGCGTATTCGGCGAGGCGCTCGCGCAGGCCGTCGAGGCCTTCGGTGACGGTCTCGCCCGGGTGGCCGGCCAGCGGCTTCGCACCGGTGTCGACCTTGATGCCCGGAATGATCCCCACGCCGGCCAGCGCCTTGGCAAACGGCGCGCCCGCGTTGGTCTTCTGGCGGATCGTTTCGTCGAACAGGATCGCGCCGCTGATGCTGTCGGCCAGGCCCGGTGCCGTGACGATCAGCTCGCGCCAGTCGCGCCGCGCCGCCTCGGTCTGCGGGATGCCCAGCACCGCGAAGCGCTTGTTGCAGGTGGCGTTGCTCTCGTCCATGGCGAGCAGGCCCTTGTCCCCGGCGACCAGCGCGCGGGCGGTATCGATGAGTGTCTGTGCGGTCATGGTTGGGTGCGCCTCTCTGGCGAAGATCGTACGCCCTCTCCCACGCACCGCCTAGCCAATGCCCCGGGGGCGAACCGGCGTGCCGTATCGTCGGCGCATGTGGTCGATCCTTCTCGTTCCGGCTTGCGTCGTGCTCGGCATCGGCGCGTGCATCTACGCCTTGGCGCGCCGCGCGGGCGGGCAGCGCGTGCTCTCGGCGATCGCGGCGCTCGTGCTCTCGCCGCTCGTCACTTATGCAGGCGGATCGGCCGCCATCGAATGCGACAGCTCCCTGTACCTCAAGCGCGAACTGCGCAAGCGGCTGAGCCCGGCGGAGTTCGCGGCGCGCAAGCCGGACCGGTGGCTTTGCCCTACCGGCTACACCTTTGCGCGCAACGGCAAGCCGGAATCGGCGTTCGCCGTGTTCGGGCTGTTCCGGACCAAGATCTTCCATGGAGACGAGAACTCGCCTTAGCCACCGGGCGCGTCGCCGGCGCTGTCAGATCACGTTCTTCTCGAGCAGCGGCCGGTTCTCCAGGATGCGCGTGAAAGACACCGGCGACAGGTCGAGGCTGCGGTAGGCGCCGTAGCGGATCAGCTCCGCAATGCCGCGCCCCGCCGCCGGGCACTGCTGCAGGCCATGGCCCGAGAAGCCGTTCGCAAAGTAGAGGTTGTCGCAGTTTGGGTGCAGGCCGAGGATGGCGTTGTGGTCGAACACGTTCATCTCGTAGTAGCCGGCCCACGCCCCCGTCATGCGGACGGCCTCGAAGGCCGGCACGCGCTCGGCCAACGACGGCCAGATCAGGCGCTCGAAGGCTTCGTATTCCACGTCGAGCGGCATGTCGTCCGGGTCCTGGTCTGCGGGCGGCGCGAAGCCGCAGATGAACTGGCGGCCCTCGGGCCGCAGCCAGATGCCGGAGGTGTCGATCACCAGCGGGCAGCCGGGCAGCGTGTCGGGGCACGAGAAGCTGAACACGCTGCGGCGGCGGCCGCGCACCGGCAGGTCGATGGCGGCCCATTCCGCCACCTTCGCGGCCCAGGCGCCCGCGGCGTTGACGACAACGTCTGCATCCAGGACCTGACCATCGTCGAGCTGAACACCCGTCACGTTGCGAGTATTGCGGCGCAAGCCGGTCGCATGCGCCTGCACGTAGTGCGCGCCCTGCGACGCCGCTTTCTTGCGAAAGGCCTGCAGCAGCCTGTAGCCGTCGTACCAGCCCTCGCCCGACAGCCCCAGCGAGGCAAGCGCCACGCCTTCGGTGGATATCCATGGAAAGCGCGCCTTCAGTTCATCGGGTGCCATCAGCGCCACGTCGACCGCGTGCGCCTTCTGCATCGCATGGTTCTCGCGCAGCACCTGCTCGCCCGCCGGCGAGGCCAGGTAGAGATAGCCGGGCTCGACCAGCCCGATGTCGGGCACGTCGCTTCCCACGCGCAGCGTCTCGCCCAGCGTGCGGAAAAAGCCGATGCCGTAGAGCGACATCTCGATGTTGATGGCGGTGGAAAACTGCTGGCGGATCGAGCTGGCCGACAGTGCCGACGACGCCTGCCGGTAAGAGAAGTCGCGCTCGACCACCGTGACCTCGAAGGGCTCTTCCTCCGGGTCGCGGGTCAGGAAATACGCGATGGCCGAACCGATGGCCCCGCCCCCGATGATCACCACACGACGCATGAATTGCCTTTCTTGTCGTGCATCCGCCCGCACGCAGCTTGCAGAATAGCGCCGATGAGAAAAGACATTCCCAACCTCGGCGCGCTGCAGGCCTTCGAGGCCTCGGCGCGGCTGGGGAGCTTCACTCGCGCGGCGAGCGAGCTGGCGCTGACGCAGAGCGCCGTCGGCCGGCAGGTGGCCGCGCTCGAGCAGCGGCTGGGCGTGCCGCTGTTCTCGCGCGTGCGCAAGCGCCTCACGCTCACCGACGTGGGCCGCGAGTACGCGGCGCGCATTCGCCACCACCTCGACCAGATCCGCCGCGACACGCTGGAGATCAGCGCCGGGCATGAGATGGGCTTTGTGCTCGAACTGGCCGTGGTGCCGACCTTTGCCACGCAATGGCTGATACCGCGGCTGCCGGAGTTCAGCCGGCTGCATCCGAACATCACCGTCAACCTGTCGGCGCGCTCGCAGCCCTTCTCGTTCCAGGAGAACGCCTACGACGCGGCCATCTACTTCGGCGACCAGTTCTGGCCCAACACGCGCGGCGGCTTGATCTTTTCCGAAGGCGAGATGGTGCCCATCTGCAGCCCGGCGTTTCGCGACGCGCACGGCCCGTGGGACGAAGCGAGCTTCGCGCGCTGCCGCCACGTGCACCTGAGCACGCGCGCGCATGCGTGGCGCGACTGGTATGCGCAGCAGGGCTGGGAGTACACGGTGCACGCCTCGCGCGGACCGCGCTACGAGCTCTTCACCATGGTGGTGGCGGCCACGGCGGCCGGCATGGGCGTGGGCCTGGCCCCGCGCATCCTGATCGCGCAGGAACTGCGCACCGGCGAGCTCGTGATTCCGGTCGACCGGCACCTCGACGTGCGCCAGGGCTACTACTTCGCCTACCCCGAAGGCCGGCCGGCCTCCGGGGCGCTGGAAGACTTCAAGCGCTGGGTGCTGGGGCTCACGCCGGCTTAGACCGGATTCGGGTTGCGCTCCAGAAAGCCCTGCTGGTGCCAGTAGGGGTAGGCGCGCGTCGTGGCGCTGGCCGCGTCGAGCTCGGCGACCTGCGCGGGCGTGAGGTTCCAGCCCACCGCGCCCAGGTTCTGCCGCAGCTGCGCCTCGTCGCGCGCGCCCACCACCACGCTCGACACCGTCGGGCGTTGCAGCAGCCAGTTCAGCGCGACCTGCGGCACCGTCTTGCCGACTTCGGCGCCCACTTTTTCCAACGCCTCGACCACGCGGTACAGCAGCTCGTCGGGCACCGGCGGGCCCATGTCGGCCGTCACGTGCAGGCGGCTGTTGGCCGGCAGCGGCTGGCCGCGGCGGATCTTGCCCGTGAGGCGGCCCCAGCCCAGCGGGCTCCACACCACGGCGCCCACGCCCTGGTCCTGCGCGAGCGGCATCAGCTCCCATTCGTAGTCGCGCCCCACCAGCGAGTAATAGGCCTGGTGCGCCACGTAGCGCGCATAGCCGTAGCGCTGCGACACCGCCAGCGACTTCATCAGGTGCCAGCCCGAGAAGTTCGACACGCCGATGTAGCGCAGCTTGCCCGCGCGCACGAGGTCGTCGAGCGTGGACAGCGTTTCTTCCACCGGCGTGCTCGCATCGAAGCCGTGCAGCTGGAACAGGTCGATGTAGTCCGTGCCCAGGCGCTTGAGCGCCGCATCGACCGCCGCCACCAGGTGATGGCGCGACGACCCCACTTCGTTCTCGCCCTTGCCGCTGCGAAAGGTGGCCTTGGTGGAGATCAGCAACTGGTCGCGCGCCCGGCCCTTGATGGCTTCGCCCAGTACCGACTCGGCCGCGCCGGCCGAATAGATGTCGGCGCTGTCGAACATGTTGACGCCCGCGTCGAGGCAGATGTCGATGAGCTTGCGAGCCTCGGCCACGTCGGTGCTGCCCCATGCGCTGAAGAACTCGCCCTTGCCGCCGAAGGTGCCCGTGCCGAAGCTCAGCACGGGGACCTTGAGGCCCGATTTGCCCAGATGACGGTATTCCAAAGTGCTACTCCTTCGCGCGTGCGGATTCAAGAAATCGGCAGGCCGACCGGCCTGCCGTTGAAGGGCATTGTTGGGCGAAGGAGGGAACCTTGTGCGCGGGTGGGCTTTGCGCGAGAGCACCGAGCACTTCGGGCTTGGCTCCGAATTCCCTGCGATAGCATGCGCCGGGAGGTCGTGCCGAGGCAGCCAAGCCACTGCCACAACGCAAGAGCTGAACAGACGAACAACCACGCGAGGAGATCCGATGAAAGCACGGAGCGAATCTGGAATCTTCCCGTCCATGCCATGAGCAGAGCCGGCATCCTTCGGGTAGCGCTGGCTGCCGCAGCGGTCATCGTCCCCGCTCATGCGGCCGACAAGCGATACCCGGTCGATTCCATCAAGCAGATCGACATCGTCGACCCCTCCAGCGGGTCTGCCTGGGAGAACAAGAACTTCCTGGATTGCGCCGATGTCGTGCTGACCGAGGACGACGTGCGCTATGCCCTGCGGCACATGCGCAAGGTCTCGAAGAAATCCTATTTCAGCGAGGACGCGCAGAGAACGGGTTGCTCAGGTGGTGCGTCCGTCACGTTCAAGAATGGCAAGACCATCGTTGTCGGGATCGAACCTACGGGGCGAATCAATGTCTTCGAGTCGACTGCAAAACTCGATCCCATCGCTGGCACAGAGAGCTTCTACGACTGTGAACCTTGCAATACCCGCAAGATGGCACTCTTGAAGGACGCACTGGAGCGTGCGACCGACCGACGGCTCAGGTCCGCCCGACCCGTCGATTGATCGACGGCCCGGATAGCATCGACCGATGCAGATTTCCCTCGAAAGCCCCGACCAACCCGACGTCGTCCAACTCATCGACGACCTCGACGCGTACCAGAAGCCGCTGTACCCGCCAGAGAGCCACCACGGCATCGACATCGCGGCGCTGTCGGCCGCGAACGTGCTGTTCGCGGTAGCGCGCGACCTTGAAGGCAAGGCCGTTGGCTGCGGCGCCATCGTCGTCGGCCCCGAGTTCGGCGAACTCAAACGCATGTTCGTGCGGCCCGAGAACCGCGGACAAGGCATTGCGGCGAAGGTGCTGGGTTTTCTCGAGCACGAAGCGAAGGCGAAGGGCTGCATGACGTTCATGCTGGAGACAGGACCTAGCCAGCCCGAGGCCATCTCGCTCTATGCACGCGCGGGCTACGAACGCCGCGGGCCGTTCGGCGGGTACGGGCCCGACCCGTTCAGCGTCTTCATGCAGAAGACGCCGGTGTGAACTGCGCTTGATGCGCAACGCTGTGCGGACTTGGTTCCGGACGCGTGCACAGAACACCGGGTGCTCGCCGATCAACGACCGCACCTGACAACGAGCACGTCGATGGCGGGTCCTGTTTCGCGAAATAAAGGAGGAGGCCGCAGGCCGGGGGACATTCGCGAAACAGGGCCCGCCGTCGGCGGGATCGCACCCCGGGCGCAACCCGCCACCCTGGCCAGCCGTCATTCCGTCAGCCTTTTGGCGGCTTCGGTGGCTTCGGCACCCTCGGCGCTTTCTTCTCCGACTTCACCTTCGCCCCAGCCTCCGCGGCCCGCAGGATGCGCCTGAACTTCGGGCACTCCATATGGCTGGGCGCGGAACACACGGCGGCATGCCGCAGCCCGTCGCGCATCACGCTCAGGTTGCGGATGGTCCGGTCGAGCTCGTCGGCCTTGGCCGTGAGCATCAGCCGGTCGATGCGCGGCTGGCCGTCGGTGCCGAACATGCGCGCGATCTCGTCCAGCGAGAACCCCGCGGTGCGGCCCAGCGCGATCAGCGCCAGCCGCTCGAGCACGCCGATGTCGAACAGGCGGCGCAGGCCGCGCCGCCCGGTCGAGGCGATCAGCCCCTTTTCTTCGTAATACCGCAGCGCCGAAGCCGGCACGCCGGAACGCTGCGCCACCTCGCTGATGTCCAGATGCATCACTCTTTGGCCCCTCCCCTCTTGACCTCAAGTCGGCTTGAGCTCGCATAGTGCGGTTTCCGCCTCGCGAAGGCAAGCCAAAGGAAACGAAATCATGGAAACCACCCAGTCCACGGGCAACGAGCAGGCACGGCTGTGGAACGGCTCATCGGGCCACGCATGGGTCGATGCGCAGGCCTCGCTCGACCGCCTCTTCAAACCCTTCGAAGACCTGCTGGTCGACGCAGCCCGTGCCGCGGGCGCGCGCCGCGTGCTCGACGTGGGTTGCGGCACCGGCGGCACCACGCTCGCCGTGGCGCAGCAGCTCGGTACCGCAAGCCACTGCAGCGGCATCGACATCTCGCAGCCCATGATCGCCACCGCGCGCACGCGCGCCGAGCGGCAAGGCATGCCCACCACCTTCGTCTGCGCCGACGCGCAGACCCACACGTTTGCGCCCGGCAGCTTCGACCTGCTCGTCTCGCGCTTCGGCGTGATGTTCTTCGACGACCCAGTGAGCGCGTTCACCAACCTGCACCGCGCCGCGGCGCGTGACGCGTCGCTGCGGTTCATCGCCTGGCGCAGCGCCGCGGAGAACCCTTTCATGACTACCGCCGAGCGCGCCGCGGCACCGCTGCTGCCGAACCTTCCCGCGCGCAAGCCGGGGGCGCCGGGGCAGTTCGCCTTTGCCGACCGCGCACACGTCCAGGCCGTGCTGCAACAAAGCGGCTGGCACGGCATCGCCATCGAGCCGATCGATGTGCCCTGCACGCTGCCCGAGAAAGACCTGCTCGGCTACCTGAGCCGGATGGGGCCCGTCGGTTCGGCGCTGTCGCAGGCCGACGAACGAACCCGCGCGCAAGTCATCGACACCGTGCGCGCCGCGTTCGAACCCTTCGTACACGGCGATGAAGTCCGCCTGGTGGCCGCGTGCTGGTCGATCGGTGCCCGCGCCGAAGGGGTTGCCGCATGACCGCTGCAACCGACTGGCTCGCCCACGCGCTCGCCATCGGCGCGGGCGCAACGGTGGTGATGGACATATGGGCCGTGGTGCGAAAGCGCCTGCTCGGCATTCCCGCGCTGGACTACGCGTTGGTCGGCCGCTGGCTCGTCCACCTCACGCGCGGACGCTTGCGCCACAACCCCATCGCCGCGACGCCGCCCGTGCGCAACGAGCGGCTCATCGGATGGACGGCCCACTACGCCATCGGCATCGCATTCGCCGCCGTGCTGCTCGCCGTCTGGGGCATGGCGTGGGCAAGCAACCCCACGCTCGGCCCCGCGCTGATCGTCGGCATCGCCGGCGTGGCCGCGCCCTTCTTCGTGCTGCAGCCGGGCATGGGTGCAGGCATCGCGGCCAGCCGCACGCCGCGGCCGGCCATGGCGCGCATGCACAGCCTGGTCACGCATGCCGTGTTCGGGGTGGGCCTTTATGCGACCGGCCGGGCCGTCAGTTGGCTGGGGATGCTTCTGTAGTTCGCGCGTTGAGTTCGGCGCGCATCGATTGAAGCGTCGCGTCGATCACGGCGAGCCGGCGGCTCATTTCCAAGTTCACCATGCCGACCAATGCAGCGAGCTCGGTGCGGGTCGGATGGACTTGTTCGGTGTCGCCCAACTCGGCCGGCTCGATGAGCTTTTCGAGGCATGCGTAGGCGGACAACACTTCGCGCAAGCTGTCGGCCTCGTCGCAGGCCTGGATGGCGAGAGATTCGGCAAGGCCGGTATCGAAGGGAGCGGGCGAGCAGGCAGAAGCAGCCATGAATGGCCTCCGTTGAGTCATCCAGAGGTGCTTCGAGACGCCAATCCCGAGCACGCCGAGCTTCGGCGTGCGGGTGGCAGTGTAGCGCTCGGCAAGAGCCAAGAGACCGACACCAGCGCTGGCAGGCCGCGCGCCGCGCACAACACTCAGAGCCGCATCCCCAACCAGATCACCGACTCCGTCGACGCCGCAACCACAGGCCCGAGCAGCTTCGACCACACATGGTCCGTGCGCACATGCGACGCGGACTGGTCGTGGTGCAGCTGCTCCTCTTCGACGATCTGCGAGATCACCCGGACCGCCGCCTCGTCCTGCCCGGCGAGCGTGTGCAGCTGTTCCTTCAAGTGTCCAAGCACCACGCGCTCGACCGCGACGGTCGTTGCGGAAATGGCGTGCCGGCCCAGCAAACCGGTCACGCACCCGAGCACCCATCCACCGATCCCGCACAGCCAATAGCTGCGGCATCGGCGAACGCCGCGACGCTGCAACTCGGCCGCGAACAGCGCCCTGTGCTTCTCCTCGTGCGACTTGAACTCGCGCAATTCAGCCACCAGCGACGGCGCGGTCCAACGCGCCATGAAGATCTGTGCCCGGTAGATGTTCACGGCGCCCTGCTCGCCCGCGTGGTCGACTTTCAGGATGCGTCCGCCCAGGACCGACGCTGCGTCCAGCTTCTTTTTCTCGCCCATCTCACACCCTCCTGTTTGCGGTGGATTTTGACGAAGCAGCCACATCAGGGAAATCCCTAGAGGCCAGGCCCCGACGACGCCGGAAGGCCCGCCCCACAAGGGAAAACGCCGCGCGGCCCTGCGTTCAATGCCCCTTCACCGCTGGCCCGTTCCTTGCAAACACGATCAAAAATGACAGAAAATTTTCTTGTTTGACTTATATTTGTAAACTGGTTTTCAAAAAACGCACACTTTCGGACACGCCGCACCTTTCATGAGCACGACCGTCGACACCCCCGGCACCACCGTGGCCCAGCGCATTGCGCAGGCGCTGCCGCGGCTGACGCGTTCGCACCGCCAGGTGGCCGACTACGTGCTGGAGCACCCGCTGCAAGTGGCCACGCTGCCCATCGACGAGCTCGCCGCCGCGGTGGGCGTGTCGGTCGCCACGGCCAACCGCTTTGCCCGCGCGCTGGACTTCGACGGCTACGCCACCTTCCGCGCCGAGCTCGTGCGCGGCTTCGAGTCTTTGGTGGCGCCCGTGGAGCGGCTGCGCGGCAACCTGGAGCGCCCGTCGACCGTGGCCGAGGTGTTCGCCACCGCGCTCGACGAGAGCCGCCGCAACATCGACGCCACGCGCCAGACGCTGGACTACGCCGCCTGCGAAGCCGCGGTGGAGCGCATCGGCAAGGCGCGCTCGATCTACATCGCCGGTTTCGGCGCCAGCGCCTGGCTGGCCGGCCTGCTGCAGCACGGCCTGGACGGCTCGTGCAACGACGTGCGCCTGCTCTCGGGCGTGAGCGGCGTGACGCACGCCGCGCGCACGCTGATGCACGCGGGTTCGCAGGACCTGTTCATCGGCCTGACCTTTCCGCGCTACCTGACCGACACGGTGGCGCTCTCGCAGATCGCGCGCGGCCAGGGCTGCGCCGTGCTCGCCCTCACCGACCGCCCCAGCTCGCCGCTCGCGCCGCTGGCCGACGTGGCGCTGTATTGCCAGACCGAAACCAGCTACCGCCCGAACTGCGAGACCAGCGTGCTCGCGCTGATCGAGGCCCTCACCAGCGCCGTGGCGCTGCGCGCGCCCGACCCGGTGCAGTCCGCCGGCCGCATCCTGCAGGCGGTGCGCCCGTGGCTGCACGGCGCCAACGGCTTGCCGCGCGGCACCGGCATGAACACCGTCGCGCGTTTCGACGACACAACCGAAGCCGCCGCCCTGAACGGCGCCGGCAAGAACAAGAAGAAAGCTTCCCGATGACACAGACCCACGTGCCCGTGATCGCCATCCACGGCGGCGCCGGCACCATCAGCGCCGCCACCACCAGCCCCGAACAGGCGCAGGCCTATCACGACGCGCTGAACCAGATCGTGGCCGCCGCGCAGGCCGTGCTGCTGAAAGGCGCCTCGGCGCTCGACGCCGCCTGCCTCGCGGTCGAGATGCTCGAGGAGTGCCCGCTGTTCAACGCCGGCCACGGCGCGGTGTTCACGCACGACGAGACCCATGAGCTCGACGCCGCCGTGATGAACGGCGCCACGCTGGCCGCCGGCGCCATTGCCGGCGTGTGCCACGTACGCCGCCCGGTGCGCGCCGCGCGCGCCGTGCTCGAGGACGGCGCCCATGTGCTGCTGGCCGGCGCGGGCGCCGAGGCCTTTGCGCGCGAACACGGGCTGGAGATGGTCGAGCCCTCGTTCTTCTCGACCGAGGCGCGCCGCCAGCAGCTGTACCGCGTGCGCGACACCGGCCGCGTGGTGACCGACCATGACGGCGCTTCGATGACCGCAACGGCGGCAACATCGGCCGCAGCCGCCGCACCGCTCGACGAAGACAGGAAGATGGGCACCGTCGGCGCCGTCGCGCTCGACATGCACGGCCACCTGGCGGCCGCCACCTCCACCGGCGGCATGACCAACAAGCGCGTCGGCCGCATCGGCGACTCGCCGCTCATCGGCGCGGGCACCTATGCCGACGACCGCACGGCCGCGGTGTCGTGCACCGGCAGCGGCGAGATGTTCATCCGCGTGGCCGCCGCCTACGACGTGTGCGCGCGCATGGCCTACGGCGGCGCCACGCTCGAAGCCGCCACGCACGCTGTGGTGCAGCAGTCGCTGCCCGCCATCGGCGGAACCGGCGGGCTGATTGCCGTCGACCGCCACGGCAACCTGAGCCTGGCCTTCAACACCGAAGGCATGTACCGCGGCCACGCGCGCGGCAACGAAGCGCCGCAAACGGCCATCTTCGCCTGACACCGCGCGTTCCCCTTTTCTCTCGCATTCCCATGTCCACCCCTTCCCTTGCCCTGCCGGACGGCCGCGTTCTCGCCGTCGACGACCTCACCGTTCGCTTCTCGACCTCCGAGCGCACCGTCGATGCCGTGAAGAAACTGTCGTTCCACATCGACCACGGCGAAACGCTCGCGGTGGTGGGCGAGTCGGGTTCGGGCAAGTCGGTGACTTCGCTGGCGCTGATGCGCCTGGTGGAGCACGGCGGCGGCCGCATCCTCGGCGGGCGCATGGCATTCCGCCGCCGCAACGGCGAGGTGCTCGACCTGGCCCAGGCGCGCGACCAGACGATGCGCGGCATCCGCGGCGCGGACATTGCCATGATCTTCCAGGAGCCGATGACCTCGCTGAACCCTGTGTTCACGGCCGGCGACCAGATTGCGGAAGCCATCCGCATCCACCAGGGCAAGAGCAATTCGGCCGCGCGCGCTGAAGCGCTTCGCATGCTGGAGCTGGTGCGCATTCCCGAGGCGCGCAACGTGCTCGACCGCTTCCCGCACCAGCTGTCGGGCGGCATGCGCCAGCGCGTGATGATCGCGATGGCGCTGTCGTGCAAGCCGCAGCTGCTGATTGCCGACGAGCCCACCACGGCGCTCGACGTGACCATCCAGGCGCAGATCCTCCAGCTCATTCGCGAGCTGCAGAAGGAGATGCGCATGGGCGTGCTGTTCATCACGCACGACATGGGCGTGGTGGCCGAGATTGCCGACCGCGTGCTGGTGATGTACCGCGGCGACAAGGTGGAGGCCGGCACGTCGGACGACGTGTTCGCCGCGCCGCAGCACCCCTACACCCGCGCCCTGCTGTCCGCCGTGCCCAAGCTGGGCGCCATGCAGGGCACCGACCTGCCGGCCAAGTTCGAGCTGCTGCGCACCGAATTCACGGTCGACGCCACGGCCGATGCCGCGCCGGTGCAAGCGGCCACGCCGCAGAACACGGTGCGCGACGATGCGGGCCCGATCCTGCGCGTGCGCGACCTGGTCACGCGCTTCGACGTGCGCAGCGGCCTGCTCGGGCGCGTGAAGCGCCGCGTGCATGCGGTGGAGAAGATCAGCTTCGACCTGTACCCCGGCGAAACGCTGGCGCTGGTGGGCGAGTCGGGTTGCGGCAAGTCGACCACGGGCCGCTCGCTGCTGCGCCTGGTCGAAAGCCAGAGCGGCGCCATCGAGTTCGGCGGCCAGAACATCCGCGAGCTGCCCACGCGCGAGCTGCAGGCGCTGCGCCGCAACATCCAGTTCATCTTCCAGGACCCGTTCGCCTCGCTCGACCCGCGCGTGACGGTGGGCTTCTCGATCATGGAGCCGCTGCTCATCCACAACATCGCCAAGGGCGCCGAGGCGCAGCAGCGCGTCGACTGGCTGCTGCAGAAGGTCGGCCTGCCGCCCGAGGTGGCGCAGCGCTACCCGCACGAGTTCTCGGGCGGCCAGCGCCAGCGCATTGCCATTGCGCGCGCACTGGCGCTCAACCCCAAGGTGGTGGTGGCCGACGAGTCGGTGTCGGCGCTGGACGTGTCCATTCAGGCGCAGATCGTCAACCTGATGCTCGACCTGCAGCGCGAGCTGGGCGTGGCCTTCTTGTTCATCTCGCACGACATGGCGGTGGTGGAGCGCATCAGCCACCGCGTGGCCGTGATGTACCTGGGCCAGATCGTGGAGATCGGCCCGCGCCGCGCGGTGTTCGAGGCACCGCAGCACGCCTACACCCGCAAGCTGATGGCGGCCGTGCCGGTGGCCGACCCGTCGCGCCGCCACAAGCCGCGCGCGCTGCTCGAAGGCGAGATTCCCAGCCCCATCCGCGCGGTGGGCGACGAGCCCGTGGTGCCGCCGCTGGTGCAGGTGGCACCGGGGCATTTCGTTGCACGCCACGCCATCGGCGGCGCGTTTTGAGCTGATCCTTTCAGACCCTATTTTTCAACCGGCAGGCCCCCCTGCTTTTTTCCACGAACCGACTGGAGTTCTTCCATGACGCAATCTTCTTCCTCCCTGCGATGGGCATCCGCACTGCTGGGCCTGGCCGCGTTGGCCGCTTCGGGCACGGCACTGGCCGCCAAAGACGTGGTGCTGTCGATCGGCTACCAGCCGGAAACGCTGGACCCGTACAACACCAACACCACCATCACCACGGCCGTGACGAAGACCTTCTATGAAGGCCTGTTCCAGTTCGACAAGGACCTGAAGGTGCAGAACGTGCTCGCCGAGAGCTACGACGTGTCCAAGGACGGCCTGGTCTACACCATCAAGCTGCGCACCGGCGTGAAGTTCCACGACGGCACCGACTTCAACGCGGAAGCCGTGAAGTTCACGCTCGACCGCGTGCTGAACCAGGACAACAAGCTGCTGCGCTACAACCAGTTCAACCGCGTGAGCAAGGTCGAGGCGGTGAACGCCACCACCGTGCGCATCACGCTGAAGGAGCCCTTCGGCCCCTTCATCAACTCGCTGGCCCACGCCTCGGCCGCCATGATCTCGCCCACCGCGCTGAAGAAGTGGGGCAACAAGGACATCGCCTTCCACCCCGTGGGCACGGGCCCGTTCGAATTCGTCGAGTGGAAGCAGACCGACTCCGTCAAGGCCAAGAAATTCGACGGCTACTGGAAGAAGGGCTTCCCCAAGGTCGACACCGTGCAATGGAAGCCGGTGCTGGAGAACAACACGCGCGCGGCCATGCTGCAGACCGGCGAAGCCGATTTCGCGTTCCCCATTCCCTACGAGCAGGCCGACCTGCTGAAGAAGAGCGACAAGCTCGAAGTGGTGGCCACGCCGTCGATCATCACGCGCTTCCTGGCATTCAACATGCTGCAGAAGCCCTATGACAACCCGAAGGTGCGCGAAGCCATCGGCTACGCCATCAACAAGGAAGCGCTGGCCAAGGTCGCGTTCGGCGGCTATGCCTTCCCGGCGCAGGGCGTGCTGCCCCAGGGCGTGAAGTACGCCGAGAAGATGGCCCCCATTCCCTACGACGTGAAGAAGGCCAAGGAACTGCTGGCCGAAGCCGGCTACCCCAACGGCTTCGAGTCGGTGCTGTGGAGCGCCTACAACAACACGACCAGCCAGAAGACCATCCAGTTCGTGCAGCAGCAGCTCGCGCAAGTGGGCATCAAGCTGCAGGTGCAGGCGCTCGAAGTGGGCCAGCGCACGGAGCAGGTGGATGCATGGCCGGACGCCAAGACCGCCAAGGTCCGCATGTACTACACGGGCTGGTCGTCGTCGACCGGTGAAGCCGACTGGGGCCTGCGCCCGCTGTTCGCCTCGGAAGCCTGGGCACCCAAGCTGAACAACATGTCGTTCTACAAGAGCGACGTGGTCGACAACGCACTGGCCAAGGCGCTGGTGACGATCGACGAAGGCGAGAAGGCCGCGCTGTACAAGACCGCGCAAGAGCAGATCCGCAAGGACCTGCCGCGCGTGCCGATGGTCACCGAGCAGAACCTGTCGGCCCACGCCAAGCGCCTGTCGGGTGTGTTCGTGATGCCCGACGGCAACATCAACATCGACGCCGTCGCGGTGTCGAACTGATCCCCGGTTCCTCGTTTTCCTGACTGACTGTCCGACGGGCGGCGGCATGCCGCCGACGCCCGATCGCGACAAACGCCTCCCATGCTGAATTACTTCCTCAAACGACTGTTGGGCCTGATCCCCACGCTGCTCATCGTGGCGGTGCTGGTGTTCCTGTTCGTCCACATGCTTCCCGGCGACCCCGCGCGCCTTGCCGCGGGCCAGGACGCCGACGAGCAGACCGTGGCCATGGTGCGCCAGGAGCTCGGGCTCGACAAGCCGCTGCCGCAGCAGTTCGTGAGCTTCTTCACCCACATGGTGCAGGGCGACTTCGGCACCTCGATCCGCACGCGGCGGCCGGTGTCGGTGGAAATCGGCGAGCGCTTCTTCCCCACGGTGATGCTGACCATCACCAGCATGGTGTGGGCGGTGATCTTCGGCATGGGCATCGGCATCGTCTCGGCGGTGTACCGCAACAAATGGCCGGACCGGCTGGGCATGACGCTCGCGGTCTCGGGCATCTCCTTTCCCGCATTTGCACTCGGCATGCTGCTGATGCAGATCTTCTCGGTCCAGCTCGGCTGGCTGCCCACGGTGGGCGCCAGCACCTGGAAGCACTACATCCTGCCCTCGATCACGCTGGGCGCGGCCGTGGCGGCCGTGATGGCGCGCTTCACGCGCGCCTCGTTCGTCGAGGTGATCCAGGAAGACTTCGTGCGCACCGCGCGCGCCAAGGGCGTGCACGAGTCGCGCGTGGTGTTCAAGCACACGCTGCGCAACGCGCTGATTCCGGTGGTCACCATGATGGGCCTGCAGTTCGGCTTCCTGCTGGGCGGCTCGATCCTGGTGGAGGCGGTGTTCAACTGGCCCGGCCTTGGCCGCCTGCTGGTGGACGCGGTGCAGATGCGCGACTACCCCGTCATCCAGACGCTGGTGCTGCTGTTCTCGCTCGAGTTCATCCTGATCAACCTGGTGGTCGATGTGCTGTACGGCTACATCAACCCGACCATCCGATACAAGTGAGGCAGCCGACATGACGCAAGCTTCCGGCGCGCCTGCCGAAATCATTCTTCCGACCTCCCCGGTCGCCACCCTGCAGAGCGCGGGCAAGATCCGCACGCCCTGGGGCGAGTGCTGGCGCCGCTTCAAGAAACAGCCCGTGGGCCTCGTGGCCGCGGCGTTCGTGGCGCTGCTGGTGTTCATCGCGGTGTTCTCGCCGTGGATCGTGCCCTTCGACCCCGAGAACTTCTTCGACTACGACATGCTCAACAGCGGTCCGTCGGCCACCCACTGGATGGGCGTGGACCCGCTGGGCCGCGACATCTTCAGCCGCATCCTGTCGGGTGCGCGCATTTCGCTGATGGCCGGCTTCCTGTCGGTGCTGGTGGGCGGCTTCATCGGCACGGCCTTCGGCCTGCTGGCGGGCTACTACGAAGGCTGGTGGGACCGCATCGTGATGCGGGTGTCGGACGTGCTGTTCGCCTTCCCCGGCATCCTGCTGGCGCTGGGCGTGGTGGCCATCCTGGGCAGCAGCATGACCAACGTGGTGGTGGCGGTGTCGGTGTTCAGCGTGCCGGCCTTCGCGCGCCTGGTGCGCGGCAACACGCTGGTGCTCAAGCAGCAGACCTACATCGAGGCTGAGCGCAGCATCGGCGCGTCCGACTGGACCATCATCGTGCGGCACATCCTGCCGGGCACCATCTCGTCGATCGTGGTGTATTTCTCGATGCGCGTGGGCACCTCGATCATCACGGCGGCCAGCCTGTCGTTCCTGGGCATGGGGGCGCAGGCGCCCACGCCCGAATGGGGCGCGATGCTCAGCGAAGCGCGCGCCGACATGGTGACCTCGCCGCACGTGGCGCTGTTCCCCAGCCTGGCCATCTTCTTCACCGTGCTCGCCTTCAACCTGCTGGGCGACGCACTGCGCGACGCGCTCGATCCTAAGATCGACCGCCAGTAAGCTCCCAAGCTCCGTCCCCATGTCTTCCAGCCAGCAGCAAGCCACCCTTCCCTTCATCGGCAACCTGCTCCAGGGCGAGCGCAACGCCATCACCGACGTGGCCGGCGTCACCGTCGGCCACCGCACGCTGAACGACGGCGGCGTGCAGACGGGCGTGACGGTGATCCGCCCGCACGCGCTCGACCCGTTCCGCGACAAGGTGCCCGCCGCGGCCGTGGTGCTCAACGGCTTCGGCAAGAGCGTGGGGCTGGTGCAGCTCGAAGAGCTCGGCGTGCTGGAAACGCCGATCGCGCTGACCAACACCTTCTCGGTCGGCACGGTGGCCACCGCGCAGATCCGCCATTGCGTGGCGAACAACCCCGAGACCGGCCGCGCGCTGCCCACGGTGAACCCGCTGGTGTTCGAGTGCAACGACGGCTACCTGAACGACATCCAGCGGCTGGCCGTGAGCGAGGCCGACTACCTGCAGGCGCTGCAAGGCGCCGGCGCCGATTTTGCGCAGGGCTCGGTCGGCGCGGGGCGCGGCATGTCGAGCTTCCAGCTGAAGGGCGGGATCGGCAGCGCATCGAGGCGTGTGTCCGCACGCAGCAGCTGTCAAGCTGGCCAAGGTGGCAAAGGCGGTTGCCACACCGTGGGCACGCTGGTGCTCGCGAACTACGGGCGCCAGCCACAGCTGCTGCTGGCCGGCCACGCGGTGGGCGAGCGGCTGGCCGCGCTGCAGGCCGCGCGCAGCCTGCCGCCAACGGAAGACGCCGACAAGACCGAGAAGGGCTCGATCATCATCGTGGTGGCCACCGACGCCCCGCTGGACGCGCGCCAGCTGCGCCGCCTGGCGCTGCGCGCGGGCGCCGGGCTGGCCCGCACGGGCTCGGTCTTCGGGCACGGCAGCGGCGACATCGTGCTGGCCTTTTCCACCGCCTACACCGTGCCCGACAGCCCCGAACGGCCGATGCCGGCCGTGGCGATGCTGCACGACAGCCTGCTCGACGGCCTGTTCCAGGCCGCGGCCGACAGCACCGAGCAGGCGATCATTCATGCGCTGTGGCGCGCCGAGGCCGTGACCGGCCGCGACGGCAACCACCGCGCGGCGCTCTCCGAGCTGCTGCCCCCCTCTTCCCTCTGACCCGATTTCCGATCGCACCGCCCATGAAAGTCCTGATCTCCACCGACATCGAAGGCGTCGCCGGCGTCTACCACCCCGAGCAGGTGCGCCCCGGCAACCCCGAGTTCGAACGCGCGCGCCTGCTGATGACGCAGGAAGCCAACGCGGCCGTTGCCGGCGCCTTCGACGCGGGCGCCACCGAGGTGCTGGTGAACGACTCGCACGGCGGCTTTCGCAACATGCCACCCGACGTGCTCGACCCGCGCGCGCGCGTGGTGCAAGGCAAGCCGCGCTACCTGAGCATGGTGGCCGGCGTGGAAGAAGGCGTGGACGCGGTGTGCATGGTGGGCTACCACTCGCGCGGCCAGGGCCGCGGCATCCTGGCGCACACCATCAACAGCTTTGCTTTCGCGAGCATCTCGCTGAACGGGCAGGAGCTGGGCGAAGCCGGGCTCTACGGCGCACTGGCCGGCGAGTACGGCGCGCCCGTGGTCATGGGCAGCGGCGACGACGTGTTCATCGCCGAGAACCGCCCGCTGTTCCCGCACGCGACCTTCGTGGAAACCAAGAAGGCCACGGGCTTCGGCAGCGGCATCTCGCTGTCGCCCGAGCAATCGCGCCGCGCCATCCGCGCCGGCGTGGAAGAAGCGCTGGCCCAGCGTGCCAACGCCAGGCCGCTGGTCTTCACGGGCCCGCAGACCGTGACGCTGCGCGCCCAGTCGCCCTCGCTGGCCGATCTGTTCTGCCAGTGGCCGGCCTTCGAGCGCCTCGACGGCGTCACCTTGCGCTTCACCGCCGAGACGGTGGAAGCGGCGGTGCGCATGCTGAACTGCTGTTCGGCGATGTCTTCGATGCTGCGCTGAGGCAGCAGCACCGGCCGACGCCCTTCGGCGTCGGTCTTTCGTCGCTTCTTACTGGAACGCGACGTCGCGCATGCCGATGCCGCGCGGTGCATTCGCCGCGAGAGCACGCGGCGAGCGGCCGCCGGCGCCTGCGCTGGCGCCTGGCTCCAGCTTGAACTGGCTCACGATCTCCGACAGGCTGCCCGCCTGCTCCTGAAGCGATTGCGCGGCGGCCGAGGCCTCTTCGACCAGCGCGGCGTTCTGCTGCGTGACCTGGTCCATCTGCGTGATGGCCTGGTTGATCTGCTCGATGCCCGAGGTCTGTTCCTGGCTCGCGGCGCTGATCTCGCCCATGATGTCGGTCACGCGCTTCACGCTGCCCACGATCTCGTCCATGGTGCGGCCGGCGTCGGCCACCTGGCGGCTGCCCTCCTCGACCTTCTCGACCGAATCGCCGATGAGCGTCTTGATTTCCTTGGCCGCGGCGGCCGAGCGTTGCGCCAGGCTGCGCACTTCAGACGCCACCACCGCGAAGCCGCGGCCCTGGTCGCCCGCACGGGCCGCTTCCACGGCCGCGTTCAGCGCCAGGATGTTGGTCTGGAACGCAATGCCGTCGATCACGCTGATGATGTCCACGATCTTCTTGGACGACGCATTGATGGAACCCATGGTCTCCACCACCTGGAACACCACGCTGCCGCCGCGCACGGCCACTTCCGAGGCGGAGGTGGCGAGCTGGTTGGCCTGGCGCGCGTTGTCGGCGTTCTGCTTGACGGTGGAAGTCAGTTCCTCGATGGAGGCGGCGGTCTGCTCCAGCGAGCTGGCCTGCTCTTCGGTGCGCGAAGACAGGTCCTGGTTGCCGGAGGCGATCTGCGTGCTGGCGGTCGACACGTTCATCACCACGCCGTGCACCTGCGAGAGCGAACCCTTCAGGGCGTCGCGCATCTGGTCGAGCGCGCGCAGCAGGTGGCCGGTCTCGTCCTTGGCGTAGGTGAGCTGGGGGGCGCCGGTCAGGTCCATTTCGGCGATCGATTGCGCCATGCTCTCGGCGCTGCGCAGCGGCGCGGTGATGCTGCGCGCCAGCAGCCAGGCCAGCAGCGCACCCGCCACCAGGCTCACGGCCGAGCACACGATCAGCAGCATGCGGGTCTGCGATTGCAGGTCGTTGGCGCGGCCCGCGGCGGCGTCGAGCTGCTCGCGCTGGGTGTCCACGACCTGCTGCACGCCGGCCAGGTAGGCCACCGACGTGGGCTGGAACTGGCTGTCGAAGGCGCGGTTGGCGCCTGCCAGGTCGCCCGTCAGCTTGAGCTTGCTCACTTCTTCACGCGAGGCCAGGTAGGCCTTGCGCAGGTTGCCGACCTTCTCCAGCAGCGCCTTCTCCTCGGGCTTGACCAGCTTGCCCTCGATGAATTTCTGCAGCTCGTTGGTGTCCTTGATCGACTTGGCCGTGGCCGGCGCGAAGTAGTCGATCAGGCTGGCGTCGCTGCTCTTGGCAATGGCGGCGGCGCGCTGCACGCCGGAAGTGGTGTGGCGCAGCCAGTCGGAGCCGGCGCGCTCGGTCTTCACGTTGTCCTGGATCATCGTGTCGATCTCCTGGCTCAGTTGCTGCAGCTTCAGCACCGCGGCGACGCTGGTGGCAAGGAAAAGCGCCAGGATGGCGCCCAGCACGATGGCAAGGCGCTTGCCGATTGAGACATTGCTCAAGAACATGGTCGGGACTCCAGGGGATGTGAAGGAACTGCCGCCCGCGCACGGTCAGCAGCGTCGAATCTGAAAAAAAAGCGACCGGTCGGCCGCTCTCCTAGGCTGGATATCGGCAGCGCCAATGAAAACTTTAGGCAACTTCCGCACGCCAGCCCGGACTTTCTTCACTTCCTAGAATTCCCGGGTCCGACAACCCGTTCGCGGCTCGCTCGCCTTATCCGGAATAAGCAACCAACCGTCCCGAAACCCGCATGGATACTGGTGAATAAGCTTATCCGCATAAGACGCGAACCAAAAAATAGTTTGTTTCCATAAGGCGCGCTTTCAGAATCTCGGCTTCTTGCTGGGGCGCCCCGTTGAACGTGCGGCACCGCACTTCCTCAAGACACACGCACGATGTACCAATACACAGAATTCGATCGCCAGTTCGTTCACCAACGGGCCGCCCAATTCCGAGACCAGCTCGAACGCTGGCAAAAGGGCCGCCTCCACGAGGACGAGTTCCGGCCGCTTCGGCTGCAAAACGGCTGGTACGTCCAGCGCTACGCGCCCATGCTGCGCGTGGCCGTGCCGTACGGCGAGCTTTCCAGCCGCCAGTTGCGCGTGCTGGCCCGCATCGCCCGCGAGTACGACGAGCCCGAAGCCGAGGTCTACAAGAAGGCCATCGAGACCCAGGGCCAGCTCGGCAGCCACAAGCTGCCCACCCACTACGCCCACTTCTCGACGCGCCAGAACGTCCAGTACAACTGGATTCCGCTGTCGAAGTCGGCCGACGTGATGGACCTGCTGGCTTCGGTCGACATGCACGGCATCCAGACCAGCGGCAACTGCATCCGCAACATCACGAGCGACGAGCGCGCCGGCGTCGCCATCGACGAGATCGCCGATCCGCGCCCGTACGCGGAAATCATGCGGCAGTGGAGCACGCTGCACCCCGAGTTCGCGTTCCTGCCGCGCAAGTTCAAGATTGCCATCACCGGCGCCACCGAAGACCGCGCCGCCACCGGCTGGCATGACGTGGGCCTGCACATCGTGAAGAACGAGGCCGGCGAGATCGGTTTCCGCGTGCAGGTGGGCGGCGGCATGGGCCGCACGCCCATCATCGGCACCGTGCTGCGCGAGTTCCTGCCCTGGCAGCACATCATGAATTACCTCGAAGCGGTGATTCGTGTGTACAACCGCTACGGCCGCCGCGACAACATCTACAAGGCACGCATCAAGATCCTGGTGAAGGCCGAGGGCCAACGCTACATCGACGACGTGGACGCCGAGTACAAGCAGATCCTGGAGCACGACGGCGCGCCGCACACCATCACGCAGGAAGAGTTCGACCGCGTGGCCGCCTCCTTCGTGCCGCCGACGCTGGCCACCCGCGTGCTGCAGAGCGCCGAGAAGACCGACGCCGAGCTGCGCACCCACGCCGCCGACGACGTGCAGTTCGCCCGCTGGCTCGCCCGCAACGTGGCGCCGCACAAGAACCCCGCGCTGCGCGCCGTCACGCTGTCGTTCAAGCGCCTGAAGCAAGCGCCCGGCGACGCCTCGGCCGACCAGCTCGACACGCTCGCCCAGTTGGCCGACCGCTTCTCCGCCGGCGAAGCCCGCGTGACGCACGACCAGAACGTGGTGCTGCCCTGGGTGCACGCCGAAGACCTGCACGCGCTGTGGCTCGCCGCCCGCGCCGCCGGTTTCGCGAGCGCCAACGTGCACCTGCTGACCGACATGATCGCCTGCCCCGGCGGCGACTTCTGCGCGCTGGCCAATGCGCGCTCCATTCCCATCGCCGAAGCCATCACCGAGCGTTATCAAGACCTCGACGAGCTCGACGACCTGGGCGAGATCGACCTGCACATCAGCGGCTGCATCAACTCGTGCGGCCACCACCACAGCGGCCACATCGGCATCCTGGGCGTCGACAAGGACGGCAAGGAGTGGTACCAGGTCACGCTCGGCGGCTCCGACGGCTCCGCGCTCAGCGGCACGCCGCAGGCCGGCAAGGCCGTGGGCCCCTCGTTCTCGGCGGCCGAAGTGCCGGGCGTGATCGAGGCCGTGCTCACCACCTACCGCGACACCCGTGAAAACGGCGAGAACTTCATCGACACGCTGCGCCGCGTGGGCGCCGACCCGTTCAAGGCCGCGGCCAACGGTGCGCGTTTCAAGGTGGAGGAAGCAGCATGAACAAGACGTTGAACATCCTGGCGGCCGAAGACCACATCGACGACGGCGACCCGAAGGTGCTGCAACTGGCCAACGACGCCGACCCGCTCGCCATCGAGGTGTGCCTGGCCGACATCGAGCGCATCGACCTGAACTTTCCCAAGTTCACGGACGGCCGCGCCTACAGCCAGGCCTTCCTGCTGCGCCGCCGCCTGGGCTTCAAGGGCGACATCCGCGCCACCGGCGACGTGCTGATCGACCAGCTGGTGCAGATGGAGCGCACCGGCTTCTCCAGCGCCGTGCTGAAAGAAGGCGTGGACGCCTCCGACGCGCAGCGCCAGTTCGACCGCTTCGCCACCTTCTACCAAGGCGACGCGGTGCAGACCGCGCCGCACTTCGTGGCCGGCAGCTGAGCACGCACGGAACCCTCGACATGAGCATCGCCACCGACATCGACTTCGCACGCATCAACACCGAACTCGGCCGCAACGCCGAGGGTTTGGTGGACTGGGCCACCGGCCTGGGCCAGCCGTCGATCATCACGACCAACTTCCGCCCTTTCGAGGCCGTGATCCTGCACATGGTCACGCGCGCAAGGCCCGACGTTCCGGTGGTCTGGATGGACAACGGCTACAACACCGAGGCCACCTACCGCTTTGCGGACGAGGTGACCCGGCTGCTGGGCCTGGACCTGCACATCTACCTGCCGCGCCGCTCGCGCGCGCATCGCGAAGCGGTGGAAGGCGCGACGCCGGCGCTCGACGATCCGCGCCACGCCGCCTTCACCGAAGAAGTGAAGCTGGAGCCCTTTGCCCGCGCGCTGCGCGAGACGGCGCCCAAGGTGTGGTTCACCGCGCTGCGGGCCACCGACACCGCGGTGCGCGCGCAGATGGACCCGGTCAGCGTCAACCCCGACGGGCTGATCAAGGTCGCGCCGCTGCTGCACTGGTCGTCCAAGGACCTGTACGAATACTGCGAGAAGCACGGCCTGCCGAACAACTTCGACTACGTGGACCCGACCAAAGGCGAAGACAACCGCGAGTGCGGCCTGCATCTCTCGCACTGAACCCACCGAGCGCACAGAGAGCCATCCCCTGACCGATTCTTCGCATTCAGCACCTCACCAGATGAACGCCCGTACCGAAACCGAACTGCTGCTGCCGCCGGCGCACCTCTCCAACACGCACCTCGACGCGCTGGAAGAAGAAACCATCTTCATCCTGCGTGAAGTGGCCGCGGCCTTCGAGCGCCCCACCCTGCTGTTCTCGGGTGGCAAGGACTCGCTGGTGCTGCTGAAGTGCGCGGAAAAGGCCTTCGGCGCGGGCCGCATTCCCTACCCGCTGCTGATGATCGACACGGGCCATAACTTCCCTGAAGTGACGGCCTACCGCGACCAGCGCGCCAAGGAACTCGGCGCCGAGCTGATCGTGCGCAGCGTGGAAGACTCGATGAAGCGCGGCACCGTGCGCCTGGCCCACCCGGGCGAGTCGCGCAACGCGCACCAGTCGGTGACGCTGCTGGAAGCCATCGAGGAGTTCCGCTTCGACGCGCTGATCGGCGGCGCCCGCCGCGACGAGGAAAAGGCGCGCGCCAAGGAGCGCATCTTTTCGCACCGCGACAGCTTCGGCCAATGGCAGCCCAAGGACCAGCGCCCCGAGCTGTGGACGCTGTTCAACACGCGCCTGGCCCCGGGCGAGCACTTTCGCGTGTTCCCGATTTCGAACTGGACCGAACTCGACGTGTGGCAGTACATCGCCCGCGAGGAAGTGGGCCTGCCCTCGATCTACTACACGCACAAGCGCGAAGTGGTGGAGCGCCGCGGCCTGCTGGTGCCGGTGACCGAGCTGACCCCGCCGCGCGACGGCGAGACGGTGGAAGTGCGCGACGTGCGCTTCCGTACCGTGGGCGACATCACCACCACCTGCCCGGTGGAAAGCCTGGCGGCCGATGCCGCCGACGTGGTGCTGGAGACGCTGTCGGTCGACGTCAGCGAGCGCGGCGCCACGCGCATGGACGACATGACCTCCGAAGCTTCGATGGAGAAGCGCAAGAAAGACGGGTATTTCTGATGAGCACGACGACAGCCACCTCCGACGAACTCGCCGTCCACGGCGACACCGGCACCGCCCTGCGCTTCATCACCTGCGGCTCGGTCGACGACGGCAAGAGCACGCTCATCGGCCGCCTGCTGGTCGACAGCAAGACCGTGCTGCAGGACCAGCTGGCCGGCGTGCAGCGCGGCGGCGAGACCGACCTGGCCCTGCTGACGGACGGCCTCTCGGCCGAGCGCGAACAGGGCATCACGATCGACGTGGCCTACCGCTACTTCTCGACCGCCAAGCGCAAGTTCATCATCGGCGACGCGCCGGGCCATGAGCAGTACACGCGCAACATGGTCACGGCCGCCTCGGCCGCCGACGCCGCCGTGGTGCTGGTCGACGCGACCAAGCTGGCCTGGGCCGCCGAAGTGGAAGACGGCACCGTGGTCAAGCGCGAGCTGCTGCCGCAAACCCGCCGCCACACGCTGCTGTGCCACCTGCTGCGCGTGCAGTCGGTCGTGTTCGCGGTGAACAAGCTCGACGCCATCGCCGATGCCGGCCTGGCCTTCGAACGCATCTCGACCGCGCTGAACGCCTTTGCCGAAGCGGCCGGCGTGCAGGTGGCGGCCATCGTGCCGATCTCGGCCCTCAAGGGCTGGAACGTGGCCACGCGCCACGCCGACTGGGTCGGCTACGAAGGCCCGAGCCTGCTCGAGCTGCTCGAGGAACTGCCGGTCACCGCGCAGGACGAGGCCGTGCCCTTCGCCTTCCCGGTGCAGTGGGTCGAGAAGTTCTCGGCCTCGGCCGACACCTCGCAGGGCCGCCGCGTGTTCTGGGGCCGCGTGGCCTCGGGCCATGTGGAGCCGGGCCAGCGCGTGACCGTGCTGCCGAGCAACCAGACCGCCACCGTCGCCCAGGTGCTGAACCACACGCGCCAGCCGCAGGCGGTGCATGCCGGCCACAGCGCGGGCATCGTGCTCGACCGCGAGGTCGACGTGTCGCGCGGCGACTGGCTGCTGGCGCCCGGCGCCTTCGAGCCGGTGCGCGAGATCACGGCCACCGTGGCCTGGCTGGACGACGAGCCGCTGGTGGCGGGCCGCGTTTATTGGGCGCTGCAGGGCCACCGCTGGGTCAAGGCCAAGGTGGCGCGCATCGTCGACCGGGTGAACATCACCACGCTCGATTCGGAGCCCGCCACGCAGCTCGAAGCCAATTCCATCGGCGACGTGGTGCTCGCGCTGCAGCAGCCGCTGGCGGTGCTGCCGTTCACGCAGTCGCGGGCGCTGGGCTCGCTGGTGCTGGTCGACACGGCCTCGCACAAGACCGCTGCCGCGGTACTTGTGCAACCTTCCGCCGCAAAGGCCTAAAATCTAGGGTTTTTCCCGACCACTTCTGACGCAAAAAGACAAATGACCCACGTCGTCTCCGAAGCCTGCATCCGTTGCAAATACACCGACTGCGTGGACGTTTGCCCCGTCGACTGCTTCCGCGAAGGTCCCAACATGCTGGTGATCGACCCGGACGAATGCATCGATTGCGCCGTGTGCATTCCCGAATGCCCGGTCAACGCGATCTACGCAGAAGAAGACCTGCCGGCCAACCAGATCGCCTTCATCAAGATCAATGCCGAGCTGGCCCTGGCCGACGGCTGGAAAAGCATCACCAAGCGCAAGCCCGCGCTGCCTGATGCCGAAGAATGGAAAGACAAGACCGACAAGGTCGGGGAGCTGATTCGCTGAGCACCGCAACGGCGCCTGGGGCTCCTGTGGCCCCTGTCGAAACCGACGCCCTGATCGTCGGTGCCGGCCCCGTGGGGCTGTTCCAGGCCTTCCAGCTGGGCCTGCTCGAAATCTCCTGCCACATCGTCGAGGCACTGCCCGCCGCGGGCGGCCAGTGCGTGGCGCTGTACGGCGACAAGCCGATCTACGACATTCCCGGTACGCCCGTGACCAGCGGGCGCGACCTGGCGCAGTCGCTGCTGCAGCAGGTGGCGCCGTTCAAGCCGCAGTTCCACTTCGGCGAGCAGGTCGCCACGCTCGAGCGCCAGGCTGACGACCGGCTGCTGCTGACCACGTCGGCCGGCAAGGCCTTCCTGGCCAGGACCGTGTTCATCGCCGCCGGCGTCGGGGCCTTCGTGCCCAAGCGCATCGTGCTGGAAGGCATCGCGCGCTTCGAGGGCACCTCGCTCTTCTATCACCCCGAATCGCTGGACCGCTTCGCGGGACAGGCGGTGGTGGTCAACGGGGGCGACGACATCGCCCTGGAAACCGCCATCGCGCTCACGGCCGTCGCAAAGCGGGTCACGCTGGTGCACCGCCGCGACGGCTTCCAGGCCGCCGAAGCCACCGTCGCCGCCATGCGCGCGCTGGTGGCCGAAGGCAAGCTGGCCTTCCAGGTCGGCCAGCCCAGCGCCTTCGACGGCAAGCAACTGCAGATCGCCACGCCCGACGCGGCCACGGTCGAGTTGCCGCTGGACGCACTCGTCGCCTGCCTGGGCATCTCGCCGCGCCTCGGCCCGATCGCCGACTGGGGCCTGGCGCTGGAGCGCAAGCAGGTGCCGGTGGACACCGAAAAGTACGAAACGCGCGAACGCGGCGTGTTCGCGGTGGGCGACATCAACACCTACCCGGGCAAGAAGAAGCTCATCGTCTGCGGCTTCCACGAGGCCACGCTGGCCGCCTGGGGCGCCACGGCCATCGTGTTCCCGGGCAAGGCCGTGCACCTGCAGTACACGACCACCAGCACGCGGCTGCACGAGTTGCTGGGCGTGGCCGGCACGCGCTGACGCAGCGCTAACCGGCGCGGGGCAGCAACGCCTTGTGCTCGCCGATGAAGCCGCCGATGGCGGCGACGAAACGGTCGATGTCCGCGTCGGCCACCGGCAACGACAGCACCACGAAACCCCGCGGCGACGCGTAGATGCCCTGCGCCAGCAGTTGGAAGAACAGCAGCTGGCGCAGCCGCCCGTCGACGCCGGCCAGGTCTTCGCAGCGCACCACCTCGCCGTTCACGAAATGCGCGTTCATCAGCGAGCCCAGCCCGGTGAACTGCAGCCCGACGCCCTCCTTCACGCACAGCGCATTGAGCCGGTCGCGCATGGCCTCGCCGCGCGCCGCCAGCGCACCGGCCGCCTCGGGCGGGAACAGCCGGGTGAGGCCCGCGTAGCCGGCCGCCATCGTCATCACGTTGTTGTTGAAGGTGCCGGAGTGTGAGAGCGAACCGGTGCGCGGGTCGAACTGCGCCATCACGTCGGCACGCCCGCCGAAGGCGCCGAAGGACATGCCGCCGCCGATGTACTTGCCCAGCGTGGTGAGGTCCGCGCGGATGCCGAGCTGGTTCGCGAGCCCATGCGGCGCCAGCCTCGAAGTCATCACCTCGTCGAACACCAGCAAGGCGCCCACGCGCGTGGCCGATTCGCGCAGGGCCTGCAGGAAATCCGGCCGGCCCGGAATGCAGCCGCTCGCGCCCTGCATCGGCTCGACCAGCACCGCGGCAACATCGGCGCCGTGCTTTTCGATCTGCTCGCGCGCCAGCTGCGCGTCGTTGTACGGCAGCACCAGGAAATCGAACGGCACGGTCGTCGGCAGCGGCCTGGCGCCGAAGCCCAGCACGCCGCCGTGGTAGCCGCCCGAGAACACCACGATCTTGCGGCGGCCCGTGAAGTGCAGCGCCGCGGTGAGCGCCATCAGGTTGGCCTCGGTGCCGGAGTTGGTGAAGCGCAGCTGCTCGATCTGCGGAAATCGCTCGCAGATGAGCTTGGCAAGCCGGCCTTCGAGCAGGTTGTGGCCCGTGAGGTTGATGCCGCTGCGCATGGCCTCGATGACGGCGTCGCGGATCTCCGGCGCCGAATGGCCGTAGACGCCGGCCGTGTACTCGGCGATGAAGTCGGCGTAGCGGTGGCCGTCGGCGTCCCACAGCGCGGCGCCCTCGCCCCTGGCGATGGTCAGCGGGAACGGCGCATGGAACAGCACCGAGCGGCTGTTGGCGCCCGGCATGTAGCGCGCCTGCTCGTCGAACTGGCGGCGGCTGGCCGGGTTGGCGTCGGTGAAGCGCCGGTGTGCGTCGGCAAGGGCCTGGTCGATGGGGTCGCTCATGGGAATCGTCCTTTGCATGGTTGCGTGCCGAGCGTTGATCGCCACTTTTATTGATCAGTGCTCAATTAATATTGTTTATACCGCCAATTCAACTGCCGCACAATCGCAGCCAATGTCCCCGCCCACTCCCACCCCCACCCCGAAAAAAGCCCCGCCCAGGACCGCCGGCCGCCCCTCAGGCGGCACAGCGCTGACCAAGCAGCGCATCGCCGAAGTCGCGCTCGAGCAGATCGACGAGTTCGGCCTGGGCGCCTTCAGCATGCGCGAGGTGGCAGCGCGCCTGGGCGTGTACCCGGCCACGGTGCACTGGCACGTGAGCACGCGCGAGGCGCTGCTGGCCGAGGTGGCATCCGCTGTCATGGCCCAGGTGACGCCGCCGCCGGGCAAGCTGGCCTGGCAGCCGTGGATGGCCGAGCTGTTCCGCCGCTGCCGCGCCGCCGTGCGCCGCCACCCCAACATGGCCCAACTGCTGGGCGCGCAGCTGGTGTCCAACGGCAGCCTGCCGATCGAGCTGGTCGAAGGCGTGCTGGCCGCGCTGACCGAGGCCGGCTTCGAAGGCGAGCCGCTGCTGGAGGCCTACAACTGCACCATCGCGGCGATGCTGGGTTTTCTCACGATGGAGTTCTCGCCGCTGCCTGCCGACAACACGCAGGCCTGGGCCGAGGAGCTGCGCGAGCGCGTGCACACCATTCGCCCGCTCGACCACCCGGTGCTCACGCGCAACCTGCCGCTGCTGGCCAACAAGGCCTTCATCCTGCGATGGGACAACGGCACGGCGGTGCCGCTGGACAGCAGCTTCGAGCGCCACGTGCAGATGACCATCGACGGGCTCGAGGCCTTCGCGCGCAGGGTCAACCCGCGGTAGCCGCGCTTTCGCTGCGCCCGATGCGCCCGATGCGCAACAGCGCGTCCTTCAGCCACAGCACCCCCGCATCGGAATTCGAGCGCCGGTTCCAGCACACGACCGAGCGGTAGCCCTGCAGCTCGAACGGCAGCGGGTGCACCGCGAGCAGGTCGCGAAACCGGTCGGCCACGCGCAGCGGCATCACGGCCACGTGGTCGGTCTGCGCCAGCAGGTCGACGATCTGGCCGAAGCTGGTCATGGCAACGCTCATGTTGCGCGTGTGCCCCAGCCGCGCCAGCACCTGGTCGATGAGGTCGTCCAGCGCGGAGCTGCCATAGCCCAGGAACACATGCGGCGACGCGCAGAAGGCCTCGAGCGTGACGCCCGGCGTGGCGCCGTAGCCCATCGTCGGATGCCCGCGCCGCACCGCGACCACGTAGCGGTCTTCGTACAGCAGCGCCGATTCGCAGTCGCTCGGCGGCTGCAGGCGCGGCAGTACGGCAATGTCGAAGTCGCCCTTGCGCAGGCGCTCGGTCAGCGTGAGGAACGAACTGGTCTCCCAGTAGATGCGCACGCGCGAGCCGCACGCCACCAGCTCGTTGGCCAGCGTGGGCAGCAGCAGGTGGCTGGCGTAGTCGCCGCCCGAGATGCGAAAGATGCGCTGCGAGGCCGCCGGGTCGAAGCCCTCTCCCGGCTCCAGCATGGCCGACAGGTCGGCCAGCACGCGCTCCACCTGCCCGGCCAGCGCCTGCGCGCGCGCCGTGGGTTCCACGCCGTGCGCGGTGCGCGTGAACAGCGGGTCGCCGAAGGTGTCGCGCAGGCGGTTGAGCGAGGCACTCACCGCGGGCTGGCTCAGGAACAGCCGGGTTGCCGCGCGCGACACGCTGCGTTCGCGCATCAGCGCATCGAAGGTCCGCAGCATGCCGACGTCGAGGCTGCGGATATCACGTTGGGCCATATCTCATATCCAAAGCTTCGAATTGCCCGTGGGGCGGGCGGTCCGTATCGTCGAGCGCACAAGTACAACACGACTGGAGACACGATGAATCGGTTCAGACCCTCGCCGCACGGAGGCGCCACGCGCCGCCGCACGCTCGGCATTCTTGGCGCGGGCCTCGCGGCACTCGCTGCCGGCCCCGCCTTCGCGCAGGCCCCGCGCTTTCCCGGCCGCGTGGTGCGCATCGTTCCCTTCGGCTCGCCGGGCGGGCCGATGGACGTCATCGCGCGCATCTACGCCGAGAAGCTCAAGACGCGCTGGAACCAGCCCGTGATCGTCGAGGCCAAGCCCGGTGCGAGCGGCACCATTGCCGCCGACACGGTGGCCAAGGCCGCGCCCGACGGCTATACCGTGCTGCTCACGCTGCCGCTCACGCACATCAACAACGTGGTGCTGCAGCCCAGGCTGCCCTACGACCCGGTGAAGGACTTCGAGCCGCTGTCGCAGCTGGCCACCGGCGGCCCGATGCTGATCGCGCGCGCCTCGGCGCCGTTCTCGAACGTGCGCGAGTTCGTGGCCTACGCCAAGGCGCACCCGGGCGTGTCTTACGGCACCTGGGGCAACGGCTCCAACGCGCACCTGTTCGGCGAGCTGCTGGCGCGCCAGACCGGCATCGACCTGGTGCACGTGCCCTACAAGGCCGAGGCGGCGGCACACAACGACATGTTCGGCGAGGCGCTGGGCGTGGCCTGGGCCAACCCGGCCACGGCGCGTGCGCTGGCGCAGTCGGGCCGCATCAAGGTGCTGGGCATCACCGGGCGGCAGCGCGTGCGCTCGATGCCCAACGTGCCGACCTTCACCGAGCAGGGCTTCGCGGGCTTCGACCTCGACAGCTGGATCGGCGTGTACGCGCCCGCGAAGACACCGCAGCCGGTGCTCGACGAATGGTCGGCCGCGCTGCGCGAGATCACGAAGATGCCCGACGTCCAGGAGCGGCTGGCCGGCTTCGGCTTCGAGCCCCTGGGCAGCACGCCCGCCGAATTCCGGGCCAATTACAAGGCCGACTTTCCCCGTGTCGCGGACCTGATCAAGGCCGCAGGAGTCACCCCCGAATGAGCGCCGTCGCACCTCCCTCCTCCTCCTCCTCCACGGCCACGGCTACCGCGACGACCAGTGGCGATTGGCAGCCCATCGCGTTCGACACCGGCACCGCCTACGGCCGCAAGCCGCCGAGCCACAAGCCCGAGCTGACCGAGGTCGGCGCCGGCACGCCCATGGGCGAGCTGCTGCGCCGCTACTGGCACCCGATCGGCCTGGCCGCCGATGCCGGCGACACGCCGCGCCAGGTGCGCGTGCTCGGCGAAGACCTGATCCTGTTCCGCGACAGGAAGGGCCGCGCGGGCCTGGTGCACTGGCGCTGCGCGCACCGTGGCGCCTCGCTGTACTACGGCCGCGTGGAAGAAGAAGGCATCCGCTGCTGCTACCACGGCTGGATGTTCGACGTGCAGGGCCATTGCGTCGACCAGCCCTGCGAGCCCGACGGCGGCGAGCGCGGCCGCGCCCGCGTGCGCCAGCCCTGGTATCCGGTGCAGGAGCAGTACGGCCTGGTCTGGGCCTACCTCGGCCCGGCCGAGAAGAAGCCCGTGCTGCCGCGCTACGACTGCCTGGAAACGATGGACGAAGGCGAGACGCTGGAGGCCGACGGCAACAGCATCGGCGGCGGCGGCCCGCAGGTCATTCCGTGCAACTGGCTGCAGCACTACGAGAACGTGGCCGACCCGTTCCACGTGCCCGTGCTGCACGGCAGCTTCAGCGGCACGCAGTTCGTGGCGCTGATGGGCCAGATGCCCGACGTGAGCTTCGAGAGCACCGAGACCGGCGTGACGATCACCTCCATCCGCAAGCTGGAAGACGGCGCCACCTTCCGCCGCGTGGCCGGCCCGGTGCTGCCCACGCTGCGCGTGGTGCCGAACCCGCGCGTGGCGGCCTACGGGCGGGTGGAGTCCATCGGCTGGGTGCTGCCCATGGACGACCACAGCTTTCGCATCTACACCGTGGGCCGCGTGAAGACGCCCGGCGACCTGGCGCGCGTGCGCTCGCGGCTGAACGGCAAGCTGTGGGAGGAACTGAGCGAGGCCGAGCACCGCGCCTTTCCGGGCGACTACGAGGCGCAGGTGAGCCAGGGCGCGATCACGGCGCATTCCGAGGAGCACCTGGCCTCGTCGGACCGCGGCATCGTCATGCTGCGCCGGCTGCTGCAGCGCCAGCTCGACGCGGTGCGCGAAGGCGGCGACCCGGCCGGCGTGAGCTTCGACCCCGCCGCACCGCCCGTGCATTTCGAGGCCGGCAACTTCCTCGTGCGCGAATGAGCGCTGTGCTCGCGGTCCGGGTGGCGCGCAAGACGGTGGAGGCCGAGGGCGTGGCGGGTTTCCGCCTGGTCGCGGCCGACGGCGCGCGGCTGCCGCCCTTCGCGCCCGGCGCGCACATCGACGTGGCATTGCCCGGAGGCCTGGTGCGCCAGTATTCGCTGTGCAACCTGCCGTCGCAGGACGAGCACTACGAGATCGGCGTGCTGCGCGACACGGCCTCGCGCGGCGGCTCGCTCGCCATGCACGACGCGGTGCACGAAGGCGCGGTGCTGAACATCAGCCCGCCGCGCAACCACTTTCCGCTCGACGAAGGCGCCACGCACAGCCTGCTGCTGGCCGGTGGCATCGGCGTGACGCCCTTGCTGTCGATGGCGCAGCGGCTGGCCGCGCTGGGTGCGGATTTTTCGCTGCACTGCTGCAGCCGCACCGCCTCGCGTGCGCCCTACCGGCGCCGGCTGCAAGGCAGCGCGTTCGCCGCCAAGGTGTTCTTCCACCACGACGACGGCCCGCCGGCGCAGCGGCTGGACCTGGCGGCGACGCTCGGCCAGCCCGCGCCGGGCAAGCACCTGTACGTGTGCGGTCCGCAGGGCTTCCTGGAGGCCGTGCGTGCCACCGCGCGCGACCTGCAGTGGGCGGAAGCGCAGGTGCATTTCGAGTACTTCGCGGGCGCCGCGATACCGGCGGCGGAGCCAGGCGACTTCGAGGTCGAGCTGCGCAGCTCGGGCCGCGTGGTGCGCGTGCCCGCATCGCTCAGCGTGGTGGATGCGCTGGCGGCCGAAGGCGTCGCGATTCCCGTGTCGTGCGCGCAGGGCGTGTGCGGCACCTGCCTCACGCGCGTGCTCCATGGCGACATCGACCACCGCGACCTCTACCTCACGCCCGCGGAGCAGGCCGTCAACGACCAGTTCCTGCCCTGCTGTTCGCGGGCCCGCTCAGCCCGGCTGGTGCTCGATCTGTAGCAGCTCGTAGAGCACCATGCGCGTCTGCCGGCCGCGCAGCTCGGCCATCTCCTCGATGCGCCGCGCGGCCAGCCGGCCACCGAGCCCCGCGAAGGTGATTTCGGAGATCAGCGTGCGCGTGCCCAGCTCCTTGTTCGCTCCTTCGATGCGGCTCGCCACGTTGATGACGTCGCCCACGGCGGTGTAGGACAGCCGGTCGCTCGAGCCCAGCACGCCCGCGATCACGTGGCCGGTGTGGATGCCGATGCGCGTGCGGAACTCGCGCAGGCCTTCGGCGTGCCACTTGGCGTTGAGCTCGGCCATCTCGGCATGCAGCTCGAGCGCGGCCAGGCAGGCGTGGTACTCCGCGTCTTCCAGGTCGGCCGGCGCGCCCCACAGCACCATGATCCCGTCGCCCATGAACTTGTCGACCACGCCGCCATGCCGCGCGAAGATGCGCGCCGCGAGGTTGAAGTACTCCGTGAGCTGCCTGACCAGCACGTCGGCCTCCAGCGATTCCGAGATGGAGGTGAAGCCTTCCACGTCGGTGAACATGGCGGTGATGCGCCGCGGCGAGCCGCCCGGCGCCAGCGCCTGCCCTTCGGCCACGAGCTGCTTCACGATGTCCACCGGCACGAACTTGCTGAACGCCTTCAGGCTGCGCGCCGACTCTTCCAGCGCCTGGTTGAGGTGCTGGATCTCCAGCACCCGGCTCGACGCGAGCGGCAGGTTGTCGAGCTCGAGCCGGCCGATGCGGCGCGCCACGCGCGACAGGTTCTCGATGGGTTGGGTCACCAGCTTGGACAGCCGCAGCGAGATGTACAGCGCCACGCCCAGGAAGCCGAACGTGAGCAGCAGCGCCCAGATCACCGTGCGCTGCAGGTCGCCGAGCAGCAGGTCTTCGGGCTCCCAGCTGACCAGTTGCCAGCGCGTGGACGGCAGGTGCGAGGTCTGCACCAGGTAGCGCCGGCCGTCGTGCGTGACGGCGAAGGCCATGTCCTCGGTCTCGCCCGCGGTGCCCGCGGCCAGCATGTGCGCGTGCACCGTGCCGAGCACGCCGCTGTCGGGCGACTCCAGCACGCGCACCGGGTCGGGGTGGTCGCTGCGCGCGAGCACGTGGTGGTCGGCGCTCAGCAAGGCGCTGTCGCCGTGGCCGAGCTCGCCGAAGATGCGCACCAGCTTCGACAGGTGACTCAGCGACACGTTGGCGGCCACCACCATGTGCTGCGTGCGGCCCTCGTCGTCGAGCCGGCCGGCGGGCTCCGAAAGGCTGATGGCGAGTTCCTGCGACGCCGCCGACAGAAAAGGCGCGGTCCAGACCGGGCGCCGGGCCTTCACGGCGTCGGTGAACCAGCTGCGGTGCGTCGGGTCGTAGTCGCTGCGAAAGGCGCTGATGCCGTGCGTGGCAAAGCGCTGCTTCGCGTCGCCGCCTTCGGCGTCGGGCGAGCGCTTGTACTGCCAGGTCTCGGTGCTGAATTCGGCGCTGCGCTGCACCTGGCGGATGGCCGGCGACGGGTAGCGCAGCGCCGCGGCCAGGTGGCCGTCGCCGGTGGCCACGTTGAGGCTGTCGAGCTCGGGGTTCTGCTCGAGCAGCGTCCAGAGCATCTCGGCGGTCTGTTCGCCGTCTTCGCCCGCGGCATGCAGGCTGGGCGAATCGCCTATGGCGCGAACCACCGCCGCCGTCCGGGCGAGGAAGGCCAGCGCGTTGTCCTCGACGCGGTCGTGGTTGATCTTGTGCGCGGCCGTGCCCACCTCGGACACCAGCCGCTCGACCGCCCAATAGCCCAGCCCGACCAACAGCAGCGACTGCACCAGCGCCACGGCGCAGATGATGGTGCCGACGTCGACCCTGAAGCGCCGCATGCGCATGCTTGCGAAATCGTCCGCCATACGGTTCATCCTCACGCGTGCGTGCACGCGCGCCCTCGTTCTTTCTGGTTTTTCTCCCTCGGGCGATTCTGAACCGCCACCGCGCAATGGCACGCCCGGCGTTGCGGCTTCCCGACACCGGATAGACTCCGCCCTGCGCCGTGGTCCGCCATGGCGCATTTGCTAGGGGTGCTGGGCGGCTTGCCGCCCGGCTGAGAAAGTCCCTTTGAACCTGATTGCGCCTGCCATTCATCTGGCGGGCCCGAGGTAATCCTCGCGCAGGGAAGCTGGTCCGGTGGTCTCTCACGTTCTCTCGCGTGACGGCCGCGCCGCTCGGGCCCCGCCCACCTGCCAAACCTTTTGCACTGGAGCAAACGGATGGCACACGACGACAACGACACCGCCCCCGGCGCCAACGAGGCGCTGACCCCGCTGCACGCATCCAAGCGCGTGTTCGGCTGGCACGACCATGCCTCGCTCTGGTTCAGCCTGGGCGTGGGCCTGCTGGTGATGCAGATCGGCGCCTATCTGGTGCCGGCCGTGGGCACGCGCGACGCGGCGCTGGCGATCCTGCTGGGCTCGTGCCTGGGCGCCGGCCTGCTGGCATGGACCGCCCGGCTGGGCTGCGAAAGCGGCCTGGCCAGCGCCGGCCTGATGCACGCCACCTACGGCAGCGCCTTCGCGCGGCTGCCGGTGCTGCTCAACATCGTGCAGCTGGTGGGCTGGACCACCTTCGAACTGGTCGTGATGCGCGAAGGCACGCAGGCCATCGGCCAGTCGGCGTTCGGCCCCTCGCTGGGCACCGCCTGGGGCGGCGTGCTGACCACGCTGCTGTGGGGCGCGGTGCTGCTGGCGCTGCTCGCGGGCTCGATGGTCAGGCTGGTGCGCCGCTTCGTGAGCCGCTTCGGGCTGCCGCTGGTGGTGCTGTCGCTGCTGTGGCTCAGCTGGCAGTTCGCCACGCAGCTGCAGGCCAAGGGGCTGGACGCCTTCTGGGCGCGCCCGGGAGACGGTTCGATGGGCATGTTCGGCGCGCTCGACCTGGTGATCGCCATGCCGGTCTCGTGGCTGCCGCTGGTGGCCGACTATGCGCGGCACGGCAAGCGCAGCGCGGGCGGGCTGGGCAGTGCCTTCAGCGGCACCTGGATCGGCTACGCGCTGGCCAACATCTGGTGCTATGCGCTGGGCGTGATGGTGGTGAGCGTGGCCGAACCCGGCACCGGGCTGGTCACCGCGCTGCTGCTGGCGCAAGGCGGCCTGGTGGCGCTGGGCCTGATCCTGATCGACGAGCTCGACAACGCCTATGGCGACGTGTATTCAGGCGCCGTGTCCACGCACAGCCTGCTGCCGCGCTGGAGCGTGAAACGCTGGGGCCTGCTGCTGGCCGCACTGTGCATCGCGCTGGCGCTGGTGCTGCCGATGCACACGCTGGAGCCCTTCCTGCTGATGCTGAGCTCGGTGTTCGTGCCGCTGTACGGCGTGATCATCGGGCGGCTGGGCAGCGGCCGGGCGGTGTCGCTGGCCGGTGCGCGCAAGGTCGACGTGGCCGCGGCGCTGATCTGGATCGCGGGCATCGCGGCCTACCACGCGCTGGCCAGGTGGGCGCCGCAGTTCGGCTCGGCCCTGCCGACGCTGGCGGCGACCTTCGTGCTCGCCTGGCTCAGCCGCCCCAAGCCGACCGCTACAACGGCAGGCGGCGCGTCGGCACTGGCGCAAAGCCGTGGTTGAGGGGGCCATGACCCGCGCCGACCTTCACGTCCGCCCCGGCCGCCATGGCGCCGAGGATGTAGGCACGCGCCTGCTCGACCGCCTCGGGCAGCGCCGCGCCCAGCGCCAGGTGCGCGGCAATGGCGGACGACAGCGTGCAGCCGGTGCCGTGCAGGTTGCGGCTGGCAATGCGCCGCGAAGCCAGGCGTTTTCTTTCGCCACCGGATTGCAGCAGCACATCGACCACCTCGTCGCCGGGCAGGTGGCCACCCTTCAGCAGCACACCCTTCGCGCCGAGCGCGAGCAGCTCGTCGGCCGCGCCGTCGAGCGCGTCGATGCCGCCGATGGCATGGCCGATCAGCAAGGCGGCCTCGTCCAGGTTGGGCGTGACCACCAGCGCGCGCGGGAACAGTTCGCGCACCAGCACCTGCACCGTGTCGGCGGCAATGAGCCGGTCGCCGCTGGTGGCGACCATCACGGGGTCGAGCACCACGTTCTTCAGCTGGTAGCGGTCGATGGCCCAGGCCACCACCTCGACCACCTCGGGCGCGTGCAGCATGCCGAGCTTGACGGCGTCGACGCCGATGTCTTCCACCACGGCCTGGATCTGCGCCTTGAGGAACCCGGCCGGCACGCCGTGGATGCCCGACACGCCGAGCGTGTTCTGCGCGGTGAGCGCGGTGATGGCCGTCATGCCGTAGCAGCCGAGCGCCGCGAAGGTCTTGAGGTCGGCCTGGATGCCGGCGCCGCCGCCACTGTCGGAACCGGCGATGGAAAGCACGCGTGCGTAGCGCTGGGTGGGTCCTTGGGTCATGCGGAAAATTATCGGCGACGCGAAGGAGCCTGGCGATGAGCCGCTCTTCGATGAACCTCCCTTTCGAATCGGCCGCGATCCTCGGTGCGGGCCTCATGGGCCGGCTGCTGGCGGTGACGCTGGCGCGGCGGGGCTGCACGGTCGATCTCTTCGAAGCAGGAAGCCCCGACGCCGAGGGTGCCGCTGCGCGCGTGGCCGCGGCCATGCTGGCGCCGCTGGCCGAGTCGGCGGTGGCGCCGGTGTCGGTCGTGCGCATGGGCCAGCATGCGCTGTCGCGCTGGCCCGAGCTGCTCGCGCCGCTGGCGCAGCCGGTGTTCTTCCAGCGCGAAGGCACGCTGGTGCTGTGGCACCGGCAGGACGCCGCCGAGGCCACGCGGCTGGCGCGCGTGCTTGCGAACACCGGCGCGCAGGTGCCCGAACTCGCGCCGATGCAGACGCTCGACGCGCGGGCCATCGCCACGCTGGAGCCGTCGCTGGGCCAACGCTTCGCACAAGGGCTGTTCCTGCCGGGCGAAGGCCAGCTCGACAACCGCGCGCTGTTGGCCTCGCTGCGCGCAACGCTCGAGAACGACCCGCGCGTGACGCTGCACTGGCAATCGCCGCGCGCCCCCGCCGACTTTTCGCCCGGCACGGCCGGCCAGCCCGACTGGGTCATCGACTGCCGCGGCCTCGGCGCCAAGCCCCAGTGGAGCGCGCTGCGCGGCGTGCGCGGCGAGGTGATCCGCGTGCATGCGCCCGAAGTGAGCCTGCAGCGCCCCACCCGTCTGGTGCACCCGCGCTACCCGCTCTACATCGCGCCCAAGCCCGGCAACCTGTTCGTGATCGGCGCAACCGAGATCGAGTCGGACGACATGTCGCCCGCCAGCGTGCGCTCCACGCTCGAACTGCTGAGCGCGGCCTACGCCGTGCACAGCGGCTTTGCCGAAGCGCGCATCGTGGAGATCGCGACGCAGTGCCGCCCCACGCTGCCCGACAACCTGCCCGCCATCCGCCGGCCGCAGCCGCGCGTGCTGCAGGTCAACGGCCTGTACCGCCACGGTTTCATGATCGCGCCGGCCATGCTCGACGTGGCGATGGAGCTGCTCACGCATGGCCGCTCCGACCTCGCGCAGGCCTTCGGCATGCAGGCACCCGACACATGACGATGAACATCCTGATCAACGACAAGCCCTTCGCGCTGGCCGACGGTGCCACGCTGACCGACGCGCTGGCCGCACTGGCCGCCACGCCGCCTTTCGCGGTGGCGGTGAACCGCGAGTTCGTGCCGCGCTCGGCCTATGCCGCGCGCGCGCTGCAGCCCGGCGACCGCATCGAAGTGATCCGCCCCGTGACGGGCGGCTGAATGATGGAGACAGACAACATGACCGCCACACCCACTGCAGCCACTGCAGCCACCGCAGCCACCGCAGCCGCCGCACCCACCGCAGCCGACCCGCTGGTTCTCTACGGCGAGACCTTCCAGAGCCGCCTGCTGCTCGGCACCGCGCGCTACCCCTCGCCCGACCTGCTCGAGGCCGCGGTGAAACGCGCCAGGCCCGCCATGCTCACCGCCTCGCTGCGCCGCCAGACCGCCAGCCAGGGCTCGGGCAACAGCGACCTCGGCAATGGCTTCTGGGAGCTGCTGCGCAAGCTGGCCGTGCCGGTGCTGCCCAACACCGCCGGCTGCCACAGCGTGCAGGAAGTGATCGCCACCGCGCAGATGGCGCGCGAGCTGTTCGACACGCCGTGGATCAAGCTCGAGCTGATCGGCGACGACTACACGCTGCAGCCCGACACGCTGAACCTGGTCGATGCGGCAACGCAGCTGATCCGCGACGGCTTCAAGGTGCTGCCCTACTGCACCGAAGACCTCGTGCTGTGCCAGCGGCTGGTCGACGTCGGCTGCCAGGCGGTGATGCCATGGGCCGCGCCCATCGGCACCGGCCGCGGCCCGGTCAACCCGTATGCGCTGCAGGTGCTGCGCGATCGGCTCAAGGTGCCGATGCTGGTCGATGCGGGGCTGGGCCTGCCCTCGCATGCCTGCCAGGTGATGGAGTGGGGCTACGACGGCGTGCTGCTCAACACCGCCGTGGCGCTCGCGCAAGACCCCGTCGCCATGGCCGGCGCCTTTGCCGACGCCGTGCAGGCCGGCCGCACCGCGCACCGCGCCGGCGCCATGGCCGCGCAAGACGCCGCGCACCCCAGCACGCCCGTGCTCGGCACGCCCTTCTGGCACCACGCGCCATGAGCACCGCACTCGAAGCAGGCGCCGTTGCGCAAGCCATCGTCGCGGCGCACGGGTTGCGCTTTGGCGCCATTGCTTCAGCGCCCGTGAGCGCGCCGAATTTCTCGTCGGACGACCCCGTGTACCGCGGCGCCAAGCGGGCCTGCTCCGCGCTCGGCTTCATCGAGATCGATGCCGAATGCCTGGCGCTCGCGTGGCGCGCGCAGACGCAGCGGCTGAGCAGCTTCGACGCCGCGCTGTGGCCCGATGCACCCGAAGATTTCGGCATGCGGGCGTTTCCGCCAACCGCGCGCGGCGATGCGTTTCCGCCCTGCCCCGAGCGGCTCGGCCTCTATGCCGTGCTGCCCGACGCGCAATGGGTCGGCCGCATGGCGCGCGCCGGCGTGCCGACGGTGCAGTTGCGCTTCAAGTCCGAAGACGCCGCGGCCGTCGAGCGCGAAGTGCAGGCGGCCGTCGACACGGTGCAAGGCACCGGCGCCCTGCTGTTCATCAACGACCACTGGCAGGTCGCCATTGCGGCGGGGGCTTACGGCATCCACCTCGGCCAGGAAGACCTGGACGCGCTCTCGCCCGAATCGCTCGCGCGGTTGCGCGCCTCCGGCCTGCGCCTGGGCGTGAGCACGCACGGCTATGCGGAGATGGTGCGCGCCGACAGGGTGAGCCCGAGCTACATCGCGATGGGCGCGGTCTACCCGACCACGCTCAAGAAGATGGCGACCGCACCGCAGGGCGTGGCCCGGCTTGGCGCCTATGCACGGCTGCTGCGCGGCTACCCGCAGGTGGGCATCGGCGGCATCGACACCGTGCGGCTGCCCGAGGTGCTGGCCACCGGCGTCGGCTCGGTCGCCGTGGTGCGCGCACTGGTCGCCGCCGAAGACCCCGAACTCACGGCCGCGCAATGGATGGCGGCCATGCAGGCCGCTGCGGCCAGCCTTTGAACAGAATGAAGCAACACACTCTCTCGCCCCTTTCCCCTTTGTCGTGTGCCATTGCCGCGGCGCTGCTTGCTGCCGCGTGGGGCGCGCAGGCGCAACCAGCCCAACAGGCGCAACAGGCGCAACAGGCACAACCGGCCCAGCCAGCCCAGTCGGCCGCGCTGCGTGAAGTCACCGTCACCGACGCGGTCGCCGCGCCGCAGGCCGACGTGAGCGGCTTCGGCGACGTGCCGCTGCGCGAGCTGCCGCTTTCCGCCACGATCGTCGACAGCCAGCAACTGCGCGCGAGCGGCGCGCGCCGGTTGGCCGACCTCACGCAGTTCGACGCCTCGGTCACCGACGCCTACAACTCGGCCGGCTACTGGGACTACCTGACGGTGCGCGGCTTCGTGCTAGACAACCGCTTCAACTACCGCCGCGAAGGCCTGCCGATCAGCGCCGAGACCTCGATCCCGCTGGACAACAAGGAGCGCGTGGAGATCCTGCGCGGCACCAGCGGCATCCAGGCCGGCACCAGTGCGCCGGGCGGACTGGTCAACTACGTCGTGAAGCGGCCGACCGAGCAGGACCTGCGCACCGTGCGCATCGAGACCACGAGCCGCGGCAGCGTGCTCGGCGCGCTCGACCTTGGCGGGCGCTTCGGCGAGAACCGCGAGTTCGGCTACCGGCTCAACGTGGCGAGCGAGAACCTGAAGCCGCTCACGCACAACCTCGACGGCAACCGCAACCTGTTCTCGCTGGCGGCCGACTGGCGCATCACGCGCGATTCGGTGCTGGAATTCGAGATCGAGCAAAGCCGCAAGACGCAGCCCAGCCAGAACGGCTACAGCCTGCTGGGCAGCGTGCTGCCCCGGCCGGTGGACCCGCGCATCAACCTCAACAACCAGCCGTGGTCGCAGCCGTCGGTGTTCAATGCGCTGACGGGCACCGTGCGCTTCAGCCAGGCGCTGAACGCCGACTGGCGCTGGTCCGCGCAGATCGGCCAGCAGCGCCTGAAGAGCGACGACCGGCTGGCCTATGCCTTCGGCTGCAGTGCCGAGGGCAACTACGACCGCTACTGCTCCGACGGCACCTTCGACGTCTACGACTTCCGCAGCGAGAACGAGCGCCGCACGCAGACCGCGGGCAGCCTCAATCTCAAGGGCAACGTGATGACGGGCAGCGTGAAGCACGAGCTGGGCTTCGGGTTGCTGCAAAGCCGTGTGCGCAACCGCTTCGACAACCAGGCCTACAACTTCGCGGGCATCGGCAACATCTGGGGCACGGCCATCGTGCCGCCGAGCCCCGATGCGACCACGCCGCAGACCAACCGCGACGAGCGCTCGACCGAGCTGTCGGTGCAGGACGCGATCCGCTGGACCGAGCGCTTCAGCACCTGGGTGGGCGTGCGCCACACGCGGCTCGATCGCCGCAGCATCGGCAACGACGGCTCGGAACCGACGGGCTACAAGCAAGGCGTGACCACGCCATGGCTGGCGGCCAGCTATGCCCTCCAGCCGGGGCTGCTGGGGTATGCGAGCTGGGGCCAGGGTGTGGAGTCGCAGGTCGTGCCGAACCGCGCGACGTACGGCAATGCCGGGCAGGCGCTGCCCGCGCTGCGTTCGCGCCAGTGGGAGCTGGGCGTCAAGGGCGGCAACGACGGCTTCAACTGGCAGGTGGCGTACTTCGACATCTCGCGGCCGGTCACCAACATCGACCAGTGCAGCGGGTTCTGCGACGTGCGTAACGACGGCCGCGCGGTGCATCGCGGCCTGGAGGGCGGCGCGCAATGGAACCAGGGGCCATGGCGCCTGGGCGGCAGCGTGACGCTGATCGACGCGAAGCGCCGCGACAGCACGGCGAACCCGGCGCTCAACGGCCAGTCGCCCACCAACGTGCCCAAGCAGGTGCTGCGCGCGCAGGCCGCGTACCGCGTGCCGGCAGTGCCGGGACTCGAGGTGGCGGGACAGCTGTCGTACGAAGGCCGGCGCAACGTGCTGCCCGACGGCTCGGTCACCTTGCCCTCGTGGACGCGCGTGGATGCGGTGCTGCGCTACGACACCAGGATGCGCGGCGTGACCACGACTTGGACGCTCGCGGTCGACAACCTGTTCGATCGCCGCTACTGGAAGGAGTCGCCTTACCAGTTCAGCCATGTCTATCTGTTCCCCGGCGCGCCGCGCACGTTGCGGCTCGGGCTGACCGTGGCGCTCTGATCACGGTTGTGTCTTCGAAATCTGTGCGCGCTTGAGAACGAGCAAAAAAGCACGCTATAATCTAAGGCTTGTTCCTCGATAGCTCAGTTGGTAGAGCGCCGGACTGTTAATCCGTAGGTCCCTGGTTCGAGCCCAGGTCGAGGAGCCACAAAAAGCCGCAAGGCCACTGGATGCTCCGCTACTCACAAGGTAGCGGGGCATTTTCATTTGTGCAGCGGCATCGACGGTGTTGCACACCGTTCAAAAAAATGAAGCGTCGATCCAAAATCGGCAAATCAATTGCATATAATTTAAGGCTTGTTCCTCGATAGCTCAGTTGGTAGAGCGCCGGACTGTTAATCCGTAGGTCCCTGGTTCGAGCCCAGGTCGAGGAGCCAAAACAAACCACTCCGGTGGTTCCTGAATGCCTCGCTACTCACAAGGTAGCGAGGCATTTCCTTTTGCGGCGCAGCTTGCGCGAAGCGCCCTATCGCGGCTGGAACGCGATGAGCCCCATGCCGACGAAGCACACGGCCACGCCGGCCAGGTCCCACGCCGTGGGCTTGATGCCGTCGACCGCCCAGAGCCACGCGATCGCCACGCCGATGTACACGCCGCCATACGCCGCGTACACCCGCCCCGCCGCCGTCTCGTGCAATGTCAGCAACCACGCGAACACCGCGAGGCTGATCGCAGCCGGCAACAGCAGCCATGCCGAGCGCTCCTGCTTGAGCCACAGATAAGGCAGATAGCAGCCGACGATTTCCGCGAGCGCCGTCGCAACATAGAGAAGAAAGGTCCGCATGTCTTTGATTGTGCGTGGCCGCATGCCGCTTATCGGCAAGGCACATGAGGCCTTTGCTTGATGCCCTCGGCTCACACACCTAAACTCGCGCGAATGTCCCCGTGGTCCACCTCCCGCAAACACCCTGCCGCATGCGCAGCCCTGCCCAAGGCAGCGGCTGGCCGTCGCGCGGGTGCAGCCGTTGCGGCGACCGCGGCGGTCTTGCGACGCACCTCCGCACTTTCCTGAGCCCGGCGGTCCGCTACCCTTCTTCTTGATGCGCGAACCATTGACCGCCGGGCACCCGCCGCGCGGCAGCGACGCCGTTCGTTCCTTCATTCAGAACGGCGACGCATTCAACTGGAGTGCTTCATGCTTGCAACCATTCACGGGGAGCGCACGCTCACCGAACTCGACTTCGTCCGTCTCGGCAAACTGACGGGCCAGCAACCTCCCGCGCTCGCCGAGCTGCTCGACCTGGCCGACGTGCTGCCCTCGCGCGACATGCCCGCGGACATCGTCACGATGAACTCGCAGGTGGAGGTCGAGGACCCGTCCACGCAGCAGCGCCAGAAGATCACCTTGTGCTACCCCGGCGACTCGCAGCCGGGCGCGGGCTTCGTCTCGGTGCTGTCGCCGGTGGGCATCGGCCTGCTGGGCGTGAAGACGGGCACGCTCGCGCGCTGGGACATGCCCAATGGCACCGAGGGCGCGGCGCGCGTGCTGGCGGTGCTCTACCAGCCGGAGGCCAGCGGCGACTACGCAACCTGAAGGCACACGCCGCGGCCTCGTCGAAGGCCGACATGTAACCGTGGCGACGCCGCAGCAGCCTCGCGTTTCCCTCGAGAAACAGCGCCGGGCGCCCGCCGCCGTTACGCCAATGTTAAAAAAAGTTTCCTGAGTAATAATGCCCCCGCTCCATGCGTCGTCCCCTCGAACAGCACGCCTGTTCGACGTTGCGGCCGGAGCAATCGAGGACCCGGGTTGCCCCCACCCACACGTCCCCGATTTCGGACTCCGGTCGCGCTGCTTCCCCATGCGGTGCAAGGCGAGCGACCGGGCCGTGCGCACAGGCACATGACTTTCGGCACTGGTGTGCCGATTTCTCGGGTCGTATCGTCGCGCGGTCGCCGGCGGCGCGTCGAATCGGGAGGTCGTACAGGCCATGGCAATTCCATCTTCGGTTTTGACAAGTGACGTCCCGCCACGGGCGCCGCATTCTTCTCACTTGACAGATCAGGACATGGCTTTTTCCAAACTTTCTCTCGCAAGCGCACTCGCCGGCCTTCTGGCCCTTTCGGGCTGCCAGACCATGGACATGCAGATGGGCAGCCAGTCGGCCAAGACCGTGGCCACCGGCAGCGCCGCAGGCGGCGCCACCTCCGGCGAAAGCAGCCAGCTCGAGCGCTGCGAATCGCCGCTGGGCACGGTCTCGCTGATCGAGAACCAGAGCGCAGGCTGGTACACGGTGCTCACCGGCGAATACAAGCTGCCGCCCACGGCCAACCTGCTGCGCCTGCTGGTGCAGCAATCGAACTGCTTCGTGGTGGTCGAGCGCGGCGCGGCCGGCATGAACGCCATGACGCGCGAACGCGCGCTGATGCAGTCGGGCGAAATGCGCGGCGGCAGCAACTTCGGCCGCGGCCAGATGGTGGCCTCCGACTACGGCCTGTCGCCCGAGATCGTGTTCAGCAACAGCGACGCCGGCGGCCTCGGTGGCGCGCTGGGCGGCCTGGTGGGTGGCGGCCGCGGCCGTGCCATCGCACAGCTCGGCGCCAGCATGCAGACCAAGGAAGCCAGCGCCCTGCTGACCCTCATCGACAACCGCTCGGGCGTGCAGGTGGCTGCCGCCGAAGGCAGCGCTTCCAAGACCGACTTCGCGGGCTTTGCCGGCCTGGGCGGCCTTTCCGGCGCGGGCGGCATCGGCGGCTACACGCGCACGCCGCAAGGCAAGGTGATTGCGGCCGCCTTCATGGACGCCTTCAACCAGATGGTCCGCTCGCTGCGCAACTACAAGGCGCAGACGGTGCGCGGCCAGGGCCTCGGCGGCGGTGGCCGCCTGGGCGTGGACGGCGGCGCTGCGCCGTCGCAAACCTCGGCACCTGCCGCTTCCACGAACCGCCGCCGCAAGTAAGCGGTGCGCACGATCGCCGGTCGGCGCCGCTTCGCTCAGAGGTAGCGCGTCTCGGCCGGCGGCTCGAACCAGTTGTCGTGACGCCCGTCCATGTAGCGGACGGGCGCCGTCGACAGCTCCTCGGTCGTCACGTCGTCCAGGCAGCTCAGGTTCACGCTGACATACGCCCCGCCGATCTGCGGCACGTTGCCGCGCCCGAACGGCCGCATGCCGCAGTGCCTGCAGAACAGGTGCTCGGTGCTGTGCGTGTTGAACTGGTACAGCGACAGGTCTTCCTCCCCCGACAGCAGCGTGAACGCCTCCGGCTTCACGATGGCACCCCATGCGCGCGCCTTGGTGCAGATGGAGCAATTGCATTTGCCCGTGCCCTGCGCAAGGTCGATCAGGGCCTGAAAGCGAACCTTGCCGCAGTGGCAGCTGCCGTTGTATGTCTTCGTCGTCATGGGTCTTCGTCCGGTGGTTGAAATGACGTCCAAGGCTACGACCCATTGCGGACAGTTTCTGTCCTCGATGGCAGGCATGATGCGCCCATGCTGTCCGCCACCGCCCGCCTGATCCGGCTGCTCTCGCTGTTCCAGGCGCAACGCTTCTGGAGCGGCACGGAGCTTGCCGCCCGCCTCGAGATCACCGAACGCACGCTGCGCCGCGACGTCGACCGGCTGCGCAGCCTCGGCTACACCGTCGACTCCACCTCGGGCGTGGCCGGCGGCTACCGGCTGGGCGCGGGCACGGCGCTGCCGCCGTTGCTGCTGGAAGACGAAGAGGCCATTGCCGTCGCGCTCAGCCTGGGCAACCCCGCCAACGCCGCCGGCGACATCGAGACCGCTTCGATGCGCGCGCTGGCCAAGCTCGAGCAGCTGATGCCGCCGCGCCTGCGCCGCCGGCTCGACAGCGTGCGCGCGTCGGTGGTGCCGGTCATGCGCGGCAAGTCGCCGGTGCGGCTGAAGGCCGTGTCCTTTCTGGCCGACGCCTGCACCGAGCGGCTCGTGCTGCGTTTCGGCTACCGCGACCACCACGACGCCACCACCGAGCGCACGGTCGAGCCGCACCGCGTGGTGCAGACCGGGCAGCGCTGGTACCTGCTCGCATGGGACATGGCGCGCGAAGACTGGCGCACCTTCCGCCTCGACCGCATCGACGGCGCCGAGCCCACGGGCGCACGCTTCACGCCGCGCCGCTTGCCGCACGGCGACGTGGCCTCGTACATGGAACATGCGCTGCAGGTCTCGCCGTACCTGCACCATGCGCAGGTCGTGGTGCACGCGACGCCCGAGACGCTGGAGGCTTACCTCGGCTGGGTGAGCGGCGTGCCGGAGGCCCTCGGCAATGGTGCGACGCGCATCGCAACCGGCGCCAATTCGCTCGATGCACTGGCCGTTTGGCTGGGTTGCCTGCCGTACGACTTCGAGCTCGAATCACCGAACGAGCTGGCAGATCACCTCGCACTGGTCGCGGCCCGGCTCGGCAAGGCAACACGCCGGGCGCCGACCCTGCCATCACGCCGTTCAAAGTCGAGCCACCGAAAGCCGTAAGCCGCCTCCCCCGTATATAGGATGGGCAGCGCAAGGACCGCCCCCTACCCTGCGAGGCGTCTTTCCCTGCATCTCGCCCCGCAACCGCCCGAGGAATCCCGTCGCCATGCGCCCTGCCTTCATGTCCTGCATGCCCGCATGCAGCCCTTCAGAAACCGCGCGCACATGACCGTGGAGACACAGGTTGCCCTCGTCGAAGACGACACCGGCATGCGCGAGCGCATCGCGCGGGTCGTCGACGCCGACCCCTCGCTGAGCCTGGCCTACAGCGCCTCGAACGCCGCCGACATCCTCGGCTGGCTGGCCGACAACCCGGTCGACGTGCTGCTGGTCGACCTCGGCCTGCCCGACCGCCCCGGCCTGCAGGTGATCAGCCAGTGCCGCAACATGCAGCCGGCCTGCGCGGTGATGGTGCTGTCGATCTTCGGCGACGAGGCCAACATGGTCCAGGCCTTCGAAGCCGGCGCCAGTGGCTACCTGCTGAAGGACGGCACCGAGGCCGACCTGGCCACCCACATCCGCCACCTGCGCGCGGGCGGCTCGCCGATGTCGCCGGTGATCGCGCGCAAGCTGCTGCGCCGCTGGCAGGCGCATTCGGGCGCCGCGCCGGCACAGCCTGCTGCGGCGACGGCAGCGGCGGCGGTCGTCACCGCCGTCAAGCCCAGCAGCGCGGCGGCGCCCGAGCGGCTCTCGCCGCGCGAGTTCGAGGTGCTCGACCTTGTCTCTCGTGGTTTCACCTATGTGGAAGTCGGGGTGCAGATGGGAGTCTCTGCGTCCACCGTTCAAACCCATATCCGCAATATCTACGGCAAGCTGGATGTGCACAACAAATCGGAAGCCGTGTTCGAAGCACGCAACCTCGGCTGGCTTCCCTAGGGTGAACGCCAGCGGCGCCCGGCGCCTGCGGTGTCTGCTGTTCGCGGCGCTGTGCGCGTGCCTGTGGTTGTCGCTGCTGATGGCAGGCAGCGCGGCGCAAGCCGCCGAACGCACCGGTGCGAGCAGCGGCGCAAGCAGCAGTGCACGCGCCATCGACATCGCATCGGCCGATGCCACGCTCGAACCCGACGGCCTGCCCGCGCAGCAACGCCGGGTGCAACTGCCGTTCCGCTGGGACCACGAGTTTCCGGGCCGCGGCGGCAGGGCCACGTACCGCATCGCGCTGCCGGCAATGGCCGTGCCGCCCGACGAGCCCGCCGCCCTGCTGATGTCGGGCGTGGGCAACCAGGTGGCCGTGTCGTTCAACGGCGCGCTGGTCGCCAGCTACGGCGTGCAGGGCAACCCGGACCACGACGCGTCCAAGAGCAACCTGCTGATGCCCGTGGCGGCCGCGCTGCACCGCGAGGGGCAGGCGCAGTCATTGGTCGTGCGCACCACCATCCAGCGGCAGCGCGGCGCGGGCCTGGCCAGCGTGCAGTACGGCACCGAGGCGTCGCTCGCGGTGCAGTACCGCTCGCAGCAGAACTGGCGCAACACCTCGGCCATCGTCTACGCGGTGAGCCTGCTGCTCATGGGCGGGCTGGCCGGCGGGCTCTGGCTGCGCCAGCGCGATGCGCTGTACGGCTGCTTCGCGCTGGCCGCGCTGTCGGGCGTGGGTCGCAACCTCGACCGCGTGTGGCCCGACGTGCCGGTGCCCTGGCCGCTGTGGGGCGCGGTGGTGGCGGTCTGCTATGCCTGCCACATCGGGCTCATCGCGCGCTTCGTGCTGCTGGTGCTCGAGCGCAATCCGCCGTGGCTGGTGCGCTCCATTCATGGCGCGCTGGCGCTGTCGGTCACGCTGGCCTGCGCCTCCTTCGCCTTCGCGAAGCCGCTGCTGTGGACCGGCGGGCTGGTCATCCTGCAGCTGACCAGCATCGTCTGCCTGCCCTACGTGGTGCACGGCGCGCTGGTGGCGAAGCGGCGCATCGCGGCGGTGCTGATGGCGGCGGGCACCATGGCCATATTGGCCGGCGCGCACGACCTGTTGCTGGTGCGCATGGGCCTGTTCGGCGGCGCCGAGTACACGCTCACGCCGCATGCGATGTTCTTCTTCGTGATGATCCTGGCGGGCCTGGTGGTCGAGCGCTACAGCCGCACGGTGGACGACTACAGCGCGCTCAATGCCAACCTCGCGGCCCGCGTGGCGGAGCGCGAAGACCAGCTGCGCGCGGCCTTCGAGACCATGCGCCAGCAGCAGCAGACGCAGGCCGTGCTGCTGGAGCGCCAGCGCATCATGCGGGAGATCCACGACGGCGTGGGCTCGCAGCTGGTGGGCCTGCTCAACGTGGTGACGCAGGCCGCGCCCGACCGCGGCGTGGTCGAGGAGCACGTGAAGCTCGCGCTCGACGAGATGCGCATGGCCGTCGATTCGCTGCAGCCCACGCACGACGACCTGCCCACCGTGCTCGCCACGCTGCGCTACCGCCTGCAGCCGCGGCTGGACGCCGCGGGCATCGAGCTGGTGTGGGACGTGGCGGTGATGCCCGCGCTCGCGCCGTTCGCCGCGCAGGCCGCGCTGCAGCTGCAACGCATCCTGCTCGAAGCCTTCACCAATGTGCTGAAGCACGCGCGCGCCACGCGCATCGTGATGCATGCCAGCTGGCACGGCGGCAGCACGCCGCCGCTGGTGCGCATCGTGCTCACCGACAACGGGCGCGGCCTGCCCGCGGCGCCCGACGACGGGCGGCCCGCGGGGCACGGCATCTCGAACATGCGCTCGCGCGCGCAGTCGATCGGCGCGCGGCTGCACATCGAGACGGCGAACGATTCTGCTGGAGGAACGCGTGTGCGGCTGGACTGGCCGTGCGCCCTGCCCTGACGCGGACCGAAAACGGGGCGAAAAACGGATCAGCGCAGCGCGAACGCCAGCGTGACCGCGCCGAGCGCCAGCAGGCCGAGGCCGGCGATGAAGACCATCTCGCCCCAGCTCTCGAGCCGCGCGCCCGAACGGCGCGCCCGCATCGAGATGAAAGACAGCAACGCGCTGGCCAGGAAGACCAGCGCGTCGACCGCCAGCAGGCGATCGATCAGCAATCGCATGTCGTCGCGCGGGCCGAGGTGGCCGATCGACATCACGGTCATGCACACGCCGATCATGGTGGCCGACGTGGGCAGGATGTGCGCCGAGAGGCCGGCGCCGGTCCGCTCGCTCACCGCGTTCGCTCGGCCGGTGTGCGGATCAGCCGATGCGCACCGGCACGAAGATCTTGTCTTCGCCGCGCTGGATCAGCAGCGCCACCGACTTGTTGGCCGCCTTCGCGACCACCTCGCGCACCTGCTCCACGCTTTGCGCCGGCGTGCCGTTGATGGCCAGCAGCACGTCGCCCGCCTGCACGCCCGCCTGCGCCGAGGGGCCGGCGGCATCCTCGATCAGCAGGCCGGTGTCGATCGAGGCTTCGCGCTTTTCCTGCGGCTGCAGCGGGCGCAATGCCAGGCCCAGCTTGCCCTGGCCCACGTCGGCATCGGCCTTCGCGACCTTGGCCGGCTTGTCGCTCGCGTCGCCGAGCTTGGCCTGCAGCTCCTTGCGCTCGCCCTGGCGCCACACCTCGAGCGTGACGTTCTTGCCCGGCGCCTGCTGGCCGATCACCGCGGGCAGGTCGCCCGAGGACACGATGGCCTGGCCGTCGACCTTGCGGATCACGTCGCCGGCCTTCAGGCCCGCCTTGTCGCCGGGGCCGCCCTTCTCGATGTTCGAGACCAGCGCGCCTTCGGGCTTGTCGAGCTTGAACGAATCGGCAAAGGCCTGGTTCACCTCCTGCACCGCCACGCCAAGGCGTCCGTGCGTGGCCTTGCCGGTCGCGACGATCTGGTCCTTCACCTGGATCGCCACGTCGATCGGGATCGCGAACGACAGGCCCTGGTAGCCGCCGCTGCGGCTGTAGATCTGCGAGTTGATGCCCACCACCTCGCCGCGCGTGTTGAGCAGCGGGCCGCCGGAGTTGCCGGGGTTCACCGCCACGTCGGTCTGGATGAAGGGCACGTAGCTGTCGTCGGGCAGCGAGCGGCCCTTGGCGCTCACCACGCCGGCCGTCACGGTGCTCTCGAAGCCGAAGGGCGAGCCGATGGCCAGCACCCATTCGCCGACCTTCAGGTCCTTGGTGTTGCCCAGCGCGAGCACGGGCAGGTTCCTGGCGTCGATCTTCAGCACCGCGATGTCGGTCTTGGCGTCGGCGCCCAGCACCTTGGCGCGGAACTCGCGGCGGTCGGTCAGCTTGACGGTGACTTCCTTCGCGTCCTTCACGACGTGGGCGTTGGTGATGATGATGCCGTTCGCATCGACGATGAAGCCCGAGCCCTGCGCGCGCACCGGCACGTCGCGTTGCTGCTGCTGCTGGCCGCGCGGGTTCATCTGGCCCTGGAAGCGGCGGAAGAACTGGAACATCGGGTCTTCGGGGTCGATGCCCTGGACCTCGGCGGCGGCCTCGTCGTCCGACGCCTTCATGGTGCCGGTCACGCTGATGTTGACCACGGCCGGGCCGTCGCGCGAGGTGATGGTCGAGAAGTCGGGCAGCGTGACCATGGCCGCCGGCGCGGTGGCGGTGGCGTTGGTGGTCGGGGCGCCCACGGCACGGGCGCTGGTGTACGCACCGGCACCGACGGCACCGATCACACCCGCGGTCGCCAGGGCAATCACCAGGGCGCGGGGCGAAGTCAGACGGGAGTTCATTTGTCGGTTCCTTTCAAGGCATATGGACGCAAACACGATGAAAGGAATGTCGCTGCGCTGGCTTAAGCACCGCTTAAACGGCGCGCCATCGCTGAAAGGCTCAAGGACTCAGGCGCGCACCGCAAAGCGCACCAGCACGCGCAGCCCGCCCAGGCTCGGCGACGTGTCGAGCGCCACCGTGGCGCCGTGCAGGTCGGCGATCGACTTCACGATGGCCAGGCCCAGGCCGCTGCCGGGCGCCTGCGTCTCGCCGGAGCGGTAGAAGCGGTCGAGCACGCGCTCGCGCTCCATGGGCGGCAGGCCGGGGCCGCTGTCGTCCACGCTGAGCACGACCGCGTCGCCCTGCTGCGCGATGCCGATGTCGACGCGGCCCTCGACGGGCGTGTACTTCACCGCGTTCTCCAGCAGATTGCGCAGCAGCATGCGCAGCGCCTCGGGCTGGCCGCTGACCACCGCGGCATCGGCATGCGTGATGCCGATGTCGATGCCGCGCGCCTGCGCCGCGGCCACCGCGTCGGACACCGCGAGCCGCGCCACCTCGCACAGGTCGACCGCCTCGGGCTTCGAACCGGCCGCCATGCTGGCCTCGTGGCGCGCCAGCGCCAACATCTGCTCGACCAGCCGTGTCGCGCGGTCGATGCCCGCCACGAGCCGGCTCACGGCCAGCTCGCGCGATGCGTCGTCGGGGGCGCGCTGCAGGCCCTGCACCTGCAGCTTCAATGCCGCCAGCGGCGAGCGCAGCTCGTGCGCCGCGTCGGCCACGAAGTGCTTCTGCGCGTCGAAGGCATGGCGCACGCGGTCGAACAGCAAATTGAGTTCCTGCACCAGCGGGCGCACCTCTTCAGGCAGGTCTTCTTCGCTGACCGGCGACAGGTCGTCGGCCTGGCGCGAGGCCACCTGCTTGCGCACGCGCGCCACCGGCGCCAACGACCGGCTCACCACCCACCACACGACCAGCATCAGCAGCGGCGCCATCAGCGCCACCGGCGCAATGGTGCGCAGCGCCAGCGTGCCGGCCATGTGGCGGCGCGCCGCCATGTCCTGGGCCACCTGGATCACCAGGCCGCGCGTCTGCATCGAGAACACGCGGTAGGTGGTGCCGCGCGCATGCACGTCGGCAAAGCCCAGCACCGCGAGCTGCGGCAGCGCGGCCTCTTCCGCCGACTCGAAGATGCGCACGCCCTCGGCCGTCCACACCTGCACCACGAAGTCGAAGTTCTGCTCGCCACTTCCGATACCGCCCACCGCCGCGCTCGGCGGCAGGCCGGCGCGCAGCGACAGCGCCATCTGCTGCATGTGGTAGTCGAAGATGTCGTCGGCCTCGGCCAGCACCGTGCGGTAGGCCACCAGCGCCTGCGCGCCCGCCGCCAGCACGATGGCCGCCAGCAGGAACCACAGCAGCCGCGCGCGCAGCGACCCGGTCAGCCTGCGCCTCATGCCTTGGGCACCATGTAGCCGACGCCGCGCACGTTGCGGATGAGCTCGGCGCCGAGCTTCTTGCGCAGCCCGTGCACGTACACCTCGACCGCGTTGCTGCTGATCTCGTCCTTCCAGCTGTAGAGCTTTTCCTCGAGCTGGGCGCGCGACAGCACCATGCCGGGCCGCGCCAGCAGCGGCTCCAGCACGGCCCACTCGCGTGCCGACAGCACCACCGGCTGGCCGGCCACCGTGACCTCGCGCGTGGCCGGGTTGATGCTCACGCCCATGTGCTCGTACACCGGTTCCGCGCGCCCCGCCGCGCGGCGCAGCAAGGCGCGGATGCGCGCCAGCAGCTCGTCGAGGTCGTAGGGCTTGAGCACGTAGTCGTCGGCGCCGGCGTCCAGCCCTTCGATGCGCTGCTGCACCGAGTCGCGCGCGGTGGCGATGAGCACGGGCATGCGCTGCTTGCGCGCGCGCAGGTTGCGCAGCACCTCGAGGCCGTCGCGCCGCGGCACGCCCAGGTCGAGCATGACCAGGTCGTATTGCTGGGTGCGCAGGGCCGACTCGGCGGCCTCGCCGTCTTTCACCCAATCGACGGCGTATTGCTCGGCGCGCAGCAGGTCGAGCACGGCCTCGCCGATCATCACGTCGTCTTCCAGAAGCAGGAGTCGCATGGTTGTGTCCGTTTCGGGGATTCGAGGCGTGCGGTGCGGCGAAAGTTCAGATCAGGGCGGGTCAGAGCAGGGAACGCACTTCGCGCGCGGCTTCGAACAGCAGCGGCAGCATGTCGCGCTGCAGCGCCTCCTCCTGGTAGCGCGTGCCCGACAGCACCACGTTGAGCGCGGCCACCGTGTGCCCCTGCATGTCGCGCAGCGGCACCGCCAGCGCCTGCACGCCGAGCTCGTGCTCCTCGCTGGCAAAACAATAGTCGTCCTTGCGCGCGCGGGCAACCTGCTGGCGCAGGCCGCGCGCCAGCGTGACCGTCTGCGGCGTGAGGCGGGCCAGGTGCCGGCCCTTGAGCCACTGCGTGAACTGGGTGGGCGCCATCGCGGCCAGCAGCACGCGGCCCGTGGAGGTGGCATGCGCCGGCAGCCGCGCGCCCAGGTGCAGGCCGTAGGCCAGCACGCGCGTGGGCGTGCCGTAGCTGCCGCTGCGCGCGACGATGACCACCTCTTCGCCGTCGAGCACCACGGCCGAGTACGACTCGCCCGTCTGCGCCGCCAGCCGGTTCAGCGTGGGCTGCAGCGCGCGCGGCAGCCGGGACGACGCCAGGTAGCTGCCCGAGAAGCGCAGCACCTTGGGCGCCATCCAGAAATAGCTGCCGTCGGTTTCCAGGTAGCCCAGGTGCGCCAGCGTCAGCAGGTGGCGCCGCGCGGCCGCCCGCGTGAGGCCGGCACGCTCGGCGGCCAGCGTGGCGTTCAGGCGCTGGCGCTCGGTGTCGAAGCTTTCGAGCACCGCCATTCCCTTGGCGATGCCCTCGATGAAATCGGCTCTGGCGATGGTCATTCGGCGGGGGTCGGGTCGATCAAACGAAGTGTTGCGCGATGATCGCGCACGCGTTCGCATGATCGCACAGAGCCTCCGGTCCCGCCCCCACAGGGGCCCGAGTGCGCCCTACGCTGTGCAAAACCCTCCCGGAGACAACGAACATGACGAACATGCGCACCCAGGTCGCGATCATCGGCGGCGGCCCCGCCGGCCTTCTGCTCGGGCAGCTTCTGCACAAGGCCGGTATCGACAACGTCATCGTCGAACGCCAGAGCGGCGACTACGTGCTGGGGCGCATCCGCGCCGGCGTGCTCGAACAGGTCACGATGGACCTGCTGGCGCGTGCCGGCGTCGACGCCCGCGCCAAGGCCGAAGGCCTGCCGCACGAGGGCATCGAGCTGCTGTTCAAGGGCGCGCGCCACCGCATCGACATGCACGGCCTGACGGGCGGCAAGCAGGTGACGGTGTACGGCCAGACCGAGGTGACGCGCGACCTGATGGAAGCGCGCACGGCCGAAGGGCTCACCACCATCTACAGCGCGGCCAACGTGAGCCTGCACGACTTCGACTCGGCCAAGCCGCGCGTGCGCTACGAGAAGGACGGCCAGACGCACGAGCTCGAATGCGACTTCATCGCCGGCTGCGACGGCTACCACGGCGTGAGCCGCGCGAGCGTGCCGGCCGACGCGATCCAGACCTACGAGAAGGTCTACCCCTTCGGTTGGCTCGGCGTGCTGGCCGACGTGCCGCCGGTGTCGCACGAGCTGATCTACGCCAACACCGAGCGCGGCTTTGCGCTGTGCAGCATGCGCAGCGCCACGCGCAGCCGCTACTACGTGCAGGTGCCGACCGAAGAGCGCGTGGAAAACTGGAGCGACGAAGCCTTCTGGAACGAGCTGCGCGCGCGGCTCGACCCCGAGGCGCGCGAGCGGCTGGTGACCGGGCCGTCGCTGGAGAAGAGCATTGCGCCGCTGCGCAGCTTCGTGGCCGAGCCGATGCGCTTCGGCGCGCTGTTCCTGGCCGGCGACGCGGCGCACATCGTGCCGCCGACCGGCGCCAAGGGGCTGAATCTGGCCACGGCCGACGTGGGTTACCTGTCGCGCGCACTCGAGATCTTCTACGCGGAAAAGTCGGCCTCGGCGCTGGACCGCTATTCCGACCTGTGCCTGCGCCGCGTGTGGAAGGCCGAGCGCTTCTCGTGGTGGTTCACCTCGCTGATGCACCGCTTCCCCGAGACGGGCGCCTTCGGCCAGAAGATCCAGGAAGCCGAGCTCGACTACCTGGTGCACTCGCACGCAGCCTCCACCTCGCTGGCGGAGAACTACGTCGGGTTGCCGCTGGAAGACTTCTAGCCTTCCAGGCAGCTAGGCAGCTAGACGGCGCCTGCCGGTGCCGCCGCGGGGGCCGCTCGCCCCTCGCGCCCCTCGAGCGCGGCCTTCATCGCCACGCCGCCCTGCGCCATCATCGGCTCGATGTAGGCCGCCATGGCGTCGGGCAGCACGTCGGTGATCCAGACGAAGCGCGAGCGGCCCGCGCCCTCTTCGAACACCTGCGCCGTGGCGTGGTGGTGCGCGGCCTTGCCGCCGGTGACGGTGTAGGCCAGGCGGCGATGCGCGTCGTCGAGGCCGACCAGCATCTCGCGCGCGACGAGCCCGTTGGCGAAGGTCAGAACGCGCCCGCCTTCGGCGTCGATGGTGCAGGCGGTCAGGAAGCCCGGCGCGAGCCGGGTGTGCACCGCGTTGAAGTCGCGCAGCGCGTCCCACACGTGGGCCGCATCCGCTTCGACGATGAATTCCTTGTAGATCGTGGCCATGGTGAACCTCGTGTCAAAGCGTGGCGCGCATCAAAGGCAGACCGCCTCGACGTTGTTGCCGTCGGGGTCGATCAGGAAGGCGGCGTAGTAGGTCGGGCTGTAGTCCGGCCGCGGGCCCGCGCCGCCGTTGTCGGTGCCGCCGGCCTTCAGGCCCGCCTGGTGGAACGCGGCCACGGCCTCGTGGTTCGGTGCGCGAAAGGCGACGTGGGTGCCCGGGCCGTTCGCATCTTTTGCATCTTTCGCCGCGTAGAGCCACAGCGCGGGCGCGTCGGCCGGCCCGATGCCGGCGTAGCTGTCGTCGTGGGAGCCCGGCACGTGGCCCAGCGGTGCGAGCGCGGCTTCGTAGAAGCGGCGGCTCGCGCAGAGGTCTTTGACTTTCAGTCCGATGTGGTCGTACATGATGGCTTCCTGCTCGATGGGTGGATCAGGCGGTCATCATCTAAAAGTGCGGCGATCCGGTCTTGGAAAATCTTGCGGTCGCCGCGCGCGGCCTTGCGAAAGCCGCCCGGCGACACGCCCGCGGCGCGGTGGAAGGTGCGCACGAAGTTGCTGAGGTCGGCAAAGCCCACGTCGAGCGCCACGTCGGTGACGGGACGGCCCGCGTCGTCGGCCAGCAGCCGCGCGGCATGCCGAAGGCGCGAGCGCACGAGGTACTGGTGCGGCGTGACGCCCAGCACCTGCGAGAACAAGCGCAGGAAATGAAAGGCGCTCAGCCCGGCCTCGGCGGCGGCGCCTTCCAGGCCGATGTCGCGCTGCGAATGCGCGTCGATCCACATGGCGGCGTCGACCGCGCGGCGGCGGTCGCGCGGCGCGGCATCCGATGGCCTGGCGGCCTTCTTGCCGCCGGAGACGACCTCGACGAAACGGCTCGCGAACCACATGCCCAGTTCGTCGAGCCCGGCATCGCCCTGCCCATCGGCCGCGGCCTGCGCGAGTTCACCGATGACCACAAGCTCGGCCAGGGGCGGCAGGCCGCCGGTGCGCCAGGTCTTGCGGTCGCCGCCGATCAGCTCGACGAAGCCGGGCGACAGGTGGAAGGCCAGGCATTCGTCGCCGCACACATGGTGGTCGTGCGTGCACATGTACTCGTCGCCCGGGTGGCCCACGAGCACCGAGCCTGCAACGAGTTCATAGGCCTGGCCGCGCGTGCGGTAGCCGAAGCTGCCCTTGCGCACGTAGGACACCGAGTAGCCCTCGTGCAGCTCGGTGAAGGGCTGCGCGTCGGGCCCCGCGTCGCAGCGGTAGCTGGCGACGCGGATGGGGTCGGTCTGCAGTTCGGTGGTGACGAGCATGGCTTTCGCCCTTCGAGCGGCACCTTCCGGTGCGGCGTCAGTCGACGGTCTGCATGGCCTGCCACACGCGCGCCGGGCTCAGCGGCATGTGCAGGCGCGGCGCGCGCGTGGCGAGGCCGTTGCGCGCGAAGGCGTCGGCCACCGCGTTGACGATGGCCGGCGTGGCGCCGATGGTGCCGAGCTCGCCCACGCCCTTCACGCCCAGCGGGTTGTTCTTGCAGGGCGTCGATTCGTCCATTTCCATGTTGAACATGGTGTCGACGATGTCGGCGCGCGGCGCGGCGTAGTCCATCAGGCTGCCGGTGACGGGCTGGCCGGTTTCGTTGTCGTACACCACCTGCTCGTACAGCGCCTGCCCGATGCCCTGCACCGCGCCGCCTTCGAGCTGGCCGCGCACGATCATCGGGTTGATCACGCGGCCCACGTCGTTCACCGAGCTGTAGGCCACCACGCTGATCTCGCCCGTGGGCGGATCGATCTCGATCTCGCAGATGTGGCAGCCGTTGGGCCAGGTGGGGCCGGCCACGGTGCTGGTGGAGTCGACGAAGATCTCGCGGTCGGGCTGCTTGCCCGCCAGCGTGAACAGGTCGAGCTCGAGGTCGGTGCCGGCCACGGTGAAGACGCCGCGGCTGTAGGTGATGTCGTCGAGCGCGGCTTCGAACTCCTGCGCCGCGAGTTCGCGGGCCTTGTCGATGGTGCGCTCCGCGCCGACGCGCACGGCCGAGCCGCCGGTGAACAGCGAGCGCGAACCGGCGCTGCCGAAGCCGTCGCCGCGGTCGGTGTCGCCGAGCACCACGCGCACCTTGTCGATCGGCACGCCGAAGGCATCGACCGCCAGTTGCGCCAGCGAGGTGGCAATGCCCTGCCCCATGGCGTTGACGGCAGAGAACACCTCGATCACGCCGTCGGCCTGCACCGAGACCGTGACGCGCTCTTCGAACACGTTGCCGCCGGTCCATTCGAGAAAGGTGGCAATGCCCAGGCCGCGCTGGCGGCCGTTGCGCGCCGACTCGGCCGCGCGGCCGTCGAAGCCCTGCCAGTCGGCCAGCGCCAGGGCCTGGTCCATCACCGACTCGAAGTTGCCGGTGTCGTAGGTCTGCGCCATCGGGTTCTGGTACGGCATCTGGTCGGGGCGGATGAAGTTGCGCCGGCGCAGCACGATGCGGTCGATGCCGGTCTGGCGCGCGGCCTCGTCCATCAGTCGCTCGATGGTGAAGATGGCCTCGGGGCGCCCCGCGCCGCGATAGGCGCCGGTGGGCGCGGTGTTGGTGAGCACCGCCTTGAAATGGAAGTCGATGGTCTGGATGTCGTAGACGCTGGTCTGCACCCAGGGCCCGATCAGCAGCTGGATCGCGACGCCGGTGCCGGTGGCGTAGGCGCCGACGTTGGCGAGCGTCTTGATGCGCAGCGCAAGGATCTTGCCGCTGGCGTCGAGTGCCATCTCGGCGCGGGCTTCGATGTCGCGGCCATGCGCGCTGGAGAGAAACTCTTCGCTGCGGTCGGCCACCCACTTCACGGGCCGGTCGACCTGCAGCGCGGCGAAGGCGACCGCGATGTCTTCGGGGTAGGCGCCGGTCTTCATGCCGAAGCCGCCGCCGACGTCGCCCACCACCACGCGGACCTTGTCCTTGGCCAGGCCGATGGCCGCGCAGACGGAATCACGAACGCCCGAGGGCATCTGCGTGCTCATGCGGATCGTGAGGCGGCCGCTTTCGGCGTCGTTCGCGGCGAGCACGGAGCGCGGCTCGATCGTCAGGGCGACCACGCGCTGGTTGTTCACGTCGAGCGCCACCACATGGCTGGCCTTGGCGAAGGCCGCGGTGGCGGCGTCGCTGCTGCCGTGGCGCATCTCGGCGGCGATGTTGCCGGTGGCCTCCTCGCACAGCTGCGGCGCGCCGTCGGCCGTGGCGCTGGCCAGGTCGACCACCATCGGCAGGTCTTCGTAGTCGACCACGATGGCCTCGGCCGCATCGCGCGCCTGCTGCACGGTGTCGGCCACCACGGCGGCCACCGCCTCGCCCACGAAGCGCGTGCGCTCGTGCGCAATGGCGCGGCGCGGCGGGCTGGCGCTGTCGCTGCCGTCGGCGCGCTTGAAGCCCGCGGCGCCCGGCATGGGCTGCACGCCGGCCTCGACCATCTCGGCGCCGGTGATCACGCGCAGCACGCCGGGCATGGCCGCGGCGGCGCTGGTGTCGATCGACACGATGCGCGCGTGCGGGTAGGAAGAACGAAGGAAAACGAGGTGCGCCTGATGGGGGAGCGTGACGTCGTCGGTGTAGCGTCCGGCGCCCGACAGCAGGCTTTCGTCCTCCAGGCGGCGCACCGCCTGGCCGCTGCCAAAGCGGGTGGGATTGGGTTCAGTGGTCAACGTGGTCCTCTTGTGCTGGTCCCCGCGCAAAGCATGCATGCCTGCCGGATCCGCTGTGGTACTGCGAACGCAAGCTGTGCACTATATGGTCTTCGACGGGTCTTGTGGGTGTGTCGTGCCAACGGTTGCAGTGCCCCGCGGACTGTCGGTTGGACGGACCCGGGACATACGCAATTTTCCCGCAACCGGATTCAGTTTCTCGGGAAGCCGTGTATACCTGCATCCATGCGACAACTGCCTTGGCTCGAACCCGGAGACGCCCTTCCCGACCCCGCATCCGCATGGGGCATGGCCGACCCCGTGCCCGGACTTCTTGCCGCCGGCGGTGCACTCGATGTCGATACTTTGATGCAGGCCTACAGCAACTGCGTCTTTCCGTGGTTCAGCGAGGACCAGCCGATCCTGTGGTGGAGCCCGGACCCGCGCATGGTGCTGCGGGTGGCCGACTTCAAGCTGCACCGCTCGCTGCGCAAGACCTTGATCCGATTTGCGGAAACGCCGGGGTGCGAGGTGCGCATCGACCATGGTTTCGAGGCCGTCATCGAGGCCTGCTCGCGCTCGCCGCGCGTGGGCCAGTCGGGCACCTGGATCGTGCCGGACATGGTGAAGGCCTATACGCATTTGCATCGCGCCGGCTTCGCGCACAGCGTCGAGACCTGGATCGACGGCGAGCTGGCGGGCGGCCTCTACTGCGTGGCGCTGGGCCGGGCGGTGTTCGGCGAGTCGATGTTCACGCGCCGGCCCGACGCCTCGAAGATCGCGCTGGCGGCGCTGGTGTCGCTGTGCCGCCATTCCGGCGTGCAGATGATCGATTGCCAGCAGAACACGGCCCACCTCGCGAGCCTGGGCGCGCACGAAATGGCGCGCAAACGCTTCGTCGCGCACGTGGCTGCCGCGCGACAGCTGGAGGGCCCACGGTGGCGATTCGAGCCCGTATACTGGGCCGAAATCCTTTCCGCGCGACCTCATTCTCCCGATGTGACGACGTGACGCACCTCAAGGACCTTCCGCTTCACACCCTGCAGTTCTACGCGACGGCGCCCTATCCTTGCAGTTACCTGCCGGATCGCCAGGCCCGCTCGCAGGTGGCCACGCCCAGCCACCTGATCCACAACGACGCCTATTCCGACCTGGTGCTCAGCGGCTTCCGGCGCAGCGGCATGTTCACCTACCGGCCCTACTGCGACGGCTGCCGCGCCTGCATTCCGCTGCGGGTGCTGGCCAACAGCTTCCACCCCAACCGCAGCCAGCGGCGCGCACTCAAGCAGCATGCCGACCTGCAGGCGCGCGTGCTCAAGCTGTGCTTCATGCCCGAGCACTACCAGCTCTATCTGCGCTACCAGAACGGCCGCCACGCGGGCGGCGGCATGGACCACGACAGCATCGACCAGTACACGCAGTTCCTGCTGCAAAGCCGTGTGAATTCGCGGCTGGTCGAGTTCCGCGAAACGCTGCCCGACGGCAGCGCGGGCGCGCTGAAGATGGTGTCGATCCTCGACGTGCTGAACGACGGCATCTCGGCGGTCTATACCTTCTACGAGCCGGACACCCGCGCCGCGCCGGGCAGCGCCAGGCAAGCGAATGGCCCCCAGGGGGGGCAGCAAGAACACGAAGTGTCCAGCGCGGGGACGACGTCCAACGGGTACGGCACCTACAGCGTGCTTTGGCAGATCGAGCAGGCGCGCAAGCTGGGCCTGCCGCACGTCTACCTCGGCTACTGGATCGAGCACAGCCCGAAGATGAACTACAAGGCCCGCTTCTCCCCGCACGAAGTGCTGGTGGATGGACATTGGCAGGCATCAGCTGATTTCACAAGGTAAAATGGCGCCCGGTCTTCACCGCAGAGCGCCATGAGAAAAAACCAATCAGACATTCCCGCCGTTCCCGTGATCCAGGTGATCGAGCGCATGTTCGCGCTGATCGACGTGCTGGCATCCCGCGAAGAGGCGATTTCGCTGAAGGAGATCAGCGAAAAGACCGGACTCCACCCGTCCACCACCCACCGCATCCTCAATGACCTGGCGGTCGGCCGCTTCGTCGACCGGCCCGAGGCCGGCAGCTACCGGCTGGGCATGCGCCTGCTGGAGCTCGGCAACCTGGTGAAAGGGCGGCTCAACGTGCGCGACGCCGCGCTGGGCCCCATGCGCGAGCTGCACAAGCTCACCCAGCAACCCGTCAACCTGAGCATGCGCCAGGGCGACGAGATCGTGTACATCGAGCGTTCGTACAGCGAACGCTCGGGCATGCAGGTGGTTCGCGCCATCGGCGGGCGCGCCGCGCTGCACCTCACCTCGACCGGCAAGCTGTTCCTGGCGGCGGACGACCCGCAACGGGTGCGCAGTTACGCCACGCGCACCGGCCTGGCCGGCCATACGCGCAACAGCATCACGCAACTGCCCGCGCTCGAGCGCGAGCTCTCGAAGGCGCGCCAGTACGGCATCGCGCGCGACAACGAAGAGCTGGAACTGGGCGTGCGCTGCATGGCCGCCGGCATCTACGACGACCAGGGCAAGCTGGTGGCCGGCCTGTCGATCTCGGCACCGGCCGACCGTCTCGACGAAGGCTGGCTGCCCAAGCTGCAGGCGACGGCGAATGAAATCTCGGGGGCGCTGGGGTTCAAGGACGGCATGGCTGCAACGCCTGCGCCGGGCAATGGGGCATCTGGCGGCGCATCTGCCACGGGCGCCTGAGTCGCTGGCGCTCACGCTCTTGCCCTGCCCCGAAAAGCAAACAGGCCCTGAGAAGGGCCTGTTTTTCGTTGCGGGTCGGTCGACTCCGAGACTCTGAATCAGCCGGCCTGATAAGCCGCGATGTTGCGCGACGCGGCCGGCGAACCGGCGGCATGCGTCGCCTCGACCCAGCGGCGCACGCGTTCGGCATCGGCGATGCGGCTGAACTTGCCTGCCGAATCCAGGAACACCATGATCAGCTTGCGGCCGGCCACGCGGGCTTGCAGCACGAGGCACTGGCCGGCTTCGGAGATGTAGCCGGTCTTCTGCACGCCGATTTCCCAATCCGGGCTCTTCACGAGGCGGTTGGTGGTGTTGAACTGCAGCATGCGGTTGCCGACTTCGACCTGGTATTCAGGCGAGGTGGACAGCGAGCGCACCGTGGCGTCGGCATACGCGGCATTGACCAGCAGCGCCAGGTCTTGCGCGCTCGACTGGTTGCGGCTCGACAGGCCCGTGGGCTCGACGTAGCGCGTGTCCTTCATGCCGAGCATCTTGGCCTTGGCGTTCATGATGCTCACGAAGGTCGACAGGCCACCCGGGTAGGTGCGGCCCAGCGCGTGCGCTGCGCGGTTTTCGCTCGACATCAGCGCCAGGTGCAGCAGTTCGCCGCGCGACAGCGTGGTGCCGACCGTCAGGCGCGAGCTGCTGCGCTTTTCGGTGTCGACGTCGTCCTGGGTGATGGTGATCAACTCTTCATTGGGCAGATGCGCCTCGCTGATGAGCAGGCCGGTCATGAGCTTGGTGAGCGACGCGATGGGCAGCACCGCATGGTCGTTCTTGCTGAACAGCACTTCGTGCGTGTCCTGGTCGATGACCAGGGCGACGCTCGACTTCAGGTCGAGCACGTCTTCCGTGCCATGCAGGCCGGCCATCTGGCCGAAGGACTGGCGCGGCGGGGTTTCGACGCGCACCACCGAGCGGCGCTGCACGGCCACCACGGTCTTGCCGTTCTTCTTGTGCAGGGTCGCCACCACGTTGCGGCCACCGCGAACGACCTTCTCGGCTTTCTCGGGCTTTTCGGCCCGGCCGGCGCGTGCCGTCTTGGACGACGCGCTGCGCTTGACTTCGACCGGCACGGGACCCTTCGCCTTCTTGGCGACGGCGGTCTTGGTGGCGGCGGGCTTTTCTTTCTTCGCGGCCTGGGCGCCAGGCAGCAAAAACGCCGTGGCGCACAGCGCGACGGCGAGGAATCGGAATGCGGGTAGGAACCGCTGGCTGGAAACTCGGCGGAGACGGGCTTCAGGCATTAATAAATCTCCAGCGGCGACAAACGAGGACCGCAGTGTATCGAAATCAAAAAAGGCACGCAATATCAGTTACTTGCATCCCCTTCCTCAATCGAATACCAAGGAACGCCCGATAACCTAACCCTGTGCCGCAACTCTCTCAGCTTGGCTCTGTAACTTATTGAGGGCACTCAAATAAGCCTTTGCCGAAGCAACCACGATGTCTGGGTCTGCACCCACACCGTTCACCACCCGCCCTGCGTTTTGTAACCGGACTGTAACTTCTCCCTGGCTTTCCGTCGAGCCGCTGATGGCATTTACAGAGTAAAGAACCATCTCAGCGCCACTCTTGACGTGGGACTCGATCGCCTTCAAGGAAGCATCGACCGGGCCGTTCCCGTCGGATTCGCCCGTGACTTCCTTGCCTTGGACCGTGAAGACGACTTTCGCCTGGGGGCGTTCGCCGGTTTCGCTGTGTTGGGAGAGAGAGACGAAAGCAAACTGCTCACCAACGTTCGACACCTCTTCCGCGCTGACGAGCGCGAGGATGTCTTCGTCGAATATTTCGGACTTTCGGTCCGCCAGCTCCTTGAAGCGGAGGAAGGCGGCATTGATCTCGCCCTCGCTGTCCATTGTCACGCCAAGCTCGAGCAGGCGCTGCTTGAAGGCATTTCGGCCGCTGAGCTTGCCCAGCACGATCTTGTTGGCGGCCCAGCCCACGTCCTCGGCACGCATGATCTCGTAGGTGTCGCGCGCCTTGAGCACGCCGTCCTGGTGGATGCCGGAGGCATGCGCGAAGGCATTGGCGCCCACCACCGCCTTGTTCGGCTGCACGACGAAGCCGGTGGTCTGGCTCACCATGCGGCTCGCGGCCAGGATGTGCTGTGTGTCGATGTTGAGGTCGAGCCCGAAGTAGTCCCTGCGGGTCTTCACCGCCATGACCACTTCCTCGAGCGAGCAGTTGCCGGCGCGCTCGCCCAGGCCGTTGATGGTGCACTCCACCTGGCGCGCGCCGCCGATCTTCACCCCGGCCAGCGAATTGGCCACGGCCATGCCGAGGTCGTTGTGGCAGTGCACCGACCAGATCGCCTTGTCGCTGTTGGGAATGCGCTCGCGCAGCATCTTGATGAAGTTGCCGTAGAGCTCGGGAACGGCGTAGCCCACGGTGTCGGGCACGTTGATGGTGGTGGCGCCCTCGTTGATGACGCTCTCGAGCACGCGGCACAGGAAGTCCGGGTCGCTGCGGTAGCCGTCTTCGGGGCTGAATTCGACGTCGCCCAGCTGGTTGCGCGCAAAGCGCACGGCGAGCTTTGCCTGCTCGTGCACTTCGTCGGGCGACATGCGCAGCTTCTTTTCCATGTGAAGCGGCGAGGTCGCAATGAAGGTGTGGATGCGTCCGCGGGCCGCGCCCTTCAGGGCTTCGGCGGCACGCGCGATGTCGCGGTCGTTGGCGCGCGAAAGGCCGCACACCGTCGAGTCCTTGATTGCATTGGCAATGGCCTTCACGGCCTCGAAGTCGCCGTTCGAGCTGGCGGGAAAGCCGGCTTCGATGACGTCGACCTTCAGCCGCTCCAGCAGCTTGGCGATGCGCATCTTTTCGTCGCGCGTCATCGAGGCGCCGGGCGACTGTTCGCCGTCGCGCAAGGTGGTGTCGAAAATAATGAGTTGGTCGGTCATCGTGGATCTCCTTTGTTCGTTCCCACCTTGCGTACCCGGCTCAAGCGAGCGCTGCAGCGTCAGGCGGCTTCAACCGCCGATTGTGCGCTGTGCGCGCCGCGGCCTCTTGCGCGCTGCACGCCCGAAACGATGGCCTTCAGCGACGCCGTGATCACGTTCGCATCGATGCCCACGCCGAACAGCGTCTGGCTTTCGTCGACGCGCAGTTCGAGGTAGGCCACCGACTTCGCATCGGCGCCGGCGCCGATGGCGTGCTGGTGGTAGTCCATCACGCGCACCGTGTGGCCGGTGGCCTTGCTCAGCGCCTGCGTGAAGGCATCGATAGGGCCGTTGCCGCGGCCTTCGATGGCGCGCACTTCACCGTCCCATGGCAGGTCGCCGCGCAGCATGACGGAGGCTTCGGCGCCCTCGCCTTCTTCCTCGATCACGCGGTGCTGCAGCGACTGCGCGGTCTCGATGCCGTACTCGCGCACGAACAGCTGCCAGAGGTCGGCGGCGGTGAGTTCCTTGCCGGCGACGTCCATCACGCGCTGCACGGTCTGCATGAACTCCATCTGCAGGCGGCGCGGCATCTCGATGCCGTATTCGCTTTCGAGCAGGTAGGCCATGCCGCCCTTGCCCGACTGGCTGTTCACGCGGATCACGGCTTCGTAGCTGCGGCCCACGTCCTTCGGGTCGATCGGGAGGTACGGCATGTCCCAGATGTCGCCTTCCTTGCGTGCGGCGAAAGCCTTCTTGATCGCGTCCTGGTGCGAGCCCGAGAACGAGGTGTAGACCAGGTCGCCCACGTACGGGTGGCGCGGGTGCACGGGAATCTGATTGCAGTGCTCCACCGTGGCGCGGATCTCGTCGATGTTGGAGAAGTCGAGTTCGGGCGACACGCCTTGCGTGTAGAGGTTGAGCGCGACGTTCACGAGGTCGAGGTTGCCGGTGCGTTCGCCGTTGCCGAAGAGGCAGCCTTCGATGCGCTCGGCGCCGGCCATCAAGGCCAGCTCGCCTGCCGCGGTGCCGGTGCCGCGGTCGTTGTGCGGGTGCACGCACAGCACGATCGAGTCGCGGCGCGCGAGGTTGCGATGCATCCACTCGATCATGTCCGCGAAGATGTTCGGCGTGGAATGCTCGACCGTGGTCGGCAGGTTGACGATGCACTTGCGCTGCGGCGTCGGCGCCCACACTTCGGTGACCGAGTCGACCACGCGCTTGGAGAACACGACGTCGGTGCCCGAGAACATTTCGGGCGAGTACTGGAAGGTCCACTGCGTGTTCGGCTGCTTGGCGGCGAACTCGTTGAACATGCGCGCATGGGTGCTGGCGAGTTCGACGATCTGGTCTTCGTCCATGCCGAGCACCACGCGGCGCATGACGGGCGCCACGGCGTTGTAGAGGTGCACGATGGCGCGCGGCACGCCTTGCAAGGCTTCGAAGGTGCGGGCGATGAGGTGGTCGCGTGCCTGCGTCAACACCTGGATCGTCACGTCGTCGGGAATGCGGTCTTCCTCGATGAGCTTGCGCACGAAGTCGAATTCGACCTGCGACGCCGAGGGAAAGCCGACTTCGATTTCCTTGAAGCCGATGGCCACGAGGGTTTCGAACATGCGCATCTTGCGCGCGATGTCCATGGGCTCGACCAGCGCCTGGTTGCCGTCACGCAGGTCCGTCGACAGCCAGATGGGCGCCTTGGTCAGCACGGCATCGGGCCAGGTACGGTCCGTGAGGCCGATCGGGGCGAATGCGCGGTATTTGCTTTGAGGTTGCTTGAGCATGTCGATTTCTCTGAGTGGTTGGAATTCAACCAGCAACCCCAAAAACAAACGGCCCGTTGCTGGTGCGAACGGGCCGTGGTGAGGGATTAGCGCGTGCGCTACCGTCTCCGCCCGTGAGGGAGGGCTAGTAGGGCCAGCAGCGAAATCTTGGTCATGAGGGTTGCGAATGTAGCACAGCCTCCGCGGGCCTGTGAAGGCCCGCGAATCTCAGTTGTGCAGCCCCCGCTCGTCGGGCTCTTCGGTCGAGGTGCTGATCACGCTCACCGGCTGGCCCTTGGCCTTGCGCCACGCATAGACCACATAGCCGCTCAGGCCGTAGATGACGAACAGGCCGAACAGCACGGTCGGCGGATGGATGTTGATGACCGCGATGCCCAGCGCGATCAGAACGATCGCGGCGAAGGGCACGCTCTTCTTCATCTGGATGTCCTTGAAGCTGTAGAACGGCGCGTTGGTGACCATCGTGAGGCCCGCATACAGCGTGAACGCGAAGGTGACCCAGGTGATCTGCGTCCACGACAGGTACAGCACCTCGCCGCCACGCTTGCCCCATTCGTCCACGAGCCAGATGAAGCCCGCCACGAGGGCCGCGGCCGCCGGCGACGGCAGGCCCTGGAACCAGCGCTTGTCGACCACGCCGGTGTTGACGTTGAAACGCGCGAGACGCAGTGCCGCGCAGGCGCAGTACACGAAGGCCGCGATCCAGCCCCAGCGGCCCAGCCCCTTGAGCGACCACTCGTAGGCGATGAGCGCCGGCGCGGCGCCGAACGACACCATGTCGGACAGCGAATCCATCTGCTCGCCGAACGCGCTCTGCGTGTTGGTCATGCGGGCCACGCGCCCGTCGAGGCTGTCGAGAATCATCGCGGCGAACACGCCGAGCGCCGCGAGGTCGAAGCGCGCGTTCATGGCCATCACGACCGAATAGAAACCGCCGAACAACGCTGCGAGCGTGAACAGGTTCGGCAGGATGTAGATGCCCTTGCGGCGCTTGCGCGGCGGCACCTCGTCGGGAACCGTATCGTCATGCATTGAATTTGCCTCCGTCCCTCATGGGCACTGCGCGGTCAGCTATCCAATCGATAGCATCTTGGTCTGTAAATCGCATGGCCTGCAGTGTAGTTCAGGGGACCTCTTCGGCCCCTGCAAACAAAAGGGCCACCGCGACGGGTGGCCCTTGGGAAACGGGTGCCGAAGCACCCTCTCGCCGGGAAGATCAGTTGCGGGTCTGGTCGACCAGCTTGTTTTTCTTGATCCAGGGCATCATCGCGCGCAGCTTTTCGCCGACGACTTCGATCTGGTGCTCCGAATTCAGGCGGCGGCGGCTGATGAGGGCCGGCTGGCCAGCGGCGGCTTCGAGCACGAAGCTCTTGGCGTATTCGCCGGTCTGGATGTCCTTGAGCACTTGCTTCATGACCTTCTTGGTCTCGTCGGTCACGATGCGCGGGCCCGTGACGTACTCGCCGTACTCGGCGTTGTTCGAGATCGAGTAGTTCATGTTGGCGATGCCGCCTTCATAGATCAGGTCGACGATGAGCTTGAGCTCGTGCAGGCATTCGAAGTACGCCATTTCGGGCGCGTAGCCGGCTTCCACCAGCGTTTCGAAACCAGCCTTGATCAGCTCGACCGTGCCGCCGCACAGAACCGCTTGTTCGCCGAACAGGTCGGTCTCGGTTTCTTCGCGGAAGTTGGTCTCGATGATGCCGGCCTTGCCGCCGCCGTTGGCGGTGGCGTAGCTCAGCGCGAGGTCACGCGCCTTGCCGGTCTTGTCCTGGTGCACGGCCACGAGGTGGGGCACGCCGCCACCTTGGGTGTACGTGCTGCGCACGGTGTGGCCCGGGGCCTTGGGAGCGACCATCCACACGTCGAGGTCGGCGCGTGGCTGCACGAAGCCGTAGTGCACGTTGAAGCCGTGCGCGAAGACGAGCGAAGCGCCTTCCTTGATGTGCGGGGCGACGTCGTTCTTGTAGACGTTGGCGATCTGCTCGTCGGGCAGCAGGATCATGACCACGTCGGCCGACTTCACGGCATCGGCCACTTCGGCGACCTGCAGGCCGGCCTTGCCGACCTTGTCCCACGAAGCACCGCCCTTGCGCAGGCCGACCACGACCTTGACGCCGCTGTCGTTCAGGTTCTGCGCATGCGCGTGACCTTGCGACCCGTAACCGATGATTGCGACCGTCTTGCCCTTGATGAGGCTGAGGTCGGCGTCCTTGTCGTAGTAAACCTTCATGATGCGTCTTTCCTATTTAGTCTCGATGCACCCCCATGTGCGGGGGTGCGTTCACTCACAGTTGGCCGGAAGAATTCCGGTCCTTCATTTGCTGGTTGATGGACACGAGGTTGTCGTGAATGCGGAACAGCAGGATCAGCAATTCGCTATAGACGCGAACCATGATCGCGCCGAAGACCAGGATGCCGATGGCCGGCAGGATGTTCCCCTGGAACAATGACACGACGGTCATCACGAGCACACCCAGCAGTCCAAGGAAATACAGAATCCGAATGATGATGGGGGTCACCATCTTGTCGAAACCCAGCAAGTCTTGCATTCACCTTCTCCTCATGTGTTGATAGATATTGAAACTGAGGGGATCTGCACCCCCTACACGCGCAGAATGCGCTCGCCGCGCCCGATGCCGCTGGCACCAGTGCGGACAGTCTCGAGGATAGCGCTACGTTCGATCGCTTCCAAGAAAGCGTCGTTCTTGCCGTGGTCGCCGGTGAGTTCGATGGTGTAGCTCTTGTCGGTCACGTCGATGATGCGGCCGCGGAAGATTTCCGCCATGCGCATCATTTCCTCGCGCTCCTTGCCGACCGCGCGCACCTTCACCATCATGAGCTCGCGCTCGGTGTAGGCACCTTCGGTCAGGTCGACGACCTTCACCACTTCGATGAGGCGGTTCAGGTGCTTGGTGATCTGCTCGATCACGTCGTCCGAACCGTTCGTGACGATGGTCATGCGCGAGAGGCTGGCGTCCTCCGTGGGCGCCACCGTCAGCGACTCGATGTTGTAGCCACGGGCCGAGAACAGGCCCACCACGCGGGAAAGAGCACCCGGCTCGTTTTCCAGCAGCACTGCAATGATGTGTTTCATGTTTGCGTGACTCCTCTTTTCGCCGCCCTCCCCCACGCACGGTAATGCGCGGGCTCGGCGGGCAATAGATTCGTCAGTGAAAGTTGCGAGAAAGAAATGCCCGAGGATCGTTCAGAGATCTTCGGAACCCATCAGCATCTCGGTGATGCCCATGCCTGCCTTCACCATCGGGAACACGTTCTCGGTGGGGTCGGTGCGGAAGTCCATGAACACCGTGCGGTCCTTGAGCTTGCGTGCTTCGCGCAGCGCGGGCTCCACGTCTTGTGGACGTTCGATCAGCATGCCGACGTGGCCGTAGGCCTCGGCGAGCTTCACGAAGTTCGGCAGTGCATCCATGTAGCTGTGGCTGTAGCGGCCGGAGTATTCGATCTCCTGCCACTGGCGCACCATGCCCAGGTAGCGGTTGTTGAGCGAGCAGATCTTGATCGGCGTGTTGTATTGCAGGCAGGTGGAGAGTTCCTGGATGCACATCTGCACCGAGCCTTCACCGGTGATGGTGAACACTTCCGAGTCGGGCTTCGCGAGCTTGATGCCCATGGCGTAGGGAATGCCCACGCCCATGGTGCCCAGGCCGCCGGAGTTGATCCAGCGGCGCGGCTCGTCGAAGCGGTAGTACTGGGCGGCCCACATCTGGTGCTGGCCCACGTCCGACGTGATGTACGCGTCGGCGTCCTTGGTCATGTTCCAGAGCGTCTCGACCACGTACTGCGGCTTGATGACGTCCGTGTTGCCGCGGTCGTACTTCAGGCAATCGCGCGAGCGCCAGGCCTCGATGGTCTTCCACCAGTCGGCCAGCGCGCCGGCGTCGGGCTTGGCGGTGCTCTCGCGAATCATCGAGATCAGCTCGGTGAGCACGTCCTTCACGTCGCCGACGATCGGAATGTCGACCTTCACGCGCTTGGAGATGCTCGACGGGTCGATGTCGACGTGGATGATCTTGCGTTCGTTCTGCGCGAAGTGCTTGGGGTTGCCGATGACGCGGTCGTCGAAGCGCGCGCCCACGGCCAGCAGCACGTCGCAGTTCTGCATCGCGTTGTTGGCTTCGATGGTGCCGTGCATGCCCAGCATGCCCAGGAACTTGCGGTCGCTCGCCGGGTAGGCGCCCAGGCCCATCAGCGTGTTGGTGACCGGATAGCCGAGCATGTCGACCAGCGTGCGCAGTTCGTTGGTGGCATTGCCCAGCAGCACGCCGCCGCCGGTGTAGATGTACGGGCGCTTGGCGGCCAGCAGCAGCTGCAGCGCCTTGCGGATCTGGCCGCCGTGGCCCTTGCGCACGGGGTTGTACGAGCGCATCTCGACCTTGTCGGGATAGCCGGCGTAAGGGGTTTTCTTGAACGAAACGTCCTTGGGCACGTCCACCACCACCGGGCCCGGACGGCCGCTGCGTGCGATGTGGAAGGCCTTCTTCATCGTCATGGCCAGATCCTTGGGATCCTTGACGAGGAAGTTGTGCTTGACGATGGGGCGGGTGATGCCGACCGTGTCGCATTCCTGGAAGGCGTCGAGGCCGATGGCCGCCGTCGGCACCTGGCCCGAGATGATCACCATCGGGATCGAGTCCATGTACGCCGTTGCGATGCCGGTGACCGCATTGGTCAGGCCGGGACCGGAAGTGACCAGCGCCACGCCGACTTCGCCGGTCGCGCGCGCATAGCCGTCCGCCGCATGGACTGCCGCCTGTTCGTGGCGCACCAGCACGTGCTGGATGGTGTCCTGCTTGTAGAACGCGTCGTAGATGTACAGAACCGCGCCGCCTGGGTAGCCCCAGATGTACTGGACGCCTTCGGCCTGCAGTGCCTTGACCAGCACTTCGGCACCCATGAGTTCTTGCGTGGAGTTGCCGGCGCCTGAAGACGCGGCTGCTGCGGAAGCGATTTCCGCCTTGGAGATTTCCATGATCAACCTTTGTTTATTTCGGGAACGAAATACCTTGGGTGCCCCTTGCCAACCCTTGTGAGGTCGCGCCAGGACTTGAGGCCAAAGCCATGAGCGGACTGATGTTCCGCCGGACCGTGACCCGTTTGCCTTTTGACTTGCAACGGCGATTATGGCACTTCCGCGCGTTCAGATTCGCTTCATCTGACTTGTAAACCTATAAAGGCATAATTCGCGGCCATAAGACACATAAGCGATCGCTAGCCCCTTTTCCCACGCTTCCCATGCGGCGCGCCCTGCGCGCCCCCTCTCGCTTGGCCACTGAACAAGAACTCTCCGATTTCCTGAAAAGCGTCGAACGACGCGCTTTCAAGCGCTCGGTCTATCACGTGCGGGATGAAGAAGCGGCGCTCGATATCGTGCAGGACAGCATGATGAAGCTCGCGCAGCACTACGGCGACAAGCCCGCCGCCGAGCTGCCGATGCTGTTCCAGCGCATCCTCTCGAACTGCACGCTCGACTGGTTCCGCCGCCAGAAGACCCGCCGCGCCCTTTTCTCCAACCTCAGCGACTTCGATTCCGTCGACGACGACGGAGATTTCGACCTCCTTGAGAACTTCGTCTCGCCGACCGACTCTAGGGAATCGGAGAGCGCCGAAGACACGACCCGCCGCGCCCAGGTCTTCCACGAAATCGAGGAACAGATCGCGGCATTGCCGGGCCGTCAACGCGAGGCTTTCCTGATGCGTTACTGGGAGGAAATGGACGTCGCAGAGACGGCCGCCGCAATGGGCTGCTCCGAAGGCAGTGTCAAAACCCATTGTTCGCGAGCCGTTCACGCTCTGAGCAAGGCGCTCAAGGCCAAGGGAATATCGCTATGAACACTAAGGTTCCAACCACATCATCCACCGCCGCCGAGGACGAGTTCGGCCAGCGCCTGACTGCCCGCCTTTCGGCCGGCAATCGCGAGTTGCCGCACGACATCGGCGAGCGGCTGCGCGTGGCGCGTGCGCAGGCCGTGGCCGCGCGCAAGCTGGCGCCGCAATTGCGAACCGCCCCCGTGGTGGTGCAGTCGGGCCACACGGTCGCGCTGGGCGGCGGCTGGTGGACGCGCATCGGTTCGGTGGTGCCCCTGATCGCACTCGTGGCCGGCCTGATCACCATCAGCGTGATGCAGGACGACGACCGCGCCAGCGAGCTGGCCGAAGTGGACTCCGCGCTGCTCACCGGCGACCTGCCGCCCGCCGCCTACACCGACCCCGGCTTTGCCCAATTCCTGAAGGCCGACAGCGCCTCCGACTGAACCTCTACAGACAGAAATTCCCGACCGACCGAATGCGACGCCGTTCCTCCTCCAGCGCGAACACGCCACGCCCGACGCGCCCGCTCCCGGCGGGCGCCGTCGTTTGGGCAGGCGCGCTTGCAGTCGCCGCCTTCGGCCTGACGCTTGCCAACGCCCAGCCGCACGCGGGCTCGGCCTCTGCCACCTCCGCGGCCGCGAGCAGCCCCAAGGCCGTCTCGACGACCAAGCCGCTGTGGAGCGAACTCACCGCCGAGCAGCAGCAGGCCCTGAAGCCGCTGAGCGTGCACTGGAACACGCTCAACATCGGCCAGAAGAGAAAGTGGCTGGCCCTCTCGCGCAACTTCGCGAGCATGTCGGCCGACGACCAGAGCACGCTGCACAGCCGGATGATCGAATGGGCCGCGCTCAGCAACCAGCAGCGCAGCCAGGCCCGGTTGAACTTCGCCGAGGTCAAGCGCATTCCGCCGGACGAGCGCAAGGCCAAGTGGGAGCAGTACCAGGCCCTGAGCGAAGAAGAAAGGCGCAAGCTCGCCGAGAGCGCGCCGATCAAGCCTCGCGGCGCGGCCATTCCGGTGCGCCCGGTGTCGTCGCAACGGCTCGTGCCGGTGCCGGCGGTCACGCCCGGCGGCCAGCACACGCCGAGGATCCTGCTCGCCCCGCCTGCCCCGGCGACCGCTCCCGCAACGATCATGGTGGCGTCACCACCCGAACGCGCGTCTGGCGCAACAGCGACGTCCGCGGTCGTCGTCACCCCGGCGGCACCCGCCGCGCCCGCGCCGTCCAGCGCGGCATCGCCGCCGGTTCCTGCCGAAGCCCAGGTGCCCGCACCAGCGGCGGCCGACGCCCCCTCCTCCGCTCCCTGATTTCCGACACAAGGCTTCGATGGTTTCCAGCCCTCCCGAGGCGTCGGGGTCAGACCAGCCCGGCTCGCCCCTTGCGCCCGTCGCGCCTGCAACCACCGCTCCTGTTTCGATAGCCCCAGGCGCTTCCGGCACTCCCGGCCTCTGGCGCCGGATGGCCTGCTGGCTCTACGAAGGCATGCTGCTGTTCGCGGTGGTGTTCGTGTCGGGGTGGCTCTTCAGCACGCTCGGCCAGATGCGCGACGCCATGGATTCGCGGCGCCACCTGCTGCAGGCTTTTCTTTTCGTCGTATTCGGCGTGTACTTCGTGTGGTTCTGGACCAAGGGCCAGACCCTCGCCATGAAGACCTGGAACATCCGCATCGTCGACACGCACGGCCGGCCCGTCAGCCAGCGCCGCGCCCTTGCGCGCTACCTGCTGAGCTGGATCTGGTTCCTGCCGCCGCTGGCCACCATTGCGCCCTTCAAGCTGTCGGGCGGCGAATCGGCCGTGCTGATCTTCGGCTGGGTCGCCGTCTGGGCCTTGCTTGCACGTTTTCACCCCGAGCGCCAGTTCTGGCACGACGCCTGGGCCGGTACGCGGCTCATCACCTCCAAACCGATGAGTCGCCAATGAGTGCCTTGCCCAAACTGCCCGATCCCGCCGTCAACCCGCAGAAGGCGCGCAAGGGATTCGAGCGCGTGTTCCACGCCACGCTGATTTCCCTGCAAGGCCTGCGCGCCGGCTGGAGCGAGCCCGCCTTCCGCCAGGAAGCCATCCTGTCGATCGTCATGATCCCGGTGGCATTCTGGCTGGGCCGCAGCTGGGTCGAAGTGGCACTGCTCGCGGGCAGCGCCATCCTGGTGATGATCGTCGAGCTGCTCAACACCGCCGTGGAAGCGGCCATCGACCGCATCGGACCCGAATGGCACGACCTCTCCAAGCGCGCCAAGGACATGGGCAGCGCCGCCGTGCTGCTGTCGCTCACGCTGTGCGGCGGCATCTGGGCCGCCGCGCTGTGGCAACGCTTCGTGTCATGAGCCGGCCCGCCGGCTGCGGCATGATGGCAACATGAATCCTGAATTTTCGATCTGTGTGTATTGCGGCTCGCGCCCCGGCGAGCGCCCCGAGTTTTCCCAGGCCGCCCAAGCGGTCGGCCAATGGATCGGCCAGCACCGCGGCCAACTGGTCTACGGTGGCGGGCGCACCGGCCTGATGGGCACGGTGGCCGAGGCCACCCGCCAGGCCGGCGGCCGCGTGGTCGGCGTCATTCCCAAGGCGCTGGTCGACAAGGAACTGGCCAACCCCCTGTGCGACGAGCTGCACGTGGTCGACACCATGCACGAGCGCAAGGCCATGATGGGCGAGCGCGCCGACGCCTTCGTTGCCCTGCCGGGCGGCATCGGCACCTTCGAGGAACTGTTCGAGATCTGGACCTGGCGCCAGCTCGGCTACCACGACAAGCCGACCGGCATCCTGAACACCGCCGGCTATTACGACGGCCTGCTGGGCTTCCTCGCGCACAGCGTGCGCGAGGGGTTCATGGGCGAATGGCAGATGAACCTGATCCGCACCGGCACCGAGGTGCCCGAGTTGCTGACGGCGCTGCGTGCCGAAGTGCCGCTGCATCCGCGCGAAGACAGGCTGTCGGAAAACCTCTGACCCGCCTCCCTCTCGCCATCGCCAGCAAAAAGCCCCCGTCACCGGGGGCTTTCTTGTTTCAGACGGCGTTTTCGTTCTCTTCACCGGTGCGGATGCGCACGATGCGGTCCACGCTGGTGACGAAGATCTTGCCGTCACCGATCTTGCCGGTGCGCGCCGAATTGACGATGGCCTCGATGCAGCGCTCCACATCGGCCTCGTTCACGACCACTTCGACCTTCATCTTGGGCAGGAAGTCGACCACGTACTCCGCGCCGCGGTAGAGCTCGGTGTGCCCCTTCTGCCGGCCGAAGCCCTTGACCTCGGTGACGGTCAGGCCGGTGACGCCCACTTCGGCCAAGGCCTCGCGCACGTCCTCGAGCTTGAAGGGTTTGACGATGGCGGTGATCTGCTTCATGGGATTTGTGCTCCGGCGGTTTCGTTGAATTTGCTGGTGATAGGGTAACGCCAATCCTTGCCGAAGCTTCGATGGGTCACCCGGATGCCTACCGGCGCCTGGCGCCGCTTGTATTCGTTGATCTTGATCAGCCGTGCAACACGCTCGACCACCGCGCGGTCGTAGCCCGCGGCAATGATCTCGTCGATGCCCTCGTCGTCCTGCATGTAGCGTGCCAGGATTCCATCGAGGATGTCGTAGGGCGGCAGGCTGTCCTGGTCGGTCTGGTCGGGCCGCAGCTCGGCGCTGGGGGGGCGCGTGATGATCCGCTCGGGAATCGGCTGCGTGCCGGTTCCGTACGGGTCGTGGGCGTTACGCCAGCGCGCCAGCGCGAACACCGTGGTCTTCAACAGGTCCTTGATGACCGCGAAGCCGCCCGCCATGTCGCCGTACAGCGTGCAGTAGCCGGTGGCCATCTCGCTCTTGTTGCCGGTGGTGAGCACGATCGAGCCGAACTTGTTCGACAGCCCCATGAGCAGCGTGCCGCGGATGCGGGCCTGGATGTTCTCCTCGGCCGTGTCGTCGGGCCGGCCCTTGAACTCCTCGGCCAGCGCGCCCTTGAACGACTCGAAGGTGTGCTTGATGGAAATCTCGTCGTAGCGCACGCCCAGGCGCTCGGCCATGTCGCGCGCGTCGATCCAGCTGATGTCGGCGGTATAGGGCGAAGGCATCATCACCGCGCGCACCTTGTCCTTGCCCAGTGCATCGACCGCGATGGCAAGCACCAATGCGGAGTCGATCCCGCCCGAAAGCCCCAGGATGGCGCCCGGAAAGCCGTTCTTGCCGATGTAGTCGCGCACGCCCAGCACCAGGGCGTCCCACAGCTGGGCCTCGGCGTCGCGCACCGGCGCAATGGCTGTGCGTTCGGCCGTGAAGCCCACGCCGCCCTGCGCCGTGCGCTCCAGCTGCACAAACAGCAGCTTCTCCCGGAAGCTCTCGGCCTGCATGGCGAGCGCGCCATCGGCCTGCAAGGCGAAGGAAGCGCCGTCGAACACCACCTCGTCCTGCCCGCCGACCAGGTGCGCGTACACCAGCGGCAGCCCCACGGATCGCGCGCGGTCGGCCATGCGCGCGACGCGCTCGCCTTCCTTGCCCACGTGGTACGGCGAGGCATTGATCACCGCCAGCACCTCGGCGCCGCTTTCGCGGGCCAGTTCGGCCGGCTGGTCGAACCACGCGTCTTCGCAGATCAGGAGGCCGACCGACACACCGCCCGCCTCGAACACGCAGGTGCCTTGCCCCGGCGTGAAGTAGCGGCGCTCGTCGAACACCTGGTAGTTGGGCAGCTCGCGCTTGGCATAGGTCTCTAGGATGCGGCCTTCCTTGATGACGCTGGCCGCGTTATGGCGCATCTGAACGGCCACCGAACGGCTGCGCAGGCTGCCACCGGTCGGATGCCCCACCACCACGACCATGTCTTTGAGGTCGGCCAGAGCGGCGGCAATGCCTTTCACGGCATCATCACAGGCTTCGGTGAAGGCGGGACGGAGGAACAGGTCCTCCGCTGCGTAGCCGGCAATCGAGAGTTCGGGCGTCAACAGCAGGCGCGCGCCCTGTGCATGGGCCCGGCGCGCGGCGTCGACGATCTTTTTTGCGTTGCCGGCGAGGTCGCCCACCACAAAATTGAGTTGCGCGATGGCGAGCTTGAGCGTCATACAGAAGGAAGAAAAAGGCTTGAACGATTATGTCATTCGGGTTCTGTCGTCGCCGTCGGACGTGAGCCCGGAAGCATGGAACGCGCTGCTCGCCGCCGAGGCCGAGCCCTCTCCTTTCATGCGCCACGAATACCTCGCGGCGCTGAACGACAGCCGCAGCGCCACGCCCGACAGCGGGTGGATGCCCCAGTTCGTCACGCTGTGGCAAGGCGACACCTTGCAGGCGGCGTGCCCGTTCTACATCAAGGACCATTCGTACGGCGAGTACGTGTTCGACTGGGCCTGGGCCAACGCCTACGAACAGCACGGCCTCGCCTACTACCCGAAGGCCGTGGTCGCGGTGCCCTTCACGCCCGTGCCCGGTGCAAGGCTGCTGGCGCGCGACGCCCAGAGCCGCACGTTGCTGGTGCAGGGGCTCATCGCGCTGTGCAAGCAGGAGGCACTGTCGTCGCTGCACCTGCTGTTCGGGTCCGACGCCGACATCGCGGCCTGCACCGAGGCCGGCCTCATGCTGCGCAACACGGTGCAGTTCCACTGGACCAACGCGCAGTACGCGGATTTCGACGCCTTCCTCGCCAGCCTCTCGCACGACAAGCGCAAGAAGATCCGCCAGGAGCGCCGCAAGGTGGCCGACGCGGGCGTGAGCTTTCGCTGGTCGCGCGGGGCCGACATCTCGAAGGCCGACTGGGACTTCTTCTACCGCTGCTACGAGCGCACCTACCGCGAGCACGGCAACCCGCCCTACCTCACACGCGACTTCTTCCGGCGCATGGCCGACACGATGCCCGAGGCCTGGCTGCTGTTCATCGCCGAGCGCAACGGCAAGCCCATGGCCGCCAGCCTGATCGCGCTGTCGACGCAGCCCGGCGAGCCGCCGGTCGCCTACGGCCGCTACTGGGGCGCGCTGGAGCGCGTCGACTGCCTGCACTTCGAGGCCTGCTACTACCAGCCGCTGGCCTGGTGCATCGCGCACGGGGCGACGCGCTTCGAGGGCGGCGCCCAGGGCGAGCACAAGATGGCCCGCGCACTCATGCCGGTGAAGACCACCAGCGCGCACTGGCTGGCGCATCCGTCGTTCGCCGACGCGGTCGAGCGCTTCCTGGAGCGCGAGGGCGAAGGCATCGAGAACTACATGGACCACCTGGGCGAGCGCAGCCCGTTCAAGGCCGCCTGAGCGGGGCCACGGCCGCCAGAACTGCCCCCGCCCGGCCATGCGGGGCTGCTATAAACGCGCCCGACATCCACAACAACACAGAGGGAAACCCGATGCCATTCGTCGGACTGGGGCTGCACATCTTCATCGCGCTGTTCTTCGCCGTGCATGCGATGCGCCATGGCAAGCAGATGTACTGGCTCATCATTCTTTTCAGCTTCCCGCTGCTCGGCAGCATCGTGTACTTCGTGGTCGAGTACCTGCCCGCCTCGCGCATGCAGCGCACCGCCGGCAAGGTGGCCAACGCGGCCATCGGCTTCATCGATCCCGAGCGCGAATACCGCGCCGCCGCCGAGGCCTACGACCTCGCCCCCACCGCGCAGAACAAGCTGCGCCTGGCCAAGGCCGCACTCGACCGCGGCCAGGCCGCCGATGCCGTGGGCCACTACCGCGACGCGCTCAAAGGCCCCCTCGCCTCCGACCCCGAACTGCAGTTCGGCCTGGCCAGCGCGCTGCTGGCCGCGGGCGGCCCCGCCGCCGGCCGCGAGGCGCTGCAGGCGCTCCAGTCCCTGCGCGCCACGCGCGACGACTACCGCCGCGACGAGGTCGCCGTGCTCACCGCCCGCGCCCTGGCCGCCGACGGGCGGCAACAGGAGGCACGCGAGGCCTTCGAAAGCGCACTGCGCCAGCACAACACGGTCGAGACCCGCGCCCGCTACATCGCATGGCTGGCTGAACAAGGGGATGCCACCGGCGCGCAACGCCAGTGGAATGAGCTCCAGCAGGCGGCACGCCACTGGAACTCCCACGCGCGAACGGTCAATCGCGAGTGGATGCGGCTGGCCTCGGAAGCCTCGAACAGGCTCCGGGCCTGAAGCCGCTGGTCCGAGGGGCCGCATGCGCATGCGGCCCCTCGGACGCCGCCTTGCGGCGGCAACAACTTACTTCTTGTAAGCGGCGATGCCGTCCAGGATTTCCTTCTTGGCGGAGTCGATGCCTTCCCAGCCCAGCACCTTGACCCACTTGCCGGCTTCCAGGTCCTTGTAGTGCTCGAAGAAGTGGCTGATGGCCTTCAGGCGCATCGGGTTCACGTCGTCGACCGACTTCCAGTGGCTGTAGATCGGCAGCACCTTGTCGGTGGGCACGGCCAGCACCTTGCCGTCGACGCCGGCTTCGTCTTCCATCATCAGGATGCCCAGGGGGCGGCACGGCACCACCACGCCCGGCAGCAGCGGGTACGGTGCGATCACCAGCACGTCGACCGGGTCGCCGTCGCCCGACAGCGTCTGCGGCACGTAGCCGTAGTTGGCGGGGTAGTACATGGCCGTCGTCATGAAGCGGTCGACGAAGATCGCGCCCGATTCCTTGTCGACTTCGTACTTGATCGGGTCGGCGTTCATCGGGATTTCGATCACGACGTTGAAGGCATCGGGGACGTTCTTGCCGGGGGAAACTTTGTCGAAGGACATGACGTTTTTCGAGTAGTTGAAAAGTATGAGAAGGATGGGGACAAACCCGGAGTTTACTTTCCGTGTCACCGCACGGTCGCACACGCGCTCGTTTTTGCCTGTAAATTGCAACCGTTGGCCAATCGGCTCCGCACCCAAAGTGCAGTGAGCTTCGAGGAAGCAACGCGGCGGAAATCATGCTCCCGTACGCGTTGCACGCAGGGTTCATGGCGTCCGTCTCCACAAGTCTTAAACGAACGAATGGAGAAGCAAAGCATGATCGGCAACACCCCCCTGATACTGGCCGTCGTCTGTGGCCTCGTGGCCGTGGCCTACGGTTTCTGGGCCCGAAGTTGGATTCTCGCGAAGGACCCCGGCAACGCCCGCATGCAGGAGATTGCAGCGGCCATCCAGGCCGGCGCCTCCGCCTACCTTGCCAAGCAGTACAGCACCATTGCCATCGTCGGCGTGGTGCTGGCCGTGCTCATCGCCCTCTTCCTCGACCTGACCACCGCGGTCGGCTTCGTGGTGGGCGCGGTGCTGTCGGGGGCCTGCGGCTTCATCGGCATGAACGTGTCGGTGCGCGCCAATGTGCGCACGGCGCAGGCCGCCACGCACGGCATCGGCCCGGCACTCGACGTCGCGTTCCGCGGCGGCGCCATCACCGGCATGCTGGTGGTGGGCCTGGGCCTGCTGGGCGTGTCGGTCTTCTACTGGGTGCTGGCCGCCGGCGGCATTCCGGCCGGGCCGCACGGCCTCTCGGCCCTGCTCAACCCGCTGATCGGCTTTGCCTTCGGCTCCTCGCTGATCTCGATCTTCGCGCGGCTGGGCGGCGGCATCTTCACCAAGGGCGCCGACGTGGGCGCCGACCTGGTGGGCAAGGTCGAGGCCGGCATCCCCGAAGACGACCCGCGCAACCCCGCCGTCATTGCCGACAACGTGGGCGACAACGTCGGCGACTGCGCCGGCATGGCGGCCGACCTGTTCGAGACCTACGCCGTGACGCTCATCGCCACCATGGTGCTGGGCGCGCTGATGGTCACGGCCGCACCCACCAACGCGGTGCTGTACCCGCTGGCGCTGGGCGGCGTGTCGATCATCGCGTCGATCATCGGCTGCTTCTTCGTGAAGGCCTCGCCGGGCATGGTCAACGTGATGCCGGCGCTCTACAAGGGCCTGGCGGTGGCGGGCGTGCTGTCGCTGATCGCCTTCTGGTTCATCACGAGCTGGCTGATTCCCGACAACGCCATTGCGCCCAGCGGCAGCCAGCTGAAGCTGTTCGGCGCCTGCTTCGTGGGCCTGGCGCTCACGGCGGCGCTGGTGTGGATCACCGAGTACTACACCGGCACGCAGTACAAGCCCGTGCAGCACATCGCGCAGGCGTCGACCACCGGGCACGGCACCAACATCATCGCGGGCCTGGGCGTGTCGATGCGCTCCACGGCCTGGCCGGTGATCTTCGTGTGCATCGCCATCCTGGCCTCGTACACGCTGGCGGGCCTGTTCGGCATCGCGGTGGCCGCCACGTCGATGCTGAGCATGGCCGGCATCGTGGTCGCGCTGGACGCCTACGGCCCCATCACCGACAACGCCGGCGGCATTGCGGAAATGAGCGACCTGCCCGCCAGCGTGCGCGCCGTGACCGACCCGCTCGACGCCGTGGGCAACACCACCAAGGCCGTGACCAAAGGCTATGCCATCGGCTCGGCCGGCCTCGCCTCGCTGGTGCTCTTTGCCGACTACACGCACAAGCTCGAGAGCTTCGGCCAGGCGATCAGCTTCAACCTGAGCGACCCGATGGTGATCGTCGGCCTGTTCATCGGCGGGCTGATTCCCTACCTCTTCGGCGCGATGGCCATGGAAGCCGTGGGCCGCGCGGCAGGTGCGGTGGTGGAAGAAGTGCGCCGACAGTTCCGCGACATCCCCGGCATCATGGAAGGCACCGGCAAGCCCGAGTACGGCAAGGCCGTGGGCATGCTGACCGGCGCGGCCATCAAGGAAATGATGATCCCGTCGCTGCTGCCGGTGCTGGTGCCGATCGTGGTGGGCCTGGTGCTCGGGCCGAAGGCGCTGGGCGGGTTGCTGATGGGCACCATCGTCACGGGCCTGTTCGTGGCCATCAGCATGTGCACGGGCGGCGGCGCGTGGGACAACGCCAAGAAGTACATCGAGGACGGCCACTTCGGCGGCAAGGGCAGCGAGACGCACAAGGCCGCCGTCACCGGCGACACCGTGGGCGACCCCTACAAGGACACCGCCGGCCCGGCCGTGAACCCGCTGATCAAGATCATCAACATCGTGGCGCTGCTCATCGTGCCGCTGGTGGTGAAGTTCCATGCCGGCGATGCAGCCGCGGCCGTGCCGGCCAAGGTCGAGACGCCGCCTGCGGCCATGGCACCGGCCGCGATGGCGCCATCGACACCCGCGGTCGTGGTGGCGGCAGGCGCCGTGTCGGCCGCGGAAGCCGCGGCGGTGAAGGTCGAGAACGGCGTCGTGAAGTTCTACTTCGCGAGCGCCAGCGCCGAGGTGGCGCCCAACGCCAAGGAGGCGCTGGCCGACGTCATCAAGGCCGTGCAGAGCGGCAGCACCGTGCTGGTGAGCGGCTACCACGACGCCAGCGGCGACGCGGCCAAGAATGCCGAGCTGGCCAAGCAGCGCGCCATGGCCGTGAGCGACGCGCTCAAGGCGGCCGGCGCGCCCGAAGACAAGATCGAGCTGGCCAAGCCCGAGCAGTCGCAGGCCGACGGCCCGCCCTCCGAGGCGCGGCGGGTGGAGGTCAAGGTCAAGTCCTGACATGCCCACGCCCGAGCGGCTCGAAGCCTTCATTGCCGCCGTCGAAGGCGGCGCGCATGCCAAGGCCATCGAGGACTACTACACCGAGGACGCCACCATGCGCGAGAACCAGGCCGAGCCGCGGCGCGGCCGCGCCACGCTGGTGGCACAGGAAAGCGCCGTGCTCGCACGCACCGAATCGGTGGCGTCCACCTGCGTGCGGCCGGTGCTGGTGAACGGCGACCACGTGGCGATCCACTGGGTCTTCGACTTCACCTTCAAGGAGGGCAGCGCCATGCGCATGGAAGAAATCGCCTGGCAGCGCTGGGAAGGCGAGTGCATCGCAGAGGAACAGTTCTTCTACGACCCCGCGCAGCGAAAGCCGGCCTGAACGGGCCTGAACAGTCCTGAACGGGCCTCGCTTGCAACAGACCATCATGGCGCTTGAGACACACTAGCGCCATGCAGTACCTCCACGCACTGTTTGCCGGCACCTGGGCCATCGCCCGGGCCGAGCTGGCGATCGTGCGGCGCTTTCCGCGCATCCTGCTGGCGGTGGTGGCGGTGGGCGTGGTGCCGGCGATCTACGCGCTGATCTACCTCACGAGCGTGTGGGACCCGGCCGGCCACACGGCCGACCTGCCCGCGGCCATCGTGAACCAGGACAGCGGCGTGACCTACATGGCGCACTCCGTGAACGTGGGCGACGAGCTCACCCGCTCCCTGCTCGAGAAGCGCGCCTTCGGCTTTCGCACGATGACCGACCCCGAGGCCGCGCGCGCCGAGGTGCGGCGCGGCACCCTGGCCTTCGCGCTGCTGATTCCGGCCGACTTCAGCGCCAATGCCGTGCCAGGCACGCACCGCGGTGCCGGCCAATTGGTGGTCTACACCTCGGAGGGCAACAACTACAGCTCGGCCGGCCTGGCCCGCCGCTTCGCGGGCGAGCTCGGGCACCAGGTCAACGAGATGCTCAACGAGCAGCGCTGGGAGCTGGTGCTGAACGCCGCCTCGGGCTCGCAACAGCGGCTGGAGCAGCTCAAGCAGGCGCTGCTGCAGCTGCGCGACGGCAGCCAGACGCTGGCCAACGGCGCCATCCAGTACAGCGCCGCGGCCCAGCAGGTGGGCAGCGGCTTCAAGCAGGTCAACGGCGGCATCCGCACCATCCAGTCGAAACTGCCGGCCGATGCCGACCTGCGCGCGCTCAAGTCCGGCGCACAGCAGCTCACGGCGGGCCAGCGCGAACTCGGCAGTGGGCTCGCGCAGCTCGACGACGGCCTCGACCAGTTGACCGGTGGCGCCAGCCAGCTCGGCGACGGCGCGCGACGGATGCAGAAGGAGTCGGCCGACATTCCCTTCGTGGGCGACCGCCTCGCCCGGGGCGCCGGCGAGCTTGCGGCCGGCGCCGACAAGCTGCGCGGCGGCCTCGGCCAGGCGCAGGCCGCCATGGCCAAGGCCGAGGAAGGCAACCAGAAGCTCGTGGCCGGTGCCTCGGCGCTGGAAGGCGGCGTCGGCAAGCTCACCGACGGCATGGGGGCGCTGTCCGCCGGCATCCGCACCATGGCCGGCAAGCTGCCCGAAGACCGCAAGCTCGACGAATTCATGCAGGGCGGCGCGCAACTCTCGCAAGGCGCGCAGCGGCTGCTGACGGGCGTGCGCACCATCGAGGCCGCCCTGCCCGCTTCGATCACGCGCATCCAGGGCAGCGCCTCGGGCCTGGCCGACTCGGTCGAGCCCAAGGTCGAGGTGGTGGCGCCGGTGGCCAACAACGGCAGCGCCTTCGTGCCCAACATGGTGTCGGTGGCGCTGTGGATCGGCGCGGTGATGGCCGGCTACCTGTTCAACATCCGCATCGTGCTGGCCGACCACACCCACTACCCGAGGCTGGCGAAGACGCTCGGCAAGATCACCATGCCGGCGCTCATCGTGCTGCTGCAGGTGGCGCTGGTGCTGGCCACGCTGCTGGGCGTGCTGCAGGTGCAGGCGCCGCGGGTGGCGGCGCTGGCGCTCACGATGGCGCTGGCCTCGCTGGTGTTCCTGGTGGTGCTGTTCGCCATCCTGCATGTGTTCGGCGACTTCGGGCGCATCCTGACCGTGCTGCTGCTCACGCTGCAGCTGTCGGCCGGCGGCGGCGTGCTGCCGGTGGAGCTGTCGGCCGGCTTCTTCCGCGACGTGCACAGCTGGCTGCCCTTCAGCTGGGTGGTGCAGGCCTTCCGCGCCGTGATGTTCGGCGCCTTCGACAACGGCTGGGCGCACGCCTGCGGCGTGGTGGTGCTGTCGGGCGCGGTGGCGGTCGGGTTGATGGCACTCTTCGGCAAGTGGAAGGAAGTGCTGCTCGCCGACTACAAGCCGACCATCCAGATCTAGAACCGATCGATGTGACATTTGCGATGTAACATTCAATCCGTCACATGAACACCACCGCCGCTCCCGACGCCGATCGAGCCCGTTCCATCGAGGAACTGGCCGCGCGCACGGGCGTCACGGTGCGCAACATCCGCGCCTACACCACGGCCGGGCTGCTGCCGCCGCCCCGCCTGCGCGGACGCCTGGGGCTGTACGGCGACGAGCATGCCCAACGCCTCGGGCTGATCCGCGCGCTGCGCGACCAGGGCTTCGGCATCGAGGCCATCCGCCGCATCTTCGCGCGCGCGCCGGCCTCGTCCTGGCCCGACCTGGTGGCCGTGGCGCGCTCCGTCTCGGGCAGCCTGTTCGCCGAAGAGCAACCGGTGGTGGTCTCGGCCAAGGCGCTGGCCGCCAAGTGGCAGGGCCAGATGACGCCCGCCCTGCTCGCGCGGGCCACCAAGGCCGGCCTGATGCGCGAGCTGCCCGACGGCCAGGTGCAGATGCTCAGCCCCGCGCTCGGCCAGGTCGCCGAACAACTGGCCGCGCTCGGGCTGCCGCTGGAAGCCGCGATCGGCATGCAGGAAACCATGGCCCGCACCTTGCGGACCGTGGCACGCCACTGGCTGCGCACGCTGGCCGACAGCCTGCTGAGCGGCAACGCCATCGACCTCGAGCGCACCGCCCAGCTGCTCGAGAAGGCGCGCCCGCTCGCTACCGGCGCGGTGCAGGCCGCGTTCCCCGTGATCCTGCAGCAGGAGCTCGACGCCCTGCTGCGCAAGGCCGCCTGAAACGATGACACGACCTCGCCCCGCCCTTCTGCCCTCCTTGCTTCTGCTGCCGGCCATGCTCGGGCTTGGCGCCGCGGCCTTCGCGCAGGTGCAGGCGCAAACGCAAACGCAAACGCAGACGCAGACGCAGGTGCAAACGCAGGCCCAGCCCCGGGGCGACGCCCTGTCGCTGAGCTTCGACGCCGCCCGCGCCCGCATGATCGACCGCTCCGACAAGCTGGCCGCCGCCCGCGCCGCGGTCGAGTCCAAAGAGCTGCAGGGCGAAGGCGTCAAGCGCCTGGGCGGCCCGGTGGTCAGCATCTCTGGCCTGGCCTATGCCTACAACGCCAACCTGAACCTCGACCTCGATCCGCTCAACCAGAAGCTCGGGCAGATCGGCTCCTCGCTGCCCTCGTCGATCCAGAGCTTCATCTCGCGCGTGCCGATTCCGCAACTGCCCAACAGCTACACGCTGAACCGCCACGACACCGGCACCAACACCTCGATCTCGGCGGTGTGGCCGCTGTACGTGGGCGGCGCCACCGACGCGGTGCGCGGCTTCGTGTCGGCGCAGACGCGCGAGGCGCAGGCCGATGCCGAGCAGGCCGGCCACGAGGTCGACACGCTGCTGGTGCAGCGCTACTTCGGCGCCCAGCTCGCGCAGCGCGCGGCCACGCTGCGCGCGCAGGCCGAGCGCACCATCGCGCAACACGATTCGGCGGCGCAGAAGATGCTCGCGGCCGGCGTGATCTCGCGCGTCGAGCGGCTGCAGGCCAGCGCGGCGTACGAGGAAGCCCGCCGCAATGCGCGCAAGGCGGAAGACGACGCCGCGCTGGCGGCCGTGGCGCTGGCGCGCACGGTGCGCGCCGACGGCAGCGTGGCACCGCAGACGCCGCTGTTCATCATCAGCACGCCGGTCGAGCCGCTGGGCTACTTCATCGATTCGGCGCTCACGCGGCACCCCGGCCTGGGCAAGGTAGCCGCCAAGAAGTCGCAGGCCGAGCAACTGCACGAAGGCGAGGAGGCACTGCGCCGCCCGCAGATCATTGCCTTCGGCACGCGCGAACTCAAGAGCGGCAATGCCGACTGGGTGGCCGGCGTCGGCGTGCGCTGGACGCTGTACGACTCGGTCGACCGCAGCGCCCTGTCGGCCGCCTCGCTCAAGCAGATCGAGCAGGCCGAGCGCACCGACGCGCAGGCGCGCAGCGACATCTCGCTGCTGGTGGAGCGCAACTGGCGCGCGCTGGAGAACGCGCGGCGCCAGTACATGGAAATGAAGGCCTCGGTCGCGCTGGCGCAAGAGGTCGTCAAGCTGCGCACCTCGGGCCTGCGCGAAGGCACGAGCACCACGCTCGACCTGATCGACGCCGAGACCAACCAGGCCAAGGTGCTGACCGAACGCGCGCAGGCCGCCAACGACTACGTGCAGGCGCTCGCGCAACTGCTCGAGAGCGCCGGCCTTTCCGACAGGTTTTCCGACTACGTCGCGCGTGCCGACGTGAGGGTGAATTGATGATGAGTGCCAAGACCCGCAAACTGATCGCGATACTCGCCGCCCTGCTGGTGCTGGCGGTGCTGGTGTGGGGCTTCTGGCGCGCGTCGCAGCCCGCGCCCGAGGTGTTCCAGGGCCAGATGGAGGCGCGCGAGACCGACGTGGCCGGCAAGGTGACGGCGCGCGTGGCCGAAGTGCTGGTGAAGGAAGGCGACCGCATCGCCGCCGGCGCGGTGCTGGTGCGCATGGACAGCCCCGAGGTGCGCGCCAAGCTGGCCCAGGCCACCGCCGCCGAACAGGCCGCGCAAGCCGTGGCCGAGAAGGCGCAGAACGGCGCGCGGCCGCAGGAAATCGAGATGGCGCGGATGCAGTGGCAGCGCGCCGAAACCGCGGCGCAGCTTGCGCAGACCTCGTTGCGCCGTGTCGACGGGCTGGCGCGCGAAGGCCTGGTGGCCGACCAGAAGCGCGACGAGGCCGAAGCCAACTGGAAGGCCTCGCGCGACGCCGCCATCGCGGCCAGGGCGCAGTACGACATGGCCCGCAGCGGCGCACGGCCGGAAGACAAGGCCGCGGCCAGCGCGCAGGCCCGCCAGGTGGCCGGCGTGGTCGCCGAGGCCGAAGCCGCCAAGGCCGAGACCGAGCTGCGCAGCCCCGTCGGCGGCGAGGTGGCGAAGGTGCTGGCCAAGGTCGGCGAGCTGTCGCCGCAAGGCGTAGCGGTGGTCACCGTGGTCGACCTGGCCGACCAGTGGCTGGTGCTGAACGTGCGCGAGGACCGTCTCGCGCGCTTCGCGCTCGGCAGCGAATTCGACGCGCGCCTGCTCGCGCTGGCGGAAGGCAAACGCACGGCGCGCTTCAAGGTCTACTACAGCGCCGTGCTGCCCGACTTCGCGACGTGGCGCGCCACGCGCGGCGGCAACGGCTTCGACGTGCGCACCTTCGAGGTTCGCGCGAGGCCCGTGCAGCCGATCGAAGGCGCGCGGCCCGGCATGAGCGTGCTGGTCGACTGAGCCCGCACGGACTTCTTCGATGAGCCTGCGCGGCTTCTCCACCGCCAGCGCACGGCGCGAATTCGCGCTGCTGCGCACGCGCCCGTGGGACCTCGCCATGATCTCGTGGGTGCCGCTGCTCGCGGTGTGGCTGATCTGGTGGATCTTCTCGGCCGGCCTGCCCGAGCGACTGCCGATCGGCGTGCTCGACCAGGATCACTCGTCCCTCTCGCGCCAGCTGGTGCGCTTTCTCGACGCCACGCCGGGCCTGCGCGTGGTGCAGCAATACGGCGACGAAGGCGAGATGGCGCGCGCACTCACCAGCGGCGCGGTCGATGCGGCGGTGCAGCTGCCGCGGGACCTGAGCCGCGACGTGAAGCAAGGCCGCGTCGGCCAGGTCGTGCTGCTGCACAACGCGCAGCTGGGCACGCATTCGAGCCTGATCCAGCGCGACGTGCGCACCGCGGTGGCCACCGTGTCGGGCGGCGTGGAGCTCACGGTGCGCAACAAGCGCGGCGAGTCGATGCGGGCCGCGCGCGTGAGCATGGAGCCGATCAAGGCCAGCATGGTGGCGCTGTTCAACACCTCGACCGACTACGAACAGTTTCTGGGCGCCGCGCTGATCCCGGCGCTGCTGCACATCCTTGCGATGACGGCGGGCGCGTGGGCCGTGGGGCGCGAGCTGCGCGACCGCAGCATCGGCGAATGGCTGGGCGCGGCGCCGCGCTGGCACGAGGCGCTGGCCGCGCTGGCGGGCAAGCTCGCGCTGCCGTTCGCGAGCCTTTCGGCGGTGGCGGTCGCGGCCATGCTGTGGATCACGGCGGGACGCGGATGGCATCCGCCCGGCTCGCTCGGCTGGACGCTGTTCGCGCTGGTGGTGTTCCTGGCGCTGTCGATCGCGCTCGGCGCTTTCGTGTCGGGTCTCACGCGCTCGCTGCGCACCGCGCTGTCGGCCACGGGCTTCATCACCGCGCCGGCCTTCGCGTTCGGCGGCGTGGGCTTTCCGCTGGTGGCAATGCCCTTCTTCGCGCACGCATGGGCCAGCCTGCTGCCCTACACGCACTACATCCGCGTGCAGATGGAGCAGCTGCAGATGGGCGCGCCGCTGGCGTACTCGGCGGCGACGCCGCTGTGGATGGTGCTGGGCACGGGCGTGCTGCTGGCGCTGTGCGCCGGGGCGCTGGCGCGGGCCGCCAGGGCACCCGAGAGCTGGGGCGCACGCTGATGGCGACCAACGAACGCACCCACCTCGGCGCCGCATGGCGCGACACCGCGCTGGCCGTGCTGCGCGACAAGGGCGTGGTGCTGATCATGCTGCTCGCGCCCATCATCTACGGCTTCTTCTACCCGTGGCCCTACGGCACGCAGGCCGTGACGCGCGTGCCGGTGGCGGTGGTCGACCAGGACCACAGCTCGCTGTCGCGGCAGATCGCGCGCTTTGCAATGGCCAACCCGCGGCTCGACGTGCGCATGGTCACGGGCGACGTGCACGAGGCACAGCAGGCGCTGTGGCGCGGCGAGATCGAGGGCTACGCGCTGCTGCCGGCGGACCTCAAGCGCGACGTGCTGCGCGGCACGCCGGCGGTTGTCACCATCGAGGGCAACGGCGCGTATGCCTTGCTCAACAAGGCGGTGCTGTACGGCTTCTCCGAGGCCGTGGGCACGGTGTCGGCGGGCGTGGAAATCCGCAAGCTGCAGGCCGGCGGCCAGAGCGCGGTCCAGGCCGCACGCAGCCGCAGCCCGCTCAACACGCAACTGGTCGCGCTGTTCAACCCGACCGAAGGCTACGGCAGCTACGTGGTGCCGGCGGTGGCGCTGCTGATCCTGCAGCAGACGCTGCTGATGGGCGCCGCAATGCTCGCGGGCACCTGGGCCGAGGCCGGGCGGCTGCGGGCCTCGATGGGTGCGTGGCTGGGACGGCTGGGGGCGCTCTCGGTGTTCGGCTACCTGAGCGGGCTTTTCTACTTCGGCTGGGTGTTCTTCCTGCAGGACTATCCGCGCGGCGGCAACCCGTGGGGCGCGCTGGTGCTGCTGGCGTTCTACGTGCCGGCGATCTGCACGCTCGGCCTGCTGCTGGGCTGCTGGTTCCGCGACCGCGAGCGGGCCCTGCAGGTGCTGCTGTTCACCGCCCTGCCGATGGCCTTTCTCTCGGGCTTCTCGTGGCCCGTGGAGGCCTTGCCGGGGCCGCTGCAGGCGCTGCGCTGGGTCTTCCCGAGCACCTCGGGCATCCAGGCCTCGCTGCGGCTGAACCAGATGGGCGCGCCGCTGCATGACGTGCTGCCCTGCCTCGGCGTGCTGGCCGCCCTGATCGTCGCGGGCCTCCTGACGCTGTGGCTCGCGGCCACGCCGCGCGCCGCCGGCGCGAAATCCGTTCAATCAGCCTAGCGTCTAGCGTCGGCTCTCGGCGGCCACCGCGCGCACCAGCCGCGTGGCGGGTGCCACCAGCTCGCGCAGGTCGCCCGCGCGGTCCTGCTCGATGGCCTGCAGCACCAGTTCGTTGATGCCACCGACCACGGTCATGGCCATTTCGCCGGTCAGGTGCACCGGAGGGCCTTCGGCACTGCCGCTGCTGTTGATTGCCACCTGGATGAAGTTGGCGATCTCGTCGTTCACGCGGCGCCGCACCACCAGGCCGGGCATGCCCAGGCCGAGAATCTCGACGAAGAGCGTGCGCAGCAGCACGGGGTCTTGCGCCAGGTAATCGAAGTACGCGGTCATCGCCTGCTCGACCTGCGCGTGCCAGGGCTGCACCGGGTCGAAGGCCTCGCTCACGGCCTGCAGCGCGAGGCGGCTGGCGGTTTCATAGAGCGCGATCAGGCACTCGGTCTTGGTGCTGAAGTGTTCGTAGAAGGTGCGGCGCGACACGGCGGCCTCGCGCACGATGTCGGCAATGGTGGTCTCGGCATAGCCCTTGGCGGCCACGGCTTGCGCCATGCCCTGGAGAAGACGCGTGTAGTGCTCGCTGCCCGGGCCCTCGGCGGACTTGGAGGGGGCTGCTTTATCGATGGTTTCGCTCATGGAAGGTACATTTTCCTACGGCCCGGTACTTGACAGTACCAGCTCACAATTGCACCATGACGGCATGCGGTACGACGTTGTACCAACGTTGCACCGGTTTTCCACTCCACGTATGCCGTGTTTTCCCGAGGCCCGCTCCCCATGACCGAACTCGTCGTCCGCCGTCTCCTGATCGACCTGCAGTCGCCCTTCGCCCGCAACTGGTGTGGCGGCGACGCCTTCTCGAGCGCCTTTTTCAACGCCCTGTCGATGAGCTTCCCCTTCGGCGAGCAGTTCTTCATCGACGCGGTGCGCGACGCCGTGGCCACGCTGCCGCCCGAGGCGCAAGACAAGCACCGCGCCGACGTGCGCGGCTTCATCGGGCAGGAAGCGACGCACCGGCGCATCCATTCGCTGTTCAACAACCACCTCGAGAGCCAGGGCCTGGTCGACGGCTGGACCGCGCGTGCCAGCAAGCGCTTGACCCTGATGGAGCAAGCCGATCCGCGCCACGCCTTGGCGGTGACGGCGGCCACCGAGCACTTCACGGCGATGTTCGCCGAGTGGCTGCTGGCGCACCCGCAGATCCTCGACGGCGCCGAGCCCCGGCTGCGCACCATGTGGCTGTGGCACAGCGCCGAAGAACTGGAGCACAAGAGCGTGGCCTTCGACGTCTACAAGGCCGCAGGCGGCTCCGACGAATGGCGCAACCGCTGGTTCCGCCGCGTGACGATGATGTTTCTCGGCGACCTGATGCACCAGACCATCGACAACCTGCGCCACGAGAAGCAGCTGTGGAAGTGGTCGACCTGGAAGAGCGCCGCGCGCATCCTGCTGAGCCGCGACGGGCTGCTGCGCGGCAACCTGGCCGGCTGGCGCAGCTACCTGCGCGCGGACTTCCATCCGGCGCAGCAGGACAGCAGCCTGTCGGAGCGTTGGCTGGCGGACAACCGCGCGCAGTACACGCCGGTGGGTGCCGGCGCCACAGCCTCGGAGGCTGCAGCTACCCCTACCGCTGCTTGAAGCCGAATCAGTTGTAGCTGGAGCGCTGCGGCACGCCAGTGGCGATCTGCTGGTGCTCGGGGCGCAGCGTGAGGTCATGCAGCGTGTCGAAATCGGAGGGTGCATCGGGCACGCGCATCACGGTTTCGAGCTCGTGCATCGAGATGACCCAGCGGCCGGCCGGCGACTCGGCCGGTTCGTCGTTGGCGAACACACCGTCGCGGATGTAGAAGGTCTCGCCTTCCGAGCGTTCGGCGTGCAGTTCGAGCAGGCGGGCGATCGAGAAGTTGTACGTCACGAGCTTCTCGCGCGTCTTGCGGTCCTTGCCACCGCAGTTGAACGAGCCTTCGGCCGCGATGACGATGCAGGAGCCGTCGACGCCCCCGTCCATGTCGATCTCGTTGCCCGAGCGCCAGATGGCGTTGGGCAGGCGCACGCGGACCTTGTCGATCACCAGGTCGCGTTGCCGGTTGAGGCTTCCCAGGGGCGGCACCAGCGAGCGCAGCTGACGCAGGCGCTCGGCGAAGTTGTCGTCCATCAGGAACTCGACATGGTGGGTCGCGCTGCCCGAGGAGCGCTTGACCACCTGCATGATGACGGCGCGCGGTTTAGCCATGGCTCAAACCCTTTGCAAGCATTGAATTCCATGTGGTCCCGCCCGGGGCGTCGATGGCGTGGCTGCAATTCATTGGAAATCGACTACAAATTAGAACTTAGGAATAAATGCAATTAGCTGCATCATTTGTTTCCAACTGTATAGCGATTGGGGCCGATGTGGAAGCCAATCCGTGACTTATGCACGTGGGAATGTCGCCAAAACGTCTCGCGGGCGTGCTAACAGGGTACCCTGTCGGCCGCCCGATTCTGGCCCCTATTCCAGGGATTCGTCGAGCGCCTTGCACGAAGGCGCGCAAACGGTCTGGGACTTGCCCAGCACCTGACGGGTGCGCAACTGCGAGCGCACGCGGTGCTTGCCGCACATGAAGCACGACATGGTCGCGCCGCTGAAAGACGCCGAAGCGCGGAACGGCGAACCCGGCGCCTTGGACTTGTAACGCAGGCCGTCCGCCACCACCGCCGTTTTCACTTCACCCTTCGCCATGCATCTTGTCCTTGCTGTTCGGTTCGGCACGGCGCATGGCGCGTGCAATGGCTTCCCGGGCGCTGACTTCAGCAGCCAGGGAAGCGTCGAGCGCCGAGCGGCAAAGCCCGGCGTGCTGGTAGTTGAGGTTCTCATAAACCTCGGCCGCGGCCGGATAGGCATCGAGCAGGCGGCCGAGTTCGGCGCCTTGTTCGATATCTTCGAACTCGTGCACAAGGTGCTCGACGACGGAGCGGTATTGCTCTGCGCCGACGGGCACCGGGCTGTGCTCGAGCTTTTCCAGCAGTTGCGCCAGCACGTGGGTCACTGCCAGATCGGTCTTGGGAGACGGATTATCGGTGGTGTTCATGATTTTCCATCTGGGGGCAGCATACGCCTATGCAAGTGGCTGCTCGTACAGGGATGTCTCCGGCTCCCCCGCGCGCTGCGCCGCCTGCATCCGCTGGAGCAGGCTGTGGAGCATTTCGGTCGACAAACCGTGGATCACCAGCCGGTGCCCGGCCCGCAGGGTCGACAGCGGCACCAGCGGGTGCTTGTTGTTGACCAGGATCAGGTGCTCCGGCGCGTCCAGCAGGGTTGCCGTGTAGATGCCGATGGTTTCGTCCAGTTGCAAGGAATTCGCCGCCCGCCAGAAATCGTTGTCCGTGAGCATCAGCTGGTAGAGCGGCGTGAACAGCTCGATGGCGCTTTGCAGGTCGAGGAAGTTGAGCTTGCCCTGGGGCATGTCCTCCAGCCGCAGCCCGGGCTCCTTGATCATCGAGAAATCGACGTTCTCGGCCTTGCACAGCGTCAGGCCCTTGTCGCGCAGGGCCGTGTTCAGGCGGATCACGAAATTGAACAGGTTCAGGTCGTGCTTGAGGAACATCTCGTCCTTCAGCGCGTCGATGTCGGCCGGTTCCAGCGGGTTCGTGGCCACCGGCGCCGGCGAGTTCCGCCCGATGAAGGCCAGCACCTGCGACCCCAGGTGAAAGTGCCGCAGGATCAGCCAGTTGGCCTCCGGCGACACGAAGCGCTTGAGCCCCCACGCCAAAAACCGGTGCAGCAGCATCGAATGCGACCAGTTGCGCGGAACAAACACTTTCACGATCTGGATCAGGATGATCGTCAGCCGCGCCAGCGGCCGCAGGAACGGCAGCAGGTACTGCCGCGAGCCCGAACTCGAGTCGGCCAGCCACGCCGACTTCACGTTGTCGGGCAGCGGCGTGCTCTGGTCGAGGTACAGCGCCAGCCAGGGGCTGGGGTCGCGCTCGTCGTGCGCCTGGGTCAGGAAATCAGGGGTTCGGTCCATGGGGCCTGTGCTCGGTGATTCATTCGGAGACTGGTTCGGTGCGGTTTTCGGTGATGTGCTGGAACTGCATCAGGTACAGCGCGGCCGTGTGGCGCGCGGTGTCGGCAATCTGGCGCGCGGCACGTGCCTGCCCTTCCACGGCCATCACCATCTCGACCGCCGTGAGCCAGCGGCTCAGGTGATGTTCGTCGTTGTGGCCGTGGTACTCGAGGAAGCGGAAGGCGTCGGGCGGCAGCTTCAGGCTGGCCTTCAGCAGCGGCAGCAGCGCCGGCACGATGCGCTGGCCTGTGCCCTCGATGATGTAGATCGCGCCCAGCAGCCCGATCGGGTCGCGCGTGGCCGCCAGCCCGTGCAGGTAGGCGTTGAGCGCTTCGCCGCCGGGGTTGCGGCGCAGGTCTTCGATGCGCTCGACCGTGCCGCCCGCCTTGCGGTAGTCGCTGAAGAGGATGTTGAAGTCGTTCTGCTCCTCGCCCGCATGCACGCCGATCAGCGAGGCCAGCATCTGGTACGGCTCGCTCAGCGAGGCCGCGCCCTCGCGCATCCACAGGCTGCCTTCGCGCACCTGCGGCACCCATTGCGCCATCCAGTTCAGGTAGTCGGGCACGGCGAAGCGGCGCTCGCGGATCTGGCGCACCAGCGGCGTGCGCCAGACGCGCGAGCGGTAGTCGTGCCAGATGGCGGCCAGCTCGGTGAGCAAGGCGCCCAGGCCTTCGGGCGCGGCGGCCGGGTCGTGCGGGGGCGCGATGACCAGGTCGTCGTCGGGCACTGCCGCGGCGCGGGGCGCAACCGCCACGGGCGCGGCCCCCACCGGTTCCACCGCCTCCACCTCGAGCAGCATGTACGCCGCCATGAAGCGCCCCGACTCCGGCACGTAGCAGAAGATCTGCTCGCCGGGCTTCAGCGTCTTCGTGTGCAGAAACTCGGCCAGCATCACCAGGATCGACGCCGCCCCGGTGTTGCCGCGCCAGGCCAGGTTGCTCCACCAGCGTTCGCGTGGAATCGACAGGTCGGCCTTGGCCATCAGGTCCTCGACCACCGGGATGAATTTTTCCGACGAGTAGTGGCACAGGAAGTGATCGACCCGCTTCGGATCGACCCAGCCGTAGCGCACGAGACCCGCGTACTCGTGGATGCCGATGTCGAACAGGTGCGGCAGCAGGCGAATGTCCTGCCGCAGCGACAAGGCGCCCGCCGCTTCCGCCTCGGCCCACGAGCCGAAGTCGAGGTGCCCTCGCGCGCGGTCTTCGGTCAGGCCCAGCTGCATGCAGACCGGGTAGTCGCCCGAGAAGGCGCGCTGGTGCACCCACTTCAGCTTCAGGCGCAGCCCCGGCACACCGGCCAGTGCGGGCGTGCCGTCGGACAGCAGCAAGGCGCCCGCGCCATCGGACAGCATCCAGCGCAGGAAGTGCGAGTCGAAGTCGGTCTCGTAGCCGCGCGCCGCGAAGCGCGAACGCTTGAACAGGCGCGACGGCATCTCGCTGGCCACCGCCATGGCCGAGCGGTGCGCGCCCAGCTCGATGCCCTGCGCCGCCGTCTGGATCGCCGATACGCCCGCCGCGCAGATGCCGTGCACCGAGTGCGTTTCCATCGGCTGCGCGGCCAGTTCGCCCTGGATCATGTTGGCGAAACCCGGCATCAGCGTGTCGCCGCCCGACGAGCCGCTGGCCAGCAGCGACACGCGCGACAGCTCCGCCCCGCCGCGCCGCAGGCAGTCGCGAATGGCGCCGGCCGCCAGTTGGGCGTTGGTGTGCTGCGTCACGCCTTCCGCGTCGATGGCGTAGTGCCGCGTGAGGATGCCGTTCTCCGCCAGGATGCGCCGCTTGATGCGCTCCGACATGCGGTTGAGCGGCGCGATGTACGCGTCCATGCGGTCGTTGGGAACGGGCTCGCCCGGCATGAAATAGCCGGCGCTTTCGAGGTAGACGCGTTGGAATGAAACGGGCATGGGTTCAGGTGATGGATGAATCGGGAGGCATCAGCGGGCGGCTGCGAAAACGCGGCCACACGGGCCCCAGCACGAACACGCGCACCATGTACGGCACCAGCCCGCCCTCGTTGAGCACCGGGTCCACCTGCGCGCGGTAGCGCGTGTCGTGCAGGCGGGTGAGCTCGGACCAATGGGCATGCGGGTTCTCGTGGTGTGCGGTGTGCAGGCCGATGTTGAACAGCAAGGGGTTCACCAGCCCCTCGAAATTGCGGGCGTAGTTCAGCCGGGTACCTGGGGTATCGCCGGGCGCCTCCTTCGAGGAGGACGCGGGCCGCGTCTTTCGGCCGTCGGCGTGCGCGTGCTGCAGGTAGTTGGTCGCCAGCAGCCAGTGCAGGCCGTGCAGCTGCGGCACGATCACGAAGACCAGCGCCTTGCGCCAGTCGAGCGCCAGCAGCACCGCCCAGCTGCCCAGCCACAGCACGTACTGCGCCATGCAGTAGCGCCACGCGCCGCGCCGGTGCCGCCTGAGCCGCCCGAGCCACGCGAAGAACACCGGCATCAGCACCCACACCGCCTGGAACGGGTGCAGCAGGTAGCCCCGCAGGTGGTTGGTGTCGCCGCCGAAACGGTAGGTGCGCGCCACGTCCTTCGGGCCATGCCGATGGCGATGGTGGTTGGCCACGTGCGCGGGCCAGAACACGAAGGTCGGGTGGCCCTGCAGCAGCGTGATCCACGAGTCGGTCAGCCGGTTCATGCGCCGCCCGCGCCACATGCGCAGGTGCACGTGGTTGTGGTGGATCACGCCCACGCCCAGCGTGAGGAACAGCATCAGCGCATAGAGCACGGCATGGAAGCCGTGCACCCACTGCCACGCCGCCAGCGCGGGCAGCGCCGCGAGATAGGCCAGGCTCTGCCAGTCCCGCCAGTGGCGCAGCCTCGGCCAGCGAGGTCGTGCGTCAGGCGGTGGTCGTGGCGCCATGCTTCTTGCGAAAGGCCTGGAAAAGCGGCTCGGCGGCGTCGGCCGCGATGCGGGTGCGGAACAGCCGGTCCATGAACGTGAACTGGAAGCCGTAGTTGCCGTTGTGCACGGCGTGGTGCAGGTGGTGCCGCCGGCTCGCCGCGAACCAGTGGCTGTACGACACGCCCGTGAAGAAGTCGTAGTTCGAATGCCCGACGCAATTGAAGAACAGGCTGAACACCGGCACCGCCGCCAGCGCCCAGAAGCTGAAGTCGTGCACCACCATCGGCAGCAGGATCACGTTGCCCAGCATCAGCGCCTCGATCGGGTGGAAGCTGTAGGTGGCCCACGGCGTGGTCACGAACGAGCGGTGGTGCGGCCCGTGAAAGCGCCGCAGCCAGCGCGTGTGCAACAGGCGGTGGTTGACCCAGAAATGCACGTCGTTCCAGACCGCGAGCACGAGGATTTCAAGCGCGACCTGCCGCCAGCCCGCATCGCCGTCGAGCCGCGCCCAGCCCAGCTGCAGCAAGCCCCACGGAAACACCATGCCGAACCCGAAGATCAGCACCGACACGCCCGACTGCCCCAGTTCGCGCCGCAGCTGGCCCGGCTGAAGCGGCCGCGGGTCGAGCACGCGCCCGATGCCCAGTGCCGGCAGCACGCGCTTGGTCAGCAGCCACGTGAGGCCGCCGAAACCAAGGTAGATACCGCCAAAAAAAAGTACGCCCCACAGCATGACCTGGGGGGCGGACAACGAGGTGAAAGTCTGCGCCATCCCCCGAGGCTACAACAGCATCTCGGGAACGATCGGCGCAATGAGCATGTTGTAGAAGCGCTGGAAGAATCCCGACTCCGGCTCCGAGGTCAGGATCATTTCCTTCTCGCCGTCGTTGGTGAGCCATTGCAGCGTGCCGGTGTCCTTGGCCAGCCGCAGCCGGTAGGAGTTCTGCAGCTTGCTGATGTTGATGATGCGCAGCATCTCGCGCGCCAGCTGCGGGCTGTCGACCACCACGCCCATCTCGGTGTTCTGGCTCGCCGAGCGCGGGTCGAGGTTCATCGAGCCGATGAAGATGCGCGTCTTGTCGATGGCCGCCGTCTTGGCATGCAGCCGGCCGAGCGACTTGCCGAACATGCCGAAGCGCTCGCCCGCGCTGGTGCGCTGCGGGCTCAGCTCGTACAGGTCGGCGCCGCTTTCCAGCAGCCGCTGGCGGTAGCGCGCATAGCCGGTATGCACCAGCGGCTCGTCGTTGGCCGCCAGCGAGTTGGTCAGCAGCGTGAGCTTGACCTTGCGCTTGGCCAGGTCCTCGAAGGCGGCCATGCCGCGCTCGCCCGGCACCAGGTACGGCGAGGTCAGGTCGACCTCGGTCTTGGCGTCCATCAGCAGGCCCCAGACCTTCATCGTCACGCTGGTGGCGATGGCCTCGTCGGCCGTCATGGTGGCGGGCTTGGTGGGCGGATCGGCGATGGCGCGGGCCTCGCCCCACAGCAGGCCCATGCGCCCGGCGTCGAGCTCTTCGGCGATCGGGCCGTAGCCCAGGATGTCGGACGGCGGCAGCACGATCTTGGGCGGCGGCGCGGCCATGCCCACCCAGTTGTCGAAGTCGGCGCCGCCGGGCTTGCGCCCGCCCTCGCCCGTCACGATGTCGGCAATGGGCCAGACCTGCACGCTGTTCCAGTAGGCGTCGAAGATGTTCTCGAGCTGCGGCACCACCTTGCCGACCACCAGCGCGTCCATGTCGATGAAGTTCTGCGCTTCGCTCAACACGAAATATTCGTCGGCGATGTTGCGCCCGCCCACCACCGCCATCACGCCGTCGGCAATGAAGAGCTTGTTGTGCATGCGGTGGTTCAGGCGCCCAATCTCCCAGGGCGACGCCGCGAAGCGCGACAGGAAGCCGTTGCGCCCGCAGCAGAACGGGTTGAACAGGCGCACGTCCACATTGGGCGTTTCGGACAGCGCCAGCAGCAGTTGCTGGCTCTTCACGGTGTACAGGTCGTCCACCAGCACGCGCACCTTCACGCCGCGGTGGGCGGCTTCGCGCAGCGTGCGCAGCAGCAGCCGGCCGACCGCGTCGTTCTCGAGCTGGTAGTACTGCACCTCCAGCGTGCGCTGGGCCCGCTGGGCCAGCTGGATGCGCGCGTCCAGCGAGTACACGCCCAGCGGCATGAGCCGGAAGCCCGAGTGCTCGTCGGGCGGCGTGGAGGCGGTGGCGATCTTGGCGAGCGTGGTGGTGGGATCGACGGCGGCGGAGAATTCCGCGGGCCGCTCCCGCGCCGGCGGCAGCGAGCCGCAGGCGCCGAGCGCCGCGAGCAGCGCGCCCGCCAGCGCGATGCGCAGAAAGGAAAGCCAGGCGTTCATGATGGTGCGTCCATTGCGTGGTTTTTCAGTTGTTGTATTCAGTACGCCAGCCGGCCGGTGCCGGTTTCAGGGGGCCTTCCCGCGGGTGCGCAGGCCTAGAATTCTGCCCATCCCGCTCAGGAGTTACATCATGGTCCGTTCGCTTTTTTCTCGCATCGCCCTGATGACGGTTCTTGCAGCCTCGACCCACGCCGCCTGGGCTGCCCTGGACATCGGCGACCCCGCGCCCAAGTTCACCGCCAATGCCGCGCTGGGCGGCAAGACCTTCCGCTACTCGCTGGCCGACGCGCTCGCCAAGGGGCCGGTGGTGTTGTACTTCTTTCCGGCCGCCGACTCCAATGACTGCTCGATCGAAGCCCATGCCTTCGCCGAGGCCATCGACAAGTTCGCCGCGCTCGGCGCCACGGTGATCGGCGTCTCGGCGGACGACATCGACACCCTGTCGAAGTTCTCGGTCAAGTCGTGCCAGAGCCGGTTCCCGGTGGCGTCGGACGAAGGCAAGTCGGTGATCCAGGGCTTCGACGCCGTGATGCAGACGCGGCCCGACTTCGCCAACCGCCTGTCTTACGTGATCGCGCCGGACGGCAAGGTCGCGTACTACTACCAGAACCTGAATCCGGACAAGCACGTGGAGCGCACGCTGAATGCGGTGCGGGCGCTGCCGAAGGCGACCGCGGCGAAGTAAGCCGAAGCCCGGGACTCGAGGGACGGCGGCCCGCCCGGCCACGGATTTCGCGCGCTTCGCGCAAAATCCGACCCCATGCAGCTCAACTACATCGCCAACGCGGACGTTCCGTCCTCCTCCGGCCGCACCCTGCCGGTCATCGACCCCTCCGACGGCCAGGTCTTCGACGAAATCCAGCGCAGCAACGCCGCCGACATCGACTCGGCCGTGCGCGCCGCGCGCGACTGCTTCGAAGGCGTGTGGCACAAGGTCAGCGCCGCCGACCGCGGCCGCCTGCTCTACAAGCTCTCGCAGAAGATCGCCGAGCATGTCGACGAGCTCGCGCTGATCGAGCAGCGCGACTGCGGCAAGCCCGTCAAGCAGGCTCGCGCCGACGCGGTGGCGCTGGTGCGCTACTTCGAGTTCTACGCCGGCGCCTGCGACAAGCTGCACGGCGAGACCATCCCCTACCAGGACGGCTACAGCGTGTTCACCTGGCGCGAGCCGCACGGCGTCACCGGCCACGTCATTCCCTGGAACTACCCGATGCAGATCTTTGGGCGCAGCGTGGGCGGCGCCCTGGCGGCGGGCAACGTGTGCGTGGTGAAGCCGGCCGAAGACGCCTGCCTCTCGCTGATCCGCGTGGCGCAGTTGGCGGCCGAGGTCGGCTTTCCGGCCGGCGCGCTCAACATCGTGACGGGCTACGGCCACGAGGTGGGCGACGCGCTGGCGCGGCACGAGGGCATCGACCACATCAGCTTCACCGGCAGCCCGAAGATCGGCACGCTGATCCAGCAGGTGGCGGCCGAGCGCCATTGCCCGGTCACGCTGGAGCTGGGCGGCAAGAGCCCGCAGATCGTCTTTGCGGACGCCGACCTGGACGCGGTGATCCCGGTGGTGATCAACGCCATCGTGCAGAACGCCGGCCAGACCTGCTCGGCCGGCTCGCGCCTGCTGGTCCAGCGCGACATCTACGAGCCCCTGCTCGAGCGCCTGGGCCATGCCTTCGAAGCCCTGCGCGTCGGCCCCGCCGCGATGGACCTCGACGTGGGCCCGCTGATCCGCCAGACGCAGCAGCAGCGCGTGTGGGACTTCCTGAGCGACGCGCAGCATGCCGGCATCCCGATGGTGGCGCAGGGCATCGTGGTCGACGAAGCGCCCGAGACCGGCTTCTACCAGGCGCCCACGCTGCTGCGCGACGTGCCGGTGGGCCACCGGCTGGCGCAGGAAGAAGTGTTCGGCCCGGTGCTGGCCGCCATGTCGTTCACCGACGAGGACGAGGCCGTGGCGCTCGCCAACGCCACGCAGTTCGGCCTGGTGGCCGGCGTGTGGACCACCGACGGCGCGCGCCAGTTCCGCATGGCCAAGCGCGTGAAGAGCGGCCAGGTGTTCATCAACAACTACGGCGCGGGCGGCGGCGTCGAGCTGCCCTTCGGCGGCGTGAAGTCCTCGGGCTACGGGCGCGAGAAGGGTTTCGAGGCGCTGTACGGCTTCACGACGCTGAAGACCGTCGCCGTCAAGCACGGCTGAGGCCTGCGAGGCCCTGAAGCTCTTCGGCCCGCGCCGGGCTGCCTCAGCCCAGCGCGGTGTCCAGCAGCATCATCAGCACGAAGCCGATCATCAGCCCGCCGGTGGCAAAGGCTTCGTGCCCCTTGCGGTGCGATTCGGGAATGATCTCGTGGCTGATCACGAACAGCATCGCGCCCGCCGCAAAGCCCAGCCCCCAGGGCAGCAGCATCGCCGAATGGCCGACCACGGCCGCGCCCAGCACGGCGCCCAGCGGCTCCACCAGCCCTGACGCCATGCCGATCAGCACCGCGAACAGGCGGCTGTAGCCGGCGGCCAGCAGCGCCACCGCGACCACCAGGCCTTCGGGCACGTCCTGGATGGCAATGCCGGTGGCCAGCGCGTCCGCGCGCAGCCCGTTGTTGGCCGCGTAGCCCACGCCGATCGCCAGGCCCTCGGGCACGTTGTGCAGCGCAATCGCGAACACGAAGAGCCAGGTGCGGCGCAACTGCCTGGCCGTCTGCCCTTCGCGGCCCTTGATGAAGTGCTCGTGCGGCAGCACGTGGTCCATCAGCATCAGCACGGCGCCGCCCAGCAGGATGGCCGAGCCGATCACGCCGCCCGCGGCCCAGCTGCCGCCGCCGAACACGCCCACGTGCCTGGCCGCTTCCAGCCCCGGAATGATCAGCGAGAAGGCGCTGGCCGCCAGCATCACGCCGGCGCCGAAGCCGAACAGCGTGTCCTGCACGCGGTCGGGCAGCTTCTGCGAGAACAGCACCGGCAAGGTGCCGAGCGCTGTGGCCAGCGCGGCCACCGAGCCGCCGAGCAAGGCGCTCCACACCAGCGGGTCGGCGCGCACGAACTGCCAGAACTGCGCGGCCAGCACAAGCACGCCCGCCGCGACGATCGCGAAGCCGAGGCGTTCGCGCGTCGAACGCATCCAGCGCGCGGGCCTGGGCCGCTCACCTGCCACCGTGACCTGCCGCGGATCGTTCATGGGGCTGCTCCTCAGCCGCCGGTTGCGGCGGCGTAGCGCCGGGCCACTTCGGCCCAGTTCACCACGTTGTAGAAGGCCGCGATGTATTCCGGGCGGCGGTTCTGGTACTTGAGGTAATAGGCGTGCTCCCACACGTCCAGCCCCAGGATGGGCGTGTTGCCGGAGCCGACGCCCTTCATGAGCGGGCTGTCCTGGTTGCCGCTGCTTTCCACGGCGAGCTTGCCGCCGGCGCCAACCGACAGCCAGGCCCAGCCGCTGCCGAAGCGCGTGAGCGCGGCCTTGGTGAAGGCGTCCTTGAAGGCATCGAGGCCGCCCAGGTCGGTGTCGATGGCCTTGGCCAGCGCGCCCGCGGGGGCACCGCCGCCGCCCTGGCCGACCGGCGCCATCACCTGCCAGAACAGGCTGTGGTTGGCGTGGCCGCCGCCGTTGTTGCGCACCGGGGCGCGCAAGGCGTCGGGCAGCTGCTCGACGCCGGCGATCAGTTGTTCCACCGGCGTTTCCCCGTGCGGCGTGTCTTTCAACGCGGCATTGAGGTTGTTCACATAGGTCTGGTGGTGCTTGCCATGGTGGATTTCCATCGTCTGCGCGTCGATGTGAGGCTCGAGCGCGTCGAAGGCATAAGGCAGGGCTGGCAGGGTGTACGGCACGGTCGAAAAGCTCCTTGGTTGGAAGAGCCCTTTGCGTTGTCGACGTGTTGCGTACTCAGGCACCCAAATGATAGGAATTCTCATTGTCCACGTCAAGACATCGCAGCCGACGATGGCGCAAACCGGCCAGCACCAGGACGCGTTTGGCAACGCTCGATACACTGCCCTGGGTAGCCTTCCGGGAGATTCCAACGATGAGTTTCAAGCGCATCCTTCCCCTTGCCCCGAGCTTTGCCCTCGCCCTTTCCCTGGCCCTCGGCGCCAGCATCGCCGCCGCCCAGAGCGCCACCCCACCCGCCGGCGACTACATCTACGAGCGCGGCAGCGGCCAGTTGCGCGTCAAGGCCGACGGGCACTTCGACATCACCACCATCGGCGCCAACGCCCACACCTGCGCGCTCGACGGCGCCATCGTGCGCGGCAAGGCCAGGATCGACGAGACCACCTGCGTGGTGAACTTCGCGGTCGATGCCGACAAGGTGAAGGTCACGACCAACGGCGCCGACCAGTGTCGCGACAGCTGCGGCGCGCGCGCCATGTTCGAGGGCACCTACACGCGCCCTGCCCCGGGCTGCACCGACAAGGCCGTGGCCGGCGCGCGCAAGACCTTCAAGCGCCAGTACGACGCCAAGAACTACGCCGCCGCCCGCACCACGCTGGCGCCCGTGCTGTCGGACTGCGACGCCACGCTCGACTGGATCACCCAGGGCTGGATCCGCAACGACCTCGCGCTCACGCAGTACAAGCTCGACGACCGCGCCGCCTGCCTGAAGACGCTGCAGCCGCTGGCCGAAGACGCCGCCCTGAGCGACGACGGCGTGAAGGAAAACTACCCGCCGGCCGACGCCGAGATCTTCCTGCCCGTGGTGCGCGCCACCCGCACGAACCTGAAGCTCTGCCGCGGATAGCCCAGGGGCCGCCAAGGCTCGCCAGGGACTCGAGATACAGGCGGCGCCAAGACCGCCCTGCCCGGTTTTCCATTCACCACAAGACGGAGACAAGACCATGAGATTGCTCAAGCGCAACCTGAGCGCGGCCGTGCGGGGCTTCGGGCTGGCCCTTTCCCTTGGCCTTACCCTTGCCCAGCTTCCCCTGCTGGCGGCGGCGCAGCCGCTGCCCACGGCCCGGCCCGAGCAGGTCGGCCTGTCGAGCGAGCGCCTGCAGATGCTCACCGACGTGCTCAAGGCCGATGTGGCCGCCGGCAAGATCCCCGGCGCAGTGCTGCTGGTGGCGCGCCAGGGCAAGGTGGCGTGGTTCGAGCCGGTCGGCAAGCTCGACCCCGCCAGCGGCGCGCCGATGCCGCGCGACGGCATCTTCCGCATCTACTCGATGAGCAAGCCCATCACCACGGTCGCCGCGATGATGCTGGTCGAGGATGGCCGCCTGAAGCTGGACGACCCCGTCGCCGCCTACCTGCCCGAGTTCGCCAGCATGACGGTGGGCGTCGAGAAGCCCGGCGCCGACGGCAAGCCGGTGCTCGACACCGTGCCCGCGCGCCGCCCCATCACCGTGCAGGACCTGATGCGCCACACCTCGGGCCTGACCTACGGCTTCTTCGGTCCCGGCCTCGTGAAGCAGGCCTACAACGCCGCCAACCTGGGCGCCGGCGACCCGACGCTGGCCGAGTTCTCCCAGCGGCTGGCCAGGCTGCCGCTGGCCTACCAGCCCGGCACGACCTGGGAGTACAGCCAGTCGACCGACATCCTGGGGCGCGTGATCGAGGTGGCCTCGGGCCAGTCGCTCTACCAGTTCGAGAAGACCCGCCTGCTCGACCCGCTGGGCATGAAGGACACCAGCTACTACGTGCCCGAGCCGGCGCGCCAGCCGCGCATTGCCGAGCCGCTGCCCAGCGACCGCAGCTTCGGCGTGGGGGCCGACTTCAACGACCCGCGCACCGTGCGCAACTACGAGTCGGGCGGCGGCGGGCTGGTGTCAACCGCGAACGACTACGCGCGCTTCCTGCAGATGCTGCTCAACGGCGGCACGCTCGACGGCAAGCGCTACCTGGGCCCGCGCACCCTGGCGCTGATGACCTCCGACCACGCCAACGCGGGCGCCGGCATCGTGCCCGGCCCGCTGTACCTGCCGGGCCCGGGCTACGGCTTCGGCCTGGGCTTCGCGGTGCGGCGCAACGACGGCGAGGCGCCCTACCCGGCGGCCGGCGGCGAATACAACTGGGGCGGCGCGGGCGGCACCTACATGTGGGTCGACCCGAAGAACGAGATGTTCGTGGTGCTCATGCTGCAGTCGCCCAAGTACCGCACCCACTACCGCAGCCTCGCGCGCAACATGGTCTATGCGGCGGTGCTGAAGTAGCCTGCGGCCAGTGGGTCCATGGGGGATGGCGCAAAATCGGCGCCTCCCCCGTGAAGCCATGAAGAACAGCAGCAGCACTGTCATCCCGATCTCCGCCGTCGGCCACGCGCGTCCCGCCGTCGCCGTGCCGGAGACGGCCGTGCCCGCCACCGGCGTGCTGCACGACCGGCTGGGCCGGCCCCTGACCGACCTGCGCATCAGCGTGACCGACCGCTGCAACTTCCGCTGCAGCTACTGCATGCCGAAGGACGTGTTCGACAAGGACTACAAGTACCTGCCGCACAGCGCGCTGCTGAGCTTCGAGGAAATGACGCGGCTGGCCCGCCTGTTCGCGGGCCACGGCGTGCGCAAGATCCGCCTGACCGGCGGCGAGCCGCTGCTGCGCAAGAACATCGAGGGGCTGATCGAGCAGCTCGCCGAGATCCGCACGCCCGGCGGCGAAGCGCTGGCGCTCACGCTCACCACCAACGGTTCGCTGCTCGCGCGCAAGGCCGCCGCGCTGAAGGCCGCCGGGCTGCAGCGCGTGACCGTGAGCCTCGACAGCCTCGACGACGCCGTGTTCCGCCACATGAACGACGTCGACTTTCCGGTGGCCGACGTGCTGGCCGGCATCGACGCGGCGCTGGCCGCGGGCCTCGGGCCCATCAAGGTCAACATGGTGGTCAAGCGCGGCACCAACGAGCAGGAGATCCTGCCGATGGCGCGCTATTTCCGCGCGCACCACGGCGCCAAGGTGGTGCTGCGCTTCATCGAATACATGGACGTGGGCGCCACCAACGGCTGGCGCATGGACGAGGTGCTGCCGTCGGCCGACGTCATCGCGCGCATCCATGCCGAATTTCCGCTGGTGCCGCTCGAAGCCGCCACGCCCGGCGAGACCGCGCAGCGCTGGGCATATGCAGATGGCGGCGGCGAGATCGGCGTCATCAGCAGCGTGACCCAGGCCTTCTGCCACGACTGCAGCCGCGCGCGCCTGTCGACCGAAGGCAAGCTGTACCTGTGCCTCTTCGCCACCGCGGGCCACGACCTGCGCCCGCTGCTGCGCGGCGCCGCGAGCGACGACGACATCGCCTCGGCCATCGGCCACATCTGGCAGGGCCGCGCCGACCGCTACTCCGAACTGCGCGCCCTGCAAGGCCCCGATGACGGCAGCGGGAGCGGCAACGGCAATGGCAGCGACAAGGCGCCGCGCCGCGTCGAGATGAGCTACATCGGCGGATGACGCAGGCGGCCGCCATGCCCGCGCACGCCATCGCGCCTGCCGACATCACGGGACTGCTGCTGGCCGGCGGCCGCGGCTCGCGCATGGGCGGCGTCGACAAGGGGCTGCAACCGTTCAACGGCGAACCGCTCGCGCTGCACGCGGTGCGCCGGCTGGGGCCGCAGGTCGGCACGCTGATGGTGAACGCCAACCGCAACCTGGGCGACTACGAGGCGCTCGGCGCGCCGGTGTGGCCCGACAGCCTGGCCGACTACCCGGGCCCGCTCGCGGGGTTCCTGAGCGGCCTCGCGCACTGCACCACGCCCTGGCTGCTGACCGTGCCGTGCGACACGCCGCTGTTCCCGCTCGACCTGGCCGCCCGGCTCGCCGAAGCCGCTGCTGCCGGCGACGCAGAGATCGCCATCGCCAGCGCGCCCGAAACCTTCGACGGCGCCGTGGCGCTGCGCCCCCAACCCGTCTTCTGCCTGCTGCGCGCCGACCTGCGCGAGAGCCTGCGCCGCTACACCGAAGCCGGTGGGCGCAAGGTGCAGGCGTGGACCGCGCAGCACCGCAGGGTGCTCGTGCCCTTCGACCGCCCCGGCGACGCACCCGACGCCTTCTTCAACGCCAACACCCTTGCCGAACTGCACGCCCTCGAGAACCGATGAGCCCATGAGCCGCATTGCAGACATCGCCGCTGCCCTCCCGGGCTACAACGACGCCGACCTGAGCGTCGAGGCCGTCCACGCCTTTCTCGCGCGACTGGCGGCGGGCGCCGTGGTCACGCAGCGCGAAAGCGTTGCGCTGTTCGACGCGCTCGGCCGCGTGCTGGCCGAGGACATCGTCTCGCCCATCAGCGTGCCGCCGCACGACAACTCGGCCATGGACGGCTATGCCTTCGACGGTGCCGTGCTGCCGGCCGACGCGCCCATCGACGCGCCGGTGACCCTGCGCGTGGCCGGCACGGCGCTCGCCGGTGCGGCCTGGCGCGGTGCGCTGGGCGCCGGCGACGCGGTGCGCATCATGACCGGCGCGATGATGCCGGCCGGCTTGGACACGGTGATTGCGCAGGAGTTCTGCAAGGTCGACGGCGACCGCGTGAGCTTTCCGGCGCGCGTGCTGCGCCGCGGCGACAACCGCCGCCTGGCCGGCGAAGACCTCATGCAGGGCCAGCCCGCGCTGCGCCGCGGCGAGCGGTTGTCGCCGGCCGCGCTCGGCATGGTCGCGAGCCTGGGCCTGCCGAGCGTGCCCGCGCTGCGGCGCCTGCGGGTGGCCTACTTCTCGACCGGCGACGAGATCCTGAGCCTGGGCGAGACGCCGCGCGAAGGCGCCGTGTACGACAGCAACCGCTACACCGTGTTCGGCCTGCTCACGAAGCTCGGCTGCGAGGTGATCGACCTCGGCCTGGTGCGCGACGACCCCGCCAGCCTGGCCGCCGCTTTGCAACGCGCCGCGCGCGAGGCCGACGCCATCGTCACCAGCGGCGGCGTCAGCGCCGGTGCGGCGGACCACACGCGCGACGTGATGCAGCAGCTGGGCGACATGGCTTTCTGGCGCGTGGCGATGCGCCCGGGCCGCCCGCTCGCGGTCGGGCTGATCCCGCGCGAAGCCGACGCGCCAACGCCGCTCCAGCCGGCCGTGCTGTTCGGCCTGCCGGGCAATCCGGTGGCGGTGATGGTGACCTTCCTGGCCTTCGTGCGCCCCGCGCTGCTGCGCATGATGGGCTGCCACGAGGCGGCCTGCGCACCGCCGCCGCTGCTGCGCGCGCGCAGCACGGGGCCGATCCGCAAGAAGCCGGGCCGCACCGAGTACCAGCGCGGCTTTGTCAAGCCCGTGACGGGCGCCTTGCCTGAAGTGACCGTGAACGGCAATCAGGGTTCGGGCGTGCTGAGTTCGATGGTCGAGGCCAATGGACTCGTGGTGCTGCACCACGCCCAGGGCAGCGTCGCGCCGGGCGACGAGGTCGACGTGATGATGTTCGACGGCGCGATCTAAGCCTGCGAAGGGTTCTCGCGCCCGCGTTCCTCGAGCATGGTCACCACCTGCTGCGCCAGGAAGCGCAGTTGCTCCAGGTCTTCCGCGCTGACCGTGCGCGGCTGCGTGTCGATCACGCACACCGTGCCCAGTGCCTCGCCGTTGCTCATCACCAGCGGCGCGCCCGCGTAGAAGCGGATGCTCGGGTCGCCGGTGACCAGCGGGTTCGCCCTGAACCGGTCGTCCGCCAATGCGTCGGCCACGACCATCACCTGGCCGGGCATCTGGATGGCATGCGCGCAGAACGCATGCTCCCGGGGCGTTTCGGTCGCCTTGAGCCCCACACGCGACTTGAACCACTGGCGCCGCTCGTCGATCAACGAAATGAGCGCGATGGGGGTGCCGCACATCTGCGCCGCCAGCCGGGTGATTTCGTCGTAGGCGGCCTCTTCGCTCGTGTCGAGGATGGCCACGCGGCGCAGTTCCGCCAAGCGTGAGAGTTCGGTCATGCCCCGATTATCGGCGGCTGGCCAGCATCTTTTGCTGTTGCGCGAAGCCTCGCCGGCCATGTCAGAGCCATGTCAAAAAACCATCTGAGGCCTTGTCAGGGCGCGAGATAGGTCTTTGAAATGCCCGCCCCCACCGTGTACTTCGGGTCGACAAAGTTGCCCAGGCGCACCTTGCCGCACTGGCTCAGCATCATGTAGGCATCCCAGCGGTCGTAGCCGTATTCGGCCTCCATCCAGAGCACCAGTTCCTTGTAGGCGATGCGGGTGGCGTCCTCGAGCGGCCGGGCACTGCCGATGGCCATGATCATCTCGTCCGTCTCCAGCCGCGGCCATTCGAGCTTCCAGCCCTTGATGAGGTCGACGCGAATGGTCGTCAGGCTCGGGTACTCCACCGCCGTGCCGCACACCTCGCCGTCGCCCTGGCAGGCATGCGCATCGCCAATGAACAGCCGCGCGCCCGGCGTGCGCACCGGCAGGTAGGTGATGCTGCCCGGCCCCATGTCGGGCAGGTCCATGTTGCCGCCGTGCTGGTCGGGCGTGAGGCTGTTGATGGAGTCGATTTCCGGCGAGGTGCTCAGCGTGCCGATGTGCGGCTTGTAGGGCAGCGTGACGCGCTTGCTCCAGTACACGCCCTGCTCGTCCACGTCGATCTTGCGCACGCGCTCGGGCAGCGGCTCGTTCAGCAGCGCGGTAAAGGCGGTGCCGCTGAGCGCGCCGAACTCCGGAATCATGCAGCAGGTGCCGCGCGGGTTGGGCCCGCGCGGTGCCATCGACTCGATGTGCACCGCCAGCGTGTCGCCGGGCTCCGCGCCTTCGACCATGATCGGGCCGTTTTGCGGGTTGACGAAGGGCATGGTGAGCACCTTGGAGGGCAGATCTTGCTCGGTCTTCACCTTGCCGTTGAAGGCGTCGCGCGTTTCCACCACGATGCGGTCGCCGGGCTTCACGGTCATCACGGCGCTGGAGTACGGCCCGATGGTGAAGTGAAATGTGCCCTGCTTCGCCTCGGTGAGTTCGTGCGTGACGGTGCTGCGTTCGCGGCCGATGCCGCGGGTGTGCATGATCGATTGGTCGAGCCAGCTCATGGGGTGTCCCTTGCGTTGTCAGATCATCAGGTGGTTGCGCACGGTCTGCGCGTTCATGTGGCCCGCATCGATGCGGCCCACCACACGGCCCTTCTCCATCACGTAGGCGCGTTCGCCGACGTCGAGGATGGTGTCCAGGTTCTGTTCGACGAAAAGAATCGTCGTGCCCAGGTCGCGGCGAATGGCGCGCAGCACGTCGCAGATGAGCTGCACGATGGAGGGCTGGATACCTTCGGAGGGCTCGTCGAGCAGCATGAGCGCGGGGTTGCCCACGAGCGCGCGGCCGATGGCCAGCTGTTGCTGTTCTCCGCCCGACATGGTGCCGGCCAGCTGGTTGCGACGTTCCGCCAGGCGCGGGAAGTACTGGTAGACGAGGTCGGGCAGTTTCTTGCCCTGCGGCCCGCCGACGAGTTCGCCGACCATGAGGTTCTCTGCCACCGTCATGCGGGCGAACACCTCGCGCCCTTGTGGCACGTAGCCGATGCCCAAGCGCGCACGTGCGTCGCTCGGCAGGGTCGCGATGTCCTGCCCCAGGAATCGCACGGTGCCGCCGCGTGTGCGCAGCAGGCCCATGAGGCAGCGCATGGTGGTTGTCTTGCCGACGCCGTTGCGTCCGATGAGGCTGACGATCTCGCCTTTGCGGACCTGCAGGTCGACGCCTTGCAGGATGGGCGTGGCGCCGTAGCTGGCCTGCAGGCCTTTCACTTCCAGGACCATGTCAGTGCTCCGTCTTGCGTTGTTTGTGTTTGCAGTGCTTTTGTTCCGGGGGGTGCCTTGCGCAGCGAAATAAAGGGGGAGCCCGAAGGGCGCAGGACATTCGCGGAGCAAGGTACCCCGTCGGCGTGAGCGCGCCCCGAGCAGCGACCGAGCGGATTCGAAAAGCAGCGCCTCATCCAATCAGTCATGCGTTTTCCCAAGGTAAATCTCAGCCACCCGCGGATCGGCAATGACCTCGCCAATGGAACCTTCGGCGAACACCTTGCCGAAATGCAACACCGTCACGCGCTGCGCGATCTGGCGAATGAAGGCCATGTCGTGCTCCACCACCAGCACAGTCATACCCTCGGCGTTGAGCTTCTGGATGAGCTCTCCCGTCTTGAAGGTCTCTTCGGGCGACAGGCCTGCCGTGGGCTCGTCCATCAGCAGCAGCACCGGCTTGAGGGCAAGCGCCATGCCGATCTCCAGCCACTGCTGCTGGCCGTGCGCCAGTTCGCCCGCCGGCTTCTTCGCATCGGCCGAGAGGTCGAGCAGCGCCAGCAGACGGTCTTCCTCGCGCGTCAGTTCGGCTCGGCCGGCCACGTGGTGCTGCAGCGCGATGTGGATGTTCTGGCGCACCGGCAGTTCCTTGAACACGCTGGGCGCCTGCATCTTGATGCTCATGCCCTGCTGCACGCGCTGGAACGGGCGCTGGCGCGTCACGTCCGCGCCCTGGAAGGCGATGTGGCCCGACGTGGCCTCGTGCGTGCCCACGATCAGCTTGAACAGCGTGCTCTTGCCCGCGCCGTTGGGGCCGATCAGGCAATGGATTTCGCCCTGCGTCACTGACAGGTCCACATCGGACACCGCCGCGTGGCCGCCGAAATGCTTGGTCAGCGAACGGGTTTCCAGCAAGGGGCTCATGCGCGAACCTCCTGCGCGTCGGGCACTTCACGCACCGGCGCCGCGGCAACGGCCGCGCCGGTGCCACGCCGCGCGAACAACCGCCGCACCGCCTGCACCACCCCGATGACGAACCCCTGCGGCGCCACCATCACCGTGCACAGCAGCATTGCGCCCATCAACAGCAACGCGGCTTGCTGGCTGTACACCGTGATCGTCTGGAACGCCCACAGCACCAGGAACGAACCCACCAGCGTGGCCGTGATGTCCCCGCGCCCCGAGAACGCCACCCACACGATGGGCATCGCCGCCGCTGGCAGGCCGATGCTCGCCGGTGTGATGAACTGCCCCCACGAGGTGTAGAGCACGCCGCTCACGCCCGCCAGCGCCGAGCCGATGACGAAGGTCGCCAGCTGGTACTTGCGCACGTCGTAGCCCAGCAGCTCGGCACGCTGCGGGTCTTCTCGCACCGCGACGATCACGTTGCCGAAACGGGAGTTCAACAGCATGCGCAGGCCCAGGTACACCACCAGGATCAGCCCCACCACCAGGTAGTAGAGCGCCATGCCGTCGAAGTACAGCGTGTCGCCGCCCAGCCACGGCACGTTCAGCGGCGCCATGTCCTTCATGCCGTTGAAGCCGTTGAGCCGCGCGCTGCCGATGTGCCATTCAGGCCCCGCCGTCTGCCCCAGGAAGAAGGCCAGCACCAGCGTGGCCGACAGCGTGACGATGCCGAAGAACACACCACCCACGCGCCCCCAGATCATGAAATAACCCAGCACCGCCGCGGCCAGCGCCGCGAGCAGCAAGGCCACCAGCAGCGCCAGGAAGGTCGTGCCCGCCTCGCCGCCCAGGTTGATGGCGAGCACGCCGTAGCCATAGCCCGCAATGCCGAAGAACAGTGTCTGCCCGAACGACAGCATGCCGCCGTAGCCCCACACCAGGCACAGGCCCATGGCCATGAAGACCCAGGTCAGCAGGTAGGCCATGTTGCCCACGTCGTAGGCGTCGGCGAAAGCCGGGTACAGCAGCACCGCGGCCAGCACCGCCAGAAAAGGAAGCCAGAAGACGCGCGTGGTGCCGAGCGTCTGCGGGCCGTTGATGAGTTGGAACATGCGAGGTGACTCCGTCAATTCAAGAACTTCGACAACTTCAGCAACTTCAACGAGGTCAGCGGGTGCGCCGGGCCAGCCAGCCCGACACCCCTTCGGGCAGGATGCGAATGACGACGATCACGGCCAGCAACATGCCGATCTGCCCCACGATCTGCCCACCCCAGCCGTTCAGCCCGGTGCGGATCACCGCCAGCAAAATACCCGCCGGCGCCGTGCCCAGCAGCACGTTGGCACCGCCCACCACCACCGTGACGAAGCTCTCCACCAGAAAGGCCGCGCCCATGGTGGGAATCAGCGTCATGGTGGGCGCATAGAGCGCGCCGCACAGCCCGGCCAGCGCCGCGCCGATTCCGAAGCTCAGCGCATACACCCGCCCGGTGCGCACGCCGGTGGCCTGCGCGATGCTGGCGTTCTGCATCGTTGCGCGCGCATGCACGCCGAAGCGGGTGCGCATGAAGATGAAATAGATGCCGCCCAGCACCGCCACGGCCGCCGCGAACAGCACCATGCGGTACACGGAGAAGGTGTAGCCCCCCACCACGAAGCTGCCTTCGGGCGTGCCGATGCCGGTGACCGAGGAACCCACCGTCAGCAGCATGCCCTGCGTGACGATCAGGCTCAGGCCCCAGGTGGCCAGCAGCGAGTCGAGCGGGCGCTTGTAGAGCTTGCGCACCAGGCTCCACTCCAGCACCACGCCGATGAGCCCGGCAGCCAGCGTGCCGCACAGCTGGGCGAGCGGCAGCGGAAAGCCCGCATGCACCAGGCCCACCGTCACGTAGGCCCCGCACATGATGAACTCGCCGTGCGCCATGTTGATCACGCCCATCATCCCGAACACGATCGCCAGGCCGGCGGCCGACAGGATGAGGAACGCGAACACGTCCGCGAACTGGTAGAAGAAAGAGAAGATTTCGGCGAACACCGCAAGGTCCTCGGCGCTCGGGTGTCAGGACTTCTTGGGCAGGTCGGACGGCGTGTACTGCTTCTTGTCGTTGTTCTTCGTCAGGTCGCAACCGATCTTGCCCAGCCAGTACGGCTGGATGGTTCCGTAGTCTTTCAGCACGTTGACCTTGTGCTTGTCGTCCACGGCGATCAGCCGCATCTGGTGCGAGGCGTGCTGGCTCTTGGGGTCGATGCAGACCTTGCCTTCTCCCGCGTCGATGCAGGCCTCGCCCGTGGCGATCACCTTGCGCAGGTCGGCCAGCTTGGTCGACTTGGCCTTCTCCACCAGGGTCTTGTACATGTACAGCGCGTTGTAGGCGTTGTAGCCCATGTCGTTGATGTACGGTTCGCTGGGGAACTTGGCGTGCCAGCGCTTCTTGAAGTCGGTGGCCGCGGGCGAATCGATTTCCTCGAACCAGTTGGCCGTGGCGTGCATGCGGTTGAGCGCGGGCGGCGCAAAGCGCTTGTGCTCGAAGCCCAGCATCACCTTCACCGACGAGCCCATGGGCAGGTTCAGCTTGGCGGCCGCGGCCTGCTCGAAGAAGGAGTCTTGCGCGGCGCCCACGTTGAGCATCAGCAGCCAGTCGGGCTTGGCCTTCTGGATGTTCTGGATGGTCTGCGCGAACTGCGACACACCCAGCGGAATGAACTCCTCGCCCACCACCGTGCCGCCGATGTCCTTCAGTATCGAACGGTTCCACTCGGCGCTGATCTGGCCGAAGTTGTAGTCGGCCGCCACCACGTAGACCTTCTTGCCGAACTTCTCGACCATGTAGGGAATGAGCGTGGAGAACTGCTGCTCGGGCACCGCGCCCATGCTGATCATGTTGGCGTCGCACACGCCGCCTTCATATTGGTTGGTATAAAAATACGGCGTCTGCGTGCGGTCGACGATCGGCCGCACGGCCTCGCGCGAAGCCGAGGTGATGCCGCCGATGAGCACGTCGACCTTGTCCTTGCTCAGCAGGCGGCGCGTGAACTCCTGGTAGCGCGCGTTGTCGCCCTGCGGGTCGAGATGAATCAGCTCCACCTGACGGCCCATGATGCCGCCGGCCTTGTTGATCTCTTCCACGGCCAGCAGCGAGCCGTTGAGCTTGGGCTTGCCCATGAAGGCGAGGTCGCCCGAGACGTCTTCCATCAGGCCGACCTTCAGCGGGTCGGCCGCCCATGCGGATGTGACCGAGGTGGAGGTGGCCAGGGCCACGGTGCAACCCAGGGAGAAAAGCGCGCGACGTAGTTTCATGGTGATGCTTTCGAGGGATGTGATGAGAAGAAGAATCGGGTTTCAGAGCGCCGGGTGCCGGCGGTGCCAGTCGGTCGCCTGCTGGAAGGCCGCGCCGGCACGCACCAGCAGGGCTTCGTCGAAGTGGCGCGCCACGAACTGGAAGGCCACCGGCATGCCCGCGGGCGTGAAGCCGCCGGGCAGCGTGAGGGTCGGGCTGCCGGTCATGTCGAAGGGGCAGGTGTAACGCAGCATCGCGGCCATCAGCTCCGCATCCACACCCATCTGCGCCATGCGCGCCATGGTGGGCGAGGCGATGCCAGTGGCGGGAATCAGCAGCAGGTCGATGCCCTCGAACATCGCCCTCACCTTGCCGCTGAAGTCGTGCCGGCGCAGCACGATCTTCTGGTAGTCGACACCGCGTTGCGCCAGGCCCAGCTCGACCAGGCCGGCCACCGCGGGGCCGTACATGTCCTTGCGCGACGGGTAGGTCTTCTCGTGCACCACGGCGGCCTCCATGCCGCACAGCGGGAACCAGTCGTCGATGGCCTGCGTGGGGTCGGGAAAGCTCACCTCGCGGATCTCGCCGCCCAGCGTCTTCACCGTTGCAATGGCCGCGTCGAGCACCGCGCGCGTGGGCGCGTCGACGCCGTCGGTGGTCCAGCGGGTGTCGATGCCCACGCGCAGGCCGGCCAGGCCCTTGCCGATGCCGGCCAGGTAGTCGGGCACGGGCAGCAGGCTGGCGGTCGGGTCTTTCGGGTCGGCGCCGGCAATGGCGCCGAGCATTGCACCCGCATCGGCCGCGCTGCGGGTCATGGGGCCGATATGGTCGAGCGTGGCGGCCAGCTCGAAGGCGCCGTAGCGGCTCACGCGGCCCCAGGTGGGCTTCAGGCCCGTGAGGCCGTTGGCGGCCGAGGGAAAGCGAATGGAGCCACCCGTGTCGGTGCCCAGCGAGCCATAGCAGAGCCCCGCCGCCGTGGCCACGCCCGAGCCGCTGGACGACACGCCCGGCCAGTGCGCCGCGTTCCACGGATTGACCGGTGGCGACACCGAGGGATGATGGTCGGCATACGCGCTCTCGGTGAGCTGCAGCTTGCCGAGGATGACCGCGCCGGCCTCGCGCAGCTTGCGCACCACGGTGCCGTCTTCGGTGGGCACGAAGTCCTGGTAGAGCGTCATGCCGGCGGCGGTGGGCACGCCCGCGGTCCAGCACAGGTCCTTCACGCCCACCGGCACGCCGTGCAGCGGGCCGCGCAGTTGGCCCGAGGCAATTTCTGCATCGGCGCGCGCGGCCTCGGCCAAGGCCGAATCGGTCATCACGCGCACATAGCTCTTCAGCGCGCCGTCGACCTTGTCGATGCGCGCGAATTGCGCCTTCGTCACCTCCACCGAGGACAGCTCGCGGGACTGGATGAGGCGGCCGACTTCAAGAAGTTCGAGATAGTGAAGATCGGGCAGATCGTTGTTCGACATGGCGGGAAGACTCCGGTCGTTGGGGAAGAAAGACGTTGGAAGCTGTGGCCGAAGTTATCGGCCCGAGGCCCGGGGTGCTTTGCTCACAGCGCCATTGCGATGTGCTGGTTCTGTCAGCCGGCGACTTTCGTCAAAGCACAGGGGCGCGTCGATGAAAAGCGGTTGCAAGCTGGAAGGCGTGGCCGGCACGCAGCAGCGTGGCTTCCGCAAAGGGCCGTCCGATGATCTGCATGCCGATGGGCAGGCCACAGGGGTCGAAGCCGCAGGGCACATTCAATGAAGGCAAGCCCGTGAGGCTGGCCACGCCGGTGAACTGCATGATGGCCGAGAGCATGTCCTCGGGCTTGCCGGGTTCGATCTCGACGCGGGTCTCGCCCACCCGCGTGGCCACGAAAGGAAGCGAGGGGCAGATGAACACATCGACCTGACCAAATGCTTCCAGGAATTCATTGCGCAGCAGCGCGCGGTAGCGCTGCGCCTGCAGGTACTGCGTGGCCAGCAGCAGCTCGCCGGCCTCCAGCAGCGTGCGCACGTCGTCGCCGTAGTCGTCGGGCTGCTCGCGCAAGGTGCGCTGGTGGTAGGTGCTGGGCTCGGCCGACTCGATGGTGAGCTGCGCGGAGATGTTGCCGTGGATGTTGCGGATGTCGACATCCACCAGCCGCGCGCCCATGTCGACGAAGGTGGCGAGCGCCTCCTTCACCGCGTCATGCACCGGCGCCTGCAGGTGCTCGAAGAAATAGCCCGGCACCACGCCGATGCGCAAATGCCTGCAGCCGCCGGCCATGTCCCTCAGGCAGTCATCGGTGCCGCGTTGTGCGCTGCCGGCGTCCTTCGCGTCGAAGCCGGCGATGGCGCCGAACATCAGCGCGCAGTCTTCCACGGTGCGCGTCATGGGGCCGACCGTGTCCATGCTCCAGGCGAGCGGCACCACGCCGTGGTTGCTCACGCGGCCATAGGTGGGGCGCAGGCCCACGATGCCGTTGACGGCCGAAGGCAGCCGAATGGAGCCGCCCGTGTCGGTGCCGACGGCACCGAAGCAGAAACGCGCCGCCACCGCCACGGCCGAGCCGCCGCTGGAGCCCGCGGGAAAGCGCGACGGGTCCCAGGGGTTGCGCACCGCGCCATAGTGCGGATTGGCCGAGGTGCCGCCCCAGGCGAACTCGTGCATGTTGGTCTTGCCGATGAACACGGCACCGGCCTGGCGCAGTCGGGTGGCAACGGTGGCATCGGCCTCCGGCAGCCAATCGGACAGCACCTTGCTGCCCGCCGTGGTGCGCGTGCCGCGCACGGCGATGTTGTCTTTCAGCGCAATCGGAATGCCCTGCAGCGGACCCAGCTCGTGACCCGCGCCGGACAGCAACTCGGCCGCGCGCGCCACCTGCATCGCCTGCTCCTCGAACACGGTGATGAAGGACTTGAGCACGCTGTCGTGCGCCCGGATGCGCGCCAGCGAGGCCTCGACCAGCTCCACCGGCGACAGCTTGCGCTCCCGCACCATGCGCGCGGCCTGCGAGAGCGTGAGTTCGAGGATGTCGCTCATGCACCCTCCTCGGGCTGTTCATGCGCGTGCGTGAACGTGGTAACGGGCAGCAGCGACTGGTGCGCGGGCTCGCTCATCTTGCGGCTGAGCTCATTGGCCGCGGGAATCCAGGCGGACAGGATCGCGTCGACAGCGGCCAGGCGCTCGGCACTCAGGTTCAAGGCCGCGCAGCGGGCCAGCGCGGCGACATCCACAGGCTGTGTGGGGGGCGGGGTTTGCATCGTCGTCTCCATGCGTGAAGGGCTGGCTTCACGATAGGGAGCAACGGCAAGGAAGACTTGGCTGCCAGAGCCAATCGGGTGGGCTGGGACCGCCAGCCGCGTTATCGCGTCATCGTTATCGCGTCATCGCGTTATCCCGATCCGGCGATATGGCGATATGGCGATCTCGACCGACTTGCTTCTAGTGCCGGCGCAGCAGCGTCTGCGGCGTCACGCCATACGCTTTCTTGAAGACCCGGCAGAAGTGCGACATGTCGCTGAAGCCGTACTGGAACGCTGCCTGCGTGACCTGCCGCACACGGCCTTCCAACAACGCGCGGTGGCTGGCCTCGAGCCGCTGCTTCCACAGCCACTGGATGGGCGTGGTGCCCTGCTGCGCGAACACCCGCGCCAGCGTGCGGGCCGAGACGTTGTGCGCACGGGCGATCTGCTCGACGTCGAGTTCGCAGTCGTCCAGGTGCGCCACGATGTAGTCGCGCGTTTTCTGGAACAGCGCGTCGTGCGCGGAGCGCGCCGAGTCGGTGCCCGCCACCTGCACCTGCAGCGTGGCCGAGAGCATGTCGAGCAGCGAGCTCGCGATGCTGGCCTGCATGGCGTCACGCCCCGACAGTTCGAGCACCGCGGCCTCGCGGATCATGCTGCCCAGCAGCCTGGCGACGGGGTGGCCTTCCGCCAGGTGCATGGCCGTGAGATGGTGCGCCTCGGGCACCCGGCACAGCAACTGCCGGCGCGGAATGCGCACCAGCAGCGCCGATTCGGGCGCAAGGTCGAAGGTGAAGGGGCGCGCGGCGTCGTACAGCACGATGTCGCCGTTGCGCTGCACCACGCGCCGGCCCGACTGCGAGAGCACGCCGTGCCCCGACACCATCAGGTTGAGCATGAAGTCTTCGTTGGGGCCGCTGCGCAGGTGCTGTTCGTCGCGCTCCCACAGGTGGCGCGGGGACGACATTTCGGCGAGCGTGAGGCTGCCCAGCGAACGCACCGAGAAGCGGGCGTTGAAATGTTCGCGGTCGGGCACCAGGCTCTTGGCGGGAATGAAGTGCCTGCAGACCACGTCGCTCCAGTAGTCGAAGCGCTGGCTGGGGTCGACCGCATCGGTGGAGTAGTCGAGGTTCATGCTGCGAACGAATGAGTGGCCGTGGGACGGGAACCGCCCCCCGAGCGCCTGCGGATACCCGCAGTTGCCCTAAAACACTCTAGCAACATTCATGCCCCTTGCGGAGCGTGCCAACCCTTGCTCAGATCCGCCCGAGCGCCTTGTCCACGCCCTTGTTGGCCAGCATGTCGGCGCGCTCGTTGCCCGGGTCGCCCGAGTGGCCCTTGACCCAGCGCCATTCGATCTGGTGGCCGCCCTCTGCCACCAGCTTGTCCAGCCGCTGCCAGAGCTCGACGTTCTTCACGGGCTGCTTGCTGGCGGTCATCCAGCCCTTGGCCTTCCAGCCGCGGATCCATTCGGTGATGCCCTTGCGCACGTACTGGCTGTCGAGGTACAGCAGCACCTTGCACGGCCGCTTGAGCGCGGCCAGGCCTTCGATGACGGCGGTCAGCTCCATGCGGTTGTTGGTGGTGTTGAGTTCACCGCCGAACAGGTCCTTCTCGGTGGCGCCGGACTTGAGCCACGCGCCCCAGCCGCCCGGTCCGGGATTGCCCTTGCACGCACCATCGGTGTAGATCACGACTTCGGTCAAACTGGCTTTTCCTTCTTCATTCGTTCGTTCATTTTCGTTCCGCTCTTGTTCTTTCAGTTCTTGCCGGCGTCGTTGCGGTGCACCTTGCCCGCAATGGGCACCGGCGCCGTGGCGCGGGCCCCGGCACGCCGCCAGTCGGCGCTCAGCATGCGCATGCCGCGCACGCGCTTCACCGCCACCAGGAAGTAGGCGGCACCGAAGATCGGCCACCAGCGCTCGCCGGCGGCGTCCATCCAGCGCGCGCGCTCCAGCCAGGCCTCGCTGCGCACGGCCGGCCGGTAGATGCCGAAGCGGCCCGACTCCACCTCGAAGCTCAGCAGCCGCAGCCAGTCGCGCATGCGCCAGTAGCCGATGAACTCGCCGCCCTCGGGCAGGTAGAGGTCGCCGAGGCCCAGGCGCCGGTAGATGTGCGCGCGGCGCTGCCGCATGCCCCAGAGGCTGGTCGGGTTGAGCCCGCAGATCACCACCCGGCCCTCGGGCACCAGCACCCGCTCGACCTCGCGCAGCGTGGCGTGCGGGTCGGGGCTGAGTTCCAGCGCATGGGGCAGCACCACCAGGTCGAGGCTGTTGGCCGCGAACGGCAGCGCGGCAAAGTCGGCCAGCAGCGTCGCCTTGCCGGCGCGCGCCGGGTCGTCCAGCGCCAGCCAGCGGTGCGGCATGCGGTTGGCGCGCAGGCCGTCGACCTCGGCCGCGCCCAGCTGCAACGCGTGATAGCCGAACACGTCGGCCACCGCCTGGTCGAACTGGGCCTGCTCCCAAGCCAGCAAGTAGCGGCCCGGGGGGGTCGCGAACCAATCGTGCAAACCTATAATTTGACCGCTCATGACCCTTGTTCCGCTGCCCGCCTTCGCCGACAACTACATCTGGATGCTGCACGACGGGTCCCACGCCATCGTGGTGGATCCGGGCGATGCCCAACCGGTGTTCGACGCGCTGGCGCGCCACAAGCTGCAGCTCGCCGCGATTCTAGTCACGCACCACCATGCCGATCACACCGGCGGCGTGGCGGCATTGCACGCGGCCACCGGCGCGCCGGTGTGGGGCCCCGCGCGCGAGCGCATTCCCGAGCCGTTCACGCCGCTGGCGCAAGGCGACGTGGCCGAGGTGCTGGGCATGCGCTTCCAGGTGATCGACGTGCCGGGCCACACGGCCGGCCACATCGCCTACTTTCTTCCCGCGGCGCCTTCACAGGCGCCGCTCGTTTTCTGCGGCGACACGCTGTTCTCGGGCGGCTGCGGCCGGCTCTTCGAGGGCACGCCCGCGCAGATGCTGGCTTCGCTCGACGCGCTGGCCGCACTGCCCGGCGACACGCGGGTGTGCTGCGCCCACGAATACACACTTGCTAACCTGCGTTTCGCCCTCGCGGTGGAACCCGGTAACGGCGAACTGACTCAGTACAACGCGCGCTGCGAAAGCCTGCGCGCACAGGGGCAGCCCACGCTGCCATCGCAACTGGCCACCGAGCGCCAGGTCAACCCTTTTCTTCGCAGCCGCGAAGCCACTGTCCTTCGAGCGGTGCGTGCCCACGCCGAACTGGCTGCAGATGCAGCCGATGCCGACGTGTTCGCCGCATTGCGCCAATGGAAAAACGACTTCCGATGAAATTTTTCGCTGCCACCTGCCTTGCAGGTTCACTGGTGCTCGCGGGCTGCGCGGGCACGAACACCAACAGCTCCTCCTCTTCGTCATCCCAGGCCGCCGGCACCGGCGCCAAGGTCGCCGGCAGCGCGGCACCGGTCTACCCGCGTGACGCCCTCAGCCCGCTCGGCAACGGCCAGGCCCGCTCGACGAGCGTCGTCACCCTCGCCCCGCCGGTGGACATGTGGGACCGCATTCGCCGCGGCTTCAAGATGCCCAACCTCGAAAGCGACCTGGTGCGCGACCGCGAGCAGTGGTATTCGAGCCGGCCCGACTACATCCAGCGCATGACCGCGCGCTCGGACAAGTACATCTTCCACATCGTCGAGGAACTCGAGCGCCGCAACATGCCGACCGAGCTGGCGCTGCTGCCCTACATCGAGAGCGCGTTCAATCCGCAGGCCGTGTCCAGCGCGCGCGCCGCGGGCATGTGGCAGTTCATGCCGGCCACCGGCAACGACTTCGACCTGAAGCAGAACATCTTCCGCGACGACCGCCGCGACGTGGTCGCCTCCACCCGCGCCGCGCTCGACTACCTGCAGAAGCTCTACGGCATGTTCGGCGACTGGCAGCTCGCGCTGGCGGCCTACAACTGGGGCGAAGGCAGCGTGAGCCGCGCCATCGCCAAGAACCAGCGGCTGGGCCTGCCCACCACCTACAGCGACCTCACCATGCCCGCCGAGACACGCCTGTACGTGCCCAAGCTGCAGGCGGTGAAGAACATCGTGGCCAATCCGCAGGCGTTCAACACCGAGCTGCCGGTGATCGCCAACCACCCGTACTTCCAGACCGTCACGCTCTCGCGCGACCTCGACGTGGAACTGGCCGCCAAGCTGGCCGACGTGCGCCTGGAAGACTTCCGCGCGCTCAACCCCGCCGCGCACAAGCCGGTGCTGCTTGCCGCGGGCACACCGCAGATCCTGCTGCCGTGGGACAACGCGGCCGTGTTCCAGCGCAACTTCGACGCCTACTCGCAAGGCCAGTACGCCAGCTGGACGGCCTGGGTCATTCCCACCACCATGACGGTGGCCGACGCGGCCCAGCGCTCGGGCATGAGCGAGAACGACCTGCGCGCGCTGAACAACGTGCCGCCGCGCATGCTCATCAAGGCCGGCTCCACGCTGATCGTGCCGCGCGGCGCGCGCGTGAAGGAAGACGTGGCCGCCGTGGTGGCCGACGAGGGCCACCTGGCCTTCCAGCCCGAGATCGTCACGCGCCGCACGACGGTGAAGGCCGGCCGTTCGGACAACGTCGCCAGCATCGCTCGCCGCTACAACCTCAAGCCCGCCGCCGTGGCCGAGTGGAACGACGTGCAGCAGAACCACGCGTTCAAGCGCGGCTACAGCGTGGTGGTGTACCTGCCCATCCGCGCGTCGGTCGCGGCGCGCGTGGGCACCGGCGTGCGGCCCGTGTCGCACACGGTGGCCGCGGCACCGCGCCGTGGCGGCGCACCCTCCAAGGCGTCGGCGCCGCGCGGCGCCAACGTGGCCAAGGTGCCTGCCAGCAGCAAGCAGCAGGTCGTGCGCGAGAAGCGCGGCGGCACGCCGTCCAAGAAGAAGCGCTGAGGCGCCGGGAAGCAGCAGCCGGGGTGGCTCTTGGCTCTCGCCGGCCCTCCCGGATGCTTCCGGATGCTTCCGGCTTTTTCAGTGCGTCTTTGCGGCCAGTGCCCTGCGGCGCACCACCGCTTCCAGCGCGGCCACGCCAATCATGATGACCGTGGTCACCGCGCCCACCGCCATCACCGTCATGTGCGACGCGAAGACCGCGAGCACCGCCAGCAGGCCCAGCCCATAGAGGTGCGACTGCGGCAGGAAGCCGCGCACCACGCGCTTGAACAGCGCATTGCCGAACAGGTAGATGGCGGGCCCGCCGATCAGCGCGCCGAGGTACTTGAGCTCGGCGTGATGCGAGCCTTCGCCGATGGTGAGCTCGTCCGCCACCGCGCACACGATGATGCCGGCCACCAAAATCACGTGCGTGTAGTGGAACTTGGCGCCGATGCCGCCCGGGTCCGCCGCATGCTCGATGACGTGGGTCGCCTCCTTGGCGCTGGTGTCGAAGTACATCCACCACATCGCCAGGCTGCCCGCGAAGCCCACCAGCAGCGCGAACAGGTCGACGGCATGCCATTCGGCGTGGTGCCCGAAGGCGATGCCCGTGGCCAGCACCGACTCGCCCAGCGCGACGATCACGAACAGCTGGCAACGCTCTGCCAAGTGGCCGCCGTCGATGGTCCAGTCGCTGGTGAGCGAGCGGCCCAGGCCCGGAAAGCGCAGGCCGATCATCGGCGCGATGTACTCGCACAGCACGCCGCCGAACCACAGTGCCAGCCGCACCGGCCCCTCGGCGAAGCCGCCCGCGATCCAGAACGCCCCCGCCAGGCAGTTCCAGGCCAGCAGCCGGCGGAAGTTGGGCGTGAGCGGGTCGTTCGGACCGATGGCCACCAGCATGCACAGCGTGCGTCCCGCCTGGATGCCGACGAAACACAGCGCGAACACCAGCCCGCGCTCGGCGAACGCGCCCGGCAGCGCCGAGGCCATCACCATGGCCAGCAGCATGATGCCGAACAGCACGCCGCGAACGCGCAGCGTGCCGGGGTCGAACCAGTTGGTGGTCCAGGCCGTGTACTGCCAGCCCAGCCAGACCGCGAACCACATCACCAGCGTCTGCAGCGCCCCCATCAGCGTGAGGTGGTCCAGCAGGTAATGGGACAGCTGCGTGACGGAAAACGCGTAGACCAGGTCGAAGAACAGTTCTTCGTTCGACACTCTGGCCGCCTGGTCGCGCGAGCGCAAGGTCGTGGCCCGTCGGTGGTCGTGGCTCATTGTTACCCCCATGAATCGTTGCGGCGCCCTCGGCGCCGCGCGGGATCATCGCATGGAGGAACGCGCTGCATGGGATGCATGCACTGCACGTGCCGCACGTGCCGCAAGCGCCACGCCTGCTACAGCTTCTCGGTTTCGCCCGTCCTGGGCTGCCACTTCATGAGGCGCCGCTCGATGAGCCCCACGATGCCGTCGAGCACCAGCGCGAAGGCCGTGAGCACCACGATGCCGGCGAACACGGTGTTGACGTCGAAGGTGCCCTCGGCCTGCAGGATCAGGTAGCCCACGCCGCGTGCCGACCCCAGGTACTCGCCCACCACCGCGCCCACGAAGGCCAGCCCGACCGACGTGTGCAGGCTGGAGAACACCCAGCTCGTCGCGCTCGGCAGGTACACGGTGCGCAGCAGCTGCCGCTGGTTGGCGCCCAGCATCTTCGCGTTGGCCAGCACCACCGGGCTCACCTCGCGCACGCCCTGGTAGACGTTGAAGAACACGATGAAGAACACCAGCGTCACGGCCAGCGCCACCTTGCTCCAGATGCCCAGGCCGAACCACAGCGCGAAGATGGGCGCGAGGATCACGCGCGGCATCGAGTTGGCGGCCTTGATGTAGGGGTCGAGGATCAGGCTGGCCGTGGGCGCGAGCGCCAGCCAGAGCCCGCAGGCCAGCCCCAGCACCGTGCCGATGCCGAAGGCCAGCACCGTCTCCAGCAGCGTGGTGCCCAGATGCAGGTAGATGTCGGCGTTCCCCTTGAGCCCGTCGGGAAAGAGCGCGTTGGGCGGCACCTCGAACGGCAGGAACCAGCTCCAGATGCGCCCCGCCACCTGGATCGGCTCGCCCACGAAGAAGGCGAACTGCTGGTTGCGCGAGGCAAGGTGCCACGCCACCAGGATGACCGCCAGCAGCGCCAGCTGCCAGAAGCGCGCGTTGCGCTCGTTGAGGCCGAAGCTTCCGGGGCGGGCCATCACGCGGCCTTCTTCAGTTGCTGCGCATAGCCCTTGAGCACCTCGTCGCGCAGCACCTCCCAGATCTGGGTGTGCAGCTCGACGAAGCGCGGCTGCGTGCGCACCTCGGCCACGTCGCGCGGCCGTGCCAGGTCGATCGCGAATTCGCCGATCGGGTGCGTGGCCGGGCCGGCCGACAGCACCACCACGCGGTCGCTCATGGCAATGGCCTCGTCGAGGTCGTGCGTGATGAAGAGCACCGCCTTCTTCTTCGCGTTCCAGAGGTCGAGCACTTCGTTTTCCATCAGCTGGCGCGTCTGGATGTCGAGCGCGCTGAAGGGCTCGTCCATGAGGATGATGTCGGGGTCGAGCACCAAGGTCTGCGCCAGCGCCACGCGCTTGCGCATGCCACCGGAGAGCTGGTGCGGATAACGGTCGCCGAAGCCCGAGAGGCCCACGCGCGACAACCAGGCCTCGGCCTGCTCGCGCGCCTGCGCATCCGGCACGCCGCGGTACTGCAGGCCCACCATCACGTTGTCAATCGCGCTGCGCCAGGGCATCAGCGCCTCGGTCTGGAACATGTAGCCGGCGCGCGTGTTGATGCCCGCGAGCGTCTGGCCGAACACCTTCACGGTGCCCGACGAGGGCTCCAGCAGCCCTGCCCCCACGTTCAGCAGCGTCGACTTGCCGCAGCCCGTGGGGCCGACCACCGAGACGAACTCACCGGCCTTGATGCGCAGCGTGGTGTCCGCCACCGCCGTGTAGCGCTGGCCGGGGTTGTCCTTCGAATGGAAGGTGCAACTGATGGAGAGGAGTTCGAGTGCGTGGTCGGACATGGTCGCGCCGGGTCGGACGGGGCAGAAAAAACCCGGCCGAGGCCGGGTCGCGGGGACGTTCGGAATCAGGCTTTGAACCTGTCTTTCGCGCGCCGGGCAAAATCGTTGGTGTAGGTTTTCGCGAGGTCGATCTTCTCGGCCTTCACGCTGGTGTCGAAGCTCGCAATCGCGGTGAGCGCGGTCTTGGGGCCGTCGGTCGGCACGAGGCCGTCGGTGGCGATCGACTCGCGCACCTTGTCGAAAGACGCGAGGTACAGCGCGCGGTCGCCGAGCAGGTAGGTCTCGGGCACCGTCTTGATGATGTCGCCGGGGCCCGCCGTCTGCAGCCACTTGAGCCCGTGCACGATGGCATTGGCCAGCGCCTGGCAGGTGTTGGGGTTCTTCTGGATGAACTCGCTCGACGCGTACAGGCAGGCCGCCGGCATCGTGCCGCCGAACACCTGCTGCGTGCCCTTGAGCGTGCGCGTGTCGCTGATGATCTTCACGTCGCCCTTCTGCTCGAGCATGGTCATCACCGGGTCGGTGTTGCTGATGGCGTCGATCTGGCCCGAGCGCAGCGCGGTGAGCGCGCCGGCCGCCACGCCCACGCCGATGAAGCTCACGTCGCTGGCCTTCAGGCCGCCGCGCGACAGCACGAGGTTGGCCACCATGTTGGTCGACGAGCCCGGCGCCGAGACGCCGATCTTCTTGCCCTTGAGATCGGCGATGCCGGTGTAGCCGACCATGTTCTTGGTCGACACACCCACCGCGATCTGCGGCGCGCGGCCTTGCAGCACGAAGGCCTGGAAGAACTGGTTCTTGGCCTGCAGGTTGATGGTGTGTTCGTAGGCGCCCGAGCACACGTCGGCCGAGCCGCCGACCACCGCCTGCAGCGCACGCGCGCCGCCCGCGAAGTCGGAGATCTCCACGTCGAGCCCTTCGGCCTTGAAGTAGCCGAGCTGTTCGGAGATGGTGAGCGGCAGGTAGTAGAACGCCGCCTTGCCGCCGACCGCGATGGAGATCTTCGTCTTCTCCAGCTTTGCCTGTTGCGCAAAGACACGCGGCAGCGCGATGGTTGCGGCAGCGACGGCGGAAGCGGAAATGAGGGTGCGGCGATGGAGCATGAAACGGTGCCTGAAGCTGTGCCTGTGGGCTCTGTGATTCTTGTGGACTGAATCGAGCTTAGGGGCCGCACCACGCCGCTGCATCGGGGTCATCCCGTGCGGGTTTTTACGTAAACACGAAGGCCTCGCCGAGAAGCCTTCGCCGAAGGCTCATCGCGCCAGAAAAAGTATCGCGATGTTGACCAGAAAAGCGAGAGCCCACACGGCACTGCGCGCGCTGCCGATGCCCTTGATGTAGAGCGCGATGTAGATCGTGCGCAGCACCACGTAGGCCGCGGCGAGCATGTCCAGGTGCGGCTGCGATGCGCCGAGCTGGTGGGCGATGACCACCGCGCCGATGAAGAACGGCAGGCCTTCGAAGCTGTTCGCCTGCGCACTGTTGGCACGCGCGCGCCAGCCGCTCTGCTTGGCGGCCCAGTCGCGCGGATGCTGGTTGTCGCGCGGGCCGAAGCTGCCGGCCTTGGCGACCCATGCCGCAAGGTACGGCAGGCCGCAGGCAATGAACACGCACCAGTAGGCGATGGTGAGCAACGAGAAGGTCATGGGTGATGAGGTGTCAGCGGCGATCGACCAGCGCGTGCGCGATGGTGCCGAGGTCGACGTATTCGAGTTCGCTGCCGGCGGGCACGCCGCGCGCGAGCCGCGTGACGTTGAGGCCGCGCTGCTTGAGCCCTTCGCCGATCACGTGCGCGGTGGCTTCGCCTTCGGCCGTGAAGTTGGTGGCAAGGATCACCTCGCTCACCGTGCCGTCGAGCGCGCGGTTGAAGAGCTTCTGCAGGCCGATGTCGTTGGGCCCGATGCCGTCGAGCGGACTGAGCTTGCCCATCAGCACGAAGTAGTAACCGCGGAACGCACCGGTGCGCTCGAGCGCGGCCTGGTCGGCCGGCGTCTCGACCACGCAGAGCTTGGTCACGTCGCGCCGCGAGTCCATGCAGACACTGCAGATCGGCGCTTCGGTGAAGGTGTTGCAGAGTTCGCAATGGCGCACATTGCCCGCGGCCTGTTGCAGCGCGCGCGCGAGCAGCTGTGCGCCGTCGCGGTCGTGCTGCAGCAGGTGGAACGCCATGCGCGAGGCCGACTTGACGCCGACACCGGGCAGGCGGCGCAGCGCATCGACCAAGGCGTCGAGCGAACTGGCGTCAGCCATGTGCCGCTTAGAACGGCAGCTTCATGCCGGGCGGCAGGCCGGGCATGCCGGCCGTGAGCTTGCCCATCTTCTGCTCGCTGGTTTCCTCGGCCTTGCGCACGGCGGCGTTGAAGGCTGCGGCCATCAGGTCTTCGAGCATGTCCTTGTCGTCCGCCAGCAGGCTGGGGTCGATGGTGATGCGCTTCACGTCGTGCTTGCAGGTCATGACGACCTTGACGAGGCCGGCGCCGGACTCGCCTTCGACCTCGATGTGCGCCAGTTCTTCCTGGGCCTTCTTGAGGTTGTCCTGCATTGCCTGCGCCTGCTTCATGAGGCCGGCGAGTTGTCCTTTGTTGAACATCGTGTGGTCCTGATCGGTTGAGATGGGTTGAAAAAGGGGAAGGATAAGAGAGTCGGGCCAGCCAGTGGCGCGATCAGACCGGCTTCAGCGTGCCGGGAACGATCTTCGCGTCGAAGTCGCGCATCAGCGCCTGTACCTCGGGGTCGCTCAGGATGGCGTCTTCGGCCACGCGCTGGCGCTCTTCGGCTGCCTGCTTGTTGCGGCGCGCGGGGCTGTCGACCACGCCGCCGATCTCGATGGCCAGCTTGACGTCGTGGCCCATCGCATTGATCGCGACCGTCAGCTTTTCACGGCTCGACGGCTGGTTGAGTGTTTCACGCTCGATGCGCAGCATCCACTGGTCGGTGTCGCGCCCGACCAGTTGCGACTGCAGCGCCAGTTCACGCGCCAGCGCCGTGATGGCCTCGGCCGCGACCAGTTGGGTGACGGTGGCGTACCAGAAATCGCCGTCTTCGCTGGTCGGAATGGGGACGAAGGCGCGCGGCCGGTCGGCGTTGGGCTCGTCGCGCGCACCGGGCGGGGGCTGCACGCGGATGGGCATGCCGACCACCTTGGCGGGAGCGTCCTGCGAGGCAGGTGCCTGGCGGGGATCGGCGTGGCGGGGTTCGTCGACCACGGCGAGGCGATGGCCGGCCGGAACCGGCGAAACGGCATGAACGGGCGCGGGGGCCGGTGGTGCTTCGACGGGCGGCCGCGCCATTGCCGGTGGTGGTGGCACCGGTGACGGCTGCGCCTGGGGCGCTGGCGCTGGTGTGGGTGCTGGTGGCTGGGGCGCCGGCGCGGGTGGCGCGGCACGCACAGGCGCCTGCGGCGGGGCCGCCGCGGCTTCATTCAGAGTTTTTTTTTCCGTGGAGGCCGTCGAAGCAGCCGCGTTGGAGGGCTTGAAGGCCAATAGCCGCAACAGCACCATGGTCAGTGCGGCGTACTCGTCGGGCGCCAGGCCCAGCTCGCCGCGGCCGTGCAGGCACAGGCTGTAGAGCAGTTGCGTTTCGTCGGCGGGCATCAGCGCGGCCAGGCGCGCGGTGTCGGCAGCATCGGGATCGGTGGCCGCATCGGCCGACTCGGCGCGCGAGGGCACGGCCTGCAGCACGGCCATGGCTTGCAGCACCGCCGTCATTTCCTCGAGCGTGGAGGCGGCGGACATGCCGTCGACGCGCAGCGCCTCCGAGGTCTCGACCACCGTCTTGCCGTCGCCTTGCGCCAGCGCCTCGATCAGCTTGAAGACATGGCCGCGGTCCACGCTGCCCAGCATCTGGCGCACGCCGGCTTCGAGCAGTTCGCCGTTGCCGAAGGCAATGGCCTGGTCGGTCAGCGACAGCGCATCGCGCATCGAACCGCGTGCGGCACGCGCCAGCAGGCGCAGCGCCTGCTGCTCGGCCGGCACCTGCTCGGTCTGCAACACGCTCGTGAGGTGTTCGAGCACCGTCTCGGGCGCCATCGGCCGCAGGTTGAACTGCAGGCAGCGCGACAGCACCGTCACCGGCACCTTCTGCGGATCGGTGGTGGCCAGCACGAACTTGAGGTATTCGGGCGGCTCCTCGAGCGTCTTCAGCATCGCGTTGAACGCGGTGTTGGTGAGCATGTGCACTTCGTCGATCATGAAGACCTTGAAGCGCCCCTGCACCGGCTTGTAGACGGCTTGCTCGAGCAGCGACTGGACCTCGTCCACGCCGCGGTTGGAGGCCGCGTCGAGCTCGGTGTAGTCCACGAAGCGGCCGGAGTCGATGTCGCGGCAGGCCTGGCAGACGCCGCACGGCGTGGCCGTGATGCCGCCCTGCCCGTCCGGGCCCTGGCAGTTCAGCGACTTCGCCAGGATGCGCGACACCGTGGTCTTGCCCACGCCCCGCGTACCGGTGAAAAGGTAGGCGTGATGCAGGCGCTGCGTGGTCAGCGCGTTCTCGAGCGCCTGCACCACATGCCCCTGGCCGACCATCTCAGCGAAGGTTTTCGGGCGGAACTTGCGAGCGAGCACGAGATAAGACATTGCGGGCATTCTAAAAGGCACAAGGCGCCGATCCGGCCGGGTCCGCAAGAAACGCGGTGCTTCTGTTCCCTTTCCACAGGGCCGCCGCGCACGGCCGTCCGCAGCAACCGCCCCGCCCCCTGAAGGGGGTTAGTGAAGCGGCATGAAGTGCCTAAAAACTCAGGGTTAGAATGCAGGTTGACGGGCCTCCCTGCATGGTGAAGTGGCCAACCGGGTCAGGTGGGGAACCAAGCAGCCCTAACTGCGTAGTCAGTGCCAGGGGTAAGGCTCGTCAACCTCTTCAAAGCTTCGTTTCATTCCATGCGAAATGAAACGGGGCTTGCAAAAACTCTCAGCGAAAAACGAAACTCCAACGGCAAGAGGCCTTCACAGGCCCAGCCGCTGGATGGCGCCGCGCGCCGCCGCAGCACCGCTGGCCATCGACGCCGTCAGCAGATAGCCGCCGGTCGGCGCCTCCCAGTCGAGCATCTCCCCTGCCGCGAACACGCCGGGCAGTGCCTTGGCCATGAGTTGCGCATCGAGCGCATCGAAGCGCACGCCGCCGGCCGTGCTGATCGCCTCGTCCACGGGCCGCGTCGCGACCAGCTTCAACGGCACCGCCTTGATCGTGGCGGCCAATTGGGCCGCATCCGCCATCGCCTCGCGGCTCAGCACCTCGTGCAGCACGCCGGTCTTGATGCCTTCCAGCCCGAGCCGGCTCTTCAAATGGCTGCTCAGCGAACGCGCGCCGCGCGGATGCTTGACGGCCCCCAGCACCTGTTCGGCGCTGCGGTCGGGCAGCAGGTCGAGCAACAACGTGGCGCTGCCGTTCGCGGCGATCTCGTCGCGCAGCAAGGCGGAGGCCGCATAGATCAGGCTGCCCTCGATGCCCGTCGCCGTCGCCACGAACTCTCCCTTGCGCGCAAAGTGCCGCCCCTGGCTGTCGGTGAACGAAATTGCCACCGACTTGAAGGGCTGCCCCGCAAAGCGGCTGGAGAAATGCTCGGTCCAGCCGCTGGCGTCGAAGCCGCAATTGGCGGGCAGCAGCGACGCGATGTCCACACCGCACGCCTGCAGCCACGGGGCCCAGGCACCGTCCGACCCCAGTCGCGCCCAGCTCGCACCGCCCAGCGCCAGCACCACCGCATCGGCCTTCGCCGTGGCCTCGCCCGCGGGCGTTGCAAACCGCATAGCGGCCAGATCCACCGCGCCTTCGCCGAGCCAGCGATGCCGCATGTGAAATTGCACGCCCGCCGCACGCAGCCGCTGCAGCCATGCACGCAGCAGCGGCGCAGCCTTCATGTCCTTCGGAAACACGCGTCCCGAGGTGCCGACGAAAGTCTCGACGCCCAGGCCCGTCGCCCAGTCGCGCACCTGCTGCGGACCGAACTGCGCGAGCATCGGCTCGAGCTCTGCGCGCCGTCCGCCGAAGCGCCCCATGAACACGTCGAAAGGCTCGGAATGCGTGAGGTTGAGCCCCCCGCGGCCGGCCAGCAGGAACTTGCGGCCCACCGAGGGCATGGCGTCATACACGTGCACCTGCGCGCCGGACGCGCTCAGTACTTCGGCCGCCATCAGCCCGGCGGGTCCGCCGCCGATCACGGCAACGGTAGGAGAAACAGTCATTCGAGATTTACCAGTTCGCCCTGCCCGGTGAGGAACGCGACGCGCACCGTGGCACCGGGGTAGGCATGTTGCACTGCGGCGCGGTAGCGCTGCATCTGTGCGATCAGCGCGGCGTCCCGTTCGGGGCGCGCCGCGGATTTGTAGTCGAGGATCCACCAGGCGCCGCCGTCGCGCTCGCGCACCAGACGGTCGATGCGCAAGGTCTCGCCTTCATGCACCAGCGTGACTTCATTGCCATGCCAGTCGACCCTGCGATCGTCCCACACCCAGGCACCCTCGCCCGCGCGGATGCGCTGGGCCAGCGCCGCGGCGCCGCGCGCCTGCTGGGCATCGAGCATGAATTCGCGGGCCGCGGCACGCACATGCGCCGCCGGCAGCGCCTCGCCCGGCACGGCCCATTCGAGCAGCCGGTGCATCGCCTGACCGAACGCGGCGGCTCGCGCGTCGACGGTGGTGTCCGCGGCCTTCTTCTTGGCGTCCTTCGCGCCCTGCGCGTCCTTTGCATCCTTGGCGACGGGCGCCTCGGCCGACGGCGGCACCTCGGGCATCCGCTTCATCGAGAAACTCGCTGCACCGCCCGCAACAGCCAGCTCGACGAGCGGCTCGCCGGCCTCCGTGGGCTCGCACAGCGGCTCCAGCCGGCTCCACCAGCTGCTTTCGTTGGCGCGCGCCGGACGCACCGACGACAGCACCAGCCGCTCGCGCGCCCGCGTGGTCGCGACGTAGAGCCCGTTGAGTTCCTCGCGATGCCGCGCGCGCTGTTCTTCCTCCAGCAGCGAGGCCGCGCAGGCAGGCGGCGTCTTCTCGCTCGCGAGGAACACGAAGCGCGTGGGCGCGCTGTCGCTGCCCTTCCATTCGACCAGCACGCCCATGGTCTGTGCGCGCGGCGGTGCGGCGTCGCAGTCGAGCATCAGCACGGTGTTGGCCTCGAGGCCCTTCGCGCCGTGCACGGTCAGCAGTTGCACCGCGTCGGGCGCGGCCACGGTCGGCGCACGCACGCCGCCTGCGCGCAATGCACGCACCAGCGCGTACGGTGTGACGAAGCGCGCACCGTCGATCTCCAGCGACGCGGTCAGCACGCCGCGCAGGTTGGCCAGCGCGCTGGCGCGCATGGTGGCCGGCACGGCGGCGCCGAATTTGGCGAGCAGGTCGCCGTCGTGAAAGATCGCGTCGAGCGCGTCGTGCGGCGGCAGCGTCATCAGCCAGCGCTGCCACTTCTTGAGCTTCACACCCGCCTCGATCAGCACCGGCGGCAGGGTCTCGTCCTTCTGCACCAGCGCGAACCAGCTGACCATGCCGCGCTCGCGCTGGCGCAGCGCGAGCTGCACCAGGGCCTCGTCGTCGACGCCGAACACCGGCGACTTGAGCGCGCGCGCCAGCGACAGGTCGTGCGCGGGCGACACCAGCACGTCGATCAGCGCGACCACGTCCTGCACCTCGGGCGCGTCGTACAGCTCGTTCTTCTCGGGCTGCTGCACGGGAATGTGGCGCTGGCGCAGCGCGTCCTGCATGGCCGACAGGCGGCTGCGACGCCGCGCCAGCACCATGATCTGCCGCGGCGGCGTGCCGTCGGCGATGCGCTGCGCCACCCATTGCGCGGCCTGCTCGCATTCCTTCTGCAGCAGTTGCTCCTCGGGCAGCACGCGCGGCGTGACGAGGCTGTCGCGCCAGTGCAGCATGCCGTCGTCCGCAGGCGCCGCCTCGGTGGCGTCGCCGAGCGCATCGCGGTCGATGGCCGGCAGCTTCAGCAATTCGCCTTCGTCGGCGCGCTCGGTGGTGTGGGCGCGGTAGCCGTCGAACTCGCCGGCGTCCTGCGCGGCCAGCATGGCCGCATTGACCAGCCCGACCACGTTGCGTGCGTTGCGGTGCGTGTGGTCGCAGTTGAGCAGCTCGCCGCCCAGCCCTTCGCGCACGAACTTCTTGGCCGCGATGAACACCTGCGGCTCGGCGCGGCGGAAGCGGTAGATGCTCTGCTTGGGGTCGCCCACGATGAACACGCGCGGCGCGCTGCTGCCCGCGCCGACGTAGGCGCTGAGCCAGCCGTACAGCGCCTGCCATTGCAGCGGGTTGGTGTCCTGGAACTCGTCGATCAGCAGGTGCGCGACGCGCGCGTCGAGCCGCTCCTGCACCCAGCCCGACAGCGCCGACTGGCCGAGCAGCAGCTGCGCGGCCTGCTCCACGTCGTTCATGTCGACCCAGCCGTGGGCGCGCTTGACCTCGGCGAAGGCGACGATCAGCAAGCGAGTGAGGCGCGTCATGCGCTGCTGGTAGAGCCACGCCGCGTGCTGCGCCTGCGCGCCGCACAGCACCTGCAGCTCGGTCTCGGCCTCCACGGCCGCGGCGAACTTCAGCAGGTTCTTGTTGAGCCGGTCTTCGGTGGCAACGAAGAAGTTCTTGCGCAGGTGCGCGAGCGCGGCCGGCAGCGAAGCGGCATCGGGCTCGCCGGTGCCGAAGATGTCGATGATGGCTTCGGCCGCCTTCTGCGGCGTCTTGTTGGTCTCGCGGCCCAGCGCGGCCGCGCGGTCGAGCCAGCGGCGGCGCACGTGCTCGCCGCGCAGCGCGTCGGTCGGCTCGCCCAGTCCGTCGAGCGAGGGATAGAACGCGCTGAAGTGCTGCACGGCGTTTTCCGCATCGGCCAGCGAGAACTCGACCCGCTTGGACAGTGCCTCGCCCAGCGCCTTGGCGGTCTGCGAGCGGCCGTGCGTGGCAACCACCGCGTAGTAGTCGGCCAGCGCGCCCTTGTCGGCCGTGACGGCCTCGAAGAACGGGCGCCACGTGTGGCCGCGCGCCTCGGCATCGTCCTCGAGCAGTTCGTAGTTCGACGGCAGGCCCAGTTCGCGCAGCACCGCCAGCGGCGCATTGCGCAGCAGGCCGGCAAACCACGCGTGGAAGGTGCGGAACTGCACCGGCCGGCCGCCTTCGAGCAGGCGCCGGTACAGACCCTTCAGGCGTGGCACGGCGGCCTGCGCTGCGGCGGGCTCGACGCCACGGACCACGAGTTCGCGCACCAGTTCTTCGGGCGGGCGCTCGGCGAAGTCTTCGAGCCACTGGTCGAGGCGCTCGCGCATTTCGCCGGCGGCCTTCTTGGTGAAGGTGATGGCCAGGATCTCGTGCGGCTCGCAGGCCGATTCGCCCTCTTCCAGCAGCGCGCGAAGAATGCGAGAGACCAGCATCCAGGTCTTGCCCGCGCCGGCGCAAGCCTCCACGGCGACCGAACGGCGCGGGTCGCAGGCGACGGTATAGAAGGCCTCGCGCTCGACGTGGCGGCCGTTGTGTTCGTAGGCGGCGCCGCTCATTTCGACAGTTCCCAGAAGTCCTTGCGGCACAGGCCGCGGGCCGCGCAGTAGTCGCACACGGCGCCCTCGCCCAGCGGCGGCAGCGCCGCGCCCTGCGCGATGCGCGTGAAGTCTTCGATGATGCCGGCCACCAGGGCGTCGCGCGCCTCGACCACGGCCGGCTGCTCGACGGTCTGCGTGCCCGACGACTTCTCGCCGACGTTCACGTAGGCCGCGCGCAAGGTGTCGTCGGCCACCAGTGCCGCGTAAAAGGCAAGCTGCGTGTCTTCGGTCGGGTCCTTCACGCGTTCCTTGGTCACCGACGACGACTCGGTCTTGTAGTCGATCACGAAGGCCTGGCCGTCGGGCATGCGGTCGATGCGGTCGAGCCGGCCGACGAGCCGCAGGTTGCCCAGCGCCTGCTCCTTCCAGGGCTCGGCCTCGACGAAGACGGCGCCATTGGCCTCGTGGCCCGCGAGCCAGAGCAGGTAGCCGTCGCGCACCGCCGGCCATGCCGCGGCGAACGGCAGGAACTCGGCGTCGGACAACGCCATTTCGCGCGTGGTGCGTCGGGCCGCATCTTCGATGAATGCCAGGCGTTGCTGCGCGTCCTGCGTCGGGGTTTCGACCAGCGCTTCGTGGAAGTGACCCAGCACGGCGTGCAGCCAGTTGCCGAAGTCGCGCTTGTCGACTTCGGCGTCGAGCTCGTCGGCGCTGCGCAAGCCCAGCTGGCGCAGCGCGAAGAAGCGGTAGGGGCAGCGGCGCAGGTCCTCGTAGACGCTGGTCGAGATGTTCTCCAGCGGCAGCAGCGCACCGGAGGGCTGCGGGTACGCGGTCGGCTGCACGGCCACCTCGCGCGGCAGGCGCGGATCGGCGGACGGCTGCAAGAGGTGGTCGAGCCGCAGCGCCTGCACCAGCGGGCTCGGGCTCACGGGTTCGCCCGTGACGTCGGACTGGCGCCAGAGCAGCTCGCAACACGGGTTGCGCAAGGCCGCGGCCCATGCGGCGCGTTGCGCGGCCTCGAGCGTTTCGCGCAGCGGCAGCCCGAGCTCCTGGCGCTGGGCTGCGCTCCAGTTGCCCGGCGGCTCGGGCGATGCAGGCAGGCGCCGGTCGTCGCAACCCGGGATGACCACGGCGCCGAAGGCACGGCCGAGCAATTGATACAGCGGAAGCACGACGACGCGCGGGGCCTGGTCGCCCGCGGGCGGCACGAAGCTCGCGTCCTCGAGCACGTCGCGCGCCCAGGCGGTGAACTCGGCCAGCGTGTGGCGCCCGCCGGGGAATTCGTCGTCGTCGCCGTGCGCGCCGGCATCGAGCCACAGTGCACCGATGACCTTGCCGCCAGCGAAGTCGTCGACCAGCAGTTGCCATTGCCCACCGGCTTCGAGCAATTCACGCAGTGCGCCGAGCCATTCGGCCAGCGGGCGCGAGCGGGCCATCGGCATGCGGCGGGCCTCGATGGCTTCGGTGAAAGGCAGCAGCGCGACGTCTTGCGGCTTTTCGCTGCGCGCTACCAGTGCGCACCACACGGACCAGTCGCGCAGGCCTTCGCGGCGCAGGCGCGCCTCGAGCGACTGCACGGTGGGCGCGTCGCCGTCGGCGCCGCCCTTGAGCCATTCGAGCACCTGGTCGCTGCTGGCGTCGTGCGCGCAGGCGCGCAACGCGGTCATCAGCGTGGCGGCCGCGCGCGTGGTCGACAGCTTCCAGCCGGTCTCGTCGTGCGTGACGATGCCTTGCGCCGCGAGCTGGGCGCTGATGCGGCGGGTCAGCGCGCGGTCGGTGGCAATCAGCGCGACCGGGGCGCGCTCTTCGCCCAGGTGGCGCAGCACGCAGGCGGCGGCGAGCTGGGCTTCGTCCTCGGGGTCGAGCGCGACGTGGAAGGCCGCGGGCGCCGGTGCGGCGCCAGCGGGCACGAGCGAGAAACGCAACGCGTCGCCGCCCCAGATGCCGCACAGGGACTGCGTCAACGGGTCGGTCTGGAAGCCCTCGAGCACGATCAGCGCATCGACCTGCGCGCGCGTGGACGCGCGCATCAGCACGTCGGTCGCGTAGCCCGAGGTCGACACCCACGCGACGGCGATGCGGATCAGCGCGCTTTCCATGCGGAACCACTCCGATTCGCTGCCCGCCTCCGCCACGCCCGCGGCACGCAGGGCCCAGTCGCCGACGCGCTCTTCAGGTGTCACTGCCGCAGCGAGCGGTGCCAGCTGATAGGCCAGCTCGACCACGCGCCCGGCCATGGCGAAGCGCTCGGCATGGAAGCCGGCCTGCGACAGCAGCGCCTGCGCGGTCACGAGATCGCGGGCCATGTCGTGCGCGATGTCGTAGCCGGTGGGCACGAAACCGCCCGCGCTGCGGGCCCAGTTGTGGGTGGTTTCGAAGCGCGGCACGAAGCCCGCGCTGCCGCAGCGGGTCCACATGGCACGCGCCACGCCCATGAGTTGCGCGTAGGGCACCAGCACCACGGTGCGGGCGGCATGCAGCTCGCGTTCGGCCAGCGCGCGGACGATCCGCGCGACGACGCCGTCGGCGGGATCGCACCACAGGGCCTGGACGGGGTGGCCTTCGTTCATGTTCTATCGAGGGTTTGAGAGCGTGGGTGCGAGCGTCGGAGCGTTGTGCGCAAGGGCTTTGGCTATCGTCGCCATAGCGTCCCCGCATGGCACGCCACCCCTTGGTTTCTGTCACAATGACCAGCACTTTAGCTGCACCGAAACTCTCTGCGCACAAGGACCCATCACATGGCCAGCGAACTCATCAAACACATCTCCGATTCCTCTTTCGAGGCCGACGTGCTCAAGTCCAGCCAGCCCGTTCTGGTCGACTACTGGGCCGAATGGTGCGGCCCCTGCAAGATGATCGCCCCGATCCTCGACGAAGTGTCGGCCACCTACGAAGGCAAGCTGCAGATCGCCAAGCTGAACGTGGACGAGAACCGCGACATCCCCGCCAAGTTCGGCATTCGCGGCATCCCCACCCTGATGCTGTTCAAGGACGGCCAGCTGGCCGCCACCAAGGTCGGCGCCATGAGCAAGGCGCAACTCACGGCCTTCATCGACCAGCAGCTCGCCTGAGCGATTTCAGCCGGCCAGCGCGCAATGCGTTGGCCGGCGCGTTTTTCCTGTCATAATCTCCCACAGATCACCGGCCCTTTCAGGCAACCGGTTCGAGTTCCCCGGTTAGTGAAGCACTTCTCGCTTCACATTCAACCTCCCCCCGTTTTCCGTTCGATTACCCCGCGAGGGGTCATTCCATGCACTTAAACGAACTCAAGGCACTCCACGTGTCTGAAGTCCTCAAGCAAGCTGAAGCGCTTGAGATCGAAAACGTCGGCCGCATGCGCAAGCAGGAGCTGATGTTCGCGATCATCAAGAAGCGCGCCAAGGCCGGCGAGCAGGTCTTCGCCGACGGCGTGCTCGAAATCCTGCCGGACGGCTTCGGCTTCCTGCGCAGCCCCGACACCAGCTTCACGGCCAGCACGGACGACATCTACATCTCGCCCAGCCAAGTGCGCCGCTTCAACCTGCACACCGGCGACATGATCGAAGGTGAAGTGCGCACGCCCAAGGACGGCGAGCGCTACTTCGCGCTGACCAAGCTCGACAAGGTCAACGACGGTCCGCCCGAGCAGAACAAGCACAAGGTGATGTTCGAAAACCTGACGCCGCTGTTCCCCAAGGAGCAGATGAAGCTCGAGCGCGACGGCATCAAGGGCGAAGAGAACATCACGGGCCGCATCATCGACATCATCGCCCCCATCGGCAAGGGCCAGCGCGCCCTGCTCGTGGCGCCGCCCAAGAGCGGCAAGACGGTGATGATGCAGCACATCGCCCACGCGATCAGCGCCAACTACCCCGACGTGCACATGATGGTGCTGCTGGTGGACGAGCGCCCTGAAGAAGTGACCGAAATGCAGCGCACCGTGAAGGGCGAAGTCATTGCTTCGACCTTCGACGAGCCCGCTGCACGCCACGTGCACGTGGCCGAAATGGTGATCGAACGCGCCAAGCGCCTGGTCGAGCTCAAGAAGGACGTCGTGATCCTGCTCGACTCGATCACCCGCCTCGCCCGCGCCTACAACAACGTCGTGCCCTCGTCGGGCAAGGTGCTGACCGGCGGTGTCGACTCCAACGCGCTGCAGCGTCCCAAGCGCTTCCTGGGCGCCGCGCGCAACGTGGAAGAAGGCGGCTCGCTGACCATCATCGGCACCGCGCTGATCGATACCGGCAGCCGCATGGACGAAGTGATCTTCGAAGAGTTCAAGGGCACCGGCAACTCCGAAATCCACCTCGACCGCCGCCTGTACGAAAAGCGCGTGTTCCCGTCGATCCAGCTCAACCGCAGCGGCACGCGCCGTGAAGAGTTGCTGCTGGCTCCCGAGATCCTGCAGAAGACCCGCATCCTGCGCCAGCTCATGTACAACATGGACGAGATCGAGTCGATGGAGCTGATGCTCAAGAACATGAAGGCGACCAAGACCAATGTCGAGTTCTTCGACATGATGCGTCGCGGCGGCTGAGCACCACGCTCTTCCGCAAAAGCGCGTCGGCCCTCACGGGTCGACGCGCTTTTTTCATGGGCCTCAGGTCTTGATGGCGCGGCCCTCGAGGGCGCTCTGGCGGCCGATGTCGAGCAACTCCATCAGCGCGACGGCCTGATCGGGCGGCACGGGATTCGGGCCGCGCCCCAGGATCGCATCGCGCACCGCGGCGTAGTAGTCGACGTAGTTGCCGGGGCGCGTGGGCACGCTGCGACAAATGGACGCCCCCTTGCCGTCGACCAGCGTGAGCTCGCCGTCGAGCGGATCGGCGCCCCACCCTTCAGCCGGCGGCCGCTGGCCGGCGCGCAACGCGTCTTCCTGCGTGTCCACGCCGTGCTTGACGTAGCTGCCGCGCGTGCCGTGCACGATGTAGCGCGGCGCGGCATGGGCCGCCAGCGTCGTCGAGTGCAGCACCACGCGCAGCGGTGCGTGCGGGCCTTGCTCGTAGCGCAGCACGGCATGAAAGTAGTCCTCGACCAGCGCGCCGTCGCGCAGCACGGCGGTGTCGAGCTGCAGCGTGTCGGGCCGGCCGAAAAGCTGCACCGCCTGGTCGACCAGGTGGGCGCCCAGGTCGACCCAGAGGCCCGAGCCCGGCACGGCCTGCTCGCGCCAGCGCACCTTCACTTCAGGCCGGAAGCGGTCGAAATGCGACTCCAGGTACACCGGGCGGCCCAGTTCGCCACTGGCCAGCAGGTCTTTCAGCGTCAAAAAATCGGCGTCGAAGCGCCGGTTCTGGTAGACGGCCAAGACACGATTGTTGCGCTTCGACAACAATTCAAGCTCTCTCGCCTCCGAGACGTCGAGCGTGAAAGGCTTGTCCACCACCACGTGCTTGCCGGCCTCCAGCGCCGCCTTGGCAACCGGGTGGTGTTGGGCGTTGGGCGTGGCGACCACGACCAGGTCGATGTCCGGCCGGGCGACCAGCGTGGCCACGTCGGGCACGACGGCCACGCCGGGCCAGTCCGCGTGGACCTTGTGCGGCTGCGAGCTGGCCACGGCCGCCAGTTCGAGGCCGGGCACGGCGGAAAGCACCGGCGCATGAAACGTCTGGCCGGCAAAACCATAGCCGACAAGGCCGGCGCGAAGGGGTGTAGCGGTCATGGGATGGGCTGGTTTGCTGGGAAAAGCGGCAGTATGCGATAATCATGGGCTCCGCGAAAAGTGCGGCTGGGCACGTCGTCCGGCTTCCCTAGAAGGCAGCGCGCCAGACCACTGGCCGCTGGTGGCTCTCGCATCGACCGCGCATTGATTCCAACAGCGCAAAAGGAAACACCATGGCAAAAGAAGGCATCCACCCGAATTACCGCGACGTTCTGTTCGTCGACATGTCGAACGGCTTCAAGTTCGTGACCCGTTCGTGCGCGAACACCAAGGAAATGGGCAAGACCGAAGACGGCCGTGAACTGCCGCTGTTCAAGCTCGACACCACGAGCGAATCGCACCCGTTCTACACCGGCACGCAGAAGTCGGTCGACAACATGGGCGGCCGCGTCGAGAAGTTCCGCAACCGCTTCGGCAAGACCACCGGCGCTGCTTCGAAGTAAGGCACGCGCTTTTGCGTCGAGGGCAGCCCGGTTTACCGCGCTGCCCTTTTTGTTTCCGAATCCAGCTCTTCGCCACTTGAACCAGCCCACCCCCGCGATCGTTGCCCAGAATGCCGTGCGCCGCTTGCCGCGCATCGCGTTGCTGCTGTTGTGCGCGGCCTACCTGCTGCCGGGCCTGGTCGGCCGGGGTCCCTGGAAGAGCGCGGACATCACCGCCTTCGGCTACATGGCCGAACTGGCCCGCAGCACCGAAGGCATCGCACGCTGGTTCGACCCGATGCTGCTGGGCCTGCGCCCCGAAACGCCCGCGCTCATTCCCTACTGGATCGGCGCGCTGGCCATCAAGATCGCCCCGTCGTGGCTGAACCCCGACCTGGCCGTGCGCATCGTGTTCGCGTTCCTGCTGTGGGGCACGTTCACCGCCACCTGGTACGCCGTGTACTACCTGGCCCGCACCGCGCGCGCCCAGCCCGTGGCGTTCGCCTTCGGCGGCGAGGCCCGCCCGACCGACTACGCGCGCGCCATTGCCGACGGCGGCCTGCTCGCGCTGATCGCCTGCCTGGGCCTGGCCCAGCTCGGCCATGAAACCACGCCCGCGCTGGCGCAACTGTTCTTCGCCTCGCACCTGTTCTACGGCGTCGCCGCCTTGCCCTACCGCCGCGCCGGGCCGGTCACGGCGCTGGTGGTGGGCACCCTCGGCATCACGCTGAGCGGCGCGCCCACCGTGGGCCTGGCGCTGGCCATCGGCAGCGCGCTGTACATCGCCTACGAACGCCGGCTCGCCGCGCGCGCCCAGGCCGATGCCCTCTACGACGAAGACAGCGGCCCCGGCTACACGCGTGGCGCCCTGCTCACGATGGTCGGCGTCACCGCGCTTGCCGCCGTGCTGGTGTTCGGCCTGAAGCTGCCGCAATGGAAGATCACGATGACCGGCGGCTCGCTGCTCGTCGACGTGCGCAGCCAGGCCAAGCTGCTGCTGTGGTTCACCTGGCCGGTCTGGCCGCTCGCCCTCTGGACGCTCTGGCGCTGGCGGCGGCAGCTCACCGCGCGCCATGTCGCGCTGCCTTTCTGGTTCGCGCTGGTGCCGCTGGCCGCCACCTGGAGCACCGACTTCTCCGACCGCTCGCTGCTGCTGGCCCTGCCCGCCTTCGCCACGCTGGCCGCCTTCGCCCTGCCCACCTTCCGGCGCAGCGCCTCGGCGCTGATCGACTGGTTCAACGTGTTGTTCTTCAGCGGCCTGGCCGTGCTGGGCTGGATCTACTGGATCGCCATGCAGACCGGCGCACCGCCCAAGCCCGCGGCCAGCGTGGCCCGCCTGGTGCCCGGCTTCGTGCCCGAGTTCTCGCCCATCGCCGTGGTGCTGGCCGCCGCCGCGACCCTCGCGTGGTGCTGGCTGGTGCGCTGGCGCACCGGGCGCCACCGCGCCGCGCTCTGGAAGACGCTGGTGCTGCCCGCGGGCGGCACGGCCCTTTGCTGGATGCTGCTCATGACGCTGTGGCTGCCGCCCATCGACTACGCGCGCAGCTACGTGCCGCAGGTCAACGCGGTGGTCGAGCGCGTGGGCAAGCAGCCGGGCTGCATCGCCGAGCTGGCACTGAGCCGCGCGCACATCGCGGCACTGCGCCACCACGGCCAGCTCGACATGAAGCCCCTGCTGCTCGACAACAGCTGCACCTGGCTGCTGGCCAGCCCCGAGACCATCGAGCGGCTGCACACCATCATCCCGTTCGACCAGTGGCGCTTTGCCGGCACGCTGCGCCGTCCCAGCAGCCCCGCGGACGACCTGCTGCTCTACCAGAAGATCGCGCCCTAGCACGTGGCCGGCGAACGCAGCCTGATCGCGCGGCACGCAGGCACGGTGCTGGTCGGCCAGCTGGCCGTGATGGCGTTCGGCGTGACCGACACCATCATCGCGGGCCGCTATTCCGAGCACGCGCTCGCCGCCCTTTCGGTCGGTGCCGCCGTCTTCGTGAGCGTGTATGTCTCGCTCATGGGCGTGCTGCAGGCGCTGCTGCCGGTCTGGGCCGAGCTGCACGGCGGCGGCCGCGGCGCCGAGGTGGGCCGCTCGGTGCGGCAGTCCCTGTACCTGGCGGGCATCGCCGTGGTGGCCGGCATGGCGGTGCTGCTGTCGCCGGGCGCCGTGCTGCGGTTCACGCAGGTGCCGCCCGAGATGCGCGGCGAGGTCGAGGCCTACCTGGTCGTGCTGGCCTTCGGCCTTGCGCCCGCGCTGCTGTTCCGCCTGTTCAGCACGCTCAACCAGAGCCTGGGGAAGCCACAGCTCGTCACCTGGCTGCAGCTGGGTTCGCTGTTCGTGAAGCTGCCCCTGTCGATCTGGTTCACCTTCGGCGGCGCCGGCCTGCCGGCCATGGGCCTCGTGGGCTGCGGCTGGGCCACGCTGTGCGTCAACTGGGCCATGCTGGGTTGCGCCGTCTGGCTGCTGCGCAGCAGCCCGTTCTACCGCGGCTACCGGCTGTGGCAACGCATCGAGCCGCCCGACTGGCACACGATCCGCCAGTTCGCGCGCATGGGCGTGCCCGGCGGCCTTGCCGTGCTGGTCGAGGTGACCTCGTTCACGCTGATGGCGCTCTTCATCGCGCGCCTGGGCACGGTGGCCGCCGCGGCGCACCAGATCGCCGCCAACCTGCTGGCCGTGGCCTACATGGTGCCGCTGTCACTGGCCATTGCGACCAGCGCCCGCGTGAGCTTCTGGCTCGGGGCGCGCGACGCCGCCAAGGCGCGCCACGCCTGCAGGCTCGGCTTCGAGCTGACGGTGCTGTGCGCCCTGCTCTTCGCGGCGGCCATGCTCACGCTGCGCTTCCAGCTGGCCAACGTGTATTCCGACAACCCGGCGGTGATCGCGCTGGCCGCCACGCTGCTGCTGGTGGTGGCGGCCTACCACCTCGCCGACGCGCTGCAGACGCTGTGCGTGTTCGTGCTGCGCTGCTACCGCGTCACGCTGGCGCCGCTGGTCATCTACTGCACGATGCTCTGGGGTATCGGCCTGGGCGGCAGCTACCTGCTGGCCTACCGCGGCCTGGGGCCATGGCCCGCGATGCAGTCGCCGCTGGCGTTCTGGATCATGAGTGCCGGCGCGCTGGCATTGGCGGCGCTGCTGTTCGGCACGCTGCTGCGCTGGACCATGGCCCAGCGCGCCAGATAAGCCGAAGATCGCGAAAGAAGGTTTACTTGGTAACCAGCACGCGTGCTTCGTGCACGCGCGTCGCCGGGAACACCAGCGCAAAGCGCGAGCCCTTGCCCACCGAGCTCTCGATGCGCAACTCGGCGCCGTGCCGCTGCGCAATGTGCTTCACGATCGCCAGACCCAGCCCCGTGCCGCCCGTCTCGCGCGAGCGGCTGCGGTCGATGCGGTAGAAGCGCTCGGTCAGCCGCGGAATGTGCTCGGCGGCAATGCCCGGGCCCGTGTCCTTCACGGCATATTCGCCGCGGCCGTCGGGCAGCACGCGCCAGCTCACGGCCACCTCGCCGCCGCCCGGCGTGTAGCGGATGGCATTGCTCAGCAGGTTCGACATGGCGCTCTGCAGCTCGGTCGGCGCGCCCGACACCTCCGACTCGGCATCGATGGTGAAGGACAGCTTGTGCCCCAGCGGCGCCAGGCGCCCCGAGAGCCCGCGCCCTTCGTCCTCGCACTGCGCAAGCAGCGCGCGAATGCGGATCCACTGGTTGCCCGAAGGCGCCGCGCTGCCTTCGAGCCGCGACAGCGTGAGCAGGTCGTTCACCAGCGTTTCCATGCGGTGCGACTGCTGCCCCATCAACGACAGGTAGCGCGTGCGCTCGTCCACGTCCAGCGGCAGGTTCTGCAGCGTCTCGACAAAGCCTGCCAGCACGGTCAGCGGCGTGCGGATCTCGTGCGACACGTTCGCCACGAAGTCGCGCCGCATCGCCTCGGCCTGTTCCAGCGCGGTGATGTCGCGCGTGAGCAGCATGCGGCGGTTGCCGGCGTAGGGATGCACCTGCACCGACAGCCGCACCACATGGCCGCGCTGGTGGGCGTGGCTGCCGATGCCGGGCGCGTCGATGACCACGTCGCGGCTGTAGTTCCAGGACGCCAGGTAGGCCACGAAGGCCGGGTCGCGCACCAGGTTCGCCAGGTGCTGGGCCAGGTCGCGCTCGGCGTCGATGCCGAACTGCGCGGCCGCCGTCTGGTTGCACCACTCGATGCGGCCGTGCTCGTCGAGCAGCACCACGCCGTTGGGCGAAGCCTGGATGGCCGCCAGGAACTCCTGCAGCCGGTCTTCCGCCTGCCGGGTCTGTTGTTCACGTTCGCGCAGCAGCTTGCGGATGCGCTCCGACAGCTCGCCCCACACGCCCGGTCCGCGCGTCGGCAGGCCGGCCGCGTCGTTGCGCAGCACCTGAAGCAGCCGTTCGGCGCGCCAGGCGTCCAGCACCAGCCAGACCACGGCTCCCACCCAGGCGCCCAGCCATATGAACTTCAAGCCGAAAGCAGCAACAGCGCCCGCTCCGATGACGAGAGACGCTATTAAAAATGTAGCAATGCGAAAAGGCATGGCGGGCGATTATCCGCGCCCGCCACCGGCGGACACCACAGCGTTCAAACCGTCACTTGGGCCGTCAGGCGATAGCCGGCACCGCGGACGGTTTCCACCATCGGCGCGGCCGCACCCAGCGACTCGCGCAGGCGCTTGACGTGCACGTCGACCGTGCGCTCCTCGATGTAGACGTGGTCGCCCCACACCTTGTCCAGCAGCTGCGCGCGGCTGTGCACGCGTTCAGCGTGCTGCATCAGGTAGGCCAGCAGCTTGAACTCGGTCGGGCCGACCTTCAGCGCGCCGCCCTGCCAGGTCACGCGGTGCGTGGAGGTGTCGAGCGCGAGCTCGCCGATTTCCACGCGCTCCGTCACCACTTCCGGCGCCCGGCGGCGCAGCACCGCACGGATGCGGGCCAGCATTTCCTGGGTGGAAAAAGGCTTGGTGATGTAGTCGTCGGCACCGGCGTCCAGGCCGGCCACCTTGTCGGGTTCGTCGCCGCGCGCGGTCAGCATCAGGATCGGAATGGCCTTGGTGCGCGGGTCCTTGCGCCACTGGCGCGCGAGCTGCAGGCCGCTCTGGCCCGGCAGCATCCAGTCGAGCAGGATCAGATCCGGCAGGAAGGCGTCGATCTCGCGCTGGGCTGCCGCGCCATCCTCCGACCAGATCGGCTCGAAGCCGTTGTGGCGCAGGTTGACGGCGATCAGCTCGGCGATCGAGGACTCGTCTTCGACGATCAGGACTCGGGGTTTCTTCATGCTTTTTTGGGGAGTCTTGCCGCCATCTTCACTGCAGCGCGGACTCGATTTCTTGCATCGAAGTGTGCCGCACATCGGCACCCTTGACGATGTAGATGATGAACTCGGCGATGTTCTTCGCGTGATCGCCGATGCGTTCGATCGCCTTTGCCAGGAACAGCAGGTCCAGGCTGGCGGAGATGGTGCGCGGGTCTTCCATCATGTAGGTGACCAGCTTGCGCACGAAACCGTCGAACTCCTTGTCGATCAGGTCGTCGTCTTTCAGGATCGACAGCGCCGCGGCGGTGTCCAGGCGCGCGAACGCGTCCAGCGCCGTGCGCAGCAGGCCCGAGGCCAGGTCGGCCGCGATGCGCAGCTCGGTCGTGGGCAGTTGGCGCGCCGATCCGCTCTCGATGATCGACTTGACCATGCGCGCGATCTTGTTGGCCTCGTCGCCCACGCGCTCGAGGTTGGCGGTGGTCTTGCTGATGGCGATCAGCAGGCGCAGGTCGCGTGCGGTCGGCTGGCGGCGCGCGATGATGGATGACAGCTCGCGGTCGATGTCGATCTCCATCGCGTTCACGCGATGCTCGGTCTCCATCACGCGGTCGGCTGCGTCGGCGTCGAACTGCAGCAGCGCGTACACGGCCTGGTGAATCTGCGATTCGACCATGCCGCCGAGCTCCATCACGCGCGACGAGACGCCATTGAGTTCGCTGTCGAACTGGCTGGAAAGGTGTTTCTCGGTCATGTTGTCTCCTTTGACTTCAACCGAAACGGCCGGTGATGTAGTCCTCGGTCTCCTTGCGCTGCGGCTTGAAGAACATCTGTTCGGTGGCACCGAACTCGATCAGGTCGCCGAGGTACATGTACGCGGTGTAGTCGCTGCAGCGGGCGGCCTGCTGCATGTTATGCGTCACGATGACCACCGTGTATTCATTCTTCAGTTCGGCGATCAGTTCCTCGATCTTCGCGGTGGAGATCGGGTCCAGGGCCGAGCAGGGTTCGTCGAGCAGCAGCACTTCGGGCTTGATCGCGATGCCGCGTGCAATGCACAGGCGTTGCTGCTGGCCGCCGGACAGGCCCGAGCCGCTTTGCTGCAGCTTGTCGCGCACTTCGGTCCACAGGGCCGCCTTCTTCAGCGCCCATTCGACGCGGTCGTCCATTTCGCTGGCCGAGAGGTTCTCGAACAGCTTCACGCCGAAGGCGATGTTGTCGTAGATCGACATCGGGAACGGCGTGGGCTTCTGGAACACCATGCCGACCTTGGCGCGGATCAGCGCCACGTCCTGCTTGGACGTGAGCAGGTTCTCGCCGTCCAGTGCAATCGTGCCTTCGGCGCGTTGCTCCGGGTAGAGCTCGAACATGCGGTTGAAGGTGCGCAGCAGGGTCGACTTGCCGCAGCCCGACGGGCCGATGAAGGCCGTGACCTTGTTCTCGGGAATCTCGAGGTTGATGCTCTTGAGCGCGTGGAACTTGCCGTAGTAGAAGTTCAGGTCCTTGACCGAGATCTTCGAGCGCGACGGTTGTTGTGCAACGGTGTTTGGCATGTTGGCGTCTTCTTTGATTAGTGTTTGGTGCGCGTCAGCACACGCGCCAGGATGTTGAGTGCAAGCACGGCGACGGTGATCAGGAACACGCCGGCCCATGCCAGTTGTTGCCAGTTCTCGTACGGGCTCATCGCGAACTTGAAGATCGTGACCGGCAGGCTGGCCATCGGCTGGCTCACGTCGGCGGTCCAGAACTGGTTGTTCAGCGCAGTGAACAGCAGCGGCGCGGTTTCACCGGCGATGCGGGCCACGGCCAGCAGGATGCCCGTGACCACACCGGCGCGTGCGGCGCGCAGCGTGATGCTCAGGATGACCTTCCACTTCGGCGTGCCCAGTGCATAGGCCGCTTCGCGCAGGCCGGGCGGCACCAGCTGCAGCATGTTCTCGGTGGTGCGAATCACCACCGGGATCACGATCAGCGCCAGCGCCAGCGCACCGGCCAGGCCCGAGAAGCTCTTGAAGTAGGCCACCACGACGGCATACACGAACAGGCCGATCACGATCGACGGCGCCGACAGCAGGATGTCGTTGACGAAGCGCGTGACGGAAGAGAGCCAGCCCTTGGGGTTGTACTCGGCCAGGTAGATGCCGGCCATGATGCCGATGGGCGTGCCCACGAAGGTGGCCAGCGCCACCATCACGAACGAACCGAAGATCGCGTTGGCAATGCCGCCCGCTTCGTTCGGCGGCGGCGTCATTTCGGTGAAGGTGGCAATGGCCAGGCCGCCGATGCCCTGGCGCAGCGTTTCCCAGAGGATCCACACCAGCCAGAACACACCGAACGCCATCGCGGCGAGCGACAACGTCAGCGCGATCTTGTTGACTCGGTTGCGCGAGGCGAACTTCGCCTGGCGCATGTCGGCGAGCGCCTGCGCGCTCAGGAGGTTTTGGGCTGTACTCACGACTTGGTTCCTTCGCTCTTCTTCATCTGGGCCAGCAGCATCTTGGACAGCGACAGCACGACGAAGGTGATGAAGAACAGCACGAGGCCGAGGTACATCAGCGCGGCCTGGTGCAGGCCGGCGCCGGCTTCGGCGAATTCGTTGGCGAGTGCCGAGGTGATGCTGTTCGCAGCCTCGAACACGGAGAGGGAGTTGAGCTGGTTCATGTTGCCGATCACGAACGTGACCGCCATCGTTTCACCCAGCGCGCGGCCCAGGCCGAGCATGATGCCGCCGACGACGCCGGCCTTGGTGTACGGCAGCACCACCTTGGAGACGACTTCCCAGGTGGTCGAGCCCAGACCGTAGGCCGATTCCTTCAACAGCGGCGGCGTCACTTCGAACACGTCGCGCATCACCGAGGCGATGAACGGAATGATCATGATCGCCAGGATGATGCCGGCCGACAGGATGCCGATGCCCACCGGCGGGCCGGAGACCAGCGCGCCGAGGTACGGGATGCCGCCCAGCAGCTTCTGCAGCGGCTGCTGCACCCAGGCCGACAGGATCGGGCCGAACACCAGCAGGCCCCACATGCCGTACACGATGGAGGGCACGGCCGCCAGCAGTTCAATGGCGGTACCCAACGGGCGCTTGAGCCAGTTGGGCGAAAGTTCGGTAAGGAAAAGCGCGATGCCGAAGCTCACCGGCACGGCGATCACCAGTGCGATGAACGAGGTGGCCAGCGTGCCGTAGATCATGACCAGGCCGCCGTACTCTTCCTTGACGGGGTCCCACACGCTGCTGGTGAGGAAGCTCAGGCCGTACTTCGAAATGGCGGGCCAGGCACCTGCGATGAGCGACAGCAGGATGCCGATGAGCATCGCCAGCGTCAGCAGCGCGGCGCCCTTGGCGGCCCAGCCGAACAGGCGGTCGGCCATGGGGCCGGAGCGGGGAGCCTTTGCAGGCGGCGGAGAGGCAGTGGCGCGACCGCGCTCGGCCGAGAGGTCGAGGGAGGTGGCTGCAGCGGGAAAGGTGGATGACACAGGTCGCTCCGGCAAAGACGAAAGCGGCGCGTCCTTGAGCGAAGGAATGCTCATGGTCGCGCCGTTCTGGACTGAAGGTTGGATTTACTTGAACGCGACGGCCTTGCCCGACGCGTCCTTCACATCGCCCCATGCCTTGGCAATGGTGGCCTTCACGGCGTCAGGCATCGGCACGTAGTCGAGGTCGTCAGCCGTCTTGTCGCCGCTCTTGTAGGCCCAGTCGAAGAACTTCAGCACGGTGGTCGCGTTGGCGGGCTTGTCCTGCACCTTGTGCATCAGGATGAAGGTCGCGCCGGTGATGGGCCATGCGCCCTTGTCGGCCTGGTTGGTCAGCACCTGGTAGAACGTCTTGCTCCAGTCGGCGCCGGAAGCGGCAGCCTTGAAGGCCGAATCGTCGGGCGACACGAAGGTGCCGGCGGCGTTCTGCATCTGGGCGTACGTCATCTTGTTCTGCTTGACGTAGGCGTATTCGACGTAGCCGATCGAGTTGGGCAGGCGGTTCACGAAAGCGGCGACGCCTTCATTGCCCTTGCCACCCGCACCGGTGGGCCAGTTCACGGCCGTGCCTTCGCCGACCTTGCTCTTCCACTCGGCGTTGACCTTGCTCAGGTAGTTGGTGAACAGGAAGCTGGTGCCCGAACCGTCGGCGCGGCGAACCGGGGCGATGGCAGCGTCAGGCAGGTTCAGCGAACCGTTCAGGGCCTTGATGGCGGGGTCGTTCCACTTGGTGATCTTGCCCAGGTAGATGTCGCCCAGGACCTGGCCGTTGAGCTTCAGTTCGCCGGGCTTGATGCCGGTGATGTTCACCACGGGGATCACGCCGCCGATGACGGTGGGGAACTGCATCAGGCCCTTGGCTTGCAGTTCGTCGTCCTTCAGGGGAGCGTCCGAAGCGCCGAAATCGACGGTCTTGGCTTCGATCTGCTTGATGCCGGCGCCCGAACCGACCGACTGGTAGTTGATCTTGACGCCTGTGGCCTTGTTGAAGTCCGAAGCCCACTTGGCGTACAGCGGTGCCGGGAAGCTGGCGCCAGCGCCGGTCACGTCTTGTGCGAAGGCGGGAATGGTGAACATCGCGGCCAGCAGGCCGGCTGTTGCAAATTTGAACGTCGTTTTCATGAAGCTTCCTTTTAGAGGTAAGAAGTAGTCCCTTTCGGGCTTGGCACGGACTCTAAAAAGCTTCTGTGACATCGGTGTGACACCCCTCTGTCGAGGGAAAATGCCTTTCTTTGCTCGGTGCTTCATGTGACGCTGTCACATAACCGTCATGCGCCGCGCCTAGCCTTGCGACCCTCGCCACTGCGCGATTGGGGAGGCGGCGCGCCCGGATACAGCCGATCAGGGCCGATCACGGTCCATCACGGGCCGGTCCTGGCGCTACGATCAAACACAACAAAGACAACCCCGCTTCTTCTTCGGAATTACATGCAAAACGGCACCCGCCTCGCAGCAGTCGACCTCGGCTCGAACAGCTTCCGGCTCGAAATCGGCCAGGTCGACCACGGCCAGATCCACCGCACCGAATACCTCAAGGAAACCGTGCGCCAGGGCAACGGCCTGGACAGCGCCCGCAACCTGACCACCGAGGCCATGCAGCGCGGCTGGGACGCCCTCGCCCGTTTCGGCGAGCGGCTGGCCGGCTTCAAGCGCTCGCAGGTGCGTGCCGTGGCCACGCAAACGCTGCGCGAAGCGCGCAACCGCGAAGAGTTCCTGTTGCGCGCGCGCACCATCCTGGGCTTCGGCATCGACGTGATCCCGGGCCGGGAAGAAGCCCGCCTTATCTACCAGGGCGTGGCGCACATGCTGCCGCACACCGACGCATCCGACTCCGAACGGCGGCTGGTGGTCGACATCGGCGGGCGTTCCACCGAAATGATCATCGGCCAGGCGCTGGTGGCCGACCGCATGGAGTCGTACCGCGTGGGCAGCGTCGCCTGGTCGATGAAGCATTTCAGCGAAGGCCTGTTCACCCCCGCCGCCTTCCGCGCCGCCGAGGTGGCGGCCAAGGCCGTGCTCGACGACGCGCTTGCCAGCTACACCCGCGACCAGTGGGACGTGGCGTACGGCGCCTCCGGCACCATCGGCGCGGTCGGCGACGTGCTGGCCGCCTCGGGCGCCGAGCCCGGCATGGTCACGCGCGAAGGCCTCGACTGGCTGCTCGACCGGCTGCTGAAGGCCGGCAGCGCCGACAAGCTGCGCATCGACGGCATGCGCGAAGACCGCAAGGCCGTCATCGGCGGCGGCGTGAGCGTGCTGCGCGCGGTGTTCGAGCTGCTCGGCATCGAGGAAATGAAGGTTGCCCAGGGCGCGCTGCGCCACGGTGTGCTCTACGAACTGCTGGAACGCGACGAGAGCGTGGCCGACATGCGCACCGCCACGGTCGCGCGGCTGGCCAACCGCTTCGCCGTGGACACGGCGCAGGCCAAGCGCGTGGGCGACATCGCCGCCGCGTTGTTCGTGCAGCTCTCGCCGGCCGCGCGTGGCGGCAGCACGTCGAGCCGCGCCGGCCGCGCGCTGCGCAAGCTGGGCTGGGCCGCGCAGCTGCATGAAATAGGCACGCAGATTTCGCACAGCGACTATCACAAGCATGGCGCCTACATCCTCGACAACACCGACGCTCCGGGCTTCGCGGTGAACGAGATGCATGCGCTCGGCCAGCTGGTGCTGGGCCAGCGCGGCAAGCTGCGCAAGCTCGAATTGGCGCTGGACGACGAAACCTTCGTCATGCAGCTGCTGTCGCTGCGGCTCGCCATCATCCTGTGCCATGCGCGACGCGACCCCGATCCGCAGGCGCTGCATGTCGCGGCACTGGGCGTGCGGGCCTTCACGATTGCCTGCGCGCCGGACTGGGCCGATGCCTATCCGCAATCCGCGCACCTGCTGCGCGAGGAAGTGCTGGCCTGGCAGAAGACCAGCAACTGGCGCGTGGAACTCAGCGGCTGCTGAGCCGCTCGCCCCCTAAAACCCCAAAAACCAAGACCGAAAGCGTCAGAGCAGCTCCGGCGACTGCACCGTCACCACGACGGTCTGCACGTCGCCGTCGCGCTCGCGCGTGCGGATCCACCACAGCGCGCCCTTGCGCACCGGGCAGCTGTCCTGCTTGAGGCCCAGCAGCAGCGAAATCGCCTGCCCCACCGACGGCTGGTGGCCGATCATCAGCACCACCGACTTGCCGTTGGGCCAGCCGGCCGCGCCGAGCATGGCTTCGGCCGTGGTTTCGGGTGCCAGCTCGGAGCGCAGCTTGTACTTGCGGCCCAGCGCCAGGGCCGTCTGCTCGCAGCGCCGCGCGGGGCTGCAGATGATGCGCGTACCGTCGGGCAATTGCCGGTCGAGCCAGCTGGCCATCCGCTTGGCCTGTTTTTCGCCGCGTGCGGTGAGCGAGCGCTGCATGTCGTCGCAACCCTCGGTCCAGTCCTCGGCTTCGGCGTGGCGCCAGAAGATCAAGTCCATGGTCATCGTCTTTCGGTCGTCAGTTGCTGGATGCATCTCTGAGATGCCCTCTTGATGCGTAGCGGTTCATGAGCGCGGCCTGCGCACCGTGGGCCTCGATGGCGCGCGACGCGCCCTCCTCGCCCGGGTGCGTGTCGTGGTCGATGCGCGTGTAGATGCCGTCGGCGCCCAAGTCCCAGGCGTCGCGTCCGTCGTGCAGGTAGGCCACCAGGCATTCGTCGATCAGGCGCTGGCGCAGGCCGGGGTCGGTCACCGGCCAGGCCAGCTCGATGCGCCGCATCATGTTGCGGTTCATCCAGTCGGCGCTCGACAGGTACAGCGACTCGTCCTCGCCGTTGCGGAAATAGAAGACCCGCGAGTGCTCCAGGAAGCGCCCGATCACCGAGCGCACGCGGATGTTGTCGGTCAGCCCCGGCACCTGCGCGGGCAGCGTGCAGGCGCCGCGCACGATCAGGTCGATCTTCACGCCCTTCTGCCCGGCACGGATCAGTGCGCCGATGATTTCCTCGTCGGTCAGCGCGTTCATCTTGGCGACGATGCGCGTGGTCTGCCCCGCTGCAGCGGCCAGGCCCAGCGCATCGATCTGCGCCACGATGTTCTTGTGCAGGTCGAACGGTGCCAGCCACATGCGGTTGAGCTTGGGCAGCCGGCTCTGGCTGGCCAGGTGCACGAACACCGCTTCCATGTCTGCGGTCAGCAGCGGGTCGGCCGTGAGGTGGCTGATGTCCGTGTACAGCCGCGCCGTGCGCGGGTTGTAGTTGCCGGTGGAGAGATGGCCGTAACGGCGCATCTGCTTGCCCTCGCGGCGCGTCACCAGCAGCATCTTGGCGTGCGTCTTCAGGCCGACCACGCCGTACACCACCTGCGCGCCGATCGACTCGAGCATTTCGGCCCAGTTGATGTTGGCCTCTTCGTCGAAGCGTGCCTTCAACTCCACCACCACCGTCACTTCCTTTCCGCGGCGCACGGCTTCGCGCAGCAGGTCCATCAGCTCCGAATCGGCGCCCGTGCGGTAGATGGTCTGCTTGATGGCCAGCACCTGCGGGTCGAGGACCGCTTCGCGCAGGAACGCGAGCACGCCCTCGAAGCTCTCGAAGGGCTGGTGAATCAGCACGTCGCCGCGCTGCAGCCGCTCGAAGAACGACTGCGAGGGCGACAGCGTGACCGGGTAAGAGGCCGGGTACGGCGGAAAGCGCAGCTGCGGCTCTTCGAGCAGGTCGGCCAACTGCGTGAGGCGGGCCAGGTTCACCGGCCCGTGCACGCGGTACAGCGCCTCGGGCGGCAGGTTGAACTGCGCCAGCAGGAAGCTCGCGAGCGACTCGGCGCAGCTCGCCGACACCTCCAGCCGCACGGCCTGGCCGTAGTGGCGGTGCTGCAGGCCCTGGCGCAAGGCGGTGCGCAGGTTCTTCACGTCTTCCTCGTCCACCGCCAGGTCGGAATGCCGCGTGACGCGGAACTGCGAGAAATCGCCCACCTCGCGCCCGACGAACATGCTCGCCAGGTGCGCGCGCACCACGCTCGACAGCGCCACGAACAGCGTCTTGCCGTCCGACACCTTGGCCGGCATGCGGATCAGGCGCGGCAGCACGCGCGGCACCTTGACGATCTGGATCGGGTTCTCGCGGCCGAAGGCGTCCTTGCCGCCCAGGCGCACGATGAAGTTCAGCGACTTGTTGGCCACCTGCGGGAACGGGTGCGCCGGGTCGAGGCCGACCGGAATCAGCAGCGGGCGCACTTCGCGCTCGAAATATTCGCTGACCCACTTGCGCTGCGCCGGGTTGCGCTCGCCGTGCGAAATGATGTGGATGCCGTGCGTGGCAAAGGTCGGCATCAGCTCGTCGTTGTACAGCGCGTACTGGCGCGCCACGAGCTTGTGGGCCGCCTCGGCCAGCCGCTCGAACGACTCGACCGTGTAGGTGCCCTTGTGGTCGCCGGCGCTGCCCGCGATCAGGTGTGGCGCGGCGCGAACCTCGAAGAACTCGTCGAGGTTGGAAGACACGATGCAAAGGTAGCGCAGCCGCTCGATCAGCGGCACCTCGGGGCGATGGGCCCAGTCGAGCACCCGTTCATTGAACGACAGGATGCTGTGGTCGCGGTCGAGCAGCGTGAACGTGGGCGCCGCGACGGCGGGCAACCGGTCTGCGGAGGCGATTGGCATGGGGACTGATTCTGGAGCAAGCGGCACGGGAGCACACGTAGGCGGAAATATGACAGTGTCGACGTCGTTTGTGACGTTCTCATGACATTCCCGTGACGCCTTCAAAAGCCCCGTTGCGTGGGCCTTGTGCGGCTCCATCATGCCTGGAGACAAGGCGGGCGGCCCGCTGTGCGGCGAGGCGGCCGCTGCGGGGTGTGACGGAGCGGCCGCCCCTGTTTGTGACAGGACGGCCGCTGCTTTCATGCGCCCAGGAAGTGCTTGCGGTAGCGCGCCGGCAAGTCGTCGATGCGCATCAGCATCGGCAGGTCGGCGGCGTTGAAGTCCGGGTCCCAGGCCGGTGCGCCCAGCACCTTGGCGCCCAGGCGCAGGTAACCCTTGATGAGCGCCGGCGGCTCCACGTCGAGCGTGCTGTCCAGCCGTTCGACCGGCAGCGGCAGGCGCGGCTGCACCTGATATTGAATCGGGGCCATGTGCTTGGCCGACACCTGGCGCCAGATGCTGGCCGCCGCGTCACCGTTGGTCACGCCGTTGTGCGACATCGGGATGCTGGCGCAGCCGATCATCGTGTCCAGCTTGTTGCGGTGCATGAAACCGGCCAGCGCACCCCACAGCGCGAGGATCACCCCGCCCTGGCGGTGCTCGTGGTGCACGCAGCTGCGGCCCAGCTCGACCATGCGCTCGCGCAGGTCGCGCAGGCGGGTCAGGTCGAATTCGGTGTCGCTGTAGGTGCTGCCCACGCGGCGGGCCTGGGCCGGCGTCAGCACGCGGTAGGTGCCGATGACTTGCTGGGTCAGTTCGTCGCGCACCAGCAGGTGCTCGCAGAAATCGTCGAACAGGTCGATGTCGTGGCCGGCCAGCGGCGAGGACACGCGGGCGCCCATTTCACCGACGAACACGTCGTAGCGAAGGCGCTGGGCGGCGCGCACGTCGTCGAGGTGGCGGGCCCAGCCCACCGTGATGCCTTGCCTGGATTCGACGGCCGGCGGCAGGATGGCGGCCGGGGCCGGGGCCGGGATGGAGACAACCGAGGAAACCGAAGGCATCGATGGCTGGGCAACCGTCGAAACGCCGGTTGCGGGAGCGGGCCACAAGGCCGCGCGCAGCCCGATCTGCGAAAGCGGAAACGTCGGGTTGGGCAGTTCTTTCATGGGGAACCCTTTCTGCCGAGGGAGTCTCCGCACCTGCCATGAAGCGTGCATGTCAGGAAGATTGCAGGTGCATGACGGTGTTACAGGGCGTCAAAACCCCGGCAAACCCGCTCTGGCATTGCATGCGCGCCGCTCGGGCACCAGGTTCGTCGTTTAATGCGATGGATTCGCGACATGGAGTTTTCAGACATGGCCCTCGACGCAAACGGCACCGACACCAGCCGCCTTCACCAGACTTTCCCCGTTCTCAGTGACACCGAGATTGCGCGCATTGCGCGCTTCGGCAGCGTGCAGCAGTTCGCGCGCGGCAGCCGGCTCTTCACCGCCGGCGAAACCGCCCCCGGCATGTTCGTGCTGCTCAAGGGTGTGGTGGCCGTGACACAGCGCGACGGCCTTGGCCACGTCGTGCCCATCGTGCGGCAGGGGCCGGGCGAATTCCTGGCCGAAGTCGGCCAGTTGAGCGGCCGCCCGGCACTGGTCGACGGCCATGCCGACGAAGACGTCGAAGCCCTGCTTGTCTCGCCCGCGCAACTGCGCGCCCTGCTGGTGGCCGAGGCCGACCTGGGCGAGCGCATCACCCGCGCACTCATCCTGCGGCGCGTGGCGCTCATCGAGTCCGGCGCCAGCGGGCCGGTGCTCATCGGCGCGCCGCAGTCGCCCGACATGGCACGGCTGGAGAACTTTCTTCGCCGCAACGGCTATCCCTATCACCTGGTCGACGCCGAGCACGACCCCGACGCCGCCGCCCTCCTCGCGCAATACGGCGCCAGCAAGCTGCTGGCCGTGTGCCCCGACGGCTCCGTGCTCGTCAACCCCGGCGACGACGCGCTCGCGCGCTGCCTGGGCATGGTCGACACCGCCGAGCGCGACGAGCTGTTCGACGTGGCCGTGGTCGGGGCCGGGCCGGCCGGGCTCGCCACCGCCGTGTATGCGGCTTCCGAGGGCCTGCGCGTCATCGTGCTCGACTGCCGCGCCTTCGGCGGCCAGGCCGGCGCCAGCGCGCGCATCGAGAACTACCTGGGTTTTCCCACCGGCATCTCGGGCCAGGCGCTGGCGGGCCGGGCCTTCGTGCAGGCGCAGAAGTTCGGCGTGGAGATGCTCATTCCGGCCAAGGTGACGTCGCTCGACTGCTCGCGCAACAACGCACTCGACTGCCTGCGCATTGCGCTGGCCGACGGCCGCACCATCAACGCGCGCACCGTCGTCATTGCCAGCGGCGCGCGCTACCGCCGCCCGAACGTGCCGCGCCTTGCCGAGTTCGAAGGCCGCGGCGTCTGGTACTGGGCCTCGGCCATCGAAGCCAAGATCTGCTCGCAGCAAGAGGTGGCGCTGGTCGGCGGCGGCAACTCGGCCGGCCAGGCCGCCGTGTTCCTGTCGCGCCATGCGGCCAAGGTCAACGTGCTGGTGCGCGGGCCGTCGCTGGCGGCCAGCATGTCGCGCTACCTCATCGACCGCATCGAGGCCACGCCCAACATCTCGCTGCAGCCGTACACGGAGCTCGTGCGCCTGCACGGCGGCTCCGACGAAGGCCTGACCGGCGCGACATGGCGCTGTCACACCACCGGCGCCGAACATGACTGCCCGGCGCGCAACATCTTCCTGTTCGTCGGTGCCGAGCCCGAAACCTCGTGGCTCGAAGGCTGCGGCGTGGGCGTCGACAAGAACGGCTTCGTGCTCACCGGCAGCGCCGCGAGCAGCGGCTTTCCGGCGCGGCCGGCCACGCAGCTCGAGTCCAGCGTGTCGGGCGTGTTTGCCGTGGGCGACGTGCGCTCGGGCTCCGTCAAGCGCGTGGGCGGCGCCATCGGCGAAGGCGCCGCGGCCGTTGCGCTCATTCACCAGCACCTGTCGCAGTCGACCGCCGTGGCGTGACGCCGCGGCACGGCACAGCACACCGCCGAACACAGCAACACGACACACACACAACACAAAGACCGAGGAGCTTTCACTTGCAAATCAAACCTTGCGACCACGTGCCAGCCGACATTGCGCAACCCCACACCCTGCGCGGCTGCGAAGAGTGCCTGAAGACCGGCGACACCTGGGTCCACCTTCGCCTGTGCGTGCACTGCGGCCACGTCGGCTGCTGCGATTCGTCGCTGAACCGGCATGCCACGAAGCATTCACGCGCCGAAAACCATCCTGTCATCCAGTCGCGCGAGCCCGGCGAAGACTGGATGTGGTGCAACGCGCACCAACGCCAGGTCGGCTGAATTCCCGCGCCTGCACGCGTTGCGGAGGCCGCGTATATGCTGCCGGGCTCCCGTCACACGCGTCCACGCGCATCACATTCACCGGAGTCCGAGACATGCCTGCTGCATCGCCCATCGAGGTCTATTCCTGGCCCACGCCCAACGGCCACAAGGTTCACGTCATGCTCGAGGAGTGCGGCCTGCCGTACCACGCGCACCCGGTGAACATCGGCAAGGGCGACCAGTTCGCGCCCGAGTTCTTGCAGATCAGCCCGAACAACAAGATCCCCGCCATCACCGACCCCGACGGTCCGGACGGCAAGCCCATCTCGCTGTTCGAGTCCGGCGCCATCCTCGTGTACTTGGCGGGCAAGACCGGCAAGTTTCTGCCCACCGGCGACCGCGAGCGCTACGACGTGCTGCAGTGGCTCATGTTCCAGATGGGCGGCGTCGGCCCCATGCTGGGCCAGGCGCACCACTTCCGCCTGTACGCGCCCGAGAAGATCGCCTATGCCATCGACCGCTACAGCAACGAAGCCAAGCGTCTGTACGGCGTGATCGACAGGCAGCTGTCGAAGAACAAGTTCATTGCCGGCAAGACCTATTCGATTGCCGACATCGCCATCTTCCCGTGGCTGCGCAGCTGGGAGAACCAGGGCATCACCCTCACCGACTTCCCGCACCTGAAGGCCTGGTTCGACGGCGTCGCCGCCCGCCCCGCGGTGCAGCGCGGCGTGAAGGTGCTGGCCGACCTGCGCCAGCCCCTCACCGGCGACAAGGAGCGCGAAGTTCTCTTCGGCAAGACGCAGTATGTGAAGCGTTGAAGAGAAATTCTGGAACCGGCCAATATCCGGGCTAGAATAGAAGGCTTGTCGGGGTGTAGCGCAGCCTGGTAGCGCATCTGGTTTGGGACCAGAGGGTCGAAGGTTCGAATCCTTTCGCCCCGACCAAAAAATGTGAACGGTGACAGCAACTCAGGTTGCTGTCACCGTTTTGCTTTGTGGCCCTGCCCCGCGCAGTCAGGCGAGAAATGCGAGCGCCCTGCTCACGAAGTCGGTGTGAAACTGGAACACCGCGCCGTGCCCGGAGTCGGGATAGATGACAAGTTCGCTGTTCGGAAGCCGCAGCGCCAGATCCCGCGTGTTCTGACTCGGAACCATCCGATCGCTGTCGCCGTTGGCAACGAGAACCGGGTGCCGAACCCCCGACAGATCCATCGGTTTCTTCCCGCCCCACCGGCGCAGCGCTTTCAGCTGCGCCTGCAGCGCGGTCACCGTGATCTCCTTGTCGCGATTTCCTGAGCGTTCCTTCAAGCGCAGCAGAAACGCTTTTCCCGCTTGAATGCCGGCGGGCGTCCTGGTGAAAAACAGAAACTGCTTCGGATCCTGGCGGGTGAGCAAACCCCGGACCATGTCGAGGTACGTCACCCGCGCCACCTTGCCGATGCCTTCGCCGCCCGCGGGACCTGTCCCCGTGACGATCATCCGGCGCACGAGTTGCGGTGCCATCAAGACAATTTCCTGCGCAATCATCCCGCCCATCGAAAAGCCGAACAGGTCGACCTGTTCGAACCCCATGGCCTCGATGAAGGTGATGGCGTCCCGGGCCATCTCCTCGATCGACGACGCCGGCTTGCCGCTGGACGCGCCGACGCCCCGGTTGTCGAAGGTGACGACGCGATGCTTTGCCGCGAAGCCGTCGACAACCCGCGGGTCCCAGTTGTCCAGGACGGCCGCCAGGTGGATGAGAAAGATCACCGGCGTGCCCGTGTTCTGCGTTCCGAGTTCGCGGTAGGCGAACTCCACGCCGCCCGCGGTGAGCGTCCGCGTCGGAACGTCCTTCCAGGTCACGTTCGGCCTTTGCGTCGCACTCATGGTGTTCGGCCTTCGAGGTATCTCGATCAGCCCGCGAGGGCCGGATAGTCGGTGTAGCCCTTGGCACCCGGCGTATAGAACGTCGCCATGTCCAAGGCGTTCAGCGCCGCATCGGTCCGCATGCGCTCCACCAGGTCGGGATTGGCGAGGAACGGGCGCGCAAAGGCGATGAGATCCGCCTGGCCGGCCTTGAGCGCTGCATCGGCACTGGCGCGATCGAAGCCTCCGGCCAGGATGAACAGGCCCTTGAACGCAGCGCGAAGCCGGGACTTCAACTCGCCAGGCACGGGCGGAGCGCCCATGGCCGAATGGTCCAGCAGGTGCACGTACCGCAGGCCAAGCGCCGACAGCGCCTGCACGAGCGCCAGGTACTGCGATTCGACATCGGGAAAGGCGCCCGAGCTGTTGAACACGCCATGAGGCGACAGCCGCACGCCGACGCGATCGGCACCGATGACGTCGGCGGTGGCGCGGGCCACCTCGAGCGCGAAACGGTTGCGGCCTTCAATGCCGCCGCCGTAGGCATCGGTGCGCTGGTTCACATTGGCGTTCAGGAACTGCTCGATCAGGTAGCCGTTCGCGGCATGCAGCTCGACACCGTCGAATCCCGCCTCGATGGCGAGTTGCGCCGACTTCGCGTACTCGCCCACGGCGTGGGCAATGTCGGCGGCCGTCATCGCGCGCGGCGTGCTGTGCGGCTGCATGCCCTGCGTGTCGGTGTACATCTCGCCGGGGCAGACATCGGCCGTCGGCCCGATCACCTCCGCCCCCACCGGCAGGTTGGCCGCGTGGCTCACGCGGCCAGTGTGCATGAGCTGCACGAAGATCTTGCCGCCCTTGGCATGGACCGCGCCGGTGACTGCTTTCCAGCCGCGCACCTGCGCGTCGTTGAAGAGCCCGGGGATGCGTGCGTAACCCAGGCCGTTGGGCGACGGCGAAGTGCCTTCGGTGACGATCAGCCCGGCGGTTGCACGCTGGCCGTAGTACTCGGCCATCAGGTCGTTGGGCGTGTTGGCATCGACGGCGCGGCTGCGCGTCATGGGCGCCATCACGGCGCGGTTGGCAAGTTGAAACGCAGGCGTGGCGAGAGGTTCGAAGAGCATGGTCATTCCTGGAAGAGACGAAAGAAGCGGATCGCTGGCAACTGGCCGGAGCCGGCTCAGGCCAGCTGCGGCAGATAGCTCGGCCGTGCCGCCGTCATTCCTTGCTTGACCTGCAGCGTGAGCGCATCGGCCAGCACCTCGTCGAGGCCCGATTCGAGGCCGTCGAGCGCGCGCCGGACGATTTCCTCGGGGCTGGACTTCGGCACCTCGAACCCGCGCGTCAGGTCGGTATCCACATAGGCCATGTGCAACCCCAGCACCTGCGTCTTCTGCGCCGCGAGCTCGTTGCGCAGCGCGTTGGTGAGCGACCAGGCAGCCGACTTGCTGGCCGAGTACGCGGCCAGCTCGCCGCCATTCACCCATGAGGCGACCGACAGCACGTTGAGCAGCGCGCCGCCATTGTTGGCTTTGAGGATCGGCGCGAAGGCCTTGCTCATGCGCAGCACGGCGAAGAAGTTGGTTTCGAAAATGCGCCGGGCGACGTCTTCGCTGTCCGCTGCAAGAAAGCCGCCGGGCTGGGCGATGCCGGCGTTGTTGATCACCAGCGTGACGTCCGGCGCTTGCGCTGCGGCAGCGGCCACGTCTTCAGGCTGGTTGACGTCGAGCCGCAGGGGCGTCACCCCGGCCTGCGTGACGGTGACGGGGTCGCGTGCGCCGGCGTAGACCTTGCGGGCGCCTCGGGCGAGCAGTTCGCGCGCAAAAGCCAGGCCGATGCCGCGATTGGCCCCGGTGACGAGGGCGACGGCGTTTTCAATCTTCATGAGAGGCTCCAAAAAAACGGATGGGTGGGTTGATGGGGTTCGCGGGTTGGCGGCTGAGGAATCGGGTTCACTTGACCTGCACGACGACCTTCCCCTTCGCACGGCCGGCCTCGACATAGGCCAGGGCCTCGTTGGTGGCGGCAAACGGAAAGATCCGGTCGATCACGGGGCGGATGGCGCCGGCATCGATGAGCCGTGCAATCTCTCGCAGTTGCGCGCCGTTCGCCCTCATGAACAGGAAGGCGTAGTCGACGCTCCGGGCCTTCGCCCTTCGCCTGACGCCCAGGCTCAGCAGGCGCATGACCAGCTTCACGAACCCGGGGGCTGCGATTTCCTTGCCGAAGTCGGGGTCCGGTGGCCCGGAGATGGAAATCAGCTTTCCGCCGGGCTTGAGCACACGCAGCGATTTCTCGAGCGTCGTGCCGTCCTGGCTGTTCAGGACCACGTCGTAGTCGCGCAAGAGCGCCTCGAAGTCCTGCGTCTTGTAGTCGATGACCACGTCCGCACCCAGGCTCTTCACCAGTTCGACATTGGCCGTGCTCGTCGTCGTGGCGACGGTGGCGCCCAGGTGCTTGGCCAGCTGAATGGCAAAGGTGCCCACGCCGCCCGAGCCCGCCTGGATGAAGACCTTCTGCCCCTTCTTCAGCTTCGCGTTCTCGACCAGTGCCTGCCAAGCCGTCAGGCCCACCAGGGGGATCGACGCGGCTTCGGCCATCTTGAGGCCCTTGGGCTTGAGCGCCAGCGACGCCTCCTTGACCGCGACGAACTCGGCGAAGGTGCCGATGCGGAAGTCGTCCTGCCGCGCGAACACCTCGTCGCCCAGCCTGAACTGCTGCACGCGCCGGCCCACCTGCACCACGACGCCAGCCACGTCGTGCCCCAGCACCAGCGGCAGCCGATAAGGCAGGATCAGCTTGAACTCGCCGTCACGGATCTTGGCGTCCAGCAGGTTCACGCCCGCGGCATGCACCTCGACCAGGACCTCGTCGTCGCGCAGTTCCGGCGTCGGCATGTCCGTCGATCGCAATGCGCGCTTTTTTCCATAGCGCTCCAGCACGAATGCCTTCATCGTTCTTCCTTGTTCCCGGCACGCCAGGTGTTGTCGATCTCTTCATTTCGCATGATGTTCGTCATATGTGGAGGCGAAAAAATGGGCAGCTGCGTCCATCGGCGGATTCAGCTGCCCGTGGGGCTCAGGTGCTTGAGCGCGGCCTGGCGCAAGGCGTCGGACAGCGCAGGCTCGTCGACTGCGCGCGCCAGCAGCAAGGCGCCCACCATTGTCGAGATGGTCACGAGCGCCCGTTCATGGGCGCCCGGTTGTCCCCAGTCCGGCAACTGGCGAGCCATGAGGTCGATCATTTCCTTGATGTGCAGCGTGGTCACCCGGCGCACTTCAGGCACCTGGCGCGAGGTTTCGCAGCCCAGCGCGGCCAATGGGCACCCCACGTCGATGTGCTCCAGATGCTCCTTGGAGAGATAGGCGCCCAGCATGGATGCCAGCGCCTTGTCGGTGGGCGTGGTGGCCACGACCTGCGCGGCCGCGGAAGCGGACTCCGCGCACGCCCTGCCCGCAGCTTCGGCCAGCATGGCCTCGCGCGAGGCAAAGTGGGCATAGAAGGCGCCGTGCGTCAGGCCGGCCTCCTTCATGATGTCCGCGACGCCCGTGCCGTCGTAGCCACTGCGACGGATCGCGCGGGCGGCCACGGACACGATGCGCTCGTGCGTGGCATCTTTCGCGGCGGCCCTGGCGTTGGTCTTCTCTTTTCGCATGATATGCATCATATCGAATGCGCCAGCAGCCTGCAACCGTTGACAGAACACCTGCCGGAATCCGGCCTCGGCGCACCGTGCTTGCTGAGGCCATTCACCGGGAGCGGGAGCCGCCGCAGCCCGAGCTCACAGGCGCGAGGCCAATGAGGAACTGGGTAGAATTCGCCGCGGCCAGCCTGGAAAGAATGACGTCTAAGTCATTGATTCTTCAGGCTTCTCTCAGGCCGCAAATCTGCCCGTAGCTCAGTTGGATAGAGCACCTGCCTTCTAAGCAGGTTGTCGGGGGTTCGATCCCCTCCGGGCAGGCCAATTGAGTGCTTCACGAAGCCCCACAAGGCGCCACGAGCACCCAATTTCCCCTCTGTAGAGGCGGAATTTAGGCCCCACGAGCAACCACGATGAACCGCTGAGATTCATCAAATTTGGGGGAACATCCGGGGGAACGGGTACAGTTTCTACCTCCGTCGTCGAATTTGTTCCCCCATGCTCACCGACACCGCCTGCAGGAAGACCATTTGCCCCGCCGACAAGCTGCGGCTGCGCCTCTCCGACTCCGGAGGGCTCTACCTGCAGATCGAGCCCAGCGGCTCGCGGAGGTGGTTCTGGAAGTACCGCTTCGAAGGCAAGGAAAAGCGCCTGTCGCTGGGCAGCTACCCCGAGGTGACGCTCAAGGCCGCGCGCACCGGCCGCGACGATGCCCGCAAGATCCAGCAGCAGGGCATCGACCCCGCGCAGCGCCGGCAACTCGAAAAGCTCGAGCGGAAGGTCGACACCAACGCCAGCTTCGAGGCGGTGGCGCGCGAGTATCACAAGACCAAGAGCTCGGCCTGGAGCCCACGCTACGCGGCGCGCTGGATCTCGATCATGGAGAAGGATGCATTTCCGTGGCTCGGCAGCCTGCCGCTTTCCATCATCACGGCGCCGATGCTGTTGCAGGTGCTGCGCCGCATCGAGGCTCGCGGCGCGCACGAGACCGCGCACACGCTGCGCCAATGGTCGGGCCAAGTGTTCCGCCACGGCATAGCAACAGGCCGGTGCACCAGCAACCCAGCGCCGGACCTGCAGGGCGCGCTGGTGCCCGTCCAGGTCAAGCACATGGCTGCAGTGCTCGAGCCGGTGAAGGCCGGCGAGTTGATGCGCGCCATCGCCGCCTACGCAGGCCAGCCTGCCACGCGCGCGGCGCTGCACCTCTCCGCTCTTCTCTTCCAGCGGCCCGGCAACATCCGGCAAATGCGATGGGCGAATGTCGACCTCGAGAAGGCGGTGTGGACGATTCCCGCAGCGGACATGAAGCGCACGAAGACCGCCAAGCTGAACGGCCGGCCGCACTTGGTGCCGCTGCCCACGCAGGCCGTTGCTGTCTTGGAAGACCTCAAGCCGCTCACCGGCCATGGCCAGTACGTCTTCCCAAGCCTGTTGACTGGCGAGCGGCCGATGAGCGACAACACCGTGAACACCGCGCTTCGTCGCATGGGCTTCGACAACACCGAGATGACGGCGCACGGTTTCCGCGCGATGGCGCGCACGATCATGGTCGAGCAGATGGACGTCGAGCCCGAGGTGATCGAGGCGCAACTCGCGCACGGCAAGAGCGGGCCGCTGGGCGCCGCCTACGACCGAGCAGAGTTTGTGGTGAAGCGCCGCAAGATGATGCAGCTGTGGGCCGATCATCTCGACGAGTTGCGCCAAGGGGCGCAAATTCTGGCCTTCAGGGCGGCGTAGTAACGCGCTACAGTGCAGTTTTGAATCGCCCCGGATTTTGTGGAGGCTCAACACTCTGAGAGGATTGAGCCATGAAGAAGTCGAACAAGTTCTCACCCGAGGTGCGTGAGCGCGCGGTGAGGATGGTGCAGGAGCACCGCGGGGAGTACCCGTCGCTGTGGGCGGCGATCGAATCGATTGCACCGAAGATCGG
>NZ_FOLP01000014.1 GCF_900112425.1 Variovorax sp. OK212 | reverse complement strand
CCCGATCGCGATGGAAGAAGGCCTGCGCTTCGCCATCCGTGAAGGCGGCCGCACCGTGGGTTCGGGCGTCGTGGCCAAGATCCTCGACATCTAAGCCGGACGCAAAGGAATCACCATGGCAACCAAGCAAAAAATCCGCATCCGCCTGAAGGCATTCGACTACAAGCTGATCGACCAATCGGCCGCTGAAATCGTGGACACCGCGAAGCGCACCGGCGCGATCGTCAAGGGCCCCGTGCCCCTGCCGACCCGCATGAAGCGTTTCGACATCCTGCGTTCGCCGCACGTCAACAAGACGTCGCGCGACCAGCTGGAAATCCGCACGCACCAGCGCCTGATGGACATCGTCGACCCGACCGACAAGACCGTGGACGCGCTGATGAAGCTCGACCTGCCGGCTGGCGTGGACGTCGAGATCAAGCTGCAGTAATTCATTCGACCTCGCGTCGGATTTATTAACGAAGCCCGCCTGCAGAAATGCAGGCGGGCTTTGTGATTTTTGGCTTGCAGCTGTGGCATCCTCGCGCACCGGTCTTCTTCACGGCATTGGCCGGGACTGAAACGAGGGCAGCACAAGCTATGAGACAGAAGTTCTCTTTTGCGGCGGGACTTGTGGCGTGTATCGCGGCGGCGGCTTTGCTGGCCGCTTGCGGCGGCGGCGGTGGAGGCGGGGGCGGCGGCGGTATCCCCTTGTTGCCGTTGCCCATTCCCTCGGCGGCCCCCGTCACCTTGAGCGGCACGGCCACCTACGAGTCGGTGCCCAATGTCAGCGGCGCACTCGTGTATGCCGACACCTCGGTCAAGCCGGTACGCGGCGCCTACGTCGAAGTGCTCGATGCCAGCGGCAACCAGCTGGTTGCAACCTCGACGGACGACAGCGGCGGTTATGCCGTGAGCGTGCCCAGCGGCACGACCGTCGTCGTTCGCGTGCGCGCGCAGCTGACCCGTCCCGGACCGGGCGCGACCTGGGATGTCACGGTGCGCGACAACACACGCTCCAGCGCCATCTATTCCATGCAGTCGTCGGCGTTCTCGACCGGAACCGCGGCCCTCACGCGCGACGTGCGCGCCGGCAGCGGCTGGGGCGGGTCGAGCTACACCGGCGAGCGCGTGTCCGGCCCGTTCGCCGTGATGGACACGGTCTACACCGCGATGCAGAAAGTCCTGTCCGTGGCGCCGGCGACTGCATTTCCGTCGCTGAAGGTGTTCTGGAGCGTGAACAACACGAACGCCGGCGGCAGCGTGGCGCTGGGACAGATCGGCACCACCTTCTTCATCGACCGGACCTCCGGTGCCGAGATCTACGTGCTCGGCAAGGAGAACGTGGACACCGACGAATTTGACGCGCCCGTGATCGCCCACGAGTGGGGCCACTACTACCAGGCCTCCTTCAGCCGGGACGACTCCACCGGCGGGGCGCACACCACGGGCGAACGCGTCGACCGCCGGCTGGCCTTCTCCGAAGGCTGGGGCAACGCCTGGTCCGGCATCGCGCTGGGGCGCGGCAACTATGTCGACTCGGGCGGCCCCGGCCAGTCGCAGGGCAGCAATCTCGACCTGTCGAAAGGCCCGGCGTCCAATCCGGGCTGGTTCCGTGAAACCTCGATCCAGTCGGTCTTCTGGAACCTGAACCAGCAGGTCGGGTTCAAGCCGATCCACGACGCCATGACGAGCTCCCTGTTCATCGGCGGTGCGCCGGTCACGTCGATCCACCCGTTCACGGCGGCATTCAATGTGGTGGCGCCGGGCAGTGCCTCGGCGCTGGCCACACTGCTGGCCGGGCAGGTCATCAACGCAGCCAACAACGATGCCTACGGCCAGCAGGAAACGAACGACGGGGGCGTGGCGGCCGCGCTGCCGATGTACAAGACGGCCTCGACCAACGGTGCCGTCACCCAGGCCTGCGTGACGAACGCGGCCGATCCGGCGCGCGACGGCAACAAACTCGGCAGCTTTGCGTACCTGCGGTTCACGGCGCTGGCCAACCGCCCCCACCAGTTCGCGATTTCCACGCCCGCGGGCGCCAGTCCCAGCTTCTCGATCTACCGTGGCGGGCTCTTGAGCAGCAACACCGGCTCGGTCAACCTGGCCGCCGGTGAGCACGTCCTGGTGATCAACGACCTCAACAATTCCTCCGCCAACACCTGTTTCGGCGTTGCGATCCAACAGCAGTAGGGAGACCGCCATGAAACTGCGCTCCAGCTCCAGTTCGGCGATTGCCGCCGCGGCCTGGCTGATGCTCGCGGCATCGCCCGCCTTTGCGGACGGGGTTCCCGCCCCTCGCGCCGGCAAACATGCGGCGCCTTCGCACGCGGCACCCCTGACGGTCGCCGCGCGCAAGCCCAATGATTCCGGCGTCACCATCCAGTTCAGCGTGGCGGGTGTGGCGCAGATCGGACGCCCGGTCTCGATCACCCTGCAATTCGACGGCGTCACCGATCCGGCCGGCGCCACCGTGCGCCTGAGCACCGACGCCGGCCTGACCCTGGCGACCGCCGGCACCCTGGCGCTGCCCGCAGGCCAGCGCACGAGCATGACCGCAACGGTGACCAGCGACCGGGAAGGCCTGGCCTACCTGAACGTCTTCGTCACGCAGAACGGCGCCATGAGCATCGTCGCGATCCCGGTGCAGACCGGGTCGACCGCGCCGAGCATGAAGGGCGCGGGCGAGGTGAAGTCGTCCTCCGAGGGTGAAAAGATCATTTCTTCGCCCGCGAAGGAGCCCAGAGAGCTCAAAGAGTCGAAAGAGTCGAAAGAGTCGAAAGAGTCGAAAGAGTCGAAAGAGCCGAAAGAGCCGAAAGAGCCGAAAGAGCCGAAAGAGCCGAAATAACGCCCGGAAACGGGCGCCACAACCGCACTTGCAATGCGCCCGCACCGCGGGCTATAATCGCTGGCTCTGCCCTTGTTGCGTCCGCAAGGGTGTTGTGTGGGCAGAGATTTATCAACCTTCTTCCGTAGCCGGAGAAATCTGGCAAACGCTGTTGCCAATTGAAGTGGCAGTGGCGGAAGAGGATTTCCATTTTTGGAGAAAACATATGAGTCTGAGCAACTCCCTCGGGTTGCTGGGCCGCAAGGTGGGGATGATGCGTCTCTTCACCGATGACGGGGACGCAGTTCCTGTCACGGTGGTGGATGTGTCCAACAACCGTGTGACCCAGATCAAGTCCCAAGAGACCGATGGCTACGTCGCCCTGCAGGTGACGTTCGGTTCGCGCAAAGCATCGCGCGTGACCAAGCCCCAAGCCGGACACCTCGCCAAGGCGGGTGTCGAAGCAGGCGAAATCATCCAGGAATTCCGCGTCACCGCAGATACCGCAGGTCAGCACAAGGCTGGCGGCGTGATCACGGCCGGCAGCGTTTTCTCCGTGGGCCAGAAGGTGGACGTGCAAGGCACTTCCATCGGCAAGGGCTTCGCTGGCACGATCAAGCGTCACAACATGAGCTCGCAACGCGCGTCGCACGGTAACAGCCGTTCGCACAACGTTCCCGGCTCGATCGGTATGGCACAAGACCCCGGTCGCGTGTTCCCCGGCAAGCGCATGACGGGCCACCTCGGCGACGTCACGCGCACGACGCAAAACCTCGACGTGTTCCGCATCGACGAAGCGCGCCAACTGCTGCTCATCAAGGGCGCGATTCCGGGTTCGAAGGGTGGCTTCGTCACCGTGCGTCCCGCCATCAAGGCCAAGCCGCAAGCGGCTGAAGGAGCGAAGTAATGGAACTCGAACTCCTGAACGAACAAGGCCAGGCCGCGTCGAAGTACGACGCCCCCGAGACCGTGTTCGGCCGTGACTACAACGAAGACCTGGTTCACCAGATCGTCGTTGCATTCCAGGCCAATGCCCGCCAAGGCACGCGCGCCCAGAAGGACCGCGAGCAGGTCAAGCACTCGACCAAGAAGCCTTTCAAGCAAAAGGGAACGGGCCGCGCCCGTGCCGGTATGACGTCCTCGCCGCTGTGGCGCGGGGGTGGCCGGATTTTCCCGAACATGCCTGACGAAAACTTCTCGCAGAAGATCAACAAGAAGATGTACCGCGCCGGCATGGCCGCCATCTTCTCGCAGCTCGCTCGCGAAGGCCGTCTGGCCGTGGTCGATTCGCTGACCGTGGATTCGCCCAAGACGAAGCCGCTGGCAGCCCGTTTCAAGGCGATGAATCTCGAGTCCGTGCTCGTGATCGCCGAAGAAGTCGACGAAAACCTGTACCTTGCCTCGCGCAATCTGGTCAACATCCTCGTGGTCGAACCCCGTTACGCCGATCCGGTGTCGCTGGTTCACTACAAGAAGGTGCTGGTCACCAAGGGTGCCGTCGACAAGCTCAAGGAGATGTTCGCATGAGCCGCGTGAACCCTACCGCCGCTGAACGTACGTTCGAAGAAGGCCGCCTGATGGCGGTGCTGGTCGCCCCGATCGTGTCCGAAAAGGCCACGATGGTCGGCGAAAAGTCGAACGCTGTCACTTTCAAGGTGCTGCAAGACGCCACCAAGCCCGAGATCAAGGCCGCTGTTGAACTGATGTTCAAGGTCGAAGTCCAGGGCGTGTCGGTGCTCAACACCAAGGGCAAGACCAAGCGCTTTGGCAAGTCCATCGGCCGCCGCGACAACGTTCGCAAGGCCTATGTGACGCTGAAGGCCGGTCAAGAGCTCAACCTCGTCGGGGAAGGCGCTTAATCATGGCCGTCATCAAGATGAAACCCACTTCGCCGGGCCAACGCGGCGCGGTGAAGATTTCGCGTGACCACCTGTACAAGGGTGCTCCTCACGCAGCCCTGCTGGAACCCCAGTTCCAGAAGGCTGGCCGTAACAACAACGGTCACATCACGATCCGTCACCGTGGCGGTGGTTCCAAGCACCACTACCGCGTTGTCGACTTCGTGCGCAACAAGGACGGCATCCCGGCCAAGGTCGAACGCATCGAGTACGACCCGAACCGCACCGCCCACATCGCTCTGGTCTGCTACGCCGACGGCGAGCGCCGCTACATCATCGCCCCGCGCGGTCTTGAAGCCGGTGCAACGCTGATGTCGGGCGCCGAAGCCCCGATCCGCGCCGGCAACACCCTGCCGATCCGCAACATTCCGGTCGGCTCGACGATCCACTGCATCGAACTGCAACCCGGCAAGGGCGCGCAGATCGCGCGTTCGGCCGGCACGTCGGCCACGCTGCTGGCTCGCGAAGGCGTCTACGCCCAGGTCCGCATGCGTTCGGGTGAGGTGCGTCGCATCCACATCGAATGCCGTGCAACCATCGGCGAAGTGGCCAACGAAGAGCACAGCCTGCGCCAACTCGGCAAGGCAGGCGCCAAGCGCTGGAAGGGCATTCGCCCGACCGTGCGCGGCGTCGTGATGAACCCGGTCGACCACCCGCACGGTGGCGGCGAAGGCAAGACTGGCGAAGGCCGCCATCCTGTCGACCCATGGGGCAATCTGACCAAGGGCTATCGCACCCGTAACAACAAGCGCACGCAGGTCTTCATCGTGTCGCGTCGCAAGAAGTAAGGGATAGCCAATGACTCGCTCTCTCAAAAAGGGTCCTTTCGTCGACCACCACCTCGTGGCCAAGGCCGACAAGGCCGTGACGACCAAGGACAAGAAGCCGATCAAGACCTGGTCGCGCCGCTCGATGGTTCTGCCCGAATTCATCGGTCTGACCATCGCTGTGCACAACGGCAAGCAACACGTGCCCGTGTACATCACCGACCAGATGGTCGGCCACAAGCTCGGCGAATTTGCGCTCACGCGCACGTTCAAGGGGCACCCCGCGGACAAAAAAGTCCAGAAGAAGTAAGGAACGACCATGTCTGAAACACGTGCAGTCCTCCGCGGTGTCCGCCTGTCGGTCGACAAGGGCCGTCTGGTCGCGGACCTGATCCGCGGCAAGAAGGTCGATCAAGCGCTCAACGTTCTGCAGTTCACGCAGAAAAAGGCCGCTGTGATCATCAAGAAGGTGCTGGAGTCGGCTATTGCCAACGCCGAGCACAACGACGGTGCCGACATCGACGAGCTGAAGGTCAAGACCATCTACGTCGAGCAAGGTGCAACGCTCAAGCGTTTCACCGCTCGGGCCAAGGGTCGCGGCAATCGCATCAGCAAGCCCACGTGCCATGTGTACGTGACGGTCGGCAACTAAGAAGGCCTGGAAGAAATATGGGACAGAAAATCCACCCAACCGGGTTCCGCCTTGCGGTTACCCGTAACTGGTCCAGCCGCTGGTACGCAAGCGACCGCGATTTCGCGGGCATGCTGGCCGAAGACATCAAGGTTCGCGAATACCTGAAGAAGAAGCTGAAGAACGCTTCGGTCTCGCGCGTCATGATCGAACGTCCCGCCAAGAACGCACGCATCACGATCTACTCGGCACGTCCGGGCGTCGTGATCGGCAAGAAGGGCGAAGACATCGAGAACCTCAAGCGCGAACTGGGCAAGCAGCTCGGCGTGCCGGTTGCGGTCAACATCGAAGAAGTGCGCAAGCCCGAAATCGATGCGCAGCTGATCGCCGACAGCATCACGCAGCAGCTCGAAAAGCGGATCATGTTCCGCCGCGCCATGAAGCGCGCCATGCAAAACGCCATGCGTCTGGGTGCCCTGGGCATCAAGATCATGTCGGCTGGCCGCCTGAACGGCATCGAAATCGCGCGTACCGAGTGGTACCGCGAAGGCCGCGTGCCGCTTCACACCCTGCGCGCCGACATCGACTACGGCACCTCGGAAGCCAAGACCACGTACGGCGTCATCGGCGTCAAGGTCTGGGTCTACAAGGGCGACACGCTGGGTCGTAACGACCTGCCGGCCGTCGAAACGCCGCGTCCTGAAGAAGAACGTCGTCCGCGTGGTCCCCGCCGTGATGGTCGCCCTGGCGACCGTCCGGGTGGCGACCGTCGTGGTCCCGGCCCCCGTGCCGGCGGCCGTGGCCCGATCGGTGGCAACACCGCTCCCGCCGATGGCAGCGACAAGCCCGCAGAAGCAACCGGCGGTGCCGGTGCAGACTCGAAACCCGCCGTTAAGCGCGTCCGCAAAGCCGCGCCCGCTGCAGCAGCGGACGGTGCCAAGACCGAGTAATCGGTCGCTCCCGGGCGCGAAAGCGCCTGGGGCCCTCACGGAGTAACAAAACATGCTGCAACCTGCACGCAGAAAGTTCCGCAAGGAACAAAAGGGCCGCAACACCGGCGTCGCAACCACGGGTAACTCGGTTGCGTTCGGTGATTTCGGTCTCAAATGCACCGATCGCGGCCGCCTCACGGCACGCCAGATCGAAGCCGCTCGTCGCGCGATTTCGCGTCACGTGAAGCGCGGTGGCCGTATCTGGATCCGCGTGTTCCCGGACAAGCCAATCTCTACCAAGCCCGCTGAAGTGCGGATGGGTAACGGTAAGGGCAACCCCGAGTACTACGTCGCTGAAATCCAGCCCGGCAAGATCGTGTTCGAGATCGTCGGCGTGCCCGAAGAACTCGCTCGCGAAGCGTTCCGCCTGGCCGCCGCCAAGCTTCCGCTGCGCACGACGTTCGTCGCTCGCCAGCTCGGCGCCTGAGAGGAGAACACTGATGGCAACCCGTAAGAAAAAAGAAACCGCGGCTCCGGCCAAGGTGACCAAGGCCGCAACCCTTCGCACGAAGGATGTCGCTGGCCTCGAAACCGAAATCAAGGACCTGCAGAAGGCCCACTTCGGTCTGCGCATGCAGAAGGCCACGCAACAGCTGTCGAACACCTCGACGCTGCGCGTGACGCGTCGCGACATCGCTCGCGCCAAGACCATTCTTGCTCAGAAGCAGCAAGAAACCCCCGCCGCCAAGTAAGGAGTGAACATGACGGAACCTAAAAAATCCCTCAAGCGCACCTTGATCGGCAAGGTGGTCAGCGACAAGCGTGCCAAGACCGTGACCGTGCTGGTCGAGCGCCGTGTGAAGCACGAGCTCTACGGCAAGATCGTGGCCAAGACGAGCAAGTACCACGCCCATGACGAAAAGGGCGAGTACAAGCTGGGCGACACCATCGAGATCACGGAAAGCCGTCCGATCTCGAAGACCAAGAACTGGGTCGTGACCCGTCTGGTCGAGAAGGCAGTTCTGGTCTAAGCGTCCAGATCTCCCGGCTCCCGACAGCCCACTCGAAAACGGCCCACAATGTGGGCCGTTTTTCTTTTTCTGGAGCATCTACATGATCAAAGTCGGCGACACCCTTCCCTCGGCCACCCTGCAGGAGTATTCCGAAGTCGAGGGCGAAGGCTGCAGCATCGGCCCGAACGCCGTGGACGTGGCCAAGGCCTCGGCCGGCAAGACCATCGCGCTGTTCGCACTGCCCGGCGCCTTCACGCCCACCTGCTCGGCCAAGCATGTGCCCGGCTACGTGCAGCACTTCGACGACTTCAAGGCCGCCGGCGTGGACGAGATCTGGTGCGTGAGCGTGAACGACGCCTTCGTGATGGGCGCCTGGGCGCGCGACCAGAAGACCGGCGCCAAGGTGCGCATGCTGGCCGACGGCAGCGCCGACTTCGCCAAGGCCACGGGCCTCACGCTCGACCTGAACGGCCGCGGCATGGGCCTGCGCAGCAACCGCTACTCGATGCTCGTGAAGGACGGCAAGGTCGCGACGCTGAACGTCGAGGCACCGGGCAAGTTCGAAGTCAGCGACGCCGACACGCTGCTGGCGCAAGCCCGCGGCTGAGTCTCCTAGTAGAGATCCGCCTTCAGGTAATGGGCCCCGGCAACGGGGTTGTGATAGTAGGGCGGCACCTCTTCGAAGCCCAGGTCTTCGTAGAGGGCCCGCGCCGACTCCATGTCGTCGAGGGTGTCCAGCAGCACGCAGCCGTAGCCCGCGCCGCGTGCGGCATCGAGGATGGCCTCGGCCAGCTGCCGGCCCAGGCCCAGCCCGCGGAAGCCGGGGCGCACGTACAGGCGCTTCATTTCCGCGGCATTGGCGTAGTCCGCGTTGTCCAGCGGACGCAGCGCACAGCAGCCCGCCACGTGCACCAGCGTGCCGTCGGCGCGCTTCAGCATCGGCGCCTGCCGGCCGGCTTCTTCCTTCACGTTCGCGGGATCGACCAACGCCAGCAGCAGCGTGCCGCGCGGTTCGGCGTAGTCGCCGGGCAGGGAGGCCAGCTCGCCGTCGAAATCCTGGAAGTCCAGGTCGATGCCCAGCGAGGCGGCGTAGTCGCGGAAGATCGCGCGCGTGGCGTCGATCTCGTGCGCTTCTTCGGGCATGACCAGCACGACGGCCGGCATGGCTGAGAGCGGCAGGGGGCGTGATACGGAGAAGCTCATGCGCGCACGCAAGAAGCCCGGCAGGCCACGCCAGTGCCGGAGAGCGGGCCGGAAACTGCGGCCGCGAAGGAGTCGGTCATCGAGGAAAGCGCGCGGTGGCGCAATGCTGCGGAAGGCGCAGATTAGCAAAATCCGGCCGCCCATCTGCTTCGGGTTGTTGCTATTGGCCGCTCGAAAGCCGTCCTTTAGGCCTGCTCGGCGGCCTCGGAGCGGCAAGCTCCAAAACAAAAGGCGCCCTTTCGGAGCGCCTTTTGCGGGGAAGCAGGGGGAAGCACGGGGCCGCGAAAACTCAGGCCTCGGCCAGCAGCTTCTCGATCAGCTTGTGCAGCTCGGCGAAATCGGGCTCGCCCACATAGCGCTTCACGATCTCGCCGCGCTTGTTCACCAGGTAGGTGGTCGGCGTGAGCTTCACGTCGCCCCAGGCCTGCGCCACGCTGCCGGTGTTGTCGATCGCCACCTTGAACGGCAGCTTGCGCGTTTCGGCGAAGTTGACGACGTAGCTCGGCGGGTCGTAGCTCATGGCCACGGCCAGCGTGTCGTAGCCCTGGGCCTTGTACTTGTCGTAGGTGGCGATGACCTTGGGCATCTCGCCCACGCAGGTCACGCAGCTCGTGGCCCAGAAGTTGACCAGGGTGACCTTGCCCTTCAGGTCGGCGGTGCTCTTTTGCGTGCCGTCGAGCAGCACGAAGGTCGAGGCCGGCGCGGCGGTGGCGCCGGAGTTGAAGTACACGCCCGCGCCAACGGCCAGCGCAAGGACGACGGAGGCAGCGGCGATGTATTTCTTCATGGCACCAGGGATGAGGAGGGCGGCGCGATTTTAGTTCCGCACGCCGGATCGTGCTGGCGACGCCTCGACTGGTCCGGCCGCCCCGTCGCGCGGCACGGCACGGCACATACGGCACGGCCGATAATCGCTCCCCCATGCCGTCCCCCGCCCCCCGTCCCTGGCTCGCGCTGGCCGCAGCCGTCCTGCTCGCCGCCTGCAGCCCCACCTTCAACTGGCGCGAAGTGCCGATTGCCGAATCGGGCCTGGTCGCGCTGCTGCCGTGCAAGGCCGACCGCGCCAACCGGGCCCTGCCGCTGGGCGCCGAGTCGGTGCAGGTCGACATGACGGGCTGCGAGGCCGGCGGCGCCACCTTCGCCATCGCGCATGCCTCCGCCAACGGCCCGGAACAGGCCCAGGCCTGGCTCCATGCGTGGCGCGCCGCCACGCGGGCGCAACTCGGCGCGGCGGCAGTGACCGAAGCGCCAGCAGAACTCCAGCGCGCGACCGCCACGCCGCCCCCGCTGCGGCTCGATGCGGCGCAGGGCGCGGCGCCCCTGCAGATCCTGTGGTTCGCCCAGTCGCAAAAGGACGGCAGCGTCGCGCTCTACCAGGCGACCGTGCTCGGCAAGCCTTCGTCGCCCGATGCGCCCAAGACCTTCTTCGAAGGCCTGCGCCTTCCATGAGCGCGCAGGCTCCACAGCAATGCCAATCCCCGCCATGGTTCCGATGGCTGCCTTCGGGCCGGTCCAGGCAGCGTCATTTCGTGCCGGACTGTCCCTTTTTCGCCGCTCGGGCGTTGTGTCACATATCTACTTACCCTGGACGCCCCCGCATAATCGACGCGTCGTCCTCCGCTTCGCATGAACAGCATCCTCATCATCGCCCACTCACCGTTCGCGCACGCGCTGCGGCAGTGCGCGCTGCATGTGTTTCCCGACAGCGAGCAGGCCATCGTCGCGCTCGACGTGCTACCCAACGTGTCGCCCGAAGAAACGCTGGCTGCCGCGCGCATCACGCTCGAGCAGCAGTTGCGCGCGCCCCGTTCGCAGGTGCTGGTGCTGGCCGACGTGTTCGGCGCCACGCCCTGCAACGTGGCGCAGAAGCTGGTGGACGGCGTGCGTTCGCGGCTGGTGGCGGGGGTCAACCTCCCGATGCTGTTGCGCGCGGTGACCTACCGGCACGAACCGCTGGAGACACTGGTGCAGCGCGCCCTCGCGGGCGGCACCGCGGGTGTCATGCAGGTGGCGGTCGCGGCTCCCCAGAACCAGGCGAAAAGAAAGCACAGTGATCAAGAAATCCGTGACCATCAGCAATAAGCTGGGCCTGCACGCACGCGCATCGGCCAAGCTCACCAAGCTCGCAGGCAGCTTTCCCTGCGAGGTGTGGCTGTCGCGCGGCGACCGCCGCATCAATGCCAAGAGCATCATGGGCGTGATGATGCTGGCCGCCGGCCTCGGCTCCACCGTCGAGCTCGAGACCAACGGCCCGCAGGAGGAAGAAGCCATGAACGCCATCGTCCACCTGATGGACGACAAGTTCGGCGAAGGCGAATGAAATGGCCCACCCCCAGGCTTCCTCACTTCGTGTAACCGCCGGCCCCCTCGCAGGGGACGATGCCGGGCGCCCGGCAAAGCCGCTTCGACGGCATCTCGCAAGCTAGGTCATGACCTTCGCAGTCCACGGCCTTCCCGTTGCCCGTGGCATTGCCATCGGGCGCGCGGTGCTGGTGGTGTCCAGCCGCATCGACGTGGCCCACTACTTCATCAAGCCCGAAGAGATCGAGACCGAGATCGACCGCGTGCGCACCGCGCGCAACGCGGTGGCCGAAGAGCTCGTCAAGCTGCAGGCCAACGTCGCGCAGATGGGCCCCAACGACGCGCCGCACGAACTCGCCGCGCTGCTCGAGGTGCACCAGATGCTGCTGCAGGACGAAGCCCTGAGCGGCGGCGTGAAGCACTGGATCAGCGAGCGGCTCTACAACGCCGAATGGGCGCTGACCACGCAGCTCGAGATCATCGCGCGCCAGTTCGACGAGATGGAAGACGCCTACCTGCGCGAGCGCAAGGCCGACCTCGAGCAGGTGGTCGAGCGCCTGCTGCACCGCATGAAGGGCACGGCCGCCGTGCTCGCGCCGAGCCCGCCGCGGCGCAAGCGCGCCGCCGCCGCGGACGACGACTCCGACAACGACGACCCCACCGCGGGCGACGGCATCGACGTGCCGCTGGTGCTCATTGCGCACGACCTGTCGCCGGCCGACATGCTGCAGTTCAAGAAGAGCGTGTTCGCCGGCTTCGTGACCGACGTGGGCGGGCGCACCTCGCACACCGCCATCGTGGCGCGCAGCATGGACATCCCGGCCGTGGTCGGCGCGCGCACCGCGAGCCAGCTGGTGCGCCAGGACGACTGGGTCATCATCGACGGCGACGCCGGCGTGGTGATCGTCGACCCGTCGCCGATCATCCTGGCCGAATACGGCTTCAAGCAGCGCCAGGGCGACCTCGAGCGCGGCCGGCTCGCGCGGCTGCGCCACAAGCCGGCCGTCACGCTCGACGGCCAGCGCGTCGAGCTGCTCGCCAACATCGAGATGCCGGAAGACACCGCGGGCGCGGTCAAGGCCGGCGCCGTGGGCGTGGGCCTGTTCCGCAGCGAGTTCCTCTTCATGGGCCGCGAGTCGTCCACGCGCCAGACCCGGCTGCCTGACGAGGAAGAGCAATACCAGGCCTACAAGCGCGCGGTCGAGGGCATGCAGGGCATGCCGGTGACGATCCGCACCATCGACGTGGGCGCCGACAAGCCGCTGGACAGCAAGTCGGCCAACAAGCAGGAGCACCTGAACCCCGCGCTCGGCCTGCGCGCCATCCGCTGGAGCCTGGCCGACCCGGCCATGTTCCTCACGCAGCTGCGCGCCATTCTTCGCGCCGCGGCGCACGGCGAGATCCACCTGCTGATTCCCATGCTCGCGCACGCCAGCGAGATCCGCCAGACGCTGTCGCTGATCGACTTCGCGCGCACCGAGCTCGACAACCGCGGCGTGGTGCACGGCCAGGTGAAGCTCGGCGCCATGATCGAGATTCCGGCCGCCGCGCTCACGCTGCGCATCTTCCTGAAGCACTTCGACTTCCTGTCGATCGGCACCAACGACCTGATCCAGTACACGCTGGCCATCGACCGGGCCGACGAATCGGTGGCGCACCTGTACGACCCCGCGCACCCCGCGGTGCTGCGCCTGGTGGCCGACACCATCACCGAGTGCCGGCGCCAGGGCAAGGGTGTGTCGGTGTGCGGCGAAATGGCCGGCGACGTGGCCTTCACGCGCCTGCTGCTGGGCCTGGGACTGCGCAGCTTCTCGATGCACCCTTCGCGCATCCTCGCGGTCAAGCAGGAGGTGCTGCGCGCGGACACCGGCAAGCTCGAGGCGTGGGCCAAGAGCGTGCTCGAATCGGACGACCCCGCCGCCACCATGGCGGGCTGATTCATTCGCGAAACACCGAGGAACCGGCTTTGCCGGGCCTCCGGTGTTGCCCCCGGCAGGGGGAGGAGCGACACGAAGTGCGCGCAGCCTGGGGGCGCGCCGAAATATAACGATACACGCCGCAACCGTGGCGAAAGGACTTGCGCAGCGCGCGCAAGCACGATCAGGCCTTCTCTTCCAACCCTGAAAGAAAGGCCTGCATCATGAAGTTCGTCTCCACCTCCGTCTCGTTCTCCCAGATCATCGCGATCAGCTCGTTCGCCATGCTCGCCGCCGCCGGCGCCAAGGCCGAAAGCTACGAGGGCGTGCAGCCCGCGGTGTCGGCCAAGAGCCGCGCCGACGTCAACGCCGAAGCCATGCGCACCGCCTCGGCACCCAACCAGAACGTGGTGCGCGGCTCGCGCGGCGCCGAGACCATGGCCGTGTCGATGGAGCGCGACCGCGTCGTCGCCGAGGCCATGCGCACCGCGGCCGCGCCCGACCAGAACGTGTCTTCTGGCTCGCGCGTGAACAGCAAGGTCATCTCGACCCTGCAGAACCCCGTCGACGCGCGCGCCGCGGCCATCAACGCCAAGAGCAGCCGGCTGTAAGCAGCCCTTCAACCGCCCTTCAACCGCCCTTCGGGCTGTTGCCACCCCCGTCGCAATAAAGCGAAACACGCCGATACCCCGGCGAGAGGACCTGGCCCGGTGCGCATCGCACCATCGAGCTTCCTCCTCACAAGACAACCAAGGACTTGAAATGAAGCACTGGATCAAACGCACTCTCTTCGGTTTCGCGGGCGCCGCCATGGTGGCCGGCAGCATCGCCGGCTGTGCCGGCCAACGCCACGGCTGGAGCGGCGACAGCGCGGACTTCCGCGCGAAGATGGTCGAGCGCGTGGGCAGCAAGCTCGAGCTCGACGCCAATCAGAAACAGAAGCTCACCGTGCTCGCCGAGAAGCTGCAGGCGCAGCGCGAAGCCATGCGCGGCGCGGGCGGCTCGGGCGACCCGCGCTCGCAGTTCAAGGCGCTGTTCGCGGGCAACAAGCTCGACCAGGCCGGCGCCACGCGCCTGGTCGACGAGAAGACCACCGCCGTGCGCAACGGCAGCCCCGAGATCATTGCCGCCGCCGCCGACTTCTACGACAACCTGAACGCCGCTCAGCAGCAGAAGGTGCGCGACTTCATGGAGCGCGGCGGCCGCCGGTGGAGCCACCGTGGCTGACGTCGGCCCAGCCCCGGGCTTCGCGCGCTTCGGGTCGCTTCGCCTTCCCGCTCTGCGGGGGCAGCAGCAATGGCCCGGCGAAGCCGCTTCCACGGTGTCTCGCGAGCAGGCTGTCGAGCAGGGCACCGCGGGCACGGTGGGCGGCGTTCGCGCGCTGCTGCGCATCGAAGGCGCCGCGGTGTTCGCCGTGGCGCTGGCTGCCTATGCGCAGTTCGGCGCGGGCTGGGGCGCGTTCGCGCTCTGGCTGCTGGTGCCCGACCTCTCGCTGCTGGGCTACCTCGCGGGCCCGCGCGTGGGCGCAGCGCTCTACAACGCGGCGCACTCGTACGCGGGCCCCGCGCTGCTGCTGGCGCTGGGCGTGTTCGCCGCCATGCCGTGGGCGGTGGCCGGCAGCCTGATCTGGCTGGTCCACATCGGGCTGGACCGCGCGCTGGGCTACGGCCTGAAGTACGCCGCGGGCTTTGCCTTCACGCACCTCGGGCGCATCGGAAAGGCCGATCCATGGTGAGCGGCGTGAACCGATTGCCCCACGCACGCATCGCGCGCATCGCACGCGCCTGGATGCTCGCCGAAGCCCTCTCGCTCGGCCTGGCATCGGCGGTGCACGCCGGGCGCATCGTGCCGGGCTACGCGCATGCGCCCGCCCGCGTGGCCGAATCGGTGATTGCCACCGTGCTGGTGCTCGCCACGGTCGAGACCTGGCTGCGCCCCGGCGACGCGCGCCGCGCCGCCATCTTCGGCCAGGGCTTCGCGCTGCTGGGCACATTGGTCGGGTTGGGCACCATCGTCGCGGGCATCGGCCCGCGCACCGTGCCCGACGTGGTCTATCACGCGCTGTTGCTCTCACTCCTGGTGACGGGCCTGACCTGGGCGGTGCGATGCCGGCAGGTCTGATGGTCAGCGAAGTCATCCGCCATTTCCTTGCCAGGAGGCACAATCCCGCCATGCCGCGCATCCTGCTGATCGACGACGACGAACACCTCGCCGCGCCGCTGACCACCTACTTCGCACGCTTCGGCTGCACGCTCGAAAGCGCCGTGCGCCCGAGCGAAGGCCTTGCCAAGCTGCGCGCGGGCACCTACGACGCGGCGATCCTCGACGTGATGCTGCCCGAGATGGACGGCTTCGCGCTGTGCCGCGAGATCCGCAAGGAAAGCGACATTCCCATCGTGATGCTCACCGCCCGCGGCGAGGTGATGGACCGCGTGGTCGGCCTGGAGCTCGGCGCCGACGACTACGTGCCCAAGCCCTTCGAGCCGCGCGAGCTGGTGGCGCGCGTGCAGACCATCCTGCGGCGCCAGCGCAGCGTGCCGCAGGCGCCGGCCGCCAGCAGCCAGCAGCGCGTGTTCGACGGCCTGGCCATCGACCTCGACCGGCGCCAGGTGCTGCGCCACGGCGAGCGCGTGGAGCTCACCGGCACCGAGTTCGAACTGCTGGCGCTGCTGGCGGGCGAGCCCGGCAAGGTGTTCAGCCGCGACGACATCCTGAACCGCCTGCGCGGCCACGAGGCCGAGCTCTACACGCGCGCGGTCGACATCGTGGTGAGCCGCCTGCGCAAGAAGCTGGAGCCGCTGGACTGCATCAAGACGCTGCGCAACGCCGGCTATGCGCTGGCGGTCGCACGCAGCGAGGCGGCATGAGCGTCAACCGCAGGGACCATCGCGCAGCCATGCGCGAGATGCGGCGCCGCATGGCGTGCCATGAGGACATGTCGCGCGAAGAGTGGCGCACCCAGTGGCACGCGCGCTGGAACGAGAAGGTGCAGGGCAAGCGCCGCTGGCGCCGCTCGCTGCGCGTGCGGCTGGTGCTGATGTTCGTGATGCTCGCGCTGGTGATGGCGGCGGTGTTCATGGGCGGCATGAAGAAGTCGTTCTCCACCGGCTGGGCCGAAGCCGCCAAGCCCATGCTGACCGACTACACCGACCGCCTGGTCGCGGAGATCGGCACCCCGCCCGACGTGACACGCGCGCAGGCGCTGGTGGCCCGGCTGCCCATCACCATCCGCATCGTCGGCCCCACCGTCAACTGGGACTCCAACCCCGGCGGCGCGAGCAGCCCCGGCGGCTGGATGCACGACCGCGAGGACGTGTTCGGCGGCGAGAAGTGGTTCATTCGCCCCACCGCCGACGGGCATCGCGTGATCTTCGGCTGGGCGCCCAAGCTCTGGGAGCTGGCGCCGCGCGTCATCGGCTGGGCCACGCTGGGCCTGCTGCTGTCGTGCGTGCTGCTGGCCTATGCCTACGTGAGCCGCCTGCTGCGCCCGCTGATCGACATCCGCGAAGGCGCGCAACGCTTCGGCCGCGGCGAGTTCACGCAGCCCATTCCCGTGCGCCGCAACGACGACCTGGGCGACCTCGCGCAGCGCATCAACACCATGGCCGACGACATCCAGGCCATGCTGGACGCCAAGCGCGGCCTGCTGCTGGCGCTGAGCCACGAACTGCGCTCGCCCCTCACGCGCGCGCGGCTCAATGCCGAGCTGCTGCCGGCCACGCCCGAAGGCCAGGCCGAGCGCGAGGCGCTGCTGCGCGACCTGAACGAGATGCGCGACCTCATCAGCGACCTGCTGGAGAGCGAGCGCCTGGCCAGCCCGCACGTGGCGCTGCTGCGCGAGCCGGTCGACCTGGCGGTGCTGGTCCGCGAGACCGTGGCCGAGATGCCCGGCGCGCAGCACGTGCACCTCGACCTGGCCGAAGGCCTGCCGCCGCACGGCGTGGACCGCATGCGCATCCGCCTGCTGGTGCGCAACCTGCTCGACAACGCGCTGCGCTACAGCGCCGGCGCGCCGCGTCCGCCCTGCGTGTCGCTGCGCGCGGTGCTTGACGGCAAGAAGCAGGGCGTGGAGATCGAGGTGCGCGACCACGGCCCCGGCGTGGACGAGGAACAGCTCGAGCGGCTCACCGAGCCCTTCTACCGCACCGACGGCGCCCGCGCGCGCGCCACCGGCGGCGTCGGCCTGGGCATGTACCTGTGCCGGCTGATCGCCGAGGCGCATGGCGGCGAACTGACGGTGCGCAACGCGCAGCCGGGGCTGCAGATCATCGTCAGGTTGACCTAGCACGGGGAGCGCGCGCTGGCCCGGGCGGCGCGAGCTCATGGGCCCCGCCGTCGCTGTCGCCTGCGCTACCCGGCCGGGCCGGGCCCCACGGCTACGATGCGCCTCCGTGCCAGCGTCCGTCATTCAAGGTCAAGGAGACACCATGAGCAGCCCCCTCACCAACCACCAGGTCCGCCTCGCCAAGCGCCCCGAGGGCACCGCCACGCGCGAGAACTGGAAATTCACCACCGAGCCCGTCGGCGAGCCGGCCGAAGGCGGCGTGCTGGTCAAGACGCTGTCGCTGTCCCTTGACCCCGCCATGCGCGGCTGGCTCAACGACGCCAAGAGCTACATCCCGCCCGTGGCCATCGACGAGGTGATGCGCGCCGGCGGCATCGGCCGCGTCGTGGCCTCGAAGAACCCCAAGTTCGCCGTCGGCGACACCGTGTACGGCACGCTGGGCGTGCAGGAATACATCCTGATCGCGCAGGAAGACCTGAAGCGCAACGGCCTCGTGAAGGTCGACCTGAGCGTCGGCACCATCGGCCAGTGGCTCAATGTGCTGGGCATGCCGGGCATGACCGGCTACTTCGGCCTGATGGACGTGGGCCAGCCCCAGCCCGGCGAGACCGTGGTGGTCTCCGGCGCGGCCGGTGCCGTGGGCCAGACCGTGGGCCAGCTGGCCAAGCTCAAGGGCTGCCGCGTGGTCGGCATTGCCGGCGGCGCCGCCAAGTGCGACTGGGTGGTGAAAGAGCTGGGCTTCGACGCCTGCATCGACTACAAGGCCGGCGAGGGCGCGGTGCGCGCGGGCCTGAAGGAACATTGCCCCAAGGGCGTGGACGTGTACTTCGACAACGTCGGCGGCGAGATCCTCGACCACGTGCTGGCCAAGCTGGCGCGCAAGGCCCGCATCATCATCTGCGGCGCCATCAGCCAGTACAACAACGCCAACAGCATGCCCGCGGCCGGCCCGCGCAACTACCTGAGCCTGCTGGTGAATCGCGCGCGCATGGAAGGCATCGTGGTGTTCGACTACGCCGACCGCTATCCCATCGCCATCGCCGAGATGGCCGGCTACCTGAAGGACGGGCGCATGAAGAGCAAGGAAGACATCGTGAAGGGGCTGGACACCTTCCCCGAGTCGCTCAACAAGCTGTTCGCGGGCGAGAACTTCGGCAAGCTGGTGCTGCAGGTGGCCGAAAACTAAGAGCATGCAGCAACCGATACCCGACGACCGCACACAAGGAGTGGCAGTTCCTAGCGGTCAATTGGTCGGAATCTGCGTCATCGATTACGACATGCTCGACAGAGAAGGCCGTCCTACTGTTCGACCGTCATCAGAACATGGTGCTGGTATTTGGCGCTCAGGTCACTGGCACGTTTCCGTTGAGACGGCGGAACAACTGATAGGGAAGAGCATCTGGATTCACGAGAAGCAGCGTGGCCCCAGCCATTTCGGGGGAACAATTACGGGCTACTTCATGGAGTCTTATCCAGGTAGCCACTTCGACAGCTATGCTGTTTTCTTGTTTGTTCCAGACATCAACCACAAAGGCGTGAAAACTTCGTCGGAAGGTTGGGGCCAGGAAAAGAAATACGTCTACGCCAAATAGACTGTTCTATTTTTAGTTTGCTGCACCGGCTTGTGCCTGAGCTAAGGGCTTAGCGGCGGAAACGTCGCCGCGTCAGCTCCCCACCTTGTTCGGATCGCGCCACGCCCGCTCGAACGGCAGCCGCCACGCGTGCGGCGCGATCAGCTGGTGCACCGGCTTCGGTCCCCATGAGCCCTGCTCGTAGAGCCGCACCGGCGGCGGCGACTCGAGCAGCTGGGTCGACACCTCCCACAGCCGCTCGATGCCTTCGGCCGTGGTGAACAGCGTGCGGTCGCCGCGCATCGCGTCCAGGATGAGCCGCTCGTAGGCCTCCAGCACCTCGCCGGCCATGCCGGTGTCGCGCATCGCGAACTGCAGGCTCAGCTTGTCCAGCCGCATGCCGGGGCCGGGTCGCTTGCCGTAGAACGACAGCGACATCTTCGACGCGTCCGCCAGGTCGAAGGTCAGGTGGTCGGGCCCCTGCGCGCCCACGCCCGAGCCGGGCGGAAACATGCTCTTGGGCGGCTCGCGAAAGGCAATGGAAATGATGCGCTGGCCCTCGGCCATGCGCTTGCCGGTGCGCAGGTAGAAGGGCACGCCGGCCCAGCGCCAGTTGTCGATGTGGCACTTCAGCGCAATGAAGGTCTCGGTGTCGGAGTCGGGGTCGACGCCTTCCTCGCCCCGGTAGCCGCTGTACTGGCCGCGCACCACGTCGCCGGGCTGGATCGGCTCCATGCTGCGAAACACCTTGTTCTTCTCTTCGCTGATGGGCGCGGGCTCCAGCGCGGTGGGCGGCTCCATGGCCATGAACGCCAGGATCTGGAACAGGTGCGTGACCACCATGTCGCGGTAGGCGCCGGTCTGCTCGTAGAAGCCGGCGCGCTTGCCCAGGCCCAGCGTCTCGGGCACGTCGATCTGCACGTGGTCGATGAAGTTGCGGTTCCAGATGGGCTCGAACAGCCCGTTGGCGAAGCGGAAGGCCAGGATGTTCTGCGCCGGCTCCTTGCCCAGGAAGTGGTCGATGCGAAAGATCTGCTCTTCCTGGAACACCTCGTGCAGCTTGCCGTTGAGCGCGACGGCGCTGGCCAGGTCGGTGCCGAAGGGCTTCTCCATGACGATGCGCGAGCGCTCCACCAGCCCGGCCTCGCCCAGCGTGCGCACCACGGTCAGCGCCGCGCTGGGCGGCACGCTCAGGTAGTGCAGGCGCTGGCACTCGGTGCCCAGCGAGGCCTCGGCCCGGTCGACCGCGGCGCGCAACGCGGCGGCACCGGCCGACAGCGGCACGTAGTCGAGGGTGGCGGCAAAGGCCTCCCAGGCGGCGGGGGTGGTCTTGCGGCTGCCGAACTCGTCGAGCGCCGAGCGGGCCGCGGCGCGGAAGCCCTCGACATCGAGTTCGTCGAGCGACACGCCGATGATGCGGCAGCCCGGAATGAAGCCGGCGCTGCACAGGTGGAACAGCCCCGGCAGCAGCTTGCGCCGGGCCAGGTCGCCGGTGGCGCCGACCAGCACCACCACCTGCGGGAAACGCGGGCCGACACCGGGAGGGATCTTCGCCATGTTGTCACCTTGGAGCTGTTGTGCCCAAGGCCTAGCGATTTCGGTGCCAGCCTGGGGGGAATCAGTCGATGGCGGGGCGCATCGGCACGTCGCCCAGCGCCTCGTCGTCGCGCAGGCTGTGCGCGGCCTTCAGCAGTTCGATCGACATGCCGTCGCTCTGGCCGGCAAAGCCCTTGGCGACGCCTTCGAGCACGGTGGACAGGCCCACTTCGCCGTCGGCGCGGGCGTCCATGCTCACGTTCAGCACCCGGGCCGCCATCTGGCGGTAGGTGATGGCGCCCGCGCTGTCCAGCGCGGCCACCAGGTCCAGGTACAGCGCCAGGTTCAGGTCGAACACCAGCTTGGGGGTGATTTCGAAATCCTCGTTCTTGTTCTTGTTTTCCATGGATGGGCTCCTTTTTTCCTTGGCCTCCACTCTAGCCAGAAAAAGGGTGGGTAACCCGTCGGACACAGCCTGATTCAGTCTCCCCGCGCGCGGGTACCCATCACCGCCGCGGAGATGATGAGCCACGCCGCGAGCACGATGGTCCAGGTCAGCGGGCGGCCTGTGACCAGCAGCAACAAGGCCGTCGAGCCCAGTGGCGTGATGTAGCTCAGGATGCCGATCTGGCGCGCGTCGCCGCGCTTGAGCGCCATGTCCCACACATAGAAGGCCGCGCCCAGCGGGCCCAGGCCGCACAGCACCAGCAGCAGCCAGTCGCGCCCCGACAGCGCCACCGAAGGTTCGAGCAGCACATGACAGCCCAGCGAGAGCAGGCCCGAAACCAGCCCGAACAGGCCGATGGCCGAGGTCGGGAAGGCCGCGACGCGCTGGGTTCCGAGCGAGTAGCTGGCCCAGACGAAGGCCGAGGCCGCGGCCGGCAGGAAGCCCCAGTGGCCGGCCGGCGCCCCGCTCGGCGTGCTGCCGCCGCTCGCACCGAGGATCGCCGCCGCCGCGCCCGCGAACCCCAGCAGCCCCGCCACGATGTGCAGCGGCCGCAGCGACACGCCCGGCAGCAGCACCGGCGCCAGCACCACCATGAGCAGCGGCCACAGGTAGTTGACCAGGTTGGCCTCGACCGGCGGCGCGTAGCGCAGCGCGATGAACAGCAGGAAGTGGTAGCCGAACAGGCCGTAGATGCCCAGCGCCAGCGTGCGCGGCGGCACTTTCCAGGCGCGGCGGTCGCGCAGCACCAGCGGCCAGCTCGGCACGCTGCCGATGACCAGCGCCAGCCCCGTGAGCAGGAACGGCGGCAGGTGCGACAGGGCGGTGCCGAGCGAGGCCAGCGTGGTCCAGAGCGCGATGGCGAGCAGGGCGTAGACGGTCGAGGACATGAGCGGCGAGGCTACGCGATCCGGTCGTCGCGCAATGGCGGCGCGTCGTCGCGCAACGACGATCCTGGGTCTTGCTCCTTCCCCTCCCGGGGAAAGGTTGGGATGGGGGCGGGCCTTCGATCAGGCGCCGCGCATTTTCGGAGGCCGTCGTGCCCCCACCCGGCCCTCCCCCAGCGGAGGAGGGAGAAATACCGAAGTCAGCGGCGCAGGGCCGCCGTCAGCGCCGAAGGCGACCGGTAGCCCGTGCGGCGCGCCGTCTGCGCCACGCTCAGGCCGCCCAGCCGCAGCTCGCGCGCATGCGCCAGCCGCAGCGCGCGCAGCCACTGCATCGCGCCCATGCCCTGCTCGTCGCGGCAGCGCTGCGCGAATTGGCTGGCGCTCAGGCAGGCCACCTCGGCCAGGTCGGCCACGCTCAGCGGCTCGTGCCAGCGGGCGCGCGCCCAGTCGGCCAGCGCGGGCCAGTCGATGCGCCGGCGGCGCGAATCGGCAGTGGGCGGCGCGGGGCACCAGGCTTCCAGCAGCAGCGCCGGGCCATGCAGCAGGGCGAGCGCGGACGCCTGCGGCTGCTGGATGCACTGCGCCAGGTAGCGCGCCAGCGTGTGCAGCTGCGGCGCCTCGGCCGGCGCGCGCTCGGCGCAACGCGCCCATGCGGCGTGCGTGGTATCGAGCACCAGGCACCGGCTGTGCCGCCCGCGCGCCTGGAAGTCGTGCCGGTCGCCGGGCGCGACCACCTGCGCCTCGCCCGCGCCGATGCCGGCACCACGGCCTTCCACCTCGATCTCGAGCACGCCCTCCAGGCCGATCAGCACCTGGAAGTGGTCGTGCGCGTGGCTGCCGTGCGCGGCACTGTAGTCGCGCAGCACGAGTTCGTGGCGCGCCGGCAGGGAGAAATCGGGAGCGTGCATGGCTGGCGCGGATTGTCCGCGCAGCCTCTGCGGCACCGCAAGTGCAGCGCCTGCGTCAGGTTTGCTCGGCGTCGTGCACCGGCCGGCCGTTGACCCGCACGGCCTCGATCACGCGGCCTTCGCCGGTTGCCAGCGGCTGGGCGCGGCCCTCGGCACGCACTTCGTCGCCGATCTTCAGGCCCAGCCGCTCGAAGCCGTCGGGCCGGGTGTGGACGAAGTCGCCCGTGTCGAGCACCACGCCGTTGGCCTCGCCGTGGCGTGCGTAGTTCAGGCGCACCACCGTGCCGTCGATGCGTTCGCCGGCGCCCGCGTGCCGCGGCGCTCGCCGTCGACCGAGGCCAGCCGCTCGAAGCGGTACACCGTGTGCGCCGCCTTCCCCTTGGGGGAGGGGCCTTCCTCGGTGCCCTCGATCACCAGCGCCTGGCCGACCTGCAGGCCCGCGAGGGCGGACGCCGCGCCTTCGTCGTGGCGCTCGAAAACGAACTGCGTGGGCACGCCGTCGGTGTCGATCAGCACGCCTTCGACGCCGCCCCTGGGGCTGTACACCAGGTGCTGGAAGCGGCCTTCGACGGACCAGACATCGAGGGTGTCATGGGTGTCGTGGTTGTCATGGGAATGCGCCATGGGGAGTCCTTTGCGTGAGTGGTCGTGGAACGGAAAAACACGATCAACCGAGCCGCAGCAGCAGCGCCGACGCCGCGCACACGACCAGGAAAGGAATGCTGATGCGGTGGAACTCGCGCAGCCCGTGCGGCACCTTGGCCAGCCGCAGCGCGATGAGGTTGGCCAGCGAGCCCAGCACGCAGCCGAAGCCGCCCACGCTCACCCCGGCCGCCAGCGCGGGCAGGTCGTGCACGTAGCGGTCGAGCAGGATGGTGGCCGGCACGTTGCTGATGAACTGCGAGGTGACGATGGCGGCAAGGTAGGCGCGCCAGCCTTCGGCAATCGGCCATTGCCCCACCAGCGCGGCCACGGCCGGCAGCTCGGCGAGCTGGCGCAGGTCGACGAACATCAGCGCGATGATGGCCAGCAGCGCCCAGTCGACGCCCAGCAGCACGCGGCGCTGGAACAGCAGGTAGGCGCCGAACACCACCGCCAGGCCGGGCAGCAGCCAATGGCGGTCGAGCGCCACCACGAAGCCCACGAACAGCACGCCCGACAGCGCCAGCAGCCGCGGCTGCACCGGCGCGGCCTCGGCCGCCGGCTTGAGCGCGACGGCCGTGCGCGGCACCAGCAGCCACACGGCCACGAAGAGCCAGAACAGCATCACCAGCACGGTGGGCGCCATCATCAGCATGAAGCCGCCGAAGCTCTCGCCGGTGCGGTGCCACAGGTACAGGTTCTGCGGGTTGCCGATGGGCGTGAGGGCAGAGCCCGCGTTCACCGCCAGCGCTTCCAGCACCACCAGCCGCGCCAACGGCAGGTGCGCCTGCGTGGCCAGCACGCGCGTGAGCGGCACGAGCAGGAACAGGCTCACGTCGTTGGTGACCAGCGCCGACAGCACCGCCGCCGTGGCCACCAGCAGCAGCGCGAGCTGGCGCAGGTCGGTGGTGCGCGCCAGCAGGCGCTGGGCGGCCGACTGCAGCATGCCGCTCTTCTCCACGCCCTGCGTGATGGCCAGCAGCCCCGCCAGCGCGCCCACGGTCTGCCAGTCGACCAGGCCGAGCCAGTCCATCGGCGCGCGCGGGCGCAGGAAGGCGAACAGCACGGCCACGGCCACCAGCACCCAGAGCAGGCCGTTGCCGCCGCCCTCGTGGGCAGAGGGCGCGCTGTCTGCAGGGGGGGCGGGCAGGGTCGTGTCTTTGGTCATGGGCCGCGATCCTGCCTTGTCCGCGGGTTGCACCGCGTCAGCCGGGGGCGCGTTCGCGCAGTTCCCGCTTGAGCACCTTGCCGATGGCGCTGCGCGGCAGTTCGTCGATGAAGCTCAGCCGCGCCAGGCGCTGCGTCTTGCCGAGCTGGTCGTTGGTCCACTGCAGCAGCGCGGCTTCGGTGGTGGCGTCGCCCTCGCGGCGCACCACGAAGGCCACCGGCGTCTCGCCCCATTGCTCCGACGGCACGCCGACCACCGCCGCGTCGGCCACCGCCGCATGGCCGCGCAGCACGCCTTCGAGGTCGCTCGGGTAGATGTTGAAGCCGCCGCTGATGATCATGTCCTTCTTGCGGTCGAACAGCGTGAGGAAGCCCTCGGCGTCGAAGCGGCCCACGTCGCCGGTGCGGATGAAGCGCTTGCCGCTGGTGTCGAACCACTCGGCCTCGCGCGTCTTCTCGGGCTGGCGGTGGTAGCCGGTCATCATGCCGGCCGAGTGGCCCACCACCTCGCCGGCGGCATCGAGTTGGTCGCGCGGCAGCTCGAGGCCGTTCTCGTCGATCAGGCGGATGTCGCTGCCCGGCGCGGCCTGGCCCACGGTGTGCAGCTTGGTGGGGTTCAGGTGCGCCTCCAGGATGCAGGTGCCGCCGCCCTCGGTCATGCCGTAGAACTCGATCAGCCCGCCGGGCCAGCGCTTGAGCACGTCGGCCTTCAGCGCGGCGTTGAACGGCGCGCTGGTGCTGAACTTGAACCGGTAGGACGACAGGTCGTGCGCGTCGAAGCGCGGGTGCGCCATGAGCCGCTGGTACTGCACCGGCACGAGCATGGTGTGCGTCACGCGGTGCTTCACGGCCAGCTGCAGGTAGCCCAGCGCGTCGAACTTGGGCATCAGCACCACGCAGCCGCCGAAGGCGATGGTGGGGAAGAACACCACCAGCGTGGTGTTGGAGTACAGCGGGGTCGACAGCAGGGTGACGGTGTCGCTGTCGTATTCGTACTTGGCGCCGCGCTGCACGTGGGCCCAGCGCATGCCGTGGCCCTGCACGATGCCCTTGGGCTCGCCCGTGGTGCCCGACGAATAGATGATGTTGAAGGCCCACGACGGCTGTACTTCCACCGACCGGGGCTTCGCGCCCACCGGGGCCAGCCAGGCGTCGAACGCGCCGCCGACCTGCGAGCCGTCCAGCGCGATGCGGGGAATACCGCCCGGCGCGGCGGGGCCGATGACGTCGGCGGCCGACGCGTCGCTGAACAGGATGCGCGCGTCGGCGTCGGAAATCATCCGCGCCAGGCTCGCGGGCGTGGAGCCGGGCGCCAGCGGGGCCACGGCCACGCCCGCGCGCAGCGCGCCCAGGAACACCGCCGCGTAGTTGACCGACGAGGCGGCGCACACGGCAATGGCGTCGCCGGGCTGGAGGCCGTCGCGCTGCAGGCTGGCCGCGATGCGGTCCATCAGCGCGTCGAGCGCGCCGTAGCTCAGCGTGTGCTGCGCGTCGGCCAGCGCGGCGTGGCCGGGGGTGTGTTGCGCGTGGAGTCGAACCAGGTCGGCGATGGCGCCGAAGCTGTGTTCCATCGAGGCTTGAACAGCGGGGTGCATGGGAGAGTCGGTCCTTCAATCTTGGCCAGCCGGCAGGATAGCGGAGCCACCGGTTCTGACCAGCGCCTTGGCGACGGCCGGCCGGCGCGAGCAAACCCCCGTCAGTTGCCGCTCAGGATGCGGGCGCCACGATCCCTGCGCGCCCCCGCCGACAACGCGGACGCCTTTTGCAACAACAGGGAGTTTTCCGTGCACATCCTCTGGACGATCGTGATCGGCTTCATTGCCGGGCTGCTGGCCCGCGCCGTGTTGCCTGGCAACAATTCGATGGGCTTCATCCTCACCGTGGTGCTCGGCATTGCCGGCTCGCTGGTGGCCACCTATGCGGGGCAGGCGCTGGGGCTCTACGCCGCGGGCGCGGCCGCCGGCTTCGTGGCCTCGGTGATCGGCGCCGCCGTGCTGCTGCTGGCGTGGCACCTCGTCAGCCGCTGACCCTTTCACAACAGTTCCACAACCGTTTCACGCAAGGAGTTCCCCATGGGTCTACTCGACATCCTCCAACAGGCCATCGGCCCCCACAACGCCGAAGCCCACATCGACCAGGTCACGCAGAACGCCTCCCCCGGCGAGCTTGGCGCGGGGCTCGCCGCGGCCATGCGATCCGACCAGACGCCGCCCTTCGGCGACATGGTCGGCAAGATGTTCGGCCAGTCCTCGCCCACGCAGCAGGCCGGCGTGCTCAACCAGATCCTGGCCACGCTCGGCCCCGCGGCCGCCTCGGCGCTGGCCGGCGGCGTGCTGGGCCGCATGCTGCAACCGGGCCAGACGCAGGTCACGCCCGACCAGGCCTCGCAGCTGTCGCCCGCGCAGGTCACCGAGATCGCCGCGCATGCCGAGCAGCAGCATGCGGGCGTGGTCGACGAGGTGAGCCAGTTCTATGCGCAGCACTCGGGGCTCATCAAGACGCTGGGCGGCGCGGCCATCGCCATTGCGCTGGCGAAGATGAAAGAGAACGCCACGCGCGGCTGAGGCCGTTCGTTCAGCGCGACGACACGGTGGCGGCCTGGGTCTCCCCCGGCGCCGTGTCGCCTCCGCCCATCACCTTGTAGAGCGTGATGCGGTTGCTCTGCTCCGACAGGCGCAGGCCGATCAGCGTCTGCTGCGCGGTGTACAGCGAGCGTTGCGCGTCCAGCACTTCCAGGTAGCTGTAGCTGCCGTTGCGGTACAGCGCGTTCGACAGCGTGTAGCTCTTCTGCGTGGCGTCCACCAGCGACTGCTGCGCCGCCAGCTGCTCGCCCAGCGAGCCGCGCACGGCCAGCGCGTCGGCCACTTCCTTGAACGCGGTCTGCACCGTCTTCTCGTAGGTGGCGAGGTCGATCTCGCGCTGCGCCCTGGCGGCGTCGAGGCTCGCACGGTTGCTGCCGGCGTTGAAGATCGGCAGGCTCACCGACGGCGCAAAGCTCCACGCCCCGTTGCCGCCCTTGAACAGGCCCGACAGCGCGGTGCTCGTCGAGCCCGTGCTCGCGGTCAGCGAGATGGTCGGGAAGAACGCCGCGCGCGCCGCGCCGATGTTGGCGTTGGAGCCTTGCAGCGTGTGCTCCGCGGCCAGCACGTCGGGCCGCTGCTGCAGCAAGGCCGAAGGCAGCCCGGCGGGCACATCGACCAGCGCGCTGGCCGGCGCCATGCCGGCCGCGGGCAGCAGGTCGTCGGGCACGCCGGCGCCGGCCAGCAGGTCGAGCGCGTTGCGGTCCTGCGCCACCTGCGCGGTGTAGCTGGCCACGTCCACGCGCGCCGAGTCCACCGTGGTCTGCGCCTGGGCCAGCACCAGCGCCGAGCTGGCGCCCAGCGCGTGCATGCGGCCGGTCAGCGCGTAGGAGCGCTGCCGGCTGGCCAGCGTGTCCTGCGCGAGCTGCAGCCGCGCGTTGTCGGCGGCCAGCGTGAGCCAAGCCGAGGCGACTTCCGCCACCAGGCTGATCTGCGTGCCGCGCCGCGTGGCCTCGGTCGACAGGTAGCTTTGCAGCGCCGCCTCGTTGAGGTTGCGCACGCGGCCGAACAGGTCGAGCTCGTAGCTGCTGAAGCCCAGCGCGGCGGTGTACTGCGTGCCGATGGACGATTCGCCGCTGCTGCTCGCCGACGCCGAGGTGCGCTGGCGCGTGCCGCCGGCCGTGGCGGCGACGCTGGGGAACAGCTCGGCGCGCTGCACGCCGTACTGCGCGCGCGCCTTCTCGATGTTCCGCACCGCCACGCGCAGGTCGCGGTTGTTGGCCAGCGCCAGCGTGACGGTGCGGCGCAGCCGGTCGTCGGTGATGAAGCTTTCCCAGCCGGTGGCGGCTGCGGCAGTGGCTGCAGTCGCGGTGTCTTTCGCAGCCTTGGCACCGGTCGAGGCCGGCCACGCCGAGGCCACGGGCGCGTCGGGCCGCGAATACACGGGCGCGAGGTTCACGCAGCCCGCCAGCAGCGCGGCCGCCACCAGCGCGCAGAGTCTGAAAGCGTGTGCGGTCATGGGGTTCCTTCCGTTGCAAGCAGGGGCAGCGTGGGCGCGGCCTCGGGTTTTGTCTTCGGCGCGAAGAAGCGCCGGATCACGACGAAGAACAGCGGCACGAAGAAGATGCCCAGCGCCGTGGCGGTTGCCACGCCGCCGAGCACGCCCACGCCGATGGCGCGGCGGCTGCCCGAGCCCGCGCCGGTGCTCAGCGCCAGCGGCAGCACGCCGAACATGAAGGCCAGCGAGGTCATGAGGATGGGCCGCAGCCGCAGGCGCACCGCCTGCAGCGTGGCGTCGACCAGCGCCATGCCCTCGTCCTGCAGCTGCTTGGCGAACTCCACGATCAGGATCGCGTTCTTCGCCGACAGGCCCACGGTGGCCAGCAACCCGACCTGGAAGTACACGTCGTTCGACAGCCCCGCCAGCTTGGTGGCCAGCACCGCGCCCAGCACGCCCAGCGGCACCACCAGGATCACCGAGAACGGCACCGACCAGCTCTCGTACAGCGCGGCCAGGCACAGGAACACGAACAGGATCGACACCGCGTACAGCAGCGGCGCCTGCGAACCCGACAGCCGCTCCTGGTAGGAGCTGCCCGCCCATTCGTAGCCGATGCCCTGCGGCAGCTGCTTCATGATGCGTTCCACCGCCGCCATGGCCGCGCCCGAGCTCACGCCCGCGGCCGGGTCGCCGATGAGCTCGAAAGACGACATGCCGTTGTAGCGCGACAGCTGCGGCGAGCCGTAGGTCCAGCGGCTGCTGGCGAAGGCCGAGAACGGCACCATTTCGCTGTTGCCGTTGCGCACGTACCAGCTGTCGACGCTGTTCGGCTGCATGCGAAAGGGCGCGTCGGCCTGCACATAGACCTTCTTCACACGGGCGTTGTTGACGAAGTCGTTCACGTAGCTGCCGCCCATCGCGCTGGACAGCGTGTCGTTGATGTCCGAGGTGGAAAGGCTCAAGGCGGCCGCCTTGCGGTCGTCGATGTCGATCGCGAACTGCGGCGTGTCGTCCAGGTTGTTGCTGCGCACCTGGCTCAGTGCCGGGTCCTTGCGCGCCAGCGCCAGGAACTGTTCGCGCGCCTTCACCAGTGCCTCGTGGCCGATGCCGCCCAGGTCCTGCAGCTGCACGTCGAAGCCCGCGTTGGAGCCCAGGCCGCGCACGGCCGGCGGAAGCATCACGAACACGCTGGCGTTGTTCGCGCGCGCCGCGAGGTCCTGCGTGAAGCGGCGCGCCAGCGAGGCGGCGTCCTGCGCCTTGCCGCCGCGCTCGCTCCAGTCCTTCAGCGTGATGAAGGCGTTGCCGGTGGCCTGGTCGCCGCTCAGGCCGGTCAGCATGATGAAGTGGCCGACCTCCTGCTGCGAGACGAGGTACTGCTCGAAGCTCTTCATGGTCTGCTGCAGCTGCTCGTCGGTGGCGCTGGCGGGCAGCTTCACCTGCGCCATCAGCGTGCCCTGGTCTTCGTCGGGCAGGAACGAGGTGGGCAGGCGCATGAAGGTCACGGCCAGCACGCCCACCAGCAGCGCGTACACCAGCAGGCTGCGCTTGCCGCGCCGCAGCAGGCCGCCCACGCCCGAGCGGTAGCGGTCGGCGTTGCGCTCGAAGCTGCGGTTGAACCAGCCGAAGAAGCCGCGCCTGGCCTGGCTCTTTTCGTGGTGGCCGGCCTGCACCGGCTTGAGCAGCGTGGCGCACAGCGCCGGCGACAGCGTGAGCGCCACCAGCACCGACAGCAGCATGGCCGCCACGATGGTCACCGAGAACTGCCGGTAGATCACGCCCGTGGAGCCGCCGAAGAAGGCCATGGGAACGAACACAGCCGACAGCACCAGCGCAATGCCCACCAGCGCGCCGGTGATCTCGCGCATCGACTTGCGCGTGGCCTCCTTGGGCGAGAGCCCCTCTTCGCTCATGAGCCGCTCGACGTTCTCCACCACCACGATGGCGTCGTCCACCAGCAGGCCGATGGCCAGCACCATGCCGAACATGGTGAGCGTGTTGATCGAGTAGCCCAGCGCCGCCAGCACGCCGAAGGTGCCCAGCAGCACCACCGGCACCGCAATGGCGGGCACCAGCGTGGCGCGCAGGTTCTGCAGGAAGAGATACATGATCAGCACGACCAGCACCATCGCCTCGGCCAGCGTCTTGGCCACTTCCTCGATGGAGATGCGCACGAAGGGCGTGGTGTCGTAGCCGACCACGGCCTTCATCTGGTTCGGAAAGAAGGGCTCCAGCTCGGCGAGCTTGGCCTTCACCGCGTTCGACACCGTGAGCGCGTTGGCGCCCGTGGCCAGCTTCACGCCCATGGCAGCCGAGGGCTTGCCGTCGAAGCGCGTGTTGATGGTGTAGCTCTCGCTGCCGAGCTCGATGCGCGCCACGTCGGCCAGGCGCACCACGGAGCCGGCGCTGTCGGACTTGACGATCACCTCGCGGAACTGCTCGGCGGTGCGCAGCTTGCTGCGCGCGGTGATGGTGGCCGTGAGCCGCTGGCCGCCGGTGGCGGGCAGGGCGCCCAGTTGCCCGGCCGAGACCTCGGTGTTCTGGCTGGTGAGCGCGCTGGTCACGTCCGAGGGCATCAGCGAATACTTCTGCAGCTTCGCCGGATCGAGCCAGATGCGCATGGCATAGCCCGAGCCCAGCGCCTGCACGTCGCCCACGCCGTCGATGCGGCTGACCACGTCGAGCAGGCTGCTGGAGATGTAGTCGCCGATGTCGGTGGCCGAGGCGCTGCCGTCCTGCGAGGTGAGCGAGACGATCATCAGGAAGTCGGTGCCCGACTTGGTGACCGTCACGCCCTGGCTCTGCACCGACTGCGGCAGCTGCGACATGGCCTGCTGCAGCTTGTTCTGCACCTGCATCTGGGCCACGTCGGCGTTGGTGCCGGCCTCGAAGGTGAGCTCGATGCGCGCGGTGCCCGACGACGTGCTGCTCGACGACATCGAGACCAGCCGGTCGAGCCCCTTCATCTTCTGCTCGATGACCTGCGTGACCGAGTCCTCGATGGTCTTGGCGGAGGCGCCGGGGTAGGTCGCGTTGACCGAGACCTTGGTGGGTGCGATGTCGGGGTACTGCTCCAGCGGCAGCGTGCCGATGGACAGCGCCCCGGCCAGCATGATGACGATGGCGATGACCCACGCGAAGATGGGCCGGTCGATGAAGAAACGTGCCATGTGCGGTGCCTCAGCGGGTGGCGACGTTGGCCGCGGTGATTGCCGTGACTGCGCGTGTTGCGTCGCTGGCCACGTTGGTGTCGCCCGCCGCAACGGGCTTCACCGTGTCGCCGGCCTTCACCTTGAGCGAGCCTTCGACGATCACGCGCTCGCCGGCCTTCAGGCCCTCGGTGACCTGCCAGCGGCTGCCGATGGCGCGCGACACCTTCAGCGCGCGCTTCTCGACCTTGTTGTCGGGCGCAACCACCAGCGCCGACGCGTCGCCGCTCGCGGTGCGCGTCACGCCCTGCTGCGGGACCAGCAACGCCTGCTCGGCCACGCCCTCTTCGAGCACGGCGCGCACGTACATGCCGGGCAGCAGCGTGCGCTCGGGGTTCGGCACCAGCACGCGCAGCGTGACCGCGCCGGTGCCTTCGTTCACGGTGACGCTCGCGAACTGCAGGCGACCCGCGTGTGCGTAGGCCGTGCCGTCCTCCAGCATCAGCCGGACCGAGGCCTCGGCCTTGTCGGCGCTGCTCTTGAGCGCGCCGCTGGCCAGCTCGCGCTGCAGCCGCAGCAGGTCGGTGGTCGACTGCGTCACGTCGATGTAGATCGGGTCGAGCTGCTGCACGGTGGTGAGCGCCGTGGTCTGGCTGGCCGTGACCAGCGCGCCCGGCGTGACGGTGGAGGCCTCGATGCGCCCCGCGATCGGTGCGGTGATGCGCGTGAAGCCGAGGTTGATGCGCGCCGTGTCGAGCGCGGCGCGCGCCACGCCGAGGTCGGCCTCGGCCTGCTGCAGCGTGGCCTGGCTGTCGTCGTCGGTCTGCTGGCTCACAGCATCGATCTTGGCGAGCTCGGCGTTGCGGCGCGCCGCGGTCTTCGCGGCGTTCACGGTGGCCTCGGCCTTGGCGACGCTGGCCTGCGCGCTGGCGTGGGCCGCCTTGTAGCTCGCGGGGTCGAGCTGGTAGAGCACCTGCCCGGCCTTGACCAGCGCGCCTTCCTCGAACAGGCGTTGCTGCACGATGCCGCCGACCTGCGGCCGGATCTCGGCGCTCAGGCGCGAGCGGGTGCGGCCCGACAGTTCGGTGGTGATGGGCTGGTTCTCGGGCTGCAGGGTGACCACGCCCACTTGCACTGCGGGCGGCGCGGCAAGGGACTGGGGCGATGCGGAAGAACCGGAGCACCCCGCGATCGCGCCCAGCAGGCCGAGGGCCAGGGCGCACGCGAGGCCGGTGCGGGTGAAGCGGGAAGACATGTTCAGGGTTCCAATCAGGTTGGAATCCATGGTCTCCAGTGAATGTGGAGTCAATGTGAAGGTCCCCCGCACCGCGCGGCCTTGGCGGCGCAACGCACCGCGCGGGCCGCATCTGGCTTATCTTGTGGCCCTTCATGAAGATCAGCATCACCACCAAGCTCTTTCTCGCCGTGCTGGCCACCGCCGTGCTGGCCGTGGTTGCCATGGGCGCCGCCTCGCGATGGAATTTCGAGCGCGGCTTCGTCGGCTACCTCAACGAGCAAGGCGTGGAGCGGCTCGACGCGGTGCTGCCCAACGCCGTGGCCGCGTACCGCCAGCACGGCAGCTGGGACTTCCTGCGCGAAGGGCCCGGACCGTGGTTCGAGATCATGCGGCCCGCGCCGTCGGCGAGCGGCGAGCGTTTCGAGCCGGGGCGCACGCCGCCGCCCGTGTCCGACCTCACCGGCGCCATGCTGCGCATCGCGCTGCTCGACACCAACCGCCAGGTGATCGCCGGTTTCCGCGAGGTGCGCCGGGGTGCCACCGAGCGCGCCGTGTCGGTCGACGGCAAGACCGTGGGCTGGGTCGTCATGAACCCGTTCCAGAGCGTGAGCGAAGCGGGCGACCAGCGCTTCCAGCAGAACCAGGCGCGCGCGAGCTGGGTCATCGGCAGCCTCTGCGTGCTGCTGGCCGCGGGCATCGCGTGGTGGATCGCGCGCGTGCTGCTGGCGCCCGTGAAGCGCGTGGCCGGCGCCACGCACCGGCTGGCCGCGGGCGACTACGAAAGCCGCGTGGCCGTGTCGTCGAACGACGAAGTGGGGCAACTGGCGCGCGACTTCAATTCGCTGGCCCACACGCTGCAGCGCAACGAGCAGATGCGGCGCGAGTTCATGGCCGACGTGTCGCACGAGCTGCGCACGCCGCTGGGCGTGCTGCACGGCGAACTGGAGGCGATGGAAGACGGCGTGCGCCGTCTCGACGCGCAGGCCGTACGCTCGCTGCAGCACGAGGTCGGCATGCTCAACAAGCTGGTGACCGACCTGTACGACCTGTCGCTGGCCGACGTGGGCGCGCTGGCCTACCGCAAGGCCGACGTGGACCTGCGCGAGCTGATCGAGGCGAGCGTCGATGCCTTTCGCGAGCGGCTGGCATCGGCCGGCCTGCGGCTCGAACTCGACCTGCCGGCGCAACCGCTGGTGGCGTTCGCCGACGAGCGGCGCATGCAGCAGCTCTTCAGCAACCTGGTGCTCAACACCTGCCGCTACACCGATGCGGGCGGCGTGCTGCGCATCGCGGCGCGCGAGCAGGGCGAGGGCATCGCGATCGACCTGATGGACTCGGCGCCTGGCGTCGAGGCGGCCCAGCTGCCGCGCCTGTTCGAGCGCTTCTTCCGCGGCGAGGGTTCGCGCAACCGCGCCAGCGGCGGCGCGGGGCTCGGGCTGTCGATCTGCCGCAGCATCGTGGAGGCGCATGGCGGCACCATCGAGGCCGAGGCCTCGCCGTTGGGCGGGGTGTGGGTCGCCGTCCGGTTGCCGCGAGCCTGATGCACGAAGAGAAGCAACGATGAGCGACGCACCCGTGACCTCCATGACTCCTGTGACTTCTGCCCACATCCTGATCGTCGAGGACGAGCCGCGCATGGCCGCGCTGCTCGCCGACTACCTGAAGGCCTCTGGCTACACCTCGGCCTGGCTCGCCAACGGGCTGGAGGTGGTGCCGTGCGTGAAGGCCCGCCGGCCCGACCTGGTGCTGCTCGACCTCATGCTGCCCGGCCAGGACGGCATGAGCGTGTGCCGCGAGCTGCGGCTGTTCAGCGACGTGCCCGTGATCATGCTCACCGCGCGCGTCGAGGAGGCCGACCGGCTGATGGGCCTGGAGATCGGCGCCGACGACTACATCTGCAAGACGCCCTTCAGTCCGCGCGAGGTGGTGGCGCGCGTGAAGGCGCTGCTGCGCCGCAGCGGCCATTCGGCGCGAGAGGCGTCGCCTCTGGTGCTCGACGCGCAGGGCTACAAGGCCGCGTGGCAGGGCGCGCCGCTGGACCTCACGCCCATCGAGTTCCGCCTGCTGAAGGCGCTGGCCGACGCGCACGGGCGCGTGCTGTCGCGCGACAAGCTGCTCGACCACGTGCATGCCGACCAGCGCGCGGTGACCGACCGCGCGGTCGACAGCCACGTGAAGAACCTGCGCCGCAAGCTCGACGCGGCCACCGGCGGGCAGGAGCTGATCCGCTCGATCTACGGGGTGGGCTACCGGCTCGACCTGCCTTAGCTGCTGCCTTAAATGCAGCCTTAGCTGCTGCCTTGGCCGTTGCCCTGGCCGTCCTGGCGGCTGCGCTCGTGCGCGTCGCGCGCCAGGCTGCGCAGGTTCCATGCATGCATCGACGCCGCGCGCTGCGGCGTGTGCTGCGTGGGGAAGTGCACGAAGTGGCTGTCGGGGGTTGCGTAGATCGCGGGCGCGTCGAGCGAGAGCGTGTCCACCACCTGCGCCTCGGTGATGAGGCCGCGGGCCGTGAACACGTTCGCGAAACAGGTCTGGTCGCCGCCGTTGGCATGCACCGACGAGCGGTCGGGCGCGGCCTCGATCTGCCGGCACACCTCGTCCACCAGCGCATGCATGCCGGGCGTGTTGCGCACGCCGACCACGCTGGAGTTCATGTTCCACGCCGTGTGGTCGTTGCCCACCAGCGCCTGCCGGCCGGCCACCAGCGGCTCCATGCGCAGCGACTGGTTCATGGCGAGGATGTCGGCGTCGACCCACAGCAGGAAGTCGTGCGCCGCGAGATGGCGGCGCATGACATGCGGCTTGGCCCATGACCCCGTGAGCCCGTTTGCGAAGTCGGGAACGCGGCGGTAGAGGTGGTAGCCGTAGCCATGGCGCAGGCAGTAGCGCGCGAAGCTTTCCTCGTGCAGGCGCCCGTAGCTGGCGATGTGGTGCGTGTAGATGCTGACGAACGCGATGGGCGCGCCGGGGTTCAGGTGCAGCTCGTCGCCGGGCGGCGGCGCGGCTTGCGCCAGCACGACGAAGGGCGGGAGCTCTCCGGCCGCCAGTGCCGCGGCTTCGTCGACGAGGTTCTGCACGCCGCGGAAGTCGTAGTCGAGCGAGGGCGTCCAGTGGCCGTCGGCGTGCTGCCAGCAGGGCGCGTCGTTGGCCACGAACGGGCGTACCGTGTGCAGCGACTCGTAGTAGCTGCCGGCCCGCCAGTTGGCCTGCACGTTCGCATGGAGGCCGTTGGGCAGCGCGGCGCTGCAGGGGCGCGGCGTGAAGACGTGGCCCACCAGCGCGTTCTCGGGCTGCTCGTTGTCCTCGAGGATGCGCACCGCCCAGTGCGAGACGTGATCGACCAGCCGGCGCACCTGCTCGCGCACGGCGGCGGTGTTGCGCAACAGCAGCATGCTGGTGTTGCACAGCGTGTCGTCGCCGGCCTGCGCGCAGACCAGCGAATCGATGCCCTCGAAGTTCGGTTCCAGCGGATGCGGCCAGTAGACGACCGCGAACTGGTCGAGCACCAGCAGCAGGCTGCCCTCGCCGGCCTGCGCCAGGTGCTGGTAGATCGCGTGGAAGCGGTGGAACACCGGCTGGCGCGGGCCCCACACATGGGTGCTGTCGGCCACATGGTGCGCGTAGCCATGGCGGCGCGCATAGGCCGCGTGGTTCTCGACCAGGCCCGGGACGGGCCGGGTGGCCAGCGTGGTGAGGATGGTGGCGGGCATCTGCTCCTCCCTGAATCGAAGAAGGCCCTCGACGGGGCCTTTCTGCTTGCTTGGTTCTTCGAGTCGGTCAGGCGCCGGCGGCGTGCGCCTGCTGCGCCGCGTGGGCCTGCTGGTCCGCGTGGTAGCTCGAGCGCACCATCGCACCCACGGCCGCATGGCTGAAGCCCATCTTGTAGGCCTCTTCCTCGAACATCTTGAAGGTGTCGGGGTGCACGTAGCGGCGCACCGGCAGGTGCGAGCCCGACGGCGACAGGTACTGGCCGATGGTCAGCATGTCGATGTCGTGCGCGCGCATGTCGCGCATGACCTGCAGGATCTCTTCGTCGGTCTCGCCCAGGCCGACCATGATGCCGCTCTTGGTCGGCACGTTCGGGTGCAGCGCCTTGAACTTCTTCAGCAGGTTCAGGCTGAACTGGTAGTCGCTGCCGGGGCGCGCTTCCTTGTACAGGCGCGGCGCGGTTTCCAGGTTGTGGTTCATCACGTCCGGCGGCGCGGCCTTCAGGATTTCCAGCGCGCGGTCGTCGCGGCCGCGGAAGTCGGGCACCAGGATCTCGATCTGCGTCATCGGCGAGAGCTCGCGGATGTTGGTGATGCAGTCCACGAAGTGCTGGCTGCCGCCGTCGCGCAGGTCGTCGCGGTCGACGCTGGTGATCACCACGTACTTCAGGCGCAGCTTGGCGATGGTCTTGGCCAGGTTGAGCGGCTCGTCCTTGTCCAGCGGGTCGGGGCGGCCGTGGCCCACGTCGCAGAACGGGCAGCGGCGCGTGCACTTGTCGCCCATGATCATGAAGGTGGCGGTGCCGTTGCCGAAGCACTCGCCGATGTTCGGGCACGAGGCTTCTTCGCAGACGGTGTGCAGGTTGCTTTCGCGCAGGATCTGCTTGATCTCGTAGAAGCGCGTGGTCGGGCTGCCGGCCTTGACGCGGATCCACTCCGGCTTCTTGAGCACTTCGCCGGTCTGCACCACCTTGACGGGGATGCGCGAGAGCTTGGCCGCCGCTTTCTGCTTGGCCAGGGGGTTGTAGTTTTCGGCGCTTTGCGCGTCGCGGACGACTTCAGTGGTGCTCATTGGCAGTTCAAGGCGCCAGGAAGGTGGTGAGCTTCTGGCTCAGCACCGTGGCGGCTTCTTCCCATGTGGTTTGGATGCCGATTGTAGAAAGGTCGACCGTTTGCAGCCCCGCATAGCCGCAAGGGTTGATGCGCGAGAAGGGTTCGAGGTCCATGCCGACGTTCAGCGCCACGCCGTGGTAGGTGGCATGGCGGCTCACCTTGATGCCCAGCGCGGCGATCTTGCCGAGGCCGCGGAAGGGGTCGCCGGCGGGCTGCGGGCCGGTCAGGGCCGCGTGCGAAAACGGGTCGTCCAGGCGCACGTAGATGCCCGGCGCGCCGGGCACGCGGTGGCCGGTCACGCCGAAATGGGCAAGGGTGCGCAGCACCGATTCCTCGATGCGGTAGACGTATTCCTTGACGAAATAGCCCGCACGCCGCAGGTCGATCAGCGGGTAGGCCACCACCTGGCCGGGGCCATGGAAGGTGACCTGGCCGCCGCGGTCGGTCTGCACGACGGGGATGTCGCCGGGGTTCAGGATGTGGTCCTGCTGGCCCGCGATGCCCTGGGTGAAGACCGGCGCGTGCTCGCAAATCCATAGCGCATCGGCCGTATCGGGCGTGCGTTCCAGGGTGAATTTCTTCATGGCCGCGAAGGTGGCGGCGTAGTCGACGCGGCCCAGCGGGTGCAGTTCGATGGCGGGAGCGGCGGTGGTGGTGTCGGTCATGGCGTGGCCTGCCGCGCGGGCAGCTTGCGGGTCTCGCCGATGGCGAGCGTGAAGAAGGCGTCGTCGGCCACGCCCTGGGCCTTGCGGGCCGTGGCCAGGTCCTTGGGCGGCTGGTCGAGCGCCTCGTCGGTGAGCGAGAAGGTGGCCCAGTGCACGCCCAGGCTGCGCTTGGCGTGCAGTTCGCGGTGGATGCGCACGCTTTCGTCGGGGTTGACGTGCTGGTCGGTCATGAACCAGCGCGGCTCGTAGGCGCCCACGGGCAGCAGGGCGAGGTCGAAGCCGCCGCCCTGGGCGCTGCCCTGGCGCGGCGCGAGACGGGCCTGGATGTCGGCGAAGTCCTTCGAATAGCCGGTGTCGCCGGAATAGAAGAGGTGCATCTTCGGCGAAAGCAGCGCGAAGCCGCCCCACAGCGTCTGCATCTTGTCGCCGAGGCCGCGTGCGCTCCAGTGCTGGGCGGGCACGAGGAACACCTGTACCGCGTCGGGCGTACCGGGCGTACCGGGCGTGCCGGGTGTGTCGGTGGCAATGCCCGCGCCGTCGCGCTGGATGCGGGCCTGCCTCGCCTGCAGCGAGCCCTCGGCGGCCGGCAGCGTGATGCTGTCCCACCAGTCGAGCTCGACCGCGTTGGCGATGCCGCGCTCCGCCAGCCACGGCGCGATGCCCAGCGGCACCACGAAGAGCGGCGGCCCACCGGCCTGCGCGTTCAGCGCCTTCACGCTGCCTTCGTCGAGGTGGTCGTAGTGGTTGTGGCTGATCAGCACCAGGTCGATGTGCGGCAGGTCTTTCAGCGCGACGCCCGGCGGCTGGAAACGCTTCGGGCCGGCGAACGAGAACGGGGAGGCGCGATCGCCGAACACCGGGTCGGTCAGCACGTTGAGGCCGCCGCCGGCGGTGGGCACCTGCACGAGCACGGTGGCGTGGCCGATGAAGGTGGCGGCGGGCTGCGTGGCTGCGCCGGTGTTGGCCTGCAGGAATGCGAGATCGGGCGGGACCACCGGCGGCGCCGCCTCGGGCGCGGGCGGCAGGCCCTTGAACCACGAGGGCAACTGCCAGCCCAGCAGGACATCGGTGAAGAAGTTCTTCGGCTTGAACGCGATGTAGTTGTCCTGGAAGCCGTCGGGCCGGTGGTGCTTGCGGCTGGCGTCGTAGTACGGGTTGGGCGCCGTGGTGCAGGCGGCCACGAGGCCGCTTGCACACAGTGCCGCCGCCACGAAGCGCCAGCGCAGGGTCAAAGCACGACCTTGACCATCGGGTGCGCGGACAGTGCGCGGTACAGGTCGTCGAGTTGCTCGCGGCTGGTGGCCGTCACGGTGATGGTCACGCCCAGGTAGTTGCCGGCCTTGCTTTCGCGCAGCTCGACGGTGGTGGCGTCGAAGGCCGGGTCGAACTGCTCGGCGATCTGCGTGATCGCGTGCACGATGCCGTCGACCTTCGCGCCCATCACCTTGATGGGGAACTGCGAGGGGTACTCGATCAGCGATTCCTTGCGGGGATCGGGGACCGGCGTGGTCTCGGTTGCCGCCGGTGCTGCAGTCGCTGCAGTTGCCGCGGTGGTCGCGGTGTTCTCGATGGGGGTCGTGTTGTCGGTCATGCCGGGGCTCCGTGCTTCTGTGCGTTGCGTACCTTGGCCTGTTGGTAGGCCTTGTACAAGCTGTCGTAGATGGGGCCGGGACGGCCATTGCCAATAGCCTGGCCGTCGAGGGTGACGACGGGCAGCAGCTCCTTGCTGGCCGAGGAGATCAGCAGCTCGTCGGCGGCGAACACTTCGTCGCGCGTGATGCGGCGCAGCTCGTACGCAATGCCCTGTTCCTCGCACAGGCGCTCGAAGAGGCCGTAGCGGATGCCGGTGAGCACGAGGTTGTCCTTGGGCGGGCCCATCAGCTTGCCGTTCTTCACGACCCACACGTTGCTCGACGAGGCCTCGCTGAGCCATTCGCCGCGGAACATGATGGTCTCGGTGGCGCCGGCCTCCACGCTGATCTGCCGCGCAAGCACCGCGCCCAGCAGACTGGTGCTCTTGATGTGCGCCTTCTGCCAGCGGAAGTCGTCCGCGGTGACGCAGGCCACGCCCTTGGCGCGAACGGCGTCGGAGATCGGAGGCAGCGGGTTCACCATGACGAACACCGTCGGCACCAGGCCGCGCACCATCGCGTGGTCGCGCGGGGCCACGCCGCGTGTGACCTGAAAGTACACGGATTGCGGGGCTTCGCCGCCGGGTGCGACGAGGTGCATGACAATATCGCGCCACTGCGCGAGCGTGTGCGGGTTGTCGATCTGCAGCTCGGCGAGAGAGCGGTCGAGGCGGGCCATGTGCTCCTCGAAGCAGAAGGGCTGGCCGAAGTAGACGGGGACGTATTCGTAGATGCCGTCGCCGAAGATGAAGCCACGGTCGAGCACGCTGATCTTGGCGTCGCGCAGGGCGGTGAATTCGCCGTTGAGGTAACAAAGCGTGGCAGGCAGGGCGTCGGTGATAGGGTGCATGCCGAGAATTATGGTTGTGCAGGCATCGTCGGGCTCGCGTCAGGGAATGCGGTGCCGATTTGCATGCGGGCCACTCAGGGTGGCCGGATGGGTTGGGTTTTTACTTATAATCAATGGCTTTGTAGAAATTCTGGGTCGTCATCCGGGCTTCATTCGAAATGAAAACAATCGCCCGTCAAGACTCGGAGGTCGCTGAAGACCTCGATGCAGAATTCAAGCCGTTGACCGCCGAACAGGCGCGTGAACTGCGAGCAAAGAACCCTTCGGTCTCCCCATGGCGGGTGGTCGCGGGTCAGTTGGTTGTCGGTCTGGTGGTGGCTTTGGCCGCCTGGGGACTGACGGGGAGGCAAAATCTGGGTTGGTCCGCCGCTTACGGTGCGATCGCGGTGGTTGTTCCATCGGCGGTCTTCGCACGTGGGCTGACCGGTCGATTTTCTTCCTTGAATCCTGGCACTGCGGTGTTCGGATTCTTCCTGTGGGAAATGGTCAAGATGGCCTTGTCGGTGGCGATGCTGATCGCTGCGCCAAGGCTCGTAACGGCGCTGAGCTGGCCAGCAATGCTGGTCGGCCTGGTGGTGACAATGAAGGCGGCCTGGTTGGCGGTGATGTTCTCGCCCCGGCGCCGGAAACAGAGAGACGAGTAACGGAATGGCTGCTGAAAACGCTGCGGAACATGGTCAGACCGCGGGTGAATACATCGTTCACCACTTGACGCACCTGCAAAGCTCCAAGCCTGGGGGTGTTGCGGACCTGACTGTTTTCAATTTCGACTCGCTGTTCTTTTCGATCTTGCTCGGTGTCATCGGCTGCTGGCTGCTGTGGCTTGCTGCCCGCAAGGCTACTTCGGGCGTTCCCGGCCGTTTTCAAGCGGCTGTCGAACTGCTCGTCGAAATGGTCGACCAGCAGGCCAAGGGCATCGTCCACAACGCCACGAGCCGCAAGTTCGTTGCTCCGCTGGCGCTCACGATCTTCGTGTGGATCTTCCTGCTCAATGCAATGGACTTGTTCCCCGTCGATTTGTTCCCGGCCATCTGGGCCAAGATCTTCGGCATTGCCGGTGAAGACCCGCACCACGCCTACCTGCGTGTCGTGCCCACCGCCGACCTCTCGGTGACCATGGGCATGTCGGTGGCGGTGCTGCTGATCTGCATCTACTACAACATCAAGATCAAGGGCGCTGGCGGCTGGATCCACGAGCTGTTCACCGCACCCTTCGGCAACCATTGGGCGCTGTACCCCTTCAACTTCGCCATGCAGATGATCGAGTTCGTCGCCAAGACGGTCTCTCACGGCATGCGGTTGTTCGGCAACATGTACGCCGGTGAACTGATCTTCCTGCTGATCGCCTTGATGGGCGGTGCCTGGTCCATGTCGGCCACCGGCATCAGCCTGGCCATCGGCCACATCATCGCGGGCACGGCCTGGGCCATCTTCCACATCCTGATCATCACGTTGCAAGCCTTCGTGTTCATGATGCTGACGCTGGTCTACATCGGCCAGGCCCACGATCACCACTGATCATCGGTTTTCGTTTCTGTTTTTTGTTTTCTCTTCAACCAAAGTCCTCTAGGAGTCATCATGGAAGTTATTAGCTTTGTTGCACTGGCCGCCGGCCTGATCATCGGTCTGGGCGCTGTTGGCGCATGTATCGGCATCGGCATCATGGGCAGCAAGTACCTCGAGTCGGCCGCACGTCAGCCTGAACTCATGGGTGAACTTCAAACCAAGATGTTCCTGCTGGCCGGTCTGATCGACGCTGCTTTCATTATCGGCACCGGTATCGCTCTGTGGTTCGCAACGGCCAACCCGTTCCTGGCTCAGATCGCCAACCTGCCGAAGTAAGTCTTTCTCGTCGGACCTGCGTCGTCGTTCTCTAGGACATCTAGCGAATGGCTTCGATTCAATCCCATAGAGAGGGTGAAAAGTGAGCATTACCGGTACCCTGATCGTTCAGATGATCGTGTTCCTGATCCTGGTCGGGTTCACGATGAAGTACGTGTGGCCGCCGATCGCGAAAGCGCTGGACGACCGCGCTGCGAAGATCGCCGAAGGCCTCGCTGCCGCCGACAAGGCAAAGTCCGAGCTGAGCGCCGCCAACAAGCGCGTGGAAGCCGAACTGGGCCAGGCACGCAACGAGTCCGCACAACGTCTTGCTGACGCCGAACGTCGCGCCCAGGCCATCGTTGAAGAGGCCAAGGCCCGCGCGACCGAGGAAGGCAACAAGATCGTTGCAGCCGCCCGCGTCGAAGCCGACCAGCAGGCCGTGAAGGCCCGCGAAGCCCTGCGTGAGCAGGTCGCCGCGCTGGCCGTCAAGGGCGCAGAGCAGATTCTGCGCAAGGAAGTGAATGCGGGCGTTCACGCCGATTTGCTCGCCCGTCTGCAGACCGAACTCTGATAGAAGCCATGGCAGAACTCGCCACCATTGCACGCCCCTACGCCGAGGCGCTCTTCAAGGCGTCGTCGTCCGACGTCGCCGGCACCAGCGCATGGCTCGAAAAGATGGCCGTCATCGCGGCCAATCCCGAGCTCCAGCAGTTCGCCGACAACCCGAAGGCCACGGCCGAACAGGTGGTTGGCGTGGTTGCCGGTGCATTCGGTGCGCCGCTGACCGCTGCTGCCCAGAACTTCCTGGCCGCGCTCCTAGAGAACGGGCGTTTTTCGGTGCTGCCGGAAATTGCGAAGCAGTTCCGGACACTGGCCAACGCGAAGAGCGGCTCGTCCGACGCCGTTGTCTACAGCGCCTTCCCGATCGACGCCGCGGCCCTGGCCGGTGTGTCGGCCGCGCTCGAAAAGCGCTTCGGTCGCAAGCTCCAGGTCACGGTTCAGCAAGAGCCGGAACTGATCGGCGGCATTCGTGTGGTGGTCGGCGACGAGGTGCTCGACACCTCCGTCAAAGCGCGCCTTGAACAAATGAAAGTTGCGCTGGCGGCCTGACGGTCTCCATCGCCTTACAAAGAAAGAAGGAAAGAGTCATGCAACTCAATCCCGCAGAAATTTCCGAACTGATCAAGAGCCGCATCGAGGGCCTCGGGGTCAGCGCCAACATCCGCAACGAAGGCACCGTGGTGTCGGTGACCGACGGCATCGTGCGCGTGCACGGCCTGTCGGACGCGATGCAAGGCGAAATGCTTGAATTCCCGCCGAGCGCGGACGGCACGCCGTCCTTCGGCCTCGCACTGAATCTCGAGCGCGACTCCGTCGGCGCCGTGATTCTGGGCGAATACGAACACATCTCCGAAGGCGACACCGTGAAGTGCACGGGCCGCATTCTGGAAGTGCCGGTGGGCCCCGAGCTCATCGGCCGCGTGGTGAACGCACTGGGCCAGCCGATCGACGGCAAGGGTCCCATCAACGCCAAGATGACCGACGTGATCGAAAAGGTCGCACCGGGCGTGATCGCCCGCAAGTCCGTCGACCAGCCGATGCAAACGGGCCTGAAGTCCGTCGACTCGATGGTGCCGATCGGCCGCGGCCAGCGCGAGCTGATCATCGGTGACCGCCAGACCGGCAAGACCGCCGTGGCCATCGACGCGATCATCAACCAGAAGGGTCAGAACATGACCTGCGTCTACGTTGCGATCGGCCAGAAGGCTTCGTCGATCAAGAACGTGGTGCGCGCACTCGAACAAGCCGGCGCGATGGACTACACCATCGTGGTGGCGGCATCGGCCTCCGAATCGGCGGCCATGCAATACGTGTCGGCCTATTCGGGCTGCACGATGGGCGAATACTTCCGCGACCGCGGCCAGGACGCCCTGATCGTCTATGACGACCTGTCCAAGCAAGCCGTGGCCTACCGCCAGGTCTCGCTGCTGCTGCGCCGCCCGCCAGGCCGCGAAGCCTACCCCGGCGACGTGTTCTATCTCCACAGCCGCCTGCTCGAGCGCGCAGCCCGCGTGAATGCCGACTACGTCGAAGCCTTCACCAAGGGTGAAGTCAAGGGCAAGACCGGTTCGCTGACCGCACTGCCGATCATCGAAACGCAAGCCGGCGACGTTTCCGCGTTCGTTCCGACCAACGTGATCTCGATCACCGACGGCCAGATCTTCCTGGAAACCAATCTGTTCAACGCCGGCATCCGTCCCGCCATCAACGCCGGTATCTCGGTGTCGCGCGTGGGCTCGTCGGCTCAGACCAACCTGGTGAAGAACCAGTCCGGCGGTATCCGTACCGACCTGGCGCAGTACCGCGAACTCGCGGCCTTTGCCCAGTTCGCTTCGGACCTCGACGAAAGCACCCGCAAGCAGCTCGACCGCGGCGCCCGCGTGACCGAATTGCTCAAGCAGAACCAGTACAGCCCGCTGCCCATCTCGTTGATGAGCGCCACGCTGTTCGCGGTGAACAAGGGCTTCATGGACGACATCGACGTCAAGAAGGTGCTTGCGTTCGAACACGGCTTCCATCAGTTCCTCAAGTCGAGCCACGCACCGCTGCTGGCCACGATGGAAAAGAACGGTGCCAAGTGGGATCCCAAGCCCGCCAAGGCCGATGACAGCGAAGAGAAGAAGGCCTTCAAGAAGGTCTGCCAGGACGCCGAAGCCGAGCTGATGGCGGCCGCCACTTCGTTCAAGAAGTCGTTCGCCTGATCGACGCAAGAAGGAACTCTCATGGCAGCTGGTAAGGAAATCCGCGGCAAGATCAAATCGGTGGAGAACACCAAGAAGATCACCAAGGCCATGGAAATGGTCTCGGTTTCCAAGATGCGCAAGGCGCAGGAACGCATGCGCGCCGCGCGCCCCTACAGCGAAAAGATCCGCAACATCGCGGCCAACCTTGGCAAGGCGAACCCGGAGTACACCCACGCGTTCATGAAGACAACCGAGGCCAAGGGCGTCGGTTTCATCATCGTGACCAGCGACAAGGGCCTGTGCGGCGGCTTGAACACCAACCTGCTGCGTGCCGTCACCGGCAAGCTGCGCGAAGCGCAGGCGGCGGGCAACGTGGTCGAGTCGGTGGCCATCGGCAGCAAGGGCCTGGGCTTCCTGAATCGCATTGGCGCCCGCGTGGTGGCCCATGTGACGCAGCTGGGCGACACGCCGCATCTCGACAAGCTCATCGGGCCCGTCAAGACGCTGCTGGACGCCTACGCCGAAGGCAAGCTGTCGGCGGTGTACCTGTGCTACACGAAGTTCATCAACACCATCAAGCAAGAGCCGATGGTGGAGCAGTTGCTGCCGCTGAAGGCCGAAACGCTGCAGGCCGATCCGGGACATCATTCGTGGGACTACATCTACGAACCCGATGCCCAGAGCGTGATCGACGAACTGCTGGTGCGCTACGTGGAATCGCTGGTGTACCAGGCCGTGGCCGAGAACATGGCGTCCGAGCATTCGGCGCGCATGGTGGCCATGAAGGCTGCGACCGACAACGCGGGCAATGTGATCAGCGAACTGAAGCTGGTCTACAACAAGACCCGTCAGGCTGGCATCACGAAGGAACTGTCCGAAATCGTGTCCGGCGCGGCCGCTGCTGCAGGCGTGTGATCAAGGCAGTGCAACGGGCCGCATTGCTGACCGGGCGCGCTCTGCGCGCCTGGTAATACAAGGCCTATTTTTAGGGGACTCGCAAAAAATGAAGAAGATTCTTGCTCTGGTGGCCATCGCTGCCGCGCTGACCGCCTGCTCGAAGAAGGAAGATGCTCCCGCGCCCGCACCGGCTCCCGCCGCTGCACCCGCGCCGGCGCCTGCTCCCGCAGCACCGGAACCCGCAGCAGCACCGGCGGCACCTGCAGCAGCCCCGACGGCCTCGGCCGCCGACCTGCCGCAAGAGTGCAACGACTACCTGGCCAAGGTGCAGGCATGCGTTTCTGCGCAAAGCGGTGCTGCCGCCGATGCAATGAAGTCGAGTCTCGATCAGACGAAGGCCACCTGGGCTTCGATGGGTGCCGACAAGGCTGCGCTGGGTCAAGCCTGCAAGGCTGCCTCGGACGCCTTCGCCGCGCAAGCCACGGCCATGAAGTGCTGATCTGAACCATTCAAGGGTGCCGGCCTGTCCGGCATTCTTGCAAAAGCGGCCCGTACTGGCACCAGGACGCTTCTGCAAGAACCTGTCGCAATTATTTAGAGATCCATCCAGAAGGAAACGTCATGGCTGAAGGAAAAATTGTCCAATGTATCGGCGCCGTGGTCGACGTGGAGTTCCCGCGTGACCAGATGCCGAAGATTTACGACGCACTGAAGTTCGAAGGCAGCGCGCTGACCCTCGAAGTCCAGCAGCAGCTCGGCGACGGCGTGGTGCGCACGATTGCACTCGGCTCGTCCGACGGCCTGCGCCGCGGCATCATCGTCACCAACACCGGTGCATCTATCACCGTGCCGGTCGGCAAGGCCACCCTCGGCCGCATCATGGACGTGCTCGGCTCGCCCATCGACGAACGCGGTCCGGTCAGCCAGGAACTCACGGCTTCGATCCACCGCAAGGCCCCAGCGTACGACGAACTGTCGCCTTCGCAAGACCTGCTGGAAACCGGCATCAAGGTGATCGACCTGGTGTGCCCGTTCGCCAAGGGCGGCAAGGTGGGCCTGTTCGGCGGCGCCGGCGTGGGCAAGACCGTGAACATGATGGAGCTCATCAACAACATCGCCAAGGCTCACTCGGGTCTGTCGGTGTTCGCCGGTGTGGGTGAACGTACCCGCGAAGGCAACGACTTCTATCACGAGATGGCCGACTCCGGCGTCGTGAACCTCGAGAAGCTCGAAGACTCGAAGGTGGCCATGGTCTACGGCCAGATGAACGAACCCCCGGGCAACCGTCTGCGCGTGGCGCTGACCGGCCTGACCATCGCCGAGTCGTTCCGCGACGAAGGCCGTGACGTTCTGTTCTTCGTGGACAACATCTACCGCTACACGCTGGCCGGTACCGAAGTGTCGGCACTGCTGGGCCGCATGCCTTCCGCCGTGGGCTACCAGCCGACGCTGGCCGAGGAAATGGGCCGTCTGCAAGAGCGCATCACGTCGACCAAGGTCGGCTCGATCACCTCGATCCAGGCCGTGTACGTCCCTGCGGATGACTTGACCGACCCGTCGCCCGCCACCACCTTCGCCCACTTGGACTCGACCGTGGTGCTGTCGCGTGACATCGCCTCGCTGGGCATCTACCCCGCCGTGGACCCGCTGGACTCGACCTCGCGCCAGCTCGACCCGAACGTGGTCGGCGAAGAGCACTACAACGTGGCCCGCGCCGTGCAAGGCACGCTGCAGCGCTACAAGGAACTGCGCGACATCATCGCGATTCTGGGCATGGACGAACTGGCTCCCGACGACAAGCTCGCCGTGGCCCGCGCCCGCAAGATCCAGCGCTTCCTGTCGCAGCCGTTCCACGTGGCCGAAGTGTTCACTGGCGCGCCTGGCAAGTACGTGCCGCTGGCCGAAACCATCCGTGGTTTCAAGATGATCGTGAACGGCGAAGCCGACCACCTGCCGGAACAAGCGTTCTACATGGTGGGCGGCATCGACGAAGCGTTCGAAAAAGCCAAGAAAATCGCCTAAGGCGACAGAGGAACTCAGATGGCAAACACCATTCACGTCGACGTGGTCAGCGCGGAAGAGTCGATCTTCTCGGGCGAAGCCAGGTTCGTCGCGCTGCCCGGTGAAGCCGGTGAGCTCGGCATCTATCCGCGCCACACGCCGCTGATAACGCGCATCCGCCCCGGCGCGGTGCGCATCGAAACGGCCGACGGCAAGGAAGAATTCGTCTTCGTGGCAGGCGGCATTCTCGAAGTGCAGCCCAACGCCGTCACCGTGCTGTCCGACACCGCGATCCGCGGCAAGGACCTCGACGACGAGAAGGCCAACCAGGCCAAGGCCGCCGCGGAAGAAGCGCTGAAGAACGCGAAGAGCGACATCGACATCGCGATGGCGCAATCGGAGCTGGCCGTGATGGCCGCCCAGATCGCGGCGCTGCGCAAGTACCGCCAGAAGAAGTAATCGGTCTTCCGATTGCCCTGACAAGAAGCCGCCCTCGGGCGGCTTTTTTGCGTCTGGAACGCATGAGTTTTCGTTCGACTTCGATCTGAATTTGGTCGAAGTTCAGCCTTGTCTGGCTGAAGACCTCCGCCTAGTATTCGCCTTCGCCCGGACCCAAGGGCGGCGAAGACAAGAACACCGGAGACAAGACGCGTGGCACGCTGGAGTGGCATCACCGCCGATGAAATGCGGCTGCTGGAAACGACCTTCTGGTCGGCCGGCGGCTCACGCCACGCCATGGCCGAGCAGCTCGGCTTCTCCAAGAGCAAGGCCAATGGCCTGATCGCGGGCCTGGTCGAGCAGGGCCTGCTGTCCGAAGCCGGCCTGCAACGCTCCTCCGGCGGGCGCCGCGCCGAGAACCTCCAGCTCCACGCCGGCCTCGGCGTGCTGGTGGGCATCGACATCGGCGCCACCAGCCTCGACGTGGCCGTGCTGCGCCCCGACCTCACCGTGCTCGCCCTGCACGACGAACCCGCCGACGTGCGCCAAGGCCCGGCCGTGGTGCTGGCGCGCGTGCGCACCCTCATGCGCGAGCTGCTGGCCCGTTGCGGTGCCGTCGCCAAGGACGTGCTCGGCATCGGCATCGGCGTGCCCGGCCCGGTGAACTTCGAGATCGGCCAGCTCGTGAACCCGCCGCTCATGCCGGCCTGGGACAGCTTCTCGATCCGCGACTACCTGCGCGAGGACTACAGCGCGCCGGTGTTCGTCGACAACGACGTGAACCTCATGGCGCTCGGCGAGCTCTGGCGCCTCAAGCGCTCGCTGACCAACTTCCTCGTCATCAAGATCGGCACCGGCATCGGCTGCGGCATCGTCTGCCACGGCGAGGTGTACCGCGGCGCGGCCGGCTCGGCCGGCGACGTGGGCCACATCTGCGTCGACCAGGAAGGCCCGCGCTGCCATTGCGGCAACCTCGGCTGCGTCGAGGCCATGGCCGCCGGCCCCGCCATCACGCGCATGGCCATCCAGGCCGCCGAGGCCGGCGAAAGCGCGGCGCTGGCCGAGTGCCTGCGCGTGCACGGCCGCATCGACGCCATCGACGTGGGCCAGGCCAGCCGCGGCGGCGACACCGCGGCCAACGACATCATCCAGCGCGCGGGCAGCCTGATCGGGCAGATGCTCGCGTCGGTGGTCAATTTCTTCAATCCGTCGCACGTGTTCATCGGCGGCGGCATCACGCGCATCGGCCCGCTGTTTCTCGCCGCCGTGCGCCAGAGCGTGTACCAGCGCTCGCTGGCGCTGTCCACGCGGCACCTGGAGATCCAGTACACGCCGCTGGGCATGCAGGGCGGCCTGGTCGGCGCCGGCGTGCTCGCGATGCACGAGACCCTGAAGGTCCGCGGAGTGGCGCCATGAACGCAGAAACAAAGGGCAGCGTGGCCGTCGAGTTCGACGGCGTGGTGAAGGCCTTCGGCCCCGTGCAGGTGCTGCACGGCGTGAGCTTCGCGCTCGCGCCCGGCCGCGTGTACGGCCTGCTCGGCGAGAACGGCGCGGGCAAGTCCACGCTGATGAAGATCCTCGCGGGCTACGAGTCGCTCACCGGCGGCACGCTGCGCATCAACGGCCAGCCGCCGCAGTTCGCGAGCTCGCGCGACGCCGAGGCATTGGGCATCGTGCTGATCCACCAGGAGTTCAACCTCGCCGAAGACCTGAGCGTGGCGCAGAACATCTTCCTGGGCCATGAAAAGAAGAAGGGCTGGCTGCTCGACGACGCCTCGATGGCGCATTCCGCGGCCGATGCGCTCGCCGCCGTCGGCCTGCACATCGACCCGCGCACCAAGGTGCGCCGCCTCATCGTCGCGGAGAAGCAGCTCGTCGAAATCGCCAAGGCCATCGCCCGCCGCGCGCGCCTGCTCATCATGGACGAGCCCACCGCCACGCTCACGCCCGGCGAGACCGTGCGCCTGTTCAAGCTGATCGCACAGCTGCGCGCCGACGGCGTGACCATCGTCTACATCTCGCACAAGCTCGACGAGGTGGAGCAGGTGACCGACGAGGTCATCGTCATGCGCGACGGCCGCTTCGTGGCGCGTTCGCCCACGGCCGACGTCACGCGCCAGCAGATGGCCAACCTCATGGTGGGCCGCGAGCTGGCCGACCTGTACCCGCCGCGCGACGCCGTGGTGGCGGCCGACGCGCCCGCGATGCGTGTGCGCAATTTCACCGTGCCCGGCTGGGCGCAGGACGCGGGCTTCGAGGTGCGCCCCGGCGAGATCCTCGGCTTCGCGGGCCTGGTCGGCGCGGGCCGCACCGAACTCTTCGAAGGCCTGCTCGGCCTGCGCCCGGCGAGCGGCAGCGTCGAGATGCTCGGCAAGCCCGTGCCCGGCAACAGGGGCTGGCGCAACCCGCGCGACGCCGCCAAGCACGGCCTCACGTACCTCAGCGAAGACCGCAAGGGCAAGGGCCTGCACGTGAGCTTCGGCCTGCGCCAGAACCTCACGCTGATGGCGCTGGAGCGCTATGCGCAGCCCTGGCTCAAGCCCGAGGCCGAACGCGGCGCGCTGGCCGAGGCGGTGAAGGACTACGGCATTCGCACCGGCTCGCTCGACGTCAAGGCGTCTTCGCTGTCGGGCGGCAACCAGCAGAAGCTCGCGCTCGCCAAGGTGCTGCAGCCGCGGCCCAAGGTGGTGGTGCTCGACGAGCCCACGCGCGGTGTCGACGTGGGCGCCAAGCGCGACATCTATTTCCTGATCCAGCGACTCGCCCGCGAAGGGCTCGCGGTGATCGTCGTCTCGTCGGAGCTGATGGAACTGATCGGCCTGTGCCACCGCGTCGCGGTGATGCGCGCGGGCCGGCTCGTTGCCACGCTCGACGCGGACCATCTGACTGAAGAGGAGCTCATCGCTCATGCCACCGGAACCGCAAACTCCCCCGCCATCGCTTGAGGCCGCGCAGCAGCAGCACCGCAGCGAGGCCAGGCCGCGCTGGACGGAGCGCCTGCACGGGCTCGGCCCGGTCATCGGCCTCGTGCTGCTGTGCATTGCCGGCACCCTGCTGAACAGCGACTTCGCCACGCTGGACAACGCCATGAACGTGCTCACGCGCACGGCCTTCATCGGCATCATCGCGGTGGGCATGTGCTTCGTGATCATCTCGGGCGGCATCGACCTGTCGGTGGGCTCCATGGCCGCGCTCATCGCGGGCAGCGTGATCATGTTCATCAACTGGGCCGGGCCCGCCTCGGGCTCGCCCATGTTGGCGGTGGTGATGGGCGCGGTGCTCGCGGTGGTGCTCGGCGCGGTGTTCGGGCTGGCGCACGGCCTGCTCATCACCAAGGGCCGCATCGAGCCCTTCATCGTGACGCTGGGCACGCTGGGCATCTTCCGCGCCTACCTCACCTACTTTGCCGACGGCGGTGCGCTCACGCTCGACAACGAGCTGTCGGACCTCTACGCGCCCGTGTACTACGCGAGCCTGGCGGGCATTCCGGTGCCGGTGTGGGTGTTCGTGATCGTCGCGGTCATCGGCGGCGTCATCCTGAACCGCACGGCGTACGGGCGCTACGTGCAGGCCATCGGTTCCAACGAGCAGGTGGCGCGCTACGCGGCGGTGGACGTCGACCGCGTGAAGATCATGACCTACGTGCTGCTGGGCGTGTGCGTGGGCATTGCCACGCTGCTGTACGTGCCGCGCCTGGGCTCGGCCTCGCCGACCACCGGCCTGCTGTGGGAGCTCGAGGCCATTGCGGCGGTGATCGTCGGCGGCACCGCGCTCAAGGGCGGCGCGGGCAGCATCACGGGCACCGTGGTGGGCGCGATCCTGCTCTCGGTCATCAGCAACATCCTGAACCTCACCAGCATCATCAGCGTGTACCTCAACGCCGCGGTGCAGGGCTTCGTGATCATCATCGTGGCGTTCCTGCAGCGAGGGCGCCGCTAGGTCTTTTCGTTCGTTCCCGTTCCATCAACCACAAGGAGACACCCAGCATGACGACTTTCACCAGACGCCTCGCACTCACGGCCGTGGCCGCCGCAGCGTTCGCCAGCCTGCCCGCGCTTGCCGCGGAAAAGGTCAACCTCGGCGTTTCGATTCCCGCGGCCACGCACAGCTTCATGGGCGGCATCAACTACTGGGCCAACCAGGCGAAGAAGGACCTCGAGAAGGAACACAAGGACCTGAAGATCACGATCAAGACCGCGGCCAATGCGCCCGAGCAGGCCAACCAGCTGCAGGACCTGTCGACCGTCACCAAGATCAACGCGCTGGTCGTGTTCCCGTTCGAGTCGGCCGCGCTGACCAAGCCCGTGGCACAGGTCAAGGCCAAGGGCGCCTACGTGACCGTGGTCGACCGCGGCCTGACCGACACCAGCGCGCAGGACGCGTACGTGGCCGGCGACAACACCGCCTTCGGCAAGATCCCGGCCGAGTACATCGTGAAGCAGCTCGGCGGCAAGGGCAACGTGGTGGCGCTGCGCGGCATTGCGACCACGCTCGACAACGAACGCATGGACGCCTTCAATGCCGTTCTCAAGGGCAGCCCCGACATCAAGCTGCTGGACGCCAAGTACGCCAACTGGAACCGCGACGACGCCTTCAAGGTCACGCAGGACTACCTCACGCGCTTCAAGAGCATCGACGCCATCTGGGCCGCCGACGACGACATGGCCGTGGGCGTCCTCAAGGCCATCTCGCAGGCCAAGCGCGACGACATCAAGATCGTGTTCGGCGGCGCGGGTGCCAAGGACATGGTCAAGACCATCATGGACGGCAAGGACAAGCGCATCGGCGCCGACGTGAGCTACTCGCCCAAGTTCATCTACGACGCGATCAAGCTCACGGCCGAAGCGCGCCTGAAGGGCGAGAAGCTGCCGGCGACGACGATCATTCCTTCGGTGCTCATCACCAAGGACAACGCCAAGGACTTCTACCACCCGAACTCGCCGTTCTGAATGCCATCGGCCCAGTGGCCGATCGCTTCACACCCTCTCCCCTTGGGGAGAGGGGCGGGGTGAGGGGCGGCGGCGATGGCAAAGGCTGTGCGTGCGCGACAGCCGCTGCCCTCACCCTGGCCCTCTCCCAGAGGGAGAGGGAACAGTTTCAGGAACACCGAGGAGATCGATGACCGATTCACCGCTTCGCAAGCTGCGCTACGCCATGGTCGGCGGCGGCCGCGACGCCTTCATCGGCGCCGTGCACCGCAAGGCCATGGCGCTCGACGGCCAGATCGCACTCGCTGCCGGCGCGCTGTCGTCCAGCCCGGACAAGGCGCGCGCCTCGGGCCGCGACCTCGGCCTGGCCGACGACCGCAACCATGGCGACTGGCAGGCGCTGCTGGCCGACGAGCTGAAGCGGCCGGTGGACGAGCGCATCGACTTCGTGTCGATCGTCACCCCCAACCACGTGCACTTTCCGGTGGCGCAGGCCTTTGCCGAGGCGGGCTTTCACGTGGTGTGCGACAAGCCGCTGGTGCACACGCGCGAGCAGGCCGATGCGCTGGTCGCCACCGTGGCCAGGCGCGGCACCGTGTTCGGCGTCACCTACAACTACACCGGCTACCCGATGGTGCGGCAGGCGCGCGAAATGGTGCGCTCGGGCCAGATCGGCGAGGTCCGCAAGGTCGTCGTCGAATACAACCAGGGCTGGCTCGCGAGCCATGTCGAAGGCGGCACCAACAAGCAGGCCGACTGGCGCACCGACCCCGCACGCAGCGGCGCGGCCGGCGCCATCGGCGACATCGGTTCGCATGCCGAGAACCTCGTGGCCACCGTCACCGGCCTGGACATCGAGAGCCTGTGCGCCGACCTGGGCGCGCTGGTGCCGGGCCGCACGCTCGACGACGACGGCAGCCTGCTGTTGCGCTTCCAGGGCGGCGCGCGCGGCGTGCTCATCGCCTCGCAGATCAACACGGGGCTGGAGAACGACCTGCGCCTGCGCGTGTCGGGCACGCTGGGCACGCTCGAATGGCACCAGGAGCAGCCGAGCCAGCTGCTGCACCTGCCGCACGACGGCCCCAAGCGCGTGCTGACGCGCGGTGCGCCCTGGCTGTGCGAATCCGCGCAACGCGCGAGCCGGCTGCCGGCAGGGCACCCCGAGGGGTTCATCGAAGCCTTCGCGAACGTGTACGCGGGCGTGGCGGCGGACATCCGCGCGCGGCTCGCGGGCCAGGCGGCCGATCCGTTGGCCGCCGACTACCCGCGCGTGGAAGATGGCGCGCGCGGCGTGCGCTTCATCGAGCGCACGGTGGCCTCGGCGAAAAGCGAATTAAAGTGGACGCCCTGGTAGCGCACGGCGCGCTGCGCGGGCCTCCATGACGCCTTCCACCTCCAAAGCTTCCGACGCTTCCGACGCTTCCTCCTCGACGGCGCAGCCCTGGCTGAGCGCCCTGTGGCGGCGCTGCGTCACGCTGTTCCCGCTGAAGCTGGTCGGCAACATGGTCGCCACCATCGGCTTCTTTCCGCTGTACTTCTGGATCATGAAGAACGCGGGCCAGGCCTGGGTGCTGCCGCTCACGGCCGTCGACCACCTCATCGCCTTCTGGCCCGCGCTGCTGCCGGTGTACCTCTCGCTGTGGGGCTACATCGCGCTGCCGGTGCTGCTGGCCAAGGACAAGCGCGAGCTGTGGCGCTTCTCCTTCGGCTGCGCGGCCATGACGGCGCTGGCGCTGCTGGTGTTCTGGTTCATGCCCACGGCCATTCCCAACTTCACGGTCGATGCCGCGCCGGGCACGTCGCTGCAGTTCCTCAAGATGGTCGACTCGGCCGGCAATGCCTTCCCCTCGCTGCACGTGTCGTTCTCGGTGTTCGCCTGCGTGGTGCTGGCGCGCCAGCTGCGCGAGGTGGGCGCGCCCGCGTGGCTGCGCATCGTCAACGTGGCGTGGGCCGCGGGCATCGTCTATTCGACGATGGCGGTGCGCCAGCATGTGCTGATCGACGTGATGGGCGGCTTCGCGCTGGGCGTGGCGCTCGGCGTGGCCACGCGGCAGCGCACGCCGGCTTCGATGGCCGCGCAGGACACGCAGGACGCGCAGGTCACGAAGACCCGTCCGGCGTAGGCCGATTGCGGTATTCCGCCGCCGCGGTGCGCGCGGTACAACCCGGGCATCACCGTTCACCGATGCGGAGCCCGCAATGAAGATCCGTCTGTCCGCCTGCCTGCTCTGTCTGCTGGCTGGCGCCGTCACCGGCCCCGCCTTCGCGCTCGACTTCCCGGCGCGCAAGCCCGGCCTCTGGGAAATCCAGACCGGCGACGGCACCGGCAAGGGCCCCGCCGGCGCGCACACCATGCAGCAGTGCATCGACGCGGCCAGCGACAAGGCGATGCGCGACATGGGCCAGGGCATGGGCAAGGACATGTGTTCGAAGCAGGAGTTGCGCGCCGACGGCGGCAAGCTCGTGATGGACTCGGTCTGCAAGATCGGCAACACCACCGCCACCTCGCACGCCGTGCTCAGCGGCGACTTCAACACGGCCTACCGCATGGAGAGCAAGTCGAGCTACAACCCGCCGCTCATGGGCCGCGCCGAGGGCGCCAGCGTCATGGAGGCGAAGTGGGTCGGCCCCTGCAAGGCCGACCAGAAGCCCGGCGACATGGTCATGTCCAACGGCATGAAGATGAACGTGCTGGACATGATGAACACCCGCCCGAAAAAATAACGGGCCGGCGCAGAGCGAGTGCAGGGGGAGCGCCCAAGTAGGCGCCGGCCCACAGCGCCTCGCGGCCGAGGCTCGGCGCCACGACAGCCGGGCTGCGCCTACGATGGCGTGCCATGCCCCTCCCACAAGATGCGCAAAGTGCGCAAGAAGTGCAGGAAGATCTCGTCGTCGCCCGGCCCGAGGGCCTGTACTGCCCGCCCGGCGATTTCTACATCGACCCGTGGCGGCCGGTGGGGCGCGCGATCATCACGCACGCCCATTCGGACCACGCCCGCATCGGCCACGCGCACTACCTCGCCCACACCGACAGCGAAGGCACCCTGCGCACCCGGCTCGGGCAGGACATCAACCTGCAGACGCTGCCCTACGGCGAGGCCATCGAACACCACGGCGTGCGCGTCTCGCTGCACCCGGCCGGCCATGTGCTGGGCTCGGCGCAGGTGCGGCTCGAGCACGGAGGCCGCGTGTGGGTGGCCTCGGGCGACTACAAGACCGAGCCCGACGGCACCTGCGCGCCCTTCGAGCCGGTGCCCTGCGACACCTTCATCACCGAGTCGACCTTCGGCCTGCCGATCTACCGCTGGCCCACGCAGGCCGTGCTGTTCGCGGAGATCGACGCGTGGTGGCGCGCCAATGCCGAAGCGGGGCGCGCGTCGGTGCTGTTCTGCTATGCCTTCGGCAAGGCGCAACGCATCCTGCACGGCGTGGACGCGAGCATCGGGCCGATCGTGGTGCATGGCGCGGTGGAGCCGCTCAACGCGGTCTACCGCGCGGCCGGCGTGGCGCTGCCGCCCACTTTTCGCGTGAGCGACGAGGGTGTGGATGCGGCGATGCTGAAGCGTGCGCTGGTGCTCGCGCCGCCTTCGGCGCAGGGCACGCCGTGGATGAAGCGCTTCGGCAACTACGCCGATGCGTTCGCCAGCGGGTGGATGCAGCTGCGCGGCACGCGCCGCCGCAGGGGTGTGGACCGCGGCTTCGTCATGTCCGACCATGCCGACTGGCCCGGCCTGCAGCAGGCCATTGCGGGCACGGGCGCCGAGCGCGTGTTCGTCACGCACGGCAGCGTGCAGGTGATGGTGCGGTGGCTGACCGAGAACGGGCTGGATGCGCAGGGCTTCAAGACCGAGTACGGCGATGAAGACGACCAGGAGGCTCCGTCGCCTGTAGGCGGCGCGCAGGAGCAAGTGCCGGTGCCGGTCCCGGCGACGCGCGACGCAGATGCCGCCAGCCCCCATCCCGGCCTTCCCCCGGCAGGGGAAGGAGCCGGTACATGAAGGCCTTTGCCGCGCTGTACCGCGAGCTCGACGCAAGCACATCGAACCTCGCCAAGCAGGCCGCGCTGCAGCGCTACCTGCGCGAGGCCGACGCGGGCGATGCCGCATGGGCCGTGTACTTCCTGGCAGGAGGCAAGCCACGCCAGCTCGTGCCCACCAAGCTGTTGCGCCTGCTCGCGCAGGAGTCGGCGGGGCTGCCCGAGTGGCTGTTCGACGAGAGCTACGACGCCGTGGGCGACCTGGCCGAGACCATCGCGCTGCTCTTGCCGCAGCCGAGCGAGGCGCACGACCTCGGCCTCGCAGGCTGGGTCGAGCAGCACCTGCTGCCGCTGCGCGAGGCCGCGAAGACGGCGCCGGAGCAACTCGCCGACCGCCTGCGCGCGCAGTGGCGCCAGCTCGCGGCCGAAGAGCGGCTGGTGTACTTCAAGCTCATCACCGGCGCGTTTCGCGTGGGCGTGTCGAAGCTGCAGGTCACGCAGGCGCTCGCGGCGGTCGGCGGCATCGACGCCAAGCGCGTGGCGCAACGGCTCATGGGCTACACGCACATCGGCGCGCGGCCGCAGCCGGGCGACTACCTCGCGCTGATCGCGCCCGAGTCGAGCTCCGAGCAGGTGCAGAAGACCAGCGGGCAGCCGTACCCGTTCTTTCTCGCGCATCCGTTCAACATTCCGCTCGAGCAGTTCGACGCGGTGCTCGGGCCGCCGGCCGACTGGGTCGTCGAGTGGAAGTGGGACGGCATCCGCGCGCAGCTGGTGAAGCGCGCCGGCACGGTCTGGGTGTGGTCGCGCGGCGAGGAGCTGGTGACGGAACGCTTCCCCGAGCTGGCGGTGCTGGGCGAGGCCTTGCCCGATGGCACGGTGATCGACGGCGAGATTGCGGTGTGGCGCGAGGACAAGGTCCAGCCCTTCGCCGAGCTGCAAAGGCGCATCGGCCGCAAGACGCTGGGCCCCAAGCTGCTGCGCGAGATTCCCGTGGTGCTGCTGGCCTACGACCTGCTCGAATGGGAAGGCCGCGACCTGCGCGCGCTGCCGCAGTCGCAGCGGCGCGTGCTGCTCGACGACCTCGTCACACGCGTGCAGCACCCTTCGCTGCTGCCGAGCCCGATGCTCACGGGGGCCGACTGGACCGATCTCTCCAGGCAACGCGAAGCCGCGCGCAGCATGGGCGTCGAAGGCATGATGCTCAAGCGCCGCGATGCGCAGTACGGCGTGGGCCGCACCAAGGACGTCGGCGTGTGGTGGAAGTGGAAGATCGAGCCGCTCAGCATCGATGCGGTGCTGATCTATGCGCAGCGCGGCCATGGCCGGCGCGCCAGCCTCTACAGCGACTACACCTTCGCCGTGTGGGACGGCCCGCCCGGCCAGGAAGACCGCAAGCTGGTGCCCTTCGCCAAGGCCTACTCGGGCCTCACCGATGCGGAGATGGGGCGCGTGGACGCGGTCATCCGCAAGACCACCGTCGAAAGCTTCGGGCCGGTGAAGAGCGTGAAGCCGACGCTGGTGTTCGAGCTGGGCTTCGAAGGCATCGCGCGCAGCACGCGGCACAAGAGCGGCATCGCGGTGCGCTTTCCGCGCATGCTGCGGTGGCGTGAAGACAAGCCGGTGGCGGAGGCGGACACCTTGCAGACGCTGGCTGCGTTGCTGCCGTCATGACCGAGCCGGTGGACCCCGCATTGCTCCCTCCCCTCCCGGGGGAGGGCCGGGGTGGGGGCAAGCGGCCTCGAAGTCCGCGCGGCGTTGAAGGCCGCGAGCCCCCATCCCAGCCTTCCCCCGGAAGGGGAAGGAGCAAGACAGTAGCGGCTGCTCAAGCGACAGAGCCGGTGGACCCGGCATTGCTCCCTCCCCTCCCGGGGGAGGGGCGGGGTGGGGGCAAGCGGCCTCGGAGTCCGCGCGGCGTTGAAGGCCGCGTGCCCCCATTCCAGCCTTCCCCCAGAGGGGGAAGGAGCAAGACAGTAGCGGCTGCTCAAGCGACAGAGCCGGCGGACCCCGCATTGCTCCCTCCCCTCCCGGGGGAGGGTCGGGGTGGGGGCAAGCGGTCTCGGAGTCCGCGCGGCGTTGAAGGCCGCGAGCCCCCATCCCAGCCTTCCCCCGGAAGGGGAAGGAGCAAGACAGTAGCGGCTGCTCAAGCGACAGAGCCGGTGGACCCGGCATTGCTCCCTCCCCTCCTGGGGGAGGGCCGGGGTGGGGGCAAGCGGCCTCGGAATCCGCGCGGCGTTGAAGGCCGCGTGCCCCCATCCCAGCCTTCCCCCGGAAGGGGAAGGAGCAAGACAGTCGAAGCCGCTCAAGCGACAGAGCCGGCGGACCCCGCATTGCTCCCTCCCCTCCCGGGGGAGGGCGGGGGTGGGGGCAAGCGGCCTCGAAGTCCGCGCGGCGTTGAAGGCCGCGTGCCCCCATCCCAGCCTTCCCCCGGATGGGGAAGGAGCAAGACAGTCGAGGGCGCTCAAGCGACAGAGCCGGCGGACCCCGCATTGCTCCCTCCCCTCCCGGGGGAGGGCGGGGGTGGGGGCAAGCGGCCTCGGAGTCCGCGCGGCGTTGAAGGCCGCGTGCCCCCATCCCAGCCTTCCCCCGGAAGGGGAAGGAGCAAGACAGTCGAAGCCGCTCAAGCGACAGAGCCGGCGGACCCCGCATTGCTCCCTCCCCTCCCGGGGGAGGGCCGGGGTGGGGGCAAGCGGCCTGGGAGTCCGCGCGGCGTTGAAGGCCGCGAGCCCCCATCCCAGCCTTCTCCCGGAGGGGGAAGGCGCAATTCAAAGTCCGTCAAGGCAGCGCTCGACGCATGGTTCGCCGCGCGCGGGTGGAAGCCGTTCAAGTTCCAGCGCGAGGTGTGGAAGGCCGTTGCCGAAGGCAGGTCCGGGATGCTGCATGCGACCACCGGCGCAGGCAAGACCTACGCCGTGTGGCTCGCTGCGCTGCAGGCCTTCTCGCAGGCGCGCAAGGAAACGGCGCGCCCCGCGGCCCCGCCGCTCACGGTGCTGTGGATCACGCCCATGCGCGCTCTCGCGGCCGACACGCTGCGCGCGCTGCTGCAGCCGCTGGAAGCGCTCGGCGCCGAGGTGCATCCCTGGAGCGCGGGTGCGCGCAGCGGCGACACCTCGTCCGCCGAGCGCAGCGCGCAGAACCAGCGCCTGCCCACGGTGCTCGTCACCACGCCCGAGAGCCTCTCGCTGCTGCTCGCGCGCGCCGACGCGCGCGAGGTGCTCGGCCATGTGCGCATGACCGTGGTCGACGAATGGCACGAGCTGCTGGGCAACAAGCGCGGCGTGCAGGTGCAGCTCGCGCTGGCGCGGCTGAAGCGCTGGAACGCGGGCCTTGCGATCTGGGGCATGTCGGCCACCCTGGGCAACCTGCAGGAGGCCATGCATGCGCTGCTGGGCCATGAAGACGGCGTGCTCGTGCAGGGCCAGGTGCCCAAGAAGCTCGTCATCGATTCGCTGTTGCCGGGCCGTGCCGAACGCTTCCCGTGGGGCGGCCACCTCGGCCTCACGATGCTGCCGCAGGTGATCGAGGAAATCGCCGGCAGCAAGACCACGCTGGTGTTCACCAACACGCGCTCGCAGTCGGAGATCTGGTACCAGGCCCTGCTCGAAGCCAGGCCGGAGTGGGCCGGCAGCATCGCGCTGCACCACGGCTCGCTCGACCGCGCGGTGCGCGAATGGGTCGAGCTGGGCCTGAAGAGCGGCGAGCTCAAGGCCGTGGTCTGCACCTCGAGCCTCGACCTGGGCGTGGACTTCCTGCCGGTGGAGCGCGTGCTGCAGATCGGCTCGCCCAAGGGCGTGGCGCGGCTGCTGCAGCGCGCCGGCCGCTCGGGCCATGCGCCGGGTCGGCCGTCGCGCATCACGCTCGTGCCCACGCACAGCATCGAGATGGTCGAGGGCGCGGCCGCGCGCACCGCGATTGCGCAAGGGCACATCGAGGCGCGCCACTCGCCCGACCAGCCGCTCGACGTGCTGGTGCAGCACCTGGTGACGGTGGCGCTCGGCGGCGGCTTCGTGCCCGACGACCTGTACGGCGAAGTGCGCGGCACCGCGGCCTACGAGCACCTGTCGCGCGAGAGCTGGCAGTGGTGCCTCGACTTCGTGGCGCAAGGCGGCGCCTCGCTCGCGGCCTATCCGGACTACCGGCGCGCCGTGCCCGACGCCGAGGGCGTGTGGCGCGTGCCCGATGCGCGGCTCGCGCGGCGCCATCGCATGAACATCGGCACCATCGTCAGCGACGCGAGCATGTCGGTGCAGTACCTGGCCGGCGCGAAGATCGGCAGCGTGGAAGAGGGCTTCGTCGCGCGCATGAAGCCCGGCGACTGCTTCCTGTTCGGCGGCCGCCTGCTGGAGCTGGTGCGCATCCACGACATGACCGCGTGGGTGCGGCGCGCCAGCGGCAAGCGGCCCGCGGTGCCGCGCTGGAACGGCGGGCGCATGCCGCTGTCGAACACGCTGGCCGACGCGGTGGTGCAGCAGCTGGCGCTGGCGGATGAAGGCCGGTACGACTCGCCCGAGCTGCAATGCGTGCGGCCGCTGCTCGAGATCCAGCAGCAGTGGTCGGCTTTGCCGACGCCGCAGACGCTGCTGGCCGAGACACTGACGACGCGCGAAGGCTCGCACCTGTTCCTCTATCCGTTCGCGGGCCGGCATGTGCACCTCGGGCTCGCGAGCCTGCTGGCGTGGCGCGTGGCGCAGCACGAGGCGCGCACCTTCTCCATCGCGGTGAACGACTACGGCTTCGAGTTGCTGAGCGCGACCGGGGTCGACTGGCCCACGTTGCTGCCGCAGGTGCTGCGGCTGCCGCAGGGGGAGGGCGATGAAGCGCAGGCCGTGTTGCTGCACGAGGTGCTGGCCTCGCTCAACGCGGGCGAACTCGCGCAGCGGCGTTTCCGCGAGATCGCGCGCGTGTCGGGGCTGATCTTCCAGGGCTACCCGGGCGAGAAGCGCAGCAGCAAGCAGCTGCAGGCCTCGTCGTCGCTGTTCTGGGAGGTGTTCCGCAAGTACGACCCCGCCAACAAGCTGCTGCAGCAGGCCGAGCAGGAACTGCTCGCGCAGGAGCTCGAGATCGGCCGGCTGCGCGCCAGCCTCGTGCGCATGGCCACGCAGCAGCTGGTGCTGAAGCCGCTCGCACGGCCGACGCCGTTCTCGTTCCCGCTGATGGTCGAGTTGTTCCGCGAGAAGCTGTCGAACGAGAACGTGGCCGACCGCATCGCGCGCATGGTCGAGCAGCTGGAGAAGGCCGCAGGCGGCGTGGTCACGGCCGGCGGCGTGGAGCGCGTGAAGAGCACGCTGGCCTTCGGGCAGGAGGGGGCCGGCAAGCCGCCGGCGCCGCGGCGGGAGCGCAGGCGGCCATCACGGCCATCGCGTCCGCTACCGCCGCTGTGAAAGCCTGCTCAGCCCGCGCCGTGCGACTTCACCCACCGTACGATGTCCGCCGCGCCCATCGCGCCGGCCTGCCGTGCCACCTCGCGCCCGCCGCGGAACAGCGCCAGCGTCGGGATGCTGCGGATGTTGAAGCGCGCGCCCAGGGCCGGCACCGCCTCGGTGTCGACCTTGGCCAGCCGCACGTGCGGCTCGAGCTGCGCGGCGGCCTGCTCGTAGCCCGGCGCCATCTGGCGGCACGGGCCGCACCACGGCGCCCAGAAGTCGACCAGCACCGGGATCTCGTTGCGCGCGATGTGCCGGTCGAAGGTGGCCTCGTCGGGCAGCGCGGTGGAATGGCCGGCGAACAGGGGGCGGTGGCAGCTGCCGCAGTCGGGCGCGCTGCCGAGTTGCGCCGCGCGCACGCGGTTGGTGGTGTGGCAATGCGGGCAGACGATGTGCAGCGGGGGCGATTCGGTCATCTGCAAAAAATAAGGGCTGCGGGGGCCAATTGCAAGCCGGACGCGGCCAAGGGCGTCTTTTGCGACACTTCCAGCCCGTGACGCATCCAGACACTCCCGCTTCGTCGTTGCCGGTCCATTGGGCAGGCGAGCTGCTGCAGCTGCTGCCCGAACGGGCGCTCTGGTGGCCCGCCGGGCACGTGCTGTTCGTGGCCGACCTGCACCTGGGAAAAGCCGCCACCTACCGCGCGCTCGGCCAGCCGGTGCCGGGCGGCACCACGCAGGAGAACCTGGCGCGGCTCGATACGCTGATCGCACGGCTGGCGCCGCAGCGCGTCGTGTTCCTCGGCGACTTCCTGCATGCCGCGCAGGCCCGCACCGTGCTCGCCACCGTGGCGGACTGGCGGGCGCGCCATGCGGGCATCGCGATGACGCTGGTGCGCGGCAACCACGACAGCCGCGCGGGCGATCCGCCCGCGGCGCTGGGCATCGAGGTGGTCGACGAGCCGCACCTGCTCGGGCCGTTTGCCTGCTGCCACCACCCACAGCCGCATGCCACGCATTTCGTGCTCGCGGGGCATCTGCATCCGGCCTGCATGCTCTACGGTCCGGGGCGCGACAGGGTGCGGCTGCCTTGTTTCGTGAGCGAGGCGGGGCAAGCGGTGTTGCCGGCCTTCGGTGAGTTCACGGGCGGGTGGTTGATGGAGGCGGCGCCGGGGCGGCGTTTCCATGCAGTGGGCGGTGCGGCCGTGTGGGCACTGCCTGCGTCGGACTGATGCATTTGCACCTCTCCCCTCTGGGGGAAGGTGGGGATGGGGGCAGGCCTTCGATCAGGCGCCGCGTATTTTCGGGGGCCGTCGTGCCCCCACCCCGGCCCTCCCCCGGGAGGGGAGGCAGAAAGTCAGAGCACCACAGGCTCGTCAGGCAACTCGTTCACGTCGACGTCACCTTCGCCCAGCGGAAAGTGTTCCACCAGCAGCGCCGAGATTTCTTCCAGCGCCTGCGTCAGCCCGTCCTCGAAGCGCCCTTCGCGAAACGCCGCGCTCATGCGCTGCGCCATCGCGGCCCACTCCGCATCGTCGACCTGCGAATGGATGCCCCGGTCGGCCACGATCTCGATCGCGTGCTCGGCCAGCAGCAGGTAGATGAGCACGCCGTTGTTGTGTGCCGTGTCCCACACGCGCAGCTTGCCGAACAGCATCACGGCGCGTTCGCGGGCCGGGGCATGGCGCCACAGGTAGGACATCGGCAGGCCGGCCTCGACGCAGATGCGGATCTCGCCGCTGTGGCGCCGCTCGCTCGCGGCCACGCGGCCCGTGAGCCGCTGCATCACGGCTTCGGGCAGCGCGCGGCGAACTTCGGTTTCATCGATCCAGCGATGGCGCCAGATGCGGCCCAGCCTGGCGAACAGGGTTGCGTCGGTCGTCATCGTGTTCACCAGTTTCCCGAGGCGCCGCCGCCGCCAAAGTTGCCACCGCCACCAGAGCTGAAGCCACCGCCACCACCACTGCTGCCGCCGCTGCTCCAGCCACCACCGCCGCCCGAACTGAATCCGCCCCCGCCGCCACCCCCCGACCGGCCGGCGGCCTCGAAAAGCGTGACGACGAGCGCGACAACCCCGGCGATCACCGCGATGGCGATGCTGGCCGTGATGACGAACACGAGCAGCCCCACGCCGGCGCCGACCACCACGGTGCCCAGCTTCTTGCCCAGGATGGCGCGCACGATCGGCGCGCCCATGAAGACGCCCACGAACAGGAAAACGCCGAAGTGCTTCAGGAAATCGAAGGCGCTCTCGCCATCCTCGTTGTTCTGGCTACCAGCGTTGCCGCCGCCGCTGCGCGAAGGCGCGGGCAGCGGCTCGCCGTCGACCAGCCCGATGAGCCGGTCCAGCGCCGCGTTCAACCCGCCCGCGAAGTCGTTGTTGCGAAAGCGCGGCTTCATCTCCTCGTCGATGATGCGGCTGGCCGCCAGGTCGGGCACCGCGCCTTCGAGCGCCTTGGCCGTGGCGATGCGCATCGCGCGGTCGTTCTTGGCCACCACCACCAGCAGGCCGTCGCCCACGCCCTTGCGGCCGATCTTCCAGGCGTCGCCCACGCGCTGCGTGTAGCTCGCGATGTCCTCGGGCGCCGTGGTCGGCACCATCAGCACCACGATCTGCGAACCCTTGCGCTGCTCGAAGGCGGCGAGCTTGTTTTCCAGGCCGCTGCGCTGCGCGCCGTCCAGCGTCTGGGTCTGGTCGATCACGCGCGCGGTGAGCGCGGGCACCGGCAGCAGGCCTTGCGCCAGCGCCGGCAGCGCGGCCCAGGCCAGGCCCGTGACGACGAGCGCGGCCAGCGCGCGGCGAAGCAATGCGGCAACGGCCATCGGCTGCGGCCCTTACTTCTTGGGTGCGCCGAAATCGACCGTGGGCGGCGTGGAGATCTGCGCCTCGTTCTGCACCGAGAAGTTCGGCTTGGGCGCGTAGCCGAAGACCTTGGCCGTGAGGTTGCTCGGGAAGCTGCGCGCGAGCACGTTGTACTCCTGCACGCTCTCGATGTAGCGGTTGCGCGCCACGGTGATGCGGTTCTCGGTGCCTTCGAGCGTCACGCGCAGGTCGCGAAACGCCTGGTTGGCCTTCAGGTCGGGGTAGCGCTCCGACACCGCCATCAGCCGCGAGAGCGCCGAAGACAGCTCCCCCTGCGCCTGCTGGAACTTCTGGAAGGCCTCGGGGTTGTTCAGCGTCTCGGGCGTCACCGTGATGGAGGTGGCCTTGGCGCGCGCTTCGATCACCTTGGTGAGCGTGTCCTGCTCGAAGCTGGCCTCGCCCTTCACGGTGGCGACGATGTTGGGCACGAGGTCGGCGCGCCGCTGGTACTGGTTGAGCACCTCGCTCCAGGCCGACTTGCTGGCCTCGTCGAGGGACTGGAACTGGTTGTAGCCGCAGCCGCTCAGGGACACGACCGCCGCAAGGATCAGGAACCAGCGCTTCATCATCATTTGCATTACCTCCGCAGAAGACGCGGAAGTTAGCATAGATACCCCATGGCCCTCGACCCGCTCCAAGCCCTGCAAGCCGCCAACCGCGCGGTGCTGCCCGTCGCCTCCGATGCCTTCGGCACCCTGCTGATCGCCGGCGCGACCGGCGCATTGGGCGCGGAACTGCTGCGGCGGCTGTCGGGCAGCCACCGCCATGCCCACACCCGCGTGCTGGCGCGCGAGCCCATTCGCGATGGCCTGCGCGGCGTGGAGACCTACCTGAGCCCGACGCAGCCGATCGCGCAGTGGCCCGTCACCTCGGCCCACACCGCCATCGTGGCCTTTGACCCGCCGCGCCTGTACCACGACCGCGAGCGCGCGCTGTGGGTGCCCGAGCCCGCCCAGCTGCCCGCGCTCGCGCGCTGGCTTCGCACCTGCGGCGTGCAGACGCTGGCCATCGTGCAGCCGCACGACCAGGGCCGCCTGCCCGAGGCGCTGAAGCACGGCCTCGCGAGCCTCGACGAGCAGGCGGTGGTGGCCTGCGGCTTCGAGCGCGTGATCCTCGTGCGCTCGGCACGCAAGCCCGTGAACGCGAAGTTCGCCAACCCGCTGGAGCGGCTGGCCGCATGGATGCTGTCGGTCGTGCGCTTCATGGTGCCCAGCAGCGAGCAGCCGGTGCGCGCATCGAAGGTGGCCGAGCTGGTCGACCTTGCACTGCGCATCGCGCCGCCGGGCGTGCACGTGGCCGCGCCCGAGCTGGTGTGGCAGGCCGCGCAGGGCGACATGCAGGGCGTGGCCGCGCGCTGGCTCGGCCTGCCGGGCTAGAACCCTAGCTGCGCCACTGGCGCAGCAACTCCGCCGAATCGACCACCAGCCCCAGGTGCAGCGACACCATCGCGAGCGCCGCGCCTTCCAGGTGCGGGTCGGTGCCGCGCACCAGGTCGCGCAGCACGATCACGCGGTAGTTGTGGTTGTTGGCGTCGAAGGCGGTGTTGAGCACGCAGCAGTCGGTGAAGCCGCCGTTGAGCACCACGGTCTCGATGCGCTGGTTGCGCAGCAGAAAGTCGAGGTCGGTCGGGTAGAAGGCAGAGAGGCGGCGCTTGCTGTCCACGCGCATGTCGCCGGGCTCCACCCGCGTGACCCATTCGGTCCACCTGGAGCCTTCGATGGCGTGCGCGTCGGCATTCGGAATCTCGCCCACGTGCAGCGCAAAGGTGCGCCGCCATGCCGCCGGAATGCCGCGGATGTCGTCCTCGCCGCCGGGCCGCAGCACCGACTTGATGTGCACGATGCGCACGCCCAGCGCGCGCACCTCGTCATGGAAGCTGTCGATGGGCGCCACCACGTCGCGCGCACGCGGCGCGGGGCAGGGGCAGTCGGGGCTGTCGTCGAGGTGGCCCCGGTGCATGTCGATGGACACCACCGCCGTGGCCGCGGGGTTCAGGTAGTCGGCGAACTGCGCCGCGTCGAGCGTGCGCTCCTCGTTGTAGACCCAGGCCTTCATCGGCGTTCTTCTCTCACATAGGGTTGGCCCAGCGCACCGGGCTCTTCGTCGGCGCCGCGCCGCGACAGCGCGACCCACACCATCACGCCCAGCGTCACCGCGTAGGGCGTCATCATCACGAAGTACTGCGGCAGCTGCACGCCGGCGGCGGCCAGCTGGGGAATGAGCGCTTCGATGCAGCCGAACAGCACCGCGCCCACCAATGCCTTCCACGGCGACCAGCGCGCGAAGATCACCAGGCCCACCGCGATCCAGCCGCGCCCGCCGGTCATGCCCGCGATCCACAGCTTGGTGCTGACCACCGAGATGTAGGCGCCCGCCAGCCCCACCAGCGCGGAGCCCGCGAGCACGGCCGCAAAGCGCCACGCCGTCACGTCAATGCCCGCGGCGTCGGCCGCCTGCGGGTTCTCGCCCACGGCGCGCAGCCGCAGGCCGGTCGAGGTGCGCGCGAAGAACCACGCCACCGCGCCGAAGATCGGCAGCGTGAGCCACACCATCGCGTTCTGCTCGAAGAGCTTGCCCACGCCCGGCAGCATCGACAGCGGCCACAGCGCCATGCCGCCGATGCCTTCGGTGGCGTGGTTGGTCCACTCGGCCATGGAGCCGACCAGCGCGGTGAGCCCCTGGCAGAAGAACACCAGCGCGAGCCCGGCAATCACCTGGTTCACGCGCAGCCAGATCACCATCACCGCGAACAGCATCGACACCACGCCGGCCGCCAGCATCGCGAGCACCAGCGACACGGCCGGTTGCCCGATGGCGATCTGCGCGCCGATGCCGGCCAGCGCGCCGACCAGCATCAGCCCTTCGGCGCCGAGCGAGAGCACGCCCGCGCGCTCGCTGATGATCAGGCCGAGCGCCGCGAGCGCATACGGCACCGCGAAGTCCGGCGTGCTCGCGAGCCAGTTGAGGATGACGCCGCCGTTCATTGGAGAGACTCCCCGCCCACGCGGCGCAGCCGGTGGCGAATGAAGAAGTCGCTCGACGCGACGCACACCACGATGATGGCCTGGATCAGCTGCACCATCGAGAACGGCACCTGGTAGAACACCTGCAGGCTGCGCCCGGTGACGAACAGCGCCGCCACCAGCAGCGCCACCACCGTGGCCGCCAGCGGGTTGTTGCGCGCGAGGAACGCAATGAGGATGCCCGAGAAACCGTAGCCCTGGTAGAAGGCCTGCGTGAGCCGGCCTTCCTGCCCGGCCGCGACGGCGAAGCCCGCGAGCCCGGCCATCGCGCCCGACAGCAGCACGGCGCCGTAGATGGTGCGCCGCACCGGCACGCCATTGGCGTGCGCCACGCGCGGGTTGGCATCGACGAAGCGCAGGTACAGCCCCGCGCGGCTCACGCTCACCAGCCACCACGCCAGCAGCGCGACCACGCCCGCCAGAAGAATCGAGCTGCCCACGCCCGAGCCCAGCTCGGGCAGGCGTTCGAAGGCGCGGAACTGCGGCGAATACGGAAAGTTGTCCTTCGGGTCCTTCCAGCTGCCGTACACCAGGTGCAGCAGGAAGTTGGCCGCCATGTAGTTGAGCATCAGCGTCGAGATGATCTCGTTCACGCCGAGCTTCAGCTTGAGCCATGCCGGCCCCAGCACCCACAGCAGGCCGCAGAAGACGGCCGCCACGAACATCAGCGGCAGGCGCAGGTTCTCGGGGCCGACCTGCCACATCGAGATGGCCGTCGCGCCGATGGCGCCCCAGACCATCTGGCCTTCGAGGCCCAGGTTCCAGAAGCGCGCGCGAAACGCGATGGCGCCCGCAAGGCCGACCAGGATCATCGGCGCGGCCTGGAACAGCACGGCGCGAAAGTTCTGCCCGTCGAAGAAGGTCTGCGTGACGAACTCGTTGGCCAGTTCGTCGGCCGGCACGCCCGCGGCCACCAAAATCGCGGCGGAGATGGCCAGCCCGACGAGCAGCGCCAGCGCGAGGATCAGCGCCTGCCAGCGCCACGCCATGTGCTGGCGGATCTCCAGCGCGTAGCGGCGGCGCGCCAGCGGCTGCACCGCGCGCGGTGCTTCCTGAACGGGGTGGGCGGAAGAGGGGGGCTTGTGCGCTTGTGCCATGTCGGCCGTGAGGGTTGCTTCAGCCATGGTCGACCATCGCCTGTCCAATGGCCTGCCGGTCGGCGGGCTGCGTGAATTCGCCGGCAATGCGCCCGCGCGTCATCACGCCCACGCGGTCGGCCAGCTGCAGCACCTCGTCGAGGTCTTCGCTGATCAGCAGCACGGCGGCGCCGGCGTCGCGCGCGGCGCGCAGCCGCGCATGCACCTCGGCGCTGGCACGCACGTCGAGCCCGCGGCTCGGGCTGTGCGCAAGCACCAGCGTGGGCGACTTGCCGAACTCGCGCGCCAGCACCAGCTTCTGCGCATTGCCGCCCGACAGCAGTGCCGCCTTCTGCGCGACCGAGCGCACGCCCTGCACGTCGAAGGCGCGCACGGCGTCCTGCGTGTCGCTCTGGATGCGGCCCCGGCGCAGGCGCCACACCGGGCCGTAGCGTCCGGTGTGCACGCGCCCGATGGCGTAGTTCTCCGCCACCGACAGCCCGCCCGCAAGCGCGAGCCCGTAGCGGTCGGCCGGAATGGCGGCAATGCCGATGCCGCGGCGCGCCGATGCGGCCAGGGTCTTGAGGTCGCCGTGGCCCTCGAGCCGGATCTCGCCGTCGGTGGCTTCGCCCGGCAGGCCCATGATGGCGCCTGCGAGTTCGCCCTGTCCGTTGCCGCCGACACCGGCCAGGCCGTAGATTTCTCCGGCGTGCAATTCGAGGTCGACACCGTCGAGCACGCGCCGGCCTTCGGGCGAGGCCGGCGTGCGCAGCCCGCGCACCGACAGGCGCACCGCACCGCGCGGCGCGGCCGAGGGCCTGAAGTTCTCGCTGGCAATCGATTCGCCCACGGTGAGCTTCACCAGCTCGGCCACCGACGCCTGCGTGGGTTGCAGCGTGGCCACCGTGCGGCCGCCGCGCATCACCGTCACGCGGTCGGCATAGCTCTTCACGTCGGCCATCTTGTGCGTGACCAGCACCACGGCGGCGCCGGCGCGCGCCAGCCCCTGCACGGTCTGCAGCAGCCGCGCGGCCTCCTGGTCGGTCAGCACGGCCGTGGGTTCGTCCAGGATCAGGATGCGCGCGCCCGCAAGCAGCACCTTGAGGATCTCCACGCGTTGCTGCTCGGCGATCGACAGTGCGTCGACCCGCTTCGACGGGTCGATGTCGAAGCCCAGCTCCGAGGCCTTGTTGCGGATGTCGCGCGCCATCTCGCGCAGCCGCTCGCCATGGCTCTGGAACTCGGCCGGCGGCGGCGCGGTGAGCAGGATGTTCTGCGCCACCGTGAACGGCCGCACCAGCTTGAAGTGCTGGTGGACCATGCCGATGCGGTGCTTCGCCGCATCGCGCGGGCCGCTGAAGCGCACCGCGTTGTCGTCCACCAGCAGCTGTCCGGCCTCGGGCGCATAGAGCCCGGCCGCGATGTTCATCAACGACGACTTGCCCGCGCCGTTCTCGCCCAGCAGCGCATGCACCTCGCCCCAGCGCGCGGCGAAGTGGGCGTCGGTCAGCGCCGCAAAGCCGTCGAAGGACTTGCGGATGCCGGTGAGTTCGAGCGCGTTGGGCATGGCGTCGTTCGGTCCTTGCTTGCTTGCTGGCTGGCTGCCTGGTTGGGCGGTTGGCCTACTTCTGCGTGACCACGCCCTTGACGAACCAGTCCATCTTCCACAGGTCTGCATCGGACAGCACCGCGCCCTTGGCCACGCGCTCCTTGCCGTCGCGGTCCGCGAGCGGGCCGGCGTAGACCTGCTTGCCCTTCATGATCGCGTCGCGCTCGGCGGTGATGGCCGCGGCCTTGTCCTTGGGCACGGCGGGGCCGAAGCCCGCGATGTCGGTGCCGCCGTCCTTCATCTCGATGAAGGCGCCGTATTGCGCGGGCTTCCAGCCGCCGGCCATCACCTTCTTCAGCTCCGGCGCGAGGAACCTGTCCCACACCCACACGGAAGAGCACAGCGTGGCCTTGGGTGCGAACTGGCGCAGGTCGCGGTGGTGGCCGGTGCCGTACACGCCGCGCTCCTGCGCGACGATCTGCGGCGTGGGGCTGTCCACGTGCTGGCCGATCACGTCGGCGCCCTGGTCGATGAGCGCGGCGGCGGCCGCGCGTTCCTTCACCGGGTCGTTCCACGCGCCGGTGTAGATCACGTTGACCGTGGCGTTCGGGTTCATCTTCTGCGCGCCGAGCGCGAAGGCGTTGATGGTCCAGTTCACCACGCCGAAGGGGTTGGCCGCGACGAAGCCGAGCTTGCCGGTCTTCGATGCCGCGCCGGCGGCCATGCCGCAGAGGTACTGGCTCTCGTAGGTGCGACCGTAGAACGACTCGAGGTTGCTGCCGTTGGTGGTGCCCGAGCCGTTCAGGAAGGCCACGTCGGGGTACTTGGCGGCCAGGTCCTTGAAGCTGTCGGAATAGCCGAAGGCCGTGCCGATCACGATGTTGGCGCCGCGCTGGATGAACTTCTCGGCCGCGGGCTTGATGGCCGAGGCGTCTTCGGGCACGTTCTCCACGAACTGGATCTTCTGGCCGATCTCCTTCTCGATCTTCACGCGGGCCTCGTCGAAGGCCTGCGTCCAGCCGCCGTCGTTCTTCGGGCCGAAGTAGAGCATCGCGATCTTCGGCTTGTCCTTCAGCGTGAAGCCGTCGGCGGCCGCGGCGGGCAGCGTGGTGAAGAACGCGCCGCCGGCCGCGACGGTCATCGCGAGGCCCAGGCCGGGAGTGAGGGTGCGCAACTGCATGGAACTACCTTTGGTGGAGAGGCTTGGAGGAATGGAAGGGGCGAAGAACAAAGCAGCGAAGGCAGCGCGCGTCACATCATGAAGTTGATGCGGAACACGTTGCCCTCGGGGTCGAGCAGCACCGACTGGTACCAGTTGTAGTAAGTGACGTACGGCGCCTTGACGAGCGTGGCGCCGGCCTCGAGCGCGACCGGCACCATGCGCTCGACGTCGGCCTGGCTGTCGACGTCGATGTTCAGCAGGAACTTCACGCCGCGCGTGTCCGAGAACTCCGCCAGGTGCAGCAGTTCGTAGGCGTCGAGCGCGTTGAAGCCCAGGCTCGACTTGCCGGTGTCCAGCCCGCGGAAGATGGGCGAGCGGATCGCCTCGATCTCGGGGAAGCCGAACACGCGCTGGTAGAAGCCGCTGAGGGCGACCACGTCCTTTGCGAAGACGTTGACGTAGGAGAGATGGGCCATGCGTGGTTCAGGTGCTCAGGCGTTCAGTTCAGGCCGTGGCCTTGGTGCCGCCGAAGGTCGTCTGCTTGACGAACTTCGAGGTCAGGTGGTCGCCCGAGGAAATGGGCGCGTACTTGGCCTGCTCGCCCGGTGCCAGGCAGCTCGGCAGGCACTCGACCATCGCGTCGTAGTTGGGCTGGTGGAAGAACACCAGCGACTGGCGCCGGTTGGTGCTCGCCACCTCGAACGGCGGGTTGGTCACGCGGTGCAGCGTGGACACCCACTGGTCGTTGGTCCACTGCATCATGAGGTCGGCGATGTTGACCACCAGCCCGCCTTCGACCTGCGGCACGTCGACCCACTGGCCAGCCTTGTTGAACACCTGCAGGCCTTTGTCGTCGGGCAGCACGATGGTCAGGCTGCCGTAGTCGCTGTGCGCGCCCGCGCGCAACTGGCCGGGCAGCGGCTGCTCGCGCTGCGGCGGGTAGCTCAGCACGCGGAACATGCTGATGTGCTCGTCGATCTTGTCGTCGAAGAAAGTCTCCGGCAGCGAGAGCCCGAGCGCGAAGATGCGCATGAGCGAGCGCGAGAGATCGCTCATGGCACCGAAGTAGCCTTCGCAGGCTTCGCGGAAACCGTCGATGGGCGGCCAGCTGTTGGGCTCGAAGTGCGGGCCGGCCGCGGGGCCGCGGTGGTAGTCGTCGTTGGGAACGTTCGACGGGCCGATGGAGAACGACTCCTTCAGGTCGCCGGGCGCGGCCTCTTCGAGGCTGTACGAGAGGCCTTCTTCGCCCACCGCGCTGTAGCCACGCACCGCGTCCTCGCGCGGCCGGTCGACCTTGCGCTTCTCGCCCAGCGGCATGTCGAAGAAGCTGCGCGAGAGCGACGACACGCGCGAGATGAGCGAAGGCGCAATGCCGTGGTGGGTGATGACGAGGAAGCCGATGCTGCGGCAGGCTTCATCGACTTTCCTTGCAACCTCGGCCTTGCCTTCGGCCGTGCCGGCGAAGTAGGGCGCGAGATCGATGATCGGGACGGACAGCAGGGTCATGGCGAGTTCCTCATGCTTGGCATGCCTTTCGCCATGCAACGTCTGTGCCAGTTGGACCAAATGGACAAATCGCGCGTGCCGCGTCAGCATGGTGCGTGGCGAGCTTCTTGCTGAGGCTCGCGAAGGCCGTTGTGGCGCGAGGCGATGCACCCTGGCCTTACAGTGGTGCGCAGTACGGAAACCGAGATAGAGAGAGCGAGGGAAGATGCCGAAGACCAAGGCGCTGGCCGCAGCAGCCAGCACGCAGAGCCCGGCGCGCAAGCGTGCGAAACCCGCGGTGCGCAGCGCGTCCGCGGTGAACCGCCGGTTGCGCCAGATCGAGGACAAGCGCAGCGCCATCCTTGGCGCGGCATTGGGCCTGTTCTCGCGCTTCGGCCTGCACGGCACGTCGATCGACCAGGTGGCCGCGCGTGCCGATGTGTCGAAGAGCAACCTGCTCTATTACTTCGCGAACAAGGAAGAGCTCTACGTCAACGTGCTGCGCGACCTGCTCGCGCTGTGGCTCGAACCGCTGCGCGGCTTCAGCGCCGAGCAGGACCCGAGCACGGCCATTGGCGACTACATCCGCCGCAAGCTCGTGATCTCGCGCGACCGGCCCGATGCGTCGCGGTTGTTCTGCCTGGAGATGATCCAGGGTGCGCCGCTGTTGCGCGATGAACTCGACCGCGAGTTGCGCACGCTGGTGGAGCGCAAGTCGGAAGTGATCGCTGCGTGGGTGGAAGCGGGCAAGCTGGCGCCCGTCGACCCGCAGCACCTGATCTACGCGCTGTGGGCGATCACGCAGCACTACGCGGATTTCGGCGTGCAGGTGCAGGCGCTGTCGGGGCACACGCTCGATGACGAGGCGTTCTTCGAGCGGACCGTGGAGAACGTGCAGCGCATCGTGCTGCAGGGGATTACGCCGCGCTGAGTTCTGCTTGCTGTCTCGCGGGCGGAGCGTCTTGCTCCCTCTCCCCTTGGGGAGAGGGATGGGGTGAGGGCAGCGGCGTTGAATTCGCAGCTGCCTTTTGCAAGCGCCGGTGCCCCCTCACCCTGACCCTCTCCCCGAGGGGAGAGGGGACAAGAAAGGGAGAGGGGACAAGAAAGGGAGAGGGGACAAGAAAGGGAGCGGGGGCGAGAGGGGAAGAGGAGAAGAGGGAAAAGAAGAGGCTGCCAGTCAGTGCTGCGGCGGCACCGCGATCTCGTGGTACCGGCGATCGAAGTAGATCAACCCTTGCGCCGCCCCGCCGATCGCGATCGACACCGCTTCGCAGAACAGCACGTCGTGCGTGCCCGCGCTCGTCGCGTGCATCACGCGGCAGTCGAAGGACACGGCCGCGTCGTCGAGCATCGGCGAGCCGGTCGTCTTGCGGCTCCATCGGCCGGCCGCGAAGCGTTCGTCCATCGGCGTCTTGCCGCCGAACAATGCCGACAGCGACTGGTGCCCCGCGGCCAGCACGTTCACGCACAGCACGCCGTTCGCCTTGAATGCCGGATACACCGAGGCCGAACGGTTCAGGCACACGAGCAAGGTGGGCGGTTCGTCGGTCACGCTGCACACGGCCGAGGCCGTGAAGCCCGCGCGGCCGGCGGGGCCGTCGGTGGTGATGATGTTCACAGCCGCGCCCAGGCGCGCCATCGCATTGCGGTAGTCGGACTTGGGCAGCCCTGACAGTTCCGCGGGCATGCCATTCGGATTCGATGAAGCAGGAGATGAAGCAGGAAGTGAGGCCATGGTGTTCAGCATGTCGCGGCTCCGTCAGGCCAGCACGCAGGCTTCGTCGAAGGGCAGGCGCGGCAGGCGCCCGAATACCTTCGACGTGTCGCCGTGGCCGAGGTTGATGAGGAAGTTGACGCTCCAGTCGGTGCCCTCGAAGAAGGTGGCGTCGACCTTCGCCTTGTCGAAGCCCGACATCGGGCCGGCGTCCAGGCCCACCGCGCGCGCGGCCAGCAGCAGGTAGCCCGCCTGCAGGCTGGCGTTGCGAAAGGCGGTCTCGTGCGCGGCCTCGGGGCTGCCGGTGAACCAGCTGCGTGCATCGGCGTGCGGGAACAGCGTGGGCAGCTTGTCGTAGAACTTGCGGTCCCACGCCGCGATGACCGTGACGGGCGCGCTCATCGTCTTGTCGAGGTTGCCTTTGGAGAGCGCGGGCGCGAGGCGCTCCTTGCCCTCTGGCGTGCGCACGAACACGAAGCGCGCGGGCGAGCAGTTGGCCGAGGTCGGGCCGAGGCTCGCGAGCGTGTAGATCTGCTGCAGCTGCGCGTCGGTGACGGGTTCACCGGTCCAGCCGTTGTGGCTGCGCGCGGCGGTGAAGAGCAGCGACAGCGCGGCGTCGTCGAGGGTGGTGCGAGTGGTCATGCGGGAAGAGGAGATGGCGCGGGCGCATCGACCCGCGAAAAAAAGGCCAGCAGGGTGCTGTTGAACGCATCGGCCTCGGTCACGCTGTGGGCGTGGCCGCCGTGCGCCATGAGGTTGAGCGTGGCGTTGGGCAAGCCGTCGGTCAGGCGCAGCGAGCAGGTCCAGGGCACGAGCACGTCGTCTTTCGCGGCGGCCACCAGCGTGGGGGCGGCAATGCCGGCCAGGCGCGCGTCGATGTCGAAGGCGCGCAGCGCTGCGATGCGCGCGCGCATGTTGGCCTCGCCGGGGAAATGCGCGAAGGCGTGATCGACCTCGTCCGCCACGCGCTTCGCATGCGCGGCGCACCACGCGGCGGGGTACAGGAAGATCGGTTGCGCTTCCACATACGCGCGCGGACCGACGGCGCCGAGCAGCGCGAGCCGTGCGTCGAAGCAGCGCGCCGAATGCGGGTTGGGTTTCGACCAGGCGTTGATGAGCACCAGGCTCGCGATGCGCGACGGTGCATCGAGCGCCAATTGCAGCCCCACGAGCCCGCCGAGCGCATGGCCCGCGAAGTGGCAGCGCGAGGTGTTCGTGGCGTCGAGGATCTCGCGCACGTCGTTCGCCATGTCGGCGATCGCGTAGGCCTCGGGCAGCGCGGCGGGGCTGCGGCCCGTGCCGCGCTGGTCGTAGGCGATGACGCGGTGCCCCGCGGCAATGAGCGCGCCCAGCTGCGGCTGCCAGAACCCGGCCGAGCCGCCGAGGCCCGACGACAGCAGCACGGTGGCGGCCGCATCGGACGGCCCGTGCACCTCGTAGTGCAGCGCGGTCATGCGGCTCAGCCCTTCGGGTCGATCTTGCCGACGTGCGCGATCGAGGCGATCTCGATCAGCGCGTCGGGCTTCACCAGGCCGCACTGGATGCAGAAGCGCGCCGGCTTGGTGCCGGGAAAGAACTCCGCATACACGGTGTTGATCTTCGCGTAGTCGGCCCAGTCCTTGATCATTATCTGGTTGAAGGTCACGTCGTCCATGGTGCCGCCGGCGGCCTCGACCACGCCCTGGATGGTGGTGAGCACGTGGCGCGCCTGCGCGGCCGCGTCGCCCACGTGGACCACGTTGTTGTCCTTGTCGAAGGGCAGCGTGCCCGACACATAGAGCACGCCGTCGGCGAGCGTGCCGGGAACGTAGGGGGCGAGGGGAACGCCGGTGCCGGGCGGGATGATGGCTTGCTTGGGCATGAGGAAGGCTCCTTGGAAAGAATCAGGCGGTGGCGGCTTCGGCCACGTGTTCAGGCGCGAAGGTCTGGCAGAACCGGTCCACCGTGGAGACCCATCCGAAGAAGGTCTCGACGTTGTAGACCGAGGCCTTCTGGATCGCGGGCCCGCCGAGCTCGTGCGTGGCGTCTTCCAGCATCACCGCGAAGTACTCGAGGTGGAACGCGTCGCGCAGCGTCGACTCCACGCACACGTTGGTCGCGATGCCGGTGAACACCAGGTGGCGGATGCCGCGCGCGCGCAGCGTGCTGTCCAGCGTGCTGTTGAAGAAGCCGCTGTAGCGCGTCTTGGGCACGACGATGTCGCCGGCCTGCGGCTTCATCTGCTCGATGAGCTCGTAGTCCCAGCCGCCCTTGGCGAGGAACTTGCCCTGCAGCTCGGGCCTGGCGCGCATGGTCTTCAGCGCGTTCGACTTGTGCCAGTTCGGCGAGCCGGGACCGCCGGCCTCGACGTACGACGCGTCCCAGCCGTTCTGCAGGAACACGACCAGCATGCCGGCCGCGCGCGCCGCGGCAATGGCGCGCACGATGCCGGCAATGGTGCCTTGCGCGCCCGAGATGTCGAAGCCGGCCGAGTCGACGTAGCCGCCGAGCGAGGCGTAGGCGTTCTGCATGTCGACGACGATCAGCGCGGAGTCGGTGGCGTGCAGCGCGAGCGGTTCGGGGCGCGCGGGCAGCACCCGCGGTGCGGGCGCGCCGGGCAGGCGAGGCGCGCCCACGGGAATGTTCGAGGTGAGGGTGGCGTTGCGTGCGGGTGTGCTCACTGGGGCTCTCCTGTTCAGGCCGCGAGGCGCTCGGGTTCGGCCACCTGCGAGGGCACCGGGCTCTGCACGTGCGCGCGGCTTTTCATGAGCGGCTGGATGCGCTCGCCGAAGGCTTCCACGCCCTGCACGAAGTCGTCGAAGGTCAGCAGCACGCCTTCGGTGCCGGGCACCTCGGCCACTTCGTCGAGCATGCGTGCCACGCTGGCGTACGAACCCACGAGCGTGCCCATGTTGATGTTCACGGCCGAGGTGGGGTCGGCCATCTGGCGCACGTTGGTGTCGGCGCCCGATTTGGTGTCGGCCGCGCCCTGCTGGCCCAGCCAGGCAATGGCCTCGTGGTCGGCGCCGGCCTTGTAGTGCTCCCACTTGGCGCGCGCGGCCTCGTCGGTCTCGTCGGCGATCACCATCATCAGCACGTAGGTGGTGACGTGGCGGCCGGTCTTGGCGGTGGCCTCGATGAGTTTCTCGGCCGCGGGCGCGAAGGCCTTGGGCGTGTTCACGCCCTTGCCGAAGCAGAAGTTGTAGTCGGCGTATTTGGCGGAGAACGCCATGCCCGCGTCGCTCTGGCCGGCGCAGATCACCTTCATGTCGGCCTGCGGCTGCGGGCTCATGCGGCAGTCGTCCATCTGGAAGTGGTCGCCCTTGAAGTCCGACTGGCCGGTGCCCCACAGGTCGCGCAGCACCTGGATGTATTCGCTCAGGTATTGGTAGCGCGTGCCGAAGAACTGGTCGCCGGGCCACATGCCCATCTGCGAGTACTCGGGGCGCTGCCAGCCCGTGACGAGGTTCAGGCCGAAGCGGCCGTTGGAAATGGAGTCGATGGTCGACGACATGCGCGCCACGATGGCCGGCGGCATGACCAGCGAGGCGGCCGTGGCAAAGAGCTTGATCTTGCTGGTGACGGCGGCCAGGCCGGCCATGAGCGTGAACGACTCGAGGTTGTGGTCCCAGAACTCCGTCTTGCCGCCGAAGCCGCGCAGCTTGATCATGGACAGCGCGAAGTCCACGCCGTAGCGCTCGGCCTTCAGCGTGATCTGCTTGTTGAGTTCGAAACTGGGCTTGTACTGGGGGGCGTTTTCGGAAAGCAGCCAGCCGTTGTTGCCGATGGGAATGAAGATGCCGACGTTCATGGAAAGGCTCCTGTTGCGGGGTTGTGCAACGCCTTGCATGCGCCGTGCCAGTTGAATAAGTCGTTTTGAATCAATGGCTTAAGAAGATTCAGCGTTCAGGTTTTGACCATTTGGTCCAAAGTGGAGCAGCCGAACGGCCCGGATTGCCGCCGCACGGTGCGGGCCGGACCAAACCGGTGCAGTGCCGCGGTCACGGAGTGCGCGGCAGAATCACGCCATGCCCAAGACCCCACTCCGCGCCGCCGCGGCCATCAGCGGCACTGCCGACGATGTCGAGGCCGCCTTCTACGAAGCGCTGCAACGCGGCGACATCGATGCGCTGATGGCCTGCTGGGCCGACGAGGACGAGGTGTTCTGCGTGCACCCCGGCGGCCCCCGGCTGGTGGGGGCCGTGGCGATCCGCGCGGCCTTCGAGCAGATGTTCGGCAACGGCGCCATCCACGCCATGCCGGCGAAGGTGCGCAAGATCGAGTCGCTGGCCAGCGCGGTGCACAACGTGCTGGAGCGCATCGAGGTGCTCACCGCCGAAGGCCCGCGCCATGCCTTCGTGCTGGCCACCAACGTCTATCACAAGACCGCCGAAGGCTGGCGCATGGTGGCGCACCACGCGAGCCCCGGCAGCGCACGCGAACCGGACGACGCCAACGATCCGCCCCAGACCCTGCATTGATGCCTTCCTTCGTTTCTTACTCCCCTTCTTCCGCGTCTTCTTCGCCGGCATCGTCTTTTCAACCGGCGCTGGCCTACGCCGCGCCGCGCTGGCTGCCCGGCGGCAACCTGCAGACCATCTGGGCCGCGCTGTATGCGCGGCGCTTCGACGGCCCCGCGCCGGTCTACCGCCGCGAGCGCTGGCCCACGCCGGACGGCGATTTCGTCGACGTCGACTTCGTCGATGCGCCTGCTTCGGCCGCCAAGGCTGCGCCCCTGCTTGTGCTGTTCCACGGCCTCGAGGGTTCCTCGCGCAGCCACTACGCGGAGGCGTTCGCCGCGTTCGCCGCCTCGCGCGGCATGGCCTTCGCGGTGCCGCATTTCCGCGGCTGCAGCGGCGAGATGAACCTGGCGCCGCGCGCCTACCATTCGGGCGACTTCGAGGAAATCGGCTGGATCCTGGCGCGCATGCGCGACCAGCATGCGCAAAAGGGCGGCGGGCCGGTGCTGGCCGCGGGCGTGTCGCTGGGCGGCAATGCGCTCATGCGATGGGCTTCGGAAGCGGGACAAACCGCGTCGGGCGTGGTGAGCGCCGTGGCCTCGGTCTGCGCGCCGCTCGACCTGGCCGCGGGCGGCGAGGCCATCGGCCGCGGCTTCAACAAGCTCGTGTACACGCGCATGTTCCTGAACACCATGAAGCCCAAGGCGCTGGCCAAGCTGGCGCAGTTTCCGGGCCTGTTCGACCGCGAGCGGCTGCTGGCGGCGCGCAACCTCCACGACTTCGACAACGTCTTCACCGCGCCGCTGCACGGTTTTCGCGACGTCGACGACTACTGGTCGCGCGGCTCGGCCAAGCCGCACCTGGCGTCGATCCGGGTGCCCGCACTGGTGGCGAACGCGCGCAACGACCCGTTCTTTCCCGCGAGCAGCCTGCCCGGCACCGGTGAAGTGGGCCCGCACGTGACGCTGTGGCAGCCCGAGCACGGCGGCCACGTCGGCTTTCCGATGGGGCCGCCGCCCGGCCATGTGCGCGGCATGCCGGAGCAGGTCGGCAACTGGCTGCAGATGCAGTTGCACATGCAGTCGCACGGCGGCACATTGACTGACGGCGCGGGCTTGCCGGCAGGAAGAGAATGACGCCATGGACGACATCGTCAAACAAGCATTGGCCAAATGGCCCAACGTGCCGCACTGCTACGGCTGGCTCGGCCTCGACGCGCGCGGCAACTGGTACATGCGCGACGACCGCACCCAGGCGCAGGGCCCCTTCCGCAGCGCCAAGGGCTCGATGCTGCGGCACGACAAGCTGATCGACTTCATTCACCGCAACTACGAGCACGACGACGAAGGCCAGTGGTTCTTCCAGAACGGGCCGCAGCGCGTGTACGTGGAGCTGGAAGCCGCGCCGCTGGTGTGGCGCGTGGCCGAGGAGGGCGACGGTTTCACCGTGACCTCGCACACCGGCAGGGCGGTCGAGGTCTCGGGCTGCCTGCTCGACGCGGAAGGCCGGCTCTACCTGGCCTCGCCGATCGGCCTGGGCCTGGTGCACACGCAGGACGTGGGCATTGCGGCCGAGGCCGTCGAGCGTGGCCTGTGGACGCCCGAGGCCGTGCAGGCCGACGAGTTGCCCGGCCGCTTCGGGCATGTGCTGAGCCCGGCGGAGCGCCATGCCGAAGCGGCTCCGGCGCCGTCCAAGCCCTGAACCCGCGTTTTTGACGCCCATGAAAAAGCCGGCGCTGGGCCGGCTTTTTCTTTGGATTAGGGAAAACGCTTACTTGGGTGCAGCGCTGGCCTCGGAGGCCGCAGGGGCTGCGGGCGCCGCTGCGGAGGCTGCGCCTGTCGCAGGAGCAGCACCCGAAGCGCCTTCGGCCGGGGCTGCCGCCGCCGGGCGGTCGGGCACCGGGAACTTGGCGCCGCCGGCATTGGCCATGTAGACCACGGCACGGCCCACTTCGAGGTCTTCGAAGTCGCCGCCGCCCTGGGCAGGCATGGCGCCCTTGCCCTTCAGGGCATGTTCGAGGAGGGTGGCGTAGCCCTGGCCTATGCGAGGGCCCCAGGCCGCGGCGTCCTGGAAGTGCGGTGCGCCGGGGATGCCCGGGGCGCCGTGGCAGGTCGCGCACTGAGCCTTGAAGACCGCTTCGCCGGCCGCCAGGGGGCGGTTGGCGTCACGGATCTCGATGGCACCGATCTTCTTCAGTCGCTCGGCCACTTCGCGGTCGCGCGCTTCCTTGGTCACCCCGTAGAGCGCCATGTTGTCGCCCTCCGCGGTACCGGCGGGCTTGTTGCCCGAGACCACATAGGAAACAAGTCCCACGATGATCAGGATCGGAATGATGAAAGAGAAAAATACCGCGAGCAGCAGTTGCTTCGGGTTCTTGATCGGCCCGGTGTGGGCTTCTTCTGTGGCCTGGTAATGCGGGTCTGCGCTCATTGGCGTCCTCAATATCGGGGGCTCGTCGGGGGGCGTTTCCTAACCAACCGGCGATTATAGAGAGACCCCCCGCCGAACAGGGCAAGGGACCACCCTTAGAGGACACCTTCGCGTCTCAACCCTTGTTGGCGTCGCGCGTGGCCCAGCCGCCACCCAGGGTCTTGTACAGCGTGACCTGGTTCTGCAGCTGCAGCAGCCGCGTGGTCACGGCCGACTGCTGCGCCGTGAACAGCGAGCGCTGCGCGTCCAGCAGGTCGAGCGCGCTGGCAATGCCGTTGCGGTAGCGCAGGTCGGAGAGCTTGAAGCGCACGCCTTCGGCCTCGGCCTGCGCACGCTGCGCGCGCACCTGCTCGCCCAGCGTGGCGCGGCCCGCGAGCGCATCGGCCACTTCGCGGAACGCCGTCTGGATCGACTTCTCGTACTGCGCCACCGCGATCTCGCGCCCGGCCTTGGCCGAGTCGAGCGTGGCGATGTTGGCGCCGGCATTGAAGATCGGCAGCGTCACCGTGGGCGCGAACGACCAGGCCTTGGAGCCGCGGTCGAACAGGCCCGAGAACTCCGAACTCGCGGTGCCGATGCTGCTGGTGAGCGACACGCGCGGGAAGAAGTTGGCGCGCGCCGCGCCGATGTTGGCGTTGGCCGCAATCAGCTGCTGCTCGGCCGAGCGGATGTCCGGGCGTTCGGCCAGCAGGTCCGACGGCAGGCCGGCGGGCACGTCGGGCATCGGGCTGATGCCGTCCAGGCCCTTGGTGCCGCCGGCGGTGGCTTCGGCGGGCACCGGCGCGCCCAGCAGCAGCGCCAGCGCGTTCTCGTCCTGCTGGCGTACGCGCAACTGCTGCGCATACGAAGCGCGCGCGGTTTCCAGCAGCGAGTTCGCGGCCTGGAAGTCGAGCTCGGACGACACGCCGTTGTCGAAGCGCAGCTTCGTGAGGCGCACCGACTCGTCGCGCGTTGCCAGCGTCTGGCGCGTGATCTCCAGCAGCTCGTCGTCGGCCAGCAGCGTGAGCCAGCCGTTGGCGACCGAGGCGATCAGGCTGATCTGCACCGCCTTGCGGGTCTCGTCGGTGGCCAGGTACTGCGCCAGGGCCTGGTCCTTCAGCGCGCGGATGCGGCCGAAGAAGTCCAGCTCCCAGGCCGTGAAGCCGAAGTTCACGGCGTACTGCGAAGACACGCTGCCCTGGCTCGGGTCGATCGCGCGGTAGGCGTTGGGGCTCGAGCGCGAGCCCGTGCCCGTGAGGCCCAGCGCCGGGAACAGCGCCGAGCGCTCGATCTGGAACTGCGCGCGCGCCTGCTCGATGTTGAGCACCGACACCCGCAGGTCGCGGTTGTTGGCCAGCGAGGTCTGGATCAGGCCCGCCAGGCGGGCGTCAGTGAAGAAGTCCTGCCAGGGCAGGTTGGCCGCGGCCTGGCCGGCCGGTTGCGACGGGTCGCCCGGGTAGGTGGTCGGCACCGGCGCGGCGGGGCGCTCGTAGGTCGGAATGAGCGAGCAGCCGGCCAGCAGCATGGCCGCTGCCAGGGCCGTGGGAATCAGTTTCTTAGTCATGCTTGGGTTCCTCCTCGATGCCGGCGGCGGCGGCATGCCGCTTGTCGGCCTCGCGTTGTCGTGCGCTGCCCTTGAACAGCGTGCGCACCACCACGAAGAAGATAGGTACGAAGAACACGGCCAGGGCGGTGCCGGTGATCATCCCGCCGATCACGCCGGTGCCGATGGCACGCTGGCTGGCCGAGCCCGCGCCCGAGGCGAGGAACAGCGGCAGCACGCCCAGCCCGAAGGCCAGCGACGTCATGATGATCGGGCGGAACCGCAGGTGGGCCGCGGTGAGCGCCGCTTCCACGACCCCCTTGCCCTGCGCCTGCAGGTCCTTCGCGAACTCGATGATCAGAATCGCGTTCTTCGCGGACAGGCCGATGATGGTGATCAGGCCCACCTGGAAGTACACGTCGTTCGAATACGAGCGCAGCATGGTCGCCAGCAGCACCCCGATCACGCCCAGGGGCACCACCAGGATCACCGCCAGCGGAATCGTCCAGCTCTCGTACAGCGCGGCCAGGCATAGGAACACCGCCAGGATCGCGAAGCCGTAAAGAATGATCGACTGCGAGCCCGCGAGCTTTTCTTCACGCGACTGGCCGGTCCATTCGAAGCCGAAGCCTGCGGGCAGTTGCGCCGCGAGCTTTTCCATCTCGGCCATCGCGGCGCCCGTGCTGAAGCCGGGTGCCGCGTCGCCGCTGATGCGGATCGCCGGGTAGCCGTTGTAGCGCACCGTCTGCGTGGCGCCCTTGACCCACTTGGTGGTCGCGAACGCCGCGAGCGGCACCGGCAGGCCCTGGCTGTTGCTGGCGTTCAGCTTCAGCAGGTCGTCGGGCTGCATGCGGGCCGGCGCATCGGCCTGCACCACCACGCGCTGCAGGCGGCCGCGGTTCGGGAAGTCGTTCACGTAGCTGGAGCCCAGCGAGGTCGACAGCGTCGAGTTGATCGCGTCGAAGGTCACGCCCAGTGCGTTGGCCTTGTCGCGGTCGATGTCGATCTGCAGCTGCGGCGCGTCTTCCAGGCCGTCAGGGCGAACCTGCGCCAGGATCTTGCTCTGCCCGGCCATGCCCAGCAGCTGGTTGCGTGCGTTCACCAATGCCTCGTGGCCCGCGCCGGCGCGGTCCTGCAGGCGGAAGCTGAAGCCGGTCGCGTTGCCCAGCTCAGGAATGGGCGGCGGGCTCAGCGGGTAGATGAAGGCGTCGCGGATGCCCGACAGCGCACCGAAGGCACGGCCGGCCAGCGCGCTGGCGGAGTGGGCCGGGTCCTTGCGTTCGTCCCAGTCCTTCAGCGTCACGAAGGCAAGGCCGGCGTTCTGGCCCTGGCCCGAGAAGCTGAAGCCCATCACGCCCACCATGCTCTGCACTTCGGGCTGCTTCAGGATGAAGCCTTCGACCTGCTGCATGACCGACAGCGCACGCTCCTGCGTGGCGCCAGGCGGCAGCTGCACGTTCACGATGATGTTGCCCTGGTCTTCCTGCGGCAGGAACGAGCTCGGCAGGCGCATGTAGGCCACCACCACCGCGCCGATGATCGCCGCGTAAATGATCAGGTAGCGCGCCGCGCGGCGCAGCAGGCGCGAGACCACGCTTTCATAGCCCTTGGCCGTGCGCGTGAACACCCGGTTGAACCAGCCGAAGAAGCCGCGCTTCTCGTGATGGTGGCCGGCTTCCACCGGCTTGAGCAGCGTGGCGCACAGCGCGGGCGTGAGCGACAGGGCCATGAAGGCCGAGAACGCGATCGACGCGACCATCACCGCCGAGAACTGGCGGTAGATGTTGCCGGTCGAGCCGGCGAAGAACGCCAGCGGCACGAACACCGAGATCAGCACCACGGTCACGCCGATGATGGCGCCCGAGATCTGCTTCATGGCCTTGCGCGTGGCTTCGAGCGGCGACAGCCCCTCTTCGCTCATGATGCGCTCGACGTTCTCCACCACCACGATGGCGTCGTCCACCACGATACCGATCACCAGCACCATGCCGAACATGGTCAGCACGTTGATCGAGAAGCCCAGCGCCAGCAGCGTGGCGAAGGTGCCCAGCAGCGCCACCGGCACCACGATGGTCGGGATGATCGTGTAGCGCCAGTTCTGCAGGAAGATGAACATCACCACGAACACCAGCGCCACGGCTTCCAGCAGCGTCTTGACCACTTCGGTGATCGAGATGCTCACGAAGCGCGAGCTGTCGTACGGAATCGCCCACTTCACGCCCTGCGGGAAGTACTTGGAGAGCTCGTCCATCTTGGCGCGCACCGCCTTGGCGGTCTGCAGCGCGTTGCCCGAAGGCGTCTGCTGCACGCCCACGCCCACGGCCGGCTGGCCGTTCAGGCGCGCCGAGGTGGCATAGGCCTGGCCGCCCAGTTCCACGCGGGCCACGTCCTTCAGCCGCACGGTCGAGCCGTCGGTGTTGGCGCGCAGCACGATTTCCTTGAACTGGTCGACGTTGGCGAGCTGGCCGTTCACCACCACGGTGGCGGCAATCGCCTGGCCGGGCACGTTCGGCAGGTCGCCGATGGTGCCGGAGGCCACTTGCGCGTTCTGCGCCTTGATGGCGTTGTTCACGTCGGCGGCCGACAGGTTGAAGCCCTGCAGCTTGGTCGGATCGATCCAGATGCGCATCGCGTTCTCGGTGCCGAACAGCTGCGCCTGGCCCACGCCGGGAATGCGCTGCAGTTCGGGAACGATGTTGCGCGAGGCGTAGTCGCCCAGTGCCACCGGGTCGTAGGCCGGGTTGTCGGACGAGAGGATCGTGAACAGCAGGAAGTTGTTGCGCGACTTGTCCACGCGCACGCCCTGCTGCGTCACCGTGGCCGGCAGGCGCGGGGTTGCGCGCGACAGCCGGTTCTGCACGTCCACCTGGGCGAGGTCGGGGTCGGTGCCCTGCTCGAAGCTGATCGTGATGGTGCCGGTGCCGTCGGCTTGCGCCACCGATTCCATGTAGATCAGCCCTGGCGAGCCGTTCATTTCACGTTCGATCACGGACAGCACGCTGTCCTCGAGCGTCTGGGCCGACGCGCCGGGGTAGGCGGCGTTGATCACGATGGCTGGAGGAGCCACCGGCGGGTACTGCGAGATCGGCAGCTGGGTGATTGCAACGCTGCCCATCACCAGGATGAACAGCGCGATCACCCAGGCAAAGATCGGGCGGTCGATAAAGAATTTGGCCATGCGGGCGCGCTCCTAACTTACTTCTTCTCGGCCGGGGCCGAAGCCTGGCCACCGGCCGCAGGGGCCGCTGCTGCTGGAGCCGAGGCGGCTGCTGCGGGCGCGGCAGCGGCGTTGGGGTCCGTCTTCTTCCAGGGCACCGCCTTCACGGGCGTGCCGGGCGGCATCATCTGCAGCTTCTGGAAGCCGTCGACCATCACCTGTTCGCCGGCCTTCAGGCCGTCGAGCACCACCCACTGGTTGTCCTTGGCGGCGCTGATCTTCACCGTGCGCTGGCTGATCTTGCCGTCGGCGCTCACCACCGAAACCGTGTCGCCCTGCTGCGTGCGGGTCACGGCCTGCTGTGGCAGCGTGATCGCGTTGGTGGCCTGGGCCTGCTCCAGCTTCACGCGCACATACAGGCCCGGCAGCAGCTCGCCCTTGGGGTTGGGCACTTCGGCGCGCAGCGTGATCTGGCCCGTGGTCGAGTCGACCGTGAGGTCGGAGAACAGCAGCTTGCCTTCCAGCGGGTAGTCGGAGCCGTCTTCCAGCACCACGCGGATGCTGGCGGCTTCACCGCCGCCGGCGCGCTTGTACTGGCCGTCGGCCACGGCGCGGCGCAGCTTCAGCACTTCGGTGGCCGACTGCGTGAAGTTCACGTACACCGGGTTGATCTGCTGCACCACGGCCAGCTCGGTGGCGTCGCCCTGGCCCACCAGCGCGCCTTCGGTCACCAGCGCGCGGCCGATGCGGCCCGCGATGGGCGAGGTCACGTCGGCATAGCCGAGGTTGATTCGGGCGGTCTGCACCGCGGCGCGGCCGGCGGCCACGTCGGCCTCGGCCGTCTTCTGCGAAGCCACGGCCGTGGCGTATTCCTGCTTGCTCACCGCGTTGGCCTCGACCAGCGGCTTGTAGCGGTCGGCCAGGGCCTTGGCCTGCACGGCGTTGGCTTCGGCGCGGGCCAGCGTGGCCTGGGCGTTCTGCGAAGCGGCCACCAGCGGGGCGGGGTCGATGCGGAACAGCAACTGGCCGGCCTTCACGTCGCTGCCTTCGCGGAATTCGCGTTTCAGCAGGATGCCGGCCGCGCGGGCGCGGACCTGGGCAACGCGGGAGGCCTCGAGGCGCCCGGGCAGTTCGGTGACCAGGCCGACGTCGGTCGGCGCAGCCACGACCACGCCGACTTCGGGGGCGGGGCGGGCGCCGCCGGGGGCACCGCCGGCGGCGGGCGCATCGCTCTTGCCGCAGCCCGCAAGGACCAGGAGCACGACGGCAGCCACGGTCGCGAGACGCGGCGAAAAGGACGATTGACGCGAGACATGCAGGAGAGGCATGCGATTCCTTTGAAGCGAAGACGGGAGATGGCGCGTTCTCGGAGCGAACCGGAAACCTGTACAGCCAGGCGGGCCATCGGGGAAGCCGGGTAGTTTACATACATTCATGGATGTATAGTGACAGCCACGCAATGGCCCCACGATACGTAAAGGGCGTTGCCTTTACAAATCAGGAGACTTGGTGGCACGTCGTACGAAGGAAGAAGCACTGGCTACGCGGAATCGCTTGCTCGATGCCGCGGAGCTGCTGTTTCAGGCGCAAGGCGTCTCGCAGACCACGCTGCAGCAGATCGCGCAGCAGGCCGGCGCGACGCGGGGCGCCATCTATTGGCATTTCAAGGACAAGGCCGATCTCTTCAACGCGATGATGGAGCGCGTCATCCTCCCGCTGGAAGCCGGCCCCAAGGCCGCCATTGCCATCGGCAGCGACGACCCGCTGGTCGAGATCGAAGAGGGCATGGTCCACGCGCTCACCCTCATGACCACCGACCCGCAGGTGCGCCGCGTGTTCGACGTGGCCACCCACAAGGTCGAGTACACGCACGACATGGCCTCGGTGCAGCAGCGCCACCTCGACGCGCGCAACGCCTGCGTGGTCGATTTCGAGAAAGCCCTGCGGCTGGCCGCGCGGCGCGACCGCATCAAGCTGCCGGTGCCCGGCTACGTGGCGGCGCAGGGGCTGCACGCGCTCATCAGCGGGCTCATCCAGAACTGGCTGCTCGACCCCGAGGCCTTCGAGCTGGTGCCCACGGGGCGGCGCACGTTCAGGGTCTATCTGGCGGGGCTCGGCTTCGCCCGGCCGCTGCCCGGCGCCCCTGTTGCGAACGAACCCGAAACACTGGCCGCCTGATAGGCCATAATCACGGGCTCCGGCGCATGCCGGAACCCCCATCCTCGCTGTATTTCAACGGATAGAATTCGGCCCTCCGAAGGCTGAGATCCAGGTTCGATTCCTGGCGGCGGGACCAAATATGAATCCGGAAGAGTGAAAACTCTTCCGGATTTTTTTGTTTCCGCTCTGGGAACGAGCAATGCGAGCTCGCAGTGGTTCGCCAATGGTTGTGCATCAGCAGGGTGCACGCTCGGCGGCATATTTTCCAGAAGTCGGGCCCATATGCTTCACCGGTTTTTCAGCGTAGCTTGAAGCTCAGTGGAAGAAGGCTCGCGGTGTCTTGTGCAGTCGGGAAAGCCGGGCTGTCGCGATCCGTGGGCCCTACTGAATGACGGCGCTGCGCACGTCAGAGGCGGGTTTAGTCTTCTCGAAAGCAGTCACTGATTGGAAAGGCAGGACCGCCCAAAGCTGTCGTCAGTAGCGCGCGGAAGCAGACATTCGAGACTGGGCTTGGTCGACTATCACCAACCCCGTCTTTTCTCGAAAAATGACCGCAAGTGAGTTCCTGATCGTCTGCCATTCCCAGTCCCCCGGCAGAAACTCAATACGGTATTCGATGTACCCATCAAGTGACGCCGCGTCGTCTTGACTCAGCGTTGCTGTGAAGCCCGATATGCCGAGATCTACGTCGAGGTGGTCGACTCGACGAACGATTTGGTCAACGACCATCACCTCAATTCCGCTTGAATCGGTCTTGCGAATCAGGGAAAAGCAGTAGTCCTGCAGCGGGTCATGGCAATAAATGTAGGCCGCTCCATCGTAGTCGCTGTGCCGCGGTGAAGCACTGACGGTTGCGTGAAGCTGCATTTCACTCCCATATATGTCATTAAGCAGTCCAGCCGGCTGACGTCGGATCTGGCCCGTTGTGATGGTGGCATATGCGCGCCATGGCAATCACTGGATGTTCTCGATTGTGCTGAGAAACTCGGGGTGGCCTTCGCTGGGTACGCTCCAAGGGGACAGCCGCGCGCAACTGCGCAAGACAACGGGCTGTTGGCACGTGCAAAAAAGATGCGCCCGCAGCTGACCCACATAACGGCGGATCTGCTATCTCGACAAGCCGCGTCAAAGATCTTTGATCCCTTGCTCCCATGAATATGGGGTCTCGCAAACCCTCGTGGCGCCAATCGCACCGGGCACCACACTTCAGCACTCTTAAAAGCTGAGGAGACAACATGAAGAAGATGGCGGTTTTGATTGCAGCCCTTTGCATGAGCTGCGGCGTGCTGGCCCATTCAGGGGGCACGGACAAGAATGGCTGCCATCGAGATCACAAGAACGGCGGTTCCCATTGCCACTGATGCGGAAGGCATGAAATGAAATCGATCATTGTTTGCGCAGCAATCCTGGCGTTGGGCTCTTCCGCTTTTGCCAGGGGCGGCGGTGGGCACAGTTCGAGTGGCCATGGCTCGCATTCATCAAGCTATGGCTCCAGCACTGGGTCAAGCTCAAGTGGTAGCCATTCGACCAGCGGCTACACCAAGAGCAATGGAACTTATGTCGCTCCGAGCCATGCGACCAACCCGAACAGCACGAAGGCGGACAACTGGTCCACCAAGGGCAATGTCAACCCCTACACAGGCAAGGCTGGGACCAAGTCTCAGGATTGACGCCGCAGGAGACTTGCTCTCTGTGCAGCAGGAATCAGAGTCGCCGGTGCCAGCGATGGTGCTGCCGCGATTGGGCTCAAGGCGCCTCTTCAGAAGATTCCAGTGTTTAGGCTGCTTGCTTGAGCAGGGCGCCATGCGCACGCCCCCTCGATATACTGCGCCCGTCACGCCAAAAGCGCGACCGGGATTGGTCTCCTGAAGCATCTCTGCGACGCAAGCCGCAGTTCCCCGCAGGGTCTGCGGCTTCGTCGTTCGTGCCTCCAGTTTTGGCGGCTCGACGGGCGGGCGCAAGCCCGGCCGGTTCTCGCAAGAGGTGCCCGGTAGACCAACCCGTCGAGCTGCCGCCTTCGATTGGTCTCGGGAGCGGTGGTTTCAGCAAACCGCACCTCTTGGAGGCCATCCATGGCTGATTCCGTCAATGCGTCCGCGCACGCCCCTTCGTTTCCCGAATCCCTCGCCCTGCAAGCAGACGACGACATCGAGAGCATCCGCAGCGTGCACTGCGCCTACGCGTGCCTCGAAAAGCTCATCCTTCCGCAGCGGGTTGACGACACGGAGGAGCTTCATCCGAACCGCTCCGAACTCGGGGCCCTGATGTGCCTCGTGAACGAGACGCTGCAGCGGCGCATCGACGCGGCCGACGCGACGATCAAGTCCTTGCGGGATGTGTTGGGTGATGCTGTCGGTGATGCCTTGCGCGAAGGCCAGACGCCATGAAAGCCTTCGACGCGAAGCCATCGGCACGCCGAACCCCCTTTCCCCCCTGTGCGTCTATCCCCTGAATGCGGGATCCGCCCGGCACGCCGAGGTCCATAGACTGCCCGTTACAAAAAACAACCGGTAGACCAGGACCATGAAACCCATCAGGCTGCTTGCCTTCTTGTTCGCGGTGTCGGCCGCCCTGCAGGCGCACGCCGTGGGGTTCACCGATCCCACCGGCCTGCGGTGGGAGCTGCCGCCCGATCCGACGAGAAACGCGCATGCGGACATCCTCGAGGACGCATGCCGCAACTTCAAGATCGGCGGCCGGCAGTCTCGCCTGCCGACGTACAAGGAGGCGGCGGCCGTTGAGCGAGGCGGCCACGCGAGCATGAGCGACGAGCAGAAGGCGAACTTCGAGACCACGCGCAACGCCGCCGGCCAGAACTGGCCGAGCGCGGAGTTCGTGGTGCTCGCCAAGTCCGGCGACGACTTCTGGCGCGCCGGCCTGCGCACCAGCAACTACAACCACGCGATCAAGCCGAACGACTTCCACAGCCTGACCATCTGCGTGGGCGACGCCAAGGTGGTCGCCAAGGCGCCGGAGAAGAAGCCCGAGCCCAAAAGCGAGGCGCCTTCCAGGCCGGTGAAGCCGCTGGGCCCGGTGCTGACCCGCGTGCCGTCGCACGAGCAGACCGCGGAGCAGCGCGCCCAGCAACTCGCCAAGGCCGAAGCCGACAGCAAGGCGCGCACGGCCGCCGCGCAGGCCAAGACCAAGGCCGAGGCGGAAAAGGGCCTGGTGATCGCGAAGGCCAAGGAAGACAAGCAGCGCGCCTGGTGCGCCGCCGAAACCAACCGCCACGGGTTGTGCTCGTGCATCAAGTTCTATCCCGGACCGGGCAACGCCTGCGGAAAGTAGCCGCGGCGCTGACGTGATCCCGATGTGAGCCGCGCGCTGCCGCAAGGCGCGCCGGTCGCGTCACAGCAGATCTTCGTCGACCACCAGTGACAGCAGCGACCACCGCAGCCGCTGCGCCCAGGTCGACTCGGGCTCCTGGTGCAGCACCCACCGCTGTCCGCCGCGCAGGAAGCTCCACTGCAGCCCGCCGCGCTCCGGCGCCTCGCTCACCGCAAAGCTCGCGGGCATGCGCTCGCGCTCGATGAGGTCCGCGAGTTCGCCCGCCAGCGCGGGGCTGTCGACGACCAGCCCCAGCTCCGTGTTGCAGTGGGCCGAGCGGCGGTCCATGTTCATCGAGCCGACGTAGAACCAGCGCCGGTCGATCACGGCCAGCTTGGCGTGCAGGCGCCCCAGCGAGCCGGCGCCGCGGCCGCTTTCGGTCTCGGCCGGGCGCGGCTCGCTCGCGGGCATCAGCTCGTACAGCGTGGCGCCCAGCGCCAGGATGGCGCTGCGGTGCCGCGCATAGCCGTAGTGCACCAGCGGCTCGTCGGTGGTGGCCAGCGAGTTGGTCATGACCGACACGCGCGCGCCGCCCTGGCTCGCATGCGTCAGCGCGTCGATCATGCGGGGCATGGGCACGAAGTAGGGCGACACGACCAGCACCTCGGAGCGCGCGGTGCGAAACAGGTCGAGGTTCGCGGCCATCACCGCGCCTTCGGTGCCGTCCAAGTCGCCGCCCGCATCGCCCGCCACCGGCTGCGCCTGCACCACCGCGTCGGCGACCACGCGCACGCTGGCGGGCACCAGTTCGACCCGCCCTTGCGCCAGTTGCACGCCGACCGCGCCGCGCCCCAATGCATCGCGTTCGCCGGCCGCGGGCATGAAGCGCCCGAGGTGGCGCACCAGCGCCGCGAAGCGTTCGCGGGCGTAGGCGGGTGCGGGCCGGTCGCCGGCTGCAATGGCCTCGAAGGGGTACGACAGCGGCCCGTTCCAGAACGCGTCGAAGCTCGCGGACAGCTCGCGCACCGCGGGGCCGGCCAGCAGCGCGTCCATGTCGATGAAGTTCGCCGGCTTGCTGCGGCCGAAGTACTCGTCGGCAATGTTGCGGCCGCCCGTGATGGCAAAGCTGTTGTCGGCAATGAAGAGCTTGTTGTGCATGCGCCGGTTCACGCGCCCGATCTGGTGCAGCGACAGCAGCACGCGCGTGCGCAGGCCGCCGCTGCGCACGGGCAGCGGGTTGAACACGCGCACCTCGACGTTGGCGTGCGCGGCCAGGCCGGCCAGCAGCTCGTCTTCGCCGCCCGCGTACAGGTCGTCGACCAGCAGCCGCACGCGCACGCCGCGCTGTGCCGCGTCGCGCAGCTCGCGCAGAAACTGCCGGCCCGAGGTGTCGTCGGCCACCACGTAGTACTGCGCGTCGATGCTGTGCTGCGCGGCCGCCGCGAGCGCGATGCGCGCGTCGAAGGCATCGTCGCCGCCCGGCAGCAGCCGCACGCCGGACAGCGGCCCCGCCGCACCGGGCAGTGACGCGGCGGCGATGTGCGCGAGCGTGCTGTCCCCGACGTCGGTGCGCGCCTGCGAGGCGACCCGCTGCACGTCGCCGGGCAACGCGGCGCAGCCCGCGAGCATCGACAGCGCGACCATGAGCGCGCCGCACAGCGCGCGGCTGATCACGAGGTGCTGAAGCGCCAGGATGCACAGCCGGCACGCAGTGAGCCGCAAGGCAGCAAGGGAAGCGGCGAGCAAGGCGGCGAGGGGCTTGTCGGTGGTGTTCATGGCGGTTCCAGGTGCATCGAACGCGGCGTTGCAATCGATGCGGCCAGTCTTCCGCGCGGCCCCCGCCGCAACAATTGAACGCAGCGCCTAGCGGCGGCCTAGTCCCGCGGCGCATCCACGGCACGGCTTGGGGGTGGCGATCGGACTAGGCCTTTGGTGTAGGTGCGTGCGCTCGCTTATTGAGGTCCTTTGCGCTAACCTGCATCGAGGCGGGGAGGTCAATGCGCTACCGAGAGGGCCCTATGAAGGTTCTGTTGGTCGATGACCATGAAATCGTCTGGAACGGCACGCGCCTCCTGCTGGAGCGCATGGCCGCCGAGATCGAGCCCGGCAGCCCCCTTCACTTCGAAGCCGTGCGGGACGCCGAGCACGCCTGCCGGCTGGAGCCCGCGGGTGTCGACCTGCTGCTGCTCGACTACCACCTGCCGCAGCTCTCGGGCGTTGCCGCGCTGAAGGCCGTGAAGGCGCACTTCGAGGCCACGCCGGTGTGCATGCAGTCGGCCGAGAGCTCGCCGCAGCGCGTGCGCGAGGTCATCGAGGCCGGCGCGGCCGGCTTCATACCCAAGTCGTATCGGCTCGAGGACATGGAAGCCGCGTTGCGCGTGGTGCTGCGCCACCGCATCTACCTGCCGGCCGAGTTCGTGCTGGCCGACGACGTGACGCGCGCGCGCTACCCCGACGAGCTGCCGCGCGAAGACCTCGCCGGCTTCCTGCGCGCCGAGCTGTCGCCGCGCCAGCGCCAGGTGCTGGCGCTCGCGATACGGGGCACGCCCGTCAAGCTCATCGCGCGCCAGCTGTCGATTGCCGAGGGCACGGTGAAGGTGCACCTGTCGATGGTCTACCGCGCGTTGGGCGCGCGCAACCGCACCGACGCCATGTGCCGCGTGTTCGACGCGCAGGCGGCGTGGGCGCTCGAGGCGGCCTGAGCGTGGGCACCGGCATGTCCACCGTGCCAGACGTGCCCGCTGCGTCCGTGGCGTCCGTGGCGTCCGTGGCGCCAGAGGTGCCACCTGCCCCCGTCGTGCCGAGCGAGCTCGACGAGCGCCGCCTGCAGGTCGTCGCCGAGCAGGCCGTGGGGCTGCGCTGGCAGATCCTGCTCACCGCGGTGGTGGTGGCCGCCATCGTCTGGCGCGACGTGCCGGCGCCCTTCGTGCTGGGCTGGTTCGCCGCGGTGATCGCCAGCCGCGAGTGGCGCGCCGCCGCGCTCGCGCGCATGGCCGCCGACCGCACGCGCCCCATTGCCGCGCGGCTGCGCGCCACGGTGCGCTGGAACGTGCTGATCGGCGCGTGCAACGGCTCGGCGGCGCTGTTCATGACGCGGCTCGACCCGACGCTCGACGCGGTGCTCACGATGATCCTGGTGTCCTGGGGCGCGGGCGCGGTGTCCACCAGCGCCACCGTGATGCCCGCCTTCCTGGCCTACGCGGGCCTGCTCTTCGTGCCCACCGCCGCCATGTGGCTGGTGTCGGGCGGCTGGCTCGGGTGGTGCGTGGGCGCGCTGGTGCTGATGTTCTTCGGCGTGCAGACGCGCTTCGCCAAACGCAACCTGCAGACCTTCGAGGAGTCGTTCGGCATCCGCGCCGAGAACCAGGCGCTGGCCACCTCGCTGGAGTTCGAGCGCGCGCAACTCGCCATTGCGCGCGACGAGGCGGTGCGCGCCAACAACGACAAGAGCCGCTTCCTGGCCGGCGCCAGCCACGACCTGCGCCAGCCGCTGCAGGCCATGGCGCTCAACGTGGGCGCGCTGCGCCACGTGGGCATGGCGCCCGACGCGCGCGCCATCGTCGACGTGGTCGACACCAGCCTGGAGCAGCTGCGCGCCATGCTCGACGCGCTGCTCGACGTGTCGAAGCTCGACGCCGGCGTGGTGGTGGCGCAGCCGCAGCGCGTGCGGCTCGACCGGCTGCTGTCGGCCGTGATGAGCAGCTTCGGCGCGGCGGCCGCGGCGCGCCAGGTCGAGCTACGCACCGCCTGCCCCGGCGGCCTGGCGGTGCACACCGACCCCGACCTGCTGCGCCGCATGCTGGCGAACCTGATCGACAACGCGATCAAGTTCTCGCCTTCAGGCGGACGGGTCGATGTGCGCGTTCGTGCGGAGGACGCGGCGCATGTGGAGCTCGCCGTGCAAGACACCGGCCCCGGCATCGCGCCCGAGAACCATCGCCTCGTGTTCGAAGACCTGGTGCGGCTGCAAGGGCCGGGCGAAGGCAGCGCGCCTGCCGCGGGACACGGGCTGGGCCTGGGCATCGTGCGGCGCATGGCGGAGTTGCTCGGCGTGCCGGTCGAGCTTGAATCGAGTCCCGGCGCGGGCGCCTGCTTTCGGCTGCGGCTGCCGCGCGCGGCGCCGGCCGATGCGCAGGGCGACGACACGCGCGCGCCGTGGAGCCTGGCCGGGCGCTGCGTGCTGGTGCTCGAAGATGACCCGATGGTGCGCGGCGCCTACCTCAACGCGCTGGGCGCAATGGGCTGCCGCGTGCTGTCCGCGGCCACCGTCGAAGAGGCACTGGCCCAGCTCGGCCAACCCGGCCAGCCCGATGCGGTGGTGGTCGACTGCCGGCTGGGCGGCGGCGTGTCGGGCTTCTACGCGGTCGAGCGCCTGCGCGCGCAGCGCTGCGACGTGCGCGCATTGCCTGCGCTGCCCGCATTGCCCATCGTCATGGTCACGGCCGACACCGACCCGGCGGTGATCGAGGCGGCGCGCAGGCATGCCCTGCTGCTGCTGCGCAAGCCCGTCGACGACCTCGGGCTGGGCCGCGCGCTGGCCGAGGCCATCGACCGGTCCTGAATCCTCACCCGCATCCACACGTCCACACGTCCACACGTCCACACGCACGTTGACAGGAGCCGACCATGACGAACGGCAGCCGCCGCGACGACCAAGACGACCACGACCCGGGCGATCGCCTGCTCTCGCAAGGCGCCGAGGTGCTGGTGCGCGAGATTCTCGCGGCGCCGCCCGGCGCATTGCACTGCGAGGTGCTGGTCATCGGCAGCGGCTATGGCGGTGCGGTGGCTGCGGCGCGGCTCGCGGGGGCCGTGCCCTTGGACGCGCCGCCCGGCGCGGCACCGGCCAAGGTCTATGTGCTGGAGCGCGGCAGCGAGTACCTGCCCGGCGAGTTTCCGGCCAGCTTCGCCGAACTGCCGGGCCATGTGCGCTTCAGCATGCAGGACGGCAAGCCGGCGCGCGGCAACGCCTCGGGCCTGTTCGACGTGCGCCTGGGCGGCAAGGTGAACGCGCTGCTGGGCAACGGGCTGGGCGGCGGCTCGCTCATCAACGCGGCGGTGATGGAGCGCGCCACGCCCGACGCCTTCGAGAGCGGATGGCCCGCGTATGTCGACCCGCACGCGCTGGCCGACGGCTACGCCAAGGCCGAGGCCATGCTGTCGCCCGAGCAGATTCCGGAGACCGTCTCCAAGCTGGCCTCGCTGATGAAGGCCGGCGCGCGGATGCATGCGGCCTCGAGCGGCAAGGCCCGCGTGGCCATCGCCTTTGCGGACGGCACGCACACGCCGGCCAACGTGGCGATGCACCGCTGCCTGCGCTGCGGCGACTGCGTCAGCGGCTGCAACCACCGCGCCAAGAAATCGCTGGACACCAACTACCTCGCGCAGGCCCATGCACGCGGCGCGCGGCTGTTCACGGGCGCCACGGCGCACCGCATCAGGGCCTTGCCTGGCGGTGCGGGCTATGAAGTCGAGTTCTTCTTCACCGACCGGCGCAAGGCACGCACCGACAACACGCGGCCCTATGTGCTGCGCGCGCGCCGCGTGGTGGTGGCCGCGGGCACGCTGGGCTCGACCGAGCTGCTGCTGCGCTCGCAGGCGGGCGGCCTGCCGGTTGCGCCGTCGCTGGGCGCGGGCTTCTCGGCCAACGGCGACATGATCGCGGTGGCGGCCGACCAGGACGACGAGGCGCTGTCCAGCGCGCTGGAAGGCGACGCGCCCGAGCAGCGGGGCATCGGCCCGACCATCACGGGGCTGGTGCGCACCCGCGCGAAAAAGGGTGAGAAGGGTGAGAAGGGCGAGCGCCCGCTGGTGATCGAGGAGTTCGCCATACCCGGCCCGCTGCGCCGCCTGCTGGCCGAGGTGGTCGCCACCACCGACGCGCTGCAGGGGCTCGCGCGCATGGACTTCGATCTTCATTCGCCGGACGAGACGCGCGACCCGCTGGCCGTGGACGACGACATGCTGCGCCGCACGCCGGTCTACGGAATGATGGGCGACGACGGCGCTGGGGGCACGGTCGAGTTCGTCGGCGGCAGCGACGGTGACAGCGATGGCGATGTGCTGGCCGACGCGCAGGTGCGCGTGGCGTGGCCGAAGGTGGCCGCGCTGCCGGTGTTCGCGGCACAGCTGCGCGCGCTGCGCACGGCGCACGGCGGCTCGGGCGGGCTCGGCGGGCGCGTGCTGCCCAACCCGCTGTGGCAGCCGATTCCGCCGTTCGGCAGTCTCGCGGCCTTCGGGAGCGCGCTGGACGACGTGGGCTCGGTGCTCACGGTGCATCCGCTGGGCGGCTGCCGCATGGCCGACCGGCGCGAAAGCGGCGTGGTCGACAGCCACGGCCGCGTCTACAGCGGCGCGGGTGAAGTGCAGTCGCTGCTGCCCGGGCTGGCGGTGCTCGACGGGTCGATCGTGCCGGTGTCGCTGGGCATCAACCCCTCGCTGACCATCGCGGCGCTGGCCGAGCGCGCGGTGCCGGTGCTGGCCGCCGACTGGGGCCTGGCGCTGGCCGACGCGCCGCCGCCGCCCGCGTCGCAGCGCCCCTTGCGCCGCGACCTCACGCACCCGCGCACGCCCGCACCCACGCGCGTGTCGCTGCGCGAGCGCATGACGGGCCGCGTGCTCATCGACGGCCAGCCCTTCGACCTCAGCGCCGAGGCGGAGTTCGAACCCGTCGACGTGCCCACCCTGCGCGCGGCGCCCCGTTCGCTGTCGCAACCCGTGGTGACCTTGTGCTTCGGCAAGGGCGACAACGCCCCGGTGGCGCACTGCACCGGCACCGCCGCGATGCTGGTGCGCGAGAAGTGCGACAGCATCGTTCGCATCCTGCGCAGCCACGGGCTCGCGCGCAAGAAGCTGCTGGCGCTGGTGAAGCTCTTTCTCGAGCCGCAAGGCTCGCAAGGCGATGCGCCGGCCGGCCCTGCCGATCCTGCCGATCCTGCCGACGAGGAAGACAACGCCGTCTTCGAAGGCCCGACCATGGCCGACCTGCTCGCGCTGTGCTCTCACCTCGGGCAGGCGCGCCTCATCGAATACGAGTGGACGGTGCAGCGCGTGGAGAACGGCCCGCCGCTGAAGGTGGGCGACCGCCTGACGCTCACCAAGCGCATCGCGTTCGTCGAAGGCGGCAACCCCTGGCGGCAACTGAGCGAAGGCGAGCTGCGGCGCGTCGGGCCCTTCACGTCGCAGGACCTGGGCTGGATGACGCTCGACCCTTCCTACTTCGTCGAGAAGCAGCAGCCCCTGCTGTGCGTGGAGCACCAGCAGGACATGCCCAACCAGCTGGGCGACCTGGCCGAGCTGGCGCTGTGGGTGCTGCGCATCGTGCTGCAGATCCACGTGCTGGACTTCGTGCCGCCGCCGGACTCGCCGAAGACCGAGTGCGAACGCCTGCCCGGCGTGGTGGACGGCGTGACGCCGGAGCCTGTCGATGTCCTGTCCTGTCCAGGCGCCCGCGCTGCGCCGCCGCGGCTGCTGTCGCGCTACCGACCGCCGTCGCCGCGCGCCGGCACGCGGCCCGTGATGCTGATCCACGGCTACGGCGCGAGCGGCTCGACCTTCTCGCACAGGAGCATTCCCGGCAACCTGGTGCACAGCCTGCTCGAGGCGGGACGCGAGGTGTGGGTGCTCGACCTGCGCACCAGCATCGGCTTCCCGGCCCGGCCGCGCGCGTACTGGTCGTTCGACGAGGTGGCCGAGACCGACATTCCCGATGCCGTGCGCACCGTGCAGGCGGCCTATGCAAGCACGGGCACGGACACGGACACGGACACGGACACGGGCGTGGCCCCGGTGCAGATCGACGTGGTGGCGCATTGCATCGGCGCGGCCATGTTCAGCGTGGCGGTGCTGCGCACGCCCGGGCTGCACGAGGACATCGGCGCGGTGGTGCTGTCGCAGGTCGGGCCGCTGCTGCGCGCGACGGCGTTCAACCGCTTCCGCGGCTACGTGGCGGGCTACCTGCAGCAGTTCGCCGGCATCGACGAGTTCGACACGCGCCCCGAGCTCACGCGCATGAAGCGCCTGCTGGTCGACGGGCTGCTGGCGACCTTTCCGTACCCCGACGACGACGGCGAGGCGCAGACCCTGAAGACGGCGCCGGGCTTCGCGGCCGTGCGGCACCGGGCCGACGCCATCTTCGGCCAGACCATGCGGCTGCACAACATCGGCAAGGACACGCTGGATTCGCTCGACTCGATCTACGGCTTCGTGAAGCTGCGCGGCCTCTCGCAGGTCGGCTGCTATGCGCGCGAAGAGGTGCTGACCGACGCCGGCGGCCAGAACCGCGCGGTGGCGTTCGAGCAGATCGGCAGGCGCTTCGGCTTTCCGGTGCTGATGCTGCACGGGCGGCAGAACGCGGTGTTCGACTGGCGCGGCTCGTACGACAGCTTCTGGCTGCTCAAGCGCGTGTTCGGCAAGGACGACGGCCTGCCGCGCGATCCGCCCGAACTGCCGGCGCCGGGCAAGGGCGACCTCTTCCTGGGCGAGGGCACGCCGCACCAGCTGCGGGTGCTCGACGCCTACGGCCACCAGGACACGCTGATCGGCGAGAAGGCCTGCGACGACGTGTTCCCGCACATCGTCGGCTTCCTCGATGTCTTCGGCGGGAAGCCGGGCGTCGAGAAGCCGGCCGACCCCGACTGGCTGGTGAGCCTGCCGTGGACCGGGCCGTGGCTCGGCCACGCGAGCCGCGTGGCCGGCAATGCGGGCCGGCTGCATTGCCGCCTGGCGCTGCGGCCGCCGCCGGCGCATGCGTCGGCACGCGCCGTGGTCTTCGTGCCCGCGACACGCGAGAACGGGCAGTGGCAGTTCGACTTCTCTTTCATGGTCGGCCGCGTGGCCACGCGCGAGACGCTGCTGCAGGCCGCTGTCGAGGTCGACCTGTTCGACCACATGCTTCCGAAGTACCAGGGCTTTGCCGTGCTCACCGTGCATGACGACCTGCCGATGGCGCGCGGCCCGGTCGAGGTGCTGGGCCGGTCGCTGATGAGCGGGCTCTTCGCCGACCCGCACGACGAGCCGATCGATGCGATCCGCGCGCAGGTGGAGCACATGCTGAAGACCGCGAGCGGCCCGCAGCTGGACCGCGCCGTGGTGCGGCTCGACCCCGCGTGGACCGGCGCCGTGCAGCCCGACGGCACGCCCGCGCAGGACGCGCTGTGCTTTGCGCTCGCGAGCTGCCAGTACATGCCGGGGCTGGTCGACCGGCTGCCCGCGCAGGTGTCGTACCAACGGCTTGCAGATCGGCTGGAAGGGAAGGAGGGGACCGAAGCGCTCGTGCCGCCGCACAAGCCGCAACTGCTCCTGCTCACCGGAGACCAGGTCTACGTCGACCAGACCGCGGGGCTCTTCGTGCCCGCGGGCGGCGACGACGTGGGGCAGGCCTATGCGCTCACCTTCAGGCTGGAGGCGCTGCGGCAGGTGATGGCGTCGCTGCCGACCTACCCGCTGCTCGACGACCACGAGGTGATGGACGACTGGGAGCCCAGCCCCGACCCGTACGGCAACCCGGCCGAGCAGGTGGCGCTCGACAGCTACTTCGCGCAGCAGCACAAGCTGGTGCACGACATCGATGCGCGGCGCTGCGACCAGCGGCCTTTCGACTACCGCATCGCGCCGGCCGGCTTTCCGTTCTACATGCTCGACACGCGCAGCCTGCGCCAGCGCCGTGCGCTGCGCACCGACGCGCCGGCCGCGGCCGTTGCGACCCCGTTGGCGCAGGCCGCCATTCGCGCCGAGCCCGGCATGGCCGACCTGAAGACGTGGCTGGAGGCCGCGTCCGCCGAGGTGCCCAGGTTCATCGTCTCGCCCGTGGCGCTGTTCCCCATGCCGCGCGCGGCCGTCTTCGGCGACCCGGCGCAGCGCCTGGGCATGGACGACTGGAGTGGCTACCCGGCCTCGCAGCGCGTGCTGCTCGAGCTGCTGCGCGACACCACGGCGCGGCATGTGGTGGTGCTGTCGGGCGACCGGCACATGTCGAGCGTGTCGAGCCTCTGGCTGCAGGGCGCGGGCGGGCCGGTGGAGGTGATCTCGGTCGTGTCTTCGGGCCTGTATGCGCCCTGGACCTTCGTCAATTCGCGGCCCGACGAGTTCTGGCTCGACGGCACGGCGGACCTCGGCCCCGCGCCGGACGCCTTCGGCGCGACGATGGTCACGGCGGCGGTGGGCACCGGCAACGGCTTTGCCGTGGTGCAGGTGGAGCGCGGCGCCACGGGGCATTGGCGCATCGGCGTGAACCTCGACCTCGACGACGGGCTCACGCGCTGCCTGCGCGACCTGGACCCGGCCGCGGGCGACGGCTGGACGGTGCAGGGGCCGGCGCGCTTCGCCCGCGTGTAGCGGCTGTGCCCATGTCCGCGCTTGTTCCCGTGCCTGCTCCCGCGCCTACGCCATCGCGAAATGCGACGGAGGCCGCCCCAGCGTCCTGCGGAACATGGTCGAGAACGCGCCCGGGCTGTCGTAGCCCATGTCCAGCGCCACCGCCGTCACCGGCTCGCCCGCGGCCAGCCGCGACAGCGCCACCAGCACGCAGGCCCGCTGGCGCCACTTGCCGAAGGACATGCCGGTCTCCAGGCTGAAGCGCCGGTTGAAGGTGCGCTCGCTCACGTGGAGCCGGGCGGCCCACGCAGAGGGCGCCGCATGCACGTCGGGTTGGCGAAGAAAGTCCACGCACAGCGTGGCCAGCGCCGCGTCGCGCGGCAGCGGCACGTGCAGCGGCAGCACCTCGGCGCGGGCCAGCTCGTGCAGCACCAGGCGCATCAGCACGCCGTCGCGGCCCTGCCTGTCGTAGGCCGCCGGCAGGTCGACCGCCTCCATCAGCAACTGGCGCAGCAGCGGCGACACGTTGAGCACCTGGCACTGGTCGCCCTGGCGCGGCACGGCGCGCGGCTCGATGTAGAGGCTGCGCGTGCTCACGCCCAGCATGCGCACGCGGTGCGGCTTGCCGGCCGGAATCCACACGCCGCGTTGCGGCGGCACCACCCACGCGCCGTCGTCGGAGCCGACCTCCATCACGCCCGTGGCACCGTAGAGAAACTGCGCGCGGCGGTGGCTGTGCGTGGGCAGCAGATGGCCCGGCGGGTAGTCGGTGCCGATGGCCAGCACCGGGCGGTCGACGGCGTCGACGGTGTCGATGGAGATGTTGCGCATCGCAAAAAGGCTGGCTGTGGGGAACGCTGCGGGGTTGGCCGAAATGAAGACATCATTGTCGAACATGCGCAAGCGCGCCAGGCGGCCGGGGCCTATCGTCAAGGCCTTCCTTCAACGCTTCCTGGAGTTCCTTCGTGTCGATCTATCTCGTGCTCGCGGCTTTCGGCGGGCTGGCGGGCGTCACCACCGTGCTGTTCGGCTTCGGTGGCGGCTTCGTCGTGGTGCCCTTGCTGTACCGCGCATTGGTCCTCGCGCACGGCGCCGACAGCGCGGTGGGCCGGTCCGCCATGCACATCGCCGTGGCCACGTCCACCTGCGTGATGATCGTCAGCGCGCTGCTCGCCACGCGGCGCCACCAGCGCGCCGGCACGATCGACTGGGCGCTGATCCGCCCGCTGCTGGGCTGCATCGGCATCGGCGCCGTGGTGGGCGCGGCGATGGCCGTGGCCGCCAACGGCGAGTTCGTGCGCTGGGCCTTCATCGCCTACCTGGGCCTGACCATCCTCGACTGCCTGTTTCGCCCCGGCTTCATGACGCACGACGCAGCGGCCGTGGTGCGCCCGCTGTCGCGCACAGTGGCCACTGTCGGCAGCTTCTTCATCGGGCTGGTCGCGGCCTTCCTCGGCGTGGGCGGCAGCGTGATGACGGTGCCGCTGATGCGCCGCCGCGGGATCGACATGACGCGCGCCACCGCCATGGCCAACCCGCTGTCGCTGCCCATCGCCGTGGCGGGCACGGCCACCTACATGGCGCTGGCGTGGCGCGCCACCTCGACGCTCGAGGGCTGGCACATCGGCTATGTCGACGTGCCCGCGTTCGCCGCGCTGGTGGCCGGCTCGCTGGTGGGCGTGCGCGCCGCGGCGCCGCTCATCGGCCGCATGCCGCACCGCGTGCACGCCTGGGGCTACATCGCGCTGCTCGCGCTGGTGCTGGCGGGCATGGCGCTGCGCTGAGCGCGTAGGCCAAGTTCGGCTCTTGGGCCCGGCCTGTTGCGGCGCCGCGCCGAGCCTGACACCATGGACGCATGCCATACCAACTCCATTACTGGCCCACCATCCAGGGCCGAGGCGAATTCGTGCGGCTCGCGCTCGAAGCGGCCGGCGCCGACTACGTCGACGTGGCGCGCCTGCCCGAGTCCAAGGGCGGCGGCGGGTCCGCGCTGGGCGAGCGGCTGGACGACCCGAACAACGCGCGCCCGGCGTTCGCGCCGCCGTTCCTGGTGGACGGCGACGTCGTGGTCGGGCAGACCGCCGCGATCCTGCTGTACCTGGGGCCGCGGCTCGGGCTGGCGGGCGTGGGCGAGTCCGACGGGCTGTGGACGCACCAGCTGCAACTGACCATTGCCGATGCGGTGGCCGAGGCGCACGACACGCACCACCCGATTTCCACCGGCGCCTACTACGAAGACCAGCGCGAGGCCGCCGAGCAGCGCGCGAAGGCCTTTCGCGACGAGCGCATTCCGAAGTTCCTGAACTGGTTCGAACGCATCCTGCAGCGCAACCCCGCGGGCAGCCTGCACCTGGTGGGCGACACGCTGACCTATGCGGACCTGTCGCTGTTCCAGCTGGCCGACGGGTTGCACTACGCCTTTCCCAAGGCCACCGCGCGGGCGCTGGCCGCCACGCCGGCGGTGGAGAAGCTGCACGACAACATCAAGCGCCGCCAGCGCGTGCGCGACTACCTGCAGAGCCCGCGGCGCATCGCGTTCAACGAAGACGGCATCTTCAGGCGCTACGCCGAGCTCGACGGCTAGCCGCGCGGCCCTTCACGCGACCAGTGCCGCCGCGTCTTTCCACGCCGGCAGCAGCACCAGCCCTTCGACCGTCACCGGCTTGCGCTGCGGGCCGAACAGGTAGCGGTGCGGAACGACGCCTTCGAGGTGGTGCAGCACGTCGGTGCGGTCGTCGATGAAGTGCGTGATGTGCAGCTGCCGACAGTGGTCGGCCTTCTGCGGCCGCTGCAGGCAGAAGCGCAGGTTGTCGGGCGCCATGCCGGTGCGCTCGAAGAAGCGGTGGTGCCGAAGCCATGCGCGGCTCTTGGCCTGCACGCTGGGCCCGCACTTCGACACCAGCCACACGCGGCCTTCGAACTTGTCGACCAGCGGCGCCACGGCCTCGAACATGCCTTCGTAGGGCGGGGTGTCGAGCGCGTCCTGCAGCGAGCCGCCGATGAACGCGGTGTCGGCGCCGTCGGCGCGTTCGGCGGCGATGAGCACGCGGCCGATGTCGATGCCCAGGCGGGGGATGGATGGCTTGTTCTTCATTTCTTGTTCCTCGTGTGTTGATGCAGCCGGATCGTAGAAACGAAGGCCATCATCGGGAACTACTGATATTGGATGTGCTATCCATAAAATGGATAGATGGACGTTCCACACATTCCACGCACCAACCTCGACGCGCTGCAGTCGTTCGGCGTGTTCGCCGACACGCTGAACTTCAGCGAATCGGCGCGCCTGCTGCACATCAGCCAGCCGGCGCTGCACGCCAAGGTGCGCAAGCTGTCGGAGCAGCTCGACGCCAAGCTGTACATGCGCGTGGGCAGCGCGCTCGAACTCACGCGTGCGGGCGAGCAGGTCGCGCGGCATGCGCGGGAGCTGTTGCTGCTCAACCAGCGCTTCACGAAGGGGCTGGCCGAGGGGCAGGACACGCCCGTCGTCACGCTGGCGGCGGGCGAGGGCGCTTACCTGTACCTGCTGGGCAAGGCGCTGTCGCAGTTCTCGGGGCCGGGCGCCTCGCCGCACCTGCAGCTGCTCACGCGCAACCGCGACGAGGCCATCCAGGCGGTGCGCGCGGGCCAGGCGCAGCTGGGCATTGCGCCGCTGGGCACGGTGCCGGCGGACCTGCATGCGGTGCGCCTCACGGTGGTCGGGCAGGTGCTGGTGGTGCCGCGCACGCACGCGCTGGCGTCGCGCAAGGCGGTGCGCCTGCGCGACCTGAAGGGCGCGCAACTGATCGTGCCGCCGGCGGGACGGCCACACCGCGAGTTGCTCGGGCGGCTGCTGCAGGCCGAGTCGGTGCCGTGGCAGCCGTCGCTCGAGGCCAATGGCTGGGAGCTGATGCTGCGCTTCGCCCAGCTGGGTTTCGGCCTGACGGTGGTCAACGCCTGCTGCCGCATTCCGAAGGGGCTGGCGGCGGTGCCGCTGCAGGGCTATCCGCCGCTCGAATACCACGTGTTCCACGCGGCCGACCGGCCTCCGTCCGCGCATGTGCAGCGCCTGTGGAACGCGCTGCTGGCGCACGCCGATCACTGGAAGACGACATGACACCCGAAGACACGAGCAAGTTCATCGCCTATGTGCTGCGGCACGCGCCGGAGTCCATCGGGCTGCGGCTCGACGCGCAGGGCTGGGCCGGCATCGACGCGCTGGTGGCGGGCGCGGTGGCCGGGGGACGCGAGCTGGCGCGGGCGGACGTCGTGCGCGCGGTCGATTCGGGCACCAAGAAGCGCTACGAGCTGTCGGGCGACGGGCAGCGCATTCGCGCGCTGCAGGGCCATTCGACGCCGCAGGTCAGCCGCAGCTTCGAGGCAGTGGTGCCGCCGGCCGTGCTTTTTCACGGCACCGCGACGCGCTTTCTCGATGCGATCCGCGAACAGGGCCTGAAGCCGGGATCACGCCAGCATGTGCACCTGTCCGCCGAAGAAGCGACCGCGGTGCAGGTCGGGCAGCGCCATGGCAAGGCGCATGTGCTGCAAGTCGACGCGGCCCGCATGCATGCGCTGGGCCACGCGTTCCATCGCGCGGAAAACGGCGTGTGGCTGACCGACGCCGTGCCGCCCGAATTCCTGTCGGGCTAGCTTTCTTCGTCGGCGCCGTTGCGGATGCGCAGCGCGGTTTCGTACAGCGTGTTGCGCGGCGCGCCGCTGATCTCGGCGGCCAGCTTCACGGCCGTTTTCACGGGCAACTCGGCCAGCAGCAGGCGCAGCACGCGCTCGCCTTCGGCACCGTCGTTGCCACTCACCGCCACGGGATGCAGCACCAGCGCGAACTCGCCGCGCGTGCGGTCGCGGTCGGCGGCGAACCAGTCGGGCAGGGCGCTGGCCGCCACGGTCGCGATTTCCTCGAACTGCTTGGTGAGCTCGCGGCCCACGGTGACGCGGCGCTCGCCCAGCGTGGCCAGCGCGCGCGCCAGGGTTTCGATGCGGTGCGGCGCCTCCAGCAGCACCACGGCGCGCGGCTCCTGCGACAGGGCCTGCACGGCGGTGTCGCGCTCGCCGGCCTTGCTCGGCAGGAAGCCCGCGAAGACGAAGGCGCTGCTGGCGTTGCCGTCGCCGCCGTCGGCCACCAGGCCGGCCGCGCCCACCAGGGTGGTCACGGCGCTGGCGCCCGGCAGCGGCAGCACGCGCTGGCCGGCCGCGCGCACGGCCGCGGCCAGACGCGCGCCGGGGTCGCTCACGCCGGGCGTGCCGGCGTCGCTGACGTAGGCGATGCGCTCGCCCTGCGCAAGGCGCGCCACCACGGTCTGCGCGGCCTCGGCCTCGTTGTGCTGGTGCACCGCGAGCAGGCGCGAGCCGGGCCGGTCGATGCCGTAGGCGCGCAGCAGGGTCTGGGTGTGGCGCGTGTCCTCGCAGGCGATGGCGTCGACCAGTTGCAGCACATGCAGCGCGCGCAGCGTGATGTCGGCCAGGTTGCCGATCGGCGTGGCGACCACGTAAAGGGTGCCCTGCGGATAATGCTGCGCACCCGCGGCGTCGTGCGCGGCCGCGAGGGCGGCGCCGAAAGAAGCAGGGGCGAGTGAAGCCAAGAGGTTTCTCCGAGAGAACGAAAAGAAGATTGCAGGCAGGGAGCCATGAAGACCACCAGCACGACCACCGGTACCGCCGCCACCACCAAGCGGCGCGGCGATGCGGCCGAGGACGCCGCGCTCGCGCATCTGCAGGACGCCGGCCTCGTGCCGCTGGCGCGCAATTATCGGACCCCCGGGCGCGGCGGCGGCGAGATCGACCTGATCATGCGGGATCCGCGGGGTTCTTCCGGCGGCACGCTGGTGTTCGTGGAGGTGCGCCAGCGCAGCACCGGCGCGCACGGCGGCGCGGGCGGCAGCATCACCGGGCCGAAGCAGCGGCGCATCGTGTTCGCCGCGCAGCATTACCTGAGCCGGCTGCGCACGGTGCCGCCGTGTCGATTCGACGTGGTGCTGGTCGAGGAGAAAATCACCTGGCTGCAGGCCGCGTTCGACGCGAGCTGAAGCGGGCCAACGCGGCCCTTCCCGGGAACTGAAGCCTTGCGCGAGGCTCCACAACTCACACGTCTTGTTTCACAACCCCCAGTTATCATCCCGCCTCATGCTCGAGCAACGGATTCAGCAGCACTTCATCGACAGTGCCGACCTCAAATACCAGACCGGACCGGTCCTCAGCAAACCCATCTCTCAAGCGATGCAGGCGATCCTTGCCTGCGTGACCAGCGGCGGCAAGGTGCTGGCCTGCGGCGCCGGCGTGTCGGGGCTGCTGGCGGCCCAGTTCGCCTCGCAGTTCGTGGGCCGTTTCGAACGCGAGCGGCCCGAGCTCGGCGCCATTGCGCTGCCGGGCGACAGCACCGACCCCAACGCCGACAGCGCCACCTCCATGGACGCCGACCGCTTCGCCCGCCAGGTGCGCGCGCTGGGCCAGGCCGGCGACGTGCTGCTGGCCCTGAGCGCCAGCGGCCAGTCGGCCGCGGTGCTGGCCGCCGTGGCGGCCGCGCACGAACGCGACATGACCGTGGTCGCGCTGCTGGGCAATGCGAGCGCCGGTGCTTCGGCGCCGGGCGCGGGCAGCAGCGGTTCCGGCGGTGCCATCGGCCGCGCGCTGCGCGAGACCGACGTCCAGATCAGCGTGCCGCACGAGCGTGCGGCGCGCATCCATGAAATCCACCAGCTCGCGCTGCATTGCCTGTGCGACGGCGTGGATGCCCAGTTACTCGGAGAACAGGAAGTTTCCCCATGACCCTCATCACCATGAAGACCATGACGAAGACATCGACCCAACGTTTCGCCATTGCACTCACCCTCGGCACCGCACTGCTCGCCGGCCTCTCGGCCTGCGTGCCGCTCGTGGTGGGCGGCGCCGCGGTGGTGGGCGTGGGCATGGTGGCGACCGACCGCCGCAGCTCGGGCGCCCAGCTGGACGACCAGGGCATCGAGCTGCGCGCCGCGGCCCGCGTGCGCGACATCGCCAACGACAACATGTACGTGAGCGTCACCAGCTTCAACCGCCAGGTGCTGCTGACCGGCGCCGTGGGCAGCGATGCCGACCGCCGCCGCGTCGAGGACGAGGTGAGCCGCATCGTGAACGTGCGCTCGGTGGTGAACGAACTCACCGTGGGCGCCTCGAGCACCTTCCAGGACCGCTCGAACGACCTCTACGTCACCGGCAAGATCAAGGCCTCACTGCTCGACGCCAAGGACATCTTCGCGAACTCGTTCAAGGTGGTGACCGAGCGCGGCACGGTCTACCTGATGGGCATCGCCACGCGGCGCGAAACCGACCGCGCCACCGAGATCACGCGCGGCGTGTCGGGCGTGGTGAAGGTGGTGCGCGTGGTCGAGGTGGTGTCCGAAGCCGACCTGGCGGCCAGCCAGGCCGCGAACCAGGCCGCCGCGCAGCGCGGCGGGCAGGGCCCGGCGCCGGTGACGTCGGCCTCGCCGTCGACGTCATCGTCGTCTTCTTCTTCCTCCTCGTCGCGCGTGCCGCTGCCGCCGATGGAGCCGCTGCCCGCGAGCGGCGCGACCACGTCGCCGATCCGCTGAAGACGCCGTATTGAAGGCGTTGAACTGAAAAAGCCCGCATCAGCGGGCTTTTTTCATTTGAGCCGGGTGATCAGGCTCGAGGTGTCCCAGCGCCTTCCGCCGGACTGCTGCACGTCGGCGTAGAACTGGTCGACCAGCGCCGTGACCGGCACGCGCGCGCCGTTGCGCTTGGCTTCGTCGAGCACCAGGCCCAGGTCCTTGCGCATCCAGTCGACCGCGAAACCGTAGTCGAACTTGCCTTCGATCATGGTCTTGCCGCGGTTTTCCATCTGCCAGCTCTGGGCCGCGCCCTTGCTGATGACGCCCAGCACGGCTTCCATGTCGAGGCCGGCGCGCTGGCCGAAGGCGATGGCTTCCGACAGGCCCTGCACCAGGCCCGCGATGGCGATCTGGTTGACCATCTTGGCGAGCTGGCCGGCGCCGCTCTCGCCCAGCAGCGTGACCGCGCGCGAGAACGCCATGGCCACGGGCTTGATGCGTTCGAACACGGCCGCGTCGCCGCCGCACATGACGGTGAGCGCGCCGTTCTGCGCGCCGGCCTGGCCGCCCGAGACGGGGGCGTCGATGAAGTGCATGCCCAGCGCCTGCGCCGCCTTCGCCAGCTCGCGGGCCACGTCGGCCGAAGCGGTGGTGTGGTCGACGAAGGCCGCGCCCTTCTTCATGCCGGCGAAGGCGCCGTCGTCGCCCAGCACCACGGAGCGCAGGTCGTCGTCGTTGCCGACGCAGCAGAACACGATGTCCGCGCCGGCCGCGGCTTCGCGCGGCGTGGGCGCATGGCGCCCGGGGGCGCCGAACTCGTCGGCCCAGGCCTGTGCCTTGGCGGGCGAGCGGTTGTAGACCGTGACGGTGTGGCCGGCCTTGGCCAGGTGGCCGGCCATGGGGCCGCCCATGACGCCGAGGCCGAGGAAGGCCACGGTCTGCGCCGGGACGGATTCGTAGGTGCGGGTGTTGATGCTGCTCATGGGGCGACAGCTTAAAGCCATTCCGCGACAGGTGCGATAGGCTCAAACCTGTACGTGCACGTACATGTTTGGCTAGACTTGCCGCACCATGACCGCCGTGAACCCCGCCAGGACCATCACCGTGCGCGATGCCGCGGCGCGGCTCGGCGTGACCCCGCGCACGCTCAAGTACTACGAGGAACTGGGCATCGTGGTGCCGGTGCGCAGCGAAGGCGGCTACCGGCTGTACGAGCAGGCCGACCTCGACAAGCTGGCGCGCGCGCTGCGCATGCGTTCATTGGGGTTCTCGCTGACGGTCGTCACCGCCATGCTGCAGCAGCCGGTGGACGCAGCGCCGCCCGACGGCGGCCGTCCGCGGCTGTCGAACACCTCGCTCAAGGCCTTGCGCGAAACGCTGAGCGAACAGCTCGGCACGCTCGACGCGCGCGTGGCCCAGGTGCGCCGCGAGCTCAAGGAAGCCGCGGCGCTGCAGGCGCAGCTGCGGCGCGACCTCGGCTACGTGGAGCGCCGCCTGGCCGGCGAACCGGTGGAGGAGGCGCTGGAGCAGCGCCGCAAGGAGAGGCCGGCACCATGAACCCGCCGGCCCTGGCGTGGCTCCGGCGCGGCCATCGCGATCCTGGCGGCAGCGTCGCCGTGGCGCTGCTGCCCTGGGCCATCGGCCTCGTCACGGCCATCGACTACTTCGACAACGCGCTGTTCGCCTTCTTCGCCAGCTACATCGCCGGCGGCGTCAACGCATCGCCCGACGAGCTGGTGTGGGCCTCCAGTGCCTACGCGCTGGGCGCGGTGCTCGGCATTCTTCACCAGCACGCGTGGATCGAGCGGCTGGGCTACCGTCGCTACCTGGCCATCTGCATGTTCGCCTTCGCCGCGGGCGGCGTGGGCGCGGCGCTGTGCGACAGCTCGATGCAGCTGACCGCGGCGCGTGCCGTGCAGGGCTACTTCGTCGGGCCGATGCTGGGCGCCTGCCGCATCCTGATCCAGATCGGCATTGCGCCCGCGCGCCGCGCCAAGGCGCTGAAGGCGTTCATGGTGCTCATCGTGTTCGGCGGCGCGCTGGCGCCCATTGCGGGCGCTTTTCTTGTCACCAATTTCGACTGGCGCTGGCTGTTCGCCAGCACCGCGCCGGTGGCAGCGCTCATCGGCCTGCTGGTGCTGTGGACGCTGCCCGACATCGGCGACGTGGCGCCGCACGAGCGCACCGAGCCGCACTACGTCGCGTACATGGTGTTCGCGCTCGCGCAGGCCGCGCTGCAGGTGGTGCTCACGCGCTCGCACTTCGAGCTCTTCACGGGCTCGCCCGCGCTCATCGGGCTGACGCTGGCCGGCGTGGGCGGGCTCGCGTGGTTCGGCTGGCAGCAGTGGCGGCACCCGGCGCCGCTGGTGCGGCTGCATGCGCTGCGCAGCGCGCCTTTTCGCGTGGGGCTGGCGCTGTACGTCGTCTATTACTACCTGTCGACCGGCTTCAGCTACCTGCTGCCGCGGCTGATGGAAGGCGGGCTGGGCTTCACGGTGGGCAGCACCGGCTACTTCACGGGCGCGGTGTCGCTCGCCACGGGGCTGCTGGTGTTCGTGTACCTGAAGTACTCGGCGCGGCTGGCGCGCAAGAAGTGGCTCATCGTCACCGGCTTCGGCATTGCGGCGCTGGCGGCGTGGTGGCTGTCGCGGGTCACGCCGCAGGTGGGGCGCGAGGCCCTGCTGGGGCCGCTGCTGCTGCGCGGGTTGCTGATGCTGTTCGTGGTGCTCCCGGTGGCCAACCTCACCTTCAGGCCCTTCGCGGCCGAGGAGTTCGCCCACGGCTACCGGCTGAAGAACCTCGTGCGGCAGCTCGCGATTTCGTTCGCGACCTCCACCGTGATCGCGCTGCAGCAGCACCGGCTGGCACTGCACGAGGTGCGGCTGAGCGAGTCGGCCAACCCGGCGAACGCGAGCTTCATGCAGGCGCTGGACTCATTGACCCACGGCTTCGTTGCGGCGGGCCATGCGGCGGGCGAGGCGCATGCCATGGCGCTGGGCACGCTCTGGCGCACGCTCGAGCAGCAGGCCACCTTCATGGCCTCGCTGGACGGGTTCACCGCGATGGCGGTGCTGGCGCTGGCGGCGGGGGTGTTCGCCGCCTGGCAGAAGACGATCGACTGATCACGCCACCGCGCGATCCGATCAGACGATGGCGAAGTGCTCCGTGCCCGCCGACAGGTCGGTGCTGCGCGCGCGCTGGCTGTTCAGCTTGATCTGCAGGCGCAGGTCGTTCGCCGAGTCGGCGTTGCGGATGGCGTCGTCGAAGCTGATCGAGTGGCCCTCGAACAGGTCGAACAGCGCCTGGTCGAAGGTCTGCATGCCCAGGTTGCGGCTCTTCTTCATGATTTCCTTGATCTCGCCCACTTCGCCCTTGAAGATGAGGTCGGAAATCAGCGGCGTGTTCAGCAGCACTTCCACGGCGGCCACGCGGCCCTGGCCGTCTTCGGTGGGCACCAGCCGCTGCGACACCAGCGAGCGCAGGTTCAGCGACAGGTCCATCAGCAGCTGCGCGCGGCGCTCTTCGGGGAAGAAGTTGATGATCCGGTCCAGCGCCTGGTTGGCGCTGTTGGCGTGCAGCGTGGCCATGCACAGGTGACCGGTCTCGGCGAAGGCCACGGCGTGCTCCATGGTCTCGCGATCGCGGATTTCGCCCATCAGGATCACGTCGGGCGCCTGGCGCAGCGTGTTCTTCAGCGCCGCTTCCCAGCTGTCGGTGTCGATGCCCACTTCGCGCTGGGTGATCACGCAGTTCTTGTGCGGGTGCACGAATTCGACCGGGTCTTCCACCGTCACGATGTGGCCGAAGGAGTTCTCGTTGCGCCAGTCGATCATGGCCGCCAGCGTGGTCGATTTGCCCGAGCCCGTGGCGCCCACCATGATGGTGAGGCCGCGCTTGGTCATGGCCACGTCCTTCAGCACCTGCGGCATGCCCAGGCCGTCGATGGTCGGCAGCTTGGCGGGAATGGTCCGCAGCACCATGCCGACCTTGCCCTGCTGCACGAACGCGTTCACCCGGAAGCGGCCGATGCCGGTGGGCGAGATTGCGAAGTTGCACTCCTTGGTGCGCTCGAACTCGGCCGTCTGGCGGTCGTTCATGACCGAGCGGGTGAGCGCCAGCGTGTGCTGCGCGCCCAGCGCCTGCTGCGACACCTTGGTGACCTTGCCGTCGACCTTGATGGCGGGCGGAAAGTCGGCCGTGATGAACAGGTCGCTGCCGCTGCGGCTCACCATGAGCTTGAGCAGGTCGTTGATGAACTGGCTGGCTTGATCGCGTTCCATGATGTCGGTGCTCCGGAGGGCTGGGTCAGCCAGGGAAGTTTTCTGGGATCTTTGCCTTGCCGCGGGCTTCGGCAGCCGAGATGGTGTTGCGGCGCACCAGTTCCGTCAGGTTCTGGTCGAGCGTCTGCATGCCCTGGCCCTGGCCGGTCTGGATGGTGGAGTACATCTGCGCCACCTTGGCTTCGCGGATCAGGTTGCGGATGGCCGGCGTGCCCAGCATGATCTCGTGCGCCGCCACGCGGCCCTGGCCGTCCTTGGTCTTGCACAGCGTCTGCGAGATCACCGCCTGGAGCGACTCCGACAGCATGGCGCGGATCATTTCCTTTTCCTCGCCCGGGAACACGTCGATGATCCGGTCGATGGTCTTGGCGGCCGACGACGTGTGCAGCGTGCCGAACACCAGGTGGCCCGTTTCGGCCGCGGTCATCGCGAGGCGGATGGTTTCCAGGTCGCGCAACTCGCCCACCAGGATGGCGTCCGGGTCTTCGCGCAGCGCGGAGCGCAGCGCGTTGGAGAACGACAGCGTCATCGGGCCGACTTCACGCTGGTTGATCAGGCACTTCTTCGACTCGTGCACGAACTCGATCGGGTCTTCCACCGTGAGGATGTGGCCGTACTCGTTTTCGTTGAGGTAGTTCACCATGGCCGCCAGCGTGGTCGACTTGCCCGAGCCCGTGGGGCCCGTCACCAGCACCAGCCCGCGCGGCTTGAGCGCGAGTTCGCCGAAAATCTTCGGCGCGTTGAGTTGCTCCAGCGTCAGGATCTTCGAAGGAATGGTCCGGAACACCGCGGCCGCGCCGCGCGCCTGGTTGAAGGCGTTCACGCGGAAGCGCGCGAGGCCGTCGATCTCGAACGAGAAGTCGACCTCCAGGAACTCTTCGTAGTGCTTGCGGTGCGTGTCGCTCATGATGTCGTACACCATGGCGTGCACGCCCTTGTGATCGAGCGCATCGACGTTGATGCGGCGCACGTCGCCGTTGACGCGGATCATGGGCGGAAGACCTGCGGAAAGGTGCAGGTCGGAGGCTTTGTTCTTGACGCTGAACGCCAGCAATTGGGTGATGTCCACAGGGCTCCTCGGCTCGGGTGCGGTGACGTTTTGATACGATTTTGGACGATTATGACGATGATTGGCGACGACCTCCAGCATGTAAACAACCGGATCGCGAAGGCATGTGTAACGGCCGGGCGCAACCCGGGCGAGGTGCGGCTGCTGGCGGTGTCCAAGACCTTCGGCCCGGATGCCGTGCGCGAGGCGCATGCGGCGGGCCAGTCGGCCTTCGGCGAGAACTACGTGCAGGAAGGGCTGGACAAGATCGAGGCGCTGGCCGATCTGCGCGCCACCCTCGAGTGGCACTGCATCGGCCCCTTGCAAAGCAACAAGACGCGGCCTGTGGCCGAGCAGTTCGACTGGGTCCACAGCGTCGACCGGCTGAAGATCGCCGAGCGTCTGTCGGCCCAGCGGCCGGCGCAGCTGGCGCCGCTCAATGTATGCCTTCAGGTTAATGTGGACGGCGGCCCCAACAAGTCGGGCGTGCCGCCGGAAGAGGCCGTGGCGCTGGCGCTTGCTGTGGCGGCTTTGCCACAGCTTCGGCTGCGCGGGCTCATGGCCATCCCCGAACCGGCCGAAAGCTTCGATGCGCAGCGCGAACTGTTCCTGCGCGCGCATGCGGTCTACCGGGCGATTGGCGAGGCGGGTATCGCGCTCGACACGCTCTCGCTGGGCATGAGCGCCGACCTCGAGGCGGCCATCAGCGCGGGCAGCACGATGGTGCGGGTGGGCACGGCGATCTTCGGCGGGCGGGCGCGCAAACCGGCCTGATCCCCCGATCGGCCCGATCGGCCCGACTGGCCTGAATAGGGCTGTGCGCCGTCAGATGCCCAGCGGCAGACGCGCGCTGCTCTTCACTTCTTCCATCACCGCATAGGTGCGCGTCTCCCGCACGCCGGGCAGCTGCCACAGCACCGTGCCGGCGAACTCGCGGTAGGCGGCCATGTCGGCCATGCGGGTCTTGAGCAGGTAGTCGAAGCCGCCCGCGACCATGTGGCATTCCATGATCTCGTCGCGCACGTGCACGGCCGCCTTGAACTGGTCGAACACGTTGGGCGTGGTGCGGTCCAGCAGCACCTCGACGAACACCGTGAAGCCGCGGCTGAGCTTGTGCGGATCGAGCCGCGCCTCGTAGCCGAGGATGAACCCGTCGCGCGTGAGCCGCTGCACCCGCGCCAGCACCGCCGTGGGCGACAGCGCCACCGCCTCGGCCAGCTTGAGGTTGGTGATGCGGCCGTCTTCCTGAAGGATCTTCAGAAGCCGGAGATCGATGCGGTCCAGGTCGAGCATTGGAGGATTATCCGGCTCGATCATCGAATCGCGGCGGAAGATGCGGGCTATGGAGGACGGCCATAGGAGATAGAACCAAGGAAATGCCCTTGGCCTACCCTTTGCCGGACGAGGCGCACAAACCGTGCGGCCGGCCTTTGCGCGTCAGCGGATGACGCTCGGCGTTGGAGCTTCCGTTTGTGCTTGCGCTTGCGCCTGCGCCGCTGCCCGGCGGTTCATGTAGTCGGCCGCCGCCTGGCGATAGCTTGGCTGCGCGGGGTCCGCGCCGGCTTCGCCGTTCTGCCTGGCCGCGAGGCCCGACTGGATCCACAGGCGGGTGTCGGCGGCCACCGCGGCGCGCGTGTGGGCCGAGACCACGACGGGCTGCTGCGAAATGCCGTCGGTGTAGCCCTGCGTGGGCGCGGCCTTCAGCCACTGCCGGGCGTCGGCCTCGACGGCGGCGCGCGTGGCCGTCGAGGTCGTCGCCACCGGGCGCGGATCGCCTTCGGCGTAGTTGCCGGCGAAGCTGGGCGCTGCGGTGGCGCCCAGCAGGGTTGCCAATGCGGCGGCGGCGAGAAGGCGGGCGGCGGACGGTTGCGGGGTCATTCGTGAACTCCTTGAAGTGGGTGGCTGTGCCTGGTTGGTGAGCCCACTCTACGAAGCGCATCCGCCGGATCGATAACCCGCCGATGACGGTTTTGTCATGTGCCGCAACCTGCGCCGCGACACCCGCCACGACACCCGCTGAGACACCCGCCCCGGTGACCCGAAACACCGCGTCCCAACTTCTCTTGCATAACCGCCAGCGCGGCGCGCATAAGCCATGGCGCGCCGCGCGCGAGAGGTCTATCGTTGCGGCCATCCGTTCAACCTAGGGATCTCTCATGAGCGAAAAACTCTCCTTCGTCAACCCGACCGCCAACAGCCCGTGGGGCACGTATCTCTCGCAGGTCGACCGTGTCGTGCCGTACCTCGGCCCGCTGGCCCGCTGGGTCGAAACCCTGAAGCGCCCCAAGCGCGCGCTGATCGTCGACGTGCCGATCGAGATGGACGACGGCACCATCGCCCACTACGAGGGCTACCGCGTGCAGCACAACATGAGCCGCGGCCCGGGCAAGGGCGGCGTGCGCTTCCACCCCGACGTCACGCTCGAGGAAGTGATGGCCCTGTCGGCCTGGATGACCATCAAGACCGCGGCGGTGAACCTGCCCTACGGCGGCGCCAAGGGCGGCATCCGCGTCGACCCCAAGAAGCTGTCGCAGAACGAGCTCGAGAAGATCACCCGCCGCTACACCAGCGAGATCGGCATCATCATCGGCCCGCACACCGACATTCCCGCGCCCGACGTCAACACCAACGGCCAGATCATGGCGTGGATGATGGACACGTATTCGATGAACACCGGCGGCACCGCCACCGGCGTCGTCACCGGCAAGCCGCTGCACCTGGGCGGCTCGCTGGGCCGCGTGAAGGCCACCGGCCGCGGCGTGTTCGTCACCGGCCGTGAAGCGGCGCGGCGCCTGGGCATGGACCTGCGCGGCGCGCGCATCGCCGTGCAGGGCTTCGGCAACGTGGGCTCGGTCGCGGCCGAGCTGTTCGCGGAAGCGGGCGCGAAGATCGTCGCGGTGCAGGACCACACCGGCACCATCGTCAACAGCAACGGCCTCGACCTGGCCAAGCTGATCCCGGTGGCCAACAAGGACGGCGTGGTCGCCTTCAAGGCCGGCGGCGACATCGTGCCGAACGAGGACTTCTGGAACGTCGAATGCGACATCCTGATCCCGGCCGCGCTGGAAGGCCAGATCACCGCCGAGCGCGCGCAGAAGACCACCGCCAAGCTGGTGCTCGAAGGCGCCAACGGCCCGACCGTGCCGCAGGCCGACGACATCCTCGCCGAGCGCGGCGTGCTGGTCGTGCCCGACGTGATCTGCAACGCCGGCGGCGTGACGGTGAGCTACTTCGAGTGGGTGCAGGACTTCTCGTCGTTCTTCTGGGACGAGGACGAGATCAACGTGCGCCTGGACCGCATCATGATGAATGCGCTCAACCAGATCTGGGACACCGCGGACAAGCACAGGATCACGTTGCGCACGGCGACGTATGCGGTGGCGTGCGAGCGCATCCTGATGGCGCGCCAGGAGCGCGGCCTGTACCCCTGAGCCAGGGAGATCGCGCGAAAAAGCGCGAAAGAAGCGCGCCGGGGTCCTTGTATCCTGCGGGCTCATGAACAGCCCGCCCATTCATCTCGATCCCGCGTTCGTCGCGTCGCCCGATGCCCTTTTCGAATGGCTCGGCGCCGCGGTGACGTGGGACGAGCGCATGAAGGCACGCAAGACAGCCAGCTTCGGCGTGCCCTACAACTACTCGCAGATCGCCTACGAGCCGGTGCCTATGCCCGCCGAGCTCGAAGCGCTGTGCGGCCGGATCGAAGCCGCACTCGGGTTCCGCCCGAACAACTGCCTGCTGAACCACTACGCGGACGGCGCGTCGTCGATGGGCTTCCACTCCGATTCCAGCGAGGCGCTGGCGCCCGGGACCGGCGTGGCCATCGTATCTGTCGGCAGCACCCGGACGATCGCTTACCGCCGCAAGGCCGACAGCGCCGTCCGCTTCGACTACCCGCTGCCCCACGGCTCCCTGCTGTACATGTCGGATGCCGTCCAGCAAGAGTGGCTGCATGCGATTCCCAAGGCAGCCGGTGTGGGCGAGCGCATCAGCCTGACCTTCCGCGCGATCCTGAAATGACCTCCGTGCGACTTCAGCGCGCGCTGGTGGCGCTCGACGGACTTTCCGTCGGCGATGCGTTCGGGCAATGCTTCTTTCAACGCGAAAACGCCTCCGAGGCGCGATGGGTCGAACGGCAGCTGCCGGACGCACCCTGGCTGTACACCGACGACACCGAGATGTCTCTTTCGGTCGTCGCCGCACTGGGGCGGCAAGGCGAGATCGAGCAGGCATCGCTCGCACTCAGCCTCGCGCGGCATTACGACTACGAACGCGCCTACGGGCCGTCGATGCACCGCGTGCTCGCGCGCATTCGGGCGGGCGAGGATTGGCGCACGGTCACCAACGACGCCTTCGAAGGGCAAGGCTCCTACGGCAACGGCGCCGCCATGCGCGCGGCGCCGATCGGCGCCTTCTTCGCGGACGACAGCGCGGCTGTTGCCGAGCAGGCGGCCCTTTCGGCGGCGGTCACGCATGCGCATCCCGAAGGCATTGCCGGCGCGGTGGCGGTGGCCTTGGCCGCGGCGCAGGCTTGCCGGTTCCGCATGGCCGGGCAGCGTCCGTCGCACGCGCAGTTCCTGGGCGGCATCGTCGAGCAGCTTGCACAGGGTGAGGTGCGTTCCAGGCTGGTCCGGGCGCAATCGATGGATCGGGTCGCCTCGCTCGACTTCCCCGTTTCCGTCCTCGGCAACGGCATGGCGATGTCGGCGCAGGACACCGTGCCCTTCGCGCTGTGGTGTTGCGGGCAGGCGCTGGACAACTACCAGGATGCGCTGTGGCTGGCAGTCGGTGCCGGCGGTGATCGCGACACCTTGTGCGCTATCGTCGGCGGCGTGGTCGCTTGTTTCGTCGGCGCGCAAGGCATTCCTGCGGACTGGCTCGAGCGCCGCGAAGTCCTGCCCGAATGGCACCTTTCCTGAGCTCACCTCCATGAACACTGTCGGCACCGTCGAGAACACCCGCATCCAGGACCTGCTCGCCGACGGGCGGCGCAAGCTGCTGGGCCTCGTGGGCGCACCGGGTGCCGGCAAGTCCACGGTGGCCGCCGCCCTGAAGTCGATGCTGGGTGACCGCGCCCAGGTCGTCCCCATGGATGGCTTCCACCTCGCCAACGCCGAGCTGCAACGGCTCGGCCGCGCCGCCCGCAAGGGCGCGCCCGACACCTTCGACAGTGCCGGCTACGTTTCGCTGCTGCAGCGCCTGCGCGAACAGCGCCCGGACGGCGACATCGTCTATGCGCCCGAATTCCGCCGCGAGATCGAGGAGCCGATCGCCGGTGCCATTGCCGTGCTGCCGACCACGCAGCTCGTCATCACCGAAGGCAATTACCTGCTGCACGACGTCGGCCCGTGGGCCGGCGCGGCGGCGATGCTCGACGAGGTCTGGTACGTGGACATCGACGACGCGGTGCGCGAAGAGCGCCTGGTGCGCCGTCACCAGCAGTTCGGCCGCAGCGCGGAAGCGGCGCGCGCCTGGGTCGACAGCACCGACGCGCCGAATGCGCGGCTGATCGCGGCGACGCGGGTGCGCGCGCACCACCTGCTGCCCTGGTCCTGAAAATCTCGCGGGCCGGGGAACGCCGGCGCGCGGGAGCGCTCGAAGCCTTGCCGGCGCGGGACGCCGGTTAGCATTCGCCGCCTCATGCCGACCATGCCTCTCACTTCTACTTTCTCTTTCGTTCGCGCCCCGGTTCTGCTCCTGGGCCTGGTGTCCGCCCTCGTGCTCGCCGGCTGCGGCACCGGTTCGCGCCGCGTGACCTACGAGCCCGAGGCCTTCGGCTCGACCACCACCCACACCCGCAACTACGAAGCCACCGAGGCCCAGACCTGCGAGGCCGCGCGCCGCGCGCTGCTGAGCCAGGGCTACATGATCACGGCGGCCAATGCCGACCTGGTGACCGGGCGCAAGAGCTTCCAGCCGGCGGCCGAGGTGCATGTGGAGGTCGAATTCCGCATCGTCTGCGCGCTCGAGAGCACCCGCGGCGGCAAGGTGACCAGGAGCACCGTGGCCTTCGCCACCGCGCTGCAGGACCGCTACGGCATCAAGAAGGTCAACAACTCGGCCAGCCTGGGCGTGGGGGCGATCGGCTCGCTCTCGCTGCCGTTCTCGGGCAGCGACGACGCGATGGTGAAGGTGGCCAGCGAGACGCTGACGGACGAGCGCTTCTACGACCGCTTCTTCTCACTGCTCGACCGCTTCCTCGAAGGCCCGGACGGGGACAGCGAGGCCGAGGCGCCCGCCGAATCTCCTGCGGCACCCGCGGCACCCGCGGCACTTGCAGCACCAGCGGCCGTTGCGTCGCCCACGCCGCCTGCCTTGCCAGTGCCGCAGGCCGCCCCGGCCGCCGCGCCCGCCGTCACCTACCCCGTGAACTCGTCGCCGAACCGCGGCTGACCTGGCGGCGCGGGCCGCCTGGGTGCGTTGCACCTTTCGAAAATAACAAGACACGTCTTACAATCTGGCCGTGTCTTCCCCCACCCCAGATCCGGCGCTCTGCGCCACGCGCCTTCGCAGCGCGGTGTCGCAGCTGGCCCGCCAGTTGCGCAGCGGCAGCGTTGCGCCCGACGGCCCCAGCGTCGCCAAGCTCAGCGTGCTGGGCCAGCTGCACCTGCATGGTCCGTGCACGCCCACGGCGCTGGCCGCGCTCGAACGGGTCAAGCTCCAGTCGCTGACCCGGCTGCTGGCCGAGCTGGACGCCGAGGGCTGGACCGCGCGCACGCCGCACCCGAGCGACGGGCGCCAGTGGCTGCTGTCGCTCACGCCCCAGGGCACGCGCCGCCTGAAGGCGCTCATGCGCTCGCGCGAGGCGGCGCTGGCCGAGGCGATCGGCGCGCAGCTCGACGCCGGCCAGCGCGCCCTGTTGCTGGAGGCCTGCGGGCTGATCGACGGCATCGCCGCCGCGCTCGACAGCGGCGCCAAGGCACCGACCCCATGAACGGCGCGCCGGCCCTGCAACGCCTCACGGGCTTCTGGCGCCATGGCCGCTGGCGCCCCGGCGTGCAGCTGGCGGCGGCCGTGGCGCTGGCCTGGGCCGTGGCCTCGGCCTTGCGCCTGCCCGAGAGCTTCTGGGCGGTGATGAGCGTGCTGATCGTCATGCGGCCTAGCGCCGGCTCCACGCTCGATGCCGGCTGGGACCGCGTGCGCGGCACCGCGGCCGGTGCGCTGTGCGGCCTGGCCGGCGTCTACCTGCAGCACCACGGCGTGCCGGCGCTGCCCGTCACGCTGGCCATCGTCATGCTGCTGGCCTTCGCCGGCGCCGCGGTGCCCCGCCTGCGCAGTGCGCCCGTGGCGGCGCTGATCATCCTGTCGGCCAGCGGCATTGCCGGGCACTCGGCGCTGCAGGTGGCGCTGCTGCGCATGGCGCAGATCGGCATCGGCGTGGGGGTGGCGCTGGCGGTGTCGACCTTCATGTCGGAATACCACGCGGGTGTGCGCTTCGACGAGGGCTGCGCCGCGCTGCTGCGTGGCATCGCGAAGCGCATGGCCGGCGCGCAGCGGCCTGCCGAAGCGCAGGCGGAACGCATTCATGCCGCCACGCGCGCGTCGCTCGGCCGGCTGGCCCTGCTGGCCGGCAGCGCCGACCTCGAAGCCCGCTGGTGGCGGCGCGGCGCGGCGGCAGGTGGCGCAGGCACGGCCCGCGCCTACCGCGACAAGGCGCGGCTGGCAGCACGCATCTTCCAGGACGCCGTCATGCTCGACCGCGTGTTCCGGCAGGCGAAGGGCGCCCAGGCCGACCCGTTCTGGCGCGATGCGGCACAGGCCGCGGGGGCGGCCGTGGCAGGCATGGCCGAGGCCTTGGCGGGGAAGGGTGCGCCCGATCTGGCGGACCTCGCGCGCGTGGCCACGGTGCAGGCCACGGCGCTCAACGCGTTGCTCATCGCGCCGCTGAGCCTGCTGCTCGACGACCTGCAGCGCATGCAGCGCTGCATCGCCGCGCCGGCTGTACTGGTTGCGGGTTAGCGCACCAGCGTCGACTTGCCGAACAGGCTCTCGATCAGCTCGACCGCCACTTCGGCCGTCTGGTTGCGCACGTCGAGCGCGGGGTTCAGCTCGACCACGTCGACCGAGCCCAGCCGGCCGGTGTCCGCGATCATCTCCATGCACAGCTGCATCTCGCGGTAGGTCGGCCCGCCGCGCACGCCGGTGCCCACGCCCGGCGCATCGGCCGGGTCGAGGCAGTCGAGGTCGAAGCTCACGTGCAGGTGGGTGTCTTCGTCCACGTCCTGCAGCGCCTCGGTCATGGTGGTGCGCATGCCGTGCTCGTCGATGTGGCGCATGTCGAACACGTTCAGGCCCAGCGTGCGAATGGCTTCCTTCTCGTCGCCGTCCACGCTGCGGATGCCGATGAAGCGGATGGCCTCGTGCGCCAGTGCCGCGCGCTCGCCGCTCCAGCCCGTGAGCACCGCGGGCCCGTGGCCGAGCAGGCACGACACGGGCATGCCGTGCAGGTTGCCGCTGGGGCTCGTGGTCTCGGTGTTGACGTCGGAGTGCGCGTCGAGCCACAGCACGCGCAGCTTCTTGCCGCGCTTGCGCGCATGCCAGGCCACCGCGCTGATGGAGCCGATGGCCAGGCAATGGTCGCCGCCCAGCATCACGGGCACGTGGCCGGCACCCAGCGCGCCGTCGACCGACGCATACACCGAGCGGTTCCACGCAATCACCTCGTCGAGGTGGCGCAAGCCGTTGGTCGGCGGCGCCCACGGCGTGGCCGGGCCCGCGAGGTTGCCGCGGTCGATGACCTTGTAGCCCTGGCGCACCAGCGCTTCGGGCAGGCCCGCCACGCGCAGCGCGTCGGGGCCCATGCCCGCGCCGCGCACGCTGGCGCCGATGTCGGTGGGGGCGCCGATCAGTTCGAGGGTGGTGTTCATGGCGGGGCTCTCATGTCTGGCGGAGGGCGGCCCCCGCTGGCGGGGCGCCGGGCGACCCATTGTGCCGAGGAACCGATGACGTGCCGATGATCTGCCGTGCCCGGCGCGGGCGCAAGGCGCAATGTTCACGCCATGTTGCCGGAACAAGATGCGCCGCGGCCGCGCGACAGGCGCCGCACGGAACACACCATGCGCACCTTCCAAACCACCCTCGTCCTCGAAGTGATCGTTTTCGGCGCCTTGTTCTTGCTGGCATCCGCCGCGGCGGCCATGGTGATCGCCGGCTTCGACGCGCCGCCGCCGGCCGGCGACGAACCCCGCCGCGACGGCCGCTACAGCCTGGGGCAGGCCACGGGCTGCGAGGAGCTCCTGCACAAGCTCGAGCGCGAGGAAGAGCAGCGCCTGCGCTACCGCGAGCCCGAGCGCCAGGTGCCCGACCCGCGCCGGGACGGGCGCTACAGCGAAGGCCGGCCCGCGACCTGCGCGGAGCCGCGCAAGCGGCCGCGGCGGGAGGTGCGTGAGGTGCGTGAGGGGCGAACGGAACGGGAAGGGCGCGGAGAGCGCCAGCTCAGCCCCGGCTGAGGCCGCGCCCGCCTAGCGGATGTGCTGCCACAGGTACGCGTAGCCCAGCGCGTCCATGAAGGCGGATTCCTTGTTGTCCGTGGCCGCGCTGTGGCCGCCTTCCATGTTCTCGTAGAAGCGGCTGTCGTGGCCCAGCGCCACCATCTTCGCGTGCATCTTGCGCGCATGCACCGGGCCCACGCGGTCGTCGCGCGTGGAGGTGGTGAACAGGGCGGGCGGGTAGGCCGCGCCCGCTTTGGCGTTCTCGTAGGGCGAGAAGGTCTTGATGAACTCCCACTCGTCGGGCTGCTCGGGGTCGCCGTACTCCGCAATCCACGAGGCGCCGGCCGACAGCTGCGTGTAGCGCCGCATGTCGAGCAGCGCCACCTCGCTCACGATCGCGCCGTACAGCTGCGGGTACAGCGTGAGCATGTTGCCCATCAGCAGGCCGCCGTTGCTGCCGCCCATGGCGCCCAGGTGCGCGGGCGAGGTGATGTTGCGCGCGATCAGGTCTTCGGACACGGCCGCGAAGTCCTCGCAGGTGCGCAGCCGGTTCTCCTGCAGCGCGGCCTGGTGCCAACGCGGGCCGTACTCGCCGCCGCCGCGGATGTTGGCAATGACGTACACGCCGCCCTGCTCGAGCCACGCGCGGCCGATGCTGCCGCTGTAGCTGGGCTGCAGCGCAATCTCGAAGCCGCCGTACGCGTACTGCAGCGTGGGGTTCTTTCCGTTGGCCTGCAGGTCCTTGGCGGAAATCTCGAAGTAGGGCACGCGCGTGCCGTCCTTCGAGGTGACGAAGTGCTGGCTCACGCGGTAGCGCGCGGCGTCGAAGAAGGCGGGGCTGTCCTTCAGCACCTGGGGCTCGCCCTGGCCGATGGTGCCGATGTAGAGCGTGGTCGGCTGCAGGAAGCCGCTCACGGTCAGGAAGTAGTCGTCGTTCTCGTCCTCGTCGATGCCGCCCGCCGCGATGGTGGACAGCGCCGGCGCGCCGCCCAGGCTCTCGCGCGTCCACGGGCCCTTGCCGTCGGCCGGTGGCGTGAGCACCTCGAGCCGGTTCACCACGTCGTGCATCACGTTGACGATGAGGTGGTGGCGCGTCCATGAATGGCTGTCCAGCGCGGTGGTGTCGTCGGGCTCGAACAGCACGGTGAGCTCGCGCTTGCCGGCCATGTAGTCGTCGAACTTCGTGGCCAGCAGCGAGCCCGACTTGTAGGTGGCGCCGCCCACGGTCCAGTCGGTGCGCGGCTCGATCAGCATCCACTCGCGCGTGATCTCGGCCAGCGAGTCGTCGGGCACGTCGATCTTGGCAAGCGTGCCGTCGGCGGCGCGCAGCCAGGTCTCGCTGTCGTAGAAGTCGATCTGGCGCGAGACGAAGTCGCGCTCGAAGCCGGGCGTGTTGTCGCGGTAGGCGCCCACGGACATGTCTTCGTGCAGGCCTTCGTACACCGTCACCGCGCTGTCCAGCGGCGTGCCGCGCCGCCACTGCTTCACGATGCGCGGGTAGCTGGAGCTGGTCATGGAGCCGGGGCCGAAGTCGGTGGCCACGTAGAGGTGGTCGATGTCTTTCCAGCCCACGTGGTTCTTCGCCTCGGGCAGCGTGAAGCCGCCTTCGACGAAGCGGCTCGTCTCCAGGTCGAACTCGCGCACCACGTCGGCATCGGCGCCGCCGCGCGACAGCGAGATCAGGCAGCGCTTGTAGTCCGGGTCGAGGCAGTCGGCGCCGTGCCAGACCCAGTTCTCCCGGTCGGCGGCGGCCAGCGCGTCGAGGTCGAGCACGGTCTCCCATGCGGGCTGCGCCTTGCGGTACTCGTCGAGCGTGGTGCGGCGCCACAGGCCCTTGGGGTGGTCCTTGTCGCGCCAGAAGTTGTAGAAGCGCGCGCCGATCTTGCTCACCATCGGAATGCGTTCGTCCGAGTCGAGCACCTCGAGGATGCCCTGCTGGAGCGCCTCGAACGCAGGCGACTTCGCACAGGCCTGCACGGTGAGCGCGTTCTGCTCGCGGGCCCAGGCGAGCTGCTTTTCGCCGTCGATGTCTTCGAGCCAGAGGTGGTCGTCTTGCGAATGCGTCGAAGGCGTCGATTGTGTCGAGGGCGTCGGGGGGAGGCTGGATGTCATGGCCCCAGTGTACGGAGGCCGTGTGAAAGAGGTCGTGCACAAGCCCCCGTACAAGCCCCCGTACAAGCCCCCGCACGCGCGCCTGTGAGCAGGTGTTGCAGCCCCCTTTTGAACACGCGTGACTTTTTCATTACTTCGAGCGGCTTCGGGCAAACCCCTGTCCCGCCGGTGCCTTCCCCCCGGTGGAAACACTGAAGAACGCGGGGCCCACGAACGCAATGCCCGCGCTATCCTGCCGAACGGCGCATGCCCCACCAAGGAGACACAACACATGAAACACCTGAGCGGTCTTGATGCCACCTTCCTGCACCTGGAAACGCCGGAAATGCCCATGCACGTGGGCTCCCTGAACGTGCTCGACCTGCCCAAGGGCTACAAGGGCGACTTCTACGAAGACGCCAAGAACTTCATGGCCAGCCGCATCCACCTGGCCGACGTGTTCACGCGCAAGCTCGCGCTGATGCCCTTCGACATGTCCAACCCGGTGTGGGTCGACGACGAGGACATCGACCTCGACTACCACGTGCGCCACATCACGCTGCCCAAGCCCGGCACCAACCGGCAGTTGCAGCAGTACGTGGCGCGGCTGCATTCCACGCTGATCGACCGCAGCCGGCCGATGTGGGAGTTCTTCATCATCGACGGGCTGAAGAGCGGCCAGGTGGCGCTCTACACCAAGGTGCACCACGCGGGCATCGACGGGCAGGCCGGCGTGGAAGTGGGCAAGGCCATCTTCGACCTCGAGGCCACGGGCCGCGTGGTGAAGCCGCCGCGTTCGCGCCCGCGCGGCAGCGGCTACCAGCTGGGCATGGCCGAGCTTGCAACGGCGGCGCTGCGCAACACCGCGCAGCAGTACGTGAAACTCTTCAAGATGGCGCCGGCCATCGCGCGCGCCATCGGCGGGCTGGCCAAGCCCGACGAGAAGGCGGCCGAGAAGGACACGGCCGGCGCGCCGAAGAAGTTCAACCTCTTCGCGCCGCGCACCTCGCTCAACGTGTCGATCACCAACCAGCGCACCTTTGCCGGGCGCACCATCTCGCTGGCCGAGACCAAGTACATCGCCAAGCATTTCGGCGTGTCGCTCAACGACGTGGTGATGGCCACGGTGGCCGGCGCGCTGCGCCACTACCTGGCCGACAACAACGAGCTGCCGGCCAAACCGCTGGTGGCCGGCGTGCCGGTGAGCCTGCGCGAGGCGGGGGACCAGACGGCCAACAACCAGGCCAGCATGATCCTGGTGAGCCTGGCCACCGACATCACCGACCCGGTGCAGCGGCTGAAGGCGATCAACGCGTCGTCGAACTCTTCGAAGTCGACCATGAACCGCTTCAAGGCGGTGATCCTGGACGACTTCCCGACCTTTGCCGCGCCCTGGCTGGTGTCGGGCATCGCCTCGATGGTGGGCCGCTCGGGCCTCGTCAACCTGCTGCCGCCGGCCGCCAACGTGGCCATCTCGAACGTGGCGGGCGCGCCGTTTCCGATGTACTTCGCGGGCGCGCTGGTCACCTGCTACTACCCGGTGTCGATCGCCAGCCACGGCACGGCGCTCAACGTGACGGTGCAGAGCTACAACGGCCGCATGGACTACGGCCTGATCGCCTGCCGCCGCGCGGTGCCCGACATCACCGAGATCGGCGACTACATGCTGGCCGAGCACAAGCTGCTGATGGAGCTGACGCAGAAGCACCCGGCCGCCGCCGGTGCGGCGCCTGCGCCGGTGCCGCCGAAGACGGTCGAAGAGCCTTCGGACGACGAGGCGCCCGCCGCGGCCCCGGCGGCAAGGAAGACGCCGGCCGCGCGCAAGAAGGCGCCGGTGAAGGTCGCGGCGAAGAAGGTTGCGGTGAAGGCGCCGGTCAAGGCATCGGCCAAGGTTCCGGTGAAGGCCCCGATCAAGGCGCCCATCAAGGCTGCCGTGAAGGCCGCGGCAAAGAAAGCGCCCGCCAAGGCAGCGCCGAAGCCGGCGGCCCGCAAGGCCGCGCCGGCCAAGCGCGCCGCCGCGCCGCGTGCCGCTGCGGCATGATCGGCGCAGGTCGCCGGGCCTGGCGAAGAAGATTCGGGAAAATTGGGGCAGTTGGACTAGTTTTCCAACCGTTCTAGTTTTCCAGGCCTAGGCCCTGCAGAAGAAGATAGGCCCATCGCGATCGACAGACACCCGTTTCCTTCGCGAGCCCATCAACTTCAAGGAAATCACCATGTCCACGCAAACCACCATCGCTTCCGCAGCCCTTCACGTCGTCGGCCAGTACAACGACGCCGGCAAGACCCTGGTCGGCGCCTACCGCACCGGCGTGCACCGCCTGCTGGGCGGCGCCGCTTCGCGCTACAGCGAATTCCTCGGCAATCGCCAGATCCCGCTGGTGAGCGAACAGGTGAAGGCCAACCTGATCGGCGCGCAGGAAAAGATCAACGGTTTCCTGGCCAACCGCCTGGACATCGACACCGGCCGCATCGTGTCCGTGATGGACCGCATGGCCGCCGGCACCGCCAGCGGCATCGAAACCGTGGCCGGCCGCGTGGCCCGCGTCGAGTCGCCGGTCGCCACCTCGGTGATCAACGCCCTGGGCGCGCTGAACCAGCCGATCGCCACCGTCTCGGTGCAGATCGCCGACAAGATCGTTGCCGGCACCAAGCAGATCGAAGCCCGCGTGAGCGGCGCCGAGCAAGCCGCGCCGGTGCGCACGGTGAAGGCCAAGGCCGCCGTGGCCAAGAAGCCGGTTCGCCGCGCTGCCGCCCGCAAGGCGGCCTGACCCCCGGGGCGCCTCGCGGCGCCCTTTCTCATTTTTCCGGTACCTGGAGCACTGCATGGCGACCCGTCCTGACGAAACTGCAAAGTTGAAGAAGAGGGCGGCACCCGCAAAGCCTGCAAGGAAGACGCCTGCGGCGAAGAAAGCCGCGCCACGCAAGGCGGCGCCCGCGGCCGGCAAGCCCGCGGAACCCGGCAAGGCCGAAGGCCTGCTGCGTGCCGGCCTGAAGGCGCTGGACAACGTGCGCAACGACGTCGCCAAGCGCCAGGCCAACGTCATCGAAGGCCTGCTCGGCATCGGGCAGGGCAAGGTGCCGGGGCTCGACGGCTTCGGCATCCGCAAGTTCGAGGACGTGTTCGACCAGCGCGTCGCCACCGCGCTGCAGCGCCTGGGCATGCCCGGCGCCGAAGAGGTGCAGGCCCTGCGCGACGAGGTTGCGACGCTGCGCGAACGCGTGGCGCAGCTCGAAGGCAGCCAAGGCACCCGAAGCCCCCAAGGCACCGCCGCCACCGCCAAGGCTGCCCCGCGCAGCCGCGCCAGGCGCTGAGCCGCCGAGCGACTACGCAAGCCGTTCGTGGCCAGTTCCAACACCACACGCGACCGCATCCTGCAGACCAGCCTCGCGCTGTTCAACGCGCAAGGCCTCGCTGCCGTGTCGACGCACAAGATCGCGGCCGAGCTCGGCATCAGCCCGGGCAACCTGCACTACCACTTCAAGGCCAAGCAGCTGATCGTCGAGTGGCTGTTCCGGCGCTTCGAGCAGCGGCTCGAGGCGCTGAACGGCTCCTCGGTCGCCATTGCCGCCATCGACGACCTCTGGCTCGCGCTGCACCTGCGCTTCGAGGCCATCGACGAATACCGCTTCATCTACCGCGACATGGCCTTCCTGGCCGGCGAATACCCCGCGCTGGGCCAGCGCGCGCAGGCCATGACGGCGCAGAACCTGCTGGCCGCGCAGGCGCTGTGCGAAGGGCTGGTCGCCTCCGGCGTGATCGAGACCAGCGCGGAGCAGGCGCGCATCCTGGCGCTGCAGATGGTCTTCACCACCACCTGCTGGCTGTCGTTCGAGCGCCTCGTGCCGGGCCGCGACGCGCTCGCGCAGGCCGACCCCGGCCTGGCGGCTTTCTACACACTCACCCTGGTTTCGCCGTATGTTTCCAGCGAATCGAGGGCTTACCTCGATTACCTGAGGGGTAAATACCTCGGATAAATGACGACGTTGTCCGACGGGGCGTTGGCTGCCACAGCCCCAGGTTCGCAATGAAGAAGATAAAAACCGACAAGGAGCCATCCACCATGACCACCGCCACCCATGCCAAGGAACCCATCGCACCGCCCTCGCGCCTGCTGCTGCTGGCCGAAGCCCGCGCGCTCTGGGAAACCGGCGCCGGCATCGCCATGTGGCCCCTGCTGCAGCTCACGCCGCGCGGCGACGGCCACCCGGTGATCGTGCTGCCCGGCCTGGTGGCCGGCGACGGCTCCACGCTGCTGCTGCGCCGCTACCTGTGCAGCCGCGGCTACGACGCGCACGGCTGGGGCCTGGGCCGCAACCTCGGTCCGCGCGAAGGCGTGGAAGACGGCATGGTCGAGCTGCTCAAGACGCTGCACGAGAAGAACGGCGAGAAGGTCAGCGTCATCGGCTGGAGCCTGGGCGGCGTGTACGCGCGGCTGCTGGCGTCGTCGTACTCGCACATGATCCGCAACGTCATCACGCTGGGCAGCCCGTTCTCGGGCAGCCCGCGCGCCACCAACGCGTGGCGCGTGTACGAGGGCGTGAGCGGGCAAAGTTCACACGATCCGCGGCGCATGAAGTTCGTGCAGCCCACCCCGCCCGTGCCGACCACCTCGATCTTCAGCCGCACCGACGGCGTGGTGGCCTGGCGCTGCAGCATCGAGAAGACCGGCCCGCAGTCGGAAAACATCGAGGTGATGGCCAGCCACCTGGGCCTGGGCGCGCATCCCGCCGTGCTGTACGCGGTGGCCGACCGGCTGGCGCAGGCCGAGGGCCAGTGGAAGCCCTTCAATCGCGGCTTGCTGGGGCCGCTGGTGTATCCGGACCCCGATCGCGAGATGTGATTCACGAAAGCACGAAGAAGCCGGCACTGCCGGCTTCTTCGTTTGCAGAACGTGACTTCTGACCTTGGTGCCCCGCGGCCCTGCCGGAACAATGGCGCCCGTCATGAACTGCACCCCGCATCGCACCCATCCCCGCGTCTATCCCCGCATCGCCCACGCCGACACCCTGCGCGGTCCCGGCCCCGGCCCCGGCAGCGCAGCCGGCCCGGAGCCCACCCTCGATGCACTCGACACGCTCACCCCGCATGGCGTCCGCAGGGCCTTCACCTCGGCGCTCGGCCAGGATGCGAAGCTGGACCTGCAGGTCACCTACACCATCGATTCACCTGCGCCCTCCACCCCTGGCGCCCCCGCCATGCCGTTGACCAGCCGGTGCCTCATGGGCATGGGGCTCGACCCGCAGGCGCTGCACGAGCAGGCCCTGGACAACCTGCAGCGCAAGGCCGGAGCGAACATCGCCACGCAGGACCTCACCGTGTACAAGGCGCTGGTCACGGGCCACGACCTCGAAGCCAGCATGCTGGTGCTGCCCGAGCTGTGGGCCCGGCTGTCGCGTGGCTTCAAGGGCGAGCTGATCGCGGCGGTTCCAAGTCAAAACGCGCTCTATTACATGGACAGCGGTGCCAAGCTCGAGATTGCCGGCGAACCGATCTCGGCCTCGACCATGCTGCAGCTCATGTGCTCGTCGGCGGCGCGCGTGAAGGCCGAAGCCGGCGCGCGCGGGCTCTCGGACCAGGTGATTGCGCTGACGCCCGAGGGCTGGAAGGTGCGCGGCACCTTCGAGGCGCACGCCGCGGCGCTGCAGGTCTAGCTGCAGCACCTTCGGTGCCGGACGACCGTCAGCTGCCGGCCCACACGTCCAGCACGTAGCGCTGGTCGGCAATCATCCGGTCCATCCACGCGGCGCTGTCGTGCCCGTGCTCGCGCGCCAGGTCGCTGAGCGTGCGGCGCACGTCGGGCTCCATGCGCGAGCCGTCGCCGCACACGTAGACCACGGCGCCGGCTTCCAGCAGCTGCCACACCTGTGCCGCCTGTTCGCGGATCAGGTCCTGCACGTAGACCTTGCGCTCGCCCGCGCGCGAGAACGCGGTGTGCAGCTTCATCACGCCGCGGTGCGCCCAGGCGTTGAGCTCGTCGGCGTAGATGAAGTCCTGCTCCGGATGGCGGCAGCCGAAGAACAGCAGCGCCTCGCCCACCGCGTGCCCCGCCTCGACCTGCGCCGCGCGCTCCTGCAGGAAGCCGCGGAACGGCGCGAGGCCGGTGCCCGGGCCGACCATGATCAGCGGGCGGCTCGCCTCGTCGGGCAGCCGGAAGCCTTCGGCCGTGGTCTCGCGCACCACGCCGTGCACCGTGTCGCCGGCTTCGGCGCGCGCCAGGAAGTTGGAGCACACGCCCTCGAAGGTGCCGAGGCCCGACTTCGCGGGCCCATTCACCACGCCCACCGTCACGCTGCACCTGCCCGGCGTCATCGTCGGTGAGGAGGAGATCGAGTAGTAGCGCGGCGACAGCGGCGACAGCATTTCCAGGAACACCGCGAACGGCACCTGGCACGCGCGGTGCTCTTCCAGCAGGTCGAGCAGCGACTTGCGCTTGTGCAGCACCTCGGCCTTGTAGGCGGCCTGCGAGGCTTCGTCGCTGCCCGACAGGGCCACCAGCTTCGGTCGGGTGAAGGGGCATTCGGTATGGGCCGCGAGCGTGGCGATCTGCTTGCGCGTGGCCACGTCCTGCAGCTCGACGTAGTCGCCCAGCAGGCGGTCGACCGCAATCACCTGTTCCACCGGCAGTGCCGCCTTGCGGCCCGCGCCCGCATGCAGGCGCACGTGGGCCGTGCGGTCGAAGCCGAAACGCGCCATCGCGCGCTCGACCTGCTTCGGGCTGTTGCGCGGCACCACGCTCAGGTGGTCGCCGGCGCGGTAGATCAGGCCCTCGGGCAGCATCAGTTCGACATGGCGCGTGGAGCGGACCGCCTCACCGTCGGGGTTGCCGCTACTGCTGCCGCTGCTGCTTTGCAGCTCGCGGTTCTCGATCACCCGCAGCGCCACCGCGCCCAGCGCGTCGACGATCGCGTTCTTCTGCGGCGGCGGCAGCTCTTCCAGCGTGTAGAGCGGCTCGCTCTGCACGGGCGTGCCGGCGCCGGTCTTGATGTCGAAGGCCTTCACCAGTTCAGGCCACAACGCATCGCTCCAGTCCTGGAAGGCGCCGTCCATGTCCTCGCGCGCATCGCCTTCGCCGCGCGGATGCACGCGCGTGGCGCCCAGCGCCTCGAGCCGCTCGTCGATGCGCCGCGGCACGGCCTGGTAGGTCGCGGCCCAGTCGGTGTTGCCGCAGCCGAACACGCTGAAGCGCACGCCGTTGAGCGCATCGTCGGCCTTGTCGAGCCAGCGGTGGAACTCGGCCGCGTTGTCGGGCGCCACGCCGTTGTACGAGGCGCAGACGATCGCCACCGCGCCGTTGGCCGGCAGCCGCTCGGCGTAGTCGTCCAGCGAGGCCAGCTGCGTGGAGAAGCCGCGCATCTCGCCGGCCTCGGCCAGCTGGCGCGCCAGGTCTTCGGCCGTGCCGAGGTTGGAGCCCTGCAGCACCAGCAGCGAGGTGCCGTGGCGCGCGGCCTGCGGCTTGCGTTGCGCGGGTTGCGTGGGCTGCACGGGCGCGGCCGCCGCGTCGGTCATGTTGCCGCGCGGGCGCGTGGCCGGGTCGCGCAGCAGCGCCTTGATCCTGAAGCCCTCGGGCTTGATGGTGAGCGCCTCCTTGATCTTCAGCTGGTAGCCCGTGTGGTCCACCAGGTTGAAGCGCTGCAGGATCATGCCCAGCGTGAGCACCGCCTCCTGCAGGGCGAACTGCCGCCCGATGCAGGCGCGCTGCCCGTTGCCGAAGGGCTTGAAGGCGTTCACCGGCCGCTCGCGCTCGGCCTCGCGCGTGAAGTTGTCGGGATTGAACTGGTCGGCGTTCTCGCCCCAGATGCCTTTGTCTCGATGCAGCGCCAGCGCATGCATGATGACCATGTTGTTCTTCTTGATCGTGTACTGCCCGCCGATCGTCGTGTCTTCCTTCGCGCGCATCGAGATGGCCGGCGCGGTGGGGAACATGCGCAGCGACTCCTTCAGCACCTGCATCACGTACTGCAGCCGGTTGACCTGCGCGTAGGTGGGCTTCTGCGTGGTGTCGGGGCCGAACACGTTGTCGACTTCGGCCTGCGCCTTGGCCAGCGCCTCGGGGTTGTTCAGCAGGAAGTAGATGGCGAACGACAGCAGCCCGCTGGTGGTCTCGTGCCCCGCGATGAGGAATTCGATGCACTCGTCGCGGATCATCTTGTCGGTGAGCTGCTCGCCGCTCTTCTTGTCCACGCCCGCGATCATGTAGCTCAGCAGGTCGGGCTTGGTGGCAATGTCGGCGCCGCTGGCGCGCCGCTCCGCGATGATGTCTTCCACCATCTTGTGCATGTAGCGGATGTCCTTGCGCTGCTGCGCAAGCTCCTTCTTCAGCATGAATTCCTCGAGCGGCAGGCCGCGGCGGTTCTGCACCGTCTCCAGCGTGCGCACCATCGCATCGACGAAGGGGTGGAAGCCCTCGCGGTAGAACGAGTTGAAGCGGTAGCCGAAGCCGCACAGGCCGATGGTGTCGAGCGTGAGCGCGGTCATGTCGCGCACCACGTCCACCTCTTCGTCGAAGTTCAGCCGCTCCCACTTGGTCACCAGCTGGCCCGCGATGTCCAGCATCATCGGGTGGTAGGCCTGCATGGCGCGCTGGCTGAAGTTGGCCAACAGGATGTTGTGCGGCTTCGACCAGGTCTCCTCGTGCGTGTCGGAGGTGAACAGGCCGTGCGACGCGGCGCGCAGCCGGCGCAGCGCGCCGCGCGTGCTCTTGTCGAAGCGTGCCTCCTCGCAGAGTTCGTCGACCAGCGCGGGCGACGACACCACGATCACCGGCATGCCCGGCATGTCGAGCCAGTAGATGCCGCCGAGGTCCTGCGCGATCTTCCACATGTCGAGCACGGGAGAGTCGGACCCGATCGACAGCAGGTTGCCGACGAAGGGCTTCTTCGCCGGATGCGGGATCGGGTAGAGCGAGTTTTTGCCTGCCATGGGGTGATGTGCCTTTGGAATGGACCCGCTTCGGATATCCGGGATGTAACAACCGGAGTATCCCGATGGCACGGGGGGCGGGCGGGGCGGGGATTCCCTTAGGCCCGGCGCCCCGCGGGTGCCGCCAGCCTGTTGACGCAAGCCGGTGCCGGGGGCGCCCCCTACGCTGCGGCCACCCCTTGCTTTCACCCCGCCATGCCATGCCTTCCGCCGGACCCGAGACCGAACTGAAACTCTTCGAAGCCCTGGACCGCGCCGCGCAGCGGCATCCCGGGGTCGAGGCCTACATCGACGGCGAACGCAGCTTCACCTTCGCCCAGGCCGCGCAAGCCAGCGAGCACCTCGCCACGGCCCTGTGGGACATGGGGCTGCGCCGCGGCGGGCGCATCGCGCTGCTGTCGCCCAACCGCATCGAATGGCTGCAGCTCTTCTTCGCGGCCGCGCGCATCGGCGTGGCGGTGGTCGCGCTGAGTCCGCGCTACCGCGACAGCGAACTCGCGTTCATGCTCGCCGACAGCGCCTGCCAGGCGGTGTTCACCGTCGGGCAGGTGGACGACTTCGACTGCGCGGCGATGTTCGAGCGCCTGGCGCCGCGGCTGCCGGCATTGCAGCAGGTGGTGACGCTCGACGGCGCGCGCTTCGCCGCCATGGCGGCGGCGCCGGTGCGGCGTGACCTGCTCGGCGCAGCGTCCGCGGCCGTGCGGGCGGACGACCTCGCGATGGTCATCTACACCTCCGGCACCACCGGGCAGCCCAAGGGCTGCGCGCTCACGCATGCCAGCATGCTCGCCTCGGCCTGGGGGCAGGCCCGCCACACCGGCATGCGCCCCGGCGAGCTGCTGCAGCTGGGAAATCCGCTCAACCATGTGGGCGGCATCACCTGCGGCGTGCTGTCGCAGCTGCTGGCCGGCGGCAGTTGCGAACTGGTCGGCACCTTCAAGGCGCAGACCGTGCTCGACATGGTCCGTCGGCGTCCGCCCGCCTTGCTGGTCGGCGTGCCGACCATGCTGACCCTGCTGCTGATGCACCCCTCGTCGGCGTCGGTCGACCTGGGCAGCGTGCGGCTCATCGTCACCGGCGGCTCGAATGCCGACGCCACCTTGCTCGCGCAGCTGAAGGCGCGCATGCCGGGCGCGACGGTCATGAACCTCTACGGGCTGTCGGAGTCCTCGGGCGCCTTGGTGATGTCGCCCGCGGACTGCGCCGACGACGACCTCATGCAGGCCATCGGCCAGCCCTTGCAGGGCGTGGAGGTGCAGGTGCGCGCCCCCGGCGGCGCCGTGCTGGCGCCGGGCGAGATCGGCGAGCTGTGCTTTCGCGGCCTGGGCGTGGTGCCCGGCTACATCGGCGCGGCCGCGGGGGCCGGCGCCTTCGGCGAAGGATGGCTGCACACGGGCGACCTCGGCCTGGTGGACGCGCGCGGCTTCATCACGCTCAAGGGCCGCATGAAGGACATGTACATCCAGGGCGGCTTCAACGTCTACCCGGCCGAGGTGGAGGCGCTGATCGCAAGCCACCCCGACGTGCTGATGGTGGCCGGCATCGGCGTGCCCGACGCGGTGCTGGGCGAGGTCGGCCGCTACTTCGTCGTGCCCAGGGACGGCCGCGCGCCGACGGTGGACGCGCTGCTCGCGCACTGCGCCGGCCGCATCGCCGACTACAAGATGCCGCGGCACATCGTGCTGCGCGAGCAGCTGCCGCTGACCCCGGCCGGCAAGATCCACAAGGCGCGGCTGCGCGACGAGCCCTCATGAGGCGCCGCGCGCCGGGCGCCCGGCGTCAGGGCCGGACCATCTTGCAGTCGGTGCCCTGCGCCAGTTCGTTGCCGGTGTACACGGCGTCGGTGCGAAAGCCGTAGTTGGTGCCTTCCCAGCCGACCTTCACCGCCTTGCCGTCGACCGGCGCGATGGTGTTCACCACCTGCGGCAGCAGCAGTTGGTGGTCTTCGCCGCGCATGCGCACCGGGCCCACCACCGAGTCGAAAGTGAGGTCTTCGAGCGCGCGCGCCACCTTGATGGTGTCCACGCTGCCCGCCTTGTCGATGGCCGCGGCCAGCAGGCGCGGCGTCATGTCGATGCGCGGCGCGAGAAAGTCCTTGCCCGTCTTGGCCTTGTAGGCCTTGGCCAGCGCGTCGACCTTGGGCGTGTCCGCCTCGCCCGGGTGCCATTCGGCCACCCACGTCAGCTGGCCCAGCTTGGCCTGCGACACCGCCGTGACCGTGCCCGGCACCGAGCCCGCGCTGTGGTTGAAGTAGCGCAGGTTGTAGCCCGCGTCGCCTGCCGCCTTCAGCAGCAGCGTCATGTCCTGGCCCCAGTTGCCGGTGATGACCGAGTCGGCCCCGCTCTGCTTCACGTTGGCGATGTAGGGCGCGAAGTCCTTCACGCGGCCGATGGGGTGCAGCGTCTCTCCGACGAACTGGATGTCGGGGCGCGCCAGGCCCACCAGCTGCTTGCCGTAGCTGGCCCACTGCTTGCCGTGCGCGTAGTCCTGGTTCAGCAGGTAGACCTTCTTCACGTCGGGCGTCTTCTTGATGTAGTTGGCCAGCGCCTTCATCTTCATCGCCGTGTTGGCCTCGGTCTGGAAGTGCCAGAAGCTGCAGGCCTTGCCCGTCATCTCGGGGTCGATGGAGGAGTGGTTCAGCACGATCAGCTCCTTGCCCGGGTTGCGCTGGTTCCAGCGCGCCACCGACTGCACCAGCGCCGTGACCACCGACGAGCCCGAGCCGCCCGTCACGATGGCGCGCGCACCCTGGTCGATCGCCGCCTGCAGCGCGCTCTGGCTTTCCTGCGCCGAGAGCTTGCTGTCGAACTGCAGCAGCTGCAGCTGGGTGCCGCCGAGCACGCCGCCTTTGGCGTTGATCTCCTCGATGGCGTACTGCGTGTGCATGAGCATCAGCTCGCCGACGTTGGCGAAGGGGCCCGAGAGCGGGTCGATGTAGGCGATCTTGTAGGTCTGCTGCGCGTGGGCCGCGCCTGCGATGCAAAGCAGAGAGGCAAGGGCGGTCCGCGCCAGTCGTGCCGATGGCGCCTTCTTGAACTTCATGGTGTGTCTCCGGGGATGGTTGTCAGTTCTTCGCTTGCAGGCCGATCAAGCGGCTGGCGAGCTTCGTCAGTTCGGCCACCACCTCGTCGGGCGACAGGCGTCCGCCCGGGCGGTACCAGCTGTAGAGAAAGCCCGGCAGGCTGCAGGCCGCGAGCGCGGTGATCTTGGTCTCGCCGAAGTCGAGGTCGCCGTCGCGGCGCGCCTCCTCGAGCAGCGGGCACAGCAGGTCGTAGAAGTGGTGCGCGAGCTTCTTCTGCGCGGCGATGTACTCGGGCCGGTACACCTGCGGCTCGCGGTACGCGAAGAAGGCGCAGGGGTGGTGCGTGACGGTCGCGCGAATCAGCCGCTCGATGCCCTCGAGCACCTTCTCGCTGGCGCGGCGCGGGTCGGCGGCCGCGAAGTCGAGCGCGGTGAAGCAGTCGACCGCGGGGCGCCACGACAGCGTCTCGAAGATCTCCTGCTTGTCGCGGAAGTAGTAGTACACGAAGGGCTTGGTCACGCCCAGCGCGCGCACGATCTGCGCCATGGTGGTGTTGGCATAGCCCTGCGCCGCGAACAGCTGCGCGGCGGCCTGCAGGATGCGCTCGCGCTGCAGGTCGGTGCCCTGCGTGGCCGCGCGCTGGCGGCCGGTGCCCTGCGGCAGGTGCGGCTGTGCCGTGGTTTCGCTCTGGTCCCCAGAGGGTTTGTGCCGTGTCGCGGAAGTTATACCCATGGGTAGGATTGTTCGTGCACCATGCGGCATTGGCAAGCGCCCGCCATGCGTGGGCGGCTATCGATAACCCTGAGAAAGTGACGCCATGGAGACAAACAAGACCGCAGCACACGCGCCGTACGCGCTGCGCGAACTGCCCGATCGCGTGGAGCAGCCGCTGCACGAGTACCTGCGCGCCCACGCCCGCGAGCGCGGCGGCAGCGCCGCCTGCATCTGGTACGGCCAGGCCATGAGCTGGGCCGAGCTCGACCGCGCGAGCGACGCCTTCGCCGCGCGTCTGCAGGCGCTGGGCGTGAACAAGGGCGAGCCCGTGGTGCTCTTCCTGAACAACTGCCCGCAGTACCTGGTGGCGCACTTCGGCATCCAGAAGATCGGTGCCATCGTCTGCCCGAGCGGTCCGCTCAACAAGGAGCACGAGCTGGCCTACCAGGTCAACGACCTGAAGGCCCGCGTGATCGTCGCGGCCGCGCCGCTGCTGCCCGTGGTGCGCAAGGTGCAGCCCGACAGCGCCCTGGAGCACGTGTTCGTGGTGCACTACGCCGACCTGCTGCCGGCCCCCACGTCGATCGACCTGCCGGCCGAGCTGGCCGCGCAACGCAAGGCCGAACGCAGCGTGCCCGAAGGTTGCGAAGACTTCCTCGCCGCGATGAAGACCGGCGCGAAGCCGCAGCCCGTGGCCATCGGCATGGACGACGTCGCGCTCATGACCTACACCTCGGGCACCACCGGGCTGCCCAAGGGCGCGATGCTGAGCTACGGCAACGCGCTGTTCAAGACGCGCGCCGCGGCCGACTGCAACGGCGTGGGCCCCACCGACGTGCTGCTGTCCATCGCGCCGCTGTACCACATCGCCGGCATGCTGATGGGCGTGAACGTGCCCGTGCTCAGCGGCGCCACCTCGGTGCTGCTGCACCGCTTCGACCCGCGCGCCGTGCTGCAGGCCGTGGCCACCTACAAGGTGAGCTGGTGGTACAGCATCGCGCCGATGAACGTGGCCTGCATGCAGGTGAGCGACATCGCGGGGTTCGACCTGTCCAGCCTGAAGATGAACCCGGTGACCAGCTTCGGCATCACCTTCACCGAGCCGCTGGCGCAGCAATGGCGCTCGCACGCACCCCACTGCACGTCGTTCGAGGCCGCCTACGGCCTGAGCGAAACGCACACCTGCGACACCTACACGCCGCACCATGCGCCGCGCTGGGGAACGCAGGGCATCGCCGTGCCGGGCGTGACCATCCGCATCATCGACACCGACACCCAGGCCGACATGCCGGTGGGCGAGGTCGGCGAAATCGTGCTGACCAGCAAGGGCTCGTTCAAGGGCTACTGGAACAAGCCCGAGGCCACGGCCGCCACGCTGCGCAACGGCTGGGTGCACACCGGCGACATGGGCAAGCTCGACGCCGACGGCTACCTCACCTTCATCGGCCGCTTCAAGGAAATGATCAAGGTCTCGGGCTACAGCGTGTTCCCCGAAGAGGTCGAGACCATCCTCATCAAGCACCCGGCGGTGGCGCAGGCGGCCGTCATTGCGCAGCCCGACGCCGAGAAGGGCGAGGTCGTGAAGGCCTTCATCGTGCGCAAGCCCGGCGCCACGCTCGAGGCCGACGCGCTGGTGGCCTGGGCGCGCGACAACATGGCAAGCTACAAGGCGCCGCGCGCCGTGAGCTTCATCGATGCATTGCCGACCACCGGCGCGGGCAAGGTGCTGCGCCGCCTGCTCAAGGACAAGGCCTGAAAGGTTCCCCCACGTGTTCTCCAAAGTTCTGATTGCCAACCGCGGCGAGATCGCCGTGCGCCTGGTGCGCGCCTTGCGCGACCTGGGCATTGCCAGCGTGGCCGTGCACGCCCGTGACGACGCGGCGGCGCTGCACGTGCAGCTGGCCGACACCGCCGTCGCGCTCGATGCGACCGGGCCCGCCGCCTACCTCGACATTGCCGCGCCGATCGCGGTGGCCAAGGCACAGGGGTGCGACGCGGTGCACCCCGGCTACGGCTTCCTCAGCGAGCGCGCCGATTTCGCGCAGGCCTGCGCGGACGCCGGCCTCGTGTTCATCGGGCCGACGCCCGAGCAGCTCGGCCTGTTCGGCGACAAGGCGCGCGCGCGCGCGCTGGCCGCCCAATGCGACGTGCCGGTGATGCCGGGCAGCGCGGGTGCGGTGACGCTCGCGCAGGCGCAGGCCTTCTTCGCCGAGCAGCATGCGCAGGGCGCGGGCGTGATGGTGAAGGCCATCGGCGGCGGCGGCGGGCGCGGCATGCGCGCGGTGCTGAACGCCGACGAGCTGCCCGAGGCGCATGCGCGCTGCATGTCCGAAGCCAAGGCGGCCTTCGGCATCGAGGGCGTGTACGTCGAGCGGCTGATGCGCAATGCGCGGCACATCGAGGTGCAGGTGCTGGGCGACGGGCAGGCCGTGGCCAGCCTCGGCGAGCGCGAGTGCACGCTGCAGCGGCGCTTCCAGAAGCTGGTGGAGATCGCGCCCAGCCCGTCGCTGCCCGAGGCGCTGCGCGCGCAGGTCACGCAGGCCGCGCTGCGCATGGCGAAGACGGTGGGCTACCGCGGGCTCGGCACCTTCGAGTTCCTGGTCGATGCGGCATCGGCGACCTTGCCTTTCGTCTTCATCGAGGCCAACCCGCGCCTGCAGGTCGAGCACACGGTGACCGAGGCGGTGACGGGGCTGGACCTGGTGCAGCTGCAGATCGAAGTGGCCGCTGGCCAGCCGCTGAGCGCGCTGGGCGTGGAGGCCGATCGCACGGCGCCGCAGCGCGGCTTTGCGGTGCAATGGCGCATCAATGCCGAGACGCTCGACGCGCAAGGCAACGCGCGGCCGTCGGGCGGCACGCTCGCACGCTTCGAGCTGCCGGCCGGCCCCGGCGTGCGCGTCGACACGCACGGCTATGCGGGCCTCGCGCCTTCGCCGCACTACGACACGCTGCTGGCCAAGCTCATCGTGCATTCGCCGTCGCCTCGTTTCGAGGACGCGCTGCGCCGCTCGCTGCGCGCGCTGGACGAATGCCGCATCGACGGCATCGCCACCAACCTGGCGCTGCTGCGCGCCATTGCGGCGCGGCCCGAGTTCGTCACGCAGGCGGTGCACACGCGCTTCGTCGAAGCGCACCTGGGCGACCTGCTGGCGGCCGCGGCGCTGATCGAGAAGCACGTGAAGAAGATGGCGGCCGCGCCGGCCGCACCCGCTGCACCCGCCGCGCAAGCAGCAGTTGCCGACGACGAGCCGAACGAACTCACCGTCAAGGCCCCGATGCCCGCGCGCCTCGTGCAGTTCGAGGTCGACATCGGTGACGTGCTGCCCGCCGGCGCGCAACTCGGCGTGCTCGAGGCCATGAAGATGGAGCACCTGCTGCACGCGCCCGTGGCGGGCCGCGTGGTCGCGCTGCTGGCCGCGCCCGGCGACTACCTCGTCGAAGGCCAGTCGCTGGTGCGGCTCGAGGCCGTCGACGCGCAGGCCGTCGAGGCCGAGGCGCGCACCGAGCATGACCTCGGTGCCATCCGCCCCGACCTGCAGAAGGTCATCGACCGCCACGCGCCCACGCTCGACGCCAACCGCAAGGCCGCCGTCGACAAGCGCCACGCGCAGGGCGGGCGCACCGCGCGCGAGAACATCGCCGACCTGTGCGACACCGTCGCCGACCCCGGCAACTTCATCGAGTACGGTGCGCTCGCCATCGCCGCGCAGACGCGCCGCCGCACGCTCGAGGACCTGATCGCCAACACGCCGGCCGACGGCATGGTGACCGGGCTGGGCAGCATCAACGCACAGCAGTTCGGACCTGAAGCGTCGCGCTGCGCCGTGCTGGCCTACGACTACACCGTGCTGGCCGGCACGCAGGGCATGCGCAACCACCACAAGACCGACCGGCTGCTGGCGGTGGCGCACCAGCTCAAGCTGCCGGTGGTGCTGTTCGCCGAAGGCGGCGGCGGGCGGCCGGGCGACACCGACATGCCGATCGTCGCGGGCCTGAACAACCACACCTTCAGCCAGTTCGCGGCGCTGTCGGGCAAGGTGCCGGTGGTGGGCATCGTGCACGGGCGCTGCTTCGCGGGCAATGCCGCGCTGCTGGGCTGCGCGGACGTGATCATCGCCACCAAGGGCAGCAACATCGGCATGAGCGGGCCGGCCATGATCGAAGGCGGCGGCCTGGGCAGCTTCGCGCCCGAGCAGATCGGCCCGAGCAGCGTGCAGTCGCGCAACGGCGTGATCGACATCCTGGTGGAAGACGAAGCCGCCGCCGTGGCCGCGGCCAAGCAGTATCTGTCGTACTTTCAGGGGCCGACCACCGGCTGGCAAGGCGCCGACCCGCGCACGCTGCGCCACGTGGTGCCACAGAACCGGCTGCGCGTGTACGACGTGCGCGCCGCGATGCGCGGCGTGGCCGACACCGGCTCGCTGCTCGAGTTGCGCGCGGGTTTCGGCGCGGGCATCGTCACCGCGCTCGCGCGCATCGAGGGCAAGCCGGTCGGGCTCATGGCCAACAACCCGCACCACCTGGGCGGCGCCATCGACGTCGAGGCGGCCGACAAGTCCGCGCGTTTCATGCAGCTGTGCAATGCGCACGGCCTGCCAATTGTTTCGTTGTGCGACACGCCGGGCTTCATGGTCGGCCCCGAAATCGAGGCGCAGGCGCAGGTGCGCCACGTCTGCCGCATGTTCATGGTGGCCTCGCACCTGCGCGTGCCGTTCTTCGCCGTGGTGCTGCGCAAGGGCTACGGCCTGGGCGCGCAGGCGATGACCGCGGGCGGCTTCGACGCACCCGTCTTCACCGTCGCCTGGCCCACCGGCGAATTCGGCGCGATGGGCCTCGAGGGTGCTGTCCGATTGGGTTTTCGCAAGGAGCTGGCGGCGGTGGCGGAGGGCGCCGAACGCGATGCGCTGTTCAAGAAACTCGTCGACCAGCAGTACGCGAACGGCGAGGCGATCCACATGGCGCAGACGCTGGAAATCGATGCGGTGATCGACCCGGCCGAGACGCGCACCTGGTTGGTGCGCGGGCTGAATTCGGCCACGCGGGCGCCGCAACCGGTCTCTTCGTACGTGGACACTTGGTAACCGTGCGCTAGACCTCGTCACGCAAAGGACAAAGCCGCTGCATAAACTGAGCGGCTTTGCCTGCATGACATTGGTTTCCCGTTGGCTCGTTCACTTGCGCCATTTGCGCGAGCTTGCCCTGACGCATTGGCTGGCCGCTTTCTGCCTGGCGGCGCTCGCATTCGGCGTGCAGGCGATTCCCACGGCAAGCACGCCCAAGCAACCCGCCGAAGCGCACTGGGTGGCAAGCTGGGCCGTGGCGCCGCTGGATTTCCGCGAGATGGCCGCGAGCCCGAGCGGGCCCAGCTATTCGCTGCCCGGCGGCAATGACCTGCGCGGGCAGACGCTGCGCCAGCAGCTCGAACTGTCGCTGGACGGCGAGCGCATCCGCATCCGCTTCTCGAACCGCTTCGGCAAGACGCCGCTGCGCATTGCCGCCGCGAGCGCGGCGCGCGGCACCGGCGCCGACGCGTTCTCGCCCGCCTCGCTGCGCATGCTGCGTTTCGGCGGCCGCACCAGCCTGACCATCGCACCGGGCGCGGACGCCTGGAGCGACGGCGTCGACCTGCCCGTGCAGGCCGGGCAGACCGTGGTGGTGAGCGCCTTCTTCGATCGCGCCACGCCGTTCTCCACGGTGTCCATGCCCGAGTCGGGCACGACCTGGGTGGCCGCCGGCAACGCCGTGACGGCCGCCAAGCTGAAGAACCCCACGCCGATGGTGCTCAACCAGATCATGACCGGGCTGGACGTGCTCACCACCAAGCCCGTGCGCACCGTGGTGGCCTTCGGCGACTCCATCACCGCGGGCACGTCGGAAGGCACCTTCGGCGCCTACCCCGACATGCTGGCCACGCGCCTGCGCGACACACAGCCGGCCGGGCAGGACATCGCGGTGCTCAATGCCGGCATCGGCGGCAACCGCCTGCTGACCGACGGCATCGGCCCCAGCGGGCTTTCGCGCTTCGAACTCGACGCCCTGCGCCAGAGCGGCGTGACCCATGCGATCGTGCTGATGGGCACCAACGACATCGGCCGCACCGTGTTCGCGCGCGTGCCGGGCGCCGAGCTGACGCCCCGCGACTGGCCCACGGCCGAGCGCCTCACCGAAGGGCTGCAGCAACTGATCAAGCAGGCCCGCGCCAAGGGTGTGAAGGTGCTGCTGGGCACCGTGCCGCCATTCAAGAACACGCCTTACTGGAACGGCGCGAACGAGGCCTTGCGCGAGGCCGTCAACCGCTGGATCCGCGGACGGCAGGACGTGGACGGCGTGATCGATTTCGACGCGGCGCTGCGCGACCCCGCGGACCCGCAGGCGCTGAACCCGCTGTTCGATTCGGGCGACCACCTGCACCCCAACAAGGCCGGCCACGCGGCCATGGCCGCGGCCGTCGACCTGCGCGAACTGATGGAGTGAGTGAGCGCTCGCAAGAGCATGAAGAGCGCGTCACAGCTTTACACAAGACTTCGCGTACGGCTTACAGGCGGTTCACATGGCGTGGGCAGCATGAAGGCTTCTCCAACAACTCATGAGGAGTCCTTCATGAAAACAATCGCATTGGCTCTTTCCATCGGCGCGGCTTCGCTTCTGTCGGTGGGTGCATTGACCGTCCCCACCGCCGCGCAGGCACAACCCGTGGTCACCGTGCAGGTGGCGCCGCCTCCGCCGCGCTTCGAACGCGTGCCGCCGCCGCGTCGCGGCTACGCCTGGGCGCCGGGGCACTATGAATGGCGCGGCGGCCGCCACGTGTGGGTCCGCGGTGTGTATGTGCGTGCCCGCCCGGGCTACGCCTACCGTGCGCCGGAATGGCGCCAGGACGGCGGCCGCTGGCAATACAGCGCAGGCCGCTGGGACCGCGACGGCGACGGCGTGCCGAACCGCTACGACCGCCGTCCGAACAACCCGAATCGCAACTGACGGGTGCCGGGGCCGTCGTGCGCGGCGGCCCCCGGTCTGCGAATCCCGGCCCTCGAGCTTCAGCGGATGCTGACCAGTTCGAGGGCTTCGTTGAGCTGGAACGCGGCGGCACCCGCGCCGCCCCGTGTCTGCGCCTCGAAGCGCACGACGCGGCCCAGCTCAGTCGAGTACCAGACGTTGGCGCGGTACCGGCCGTACTGGTTGCCGAACACGGCGCCCGCGTCCGGGAAGCGCTGCGTATAGCCCCTGTACTCGATGCGCACGACCTTGAACTCCTTGCCGCCGATGGTCAGCGCGGTGTCTTCCATCACGGTGGCGTTCAAGTCCATGTTCGCGCGTGAGCCGCCCAGCGTGGAGCTGTAGCGTGCGCGCCAGGCCGCTTCTTCCTTGAGGTTCTCCTTGGTCCAGCCGCCCGGCGGCATGACCGAATCGAACTCGCCCGCGATCGCCGAGGTGACGCTGACCACTTCGCCGCCCGGCTTCTCGACCCAGCCCCCGTTGTTGAAGCTGAGGCGCTCGTCCGTCGCCGCATCGGCGCGGTAGATCACCTTGCGGTAGGTGTTGGTGATGCGGTCGTGCAGCTGGTATTCGATGACGCTCGGCCGTGCCGTCGCCGGCATGGTGGAGGCCACGGATGCGAAAGCGGATGCCGATGCCGCAGACGGCGGCAGCTTCTTCGCGGCGTCGACCGCCAGGCGGCCGCGCGCCGGCAGTTCCGTGATCCAGGACGCGGGCATCGCGAGCCTGGCCGCGGCCGAGCCCGCGGGCGCCGCGCTGACGAGGCCGGCCAGCCGGCCCTGCGCGTCGAACAGGCCAGCGCCGCCAAGACCCGCCTCGGGCGCGGCGGCCAGCTGCAGCGCCTCGAGCTCGCCGGCATTGCCGCGGCGCAGGCCGGAGAGCATGCCGATGCCCAATGTCAGCTCCCTGCCCCTGGGCGAACCGACGGCGTACAGCGGCATGCCCACCTGCAGTGCGCTCGCCGGCGTGATGCCGAGGGCGGGCGCGTTGAAGTTCGCGATGCGCAACTGGCAGAGGTCGCGCTCGGCGTCTGGAAACTCCAGCGTCGCGCCGTAGCTGACGTTGTCGCGCTTCACCGCCACCGCGCTGGCTTTCGCGAGCAGCTGGCAGCTCGTGACCGCGCTGTTGGGGCCGGTGGCGACCGCGCTGCCGGTGGCGAGCACCTTGCCTTGCGCGTCGCTCGCCTGCACCACCCAGACGCTGGACGACACGCGCGCGAAGAGCGCGTCGGGGGCGAGGTCGGGGCCGTGGCGCGCCTCCTGGGCGGACGCGGTGGCAACCGTCAGCGCGATCGCGAGGGTAGCGAGGGTGGCGGGCGTGGCAAACGCCGGGCGCGCCGGGGAAGACTTGAATCTCATGGCAGGTGTGGTCTCAGCGGTTGGCCGGCAGGAGCAGCCGCAGGTCGTTCAGGGGTGTCCTGGCAAACGGCGCGGCCTCGGACGCAGAGGTGGCCGCGACGCGCGGCGGCGGCGCAGGCGCAGGCGCAGGTGCAGGTGCGGGCGCGGGCAGTGGGGTGGGGATCGCCGCGAGAGGCTGAGCTGCCACGGCGGGCTGGGCGGCAACCGCGGCAGCGACCGCGACCTTAGGGGCGGCAGGAGCACCAGGAGCATCAGGTGCCGCGGCGGCCTTCACGCTCCTGGCGGCGGGCAGGCTGTCGTCGTACGCCAGCGATTGCAGTTCCTTGCGGCCTTCCGCCTCGGACACGCGCTCGAAGCCGGGGCGTCCGACGGCAATGCCGAAGTTGATGCTCATCAGCACGTAGGCCGTCTGCCTGGGCCGCAGCACCACGTTGATGGTGGCTTCGGCCTCGGTCCGGGCGCTGGCCCGGTAGGTGCCTGCCGGGCGGTCGATGTAGAAGAAGCTGTTGGGCCGCGACTTGCCGACCACCTGGCCGTCGACCACCACTTCGGGCTGCAGCGCGGCGCCCATGATCGAGTTCCGGTAGAAGTAGATCCGCCCCTCGTTCTCGCCGAGCGACGGCATGCTGCCCGCCATTTCCGAAAACCGGGGCCCGCTGGCCGAGCACCCGAACAGGCCGGCCGAGAGCACGGCCAGCAAAACTCCACCCATCCAACGTCGCATCGCGCCTCCTCGTTTGGCGCAGGATGCTACACCCGCTTACAAGCGGGCTGAAGGGTTACAGGGCTACAGGGGACAGGTGTCAGCGGAAGACGACCGTGCGGTGCCCGTTGAGCAGCACGCGGTGCTCGCTGTGCCACTTCACCGCGCGCGCCAGCACCTGGCTCTCGGTGTCGCGGCCGCGGGCCGTGAGGTCTTCGACCGTGTCGGTGTGGTCGGCGCGGGTGACGTCCTGCTCGATGATCGGGCCTTCGTCGAGGTCGGCCGTCACGTAGTGGGCCGTGGCGCCGATCAGCTTCACGCCGCGGTCGTGCGCCTGGTAGTAGGGCTTGGCGCCCTTGAAGCTCGGCAGGAACGAGTGATGGATGTTGATCGCGCGGCCGGCCAGGTTGCGGCACAGGTCGTTGCTCAGGATCTGCATGTAGCGCGCGAGCACCACCAGTTCGGCGCCCTCGGCCTCGATGATTTCCAGCTGCCTGGCCTCGGCCTGCGCCTTGGTCGCGGCCGTCACCGGGATGTGGTGGAACGGCACGTTGTAGCTGGCGGCCAGCTGGTAGAAGTCGCGGTGGTTCGAGACGATGGCGCGCACGTCGATGGCCAGCAGGCCGCTCTTCCAGCGGAACAGCAGGTCGTTCAGGCAATGGCCTTCCTTGCTCACCAGGATCACCGTCTTCATCGGCTGCGCCGCGGCGTGCAGCTGCAGGTTCATGCCGAAGCCGGCGGCGAAGGTCTGCAGCGCCTCGCGCAGCACGGCCTCGCTGTGCTCGGCGCAGGCGAAGCGCACGCGCATGAAGAACAGGCCGGTGCCGTGGTCGTTGTACTGGGCCGCCTCCTCGATGTTGGCGCCGCGTTCGAGCAGGAAGCCCGACACGGCGTGCACGATGCCCGTCCGGTCGGGACAGGAGAGGTTCAGGATGTAGGCGGGCGCGATGTGCGTGGGCGTAGTGGTCGTCATCAGGGGCGTCATTGTGGCAGGGGTGCCAGAATTGCGATTTTCGTCGACCCCATACCCTCAGGAGCGAGACATGGCCCATCAGGACTTCAACATGGACAACCAGTGGTTGCCCTTCACCCCCAACCGCCATTTCAAGAAAGACCCGCGCGTCTTCGTGGCGGCCGACGGCATGGAGTTCACCACGCACGACGGCAAGAAGGTGATCGACGGGATCTCCTCGCTGTGGTGCGTGGGCGCGGGCCACAACCGCAAGCCGATCAACGAGGCCATCAAGAAGCAGCTCGACACGCTCGACTACGCCACCGCCTTCCAGGTCAGCAACGACCGCGCGTTCGAGGCGGCCGAGCGCATCGCCGCGCTGGCGCCGGGCGACCTCAACAAGGTGCTGTTCTGCAACTCGGGCTCCGAAGCCGCCGACACCTCGATGAAGGTGGCGCTGGCCTACCACCGCGCGCGCGGCGAGGGCCACCGCAACGTGTTCATCGGCCGCGAGAAGGGCTACCACGGCGTGGGCTTCGGCGGCATGTCGGTGGGCGGCATTCCGGGCAACCGCAAGGTCTTCGGCTCGGCCTTCCTGCCGCGCGTGGACCACATGCGCTTCATCCATGACCCGGTGAACCACGCCTACATCCACAACGAGGAACCGGTGTGGACCGAAGACCCGCTGGTCGAGCTCGAGACGCGCATCCTGCCGCTGCACGACCCGAGCAACGTGGCCGCGATCATCGTCGAGCCGGTGGCCGGTTCGGCCGGCTGGTACCTGCCGCCCAAGGGCTACCTGAAGCGCCTGCGCGAGATCTGCGACAAGCACGGCATCCTGCTGATCTTCGACGAGGTCATCACCGGCTTCGGCCGCATGGGCACCAACTTCGCGTCCGACTACTACGGCGTGGTGCCCGACATGCTGAACTTTGCCAAGTGCGTGACCAACGGCGTGATTCCGCTGGGCGGCGTGATCTGCCGCGACAAGCTCTACGACGCGATGATGAAGACCGACGCGCCCGAGCACGTGGTCGAGTTCTTCCACGGCTACACCTACTCGGGCCACCCCGTGGCCTGCGCCGCGGCCGTCGCCACGCTCGACCTGTTCAAGCAGGAGAACCTGTTCTCGCGCGCCGGCGAAATGGGCAAGGTGCTGGGCGATGCCTTCCACAGCACGTTCAAGGGCCTGCCCAACGTCGTCAGCATCCGCAGCCTCGGCCTGGCCGCGGCGGTGGAGCTCGCGCCCATCGCGGGCACGCCGGGCAAGCGCGCGTACGACATCTTCCTGGACTGCTTCCACAAGGGCGCGCTGGTGCGGCCCGCGGGCGACGTGCTGGTGATCGCGCCGCCGTACATCGTGGAGAAGTCGCACATCGACACGCTCGTGAACACGCTCGCGGATTCGATCAAGGCACACGCCTGAGCCGCGGCGGGTTCGCCCGCCATCGACCCGCAGGCCGCAAGGAGCGTTTCGCTCCTTGCGGCTTTTTTTCGCGCGTCTTCAGGCAACCATGCGCGTTCCTGCGTGCTCTCGCGTGCTCTTTTCGCGCGCCGGCGCGCCGCGCGGCCTCGGTGTTGGTTCGGCGCAGTTCTACCGATTCCCGGGATACCGGCCAGCGCACCCGGTCCATAGCATCGCCCTCCAGAAACTTAGCACTTACGAATTCATCGGGTGCGTTTTCCAGAGAGGGATCGTCATGCAACGCGTATTTCTTTTGGCGGTGGCGTGCGCGCCGTTGATGGCACTGGCCAACAACGTCGGCGAGAACACGTCCTGGCAGTTCCAGTCGAGCGCCGACAAGGTCAACCAGGCGGCCATCCAGGACATGGTCCGCAAGCAGAAGAGCGGCTACTACGCGGCCCCGGTCTACAACACGACCATCGGGCGCCAGTACAACTGCAACGTCTCGGCCACCTCGACCGGCAACGACGGCAACAACAGCACGGTGGCCAATTCGCCGTCGAACGCGGGGGCGACCTCGAGCGCTTCGGGCAACGACAGCCGCACGGCGGTCGGCACGCTGGGCGGTGCCACGGTGGGCACCTCGCAGGCCAATGCCGGCGCGGTGGGTTCGGCGGTGGTCGGCGGCACCAGCACGCAGGTGCAGGGCGCGGCCACCCAGGCGCTGAACTCGACCCAGGGCAACGCGGGCGCGCAGACCGCGAGCGTCGGCGGCAGCTCGGCATGCGCCTTCGGCGTGCTCAATTGAACGGGGCACGCACCATGCACATGACTCGCAGATTCACGCTCGCCGCCACGGCGCTTGCCTCCATCGTGCTCGCCGGTTGCGTCGCCGCGCCGCAGCAGCGCTTCGCACCCGGCGAAGCGCCGGTCGTTCTCGGCCCCTCGGTGCGCGACAACATCACACCCATGGAAGCCGTGCTCGCCTGCTACGCCGACCACGTCGCGGCCACGCGGCGCCCGCCCATCGTCATCGGCGTGGGCGACGTCAAGGACTACACCGGCAAGTACAGCATCAACGAAGGCAACGCCATCACGCAGGGCGGCGCGCTCATGGTGTATTCGGCCCTGGGCAAGCTCGGCGGCGCGGTGAGCATCGCCGAGCGCTTCGACCCGGTGATCGCCGAGCGCGAGCTGGCCTACGCCGACCGCCGCCAGCTCGGCGACGGCCGCGCGCACCAGCTCGGCGGCCCCGGCGGCGGACAGAACGTGCCGTGGCTGCCGTACTTCGGCGGCACCATCAACAAGTCCGACTACTTCATCGTCGGCGGCATCACCGAGCTGAACTACAACATCAACTCGGGCGGCGTGGAGGCCGCGGTGAACCAGGTGGGCGTGAAGGCGCGCACCTTCAGCCAGTCGGTGAGCGTGGACCTGCGCATCGTCGATACCAAGTCGCTGATGGTGGTGCGCACGGTGAGCCTGACCAAGCAGTTCAACGGCTACGAAGTGGGCCTGAACGTGTTCCGCTTCTTCGGCAGCAAGCTGTACGACGTGGACATCGGCGCCAAGGGCCAGGAGCCCGTGCAGATGGGCGTGCGCGCCGCGCTCGAGGAAGGCGTGGTGCGGCTCATGGCGGCCGTCACGCAGGTCGACCACCGGCCCTGCATGACGATGCGCCCGGGCACCGGCGAACCGATTGCGCTCACGCCCGCGGCCGAGCTGCGCAAGGTCGACAACCCCGGCGACGCCACCGCGGGCGGCACGGCGCAGGCCATGCCCGTGACGCAGGGCGGCGTGGCCGTCAACGCCGGCGGCCCGGGCGGCGCGCGCCTCACGGGCAACGCCACGCAGGTGTCGTTCGACTTCGGCGCCACCACGCTCGGCGGCAGTTCGCTCTCGCTGCTCGACCAGATCGCCGGCGCCGCCAGGAAAGGCGCGACCGACATCGTGCTGGTGGCGCGCGACACCGAGAACTGGGATGCCCGCAAGCGCGACGAGCTGACCGACCAGCGCATCGCGGCCGTCACCTCCGCGCTCGCCAACCGCGGCGTGGCACCGGCCGCCATCAGCGTCACCTGGCGCCCCGACGCGGCCGACACGTCGATCCACCGCGACGGGCCGGGCCTGCAGGAGATCGCCAAGCTGCGCGTCGGCAGCCCGGTGGTCGGCGGCGCCGTGCCTTCGGCCGCGGACGGCACCGTCAAGGGCGACTGAGCCACCGCTCCCGCAATTCCCCCAATTCCCTTCATCTCCCCCGTCTCCCGCAGCGCGCCCGTGCCCATGCGCAGCCGTGCGCGCCGCCTTCTTTTTTTCCGACCCTGACCGCTTCCAACACCCGAGGAGTCACGCCATGAAAGCACGCAAGATCCAAAGCCGGGCCGCACGCGCGCCCATGTTCAGCCGCAGCACCATCGCCACGGCCGTGGCGACGGCGTTGATCGCCGCCTCCGGGGCGCAGGCCGCGGAAACGCTGGTCGATGCCACCTACCACGGCACGGCCACCGGCACGCCGACGGTGAACTCGGGCAACGCCAATGCCGCGAACGTCGCGGCGTCCATCACCAACGCCACGGTGGGCACCACCTCCACCGGCACGCCGTCGAACCCGAACCCCGTGGCCGCGAGCACCACCGGCAACCTGATCGGCGCCACCGCCACCGGCAACAGCTTCGCCAACGGCATCCAGCCGGCCACGCCCCTGCCGGTGAACAACGCGGCCACGCTCGGCGTGTCGACCAACACGGGCGTGATCAACAGCAGCGTGCTCAACAGCAAGCTGGTGCTCGAGTCGGCCGTGCTGCAAAGCGGCAGCGTGGTGAATGCCGACAACACCATCTCGGCGGCGACCACGCTCAACAGCGGCAGCTCGGTGGTGTCGGGCACGGCCGCGACCGGCGCCGCGCCGCAGGCGGGCAGCTCGGTGCTGACCTACCCGGCCGGCGCGCAGCTGTTCGACGCCAAGGGCAACATCGTGGTGACCTCGCTGCAGTCGGCCACCGGCGGCGGCTCGGAGGCGCGCGTGCAGGGCAGCCTGGTCGACCTGATGCTCACGGCCAACGCGGGCAACACGCTGAGCACGGCGGCGGTGCTCGAACGCAATTCGATCTCCGCGGTGCTCAAGGCCAACAGCGCCACCAGCACGGCCGAGATCCAGGGCAGCGCGTCCTTCGCGGGCTCGGCGGTGGTCGCCAACCTGCAGGCCAACGGCAACGGCATCCTGGCCACGCACTCGGCCGTCAACACGGGCTCGGTCGTCATGGGCATCGTGAGCGGCGCGCCAGCGGGCGGTGCCAACGTGCTGACCGGTTCGCTGTCGGTGCGCGGCAACGACATCTCCAGCGCGGCCACCGGCAACGAGGCGCTCGGCGCGGCCGGCGTGGCGGGCAACCGCATCGTGATCGGCGACCTGAGCGTGGCGGGCACCGGCACCGCCGCCACGGCCGCCAACAACAGCACGCACAACGGCGTGGGCGTGACCACCAACGTCAACAGCGACCTGGCCATCGTCAACAGCCAGGGCAACATCGGCGCGGCCACCTTCGCGCAGACCGACGGCGCGCTGATCCTGGCCGGCGTGCAGTCGAGCAAGGCCGGCGCGGTCACGCTGTCGGACAACGGCATCACGGCGGACGCCACCGGCAACACCGCGTCGAGCGCGATCGCCACCGGCAAGAACGCGGCCTCGTTCACGGGCACCGCGGCGGTGTCGAACCAGCAGGCCAACTTCTCGGCCCCGGTGACGGCGTTCATCACGCCCTCGGTGATCGGCGCGCAGACCGGCGAGGCACCCGCGCCCGGCGCCGGCCAGACCAGCGGCAGCGCGGTCACGGTGGCCGGCAACACCGTGGCGGCCACCGCGCAGGGCAACCAGGTCACGCAGAGCCTGGCGCTGCAGGCCGGCAGCGTGGCCATCGGCAACGGCAACGCCGTGCTCACCGGCGGCACGAGTTCCGACGGGCGTGTGTCCGCCGGCGGCGCCGTGACCATGAGCAACCTGCAGGGCCTGTACGACGGCGGCGTCGCGGCCATCAACATGGGCTCGCAGCTGGCACTGATCGCCAACGGCGGCGGCGCGGACGTCGCCAACAGCACGCTGGCGATGAGCGACAACCGCCAGGAAGCGGTGGCGCTGGGCAACGGCGCCACCCACACGCTGACCTTGAGCGGCAACGCCGTCGGCACGGGCGCGGGCATTGCGAGCGTGCAGATGGCCGATGCGAACTCGGGCGTCGGCGCGGGCCTGTCGAACCCCGAGGCGCGCGTGACGGTGAACGGCAACCTCGCGGGCGGCTCGGCCACGCTCAGCGGCAACCTGCAGCGCGCCATTGCCTACGGCAACGCGGCCACCAACACCCTGGGCGTGACCGGCGGTGCGCTGGCGGCCACGCCTTCGGCCGGCGCGGCGTCGAGCGTGAACGTCAACGTGGCGAGCGGCCTGCCGTTCGACAACAACGGCGCGACCCAACCCACGGTGCGCGCGGCCTACGGCATCCTCAACGACCAGTCGGTGCAGGCCAACATCAACACCTCGGCCACCGGCACCAACACGCTCGCGGTGACCGTCGGCGGCAACGTGTCCGACGCCAGCGTGGTGAACGACCGCAACGCCCTGGTCGCCGCCACCTACGGCAACGACGCGGCCAGCGGCCTCACGCTGAAGCTCGGCGACGTGAGCGGCGCGAACGCGGCGGTGGCCAACGTCACCAACACGCAGGCGGTCGCGGGCGCGGCCACCGGCGTTTCGGCCATCGCGGCCGGCGGCACGGTGGTGCGCACCACGGTCACGGGCACGCTGGCCGACGGCTCGGTGTCGAGCTCGGGCAACACGGCGCAGGCGCTGGCCTACGGCAGCCGCGCCACCGGCAACACGGTGGCGGTGAAGGCCAACAACATCGACACGGCGGGCTTCGCGCTGAGCGGTGCCACGCTCACGGGCAACACGCTGAACACCAACGCCGCCTTCAGCGTGCAGAACGCGCAGTCGGGCCAGGGCACGGTGTCGGCGCAACGCAGCGGCGGGGCCGAAGTGCTCACCACCGTCGTGGGCGCGGTCGCGGATTCGAAGATCGATGCCAGCGGCAACGCCACCCTGGCCGGCGCCACGAGCAACAGCGCGGTCAACGGCGTGAGCGTGGACGGCCTGGGCGTGGCGACCACCACGGCGGTGCAGAACCTGCAGCTCACCAGTGCAACGGTCACCTCGCTGACGGGGCAGGAGGGCGCCTCGCTCGCCAACAAGGACGGCGTGCGAGTGGTGCTGGGCGGTGCGAGCCTGCAGGGTTCGCAGGTCAGCGTCGACGGCAATGCGGCCAGCGGCTCGGCCACGGGCAACGCCGCGGCCAACCGCATCGACGTGAAGGGCGAGGCCATTGCGGTGGGCAACGGCCTGCCGCTGGGCGGCGCGGCCAGCGTGGCGGGCGCGGCCGGTGCCATTGCCGACCATGCGCTGTCGAACGTGCAGCTGGTGACCGGCACGGCGCCGATTTCCTCCAGGGTGGCGGCGGCCTTCGGCGTGGACACCCTGCCCGGTGCGCCCATGGCCGGCTCGACGCTGAGCGTGTCGAACAACGCGCAGGGCGCCAAGGCGGTGGCCAACACCGCCAGCAACGCCATCGCGCTCACGGCCACCGACGTTGCCGCCCGCGCGGCGCTGCTGTCGGCGCAGGGCAGCACGGCGGCGGTGTCGTCGCGTTCGTTCATGCAGGCCTTTGCACAGGCCTCGGCCACGGGGTCGTCGGTGAGCATCGCGAAGAACAGCAACACCGCGCTCGGCGTGATCAACGACGTGGACAACAAGCTGAGCGTGGCGGGCGGCAGCTCGGGCGGCGGCCTGCCGCTGCCGGGCGTGGCGCTGCAGGGCGCGGTGCCGTCCGCCAGCCTCGCGCTGGGCGACCAGGTGCTGGTGAACGTGCAGTCGGCCGGCACCTCGGCCACCGCCACGGCCGACACCGCGCTCTACAACGAAGACCGCGCGGTGCCCGTCAACGCGGGGCTGACCAACAGCAGCTTCGCCATCACCGGCAACGCGACCTACGCCGAGGCGGCCGCCAACCGCGCGACCAACGCGGCCTCGCTGGCCGGCGGCGCGTCGCAGTCGGCGCACACCGTGGTGCTGAACGCGCAGGACAGCAACGCCGCGGTGACCGCCAGCGCCAACAACGTGAGCCGCCTCACGCTGACCGGTGCCAACGCGCTGGCCGGCAGCAGCGCCACGCTGGAAGGCAACAGCACCGGCGCCGCCGCCACCGGCAGCGCCGCGACCAACAGCCTCGCGGTGAAGAGCGGCACCATCGCGGGCAGCTCGGCGCTGCCGGCCACGGCGCTGGCGGGCCCGGCGTCGGCCGTGGCCGTGCTGGCCGACCAGGTGCTGGCCAACGTGCAGCAGGGCACCGGCGCGGTGTCGGCCACGGCAACGGGCAGCACGGGCATCGACACCGCGGCGCTGTCGGGCGTGGGCACTTCGACGCTGAGCGTGTCGAACAACAGCCAGAGCGCGAAGGCCGTGGCCAACACGGCGCTCAACAGCGTGGCGCTCGAAGGCGCGAACGTGGCGGCGCGCTCGGCGCTGCAGTCGTCGCAGTCGGGCACGGCACCGGTGACGGCGTCGTCCACGCTGGAGCTGTTCGCGCCGGCCGCGTCGAGCAACTCGGCGGTGCGCCTCTCGGGCAACAGCAACACCGCGCTGGCCGTGACCAACGACGCGACCAACACGCTCGGCGTGGCCGCGGTCAACACGCGGCCGGTGGGCAGCACGGGCACGGCGACGCTGGCCGAGACGGGTGGCCCCGACAACGTGAGCGCCACCGGCGACCACGTGCTGTCGAACCGCCAGACGGCCGCCGCGACGGTCGGCAGCACGGCCAGCACGTCGATCTACAACGACGACCGCGCCGTGGCCGGCACGCAGGGCCTGGTCAACGGCGCGCTCACCGTGTCGGGCAACAGCACCTTCGCCGAAGCCTCGGCCAACCGCGCGGCCAACACGCTGTCGGTGGCGAGCGGCGCCACGCAGGGTGCGAGCGCCGGCATCGCCAACGTGCAGGCCAGCAGCGCCGCGGTGACGGCCACGGCCAGCACCATGGCCGGCGTGACGCTGGCGGGCGCGGTGCCGCTGAACGGCGGCAGCGTGTCGATCGACGGCAACAGCACCGCCGCACTGGCGCGCGGCAATGCGGCGACCAACGTGCTCGAGTCGAGCGGCGGCGCGGGCTACGGCCCCGCGGCGGCGGTGGGCTCGTCGAGCCTCGCGGGCACGCCGCTGGCGCTCAACGTGGGCGCGAGCGCGGCCATCCTGAACAGCCAGACCAACACCGGCGCGGTGAAGGCCGAAAGCATGGGCACCAGCTACCAGGTGGCGCTCAACGGCACGGCACTGGGCGCGGGCGTCTCGAACGGCACGGTCGGCGTCACGGGCAACGCGCTGGCCGCGCAGGCGGTGGGCAACAGCGCCACCAACCGGCTGACCCAGACCGCGTTGAACACCGGCACGCCGAGCGCCGCGGTGGCCAACTACCAGGTCAACACAGGCGCGGTGACCGCCACGGTGACGAGCGTGAACTTCGGCGTGGGCGTGTCGGGCGCGGTGGGCGGCAGCACGCTGCGCACGGCGGGCAACCAGATCACGGCATCGGCCACGGGCAACGCGTCGGTGTCGACGATCTCGGCGCGCTGAGCGAGGCGGGGCCGCGGGTCCATGGACCCGCTGGACGACAAGAAAGCCGCAGGCCTTCGGGCTTGCGGCTTTCTTTTTGTGCGCGCCGTGACGCGGAGGGAGCGTTCAGGCCTTCGGTTGCGGCCTGGACTGGCGCTTGAACTCCGCGCAGTAATCCTTCTCGGGCAGCGGCGGCGTGAACCAGGTCTTGTCGAAGTCGCCGGCCACCGTGGCGGTGGTCGCGGGCGCGGCCATCAGCCGCACCGACGCGACCTTGACCTCGTCCGGCAGGTGCTGCGGCACGCCCAGCGTGCGGATCACGTGGCCCGCGCCGGCGATCAGCAGCACCGTCTGGCCCGGCCGCCTGGCCTTGACGATGGCCTGCGCCATCGCGCGGTCTCGGCCGACCTGGATGCGCGTCATCGGCACGATCTGCGATTCGGGGAGCATCCCGCAGTGGCCGTCGCGCACGGCGTCCTGCTGCGCGGCGTAGGCCTCGCCGTTGAGCTGCGCGTCGAGCGAGACGTCGGCCATCGCGTCCTTCATGCGGGCGCGCGGCAGGTTGGCGCCGACCACCGGCACGCCGGCGCGCACCGCCACCATCACCGCCGGGCCGTAGCTGGCCCAGGGCCAGGCCTTGTCGCTCCAGTCGAGCGCGGCTTGCACCTGCGCCTCGGTGGCGGTGGGCGCGACGTGCGCGGTGCTGCGGCCTTCCTCGGCCATCTCGAGTGCCAGCGCGGCGAGGTGGCCGCGCGCGACCAGCGCCTCGACCGTCTCGCGCTCGATCGCGTGGTGCTCGGGCGCGTCGTGCTGCTCGCCGAGCAGCAGCGCGCCCACCGGCTGCAGCGCGTCGACACGGCGCGCGATGGGGGCATCGGGCGCGTCGGCGCCGGGCGCGAAGGCACCGCAGCCCGCGAAGGTGGCAACTGCGAGCAGGCCGAGCAGGGCGAGCGGGGGGAACAGCAGGCGGGAGGCCCGCGCGGGCCGGTGTGGAGGACGCATCGCGCCATACTATGCGGTCGCTGCGCGCACGCCGTGCCGTCCTTTTCCGCTTTCGCCTGTACGCGCCCGCCCTTGTCTCCTCGCTTCCTCGTTCGCGTGCTGGCCACGCTGCTCCTTGCGCTGGCCGCCGCGGGCGCCTGCCTGGCGCTGCACACGCCGCTGCCCTGGATGATCGGCCCGCTGCTCGCGGTGTCGCTGGCCTCGATGGCCGGGGCGCCGACCGCCAGCGCCACGCCGCTGCGCAACGCGGGGCAGTGGACCATCGGCACCGCGCTGGGCCTGTACTTCACGCCGCACGTGGTGTCGCTGGTGGCGGGCGTGTGGTGGGCGATTGCGCTGGCCATTGCCTGGGCACTGCTGCTGGGCTGGGGCTTCGGGCGCTGGCTGCACCGGATGCACGCGGTGCGCATGGCCCACGTGCCGCCGAGATCCATGAGAGCCACGACTTACTTCTCGGGCGCCATCGGCGGCGCGTCGGAGATGACGCTGATGGCCGAATCGGCCGGCGCGCGCACCGACCTCGTGGCCGCCGCGCACAGCCTGCGGCTGGTGGTGGTGACGGTGACGATCCCGTTCGCGATGCAGTGGAGCGGGCTGCACGGCCTCGAGATCAACCCGCCCGGTGCGCGCGACGTCGACCTGGGCGGGCTGGCGCTGCTGGCCGCGGCGACCGGCATCGGCGGGCTGGCGATGCGCGCGCTGAAGCGCACCAACCCGTGGTTCATGGGGCCGCTGCTGGTGGCGATGGCGTTCACCGTGGCCGGGCAGTCGCTGTCGGCGGTGCCGGGCTGGATGTCGAACGCCGCGCAGCTGGTGATCGCGGTGAGCCTGGGCGTGCGCTTCAGCCGCGAGTTCCTGCACACGGCGCCGCGCTGGCTGGGCTCGGTGGCGCTGGGCACCTTGGGCATGCTGGTGTTGTGCGGCGCGGTGGCGTGGCTGCTGGCCTGGGCGACGGGGCTGCACCCGGCCACGATGATCCTGGGCACCTCGCCGGGCGGCATCGCCGAGATGTCGATCACCGCCAAGGTGCTGCAGCTGGGCGTGCCGGTGGTCACGGCGTTCCAGGTGTGCCGGCTGGTGGCGGTGCTGCTGCTGGTGGGGCCGATGTTCCGGTGGATCTACCGCTGAAAAGCTGCCGAAGGCGGCAGTTGAATGAAAAAAGCGCCCCGCGGGGCGCTTCTTGCTGCCGGAAGACCGGAAAAGCCGAGGGGCTTGGCTGCCTCAGTGCACCAGGACCGGCGTGTGGGCCAGCTCGGCATAGCCTTCGAGCGTGTCTTCCACTTCTTCCTGGGTGGGGGTGTTGAGCTGCCAGGCGGCGATCTGCTGCTGGAACAGTTCGGCCCACGAGCCGTCGAGGTAGACCTCCTTGCCCGAACGCTTGTCCACGATCTCGAAGCCGTGGCGTTCCAGAACCGGCACATTGGGCTGCGCCGGCTCGTCGCCTTCATTGGGCTGCACGTGCACGACGACGAAAGACTCCGAGTCATAAAGCATGTTCATGGCGGGCCCTGTGAGAAAGTCGATGGCGTTCATGGGGGTTAGATAGCAATCAACGCGCCAGTTTCAAGTCTGGTTGTCTTTTTGTAAAACTAACGGTTTACTTTTTGCCTTTGGTCCCGATGATGTGACTTTCTCCTCAGTTTGCAGGTCCGGCGGGTAGGGGTTTGCGCAATTGGGCGTCAGCGAAGTCCCCGTTGGGTTCCGTCTGCTTGATGCGCACCGGCAGGTAGCCGTAGGCCGGGGCCAGCCACAGTTCTAGCTTTCGGTCGAACTCCTTGCGCGGGATGCGGGTGAGCTTGCGCGCGGCGTACTCGCCGGCCGGCAGGCTCACTTTTTCCTCCTCGCCGACCACGAAGACCCACATATCGGCATCGCGCGGCCCCACCGTCTGCACCGAGATCCGGGTGCCGGCCGGGTAGCGCTGCGGGCTGGCCGCCAGCAGCCCGCCGAGCTGCATCATCACGCTCATGCGGTCCTGCGCGCCGGGCAGCAGCGGCACCGGGGGCACGTTGCTGCTGAACACGACCTGCCCCTGGTCGCGCACGAAATGCGAGGCCACCTCGGACTTGCGGCTTTCGGAGTAACGCTCCGGCTCCAGGCCTGAAGGGCCGATGCGGCCGGTGCTGTGCCAGTTGAGCAAGGTGAAGAACACGGCCTTGAGCGTCAGCCGCCCGTCGTAGCGGGTGCCGTCCTGCAGCCACACCAGTTCGCCGAACACGCCCCGCTGGGGCGAGGCCCCGATCTGGCCCGTGGCTTCGAAGTCGAGCGTGACCGAGCCCGGAATCCTCAGTGCCTCGGTGCCGGCGATGGTGCCCGAGGCTTCGCCGCCGGCGGCCGCGGTGCCGGTTCCGGTGCCTCCGGCGGGGGACGATGCAGCCGCTGGCGCGCTCGCCGCCGCATCGGGTGGCGCCGCGCCTGCGTCGGGCGTGGCCTGGGCTACCGGTTCGGGTGCGTCCGTGGGCGGTGGCGTGGATGCGTCCGGTTCCGGTGCCACGGCAGCCGGGGCCGGGGTCGGCTTCGGGCGGGGCGGCGTCGGCGCGCGAGGGCGCCTCGGCTTGGGCGGCGGTGCCGGCCTGGCCTCGGCCGGTGCGGCCGCAGCCGGCGCCGGGGGGGTGTCGGAGGCGGGCGGCGCGATCACGATGGTGCGCGTGATGAACTTGTTCGCCAGCGGCGAGGGCTCCGGCCCGATGGCCATCGGCGCCAGCCCGAGCAGCAGCAGGTGCAGCAGCGCGACCAGCAGCGTGAGCCCGGCCATCGCCCGCCACGACGGACGCCCGGGCAGGCCGGGGGGCAGCGAAGGCAACGAGGACGGGGCGACGGACGTCGACATCAGTGTGTGGAGTGGGGCGCCGGCACGGAGGTTCACCAAGACCACCTCGGTACACTGCCGCCCGTTCAACCAGTTTAAGTGGGAGCGGCGCCCGGCCTCGTGCGTGCGCCGTGTCCTTCGTCCTCACGCACGTACGCACGCACGCATCGCACCGCACCATGAAACTCGCCACCCTGAAGGACGGCTCCCGCGACGGCCAGCTCGTCGTTGTCTCGCGCGACCTCACGCTCGCCCACTACGCCACCGGCATCGCGAGCCGGCTGCAGCAGGTGCTGGACGACTGGGGCTTCATGAGCCCGCAGTTGCAGGACCTGTACGACGCCCTCAACGGCGGCCGCACGCGCCACGCCTTCCCCTTCGACCCCGCCATGTGCATGGCGCCGCTGCCGCGCGCCTACCAGTGGGCCGACGGCTCGGCCTACCTGAACCACGTGGAGCTGGTGCGCAAGGCGCGCAACGCCGAGGTGCCCGAGAGCTTTTATCAAGACCCGCTGATGTACCAGGGCGGCAGCGACGACTTCCTCGGCCCGACCGACGACGTCGTCGTGCCCAGCGAGGCCATGGGCATCGACTTCGAGGCCGAGATCGCGGTCGTCACCGGCGACGTGCGCATGGGCGCCACGCCCGAGCAGGCGCTGGAGGGCATCCGCCTGGTGATGCTGGCCAACGACGTGAGCCTGCGCAACCTGATCCCGGCCGAGCTGGGCAAGGGCTTCGGCTTCTTCCAGAGCAAGCCCGCCACCGCCTTCAGCCCCGTGGCCGTGACGCTCGACGAGATCGGCGAGGCCTGGCAGAAGGGCCGCGTGCACCTGGCGCTGCAAAGCAGCTGGAACGGCCGCAAGGTCGGCATGTGCGACGCCGGCCCCGAGATGACCTTCCACTTCGGCCAGCTCATCGCCCACATCGCCAAGACGCGCAATGTGCGCGCCGGCAGCATCGTGGGCAGCGGCACCGTGAGCAACAAGGGCGTGGAGAAGAACGGCCACATGGACTGGCCCAAGGGCTACTCGTGCATTGCCGAGAAGCGCTGCATCGAGACCATCCAGACCGGCCAGCCGTACACCGAGTTCATGAAGTTCGGCGACACCATCCGCATCGAGATGAAGGGTGCCGACGGGCGCTCGCTGTTCGGCGCGATCGACCAGGAGATCGTGGCGGTCGGCGGACGGCCGAAGGAGGCGCCGGTGTCGCTGGTGAAGCCGCAACAGGGCGACGCACCGCCGAAGGCTCAGGAAGAGGCGGCTTCCGAGGACTGAACCGAAGCGGCGGAAGCGGCGGAAGGGGAAGAAGGGGAAGGCGCGCCGCGCAGCAGCTCCTTCTGCGACCGGATCCCCAGCCGCCGGAACGCCCGGTACTGGTGCGTGCGCACCGTCGTCAGCTCCACGCCGAGTTCGCGGGCGGCTTCTTTCGCCGTGCGGCCCGCCATCAGGTGGCCGATGACCTCGCGCTCGCGCAGGCTCAGCGCGAGCAGCCGCGAGGCCAGTGCCGGCTCCGCGGCCTCGCGCACCGCCACCACGCTGCGCCCGTGCGCCGCGGTGGCGTCGGCCAGCAGCGTGGCGTGCGCCTCGATGCGGGCGAAATCGGCCGCATCGAATTCCGGCTGCGCCAGGCTGCGGTAGAAGCTCACCGCCACGCGCTGCCCCGTGGGCAGCAGCAACAGCACCGACGCACGCTCGCGAATGCCCACGTCGCCGTAGCAGACCGCGCGGTACGCGGGGTCGGCCACCTCGTCGGCGCGCTGGTGGCCCAGCCACAGCTGCGCGCGCTGGGGCAGCTTGCGCGCCGCGAGCCATGCCATGTTGGGGTCGAGCAGGTCGAAGCGCTGCGCCACGTAGCGCTCCGACGTGCGCTCGGCCGTGCTGCCGTAGCTGCTGGCGGCCGACACCGTCTCGATGCGCCCGGTGGCGCTCACCGAGAACACGGTGCAGAAGGTGACGGGCATCACGCGCTGCATCGCCTTCAGGTAGCTGTTGGCCAGGTGCGCCGTGCCCACGCCGGACAGCGCGTCGCCGACCACGGCGGCGGCCAGCGGGGTGTCGGTGGGGTGGATGCGCCAGCGTCTCATGCGGATCGGAAGTGAGGAAAAGGCAAAGCGGGAAATTCGGGCTAGGGGTAAATACCTCGTACGAAGTTATGACATTGCGGCGGCCCGCGCATCGGGACAATCCCGTCGCATGACGAACCCTTCCGCCGCCACCCCGGGCGATGCCGCCAGCGGCCCCGTGCCGCCGCCGGCCAGTGCCACCGAACTGCCGCCCTCCGTCGGCGCCTTCCACTACACGCGCTACAAGCCCTGGACGCCGCCGCTGGAGGGTGATGTCGAACCCGGTCGCCATCCGGTGGTGATCGCCGGTGGCGGGCCGGTCGGCATGGCGCTGGCGCTGGGGCTTGCGAACCACGGCGTGCGCTGCGTGATCCTCGAAGCCGACGACACGGTGTGCGCGGGCAGCCGCGCGGCCTGCATCTCGCGGCGCAGCCTGGAGATCATGGAGCGCCTGGGCGTGCTGAAGAACTTCATGGCCAAGGGCCTGCCGTGGAGCGTGGGCCGCAGCTTCTACAAGACGGCCGAGGTGTTCCGCTTCGAGATGCCGACCGACGCGCAGCAGAAGCTGCCGCCCATGATCAACCTCGAGCAGTACTACGCCGAGCACTACCTGCTGGAGGAAATCTTCCGCCGCAACGAGCAGACGCCGGGCCTCATCGACATCCGCTGGGGCACCGAGCTCACCGCGCTCGCGCAGGACGACGAGGGCGTGACGCTCGACGTGCGCAACGCCGAAGGCGCCTACCGGCTGCACGGCCAGTGGCTCGCGGCCTGCGACGGCGGCCAGAGCTTCGTGCGCAAGGCGCTGGGTCTCGCGCTGGAAGGCACGGGCTACGAAGGCCGCTACGTGATCATCGACATCGAGCTGCACAGCGGCCACCCGACCGAGCGCCGCGCGTGGTTCGACCCGCCGTGGAACCCGGGCTCGACCGTGCTGATGCACCGCCAGCCCGACGACATCTGGCGCATCGACTACCAGCTGCGCCCCGGCCAGAGCACCGAGGAGGCGCTGCAGCCGCCGGCCGTGGCCGAGTTCGTGCAGCGCCACCTCGACGCCATCGGCGAAGGCCACCTGCCGTGGAAGACGGTGTGGACCTCGGTCTACCGCGCGGGCGCGATGACGCTCGACAGCTACCGCCACGGCCGCATCGTGTTCGCGGGCAACGCGGCGCATGCGATGCCGATCTTCGGCGTGCGCGGGCTCAACTCGGGCTTCGACGACGCCGACAACCTCGCGTGGAAGCTGGCGTTCGCGGCCAAGGGCCTGTCGGACGCGGCCCTGCTCGACTCGTACTCGCAGGAGCGCATCGCGGCCTTCCACGTGAACGCCGAGAACGCGATGCGCAGCACCGAGTTCATGTCGCCGCCGTCGCGCGGCTTCGACCTGCTGCGCGAGGCAGCGCTGTCGCTGTCGGAAAAGCACCGCGGCATCGCGCAGCTGATCAACCCGCGCCAGACGCAGGCCGTGCGCTATGCCGGCTCGCCGCTCTCGAGCGAAGGCGAAGGCGAGGGCAACGACCTGCCCGCCGGCCCGCTGCCGGGCGAGGTCATGCCCGAGCAGCCGCTCGCGCAAGGCCACCTCAGCGACTGGATCGCCCCGAGCTTCACGCTGCTGGTGCTGCGGCCCGACCTGGCCGTGCTGCCGGCGGCCGACATTGCGCAGGCACTGCAAGGCGCGCTGCCTTTCGTGGTGCGCCGCATCGCAAGCTTGGGCACCGAAGGCGCCGACGCGCATGCATCGCCCGCCGTGTTCGACGCGCTCGGCGCACAGGACGGCGCGGTGTACCTGCTGCGCCCCGACGGCCACGTGGCCGCGCGCTGGCACCGGTTGCCCGCGGGCGCGCTGCAACCCGCGCTGGCCCGCGCCGCGGTCCGGCAAGTCCAGGAGATGTCCGCATGACCACGACGACCCAGCCCCTCTCTCCCGTTCACCCCCTGCACCCCGATGCCCGCGACCGCCTCTACGCCGAGTGCGCGCGCGCCATCACCGAAGCGGGCGCCGAGCGCGAATCGCTGTTCCTCGCGCGGCTCGCGCTGCTGCTGTTCGAGCAGGTCGGCGACGAGGCGCGCTGCCGCGCCGCGCTGGCCGACGCACTGCACGCGTTGCCCGTACCATCGCTGTCCGCTTCGTAAGCAAGCCTCTCAATCAACAAAGCAACTGGAGACTGATCCATGGATCGCCGCACCCTTCTCGCCACGCTCGCCTCCGGCGCCGCCGTGGCCGCCTCGCCCTTCGCCCATGCGCAGGAATATCCCGCGCAGCTCATCAAGTGGGTCGTGCCCTACCCGGCGGGCGGCGGCACCGACGTGATCGCGCGCGTGCTGGCCGAATCGATGCGCCAGACGCTGGGCCAGCAGATCGTGGTGGACAACCGCCCCGGCGCCTCGACCAACATCGGCGCCGACCTGGTCGCCAAGAGCAAGCCCGACGGCTACACCGTGCTGTCGGCCGACAACGCCGTGCTGGCCTTCAACGAGCACCTGTTCAGCAAGCTGCCGTTCAACCCCGAGAAAGACTTCACCTACATCGGCGCGATCGGCAAGTTCCCGCTGGCGCTGGTGGTGCACCCGGACTTCCCGGCCAAGACCTTCAAGGAGTTCCTGGCCTACGTGAAGGCCAACCCCGGCAAGGTCAACTACGCCTCGCCCGGCAACGGCTCGCCGCACCACCTGGCGATGGAAATGTTCAAGGTGCGCACCGGCACCTTCATCACCCACATTCCGTACCGCGGCGCGGCACCGGCCATGGCCGACGTGATGGGCGGGCAGGTGCCCTGCATGTTCCTGGACCTGGCCTCGGGCCTGTCGATCATGCAGGCCAACAAGGTGCGCGTGCTGGCCATCGGCTCGGGCGCGCGCAGCAAGCTGCTGCCCAACGTGCCGACGCTGGCCGAAGTGGGCGTGCCCAACACCGAGGTGTTCGCGTTCCAGGGCATCCTGGGCCCGGCCGGCTTGTCCGCCGCGGTGGTGAACAAGCTCAACGGCGACCTGAACAAGGCCTTCGGCACGCCCGCCGTGCAGAAGCGCTTCGAAGATTTCGGCATGGAAGCGATGCCCGGCACGCCGGCGCAGTTCGCGGCGCTGTCGCGCGCGGAGTCGAACCGCTGGGGTCCGATCATCAAGCAGGCCGGCATCAAGCTGGACTGACGCCCTGACGCCCGCAGCGGGCGTTCGCCTTGTGCGGCCTGTCGGCTGCTATTGGGCGAACGCCTTGCGCGAGCCGTCCTCGAAGACCTCGTCGTCGCGCTGCAGCTCGCCGTTCTCGTCCCACACGCGTTCGCGCGTGATGCGGCCCTTGGCGTCGAAGGTCGATTCGGCCAGCGGCTTGCCCTTCTCGCTGAAGCGCTGGTGGGTGCCCACCGGAATCTGCCGGCTGCGGCCCACCACCTGGTAGCGGCCCTGCGCCGCGCGCTCGCCGCTGTCGTAGAACTCGGTGATCTCGACCGTGCGCATGTCCCCGCTGCTGCCGTAGGCCGACTTGCTGCTCGGCTGGCCGTTGAGGTAGTAGCTGTCGTCGACGATCGGCTCGCCCGCGCTGTTCCAGCGCTGGTCGCGCACCAGCGTGCCTTTTTCCGAGAACGCCTGCTCGCGCACGCGCACGTTGGCGCGCTCCACCAGCAGGTAGGCCGTTTCGCGGCGCTTCACGCCCTCCGACGAATAGTTCTGCTCGGTGCGCTGGTTGCCCACCGTCTCGTCGAGCACCGCCGTCTTGCCGTTGTCGTAGAAGCTCTGCGAGCGCGTGCGCTTGCCTGACACATACGCGAGCCGCGAGCGCAGGTTGCCCTGCGCGTCGAACAGCTCGACCTGCGACGCGCCGGTGCCCGCGAAGCCGCAAAGCTTGGCGTCGTCGACCGCCGGGGAGAGCGTGGGCGCGTCGGCGCAGCGCAGCGCCGACAGCTGGCCGCGCTCGGTGAACTCGGCCGAGGCGCGCTCGCTGCCGTTGCCGGTGTCGGGGTAGAAGACGACCCGGCGCAGCTTGCCGTCGGGGTAGAAGCTGCGCACCAGGCCGCGCTCCTGGCCGTCGTCGTAGGTGGCCTCGCGCAGCACCCGGCCGGCCGGCGAGAACTCGCGCGCGCGGCCCTGGATGTTGCCCTTGGCGTTGACGCTGTGCTCCTTGGCGAGCTTGCCCTTCTCGTAGATGCGCACCAGGCCCATGTACACGCCGTTCTGCAGCTGTTCCTCGCGCTGCAGCTCGCCGCTAGCGCGGTCCTTGCAGCGCATGAGGCCGGTCTTGCCGTCGGTGCTGGCGCCGTTGGAGGGGTTCACGCTGCGGCCGTTGAGGTCGCAGTCCTGCTGCGCGTGCGCGGCGGCCGCGCCGAACAGCGGGACCAGCGCCGCAAGCCCGAGCCGCAGCCATCGCCCCGGCTTGCCCGTGGGCGCGGCGGGTCTGCAGGGGGCGGCGCGGCGCGGGATCACTTGTCGTAAAGCGAGTCGAGGGAACGGAAACCCTTGACCTCGATCGGATTGCCGAACGGGTCGCAGAAGAACATCGTCCATTGCTCGCCCGGCTGGCCCTCGAAGCGCACCTGCGGCTTCAGCACGAACTCGGTGCCGGCGGCCTCCAGGCGAGCGGCCAGCGCCTGCCAGTCGGGCAGGGAGAGCGCCAGGCCGAAGTGCGGCATGGGCACCATCGCGTCGCCGACGCGGCCGGTACGGGTGGTGGCGAAGGGCTCGCCCAGGTGAAGCGAAACCTGGTGGCCGAAGAAATCGAAATCGACCCAGGTGTCGGTGCTGCGGCCCTCGGCGCAACCGAGGACGTCGCCGTAGAAACGGCGGGCGCCGTCGAGGTCACGAACGTGAAAGGCAAGGTGAAAGATGCTCTGCATGGTTTCGGATTATGGGCAGCGGTGCTGTGAGAATGCCGGACTTTCTTTCATCGTGGAGCAAGCCTTGCGGATACTCCGGATCCTCGTCGCAAAGATGCGCGACATCGATTTTTCGGCGCCGATGCGCCTCGTGCAACGCATGCCGCGCCAGCTCCTGGCGGGCACGTGCTGCGTGTTCACATTCGCGGCCCCTCTCGCCGCCCAAGCCGCCTGCCCCCCGTCGGCCATCGCCAGTCTCGAGAAGCCGGGCACGGCGCTGCGCAACGGCGTGGACCGCGGCGTGCTCTGGCGCATCGAGCGCGGCGGGCGCACCTCGTGGCTCTACGGCACGCTGCATGTGGGCCGCGGCGACTGGGTGCGGCCCGGCCCGACCGTGCAGAAGGCGCTGACCCAAAGCGACACGCTCGCGCTGGAGCTCGACTCGCGCGACGACGCCACCGCGCAGGCGCTGGCCCGCCCGGCCGACCCCGAGCTGCTGGCCCGCCTGCTGAGCGGCGAGCGCGCGCGCCGGCTGGAGCGCCAGGCCTCCGAGGCCTGCGTGCCGCCGGGCAGCCTGTCGCGGATGCAGCCCATTCTTCAGGTGACGGCGCTGTCCGGCCTGGTGGCGCGCGCCGACGGGCTCTACCCCGAGTTCGGCGTCGACGAATCGCTGGCCGTCTCGGCGCGCAACAGCAACAAGCCGATCGTGGCGCTCGAAAGCGCCGCCGAGCAGCTCAAGGTGCTCACCGGCGGCTCCGAAGCCGAAGAAGCCGAGCAGGTCGATGCCGCGCTCGACGAGCTGGAGTCGGGCAAGCTGCGCGGGCAGATCAAGGAACTGGCCGACGTCTGGGCGCGCAGCGACGCGGCCCGGCTGGCGCGCTATGCCGACTGGTGCGACTGCGTGAAGACGCCCGCCGAGCAGCGCCTGATGAAGCGCCTGCTGGACGACCGCAACCCGAACCTGGCCGACGGCGTCGAGCGCCTGCACGCCAGCGGCAAGGGCGTGTTCGCGGCGGTCGGCGCGCTGCACATGATCGGCCCGCAGGGCCTGCCGACGCTGATGGCCGCGCGCGGCTTCACCGTGACGCCGGTGCTGGTCGACGCGCAGGCGCAGACCGCGGCGCCCATTGCGCCCATGCCCGCGCCTTCGGCGGCGCCCAGGGCCACGGCGCGCGGCGGCAAGGCCGTGAAGGGCCAGCACGGCCAGAAGGGCGCACCGGCGGCCGCGGCCAAGGGCGGCAAATCGGCCAAGGCTGCGCCGGCTGCCAAGGGTGGCAAGGCCGCCGCCAAGGCACCGACCAAAGGCGCGCCCAAGGCCGCCTCCAAGGCCGCCTCCAAGGCCGCCGCCCCTGCCGCCAAGGGCAAAGTGCGCAGATAATCGCGACCGCCATGCACCTGCAGCGTCTGCCCACCCGCCTCGTCGGCCTCCTCGGCCGCTGGGTGCTGCTGTGGTTCGTGCTGTCGCTGGGCGTGGCGGTGGCGTCGCCGCTGGTGCATCCGCAGGCGATGGAGCTGGTGTGCTCCAGCGTCGGCTCCATCAAGGTGGTGGTCCACACCGAGGACGGCGCGCAGGAGCTGGGCGCCTCCCACATGGACTGCCCGCTGTGCGTGCTGACCGGCGCCCCGCCGCCGGCCATGGCGGTTCCCGCCTTCGATCTGCCCTTGCCGCTGGGCCGCGTGCTCCAGCCGATTCCCGCCGCGCGCCTGGCCGCGGCCACCGCCGCGCCGTTGCCGGCGCGCGGACCCCCGACTTTCTCCTGACGCTCTCAAAACCATAGCGGCATGCGCACGACTGACGTGCGCGTGCGGCTTTCTTGGCTCGAAGTTTCGTGGAGAAGGTTCCCTGTGAAAAAGCATTCCCGTGCCCTGGCGATCGCCATGGCATTCCCCATCGTCCCGTTCAGCGCGCCCGCGCTGGCACAGCAGGCGAGCGTCGCCGACACGCCTGAAGCGTCCGGCGGCGGCCGCGCGCTCGGCACCGTCACCGTGACCGGCGGGCGCCCCACCTCGCTGCCCGCGCAGATCCCGACCACCATCGAAGGCGTGACGCACGAGCAGATCGTGGAGACCGTCAACGCCACCGACAGCGAGGACGCGCTCAAGTACCTGCCGAGCCTGGTGGTGCGCAAGCGCTACATCGGCGACTTCAACCACGCCGTGCTTGCCACGCGCGCCTCGGGCACGGGCAACAGCGCGCGCTCGATGGTGTTTGCCGACGGCATCATGCTGTCCAACCCGCTGGGCAACGGCGCCACCTACGCGCCGCGCTGGGGCATGGTGTCGCCGGAAGAAATCGAGCGGGTCGACGTGCTGTACGGCCCGTTCTCGGCCGCGTATCCCGGCAACTCGGTGGGCGCGGTGGTCGACTACGTCACGCGCATGCCCACGCAGCTGGAGGCGCACGTGAAGCTCAGCGGCTTCGTGTCGAACTTCGATCTCTACAACAGCCATTCGTCGCCGGCCGGCCAGCAGCTCGACCTGTCGCTGGGCAGCCGCAGCGGCGACTGGTCGTGGTGGCTCAGCGCCTCGCGCACCCACAGCAAGGGGCAGGCGCTGGTGTTCGGCAACCGGCTGCTGAGCGCCGGAACCGTGGGTGGCGTCGGCAACGCGGGCACGCCCGTCACCGGCGCGGTGCCGGGGCTGAACCCGTCGAACCAGCCGTGGTGGCTGGTGGGCGGATCGACCATCTACGACACCACGCAGGAGCAGGCCAAGCTCAAGCTGGCCTACGACTTCTCGCCCACCGTGCGCGCCACCTACACGCTGGGCGCCTGGAACAACACCACGCACGGCGGCGTCGACACGTACCTGCGCGATGCCCTCGGCCGGCCGGTGTACGGCGGGCGCGTGAACATCGCCGGGCGCACGTACAACCTCGATTCACCGAGCGCCGCGCTCGCGCCCACCGAGACCGCGCTCACCCACTACATGCACGGCCTCTCGGTGAAGAGCCACACCGGCGGCGTGTTCGACTGGGAAGTGGCGGCCAGCCTGTTCGATTATTCGAGCGACACCTCGCGCACGCCCACCACCGCTCTGCCCGGCGCCTTCAACGGCGGCCCGGGCCGCACCACCGACATGGGCGGCTCCGGCTGGAACACCTTCAAGGCGGCCGGCACCTGGCGGCCCACCGGCTCGGCCGAAGGCGTGGGCGCGCACGTGGTCGACTTCGGCTTCCAGCAGGACACCGCGCGGCTGCGCACCAGCGTGGGCAACACGCTCGACTGGACCGGCGGATCGCCCGTCACGCCGTTCTCGGCCTTCAACGGCAACACCCGGCTGCAGTCGCTCTACGTGCAGGACACCTGGCGCTTCTCGAAGGACTGGAAGACCACGCTGGGCCTGCGCCACGAGCGCTGGGAGGCCTACGGCGGCCAGCTCGGCAATGCCAGCACGCTGCTGGACTTCAAGCCGCGCAAGAACAGCTACGACTCGCCCAAGGCCGCCATTGCCTGGCAGGCCACGTCCGACTGGCTGCTGAAGGCCTCGACCGGGCGCGCCGTGCGCATGCCGACCGTGAGCGAGCTCTACCAGGGCTCGATCAATGGCAACCAGATCGTGGCCACCGACCCGAACCTGCGCCCCGAGCGCTCGTGGACCACCGAGCTCAGCGCCGAGCGCGACCTGAAGGGCTGGGGGCTCGACGGCGTGCTGCGCACCACGCTGTTCTTCGAGAACACCAGGGACGCGCTGTACAGCCAGGCCCTCAGCAACCTCGTGAACACGGTGCAGAACGTCGACGCCATCCGCACGCGCGGGCTCGAGGTGGCGCTGAACGCGGTCGACGTGGGCGTGCAGGGCTTCGACCTGAGCGGCAGCCTCACGCTGACCCGCTCGAAGATCGCCGCCAACAGCGGCTTTGCGGCCAGCGTCGGCCACGACCAGCCGCGCGTGCCCAAGGTGCGCGCGTCCTTGCTGGCCACCTACCGGCCCGACGCCAGGTGGAGCTACACCGTCGGCGCGCGCTACAGCGGCAAGCAGTACGGCACGCTCGACAACAGCGACCCCAACGGCTTCGCGTACATGGGCTTCTCGAAGTTCTTCGTGGTCGACGCGCGCATACGCTACCGGATCGACCGGCAGTGGAGCGCGTCCTTCGGCATCGACAACCTGAACAACAACAGGTACTGGGCCTTCCACCCGTACCCGCAACGCACCTACGTGGCCGAACTCAAGTTCGACCTTTGACTCCCACAACCACCTTCAAGGACGACACCACATGAGCCCGAAGAATCTGACGACTACTCTCAAAACCATAGCGGCATGCGCAATGCTGACGGGCGTGAGCGCCGTTTTCGCACACGTCACGCTGCCGCCGGGCGCCGCCACCGTGGGCAGCGACTACAGCGCGGCCTTCCGCGTCGGCCACGCCTGCCAGGGCGCCAAGGCGACCACTGGCCTGGCGGTGCGCCTGCCCAAGGGCTTCGTGCTGAGCGACGCGCAGGCGCGCAAGGGCTGGAAGCTCGACGTGCAGAAGAGCGGCGACGGCGAAGTGCGCTGGACCGCCGAGACCCCCGACAGCGCGCTGCCCAGCAGCGAGCGCGCCGAGTTCGTGCTGCGCGGCAAGGTGCCCGCGGCGCCGGGCACGCTGTGGTTCAAGGTGCTGCAGACCTGCGACACCGGCGCGGCCGACTGGGCCGAGGTGCCGGCCTCGGGCAACTCGACGGCCGGCCTGAAGAGCCCGGCCGCCAGGCTGAACGTGGTGGCGCAGGGCGTGGCCACGGTCGACGTGCGCGACGCGTGGGTGCGCCAGTCGGTGCCGGGCCAGAGCGGCACCGGCGCCTTCATGAAGCTCACCGCGCCCACCGGCACGAAGCTGGTGAGCATCTCGACCCCCGCGGCCGGCAACGCCGAAGTGCACGAGATGAAGATGGAAGGCGACGTCATGAAGATGCGCGAACTCCCCGGCGGGCTCGAGTTGCCAGCGGGCCAGACCGTCGAGCTCAAGCCCGGCGGCTACCACGTGATGATGACCGACCTGAAGGGCGCATTGGCCAAGGGCGCCAGCGTGCCGATGACGCTGAAGTTCGAGGATGCCAAGGGCGTGAAGACCGCGCTGGACGTCACGCTGCCGGTGGGCGCGCCCGAGGGTGCCGATGCCGCCGGTGCGGCGCACGAGCACAAGCACTGACGCTGCCGGGCTTCGTCAGAGCAGCGCGTCGGGCGCCAGCGGTCCGAAGAGCCTGAGCATCAGCCGCAGCGACAGGCTGGTGTCGGGCTCGGTGGTGGCGTCCTTCAGGTCGCTGTCCTTCGGGGCGCGCCACACCAGCGCGCCGTCGACCAGTTCCACGTGCCATGAGCGCTCGGCCATGCCGCGCTCGATCTGTGCCGACGCCGCGCGCGACAGCTCGTTGCTGCGGATCAGCAGCGCGATCTCGGTGTTCTGCAGCTGCGAGCGCAGATCGAGGTTCATCGAGCCGACCACCAGCAGCCGGCCGTCCATCACCAGCACCTTGGAATGCAGCATCGCGCGCGATTCGCCGGTGACGCTGCCCGCTCCGCTCCCTGCACCGCTCCCGCCACCGCTGCTTCCCGTGGAGCCGAACACGCTGCCGAAGCTCGTCTGCTCGCTGCGCAGCTCGTACAGCTCGATGCCCATCTTCAGCAGCGCCTCGCGGTGGCGTGCGTAGCCCACGTGCGCCACCGGCGCGTCGTTCGATGCCAGCGAGTTCGTCAGCACCCGGATGCGCACGCCCCGCGCACGCGCCGAGGAGAAGGCCTGCAGCATGTCCTTGCCGGGCACGAAGTAGGGCGAAATGATGAGCAGGTCGGAGCGCGCCTGGCCGATCAGCTGCAGCAGGCCCTCGACCACGGTGTCGCCGCTGGCGGCCAGGTCGGAGGCGGCTTCCAGCGAGGCCACGCCGCGCGAGGCGCTCGCCTTGTCGTCGGGCCGGCTGACCACGAGGCCGGGCGCCTTGGCGGCGCCGGGGCCGGAGTCGGCGGCGATCTTGCCGGGCTTGTCGGCCAGCATCACGGCCGGCGCCCAGACGAAGGTGGCGGTGCGCAGGTCGAGCGGCTTCTCGTCCCAGGCGCGGGCGCGCTGCTCGGCGGTGGGGGGCGCGTCGGCGCCGGGTTTGTCGTCCGGGTCGCGCGTGGCTTGCTCGACCAGCTCCTGGTCGGCCTTCTTCGCGCGCTCGCGCATGGCCTGCAGCTCGTCGCGCGTCACCAGCGACTGCACCGGGTAGGCGCGCTCGTTGTTCCAGTAGCTGTCGAAGCTGCCCGACAGGTCCTGCACGATCGGGCCGGCCGCCAGCACGTCGACATCGACGAAGTTGCCGTTGGTCGCATTGCCGAAGTAGGCGTCGCCCAGGTTGCGCCCGCCCGTGACGCCGAGCACGTTGTCGGCCAGGAACAGCTTGTTGTGCATGCGCTGCTGGATGCGCGAGGCGTCGTCGATCGAGTTGAAGAGGCGGCTGAAGGTCGAGTCGCGTGAGCCGGCCAGCGGGTTGAACAGCCGCATCTCGATGTTGGGAATGAAGGCCAGGCCCAGCACCAGCGCGTCGCGCCCGGTGGTGTGGAAGTCGTCCAGCAGCACCCGCACGCGCACGCCGCGCTCGGCCGCCGCGCGCAGGCCGCGCACCAGCCGGCCGGTGCTGGCGTCGGCGTGGATGGCGTAGTACTGCAGGTCGAGCGTCTTCTGCGCGCCTTCGACCAGCGCGAGCCGGCTGCCGTACGCGGCCTGCGGGCCGCCCAGCAGCAGGAAGCCGGATTCGTAGCGCGCCTTCTCGGCCTGGCGCCGCTGCTGCACCAGGTCGGCCAGCGCGGTGCCGGTGGCCGGCGCCTGGATCGCGGTCGACACGGGCCGTTCGACGTTCTGCGGGAGTTGCGCGCAGGCGCCGAGGATCAGGAGCGCGAGCAGCGCGGCGGACCGGCGGAAAAACGGCTGGAAGGAAGAAGGCATGCGGCTTTCCCGGGGCTTGGAGGGAGAAGCCGCATGTATAGCCTAGTCGGCGGGCGCCGCGCGTCGGACGGGCGGACGACCGCGCTGGCGTTTCCTTATGGCGTCGAACTCAGCGCGCGGCGCCGAGTTCTTCCTGCCGCTCGAGGGCGGCGAGCAGTTCGTCGTCGATCTTCGCGTGGCGTTCGGCAAGCTCGGTGGCGCGCGAGGCGTCGCTGGCGTAGAGGGCGCCGCCGTCGAGCTCGAGCATTTCCGTGATGCGCTTCTGCTCGCCTTCGAGGGCCTCGATCTGGGCGGGGAGGGCCTCGAGCTCGCGCTGTTCCTTGTAGGAGAGCTTCTTGCGGGCGCCGGCCGTCTTGGGGGCGATGGCTTCCGCGGCCGGTGCGGAGGCGGGTGCCGCCGCCGGCGAGGCGGCTGGGGCGGAGGCCTGGCGCTGCTCGGCGATCTCGCGGGCGCGCTTGGACTGGACCAGCCAGTCCTGCACGCTGCCTTCGTACTCGCGCCAGCGGCCGTCGCCTTCATAGGCGATGGTGCTGGTCACCACGTTGTCGAGGAAGGTCCGGTCGTGGCTCACGAGGAACACGGTGCCGTCGTAGTCCTGCAGCAGGCTTTCGAGCAGCTCGAGCGTGTCGATGTCCAGGTCGTTGGTCGGCTCGTCGAGCACCAGCACGTTGGCCGGGCGCGCGAACAGGCGGGCCAGCAGCAGGCGGTTGCGTTCGCCGCCGCTGAGCGATCGCACGGGGGAGTTGGCGCGCGCGGGGGAGAACAGGAAGTCCGACAGGTAGCTCTTGACGTGCTTCTTCTGGCTGCCGATCTCGATCCACTCGCTGCCGGGGCTGATGAAGTCTTCCAGCGTGGCGTCGAGGTCGAGCTTGTCGCGCATCTGGTCGAAGTACGCCACCTGCAGGTTGGTGCCGCGGCGGATCTTGCCGCTGTCGGGCTCGAGCTCGCCCAGGATCAGCTTCAGCAAGGTGGTCTTGCCCGCGCCGTTCGGGCCGAGCAGGCCGACCTTGTCGCCGCGCAGGAGGGTACCGCTGAAGCCGCGGATGACGGTCTTCTCGCCGAAGGACTTGGTCGCCTCGGTGAGCTCGGCCACGATCTTGCCGCTGGACTGGCCCGAGGCCACGTCCATGTTGACGCTGCCCTGCACCTCGCGGCGGGCGGAGCGGCTGGCGCGCAGCTCCTGCAGGCGGGTGATGCGGCTCTGGCTGCGGGTGCGGCGGGCCTCGACGCCCTTGCGGATCCAGATCTCTTCCTGGGCCAGGAGCTTGTCGGCCTTGGCGCTGATCACCGCTTCCTGGGCGAGCTGCTCTTCCTTTTGCAGCAGGTACTGCTCGAAGTTGCCGGGGTAGGAGTTCAGCTTGCCCCGGTCGAGCTCGACGATGCGGGTGGCGACGCGGTTCAGGAAGCTGCGGTCGTGGGTGATGGTGACGATGCTGCCCTTGAAGTCGATCAGCAGCTGTTCGAGCCACTCGATGGAGTCGAGGTCCAGGTGGTTGGTGGGCTCGTCCAGCAGGAGGACGTCGGGCGCGGCCACCAGGGCCTGGGCCAGGGCGACGCGCTTGCGGGTGCCGCCGGAGAGGGAGCCGACGCGCGCGTCGCGGTCGAGGTGGAGGCGGTGCAGCGTTTCTTCGACGCGCTGCTCCCAGTTCCAGGCGTCGTAGGCCTCGATCTGCGACTGCAGGGCGTCGAGGTCCAGGCCTTCCGCGCCGGAGAGGTACAGGTCGCGCACGGCAATGACGGGAGCCAGGCCCTGGCTGGCGGCGGTGAAGACGTCCGAATCCATGTCCAGCGCGGGTTCCTGCGCCACATAGGCGACCCGGAGGTTCTGCTGCAGCTGCAGGGTGCCGTCGTCGGCCTTCTCCAGGCCGCCCAGTATCTTGAGCATCGACGACTTGCCCGCACCGTTGCGGCCGATCAGGCCGACACGTTCCGATTCGAGAAGAGAGAAGTCCGCATGATCCAGCAGCGGGACGTGACCGAACGCCAATTGGGCGTTGAGGAGTGTGATGAGTGCCATGTGGCGCGAATTATCGGAGGTGCCACCAGGGGAGGGCGGCCAGGGGAGAAGGGCTTCTCTATATAGGGGTGGTGGGTCGGTCTATATAGAGGCAGGAAAGGCGGAAGACTTTTCGCGTGAAAACTTTCGGCCAGTCTTGCGCGAGCCAAAAACTGCCATATACTCGAGGGCTTGGCTGACAGCGCATCGCAAGATGTTGCAGCGATCAAGCTCTTCGGGGCGAGCTCTTAGGAGTTGATTGAGTGGGTTGAGAAAAAGGTCTTCGAAA
>NZ_FOLP01000045.1 GCF_900112425.1 Variovorax sp. OK212 | reverse complement strand
GGCTCGGTGCTGGACGCCGACTACCTGATCGGGCTGGGCACGCTGGACGAGCGGATGCTGATCCTGGTGGACATCGACCGCCTGATGTCCAGCGAAGAGATGGGCCTCGTCGAGAAGATCGCCGCCTGAGGGCGCCGCGCAGGGCAACCAGAACAACGACACAAGGGTCCGCGAGGAGACGTACATGAAGAATTGGAAAATCGGACGGCGCCTGGGCGCCGGCTTTGCACTGGTGCTGGCGCTGGTGGTGCTCACCGCGGCCATCGGCGTGGCGCGCCTGCAGGGCGTGGGCGAGGCGACGCAGGCCCTGGCCGAGCGCTCGCTGGTGAAGGAGCGCCTGGCCTCGGCCTGGCAGCTGGCCACCAGCACGAACAGCGTGCGCACCTTCTCGCTGCTCAAGAGCGACGACGCCGACGTGCAGGCCTACCTGCAGAAGAACATCACGGCCACCAGCGCCGTCATCACCGAGACGCAGAAGAAGCTCGAGGACATGCTCGCGTCGCCGGAAGAACAGGCGCTGAGCGCCGACATCAAGAAAAAGCGCGGCGCCTACGTCGAGCTGCGCAACCAGATCCTGAAGCTCAAGGCCGAAGGCAAGCGCGAGGACGCCGCGAAGCTCACCGACACCCAGCTGCTGGGCGCGCTCGACGGCTACGACGCGAGCATCCGCGCCATGGTGGCGCACCAGCAGCAGGCGATCGACAAGACCGCCGCCGCCATCGAGGCGCAGTACCGCTCGGGCCGCATCTACCTCGTGGCGCTGGCCGCGTTCGCGGTGGCGATCGGCTCGGTCATTGCATGGCTGCTCACGCGCAGCATCGTCGACCCGATCGGCGAGGCGCTGCTGATCGCCGAGACGGTGGCCGCCGGCGACCTGAGCCAGGAATTCGAGACCGACCGCGGCGGTGACTTCGGCCGGCTGCTGCGCGGCATGGGCGAGATGGAAGACACGCTCACCGACCTGGTGACGCGCATCAAGGCGTCCACCGACTCGATCGCGGTGGCCTCGCGGCAGATCGCCGCGGGCAACGAAGACCTGTCTTCGCGCACCGAGCAGCAGGCCAGCTCGCTGGAGCAGACGGCGGCTTCGATGGAAGAGCTGACCAGCACCGTGAAGCAGAACGCCGACAACGCACGCCAGGCCAACCAGCTGGCCGTGTCGGCCTCGGCCGTGGCCGTGAAGGGCGGCACCGTCGTGTCGCAAGTGGTCGACACCATGGGCTCGATCAACGCGTCGTCGAAAAAGATCGTCGACATCATCGGTGTCATCGACGGCATCGCCTTCCAGACCAACATCCTGGCGCTGAATGCCGCGGTGGAAGCCGCGCGCGCCGGCGAACAGGGCAAGGGCTTCGCGGTGGTCGCCTCCGAGGTGCGAAGCCTCGCGCAGCGCTCGGCATCGGCCGCCAAGGAAATCAAGACCCTCATCGGCGACTCGGTCGACAAGGTCGAGGAAGGCAGCAAGCAGGTGCAGGAAGCGGGCCGCACGATGGAAGAGATCGTGGGCAGCGTGCGCCGGGTGACCGACATCATGGGCGAGATCACCGCAGCGAGCCAGGAACAGACCTCGGGCATCGAGCAGATCAACCAGGCCATCACGCAGATGGACCAGGTCACGCAACAGAACGCCGCGCTGGTCGAGCAAGCCTCGGCCGCCGCGCAATCCCTGCAGGAGCAGGCCGACAACCTCGTGCGCGCGGTGAGCACCTTCAAGCTCGACGCTGGCGAAGAACCCCGTGCCCAGGTGGCCTGAAGAATCCGTGCGTACCCGTCTCAGCCCCAAGCGCGCCCTTCGTCTGGGTGTCGGCTTTTCCCTCCTCATGTTCCTGCTGGCCGCCGCGCTGAGCATCGGCTTCAAGGCCGGCGCCGGCTACGAATGGGCGCACCGCGCCGTGCTCGGGTTGGGCGTGGTCGCCCTGTTCGCGGGCGCCTTCGTCGCGTGGTGCATCACGCGCTCGCTCGCGCGCTCGGCGCGCGAAGCCGACCTCATTTCGCAGCGGCTTGACCGCCTGTTCAAGACATTCAAAGCAAGCGACTCCTGAAATCCCCATGAAATCACTCCTCAATCTCAAGATCGGCACGCGCCTTGGCGCGGGCTTCGGCGCGGTGCTGCTGCTGCTCGCCGCCGTGGTCGGCCTCGGCCTCAATGCAATGGCCGACATCCAGTCCCGGCTCAACGGCATCGTGACCGAGAACAACGTGAAGATCGCGGCCGTCAACGACATGGCCGATTCGATCCGCGACATCGCGATCCTGGACGGCAACCTGATCCTGCTGCAGGACGACGCGGCCATGCGCGAGGAATCGAAGAAGATCAGCGTCGCGCGCGAGCGCTACACCGAGGCGCGCGGCCGCCTGGCCAAGCTGCTCGCCTCGACCGAGGGCAAGGGCCTGCTGACGCAGATCGACGAGAAGGTGGGCGTGCTGGTGCCGCTGAACGGCCAGCTGTCCGAGTTCGCGCTGCAGAACAAGAACGAGGAGGCCACGGCGCTCTTCATCTCGAAGTTCCAGCCGGCCGTTCGCGCGGTGCTGGTCGAACTCGATTCGATGGACGCCCACCAGAACAAGCGCTCTCGCGAGGCCAACGAGCAAGCCGGTGCCGGCTACGTGCAGGCGCGCAACCTGATGCTCGCGCTGGGCGCCTTCGCCATCCTGGCGGGCATGGCCATCGCCTGGTTCATCACGCGCACCATCACCCGCCCGATCGGCGAGGCCGTGGAAGTGGCCGAGAAGGTCGCCGCCGGCGACATCAGCTCGCGCATCGAAGTGCACTCGAACGACGAGACCGGGCGCCTGATGTCCGCGCTCAAGGCCATGAACGAAAGCCTGGTTCGCATCGTGCGCGAAGTGCGCACGGGCACCGACACCATCGCCACGGCATCGAGCCAGATCGCATCGGGCAACCAGGACCTGTCTTCGCGCACCGAAGAGCAGGCGAGTTCGCTGGAGGAAACCGCTGCTTCGATGGAAGAACTCACGTCGACCGTGAAGCAGAACGCCGACAACGCGCGCCAGGCCAACCAGCTGGCGGTGTCGGCATCGGAAGTGGCCCTGAAGGGCGGCAGCGTGGTCTCGCAAGTGGTCGACACCATGGGTTCGATCGATGCGTCCTCCAAGAAGATCGTCGACATCATCGGCGTGATCGACGGCATCGCGTTCCAGACCAACATCCTGGCGCTGAATGCCGCGGTGGAAGCGGCGCGCGCCGGTGAGCAGGGCCGTGGCTTCGCGGTCGTGGCATCGGAAGTGCGCAGCCTGGCGCAGCGCTCGGCCGCGGCCGCCAAGGAAATCAAGACGCTGATCGGCGACTCCGTCGAAAAGGTCGAGGAAGGCAGCAAGCAGGTCGCGGAAGCGGGCCGCACCATGGAAGAGATCGTCGGCAGCGTGAAGCGCGTGACGGACATCATGGGCGAGATCACCGCCGCCAGCCAGGAGCAGACCTCCGGCATCGAACAGATCAACCAGGCCATCACGCAGATGGACCAGGTCACCCAACAGAACGCGGCGCTGGTCGAAGAGGCTTCTGCAGCGGCCCAGTCGCTGCAGGAACAGGCCGGCAGCCTGGTGCAGGCCGTGAGCGTCTTCAAGCTCGGCGACCACGAAGTGGTGGCGCCCGCGCGCCCCGGTTTCACGCGCATCACCCCCATCCGGCCGATCCGTCCGGTGCAGCCGGTGGCGCGCAACACCGCCAAGCCCGTGCTGAAGCGCCCCGCCACCCAGGCCTTGCCCGGCCGCCGCACCGGCACGCCCGCTGCGCAACTGGCCATGGCCGCCGATGCGAAGGGCGACTGGACGGAGTTCTAGGCGAAAGAACTCAATTCTGGCGATCGGATGCCGATACAGGGTGACGGCGATGCCGCGGCGCTGCGCCGCGGCGGGACCGTTTCCCTGAACTGAAAGAAGATCGATGAGTTTCGAAAGACCCCGTGTGGCAGCAGGCCACGCACCACCCCCCGGCTTCGTGTCGCTCGCGCGCACACTGAGCGTGCGGGCCGGCGTGGCGATTCTCGGGGTCACGGCATTGATCCTGTGCGTGTTCTACGCACTGGCGTCGCAGCAGCAGCAGCGCGGCGCCGCCCAATACGCCAACGCGAAGGCCGAAGCCATCGCCCGGTCGCTGGACATCTTCGACCAGACCATGCAGCTGAACGCCGGCAACGCCTTCGGCATGTTCCGGCGCCAGTTCGCCGACACGCTGGTGCTCGACGCCGCCGGCGGCGGCACGCTGTCGAGCAACGGCACGGCCATCGACGCGGCCACGACGAGCGAGGTCGACCGATTCGCGCGCGACTTCCCCGGCGCCAACGCCACCGTGTTCGTGGCGCAGGGCGAAGACTTCCGCCGTGTCACCACCTCGGTCAAGAAGGAAAACGGCGAGCGCGCCGTGGGCACGCTGCTCGACCGCAAGAGCGCGGCCTATCCGCTGCTGCGCGAGGGCAAGCGCTTCGTCGGCCGGGTGACGCTGTTCGGGCGCCCTTACATCACGGTGTACGAGCCGGTGCGCGACGCGGCCGGCCGCGTGGTGGCGGTGCTCTACATCGGGCTGGACATCTCGCAGCAGCAGGCCTCGTTCGCCGATGCCGTGGCGCGCACGCGGCTCTACAGCCACGGCGGCCTGTACATCGTCGACCCCACCGGTGCCGGCGGTGAGCCGTTGCTGGTGTTCCACCCCAGCGCGGCCGGCAAGCCGCTGGCCGATGCGGTGCAGGGCGACGCCAAGGCGTGGCTCGCGCGCCTGAAGGCCGACGACGCCTTCTGGATCGCGGAGGCGCCCGCCGTGCTGGTTCCGGGTGCGTCGGGTTCACAGGCTGCACACCACGCGTCCGTCGCGCGCAGCGACACCACCGGCTGGCTGGTGGTGGCCGAAGTGCCCGCCGCCGAGGTGCTGGCCGGCCTGCGTCAGCAGCTGGCGTGGCTGGGCGGCTGCATCGTGCTGGCCGCGGTGCTGCTCGGCCTGGGGCTGGTGGCGTTCATCCGCCGCACGGTGCGCCCGATCGGCGTGCTGAGCGCGCACGTCGAGGCCATCGGCGGCGGCGATTTGTCGGGCCAGCTGGCATCGCAACGGCGCGACGAGATCGGCGTGATCACGCGCTCGGTGGAAACCATGCGCGCCAGCCTGGTGCGCATCGTGCGCGAAGTGCGCACCGGCACCGACACCATCGCCACGGCGTCGGGGCAGATCGCCTCGGGCAACCAGGACCTGTCTTCGCGCACCGAAGAGCAGGCCAGCTCGCTGGAGGAAACGGCAGCGTCGATGGAAGAACTCACGTCGACCGTGAAGCAGAACGCGGACAACGCGCGCCAGGCCAACCAGCTGGCCGTGTCGGCTTCGGAAGTCGCCGTCAAGGGCGGCACGGCCGTGTCGCAGGTGGTGCAGACGATGGGCTCCATCGATGCCTCGTCCAAGAAGATCGTCGACATCATCGGCGTGATCGACGGCATCGCGTTCCAGACCAACATCCTGGCGCTGAATGCCGCGGTGGAAGCCGCGCGCGCCGGTGAACAGGGCCGCGGCTTCGCGGTCGTGGCTTCGGAAGTGCGCGGCCTCGCGCAACGCTCGGCATCGGCGGCCAAGGAAATCAAGACGCTGATCGGCGACTCGGTCGAGAAGGTCGAAGCCGGCAGCAAGCAGGTGGAAGACGCCGGCCGCACCATGGACGAGATCGTCGGCAGCGTGAAGCGCGTGACGGACATCATGGGCGAGATCGCCAGCGCCAGCCAGGAGCAGACCTCGGGCATCGAGCAGGTCAACCAGGCCATCACGCAGATGGACCGGGTCACCCAGCAGAACGCGGCGCTGGTCGAAGAAGCTTCGGCCGCCGCGCAATCGCTGCAGGAGCAGGCCGGCGGCCTGGTGCAGGCCGTGAGCGTGTTCCGTCTGGAAGACGACCGCCGGGCCGGTTTTTCATACGCCGAGCCTGCCATTTCATCTTTTGAGAAGAAAGGTCTCAAGTCTGGCGTCGCGATGCCGATAACAGGATGACGGCATTGCCGCTGTGGCCTGTCGCCTTGTGATGGAAGGAATTGAGCAGTGAGTTTGAAAGATCTGAAAATCGGCACCCGGCTGGGTCTCGGCTTCACGGTGATGCTGCTGTTGATGGCATTCATCGCGGGCACGGGCGTGCTGCGCCTGACCGAAGTAGGCAAGGCCACCGACGAGATGGTGTCGCGCGCGCTCGTCAAGGAGCGGCTGGCCGCCGAATGGCTGGCCAACCTGCGCTCCAACACCGTGGCCAACTACGCCATGGTGAAGACCACCGACCCGCAGGTGGCGGCCTATTTCTCCAAGGCGCAGGCCGAAGGGTCTGCGCGCATCAGCCCGGCGCAGAAGAAGCTCGAGTCGATGCTCGAGACGCCCGAGGAGAAGGATCTCTACGCCAAGGTGTCGGCCGCCCGCGCCGTGGTGCTGGAGACCGTGGGCACGCTCAACAAGCTCAAGGACAGCGGCCAACTGGCCGAGGCCAACACGCTGGTCGACACCAGGTTCAAGGACGCGCTGGCCGTGTACGGCGGCGCGGTCGAGGCGCTGGCCAACCACGAGCGGGAGAAGATCGACGTCGCGGCCAAGGGCATCGACGCCAACTACCTGGCCGGGCGCACCACGCTGCTGGTGCTGTCGGCCATTGCGCTGGTGCTGGGCGCGCTGCTCGCCTGGCGCCTGACGCTGGGCATCGTGCGCCCGCTGGGCCATGCCGTGTCCGTGGCGGAGACGGTGGCTGCCGGCGACCTGAGCGCCCACATCGTGGTGGAAAGCCGCGACGAGGCCGGCCAGCTCATGCACGCGCTGCGCGAGATGAACGCCAGCCTGGCCAAGGTGGTGGGCGAAGTGCGCATGGGCACCGACACCATCGCCACGGCGTCGAGCCAGATCGCCTCGGGCAACCAGGACCTGTCTTCGCGCACCGAGCAGCAGGCCAGCTCGCTGGAGGAAACGGCTGCTTCGATGGAAGAGCTGACCTCGACCGTGAAGCAGAACGCGGACAACGCACGCCAGGCCAACCAGCTGGCCGTGTCGGCGTCCGAAGTGGCGGTGCGCGGCGGCAACGTGGTGAGCCAGGTGGTGGACACCATGGGCTCGATCAATGCGTCGTCGAAAAAGATCGTCGACATCATCGGCGTGATCGACGGCATCGCGTTCCAGACCAACATCCTGGCACTGAACGCCGCGGTGGAGGCCGCGCGCGCCGGTGAACAGGGCAAGGGCTTCGCGGTGGTTGCATCCGAGGTGCGCAATCTCGCGCAGCGCTCGGCCTCCGCTGCCAAGGAAATCAAGACGCTCATCGGAGACTCGGTCGAGAAGGTCGAGGAGGGCAGCAAGCAGGTCGAAGAGGCCGGCCGGACCATGGAGGAGATTGTCGGCAGCGTGAAGCGCGTGACCGACATCATGGGAGAGATCACGGCCGCCAGCCAGGAGCAGACCTCCGGCATCGAGCAGATCAACCAGGCCATCACCCAGATGGACCAGGCCACGCAGCAGAACGCTGCGCTGGTCGAGCAAGCCTCGGCCGCCGCGCAGTCGCTGCAGGAACAGGCGGGCAGCCTGTCGCAGGTCGTCAACGTGTTCCGCCTGGAGCGGGGCGCCGCGGCGCGGGCCTGAAGACAAGCGCTGTCACAGCCCCTACAACCAACCAGAAAGAAGAAAAATGCAGTGGTTCCAGAAGCTTCGCGTCACCGTCCGACTGATCCTCGGATTCCTCGTGGTCGCGGCCATCGGCGCAGCAGTCAGCGCGCTCGGTATCTATCACATGGGTCGCATCAGCGCGTCGACGGAGCGCCTGTATGCGAACGAACTGCGCGCGCTGCAAGCCGTGCAGGAAGCCAACATCAGCCTGCTGTACGCAAGCCGTGCGCAGGTCACGCTGCTGTCGGCCGGCACGCGCGGCGAGCGCAACGCGGGCGCCAACGAGCTCAAGGCCGCCATGGAGAGCCTGGCGGCGCGCGGCTCCGAGGTGAAGTCCTTCTTCGGCGAGACCGAGGAGGGCAAGAAGCTGCATGACCAGTACGAGGCGCTGGTCGGCCCGCTGCAGAAAAGCATGGGCGACTTCGTCACGCTGGTCAACAAGCAGCCGCTGGACAGCTCGCAGTTCGAGAACCAGGTGAGCGAGGACAGCACCCGCCTGCTGAAGGAGTCGCGCTCGCTCGAGGACGTGCTCAAGAGCATGGTGGCGCACAGCAAGGATCTGGCGCGCGGCAGCGCCGAGCATGCGGAGGAAACATACCAGACGTCGCGCTTGATCATGGTGGTGCTGGCACTGGCCGGCATCGCGGTCAGCGTCGGTCTGGGCGTGGTGATCGCGCGGCTGCTGGGCCGTCAGCTGGGCGGCGAGCCCTCGTATGCGGCCGACGTGGTCAGCCGCATCGCCAGCGGCGACCTGACGCTGGCCGTCGACGCCGACACGGCGCACGACGGCAGCCTGCTGCATTCCATCAAGCAGATGCAGGCGCAGCTGACCTCCATCGTCGGGAAGATCAAGGACTCGAGCGACACCATTGCCACGGCCTCGGGCCAGATCGCCGCGGGCAACCAGGACCTGTCTTCGCGCACCGAAGAGCAGGCGAGCTCGCTGGAGGAAACCGCTGCTTCGATGGAAGAGCTGACCTCCACCGTGAAGCAGAACGCGGACAACGCACGCCAGGCCAACCAGCTGGCCGTGTCGGCCTCGGAAGTCGCCGTCAAGGGCGGCACGGTCGTGTCGCAGGTGGTCGACACCATGGGCTCGATCAATGCATCGTCCAAGAAGATCGTCGACATCATCGGCGTGATCGACGGCATCGCGTTCCAGACCAACATCCTGGCGCTGAACGCGGCAGTGGAAGCGGCACGCGCCGGTGAACAGGGCCGCGGTTTCGCCGTGGTCGCGTCGGAAGTGCGCAGCCTGGCGCAGCGCTCGGCCGCGGCCGCCAAGGAAATCAAGACCCTGATCGGCGACTCCGTCGAGAAGGTCGCCGAAGGCAGCAAGCAGGTCGCGGAAGCCGGCCGCACCATGGAAGAGATCGTCGGCAGCGTGAAGCGCGTGACCGACATCATGGGCGAGATCACCGCGGCGAGCCAGGAGCAGACCTCGGGCATCGAACAGATCAACCAGGCCATCACGCAGATGGACCAGGTCACCCAACAGAACGCGGCATTGGTCGAAGAAGCTTCGGCCGCCGCGCAATCCCTGCAGGAGCAGGCGGGCAGCCTGTCCGAAGTGGTCGGCGTGTTCCGCCTGGCCAACACCCAGCTTGCCCTGAACTGAAAGAGAAACAGCTCCGACCATGCGCGTCAATTTGCCCATCACCGGCGTCGAATACGAACTCTCCCGCGACGTCGCCCTCGTGTCCCGCACCGACCTCAAGGGCCGTATCACCTACGTCAACCCGGCTTTCGTCGAGGCCAGCGGCTTTGCCGCGACCGAGCTCATGGGCAAGGCCCACAACATCGTGCGCCACCCCGACGTGCCGGCCGAGGCCTTCGCCGACCTCTGGGAAACGCTGGGCCAGGGCCTGCCGTGGACCGGCATCATCAAGAACCGCCGCAACAACGGCGACTTCTACTGGGTGCTGGCCAACGTGACGCCGATCCGCCGCAACGGCCGCGTGCAGGGCTACATGTCGGTGCGTAGCCGCCCGGAGCGTGCGGCGGTGCAGGCGGCCGACGCGCTGTACACCCGCATCCGCGAAGGCCGGGCGAAGGACATCACGCTGGCGCAGGGCGAAGTGGTGCAGCACGGCTGGGGCAACCCGCTCGCGCGGCTGCGCCGCATCCACGTGCGCCGCCGCGTGTCGGCCGCCACGGCCGTGGCGGCGCTGCTGTCGATGTCGCTGGGCGCGGCGGGCTGGCTCGAGGCGTCGCGCATGGCGGCGTCGGGCGGCCTGCACAGCTGGCTGCCCGCCACGCTGGCACTGGGCGGCGTGGCCTCCGCGCTCGCATGGCTCGGCTTCGGCCAGTTCCTCGGCCGCACGGTGTTCCGCCCGCTCGACGAGGCGGTGCACGTGGCGCGCGCCATTGCCGGCGGCGACCTGGCGCGCTTCGAAGTGCGGCCCGGCGACGAGATCACCGGCCTGCTGCGCGCGCTCAACCAGATGAGCGCCAACCTCTTCGCCATCGTCGCGGACGTGGGCGAGAACGTGGCGGGCGTGATGTCGGCCTCCAGCCAGATCGCCTCGGGCAACGAAGACCTGTCTTCGCGCACCGAGCAGCAGGCCAGCTCGCTCGAGCAGACGGCGGCGTCAATGGAGGAACTCACCTCCACCGTGAAGCAGAACGCGGACAACGCGCGCCAGGCCAACCAGCTGGCCGTGTCGGCGTCCGAAGTCGCGGTGAAGGGCGGCAACGTGGTCTCGCAGGTGGTGGACACCATGGGCTCGATCAACGCGTCGTCGAAAAAGATCGTGGACATCATCGGCGTGATCGACGGCATCGCGTTCCAGACCAACATCCTGGCGCTGAACGCCGCGGTGGAAGCCGCGCGCGCCGGCGAGCAGGGCAAGGGCTTCGCGGTGGTCGCCTCCGAGGTTCGAAGCCTCGCGCAGCGCTCGGCATCGGCCGCCAAGGAAATCAAGACGCTGATCGGCGACTCGGTCGAGAAGGTCGAGGAAGGCAGCAAGCAGGTCGCGGAAGCCGGCCGCACGATGCAAGAGATCGTCGGCAGCGTGCGCCGGGTGACCGACATCATGGGCGAGATCACCACCGCCAGCCAGGAGCAGACCTCCGGCATCGAGCAGATCAACCAGGCCATCTCGCAGATGGACCAGGTCACGCAGCAGAACGCCGCGCTGGTCGAGGAAGCCTCGGCCACGGCACAGCTGCTGCAGGAGCAGGCCGACGGCCTGGTGAAGGCCGTGCGCGTGTTCCGCGCGGAAGCCGTCGCCGAAGTGGCCTGAACCACCGAACACCCCAAAGCAACACACACCAGATTCAAACCGGAGAAGAACCCATGCTCAACAAGGCCAAAGACCCCATGAAACAAGCCGCCTCGGCGCCGTCCGCGGCCGCCGGTGCCAACCGCCTGGAGGTCGTGACCTTCAAGCTGGGCGAAGAGGAATACGGCATCGACATCCAGAAGGTGCAGGAGCTGCGCGGCTACGACGCGGTGACGC
>NZ_FOLP01000059.1 GCF_900112425.1 Variovorax sp. OK212 | reverse complement strand
CTTTGCACGGCAGGCGGCCAGCGCGTCCAGCGCGGGCTTGTAGGTGGGCGTGGTCACGTCCATCACGCCCAGCACCGTGTGGTACAGGTTGTCGTGCGTGAGCGGTGCGTCCAGCCCCGCCTCCATGCACGAGCGCGAGAGCTTGCGCCGCGCGTTCATGCCGTCGCTGAACCACGTGACCATGGGCACGTGCTTCTGCGCCTCGGGCGCGAAGCTGTACGGCACGCCGTGCAGGAACAACCCGTACTCGCCGAGCGACTCGCCATGGTCGCTCACGTACAGCAGCGCCGGGTCGTAGCTCTTGGACTGGGCCTTGAGCCAGTCGATGGTCTGGCCCAGGAAGCGGTCGGTCTGCACGATCGAGTTGTCGTACACGTTGAGCAGCTCGGCATGGCCGCACTCGGCCAGCGCATTGGTCTTGCACTCGGGCTGGAAGCGCTTCACGTCGGGCGCGGAGCGCTTGTAGTAGGCCGGCCCATGGCTGCCCATCTGGTGCATGACCAGCACCACGCCCTTGGCGCGGCGCTCGGCCGGCAGCGCGGCAATGCGCTCGTCCAGGCCCTTGAGCATCACGTCGTCCAGGCACTCGTCGCCGTCGCACAGCGCCTTCTTGGTGGCCGCGTCGAGCCCGTCGAAGGCCGATGCATTCGGAATGCGCGCGCACACGCCCTTGCAGCCGGCCTGGTTGTCGAGCCAGAACACGGCCAGCCCGGCGGCCTGCAGCACGTCGACCAGGGTCTCGTAGTCGTCGTTGCGCGACTCGTAGCCCTGCTTGCCCAGCGGCGAGAACATGCACGGCACCGAGGCCAGCGTGTTGGTGCCGCAGGAGTGCACGTCGCGGTAGCTCAGCACGCCGCGCCTGGCGAGCTCGGGCGTGGTGTCGCGGGCGTAGCCGTTCAGCGCGAAGTGGTCGGCGCGCGCCGTCTCGCCCACCACCAGCACGAACAGCGGCGGCTTGGCCTGCGCCGCGTAGCTCGTGCCCAGCGCGGTGCCGGCGGTGATGGAGATGAGCTTGCCGCTGCGCTTGAACAGCGGCTTGATGAACAGCGAGCCCGTGGAGTACAGCGTCGCGATGGGGTTCATCATGTAGCGCAGGTGCACGTTGTTGCGCATCAGCGGCGCCAGCTCCCGGTTCATGGACACGGCGGCCCCCAGCGCCACGGCCACGGCCAGCAGCAGCAGCGCGGCATTGCGCCAGAGCTTGGACAGGAAGCGCATCGGCTCGATGCGCACCCGCCACAGCGCCCAGCCCGCCGGCAGCGCGACGACCAGCACGTTGAAGGCCATGCGCCAGCTCATCAGGTCGCGCGCCTCGTTGGGGTCGGTCTGCATCGCGTTGGCGATCATGGTCGGGTCCATGACCACGCGGTACTCGAGCATGTAGTGCTGCACCACGGCGGCCAGCACCACCACGGCGAACCACACCGGCTTCATCCAGCGCGACCAGGCCGTGAACGACAGGATGGCCACCGTGCCGCACAGCGTGAGCAGGCTCATGACGGCGATGGTGGGCAGGTAGGTGCTGGG
>NZ_FOLP01000021.1 GCF_900112425.1 Variovorax sp. OK212 | reverse complement strand
CTTTTCAGCGGAGCCTTCGATTATGCACTGTTTTTTCAAACAACGTCAACTTTCGAAGACCTTTTTCTCAACCCACTCAATCAACTCCTAAGAGCCCGCCCCGAAGAGCCTGATCGCTGCAACATCTTGCGATGCGCTGTCAGCCGAGCCCTCGATTATGCACAGTTTTCGACACTTCGGTCAACGAACAGCAAACTTTTTATCGTTCCAAGCCGTTGCTCTCCTCAATAGAAGCAAGCTGTTTCCCTGGCGAGCACCTGGTACTACTAATAGAAGAGCGCCACATCAAGCCTTCTCACTTCCGTTCACTGGAACCGGCAATAAAAAAGCCGCCCAAAGGCGGCTTTTGATTCCAGCAGGTCGCTTGCTTATTAATAGTAGCGCGAGCTGTTCATGCGGCGCATTGCTTCGTACAGCGTGGGCATGCGCACTTCCTGCGAACGGGCGCTCATGCGGGCCAGGCCGTCGATCTTGGCGACGTCGGCGGCGTTCACGGTGCCTTGCTCCTGCTGGCGCCACATGGCGGCTTGCAGTTCCTGCATCACGCGCGGGTCGCTCTGAGCGGTCGCCAGGAAACGGGCGTCGGCACGTGCAGCTGCACGGCGTTGGGAAGCAGCGCGCAAGGCAGCGCCGATGCTGCTTTCGCGGACCGAGCCGGCAAACAGTGCGAACAAGGCGATCGCGGCGAGGCAGAACACGGTCCACACGGCGAGCAGGCCGCCTTCGTTCCAGTTGGAAACGAGCGAGTCGGTCACCACCAGCACGGCTGCGGCAATGGCGATGATCAGCAGGGCGATCAGCGGGCGGGCGCCATTGGCGCCGGCGCGTGCGGCCTGGATCTGGCCGAACAGGACTTCGGCGCGACGGACGCCGGGGTGGACGGTAGGTTGGTCAACGTGAACGAAGCTGGTCATGATGTGTCCCTCCTGAGGAACGGTGGTAATCAGTGGTGGCGAACAAGGCCGATGCAGTGATATTAGGGCTTACCCTAGTGCGTTTCTACTTTATCTTTCTGATGTTTATCATTCACATCACTGATGGACGTCAACTTTCGCACGCTTGATCTCAACCTGCTCCGCGTCTTCGACGAGGTGATGGCAGAGCGCAATCTCACACGCGCCGCCCGCAACCTGTCGATCACGCAGCCGGCCGTGAGCAATGCGCTGCGCCGCCTGCGCGAGGTGCTGGGAGACGAACTGGTGAAGCGCTCGGGCGCCGGGGTGGAGCCCACGCCCCGTGCCCTGGCTCTGTGGCCGACCGTGCGCGACGCCCTTCGCCAGCTGCAGCACACCCTGGCGCCTGGTGAATTCGACGCCGGCACGGCCGACACCACCTTCCTGCTGGCCATGGCCGATGCCACGGCCGCCGAGCTCATTCCCGGGCTGGTGCAGATCGCCGAAACCGAGGCGCCCGCCATCTCGCTGCGCGTGCTGCCGCTGACCACGCGCGACCCCCGCCGCATGCTCGAGCTGGAAGAGGTGGACATGGCCATCGGCTATTTCCCGGCGGTGATCGCCAGCCTCGCCGCGCGCGGGCAGTCCGGCGTGGGGGTGGCGTTCGAGACCCAGCGGCTCTACCTGGGTCAATATGTATGCGTGATGCGGCGGGACCACCCGCTGGCCAAGGCGCCCCTCACGCTGGACGACTACTGCGCGGCGCGGCACCTGCTGGTGAGTTTTTCGGGACGGCCCTACGGCTTCATCGACCAGACGCTGGGCGCCATGGGGCGCGAGCGGCGCATCGTGGTGACGGTGAATCAGTTCTTCACGGCGGGTCGGGTGGTGGCCAACTCGGACCTGCTGACCGTGCTGCCGCGCCACTTCGTGACCGTGACCGGCATCGACGACCAGTTGGTGCTGCGCGACCTGCCGTTCGACCAGCCGCCGGTGCACGTGGATGCCATCTGGCACCGGCGCGCCCAGCATGGGCACGCACATGAGTGGCTGCGCACGGCGCTGTTGCGCTCCGCAGCCGCGGCTTTCGCCGGCTCGGTCCTCGGGCAGAAGGTGCCCGATTGACCGAAAGGTGGATCAGCGGACGACGCTGAGCCAGGCGCTGGCAGCTGCGCGCAGTTCCTGCGCGTGGTGCGCACCGCGGCCGGCGCGCATGTCGGCGCTTTCCATCAGCGCGGCGGCATGGCTGGCCGGGGCGGTGGCGGTCGAGGAACGGAAGAAACGGGCCACTTGGGCGATGAGGCTGAACATGGTGTTGCGCGGCTTGTGGCCGTGCTCTGAGTGGTTGATGTTTCAAGAATAAGGGTTATCCCTAGTAAAACAAGCTCAACCTTATGCACTTCATGCATGGGGCAATTCACCTAGACTGCCCCGACGATGAAGCTGCAACTGCTGTCCGACCTGCACCTGGAGTCCCATCCCCGCTTCCATGCCGAGCCCGTCCCGGGCGCCGACATGCTGATCCTGGCGGGCGACATCGGCTCCTACCAGCAACGCTCCCGGCTGACCGAGACCGACTTCGGCCTGGGCCGCTTCTCGCCGCGCAACGGCTGGCCGACCCCGGTGATCTACGTGCCGGGCAACCACGAGTACGACAACCTCGACTTCGACGAGACCCACGACCGCCTGCGCTCCCTCTGCGAGGAGCTCGACATCCTCTGGCTCGAGCGCGAAACCCGCGTCATCGGGGGCATCCGCTTCGTCGGCACCACGCTCTGGGCCGACTTCGACGCGCTGGCCGAACCCACCGACAGCCTGGGCGAGGCGCTGAAGAAACGCGGCAAGGCGATGCGCGCAGCCGATTTCTACCTTGAAAAAGCAGCCACCATGCGTAACGGCAAGCTCTTCCTCGCCGAACAGCTTCGCGAGCAGGGACTGGCCTGCCAAGGCTGGCTCGCGCAGGCGCTGGCCGAACCTTTCGACGGCACCACGGTGGCCATCACCCACTTCGCGCCCAGCCTCGACAGCGGCGATCCGCGCTACGGCCTGACGCCCGGCACGGCCGGCTTCTGCAATGCGCTCGACGAGCTGCTGCCCCACGCCAGGCTGTGGCTGCACGGCCACCTGCACTGCCCGTCCGACTACGTGAAGAACGGCTGCCGCGTCGTGGCCAACCCGCTGGGCTATGCGCGAAACGGCGAGCAGGAAGGCTTCAAGCCCCACTTGCTGATCGACGTGCGCTGAACCGACGGCGCCACGCCCGGTAACACCGTAACGGCCGGCAACGTGCGCGCCGCGACCGCTGTGTAGACTGGTTCGAGACCATCTCACCGATGGAGGAGAGAGCGCCATGACGCAACAGCAAGAACAACGACGCACCTTCCTGAAACAGACCGCGGGCGCCGCCGCGGCCACCGGCCTGCTCGGCATCTGCTCGCGGGCGTTCGCCCAGGGTCCGGGGGACGGCACGGGGATGGGCACAGGTACAAGCACCGGCAAGGCCATGGGCCAGCTGTCGATGGCCGAGATGGCGCGCCGCCTCGCCGCCGGCACGCTCACCAGCAGCCAGCTGGTGGAAGAAGCACTGGCCGCCATCCAGAACCCCGCGGGCGAAGGCGCGCGCAGCTTCATCCGCGTGCACGCCGACACGGCCCGAAGCACCGCCGCGCGGCTGGACGCCGAACGCAAGGCCGGCCGCCCCGCCGCTTCGCCGATCGCCGGCATCCCGATTTCGCTGAAAGACCTGTTCGACGAAACCGGCATCACCACGCTCGGCGGCTCGGTCGTGCTGGCCGGCCAGCCGCCCGCGGCGCGCGACGCCATCGTGGTCGAGCGGCTGCGCCGGGCCGGCGCGATCATCGTCGGGCGCACCAACACGGTCGAGTTCGCCTACACCGGGCTGGGCGTCAACCCGCACTACGGCACGCCGAAGAACGTCTTCGACCGCGCCACCGGCCGCATCCCGGGCGGCTCCACCTCGGGCGGCGCGATCTCGGTGGCCGACGGCATGGCGGCCGGCGCCATCGGCACCGACACCGGTGGCTCGCTGCGCATTCCGGCCGCGCTCAACGGGCTGGTGGGCTTCAAGCCGACGCAGCGGCGCGTGCCGCTGGACGGCGTGATGCCGCTGTCGACCTCGTTCGACTCCGCCGGCCCGATGGCATGGACGGTCGAAGACTGCGCCCTGCTCGACGCCGTGCTGGCCGCCGAGCTGCCGCGCCCCTTGCGCGTGCTGCCGCTGCGGGGCCTGCGCTTCGCGGTGCCCAAGACCTTCTTCCAGGACGACCTGTCGCCGGCGGTGGCCGCGGCCTTCGCGTCGGCCCTGGCCAAGCTCTCGGCGGCGGGCGCCACGGTCACCGAGCTGCCGATGGCGGAGTTCGCGAAGGCGCCGACCATCAACCCGCGCGGCATGATCACCGCGGCCGAAGCCTTCACCTGGCACCGCGACTTCATCAAGAACGGCGCCGCCCGATACGACCCGCGCGTGCTCGCCCGCATCAAGACCGGCGAGACCATCAGCGCGCCCGACTACCTGCAGCTGCTGGCGCTGCGCCGCCAGTTCATCCGCTCGATCAACACCGCGGCCGCCGGCTACGACGCGATGCTGATGCCCACCACGCCCGACACCGCGCCGCCCATCGCCGAGGTGGTGAAGGACGACGACACGTACTACCGCATCAACGCCCGCATGCTGCGCAACCCCTCGGTGGTGAACCTGTTCGACGGCTGTGCGCTCTCGGTGCCCTGCCACGACGCGGGCACGGCGCCGGTCGGGCTGATGGTGGCCAGCATCGGCAACACCGACCACCGCCTGCTGGCCGTGGGCGCGGCGGTGGAAGCGGTGGTGACGCCGCGGCGCGCGCTCAGCAGCTGAGGCGCGGGCGCAAGCCGCTCAGCGCGCGGCAATGCCTTCGAAGCAGGTCGCGAGCACCAGCTCGACGATCTGCTCGTCCGTCTGCAGCCCGCCGGCCTTCAGGAAACCCAGCACCGGATCGCAGGCGCGCGCGAACAAGGTGTAGAGCACGGCGATGGCCGGCAGCTTCGGGTCGAGCGAGCCGTCGGCCTGCGCCGCCTGGATCCAGCCGCCGAGCTGGTCGCTGATGGTCACCAGGCGGTCGAGGTAGCCGCGGTTGTTCATCAGCGTGGCGCGCAGGGTGGAGTTCTGGTGCGGCAGCGACGGCATCTCGCCGGCCAGCTGCACCTGCATGGCCCAGCGCACCACGGCGCGCAGCTTGTCGACGGGCTTGTCCTGCGCCGGCACCGAGGCCAGGAAGTCGAGGGTGCGCTGCATGATGCGCACCATGGCCGCGGCGGCCAGGTCTTCCTTGCTGGGAAAGTGCTTGTAGAGGCTGGCCTTGGCGATGCCGACGGCGGCGGCCACTTCGTCCACCGTCATCGACTCGAAGCCCTTCTCGGCGAGCAGGCGGTTCGCGGTCTGCACGATGGCCTCTTCGCGGGCCTGCAGCATCTGTTCCTTGAACGAGGTCTTGGCGGGGGCAGTGGCACTCATGCGGAAATTCTAGTCTCGGGCGTCGCCAACCAGACGACGTGAACACCGAAATACCGGCCAGTCTTTTACAGACCGCCGAGTTCGTCCCGGCTGCTCGTGGCGATCAGCTCGCCCGGCTCTTCGACACCAGCCGGATGCCGGGCATCAGTTCGGCCGCGAGTTCGGGCCGCTCCAGCGCGTAGTCGAGGTTCATGCGTGCGATCTCGACGTGCTCCTCGCCCAGCGCCTGCGCCCGCGAGCCCTGCCCGCGCTCGATGGCCTGCACCATCGCATGGTGCGTGCGGTGCGCCTGGCGCATCCACTGCTGGCCCTCTTCCATCGACGACTGCATCGGCAGCATCGCGCTGGGCGCGGCGAAGGGCTGGCCGCCCAGCATGTCCATCACGCGCTTGAGCGCCAGGTTGCCGCAGCCGTCGACGATCAGCTTGTGAAAGCGGTCGTTCATCTCGACGTACGCCGCGTAGTCGTCGATTTCCATGCTGGGCTTGTTCACGGCGCGGTCGCCGTCGTCCAGGCACTCCTTCAGGTCGCGCAGCAGTTGGCGCGACGCACCGTCCTCGGCCAGCAGGCGCGCCGCGAAGCCTTCGATCACGCCACGCACGCGAATCGCGTCGGCCACCTCCTGCGAGGTGAAGCGGCGCATCTGGTAGCCGCCGCTGGGCGATTGCTCGATCAGGCCTTCGTGCTCCAGGCTGGTCAGGGCCAGCCGCACCGGGGTGCGCGAGGCGTCGAGCTTCTCGGCGAGCGGGATCTCGGCCAGCCGCTCTCCAGGCACGAATTCGCCCTTGAGGATCAGGTCGCGCAGTTGCACGAGCACGCGGGATTGTTGGGAGTCCATCGGGCGATTTTAGGAGACGCGCCCGGCATTGCACGCAGCCAATTTAGGCTGGCTCGGTTGTTGCATGCACTTGATGCAAGCAAGTGTGAAAAACACACGTCACAGTCAGCATTTACCCTGATAAAAGGCGTTGCAAGCCCCATTTCGGGGCAGATTGGCCGATGAAAGTTTGACCTGGATCGAGGATCACCAAGACAATGCATACAGTTGCATGCAATGGATGCAAGCCTCTTTCCACAGCACCCACGATGGAGCCCGCACGATGATCAGCGCAGAGCAGAACGATTTCCTCACCCGCGTCGGACCCGGCGCGCCCGCAGGCAAGCTGCTGCGCCGCTACTGGCAGCCGGTGGCCCTGGCCGACGAGCTGGCGGGCCCGCGCCCGGTCAAGCCGGTGAAGCTCATGGGGCAGGACTTCGTCCTGTTCCGTGACGAGAGCGGCCAGCTCGGCATGCTCGACCGCGACTGCCCGCACCGCGGCGCCGACCTGGCCTTCGGCCGGCTCGAAAACGGCGGCATCCGCTGCGCCTTCCACGGCTGGCTCTTCGACGCCAAGGGCAACTGCCTCGAAACCCCGGCCGAGCCCGCCACCAGCAAGCTGTGCAGCCGCATCAAGCAGTCGGCCTATCCGGTGGTCGAGAAAGCCGGCGTGGTCTTCGCGTACATCGGCGAGGGCGAGCCCCCGGCCTTTGCGGACTTCGACTGCTTCGTCGCGCCCGACAGCCACACCTTCGCCTTCAAGGGCCTGTTCGAGTGCAACTGGCTGCAGGCGCTCGAGGTGGGCATCGACCCCGCGCACGCCTCGTACCTGCACCGCTTCTTCGAGGACGCGGACACCTCGGAAAGCTACGGCAAGCAGTTCCGCGGCGCCTCCGCCGACTCCGACATGCCCATCACCAAGGTGCTGCGCGAGTACGACCGCCCCGACATCAGCGTGGAGCCCACCGACTACGGCTTTCGCCTGAAGGCGCTGCGCAAGCTGAGCGAAGACACCACCCACGTGCGCGTGACCAACGTGGTGTTCCCGCAGGCCTTCGTGATCCCGATGAGCGCGGAGATGACCATCTCGCAGTGGCACGTGCCGGTGGACGACACGCACTGCTACTGGTACGCCGTCTTCACCAGCTTCACCGGCCCGGTCGACAAGCAGCAGATGCGCGACCAGCGCCTGAAGCTCTACGAGCTGCCCGACTACACCTCGCGCAAGAACAAGCGCAACAACTACGGCTTCAGCATCGAGGAGCAGCTGACCGAGACCTACACCGGCATGGGCGACGACATCAACGTGCACGACCAGTGGGCGGTGGAGTCGCAGGGCGCCATTCAAGACCGCACGCGCGAGCACCTGGGCAGCACCGACAAGGGCATCATCGCCTACCGCCGCGTGCTGGTGAAGGCCATCGAGGCCACCCTGGCCGGCGAGACCGCGCCGATGCTCATCGACGCCGCGCAGGCCAGCGCCATGACCGGGCCGCCGTCCATCGACGGCATCGGCCACGTCAGCGACGAGGCCGCCACCGAGACCTACTGGCAGGAGGCCGACCGCGCGCGCCGCCTGAAGTCCGACTGGGCCTCGGCACGGCTCGCCGCCTGAGCCCCGCTCACCGCACGCACGCCATGAGCACCAAGAGCCACACATTCGTCGACCGCTTCGGTCTGTGGTCCGACGACCAGCACGCGCAGGCCAGGGAACTGGTGCGCCGCATCGACAGCGGCGAGGTCGACCTCGTCCGCTTCGCCTGGCCCGACCAGCACGGCATCCTGCGCGGCAAGACGCTGGTCGCCACCGAGGCGCGCTCGGCCCTGTGGGAGGGCGTGAACCTCACCTCCACCCTGCTGGCCAAGGACACCTCGCACAAGACCGTGTTCCCGGTGTTCAGCGCCAACGGCGGCTTCGCCATCGAAGGCCTGCAGGGCGGCGCCGACTTCACCATCGTGGCCGACCCCGCCACCTTCAAGGTGCTGCCGTGGTCGCCGCGCACCGGCTGGGTGCTGTGCGACGCCTACATGGCCGACGGCAAGCCCTGCCCCTTCGCCACCCGGCAGATCCTGCAGCGCGCGGTGCGCCAGCTCGACGCGCTGGGGCTGGACTTCATCGCCGGCCTGGAGGTGGAGTTCCACGTCTTCAAGCTGGAAGACGCGCGCATGGGCCTGGCCGACTCGGGCCAGCCCGGCGAGCCGCCGCGCGTGTCGCTGCTGTCGCACGGCCACCAGTACCTGACCGAGCTGCGCTACGACCGCGTCGACACGCTGATGGAGCTGCTGCGCTCGCAGCTGATTGCGCTGGGCCTGCCGCTGCGCTCGCTGGAAATCGAGTTCGGCCCGAGCCAGTTCGAGCTGACCTTCGGCCCCACCGCCGGCGTGACGCCCGCCGACACCATGGTGCTGCTGCGCAGCGCCATCAAGCAGATCTGCCAGCGCGCCGGCCTGCACGCCACCTTCATGTGCCGCCCGAAGATCCCCAACGTGATGTCCAGCGGCTGGCATCTGCACCAGTCGCTGCGCCGCAAGAGCGACGGCGTGAACGCGTTCATGCCCGAGGCCGAGGGCCAGCACCTGAGCGAGATCGGCATGCACTACCTCGGCGGCCTGAAGGCGCACGCCTGCGGCGCCGCGGCGCTCGCGAGCCCGACCATCAACGGCTACCGCCGCTACCGCCCGTTCTCGCTGGCGCCCGACCGCGCGATCTGGGCCAAGGACAACCGCGGCGCGATGCTGCGCGTGCTCGGCGGCGTGGGGCAGAACGCCTCGCGCATCGAGAACCGCGTGGGCGAGCCGACGGCCAACCCGTACCTGTACCTCGCGTCGCAGCTGTTCTCCGGCCTCGACGGCATCGGGAACCGGACCGACCCGGGCCCTTCCGCCGATGCGCCGTACGAAACGCCGGCCGAGCAACTGCCCCGCTCGCTCGGCGATGCGCTGGCCTGCCTGCGCCGCGACGAGATGCTCAACACGCAGATGGGCAAGACCTTCGTCGACTACCTCTGCCACATCAAGGAAGCGGAAATCGCCCGCTTCAACCTCGAAGTCAGCGAGTGGGAACACCGCGAGTACTTCGACATGTTCTGAACGAGCCTCCACAAGAATGCCCACGATCCACTACATCCTCAAGGACGGCACCACGCGCGAGGTCGACGCCAAGGTCGGCGCCAGCGTGATGGAGACCGCCATCCGCGGCAACGTGCGCGGCATCGACGCCGAGTGCGGCGGCTGCTGCTCCTGCGCCACCTGCCACGTCTACGTGGACGACGCCTTCATCGGCCTGCTGCCGCCGCCCGACGACATGGAGAGCGCGCTGCTCGAGGCCGTGGCGTCCGAGCGCCGGCCCGGCAGCCGGCTGAGCTGCCAGCTCACGGTCACCGCGGCCTTCGATGGCCTCACGGTGCACGTGCCCGATACCCAGGTTTGAAGCGCGGCTCGGGCATCATCGCCCGCGTTGCACATCCGGTTACACGACAGCAGCGCCCGAGGGGGCGCGTTCATTCCACCTGAAAGGCGTTTTCCCATGACGACGACGATGACCAAGAGAACCGTTCTCTCGACCCTGCTGCTGGCCGGCTTCGGCCTGCTGGGCGCCACGGCCCAGGCCGCCGACGAGCCGCTGCGCATCGGCCTCATCGCCACCTACTCCGGCCCCTACGCCGACTACGGCCGCCAGTTCGACGCCGGCATCGCGCTGTACCTGAAGGAGCACGGCGGCAAGGTGGGCGGGCGCACCGTGGAGATCATCAAGAAGGACACCGCCGGCCCCGCGCCCGACGCCGCCAAGCGCATCGCGCAGGAGCTCATCGTGCGCGACAAGGTGAGCGTGCTCACCGGCCTGGACTTCAGCCCCAACGCCTACGCCGTGGGCGCCATCGCCACGCAGGCGAAGATCCCGACCATCGTGATGAACGCCGCCTCCTCGGCCATCACCACCAGCTCGCCTTATGTGGCGCGCCTGTCATTCACCGTGCAGCAGGTCACCGACCCGATGGCGCGCTACATGCTCAAGGAAGGCATCAAGGACGCCTACACCGTGGTCGCCGACTACGCCTCGGGCGTGGACGCCGAAACCGCCTTCAAGAAGACCTTCACCGCCGGCGGCGGCAAGGTGTCGGGCGAGGTGCGCACGCCCATGAACAACCCCGACTTCTCGGCCTACGTGCAGCGCATCAAGGACGCCAAGCCCCAGGCCGTGTTCTTCTTCTTCCCCTCGGGCGTGATGCCGCCGGCCTTCCTGAAGGTGTGGAAGGAGCGCGGCATGGAGCAGGCCGGCATCAAGCTGTACGCCACGGGCGAAGCCACCGACGACAGCTACCTCGACGCCACCGGCGACGTGGCGCTGGGCCTGGTCACCAGCCACCACTACTCGTTCGCTCACCCCTCGGCCAAGAACCAGAAGTTCGTGAAGGACTTCGCGGCCGACAACGGCGCCAAGCTGCGCCCGAGCTACTTCGCCGTGACCGCCTATGACGCCATGGCCGCCATCGACCTCGCGCTGGCCAAGACCAAGGGCGACACCACCGGCGACAAGTTCATGGACGCGCTCAAGGGCCTGAGCTTCGAGAGCCCGCGCGGCCCCATCGAGATCGACCCGGCCACGCGCGACATCGTGCAGACCGTGTACATCCGCAAGACCGAGCGCGTGAACGGCCAGCTGGTGAACGTGGAGTTCGACAAGTTCGACCGCGTGAAGGACCCGGCGAAGGAAGCCGCCGCGGCCAAGTAACCGGGACACCTTCCGTCCGCCAGCCAGCACGCAGAAAGCAGCAAGCAGGAAATTCATGGGCATCGTGATCTTCGATGGAGTGGCCTACGGCATGCTCCTGTTCCTCATCGGCGTGGGCCTGTCCATCACGATGGGGCTCATGAACTTCGTCAACCTCGCGCACGGCAGCTTCGCGATGGTGGGCGGCTATGCGGCCAGCGTGCTGATGAACCACTTCGGCCTGGGCTTCGGCCTGTCGCTGGCGGCGGCCTTCGTGGCGGCGGCCGTGGTGGGCGCGGTGCTGGAGTTCGCGTTCTACCGGCGGCTGTACCGCGCGCACCCGCTGGACCAGGTGCTGCTGTCGATCGGCGTGGTGTTCGTGTCGATCGCGGCCTTCACCTACTTCTTCGGGCCGACGATGCAGCCCTTCACGCTGCCGCCGGCGCTCGACGGCCAGGTGTCGCTGCTGGGCCTGGAGGTGGGCCGCTACCGCCTGTTCCTGATCGTCTGCGGCGTGGCCGTCCTGGTTGCGCTGCTGCTGGGCCTGGGCAAGACGCGCTACGGCGCGATGGTGCGCGCGGCGGTGGACAACCAGCGCGTGGCGGGCGGCACCGGCATCCACGTGCAGCGCCTGTTTTTCCTGACCTTCTCGCTGGGCTGCGGCCTGGCCGGCCTGGGCGGCGCGCTGAGCCTGGGCATGCTGGGGCTGGAGCCGTCGTTCCCGCTCAAGTACCTCGTCTACTTCTTGATGGTGGTGTGCGTGGGCGGCGCGGGCACCGTCACCGGGCCGTTCATCGCGGCGCTGCTGGTGGGCATCGTCGACGTGGCCGGCAAGTACTACCTGCCCGAGGCGGGCGCCTTTCTCATCTATGTCTTCATGATCGTCATGCTGCTCGTGCGGCCCAACGGCATCGTCGCGAAGAAGGGGCTCGCATGAAAGCGCTGGCCGTTTCCCCCGCGCAGCTGCGCATCGCGGAAGCCGCCTTCTGGCTCGCGCTGGCGTCGTGCTTCTTCCTGCTGCCCGACAAGCTCACGCTGATGAGCCAGGTCATGATCTTCGGCCTGTTCGCCGTGTCGCTCGACATGGCGCTGGGCTACGCGGGCATCCTCACCGTGGGCCACGCGGCCTTCTTCGGCGCGGGTGCCTATGCGGCCGGCCTGCTCGCCAAGTACGGCTGGAGCGAGCCCTTCACCGGCCTGCTGTTCGCGCTCGCGGTGTGCGGCGTGCTGGGCTACGTGCTGAGCTACCTGGTGGTGCGCGGCGCCGACCTCACGCGGCTGATGATCACCATCGGCGTGTGCGTGCTGCTGTTCGAGGTGGCCAACCGCCTGTCGGGCATCACCGGCGGCACCGACGGCCTGCAGGGCGTGGTCATTGCACCGGTGCTGGGCTTCTTCGACTTCGATCTCTACGGCAAGACCGCCTTCTGCTATGCGTTCGGCGTGGTGCTCGCGATGTTCCTGCTGGTGCGGCTGGTGCTGCGCTCGCCCTTCGGCCTGGCGCTGCGCGGCATCCACGACAGCCGCAAGCGCATGCTGGCCATCGGCTCGCCGGTGGAAGCGCGCCTGCGCATGGCCTACGCCTTCTCGGCCGCGGTGGCCGGCGTCGCGGGCGCGCTGCTGGCGCAGACCACGCAGTTCGTGGGCATCGAGTCGATCGGCTTCAACCGCTCGGCCGAGGTGCTCATCATCCTGGTGCTCGGCGGCACCGGGCGCCTGTACGGCGGCGTGATCGGCGCCATCGTCTACATGCTAGTGCACGACTGGTTCGCCGACATGAACCCGCAGTACTGGATGTTCTGGCTCGGCATCTTCCTGATCGCGGCGGTCATGCTGGGCCGCGGCGGCATCATGGGCGCGCTCTCGCGCCTGGTTCGCACGGGAGGCAAGGCGCGATGAGCGGCTCGACCACGCACACGCTGCGCACGCGAAACCTGGGCATCCACTTCGGCGCCTTCCATGCCGTGAGCGAGGTCGGGCTGTCGCTCGAACCCGGCGCGCGGCAGGCGCTGATCGGCCCCAACGGCGCGGGCAAGACCACGCTGATCAACCTGCTCACGGGCGTGTTCAAGCCCACCAGCGGCAGCATCCACATGGGCGATCGCGACATCACGCGCCTGTCGAGCGACAAGCGCGCGCGCATGGGGCTGGCGCGCACCTTCCAGATCAACACGCTGTTCCCCAGCCTCACGCCGCTCCTGTCGGTGGTGCTGGCCATCAGCGAGCGCGAAGGGCTGGGCGCCACCTGGTGGCGGCCGCTGAAGGGCTGCACGGCGGTGTTCGACGAGGCGCATGCGCTGCTGGGCACGCTGCGGCTCGACAGCCTGGCCGACGTGCCCGTGGCCGAACTGGCCTACGGCAAGCAGCGCCTGCTGGAGATCGCGCTGGCGCTGGCGGCCAAGCCGCGCATCCTGCTGCTCGACGAACCGGCCGCCGGCGTGCCGGAGGACGAGAGCGGCGAACTCTTCGAAGCCATCGCGGCGCTGCCGCAGGACATCAGCGTTCTGTTCATCGAACACGACATGAAACTCGTCTTCCGCTTCTCGCGCCGCATCTCGGTGCTGGTGGGCGGACGCATCCTCACCGAAGGCACGCCCGCCGAGATCGGCGCCGACCCGCGCGTGCGCGAGGTCTACCTGGGAAGCTCGCACCACCATGGCTGAAACCGCCAAGCCCGCACTCGTTTTCGACGGCGTCACCGCCGGCTACGGCAACGCCGTGGTGCTCAACCGCCTCGGCTTCTCGCTGCAGCAGGGCGAGAGCCTCGCCATCCTCGGGCGCAACGGCGTGGGCAAGACGACGCTGCTAGAGACGCTCATGGGCAACACCCGCGTGATGCAGGGCGCCATCCGCTGGCAGGGCGAGGACATCACGCGCTGGCCCTCGCACCAGCGCGTGCGCGCCGGGCTGGGCTGGGTGCCGCAGGAGCGCGAGGTGTTCCCCTCGCTCACCGTCGAAGAGAACCTCACCGTCATCGCGCGCTTCGGCGCCTGGAACCTGCAGCGCGTGTACCAGTTCTTTCCGCGCCTGCGCGAGCGGCGCGGCAACTACGGCAACCAGCTCTCGGGCGGCGAGCAGCAGATGCTGGCCATCGGCCGCGCGCTCATGACCAACCCCAGGCTGCTGCTGCTCGACGAGCCGATGGAAGGCCTCGCGCCGATCATCGTGGAGGAGCTGGCCGCGGCGATCCGCCGGCTGTGCGAATCGGAAGGCCTGGCCTCGGTGGTGGTGGAGCAGCACCCGGTGCTGGCGCTGGAGATGACGCACAAGGCCATCGTGCTCGAACGCGGCACCGTGGTGCATGCCGGGCCGAGCGCGGCGCTCGCGGCGGACCGGGGCCTGCTCGAAGGGCTGCTGGGCGTGGGGATCGCGCAAGACGCGACCACGGACGTGGCCGAGGGCGTGGCCGGCTGAAACGGCTTCGGTCTCACGTCTCAGGCCCGGGGTTGCCGCCCCAGCCGCTTCGCACAGACCGAGAAGCGCCACGCGGCAAGGCACGCGACGACGAAGGCCACGGCCCAGGACATCCACAGGCACGCGAAGAGGATGAAGGCCACGCTGATGTCCGCCAGGTGCGTCCAGAACGACGGCGGATCTGCCGGCAGGTGCTCCAGGAAGGCCTGGATGCTCCACCACACGCCGAGCGGCACCGCGGCCACGCACAAGGCATGGCCGAGGCTCGCGCCCAGCGCGCCGATGCGGCCCCGCGAAACGGCCCGCTGCCACAACAGGAAGGCCGCCAGGGCGAGCGCCGCACAGCTCCCGAAGCCGAGAAGCAGGAGGCCGTTGAACAGCGGGAAGTCGAGGTCCATGGGCGTGCACTGTACCGGCGCACCCCCGCCGCAGAGCGCGGCCCTTGCCAAGGTATCCGCAGACGCTCCCCGGGGGAGCACCGGCTCAGCTCAGCATCTGCCCGCGGCTGCCGATCACCGCCACGTCCACGAACTGCCCGCCTTCGCGGTTGGTGCGGCCGTAGTGGATCTTCAGGCCGCCGAGGTCGAAGTTCTCGATGCTCGCGAGCCCCGACATCACCGACGCGCGCGTGAGCGTGCCGCCCGCGCGGCGCATGCCTTCGGCGAGCACGGCGGCGTCGATGTAGCCCTCCAGGCTGGGCAGCGAGAACTCCTTGACGCCGCTGGCCAGCATGTCGGCCTGGTAGCGGCGCACGATCTCGAACTTGGTCGAGTACGGCGACGGCACCACGATCACGAAGCCCAGGCCCTTGGCCAGGTCGCCCATGGCCGCGAGCGCGCTGGCCGTGATCGACAGGCCGTAGGCCGAGCTGCTGTTGCCCGCCTCGCGCAGCGCCTTCAGGAACACCGGCGCCGTGCCGGCCAGCCCGACCACCACCACCTGGGGCTTGGCCTTGGCGATGGCGGCGGCCGCGGGGCCCACTTCCATGCTGGTGGTGTTGGGCGTGGTCGCGATGACCGCGGGCTCCAGCTTGGCCTTGGCCAGCGCGTTCTTGAAGGCCGCCAGCACCGACTGGCCCAGCGGATCCTCCGAATGCACGAGGCCGATGCGGGTCTGGCCCAGCACGGCGGCCGTGCTCACGAGCTTGTCGACTTCCTGGTCGTAGTTGGCGCGCACCCAGAAGGTGTTGGGCGAATTCTTCTTGCGCAGCGAGATGGTGCCGGTGTTGGGGCCCACCACGGCCATGCCGGGCACCGCGTCCATCACCTCCGAGGTCTGGCGCGTGCCCAGCGGATGCAGCAGCGCGAGCACCGCGCTGTCTTTCTCGAAGGCCAGCGCATTGGCCTTGGCCACGTCGGGCTTGAAGGTGTCGTCGGCCATCACGAGCTCGACCTTGGTGCCGTTGATGCCGCCGGCCTTGTTCAGCGCCGCGAAGAATGCGCTCGAACCCTGGAACAGCCCCTGCCCGTTGGCCTTCTCGACACTGCTGTTGTCGAAGGTCGCGCCGATGCGCACCGAACGTGCCTGCGCGAACGCCGGAAACCCCAGCCCCGCGGCGGCCGCGGCGGTGGCCAGCCCGGTCAATGCGCGGCGGCGGCTGGTGGAAAGCGGCGAAAGCGCAGAGATGGACTCGCGCGGCACGGGAACGGTCATGTCGAAGTCTCCAGGGGCCTCAAGGGGCAGTGACAAAAGTTTACATTTCTACCGGAAATGTAATGCACTAACCCCCTCCGGAGATGACAAAGCGCGCCCGCCGGTAGGCTGCCTACAACAGTTCCTCGCCCACGATGGGCAGCAGCAGCCAGTTCTTGAAGCGCAGCCAGAGGAACTCGCCCGGCTCGTCCTCGTGCACGATGTCGCCGCCGGCGTCGTCGTACTCCAGCCACTGCACGCGCCGCCCGTCGGGACCCAGGCGCAGCCGGTAGCCGAGGTTGACGCGGTCGCCGGCCATGAGCTTGTCGTAGTCCTGCACCAGTTCCGGGCTGTCGATGACCAGGCCCATCTCGGTGTTGACCGCGGCCGAGCGGTGGTCGAGGTTCATCGAGCCCACGAAGAAGCGGTCGTCGTCGATCACCGCGAGCTTGGCGTGCAGCCGGCTGATCGACTTGCCGAAGTCGCCGAAGCGCCCCGAGCGGCCGGTGAGCGTGGGCGCGATCTCGTAGATGGTGACGCCGATCTTCAGCATGTCGGCGCGGTAGCGCTCGTAGCCCGCATAGGCCAGCGGCTCGTCGGTGGCGCCCAGCGAGTTGGTGACCACCGTGATGCGCCCGCCGCCCTCGATGGCCTTCTTCATCATGGCCATGCCGTGCGCGCCCGGAATGAAGTACGGCGAGCCGATCTTCACTTCGCGCCTGGCCGAGTTGATGACATTCAGCGCGCCCTCGGTCACGCTGCCTTCGTAGGCGGCGTCGGGCTTGCGCGTGATCTTCTCGGGCGAGTCCACGAACAGCGTGGACGGCGCCCAGTAGCGCCCCACGTTGCCGGTGATGAGCTCCTGCCCCACCGGCGGCCTGTTGAGCACGTCGCGCTGGTGCATGGCCACGTCGGGCACGGCCGTGCGCGCGATGGCGTCGAAGCGCTTCTGCGCCTCCTCCACCGGCAGGCGCTGCGGCGCGACCTGCTCGATGGGGCGCACGTGCTCGCTGTTCCAGTAGCGGTCGAAGCCCTCGGACATCTGGCGCACCACCGGGCCGCTGGACAGCACGTCCATGTCGATGAAGTTCGCCGCCGTGCTGCGCATGAAGTACTCGTTGGCGATGTTCCGCCCGCCCGACACCGCGAAGCTGTTGTCGGCCACCAGCAGCTTGTTGTGCATGCGGTGGTTGATGCGGCCGAAGTCGGTCAGAGAGAACAGGAGCCGCGCCGACAGCGAACTGGCGCGCGAGGGCAGCGGGTTGAACAGGCGCACCTCGATGTTGGGGAACGCCGACAGCGTGCTGAACACCTCGTCTTCGCCGCCGGTGTACAGGTCGTCCACCAGCAGCCGCACGCGCACGCCGCGCGCGGCGGCCTCGCGCAGCTCCTTCAGGAACAGCAGGCCGACGTCGTCCTTCTGTATCAGGTAGTACTGCACGTCGAGCGACTTCTCGGCGTGGCGGGCGAGCGAGATGCGCGCATCGAACGCGAAGGCCGCCTCCGGCAGCAGCCGGAAGCCCGACAGCGCCGTGGAGCCGCCCGGCGTGCCCTTGGCCGCGAGCTGCGCCAGTTCGGTTTGTGACACGTCCGTGGCGGAAAGCGCAGTGACCACCGGCATCGGCCGGGGCGGCGGCAGGCTCGCGCAACCGGCCAGCCAGAGGGTGGCTGCGCCCAGTGCCAGGGCGGCTGTTCGGCGGAAGTTGGCGGCGCGCATGGCCCGAACTGTAGCTCGCGGCGGCCCGGAATGGCGGCCTATGATCGGCCCGCAAAAAAGGAAAAGAAGCGTGCTCAACGGCTTGTGGCTTGGTTTCTTCGGGATGGCGGCGCTCGCGGCGCTCGCGCGGTGGCTCGTCGGGGGCGACCCGGGCGTGTTCGCGGCGCTGGTCGAGAGCCTGTTCACCATGGCGCGGCTGGCGGTCGAGGTGATGGTGCTGCTGTTCGGCACGCTCACGCTGTGGCTCGGTTTCCTGCGCATCGCCGAGGCGGCGGGGCTGGTGGGCTGGCTCGCGCGGCTGCTGGGGCCGCTCTTCCGGCGCCTGATGCCGGGCGTGCCCGCCGGGCACCCGGCGCTCGGGCTCATCACCATGAACTTCGCGGCCAACGCGCTGGGGCTGGACAACGCCGCCACGCCCATCGGCCTGAAGGCCATGCGCGAGCTGCAGCGGCTCAACCCCGACCCGGTGACGGCCACCAACGCGCAGATCCTGTTCCTGGTGCTCAACGCTTCGTCGCTGACCTTGCTTCCGGTCACCATCTTCATGTACCGCGCGCAACAGGGCGCGGGCGACCCGACGCTGGTGTTCCTGCCGATCCTGCTGGCCACCAGCGCCTCGACGCTGGTCGGGCTGCTCACGGTGGCGCTGGCGCAGCGCCTGCGGCTGTGGGACCCGGTGGTGCTGGCCTACCTGCTGCCCGGCGCGCTGCTGCTGGGCGGCTTCATGGCCTTGCTGGGCACCCTGTCGGCGGCGGCCATCGCGTCGCTGTCGTCGCTGCTGGGCAACCTCACGCTGTTCGGCGTGATCGTGGGGTTCCTGCTGGCGGGGGCTTTCAAGCGCATCAAGGTCTACGAGTGCTTCGTCGAAGGCGCGAAGGAAGGCTTCGACATCGCGAAGAACCTGCTGCCGTACCTGGTCGCCATGCTGTGCGCCATCGGCGTGCTGCGTGCGTCGGGCGCGCTGGACTTCGTGCTTCACGGCCTGCGCTGGCTGGTGAGCGCGGGCGGCTTCGACGCGCGCTTCGTCGACGCCATGCCCACCGCGCTGGTCAAGCCGTTCTCGGGCAGCGCGGCGCGCGCGATGCTCATCGAGACCATGAAGAGCCAGGGCGTCGACAGCTTCCCCGCGCTGGTGGCCGCCACCATCCAGGGCAGCACCGAGACCACCTTCTACGTGCTGGCGGTGTACTTCGGCGCGGTCGGCATCCAGCGCGCGCGGCATGCGGTGGCCTGCGCGCTGCTGGCCGAGCTGGCGGGCGTGGTGGCGGCCGTGGCGGTGTGCTACTGGTTCTTCGGATAGGTGGCGGGGCCACTGCCTTTTCACCGGCTTGCGGCCCGATCGATGAGCCCCGCCGAGCAGCCCCCGGGTCGCTGAGCCAAAATGGCCCTCTGCCCTCCAAGCCCTTGCTGCCTTTTTCAGTGACCACTCCCCGACGGGCCCAGCCGCCCTCCTTTTCGCCCGACGAGTTTCGTGAAGCGCTCGGCACGTTCGCGACCGGCGTCACCATCGTCACCGCGCGCGCGGCCGACGGCACGCTGGTCGGCCTCACGGCCAACTCCTTCAACTCCGTGTCGCTCGCGCCGCCGCTGGTGCTGTGGAGCCTCGCGCGCGCCGCGGGCTCCATGCCCGCGCTGAGCGCCGGCTCGCACTACACGGTGAACATCCTGGCGGCCAACCAGAAGGCGCTGGCCGAGCGCTTCGCCACCAAGAACATCGACCGCTGGGCCGATGTGGCCTTCACCGAAGGCATCGGCGGCGCGCCCGTGCTGGCGGGGGCCGCGGCCAGCTTCGAGTGCTTCAACCGCAGCCGCTACGACGAAGGCGACCACGTGATCTTCGTGGGCGAGGTGGAGCGCTGCACGCACGACGCGGGCGCCTCGCCGCTGCTGTTCCACGGCGGGCGCTTCTACACCGAACACCCCTTGTAATGGCCCGCCCTGCGCTCCTGCTCGTCCTGCTGCTTGCCGCACAGGCGGGCATGGCGCAGGAAGCTGCGGCACCGCGCGAGCCCGTCAAGCAGAACTGGTTCGACGACCCGTTCTTCCAGGTGGCCGCGGGCCTGCCGGCCTGCGCCGTGCCCGAGGGGCCGTTCTACACGGCCGAGGAGCGCCGCCTGCAGACGCACTCGCGGCTGGAGCGCGGCACCAGCTGCTGGCTGGCCGGCAAGTGCACCGACAGCAACGCCTACCGCTACGACAAGCCCCTGGCCCCCAAGGTGCGCGCCGCGCTGCGGGCCGTGCCGGGCGTGGACAAGGGCAGCGTCTGGGTGACCGTGCAGCGCCGCTGGGTGTACCTGCAGGGCTGCGTGCCGAACGCGGCGCTGGCGAGCAAGCTCGAGCGCGCGGCGCGCGCGCTGCCCGACGTGGAGGCGGTGGTGCCCGACCTGATGGTGGGCACGCGGGGCAAGCCGCCCTACCCCGTGGCCACGAGGTAGGGCCGAGGTAGGCCGCCCCCCGGCCACCCGCTGGCCGCGCGGGGCGAAATACCGCGGCTGCGCGCAGTGCCCACGCCGTCACACGGCACGCCCGGCGCCGCGATACGATCATCGGACGAATTGGCGGCCCCGCGCCGCGATTGACTGACCGCGAAATGATCCAGCGCAAGACCCACCTCGACAGCCTCGCCATCGGCCTGCTCATTGCCTGCTGCGCCTTCTGGGGCCTGCAGCAGATCCTCATCAAGACCACCGTGGCCGAGGTGCCGCCGATGTGGCAGGCCTCGATCCGCATGGTGGGCGCCACCTTCCTGCTGTGGCTGTGGTGCGTGTGGCGCGGCGTGCCGCTGTTCGCGCGCGACGGCACGCTGTGGCCGGGGCTGCTGGCCGGCCTGCTGTTCTCGGGCGAGTTCGCGGGCATCTACCTGGGGCTGCAGCACACCAGCGCCTCGCGGCTCACGGTGTTTCTCTACACCGCGCCCTTCTGGGTGTCGCTGCTGCTGCCGCGCTGGGTGCCGGCCGAGCGGCTGCGCGGCTTCCAGTGGCTGGGGCTGTTCATTGCGTTCGCCGGCGTGGTGCTGGCGTTCAGCGAGGGCTTCGGCCACATGAGCTCGTCGCAGCTCATCGGCGACGCCATGGCCCTGGCGGCCGGCGCGCTGTGGGGCCTGACCACGCTCACGCTGCGCACCACGCGGCTGGCCACGGCCAGCGCCGAGAAGACGCTGTTCTACCAAGTCGCCGTGACGGCCGCGGTGTGCCCGCTGCTGTCGCTCGCGCTCGGCGAGCACTGGGGCTTTGCGTACTCGGCGGCGGCCTGGGGCTCGATCGGCCTGCAGACCGTGATCGGCGCCTTCGCCAGCTACCTCACCTGGATGTGGCTGCTGCGGCACTACCCGGCCACGCAGATGTCGTCCTTCACCTTCCTCACGCCGGTGTTCGCGCTGGTGTGCGGCGTGGTGCTGCTGAAGGAGCCGCTCACGGCGCAGCTGGTCGTGGCGCTGGCGGGCGTCGCAGTGGGCATCGTGCTGGTGAACCGGCGGCCCGCGGTACAACGCACGGCATGAACCCGATGACCCAGACCATGAAATTCCAGCCGGTGCTCGACGAGATCGCGGCCACCCTGCGCCCGCAACTCGGCCAGGGCGGCACCGTTGCAAGCTACATCCCGGCGCTGGCGCGCGTCGATGCGCGGCAGTTCGGCATTGCGCTGCGCACCTGCGAGGGCGAGGAGGCCGGCGCGGGCGACTTCGAGACGCCGTTCTCGATCCAGAGCGTGTCGAAGCTGTTCACGCTCACGCTCGCCATGCAGCGCATGGGCGACACGCTGTGGGAGCGCATCGGCCGCGAGCCGTCGGGCAACCCGTTCAACTCGCTGGTGCAGCTGGAGAACGAACAGGGCAAGCCGCGCAACCCGTTCATCAATGCGGGCGCCATCGCGGTGGCCGACCGGCTGGTGAGCCAGGCGCTGGCTAACGGCGACAACGGCAGCAACGGCAACAGTGCCAAGGCCGACATCCTCGCGCTCATGACCAGCCTGTGCGGCGAGCCCATCGGCTTCGACGACGAGGTGGCGCAGTCGGAGGCCGACACGGGCTTTCGCAACATCGCGCTGGCCAACTTCATGAAGAGCTTCGGCAAGATCGACAACGACGTCGCCGCCGTGCTCGACACCTACTTTCACCAGTGCGCGCTGCGCATGAGCTGCCGCCAGCTGGCGCGCGCCGCGGCCTTCCTGTGCCGCGACGGTGCCCACCCGCTGGACGGCGAACCCGGGATCACCGGCGAGCGGCAGACCCGGCGCATCAACGCGCTGATGCTCACCTGCGGCACCTACGACGCGGCCGGCGACGTGGCCTTTTCCATCGGCCTGCCCTGCAAGAGCGGCGTGGGCGGCGGCATCGTGGCGGTGGTGCCCGACAAGCTCACGCTGTGCGTGTGGTCGCCCGCGCTCGACGCCACGGGCAATTCGCTGCTGGGCATGAAGGCGCTCGAGATGTTCGTGGCGCGCACGGGGCTGTCGGTGTTCTGATCACACGATCACGTCGATGGCGCCGACGGATCAGGCCGCCACCGCCGCCGGTGCGGCGGCCAGGCAACCCATGCCTTCCAACGCCGCCTCCACGGCCTCTTCGACCGGCGTGTGCGGCTCGCGGCCCAGGAAGGCGACCAGCTTCGCGTTGTCCATGCCCACGGGCGTGCGCCACAGGTAGCGCATCTCGCGCATCTCGCGGAAGGTGGCGACGAAGGGCGAGGCCAGCGTCAGCAGCCACCACGGGAAGGCCGACACGCGCACCGCTGCGCCGCCGCCCTGCGCGTGGCGTGCCACCACCTTGCGGATGGCGTCGCTCATGCGCGTGCCGTCGGCGTCCCAGTGGCCGGCCATGTGGAAGCGCGCGAAGGGCTCGAGCCGGTCGCGCCGCGCCAGCAGCTCGACCATGGTGCGCCCCACGTCGGGCAGGTACGACCACTGGTGGCCGACGCCGGCGCGGCCCGGGTAGCTCACGGCCTTGACCGGCTGTCCCGCCTTCACCAGCCCCTGCGAGAACCAGTTGTTGCCGGCCTTCGGTCCGAAGAAGTCGCCGGCGCGCACGATCAGCACGCGGGCGCCCTGGCGGCTCGCGTCTTCCAGCCGCTTCTCCATTTCGACGCGGATCGCGCCCTTGCGCGTGAGCGGGTGCTGCGGCGCGTCCTCGGCCAGCAGCGGGAAGGCGTCGGGGCCGAAGTTGTAGACCGTGCCGGGCAGCACCACGGTCGCGCCTTCGGCCCTGGCGGCGGCAATGGTGTTGTCGAGCATCGGCAGCACCAGCTCCGACCAGCGGCGGTAGCCCGGCGGATTGACCGCATGCACGATGACCGCGCAGCCCCGGGCGGCCTCCCGCACGGCCTGCGCGTCCATCGCGTCGCCGGCCAGCCAGCTGATGCCGTCGCGGCGGCCTTCGGTCGCGCCGCGCTTCAGTGCGCGCACCTCCCAGCCGGCGTCGCGCAGCTGGCGCGCCACTTCGCCGCCGATGCCGCCCGTTGCGCCCAGAACCAGAACCGTGTCGTTGCGTGCCATGAAGTGCTCCTGAAAAGGTGTCGATGGATGAATTCTGGGCTGGGCGAGGTTGCATTGGAATTGCCGAACATGAGCCAGCAGCTATACATTTCCGTATGACTTCGAACATCGGCTGGGAGCTCTACCGCTCCTTCCTCGGCGTGCTGCGCGAGGGTTCTCTTTCAGGCGCGGCGCGCGCGCTGGGCATCACCCAGCCCACGGCCGGGCGCCACGTGGCCGCGCTCGAGGCGGCATTGGGCGTGGTGCTCTTCACGCGCTCGCAGGTCGGCCTGCTGCCCACCGAGGTGGCGCTGGCCTTGCAGACCCACGCCGAGGCCATGGAAAGCACGGCCGCCTCGCTGGAGCGCGCCGCCAGCAGCCACGGCACGGGCGTGCGCGGCGTGGTGCGGGTGTCGGCCAGCGAGGTGATCGGCGTGGAGGTGCTGCCGCCCATCGTGGCGCGGCTGCGCGAGGCGCACCCGGCGCTGAAGGTCGAGCTGGTGCTGACCAACCGCGTGCAGGACCTGCTGCGCCGCGAGGCCGACATCGCGGTGCGCATGGTGCGCCCCAAGCAGGAGCAGCTGGTGGCGCGGCGCATCGGCCACATCGAACTGGGCTTCCACGCGCACCGCGACTACCTCGCGCGCCACGGCACGCCGCGCAAGCTGGAGGAGCTGGCCGCGCATGCGGTGATCGGCTACGACCAGCCGTCGGCCTTCGTGCGCGATGCGGTCAAGGCGGCGAGTGCGGGCAGCGCGGGCAGCGCGGGCAGCGCGGGCAGCGCGGGCAGCGCGGGCAGCGCGGGCAGCGCGGGCAAGGCGCTGCCCGGCTACACCCGCGACGCCTTCTCGCTGCGCACCGACAGCGACCTGGCGCAGCTCGCGCTGATCCGTGCGGGCGCGGGCATCGGCATCTGCCAGGTCGGCCTGGCCCGGCGCAGCGACGCGCTGGTGCGCCTGCTGCCGCGCGCCTTCTCGATGAAGCTCGACACCTGGGTCACCATGCACGAGGACCTGCGCCACAGCCCGCGCTGCCGCGCCGCCTTCGACGCGCTGGCCGGCGGACTGCAACAGTACGTTGGCGCGCCCGAAGCGGCCGGCGCACAGGGGAAAATGGCCCGCGCAAGAACACACACCACCGAATGACCGACCTCAACGATCCGACCGAACCGACCGACTCCGACTCCCTTCCCCTGCGGGAGGCCCGCCTCTGGCGCGACGGCCTGTGGACCGCCCGCGTCATCAAGAACGAGGAAGACGACGGCTGGGCCGTCGAGATGACCCGCCAGGGCGACCCCGAGCCCGCGCTCGTCGGCCCCTGGACCATGGGCCGCGACAAGAAGAACCCCAAGCCGCTGGACGGCCCCGCCTTCTCCACGCTGGTGAAGACCGCCGCCGAAGTCATCCGCCGCCACGAGCAGCACCTGCACGCCACGCTCAACAAGAGCGTGACCGTCACCGCGCGCAACGACCAGCGCGTGCGCGTGACGCTGGCCATCGTGCCCGACGAGGACAACCCCTCGGCCACCCTCACCGCATACGACGACGCCGACGACTCGGAACTCGCCAGCGTGAACGTGTCGCCCGCGTTCAGGCTCACGGCGTCGAGCGCCACCGCGTGGATCGAGTCGGAGTACGCACGCCCGCGCTGAGCGCGGGCCACAAGGCAGTCGCGCTGAACGCGGACCGCGAGATAGCCGCGCTGAGCGCGGGCCGGATGCATAACGCGCCGAGCCCCGCCGCAATCAGCGAAATGACGTATGTGCAGCCTGCGCCGAGTTGAGAACAATCGGCTCCGACGACACGAACCCGTTGCCCGCCGCCCCACAGACAAGCCCGAATCGGTTGAACACCGGCTCGGGCTTTTTTGTTTTTCTCTCAACCACCCTTCAGGAGCAGCGTCATGAGACATGGTGATATTTCGAGCAGCAGCGATTGCGTCGGCGTCGCGGTCGTCAACTACAAGATGCCTCGCCTTCACACCAAGGCCGAGGTACTGGACAACGCCCGCAAGATCGGCGAGATGCTGGTCGGCATGAAGCGGGGCCTGCCGGGCATGGACCTGGTGGTCTTTCCCGAGTACTCCACGCACGGGATCATGTATGACGCCAAGGAGATGTACGACACCGCGGCCACGGTGCCCGGCGAGGAGACCGCCATCTTTGCCGACGCCTGCCGCCGCGCCAACGTGTGGGGCGTGTTCTCGCTGACCGGCGAGCGGCATGAAGAGCACCCGAACAAGGCGCCGTACAACACGCTGATCCTCATGAACAACCAGGGCGAGATCGTCCAGAAGTACCGAAAGATCATGCCGTGGACGCCCATCGAAGGCTGGTACCCGGGCGACCGCACCTACGTGAGCGACGGCCCCAAGGGCATGAAGATCAGCCTGATCGTCTGCGACGACGGCAACTACCCCGAGATCTGGCGCGACTGCGCCATGCGCGGCGCCGAGCTCATCGTGCGCTGCCAGGGCTACATGTACCCGGCCAAGGAGCAGCAGATCCTGGTGTCCAAGGCCATGGCCTTCATGAACAACACCTACGTGGCGGTGGCCAACGCGGCGGGCTTCGATGGCGTGTACTCGTACTTCGGCCACTCGGCGCTGATCGGCTTCGACGGACGCACGCTCGGCGAATGCGGCGAGGAAGAGATGGGCATCAACTACGCCGAGCTGTCGATGGGCCTCATTCGCGACGCGCGCAAAAACGGCCAGTCGCAGAACCACCTGTTCAAGCTGCTGCACCGCGGCTACACCGGCATCGTCAACTCGGGCGACGGCGACAAGGGCGTGGCGGACTGCCCGTTCGATTTCTATGCGCAGTGGGTCAACGACCCCCAGGCCGCGCGCGACAAGGTGGAGGCGTTCACGCGCAGCACCATCGGCACGGTGGAGTGCCCGATAGAGGGCATTCCGCACGGGCCCGTCACGCGGGACTGAGTCCGCGACCGAGCACCCGGCTCCCCATGCTCAGGCCTGGCGGAACGCCGTGAGCACCTTCAGCACGCTGAGCGTCGCACCGTCGAGCAGCGCGGGCTGGCGGTGCGCAATGCCCACGCGCCGCGTGAGCTTGGGCGTCACCGGCAGGATCCGCATGCGCTCGTTGTGCGCCGTGTCGGTGCTCTGCTGCAGCGGCAGCAGCGCCGCGCCGTAGCCGGCCGCCACCAGGCTGCGCATGGCCGCGTCGTAGTTGAGCTCGATGCGCGCGCGCGGCGCGAAGCCGGCCGCGGCAAACCACTCCATGGTGAGGCGATACATGTGCGTGGTCGCCTCGTTGAAGATCAGCGGCTGCGCCGCCAGCCAGGCCGGCGTGACGCGCCTGGGCGCCTTCCAGCGCTGCGGCACGAACGCCATCATGGGCTGCTCGCACCACGGCGCGACCACGATGCCGCGCACCGGCGGCTGCGGCAGCGCCACCAGGCCGATGTCGAGCGTGCCCGCCGCGAGCCGCTCCATGGCCTCGTACGAACCGCGAATGCTCACCTCGACGTCGATGCCCGCGTGCGCCTCGCCCAGCGCCTCGAGCACCTGCGGCAGCAGGTCGACCAGCACGCCGGTCGACGTGCCCAGCCGCACGCGGCCCACGCGCCCTTCGGCCTGGCGCTTGACCGCCTCGACGGCATCGTCGGTGTCGCGCAGCAGCTTGCGCCCGCGCTCCACCAGCGCCGCGCCCGCGGCCGTGGGCGTGATGCGGCGGTTGCCGCGCAGCACCAGCGGCGCATCCAGGCGCGACTCGAGTTCGCTGATGTGCAGGCTCACCGTGGGTTGCGCGAGATGCAGCGCCTTGGCCGCGGCCGAGAAGGTGCCGAGGTCGGCGATGGCGATGAGCGTGCGCAGTTGGTCGAGGTTGAGCTGTCGCATGGGGTGGCGGGTTTCTCAGGTATCAGAAAAACTGATCGGCGGTGTCAGGAATCTCAACTTCCACAATATCACGCACCGCAAGAAGATGGGCGCTCCCAACCAAGGAGCCCATCGTGACAGCGCCGAAGCCAACGTCCTTTCATCAACGCCTGATCCATGCCCTGCGCGGCTGGCGCCGCCGCGTGGTGAACGGCCGCCGTGCGCGTGCCGACATGCGGCACCTGACCGGCATGAGCGAGCACGAGCTGCGCGACCTGGGCATCGGGCGCAGCGAGGTGCCCGAGTTGCTGGACCGCCACCGGTACTGAGCAGCGCGGCGCTTTTCTTCAGGCATCGCGCCCGTTTTGAGGTTCAATTCGGGGCGTGCCCAAGCCCGTTGTTTCACCCGCCCCCCTGTTCATCGAACTCACGTCGCCGCAGTCCGTCAACGAACGGCGCGCGGCCTTCCAGTCGCTCTGGCTGCTGGTGCGCATGCAGCACGCCCACGAGGCCGCCGACGGCGTCGTGCGGCTGGCCGACCTGCGCGGCGAGGTGTCGGACGCCAGCACGCTGCGCATGGTGGTGAGCCGCGCGTTTCGCGACTTCAAGGCCTGGGACATCGAGGTCGGCTGGGGCGAGGACACGCAGCGCGAGCCCCGTTTCCTGAACGCCGAACGGCGCAGCCAGGGCCCGTTCTGGCTGCCGGCGGCCGAGGCGAAGCGCGTGCGCGTGCGGGTCGACGGCCGCCCGGCCACGGCGGCGGAGGTGGCGTCGTTCCTGGGCCTGCGTTCGCGCAAGGCGCAGGCGGCACCGGCCACCGGCTCGGCGCCGCCCGATGCGGTGCACCTGCAGGACGCGGCCTTCTGGAAGCAGCTGGTCGCCTCGCAGCAGGCGGCGCGGCAAGGCCGGCTCATGGCGCCGGTGGCCGGCGGTGACGGCAACGGCAGCGCGCTGGAGTCGATTCGCCTGGCCGGCACGCTGGCCGCCACCGACTTCCAGCGCGCGCTGGTCACGCTGAACGAGGCCATGCTGTGGCGCCGGCTCGGCGACAACGAGCAGGCGCGCCGCCGGCTGCAGGCGCTGAAGAAGCAGCGGCTCGCGCACCATGTGGCGGGCAACGACTACCTGGGCGCGATGGAATGCATCGTCTCGGCCTGGTGCGCCTACACCGCGCGCGACTTGCCGCTGGCGCAGTCGCTGCTGGCCGGCATGGCCGAAGACGCGGCGCGCGCGCTGGTGCTGCGCCACCACCCCGACGTGCGCTTCGAGTGGTGCAACCTGTGGGCGCTGGCCTGCCGTTCGCGCGCGCTGGGGCTCGCGGCCGACGACAAGCCGGCCGCGGCCGCGCTGGCCGAGGAATCGCTGCGCCGCTTCGGCGAGGCGCTGGCGGCGGCGTTCGAGTCGCACTCGTTCGACGCGGCGCAGCACGTGGCGGCCAACATGGGCATGGCCGCGTGGCTGTTCGACCGCGTGGGGCTGTCCGACCTGCCCGCGCTGGCGCACGACGGCAACGCCGACACCACGCGCCGCGCGGTGCAGTGGATCGCCTTCAGCGAATGGCTCTGCGGCCACACCGACGGCCAGGGCCGCTCGGCGTGGAACGCGATCTACCTGATGCGCATCGCGCGCGGCCACTGCCGGCCCGGCGACCACGAGAAGCCGCCCGCGCTCGCGCAGTTCCGCGCGCAGAAGCCGCTCGACCCCGCCGCCGTTTCCAGGCTGGCCGGTCCGCTCGCCGACGCCTTCGACGCCACGAACTGGCCCGCGCGCTGGGTGCAGGTGGCGCAGGCGCGGCTGGCCGACCACCAGGCCGGGCGCCGCCGCTATCCGGGGCTGCAGCACTGCAGCCTGCTGTTCGAGCACGCCTGGTATGCGGCGCACGCGGGCGACCTGAAGGCGGCCGAGCAGTCGCTGGCCTTGCTGCGCGAAGCGCTGCCGCAGCTGGTGCCGAGCGACCGCGCCTACTTCACCGAATCGTGGAACGACCAGCTGCCCGCCGAGCTGGTGCTGGAGGCCAAGCCGCCGCGACGGCCGGCCGCTCGCAGGAAGACCGCGCCGCGGGTACGCTGAACCTGATTTAGCACCTGATTCCGCACCCGATTCCGTTCATGTCCGACAAGCCCAACGAACCCATCGACCTGGCCGCGCACCGCGAACGCCGCGCCCGACTGGAGCAGCAGCGGCTGAGGCAGCGCGCCGCGGCGCAGGCGGCGCGAGACGCCGCGCCCTCGCCAGAACCCGGCCCTGGCCCCGGCGAAGTGCCCTGCGCGCGTTGCGGCGAGCCCATCTTCGGCCACGTGCGGCAGTGCCCGCATTGCGGCGTGCATTTCAGCAGCGGCGGCGCCGAGGCCTTCGCGCCGAAGCAGGGGCTGTCGCGGCGCACCAAGTGCATCGTCGCGCTGGTCGCCGTCGCGCTGCTGCTGGCGGGACTGAGCGACGACATCGCCCGCTGGTGGTAGGCCAGTAAGGCAGTAGGCCCGCCGGCAGCCCCGCCGGCGCTCAGCGTGCCGCTGCCGGCGCACCCGTCGACTTGCGCACCACCAGCTCCGGGCGCAGCACCACGGTCGAGGCCGACATCGAGTGGCCGTCGATCTCCTCGAACAGCATCTCGGCCGCGCGCCAGCCCAGCTCGCGGTGCGGCAGGCGGATGGTGGTGAGCGGCGGGTCGACCATGTCGACCAGCGGCATGTCGTTGTGGCCCGTCACCGAGATGTCCTGCGGCACGCGCAGGCCGGCCTCGCGCAACGCGTCGTAGGCGCCCAGCGCCACCAGGTCGTTGCAGCACACCACGGCCTGCGGCGGGGCACCGGCCTCCAGCATCTGCTTCATGGCGGCGGCACCGGCCTCGCGGCTGTAGCTTGCGCACTCGACCACGCGCAACGGCTTCATGCGGTGGTCGCGCAGCGCCTGCTCCACGCCCAGGCGCCGGCCCACGCCGGTGGGAATGGTCTGCGGGCCCGCCAGGTGCGCGATGCGCTTGTGGCCCAGGCCCACGAGGTGGTCGACCGCCAGCTTCATCGCGAGCCGGTCGTCGCTCACCACGGCGGGCAGGCGGCCGGTTTCGTCGGCGCGGTTGACCAGCACGGCCGTCATGCCGGCCTGGGTGACGAAGTCGACCAGCGGGTCGTCGCGCGTGGCGGTGGCCATGACCACGCCGTCGACGCGCTGCGCCAGCATGCGCTCCAGCACGGGCCGCGCCAGCGCATGGTCGACCACGTTGGCGACGAACACGAAGTACCCGCGCGCCGCCGCGCTGGCCTCGATGCCCTGCAGGATCGGCGGGAACACCGCGTTGGTGATGTCGGGCACCAGCACGCCGATGGTGTGGGTGCGCCCCGTGCGCAGCGCCGAGGCCGCGCGGTTGGGCCGGTAGCCCAGGCGCTGCGCGGCCTCCTCGACCACGCGCAGCACCTCGTCGCTGATCAGCGAGCGCTTCTCCGGGCTGAGCGCGCGCGAGACGGTGGACACGTGCACGCCGGCGGCGCGGGCAACGTCGCGGATGGTGACGGGGGCGGTCGGAGAAGAAGGGGCGGGCGGGCGGGTGCTCATTGGTGCAAACGATTGTCGTCCGGTACGGCGGTCTTGGGTGACTTACCCTCATTCCTGAACCCCGGATTCCCGCCATTTTACTTTTCGGCGATTTGGACTAACATCGTGCAAACGATTGCAAAGACCCGCCATGAACATTGCCACCTCTCCCGGCTCGGTGCTGGGCTTCACGCTCGACGCCATGAAGCGCACGCCCGACCCGCGGCTGCGCACCGTGATGGACGCGCTCACGCGCCACCTGCACGCCTTCGTCCAGGAGGTGAAGCTGACCGAGGAAGAGTTCGAGCAGGCGCTCGAATTCATCGTCGCCATCGGCCACGCCACCGGCGAGACCAAGAACGAGGTGGTGCTGGCGGCGGACATCCTGGGCGTGTCGACCGTGGTGGCGCTGCAGAACAACCAGGACCCGCACGGCGAGTCGCCGGCCGCGCTGCTCGGGCCGTTCTGGCGCGCCAACGCACCGGCCTGCGCGCTGGGCGACAACATCGCGCGCTCGGGCACGCCGGGCATTCCGCTCGAGGTGACGGGCACGGTGCGCGACGCCCAGGGCCGGCCGGTGGCCGATGCCACGGTCGACGTGTGGCAGGCCTCGCCGGTCGGCCTCTACGAGAACCAGGACCCGGCGCAGGAAGACATGAACCTGCGCGGGCGCTTCGACACCGACGCCGAGGGCCGCTTCCACTTTCGCAGCGTGCGCCCCGCCGGCTACCCGGTGCCCACCGACGGGCCGTGCGGCGTGCTGCTGCGCGCGCAGCTGCGCCACCCCAATCGCCCCGCGCACCTGCACTTCATGGTGAGCAAGCCGGGCCACAAGGTGCTGATCACGCAGGTGTTCGCGGACGACGACGAGAACCTCGAGAGCGACCCGACCTTCGGCGTGACGCGCCGGCTGATCGGCCGCTTCGCGCTGGCCCCCGACGGCAAGACCGCATCGATGCACCACGACTTCGAGCTCGAACCCGGCGAGATGAAGTTCCCCCGCCCCCCCATTCCCTGACTCAACCCGAGACACTCCCCATGAGCTTCGACCCCGTATCCCGACTCGACGGCAAGGTCGCCGTCATCGCCGGCGGCCTCGGCGCCATCGGCTACGCCACGGCCGTGCGCCTGGCCGCGCTGGGCGCCACCTGCGTGCTGCTGCACCGCAAGGGCGATGGCGCCGCGCGCGCCGCCGCCCTGCCCTCGGCCCACGGCCAGCGCCATGCCGCCATTCGCGCCGACATCGTCGACACGGCCAGCCTGAACGCCGCCGCCGCCGAGGTGCAGGCCACGCTCGGGCGCTGCGACATCCTGGTGAACAGCGCGGGCCACACGCAGCCCGTGCCGGCCGCCGACCTCGACGCGCTGACCGACGAACTCATCGACGACATGGTGCGCGCCAACTTCCGCGGCGTGTTCGCCACCATCCGCGCCTTCGCGCCGATGCTGAAGGCCAGCGGCGACGGGCTGGTGGCCAACATCTCGTCCATTGCCGGCTTCACCGGCGTGGGCAGCAACCTGGCCTACGTGGCGGCCAAGGCCGGGCTCGACGTGGTGGGCGACGCGCTGGCCAAGGCGCTGGCGCCGGCGGTGCGCGTGGTGTCGGTGTCGCCGGGCGCGGTGGCCTCGGGCTTCGTGCCCGGGCGCGGCGCGGAGTTCGCCGACAAGATGGCCAGCACCACGCCGCTGGGCCGCATCGGCCAGCCCGACGACGTGGCCGCCACGGTCGAGGCGCTGGCCACCACGATGCGCTTCGTGACCGGCACGCGCATCGTGGTCGACGGAGGGCGCCACCTGTGAGCGCCGCCAAGACCCTCATCACCTGCGCCGTCACGGGCAACCTCGTGAAGCCGGAGCAGACGCCGCACCTGCCGATCACGCCGGTGCAGATCGCCGACGAATGCCTGGCCGCGGCCGAGGCCGGCGCGAGCCAGGTGCACATCCACGTGCGCCACCCCGAAACGGGCAAGCCCTCCATGGAGGTCGAGCTGTACCGCGAAGTGGTGGAGCGCATCCGCCGCGAGAACCGCGAGCTGATCGTGAACCTCACGACCGGCCCCGGCGGGCGCTTCGTTCCCAGCGAGGAAGACCCGAAGGTCGCGGCACCCGGCACCACGCTGCTGCCACCGGAAAAGCGCGTGGAGCACATCGCGCTCATCAGGCCCGACGTGTGCTCGCTCGACCTGAACACCATGAACTCCGGCCCCGACGTGGTGATCAACACGCCGAAGAACGTGCGGCGCATGGCCCAGGTGATGCGCGCGGCCGGCGTGAAGCCCGAGCTGGAGATCTTCGATTCGGGCGACATCAACCTCGCGCTCGACCTGATCGCCGACGGCACGCTCGACGGCCCCGCCATGTGGACCTTCGTGCTCGGCGTGAAGTACGGCTTCGCGCCCACGCCCGAGACGCTGCTGTACGCACGCAACATGCTGCCGCGCGGCGCCTTCTGGAGCGCCTTCGGCATCGGCCGCATGGAGTTCCCGATCGTCGCGCAGGCCTGGCTGCTGGGCGGCCATGTGCGCGTGGGCATGGAGGACAACATCTACCTCGAGAAGGGCGTGCTCGCCGAGAGCAACGCACAACTGGTGGCGAAGGCGCGCGACATCCTCGTGAGCCTGGGCGGCGAGGTGGCCAACCCGCGCGAGGCGCGCGCCATGCTGGGCCTGGCCGACACCCGCGCCGTGCAGGGAGCCGCACGATGAGCGCCGCCGCGATGCACACCACGCACACCACGCACACCGCACAGGCCGCCCACCCGGCCCACCCGGCGCGCGCACTGCGCGTGACCGAGAAGGCCGCCACCCTCGACGCGCTGCGGCTCGAAGCCGCTGCCCAGGCCGAACCCACGCCGCCGTCCGGCCATGCCGTGGTGCGCGTCGCCGCCGCCGCGGTGAACCCGAGCGACGTGAAGGCGACGCTGGGCATCATGCCGCAGGCCGTGTGGCCGCGCACCCCGGGGCGCGACTTTGCGGGCACCGTCGTGAGCGGCCCCGCCGAGTGGATCGGCCGCGAGGTCTACGGCTCCGGCGGCGACGTCGGCATCACGCGCGACGGCTCGCATGCGCGCTACCTCGTGCTGCCCGCGCAGGCGCTGCGCGCCAAGCCCCAGGGCATTTCGATGGACGAGGCCGGCGCGGTGGGCGTGCCCTTCGTCACCGCGTACGAGGGCTTTCGCCGCAGCGGCATGCCGCAGGCCGGGCAGACGGTGCTGGTGCTCGGCGCCAACGGCAAGGTCGGCCAGGCGGCGGTGCAGCTGGCCTCGCAGGCCGGCGCGCGCGTGATCGCGGTGCAGCGGCGCGAAGGCCCCTTCGAGGGCTTTGCGAGCGGGCCGGTCGATGCGATCGACGCACGCCACCACGCCGACGTGGGCGCGCGGGTGCGCGAGCTCACCGACGGGCGCGGCGCGCACATCGTCTACAACACCGTGGGCAGCGCCTACTTCGAAGCGGCCAACAAGGCCATGGCCAAGGGCGCGACGCAGATCTTCATTGCCACGCACGACCGCGCGGTGCCCTTCGACATCTTCGCGTTCTACCGCGGCATGCACACCTTCGTGGGCATCGACTCGCTGGCCATGGACTGCATCGCGAGCACCGCGCAGCTCGACGCCATGCGCGAAGGCTTCGAGCGCGGCACGCTCAAGCCCTTTCCGGTCGCGCGCAGCTTCACGCTCGACGAAGCGCTCGACGCCTACCGGCTGGTGCTCTCGGGCAGCACCGACCGCGTCGTGCTGCGCCCCTGAACCGCCTGCAAGGAACCCCACGCCATGCACGTCACCCGCTTCGACGCGGCGCCGCACTACGAGGCGCCCAACCATTTCGACATGCGCTGCCTGCGCCTGCAAGGCAAGGAAGCCGGCCCCTCCACGCAGATGTGGATGGGCATGAGCCAGATCCTGCCCGGCGGCCACACCGGCCTGGACGGCTCGCCCATGGAAAAGCTCTACCTCGTGCTCGAAGGCCAGCTGCACGTGGTGGGCGAGATCGACGGCGCGCGCTGGGAAGAAGTGCTCGGGCCCTACGACAGCTGCCGCTTCGCCCCCGGCGAAAAGCGCCAGCTGGAAAACCGCGGCAACCGGCCCGTGCTGGTTGCGCTGGTGATGCCCCACGCACCGCCGCCGTAGCGGCCCTTTCTTTCATCAGTCAGTCATTCATCGCTCAACCCAATAAATCAACGGAGACAAGACGCATGAAGAAGACATTCACCTGGAGCCGCCGGCGGACGCTGGCAACGGCGCTGGCCGCGGCATTGGCCGCCTGCGCGCTCCCCGGCGCCCACGCGCAGGGCCCGTGGCCGGGCACGCAGCCCATCAAGCTCGTGGTGCCCTTCACCGCGGGCAGCGGCACCGACATCGTCGCGCGCCTCGTGGCCGAGAAGCTCGGGCCCGTGCTGGGCACCAGCGTCATCGTGGACAACAAGCCCGGCGCCGGCGGCACGCTGGGCGCGGCCCTCACGGCCAAGGCGCCGGCCGACGGCTACACGCTGCTGGTGCATTCGGCCGGCCACCTCGTGAACCCGTGGATCTACAAGGGGCTGTCGTACGACACCCTCAAGGACTTCACCGGCATCACGCCGATGGCCAGCCTGCCCAACGTGCTGGTCACCGCGCCGTCGCACTTCACCGACGTGAAGGACCTGGTCGCGAAAGCCAAGGCCAAGCCCGGCGGCCTGAACTACGGCTCGGCCGGCAACGGCTCGGCCACGCACATGAACGCCGAGGTGTTCCGCCTCGCCGCCGGCCTGGACGCGCAGCACGTGCCCTTTCGCGGCACGCCCGAGGCCATGACCGAGGTGATGGCCGGGCGCGTCGACTGGTTCTTCGCGCCGATGGTGTCGGCGCTGCCGCTCATCCAGAGCGGCAAGCTGCAGGCGCTCGCGGTGGGCACGGGCAAGCGCTCGTCGGCGCTGCCAAGTGCGCCGACGACGGTCGAGGCCGGCGTGCCGGGCTCGGAGTACCTGTTCTGGGTCGGCCTGTTCGCGCCCGCGAAGACGCCGCAGCCGGTGGTGGAGCGCCTGCAGGCCGAGGTCGCGAAGATCATGGTGTCGCCCGAGCTGAAGGAGCGGCTCGAGAAGCTGGGCGCCGAACCCTTCACGATGCCTTCGGCGCAGTTCAACAGGTTCATCGTCGACGAGACGGCCAAGGCGCAGCAGGTGGTGAAGGCTGCCAGCATCAAGGTCGACTGACATGGCCCGCACGCACTTCATGGCCGTGGCCCTTGCCGCCCTTGCCGCCCTTGCCGCCAGCCTCCTGCTGCCCGTTGCCGCGCAGGCGCAACCGGCCGACCTCGTCCTCACCAATGCAAAGATCGCCACGCTCGACGCCGGCGGTGCCACCGCGCAGGCACTGGCCGTGCGCGACGGGCGCATCGTGGCCGTCGGCAACGCCGCGCAGATGCGCGCGCTCTCGGGCCCCGCCACACGGACGGTGGACGCCGGCGGGCGCACCGTCATCCCCGGCCTCATCGACTCGCACATGCACGCGGTGCGCGCCGCGCTGAGCTATTCGACCGAGGTCAACTGGATCGGCGCGGGCACCATCGCCGAAGCCATGGCGCGCATCCGCACCGCCGCAGCCAGCGCGCGCCCCGGCGGCTGGCTGATCGTGGCCGGCGGCTGGACCGAGCAGCAGTTCGCCGAGCGCCGCCGCCCGACCCTGGCGGAGCTGCAGGAGGCCGCGCCCGGCAACCCGGTGTACGTGCAGCTCTTCTACGAAGCGGTGGTGATGACGCCCAAGGCGCTCGAGGCGCTGGGCGTGCCGGCCGGCACGCTGCCCGTGGGCATGAAGGCCTCGCCCGACGGCGCGCCGGGCTGGATGACCGGCGACATCGTCGGCATCTCGGCGCTGTTCGACAAGCTGCCCAAACCTACCTACGACGACAACCTGGCCGGCACGCGCGCCTTCTTCACCGAGCTGAACCGGCTCGGCGTCACCGGGCTGGTGGACCCGGGCGGCTTCAGCATCGCGCCTTCGCAGTACGCGGCGCTGTTCGCGCTGTGGCGCGAGAAGGCGCTGACGCTGCGCGTGGCCTACAGCGTGTTCGCGCAGAAGCCCGGCGCCGAGCTGCAGGAGTTCCGCGACCTCACGCAGATGCTGCCGATGGGCTTCGGCGACGACATGCTGAAGTTCAACGGGCTGGGCGAACGCGTGACGCTCGCGATGTACAACAACAACTTCCCCGACGAGGCCGCGAAGGCGAAGTTCTACGAGCTCGTGAAATGGGCGGCCACGCAGAGGCTGGCCGTCACCATCCACTGGCAGGAGAACGGCTCGGTCGACCACCTGCTCGGCCTGTACGAGAAGCTGAACGCCGAGGTGCCGCTGAAGGACCTGCGCTGGTCCATCGCCCACCTGGACGACGCCTCGCCCGAGACCTTCGCGCGCATGAAGGCGCTGGGCATCGGCTGGACCATGCAGGACGCGATGTACTTCCAGGGCGACCGCGCGCTGGCCGTGCGCGGCGAGGCCGCGCGGCGCATGCCGCCCATCGGCACGGCCCTGCGAGCGGGCGTGAACGTGGGTGCGGGCACCGACGCGCACCGCGTGGCCTCGTACAACCCCTTCGTCGCGCTGCAGTGGATGCTCGACGGCAAGACGGTGAGCGGCAAGGCCATGCGCGGCGCCGACGAAACGCCCACGCGCGAACAAGCGCTGCGCCTGTACACGGCGGGCAGCGCGTGGTTCAGCTTCGACGAAGGCCGGCGCGGCACGCTGGAGGTGGGCAAGCTCGCCGACTTCGCGGTGCTCGACCAGGACTTCTTCACGGTGCCGCTGGAGCGCATCGGCAAGACCACCTCGCTGATGACGGTGGTGGGCGGGCGCGTGGTCCATGCGGCGCAGCCCTTCGGCGCGGCCACCGCCTCGGTGGCCTCGGCACCCTGAAGTCAGGCATTGAATGCAGTGCGGAGGGCGGCGATGCAGTCGATCTCGATGTCGAAGCGCCCCGGCCATGCGGGCACGCAGACGAAGATGCGCGCGGGCGGGTCTTTCGGGAAATAGCGCGCATGGATCGCGTTGACCGCCGCGAACTTCTCCACCGAGGTGCAGTAGACGTTGCACTTGAGCACGTGGTCCAGCGAGGAGCCGGCGGTTTCGAGGCACAGCTTGAGCTGGTCGAGCACCAGCTCGGTCTGCCGCTCCAGCGGTGCGTCGGCCACCTGGCCGGTGGCCGGGTCGAACGGCGGCAGGCCCGACACGTACACCGTGCCGCCGTGCCGCCGTGCCGCCGTGCCGCGTGACCACCGAGGTCGGCGCCTTCCAGTTGTCCAGGTAGGTCGACAGCGGTTCGACACGGATCACTTCGCGTGGCATGGGGGCGCTTTCTGTGGAGGGGGAAAGCGCCCTATGGTGCCGGCGAAGGCGCCTCCTCGCTTCGTTCCACGACGAAGGATGGCGCGGGCCCCAGGGCGTGGCGCACCCGCTCGCGCAGCACCGGCAGCACATCGCTCTCGAACCACGGGTGGTGCTTGAACCAGCCGGTGTTGCGCGGCGAGGGATGCGGCAGCGGGATGAAGCGCGGCGCGTAGTCGGCGAAGGCCTGCACGGTCTCGGTGACGCCAGCGCGCGCCGTCTTGCCGAGGAAGTGGCGCTGCGCGTACTGGCCGATGAGCAGGGTCAGCTCGACCTGCTTCATGTGCGCGAGCAGCTTGTCGTGCCACAGCGCGGCGCACTCCCTGCGCGGCGGCAGGTCGCCGCTGGTGCCGCGGCCCGGGTAGCAGTAGCCCATGGGCATGAGCGCGACGCGCGTGGCGTCGTAGAAGGTGACGCGGTCGATGCCGAGCCAGCGGCGCAGCTGCTCGCCGCTCTTGTCGTCCCATGGCACGCCGGTCCTGTGCACGGTGAGGCTGGGCGCCTGGCCGATGAGGAGCAGCCGCGCGCTCGCGCTGGCCTGCACCACCGGCCGCGGGCCGAGCGGCAGGTGCACGGCGCAGGCGTGGCAGGCGCGGATTTCGGTGAGCAGCGCGTCCATGGCCTTCAACCGGACTGGCGCACCTTCGACTTGCGGACCTTCATTCGGCGAAGGGACGAAAGAAGGCATTGAGTTCGTTGCCCGCCGCGGCGTCCGCGAAGCCGTCGAAGCGGCCCTGCCGGGCCAGCGTGCGCGCCGCGCGAATGAAGCCGCCCCAGGCCGCGCGCGCCATGCCGCCGCCCACGCTGACGCGGCGCACGCCGAGCTCGGCGATGTCCTGCATGGTGAGTTCGCTGGCCGCGCCCACCAGCAGGTTGACCGGCTTGGGCGCCACGGCGGCGACCACGGCCGCGATCTGCTCGCGGGTCTTGATGCCGGGGGCGTAGAGGCAGTCGGCACCGGCATCCGAATAGGCCTTGAGGCGCGCGATGGCGTCGCCGAGGTCGGGGCGGCCGGCGAAGAAGTTCTCGGCGCGGCCGATCAGCATCACGTCGGCACCCGACGCGTCGATGGCCCGGCGCGCGGCGCGCAGGCGCTCCACCGCCACGTCGATGGGGAACAGCGGATCGGCGGCGTCGCCCGTCGAGTCCTCGATGGACAGGCCCGCCACGCCGGTCTCGATGGCCAGGCGCACGCTGGCGGCCACGCCCTGCGCGTCGGCGGCGAAGCCGTTTTCGAAGTCGGCGTTCACGGGCAGGTCGGTCGCTTCCACCAGTTCCTGCAGGTGCCCGAGCATGCGTTCGCGCGACATGGCGCCGTCGGCCTGGCCCTGCGACCACGCGAAGCCCGAGCTGGTGGTGGCCAGTGCCTGGAAGCCCAGGCCTTCGAGAAAGCGCGCGCTGCCCGTGTCCCATGGGTTCGGAATGACGAAGCAGCCTTGCGCGTGCAGGGCGCGGAAGGCGGCGCGTTTCTCGGCGACGGTGCGGGTCATGGCGGGGCCTCGGCTTTCTTGGTGTGGGCGTCTGTGGGGGGTCTGCAAGGCTGGCGAAAATCCGGGCGCTCAGGATAAGCCCGTGCGCCCGGCCGCCTCGCCCGGCGGGTTTTGCAGCAGGTAGTCGATGAAGGCGCGCACGGCCGGCAGCATGCCGCGCCGCGAGGCGAAAGCGGCCTGGATCTCGCTGGCCGCGCAGGCCCATTCGCCGCACAGGCGCACCAGCCGGCCTTCGGCCAGCGCGTCGCGGCACATGATCTCGGGCAGCAGCGCGAGCCCCATGCCCTGTTCGGCCAGATGCCTGAGCGCGAACATGTCGTCGGTGACGAAGTGCGGCGTGAACGACAACTCCTGCATCTCTTTCTGCACACCGCGTTCCAGCGTCCAGCGGTAGCGCTCGTTCTCGGCGGGCAGCGACAGCACCGGCCACGCGGCCAGCTCGCCGAGCGTTTGCGGCATGCCGAGCCGCGCCACCAGCGCCGGGCTCGCCAGCAGCACGTCGACCGTGCCGCCCAGGCGCCGTGCGACCAGGCTCGAATCCTCGAAGGGCGGGCGCCGCACGCGCAGCACCACGTCGATGTTCTCCTGCAGCGGATCGACGCGCCGGTTGCTCACCTCCAGCTGCAGCCGCACGCCGGGGCAGGCGCGCATGAAGGCCGGGATCAGCGGCGTGAGCCAGAACTGCGCGAGCGTGAACGGGCAGCTCACGCGCAGCAGGCCCTGCGGCTGCGTGGTGGCCTGGCGCACCACGTCGAAGGCCTCCTCGCCCGCGGCCACCGTCGCCTGGCAGCGCTCGTAGAACTGCCGGCCCACGCTGGTGAGCAGCAGCCGGCGCGAGCTGCGCTGCAGCAGGCGCACGCCCATGCGCTCCTCGAGCTGCGAGACGCGCCGGCTCAGGCGCGACTTGGGAATGCCCAGGTGGCGGCTCGCGGCGCTGAAGCCCTGCTGCGTGACCACGTGGGCGAAGAGGGCCAGGTCGTTGAAGTCTTCCATGTCTTGCTCATGTCTCGCTCTGTTTTGTTCTGCCTGCGGAACGATCCGTTCTTTTGCAGCGAATTGTTCTGCGTTCGTTCCACCAGCATCATCGATCGCTCCGCCACGGTCAACCTTCACCCCATGAAACTCGCCAGCTTCCACCACCGCGACGCCCTTCGCTTCGGCGTGGTCCGAAACGACGGCATCGCCGACCTGAGCGCGCAACCCGGCGCGCCGGCCGGGCTGCGCGAACTGCTCGCGCGCGGCGACGACGGCATGGCGTGGCTGCACGCGGCGCTGGCCGATGCACCGCGCGTGGCGCTGTCCGATGTGCGGCTGGCCGCGCCCATTCCGGCGCCGCAGAAATTTCTCGGCCTGGGCGGCAACTACGCCTCGCACCTGGAGGAAGCCGCCAAGGTGGGCCTGGTGCGGGCGCCGGGGCAGGTGTGGTTCAACAAGCAGGTGTCGTGCGTGGCCGGCCCGTTCGACGCGGTGCACAAGCCCCGCGTGTCCGACCAGTTCGACTACGAGGGCGAGCTGGGCGTGGTCATCGGCCGGCGCTGCCGCCATGTGCGCGCCGAAGACGCGATGGCCATGGTTGCGGGCTACGTGGTGGTGAACGACCTGAGCGTGCGCGACTGGCAGATGCGCGCGCCCACGCACACGCTGGGCAAGTCCTTCGACACGCACGGCCCGTTCGGCCCCTGGCTGGTGACGCGCGACGAAGTCGCCGACCCGCACGCGCTGCGGCTGCGCACCTGGGTCAACGGCGAACTGCGGCAGGACGGCAACACCGCGCAGATGCTCCACCGCATCGAGGCCATGCTGGTCGAGCTGAGCACCGCCTTCACACTGGAGCCCGGCGACGTGCTGACCACCGGCAGCCCCGCGGGCGTGGGCGGGCTGATGGACCCGCCGCGCTACCTGGTGCCGGGCGACGTGGTGCGCGTGGAGATCGAAGGCATCGGCCACCTCGAGAACCGCGTGGTGGCCGAGCCCGCCGCCTGAGCAGTGCGCCCCAAAAAGGAGACGACCCATGAACGACATCGCCACGCCCATGCCCGCGCCCGCGCGCACGCTGCCCGCTCGCGCCCTGCCCGACTTCACGCGCACCGCGCTGCGCCCCGTCAAGCTCGCGCACGTGGTGCTTCGCGTGAGCGAGCTCGCGCGTTCGCGCGCCTGGTACCTCGAGGTGCTGCAGGCCCAGCCCGCGTTCGAGAACGAGATGCTGTGCTTCCTGACCTACGACGAGGAGCACCACCGCATCGGCCTGATCGCGCCGCCGGGCCTGAAGCACGAGGCCGATGCCAGCACCGGGCTGGAGCACATCGCCTTCACCTACGGCTCGCTGGGCGAGCTGCTGGCCAACTACCGCCGGCTGGCCGCGCAAGGCATCCGGCCCTACTGGTGCATCAACCACGGGCCGACGGTGTCGATGTACTACCGCGACCCCGACGGCCACCGGCTCGAGCTGCAGCACGACGTGTTCGAGACCGCGGCGCAAACCAGCGCCTTCTTCGCGGGCGGCGCCTATGCGGAGAACTTCATGGGCGTGGTGTTCGAGCCCGAGGCACTGATCGCGCGTTTCGAGGCCGGCGAGCCGCTGGAATCGCTCACCGCGCGGCCCGGGCTGCCGGCGGGCAAGGGGCCGTGGGACATGTTCGTGCCCTGAACGCTGAAAGCCGAGCCGAGCGCGTCAGCACTCGACCACGTTCACCGCGAGCCCGCCCAGCGAGGTTTCCTTGTAGGTGGACTTCATGTCCTCGCCGGTCTGCTTCATGGTGCGGATCACCGCGTCGAGCGACACGTAGTGGCTGCCGTCGCCGCGCAGCGCCAGGCGCGCCGCGTTGATGGCCTTCACCGCGCCCATCGCGTTGCGTTCCACGCATGGAATCTGCACCATGCCGCCCACCGGGTCGCAGGTGAGGCCGAGGTTGTGCTCCATGCCGATCTCGGCCGCGTTCTCCACCTGCGCCGGCGACGCGCCGAGCACCGCGGCCAGCGCACCCGCTGCCATCGAGCAGGCCACGCCCACCTCGCCCTGGCAGCCGACCTCGGCGCCCGAGATGGAGGCGTTGGTCTTGTAGAGCATGCCGATGGCCGCCGCGGTGAGCAGGAAGTCGACGATGCCTTCGTCGCTCGCCTGCGGCACGAAGCGCTGGTAGTAGTGCATCACCGCGGGCACCACGCCGGCCGCGCCGTTGGTGGGCGCGGTGACCACGCGCCCGCCCGCGGCGTTCTCCTCGTTCACCGCCATGGCGAAGGCGTTGACCCAGTCCATGGCCGCGAGCGGGTCGGCCGCGCCGGCCTGCGCCAGCAGTTCGCGGTGCAGCTCGCTCGCGCGGCGGCGCATGCGCAGCGGGCCTGGCATGGGCTGCGCGGCCAGCGGGTTGTCGATGCCGAAGCCGCGCTGCACGCACTGCCGCATCACGCCCCAGATGCGCAGCAGGCCGCCGCGCACCTCGGCCTCGGGCCGCCACGTGCATTCGTTGCGCATGACCAGCGCGGCCACCGAGAGGCCGCTGGCGCGGCATTGCGCCATCAGCTCGTCGCCGGTGGTGAACGGGTGCGGCACCGTTGCGGCGGTGGCCACCGTCTCGGCCACGGCCTGGCCGCCTTCGACCACGAAGCCGCCGCCGACGGAAAAGTACGTGGCCTCGGCCAGCGCGGTGCCGTCGCGCGCGAAGGCCGTGAAGCGCATCGCGTTGGGATGCTCGGGCAAGGATTCTTCGCCGCGAAAGGCGATGTCCCGCACGCGGTCGAAGGCGATGGGCGTGGTGCCCAGCAGGCTCAGCTGGCCGCTGCGGCGCAGCGCGTCGAGCCGGGGCTGCACGGTTTCGGGCCGCACCGTGTCGGGCGCCTCGCCCAGCAGGCCGAGGATCACGCCCTGGTCGGTCGCGTGGCCGTGGCCCGTGGCGCCGAGCGAGCCGAACAGGTCCACCTGCAGCCGCACCACGCGCGCGAGCACGCCGCGCGGCGCGAGCGATTGCGCGAACATCAGCGCCGCGCGCATCGGGCCCACGGTGTGCGAGCTCGAGGGGCCGATGCCGATCTTGAAGATGTCGAAGGCGGACAGCATCAGCGCATCATGCCCCTGCAGGTACAGGCAACTGCTGCTTCACCAGCGCCACCCAGTACGCCGCGCCCAGCGGCAGGATGTTGTCGTTGAAGTCGTAGTACGGGTTGTGCACGTTCGGGTCGTTCGGGCCCTCGCCCGCGCCGATGCCGATGTACGCGCCCGGGCGCTTTTGCAGCATGAAGGCGAAGTCTTCCGAACCCATGGCCGGCGGAATGTCGGTGTGCACCTGCTCGCGCTCGACCAGGCTGGCGGCCGCGGCAATGGCGGCGTCGGTCTCGGCGGGCGTGTTCACCACGCCGGGGTAGCCGCGGCGGTATTCGAGCGCCACCCTGGCGCCATGCGTGGCGGCCACGCCGTCGCAGATCTGCTGCATCGCGGCCTGGGTCTTGTCCTGGATGGCGGCGTCCAGCGTGCGCACGGTGCCGCGCAGCACCACGGTCTCGGGGATCACGTTCCAGGTGTCGCCGCCGTGGATCTGGGTGACGCTCACCACGGCCGAGTCGGTTGCGCCGGTGCGGCGGCTCACGATGGTCTGCAGCGCGTTGATGAGCTGGGCCGAGACCACCACCGAGTCGATGCCGGTCTCGGGCATGGCGCCGTGGCTGCCCTTGCCGGTGATGACGATCTCGAAGGTGTCGAGAAAGGCCGTCATGGTGCCCTTGCGGATCGCGAACTTGCCGCGCGGCAGGCCCGGGAAGTTGTGCATGCCGTACACCGCGTCGGCCGGGAACTGGTCGAACAGGCCCTCTTCCACCATCACGCGGCCGCCGCCTTCGTTCTCCTCGGCGGGCTGGAAGATGAACTGCACCGTGCCCTTGAAGGGCTTGTGGCGCGACAGGTGCTCGGCCGCGCCCAGCAGCATGGCGGTGTGGCCGTCATGGCCGCAGGCGTGCATCTTGCCCACGCATTTGGAGGCGTGCGCCTGCGTGCCCAGCTCCTGCATGTTGAGCGCGTCCAGGTCGGCGCGCAGCGCGATGCTCGGGCCCTCGCCGTTCTTCAGCGTGCCCACCACGCCGGTGCCGGCCAGGCCGCGGTGCACGGGCAGGCCCATGAGCATCAGCGCGTTGGCAACCACGTTGGCGGTGCGGTGCTCTTCGAAGGCGGTCTCGGGGTTGGCATGGATGTCGCGGCGCCAGCTCAGCATGCGGGCACGGGTGTCTTCGGCAATTTCGGGGTCGCGGTACATGGCGTGGGCCTCTCGTGGGTTGTCTTGTCAGTGGAAGAATTCGGCGATCAGCGTGGCGCCCAGGAAGGTGCCGGCCGTGGCGGTGAGCGACACCACCACGATGCGCCAGCCCAGCTGGCGGAACACCGGCAGGTCTTTCGCGACCGAGAAGCCGGCCAGCGCGAGCACCGGCGTGGTGAAGGCCAGGAAGTTGAGCTTGGCGGTGATGGCAATGAGCGCGTCGGAGAACGGGAACAGGCCCGGAATGCCCGCCACGGTGGCCACCACCGACAGCACCAGCACCATCGGCAGGCGCGGCAGCAGGCGCTTGATGCCCTCGACCACCAGCGCGATGGCCACCACGGCGGCCATGCCTTCGAGCGAGACCAGCATCGGCACCTTGTAGGTCAGCGAATTGCCGATGAGCACGCCGCCGCCCACCACCGCCCAGGCGATGAACGTGTGGCGCAGCGGCAGCGCGCCGCCATGGCCCACGCTGACCTGCGACACGGCGGCCGTGCCCGCGTCCTGCGCGCCGCGCTTCGAGAAACGGCCCAGCACCGGCTCCAGCTTGCCGTAGAGCCACGAGCACAGCGGCAGCGAGAGGAACAGCGTGAAGTAGAAGCCCGCCACGGTGGTCAGCAGGTTCGACGCGGCGGCAATGGCGGTGAGCTGCGGCAGCATCTCGGCCGGCTGCTGCGCGGCGATGGCGCCCAGCGCCGCCGCCATCAGGCTGCCCGAGCCCACGCCGGCGCCCATGGCCAGCGAGCGCGGATCGAAGATGTGCAGGCTGGCGATGAAGCCCGCCAGCACCGCGATGAAGAGCGCGCCCAGCACGGTGCCGGTGATGTACTCGGCCAGCACGCCACGGCCTTCGGGCGAGGCCATGCCGTACTTCTCTCCGATGATCACCAGGTTGCCCTCGCGGCCCACCGAGAAGGTGGCACCCACGGCTTCGCGCTTGATGCCCAGCAGCAGCGCCAGCGGCAGGCCCAGCGCCAGCGTGCCCAGCGCATGGCCGAACTCCTGGAACAGCAGCGCCCAGCCGGCCTGCTTCACCTGCGGCAGCGCGGCGCCGACCGTGAGGCCCAGCTTCACCACGAACAGCAGCAGGCCCGCGTTCAGCAGGCCGCCGGCAAAGGTCTGCTCGGCGGTCGCCACGCGCACCACGCCCGGCACGCGGCGGTGCGCGATGCCCCACACGGCCGCGATCAGCAGCGCCCACAGCATCGGCAGCAGCGCCACCTTGCCGGGGCCGACGCTGAACTGCACCGGCCCGATCAGCTCGGCCGCGGCCACGATGGCCAGGGTGACGAGCGCGAGCTTGAGTTTTCCGGAGGCGCCGGAGGGCGCGGCGGTGGCGAGAGCGGAGGCAGCAGAGGTCATCGGTGGGGGCTCATCTGGCGCGGTTGGAACGAATGCCGGCAAGTTTCCGCATGCAGGCCTCTTGCATCAATGACCGTAAATCGGGATATTCGATGCATCGAATGCAACACTCAGGAGACCGGGCGATGGACGACAAGCTCGACACGCGCCGCGTGCGCTACTTCATGCAGGTGCTCGACAGCGGCTCGGTGCGCGGCGCCGCCGACGTGCTCGACATGGACCCCTCGGCCGTGAGCCGCGCCATCGGCATCCTCGAGCAGGAGTGCGGCGTGCCGCTGCTGGAGCGCCACGGCCGCGGCGTGGTGCCCACCGACGCGGGCGAGATGCTGGCCGGCTACGTGCGGCGCCAGAACAGCCAGAAGCAGCACCTCATGGCGCAGATGGACAGCATCCGCAAGATCGAGCGCGGCCACATCGACATCGTGGCCGGCGAGGGCTACGTCGACTGGCTCATGCGCCACAGCCTGCGCGAGTTCATGACCACGCACCCGAAGATCACGGTCGAGCTCGACGTGGCCAGCACCGACGAGATCGTGCGGCGCGTGGTCGAGGAGCGCGCCCACATCGGCATGCTGTTCCAGCCGCCCAGGGACGAGCGGCTCACCTCGCACCAGTCGCACCCGCAGCCGATCCAGGCGATGGTGCTGCGCTCGCACCCGCTCGCGCAGCTGGGCCGGCCGCTGAAGCTCGCCGACCTGCTGCCCTACCCCGGCGCCACGCTGCACCGCAACTTCGGCGTGCGCCAGCACATCGAGGCGGCCGAGATCAGCGAGGGCGTGCGGCTGCCCTCGCTGCTCACCACCACCTCGTTCAGCGCGCTCGGCCACTTCGTGTCGGCCGGGCTGGGCTACACGCTGGGCACGCGCATCTCGCTCACGCCGAGCGCCACCAACCCCGAGCTGATCGAGCTGCCGATGAAGAACCCGCTGCTGTCGCAGGGGCGCTCGCACATCGTGTCGCGCCACGGCCGCATGCTGTCGCCGGCCGCGAGCGAGCTGCTGCGGCGCATCGTGGCCGACATGCGGCGCTACACCGACCTGGCGGTGCCGGCACCGGCACCCGCAGCCGCACCGCAGAAACGGCCGGCCGCGCGCAAGCGCCGCGTCGCGGCGTAGCCGGCGGCAACGGCGTTGCGCGGACGGCCCGTTCGGTGTTCTGATCGGGCCCCATGTCCTACGTCGTTCCCCTCTTCGTCCATCTGCTGTGCGCCGCCTTCTGGGTCGGCGGCATGGCGACCCTGCACTTCGCGGTGCGCCCGTCCGCCGTCGCCACGCTGGAGCCGCCGCTGCGCCTGCGCATGATGGCCGCGACGCTGCGGCGCTTCTTCATCGGCGTGGACGCGGCGCTCACGCTGCTGTTCGTGACTGGCGTGGCGATGATCCTCGCGACCGGCGGCTTTCGCAGCGTGCACTGGCGCGTGCAAGCCATGATGAGCATCGCGATCGTGATGGCCGCGATCTACGTCTACATCCGCGCGTCGGTGTTCAAGGCGCTGCGGCGCGCGGTGGAACAGAGCGCATGGCCGGTGGCCGCGGCGCGGCTGAACACGGTGCGCCAGCTGGTGACGGTGAACCTGGCGCTGGGGGTGGTGGTGTTCGGGGTGGCGATCATCGGGCGGGCGGGTTAGGCCACGCCCTGATACGGCTCGATGGTGGGCTCTGCGGCACAAAGCACGCAGACGCAGTCGGTGATTCCTGCGACCAGGTACTCGCGAAGATCGCCATGAAAGGCGATGCAGCTGCCGGGGCGAACCCGTTCCTTCGCCAGCCAGCCGCCCGACCGGATCTGGAACAGCAGGCCGTCGGGCGACGCGCAGGCAGGCCAGTATTCGCCGAAGTCCCGCTCGTCCATGACGCGGTAGGCCGCGACCTCGCCGAAGCCGATCTTGACCGAGGTGCCGTGCGTCGCGCTGCGCACGGTCACCTCCAGCCGGTGCATCGCGTAGTCGACGCGCACGACTTCAGCCGAGGCGACGGCACCGGAGGCGCTTGCCATCGCAACCGCTTCGACCGGCTGTGCGGCCTCGTGGTTCGCCATGTCCTTGCAGTGCTCAGCGCTCGCCCAGCACCGCGCCGTCCAGCGGCTTCAGCAGCCACTGCGCGATGTCCTCGCCCAGCTTGTAGGTCACGACACCGACCATGCTGCAGGTGCTGCGCGGCATGCCGAAGTAGATGAACATCTGGCGCTGCGCGGTGAACCTGGCGGGCGCTTCGCCCTGGCGCTCCAGCGTGCCGCGCAGCTGGACGATCTTGGGGCCGCCGTACAGGCCGCCCGCATTCGCGAGCAGGTCGGTGATCTCCAGCTTCAGCGAAGGCGCGGCCTGTGCCGCAGCGGGTGCCGGTGGCGCCAGCACGAACTCGTAGGGGTCGAGCAACTGGTCCTGCACGGCTTGGCGCAACGACGCGGGCACGTCGCACGCGTCGTCGGCCTTCGTCAGCTGCACGCCCTTGGCGGTGGTGCCGTAGGCAACGGCGGGCATGACGACGCTGTTGCGCGGCGTGGCGGTGGCGGGCGGCGGCTCGGGCGGGGCCGGCTGGCGCGAGCCGCAGGCGGCGAGCAGCGCGGTTGCGGCGACCGCGGACACGGCGAAGGACAGCCGCGCGGCAACGCGCGCAGCGAACGGATGTTCGGACATGGGGAGCTCCCTGAAGAATTGTTGTGTGCGCGAGCGCGCGCCACCATTCTCCTTCGCTCACGTCACGGCTCAGGCCTCGTTCACGTCACGGCTCAGGCCTCGTTCAGGTGAACCGATAGTCCAGGTGCGTCACCAGCGCCGAGCCGTCGGCGCGCACGGGCACCAGCGTCATCTCGCCGGGCGCGAGGCCCTCGAGCAGCCGCTGGCCCGCGCCCAGCAGGTTCGGCGCGACGTGGATCGTGCATTCGTCGAGCAAGCCCGCGCGGATGGCCTGGCGGACGGTGTCGACGCCGCCGGAGATGCGCACGTCCTTGCCGCCGGCCGCGGCCTTGGCCTGGGCCAGCGCGCTCGCGAGGCCGTCGGTCACGAAGTGGAAGGTGGTGCCGCCCTGGCGCACCCACGGCTCGCGCGGCGAATGCGTGAGCACGTACACGGGGCCGCGAAACGGCGGGTTCTCGGGCCAGGCGACCTCGCCCTCGTCGAACATGCGCCGCCCCATCACATAGGCCCCGGCGCGCGCGAACACCTGCTGGACGCGTGCGTCGTCGGGCGTGCCCCGCTCGCCGCCGGGCATGCCCAGGATCTCGCGGAAGGTGGCGGTCTGGAAGATCCAGCCGTGCATGGCGCGCGCGCCGTCGCCCATCGGGTTGCCGGGGCTGGCGTTCGGGCCCGCCATGTAGCCGTCGAGCGAGATGCCCACGTCGAAGAAGACCTTGCTGCTGCTCATACGTCGCGTTCCGGCGGCGAAGCCGGCCTGGGTTGCAGAGAAGGCGGAGTCTATGCGCGAGCCCGCCCGTTGAAAACAGGCAAACAGGCAGGCAGGGGCGAACGCGCGTGCCGACAGGAGGCTCAGACCAGGTTCAGCTCGACGTCGATGTTGCCGCGCGTGAGCTTGGAGTACGGGCAGGTCTGGTGCGCGATGTCGACCACGGCGCGCGCGGTCTCGCGGTCCAGGCCCGGCAGGCTCACGTTCAGGCGCGCCTGCAGCAGGTACTGGCCTTCCTGCAGCACCAGGTCGACCTCGGCATCCACCGCCAGGTCGGCCGGCAGCTTGACCTTCAGGCCGCCCGCGGCCTTGCCCATGGCGCCGATGAAGCAGGCCGACCAGCCGGCCGCGAACAGCTGCTCGGGGTTGGTGCCCGTGCCGTTGCCGCCGGGAGGCGACAGCTGGATGTCGAGGTTGCCGTCGCTGCTGCGCGATGCGCCCTGGCGGCCGCCGGTGGTGTGGGTCTTGCCGGTGTAGAGGACTTGCTTGTCGGTCATGGTGCTTCCTTGGATGAGAGGGGGTCGTGGTGAAAGTGGTGTCGCGCGGGCCGGGCTCAGAGCGCCAGGCGATCGATGCCGTGGGCCGTGGCAACGGCCTGGGCGCGCACCGCGGCGCGGTCCAGCGTGCTGGCGAAGCGCTCGTTGGGGCCGGCGCCTGCACCGTCTGCGTAGATGTTGCCGGCGCGGGCCGCGGCGATGGCGCCGGCACGGGCCTGGGCACGGTCGCTCAGGCCGGCCACGACGGCGGGCACGCCCGCGGTGGCACCGTCGGCGTACGGGTCTGCAACGTGGGCGGCGGCCACACCCGCGGCCTGCACGGCGGTGCGGCTGGCGGACGACTGGAATTGCAGCACGCCCTGGTAGTTCTCCGCGCTGGCGCCCATGGCGAAAGCGGAAAGAGCGGCGGCGGCGATCAGGAGCTTGGTGGTTTTCATGGCAATGTCTTTCGAAGATGAAGGGTGAAGGGGTCGGTTGAACACCATCGCCTCCTCTGTGTGTGTGTCGTCGGTGGCGATGCATGAATTACATCGGCGGGCTGTATCCGCGATGTGTCGAGCCACCGGCAGATTTGCATGCGCGTGTGTACGCCGCGCCGGCCGGACACAGTGGCGTACAAATCGGAAATGAAAGACGGGGAAAGGCGGCCGCGCAGGGGGCAGCCGACCGGCCGGGCCGCAGCTAGGCGGCCGGGCCCTTGAGCTCGACGGTGTTGCCGTCGGGGTCGCTCAGGTAGATCGACGGGCCGTTGCCCTCGGCGCCGAAGTTGTTCTGCACGCCGCCGTGAAGGGCCACGCCGTGGCGCGCCATCAGCGCGCGGATGCCCGCCTCGTCGAAGGGCTCGACGCGCAGGCAGAGATGGTCGACGTTGCGGCCCTCGGCGCCGGGCAGCGCACCGCCCTGGCGGCCCAGCGGGCCGTCGGGCGTGACGAGGTCGATGAGGCTGGCGCCGGCGCGCAGGTGCACCAGGCCCAGGTCGTCGCGGCGCTTCTCGACGGTGCAGCCGAGCACGTCGGCATAGAACGCGACGGCGCGCGCCATGTCCTTCACGCGCAGCACGACGTGGTCGATGCGCAGCACCGCGAACGGTGGGCGCATCGGGCTCGTCATGCCGGCCTTGTCATGGCAGCGGCGTCAGACCACGCCGGCCGAGCGCAGGGCATCGAAGCGGGCGGCGTCGATGCCCATTTCCGCCAGCACTTCCTGCGTGTGCTGGCCGAGTGCCGGTGGCGCATGGCGCAGCACCGGCGGCGTGGCCGACAGGCGCAGCGGGCTCGCCACGCCGGTGATGCTGGCAATGCCGTCGCCCGCGTCGCGCGGCATCGTGACCTTCAGGCCGCGCGCCTGGACCTGCGCGTCGTCGAAGGCCTGCGCGATGTCGTTGATCGGGCCGCAGGGCACGGCCTTGTCTTCAAGCAGCGTGACCCACGCGGCCGTGGTGCGGGTGCGCGTGAGCTCTTCCATCATCGGGATCAGCACCAGGCGGTGCTTCACGCGCAGCGTGTTGGTGGCAAAGCGTGCGTCGCTCGCCCACTCGGAGTGGCCGGCCGCTTCGCAGAAGCGCGCGAACTGGCCGTTGTTGCCGACGGCCAGCAGCATCGAGCCGTCCTGCGTCGGGAAGTCCTGGTACGGCGCCAGGCTCGGGTGCGTGTTGCCCTGGCGGCCGGGCGCCTTGCCGGTGTTGAGGAAGGCGCTGGCCTGGTTCGCGAGGATGGCCATGCCCACGTCGAGCAGCGCCATGTCGATGTGCTGGCCTTCGCCGGTGCGGTCGCGCACCTGCAGCGCCGCGAGGATGGCGGTGCTGGCGTAGACGCCGGTGAACAGGTCGGTGAGCGCCACGCCCACGCGCAGCGGGCCGCCGCCGGGCACGTCGTCGGGACGGCCGGTGATGCTCATCATGCCGGTCATGGCCTGGATCATCAGGTCGTAGCCCGCGCGCTCGGCGTAGGGGCCGTCGTGGCCGAAGCCGGTCACGCTGCAGTAGATGAGGCGCGGGTTGGCCGCGCGCAGGCTTTCCTGGTCGAGGCCGTACTGCTTCAGGCCGCCGGTCTTGAAGTTCTCCACCACGATGTCGGCCTGCGCCGCCATCTGCTTGAGCAGCGCCTGCCCGTCGGGCGTGGCCATGTCGATGGTGACCGAGCGCTTGTTGCGGTTGCAGGCGGTGAAGTAGCTGGCCTGGTCGCTGTCGTTGCCGTCCGCGTCCTTGATGAAGGGCGGGCCCCAGGTGCGCGTGTCGTCGCCGACGCCGGGGCGTTCGATCTTGACGACGTCGGCGCCCAGGTCCGCCAGGATCTGCGTGCACCACGGGCCCGCGAGCACGCGGGACAGATCGAGGACCTTGATGCCGTCGAGTGCTGCGGGCTTCGTTGTCATGCGTTCTTAGTTGGCGAAAGCTGCGATGCCGGTGATGGCGCGGCCCAGGATGAGCGCGTGGATGTCGTGCGTGCCTTCGTAGGTGTTCACGACTTCCAGGTTCACCAGGTGGCGTGCCACGCCGAACTCGTCGCTGATGCCGTTGCCGCCCATCATGTCGCGCGCCATGCGGGCGATGTCCAGCGACTTGCCGCAGTTGTTGCGCTTCATGATCGAGGTGATTTCCACCGCGGCCGTGCCTTCGTCCTTCATGCGGCCCAGGCGCAGGCTGCCTTGCAGGCCCAGCGTGATCTCGGTCTGCATGTCGGCCAGCTTCTTCTGGATCAGCTGGTTGGCCGCGAGCGGGCGGCCGAACTGCTTGCGGTCCAGCGTGTACTGGCGGGCGCGGTGCCAGCAGTCTTCGGCGGCACCCAGGGCGCCCCACGAGATGCCGTAGCGGGCGCTGTTCAGGCAGGTGAACGGGCCCTTCAGGCCTTGCACTTCGGGGAAGGCGTTTTCCTCGGGGCAGAACACGCCGTCCATCACGATTTCACCGGTGATGCTGGCGCGCAGGCCGACCTTGCCGTGGATGGCGGGGGCGCTCAGGCCCTTCATGCCCTTTTCGAGCACGAAGCCGCGGATCGGGCCCACGGTGCCGCTTTCGCTGACTTCCTTGGCCCACACCACGAACACGTCGGCGATGGGGGAGTTGCTGATCCACATCTTCGAGCCGCTGAGCGAGTAGCCGCCCGGCACCTTCTTGGCGCGCGTGGCCATGCTGCCGGGGTCGGAGCCGTGGTCGGGTTCGGTCAGGCCGAAGCAGCCGATCCATTCGCCGGTGGCGAGCTTGGGCAGGAACTTCTGCTTCTGGCCTTCGGTGCCGAATTCGAAGATCGGCACCATCACCAGCGAGCTCTGCACGCTGGCCATCGAGCGGTAGCCCGAGTCGACGCGTTCGACTTCGCGCGCGATCAGGCCGTAGGCCACGTAGTTCAGGCCGGGGCCGCCGTACTGCTCGGGAATCGTCGGGCCCAGCAGGCCGAGCGCGCCCATTTCGCGAAAGATGGCGGGGTCGGTTTCACCGGTGCGGAAGCCCTCGATGACGCGGGGCGCCAGGCGCTCCTGGCAGTAGGCGTTGGCCGCGTCGCGGATCATGCGTTCTTCGTCGGTCAGTTGCTGGTCGAGAAGAAGGGGATCGTCCCAGTGGAATTGCGCTTTGGCGGCCATGTGCTGTCTCCGGAAGAGGGGAAAAGAGAAAAAAGAGGGGAATCGGTCGATCCTAGCCACGCAGGCACCATGACGCAAACGAGGATTGCGCACCCAGATATGCGTTTATAGAATGTCTTGCAAGATGTTCGGGCCACATCTTCATTGAGAAGCGCCCCGCTCCATTCCTACTTTCCAGGCATACATGCGCCGCAAGATCCCGCCGCTGCAGACCCTCGTGTGCTTCGACGCCGCCGCGCGCCACGAGAGCTACACGCGCGCCGCGCAGGAACTCGCCCTCACGCAGAGCGCGGTGTCGCGCCAGATCGGCACGCTCGAGGCCTTCCTGGGCGTGGCATTGTTCCGCCGCACGCGCCACGGCGTGGCGCTCACCGCCAGCGGCGCGGCCTATGCGCGGCAGACGGCCATGCGGCTGCAGGCGATGGAGCGCGACGCGCTCGACGCCATGGCGCACCAGGGCGAAGGCGGCTCGCTCTCGCTGGCGGCCGTGCCCACCTTCGCCACGCGCTGGCTGATGCCGCGCCTGAAGGGCTTCGCGGCGCTGCAGCCCGACGTGGTGGTGCACATCGAGACGCGCACGCGGCCCTTTCTGTTCGCCGACGCCGAGTTCGACGCGGCGCTGTACGCCGGCACGCCCGCGCAGGTCGAGAACTGGGCCGGCACGCACGCGCTGCTGCTGATGCACGAGGACGTGGTGCCGGTGTGCAGCCCCGCCCTGCTTGCGCGCGGCAAGGCCGTGACGCCCGCCGTCATCGCGAAGATGCCGCTGCTGCAGCAGAGCACGCGCCCCGACGGCTGGCGCCAGTGGTTCGACGCGCAGCAGATCGACGCGCCCAACGCGCGCGGCGGCCCGCGCTACGAGCTGTTCTCCATCCTCGCGGCGGCGGCCTCGCACGGGCTCGGCGTGGCGTTGATGCCGACCATGCTGGTGGCCGACGAACTGGCGCGCGGCGAGCTGGTGGTGGCCTGCGCACGGCCGCTGTCGGGCGAGCGCAACTACTACCTGGTGACACCGGAGCGGGCCGACCAGCGGCCGCTGTTGAAGTTCTTCAGCGACTGGCTGCTTGCGCAGGCGCAGGCACAGGCGCAGGCGCAGCAGGGTTGAGCCAGGCGGGCTGAACGCCAGCCGCGCGAACGGCTGCGGCTGCGGGCAAGGTTTCAGCGCTTGGCGGGCCGGGCGCCCTCTTTCGCATACGCCTCGATCAGCGCCGGGAACGCATCCATCGCGGGCAAGGCGCCGAAGCTGTGCTTCGCGGGCGTCGAGGCCCAGGGCAGCTTCTCGTCGGTCCAGGTCTCGACGAAGGGCACGAACCACTCATGGTGGTCGAGCGCGCCGGCGCGGATGTTGACGAAGTAGTCCAGGCCTTCGGTGCGGGTGAACAGCCAGCTCTTGCAGTGCGGGCAGAAGCAATGGTGCGAGTCGCCGTGCAGGCCGCCGATGACCGGCTCGCCGGCCGTCACCTCGAAGCCCGGCGTGGGAATGGCGAGCGACAGCGAGAAGGCGCTGGCCGTCATGCGCTGGCAGCCGGTGCAGTGGCAGGCCATGGCCAGCAGCGGCGGCGCGCTGATGCGCAGGCGCACCTGGCCGCAGCGGCAGCCGCCCTCCCAGGGGAGTTGCCAGTCGCCGGTGGCCGGGTCGTTGGGAATGTTCGGTGTGCTCATGCACGGAATCTACCTCGCGGGCATTGAAAGATGTGTCCGGAAACGGCGAGTTTCCCGGCCTCGAAAACCGGACACTGTGTCCATGACATGTCCCGCCTCCCAGGTCGACGCCCTCGACTGGCCCCGCATCGAAGACGACCTCGCCCTGCGCGGCTGCGCCGTCGCTGGCCCGGTCTTCACGCCCGAGGAATGCGCCGCGCTCGTCGCCATGTACGACGAGGGCCACCGCTTCCGCAGCCGCGTCGTGATGCAGCGCCACGGCTTCGGCCAGGGCGAGTACCAGTACTTTGCGAACCCGCTGCCGAAGAAGCTCGCGGCCTGGCGCAGCGCGCTGTACGCGCGCCTGGCGCCGCTGGCCAATGCCTGGGCCGCGGCCATGGGCCAGCCGGCCGACCACCCGCCGGACCACGCGGCCTACCTGGCGCGCTGCCATGCCGCGGGCCAACTGCGCCCGACCCCGCTGCTGCTGCGCTACGGCGAGGGCGACTACAACTGCCTGCACCAGGACCTGTACGGCGAGCTGCAGTTTCCGCTGCAGCTCACGGTGCTGCTGAGCGAGCCGGGCCGCGACTTCACGGGCGGCGAATTCGTGCTGACCGAGCAGCGCCCGCGCATGCAGTCGCGCGCCGAGGTGGTGTCGCTCGCGCAGGGCGAGGCGGTGATCTTCGCGGTCAACCAGCGGCCCGTGACGGGCACGCGCGGCACCTACCGCGTGACGATGCGCCACGGCGTGAGCCGCGTGCGGTCGGGGCACCGGCACACGCTGGGCCTGATCTTCCACGACGCGCAATAGGCTGCGGCAAGAGAAGAGGCAAGAAGGCCTCGTACAGCCCCTGCGGCAGGCGCGTTGCGCCGCCGCATCCCCCAAAAACCGAAGTCGAGCGAAAATCACGCCGCTTCCGGCCACCCACCAGGATCCCCGACATCAAAGATCGGGGCCGTGAGTCCCCCGGGGCCGGTCTGCAGCCTCGGCGCAGCGGGCGCGCTCGAGTGGTTGTCAGGGAGCTGTATGAACAAGAACCCGTCCGGAGATCCGGCTGCGGCGCAGACGCCGCCTATCGAATCCGCCGCCCCCACGGCCGCGGCACCTCCCCCCGGGCGCTCGCGCCGGTTCCGGGTGGACGTGGGCACCATCGTGAGCGCCGTGGCGCTGGCCCAGTCGCTGCTGCTGGTGTCGCTGGGCTACTGGGGCTCGCAGCGGCTGGTGTCGCGCATCGGCGTGTCCGCGCACAAGGCCAACCACGACCGCACCGAGGACAAGGTGCTGGCCTTCCTGCAGAAGGCCGAGTCGGTCATCAACGCGGTGGGCACGGCCCCGAGCCTGCGGCCCGAGGGCGACCAGTCGGAGCGCACGGCCGAGCTGCTGTGGACGCTGCTGCAGCAGTCGCCCGAACTCGACAGCATCTACGTGAGCAACGAGAAGGGCCAGATGCTGATGGCCCTGCGCTACCCGGTGCCGGCCATGCGCCACATCGAGCGCGCGAAAGACTTCACCACCGAGACCTGGCAGTACAAGCTGCCGCTGGACGCCGAGGCCGACGTGCAGCAGCGCTACGCCACGCAGCGCATCGAGTCCTACCGCAGCAGCTACGACCCGACGCAGCGCAGCTGGTACCTGCAGGCGCGCAAGGCGCAGGGCCCGATCTGGACGCAGCCCTACGTGTTCGCCGCGGCGCAGGAGCTGGGCGTGACCTACGCGCTGCCCAGCAAGCGCCGCTACGCGGACAGCAGCGCGCAGGCGCTGGTGGCGGCGGGCGACGTGTCGCTGGGGCGGCTGTCGGAGTTCGTGCGGCAGTTCAACAGCGGCGGCGACGGCGACAGCGCCCTGCTGAGCGCCGACTTCCGCGTGCTCGCGCGCAGCGACCAGTCCGGCGCGCTGCACACGCTGACCCCGCCCAACGGCGTGCTGGGCGCGCTGCATGCGCACATGGTGGCCGACGGCACGGCGGGCAGCGGCAACGACACCGATTTCGCGTTCACCTTCGATGGGCGCCGCTACCTGGTACAGGCCTCGCTCATTCCGGCCACCGGCTGGCACCTGGTGAGCTGGGTGCCCGAGGACGCGCTGCTGGGCGACCTGCGCCGCGCCGTGCTGTGGGGGCTGCTGGTGGCGCTGGCCTTCCTGGCGATCTCGCTGTTCATGTCGCTCAAGCTGTCGAAGCTGGTCACCTCGCCGGTGGAGAACCTCTCGCACATCGCGCGGCGCATCGGCCTGCTGGAGCTGGACAACCTGCCGCGCGAACCCAGCCGCGTGCTCGAGATCCAGCATCTCGACCAGGCGCTGGACGACTCGGCGCGCAGCCTGAAGGCGTTCAGCAAGTTCGTGCCGGTGGACGTGATCAACCAGCTCATCGACCAGGGCCATGCGATTGCGCCCAACGGCTCGCCGCGGCGCATCACCGTGATGTTCACCGACGTGGAGGGCTTCACCTCGATCTCGGAGTCGCTGGACACCGACGTGCTGGTGGGCATGCTGACCGAGTACTTCAACCTGGCCACGGGCGTGTTCGCGCGGCACGGCGGCGTGGTCGACAAGTTCATCGGCGACGGCATCATGGTGCTGTGGGGCGCGCCCGCCGACCTGCCCGACGCGGAGTACCGGGCCTGCCTGGCCGCGCTCGAACTGCACGTGGAAATGAGCGAGCTCAACCGCAAGTGGCAGGACGAAGGGCTGCCCGCGTTCCGCACGCGCATCGGCATCCACACGGGCACGGTGATCGCGGGGGTGCTGGGCTCGAACGACCGGCTGTCTTACACGGCGTTCGGCGACGTCATCAACGTGGCGAGCCGCATCGAGGGCATCAACAAGCAGCTGGGCACGCAGATGCTGATGTCGGAGGTGACCTATGCCGGCCTGCAGGGCCGGCTGTACACGCGGCGCATCGAGGAACTGGTGGAGCTGCGCGGCCGGCAGACGCGCATGGTGCTCTACGAGCTGCTGACCGCCTGAGCCTTCTTCAGCGCGGGGCCTGGGTCACGCGCACCAGCACCAGGTCGGCGGTGCTGCCGGCGCCCTGCGTGAGCACCGAATGCTGCGTGTCGTTGATGAACAGCAGCTGCTCGCCGCGCGAGATGCGCGCGGACACGGCATAGCGCATGCGCGGGTCGATGCGCGCGGCATCGACCTTCAGTTCATAGGCAAAGGGCGGCTGCTTGCCGTTGGCCTTGATGCGCTGCTCGGCCAGCACGGTCGAGGCGGCGTCCATGCGCGACACGTCGAGCAGTTGCACCAGCACTTCGGCCGCGGGGTCGAGCGCCATGCGCTCGCGGTAGGTGACGCTGCCGCTCACGCGCAGCGGCGCGGCCGAACCGCCGGTTGCGGAAGATGGCGATGAAGGCATTGCGCAGGCACTCAGCAACGAGGCGCCTGCCGCGGCGGAAAACATGAGGAGGCTGGTGCGTCTTTTCATCCGCCCCATTATGCGGAGGCGGTGGCCGCGCGCCGGGCTGCAAAAGCCACGTACCAGTCAAGGCTTCCCGGGTTGGCCATGGCCTCGCGGTTGACCACCTTCTCGATCGGCTGGCCCAGCAGCAGCTTCTTGATCGGCAGCTCCTGCTTCTTGCCCGACAGCGTGCGCGGGATCTCGGCCACCTGGAAGATGTCGTTGGGCACGAAGCGCGGCGACAGCGAGGTCTTGATGGCGTTGTTCAGCCGCGTGCGCATCGCGTCGTCGAGCGCCACGCCGGGACGCAGCACCACGAACAGCGGCATGTAGCTGTCGCGGCCCAGGTACTCGAGGTCGACCACCATCGAGTCGAGCACCTCGGGCAGGCCCTCGACCGCGCTGTAGATCTCGCTGGTGCCCATGCGCAGGCCCTGGCGGTTGATGGTGGCGTCGCTGCGGCCGTAGATGATGCAGCCGCCGTCCGCGCCGATCTTGATCCAGTCGCCGTGGCGCCACACGCCGGGGTAGGTGTCGAAGTAGCTCGACAGGTAGCGCGCGTTGCCTTCGTCGCCCCACAGGTACAGCGGCATCGACGGAATGGGTTGCGTGCACACCAGCTCGCCCACTTCGCCGATGACGCTCCGGCCGCTCTCGTTCCAGGCCTCGACCGCGTGGCCGAGCTCGCGGCACTGCATCTGGCCCGGCACTTCGGGCAGGTCGCGGTTGCCGCCGACGAAGGCGCCGCAGAAGTCGGTGCCGCCGGAGATGTTGCACCACCACACCTCCTTGGAACCCGCGCCCAGGATCTGCTGCGAGCCCCAGCGCTGCACCTCTTCGGGCAGCGGCGAACCGGTGCTGCCGAGCGCGCGCACGCGCGACAGGTCGCCGCAATCGCGGGCCACCAGCCCGGACTTCATGCAGTTGGTGAAGTAGGCCGCGCCCGCGCCGAAGAAGCTGACCTTGTGGCGCGCCACGAAGCGCCACAGCACGCCCCAGTCGGGCTTGTCCTTGCTGCCCGCCGGGTTGCCGTCGTAGATGCAGATGGTGGCGCCGAAGGCCATGCCCGAGAGCTGCGAGTTCCACATGACCCAGCCGGTGGAGCTGTACCAGTGGTAGCGCTCGCCGAAGTTGTTGGCGCCGTAGCTCGCGCCCACGTCGTTGTGCAGGCCGCAGGCATGCATGGTGAGGATGATGCCGCCCTGCCCGTGCACGATGGGCTTGGGCAGGCCGGTGGTGCCGCTCGAGTAGACGATCCAGATCGGGTGGTCGAAGGGCAGCCACTCGGGCTCGAAGGCCGCGACCTTGTCGTCGTAGCGGTCGGTGGCGTGCACCCATTCGACGTCGTGCGGCACGTGGCTGGCGGCGTAGGGCGACTTCACCAGCATCAGCTTCTGCACGCTGGGCAACTGGCCGCGCAGCTCCTGCAGCACGGCGCTGCGGTCCAGCGGCTTGCCGCCGTAGTGCACGCCGTCCACCGCGATCAGCACCTTGGGCTCGATCTGGCGGAAGCGGTCGGCCACGGCGGCGGTGCCCATGTCGGGCGCGCACACGCTCCACACGGCGCCGATGCTGGAACACGCGAGAAACGCCACCATGGTCTCGGGCACGTTGGGCATGTAGGCCGCCACGCGGTCACCGCGCTGCACGCCGAGCGACTTGAGCGTGAGCGCCACCGAGGCCACCTGGCGGCGCATCTCGGGCCACGACATCTCGCGCACCTCGCCGCGCTCGTTGTCGCTCACCATGGCGGGCATGCCGGCCGCATGCGCCGCGTCGACGTGGCGCAGCACCTCGCGCGCGTAGTTGACCTGGGCGCCGGGGAACCAGCGCGCGCCGGGCATGCGCCGCTCGGCGAGCACCGCGGTGTGCGGCGTGGGCGATTCGATGCGGGCGTAGTCCCAGATGCTCTGCCAGAAGGCGTCGAGCTCGGTGACGGACCAGCGCCACAGGGCGTCGTAGCCGTCGAACGAAAGGCCGCGCGTCTCGCGCAGCCAGTCCTGGTAGAGGCGGATCTGGGGAATGTTGGGAGGGGTGTCGGGAGCAAGGTTCGGAACGGGCATGGCTCGAGCGTAGCGCCGTGAACGACCGTGCTCAATGAGGGTTGACCTCAGGGTTTGTACGCGTGTTCAATGTTTTTGTACAAGCGTTCAATACGCCCCGATGAGCACCCGCACACCTCCCGTCCGGCGCAGCGGCTCGCGCGCCGCGGCGCCCGCCCCGGCCGCAGTCGCCCCAGAGACTTCACGCCCCGACCGCAAGCTCGCCATCCTGCTGGCGGCCGAGAAGCTTTTTGCGCAGCACGGCTACCACGCGGTGACGATCCGCCAGATCGCCGAGGAGGCCGGCGTGCCGCTCGCGCTGGTGGGCTACTACTACGGCGCGAAGCACGAGCTGTTCCACGCGATCTTCGAGCACTGGGGCCACACCATCGAGGAGCGGCTCGCGGGCCTGGCCGCGGTGGACAACGACGCCGACGACCCGCGCACGCTGCCGCGCATCATCGACGCCTTCACCGCGCCCGTGCTGGCGCTGCGCGCGAGCGCCGAGGGCGAGTACTACGCGCTGCTGGTGGCGCGCGAGCTGTACCACGCCACCGAAGAAGCCGACCGCGTGCTGCGCTCGTACTTCGACCCGCTGGCCGAGGCCTACATCGACGCATTGCACGTCGCCCTGCCGCACGCCACGCGCAGCCAGGCGGCCTGGGGCTACCAGTTCGCGCTGGGCTCGCTGCTGCACCACCTGAACGACAGCCGCATCGAGCGCCTGTCGCGCGGCGAGAACACGCGCGCCGACCCGGCCGTGGCGCCGATGCTGGTGAACTTCATCGTCGGCGGGCTGCGCGCGGCGCTGCCCCGGCCGAAGACGGTGAAAGCGGCAAGGACCGCAACGGCCGCCACGACCGCCACGACCGAAAAGCCCCCCCGCACAAGAACCACCCCCCGGAGACAAAAGACATGACGAACACCCCCACGATGAAACGGCGCACCCTGCTGTCGGCATTGGCCGCCGCGTCGGCCGGCGCCGCGCTGCCCTCCTTCGCCCAAGCCAACCCGAAGATCGTGTTCGGCTACACGGCCGTGACCGACTTCGCCTCGGTGTTCGTGGCGGCCGAAGAGGGCTACTTCAAGAAGCGCAACCTCGACGTCGAGCTCAAGTTCATTCCGCTGAACTCGACGATTCCGGCGGCGCTGCAATCCGACTCGCTGCAGATCGGCGGGCCCACGCCCTCGGTGTTCCTGCAGGCGGTGGACGGCGGGCTCGACCTGGTGCTGGTGGCCGGCGGCGGGCTCACCTCGAAGACCATCACCGGCTTCGGCCTGGTGGCGCGCGCGGGCTCGGGCATCAAGGGCCCGCAGGACTGCGTGGGCAAGAAGATCGGCGTGCCGGGCCTGGGCGCCTTCCTGCACGTGACCTTTCGCGCCTGGCTGAAGGACAGCGGCGTGGACTACCGCAAGGTGAACTTCGTCGAGGCGGCGTTCCCGCAGCACGCCGACCTGCTGCGCGGCGGCTCGGTCGACGCGGTGGTGTCGGCCGACCCGTTCATGAGCCGCATCACCGAGAGCGGCGCGGGCTACGTGGCCTCGTACTACTCGACCTTCCTGCCCGAGAACAACCAGACCATCGTGCACGCGGCCAAGCGCGAATGGGTGGCGAAGAACCCGGCGGCGGCGCGCGCGTTCCGCGAGGCGCTGGTGGAGTCGGGCGCGTTCATGCAGCAGGCCAGGAACGACGCCAGGGTGCGCGCGGCCATCGGCAAGTACATCAAGCTGCCGCCCGAGGTGCTGGCCAAGGTGCAGGTCTCGCCGCCCGGCCCCGTGGTGACCGAGAAACAGCTCGCCTACTGGACCGGGCTGATGAAGGAGCAGGACATGCTCAAGACCAACATCGACGTGGCGAAGCTGGTGGTGAAGTGATCGCAGTCCCCGCCCCCGCCCCCATCACTGCGCGCGCCGCGCTTGCTGCCGGCGCCTTCCATCCGCCCGCCAGCCCCACGATGCAAGCCACCCCTTTCCTGCGCTTCGACGGCGTGACCATCCGCCTGGGCGGGCGCGAGATCCTGTCGCCCACTTCGTTCGACGTGGCGCGCGGCGAGTTCGTCTGCATCGTCGGGCCCAGCGGCTGCGGCAAGACCACGCTGCTGCGCGCGGCCAGCGGCCTGGTCGCGGCCAGCGCGGGCGAGGTGAGGCGCAACGGCGTGAAGATGAGCGCGCCGTCGCGCGAAGTCGCCTTCGTGTTCCAGGACTACGGCCGCGCGCTGCTGCCGTGGCGCACGGTGGAAGGCAATGTGAGCCTCGCGCTCGAAGCGGCCGGCGTGCCTGCCGGCGAGCGCGCGCCGCGCATCGCCGACGTGCTCGGCAAGGTCGGGCTGGCGAAGCATGCGCACAAGTTTCCGGTGCAGCTGTCGGGCGGCATGCAGCAGCGCGCGCAGATTGCGCGTTGCCTCGCGCAGCGGCCCGAGCTGATGATGATGGACGAGCCCTTCGGCGCGCTGGACGCGCTCACGCGGCAGAGCCTGCAGGACGAACTGGCGCGGCTGGTGCGCGACGACGGGCTCACGGTGCTGTTCGTCACGCACGACCTCGAGGAGGCCATCTACCTCGGCGACCGCGTGATCGCGCTGCAGGCCAACCCCGGCCCGGGGCGGCCCAGCCTCGCGCGGATGATCGACGTGAAGATCCCGCGCCCGCGCGACCAGCTCACGACCAAGGAGCATCCGGAGTACCTGCAGTTGCGGCGTGAGCTGTTCGCTTTCATCGAGCAGGGCCATGACTGAGAGCCGCCTCTTTCGCTGGGTGCGCCCGTGGGTGCTTCCCGTGCTGCTGGTCGGCGTGTTCGAGTGGTACGCGCGCCGCGCATCGGCCCTGGGCAGCGACTCGCTGGCGCCACCGAGCGCGGCGGCCAAGGCCTTCGTGGGCGCGGCCATGGACGGCTCGCTGTGGCAGGCCACCGGCTTCACGCTGGGCACGGCCGCGCTCGGGCTGCTGCTGGGCGCGGTGCTCGGCATCGCGCTGGGGCTGGTGCTCGGGCTCTCGCGCCGCGCGGCGCAGCTGGGCTCGATGTCGATCGAGGTGCTGCGCCCGGTGCCTTCGGTGGCGCTGATTCCGCTCGCGATGCTGGGCTTCGGCTTCGGCGTGCGCATGGAGCTGGCCATCGTCGCCTTCGCCACCTTCTGGCCGTTGCTGGTGCTGGTGCAGTCGGCGGTGCAGCAGATCGAGCCCCGGCTGCTCGAGGTGAGCCGCGTGCTGGGCCTGTCGGCGCACGAGCGGGCCTTCAAGATCGTGCTGCCGGCCATCGTGCCGCGCCTGTTCGTCGCGCTGCGGCTGGGCGTGGCGGTGGCGCTGGTGGTGGCCGTGACGGTGGAGATCGCGGCCAACCCGAACGGCATGGGCTACGCGATGATGATCGCGCAGCAGAGCTTCGACCCCGCGCTGATGCTCGCGTGGCTCGGGTGGATCGGCGTGGTGGGCTTTGCGGTCAACGCGGGCATGCTGCTGCTGCAACGCGTGGTGGCGCGGCGCATGGGGGTGCAGCCATGAACGGCGGCAACGAACGCGCGGGCCTGAACCGGCTCGGCTCGCTGGGCGTGCTGCTGGCGCTCGTCGCGCTGTGGTGGGTGGCGAGCAACGCGGGCTGGGTGAGCCGCGTGTTCCTGCCGACGCCGCAGGCCACCTTCGCGAGCCTGCTCGAAGGCCTCAACCTTTCCGGCGGCAGCGCCAACACCGGCAACGGCGAGCTGCTCGCCTTCACGCAGGCCACGGTCGGGCGCATGGTCGAGGGCTGGCTGCTGGCGTCGCTGTTCGGCGTGCTGCTGGGCGCGGCCATCGGCGTGTCGCCTTCGGTGCGCGCGTGGGTGCAGCCGACGCTGGAGTTCATTCGCCCGCTGCCCGCTTCGGCGCTGCTGCCGCTGGCCATCTCGATCTTCGGGCTGAACCCCGGCATGGTGCTGTTCGTGGTGGCCTTCGGCGCGATGTGGCCGGTGCTGCTGGCCACGGTGCACGGCTTCGCGGCCGTGGAGCCGCGGCTGGCGGAAGTGGCGCGCTGCCTGCAGATGTCGCGCGCGGCGTACATCTGGAAGATGGGCCTGCCCAACGCCATGCCCGACATCCTGGCCGGCATGCGGCTCGCGCTGACCATCGCGCTCATCGTGGCGGTGGTGGGCGAAATGATCGCCTCGCAAAGCGGCCTGGGCCAGGCCATCCTGCTGGCCGCGCGCGCCTTCCGCGCCAGCGACCTGTTCGCCGGCATCGTGCTGCTCGGGCTCATCGGCTTCGTGAGCAACGCGCTGCTGGCCTTTGCAGAGAAGCGGCTGCTGCGCTGGCAACAGCCCTGATCGCCCCATGCCTCGAATCCTCCCCTTCCAACACGAACACCCCACAAGGAGCCTCACCATGCCACGCCAATTCGTCGACCTGTCGATCTTCCTGGAGAACGACGTGATGTCCGACCCGCCGGCCTTCGCGCCGAAGATCCAGTACTTCACGCACGAGCAGACCTACGAGCAGATCGAGCCCTTCTTTCCGGGCCTGAAGAAAGAAGACCTGCCCGACGGCGAAGGCTGGGCGGTGGAGCTGGTGCAGCTGTCGACGCACAACGGCACGCACCTGGACGCGCCCTACCACTTCCACTCGACCATGGACAAGGCGCTGGGCGAGAAGAAGCCCGCCATCGCCATCCACGACGTGCCGCTCGAATGGTGCTTCCAGCCCGGCGTGAAGCTCGACTTTCGCCACTTCGCCGACGGCTACGTGGTGACGGCCGATGACGTCGAAGCCGAGCTCAAGCGCATCGGCCACACGCTGAGCCCGCTGGAGATCGTGGTGATCAACACGCGCGCCGGCTCGCGCTACGGCAACCCCGACTACGTGTCGGCCGGCGCGGGCATGGGCTACGAAGCGACGATGTACCTGCTGGAGCGCGGCGTGCGCCTCACGGGCACCGACGCCTGGAGCTGGGACGCGCCCTTCGTGCACACCGCGAAGAAGTACGGCGAGACGCAGGACGCCTCGCTCATCTGGGAAGGCCACAAGGCCGGGCGCGACATCGGCTACTGCCACATCGAGAAGCTGCACAACCTCGAGGTGCTGCCGCCCACGGGCTTCTTCATCAGCTGCTTTCCGCACAAGATCCGCGGCGCGTCGGCGGGGTGGACGCGCGCCGTCGCGATCTTCGACGACGCATTGATGGCCTCCGTGTGAGGACCGGCGCATGAGCATCACCCTCAACCACACGCACGACGTTCACGCACGCAGCTGGGTCGAATCGGCGAACGCGGCGGGCAGCGACTTTCCGGTCCAGAACCTGCCGCATGCGGTGTTCCGCCGCGTGGGCGGCGGCGAGGCATTTCGCGGCGGCGTGGCCATCGGCGACCAGGTGCTCGACCTGGCGGCGCTGGCCACGCGCCAGCAACTGGACGGCCCGGCGCTCGATGCGGCGCGGGCCGCGGCGCTGCCGGCATTGAACGACTTCTTCGCCCTCGGCGCCGGCGCATGGAAGGCGCTGCGCCACGCGCTGTTCGACCTGCTGAAGAACGACGCCCCCGTGGCCACCGTGCAGGCGGTGCGCGAATGCCTGGTGCCGCAGGCCGAGGTCGAATACGCCGTGCCCGCGCGCATCGGCGACTACACCGACTTCTACACCTCGATCGACCACGCGCTGAACATCAGCCGCCTGATGAACCCCGACGGCGACGTGACGCCCAACTTCCGCTGGATTCCGACCGCGTACCACGGGCGGGTGTCGACCATCGGCGTGAGCGGCCAGCGCTTTCACCGGCCGATGGGCCAGGCCATGGCCCCCGGCGCGAAGGCGCCCACCTACCAGGCCTGCGCGCGGCTCGACTACGAGCTGGAGCTGGGCGTGTGGATCGGCACCGGCAATGCGCAGGGCGAGCAGATTCCGCTGGAGCGCGCGGGCGATCACATCTTCGGCATCTGCCTGCTCAACGACTGGTCGGCGCGCGACATCCAGTTCTGGGAAATGGCGCCGCTCGGGCCCTTCCAGGCGAAGAACTTCGCGACCACGATCTCGCCGTGGATCGTGACGATGGAAGCGCTCGCGCCCTACCGCCAGGCCTGGACCCGGCCGGCCAACGAGCCCCAGCCGCTGGCCTACCTGGAGGACGCGGGCAACCGCGAGAGCGGCGCGCTCGACATCCGGCTCGAGGTCTGGCTCGAGAGCGAGAGGGCACGCAAGGAGAAGACGGGCCCGTCGCGCCTGTCGTCCACCAGCTTCAGGCACCAGTACTGGAGCGTCGCGCAGATGGTGACGCACCACACGGTGGGCGGCTGCAGCCTGAACCCCGGCGACCTGTTCGGCAGCGGCACGATCTCGGGGCCCGGCCCCGGCGAGGCCGGCGCCATCATCGAGCTGGCGCGCGCGGCGCAAAGCCCGGTGACGCTGGCCAACGGCGAACAGCGCGGCTTCCTGGAAGACGGCGACGCGGTGCTGCTGCGCGGCTTGTGCGAAAAACCGGGGCACGCGCGCATCGGCTTCGGCGAGAGCCGCGGCACGGTGTTGCCGGCCAGGGGTTGACGACGGCGTAAACACTATTTACAGTCCGCTTCCTTCGCGCATTCGAGCGCCTGCAAACAAACCCGCACCTCCACCGGACGCCTCATCGTGAATCCCGCATCGGTCATCGCCCTCCCCTGCATCGCCCTCCCTACAGAGGGCGGCGAGGTCGCATGCGGCATGGACCATGCCAACGGCCTGCAGCAGCACACGGCCCGTCACGCCGCACCGGGCGGAGGCAGCGCATAGCGCGCAGCGCTCCCGCACTCTTTCAAAAGAGGCCCGGACACCGAATGGTTCCGGGCCTTTTTTCTTTTCGTCACCGTCAACGCATCCACGCATTCATCACAGGGAGAAAACAAACCATGCGCAAACTGGCCACCGTCCGCAACGTCGACGCCGTCCGCCCCATCGCCGGGGCCGACGCGATCGAATGCGCCATCGTCGAAGGCTGGAGCGTCGTCATCAAGAAGGGAGAGTTCGCCGCCGGCGACCGCTGCGTCTTCTTCGAGATCGACGCGTTCCTGCCGCTGGACGATCCGCGCTTCGGCTTCCTCGAGAAGTCCGCGATCACCTGGAACGAACAGCGCGGCGTGCGGCTTCGCACGATGAAGCTGCGCGGGCAGATCTCGCAGGGGCTGATCCTGCCGCTGTCGCAATTCACCGAGATCGATGCGCTCGCGCTGGCCGACCCGGCGCTGCGCCAGCACGACTGGGCTGAGCTGTTCGGCATCGGCAAATGGGAGCCGGTGATCCCGGCCTGCCTGTCAGGCGAGGTGGAAGGCGCGTTTCCGGACTTCATCGCCAAGACCGACCAGGAGCGCATCCAGAACCTGCCGGCGGTGTTCGCCGCGAGCGACGGACTCGCGTTCGAAGTCACGGTGAAGCTCGACGGATCGAGCATGACCGTGTTCCACAACGCGGGTAACGCGGGCACGTCAGGCGTGTGCGGACGCAACTGGCAGCTGCGCGAAACTCCGGGCAACAGCCTGTGGCGCGTGGCGCGGGAAGACCGCCTGCTGGAAGCGCTGGCGACGCTGGGCCGCAACGTGGCGCTGCAGGGCGAGATCGTCGGCGAGGGCATCCAGGGCAACCCGGAGAAGCTGCGCGGGCAGCAGTTCCACGTGTTCGATGTGTTCGACATCGACCGCGGCAGCCACTGCGGGAGGGACGAGCGCAACGCCGTCGTCGATGCGCTGCGCGTGCTGGGCGCGACGGTGCGCACCGTGCCGCTGCTGGAAGTGACCACGCTCGAACGCTTCCGCGCGTCGATGGACGAGGTGCTGGCGTACGCCGAAGGGCCGTCGCTGAACCCGGCGACCTCACGCGAGGGGGTGGTGTTCAAGCGGCTGGACGGCGGGCTGTCGTTCAAGGCGATCTCGAACCGCTACCTGCTGAAGCACTCGGACCGCTGAAGCCATCCGAAGCGCCAACGAAAAAGGCCACCCTTGTGAGGTGGCCTTTTCGTACTATCTGGAGCGGGAGAAGAGTCTCGAACTCTCGACCTCAACCTTGGCAAGGTTGCGCTCTACCAACTGAGCTACTCCCGCGGAGCCTCAGATTATAGGGTGCATTTTTCCCCTTTTTCAGAATTCGGGAAAAAAAGTTTTCATCACACGCCGAACACCAGCGACCGGTGCATCGACACGCCGGCCATCAGCCCGTCCGCCGAGGCCAGCGTGGCGTTCGAGAACGCCATCGCCAGATCACCCGCCGCGTAGACGCCGGGCACCGTGGTCATCTTCATGGCGTCGACGCGCAGCAGCTTGCCGCTCGGGCCGTCGTCGAAGGCGCAGCCGAGCTGCTCGCCCAGCGGGCTGGCTGGGCGCGTGTGCGGCGCCACGAACAGTGCCTCGATCGGCACAAGCCTGCCGTCGTCGATGCGCACGCCGGCCAGGTCCGTACCCTGCCCCTCCAAGCCGGCGATGCGCCCCGGCTCGACAGCCACGCCGCGCGCCTGCAGCCGGGCGCGCGCCTCGGCATCGGGGCCTTCGGCGCCGTTCAGGAACAGCGTGGTCGGGCCCCACTCGGCGATCAACATGGCGTGGTCCGGCGGATGCCCGCTGTGGAACAGCACGCCCAACGGGCGATCGCCGAACTCGTAGCCGTGGCAGTACGGGCAGTGCAGCACGCTCTTGCCCCAGCGCTCGCCGATGCCCGCAATGTCGGGCAGGCCGTCCTGCACGCCGAAGGCCAGGAGCAGCTTGCTCGCCGACAGCTGTTCGCCGTTGCCGAGAGAGACCGTGAACCCGTCGCCGCCGTCGGCCTTCACCGCCGACACGCTGGCCTCGATGAACTCGACCGACGGGTACGCGAGCAGCTTGTCGCGCGCGTCGGCAATCATCTTCAGCGGCGGCATGCCGTCCTGCCCGAAGAAGCCGTGCGAGGCGGCGGCGAAGCGGTTGCGCGGCGCGCCCGCGTCGACCACGCACACCTTCCTTCGCGCGCGGGCGAGCTGCATGGCAGCGGAAAGGCCGGCAAAGCTGCCGCCCACGACCAAAGCGTCATAGCGCATGTTCAATGTCCTTCAAGGTGAAACCGCCGCCCGTCATGCGGCGATGAAAGTCTTTGGATAGATCGGCCAGCGTGATGCTGTTGAAACGCCGCAGCAGCAACGCCTGGGCCTCCTCGCACACGCCGTCGAGCGCGGCGTTCACGGCCTGCTCGACGATGCAGCCCGGGCTCTCGGTGCGGTTGCCCATGGCCAGCAGCGCGGGCGCGCCGACGGCGTTGTGGATGTCGCCCAGCGTCACCGCCGCCAGCGAGCACGACAGCACCCAGCCGCCGCCATGGCCCTTGGCCGATGTGACGAACCCCGCTTGCCGCAGGCCCGCCATGACGCGGCGCACGACGACCGGGTTGGTATGCATCGCGGCCGCGAGCGACTCGGAGGTGACGGGGCCGTCCATCTCGGCCATGTGCAGCAGCACGTGGAGGACGCCTGAAAGCTTGCTGTCTCGTTTCATGCAACATTATTAGTTGCATGAGTTTTCCATGGCACGCCGAAGGGTCTTTAGGGCTTGCGAATTCCGCGCCGCTTGTCACGGCACAGGCGAGAGAATCGGTCCCGCCATGACGCCCACCCCGACCACCCTGCTCGACGCCGCCCTGCGCGGCGTGCTGCTGGCCTTGCTGCTCGTGCTGGCGCTGGTGCTCGGGCGCGACCGCCCTCGCCTGGCGGCGGCGCGCGCGGGTGCGCTGCTCGCGCTCGGCCTGTGCGTGCAGGTCATCGGCGCGACGCCGCTGTTCGAGGCGCTCGTGCCGCGCGGGTGGCAGGCGCCGTTCGTCGCGGTGTCCGTCGGCAATGCGGTGCTTTTCTGGGTGTTCGTGCAGGCCTTGTTCGACGACGACTTCATGTTGCGGCCGCTGCATGTCGCCGCCTGGGTGGCGGTGGCAGTGGTGGCGGCGCTCAACTGCGCGGTGGTCGCGGGCAGCGCCTCGGTGCTGGCGCCGGTGACGCTGGGCGTGCAGCGCGCGGTGCCGCTGGTGTTTGCGGTGCTGGCCGCGATGGCGGCGGCGTCGCAGTGGCGCGCGGACCTGGTCGAGGGGCGGCGCCGGCTGCGCGTGTTCATCGTGGTGACGGGCGTCGGCTACAGCGTGGGCATGCTGCTCGTTCGGCTGGCGTCGCCGCACGGGCAGCTGTCGGACCTGTCGGCGACGGCGGACGCGGCGATGCTGCTGCTGATCGTCGCGGTGGTGGCCTGGCGGATGCTGCGGCTGGCGGGGTCGGAGCTGTTTCCGGCCGCCCAGGCGCCGGTCGCGATGCCAGCGATGCCGGCGATGGCGGTGGTGGCGGTGGTGGCGGCAGACGCGCCACTGGAAGAAGAAAAGCTGGAAGAAGAAAGCACCGCCGCACCGGCTCCCGCCGAAGCACCGCAGCCCGCACCCGAGCCCCAGCCCCAGCCCCAGCCCAAACCCGAACCCGAACCCGAACCCGCGCCGCGCCCGGAATCCGAGCAAGCCCCCGCCCCTGCCCCCGCCGAAGACCGCCTCACCGAATCCCTCCGGCACGCCATGGCCGTCGAGCGCGTCTACCGCAGCGAAGACCTCAGCATCGCCAGCCTCGCCGCCCGGCTGTGCGTGCCCGAATACCGGCTGCGCCGCGTCATCAACCAGCGCCTGGGCCACCGCAACTTCAACGCCTTCGTCAACGGCTTCCGGCTGGCCGAGGCGATGGCGGCGCTGGCCGATCCGTCGAAGCGCGAGCTGCCGGTGCTGACCGTTGCGCTGACCGCCGGCTTCCAGTCGATCGGCCCGTTCAACCGCGCCTTCAAGGCCGCCACGGGCCTCACGCCCACCGAATTCCGCAAAGAGAAGCTGGCCGAATCCTGAAATTGCTGGCCGAAAGCCGCGATGGCGGGTTTCGGCCAGACGCGGCCGGCACCGCGCGGCATCGTCCCAGTCGCCGGGGGCATGGGCCCTCGATGACAAGGAGTCCGATGCCAAGACGTCTGTATTTCATCATCTGCCTGCTGGCGCTGTGGTCCGGCTGGGTGCACGCTGCAACGGCCGCCGTGACAGCTATGGGGCTGGCGGAAATTCCCGCCGCGCCGGGCGACGGCCCGGTCACGGTGTTCTATGCGTCCAGCGACCCGGCCCGGCCCACACAGCGCGCCCGTTTCACGCTCGACGTGGCGGTGCAGGGTGCGCCGGTGCGCGGCAACGGCCGGCTGGTCGTGGTCTCGCACGGTTCGGGCGGTGCGCCGTGGGTGCATGCGGACCTGGCGCGCAGCCTGGTCGACGCGGGCTTCACCGTGGCCATGCCAGAGCACAAGGCCGACAACTACAAGGACGACGGCAACCCCGGCCCCGACAGCTGGGCCATGCGCCCGGCCGAGGTGTCGCGCGCCATCGATGCGGTGGCCCGCGACGCGCGCTTCGCGCCGCTGCTGCAACTCGACAAGGTCGGCATGTACGGCATGTCGGCGGGCGGCCACACGGCGCTGAGCCTCGCGGGCGGGCGCTGGTCGCCGGCCGGCTTCAAGCAGCATTGCGAGGCGAACCTGGTGGCCGATTTCCAGTCCTGCGTCGGGCTCATCACGCGGCTGACCGGCGGGCCCTTCGACGGGCTCAAGAAATGGGCGGCGCTGCTCGTCATTCGCCACCGCTTCGACGACGCCGCCTGGCGCACGCACACCGACCCGCGCATTACCGCCATCGTGGCGGGCGTGCCCTCGTCGGCCGATTTCGACATGGCCTCGCTGGCCGCGCCGCGCGTGCCGCTCGGGCTCATCACCGCGCAGCAAGACCGCTGGCTGGTGCCGCGCTTCCACAGCGACCGGGTGCTGGCGGCCTGCCTGCCGCGCTGCGAACGCGTCGCCGACATGCCGGCCGGCGGCCACGGCGCGCTGCTGTCGCCGCCGCCGCCAGGCCTCACGGGGCTGATCGGCGACATGCTCAACGACCCGCCGGGCTTCGACCGCGCGGGTGTCATGTCGGAAGTGAACCGCAAGACAACGGTGTTCTTCAGCACCCATCTGCTGCCTTTTTCCGCCGAAGCGGATGCGCGCCCCTAACGTCCGAGCGCCCGGTTTCGCCGACAGCCGAGTCCCACACGCGCGGGCGACAGTGGCGCACATGGCGACAGATGACGGCCCGGCCATGGTTGCACCCGGACCGATCGAACCCCGGTCGGTCCTTGAATCGTGACCATGCTACGAAAGGAACAGTCACCCATGAAGCAACAACAACACAACCGCATCCTCATCGGCGCCGTGCTCGCAGGCCTGCTGGCCATCGGCGGAGCAGCCCAGGCGCAAGGCGTCGGGGTCGGCGTCGGGGTCAATGCCGACGTGAACGCATCGGGCGCAGGCACACGCGGCAATGCGGGTGCGGCGACCGGCGCAAATGCCGGGGCCAATGCGAATACAGGAAGTGCAGCCGGCGGTGCCACCAGCGGCGCGGGCAATGCGGTCGGCGGCGTGCTGGGCGGTGCCACGGGCGCTGTCGGCGGTGCCACCAATGCCGTGGGTGGCGTGACCAACACCGTGGGTGGCACGCTCAACGGCGCCACCGGCGCGGTCGGCTCGGCCGGCAGCGCGGTGAAGGCACCAGCCGCGGGCGTGAAGGCCAACGGCAAGGCGCAGGGCTCGGGTGCGGTCGACCTGAAGAAGTAAGCAGGCACCCGTCACCCGTGAAAAGGCCCGCAGCGCTTGCGCGTTGCGGGCCTTTTTTCATTGGCGCGGCAAGCTCAGCAGGCCGGCTTGAGCTTGAACAGGCTGGTGACTTCCACGTCGAGCACCGGCAGTTCGCGCTGGTTGAACAGCTGCCAGCGCCAGCGCAGGATGCCCAGCGTGGGCCGCTTCTCGGAGCGGCGCACCTCGATCACGTCGGCCACCAGCCGCAGCGCATCGCCGGGCCGCACCGGGTTCGGCCAGCGCACGTGTTCGAGCCCCGGCGACGCGAACGATTCGGAGCCGGCCAGCACCGCATCGACCACCAGCCGCATCGCGATGGAACACGTGTGCCACCCACTGGCGATGAGCCCGCCGAACGGGCTTTGCGCCGCGGCCTGCGCGTCGGTATGGAACCACTGCGGGTCGTAGGCCCGCGCGAATTGCACGAGTTCAGCCTCGGTGAGCACGTAGGGCCCGGCCTCGATGACCTGGCCCGCATGGAAGTCGGCGAACTGCATCCGCCGCAGCTTAGTACGTTTCGAGGTGCAGGCGGCCTTCGCGCTTCAGGGCGGCGCCGACGGTGTCCCAGTCGAGCCCCGCGTCCTTGGCCACGTCGCGCAGTGCCAGCACCACGCCCTCTTCCATGCTCTTCAGGCCGCACACGTAGAAGTGGCTGCTGCCGTCCTTCAGCAGCGCGGCCAGGTCGGCGGCGCGCTCGCGCATCATGTCCTGCACGTAGCGCCTGGGTTGGCCCGGCGTGCGCGAGAAGGCGAGGTTGATGTCGATGAAGTCCTTGGGCAGCGACTGCAGCGGCCCGAAGTACGGCAGCTCCTGCTGCGTGCGCGCGCCGAAGAACAGCATCAGCTTGCCGCCTTCGAACTTGCCGCTCTTGCGCAGCCGGCGGCGCCACTCGGTCATGGCGCGCATGGGGGCGCTGCCGGTGCCGGTGCAGATCATCACGATGTTCGACTTGGGGTGGTTCGGCATCAGGAACGACGAGCCGAAGGGGCCCACCACCTGCACCGTGTCGCCCACCTTCAGGTCGCACACGAAGTTGGAGCACACGCCGCGCACCGGGTCGCCCTCGTGGTCTTCGGTCACGCGCTTCACGGTCAGCGACACGTTGTTGTAGCCGGGCCGCTCGCCGTTGCGCGGGCTGGCCACCGAGTACTGGCGCGCATGGTGGCGCTTGCCGATGGCGTCCACGCCCGGCGGCACGATGCCGATCGACTGGCCTTCCAGCACCGGGAACGGCACCACGCCGAAGTCGAGCACGATGTGGTGGGTCTCGCTGTCGAAACCCGCCTCGGTGCAGTTGAAGTTGCCCACCACGGTGGCCGTGGTCGGGGTCTTCGGCGGAAACAGATTCGTGTACGCGTGGGCGGCCGACCAGGGCGGCACGCTGGCGCCGTACTGCGCGGAATTGAAGACCGGCTCGCTCGCCTCGGCGGCGGCCTGGGCCTGGGTTTGCGCGGGTGCCTCGGCCGCATCGGCGGCGCTGGCGGACACGCCGGCGGCCTCGAGCTCCTCGGGCGAGAGTTCTTCCGGCAGCGATTCCCAGGTGAGCTGTTCCTCGATGGAATACGCGCGCACCAGCGGCATCGTGCGCCAGTTGTCGATCGAGCCCGTGGGGCACGGCGAGATGCAGGCCATGCAGCCGTTGCAGGTGTCCGCGCGCACGACGTAGTTGTTGTCGTCGTGCGTGATCGCGTTCACGGGGCAGATGGCCTCGCAGGTGTTGCAGCGGATGCAGATCTCGGGGTCGATCAGGTGCTGCTTGATGACTCCGGCTTCAACGGCCATGTCCATTTCGTTCTCTCCTGAAGCCCTCCCCTTTCGGGGAGGGTTGGGTGGGGGCATGCGGCGCTTGTCGTGGTCACGCCGCTTGCCCCCATCCCAGCCTTCCCCCGGAGGGGGAAGGAGCAATGCCCAAATACCAATCAGCCGAAGCGCACGTACTCGAAGTCCACCGGCTGGCGATTGATGCCCATCACCGGCGGCGAAATCCAGCCGGCGAACTTGCCCGGCTCCACCACGCGGCCCATCAACGATGCCACGAAAGCGAAGTCTTCGGAACTCGGCAGCCATTCGTCGCGCTTGGCGGCCCATTCGATCTCGTTCACCACGCGGCCGTCCGGCGACATCTTGATGCCGGCGAGCGCGCCGATCTGGCGGTTGAAGGCCTTGTGCGGCACGGTCAGGCGCGTCGGGATGCCGGCCTTTTCCAGCACCTTGTTCCAGCGGCCCACGCCGGCCACCGAGTCCTTGATGAAGTCGTCGCGCAGCACTTCGTTCAGCGCGTTGAGCATCGGCACGTCCTTCTCGACGAGCTGGCCGTCGCGCACTTCCAGCACCTTGTAGGTCTGGCCCTTGAGCACGTGGTCGTCGTCGCGCTTGCCTTCTTCGTAGCGGCCCTTCAGGCCCGAGCTGTAGAAGATGGCGGCGTTGCTCGACTGGTCGGCGCCAAACAGGTCGATGGTCACGCTGTAGTGGAAGTTCAGGTAGCGCTGGATGGTGCCCAGGTCGATGCAGCCGGCCGCGCGGATCTTCTGCGCGTCGTCGGTCTTCAGCTCGTTCATCACCTGCGCGGTGCGGGCGATGACGCGCGACACGCCGCTCTCGCCCACGAACATGTGGTGCGCCTCTTCGGTCAGCATGAACTTGGTGGTGCGCGCGAGCGGATCGAACGCGCTCTCGGCCAGCGCGGCCAGCTGGAACTTGCCGTCGCGGTCGGTGAAGTACGTGAACATGAAGAACGCCAGCCAGTCGGGCGTCTTCTCGTTGAAGGCACCCAGGATGCGCGGGTTGTTCGCGTCGCCCGAGGTGCGCTGCAGCAGCGCGTCGGCTTCTTCGCGGCCGTCGCGGCCGAAGTGCTTCTGCAGCAGGTAGACCATGGCCCACAGGTGGCGGCCTTCTTCGACGTTGATCTGGAACAGGTTGCGCAGGTCGTACATGCTGGGCGCGGTCAGGCCCAGGTGGCGCTGCTGCTCGACCGAGGCGGGCTCGGTGTCGCCCTGCGTCACGATGATGCGGCGCAGGTTAGCGCGGTGTTCGCCGGGCACGTCCTGCCAGGCCTTCTCGCCCTTGTGGTCGCCGAAATGAATTTCGCGGTTGGCATCGCCCGGGTTCAGGAAGATGCCCCAGCGGTAGTCGCGCATCTTCACGTGGCCGAACTGGGCCCAGCCTTGCGGGTCGACGCTCACGGCCGTGCGCAGGTACACGTCGTGGTTGGTGGAGCCTTCGGGGCCCACGTCGTCCCACCAGTTGATGAAGTTGGGCTGCCAGCCTTCGAGCGCGCGCTGCAGCGTGCGGTCTTCGCCGAGGTTGACGTTGTTGGGGATCTTCTCGCCGTAGTTGATCGTGCTCATCGTTGTTCCTTGGGTTGTTCGGACTGCGGTTGTCTTCAGACGCGGTTCAGATCGAAGCCGGCCTTCTCGCCGGTGCCATAGACCTTGAGCGCACCCTTTTCGCCGACGGCGTTGGGGCGGTTGAAGATCCAGTTCTGCCAGGCGGTGAGCCGGCCGAAGATGCGGGTGTTCATGTTCTCCTTGCTCGCGAAGCGCAGGTTGGCTTCCAGGCCGGTGAGGGCGTCGGGCGACATGGCGGCACGCTCCTCGATGGCGATGCGGATCTCGTCGTTCCAGTCGATGTCGTCGGGCGCGGCGGTCACCAGACCCAGCTTCACGGCCTGGTCGGCGTCGAGTGCGTTGCCGGCGGCCGCGCGCGCGGCTTCCAGCGGCGCGGCTTCTTCGTAGAAGCGGCGTTGCAGGCGGCTCTGGTCGTTCACCATCGGGAAGTAGCCGAAGTTGGCATCGCCCAGCGTGAGCCTGGGTGCGCGGTCGGCATCGTCGGGCAGCGCCAGCATGTAGGTGCGGTCGGCGGCAAAGGCCAGTTCGGCCAGCGTGCCGGCAAAGCACGAGCCGGCTTCCACCAGCGCGAACAGGCTGCGCGAGGACACGTCGAGGCGCGCCAGCGTGCGGCGCAGCGCGCCGATGGTCTCGCGCACCAGCCAGTGGTCCTTGTTGGCGAACATCACGGCGTCCGACGCCAGCACGGCGGCGGCGTCGCCTTCGGTCTTGAGCAGCCAGGTGCCCGTGTCGAGTTCGTTGGTGCGCAGGTTGAGGATGGCGTCGTCGAGTTCGCGGCACATCGCCAGCGGCCACCAGGCGGCGCCCGCGGCTTCGATGGCGGCCACGTCGGCCGGCTGCGTGCCGGTGGGGGCCTTGATGGTGATGGTGGCGGTGCGCTTGCTGCGGTCGATCTGCACGTTCACGTGGCCGTAGGCAATGCCGTCGGCGCTGTCGGTGCGCTCCAGGCGGGTCAGCGCCACGCCCTTGCCGTTGGCCGGGCGGTCGCTGCCGGCGGCCAGTTGCGAGGCACGCTCCTGCACAGCGGCGGGGAACTGCGCGGGCTTGGCCACGGCATCCACCAGGCGCCAGTCGACCGCGCGCTGGCCGCGCACGCCTTCCACGCTGGTGCAGAAGATGTCGGCGAGGTCATGGCGCACGCGGCGCTTGTCGGTCACGCGCGTCAGGCCGCCGGTGCCGGGCAGCACGCCGAGCAGCGGTACTTCCGGCAGCGACACGGCCGAGGAGCGGTCGTCCACCAGCAGGATCTCGTCGCAGGCCAGGGCCAGCTCGTAGCCGCCGCCGGCGCAGGCGCCGTTCACGGCCGCGAGGAACTTCAGGCCCGAATGCTTGGAGGTGTCTTCGATGCCGTTGCGGGTCTCGTTGGTGAACTTGCAGAAGTTCACTTTCCAGGCGTGGCTGGAGACGCCGAGCATGAAGATGTTGGCGCCCGAACAGAAGATGCGGTCCTTGCCGCTGGTGACGATCACGCTGCGCACTTCGGGGTGCTCGAAGCGCACGCGGTTGAGCGCGTCGTTCAGTTCGATGTCCACGCCCAGGTCGTAGCTGTTGAGCTTGAGCTTGTAGCCGGGGCGAATGCCGCCGTCTTCCGCGATGTCGAGCACGAGGCGGGCAATGGCGCCGTCGAAGCTCAGGGACCAGTGGCGGTATTGGCCGGGTGCTGTGCGGTAGTCGACGCGCGGGGGCGCCTGGAGCGTGGTGGTGTCGGTCATGCGGAGTCTCCTGTGGGGGCTGTGTTCGGAAACCGTGAACAGGAAAGATAATGCACTTTCTTGCTCCGATGACATGCATCATGCTGCATGCGAACAGGCAAGTCAATGCCTGTTGTGCTTTTTTTCAGATTTCAGGGTTTTAGACCAGTCCCATGGACTGGCGTGCCACGCCGCGCAGCGCCTGGAAGCTCTGCGACAGGGTGCGCCCGCTGGTGTCCACCGACAGGTCGGCCTTCGAATAGAAGGCGGCGCGGCCGTTCAGGATGCGGCGCAGGTCTTCCATCGCTTCCTTGCTGGCCGCCATCGGGCGGGTGTCGCCCTGCGCGGCCACGCGGCCCATGTGCTCCTCGGGCGCGGCCTGCAGCCACACGGTGGTGCAGTGCGCCAGCAGCTCGTTGAAGGTGGCCGGGTCGGACACGATGCCGCCGGGCGTGGCAATGACCACCTCGCTGTAGATCTGCACCGCTTCTTCCAGCGCCCGGCGCTCGTAGCGGCGGTAGGCGTTGGTGCCGTACAGGTCGTGGATCTCGCGCACGCTGCAGCCCGCGAGCTTCTCGATCTCGCGGCTCAGCTCGATGAACGGAATCTCCAGGTCTTCGGCCAGCATCTGCCCCAGCGTCGACTTGCCCGCGCCGCGCAGCCCCACCAGCGCAATGCGCCGGTGCCGCGCCGGGTCGACCGAGGCCGTGCCCAGCAGCTCGCCGAGCGCCACGCGCACGCGGCGCAGGTCGGCTTCGCTGCGGTGCTCGAGCAGCTCGCGGATCAGCAGCCACTCGGGCGAGCTGGTCGTCACGTCGCCCACCAGCTCGGCCAGCGAGCAGTGCAGCGCGCCGGCCACCTGCTGCAGCACCAGGATCGACGCGTTGCCGATGCCGTACTCGAGGTTGGCCAGGTGGCGCTCCGACACGTCGGCCGCGATGGCCACCGCCTTGCGCGTGAGGCCGCGCTGCGCGCGCAGGTTGCGCACGCGGTCGCCCAACGCCGCCAGCAGCGGGTTCTTCGCCTCCCCTGCCGTGGCGTTGGCTTGGGCGCCATTGCCGGCGCCTTCCGGCGCGGTGGCCAGCGCCGCGTCTACATGCTCGTTCATGCCATTCCTCGTTCTTCGCCGGGATTGTGCGCGCTCAGGGTAAACACCATATATGCACTATATTGCTTGACACTCATTGTCTCGATGCTTATTGTTCGGCCACAAGCAAGATACTGCACACGCAGCATTCACGCAAGGTAGTTCCAAAGTTCGAGGCCCCACGATGTCCGACAGCAGCAACCCAGCCACCGGCAAGGCAGCATTTCACCAGTTGATCGCCGGCCTGACCGCCCAGATCGACGGCAAGCCGCTCGACAGCGCGCTCGACCAGTGGCTCAACGCCACCCACGGCGCGGGCAGCGCCAGCTTCGAGCAGCTGCGCCAGGCCTGCATCGGCGGCGTCGCCGAAGGCTGGTTGTGCGAGCGCGAGGGCGGCGGCATCAGGTACGGCCGCGTCTTCAAGGCCGAGGACGCCCTGCACCGCTTCTCGGTCGACGTGGTCGACATGCAGGACATCGCCGGCCCGCACCACACTCACCCCCACGGCGAGATCGACCTGATCATGCCGCTGGACGACCACCCCGCCACCTTCGACGGACGGCCCGCGGGCTGGTGCGTCTACGGCCCGGGCACCGCACACCGCCCGACCGTGGCCCAAGGCCGCGCGCTCGTTCTCTACCTGCTGCCCGAAGGGCAGATCAAGTTCTCCTGATGACCGAACTCCTCCCCAACTACGTCGCCGGCCGCTGGCAGGCCGGATCGGGCGCCGGCACGCCCCTGTTCGACCCGGTGCTGGGCACCGAACTCGCGCGTGTCGACGCCACCGGCCTCGACCTGCCCGAAGCCTTTGCCTTCGCCCGCGAACAGGGCGGCAACGCACTGCGCGCCCTCACCTACCGCCAGCGCGCGGGGCTGCTCGGCGCCATCGTGAAAGTGCTGCAGGCCAACCGCGACGCGTACTACGAGATCGCCACCGCCAACTCCGGCACCGTGAAGAACGACTCGGCCGTCGACATCGACGGCGCGATCTTCACCGTGGGCCAGTACGCCAAGTGGGGCGACACGCTCGGCGACGTGCGCGCGCTGCGCGACGGCGAGGCCGTGAAGCTCGGCAAGGAGCCGGTGTTCCAGTCGCAGCACCTGCAGGTGCCCACGCACGGCGTGGCGCTGTTCATCAACGCCTTCAACTTCCCTTCGTGGGGCCTGTGGGAAAAGGCGGCGCCCGCGCTGCTGTCCGGCGTGCCCGTGATCGTGAAGCCCGCCACGGCCACCGCCTGGCTCACGCAGCGCATGGTGCGTGACGTGGTCGACGCGGGCGTGCTGCCCGCCGGTGCGCTGTCCGTCGTCTGCGGCAGTTCGGCCGGCCTGATGGACGCGCTGCAGCCCTTCGACGTGGCCTCGTTCACCGGCTCGGCCGAAACGGCCGCCATCATCCGCTCGCACCCCGCCGTGGCCGAGCGCTCGGTGCGCGTGAACATCGAGGCCGACAGCCTGAACAGCGCCCTGCTGCTGCCCGGTGCCGCGCCCGGCAGCGACGCCTTCAACCTGCTCGTGCGCGAAGTGGTGCGCGAGATGACGGTCAAGTCGGGCCAGAAGTGCACCGCCATTCGCCGCATCCTGGTGCCGGCCGAGGTGTACGACGCCGCGGCCGAAGCCATCGGCGCCAAGCTCGCCGGCGTGAGCGTGGGCAACCCGCGCAACGAGAGCGTGCGCATGGGCTCGCTGGTGAGCCGCGCGCAGCTCGATGCGGTGCGCGACGGCCTCGACGCACTGGCTTCGCAGACCACCGTGCTGCACGACAGCCGCAACAAGCCCCTGGTCGATGCCGACCCGAAGGTGGCCGCCTGCATCGGCCCCGTGCTGCTGGGCGCGCGCGACGCCGACGCGGCACAGCGCGTGCACGACGTGGAAGTGTTCGGCCCCGTGGCCACGCTGCTGCCGTACCGCGACCTGGCGCACGGCATGGCGCTGGCGCACCGCGGCCAGGGCTCGCTCGTCACCTCGCTGTACGGCAGCGACGACGCCGCGCTGGCGCAGGTCGCTTTGTCGGTCGCCCCGAGCCACGGCCGCGTGCACGTCGTCACCCCCGAGGTGGCGCAGGCCCACACCGGCCACGGCAACGTGATGCCGATGTCGCTGCACGGCGGCCCCGGCCGCGCGGGCGGCGGAGCCGAGCTCGGCGGGCTGCGCGCGCTCGACTTCTATCACCGCCGCAGCGCGGTGCAGGCGAGCCCCGGCGTGCTCGCCGCGCTCGGCCTCTAGAACAAACACCCGGCCGAAGGAGACAAGACATGACCCTGCCCACACGATTCAACTTCGCCGAGCACCTGTTCGCCCTCAACCGCGGCCGCGCCGAGCGCACCGCCTACATCGACGACCGCGGCACGCTGAGCTACGGCCAGCTCGAAGACCGCGCGCGCCGCCTGGCCGCCGCGCTGAAGGCAGCGGGCATCCGGCGCGAGGAGCGCGTGCTGCTGCTCATGCTCGACAGCCACGACTGGCCCGTGAGCTTCCTGGGCTGCCTGTATGCGGGCATCGTGCCGGTGGCCGTCAACACGCTGCTCACGCCCGACGACTACGCCTACATGCTCGACCACAGCCGCGCGCAGGCCGCGCTGGTGTCGGGGGCCTTGCTGCCGGTGCTGCAGGAGGCGATGGCGCGCGGCGGCCACGAGGTGCAGACGCTGATCGTGTCGCAGCCCACGGGCGCGCTGCCGTTGCCCGAGGGCGCGAAGGAATTCGAGGCCGCGCTGGCCGCCGCCGCGCCCCTGGCCGCGCCGGTGACCACCGCATCGGACGACCCCGGCTTCTGGCTCTACTCGTCGGGCTCCACCGGCAAGCCCAAGGGCACGGTGCACACGCAGGGCAACCTGTGGTGGACGGCCGAGCTGTTCGGCAAGCCGGTGCTCGGCCTCACGGAAGCCGACATCTGCTTCTCGGCCGCCAAGCTCTACTTTGCGTACGGCCTGGGCAACGCGCTGACCTTCCCGCTGTCGGTGGGCGCCACCGTGGTGCTGATGGCCGAGCGGCCCACGCCCGACGCCACCTTCCGCCGCTGGGTGGAGCACCAGCCCACCGTGTTCTTCGGCGCGCCCACGGGCTTCGCCGGCATGCTCGCATCGCCCAGGCTGCCCGCGCGCGAAGCCGTGGCGCTGCGCATGTGCTCGTCGGCCGGCGAGGCGCTGCCGGGCGAGATCGCGCAGCGCTTCAAGTCGCACTACGGCTGCGACATCATCGACGGCATCGGCTCGACCGAGATGCTGCACGTGTTCATCTCCAACCGCCCCGGCGACGTGCGCTACGGCACCACCGGCAAGCCGGTGGACGGCTACGAGATCGAGCTGCGCGGCGAGGACGGCCGCCCCGTGGGCGACGGCGAAGTGGGCGACCTCTACATCCGCGGGCCGAGCTCGGCGCTCATGTACTGGACCAACCGCGAGAAGTCGCGCGACACCTTCCAGGGCGGCTGGACCAAGAGCGGCGACAAGTACACGCGCGACGCCGACGGCTACTACACCTATGCGGGCCGCAGCGACGACATGCTGAAGGTCAGCGGCATCTACGTGTCGCCGTTCGAGGTCGAGTCGACGCTGATGCAGCACCCCGCCGTGCTCGAGGCCGCCGTCATCGGCAAGGAAGACGCCGAGGGGCTGACCAAGACCAAGGCCTTCGTGGTGCTGAAGGACGGCGGCGCGGCCACCGAGGAAGAGCTGAAGGCCTTCGTGAAGGAACGCCTCGCGCCGTACAAGTACCCGCGCTTCCTGGAGTTCGTGAGCGAGCTGCCGAAGACGGCGACGGGGAAGATCCAGCGGTTCCGGTTGCGTGAGAAGGAAAAGCAGGCATGACGCGCGCCCGGTCTTGCCTTGCTCCCTCCCCTCCCGGAGGAGGGCTGGGGTGGGGGCGCGCGGCCTTTGCATACGCATTGCCTTTGCCGACGCCGCTTGCCCCCATCCCAACCTTCCCCCGGAAGGGGAAGGAGCAACAGCCAGAGGCAACGCCATGAACACGCCCGACTTCGCCACCATCGACTGGCACGGCCGCCCCGTGCGCATCGAGTGCCAGTGGATCGCTCCCGAGCGCACCGGCGCCCCGCTCATCGTCTTCCTCCACGAAGGCCTCGGCTCCGTCGCCATGTGGAAGGACTTTCCCGCGCAGCTGTGCGACGCCGCCCACGCGCGCGGCCTGGTGTTCTCGCGCCCCGGCTATGGCCGCTCCACCCCGCGCGCCGACGACGAGATCTGGGACGTCGACTTCATGCACCGCCAGGCGCACGAGGTGCTGCCCGCGCTCTTCGCCGCGCTGCAACTCGGCGATGAGAAGCCCTGGCTCTTCGGCCACAGCGACGGCGGCTCGATCTCGCTGCTGTACGCCTCGCGCTTCCCCGACAAGGTCGAAGGCCTCGTCGTGCTCGCGCCGCACATCTTCGTGGAAGACGTGACGGTGGAGAACATCGAGAAGGCGCGCACCGCCTACCTGGGCACCGACCTGCCGAAGAAGCTGGGCCGCTACCACGACAGCGCCGACTCCGCCTTCTGGGGCTGGAACCGCATCTGGCTGCACCCGCCCTTCCGGCAATGGAACATCGAGCAGGAACTCGACACCCTCCGCTGCCCCGTGCTCGCGGTGCAGGGCATCGACGACGAGTACGGCACGCTCGCGCAGATCCGCGGCATCGCCGCGCGCGTCGGCGGCTGCGAGCTGCTCGAAATCCCGGAATGCGGGCATTCCCCGCATCGCGATCAGCCGGATCGTGTCATCGTCGCGGCCACTTCTTTCATCACCAAAAACAGGAGACAGATTCCATGACCATTCGCACCGCACGCCTGGCCCTCACCGCCATCGCCTTCGCCGCGCTGGCCTCCGCCGCCGGCGCCCAGGGCACGGGCAAGCTCAAGGTCGGCCTCATGCTGCCCTACAGCGGCACCTACACCGCGCTGGGCGTGGCCATCGAGAACGGCTTCAAGCTCTACGTGGACGAACAGGGCGGCAAGCTCGCCGGCCGCGAGATCGAATACTTCAAGGTCGACGACGAGTCCGACCCCGCCAAGGCCACCGACAACGTCAACAAGCTCATCAAGCGCGACAACGTCGACGTGATCGTGGGCACCGTGCACTCCGGCGTGGCCATGGCCATGGCCAAGGCCGCGAAGGAAAGCGGCACCGTGCTGATCGTGCCCAACGCCGGCGCCGACGCCGTGACCGGCCCGATGTGCGCGCCCAACATCTTCCGCAGCTCGTTCAGCAACTGGCAGCCGGCCTACGCCATGGGCGAAGTCGCGGCCAAGAAGGAAGGCAAGAAGAAGGCGATGACCATCACCTGGAAGTACGCGGCCGGCGACGAGTCGGTCAACGGCTTCAAGGAAGGCTTCGAGAAGAACGGCGGCAAGGTCGACAAGCAACTCACGCTGCCCTTCCCCAACGTGGAGTTCCAGGCGCTGCTGACCGAGATCGCGGCGGCCAAGCCCGATGCGGTGTACGCCTTCTTCGCGGGCGGCGGCGCGGTCAAGTTCGTCAAGGACTACCAGGCCGCCGGCCTGAACAAGACCATTCCGCTGTACGGCCCCGGCTTCCTGACCGACGGCACGCTCGACGCACAGGGCGAGTCCGCGCAAGGCATGCTGACCACGCTGCACTACGCCGACGGCCTGAACACGCCGCGCGACACCGCCTTCCGCACCGCCTATGCCAAGGCGTTCAAGCTGCAGCCCGACGTGTATGCGGTGCAAGGCTACGACGCCGCGCAGATGCTGGGCGTGGGCCTGAACGCCACCAAGGGCGACATCTCGAAGAAGGCCGACTTCGCGGCCGCGGTCGAGAAGGCGAAGATCGACAGCCCGCGCGGCACCTTCACGGTGAGCAAGTCGCACAACCCGGTGCAGGACATCTACCTGCGCAAGGTCGACGGCAAGGAGAACAAGCTGGTGAACACCGCCATCAAGGGCCTGGCCGACCCGGCACGCGGCTGCCGCATGTAAGCAGCAGGGCCGCAAGGCCTGCCCTGCTTTTTCGATCGACTCTCTCGTTTCCTCGCGGCCCTGACCGAGTTCACGGGCCGCGAGCCGCCTTGCGGCAACCACATTCAACTGGGATCTCACACGGTGGATTTCGGAACCTTCCTCGTCCAGTGCCTGAACTCCGTTCAGTACGGACTCCTGCTCTTCCTCGTGGCCTCGGGGCTGACGCTGATCTTCGGGATCATGGGCGTCATCAACCTCGCGCACGGCAGCTTCTACATGATCGGCGCGTACATGGCGTTCGCGCTGGCGCCGCTGTTCGGCGACCAGTTCCTCTTGATGCTGGTGGCCGGCGTGGTGCTCGCCGCCATCTTCGGCTACCTGCTGGAGTGGGCCTTCTTCAGCTACCTCTACCAGCGCGACCACCTGCAGCAGGTGCTGATGACCTACGGGCTCATCCTGGTGTTCGAGGAGCTGCGCTCCATCCTGGTGGGCAACGACGTGCACGGCGTGAAGGTGCCCGCCTGGCTCGACGGCAGCTTCGCGCTGGGCAACGTCATGAGCTACCCGTGGTATCGCCTGTTCGCCTCGGCCGCCTGCATCGTGCTGGCCGTGGCGCTGTACTGGGTGGTCAACCGCACGCGCCTGGGCATGATGATCCGCGCCGGCGCGAGCAACCGCGACATGGTGCGCGGCCTGGGCATCGACGTGAAGCGGCTCTACCGCATCGTGTTCGCGGCCGGCGTGGCGCTGGCGGCACTGGCCGGCATGATCGCCGCGCCCATGTCCTCCGTGTACCCCAACATGGGCGCCAGCGTGCTCATCATCTGCTTCGTGCTGGTGGTGATCGGCGGCATCGGCTCGATCACCGGCGCGCTGGTGGCCTCGCTGCTGGTGGGCTTCGTCGACACCTTCGGCAAGGTGTTCTTCGCCGACCTGAGCGGCATCGGCATCTACCTGCTGATGGCCATCGTGCTCATCTGGAAGCCTGAAGGGCTGATGGGGAGAAGGCCATGACAGGCATGAAGAAGAGTGCCTTCCTGGTGCCCGTGGTGTGCGCCATCGCCATCGGCGTGGCCGGCCCGTTGATGGGCAACTACGCGTCGGACTTCGTCGTGAAGATCATGATCCTGTCGATCTTCGCGCTGAGCCTGGAACTGCTGGTCGGCATGACCGGCCTGGTGAGCCTGGGCCATGCGGCGTTCTACGGCATCGGTGCCTACGTGACCGTGCTGGCCTCGGGCAGCGACGGCGGCAACTTCGCGCTGCTGCTGCCGCTGGCCATGGGCGCCGCGGCGTTGTACGCGCTGTTCGTGGGCGCCCTGAGCCTGCGCACGCGCGGCGTGTACTTCATCATGGTGACGCTGGCCTTCGCGCAGATGGCCTTCTTCGTGTTCCACGACACCAAGGTCGGCGGCGGCAGCGACGGCATCTACATGTACGTGCGCCCCGCCATCGGCGCGCTCGACCTGGAGAACCGCACCGTGCTGTTCTACGTGGTGCTGGCGTCGCTGGTGTTCACCTACGCCCTGCTGGCGCTGGTGCGCCGCTCGCGTTTCGGCGCGGCGCTGGCCGGCATTCGCGTGAACGAGCAGCGCATGCGCGCGGCGGGCTTCTCCGTGTACGGCTACAAGCTCGCGGCCTTCGTGCTGGCCGGTGCGCTGGCCGGACTCGCGGGCTTCCTGCTGGCCTCGCGCGACGGCGTGGTCAACCCCGAGCTGATGGCCTGGCACAACTCGGGCGAGGTGCTGCTGATGGTGATCCTCGGCGGCATGGGCCACCTGCGCGGCGCGGTGATCGGCGCCATCGCCTTCACCCTGCTGAAGGAAATCTTCTCCACGCATGCCGTGATGGGGCCGCTGGCGGACCACTGGCAATTGACGCTGGGCCTGACCATCATCTTGTTCGTGGCGCTGCTGCCGAAGGGCCTGATCGGCCTGGTGAAGCGGCTGTCGCCGAAGGAGGCCGCATGACCTGCGTCGGTCTTCTGACTTTCTACCTCCCCTCCCGGGGGAGGGCCGGGGTGGGGGCGCGCGGCCTCCAACGCCGCGCGGCGACAAAGGCCGCTTGCCCCCATCCCCACCTTCCCCCGGAAGGGGAAGGAGCCACACCATGACCGCACTCCTCTCCGTCGACAAGCTCACGCGCCGCTTCGGCGGCCTCACCGCCGTCAACGCCGTCACGCTCGACCTGCACGTGGGCGAAGTGCATGCCGTCATCGGCACCAACGGCGCCGGCAAGTCGACGCTCATCAACATGCTCTCGGGCGAGATCGAGGCCTCCGAAGGCCGCATCGCGCTCGACGGCGTCGACATCACCGGCCGCGCGCAGTCGAAGCGCGCGCGCGACGGCGTGGGCCGCAGCTACCAGCGCACGACCATCTTCCCGGAGTTCACGGTGCACGAGAACTGCCGCCTCGCCGCGCAGGCCGCCACGCCCAGGCCCTGGGCGTTCTGGCAGTCGTCGCAGGCCTGCGCCACCAGCACCGCGTCGGCCGACGCCGCGCTCGAAGCGGCCGGCCTCGCGCACGAGGCCAGGCGCATTGCCGGCACCATGAGCCACGGCGCGCAACGCCAGCTCGAAGTGGCCATGTGCCTGGCCACCAACCCGCGCGTGCTGCTGCTCGACGAGCCGCTCGCCGGCATGGGTGCCGAGGAAACCGACCGCATGCTCACCCTGCTCGCGCGGCTGAAGGCCACGCACGCCATCCTGCTGGTGGAGCACGACATGGACGCCGTGTTCCGCATTGCCGACCGAATCACCGTGATGGTCAACGGCACCGTGATCGCCACGGGCAACCCGCGGGAGATCCGCGAGAACCCCGAAGTGCGCACGGCCTATCTGGGCGAGGAACAACACTGATGCTGATCGTTCGCGACCTCAACACCTGTTACGGCAACAGCCACATCCTGCGCGGGGTGCACGCCGGCATTCCGGCGGCCACCTCGGTCGGCCTGCTCGGGCGCAACGGCATGGGCAAGACCACGCTGATCCGCACCGTCATGGGCTACGTGCGCCCGGCTTCGGGTGAAGTGCAGGTCGACGGCCGCACCGTCACCGGCCTGCCGCCCGAGAAGATGGCGCGCCTGGGCATCGGCTACGTGCCCGAGGGCCGTGGCATCTTCCCGAACCTGTCGGTGCGCGAGAACCTCGTGATGAGCGAACGCGCCGGCATCGACGGCCGCCGCGCCTGGACCTTCGACCGCGTGATGGCCACCTTCCCGCGCCTGTCGGAGCGGCTGTCGCACGGCGGCCAGCAGCTTTCGGGCGGCGAGCAGCAGATGCTGTCGATCGGCCGCGCGCTCATGACCAACCCGCGCCTGCTCATCTTGGACGAAGCCACCGAAGGCCTCGCGCCGCTGATCGTGGCGGAGATCTGGCGCGTGATCGGCGAAATCCGCGCCACCGGCATCGCCACGCTGATCGTCGACCGCGACTACCGCAAGGTGCTGGCGCACACCGATCTGGCGGTGGTGATGGAGAAGGGGCAGATCGTGCGGCACGGGGCGTCGGCGGATCTGCTGGCGCAGCCGCAGGCGCTGGAGGAGCTGCTGGGCGTTTGAGGGCCGACGCCCGGCACGACGGAAGATCAGTCGTCGTCTCTTTTCAAGAGCCTTCGAATTTCGCCTTCGGCGATCTCGCGGTGATGTGCAGAGTCTTCGAGCAGCAGGTACGCCTCGTACTTCTCGACGGCTTGCGCGAGCTCGCCAACATCTTCGAGCTGGCACGCCTCGAACATGAAGCGGGTGAGCCGCTTGTTGGACTCCGGATACGGTGAAGGCTCGCTCAGGTAGGCCGGTTTCAGCTCCGGTCGAAGCATGTGGATCTTTTGTTCGATCTCGAAAATCGCGGCAAGGATCTCGCCGACCTGATGGATGTTCTCGCGAACGGGTTCGAGCTGGGCGTCCCGCATCTCGGAGGCGGCACTGTCGAGCAACCTCGCGGCCACGGTGAGGAGTCGGTGAATGGATTCCGGCGATGCCATAGGGACCGCCGGTTCAATGCGTCGCTTGCGACGCCGCATCAGCCGGCGCTCGCAACCAATAGCACTCCCCCGTTCCCGGAACGTTGCGCACGACGAAGCCGCGTCGTTCCAGGACACGCCGGAGCTTGAGATTCGGGTTGGCGCAATGCACCGCATGAACTCGCCATTCGACGAAGGCCAGGCCTTGGCGCCTGGCATAGCGGCTGGCCAGCGACGCCACGCTCGGCAATGCGCCTTCGCCGCCGCCGTCGATGTGGGCAAGCTCCATGACCAGCGCATCGCCATCGACCTTGAACCGGCCGAGCATGTCGGCACTGCCCGCCTTGAACACCAGCGGCTCGTCTCTCAGGACGAGGGCCTGGAACTCTTCATTCGGCAGTTGAAGAACTTCGTCGACGGTGTAGCCCTCGAGCAGGATCTCTGACATGCGCAACCCCCTTCGTAGCTGGAAAAGTATTCGTCAGGAAGCGTAACCGAAGGCCTTGACCACCGGGTTTCACCTCTGTCCTGCGACAGTGCGACAGCCGAATGATGGCCGCGCCCCACCATCACTCTGTCACTCTGTCACTCTGTCACTCTGTCACTCCGCGAGGTTGCGCATGACTTCCCTGCAATCGCGTCACATCGACAACGTCTATTCGATCGCCACCGGCGCGGCGCTGGCCGATCCGGCGCAGAGCCTGGTCCACAAGTCGTGGGCGCGCTGCGTGCGCGACCACGGGCTCGACCCGTCGAAGCCGAGCCCCGCGCGCATCCTGCCCGCGCAGGAGGTGCGCGCGCACCAGCAGCAGCTCGAGCACTTCCTGCTCGCGGCGCGCGCGGGCATGGAAGACATCTACCGCCGCGTGGCCGACCTGGGCTACATGGTGCTGCTGACCGATGCCGAGGGCATCACGGTCGACTACATCGGCAACCCCGCATGGGACGACCAGTTGCGCAAGGCGGGCCTGTACCTGGGCGCCGACTGGAACGAAGCGCATGCCGGCACCTGCGGCGTGGGCACCTGCCTGGTCGAGCGCCAGCCCATGACCTGCCACCAGACCGAGCATTTCGACGCCACGCACATCGCGCTGACCTGCACCACCGCGCCGCTGTTCGACCACAGCGGCAGGCTCACGGCCATCCTCGACGTGTCTGCGCTGCGCTCGCCCGAGGCCAAGGAGAGCCAGCACCTCGTGCGGCACCTTGTGTCGATGTACGCGCGGATGATCGAGGACGCCGATTTCCTGCGCAACTTCCGCGGCCACTGGATCCTGCGGCTGGGCAGTGCCTACGGCCTGGTCGACGTGGCGGGCGAGGTGATGCTGGCCTTCGACGACGGCGGCACGCTGGTGGGTTCCAACGGCGGCGCAAGGCTGGCCTTTGCCGGACGGGCGCTGAGCGGCGCGGTGTCGGAGCTGCTGCACATGCCGATGGATGCGGTCTGGCGCATCGGCAGCGGCGGCGCGGCGGCGATGCCTTTTGCGCACACGGTGCTGCTGCCCGGTGGCGGCGAGTACCACGCGTCGCTGCTGGCGCCGCGCGTGCGGCGTGCTTCGGCACCCTCACCGGCGCCCGCAAGCGCACGCCCTTCCGACCGCCTGCCGCCGCTGGAGCGCATCGCCGGCGACGACCCGGCCATGCAGAAGCTGCTCGCGCAGGCGCGCCGCCTGGTCGACCGCGGCATCCACGTGCTGGTCGAGGGCGAGACCGGCAGTGGCAAGGAAGTGCTGGCGCGCGCGCTGCACGGCGCCAGCAGCCGCGCCGCGATGCCCTTCGTGGCGGTGAACTGCGCGGCCATTCCCGATTCGCTGATCGAGAGCGAGCTGTTCGGCTACACGCCCGGCAGCTTCACGGGCGGGCGCGCCAAGGGCATGAAGGGCCTGATCGCGCAGGCCGACCGCGGCACGCTGTTCCTCGACGAGATCGGAGACATGCCGATGGCGCTGCAGACGCGGCTGCTGCGCGTGCTGTCCGAAGGCGAGGTGCTGCCGCTGGGGGCGGAGTCGCCGCAGCGGGTCGACATCGCGGTGGTGGCGGCCACGCACCGGCACCTGCCGGAGCTGGTGGCAGCCGGGCACTTTCGCGAAGACCTGTACTACCGGCTGTGCGGCGCGGTGCTGAAGCTGCCGCCATTGCGCGCGCGCAGCGACAGGCGCTACCTGATCGAAGGCATGTTCAACGAGGAAGCCGCGGCAATGGGGTCGGCGGCGCGGCTGTCGGCCGAGGCGATGCAGCAACTGCTGGCGCACGACTGGCCGGGCAACCTGCGGGAGCTGCGCAATGTGCTGCGGCTGGCGCTGGCGTTGTGCACCGATGGCGCGGTGGGGGCGGAAGATCTTCAGTTGCCGGTGCGGGCAAGCCACATTGCTTCGACCCGCGTTTCCGATGTGCCGTTCGACGTTGGCGACGACACCAGTGCCGCCGGCCTGATCGACCTGCTCAAGCGCCACCGCTGGCACGTGGCGCGCGCGGCCGACGAACTCGGCGTGAGCCGTGCCACGGTGTACCGCCACATGAAGCGCCACGGCATCGCGCCGCCGCGGCGGATGTCATCATGAGCGCCCCGAAAGAAATGCAGACAACACTCCGATGATCGACGCATCACAAATGCTCCCGCTGCTGGTCGAAGCCAGCCCCGGCTTCGCAGGCAGTTGGAAAGAGTTCGAGGCCGACTGCGCGGACGACTCGCAGCCTTCGTACTACATCGTGCTCGGCAGCTTCGCGCGGCACCTCTGCGACCTGCTCGCCCCGGGCGACGAAGCCGCCCTTCGCCGCGTGTTCGCCGTCGTGGAAAGGCTGCACATCGAAGGCGATTCGTACGTACAGGAAGCCGCCACGGTCGGCCTGCTCGAAGACATGCAGAACACAAACATGCACCGCAAGGACACGTTGCCAGAACAGTTCGAGCGGTTCCTGCTGCCCGAGAGCGCAAGGTGGTGGAAGAGGCTGCACGGCTTCTGGCGCGAGGGGCAGACGCTGGTCGGCGACTAGCGCGCTGCGACAGTTGTCTCGGCGCCGTCGCATGCGACATGCGACAACCCCGGAAGCTGCGACAAAACCCCGCCCAAGTCATTGATTTCCCGTGCCGCCCTCCACGGCACGAAAGCTGCGCAATGAACGCCGCGCCTCGCCGCGCATTCATCAACGACGCTACGGAGACATTCAATGACAGACCCGACCACCGGCCCGACCCGGGCCGCCGCCCAATGGCTCGCCGACTTTGCCGCCGCGCTGGCGCGCAGCGACATCGACGCGGCCGTCTCGCTGTTCGAGCCCGACGGCTTCTGGCGCGACCTTGTCGCGTTCACCTGGAACATCCGCACGCAGGAAGGCCCCGAGGCCATCCGCGCGATGCTGAAGGCGCGGCTGGCCGACACGCAGCCCACGGCCTTCGCGGTGGAAGGCGATGCGACCGAGGCCGACGGCGTGGTCGATGCGTGGTTCACGTTCGAGACGCGCGTGGCGCGCGGGCGCGGGCACCTGCGCCTTCGCAATGGCAAGGCCTGGACGCTGCTCACCACCATGACCGAGCTGAAGGGCTTCGAGGAAAAGACCGGTGACAACCGCGCCAAGGGCGCGGAGCACGGCGTGCACAAGGGCCGCAAGAACTGGCTCGAGAAGCGCCTCGACGAGCAAGCCGCGCTGGGCTACACAGAGCAGCCCGAGGTGGTGGTCATCGGCGGCGGCCAGGGCGGCATTGCGCTGGGCGCGCGGCTGCGGCGGCTGGGCGTGCCGACCATCATCGTGGAGCGCAATGCGAAGGCCGGCGATTCCTGGCGCAAGCGCTACAAGTCGCTGTGCCTGCACGACCCGGTCTGGTACGACCACCTGCCCTACATGCCCTTCCCCGACGACTGGCCGGTGTTCGCACCCAAGGACAAGATCGGCGACTGGCTGGAGATGTACACGAAGATCATGGAGCTCAACTACTGGAGTTCCACGAACGCGAAGAACGCGCGCTTCGACGAGGCCACGCAGCGCTGGGAAGTGACGGTCGAGCGTGAAGGCCAGACGGTGGTGCTGCGGCCGAGGCAGCTGGTGTTCGCGCTGGGCGTGTCGGGCTATCCGAACGTGCCGAAGGTGGCGGGCGCGGAGAACTTCAAGGGCGACCAGCACCACTCCAGCCAGCACCCCGGGCCCGAGGCCTACGCAGGCAAGAAGTGCGTGGTGCTGGGCTCGAACAACTCGGCGCACGACATCTGCGCGGCGCTGTGGGAGCACGGCGCGGACGTGACCATGGTGCAGCGCTCGTCCACCCACATCGCGCCCTCGCAGTCGCTGATGGAGCTGGCGCTGGGCGGGCTCTACTCCGAGCAGGCGGTGAAGGGCGGCATCGACCACCACAAGGCCGACCTGATCTTCGCGTCGGTGCCCTACAAGGTGATGCACACCTTCCACATCCCGGTGTACGACGAGATGAAGAAGCGCGACGCCGACCTGTACGCGCGGCTGGAGAAGGCGGGCTTCCTGCTGGACTTCGGGGTGGACGGCTCGGGGCTTTTCATGAAGTACCTGCGGCGCGGCTCGGGCTACTACATCGACGTGGGCGCCTCCGAGCTGGTGGCCAACGGCAGCATCCACCTGAAGAGCGGCGTGAACATCGAGCGGGTGAACGAACGCTCGGTGACGCTGACCGACGGCACCGAGCTGCCGGCCGACCTGCTGGTGTACGCCACGGGCTACGGCTCGATGAACGGCTGGCTCGCCGACCTGATCTCGCCCGAGATCGCCGACAAGGTCGGCAAGTGCTGGGGCCTGGGCTCCGACACGCCGAAGGACCCGGGGCCGTGGGAAGGCGAGCTGCGCAACATGTGGAAGCCCACGCAGGTCGACAACCTGTGGATCCACGGCGGCAACCTGCACCAGTCGCGGCACTACTCGCAGTTCCTGGCGCTGCAATTGAAGGCGCGCATGGAAGGGATCGATACGCCGGTGTATGAGCGGGCGGTGTCGCACCACACGCGCTGACCCGTGTGGTCCCCTCTCCCGCTTGCGGGAGAGGGTCAGGGTGAGGGGGGCCTTCGATGAGGCGCGGCGGTGGAGTGAAAGCCGCTGCCCTCACCCCCCGCCCTCTCCCCAAGGGGAGAGGGAGCAAGTCCGCGTCGCCGCGCTGACTCGGACCGAAGGGCGCAAGTCACTCGCTGATGAACCTGCGCAGCCCCTCCAGGTCGATCACGGTGATCCCCCCGTACTCGATGCGCAGGAACCCCGCCTCCTTCAACCGGTTCAGCGCCGCGTTGCACCGCTGGCGCGACACGCCCGACAGGTTCGCAATCTCCTCCTGCGAGGTCTGCAGGTGCGGCTCGCTGCCCGGATGCAGCCACGGGTGGAACAGCCCCGCCAGCGCACGCGCCACCTGGCTGTCGGCATCGAGCAGCCGGTGCGCCGCGTAGCTGCCCATGAACCAGTGCAGCCGCTCGTTGATCTGCTGCAGCAGGAAGTGGTCGAAGCCGCGCTGCGTGCGGTGCAGCCACTCGAAGGTCTCCAGCGGCAGCTGCGCCACGCGGCTCGTGCGCAGCGCGATGATGTCCGCCGAGCGCGGCAGCGCGCGCAGCAGCGTGCCCTCGCCGAACCAGCTGCCCACCGACAGCCCGCCCAGCGTCACCGCGCGCCCGTCGCTGGAGGTGATTGACCATTTCAGCAAGCCCTCCAGCGTGCCGTACCAGTGCGCGGGCGTGTCGCCGCGCCGGCACAGCGCGGCGCCGGCGGGCACCTCGACCTCGCGCATCTCGTCGAGCACGCGCTCGCCCGCCGCCACGTCGAGCAGCGGGAACCAGGCCGAGCCCTGCAGCAACTGCGCAACGGTCAGCGAGGCGTGTTGAAGGGGTGGCTTGGTCGTGGGCATGAACTGGCGGGCGCGCGTGGCAAGGGAGGAATTACGGCAGGTCCTTGACGCGCTGCAGCTCGGCCTGCGCTTCGCGCAGCTTGTCCTCGCGCCGCGCGACCTTGTCGGCATCGCCCTTGCGCCGGGCGTCGCGCAGTTCGCGCTCGCGGTCGGCCACCTTGCGCTCCTGGCTGCGCACGCGCTGGCGGTGCTCGGCGGCCAGCCTGGCGTCGCTGCAGTTGCGGCGCACTTCGGCCAGCGCCCGCTCCAGGCCGCGCACGCGCTGGGTCTGGCCGCCGGCCTTGGCCGCGTCGATGTCGCGCCCGATGGCGTCGCGCTTGGCGGCGCAGCTGGCGCTGGGGCCGGGCTGCGCGGCGGCCCAGTTGGAGGTGAGTGCGGCGGCGGCCACCAGGACGAGAGGCAATAACTTCATGCGTGCTCCTTTGCGCAACTTCGCGAGAGTGAAAAGGCAGGGGCAACTTTAGCTTCTGGCGCAGGTAAACCCTGCCCCCAAATGTCGTCGCGATGACTGAGTGCGACAGCGCCCCAAAAAATAATGGTGCGCCCCCACGGGCAAACATCCAGCCAGCCAGCCAGCCACCAGGAGCCCCCGACCATGTCGAAGCGCAAAGTGATCGTGACCATCGCCCCCACCGGCGGCATGGCGCACAAGTCGCAGAACCCCCACCTCCCCACCCAGCCCGCCGAGATCGCCGCCGACACGCTGCGCTGCTGGAACGCCGGCGCCAGCGTGGTGGCCATCCACGCGCGGCGCGCGGACGACGGCGCCACCTGCAACGCCGAGGTGTACCGCGACATCAACAGCCGCATCCGCGCGGGCGGCAGCGACATCGTCATCAACAACTCCACCGGCGGCGGCGTGCACGGCGACATGGTCAAGCCGCTGGCCGGCGACCGCTGGGAAATCGCGTGGGAAGAGCGCATCAAGGGCATGGACGCCGGCGCCGAGATGTGCACGCTGGACGCCACCACGCTCAACCTGAGCTTCGAGGGCAGGCAGATCCTGATGGACACGCCCATCACCCGCGGGCGCGAACTGGCCGCCGGCATGAAGGCGCGCGGGATCAAGCCCGAGTGGGAGGTGTTCAGTCCCACGCACATCCTGCAGGACACGACCACGCTGATCGAGGAAGGCCACGACGACGAGCCTTGGTTCATCAACCTGGTGATGAACGTGCACCGCAACTTCCAGAACGCGATGCCCTATTCGCCGCGCAACCTGCAGATGATGGTCGACACGCTGCCCAAGGGCGCGATCTTCGGCGTGAGCGGCATCGGCATGTCGCAGCTCGAGGCCAACGTGGCGGCGCTGCTGCTGGGCGGCCATGCGCGCGTGGGGCTGGAAGACAACCTGTACTTCCGCCACGGCGAGCTGGCCACCAACGTGCAGCTCACCGAGCGCATCGTGCGGGTGATCCGCGAGCTCGACATGGAAGTGGCCACGCCGGCCGAGGCGCGCCAGATCATGGGCCTGCCGCGCGTGGGCGGTCCGCGGCCCGAGTTCGCGCTGGGCTGAACGACACAAGAACCACACAAGAACCATAGCGAACGCAGACAAACCCCATGACCATTTCCCGCACCGCCCTGGCCCTCGCATCGGGTGCCGCCTTTACCGCATTCGCCCAGGGCGCCTCGGCCCAGGTGTCCGACGACGTGATCCGCATCGGCTTCATCAGCGACATGTCGGGCCTGTACCGCGACTACGACGGCCCGGCCGGCGCCGAGGCCATCCGCATGGCCATCGCCGACATGGGCGGCGCCATCAACGGCAAGAAGATCGAGCTGGTCACGGCCGACCACCAGAACAAGCCCGACATCGCCGCCGCCAAGGCGCGCGAGTGGTTCGACGTGCAGAAGGTCGACATGCTGATCGGCGGCGTCAACTCCGGCGCGGCCATTGCCATGGCGGGCGTGGCGGCCGACAAGAAGAAGCCGTACTTCGTGGTGGGCTCGGGCGCCTCGAGCCTCACCAACGAGTACTGCTCGCCCTACACGGTGCACTACGCCTACGACACGGTGGCCATGGCGCGCGGCACGGCAAGCGCGGTGGTCAAGGCCGGCGGCAAGAGCTGGTACTTCGTGGCGGCCGACTACGCCTTCGGCGCGGCGCTGCAGAACGACGCCACCAAGACCGTGCAGGCCAACGGCGGCACGGTGGCGGGCTCGGTGAAGCACCCGCTGGGCGCGAGCGATTTCTCGTCGTTCATGCTGCAGGCGCAAAGCTCCAAGGCGCAGGTGCTGGCGCTGGCCAACGCGGGCGGCGACACGGTGAACGCCATCAAGTCGGCGGCGGAGTTCGGCATCAGCAAGAACATGAAGCTGGCCGGCATGATCATCACCATCAACGACGTGCATGCGCTGGGCCTGAAGAACTCGCAGGGCATGTACCTCACCGACAGCTGGTACTGGAACCAGAGCCCCGAGTCGCGCGAGTGGGCGCGCCGCTTCTTCGACAAGCACAAGCGCATGCCCTCCTCCTTCCACGCCGGCGACTACTCGGCCGCGCTGCAGTACCTGCAGGCCGTGAAGGCCGCGGGCAGCGACGACGCCGACAAGGTGATGGCGCAATTGCGCAAGACCAAGTTCAATGACATGTTCGTCAAGGGCGGCTGGCTGCGCGACGACGGACTGATGGTGCACGACATGCACCTGATGCAGGTGAAGACCCCGGCCGAGTCGAAGGAGCCGTGGGACTACTACAAGGTGGTCGAGCCGATCCGCGGCGAGGCCGCATGGACAACCAAGGCGGAGAGCCGCTGCGCGCGGTGGAAATCGGCATGAGCAGTGCATCTTCTTCGAACGTGAAACGCGTGGCGGTGGTCGGCACCGGCGTGATCGGCGCGAGCTGGGTCGCGTACTTCCTGGCGCATGGGCTGGACGTGAACGCGACCGACCCTTCTCCCGGCGCGCAAGAACGCCTGCGCGCCGCGGTGGCGCAGCACTGGCCGACGCTGGAGCGCTTCGGGCTGGCCGAGGGCGCCTCGCTCGACCGGCTGCGCTTTCACGACAGCCTGGAAGACGCCGTGTCGGTGGCCGACTTCGTGCAGGAGAACGGCCCCGAGCGCATGGACTTCAAGATCGACCTGTTCCGCCGCATGGACGCGGCGGCGCCGCCGGACACCATTCTTGCGTCGAGCTCGTCGGGCCTGGCCATCAGCGGCGTGCAGTCGGGCTGCGCGCACCCGCAGCGCGTGGTGCTGGGGCATCCGTTCAACCCGCCGCACCTGATTCCGCTGGTGGAAGTGATCGGCGGCGAGCAGACCTCGGCCGACGCCATCGAGCGCGCCATGGCGTTCTACGCGGCCATCGGCAAACGGCCGATCCATGTGAAGCGCGAGGTCAAGGGACACATCGCGAACCGGCTGCAGGCGGCCCTGTGGCGCGAGGCCTTTCACCTGGTGAACGAAGGCGTGGCGAGCGTGGCAGACATCGACACCGCCATCGCGCACGGCCCCGGCCTGCGCTGGGCGGTGATGGGGCCTTTCATGAACCTGCACCTGTCGGGTGGCGCGGGCGGCATCGAGCATGTGCTCGCGCACCTGGGCGGGCCGATAGAAGACTGGTGGAAGGACCTGGGCGCGCCGCTGATGACGGCTGAACTCAAGCAGAAGGTGAAGGAAGGCGTCGACGATGAGCTGGGTCAACGCCGCACAGCCGACCTCGAAGCCGCCCGCGACACCCTGCTGTTAAACCTGATTCGCGCGAAGGCCGATAGCGGCAAGCTCGACTGAAAGGGCTGTGGGGAATCGGGTGTCCTGTTCGGGGTGCGATCACGCCGACGGGGGACATTCTCGGAGGGGAGTACCCGGTGTCCCGTGCACGCGCCCCGAACAAAAACGGAACATAAACATGACCGACTTCCTCCTCGATGAAAGCCTGATCGCCCCGCCCCGCACGGTGCGCATCGACTTCGACGACGGCTCCTTCGCGCTGCGCTCGCCGATGGCGCTGAAGCCCTATGCCCGCTGCATCGGCGAATGGCTGGAGCGCTGGGCCCATGAAACGCCCGACGCGCTGGCTTTTGCCGAACGCGACGAGACCGGCGAAGGCTGGCGCAAGCTCGACTACCGCGCGCTGCGCCGGGCGGTCGGCGCGGTGGCGCAGGCGCTGCTGGACATGAACCTGCCCGCGGGCCGGCCGGTGGTGATCCTCTCGGACAACGCCATCGACCATGCGGTGCTGATGCTGGCCACCATGCACATCGGCCGCACCGCGTGCTCGCTGTCGAGCGCCTACTCGCGCATGGCCAAGGACCCGTCGCGCCTGCACGGCATGCTGCAGGCGCTGCAGCCGGGCCTGGTCTACGCGTCGGACGCCAAGGTGTACGGCGCCTCGCTCGCGGGCTGCGGCGTGCAAGCCGTCGCGGTGTTCAGCCGCAACGCCGACGCGCACCCGGGCGCGGTGCCATTCGACCGCCTGCTCGCCACCGAGGAAACACCCGCCGTCATGCAGGCCTTCGCCGGCGTGCTGCCCGACACGCACGCCAAGTACCTGCTGACCTCGGGCTCCACCGGCAAGCCCAAGGTGGTGATCAACACGCACCGCATGCTGTGCGCCAACCAGCAGATGATGGCGCAGACCTGGCGCTTCCTCGCGCAGGAGAAGCCGGTGCTGGTCGACTGGCTGCCGTGGAGCCACACCTTCGGCGCCAACCACAACCTGCACATGGTGCTGTGCCATGGTGGCGCGCTGTACATCGACGAGGGCCGGCCCGCGCCGGGCCTGATCGAGAAGACGGTGCGCAACCTGCGCGAGGTGAAGCCCACGCTGCTGTTCAACGTGCCGCGCGGTTTCGACATGCTGCTGCCCTTCCTGGAAGCCGACGACGCGCTGGCCGCCGAAGTGTTCTCGCGGCTGCGGCTGGCCTTCTACGCGGCGGCGGCGCTGGCGCCCTCCACGTGGCAGCGGCTCGAAGCGGTGGCCCAACGCGTGCGGCCCACGCGCCCGCTGTGGCTCACCACCTCGTGGGGCGCGACCGAGACCTCGCCCGCCATCACCTCCGCGCACTGGAAGCTCGACGGCGCCGGCTGCATCGGCGCGCCGCTGCCGGGGCTGGAGCTGAAGTTCGTGCCCAACGGCGAGAAGCTGGAGATGCGCGTGAAGGGCGTCTCGGTGTTCCCGGGCTACCGCGATGCGCCGCGCGAAACGGCCGCGGCCTTCGACGAAGAGGGCTACTACCGCATCGGCGACGCGGGCTTCCTCGCGAACCCGGGCGAGCCGGCGCACGGCGTGATCTTCAACGGCCGCGTGGCGGAAGATTTCAAGCTCTCCACCGGCACCTGGGTGTCGGTGGGCACGCTGCGCGTGAAGCTGGTGTCGCTGCTGGCGCCGCATGCGCAGGACGTGGTGCTCACGGGCCACGACCGCGACGAGATCGGCATGCTGGTGTTCCCCAGCCCGCAGGCGGCGGCGCTGTCGCCCGAGGCCATGGGCGAGCGCATTGCCGGCGTGCTGCGCGCGCTGCGCGACGAAGGCGCGGGCTCCTCGCAGTGCCCGGCCTGCGCGCTGGTGCTGGCCGAGCCGCCGAACCTCGACGCGGGCGAGATCACCGACAAGGGCTACATCAACCAGCGCGCGGTGCTCACGCGGCGCGCGGCCGAAGTGGCGCGGCTGCACGCACGCACGCCCGCCGACGCGCAGGTGGTGCGGCCCTGAACACCGAACGCTGAACCCAGAACCCAGAACCCAGAACCCAGAACCCAGAACCCCGGAGGCATGACCATGCAGCACGTGAACTACGAAGCCGAAGACACCGTCTGCACGATCACGCTGAACCGCGCGGAGAAACGCAATGCCGTCAATGGCCCGATGGCCGCCGCGCTGCGCGAAGCCTTCGAGCGCTTCGAGGCCGACGACGCGCTGCGCGTGGCGGTGCTCACCGGCGCGGGCGGCCACTTCTGCGCGGGCGCCGACCTGGCCGCCGTGAGCGACCCCGCGCAGCGCAACGCGCTCGACCCCGAAGGCGGCGCCGACGCGCCGATGGGGCCGACGCGCATGGCGCTGTCGAAGCCGCTGATTGCCGCCATCGCCGGCCATGCGGTGGCCGGCGGGCTCGAGCTGGCGCTGCTGGCCGACCTGCGCGTGGCCGACGACGACGCGGTGCTCGGCGTGTTCTGCCGCCGCTGGGGCGTGCCCCTGATCGACGGCGGCACGGTGCGCCTGCCGCGCATCGTCGGCATGGCGCGCGCGCTCGACATGATCCTCACGGGCCGGCCGGTGGGCGCGGCGGAAGCACTGGCCATGGGCCTGGTGAACCGCACCACGCCGCCCGGTGGCGCGCTCGCGGCCGCGCAGCAGCTGGCGCGCGAGATCGCCGCGTTTCCGCAGCAGTGCATGCGGGCCGACCGCGCGTCGGCCTACGCCCAGTGGGACCTGCCGCTGGCCGAGGCGCTGCGCAACGAAGGCGTGCACGGCGTGCCGATCGTGTTTGCCGAAGGCGAACGCGGCGCGGCGCGCTTTGCCGCGGGCGCAGGACGCCACGGCGACTTCACGGTCAGTCGCTGACGCGCTTGCGCAGCGCTAGGCGCAACGCCTTCGCGAAACGCGGGTCGGCCATGGCGCCGACGTTGAAGCGCGACCAGCGCGAGACCTGCGTCGAATCGGCGTTGAAGATGCGCCCCGGCGCCATCACGATCTTGCGCGGCAGCAGCTCCTTGGCGAAGGCCAGCGAATCGGCCACGCCGGGCAGCGCCGCCCACACGTAGAGCGACTGCGGCGTGCGCGCGAACACCTCGGCGTCGACCGACTCGAACAGCTTGATCGCGTTGCGCGTGGCTTCGCCCAGCCGCGTCTGCAGGCGGTTCAGGTGCCGCTGGTAGTGGCCCTCGCTCAGGATGACGTCCACCGTGCGCTCGCAGTACTCCGAGCTGCTCACGTGGATCAGCGCCTTCAGGTCGGCCAGGTCGCTCGCCAGGTCGGCGCCGCAGGCGATGAAGCCCACGCGCAGCGCCGCCGAGAACGACTTGGAGAAGCTGCCGATGTAGATGGTGCGCTCCAGCTGGTCGAGCGCGGCCAGGCGCGGCAATGAGGTGGGCTTGAAGTCGGCCAGCGGGTCGTTCTCGACGATCAGCAGGTCGTGCTTCTGCGCGAGCTGCAGCACACGGAAGGCCTTGGCCGGCGAGATGTCGGAGCCCGTGGGGTTGTGCGCGATCGACTGCGTGAAGAACAGGCGCGGGCGCTCGGCCACGAGAAGGCGCTCCAGCGCCTCGAGGTCGGGCCCGTCGGCCAGCCGCGGCACAGCCAGCATCTGCGCGCCCGCGAGCTTGAGCTTGCCGAACAGCGGGTAGTAGCCCGGGTCGTCCACCAGCACCTTGCCGCCGGGCGGCACGAAGTAGCGGATGACGATGTCCATCGCCTCGTTGGCGCCGTGCGTGAGCACGATCTGCCGCGGCTCGGCGCCGATGCCGAAGTCGGCCAGCTTGCGCACCAGGTGGTCGCGCAGCGGCGCATAGCCGAAGCGGCTGCCGTAGCGGAACAGCGCGCCGAGCCCCGTACGGACCACCTTGGGGTGGTACTTGTCCAGCCGCACGTCGGCCAGCCATTCGACCGGCGGAAAGCCGTCGCCCACCGCAACCGCGTCGGGCTGCGTCTTGAGCTGCTCGCGCATGAGCCACACGATGTCCATCGCGCGGCCGAGGCTGCCGGCGTCTTCCTCGGCCGGCTTCGCGGCCTTGTGTTGCGCCAGCACGAAGTAGCCCGAGCCGCGCCGCGGTTCGACCAGCCCGCGCGAGACCAGCAGCTCGAAGGCGGCCACCACGGTGTTCTTCGCGTAGTTGTGCAGCTGGGCCAGTTCGCGCAGCGAGGGCAGCTTGTCGCCGGCCTTGTAGGCGCCGCTGGCGATCTGTCGTTCGAGGGTGCTGGCGAGCGAATCGGCGATGGTCGTCATGGGTTTCGACTGTGACACAGCACCCGCCCGATGCGGGTGACTGTCCGCACTGTCCCGCCAAACTGTGCCTTCCGCCAGCGGTACAGCTGGCCTAAATTGCCTGCTCCCGGATCCTCCCGCCCCCGAACCCTCCTGAAGAGACACGCAACGATGGTCGCCGACTCCCGCATTCCCAACTTCCGCGCGCTGACACCCGCCCAGCGCTTCGAACACATCGCGCGCGCCGCCTCGCTCACCGCCGACGAGGTGGCGCTGCTCGCCGCGCCCGGCGCACTGAGCGTGGAGCGCGCCAACGGCATGGTCGAGAACGTCATCGGCACCTTCGAGCTGCCGCTGGGCGTGGCCGGCAACTTCCTGGTGAACGGGCGCGAGTACCTCGTGCCGATGGTGGTGGAAGAGCCGTCGGTGGTGGCCGCCGCCTCCTTCATGGCCAAGCTGGCGCGCGAGGGCGGCGGCTTCGATGCCTCCAGCACCGGCCCGATCATGCGGGCCCAGGTGCAGGTGCTCGGCGTGACCGACCCGTACGGCGCGCGCCAAGCGCTGCTGCGCGCGCGCGACCAGATCCTGGAAGTGGCCAACAGCCGCGACAAGGTGCTGATCGGCCTGGGTGGCGGCTGCCGCGACGTCGAGGTGCACGTGTTCCCCGACACGCCGCGCGGCCCGATGATCGTGATGCACCTGATCGTGGACGTGCGCGACGCCATGGGCGCGAACACCGTCAACACCATGGCCGAGTCGGTCTCGCCGCTGGTCGAAAAACTCACCGGCGGCACGGTGCGCCTGCGCATCCTGTCGAACCTGGCCGACCTGCGGCTGGCGCGGGCCCGCGTGCGGCTCACGCCCGCGGTGCTGAAGACGGCGCAGCGCAGCGGCGAGGAGATCGTCGAAGGCGTGCTCGACGCCTACACCTTCGCGGCCGT
>NZ_FOLP01000009.1 GCF_900112425.1 Variovorax sp. OK212 | reverse complement strand
CCATCGACTGAGCTACCAGCTGATCGCTCGTCTCGGGCAGTGCCCCTGCTGCGGAAGGGCGGGCGTAAAGCTACTCTTGTGACACAGTAAGACTAGGAGACGAACGATGGCCACTGGCACGAAAGAAGAAGGCGTCGGCGCAAGGGTGCCGCTGCCGCCCGTCAAGGCCATTGCGCTGGCGCCACTTCAATCCCGGGGCTTCCGCCTGCCCGATCTTGGTATCACTTGGATTCTTTATCCCATTCTGGTTGTCTACTTCCTTCCCATTCTGGCCATCGCCTGGGCGGCGATCATCACGGACGGGTTTGCCGCAGACAATGTCTCGCTATCCTTTGCACAAGTGATGGCGAGCGACTTCTACGGCGCTCTGCGCCAGACAATCGGAGTCATTTTTGTTCCATTCCTGACGGCATACGCCGTGAAAATCGTGTCCGCCGAAGCTCGAATTCCAATTTCGACGGCTGCCCTGTTCTACATCCTCCTTTCTTTCTTTGTCCTCACGGTCGTGATGTACGGCGTGGTGGATGTCAATCGAGAACGTCTGGCTCACTACGACACAACCGTGGACGGAAAACAGGTCTCGCTACCCGTGTTCTTCCGCGCAGCAACCACGACGTACGCGAAGGAACTGCTTGCGTACATCGCCATCGTCCTTGGCATCAGCCTCAAGAAGTAATCAACAAGGAGGTGATTCATGGCCTACCCGAAACTGAACGCGTTGTTGATCGCTCTGATCGCCGCCAGCGCCGCCCAGGCAGACCCCGCGTCGATCGCCGTGAGTTTGAGAGAGTACGGCGCGAGCAGCAGTGTCACACCCACATCCTTCAAAGCCACGATTGATGGTCAGGCGGCGGTCACCAAGCTCGAAAGTTCGCAGGTAACGATCTTCATGCCCGCAGGCGCGAAGCGCCTTGCCATCAGTGCAAACGCAGGCCAAGGCTATCGAGAACGAACCATCGCGATGTTTTCATCGGCCGTCCAGCCCGAACGAGAGTACGTCTTCATCATCGAGAAAAGGCGCGATGAATACACCCGCGACTATTTGTCTGAAGGACTCAACCGACTGGACCGGGCGCGCGATCCGGACGCCGCCCTTGCGTTGTTCGACAATGCGTACAAGGGTGGCATCCAGCAAGAGTCCGACACCAATGCGTATGAAGCAACCCTGCGGTACAACTATGGCCGAGCGCTTCAACAGACTTGCTTCAAGTTGGGTTTCGATACCTGTGACGATGCGAAGCAGATCCTCCAGGAAATTCTCACTTCTTTGCAGTCATCCTCGAGAGATCGAAAAATCTACGGAAGCGTACACGTCAACGATGTCCTGATTCAGCAAGCACTCGCCGACCTCGCATCTCACGAAGTCGGCATCCCTTACAGCAATTTCAAGGAAGCCATCGCGGCCAAGAATTTCGAAGGCGCCCGTGTCGCGATCGACGCGATTGCGAAGTTGCTCGATTCCGATCCGAAATCACTGCAATCCCAAGGCCTGACAGCGGCCAAGATCGCGAAGGATCGCGCCTATCTTCGTCGCCTCAGCGTGTTGTAGCGCTCTGCTCCTTGCGCAGCGGAGATACCGCCACTGGTCAGGCTGGCGTCTGCTCGCAGTGACATTCAGCTTGCCCACGCGCTATGCGGTTCAACCGGGCTGGCCGTTGGCTCAACAGTTTTCTCAAGCAGCCCGCCTCCAAGGGCTTTGTAGAGCAAGACCGCATTGCCGATCTCGTTACGACGCAGGTCGAGCAAGGCTTGGCTGGCGGCATAAAGCTGGCGCTGGGCATCGAGCAACTCCCGTCGCCCCTCAAGACCGTATCGGTGACGCAATGTGGAGAGATCGAGACGCTTTTGCGCGCTCGCGACTACCCGGGTCTGGGCGTCGATCTGGCGACCATAGGTCGCGGTGCCGGCGGGGCCGTCGGCCACTTCACGGAAAGCCGTCTGGACGGCCCGCTCGTACTCCAGGATGGCGGTCGATTTGCGTATCTCCGCGAGCCGCAACTCGGCTCGCAAGCTGCCGCCCTGGAATAGCGGTTGGGTGATCTGTGGCGCAAATCGCCACGTACGATGGTCGGCGCCCACCAATCCGCTCAAGGCGGGGCTTGCGTACCCCAAGGACGCAGTGAGTGACAGTCGGGGAAAGAATGCCGCGCGCGCGGCACCGATGCTCGCGTTGGCGGCCGCGAGGTTTTGCTCGGCTTGCCGAATGTCAGGTCGCCGGCTCAAGAGATCCGATGGCAATCCGGCAGGCAGGCGGGTGACGACCGGGGGATCTTCCTGCATCCCGATCCCTAGCAGGTCCTCGGGGATCTCTCCGCCAATCAACAGTTGCAATGCATTGCGGGACTGCGCCAGCGCGCGTTCGCGAGCCTCGAGATCGGCTTCAGCCGTCGCAACCTGGCCTTCGGCCTGCGCTACCTCCAGCCCGCTGTTCTGGTCAGCCTGCTTGAGCCGCCGCGCGAGGTCCAGCGATTGTTGCCAGCCGGCGAAGGTTCGCTGCGACAGCTGCAACTGGCTGTGCGCCAGCCGTTCGGAAAAGCAGGCATCGGCCACCGCGGAGACCAGCGATAGCTGGACGCTGCGCCGCCCTTCGTCGCTGGCCAGGTAACGCGCAAATGCAGCGTCCGACAGCGATCGGACACGACCGAAAAGGTCGATCTCGAAGGCGCTCAGACCCAGGGCCAGGCTTGTTTGCTCCTGGATGCTGGAGCGCGGCGCGGCCGTGCTGCCTGGATTGCCGGCGCCCAGTGCACGCTCGCGCGATGCCGAGCCATTGACCTCCAAAGCCGGCAGCCTGCTTGCGCGCTGAACGCGAAACTGGGCGTGCGCGGCCTCGACGTTGAGCGCGGCAATTCGCAGGTCGCGGTTGTTGGCCAAGGACAGCTCGATCAGCCGCTGCAGCCGTGAATCCTTGAACATCGTCCGCCAGCCAAGGTCGGCGGCATGAACGCCGGGCGCGGCATCATGGGCCTGCATCGGAAACATTGCGGGGACCGGTGTGTCGGGCGTTACGAGTTTCGGCGCCAAGGAGCATCCCGAAAGTGCCAGCACCAGGGGAAGTAGAAGAAACCGCATGAATCAATCCTCTGCAATCTGGGGCAGCGCCCGCTGTGCGTGGCGCGTGGCGCGCCGCTTTTCGATGCGTTCCTGGAGTCCCAATACCGAGACGAAGAACACCGGCACGAAGAACACCGCGAGCAATGTGGCGCTCACCATGCCGCCGAACACACCGGTGCCGATGGCGTGCTGGGTCGCGGCGCTCGCCCCCATGGCAATCATCAAAGGCACGACACCCAAGGCGAACGCCAGCGACGTCATCAGGATCGGCCTCAGCCGCAGGCGCGCCGCCATCACAGCCGACTCGACCAACCCCTTGCCCTGCTCGCGCAGCTGCTTGGCAAACTCGACGATCAAGATCGCATTCTTGGCCGACAAGCCTATGACGGTGATCATTCCCACCTTGAAGAACACGTCATTGGGCAGGCCTCGCAGCAGCACTGCGACCACCGCGCCGATCAGCCCCAGTGGCACGACGAGCATGACCGACACAGGGATGGACCAGCTTTCATACAAGGCGGCCAGCACCAGAAAGACGACCAGCATGGACAAGGCCATGAGCATCGGTGCCTGCGAGGCCGACTCGCGCTCTTGCAGCGATTGCCCCGTCCACTCCACGGCGAAGCCCTTCGGAAGCTGTGCGGCCAGCCGCTCCATCTCGGCCATGGCGTCACCACTGGATACGCCGGGCGCCGCGTTGCCCGACAACCGCGACGTGGGGTAGCCCTGGTAGCGCACCAGTTGCAGCGGTGTCTCGCTCCAGATCGGCGTGACAACTTCGCGCAACGGCACCATGGCGCCGCTTGCGTTGCGAACATAGAGCTTGAGCACGTCATCGAGTTGCATGCGCGCTGGCGCATCGGCCTGGATGATGACCTGCTGCATGCGCCCTGCGTTGGGGAAATCGTTGACGTAGAGCGAACCCATGGCCGCAGACAGGGTGTCGCTGATATCGCCGAAGGACACGCCCAGTGCCTGAGCCTTCTGCCGGTCAATGTCCAGCTGGATGCTGGTGCCCGCAGGCAAACCGTCCGGATAGACCGCCGTCACGAGCTTGCTCTGTGCCGCGAGCTGCAACAGCTTGGCCTCAGCCGCCTTCAGCGCCTCATGGCCCTGGTTGGCCCGGTCCTGCAATCGCAGGGCAAATCCCGACGAGTTGCCGAGGCCCTCGATCGCCGGGGGCATCAGGCTCATCACCGTGCCTTCGGCTGACTGCGACATCGCCTGCTGCGCCTGAGCGACCTCCTCCTGGGCGGTCGCGCCGTCGCGATACTTCCAGTCCTTGAGCATGGTGAAGGCCAGGGCTGCATTCGGCCCCGAGCCGGAGAAGCCGAAGCCCAGGATGGATAGGCTGTCGCCGATGCCTGCACGTGCGGCTGCATGCTGCTCGAACTTCTTGACCACATCGAGCGTGCGTTCGGTCGTTGCGTCCGACGGCAACTGAAACGACGTCATGAAGTAGCCTTGGTCTTCCTCAGGAAGGAAAGCCGATGGCAACTGGCGGAATGCGAACACCAGCACCGCCGCGATCACCGTAAACGCAATCATCACCCGGCCGGCGCGTTTGACCAGCAAGACCACCCCCGATTCATACTTCTGCGTCAAACGATCGAAAGAGCGGTTGAACCAACCGAACAAGCCACGCCCCTCGTGATGGCCTGGCGCCACTGGCTTGAGTAGCGTGGCGCACAGTGCGGGCGTCAGGCTGAGCGCGAGAAACGCGGAAAACAGGATGGACACGGCCATGGACAGCGTGAACTGCTTGTAAATCACGCCCACGGAACCGCTGGCGAAGGCCATGGGAATGAAGACCGCCGTCAACACCAAGGTGATGCCCACGACGGCACCCGTGATCTCCCGCATGGCCTTGGATGTGGCTTCCTTGGGTGACAAGCCTTCGGAGGCCATCAGGCGCTCGACGTTCTCAACAACCACGATTGCGTCATCCACGATGATGCCGATCGCCAGCACCATGCCGAACATCGTGAGGACGTTGATCGAGAAACCGGCCACCAGCATCACGGCGAAAGTTCCGAGCAGCGCGATGGGTGCCACGATGGCTGGGATCAACGTGTAGCGGATGTTCTGCAGGAACAGGAACATCACCAGAAACACGAGCACCATGGCCTCCAGCAAAGTATGGACAACCTTTTCGATGGAGATCTTCACGAAGGGCGCGGTCTCGAACGGAACGGAGTACTCCATGCCCTGGGGGAGGCTTTGACTCAGCTCGTCCAGTCGCTTGCGCACACCCTCCGCCGTCTTGACCGCATTGGCACCGGGCGACAGTTGCACCGCGGCCGCCGTGGCAGTCTTGCCGTTCTGGCGATTCACGAAGTTGTAGGACTGCGCACCCAACTCAACACGCGCCACGTCGCTCATCACGACTTTCGACCCGTCAGCGTTGGCGCGCAGCACAATCCCGGCGAACTGCTCGGGGTTCTGAAGCTGTCCCTGCACCGTCAGCGGAATAGTCACACGTTGGCCCGGCAACGAAGGAGAGTCGCCCACCCGGCCTGGCGCAATCTGCGCATTCTGGCGGCTGACCGCACTGGACAAGTCGCTCATCGAGAGGTTATAGGCGGTCAGTTTGGCCGGGTCGACCCAAATGCGCAGGGCACGCTCTGCGCCAAACAACTGCACCTTCCCCACCCCCTCGATGCGCCGCAACTCTTCGGTGATGTTGCGCGACATGTAATCGCTCAACGCGATCTCGTCGAAGCGACCGTCTGAAGAAGTCAGGCCGACGATCATCAGGAAGCCTGAGGACGCGGACTCGACGTTCACGCCGTTCTGCCGCACGACCTGCGGCAAGCGCGGCTCGATCGCTTTGAGTCGGTTCTGTACGTCCACCTGCGCCATGTCGGGCTCGGTGCCCGGCTTGAACGTCGCCACGATCTGAGCGGCCCCGGAAGTATCGGCAGACGACTCGAAATAGAGCAGGTTCTTGACACTGGAGAGTTCGCGCTCGATCAGCCCGACCACCGCGTCGTTCATTGTCTGAGGTGAAGCACCGGGATAGGACGCGGAGACATTGACCGTCGGGGGCGCGACGGAGGGATACCGTTCGATCGGTAGCTTGGGGATGGCGATCAATCCGAACAGGATGATGAACGCAGCGACGACCCAGGCAAACACCGGGCGGTTGATGAAAAACTGAGGCATGGTCTCTAATTTCCTCTGGCTCAGCGCGCTTCGTCGCCGAGAGCCGGTGCCGCCTTCGGCAGCGCGCTCGGTGTGGCCAGCGCGCCATCGGTCAGCCGCTCCATTCCCTCCGTCACGATCTTCTGGCCCGCACGCAATCCGTCGCGGACGCGGTACTGCCGGCCAATCAGTTCACCCAGCTGAATGGATGTCAGATGTGCTTTGTTTCCCTGATCGAGGACCCAGACTTTGACCTCGTTGCCGTTGCGCACCACTGCTTGCTGCGGAACCATCAACGCGTCTGGGTAACTACCCCGCGGTACACGCGCGCGTACGAACATGCCGGGCAACAGATCACGCTTCGCGTTGTCCACGAGAACACGCACCAGCACGTCACCCGTCCCGGCATCCACATTGACGCCGGAAAAGAGAATGCGCCCCTTGACGGGGTAAGCCACTCCGTCGCTGCGGAGAATGGCCGCCGGAAGTCCCTGGTTGTCGGCCGACCTCTTTGAAAGTACGTCGCGCATGGCATCCAGCGTCGAGGCCGGCTGCCTCACATCGACGTAGACCTGGTCAATCTGCTGGACACGAGCCATGGGGTTCGTGTCGCTCGCGCCGACCAGCGCACCCTCCGTGACAAGGGCCTGATCGATTCGACCGGCAATTGGCGCATCGACGGTGGAAAACTGCAGATCGAGTCGTTTGCGCGAAAGCGTGGCCTTCGCCTGCGCGACGTCGGCGAGAGCCTGGTCGCGCTGCGTGACCGCGTCGTCGTATACCTGTCGGCTTACGGCCTCGGCATCCAGCAAAGGGTGCAGCCGATCAGCTTGCACCTGCGCCCGGTTGCGCGCGGCTTCCGCACGCTTCAGCGCCGCCGCGGCACTCTGCACATCCGCTCTGAAGGGAGCTGGGTTGATCTGGAAAAGCGGTTGGCCCGCCCTGATCTCTGCCCCCTGTTCAAAGAGACGCCGTTGGACGATACCGCTTACCTGAGCACGGATCTCTGCCGTACGCACCGCGGCAACGCGCCCAGGCAATTCATCCACCGCGTCCACACGGGTCTGCGACAGCGTGATGACCGACACCTGGGCAGGTGGTGCGGCCGCCTCCGGCGCTGAGTTCTCGCACCCTACGAGCGCGAGAGACGCCAAAGCCGCGAGAGACTTCACGCCCCATTTTTTTTGAACCCAATCGATTTTCATGTCCGTCAGAAACCCTGTGGCGCAGCAATAGTGCTGAAAGTCGGGGAATTCTGCGGACGAGGAATGGGGAAACCGTCAACGAATTGTGTAGATATGATGGACGCGATTGAATTGATGGAAATACACCAATATGGCTGACTCTCCGAGTCATGAAGTGCCCGGAACGGCCCGCATGAGACAGCCTCAGGCGCTCGTCCTCGTCGCTGAAGATGAACCCGAGATTGCCGACATACTGACCGCCTATCTCACGCGCAGTGGATTGCAAGTCGTTCATGCAGCAGACGGGCGCCGGGCATTGGAAATGCACATGACGCTCAAGCCTGACCTCGTCTTGCTGGATGTGCAGATGCCACACGTAGACGGCTGGCAAGTCCTCTCCGAGATTCGGCACCGCGGTGGTACGCCCGTGATCATGCTGACCGCGCTGGATCAGGACATCGACAAACTAATGGGCCTGCGCATCGGCGCTGACGACTATGTCGTCAAGCCGTTCAATCCCGCTGAAGTCGTGGCGCGCGCACAGGCAGTGTTGCGGCGAACATCCAACGAGCAGCCGAGTCAGATCCGCAAGGTGATGCGCGTGGACATCTTCAAGATAGATCTGGATCACCACGAGGTGACAGTTCAGCTCGAGCGCCGCGCACATTCGCTTTCGCTGACGCTGACCGAATTCAAACTCTTGGCACACCTCGCACGATCGCCCCGGCAGGTGTTCAGTCGAATCGAATTGCTGACTCATTGCCTTCCTGAGGGAGACACACTCGAGCGGACCGTGGACAGCCACATCAGCAAGCTGCGCAAGAAGCTGGAAGACCTCGACGTGAACGGCGTTCCAGCCAGCGTGCGGGGAGTCGGCTACAAGTTTGGAAGCACATCGTGAAGATGCCCACGGGGCTCAGCCGGCAAATTGTCTTGTCCATGGGGGCCGTGGTACTCGGGGTCATCCTGCTGGTCATCCTGGGCTCCTATGCGTTCTATGCGGCGCTGTTCAACTTGTGGCCCTCCCAGGCTCCCGTCGTCGGCGAATGGCTGCCTTCGAAAGTGGAATGGCTGTGGATGGTGCTGACAACCTTTGCGGCGCTGGCGCTCGCCGTGGCCGTGGCCATCAAACTCTCTCGGCGAATTCTCGAGCCGCTGACATCCGTGGCCGACAGCCTGCGCGATCTCGCACGCGGAAACCTGGGAGTCAGGGCGGTCGCCGGCGATCGTTCGCTTGGGGAGGCTGCACTGCTCGTGGACGACTTCAACGTCATGGCAGAGCGCCTGCAGCGCATGACGAAGGAACAACTGTTCTGGAACGCTGCGATCGCCCATGAACTTCGCACCCCCGTCACCATTCTTCAGGGCCGGCTCCAAGGGCTCGCAGACGGAGTCTTCGAAGCGAATGAACAGCAGTTTCTCAATCTGCTCTCTCAAGTCAAGAACCTGGCCCGGCTGATTGAGGATTTGCGCGTTGTGGGGCTGGCGGACAGCGGCCATCTCCAGCTTCACTTGACCGACGCCGATATTTCCCTGGAGATCGACTCATTGCTACAGCTGCTACGGCCCCGCCTGGCGTCCGCTGGCTTGATTCCTGTCGTTGAACTCGATTCTGAGCAGGTGCGCTGTGACCCGGCCAGGATCCGGCAAGCCTTGTTGGCCTTGTTGGAGAACGCGCGACGCCATGCCGTACCCGGTTGTATCCGTATTCGAGGCTGTGAGCGGGATGGTTGGTACCGATTGAGTGTGGAAGACGACGGCCCCGGCATCGCTGATGATCTCGTAGCTCATGTGTTTGATGCGTTCCAGAGAGGCAACTTCTCACGCTCCCAGGACGGTGCGGGAAGCGGATTGGGACTTGCAGTCGTGCGGGCAATCGCGCAGTCGCACGCAGGAGAAGCAGCATGCCGCCGCTCTCCCAAAGGGGGTTCGATCTTCGAGCTCAGTTGGCCTGCTCACTCGCAGTGAGAAGACAGAAATGGTCTGCAAGACTATCCAGGTCTCGCATGATCTGCTCCCCGATCGTCCAACTCGCAACGCCCTCGAGTCGGCTTGACCCGTCGCGTACGCCCGTGAAGTCTGGGCAGCAGCACGGCTGCTGAGTGCGTGCAACGAGCCCGGGCATCGGTCGCGGCCGACTCTCAGATCCTCTGCCCGACTGGCAGGCTCCTTCACCGCTCGCGCAACGCCTGTGCTGGGTACCTTGACGCCATGGCGAGAGCCGGAGAAGTGCAAGCGGCGCGCTCTGCGAGCATCGGCCTTGATGGTATCGCTATCGACAGCAACGCCATCATCTTGAACAATCCCCGCGTTCATACAGCGACGCAGGATGGAGCCGAAAAGAAACAGTTTTGCGCCGCCATGGCGAATGTTCGTTCGATCCATCGATTCTCCATCGACTCGCGACCGACCGTGAACACGTGCGTCGCACCATCAATCAATCACATTCAGATGATTGAGGACGATGTTCATACGCACGAAAGACCTGTTAGAGCCGAGCATAGAGGCGCACCAACTCTCGGCGAGGCATGCACACAACGAGCCACCGAACCCGGACAGGGACCTGCATCACCCAGCAGACCCGAAGCAACGCAAAGGCAATCAAAATTTGTTGCTGTCTCAACTTGCAATCGTCTGCTTATTGACCGCATGTGGACAGCCGGCCCCAACCGCCTCCATCAAATCGGTTATCGCAAACCCGGAACGACTACGTGAGCTCAATGACGTCTTTGAATGTGACACCGTCAGGCGAAACGATGGGGTATGCAAGGAGATCGCCCAACTCATGCACAAGCGCCGCGTCATTCGTGTTCTTCGCACACGCGAGATCGGTTCGCAAAGGCCCGACATGGCTGCGTTTCGCCAAGAGGTATGCCCCCAACGAGAACTTCTACAGAAAGAAGTGCCTTTGGTCCCGGCACGCTTCGCGCTGCGCACAGTCCTTTGATTAGCCAGTTGTCAGTTCGCTTCCCGATGTGAACGGACGCACTGGTCGGTGCATCATCTGGCCGGCCTACTTCCTCGCAAGACATGCACATCGCTCACCTCTGCCGTCGCGATCGTTCCGCTGGCATTGTTGAGGGTGCACACGCGCGTCAGGATCTTCGACTGGGATTTGATCGAAACCGCATCGCTCGCGCCAGCCGCAAGCGGCGTCGCAAAGCTGAAGCGGCCATCGGCAGCGATGGGCGGATCGTCGCCGGCGTTGTTTTGCAATACCAAGCCCGTCCCCAGGAGGCCACCGACCGTGCCGGTCACAGAATAAGTGGGTGCCGTCAGAGGCGGTGAGGCTTCAGCAGGCGGCGAGGTCTCGGCAGTCGGTACGGATGAGGGCGCAGGAGATGCGGGGAAACTGGGGAAGAAGCAAGAGTCACCGCCGCCCCCTCCGCTGCACGCACCAAGCGCAAGTGCGACGGTTAGAGCGAAGACGTAGCCGGCGCGATGCACGCGGGATCGCAGTGAGGGGACGGCCGGTGCCGACGCGCCGCGCGAAGAAGCGGGAAAGAGGGAAAGAGGGACATCGAGAAGCTCGGCGGGGAAACGCTTTGCGGCGAGCCTGGAGGCTGTCGAGGCCGATTTCCGAAGCCATTCCCGAAAACAAGTAGAGGGGTCCCAGCGCGTCGAAGTCCGACGACGAGGAAAACGAAGTCGCCGCCTCAACCCGCTTTGAGCGGGTTATCTTTTGAACTTCAACTGGCGTTCATCGCCCGGAAGGCGTAGTGTTCGCCCGTGCGCCAGAGACTTGATTCCTGCTTCGCGAATGCGGTGCAGCTCCGGCCGGCACCGGTGCTTCAACTACTTTCATAACAAGGAGTCTCCGTGAAGAAAAGTCTCGTCCTCAGCGCCGCCCTCGGCGTTCTCTCCCTCACTCTTTCCGCCGGGGCGTTGGCCCAGGGGTCTGGCGCCGTCGCTTGCGCACAGACCGATGCAGCGCAGGTCAGCGCGCTCTTCGACCGCTGGAACAGTTCGCTGCGTACGTTGGACCCCGACAAGGTGGTCGCCAACTACGCGCCCGACGGCGTTCTGCTGCCGACCGTGTCGAACAAGCCCCGCACCAACCCGGCCGAGATTCGCGAGTACTTCGTCAAGTTTCTCAAGAGCAAGCCGCAGGGAAAGATCGACCAGCGCATCATCAAGATCGGCTGCAACGTGGCACAGGACGTTGGCACCTACACCTTCCGCTTCAAGGACGGAGGCACGGTGCACGCGCGCTACACCTATGTCTACGAATGGGTGAATGGCCAGTGGCTGATCGCGCATCACCACTCGTCGGCGATGCCCGAAGTACGCAAACAATCGGGCATTTCGTCTTGACGCTCCGGTTGGTTGTTCGCTGATACCGTGGGCGGCGCGAATGCCAGCGCCAACCTGTACTCGCTGATCGAGACAGCCAAGGCCAACAACGTCGAACCCTATCGGTACCGGGTCGCCTCGTTCAAGAAGCTGCCGCTGGCGCAGACCGTCGACGACGACGAGGCACTGCTGCTGCCCTGGAACATCGGGCTCGACGGCGCGCAGGCCTCTCCCTGCGCGCATCGGCTCCGACACCACGCGCAAGGGCGTGGTTCATTGAGCGCTTACCGTCATCCGCCGCACGCGCCTGCGTGCTCAACGCCTTTACGGCGAGGAGCGCGCAGTCGGGAACCTGCCGCCAGCAAACCGGGCGGAGCCACGACCGATGCATCGACGATTTTCAAGATCCGCGCGGCCACGGGAAAAAGCGGCGCAGTGAAGAGCGGGCGCCTGCGCGAAGGACCGCTGCAGCGTGCGTGATCGAACTCGGGCTGCAGGGGGTGCGCCGCCCATGGGTTCCGCAGCAAGGGTGCCGAGACCGAGGTTCCCCCCCCCTCACCACGCATACCCCGCCTGCACCCGCGCCGCCACCCGGCTCCCGTTCCCGCTGCTCGTCGCCGTCGACAGTCCTGCTCCCAGGTTCAGGTTGTCGTTGACCTGATAGCCGAAGGCGATGCCCACGCCAGACGCGCCCGCGTAGTTGCCGACGGCCGCGCCCACCCACTTCCTGCCTGTTGGCAGCATCGGCATCGACGGCATGGCCAGCGCCGCCGCGACGCCCTGTGCCGCGAAAGCATTGGCCTGGCTGGTCGCGTTGGCCACGACCTGCTGCAGCTGGTTGACGTTGACGGCGTCAGTGCCCAGCACGCCGGGGGCAACATTCGTGATGCCGCGCAACTGGTTGGTGACGGCACTGCCCACCGACACGGTGTTGTCGCGATCGGCCACCGAGCCCTGGCCCAGCGCCACCGCGTTGTTGCCGCTGGCCAGCGTGTTGGCGCCCAGCGCGACGGCGTTGTTGCCGCTGGCGATGGCGTTGTTGCCTACGGCGGTGGTGGGATCGGCCAGCGCCTTCGCGCCCGCGCCGATGGCGACCGAGCCCGCGTGATCGGCCCGCGCGCCGTTACCGACGGCCACGGTGTTGTCTGCGTTGGCCTGTGCATTGGTGCCCATCGAGGTGCTGCCCGCGCCGCTCGCGCCAGCGCCCGGGCCGCAGGCCACGGAGCCGCCCGCGTTCACCGCGCACACGCCGCTGGACAGGGCCTGGTTCATCAGCGCCTGCAGCGCGTTGACCTGCTGCACGGTGAAGTTGTTCGCGGTGGTGACGGCCGTCTGCTGTGCCTGCTGTACCTGGCCGACGTTGGCCGCGTCGGTGCTTGCCTGTCCGGCGGCCACGTTGCTGATGGTGGTGCCCGCGCCGCCGTTGGCGTTGAGCTGCAGCGAGGTGCCGCCTACGCCGTACTGCGCCGAGTTCTGGGCAAGGCCCAGGGCCGTGTTGGACGTCTGCTGCACCGTGTAGAGCTGGCTGCCGTTGACGGCATCGGTGCTAGTGGCGTTCACTGCGCCTGCGCTGACGTTGACGAGCATGCGCGTCTGGCCCGCCGAGCCGAAGGAAACGGTGTTCGCCGCCGTTGCGACCGCGTTGGCGCCAATGGCCACGCTGTTGGTCGCGCCGCTCGCGACCTGGCTGCCGGAGCCAACGGCCACGCCGCCCGTGGCCAGCGCCGATGCGCCGGCCGATCCGTTGTACGCGCCGCCGATCGCGGTGCTGCCGTTGCCCGACGCCACCGCGCCCCGAGTGGTGCCCGAGGCGCTGCCGATGGCGATGGCCGAAGTGCCCGACGCCTGGGCGCCGCTGCCGCCGGCCTGCCCACCGAAGCTGCAGCAGCCGTCGCTGCCGCTGGCGCCCGCGCCGACGGCGACGGCACCGCTGGCCGAGGCGCTGGCTCCGCTGCCGCCTGTGCCTCCGGTGCCGCCGGCAATTCCCTGGGCGGCGGTTCCACCACCGCCGATGGCGGTTGCGCCGCTCGCTGTGGCGCTGGCGCCAGCGCCGCCCACGCCGCCGGTTCCGCCAGCGTCGCCGGTGCCGCCATTGCCGCCGGCGCCCACCGCGGTCGCGCCATCGGCGGTGACGGTCGCCGCGGCGCCACCAGCATTGCCCGTGCCCCCGAGTTGCGGCACCCCCGCGCTTCCGCTCGTTCCGCCAGCGAAGCCATCGGCAAAGGCGCTGCCCGCAGCGAGCAGGGCGATGGCGGACAAGCACCGGAGCGTGCGCCGCAACCGCCGCCGCCCTCCGGTGACTTTGGGTGGGGCGCCGCTGGCATCGGCCTGAATGAGCATGGGGTTTCCTGTGATGAAGAACGAGAAAAGGAGGACGGCGAGCAATCCGGACGCGGGCGAGCGTATCGTTTGGTTTCCAGTGGAGCCATACCCGAAAACAAGTAAATCGGAGGCTTGCTGCAGGGGCTTGCGTTCTGCCGCCAACAGACTTCCTGCAAGCGCTCGATCAACCACGTGCAAGGGCGTTGTTCATTGAGCGCTGACGGCAAGCCGGCAGTGGCGATCGTTCGATCGCACGCCTCCTGCTTTCATGGGGTTCGCCAGCCCGCGCGGCTGGCTACCATCGGCAGCACACCGAGGGAGACCCACCGTGCGTCGTATTCATTCCAGCCATTGGCGCATGCCGACAGCGGCAGTTGCTGCTGCTTTCGTCTGCGCGAGCGCCCTCGCCTCCCCCACGTCCAACGAATACCTGCCATGCCACGCGCTTGCCGCGCGCACGCTGCAGTCGTGCCTCGACGCCAGCCCCGGCGCTGAAGGCACGCCGTGCTGGCCGGAAAGCCGGCGTGCGCGAGACCGTTGCTACGCCGAGGTGCGTGCATCACACGACCGGCACAACCCGCGGACCCAGGCGATGCGCGAGGCGGCCGAGCGCGCACAGCGCGAACGCGCCAAGCCCTGACGCGGCGTCAGGGACGCCGCGGCCCGTCCGGCGGCGACAACAGCCCCGCCACCTCCATCGCGTCGATGATTCGACCCACGTTGAACGCCACGCTCCGGCCCGCCGCATCAAGCCGCAGGTCGGGACTCGCGGGCGCCTCGTAGGGCGAGTCGATGCCGGTGAAATCCGGCAGCTCTGCGCGCCGCGCCTTGCGGTAAAGGCCCTTGGGGTCGCGCTGCTCGGCCACGGCCAGCGGCACGTCGACGAACACCTCCAGGAATTCGCCGGGCGCGAACAGCCGCCGGGCCATCTCGCGCTCCGAGCGGAACGGCGAGATGAAGGCGGTGAGCGTCACGAGGCCGGCGTCCACCATCAACCGGGCGACCTCGGCGGCGCGGCGGATGTTTTCCACCCGCTGCGCCGCCGAGAAGCCGAGGTCGCGGCACAGGCCTGTGCGCACGATGTCGCCGTCGAGCAGGTAGGTGTGCTTGCCGCGCGCGTGCAGTTCGTTGCACGCCGCGTTGGCGATGGTGCTCTTGCCCGAGCCTGACAGCCCCGTGAACCACAGCACGGCCGGCCGCTGCCCCAGCAGGCCGGCGCGCGCGGCCTTGTCCAGGTCGAAGGCGGGACACAACGGCTCGCGCTTCATGGCAAGGCGGTGGCGTGCGGCCACAGCAAGTGGTCGGCGGCCTGGGCGTGGGGCATGCCCGCCATCTGCGCGGCCGCCAGCGCCGAATGCATGTGCGCGAAGGCCACGCGGCGCGTGTGCCCGGGCGCCACCAGCCCGCGGCGATGGCTGACCGAGGTGTCGAAGACGATCACCGTGCCCGCGCGCCCCTCGACGACCTCGGTGTCTTCCAGGCGGCCCGCGCAGACCGGGCGCGGCTGGTACGCGATGCCGCCGGCCCACTCGTCGAGCCGGCGCCGGTGGTTGAGCAGGTGGGTTCCCGCGATGACCTCGAGCGCGCCGTTGCGCCGGTCCGTGTCGCCCACGTAGACCATCATGCGCAGCGACAGTGTCGGGTCCCAGTGCAGGTGGTGGTTGCCGGGGCCGTCCGCCGCTTGCTTGGCGCCGTCGAGCGCGATCGAATACACGTGCGGCGCCGGCTCGGCGGTGCCCAGGTAGTCGTTGGCGAGCGCCACGAACCAGGGCGCGGCGAGCATGTCGGCCAAGTGCCGCAGGCCCTGGGCGCGCAGCAGGTCGTCGCCGAGCACGAAGATCTTCTCGCCGTCGAGTTCCATCGAGACCCGGATGCCGGCGAAGTGGCCGGCGGTGACGCGTCGGTGCTCGTCGGCCGCCGATGCGATGCGATGCGCCAGCAGGCCTTCGAACACCAGCACGCCGTCGCTGCGCAGCGCTTGCAGCATGCGGGCCTGCGGCATCGGGGGCACGTCGTGCACTTCGTGCATGTCGGGCACGGCCTGCGCGGCATCGGCGCTCAGCATGGCGAGCGAGCGCCCGCCAGCGCCTTGTCGTAGAGCCCGTACTCCCACGCGAACTTGTCGCGAAAGCGCGCCTCCCAGTCACGCGGGTCGGCCAGCACCTGGTCGCGCGGCGCGGTGTTCTCCAGGGGCATGGGCGCGGCGCGCACGCCCAGCCGGCCGGCCAGCACCGGCAGGCAGGTGTCGAGCGCCTCCACCACGCCGACCCAGACGAAGCGCTCGTTCATCCAGCCCCAGGTGTCGTCGGCGTCAGGCGCGGCGGGCATGCCGGCGAACTGCGTGAGCCGCGGCCACTGCGTGAGCACTTCGTCGAGGTAGGCCTGCAGCGTGGGCGCGAGCCTCTCGCCCTTGTGCGCCATGAAGAAGTAGCTCGAGATCACCATCTGCAGCGGGTCGCGCAGCACGGTGATGTACTGGCGCGCGTCGGGGTAGTAGTCGTTCACGCCGATGGGCCAGGCATGGTGAAAAAAGTGCCCGTGCACACACCACCCGGCACGGTGCGAGAGTTTTTCGGGCGGCGCGAGGTCGGGGTAGTGCAGGTGCAGCCGGCCGTCGAAGGCCGCGCGCAGCCAGCCGATGAACGAGGTTCCCGCGCACTTGGGAATGTGGACGGACACCAGCAGCTCTTGCGGGTCAAAGGCCCTCATCGATCGGCTCCAGCAGAAGAACGCACGGCAAGGCCTCGGGGTGAAGCAGCCGCAACAGGGTATAGCCCACGCCGGCCAGGCCGTCGCACAGGCCGGGGCGCAGCAGGCGGTGGCCCGGAATGTGGAAGTCGCCGTCGGCACCGGCGCGCGCCAGCATGGCGTGGGCGCGTTGCAGCGCCAGGTCGTGCTCGCCCAGGGAGAGGAACATGTCGATCGCGCCGCAGTTGCCGGTGGCCAACGTGTCCCAGTCGGACAACGGCGCGGTGCGCAGCCGTGCGAGCGCCTCGCTGCGGCCCTGCACACGGTGTGCTTCGCGGCCGGCGTCGATGCCCTGCGTCATCATGACGATGCCGACGCTGCCATGGGCCCAGGTGTCGGGCAGCGCGCCACCGGCCTCGTTGCCGGCCGAGGGCAACCACCCCGCGCGCCGCGGCTGCCAGCGCGCGTGCAACCACCGCAGCGCGGCGTCCAGGCAGGCGCCGGCCGCCTCGTTGCCCGGGTAGAGCCGGACCAGGGCCTGCGCGATGCCGGCCACGCCATGACCCGCGCCCGCGAGGCCCTCGGGCATGTCTGGCGCGGCCCACCAGCCGCCGCCCGGTGCGCCGGCGTCGCGGCGCAGTTCGACCAGGCGCAGCAGGCCCGCATCGAGCCGGTCGCGGGGCAGCGCGCCCAGCACTGACTGCAGCGCCGCCAGCTCGCCCGAAAGGCCGCTGATCCAATCCGCGCAGGGGTTCTCCGCGATGTCGGCGGCGCTGCAACGGCGGGCCTCGCGCCGCGCCACTTCGACCCAGCGCGGCTCGCGCAGCAGCACGCCCGCGGCGTGCAGGCCGTACAGCAGCGAGGCTCGGCCCACCTGCCCGCCGCGCACGCCATCGAGGTCCTCGGTGCGGCGCGCCAGGTAGGTGCCTTGCAGGATGGGCTCGAACACGGCGCGGGCCGCCGCCTCGAAGCGCGGCTGCGCGCCGTACCTGGCCAGCGCGGCCAGAAAGAGCCCCACGCCGGCGCGGCCGTCGTACAGGCTGCAGCCCAGCGAGCGCACGTTCATGCAGCCGTCGCGCCCGGCCATCTGCGGCGCGATCCAGCTCAGGTCGTCGATGCTGCCGGTGCGCCCCCGGATGGCCGATGCCAGCAGCTGTTCGCCGATGCGCTGCGCCGCGGCCATCGGGTCGGTGCCGCCCGTGCCGTGCACGGCCGGCGCGGCCATGCCGCGAGCCTCGCCCGCAGGGTTGTCCGGCCCACCCGGAGGACGCGACGCGAACAGCGTCGCGCGGATGAGCGACGCCTGGAACGCCAGCCGCTCGCTCGTGAGGCCCGCGATGTTCTGCGCAATGACGTCCACGCCGGACACCGAGAACAGCGCGAGCGCGCCCTGCGCATCGCCGGTGTCCGCGCCAGGCTGCCAGTGGCCGCTGTCGGTGCGGGCCAGAAAGTACGGAACGTCGCCTTGCAGGATGGCCTTCTTCTCCGCCTCGAACAGCGCCTGCAGCTGCGGAAAAGCGTCGTCGATCACCAGCGTGGAAACCAGCTGTTCGATCTCCAGCTCGAAGTCCAGCACATGCTGCGCATGGCGCGGGTCCAGCAAGCGCTGCCTCAACATGGCGTAGACGCGCGTGTCGCGAAACAGAAAGCGCACGGGAAGCCCGGAGAGCCGCTCGCGCCAACGAGGCCAGTCGCCCTCGCCACCGAGCGCGCGCGCCAGCGCGGCGCAGCCCCGCTCGAAGCCCGCGATGATCTCGGCCTCGAAGTCGGCCGGTTCGTGGGCGGGCACATCCGTCACCGGGATGTCGTGCGCCTCCACCTCCAGCATGCGGCGCGCCATGCGGTCGGTGTTGACGTGTTCCCAGGCCACCGCCTTCACGCCCAAGGCCGCGACGCGGGTGCCGCCGAGCCCGTTGACCTGCAGCCGGCGCCCGTCGCCGAAGGTCTGCCAATGCGGCAGCAGGCCGCAGCGCAGCACGGTGTCGAGCTCGGCCACGTTCAGGTCGGACACGGCCGACCCGCCGAAGCGCCGCGGCTTGGGCGAGGCGAACATTTCCGCATCGACGATGGCGGGGCCGGCCGCGGCCATGAGGACGTTCTCGTCATGCAGGTCGGTGGCGCCCAGCACCCACGACGCGGCCAGGCCGCCGCCGGCCGCGGCGTAGTAGCGCGACAGCTCGGGCGCGGCGGCAGTGACGCCCTGTGCCCAGCCGTGGTCGCCGCGCGGCAGCACGCGCGGCAGCAAGGCGGCCAACCCGGGCACGTCAGCGCCGGCCGGGCCCGACACGTGCTCGAGCAGCTCGCCCATCGCGTGTTCGAGCGCCATGGCGCGGCACTTGTAGTAGATGCCGCCGCCCTGCGACAGCTGCAGCCGGACCACGCTCTGGCCGCCCTGGTGGCGGTCCGACAGGGCGCAGTGCAGCGCCTCCACGCGCAACCCCTGCGGCGCCACGCCCAGCCAGCCGGCCAGTGCCTCGCGGTCCTGCGCGAAGCGCGTCAACAGCTTGGCGGCATGGTCGCGCCACTGGCCGCGCGCCTGGCAGGCGAGCCGGGTCAATGCCGCGTACTTGATGGCGAAGGCAAAGAGCTCGCCCGCGCGCAGCCGCGCGATGAACTCGCGGTACAGCCGCTCGGGCGCGCCCGTGGCCTCGCGCTGCGGATGGTTCACTCGGAACAGCGAGAACTCGTGCTCCAGCGCGTAGCCGAAGACCTCCGCCAGGTCGGCGACCAGCTGACGCTCGAGTGCGCGGAAGCACCCGTCGGCAAAGCAGCCGGCCTGCGCGGCGCTGAGCGTTTCGCGCAGCCGGTGCGACTCGCGCGCGGCGAAGCCGGTGAACAGGTCTTCGAACGGCAGCGGCTCGCGCGCCACCTCCGCATCGCGCGGCGGCTGCGCGCAGAGTTCCGACACGAAGTGCCAGGCCTGCGCCATCCACGCCGGCACGCCTTGCGGCGACACCAGTGTCTTGGGCCCCAGCCGCTGCGCGAGCGCGGGTGCGCCCGAGGGAAACTTCCAGTTCACGCGCTTGGCGAAGCCCTCGGGCTCGAAGCGGTTGCAGGCCTGCTGCCAGCGGGCGATGCGGCGCTCGGCCACGGCCTGCGCGCCCGTGCCGTCGTGGGCCGCGAGCCAGGGCGCGCCGAGGTGCTCGTCCAGCGTGGCGGCACGCGGCGCGAACAGTTCGAGAAACCGTTGCGCGTCCATCTCAGGCCGCCTTGCCGAGCAGGGGCCGCACGCCCAGCGCCTGCATGCGCGCGTCCCACAGCGCGGCGTAGCCGCCGCGGTTGCGCATGAGTTCGTCGTGCGTGCCTTGCTCGGCCAGGCGCCCGCCGGCAAAGCAGAAGATGCGCTCGGCGTCCGCGACCATCTCGAGATGGTGGGTGACGTGCACCACCAGCGCGTCCTGCGCGAGCCGGTCGAGCGCCGCGAAGATGGCCGTCTCGGTGACGGCGTCGAGCTGTGCGGTGATCTCGTCGAACACCATCACCGGCCGTGCGTTGAGCAACGCGCGCGCCACGGCGATGCGCTGGCGCTCCCCGCCCGACAGCCGCGCGCCCAGTTCGCCACACGGCGACGCCAGCCCCGCCTCGCGCTCCTTCAGCATGGAGGCAAGCTGCGCCCGCTCGACGGCCGCGCCGAGCTGGGCGGCCTGCACTTCGCGATTGCCGTAGCCGATGTTGTATTCGAGCGTGTCGTCGAACAGGCCGGTGGTCTGCGACACGTAGAGCGCGTGGCGCAGCATCGTTTCGGGCGTGGCGGGCACGTCGTTCAGCAGCAGCCGGCCCGCGCTGAGCGGGCCCATGCCGGTCAACGCCCGCGCCAGGGTGGTCTTGCCGGAGCCGGTGGGCCCCACCAGCGCGATCTTGCCCCGGGCCGGCAACCGCAGGCTCACCGCGTCCAGCAGGGTCTTGCCGTCGACGGCGACCGAGACGCACTGGGCCTGCAGCGGCGCGGGGGCAGGCGCCTCTGGCGCTTCTGGCGCGTCGGCGGCAGCCTTGGCCTCGGGCGCCGGCGGCGCGTCGCGCGTCAGCGCGTCGAGCTCGCGCAGGTCGATGAAGGCATGGGTGAAGCTGCTGTACAGCAGCCCGACCGACTCCAGCGGACCGAACACCTGCGCGACGTACATGCTGACCATCACGAGGCCGACGCCGAGTTCGGCGGTGCCGATGCCCGTGCCGGTCGAGGCCAGCACCGTCGCGCCCAGCAGCACGAACTGGCTCAGCTGGATCAGCGAGGCCTGCGCGCACTTGCCGGCGCTCAGCTGGGTCTGCTGGCGCCGCCAGGCCACGTCGAGCCGCGCCTGGCGCGCCGACAGTCGCTCCAGCTCGAAGCCGATGCCGCCGAAGGCCCTGACGGTCTCGGCGTTGACCAGGCTGTCGGCCAGCACGGCGTTGATCCTGTTGTCTTCGCGGATGCGCTCGCGGTAGAGGGCCTGCTGGGTGTTCACCGACCGGTAGGTCATGCTGACCAGCAGGCCCACCATCAGCAGCAGCAGCGCGGCGTGCAGCGCCGACAGGTGCACCCACAGCACGCCGCAGGCGAACAGCACCTGCAGCACGGTCGGCAGGATGTTGAAGAAGCCGATCGAAAAGATCGCGTCCACGCTCCAGGCCGCGCGGTTGACCGCGCGGGTGAGCTCCGGCGAGGCATGCGCCGCGAAGAAGGCCTGCGGCTTGCGGTGGAAGGCGGCAAGCGCCTGCTGCACCAGCGCCTTCTGGGCGTTCTGCAGGATCGACAGGAAGCGGACCTCGCGGTACTCGCTCAGGCAGACCACCGCCACGCCGGCGGCGCAGAACAGCGCGAGCAGCAGCATCGACGGGGCGAGCTCACCCTGCGCGCCCTGCGTTCCTTGCGCCAGCAGCTTCACGAAGATCAACGGCAGCAGCACGGCGACGAGCTTTTCGAGCACCAGCAGCGCCGTGCAAGCCACCGCGATGCCCCGGCGCAGCGCGACCGAGGCAAAGATGGCGCCCAGCGCCGTGCCCCGCAGCCTGGCGGGCGAGGCCGCGAAGGTATCGCTCAAGAAGGAAGCTCCCACAAAAAAACGCCACGTGTCGTGGCGTTCTGTCGCGCTGAGGCGGTGAAGGGCGCCGGCTGGCGGCCCGCACGCCTCACTTGCAATGGTTGTAGCGCGACTGCTGGGCGCAGACCAGTTCCTTGCTTCCCATGAAAGGCTTGAAGACGGTCTCCATCACCTTGTCATGCAGGGCGAACTCGACCTTGTCGTCGATTTCCTCGATCAACTTCATTTCGTCGTCGATGCATGCGTCCAAATCGATCATCTGAAAAACTCCTAGTGGAAAAACTACCCGACGCCGGTTGCCGGAAACGCCGGACGGCGTTTGAAAAACCCGCAACCGCCAAGGAGAACTATCGAGGTAAGTATCGGATTTCCGCATCCCCAATTCATAGGAGGTGCTTGCGGCCCCGCCGCAGGGAGAATGCCCAGCCACGCCGCCGGCCCACCCCCGCCCCCGTTCCCGGCCCTTGGCGCGCGGCGCGGCACCCCGACAACCATTTGCCTGAATAGATCGCTGCTTGAATCCATCCCTGCAAACCGTGGTTCTTCGTGCAAGTGCCGCCAGGCGCCGGCGGATCGGGCCGGCCATGGCTTTTTGCCTCGCCGCCGTCCTTGCCACCGGCTTCGCGGCCGCCGACGTGCTGCCGCCACAGGCCGCCAGGCTGTCCGAACGGTTCCAGAGCAACCCCGGCGCGTTCGACCGCACCGACGCGCCGTGCGAGGGCCAGGGCGTCGGCAACGCCTGCACGGTTCCCGGCACCGCGTTCGAAGGCGGCGGCCCCGGCAAGTGCGAGCGCGGCATCAACCGCAACGAGTACCGCTTCATCGACCTGCGCTGCACGCCGGACAACCCGCCGCAGATCGATCGCCAGATGGCCTCGCAGCCCTACCAGGCCGACAGCTACATGTGCGCCGACATCCTGCGCGAGCCCGACGGCCGGCGCACGCTGGCCGCCATGGGCCTGGTGTGCGAGACGCCCGCGCCCGTGAGCGACCGCTTCTGCAAGGGCCAGGCGCCCGGCGACAGCTGCGTGGCGCAGGTGCGGGTCGGCGACGCCGTCGTGCCGTCGAACGGCATTTGCAAGAGCGAGACCGAGACCTCGAGCATCTACCGCCGCGGGCGCCAGCAGCTGACGCGGCCGGTGGTGCTGTGCCGGCCGGAGACCGACCCCGTGCCCGCCGTGCTCACGCCGGTCGGTGCATGGCGCAAGCTGTTCCAGTGATGGCCGGCGGCCAGCTGCTGGCACTGGCCCTCACGCTGGCGGTCGAGGCGCCCATCGTGCTGCTGGCGACGGCACGCCGAAGGCTCACCCACTTTCACGAGCTGGCGCCCCTTCGCCGGATCGCCGCGGCTTTCGTGCCCAGCTGCCTCACCCACCCGCTGGCCTATCGGGCCATCGGCAACTACGGCACGCACGACTACGTGGCGGGGCTGTGGCTGGTCGAGTCGGCCGTGGTGCTGGCCGAGGCGGTGTGCCTGCGCTGGTTGCTGGGCGGCTCGTTCGGCATGGCGCTGCTGCTGTCCTTGCTCGCCAATGCGGCGTCGGTCTGCGTGGGATGGATCCTGTGGTGAAGTCGCAGCTGGCCGCGCACGGCTGGGCCCCCGCGGCGCTCGGCCTTGGCGCGCTGGCGCTGTGGCAACCCGCGGGCCTGTACGTCGTGGCGCTGGCGGTGTTCGGCCTGCCGCACGTCCTGTGGGAAATGGCATGGGTGCGCAAAACCTGGGCGCCGGTGCTGCCCCGCGCCTTCTGGCTGTGCCTGGGCGGGACGCTCGCGCTGCAGGCCTGCGCGCGCACCATGCTGTGGCTGGACCGCATCGACGCCGAGACCGCCGCCCTTTGCGACGCCACCACGCTGGCGCTGGCACTGCTGTGCGCCCTCACGCTGCTGCAAGGCGCCGGCCCCCGACGGCGCTGGCTGCTGGTGCCGGCGGCCACCGGGCTGGCGGCCTTGCTCGTGGCGGTGGCCGATACCGTGCATGTGATGGGCGTGCTGGCGGCGCTGGCCATCGCGCACAACTTCACGCCCATCGGGCTGGTGCCCGCTGCGGCCCGCATCGGCGCCTGGCCGGCGCGCGCGGTGCTGGGGCTGGTGTTTGCGGCGCCGCTGGCGCTCTTTCTGCTGCTCTGGCTGTTCGGCACCGGCGCGCCGGCCACCGCGTGGCGGCCCGCCGAACTGGGCTGGGCCTCCAACACCGGCTCGGCCGCCTTCGGTGCGGCCTTGCTGCCGGCGCTGGTCTGGGCGCAATGCCTTCACTACCTGGCGGTGCTGTACCTGGTGCCCCGGGCCTTGGGGCCGGCATGGAAAGGGTTGCCGTGGCGCACGGCGGCACTGGCCGCGTGCGCGGCGATCCTGCTGGGCTTCTGGCTCGACTTCGCACAGGCGAAGGGCCTGTACGCCATTGCGGCGGGCCTTCATGCCTGGACTGAATGGCCGCTGATATTGCTTGCGCTGATGGGCGCCGCCAAGGCCGTGCTGCCCGCGGTGCCGCGCGCACCATGACATTCCACCGACCTCCAACACAGGCCACCCACGCCACCATGAAAAGAAGAACACCCCTCGCCACACGCTTGCAGCCGTGGCTGGCTGGCGCCGGTCTGGCACTCGCCCTGTTGCAGTCCGCCGGCGCCTGCGTGATGAACGGCCCGCCGGTCGATCGCCACCACTACATCGCCCTGGCGGCGAAGAACCCCTGGACCGAGACGCCGGCCTCGCGCACGCTCGACCAGCGCGACCTGGTCAGCCTCGCCCTGCCCTCCGGCACGCCCGACGACTGGCAGGTCGAACTGAGCGAAAGCCGCCAGGGCGTGCTGCGCGTGCTGACCGAGGAAGAGTTCTCGGCCGTGCTCCAATCGCCGCGCGCGCTGTCGATCATGCTCGTGCTGCCGGGGGCCGACCGCGCCGCGCTGATCCCCACGCCGTCGTTGCGCATCGGCGCGCTGCGTCCCGGCGAGGCCACGCTGCGCCTTGTGCCGCGAAAAAGCAAAGGCAAGGCCGACGTCTTCACCATGAACTTCAAGGTCGAGGCGGTGACCCCGCGGGAGCGCCCGCCCGCCGCCGCGCGTTCCCCAAGCGATGGCCCCGCTGTCACATGCTGAACATGATCACACTCCCCCGGCAAGGCCGGCGCGCCGTGGCCGCGAGCCTGTGGCTGGTGTCGCTGCTGCTGGGTGCGCCAGGCGGCAATGCATGGGCCCAAACCAAGACCAGGACGGCACCAGCCAAGGCCACGCCGGACCCCACCGGCAAACCGGTCGACGTCTGCCTGGGCGCCGACTTCGCGCTGGTGCTCGACGACCGCGGCACGCTGTGGAGCTGGGGCGGCAGCCTCGGCAATTCGGACGGCCAGCTCGGCCTGGGCGACGACAACGAACTCGACTTCCTGGCGGGCACCAGCGGCGTCTTCTCGCACTTTGCGGCAACCCGCATCGCCAGCGGCTTTGCGTCCGTTGCCTGCGGGCCCAAGCGCGCGGCGGCCCTCACGCCCGACGGCGAACTCTGGGCGTGGGGCCAGGGGCTCATCGGCAACGGCAATGCCGAGCTGCTCGGCGCGCAGCATCGCCCTGCGCGCATCGGCAAGGGCTTTGCGCGCGTGTCGCTGGGCGAAGACTTCACGCTCGCGATCAAGACCGACGGCAGCCTCTGGGCCTGGGGCAACAACGCGTCCGGCCAGCTCGGCGACGGCACCCGGCAGGCGCGCGCGCTGCCCGTGAAGATCGGCGACGGCTATCGCCGCATCAGCGCCGGCTACAACCACGCGGCGGCGATCCGCGACGACGGCTCGCTGTGGACCTGGGGCAACAACCGGGTCGGGCAGCTCGGCGTGGGCGAGCCCACCGCGCCCGGGTCCGACGTGCCGCTGCGCGTGGGGCCGGACTATGCCGAGGTGTCGGTCGGCGCGGGCTATTCGGTCGCGGTCACGGCCGCAGGCGAACTCATGGCCTGGGGCAGCAGCCGGCACGGCTTCGGCCGCGGCGTGGAAGAAGACCGCAGCAACACGCCGGTGAAGATCGGCGACGGCTTCGTGAACGTGGTCACCGACAACTCGCACGCCCTCGGCCTGCAGCGCGACGGCACCGTGCTCGAATGGGGCTGGCGCACCCAGGGCGAACGCCACCTCATGCCCGCGCCGATGGGCGGCGACTTCAAGCGCATCGCGGTGCAGGACTACGGCAGCGCCGGCATCAAGAACGACCAGACGCTGTGGCTCTGGGGCGGTCGCAACTGGCAGCGCCTGGCCGACCTCGGCCGCTACCCCGACGTGTTCGACCGCACCGAGATGTTCGTGCACGAACCCCAGCGCATCGCATTTCCGCTCGCTGCGCGCAAACCCCCACCCTGAACCTCCCATGACCGTGCAACAAACCACCCGACTCAGCTTCGCCGCGCTCGCGCTCCTGCTTGCCAGCGCCTGCACCACGCCGACCACCGGCGGCGGTGCGTCCGACGCCCAGCGCGACGCCCGGCGCGACGAAGGCCAGCCCACCTGCTGCGCCGGCCCGCAACCCAAGCGACCGGTGTTCGCGCCGTCGGCGAGCACCATCTATTTCGGTTTCGACCAGTTCACCGTGGACGCCGAAGGCGCGAAGGTGATCGAGGCCAACCAGCGCTTCATGCGCGACAAGGCCGAGGTCACGCTGCGGCTCGAAGGCAACACCGACGAGCGCGGCGGACGCGAATACAATCTGGCGCTCGGCCAGAAGCGCGCCGAGGCCGTGCTGCGCCAACTGGCGTTGCAGGGCGTCTCGGTGCAACGCATCGAGACCGTGTCCTTCGGCGAGGAACGGCCGGCGGCCAGCGGCGACAGCGCGGACGCGCGCGCGAAGAACCGCCGCGTCGACTTCGTCTACGCCAACTGACGGCGCGCGGTGAACCACAGGCCTGTGCGTGCCGTTGCGGTGCTCGCGTTGAGCGGGCTGGTGCTGGGCGGGCTGGTGCTGGGCGCGGCCGCAACAGCGGCCGCAGCCACCGAGTGCCCCGGCCCGAGGGTGCCCGACGCCGAGCTGTCGCTGCAGCGCGAGCGGCTGCGTGCCGAGGTCGCCGAGCAGAAGTTGCCGGACTACGGCGGCGCGGGCCGGCGCTGGGCGGCGGCCGTGCAGGCCCTGCTCGACCGGCGCGCGCTGCAGGCCGGCCAGCCGGTGGCCGAGGTGGTCTGCCTGCTGGGGCCGCCCAGCCGCGAGGAAGGCGGCGCCAACGCGTCGCAGCGCGTCTACCACTGGTACTTCGACACGCCGATGCACGTCAACCCGATCCTGAGCATGTCCGCCGACGGCGATCAGGTGCTCGGCTTCCGGATGGACCGGCGATGAACGCGCGACTTCGCACCGTGTTGCGCTCACTTGCGCCGGCGCTGCTCGCGTTCGCCGCGCTCGGCGCGCAGGCGCAGGCGCAAGCGCAAGCGCAAGCGCAAGCGCAAGCGCAAGCGCAAGCGCAGGTGCAGGCGCAGGTGCAGACACCCCGCTTCGCACTCTGGCTGACGGGCCCCATCGGCGCGACCAACGCGGCGCACTGCCAGCTCGACGCGGCGGCGCTGCGCGCGTGGAGCCCCACCGACGGGCGCGCACCGCTGATCACCGAAGACGACATCGCCTCGTGGGACGCGTCGCGCGCCAGCTGGACGCTCGACGCGCGCAAGCTCGACGAACTCGGCGGTGCCATCGGCATCACCGACCGTTGCTTCGTGCTGGCGATCGACGGCCAGGCGTTTGCCAGCGGCGCGGTGCTGCTGGCGTTCTCCGCACGCCTGCTGCGCTTTCCCACGATCGCGGTCGAGCCGCGCGGCGGCGCCGCCACATTTCAGCTTCGGCGGGAGTTCGGCGGCACGCCTGTGCCGCTCGGGCAGGCCGAGCTCGACCGGGTGCTGCGCAAGGGGCAGTGAAGCGCGGCGTTCGAACGACCTTCTGCGCAAAGGCTTTCGCGTCGACCACCGCCAGGGAAGGTCCGAACAGGTCACCCATCGGCCTTCGATGAGGGCCAATGAGGCGCATGGTGATGAATCGCGTCGCCAGATACGTCGAATCGGCGAGGCCTGCGCGTGATCCGGCACCCTCAGCCTGTTTGCAGACGTGCCAGTCCCATCATCGCCATCAATTTCTAGCGCGCTCGGGCCTTGCTACGTTCCTCGGGCGCCAGCTCAACGCACACCACGGCACTTCTCCTGAAGTGCTTGACAGCTGTTTTTTATCGGCCATACTAAAACGACTGCTAAAAAATAATGGGCTGTATATGGGACGCCTTCGCGCCTACGATGAAAACGCCGTCCTCGACAAGGCGATGCATGCCTTTAGACGCAAGGGCTATCAGGCCGTGTCGATCCGCGATCTTGAAGCCGCAACAGGACTCAAGGCTGGCAGCCTCTACAACAGCTTCGGCGACAAAGCCGGTGTTTTCAATGCGGCATTTGCACACTACAACCGCACCGTGCTGCAACACCGGCTCAGCCACCACGCGCCTGCCGAAGCAAGTCTTCAGGGCTTGCGCGAACTCTTTCTTTCTCTGCTGAAGGAGCCGAATGACGAGTCGTACGGCTGCCTCATCACAAATTCGGCGGTAGAACTCGGCAGCGAGGATGGCCCCCATACCGGCGTCGGCGAGGGCATGCGCATCCTGGCAGCGGCGTTTGCCGAGAGGCTTGATGCTGCCCGCCGAGCTGGCTTCCTGCGCGGTACTTCAGACCCCAGGGAAGGAGCGCTGAAGCTCCTCGCGCTCTATCAAGGCATCCTGGTCCTGGTTCGCGCTGGTTGCGACAAGGCTGGCCTCGAGCGACTCATCCTCAACGAATTCGACAACCTGGAGATTTCCCATGACACCTGAAGCTTTGTGGCAACGATACGCGGCGACCTGGTCTCTCGGCGCTGACGCGCGCGCCGCCGAATTTGCCATGTGTCTTGGCAACGAAATTACCTACTGCGATCCAAACGGCACAGTCGAAGGGTGTTCGGCATTGTCCAATTACATGGACGATTTCCAACAGAACGTACCCGGTGGACGCTTTGTCATCCAATCTGTGCTGCACCACCACGATCGCTCCCTCGCACATTGGGCGCTGCAAGGGCCCGATGGCACGCCGTTGCAGACAGGCACCAGTCACGCAGTGCTGTCCAAGGACGGTCGCCTTCAGGCGATCAGCGGCTTCTTCGATGCCGCGAGCAAGGGATCACCGGCATGAGCGCTGCTTCGGCCCGCGACCTGGCGCTTGATATTGCCGGACGGATCAGAACGGTTGGGCCGATCAGCGTTTCTCGCTTCTTCGGTGGTGCAGGCCTTGTGGCGGCCAGTGTTCAGTTCGGGTTTGTCATCAAGGGCACGCTCTACCTGCGCGTGGACAAAAAGACCCGCCCGACCTTCGAGGCCTTGGGCGCTGCGCCTTTTACCTACGCGGGATCAGCGAAGACGGTCACGGTCACGGCCTACTATGAGGCGCCCAGCGAGGTCGTGGAGGATCCGGACACGCTGGGCCAATGGGTTGTCGATGCACACCGCGCCGCGCTCGCCATGAAATCGTCCCGCAAGGCAACGACGCCAAAGTAGACCTCGATCGCAAGTGAGGCGCGTGGCCTCCGCGCCGGAGCATGGCTCGCGCTGTTGCCGGGGCTGAACCTGTCGTTGAACGAACCATCAGATGCCCCGGCCCACCGGCCGAAGCAGCGGGCCAGCATCGAAAGCGGACCGCGGCCTCACCGTCAAAACATCGAGCCGCAGTACGACGTCGCGCCGCGCGATGTCATCCAGCTGCCGATCAACGACCCCGCGGTGCTGGTGAGTGCCATGGCGAGCGGCACGCACCGCGGAGGCCGTGTTCACCGCGCAGCGGACGTTGGACGATGCCGCGGCGTTCCATGCGGAGCTGAAGGGTCGGCTTGGCCTCAATGCGCCGACAACATTTCCGCCAGCCGCTTTTGCTTGAATTGCTCGGTGACGTAGTCGATGAACGCCCTGGTTTTCGCCGGAAGATGTTTCTTCTGGCCTGGGTAGTACATCGCAATGGGCCCGTCGTCCCAATACCAGTTGGGCAACACCCGCTTGATCACGCCCGTTCGCAGCAGCGGCGCCGCATGCGGCATCGCCATCAGGGTGACCCCGAGCCCCATGGCGACGGCTCGAGCGACTGCCTCCGGGTCGTTGAACGACATTCGTGGGCTGGTTTCGAAGGTCACCTCCCTGCCGGAGCGATTGCGCAGGCGCCGACTGCGAACGCGACCCAGCTGGATCGACGTCATGCCGATCCAGTCCCAGTCCTGCAGGTCCAGCGGATCCTTCGGCTCGCTGCGGCCGCCGACGTAGGCCGGTGATGCAACTGCGACGAGATGGATTCGCGCCAGTTCACGCGCGACCACGCCCGGCGACAAATCGAATCCACCGCCGATGGCGACATCGAAGCCTTCGGAGATGAGGTCGACGCGTCGGTTGTCCAGGTGCCAGTCCGACAGTACCTTGGGGTAGAGCTTGGTGAATCCCGGGAGCAACGGGAGTACATAGTCGGTGCCGAAGCCTGGCGGCATCGTGACGCGAAGCGTGCCGCTGGGTTCCGTTGCCGCGTGGCCGACCGCGGCAAGCGCCGACTGGATGGTTTCCAGGCCAACGGACAGACCATCCAGCAGCCGCTCGCCCGCCTCGGTCAGAGAAAGCTTGCGCGTGCTGCGCACGAAGAGGCGAACGCCCAGGTTCGTTTCGAGCCGGGCCACGTTCCGGCTCACACCCGCGGGCGTCAGCCCCAGCCTCCTGGCGGCGCCCGAGAAGCTGCGTGCCTCAGCGCTTCTCACGAAGGATTCCAGGTTGGCCAAAGTCTCCATTGCACTCCTTTCAGATGGTTGCCCATGCAACCGACGCAGCACCAAGCCTCGCACAGCGGCCTCGCTATTTCAAGCATTGCTTGAAGCAGATTCAAGCATCAAGTGGCTACCAGTGAACGCCGTGAAGCTCGATAGTTCCTTCATCGCAACGTGCTGATCGCATCTGAAGAAAGAACCATCATGGGAACCATCCCCACTCCCCTCCCCCTCGCCGGCCAGGTCGCACTGGTCACCGGCGGCTCGCGCGGCATCGGCGCCGCAATCGTGCGCCGGCTCGCCCGCGATGGCGCGGACGTCGTGTTCAGCTATTCGAATTCCCCCGGCCGCGCCGAACAGGTGCGCGACGAGGTGAAAGCGCTTGGCCGCCAGGCCCTGGCCGTCCAGGCCGACCAGGCCCGGACGCAGGACGTCGAACGTCTGGTCAGGACCGCCCATGAGACCTTCGGCCGGCTCGACATCCTGGTGAACTCCGCCGGCGTGTTCGTCACCGGCGTCGTGGGTGACCCGGGTGCGGACCTCCCGTCGTTCGACCGGCAGATCGACATCAACATCAAGGGCGTGGTGACCGCTGTGCGCACCGCCGCGCCGCTGCTGAGCGACGGCGGGCGGGTCGTGTCCATCGGGACGACGGGTGCCACGCGCATTCCATTTCCGGGCGCGGCCGACTACGTTGCCTCCAAGGCCGCGGTCGCTGCCTATACCCGCGGATGGTCCAGGGACCTCGGCCCGCGCGGCATCACGGTCAATGTGGTTCAACCGGGCGCCATCCATACCGAAATGAATCCGGAGAACACGGCGTTCGCCGACACGCTGCGCGCCATGACCTCGCTCGGCCGTTATGGCCAGCCAGATGAAGTGGCCGCCGCGGTCGCGTTTCTGGTGGGGCCGGACGCGGCATACATCACCGGCGCCACGTTGAACGTGGATGGCGGCCAGACAGCCTGAACCATCAACCATCAACCATCAACCGGGAACCGCCATGAACCACGCTGTCGTCCTCCGCGAAACCGGCGGCCCTTCGGTGCTGCGCTACGAGCAAACGCAAACGCCGAGTGCCGGTCCGGGCGAAGCCGTGGTTCGCCACGAGGCCGTGGGCATCAACTTCGTCGACACCATGGTTCGCACCGGCCGATACCGCGTGGCCCTGCCAGCAGTGCCCGGCTTCGAGGCGGCGGGCGTGGTGACCGAGATCGACGCTGCCCAGTCACGACTGAAGATCGGCGATCGCGTCGGCTACTTCTTCGCGGAAGGCGCCTATGCCGACTTGAACGTGGTCAAGGCGTCGTCTCTGGTGGCATTGCCGGATCACATCAGCGCACAGCTGGCCGCCGCATTCCTGGCCAAGGGCCTCACCGCCTGGATGGGGTTGCGGGTGCTGCATGAGATCAAGGCCTCGGAGGTGATCCTCGTGCAAGGCGCCTCCGGGAATGTCGGCTCGATACTCACCCGTTGGGCCAGGGCGCTGGGCGCAACCGTCATCGGGGTGGCCGGTTCTGCGCAGAAGCTGCCCCTGGTCGCAGCGGGCTCCACGCTCGCGCTGACTGCCGGCGACCCCGAGTTGCTGGCCAAGGTGCGGGCACTTGCCCCGAAAGGGGTGGATGCCGTCTACGACTTCGTGGGCGACGCCACGTTTGCAAGCTCGGTCGCCGCGGTGCGCGACGGGGGGAAGATCCTGGCTCTTGGCGCCGCTTCAGGTCCGGCCACGCCGGGCAAGACCGAACTGACGCGGCGGGCCATAGAGATGCGTGGCGGCAGCACGCCGCAGATCGTGAATGCAGGCAACCAGCTTGCAGCCGCGGCGGAACTCTTCGGCCTCATCGAAGCCGGTGTGTTCGCGGATCTTGTGATCACGCAAAGACGGCTCGACGAAGCGGCCGACGTTCATCGGCTCATGGATGCACGTCGACTGCCGGGGCTGACCGTGCTGTTGCCGTAGCCGTAGCCGTAGCCGTAGCCGTAGCCGTAACCGTAGCCGTAGCCGTAGCCGTAGCCGGTTCTAGGACCTTTGCCGGCACCGGTCGGAAAGCCAGCCCGATGCGGCAAAGCGCTCTGGCCCACGCTCTGGAAGTGGCTGCAGGAGCGGCTCAGTTGACACGCCAACCTGCCTCTGCTTCCTTGACGACTTCGCTGACCCAGTCGACGAAGGCCCGCACGGTTGGCGAGAGGTGGCGGTTTTGGGGATAGAGCACGGAAAGCGGTATGGCCGGCGCCGAAAAATCACTCAACACGCGGCGCAGGCGCCCGCTGATCAGATACGGCAGCACCATGTAGCTCCCGGCCCGAATCAGTCCCAGGCCTTCGGCGCCGCAGGCCACATAGGCATCGATGTCATCGACCACGAGGTGCTCGCGCATCGTGATGAACCGGTCTTCCCCGTTCACCACGAAGTGCCAGTCCCACGGGCGCGCCGTCTGGTTCGACAGGTAGCCCACCGAATGATGCTGCGCCAGCTCCTCCAGGGTCGTGGGCTCGCCATGACGGGCGAGGTAGGTTGGCGACGCACAGGTGACCCAATCGAACGCGCCTACGCGGCGGGCGACGAGCGTGCCCGAGTTCTCCGGCGTTCCGGTGCGGACCACGCAGTCCACGCCCTCCTGGATCAGGTCGACCTTCCGGTCGCTCATGGTCAAGGTGAGGTCGACGTCCGGAAAGCGATCCCGGAAGTCCTTGAGGGCCGGTATGACGACCAGCCGGGCCAGCGACAGCGTCATGTCCACCCGTATCCGGCCGCGCGGCTTGCCGGCTCTTGCCGGGAAGCTGGATTCCACCGCCTCGATTTCGGCCAGGAGACGCCTGCAATGGTCGTAGTAGGTCGTGCCTTCGGGCGTCAGGCTCAGGTGGCGCGTGGTTCTCTGCAGCAAGCGCACGCCCAGGAATTGCTCCAGATCCTTGATCGCACGCGTGACCAGCGACTTGGACATCAGAAGGCTGTCGGCGGCACGGTTGAAGCTGTGCATGTCCACCACGCGGGCAAAGATCTGCATCGATTGAAGACGGTCCACGGTGTCGTTCCTTCGAAAATTTGTTGTCCAAACAAGAACAAGTTTAGAGATTGCGCGCCAGTTTTGCCAATTTTCGGGCTGATTGTTGCAACCGATGCAATAACCAATTCCAGCTTGCCGTCTCGATCTTTGCGACCCTCGCGCCCAAACTGAGCCTCACCAACTCGTTAAGGACGTCGCATGAACTCATTCAGAAAGCAGCATCTGGCGGCCCTCGCGGCTGCAATCGCCGTTGCGGGCGCAGGCATGGGAATCTTCTGGGACAAGGGGCCGCAGGCGCATGCCGCCGCGGCCGCCGTGCTCCCCCAGGTCAAGTACAAAACGGCATTGCAGAGCCAGGTGTTCGATGCCCAGGACTACACCGGCCGCCTCGAGGCCGTCGACCTCGTCGACGTGCGCCCGAAGGTGCCCGGCACGCTCCTGAAGGTGCACTTCAAGGATGGCCAGCGCGTCCAGCAGAACGACCTGCTGTTCAGCATCGACACTGCGCCTTTCACGGCCAGGCTGCAGCAGGTCCAGGCCGGCCTGGTGGGCGCGCAGGCGCGCCTGCGGCATGCCGACATGGAGCAACAACGCGCTCGCCGGCTCGTCGAGTCGCAGTCGATCTCGCAGCGTGAGTTCGAGGCCCTCGACAACGCGGCCAGCGAGGCCCTGGCGGCCCTCAAGGGCGCACAGGCGGCGGTGGCCCAGGCACAGCTCGACCTGAGCTACACGCAAGTCCGCGCGCCCATTGCCGGGCGCATTTCCAGGGCGGAAATCACTGCCGGCAACGTGGTGGGTTCCGGCGGGGATTCGGCCCCGCTGACCCGCATCGTTTCGGAGAACAAGCTGTATGCCTCGTTCAACGTCGATGAGCAGAGCTACCTGCGGCTCATCGCGCCGTCGTTGCGCAGCGGCGCGCAACCGGCGGTGAAGGTGGGGCTGGCGGTCGATGCCGACTTCCCGCACGCGGCGTCGCTCGAGGCCCTCGACAACCGGATGGACACCCGCTCCGGAACCGTGCGCGTGCGGGCGCGCGTGGACCGTGTGAGTCCCGAGATGCTCCCGGGCCTGCAGGCGCGCGTGCGCCTGCAGGGCGCCGTGCCCTACCAGGCCGTGGTGGTCGACGATGCCGTGGTCGGCACCGACCAGGACCGCAAGTACGTCCTCGTCGTGAACGCCCAGAACAAGGTGGAGCGGCGCTTCGTGGAGCTCGGCGTGCTCCAGGGGAGCCAGCGCGTGCTGCGCAGCGGCATCGAGCCGGGCGCCAGGGTCATCGTGGATGGTGCCTACCGTGCCGCCCCGGGCGCCGCGGTGTCAGCGGTAGAGGCTGGCGCGCCGGCCGCATCCGCCCCGATGACTTCAGGGGCGCGGTCATGAACATTTCCAAGTTCTTCATCGACCGACCCATCTTCGCGGGCGTCCTGTCTGCATTGATCATGCTCGCGGGCATCGTGGCGGCCTTCCAGATGCCGGTGTCGGAATACCCGCAGGTCATCCCGCCTTCGGTGGTGATCCACGCGCAATACCCGGGCGCCAACGCCAAGACGATCGCCGAGACCGTCGCCGCGCCGCTGGAGCAGTCGGTCAACGGCGTCGAGGACATGCTCTACATGGACTCGAAGGCCAGCGGCGACGGCCACCTGTACCTGACGGTCACGTTCAAGCTGGGCACCGATCCGGACCGGGCCCAGCAGCTGGTCCAGACCCGCGTGTCGCAGGCGTCGCCGCGGCTGCCGGAGGACGTGCAGCGCCTGGGCGTCACGGCCGTCAAGAACCTGCCGATGATCACCATCGCCGTGCACATGGTGTCGCCCAAGGGCACCTACGACAACAACTACATCAGCAACTACGCGCTCCTTCATGTGAAGGACCGCCTGGCCCGCATCCAGGGCGTGGGCGACGTCGTGATCTGGGGCCCCGGCGGCTATGCCATGCGGATCTGGCTGGATCCCGCCGCGCTGGCCCAGCGCGGCCTGAGCGCGGGCGATGTGGCCAGCGCCATCCGGCGCCAGAACATGCAGGCGGCGGTGGGAACCATCGGCAGCGCGCCGGCCAGTCCGGACACGGCCTTCCAGCTCAACGTCAATGCCGACGGACGGCTCAAGACGCCCGAGGAATTCAGGAACATCGTCATCAAGTCCGATGCGGCCGGTGCCATCACGCGCCTGGGCGATGTGGCCCGCGTGGAACTGGGCGCCGAGGACTACGGCATCCGGGCCACGCTGGACAACGCGCCGGCCGTCGCCGTGTCCGTACAGGAAGCACCCGGCGCGAACTCGCTGCAGATTTCCCGGGACGTGCATCGCGCCATGAAGGAGCTCGAGAAAAAATTCCCGGAAGACGTCACCTACCGCGTTGTCTATGAGCCCAGCCGTGCGGTCCAGTCCGGCATCGATGCCGTGGTCAAGACGCTGCTGGAGGCCGTGGCCCTGGTCGTGCTGGTCGTGTTCCTCTTCCTGCAGACCTGGCGCGCATCGATCATCCCGCTGATCGCCGTTCCCATCTCGATCGTCGGCACCTTCAGCTTCCTGCTGCTGGCGGGCTATTCCATCAACACGCTGTCGCTGTTCGGGCTGGTGGTGGCCATCGGCATCGTGGTCGACGACGCCATCGTGGTGGTCGAGAACGTGGAGCGCAACATCGCCCGAGGCATGGCGCCCCGGGAGGCCACGTACCAGGCCATGCGCGAGGTCAGCGGCCCCATCGTGGCCATCGCGCTGACCTTGTCCGCGGTCTTCCTGCCGCTGGCCTTCCTCAGCGGCCTGACCGGAGAGTTCTACAAGCAGTTCGCGGTCACCATCGCCATCTCGACGCTGATCTCGGCGGTCAATTCGCTGACCCTGTCCCCGGCGCTGGCGGCCCTGCTGCTGAAAGGCCACGGCGAAGCGCCCGATGTGGTGACCCGTGTGACACAGCGGGTGCTGGGCCGCTTCTTCGCCCGCTTCAACCGCGCCTTCGATCGCACCTCGGAAAGCTACGGCGGCGGCGTCGGCCGGCTTCTGAAGCGCAAGGGCGCCATGCTCGTCGTCTACGCCGGCCTGCTGGGCGGCACCTGGTGGCTGACCGGCCATGTGCCCGGCGGCTTCGTGCCCGCGCAGGACAAGGAGTACCTGGTGAGCCTGGCACAACTGCCCGAAGGCTCGACCCTCGACCGCACCGACGCCACGATGAGCAAGATGAACGAGATCGCGCTCAAGCATCCCGCTGTCCTGGGCACGTCCGGCTACAGCGGCCTGTCGATCAACGGCGTCACGAAGAGTTCGAGCACCGCGCTGACCTTCGTGCTGCTCAAGCCTTTCAAGGAACGCAAGGGCATCAGCGCCGACCAGGTCGCGGCCGACCTCACCCGGGAATACAGCGGCATCGGCCATGCCTTCACCGGCATCTTTCCGCCGCCGCCGGTCTACGGCCTGGGCACGCTCGGCGGCTTCAAGCTGCAGATCGAAGACCGGTCAGACCTCGGCTACGAGGCGCTCTACACCGCCACGCAGGCGTTCATCAAGAAGGCCGCCGAGGCGCCCGAGCTGGCCCCGTTGTTCTCGACCTACACCGTGAACGTGCCCCAGCTGAAGGTGGACATCGACCGGGCCAAGGCGCAGCAGTTGGGCGTGGACACGCCCGCGATCCTGAGCACGCTGCAGTCCTTTCTTGGCTCGTACTACGTCAACGACTTCAACTTCCTGGGGCGTGTCTACCAGGTGCGCATGCAGGCCGACAGCCAGTTCCGCTCCAAGCCCGACGACATCGGACAGCTGCACCTGCGCAGCGAAACCGGCCAGATGATTCCCCTGGCTTCGGTGGCCCAGGTCAGCCAGACCTACGGCCCGGACCAGGTGCTCCGGTACAACGGCTTCACGTCGGCGGACGTGAGCGGCAGCCCGGCGCCCGGCTACTCGTCGGACCAGGCCATGGCTGCCATCGCGAGGGTGGCCGCCGAAACGCTGCCGCCGGGCATGACGTACGAGTGGACCGACCTGACGTACCAGCAGATCATCGCGGGCAACAGCGCTGTGTGGATCCTTCCGCTGTGCGTGCTGCTGGTCTTCTTCGTCCTGGCCGCGCAATACGAAAGCCTGACGCTGCCCCTGGCGATCATCGGGATCATCCCGATGAGCATCTTCTCGGCGCTGCTCGGCGTATGGCTGACGCGAGGCGACAACAACATCTTCACCCAGATCGGCTTGATCGTCCTGGTGGGGCTGGCGTCGAAGAACGCCATCCTCATCGTCGAGTTCGCCCGCGAACTGGAGATCGCCGGGATGTCCACGCTCAAGGCCGTGGTCGAGGCCAGCCGCTTGCGGCTGCGCCCGATCCTGATGACGTCGCTCGCTTTCATCATGGGGGTCATCCCGCTGGTCTTGTCGAGCGGCTCGGGCGCGGAGATGCGTCAGGCCATGGGCATCTCGGTCTTCTTCGGAATGATCGGCGTCACGCTCTTCGGCTTGTTCCTCACCCCGGTGTTCTACGTGATCGCGCGTTCGCTCGGCCATGGCAAACCGCTGCGCACCGCCAGCCGCCACGAGGCGCCTGTGCCAGTGCCTCACCAGGCGCCTGCGCCTGTTCTCCGTCACCCGGAACTGAAGCCCCAAGAGGAGAAAGCATGAACCGCGCAACCCCAGCGAGCGTCCGTCTGGCTCGCCTCTCGAAAACCGCCCTGGCGTTGGCCGCCATCGTCTTCCTGGCCGCATGCTCGCTCACCCCACAGGAGCATCGTCCCGACCTGGAAATTCCCGCCAGCTTCGCCGCCTCCGACGATCGCTCGGCGCCGCCGTTGGCGCCCTCGGAGGAGCCGGGGCGCTGGCAACCGGCCGAGCCCGCACAGACGCAGGCGCCGTCCCCCTGGTGGCAGGTCTTTCAAGACCCGGTGCTGATGCAGCTCGAAGAGCAGGCGCTGCAAGCCAACCCTGACGTTGGCATCGCCATGGCGAGGCTCAAGCAGGCACGGGCCCTGGCCTCGCGCAGCGAATCGCAGCGCCTGCCCAGCATCGACGCAGGCTTCGGGCCGAACCGGCAGCGCACCAGCGGCGCTGCGGCAGGCCTGGGAGATGGCGCGCCGGGCGCCGTCCAGACGCTCTGGCGCGCGCAAGCCAGCGTCGCCTATGAAGTGGACCTGTTCGGGCGCGTCGCATCCGGCGTGGCTGCCGCACAGGCAGACGCCGCCCAGGCACGGGCGTTGGCCCACCAGATGCTGCTGCTCGTCCAGGCGGACGTGGCCCGAACCTACTTCAGCCTTCGCCAGCTCGAAGGCGAACAACAACTCCTGGGCCGGACCGTTCAACTCCGGGAGGGCGCATTGCAACTGCTGGAGCGCAAGCGCGAAGCAGGCGCGGTGGCACCGTTCGTGGCGGAGCAGGCGCGAGCCGAGCTGTTCACGGCAAAGGCGGAGCAGCAAGCGATCCGTCAGCAGCAGGCCTTGACTTCCCATGCGCTGGCCGTCCTGCTGGGCAAGGCGCCCGGCACCTTGGCGCTGAACGCCCAGCCTCTGGTGCTGCCCGTCATCCGGATTCCAGCGGGGCTGCCGTCCACGCTGCTGGAACGCCGGCCGGACATCGCGGCCGCGGCGCTGGCGATGGCGGCGGAAAACGCCCGCATCGGCGTCGCCAAGGCCGCGTTCTTCCCCTCGCTGTCCTTGACCGGATCGCTGGGTTACGAGTCGGCCGACCTCGGCAACCTGGCCAACTGGTCCCAGCGGACCTTCCTGCTCGGTCCGCTGGTGGGAACGGCCCTGAGCCTGCCGATCTTCGACGGCGGCCGGCGCCGCGCCGACGAAGCCAAGGCGCGCGCGGCCTATGAGGAGCGGGTGGCCGAGTATCGGAAAACCGTGCTCCAGGCGTTCCGGGAGGTCGAGGACGCGCTGGTGTCCATGCGCACGCTCGACGAACGCCTCGCCCACCAGCAAGGCGCGGCGCAGGCCGCGGCGCGGGTGGACCAGTCCGCGAAGGCCCGCTTCGACGAGGGCGACGTCGACTACCTGGGCGTCGTCGATGCCGAGCGAACGCTGCTGCGCAGTCGTCAGTCCCTCATCCAGGCCGAAGGCGAACGGGTTCGCGCAACCGTGGACCTGGTGCGGGCGCTGGGTGGCGGCTGGGACGCATCCGGCGCCACGGCGTCCGCAAAGAAGAGCTGACGCCTTCACCACTTTTGAAAGACTTCGATGTCGATTTCCGATCTTTTCAAGCCGCTGACGCTCCTGCATGGCCCCGCCATGAGGAACCGCTTCATGCTGGCTCCGTTGACCAACCAGCAGAGCGAACGCGATGGCACGGCCTCCGAGTTCGACCAGGCGTGGATCGGGCAACTCTCGCAAGGAGGCTATGCGTTGATCCAGACCTGCGCGACCACGGTCGAGGCCGGCGGAATCGCCTTAGACCGCCAGATGGGCATCCATTGCGAGGGCCACCTGCCAGGCCTGTCGAGGATGGCTGCCGCAATCCGCCAGGGAGGCGGGCTCTCGGCGGTCCAGCTGCATCATGCGGGCCACCGCGCCAACCCTCTGCTCGGGGGCGTTCCCGCGCCAGCGTCCGGCGACACCTTGCCCGGCGTGCACGCCTTGTCGACGCAACAGGTCGAGCGCATCCGGGACAGCTTCATTGCCGCTGCCCGCAGGGCCGAACTCGCGGGCTTCGATGGCGTGGCCGTGCACGGTGCCTTCGGCTGGATCCTGTCGGAGTTCATGTCGCCGCATCTGAATGACCGCACCGACAAGTACGGCGGCAGCGTCGCGAACCGGGCCCGCCTCACGCTCGAGGTGATCGAGGGCATCCGGCGCGCCTGCGGGCCCGACTTCCAGATCGGCTGGCGCCTGTCGATCGAGCGCTACGGCCTGCGCCTGGAAGAGTTGCGCGAGGTCACTGCGGAAATCCTGGACCGGGAACTGATCGACTACCTGGACCTGGCCCTTTGGGATTCAGCCCAGCGCGTGCGCGAGGGCCCCTTCCAGGGCAAGACCATGCTCAGTGTCTTCACGGACCTGCCGCGCAAGGGTGTGCGTGTCGGAGCGGCCGGAAAGATCATGAGCGCCCAGCGCGCCAGCCAGTTGCTGGACGAGGGTTGCGACTTCGTGTTGATCGGCAGGGCCGGCATTCTCGTGCGGGACTTTCCGCTGCGGGTCCAGGCCGACCCGATGTACGACAGCCCGAAGCTTCCCGTGCCCGCGCAGTACCTGCGCGCAGGCGGGCTGAGCGAGCGCTTCATCAATCACATGCGGGGCTGGCCGTACTTTGTCGAGCCAGGCAGCGCCTGACCCCAGGCGCGACGCATCTCATCGCCAAACCACCCGCGAACCCACCCGAAAACAACCCGGAAACCAGGAGTCATCATGAACGAATCATCTGCTCTCGATAACCTGCCGTCGGGCTACGTGCCCTCCAAGGTATGGCGCCCGAAGAACGAATATGGCGGCCAGTTCGGCAGCATCAACCGCCCGGTGTCGGGTGCCCGGTTCGAGCGCGAACTGCCCGTGGGCAAGCACCCTCTGCAGCTCTACTCGCAAGGCACACCCAACGGCCAGAAGATCACCATCCTGCTGGAGGAGTTGCTCGCCGCGGGGCACGCCGACGCCGAATACGACGCCTGGTTGATCGACATCTTCAAGGGCGACCAATTCGGCAGCGGCTTCGTCGAGATCAATCCCAATTCCAAGATTCCCGCGCTGGTCGACCGCGCCACCGATCCGCCGCTGCCTGTCTTCGAGAGCGGCTCGATCCTCCTTTACCTGGCCGAGCGCTTCGGCGCCTTCTTGCCGACAGAGCGCCGGGCGCGCACGCAGACGCTGAACTGGCTGATGTGGCAGATGGGCTCCGCCCCCTTCGTGGGGGGTGGCCTGGGCCACTTCTATGCCTATGCCCCGCTGAAGATCGAGTACGCGATCGATCGCTACGCCATGGAAACCAAGCGCCAGCTGCATGTGCTCGACACGCACCTGGCCTCCCGTGAGTACCTGGCAGGCGACCAGTACACGATCGCCGACATGGCGGTCTGGCCCTGGCATCCCGGCAGTCTTTATGGCGTCTACAACACGCACGAGTTCCTGGCCGTCGAGGAGTACCCGCACCTGCTGCGCTGGTACCGGGCCATCGGCGCCCGGCCTGCCGTGGCCCGCGGCAGGCGCGTCAACCGGATCTCGGCCATTCCCGGCGAGTTCCTGCGCGAACGCCACGATGCCTCCGACTTCGACACGCTGACGCCCTGAAGAGCGCGTTCGAAAACCCGCTCGCTGCGAGAGCGATCCCGTTGTGCCATTCCCTTGTGCCCCTCCATGGGGGCCTCTCACCCAAGACCATCATGAAACTCTATTACTCGCCCGGTTCGTGCGGCCTGGCTTCGCAGATCGCGCTTCGCGAAGCCGGCCTCGAGTTCACCCTGATCAAGGTGGACTTCAAGACCAAGACCACCGCGGAAGGCGACTACTTCCAGGTCACGCCCAAAGGCTTCGTGCCGGCCTTGAGACTCGACGATGGGGACCTTCTGACGGAAGGCGCTGTCATCCTGCAGTGGATTGCGGACAAGCACCCCGAAGCCAAGCTGCTGCCGCATTTCGGCTCCAGGGAGCGCTACAAGGCGCTCGAGTGGCTGAACTTCGTGGCGAGCGACCTGCACAAGGGCATGGCAGTGATGTTCTCGCCGCTCGTGAGCCAGGAGTCGAAGACGAAATTTGCCGAGGGCAACCTGATCAGCAAGTTCGCGTACATCGAAGAGCATCTGGCGGCCAATGACTACGTGCTGGGCAGCCAGTTCTCCGTGGCGGATGCCTATCTCTACAACGTGCTTTCATGGCCCCCGCGCGTGGGCCTCGACATCTCCGGCTACCCCGGGATCCAGCGTTTCATGGCGCGCATGGCGCAGCGGCCCAGCGTGCGTGCTTCGCTGCAAGCCGAGGAACTTCAGTAGTTCGGGCTGCCGTCTCTCGAAAGAGACGATGGCTCACGCGACCCCATCCCGCTGGATGGGGGAACATCGGCCTGCAGGTGTTCCAGGTCGATGGACCGACCGGCCTGTTGAGCGGCCCGGTCACCGGACCGACCATCGGCACCAACCCGACGTCGGTCGTCGTCGCGCCCCAGGGCAAGTTCGCCTGTATCGCGAACAACGGCGACAACAACGTGGCCGCCTACAAGCTCGATGAGATCACGGGCCTGCCGAGCAGAGCGATCACGCAGCCGACCGGCCAGGGACCACCCGTGGTGGTGCTGTCGCGCTGAGACGTTCGCACAGGGCTCCGCTTGGAGCCTCGTTCGCAAGACCGCGCCCGCAGCAGTGAGGGAACGGGCAGCGCCGGCGTCGCACTGGCAGGTGGTCAGGAGACGCTTGGTAGTGCCGGCTGTGGATGCTTTGCCTGCGTCACGCAGCGGGAAGGTCGCAGGCACGGCGCTATCCCTACACGGGCAGCGCCTTGAACGATCGGTACGCAGGTCCAGGTCTTTGGGCAGCGCGGACAGGGGCTTCTTCATCGATGAACCTGTGCGAGGTGTCGGGCAAATGCAAAACGCCTGGTATGCATCCGGCCAGGTCATCGTGATGCTCATCAGCTCCCAATGGGCCGTGGTCCCGAGAGAATTTCATCGGCGCCTCTACCTGCCCAACGACGCTCTTCGTCTTCGTCGCGCGGCTGAATGCGTCGAGGCTCTGCGCCGCCAAAGATGGTTGCCGCGGCGCATTGCCATGCAGGCCGGGCGCAGCCCGGCCACCCTGAGCTGCGGCATGAAGCGAGCGAGGTTGCCGTGGCTGGAGGCGCCTGAGTCCTTGGGCCCTTGAGTTTCGGCGTCACTCGCGGTGACTAAACTCGCCGACACCTCAGGCGAAAGCCGAGTGAAATCGATCAGCTGGCTGTTCGAGCCCGTTGCGGCACTTGTGTTCTCGCAGGCCGATCACAATTCTGCGCAGCACCAGCGCTGTATCCGGCCGCGAAACCGGCCGACTCCCCTCCCCGACGATCCATGTTCTCCCTGATCCGCCTGACGATCGAACGCGCCCGCAAGGAGCGCCTGCCCCAGGTCGCCGGCAGCCTGGCGTTCACGACCTTGCTGTCCATCGTGCCGTTGCTGGCCGCGAGCTTCGCGCTCTTCACACGATTCCCCGTCTTCCATCGGTTGAGGGATGCGCTTCAGGAGCTCTTGCTGAGCAGGCTGCTTCCCATGGACATCGCACGCACGGTGATGAAGTACCTGAACCAGTTCGCCGCGAATGCCAGCGGCCTGACCTGGGTGGGCTCGCTCTTCCTGCTGGGTACGGCCGTTGCGATGCTGCTCACCGTGGAGAACGCGCTGAACCAGATGTGGAAGATCAACCGGAACCGGCCGTTCTTCCGCAGGGTCGGCCTGTACCTGCTGATGCTGGCCGTCGGCCCGCCGGTGCTCGGCCTGAGCCTCTGGGCGACGTCGTATCTGCTCGGCATCTCCATGGGCCTGATCGGCGCGCTGCCACACCCGCTGGCCTTCGTGCTCGACCTCGGGCCGCTCGCGCTCGGCATCGCCGTGCTGACGGCCATGTTCTACCTGGTGCCGAACACCTCGGTCCGGCTTGTCGACGCTTTCGTGGGCGGCGTGATCGCCAGCGTGGCTTTCGAGCTCGGCAAGCGCGGCTTCACGGCCTACCTCGTCAAGGTGCCGACCTACAAGGCGCTGTACGGGACCTTCGCAGCGCTCCCCATGTTCATGCTGTGGGTGTACTTCTCCTGGCTGGTCACGTTGGTGGCGGCCATGGTGACGGCCAACCTGGCAATCGGCCGGCGACAACCGGCGGGCAAGCGCGCACGGGCCTAGCAGCATCTGGACGTGCCGGATGCCGCCGCCAGGCAGCGGCACTCACCGGACGCGATCCTCCTGGTCGATGCCCGCCGCCGACAGCTCCCGCAGGATTTCCTCGGTGTGCTCCCCCAGGCGAGGCGCCGCCCTCCCCGCCACCGGCTGCGCATGCAGCCAGCGTGCCGCGGGCTCCAGGCCGACATAGGTGTTGCCGTGCGCATCGGCATAGTCCCGCACCGGGCCGCTGCCGCTGTCCCGCAGTTCGCGGATGAGCGCCTCGACGCCCGGAATGCGCGCCACCGGAATGTCGGCGTGCAGCAAGACCTCCAGCCAGTGCGCCGTAGGATGTTGGGCGATGTGCTGCTCCACGAACGCATACACCGCGTCGATGTGCTGCGTGCGGCTGGCCATGGTGCGAAAGCGCGGGTCGCTGTGCCACAACGCATCCTGTCCCACCAAGCGCAGGAAGCTCTCCCAATGCCGGTCGGTGTAGAGCAGCGTGCTCAACCACCCGTCCTGCGTGCGATAGGGCTTGCGGTAGCGCGACAGCAGCCTCGGGTTGCCCGGCTGCCCGAGCGGCGGCTCGAAGCTCGCGCCGGCCATGTGATCGAGCAACACGAAGTTCGCCATGGTCTCGAACATCGGCACTTCGATGAACTGTCCCTCCGCTTGCGCTTCGTTCCGGTTGCGCTGCAGCAGCGCGGCCAGCACGGTCTGCGCAGCGAAGAGGCCCATGGTCTTGTCGGCGATGTTCAGCGGCAGGTACTGCGGCTCCCCCTCGCCTGCGGCGGCCACGAGCGCGGGCAGCGCCACCATGCCCTGGATCAGGTCGTCGTATGCGGGGCGGCCCGCGTACGGGCCGTCCTGTGCGAAACCCGACAGAAAGACGTAGATCAGCGTCGGGTGGTGCCGCTTCAGTTCTTCCCAGCCCAGCCCGAGGCGCGTGAGCGCGCCCTGGCGCATGTTGGTGATGAACACGTCGGCCGTGGCCACCGCGCGCAACAGCGTCTCGGCCGCGCCCGGTGACTTCAGGTCGAGGCAGAGGCTGCGCTTGCCGCGGTTGAGGTTGAGAAACACCGGCCCCATGCCTTCTTCGCGCACCGGTCCCATGCCGCGCATGATGTCGCCTTCGGGCGGTTCGACCTTGATGACGTCGGCGCCGTACTCCGCGAGCATCTGCGTGGCGTAGGGCCCCATGATGACGCTCGTGAGATCGAGGATGCGTACGCCCGAAAGAGGCAATGCGGCCGTCACGCCCTTCTCCTTCATTGCGGCTCGATGCGCGCGTCGCGCACGATGGCATGCCACTTGGCGATCTCGCGCTTCACGTAGGCCTCGAAGGCGACCGTGTCCATCGTTCCGGGTGCCGTTCCCTGGCGCGCCAGCATGTCCTTGAACGCGGGCTCGTTCATCGCGCCGACGGCGATGCGGTTGAGCTGCCGCACGATCTCGGGCGGCGTGCCGCGCGGCGCATACAGGCCGATCCAGATCTCGGTCTCGTAGCCGGGCACGCCCTGCTCGGCGATGGTGGGCACCTCGGACAGCGAGGGGTTGCGCTGCGCGGTCGACACGCCGATGGCGCGCAGCTTCTGGCTCTCGACGTACTTCACCGCCGTGAGCGCATCGACGAAGGCCGCCTGGATCTGGCCGCCCAGCACGTCGTTCACCGCCAGCGCCGTGCCCTTGTACGGCACATGCAGAAACGGCGCGCCGGTGCGGGCTGCCAGCAGTTCCCCGGACAGGTGCGTCGTGCCGCCGCTGCCCGACGAGCCGTAGGACACGCCGCCGCTCTTCCTGGCGAACGCGATCAGCTCCTGCAGATTCTTCGCGGGCACCGAGGGATGCACCACCAGCACGTTCGGCGTGCGCGCCAGCATGGCCACGGGCACGAAGTCCTTCTCGGTGTCGTAGGGCAGTTGCTTGGTGATGGCCGGATTGACGACGTGCGCCGTCGTCGTGATGAGCAGCGTGTGGCCGTCGGGGCGCGACTTGGCGACACGCTCGGCGCCGATGATGCCGCCCGCGCCGACGCGGTTGTCCACCACGGCCGGCTGCCTGAGTTCGTCCTGCATCCTGCGCGACAACTGGCGGGCCAGCACGTCGGTCATGCCGCCCGCGGCGAACGGCACGACGAGCGTCACGGCGCGCTCGGGGTACGAGGACGCGACGGCTGCGGAAAGCCCCGCGGCCAGTGCCAGGCCGAGGGATGCGGCGCGCACGAAGTTAGAGATCGGTGTCATGTGTGCATGTCTCCTTGCCGGTGTCTTCAGGCGCGCTTTCTCGCGCGCAGGAAAGCCTCGATGTAGTCCTTGGGCTCGCTCGTGTCATAGGCCCGCACCAGCGCCTCGACGCCGACGGCAATGGCGTCCTGCGTGGGCATGCGTTCCCAGCTGCGGATCAGCGCCTTCTGGTTGCGCAGGGCCTGCGGTGCGCCCGAAAGCAGTTCGTGCCGCCACGTGCCAACCTCGTCCTCGAGCGATTCGGCGGGCACGGTTGCGGTGATGAGGCCCCAGTCGCAAGCCTTTTCGGCATCGATCATCCGGCCCGACAGCAGCAGGTCCCGCGTGCGGCCCCAGCCGATAAGGCCCGGCAGCAACGCGCCGTGAATGACCGAAGGCACGCCGAGCTTGACCTCGGGCATGCCGAATCGCGCGTCTTTCGCCGCGATCTTGATATCGCACACGGTCGCGACCTCCATGCCGGCGCCCAGGCAGTAGCCCGAGACCACGGACATGGTCGGGAACGGCAAGGCGCGCAGTTGCTCGCACAGCGCGAAGACGCCCTTGATGTAGGCGTCGATGTCGCGGTGCTTCGCGTCCTTGAGGAACTTGATGTCTGCTCCGCCCACGAAGGCCGTGGGGCGCCCGCGCAGGATCAGCAGGCGGATGTCGTCGCGCCACTGGAGCTCGTGCAGCGTCTCGGTGTAGATGGCGGCGGCCTCGGCGGTCAGCAGGTTGAGGCGGCCGTTGTCGAACTGCACGCTGGCGACGCCTTCGGCATCGACATCGACGTGGCAGCGAGGGCGGGATTCGGTGGAAATTTCCATGGCACGGGCAGGTCGGTTGTGAGATTGCGCCCGATGGTAGGCAGCGGTCATTGATGCAACAATGGAATTATTCGAATAAACCAAGTCCCTATTGGAATGAATATCACCATTCGGCAGCTCGAGGTTTTCCTGGCACTGTTCGACACGCGCAGCTTCACCGCGGCCGCCACCCAGCGCCACATGACGCAGTCGGCCGTGAGCAAGGTGGTCGCCGAACTCGAGGCGCAGCTGGGGTTCGCGCTGTTCGACCGCACCACGCGGCGCGTGCAGCCCAATGCGGAGGCCTTCGAGTTCCATCCCTTCGCGGAGGAGATCATCGCGACCATGCGCTCGGCGGCGCGCAGCGTGGCCGAGCTGGCCGACCTGCAGCGCGGGCGGGTCGGCATTGCAGCATCGCCCATGATGGTCTACGGCCTGCTGGCCCCGTTGATTGCCGACTACCGCGCGCGCTACCCCGGCGTGCAGTTCGACCTGCATGAACTCTCGACCGACGAGACCGTCGCGAGCGTCCTGGCCGGGCGGGTCGACTTCGGCCTTGGCGCGGTCGACCACCAGATCGCCGGCGCAGACACCCAGGTCGCGTTCGAGGATTCGATGTTCGCCGTGGTTCGCGCCGACCACCCGATCGCCGGAAAGAAGAAGGTCCCGTGGAAAACGCTCGCCCGCTGCGAGCACATCAGCCTGCGCAACGTGTACACGGTGCGGCGGACCATCGACGACATCGTGGCCCGCCAGGGCATCGCGCTGCCCAGCGCGATCGAGGTCGGCACACTCACGGCCGCGCTTGGGCTGGTGCGTGCAGGCGCGGGCGTGGTCGTGTTGCCCGGCTACGCGGCCCGCATCGCGCAGGAATGGGGGCTCAAGGCGTGCGCCATTGCCGACATCGGCACCACGGTCCATCGCATCCACGTGATCCGGCGGCAGAAGGCGACGCTGTCCATCGCCGCGCGGCGGTTCCTGAACGAGTTGCAGGCATCGGCCATGAACTTCGCCCAACCTAACCGCCAGTCTTAGGCACCCTGCTTCGCCGGCAGGCGGCGCGGGCGTTCAGCGCCCATGTCGATATTGCCGTTTGCTGCTTGACGAAGGACGCCGCAAGAAGGCCCGATTCCGCAACCCAGCGCATGTCCTTCGGTCGCTTTCCACGCCGAAGCAGAATCGCTCGTTCTCGAAGCCGTCGCTCAGGCGGCCACGGATGAGGCAACCCCTGCCCCTTGCCTGGAAGCGCCAGCGCACGACCGAATCGACAGGCCCAACGCGCGTGCTACTTCCGCAGGATCTTCTCGAGCGCCTTTCCCTTGGCAAGCTCGTCCACCAGCTTGTCCATGTAGCGGATCTTCCGCATCAGCGGGTCGTCGACTTCCTCGACGCGAACGCCGCACACGACGCCCTTGATCAGGCCGACGTTCGGATGCAGGGCCGGGGCCTGAGCGAAGAAGGTCCGGAAGTCGTTCTCCTGTTCGATCTGCCGCTGCATTCCCGCCAGGTCGTAGCCGGTGAGCCAGCAGATGACCTGGTCGACTTCTTCCTTCGTGCGATTCTTGCGTTCCGCCTTCTTGACGTACAGCGGGTACACCTTGGCGAACGGCATCGCGAAGATCCGGTGCTCCGGCATCGTCATTTCTCCTTCATGCCGGCCGGAATGTGGGCATCCGGCCGGGTGCGGGCTCGACTCTACAAGTTCTGCCGGGACTTCGACAGCGTGCAACAACGCTCAACCGCGCTCAATCGGGCGACGCTTTCAGGGCTTCTTGTCCACCGGCGCGATCAGCACCATCGCCCCGTCCTGGCCACGGCGGATGCGCAGCCGGGTCCCCTCCAGCAACCGTTCCAGCGCCGCGTCGGGCGTGGCCTTGCCCCTGACACCCCGCGTCGACAGTTCCATGACGTCCTCCACCTTGTAGATGAGCTGCACGCCCGACTGCGCGATGTAGGCGTCCAGCGCGGGCTTGAGCGCGCCGCTGCCCACGTCAAACTCGCGGGTCAGCGTGAGGCTCCATGACGGGCCCGCCATCAGGACGCCGGAGACCGCAAGGGCCAGGGCGAGGTGTCGGCTGGACTGCGTGGAGAGGGAGGGACTCTGCCTCCGGCTTCGATTCATTTGGATGTGCTTCCCGCGATCTGATTTTTCTTGTGACCTGTGTGAGACGAGCCAGACCACGGATTCCGGTAACGGCCGCGCCGCATTTCGGCGGCGGCCCGCAGGTATTTGCACCGCGCGTTACCGGAAATTGCGCGGCCGTTCGTCTCACTGTCTGTCGCCAATCCCGGCGGCCCGTCGCCACCCCACCCCGCCACTCGCAGGAGCGCTCTTTTGGTTCTCAGTGACTTGGACACCTGGTTCGTCAGGGAAGTGCTTCCCATGGAGGCCGCGCTCACGCGGTTTCTTCGGCGCAACTGGCGTGACGACGCCGAAATTCCCGACCTGCGCCAGGACGTTTACGTGCGTATCTATGAATCGGCCGCCAAGGCCCTCCCCGAGCTGGTCAAGCCTTTTGTCTTCGCCACCGCCCGCAACCTGCTGATCGACCGGGCACGGCGGGCCCAGATCGTGTCCATCGAGATCATTGCCGACCTCGACGCGCTCGATTTCTCGGCCGACGAGCTCACCCCCGAGCGCCATGCCGCCGGCCGCGGTGAGCTGCGGCTGCTTCAATCGGCGCTGGACGCGCTGCCCTCCAAGTGCCGCCGCGTGGTGGAAATGCGCAAGATCGACGGCCTCTCGCAGCGCGAGGTGGCCACGCAACTGGGCATCACCGAAGACACGGTCGAGCGGCAGGTGTCGCGCGGCGTACGGGCCCTGGCAGATGCCATGCTTTCCAGCGGCGTGCAGCTGGACACCAAGGCCTTCGGCCGGGCACAGAACGACAAGAGGCTCTCACCATGACGGAAGCCGAACGCATCGAATCCGCCGCCGCCGACTGGCTGGCACGCCGCGACAGCGGCCACTGGAGCGACACCGACCAGCAACAGCTGGACGGCTGGATCGCCGAGTCGATCGCGCACCGCATCGCCTGGCTGCGCCTGGAGAGCGTGTGGCAGCGCAGCGACCGGCTGGGCGCGCTGCGCGCACCGCCGGTACCCGCGCCGGCACCGGCACCGGCGCCCGAGGCATCGCTCATTCCCCTGCCCGTGCGTGCGCCCGCGGCCGGCCCGTCGCCGCAGGCAACCGGCGCCCGCTGGCTGCCGCGCTTCTCCGCGCAACGCATCGCGGCCGGCATGCTGCTGGCGGCTGCCGGCTTCAGCTGGCTGGGCTGGCGCTACACGCAGGACTGGCAGAGCGAGAGCTACGCCACCGCGGTGGGCGCGCGCCAGCAGGTCGCGCTGGCCGACGGCTCCGTGCTCACGCTGAACACCGCCACGCACCTGCGCACCCTGGTGAACGGCAGCGGGCGCAAGGTGTGGCTGGAAGACGGCGAGGCCTACTTCGACATCGCGCACGACAAGAAGCATCCCTTCGTGGTGATCGCCGGCGACCGCCGCATCACCGTGCTGGGCACGCGCTTCGTGGTGCGGCGCCAGGGCGACCAGGTGAACGTGGTGGTGGAGGAAGGCCGCGTGCAGATCGCATCGGCCCAGGACGAAAAAAGCAGCAAGGCCGTTGCGCCCACCCTCCTCACGCGCAACCAGGCGGCAGTGGCCAACGCGGGCAACGTGCTGGTGGTGCCGAAGGCGCCCAAGCAGATCGACGACGAGCTCAGCTGGCGCCAGGGGAAGCTGGTGTTCGACCAGACCACGCTGGGCGACGCGGCCACGCAGTTCAACCGCTACAACACGCACAAGCTGGTGATCGCCGACGCGGCCGTCGCGCGCATCCGCATCGGCGGCAGCTTCGATGCGAACAACATGGGCGGCTTCGTGGCGTTGCTCAAGCAGGGCTTCGGCCTTGCGGTGCAGGACAACGGCAACGAAATAAGAATTTCAAACTAGCTTATTACCGGAATGTGACGGGGCATTCGTCTCAGTGGGTACCCAAACAAATACCACGCTGTAGATCATGAATCGAATCGAGCAAAGCGCTACCCTGCCTTCCGTGCCGTCCGTGAAGAAGAGCAAACGGGTGATCCTCCGGCCCCTGGTCATCGCGGGCACCTGCGCGCTGATGGGCGGGCTGTCCACGCAGGCCCAGGCGCAGGGCCAAGGCCAAGGCCAGATGCAGGCGCAACAGAGCTTCGACATCGCCGGCGGCGACCTGAAGAGCGCGCTGGACGCCTACGTCGCCCAGGGCGGCGTGCAGCTGATCTACAAGGTCGACGACGTGAAGGGCTTCGCAACGCGCGGCGTGAAGGGCGCGCTGGCGCCGCAGGAGGCGCTGGCGCGCATCCTCGAAGGCACGCCGCTGCTCACGCGCCGTGGCGACGACGGCGCCGTGGTGGTGTACACCGCCGCGCCCGTGGCGGCGCGGCCGGCGACCGAGGAGCCGCAGTCGCTCGACAGCGTGACCGTGACGGCCACGCGCCGGCGCGAGCCGGTGCGCGAAGTGCCGATGCAGGTGAACGTGATGAAGGCCGAGACGCTGGAGCGCGCCGGCGCCAAGAACCTGGCCGATTACGTGGCCGAGCAGCCGGGCGTGAACCTCACCAGCAGCGGCAGCGTGGGCGGCACGCTCACCATGCGCGGGCTGACCATGGGCCCGGTGCAGGGCATCGCGACCGTAGGCGTGTATGTGGACGACGTGGCCACCGGCCTGAGCTCGGCCGGCGCGAACGGCGGCAACACGCCGCTGGACATGGGCATGCTCGACCTGAACCACATCGAGGTGCTGCGCGGCCCGCAGGGCACGCTGTACGGCGCGGGCGCCATGAGCGGCGTGCTCAAGTACGTGACCAACCAGCCCGACACCATGGAGTTCGCGGGCTCGGTGAAGTTCGGCACCTCGTGGACCCAGGGCGGCGGCCCGGGCTTCACGACCGCCGCGGTGCTCAACGTGCCCCTCAAGGAAGACGTGGCGGCCGTGCGCTTCGCCGCCTTCACCGACCAGGTGGGCGGCAGCTACGACGCCGTCGGTCCCGCGCGGGGCCGCAAGGTCGACCGCGGCCACACCGACGGCGGCCGCGTTTCGCTGCTGCTCACGCCCACGCGCGAACTCACGGTGCGCCTCACGGGCACGGTGCAGGACGTGCATCGCAAGGGCCTGGGCTTCGAAGAGATGGACAAGCGCACGCTGCGCCCCTGGACGCGGGAGCGCACGCGCCAGCTTTCGGCCAACGAGTCGTTCCGCAACCTCACACAGCTGTTCGGACTGGACGTGGAGTACGACTTCGGCTGGGCCCGCCTGAACTCGATCACTTCCGCGCAGGATGTGAAGATCAACAATACGGTCGACGTCACCGGCCTGTACGGGCCGGCGTTGAGCGCGCTGCGCGTGCCGGTGGCCTCGGTGCCGATCAACAGCACCGTGGAGCAGCACCGCGTCAGCCAGGAGTTCCGCCTGACCTCGCGCTCGGGCACCACCATCGAGTGGCTGGCGGGCCTGTACCTGAACCGCGAGCGCGGCAGCAACAACGGCGCCATGGACGCCAACCTGATCGCAGGCCTGGGCAGCCTCGGCCTGCTGACGTCGACGCAGTCGTCGCGCTACCGCGAGGAAGCGGTGTATGGCGACCTCACCTGGAACGTGACGCCTGCGCTCTCGCTCACCGGCGGCCTGCGCCTGGCGCGCAACAACCAGAAGTACGCCAGTCGCCAGACCGGCCAGCTCGTCGGCCCGGTCGCCGCCGATGCGGCCGGCACCTCGTCGGAAAGCCCCACCACCTACCTGGCCGCGGCCAAGTACACGCTGTCGGAGACGAGCACCGCGTACTTCCGCGCGGCCAGCGGCTACCGCCCCGGCGGTCCCAACGTGCTGAAGGCCAGCACCGACCGCAACGTGGTGCAGCCGACGTACAGCTCCGACTCGCTGTGGAGCTACGAGCTGGGCTACAAGGCCGACCTGCTGGACCGCACGCTGTCGCTGGAAGCGGCGCTGTACGACATCGAGTGGAGCGGCGTGCAGCAGCCCACGCGCAGCGGCGGCTTCACTTTCGTGACCAACGCGGGTGCGGCGCGCATCAAGGGCAGCGAGCTCACGCTCAACTGGAAGCCCAGCAAGGAGTGGCGCTTCACCGCCAACGCCGCCGCCATCGACGCGCGCCTGACCGAGGACGCCACGGGCCTGGGCGCCAAGGCCGGCACGCGCCTGCCGCACACGCCGCGCTTTGCCACCACGCTGGGCGTGACGCGCAACTTCAGCCTCGCCGATCACCCGGCCTACGTCGGCATCAGCGCGCGCTACACCGGCAAGCGCGATGCGGGCTACCGCGGCAGTGCGGCCCTGCCGAGCATCATGATGCCGGCCTACACGCTGGTCGACCTGCAGGCGGGCATCGACTTCAAGACCTTCAGCGTCTCGGCCTACGTGCGCAACCTGACGAACCGGCGCGGCATCGTGTCGATCGAAACCGGCCTCAACGCAAACCCGAACCTGGTGACCGCGGCGCTCGTGCCGGCGCGCACCATCGGCTTGAACGTCAACGTTCCGTTCTGACATGTCGGGCCTCCCACCGTTCGCGGCACCGATGCCGCTGGATGCGGCCGCCCCCACGGCCCTGGAAACGACCCGCAGGGCGCCCACCAGCGCCTGGTATGCGCTGGCGGTGCTCATCATTGCGACCGTGCTGGGGTCGATCGACAAGGTCATCCTCACGCTGCTGACGGAGCCGATCCGCCAGACGCTGTCGCTGTCCGACACGCAGCTCGGGCTGCTGCAGGGCGCGGGCATCGTGCTCTTCACCGGCATCGCCACCTTGCCGCTGGGCTGGCTCAGCGACCGCTACGACCGGCGCGTGGTGCTCGCCGCCTGCGTGGTGCTGTGGAGTGCCGCCACGGCCATGCGCGGCACGGCCATGGACTACGGCGTGCTCTTCGTCGCCTCCGTCGGCCTGGGCGTGGGAGAGGCGGGCCTCACGCCCATCACCAACAGCATGATCCCCGACCTGTTCCCGCGGGCGCAGCGGGTGCTGGCCAATGCGGTGTTCGCGCTGTCGGCCATTTTCGGCAGTGCGCTGGGTGCGCTGCTGGGCGGCACCATCGTGCACCTCACCAACGACCTGCGGCCCTGGCTGCCCGTGTCGATGCAGCAGCTCGAAGCCTGGCGCCTCACCTTTTTCGTGCTGGCCTGCGCCGGCATTCCGGTGACGTTCCTGGTGCTGTCGATACGGCGCACGCCGCGCGGCGGGGTACAGGAAGCAAAGCCCGGCACACCGGCCGCTCCGAGCGCCGGCGCGGCGGCCACCACGACACTGCGCCAGCACCTGCGCCTGCACTGGCGCACCTTCGCGGGCCTGGTGGTCGGTGTGGGCCTGACCGGCGTGGGCCTGAGTTCGCTGGGCACCTGGTTGCCGATCGTCACGGCGCGCACCTACGGCGTCACGCCGGTGCAGATGGGACAGGGCATGGGCCTGGCCTTCCTGTGCGGCACGGTGGCCGGCGGCCTGCTGGGCGTGCTGTCGATGCGCTACGTGCAGCCGCGCATGGGGCCGGCCGCAGCGCTGCGCCTGATCATGCTGGGCAATCTCTCGGCGGCGCTGATGTCGACGCTGCTGCTGTTCACGAGTTCGGCCAACCACAACTTCATGCTGCTGGGGCTGCTGGTGGTGCCGCTCATCGGCAGTGCGGTGCTGCTTCCCAACGTGCTGCAGGACGCGGCGCCGCCGCACCTGCGTGCCCGCACCATCGCCATGCTCACGATGGCCAGCCTGCCTTTCGGCGTGGTGGGTCCGCTGGTGGTCGGCATGTTGTCGGACGCACTCAAGTCGGTGCCCAACGGCCTGGCGGTGTCCATCGTCGCGACCACGCTGGTCGGCGGCAGCCTGGGCGCCATGGTGCTGCGCGCCACAGAGGGCCCGTTCGTGCGCCTGATGCGCGAAGCGAAGCCGAACTGAGCCTGCTTCTTCGAGATTTCGCTCCCCCCTTCCATCGTTCGTCATTCCTCCATGTCACAACCACACCCTTCAACCTCTCTTCCTGACACCGCTTGCGCGCTGGCCGCCATCGACGCGCTGGTGGCGCCCCTCAACCGCAGCGACGCGCCCGGCCTGGTGCTGGGCATCGCGCGGCACGGCCGCCTGCTGTACCGCCGCGCCGTCGGCATGGCCAGCCTGGAGATGGGCGTGGCCCTCGCGCCGACCACGCGCATGCGCATCGCCTCCACCAGCAAGCACTTCACGGCGATGGCCGTGCTGCTGCTGGCCGAAGACGGCCTGCTCGATGTGGAAGACGCGGTGCAGAAATACCTGCCCGAGCTGCCCCAGCTGAGCGCCAACGGCCCCACGCTGCGCCACCTGCTCACGCACACCAGCGGCTGGCGCGGCCACGACGAGCTGTGGGCCATTGCGCACGGCCTCACGTTCACGTTGCCCGGCCCGGGCCTGCCGGCCATGGCGCGCCAGAGCGCGCTGAACTTCGAGCCCGGCACGCACATGGTCTACAGCAACGGCGGCTACTTCCTGCTGGCGAAGATCGTCGAGCGCGTGAGCGGCCAGAGCTTCAACGACTTCCTGAAGGCGCGCCTCTTCGGCCCGCTGGGCATGGACGACACCTCGTCGGTGCAGACCGACCTCGACATCGTTCCCGGCATGGCCGGCCTGTACATGCCCGCGCCCGGCGGCGGCTGGCGGCGCGGCCTGTACCCGTGCGAACTCGACGGCGGCGGCTCGCTGGTGTCGACGGCGGACGACATGCTGCGCTGGCTCGCGCACATGCACGGCAGCGAAAAGATCGTGGGCAGCGCGAAGAGCTGGGCCCTGCTGTCGGCGCCCACCACGCTGTCGTCGGGCTCCACGGTGAACTACGGCTTCGGGCTGGCGCGCCACCCGTACCGCGGCGTCGAGATCGTCCACCACGCGGGCGCCGTGCTCGGCGCGCAGTCGCAGATGATCAGCGTGCCCAGCCACGGGCTGGACATCATCGCCATGGTGAACGGCGCGCCCGTGTCGCCGGGGGCGCTGGCCCTCAAGGTGATCGAGCTGCTGCTGGGCGACGCGCTCGCGCCGCCCGAAACGCGCCCGCTGGCCAGCGCCTTCCCCGCGCTGCCGGGCCAGCGCTACCACGCACCCGCCACGGGCTGCCTGCTGGGCTTTGCGGACGTGGCCGGCAAGCTGGCGATGTCGTGGCAGGCCGGCGAGGCGAAGCCCATGAACCAGGGCGACGGCAAGCTGTGGCTGGGCCTGCAGGACCTGCCGACGAACGACCTCGTGCTGGCCACCGCCGACATCGATCCGCAACGCGCACCCGACGCACTCGTGCTGCACGAAGGCGGCCAGCCGCACCGCTTCGAGCGCCTGCCCGAGACCGCGCCCGACGCCGCGTCGCTCGCCGAACAGCTGTGCGGCGACTACACCAGCCCCGACCTCGATGCCACCGCGCGGATGGCGCTGGTGGACGGCAAGCTGCTGCTCACGGTGCAGGGTCGCCACGGCCAGCACGCGTGCGTGCTGACGCCGCTGTCGGACGACGTGATGACGCTCGCCTCGGTCGACCCGGTGCTGTCCCAGCTGGGCAAATCGGTTCTCAACGTGGAGCGCAAGAACGGGCGGGTCGTGGGACTGCAGTTCGCCACCGCGCGCTCGCGAAACATCCACCTTGCCCGCCAGGAGCCCCGCGCATGAAGTTCTTCACCACCCTGTTCGCCACCGAGACCAACACTTTCGTTTCGGCCCCCACCGGCCTGGGCAGCTACGAGGAATACGGCATCTTCCGCGGCGATGCGAGCACGCGCGACGCGGCCGGCTACGGCCTGTACGCGGTGGAAGTGCGCAGGCAGCTGGCCGCCGAAGGGCATGAAACGGTCGAGAGCCTGCTGGCCTTCGCGCAGCCGCTGGGGCGCACCGTGCGCAGCGTGTACGAACGCCTGCGCGACGAAATCCTGGACGACCTGCGCAAGGCCGGCCCGGTCGACGGCGTGATCCTCGTGCTGCACGGCGCGATGGTGGCCGATGGCTACGACGACTGCGAAGGCGACGTGATCTCGCGCGTGCGCGACATCGTCGGGCCCAAGGTGCCCATCGGCGTGTCGCTCGACCTGCACTGCCACTTCACGCAGAAGATGCTGGACGCGGCGGACGCGATCATTTGCTACAAGGAATATCCGCACACCGACGCGTTCGAGCGCCTGAGCGAGCTGATCCGCATCGTGGTCGACACCGCGCAGGGCCGCGTGCGGCCCGTGACGGCCGTGCACGACTGCCGCATGGTCGGCAAGTGGCACACCACGCGCGAACCGATGGCCGGCTTCGTGCGCCGCATGCAAGCCGCCGAGAAGCAGCCGGGCGTGCTCTCGGTGTCGCTGGGCCATGGCTTCCCGTGGGCCGACGTGCCCGAGTCGGGCGCCAAGCTCTGGGTGGTGACCGACGACGACCCCGTGCTCGCCGCGAAGCTCGCCGAAGAACTGGGCCGCGGCTTCTGGGACCTGCGCCACGAGACCGGCGTGCCCTCGCTGTCGATCGAAGAGACGCTCGCCAGGGCCATGGCCACGCCGGACGGCCCCGTGGTCATTGCCGACACCGCCGACAACCCCGGCGGCGGCGCCACCAGCGACAGCACCTTCATGCTGCGCGCGGTGGTCGAGCGCGGCATCGGCGACGTGGCTTTCGGCGGCGTATGGGACCTGGGCGCGGTGCAGCTGTGCCGCGACGCGGGCGAGGGCGCGAGCTTCGAGCTGCGCCTGGGCGGCAAGTGCGGCCCGGCCTCGGGCGACCCGATCGACCTGCATGTGACTGTCAAGCGCGTGGTCGAGGCGCATTCGCAGGGCGGCCTCTCGGGCGTGCGCACGCCCATGGGCCCGTGCGTGTGGGTGCAGGCGGCCGACGGCGTGGACATCGTGCTCATCAGCAAGCGCAACCAGGTCATCGGCGCCGACCTCTTCACGGGCCTGGGCATCGACCTCGCGGCCAAGAAGCTGGTCATCGTGAAGTCGGCGCAGCACTTCCATGCGGAGTTCGGCCCCCTTGCCAAGTCGGTGCTGTACGTGTCGACGCCGGCCTCGCTGAGCACCGACTTCGCCAACCTGCCCTACCGCGTGCGCGACCTCGACTACTGGCCGCGGGTGGAAGAACCGAAGCGCCCGGCACCGGCGGCCAAGCCGTGGCAGCTGCCCGCCCCCGGCGAGCTGTACATCGTGGACGGCCGCGCCATGCACCTGCAGCGCAGCGGCCCGGCGCCGGCCGGCCCGCTGCAGCCCACGCTGGTGATCGAGGCCGGCGGCGGTTGTGCCTCGTCGACCTACGGGCGCCTGCAGCAGGTGCTGTCGGCGAAGTACCCGGTGGTGAGCTACGACCGCGCCGGCATGGGCTGGAGCGAGCCCGACCCCGAGCCCTTCGACGGGCGCCGCAACTCGCGGCACCTGCACGCGCTGCTGACCGCGGCCGGCGTGACGGGCCCGGTCGTGCTGGTCGGCCATTCGCTGGGCGGGCTGCTGAACCGGATCTACACGGGCATGTATCCCGAGCAGGTGGTGGGCGTGGTCATGCTCGACGCGAGCCACCCCGACCAGAGCGAATCGTTCAGGCAGCCGCTGCCGCAAGCGCACCTGGATGCCGAGCGTGCGAAGCGCGCCGGCTTCCAGGCCGGCGGAGAGCCGCCGCCGGAGATGGCGCCGATCGAGGCCATGTTCGCGGACCTGCCCGGCATCGCGCGGCAGCTGAAAGCCACCTACACGCCGGAGACCCTCGACACGATGGTGTCGGAGCACACGGGCCTGCCGCAGGTCGCGCAGCAGGCCGCGGCATCGCCCGACCTGGGCGCGCGCCCGGTCGCGGTGCTGTGGGCGGCGCTGGACAAGTTGCCGCCGGGCGGCGAAGGCGCCACGGAAGTCCAGCGGCGTTGGCCCGAATACCAGCTGGACCATGCGGCGCTGTCGACCCGGGGCCGCGTGCAGCTGGTGGAGGGCTCCGCGCACATGACGCTGGTGCTGCTGCCGCTCTTCGTGCAGCAGATCGCGCAGGCGGTCGACCTGATGATGGCGGAGCTGGGATGGTCGCGTTGACGCAGCCTTCGCACACCGTGCTGTCCGAACTCGTCACGCCGGCGCTGCTGCTCGACAGCGCCGTGCTGGAGCGCAACTGCGACGCAATGGCGCAGCGCGCCGCGCGCCACGGCGTGGCGCTGCGCCCGCACCTGAAGACCTCCAAGTCGGCCGACGTGGCGCGCTTGGCCACGCGCGGGCACAGCGGCGCGATCACGGTGTCGACCGTGGCCGAGGCCGACTACTTCGCGCGCCACGGCTTCGACGACCTGACCTACGCGGTAGGCATCAGCGCGGGCAAGATCGAAGCGCTGCACCGCATCCAGCGCGTGCACGGCGCACGCCTCACGCTGCTGGCGGACCGCGTCGAAGCGGTGCGGGCCGCGGCCGCGCGGGCGCGCGCGCTGGGGGCGCGCTTCAGGCTGCTGGTCGAGATCGACACCGGCGGCGGCCGCGGCGGGGTCGCGCCCGGCGACGACGCGCTGCTGGCCATTGCCGGCGAGGTGCAGCGCAGCGGCTCTCTCACGCTGGCCGGCGTGCTCACGCATGCCGGCCACAGCTACCACGCCAACGGACTGGCCGCGATCCGCGACATTGCCGAGGCCGAGCGCGCGGGCGCGGTGCAGGCGGCCGAGCGGTTGCGCGCGGCCGGCTTCGCGGTGGAGGTCGTGAGCGTGGGCGCCACGCCCACGGCGGTGTGCGCGCAGCGGCTGGACGGCGTCACCGAGATGCGCCCCGGCGTCTACACCTTCTTCGACCTCGACCAGGCCGCGCGCGGCATCTGCGGCATCGAGGACATCGCGCTGTCGGTGCTGGCCACCGTGATCGGCCACAACCCGCGCTCGCGCCGGGTGCTGATCGATGCGGGCGGGCTGGCGCTGTCGAAGGACGAGTCCGCCGCGGAGTTCCGCGACGGGCTGGGCTTCGGGCTGGTCTGCCACGCGGGCAACACGCGGCCCCTGCCCGGGCTGCGCGTGGCCGAGCTGCACCAGGAGCACGGCCTGATCGCCTGCGAGGACGAAGGCGCGGGGGGCACGGCGACAGGTGCGAACGAAGCGCTGCAGGCCATGTTCGACGCCCTGCCGATCGGCAGCCGCGTGCGCATCCTGCCGCACCACGCCTGCATGACGGCTGCCCCCTACGACCGCTACCACGTCGTGCGCGGCACGGGCACGCAGGTGCATGCCGTGTGGGGCAAGGCCTGCGGCTGGCATGCGGCGGAACACGGCGCCTGAGCCGGGACACGTTTAGTTTTTTTGGAGTCACTCATGATGAAAACCTTCTGCGCACGGCTGATGGCCGCGGCCGCACCGCTCGTTCTGGCGTTCTCCCTGACGGCCGTGCCGCATGGCGCCCATGCACAAGCCGCGCCGGCACCGGCACCGGCACTTTCGACCAGCCCCGATGCTTCGGCAACGGCAACGGCACCGGCGGCCGCAGCACCCGCAGCCGTCGCGCCGGTGGCCGCCGCATCGGCCGCGGCGCCGACAGGCGCCTCGGCCTCCGCGCCCGCCAAGGTCGACAACCCCTACGGCGTGGGCGCGCTCTGGGCCCAGAGCGACCTGGTGGCCAAGACCGTGCTGCTGATCCTCGCGATCATGTCGATGGGCAGCTGGTACGTGATCGTCACCAAGCTGCTCGAGCAGATGCGCATGGGCCGCCAGGCGAAGGAAGTCGACAACGAGTTCTGGAACGAAGGCACCGTGCAGGCCGGCACCGCGCGGCTGGCCGAAGGCAGCCCGTTCCGCTTCATTGCCGATGCGGGCGTGCACGCCACCCGAAAGCACGACGGCCTGCGCGGCAAGGTCGACTTTGCCGACTTCGTCGACCTGTGCATCCACCGCGCCACGGAACGCGTGCAGCGCCGGCTGAGCAACGGCATGTCGCTGCTGGCCACCGTGGGTTCGACCGCGCCTTTCGTGGGCCTGTTCGGCACGGTCTGGGGCATCTACCACGCGCTCACCGCCATCGGCATCGCCGGGCAGGCGTCGATCGACAAGGTGGCGGGGCCGGTGGGCGAATCGCTCATCATGACGGCCATCGGCCTGGCCGTGGCCGTGCCCGCGGTGCTGGGCTACAACTGGCTCCTGCGGCGCAACATCACGGTGATGGACGACGTGCGCGAATTCAGCGGCGAGCTGCATTCGGTGATCCTGGCCGGCAGCGCACCGGCCTGAGGGCGGCACCGCCATGGCGATGAACATCCCATCCGCCGGGGGCGACGAGGAACAGGCCATTGCCGCCATCAACACCACGCCGCTGGTCGACGTGATGCTGGTGCTGCTGATCATCTTCCTCATCACCATTCCGGTGGTCAATTACTCGGTGCCGGTGGACGTGCCCAAGCAGCGCAACGAGGTGCGCGAGAGCAAGCCCGAGACGGTGGTGCTGTCGGTGGACGCCGCGGGGCGCATCTACTGGTACGACACCCCGGTGCGCGACGTGAATGCGCTGGCCGACAAGCTGAAGAAGGTGGCCGCGCTCACCCCGCAGCCCGAGGTGCACATCCGCGGCGACTGGCACTCGGACTACGAGCCTGTCGGCAAGATCATCTACGCGTGCCAGTCGGCCGGCATCGTCAAGGTGGGCTTCATCACCGAGCCCCCCGCGCGCAACTGAGAAGGCACAGCCATGCGAAAAGAAAAACAGGGGCGCCGCAGCGGCGCGCCGTCCGACGAGCCCATGATGGACATCAACACCACCCCGCTGATCGACGTGATGCTGGTGCTGCTGATCATGCTGATCATCACCATCCCCATCCAGCTGCACGCGGTGAACCTGAACATGCCCAACGGCAACCCGCCGCCCAGCGACCTGAAGCCCGAGGTTCTGCGCATCGACATCGACGCGCGCAGCACGGTGCTGTGGAACGGCGAGGCCGTGGCCGAGCTCGAAGAGGTGGAGCGGCGCTTCGAGCAGGTGGCCGCGCAGCCGGTGCAGCCCGAGGTGCACCTGCGCCCCGACAAGCAGGCCAAGTACAACGTGGTGGCCGGCGTGATGGCCTCGGCGCAGCGCTCGGGCCTGACCAAGCTGGGCATCATGGGTTCGGAGCAGTTCATCCCATGAGCCGCACCAACGACTTCGACCCCAAGTCGCGCTTCGGCCCCGTGGGCATCGGCGTGATGGTGCTGTTCCACGTGCTGGTGGGCTATGCGCTGGTCTCCGGCCTGGCGCGCCAGGCGGTGGAGATGATCAAGAAGCCGATGGACGCGACGATCATCGCGGAGGTGAAGCTGCCCCCACCTCCGCCACCGCCTCCTCCCCCGCCGCCCAAGAAGGTCATCAAGCAGGAGACGCCCAAGGCCCCGCCGCCACCGAAGCCGGCCTATGTGCCGCCCCCGGCCGTGACGCCGCCGCCGAGCACGGCGCCCGCCATCACCGCGGTGCAGACCACCGAGCCGGCGGCACTGCCGCCCGCCGCGCCGCCTGCGCCACCCGCGCCGCCAGCCCCTCCGGCACAGGCGACCTCGACGGACATTGCGGTGGCATGCCCCAGGCAGGTGAAGCCCGAGATGCCGCGCAAGGCGCTGGACGAAGGCATCAGCGGCGTGGTGAAGGCCGAGGTGCGCATCAAGGGCGGGCGCGTGACGGAGGTGCGCTTTCTGTCGGGCCCGCGCGTGTACCAGTCGGCGGTGCGCTCGGCCATGATGCGCTACGAGTGCCAGAGCACCGGCGACGCGGAGATCCTGGCGACGCAGGAGTTCGTCTTCAGGATCGAGTGATCGGCATGGCGTGCTTCACGCGTGACCGGGTGACAGCGGCTTCTGTCGCCCGATCGCAATGTGCGGGCAAGCGAAGCCCGGCGCGGCGCTCCCTAGCGCGCTGCCGCGGTCTCCCTGAGGCACGCCACCAGCAGCAGCCCCGCGGGCGTCTGCTGCCGCCCGCGCAGCGTGATGATCCCCACGGGCGGCAGCTCGATGGGAATGCGGATCTTCAGGATGCGGACCAGGCCCTGCTTCTCGAGGTGCTGCGCCACGCTGCGCGCCAGGAAGCCGACCGCGGGCCGCTCCTGCAGGCCCGTCAAGGTGACCAGGAACGACGCGGTCTCGATGATGTCCGCGGGCGGGTCGATCCGGTGCTTGTAGAACATCTGGGCCAGCTTGGAGCGCGATGAGGCCCAGGGCGGCGGGACGATCCAGGCTTGCTGTGCGAGCATGTCCCAGGTCGGCTTGGCGGTGCCGGCGATGGGGTGGCCGGGGCTCACGACGATGCACATGGGCTCGGTGTAGAGCGCCTCGGTGTCCAGGTCGGGCGAGGCATAGCCGGGCTCCAGCCGCCCGACGATCAGGTCCAGCTCGCCCACGCGCAGGCGCGGCAGCAGCCGCGTGAGGTCGCCCTCTTCCACCATCACGGTGGTCAGCGCCGAGCGCGCCTTGAGCCGCTGGATCGCGGGCATCAGCAGGCTCGGCGTGGCCACCACCATCGCGCCCACGCTGGTGCGCCCGACGCCGCCACTGGCCACGGCGCCGATCTCGTCCTGCGTGCGCTGGTAGTCGGCCAGCACCGAGCGTGCGAAGCGCACCGCGGCGTTGCCGTAGGCCGTGGGCACGGTGCCGCGCGTGGAGCGGTCGAACAGCTGGCGTTCGAACATGCGCTCGATTTCGCTGAGCATCTTCGAGACGGCCGGCTGCGTGATCGACAGGAACTCCGAGACGCGGCCCAGGTGCCGGAACTCGTCGAGCGCCACCAGCAGCTGCAGGTGCCGCAGCTTGAGGTTGGAACGGAGAACGCGATCGATCTGGCTCATCGGATTGGGGGGAAAATCTTCATAACCTGGAGCTTATGAAGAGAGTCCACTATTTCATTGGAAAGAAATGATTGTCTTCGAAAGAATGCGGTGCGTACCCCACAACTATTCACGAGACAAACGATGAAGATCTCTCGCCCCATGGCGCGACGCCAGTTCGTGCTGGGCGGCCTCAGCGCCGCCGCATTCGTCGCCGCACCCGCCCGCGCCTTCGCCGCCACCCCCTTCCCCGAGCGCCCCCTCACGTTCATCTGCCCCTGGCCCGCCGGCGGCACCGCCGACCGCTCGATGCGCGTCATCTGCCAGATCGCCGCACGCGAGCTGGGCCAGCCGATCGCGCTGGAGAACCGCGCCGGCGCCTCCGGAATGATCGGCACCAAGGCGCTGGCCTCGGCCAGGCCCGACGGCTACACCATCGGCCAGGTGCCGATCTCGGTCACGCGCTTCTCGCAGATCGGCACCGTGCAGATCGACCCGCTGAAGGACCTGACCTATCTCACGCGCACCTCGGGCCAGACCTTCGGCATTGCCGTGCTGGCGAGCTCGCCGTTCAAGTCGCTGCGCGACATGGTGGCCCACGCCAAGGCGCACCCCGGCGCGCTGAGCTATGCGCATGCCGGCATCGGCGGCGCAACGCACGTGGGCATGGAGCAGTTCGCGCAGGCCGCGGGCATCAAGTTCAATTCCATCGCCTACAAGGGCGGCGCGGCCGCGCTGACCGACGTGCTGGGCGGACAGGTCGACATGCTGGCCGACAGCAGCTCCTGGGCGCCCTACATCGAGAGCGGCAAGATGCGCCTGCTGGCCACCTGGGGCGAGACGCGCACGCCGCGCTTCAAGGACACGCCCACGCTGCGCGAGCTTGGCTACGACGTGGTGGTGGAAGCCCCCAATGGCATCGGCGCGCCCAAGGGCCTGCCGCCCGCGGTGGAGCAGCGGCTGCGCGAAGCGTTCCGCATCGCCGTGAACAGCGAAGAGTTCCGCAAGGTTGCCGAGAGCATCGACGCACCGGTCATGTACCAGGACGGGCCCGACTACCGGAAGTACGTTCAGGCCGTCTACAAGCAGGAGACCGAACTCATCCGCAAGCTCGATCTCAAGGCGCTGATGGAAAAGGGCTGAGCCCCTTCGTCCACCCCATCCGCCTCCACGCCCCCAGAAAGCGCCCACGCGCCACGCCATGAACGACAGTCCCCTGCTTCGCCTGCACCCGCACGACAACGTGCTGGTTGCCAAGTCCGCCATTGCGCTGGGCGAAACCATCGCCGAGTTCGGCGTGCGCGCCCGGGCGCAGATTCCCGCCGGCCACAAGATCGCGGCCTGCGCCATCGCGGCCGGCGAGCAGGTCAAAAAGTACGACACCGTCATCGGCGTGGCCTCGCGCGACCTGCAGGCGGGCGACTATGTGCACAGCCACAACCTCACGCTGGTCGACTCCTACCGCGATCCGGCCTTCTGCCAGGACGTGCGGCCGGTCGACTTCGTGCCCGAGGCCGAGCGCGCCACCTTCATGGGCTTCGTGCGCGCCGACGGACAGGTGGGCACGCGCAACTTCATCGGCATCCTGTCGTCGGTGAACTGCTCGGCCACCGTGATCAAGCGCATTGCCGCGCACTTCACGCCCGAGCGGCTGGCCGCGTTTCCGAACGTCGACGGCGTGGCCGCCTTCGCGCAGACCAGCGGCTGCGGCATGTCTTCGCCGAGCGAGCACTTCGACGTGCTGCGGCGCACGCTGGCAGGCTATGCGCGCCATCCGAACCTGGCGGGCGTGCTCATCGTCGGGCTGGGCTGCGAGCGCAACCAGGTCGATTCGCTGGTGGATTCGCAGGGCCTCGAGCAGGGTCGCCTGATGCGAACCATGGTGATGCAGGACGTGGGCGGCACGCGCGTGACCATCGAGGCCGGCATCCGCGCCATCGAGGACATGCTGCCCGAGGCCAACGCCGCGCAGCGCTCGCGCGTGGGCGCCAACCATCTGAAGATCGGCCTGGAATGCGGCGGCTCCGACGGCTTCTCGGCCATCACGGCGAACCCCGCGCTCGGCGCGGCCATGGACGTGCTGGTGCGCCATGGCGGCACGGCCATCCTGTCGGAAACGCCCGAGATCCACGGCGTCGAGTTCATGCTCACGCGGCGCGCCATCACGCCCGAGGTCGGGCAGAAGCTGCTCGACCGGCTGGCGTGGTGGGAGCGCTATGCGGCCGGCCAGAACGCGCAGTTCAACGGCGTGGTGGGCCACGGCAACCAGGCCGGCGGCCTGGCCAACATCTTCGAGAAGTCGCTGGGCTCGGCGATGAAGGGCGGCACCACGCCGCTGCGCGCGGTGTACGAATACGCCGAGCCGATCGACGAGGCCGGCTTCGTCTTCATGGACTCGCCGGGCTACGACCCCGTGGCCGCAACCGGGCAGATCGCCAGCGGCGCGCAGCTGATCTGCTTCACCACCGGCCGCGGCTCGATGTTCGGCAGCAAGCCGGCGCCCACCATCAAGCTGGCGAGCAACACGCCGATGTTCCGCCGGCTCGAGGAAGACATGGACATCAACTGCGGCGTGGTGATCGACGGCGAGCTGACGGTGCCCGAACTGGGCCAGCAGATCTTCGAGCAGATCCTGCGCCACGCGTCGGGTGAAGCCACCAAGAGCGAAGCGCTCGGCCTGGGCGATCACGAGTTCGTGCCCTGGCACATGGGCATCGTGAGCTGAGCCGATGCCTGCGCGATACCCGCACCACACAACCCCGACAAGAACGCCCCCATGCCCCTGACCCTTTCCCGCACCGAGCTGCTGCGCAGCGCCAACTACATCGCCGGCGAATGGCTGGCCGCGCAACCCGGACGCACGCTGGCCGTGACCGACCCGGCCACCGGCGACCTGATTGCGAACGTGCCCGACTCGACCGCCAGCGCCGCGCGCGCCGCCGTCGACGCCGCGCACGCCGCGTTCCCCGCGTGGCGCAAGACGCCGGCCAAGGCGCGCGCGCAGATCCTCAAGCGCTGGAACGACCTGGTGCTCGCGCACCAGGAAGACCTGGGCCGGCTCATCTCGCGCGAGCAAGGCAAGCCGCTGGCCGAAGGGCGCGGCGAGGTGGCCTATGCGGCCAGCTACATCGAATGGTTTGCCGAGGAAGCCACGCGCGCCAACGGCGACGTGATTCCCGCGCCGGTGCCCGGCCGGCGCATGTTCGCGCTCAGGGAGCCGGTGGGCGTGGTCGCCGCCGTCACGCCGTGGAACTTTCCGGCCGCGATGATCGCGCGCAAGATCGCGCCCGCGCTCGCCGCGGGCTGCACCGTGGTCTGCAAGCCGGCCGAGGACACGCCGCTGACCTCGCTGGCGCTGGTGGCCCTGGCCGCCGAGGCGGGCGTGCCGCCGGGCGTGCTCAACATCGTGACCGCGTCGCGCGAGCGCACGCCCGAGGTGGTCGACGCCTGGCTCGACGACGCGCGCGTGCGCAAGATCACCTTCACGGGGTCGACGCCCGTGGGCAAGCACCTGGCGCGCCGCTCGGCCGACACGCTGAAGAAGCTCTCGCTCGAACTCGGCGGCAATGCGCCGTTCATCGTGTTCGAGGACGCCGACCTCGAAGCCGCCGTCGACGGCCTGATGGCCGCCAAGTTCCGCAACGGCGGCCAGACCTGCGTGTGCCCCAACCGCGTGTTCGTCCATGCGGCCGTGCACGACCGTTTCGCCGAACTGCTGGTCGCGCGCGTGGCCGCGCTGAAGGTCGGCCCCGCCAGCGACGCCGCCTCGCAGATCGGCCCCATGATCAACGCACGTGCCGTCGAGAAGATCGAGCGCCACGTGCAGGACGCCGTGGCACGCGGCGCGCGCGTGCTCACGGGCGGCGCGCGCCTGCCCGCGCTGGGCGCCAACTACTTCGCCCCCACCGTGCTGGCCGATGCCGACGCCACCATGGCCTGCGCCTGCGAGGAAACCTTCGGCCCGGTCGCGCCGCTCACGCGCTTCACCGACGAGGCCGAGGTGATCGCGCAGGCCAACGACACGCCCTTCGGCCTGGCCGCGTACTTCTATTCGAACGACGCGCGGCGCATCTGGCGCGTGGCCGATGCGCTGGAGTGCGGCATCGTCGGCATCAACGAAGGCGCGCTGGCCGCCGAGGCCGCGCCCTTCGGCGGCGTGAAGGACTCGGGCTACGGCCGCGAAGGCTCGGTCCACGGCCTGGACGACTACCTGCACACCAAGTACGTGTGCCAGGGGCAACTCGACTGACGTTTCTGGAAACACCCCGCATGAGCAACCCCAATTCCTTCAAGGCTGCGCTGGCCGAACAGCGCGCGCAGGTCGGCCTCTGGCTGTCGATGGCCGACCCCTACATGGCCGAGGTCAGCGCGACCACCGGCTTCGACTGGCTGCTGATCGACGGCGAGCATGCGCCGAACGACCTGCGCTCGACGCTGGCCGCCCTGCAGGCCGTGGCGCCGCACCGCGCACAGCCCGTGGTGCGCGCCGTGAACGGCGACACCGCGCTCATCAAGCAGCTGCTCGACATCGGCGCGAAGAACCTGCTGGTGCCCATGGTCGACACGGCCGACCAGGCGCGCGCGCTGGTATCGGCCACGCGCTACCCGCCGCAGGGCATTCGCGGCGTGGGCAGCGCCGTGGGGCGCGCGTCGCAATGGAGTGCGCGCAGCAACTATCTCGACATTGCCGACGACGAGGTCTGCCTGCTGGTGCAGGCCGAGACGGTGAGCGCGCTTGCCGACCTCGAGGCGATCTGCGCCGTGGACGGTGTGCATGGCGTGTTCATCGGGCCTGCGGACCTTGCGGCATCGATGGGCCATCGCGGCCGTCCCGGCCATCCCGAGGTGCAGGCGGCCATCGAACAGGCGATGCGCACCATCGTCGCGTCGGGCAAGGCGGCGGGCACGCTCACGTCGGACGCCACGCTGGCACGGCGGTACCTGGAACTGGGCTGCACCTTCGTCGCCGTGGGCGTCGATGTGCTGATCTATGCGAATGCGGCGCGCAAGCTGGCCGCGGAGTTTCTCGGAGCGCCCGCGGGCTCTGCCGCGGCGGCCGCGCCGGTCGATGCGGCGACGCGCGGAGCCTACTGAACCATGGACGCACCGACATCGACGGCCGTGATCGAAGGCCTGCGCGCCATCGTGGGCGAGAAGGCCTGCATCGAGGCGCCCGCCGACATGCAGCCCTTTGCCACGGACTACCGCAAGCTCTACCACGGCAAGGCACTGGCCGTGGTGTTGCCCGCTTCGACGCAAGAAGTTGCCGGCGTGCTGGCGCTGTGCGCCGCGCACAAGGTGCCCGTGGTGCCGCAAGGCGGCAACACCTCGCTGATGGGCGGCGCCGTGCCCGACGCGTCCGGCCGCGCGGTCATCCTCAACCTGCGCCGCATGAACAAGGTGCTGGAGGTCGACACCGTCAACGACACCCTGACCCTGCAGGCCGGTGTGACGCTGCAGGCCGCGCGCGCCGCGGCCGAGGACGCGGGCCGGCTCTTTCCACTGCGCATCGGCTCCGAGGGCTCGTGCCAGATCGGCGGCAACCTCTCGACCAACGCCGGCGGCACCGCCGTGCTGCGCTACGGCAACATGCGCGACCTGACGCTGGGCATCGAGGCGGTGCTGCCCGACGGGCGCATCTTCTCGTCGCTGCGCGGCCTGCGCAAGGACAACACGGGCTACGACCTCAAGCAGCTCTTCATCGGCTCCGAAGGCACGCTCGGCATCATCACGGCAGCCGTGCTCAAGCTCATGCCGCTGCCGCGCGCCACGGCGGTGGCGCTGGTCGCGGTGCAAAGCCCGCACGCCGCGGTGCAGCTGCTGACAGAAGCCAAGCGCATCGCGGGCCAGGCCGTCACGGCCTTCGAGCTGATCTCGGCGCCTGCGCTCGCGCTGGTGCTCGAATCGATGCCCCAGCTGCGCTCGCCGCTGGCCGACGCGCACGACTGGATGGTGCTGATCGAGCTGAGCTCGGGCGGCGACCCGGGCAGCCTCGACGCCACGCTGCTGTCGCTTCTCGAAGAAGGCATGGCGCAAGGCCTCGTGCTCGACGCGGCCATCGCCGCAAGCGGTGCCGACGCGCAGAACTTCTGGCGCATCCGCGAAGAGATTTCCGACGCGCAGACGCGCGAAGGCGGCAGCATCAAATGCGACATCTCCATTCCGCTGTCGAAGATCGCCGACTTCATCGCCGAAGCCTCGGCCGCGGTGCTGGCCCTGGCGCCCGATGCGCGCATGGTCATCTATGGCCACATGGGCGACGGCAACGTGCACTTCAACCCGCTGAAGCCCAAGGGCGCGAGTTCCGCGCAGTTCCTGGAGGCCAACTACGCGCGCGTGTCGCACGCGGTCGACGGGCTGGCGCACCGGAAAAACGGATCGATCTCGGCCGAGCACGGCGTGGGCGTGGCCAAGCGCGACGACCTGAGCGCCTACAAGAGCGAGGTCGAGCTCGAGCTGATGTGGCAGATCAAGCGCGCGCTCGATCCGGACAACCTGCTGAACCCGGCCAAGGTGCTGCCGCAGGCCGCGTGACGACGGCGCAGAGACACCGAGGTCGAACGCGCTTCCGATGACGAACGGGCCCCGAGGGGCCCGTTCGTCATTCGTGCGTCATGCGTTTCGCGTGCATGGCGTGGCTTTATATTCTGGCGCCCGGCCCACCCGCGACAGCCTGCGAAGCGAAGATCTTGACGAAGCACCCATCCCCCAGCACAGAGATCGAGGAACTGATTCACGCCTTGAGAGGCCAGGATCCCGACGACAGGCACGCCCGCGTGAGCCTGGACCACGCGCCTTGCGCGGCCTTCATCCCGCACTTGCTGAAGGCGACGACGGACCAGGACCCCTATATCCGGGCGAGCGCCGTCCATGCGCTCGCAAGCTACGACGCCGAAGAAGGCACGCAGTTGCTGGCGACACTGTTCCGTGCGCTGGCCGATGACCCCGACCCATCGGTGAGATCGGCCGCGGCGGAGGTCCTGGCAAGCATGTCTTCTGACGCTGCTCCTGCGCTGCTCGCGGCCCTCGGCGATGCGAGCCCCGACGTGCGCAAGGAGGTGGTGCTTGCGCTCGGGGCCTTCGAGACGAGCGACACCGTGGCCGCATTGACCGATCGCCTGCACCGCGACCCGGCGCCGGAGGTCCGGGAACGTGCCGTCATGGCCCTGGAGCGCTTGAAACCCGAGGGTTCGGTGGATGACCTGGTCCGTGCACTTGAAGACGAGAGCGCTATCGTGCGAGCCGCTGTCGCTCGCGCCTTGGGCGAGTACGAAACCAGCGAATTGCCAGCCATCGTGAACGCGTTGCTCCTGGCTTTGGCTGATCCATCGGCCGGCGTCAGAGAAAGCGCGGCACGGGCGTTGCGCTATTCGTCCGCTGAAGCGATTCCCGGGCTGGTGGCGCTGCTCGCAGACGAAGTTGCCGACGTTCGCAACGAGGCGATTGGCGCCCTCGGAACGCTGGATGCCTGCCAGGCCATCGACGCTCTGGCGGAGCGGCTTCGAAACGATGCAGATACGGAAGTGCGATGCAGTGCCGCCTCCGCGCTGGGCGACCTCCGGCACGAGGGCGCGACAACGCACTTGATCGATGCATTTCAGAGTGGGGCGGACTCTCCCGAAGTTCGGGCGGAGATCGTGCGTGCGCTGGGCAATGCCGAAGACTTCAGGGCGCTGCCCGCGTTGTGCGTGGCGTTGAGAGACCTCGACCCCGAGACAAGAGAGTCCGCGGCGCGAGGCCTGGAGTGGCTTCTGGACCCGGAAGTCCCCGAGGGCAGCGCCGCACTGGAACCGTTGTGCCTGGCCTTGAAGGACACCGAGGGCAGCGTCAGGGAGGCAGCCAGCAACGCGCTGGGCAAGCTGAAAGACCCGCGCGCGCTTCCTTTCCTGATGAAGGCCGCGCAGGACGACACCGAGGAGTGCCGGGCAGCAGCCTTGGAAGCCATCGCCAGGATCGACGCCACCGCCGGTGCGGCGCTGCTTCTGGAAGGCCTCAACGATCCGGACACCGATGTTCGAAGAACGGCCGCGAAGTCCCTGGTGCTGGCACAGAGTGCGCCGATTCCGCCCGCGGTGCTGGCCTGCCTTGCCGACCTCGATGGCGATCCTTTTGCCAGGTGCGACTTGGCAAAGGCACTGGCGCGCCGAGGGGGTGCGGAGGCCGTGCCCGTGCTGATCGACCTGCTCCAGGACAAGAGCGGTCATGTCCGCGCGGCGGCTGCGCAGGCGCTGGGCGAACTGCCCGACCCGCGTGCGATGCCTCCGTTGACCGCGCTCCTCGATGACGAAGACGAGGATGTGCGCGGCGAAGCGGCGCTGGCGCTGGCGGCCCTTGCGGATGACCGGGCCATCGAGCCGTTGAAGGCACTGCTCGAAGACGAGCACCCACCTGTCCGCAGACGGGTCGTGTGGGCCCTGAGCTTCTTCACGCCCTCCAGGGTGCTGCCGCTGCTGGTCAGCAGCCTGGAGGACGACGATCCACACGTCCGGTCCACGGCGGTCAACGCCCTTGCCGATCTGTGCGATGCGCCGGCCCTGCGCCGCATCGGGCTGGCGCTGCCGCCGGCATTGGACGACGTCAAGGAGGCGCTGGAAGAAGCAGCCGCCGAGCTGGAAGACGAGGATTCCGCGGAGCGCAACCCATCGCCGCGCCGTGTGCAGCTGGGGACGACTCACTGCGAATAGGTAACCCTCGGCGCTCGTCAAGGCGCTTCCAAAGCCTGGCCCTTCAGCAATAATTCCCGCATGCTGGCCCGACTGATCTACCGGAGCGTGTCGAAGAATCCTTCGGATGCGGATATTTCCGACATCCTGACCACGTCGCGCCGAAAGAACCATGCGGTGGGCATCACCGGTGCCTTGTGCCATCTGCGGGGTGCCTACATGCAGTATCTGGAGGGCGACGAAGCGGCCATCGAGTGCGTCATGGCCGCCATCACCGAAGACCAGCGGCATTGCGGCCTGTCGGTGATCGAATACCGCCTCATTGCCGCACGCGCGTTTCCGCAATGGTCGATGGCCATGCTGGCCTGGGACCCGGAGATCGAAGCCACGCTCGGTCCGCTGGCCGACATGGGGCTCTTCGGTATCCCGCCCGACGATGCGGCACCCATCTTCCGTTCGCTCAGCATGACCTCGCACTGGAACGTGCTCTAGGGTCTAGATTCGCAGTCGATGGCGCAGATCGCGCGTCCGAGCCGCAGACGGCTTCCGGCTAGAAGACTTCGAGCGAACCGGATCCCGCGGTTCGATCGTCGAGCACATAGCCCGCGCCGCGAACCGTGTGCAGCAGCTTCAGGTCGCACGGATCGTCCAGCTTCCTTCGAAGCCGGCCGATGGTGACCTCGAGGGTCGTCGACTCGCTCGCCAGTTCCATGTGCCATACCTGCTGCGCAAGGGTCGCGCGCGAAAGAACCGCGCCGTGCCGCTGCAGCAGCACGGCCAACAACGAAAACTCCGTGGGCGACAGCTTCAGCAGGACGCCGTTGCGGGCGCACTTGCGGCGCTCCAGGTCGACCTCGAGGTCGGCCAACCTCAGAAGGGTCGATTGCGGCGGCCTGCCGCGCTCCAGGAGCGCCTGAACGCGAACCAGCAACACGGGCACGGAAAAAGGCATCGCAAGGTAGTCGTCGGCACCCAGCTTCAGTCCCTGCAATCGGTCGGAGAGCTTGTCGCGCGCGGTCAGCATCAGCACGGGAACATTCCTGGTGCGGCGGATGGCCTGCAAGACGCCGAGGTCGGGACCCGCGAGCTTCGTGTCGAGCAGAACCAATGCGTAGTCGCCCTCGATCGCGAGGTACTGCCCTTCGAAACCGTCGCGAACAAGATCGACACGGAACCCCTGCTCCTGGAGGCCCTTCTTGATGCAGTCGGCGAGCATGGGCTCGTCTTCAACGACCAGAATCCGCATCGCAAGATCGTACTGAGAGCCGGGCAGCCCTGGCAAGGGCAAAACCGAAGGGTGCGGTGTTGCCTGCTTCCCTCAAGGCCAGCCACGGACAAACACTACATACACGCCCGCGCGAATCGGCTAGATTTTCCCTTGGCAAAGCAATGCGAATCACCAATTCGGAGGCTGTCTGATCGAACGGTGCGAACGGCGCGTCGGAATTCCAGGGCAGCCTTCCCTACACCGGGAGGCAGATCAAATGCATGCCACGCGTGACTTCAGCCGGCTTGCGGCGGTCCTCAAGTCCAAGGGGGCAGCTGCCGCGTTGGCCTACCTCAACGCGGGGGTGCCGCACAGGTTCTCCGGCGTCTACCGGATCGAAGGCGCGAACCTGCGGAACGTGCTGCTGTTCGACAAGCTCGGCGAGATCCGGCCGGCCTTCCTCGAAGTGGTGCCGATGGACGCGAGCTTCTGCCAGTTCGTCGTGCGCGACGGCCTCTTTCGCACCAACAACTCCTCGCTCGATACACGGTTGACCGGGCATCCCGCGCAAGGGATCGTCGTGAGCTACCACGCCGTCCCCGTGATCGACCCGGACCGCGCCCTTCTGGGCACCCTCTCACACTTCGACCTGGTCGAACGGTCGATCGACGACGGCGAGTTCGAGCTGCTGTACCAGGCAGGCCGCCTGATGGCGGACTTCATCCCTCGCTAGGCGCGCTTGGCTGCTGCCCGCGCCTCGTTGCGCAGGTCACGGATCTGGTCGTGGTTGCGCTGGGCCGCTTGCGCCTGCGAACTCACCACCTGGCGCACGGCCTGCGGCAGTTGCTGCTTCAGGGCCTTGCGGTAGCGCGCCACGGCCACGTCTTCGCCGCGCTCGCACTCTTCGAGGATCGACAGCTCGCTGTTGGCGCCCACCGCACCCTTGACGTGCACCCAGCCGCGATGCAGCGCGCCCGAAGCCGTTCCGCTTTCCGCGGGCTTTCCGCCGTAGGAAACGACCAGTTCGGCCAGTTGCGCCGCGGCGCTCCGGCATTGCGCGGCGCGCACGGCAAACACTTCCTGCAGGCGCGCGGACTTCACTTCTTCGGCACAGGTGCGAAAGCCGGCTTCCCCATCGCGGGTGTTCTCGAGCAAGTCGTTCAGCACGTCGGCCACGTCGTCGTTGGAGAGCGGCTCGCCCTCGGGAAACGCCGTGTCTTCCTCGCGCATGTACAGCCGGTCGGCACGCTCCCATGCGGCGTGCGAAGCAGGCCGCGCCTGCTCCCAGGAGAGCGAGGAGACGCCACGGCGCGCTTCCCACTCGCGGGCCAGCGAAGGTTCTACGGCCGCGAAGTCGTCGTCCAGCGTCGCGCGGCGGCTCCAGCCCAATTCGTAAGCCGGCGCATAGTGTTCGTAGCTGAGGCCGGGCTCGTAGTAGGGCTCCCGGGTGTAGGCGCTTTCCCAATGGCTGTGTTCCGCCGTCGGGTTGATGCGCTCCGCGGCGGCCTTGCCGCCGAGGCCGCCGACCACGGCACCCACAAGCAGTCCGGCGACCGCGCCCGCGGGTCCGCCGACGGCGCCCACGGCTGCGCCGGCCACCGCACCTCCGGCGGCGCCCGCGCCGGTTCCCAGGGGATGGGCACCGGGCTCGCCGGTGATGGGGTCGAGGTTGAGGTCGTTGCGATCGGTGGGCTTGGTGATCTGGGTCATGGGGTTCCTTGCATGGCGTGAGTGAAACGGTGAAACGGGCGAGTTGTTCGCGTGGGTTGTTCGCGTTGTTTCCTCCATGTTTCGTCGCTCGCGCGCGCGGCCGGGTCGGCGGCTGTCGCGGGCTTCTGTAGTCCATACCGTCGCCGGCGTCCATCACGCCAAAACCCCTGCCCGCCCGCCGACGGCCTACCTCATTCGAGGGATTCCGCCGCCCGCGCTCTCGACCTAGACTGCCCATTCAATCCTTGTCCATACGGACACCTGAGGGGATTGTTTCGCCCGCCTCGTGCGGGCTTTTTTTCTTGGCGCATCGCATCCGCTCCGGACCCGATCGGCCAGACCTTCCATAGCTGCTGTTGCTGCCATCGCGCCCCGTACCATCGGCGCATGAACACAGATTCGAAAGGCGCACGACCGCCGCTGGTCGACATCGGCGTCAACTTCCACTCGGCGCAGCTGGCGTCGATGACGTCCCCCTTGCTGGCGCGTGCCAAAGCGGCCGGCGTCGCGCAGATCCTGGCCACCGGCACCTCGCTCGCGTCCAGCCGCCTGGCCCTCGACCTTGCAAAGGCCAACCCCGGCGTCGTCTTCGCGACCGCGGGTGTCCACCCGCATGGCGCGAAGTCGCACGACACGGCCACGTTCCATGAACTGATCGAACTCTGGAAGTGCCCGGAAGTCGTGGCGGTCGGCGAGTGCGGCCTCGACTACAACCGCAACTTCTCGACGCCGCAGGCGCAGCGCACGGCGTTCGAGCAGCAGTTGTCGATGGCCGTCGAGACGCGAAAGCCGCTGTTTCTCCACTGCCGCGACGCTTTCACCGATTTCCACGACATGCTCGCGCCCGTGGTGGCCGACGGCGCACGCGGCGTCGTGCATTGCTTCACCGGCAATCGGGCCGAAGCGGAGGCTTTCCTTGAGATGGGCCTGGACATCGGCATCACGGGCTGGGTCACGGACCTCCAACGTGGCTAGGCACTTCGCGAAGCCGTGCCGGCCCTGCCGCTGGATCGGCTTCACCTTGAAACGGACGCGCCTTACCTGTTCCCCAAGAACTCGGGCGCCCGTCGCGGGCACAACGAACCGGCGAACCTGCCCTGGGTCGCCGCCGGCGTGGCGGAGCTCATGAACCGCGAGGTCGACGAGATCATTCAGGCCTGCACTGCGAACAGCCGCCGGATGTTCAACCTTCCAGGCACCTGAAGCCGACCCCGGCCGGGGTTCTAGAACTGCCTTTCGACCGCGCGATTGAAAAACTCGCCAGGGGTTGCGTTGAACAGGTTGCCGAAAGCCGCGATGAACGCCGAGAGCGACTCGTAGCCGCAGTTCAGCGCGACGTCTGTCACGCGCTCTCCCCGCTCCAGCCCGGGGAGCGCGCTGAGCAATCGCATTCGCAGCAGCCAGGCGCGGTAGGTAAGGCCCGTCTCGCGCATGAAGCGCCGGCTCAGTGTTTTCTCCGAGATGCCGAAGCGCTCGCTCCAATCGCGCAGGCTGACCTTTTCGCCCGGCCGAGCCTGGACGCTGCGGCAAAGCTGGCGCAGTTGTGCATCCGCCGGAATCGGCAGCATGAGGTCCACCTCCCTTGCCGCCGAGAGCTGGTCCAGCAGCACGTTGGCCAGGCGCTCGTCCGCGCTTCCCGGCGCGTAGTCGACGGGAACCAGGCTGAAGGCCCTGACCAGCTCACGCAGCAAGGGGCTGACCTCCAGCACACGGCAACGCGCCGGCGATGCGCCGCTCTGGCCTTCATCGATGTACAGGCTGCGAACGCAGGTGTGCGCAGTGCTCCAGACGCGATGGGTCACGCCGGCCGGAATCCAGACGCCGCGCTGAGGCGGTGCAACGAAACGGCCGGCGTTGGTCTGCACCTCGAGCACCCCTTGAACCGCATAGGCGAACTGAACCCATGGGTGGCGATGCCGGTAGCCGAGCACGGCATTCGGAAGCGACTCCGCGTGCCCGAACACAGGCCGCGGCAGCGCTTTCAGTTCGGCCAGACCCGCTCGCAGATCCGTGTCCGCCTGTCCTTTTGTCGACACTGCATGCCTCCTTATCGTTAGCCGGAAATCTTAGCGCGCGATAACGTCGGGTTTTGCACCGCACCGACCCATGAGATCACTTAGAACGCCGTCCGATCACTCCACGTTTGCGCGCCTGGCTGGCGTGGCCGTGAGGCGTGGGTCATGACCTCCGGCTTCGATTGCATCCTCGCCGCGGTGGACATGTCGCCGGCGTCGGCGCAGGTCGTCTACCGCGCGGCCATGCTCGCCATGAAACATGGCGCGCTGCTCAAGGTGATGGACATCGGCCCGCTGTCGGGCCCGCCAAGGTTGCCAGCGGCCATCGCGTTGAAGGCGCTCGTGAGCTCCGTTGTGGACGGCCTCGGTGTGCACGCCGAAGTGCTTCCTGAGCGGGCGACCCGCGTCTCGGACATTGCCGAGTTCACCGGGTTCAGCCGGCGAAGCCTCGTGGTCCTGAAGCACGACCGGCGCCCGCGGCTGCGCTCGCTCTGGCGTGGTTCGCTGGCGGAGCAACTCATGCGCGTCTGCGACGGGCCCGTGTTGATTCTGAAAGCGCAACCGAACGCACGCGAGAACTATGAGCGCCTGCTCGTGGCAGTGGACCTCAGCGCCTCGGCGGCCCACCTGATGGCCCTTGCCTGCCGCCTCGGGGAGAACAGCGAAGTCCAGGTCCTCCATGCCATCCGCCCATTGCATTCGAACCCGCTGCGCGACGCGGAGATGCCGGACCGCATCCTGCGCGCCTACCTGGCTCGACGAAAGCTGGAGGCGCACGAGCAGCTGCTGCACGTGGCCGCCGGCGCAGGGAGACACCATGGCCGGGTCACGACTGTCCTGCGCGATGGCGATCCGGCCTGGCACGCCACGCTCCAGCAGTCGCATGCCAAGGCCGACCTCGTGGTTGTCGGCAAGAGGCGCTCTTCCGCGCTGCCCGACATCCTGTGCGGCGGCGTCGCCAAGCGGATCCTGGCCTGGTGCGAGGCGGACATCCTCGTGGTTCCCTGCCATTCCCCGGATGCGAACCCGGATGCGAAAGCAGCGGCTGCCTGACCATCCGCCATCGCCTTGAGGCAGGTTCAAGGCCCATCTTTCAAAGGAGCAATCGATGAACAAGGACACAGAGAAAAATGGCGTCATTCACAACCCCGGCGTCGTCGCGGCGGAAGACCCCGCGACAGGGGCGCCGGACCCGTCCGTTCTGAAAGAGGTGTCGGAACAGGCATCGAGGGGAAACGACCAGCCCGCCAGGGAACTGGCCGCGCAGACCGAACGCCGCCGGACTTCGCCAAACACGTGATCAGCCGACTGGCGAACTTCCCGCGCGCACACGCCGCCTGGCTTGCGGCTCGCCACCATGTTCACGCACGGGCGACTGCCGCAAGTCGTGGGGTACCACGAGGACGTCGACGCTGCTGAGTCTCAGCAGGCGTTCGGCCACGCTGCCGAACACGAAGTCCGACAGGCCCGACGTGGTGCGCTTGCCGACGACGACAAGGTCCGCGCCGCCCTGCTTCTGTTGCGCGCTCGCCTGCCGTGCCGGGTCGCCATGGCTGATGGCGGCGTAGACGCGGTTCCGGCGCGCGTCGGTCGAGTCCGTCAGCCAGAACATCCGCTCTTGCGCGTAGCGCCTGCATTCGTGCCGGTAGGCCCTGATGGCGCGGTCCGAGACCTCGGCGTCATGCAGCCGTGCGTCGTTCGCCGTGCCGATGGCATGGAACAGTTCCACCAGGCCCGACTTGCTGAAGCCGAACGCTGCCTTGGTCAGGTTGCGCGACGCCTCTGAAAAGTCCACCGCGACGAGCAGACGTTGATAGGCCGCTTCGCTCCTGCCGCGCACGGAGAGAACCGGCAGGCGCGCCTTCCGGACGAGGCGCATCTCCGGCTGGCCGAACGCGAAGGCACGCAGGCTGCGTTCATTGGCCGTGCCCGTGACGACAAGGTCCGCGCCTTGCGCCGCACGCGCGACGTCGTCCAGCGTGTTCGCCACATGGGCCACGGTGCGCACGCGAATGCCGTGGCGTTGAGTCAGCTGCAAGGCGTGATGGGACAGCCGGCACGCGGCGTCCGGGCAGGGGAGCTCGTTGGCAGGTGGCACGTAGATGAGCTTCAGCATCGCGGCGTGCTCGCATGCCAGCAAAGCCGCGCGGGAGAGCACGGCGTCCGTGCTGGTTGAAAAATCGGTACAAGCCAGGATCGATCGGAGGTTCATGGACCAGCCTCTTTCTGAGTGCGTGGCCGCGCCGATGCCTCGGGTCGCAGACCCGTGCACCGACGAGCGGCAGAGCGAATGGGTGGCTCGCAGGTGCGAGCGGCGGCAAGCCGAAGCTAGGTGACGTAGTCGCCGGTGGCTTCAGGCTGGAAATGCATCGCGGAGATTTCGGCGCAGCACTGTTCGCCCGTGGGGCTGTACCACCGGGCGACCTCCCCGAGCTTCATTCCCAGCAATGCGTTGCCGACCGGAGACAGGACCGAGATGTAGCCGGCCGCGGGCTCCGCATCGCCCGGGTAGCACACCGTCAGTGTCTGCCGGCGCCGGGTGTGCACGTCGACGAGTTCCACCTGCGAATACATGGTCACGACGTCGCAGGGAATCGCCCGCGAGCTGGTGACTTCGGCGCAGGCGAGCAGGTCGGCAAGGCCAGGGGGGAGATGGCGGCCGAGCAGATTGCTCAGGCGGCCGAAATCGAGATCGGTGAGCGTTCGCTCGCCATGAATCGCTGCATGCATTTGACGCACTCCATTCTTGCGGCGCCTCGAGGAGGCCGCCACGTCCGCGCGGGGCTGGTGCCCGGCGGTGGATGGTTTGCGCTGTGAGGGGAGGAGCGGACCGCCGGGCTTAGGGAAGTGCGGCCGTCGGGCTGCGACGCGCCAACGTGGCCACGCCCGCGCCGATGGACGCCGCTGCAATCAGCAGCTTGTCCGCGGTCGCGTGGGTCAGCAGGAGGTGGGCGGTCGACATGCGCGAAGTCTAAGCAGGCAGACCGGATTTGCAGCGAGTAGCCTCACGGTTCTTGCCAGATTGAGCGAGAGCAGGAACCGCCCGGCATCTCGGGCAGCGCGGCTACCGCTCGAGAATTCCCAACGCAAGCCGCGCGTTCTTTTCGGCCTCGGCCCGTTCGTGCAGCCAACGGAACAGGCCGTCCTTGTCCATGGGCTGGGCGATGTAGTAGCCCTGCCCTTCGTCGCACTCCATGGCCAGCAGCGCCTGCCAGGCCGCCGCGTCCTCGATGCCTTCGGCCAGCACGTGCAGCCCGAGCTTGCGGCCCAGTTGCGCGACCATCTCGGCGATGCGCGCGCCTTGCGCCTCACCCAGCCGGCGAACGAAGGTGCCGTCGATCTTGATGCGGTCCAGCGGCAGCCGCTCCAGGTAGCTCAGCGAGGAATAGCCGGTGCCGAAGTCGTCGATGGCAATCGAGATGCCCTCGGCCCGCAGCGCGGCCAGCGTGGACTCCAGCAGCTGCGTGGGCAGCGCGGCCACGGACTCGGTAATCTCCAGTTCCAGGTGATGGCCCTGGAGCCGGCTGTGCGAGAGCGCCCCGCGCACGGTGTCGAAGAATCCCGGGTCCTGCAGCTGCACGCTCGACACGTTGACGGCCATGCGCAGCGGCGCGCGGTCCGCGTCCAGCAGCTCGCGCATGGTCCGGCAGGCCGTGGACAGCACCCATTGCCCGAGCGCCACGATGAGCCCCGAATGCTCGGCCACCGGAATGAACCGGTCCGGCGGCACCAGGCTGCCGTCTTCGGCACGCCAGCGCAGCAAGGCCTCCAGGCCCACCAGCGCACGGGTGTGGAGGTTGAGCTGCGGCTGGTAGACCAGGAACAGCTGCGCGTTGTCGATGGCCGTGCGCAGGTTGGACAGCAGCAAGGCGCGGGCGCGGGCCTCGGCGCCCATGTGGCCCGAGTACTGCAGGTGCTGGCCCCGGTGGTCGCGCTTGGCGCGCTTCAAGGCGATGGTCGCGTCCTTCACCAGGTCGACGCCGGCCTGCGCGTCTTCGGGCAGCAGCACGTAGCCGCAGGTCAGCGAGACCTTGTGCGGCACGCCGTCGACGGCCAGCGGCTCGCGCACGCATTCCAGCAGTTGCCGTGGCGACACCTGCCGCACGGGCCCGAGCACGCCGAAGGTGTCGGCGCCCAGGCGGGCCAGCAGGACGCCGGCCGGCAAGGCGCCGGCCAGGCGCCGGGCCACGGTTTCCAGCAGGCGGTCGCCGAAGCGGTGGCCCATGACGTCGTTGGTGGCGCTGAAGTCGTCGATGTCGACCAGCGCCAGGATGTGGTCGCGCATGCCCTGCCGCGCGCAGTCGTCGACCTTCTCGACGAAGCGCGTGCGATTGGGCAAACGCACCAGCGGGTCGTAGTAGGCGTATTCGTGCAGGCGCTCCATCAGGCCCCGGCTGTGCAGCAGCGTGCCGAGGTTGATGCAGAAGACGTCCAGCAGTTGCCGGTCGACGGCGCAATGCAGTCCGGCGGTGTCGATGAACACGGCCATGCCCTGCTCGTCCTTGCGGCCGATGTGCAGGGCCAGCCCACCGTGTTCGCCGTGATCTCCGTGATCTCCATAGACGCTGCAGCCGAGCGCCAGCGCGCGGCGCAGCAGCTGCAGCACCGCCGGCTCGGGCACCGCGTCCAGCGGCCGGTCGACGAGGTGGCCGAAGCGGCCGGCCGCCGCGAGCACGCGGTACTGCGGCGCCTGTTGCGCGCCATGTCCACCATGTCCACCATGTACGCCCTGCACGCCCTGCACGCCCTGGGCACAGACCAGGCCATCACCGGTCACGCCCAGCAGCGCGGTCAGCTGCGTGATGACGCCGCCGGCAAAGGCGCGCGGGTCGGTCTCTTCCAGCAGCGAGGCGCTGGAGCGCACGATGAGCTCCAGCCCGCGGCTGTTGGCCTCGATGGCGCACAGCTGCTGGTACGACCGCACGGCCGTGACCACCATGGCCAGCAGGCGGTCCTGCGTGAGTTCGGCCTTGGTCCGGTAGTCGTTGATGTCGTAGCGCAGCAGCGTGTCCAGCGCCGGCACATGGCCCGGGCGTCCGGTGCGCAGCACGATGCGGGTGTTGCGCAGGCCGGCGGTGTGGCGAATGAAATCCACCAGGTCCAGCCCGGCGCTGGCGCTCTCGGTCACCACGTCCAGGATGACCATGGCCAGGTCACGCTCGCCGCGCACCAGCGCGCGCGCCTCCTCGCCCGAGTACGCATGCAGGAACACCAGCGGACGCCCGAACAGCGTCAGGCCCTGCAGCGCGGCGCGCGCGGCCGCATGCACGTCGGCGTCCTGGTCGACCACCAGCACGCGCCAATCGGGGGCGTGGCTCTGCACGCAGGCAGCTGCGGCGACCGGCTCCGGCGCGCGGGCCGGCCAGCCCGCGTCAGCCTCGCGCTTCATGCGGGCTGCACGTGGACATGCCCGGCTGCGAGCGCCACCTGGTTGCGCCCGCCGCGCTTGGCGACATACAGCGCCTCGTCGGCCAGGCCGTAGGCTTCGTCGAAGCTGCTGCCGCACGGCAGCCAGCTCACGCCGAAACTGGCGGTGACGCCGCTGCCGTCGGGCAGGTCGAATGCGTAGGCTTCGATGGCACGCCGCAATGTGTGCGCGACCTGCCCGCAGCCATCGCCGCCCTGCCCTGGCAACACCACGGTGAACTCCTCGCCCCCGACGCGGCCGATCTGCGCCGTTGCCGACACGGCCTGCTTGAGGCAGGTCACCACGCCCTGGATCACGCGGTCCCCCGTGGGGTGGCCGAAGCTGTCGTTGATGCGCTTGAAGTGGTCGATGTCCAGCACGATCAGCGCGAGGTCGTGGCACGCGAAATGGCGGTTCACGAGCTCGATGACGGCGGCCCGGTTGAGCACGTCGGTCAGCGGGTCGTGCGTGGCGCGGTACTCGAGCTCGGCGGCCAGGTCCTGCAGGCGCAGGTTCAGCTGGTTCATCTCGAGTTCGGCCCGGTCGCTGCGCCGCACCAGCCGGCGCGTTTCGCGCAGCAGCCGCTCGTAGGTGGTGAGCAGCTCGCCCAGCGCCTGGCGGCACGGCGCGGGCTGCGTCGTGGCGCACGCGTCGTAGGCGGCGCGGGCGGCTTGCAGCGCCCGGTTCTCGGCGTCGAACAGGTCAGGCGCTGCGGTCGTGTCCATTCAGGCCGACCTCACGGGATGGCTGGCGAAGTCGATCGCGGGAAAGTCTTCGCTGAGCTCCTGGCCGAATTCGAGAATGGTGTCGTCTTCCTCGTCGTGGTACCAGTTCAGGGCCACCCGGTTGCCCGCCTCCACGGCGTCGTTGAGCGCCGCGATCAGGTTGAACAGCATCTTGGTGCTGGAGCTGTTGAAGTAGGCCAACGCAATATGGACCTCGATGCGGCTGTCGTTCTGCTGCGCGAGGTAGTCCTTCAGCCGCGCGATCACCTCGCCATAGAAGGCGGCGGCGTTCTCGGGGTAGGACTCGCCGCGCAGGCTGAGCGTGCGGGTGTCGAACCTGAAGTCCACCTGGGGGGAACTGGGCGTCGGGGCGATGTAGAGGTTTTCCATCTGTGATCTCGATTCGTTGCCGGGCCTGCGCGGGTTAGATCGCGGCCTTCAGGTAGAACACCGGGGCGCCACCGGCGCTGTCGGAAGCGTCGAAGTCGAACTCCAGCGGTTCGCGGGCGTCGCGAGCGACCGTGAGAAGTCCCATGCCCGCGCCTTTGCTGCCTTCGGGCGTTTCCTCGCGCAGCGTCTGGCGGTAGGCCTGCTTGATCTCTTCGAGCGTCATGCTGCGCAGCGCTTCCAGCTTCACGCGCAGCGCGTCGGCGATGTCGGGCTCGACCGGGTTGGCGCACAGCAGCAGAAAGCCGCCGTCGCTCTCGCGGCGGATGCAGACCGAGCCGTGGCGCAGCTCACCGCTGACCTGGCTCGCGGGGGTCAGCGTGTCGGCCGAGTAATGAATGATGTTCTGCGCCATCTCCACGAAAGAGGAGAACAGCCTTCGCCGCGTCGGGCCGGCCACGCCGGCCACCTCGAGCTGCAGCTTCACCGCGTCGGCCATGGCCGCCACGATGTGCTGCGAGAAGTAGCCCACGTAGTAGAAGATGACCTGGTGTTGGCGCGCCACGTTGAAGAAAGAGCCGTACTTGTCGGCGATGGGGGGGAAAGGCATGGGTGAGTTCCCGTGTCAGGTGCTGAACTGGGTGCAGAACTGGGTGCGCAATCAGGTGCGGAAGCAGAAAAAGGTCAGGTCGTCGCGGCGGTGGTGCTCGCCCTGCCACACGCGCAGGGCCTCGAGCACCGCCTGATTGACTTGGGCGGCCGTGCGCTCGCGCTGTTCGAGCAGCAGTTCGCGCACGCGCCGCTTGCCCAGCGCAATGGCGCGCGGGCCGCCGACCTGGTCGATCAGCCCGTCGGTGCTGACGAAGACCAGGCTGCCCGCGGGCAACACCAGTTCCTGGTTGAGCCAGCTGAAGTCGAACTCGCTGTCCATGTAGCCCACGCCCTTGCGCTGCCCCTCGACCAGCTCCACCGCATCGGCGCCGGGGCGCAGCACGAACAGCGACAGCCGCGCGCCGGCAAACACCAGCCGCCCGTTCGCGGGTTCGAACCAGAAACATGCGGCGTCCATGCCGTCGTCCGAGCCGGGCGTTGCGTCCTGCCCGTCCATCTGGCCCAGCATCTGCTTGATGCTGCGGTTGACGCTGCCCAGCAGCCGCGCCGGGTCGCGCGCGCCGTGCTGCTCGATGGCCTGGTTCAGGCTGGTGGAGGCGATCAGCGTCATGAAGGCGCCGGGCACGCCGTGCCCCGTGCAGTCGGCCACGGTGGCGAACCAGCCGTCCGCCGCGGTGCTGAACTGGTAGAAGTCGCCGCCGACCACGTCGCGCGGCTCCCACACCAGGTGAGCCCCGGGGCAGGCCCGTGCCAATGCGTCGAGCGAACTGCGCAGGGTCGAGCGCTGGATCACGCTCGCGTATTCGATGCTGTGCATGATCTGGCGGTTGCGCGAGACCTGCAGGTCCGCCACCACGCGCATGAGCTGCAGGCCGTTGCCGACGCCGGCGAACTCGCCTTCTCGCGTGATGATGAAGCCGTCCGACAGGGCCTTCTCACCGTGCTCCACGGTCTTGAAGGTCAGGGCCTCCAGGTCCAGCGCGGCGTCGACGATCAGCGGGTCCTTGTCCATGAAGGCGATGCAGCTCTTGCGGCCGTACAGCTCCACGCGAAACGGCTTGCTCATCTGCGACAGGAAGATGTTCCGGTTGATCAGGCCGATCGGCTGGTTCCCCTCCACCACCGGCAGGCTGACGAGGTCACGATGCCGGCTGAAGACCTCCATGACCTTGTCGTTCGTCTCCTCGGTCGTCATGCACGGCACGGTCGTGCAGAGGTCTGCCGCGCAGGGCTGGCGAAAACGTGGCCGGAAATCGCTCAAATACTCGGAGGTTTCGGGCATGGAAACAGCGCCTGCGGAATAAATGTGAACTTATGTTATGTTTTTTACATTTCGCATCCATGACAGTTGGGTGACGGAATTTGTCCGGCCTTGGCGGTGGGCGTGCGCGCCGTGGTGGCCGACGTCGCCCTGACAGGCCTGGGCCGCGAGGCATGGCACCGGTTCAACGAAGGCCGCATGAACGCGCAGATGTCGCTGTGCCGCTCGCCGGAACCACCTTGTTCCAGCTGCAGGCGCCGATCCCGCTCGAGGGCGATGTCGACCTGTCCGCCGAAGGGCTGACGTCGATGGCGGCCGCGCGCACCGGGCGTACCGACATCCGCATCGCGTCGGTCTCATGGGCCTCTGCGTTCAACATGAACGCCAGGCTGGCCGACCGCTACAAGGTCGGGCGCGTGCTGCTGGTCGGCGACGCCGCGCACGTGCATCCGCCAACCGGAGGCCAGGGCCTGAACACCAGCGTGCAGGACACCTGCAACCTCGGCTGGAAGCTGGCGGCGGTCACCCGCGGCGGCGCCCCCGAGACCTTGCTCGACAGCTACGAAGAGGAACGCCGGCCCATCGCGGCGAACATGCTCGGCCTTGCCACCAAGCTGCTCGATGCAGCGAAGCGCAGCGACATGCGGCGCGGCCGCGAAGTGCATCAACTCGACATCGGCTACCCCGATTCGCCGCTCGCGCTGGAGCAGCCCAAACGTGCGCGCGGCCTGCTCGCGGGCGACCGGGCGTCCGATGCGCCTGTGTCCGGCGCATCGGGCCAGGCCATGCGCCTCTTCGACATCTTCAAGGGCGCGCACTGGACGCTGCTCGGCTGCGAAGTCGAACGCGATCGCGTGGCACCGCGCCCGGGCCTGCACATCCACACCATCGGTGCGCGTGGCGACCTCCGCGACGATGGCGGCCACTTTCAGGACGCCTACGCCCTGGCGCCTGGCGACTGGGTGCTGGTGCGTCCAGACGGCCATGTCGGTGCGATCGTTGCGTCCGCGAACGTCGATGCGCTGGCGCCCTACTTCCGGCAGGTCGGGCTCGAAGCGCCAAGCAGCGACCTTGCTCCGCGGACCTGACCGGCTCACCTACCCCAGCGCGTCGTTCACCTGCTCCCTGAACTCGCTCAGGCTCACCGCCGCGCCGATCTCCCGCGGCAGCGCATCGCGCACCGAGAACACGCCGAGGATCTTCGCGCCCGCCACCAGCGGCAGGTGCCTGAAGCCGCGCTCCAGCATGAGCGCCACGGCGTCCGACACCAGCGTCTCGGGCGGCACGCAGATCGGGTTGGGCGTCATGACCTCGCTCACCACCGTGCGGTCGGGGTCGAGGCCGCGCGCCAGCACCCGGGTCATCAGGTCGCGCTCGGTCAGGATGCCCAGCAGCGTGTCGGGCAGGTCCATGACCAACACGCTGCCGCAATTGGCGCGCGTCATCACGCAGGCGGCGTCGCGCACGCTGGCCTGCGGGGCCAGGCTGATCACGTGGGTGCGCGAGATCGATTGGAAAACGGTGCGCTCGGCCATGGTGCGCCCTCCAGAAGAACCGTGAATGGTGCCGCCGGCGGCGGCTCAGCGCAAGGAGGCGTTGAGCCGCGCCAGCGCGCCGGCGCCCGGGCACAGCTCGGCCGTCCCCAGCGCATTGAGCGGGCGGTCGCTGGTGTTGAGCGCCGTGTGCAGGTCGGTGGCCAGCGGATCGACATAGAGCAGCCCGGTCACCACCTCACCCATCTCCTGGTGGCGCTGCATGTAGGCCATGGCGGCGTAGCGGTCGCCGGGGCTGTAGTCGGGGTGCAGGCTGCGCAGGCGCAGCAGCGTGCCGTCGTGCTGGCGCACGTCCACCACGTCGCCCGGCGCCATGCCGACGGTGATTTCCTCGCGCTCGCTGATGAAGTCGATGCGGCTCACCGCCTCGTTGTGCTCGCGCACGTAGTCGTAGCTCTTGGTGCTGCCCGGGTGGTTGTTGAACGCCACGCAGGGGCTGATCACGTCGATGAAGGCCGAGCCGCCATGGCTGATCGCGCCCTTGATGAGCGGCACCAGTTGCGCCTTGTTGCCCGAGAACCCGCGCCCCACGTAGCTGGCGCCCAGCTGCAGCGCCATGGCGACCAGGTCCACCGGGCTGTCGGTGTTGACCACGCCCTTCTTGCTCTTGGAGCCCTGGTCGGCCGTGGCCGAGAACTGGCCCTTGGTCAGGCCGTAGACGCCGTTGTTCTCCACGATGTAGGCCATGCGCACGCCGCGGCGCATGGCGTGCGCGAACTGGCCCAGGCCGATCGACGCCGAGTCGCCGTCGCCCGAAACGCCCAGGTACAGCAGGTCGCGGTTGGCCAGGTTGGCGCCGGTCAGCACGCTGGGCATGCGGCCGTGCACGGTGTTGAAGCCGTGCGACGCGCCCAGGAAGTAGTCGGGCGTCTTCGAACTGCAGCCGATGCCCGAGAGCTTGGCCACGCGGTGCGGCTCGATGTCGAGCTCCCAGCACGCCTCGATGATGGCGGCCGAGATCGAATCGTGGCCGCAGCCGGCGCACAGCGTCGAGATCTTGCCTTCGTAGTCCCGCCGCGTGTAGCCGACCTTGTTGGTGGCCAGCGTCGGATGGCGCAGCCGGGGCTTGGCGAGGTAGGTCATGCCGCTCCCTTCGTCGGATGGATGTGCGTGTCGATCGCCTGCACGATGAAGCGCGCGGTGATGGGCGTGCCGTCGAAGTGCAGCACGCGAATCAGCCTTGCCGGGTCGACGTCGAGCTCGTTGACCAGCAGGCTGCGCATCTGCGCGTCGCGGTTCTGCTCGACCACGAAGACCCTGTCGTGCTGCGCGAGAAATTCCACCACGCTCTGCGGAAACGGAAAGGCGCGCAGCCGCAGCGCGTCGAGGTGAACGCCGCGTTCCTCCAGCGTCTCCAGCGCCTCGTGCATCGACGGGCTGGTCGAACCGAAATAGATCACGCCCAACCGGGTCTTCCTTGCCGCAGGCCGCAGCACCGGCTGCGGCACCAGCGTGGCCGCGGTCGCGAACTTCTTCAGCAGCCGCTCCATGTTGTAGATGTAGTCCGGCCCGCGCTCCGAATACCGCGCATACGCGTCGCGCGTGGTGCCGCGCGTGAAGTAGCTGCCCTTGCTCGGGTGCGTGCCGGGCAGCGTGCGCCAGGGAATGCCGTCGCCGTCCACGTCCTTGTAGCGGCCGAAGTCGCGGCCCGCCTCCAGTTCCTCGGCGCTCATGACCTTGCCGCGGTCGTACGCCGCGGCGTCGTCCCAGACAAAGGGCTCGCACAGGCGCTGGTTCATGCCGATGTCCAGGTCGGTCATGAGGAACACCGGCGTCTGCAGCCGGTCGGCCAGGTCCAGCGCCGCTGCGGCGTGCTCGAAGCATTCGTGCGGGTCTTCGGGAAACAGCAGAACGTGCTTGGTGTCGCCGTGCGAGGCATAGGCGCAGGCCAGCACGTCGGCCTGCTGCGTGCGCGTGGGCATGCCGGTGGAAGGGCCGCCGCGCTGCACGTTGATCAGCGTGATCGGAATCTCCGCAAAGTAGGCCAGCCCGATGAACTCGGCCATCAGCGAAATGCCCGGGCCCGAGGTCGCGGTGAAGGCCCGCGCGCCGTTCCAGCCGGCGCCCACCACCATGCCGATCGACGCGAGTTCGTCTTCCGCCTGCACGATGGCGAAGCGGTGCTGGCCGGTGGACGGGTCCACGCGGAATTTGGTGCAGTACTTCTGGAAGGCCTCGGCCACCGATGAAGACGGCGTGATCGGGTACCAGGCCGCGACCGTGGCCCCGCCGTACACGCAGCCCAGCGCCGCGGCGCTGTTGCCGTCCACGAAGATCCGCTCGCCCACGCGGTCGGCGCGCCGCACCTGCAGCCCCACCGGCTCGCGCAGGTTCTCGCGCGCGAAGTCACAGCCCAGGTGCAGCGCCTGCACGTTGGAGGCCAGCAGCTTTTCCTTGCCCTTGTACTGCTCGCCGAACAGCTTCTCGACCACCTCCGGATCGATGCCGAGCAGGATGGCCAGCGCGCCCACGTACACGATGTTCTTGAACAGCTGGCGCTGGCGCGGGTCCTGGTAGACGGCGTTGCAGATCTCGGTCAGCGGCATGCCGATCACGCGGATGTCGCTGCGGAACTTCGATGGCGGCAGCGGCCGCGTGCTGTCGTAGAACAGGTAGCCGCCGGGCTCCAGCTCGGCCACGTCGGCGTCCCAGGTCTGCGGGTTCATCGCCACCATCATGTCGGTGCCGCCGCGCCGGCCCAGGTGGCCCTGCTCGGTCACGCGCACCTCGTACCAGGTCGGCAGCCCCTGGATGTTGCTCGGAAAGATGTTGCGCGGGCTCACCGGCACGCCCATGCGCAGGATGGCCTTGGCGAACAGCTCGTTGGCCGAGGCCGAACCCGAGCCGTTGACGTTGGCGAACTTGATGACGAAGTCGTTGACCGCCGCGATCTGTGGAACGGTCCCCATCGTCGCCACTTGGTGTGCGTCGTGGGTTTCGTGTGCCGCGCGGGCTCCGCTGTCCCCGGACGCGTCCTTCGCGCCCTCGGGCGGCCGCACGGCGCTCACGCGGCCACCCCATGCCCCGCCGGCGTCATCTTCAGCAGGAACTTCTGCATGTCCCACGCCCCCGTCGGGCAGCGCTCGGCGCAGAGGCCGCAATGCAGGCAGACGTCTTCGTCCTTCACCATCACACGCCCCGTCTTGAGCCCGCCGGACACATACAGGTCCTGCGCCAGGTTCAGCGCGGGCGCCTTGAGGCGGGGCCGCAACTCGTCTTCTTCGCCGTTGTCGATGAAGTTGATGCAGTCCATCGGGCAGATGTCCACGCAGGCATCGCATTCGATGCAGGCCGACTCGGTGAACACGGTCTGCACATCGCAGTTCAGGCAGCGCTCGGCCTCCTTGAAGGCCGTGGCCGCATCGAAGCCCAGTTCCACCTCGACGCGGATGCTGGCCAGCGCCGTCTCGGCCTTGGCCCACGGCACCTTGTAGCGCAGGTCGTTGGAGGTGTCGTTGTCGTAGCTCCACTCGTGGATGCCCATCTTCTGCGACACCAGGTTGGTCATGGGCGCCGGGCGCACGTAGACCGGCTCGGCGCGCAGCAGCTTGTCGATCGACACGGCGGCCTCGTGCCCATGGGCCACGGCCGTGATGATGTTCCGGGGGCCGAAGGCCGCATCGCCGCCGAAGAACACGCGCGGCACCGAGGACTGGAAAGTGTCCTTGTCCAGCGCCGGCAGGCCCGACGCGTCGAAGGCGATGCCGCAGTCGCGCTCGATCCACGGAAACGCGTTTTCCTGGCCCACCGCCACCAGCACCTCGTCGCACTCGAAGTACGCGTCGGGCTCGCCGGTGGGCACCAGCGTGCGGCGGCCCCGCTCGTCGTACGCGGCCTTCACGATCTCGAAGCGCATGCCCAGCAGCTGGCCGTTCTCGTGCACGAAGGCCTTGGGCACGTGGAAGTTGACGATCGGAATGCCTTCGTGCGCGGCGTCTTCCTTCTCCCAGGGCGAGGCCTTCATTTCGTCGAAGCCGCTGCGCACGACGACCTTCACGTCGGTGCCGCCCAGGCGGCGTGCCGAGCGGCAGCAGTCCATTGCCGTGTTGCCGCCGCCCAGCACGATCACGCGCCGGCCGATGCTGCTCACGTGGCCGAACGACACGGAGTTCAGCCAGTCGATGCCGATGTGGATGCTCTGCGCCGCCTCCTGGCGGCCGGGCACGTCCAGGTCGCGCCCACGCGGCGCGCCGCAGCCGACGAAGATCGCGTCCCAGTCCTGCGCCATCAGCGCCTTCATCGAATCGATGCGCTCGCCGCCATGGAATTCGACGCCCAGGTCCAGGACGTAGCCCGTCTCCTCGTCGATGACCGACTCCGGCAGCCGAAAGCGCGGGATCTGCGTGCGGATGAAACCGCCGGCCTTGGCCTCGCCGTCGAACACCGTCACCTCGTAGCCCAGCGGCGCCAGGTCGCGCGCCACGGTGAGCGAGGCCGGCCCCGCGCCCACGCAGGCCACGCGCTTGCCGTTCCTGGGCGCCGGCTGCGGCATGCGCGCGCGCACGTCCTCCTTCATGTCGGCCGCCACGCGCTTGAGCCGGCAGATCGCCACCGGTTCAGGGGCTTCCGCGTTGCTTTCCTCCACGCGCCCGCGCCGGCAGGCCGGCTCGCACGGCCGGTCGCAGGTGCGCCCCAGGATGCCGGGAAACACGTTGGAGGCCCAGTTGATCATGTACGCGTCGCCATAGCGGCGCTGCGCGATCATGCGTATGTATTCGGGAACGGGTGTGTGCGCCGGGCAGGCGTACTGGCAATCGACGACCTTATGGAAATAGGCCGGGTTGGCAATATTCGTTCGCTGCAACGCGTGTCTCCTGGCTGTCGCCTGGAACCCCGAAGGGGCCGGCGAGTGGCTTTTGCGCGAGTATGCGCCGCGCTGGCCGGCCTGTGTCCTTGGTGGAATCCCGCAGCAGTTGGGCCGTGGCGCGGGCGCGAACGGGCCACTTGCGCCACCTTCGCCCTGTTCGGTTACCTGCGATACACGTAGGCCTGCCCTTCGACGTCCTGCGAGATGCGCGTTGCGGCGCACGAGAGCGGGTCCAGCCTGCAGCAGGCCTCCACGGAGTCCGCGTGCGACGCAGGCACCACGATCATGACCTCGGTCAGCCCCGCTTCGACGGCATAGTCGACCAGCACATCGGCGATCTGCGCCAGCAGTTCGGCATTGGAGCGCTGCTCGCTCAGCGTGACGCAGACATGCCCGATGCCCGAGACGGCCTCGGCGCGAGGTTCGAGGATCGCATTGGCAATGCCGATGCGCTCGCCGTCGTCGGAAAAAACCTCGAAGAAGACGACGTGCGCGCCGGTCGCGATGTAGATCTTCTGCGAGCGCGCAGCGATCTGGAAACCCTCGCCGACCATGCGGGCCGGCAAGTCGATTTCTTCCTCCAGCGCCGCAGCGCGGAGCAACGAACGGGCTGGACTGGTCATCTTCAGATCTCCATCCGAGAGCCGATTTCGCTGGCCGACTCTGCGAGCCGACCCCCTGCACGGGCCGAAAGCATACGCCTGCGCGCCGCGCATGTCATGCGGGCGGCGCGATCCCCGGACCGGCCTGTCGGCAAATCAGCCGGCCAGCAATTCGGACGCCAGCAGCCGCACGCGCGACGCCACCAGGCGCGCGCCTTCGGACAACGGCCGCTGCCGCGTCAGGCTCAGCGCAATCGTGCGGCGGATGCCCGGCCCCGTCACCTTGCACGCACCGAGGATGCCCGCGGCAACCTCCTGCGCCACGGCAGTGTTTGGCAGCAGCGTGAAGGCGTGCCCGCTGGCCGCGACGTCCTTCATCGAGGTGGCGGTGTCGACCTCCATCACGATGTCCAGGGCCACGTTGTGGCGCCGGGCGAGCACGTCGAGCGTGGCGCGCAGGCCGTTGGGCACGGCCGGCAGCACCAGGGGCAGGCCGGCGAGCGCGCGAAACGGCATGGTCTTGCCGCTGAACTGCGGCAGGCCCGCCTTGCCGATCAGGAAGGTGTCGACCTTGCCGAGCACGTCTTCCCCGCGCAGCGCCGACGAGCCGTAGCGGTTGACCACGATCATGTCGAGCCGGCCCGAGGCGAGCTGCTCGTCGAGCGTGCCGCTGAAACCCTCCAGCACGTGCAGGCGCAGTGCCGGCGCCCTTTCGCGGATGTCGGCCAGCAGCATCGGCAGCAACTGGCGTGACAGCGAAGGCAGCACGCCCACATGCACCGTGCCGGTCAGCACGCCGGCCGCCTCGCTCGCCGCGGCGTCGAGCTGGGCCACCTGGTCGACCACGCGCTTGACCTCCGGGTACATGCGCTTGCCGAAATCGGACAGCGCCATGCCGCGGCCCGTGCGGTCGAACAGCCGCCCGCCCCAGGCCGCCTCCAGCATCGCGATCTGCCGGCTCACGAGCGACTGGGCCGTGTCCGACGCAATGGCCGCGCGCGACAGCGACTGCATGTCCGCCACCAGCAGGAAGGTGCTGAGCTGCCTGAGTTTCATGGTTTCACTTTAATGGAAACCTGAAATCCATTCATTCATCTTTCTGGAATCCTTGGCGGGTCCTAACCTCGCGGCAGCAAATCAATAAACGGAGACCGACTTGAAATTCACGCACTCGCTCTGCGCGGCGCTGGCAGGCGCCGCCCTGCTCGCATCGCCGCTGCTCCACGCCCAGGAAGCGCCCTACCACCGGCAGCCCGTCACCCTCGTGGTGCCCTTCCCCGCCGGCGGCCCCACCGACTCGATGGCGCGCCTGCTGGCCCAGAAGCTCGGCGACCGGCTGGGCCAGCAAGTGATCATCGACAACCGCGGCGGTGCCGGCGGCAGCATTGCCGCCGAACTGGTGGCCCGCGCGCCGGCCGACGGGCAGATGCTTTTCTTCGGCACCACCGGCACGATGGCGATCAACCCGAGCCTCTACAAGAAGCTGCGCTACGACCCGGTGAAAGACTTCGCGCCGGTGAGCCTGATGGCCACCACCATGAACGTGCTGGTCGTGAGCCCGCAGGTGCCCGCCAGGAACCTGTCCGATCTGATCGCGCTGGCCAAGGCCAAGCCCGGCGACCTCACCTACGGCTCGGCCGGCAACGGCAGCTCGAACCACCTGTCGGGCGAGCTGTTTCGCAGCACCGCCGGCATCCAGATCAATCACATTCCGTACAAGGGCTCAGCGCCCGCGCTCATCGACCTGCTGGGCGGGCGCCTGTCGATGATGTTCGACACCATCGCGCAGCAAACCCAGAACCTGGCCGCCGGCAAGGTGCATGCCGTGGCCGTGACCGGCCCGAAGCGTTCGCCGCTGCTGCCCGGCGTGCCCACGGCGCAGGAGGCCGGCCTGAAAGGCTTCGACGTGACGATCTGGTACGGCGTGCTGGCGCCCAAGGGCACGCCGGCGCCGGTCGTCGACCGCCTGCAGCGCGAGATCGCGGCGGTGATGGCCACCGACGAAATGAAGAAGCGCATGGAAGCCGACGGCGCCGAGGCGCGCAGCACCACGCCCGCCGAATTCGCCGCGCTCATCAAGAGCGACACCGCCAAGTGGGCGCCGGTAGTGAAGAACTCCGGCGCCAGCCTCGACTGAACCGGACATTGCCCATGGCTTCCTTGCTCGATCCACGCCTGCAGCAGGCATTTGCACCGCGGCGCATCGCCGTGGTGGGCGCCACCGAAGACCGCAACAAGGTCGGCGGCCGGCCGCTGCACTACCTCCAGCGCTTCGGCTTCCAGGGCGCGGTGTACCCGATCAACCCGAAGCGCGCGACCGTGCAGGGCCTGCAGGCCTACCCGTCGCTCGACGCCGTGCCGGAAGTGCCCGACGTGGCCATCGTCGCCGTCGGGCAGGACGCGGTGCCCGGCGTCATCGACCAGTGCGCCGCGCGCGGTGTCGGCGCCGCCATCGTCATGAGCTCGGGTTTCGGCGAGACCGGCAGCGCGGGCGTTGCGCTGCAGCACGCATTGGTGGCGCAGGCCCGGCGCCTGGGCGTCCGCCTGGTCGGGCCCAACGCGCAGGGCGTGGCCAATTTCAGCACCGGCGCGGTGATGAACTTCAGCACCATGTTCATGGAAGTCGCGCCGCAGGACGGCCCGATCGCCATCGTCAGCCAGAGCGGCGCGGCCAGCGTGATGCCCTACGCCATGCTGCGCGAGCGCGGCATCGGCGTGCGCTACCTGGTCGCGTCGGGCAACGACGCCGACGCCTCGGTGTGCGAACTCGCACTGGCGGCGGCGGCCGACCCCGAGATTCGCGTGGTGCTGATGTACATCGAGTCGCTCGGCGACCCGGCCATGCTGGCCGAGGTCGCGCGCCTCACGGCGGCGCGCGGCGCGGCGGTGATCGCGCTCAAGTCGGGCCGCAGCGCGCACGGCGCGAAAGCCGCCGCCTCGCACACCGGCGCCATCGTCAACGACGACGTGGTGGTCGACGCCTTCCTGGAGCGCCACGGCATCTGGCGCGCCAACGACGTGCACGGCCTGGTCAACGCCGTGGAGCTCTATCTCGCGGCGCCGCCGCGTCCGACCGAGCGTCGGGCGGAGCGCCTGGTCGTCATGAGCCACAGCGGCGCCGTCGGCGTGTTGTGCGCGGACGCGGCCGAGTCGCTTGGCCTGCCGCTGGCGGAACTGGGCGAGCCGGTCGTGAAGGCGCTGGCCGCGATCATGCCGAGCTTCGCCACGCCGCAGAACCCCGTCGACCTGACGGCGTCGCTCATGACCAAGGGCGGCATGTATGCGGACACGCTCGGCGCGCTCGCGGCCGACCCGCAGGCGGACATGTTCCTGGTCGGCGTGCCCGTGGCCGGCGAAGCCTACGACGTGCCGGGCATGGCGCGCGACACCGCGCGCTTCGCCGCCGCGCGCGGCAAGCCCACGGCGGTGTCGGCGCCGCAGGCGTCGGTGCGCCAGGCTTTTCGTGAAGCCGGCGTGCCGGTGTTCGCGCACGAGACCGACGCCATCGGCGCGCTGCACCAGTGGAGCCGGCACGGCACGCTGCTGCGCCAGGCGGCGACGCGCAGCAGCAGCAACAACGGCAGCAGCAGCAACGGCAACGGCAGCGGCAGCGCTTCGGCGGCGCCACGCACCACCCGCATGCCGGCCGGCGACGCGCCCTTCCTGAGCGAAGCCCAGAGCCTCTCGCTGCTGGCCGAGGCCGGCATTCCGGTCGTTGCGCACCGGCTGTGCCGCACTGTCGAAGAAGCCGTTGCGGCGTGGCAGGCGCTGGGGCCCGAGGTGGTGGTGAAAGCCTGCTCCGCGCAGGTTCCGCACAAGTCGGAACACGGCCTCGTGTTCCTCGGCGTGCGCAGTGCCGGCGACATCGCCGCGAGCTGGACCGCCTGCAGCGAACGGATCGCCGCGATGGGCGTGCCCTTCGACGGCGTGATCGTCGCGCAGCGCGTGCGCGGCCAGCGCGAGTTCGCCCTCGGCGTGCGGCAGGACCCGCTCTTCGGCACCGTGGTCATGGTGAGCGACGGCGGCAAGTACGTGGAGGCGCTGCGCGACTTCGTGGTGCTGCTGCATCCGTTCTCGGAAGCCGATGTTCTCGCCAAGCTGCGGACGCTGCGCATCGCGCCGGTCCTGGCCGGCGTGCGCGGCGACGCGCCGACAGACCTCGGCGCGGTGGCGCGCACGGCCGTGGCGCTGGGCGCGCTCGCCGCGGCGCACCCGCAGGCCATTGCCTCGATCGATCTCAACCCGCTGATCGTCGGCGCGGCCGGCCAGGGCGGCTGGGCCGTCGACGCGGTCATCGAACGCCAGGAGGAAACCCATGCACACCCATGACCCGGTGCTGGTCGAGCGGCTCGGCGAAATTGCCGTCGTGCGCCTGAACAGGCCCGACGTGCTGAACGCGGTCGATGCCGGGTTGCGCGCCGCACTGACGCGGCAGCTGTACGCGCTCGATGCCGATTCGACGGTCGGCGCCATCGTGCTGACCGGCAGCGGCGAGCGCGCTTTCTGCGGCGGGCAGGACCTCGACGAGTCGGCCACCATCGACACCGGCACGCTGGCCGCCTGGCTCAACCGCCAGCACGCGATGTACCAGGCGGTGCGGGACGTGGCCAAGCCGATCGTCGCGGCACTCAACGGCACCGCCGTGGGCGCCGGCTTCCAGATGGCGCTGATGTGCGACCTGCGCGTGGCCCACCCCGCGCTGCGCATGGGCCAGCCCGAGGTCAAGGCCGGCCTGGCGAGCATCGTCGGCTCGTACCTGATGTCGCTGCAGATCGGGCATTCGCTCAACCAGCAGTTGTCATTGACGGGCGAACTCGTCAGCGGCGAGCGCGCGCACGCGCTCGGCCTCGTCAACGATCTGGTGCCCGCCGAGCAGGTGCTGCCGCGCGCCATCGAGCGCGCACGTGCCCTGGCGGCGCTGCCCGGCGCCGCGCTGCGCACGACCAAGCAACGCTTTCGCGAGCGCACGCAGCCGGGCTTCGAGGAAGCCTGCAGCGCCGGCATCCGCTACCAGCTCGAGTGCTACTCGACGGGCGAACCGCAGCGCGTGATGCGCGAGTTCATCGCCCGCCGCGACGCCCCCAGGACATCGACACTTCACAAGGACTGAGCTTTCATGGCCTCTCACACCCAACTGTTCATCGACGGCGCACTGGTGCCGGCCCACGGTGCACAGGACCTGCCCGTCACCGACAGCTACACCGAGGAAACGTTCGGCACCTACCGCACCGCGTCGCCAGCCGACGTGCACGCGGCCGTGGCGGCCGCGCGGCGCGCCCTCGACGGCTGGGCCCGCACGCCCGTGGCAGAACGCGTGGCGGCCGTGCGCCGCGTGGCCGCGGCGTTGCGCGACCAGGCCGACGCGCTGGCGAGCGCCATTTCGCGCGAGGTCGGCATGCCGCGCAAGCTGGCCGCGCGCATCCAGGTTGGCGCACCGCTCGCCGCCTGGGACATGTATGCCGACCTGGCCGCCCACTTCGAATGGGCGTCGCGCGTGGGGCATTCGCTGGTGCAGCAGGTGCCGGTCGGCGTGGTCGCCTGCATCACGCCCTGGAACTATCCGCTGCACCAGATCACCGGCAAGGTCGCGCCGGCGCTGCTGGCCGGTTGCACGGTGGTGCTCAAGCCGTCGGAGATCGCGCCGACCAGCGCCTTCCTGCTGGCGGAGGCGGTGCGGCAGGCGGGGCTGCCCGCGGGCGTCTTCAACCTGGTCCATGGCGCCGGCCCGGACATCGGCGAGGCGCTGGTGCGCCACCCCGACGTCGACATGGTGTCCTTCACCGGCTCGACGCGCGCGGGCCGGCACATCGCCAGCCTGGCGGGTGCCGACATCAAGCGCGTGGCGCTCGAACTGGGCGGCAAGTCGGCGGCGCTCGTGCTGCCCGGCGCGGACCTGGCCGCGGCCGTGAAGGCCACGCTCGCGGGCTGCATGCTGAACTCGGGCCAGACCTGCTCCGCGACCACGCGCCTGCTGGTGCCGCGCGCTTCGCTGGAAGCCGTGGAAGGCCTGGCCCTCGACTTGCTCGCCGGCTACCGCATGGGCGACCCGGCCGATGCCGCGACGCGTCTGGGTCCCCTGGTGTCGAAGCCCCAGCAGCAAAAGGTGCAGGACCTGATCGACAGCGCGATCGCGGCCGGCGCCAAGCGCCTCGGCACCGCGGCGGAACGCCCTGCGCAAGGCTTCTTCGTGCCGGCCACCGTGCTGACCGGCGTGACCTCCGACATGGCGGTGGCGCGGGAGGAAATCTTCGGCCCGGTGCTGGTGCTGATCGCCTACGACGACGTCGAGCAAGGCATCGCACTGGCCAATGGCACCGACTACGGATTGGCGGGCGCCGTGTGGGGCCCCGTCGAGCCGCAGACGCTGGCCGTGGCGCGCCGCATCCGCGCCGGGCAAGTCGACATCAACGGCGCGCCCTTCAACCCCGCGGCGCCGTTCGGCGGGTTCAAGAAATCCGGCATCGGGCGCGAGAACGGCCGCTTCGGCCTCGAGGAGTTCCTCGAGCCCGTGTCGATCCAGCTGCCCGCGGCCTTCCTCGAACACCCTGCCTCCTTTTGTTCCTCTTCTTCCTCTTCTTCCTCTTGATCACCCCGACATGACCTGCGAACAACTGCTCTACTCGGTCGACGGCCCCGTCGCCACCATCACGCTGAACCGCCCCGAGCGGATGAATGCGCTGACCAAGATCCTCGAGGCCGAACTGCGCTCGGCCATCGAACAGGCCGGCCGCGACAAGGCCGTGCGCGCCATCGTGCTCACCGGCGCTGGCCGCGCGTTCTGCGCGGGCATGGACATGGAAGAGCTGGAAGTGCTGCCGCCCGAAGACATCCAGGCCGAGGAATGGATGCGCCCCTACGACATGAACCGGCGCGCCGACTACCAGACGCGCTACTCGTACTTTCCTGCAGCGCCCAAGCCCATCGTCAGCGCCATCAACGGTGCCGCCGCCGGGCTCGGGCTGGTGATGGCGCTGTACAGCGACTTTCGCATCGCGTCGGAAAAGGCGGTCTTCGCCACCGCCTTCGCCAAGCGCGGGCTCATCGCCGAGCACGGCATCGCCTGGATGCTCCCGCGCGTCGTCGGCCATGCGCACGCCACCGACCTGCTGCTGACGTCGCGCAAGATCGATGCGAAAGAAGCGCTGGCGATGGGGCTGGTGCATCGCGTCGTGCCGGCCGACGAGCTCGCGGCGGCCGCGCAGGCCTTGGCGCTGAGCCTGTCCACCGAGGTGTCGCCGCGCTCCGTGGGCGTGATGAAGCGCCAGCTCTGGGAGGCGCCCTATCAGTCGCTCGGCGAGTCGATCGCCGCGGCGAACCAAGACATGGTGGAGAGCCTTCGCAGCGAAGACTTCCAGGAAGGCATCAAGCACTTCATGGAGAAGCGGGCGGCGAATTTCTCGGGGCGCTGAGCGCAGCGGCATCGCACCTGGCGCGCCGGCAAGCCGCGCGCCAGGAACCCCCACCGCTCGTGCCCCTCAGCGGCTGTCGCGCTTGCCCTGCGCGTGGCGGTTCTGCGAACCCGCGTGCGCGTGCAGCGCGATGTTCTCCGCGCGTTCCTTGAGCGGGTTCAGCCGGGTCGCACGCGGGTTGATGTCCAGCGGCGCATGGACCAGGGGCGCGCCCGCGGCGGCGGCCCCGAGCGTCGACAGCGTGGCGGGCGCCTTCGACGAATGCTCGGCCACCGGCGGGGCTGCGAGCGCCGCCTGCTTGAGTTCGAGCGCGTGCTTCACGGCGGTCTTGAGGCTCACGGGCTTGGCCTTGGAGCGGCTGGCCTTCTTCGCGGCGGTCGTCTTGGCAGCAGTCTTCCTGGGCGCGGCCTTGGTGGCTGGCGTCTTCTTCGCCGCTGCCTTCGCAGGCGGCGCCGGCTTGGCCGCGGCCTTCTTGCCGGCAGGCTTCACCGGTGCCGCCTTCTCATCGAGCTGCGCCAGGCGCGTCTCGAAGCGCTCCAGCACTTCCGCGAACACGATGGACTTCTTCTGCGTGCGCTCGTTGTCGCCACCTGCCGCGGAACGCCGGCTGGCAGCCGCTCCGCGCGTAGCGACCGTCTGGCGCCGGTACAGGTCACGGTACTTGTCGCGCAAGGCACGCGCGCGGGTCACTTTGCCGTGCAGCCGCGCCACGGTCAGCTCCTTGATGGGGCCGGCCCGGCTCTGGTCGAAGATGGCGAGTTCCGCGGCGGTCAACAGCACCCGGGCTTGCGTCAAGGTATAGGCCATGATTCGGTCTCCTTCTTTTCGATGACAGATGGAAAGAGACCCCACCCTAACGGCTGGCGGGCGCTGGCGATGTGGGACGAGGGCTACGTCTGGTGGCGTCGCGGGGACGCCGCCGCGGCCCCGGCCCGTCGAAACATCAAGGCAGCAGTTCGAACTTCAGGTCCGCCAGCGGCGAGACCTTCTCCTCGCGCACCATCTTGTATTCGGTGTTCGGGCCCAGCCACTTGGCCCAGATGCGGTCGAGCTCGCCCGACTTCTCCAGCGCATAGAGCGCGCCGTTCACCTTGGCCAGCAGCGCGGGCTCGTCCTTCTTCATGCCGATGCCGATGGGCTGCAGCACCATCGGGTCCTTGATCATCTTCAGCGCCACGCCCTCGGTCTTCGACTGGTTCACCAGCTTGGTGATGGTCATGGTGTTGGCCACCATGCCGACCGACTTGTTCTGCTGCACGGCCATGAAGGCGGAGCCGGTGTCCTGAAAGGTGACGGGCTCGGAGCCGTTCATCTTGATCGACATCTCCGAGGTCGAGCCCTTGGTCGAGCTCAGGCGCTTGCCCTTGAAGTCGGCCTTGGCCATGCCGGGGTCGGAGGCCTTCACGGCCAGCATTTCCTTGGCCACGTAGTACGGGTCGCTGAACTGGATCTGCTCGCCGCGGCTCTTGGTGTAGGCCAGGTTGGCAATGGTCACGTCGACGCGGCCGAGCTTCACCTCGGGCACGCGCGCCTCCACCGACAGCGGCGTGACCTTGGCGCCGAGGCCCAGTTCCTTGGCCACCGCGTTGCACAGGTCGACGTCGTGGCCCACCATTTCGCGCGTCTTCGGGTCGGGTGCCGCGAACGGGGGCACGTCGGCGAAGGTGCCGCACTTGAGCTCCTTGCGCTGGCTGATGTCGCTCCACTGGTCGGCATGCGCCAGCAGCGAGGCTGCGCTCAGGCAGGCGCCAAGGACGGCGAGGCGAAAGACGGTCTTGTTCGGCATGGTGGACTCCAGAGAGATTGCGAAATGTGAGCGACGGAAGGTGAGCTGCGAAGAAAACGAATGTCAGTGCGCGCGCAGGTCCGACAGGAAGCGCTGCGCGCGCGGATGCTGCGGACTGCCGAAGAAGGTGGCAGGGTCGGCCGTCTCGAGGATGCGGCCCGCGTCCATGAACCAGACGCGGTCGGCCACCTCGCGGGCGAAGTTCATCTCGTGGGTGACGCACATCATGGTCATGCCGTCGTGGGCCAGGCCGCGCATCACCGACAGCACCTCGCCCACCATCTCGGGGTCGAGCGCGCTGGTGGGTTCGTCGAACAGCATGGCCGGCGGCTCCATGGCCAGTGCGCGCGCAATGGCCACGCGCTGCTGCTGGCCGCCCGACAGCTGCGCCGGGTAGGCACCGGCCTTGTTCGACAGCCCCACGCGTTCGAGCAGCTGCCCCGCCTTGGCCTTGGCGTCGGCGCGCTTCACGCCGAGCACGCACATCGGCGACAGCATGATGTTCTCCAGCACCGACAGGTGCGGGAACAGGTTGAAGCTCTGGAACACGAAGCCGATGCGGCTGCGCAGCCGGTTGAGCGCCTTGCTGCTCATGGGCGCGTGGATGTCGTGGCCGTCGAACAGCAGCTGGCCCGACTTCACTTCCTCGAGCCGGTTGACGGTGCGGATCAGCGTGGACTTGCCCGAGCCCGAAGGTCCGCAGACCACCACCACCTCGCCCTTCTTCACCTCGGCGTTGATGTCGGCCAGCGCCTGGTAGTCGCCGTACCACTTGTTGATGTCGGAGAACAGGATCATGGTGTCGTCCTTGGGCGGCACGGGCCGCGCTGCGGGGTGTGGAACGGGCGTCATGGCAGCGTCGCCACACGAGGTGCGGGAGGCACGGGAGGCACGGGAGAGATCACCGGCGTGGAAGGCGCCAGTGCAGCGCCGTCGTCGACCGGCTTCGCCGGCGCGGCGCCGAGGCGCTTGTGCGCGATACGCCGCTCCAGCCACTGCGCCAGTTGCGTGAGGCTGAAGCACACGACGTAGTACGTCAGCGCCAATATGAAGAACACCTGGAACGGCTTGGTCAGCAGCTGGTTGTTGATCTGGTTGGCCGCGAAGGTGAGTTCCTGCACGTTGATCACGTAGCCCAGCGTGGTCTCCTTGATGGTGGAGATGAACTGGCTCAGCATGCTCGGCAGCATGTTGTAGAGCGCCTGCGGCAGGATCACGAACCACATGGTGCCCAGGTGGCTGTGGCCGAGCGCGCGCGCCGCCTCGCCCTGCCCCTTGGGCAGCGACTGGATGCCGGCGCGCACCACTTCCGACAGATAGGCGCCTTCGTAGATCACCAGCGTGCACAGCATGGTGGTGAAGCCCGACACATCGCGCCCGATGAGGATGGGCACCAGAAAGTACACCCACAGGATCACCATGAGCAGCGGCACGCCGCGCACCACGTACACCAGCACGGTGGCCGGCCAGCGCAGCAGCCGCCAGGGCGAGAGCCGCGCCAGCGCCAACAGCACCGACAGCGGAAAGGCCAGCACGATGCCCAGCACCGACAGGATCAGGGTGGCGGCAATGCCGCCGAGCGGGCCGCTGGGGTACTGGCCGACCAGCAGCAGCAGCCAGTTGTCGCGAAGAATTTCGTAGACGCTGAACATCGGGTGCCTCGCTTACCTTGCACCGACGATGCGGTAGCGCCGAGACAGCCAGCCGCCCACCGCCATGATGAGCAGCGAACACACCAGGTACAGCACCGTGGCGACGCTGTAGACCTCGAAGGTGCGAAAGCTCTGGCTCTCGATTTCCTTCACCGCGTGGGTGAGTTCGGCCACGCCGATGGCCATGGCCAGGCTGCTGTTCTTGAACAGCGACACGCTGTGGTTCACCAGCGCGGGCACCGCGTTGCGGATGGCCTGCGGCAGCATCACGTGGCGCATGGCGCCGATGTAGCCGTGGCCCAGCGCGCGCGCGGCCTCGGCCTGGCCGGCGGGAATGGCGCGCAGGCCGGAGCGCATGTCCTCGCTGAAATAGGCGGCCTGGCACAGGCCCAGCGCCACGATCGACAGCAGCGTCTCGGCGTTGTGCGCCGAGAGCCATTCCTGCAGCGCGTCGGGCAGCACGCTGAAGATGCCGAAGTACCAGAACATGAGCTGCACCAGCGTGGGGACGTTGCGGTGGTACGAGACATAGCCCGCCACCGCACGCTCGGCGATCGGGTTCGCGGTGAGCCGCACCATCAGCAGCGTCACCGCCATGGCCATGGCGAGCAGCCACGAGCCCGCGGCGATCTTCAGCGTCTCCTGCAGGCCGTGCAGCAGCATGGCGCCGAACTCAGGTTTCAGCAGGATCGCCAGCAGGTCGAAGTCCTTCATGTGTTCGGCTCCTTTGCGAGGCTTGCGTGGCTTGCGTGAATCGCGCGGGCTGCGCCGCTCAGGCCTGCGGCGCCTCGGGACGCGTGGTCGAGAGGCCGCCCGGCACCTGCAGCGTGGGCGTGATTTCCATGTGGCCCACGTTCACCGCGATGGGCGCCGCAATGGCGAAGGCAATGGCGTTGGCGATGTCCTCGGCCTGCGGCAGCTCGAAGCCTTCGACGAAGCGCTTGCGGGTGTCTTCGGAGTCGCCGTGCACGTGCGCGAAGATGTCGGTGGCCACGCGGCCCGGGCAGATCTCGGTGACGCGCACGCGCTTGCCGAACACGTCGATGCGCAGCTGGCGCGACAGCATGCTCACCGCCGCCTTGGTCGCGTGGTAGGTGCTGTTGCCGCCGAAGTTGTAGGCCGCGGCAATCGAGCTGATGTTGACCACATGGCCGCGGTCGCGCGCGGCCATGCCGGGCACCACGAGCCGGCACAGGTGCAGCACGGCGCGCAGGTTCACGTCGACCAGCAGGTCGATGCCTTCGGCGTCGGCCTTCAGGATGGAGCCGGGGCGGTCGACGCCGGCGTTGTTGACCAGCACGTCGAACTCGACCTCCTCGGCGAGCCGCGTGACCGCCTCGAGGTCGCTCACGTCGATGGCGTGCGGAATGCAGCCGGTGCGCGCGGCCAGTTCGGCCAGCTTGTCGGCGCTGCGTGCGAGCGCGTGGACCTTCAGGCCTTCCTTGCTCAGGCGCTCGACGACGGCGGCGCCGATGCCCGAGGAGGCTCCTGTCACCAGAGCGGTCTTGTAGTCGGAAAACGGCATTTGTGTTCTTTCGTTGGAGCGGCAGATGACTGCCTGGAATTCACTGTATCGAGCGCCTGCGCGCGGCGCCAAGACGGATTGGCTGTGGAGCGATAAGCCCCCCTTATGTCGCCCGCGATCCGTGCATATGACCAAGGGTAAGCACCATGTTCGTGCCCCCGTGCATCAAATCGATTGCTTCGAAATCGGCACCACGCGCCCGGCCTGCTCGACCACCTCGCGCACGGCGCGGGCCAGCGCCACCGCGCCGGGCGTGTCGCCGTGCAGCAGGATCGAATGCACGCGCATCGGGATCTTCTTGCCGGTGTAGCTGGTGACGCTGCCGTCTTCGAGCAGTTGGCGCACGCGGGCCAGCACGGTGTCGCGGTCGTGGATGACGGCGTCGGGCAGCTTGCGCGGCACCAGCAGGCCGTCGTCGCCGCAGGCGCGGTCGGCCAGGAAGGTGGTGCGCACGCGCAGGCCGCAGCGCTCGGCCGCCCCTTCGATGGCGCGGCTGGCGGAGGTGCTGACGGTGAGCGAGGGGTCGAAGTCGGCCACGGCGCGCACCAGCGGATCGGCCAGCGCGGCGTCGGCCGCGGCCATGTTGCCGAGCGCGCCGTGAAAGCTCATGTGCGTCATGCGGTGGCCGGCGGTGCGCGCCATGCCGTCGAGCGCGCTGAGCTGGTAGAGCACATAGGACACCAGCTCTTTCGTCTCGATCTGCATCGGCCGGCGCCCGAAGCCCACGAGGTCGGGAAAGCCCACATGCGCGCCGACGTCGACGCCGCGCGCATGCGCCAGGCGCACCGTGCGGTCCATGATGACCGGGTCGCCCGCATGGAAGCCGCAGGCCACGTTGGCGGAGGAAACGATGTCCAGCAGCGCTTCGTCCTCGCCCATGCGCCAGGGGCCGAAGCCTTCGCCGAGGTCTGCGTTCAGGTCGATGTCCATGGCGGTTCCTTGCTTCGTGGGTCAGAGGGGATGCAGTTCGAACAGCGGCGTGCCGTAGCCGACGGCGGTGGCGTCGTCCACGCAGATGCGTTCGACGATGCCCGGCTGCGGCGCCGTCACCGGCAGCAGCAGCGGGCCGATCTTCAGCAGGCCGAGGGTCTGGCCGGCTTCCGCTCTCTGGCCAGCGCGCACCAGCGGTGCGGTGGCCAGCGGGTGGCTGTGCAGGAACACGCCGAGCGACGGGGCGTGGACCACCAGCGCTTCGGTTTCGGCAAGCGCTTCGGGCAGCACCACGACATCGTCACCCTGCCGGCCGAGGCGCAGCGTGCCCTGCGGCGTTCGCAGTTCGAGCAGGCCGATGTCGGTGCCCGCGAGCCAGGCGGCGAGCTGCGGGGCGCGCAATGCGGTGTCCTGCATGTCAGTGCCTTGCCGCAGCGGCGTTCACGGGCGCACCGCGGTGCAGCGCCACCATGCGCGCCACCTTGTCGAGCCAGCCGCGCACTTCTTCCAGCGCGTCCAACGCCTCGTCCCAGGTGGTTTCGACGAAGCGCATGCGGCTGCCGATGGGCGCCTGGCCGAGCCGCCACATGTCGGCCTCGATCACGGTGCCGAACTTCGGGTAGCCGCCCGAAGGCTGCGCGTCGCGCATCTGGATGATCGGCTGCCCGCTGTGCGGCACCTGGATCACGCCGGGCACGATGCCGTGCGAGCGCAGCTCCATCGGCGCGAGCGGCCGCAGCGCCTCGCCGTCGAGCCGGTAGCCGTAGCGGTCGCTCTGCGGGGTGATCTTCCATTCGCCGGCCCAGAAGGCCTCGCGCGAGGCCGGCTCGAAGGCCAGGTACTCGGCCGCGGGCAGCACGCGCACGGCCGCCACGCCGTCGCGCTGCAGCGGCAGCGCGAGCACGGGCGGCACCAGGCCGAAGCCGGTGCGGCAGGGCTGGCCCGGGGCGGCGGCGCGAAGCACGTCGCCGCGGCGCAGCGCCCGCCCCTCGTGGCCACCGAAGGCGCCGCGCAACTGGGTGCTGCGCGAGCCCAGCACCTCGGGCACGTCGATGCCGCCGGCCACGCACAGCACGGCGCGGCTGCCGCGGTGCGCACCGCCTTGCGGCAAGCCCAGCGTGAGCACCTGGCCGGCCCGCGCCTGGTGCACCCACCAGGGCAGCAGCGGCTGGTCGTCGAGCCGCGATGCGCAGTCGGCGCCCGTGAGCGCGAAGGCGCAGTCTTCGGCGAAGCGAAGCCTGAACGGGAACACCGGCACCTCGAGGCCCGCCGCGCCCAGCGCGTTGCCCAGCAGCAGGTTGCCGGCGGCCAGCGCCAGGTTGTCCATGGCGCCCGAGGTGCCCACGCCCCAGCGCAGGCTGCCGGTGCGCCCCAGGTCCTGCACGGTGGCCAGCGCCGCCGACGAGAGTATTTCGATCATCGGACGATGCCCTCCACGCGAAAACGAATGAGGTCGCCCGGCTGCAGCATCGCGGGCGGGTCTTGCGCCGGGTCGAAGAACACCATCGAGGTGCTGCCGATGGTGTTCCAGCCGCTGGGCCCGGCGGAGGCCGACACGCCGGTCTGCGCGCCGCCGATCGACACCGCGCCGCCCGGGATGCTCAGCACCGGCACCTTGCGCCGCGGCGTGGCAATGCGCGGGTCCATGCCGCCCAGGTAGCAGTAGCCGGGGTGGCTGCCCAGCGCGTACACCGGGTAGAGCGGCGCGCTGTGCAGCTCGACGATGGCCTCCACGCTCAGGCCCGTGTGCGCCACCACATCGGCCATGTGCGGGCCGCCCTCGCCGCCGTAGACCACGGGCAGCTCGACCACGCGGCCCTCGCGCGGCAGCGCGGTGGCGGCGCGCCATGCGTCGCACAGGCGCGTGCGCAGGGCGTCGAGCTGGCGCGGCGCGCGCGTGAAGGTGAGCATCAGGTTGTTCATGCCGGGCACGGCCTCGCGCACCTCGGGCCAGCTCTCGGCCTCGTGCGCCAGCGCCCAGATGCGCTGCTGCGACGGCAGGCTCATGTCGCCGGGCGCCTCGAACAGCAGCGCGGTGGTGCCCAGCAGGCTGGTGGAAGGATCGCCGGACAGCGAGCTCAGCGGCGAGTTCAACGGCGAAGTCAACGGCGAGGTGGAAGGTGTCTGTGCGCTCACGCCGCGCTCCTTTGCTGCAGCCAGCGTTCGAGGTGATGGATGTCGACGCCGCCGGCCGCGAAGCCCTCGTCGCGCAGCAGCGCGCGGTGCAGCGCCACGTTGGTGGCAATGCCCTCCACGCGCGTCTCGGCCAGCGCCAGGCGCATGCGGTCGAGCGCGTCGGCGCGGCTGTCGCCGTGCACGATGAGCTTGGCGATCATCGAGTCGTAGTACGGCGGCACGCGGTAGCCCGTGCCCGCATGCGAGTCGACGCGCACGCCGAAGCCGCCGGGCACCTGCCAGCCGGTGATGCGGCCCGGCGCGGGCGCGAAGGTGTCGGGGTCCTCGGCGTTGATGCGGCACTCGATGGCGTGGCCCTGGCAGCGCACATCGGCCTGCGCGAACGACAGGCGCTCGCCGCGCGCCATGCGCAGCTGCTGCTGCACGATGTCGATGCCGGCGGTCATCTCGGTCACCGGGTGCTCCACCTGCAGCCGCGTGTTCATCTCGATGAAATAGAAGGCGCCCTTCTCGTACAGAAACTCGAAGGTGCCGACGCCGCAGTAGCCGATCTGCCGGCACGCGGCGGCGCAGCGCTCGCCCACCTCGGCCATCAGCGCCTCGTCGATGCCGGGCGCCGGCGCCTCCTCGATCACCTTTTGGTGGCGCCGCTGCAGCGAACAGTCGCGGCTGCCCAGCCACACGGCGTGGCCGTGGCTGTCGGCCAGCACCTGGATCTCGACATGGCGCGGGTGCAGCAGGAACTTCTCGATGTAGACCTCGGGGTTGCCGAAGGCCTGGCGCGCTTCCTCGCGCGTGAGGGCCATGGCGTCGAGCAGCGCGGCTTCCTCGTGCACCACGCGCATGCCGCGCCCGCCGCCGCCGCCCGCGGCCTTCACGATCACCGGGTAGCCGATGCCGCGGGCCAGCGCAAGCACGGCGGCCGGGTCGGCGGGCAGCGGCTCGTCGGGCCCGGGCACGCAGGGCACGCCGGCCTTGCGCATGGCGCGCTTGGCCGACACCTTGTCGCCCATGGTGCGGATGCACGCGGCGCTGGGGCCGATGAAGACGAGACCGGCCTCCTCGCAGCGCGCGGCAAAGCCCGCGTTCTCCGACAGGAAGCCGTAGCCGGGGTGGACCGCCTGCGCCCCGCTCACCTCGGCGGCGAACAGCACGGCGGACTGGTTCAGGTAGCTCAGGCCCGGCGCGGCCGGCCCGATGCACAGCGCCTGGTCGGCCTGCGCGACGTACACGGCGTCGCGGTCGGCCTCGGAGTGCACGACCACGGTGCGCAGGCCGAGGCCGCGGCAGGCGCGCTGGATGCGCAGGGCGATCTCGCCGCGGTTGGCAATGAGCACGGTGTCGAACATGGCGCGGCCCTTCTCATTCGAAGCGGAACAGGGGCTGCCCTGCTTCCACTTCCTGGCCCGAGTGCGCGAGCACCTGCCGCACGGTGCCCGCGTGGTCGGCGCGGACTTCGTTGAACATCTTCATGGCCTCGATCACGCACAGCAACTGGCCGGCCTCGACGGCCTGGCCCGGCTGCACGAAGGGCGGCTCGCCCGGTGCGGGCTGCAGGTGCACCACGCCGTGCAGCGGGGCGAGGCAGTCGGCGCTGGCGGCCGTGGGTGCCGCTGCCTCTTCGATGGCTCCCGCCAGCGCCTTGCGTGCAACGGACGACCGCCGCGCGGCGGGCGCGGCCCCGAGCGCCGACAGCTTCACCAGCCGCAAGCTGCTGCCGTTCTCGCTGAACTCCAGTTCCGCCAGGTCCGATGCGGCCAAAGCGTCGATGAGCGTCTTGATCTGTTCCTGCTTCATGCCGGGCTGTAGGTGGCCGACGCGCTCCGCGAACGCGTGACGGCATGCATGAAAGGTAGCGGGCCAAGGGCACAAAGCCCAAGACGGATTGGCTGTGCCGGGATAAGGGCGGCTTATGACGCCGCGCCAATGCCCCGCTGGCGCCCCGCCAAGGCGCCTCAGGACAGCGCGGTCAGCTCGGGTTCGGGCGTCGACGCCACGGTGCCGGCCAGATCGACCACGAGCTCGAGCAGGATGTCCTTCACGGCCTGCGCGGGCTCCGACAGCGGCAGGTGGTCGGACTGGCACAGCGCCAGCGGCGCCTCGATGACCGGGTCGACGATGGGGAATTGCCAGGCGCCGCAGCTCGCGACCACCTCGCGCGCCATTGACGCGGGCAGGATGGTGGCGCCCAGCCCGTCGGCAATGGCGGCGGTCAGCGTGAAGGCGGATTCGATCTCGGCCACCACGCGCGGCACCATGCCCGCGCGCACGAAGGCCGAATCGACCAGCTTGCGCACCACGTTGTACGGCCGCGGCAGCAGGAGCTCGATGTCGCGCAGGTCGGTCAGCTTCACGGGCTGCGAAGGCGCCGGCATGGACGCCGGGCCGACCAGGAACAGCGGCTCCTTGAGCAGCGGCAGGAACGTGAGGCCGTGAATGGCCTTGTCGCCGTACAGCACGGCCAGGTCCATGCGGCCGTTCATGATGAGCTCGCTCAGCGTGGTGCCGTAGTTCTCGTTCAGGTACAGCAGGATGCCCGGGTGCCGCGCGCGCACGGTGCGCAGCAGCGGCAACGACAGCGCAGAAGCCGCCGTGCCCGGCGCAAGGCCCACCGACACCTGCCCCGAGAGCCCTTCACCGGCGGCCTCCATGTCGACACGGGCCTGCTCGCACTGGCGCAGGATGATCTGCGCGTGGCGGTAGAGCACCTTGCCGGCTTCGGTGGGCGTCACGCCGCGCTTGGTGCGCACCAGCAATTGCTGGCGCACCTCGCCCTCGAGCGTGGCCAGTTGCTGGCTGAGCGCGGGCTGTGCAATGAAAAGGACTTCGGCGGCCTGCGTGAGGCTGCCGATGTCCACGATCTTCACGAAATATTTGAGGCGTCGCAGGTTCACGCCTTGTCCCCAAGCAAAACCCAAGCCTAGCACCGCGCCTGCGCAGCCGGTATCGGGGCTCACCATAAGCTGCGCCTATACGACCAGTGCAAAACCGTCTTGGCCTCGCCGGTTCGATGTGCGTACCGTTCGGTCCATGCCATCTCCAGACCAGGAAGCCATGTGACCACGTCCCGCATTGCCGCCCGCGTGCGGCGCATCAAGCCCTCGCCCAGCACCTCGGCCGCCGACCGCGCCAACGAACTGCGCAGGCAGGGCAAGTCGATCGTCAACCTCGTGGTGGGCGAGCCCGACTTCGACACGCCGCCCCACATCCGCCAGGCCGCGGCCGCCGCCATCGAGCGCGGCGCCACGCGCTATACGCTGATGGCCGGCACGGTGGAGCTGCGCGAAGCCATCGTCGCCAAGCTCGAGCGCGAGAACGGGCTGCGCTACGCAATGAACGAGATCATTGCCACCAGCGGCGCGAAGAGCGCGATCTACAACGCCTTCGCGATCACGCTGGAGCCGGGCGACGAGGTGATCATTCCCGCGCCGTACTGGGTGTCGTACCCCGACATGGTGCTGGCCTGCGAAGGCACGCCCGTCACCGTGGCCTGCCCCGAGTCGCACGGCTTCAAGCTGACGCCCGCGCAACTCGAGGCGGCCATCACGCCGCGCACGCGCTGGCTGCTGCTGAACTCGCCGAGCAACCCGACCGGCGCGAGCTACACCGCGGCCGAGTACCGCGCGCTGGCCGAGGTGCTGGAGCGCCACGCGCACGTGATGGTGATGACCGACGAGATCTACGAGCACATCCGCTTCGACGGCGAGGCCACGCCGCACATCCTCGCGGTGGCACCCGGCCTGCGCGAGCGCACGCTGCTGGTGAACGGCGTCTCCAAGACCTATGCCATGACGGGCTGGCGCATCGGCTATGCGGCCGGGCCGGTGGACCTCATCAAGGCACTCGACACGCTGCTGTCGCAGTCCACCGGCAACTGCTGCTCGGTGAGCCAGGCGGCCGCGGCGGCGGCGCTGAACGGCGACCAGGGCTTCGTGGCCGAGAGCGTGGCCGTGTACAAGCAGCGGCGCGACCGCACGCTGGCGCTCATCAACGGCATTGCGGGCCTGAGCTGCGCCACGCCGCCGGGCGCGTTCTACCTGTACGTCAACTGCGGCGGCCTCATCGGCAAGACCACGCCCGAAGGCAAGCACCTGGCGCAAGACGGCGACGTGGTGATGTACCTGCTCGAAAGCGAAGGCGTGGCCCTGGTGGCAGGCACCGCGTACGGGCTGTCGCCGTACTTCCGTCTTTCCATTGCCACGTCGATCGAGACGCTGGAAGAAGGCTGCAAGCGCATCGCGCGCGCCGTGGCCGCATTGCGCTGACCGCGCACCACCCGATTCGCAAGGACGACCCCATGCCCTACAAAGCCATTCGCAAGAACCCGTCGGCCCCGCAGGTGGCGGCCGAGATCATCGCCGCGCTGCACGACATTCCGGTGGCCGCGCTCAGCGACAACATGCACCGCAACATCGGCAGCGTGGGCCTGCTGCCCTACCACCGCCCCGGCCCCGGGACCATGGCGGGCACGGCCGTGACAGTGAAGACGCGCGGCGGCGACAACTTCACGATGATGCGGGCCTTCGAGTTCTGCCGGCCCGGCGACGTGCTGGTGATCGACGCGGGCGGCGACGTGACCAACGCGGTGATCGGCGGCATCCTGTCGTTCTATGCCGCGACCATCGGCACCGTGGGCGTGGTGCTCGACGGCGCCATCCGCGACGTGGCCGAGATCCGCGCGCGCGACTACCCGGTGTATGCGCGCGGCGTGAACCATCGCGGCCCGTACAAGGACGGCCCCGGCGAGATCAACGTGCCGGTGTCGGTGGGCGGCATGGTGGTGAACCCGGGCGACATCGTCGTGGGCGACCAGGACGGGCTGATGGCGTTCCCGCGCGACGAGGCCCAGTTGCTGATCGAGAAGGCCCGCGCGCACCTGGAGACGGAGGCCCGGACCATCCAGGCGATGAAGGAAGGACGCTGGGACCGGTCGTTCCTGGATGCGCTGGAGGCGCGCTGCGCCAACTGACGCCATCTCGTTCGCGCGAACGCGTGGGCTCGGCCCGCCGCGTGGACGCTTGCATGGCGGGCACAAGCAGCCAAGTACCCTGGGCGCTCTAGTGCCAAAGACAAGGTGCGCCATCGAAAAACAAGGCCTACACTGGGTTTCGAACGGTGCTTCGAGGCCCCGTGCGGCATCGGCCATTTCCGGCAGCCCCTGCGCTCGGATCGCATGCCCGCTCAGCCCTGAACCGTCCGCACATCGCCTTGCGCATTGACCACGCCGTCGTGCGGACTCGAAAGGGGCCGAACGGCGTATAGGTGCTCCCGGCGCTCCTGCATAGGCTCTGCAGCTCGCCTCACGCCAAGGCAGGCCAGTTTCAAAGGAGCGAAGTTGAAAACGGACACACGACAGCGCAAGGACCCCGAAGCACGGGAACGCTCACTCGTGCAGCGGCTCGTGCTGGTGCCGGTCGCGCTTGCGCTGGTGGCGCTGGTCTACGGTGCCTGTGTCTACAACCGGAACGCCGACGAGGCGAAACTGCAGCAAGGCCAGCAGCACGACCTCGCTGAGGCGCAAGCCCGCAGATAGCGCCTCGACAAGACCGGCTTGCGGGCGCTGTATCTCTTCCCGCGGCAGTTGCCGCCGCCGAACAAGAGTCAGGCGCCCGGGGCAACCAGATCGCGCCGCAAGGTCCAGAGGCAGGCGGCCAGCCGCAGCAACTGTTCCACTTCCCTGTCGTACAGCTCGCTCGCGGGATCCTGTGCGCCGATGAGCCCGGCGATGTAGTCGAATGCATCGCCCGGCGTCATTCCCAGGCCGTTGCGCGCCATGTCGATCGACGTGGCCATGACCTCTGTCTTGTTCATCGTCCAATCATGTCTTCAGCCGTGCGGTACTCGCACGTTCTTTACATTGCCCAGTGGGGTTTGGCCGACAGCGCGCTTCAAGGAAGGCTTCGCAAAGGCGTTGCGGGCACGGCCCCTTCAGACCTTCGCGACGCCCTCGTCCACCGTGTCGGTGACGGCGAAGAGCGTGAGGAAACCGCTCATCTCGAACACTTCGCGCACCATGTCGCGCAGGCCCACCAGGGCCAGCTTGCCCTGCGCCGCGCGCAGCTTCTTGCCGGCCAGCAGGATCACGCGCAGGCCGGCCGAGCTGACGTAGTCCAGCGCGGAGAAGTCGAACACCAGGCGCTTGAGGCCGGCGGTGAATTGCTCGAGCAGCATCCGTTCGAGTTCGGGGGCGCTGCTGCTGTCGAGACGGCCGGCAAGACGCACCACGAGCACGTCGCCACGGGTTTCCTGTTCGATGTTCATGGGTGAGAGTCCGAGGAAGCGGTGAAAGAAGTCGTCCGGCCGGCGGCCAGGCGAGCGATTGTAGGTGGGCGTCGCGATTGACCGGGCCCGGCGCGGCCTCCAGAATCGGCGGCCTTTTCGCCTTCGCAGACTTTTGTTTTTTCTTCCGCCGCCACGCCATGACCGTCCAGATCCGCCCCTTCGTTCCCGCCGACCACGCCGAGGCCTTTGCGCTGTGGCAACGCACCGAGGGCATGGGCCTGAACGAGTCGGACGAGGCGCAGGCGGTGGAGGTGTTCCTGGCGCGCAACCCCGGCTTCAGCGCGGTGGCGCGCACGCCCGAGGGCCGCATGATCGGCTCGGTGCTGTGCGGCCACGACGGCCGGCGCGGCGCGCTGCACCACCTGTCGGTCGACCGCGAATGGCGCGGCGGCGGCATCGGCCGCCAGCTGGTCGATCACTGCCTCGAGCGGCTGGCCGCCGCCGGCATCGTGAAGTGCAACATCTTCGTGCTGCGCGAGAACGAGTCCGGCACCGCGTTCTGGCTGCGCCAGGGCTGGTACGAGACGCCCTGGCTCAACCTGCAGAAGAAGCTGGCCGGCGACTGAAGGAAGCGGCACGGTCGCGCGCATCGCCCATCGTGGCCCATCACTTCGCGCCCGGCGCGCCGGCATCGGCCTGCGCGGTCTTCGGCACGTTGATCACCTCGGCCACGTTGAGCAGCAGCATCGGCGGATAGAGGCCGAGCGACTGCACGGTGCGCATGTTCACCAGCAGCGAGAAACGCTGCAGCGTCGACGCCGGCACCTCGGCCGCGGGCTTCTTCTCGACCAGCACCTGCATGGCCTTCCATGCCGCGAAGCGCCCGACGTTGGCGCCGTTGGAGAACAGGCCGAACATGCAACCCGACTGGCGCACCACGCTCTCGGTGGCGCAGAAGGTCGGCAGGTGCGCGTCGATGGCCGCCTGCGTCACCACGTCGCGGTGCGTGAAGGCCAGGAAGGTGCTCGGGCCGATGTAGAGAAAGTCCGCGCCGCGCTTGGCCAGGTCGGCAATCAGCGGCTGCAGCGGCGCCGGGTCGGGCGCGCCGGTGGGCAGCAGCGGCACGGTGGCGTCGACGATCTCGAAGCCCTGGATGCGCGCGAGTTCGCCGAGCTGCTCGCGGATCTGGCGCGAGTTGGGCTCCGCCGGGTTGTGCAGGTAGCCCAGCCGCTTGAACGGCCGGTACGCACGAATCGCGTTGAGCTGCACCGTGAGCGGCGCGACGTGGCCCACGCCCGTGACGTTGCGACCTGGTTTTTCCAGCGACGGCAGCAGCCCGGCGCCCACCGCGTCAGTGACCGAGGTGAAGACGATCGGCGTGTCGCGGATCGCGTCGTCGCCCTTCGCGTCGAAGCGCCCCGCCAAGGACAGCGCGGTGGGCGTGCCCCACACGTAGATCAGGTCGGCCTTGGCGTCGCGCACCTGGCGGCGCAAGGCGACAGCGTCTTCGGGGCGTTCGCTGGCACGGATCGGCACGTAGCGCACCTGCAGGCCGTTGCGCTGCAGGTAGGCCTTGAAGCCGGTCTCGATGCTCTGCTCGTCGCGCGGGATCACCATGGCGATGGTGACCGGGCCGGCCGCGCCTTTCGCGGCGGCTGCGGCGGCTGAAGCGGCGCCGGGCGTGGCGGCCGGCTGCGCCGCCGCCGTGAGTGCCAGGCCGGCCAGCACCGGCGGCAGCAAACCGCACGCGAGGGTGCGCACGGCTCGGCGCGCGATGGTCATCGGGGTGTCATGTCGGGACACGGCAGTGCCTCCCAGCGAAGAAAAGGGTCGAACGGATCGAACACGGAAAGAACGCGGCAAAGAGCGTGTCATGCGGCCGCTCCCGGCACCGCCGCGCGCGTGGCCACCGGCCGCAGGCCGAACCACACGGCCGCGCCGGCCAGCGCCACCGCCAGCCCGACCACGCTGAGCGCGCCCGCCAGGCCCGCCCAGAGAATGGCCAGCGCGGTCACGAACGGCGCGGCCACGCTGCCCAGCCGCTCGATCAGCCGGTAGGCGGCAATCGCCTGCTCCGGCGTCGCGAGCCGCTGCTGCGGCGGCTTCTTCTCGAAGACCTCGGTGACCATGGCGATCTGCGACGGCGACTGCGTGGCCTGCCCCGCGCCCAGCAGCGCGCAACAGGCGGCCATGCCCCACAGGCCGCCGAGCAGCGGCACCGCGAGGCAGGCGGCGCCGGCGATCACGCAGCCGGCCACGATGAAGCGCCGGCGCTCGCCGGCCGCGTCGGACCAGTGCGCCATGAGCGACGCCGTCATCGCGTAGCAAAGGAAGTACAGCAGCAACACACGCCCCGCCACCGCGGGCGGCTGGCCGATGTCGTGCATGTACAGCGGCACGACGATCGACAGCACCATCACCGCCACCAGCCGCGCCGGCACGGCGGAGCCGAGGATGATGGTCATGGCGCGCGGCTCGCGCAGCACCGCCGCGTAGCCGCGCCAGCCGCCGCGCGCGGCGGCCGAGCCCGCGGCCGGCGGGTTGACCGCCACCGTCGGCAGCCGCAGCCGCAGCAGCGCGGCAAAGGCCAGCAGCATGGCCAGCGCGCACGCCACCATGCCGAAGGAGTCGCCCACGCGGCCGGCGATCATGCCGCCGAACGGCGGCCCGACGATGCCGGCGGCCACGATGGCCGTGGCCACCTCGGTCAGCCCGCGCGCGCGCTGCGCCTGCGGCGTGAAGCGCACCACGGCGGTCTGCGCCAGGATCAGCGCCAGGCCGTAGGCCGCGCCGCCGATGGCGCGCAGCAGCACCAGCAGCGAGGCCTCGTGCACCCACGCGGACGCCGCGAGCGCGCCGGCACCGGCGATGGCCGCGAGCATCAGGCTCAGGCGGATGTCGAAGCGCCGCGCGATCCACGGCCCCATCGGCTGCGCGGCGGCGAAGGTGGCCATGAAGGCCGCCACCGGAATGCCGGCCAGCATCTCGGGCGACCAGCCGCTGCCGGGCCCGGCCATCTCGCTGGCCAGCACCGTGAAGAAGGGCCGCAGCAACTCTTCGGACAGCGCGACCAGGAACACCGCGAGGCGCAGGCGCGTCATCTGCACGCCCCAGTCGGCGGCGGCCGGCGAGACGGTCGCTGCCGTGCCCGTGGCCACATCCGATGCCGAGGTCCAGCCCAGCAGCGCGCGCGCACGCTGCGCCGCTGCGGCCGCGGTGCCTTCCGCGCCGGAGCCGGCTTCGTGCCCGCGGCGGCGGCGCACGCGCGCCGCGAAACGCTGCCAGCCGCGCGCGGCGCGGTACTCCATCAGCGGATGCAACAGCGAACGGCGCCACAGGCCGCGCGTGAGCTCGCGCATCAGCACGGCGGAAATCACCAGCGCCAGGAACAGGTCCACCAGCATCGCGCCCAGGGTGCGGTCCACGTAGTCGGCGGGGTAGCTCACGACCATGCGGGCGTCGGTGCCGGCCAGCGCCCGGGTGCGCTCGAGCACGCCGCCGGCATCGCTTGCCGCCGTGCCGCTGCCGGTGCCACCGGCCTGCGCCACCTTCTGCCCGCTCGCGTCGCGCAGTGACAGCCCCGACAGTTCGGGCGCCGCCGCGAGTTGTTCGGTGAACAGCGCATCGACACCATTGAGCGCGTTCAACGGCACGCCGTACTGCACCGCGCGTTCGATGCGCGCGGCCATCGCGGCCAGCACGGCGTCGGCATTGGCTTCGATCTGCGTGGTGACGAAGGGCCGCGCGGCTTCGCGCGCGATGCCCACCAATGCGAGCGGCGCGGCGAGCACGCCGGCCAGCAGCAGCACCAGCGCCCAGCGCGGCACGCCGCGCTCGCGCGTGGAAGAAGACGCCGCCGAAGACAGCGACGGCTGCAGCATGCGCACCGTCTGCCAGCCCCACAGGTAGAGCACCGCCCAGATGACGGCGAGCGACACCAGCACCAGCGGCAGCGCGCGCAGCACCACGGTCAGGCCCGCGTCGCGTGCCTGGCGCCGCAGCGCGGTGGGATCGAACACGGCCCACACCGTGGCGGCCGGCACGCCCGCCGGGTCGAGCAGCACGGTGCCGCCCAGCACATGCGTGGGCGTGGTGCGCTCGGCCACCGGCGCCTCGCGCGCTTCCTTGCCGGGCGCCACGGGCGCGGACGCGTCGGCCAGCAGGCGCGCGTCCCAGCGCGGGGCCACCGCGTCCTTCAGCGCGGCGTCGCCGTAGCGCGCCACCACCTGGCCGTCGGCCGAGGCCACGCGCGCCATGCGCAGCGAAGGCTCGCGCTGCGCGAGGCGCGCCATCTGCGCTTCCAGAAAACCGAGGTCGCCCACCGTGAGGCCCAGGCGCATCGCGTTCTCGCCGTCCTCGGCGAGCTGGCGAACCATGCGGTCGGTGCGGTCCTGCGTGAGCGTGACGAGCACCTGCTCCACGCGCCACGCGATCAGCAGCAGCGACAGGCCGAACAGCAGCAGGCTGAAGAGGCTGGCGAACAACAGCGACTGGCGCCGCAGGCGGCGGCGCGCGGCCTCGGCGTCGCTCGCAGCGGGATGTGGGGTGGAAAGGGTCGTATCGCTCATCGGCGCGGCAACAGGGGCGGTAAGGTCAGGTAGGTCAGGTAGGTCAGGTACGGGCGGCAACTCGGCAGCTCGAACAGGGCATTTGAGAAACTATTGCTGACATTAGTAACATAAAATCATTATTTCCAACAGCAGCCGGCAGCCGGCTTTTCAGGAGTTCCTGTTGTCCCCGTCGCCCTTGTCGTCGTCGTTCGCGACCCTGCCGGATGTGCCGAATGCGCAGGCCCGCCACGCATCGATGCTGCGTGCCCGGCTGCTCAACGAGGCCGACGCCGACGACATCGCCATGCTGCGCGACGAGGTGCTGGGCGGCCTCTCCCACCCCGACTGCTACATCCGCGAGGACGACGAGGCCGCGTTCCTGCGCGCCCACCGCGCGCCCTGCGGCGAAACCGTCGGCATGTTCGACGGCAAGCGGCTGGTGGCCTACGCGATGATCGGCCTGCCCGCGCACGACGACCCCGCCAACCTCGCCCACGCCCTGGGCCTGCCGCTGCCCTTGCGCGGCGCGCTGGCGCACCTGGCGAGCTGCATGGTGCATCCCGACTGGCGCGGGCTGGGCCTGCAGCGCACGCTGCTGGGCACGCGCCTGGCGCTGGCGCGTTCCCACGGGCGCCACCTGTGCGCCGCCGTGGTCTCGCTGCACAACCACACGAGCCGCCACAACATGCTGCGGCGCGGCCTTCATCTGGCGGCGCTCGCGCAGATCGACGGCGTGCAGCGCCAGATCGCACTGATCGACCTCGACCACGGCCTGCACGTGGACACGGGCGACGAGCGCCTCATCGACAGCAACGACGCCGCCGCGCAGCGCAGCGCCTTCGCCGAAGGCTACGTTGCGCTCGGCGAGGTGCGCGAGGCCGCGCGCGTGCGGCTGCGCTTCCTGCGCCGGCTCGACGTTCAATTCAGCCCCCTGTAGGTCAGCGACACCACGGTGATGTCGTCCGACTGGGCGGCGCCGTTCTCGAATGCGTGCACCGCGCGCACCACCGCCTGCGGCAGGTCGGCGCCGGCGGCATGCGCCTCGGCCAGCAGCGAGCGCAGCGCCTGCTCGCCCATCAGCACGCCTTCGCGGTTGGTGGCCTCGGTCACGCCGTCGGTGTAGAGCAGCAGCGTCTCGCCCGGCGCGAGCACGGTGTTGCCCTCGGTGAAGTCCTGCCCCTCGAGCACGGCCAGCGCCATGTTCTGGCCGCGCGGAAAGTACTCGACCTGGCCGCCGTGCAAACGCAGCGGCGGGTTGTGGCCGGCGTTGACGTAGCTGAAGCCGCCGCTGGGCAGGTGCAGCACGCCCAGGAACACGGTGACGAACATCATCTGGTCGTTGTCGGCGCACAGCTGCTCGTTGAGCGCGGCAATGGTCGCGCCCGGCGTGCGCATGAACAGGGCGTTGCTCTTGAGCAGCGTGCGCGAGATGGCCATGAAGAAGGCCGCCGGCACGCCCTTGCCCGACACGTCGGCCACCACCACCGCGAGGTGCTCGTCGTCGACCATGAAGTAGTCGTAGAAGTCGCCGCCGACCTCCTTGGCCGGGATCATGGTGGCGCGCACGTCCACGCTGGCCGCGTCGGGCCGCAGGCGCGGCAGGATCGACAGCTGCATCTGGCGCGCGATCTCCAGCTCCTGCTGCAGGCTCGCGAACATGGCCTGCGTTTCCATCGCGGCCTGCAGGTCGCGCAGCAGCTTGAGCAGCTGGTTCTGCTGGTCGGTCACGAGCCCCGACATGCGGCCCAGGATGCTCGCCAGGTCGGCGAGCTGGTTGCCCGCGTCGGTGGCCGTGCCGGTGCCATTGGCCGCATCGGCGCCGCCCTGTGCCTCGCCCAGCGCGGCGATGATTTCCTCGCGCGAGCCGGGCTCCAGGCTGTCGGCCAGCGTGCGCAGCTGGTCGCGAATGAGCCGCTCCTGCTGGCGGCGCGTGCGAATGCGCTCGTCGCGCAAGGTCTGCAGGTTCAGCAGTTCGGCGCGGATGGCGCCGATGCCGCGTGCCATGTCGCCGGCTTCGCCTTCGGCCTCGTCCTCGCCTTCGTCGAGCGCGGCGTCGGTCTTGCCGGCGGCCAGCGACTGCAGCACGCCCACGGCGCGGCCCAGCGGTTCGGTCACATGGCGCAGCCACAGCAGCAGGCCCGCGGCCAGCAGCACGGCGAAGAACGCGAGCCCGGTCGTCAAGGCGATGTCGGCTCGGCGCTCGGCGCGCACGCTGTCGGCGGCATCGCGCAGCCAGACCAGCACCGCGGTCTCGCGGCCGTCGAGGTTGGGCAGCGGCAGGCTGACCACCTGCAGGTCGCCGTCGCCGTCGCGCTGCACGAAGGCCGTGCGGCTGCGCACCGGCACCACGATGCCGTGCTGCTGCAGCAGCCCCGCGCGGGTGGCGGCCACTTCGTGGCCCCGCATGTTGACCAGCGCCACGTCGCCGCCCAGGCTGGCCGCCAGCGGCGCCAGGCGGCCTTCGACGGCAATGCCGACCGCCACCGCGCCGCCGGGGAAGCCGCGAATGGCGACCCAGGCGTAGCGCATGGCGTCGATCTGGCTCAGGCCGCGCAATGCGTCGGCACGGTCCGCGCCTTCGGCCGCGTCGGCGGTGTCCTTGCCTGTTGCTTCGGCCGCCGCGGCAAACCAGCCGCTGCGCCCGAGCGGCGCCGGGTCGAGCCCGGTGGCCGTGGTGGCCACCAGCGCGCCGCGCGCGTCCAGCACGTCGACGCGCATGCCCTTCGCCTGCGCCTCCATGTCGAGCCGCATGCCGGCGGCTTCGCGGTCGCGGCCTTGCACCGCCGCGCGCAGCGCCGGGTCGGCGGCCAGCCGCTTCGCGGCGGCGTCGGCCTGCGCCAGCGCCTCGGTCTGCGCGCGTTCCCACGCGATGGTCTGCGCCTGCATCAGCAACGCGTCGTAGCGCGCCTGCTGGCGGCCGTCGCGCATCCACGTGGCCACGCCGAAGATGCCGCACAGCGTCAGCAGGCCGGCCAGCACGACGAGCCCGATCCTGTCCTTAAGTGCCATCGCCGGCCGCCTTTCCGGAAGGAACGGCGCGCGGCCGCGCCTCCGATTTCGCCTGCACCACCGGCCGGTCCGCGGCCGGCGCGAATTCGCGCAGCAGCTCGACACCGAGCGGCTGCGCGGCAATGAGCGCGCCCACCGCCAGTGCGCCGGTGGCCGAGGCCAGCGCCGCAACCCATGCGCGCGACACGGGCCATGCGCCGCGCATGCCGCCGTTGCGCAACGCCGTGCCCAGCGCCCATGCGAGCAGCGGCACCGCCGTGAATTGAAGGCCGGTCGCGAGCCAGTCGGTCATCGAGCGCGCCGCCACGATCGGCACGCTGGGTCCGACCGGGGCCGCGCCGCCCAGAACGCCGGCGGCACTCAGCAGCGCGAGCGCACTGCCGGCCGCGCCGACGGCGATGCCGAGCACGGCCACGGCGCGCGTGGCACGCACACCGCGTGCGCCGCGTGCACCACTCGGTCTCGACAGGCCGGCCAGCAAGCCGGCCGCCGCAAGCATGCCCGCGCCGACCAGGCCCACCAGGTCATCCGCCCCTTCCGCCGCCACCCCGCCGGTGGCGCAGGCCAGCAGGCCGGCCGCCGTCAGGCCGACGCCGAACGCGACCACGCCAGTACGGGCGGTGGTCTGCTGCGCCCCCGCCGGACCCGAGCGCGTGCGCGTGCGCCACGGGCTGCGCGCCGCGTTCCAGCGCCACACGCAGGCCACCGCGAGCAATGCGGGAAACATCGGCGCGAGCGGCAGCCAGCCGCTGTTGTCTTGCGCCACCATCAAGGCCAGGCCGGCCAGCGCGGGCCCCAGGCCCAGCAGCCCGAGCACCGCGCCCACCTTCGCGGCCCAGGGGCGGCGCGCCAGCGGCAACAGGTCGGGGCGCTGGCGCGCGGTGCGCTGCATCGCGGACGCCGCGGCACCCGCCGCGCCCATCGCCAGCCCGGCGCCCAGGGCCACCAGCAGGTCGCCATGCCAGCCGTTCAGCACCTGGAACCACGGCGCGAGCGTGAGCAGCACGCCGGCCGCGCTCAGCACGAGCACCGCCGGCACATGGCTGCGGCGCGCCAGCAGCCAGCCCGGCACCACGGCCAGCGACCCGACGGCCCAGACGAATGCAACGAAGCTGCCCGGCGCGCGGGCCGCGGCGCACAGCGTGAGCGCGGCGCCGGCCGCGCAGCCCAGCATGGCGAGCGACCAGCCGGCCTCCGCGTCGGCGGCAACCACGCGGCGCAACGCGGGCGCGGCATCCACCGACTCGACGAAGCGGCCGTCGCCCTCGGCTTCGGCCAGCAGGCGGTCGAGCCATTCGCGCCGCGCCGGATGCGGCTCGGTGCGGCGCAGCGAACTCACCACGCGGCGCGCGCGCACCAGCGTTTCGTGCGCGGCGCGCACCGCGCGTGCCAGCTGCTGCACGCGCAGGTCGAAGCCGCGGCGATGCAGCGTGGTCGTCAGGCGGTCGTAGCGGGCCGCGCCGATGTCGCGCGACGCAGCGCGCACCGCGCGGTCGCGCAACCGGCGCGAGGTTTCGAAGGCCGCCAGCGCGGCCAGCCACGACAGCAGCGCGAAGAACGCACAACCGAGCGTGAGCGGCAGCACCAGCGAGCGCATGAATTCGAGCAGGTCGGGGCTGCGCACCACCAGCCGCACCGTGCCCACGCCGCCGGCCAATGGCGCGTCGGCCGCGACTTCGGGCAAGGCGAACAGCGGCAGGCGGGCCTTGAGCAGTTGGCTGTCGCGCGCCGCGCCCTGCCACAGCGTGCGGCCGGCCGCGTCGTGCACGGCGATCGATTGCACGTCCGGATAAGCCGCCAGGCGCTGCTGCAGCAGCTCGGGCACGCCGACCAGTTGATCCAAAGGAATGCCGAGCGACAGCGCGCGGTCGACGCGTTGCGCCAGCACCTGCGCCATGAGCCGCGCGCGCACCGCATCGCCCGCCGCTCGCGTGTCGGCCAGCACGGTGTACGTGCGCGCCGACAGCAGCACCGCCAGCACCCAGAGCAGCACGAAGGCGATGAGCCCGAGCCGCGCCGGCAGGCCGGCGGGGCCACGCAGCCTGGCGACCGCGGGGAACAGCGCGACGGCCTTCATTCGGCCACCTCGTGCTCGTCGATCTGCCCGAGGCAGGCTTCCAGCCGATGGCGCGTGGCCTGCGCGGCGGCCAGGCTGTGCGCGACGGGTGCGTTTTCGGGTTGCGTGCGGCGCAGCGCGCGGCGTGCCAGCCCGAGGCCGGCCAGCAACGTGGCCAGCGTGACGAGTGCCAGGAAGCCCCACGAACGCAGGCTGGGCCACGGCGTGGATTCGGTGCGGTAGGCGCTCACGACGTAGCCGACCGGCTCGCCGAAGGGCCCGCGCAACCCGCTGCCGATCAGCGGTTCGCCGGCCACCTCGGCGTTCCAGATGTGGCGCACGCCGCCGCCGCGCCGCGCCTCGGCCCACACGGAAGCCGCGAGCGGTTCGCCGACCGCGCCGCGGTCGGTGCTGAAGAGCGTGACGCCGTCGGTGCCGGCGATGTCGATGGAGCGCAGCTCGCGGTCGCGCTCCAGCGCGTTGTCGATCAGGCCCTGCGCCTGCGGATGGCCGACCAGGTCGAGCCCCAGGGCCAGGTCGCCCTCGAGCGCTTCCTTGAGCTCCATCACCGTCAGCGCGAGGCGCTGCTGCTGCAGGTCCTGCGCCTGCTGGCGCTCGAGGATCCACAGCGAGCCGGCGAGCCAGGCGATGCCCAGCACCAGGAACAAGGCCCACAGCCCGGCGGCTTCCCACAGGCCGGCCGCGCTCTTGCCGCGCGTGGCGTCGTTCGCTCCCCCGGACAATGATTCGGGTTCTGCAGGCGAAAGCGTGGAGGCGGAGGACACTCTGCGGAAAATCTTGACGTCAGTCAGTGAAAAGCACTGGGTGCAATGCGCCGCGGGCGTGCCACAATCCCGCCGACGTTGATGTAAGTAAATCTCAACGATTTTGACAGATTGTTACCCGAATGTCGCAGACTCATCGCTTGCAGCAGAAGATCGATGCACACACCGAGGCGGTGTCGACTTTTCTTGCGCAGCTCGAAGGCTGGTGCGATGACGCCGACATCCATCCCGGCGCGGCGGGCCCCGTCGGACTGCTGATGGACGAGTGGCTCACCAACCTTGTCATGCATGCCTACCGCGGCGCCGGCGGCCTGGTGGAGATCGAAGTCGAGGCCCCCTCCCCCGACCGGCTCGAGGTGCTGGTGCGCGACTGGGGTCCGGCCTTCGACCCGACCCATGCGCGCGAACCCGACCTGGCGTTGAGCATCGACGAGCGAGAGCCCGGCGGGCTCGGCATCCACTTCATGCGCCGCATGGCCACGCACATGGACTACGTGCGCCGGGGCGACGCCAACGAGCTGCGCTTCGGCAAGGCCGCAGCCACCGCCAAGCTGGGCGACTGACTCGCTTACGGGCGCCGCCTTCCCGGCTTTCTCAGATCCGGTTCACAAAGCTGGCCATGCGCGCCATCGCGGCCTGGTCCTGCAGCGCGCCTTCCTGCAGGCGGCGCTCCCACGTGTCCACGTGGTCGAGCAGCCGTTCGATCGCATGCAGCAGCATCGCGCCGCTGGCCTCGGCCAGCGGAAAGGCGCAGTGCAGGTACAGCCGGTCTTGCGGCCCCAGCGCAAACCAGCCGCCGCCCGCGCCCGCGCCCAGGTAGCTCGCGCGCATCAGCAGGCGCAGGGTTTCGGTGTTGTTGCCCGCCGACTGCGCAAGGCGGCACGACACCAGCAGCCGCCGCTGGGCGGGAGAAGCGTTCATCTCGACCAGCCGGTTGCCGTCGAACACCAGCCGGCAGCTGCCGTCGGCCTCGGGTGCCAGCCCCTCGATGCCGAGCGCGCGGCCGAGGTCGGAAAAAACAGTGCGGGAGAGATCGTCTGGCATGAAGGCTGAGTGGGCGGGTCGCTCGCGAGTGCAAGTGCGCAAGTGCGCAAGTGCAAGCGCGACGCGAAGGCGCCGGATGATCGTGCAACTCTGCCTGCCGCACAAGTCAAATCGCAATCCAAAAGTTTTAATGCAACACAGGGAACCCGCCGCGCGGCGTCGTTACTCATGGGCGATCACCTTTCTCTATCCGCCCGGAGCGCAGCATGAATCCCTCGTACGAAGCCTTGTTGACAGCGTTTGCCGCCAATGTCGGGCTCGACCCCGCCGATTTGCTCTCGACCCAGGAAATCGTCGTCGACGAGCACACCATCGGCCTGCAGCCCGACGGTGAAACGGCCGACAGCGACCTGGTCTTCTTCACCGTGCTGGGCACGCCCGACGCGGCGCAGTTCGCGCGCATCTCGCGCACCCTGCTCGAAGCCAACAACTTCTGGGTCGGCACCGGCGGCTGCACGCTGGGCGTGCAGCGCGACAGCGGCGCCGTGACGCTGTGCGGGCGCATCGCCATCGGCACCATCGACGGCGGCACGCTGGCCGCGCTGCTCGACGGCTTTGCCGACACCGCCACCTTCTGGCGCTCCTTCGTCAACGGCACGCCCGACGGCAGCGACGCGCTGCCGCCCGCCGGCATGGCCTTCCACATGCGCGCCTGAGCCGGGGAGCTGTCATGAACACCATCAATCCAGCGTTCAGCGGCGTCGGCCTCGGCGCGATACAGCCCCAGGCCGGCCTCGGCGGCGTGCAGCCGCAAGCCCAAGGGCCGCGCGTGCCCGCCGGGCAGGCCCAGGGCGGTGCCGGCGGCCTGGCCGGGCGGCAGATCAGCGTGGGCAACGGCCAGGCCCGCGCCGACGCCAACGTGCACGCCGAGCGCGCCAAGAGCTTCTTCAAGACCACCGCCAAGGTGCTCGCCGGCATCGTGCTGGCGCCGGTGGCGCTGGCCGTGGGCCTGGCCGTGGGCGGTGCGGTGCTGGCCACGCGCGCCGTGCTGCAGATTCCGCGGCTCATCAACGAGAAGCTGCTGGAGCCGCGCTCGGACAAGAAGTTCGAAGTGGCCCACCATCAGACGCTGAGCCAGCTGCGCCAGCCCGTGCCCGGCGGCCTGGCCGCCAACGAGGCCGTGATGTCGCGCGTGCTGGCCCACGCCGAGAAGCAAGGCACGCCGATCACCGAGACCGAGCTGCGCGGCCTGGTCGCCACCGGCGAACGGCTGGCCGGCGCGCTCAGCGCCCAGCCGGCGGCGCAGCACGCCTCGGGCTCGCCGCTGACGGTCGACGTCAACGGCGCCCAACTGCAGGTCGACAGCAGCGTGCACACCACGCGCGCGCTCGGCTGGTACATGATGGCCGCGGCCGCGCAGCAGGACGCCAACCGCGCCGACGGCGCCCAGCTCACCGGCACCAGCGACATGACGACCTCGGGCTCCTTCGTGATGAAGGACCCTGGCAACGCGACCTACAAATTCCTGGCGGCCGCGCCCACCGCCGACTCGCGCATGTCCACCCACTTCGGCGAGCGCGTCGACCACCAGGACACGCACCAGATCTGCGGCCTGTTCAACAGCGGCAAGCCCGCCCAGCGCGGCATCGAGGACTACCGCAACATGCTGCCCGGCCAGGGCGGCACGATGCTGTTCGACAAGCTCGCGGCCGGCAACGGCGACCAGGAGCTCTTCGTCAAGTTCGAGTCGGTGGGCTGCCCGCCCTACTTCCGCACCGAGCCGCACCAGGGCACGGGCCAGGCCGTGGCGCGCTTTTTTTCCGCGCTCGACCGCAACATCGGCCATGCCACCAACTTCTTCGGCAGCCTGGCCGAACGCCTGAAGTCCGGCAGCGGCGAAGGCGGCGCGGTCAAGCGCCAGGAGCACGTCTACAAGGGCGTGCTCAAGGAGCCGGTGGCCAAGCCCTTCGCGAAGCTGATCGACAGCGCCGTGAAAAGCGGCGCCATCAACGCCTCGGCCAAGGAGCTTGCTCGCTCGGTGCACAAGTTCGGCCTGCCCTACGTGCAGGCGGCCATCGACCGCATCGGCGCGGCGGCCGTCCAGCACGGCAACGTCGCGCTGCAGCACGAGGTGGCCGACATGCGCCGGCAGCTGCAGGACGCGCGCGACGAGCTGGGCGTGCAGTCGGACCGCCACGGCGTCGAGCGGCGCGGCGCGGAAGTGCACATCTCGCTCGCCCCGCAGAGCAACCGCCCCGCCGCCATGCACACGCTCATGGGCGCGGCCGCCCGCGAGTTCAGCGACGGCGTGCTGGCGCCGCCGACCGGTTCCGAGCGCGCACCCGGCGCCCACGCCACCGGCCTGGCCGCGCAGGCGCAGGTGCCCGAAGGCTTCATGAAGGACTTCAACCGCGCCACCTACGCCATCGGCGGACAGCCGCTGGCCGTGACCGGCGATCCCGCGTCGAAGGAACAGGGCCTGCAGGCGCTGCTGGCCGTGATGCCCGGCGGCCAGGCGCAGCTCACGGCGCTCACCAACGTGGCCTACCAGCGCTCGCTCGCGCCGCTGGCGCAGATGCAGGCGCAGCAGAAGCTGGGCATGGGCGAAGGCAATCGTTCTGGCATGCCGGCGGACGGCCAGGTGCAGACCCGCTACGACGTGCAGCCGCAGCAGGACGGCAGCGTGCACCTGACGATCTCGCACCAGCAGACCGGCTTCAGCATGATGTCGAGCCTGCAAGGCGAAACGATGCCGGTCGACCCCGCCACCAGCCATGCGAACCACAGCTTCACGCTGCGCGTGGGCGCGGCACCCGACCATGCGGTGACCTTGCACACGCCGCTGCAGTTCAGCGCGCGCGCCGACGCGACCTGAACGCTGCGGGCGCTTCGGTGGCTGCAGGCGTGCAGCCTCCACCAACAAGAAGGGCTGCCCGCGGGCAGCCCTTTTTTGCGTCTGGAGGCCTGGAGCTCAGGCCGCCTTCTGGATCACGCCCTTCATCGCGTCGGCCACTTCCTTGACCAGCGTGCTCTGGATCTGCGTGAACATGTTCCATTGCTGCACTTCCTGCTGCAGGCCCAGCAGGTCGGACGTGGTGGGGTTGTCGCCCATCGCGGCAATGCGCGTCTGCAGGTTGGCTTCGGCGCGCTGCGTGACGTTGGCCACGCTGTTGTTGATCGACTGGAAAGTGACGCTGTTGCCGACGGAAGAGATGGCCATGGAAAACCTCGCAAAGGATGGTTGAGGAAGAAAAAAGAAGGGAAGCGGTGGACTGATCGAAAAAATGCGGCCGGTCGAAGAATATGCCGGCCGGCTCAGCGCTGCAACGGTGCCGGCGCCGACAGCGCGGCTTCCAGCGCGTAGCGCTCCAGCACCTCGCGCGCGGCCACGCAGGCGTCGGTGGCCGCCACCAGCGAGCTGAATTCGTCGGGCGTGCTGCCCGCCGCCATCGCCTGGCGCAGGCTGCGCTCCAGCACGATCAGCCGGTCGGTCGCCTCGGTGCGCACCCGCAGCCCGTCGGGCCCCTGCAAGCCGGCCTGCAGGTCGCTCAGCGGCTCGGCGGCCGCCTCGGTGCGCGCGGACGGCAAGGGAATGCGGCCGATGGTAGGAAGGGTGTCTGGCATGAGGAAGCGGGGCTCCGGTTCAGGGTGACGATGCGAAAGTGGAATTCGGTGGCGAGGGCAAGCAGATCGAGGAGACCGACCGGGCCTCAGCGCAGCACGGCGACGCGGCGCGGGCCGTCGAACACCAGGTAGTCGGGCTCGACCGCGGCCAGCCGCCAGTTGCCGATGCTGCCGCCGACGAGCAGGCGCGTGCCGTCGTCCAGCTGCACCACCGGCGTGGCGCCGCCGGCCACGCTGCGCACCTGGAACGGCAGGCCCGCGCGCGACATCGGCACGGCGTCGCCCGGCGCGCCGCGCACGGCCTGCGCCCACACGGGCGGTGCGCCGGCAATGGGCGCGGGTTGTGCGTCGACAGTGAACATCAGCCCCGGAAAACGCTTGCCGAACTGCCCGAGCACCTGCTCCAGGCGGCCGCGGTCGGCGGTGGACAGCCGCAGGCTGGCCACCATCTGGTCGCCGTCCCACATCGCATTGGCGTCGGAAAAACCGGCCGCGCGCAGCATGCCGGCAAAGGCCGGGGCCTGGCGGTCGGCCAGCTCCAGGCCGTCGAGCAGTTCCACGCCGGCGGGCATCATCGCGCGCAGGTCCGCCAGCAGGCGCTCGCGGTCGGCGGGGCTCAGGGCCAGCCCCTTCACGCGCAGCGCGCCGCTGCCGGCGCCTTCGAATTCGAGCGGGCGCATCTGCGGGCCGAGGCGGCTGCGCAGTTCGTCGCGCAGGTCGCCGATCTCGCGCACCCGCATCACGGGCATGGGGCGCAGGCCGCCGAGCGCGTCGGCGATGCGGTCCCATTCGGCGCTGGAGCCGACCCAGCCCGCGACGCTCACGCGGCCGTCGGGCATCGGCGTGACCTGCAGGCGCAGCGCCGGGTCGACGCGCGCGACCGCGAGGTTCACGTCCTTGATGAGTTGCTGTTGCGCGGCGGCGGTGCGGGGTTCGGCCGATGCCGGCAAGGAGGCCGCGGGCGCGGGCCGCGAGGCGCTGCCGAGCGACACCGCGAGGCCCACCAGCGCCACGGCCAGCACGGCGGCGGCAATGCCCAGCGGCGAGCGCGCCAGCTTCTGGAAGCGGCCTTCGGCGCGCGGGGGATTCACGGCGACCGGGGCAAGCGCGGGGGCGGCCGAGGCCGCAACCGCCACCGGCCGCGTTTCTGACGTCGGTGCCATCGGTGCCACGGGTACCACCGACGCCACCTCGTCTTCGTCCGCAGCCACCACCGGCCAGGCCGCGCGCGCCGCGCTGACGCTCAGCGACAACCCGCCGATGCGCCGCACCGCGCCGGCGCGCGCCGGCACGCCCTGGACGTCGCCGCCCAGCGACCAGCGCCCGTCGGACGCCAGCGAGAGCAGCGCCGTGCCCAGCGCCGGATCGAGGTCGCTCAGCACGATGTCGGCCGACTCGTCGCGGCCGACGGTCATGCCGTCGGCCACTTCCACGTGCGCGCCCGCATGGCACCCGCTGAGCACGCGCAGCTCCAGCGGATCGAGGTCGAAGTTGTCCCGCGCGCTCACAGGTCGATTCTCGCCAGGGGCTGGATGTTGATTTCCTGCGTCAGCTCCTGGTAGCTGAGCACCGGCAGCTCATACAGGTCCTGCTCGATCATCTTGCGCATGTAGCGCCGGATGTCCATGGAGGTCAGCAGCACCGGGCGCTGCGTGCTGGCCGACAGGTCGCCCACCGCGCGCTTGATGTTGTCCACCAGCTTCTTGCTGACCGCGGGGTCCAGCGAGAGGTAGCTGCCCGCCGAGGTCTGGCGCACCGCGCCGCGCACGGTGTCCTCGATGTTGGGCGCCAGCAGGTAGGCGGGCAGCACGTTCTGCCCACTCGAATACTTGTAGCTGATGTGCCGCTTGAGCGTGGAGCGCACGTACTCGGTCAGCAGCACCGAGTCCTTCTCCTTCTGGCCCCATTCGATCAGCGACTCGAGAATGGCGCGCAGGTTGCGCACCGAGATGTCTTCGGACACCAGCCGCTGCAGGATTTCCGCGATCTTCTGGATCGGCAGCACCCGCGTCGACTCCTTCACCAGGTCGGGGAAGCGCCCTTCCATCGCGCCCAGCAGGAAGCGCGTCTCCTGGATGCCGATGAAGTCGGCCGAGTACTTCTTGAGCACGAAGGCCAGATGGTACGTGAGCACCTGGCTCGGGTCCATGAACGGAATGCCCGCGCGCGTGAGCGTCTCGCGCTGCGCGCCCGCCACCCAGATGGTGGGAATGTGCGGCAGGAACTTGCGGTCGGCCTCGTGCGGCACCTGCAGCGCGTCGAGGTTCTGCGTCGTCTCGCGCACCAGCAGGTAGCCGGGGCGCAGGCGCCCCTGCGACACCGGCACCTCGGACAGCAGGATGTTGTAGCTCTCCACCGGCAGCGCGTCGTTGAAGCGCAGCTGGATGCCGGGGAACGGCACGCCCAGGTCGAAGTACAGCGCGCGGCGGATCTTCAGCAGCTCCTCGTTGAGCACCTCGGCGTCGAAGCTGGTCTGCAGCGCCGAGGCCACGTCCATCAGCAGCGGCACGGTGGGCGCGAACTCCTCGCTGCCGTCGGTCTTGGGCTTGGCGCGCTTCTCGCCGGCCGGCTGCAGCGCGGGCACCTCGGTCACCTCGCCGGTCTTCTCGTCGACCACGCGCCGCGTGCCGCGCATCAGCACGAAGCCGATGGTGCCGATCACCGCGGCCAGCACGCCGAACACCGTGAGCGGCATGCCCGGGATCAGCCCCAGCCCGAGCGCCACGGCGGCGGCGATGAGCAGCGCGCGCGGCTGGCCCAGCACCTGCGCGCCGATGTCCTTGCCCACGTTGGAGGGCTCGTCGCCGGTCTGCACGCGCGTGACGATCATGCCGGCGCAGATGGCGATGAACAGCGCCGGGATCTGCGCGATCAGGCCGTCGCCGATGGTCAGCACCGAGTACGTCTTGGCCGCGTCGGCCGCGGTCATGCCGCGCTGCATGGTGCCGATGACGATGCCGCCCAGCAGGTTCACGGCCACGATGATCAGGCCCGCGATGGCGTCGCCCTTGACGAACTTCATGGCGCCGTCCATGGCGCCGTAGAGCTGGCTTTCCTTCTCGACGATGTTGCGGCGGCGCTTGGCCTCGTCCATGTCGATGGTGCCGGCGCGCATGTCGCCGTCGATCGACATCTGCTTGCCCGGCATGGCGTCCAGCGAGAAACGCGCCGCCACTTCGGCCACGCGCTCGGCGCCCTTGGTGATCACCACGAACTGCACGATGGTCAGGATCAGGAACACCACCAGGCCCACCACCAGGTTGCCGCCGACCACGAAGTTGCCGAAGGTCAGGATGATGTGGCCCGCGTCGCCCTGCAGCAGGATCAGCCGCGTGGTGGCGATCGAGATGCCCAGGCGGAACAGCGTGGTCACCAGCAGCACCGAGGGGAACGACGAGAACGCCAGCGGCGACGGCAGGTACATGGCCACCATCAGCAGGATGGCCGAGATCGTCATGTTGATGCCGATCAGCGTGTCGACCAGCCAGGTCGGCAGCGGCAGGATCATCATGAAGATGACCGCCACCAGGAAGAAGGCCAGGATCAGGTCGTTGCGGCTGGTGGCGATCTGGACGATGCGCTGCAGGCGGCTGGAAACAAGGGTGGTCATGAACGGGCGGCGAGGCCAGCGGCGTGGGTGGCGGCAGTGGCGGTGTTGGGCGTGGCGCGCATCGAGACATAGGCGCGCATCGCACCGGCGGCCTCGTCGCTGCGCCCGAGGGCGTGCAGGGCCTGCGCCCGCACCAGGTGGAAGGGCGCGTCCATCGCGCCCAGCAGCGCGAGGCGGTCCAGCGTGTCGATGGCGCGCGCCGGCTTGGCCGAGCGCACCTGCGCCAGCGCCAGGCTCAGCAGCGTGCGCGTGTCGTCGGGCGCGAGCACGTCGCGCGCGGCCAGCAGCACGGCGGCCTTGTCGGGCCGCCCGTGCTGCAGGTAGATGTAGCCGAGCAGGTCCATCAGCTCCAGTTCGGCCGGAACGCGGGTGTCGGCCATCGCGGGGGTGTCGCTCATTCCTGCCCTAGCCCTGGTACAGCACGCTGCGGTACATCTGGAGCAGGTCGCGCAGGCCGCATTCCTCGTTCAGCAGCCGGGCGGCGCGGTTCACCACGCGCAGCTGCTCGGTGCCGGTGTCGTTGCCGGCGGCTTCGGCCGCGGGCTGCATGCGCTCGGCGGTCTCGCGCAGCTGCGCCAGCGCGCCGTCCAGCGCCTGGCGAAAGCGCGCGGGCGCCAGCAGGTCGCGGTTTTCCAGCTGCGGGCGAATGGCTTCCTCCAGCCCGTCGTCCAGCGAGGGGCGCGACAGCAGCGCGTCCAGCTGCGGGCGGCTGCCCACGTCGGGCGGGGCGGCCTCGCCGCGCTCGGGCAAGGCGGTGCCCGCGTCCTGGCGGGCGTAGGTGACCCGGTCGATGCCGCGATCGAAGGCGAGTCCGCCCAGTTTCATGTCAGACATGCGAGCTCCGGGTTGATGGAAAGACGGGAAAGACGCAAAGACCCGATGCGGCCGGTGCCTGCGTTCCGGCGGCCGCGGCACAAGCCGCCGCAGCCAGGCCGCGGCAGCGCCGTGCCTGCGTCAGTAACGGCGCCGCGGCGGAAGTTCCATCCGCCGGCCACGGGCTTGCGGCCATCAGGCCGATCCCACGCGCTCGAAAGCCTCGCGCAGCCGCGCGGCGGCGGCGTGCAGCCGGCGGGCGCTGCACTCGGCCAGCGGAAAGCGGGTGCCCAGCACCAGCCAGTCGCCGTCGGCGGTGCTGCGCAGGCCGGGCTGCACCGCGGCCTCGGCGCTTTCGGCGCTGCCCGCGAGCTTCATGGCGCGCAGCAGCAGGCGCGCGGCGTCGTGGCGCACCGGCTCCCACAGGTGCACCACCACGTGCTCGCCCTGGGGCGCGACACCCAGCACCGCGCCGGACTCGAAGCGCAGCTGCGTGCCGCCGCCCTCGCCCGGCGACAGCCGGCCGTTCATGCCCATGCCGTGTCCGAAATCGGCCAATGCTTCTTGAAGTGTCTGCATGCTGATCAATATTCCTCGCGGTCGATGGCCGTATCCAGCGCTTCCTGCGCGGCCTGAAAAACACCCTGGCGCTGCTCGCCGTCGGCGAACACCTGCACCGGCATGTCGCGCAGCAGCACCTTCACGCCGGTGAGAAAGCCGATCGCCACGTTCGGCGCCGCGGCGCCGTGCTTTTCGGCCATGGCCGAAAAACGGCTGGCAGCCACCCATTTCTCGCCGCTCACGCCCACCAGGTCCTGCATCAGCGCGACGGCCGCGGGCTTGCCGGCGGCCGAGGCGGGAACGTCGCCGCCGTGGCGCCCCGCCAGCGTGGCGAGCAGCTCGCCGCAGCCGTCCAGCACGGTGGCGGCCACGCCCAGGTGGTACAGGTCGCGCACCAGCCCCTGCAGCCGGTTCGCGTCGGTGGACGGGCGCGCGGCGGCCAGGTCCTGGCCCAGGGCGCGCGTGAGGCGGTCCAGGCCGGCGGCGAAATCGCCGTCGCCGAAACGCTCCAGCGCCAGCTTCAGCGTGCCCGACAGGGTGGCGTCGCCGAGCACCACGTCGCGGTAGGTGGCCTGGAAACCGGCCACGTCGGCGGCGTTCATCGCCCCCTCGGCGGCGGTGCCGATGGTGTTCAGGTCGGCCCGGATGCCGGGGCCGTGGTCCATCTCGAGGTCGGCCAGCGCCTCGCGGATGGCGTCGAGCGTGTCGCCCGAGGCGCCTTCTCGCTCGCCCTGCTGCAGCGCGTACTGCAGGCCCAGGTACTGCTGGGTCGGCTGGCCGAAGGCCTGGCGCGCCAGCGCCGCCGGATCGCCCGAGCCCGACAGCATGCGCTTGGCCAGCGCGGCGAGCTTTTCGGTGTCGTCGCCCGACTGGGCGGCGTCCATGTAGGCCTCGATGGCCTCCGGCGCCATGAGCGGCAGGGCCTGGTAGAGCTCCTTCTTGCGCTCGGCGGTGTGCTTGCTCTCGGCCTTTTCCGAGTGGTGCAGGCTGATTTCCTCGGCCGCGTCGGCCAGCATGTCGGGACCGTCGTCGACCGCGACCTGCTGGCCGCCGAGGCGCCCGGCGAGCGCGGCGTCGCCTGCGCCGGGGCCGGCCTGGCGCATGCCGGTGTCGAACGAGGGCGTGGATGAGGGGGGAAGGTCGATTCTGGACATAGGACCCATGCAAGGGGGCAACCGGGGGCAGCAGGACGGCGGGAGGCACCGAAAGCGTGCACACCCGCATGCGTGCGTGCCCCGGGTGTGTAACCGGCGCCCGCCGATGGTTCCAGCAAGAGAGGAGCAAAAAAGTTTGCCGGCGTTTGGAACCGCCGCGCGGCACGGGTTACTTACCCCCTGTCTGGACGAGCACCGTCCGCCCCGCAGCACCCCCTGACACCCGTCAAGCCCTTCAAACCCAGGAGAAACGACCCATGGCCGCATCGAACAACCCCTCCGAGATCATCGCCAAGGCCCAGGCGCTGATCGACCAGGCCCAGCAGTCCGTCGCCAGCAGCGAACAGTTCTTTCGCGACCAGGGCCTGAACCCCGAGAAGGTCCGCACCGTGCTGGAAGGCCAGATGACGGCCCGCCACCACGAGGAAGCCAACGCCGCCTTCAAGGCCGACATGGACGCCGTCGAGCAGGAAACCCGCGAAGAACAGGCCCGCGCCTCGTTCAACGCCGCCCCCACCGGCACCGCGCCGCGCCGCCCGCGTCCGATGGTCTGAGGCCGCCGCCGCCCTCGCCTCCCCCATTCAGCCCGTACAGCCCCCTCCGTCCCCTTCAGACACGCACACACCATGAGCAGCATCGGCAACATCCAAGGCGTCTCGAACGTCAACATCCAGTCGATGGACCTGGAAACGGCCCTGATGATGGTCCAGCAGCAGCGCACCCAGCTGCTGGACGCCCAGCTGAACTCCCAGATCCAGGAAGTCCAGAACCGCAACGGCCAGATCAGCAAGCTCAACGACGTCCTGGCCGGGCTGAATGCGGCCAACGCGATGTTCGCCGGCGACGCCAAGCCCGACGCCAAGCTGGGCGACACGAAGGGCTGGAAGGACGAGTCGGTCAACGGCGCCTACCCGACCGAGCGCTCGATGAACACGGCCATGATCAACGCCGGCATCAACCTCGGCCTGACCAGCGCGGCCGACGGCGCGCTCACCAACACCAAGAACGCCAACGGCAGCGAAGTGCGCATCGACGGCGGCATCCGCGGCATGACCACCAAGTCGCAGGTGGACGCGGCCATCGCCAAGGTGAAGGGCCAGATCGACTCGCTGGGCAACAGCCAGCAGATGGACATGCTGCGCCTGCAGAGCCTCACGAACAAGCGCAACGAAGCCTTCGACGTGATGACCAATTTCGTGAAGAAGATGCAGGAAAGCCGCTCTTCGATCATCGGGAACATGCGCTGAAGCGCATCGCCCGGCCACGCGAACCCAGACCATAAGAAAGAAGGAACAAAGCATGTCTTCCGTGAACGGTATCGGCGGCGTCTCGAGCGTCAACATCCAGTCGATGGACCTCGAAACGGCCCTGATGATGGTCCAGCAGCAACGCACGCAGCTGCTGGACGCCCAGCTGAACTCGCAGATCCAGGGCGTGCAGAACCGCAACGACCAGATCTCCAAGCTGAACAACGTGCTGTCGTCGCTGAACGCGGCCCAGGCCGCCTTCCCCGGCGACGCCAAGCCCGACGCGACCATCAAGGACTGGAACGACGACAAGGTCCACCAGATCGAGATCCCGATCAACGACGCCATCCAGCAGGCCGGCCTGGCCGACCTGGGCTTCGGCTCCTCGGCCGGCCAGACCAGCGCGCAGAACTACCGCGACGGCACCGCGGGCACGCTGCCCAGCGGCTCCAACGTGATGAAGGGCAGCACCACCAAGGCCCAGATCGACGCGGCCATCGCCAAGGTGAAGGGCCAGATCGACTCGCTGGGCAACAGCCAGCAGATGGACATGCTGCGCCTGCAGAGCCTCACGAACAAGCGCAACGAAGCCTTCGACGTGATGACCAATTTCGTGAAGAAGATGCAGGAAAGCCGCTCTTCGATCATCGGGAACATGCGCTGAGGCGCTGCGACACCGTCATGACCACGACCGCGCAACAACCCACCGACTTCACCGAGATGGACGCCGCCGACGGCGGCTTCGGCGCCCTGCTGCGCTCGGGCGGCACGCTGGGCGCCGCCCAGGGCGTGACGCCGCAGGAATGCGAGGCGCTCTACCAGCTCGGCCACGGCCACTACGCCCAGGGCCGCTACTCGGACGCCTTCAAGGTGTTCTCGCTGCTGATCGTCTACAACCACCTGGAACCGCGCTATCTGCTCGCACTGGGCGGCGCCGCCCAGATGCTGGGCCGCTACACCGACGCGCTGCAGCACTACGCCACCGCCACGCTGGCCGCGCTGGACGACCCGCGCCCGCCGCTGCACAGCGCCGAATGCCTGATCGCGATGGGCCGCCTGCCCGAAGCCGCGGAATCGCTGCAGCTGGCCATCGCGCTGGCCGCCGACGCCCACCCGGTGGTGAAGGCGCGCGCCGAGGCACTGCTGGCACCGATGGGCTTCGCGGCCTGAGCCGGCGCACCCGCAGACCCCGCAGACCCGCCGACACGCGCCCACCCCAGACACCCCGAGACATCCGACGGATCCCTTTCAAGGACACGACTCCATGACTTCGATCAACACCCCTCCTCCCGGCGGCGCCGGCTACATCGCCCCGCCGGCGGGCAACGCCGTCGGCGGTCCGGGAGCCCCTGGAGCGCCGGCCGCCGCCAAGGGCCAGGGCCCTGACGCGCTGCAGTTCATCAACCGCGGCGGCGACGATGCCCACAAGCGCATTTCCCTCGACCTGCCGGGCTCCGGCAAGAACGAGATGGGCAACGTCAGCGACACCGTCCGCACGCTCGACGGCCTCGGCGCGACCGATGTGGCGGGCGACATCTACGCGGTGATGGCCCTGTTCCAGAAGATGGCGCAGGAGCAGCGCAACAGCGCCCGTGAAGTGCGCAACTCGGAACTCACGGCGCAGGTGCAGTCGCTCAACAGCGCGGCCCAGGAGATCCGCAACGCCGCGCAGGACCGCTTCGTCGGCGCCGTGGTCGCGGGCAGCATGCAGATCGCGGGCGGCCTCGTGCAGGCCGGCCTTGCCGGCTCGTCGTTCGGCAAGGGCCAGGTCGAGGCCGGCGCCCTCACCGGCACGGGCACGGGCCTGGGCCAGGCGATGAGCGGCATCGGCAGCATCGCCAACGCCAGCATGGAACTGAAGGCCGCCGGCCACGACGCGAAGAAGGCCGAGCTCGAGGCCACCGCGAAGGTCCACGAAAGCGCGTCGCAGCAGGCCAACGACATGATGCAGCAGATGATGGACGTGATCCGCGACGTGCGCGAGAAGCTGGGTTCCATCGAGCAGTCGCGCGTGGAAACCACCCGCGGCATCGCCCGCAACATCTGAGCGGGAGCCACGACATGGACAACACGATCAAGCCAGGCATGCCCAGCATGCCCAACCTGCAGCCGCCGGGGGCCCCTGCGGGCACCGCGGCCGGCCAGGTTCCCGGCATGGTGGCCAGCCCGACCGACGCGAAGCAGCTCGCGCAGATGCAGGAGCTGCTCACGCAGATCTCCGGCGGTGCGCAGGGCAAGTCGGGCAAGGGCGACGAAGTGACCGACGCGCGCGGCGCGCCGGCCATCGACGGGCCGGCCGGCCAGCTCGGCCCCGACGACATGATCGAGCTGCTGCGCAACCTGCGCTCGAAGTCGCAGGACCAGCAGCTCGCCGCCGCCAAGTCGAGCGTGGAGACGGCGCAGATCAAGGCCGGCAAGAACACCGAGAACCAGCTCAAGAAGATCGACGAGTGGGTGCAGAAGTCCCGCGAGGCCGACAAGCAGGGCCTGCTGGGCAAGATCTTCGGCTGGATCGGCAAGATCGTCGCGGTCATCGCGGCCATCGCGGCCGTGGCCGTGGCGGCGGTGGCCACCGTGGCCTCGGGCGGCGCGGCCGCCCCGCTGCTGGCGCTGGCGACCATCGGCCTGATCGGCGCGACCATTTCGCTGGCCGACCAGATATCCAAGGAGTGCGGCGGGCCCGAGATCAGCATCGGCAACCTGCTGATGACCATGACCAGCAAGTTCCTCGAGGCCTGCGGCGTGCCGGAAGACAAGGCGCAGCAGATCGGCCGCGTCATGGCCGGCGCCATGGCCATGATGTGCCCCGCCATGCTGCTGGTGGAGCCGCAGCTGCTGGGCACCATGGCCACCGGCATCTGCCAGCTGGCCGGCGCCGACGAGCAGACCACGCAGTACGTGGGCATGGCCGTGGGCATGGCCGCGGCGCTGACCGTGGGCATCGGCATGGCAGTGGCCTCGGGCGGCTCGTCGGCCGTGTCGTCGTCGGTGAAGATGGCCAGCGCCATGATCGCCGCGAGCTCGGCCGTGGTCACCGGTGCCACCACCGCGGCCACCGGCGGCATCGCCATCGCCAAGGCGCACACGCAGCGCGACGCCGAAGGCAAGCTGGCCGAGAAGAAGGAACTCGAGGCCGCCATGGTCAAGCTGCAGAAGACCATGGAAGAAGGCCGCGAAGAGCTCAAGAAGGTCATCCAGCAGATCGAGGACAGCCTCCAGGCCGTGAGCCAGATGATCAACGGCGCCGCCGAGAGCATGTCGCAGATCACCGCCAACATCGGCAAGCGCCAGGCCGTCTGAGCTCCCGCTCGACACGCCCGACACGTACACAGGAACCCCCTCCCATGTCCAACCCTACCCCCGACGCCCTGCACGACGCGATGGGCCGCCAGCTGTTCGCGCAGCTCGAGGCCCTGCCCGGCTCCAGGCGCCTGAAGCCCGAGCAGCTCGAGGTCATCTACTCGCTGGCCTACGCGCACGTGGTGCAGAACCAGCACGCGCAGGCGCTGCCGATCTTCGCCTTCCTCGTGCAGTACGGCCCCACGCGCCGCCACTACCTGGCCGGCCTGGCGCTGTGCCTGCACGCGGGCGGCCGCTTCGACGAGGCCGTGAACATGCACTCGCTCGCGCTGGTGCTGTTCCCCGAGCATCTCGAGCCTGCGCTGCACATGGCCGAAAGCCTCGCGGCCAAGGGCGACATCGACGCGGCGCGCCACCTGCTCAAGCAGGTCGTGGCCACCGACACGCCCGAACTGTCCGCTCGCGCGGCCACCCTGCTCGAACGGCTGGCGCGGCGCGAAGAAGCCACCACATGATGCAGGGATGGCGCTCGCGGCCCGAAGCCCCGGCTTCGGGCTTGCCGTCGCTGACCGCGCAAGACGTCCGCCTGCTCACGCAGGCGGGCTTTCTTGCGTCCGGACAGGGCGACGTGGGGCGCGCGCGCCGCATCTTCAACGGGCTGGCGCTCGCGCGGCCCGGCCGGGCGTTCCATGCCGTGGGGCTGGCGCTGGCGTTCCTGAACGCGGCACGCACCGCCGAAGCGGTGGACGTGCTGGCCCAGGCCCAGGCCGCCGACGACGGCGAGCGCGAGACGCTCGACGCCTGGCGCGGCCTGGCGCTGCAGCTCGACGGGCGCGCCGACGAAAGCCGCCGCCTGCTGCGCGCCGTGGCCGACGCACCGCTGCCCGCGGGCACGCCCGAATCCGAAAGCCGCCAGCTGGCGCGCCGGCTGCTGGGGGATGCGCCTGCCTCCGCCGCCGCCGCCGCTGCCGACACGCCGCCGGCCGCCTTCTCTTCTCTCCAGGGGCTGCACCGCGCAGCCTCGTTCCGCTAGCTCCATCACGCCAGACCATGGACATCATTGCCACCCCCGTGACCGCCGCCGCACTGGCCGCTCCTGCTCCCGCGGTCGTTCACACGCCCGCGGCACCGGATTCGCTGGCCGCGCAGCGCTTCGCCGAAATCATGAACGCCACGCCGCCGGCCGACGCCGGCGCGGTGCTGCGCAGCGGCCCGGTGGCCGAGCCGCTGCCGGTCGGCCCCGTCGCCGGCACGCAGGCATCGATGGGCGAACGCATCCTCTCGGGCATGCAGGGCGTGTCGAGCGACTTCCAGAACGCCTGGAAATCGGTCTCGGCCACGCTCAACTCCGAGCAGCCGCTGGCCATGCAGGACCTGCTGAAGATGCAGATGAACCTGACCCAGATCTCGGTGCAGTACGAACTGGTGGGCAAGGCGATCAGCCGCTCGACCCAGAACTTCGACCAACTGGTGCGCGTGCAATGAGCGGCCCCGCGATGGCCTGGCTGCGCCGCATGCTGCGCGCCGCGACGCTGACCGCGTGCGTGGCGCTGGCCGCCTGCGGCGGGCGTGTCGACCTGCTGGGCGCCGTGCCCGAGGACGAAGCCAACGAGGTGCTGTCGGCACTGCTCGAGGCGCACATCACAGCCGACAAGGTGCCCGGCAAGGAAGGCGCCGTGGGCGTGCGCGTCGACGGCGCGCAGGTGGGCCGCGCGCTCGAGGTGCTGCGCGCCAAGGGCCTGCCGCGCGAACGCTTCGACGGCATGGGCAAGGTCTTCAAGAAGGAGGGCCTGATCTCCTCGCCGCTGGAAGAGCGCGCGCGCTACATCTATGCGCTGTCGCAGGAACTGTCGAGCACGCTCTCGAAGATGGACGGCGTGCTGGCCGCGCGGGTGCACGTGGTGCTGCCCGAGCGCGGCTCGGCCGGCGAGAGCGGCGTGGCCTCCAGTGCCGCGGTGTTCATCAAGCACCAGGACGGCTACAACCTGGAGATCGTGCAGCCGCAGATCCGCCGGCTGGTGACCAACAGCATTCCGGGCCTCACGCCCGAGCGCGTGTCGGTGATTTTCGTGGCCTCGCAGGCGCGCCCCGGCGCCGAGGCCGCGCCGCAGCCGGTGCTGTTCGGCACGACGCTCGGCGCCGATTCGGGCGGCGCGCTCGGCGCGCTGATCGTGGTGCTCGCGCTGGTGGCGCTCGGTGCGCTCGGCGGCCTCGGCTGGGCCGTGTGGCGCTACGTGCTGCCCGCGCGCCGCGCCGCCGCCGGTGGCAAGCCGGCCGGCCGGGCAGCGGAAGGCATCGCCTGATGGCCGTGGCCGCAGCGAACGCAGCGACCGAGGTGCCGCACGCAGCAGGCGCCCACGGGGCGGCGTTGCCGCTGCTCGGCTCGGCGCTTGACTCGCCACTGACCTCGCCGCTGAACTCACCCCTGTCGGCCCGCCTGCTCGAATTCAACCTGCTGCCCAGCCGCAACCTGCACCCCAGCCGCCGCGCGCTGCTGCGCCCCGCCACCTCAGCCGCCACCTCGCCCGCCTTCGAGCGGCTGGCCGCGCTGCCGCGCGTGGCGCGCGAACTGCACCGCGACTGGTCTGCCCTGTTGCTGGACCTGCTGGACACGCTGGACGCCGGCGCGCGCCGCCCGGTGCTCGCCGCCGGCGAGCCCGCGCTGCCGCTGGCGTTGGCGCAGCCCGAACTGCTGGGCCGGCTCGCGCGCGACGCCGGCCTGGTGCTGCTCGGGCGCCACCTGCGCCGCACCGTGCTGCGCGCCGACGTGGCCGCCGCGCGCGAGGCGATCGGCGCCGACGGCCTGGCCTTCGCGCGTGGCGCGGCGGCCGACGCCCATCCCGGCCTGGACGACGTGGCGGACTGGCTGCCTTCGGGCGCCGCGAGCCTGCCCGCCGCGGCCGACCTGCTGGGCGCCGGCGTGCTGTCGCAAGCCTGGCACGACGCGGCGCCCGCGCTGCACCGCCGCGCCGACTGGAAACTTCCCGCCGAGGCCGAGCTGCCCCGCGTGCGCGAGGCCTCGGGCCTGCGCACCGTGGCCGCGCGCGACCTGTGCCTCACCCTGCTGAACCGCATCGAACCCGCATGGCTTTCCTTGTTCCCCACCCCGGCCGCGACCCGCTGACCCCGTCGCGCACCCTGCAGGCGCGCATTGCGCCGGGGCAGCGCGTGCTGCGCCGCGCCGACGTCGCCGCGCTCGGCGACGCGCAGGCGCTCATCGACAGCGCACGCGCGCAGGCCGACGCCATCGTCGCCGGCGCGCAGGCGATCTACGACGCCGAAGCCGCGCGCGGCCATGCCGACGGCCTGGCAGAGGCCCAGATGGCGCAGGTCGAGAAGATGATCGAGACCAGCGGCCGCATGATCGATTACTTCGCCAAGGTCGAGACCGACATGGTGCAACTGGTGATGTCGGCGGTGCGCAAGATCGTGTCGGACTTCGACGAGACCGAGCGCGTGCTGATCGTGGTGAAGAACGCGCTGTCGGTGGTGCGCAACCAGAAGCAGATGACGCTGCGGCTGCACCCGCAACAGGTGGAGATGGTGCGCGCGCGCATCAACGACCTGCTGGCGGCCTACCCCGGCGTGGGCTACCTGGACATCGTGCCCGACGGCCGGCTGGCGCCGGAGTCGTGCATCCTGGAAAGCGAGATCGGCCTGGTGGAGGCCAGCATCGACGGCCAGGTGGCGGCGCTGGAAACCGCCTTCCAGAAGGTGCTGGGCAGCCGCATATGAGCAGCGCCGCATCCATGCGCGAAGGCAGGGCCTGATGCGCCAGTTCGACTACATCACCGAGCTGATGGAGCTGGCGCTCCAGGACGCGCCCATGCTGCGCATCAAGGGCCGCGTGACGCAGGTGGTGGGCACCATCATCAAGGCGGTGGTGCCGACCGTGAAGGTGGGCGAGGTCTGCATCCTGCGCAACCCCGGCGAAGACTTCGAGATGAAGGCCGAGGTGGTGGGCTTCTCGCGCGACGCCGCGCTGCTCACGCCGATCGGCGACATGTACGGCATCTCGGCCGCGACCGAGGTCATTCCCACGGGCCGCGCGCACATGGTGCCGGTGGGCTTCGGCCTGCTCGGGCGCGTGCTCGACGGCCTGGGCCGCCCGCTCGACGAAGCCGAGCGCGGCCCGCTGGAGGCCAGCAAGTTCTACCCGGTGTTTGCCGAGGCGCCCGACCCGCTGCGCCGCCGCATCATCCACCAGCCGATGGAGCTGGGCGTGCGCGCGCTCGACGCGGTGCTCACCTGCGGCGAAGGCCAGCGCATGGGCATCTTCGCGGCGGCCGGCGGCGGCAAGTCGACGCTGATGGGCATGCTGGTGAAGGGCGCGGCGGTGGACGTGACCGTGGTGGCGCTGATCGGCGAACGCGGGCGCGAGGTGCGCGAATTCCTCGAGCATGAACTGGGGCCCGAGGGCCGGCGCAAGGCGGTGATCGTCTGCGCCACGTCCGACAAGTCGTCGATGGAGCGCGCCAAGGCCGCCTACGTGGCCACGGCCATTGCCGAGTACTTCCGCGACCAGGGCAAGAAGGTGCTGTTCCTGATGGACTCGGTCACCCGCTTCGCGCGCGCGCAGCGCGAGATCGGCCTGGCCGCGGGCGAGCCGCCCACGCGGCGCGGCTACCCGCCTTCGGTGTTCGCCACGCTGCCCAAGCTGATGGAGCGCACCGGCATGAACCACCTGGGCTCGATCACCGCGCTGTACACCGTGCTGGTGGAAGGCGACGACATGACCGAGCCGATCGCCGACGAGACGCGCTCCATCCTCGACGGCCACATCGTGCTGTCGCGCAAGCTGGGCGCGGCCAACCACTACCCGGCCATCGACGTGCTGGCCTCGGCCTCGCGCGTGATGAACGCCGTGGTCACGCCCGAGCACAAGCAGATCGCCGGGCGCATGCGCGAGCTGATGGCCAAGTACGAAGAGGTCGAGCTGCTGGTGAAGATCGGCGAGTACAAGCGCGGCGGCGACCCGGTGACCGACGAGGCCATCGACAAGATCGACGCCATCCGCACCTTCCTGAAGCAGCGCACCGACGAGCATTCGAGCCTGTCGCAGACGCTGGAGCGCCTGGCGCAGCTGGTGGGCACGGGACGCCGGCCGTGAGCGTGTTCCGCGAACTGCTGGCCATCAAGTCCTTCCGCGAGGGGCAGGCCGAGATCGTCGTGGCGCGCGAGCGCGCCGCGCTGCGCGACGCGGCGCGCGCGCACGAAGAAGCCCAGGCCTTGCTGCGCCGGCTGGTCGACGAAGGCCTGCAGGCCGAGCACCGGCTGTACCGCGAGCTGTGCGAACGCATCGTGCGGCTGCGCGACATCGAGGACGTGCAGCTTGCCGTGGCCGGCCTGCGCCAGCGCGAAGCCGCGCAGGAAGACGCCGTGACCGCGGCCGAACGCGGCGAGCAGAAGGCGCTGCAGCAGCTCGACGGCGCGCGCGCCGCGCACCAGGAGGCGTCGCGCCAGAAATCGAAGTTCGTCGACCTCGCGCGCAACCATGCCGACGCGCTCTCGCGCGAGGCCGAGCGCAAGGAAGACCTCGAGATGGAAGAAGCCGCCAGCGTGCGGCGCGACCGCGACGACTGGGAACACACCGACGAGCAGGAAAGCGCAACGTGAGCACCGACCGCCCCATCTCGCTGAACCTGGGCATGCCGCAGCAGTCGCCCTTCGACACGCGGCCCGACGCCGAGCGCCAGCCGGGCGCCGACGCGCGCGACCCGGGCCAGCTGTCGGACGAGGCGCGCCGCATGCGCGACCTGCTGAGCAACGGCGCGCGCGGCGGTACGGGCGCGGGTGCGCCGCCTGCTTGCGCGCCGGCCGAGACGCTGCGCCCGGTCGATCTTTTCGGCGCGCCGGCGCCGGCAGCGCCGCAGGCATCGGCCGCGCGCGCTGAATCGCCGCAAGCCGGCGTGCCGCCCGATGTGGCCGGCGCCGGCGAAGCGCTGTCGCAGCTCGCGAGCCGCCTGCTGGTGTCCGACGGCAGCAGCGGCCGGCGCGCGGTGCAGATCCGCCTGTCCGACGAAGGCCTGGCCGGCGTGGTGCTCGACGTGTTCGAGGACGGCGGCCGCGTGGTCGCGCAGTTCGTCTGCACGCTGGAGCCGGCGCGCGAGCGGCTGGCGCGCGCGGCCGGCTGGCTGGCGAGCAACCTGGCCGAACGGCTGCAGCGCGAGACGCTGGTGCGCGTGCTGGCCGACGACCCCGAAGACCCGTGCCCCGTCGAATCGACGGGCGCGCCCGGTGCATCCAATGCCAGCGCAAGCAGTGCAGGCAATGCGGACGCCGCCCCCCCCTTCCCCGGCCTCTGGCCTCGCTCCTGAATTCCATGTCCGCCATGCTCTCGTCTTCTTCCTCCGGGGCCGCCGTCGCGCTGAAACCGCAGCGGCTCTCGCGCAACGAGGCCCAGGCCCGCAGCGCGCTCGCGCAACGCGCGGCCGGCCTCCCCTTCTCATTGGGCGGTGCCTGGCGCGCCACGCTGCGCCCCGCGCCGCGGCCCGACGCCTTGCCCGGCCTGCACTGCTGGACCGCGCGCGTCGAATGGGCCGGCGCGGTGTTCGTGCTGCAGCTGCCCGCCGAAGCCATTGCGCAATGCCTGGAGGCCGTGCTGGCCGCCGAGCTCGGCGATGCGGTGCGCATCGACACGCTGCCGCCCGAACTGGCCACGGCCGCCGTCAGCGCCGCGCTGCGCCAGGTGCTCGACGGCCTGCAGTCGCTCGGCCGCGGTGCGCCGCAGCTGGTGGCGCTGCAGACCGAGCCCGTCGAAGTGACGCCGCAGGACACCGTCGCCTTCGCGCATGTGTGCGAGCTGCTGCTCAAGGCCGACGCCGGCCCGCAGGCGATTGCCGGCGTGCTGTGGACCGACACGCTCGGCCTGCTGCTGCTGGCCGGCCTGGTCGCAAAGCGCGCGCCGCAGCCCGGGCCGCTGGACGACGCGCTGCCGATCGCGCTGCGCGCCGAGATCGGCCACAGCCGCCTCACTGCCCGCGAACTGGGCGGGCTCGAGGCGGGCGACGTGCTGCTGCTCGACGCCGCATGGACCGGGCCGCGCCGCGTGCTGTGGCTCAGCGCCGACGGCCGCGCGGGGCTGCATGTGCAGCTGCCTGCCATGCACGACGCCACCGCCGAGGATGCCGCGGCTGTGCCCCCCTCTCTCACCGTACTTTCGCCCTGGACCGCCACCATGCCCGTTTCCAACACCGCCGCCGACCTTGCCGCCGACGCCGCGGCCGCTCCCGCCACCCTTGTTGCCGCCTCGCTCGACGACGTGCCGCTGCGCGTGTCCTTCGACCTCGGCGAACTCACGCTGAGCCTGGCGCAGCTGCGCGCCATGCAACCCGGCCAGGTGCTCGAGCTCGGCCATCCGCTGGCCGGCGCGGTGCGCATCCGTGCCAACGGCGCGCTGGTGGGCGACGGCGAACTGGTCGAGGTGGACGGCCAGCTCGGCGTGGCGGTGCGAACGCTGTTCGCGCCCGTGAACGCGCAAGGCTGATCCGCATGGGAAATTTCGATCCGATCACGCTTGCGTTCTTGCTGGCGCTGATGGCGTTGCTGCCCACCGTGGTGGTGGTGACGACGTCGTTCCTGAAGATCGCGGTGGTGATGTCGCTGCTGCGCAATGCGCTGGGCGTGCAGCAGATGCCGCCGAACATCGCGCTGTACGGCATGGCGTTGATCCTGTCGGCCTACATCATGGCGCCGGTGGGCGCGCACATGTACGACCGCCTGGCCACCAGCCCCGAGGCGCTGCGCAGCGTGCCCGCGCTGGTGAGCAGCGTGCGCGAAGGCGCCGAGCCGCTGCGCGAGTTCATGGTGCGCAACAGCAAGCCCGCGCAGCGCGACTTCTTCGTGAGCACCGCCCAGAAGATGTGGGGCCCGGTGCTGGCGGCCGACGTGACGCAGCGCGACTTCCTGGTGCTGATGCCGGCCTTCGTGGTGTCGGAGCTGACCTCGGCGTTCCAGATCGGTTTTCTGCTGTACCTGCCCTTCGTCGTGATCGACCTGATCGTCTCGAACATCCTGCTGGCCATGGGGATGATGATGGTCTCGCCGGTGACGATCTCGCTGCCCCTGAAGCTGTTCCTGTTCGTCATGGTGGACGGCTGGTCGCGGCTGATCCAGGGCCTCATCCTGACCTACGCCTGAAGGCGCACCTCCACTTTCAGACCCTCCTCCCATGCAAAGCGTCGACGTCGTCTCCTATTTCACCCAGGCCCTGTACCTGGTGCTCTGGCTGTCCATGCCGCCGATCGTGGTCGGCTCGGTGGTGGGCGTGCTGTTCTCGCTGTTCCAGGCGCTCACGCAGATCCAGGAGCAGACGCTGTCGTTCGGCATCAAGCTGATCGCGGTGTCGCTCACCATCCTGCTGGCCGCGCGCTGGATCGGCGGCGAGATGTTCAATTTCACGGTGCAGGTGTTCGACGTGATTCCCACGCTGGGCCGTTGAGCGGAACGAAATGACTGGCGAGGTTACTTATGCGGATATCAAGAACTTCGTCAGCGCCCTCGCGCTGACGCAGCCGCGCATCCTCGCCATGTTCATCGTCCTGCCGATCTTCAACCAGCAGCTCATGCCGGGCCTGCTGCGCTATGCGGTGGCCGGCGCGCTGGGCGCGGTGGCGGTGCCGTTCGTGATGCCGGAGATCGCGCAGGCCGACTTCAACGCCCCGCAGCTGGTGATGCTGATCCTGAAGGAGGCCTTCATCGGCTTCGTGCTGGGCTACCTGGCGGCCATTCCGTTCTGGATCTTCGAGGCGGTGGGCTTTCTCATCGACAACCAGCGCGGCGCCAGCATCGCGGCCACGCTGAACCCGCTCACCGGCAACGACTCCTCGCCCATGGGCATCCTGTTCAACCAGGCCTTCATCGTCTACTTCCTGCTGGCCGGCGGCTTCTCGCTGCTGCTGGGCACGCTGTACGACAGCTTCAAGGTGTGGAGCATCGTGCACTGGGCGCCCGCGCTGAATGCCGACGCCATGCCGCTGATGCTCGCGCAGCTCGACCGGCTGGGCCGCCTCGCCTTCCTGTTCGCGGGGCCGGTGCTGGTGGCCATGTTCCTGTCCGAGGTGGGCCTGGCGCTGGTGAGCCGCTTCGCGCCGCAGCTGCAGGTGTTCTTCATGGCCATGCCCATCAAGAGCGCGCTGGCGGTGCTGGTGCTGATTCTCTACGGCTCGCTGCTGTTCGACTACGGCGCGGACCAGATCGAGGGCATCGGGCGCATCCTGCCGTTCCTGCAGGACCTCTGGGGGGGCGCCGTGGAAGGCGCCGTGCGATGAGCGAAAAAACCGAACAGCCCACTTCCAAGCGGCTGCGCGACAGCCGCAAGAAGGGCGACGTCGCCTACAGCAAGGACTTCACGCAGACGCTGCTGATCGTGGCGCTGTTCGGCTACCTGCTGGCCAGCGCGGGCCGCATCGTGGACACGCTGGCGCAGGCCATATTGCTGCCCTCGACGCTGCTGCAGCTGGAGTTCACCGAAGCCGTGAACACGGCCGCGACGCGGCTGCTGAGCGAGGCCGCGTGGATCGTGCTGCCGATCATCGGCATCGTGCTGGGCGTGGGCATCTTCGCGGACACGATGCAGGTGGGCATTTTGTTCGCGTTCGACAAGCTCAAGCCCTCGGCGCAGAAGCTCAACCCGCTCGCCAACCTGAAGAACATCTTCTCCAAGAAGAACTTCATGGAGTTCCTCAAGTCGGTGCTGAAGATCGGCTTCCTGTCGGCGCTGCTGTGGATCCTGCTGCGCGACGCGCTGCCGATCCTCACGAGCATTCCGCAGGCCGGGCTCGCGGGCATGGGCAAGGTGATGGGCTCGCTGCTGAAGACGATGGTGATCAACATCGGCCTGGCCTACGCCGCCATCGCGCTGGCCGACTTCGTGTGGCAGCGCCTGCAGTACCGAAAGGGGCTGATGATGTCCAAGGACGAGGTGAAGCAGGAATACAAGGAGATGGAGGGCGACCCCCACATCAAGCACCAGCGCAAGCACCTGCACCAGGAGATGATGGCCGAGGGCGCCGTGCAGAGCGCGCGCAAGGCCACCGTGGTGGTGACCAACCCGACCCACCTGGCCGTGGCGCTGCGCTACGACGCCGAGGAAACCCCGCTGCCCGTGGTGCTGGCCAAGGGCGAAGGCGCGCTGGCCGAACGCATGATGCGCGCCGCGCGCGAAGCCGGCGTGCCGGTGATGCAGAACATTCCGCTGGCGCGCGCGCTCACCGAGCACGCGAGCGTCGGCGAGTACATCCCTTCCGAACTCGTCGAGCCGGTGGCCGAACTGCTGAAGCTGCTGGCGCAGATGCGGCAGATGGACGGCGACCCGCTGGCCCCCCCTCTTCCATGAGCATGTCCTTCCCCACCTCTTCCTCACCCTCCGCCCGCCAGGCCGATGCCGGCGCGGCGCGCCTTCTTGCGCAGTACCGCGCGCAGCAGGCGCCTCATGCGGCCAATGCCGATGCCGGTGGCAGCGGCCCGATCGACCTGGTGATCGACGGCCGCCATCGCGTGCGGCTGGAAGCCCTGCCGGGCGGCGGCATCCGCGTGGCCTCGCGCCTGCGCGCGCTGCCCGAGCCGGGCCACGCGCGCGACCAGCTGGTGCAGGCGATCGGCCGGCTGGCCTGCGGCACCATGCTGGCGTCGCCCTGCGCGTGCGTGATCGACGCGCGCGAGCGCGCGGCCTGGCTGCAGCTCACGGTGGCCGCGGGATCGACCCAGGACATCGACGACGCGGTGGGCGAGCTCGCCAACGCACTTGCCTTCTGGACCCCGGCCGTCGCGGCCGCCTGACATTGCCCTCGCCCTTGCTCTTGCGCCCGCTCATGCGCCCTCACGCCACCATGCCCCGCACCTCCTTCCGCTCCCCCCTGCTTCGCACCCTGGCCGCCGCGCTGGTGGGCTGCGCGCTGCTGTCGCTGCCCGGCGCACCCGCACACGCCGGCCCGCCGCCGTGGTCCGACGCGCCCTACACCTACTACGCCGAGAGCCAGCCGCTGGCCAAGGTGCTGCGCGACTTCGCGGCCAGCTTCAGCCTGGCGCTGGAGCTGTCGCCGCAGGTGACCGGCCCGGTCAACGGCCGCTTCAGCTCGCCCACGCCGACCGACTTTCTGAACCAGCTGGGCGGCGTGTACGGCTTCAACTGGTTCACGCACGCCGGCACGCTGTACGTGAGCCGCACCACCGAAACCACCACGCGCAGCATCACCGCCTCGGGCGCGAGCATCGGCGCCATGCGCCAGGCGCTCACCAGCCTGGGCGTGCTCGACACGCGCTTCGGCTGGGGCGAGCTGCCCGACCAGGGCGTGGCGCTGGTGTCGGGACCGCCCGGCTACGTGAGCCTGGTGCAGCGCACGGTGGCGGCGCTGCCGCTGGTGGCGGGCGGGCAGCAGGTGACGGTGTTCAGGCTCAAGCACGCCACGGTGGACGACCGCACGGTGCTCTACCGCGACCGGCAGATCACCACCACCGGGCTGGCGCAGGTGCTGCGCAACCTGGTCAACGGCTCGGGCACGGGCGGCACCTACAGCGACGCCACGCTCACCGCCATTGCCGCGCCGCTGCGCGCGAGCAGCACGGGCATGGCGCCCGCGACCACGGTGGCGGGCGCCGCGCCCGGCGCGCCGGTGGCCGCCGGCGGCGGGGAATCGTCGAGCGACGCGAAGCTGGCCGCCGCGGCCGGCCAGCAGAACAGCCGCCGGCTGGTGCCGTCGATCCAGGCCGACTCGCGGCTCAACGCGCTCATCATCCAGGACATTCCGGAGCGCCTGCCGATCTACCAGAAGCTGATCGAGCAGCTCGACGTGCCGACCGCGCTGATCGAGATCGAGGCGCTCATCATCGACGTGAACGCCACCCGGCTCGACGAGCTGGGCATCGCCTGGGGCGGGCGCACCGGCGGCACCACGGCGGGCTTCGGCAACCTCGCGGCATCGACCTCGGGCAACGAGATCACGCTGGGCGCGGTGTCGCGCAGCGCCACGGTGAACCCGACCTCGCTGGTGGTGAGCGCGGGCAACTTCCTGGTCACGCGCATCCGCGCGCTGGAGGGCATGGGCGAGGCGTCGATCCAGTCGCGTCCGTCGATCCTCACGGTGGACCACATCGGCGCGCTGCTGGACCTGTCGGAAACCTTCTACATCCGCACCACCGGCGAGCGCGTGGCCACGGTGACGCCGGTGACGGTGGGCACCACGCTGCGCGTGACGCCGCACTACATCGAGCGCGCGAACGGCGCGGTGGTGCAACTCGACGTGGACATCGAGGACGGCCAGATCCAGGACCGCACCATCGACGACCTGCCGACCATCCGCAAGAGCGTGGTGAGCACGCAGGCCATCGTGGGCGAGAACCAGACGCTGCTGATCGGCGGCTACAACACGCGCCAGGCCACGCGCCAGAACGACCGCGTGCCGGGCCTGGGCCGGCTGCCGGTGGTGGGGCTGTTCTTCTCGAACCGCACGGACAACGTGCAGTCGCGCGAGCGGCTGTTCATGATCAAGCCGCGGCTGGTGACGCTGCCCTCGCCGCGCGCGGCGGGCGCCGCGCCGACCGGGGCCGAGATGCAGGCCGCCAGCGCCGCGGCCATCGGTGCCTCGACGGTGACGGTGCTGCCGGCGCCGGGCGGACTGCCCGTGACGGTGTCGCCCGCGCCGTCGATCATCGAGCCCGGCACGCTGGTGTTGCCGGCGCCGTTGCCGCCGCTGACTTCGGCACCGGCGGCGCCGAACTCGCCTGCGGCGCCCTGAGCGGGAATGCGGAAATGAGGGAGTAAGGGAGTGAAGGAGCGCGGGAAGGCCGCGCTCAGAAGTCCAGTGCGGCGCCGCGCGCCAGCATCTGGGCCTTGAGCGCGGAGCGCGCGCGCGACAGGCGGCTGCGCACGGTGCCCACCGGCACGGTCAGCAGCACGGCGGCCTCTTCGTACGAGAGCTCGTCCACCGCCACCATCAGCAGCACCTCGCGCATGCTCTGCGGCAGCTCGGCCAGCGATTCGTTGAGGGCGCGCATCTGCTGCGACTGCGAGAGCATGCCTTCGGGCGTGAGGCGCTCGTCGGGCAGCGCGGCGAGTTCGTCGTCGGCGACGAACTCGTAACGGCGGTGCGGGGCGCGCGACAGGTAGTTGCGCACCAGGTTCATCGCAATGCCGTAGAGCCAGGTCGACAGCTCGGACTCGCCGCGGTAGCTCTGGAACGAGCGCACGGCTTCCATGAAAGCCTGCTGCGCCAGGTCTTCGGCATCGCCCGGATTGCCGATGTTCTTGATGATGAAGCGGTACAGCCGGGTGTTGTGCGTCTGCACCAGGGTGCGGAACAGCGTACCCGCCTCGGCCTCGCTCATGCCCTCCGGGGGCGTCAGCACACCCACCTCGCCACAGGCGCTGTCGTCGCTCTCAGCTTCGGTGGGGCAGTTGGACAAGGGGAGGCTTGGAAACGAAGGGGTGTCGACAACCCGGCGGGCGACACGACAGGGATGCATGCAATCCGCCGGCGGGCAGGCGCTGGCAACGCCTGGACACAGGATTTTACTTTCGTTTACCTGTGTATCCAATCCCCAGAATTGGGTATCTGACGAGCGGTGGCTCCCGTGGTAGCACGGGCGCTCTACGGCGGACGCCGTTCAGTCCTTGGGGAGTTCGGCCAGGATCTGGCGCAGCCAGCCGGCCGCGGTGCCGGCGGACACCGGCGACTGGCCGGCTTCCGCCGCGCCGGCAAAGCGGCTGTCGAGCGCCGCGTCGATGTGCGTGCGCTGCGCGGCGCTCAGGCCGGACGGCTGCACGCCGGCGTTGCGGCACGCGGCTTCGAAGCCGGCGCCGCGGTTGGCGGCCGAGAAGTCGAGCCGCGTGAGAAAGTCGACGCCGTCCATCGCCTGGCGGCCGGTGCGCGCCATGTCGATGGCCAGGCTGACCGTGCGCGACGCGAGCGGCACGCCGGCCGCGGGGGCCAGGTCGAGCTCGCGCGCCACGGCCTGGGTGATGCCGCCGGAGAAAGACTGGCCCAGCGCGGCAACGAAAGCGGAGGTGGTGTCGGCCCCGCCCTGCGGCCTGACCCAGGCCACCGAACGCTGCGTGGGGGTGGCACCGGTGGCGAGCACCTGCAGCCGGTCGCCGTCCAACTCGATGACGCCATCGGTTTTCTGACGCGCGGCCTCTTCGAACGCGCGCAGATTCGGCAGCGGCGAAACAGGGCTTGACGATGAAAGAGGTGCGGTAGACACGTTGCCAGTAAGTGGAGCACCCATGAGGGCGTCCTCGTATGTAACACGTGTCAGCGAACAGTTCCCAAGCCAGTGTCACTAAGTGTCAATTAGTACCCATGAGGCCAGGATTTGCGGCGGTTCAGCCGCTCGAATATTTGTTCAGGTGCAGGTTGCCCGGCTGCGAAAAGGCCCTGGCGAGGCGGCTGAGCGCGCGCCAGGCCGCGGCCAATGGGGGCGTGCCGCTGCGAGGTCCGCCGTCGCCATCGTCGCCGTCGCAGATTGCGATCGTTCCCGGGAAGACGCTGATCACCACCGGCGATGTCTCGTGCGCGACATCTCGCGTGTCTGGATCGAAACTTCGCATCGGCGACTCCTTGGGAGCTGGTGATGCCTCGGCTCGCACGCATGCGCCGTGCCAGACCGAGACTGCCCCTCCCCTCACGCCTGCGATTCGAACCAGTCCCGCGCCGATCGCCCCTGGTCCGGCCCGAGCATCGAGAACCCGCCGTCGACCGGAATGTCCGCGCCCGTGACGAAGCGCGCCGCGTCCGAGCACAGGAAGAGAACCACCTGCGCCACGTCGTCGCCGTCGCCCACCCGGCCCAGCGGATGCATCGGCGCGCCGACGCGGTCGGCCAGCGCGCGGTCGTCGCCCGTCATGCGCGAGAGCGCGTCCGACCACGTCCACCCCGGCGACACCGAGTTCACGCGCACGCGCCGCGGCGCCAGGCTCGCCGCCTGGTTGCGCGTGAGCTGCAGGATCGCCGCCTTCGCCGCCGGGTACAGCGCCCGCCCCGCCGCGCCGAACTTGCCGCCGACGCTGCCCATGTTCACGATGGCGCCGCCCTGCGCCGCCAGCGCCTCGGTGGTCTTCTGCACCAGCATCGCACCCGAGACGAGGTTGACGTTCAGCGCGGCCAGCCAGTCGGCACGCGCGGCGTCGAGCCCGGCGTCGCCGTAGACCACGGCGTTGTTCACGAGGAAGTCGATGCGCCCTTCGGTGCCCAACGCGCCCGCCACCAAGGCGTCGAGCGCCGCGTCGGAGGCGATGTCGCAGGCCACGAAACGGCAACGCGCACCGAGCCCGGCCGCCAGCGCCTCGCCGCGCGGCACGTCGATGTCGACCGCCAGCACCTGGGCGCCGGCCTGCACGAACGCGCGCACGATCGCGCGGCCGAGCATCGCGGCCGCGCCGGTGACGATGGCGACCTTGCCTTGCAGCTCCGGGGTCATTGCAGGCCTCCCATCTGCCGCACGGCATCGTCGACCTGGACCACGTCCGCCAGCATCGCCAGTGTCTCGAGGCTGGCCGCGTGCAGGTGCGCCTGCGCGGTGCTGCAGGCGTCGGCCACCACTGCCACGCGGTAGCCCAGGTCGCTCGCATGCCGCGCGCCGTGCTCCACCACGTGGTTGGTCGCGATGCCCGCCACGTACAGCCGGCCGGCGCCGGTGGCACGCACCGCCTCTTCGAGCCCGCTGGCCCAGAAGGGGTTGTTGCGCTTGTGCGTGACCACGGCCTCGCCCGGCAACGGCGCGAGTTCGCTGTAGAACTCCGCGCCCCAGGCGCCGTCCTGCACCGCGCCGGTCTCGGCGACACGGCGGAACAGCGTGCAGTTGTCCAGGCAGTCCGCGTAGCCCGGCGCAAAGGCGATGCGCACGAAGATCACCGGCACGCCGTGGGCGCGGGCGCCGGCGATCAGGCGGCCGGCCGAAGCGATCAGCCGCGGGCGCGCCGGGTCGTCGGCGGCCACGCCCACGCGCACCTTGCCGTCGGCGTGCAGCACGTCGTTCTGGTAGTGCATGGCCAGCAGCGCGGCCTTCACATGAACACCTGCAGAGCTTCGTGCGGCGCGTCGCAGTTGACGAGGTCCACGCGCTTCATCTGGATGCGGAACGCATCCCCCTCCCGGCGCAGCGTGTGCGCCACGCTGCCGCCGAAGGCGCGCTGCTCGGTCTTGCGCCATTCCAGCAGCATGAAGCTGGAGCGCACCACGCAACCGGCCTCGTCGCGCGCTTCGAGCCCGATGTTGCCCACCACGTGCACCGTGCGCGTGGGCGGCTGCTGCGAATAGGCACGGGCCTGCTCGAGCCGCCGCGCGCGCATCGAACGCAGCAGCGTGTCTTCGCAGAACAGCGAGGCATGGTTGACGTGGTCGGTCTGGCCGTGCACCAGCGGCACCCAGTACAGCCCGTCGGGCGTGAAGAGCTTCTGCCATTCGTCCCAGCGGTGCTCGTCGAGCAGGCGCGCCTCGTGGTGCAGGAACTGCGTGACCGCCTGCTGTTCGTTCCAGTCGATGAAGTTCATTCGGCGCTCCCGGTCTGCACGCCCGCGCCCGCGCCCGTACCCACCCCCACGCCCACGCCCATGTACCCGGCCCAGGCCGCGAACATGTTGCGCGACGGCATCTCGCTGTTGCCGTTGGAGGCGCGGCCTCCGGGCAGCGGCTGGTCGCGGCCCGCCGCGCGGTGCATGCTGACCCAGTCGCCGCCGTCGGAGCCCAGGCCTTCCTGCACCCGGTTGTAGGCCTCCAGGTCGTCGGCCATCACGTTGGACGACGGCGAGTTGACGATGTTGGTGTACTTCAACGTGCGCTGAAAGCTCGCTTCCGGCGCGCCCTTCAGCCGGAAGCTGAAGATCTCGACCAGCGTGCGGTCCACCGACAGCGGCCGGATCACGCGGATCTGCTGGAACGAGGTGTGCGGCGAGCAGCTCGGGTAGACGATGGTGTTGTGCCGGTTCACGCGCAATATCTCGTCGGCGCGCGCCGCCCCCTTGCTGGCCTCCAGCGAGGCCACGTAGGCCAGGCTCACCGGGTCGGTCGGCGGCACGAAGATGCCTTCCATGAAGCCGTGCCCGTTGTCGTAGCCCTTGAGCTCGAGCTTCTCCCAGAAGTCCAGCGGCTCGCCGTTGCCGTCGACGATCACCACCTCGAAGGGCTTGGGCGTGCCCGCAGGCATGGCCTCGTACTCTTCCTTGGCCGCGCGCCACGACGACTCGTGCGTGGCCACCGCGTGGATGGTGTCGTGCAGGTTCTCGAAGAAGATCTTCCAGTTGTTGCGCTGGATCACGCGCTGCACGCCGCCCGCCACTTCCACTTCGCCGTCGGGCGCGCGATCGCAGAAGTTGTCGAGCGAGGTGGCCACGCCGCCCAGGAATTCGGTGAGCCCGGGCCCCTCCTTCGAAAGGCTCGCGAACACGAAGCCGCGGTGCGTGGCCACGCGCGCCACGTTGCGCACGCCGTACTGCGGGTCTTTCAGGTCGAGCGCCGTGTCTTCGTAGCCGCTGCGCAGCGGCACCGACAGCAGCGAGCCGTCGCACTTGAAGGTCCAGCCGTGGTACAGGCAGCGCAGGAACTTGCCGGCACTGCCGCTGCCCTCGGGCACCAGCCTGGCGCCCTTGTGCGGGCAGCGGTTGAACATCACGTGCACCTCGCCGTCGGTGTGGCGCACCATCACCACGGGCTCGCGGCCCAGGCGGGTGGTGAAGTAGTCGCCGGGCTTGGGCACCTGGCTTTCGTGGCCGACGTAGAGCCAGGCCTGGCCGAAGACGCGGTCCATCTCCAGCTCGAAGATGGCGGGGTCGGTGTACACGCGCTTGTGCACGCGGTCGGGCTGCACGAGGTCCTGCAGGTCGGTGGTCATGGTGGGTCTCCTGGAATCGTGGGGTCGTCAGATGTCGAGCACCAGCTGCGGCGTCTTCGCGCGCGACACGCAGGTGCAGATGGTCTTGCCGCCCGCCTTCTCGCGCGGGCTCAGGTTGTGGTCGCGGTGGTCGGGCACGCCTTCGGCCACGTCGACGGCGCACACGCCGCAGTCGCCCTGGCGGCAGTCGTACAGCGGGTCGAGCCCGGCGGCGATGAGCACGTCGAGCAGGCTCTGGTCGGGCCGCACCGTGAGCGTCTTGCCCGAGCGCAGCGTGCGCACCTCGAAGGCCTTGTCGCCGGCCTGCTCGAGCGCACCGGCGAAGAGCTCGAAGTGCACGTGGTCGCCGGGCCAGCCGAGCGCGCGGGCCGTGTCGACCACGGCCTGCACCATGCCGCGCGGGCCGCAGACGTGCAGATGGCGCCCGGTGGCCGGTGCCGCGAGCAAGGCGCGCAGGTCGATGCCGCGCGACGGATCGCCGCCGTCGTGCACCGCAGTGCCGCCGAGCGCGCACACTTCCTGCAGGTAGGCCGTGGCCTCTTCGCTGCGCGTGGCGTAGACGAACTCGAAAGCCTGGCCTTCGGCGGCCAGCGCCCGCGCCATGCACAGCAGCGGCGTGATGCCGATGCCGCCCGCGATGAGCAGCGGCGCGGCGTTGCCCTTGTGCAGCACGAAGTCGTTGCGCGGCGCGTGCGCGGTCAGCGCCGCGCCTTCCGTCAGGCCATGCATCCATGCCGAACCGCCCGCGCCTTGCGGCTCGTCGAGCACCGCGATCTCGTAGCAGCCCGACGCGTCGTGCGGCCTCGCCAGCGAATAGGCGCGCTGCCCCGCATGCCCGTTGGGCTGCATCACCTGCACGCCCAGGTGCGCCCCCGGTGTGAACGGCGGCAAGGGCGCCCCGTTCGCGCTGCGCAGCACGAAGGCCTTGATGGCCGGCGTGAGCGAGGTGACAGATGCCACCACCAGCTCCAGCATGTCCGACATATTGAGCGTGCCGCTCATCCCGGCGGCAGCGCCGGGTCGGCGATGGTCAGCGCGGTCGACTTCGCCCAGCGCGTCATCAGCGTGTTCGACGGCAGCGTTTCATCGACCAGCTTGCGCGCCGTTTCCGCGCCGGCCACGGGCAGGCCCTTCGGGTCGAGCAGGCCGATCTGCACCAGCACGCTGGCCTGGTCCCAGTAGATGTGCTCGTGGTACAGCTTGTCGCCGCGGAACTTCACGATCGCCACCAGCGGAATTTCCACCGGCTTGCCCGTGGGCGCGATGCCCGGCAGCATCCAGTCGACTTCCACCGTGTGGGTGAAGCAGAACAGCATCTCGTCGACGATCTGCGTGGCGCCCACCGTGCGCGAGATGGGCGTGAGCCGCGTGTCCGGCGGCGTGGTCGGAATGAAGTGGTGCTTGTAGAAGCGCGACAGCTCCTTGGCGCCCACGCCGCCCGTCATCGTCGGGATGTGGTTGACGTAGGGCTCGCTCACCATCGTGGCCATGGTCGCGACCACGTCGCGCGTGGCGAACTCGTACTCGCAGTGCTTGTCCCACAGCGCCGACAGGTCGTAGACCGGGCCGATCGCTTCCTTGAACAGCGCCATGGAGCGCTGGTGCGCCATGAGCGTGGAAGGCTTGTCGAAGTGGTCGCCGCCGGTGCGCGCAAAGGCATGGTCGACGCCGGGGTACACGTACATCTGCGCGCCCGGCTTGCCCGCGAAGGCCTCCAGCACCTGCGCGCGCGCTTCGGGCGGGCAGAACTGGTCGAGCTCCGCGAAGTGCAGCGCAAGGGGGCATTCGATCTTCGGCACCAGGTCGAGCGCGCCTTCGATGCCCACGCCGTAGTACCCCACGGCCGCGTCCACGCCCGAGTGCGCGGCCGCAAGGTACGCGAGCTTGCCGCCCAGGCAGAAGCCCAGCGCGCCGACCTTGCCGTTGCAGGCCGGGTGCGCGCGCAGCGCCTTCACGCTCGCCGTGACGTCGGCCACGCCGGCATCGATGTCGAACTTCTGGAAGAAACCGAAGGCGCGCTGCCAGTCCTCGGGCGAATAGCCCAGCTCCACGTCGGGCTCCATGCGCCAGAACAGGTCGGGCGCGAGCACCACGTAGCCCTCTTCGGCGTAGAGGTCGGCCACCTCGCGCACGTAGTCGTTGATGCCGAAGATTTCCTGGCACAGCACGATGCCGGGGCCGCGCCCCGAGGCCGGCAGGGCCAGGTAGCCGCGGAAGGTCTGCTGGCCGTCGGCGGCCGGAATGTCGATGTAGCTGCTCATCGGGGTGTCTCTGGAGTGGTGGGGTTCGGCGGCGATTCTGTGGACCGCCCCGCCCGCCTGTCTGTCCATTTCGTGCAACCGGTCCGGCTGCACGAAACGGATAGCGCCGCGCCGCCGCGGCCCACAGACTGCGCCCTGCATTTCCCTCCCCCACGTTCACCGAACCCCCTCCACAGGAGAGCTCTTTCATGTCGCAGGCAAGCATCCAACCCGCCTTGTGGGCCATCGCCATCGCCGTCGGCGCGCTGGCCACCCCCGCGCAGGCGCAGACAGTCAAGGTCGGTCTCGCCATGGACCTGTCGGGCCCGTTCGCCGTCGGCGGCGCCGAGGCGAAGGCCGGCTTCGCCGTGGCCATGAAGCAGCTGGGCGGCAAGCTCGGCGGCGTGCCGGTCGAGTACGTCGAGGCCGACACCGCCGGCAACCCCGAAACCGCGCGCCAGGCGGTCGACCGCATGCTCATGCGCGACAAGATCGACCTGTTCACCGGCCCGGTCGGCTCCTCGGTCGCGCTGGCCGTCGGCCCGCCGCTCTTCGCGGCCAAGGTGCCCTACCTGTCGAGCAACACCGGCCCGAGCGACTATTCGGGCGCGCGCTGCAACCCGTACTTCTTCGGCGCGTCGTACCCCAACGACGCGTACCACGAGGCGGCCGGCAAGTTCGCTTCCGACAAGGCCTTCAAGAAAGTGGCGCTCATCGCGCCCAGCTATCCCGGCGGCAAGGACGCCATCACCGGCTTCAAGCGCACCTACAAGGGCTCGGTGGGCGACGAGCTCTACACCAAGCTGGGCCAGCTCGACTATTCGGCCGAGCTCGCGCAGATCCGCGCGTCCAAGCCCGACGCGCTGTACTTCTTCCTGCCCGGCGCCATGGGCGTGAGCTTCATCAAGCAGTTCGTGGGCGCGGGGCTGTCGAAGGACGTGGCGCTGATCTCCACGGCTTTTTCCGCCGACGAAGACATGATTCCGGCCGTCGGCGACCCGATGCTCGGCCTCTTCAACACCGCGCACTGGTCCTTCGACCTCGACAACCCCGCCAACCAGCGCTTCGTAGCCGCCTTCCGCGAACAGAACAACGGACGCAACCCCTCGTTCTATGCGGGCCAGGCCTACGACGTGCTGATGGCCATGGACGCCGCGGTGCGCGACGTCGGCGGCAAGGTGGCCGACCGGCCCGCGCTGCTGAAGGCGATCAAGGCGGCCAACTACAAGTCGGTGCGCGGCGACTTCCGCTACGGCGCCAACAACTTTCCGATCCAGAACTACTACCTGCGCGTGATCGGCAAGGACGCCAACGGGCGCATCGCCAACAAGGTGATCGGGACGGTGCTGCAGAACTACCAGGACACCAGCGCGGCGCAGTGCGCGATGAAGTCCTGAAGAAGGCAAAGACCGGTGCGACGTCCGGTGCGTCGTGCCGGTCGCGTTGCCTGCCTCTCAGCGCGAAGCGAATCGCGGCTTCGTGACCTTGCCGCTCCCCAGGTCGAGCACGAAGCGCATGGAAGGCCCTTCGCGCAGCAACTGCAGCGCGAGCGCCGCGGCCAGCGCGTCGAAGCCGAATTGCGCGCCCTGCCAGCTCGCCACGGCGTCGCGCGCCGCAAACGATGCGATCTCCGCGGTCAAGCCACGGCCGACGGAATCGGCATGCAGCGCGAGCACATTGGCGCCGCCGTCGCGTCCTTCCAGATGCACCTGCACGCCCGGCATGGCCAGCACGCCATCGCCGAGCCGGACCTCGCCCGACAGCGCGGTGCGGCCCAACAGCAGGCGCGCCTGCGCCGTCAGCCCCGGGTCCAGGCTCTCGCGACCTTGCCGGAGCGTCGACTCCGCGAACACCTGCAGCTGCAGCTTGCCACGCTCGGAGACCCACGGGCTCAGCAACGCGCCGCGGCGCTCGAACTCCACGCCGGCCAGCGGTGCCGACGCGAACTGGTACAGGTAGCTGCGCCCGTTGGGCGCGTCGACGTACAGGCCCAGCCGGCTGATGCCCATGCGAGAGTCGGGTCCGACATGCTCGACCGTCGCATCGTTGAAGTCGATCTCGCCGTGCCGGATCGGCACCGTCACGTCGGCGTCGAACAGCAGGTGCGCGTCGGTGATCTGTGCACGCACGGTGCCTTCGGCCTGGCCGAACGGGTCAAGGCGCCATGCATCCGCGGCCGGTTCGGCAGGCTTCTGCGAAGCGTCCCAGACCTTGCGGATCTGCGACGGCAAGCTCAAAGGGCCCTGCAGCTTCCATCCCGAGAACTCCGCTTCGCGTGCCTCGACGGCAGCCAGGCGCGCCGCGCCGGCGTCGGTCCGTATCCGCGCCACCAGCTCGTGCAGGGCAATGCGGCCGATGTCCAGCACGAGCGGCCCGAACGCGAGCCGCAGTGCGGTCGCCTCGAGTTTCTGGACCCGGACCTCGATGGCGCCGTCCTGTCCGGGTTTGCATGTCACGCCCTCGAGCGCGAATCGGTTGCCAGCGGCCTTGCCGATCGCTGCGAGTTCGAAGCCGAGGGCAAGATCGATGAGCGAAGCGGCAAGCGAGACGGTCATGGCTGCGTGAGTGTCAGTGCCTCGCAACCGAAAGGCGCGAGCTGTCTCTCACGGTGTCACGCGATGTATCACGCGACGTATGCCGCGACGTATCCCGCGGCAGCTGCCCGAAGCGCTCCCTGTAGCAGGCCGCGAACCGGCTCAGGTGCGAGAACCCGCAGTTCAGCGCCACCTCCGTCACGCTCGCGCCGTCGTTGCGCGCCAGCTGCGCATGCGCCGCGTCCAGCCGCATGTTGCGCAGCACCTCGCCGGGCGACAGGTCGCGGTAGCGCCTGAACAGCAGGCCGAGCCCGCGCCGCGTCACGCCCGCGGCCTGCGCCACGTCTTCCAGCGACAAGGCGGCATCGAGCCGCTCGCGCATGAATTCTTCCGCGCGCCGCAGCTGCTGCAGGCTCGTTTGCTCCGAGCCGCGTTGCACGTCGGCGTGCCGCTGCAGCACCGAGTTCGGGTGGTGGCACAGCAGGTAGAGCATCAGGTTGTCTTCGCAGTGCGCGAGCCAGCGCGCATCGAACGAGGCGAAGCCGCTCGAGGGCAGCAGCGACGCCAGGCCGGCCACCATGCGGCACCACTGCGTGCCCGCCGCGTCGTCGAGGCGAAAGGGCATCTCGAAATCGATCTCGCCCACGGTGTCCGTGCCGCGCAGCGCGAAGGCCTGGCGCGCCACTTCCTGCAGCCGGCTGAGCTCGATCTTCAGCATCAGCTGTTCGCAGTCCGCATGCCAGCGCAGGCGCACCGGCTTGTGCGCGGAGACGATGGCGCCCTGCCCGGGGTGGATCTGCAGCGTCTGGCCGCCGGTGTGGATGTCGGCATGGCCGCGCAGCGGCATCTGCACGAGCACGAAGTTGCCGAGCGCGTCGGGCTCGATGTCGACGTCGCAGCCGTAGCGCAGGATGCACAACGACAGTGCGCTCAGCTCGGCGCGGCAGAAGATGGCGTCGACGTCGCCATGGCCCCACACGCTGCGGTGCGGCTTGAGTTCATGGGCGACGCGCGCATGGGTCTCGTCGGCCTCGCGCGAGCGAAAGACCTCGCGTCCGTACAACGGCGACAACTGCTGGCTCGACCATGCGTCCACGGACACTCCTGCGGATCAAAGTGGGGGAAGCGGACAGGAACGGATGCCTGCCGCACGCCGGAAATCTACGTCCGGCAGCCGCTTGCCGCCATGGGAGTTGCCCGGGCAGCCCCGCATTTGCAGCAAGAACCTTGCCCAGCCGATGGCCGGCAGCCACCGGCCTCAGGCAGGCGAAAGAACCGAGGCATAGACTGGCGGGGCTGCGTTCGCGCCATGGGGGCCGGATGCAATCCCTGTTCGGAACCTGGAACCCGAAACCCGGAGCTCGTCCATGCCCTTTCGCCAGACCCTTGCCGCAGCCCTCGCGGGCCTCACCGTGGCGCTCGCCGCCTGCACCACGCCGGGACCGCAGACACCGGCGATCTCGCAGGCCCGCATCGCCGAAATCGTTGCCAGCCCCGATCGCAGCGACGCCGACCGGCGCAACGACGCGCGGCGCAAGCCGCAGGAGATGCTGGCCTTCATCGGCGTGCGCCCCGGCATGGTCGCGCTCGACCTGAGCGCGGCCGGCGGCTACACCACCGAGCTGATCGCGCGCGCCACCGGAGCGAACGGCCGCGTGTACGGCCAGAGCCCGCCGCGCCCGCCGATGAGCCGCCCCGCGCAGCCCGAGGGTGCCGCGGCCCCCGCGCCGATGGGCGCCGCACCCACGGCACCCACGGCACCCACAGCACCTTCCGCCGGGCCGCGCCCTTCACCCGTCGCGCTGGCCGAACGCGCCAGGAACCCGAACGCGAGCAACATCGTCGCCGTGGTCCGGCCCTTCGAAGACCCGGTGCCGCCCGAGCTCGCGGCGAACGGCCTTGACCTGGTCACGCTGATGTTCAACTACCACGACTTCGGCCACATGGGCGTGGACCGCGCCGCGGTGAACCGTGCCGTGTTCGCCGCGCTCAAGCCGGGCGGCATCTATGTCATTGCCGACCACGCGGGACGCGCGGGCACGGGCATTTCCGAATCGGGCACGCTGCACCGCATCGAGCAAGCTTTCCTGCGCGCGGAAGTCGAGCGGGCCGGGTTCAGGCAAGTGGGCGAAGGCAACTTCCTGCGCAACCCCTCGGACCCGCGCGACCGCAACACGCCCGAACCGCCGCAGCCGAAGGACGAGTTCGTGCTGAAGTTCGTCAAGCCCTGAAGACGGCTCGCCAGATGCGATCGAAAGCGCCGGCCCTCCGGCGCTTTTTTATCGTCAAAAATTTAATGGTTGATCCAATGAAGCGCATCGGGCTATGATCCTTTCAGCCAACTTCGGGCGTCCCCGCCCTGCTATCGATGAATCTGGATCTGACCGCCCGCCAGGCCGAATTCCGCGACGAGGTGCGCCGCTTCGTGCACACGCGCCTGCCCGCCGACATCCGTGAGCGCCTGCGGCTGGGCCACCCGCCGCGCAAGCAGGACACCGTCACCTGGCAGCGCATCCTCAACGAGAAGGGCTGGGCCGCGCCGCACTGGCCACGCGAGTACGGCGGCGCCGAACTGGGCCAGGCCGAGCGGCTGATCCTGCTCGACGAGCTGTTCCGCGCGAGCGCGCCGCTGCCGCAGGTGTTCAACGTGGGCATGCTCGGCCCGGTGCTGATGAAGTTCGGCACCGACGCGCAGAAGCGCCACTTCCTGCCGAAGCTGGCCAACCTCGACCTCTGGTTCTGCCAGGGCTTCTCGGAGCCGGGCTCGGGCTCCGACCTGGCCTCGCTGCGCACCGCCGCGCGGCGCGAGGGCAACGACTACGTCGTCAACGGCCAGAAGATCTGGACCACCACCGCGCACCTGGCCGACTGGGTGTTCGCGCTGGTGCGCACCGACGGCGAGGGCCGCAAGCAGCACGGCATCTCGTTCCTGCTGATCGACCTGCGCACGCCAGGCGTCACCATCCGCCCCATCACCTCCATCGACGGGCAGCACCACCTCAACGAGGTGTTCTTCGACGAGGTGCGCGTACCGGTCGGCAACCTCGTGGGCGAGGAAGGCCGCGGCTGGGACTGCGCCAAGTACCTGCTGATGAACGAGCGCACCGGCATCGCCAACGTGGGCCTGTGCCGCGAGCGGCTCGAATACGCGCGCGAGCTGGCCGGCAGGCTCACCGAGGCCGGCCGGCCGCTGCTGGAAAGCCCCAAGCTGCGCAGCGAACTCGCGATGCTCGACGCCGAGGTGCGCGCGCTGGAGGTGACCAACTGGCGCTTTCTGCTTTCGCCCGACACGGCGCAGAAGAACCCCGGCTTCGCCTCGGTGCTCAAGCTCAAGGGCACCGAACTGCAGCAGGACATCGCGCAACTGCTGCAGCGCATCGCCGGGCCCTCGGCCATGGAGCGCCACCCGCACGACGGCGAAGGCGCCGCGCACTGGGCCGGCCCGCTGGCCATGCGCTACTTCTACAGCCGCGCCGCCAGCATCTACGGCGGCACGAGCGAGGTACAGAAAGACATTCTGTCCAGGACCATCCTGGGCTCCGGAGCGGCGCAGGCATGAACTTCGAACTGAACGACGAACAGCTCGCGCTGCGCGACAGCCTCGCGCGCCTGCTCGGTGATGTGTACGGCTTCGAAAAGCGCCGCGCCATCGCGGCGTCGGCCACCGGCTGGAGCCTGCCCGCGTGGCAGCAACTGGCCGCGCTGGGCCTCACCGCCCTGCCCTTGCCGCAGGCGCACGGCGGCTTCGGCGGCGGCGCGGCCGACCTGATGCCCGTGATGCAGGAACTGGGCAAGGCGCTGGTGCTGGAGCCCTTCCTGTCGTCGATCGTGCTCGGTGCCACCGCCGTGCGGCTGGCGGCCGACGAGGTGCTGCAGGTGCAGCTGCTGCCCGACGTGGCCAGCGGCGAGCTGCGGCTGGCCTGGGCGCACGACGAAGAGGCCGCGCGCCATGCGCCGCTGTGGATAGAGACGCGCGCGCGCCAGCAGGACGGCCAGTGGCTGCTCGACGGCGCCAAGTGCAACGTGCTGCACGCGCCGTCGGCCCACCGTTTCGTGGTGAGCGCGCGCACCGCGGGCGAACCCGGCGACGCGCACGGCGTGGCGCTGTTCCATGTCGATGCGCGCGCCGCGGGCATCGCCTGCCGCGCGCACCGGCTGGTCGACGACACCCCCGCGGGCGAGCTTCGCTTCAACGCCGCCAGGGCGCAGCCGCTGGGCGATCCGCACGACGGCGCCGCCGCGCTGCGCGCGCTCGAAGGCACGCTGGCCATGGGCACGGCCGCCGTCTGCGCGGACGCGGTCGGCGCCATGGAAACGGCCTACGCGCTGGCCATCGACTACCTCGGCACGCGCCGGCAGTTCGGCCGCGCCATCGGCGAGAACCAGGCCTTGCGCCACCGCGCGGCCGAGATGCTGGTGGCGCTGGAAATGTCGCGCAGCATGGCCATGGTCGCGGCGGTGGCCGCCGACGACCTCGACGCGCCCGGTGCGCGCGCCGACCTCGCGCGCGCCAAGCTGGTGATCGGTCGGCACGCGCGCGCCGTGTGCCACGCGGCGGTGCAGCTGCATGGCGGCATCGGCATGACGGAGGAATACGCGGTCGGCCACTGCCTGCGCCGCGTCACGCTCATCGACCAGCTGTTCGGCGACGTCGAGGCGCAGGCCATGCGGCTCGCGGCGATGGCATGAGCGCGTTCGAGACGATCCGCTGGGACCGCTCGGGCCCGGTGCTCACGCTGACGCTGTACCGGCCCGAGAAGATGAACGCCATGACGCGTGCGATGCGCCGCGAGTTGTGCGAGGCCATCGACCGCGCCGATGCCGACGACGCGGTGCGCGCCATCGTGGTCACCGGCGCGGGCCGCGCGTTCTGCGCGGGCTTCGACCTGTCGGAGGGCGCGGGCGCGTTCGGTGCCGCACCGGACGCCGATCCCGATCCCGATTCCGCCGACGAGCCGGGCCGCGATGGCGGCGGCGTGCTCGCGCTGCGGCTCTTCGCATGCACCAAGCCGCTGATCGCCGCGGTCAACGGCGCGGCCGTGGGCATCGGGGCCTCGATGCTGCTGCCGATGGACGTGCGCATTGCCGCGAGCGACGCGCGCTTCGGGTTCGTCTTTGCGCGGCGCGGCATCGTGCCCGACGCCTGCGCGAGCTGGTTCCTGCCGCGTGTCGTGGGCATCTCGAAGGCGCTCGAATGGAGCCTGGGCGGGCACGTGTTCGATGCGGCCGAGGCTGCCGCGGGCGGCCTGGTGAGCGCGGTGTGCGAGCCCGGCGACCTGCTGGCCCGCGCGCAGGCGCTGGCGCGCGGCATCGCAGAGAACGCCGCGCCGGTATCGGTGGCGCTCACGCGGCAGCTGATGTGGCGCATGCTGGGCGAGGGCCACCCGATGGCGGCGCACCGCCTCGAGAGCACCGCGCTGGCGGCGCGCGGCACCTCGGCGGACACGGCCGAGGGCGTGGCCTCGTTCAGGGAGAAGCGGCCCGCGCGCTTTCCCGACCGGGTGAGCAACGGCATGCCGGCGTTCTACCCATGGTGGACCGAGCCCCCCTTCCGCGCCTGAAACAAGAAGCGGCATGAAAGCGCCGCCAGATCACGGAGACACGACGACATGAGCCAGGTGATCCTCGACCAGCGCAGCATGGGGCGCGATGCGCTCATGCAGCGCGCACTGCGCGCCGCGCGCGGCCTCCATGCGCTGGGCGTGCGCGAAGGCGATGCCGTCGCGCTGCTGCTGCGCAACGACTTCGCCTTCTTCGAGGCGCAGCAGGCGGCCGCCGCGCTCGGCGCCTACGCGGTGCCCGTCAACTGGCACGGCAAGCCCGAAGAGGTGCTCTACATCGTGAACGACGTGCAGCCGAAGGTGCTGGTCGCGCACGCCGACCTGCTCGCGCCGGTGCGGGAGCAGGTGCCGGCCACCACCCGGGTCATCACCGTGCCCACGCCGCCCGAGGCGAAGCGCAGCTTCTCGCTGGACGACGAGGCCGTTGCGCTGCCGCCCGGCGCCCCCGAATGGAACGCGTGGCTCGAGTCCTTCGCGCCGTGGGACGGCCCGCCGCTGCGCAGCCGCGCGACCATGATCTACACCTCGGGCACCACCGGCCGTGCCAAGGGCGTGAAGCGCGATGCCGCCACGCCCGAGCAGGCCGCCGCCTACGTCGAGCTGCTGCGCAGCGTGTACGGCCTGCGCCAGGGCGTGCGCGCGCTGATCGGCGGGCCGCTGTACCACTCGTCGCCCAATGCCTTCGCGCGGCAGGCGCTGCAGGTGGCCGACCTGCTGGTGATGCAGACCCGGTTCGACGCCGAGGCCGCGCTCGCGGCCATCGAGCGCCACCGCATCACGCACATGGTGGCGGTGCCCACGATGTTCGTGCGCATGCTCAAGCTGCCCGAGGCGGTGCGCCAGCGCCACGACCTGCGCTCGCTGCAATGGGTGACGCACACCGGCGCGCCCTGCTCGCCCGAGACCAAGCGCGCGCTCATGGACTGGTGGGGCCCGGTGGTCTACGAGACCTACGGCGGCACCGAGGTGGGCACCGCCACGCTCAGCACGCCCGAAGACTGGCTCGCCTTCCCGGGCAGCGTGGGCCGCCTGACGCCCGGCGCGCGCATGGCGCTGTACGGCGAAGACGGCCAGCCGGTGGCACCGGGCGAGGTCGGCGAGATCTTCGTGCGCGTGCCCGCGTACGCCGACTTCACGTACCACAACCACCCCGAAAAGCGCGCCGAGGTGGAGCGCGACGGCCTCGTCAGCTGCGGCGACGTCGGCTACGTGAAGGACGAGCACCTCTACCTGTGCGACCGCCGCGCCGACATGGTGATCTCGGCGGGCGTGAACATCTACCCGGCCGAGATCGAGGCGGTGCTGCTGCAGTGCCCGGAGGTGCGCGACTGCGCGGTGTTCGGCATTCCCGACGACGAGATGGGCGAGTCGCTGGCCGCGGCCGTCGAGCCGATGCCCGGCGCCACGCCCGACGCGGCGCAGCTGCGCGCCTTCCTGGAAGCGCGCATCGCCCGCTACAAGGTGCCGCGCCGCATCGACTTCCACGCGGCGCTGCCGCGCGAGGACAGCGGCAAGATCTTCAAGCGCCGGCTGCGCGACCCGTTCTGGCAGGCGGCGGGGCGGAAGATCTGAGGTGTCCGGCGTGCACGACCTCGGCCCGCGCCTGGCGAGCGCACTGCAGCGGCACGCGGGGCTGAACGGCCGCGTCGAAGACCTGCGCCGGCTCACCGGCGGTGCGACCAAGACCACCTGGTCGTTCGACCTGCTGACCGGCGACGGGCGGCAGCCGATGATCCTGCAGCAGACGCCCGCGCGGCCGTCTTCGTCCGGACCTTCACCCGGCCCTTCATTCGGCCCTTGTGCGCCGAAGCTCGACGCCGCCGAGGACGCGCGCGTGATGATCGCGGCCCGCGCGCACGGCGTACCGGCGCCGCGGGTGGTCGCCATCCTCGACGTGCACGACGGCCTTGACCGTGGCTACGTCACCGCGCGCGTCGAAGGCGAGACGCTGGGGCGCAAGGTGGTGGGCGACCCGGCCCTTGCCGTGGCACGCGCCGCGATGGCGGCGCAGGCGGGCGAGATCCTCGCCGCCATCCACGCCACGCCGACGCAGCCGCTTCCCTTCCTGCAGCGCCTGTCGCCCGCGCAGGAACTCGCGGTATACGGCGACCTGCTCGAGCGCACCGGCTTTCGCCACCCCGCGCTCGAGTTCGCGCTGCAATGGATTCGCCGGCACCTGCCCACGGAATGGCGCGATGCCCTCGTGCATTCGGACTTCCGCACCGGCAACCTCATCGTCGGCCCCGAAGGCATCCGTTGCGTGCTCGACTGGGAAATCGCGCGCATCGGCGACCCGATGCAGGACCTGGGCGTGCTGTGCATGAAGACATGGCGCTTCGGCGGCGCGCCCGAGGCCGGCGGCTTCGGCGCGCGCGACGACCTGTACGCGGCCTACGAACGCGCCAGCGGCGTGCCGGTCGAGCCGGCGCGCGTGCGCTTCTGGGAGGCCTTCTCCAACCTGAAGTGGGCCATCGGCTGCGTGCGGCGCGGGCTCTCGGTGCGCGGCGACGGCAGCCCGGCCAGCGTGGAGCTGTGCGCCGTGGGGCGGCGCATGGAAGAGCCGCTGTGGGACTTCCTCCAATTGATCGAGGGCTGAGCCATGCCGACCTCCGTGCCACCCGCCGCCACCCTGCTGCAGGCCGCCGCGCGCTACCTCGAAGAAGAACTGCTGCCCACGCTCGACGGCTACCACCGGTTCCAGGCACGCGTGACGGTGAACGTGCTGCGCATCGTCGAGCGCGAGCTGCGGTCGGCCGCGCCGCCGAACGGCGCCGGCGCGGCCGACCTCGCCTTGGCCGAAGCGATCCGCAGCGGCCGGCTTCCCATCGACTCGCCCGGCCTGGCCGCGCAGCTGCGCGCGGACCTGGCCCAGGCGCTGGCCCTCAACAACCCCAAGTGGACGAACCCCGAAAGCCCTGCCCCATGAACTTCACCGAAGAACAGACCGCCTTTCGCGACGGCGTGCGCCGCATGGTCGAGCGCCACGTGGCGCCCATTGCCGCCGAGATCGACGAGAACGACCGCTTTCCCGAAGAGCTCATTCCCATCTACGGCGACATGGGCCTGCTGCAGCTGTGGGTGCCCGAGGCCTACGGCGGCCCGGGCGCGAACCTCACGATGGTGTGCATCGCGCGCGAGGAGATCTCGCGCGTGTCGGAGTCGTGCGCGCTGATGGCGGGCATGAACACCATGTTCGCGCTGCCGATCATGCATTTCGGCACCGAGGAACAGAAGAACCGCTTCCTGCCGCTGCTGGCCGAAGGCCGCACCGTCACGGCCATTGCCATCTCGGAGCCCGACTGCGGCAGCGACGTGGGCGGCATGCGCACGCGCGCCGTGCGCGACGGCGACAGCTACCTGCTCACGGGCCAGAAGCAGTGGTGCACCTTCGGCAGCCGCGCCGACCACATCCTGGTGTTCGCCAAGACCGGCGAGCGCGGCGGGGCCGACGACATCAGCCCCTTCATCGTCGACGTGAAGGCCAGCAAGGGCCTCACCTTCGGGCGCAACGAACGCAAGATGGGCATGAAGGGCACGATCAACGTGCCCGTCTACCTCGACAACGTGCGCGTGCCCGCCGAAAACCGCCTGGGCGAGGAAGGCAAGGGCTTCCGCTCGGCGATGCGCGCGCTCGACCTCAACCGCCCGGCCATCGCGGCGGCGTCGGTGGGCCTGGCGCAGGGCGCGCTCGACGCGGCGCTGGCCTACGCCAAGCAGCGCAAGCAGTTCAAGCGCGCGATCATCGAGTTCCAGGGCATCCAGTTCATGCTGGCCGACATGGCCATGCAGATCGAGGCCGCGCGCTGCCTGGTGTACGAAACGGCGCGCCTGGCCGACGCCGGCGACTGGCAGCAGCTGCCCAAGTTCGCCAGCATGGCCAAGTGCTTCGCGAGCGACGTGGCCATGAAGGTGACGACCGACGCCGTGCAGGTGTTCGGCGGCTACGGCTACGTGCGCGACTATCCGGTGGAGAAGATGATGCGCGACGCCAAGCTCAACCAGATCTTCGAGGGCACCAACCAGATCCAGCGGGTGGTGATCGCGCGCGAACTGATGCGCTGAGCTCGGACCGGTTGGCAGGGGCTATTCGAACTTCACGTTGTGCTCGCGCACCGTGGCGCCGAAGGCGTCGTACTGCGCGCGGAAGAACGCGCCGAACTTCTCCGGGCTCATGCCGTAGCCCTCGAAACCCTGCTGGCCCAGCTGCTCTCGCACGTCGGGCCGCCTGAGCGTGTTCTGCAGCTCCAGCGACAGCTTCTGCGTGATGGCCGGCGGCAGGCCGGGCGGTCCGAAGAAGCCGGCCCACGGCGTGATGGTGAGCTTGCCCAGGCCCAGCTCGCCGCCCGTGGGCACTTCGGGCAGCAAGGCGCTGCGTTGCGGCAGCAGTGCCACCAGCGCGCGGATGCGCCCTTCCTTCACGAAGCCCGGCGCCAGCGTGCCGGTGGTGAACATCATGTGGATCTGCCCGCCCAGCAGGTCGGTCATGGCCTGCATGTCGCCCTTGTAGCGCGCGTTGACCACCTTGCGCTCGCCCAGCAGCTGCAGCATGGCGAGTTCCGACGCGCTGTTGCTCGAGGCCGAGTTGAGCGCGCCGGGCTTCGACGCCACCAGCGCGAGCAGCTCGCCCACGCTTTTGACCGGCAGGTTCGACGGCACCACGAGGAACATCGAGAACTGGCCGGCCGAGCTGATGGGCGTGAAGGCCTTGAACGGGTCGTACGGCGGCGTGGGCCGCATCGTGGGCGCGGCCACCATCGCGGTGTTGGTGCCCATGAGCAGCGTGTAGCCGTCGGGCCTGGCCGACGAGGTGGCCTGCGCCGCCAGCACGCCGTCGGCGCCGGGCCGGTTCTCCACGATCACCTGCTGGCCGAGCTGCTTGGCCAGCCCCTCCGCGATGATGCGCGTGAGCACGTCGGCACCGCCGCCGGGCGCGAAGCCGACGATCAGCCTCAGCGGCTTCTGCGGGTAGGCCTCGTCGGCCAGCGCGGCGGCCGCCGGCAGGCCGCACAGCGCGGCGGCGCCGCCCCACAGGGCCGCCGCAGTCAGGGTTCTGCGTTGCATGGTGTTCTCCTTTGGAGCGCTTCAGAAGGCGTGCCGCACGCCGAACTCCCAGCCCGACGAACGCTGCCCGGCCGCGGGCGCCACGCCGCCGCTGACGACGTAGCGCGCCTGGCCGCTGTTCATGAGCCGCGCGTAGGTGCCGTACAGCGCGGTGCGCTTCGAGAGGTTGTGCACGTAGCCGATGCCGAACTGGCGCGCGTCGTCCCGGTTGCGCGGCATGCCGTCGGCGTTGCGCACGCTGTCGTCGCTGCGGTCGTTCAGGTAGGCGTAGCTGATGCGGATGCGCCCGACCTCGAAGGCCGGAATGTGCGCGCCGATCTCCGCGGTGTTCTTGCGCACGGTGCCGGCCAGGACCTCCACGCGCACCATGTTGTAGAGCGCGAAGAACTTCGCGAAGCCCGCGTCCCACGAGCCGCCGATGTTGGCGTGCGAGTACTTGCCGATGGCCGCGCCCGCGTTGTAGTGCGTGCGCGTGAACGCCGCCGCGATGTCGAACGCGCCCGACGCGAAGCCGATGCGCGCGCCCGCGAAGTTGCCGTCGTCGCGGTTCGCGGCGGTCGAGTCGTTCTCGCCGGTGCCGGCCATCGCCATGCCGTAGAGGCCGCCCAGGTTGGCCGGCAGCCAGTAGCTCACGGTGTTGCTGCCCGTGATGCCCGTGGGCAGCGGCCCGGTGCCCGCGGCCGCGAAGGTGAGGTTGCCCGCGCGCGCCACGCCGTTGGCGTTGAAAGGGTCGAAGTAGATGCTGTTGTAGTGCGTGGGAATGAAGTCGTGCCCCAGCCGCAGTTCGCCCAGCCTGTCGTGCGAGAGGCTCACGAAGGACATGCGGTCGAAGGTGATCGGGCCGGCCGTGCCCGCGCCGCTGGTCTGGTTGTTGGAGTTGCTGGCGCGGCCGCCGCCGGTGTCGGGGTTCAGGCTGCCCTCGAGCCAGAAGCCCGCGCGCAGGCCGCCGCCCAGGTCTTCGGTGCCGCGAAAGCCCAGGCGGCTGGTCGACAGCCCGCCGTTCGACAGCGCCTTGACCGAGCCCACGCCGGCGCCGTGGGTGTACTGGATGCCCAGGTCCACCACGCCGAACATCGTGACGCTGGACTGGGCGTGCGCCGCCCCACCCGCAAGACTCGCAAGGCCGGTGAGGCCCGCCAGACCGACCGCCGGCCACATGCATTGCTTTTTCATTTTTTCTCTGTCTCCTGCTTCTTTTCTTGGTTGAACAACTCGGCACGCGCGCAGGGCTGCGCCACCCGGGGCGCACGGGCATGCGCGCCGGGGTGATCTCAGCCTGGGGAAAGGGGTGGTCTAGCTCGCGGGCTCGCGGCGCTCCGCACGCACCAGCACGGCGCCCTGCGAAAGCGCGCCGACGTTGCGCCGGTACTGCTGCAGCCAGCCGGTGTCGTTCGCCGGCGGCGGCGCCTGCCAGTCGGCGCGGCGGGCCTGCAGTTCGGTGTCGCTCAGCGCGACGTCGAGCCGACGCGCATCGAGGTCGATGGTGATCACATCGCCGTCGCGCAGCAGGCCCAGCGGGCCGCCGAGCGCCGCCTCGGGCGACACTTCGGCCACCACGAGGCCCTTGCAGACCAGGCCCGAGAGGTGGCCGTCGGTGAGCAGCGCCACGTCGTCGCCGAGCCCCGCGCCGTCGACCGCGAACACCACGCGCGACGCCCCGCCGCCCATGGCGGGGCCGCCGCAGGCGCCGGCCCCGCGCATCACGATCACCTGGCCGGACACGATCTCGCCCTGCTTCAGTGCGGTGATGGCCGCGTCGGCGCTCCAGAAGCACACGGCCGGGCCGGTGAAGCATCGCACCTTGCGCTCGGCGATGCCGGTCTTGATGAGGCCCGACTCTGGCGCGAGGTTGCCACGCAGCAGCACGATGGCGGGCAGCGGCGCCACCGGGCGCTCGATGGGGCGTATCACCTCGGCATCGGCCACGCCGAAGCCTTGCAGGTTGTCGGCCACGGTAGCGCCGGTGACGGTGCGCGCGCCGGTGTCCAGCAGCGGCGCGAGCTGCTTCATCAACGCGCGGCAGCCGCCCGCCGCCTCGAAGGCTTCGATCGAATGCGCGCCGATGGGCCGCACGCCGGCCAGCACCGGCGTGGTGGGGCCGAGGCTTTCGAAGAGCCCGTACACGTCGACGCCGCACTGCCCTTCGGTGGCCACCGCCTGCAGGTGCTTGGCGGTGTTGAGCGAGCCGCCGATGGCCAGCACCGCGCGCACCGCGTTGGCGAAGGCGCCGGGCGAGAGGATGTCGCGCGGCTTCAGGTCGTCCCACACCATCTGCACGATGCGCGTGCCGGCGGCGCGCACGTCGGCCATCATCTTCTCGCTGAGCGCCGCCACCGGCGCGCTGCCCGGCAGCGCCATGCCGAGCGCCTCGCACACGATGTGCATCGAGTTGGCCGTGCCCAGGCCCGAGCACACGCCGGGGCCGCGGATCGCCTCGCGGCTCATGCCCACGAGTTCTTCCACCGGCAGGTTGCCGGTGACGGCATGCATCGCACCGATGAACACCTCCTCGATGTCCATGTGGTGGCCGCGGTACTCGCCGCTGGGCTGGTAGCCGCAGGGCACCAGCAGGGTTGGGATGTTCAGCCGCGCGGCCGCCATGAGCTGGCCCGGCACGGTCTTGTCGCACGAGGTGAGGCACACCATGCCGTCGAGCTGCGCGCCTTCGACGGCCACCTCGATGTCGTTGGTGACCAGGTCGCGCGCGGCCAGCATGTAGGCGCCGCGCGCGCCGGCGCCGGTGATGAAGTCGCTGGGCGCGGCCGTACGGATCTCGAAGGGCACGCCGCCCGCCGCGCGAATGGCGGCCTTCACCTCCACCGCCACGCGGTCGAGGTGGCTGAAGCACGCCGCCAGCTCGGACGAACTGTTGACGATGGCGATCTTCGGCTTCTCGCAGTCCTCCTCGGGAATGCCGAGCGCGCGCCAGTGCGCGTTGCGCACCGACCAGAGGTAGGAGCCGCGCGGAAAGTTGCTGCGCAGGGGACGGGTCATGGCGTGCCTCTTTTTTTCTTGGTGATCTCGATCACGCCGCGGTCGGCGTCCACGCGCACCCAGTCGCCGGTCTCGATGCAGGCGAGCGGGTCACGCTCGAAGTCGGTCATGGCGGGCGAATGCGTGACCACCGCGCCCAGCGCCATCTTGGTGGTCATCTCGTTGAAGAGAAACGCGGCGGGCGCCACGTTCATGAGCCGCGTCATGTGGAACATGGCGGACCAGCCCGACGAACCCTTGGCGCCGGGGAACACCAGCACCTTGCCCGCGAAGCTTTGGCCGCGCAGCTCGTGCCGCGTCTCGATGACGGTGCCCGTGCGCGGGTCGATGCCGCCCCAGCCCGAGATGCGGTCGCGCGTGACCAGTGCCTCGCCCTCGGCCACGCCGCCCACGACCTTGCGCCCGTGAATGACGATGACCTGTTCGTTCAAGACGGCCGTGCTCATGCGTAGCCCCCGTTCCAGCGCCCGGTACAGGCAGCGTCGATGCATTCGGCGGTGCTGCCGAACCAGGCCTGCACGCCGAGGATGGCGGGCAGGTAGTGGGCCTGCTTGGCCGAGTCGAGCGCCACGGTCTTCGTGCCCTTGGGCACGGCGCGGCTCATGGCGGAGCAGCTGTCGCTCATGAGGATGCCGCCCGCGTCCTCGATGATCTTCGTGTAGCCGTTGCGGTCGGCCAGCGACTTGATGGCGCGCGGCGTGAAGATCCACAGCTCGCAATCGGGGTGCACCTTGCGGCCCTCGATGAGCTGCGCGGCCTCCCAGATCTGCTCGATGGTGTAGTGCGGGCAGCCGAGCATCACGTACTGCACCTCCGCGTCCTTGCCGGTCACGTTGATCTTCTCGTAGGTGGCGCGCCGCTCGGCCTCGCCGTAGCGCAGCACCTCGACCGGCGCCCTTCCACCCAGCGCCTGCTCGAGCGTCAGCGCCTCGGGCGTGACGCCGGCAATGTGGTACATCTCCACGCCGCCCGAAGACGAAGCCGCCGCGCCGAAGTGCTTGAGCCGCGGCAGGTTGGGCACGCGCCCGATGCCGCGCCTGCTGTGCACCACCGGCACGCGCTCCTGCACGTGCTCGCCGATGTAGTAGCCCAGCAGGCCCCAGTCCTGCACCGACTCGACCTCGATGTCGAGCTCGACCACGTGCGTGGCGCGCCGGTTGTCGTCGAGGTGGTAGCCCCAGTACGGAATGCGCCCGGTGAGCATGGCCGCGCCCGTGCTCTCGCGGCCTTCGGTGTTGGTGCGCGCGCCCAGCACCGAGTTGCAATACACCACGGCCGACGATTCCATCCATGCGCAGTGCTCGCCGCGCGTGGGAATGTTGCCGACCTGGTAGGGCGTGCAGGTGTTCATGATCTGCGCGCCCAGGCCCGCGGCATGCCGCTCGCTGCGGTTGTAGAACTGCACGATCTCCTCGCTCACGCCCATGCGCTCGGGCTGGCCGGGGTCGAAGCCCAGCTGCAGGTGGCTGGTGAACACCTTGAACTTGGGGATCTCGACGGTCTCCTGGCTGTCGAGGCTGAATTCGGAGAACACCGCGTCCATGCCGCCGCCCTTGGCGAGCGCGAAGTCGCGCTGGAAGGGCGTGGTCGAGGTGATGGTGGCGCAGACGTTGCGCGTTTCCACCAGCCGCTCGGCGCCCAGTGCCTCGCCGTAGCGCATCAGCAGGTCCATCGCCTTCTGCACGGCCGGCCCGTCCCGGCCGTCCCGCATGGCTTTTTCTTCATCGCTCAGGTGCATGGCCTGTGTCTCCGTTCTTCTGTGGTCGTGGGGGAAGTCCCCCGGCCGGGCCTGCTAACCCGGCGGGGGTGTCGGTGTCGGTGTCGGTGTCGGTGTCGGTGTAGGAACGTGCCCGCCGATGTCGCGCGCGATGCTCAGCGCGATGTCGTGCAGGCGCGGCGCGAGTTCGTTGCGCAGCCGCTCCTCGGTGAAGACGAACGCGGCGCCGCCGCCGTTGAGCGCCATCACCTCGCCGTCGGGCCCGATCAGCGGCACCGACACGGAATTGATCTCGCGGTGGAACTCGCCCAGCGACAGGCAGTAGCCCAGCCGGCGCGACTCGCCGATGGCGCGGTTCATGGCCGGCGCAATGCTGTCCCACTCGGGCCCGCGCAGCAGGCGCATGGAATCGATCAGCTGGTTGCGCTGCGCCTCGGGCAGCGCCGAGAGGTACGAGCGGCCGAGCGCCGAGTTGGCCAGCGGCGCGCGCGAGCCCACGTCGAGCCGGGCCGAGAGCATCGACGAGCGCGGCCGGCAGGCCTCGATCAGCACCATTTCCATGCCGTCGCGCACCGCCAGGTAGACCGAGGCGCCCACCTCTTCGGCCATCGCCTGCATGCTGGGCCGCGCGGCGGCGCGCACGTCGAGGCTGCCGAGGAACACGCGCGAAAGCGACACCACGCCCGGCCCGAGCATGAAGCGGTCGGCCGCCTGCGCGGGCTTGAGCATGCCCTGCGAGAGCAGCGTGGCGACCAGCCGGTTGACGGTGGGGCGCGGAATGCCGGTGATGCGCGCCACGTCGGCGTGGCCCAGCACTGGGCGCTCTTCGCTGAAGCAGCGCAGCACCGAGATGCCGCGCTCCAGCGCGCTCACGGTGTCGGAGCGTTCGCCGCGCGTTTCAACCGGCTCGACCGGTTCGGCGGCGGAATGGGAGGTGTCGTTTTTTTCAGTGGACATGGGAGGACCCTTCACAAGACTCTCCAATGTAGAGGCTTGCGCAGGGTGGTCTGCCGGGGTCATGGCAAAGGCTCGGGCCGGCGTTCAGGCGCCGGCTTCGGCGGTGGCCAGCGCGGCGGCGCCCTGCGCCGCGCCGGTGCGCAGGTACACGCCCTGCGCCAGCAGCTCGGACTGCAGCGCGCCCACGTCGATGAAGCGCGGCGCAATGCCGCCGCGCGAGGCCAGCGCCGCCGCCACGCCCGCGGCCTGGCCGGTGATCCAGCACTGCGGAATTTCGCGCATGAAACCGTGCGAGTTGCGGTCGCACGAGATGTGGCGCCCGCAGGCCAGCAGGCCGTCGAGCTGCTGCGGCACCAGCGCGCCGTAGGGAATGGAGATGTTCGGGAACTTGGGCGACACCGCCGGCGACACGCCGATCTCGTCCGCCAGCGGCACACCGTCGGGCCACTGGCTGCGCAGCACGGCGCCCACGCCGGTCAGGCGCCTTGCGTGGCGCACGCCGATCTGCGGCGCGCTGAGCATCAGGTAGGCATCTTCGAAGCCGGGCGCATGCGCGCGAAAGTAGTCCAGGTGCGCGGCCATGGCGCGGTGCGAGCGCACCTCCACCGCGGTGAGGTCGTCCACGTCGAGCGCGGAGTAGCCCGACTGGCGCGGCCCCATGAACAGCGCCACGTCGTTGCGCCACGAAACGAAGGGCCGCTCGAACAGGCCGCAGGCCTCGCGCCCGCGCGCCATGAAGTTCGTGAAGGCCTCGGGCTGGCCGGCCTTGAATTCGATCCAGCGGTTCATGTCGACGCCGCCGAACAGCCACGAGGTGTTCATGCAGTGGTGCACGTCGGCCTCCTCGATGTCGTTCACGTAGGCGGCGCCGGCGCGGGCGAACAGGTCGCCGTCGCCGGTGGCGTCGACCACCACGTCGGCCATGATGGCCATGCGGCCTTCCTTGCTCTCGAACACCACGCCCTTCACGGCGCCGTCCTGCACGATGGGAATGGCGGCCCACGAGTGGTAGATGAGCTTGACCTTGCGCTCCAGCACGATCTCCTGCGACAGCAGCTTCAGGCGCTCGGGGTCGATGGTGGGCGACCACGTGACCACGCCGTGGTACGCCGCCGTGCGCTGCGACCAGTGCGCGGCCTTGGCCGCGTCCTGCGAGCCCCAGTCTTCGCGCACCGGGCCGGCAATGGCGTCGGCCGGCAGGCGGTCGAACAGCTCTTCGGCGAAACCGCGAATGACCAGCTCGCCCTGCCAGTCGGTCATGCGGTCGATCCAGATGACCAGGCCGCCGGTCGACAGGCCGCCCAGGTGGTTGTAGCGTTCCAGCAGCGCCACGTCGGCACCCGCGCGGGCCGCGGCCGCCGCGGCGGCGGTGCCCGACGGGCCGCCGCCGACCACCAGCACGCCGCAGCGGTGGTACACGGGAATGTCCTTGCCGGGCTCGGCCCAGCTGCCGTGGTCAGGGCGCTTGACGCGGCTGTCGCGGTCGAAGATGTCGGAAGACAGGATGCGCTCGTCGGTGCGGACGACAGTTTTCATGAATGCGTTCTCGGCTTGGCTTGTTTCGTCGTATTTTGATTTCACTTTCCATTTTGTCAAACTCAAAAGCTATATCTCTGGGGTATTCCCTAGTGAATATGGCTTTTTATGGTTTTCAAGATCAATATAAGAAAAGAAATTCCAAACGGAGACATCGATGAAGAAACTTCACGGCACCCGCCGTGCCTTTGGCTCGGCCCTGGGCGCCGCGGCCTTCCTGGGCCTGGCGCCGCTGGCCTTGGCGCAGGACTTTCCGGCGCGCGGCAAGCCGATCCGCATCGTCGTGGGCTTCACCGCCGGCGGTGGCACCGACGCGCAGGCGCGCATCGTGGCGCAGAAGCTCGGCGAGGTGCTGCACACCAGCGTGATCGTCGACAACAAGCCCGGCGCCAGCACCATGCTGGCGGCCAACGAGGTCTCGCGCGCCCTGGCCGACGGCTACACGCTGCTGTACGCGCCGTCGTCGACCATGGCGCAGAACCCGCACACCTTCAGCCAGGTGCCGTACGACCCGTTCAAGGACTTCACCGCCATCTCGATGGGCGGGCGCGGGCCGCTGGTGCTGTCGCTGAGCACCACCGTGCCGGTGAACAACGTGAAGGAACTGGTGGCCTACGTGAAGGCCAACCCGGGCAAGGTGAGCTACGCCTCTTTCGGCGCGGGCACCTCGTCGCACATCTATGGCGAGGCCTTCGTGAAGAAGACCGGCATCGACGCGGTGCACATCCCGTACAAGGGCGGCTCCGACGCGGCCAAGGACCTGATCGGCGGGCGCGTGCAGTACATGTTCGACTCGGCCTCGTCGGCCGTCATCACCTCGGCCACGGGCAAGGTGAAGATCCTGGCGGTGGCGGCCAACGCGCGCGTGGCCGCACTGCCCGACGTGCCCACCTTCGCCGAGCAGGGCTACGCCGGGCTCGACCTGCCGAGCTGGCTGGGCTTCTACGGGCCGGCGCGCATGCCTGCGCCCGTGCTCGAAAAGCTCAACACCGCGCTCACCAAGGTGCTGGCGATGCCGCAGGTGCGCGAGTTCTACCGCAGCGGCGGCTACGAAGCCGGCGCCACCACGCCCGAGGAGTTCGCGAGCATCACGCGCGCCACCTACGAGCAATGGGGCGCGATGGTGCAGCAGGTCGGGCTGGCCAAGCAATGAGCGGCCTGCAGACCATGCTCCGTCGCCGCCGGATCACCGCCGGGGTCTCGCTGGGTGCGCTCGCTGCGGTCCTGGCGCCGATGTGGCCGCTGGCCGCCCGCGCCGCCGCGCCCTTCCCCGACAGGAACCGCACGCTGCGCATCGTGCTCGGCCTGGCGGCGGGCGGCGCGTCGGATTCGCAGGCGCGCTTTGTCGCCCACAAGCTCGGCGAGGTGCTGCAGATCCCGGTGATCGTGGAGAACCGGCCGGGCGCGAGCTTCATCCTCGCGACCGAGGAAGTGATCCGCGCCGCGCCCGACGGCTACACCCTCATGTACGCGCCCTCTTCCGTGGTGGCGCAGAACCCGCAGACGCTGGCGCAGGTGCGCTACGACCCGTTCAAGGACCTGACGCCCATCTCGCTCGGCGCGCGCGGACCGCTGGTGCTGACCGTGCACACGAGCGTGCCGGCGCGCACGGTGCAGGAGCTGGTGGCGTACATCAAGGCCAACCCGGGAAAGATGAGCTATGCCTCCTTCGGCACCGGCACCTCGTCGCACATCTACGGCGAGGCCTTCGCCCGGCAGGCCGGGCTCGACGTGGTGCACGTGCCCTACAAGGGCGGTGCCGACGCCGCGAAAGACTTTCTCGCGGGCCGCGTGCAGTACTACTTCGACGCGGCGCCCAACGCCATCCAGAACACGGCCACCGGCAAGGTCCGCATGCTGGCGGTGGCCGCGCCCCGGCGCAGCCCGATGCTGCCCGACGTGCCGACCATGGGCGAACAGGGCGTGAGCGGCGTGGACATGCCGAGCTGGCTGGGCTTCTACGGGCCGGCGCGCATGCCGGCACCGGTGGTCGAGAAGCTCAACGCCGCGCTGGCGCAGGTGCTGGCCATGCCGGCCACGCGCGACTTCTTCCGCCAGGGCGCGTACGAGGCCGAGTCGTCCAGCCCCGCGGCACTGGCCGCGCTGACGCGCGCGACCTACGACCAGTGGGGCGACATCATCCGCAAGCTGGGGCTGGTGAGGCAGCCCCAGTAGACATCAGCAGGCAGCGGCAACGCCGGGATTCTGGCGCCTCAGCCGAAGAACTTCAGCAGGTGCGCGTTGACCTCGTCGGCGCGCTCGTACTGCGCCCAATGCCCGGCGCCGTCGATCACCACGCCTTCGCGCGCCGGCCCTTCGGCGACCAGCCGGGCCACCAGCGGGCGCGGGTCGGCGGTGACGTCGAACTCGCCCCACAGCAGCAGCGTGGGCACGCCCAGCGTGTCGAGCGCCTGCTGCAGCCCGCCCGACTGCGACACCTCCTTGCTGCGAAAGCGCGTGCCGTGGCACGAGATGTCGTGGATCTCGAAGGCCAGCGCGTCGATGGCCGCCGGGTCGTGCAGCATCAGCGCGGCCAGGTTGTTCAGCAGCGCGGCGCGCTCGGCCTCGCGGTCGGGGGCGGCGCGCCAGTTGATCATCTGCGCCGTCATGCGCCGCAGCGTGCCGTGGCCGCCGCTGCCCACCACCGCAAAACGGCGGATGGCACCGCGCTTCACCGCGAAGCGCGCGGCGGTCAGCCCGCCGAAGGAAAAGCCGCCCAGGTCGATGGGGGTGCCCGCGCCGACGAGCTGGTCGAGCGTGCCGCCCAGTGCGTCGAGCAGCGGCGGCAGCGAGTCTTCGCCGGGCGCCACGCGCGGCGGCGCGTCGGATTCGTTGAAACCGGGCATGTCGGGCAGCCACAGCGTGCGGCCGGCCGACAGCGCCTGCGCGTTGCGCAGCCAGTGCATCCAGCTGCCATGGCCGCCGTGCAGCAGCACCAGCGGCGGCTTGGTGGTGTCGGTGCCGAAACGGCGCCAGCGCACGCGCACGCCTTCGTGCACGGGGTCGTGGTGGGTCGAGAGCGCGTCGATGCGGGCGATGACCGCGCGTGCGTCTTCAGTGTCTTTCGGCGTCATGGCCACATCCTTTGCAGCTCGCGCTCGCCGTCGAGAAACTGGTGCTTCAGCGCGCCCAGCACATGCAGCCCGAAGATCACATAAAGCACATAACCCGCCCAGGTGTGCACCCCGCCCAGCACGGTGTGCCAGGTTTCCTTGAGCGCGGGCTCGATGGCCATGATCCAGCCGATGCGCGGCCACTCGAACAGGCCGAACAGGAACATCGGGTGGGTGCCGGCGTCCTTCCAGGCCGAGTCGTGCATCCAGCCCGACAGCGGCAGCAGGATCATCAGGATGTAAAGCGCCCCGTGGGCCGCATGGGCCGCCAAGCGCTCCAGCGCGCCCAGCGAGCCCGCCATGGCCGGCGGCTTGTGCGTGGCGCGCCACAGAATGCGCAGGAGCACCAGCCCCAGCACCGTGATGCCGATCGACTTGTGGGTGTCGACGGCCGGGCGCACCCACTCGTCGGGGTAGTGGTCGACCAGCAGGATCAATGCGATGTTGGCGGCCATGAGCACGGCAATGAGCCAGTGCAGCGCGATCGCGATTCGGGTGTAACGGGTTTGTGCGAGCATGCGGGGAATTTTCGGGCGTGAGGCGACTCAGTCTGTGGCGCGAGCGATTGTCCCGGGTTTGCCATGGGACTTTCGAAACCGCAGGCCGAGTTTTTGCGTATCAACGACCAGTTCGCCCGGGCACCTTCTCTTGAACGATCCTCTCCAACGCGCCTTTGCGGCCGCCTCGCCGCGCCTGTCCCCCCCCGGCACCCCGCTGCGGAGCTGGCTGATCCACGGCGGCGTGCTCGTGCTGTGGGCACTGCTCTTCGCCATGGCCTTCAAGGTCGGCAACGTGCGGGCCTGGTCGGTCGGCGTGGCCTACGTGCTGTACGACACCGTGCTGCTGCTGTTCGTGGCCTGGATGACGCTGCCGATCCTGCGGCAGCGGCCCTCGCCTTCTTCCGGCCCTGCTTCTGCTTCTGCCGCGGCCGCGATGCGCCGCAACACGCTGGGCGTGATCGTCGCCTCGCACAACGAGGCCGCCGTGCTGCCCGTCACGCTGGCCGCCCTGCTCGGGCAGAGCGACGTGCCCGACCGCATCGTGATTGCCGACGACGGCTCCAGCGACGGCACGGCCGAACTGCTGGCCGCGCGCTACGGCCTGGTCGCCCCGCCGCTGGGCGAACTCAGCGCCGCCAGCGCCACGCACCCCTCGCTCTACTGGCTGCGCCTGCCTCATGGCGGCAAGGCGGTGGCGCTGAACGCGGCCATCGTGTGCATCGACACCGACACCGTGCTCACCGTCGACGGCGACACCCTGCTCGACAGCCAGGCCATCGGCGCCGTGCGCCGCGCCTTCACCGAAGAGCCCAACCTGGTGGCCGCCACCGGCGTCATCACGCCCGTGTGCAGCCGCACCCTGACGGGGCGCTGCTTCCAGTGGTTCCAGACCTACGAGTACATCCGCAACTTCCTCTCGCGCTATGCGTGGATGCAAGTCAATGGGCTGCTGCTGATCTCGGGCGCCTTCGCGGGTTTCCGGACCGAGGCGGTGCGCGCCGTGGGCGGCTTCGACACCGACTGCCTGGTGGAAGACTACGAACTCATCCACCGCCTGCACCGTCATGCCCAGGCCCACGGCCTGCCGTGGACCGTGCGCGTGCTCGGCGACGCGCAGGCGCACACCGACGCGCCCAGCAGCACCGGCGCCTTCCTGCGCCAGCGCCGGCGCTGGTTCGGCGGCTTCCTGCAGACGCAGTACTGGTACCGCGCCATGGTCGGCGACCGGCGCTACGGCTGGCTCGGCATTGCGATGCTGCCCGTGAAGGCCATCGACACGCTGCAGCCGCTGTACGGCCTGGCCGCCTTCGCGCTGCTGCTGGTGTACCTGGTGCGCGGCGAATTCGGCGTGCTGGCGCCGGTGGCCGGCGTGATCGGCGCGAAGATCGTGCTCGACCTCGCCTTCCACCTGTGGTCGGTGTACCTGTACCGCCGCTGGATCGGCCACAGCAGCGAAGCCAACTTCATGCAGGCCTTCGCGGCCGCGCTGGTCGAGCCCTTCACCTTCCAGATCCTGCGCCACACGGGTGCGGCCTGGGGCTGGTGGACGTTCCTGACGGGGCGCGGGACGTGGGGGCGGCAGACGCGCGTGGGGCTGGTCGATGCCGATGGGGTGCAGCGCCGCAACAGCTGAGGCGCGGGCGGCAGGGCCCGGCCGCTGACTGAACGGAACGGGCCGCGCTTCTTCGTTGTCTTCTTTTTAGGCGGCCGCTTCCCCGAACCGGAAGCTCGACACCACGAGCCCGCCCATGAAGGTCTCCTCGTGATAGACGCGCTCGCCGGCCTCGGCCTCGGCCGCGCCGACCGCCACCATCAGCGGAATCAGGTGCTCTTCACGCGGATGCGCCATGCGCGCCGCGGGCGCTGAAGCCCAGTCGAGCAGTTGCGCGCTGCGCTCGGCGGGCGAGCCATTGGCCACCGCCGCATCGAGCCAGTCGTCGAAAGCCTTCGACACGCCGTGCGCCTGCGGGCCGAAGTTGCGCAGGTTGTGATAGCTCAGCCCGCTGCCCACGATGAGCACGTTCTCGTCGCGCAGCGGCGCAATGGCGCGGCCCAGCGCGAGGTGCTCGGCCGGGTCGAGCCCGCGCCGCAGCGACAGCTGCACCACCGGCACGTCGGCCTTCGGGTAGATCGCGGCCATCGGCGAGAACATGCCGTGGTCGTAGCCGCGCTCGGGGTCGATCTGCACCGGCAGGCCGGCCTCGGCAATGAGCGACTGCACGCGCTGCGCGAGTTGCGGCGAGCCCGGCGAGTCGTAGCGCACCTCGTAGGTGTGGGCCGGGAAGCCGCCGTAGTCGTAGATCATGGGCGGCTTGGGGTTGCCCTGCACCGCGAAGACGGGCGCCTCCCAGTGCGCCGACACCATGAGGATGGCACTGGGCGTGCGGCCGATCTGGCGCGGCATGTCGGCCAGCGAGGCCGCGAGCTGGTCGTAGGTCGGGCCCATTTCCTTCTTCATCCAGGGCCAGGGACCGCCGCCGTGCGAGATGAAGTACGTGGGCAATCTCGAAAGCTGCGATGTGTTCGTTTGGTCGTGGGTCAAGTCGATGCTCCTTCAAGCGTTGCATCGACTGTAGACATTTCCCCGCAGGAAATCGACAGGCTGCGATGCATCGAATCGGTTCCTGTCAGGAAACATCGAGAACCGGAAGAACCGGGACATTCAGCGGCGCAACCGCCGTCACTCATTGAGCCGCCGATAGAGATAGTTGTCGGGCAATCCGAGCCGCCGGCACGCCTGCACGGCGGGGCTTTGGGCCAGCATCACCCGGTCGGCAAGGCTCCCGCTCCATCGCACCAGTCGCCTTTCAAAGCCGTTCAGGCCATAGGCGCGGCCAAGCCCCAGGTGTTCACGCAACGGCGGCGGCACGATCTCCACGGCCGCCCGCATCAACAGCCACTGTGCTGGCCGCAGCGCCCTGGGCAGGATGGGCGTGCGCCGGAGGATCTCGAGGAATTCGAAGATGACGGGCGACGGCCCCAGGCGGTCGGCCATGCTGTCGAACAGCGCCTGCATCTCGCTGCGCGACGTGGGGGCCTGCAGGGCGCCGTACAAACGCGCGGCCGGTGCGCCCTCGAAATAGAAGCGGTCGAATTCGTCGGGGCTCAACGGCCGCACGCAGGCATCGAACGCATGCGCGAAACCGAATCCCGCCGTGGCCTGCACCCAGCTCAGCAGCTCGACATCGGTGGCCGCGTACGCATCGCCCGCGGGTGTCTGCCCGTGCACCTGGCCATGGCGCTGAACGACGCCCGCGATCATCTTCTGCGCCACGCTGCTGGCGCCATACACCGTCACCATGGCCGCGAGACCGGTGCGCTGCAGCCTTGCCAACGGTTGCGTGCGAAACGTGGAGTGCTCCCACACGCCCGTGCGCACGCGCGGCTGCGCAAGCTCGAGGATCACGGCCGCCACGCCGCCCACGAACATGGCCACCGGGTTCTTGAAGATCTTCCAGGACATCGAGCCGTGCGGTGCCAGCGCGGGCTCTCCCCGCGGCTGCGTGAAGTCGACCGCCGGCACGCCCGGCGGGCTCAGCATGTCCGACGCCAGGCCGTCGATGGCCTGCTGGATCCACGAAGGGAGCTGCAAGGTCGTGGCGCTGCGGGTCGATCGGGAACGCGGCATCGTGCGATTTTTCTTTTGTTGGTAGCGGCCTTTCGTGGGACTTGCGACGCGGCCGACCGGCAAAAAAAGAGCGCCCGGAGGCGCTCTTCTTCATCGTGCGGCAGCGGGTCAGCCCTTCATCGCCTTGATGTCGGCCTTGGCCTTGTCGTGATCGGCCTTGGCCTGGTTCACGCAGGCGCTCTTGGCATCGCCGGACTGGTCGTCGCACTTTTCCTTGGCAACGTCGTAGTTCATCGTGGCGGTTTCTTCGGCCACCTTCTTGGCGTGGCCAGGCGTCGGCTTGTAGTCCTGCTCCAGCTGGGCCTTGGCCACGTTTTCCACGCCCTTGGCTTCCTTCTCGCAGACATCCTTGGCGTTGTCCTTCAGGGTGTCGCACTTGGCCTTGGCGACCTTGTAGTCGGCCGAGATCTTTTCCTTGGCAACGTTGTATTCGTCCTTCGTCATGGCATTGGCGGAAGCCATGGCAAAGCAGCTCGATGCGATCGCCAGAACCAGAAGATGTTTTTTCATTGGAAGTCCCTCTTGAAGCGGATGTTGGAAGGAGCCGCACCTCGCGTCTCCATGCAATGCAATGTAGGCAGCGCGAGGGGCGCGCCGGGTAGGACGAAGCCCGGCTTCGGCTTAGGCTGCGGTCATGCGAGCGCGTCGGGCACATCGGGCACATCGGGCACATCGGGCACATCGGGCACATCTTCTTCCAGCCACGCGCGAAGGTAGGGCGCGGTGCGGCTCGCCTCCACTGCCGCAACCGCGCGCGGCGGCCCCACGGCCACGACGCGCCCGCCTTCACCGCCGGCGCCCGGCCCCATGTCGATCACCCAGTCGCAGGCCGCGACCCAGCGCATCTCGTGCTCCACCACGATGACGGTGTTGCCGGCGTCCACCAGCTCGTTGAGCTGCACCATGAGCCGGTCCATGTCGGCAGGATGCAGGCCGGTGGTGGGCTCGTCGAGCACGTACAGGGTGTCGCCGCGCTGCGCGCGCTGCAGTTCGGTCGCGAGCTTGATGCGCTGCGCCTCGCCGCCCGACAGCTCGGTGGCGGGCTGGCCCAGCCGCAGGTAGCCCAGGCCGATGGCGCGCAGCAGGCGCAACGGGCGTTCCACCGCGGTGTCGGCCTCGAAGAACGCGTGCGCTTCGTCGACCGTCATGCCCAGCACCTGCGCAATCGTCTTGCCGCGCAGCGTCACCTTCAGCGTCTGCGGGTTGAAGCGCGAGCCATGGCAGGTGGGGCACGGCGCGTACACGCTGGGCATGAACAGCAGCTCGACGCTGACGAAGCCCTCGCCCTCGCAGTCGGGGCAGCGGCCCTTGGCCACGTTGAACGAGAAGCGCCCGGCGTCGTAGCGCTGCCTGCGCGCGGCCGGTGTGGCGGCGAACAGCTTGCGCACATGGTCGAACAGCCCGGTGTAGGTCGCGAGGTTGGAGCGCGGCGTGCGGCCGATGGGTTTCTGGTCGACGCGCACCAGCCGGCGGATGTTCTCCATGCCCTGCACGATGCGGCCCGTGGCGCGCTGCATGACCGACGGTTCGCCCGATGCTTCCTCTTCGGCTTCGGGCGGCTCATGGCCCAGGTGCGCCGACACCAGCTCGACCAGCGCCTGCGTCACCAGGCTCGACTTGCCCGAGCCCGACACACCCGTCACCGCGGTCAGCACGCCCAGCGGAAATTCGGCGCTCAGCCTGCTCAGGTTGTTGCGCGAGATGCCGGCCAGCCTGAGCCAGCCGGCGGGCGGGCGCGGCGCTTTCGGGTGCGCCGTGCGTTCCCCGAAGAGGTAGCGCGCGGTGTGCGAGCCCGCCACCCCGCGCAGGCCTTGCGGCGGCCCGCTGTACAGCACGACACCGCCCTTCTCGCCGGCTTCCGGCCCGACGTCGACCAGCCAGTCCGCGCGCCGCATCAGCGACAGATTGTGCTCGACCACGAAGAGCGAGTTGCCCGCGCGCTTGAGCATGTCGAGCGCCACCACCAGCGCCTCGCCGTCGGCCGGGTGCAGGCCGGCCGAAGGCTCGTCGAGCACATAGACCACACCGAACAGGTTCGAGCGGATCTGCGTGGCCAGCCGCAGCCGCTGCAGTTCGCCGGGCGACAGGGTCGGTGTGCGCCGGTCGAGCGACAGGTAGCCCAGGCCCAGGTCGAGCAGCGTGCCCACGCGCTCCAGCAGGTCGTGGGCGAGGCGCTGCGCCGCGATGCGCTTTTCTTCCGACTGCCCGGGCAGCTTGCCCGCGGCCACCGGCGCCAGCACGCGCGACAACTCGCCCAGGGGCATCTGCGATATCTCGCCGATGTCGTGGCCCGCCACGCGCACCGACAAGGCCTCCTTCTTGAGCCGCTTGCCCTTGCACGACGGGCACAGCGCGCCCACCATGAAGCGGGACACGCGGTTCTTCATGAGCGCGCTTTGCGTGGTGGCGAAGGTGTGCAGCACGTACTTGCGCGCGCCCATGAAGGTGCCCTGGTAGCTCGGCTCCGCCTTGCTGCGCAACGCGGCGCGCGTCTCGGCCGGCGTGAAGCCGGCATACACGGGCACCGTCGGTTGCTCGTCGGTGAACAGGATCCAGTCGCGCGTCTTCTTCGGCAGGTCGCGCCAGGGCTTGTCGACGTCGTGGCCCAGCGTCACCAGGATGTCGCGCAGGTTCTGCCCGTGCCAGGCCGGCGGCCACGCGGCCACGGCGCGCTCGCGGATGCTGAGCGAATCGTCGGGCACCATCGACTGCTCGGTCACCTCGAAAACGCGCCCCAGGCCATGGCACACCGGGCAGGCCCCCTGTGGCGTGTTGGGAGAGAAGTCTTCCGCGTACAGCATCGGCTGCCGCGCGGGATAGTCGCCGGCTCGCGAATAGAGCATGCGCAACAGGCTCGACAGGGTCGTGACGCTGCCCACCGAAGAACGCGCACTCGGCGTGCCGCGCTGCTGCTGCAGCGCCACGGCCGGCGGCAGGCCCTCGATGCTGTCGAAGGCCGGCACGCCGACCTGGTCGATCAAGCGGCGCGCATACGGCGCCACCGATTCGAGGTAGCGCCGCTGGGCCTCGGCATACAAGGTGCCGAACGCCAGCGACGACTTGCCGGAGCCGGAGATGCCGCTGAACACCACGAGCGAATCCCGCGGGATGTCGACGTCGACGTCCTTGAGGTTGTGCTCGCGCGCGCCGCGCACGCGCACGAAGCGGCCGACAGGGTGCGCGGAATAGGAGGGGTCGTTGCGTTGATCGTCCATGGGCGATAGCGTACGGCCCCCACCCGAAAGCCGGAACGGCTCAGGCCGTGACCGGCGACGCCGCCACCAGGTGCTCGGTCAGGAACCACACCTGCAGTTCGTTGGTGCGCAGGATGTTGCTCACGAACACGTCGTTGCTGCCGTCGTCGCCCGCCTCGTCCACCGCCTTAGCCGCCTTGCGGGCCTCGATGATGATGAGTTCGTGCGCCTCGGCCAGCCGGCGGATCTGCACGGCGGCCGGCTCGCGGCCGCGCGGCGGGCGCTTGATCTTCGTGGTCTCGGCAATGTCCGCCGCCATGGCCAGCGCGATGCCGCCCAGCAGCTGGATGCGCTCGGCGAGGATGTCCACCAGCAGCACCTGCGCCTCGAAGTGCTGGTCGTACATCAGGTGCAGCTGGTTGAACGTGGGGCCGACCACTTGCCAGTGGTGCTTCTTGTACATGTCGCGCAGCGTGATGGTGTCGGCCAGGCACTGGTTCAGCAGCGCCACGCTGCCCTTGCAGACCTTTTCGGAAAGCCCGTTGGGCATCTTGACGATCTCGCCGAACTTCTGCGTCTCGTGGCTCGGCTGGTCGAGGTCGGGCGCCACTTCGCTCGACGAGGCGGGTGCGCCAGCCAGCGCGGACTTGTTGCTTGCGGAAGGTGCTGCCATCGGTAACTCCAGGTTTGTGTGTTGAGTGCTCGGGTTCTAGTCCGTTCTTCGCGCGCTGCCTGTAGGGCGGAAGGCCGCTTGCATCGAGGCCGTTCGACCGCGAGACGGCAAGCTGCCCGCTCCTCGTTGGTCGCTCACCGTTTCGCGGCGTGCTGGCGGTCCACCTCGGCTTCGGCCTCCAGCCAGTCTTGCGTTTCATGACCGCCCTCGCCGCCCCTGCGCTGGTAGGCGTCGTAGGCGGCACGGCGGATCGCTTCTTCGCGGGAGGCCGAGTCGCCGGCGGGCTCGCTGCCTCCCCCGGGCTCCCGGTTGGTCTCCGGCGTGAGGTCTTCAGCCAGGCCGAGTGGCGCGGAGTCGTCGCGTTGGCTGGCCTCCGCGCTCTTGCGCTTGGACTGCATCCGCTCCTTCGGTGCCGGGCCGGAAACGTCTTCGCCGGCCTTGTTCTTCGTGGAAGAAAACTTCTCGCCGCCGCCGATGTTGTCGACGCCACCGCTGGTGGTGGGGCGGGTTCCGTCGCCGGAACCGAGGGGTGTGCTGCTCATGGGGTGCTCCTTTGGATGGACTGGATTCGGATGGACCGGATTGGATGGAATGGTTGGAAGGTTTGGCGCCCGAACGCCTGCGCATCGCGAGCCTGTTTCCCTTCTCCAGGTCGGACACCACCTCAGCCGGGTTGCCGCCCCTGCGGGCGCAGCAGCGCAAGGGTGTTGTCGTCCCGCACGCCGCCGAAACCTTGCTCGATCAGTCGGGCGAAGCGAGCCTCTTCCGGAGCCGCCGCTTCGAACAGCGTCATGCACGAGTGCAGCTTCATGTCGTCGGGCGAGCCGAAGATCTGGTGGATGCTCCGGCCGCGGACGTCGAGCACGAGCTGCGTGCACAGGGCCAGACGCTCGCTCAGCACCGGATGCGCCCAGTAGGCCTTCGCCTCGTCCAGCCCCTCGATGCCGAAGAACTTCGCAGTCGGGCTGCGGCCCAGCGCGCGCAGCTGCGGAAACATGAACCACATCCAGTGGCTCGCCTTGCGCCCGGCGGCGAGTTCGGCGCGCACGGCCTCGTACACCGGCGCCTGCGCGCTCAGAAAGCGTTCGAGATCGAAAGGCATCGCTCGGGTCTCCGGTTCGTTGCTGCGGTCGGACGAGGCTACGGCGCCGGTGCCGGGAAGCCGTGGGCATGCGCCGGGGGCGCCGGTAGGCTTTCGCCCCGTGGGGCAAGCGGACCGGCCGATCGCAGCAGAAAAAGCGCGGCCGGGCGGCGCCGCGACATTTCCTTTCAGGAAACCGGCAGGCTACGATGCGCCGGCCAAGTTCCTGGCAGGAAAGATTGAAAGGTGTGCCGATGGACCGAACATGGACCGAATGACCAGCCTGCGGGTGTTCCGCGAAGTCGTGGAGGCCGGCAGCTTCGTGGCAGCCGCCGGGCGCCTGGGCATGTCGCCGCCCATGGCCAGCAAGCATGTCGCGCAACTCGAGAAATCGCTGGGCGCGCGCCTCTTGCACCGCTCCAGCCGCCACCTGAGCCTGACCGAGGCCGGCACCGCCTGGTACGAGCAGAGCCGGCGCGCGCTCGACCTGCTCGACGCGGCCGAGGCCGCCATCGGCCAGACCCATGACACGCCGCGCGGCCAGCTCAAGGTGAGCGCGCCCGTGTGGTGTGCCACGCCGCGCTTCGCGCGCGTGCTGGCCGACTACCGCGAGAAGTACCCCGAGGTGCTGGTCGACATGCATCTGGAGAACCGCAAGGTCGACCTTGCCGCCGACGGCTACGACCTCGCGCTGCGCGCCACGCAGGAGCCCTCGCCCGCGCTGATTGCCCGGCCGCTGTGCCGCGTGCCCTTCTACCTGGCGGGCACGCCGGCTTACCTGGCGCGCAGGGGCGGCGTTCCGGCGCTGCCCGCCGACCTGGCGAAGCTGGGCGCCATCGTGCCAAGCTACGTGAACCTGGAGAACCTCGCGCTCAAGGGCCCGGGTGGGCGCATGTTCCCGCTGCGGCTGGCGCCGGCCATGCGCTCGGACGACACCACGCTCACGCTGCACGCGGTGCATGCGGACATGGGCATCGCCTTCATGCCGCTGTGGCTGATCGACGACGACATCGCGCAGGGCCGGCTGGTGCGGCTGCTGCCGGAGTTCGAATCGATGCCGGTCACGCTGTTCGCCGTGTACACGAGCCGGCAGTACATGTCGCCCAAACTGCGAACTTTCATCGACTTCCTGAGCGAGCGGCTCGGCGCGCAGGCGCCGGCGAAAGCGCCGCAGAACGCACCTTTTCGGGGCAAGGTCATGCAGGCACGGCTAAAGTCCTGAGCTCTCTGGGAGACCGTGTCCTTGTTCCGCTTCTTCGAAAAACTCCTCCAACCGTACCCCGCCGCCGAACCCACGCTGCCGCCGCAGGGATTCTTCGCCTTCCTGTGGGCCTGCACGCACGGCGTGCGCGGCAAGATCGCCGTCATGGCGGTGCTCACCGCGCTGATGTCGACCTTCGAGGCGGCGCTGTTCGCCATCCTCGGGCGCATCGTCGACTGGCTCGGCGGGCAGGTGCCTTCGCGCCTGTGGGCCGAGCGCGGCGACACGCTGCTGTGGCTGGCCGCGTTCCTGGCGATCAGCATCGGCGTGGTGGCGCTGCAGACCATCGTGAAGCACCAGACGCTGGCGGTGAACCTGCCGATGCGCCTGCGCTGGAACTTCCACCGGCTGATGCTGGGCCAGAGCATGGCCTTCTACCAGGACGAGTTCGCGGGCCGCATCACGGCCAAGGTGATGCAGACCGCGCTGGCCGTGCGCGACACCGTGTTCGTGCTGGCCGACGTGCTGGTCGCCATGGGCGTGTACGTGGCCACCATGATCATTCTGGTGGGCGTGCTCGACGCGCAACTGGTGTGGCCCTTCGTGATCTGGCTGGCGCTGTACATCGCCTCGCTCGCGTACTTCGTGCCGCGCCTGGGCAAGGTCGGCAAGGCGCAGGCCGACGCCCGCGCGCTCATGACCGGCCGCGTGACCGACGCGTACACCAACATCGCCACGGTCAAGCTGTTCTCGCACACGCACCGCGAAGCGGGCTTTGCGCGCGACGCCATGCGCGATTTCATGAAGACCGGCTACGGCCAGATGCGGCTGGTGAGCGCCTTCGAAATCGTCAACCACACGCTGAGCATGGGCCTCACCGCCGGCATGGCCGGCATGGCGCTGTGGCTGTGGTCGCACGGCACGGTGGGCGTGGGCGCGGTGGCCGCGGCCACCGCGATGGCGCTGCGGCTGCAGGGCATGTCGCACTGGATCATGTGGGAGATGACGAGCCTGTTCGAGAACATCGGCACGGTGCAGGACGGCATGAAGACGCTGTCGCGCCCGCGCACCGTGCTCGACGCGACGGACGCCAAGGTGCTCGAGGTGCCGCGCGGCGAGGTGCGCTTCGAGCATGCGAGCTTCCGCTACGGCCTGAGCGACCAAGATGGTGGCCGCCGCGTCATCGACGACCTGAACCTGACGGTGAAGCCCGGCGAGAAGATCGGCCTGGTCGGCCGCTCGGGCGCGGGCAAGTCGACGCTGGTGAACCTGCTGTTGCGCTTTCACGACCTGGAGAGCGGGCGCATCCTGATCGACGGGCAAGACATCGCGCACGCCACGCAGGACTCGCTGCGCAGCCACATCGGCATGGTCACGCAGGACACCTCGCTGATGCACCGCTCGGTGTCGGACAACATTGCCTATGGCCGGCCCGACGCGCCGCAGGAGCAGATCGAGGCGGCGGCCAGGCGTGCCGAGGCGCACGACTTCATCCAGACGCTGGGCGACGCCACCGGGCGCCGCGGCTACGAGGCGCACGTGGGCGAACGCGGCGTGAAGCTGTCGGGCGGCCAGCGCCAGCGCGTGGCCATTGCGCGCGTGATGCTCAAGGACGCGCCGATCCTGCTGCTCGACGAAGCCACCAGCGCGCTCGACTCCGAGGTGGAGGCCGCCATCCAGCAGAGCCTGTACACGCTGATGGAAGGCAAGACCGTGATCGCCATTGCGCACCGGCTGTCGACCATCGCGGCAATGGACCGCCTGATCGTGCTCGACGAAGGCCGCGTGGTCGAGGAAGGCGACCACCGCACGCTGATGGCGCGCGGCGGACTCTATGCGCGGCTGTGGGCGCACCAGAGCGGCGGCTTCCTGGGCGACAACCTCGACGAGGAAGAGGCGCTGCGGGCCTGAGCGCGTTCAGGTCGGCAGCGCGCCGGCCTCGTACTGCGCGGCGAACTCGCCGCTCGGCGGAATCGGCTTGATGATGTCGATCAGCACGCCGTTCGGGTCGCGCGTGATGAAGTGGCGCTGGCCGAAGGCCTCGTCGCGCAGCGGCAGCAGGATGGGCAGGCCGGCGGCTTGCAGCCGGTCGTGAACCGCGTCGGGGTCGTCCACCTCGAAGTTCAGCAGCAGCCCGCCCGCCACCTGGCCGCGCGCCGCCTCGGGAATGGTCTCGTGGCGGCCGTCGAGCACGGCCAGGTTCACCGAAGGCTGGTCCGCCAGTTGCAGGTGCACGTACCAGTCGCTGGTGAAGAGCGGCACGAAGCCGAAGTGCGACTGGTAGAAGGCGGCGGTGCCGGCCACGTCGCGGGTCATGACGACGGGGTAGTAGCTCGTGACTTTCATCGGAGGGTCCTTTCCATGAAACATACAGACTGTACGTACGTTAAATACTAACCTACAGACAGCCTGCATGTAAATTACCCGCCATGGCCACCAACCGCGAACGCACCGAAAACACCCAGCTCGCGCTGCTCGAAGCGGCGCGCGCCCTCTTCGTCAGCAAGGGCTACGGCGACACCTCCACCCCTGAAATCGCGCTGGCCGCGGGCATCACCCGCGGCGCGCTGTACCACCACTTCGCGGACAAGCGCGACCTGTTCCGCCAGGTGCTGGCGCGCGAGGCGATGGCCGTGGCGGCCGACATCGAGGCCGCCACGCCTGAGCAACTGGGCCCGCGCGAAGCCTTGCTCGAAGGCAGCGAGGCCTACCTGGGCGCGATGACCGTGCCGGGCCGCACGCGGCTGCTGCTGGTCGACGGCCCCGCCGTGCTGGGCGTGGCCGAGACCATGGCGATCGACGATGCCAATGCGGCGCACTCGCTGCGCGAGGGCCTGAAGCGCGCCGGCATGGGGCGCGGCGAGGTCTCGGTGGATGCGCTGTCGCAGTTGCTGTCGGCCGCCTTCGACCGCGCGGCGCTGGAGATCGACGCCGGCGCCGACGCCAAGGAGGTTCGCGCCGCCATGCGCTGGCTGGTCGAGCAGGCGCTGGGGCCCACAAGGCCCTCAAATTCCGCAAGGCCCGCAAAGAAGGGCTGAAGCCCCCTCAGACGACTCCGCGGCCGCCCATGCGCACCGGCCACCTGGCCACGGTGCCGCGCTGCATCGACTCGAGCACCGTCTGCGTGAACACGTTGATGCTCACGTGCCGCGCCAGGTAGTGCTCCAGCACCAGTCCCAACAGGTAGGGGCTGGTGCCCGAGAAGCCCTCTTCGTCGACGCTGAGCGTGCACTGCACGCCGCGCCCGTAGATCAGCGGCCCCGCGCCCGGCAGGCGCCGCGTCACGGGCTCGATGCGCGAGCCGACGAGGCTGTCGATCTGCCGGCCCAGCACGTCGTTGTCGGCCGTGACGAACAGCCGCAGCATGTCGCGCAGTGCCTGCGCGCCCTCGCGGTGCGGCATGTCGGCCAGCGGCAGGTGATTGAAGCCCAGCTGGCGAATCAGCCGCCACGCGATCTCGCGCTGCGCGAACGGCGACTTGGGCGTGCTCGGCGGACGGATCAGCCCCACCGCCGACACCGGCACCGAGTCGGACACGGCCAGGTCGGCATGCCCGTTGCGCGGCACGAGGCACGGCAGGTCGCGGTTGGTGAGCAGCGCCTTCACCGAGAGGTAGCGCAGGCGCTCGGGGTACGGCGCCTCGTGCTGGTCGACCAGCGACAGGAACACCTCGGTGCCGATGTACGGCGTGCGCGTGCCGTACTTGCGCGCGGTGTTCGACACCAGCCGCGGCTCGCGGCGCACCGAGAAGTAGCGGCCGTAGTTGCCCTCGTCCTCGTTGAGCGTCTGGTAGAGCGGGCGAAATTCGAGTTCGGCCGTGGTCTGCGCCTGCTGCCCCGCGATGCGCCGCACCGCGTACACCTCGAAGTCGAGCGGGCGCGAGCGGTCGGGCACCAGGTGGAACTCGGGCTGCGCCTCGTCGAGCTCGATGCGGTCGGTGCGCCGCTCGAACAGGTTGACCACCGGCGTGCTGAACAGCGCGAACTGGCCCGCGTCGACCAGCGCGCCCAAGGCGCCCGGCAGCTTGCCCAGCAGCACGACGATCTCGACCTCCTTGCCGTGCACGCGCGCCAGCCCCGGCGCCAGCTGCGTGAGCGTGAAGAAATAGAAGCGCTCGGGGCACGCGAAGTACTCGTGCAGCAGGTTGTGGCCGTGGAAGGTGTTCCATTCGAGCGGCAGCAGCCCTTCACCCGGGCCCAGGCCCTCGTGCACCAGCGCGCCTTCGGTCACCACGTGGGGCCGTTCCGTCAGCTTGCCGGGCTCGCCCACGAAGGTGGCCACCGCCGAGGTGTGCAGCAGTTCGAACAGGTGCGAGGCCACCTGTTCGTTGCCGCGCAGGTAGATCGGCAGGCGGTCGAGGCCGGCCAGCGTGCTGAAGTTCATCTCGCCCACGATGCGCAAGCGCAGGCGCAGTGCGCCCGTCACCTGCACGTGCGGCGGCAGGTAGCGCTCCAGCGCGGGAATGTCGGGCGGCGCGCCGGTGAGCCTGGCATCGGCGATCTCGACGGGCCACAGCGTCACGTCCTGGCTGGAGCGGAACTCGCACGGCGTTTCCTCGCCGGCGGGCACGCGCGCATGAAAGGCCGTGCCGCGCGGCACCACGAAGCCGCGCGTGAAGTCACCCTCCTTCACGCTCGGGTGCAGCTGCGCCACCGCCATCGACGGCGTGGGGCTCAGGTAGTTGGGGTACAGCACCTCGAGCAGGCGCTGGGTGAAGCGCGGGAACTCCGCATCGAGCTTGATCTGCATGCGCGCCGACAGGAAGCTGAACGACTCGATGAGCCGCTCCACGTAGGGGTCGGCCACCTCGATGCCGTGCATGCCCAGGCGCCGCGCGATCTTCGGGTGCGCGCTGGCGAACTCGCTCGCCGCCTCGCGCATGTAGACCAGCTCTTTGTTGTAGCAGTCGAGGAGTCGGGGGTCCATGAGGCTCGGGGTTCCTGAAGTGATGAAAGAGCGATGAAAGGTGGGCCTCAGCGCGCCACGTGCAGCACGCTCATGCGGTTGGTCTCCAGATCGACGGCGCTCTGCACGGTGAACGCCAGCGGATAGGGCTGCAGGTTGATCAGCGCGCGAATCTCGAACAGCAGCACGTTGCAGGCCTCGGCCGCGCCGTCTTCCTTCATGAGCGGCACCACCGACACCGTCTCGGGAATGAGCCGCGGCTCGTAGTCGTGCACCGCGCGGCGGATGATGCGTTCGATGTCCACCCACTTGCGCTGCGACAGGTAGCTGCCCGCCAGCGGCGGCACGCCGAAGTTGACGGTCGATGACGCGGCCTCGGCGTGGCGCTTGCGGTCGATCAGGTCTTCGGCATTGGTGGTGTTGAGCAGAAAGGCCAGGTCGCGCTGCACGATGTCGCGCATCTGCGCCGGGCTCACGGTGTAGTCCGAAGGCAGCTCCGAGCCGCGGCTGGGCGCCTCGTCGCGCAGGCGGTCGAACAGCGTGGGCAGCAGGTGGGCGTTGACACGCGCCGCGGGGGCTTCGGGCGCGCCGGGCTCGCGAAGCGGGCGGGCGCCGGGATGAACGGGGTCGGAGCCCGTGAACCTGACGGGCGGCGTGGAGGGGCTTGAAAGGCTGGAGATCGGGGGCTCGGCAGGTCGCATGAGGTCGGTTTCACAGGCTTCACAAAGAGGCGCCGAGTCTTGCGTGGGCGCCCGTTGCCCATTGCAAACAATCGTCACATTCCTCGGACAACCCACGGGAAACCCCTTGGCGCGGGGCGATGCCTGCGCCGCTCGCTTTGCGAGTCCTACAGCACACGCCGCCCCTTGCCGACAGTCTTTCCGTGGCCTTGCGACGAAGCTGAATACATATTCAACACAAAGGAGTCCTCGCGTGAATTCCATCATCTACATCGTCGGTCTGGTCGTGGTCGTGGTCGCCGTGCTTTCGTTCTTCGGCCTGCGCTGAGACGAGGCCAGCGGCAGCTGCTCTCTCTACCCTGGACAACGGGGCCGTTCGCGGCCCCGTTTCTCATGGTCGCCCGTGGCGCGCCGGGCATAATTTGCGCGCCCCGTCACTGCACGGGGCCTCGTCATTCGCGAAGGGACCCTGTTGACCAACACCGCATTGCGCGACCCAGTTTTTTCGGATGCGGTCATCACCGAGGCGGTTCGATGGGCCGAACAGAACGGCCCGCTCGACGACGCGCAAGCCATGCGCATCGCCGCCTCGCGCCCGGCCGACGGCCACGCACAAGCCACCGAACGCGCGCTCCAGCTCGGCGAGCGCATCGGCCTGCAAGCTGAACTCGCCCGCGCGCGGCAATGGGCGCCGTGGGTGCTGCTGGGCATGGTCGCGCTGATCGTGGCCGCCGGCCTCGGGCTCGCGGGCAACGTGGTGGGCGGCGGCGACCGCCACATCAACGTGATCGTCGCGCTGGTGAGCCTGCTGGGCCTGCACGCGCTCACGCTGCTGCTGTGGCTGGCGGGCCTGTGGATGCCGCCGGGCTTCGGCGGCACCGCCTCGCTCGGGTGGATCTGGCTGTCGCTCACCGCGCGCGTGGCGGGCGGCAAGCGCGGGCAGGCGCCCATGCTGGTGCGCGCGGCCACGGGGCTGATGTCGCGCGCCAGGCTGCTGCCCTGGGCCTTCGGGCTCGTGAGCCACGGCATCTGGTCGCTGTCGTTCGCCGTGGTGCTGGCCGCGATGCTGTTCGCGCTCGCCTTCCGCAGCTACACGCTGAGTTGGGAAACCACCATCCTCGAGCCGGCCTTTTTCGTGCAGGCCGTGCAGGTGCTGGGCTGGGCGCCCGCGAAGCTGGGCTTTCCCGTGCCCGACGCGGCCACCGTCATGGCCGCCCCCGGCGCGGCGAGCACCGGCGGCCAGCGCACCTGGGCGCTGTGGCTCACCGGCTGCATCATGGTCTACGGCCTGCTGCCGCGCGTGGCGCTCGTGTTGCTGAGCGCAGCCATGTGGCGCAGCCGCCGCAAGGCCTTGCAGCCCGACTGGCGCGAGCCCTACTACCGCAAGCTGCTCGACCGCTTCGCCGCGATGGCGCCGGCCGCCATCGTCGATGCCGACCCCGGCCGCACGCACGGCGCCACGCCGGCCAGCCTGTCCGAGGCGCAGCTGCGCGACGTGCTGTTCGTCATCGGCTTCGAACTGCCGCCCGACACGCCCTGGCCGCCGGCCGCCCTGCCCGCCGCATCGACAGCCGACGGCATGGAGATTCAACGCATCGACGGCAGCGCACCGGCGCGCCGCGCGCTGCTCGACCAGCTGGCGCGTGTGCATCCGCGCACCGTGCTGCTGGTGTGCCACGCCGCCTCGAGCCCCGACCGCGGCACCGAACGCTTCCTGCGCGAGGTGCTGGCGCACTGCGGCGAATGCCGGCTGTGGCTGGCCGATGCACCGGGCGAGAGCGCGGTGCGGCGCTGGCTCGACTGGCTGCGCGACACCGGCCTGGAACGCATCGCGGCCAGCGACCGCCTCGACGCCGCGCTGCACGAAGCCGCCACCGCGCCATGACCGCACAACAGCAGACGCAGCCCCTGCGCATCGCCGTCGTCGGCCACACCAACGCCGGCAAGACCTCGCTGCTGCGCACGCTCACGCGGCGCGCGCATTTCGGCGAGGTGTCCGACCGGCCCGGCACCACGCGCCATGTCGAATCGGTCGACCTCGAGGTGAACGGCGCCGCCGCGGTGCGCTTCTTCGACACGCCCGGCCTCGAAGACGCCGTCGCGCTGCGCGAGCACCTCGCCGGTTTCGACGCGCAGGCCACGCCGCCCGAGCGCATCCGCCGCTTCCTGCAGGGGCCCGAGGCCCACGGTGTGTTCGAGCAGGAGGCCAAGGTGCTGCGCACCATGCTCGACATCGACGCCGCCTTCCTGGTCATCGACGTGCGCGAGCCGGTGCTGCCCAAGTTCCGCGACGAGATCGAGCTGCTCAACTCCTGCGCGCGCCCCGTGCTGCCGGTGCTCAACTTCGTGCGCGACGCCGCCAGCCGCGAGCCGGCCTGGAAGGAACTGCTGTCGGCCTACGGCCTGCACGTGCAGGTTCGCTTCGACGCGGCCGCGCCCTTCGTCGGCGCCGAACACGACCTGTACAACGACCTGGCCACCCTGCTGCGCGATCGCCGCGAGCTGCTGCGCGGCGTGGTCGACGCGCTCGACACCGAGGCCGCGCAGCGCCGCCAGTCGGCCTGCACGCGCATTGCCGACCTGCTGGTCGACGCCGCGGCCGTGCGCCGCACGGTGTCGGCCACCGAGTTCGCCGACACCGCCCGGCGGCAGGCGCTCGTCACCGCCTTGCGAAAGGCGGTGTTCGACAAGGCGCAGCACTGCACCGACGACCTGCTCGCGCTCTACGGCTTTCGCCAGGGCGACGCCGACGAGGCGCCGCTGCCGATGGTCGAAGGCCGCTGGACGCTCGACTTCTTCAACCCCGAGGCCATGAAGGACGCGGGCCTGCGCCTGGGCAAGGGCGCGGTCATCGGCGCGGCCGTGGGCGTGGTCGCCGACCTGGCCGTGGCCGGCCTCTCGCTGGGCGCAGGTGCGGCGCTGGGCGGCGCCATCGGCGGTGCGGTGTCGCAGGGCTGGGGCCCGCTCGGGCGCAAGCTGGCCAACAAGCTGCGAGACATGCACGAGCTCACGGTGGAAGACGGCGTGCTGTTCGCGCTGGTGGCGTGGCAGCTGAAGCTCACGCAGGCGCTGGAACAGCGCGGGCATGCGGCCACGCAGCGCATCAGCGCCGGTGCAGCGACAGAAGGTGCGGCCGAAGGCGCCGTGAACGACGCCGTTGTGCAAGCTACCGCAGCCGCCGTGCGCGCCGCGCAACCGGCGCGCAACCACCCGGACTGGGAAGCCGGCGGCAACGCGGCCACCCGCATCTTCTGGCGCGCATCACCGCAGCGCGAAGCGCTCGCCGCCGACCTGTCGCACGCACTGCTGCGCGCCTTCGAACCGGCCTGAACACTGTCGAGCCCGAGGTTTCGCTTGCGGCGGGGTTGGCCGGCGCCTGCGAACCCGGCGCCGCGGGGCGCTCCAAGGTTTCGTCCAAACCCCCTGCCCGAGTTCGCCGACATCGCCGAGGTGCACGCCAACAGCTTCCGCCAGGAAGCGGGGTCTCAGCCGCCGCGCGTGAGCCGCACGCGAGACAACGCCGTCAGTTCGCGCCCGAGGCCAGCGCCTGCAGCCGCCGGAAGTCACCCGGCCGCGCACCCAGTTGCTCGGGCGTCGAACGCTTGGCGATGCGTTCCAGGAACAGCTGCCGGTTCACCGGCGACACCGTCATGCCCTTGCCGCGCAGGAACTGCTCGTCTTCCAGTTCGCCCGCGATCACGCCGACGTTGGTCCATTTCGCGGTATCGGCAAGCGTTTTCTCGACCATGGCCTGCTGCGGCGCCGAAAGCTTCGCCCACGCGGCCTTGCCGATCACGATGCCCAGCGTGTCGTAGACGTGCGCGGTGAGCTGCACGTACTTCTGCACTTCATAGAGCTTCTTCGAGCGCACGATGCCCAGCGGGTTTTCCTGCGCCTCGACTTCGTTCTTCTTCAGCGCGCCAAAGAGCGCCATGAAGGGCAGCGTCACCGGCTTGGCGTCGAGCGCGGTGGCAAACAGCTGGTAGGCCGCGGCGTCGGGCACGTACAGGCGCAGGTCGCGAAAGTCTTCCGGCTTCGCAAGCGGCCTGGCCGAGGTGACTTGCCGCGCGCCGTAGTACACGGCGGCCACCATGCGGTTGCCGCTCTTCTCGTTGTAGCCCTTCATCAGTTCGGCCAGCAACGGGCTCGCCAGGTACCGGCGCATGTGGTCGAGGTCCTTGAAGGCGAAGGGGTAGCTCGCCAGGCCCAGCGGCGCATAGCCCTCGGCCAATGTGGCCTCGCCGACGTAGGCGATCTGCACCGAGTCGTTCGCCAGCATCAACGGAAAGTCGGACTCCTGCCCCAGCTTCGACGAGGGCACCACCTCGATCCTGATCTTGCCTTCGGACTGCTCGGCGATCTTGCGCGCCGCCAGCTCGGCCTGCTGGTGGAAGATGCTCGTGGGCTCGTAGACATGGCCCCACTTGAGCTGCACCACCTGCGCTTGCGCTTGCGCGGCCAGCGCCATGGCGCCCCCCAGCGCGAACAGGACAAGGCCTGCGCGGCGCCACGGCAAGAAGCTTTTCATCGACTCTCCCTCGGGTTGAGAACAACCCGGGCTCATGCAAGATCGGCGCCATGGCGGCGGACAGGTGCCGGTCGATCGCGTCCGGCGAGCGGATCGTAAGGACTCGAAACAACCGCAGGAAGCGGGGTTTGCCCGACTGGGGTTTGCGCGGTCAGGAAGCGTGTGGCGCCGAGGGCTTGCGGGCGCGTGTGCGGCGCACCACCAGTGCCAGCAGCCCGACGGCCAGCAGCAGGAACGCGCCCGCGGGCAGCACCCACACCATGCCGGCCGTGGTGTAGACGCACTGGCATTCGGCGTCGTAGAAGCGGCCGAGCTCGTTGAAGTCGCGGCTCAGGTAGCGGTCGTACCAGGCCCAGAAGAAGAAGGCCGAGGCGGCCAGGGACAACGCCAGGCCGAGACCGGTGAAAGTGGCTGCTGGATATCTGGACATGGTGGGCGGACGGATCGGTGGATTGTCGGGCCGACGCGGCATGATTGCCCTGTCGACAGACCAGACAAGCCACGCCATGACTCACACCCTTCGCGCCTTGCGCGCCGACATCACCACGCTGCAGGTCGACGCCATCGTCAACGCCGCCAACTCCTCGCTGCTCGGCGGCGGCGGGGTCGACGGCGCCATCCACCGCGCAGCCGGCCCGGACCTGGTGCACGAATGCCGGCTGCTGGGCGGCTGCAAGACGGGTGAAGCCAAGCTCACGAAGGGCTATCGGCTGCCCGCGCGCTTCATCGTGCACACCGTCGGCCCGGTGTGGCGCGGCGGCACATCGGGCGAGCCCGAGCTGCTCGCCGCGTGCTACCGGCGGTCGATGGCAATCGCCGCCGCGCAAGGCGTGCGCAGCATCGCGTTCCCGAGCATCGGCACGGGCATCTACGGCTATCCGGTCGAGCTGGCGGCCGGCGTGGCGGTGACCACCGTGCGCGAGGCGCTGCAGGGCGAAACGTCGGTCGAGGAGGTGGTGTTCTGCTGCTTCTCGGCGAGCGACCTCGCGGTGTACGAGGCCGCGCTGCGCGCCGGCTCCGCAGAATGAGCGCATGACCGACAACTTCTACGACACCCTCGCACCGCTCTACCACCTGATCTATCCGGACTGGAACGAGAGCATCCGCGCACAGGGCGAGCGGCTCTCGCAGCTCATCGAGGCCGAATGGCCTGGCCAGGGCAAGCCCCGCAAGGTGCTCGACGTGTCGTGCGGCATCGGCACGCAGGCGCTCGGGCTCGCCGCGCTCGGCCACGGGGTGACGGCGTCGGACCTGTCCGCGCGCGAGATCGACCGCGCGCGCAGCGAGGCCCAGGCGCGCCGCCTCGGCATCGCCTTCTCTGTGTGCGACATGCGCGAGGCGCACACGCACCACGGCGGCGGCTTCGACATCGTGATGTCGTGCGACAACTCGATGCCGCACCTGCAGACCGACGACGACCTGCTCACCGCCCTGCGCCAGATGACCGCCTGCCTGCGCCCCGGGGGCGGCTGCGTGGTCAGCGTGCGCGACTACGACAGCGAGGCGCGCGGCAGCAACCTCGTGAAGCACTACGGCGCGCGCGTCGAGAACGGGCAGCGGCACGTGCTGTTCCAGGTGTGGGACTTCGACGACGGCGGCCGGGGCGCGCATTACGACCTGGGCTTCTTCTTCGTCACCGAAGACCTCGCGACCCGCGAGGTGCGCACGCGCGTGATGCGCTCGCGCTACTACGCGGTGTCGACGACGCGGCTGTGCGAACTCATGCGCGAGGCGGGGCTGGCGCAGGTGCGGCGCATCGACGATGCGTTCTTCCAGCCGGTGCTGGTGGGGACGCGGCCCTGAGCGGGCGCCAGCACGGCGCGGTTCGGTAAAGCTGCTCGAGAGCTCTTGGTAGTGGTCTGTTGCGGACGGTTGTGGTCGCGGGTGATTCGCAGTGTTGGAAAAGTTTGCCGGTCACTGTCCCGTCATGGGCCAAACCTAGCATCCGGCGGCTTTCGATCTCCTTCCACAACCATCCCAAGACCGCACATGACAACAACGAAGAGCGTTCCTGCACCCGCCCCCCGTCCGGTTCGCGCCGTCGTGGCGGCCATTGCCGCTGTCGGCGGCTGCCTCGTGATCGCCGCCTGTGGCGGCGGCAACGGTGGCGGCGGCATCGCGTTTCCGGTGCTCCCGCCGGCCCCGGCGCCAGCCCCGGCCCCGCCCGCACCCGCGCCGCTGGGCACGCTCGACGGTTCCGTGCCCCTGGTCATCGGCCACCGCGGCCTGCCGGGCCTGTATCCGGAAGAAACAAGGACCGCCTACGAAGCCGCGGCCGACGCCGGTGCCGATTCGCTGGAGACCGACCTGCACCTCACGAAGGACTGCGTGCTGGTGGCGCGCCACAACCCCTGGCTGAGCGACAACACCAACGTGGCCGACGTGGCCAAGACCAACGCCACCGTCGCCGGGCGCAAGCGCACGGTGAAGGGCGTGCTGGTCAACGTCACGTACCCGCCCATCGCAGCCAACGGCCCGGCCCAGTACCTGAGCGACCTGACCGACCCGAGCGATTCGAAGTCGGTGCTCAAGTCGCTCATCGTCGACGGCGAGGACCACACCGACGACTGGTCCATCACCGACTTCACCATGGACGAGCTGCGCCAATGGATCCGCGGCACCACCTACGACGCCAAGGACCTGCGCCCCACCGACCTCAACGGCAAGCTGCCGATCCTGAGCTTCCAGGAAGTCATCGACATCGCCAAGGCCAAGAGCGCCTCCACCGGCCGCGCGCTCACCGTGTATCCGGAAACGAAGAACCCGATCTGGAACAACGCGCAGGCCATTGCCAACGGCTGCGGCCCGGTGGGCAGCCACCCGCTGGAAGACGCGCTGTTGAAGATCATGAATTTCAACGACCTCAACCGCAAGGACGCGCCGATCTTCGTGCAGAGCTTCGAGCCCGAGAGCCTGAAGTACCTGCGCTCGGCGGGCCTGAAGGCGCGCGCGGTGCAACTGGTGGACGGCAACGACGTCAACTACCAGACGGGCGAGATGATCTACGTGACCAACGACGTCTACACCTTCGTCGACGGCCGCCCCTACAGCTGGACGCTGGCCGGCAACCCGAAGTGGTTCGGCGAGATGCTCACGCCCGCCGGCCTGGCCGAGGTGAAGACCTATGCCGACGGCATCGGCCCGTGGAAGCCGCAGGTCATGGCGCACACCATCGCGCCCTTCGTGACGCCCAACAAGGGCCTGGCCGACGTGAACACCGTGAAGCCCACCGCGCTGATCGCCGACGCCCACAAGGCCGGCCTCTTCGTGCACAGCTACACCTTCCGCAATGAAGCCAAGTACCTGGCCGGCCTGTACAAGGGCGACCCCGTGGCCGAGTACCTGCTGTACTTCCGCGCGGGCATCGACGGCGTGTTCTCGGACTTCGCGAACACCGCCTTCGCCGCGCGCAAGGCGTACCTGACGGAAACGGGCCGCTGAGGCGCCGCACCGCAAGCAGACCGAAGACAGCAGGCCGCGCACCCCATGTACCCTGGCGAAAGACTCAACGGCTACAGCCACCTGCTCGGCCTGCTGCTCGCGCTGCCCGCGGCAGCGTTGCTGCTCGCGAAGACCGTGCCCACCGGCGACCCCGCGCGCATCGCGGGGGCGCTGGTGTTCTCGCTCTCGGCGGTGGCGCTGTACGCGGCCTCCACCCTCTTCCACAGCACGCGCGGTCGGCTCAAGCGCATGTGGGAGCGGGCGGACCATTGCGCCATCTACCTGCTGATCGCGGGCACCTACACGCCCTTTGCGCTGGTCACGCTGCAGGGCGTGTGGGGCGGCCTGCTGCTGGCGATCATCTGGAGCGCGGCGCTCTTCGGCATCTGGCGCGAGCTGGCGCCGGCCAAGGGCGGCGCGCCCAAGCCTCCCCCGCTGTGGCTGTACATCGGCATGGGCTGGCTCGGCGTGCTCGCGGCCGTGCCGCTGGCCGCGCGGCTCGACACCGCCGGACTGATGTGGCTGCTGGCCGGCGGCGTGCTGTACACGGCGGGCACGGTGTTCTATCGCAACCGGCAAGGCTTCCGGCACGCGCACGGGGCCTGGCACCTGTTCGTGCTGGCGGGCACCGCGAGCCACTACGTGGCGGTCGGCTGGTTCGTGCTGTAGCTGTAGCCGTAGCTGCAGCTGCAGATTCAGAAGGGCGCGCAGCGCCGCCGCCGCGTCGGTTCAGCCGAGCTTGACGAGGTTCTTCAGCACCAGCGGTCCACCGAGTGCCAGCAATGCGCCGCCTTCGTCGATCCTGCCAAGCGCGATGGGCGCAAAGCCCAGCGCGTCCACCAGCTGCGCGACCGATGCGCTGGCCGCCTCGTCGTTGCCCGCCACGAACATCACGCGACGCCCGCCGTTGTCGGCAGGGTCGGCCGCCAGCAGCTTCGCGGGCAGCTGGTTGAAGGTCTTGACCACCTTCGCGCCCGGGAACGCGCCCGCCACCACGTCGCTGGAGGCCTGGCCCTTCAGTTCTTCCGGCGCAATGCCATAGGTGTTCATCGCGTCCACGACGATCTTTCCGGTCCAGCCCTGGGTGGCCGCACGTGCCACATCGACGTGCGCGCGAAACGGCACGGCCAGGATCACGACGTCGGCGGCAAGGGCCTCGGGCAGCGCGACCGCGGTGACATGGCCGCCGAGTTCTTCCGCCAGCGCGGCGAGCGAGCCGGGGCCGCGGGTGTTGGCAATGGCCACGTCGATGCCGACGCGGGCGAAGTGGCGGGCAAGGGCGGAACCGACGTTGCCGGTGCCGATGATGGCGTAGGTCATGGGAGCTTTCCGTGAGGTGTTCGTTGATCGATAGGCCAATGGTGGGCGCTTCGGTCCGATCTGAAAAGACGGTATATTGAGATTCGACCCATCTCCTTTTGGGATGAATCCGCATTCCATGCTCGACGGCGTTTCACTCGACCAGCTCCGCACCTTCATCGCCGCCGTGGACGAAGGCAGCTTCTCGGCCGCGGCCCGCAAGCTCAACCGCGTGCAGTCGGCCGTGAGCGGCTGGGTCGGCAGCCTGGAGGCGCAGATCGGCGTGGTGCTGTTCGACCGCTCCGGGCGCTACCCCAAGCTCACGCCCGAAGGCGTGCTGCTGCTGGCGGACTCGCGCAACATCGTGTCGGGCGTGGACACGCTGAAGGCACGCGCGCGGCTGATGTCCGCGGGCCTGGAGGCCGAGCTCTCGGTGGTGGTCGACGTGTTCTTCCCCACCGCCGCGATCACCGAGGCGGCGAAGGAGTTCGCAACCCGCTTCCCGCTCACGCCGCTGCGGCTCTTCGTCGAAGGCCTGGGCGCCGCGTACCAGCCCGTGATGGACGGCCGCTGCAGCCTGGGCTTTCTCAGCGTCCTGCCGATGGCCTTCCCGTCGCTCACGAGCGAGCGGCTGGGCCAGGTGCTGCTGGTGATGGTCGCGGCACCGGCGCATCCGCTTGCGGCCTGGGCGGGGCGGATCCCCCGCGATGCCTTGGCCAGGCACGTGCAGCTGGTGCTGACCGACCGTTCGCCGTTGCTCGCGGGGCAGGACTTCGGCGTGCTGTCGCCGTCGACCTGGCGCCTGGCCGACCTTTCGACCAAGCATGCGTTCCTGAGAGACGGCGTCGGCTGGGGCAGCATGCCGCTGCACATGGTCGAGCAGGACATTGCCTCGGGCAAGCTGGTGCGGCTCGACATCGAGGACATGCCCCGCGAAGGCACGCCGTTGACCATGGCCGCGGTGCACCCCGCATCGGCGCCGCCCGGACCCGCGGGGCGGTGGCTCATCGCGCGCATGAAGGCGGGCGCATCGGGCATGGCGGGCGTAGCGGGCATGGCAGGTGCGGCGGGCGCGGTGCAGGCCTGATCCTTTCGGAACAGGGGGACAGCAGTTGCGCGGCCACGCCACACGTCGCCGATAATCCGCGCCGATGTCTTCCACCCGCGCCATCCAGCACCTCATGCCCGCCACGCGCGCGGGCTTGCGGCGTCCGGGTGCGAGCCTGGTCCGAGGGGTGCTGCTCTGGTTCGCGCTGTCGCTCGGCGTGGCCATTGCGTCGCCGGTCGTGAACCCGCAGTCCATCGAACTCGTGTGCTCGACCAACGGCCTGGTGAAGGCCATCGTGCACACCGACGACGGCGCGCAGGAAATGGGCCTTGCCCACATGGACTGCCCGCTGTGCGTGATGGTCGGCGCGCCGCCCGCCACGCCGACGCTCGCGTTGCCCGTGCTTCAGCCGCTCGCCCATGCGACGCGGCCGGTTCCTTCGGCGCACATCGCCGCCGCCACCGCGGCGCCCCTGCCCGCGCGCGGGCCCCCTTCTCTCTCCTGACGCTTTCTCGAACCTGCCGCGCGTGACGTGCCGCCCGTGAATCGGGCGAACCGCGCGCGGCCCGTCCCTGCAATGAGTCGGCGCGCCCGTGCGTGGCTGGGCGCGCCCGAAGAGAGATTTCCCATGAACAAGACCCTCCTGTCGCTGGCACTGGCCGCGGCATTCCCGTGCGTGGCCCTGCCCGCTTTCGCCGCCTCCGCCTCCGCCGCCGATGCGCAGGCCACGCTGCCCGCCGTGTCGATCACCGCCACCCAGGACGCGAGCCTCGCCGCCCCTGTGTCGACCGGCTCCGGCCTCGGCCTCACGCCCCTGCAGACGCCCGCCAGCGTGAGCACCCTCACGCGCGAGCAACTCAGCGAGCGTGGCGACGCCAGCCTGGTCGACGCCATCACCCGCTCGCCCGGCATCAGCAGCCTGGCGCACCCCGGCAACGGCGGCTCGTCGCTGTCCGCGCGCGGCTTCACCGACACCACCTCGGTGATGCGGCTGTACGACGGCATGCGCCAGTACGGCGGCGTGGGCGTGACGTTTCCGTTCGACACCTGGTCGGTCGAGCGCGTCGAGGTGCTGCGCGGCCCGGCCTCGGTCGTCTACGGCGACGGCGCCATCGGCGGCGTGGTCAACGTCATTCCCAAGAAGCCGGCGCACGGCCCCATCGAGAACGAGGTGCAGGCCACGCTGGGCACCGACCGCACGCAGCGCCTGGGCTTGGGCAGCGGCGGCGCCATCAACGACAAGCTGTCCTACCGCCTCGACCTGAGCGGCGACCGGTCCGACGGCTGGGTCGACAGGGGCGACTCGCGCAACCGCACGATCTCCGGTGCGGTGCAGCTCGACGTGTCGCCCGAATTCAGCCTGAAGCTCAGCCACGCCCAAGGCAGGCAGAACCCGATGCGCTACTTCGGCACGCCGCTGGTCGATGGCCGGCAACTGCCGGCGCTGCGCGAGAAGAACTACAACGTGGGCGACAGCGCCATCCGGTACGACGACCGCTGGAGCGAGCTCGCGGCGCAGTGGACGCCCGGCGCCGACATGAGCGTGCGCAGCCGGCTCTATCGCATCGAGAGCACGCGCTACTTGCGCAATGCCGAGGCCTATGCCTACAACGCGCGCACGGGGCTGATCGACCGGTCGGGCAACACCGAGATCCTGCACAACCAGTCGCAGACCGGCAACACGACGGACGCCACTTTCAAGGGCCGGCTGTTCGGCCTGAAGAACCAGGCGTCGGTGGGCTTCGACGTGAACACGAGTTCGTTCACGCACACGAACAACACCTACGTGGGTGCGTCGCCTTCGGTCGATCCTCTCAACCCGGTGCCCGGCGTCTTCTACAGCAGCGTTCCCTTCATTCCGCGCTACACCAACGAAGCGCGGCAGTCGGCCGTGTTCGCGGAAGACCGCCTCGAACTCAGCGAGCGCTGGTCGCTGATCGGCGGCCTGCGCCACGACCACGCGCGCATTTCGCGGCGCGACCTCGTCGCCGGCACGCCGTCGTTCGACAAGTCCTTCTCCAACACCGGCTGGCGCATCGGCACCGTGTTCGAGATCGTGCCGAACCTGGCGCTGTATGCGCAGTTCGCCAAGGCGGCCGACCCGGTCGGCGGGCTGCTCATGCTGTCGCCCGCCAACAGCAAGTTCGCGCTTTCCACCGGCAAACAGGCGGAGGTCGGGCTCAAGCAGGCCTTCTGGGGCCAGCGCGGCGAATGGACGCTGGCCGCGTACCACATCACCAAGAACAACCTCGTCACGCGCGACCCGGGCAACCCGGCGCAAAGCATCCAGGTGGGGCAGCGCTCGTCGAAGGGCATCGAGGCGACGCTGGCCATGGCGTTCGCGTCGGGGTGGCAACTCGACGCCAACGCCTCGCTGCTTCGCGCGCGCTACGACGACTTCTCCGAAACGGTGCGCGGCGTGGCCGTCTCGCGCGCGGGCAACGTTCCCACCGACGTGCCGCGGCGGCTGGCCAACGTGTGGGTGAGCTGGAGCTTCCTGCCGCAATGGACGCTCAGCTCCGGCCTGCGCTACGTCGGCAAGCGCTACGCGGACAACGCCAACACGCTGGCGCTGCCCGCCTACACCACCACCGACCTGGCCTTGCGCTGGCAGGTCACGCCCGACACCACGCTGACGCTGCGCGGCTTCAACGTGTTCAACAAGCGCTACTACACCACCGCCTACTACACCAACACACAATGGTTCGTGGGCGACGGGCGCCGCGTCGAGCTGACGGCGTACCACCGCTTCTGATGGACGGGGCCGTCCGATGACTTGGAGCAAACGCGCAAGACGCCTGACCTACCTCGTCCATCGCTGGACGGGCGTGGCTGCCTGCGTGCTGATGGCGCTGTGGTTCGTGAGCGGGGTGGTCATGCTCTTCGTGGGCTACCCGAAGCTGACGCCGTGGGAACGCATGCAGGCGCTGCCGCCGCTGGACGCGGGCACCTGCTGCGTGCCGGTCGACGCCGCGCTGGCGCCCGGCCGCGCGCACGGCGCCGCGCAAGAGGTGGTGCTGGGCACCGTGGGTGGCCGCGCCCGCTACATCGTTCGCGGCAAGGGCGGCGGATACGCCGTGGCGGATGCCGTCGACGGCACGCCGGCGCCGCCGGTGGACGCAGCGGCTGCCACGCGTGCGGCAAGGGCATTCGTCCCCGGCGCGGCTGCAAGCTACCTCGGCCAGGTGCGGGAAGACCGATGGACGCATTCGCGCGGGCTCGACGCGCACCGTCCGCTGCATGAGGTGCAGATGCACGATGCCGCCCGCACCCTGCTGTATGTGTCGTCGACCACCGGCCAGGTGGTGATGGACGCACCACGCGCCCAGCGCCTGTGGAACTACGTCGGCGCCTGGCTGCACTGGCTCTACATGTTTCGCGACCGCTCGGTGGACGCGACGTGGAGCTGGATCGTCATCGTGCTCTCGGCCGTGTGCGTGGTCACGTCCGTCACGGGCACGGTGGCGGGCATCTGGCGCTGGCGGTTCAGCGGGCGCTACAAGTCGGGTTCCCGCTCGCCCTACCGCGACTTCCACCTGCACTGGCATCACGTGCTGGGGCTGGTGTTCGCGTCGATCGTGTTCACATGGATCTTCAGCGGGCTGATGTCGATGAACCCCTTGGGCGTCTTCGACGCCAAGGGAGCGCGGCCGAACGTGGCGGCCTACCGCGGCGGCAGCCCGCAGGAGACGCGGCTCGCGCTGCCGGTGCCGAAGCTGCTGGCGCTGCTGCAGGCGGCGCACTTCCAGGCGAGCGAACTGGAATGGCGGGTGCTCGGTGGCCGGCCCTTCGTGCTGGCGCGCAACGCGGCCAACGACACGCGCCTGGTGGTGCAGGAAGGCAGTGATTACCGCGTGCTGATGCAGTGGCCGGACGCCGAGCTTCTGCGCGCGGGCCAACGCCTGATGAGCGCGCCGATGGTGTCGCACGAACAGCTCGATCAGTACGACCTGCACTACTACGGCCGCCAGCCCGAGGCCATGATGGGCGCCGCCGAGCGCCGCCTGCCTGTCTGGCGCATCCGCTTCGGCGATGCGCAGGACACCTGGGTCTACCTCGACCCGCACACGGGCGACATCGCCGTCAGCGCGGACCGCGCGCAGCGCCGGGGCCGCTGGCTCTTCAGCTTCCTGCACAGCTGGGACCTGCAGTCCATGCTGCGCTGGGCATCGGCGCGCGACGCGGTGTTGATCCTGTTGAGCGTGGGCGGCTTGCTGGTGAGCCTCACGGGCATCGTGATCGGGTATCGCCGTTTGCGAACCCGGCTTGCCCAGGCCTGATAGGCGGCACCCGCCGCTGGACGCCGGCGCGCTTTTTTCTCAATTGCTTTCTTTCGCGAACGCAACCGCAATCACCACGTTCATCTGCCGCGGCGGCTTCTCGAAAGGCACGCTGGACTGCGCGGCGCGCAGCGCGCTTTCGTCCAGCGCCGCATGGCCGCTGCTGCGCTGCACCGCGAGCGAGCCCGCCAGGATGTCGCCACTCTCCGTGAGCGTGAAGCGGATCGCCGGCGCGCCGACATGGCCCGCCTCGCGTGCCTCGGACGGATAGACCAGCCTCGACTGCACCGCCTTCCTCAGGCTCGCGAGGTACTGCCGCAAGACGCTCGCGTCGGTCTCGCGCGCACGCACGGTCTGCCGGGCGCGATCTTCCTCGGCGCCGAGGGGCTGCGGTGCCGCAGCCACCGCAGCCGCGGGCGGGGCGGGTTCCGCCGGCTGCGCGGGAACCGACACCGGGCTCGGTGCTGCCCGCGGAGGCTCAGGCGCCCTCTCCCGAAGCTCTTTGCGTACGGGCTGCCTCGGCGCAGGCACGGGCTTCACCGCGGCTTGGCGCTCGGGCTGGGGTTGTGGCTGTGGGTGTGGCTCAGGCTCCGGTGCGGGCCTTCCCGCCTGCTGCTGCTCGACCTGCCGGTTGCCCACCAATCCGAGCAGGTCGACCACGAGCTGTTCGCGCGGAGGCGGTGGCGGCCGTGGCGGCGCTGAGGCGCGTCCAAGCAGCAGCCACGGCAACAGCACCAGCGCATGCAGCAGCAGCGAGATGCCGAAGCCGACCGCCAGCACCAGCCGCACGCGCTGCACCGGCGGCGCACCGGTCATCGCTTGCCGGCCTCCGTCTGCACGGCCACCTTGGCAAAGCCCAGTTGCTTCAGCACGTCGGCCACATCGATGAAGCGCTGCAGCTGCACCGTGCGGTCGGCGCGCAGCAGGAATGCGGTCTGCCGGTCCAGCGGCGCGAGCCTGGCCTTCAGCGCGTCGGTGTCGACCGCCTCGCCGCCGAAGTGCACCGTGCCCGCCGCGTCGATCGCGATGGTCTGCGTGTGCGCCGTGTCCGACCGGCTGGCGCTGGCCTGCGGCAGGTTCACCGGAATGCGCCCGCTGGCGATGAAGCTCGACGTCGTCAGCACGATGGTGAGCAGCACCAGCATGATGTCGACGAAGGGGAGCATGTTCATGCTGTCAATCGGCTTGTCGGTCACGCGCGATCTCCCATTCGAGGATCAACACCTGCGCCTTGCGCAGCAGCGTGTTGTAGAGCGCCACCGACACCAGCGCCACCGCCAGCCCCACGGCCGTGGCCTTCAGCGCGAGCGCCAGGCCGACCATGATCTTGCCGCTGTCGATCGCGCTGTCCTGCCCCATGTTGTAGAAGGTCAGCATGATGCCGAACACCGTGCCCAGCAGGCCCAGGTAGGGCGCATTGCTGGCCACCGAGGCAATGACGAAGAGCTTGCGCGTGAGCACCAGTTCGAGCGACTTGATGTCGCGCACGGCGTGGGTGTCGATGCTGCGGTACAGCCATGCACGCTCGATGCCGATGGCCACCACCACCACACTGAGCACCACCAGCAGTCCGATCACGCCGTAGTCGATGGCGGCTGTGAGCCAGTTCGCGTTCATTCGGTTTTCCTTTCTTCTCGGGCCATGTCAGAAGAGCACGCCGGCCTGCAGCAGCACGCGCGTCCTGCCGTCGCGCGCGAACTCCTGCGGCCGCGCGCCCGCAGCCCGCGCCACCTGCACGCGTGCGAACATCGACCGGTAGCGCGCGGAATAGCCCACGCCCACATCGGACAGCCGCACACCGTTGCCGGCGGCGTCATTGCTGTTCTGCTGCCAGGCGCGGCCCACGTCCGCGAACACACCCAGCGAATGCACGAGGCCTTCCTGCGCGGGCAGCGCATACCGCAGCTCGAGGTTGAACAGGTAGCCGTTGTCGCCGCTCACCCACTCGCGGTACGCCTTCACGCCGCCGGGCCCCGAGATGCCCATCTGCTCGCTGCCGTCGAGGTTCCTGTTGCGCAGCGCCTTCTGCAGGCTCAGCGTGCCGTTGGCGCTCCAGTCCTTCGCGAGTTCGAGGCCGGCGGCCAGCCGCAGGTTGAGCCGCGCGAAGCTGCCCAGGGTGTTGGCGCAGGCACAGTCGACCGCCCGCTGCGCGGGATCGTCGATGCCGAGGTGGCCCCAGGTCAGCCCCGCGCTCAGGTTGGTGTAGCCGGCGCGGCCGAAGACGTTGCCCCAGGCTTCGTGCTGCGCGCCGAAGGTGGCGACCTTGACGCGCCTGTCGCTCACCGAGTCGACCGCGCCAATCTCGTCGCGCAACTGGCGGGCCGCGAGGTTCAGGCTCAGCGACAGGTTCTGCTCTCGGCTGCGCACCAGCGGGTAGCTGAACGTGGCCTCCACCGTGTGCGCGCGGCCGCGGGCTTCGAGGTCGCTGTAGTCCGCGCCCAGGTGGTAGCTGGTGCGCGACGCGGCCAACTCCACGCGAAGGCCATTGGCGGCCAGCGGCAGGCTGTAGGCCAGCCGGGCGTTGTCGAGCCCGCCGCCCTGCGCGCCCATGAGGTTGAACGACAGCTTGTCCGCGATGCCGAAGGGCGAGTTGATGTCGAGCCCCGCGCTGAGCCGGTTGCGGCCGGTGTAGCGCGAGCCGTGGTTGTCGCCGGCCACGTAGCCGCCGACGCGCGGCGCCTCGCCCACGTCGATGTCGAAATCGGACGTGCCCTGCGCCTCGCCGGGCGAGACGGTGAGCCGCGGCAGCGTGGCACCGGGCATGTCGCTCACGAGCAGCATCGCGCGCTCGAGTTCGGCGCGAGAGACAGGGGCAACGGGCGTGACGGCGGCGGCGCGCTGCCCTCTCACCGAAGCGAACACGTCACCCAGCACGCTGTCGCGCACCAGCGAGCGGTTCTTCAGCGCGAAGTTGCCGTAGGTGCCCACGAGCACGCGGATCACCAGCGTGCCGCCGCTGGCGTCCTGGCGCGGAACGTAGGCACGCGCCACGAGGTAGCCGTGGGCGCGGTAGAGCGCGGAGACCTTCGCCGCGGCCTGCTCGATTTCGGCCATCGACAGCGCGCGGCCCTGGTAGGGGTCGAGCGCCAGCTGCAGTTCGGCCTGCGGCACGAGCTCGGCGCCCTCTTCCACGCGGAACGCGCGCACCGCCAGGGTCTCGCCGGTGGGCAGGTTCATGGGGCGCTCCTGCGGCGCGTCTATCACCGGCGCGGGAGGCCTGGCGGGCGCGGGCGGGCGCGGCGGTTGTTGCGCCTCGCGCACGGCGTCGCCGATGCCGTAGCTGGGCAGCGGCAGCGCCTGGCCATGGCTGTCGATGGCGCAGAGGCACAGTGCAAACAGGGTGGCGAGTGCGTGGGGCGGAAGACGGGAAGACAAGGCGCGGGAAGTCGGGTTCATGTCACGGCGGAAGAATCGGAAGATGACGGAGATGACGGAGATGACGGAGATGACGGAGATGACGGAGATGACGGAGATGGCGGAGGATGAAAGGCGCGAAGCACTGCCCGCAGCCCGCGTGCGAAGCGGCCCCGCGAAGGGCGCGCTTCCTGCGCGAACGCGATGCCTGGCTAGGGCTTGCGGACCGGCGCTGTGGACGCTGGCGGTGCGGCCTCGTCCTCGAGGTCGAAGACCTGCCCGTCGACTTCGATGCGCTGCACGTTCGCCGAGAAGTTGCGCCGGTCGGCAAAGACGATGTGGTCCGCGATGGCAACGGGCCGGGGGGCCAGGCTCGCGGTGGTGGTGAGCACGGGGCGCTCTTCGGCTTGCCGGCGGGCGTCGGCTTCGGCGGCCGATGCGAGGCGCGCGCCGGCATCGGCGCGGGCTTGCAGCTCGGCGGCGCGGGCTGCGGCAAAGGCCAAGGCCTGCGCTGCGGCCGTGGCGTTGGCGGTGGCCTGGGCGGCCTCTTCTGCGGAAGCCCGTGCCGCGGCCTGCACGGCGGCTTCCGCGGCGGCTGCCTCGGTTGCGGCACGCCCTGCGGCCTCGGCTACGGCACGCGCCGCCGCTTGCGCCTCGGCCTCGGCCGCCACATCGCGGTAGCTGCTGTTGGTGACGGTGCCCGTGCCTGTGTTGCTTCCGACCAGGGCACCGGGGCCGCCGCTCTCGGTCACGACCCTTCCGGTGGCAAACGACTTGTCGATCACGCCACCGCGGAATTCACCCACCAGCCCGCCCGTCACGTTGTCGCGGCCCGTCACGTCGCCGCTGGCACGCGAGTCGGTCACCGTGCCGCCCCCCATCAGCCCGACCAGGCCGCCAGCCGCGTTGGAGCCCGTCACATGGCCGCTCGCCTCGGAGCCCGTGATGGTGCCGGAGTGGCCGCCCGCCAGGCCACCCGCGTTCTCGCCCGTGACATCGCCCGAGGCGCGCGAACCGGAGATGGTGCTGCTGTCGCTGTTGTAGCCGACCAGGCCCCCCGCGTAGCTGCCGGCGCCGCCCTTGACGTCGCCGCTTGCATTGGAGTTGCTGATGCTCGCGCCGGTGCCGCCGCTGCTGCCGACCAGGCCACCGGCGAATCCCGAAGAAGCCGTCACCGTGCCGCTCGCATGCGAGCCCGAGATGGTGCCCGCGCTGTTCTCGCCCACCAGCCCGCCGAAGTTCGGGGAAATGGCGCCCACGCGGGCGCCGCCGGTGACGTTGCCTGTGGCATAGGAGTCGACGATGCGCCCGCCGGAGATGTTGCGCCCCGCCAGGCCGCCGATGTTGCCCTGCCCGCCCGTGACGTCGCCGGTGGCATACGAGTTCGTGATGAGGCCGGTTGCGCCCCCGGTCAGCCCGACCAGCCCGCCGACCGTGATTGCGTTGTCCGACACCGTCACGCGGCCGGTTGCATATGAATTGGCGATCGTGCCGTTGAGGTTGCCGCCGGCCAGCCCGCCGATGGAGCCGTTGTTGAACTCGAACGCATTGAGGGCCGTCACGTTGCCCGTGGCATGCGAGTCGGCGATGCGGCTGGCCGCGCCGCTGTTCTGCCCGACGAGGCCGCCGATGCTGCTGTAGCCCTCGTAGAGCGACGAGCCCGTCACGGTGGCGGTGGCGTACGAACGCTCGATGGTGCCGTTGTTCACGCCCACCAGCCCGCCCACGCTGCTGGCGCCGGTGACGGCACCGCTCGCCCACGCCTGGCTGATGCGCCCGGCACTCACGCCCGCGAGTGCGCCGACCCGCCCATAGGCGCTCACGCTGGCGTTCGACAGCCCGATGTCGCGCACGATGCTGCCGCTTTGCGCCGTGCCGATCAGGCCCGTTTCAACCAGGCTGGGGCCGCTCGTCTGCTTCGGCTCCGCGATCGTCAGGTTGGCGATCGTGTGGCCCAGCCCCGCCAGCGTGCCCGACAGCTTCGAGACCACCGTGTTGGCGTAGGTCTTGCCCGACGCATCGAGGTTGCCCGCCAGCGCGTAGCGGCCCGCCGCGACGCCACCCGCATCGTCGATGGCCTCCAGGTCGCTCATGCTGTGGACCAGCGTGTAGGCGTTGCCGTTCATGGCCAGGCTCGCATTCGCACCGCCGAGGGTGACCGACACGCCGTGGTCGGTGTCGATGCGGTAGTCGCCGCCGTAGTTCAGCCTCAGTCCCGCGTTCGCGCCGGTGGCCGTGATCGGCGCGTTGATGCGGATGTCGTTCGTCGCGCTCAAGGTCAGCGCGGTGTCGGCCGACCAGCTGACGGCGTCGTTGACGTGGATGTGGCCGTCCGCGCCGTTGCCGCCGGTCGATTCGATCGCGATGTTGTTGTTGCCCAGCAGCGCGCCCAGCGTGGTGCCGCGGATGTCGCCGCCCGCGCCGATGGTGAAGCCGTCGGGGTCGAGTGTCCACGTGCCGGTCTTGCCGTTCGCGGCCCGGGTGGCGACGCTGGCGTCGTCCGCCACCTTCACGCTGCGGCCCGAGGTCTCGATGGTGCCGCCGTCGCCGCGCACGGGCGCCGATGCGTCGAGCGTGCCGCCCACGCTGGCCGTGCCGCCGTAGGCATGCACGACGATGTCGCCCTTCAGGTCGTCCAGCGTGCGGGCCTGCACGATGCCGCTGTTGTTCACCTGGCTGCCCAGCAGGTCGTCGGCGGCCCTGGCGGTGAGGAACACCTTGCCGCCGTCGGCCTGCACGGCCCCCTTGTTCTCGACGAGTGCGTTCAAGGTGCCTTCGTCGATGCTCACGCTCACCAGCGAGTCGCCGTTGAAGTTGAGGCTGATCTTCTCGCCGCTGGCGAGCGCCACGGTTCCCTTGGTCGCCACGATCACGCCCTGGTTCGACACCGTGCCGCCCAGCAGCGCGACGTAGCCGCCGCTGGCCGCGGTGAGCGTGCCCATGTTGACGACCGAGCCCGAGCCGCCGCTGCCCTTGAAGACGTAGCGGCCGGCCTCGAAGTCGGCGTTGTCGAGGTCGAGCGTGCTGGCCACGAGGCCGGCGGTGTTCACGCTGCTGCCCCTTGTGAACAGCACGCCGCTGGCGTTGACCAGGAACACCTTGCCGTTGGCGTTGAGCACGCCGTCGATCACGCTGCGCTCGTTGCCGACCACGCGGTTCAGCGTGACCGCGGAAGCATTGGGCTGGTTGAAGTTCACGGTCTCGCCCGCGCCGATGCTGAAGCCCTGCCAGTTGATCACCGCGCGCTGCGTGCCCTGGTCGATGTGGGTGACGCTGCCCGTGCGCGTGACGGCCGCCACGCCGCCGGCCACGCTGGCGCCCTGCGGCGCGGCCCAGCCCGGCGATGAATAAGAAAGCAGAAGCGCCGAAATGGCGAAGGAGACTTTTGTTTTAAACAATCCCGCGCAGGGATGTTGACCGGACGGCGCCCTCTTCATTTATCCACCTTCTTCGTTATATTTCTGCGAGTATAGCGACCGCTTAACTTTTTGTTTCTCGGTGCAAACCAGCGGCGCGCATTCCAGGCATGCAACCCGATTTCTTATGCGCTCTATATGCCGGCAAATATACGGCGCAAATCAGATTCATCAAAAAAAAGAAGAACAGGGAGAAATTCATTCGACTCGCCCGAATTGCGTTTTTATTCGAAACGCACCACGGCCCATTTAATTCAACGAGGAGAAACCGTGTCCCAAACAGTATCGAAACAGACAATCAGGAAAATCGCATTGAGTGTTTCAGCCAGCGTGCTGATGCTGGCCGCGCCCGCCACCTGGGCGCAAACGGTCACCGTGGCGGTGGCTGCGAACTTCCAGGGCGCGTTGAACCAGCTCATCGACGCCTATGCGCTGGCCGGCCTGCCGTATTCGGGGACCTCGTTCACCGTGACGTCGGGCGCCACCGGGGATTTCCAGACCGCCATCGGCACCGCCTTGTCCTCGCCCGGCGGCACCACGCCCTATGACCTGTTCTTTGCGGCGGACGACACCACGCCGGCCGCATTGCGGACCAGCTATTCCAGCGTGGTGCAGGTGCCGTTCCGCTATGCGGAGGGCAAATTGATCCTGTGGTCCAAGTACGGTGCGAACGTGAGCAGCTCGGGCTCGGGCGGCTTTCCCAGCCCCGCGAGCTATGCCTACGCCAATGGCCAGGTCGCGATCGCCAACCCCACCACGGCGCCCTATGGCACCGCCGCGCAGCAGGTGCTGACGCGGGTCAATGGCATCACCTACCCCAGCGGTTCGTACGACGCCAAATTCACGCAATATTCGACGATCGGCACCACCTATAACGCCGTCAATGCCAGCACCGGCGCAACGGCATATCCGAACATGGGCTTCGTCGCCAAATCCCAGGTGTGCAATGGCGCGGGCGCGGTCCGTTCCCTGACGGGCAGCTATTTCGAATACACGCCGGCCACCGTCAACGGCAATCCGCCGCATGACCGCCTGCTTCAGGACGCCGTGGCCATTCGCGGGCGCAGCGGGTCGAGCAATGCCGCGGTCGACGCGTTCATTGCCTACCTGGCGAGCACCGATGCGCGCAACATCATCCTGAACAACTGCTACGTGCTGTAGCCCGCCTCGGTCATCGGTCGCGCGCGGATAATCGCCGACCGATGATCGTCCGACCCCGCCCCCATTGGCTGCGCATGCTGTTCGTATGGCGTGGCTCGGTCTTGCTGGCCATCTTGCCGCAGCTGCTGTGGACCACCGCCTTCGCCGTGCTCGTGACCGTGCTGCACGGCCGGGTGTTCCAGTGGAAGGTGCCGCTGAATTTCGTGCCCTTCTCGCTCATCGGCCTCACGCTGGCCATCTTCCTGGGCTTTCGCAACGGCACGAGCTACTCGCGCTACTGGGAGGCGCGCACGCTGTGGGGTGCGCTGCTGAACGAAACGCGCTCGCTGGTGCGGCAGGTGCTCACGCTGGCCGATGCGCCCGCGCAGGCCAACGTGCCCACGCTGCGCCTCATCGCCTTCGTGCATGCGCTGCGCCACCAGCTGCGCGGCACCGACTCCGCGGCCGACCTCGCGCGGCTGCTGCCGCCCGAAGACTGCACGCGCCTGCAGGCCGTGCGGTTCAAGCCGGCGGTGCTGCTGCTCATGGTGGGCGAATGGATGCGCGGCCAGCGCCAGGCCGGCCGGCTCGACCCGATGCTCGCCCAGTCGATGGAAGTGCCGCTGGGCCGCCTCACCGAGGCGCTGGGCGGTTGCGAGCGCATTGCGAGCACGCCGATTCCGTTCACCTACTCGGTGATCATTCACCGCACCATCTACCTGTACTGCGTGCTGCTGCCCTTCGGGCTGGTGGACGCCATCGGGCCGATGACGCCGGTGGTGGTCGCCTTCATCGCCTACACCTTCTTCGCGCTGGAGGCGCTGGGCGCCGAGATCGAGGAGCCCTTCGGCACCGAACCCAACGACCTGGCGCTGGACGCGATGTCCCAAATGATCGAGTCGACGCTGCGCGAGATGATGGGCGAGCCGCAGCCGGGCGCCAAGGCAGGCGCCGCGCAGGCGGCGTCCGCCCCCTACATCCAGACCTGAGCCGCTGGCTCAGCCCTCGCCCGGCGGAAAGTCGGCGCCCAGCGTCGCCGACTCCCACGCATCGAAATCGCCGCGCATGAACTCGAGCTTCTTGCGCGCCAGGTCGAGCGCCGCCTTGCCCAGCACCAGCCGCAGCGGCGGGTTGTCGGACAGCGCGGCATCGATGATGGCCTGCGCCGCGCGCACCGGGTCACCGGCCTGGTTGCCGCTGCGCGCCGCGGTCTGCTTGCGGCGCTCGCCCGCCGTGGCGTCGTAGGCCTCGATGCGCGTGGCCGACTGCTTGATCGACGGCCCCGCCCAGTTCGTGCGAAACGGCCCCGGCTCGACGATCAGCACGCCGATGCCCAGCGGCCTGACCTCGATGGCCAGCGACTCCGAGATGCCCTCCACCGCGTACTTGGTGCCGTGGTAGTAGCCCGTGGCCGCAAAGCTCGACAGCCCGCCGATGGACGACACGTTCACCACCAGCCCGTTGCCCTGCGCCCGCATCACGGGCAGCACCGCCTTGGTCATGTCGATGAGCCCGAAGACGTTGGTCTCGAACATGTCGCGCACTTCCTTGTCCTCGCCCTCCTCGATGGCGGCGAGGTAGCCGTAGCCCGCGTTGTTGACCAGCGCATCGATGCGCCCGAAATGCTGGCGCGCCTGCGCCACCACGTGCTCGACCTGCTCGCGCCGCGTGACGTCCAGCGGCAGCACCAGCGCGCGCTCGCCGTGGCCTTCGGCAATGTCGGCCACCTGCGCCGCGTTGCGCGCCGTCACCACGGCGCGCCATCCGCGCGCGAGCACCAGCTTGGCGAGTTCACGGCCGAAGCCGGTGGAACATCCGGTGATCAGCCAGACGGGGTCGGTTCGATTCATCATGCGCAGGACTCCATGCAAGGGTGGAAACAAGACGACAAGGGCGCAGAGGCTACGCCCGATGAATGACCCTGTCCCGCGCGCGAGAACCGCACGGCACCGCACCATGCCGCGCTCAGAGCATCTTCAGTTCCACCCGCGACAGCCCGCGCAGGTGGCGCGGCCCCAGCCGCGTGTCGTTGGCGGAAATCAGGCAGATGCGCCCGAGGTGCGCGTCCAGCGGCTCGGCGTTCTTCTCGTACAGCACCAGCGCCTTCTCGCCGATGGTGCTGTTGTAGAGCTCGTTCCAGCTGAACACGGCCTGGTAGCCGTCGCCGCCCTGCGCCACCACCACGCAGCGCTTGAGTTCGGAGCGCGGCCGCTGCGACAGCCCGTGCGCGTCGAGCACGTCGACCAGCCGCGCGCCCGCGTAGCTGTCGACCTGTGCCACGGGGCGGCCGGAATAGCAAAGGACCTGGGTGGGGCCGAGGTCGTGCCGGGGCAGGCCCTGCAGCGCCTCCAGCGTCAGGAAGCCGGGCCTGGGCAGGCCCGCGACCTGCAGCAGTTCGGCGTTCGCGATGGTGCCGGGATTCATCGTCGCTCCGGGGTGGAGAAGCTGCGCATTGTGCGGCAGCGGGCCGGCCGCCGCGATCCGCCAAAGCGTATGGGTTGTATCCGGACATGCATGACGCCGGCCGGCTCCTGTCCGCCGGGCGCCACGGCGCTCAACCGAAGGTGAACGCGAACGCCTCCGCGCCCGGGTCGAGAAACTCGATCTCGAAGCGCCGGTCGGCCACCTCGCCGCGCTGGCGCACCAGCTGGTAGAGCCGCTGCCCGTCGATGGTGCCCAGGCCCTGCGCGTCCACGTCCATGCCGTGGTCCTCGCCGGGCGGCTTGCCGTCGATCGTCACCTTGATGCGAACCGGGCGCCCGTCGTGTGCCGAGCCGAGCACCAGGTGCAGGTCGCGTGCGTGAAAGCGGTAGGCGATGCGGCCCTGCGCCTTGCCGAGCACGGCGCTCTGCTCGCCCACGGTCCAGTCGCCGCCCAGCGCCCACTGGTTGGCCTGCAGTTGCCCGGGCACGGCATACGCGTGCGGCTTGCGCTGCACCAGGCCGCCGGCCGACGCGAAGTTCTCGGCGCGGCCGTAGCCGATGTAGGTCTCGGGCGACTTCACGTTCGCGCTGTCGGCGGCGGCCTGCGCGCCCTGCGCCTCGACCTTCACCAGGTCGCCCGCCGCCGGCGCCTGGCCCGCCTCGGCCAGCAGTTGCCGGATGACCTGCTCCGACTGGTCGTACGCGCCCTCGCCGAAATGGTGATGCCGGATGCGGCCCTGCGCATCGATGAAATAGTGCGCCGGCCAGTACTCGTTCTTGAACGCGCGCCAGATCGCGTAGTTGTTGTCGACGGCGACCGGGTAGCCGACCTTCAGGTCTTTCACGGCCTTGCGCACGTTGCCGATGTCCTTCTCGAAGGCGAACTCCGGCGCATGCACGCCGATCACCACCAGCCCCTTGTCGCGGTACTTCTCGGCCCAGGCCTGCACATACGGCAATGCGCGCAGGCAGTTGATGCAGGAATAGGTCCAGAAGTCGATCAGCACGACCTTGCCGCGCAGCGCCTCCATGGCCAGCGGCGGCGAGTTGAGCCACTGCTCGGCGCCGTCCAGCGAAGGGCCCTGGCCTTCGGCGGGCAATGCCTCGGCGGCCTTGTCCGCGGACATCATCGCGTTGTTGGCGGCCATCATGGCGTTGCCCGGGGCCATCGTGGCGTCGGCGCCGGCCATCATCACCGCCGAATCGGGGCCCGTGGCAACCACCGCGGGCGCCTCGGCGGAGTTTTCGGCCGCCTTCTTCGGCCGCACCTTGTCGATCAGCGCCTGCTCCACCGAGGACGTGCCCGCCACCGACAGCTGCGCCAGCACACCGGTGTCCAGCCCCAGCGCGATGGCGGCCACGCCGCACAACAGCGCCGCGCCGATGCCGCGGCGGATCCACTCGCCGGCGCCCAGCGACTTCTTCATTGCCTTGAACAGGCGCCCGCCCACCAGCAGCGCGGCCGCCAGCGAACTGGCCGCACCCGCCGCATAGGCCAGCAGCAGCAGCGAGGTCTGCGCGCTCGCGCCGCCCAGCGCCGCGCCGGTCAGCACCAGGCCCAGGATCGGCCCCGCGCACGGCGCCCACAGCAGGCCCGTGGCCACGCCCAGCAGCACCGACGTGACGAAGGACGAGCGCTGCCCGCCCGCCGCATCGCCGCCGGCCGAAGCCGACAGCCGTTCACCCCAGCTCACCAGCGGCCGCGTGAGCCGCTGCGCCAGCTGCGGAAACAGCAGCGTGACGCCGAACAGCGCCATCAGCACGATCGCCGCCATGCGGCCGTACTGGTTGGCCTGCACCGCCCAGCCGCCGCCCACCGCGGCCAGCGAAGCCACGCCCGCGAAGGTGAGCGCCATGCCGAGCAGCAGCGGCAGGCCGTTCTTCAGGAACGGCTGGTCGCCGCGCGCGAACACGAAGGGCAGCACCGGAAGAATGCAGGGGCTGAGGATGGTCAGCACCCCGCCCAGGTAGGCGACGAGGAAAAGGAGCATGGCGAAACGGCAGGCAGGTCAGTGAAAGGTCCGGGTGCTCCGGGGTGGTCCCGGGGGCCGAGGGATCAGGCAGCGCCCGCGTTGAACTTCATGGCCATCCCGTTCATGCAGTAGCGCAGGCCGGTGGGCTTCGGACCGTCGTCGAACACATGGCCCAGGTGGCCGCCGCAGCGGCGGCAGTGCACCTCCGTGCGCGTCATGCCGACCGAGCTGTCGACCTTCTGGCCCACCGCGTTCGGCAGCGGCTGCCAGAAGCTGGGCCAGCCGGTCTTGCTGTCGAACTTGGTCTTCGAGGAGAACAGGTCGAGCGCGCAGCCCGCGCACACGAACCTGCCCTCGCGGTGCTCGTCGTTCAGCGGGCTGGTGTAGGGCCGCTCGGTGCCGTCCTGGCGCAGCACCGCGTACTGGTTGGGCGTGAGCAGCTTGCGCCACTCGGCATCGCTGCGGCTGACTTCGAACTTGCCGTTCTCGGCCGCGTGCGCCAGGCTGGCGCTCCAGCCGAAGGCGTTGACGACGGCCAGGCCGAATGCCGAGGTGCCGGCCTTGAGAACGAAGCGGCGTGCGGGATGGTGGTTCATGGCGAGTGGCTCCTTGAGGTGATGACCTGAGTACGCAGCATCGGTGTATACGGATGTGCATAGCGAAGGACGTGCCATCCGCCGGGTTCAACGCTGCGTCTCATGCAACGTAGTTCGGGCGCTTCGCGCAGAAGGTTACGCCCCCGGCCGCCGCGCCTTCAAAAAAAGGAGCAGCGGCGGCGGCGCAGATGCCAGGCGCCAGACACCAGGTGCCAGGCGTCAATCGGCCGGGCGCATCCGCTCGGCCAACGCGGTGCTGCCGCGCGCCTGCAGCGCATCGGCCGCGCCGGCGCGGTCGCGCAGTTCCTTGTTCTGGCTGAGCTTGAACTTGCCCACCAGCGACGTGAGCGCCACCTCGATGCCCACGATGTTGCGCAGCAGGCTGTCGATGTACTCGGGCGCCGAATCGCCCATCTTCCATGGCATGGGCTCGCCGGCTTCGTGGCGCCGCGTCAGGCGCGCGACGATGCGGCGCACGAAGCGCTCGTCGTCATGCACGCTCAGCACGCCGTGCGCATGCACCACCTCGTAGTTCCAGGTGGGCACCTGGCGGTGCGCCTCGTGCTTGGTGGGGTACCAGCTGGGAGAGATGTAGGCCTGCGCACCGCGAAAGATCACCATCGCCGGGCTCCCCGAGGCGCAGCGCTGCCACAGCGTGTTGGAGCGCGCGACGTGGGCCAGCAGCAGGCCGTGCGCGCCCTCGTCGGGATCGAACTCGAAAGGCAGGTGGTCCGCGTCGAAGCCGTCGGCCCCCTGGGTGACCAGCGCGCCCAAGGGGTGCTCGCGGATGACGCGGTGCAGTTGCACGGGGTCGGTTTCGGCGAAGTGTGGGGGGATGTACATCGGGAGCGGTCGTGGACGAGGGAATGAGGCACCGACTTTCGCTCGCAACCGGCACAATGCGAAGATCCAGTTTCAGGCATTTTCGATGGACCAGTTTCGCCGTCCCGTGCCTCCTCTGCATCCGCCGATCCCGGCCCTCACCGCCCCGGGCGCAGGCCGGCGCATCTACGACCTGCTGCGGGCCCAGATTGCCGACGGCACGCTCGCCGCGGGCGCCAACGCGCCGTCGACACGCGCATTGGCCGCGGACCTCGGCGTGTCGCGCACCACCGTGACGGCCGTCTACGAGCAGCTGGCGGCCGAGGGTTTCATCGCCACCTCCGTGGGCAGGGCCGCCCGCATCGCCAGCGCGCCCCCGGCGGTGCGGGCCGTTCGACAGGCTTCGGCCCGCCGCGGCAAGCCGCCGCTCGCGCTGTCGGGCTTCGGCCACCGCGTGAGCGGCATCGCAATGCCTGCGCTCTCACGCGCGGAGCCCGCGGCCATCGACTTCGCCTACGGCGCGGTGGCCTCGCGCGACTTTCCGGCACAGGCCTGGCGGCGCGCCTACCAGGCGGAGCTTCTGCGCCGTCAGCACAGCCTGTACTACGCCGCGCCCGAGGGCGACGCGTCGCTGCGCCGCGCGCTGCAGGGCTATCTGCGGCGTGCGCGCGGGCTGGCGTGCGACGCCGGGCAGATCGTGGTGGTCCACGGCTCGCAGCAAGGCATCGACCTCTGCGCGCGGCTGCTGCTGGACCCGGGCGATGCCTTCGTCTTCGAAGACCCCGGCTACCTGATGGCGCGCCGCTGCTTCGAAGCCACCGGCGCCGACCTGCTGGCGGTTCCCGTCGACGCCCAGGGCCTGGACACCGCGCGCCTGCCGCCGGACGACCGTGCGCGCCTGGCCTACGTGACGCCGTCGCACCAGTTCCCGCTGGGCGGCGTGCTGCCCGTGGGCCGGCGCCTCGAGCTGCTGCAATGGGCGCAGCGGCACCGGGCCTGGATCGTCGAGGACGACTACGACGGCGAATTCCGCTACGGCCAGCGCCCCATCGATGCGCTGCAGTCGATGGACAGCGACGGCCGCGTGATCTACGCCGGCACTTTCTCGAAGGCGCTGTCGCCGCAGCTTCGCATCGGCTACCTGGTGCTGCCCACCGAGCTGGTCGCAGTCTTCCGGCAGGCCAAGCGCCTGGCGGACCGGCACGCGCCGTTGCTGGAGCAAAGGGTGCTCGCGTCATTGATCGACAGCGGGGCCTACGAGCGCCATGTCCGGCGCGTGCGCCGCGAGAACGAACGCCGGCGCGCCGCGCTGCTCGATGCCGTCGTGCGCCACCTGCCGGACAAGGCCCACGTCGCGGGCACGGCGGCCGGGCTGCACGTGGTGTTGTGGCTGCCATTTCTGCAGGCGCGCAGCGAGCCGGCCCTCGTGGCCGCGGCCCTCGGCAAGGGCGTGGGGGTCTACCCGGTGTCGCCCCTCTTCGCCACGTCGGCACACCGCGCGCAGCACAAGGCCGCGGGGTTGATCCTCGGCTATGCGAGCCTGACACCCGAGCAGATCGACCGGGGCATGCGGGCGCTGGCCGGTGTCATCGCAACGATGGCGGTGAAGGGCTCGTAGGTTGCCGACGTCGGCCGGTCGCCCGCGCGACGGCGTGGCGCTTCAGCGAAACGCCGTGCTGCGGTACGGGCTGCGCGCGTCGCTCAACAGCAGCCGGTTCGTGCGCAGCAGGTGCTCCTCGCGCTCGCTCGAATAGCGCCAGATGAGCCCACCCGCGATGTAGGCCGCGCTCACCTGCGACCAGTCCGCGTAGGCCTGTTGCACCTGCGGCTTCAGCCCGCCCGCGAAGCCCGCGAACTCCGCGCGCTCGATGAAGCCCAGTTGCACCGCCCAGCGCGACAGGCTCACCAGCCGCACCGCGTCCCATGCGACGAGGTTGGCAATCTGCGCGGGCTGCGCCTTGAAGTGCTTGCGCAATTCATCGACCCACGAGCGGCTGTTGGTTACCAGCTGCGCAAGCTCGGGGACCGAGTGCCCGCTCTGCGCGCCCAGCGCCTTGTAGTCGAGGCTCTTGCGGGCCTTGATCTGGAAGAACGCGGGGAACATGCCGTCCGCCAAGGCGCGCATCACCGGGTGCGTGGTCTGCACGGCGTCGTCGACGGCCGCGATCGATTGCCACAGCGACGCGTACTTCGCGCGCTGGCCTTCCTGCACGAGCCATTCGGCCTTGTCCTCGAAGCTCGCGCGGTCGTTGACGCCCCACACCTGCGCAATGCCATCGCGCAGGTCGCCGGCCTCCTTGCCCGTGGCCACCGCGTTCACGTGGTCGCCGTTGAAAGCGGAAAGCGGCGCACCCAGGGTGACCAGCCACGCCTCCTGCGGCGTGGCGTCCGGCGTGGTGCTGAAGTGAAGCTTGTCGTTGTCGAGCAGCGAATGGCCGACGATGTCCATGATCCCCATTGAATATCCTCCCAAAGTTCGAATGCGTTGTGCGCTTGTTGGCCGCGCCATCCGGGACTGGCCCGCGCGTTCATTTTCTACACAGCCGCGCTGTTTTCTCAAGTGAATATCGTTGCCACCAAAGTGTTCACACAGCCACCGCGCCCTCGCTTCACGCGAGGCGAATCGAAGCGAGAACCCGCGCCGCATCCTGCGCGGGCGGCAGGCCGAACGCGCGTGCGTACTCGCGGCTGAACTGGGTCGCGCTTTCGTAGCCGACATCGAACGCGGCCGAGGTCACGCTCCTGCCGCCCGACACAAGCAGCATGCGCGCCTGCAGCAGGCGAATGCGCTTCTGGTACTGCAGCGGGCTGAGCGCCGTCACCGCCTTGAAGTGGCGATGAAACGCCGACGCGCTCATGGCCGCCCGGTCGGCCAGCGCCTCGACGCGCAGCGGCTTGTCGAAGTCGCGCCGGATCCATTGAATGGCCAGGTTCACGCGCGACAGCGCACTGTCGGGCGTGGCAATGTCGCGCAGCATCCAGCCGTTCGCGCCTTGCAGCACCCGGTACAGGATCTCCCTTTCGTAGGCCGGCGCCAGCGCGGCGATCTCGTCCGGCCGCTCCATCAGCCGCAGCATGCGCACCCAGGCGTCCATCAGCTCCGGCGTGACGGCTGCGACGGAGAAGCCCGCCTCCTGCGCGCTGGCGCCGGCAGGTTTGGGCAGGTCGGCCAGCAGCGTGGCGAGCAGCGCCGGGTCGAGCGTGAGGCTCACGGCCAGGTAGGGCTCGCCGGTTGCGGCCGGCCGCACGACGCCCACCGCCGGCAGGTCGACGGACATCACGAAATACGTGGCCGGGTCGTAGTGCAGCGTGCGGTTGCCGACCGTCATCGACTTGCTGCCCTGCAGGATGAGATTGACCATCGGGTCGTACACGGCCGCCAGCTGGTGCTCGGGGATCGCGCCCTGCACCATCGCCACGCGTGGAATGCCGGTTTCGGTGCGGCGGTTCCCGGCGCGCGCGGCGAGCCTCCTGAGTTCTTTCAACTGTTCTTGCATGGGCATGCATCTGACCGCAGCACGGCGCGAAGCGCAAGCAAAAAGCAGGAACAGGCAGGCCCGAGGCAGGAACGGGCACGGCTGCGGCAGGCGCGCTGGCTATCGTCGACGCATCCCTCACCAACCTGGAAAACACACACATGAGCGTCATCGTCATCACCGGCGGCAGCCGAGGCATCGGGGCCAGCGCCGCCATTCAATGCGCCCGGCGCGGCATGGGCGTCATCCTGACGTGGAACAGCCAACAGGACGCGGCCGATGCCGTGGTGCGGCGCATCGAAGCCGAAGGTGGCAAGGCCGTGGCGCTGCAGCTGGACGTGGGCGCGGCCGAAAGCTTCGGCGGCTTCCGCGACACCGTGCAGCGCACGCTGCAATCGACCTGGGGCCGCCAGACGCTGGCCGGGCTCGTCAACAACGCCGGGTACGGGCTCTTCAACCCGATCGACAGCGTGACGCCCGCGCAGTTCGACGGCCTGATGAACGTTCACCTGAAGGGGCCGTTCTTTCTCACGCAGGCGCTGCTGCCGCTGCTCGAGAAAGGCGCGAGCATCGTGAACCTCACCAGCGCGACGACGCGCGTGGCCACCGCGGGCGTGGCGCCGTACGCGGCCTTCAAGGGCGGGCTCGAAGTGCTGACGCGCTACATGGCCAAGGAGTTCGGCGAGCGGCGCATCCGCGCGAATGCCGTGTCGCCCGGCGCGATTCGCACCGAACTCGGCGGCGGCCTTACCGACGCGTTCGAGGCACTGCTCGCATCCCAGACCGCGCTCGGCCGCGTCGGCGAGCCGGACGACGTGGGCCGCGTCATCGCCACCCTGCTGTCCGCCGACAGCGGCTGGATCAACGCGCAGACCGTCGAGGTTGCCGGCGGCTACTTCATCTGAGCGGGGAGAATCCGCGCATGCTCGATCACGTCTTCATTTCAGTGAGCGATCTCGACCGGTCGATCGCCTTCTACACCGCCGCGCTGACACCGCTGGGCATCACGAACCGGCTCGACTACGACGGCAGGAACGGCCCGCCGGGCCACCCGGACCTCAAGGGCTTCGGTGCCAATGGCCGCGTGTTCTTCTGGCTGCGCGAAGGCACGGTGGAAGGCCGCGCCGCGCACATCGGCTTCGTGGCGTCGAGCAACGCGGAGGTCGACGCGGCCTATGCGGCAGCCATGGCCGCCGGCGCCACCGACAACGGCGCACCCGGCGCGCGGCTGCACTACGACCCGCGCTACTACGCCGCCAACGTGCGGGACCCGGACGGCTACAGCCTGGAGTTCGTCTACAAGAGCTGGCAGCACCCCTGAGGCGCCACGCCTTTCTGGCGCGTCCTCAGCCGCCCCCGGCCCGCGCGAACTCCACCGGCAGTTCCTTGAACTGCTTCTTCACCGCCGCGGCGGGCGCGCCGCCCACCACGATGCGCGCAAACGCATCGAGCGGGCTGAAGAACGCGGGCCTCAGCTTGCCGAGCTTGCTTTCGTCGACGATCAGAAAGCTCTCCGACGCGCTGCGTATCGCCGCCTGCTTCACCGGCACTTCATGGAAGTTGGAGCAGCTCGCGCCGCGCTCCGGGTCCAGCCCGCCGGCCGAGATGAACGCCTTGTTCACGCCCAGCTTGTTGAGGTACTGCAGGCCTTCGTCGGAGAAGAACGTGGCCGACGACGGGTGGTACAGGCCGCCCAGCAACATGAGCTGCGTATTCGGCCTGCGGCTCAGCACCGCCGCAATGTTCGTGGAGTAACACACCACGCTCAGCGGCATGTCCGGCGGCAGCGCTTCCGCGAAGTGGACCATGGTCGTGCCGCAGTCGATGAACAGGCTGTCGTGCGGCTGCACCCACTCGGCCGCACGCTCGCAGGCCAGGCGCTTGTTGGCCGCGTGCTGGTCGCTGGCCTCGTCGAGCGAGTAGCGCTCGGCCCCCGGCAGCGTGGTCGCCAGCACATAGCCGCCCAAGGCGGACAACGGCGAATCGGCCGACGACAGGTCGCGGCGGATGGTCATCTCGGTCACGTCGAGCCGCTGGGCGGCCTGCTTGATCGGCAACGGCCCGCCCGCTTCGACGAGTTCCTGCATCCGGGCCAGGCGCACGGCCCGGGCCTCGGCTCCGGCGGTTTTTCGCATGTTCGGGTTCCTCTGGTCCAAGCCTTGGAGTATCGGTCATCACCGATTCGAAAATGTTATTTCAAAAACATCTTGCCTAATTAAATGTTGTTGCCATAACATTCACACCCACACGCCGCCGGCCCTGCACGACGGCACGCAAGACAAGCCAGACACCACCGCGGCATCGCACGGCGATGCCGCCACGGAGACAAGAGACATGCCCTTTGCCTGCCTGCCGCACCCGCGGCCCCTGTGCGCCACGGCGCTCCCCACTCCATGACATCCACTTCCCTCGTTCGCGCCAGCGGCGCGGTGCGCTCGCGTCCAGCGCCGTCGGCCACGGCGGTTGCCGCGCTGGCATCCGAAGCACCCGCGGCCGCGGTCGCCGCCGCACCGGCACAGCCCCACGCCGCCGCGCGCAACACCGCGCAACCCTTCGACAGCGGCTGGTTCGACAGCATCCGCATCAACCTCTCCGCCGCGGAGCGCCGCGTGGCCACGCTGCCGGGGCGCCGCTCCGTCAAGAAGGACGCGCAGGCCGGCTGGCTGCTGAAGGCCATCACCTGCATCGACCTGACCACGCTCAATGGCGACGACACGGCCGAGCGAGTGCGCCGGCTCTGCGCCAAGGCGGTGACGCCCGTGCGCCCCGACCTGCTGGCCGCGCTGGGCTTTGCCGACCGCACGCTGCACACGGGCGCGGTGTGCGTGTACCACCGCTTCGTGTCGACCGCGGTCGAGGCGCTGGCGGGCACCGGCATTCCGGTGGCGGCGGTGTCCACGGGCTTTCCGGCGGGGCTGATTCCGCACGAACTCAAGCTCAAGGAAATCGAAGCCTCGGTGCGCGACGGCGCGTCCGAGATCGACATCGTCATCACGCGCGAGCACGTGCTCACCGGGCAGTGGCAGAAGCTCTACGACGAGATGCGCGACTTCCGCCGCGTGGCGGGCGACGCGCACGTGAAGGCCATTCTTGCAACCGGCGAACTGAAGACGCTGCGCAACGTGGCCAAGGCCTCGATGGTCTGCATGATGGCCGGCGCCGACTTCATCAAGACCTCCACCGGCAAGGAAGGCGTGAACGCCACGCCGCTGGTCACGCTGGTCATGCTGCGCATGATCCGCCAGTACGAAGCCCGCACGGGCCTGCGCGTGGGCTACAAGCCCGCCGGCGGTGTGTCCACCGCCAAGACCGCGCTCGACTACCAGGTGCTCATGAAGGAAGAGCTGGGCCGCCCGTGGCTCGAGCCCGACCTGTTCCGCATCGGCGCCTCCACGCTGCTGGCCGACATCGAGCGCCAGCTGGAACACCACGTCACCGGCCGCTATTCGGCCTTCAACCGCCACCCGATCGGATGACCCGATGAGCAGCAGCCAGAACAACAGCAACGTCGCACGCTATTTCGACACCATGGACTACGGCCCCGCGCCAGAGAGCGACACCGACGCGCGCCAATGGCTCGCGCGCCATGCCGAGGGCTTCGGCCACTTCATCGACGGGCGCTTCACCGCCACGTCGGCCGGCGCACTTTTCGAGACGGCCGAGCCGGCCACCGGCCAGCGCCTGGCCCGCATCGCGCAAGGCAGCGCGCAGGACGTGGATGCGGCTGTGGCTGCGGCACGTGCCGCGCAGGCCGGCTGGCTCGCACTCGGCGGCCATGGGCGCGCACGCCATCTGTACGCGCTGGCCCGCATGGTGCAGCGCCATGCGCGCCTGCTCGCGGTGGTCGAGGCGCTGGACAACGGCAAGCCGATCCGCGAGACGCGCGACCTCGACGTGCCGCTGGTGGCGCGCCACTTCTATCACCACGCCGGCTGGGCGCAACTGCAGGAGCGCGAGTTCGCCGACCAGGTGCCGCTGGGCGTCGTCGGCCAGATCATTCCGTGGAACTTTCCGCTGCTGATGCTCGCGTGGAAGATCGCGCCCGCACTCGCGCTGGGCAACACGGTGGTGCTGAAGCCCGCCGAGTTCACGCCGCTCAGCGCCCTGCTCTTCGCCGAGCTGGCCGCGCAGGCCGGCCTGCCCGCGGGCGTGCTGAACGTGGTGACGGGTGACGGCGCCACGGGCGCGGCACTGGTCGCGCACGAAGGCGTCGACAAGATCGCCTTCACCGGCTCGACCGACGTGGGCCGCCTCATTCGCGAAGCCACCGCCGGCTCGGGCAAGTCGCTCACGCTCGAACTCGGCGGCAAGTCGCCCTTCATCGTGTTCGACGACGCGGACATCGACGCCGCGGTCGAAGGCGTGGTCGACGCCATCTGGTTCAACCAGGGCCAGGTGTGCTGCGCCGGCTCGCGGCTGCTGCTGCAGGAAGGCATTGCGGCCGACTTCATCGAGCGCCTCAAGCGCCGCATGCAGAGCCTGCGCGTGGGCTCGCCGATGGACAAGGCGATCGACATGGGCAGCCTGATCGACCCCACGCAACTGGAGCGCGTGCGCGCGCTGGTGGCGACCGGCGTGCGCGAAGGCGCGAGCTGCTTCCAGGCGCCGGGCGCGCTGCCGCCGGGCGGCAGCTTCTTTGCGCCGACGCTGCTGACCAACGTGCACCCGGCCTCCACCGTGACCACCGAGGAAATCTTCGGCCCGGTGCTGGTGACGATGACCTTCCGCACGCCCGACGAAGCCGTTGCGCTGGCCAACAACACGCGCTACGGCCTGGCCGCGAGCGTGTGGAGCGAAACCATCGGCCTGGCGCTGGGCATTGCGCCGCAACTGCAGGCCGGCGTGGTGTGGGTCAATGCGACCAACCTGTTCGACGCGGGCGTGGGCTTCGGCGGCTACCGCGAATCGGGCTACGGCCGCGAAGGCGGGCGCGAGGGCTGCTACGAGTACATGAAGCCGCGCGCCTGGGCAGAGCGCAAGCCGCGCACTGCGGCAATGACTGCGGTGGCTGCAGCGGCCACCCAAGCCGCGAACGAGACACCGGGCGAGGCCCCGAAGGCGCAAGCCAGGCTCCCGGCCATCGACCGCACGGCCAAGCTGTTCGTCGGCGGCAAGCAGGTGCGGCCCGACGGCGAACTCTCGCACCCGGTGTTCGCCGCCAACGGCCAGCGCATCGGCGAGGTCGGCACCGGCAACCGCAAGGACATCCGCAACGCCGTGGCCGCAGCACGCTCGGCCGCCGGCTGGTCGAGCGCCACGCCGCACCGCCGCGCGCAGGCGCTGTACTACCTCGCGGAAAACCTCTCGGCCCGCGCCGACGAGTTCGCCGCGTGCATCGCCAGCCTCACTGGCGTGGCCGCGCGCGCCGCGCAGGCGGAAGTCGATGCATCGGTGAGCCGCCTGTTCGCCTACGGCGCCTGGGCCGACAAGTACGAGGGCACGGTGCATGTGCCGCCGCTGCGCGGCGTGGCGCTGGCCACTGTCGAGGCCATGGGCGTGGTCGGCGTGGTGTGCCCCGACGAGGCGCCGCTGCTGTCCTTCGTGAGCCTGTTCGCACCGCTGATGGCCATGGGCAACCGCACGGTGATCGTGCCGAGCGAGAAGCACCCGCTGATCGCCACCGACTTCTACCAGGTGCTGGAAACCTCCGACCTGCCCGCGGGCGTGATCAACCTCGTGACCGGCCCCGCCGCCAGCTTGGCGCAGACGCTGGCCGAGCACGACGACGTCGATGCGCTGTGGGCTTTCGGTGCGAAGGAGCTGTCGCGCAACGCCGAGCGCCTGTCGGCCGGCAACCTGAAGCGCACGCTGGTCGACCACGGCCTGGCCACCGACTGGCACGACGCGGCTTGCGCCGAAGGCGCGCAGTTCCTGCGGCACGCCACGCAGGTCAAGAACATCTGGATCCCGTATGGCGAATGAGCGCCGTGCGCGCAGCGCGCGCATCTGGAAACCAAGGGAAACCCCCATGAATCTTCGAGCGGCAAACGTTTGCGCAAACGTTTTCTTTCTCTAAGATCGCGGCCACAAGAACCACATCCATTCGTGGAGACAACATGCTGAAGTCCATCCATCCGCTGCTCAACGCAGACGTGCTGTACGCCCTGCGCGCCATGGGCCATGGCGACGAGCTCGTGCTGTGCGACGCCAACTTTCCGGCCGACTCGGTCGCACGCCAGACCACGCTGGGCCGGCTGCTGCGCATCGACGGCGTAGGCACCACCGAAGCGGCGCGCGCCATTCTTTCGGTGCTGCCGCTGGACACCGCGGTCGACGATCCGGCACGACGCATGGAGATCATGGGCGAGCCCGACACGATTCCGCCGGTGCAGCAGGAGATGCAACGCGAGATCGATGCGGCCGAAGGCCGCTCGCGCCCGCTGGGCTCCATCGAACGCTTCGCCTTCTACGAAGCCGCGCGCCGCGCCTACTGCGTGATCGCCACGGGCGAGCGCCGCTTCTACGGCTGCTTCGTGTTCAAAAAAGGCGTGCTCGCGCCCGAGGCCTGACCCCATGACCGTCGTCTCTTCACAGCAGCAAGGGCAGCACGGCGTGGCCGTGCTCGGCATCTTCGTGGCCGACCTCGCGTTCCGCGCGGCCAACCTCCCCGGCGTGGGCCAGACCATCGCGGGCTCGGGCTTTGCCATGGGCCCCGGCGGCAAGGGCTCGAACCAGGCCGTGGCGGCGGCGCGTGCCGGCGCGGGCGTCACCTTCATCTCCAAGCTCGGGCAGGACGCCTTCGGCGCCAACGCGCTCGCGCTGTGGGCACAGGAAGGCATCACGCCGCGCGCACCGCAGGTGGCGAACCAGCCCACGGGTGCGGCCTTCATCTACGTGCACGAGGTCACCGGCGCCAACGCGATCATCGTGGTACCCGGCGCGGCGGCGCTCATCGACGCGGCCGACGTGGACGCGGCGGCCGATGCCATTCGCGGTGCGCGCGTGTTCGTCACGCAGCTGGAGCAACCGGCCGGCGCCGCGCACCGCGGGCTCGAACTGGCGCGCGCCGCCGGTACCGTGACGGTGTTCAACCCGGCGCCCGCCCTGCCCTTCGACGACGCGCTGTACCCGCTGTGCGACTACATCACGCCCAACGAGCATGAAGCCGCTGCGCTCAGCGGCATTGCCGTGGACACCCTCGACGACGCGCGCCGCGCGGGCGACTTCTTCCTGGCCAAGGGCGTGGGCTGCGCGCTCATCACGCTCGGCGACAAGGGCGCGCTGCTGCACAGCGCCAGCGGCTCGGTGCACATCCCCGTGTTCAACGCCGGTGCCGTGAAGGAAACGGCCGGCGCGGGCGACGCCTTCAACGGCGGCTTTGCGGCCGCGCTCGCCGAAGGCGCCTCGCCGCTGGACGCCGCGCGCTTCGGCTCGGCGGTGGCGGCCATCTCGGTCACGCGCGCCGGCACCGCGCCCTCGATGCCCACGCGCGCCGAGGTCGAGGCGCTGATGCGCCGCGACCACTGAAGGAACCCGCCATGACCTCCAGGTTTTCAGACCGCGAACTCAACTTCCTGGTTGCCATCAACGTCGTGATCCTCGTGGTTGCGACGGTGCTGTCCAAGGGCGACTTCCTCGACGTCTACAACTTCCAGTCGATGGGCGGCCAGCTGCCCGAGCTCGGCCTGCTGGCCATGGGCGTTGCGCTGTCGATGATCTCGGGCAACGGCGGCATCGACCTGTCGGGCGTGGCGCTGGCCAACCTCGCGGGCGTGGTGGCCGCCACCGTGGCGCCGATGCTCGCGGCACCCGATGCCTCGCCCTGGCTCTACACGGCGTGGTTCGCCGTCATCGCGCTGGCCGTGGGCCTGGTGGGCGGGCTGCTCAACGGCGTGCTGATTGCGCGCGCCGGCCTCACGCCCATTCTCTGCACGCTGGGCACGCAGCTGCTGTACACGGGCTTTGCGGTGGTGCTCACGGGCGGCTCCAGCCTGCGCGTGGGCGACGCCGAGGCGCTCTCGGCCATCGGCAACGAGATGGTGCTGGGCGTGCCGATTCCGTTCGTCATCTTCGTGGCGATGCTGCTGGGCGTGGGCTGGCTGCTCAAGCAGAGCCCCTTCGGCATTCGCCTGTTCCTGCTGGGCACCAACGCCAAGGCGGCGCGCTACGCGGGCATTTCGCAGCACCGCATGCTGGTGGCCACCTATGCGCTGTGCGGCGTGCTGGCCGCGGTGGCGGGCGTGATCATCGCGGGCCGCACGGCCAGCGTGAAGTCGGACTACGGCAACTCCTACCTGCTGATTGCCATCCTCATCACCGTGATGGCCGGCGTGCGGCCGCAGGGCGGCTACGGGCGCATGGTGTGCCTGTTCTTCTCGGCCGTGGCGCTGCAGCTGCTGTCGAGCACCTTCAACCTGCTGGGCATTTCCAACTTCTTCCGCGACTGCGCCTGGGGCCTGCTGCTGCTGTTCTTCCTGGCATCGGCGCGGTTCAGCCTGAGCGACCTGCGCAGCTTCATTTCCGTTTCGCGCTCCAGCGCATCGCCGCACCAGCCCCCTCCTGGCGCGACGCAAAGAACCACCGAGGGCTAGGAGACAAGACATGCTGAAGAAAACAAAGATCGCCTGCACCGTACTCGCACTGGGCACCGTGGCCTTCGCCTCGGCGCTGCATGCGCAAGGCAAGCCGCAAGACATCGTCACCGTGGTGAAGATCACGGGCATCAGCTGGTTCAACCGCATGGAAGTGGGCGTGAAGGAGTTCGGCAGCACCACGCCGGGCGTGGCCACGCGCCAGATCGGCCCGGCCCAGTCGGACGCCGCGCAGCAGCAGCGCCTGGTCGAAGACCTGGTGGCCAAGAAGGTCGACGCCATCGCCGTGGTCTCGATGGACCCGCCCACGCTGGAGCCCGTGCTCAAGCGCGCCATGGAGCGCGGCATCAAGGTCGTGACGCACGAGGCCGACAACCAGAAGAACACCATGGTCGACATCGAGGCATTCGACAACACGGCCTACGGTGCGCGCATCAACGAACGCCTGGCCGCCTGCATGGGCCAGCAGGGCAAGTGGACCTCGCTGGTGGGCTCGCTGGGCAGCCAGTCGCAGGTGCAATGGGCCGACGGCGGCGCGACCAACGCCAAGAAGTACCCCAAGATGCAGCTGGTCGACGCCAAGAACGAGTCGCTCAACGACGCCGAGAAGGCCTACGGCAAGGCCAAGGAAATGCTGCGCAAGCACCCCGACCTGAAGGGCTTCCAGGGCTCGTCGTCGCTCGACGTGCTGGGCATCGGCCGCGCGGTGGAAGAAGCCGGCCTGCAGGGCAAGATCTGCGTGTACGGCACCGGCCTGCCGAGCGAGGCGGCCAAGTTCCTCGAGTCGGGCGCGGTCGGCGGCATCGCCTTCTGGGACCCGAAGGATGCCGGCATCGTCATGAACAAGGCGGCCAAGATGCTGCTCGACGGCAAGACCATCACCGACGGCACCGACATGGGCGTGCAGGGCTACAACAAGGTCTCGGTCAAGAAGGGCCCCGGCGTCGGCATCATCGTCACGGGCCAGGCCTGGGTCGAGGTCGACAAGCAGAACTACAAGAAGTACGCCTTCTGATCTTCCGGAATCCTTGAGCGTATGACTCTGACCGCGCCTCTCGCGCCTTCCACGCAAGCCCCGCCCGGCACTTCGAACCAGGCCGGGCGCCGTGTCTTCCTCGAAGTGCAGGACGTGCACAAGCGCTTCGCGGGCGTGCACGCGCTGCGCGGTATCGACCTGACCATCGAAGCCGGCGAGATCTACCACCTGCTCGGCGAGAACGGCTGCGGCAAGAGCACGCTCATCAAGATCATCTCGGGCGCGCAGCCCCCGAGCCAGGGGCGCATCGTGATCGACGGGCACCCCCACGAATCGCTGTCACCGCTGCAGGCGCTCACGCTCGGCATCGAGACGGTCTACCAGGACCTCTCGCTGCTGCCGAACATGAGCGTGGCCGAGAACGTCGCGCTCAGCGAACAGCTGGTCGAAACCGGCGGAAAGCTGGCGCGACGTTTCGACCGCAAGGCGGTGGCCGCCACCGCCGTGCGCGCACTCGAAACGGTGAAGCTGCCGACCGATGCCGCGTTTCTCGCGCGGCGCGTCGACGAGCTGCCCATCGCCACGCGGCAGCTGGTGGCCATTGCGCGCGCCGTGGCCACGCGGGCGCGCATGGTCATCATGGACGAGCCCACCACCTCGCTCACGCAGAAAGAGGTCGACAACCTCGTGCACGTGGTGGAGGCACTGCGCGCGCAGGGCGTGGCGGTGCTTTTCGTGAGCCACAAGCTCGACGAGTGCATTGCCATGGGTGGCCAGGCCATCGTGTTCCGCGACGGCACCAAGGTGGCCCAAGGGCCGATCCGCGACTTCACCAAGGCCGAGCTCGCGCACTGGATGACCGGCAAGCAGCTCGACGGCGCACGCTACCGCCACCAGACCCACGGCGGCGACACGCTGCTGAAGGTCGAGGCGCTGGGCCGCGGCGCGCAGTTCAGCGACGTGAGCTTCACGCTGCACAAGGGCGAGATTCTGGGCATCACCGGCCTGCTCGACTCGGGCCGCAACGAACTGGCGCTGGCACTGGCCGGCGTGCAGGCGGCCGACCGCGGGCGCCTTGCGCTCGACGGCCGGCAGGTCACGCTGAAGACGCCGAGCGACGGCATTCGCCAGGGCATCGGCTACGTGCCCGAAGACCGGCTGAGCGAAGGCCTGTTTCTCGACAAGCCGATTCGCGACAACATCGTCACAGCGGTGCTCAACCGCCTGCGCGGGCGCTTCGGCGCGCTCGATGCGAAGCAATGCCAGGAACTGGCCGAGCGCACCGTGCGCGACCTGCAGATTGCCACGCCCGACGTCGACCGCCCGGTGCAGTCGCTCTCGGGCGGCAACCAGCAGCGCGTGCTCATCGGCCGGTGGCTCGCCATCGGCCCGCGCGTGCTGATACTGCACGGCCCCACCGTGGGCGTGGACGTGGGCTCCAAGGACACCATCTACCGCATCGTGCAGCGGCTGGCCGAGCAAGGCCTGGGCGTGATCCTGGTGAGCGACGACCTGCAGGAACTGCTGCAGAACTGCGACCGCATCCTGCTGATGCGCAAGGGCCGCATTGCCAACGACTTCGACGCGCAGGGCCTGGCCGAGAGCGAGCTCTACCACGCGCTGGTTTCCGACACACCCTCCCCCGCATTCTCATGACGGCTTCCACCATGCAAGCGCACTCCACGACGGCGCCTTCTTCCGTGGCACCCGCGGCCCCCAAGGCGCCCGCCTCGTGGCGCGGCTGGCTCGCGCAGCGGCCCTCGGTCTTCACGCTGGCGCTGATCGTGCTGGTGTGCCTGGTGGTCGGCGCCATCAACCCGAGCTTCTTCCAGCTGCCGGTGCTGTTCGACATCGTGCGTGCCTGCACCGTGCTGGGCCTGTTCGCGCTGGGCGTGCTCATCGTGCTGGCGGCGGGCGGCATCGACGTGTCGTTCGCGGCCATTGCCGCGCTCACCATGTACAGCATCACCAAGCTGGTGTTGAACTACTTTCCGGACACGCACATTGCCGTGCTGCTGGTGGCGGGCGCGGCCAGCGGTGCGGTGCTGGGCGTGCTCAACGGCCTGCTGGTGCACTGGCTCAAGGCGCCGTCGCTCATCGTGACCATCGGCACGCAGTACCTGTACCACGGCATTCTCCTGACCTTCGTGGGCACGGTGTTCTTCATGAACGTTCCCGCGCCCATGGACGCCTTCGGCAAGCTCGCGCTGTGGCGCTTCGACACGCCGCAGGGCCTGCACGTGGTGCTGCCCGCCACGGTGCTGGTGCTGGCCGCCGCGGCGGTGCTCACGTGGTGGCTGCTGAACCGCACGCTCATCGGCCGCGCGGTGTACGCCATCGGCGGCAGCCTGGCCATTGCCGAGCGGCTGGGCTACAACCTGCGCACCGTGCACATCTTCGTGTTCGCGTACGCCGGTTTCCTGTCGGGGCTGGCGGGCATCGTGCACGTGTCGAGCACGCGGCTGGCGAACCCCTTCGACCTGGTGGGCAACGAGCTGGACGTGATTGCCGCCGTGATCCTCGGCGGCGCGCGCATCACCGGCGGCAGCGGCACCGTGGGCGGCACGCTGCTGGGCGTGGTGCTGGTCACGCTGATCAACAACGTGCTGATCCTGGCGGGCGTGCCGAGCACCTGGCAGAAGGTGATCATCGGCGCGTTCATCCTGGTGGCGGGGGCGTGCTTCGCGATGCGCAAGCAGGGCTAAGGCCCGGGCGCAAGCCTAGGCCTTCAGCAGCTTCAGCCTGACCAGGCTCTCGGCCGTTGCAACGATCGCTTCCTCGGCCGGGCGCGGGTTCCAGCCGAGCAGGCGCCTTGCCTTCGCGCTCGTGGCGTTCATGTTCACGCCGAGCATGGGCACGATGTCCTTCATCCTCGGGTCCTTCTTCGCGCCCAGTCGAACCAGCCAGTTCGGCAAGGTTCGCGCCGACACCCTGCTTGCCGACGCGCCCATGCGCGCGCGGAGCACCCTCGCCACCTCGGCGAGCCACATGCTCTCGCCCGAAATCGCGAGAAAGCGCTGGCCGCTTCCGGCCGGGTCGGCCATGGCGCGCAGGTGCAGGTCCGCCACGTCGCGCACGTCGACAAAGCCCGAGTTGATCTTGGGCATTCCCGGCTGGCCGTCCATCATGTTCTTGATGAGCCGGATCGAGTGGGAGTAGTCGGCGCCCAGCGCCGGGCCCAGAACCGCCGTCGGGTTCACCGCAGCCAGCTCGAGCCCCCCGCCCTCCTTTTCGATGAAGTCCCACGCGGCCCGTTCGGCCAGCGTCTTCGACTTCTGGTACGGGGCCACGTTGCCTGCGAGGTCGCTCCAATCGGCTTCGTCGAAGGGCCGGCTCATCGGCTTGTGGCCGACGCCGACGGCGCCGAACGCCGACGTGAGTACCACCCGCTTCACTCCCGCGTCACGCGACGCTCGCAGCACGCGCAGGTTGCCGTCGACCGCGGGCCTGATCCAGTCGTCCAGCGTCGCGTGCGCGCCGGAAGGCGTCGGCGAAGCGCCGTGCAGCACATAGGCGCACCCGCTGGCGGCCTCGGCCCATCCGCTGTCCGCGGCCAGGTCGGCGGCCACGAACGACAAGAGGTCGCCCGAATGCGCGCCTCCCGTCCTGAGGTTCTCGCGAACCTCCGCTTCCCTTGAAAGCGATCGCACCGTCGTGCGGACTCGAAAGCCCCGGCGCAGCAACGCCAGGATGCAATGCTGTGCAATGAACCCGGTGCCCCCGGTGACAAGCACCAACTCTTGACTCATGGATGTTCCTCGGTTTTGTGTGACGCAGCGGCCATGGCGACCTCGTCGCAGCACGGTCCGGCAGCACAGGGAGAACGATATTTTCGAAACGCCGTACTGTGAATGCTTGAAAGTCCGCTTTGCCTGCGCGATAGTCCGCGAATGAGTGCCGACCCTTTCTCCGACATCCTCAGGCTCACGCAGGCGCAGAGCCTGCTCACAGGCGGCTTCACCGCCGGCGGCGCATGGGCGATCCGGTTTCCGGCGCCCGACAAGATCAAGTTCTTCGCGGTCGTGCGCGGCCATTGCTGGGTCCGGCTGGAAGGTCAGCCCGAGCCGGTGCGCTTCGAGACCGGAGATGTGGGCCTTCTGTCGGCGCCCCTGTGGTCGGTGCTGTCGAGCGCGCCCGACGTCGAGCCCGTCGACGCCATGGCGCTCTTCTCGGGCGCCGGTCGCGCCTTGGCGCAGTTGGGCGACGGCAGCGAGTTCGCGCACATCGGTGGCCATGTGCTGCTCGACCCCGTCAGCGGGCCGCTGCTGCTGAACGCGCTTCCGCCGTGGATCCACATCCAGGCCGCCGCACCGCAAGCCTCGGTCTTTCGCTGGTTGCTCGACCAGCTGGTGCAGGAGCGGGCCGCGGGAGAGCCTGGCGCGCAGGTGGCGTCGACGCAGCTCGCCCAATTGCTGTTCGTGCAGATCCTGCGCGCGCACCTGAAAAAAGCCGGGCCTCTTGCCGCGGGATGGTTGCAGGCGTTGAGCGACCCGCGCATTGCACCAGCCCTCCGGTTGATGCACGACGATCCCGCGCGCACCTGGCACCTCGAAGACCTGGCCAAGGCATGCGCGATGTCGCGAACCACCTTCGCCTTTCACTTCAAGGCGGTGGCCGGCGTTGCCCCGCTGACGTACCTGACAGAGTGGCGCATGCGCCTGGCGGAACGTGCGCTGGGTGAAAACGCCACGCCCGTGGCGGTGGTGGCCCAGACGCTGGGCTACGCGTCCGAGAGTGCGTTCAGCAACGCATTCAAGCGCGTCACGGGCAGCTCGCCCACGGCCTACCGCCGGGCGCTGCAGCTCGCCGGAACCTCAGGCCGCTCAAGCCGCTCAAGCCGCTCAGGGCAGGCGCCTGTAGCGCCAGCTGCACCGCCTACCCCGCCAGCGCGGTCACCGCAATGCGCGTAGCCGAAGCGACCACGTCGTTGCGCGTCTTCGCGTCCTTCTCGGGAAACGTCAGGTAGACCGACAGCACCAGCGGCGCGCCCGCCGGCGGCCACAGCACGCCGACGTCGTTGTTGCTGCCGTACGAGCCGCCGCCCGTCTTGTCGCCCACCTTCCAGCCGGCCGGCACGCCCGCCAGGAAGCGCTCCTTGTTGGTCGTGTTGCCAAGCAGCCAGGTCTTGAGCTGGTCGCGCTGCGGCGCACCCAGTGCGTCGCCCAGCACCAGCCGCTGCACGCTGTCGGACATGGCCGCGGGCGTGGTGGTGTCGCGCAGGTCGCCGGGAATGCTGGTGTTCAGCTCGGGCTCGGTGCGGTCGAGGCGGAAGGTCTGGTCACCGATGCGGCGCGAGAAGGCCGTCACCTCGGGCGGGCCGCCCAGCAGCTTCAGCAGCACGTTGGCGGCGGCGTTGTCGCTGTACTGGATGGTGGCCGCGCACAGGTCGGCCACGTTCATGCCGGTGGCCACGTGCTTCTCGGTGATGGGCGAGTTGGCGATCAGGTCGCTCTTGCCGTAGCTCAGCTGGCGCGACAGCAGGCTGGCGTCCTTGGCGCTGCGCTCCAGCACGGCGGCGGCCAGCATCAGCTTGAAGGTGCTGCACATCGGAAAGCGCTCGTGCGCGCGGTGCTGGAAGCGCGCACCGCTGCCGGTGTGCAGCCCCGCCACGCCGATCCGCCCGCCCGAGGCGCGCTCGAGCTCGGCCAGCTGCGCTTCGGCCGACAACGACGATGACGCTCCTTTCTCGGACCAGGCGGTGCAGGCACTGGCAAGCGGCAGCACGGTGGCGGCAAGCAACAAGCTGCGGCGCTGGACGGATGACTTCATGTCTTTCTTCTTTCTCTCGGTGAATGGATGGGATGAACGCGATCGTAGGAGCGCCGGTCCGGGCGGGCCAGCGACCCGCGCGTGTTTTGCGTCCCGGGTGTATCCGCTGTAACGCCGAACCTTAATTCAACCGATGAGTTGAACGTTGACTCAAACAGGTCTATATTCAACCTCATGGTTGAACTAGAACTCCAGGACGCCCGGCTCGACGCCGTTTTCCACGCGCTGGCCGACAGCACGCGCCGCACCATGCTGCAACTGCTGTCGCACGGCGAATGCAGCGTGGGCGAACTCGGCGCGCCGTTCCGCATGTCTTTTGCGGGCGCCTCCAAGCACGTGAAGACGCTGGAGCGCGCGGGGCTGGTGTCGCGCACCGTGCAGGGCCGCGCGCACATCTGCCGCCTGGAGCCCGCCGCGCTGGCCACGGCCGACGCATGGCTGCGCTACTACGAAGGCTTCTGGAACAACCGGCTCGATGCGCTGGAGCAGGCCCTGCGGCGCGACGCCGATTCCGGCAAGTGATCTTCGCCTTTCGCTTTTACCCCTTCCCCTTTCACAAGGAGCACCCGCAAATGAAGATCAAGCACAGCCTGGGCACCCAGGTCGACGCCGCCACCCTGCGCACGGAACGCACGCTGCCCGCCCCCATCGAGCGCGTATGGGCCTACCTCACCGACCCCGACAAACGCGCCGCATGGCTCGCCGGCGGCACCATGGCGCAGCAGCCGGGCGAGCTGTTCGACCTGCGCTTCGACCACACCCAGCTCACCGGCGAGGTGGCACCCGAGCGCTTCGCCGAATGCCGCAAGCCCATCGTGCAGAAGTCGAAGCTGGTGCGCATGCAAGCACCCACGCTGCTGACCATCAGCTGGGACGAAGGCCCGGCGCCATCCGAAGTCACCTTCGAGCTCACGCCGCAGGGCGACGCCACGCAGCTCGTGCTGACGCACCGGCGCCTGGCCAGCCGCAAGGACATGCTCAGCGTGGCGGGCGGCTGGCACGCGCATGTGGATGTGCTCATCGACGTGCTGGCGGGGCGCGAGCCGCAAGGGTTCTGGACAAACCTTGCGGAGGTGGAGAAAGGGTACGAGGCGCAGCTCACCTGAGACCGCGCACCCTTTCCTCTCGTTTCTCTCACGGGGCCTTCGGGCCCCGTTTTTCATGTTCGGACGATCGCGCGCGGTGTCAAACCGTTGTCACCTTCGGCACGCAACATCTGAGGCATTACGAGTGTTTGTGTGTTTTGTTGCAATTACATTTCATTGCCAAAGCACAGCAAATACCACAGTCCCGTGGCGCGGCCGCGGGGCGTACATGTCAATTCACCGGAAACCAGAATGATCAGAGGAACGAATGCGCGCCGCGCGTCGGCGGGAGGAAGCCTGTGCGTCGCTTTGCTGCTGGCAGCCTGCGGCGGCGGAGGTGGCGGGGGCTCCGGCTTCTCGCTGGTTGGCAACGCACCGGCCGCGGGCGGTGGCGGTAACGCGGCACCGACCGTCAACCAAGGCAAGAGCGGCCCCAAGGCGCTGGTGGTCGAGATCGACGGCCTCACGCACGCCGCGCTTGCCGACGCCATCGCGCAGAAGCGCGCGCCGGCACTGCAGTCGTTGCGCGTCGCCCCCGCATGGACGGGCGGAGCGAACGGCTCGCTCACGCAGCAGCGCCTCACCGACGGCCCTTCATGGGCCACGCTGCTCACGGGCACCTGGGTGCAGCGCCACGGCGTGCGCTGGGACACCAGCGACCAGAGCGTCGACGCCAAGCTCGCACCGTCGATCTTCGCCATGGCCAAGCAGAACACGGCCGCTGGCTACAAGACCGGCGCCATCACGGCCAACCCGCTGTACCCCGCCCTCGTGCGCAACGACACTGGCGCCATCGACACCGCGTTCGACTGCGCCGGCTCCGACGCCTGCGTGACCGAGCACACCGCGCAGCTCATCGATTCGGGCCACGACCTGGTCGTGGCGCAATACGGTGCCCCGGCCAGCGCCGCGGCGGGCAGCGGCCTGGGCAGCGACACCTACCGTCGCGCCGTGACCGACACCGCCGCCGGCGTCGGCCAGTTGCTGGAGCGCATTGCCCGCCGCACGGCCAACGACGCCAGGGAAGACTGGCTGGTGATCCTCACCACGGGCCACGGGCTGGACGCCTTCGGCGGCGCCACGGGGCTGCAGACGCTCGAGAACAAGACCATCTTCATTGCGAGCAACAAGGAGCTCGCGGGCCTGCCCGGCACGGGCACGGCGGCACCGGCGGACAACACGCTGCTGCAGCTCGCCGCGGCCACCGACATCGCACCGACGGTGCTGCGCCACCTGGGCTCCACGCCCGCCGCCGCAAGCTACGGCCTGAACGGCATCGCGCTGCAAGGCACCACCAGCCTGCGCGAGTTCGCCGCCAGGACCGGTGCCGACAAGGACAACATCGAGCTGTCTTGGAAGCTCGCCGGCAACGCCAACCTGCCGGTGCAGGTGCTGCGCAACGGCAAGCTGGTGGCCACGCTGGCGGCCGGCAGCACCTCGTATGCCGACTACGTCGACGCGGTGAGCGACGGCACCTACAGCTACGTGTACACGCTGGTGGCCGGCGACACCGTGGTTTCGCTGACCGCGCAGATCGCGTACCTGAAGCCGGTGCCGCTGGCGCCGACGCTCATCAACGGCCTCGTCAGCTACTACCCGCTCGACGCACTGCCGGGTGTCGACGTGAAAACCGGCGCCTCGACCTTCGGCCCCTGGGCTGTCGACGCCGACGGCGGCTCGCTGCTGACCGACGACGGCATGCGCACCCGCGACCGCGCCAAGGCCCTGCGCGTGGACAGCCGCACGGCCAACGCCAGCGGCATGGCCGGCTACCGCGTGAAGCAGGTGACCGACGTGACGACGGACGCAGCCACCACCGCCTTCACCATCGGCTTCTGGGTGCGCACCGACGCCACCTGCAGCCAGGGCGTGGGCAACGGCGGCACCGTCATCGCCAACAAGAACTACGACACCGGCAACAACGAAGGCATTGCCATCGGCCTGTTCAGCAGCTGCGAGTTGCGCTTCAACACCGGCACCGGCAGCGCCCGCGGCGAGATCAAGGGCGCGCACTACCTGAGCGGCGGCCAGTGGGCCTACGTGGCCATGGTCATCGACAAGGCCGGCCTGGCCATGGACGCCTACGCCGTCGACCCGGTGCGCGGCATCCAGACCGGCCACGTGGCGCTGTCGCCGGCACTGGTGGCCAAGCTCGGCGGCCTGAAGAACGGCATCGGCCTGAACGAAGACGGCTCCGGCCTTTACTACAAGCGCCAGTCGGCTTCGCCGCGCGGCGCCATGGACTTCAACGACTTCGCGATCTGGAACCGCGCACTCACCGCGGACGAAGTCACCAGCCTCTACAAGGCGGCGCGACCGTTGTCGACGCTCATTCCCTGACCCCTTCCACAAACGCCCCGTACACAAGTACAGCCCCCAAAGGACCCCTATGAGATTTCCGACCCTGCGCGCGCGGACCCTGCCAGCGTTCCGACCCACATTCCTCCCCGCGTTGCTTTCCACGCTCGTCGCGGCCTGCGCGCTCTCCGCCTGCGGCGGCGGTAGCGGCGGCGGCACACCGGTGATCCCGGTCACCCCCACCACACCGACGACCCCGACGCCCGAAGCAGGCACGCAGCCCGACATGCGCTGCGCCCGCTGACCTCACGAACACGCCAGAACAAGACCATGACTTCACGCCGCAATTTCCTCTCGGGCGCCGCCACCACCGGCGCCGCTGCCCTCGCGCTCACGGCCTTTCCGCCAAGCATTCGCCGCGCGCTCGCCATTCCGGCCAACAACACCACGGGCACCATCAAGGACGTCGAGCACATCGTCATCCTGATGCAGGAAAACCGCTCGTTCGACCACTACTTCGGCATGCTGATGGGCGTGCGCGGCTTCGGTGACCGCTTCACCATTCCGCTGCCCAAGGGCCGCAGCGTGTGGCAGCAAGGCGATGCCACGGGCAACCCCGTGCTGCCCTACCACCTGGACAGCCGCAAGGGCAACGCGCAGCGCGTGAGCGGTACCCCGCACTCGTGGAGCGACGGCCAGAACGCCTGGGACGGCGGGCGCACCTACCAGTGGCCGCGCTACAAGACCAACGCGTCGATGGGCTACTTCAAGGAAGCCGAAGTCACCTTCCAGTACGCGCTGGCCAACGCCTTCACGCTGTGCGACGACTACCACTGCGCGATGCACACCGGCACCAACTCGAACCGCCTGTTCCACTGGACCGGCACCAACGGCCCCACGGGCGCCGGCGTGGCCACCGTGGTCAACGAGTGGGACGGCATCGACGCCTCCACCAAGGGCTACGAGTGGAAGACCTACCCCGAGCGCCTGCAGGAAGCCAATGTCAGCTGGATCGTCTACCAGAGCATGCCGGACAACTTCACCGACAACCCGCTCGCCGGGTTCAAGAAATACCGCAAGGCCAACGAGGATTCGGGCAAGCCCGTGAGCAACGACACGGCATCGCCGGCCTACGACCCGGCCAGCGACGACGCAGGCAACCCGCTGTACAAGGGCATCGCCAACACCATGCCCGACGGCGGTTTCCTGGAGCAGTTCCGCCAGGACATCAAGAACGGCAAGCTGCCGCAGGTGTCGTGGATCGTCGCGCCTTCCAATTTCTCCGAGCACCCCGGCCCCTCGAGCCCCGTGGAGGGCGGCTGGTACATCCAGGAAACGCTCGACGCCCTCACCGCCGTGCCCGAGGTGTGGAGCAAGACCGTGCTGCTCATCAACTTCGACGAGAACGACGGCTACTTCGACCACTACCCGTCGCCCGCAGCTCCCTCGCTGAACCCCGACGGCACCATGGCCGGCAAGACCACGCTGGCCGACGCCGACCTTGCCGTGGAGCGCTTCACGCACCCCGCCCCGCCCGGCACCACCAGCCAGCCCGCGCCCGACGGCCGCGTGTACGGCCCCGGTGTGCGCGTGCCGATGTACATCGTGTCGCCCTGGAGCCGCGGCGGCTGGGTGAACTCGCAGGCCTTCGACCACACCTCGGTGCTGCGTTTCATCGAAGCGCGTTTCGGCGTGAGGGAAACCAACATCTCGCCGTTCCGGCGCGCGGTGTGCGGCGACCTCACGAGCGCCTTCAACTTTGCAACGCCCAACACCGAGGCACTGCCCGCGCTCGCCGGCCGCACCACCAAGACCGCGGCCACCAAGGTGCGCACCGACCAGGAAGCACTGGCGCAAGTGGCCTTGCCGCTCGATCCGCAATTGCCGCGCCAGACCACCGGCACGCGCCCGTCGCGCGCCCTGCCCTATGAACTGCACGTGAGCGCGCGCGCCGATGCCATCAGCGGCAAGGTGCAGCTGCTGTTCGACAACACCGGCAAGGCCGCCGCCGTGTTCCACGTGTACGACAAGCTCAACCTCGACCGCCTGCCGCGCCGCTACATGGTGGAGCCGGGCAAGGGCCTGGACGACGCATGGAGCCCGGCGATCGACAACAGCGGCTTCTACGACCTGTGGGTGCTCGGCCCCAGCGGCTTCCACCGTCACTTCAAGGGCAACATCAACACGCTGCGTGCAGGCGGCGCGGCCAGCCCCGAAGTGCGCGTGTGCTACGACATTGCCAACGGCAACGTGTACCTGAAGATGCTCAACGGCGGTACGAACGCAAGCAAGTTCAGCATTCGCGCCAAGGCCTACCGCACCGACGGTCCGTGGACCGCCACCGTGGCCGGCGGCGCCGCCGCGGAGCAGCACTGGGAGCTGGCCGCCAGCGGCCAGTGGTACGACTTCGAGGTCACCTGCGACACCGACGCAGCCTACTACCGCCGCTTTGCCGGCCGCGTGGAAACCGGCAAGCATTCGGTGAGCGACCCGGCCATGGGCCTCGGCGACCTCTGACGCGTCGGCACGGGTCAACGCGCCACAACGGTGCGTTGACCGGCACAATGGCGCGCAATCCGCGCCACCCGTGTCGACCCGTGCCTTTTCACCTGCAGACCGGGGCGGCCGTCACATCGACGCCGCCCTTTTTCTTTCTCATAGCCAGCATCCTTCATGCTCCAAGAAGAACGATTCCTGCGCATCCGCAGCCTGCTCGCCACCTTCTCGCGCCTCAGCGTCGAGCGCATCGTGCAGGACCTTGCGGTGTCCCGCGAGACCGTGCGCCGCGACCTGCTCGAGCTCGAAGGCCTGGGCGAGCTGCGGCGCGTGCACGGCGGCGCCATTGCCACCAGCGCCGAGCCCGAGCCGCCGCTGGCCGTGCGGCTGGTGGCGCGCCAGCGCGAGAAGCGCACCATTGCCAAGGCCGCCATTTCGCTGCTGCAGCCTGGCCAGACCATCTTCATGGACGCCGGCAGCACCATGTCGATCTGCGCCGAAGAGCTGGCCACGCTGAGCGGCATGACCGTCATCACCAACTCGCTGAACATCGCGCTCAAGCTCGCGGGCGCGGGCGAAGGCCGGCTCACGGGCAACCGCACCATCCTGCTGGGCGGCGAGATCGACGTGAAGGCGCAGGCCACCTGCGGCGACACCACGGTGGAGGCCATTCGCCGCTACCGCGCCGACGTGGCGCTGCTGTCGCCCGTGGGCCTGCACGCCAAGCACGGCGCCATGAGCTTCGAGCACCACGAGGCCGCCGTGGCGCGCGCCATGGCCGAGCAGGCGCAGCAGCTGTTCCTGCTGGCCGACCACGCCAAGATCGGCCAGGCCAGCCGAGTGACTTATGCGCGCACCGCCGACATCCACGTGGTGGTGACCGACGTGAAGGCGCGCGACCTGCCGGGACTGCCCGCGCTGCGCAAGGCGTGCGAGCGGGTCGTGTTGGCCTGAGGGTGTCTGCAAGGGCAAGGCCCTGCAATGCCTGCGCGGGCCATTGCACACCTGCGGCCCGGCAGCCGAAAATCGCCCCTCCAGCGCATGGCTTTGCCACTGCGCCTGCTGCCGCCGCAGACTCCCCGCACCGGCGCAGCGGCTGCTCGCGGTACCGGTGACGCACGGTCGACTTGTGTCGTTCCAACAGGAGGTGTTTCGATGAACTTGATGCGATCAAAGTCTGCGCGTGCCTTGCCTGCGAGCGCCACGGGCGCGCATGCCGTCGGTACGGCTGCGTTGGGCTCCATCGTGATTGGCGCTGCGGCACTCGGAGCGCTGGCCATCGGTGCCTTGTCTGTCGGCCGGCTCTTCGTGGGCCGGGCTCGCATCCGCCGGCTGGAGATCGACGAGCTGGTTGTTCGCCGCATTCGAATCATCGAACAACTGACGCCGCCGCCAACGTCAGAGCCCGGCAATGCGATCGACGATTCGAAGCCGGTTGCCGAGCCCGTGAAAGCACGGGCCGAAGCTTCAGAATAGGTTCCGGATCCCGGCCCCGCCGCTGGCGGGGGCAACAGCCCTCGACTTGTGCAAGGACAGCATGCCGCTGCAGCGGCGCTGGCCTACATGCCGATCGGCCGTGACCACTCATCGTGCCTGCGTCAGAAGGCGCTCTTGACGACGCCGCCGTCGACGCGAAGGGCTGCGCCCGTGGTCGCCGACGCGAGCGGACTTGCCACATAGGCCACGAGAGACGCCACCTCCTGCGGCGAAGCAAAGCGCTTGATGAGCGATGTCGGGCGAATGTGTTCGAAGAACTCTGCCTCGACCTGCTCGAAGCTCTTGTCGCTCGAACGCGCGAGGCCTTCGACGAAGTCGCCCACCCCACGCGATTTCGTCGGCCCTGGAAGCACGCTGTTCACGGTGATGTTCGTACCGGCGACCGATTCCGCAAGCCCGCGCGAAACCGCGAGCTGCGCGGTCTTCGTGACACCGTAGTGGATCATCTCGGTCGGTATCTGAACCGCGCTCTCGCTCGAAATGAAGATGATCCGCCCCCAGTTCGCTCGCCTCATTTCAGGCAGTACGAGCCGTGCAAGGCGCACGCCGCTCAGCACATTCACGTCGAAGAAGCGCTGCCAGTCTTCATCGGGAATGTCTTCGAAAGCCTTGGCCTCGAAGATGCCCAGGCTGTTGACGAGGATGCCGATGCCGGCATGACGACGCACGGCCTCCTCGGCGGCGTCGGCCCGGCTCAGGTCGCCCGCATAGCCGACCACCGTGCCATGCGTCTCCGATCGGATGCGGTCCACCGCCTCGTCGACCGCAGTCTGCGACCTGCCGTTGACGATGACGCTTGCGCCCTCTTGTGCCAGTGTGTGCGCGATGGCGTAGCCGATGCCGGCTGTGCTGCCGCTCACCAGTGCGAGCTTGCCGTTGAGTTGAAGGTCCATGTTGAGTCTCCTTGGAGGGTTGGACGTTGGTGTCCGTTGATGTCTGCTGTTCGTGAAGCCGGGGTGACTGGCGCATGGCGGGCGCCCGTCGTTCGATGCCGATGCTGTTCCCGCTCAGCCCAGGAAGTTGATCAGCGCCGGGATGACCTGGTCTGGCGCCTCTTCCATCAGCCAGTGCCCGGAACCCTTGACGATCACGCCCTGCACGTTGGTCGCAACCATCCTGCCCTGCTCGATCAGGAATGTCCCGCCGGCCTTTTCGCCGGAGAGGACCAGCATCGGCATCGGCAGCGGCGTCTTGCCCAGTTCGGCGAACTCGGCCGCGTCCTTCTCGAAGGCCTTGAAGTATTCGAACCCGGCACGCATGCCGCCGGGCTGTGCGTAGGCCTTGGCGTAGAAGCGGCGATCGGCTTCGGGCACCGAATGCTTGGGGTCGGCCGCAAAGTCATTCCAGAAATGCTCGAAATAGATGCGCTCGCGCCCGCTCACCAGCGCCAGCGGCGTTGCGCCGTGGAAATGGAAATGCCAGAGGTCGCGCAGAAGCCACACGTTCTGCCATTCGCCGATGCCGGGCAGGAACGCGTCCATGAGCACCACCTTGTCGGTCTCCGAAGGAAACTGGGCGGCATACGCGTAGGCCACCATCAGGCCGATGTCATGCCCCACAATGCTCACGCTGCGAAAGCCGAGCGAGCGGACCAGTTCGTGGATGTCGACGGCCATGTTCTTCTTGCCGTAGCCCGTCTCGGGCTTCGACGAATTGCCGGCGCCGCGAAGATCGGGCACGACCACGGTGTGCGTTTTCGCCAGCAGCGGCATCAGCGGGTTCCACATGTGCCCGGTCTCGGCGTAGCCGTGCAGCAGCACGACGACCGGTCCGGTGCCGCCGATGCGGTAGTTGATGCGGGTGCCGTTCACCTCCGCGCTGCCGGCGCGGAAGCCGGGCACCGCGTCGACGAGGGGTGCCGCGTTCGCCGTCGGGGCCAGGGTCAGTGCGGCGCCAAAGGCGGCTGCGCCGGCGATCAGTGCACGGCGGGTGGGGGCGGGGGTGGGATGGGTGTCGGTCATGTCGAGGTCCTTGGTGTCGGTTGCTGGGGTGACGTGAATTTATGATTCAGCTTCACTTCCAGAAAGGCCCCAAAAGTGGTTTACTCATTCAGCTTTTCTGAATGATTGGAGCCGACCCCCATGGACCGATTGCGTGCTTACGAGGTGTTCGTCACCGTGGTTGCGCGTGGCAGTTTCACCAAGGCCGCCGACGCGCTGGACACCTCCCCGGCCAACGTGACGCGCTACGTCAACGAGCTGGAAGCGCACTTGCGCACGCGGTTGATCAACCGCACGTCGCGCCGCTTGTCGCTCACCGAAGGCGGCGAAGCGCTGTTCGACCGGGCGAAGTCGATTCTTGAAGAGGTGGCGGAGACCGAAGCGCTGGCGACCACCGCGTCACTGCAGCCGCGCGGGCGCCTGCGCATCAACGCGCCGCTGAGTTTCGGCAGCCTCGTGCTGGCGCCCCTGTGGCCGAGGTTCATGGCGAAGTACCCCGATGTCGAGCTCGACATCGCGCTCATCGACCGCGTGGTCGACATCGTCGAGGAGGGCTACGACCTGGCCATCCGCATCTCGCGGACCACGTCGGGCAACCACATTGCGCGCCGCCTGGGCTCCTCGGACAACCTGGTCTGCGCCTCGCCCGGATACCTTGCGACCCATGGCATGCCCGAGGTTCCGGCAGACCTTTCGCGGCACCTGTGCCTGGGCTACACCTACGGTGCGACATCCGACGAGTGGCAGTTCGCCGGCCCTGGCGGGACGCTCGAATCCGTACGCGTTCGCTGGGCGATACGGGCCAACAACGGCAACACCGCTCGCGCGGCGGCAATCGCCGGCGCTGGCGTGATCTGGCAGCCGAGCTTCGTGATCGGCGAGGATGTGCGCGCCGGTCGATTGGTCGAGGTCATGCCGGGCTATTGCATGCCGCCCATCGACATCCTGGCGATCTACGCCAGCCGCCGCCACCTCAGCGCCAAGGTGCGAGTGATGGTCGACTTTCTGGTCGAGGCCTTGCAGGACGTGCCTGCGCGAGATTGCGAATAGGCGCCGATCTGCAAGCGACCGTCCGCTGCCGCCATCACGGTTGCGGCAGGCCGACGCGGCCAACAGGGGCCTGTCGCCGGTGCGGCAGACCCCGACCGGCATCGGACCTCACGCGAGCCGGCTGGCGTGAAAATCGACACGCGTAGACTCCGCGGCTTTTCCTTTCCGCACTGGAGCGACCCGCGATGGCTATCTTGGACGCAGGCCCCTACTTCCACGGCACGCGGGCAGACCTTCAGGTGGGTGATCTGCTCACGGCCGGCTTCCGGTCGAACTACGACGGCCGCGTCGTCATGAACCACGTCTACTTCACCGCCTTGCCCAAGGGCGCCGGGCTGGCTGCGGAAATGGCGAGGGGCGACGGCCGTGGCCGCGTCTACATCGTCGAACCCACGGGCGCCTGTGAGGACGATCCCAACGTCACCGACAAGAAGTTTCCGGGCAACCCTACGCGCTCGTACCGAAGCCGGGAACCGCTGCGAATCGTCGGTGAGCTGGACACCTGGGAACCCTTCGATCCCGATTACATCCGGCAGCTCAGGGAGCGTGTACGCGTTGGCATGGGAGAGATCATCAACTGAGTCGCGCCTGCCATGCAGGCTGGGGCGCGAGCGGCGGCTGCACCAGCTCGAGGGCACCGTAAGTCAGTCAAGGATCGAAGGGCCAAGAGCGCCAAGAGCGCCAAGAGCGCCAAGAAGCAAGCCTCAGGAGAACGGGAGCACCTTCACGTCGAAGACCCGCTCGCCGAGCCAGATGGCCGCCACCAGCACTGCCAGCGCCGAGCCACCGCGCAGCACCAGCCGCGGATAGCGCCGCCAGTGGCGCAGGGCCAGCAGCGCGACCAGCACCACGGCCACCACCATGAGCTGGCCCGCCTCCACGCCCAGGTTGAACTGCAGCAGCGCCACGACGAAGTCGCGCAGCGGCAGGTCCAGCTCGGCCAGCGCGCCCGCGAAGCCGAAGCCGTGGATCAGTCCGAACAGGAAACTGAAGAGCTTGCGCCGCCCGCGCAGCACCGGGTAGATGTTGTCGATGGCCGCCAGCATGATGGTGATGGCGATGCCCGGCTCGATGATGCGCGGTGAAATGCTCACCACCTTCAGGCCGGCCAGCGCCAGGGTGATCGAGTGCGCGATGGTGAACATGGTGACGATGCCCAGCATCGGCCACACGGCCTCGCGCCAGGTGATGACGGGCTCCCAGCCTTCGGGCCTGCGGCGCAGCACGGCGGGCAGCAGCAGGCAGACCAGGAACAGGATGTGGTCGTAGCCGATCAGGATGTGGTGAATGCCGTCGCGAAAGAAGCTGGCATCCGACGCAGCGGCCGGGTTCGTGGCACCGGTGACCCCGGGCCACGCCAAGGCGACCGGGCCGCCCGAAGGATCCAGCGAGCGCACCGTGGGCTGCGCGCCGCCGTCCACCTCCATGCGCAGCAGGCCGCGGTGCGTAGGGTCGACCTCGCGGAACAGCCGGTAGTCGATGTCCAGCGCGGCACCCGCGCCGCATTGCCCCTGCAGCCGCAGCACGAGGTAGGCGCCGTCGATGCGGTCCTCGATGGCGGGTGGCTCGGCCTCGGCCAGCGTGCATTGGCCCTGCTGCAGCCGCAGGCTCGCCAGCGCATAGGCGCGAATGTCGGACAGGCGCGTGCGCACCTCGCCCCAGCTTAGCTTGCGGTCGGCGTTGCTGTCGAGGTCGAGCACGGCGTCGAGGTCGCGCAGCGCGATGTCCCATCGCAGGTCCAGGGTGTCGCCGCTGCGATGCAGCTGCAGGTAGGCGTCGCTGGCCTTGTGGGCCTGCGCCGGAGCCGCGCCGAGGAGCAGCGCTGCCAGCACCAGCATGGCCAGCACCATGCGCTCAAGGCGTTGCGTCGACACGCGCATCCTTCAGTCCGATCTGTTGCATCAGCGCTTTCACCTCGCCGCGTGCGGCGGTGTCGTTGGCAGCCGTGGCGGCGCGCGCGAACACCAGCAGGTCGATAGGCTCGCGCTGCAGCTGGACGTTCATGCGCGCGAGTTCGAGCGCGCGCTTCGGGTCGTTCTGCACGTCGAGCGCGAACATGGCCTCTTCGCGCGCATGCAGTGCGGTGGTGCCGGGGCGCAGCGCGGCGGCTTCGAAGCGCTGGCGCAGCTCGTCGGCCTCTGCCTGGGCGCCTTTGCTGCGGGCGGTACTGCTCGCAGCACCAGCGATGGCCAGCCTCAGCAGCACCGCGTCGCTTCTGGCTTCGTTGGCCAGCAGCCTTGCGATCTCGGCGTGCCGGCCGGCGCGCTGCAGGTAGTCGCTGTAAGCCAGCAGCAGATAGCCCGAGGGCTGCGCGGCCATCGCTTGCCGGTACGCCGCATCGGCTTCGGCGGGGCGCCCCGCCAATTCTTCGACCTCAGCCACGCTGGTCAGCAGCCACTGGCGCGTCGCGGCCTGATGGGTGTCGCGCAAGGCCGGGTCGGACAGAAGCGCCCGCAGCGCATCCCTGGCTTCGGCATGGTGGCCGCGCAAGCCGGCGTTTTCCGCCAGGCAGGCCACGCCGTAGAAGGTGGGCCCCACGCGACCGAGCGAGCGGCAGGCGGCGTCGGACTCGTTGTAGCGCCCGCGCACGCGAAGAATGGTGGCCAGCGTGATCCACGCCTGCGCGTCGCTGGGGCGCCGGGCCAGTGCTGCTTTCAGCGTGGCCTCCGCGCCGTCGAAGTCGTGGAGAAACTGCGCAACCGTGGCGCGCATGACCAGCACGCCCGGCGGCGTCTGCACCAGGGGCGTGGCCTCCCAGGCCTGCAGCGCGCCCATGGCATAGCCGGCATAGCGCGCGTCGCCTTGCTCGCGCGCCAGTTCGAGGTAGGCGGTGGCCGCAGCGATGGCCGTGGCCTCGTCGTTCGGCCGCCGCGCGAGTTCGCGGCGCAGCTTGCGCTGCTCGCCGGACCAGCCGGAGACGACGGGCAGTGCCTCCACCACCTCGTCATCGCTGGTGGGCACGCGCGGCACCGCATGCGCCGCAACGGCGGCCAGCGCGAGCGCCGCGCCGGCCACCCAGAGGGTTGCGAATGCGGTCCGGCGCATGGGGTTACTGCGTAGCGACCGGGTCTTTGGTTTCCGACGTCGGCGGCGGGTCGAAGGCCGCCACGTTGGCCGGCTCTTCCGTGTCGAGCACGCTCGCAACCAGGGCCTGCACATAGGCCACGAACTGGTCGTACGCGTCGAGCTGGTCGGGCGGCGGGTTGTTGCCGCCAACGGGGAACGGGTAGAACCCACCCCCGCCCCCGCCACCCCCTCCGCCGCCACAGCCCGTGAGGGCCGCTGCCAACAGGAGCGCGCCGCCGATGCGTTGAATGTTGCGCTTCATGCGGTACTCCTTGCTCACGGTGCCGCAGCGGCGTTGACGGCGCCCGGCAGCGGCGTGTTCAGGTACGGGAAGGCGGCCGGAAACTCCGACGGGCTCTGCAACGCGCCGTCGGTGATGGCCGCGCCGCCCGCCGGTGCGTCGCTGGGCTTGCAGCCGACCTTCAGCGTGTCGTTGGCGCCCGTCAGCACGCACAGCGCGCCCATGGCCACGCGCAACTCGATGTCCACCACGTCGTCGCCCGGACGGCGGCCGTTCGGGAAGCCCGCGTTGTCGCTGCCGGCCACGCCAAGGTTGCTCTGCATCGCCAAGGGCGTCGGCGCGATGCTGGTGTTCAGGCGCAGCATTTCAGAGGCCTTGACGTTGGTGGGCTTGTTCACGCCGTCGATGCCCGTCAGGAAGGCTGCGACCAGGTCGGTACGCGGGAAATTGGTGGGCGCGGGGGCGCTGGGGTACAGCGTTGCGATCAGCGCTGGCAGCGTCGGATTGGTCACGTAGGTGGCGAACTGGCCGTCGTCCATCGGCTTGGAGCTGTTGAACTTGTCCTTGTCCTTCAAGCCGATGACCACTTCGTTGACCAGCGGCATGCCCAGGCGCGAGACCTGTGCCCAGGCGCCGCCGTTGATCGTCGTGGTGCCGTGGCCGCTCTTCGGCGGGCTGGCGATCAGGCGGCCCTGGCGTGCGCTGGCCGTGGTCCAGCCGCCGATGATCGGGCCGGTGCCGCCCGCGGTCAGGCAGGCAATGGGCACCTCGAGCGCCAGCGTGCTGACGTTGCGCGTGGCGAGCGTGCCGGTACCGTAGGCGCTGGTCGAGCCGAGCGGGTTGAGGTTGATCAGGTCGAACACCTGGCCGAGCGCCACGGCAAACGGGTCCTGGCGCTGGCCCGCGAACACGCGGCCCGCCGTGGCGCAGCCCGGAATGTTGACGTTGTAGACCTGCTGCGCCGCGTAGGCGGCATAACCGTTGGGCCCGCCGAAGGTCTTCTCGCCGATGTTGTCGGTCGGCCGGTCGAATACCGCGCCGCCGCCTGCGGCGTTGGTGACGGGGGCGGCCTGCCCCTTGCGCCGGTCACCGCGCACCACGGTCAGCGTGAAGGTTTCGCGCAGGTTGCTTGTGGCCTGGTTGGGCGCGGTGATGGCGCCGGCCTGCACCAGCGGAATGGAGACCTGCTTGCCCGCGATCGGCAGCTGGATGTCGCGCAGCGTGTTGGTGAAGCGAAACTGGAAGGTCAGGTTTTCGGTGGCGCCGCCGGTGTTGTCGATGTGAATCTCGTACAGCCCGTTCGGGTCCATCGTGTAGTAGTTGGGGCCGCCGTAGGGCCCCTGGTCGGGCTGGTAGTTGGCGATCAGCGTCACGAAGTCCTGGCGGTTGGTCTCGTAGCTGCGGAACATGTAGAAGTCGGTGGCGTCCAGTTTGGGCATTCCCGCGATCGAGGGCGCCTCGCGGTGGCTCGAGGCGAAGGCCCCTGTTGCGGCGACCGCGCACAGGGCGAGAACACAGGCTTGGACAGGCGTTTGGAGCAATCTCATCGGCGTCACCTCGAAATAGAAATGTTGAAATGGGCACGAGCGACTCACACGGCGCGATGGCCGGCGCTGTCTGAGTACGCGCAACAAGCTCACCTGGATGTGCGGGCGCGAGCAGGGATTGCCTGCTTGCGCTCGGCGCCGAACAGAGCAATAAGGCGCGAGGCTGGCGATGTCCGCGCCGCCATGGTCCTGCGGCAATGGAAGGCCGGCCCCTCTTGCCGACGCCACAGCACAGGCAACCGACATCACCGGGGCTGCGCTCCGCTCCAGCCGTTTTCGACATCGGTCACCCAAGCGGGTGGCCCGCTACTCGGCGTCGAGCCGATCCCGCCGCATCGCGCGCCACAGCGCAAGGTCGTAGGAAATCTTGAGCAGCCCGCATGCGACAAGCGGCAAAGAGATCCATCCGGCCGCGAACAGCGCACCGCTGAGCGTCGGGCTGATGGCCGCTGCCAGGCTCCGTGGAACGGCGGTGAAGCTCGCGGCAGCGCTGCGCTCTGCGGGCGTCACCACGGCCATCACATAAGCGGTCCGGGTGGGAACGTCCATCGAAGACAGCGCACTGCGAACCATCAGCAGCCCCAGCGCCATCGGCAAGCTGGGCGCCAGCGCAGCCAGCACCAGGCAAACGTTGGCCGGCAGGTGCGTGAAGACCATGGTGTTGAGCAGCCCGATTCGTTGCGCAACCACGGGAGCCGCAAGCTGCGACGCGGCGCTCAGCAGGCCAGTCCAGTCCAGTCCAGTCCAGTCCAGAAGAAGAACACGCCGGCTTGAGTCAGCGAGACCACATCCCGCGCGATCACCGCCTGCGAAGCGTTGACCGATTCCTCGATCTCGCAGAGCTCCGCCAACATTTGGTGCCGTTCTACGGCCACACCGGCCAGCCATCGTTGCAGGCCGGCCACCCAACCCAGCCATTTAGCTGGTCCCTTAAATGAACCCCGCAACCCCTGGTCGAGGGCAGGACTTTTCAGTTTGCGCGTTTCGCTGCCCGCCAGCCTGCTCCAAGTACTCTACAAACCCGTCGAAGGCATCCAACAACGGCTGGAACCGCGCCGCACCGCCTTCCAGTTGGCACAAGGCGTAGCAGGTCGCCTCCAGCGTGGACAGTTGGTCGGGCCCATGGGCTTTGCGGATACGGTAGTGCGAAGGCGGGAGATTGCGCAGGGCCAAGCGGGGCAACTGTTGCAGTGGCGGGCTTTGGTAGAGCATCTTTCGGCTTTTGCGCCAGGTGCCGTCCAGCACGATCAGGCGCAGGCGCGACGGGGCTTGCGGCCACTCGGGCGGTAGCGGGGGGGGGACCCGCAGGTCCGGGGCGGTATCTTGCAGACTGTCCGGGTACAGCAGCAGCGTGTGCTTGCCGTCCGCCGGCCAGACCGGCGCGGCAAATGCCTCACCCACCACCAAGCGGCAGTGCGCCAAGCTGAGGTGCAGCAGGCGGGCACTGCCTTTGGACTGGTGTACCTCCAGCGGGTGCTGCAGCACCAGTACCTCCACCGCGTGGGCGGTGGGCGCGACCCAGCGGCAAATGCAGGCGCTGAGCGGGCGCAGGCAAGCGGTGCATTGGGGGCGTGGGACTAAAGCGGCGGACATGGCTGGATTTTATTCAGCGTGCCTGGCCAGACAATGCGTGGAAGGGGATGTCTCTTGGCTTTGGCGCGGCGACCTGCGGCTTTGGACAATGTCGGAAGACCGCAGTGGGCCCGAAGCCGACACTCTGTTTGCCTTAAAGCGGTCATCCAATCAAAGAGGATTACCCGAATCGGCCGTAAGCTGGCCTCGGCGACAAAGGGTGATCTCAGGTATTGCGGCAGACCTTGGAACCAATTCCAACTTCCAGTTCCACTCATTGTGTACCGTAAGGCCGGCGCGCACGTCCCATGAGCTTCTCATGCCAAGTCGGATAAAGATCTCGTCTTCTGCACTGGCGACAAACGGCAACGAAATCGGGTGATTCTCAAATTTTGAGTTGCCGAGCAAGCCGGCCTTCCATCGTTGAAGGATCGTGTGCGCGCCGAATGAAACCGGCAGCGATACATACTCGCCATTTTCCAATGCAGCCACGTTTGCGCCATCAACATCGATGAGTGCGGACAAGATCGCCGCTCCTTTGGCTGCTGGTCGGAAAACGTAAACAACCGTGTGCCCCGGACGGCGTTCTGCTACCGGTCTAAAGATTGGGCCGGAAGAACTACACCCGGCGACTCCGAAGGACGAAATAAGAGCAAACAGTGCATGACGGCGTTGCATGGTCGATTTACTAGGAAAGGGTTGCTGAAGTTGAATAAGCAAAGATTACGTTAGCAACTCGACTCGTATACGTCTGCTTCTGGCCGACACCAGCCCGCAAGGCGTACTCATGCATCTTGAGGTCGAGTCTCTTGAGCCTTGATCATTTCGAGATAGCGAATGAGGCCCTTCCTTAGACCTCCATCCTCGATAGAGAAGACATCCTCAACTTCGGCGTCGCGCATTCTGGCTGCGTTGAAAACGAGTTGCCCAAGGCGCAGGTCCGGTTGCCTCTGCCAAACCTCTCCAAGCAGCTCAAGCATTTCGGGAATTCGATCAGGGTCGCGCATTGAGATTGCCTTTTTCTAGAGTCAAAGAGCAAAGGACCTGCCCTTTGGCCGCCTGTAGCCGATGCATCGCCGGCGGCGCGGGGCCCGAAGCTGCCGGTCGTCTGTCTACAAAGCGAACCGTCGGCAGAGTGCGCTATTCCGTGGAGTAGCGAAAGACGCCCAAAAATATTGGGTCAACGGCGACAGGCCTTGTCACCTTTTCTGGCGCATACGCAAAATCGAACTGAACAGTTACCCAGCGTGCCTCTGAAAGGTTCCGGCTTTTTGCGGCTTTGACGGCGGCGGCTGCGAAACCGGCAGCGTAAGAAATCTCTCCAAGCAGGCGCTCCACCTTTGTCAGCTCGAACGAAAAGCAGTTCGCCTCTTGCTCATCCAGGCTGTAATAGCCGACGCCGCAAAGATCTTGCAGGACATCGGTCGATTGCTCGAAATCTTGTGAGTAACCGAGCCAGATTGACACTGCGCCTGGACTTCTGAAGTCCTGCGTATAGAAGTCTTCGTCTTCGGAATAGTCGCGGCGTGGCATGAGGATGCGAGGAGCTGGAGAAATACGAGTGAATGTCCGAAATTGGCCGACTGTAGCCTGTCACAGGCCCGGTGCAACGGGCCCAAAGCGGTCTCCGCTCATGCTGCGAAGTGGACGTTGTACTCAAATACAAAGACAAAGCTGCTTCTGGGTGAGCTGGCGCAGCTTCTAGATTGGTAACAGAGCAAGGCTATAGTGGGTTGCCAAACTTCTTCAATTCTCTGGGCCCATCAATGGACTTGATTTCACGGACCGCGGCGGCCTACATCCTGCTGCTTCCTTCAAGCTATCAGCTGGTAGATCAGAAGGTCGAACATACCCCCTTCCCAGGGACCTCTGTAGCAACTGTCGAGACTCATTGCACCTGGACGGACGAGCGAGGACGCATCGTGGCATTTTCTTGGTGGAAGCCAATGCCCGCATATCCGGGCGGGCAGATGGTCCCTGAAATGCAAATGAGCGGTTGGTGGGCCAATGAACCTGCGGTGTTCGTCCAAACGAAGGTTTTCGATGGAGTGGAGCAACGCGTTTCTGTCGCGTTTCAAAAAAATCCGCGTCTCGATGCAGATGCTCGCATCTTTGCAACCAGCTTGGATGTCGCTGAACTACAGCGCTTGTTGAATGCGGCGACGGTGCGTGACCTCACTTCGGACCAAGCCGCAAGGGCCGGGTGTGAGGCTTTGGGACCGACCTAGGGGATGTCTTCAAACGTCTGCAATTGGCGGCTGTAGCCTTTCCCGTACACCGCAGCGTAGCCTTCGGCTGTTCACCACAGGTCGAGTCGGTCGAACTGAAACTCGACTACATCCGCAGCCGGTAGGTCACCGAAATCGAGGACGAAACCGAAAACTCTGACAAGCCCAGCGGTTCGGTCGACAACTCTGCCGCATCCGCGGTATCCGAACTGCCCGTACTGCCCGTACTGCTCAAGTCGCTCAGCGCTGAGCCGAATCTTTTCGTCTGCAGGCCAATCCTCAAGATATGGAGCGCGCAGCTCGGTAACCCCGGAAGGGCGCAGCAGATTCGGGACGAGCTGGCCAGCGACATAAGCGCATGGGTGGCAGAAGGCGACCACCGTGCTCTGTTCGCTGGAGAGCGTTACATCGGCCTCTTCGTCGTCTGCAGAAGGCCGTTCAATGCGGTCGATGGTGAGGTGCTTCAGCTGCATGTTCAGGAATTAGAGATGCGCTGCGAATGTCTGGTTATGGCCGTCAGATGCCTGACGCGGACGAGTCATTTGACGCATGACCTACCGTCTTGACCAGCTCAAGCCGAACATCAACGCCATAGTCTGCCGGAGCGCCCAGCACCGTCTCGAAGTAGCGGTCAATCCATCTGGCGATGGTTCGCCCATCGTCGGCCGGCAGGGCGACGGTCAGCGAGAGGCCTGCCGCCCATTCCACCAACGCTCCGCCCAGTGCGGCCAGCACCGCCGACGGATGCTCTGCATGCGGGTACGCGGCGTTGAGCGCGCCATCGTGGAACTGGACCCATTTATCCGTGTGACCGGCGACCTCAAACGTCGCGCAAAAATCTGGCGCTTCGACCGCCTCTCGGACGGCTGGGGCAATCTCGGAAATTTGGTCAGCGCTCATAGTTCGATGGTTGATTGGGAGGTTGTCTCGAACGTCCGGTCATGGCCGTCTGCCGTCAGGCAGGCCGGCGCCGTACTTCGCTAAAGCGCATGCGCCGTAGACTGCCTTGCGACTCAAGTTGACCAGACTCGACGAGCAGCGCGAGCCGCTTCACGAAGAAGACATCAGGAATTCCGCTCAGGCGGTCAGGCATCGAAAGCATCGCCATCCCGACCACGCGTGCGACCTTCCTCCAATCGTCGGAGACTTGAGAAAGAATTGCCGCATCGATGCGCGCCAGCACGCCTTGAGGCAGCCTGGCAAGCCGTTCGCTTTCCGCGGGTGAAAGCTCGGTGTCTTCGTCATTCATCGTGCTGAATTGTTGGATGGGTCAGCCTAAATCGGATGGGCTGCTTGCAGCCGGACTTTTCCCTGCAGCGCGACCGGCTGGTTCTGGCCGAGACGCGTCACGCATCTTCGAGCTCAGCATCTTGGCCTACCTGAAGTCTCGGCAAGTCGTTGGCAGTGGCGAGCACGAACGTGAAGACCGTCATGTCCGGATGCCCGTCCGCTGTCAGCGCCCTAGGTTGGGACAGGTAAGGCTTGATGGGCACTCCACCCAGGCGAGACCTCTCAGAGACAGCGAACTCACCCGCTTCGAGCTGTCGCGCAAAGAGCGACACGGGGCGCTGCTGGTGAAAGATGTGTTCGATGCGGAATTTCATCTCGTGCTATGGGAACGGCTGCTTTTGAGCATATTCTGCCCCGCCCACGAAGGTCTGGTCTTGGCCGACTGTAGCCGAAGCATCACCGGCGACGCGGGCCCTGAGCAGTCATCGAATCGTCTCGAAAGCTGACGTTCGCCCCGCGATTGCAACTCGCGTGCCTACGGATACCAAACAATCGAACACCCTTCGTCGAGTGCGCCTTCGTAGTGCTGCCTGAACACATGCATACGTTGGTCATTCAGGGCCTCAACGTGTAATGGACGCCCAGCGCCGATGTTGAGCTCGACAAATCCAAATCGGACGAGTTCCGACGCTGCAATATCTTCTCGGGAGATCTCTTCGTTCTGGGCCAAAAAGAGCATGAGTTTGTGCCTGGCGCCGAGCATTGGCGCCATCCATTCAAAGTTGCAATGTCCGGCGTACGTTGCCTCGCAGCCATACAAGTAAACCTTGGTCACGTTGATTCGCAATCGCTCATGGTGGCCGGATTTTGACCGACCCGGCCATGTCCGGTGTTGGCCGAAGGCGGCGCTACACCGCATCGGAATCTAAGGCACCGCCTCCCAGCACCGCACGATGCGTTTCGGGCGACACCAGAATCTGGCTGCCAATGGGCACATTGGCCTTCTCAACGTCGACAAGCGATACGACGACGCGCCAGGTCCGTTCCCGCTGTGCAGACGTCGGGGTGTTGCCGAAGTTGAAGTGCGCCATGTTGAGCTGGGCTTGAGCCTTGAATTCGCTTCCGCCAGGCGCGACAACAAGGACCTTTTCCGATAGGTTCTTCCAGCCATCTTGCACAGGGAAATCCGGCGCCAAGGTTAGGCCGATGCCGGAGAGCTGGAAGCGCTCTGCAGCCGTCAGCAACACGATTCGTTTCACGCGATTGGACTCCTGCTTGGAATGACCGTTCCTGGCCGAGAGCTGCAACAGCTCGACGTCCTATCAAGGACCATACGCGGCTTTAGTAGTAATGCTGTGGGTTGTAGAGCTCCTTAAGAAACCCGTCATGCACTAGCAACCCATCTCCGACATAAAAGCTGTGGATTTCTTCGACTACAAGGTGGAAGACAGTTACCTCCAAGTAGGGGTCTGGACTGTCATAGATTTCACCGTCGATGAATCCGTTCTGCTCCTCGGGGACTGAATAGTCTTGGTAGTTGAAAAAGTGACTGCGCCGGCTGTAAATCTCAAGTTGGCCACGAAGCCCCGCCCAGCCCACTCCAGGCGTGCTCGTGCGGTACACCGGTTGGGGCACGCCGATGCTTAGGGACAGCCCGTCCCGAGGCGATGGCCATTGCTCTGTGCGCAAACCGTTGCCGAGCAGGCTCAATCCGGCCAAGGGTGCCCAGCCTATGTACGCTCCGGCAAACAATCGCACGTTCTCTGTTGCAGCCACGCTTTGAGAGCGTGAAGCATCGCCTTCCTGAGCGGTGTAACTGAGATGTTGGATAGGCTGTCGCTCGCAGCAGAGCAAATGCGCGACCCGCCTGTACATGGGCTTGCCCGTGTCCGTGTTGTGAATCGCCCCGGATTTTGTGGAGGCTCAACACTCTGAGAGGATTGAGCCATGAAGAAGTCGAACAAGTTCTCACCCGAGGTGCGTGAGCGCGCGGTGAGGATGGTGCAGGAGCACCGCGGGGAGTACCCGTCGCTGTGGGCGGCGATCGAATCGATTGCACCGAAGATCGG
>NZ_FOLP01000005.1 GCF_900112425.1 Variovorax sp. OK212 | reverse complement strand
GCGTACTACATCGACTACCGCAACCTGCGCCCGAAGTTCGTCGAGACCTTCCTGGCCAAGCTGGCCAACTGGGACTTCGCCGCCAAGAACTTCGGCTGAGCCTTCAGTTGAGACTTCGGCTGAAGCTTCAGCCGTTGATGAGGTTCAGGATGTTCCCGTCCGGGTCCTTGAACCACGCGACCTTCATGTCACCCATGACATGCAGGTCGCCTTCGAGCGTCGTGCCGGGCATGTCGTAGTGCTCGAAGCGCACGCCGCGCTCCTTCAGCGCCGCGGCGATGCGCCCGATGTCGTTGCCCACCTGCCAGGTCACGGCCGTGGCCTGGTTGGTGCCCGCGAACTGCGAGCGGTACACGTTGATGCGCGTGCCGCCGCTGCGGTAGACGATGACCTCGTCGCCCTCCGTGTCGACCTGCGCGAGGCCCAGCGTGTCTTCGTAGAAGCGGCGGGCCACCGCGAGGTCCTTCACCGCGAGATTGGCCACCGCGTCGATGTTTCCGAGCATGAGCGTCTCCTTCGAGAATTGATGACTCAACTTTGATTACTCAACCGTCCGGTGCAGTATTCGCCGCTCGCGCCCCGCTGTCAAGGCACGCGCAAAACAGCCCCCGCACCTCGATACGGGCCCCATCGCGAATGAAGAAATCCTTCCGGCGCGCCTTGCGGCACACTGCACCCCCGGTGCAGTGACGGCATCGCCGCACCCCCGATTCGCTTCGACAGACGACAAAGAGACAACAACCCATGATCCGCAGAAACCTCGGCACGCTGGCCATTGCGCTGGCCCTTCCGCTCACCTTCTCGCTGGCCCTCACGGCCACCGCCCACGCCCAGACCGCCGCATCCGCCCCGGCCTACCCCGCCAAGCCCATCCGCATGGTCGTGCCCTTCCCGCCCGGCGGCGGCACCGACATCCTGGCGCGCCTGGTCGCGCAGAAGCTCACCGAGGCCAACCACTGGACCGTGGTGCCCGACAACCGCGGCGGCGCCGGCGGCACCATCGGCATCGCCGAGGCCGCGCGCGCCGCGCCCACGGGCTACGACATCGTGATGGGCCAGAAGGACAACATGGTCGTGGCGCCCTGGCTTTACAAGAACCTGAGCTACAACCCGGTGAAGGACCTCACGGCCGTGGCCCACGTGGCCTACACGCCGGTGGTGATCGTCACGCAGGCCAACTCCAGGTTCAAGTCGCTCGACGACGTGGTGAAGGCCGCGCGCGCCGCGCCCGACACCGTCACCTACGGCTCGCCGGGCAACGGCACCACCATCCACCTGGCCGGCGAGATCTTCGACAGCGCCGCCAAGATCAAGATGCGCCACGTGCCCTACAAGGGCTCCAACGCGGCCATGATGGACGTGCTCGCGGGCAACGTCGACCTGATGGTGTCGTCGGTGCCTTCGGCCCTGGCGCAGATCAAGGCCGGCAAGCTGCGTCCGCTGGCCGTCACCTCGGCCAAGCGCAGCACCTCGCTGCCCGACACGCCCACCGTGGCCGAGCTCGGCTACAAGGACTTCGACGTGTCCACCTGGTACGGCCTGTTCGTGCCGGCCGGCACGCCCAAGGACGTGGTCACGCTGCTGAACGCCGAAGTGAACAAGCTGCTGGCCACGCCTGAAATGAAGGCCGCCATCATTGCCCAGGGCGCGGAGCCGCAGGGCATGACGCCGGCCCAGTTCGGCACGCTGCTGAAGACCGACTACGACAAGTGGAAGGGCATCGTGCAAGCCTCGGGCGCGACAATCGAATAAGCCTGCGCGCCGCAGAATGGTGTCTCCGGAACAAGCCGCAGCGACGGCATGGAGACACCGATGGTTCTTTTCCCTTCCCGCTTTCCTTCCCGTTCACCGTTCCTGAAGACAGCCGCGCTGGCCGCGGTTGCCGCCCTCGTCCAGGGGTGCGCGCAGACCCCGGCCTCACAGGCATCGGCCTCGCAGGCGCCCTCCAACGCCACCGTCGCCGCCCACGTCTCGGCGGCCACGAAGACCGCGGGCACCGACCTCGGCGCGCTGCTCACGCTGTGCAAGCCCGCCGCCGACGCGCGGCCGCAGCAGGCCGAGCTCGACCGCAGCCTCACCGCCCTCATCGACAAGCCGGCGCCGCCGCCCGGCAAGGCCTTCGACAACCTGTACTTCGTGGGTGCCGACTGGGTCAGCGCGTGGGCAGTGAAGACCTCGGACGGCATCATCCTCATCGATGCGCTGAACAACCAGGTGGAGGCCGCCGCGCTGATCGAAGGCGGCATGCGCAAGCTGGGCCTCGACCCCGCGCAGATCAAGTACGTGCTGGTCACGCACGGCCACGGCGACCACTACGGCGGCGCACCCTACCTGGCGCAGAAGTACCACGCGCGCGTGGTCATGAGCGAAGCCGACTGGACCATGACCGAGACCAAGCTGGAGTTCGCCACGCCGATCTGGGGCGCACCGCCCAAGCGCGGTCCGCGCGACATCTCGGTGAAGGACGGCGACCGCCTCACGCTGGGCGACACCACCCTCACGCTGTACATCACGCCGGGCCACACCATGGGCACCATCTCGCCGGTGTTCGACGTGGCCTCGGGCAAGCAGAAGCACCGCGCCATGCTGTGGGGCGGCACGGGCTTCAACTTCGGCAAGGACGTGCCGCGCCTGAACAGCTACATCGCCGCCACGCAGCGCATGGACACGGTGGTGTCGGCGCAGAAGATCGACGTGATGCTGTCGAACCACTCGAACATCGACGGCTCGCAGGGCAAGCTGGCGGCGCTGCGCCAGCAGCCGGCGCAACCCAATCCGTTCGTGATGGGCACGCCGGTGGTGGAGCGGGCGTTGAGCGTGATGGGGGAATGCGCGCAGGCGCAGCGGGACAGGTTCGTGATGCAGTGAGCCCGTCTTGCGCCTTCCCCTTCGGGGGAAGGTTGGGATGGGGGCTGACGGCGTTTGAAAAAGCCGTGGCGATGGATGCGCCGCTGGCCCCCACCCCTGCCCTCCCCCGGAAGGGGAGGGAGACATGCAAATACCGCGGGCTCAGTCGGGCACGAACTTCGTGTTGAAGATCTCCACGTCCGACGCCAGCTCGAACGTCGCCACCTGCCCCATCTTCCCGTCGCTCATGCGGCAGGCCGAGAACAGGCTGAAGCGGCCCTTGAAGTAGAACTCGTCCATCACGATCAGTGCGTACGGGTAAGGCACGAAGACCTGGTGTTCGAAGATGATGCGGTGCACGTTCCTCGGCGACGGAAAGAGCTTGTAGTCGTTGGTGTCGATCGACTTGGCTGTGGCCATGGTGTGCGTCCCGTTTCGATGCGTTGCTGCGTGCGCGTTCAGGCCGGGTCGCGCACGTCGGCCACGGGGTTCGCGCCGAAGTCCGCGCGCGCCAGGTACTTCAGCACCTTGGCGGCGGCCGTGGCGGGGCTGTCGAGCATGCCTTCGTTCTTCATCTTCTCGAAGCGCGTGCGGTCCGGGAACTTGTCGGCCGAGGCGCCGCGCAGCTGCACCTGCATGTCGGTGTCGATCACGCCGGGCGCCAGCGACACGATGCGCGCGCCGTTCGGCGCCTGCGCTTCCTCGAGCGCCACGGCGCGCGAGAAGTGGTCCATGCCGGCCTTGGCGCCGCAGTACGGCGCCTGGCTGCCCATGGCGTTGCGGCCCAGGCCCGACGAGATGTTCAGCACCTTGCGCGCGCCGCGCCATTCGCGCGTGGCGCCCAGGAAGGCGGCCGTGAGCAGCATCGGCGCTTCGAGGCCGATGCGCAGCGCCAGCGACAGCTCGGACGCCACAGCGCGCGACAGCGGCGCGGGGTTGCCCACGGTGCCGGCGTTGTTGATGAGCGTGACGCTGTCGAAGCGCTGGCCGTCCACGGTCTGCAGCCAGGCCGACAGGCGGGCCGCGGCGGCCACGGGGTCGGACAGGTCCTGCTCCCATTGCGTGAGCTCGGCGCCGGCGGCCTTGGCCGAATCCGCGGCCGCGGCCAGCTCGGGCGATTGCTTGCGCGAAATGCCGAGCACCACGTGGCCGGCCTGCAGCAGCTGTTCGGCCATGGCATGGCCCAGGCCGCGCGAGGCGCCGGTGATGAGGGTGAGGTGGGAAGCGGTCATCGGGAAAGGACTTTCTGGAAAGAAGGCGAGGAGGTTAAGGGGTAATGAAAAGCCTTGCGGGCAAGCCTTGGGGAAAGCCTCGCGGCTCAACCGGTGCGGAATTGCTTGCGCAGGAAGTTGCGGTGGCGGGCAATGTGCTGCAGCTGCGCGGGCGCGATGGTGCCGCCCAGGTCGACTTCGTCCGCGCCGTTGAGCACGGCATTGGCGTTGACCATGGCGCGCGCCACCACCTCTTCCTCGCTCACGCCGAGCTGCGCCGCCAGGTCGAGCGCCACGCGGCGCATGGCGCGCTGCGACAGCATCCACATGGCGCCGAAGCGGTCCCACGCGAGCGCGGCTTCGTCGGCCTTCTCGCGGTCGGCCAGGATCTCGCTGAGCGGCTTGGCCAGCACGGCGTCGAGCGCCTCGATCTTCTCGGCCAGGCGCTCGTTGTGCGCAAGGGCTTCTTCGAGCGTGGGGCCGGCGTCTGCGGCTTTCGCCTTCTTCGCCGGTTCGGGCGGCTCGGGCGGTGCAGCGAAGGCGGCCTGCTCATTGGCGGGAACGATCTGGATCTGGTCTTTGAGGCTCATTGGGTTTCCGTTTCCGCGGAGGGTTGGTTCTTCTTGTTCGACATCGCGGTCGCGCGCAGGCCCGGCAGGTCGAGCACGCGCAGGCCACCGTACTCCACGCGGATCAACCCCTGCGCCGACAGGCCGTTCAGCGCCTCGTTCACGCGCTGGCGCGACAGGCCCACCAGGTAGGCCAGCTCCTGCTGCGTGATGCGCAGGACTTCGCCCACGCCCGGGTACAGCACCGGGTTGAACAGCGACACCAGGTTGCGCGCCACGCGCGCGTCGGGGTTGTTGAGCCGGTCGATCTCCAGCGCCGCGATGAACTGGCCCAGCCGCTCGTTGAGCTGGTTCATCACGAAGCGGTTGAAGCCGATGGAGTGGTCCAGCAGCCAGTGGAAGCTCTCGATGGGCAGGCCCGCCACCACGCTGCGGCGCAGCGCCTGGATGTTGTAGCGGTAGGGCTCGCGCTTCATCACCGTGCCCTCGCCGAACCAGCCGCCGGGCGGCACGCCGGTGTAGGTGACGGAGCCGCCGTCGGCGTTGTCGTTGCTCATCTTCAGCAGGCCCTCGACCACGCCGAACCAATAGGTGGGCGAGCGCCCGACGCGGCACACCAGGTCGCCGGGCTCGGCCTCGCCGACTACCAGCGTGGCCTCGGCGCGGCGGCGCTCGGCGGGCGTGAGCGTGTGCAGCCAGGGGATGCTGTCGAGTTCGGCGCCGCTGGGGGGACGCACGCGGTCCTTGATGGAACCGCCGAGCACGTGGTTGTGGTTGAGGTCGCCGTGAGGCATCGGGAAACTCCGGGGAGTAGTGTCCCTAGGATTGTCGTTGGAACGACAACCGGGCGTCAAAGTGGGACCTACGATCCGCCCACTGTGCAAACAACCGCCCCCACCTTCCCCCGTCTGCTGCTCGCGCATGCCGAGGCCCAGCCCGAGGCGCCCGCCGTGCGCGAAAAGGACCTCGGCATCTGGCAAACCTGGACCTGGAACGCCGTGGCGCAGGAGGTGCGCGAAATGGCCTGCGGCCTGGCGAGCCTCGGCTTCAAGGCCTTCGACAACCTGGCCATCGTCGGCGCCAACCGGCCGCACCTGTACATGGCGGTGGTCGCCGCGCAGAGCCTGCGCGGCGTGCCCGTGCCGCTGTACCAGGACGCGGTGGCCGGCGAGATGGTGTTCATGCTGCAGGACGCGAGCATCGAGTTCGTGATCGTCGAGGACCAGGAGCAGGTCGACAAGCTGCTGGAGTGCCGCGAGATCCAGAAGGAGCGCTACCCCGCGATCCGCCACATCATCTACGACGACCCCAAGGGCCTGCGCCACTACGACCAGCCCGGGCTCATGAGCTACGAGCAGCTGCGCGCGCTGGGCCGCGAGTTCGACAAGGCCCACCTGGGCTACTACGACCGCGCGGTGGCCAGCGGCGAGGCCACCGACGTGGGCGTGATCCTCTACACCTCGGGCACCACCGGCCGCCCCAAGGGCGTGTGCCAGACGCATGCGAGCTTCATCGCGGCGGGCCGCGGCGGCGTGGAGACCGACCGGCTCGGCCCCGGCGACAACATCATGAGCTACCTGCCGATGGCGTGGGTGGGCGACCACCTGTTCTCGGTGGCGCAGTGGCTGGTGGGCGGCTTCACGCTGAACTGCCCCGAGTCGAGCGAGACGGTGATGAACGACATGCGCGAGATCGGCCCGAGCTACTACTTCGGCCCGCCGCGCACCTTCGAGGGCCTGCTCACGGCCGTGTCGATCCGCATGGAAGACGCGGCCGCGCCCAAGCGCTGGCTGTATGCCAGGTTCATGGCGCTGGCGCAGCGCGTGGGCGCCGACATATTGAACGGCGCGCCGGTGAGCACCGGCGACCGGCTGCTGTACGGCCTGGGCAACCTGCTCATCTACGGGCCGCTGCGCAACGTGCTGGGCATGAGCCGCATCCGCGTGGCGTACACCGCGGGCGCGGCCATCGGGCCCGACCTGTTCCGCTTCTACCGCTCCATCGGCGTGAACCTCAAGCAGTTCTACGGCCAGACCGAGACCTGCGCCTACGTGTGCCTGCAGCAGGACGGCAAGGTCAAGCTGCAGACCGTGGGCACGGCCGCGCCGGGCATCGAGCTGAAGATCGCCGAAGACGGCGAGGTGCTGGTGCGCGGCGTGTCGGTGCTCAAGGAGTACTACAAGCGCCCCGACGCCACCGCCGAGGTGCTGGACGCCAACGGCTACTTCCACACCGGCGACGCGGGCGTGCTCGACAGCGAGGGCCACCTGCGCATCATCGACCGCGCGAAGGACGTGGGACGGCTCGTGGGCGGCGCGATCTTCGCGCCCAACTACATCGAGAACAAGCTCAAGTTCTTCCCGCAGATCAAGGAAGCCGTGTGCTTCGGCAATGCGCGCGACCAGGTGTGCGCGGCCATCAACATCGACTTCGAGGCCGTGGGCAACTGGGCCGAGCGGCGCGGGCTGGCCTACGGCGGCTACGTCGACCTGGCCGGCAAGCCCGACGTGCTGACGCTGATTGCCGAGTGCATCGGCAAGGTCAACGCCGACCTGGCGGGCGAGGACGGCATGGGCGAGACGCAGATCGCGCGCTTCCTGGTGCTGCACAAGGAGCTCGACCCCGACGACGACGAGCTCACCCGCACGCGCAAGGTGCGCCGCGGCTTCATCGCCGAGAAATACGCGGTGCTGGTCGATGCGCTCTACGGCGGCAAGGCCGAGCAGTTCATCGAGACCCAGGTCAAGTTCGAGGACGGCCGCACGGGCGTGGTGAGCGCCACGCTGAAGGTCGTCGAGGCAAAGAATTTCCCCATCGTGAAGGCGGCCGCATGAGCGCGCGCAAGACCGGCGACGTCGTGCTCGACGTGCAGAACATCAGCTTGAGCTTCGGCGGCGTGAAGGCGCTGACGGACATCAGCTTCAACGTGCGCGAGCACGAGGTGCGGGCCATCATCGGGCCCAACGGCGCGGGCAAGAGCTCGATGCTGAACTGCATCAACGGCGTGTACTGGCCGCAGCAGGGCTCCATCACCTTCCGCGGCCAGACCTTCAAGCACATGAACTCGCGCCAGGTGGCCGAGATGGGCGTGGCGCGCACCTTCCAGAACCTGGCGCTGTTCAAGGGCATGAGCGTGCTCGACAACATCATGACCGGGCGCAACCTCAAGATGAAGAGCGGCCTGCTCGCGCAGGCGCTGCGCTGGGGCCCGGCGGAGCGCGAGGAGCTGCGCCACCGCGAGTTCGTCGAGCACATCATCGATTTCCTGGAGATCCAGGCGCACCGCAAGACGCCGGTGGGCCGCCTGCCCTACGGCCTGCAGAAGCGCGTGGACCTGGGCCGCGCGCTGGCCATGGAGCCGCAGGTGCTGCTGCTGGACGAGCCCATGGCCGGCATGAACGTGGAAGAGAAGCAGGACATGAGCCGCTTCATCCTCGACGTGAACGACGAGTTCGGCGCGACCATCGTGCTGATCGAGCACGACATGGGCGTGGTGATGGACATCTCCGACCGCGTGGTGGTGCTGGACTACGGCAAGAAGATCGGCGACGGCACGCCGGACGAAGTGCGCAACAACGAAGACGTGATCCGGGCTTATCTGGGTGTGGAGCATTGACCATGGCAGCGCACACCCGCCACTTTTCTTGCCCTCTTTCTTGCCCCCTCTCCCTCTGGGAGAGGGTTGGGGTGAGGGCCGACGGCCTCATCACCCACGGCGGCACTTCGATTGCCGCTCGCCCTCACCCCAACCCTCTCCCGCAAGCGGGAGAGGGAGAAAGTCATTAGCCATGGGCTTTTTCCTCGAAACCCTGTTCGGCGGCCTCATGGTCGGCATGCTCTATTCGCTGATCGCCATCGGCTTCGTGCTGATCTACAAGGCCTCGGGCGTCTTCAACTTCGCGCAGGGCGCGATGGTGCTGTTCGCGGCGCTGGCCATGGCGCGCTTCTCGGAGTGGTTTCCGCTGTGGTTCGGCTTCCAGAGCCAGATCCTCGCGAACATCCTGGCCTTCGTTGCCGCCATGGCGGTGATGGTGGTGGTGGCCTGGCTCATCGAGCGGCTCGCGCTCAGCAAGCTGGTGAACCAGGAAGGCATCACGCTGCTGATGGCCACGCTGGGCATCGCCTACTTTCTCGACGGCATGGGCCAGACCATCTTCGGCAACGACATCTACAAGATCGACGTGGGCATGCCCAAGGAGCCGCTGATGGTGCTGCAGGGCACCTTCGAAGGCGGCCTGCTGCTGAGCCAGGAAGACCTGGTGGCCGCGCTGGTGGCCGCGGGCCTCGTGGTGGTGCTGGCCATCTTCTTCCAGAAGACCGCCACCGGCCGCGCCCTGCGCGCGGTGGCCGACGACCACCAGGCCGCGCAGTCGATCGGCATTCCGCTCAAGCGCATCTGGGTCATCGTGTGGTCGGTGGCCGGCTTCTCGGCGCTGGTGGCCGGGATCATCTGGGGATCGAAGCTGGGCGTGCAGTTCTCGCTGTCGCTGGTGGCGCTGAAGGCGCTGCCGGTGGTGATCCTCGGCGGGCTCACCTCGATCCCGGGCGCCATCATCGGCGGCCTGCTGATCGGCGTGGGCGAGAAGCTGTCCGAAATCTATCTCGGCCCCATGCTCGGTGGCGGCATCGAGATCTGGTTTGCCTATGTTCTTGCATTGGTCTTCCTGCTCGTGCGGCCCCAGGGGCTGTTCGGCGAAAAGATCATCGACCGGGTCTGAACGCGATGTTCTACAGAGAAAACGGCCAGTTCAAGTCGAGCTACCGCGCCGACCAGCAGATCTTTCCGATCGCGCAGGACCGCATCGCGATCCTGGTGCTGCTGCTCGTGGCGTTCGTCGTGGTGCCGCTCGGCGTGTCCGACTACTGGATGCGCGCCATCCTCACGCCCTTCCTGATCCTGTCGCTCGCGGCGCTGGGCCTGAACATTTTGGTGGGCTACTGCGGGCAGATCTCGCTGGGCACGGGCGCCTTCATGGCGGTGGGCGCGTACGCGGCCTACAACTTCCAGGTGCGCATCGACGGCATGCCGCTCATCGCCTCGCTGCTGCTGGGCGGCCTGTGCGCCACGGTGGTGGGCGTGCTGTTCGGCATTCCGAGCCTGCGCATCAAGGGCCTGTACCTGGCGGTGGCCACGCTGGCCGCGCAGTTCTTCACCGACTGGGCGTTCCTGCGCATCCAGTGGTTCACCAACAACTCGTCATCGGGCTCGGTGAGCGTGGCGGGGCTGAACGTGTTCGGCGTGCCGATCGAGTCGCCGGTGCAGAAGTACCTGTTCTGCCTGGCCTTCGTGGTGGTGTTCGCGCTGCTGGCCAAGAACCTGGTGCGCAGCGCCATCGGCCGCGAGTGGATGGCCATGCGCGACATGGACGTGGCCGCCGCCGTGATCGGCATCCGCCCGGTGTACGCCAAGCTCACGGCCTTCGCGGTGAGCAGCTTCATCGTCGGCGTGGCCGGCGCGCTGTGGGGCTTCGTGCACCTGGGGGCGTGGGAGCCGGCGGCGTTCAGCATCGACCGCTCGTTCCAGCTGCTGTTCATGGTGATCATCGGCGGGCTCGGCTCGATCATGGGCAGCTTCTTCGGCGCCGCGTTCATCGTGCTGCTGCCGCTCTTTCTGAACCAGCTGCCCGCGTGGCTGGGCTTCTCGATTTCCACTGCGCTGGCCTCGCACCTGGAGACCATGATCTTCGGCGCGCTGATCGTGTTCTTCCTGATCGTCGAGCCGCACGGCCTGGCGCGGCTGTGGTCCACGGCGAAGGAAAAGCTGCGGCTGTGGCCCTTCCCGCACTGACGAAGTTCCGAGAGTCCCGAGAGTTCCCGTTCGCAAAAACCCGGCACCGAGGTGCCCACATAAGGAGACAGGCATGAAACTGAAATCGCTCGCTCTGACCGCCGCCCTGGTGGCCAGCACCCTCGGCGCCATGCTCGCGCCATCCCTCGCGCAGGCGCAGGCCAAGGAGCAGTTCTTCCCGCTGCTGGTGTACCGCACCGGCCCCTATGCGCCCAACGGCACGCCCTGGGCCAACGGCAAGCAGGACTACCTGAAGCTGGTCAACGCGCAAGGCGGCATCAACGGCGTGAAGATCACCTTTGAGGAATGCGAAACGGGCTACGCCACCGACAAGGGCGTGGAATGCTACGAACGCCTGAAGGGCCGCCCCGGCGTCGCGCTGTTCGACCCGCAGGCCACCGGCATCACCTTCGCGCTGACCGACAAGGTGCCCACCGACAAGATCCCGCTGGTCACGCTGGGCTACGGCCTGGCCGCCTCGCAGGACGGCGGCGTGTTCAAGTGGAACTTCCCGCTGATGGGCTCCTACTGGACCGCGGCCGACATCCTGATCCAGCACCTGGGCAAGAAAGAGGGCGGCATGGACAAGCTCAAGGGCAAGAAGATCGCCCTCGTGTACCACGACTCGCCGTTCGGCAAGGAGCCGATTCCGCTGCTGCAGGAGCGCGCGAAGATGCACGGCTTCGACCTGTCGCTGATTCCGGTCACCGCGCCCGGCGTGGAACAGAAGTCGGCCTGGCTGCAGGTGCGCCAGCAGCGCCCCGACTTCGTGCTGCTGTGGGGCTGGGGCGTGATGAACTCCACCGCGCTGAAGGAGGCCGTGGCCACCGGCTTCCCGCGCGAGAAGATGTACGGCGTGTGGTGGGCCGGCGCCGAGCCCGACGTGAAGGACGTGGGCGCCAACGCCAAGGGCTACAACGCGCTGGCGCTGAACGGCTCGGGTCCCGACAACAAGGTGATCCAGGACATCCTGAAGCAGGTGCACGACAAGGGCCAGGGCACCGGTCCGAAGGAGGAAGTGGGCTCGGTGCTGTACACGCGCGGCGCCATCATCTCCATGCTGGGGGTGGAGGCGGTCAAGCGCGCGCAGGAGCGCTTCGGCAAGGGCAAGGTCATGACCGGCGAGCAGGTGCGCTGGGGCCTGGAGAACCTGGCGCTCGACCAGAAGAAGCTCGACGCGCTGGGCTTCGCCGGCGTGATGCGCCCGGTGAGCACCTCGTGCCAGGACCACATCGGCTCGACCTGGGCGCGCATGGAAACCTGGGACGGCGCCAAGTGGAACATCGCGCCCGACTGGTACCAGGCCGACGAACAGATCATCAAGCCGATGACCAAGGCCGCCGCCGACAAGTACGCCAGCGAGAAGAAGCTGACGCGCCGCGAGGCAGCCGACTGCCAGTCCTGATGCACTGAGCGTGCCGTGGCGGCTCGCGAGAGCCGCCATTCGCAAGAACAGCCCGGCGCGCGATCGCCCTGTCGCGCTGTTCTTGCGAATGCTTCGGACCACACCATGAGCGAACCCAACATCCTCCTCGACGTCAACGGCATCGAGGTCATCTACAACCACGTGATCCTGGTGCTCAAGGGCGTCTCGCTCACGGTGCCCGACGGCGGCATCGTGGCGCTGCTCGGCGGCAACGGCGCGGGCAAGACGACCACGCTGCGCGCGGTGAGCAACCTGCTCGCGGGCGAACGCGGCGCCGTCACCAAGGGCACCATCGAGCTGCGCGGCGAGCGCATCGAGGCGCTGTCGCCGGCCGAGCTGGTCAAGCGCGGGCTGATCCAGGTGATGGAAGGCCGCCACTGCTTCGCCCACCTGACCATCGAGGAGAACCTGATGACCGGCGCCTACACGCGCACCGACGGCAAGGCCGCGGTGCTGCAGACGCTGGAGAAGGTCTACGCCTACTTTCCGCGCCTGAAGACGCGGCGCAGCTCGCAGGCGGCCTACACCTCGGGCGGCGAGCAGCAGATGTGCGCCATCGGCCGCGCGCTGATGGCCAACCCGACCATGGTGCTGCTCGACGAACCGTCGATGGGGCTGGCGCCGCAGATCGTGGAGGAGGTGTTCGAGATCGTGAAGGACCTCAACACCAAGGAACGCGTGACCTTCCTGCTGGCCGAGCAGAACACCAACATGGCGCTGCGCTATGCCGACTACGGCTACATCCTGGAGAACGGCCGCATCGTGATGGACGGCGCGGCGCAGAGCCTGCGCGAGAACGAGGACGTGAAGGAGTTCTACCTCGGCGTGGGCGGCGCGGACCGCAAGAGCTTTCGCGACGTGAAGAGCTACAAGCGGCGCAAGCGGTGGCTGGCGTGATGCTCCCGCCGGGCGCCTGCGCTTCGATTGACCGCGGCAACAGAATTGAAAGATGAAGGGTACGGACATGACCGACCACTACGACACGCTCGAGATCCGCGACCCCGCCGAGCGCGAGCGCGACCTGCTGGCCGCGCTGCCCCGGCAGATCGCGCAGGCACAGACCGCCGCACCGGCGTTCACGAAGATCCTCGACGGCGTGAAGCCTACCGACATCGGCACGCGCGAGGCGCTGGCCCGGCTGCCGGTCACGCGCAAGTCGGAACTGCTCGAGCTGCAGAAGGCACGCCGCGGCGACGACCCGTTCGGCGGCTTCTCGTCGATCGCGCGCGGCGCGCGCATGCCGCGCGTGTTCGCGAGCCCCGGCACCATCTACGAGCCTGAAGGCGAGGCGCGCGACTACTGGCGCACCGCGCGCGCGCTGCATGCGGCGGGCTTTCGCGGCGGCGAGCTGATTCACAACAGCTTCAGCTACCACATGACGCCCGCGGGCTCGATCATGGAAAGCGGCGCGCGCGCCATGGGCTGCACCGTGTTCGCGGGCGGCACCGGCCAGACCGAGCAGCAGCTCGAAGCCATGGCCGACCTCAAGCCCGAAGGCTATGCGGGCACGCCGAGCTTCCTGAAGATCCTGCTGGAGAAGGCCGAGGAAAAAGGGCTGAAACTGCCTTCGCTCACCAAGGCGCTGGTGTCGGGCGAGGCCTTTCCGCCGAGCCTGCACGACTGGATTGCCGCGCACGGCGTGCAGGGCATGCAGTGCTACGCCACCGCCGACCTGGGCCTGATCGCCTATGAAACCAGCGCGCGCGAAGGCCTGGTGCTCGACGAAGGCGTGCTGGTCGAGATCGTGCGGCCCGGCACCGGCGACCCGGTGCCCGACGGCGAAGTGGGCGAGATCGTCGTCACCACCTTCAACCCCGACTACCCGCTGGTGCGCTTCGGCACCGGCGACCTCTCGGCCGTGCTCGCGGGCACCTGCCCCACCGGGCGCACCAACAAGCGCATCAAGGGCTGGCTCGGCCGCGCCGACCAGACCACCAAGGTGCGCGGCATGTTCGTGCACCCCTCGCAGGTGGCGGAGGTGGTGCGGCGTTTTCCGGAAGTGCAGCGCGCGCGGCTCGTGGTGTCGGGCGAGATGGGCGACGACCGGATGACGCTGAAGCTCGAATGCGCGAACGCGCCCGAAGGGCTCGATGCGCACGTTGCCGATGCCGTGCGCGAAGTGACCAAGCTGCGCGGCACCATCGAGCAGGTGGCGCCGGGCAGCCTGCCCAACGACGGCAAGGTGATCGAGGACGCCCGCAGCTACAAGTAGCTTCGGTACAGCCGGCGCGTGACGGTGCGCGTGAGTGCCACCACCAGCGCCATGTAGACCAGCACCAGCGCGAGCACGAAACCGACGATGCCGCCGCCGCTGTAGAAACTGAACGACGACTTCGCCGCCAGGAACAGCCACGCGATGGCAATGACGATGCAGCCCACCTGCACCAGCACGAAGGACGACACGGCCGCGGCCACCGCCCTGAACGGGCGCACCACCGGCAGCGCGGGCCGCGTGCCGAGCCAGCCGCCCCACCAGGCCAGCGCGAAGCCGATCACCACCGGCAGCCCCCAGGTCAGCAGCAGCACCAGCACGCTCAGGTCCGGCGCCGGGAACGCCCAGCGCGTCGCGGCGAGGCTGCCCCACAGCTGGAGCGCGGAGAACATGGCGGCGACCACGAGGGCGACGGCGCGGCGCGGCGGCACACCCAGCGCCTCGGGCGCATCGACGGCATCGGTGAGGTCCGCATCTCCTTGCGCAACGCGGCTCTTCGCCAGCGCGACACGCGCCGCCAGCCACACACCCAGCACGAGCACCAGCAGCTGCACGAGCGACTGCAGCAGCATGGCCACGCCCAGGTAGATGCGCGGCGAGTAGGCGAAGACGTCCTCGAAGCGGCCGCCGGGCATGAACATCACCTGGAACTCGTAGAACAGCGGCGTCAGCGCGTAGTAGTTCAGCACCAGCGCCAGCACCCACACGCCGCCGAAGCGCAGCCGCGCATCGTGCGCGAGCGCCACGCGGGCCATGCCCCGGCGCTCGAGCGCGTTGCGCCCGTGGCTCCATGCCAGCGTGGCGACCATCGTCCACGACATGACCATGCCGACGAGCAGCGTGACCCACACGCCGGGCGTGGCGTAGGCGCTGCGCAGCTGCTCGGCCTCCGGCCTGAAGGGGCCCAGCAGCACGGTCATGTTGATCGCGAACACGATCGCGTCGAGGCCCACCGCGATCGACGCGAAGTCGCGGGGCAGGCGCAGCGCGCGCACGTAGGAAGGGGTCGCCGACATGGGAATACTTTCGCTTTGAATCGGGCGTGCCTTGCGGGCACGCGAACACAGCGAGGGTATCGGATGACGGCGCGCGCGCCGTGTAGGTTCAGTGCGCGAGTACGGGTTCGGGCGTCTGGAGGGTCACGGGGGCCGCGGCCTCTTTCGGCGCGGGCCCGACGTACACCGACTGCGGCCGGATCAGCCGCCCCTTGCGCACCTGCTCGCGCGCGTGCGCCAGCCAGCCGCCCACGCGGCCCGCCGCGAACACGCAGGTGAAGCTCTCGCGCCCGAAACCCAGCGCCTCGAGCAGCAGCGCGGTATAGAACTCGACGTTGGTCTCCAGCGCGCGGCCGGGCTTCTTCTCGCGCAGGATCGCAAGCGCGGCCTGCTCGGCCGCCTCGGCCAGCGCGAGGCGCCCGGCGTCGACACTGCCTTCGGCGCCGAGCCGGCGCAGCGCGCCCTTCAGCGCATCGGCGCGCGGGTCGCGCACGCGGTAGATGCGGTGGCCGAAGCCCATCAGGCGCTGGCCGTCGGCCACCGCCTCCTCGAGCCAGGCGCGCGCATTGGCGGCGGTGCCGATGGCGTCGAGCGCGTCGAGCACCGGCCCGGGCGCGCCGCCGTGCAGCGGCCCCTTGAGTGCGCTGATGCCGGCGAGCACCGCCGACGCGAGCCCCGCGCCGGTCGACGCGACCACGCGCGCGGCAAAGGTCGAGGCGTTCAGGCCGTGGTCGCACACGGTGACGAGGTAGGTGTCGAGCGCCGCACCCTGCGCGGCCGTGGGGGTGCGGCCGTGCAGCATGCGCAGCATGTCGGCGGCGTGCGGCAGGGTCTCGTCGGGCGCGAGCGCCTGCACGCCCAGCCGCCAGCGCATGACGGCGGCGGTGTACACGGCGGGCGCGGCCACCAGGCGCAGCGCGGTCGGCAGGTCGTCGCCGTCGGGCAGGCGCGCGAGCAATGCGCGCACGGCCTCGATGGGCGGCAGGCGGCGCAGCAGCGCATCGTCGTTGGGCTGCAGGCGCTCGAAGGCCTCGCGGCGCGCGCGGCCGATGGCGGCGCACAGGCCGTCGGCCTGGGGCCATGTGTCGAAGAAGCCTTCGAACAGCAGCGCCACCACGTCTTCATAGCGCCAGCGCTGCGCGATCTCGTCGAGCGCATGGCCGCGGATCACCAGCCGCCCGGCCGCGCCGTCCACCTCGGACAGCACGGTGTGCGCGGCCACCACGCCTTCGAGGCTGCCGTCGTCATCGTTGTTCATCGTCTTTGCTCCAGGGTTGTCACGATGAAGCCGATTCTGGCCACGCAGGTATTGACGTCAATCTTGATTTATTCTGTCAACATGACTGCAACCAAAGGCCCGCTGTGGCTCCCGGCGGCCGACGCCCTCGAACTGATGCAGGTCCGCCCGCAGACGCTGTACGCGAGCGTGAGCCGCGGCCGCATCCGCGCCAAGCCCGACGCGACGGACCCGCGCCGCAGCCTCTACCACCGCGACGACGTGCAGCGCATCGCGGCACGCGCGCGCGGCCGGCGCAGCAGCGAGGCGGTGGCGAGCGAGGCGATCCAGTGGGGCGAGCCGGTGCTGGCCTCCGGCGTGTCGACGGTGGCGGAGGGGCGCTTGCTCTACCGGGGGCAGGACGCCTGCGCGCTGGCCGCGCACGCCACGCTGGAAGAGGTGGCGGGCCTGCTTTGGGAGAGCGCGACGCCATGCTTTGCCGCGGCCATGCCGGCGGCCGTCGCGCACACGGACGCCGTGCCGCTGCAAGCGGGCCTGCTCGCGCTCGCCGCACGCGCCGCCACCGACCTGCCTTCACGCGGCCGCTCGCGCGCGGTGCTGCAAGCCGAGGCGGCGGACGTGATCGGCACGCTGGCCGATGCATTGCTGGGGCCTGCACCTGCACCGCCGGCGCGTGCGATGCCGCTGCACATGCGCCTGGCATCGGCATGGCGGCGTCCGCGCGCGGCGGACCACCTGCGCCGCGCGCTGGTGCTGCTGGCCGACCACGAACTCAATGCATCGACCTTCGCGGCGCGCGTGACGGCCTCCACCGGCGCGTCGGTCGCGGCCTGCCTGCTCACGGGTCTCTCGACATTGACGGGGCCGCTGCACGGCGGCGCCTCGGCCGCGGTGCAGGCGCTGATGCGCAACGCAGCCGCCATCGGCACCGACGCCGCCGTGCGCGAATGGCTCGCGCACGACCGCCCGCTGGCGGCCTTCGGCCATCCGCTCTATCCGAATGGCGACGTGCGTTGCCACGCGCTGCTGGAAGGCATCGGCCTGCCGCCGGCCTTCGAGGAGCTGCGGGACGTGGGCAGCCGGTTGCTGGGCGAGGCCGTGAACATCGACTTTGCGTTGGCCGCCCTGGCCGCGGTGCACAAGCTGCCGGCCGGCGCGCCGCTCACGCTGTTCGCGCTGGCGCGCACCGTGGGCTGGACCGCGCATGTGCTGGAGCAGCAGGCAACGGGGCAGCTGATCCGACCCCGTGCCCGCTACACCGGGCCCGGGCCCGGTGCGCTCGCTGCTGCTGCTACTGAAGCTCCGACTCGTAAGCCACTTCGAACAGCTTCGTCATCTCGCGGTTGAAGGCCGGCAGGTCGTCGGGCTTGCGGCTCGTGACGAGCCCGTGGTCGACCACCACTTCCTGGTCGCTCCACTTGGCGCCCGCGTTCTTCAGGTCCGCGCGCAGCGAAGGCCACGACGTCATCTTGCGGCCCTTGACGCCGCCCGCGTCGATGAGCGTCCACGGCCCGTGGCAGATCGCCGCAATGGGCTTGCCGGCTTCCAGGAAGGCGCGCACGAAGCCGACGGCCTTCTCGTCGATGCGCAACGCATCGGGATTCACCACGCCACCGGGCAGCAGCAGCGCGTCGAAGTCGTCGGCGCAGGCGCTGTCCAACGGCACATCGACCGCGAAGCTGTCGGCCGGGTCATGGTGATGCCAGCCACGCACGGCGCCTTCGACGGGCGAGACGATGCGTGTCTGTGCGCCCGCCAGGTCGAGCGCCTTGCGCGGCTCGGTCAGCTCGACCTGTTCGAAGCCGTCCGAGACCAGGATCGCGACCTTCATTCCGTCGAGCGAAGAGACAGTGGTGGGCATGTGAAAGCACTCCTTCGAGGTTGTTCAATGCTTCACCGTAGAAGGCCGCGCGGCCCGCCGCATCGTCCGGCGCCGGGTCCGCCTGTCGGACAAGTCGACGGGCGGCAAACTTCCCTTACGACTTGCCGGCCTTGTTCATCGGGTACCAACACGGCAGACATGGCCGGCATGGCCGGCATGGCACATATGTTTGCGCGCGGAAGCCGCGTTACTTGCGGCAGCTCCTGGGCAGCGTCTTCTCCGGCAGATCGTCGCCCGCCACGCAGTGCCACGTGATGCCGTTGTCGCCCTCCGAGGGTTCCATGCGCAGCGTGCCCATCGTGGCGCCCATGCCTTTCATGCCGCCGCGCTTCGGCAGGCTGGCCTCCACCACCATGCTCTGCGCATCGAGCGTGAGCGTGGCGCCGCCGGGCAGCGTGTCGGGCACGCGCGCGGCCTCCAGCGACGCGGGAATCTCTTCCTTCTCGGTGTAGTAGTTGCCGAGCGCCTCGCGCACCGCGGCGCCTTCGCTCCAGGCCTGTGCGACGGCCGCGCGGCTGGTGTAGTCCTGGTAGGCCGGAATGGCCACGGCGGCCAGCACGCCGATGACGGCCACGGTGATCATCGCGCCCAGGGCGCCGCCGCCCGCGCGCCCGGTGTAGGGCACGAAGATCGCGAGCAGGTAGGCCAGCGGGTTGCGGCTGGGCAGCTTCGCGTTCGCATCGAGCACGCGCGCCACGCGCTTGGTAAGCCACGGGTAACCGGCGATCAGCTCGTGGAACGACGCCCAGAAGCCGCTGTTGCCCGCCGACTGCGCGGCGTAGGCCTGCAGGTTGACGTTGCGCCACTGCTGCGCGCCGGCGGCCAGCGCCACCAGGGCGCGCGGCGCGGAGTCGGGCTCCTCGCAGCAGGCCTCGCCGTGCAGGTCGCAGGTGTATTCCTTGGCGCGCGCATAGGCCGCGCCCAGCAACGGCAGCCACAGCACCGGGGCGCGCCAGATGTGGCCCGTGAGGTGGCCGCGCCGGATGTGGCCGAGCTCGTGGCCGATGTAGAAGTTCACGCCGTCGGGCTGGCGTTCCATGGCGTCGACCACGTCGGACAGCAGCACCACGAAATTGCGCCCGAAGAAGCGCGTGGCAAAGGCGTTGAACATGCCGTCGCCGTGCAGCAGGTAGGCCTCGGGCGGCTTCTCGATGCCGAGGAAGCCGCAGCAGGCCTCGAAGCGCGCATGCAGCTCGGGCAGCTGGGTGGGCGAGAGCTTCACGCCCGTGCCCTTGATCCAGGCGATGACAGCCGACTGCGCGAACACGTAGCCGATGAAGCCCAGCAGCACGTAGACCAGCGCAATGCCCAGCGTGCCGACGATCAGCAGCAGCCAGACCAGCAGGCCGAGCCCCAGTGTGATGTTGCCGAGCCAGCGCTCGCGCGGATAGACCCATGGATCCATTGGAAATTCCTCCTCGGTGCGGCCTGGAAGACCGCCTGGTTTGTGGTTGTTCTTCGCGCCCCTCCGGCGCGCCTTGCAGCGCTGCATCATGCCCCAGCAAGGTGCGTATTTCGATGACCGCCTAAGGGCTATTCGGTATAGGTCAGGCCCTGGTCAGCCGATAAGATCGCGGCCTTTTTACCCCTGTCACAGAAATCGGAGACGACATGAAGAAACTGTTCGCCCTCGCGGCGATTGCCGCCGCAGCTGTCGGTGCTCACGCCCAGGACTTCCCCGCGGGCAAGACCGTCACGCTCGTGGTGCCTTTCGCGGCCGGCGGCCCGACCGACCGTGTGGCGCGCGACCTCGCCGAAGCCATGCAGAAGACGCTCGGCACCACGATCGTGGTGGACAACACCGCCGGCGCGGGCAGTTCCATCGGCACCGCCAAGGTGGCGCGCGCCAACCCGGACGGCTACACGCTGCTGCTGAACCACATCGGCATGTCCACCATGCCCGCGCTGTACCGCAAGCTGCCCTTCAACGTCGAGACCGACTTCGAGTACCTGGGCATGGTCAACGAGGTGCCCATGACGCTGATCGGCAAGCCCACGCTGCCGGCCAACAACTACAAGGAACTGACGGCCTGGATCGCCGCCAACAAGGGCAAGATCAACCTGGGCAACGCCGGCCTGGGCGCCGCGTCGCACCTGTGCGGCCTGCTGTTCCAGAGCGCGCTGAAGGTCGAGATGACGCCCGTGCCGTACAAGGGCACGGCACCGGCCATCGCCGACCTGCTGGGCGGCCAGATCGACCTGCTGTGCGACCAGACCACCAACACCACCTCGCAGATCGAGGCCAAGAAGGTCAAGGCCTATGCCGTGACCACGGCCAAGCGCCTGACCACGCCGGCCCTGAAGGACCTGCCGACACTGGACGAGTCGGGCGTGAAGGGCTTCGAAGTGTCGATCTGGCACGGCGTGTACGCCCCCAAGGGCACGCCCGCGCCGGTGCTGAAGAAGCTCAACGAAGCCATCCTCGCGGCCATGAAGGACCCGGGCTTCATCAAGCGTGAAGAAGCGCTGGGCGCGGTGATCACCACCGACAAGCGCACCGAGCCGGCCGAGCACAAGAAGTTCGTCGCGGCCGAAATCGCGAAGTGGGGCCCGATCATCAAGTCCGCCGGCGTGTACGCCGACTGATCACCGCGCCTGCCAGACAGCAGCGAAGCAGCCGCAAGGCCGCCTGAGCCCCCCCGGGGCCAGGCGGCTTTTTTGTTTATGCTCGCCGGGCTTTCTTCCACGCCCACCCCCTCGCTCTTCTTCCATGCGTCTTCGCGGCAGTCTTCGCGGCACCCCGCCTGTGCTGGCCTTGCTGGCCCTGTTCGCGCATGACGGCATGGCCCGGGAGCCGGGCGCGATGACATCGCAGACGACGCCGCAGACGCTGCTGTGGATGTGGGACCGGCCCCAGCTCTTTTCTTCGCCGCCCGCCGGCGTGGGCATCGCCTACCTGCATGCCACGGTGCGGCTGAGCGGCGACCAGGCCCGCACGAGCTGGCGCCAGTGGCCGCTGCGCATCGCGCCGGGCGTCACCGTGGTGCCGGTGGTGCACGTCACGCTCGACAACCTCGCGCCCTCGCCCGTCGACGAGGCGCAGCAGCAGGCCATTGCCGCGGCACTGGAACACGCCGCGGCGCACAGCCGCTCGGGCTGGGTGCAGCTGGACTTCGAGGCGCGCCGCAGCCAGCGCGAGGCCTACGCCGCGCTGCTCGAGCGGCTGCAGCCGCTGCGCGAGCGCGGAGTGCGGCTGTCGGCCACGGCGCTGGCCTCGTGGTGCATGGGCGACCCGTGGCTGCCGGCCGGGCTGCTCGACGAGGTGGTGCCGATGTACTTCCGCATGGGGGCGGACGCCGCGCGCATCCGCCAGCGGCTGCAGGCCACGGGCGCGGCCACGGTGCCGGCCTGCCGCGACGCGGCGGGCCTGCTGCTGGGCGAACCGTGGCCCGTGCGGGGCGGCGTGAAGCGGCGCTACGTGTTCCACACGGGCACGTGGAAGAACGAAGACTTCAAGAAGATCGACACCACGGACGCGAACCAATGAACTCACCCATCACCGCCCGCGCGCTGCGCGCCGGCTTCAGGCTGCTCACGCTGGCCGCATCGCTCGGCGCCGCCGCGGCGCAGGCCAGCGGCGGCTACGACCCCGTGGACCTGTTCTTCGCCACCACCCGGCCCGACCAGCCGGTGCGCGAGTTCATCGAGCGGCCGGCCGGCTACTACACCGACTACCTCGTGCCCTACCAGGTGCTCTGGTACTGGCGCCTGCACGGGCAGTCGTTCTCGCCCGAGGCGGTGCGCGCCTTCTCCGACCTGCTGGAGAAGCTGCCGCGCGAGGACAACGGCATGGACGACACCGACACCGCCTGGACCGTCTGGCGCCAGGCGCGCAGCGAGGCCTACGCGAAGCTGGGGCATCCGCTGCCCGCGCCGGCCAAGCCCGCCACGCCGCCCTCGCAGCAAACGCCGCAATGGAACGCCGACAGCCTCCAGGCGAGCCCCAACTGCTTCTACGGCGACGCCTTCCGCAACGCCGCGAAGACGCTGGCCGAGCGCATGGAACGCGCGGGCGGCGACAAGGCCGCCGGCCCCTTCGTGCTGCACTGGCTGCAAGTGCAGGACGCCGTGTTCGACACCTGCGACGAGAAGGCCGCTGCCAAGCCATCCGCCCCGTCCGCCCTGCCCGCGCTGCCGGAGCGCGCCCCCGCCTGGCTCAAGGCCGACCACGCCTACCAGTTGGCCGCGCAGCGCTTCTATGCCGGCGACCTCGACGGCGCCGACACCGCCTTCGACGCCATCGCCAGCGACAAGGCCAGCCCCTGGCGCGACCTTGCCGCCTACATGCGGCTGCGCGTGCTCGCACGCCAGAACCCGGGCGGGGAGCCTTCGTACTCGGAGCGCGACGGCCCCGGCAAGGAAAGCCCCGAGGCGCTCAAGCAGCAGGCCGAGCTCACCCAAGCGGTCGACGCCATCGCGCTGCCGCTGCTGAAGAACCCGCGCCTGCAGGCGCTGCACGCGTCGGTGCACCGGCTGGCCGAGTCGCTGCGCATCCGCCACCTGACGCCCGGCACGCGGCTGCAGCGCCTGGCCGACGGCCTGAAGACGATGGGCGCGCCCGACGTGGCCGCCGCCAGGCTGCTGTTGCTGAACCACGAGTTCCGCTCTTGCGCCATTGCGGGCTGCGCGTACGTCGGCCCCGAGCAGAAGCCGGACCTGGTGCAGTGGCTCAGCACGGTACGCGGCTTCGACGGCCCCTCGGGCGGCCTCACGGCGCAAGACAAGTGGCGAGAAAAGTTCAGCTGGAGCAGCTACCAGCGCACGCACGACCTCGCCTGGCTCATGGCCGCCGCGAGCCTGGTGCCCGCGGCCACGACCGCCGACGACAAGCGCGAGGCCGAGCTGCAGGCCGCGCTGGCCGCCGTGCCCGAAGACCACCCCGCGCGCTTCGCCGCCACGCAGCTGCGGGCGCAACGCCTGTTCGCGCAGGGCCGCTTCAAGGAGGCGCGCGAGCTGGTCGCCGGCACGGCCGATTCGCCGCTGATCGCGCACAGCCTCTCGGGCCAGAACCTGGTGAAGGCGCTGCTGCTGCCCACCGCCGCGTCGGAAGAAGAGTGGCGCCGCCTCGCGATCCGCCCCGTGGTCGCGCACAGCGACCCCGAGGCGATGGAGGCCAAGCCCAGCGCCGTGCCGCTGGCCAGCGCGTTCGACGACGACGTGGTGCGCTTCCTGAACACGCGCGCGCCGCTCGCGATGTGGCTGCGCCTGGCCGCCGACCCGGCGCTGTCGCCCGCGCTGCGCGACACGCTGCTGGAAACCGCATGGACGCGCGCCGTGCTGGCCGAGGACTACGCCACCGCGCGCCGCGCCGCGCAGCTGCGCGTGGCCTCCGCGCCGACCGCGCCGACCGCGCCGGCCGCATCGGTCAAGGGGCCCGACACCCTCGCGGGCATCCGCCGCTCGGTCTCGCTGGCGGCCACCGACACCGCCGCGTGGCACCGCCTGCTGCTGGAGCGCATGGTCAGCACCACCGAGACGCTGCAGCCGCCGCACTGGCCCAACGCCGGCTGGGACATCCGCCCCACGCCGCTGCGGCCCGCGCAGGACGTGGCCGCGCAGCGCGGCACCACGCCCGGCACCTACGGCAAGTGGTGCAGCCCGCTGGGCGTGCAGACCTCGGGCCCGCAGGCGGCCGGCGCCGCCGATTTCGAGATGCCCGCCTTCGTGCCGCAGGCCGAGCGCAAGCAGCAGGCCGCGCTGGTGGCGCGGCTGCGCAGCGTGCCGCAGGACTCGGTCTACTTCACGCAGGAAAGCCTGGCGCTGATGCAGCGCGACAAGGCCGACGCGCTGGTGCCGCAGGCGCTCTCGGTGGCGGTGAAGATGGCGCGCTACACCTGCCCCGACAAGACGGTGGGCGACTGGTCGCGCAAGGGCCTGCAGGCCCTGCACGCGAACTACCCGAAGTCGACCTGGGCCGCCAGCACGCCGTACTGGTACGGCGGCCGATAAGCAAGGCAAGGGCAAGGGGCGCAAGCGCCCTCCCCTTTTTTCAGGCTGCCGGCTACTTCGGCCGGACGGCGTCCGCCGTCCCCTGGATGAAGGCCTTGATGCTCTCGATGTCGTCGCCCGAGAGCTTGCCGGTGAAGTCCGGCATGCCGCGCGCCATGGCCGGGCCCTTCAGGATGAACTTGTCGAGGTTCTCGATGTAGGCCGCGTCCAGGTAACCGAGGTTGGGAATGTTGCCGCCGCGGTCCACGCCCGGCACGCCGTGGCAGAACACGCAGTTGCTCACGTAGAGCATGGTGCCGGCCTGGACCTTGGCGGGGTCGTACTTCACGCCCTGCACCAGCTTGGCCATGCGGTACTCCACGAAGTCGGGCATCTTGGCCGTGCCGCCCACCGCGAAGGTGTAGACCGTGCCCGGCCCCTGCTTCTCGGTGGCGCGCTGCGCCAGGCCGTACACGCCGCCCCAGCCCACGGCCACCGACACGTACTGCTTGCCGTCCACCATGTAGGTCGAGGGCGCCGCCACCACGCCGGTGCCGGTGGGCGTTTCCCAGAGCTTCTCGCCGGTCTTCGCGTTGTAGGCCAGCAGGCGGCCGTCGGCCGTGCCCTGGAACACCAGGTTGCCCGCCGTGCTGAGCGTGCCGCCGTTCCACGGCGACACGTAGTCCACGCCCCACGCCTCCTTTTGCGCCACCGGGTCCCAGGCGACGAGGCGGCCCGAGGGCTTGCTCTTCGGCGGCTCCACGTTGGCGAACTTGGCCAGGTTCCAGCCCAGGCCCGCGTGCGGGCGGCCCGGCACGTCCTCGTTGAACTTCCAGTCCTTGTCGTCCATCAGGTTGATCGGCACGTGCTGCGAGGGCAGGTAGGCCAGGCCGGTCTGCGGGTTGAACGACATCGGGTGCCAGTTGTGCGCGCCGAACGGGCCCGGAATGGCGTCGTTGGGCTTGGTGCCGTCGCGCGCGGACGCGACCTCGATGGGCCGGCCGTTCTTGTCGTAGCCCGTGGCCCAGTTCACCTCGGTGAAGTTCTTCGCCGAGATGAACTTGCCGTTGGTGCGGTCGATCACGAAGAAGAAGCCGTTCTTCGGCGCGTGCAGCAGCACCTTGCGCGCCTTGCCCGCGACCTTCACGTCGGCCAGGATCATCGACTGCGTGGAGGTGTAGTCCCAGTTGTCGCCGGGCGTCTCCTGGTAGTGCCACTTGTACTTGCCGGTGTCGGGGTCGAGCGCCACCACCGAGCCCAGGTAGAGGTTGTCGCCGCCCTTGGGGCTGCGCGCCTTGTGCGACCACGGCGAGCCGTTGCCGGTGCCCACGTACATCAGGTTGAGCTCGGGGTCGAAGGCGAAGCTGTCCCACGCGGTGCCGCCGCCGCCGGCTTCCCAGTACTTGCTGCCGGGGTCCCAGGTCTTGGCGGCCTTGGCCATGGAAGCGTCCTCGAAGGGCTTGGCCGGGTCGCCCGGCACCACGAACCAGCGCCACTTCTGGTCGCCGGTCTTCGCGTCGTAGGCGGTGACGAAGCCGCGCACGCCGTACTCGGCGCCGCCGTTGCCGATGATGACCTTGCCCTTGAACACGCGCGGCGCGCCGGTGATGGTGTAGCTGCCCTTCTGGCCCGCGAGCGTGTCCTTCTCCCAGACCTTCTGGCCGGTGGCCGCGTCGAGCGCGATCAGGCGGCCGTCGTAGGCCGCCACGTAGACCTTGCCCTCGTACAGCGCCACGCCGCGGTTCACCACGTCGCAGCAGCCCTTGAAGCCCTTGGACTTGTCGACCTCGGGGTCGAAGGTCCACAGCTTCTGGCCGGTGCGCGTGTCGATCGCGTGCACCACGCTCCACGAGGCGGTGACGTACATGATGCCGTCCACCACCAGCGGCGTGGCTTCCACGCCGCGCGTCGACTCGAGGTTGTACGACCAGACCAGGCCCAGCTGCTTCACGTTGCCGGCGTTGACCTGGTCGAGCTTGCTGAAACGCGACTCCGAATAGTCCAGGCCGATGCTGGGCCAGTCGGGCGTCTTCTGCGCCGCGTTGGCGCGGATGAAGTTGCCGTCGACGCGTTTCGCCGCGGCCGCCGCGCGATCTTGTGCGCCTGGTGCGCCTGGTGCGTTCTGGGCCGTGGCCGCGGTCGATACGCCCAGGCACAACAATGCGCCGGCGAGCATCCGCAGCCCGGAGTGTGTTTTTGTCATCGCAGGTCTCCTTTGTGCCGCAAGGATCTTCCGCACGGGCTTCGCGTTCATCTTGGGGATTTCCCCAGTCCGATGCTGTTCCATTGCGGAACACATTCAGCGTTGGTCCCGACCCCCGACCCCACGCAGGGAGGCAACGAACCCATGACCCTCGACAGAATCGGCACGCCGGATGCGCCGCGCCAGCTCTTCGCCAGCACGCCCGCGCAGCGCGTGGCGCTCGCGCGGCAGCAGTTCTTCGAGGAAGGCGTGCGCCCCTCGGGCCTCATCGGCGAGGCGGTGATCCAGTCGTGGATGCGCTGCAGCCGCACGCATGCCGACCGCCAGCGCATCGTGCCCTTCGACACGGTCACGCCGAGCCGGCTGCACGCCACGCTGGCGCGCAACCGCGAGCTGCTCGAGGTGGCGCGCAAGGAGCTGGTGCAGATGGAGCACGCGCTCGCGGGCACCGACTGCCGCGTGATCCTCACCGACAGCGACGGCGTGCTGGTGCACGTCACCCACCAGCCCGCCGCCGCGCACCAGCCGGTGCTGCGCAAGACCGCGCGCGTGGGCGTGAACATCTCCGAGCAGGTGGTCGGCACCACGGCGCCGGGCATCGTGGCGTCCACCGGGCAGGCCTGCACCGTCGACGGCGCCGAGCACTACTTCGACGTGCTGTGCCACATGCAATGCGCGGCCGCGCCGATCCGCGGCGTGACGGGCGAGCTGGCCGGCGTGCTCGACCTCACGGTGGAGGCGCGGCGCTTCGGCTTCGATGCGGCGTCGATGGTGGCGCTCTATGCCACCACCATCGAGAACCGGCTGCTGCAGGCGCAGTCGCGCGACCACCTGATCCTGCGCTTCCAGGCCAGCCCCACGCTGCTGGGCACGCCGCTGGAGGCGCTCGCGGGCATCGCGCCCGACGGCACCATCGCGTGGCTCAACAACGCCGGCGCGCGGTTGCTGGGGCGGCTGCCCGAGGCGGCGGACGAGCGCGACGTCGAGTGCCTGCTGGGCCACGACCTTGCCAGCCTGCTGCGGCTCGGGCGGCGCGAGGCGGCGCAACCGCTGCGGCTTGCGAGCGGCCTGGGCGTGTGGGTGCAGGCGCACCTGAAGAGCCCCGACGGCACGGACTTCCGGCATGCGGTGGCGGTGCCCGCGGAGGCGGCGCCTATCGCCATCGAACGCCATGCGGACGCGCCTGCCCTCGACGCCGGTGCGCCCGCGGACGGGAGCGGCCCCGCGCCGCATGCGGAAACGCTGAGCGAGCACAGCCGCAAGCTGATCGAGGAGACGCTTGCCGCGCACGGCGGCAACGTGTCGCAGGCGGCGCGGCAGCTGCGCGTGTCGCGCGGCACGCTGTACCGGCGCCTGCGTGCATGGAGCGACGGCGAGGCCGACGCCGAAGAAGCCGCGCCGAGCTGACCGGCCAGGCCCGGGCCGGCTCAGGCCACCGCGCGCGCCAACGCCCGCGCGCGGCGCGCCTTCGCGTCGGGCTGCAGCGGCCGCAGGTACTCGTGCAACGCCAATGCCGCCGCGCCCACGGCGGGCGCCAGCTCGTCGTAGCGCGCGGTGCGCAGGGCGGGCGCGGGCATGCCCGCGCCGTCGGCATGGCGCTTGACGCTCTCGAACGCGGCCTGCGCAAAGCCGCGGTGCTCGGCGCAGGCCTTGCCGCCGAGCACGATGGCGCGTGGATTGAAAGTGACCCACAGGTTCTGCAGCAGCACGCCGAAGAACGCGGCGGCGCGCTGCGTGTCGGCGCCCTCGCGCTCCAGCACGCGCGAACCGAAGAAGGCCTCGGCGCAACCGCGCCGCCCGCACGAACACAGCGGCCCGTCGAGCTCGAGGATGGTGTGGCCGATCTCGCCGGCCATGCCTTGCGCGCCCGTGAAGAGCCGGTCGTTCAGCACCACGCCGGCGCCCACGCCCACGTCGCAGTTGACGAAGATCAGAGGGTCTTCGCCCTCGCCGGAGGCGAGCTTATTTTCATTGGAGGCGAGCTTGTTTTCATTGGCAGCGAGCTTGTATTCGCTCGCGACGAACTCGTACTCGCCGAGCACGGCCGCATCGGCATCGTTCTGCAACTGCACCGTGACGCCCGGCAGGCCGACGGCGGCAAAGGCCTCTTCGAGCGCCGGCAGCAGGCTCACGTTGCGCCAGCCGAGATTGGGCGCGAAGCGCACGACGCCGGTGCAGTCGTCCACCGCGCCGGGCACGCACACGCCGATGCTCGACACGCGCAGCCCGCCCTTCTTGAGTTGCGCGTTGGCGGCGGCGGCCATGCGCGCCACCTGCGCACACACGCCGGCCGGCGAGCCGTCGGTGAGCGCATGCGTGTCCGCATACAGCACCTCGCCCTGCAGCGACACGCACACCAGGCGCACCGTCTCGACGGCGATCTCCACGCCCATGAGCGCACGCACGCCGACGTTGATCCGCAGCGGCGTCGACGGCCGGCCGAGCCCGTCGGCCACCGCGGTGCCGCCTTCGCTGAGCCAGTCTTCGTCGATCAGCTCGCGCACCAGCAGGCTCACGGTCGACTTGGTGAGGCCGCTCTCGGCGGCCAGGCGCGCGCGCGAGAGGCCGGGCTGCGCGCGCAGCAGGCGCAGCAGCACGCTGCGGTTCATGCGCTTGAGCAGCTGCTGGTCGCCGATGGTCGTCACGTCAGGCCGTGGCAGTGACAGTGGCGCCAGTGGCGCCAGTGGCGCCAGTGGCCGCGGTGATGGCGTGCGGCGCCTGCGCCTTGCCCTCGGGCCGCTTGCCCGCAATGATCATTCCGAGCACTTCGTCCTCGGTCACGTCCGCGGTGCGGTAGGTGCCCACCAGCTTGCCGTTCTTCATCACCGCGAGCCGGTCGCTCAGCGAGAACACGTCGGGCATGTCGTGCGTGATCAGGAAGATGCCCACGCCGTCGTCCTTCAGCTGCTTCACCAGGCGCCCGACCATCGCGGTTTCCTCGGGGCCCAGCGCCGCGCAGGGCTCGTCCATGATGAGGATGCGCGCGTTGAAATACAGCGCGCGCGAAATGGCCACCACCTGCCGCTGCCCACCCGAAAGGCGCCGCACCGGGATGCGGATGTTGCTGAAGTTCTTGTTCAGGCGCTGGAACACCTTGCGCGCCTGCACTTCCATGAAGTGGTCGTCCAGTGTGTTCCAGGCCGTCATCTTCTCGCGGCCCAGGAACAGGTTGGCCACCGAGTCGAGGTTGTCGGCCAGCGCCAGCGTCTGGTAGATGGTCTCGATGCCCTGCGCCTGCGCTTCGGCGGGCGTGCGGATGTTGACCTTCTCGCCCGCGATGAGCGTGTCGCCCGCGTCGATGGGGTAGGCGCCCGCGAGCATCTTCATCAGCGTGGACTTGCCCGCGCCGTTGTGGCCCAGCAGCGCGACCACTTCGCCGGGGTAGAGGTTCACGCTCACGCCGTCCACGGCCTTGACGCCGCCGAAGGACTTGCGGATGTCCTTCAGCTCGACCAGCGGCCTGGAGGCGTCTGTGTTCCTGAGGTTGTCGGTGGCCATGTCAGTTCTCCCCGAACTTGCGCCGGTACAGCACGTCGAACACCACGGCCACGATCAGCACCTGGCCGATGATGACCATGCGCTTGCCGATGGGCACGTCCAGCAGCAGCATGCCGCTGTCCAGCGACTGCATGATGAGCGCGCCCAGCACCGAGCCGAAGATCGAGCCGCTGCCGCCCGCCAGCGCCGTGCCGCCGATGACGGCCGCCGCGATCACGTACAGCTCCATGCCGTTGCCCAGCGAGTTGGTGCCCGCGTTGAGCCGCGCGATCGACACGATGGCCGCGATGGTCACCAGCACCGCCAGCAGCGCGAACAGCATCAGCGTGACGCGCTTGACCGGAATGCCCACCAGCGCCGCTGCGTCGGGGTTGCCGCCCATCGCGAAGATGTAGCGGCCGAAGCGCGTGCGGTGCACGATGAACGACAGCACGATGGCCACCGCCGCCCAGATGAGCACCGGGATCGGGATGCCCTGCGGCGCGTCCTTCGAATCGATCTTGTAGTGGTTCATGACCGCCGCGAAGCCGATCACCACCGCCGCCGGCACCGCCGTGAGCAGCAGCTCGAGCCACAGCGGCTCGTTGGGCATCTCGTGGCGGGCGCGCGCGCGGCGCTTCTGGACCATGCGCGCGAACAGCACCAGCGCCACCAGACCCGCGATCACCCAGCTCGCGGTGACGCCGATGCCGCCGTCGTAGCCGCCGCCCAGGCGCTGGAAGAACTCGTCGTTCACCGGCTGCGTCTTGCCGTCGGCCACCAGGAAGGCCGCGCCGCGGAACGACATGAGGCCGCCCAGCGTGACCACGAACGACGGCACGCCCAGCATCGCCGTGAGCCAGCCCTGGTAGATGGACACCAGCAGCGCCACCGCGAGCCCCGCGAGGCAGGCCGTGGGCCACGACCAGCCCGAGGTGTACTGCAGGTAGGCGATGAGCACGCCCACGAAGCCCATCACCGAGCCGACCGACAGGTCGATGTGGCGTGCCACGATGATCAGCACCATGACGGTCGACACGATGCCGACCACGGCCGTCTGCTGCGCGACGTTGTAGAGGTTCTCGGGCGAGAGGAACACGCCGTCCGACATGACGCTGAACACCACCGCCATGACGACCAGCAGCAAGCACATCAGGATCAGCCGCAGGTCGATGCCCGTGCGGCGCCACCAACCCGGTGTTGGATCGCTCATTTTTCGAACCCTCTCAGGACTGCGGGTGCGCGACCGTCCGGCGCCCGGCTCCGCAAGGGGCCGGCCGTGGACTGCGGGGCGCGGGAAGATGCGTCGAACGACGCGAAAGAGATACGCAAAGAAGTGCCCGAAGGCGTGCGGGAAGCACCGGGGCGGGCGCGCCGGCCGGTGCCGCCCGCGCCCGCCGTTGCGTTACTTGCAGGCCGCGGGCGCGCTCGCGCCGGTCACGCCCTTGCAGAGCTCGTCCTTCTTGATCCAGCCGGCCTTGACCACCACGTCGAGGTTGTCGCGCGTGACCGGCACGGGCGTGAGCAGGCGGGATTGCAGCGAGACCTTCTTCGGGCCGCTGGCCCAGGTCGCGGCCTTGTCGACCGGCTTGCCCTGCGACATGGCGACGGCCGCGATGGCGGCTTCGCGGCCCAGTTCGCGCGAGTCCTTGAAGATGGTCGCGGTCTGCGTGCCGAGCGCGATGCGGTTGAGCGCCGCGAAGTCGGCGTCCTGGCCCGACACCGGAATGCCGCGCAGGCCCTTGGCCGTGAGCGCCGCCACCGCGCCGCCGGCCGTGCCGTCGTTGGCCGCCACCACCGCGTCGACCTTGTTGCCGTTCTTGGTGAGGATCTGCTCCATGTTCTTCTGCGCGACCTCGGGCTTCCAGCCTTCGGTGTATTCGTCGCCCACGATCTTGATGTCGCCCTTCTTCACGGCGTCGGCAAGCACCTCCTGCTGGCCCGCGCGCAGGAAGTCGGCGTTGGGGTCGCTCGGCGAGCCCTTGATGATCACGTAGTTGCCCTTGGGCTTGACCTTGAGCACCTCGCGCGCTTCCATGCGGCCGACCTCGACGTTGTCGAAGGTGATGTAGAAGACGCCCGGCGCTTCGATCAGGCGGTCATAAGCCACCACGGGCACCTTCTGGCGCGTGGCCTTGGTGACGGCGGGCAGGATCGCGTCCTTGTCCATCGCCAGCACGATGAGCGCCTTCGCGCCCTTGGACATCAGCCCCTCGATGTCGCCGAGCTGCTTCTCGGGCGAGCCGCCCGCATCGGCGCTGATGTACTTGGCGCCGAGCTTCTCGAGCTGGGCCTTGATGGCCGCCTCGTCGGTCTTCCAGCGTTCTTCCTGGAAGTTGGACCAGCTCACGCCGACCACGGTCTGCGCCATCGCGCCCACAGCCGTAAGACCGAAGGCCACGGCGGCCAGGGTGTGTTTGAGTTGCATCGATGTCTCTCCAGTGTTGGTGCGCCCTGCAGCGTTCAACGGTGTAAGAAATTAGTTAGTTTGAAGGGCGAACTAACTATCCCATCGGCCCGGGGCTCTGGGCATCCGGGAATTCCCGGAGCGCCGGGCGCGTGCGAAGCGGATGTGCTTTTTGGCTGCGCGCGGGGGGATGCGGTCCTACGCGGCGCGCACGGGCGGGCCCGTATGTTCCGCTGCGCCCCGCACCACGCGATGCCAGGGCCACAGAACACCGCCGCCCAAACCAACAACAAGGAAGCCACCATGTCCACCGAAATGCTCAAGCAGATTGCCGCCTCGCGGCTGCCCCTGGTCATGTCCTCGCCGAAGGATGTCGAGGCGGTCCTGCGGTTGCGCGCCGCGGGCCTGGTGCTCGCGATCACGCCCTCGGCCGCCGACCTCGCGAAGATGCCGGGCTTTCGCGTGGTGCAGGTGCTGGCCGTGACGCAGAAGGGTTTCGAGGCGCTGCAGTGCGTGCGCTATCCGGGCGAAGGCGCACGCGAAAAAGGCCGGGAGGTCCCGGCCTTTTCGTGAGGCGGTTGAAGACACCGGGCGCCACGCATCTGGCGGCGCCTGGGGTCAGCCAGTCACCGCGTCAATCGCGCGCACGCGCGGCGTTGCGCAGGTCGCGGATCTGGTCATGGTTGCGCTGCGCGCCTTCGGCTTGCATGGCCACCACCGCGCGCACGTCGGTCGGCAGGTTCTGCTTCATCGCCTTGCGATAGCGCGCCACCGCGGTGTCCTCGCCGCGTTCGCACGACTCGAGGATCGACAGCTCGCTGTTGGCGCCCAGCGAGCCCTTCACGTGCACCCAGCCGCGGTGCAATGCGCCGCTCGCGGTGCCGCCGTCGGCCGGCGTGCCGCCATAGGCGCTGATCAGCGCGACGAGTTCGGCTTCGGCCTTCTTGCATTGCTCGGCGCGGCTGGCGAACAGCTGCTTGGCGGCAGGGCTCTTCACTTCGTCGGCGCAGGCACGGAAGCCGTATTCGCCGTCGCGGGAGTTTTCGAGCAGGTCGTTCAGGACGTCCACCACGTCGCCGTTGGCGAGCACGGGGCCGGTGTTGAGGGTGTCGACGGTCGCGTCGTTGTAAGCCATGTCGGGTCCTTTCATTGCCTGTCTGCATGACAGGACGGGGTTGGTACTTTCAGCGCTTGCGTTGCCTTGCATCTGCTGTGCAGCTGTGCATCGGCATCGCTGCTGATCGAAAACCCATGGTTGAAAGCTTCGCGGCCGCGCCGCGTCGTCCCATCGGGCAAGCGGGCGTAGGCGAAGGACGACCCTGGCCCAACCCTCCCCCCCCGAACGCCCGAACGCGCAGTTCAGCCGATGCGCCAGGCCTGCATCCACGCGGCCACGCCGTCGAGCAGTTCGTCCAGCGCCTGCACGTCGGTGCGGCCGCTGCGCTTGAGCACGTGGAAGGAATGGTCCGCGCCGTCGATCTCCAGCACGGTGGCGAGCGGCCCCAGCGCGCCGACGGCGGTGTGGAACGGCGCGGGCTCGGCCAATGTGTCGCGCGGGCCGTGCGCGAAGAGCATGGGCACATCGACCTGCTGCAGGTGCGCCGCGCGCGCGGCCGCGGCGCCGGGCGTGCCCGAGGGGTGCAGCGGAAAGCCGAGGAACACCAGCCCCTGGACACCCGGCAGCGGCGCCAATGCCTGGGCCTGCGACGTCATGCGCCCGCCGAACGACTTGCCGCCCGCAAACAGGCGCAGCCCGCCGAAATGCGCCGACGCGCAGGCCACCGCCGCGCGCACCGTGGCGTGCGCCAGCGCGGGCGCGTCGGTGCGCTTCTTGCCCTGCTCCATGTAGGGGAACTGGTAGCGCAGCGTGGCGATGCGCCGCTGCGCGAGGCCTTCGGCCACGGCCTGCATGAACGGGTGCGCCATGCCCGCGCCGGCACCATGCGCCAGCACATAGCAGGCCTCTGCGGTGTCGGACGACGGCGGCGATACCGCGATGGCGGACACGCTGAGGTCGGGCGCCACGGAAATGGAGAGGTTCCGAGAAAGGTTCGGGGAGGTGTTCGGGGAGGTGTTCACCGCGCCAGTGTGCCAAGGACGGTGTGCCGTGTTGGCCTGGTGTCTGCCTGGTGTCTGCTTGGTGTCTGGCGAATGCGGCAGAAAGCATGCGTCTTCGGCGCCGTCTGACACGCACGGCAGCACGGTCGATGTAAATTGATGTTTCTCAAGTCCGCGGCAGCGCCGGCTTGTAGAGTCCCACCCTTAATTTTTCACCTTGGAGTCTTCGTCGTGAGGCGTGTGAGTCACCTGTTGATGGCAATCGGCATGATCGGCTGCGCGGCCCACGCGCAGCCTGGTTGGTTCACGGTGGTCGGCGATCCGCAGGACAAGGTGGCCGACACCGTGCAGGTCGACCCCGCGCGGGTCGCACCCGCGGAGAGCGCCAAGGAAATGAACCTGCGCGTGAACCGCGCGACCGCGCGCTTCAACTGGGACGGCATTGCCTACCGTTCGTACGAATCGCGCGTGGTGTTCGACTGCCAGGCGCGCCGCGCCAGCTACGTGGCCGCGCGCTTCTACATCCAGCCGCTGTGGCAGGGCGAGGCGCACCACGTGGCCGACTACACGGACGCGCCCAAGCCCGTGCTGTTCCGTGACATGAAGCCCAACCCCACGGCGCGCATCGTGCGCGCGGCCTGCCGACCGCGCGCCAGCTAGCCGCCGCTGCTGCTGCTCAGAGCTGCGACGACAGCAGCGACGACAGGTGCTCCAGCACCTTCTCGTGCAGCGGGCGGTCTTTCCATTGCGCGAACGTGAGCCGCTTCGACTGGCGCAGGTCGGCCTCGAACTGCGCGGTCTGCTCGGCGGCGAAGGCCTCGTCGTAGATGTTGAGGTTGGCCTCGTCGTTGAGGCGGAACGAGCGGTTGTCGAAATTGGTCGAGCCCACCGACACCAGCAGGCCGTCGACCGTGAACACCTTGCAATGGAACATGGTCGGCTGGTATTCGCTGATCTCCGCGCCCGCCTCCAGCAGCGGCCCCCAGGCGGCACGCGAGGCGCCGCGCACGGTCTGCGAATCGATGATCGGCCCCGGCGTGATGATGCGCAGCCGCACGCCGCGCTTCATGGCGGCCACCAGCGCGCCCACCGTGAGGTCGTCGGGCACGAAGTACGCGCTCGACAGGTCGATGGTCTTCGTGGCCGCCGCGATCGACAGCAGGTACATCAGGTGCATGCTCTCGCTGCCGCCCGAGGGCGAGCTGCTGAACACCTGGGCGCGGCCCTCGCCCAGCGAAGGAATCGGCGGAAAGTAGCGCTCCCCGTGCAGCACGTCGCCCGACACCTTGACCCAGTTGTCCATGAACACCGCCTGCATCTGCGCCACCACCGGCCCTTCGACCCTGTAGTGCGAGTCGCGCCAGTGGTCCGGGTCCTGCGCGTGGCCGGTCCATTCGGTCGCGATGCCCACGCCGCCGGTGAAGCCGGTGCGCCCGTCCACCACCAGCAGCTTGCGGTGGGTGCGGTTGTTCATGCGGGCGATGTCGTACCAGCCGGGCTTGTGGAACTTGCGGATCTCCACGCCGGCGCTTTCCATCTCGCGGATGAAGTCGGCGTCGACCTTGGCGCTGCCGACCCAGTCGAGCAGCACGTGCACCTTCACGCCCGCTCGCGCGCGCTCCGACAGCGCGTCGGCAAAGGTGCGGCCGATGTCGCCCGACCAGTAGATGTAGGTCTCGAAGGTGATGCTCTGCTTCGCGCCGCGGATGGCCGCGAGCATCGGCGGAAAGATCCTGTCGCCGTTCTGGAAGGCCTCGAAGCGGTTGCCGCCGGTGATGGGCGGGCCCAGCATCACGCCCAGCGCGCGCTGGTACTGCGGGTCGTGCAGCGCGTATTCGCGCTTGACCTGCTCGTCGAGCTTCTTCTCGCCGCTGGTGAAGTTGAGCACCAGCAGCGTGGCGGCCAGCGTCAGGACGAAAGTCCAGACGACGGCCTTGAGCGTCCCGCGGTGGCGCACGTCAGGACGGCTCGTTGGACCGCGTTCAGTCGATCAGCTGCGTCTTGATCGCGTAGTAGGTCAGGTCGCTGTTGGTGGAGAGGTTCATCTTCTCCATGAGGCGCGTGCGGTAGGTGCTGATGGTCTTCACCGACAGCGACAGCGCCTCGCCGATGGCGCCCACCGACTCGCCCTTGGCCAGCTTCAGGAACACCTGGAACTCGCGCTCCGACAGGTGCTTGTGCGGCGGCGCGTTGTCCTTGCGCTCCAGTTGGCCGGCCAGCAGCTCGGCCACCGAGGGCGAGATGTAGCGGCGGCCCAGCGCCACGGTGCGGATGGCCTTGGCGATTTCCTCGGGCTCGCATTCCTTGTTGAGGTAGCCGGAGGCGCCCTGGCGGATCAGGTTCACCGCGTAGTGTTCTTCCGGGTAGCCGCTCAGGATGAGCACGCCCAGGTCGGGCGCCTTGGCACGCACCATGGCCAGCGCGTCGATGCCGCTCTGCCCGGGCATGGAGAGGTCCATCACGAGCACGTCGATGTCGGCGGTGCGAACGAGGTCGATGGCCTCGCGGCCGGTGCCGGCCTCGCCGACGACGCGGAAATCGACGAAGGTGGAGAAGAACGCCTTGAGGCCTGTGCGGACGACGGCGTGGTCGTCGACGATGCCGATCTTGATCATGGTGTTGCTCCTGCTCTATCTCTGTGCTTGAACGGTGGGTCTGTGCTTGAACGGTGGGCGCCGGGGGTTCGGCGCGACAGGGGAGTCACGATGCCACACGCACAGCCCCGCCGGAGGCCCGAAACGCAGGATGCGGCGTTGTCCTGCACGCCAACGCAGGCTTGGCCGTCGCGGGCGTCGGACACGGGCGACACGCAGGCGCCGCGCGCGGGGCCAGGCGTCTGGAGCGGCGTGAGTGAATTGCCCGAACGAGCGCGTGAGCGCGCTCTTCGACCTTCGCAGTGCGCGCACCGCTGCGCGGTCCACCGCGATGCCGGCTGAGGCGCCCCGTCAGGCGATGGCCGGGTAGCTGCCCGGGCCGTCGGGCCACGCGGTGAGCACCTCGAAACCGTCGGCCGTGACCGCCACCATGTGCTCCCATTGCGCCGACAGCGAGTGGTCGCGCGTGACCACGGTCCAGCCGTCGGGCAGTTCCCGGGTCTCGCGCCGGCCGGCGTTGAGCATCGGCTCGATGGTGAAGACCATGCCGGCCTCCAGCCGCAGGCCCTGGCCGGGCTGGCCGTAGTGCAGCACCTGCGGATCGTCGTGGTAGACCTGCCCGATGCCGTGGCCGCAGTACTCGCGCACGACGCTGAAGCGCTCGCGTTGCGCCACGCTCTGGATCGCATGGCCCACATCGCCCAGCGTGGCGCCGGGGCGCACCTGCAGGATGCCGGCGCGCATCGCCTCGTAGGTGGTTTCCACCAGCCGGCGTGCCAGCGCGCCGGGCTCGCCCACGAAGTACATGCGGCTGCAGTCGCCGAACCAGCCGTCCTTGTCGACGGCCACGTCGATGTTGACGATGTCGCCCTTCTTCAGCACCTTCTGCGCCGACGGAATGCCGTGGCAGACGACCTGGTTGACCGAGGTGAGCACGGTCTTCGGGTAGCCCTGGTAGCCGATGTTGGCCGGGATGGCGCCCTGCACCTCGACGATGTGGCGGTGGCACAGGCGGTCGAGTTCCTCGGTGGTGACACCGGGCTTCACGTGCGCGCCGATCATGGCCAGCACCTCGGCCGCGAGCCGGCCCGCCGCGCGGGACATCGCGATCTCCTCGGGCGACTTGAGCTTGACGCCGTCCCTCATGCGCGCGCGTCCGCCGTGGCCTTGCGCGGTGCGGCCGCCGGCCGGCGCGTGGGCGTGGGCGTGGGCGTGGGTGCCGACGCTGGTGCTGGTGCCGGTGCCAGCGATGCCGACACGGTCGCCATGTCGAAGCCGCCGGCCTGCTCGGCGCGGATCAGCAGCTGGCAGATCTCGCGGTGGTCGAGCGCGGGGTGCAGCTCGGCCAGCATGCCGATGCGCATCCAGTGCTCGGCCTGCGCGTTGATGGAACGGCTCAACGCATTGCCCGCGACGCGCAGGTTCTCGTGCATGAGGTCTGAAATCTTGACGATGCCCATGGTGGATCTCTGAAATTTATATACGAAACGTATATGAATCATATCAAGCATCGCGCGCCGGGAAAACTCTGGGGACAGTTTCCGCACAAGGGCACGGTTATCCACAGAGGGAGCGCATGCGCGCGAGTTGTTCATTTTTCAGGCGCACCGCGAAAGCACGGGAGCACACAGTGACTCAGGTGTGACAAGTCGTTGTCAGCCAAGGAAAAAAGCGCACTGTCCACAGCAGGGGTTTACCCTTATCTACTACTACTAACTTAAATAAGAGAAATAAGTAGAGAAGAAGGCGGGAGCCACGCGGCCCATACGGCGGCGAAAAGCGGAGGGTTAGCCCGGTACGTCGATTCGATCTCGCTTGATACGATTTTTGCCAAAGCGCCCGTTTGAAGCGCGTTGGAGACAAGATGGACTCGAGCACATCCCCCCGTGCCGCCCAGGCGCTTTACCGCGTCATGGTGCGCATACGCGCCTTCGAGAACGCCGCCGAGACGGCCAGCCAGGGCGGCGTGAGCGCCTATGGCCAGCAGGCCGCCGGCGCCGCCAAGGTGCGCGGGCCGCTGCACCTGTCGACCGGGCAGGAGGCGGTGCCGGCCGGCGTGTGCGCGCACCTGCGCGCGAGCGACTACCTCACCTCCACGCACCGCGGCCACGGCCACACGCTGGCCAAGGGCGCCGACCTCACGCGGATGATGTGCGAGCTGTTCGGCAAGGCCACCGGCTTCAACGGCGGCAAGGGCGGCTCGATGCACATCGCCGACTTCTCGGTCGGCATGCTGGGCGCCAACGGCGTGGTGGCGGCGGGCCTGCCGATCGCGGTGGGCGCCGCGCATGCGCAGAAGCTGCTGAAGACGCGCGACGACATCACGGTCTGCTTCTTCGGCGACGGCGCGATCAACCGCGGGCCGTTCCTCGAAGCGCTCAACTGGGCGCGCGTGTACCGGCTGCCCGTGCTTTTCGTCTGCGAGGACAACCGCTGGAGCGCGACCACCGCCAGCGGCCCGATGACGGCGGGCGACGGTGCCTCGGCGCGCGCCGAGGCGCTCGACATCGCGGCCACGCAGGTCGACGGCAACGACGTGTTCGCGGTGCACGAGGCCGCCGCCACGCTGGTGGCCGCGGTGCGCGCCGGCAGCGGCCCGCGCCTGCTGCACGCGCTCACGTACCGCGTGAAGGGCCATGTGTCGGTCGACCTCGCGGCCTACCGCGATCCGGCCGAGCTGGCCGCCGCGCTGGAGACCGACCCGATCGCGCGGGCGCGCGGCCGGCTGCTGTCGACGGGCGTTGCCGCGGCGGCGCTCGACGCCATCGAGAACGCGGCGCGCGACGAGGTCGACACCGCGCTGGCCATCGCCGACGCGGCGCCCTGGCCCGAGGCCGGCGCCGCCTTCACCGACGTTCAGACCACGGGAGCCGGCCAATGGCATTGAAGAAAGACCTGAGCTATTCGCAAGCCGCCGTGCTCGCGCTGCAGCGCGAGATGGAGGCCGACCCGCGCGTGGTGGTGCTGGGCGAGGACGTGGGCCGCGGCGGCATCTTCGGGCAGTACACGGGACTGCAGCAGCACTTCGGCGCCGAGCGCGTGATCGACACGCCGATCAGCGAGGCCGCGATCATGGGCGCCGGCGTGGGCATGGCGCTGGCCGGGCTGCGCCCCGTGGTCGAGATGCGCGTGGTCGACTTCGCGCTGTGCGGCATGGACGAGCTGGTGAACCAGGCCGCCAAGAACCGCTTCATGTTCGGCGGCCAGGGCCGCGTGCCGCTGGTGGCGCGCATGCCGGGTGGCATCTGGGACGCCTCGGCGGCGCAGCATTCGCAGTCGCTGGAGGCGTGGTTCGCGCACCTGCCGGGCGTGGTGGTGGTGTGCCCGTCGACGCCGCAGGACAACCACGGCCTGCTGCGCGCGGCGCTGCAGTGCGGCGACCCGGTGGTCTACATCGAGCACAAGACGCTGTGGGGCGTGCGCGGCGAGGTCGACGAGGACATTGCCGTGCCGCTGGGCCAGGCGGCGCGCGTGCGCGAGGGCAACGCGCTCACGCTGGTGAGCTGGAGCCGGCAGATGCAGGCCTGCACGGCCGCCTGCGACGCGCTGGCGGCCGAGGGCATCGCGGTCGACCTGATCGACCTGCGCACGCTGTGGCCGTGGGACCGCGAGACGGTGCTGTCGTCGTGCGCGCGCACCGGGCGCCTGCTGGTCGTGCACGAGGCGGTGCAGGCCGCGGGCTTCGGCGCGGAGATCGCGGCCAGCGCGGCGGAGGCCACGGGCTGCCGCGTGGCGCGGCTGGGCGCGCCGCGCATTCCGGTGGGCTACGCGCCGGTGCTGGAGGCGCAGTCGCGGGTGGGGGTGGACGCCATCGCCGCGGCCGCCAGGAAGCTGGCCGGCTGACAGCGCCCCGGCATGGACCCGCTCTTCTTCAAGCTGGTGCGGGTGGTCAACCTCACGGCGCGGCCGTTTCACGAGCGCGTGGGCCGCGAGCACCAGCTCACGCTGAACGAATGGCGAACGATGGCGGTGCTGGGCGCGCAGCCCGGGCTCAACGCCACGCAGGTCGCCGAGCAGACCGGCCTCGACAAGATGGCGGTGAGCCGCGCGCTGGCCGGCCTGAAGCGCCACAAGCGCGTGCAGCGCCACGAAGACCCGACCGACCAGCGCAGCGGCCGGCTCTACCTCACGGCGGCCGGCAAGGCGCTGCATGAAACGGTGGGCGCGCTGGGCCGGGAACGGGAGGCCGCGCTGTTCGCGGGCGTGGATGCCGGCGAACTCGCGCGGCTCGGCGCCACGCTCGACAAGCTGATCCTGTCGGTGTCGGGCCGGCCCTGAGCTTGCTCAGCGCGCCGCCGCGCGCCGCAGGCTGTCGAGCACCGGCAGCAGCTCCGACGGGTCGGGCCGGTTCGTGTAGTCGGGGTTGACCTCGGCATAGGCGATGGTGCCGTCGGGCGCGATCACGTAGCGCGCCGGCATCGGCAGCGTCCAGCCCGGGTCGCCGTTGACCACGGTCAGGTCGTTCTTGAAGGCGTCGCGGTAGAGCTCGATCAGGTAGTCGGGCAGCCTGAAGCGCAGGCCGAAGGCGGCCGCCACCTCGTTGCCGGGGTCCGAGAGGATGGGAAACGCCAGCTTGTTGTCGCGCGCCGACTTGCGGCTGTTCGACGCCGTCTGCGGCGACACCGCGACCAGCTCGGCGCCGCGCTCGCGCACCGCGGGCAGGGCCTCCTGCAAGGCCTGCAGGTCCATGTTGCAGTACGGGCACCACACGCCGCGATAGAAGGTCAGCACCAGCGGGCCGCGCGCCAGCAGGCCGGCCGATGAATGCGCCACGCCGTCGGCGTCCTGCAGCGTGAAGGCGGGCGCGGTGTCGCCGGCCTTGAGCGCGCGGCCGGCGGCGCCGGCGGCCACGAGTTCGGCGGTGGCGCGGTGCATCGGCTCGTGCACGCAGGCGGGCGCGTTCCAGGGCGGACCGCCGGCTTCGAAGTTGGCGCGGAAGGCTGCGAGTTTTTCGGGCAATGACATGGGGAATCTCCAGTGAGGCCGGCGCCGGAAGCGGTGCCGTGAGCTCACTGTCTTTCATTCGCCGCATGCGCGGTAGCCGGCTCGCATGACTAAGATATATCCATGATCTGCATGAATCCCTCGGCATGAGCGACCGCCTGTCCGCCCTCAAGCTTTTCGCGCGCGTCGCCCACGCGGGGAGCTTTTCCCGCGCGGGGCGCGAGCTCGGGATGTCGCAGCCCTCGGTCTCGCGCGTGATCGCCGCGCTCGAGAAGGACGTGGGTGCCGCGCTGCTGACGCGCACCACCCGCGCGCTCACGCTGACCGAGGCGGGGAGCGACTACCTCGCGCGCATCGAGCCGATCCTGGCGGCGCTGGAAGAGGCCGACTACGCCGCGCGCGGCACGGGCGAGCTGCGCGGTGTGCTGCGCGTGGCGATGTCGTCGAGCTTCGCGGTGCGCGAGGCGATACCGCGGCTGCCCGCCTTCATGGCGCGGCATCCGGCGCTGCGCATCGAGCTGCTCATGAGCGACCTGCACCAGGAGCTGGTGAGCGCGGGCGCCGACGTGGCGCTGCGCTTCGGCACGCTGGCCGATTCGAGCGCCACGGCGCGCCGGCTCGGCGCGTTCGAGCGCGTGCTGGTGGCCTCGCCGGCCTACCTGGCGCGGGCCGGCACGCCGGGTGCGCCGGGCGAACTGGCGGGCCATGCGGTGATCGCGGGGCCGAGCGGCGTGAGCTGGACCCTCGAGCGGGACGGGCGCACGGTGTCCGTGCGGGTCGAGGGCAAGCTGAGCGTCTCGATCAACGAGGGCTCGATTGCCGCGGCCGTGGCGGGCCTGGGCATCACCTCGACCAGCCGCCTGGGTTGCCGCGCCGAGCTGGCAAGCGGCACGCTGGTGCCGGTGCTCGCCGGCTGGCGCATGGCGCCAGTCGAGCTCCATGCGGTGTTCCCCGCGGGGCGGGCCGCCAAGCCCGCGGCGCGCGCCCTGGCCGAGCACCTGGCGCAGATCGCGGCGGTGGAAGACCAGGCCGGCGGCGCAAGCGCCGGCTGACCCCCCGCCGCCGGGGCTCAGGCGGCGAAGCCGCCGTTGACGTTCAAGCGGCGAAGCCGCCGTCCACGTTCAGGCTGCGAAGCCGCCGTCGATGTTCAGGCCCGCGCCGGTCACGAATGCTGCTTCGGGGCTGGCCAGGTAACCCACCATGCCGGCGATTTCGTCGGCATGGCCGTGGCGCTCGATGGCCATGAAGCTGTGCATGGTGGCGGCCATCGGGCCGTTGGCGGGGTTCATGTCGGTGTCGACCGGGCCGGGCTGCACGTTGTTGACCGTGATGCCGCGCGGGCCGAGGTCGCGCGCCAGGCCCTGCACCAGGCCGGTCAGCGCCGACTTGCTCATGGCGTAGATGCTGCCGCCTGCAAAGGGCATGCGCTCGGCGTTGGTGCTGCCGATGTTCACGATGCGCCCGCCCTTGCCCATGTGCGCCAGCGCGGCCTGGATCGCGACGAACACGGCGCGCACGTTGACGGCGATGGTGCGGTCGAAATCGGCCAGCGTGAGCTGCTCGACCGGGCCCAGGTGCAGCACGCCGGCGTTGTTGACCAGGATGTCGATGCGCCCGCCGAAGTGCTTGGCGGCCTGGTCGATGCCGGCCTTGAGCGCGTCGGCGTCGGCGCTGTCGATCTTCAGCGCCAGCGCGCGGCCGCCTTCGGCCTCGATGGTGCGCGCGAGTTCGTCGGCGACCGCTTGCGAGCTGCCGTAGCTGAAGGCCACGGCGGCGCCGTCGCGCACCAGGCGGCGCACGATGGCCGCGCCGATGCCGCGCGAGCCGCCGGTGACGAAGGCGACCTTGCCGGCCAGCACGGGGGTGGAAGCAACAGAAGAAGCTGCAGAAGAAGCAGAAGAAGCAGTGTTCGAAGCCATGATTTTTCCTTGGGTTGTGTGTGGGAAGGGCTCGAGTTTGGGCGTTCGATTGCATTCCCGGTAGCCAGCAATTCGGCCAATCAAATTCAACCTTTGGTTGAAAATAGCGGCATGGAACCGCTCAATCACCTCGAATCCTTCGTGCAAAGCGCCGACGGCGGCAGCTTCTCGGCGGCCGCCCGGCGCCTGGGGCTGACGCCGGCGGCGGTCAGCAAGAACGTCGCGCGGCTGGAGGCGCGGCTGGGCGTGCGGCTGTTCCAGCGCAGCACGCGCCGCCTCACGCTGACCGAGGGCGGCGAGCGTTTCCTGGCGCAGATCGGCGGCGCGCTGGCCACGCTGCAGGAGGCCGTGGCCGGCGTCGACACCGACGACGGCCAGCCGGCCGGCACGCTCAAGGTGAGCATGGGCCAGGCCTTCGGGCGCGAGCATGTGCTGCCGATGATGGGCGACTTCCTGGCGCGCTACCCGGCCATCCTGCCGGACTGGCACTTCGACAACCAGCAGGTCGACCTGGTGGGCGAAGGCTTCGACGCGGCCATCGGCGGCGGCATCGAGCTGCCGGCCGGGCTGGTGGCGCGCGAGCTGGCGCGCATCCACGTGGTGGCGGTGGCCTCGCCCGCGTACATGGAAGGCCGCAAGCGGCCGCGGCACCCGTCGGAGCTGGCCGCGCTCGACACGCTGCTGCGCCGCTCCTCGCCCACGGGCCGGGTGCGCAGCTGGACGCTGCGGCATTCGCGCGGCGAAGAGGCCACCGTCGATCTGCCGCGCCCGCGCGCGATCTTCAACGACCCCGAAGCCATTGCGCACGCCGCGCTGATGGGCCTGGGCGTGGCGATGCTGCCGATGCCTTTCGTGGAGCGCGGACTGCGCGGCGGCGAACTGGTGCGGCTGCTGCCCGAGTGGTTCCAGGACGCGGGCGCGGTGTGGCTCTACTACCCGAGCAAGAAGCTGCTGCCGCCGAAGACGCGCGTGTTCATCGACTTCGTGCTCGAGCGTTTTCGCAACGAGAAGTTCGCACAGCGGATGCAGGTGGGCTGACCGCGCGGCTCACGGGGTTTTCACCCGCGACGCCCACGGCGCGCCCCTGTACAAACGCGCGCATGACTTTTCTCTTTTCCTCTTCTCTCCAGTCCACCCTGCGGCCCACGCGCCGCACCGTTCTGGCCGCTTCGGTCACTGCGGCCGTCACCCTGATGGCCGCGCCTGCGTGGGCCCAGGCCACCTGGCCGACCAAGCCGGTTCGCATCGTCGTGCCGTTCGCGGCCGGCGGCACCACCGACATCCTGGCGCGCGCCGTGGCGCCCGAGCTCTCGAAGGCCTTCGGCCAGCAGTTCATCGTGGACAACCGCGCGGGCGCCGGCGGCAACGTGGGCGCCGAGCTGGTGGCGCGCGCACCCAACGACGGCTACACGCTGCTCATGGGCACGGTGGGCACGCACGGCATCAACCGCGCGCTGTACCCCAAGCTGCCCTTCGACCCGATCAAGGACTTCGTGCCGATCACGCTGGTGGCCGCCGTGCCCAACGTGATGGAAATGAACGCCGAGAAGGCCAAGACGCTGAACATCCACAACGTGCAGGACTTCATCAAGTACGCCAAGGCCAACCCCGGCAAGCTGAACATGGCGTCCAGCGGCAGCGGCACCTCGATCCACCTGGCGGGCGAGCTGTTCAAGAGCATGACGGGCACGTTCATGGCGCACATCCCGTACAAGGGATCGGGCCCGGCGCTGCTTGACATGGTGGGCGGCAACGCCGACGTGATGTTCGACAACCTGCCTTCGTCGATGGCGCAGATCAAGGCCGGCAAGCTCACGGCACTGGCCGTGACGAGCGCGCAGCGTTCGCCCGCGCTGCCCGACATTCCGACGGTGGCCGAAGTGGGCGGCCCGACGCTCAAGGGCTTCGAGGCGAGCTCGTGGTTCGGGTTGCTGGCACCGGCGGGCACCTCGCCCGAGATCGTGAACCGGATTCAGCAGGAAGTGGCCAAGTCGCTGGGCACGCCGGCCATCAAGGAAAAGATGCTCGCGCAGGGCGCGCTGCCCAGCGGGAACTCACCCGCCGACTTCACGAAGCTCATTGCGAGCGAACACGTGAAGTGGGCGAAGGTGGTCAAGGACTCCGGCGCGAAGGTCGACTGAGCGCGCTCAGGTCTTCCAGGTCACGTCCTTGCTCTCGGCGAGCGAGTCCTTGAGCATGTGAAGCAGGGGGGCTGCACGCTGGTGCAGTCCCACATGCTGCTTCTCGGCGTCGTTGGCGTGGCCTTCGACGGCGTAGTCGTCATGGTTGTGGGCGTTGCCGCCCTCGCGGCTCAGCGCGGCCTCGAGCGCCGAGATGGCACCGGGAATCTGCTCGACGGTGATGATGCCCTGCGGCGCGATCGACTTGCCGACGATGTCGAGCAGTTGGCGCGCATGCACTTCGAGCATCACGAAATCGGGAGAAGCACGGGACTGGAATCGATAGAGCATGGTGTTTCTCACTCACTTGTAGATGAAGTCACGGGCAAAAGGGTACACCGATTGCGCACCGCGCAAGACGCCTTCGCGCCCTACATTGCCGTCAGGCTTTGTCGACAACATCTGGTGCAGGGAGATCCAACCCTGCTCGAAACTCATGGCCGAACCCGCCAGGTACAGGCGGTAGGCCCGCAGCACGCGCTCGGCGTTCTCGGCCTGGCGGCCGCCGTTGCGCTGCAGCACTTCAAGCGCCACGCCGAGCTGCGCCTCGAGCGCGTCCGACCAGGCCCACAGCGTGCGCGCGTAGTGCGGGCGCAGGCTCTCGGTGTCGACCATTTCCAGCCCGGCCGCGGCCGTCTCGCGCAGCACGTGCGTCACGTGCAGCAGCTCGCCGCCCGGGAAGATGTACTTCTCGATGAAGTCGCCCATGCCGGCGCCCAGCTGGCGGTAGTTGAGCTCGCCCGAGGTGATGCCGTGGTTGAGCACCAGGCCGCCCGGCTTGAGCAGCGTGTGGATCTTGCGGAAGTAGGTCGGCATGTTGGCCGCGCCCACGTGCTCGAACATGCCCACCGATGAAATCTTGTCGAAAGGCTGGGTGTCGGGCAGCTCGCGGTAGTCGCGCAGCTCCACGCGCACCCGGCCCTGCAGGCCCTTCTCCTCGATCAGGCGCTGGACGTACGCGTGCTGGTTCTTCGACAGCGTGATGCCGGTGGCGTCCACGCCGTAGTGCTCGGCCGCCCACAGCAGCAATGCGCCCCAGCCGGAGCCGATGTCCAGGTAGCGCTCGCCCGGCTGCAGCATCAGCTTGCGGCAGATGTGGTCGAGCTTGGCTTCCTGCGCCTGCGCCAGCGTGAGCTCGGGCGTGCGGAAGTAGGCACAGGAATACACGCGGCGCGGGTCGAGCCACAGCGCGTAGAAGTCGTCGGAAACGTCGTAGTGAAACTCGATCTGCGCGGCGTCCTTGCGCAGCGAATGCGAGCCGCGCGACTTCGTGCGGTGCTGCAGGCGGCTCCACCAGCTGGTGTCGGTCTCCGCCGGATTGCCCGGCAGCATGCCCACCGTGGCGTCGATCAGGTCGCGCATGGCGCCCTCGATCTGCACCTTGCCCTCGACATAGGCCTCGCCGATGGCGCCCACCTGCCGGGCCGCCAGCTTGGCGAGCACCGTCCACTCCTTGAAAGCCAGCGTGACGCGGGCCCCGGCCTGGGCAACGCGCCGGCCATCCGGCAGTTCCAGCGCGATGGGGACAGGCAGCGAAGCCAGCTGCGACTCGATCTTGGGTATCAAGTTTTGCATGGGGCCCATGGTATTGATTTTTGCAAGTTTTTGCATGACTGCCGCTCCGGCAGCGGCACGGGGTACCCCGCGGCCCTGGTTACGAATCCGCATTGACAGCAGATTGTTTATGCCTAAACTATTCAACCATGAACAGCCTCAGCACGGTCAAACCCGCTCCCGCCTCGGACCTCCAACGCATCCTGTGCATCGGCGGCGGGCCTGCCGGCCTGTACTTCGCCCTGTTGATGAAGGCGCGCAACCCCGCGCTGCAGATCACCGTGGTCGAGCGCAACCGCCCGTTCGACACCTTCGGCTGGGGCGTGGTGCTGAGCGACCAGACGCTGGGCAACCTGCGCGCGGCCGACGGCCCCACCGCCGCGCTCATCGGCAACGAGTTCCACCACTGGGACGACATCCAGGTCTTCTTCAAGGGCCGCCAGGTGCGCTCGGGCGGCCACGGCTTCTGCGGCATCGGCCGCAAGCGGCTGCTGAACATCCTGCAGGAGCGTTGCCTCGAGCTCGGCGTGGCGCTGGTGTTCGAAACCGACGCCACCGACGACCAGGCGATTGCCGCCAAGTACAACGCCGACCTGGTCATTGCCAGCGACGGCCTGAACAGCCGCATCCGCCAGCGCTACGCCGACGTGTTCAAGCCCGACGTCGACCTGCGCAACTGCCGCTTCGTGTGGCTGGGCACGCACCAGACCTTCGACGCCTTCACCTTCGCCTTCGAACAGACCGAGCACGGCTGGTTCCAGGCGCATGCCTACCAGTTCGACGACAAGACCTCGACCTTCATCGTGGAGACGCCCGAGGCCGTGTGGAAGGCCCACGGCCTCGACCAGATGGAACAGCCCGAGGCCGTCGCCTTCTGCGAGAAGCTGTTCGCCAAGTACCTGGACGGCCACGCGCTCATCAGCAACGCCACGCACCTGCGTGGCTCGGCCAACTGGATCCGCTTTCCGCGCGTGGTGTGCGAACGCTGGACGCACCGCATCGACGTCGAAGGCCGCTCGGTGCCCGTGGTGCTCATGGGCGACGCCGCGCACACGGCGCACTTCTCCATCGGCTCGGGCACCAAGCTCGCGCTGGAAGACGCGATCGACCTGGCGAACGAGTTCGCGCAGGGCGGCACGGTCGACCACGTGCTCGAAGGCTACGAGGCGCGCCGCAGCGTCGAGGTGCTGAAGATCCAGAACGCCGCGCGCAACTCCACCGAATGGTTCGAGAACGTGCCGCGCTACACGGGCATGCAGATCGAGCAGTTCGCATATTCGCTGCTCACGCGCTCGCAACGCATCAGCCACGAGAACCTGCGCGTGCGCGACACGCAATGGCTCGGCGGCTACGAGCAATGGCTCGCGGGCGGCAAGGCCATGGCGCCGATGCTCATGCCCTACAAGGTGCGCGGGCTCACGCTGAAGAACCGCATCCTGGTGTCGCCGATGGCCACCTACAGCGCGGTCGACGGCGTGCCGCAGGACTTCCTGCTGGTGCACCTGGGCGCACGCGCGCTCGGCGGCGCCGCGATGGTGTTCGTCGAAATGACCAGCCCGACGCCCGAAGGCCGCATCACGCCGGCCTGCACGGGCCTGTACAACGACACGCAGCAGGCCGCGTTCAAGCGCATCGTCGATTTCGTGCACACGCAGTCGAGCGCGAAGATCGCCATGCAGCTCGGCCACAGCGGCCCCAAGGGCTCCACGCGCGTGGGCTGGGAAGGCACCGACGAGCCGCTCGAAGACGGCAACTGGCCGGTGCTCGGCGCGAGCGCCGTGTCGTATGGCGAACAGAACCAGCTGCCCGCCGCCATCACCCGCGCCGAGATGGACACGCTGCGCGACCAGTTCGTCGACTCGACCCGCCGCACGCGCGAGGCCGGCTTCGACTGGCTCGAGCTGCACTGCGCGCACGGCTACCTGCTGTCGGCTTTCATCAGCCCGCTCACCAACCAGCGCACCGACGAATACGGCGGCGACATCGAAGCACGCTGCCGCTACCCGCTCGAAGTGTTCCGCGCCATGCGCGCCGTGTGGCCCGAAGACAAGCCCATGAGCGTGCGCATCTCCGCGCACGACTGGGCACCGGGCGGCAACACCGACGCCGACGCGATCGTGGTCGCGCGCCTCTTCAAGGACGCCGGCGCCGACTTCATCGACGTGTCGTCGGGCCAGACCACGCGCGCCGCCAAGCCGGTGTATGGCCGCATGTACCAGACGCCGTTCTCGGACCGCATCCGCAACGAGGTCGGCATCTCGACCATTGCCGTGGGCGCCATCACCGACGCGGACCAGGCCAACAGCATCATCGCGGCCGGCCGCGCCGATCTGTGCGCCGTGGCGCGCCCGCACCTGGCCGACCCGGCGTGGACGCTGCATGAAGCGGCCAAGCTGCAAAGCCGCGACGTCGAATGGCCCAGGCAGTACCTGAGCGGGCGCGACCAGATGTACCGCGAGATCGCCAAGCAACAGCAGATGGCCGCCGCGGCGAATGCCGCCGTGGCCGCCCAGAACAGCGAGGAGACGCACTGACATGGACCTCGAAGCGCGCGCGCACAGCGAACACCCCGAAGCCTTGCGGCTCTGGCTGCGCCTCTTGACCTGCACCCAGCTCATCGAGAAGCAGGTGCGCAACGAACTGCGCTCGCAGTTCGCGACGACGCTGCCGCGCTTCGACCTCATGTCGCAACTCGAGCGCTCGCCCGACGGCCTGAAGATGAACGAGCTCTCGCGCCGCATGATGGTGACGGGCGGCAACGTGACCGGCATCACCGACCAGCTCGTGACCGAAGGGCTGGTCGAACGCATCAATGTCGAGGGCGACCGCCGCGCATGGCGCGTGCGCCTCACGCCGCGCGGGCGCAAGCTCTTCAACGACATGGCGCAGCAGCACGAAGACTGGATCGTCGGGGCCTTCTCGGGCCTCAGCGGCAAGGAGATCGCGCAGCTTCACAAGCTGCTCGGCAAGGTCAAGCAACACTCACACAACCAATCGATGGCGGAGACGGAATGAAGCACTACATCGGCGCAGGCAACCCCATGCGCGCGCAATTCGAAGCGAAGGCAGCCTACAAGGCCGAACACTTCGCATGGCGTTTTGAAGCCGGCGTCGGCACCATCACGCTGAACCGGCCGGAGCGCAAGAACCCGCTCACCTTCGACTCGTACGCCGAGCTGCGCGACCTGTTCCGCGCGCTGACCTACGCGACCGACGTGAAGGTGATCGTGGTGACCGGCGCGGGCGGCAACTTCTGCTCCGGCGGCGACGTGCACGAGATCATCGGCCCGCTGACCGGCATGCACATGCCCGAGCTGCTCGAGTTCACGCGCATGACGGGCGACCTGGTGAAGGCCATTCGCGCATGCCCGCAGCCGATCGTGGGCGCCATCGACGGCGTGTGCGCCGGTGCCGGCGCGATGATCGCGCTGGCCTGCGACCTGCGCTACGGCTCGCCGGCCACGCGCACCGCGTTCCTCTTCACACGCGTGGGCCTTGCCGGTGCGGACATGGGTGCCTGCGCACTGTTGCCGCGCGTGATCGGCCAGGGCCGCGCGTCGGAGCTGCTGTTCACCGGCCGCGCCATGACCGCGCAGGAGGGCCATGCCTGGGGCTTCTTCAACGCGCTGCACGAAAGTGACGCACTGCTCGAAGCCGCCACCAAGGTGGCGCGCGACCTGGCCGAAGGCCCGACCTTCGCGCACGGCATGACCAAGACCATGCTGGCGCAGGAATGGTCGATGACCATCGACCAGGCCATCGAAGCCGAAGCGCAGGCACAAGCCATCTGCATGCAGACCGAAGACTTCAAGCGGGCGTACGAAGCCTTCGCGGCCAAGAAGAAGCCCGTGTTCGGCGGAGACTGAAGCGATGATGACCAAAGCACCCGCACCGCCATCGACCACGCACCTCGCGCTGCCCTTCTTCGATGCGGCGCACCATGAACTGGCCGAGGGCCTGCTGCCCTGGGCCGCATCGCAAGAGATCGACGAACACGACGACCGCGCGGCCTGCCGCGACTGGGTGCAGCGATTGGGCGCCGGTGGCTGGCTGCGCTATGCCGTGCCGGGCTCGTCGGGCGGCGCGCTCGAGCGCCTCGATTCGCGTGCGCTCGTGCTGCTGCGCGAAACGCTGGCCTTCCATTCGCCGCTGGCCGACTTCGCGTTCGCCATGCAGGGCCTGGGCAGCGGCGCGATCACGCTCGCGGGCACGCCCGATCAGCATGCGAACTACCTGACGGCCGTGGCCAAGGGCAGCAAGATTGCCGCCTTCGCGCTCAGCGAACCCGAAGCGGGTTCCGACGTGGGCGCGATGGCCATGCGCGCCGAAGCCACACCTGACGGCTGGAAGCTCAACGGCGAGAAGACCTGGATCAGCAACGGCGGCATCGCCGACTTCTACTGCGTCTTCGCGAAGACCGACCCCACGGGCGGCACGCGCGGCATCACCGCGTTCATCGTCGACGCGACGACGCCGGGCCTCGACACTTCAGAGCACATCGACGTGATGGCGCCGCACCCGCTGGCCACGCTGCGTTTCGAGAACTGCGTGGTGCCGCGCACGGCGCAACTCGGCGAGCTCAACGGCGGCTTCAAGTTGGCGATGCGCACGCTCGACATCTTCCGTGCGTCGGTGGCTGCGGCCGCACTCGGCATGGGCCGCCGCGCGCTGGCCGAAGCCATCTCGCATTCGAAGAACCGCCGCATGTTCGGCCAGACGCTCGCAGACTTCCAGCTCACGCAAGCCAAGCTCGGCGAGATGGCCGCGCTGATCGACAGCGCCGCATTGCTCACCTACCGCGCCGCATGGATGCGCGACGACGCGGAACAGCGCGGCGCGCCCGCGGTGGGCGACGTGTCGGCCGCCGCAGCCATGGCCAAGATGTGTGCCACCGAGAACGCGAGCCGCGTGATCGACATGGCGCTGCAGATGCACGGCGGCCTCGGCGTGAAGGTTGGCACGAAGATTGAAAGCCTCTACCGCGACATCCGCTCGCTGCGCATCTACGAAGGCGCGACGGAGGTTCAACAACTGATCATTGGCAAATCCGTTCTGCGGGGATAAATACCGTGTCTGCCCAAGTCGACCGCTTCGTTCATGACCGCCTGCCGCCTGCCGCGCAGCTGCCCGTCTTTCGCTATGAGCTGCCCGAGCTGCAGCTGCCCGACCAGCTGAACCTGGTCGAGGAGCTGCTCGACAAGGCCGAGGCGAAAGGCTTCGGCGACAAGCCGATGCTGCGCTCGCCGCAAGGCACGCTGACGTACGCGCAAGCGGCCGTGGAGGTCAATCGCATCGCACAGGTGCTGACGGAAGACCTCGGGCTGGTGCCGGGCAACCGCGTGCTGCTGCGCGGCGGCAACTCGGTGGCGATGGCGCTGTCGTGGCTCGCGGTGGTGAAGGCCGGCTTGATCGCCGTGGCGACGATGCCGCTGCTGCGCGCGAAGGAGCTCGGCGAGATCATCGAGAAGTCGCGCCCTGTGGCCGCGCTGTGCGATGGGCGCCTGCTCGACGAACTCGTGATCGCACAGCGCGAGCACCCCGTGCTTGCCGCAGTGATCGCGTTCAACAAGCCCGATGCACCGGACTCGCTCTCCGCGCGCGCCGCGAAGAAGAGCGGCGTGTTCACGGCCTGCCCCACCGCATCGGACGACATCGCGCTGCTCGCGTTCACCTCGGGCACCACGGGCAAGCCGAAGGCGCCGGTGACCACGCACCGCGATGTGCTGGCGATGTGCGAGACCTGGCCGCGCCATGTGCTGCGTGCGCGCAGTGACGACATCGTGGTGGGCTCGCCGCCGCTGGCGTTCACCTTCGGCCTGGGCGGCATGCTGGTGTTCCCGATGTGGGCCGGGGCGTCGATCTATTTCGCCGATGCGCCGTTCACGCCCGAAGGGCTGGTGAAGCTCATCAACGAGGTGGGCGCGACCATCTGCTACACGGCGCCCACGTTCTACCGCCAGATGGCGCCGTTCGTGAAGCAGCACGGCATGCCCAGCCTGCGCATCAGCGTGAGCGCGGGCGAGGCGCTGCCCGACGCCACGCGCCAGCTGTGGAAAGAGGCCTCGGGCATCGAGATGCTCGACGGCATCGGCGGCACGGAGGTGTTCCACATCTACATTTCGGCGGCCGGCAACGACGTGCGCCGCGGCGCGGTCGGCAAGGCCGTGCCAGGCTTCACCGCGAAGGTGGTGGACAACGAAGGCAACGAGGTGCCGCGCGGCACCGTCGGCAAACTCGCGCTGCAAGGCCCCGTGGGCTGCCGCTACCTCGACGATGTGCGCCAGGCCGACTACGTGAAGAACGGCTGGAACTACCCCGGCGATTCGTTCGTGCAGGACGACGACGGCTACTTCTTCTACCAGGCGCGCGCCGATGACATGATCATCACGGCCGGCTACAACGTCGGCGGCCCCGAGGTCGAGGACGCGCTGCTCAAGCACCCGGCCGTGGCCGAGTGCGGCGTGATCGGCAAGCCCGACGCCGACCGCGGCATGATCGTGAAGGCGTTCTGCGTGCTCAAGCCCGGCAACGAAGGCGATGCGGCCCTCGTGAAGTCGCTGCAGGACCATGTGAAGGCGACCATTGCGCCTTTCAAATACCCGCGGGAGATCGAGTTCGTGACGGTGCTTCCACGCACCGAGACCGGCAAGCTCCAGCGATTCAAACTGAGACAACTCAACACCACACCATGATCAACAAACTCCTGCAGCCTGAAGGCTGGTTGCCTCCCAAGGGCTATGCGAACGGCGTTGCCGCGCGCGGCACGATGCTGTTCGTCGGCGGCCAGATCGGCTGGAACGCGCAGCAGCAGTTCGAGTCGGACGACTTCATCGACCAATGCGGCCTGGCGCTGCGCAACATCGCCGAGGTGCTTCGCGCAGGCGGCGCGGGTCCCGAGCACATGGTGCGCATGACCTGGTACGTGACCGACCGCGACGAGTACACGCGCCGGCTGGCCGAGCTCGGCCCGGTCTATCGCGATGCGATGGGCCGCAACTTCCCGGCCATGACCTGCGTGCAGGTGGCCGCGCTGGTCGAGCACCGCGCGAAGGTCGAGATCGAAGTGACGGCGGTCGTTCCGGACTGATGCCGCCCGCGCGCACCGCCCTCGTTCTTCAGACGATGGCGTGCGCGAAACGCTTGCGGTATTCCGCCGGCGTGATGCCGACCTGCCGCTGGAACGCGCGGCGCAACGTGTCGGCATCGGCGAAACCGCACAGGGGCGCCACCTGCTTGGGTGCGACGTCGCCAGCCTCCAGCAGGCGCCGTGCGGCCGCCACGCGAATGTCTTCCACCCACCCCGCGGGTGTGACCCCGACCTCCTGCCTGAACAGCCGCGCGAAATGGCGCTCGCTGAGGCCCATGCGCGCGGCGAGGTTCGCAACGCTGTGGTCGACGGCGGGGTTGGCCGCGATCCAGCGCTGAACCTCCTGCAGCGCCGATCTGCCCGTGGGCGCGGCTTCACCCTTGCGGCTGAACTGCATCTGGCCGCCGGGGCGTTTGAAGAACATCACGAGCTGGGCCGCGACCTTCATGGCGATGTCGCGGCCCAGGTCTTCCTCGACCAGGGCCAGCGAGAGGTCGAGGCCGGCCGTCACGCCCGCCGCGGTGCGCAGGCGGCCGTCGCGCACGTGAATGGCATCGGCATCGACGGTGACCGACGGAAAGTCGTGCGCGAGCTGTTCGGCAACGGCCCAGTGCGTGGTCACGCGCCGGCCGTTGAGCAGCCCCGCTTGCGCCAGCACGAAAGCACCGCTGCAGACGGAACCGAAGCGGCGCACCTTGGGCGTGCGCTGGCGCAGCCATGCGGCCACGCCGAGATCGGACATGGCGCTTGCCGCGTGCGGCGTGCCGGCGACGAGCAGGGTGTGGATGGGCTCCTCGGGTTCGTCGCCGATGACGGCGTCGGGCATCAGTCGAACACCCGATGAACTGCGAATGGCGCCACGGCGCGTTGCGATGACGCGCAGGCGATAGGCCTGCGCATGGGCTTGCACGTTGGCTTCGGCGAAGACGTCGAGCGGGCCCGACACGTCCAGCAGCTGGACGCCGGGCATGGCGAGGATCGCGATGGTCTTGGTGCTGCGCACGATTTTTCCTGTGTCTCTTTCAACCCTGCAATGTCTGGATTCATCGCTCTACGGCTGAACACGCCAATGTAGCTCGCTCCTAAAGTCGTGTTCACACTCACAGGAGAAATCCACATGGACTTCACGACGACAGACATCGAAGGCGTGCGCATCCCCGACAGCAAGCTCGCACGCGAGATCACGGAGCTGGTTCAGGACACCGCGCCGCCTCTGCTTTTTCATCACTCGAGCCGGGTCTACTACTTCGGCGCGCTGGCCGGCAAGCACCGCGGGCTGATTTTCGACCCCGAGCTGCTGTACGCCGGCGCGATGTTCCACGACATGGGGCTGGTGAAGAAGCACAGCAGCGCGCATGAGCGCTTCGAGGTCGACGGTGCGAACGTGGCGCGCGATTTTCTGCGCGGGCACGGAATCTCGCAGCAGGACATCGACCTGGTGTGGACCGCGATCGCGCTGCACACGACGCCGGGCATTCCGCAGCACATGCACCCGGTGGTGGCACTGGTGACGGCCGGTGTCGAGATGGACGTGCTGGGGCTGACCTACAAGGAATACAGCGATGCCGAGCGCACGAAGGTCGTGCACGCGCATCCGCGCACGGAGCACTTCAAGGAAGACATCATCCAGGCCTTCTACGACGGCATTCGGCACAAGCCGGAGACGACCTTCGGCAACGTGAAGGCGGATGTGATCGCGGACAAGGAGCCGCACTTTCACCGCGGCAACTTCTGCAGCGTGATTCGCTGCTCGGCCTGGCACGGTTGAAGGTAATTTCCAGAAACAAGAAAGCCCTCATTGCGAGGGCTTTTTCAATTCAATTACCGGCCAAGAAAAAAGGCCCTTTGATCAATCAAAGGGCCTTTTAAATTGGTTGCGCGAGCAAGATTTGAACTTGCGACCTTTGGGTTATGAGCCCAACGAGCTACCAGGCTGCTCCATCGCGCGGCAAGTATAAATTATAGCTTATTAATCAGCAGTTTGCTCAGCTGCATCAGCTTTAATTTCAGCACGGTCGACGAGTTCGACGAGCGCCATCGGCGCGTTGTCGCCCACGCGGAAGCCCATCTTCAGGATGCGGGTGTAGCCGCCCGGACGCGCGGCGAAACGCGGGCCGAGTTCGCCGAAGAGCTTGACGACGCTGTCGCGGCTGCGCAGGCGGTCGAAGGCCAGGCGCTTGTTGGCGAGCGTGGGCTTCTTGGCGAGCGTGATCATCGGTTCGATGACGCGGCGCAGTTCTTTGGCCTTGGGGACCGTGGTCTTGATGACTTCATGCTCGATGAGCGAGTTCATCATGTTCTGCAGCATCGCAAGGCGGTGCGAGCTGGTGCGGTTGAGTTTGCGAAGTCCGTGTCCGTGACGCATGGTGCTTTTCCTTTACTTTATAAAAACAGGCAGCCGTGTCAGGTACTGCCCGGTGCACTGGCTCTTTTCTGAGCCAAATTCAAATTAACGCTTGTCGAGGCCGGCCGGCGGCCAGCTTTCGAGCTTCATACCCAGGGTCAGGCCGCGCGAAGCGAGGACTTCCTTGATTTCGTTGAGCGACTTGCGACCCAGGTTGGGGGTCTTGAGCAGCTCGTTCTCGGTGCGCTGGATCAGGTCACCGATGTAGTAGATGTTTTCGGCCTTCAGGCAGTTGGCCGAACGCACCGTCAGTTCGAGTTCGTCGACAGGGCGCAGCAGGATCGGATCGAATTGCTGTGCGCTGCGCGGTGCGGGTGCATCGAATGCAGCGAGTTCGCCGCCTTCGAGCTGCGCAAACACGGCGAGCTGTTCGACCAGGATTTTAGCCGAAGCGCGCACTGCGTCTTCCGCGGTGATCGCACCGTTGGTCTCGATCTCGACAAGCAGCTTGTCCAGGTCGGTACGCTGTTCGACGCGAGCGCTTTCGACGGTGTAGCTCACGCGCTTCACGGGCGAGAACGACGCGTCGAGAACGATGCGGCCGATCGACTTGGTCGGCTCGTCCGCGTAGCGGCGCATCGTGCCGGGCACGTAGCCGCGACCCTTTTCAACCTTGATCTGCATGTCGAGCTTGCCGCCTTGCGACAGGTGCGCGATCACGTGATCGGGGTTGATGATCTCGACGTCGTGCGGCGTCTGGATGTCCGATGCCAGGACCGGGCCTTCGCCGTCCTTGCGCAGGCTCAGCGTGACTTCGTCGCGGTTGTGGAGCTTGAACACCACGCCCTTGAGGTTCAGAAGGATGTTGACGACATCTTCCTGCACGCCGTCGATCGACGAGTACTCATGCAGAACGCCAGCGATCGTGACTTCGGTGGCCGAGTAGCCCACCATGGACGACAGCAGAACGCGACGCAGCGCGTTGCCGAGCGTGTGGCCGTAGCCGCGCTCGAAAGGTTCGAGCGTGACCTTGGCCTTGTTGGCGGCAAGTTGCTCGACCTGAATGGTCTTGGGTTTCAGCAGGGTGGTTTGCATGCAGACTTCCTCTCAATACCCCCGGCTCGTTACACCGGTAAGGCTGGTGAAGCACCTGATCCGCAGCAGAGTGCGGAGCAGGAACGTGAACAACAATAACAATCTCCCGCACGCGCCGAAGGGCGGGTGCGGGTAGAAAAAATCAACGCGAATACAGTTCGACGATCAGCGATTCGTTGATGTCGGCTGCGAATTCGTCGCGATCGGGCACCTTCTTGAACGTGCCTTCAGCCTTGTCGGCGTTCACATCGACCCATGCCGGGATGCCGACTTGCTGAGCGAGTTGCAGCGCTTCAACAATGCGGTTCTGCTTCTTCGACTTGTCGCGCACGGCAACCACGTCACCGGTCTTGACCAGGTACGACGGGATGTTGACCGACTGACCGTTCACCGTGATCGCCTTGTGCGACACGAGCTGGCGCGCTTCGGCGCGGGTCGAGCCGAAGCCCATGCGGTAAACGACGTTGTCCAGGCGCGATTCGAGGATGAACAGCAGGTTGGCGCCGGTGTTGCCACGGCGGCGGTCCGCTTCTTCGAAGTAGCGGCGGAATTGCTTTTCCAGCACGCCGTACATGCGCTTGACCTTCTGCTTTTCACGCAGTTGCAGGCCGTAGTCGGAAGTGCGCTGACCCGAGGTGCGACCGTGCTGGCCGGGCTTGGAGTCGAACTTGGCCTTGTCCTGGATCGAACGGCGGGCGCTCTTCAGGAACAGGTCGGTGCCTTCACGGCGGGAAAGTTTGGCCTTGGGGCCGAGGTAACGTGCCACGATTCTTCCTTTGTGTATCTGCCGCAGTTGCCTGCGGGAGCCACCTGCGAGACGCGAGTGGCGGTGGGCTTAGATAAAAAACAAATGCGCAGCCGCTATTCAAAGCCGGCTGCGCCTTGCGGACTGACGATCAGATGCGGCGACGCTTCTGGGGACGGCAGCCGTTGTGCGGAACGGGCGTCACGTCGGCAATGGAATTGATCCGGATGCCGAGCGCAGCCAGGGCGCGCACCGACGATTCGCGACCGGGGCCGGGGCCCTTGATCTCGACGTCGAGGTTCTTGATACCTTGTTCAACAGCAGCACGGCCGGCCACTTCGGAAGCGACCTGCGCAGCGAACGGGGTCGACTTGCGCGAGCCCTTGAAGCCCTGGCCACCCGACGAAGCCCACGACAGGGCGTTGCCCTGGCGATCGGTGATCGTGATGATGGTGTTGTTGAACGAGGCATGCACGTGGGCGATACCGTCCGCGACGTTCTTGCGAACCTTCTTGCGAACGCGCTGTGCGGCGTTGTTTGCAGGTGCTTTAGCCATGCTGTTCTATCCTTATTTCTTCAGGGACTGCGCAGCCTTGCGCGGACCCTTGCGAGTGCGTGCGTTGGTGCGCGTGCGCTGACCGCGCATCGGCAGGCCGCGACGGTGACGGAAGCCGCGATAGCAACCGATGTCCATCAAACGCTTGATGTTCATCGTCGTTTCGCGACGCAGATCGCCTTCGATGGTGAACAGAGCGATCTGGTCGCGGATCTTTTCGAGATCGGCGTCGGTCAGATCCTTGATCTTCTTCGAATATTCGATGCCGCTCGCTTCGCAGATTTGACGGGCGCGGGTGCGACCGATGCCGAAGATGGCGGTCAGGCCGATTTCAGCGTGCTTGTGCGGCGGGATGTTGATGCCAGCAATACGTGCCATGTGCGTCCTCTAATACTCTTCAATCAACCCTGGCGCTGCTTGTGGCGCGGGTCGGTGCAAATCACACGCACCACACCTTTACGGCGGATGACCTTGCAATTACGGCAGATGGTTTTGACCGAAGCCGAAACTCTCATTTCATTCTCCTAAAACTGTTTAACGTGGCGGTCTACCGCCCGGACTCAATACTGAAACACAGCCCTACGATGTCTTGAAGTTCGCCTTCTTCAGCAGCGATTCGTACTGCTGGGACATCATGTAGTTTTGCACCTGGGCCATGAAGTCCATCGTGACGACCACGATGATCAGCAGGGAGGTACCACCGAAGTAGAACGGCACGTTGTACTTCAGGATCAGGAACTCTGGCAGCAGGCAGACGAAGGTGATGTACACCGCGCCGGCCAACGTCAGGCGAACCAGAATCTTGTCAATATAGCGAGCGGTCTGGTCACCCGGGCGAATGCCAGGAATGAATGCACCACTCTTCTTCAGGTTGTCGGCCGTTTCCTTGCTGTTGAACACGAGTGCCGTGTAGAAGAAGCAGAAGAAAACGATCGCAGCGGCATACAGCAGCACGTAGATCGGCTCGCCCGGACGCAGTGCGCCGGCAATGTCCTTGATCCAGCGGAAACCACCGTCACCCGTGCTGAACCAGCCAACCACCGTTGCGGGCAGCAGGATGATCGACGAAGCGAAGATCGGCGGAATCACACCGGCCATGTTCAGCTTCAGGGGCAGGTGCGACGACTGACCGCCATACACCTTGTTGCCGACCTGGCGCCGCGCATAGTTCACGAGGATCTTGCGTTGACCGCGTTCGACGAACACCACGAAGTACGTGACCAGCACCACCACCGCGACGATGAACAGCGCAATGATGGGGTTCATCGCACCGGTCGTCACCAGCGAAGCCAGGCCGCCAATGGCGTTCGGCAGACCGGCCGCGATACCTGCAAAGATCAGGATCGAGATGCCGTTGCCCAGGCCACGTTCGGTGATCTGCTCGCCGAGCCACATCAGGAACATCGAACCCGCCGTCAAGCTCACCATGGCGGTCAGGCGGAAGCCGAAACCGGGCGAGATGACCAGGCCGGCCGACGACTCGAGCGCCACTGCGATGCTGAACGACTGGAACAGTGCCAGACCCAACGCGCCGTACCGCGTGTACTGCGTGATCTTGCGGCGACCGGCCTCGCCTTCCTTCTTCAATTGCTCGAAGGTCGGAAGCACGTAGGTCATCAGCTGCATGATGATCGACGCCGAGATGTACGGCATGATCCCCAACGCGAACACGGTGAAGCGCGACAGCGCACCGCCCGAGAACATGTTGAACAGGCTCAGAATGCCGCCCTGCTGGCCCTGGAACAACGCTGCCAGCTGGTCCGGGTTGATACCCGGCACAGGAATGTGCGCGCCAATCCGGTAGACCACGAGCGCGAGCAGCAAAAAGACGAGCCGACGACGAAGGTCGCCGAACTTGCCTGTTTTTGCGATCGTTGCCGCGTTAGTTGCCACGAAGAACTTCTTTCAGTCCGTTGGTGATCAGGCGATGCTGCCGCCGACTGCTTCGATAGCAGCCTTGGCGCCAGCCGTTGCGCCCACGCCCGTCAGCTTGACGGCCTTGGTCAGCTCACCGGTCTTGATGATCTTGACGACCTTGGCGAGCTGGCCAACGAGGCCGGCTTGCTTCAGTGCCAGCACATCGACTTCGGCCAGGCCGAGCTGCTCGAGAGCAGTCAGCGTGACTTCGGCGTTGAACTTCAGCAGATGCGACTTGAAGCCACGCTTCGGCAGGCGACGCTGCAGAGGCATTTGACCGCCTTCGAAGCCGACCTTGTGGAAACCGCCTGCGCGCGACTTCTGACCCTTGTGACCGCGACCCGCGGTCTTGCCGATGCCAGAGCCGATACCACGGCCAACGCGACGCTTGGCGTGCTTGGCGCCGGCTGCCGGCTTGATGCCATTGAGTTCCATATCAGTCTCTCTTACAGAACTTTGACCAGATAACTGATCTTGTTGATCATGCCGCGCACCGCCGGGGTGTCTTGCAGCTCGCTCACGCTGTTGAGCTTGCGCAGGCCGAGGCCACGCACGGTCGCGCGATGCGATTCCTTGGTACCAATCGGGCTTTTGACCAGTTGGACCTTGAGGGTTTGTTGTTGCGTCGTCATTTGAATACTTCTTTCAGGCTTGCGCTCAAGCGAAGATATCTTCGACGGTGAGGCCACGCTTGGCAGCCACCTGACCAGCGGTCGTCGAGTTCTTCAACCCGTCGAGCGTGGCGCGAACCATGTTGTAAGGGTTCGACGAACCATGGCTCTTGGCCACGATGTCGGTGATGCCCATCACTTCGAACACAGCGCGCATCGGGCCGCCGGCGATGATGCCGGTACCCTTGGGGGCCGGGTACATCACGACCTTTGCAGCGCCGTGGTGGCCTTGCACCTGGTGGTGCAGCGTGCCGTTCTTGATCGAAACCTTCAACAGGTTGCGACGCGCTTCTTCCATCGCCTTTTGCACTGCTGCGGGCACTTCCTTCGACTTGCCCTTGCCCATGCCAACGCGACCATCGCCGTCACCGACCACGGTGAGTGCTGCGAAACCGAGGATACGACCACCCTTCACCACCTTGGTGACGCGGTTGATCGCGATCATCTTCTCGCGCAAACCGTCTTCAGGGCCTTCGTTCTGCGTTCTTGCTTGAATCTTTGCCATTTTGAATCTCGTGTCCGGTTAGAACTGCAGACCGGCTTCGCGGGCGGCCTCGGCCAGCGCCTTGACGCGGCCGTGGTATGCGAAACCTGCGCGGTCGAAAGCGACCTTCTCGACGCCGGCAGCCTTCGCCTTTTCAGCGATGCGCTTGCCGACGGCGGTGGCAGCAGCGGCATTGCCGCCCTTGCCCGAACCGCCGAGCGAGGTACGCACTTCGGCTTCTGCCGTCGATGCGGTTGCAATCACCTTGGTGCCGTCGTCGGAGATGACGGTGGCGTAGATGTGCAGGTTGGTGCGGTTCACCGTCAGACGGGCCACGCCCTGCGTCGCGATGCGAATGCGGGTCTGGCGCGAGCGGCGAAGACGCTGTGCTTTTTTGGTCAACATCATTTTGCTGCCCCTTACTTCTTCTTGGTCTCTTTGATCACGATCTTCTCGTCCGAATAACGGATGCCCTTGCCCTTGTAAGGCTCAGGCGGACGAACAGCGCGGATCTCAGCGGCGATTTGACCAACGCGCTGACGGTCAGCACCCTTGATCACGATTTCAGTCGGGGTCGCGGTGGCCACCGTGATGCCTTGCGGCATTTCGATGTTGACCGGGTGCGAGTAACCGACTTGCAGGTTCAGCTTGGAACCGGCTGCGGCGGCCTTGTAGCCCACGCCCACCAGGTTGAGCTTCTTCTCGAAGCCCTTGGTCACACCGACCACCATGTTGTTCACCAGCTGGCGCAGCGTGCCGCTCATCGCGTTGGCTTCACGCGATTCGTTGGCGGGCGCGAAGCTCAGCTTGCCGTCGTTGTTGGCGACGTTCACCAGCACATTGCGCGTGAGGCTGAGCGTGCCGCCCGTGCCCTTGACGCTGATCTGGTCTTCCTTGATCGACACATCCACGCCTGCGGGGATGGTGATCGGCATTTTTCCTACTCGGGACATTTCAGTAACTCCTCGATGTCTCGGTTAGGCGACGTAGCACAGAACTTCGCCACCGACACCGGTAGCGCGAGCCTTGCGGTCGGTCATCACGCCCTGGGGGGTCGTGACGATCGCAACGCCGAGGCCGTTCTGGACTTGCGGAATGGCTGCGCTGGCCTTGTAGACGCGCAGGCCGGGGCGGCTCACGCGCTCGATACGCTCGATGACCGGACGGCCAGCGTAGTACTTCAGCGTGATGACGAGTTCGGACTTGCCTGCATCAGTCTTCACTTCGAAGCCGTCGATGTAGCCTTCGTCTTTCAGGACTTGTGCAATCGCGGCCTTCACCTTGGAAGACGGGATCGACACAGTGGGCTTCGCCACCATCTGCGCGTTACGGATACGCGTCAGCAGGTCGGCAATGGGATCACTCATGCTCATGTTGTTTGCTCCTGCCTGGCTTACCAGCTGGCCTTGGTGACACCGGGGATGTCGCCAGCGAAAGCCAGTTCACGGATCTTGGCGCGAGCCAGACCGAATTGACGGAAGGTACCGCGCGGGCGACCGGTGATTTCGCAGCGGTTGCGTTGACGCGTCGGATTTGCGTTGCGCGGCAGCTTCTGCAGCGCCAGGCGTGCAGCAGCGCGCTCTTCTTCGCTCTTCTTCTGGTCGTTGGAAGCCGCCTTCAGTTCTGCGTGCTTCGCAGCGTACTTGGCAACCAGCTTGTCGCGCTTGAGTTCGCGCTGGATCAAAGATTGTTTAGCCACAGTTCGCCTCAGTTCTTGAACGGGAAACGGAAACCAGCGAGAAGCGCCTTGGCTTCTTCGTCGGTCTTGGCCGTCGTCGTGATGCTGATATTGAGACCGCGCAGGGCATCGACCTTGTCGTACTCGATCTCAGGGAAAATGATCTGTTCCTTGACGCCGATGTTGTAGTTGCCACGGCCGTCGAACGCACGGCCGGAGATGCCGCGGAAGTCGCGAACACGCGGCAGCGCGATGGTCACGAAACGGTCCAGGAACTCATACATCTGCACGCCACGCAGCGTGACCATGCAGCCGATAGGCTGGTTTTCGCGGATCTTGAAACCAGCGATAGCCTTCTTCGACTTGGTGACCACGGGCTTCTGGCCAGCGATCTTGGTCAGGTCGGCGACAGCGTTGTCGAGAACCTTCTTGTCGGCGACTGCTTCACCCACACCCATGTTGAGCGTGATCTTGGTGAGGCGCGGAACCTGCATCGGCGACTTGTAGCCGAACTTTTCCGTCAGGTCTTTCGCGATCTTTTCGCGATAGTGTTGTTGGAGACGTGCCATGTGAGTACCTCTTAGGCGAACTTGATTTCGTCGCCGCTGGACTTGAAGACGCGAACAGCCACGCGCTTGCCGTCAGCACCCTGGGTGACCTTGATGCCCACGCGATCGGCCTTGCCGGTCGCGGCATTGAAGATCGCCACATTGGATTGGTGAATGGGCATGGACTTCTCGACGATGCCACCGGTCGTACCCTTGAGGGGGTTCGGCTTGGTGTGCTTCTTGACGAGGTTCAGGCCTTCGATGAGGACGTGCGAGTCGTCCTTGCGCAGCGAGATGACGCCGCGCTTGCCCTTGTCACGACCGGCCAACACGATGACCTGGTCGCCTTTGCGAATCTTGTTCATGACGTTGTTGTCCTTAGAGAACTTCAGGTGCCAGCGACACGATCTTCATGAACTTCTCGGTGCGCAGTTCGCGCGTGACCGGTCCGAAGATGCGGGTGCCGATAGGCTCCAGCTTGGCATTGAGCAGCACGGCGGCATTGCCGTCGAACTTGACGAGCGAACCGTCAGCACGACGGATGCCCTTGGCGGTGCGGACCACCACTGCGCTGTAGATCTCGCCCTTTTTGACGCGACCACGCGGAGCGGCTTCCTTGATGCTCACCTTGATGACGTCGCCCACGCTGGCATAACGCCGCTTGGAGCCACCGAGCACCTTGATACACAGGACGGATTTCGCGCCTGTGTTGTCGGCCACTTCGAGCCGGGATTCAGTTTGGATCATTTCTTGATATTCCCAACTTGTACCGATGTGCCTCCAGGAGGGAAGCACCGCGGTCAGTCTTGGTCCCGTCGTCCACACCCCGAACCACTCGGGGCGCTTCCGCTTTGGGCTGAAAGCTTCGCCTTTTGGAAGCGAAGCCCGCGATTGTGGCACGCACTTATGGCGATGTCAACAACCCCATTACACCATTTCTCACTGGCACTAGACTTCGGGCGTGCGCCAGCCCGTGAAATCCTCCTTTTCGCCTCCCGCCCTCCCACGCCGCCGCCTGCTCGCAGCCGGCGCGGGGGCGGCCGGCCTGCTCACGCTGGGCCTGGCCGGTTGCAGGAGCGCAACGCCCAATCCCAACCCCGGGCAGCTTCGCCGCATCGCCGAGGCGCGCTGGCCGCACCGCCTGTTAATAGAGGGCACCACGGCGGGCGGCCTCTCGGGCATCGACTACGACCCCGTCCGAGGTGAGTACCTGCTCATCAGCGACGACCGGTCAGACCTGGCGCCTGTACGCCTCTACACCGCCCGCTGGCCCCAGCCGCAGGCCCAGGCCCAAGCCACCCCGCCCGAACCCACGGGCGTGGTCCAGCTGCAACGCCCCGGCGGCGGCCCCTGGCCGAACCGGCGCCACGCGGTCGACGGGCTCCCCGTGCCCGACCCCGAGGCCCTGCGCCTGCGCCCCGCCACCAACACCCTGCTGTGGACCAGCGAAGGCGACGTCGCCCGCGGTTTCGGCCCCGCGCTGTACGAATCGGCGCGCGACGGGCGTTTTCTGCGCGAATTCACGATGCCGGCGATGTTCCAGGTCGACCCGGCCCAGCGCCGCGGCCCGCGCGACAACCTGAGCTTCGAAGGCGTCACGCTCACGCCCGACGGCCGCTTCGCCTGGCTCGGCATGGAAAACGCCCTGATACAGGACGGCCCCGAGCCCACCACCGGCGCGCCCGGCGGCCCCTGCCGCTTCACCCGCATCGACCTGGAAACCGGCCAGGCCGACCGCCAGATCGCCTACGTGCCCGACGCCATCCCGCTGCGCCCGCTCATTCCCGGCAGCTACGCCGACAACGGCGTGAGCGAGATCCTCATGCTCGACGCCGACCGCATGCTGGTGCTGGAGCGCGCCTACGCCACCGGCAAGGGCAATTCGCTGCGCCTGTATGAAATAGACACCCGCGCCGCGAGCGACGTGCTCGCCGTCGACGCGCTGGCGCCCGGCAACCACCGCCCCGCGGCCAAGACGCCGGTGGCCGACTTCGCCGCGCTGGGCCTGTCCCGCCTCGACAACACCGAGGGCATGTGCTGGGGCCCGCCGCTGCCCGACGGCAAGCGCATGCTGGTGGTCGTGAGCGACGACAATTTCAACCCGCTTCAAGTGACCCAGTTCGTCGCCTTCGAATACACAGACCGTCCAGACCGAGCCGCCCGACCATGACCATCGCCGTGACCTTCCTCCCCCGCACCGGCCCCGCGCCCCTGCCACCGCTGCCGCCCGTCGCCTTCATCGGCGGCGGCAACATGGCCAGCGCCATCATCGGCGGCCTGATCCAGCAAGGCACCCCGGCGGACGCGTTCGAGGTGGTCGAGCCCTTCGAGGAAGCCCGCGCCAAGCTGGCCCATTCCTTCGGCATCACGGCCCAGGCCGAGGCCAGCGACGCCCTCGCGCGCTGCGGCGTGGTGGTCTGGGCGGTCAAGCCCCAGACCTTCGCCGAGGCCGCGCGCTCCGTGCGCGCGTTCGCCGGCGACGCGCTGCACCTGAGCGTGGCCGCGGGCATTCCGTCGGACAGCATCGCCCGCTGGCTGGGCACCGAGCGCGTGGTGCGCGCCATGCCCAATACGCCGGCGCTCGTGGGCCAGGGCATGACGGGCCTGTATGCGCGCCCCGGCGTCGAGAGCACCGACCGCGCCATGGTCGCCCAGTTGCTGGGGCCGACCGGCGAACTCATCTGGGTGGACGCCGAACCGGCGCTCGACGCCGTCACCGCCATGTCGGGCTCCGGGCCGGCCTACGTGTTCTATTTCATCGAGGCGATGACCGAGGCCGGCGTCGAGATGGGCCTCACGCCCGAACAGGCCCAGCAACTGGCGATCGGCACGTTCACGGGCGCCTCGGCGCTGGCGCACAGCGCCACGGAGCCGCCGTCGGTGCTGCGCGAGCGCGTCACCTCCAAGGGCGGCACGACCTATGCGGCCATCACCTCGATGCAGCAGGCCGACGTGAAAGCGCAGTTCAAGACCGCGATCCGCGCCGCGCAGAAGCGCGCCGCCGAGCTGGGCGAGGAATTCGGCCGCGGCTGATCGCAACGGCCAACGGCCCATTGCCGATCGCCGCTGGTGAATGTCAGGCCGGCGGCAACGCGCCCGGCCCGAGGAAGAACAGCCACTCGGCGGCCAGCGTGACGGTGCCGTCCTCCAGCTCGAGCCGCACTTCTTCCTTCAGCAGGAAGCTGTCGCCGGGCTTGGGCGTCACGTCCATGATGCGCACCCGCGCCCGGAAGCGCGCGCCCACCGGCATCGGCCGCACGAAGCGCAGGCGGTCGAAGCCGTAGTTCAGCGCGTGGTTCGAATCGAAGGGCAGCAGCGTGCGCATCGCCTCGCCGGTCAGCTTGATCAGGTGCGAGACCTGGAAGAAGCCCTGCACGATGGTGCCGCCATAGCCGGCTTCACGCGCGGCGCGCGCGGGGTCGAGGTGGATCCACTCGCCTTCGCCGTCGCCCGACAGCGCCGAGTAGCGCTCGACCATGTCCTGCGTGATGCAGTGCCAGCCGGAGAAGCCCTCCTGGCCGATCTTCTGGTTCAACCGTTCGAGCATGGCAAACGCCCTCAGCGCAGCGCGTAGCCGGCCACGATGCCGGCGAACACGGTGAAGCCCAGCCAATGGTTCAGGCGGAAGGCCTTGAAGCAGCCGTCGCGTGTGCGGCCGTGAATCAGCCGCCAGTGCCACGCGGCCTGCGCCGCGGCAATGGCAAGGCCCGCGCAGAACGGCAGGCCCAGCGAATGGCTCGCGCCGGCCCAGCCCCAGATGGCCAGGAAGATCGCATAGCTCGCCATCACCGCCGCCACGTCCAGGCGCCCGAAGGTGATGGCCGAGGTCTTCATGCCGATCTTCAGGTCGTCGTCGCGGTCGACCATCGCGTACTCGGTGTCGTAGGCCAGCACCCAGAACAGGTTGCCGACCAGCAGCCACGCCACCAGCGGCGGCACCGTGGACTGCACCGCCGCAAAGGCCATCGGAATGCCGAAGCTGAAGGCAATGCCCAGCACCGCCTGCGGGATCGACACATAGCGCTTGGCGAACGGATAGATCAGCGTGATGGCCAGCGCCGCGAACGACCACAGCACCGTCACGCGGTTGGTCGTGAGCACCAGGCCGAAGGCCGCCAGCGCCAGCACGGCGCCCAGGCCCAGCGCTTCCTTCACCGACATCGCGCCGCTGGTCACGGGGCGTTGCGCGGTGCGCTTCACGTGGCGGTCGAAGTCGCGGTCGGCCACGTCGTTGATGCAGCAGCCCGCGCTGCGCATGAGGAAGGTGCCGAGCGTGAACACCACCAGCAGGTGCCAGCCCGGCCAGCCGTCAGCCGCGAACCACAGCGCCCCCAGCGTGGGCCACAGCAGCAGCAGCCAACCGGCGGGGCGGTTCCAGCGGATCAGGTCGAGGTACAGCGCGAAACGACGGGCAAGCATGCGGCGGGCGGGCAAAAAAAGAGCGGCCATTGTGCCGCTCCTGGTTGGTGCAAGGACGGTGCGCGCTCAGTCTTCGAGCAGCGAGCGCAGCATCCAGGCGGTCTGGTCGTGCACCGTGCAGCGCGCGGTGAGCATGTCGGCCGTCGGGTCGTCGCCGGCTTCCTCGGCCACGGGAATGAACTCGCGCGCGATGCGCGACACGGTTTCGTGGCCCTTCACCAGGATGCGCACCATCTCCATCGCCTTGGGCGGGGTCTGCGGCACGTCCGGCACGGTGGCGATCTTGCTGAACTCGGCGTACGAGCCCGGCGCGTAGTGGCCCAGCGCGCGGATGCGCTCGGCCAGCACGTCGGTGGCGCCCCACAGCTCGGTGTACTGGCCCATGAACATCGCGTGCAGCGAGTTGAAGTGCGGGCCCGTCACGTTCCAGTGGAAGTTGTGCGTGGTGAGGTACAGCGTGTAGGTGTCGGCCAGCACGCGGCTCAGGCCTTCGGCGATGGCGGCGCGGTCCTGGCGCTCGATGCCGATGTTGATGATCGGCGCATTGCGGCTGCCGGACTCCTGCGCGACCACCGCGCCGCCCTTCTTGGGCACCTTGCCGGCGGAGGAAGCGGACGACGATTTCTTCGGGGCTTTGGCCATGGCGGGAGCTCTTTCTTCAAGTTGGAGGGACACCGGAATTCTCGAAGCCGGCGTGCGGCTTCGCAACAGCGTCACTCTATCTCAGCGATCAACGATTCAAAACACGCGGCGCGTAGGCCGATCTCTCGAATCGCGCGCCGCCATGGGCCACGGCGGGCTGCTGGCAGGCTGCTACGACAGGCGCTTGACGCCCGGCAGCTCGCACGCGTAGATCGCATTGCGCAGCGCCGCGATCGCCTCGTAGCGCGTGAAGGTGCGCCGCCATGCGAGCACCACGCGGCGCGTGGGCGGGTCGCGGTCGTTGGCGTCGCGCACGGGCAGGTAGCGCACCATCTGCTCGGGCTCCTTGCGGCCCTTGACCTTGGGCTTGAGCGCATCCGCCGGCACCGACAGGCGCGGCACCAGCGTCACACCCATGCCCGAGGCCACCATGTGCTTGATGGTCTCCAGCGACGAGCCCTCGAAGCTCTTGCGTATGCCTTCGGCATTGCTGGAGAAGCGCGCGAACTCGGGGCACACCTCGAGCACGTGGTCGCGAAAGCAGTGGCCCGTGCCCAGCAGCAGCATGGTCTCGCTCTGCAGTTCTTCGGAGGTGATCGATTCGCGGTCGGCGAACTTGTGCTTGTTGGGCAGCGCGGCCATGAAGGGCTCGTCGTACAGCGGCGCCATGGCCAGGCCGGTGTCGGGAAAGGGCTCGGCCATGATGGCGCAGTCGATCTCGCCGGCGCGCAGCATCTCGAGCAGCTTGACGGTGAAGTTCTCCTGCAGCACCAGCGGCATCTGCGGCGTGCGCTGGATCACCTGGCGCACGAGGTCGGGCAGCAGGTACGGCCCGATGGTGTAGATCACGCCGAGGTTCAGCGGGCCGGCCAGCGGGTCCTTGCCGCGCTTGGCGATCTCCTTGATGCTGGCGGCCTGGTCGAGCACGCTTTGCGCCTGCTGCACGATCTGCTCGCCCAGCGGCGTGACGGTCACTTCGCCGGCGCTGCGCTCGAAGAGCTTGACCTCGAGCTCGTCCTCGAGCTTCTTGATGGCGACCGAAAGGGTCGGTTGGGACACGTAGCAGGCCTCGGCGGCCTTGCCGAAATGGCGTTCGCGGGCTACTGCGACGATGTATTTGAGTTCGGTGAGAGTCATAGCTTGCTTCAATTATGCGCAAGGGGCGGCAACCGGGCAGCGCCGGGGCCGGAAGGCCCTGCCAAAGTCCCGAAACTGCCTGTGCCCACCGCGCTCACCGCGTTCCGTGCAGCTCAGCGCGCGGACTCCACATCGTCCTCGACCATCTCCACGAGCCTCGGCGCCGGCATCGGCCGGCCCAGCAGGAAGCCCTGCACCTCGGCGCAGTGGTCCTCGATCAGCGTCTGCAGCTGCCCGTCGGTCTCCACGCCCTCGGCCGTGACCGACAGCCCCAGCGCCTTGCCCAGCGCCAGGATCGCCTTGACCACGTCGCGGCTGCCGTCGCGCAGTTCGATGTCGGCAATGAACTGCCGGTCGATCTTGATGACGTCGAACGGAAAGCTGCGCAGCGAGCTGAGCGACGCATAGCCGGTGCCGAAATCGTCGATGGCCAGCTTCACGCCCATCGCCTTGAGTTCGCGCAGCACGATGCCCGCGCCCTCGGCGTCGTCCATCAGCACGCCTTCGGTGATCTCGATCTCCAGCCGCTCGGGCGCCAGGCCGGCGCCGGCCAGCACCTCCCTCACGCGCTGCACCAGCCGGCCGTCGCGAAACTGCACCGGCGACACGTTGACCGACACGCCGATCTCCGGCCACTGCACCGCGGCCTCGCAGGCGGTCTGCAGCACCCAGTCGCCCAGCGGCAGGATCAGGCCGCTCTTTTCGGCCAGCGGAATGAAGTCGTCCGGCCCGATGCGCCCGCGCTGCGGATGCGCCCAGCGCACCAGCGCCTCGGCGCTGCGGATCGATTGCGTGCGCGCGTCGAAGCGCGGCTGGAAGTCCAGGTAGAACTCGCCGGCCGCGATGCCGCGGCGCATCTCCTCGATCATGCGGCGGCTGGCCGTCACGCGGTCGTTCATCTCGTTGGCGAAGAAGCAGTAGGTGCCGCGGCCGTTGTGCTTGGAACGGTAGAGCGCCGTGTCGGCCGAGCGCAGCAGTTCGTCGGGCGTGGTGCCGTCGGCCGGCGACACCGCCACGCCGATCGACACGCCGACCTCCAGCAGGCCCACGTCGTTGCGGATGGGCTCGGCGATCGCCTCCAGCAGGTGCTGGCAGTAGGCGTCGATCTCCTCGTCCGCCAGGTTGGGCGCGGCAATCACGAACTCGTCGCCGCCGATGCGCGCGGCCAGCTGGTCGCTCTTGAGCGAGCGGCGCAGCCGGTCGGCTATTTCGCCCAGCACCTTGTCGCCCACCGGATGGCCGTAGGTGTCGTTGATGGGCTTGAAGCGGTCCAGGTCCAGGTACAGCACCACCAGCCGCGCCTGCGGATGCGTGAGCGCGGCGGCCATGAAGGCCGACAGCCGCGTGCGGTTGGGCAGCGAAGTGGCCGCGTCGTGCTGCGCCTGGCGCTGCGCGTCCTCGAACGCCTGAGCCAGCGCCACGTCGGAGGTGACGTCGCTCGCGAACTTGATGATCCTCGTGAGCTGGCCGTTCAGGTCGTACACCGGGTTGTAGGAGGCCTGCAGCCACAGCTCGCGGCCGTCCTTGCCGATGCGCTTGTGGCGCCCCGACACGAACATGCCCGCGCGCAGCGTCTGCCAGAACTGCGCGTACGACTCGGTCCCGGCCACGCCGGGCTCCATCAGCATGCGGTGGTGGCGGCCCACCACCTCGTTCAGCCCGTAGCCCAGGGTCGCGAGAAAGTTCGGGTTGGCGTCGAGGATGGTGCCGTCGGTGGCGAAGGTGATCACGCCCTGCGACTTGTTGATGGCCTCGATCTGGCTCTGGAAGTCGGCCTGGCGCAGCTTCTCCTGCGTGATGTCGGTGGCGTACTTGACCACCTTCCGCACGCGCCCCGTGGGGTCGAAGATCGGGTTGTAGGTGGCCTGCAGCCAGACCTCGCGGCCGTCCTTGCCCAGGCGCCGGTACTCCGCCGCATGGTGGTTGCCGCCGGCCAGCGCCACCCAGAAGGCGGCGTACTCCGCGCTGGCGGCATGGGCCGCGTCGACGAACATGCGGTGGTGCCGCCCGACCACCTCGGCCAGCTCGTAGCCCATGGCCTCGAGGAAGCGCGCGTTGGCATCGAGCACCGTGCCGTCGAGCGCGAACTCGACCACCGCCTGCGACACGTTGATGGCCTGGATCTGCCCGCGGTCGTCGGCGGCCTTGAGCACGCGCGAAGAAATGTCGCTGGAGATCTCCACCACCTGCCGCACCACGCCGTCCGCATCGGCCAGCGCCGTGTAGAAGGCCTGGACCCAGCGCTGGGCGCCGTCCTTGTGCAGGCGCATGCGCTCGACCACGCGCTGCTCGCCGCGCAGCACGCTGTCCCAGATGTCGGACGGGCTGGCCGCCAGGCCGTCGCCGGGGCTGATGTCGAGAAAGTCGCGCCCTTCGAGTTCGCCGGGCTCGTAGCCCCAGGCACGCACGAAATGGTTGTTGGCCCGCAACACGCGGCCCCGCGCGTCGAGCGTCAGCGTGGCGAAAGCGCTGTTGAGCGCCTGCAATTCCACCGGCATGGGCGGCGTCGGCGACACCTGCCCTGCGTCTTCAGGCACTGCGAAGGCAGTGCCACTCTCCCCATCCATCCACGCGTCTTGCATCTTGCACACCGGCATTCATCGAACAGAAGAACTGCACAGAGAGTCATCCCCCCTCGACGCGCGCTCTGATGTTGCTTTGTCGATGCTTGAAGCGATTTACGGATGTTTTACTCAGAAATGCAGGGTAAACCGCAATGATCATACGGCAGCTTGAAACAAAAGTTAACCGTTTCAGTGCTTGTCGAAGTACGGAATGAAGATGTCGTTGGCGCCCACGCCCACCTGCTTGACCCAGTCCAGCGAGAAATGCTCGCCCAGGCGGCGCAGGTCGCGGCTGAAGAGGTAGGGCACCGGCTCGGTCTTCACGCCGTTGCGTCGCAGCTCGTCCATCGAGCGGGCCGCGGCCGTGGCGCTGGCGGCCCAGCCGCGCAGTTCGGCGGCGGTGGCCGCCTTGGCCAGCGCGTCGCGCGACGGCGCCGCCAATGCGTCCCAGGCATGGGCGTTCGCGAACACGAGGTTCTTGGGGAACCAGGCGTTGACCTCGTAGAAGTAGCGCATCGACTGCCACGCGCGGCTTTCGACGCCGGTCACGGCCGAGGTCATCATGCAATCGATGCGCCCGTCCGCCAGCGCCCTGTCGAGCTCGGTGGCCGGCACGTCGACCGGCACCGCGCCCATCAGCGTGGCAATGCGCGCGGTGGTGGCGTTGTAGGCGCGCATGCGCATGCCGCGCAGGTCGGCCATGGCGCCGAGCGGCCGGTTCGAATACAAGCCCTGCGGCGGCCACGCCACCGCGTAGAGCACGCGCAGCCCGCGCTGCGCGAACGCCTTCTCGATCAGCGGCCGCTGGATGCGCCACAGCCGCTGCGCGTCGTCGTAGCTGCCGGTGATGAAGGGCACCGAGTCGGCGCCCGCGATCGGCACGTCGGCGACCAGGCTGCTCATGATGGCTTCGCCGGCCTCGGCCTTGCCTTCCTGCACCGCCGCGCGAATGGCGTTCAGCGCGAACAGCGCGCCGCCCGGGCGCACCTCGATGCGCAGCTGCCCGCCGGTGGCCAGCTCGGCCTCGCGCGCCATGGCCACGAGGTTGACCGTGTGGAAGTTCTCCGCGGGGTAGCCGGTGGCCAGCCGCCACACGGTGGCGCCGGGCGCCGAGAAGGCCGAAGGCGCGGCGGACCACGCCGCCGCGCCGCAAGCCAGCGATGCGAACGTCCGGCGGCTGAAAGCTCGGCGGTCGGTGGTGGCGCGGTCCATGCGCGTCAGCCGATGGTCGCGAGCGCCGCGCCCGCGGCCACGTAGCCGCCCGCGGCCACGGCGAAGGCGATGCGCCCGGCGCGGTGCGCGACGACCTGCATTTCCATCTTCATCGCCTCCATCACGGCGACGACGGCGCCCTCGGCAACCTCGTCGCCATCGGCCACCTTCCAGCCCTGCAGCGTGCCCGAGACTGGCGCGGCCACGGCGGCGGCATCGGCCACCGCAGCTTCGGCCCGCGCAATGCCACCGCCAGCCGCCACCGACGACAGCCCGCTGAGCAGCACGCCCGGCAGGCCCAGCGCCAGGCGCCGGCCGTCCACTTCGATCGCCGTGCGCACCAGCGCCGCATCGGGCAGCAGGTCGGGGCGCATGGCCGGGGCCTCGCCGTTGGCGAAGTCGGTCTCGATCCAGCGCGTGTGCACCTTGAAGGCGTCGCCCGACACGAAGTCCGGGTGCGCCATCACGGCGCGGTGGAACGGCAGCACCGTGGGCAGGCCCTCGATGCGGAATTCCTTCAGCGCGCGGCGCGCCCGCGCAATCGCCTGCGCGCGCGTGGCGCCGGTGACGATGAGCTTGGCCATCAGCGAGTCGAAGGTGCCCGGCACCTGCGAGCCCGCGTCCACGCCCGTGTCCACGCGCACGCCGGGGCCCGAGGGCGCGTCGAACACGTTCACCGGCCCGGGCGACGGCAGGAAGCCGCGCCCCACGTCTTCCGCATTGATGCGGAACTCGAACGCATGGCCGCGCGGCGCGGGCGTCTGCGTGATCGACAGCGGCAGGCCTTCGGCAATGCGCAGCTGCTCGATCACCAGGTCGATGCCCGTGGTTTCCTCGGTCACCGGGTGCTCCACCTGCAGCCGCGTGTTCACCTCGAGGAAGGAGATCGCGCCGCTCGCGCTCAGCATGAACTCGACCGTGCCGGCACCGGTGTAGCCGGCTTCGGCGCAGATGTCGCGCGCCGACCGGTGGATGCGCTCGCGCTGCTCGTCGCTCAGGAAGGGCGCGGGCGCCTCTTCCACCAGCTTCTGGTTGCGCCGCTGCAGCGAGCAGTCGCGCGTGCCGAGCACCACCACGTTGCCGTGCGTGTCGGCCAGCACCTGCGCCTCGACGTGGCGCGGGCGGTCGAGGAACTGCTCGACGTAGCACTCGCCGCGCCCGAAGGCCGTCACGGCCTCGCGCACCGCCGATTCGTAGAGGCCTTCGACCTCGTCGAGCCGCCACGCCACCTTGATGCCGCGCCCGCCGCCGCCGAACGCGGCCTTGATCGCGACCGGCAGGCCGTGCTGCTCGGCAAAGGCGAGCACCTCGGCCGCGCTGTTCACCGGGTCGGCCGTGCCCGCGACCAATGGCGCGCCGACCTTCAGCGCGAGCTTGCGGGCCTGCACCTTGTCGCCCAGCGTCGCGATCGCCGCGGGAGAAGGGCCGACCCAGGTCAGGCCCGCGTCGATCACGGCCTGCGCGAACGCGGCGCTCTCGGACAGGAAGCCATAGCCCGGATGCACCGCGTCGGCACCGGCGCGTTTGGCCACCGCGAGCAGCTTGGCGATGTTCAGGTAGGTGTCGGCGGGCTTGTTGCCTTCGAGCCCGTAGGCCTCGTCGGCCATGCGCACGTGGAGCGCGTTCAGGTCGGCGTCGGCATACACGGCGACCGACTGCACGCCGTGATCGGCACAGGCGCGCGCGATGCGCACGGCGATTTCGCCGCGGTTGGCGATCAGGAGTTTTTTCATCGGAGGGCTTTCACTGTGTGCGGGGTGCGCTGGGTGCACTGGGAGCGACGGGGCCGGGAACGGCGATCGGGTTGAAGCGGACGCGGGCGTTCACGGGGATCTGCCCGGCGCGGTCCAGGTGGTGGGTGGCGACGGAGGCGATCACGGGATAGCCGCCGGTCAGCGGGTGGTCGGCCAGGAACAGCACGGGCTGGCCGCTGGGCGGCACCTGGAGCGCGCCGTAGGCCGTGCCCTCGCTCGGCAGCTCGGCGTGGTTGGCGCGGGCCAGCGGCACCTCGCCCGCCAGGCGGATGCCCACGCGGTTGGACTGCGGCGTGACCGCCCACGACTGGCTGCACAGCAGCGCAACGGCCTCTGGCGTGAACCAGTCGGTGCGCGGGCCGAGCACGATGTCGAGCACGACCTCCTGCTGCACGGTGGGCAGGCCGGCTGGCGCTGCTTCGGCGGCGCCCACCAAGGCGCCTGCGCTCACGGCACGCACGGGCAGCACGTCGCCCGTGGCCACCGCGGGCGGGCCGATGCGCGCGAGCGTGTCGGTCGACAGGCTGCCGAGCACCGGCGCCACGTCGAAGCCGCCGCGCACGGCCAGGTAGCTGCGAATGCCGGCCTGCGGCTCGCCGAGCGAAAGCACGTCGCCGTCGGCCAGCGCGACGGGCTGGTAGCGCGGCAGCGGCCACGCCGCGCCGTCGGCACGCGTGAGCGTGACGGGGCCGTCGGCGCCGGTGACGGCCACCACCGCGTCGCCGCGGCAGGCGAGCTGGAAGCCGCCGTAGGCGATCTCGATGCAGGCCGTGTCCGAGGCGTTGCCGACCAGCCGGTTGGCCGCCTGCAGCGAGCGCCGGTCCATCGCGCCGGAGGCGGACACGCCCTGCTTCGCCTGGCCGTGGCGGCCGCCGTCCTGCAGCAGCGCCTGGAGCCCGGCCGCGCGAATCTCGAAGGCGCAACCACCTGGCGCTGCGGCGGGCGGCGAAGGCGCAGCAGTCGCGGCCACGGGCGCTGCGTGCGGCTGCGCCGTGACATCCACGAAGCGCACCGTGTCGCCCGGCTGCAGCAGCGCGGGCAACGCAGGGGCCGCGCGCGACAGGTCCCACATCGGCGCGTCGGTGATGCCGATGATCTGCCAGCCGCCCGGGCTGGCCTGCGGGTACACGCCGCTGAAGCTGCCCGCGAGGCCCACGGCGCCCGCCGGGATGCGCGTGCGCGGCACCTTGCGGCGCGGCACGTTCAGGCTCGGGTGGCCGCCGGAGAGGTAGGCGAAGCCGGGCGCGAAGCCGGTGAAGGCCACCGTGTAGTCGCTGCCGGTGTGGCGGCGCACCACTTCGTCGGGCGTGATGCCCAACAGCCCGGCCACCTCGGCCAGGTCTTCGCCGTCGTAGCGCACCGGAATCTCGATGCGCTTGTCGATGCGCGTCTCGCGGGCGTCCAGGCTGCGCTGGCCGATGCGGCGCACCAGTTCGTCCGCCGCGATGGCGGCCGGGCGGAAGCTCACGAGCAGGGTGCGCGCGGCGGGCACCAGCTCCTCGATGCCCGCGATGGGGTCGGCGCGCAGCGAGGCCAGCAGCGCCAGCGTCTGCGGCAGGTCGTCGAGCTCGACCAGCACCGCGTTCAGGTTGACCGGCAGGAAGCGCATCGGCATGGTCATGCGGCGTCCACGAAGGAACGGATCGTCACGCCCGCCTGCTCCAGCCGCGCGCGCACCTGGCGCGCCATCTCGACCGCGCCCGGGCTGTCGCCGTGCACGCAGACCGACTCGGCCTCGATGCGCACCGTGCTGCCGTCGATGGCCGTGACCACGCCGTCGGCGGCCAGCCGCAGCATGCGCTCGGCCACTTCATGCGCGTCGTGCAGCACCGCACCGGGCTCGCGGCGCGACACCAGCGTGCCCTGGGGCGTGTAGGCACGGTCGGCAAAGGCTTCGGCCACCGCGCGCAGGCCTTCGCCGCGCGCCCAGCCCAGCAGGGGCGAGCCCGCCAGCGCCACCAGGCACAGGCCGGGGTCGGTCTCGCGGATGGCGGCGATCACGTCGCGCGCCTGGCGCTCGTCGTGGGCGATGGTGTTGTACAGCGCGCCGTGCGGCTTCACGTAGCGCACGGTGGTGCCGGCGGCCGCGGCCAGTCCCTTGAGCGCGCCGATCTGGTAGATCACGTCGGCGCGCAGGTCGGCGCTGTCCACGTCCATGTTGCGGCGCCCGAAGCCCACCAGGTCGCGGTACGCCACGTGGGCGCCGACCGCCACGCCGCGCTCCCTGGCCTGGCGCAGCGTGCGCAGGATGCCGGCCGGGTCGCCCGCATGGAAGCCGCAGGCCACGTTGGCGCTGCTCACCAGCGACAGCATGGCGGCGTCGTCGCCCATGCGCCATACGCCCAGGCTCTCGCCGAGGTCACTGTTCAAGTCGATGTTCATCGTGTTCTCCGGCGTGCGCGGGCGCACGCCTCAAGGGTCAATGCGGGATCAGTGCAGCCGGCCGGCGGTTTCGCGCACGTCGTCGCGCACGGTCAGCGCGGTGCGTATCGCCACGCGGAAAGCCTCCACCTGCGCGGCCAGCGCCATGCTCGCCACGCCCGGCTTCGGCGCGGCCTGCTCGGGCAGGTAGGGCACGTGCACGAAGCCGCCGCGCGTGTGCGCGAGCGCGGGCCGCGTGGCGAGCCGGTGCATCAGCGCATAGAAGATGTGGTTGCACACGAAGGTGCCGGCCGTGTTCGACACCGCCGCCGGCAGGCCCGCGGCGCGCATGTCACGCACCATGGCCTTGATGGGCAGCGTCGAGAAATACGCCGCCGGCCCGCCGGCCACCACCTCGATGTCGATGGGCTGGTAGCCGGCGTTGTCGGGAATGCGCGCGTCGTCCACGTTCAGCGCGGCGCGCTCCATCGAGATCTCGGTGCGCCCGCCCGCCGCGCCCACGCACAGCACCAGCCGGGGCGCGGGCCCCACCAGCGCGGCGTCGAGGGTGTCGATGGCGCGGCCGAACACGCAAGGCAGCTGCACCGCCTGCACCACCGCGCCCTCGCAGGCCCAGCCGTCGAGCGCGCGCGCGATCTCCCAGGCGGGGTTGACGGGATCGTTCTCGAAGGGCTCGAAGCCCGCGACCAGCACGCGCGGTGCGTGCGGCGCGTGCGGTGCGCGGGCCCGGGTGGCATCTGTGGTCACGCGCGGCACCTCAACGGAACATCAGGAAGTACAGCAGGAAGATGTTGACCACCAGCAAGGCGGCGGCGGTCGGCACCTGGACCTTGATCACCGCATTCTTGTCGGGCAGCTCCAGCAGCGCCGCCGGCACGATGTTGAAGTTGGCCGCCATCGGCGTCATCAGCGTGCCGCAGTAGCCCGAGAACATGCCGATGGCCGCCATCACGGCCGGGTCGCCGTGGTACACGCCCACCAGCACCGGCACGCCCACGCCGCCCGTCATCACCGGGAAGGCCGCGAAGCCGTTGCCCATGATGATGGTGAACAGCGCCATGCCCAGCACGTAGACCACCACCGCCACGAAGCGGATGTCCATGTTGATGTAGCTGGTGGTGATGTACGCCACGGCCTTGCCCACGCCCGCGTCGGAGAACACCAGGCCCAGCATGCCCAGCATCTGCGGCAGCACCACGGCCCAGCCCAGCGCGTCGGTCAGGCGGCGCGACTCGCGCATGCCCTGCACCGGCGTCTCGCGCGTCAACCAGCAGGCCAGCGCCAGCGCCACCACGCAGCCCACGCCCAGGCTCACCAGCGTCGTGTTCTTGGGGTCGAGCAGGAAGGCGTCGCCGATCTTCACCTTGCTCATGAGCACGGTGCCGATCACGGTGACCAGCGGAATGGCCAGCGCGGGCATGAACAGCTTGTTGCCCAGGCGCTTGGCGCTGGCGGCGTACTCGGCGACCGAGGGCTCGCGGTGCTTGCCCGCACCCACGCCGCGCAGGCCGGCAATGACGGCCATGGCGATGGCGCCCACGCCGACCCAGGCCGGCGGCAGCTTGTCGCCGACCAGGAAGACCATGGCGTAGAGCGCCCAGAACAGGCCGCTGGTGTAGCGCTTGGGGTGCTGGCGGTCGGTCAGGGTCATGATGGCCGTGATCGCGAGGATCAGGCCCACCAGGATGTAGAGGTGCTGGATCGAGAGAATCATGATCAGCGGCCCTCCTGCGCGGCGACGGCGGGTACGGCCGGCTCTTCCTTGGCGCCTTGCATTTCACGGGCGATCGACTGGTCGAGGCGGCGCAGGCGCCAGGCGTGGATGACGAAGGCGGCGATCGCGGTCGGGATGCCCCACAGCGCGATGTGCAGCGGCTCCACGTCGATGCCGGCCTCGTGCAGGAAGGTGCTCATCAGCACGATGGCGCCGAAGGCCACGAAGATGTCTTCGCCGAAGAACAGGCCCACGTTGTCGGTGGCCGCGGCATAGGCGCGCAGCTTGTGGCGCAGGCGCTCGGGCAGCTTGCCGTAGCGGGTCTCGGTGGCGCCTTCGGCCATCGGTGCCAGCAACGGGCGAACCATCTGCGGGTGGCCGCCCAGGCTGGTGAGGCCGACGGCGGCCGTGAGCTCGCGCGCGGCCAGGTAGACGATCAGCAGGCGCCCGGCGGTGGCCGACTTGATGCGGCTGATCCAGTTCTGCGCGTGCTGGCGCAGGCCGTGGCGCTCGAGCAGGCCGATGACGGCCAGCGGCAGAAGAATGATCAGCGGCAGGTTGCGCGTCTTGATGAACCCGGTGCCGATGGCCGTGAGGATGGCCATGGGGCCGAAGCCCGCGGCGGCCGCCGTCACGATGGCCGTGACGATCACCACCAGCATCGGATTGAAGCGCAGGATGAAGCCCGCAATGATCACGGCCACGCCGATCAGCGGCCACAAATGAGGGATGTCAGGAGTCATGTTGGTCTTTCGTTTTGGGATTCAGAGACACCTTGCGCGGGGGCGCCGGTCATTCGCTTGATGCAAACCTCGTGCCAATGAATGAGCAATCTATTTCTTCTGAATCACTCATTTGTCCACGATTGTTGAACAATTGTGGTGAGTGTGCCCAACAACAGTGCCTGGCCAACCCCATGGAAACCCTGAGCGCGGGCGCCTTTGGTGCGCGCGCAAGCGCCATGGCAAGCGGGGCGGCAAACGGGGGGGAAACGGCGACCCGGCGGGCGGAATCTGCTAAAAACGCGCGGCTTTCCCTGCTCCTTCGGCTTTTCCCATCCCCCTTCCCGGCATGACCTCACTGGCTTCCCCGACCTCCCCTGCCGCGCCGGCCGCCGGCACGCAGACGCTCAACGACCGGGTCGCCGAGCTGATCCGCCAGAAGATCGTGAAGGGCGAGTTCTCGCCCGGGCAGCGGCTGTCGGAGGCGGCGCTGGCCGACAGCTTCGAGATTTCGCGCAACACCCTGCGCGAGGTGTTCCGCACGCTGACCAAGGAAGGGCTGCTCAAGCACGCGCCCAACCGCGGCGTGTTCGTGGCGGTGCCCAGCATCGCGTCGATCATCGACATCTACCGCGTGCGCCGGCTCATCGAATGCCAGGCGCTGGCGCAGGCCTACCCGCGCCACCCGGCCAAGAAGCACATGCGCGAAGCCGTGGAGATGGCGCTGAAGTGCCGCGACGCCGGCGACTGGCTGGGCGTGGGCACGGCCAACATGGAGTTCCACAAGGGCATCGTGGAGCTGGCGGACAGCGAGCGGCTGAACATCTTGTTCGCCCATATCCTGGTCGAGCTGCGGCTGGCCTTCGGCCTGCTCAAGGACCCGGAGTTCCTGCACGCGCCCTACGTGGACATGAACACGAAGCTGCTCGAGCTCATCGAGGCCGGCAAGTTCACCGAGGGCTCGGCGTCGCTCAACGAGTACCTGATCCACTCCGAACGCATCGTGCTCGCCGTGTATGCGCGGCAGATGCCCGAAAGCGGCATCGACAACTGAGCGGGCCGGGGGCGAGACGCCTCACCACTTCACGCGCATGCCCAGGCTGGCGTCGATGCCGCTCTTGACGCGCGCGCCGCCGCCCGACGCGAACAGCTTCCCCAACTCGGCGTACACGCTGGTGCGCTCGCCGAGCGCCAGGGTCGCACCGCCCGCCAACCCGGTGCTTGTCCCGCCGGTGCGGCTGCCGATGGCGCTCGATCCGGCCGGGCCCACGAAGGTCGCGGTGTCGGCGCCGCCGGTCGTGCGGTAGACGTTCAGGCGCGCATACGGCTGCAGCATGCCCGCCGCGGTGGCCAGCTGCCCGCGCAGGCGCAAGCCCGCGCGCACGGTCCAGCCGCTGTCGCCGTCCTGCGATACGCGGGCGCCGACGATGTTCACGTCGTCGATCGCCAGGCTCTGGCGCACCAGTTGCAGCTGCGGCTCGATCGTCCAGCGACCGCCCAGTGCGAAGCTCTGGCCCACTTCCAGCGACACCAGCGTGCTGCGCCCCTTGCCCGAGGCGCCGCCCGCGCTGTCGAGCAGTTCCGCCGTGTAGCGATGCCGTCCGCCCTGCAGCACCGCATCGGCATGGAACCCGGTGTCGTTCATGAAGGCGCCATACACGCCGAGGTAGTCGCTGCGCAGCGAGTTGCGCCCCACGCCCAGGTCGAGCACGCCGCGCGCGAAACCGCGTGTCCTGGCATCGCCCTCGAGCCGGCCGGCGTACACGCCGGCGCGCCAGTTGCGGTTCGCCCACAGGTCGGTGCCGGCCTGCAGGCCCGCCATGCGCCCGCGGCTGCTCTGGCTCACGGTGCCTGCCTGGCGGATGTCCAGGTGGCTGCCGATGACGCGCCCCCAGGCGCTGCGCCGGGACAGATCGTCGGCATCGCCGGCATCGTTGCGGCCGGCACCCGCATCGTCGTCGCCCATGCGCACCCGCAGGCTGCCCAGCATCGCGAGATTGCCCTGGCGCAACTGCTCGGGCAGCGCGGCGAGCAGCGGCACCTCCGCGCGGTAGGCGGGGACTTGCAGGGGCGCCGTCCTGGCAGGTATTGGCGCCCCTGCAGATGTCGGCGCCCCGGCAGGTGTCGGCGCCCCTGCCGGTGCCGGCGGCGCCACCGCCACCGTGGAGCGCAGGTACCAGTTCTCGCCCGCGCCGTTGGCATCGGCCGCGTGCAGGCGGTACTCGTACGCCCCTGCATCGACGTGGCCGCCCGCGAGCGCGAAGGCGTCCCTGGTGCCTTGCGCCGTGGTCCTCGCGCCGTTGAGCCCGCTGACGAGCTCGATGCCGCTGCCCGCGGTCAAGGCGCCGAGGCCGCCGAGGTTGGCCACCTGCACCGTGGTGCGTCCGCTGGCGTTCGCGCCCGCGCCGTCGAGCACCAGCCGGTCGCTCGCGCTGCCGCTGTCGCCGAGCGCGGTGCCCAGGCGAAGGGTGCCGTTGTCGCCCACGTAGGCCCCGGTGACGGTGAGCACGGTCCCCGGCACCGTGCCCGCCAGCGAAACCAGGCCGCCGTTCCTGAGCGAGGGCAGCCTCTGGCCGAAGCCTGCAAGGTCGAGCGTGCCGCCCGCGCCCACGATGTGGGCCGACGAGCCGCTGAACGCGTTGGCGGCACCCGCCCTGAGCGTGCCGCCATGGACGGCGGTGCTGCCCGCGTAGCTGTTCTGGCCGCTCAGGGTGAGCGTGCCGGCGCCGCGTTTCTCCAGGCTGCCTTCATAGACCCGGGCGCCGCGCGCGGCTTCGCGGGCCACGCCGGTGGCGTACTCGCTGCGGTCGGCGTCGCTGGCGCCGGCCGGCAGGCCCGCGGTCCAGCCCTTGGCCTGCCGGGTCGCGCCCCAGGCCACGGCCTCGCTGGCGTCCTCGGTCCTGCGCGCCTTGAGCGCGATGTCGGAGATGCTGTTCGACCAGGTGTCGCTGCGGCCCTGCGTGTCGACCGCGAAGGGCCCCAGCAACTGGCCCGGGCCGTTCATTGCGCGGCGCAGGCTCGGCGTGCCCCAGCCGTTGACCACGTCGGGCACCTTGACCTGCTGGCCGGCCTCGGGGTTGGCGAGCGTGCCCGGCCCGGCCGGATTGGGGATGGTGGCGTTCTGCGTCGCCGTGGTCTTCAGCACCATGAGCACCTGCTCGTTCGTCAGGTAGCTGAAGCGCTCCATGACCAGGGCCAGCGCGCCGGACGCGTGGGGCGCGGCCATCGAGGTGCCCGACAGCGACGCGTAGCCGCCAGCCAGCACGGTGCCGTTGATGCCTACGCCCGGCGCCGTGACGCAGGACCACTTCGCCACGCCGCACTTGTTGAAGTTCTGCGTGCCCGGCACGTTGACCGAGCCGTCGGCGTTGAGGGTCTGCCCCGCGGTGCTCAGGGCCGACACGGCGAGCCAGTTGGCTTCGAGCTTGGGGTCGAAGTACGGCGCCGCGGCGCGCGCGCTGGGATTGAGCCAGCCGCCGTTGCCCGCGCTGAAGACCATCAGCGTGTCGGTCTTCGCGGCGTCGAACGCGCCCTGCATCCAGGTGGTGTTGGCAACGTAGTAGCCGTTGGCGGCATGGAGCTGCGCCATGGTGTCGTAGCGCTCGCCGGACGGCGGGCTGCCCCAGCTGGTGCTGATGATGCGCACGCCCTGCGCGTTCGCCTGCCGGTAGGCATCGGCGATGTGCCGATCGTCGGCCGTGAGGGCCGCCGACTGGCCGGGGGTCGGCCGGCCGAAGTTGGCGCTGTCGCTCCTTGCGGTGTTGACGACATGGAGGTCCGCGTTGAATGCCACGCCGTGCATGTTGGCCGTGGCGCTGCCGCCGTCGCGGCTGGCGGCGATGCTGCCGCCGACGTGCGTGCCATGGCGGTCGTTGTAGACGCCGCTGTAGGCGCCGGGCACCGTGCCCACCAGGACACCGTGGAAGCGCGAGACCGGAAACTCGGGGTGCGATGCGTCGTAGCCCGAGTCGACCTCCCCCACCTTGACGCCCATGCCGCTGAAGCCCGCCGCATAGGCGTACTCGGCGCCCATGGCGCGCAGGCCCCAGTCGCGCACGAACTCCGGCGTGCGCCAGCTCGCCGGCGAACCGAGCATGCCCGGATCTCCCGCGTAGCTCTGAATGGCCCATGCCTGGTGTGTCGCAAGGCCGGCGAGTGCCATGGCCAGTGCGAATTTCTTCATCCTTTTCGAAGTCATGATTCGACCTTCCTCCCTGTTGATTTGTTGTTCGAACAGACAGCGGCGAGCCGCACCGGCCCGTGTGCAAGACGCGAGCCAAAAGGCGAAACATGAACAACTGTTTCCCACGGCAGCGCGGTGGAGATACCGGTGCCAGGCGAGGTAGTCGAGGAAGCATTGCCCATGGCGGCAGCTGCTCATTTCCCCGACAGGAAATGCCGCACGCCACGCGACAGCATGTGCACGCAAGCTCTCGAGCCAATGCACTGATGTTGCGTTTGTTTGCCTTCGTCAACGTGCGGGGCGTGCTGCGGATAATGGCGAACCTTCTTGGTCCCTTCCGTCATCTCAGAGCCTGGATGCCCCCATGACCCTGTCTGCCTACCTGCTGTTCCTGCCGGCCTGCTTCGCCATCAACATGGCCTTCGGCCCCAACAATCTGCTGTCGGTGACCAACGGCGCGAAGCACGGCGTGTCGCCGGCCGTGATCGCGGCCAGCGGCCGGCTCGTGGCCTTCGCGATCATGATCGCCATCGCGGGGCTGGGCATGGGCGCGGTGCTGGTCGCGTCGGAGCTGGCCTTCGACGTCATCAAGTACATCGGCGCGGCCTACCTGGTGTGGATCGGCGTTCGCCTGCTGCGCGCACCGGCGCCCACGGCCGAGGTGCAGCAACGCGACGCCGGCGCGCCGCCCTCGCTGCGCGCGCTGGCGCGTCAGGAGTTCACCGTGGCGGCCGGCAACCCGAAGGCCATCCTGGTGTTCACCGCCTTCTTTCCGCAGTTCGTGGTGCCGGGCGCCTACGCCTCCAGCTACCTGCTGCTGGGCGTGACCTTCCTGGTGTTCGAGCTGGTGGCGATCGCGCTGTACGCCATGCTCGGCGCGCGCATGCGCCGGCTGGCCGACGGCAGCCGCGCGATGCGCTGGTTCAACCGCGTGAGCGGCAGCATGATGGTCGGCTTCGGGCTGATCCTGGCGTTCACGCGCCGGCCCGCGGGCTGACACGCCTTCCGGCTTGGCTGAACGGACTCAGGCCTTCAGGTACTCGGCCTTGGTGCCGAGCCAGCGGTCGATGTGCCGCTGCGCCAGCTCGGGGTGCTTCTCGAGCATGACCGGTGCCAGCTCGCGCGCCCAGTCGAGCAGCAAGGTGTCGGTCGCGAGGTCGGCGAAGCGCAGCAGCGGCGCGCCCGACTGGCGCGCGCCCAGGAACTCGCCGGGCCCGCGAATCTCGAGGTCGCGCCGCGCGATCTCGAAGCCGTCGCCGGTCTCGGCCATGGCTTTCAATCGCGCGCGCGCCGCCTCGCCCACGCGCCCGCTGTCGCCTGGCGCATAGAGCAGCACGCAGGCCGAGGCCGCCGCGCCGCGCCCCACGCGCCCGCGCAACTGGTGCAGCTGCGAGAGGCCGAAGCGCTCGGCATGCTCGATCACCATGAGCGAGGCGTTGGGCACGTCGACGCCCACTTCGATCACGGTCGTGCTCACCAGCACCTGGATCTCGTTGGCGGTGAACGCGGCCATCACCGCCTGCTTCTCGGCCGTGGGCATGCGCGAATGCAGCAGGCCGACCTGGATCGGCTCGCCCAGCGTGCCGGCCAGTTCCTCGCGCGTCTCGGTCGCGTTGCGCAGGTCGACCGCCTCGCTCTCCTCGATCAGCGGGCACACCCAGTACACCTGCCGGCCCTGCGCAATCTGCGAGTGGATGCGGTCGATGACCTCGTCGCGCCGGTGGTCGGCCACCAGCTTGGTGACGATGGGCGTGCGGCCCGGCGGCAGTTCGTCGAGCGTGGACACGTCCAGGTCGGCGTAGTAGCTCATCGCCAGCGTGCGCGGAATGGGGGTGGCGCTCATCATCAGCAAGTGCGGCTCCAGGTCGCCGACAGCCTTGCCGCGCAATGCCAGGCGCTGCGCGACGCCGAAGCGGTGCTGCTCGTCGATGATGGCCAGCGCGAGGTTCCTGAAGCGCACCTTCTCCGAGATGACCGCGTGCGTGCCGATGACCAGCGCGGCCTGGCCGCTCTCCACCGCCGCCGACATCTCGTCGCGCTCCTTCTTCTTCTGGCTGCCCGTGAGCCACGCCACGCGCTGGCCGCGCGCGGCCAGCAGCGGGTCGAGCCAGCCGACCAGCTTGCCGAAGTGCTGGCCCGCGAGGATTTCGGTGGGCGCCATCAGCGCGCACTGGAAACCCGCGTCGATGCAGCGCGCCGCCGCCAGCGCGGCCACCACGGTCTTGCCGGAGCCGACGTCGCCCTGCAGCAGGCGGTGCATCGGGATCGCGCGGTGCAGGTCGGCCGTGATTTCTTCGCCCACGCGCTGCTGCGCGCCGGTCAGGCCGAAGGGCAGCACCGCGAGCAGTTGCGCATGCAGCGAGGTGGCCACCGGCTCGGCGGTCGAAGGCAGTACCGGCGCGCGTTGCGCCGCGCGCTCCAGCCGCGCCTGCAACTGCGACAGCTGCTGCGCGAGCAGTTCCTCGGCCTTGATGCGCTGCCACGCCGGGTGGCTGTGGTCTTCGAGCGCGGCAATGGACACGTCGGGCGTCGGGTAGTGCAGGAAGCTCAGCGAGGCGCGCAGGTCCCATGCGCCGCGCAGGCCGATCTGCACCGGAATCGTTTCGTCGAGCACCGCGCGCGCCAGGCCCGAGCGCACCTCGCGCCGCAGCACCGGCTGCGCCAGCCCGGCCACGGTCGAGTAGACCGGCGTGAGCGCGTTGGGCAGCGCGGTGCCTGCCGCCTTCACCGTGGGATGCATGATCTGCCGGCCCACGAAGCCGCCGCGCATCTCGCCGCGCACGCGCACGCTGGCACCCACGGCCAACTGCTTCTGCTGCGACGGATAGAAATTGAAGAAGCGCAGCTGGCAGGTGTCGCTGCCGTCGTCGATGGTGGCGATCAGCTGGCGGCGCGGTCGGTAGACCACCTCGCATTCGGTGACCACGCCCTCGACCTGCGCCATGTCGCCGTCGCGCGTATCGGCCAGTCGCACGATGCGCGTCTCGTCCTCGTAGCGCATCGGCAGGTAGAGCGCGAAGTCGATGTCGCGCACCAGGCCGAGCTTGCGCAGCGCGCGCTGCACGAGGCTCAGGCCGCTGCCGGGCGGGCCCGCTGGCGCAGGCGCGGCGGCGTTCGCGGCATTCGCTGCAGTAGCGGCCTTGGCAGGGGACGGGGTTTTCTTGGCGGGCACGAACTGGGCTTCTAGCGCGGGCGGCAGAGGTCCGTCAAGGCGCTGCGCGCATCGGGGAACAGGAAGCTGAAGCCGGTGCGCAGCAACTGCGCGGGCACCACGCGCTGGCCTTCGAGCAGCAGGTCGGCCTGTTCGCCGAGCAGCAGCTTGACGGGCGCGGCCGGCGTGGGCATCCAGCAGGGGCGGTGCAGCACGCTGGCGGCGACGCGGGTGAATTCCTCCTGGCTCAGCGCGCCGGGCGCGGTGAAGTTGAAGGCCTGCACCGTCGCGGGGGCCGCGGCCTGCTCGGTCACGGTCCACACATGGGCCATGGCGCGCACCAGGTCGTGCACATGCACCCACGACAGCCACTGCCGCCCGCTGCCCAGCCGTCCGCCCATGCCGAGCTGGACCGGCATCAGCAGCTGCGGCAGCGAGCCCTGGTGGCCCAGCACGAAGCCGAAGCGCATGCAGGCCACGTGCACGCCGTGCGCCACGGCCGCATGCGCCGCCTGCTCCCAGCGCTGGCACAGCTGAGACATGAAGATGGCTTGCGGCGGCGCGTCTTCGGCGAGCTCGGCGGCATCGCCCTGCGGCTGCACGCCGTAGTAGCCGATGGCCGAGCCCGACAGCAGCAGCCAGGGCTTGCGCGGCCGCGCGGCGACCCACGCCACAAGCTGCTGCGTGAGCCCTTCGCGGCTCTTGAGCAACTGCTGCTGGCGCCGCTCGCTCCAGCGCATGCCCAGGATGCGCGCGCCCGCGAGGTTGATGACCACGTCGATGTCGTCGGCCGCCGGCACCTGGTCGAGCGACTGCACGCAGCGCACCGCGCCGCCGAAGCCCCAGGCGGCGGCGCGCGCGTCGCGCGTCCACACCGTCACCGCATGGCCGTCGGCCAGCAGCTGTCGCACCAGCAATTGGCCGATGAAGCCGGTGCCGCCCGTGACCAGCACGCGCTGCGGCTTCGTGCCGAAACGCACCGGCGCCTGGGCGTCGCGCACCTGCGCCTGCTTGCGCTGCTTGAACAACGCGCGCGCCGCGAAGCCGTCGCGCAGCCCCGACACGCCGACGCCCACGCCGCACAGCGCGAGAAAGGCGCTGAGCCATCCGTACGGCTGCCACACCATCGCGGTCGGCTGCGCGGCCCAGTCCACCGCGTTCATCGCCAGCAGCGCGATGAACGCGCCGGCGTTGATGGCCAGCACCGTGTGCGTGACGCGCTCGGTGGGCGGCAGCAGGCGGCTGTTGTCCTCGACCACGAAGTCCCACAGCGTGAGCACGATCTCGACGCCGAACACCGCCAGCAGCACCCAGGCCCATGCGCCGTGCCAGGCCCAGGCCGACAGCCCGATGAACATGGCGCAATAGATCGACGAGCGCGTCGCGTGGATCGACAGCTCCAGCCCCGCCGTGCCGCGCCGCGGCAGCGCCTCGGTGCCTTCGTGGTGGTAGAGCGTGTCGAACGCGCCGAGCGCGCCCTGGGCGGCCATGAGCTGCAGGGCCAGCAGGTGGGTGTCGAGCGTCATGCGGCCACCGTCTTCGGATCGGTCACTTCCTCGAACACGCCGACCTGCGTGAAGGTCGTGCCCATCAGCCAGTGCCGGATCTCGATGCGGATGTTGAAGCGCTCGGGCGTCTCGTTGTGATGCCACAGAAAAGTCTTGCCCGGCGTGAACAGGCCGGGCAGCGGAATGCGCCAGCCGAACACGTCCCAGAAATAGCCGTCGCTCTCGAAATGCAGGCTGCCGTTTTCCACGCTCAGCACCAGCTTCATGCCCAGGCCCATGCCGACGTACTCGAGCACCTCGCCGCGTTCGCTCTCGCGCATGAAGCTGGTGAACTGGATGGGCTTGCGGCCGTGCAGGCGGTAGATGCGCTGCTTGTAGATGGCCGGGTCCTGCGGCTTGGCGTAGACCTGGATCTCGACCGGGAAGTTGCTGTCGCTGTACGGGATCAGCGCGCCCTGGATCATCGGCTGCGTCAGGTGGCCCAGCAGCTTGCCGAAGCGCGAGCAGCGCAGTTCGCTGAGCGCGCCGAGGTAGTGCAGTGCCTTGCCCGGCGAAGGGTTCTTCTCGAAGCGGCGGCGGATGTCGGGGTGCAGGCCGAGCCAGGTGTTGCCCATGATCTTCTTGAAGAGCTCGCCTTCGGAGGGACCGGGTGGAACGCCGGCTTCGGGCCCCGGTGAAACGCGTGCTGCTTGTGAATCGACCATGCGCCGATTCTGCCTTGGCAACTCGTGCGCAACCTCACGCAGCGAGGCGGTTTTCGCGGCGTGGGACAATCCCGGCCGTCTTCCTTGGAACGGGCCCGTCCGGCCCTCAAGCACACGGGCCGTCCGGCCCCCAAGCACCATGCGCGCTTTCACGCTCTCCGATTTCGATTTTCTCTTGCCACCCGACCTGGTGGCGCAACACCCGGCCACCGAACGCACCTCCTCCCGTCTGCTCGACGGCACAGGCCCCGCCCCGGTCGACCGCATCTTCAAGAGCCTGCCCTCGCTGCTGCGCGAAGGCGACCTGCTGGTCTTCAACGACACGCGCGTGGTCAAGGCGCGCCTGTTCGGCGAGAAGCCGACCGGCGGCAAGCTCGAACTGCTGGTCGAGCGCGTGCTGCAGGGCCAGGAGGTCGTGGCCCACATGAAAGTCAGCAAGAAGCCGCCTGTGGGCACCACGCTGGAGATGGTGGGCGGCTTCCGCGCCACGCTGCTGGGCCGCTGGCCCGAGGAAGACGGCGCACTGTTCCGCTTCGGCTTCGAGAGCGACACGGGCGAGAACCCCTACATGCTGATGGAGCGCTGCGGCCACGTGCCGCTGCCGCCCTACATCACGCACACCGACTCGGCCGACGACGAGAGCCGCTACCAGACCGTGTTCGCGCGCGTGCCCGGCGCGGTGGCCGCGCCCACCGCCGCCCTGCACTTCGACGAAGGCCTGCTGGCAGAGCTCGAAGCGCGCGGCGTGCAGCGCGCCAGCGTCACGCTGCATGTGGGCGCCGGCACCTTCCAGCCGGTGAAGACCGAGAACATCGCGGAGCACACGATGCACGCCGAGCGCTACGAGGTGCCCGAGGCCACGCAGCGCGCCATTGCCGAGTGCAAGGCGCGCGGCGGCCGCGTGGTGGCCGTGGGCACGACCACGGTGCGCACGCTCGAGTCGTGGGCCAAGAGCGGCGAGACCGCGGGCGACACGCGCATCTTCATCACGCCGGGCTTCGGGTTCGAACACGTCGACCTGCTGGTGACCAACTTCCACCTGCCCAAGAGCACGCTGATGATGCTGGTCTCGGCCTTCGCGGGCTACGAGCGCGTGATGGCGCTGTATGCCCACGCCATTGCCAACGGCTACCGCTTCTTCAGCTACGGCGATGCCATGCTGCTGCAGCGCCAACAAGACTGAGACGACGACCATGCTGAACTTCGAACTCCTGAAGACCGACCCCGACAGCCACGCGCGCCGCGCCACGCTCACGCTCAACCACGGCAAGGTGCAGACGCCGATCTTCATGCCCGTGGGCACCTACGGCACCGTGAAGGGCGTGATGCCGCGCAGCCTGGAAGAGATGGGCGCGCAGATCATCCTGGGCAACACCTTCCACCTGTGGATGCGCCCGGGCCTGGACGTGATGGCCAGCTTCGGCGGGCTGCACCAGTTCGAGAAGTGGAGCAAGCCCATCCTCACCGACTCGGGCGGCTTCCAGGTGTGGTCGCTGGGCGCGATGCGCAAGATCAGCGAAGAGGGCGTGAAGTTCGCGTCGCCCGTCAACGGCGACAAGCTGTTCCTCACGCCCGAGGTCTCGATGCAGATCCAGACCGTGCTGAACAGCGACATCGTGATGCAGTTCGACGAGTGCACGCCCTACGACACCAAGGGCCACATCACCACCGAGGCCGAGGCGCGCACCTCGATGGAGCTGAGCCTGCGCTGGGCCAAGCGCTGCCAGACGGAATTCACGCGGCTCGAAAACCCGAACGCGCTGTTCGGCATCGTGCAGGGCGGCATGTTCGAGAACCTGCGCGAGGAGTCGCTGGCCGCATTGGTCGACATGGACTTTCCCGGCTACGCCGTGGGCGGCGTGAGCGTGGGCGAGCCCAAGGAAGAAATGCTGCACATCATGGGCCACACGCCGCACCGGCTGCCCGCGAACAAGCCGCGCTACCTGATGGGCGTGGGCACGCCCGAAGACCTGGTGCAGGGCGTGGCCGACGGCGTGGACATGTTCGACTGCGTGATGCCCACGCGCAACGCGCGCAACGGCACCATGTTCACCCGCTTCGGCGACCTGAAGATGCGCAACGCGCGCCACAAGACCGACCCGCAGCCGGTCGACCCGAGCTGCACCTGCCATGCGTGCGCGGGCACCTCGGGCGTGTCGTGGAACGACGGCGGGCGCGAAGGCTTCAGCCGCGCCTACCTGCATCACCTGGACCGCTGCGGCGAAATGCTCGGGCCGATGCTGTGCACCATCCACAACCTGCACTATTACCTGAACCTGATGACCGAGATCCGCGCGGCGCTGGACGCGGGCACGTTCACCGAGTTCCGCGCTCGCTTCAAGTCGGAGCGCGCGAGGGGCGTCTGACGCCCGACGCCTACCCGTCTACTTGACGGGCTGGACCGGCAGCGGCGAGCTGTAGGGCTCGATGCGCAGCAGCTCGTTCCTGAAGACCACGATCTGCTTGAGCGGCGCCTGCACCAGCGCGCCGCTCGCGTCCTTGTGCGAGGCGTACTGCCACAGCGTGAGCTGGCCCTTGGCCGCCAGCTGCGCGGCCAGCCGTTCCACGGCGGGGTTGCTGCCCGCGCCGAGCTGCGACGCCTCGACGCCCACGATCACCTCGTCGCGCGGCGAGACCACCTTGAAGAGCTGGACGGGCGCGCTCGCCTGCGCGCGCACGGCGCGCACCGCCAGGGCCGCGGGAAGGAGCGCGAGCGCCAGCATGGCGCGGCGGGGAAAGGTCTTCGTCATGGAGAACAAGCGTAGCCACGACGGCGCACCTTGCCCATTCGCCGGAAGCCATACGCCGACCGGTTGCCCGCCCCCCGCTTCCCCTCGCTTCCCCTCGCTTCGGGCGCGTTCCTCCGGTACGCTAGCCGTCCGTTCCCACTGCTGTTGCCGCATGCCCATGACCAACGCACCTTCTTCCCACACCGCCCCCTACACCGCGCGCTACCCCTCGCTGGCCGGGCGCGCCGTGTTCATCTCCGGCGGCGCCAGCGGCATCGGCGAATCGCTGGTGCGGGCCTTCCACGCGCAGGGCGCGAAGGTCGGCTTCTGCGACCTCGACACCGCCGCCGGCAGCGCGCTCGCGGCGCAGCTGCAGGGCGAGCATCCGGCGCTGTTCGTGCCCTGCGACGTGACCGACACGGCCGCGCTCACGGCCGCCATCGACGCGGTGCGCCAACGCTTCGGCCCGATCGCCGTGTTGCTGAACAACGCCGCCAACGACCGCCGCCACGAGATGGCCGACGTGAGCAGCGACGACTTCGACCGCCTCGTGGCCGTCAACTTCAAGCACCAGTTCTTCGCCGCGCAGGCGGTGGCCGACGACATGCGCGCGCTGGGCGGCGGCTCGATCGTCAACTTCGGCTCGATCAGCTGGATGATCAAGGGCAAGGGCTACCCCGTGTACCAGGCCTGCAAGGCGGCGGCGCGCGGCCTCACGCGCTCGCTGGCGCGCGACCTGGGCAAGCAGGGCATCCGCGTCAACTCGATCGTGCCGGGCTGGGTGATGACCGAGCGGCAGATCCAGCTGTGGGTGAAGCCGGAGTCGGGCGCGGAGATCGACGCGGCGCAGTGCCTGCCGGGTCGCGTGATGGCCGAAGACATCGCGGCAATGGCGCTCTTTTTGGCGGCCGACGACTCGCGCATGTGCACCGCGCAGGACTACGTGGTGGACGCCGGCTGGACCTGAAGCCCTCGGTCTTCGATACAAAGCAAAAAGCCCGGCATGCCGGGCTTTTTGCTGGGCGTTGCGAACGCGCGGATCAGTCGCGCAGTTCGGCGGGCACCTTGCCGCCGTTGGCGGCCAGCTTGGTCATCACCTGGCGATGCAGCCAGATGTTCATCTTGGCGCTGTCGCTGGTGTCGGCGCCGTAGCTCAGCTCGGCGGCCAGTTGCTTGCGCGCGTCCAGGCTGCTGTCCAGGCCCAGGAGCTTCATCAGGTCGACGATGGAGGTGCGCCAGTTCAGGCTGCTCGCGCCGGGCATGCCGTCGAGCAGGGCCTCGACGTCCACCACGGTGATGGCGGGCGGCGGCGCTGCGGCGGCAGGAGCGGCGGAAGCGTCCGCGGGTGCCGCGGCGTCCGGCGCTGCAGGGGCAGGCGCAGCGTTTGCCGAGGGGAAGATCTTGGAAAGGATGCTGCCGAAAATGCTCATGCGAGTACTCCGTGGATGAGAGGGATTGCAAACTTGCGGCAACATTTGTGTCGCAGCCGGCGTTGTAGCACGCCCGTGCGGCGGGTCCGCTACACGGTGTGTCGAACGAGGCCCGCGGTGTGACCTAGTTCGCAGGCGGCATCGCGGGCGTGCCGCCATCGAGCGGCGGCAGCACGCGTGGCGCGGCCGAGCAGCCGCAGGCATGGCAGAACTTGGAGAACGCGCTCTTGCGCGTCTCGCACAGGCCGCAGTGGTCGAACAGGCCGATGCCGCAGTGCGGGCAGAAGTCGATCTCGCCGTTCTTCAGGTCCACCGGCCGCTCGCAGCCGGGGCACACGCCCTTGCCCAGGCGCGTCAGCGCGGTGTCGTAGCTGAGCTCCTCGCGGCGCACCTGGTCGGGCTGCTGCTCGGCGAGCTTCTGGCGCGCCAGGTAGCTGTTGAGCGCGAGGATCGCGTAGCGCCCCACGATCACCGTGACCACGATGCCCACCACGTAGCGCACATAGCCGCCGTAGCTCGGCAGGTAGGGCACCAGCTCGACGAAGAACGCGAACAGCGCGAAGAAGATGAAGCCCCACACGAACGGCCAGTACGTGCTCTTGCGCTTCTTCGCGAACAGCCAGCCGGCCACCACCAGCAGCGGCAAGGTGAGCGCGAGGCGGTAGGCGAACACGCGCAGCTCGATGCGGCGGTATTCGGCGTCGAGCTTCTTCTGCGCGTCGCGCTCCAGGTCGGCCAGCGCGGTGCGCGCGCGCTGCTCGGCCTGGCGCGCGTCGAGCATGATCTGCTGCTGCGCGTTGACCCGGCGCTGCACGTCTTCTTCCTTCTGCTTGAAGGCATCGAGCGCCTTGGTGCGCGCGATGAGTTCGGTGTCCTGGTCGGGCTGCGCGGTGGCGCGGCGCGTGGCGAGCCAGTTGCCGAAGGTTTCGCGCGCATTGGCGTTGGCCTGCTGCGCGGCCTGCAACTGCAGGCGGACCTGGTCGAGCTCGCGCGCGGCCTGCTGCTCCGCCGTCTCCGACGTCTTGATGACGGCGCGCAGCGGCTCCGCCGCGGGCTTGTCGATGAAGTCGTCCAGCACGCGCACGCGCTCGACCTGCGGCAGGTCGCTCACCACGGTGCTGCCGAGCCCGATCAGGAAGCTCGCGAACACGAAGGCCACGAGCCAGAGGCCGCGGCGAAACCATTTCTCTGACAGGCGCAGTGATTTGCTCATGTCGTTCTCTCCTCTGTTTTCCTTGTCTTCTCTGTCTTATTGAAGCTTCAGCGTCACCGGCGCCGCGCCCAGGCCGGCGCGCGGCAGCCAGGCGAACACCGAGTCGACCGTGACGGTCTCGATGCGGTCGCTGAAGCGCTTGTCGTTCGGGTGGTCGTCGAAGGCGACGTTGGCCGAGCCCACGCGCCCGCCCAGCCGCGTCAGCGGCCCGAGCTTCAGCGTGGTCGGCTCGTAGCCCTTGAACTGCATCCACGCCTGCGCCTGCGCGCGGGTGTTGATGGTGGCGGGCTCCATGGCGGCGGCCATCGTCTCGACGGCCCACTGGTTGGACTGCTGGTACTTCTGGCCCCACGCGTAGCTCACGATGCTGTAAGGCGCGGTGTGCAGCCGCACGATGCGCGTGGGCGGCTCGGTGAGCACGGCCATCAGCTGCGCCTGCACGGCCGGCGTGGGCACGACCCACGCGGCCTCGTAGCGCCACAGGTCGTCGAGAAAGAATTCGCCCAGGCCCTGGCGGTAGATGTCGGCCACGGCGGTGCCGCACTGGTTGAGCTTGTGCACCACGCGCCAGGGGCCGGCCTCGGTCTTGTAGGCAAGCCCCAGGTGCGAGTAGCGCAGGCCGTACTTGCTCAGGTCCTGCCCGGCGCGCGCCAGGATCACCACGCGCGCGCCGCTGGCGTCCAGCGCCTGCGAGGTGCGCTCGGCCAGCTGCATGCCCTTGGTGATGACCGCGGGCGTGGGCTTGACCTGCTCGCACGAGCGGCCGGCCTGCGCCTGCAGTGGCAGCAAGGCAGCGGCGGCAACGACGGCGAGCGTGGCGAACGCGGCGGGCACGCCCGCGAGGGGCCGCGCGCGCTTCACGACAGCCTCTCGTTGTAGAGCAGCGCGCGGCCGATGGCGTTGGGCACGAAGGCCAGCACCTCGCCGGCGGCCGACAGCACCACGCCCGAGCCGATCACCGTGACCAGCACGCTGGTGCCCACGGCGTTCGACACGCCGCGCGTGGCGCGGCCCGCCACCTTGATGCTGGCGCGGGCGCCGTCGGAGGCGCGCTCGAGCACGTACACCGTGCCGTCGGCCGAGGCTTCGACCGCGACCACCGCGAGCGTGGAGCCGCCCGCCGACAGCGCGGCGGGCACCGCCACCACGGCGGTGGCCGAAGCGCCGACGGCCGAGCCGGCCACCAGCACCGAGGCCACCGGCATCATCGACAGGGCCACGGAGGCGTCGCTCTGCGCCTGGGCCTGCAAGGGGGCCGCGACACCGGCGAAGGCGGTGCAGACGGCGACGAGGACAGCGGCAAATTGCTTTTTCATGACGGTCTTTCGTGGTTCGGGCACAGGCTTACTCGGCGGTGGTGGCGGCTTCGGCGCGGGCCATGCGGCGGCCTTGCAGGCGGGCCTCGGCCATGTCGGCTTCATGGCGGTCGCGCAGCGTCTTGGCCAGCGTGAAGGCCGAGCTGACCAGGAACAGCCAGCTCACGCCCAGGAAGGCCTTGTACGAGTCGTTGATCTCCATGCGCACCAGGCCCCAGGCGGTCAGGCCCATGGCGGTGAAGAAGCCGCCCCAGACCACCACGCGCCACATGGGCACGTCGCGGCTGGCGGTGGCTGTGGCCGAGGCGGCCTGTTCGCCGTCGCGGATGAACTTGGACAGCATGAAGGCCGTGCTCAGGCAGAACACGTAGCCCATCACCATGAACGCCCGGTCCAGCGCCTCGCCCGGCAGCCAGCTCAAGCCGGTGGCGCACAGGAAGACGGCGATCGCGAACGAGGCCCAGGTCTGGAACTGCCAGGCCCGCGTGTCGCGATGAATGGAGACGGTCGTGGATGAAAGGGGTTGCATGTGTGCCTCGCGGCGTAGTGAAGGTGGGCGAATGATGGTTCGCTCCCGCACCGCGAGGCTTGAATGCTTGCACCAGTGGCGGCCGGCGGCGCCACTGGTATCTCAGGACGGTACTTTCAGGCGGCGAGCAGGCCGCTCACGCGCTGGCGCAGCGCGTCGGGCTGCACCTCGGCCGGCGGCACGGCACCGCCGACGTTCAGGCCCACGCGGCTGTAGAAACCGCGGCGAAAGGGCTTGGCCATGGCCACGTTCTGGCCGCCGCGCAGCTCGATGCGGCTGAAGTACGAGCCCCACAGGTTGGTCAGCGCCATCGGGATCACCGGCGGCTCGAGGCCTTCGGCGCGCGCGCTCTCGATGATCTTCATCACCCCGCCCTTGAAGGGCTGCAGCTCGCCGTCGCGTGTGATCGCGCCCTCGGGGAAGATGGCGAGCAGGTCGCCCTCGCGCAGCACCTCCAGCGCCTTGGCGAAGGCGGCCTCGTAGGCGGCCGGGTCGTCCTTCTGCGAGGCGATGGGAATGGCCTTGGCCAGCTTGAACAGCCAGCCCAGCACCGGCACCTTGAAGATGCGGTGGTCCATGATGAAGCGGATGGGCCGCGGGCTCGCCGCCATCAGCAGCACCGCGTCGATGAAGCTCACGTGGTTGCACACCAGCACGGCCGCGCCCTCGGTGGGAATGTGCTCGTCGCCCTTGATGTCGAAGCGGTAGACGAAGCGCGACAGCACCCAGGCCACGAAGCGCAGCAGGTACTCGGGCACCAGCAGGAAGATGTAGAACGCCACCACCGCGTTGGCGATGCCGGTGAACAGGAAGATCTGCGGAATGGTGAAGCCCGCGCCCAGCAGCGCGCCGGCGATGACCGAGCTGCCGATCATGAACAGCGCATTGAGGATGTTGTTGGCCGCGATGATCCGCGCGCGGTGCGTGGGCTGGCTGCGCAGCTGGATGAGCGCGTACATCGGCACGCTGTACAGCCCGGCGAACAGCGACAGCAGCGCCAGGTCGGCCATCACGCGCCAGTGCGCGCCCTGGTGCACGAAGGCGCCGATGCCCATCTCGGGCACCTGCGGCAGGCCGCGCGAGGCAAAGTACAGGTCGATCGCGAACACGCTCATGCCGATGGCGCCCAGCGGCACCAGGCCGATTTCGACCTGCCGGCGGCTCAGCGTCTCGCACAGCAGCGAGCCCACGCCGATGCCGATCGAGAACACCACCAGCAGCAGCGAGGCCACCTGCTCGTTGCCGTGCAGCACTTCCTTGGCGAAGCTGGGGAACTGGCTCAAAAACACCGCGCCGAAGAACCACATCCACGAAATGCCCAGCAGCGAGCGGAACACCACCACGTTGCCGTGCGCGAGCTTGAGGTTGCGCCAGGTCTCGCTGAACGGGTTCCAGTTGATGACCAGCGCGGGGTCGGTGGCCGGCGCCTGCGGAATGGCCTGCGCCACGCCCCGGCCCACCAGCGCCAGCAGCACGCAGGCCACGGCCACGCTCATGTGGCCGACCTGCGGCAGCGCCACCAGCAGCCCGCCCGCCACCTGGCCCAGCAGGATGGCCACGAAGGTGCCCATCTCGACCATGCCGTTGCCGCCCGTGAGCTCGCGCGCGTCGAGCACCTGCGGGAGGTAGGCGAACTTGACCGGCCCGAACAGCGTGGAGTGCAGCCCCATGAGGAACACGCAGCCCAGCAGCACCACCGCGTCGGCCCGCACGAAGCCCCAGGCCGCCAGCACCATGATGGCGATCTCGAGGTTCTTCACGAAGCGGATGATCTTCGTCTTGTCGAACTTGTCGGTGAGCTGGCCGGCCGTGGCCGAGAACAGCAGGAACGGCAGGATGAACAGCGCCCCGATCACCAGCCCCGCCATGGACGGCGACATCCAGCTCAGCTGGAGCTGGTAGGTCACCATCACGGTGAAGGCGAACTTGAAGAGGTTGTCGTTCGCCGCGCCCGCGAACTGGGTCCAGAAGAAAGGCGCGAAGCGCCGCTGCTTGAGGAGGGCGAACTGGTTGGCGTGGGCGTTCGCTTCGTGAGCCACGGGTGTGGCGGCAGCGGCGGGGGTTGTCATTCGAAGGATTCTCCTCAGGCGGCCACGGCGGCGGCGCCCGGATTGTGCCGCAGCGCGGCCTGCCAGTGCATCTCGAGCTTGCGCAGCGCGAACACCACGGGCAGGCCCGCCAGCGAGGCCGTGAGGTGCTTGAGCGAATGGCCCGAGATGGTGTGCTGCGTCAGCTCGTAGATCGGCTGGTCGGCCAGCTCGAAGCCCTTGGCCACCACGTAGAAGAAGATCACCCAGCCCAGCTTCAGGCCGACCGACTTGCGCATCGGGGTGGACAGCGCCAGCGTCAGCACCAGCGCCATGCCGCCGAACTGCACCAGCGCCCAGGGCATGACGTTGCCGGTTTCCTGGAACACCTCGGCCGACAGCAGCCCCGCCGTCAGCACGAACCAGGCGGCCGGCCAGCCGGCGCGCTGGCTCACCCGCTCGCACACCGCCACGCCGATCAGGCCGGCAAACGCCACCGCCATGCCGGCGCGGTCGGCGGCCAGCCGGGGGCCGTCGGGCACGAGGTGGAAGAAGGCCGAGCCCGCGGCGGTGGCGATCAGGCCGGCGAAGAAGAGCCAGGCGCAGTCCAGCGTGTTGTCGGGCGGGTCGCTGGCGGGCGGTGCCAGCGGGAACACCGACAGCGCCTGCTGGTGCGAGCGGTCGATGCGGTTGAGCCGGTACAGGCCCCACAGGCCGATCACCAGGAACGGGATGTTGCTCAGCACGTCCATCGCGTTGGGCATGCCGTGCCAGGCGCGGTCGTCGGCGAACTCCGAGGCGATGGCCACTTCGGCCGCCGGCAGCTCGGGGCCGAAGAAGCCGATCAGCAGCAGCAACGCGAAGGTGAAAAGCAGTCCGCGTTCGCGGCGGCTGAGTCGGCTGGCAAGAGGCAGAAGCATGGCGGTCCTCGGTGGGTGGGGTAACAAGCCGCGGATTCTGGTTGCCAGCCTCCCTGTAGGCATCGAGAATCGATACGAGGTACTAATTCACACCCTTCGGTATCTTCTTTCAATACCCTTCGCCCGACCTGCACCCTCATGAGCACCACCGTCGACCTTGTCCAAGCCCTCAAGAACGAACTCAAAAGCGCCCGCATGACCTACGCCGACCTGGCCCGGTCGCTGGACATGGCCGAGTCCAGCGTGAAGCGCATGCTGGCCAAGAGCGACATGCCGCTGTCGCGCGTGGACGCCATCTGCCGGGCGCTGAAGATCGACTTTGCCGAGCTGGCCCGCCGCGTGGCCGACGCCCAGCCGCTGCTGAAGGAGCTGACGCACGAGCAGGAAAAGGCCGTGGTGAAGGACAAGAAGCTGCTGCTGGTGGCCATCAGCGTGCTGAGCCAGTGGACGCTGGAGCAGATCGTGACGGCCTACCGCATCAGCGAGGCCGAGTGCATCGGCTGCCTGGCGCAGCTGGACCGCATCGGCATCATCGAGCTTCGCCCGCTGAACCGGTACCGCCTGAAGCTGGCCAAGACCTTCCGCTGGCGCCCGCACGGCCCGGTGATGGAGTTCTTCCGCGAGAACGTGGTGCTCGACTACTACCGCGGCGGCTTCGACGGCCCGGCCGAAGGTCTGCTGCTGGTGCACGGCTCGATCAGCCGTTCGCTGGCGCCGGCCTTCCTGGAGCGACTGCAGCGCGTGGCACAAGACTTTGCGCAGCAGCACCAGACCGACCAGAAGCTGTCGGCCAAGGACCGCGAGGGCTACACGCTGCTGCTGGGCATGCGCAACTGGGAGTTCGAGCTGTTCACCCGCCTGCGCAGAGCCTAGGCCTGAAGGCTCAGGCCTTGGCGGCTTCCAGCGCGTCGCGCGTGGTGCGCGCGGCGTTCTTCGCGGCTTCGGCGAAGTCTTCGCCCGACGACGCGTAGATGATCGCGCGCGACGAGTTCACGATGATCGGCGCGTCGGCACGCCAGCCGGCGCGCACCGTGGCCACCGCGTCGCCGCCCTGGGCGCCGACGCCCGGAATCAGCAGCGGCACCGTCGGCGCGAGCGCGCGCACGCGCTCGATTTCCGCCGGGTAGGTCGCGCCCACCACCAGCCCGAGCTGGCCGTTGAGGTTCCACGGGCCCTGCGCCAGCTTGGCGACGTGCTCGTACAGGAAAGGCTGGCCCTCGACGTCCGCCAGGCGCTGGCCCTGCAGGTCGGAGCCGCCGGGGTTGCTGGTGCGGCACAGCAGGAAGGCGCCCTTGCCCTCGTGCTTGAGGTACGGCGCCACCGAGTCGAAGCCCATGAAGGGCGACAGCGTGACGGCGTCGGCGCCGTAGCGCTCGAAGGCTTCCAGCGCGTACTGCTCGGCGGTGGAGCCGATGTCGCCGCGCTTGGCGTCCAGGATCACGGGCACGTGGGGCGCGTTGCGGCGCATGTGCTCCATGAGCTGCTCGAGCTGGGCTTCGGCGCGGTGGGCGGCGAAGTAGGCGATCTGCGGCTTGAAGGCGATGACCAGGTCGGCCGTCGCGTCGACGATGCGCGCGCAGAAGTCATAGATGCGGCTGGCGTCGCCCTTGAGCTGCCCCGGGAATTTGGCTGGCTCTGGATCGAGCCCCACGCAGAGCAACGAACCGTTTTTTTGCTGCGCGGCGGCCAGCTTGTCGAGGAAAGTCATGGGGCGGGATTTTAGGCGGCCCGCTTGCAGCCCCTGTTCCAGCCCTGTTTCAGGCGGTCAGGGCGTGGGCGTGTGCTGCTCGGCGGCCAGACACAGGTCGGCCCAGGCGCGTGCCTTGTCGGCCGGGTTGCGCAGCAGGTACGCCGGGTGGTACGTGGCCACCACGGGCGCCCCGCCGGCCGCGGCCAACGGCACGACGCGGCCGCGCAGCTTGCCCAGCGGGTCGCCGCTTTGCATCAGGCTTTGCGCGGCCAGCGGGCCCATGGCCAGCACGACGCGCGGGGCGAGCGCCGCAGCGTGGTGGTCGAAGGCCTCGCTCATCGGGCGCGGGCTGCCGGGCTGCCCGGCGGCCACGCCGCGGTGGGTGCGCAGCAGGTGCACGGGCGTCTTGCCGTCGTGCAGCTTCAGGGCGCGCAGCATGTTGTCGAGCAGGCGGCCGGCGTCGCCCTCGAAGGGCTCGCCGTGGCGGCCGTCGGGCTCGGGCGGCATGTCGGCGATGACCAGCCAGCCGCCCTGCACGGCGCCATCTTCGGCGGCACCGGCGTACAGGCGGCACGGGTCGTCGACCAGCACGGCGGCGCCTTGGGACAGCGGCGCGGCCGCGGGCCGCGGCGCCGGGGCCGGCGTGGGGGCCGCCACCGGCCGGGCCACGGGGGCCGGCGCGGCGACCGGACGCTCGGCCTCGAATCGCTCGCTCACGGGCGCCGGTTCTGTGTATGGCGCTACTGTTTCAGGAGCGGCAGCGACAGCAGCGACAGGCGCCAGCTCCGCGACTTCCGCGACTTCCGCAACCTCGGGCACCGGCCACCAGACCTTCACACCCATCTCGTCGAGCATCGCGCGCTGGCGTGCGTCGAGTTTCAATGTCTGCACCGCGCTCATCGCAAGGCTCCCCAGGCGGTGCCTGTTTCATTCAATCGCAGGCTCATGACCACGGCGTCCTCGCGCTTGTTGTCGTGCGCCGGGTAGTAGCCCTTGCGCACGCCGACGCTGCGAAAGCCCTGGCGCAAATAGATGTCCAGCGCACGCTGGTTGCTCTGGCGCACTTCGAGCCAGAGCCACTGCGCGCCCTCGGCGCGCGACCAGCCGCCCAGCGCCTCGAGCATGAGCGGCGCCCAGCCCTGGCGCTGGAACGCCGGCGCCACGGTGATGTTCAGCAGGTGCACCTCGTCGACGCCCTTCATGGCGACGAAATAGCCGATCAGCGTCTCGCCCAGTTCGGTGACCGGCGACACGACGCCCGGCGCCGGGCCGGGTGCCAGCAGGCACTGGCAGTGGTAGCCCACGGCCATGGAGTCGGTGAAGTTGGCGCGCGTCCAGGGGTGGCTGTAGGCCGTCAGCTCGACCGCGCAGACCGCATCGATCCGCTCGACGGTGAGCGGTTCGAGGCGGGCTTCGACGGGCTGGAGGACGGCGCTCATGCGGCTGGAATCAGGTGGCGGAAGCGGCGGCCGCCGCCTTGATGGCGGCGCGTTCTTCCGTGGTTTGCGCCACTTTATCGCGAACATAGAGCGGCCAGGCCTGCGCCGCGGGCACGGTCCGACCGGCGGCAAGCAGCGCCGGGGCCAGCCGCAGCATGGCCTCGGCGCCCGGCAGCACCTCGTGGCGCGCGCCGGTGGCGGCCAGGCGAGGGCCGTAGGCGGCGAAGGCATTGCCCGCCAGCGCCCAGCCGGCGGGCACTTCGAGTGCTTCGGGCGACAGCAGCAGGGGCTCGTCGTCGCCGCCCAGCGGGCCGTGGGCAGCGAAGTCGTAGCGCGCGGCGTAGACCTGGTCCATGCGGGCGTCCAGCACGGCCACCAGCTGTTGCGCGCCGGACACATGGCGCGCCTCCTCGGCAACGGCCAGCAGCGTATCGACCGGCAGCAGCGGCACGTTGGCGCCGAAGGCCAGGCCCTGCGCCACGGAGCAGGCGGTGCGCAGGCCGGTGAACGAGCCCGGCCCGCGGCCGAAGACGATGGCGTCGAGCTCGGACAGCGCGAGCCCCGCGTCGCGCAGCAGTTGCTGGATCAGCGGCAGCAGCGTGGCCGAGGCCTGGGCGCCGCCCGCGCCGTGGTGGGCGAGCACCTGCTCGCCGTGGCGCACCGCCACCGACAGGTGTTCGGTGCTCGTATCGAAGGCCAGCAGCTTAGACATTGGTGGGGCGCCCCATGACGGGGGCGGAAGAAGAAGCAAGGGGAACAAGGGGAAGCGCACGCGCCGGTGCGCTTTTCTGCACGCCGAACAGGATGCCGGCCGTGACCAGCAGCAGCCCGGCGACCAGGTTCCAGTAGAGCGGCTCGCCCAGCCAGATCACCGCGCCGAAGGCCGACAGGCCGGGCACCAGCGCCGTGATCATGGTGGTGCGCACCGGGCCGAAGTGCTGGACCATCCGGGTGAAGGTGATGCCCGAGATCACCACCGAGCCGCCGCCCTGGAAGGCCATCTGGAACGCCACCTCGCGCCACGGCGCGGTGCCCAGGTGGCTCGCCACCTGGCCGCCGGCCACGAGCAGCGCGTACACCGGCACGTAGGTCATCAGCGCGAACACGGTGATGGCGATGGTCGCGCGCACGGCGTCCAGGCCGTGGCGGCGCGCCACCACGCTGTAGCAGGCCCAGCAGAAGGCGGCGGCCATGAAGAGCAGGTCGCCCTTCCAGACCTCGCCGCCCTCGAAGGCATGCAGCAGGCTGCGCCCGCCGACCACCAGGTCGCCCGCGACGATCATCGCCAGGCCGAGCGCGCGCATCGGCGTGATGCGCTCGCGCAGCACCAGCGCGGCCAGCAGCGTGGTCCACAGCGGCAGGCTGCCGGGCATCAGCACCGAGGCATGGCCGGCCGGCGCGAAGAAGAAACCGCTGTAGGCCGCCATGGCATAGGCCACGCCGCCGAAGATGCCCGCCGCCGCGGTGACGCGCAGCGACAGCGGCGACAGGCCGAAGAACGAGGACACCGCGGCGCCCGCCTGCCCTTGCCGCGCTGCGCGCCGGCCCTTCATGACCAGCCACGCGCCCCACGGCACCAGCACCAGGCTGGCGCCGCAGATGCGCGCGCAGGCCAGGTCGAACGGGGTGAGCGAGCGGCCGGCCGAGGCGCGCGCGATGACGATGAAGGCGGTCCACACCAGCACGGTGACGACGGCCGCGCCGATGCCGAGCATGCGCGGAGACAGCAAAGGCGAAGGCGGTGGGGAAATCGTCGGGGACGCGGCGGGCATCCCGGCATTATCGAGGCCGCCCACCGGCCGCGCCGGCGGCGGGCGAATCAGCCGGCCGGGCTCCCCGCCGGCCCTTCCGGTTCGGCCCGCAGGATGGCCAGCCCCGCCTTGCGCAGCGGCGCCAGCGCCTTGGCCGGCGCGTCCGGCGACACCAGCAGGCTCGCGGCCGCGCCCACCGGGTTGACCACCCAGGCCGAGGCCGCGCCCAGCTTTTCGGACGACGCCAGCACCACCGTCTCGGCCGCCGCGGCCATCAGCGCGCGCTTGATCTCGGCCTCTTCCAGGTCGCCCGTGGTCAGCCCCGCCTCGGCGTGCACGCCGGTGACGCCCATGAAGTAGGTGTCGGCATGGATGCGCGCAATGGCCGCCATGGCCGCCGCGCCGACCGCCACCATCGAATGCCTGAAGAGCCGCCCGCCGATCAGCACCACCTCGACGCCGGCGTGCGCCGCCAGCTCGGTGGCCACCGACGGGCTGTGCGTGACCACCGTGGCCCGCAGCGCGCGCGGCAGGTGGCGCGCGAGCTGCACGGCGGTGGTGCCGCCGTCGATGAACACCACCTGCCCCGGCTTCACCATGCGCGCCGCGGCACGGCCGATGGCCACCTTCTCGCCCGGCGCCAGCTGCTGGCGGCCCGCGAAGTCGGCCTCGGCCGCGGCGATCGGCAGCGCGCCGCCGTGCACGCGCTGCAGCAGGCCCTCGGCCGCCAGCTCGCGCAGGTCGCGCCGGATGGTGTCTTCCGACAGGCCGAGTTCGTCGCTGAGCGCCTTCGCCACGACGTTGCCGTCGCGCTGGAGCACCGAGAGGATGTGTTGCTTGCGCTGGCGGGTGAGCATCGGGCGATGGTATCGGCCTGCGCGCTTGATTGCACGAATTTTCTTGTTATTGCACGAACACGCACATATGCTCGCCGCCATGACCTTGCAAGACCGCGTCCGGGTGCACGAAGTCACCCTGCTTTCCGACCACTGGTACACGCTGCGCACCACCGCCTTCGACTGGCGGCGCAACGACGGCCAGTGGCAGCGCATGCACCGCGAGACCTACGACCGCGGCAACGGCGCCGCGCTGCTGCCGTACAACCTCGCGCAGCGCAGCGTGCTGCTGACGCGGCAGTTCCGCTACCCGGCCTTCGTCAACGGGCACGACGAGCTGCTGATCGAAGCGGCCGCCGGCCTGCTGGACGACGCGGCGCCCGAGGAACGCATTCGCGCCGAGGTCGAGGAAGAGCTGGGCTACCGGCTCGGCGGCGTGCTGAAGATCTTCGAGTGCTTCATGAGCCCGGGCTCCGTCACCGAGAAGCTGCACTTCTTCGTGGCGCCCTACGAGCCCTCGATGCGCATCGGCGCGGGCGGCGGGCTGGCCGAGGAAGGCGAGGACATCGAGGTGCTGGAGCTCGGCATCGGCGAGGCGCTGGCCATGGTGGCCGACGGGCGCATCGCCGACGCCAAGACGGTGATGCTGCTGTACCACGCGAAGCTGCACGTGTTCGCGCCGTAATGCCTCTCGTCATTCGCGTCGGGAATTCGCGTCGGGATAATGGGCGGATGCCTTTTGCCTTCCGCCGCGCCGCCTGCGCACTGACTCTCTTCACGCTGGCCTCGGCCGGCGCTTTCGCCCAGCAAGCCCTCCCCACCCAGGTCGACGCCGCCCTCGCCCGCGCCAAGGTGCCGCGCGAGTCGGTCACCATGCTGGTGGCCGAAGCCGACGGCACGCGCCAGCCGCGCCTGGCGTGGCGCACGCAGGTGCCGGTGAACCCGGCGTCGATCATGAAGCTGGTCACCACCTACGCCGCGCTCGACATGCTGGGCGCCGCCTACAACTGGACCACGCCGGTGTACGTCGAGGGCACGGTGGCCAACGGCGTGCTCAACGGCAACCTGTACATCAAGGGCCAGGGCGACCCCAAGCTGGTGCTGGAGCGCGTGTGGCTGCTGCTGCGCCACGTGCAGGGCCTGGGCATCACCACGGTGAGCGGCGACATCGTGATCGACCGCAGCGCCTTCGAGACCACGGTCGAGGGCGACCCGGGCGCCTTCGACGGCGAGCCGCTGCGCCCCTACAACGCCTCGCCCGACGCGCTGCTGGTGAACTTCAAGTCGGTCAACATGACCTTCGCGCCCGACCGCGCCGGCCAGATCGCGCGGGTGAGCTACGAGCCCCCGCTGGCCAGCGTGGCCATGCCGGCCACCGTGCCGATGGTGCCCGGCGAGTGCGGCGACTGGCGCACCGGCCTGCGCGCCGACTTCACCGACGTGAACCGCATCCGCTTCAACGGCGGCTTCCCCACCGCCTGCGGCGAGAAGAGCTGGGCCGTGGCCTACGGCGACCCGCGCACCTACGCCATGCGCGCCATCGGCGGCATGTGGGCCGAGATGGGCGGGCGCGTGGGCGGCCAGATGCGCGAAGGCCGCGTGCCGGCGGGGCTGAAGCCGGCGTTCGAGTTCGAGTCGCCGCCGCTGGCCGAGGTGATCCGCGACATCAACAAGTACAGCAACAACGTGATGGCGCAGCAGCTGTTCCTCACGATCGGGCTCACGCAGAAGAACCGCGGCACCTTCGAGGCCTCGCGCACCGCGCTGGGCCAGTGGTGGAAAGACCGCATCGGCACGGGCGAGGCGCAGCCGGTGTTCGAGAACGGCTCGGGCCTGTCGCGCGACGAGCGCATCAGCGCCGCGGCGCTGGGCAAGATGCTGCAGGTGGCCTGGCGCTCGCCGGTCATGCCCGAGCTGATGTCTTCGCTGCCCGCCATGGGCGTGGACGGCACGCTCAAGCGGCGCACGCTGCGCTCGGGCGGCTCGGCCCACCTGAAGACGGGCACGTTGCGCGACGCCTCGGGCGTGGCCGGCTTCGTGGACGGCGCCAGCGGCCGGCGCTACGTGCTGGTGGCCATTGCCAACGGCGAGAACGCGGGCGCGGCGCGCGCGGCGTTCGACGCGCTGGTCGACTGGGCCTCGCAGGACAACTGAGCGGCGTCCGCGCGCCACCTCATGGCTCGCACGGCAAGCGTTCTGTAGGCGAACACCGATTGCGTGGGACTGCCCGGCTGAACAGAATCGGACGCTCGTTCGATTCCAGATTCCAACCCGACGCAGGAGACACCCCGTGCAAAAAACACCAGATTCCTCCACTCAGCGAACCCGGCGAACACGGCTGAACAGGCCCGCTTCACACGCAGCACTCGCGGCCCTCGCGGGCACCACGGTGCTGCTCGCGGCCTGCGGCGGAGGGGGCGGCGGGGGCGGGGGCGGCATCGGGGTGGGCTTTCCGCCGCCGGTGGCCGACACGGGGCGCGGCTCGGTGGTCACCAACCCGCCGGAGCAGACCGCCAGTCTCACGGCCGACCAGTTCAACGCCAGCCTGCAGGGCAGCGCGCAGGGCAAGACGCTGCTGCAGATCGCGGGCACGCCCAAGTGCGGCGTCACCCTGCGCTCGCTCGAATACCGCACCATCGGCGCGAAGAACGAGGCCACCAACGCCACCGCCGCGATCATGGTGCCCACGGGCAGCGACGTGGCCTGCGGCGGCCAGCGCCCGGTGGTGCTGTACGCCCACGGCACCACGGCGGCGCGCAACTACAACCTCGCGAAATGGACCGACGCCACGCAGGCGGCCGCCGGCGAGGGCCTGCTGGTCGCGGCCATGTTCGCGGCGCAGGGCTACATCGTGGTGGCGCCCAACTACGCGGGCTACGACAAGTCGACGCTGCCCTACCACCCGTACCTGGACGGCGACCAGCAGGGCAAGGACATGGTCGACGCGCTCACCGCCGCGCGCAAGACCTTCTCGAACATCGGCGCGAACGACGCCGGCTCGCTGTTCATCACCGGCTATTCGCAGGGCGGCTACGTGGCCATGGCGGCGCACCGCGAGATGCAGGCCACGGGCAAGGCGGTGACGGCCTCGGCGCCCCTGTCGGCGCCCTCGGCCATCAGCCTGCTGACCGACTACACCTACCAGGGCTGGCCGGCGCTGGGCGCCACGCTGTTCGTGCCGCTGCTGTCGACCAGCTGGCAGCAGCAGTTCGGCAACGTCTACAACGCGACCACCGACATCTACGAGTCGCAGTACGCGAACGGCATCGACACGCTGCTGCCGAGCCTGACGCCCGACACGCTGTTCAGCTCCGGCAAGCTGCCGCAGCTGGCGCTGTTCCCGCCGAACGCCACGCCGGGGCCGGTCAACAGCCAGCTGGCGATCTTCTACGGCGCCAACAACCTGATCCGCCAGAGCTTTTTGACGCAGGCGGCCACCGACATCCAGTCGAACCCCTGCCCCGGCAACGCGCTGCCGCCCACGGCGGCCTCGCTGAGCACGGCCGCGCCGCTGAACTGCGCGCCGTCCACGGGCTTCCGGAAGGCGGCCGTGGCGAACGACCTGCGCAACTGGGTGCCGACCCGGCCGATGCTGATGTGCGGCGGCGCGAACGACCCGACCGTGAACTTCATCAGCACCCGCGCCACCTCCGGCTACTTCAGGGCCAAGGGCGTGCCGGCCAGCGCGCTGACGGTGGTCGACCTGGAGGATTCGGCCGCCATCGACGCCTACTCGAACGCCCGCGCGGGCTTCGCGCAGGCCAAGGACCTGCTGGCGCAGGGCACCTCGGGCAGCGCGGCGGACAAGGCGCAGGCGGTCACGCTGGCGTACCACGGCACGCTGGCGCCGCCGTTCTGCCTGGCGTCGGCGCGCGGGTTCTTCCAGGGCGTGTTGGCGGCGGGGGGCTGACCAGGCCCCACGCAGCGCGCGGAATCAGGCCGCCGAGGCGCGCTGCAGGCGGTCTTTCACGCCTTCCCATTCGGGCGCGTCGGGCGGCGTCTCGACCCAGATCAGCTTGACGCCCTGCGCGTCGAACTCGCGCAGCACCGCGAAGAGCTGCTGCGCGCCGGCCGCCGCGTCGTCGGGCATGCGCCGCAGCACCAGGCGCTGCGAGCGCGTGCGGACCGCGGTGCGGGTCCACACGGCAATGTGCGCGGCGTTGGCGCCGAGCACGTCGAGCCCGGTCTGGATCGCCTTGGCGTCCATCAGGCGCACCTTGGCGTTGGGCGCGTAGTGCGCCTCCAGCGTGCCCGAGGCGCGCGGGTCGGGCGTCTCGAGCATCTCGCGGCCGCTGAGCTTTTCGCCGCAGGCGGCTTCGATCTGCGCGCGCGTGATGGCGCCCGGGCGCAGCAGCACCGGCGCGCCGCGGCTGCAGTCGACGATGGTCGACTCGATGCCCACCTCGCAGGCACCGCCGTCGAGCACCGGGACGGCCTCGCCGAACTCTTCGAACACATGCTGCGCCGTGGTCGGGCTGACGCGGCCGAAGCGGTTGGCGCTGGGCCCCGCGACGCCCGGCACGCCCTGTTCGGCGCAGGCCTCCAGCAACGCCTGCGCCACCGGGTGCGAGGGGCAGCGCAGGCCGATGGTGTCCTGCCCGCCGGCCGCGGCCGCGCCCACGCCGGGCTGGCGCGTGACGATCAGGGTGAGCGGGCCGGGCCAGAAGGCCTGCACCAGCTTCTGCGCGAACGGCGGCAGCGGCTGCGCGAAGCGCGAGAGCGCCTCGGTGCCCTTGGTGCCGGCCGCCACGTGGACGATCAGCGGATGGTCCGCCGGCCGGCCCTTGGCCTCGAAGATGCCGGCCACGGCCGTGTCGCTGGTCGCGTCGGCGCCCAGTCCGTAGACGGTTTCGGTCGCGAAGGCGACCAGCCCGCCCGCGCGCAGCACGCGCGCGGCCTCGGCAATGCCCTCGGGCGACCGGCCGTCCAGGATCATGCGATGCCGGCGCCGGTCACCGCCGGCAGGCCCAGCAGCAGCGCGGCCCGCGAGGCGGTGGCGCGCACGGCTTCGAGCGTGGGGCCGGTGAAGGTCAGGTGGCCCATCTTGCGGGCGCGCCGCGGGTCCATCTTTCCGTACAGGTGCAGGTGGGCGCCGGGCAGTGCGAGCACCTCGCTCCAGCGCGGCGTCACGGGCGTGGCAGGCTTGTCGGCCTTGCTGCCATCGCCTGCGCCATCCGCCTCGGGGAACCACAGGTCGCCCAGCAGGTTGAGCATGATCGCGGGGCTGTGCTGGCGCGGCGCGGCCAGCGGCAGGCCGGCGAGCGTGCGCACCTGCAGCTCGAACTGCGACACGTCGCAGGCTTCCATCGTGTAGTGGCCGCTGTTGTGCGGGCGCGGCGCCATCTCGTTGACCACCAGCGAGCCGTCGGCCAGCGCGAAGAACTCCACGCACAGCACGCCCACGTAGCCCAGGCCGTTGGCGATGCTCCTGGCCGAATTGATGGCGCCCTGCGCCACCGTCTTGGGCATGTTCTGCGCATGCACCTCGGTCACGGCCAGGATGCCGTCGCGGTGCAGGTTGCGCTGCGGCGGGAAATGCACGATCTGCCCGTCGCGGCCGCGCGCCACGATCACCGAGCACTCGAACTCGAGCGGCAGCATCTTCTCGAGCACGCAGGGTACGCAGCCCGTGGCCTGCCAGGCTTCGACCAGCTCGGCGCGCGTCTTCACGCGCTGCTGGCCCTTGCCGTCGTAGCCCAGGCGGGCCGTCTTCAGGATGCCGGGCAGCAGGTGGTCGTCGACGGCGGCGAGCTGCGCCGCGGTCTCGATGGCCGCGTAGGGCGCGCAGGGCACGCCGCAGCGCGTGAAGTGGGCCTTCTCGGCGATGCGGTCCTGCGCGATGGCGATGGCCGGCGCGGCGGGCGACACCGGGCGGGCGACCGCCAGGTGCTCCAGCGAGGGCGCGGGCACGTTCTCGAACTCGGTCGTGACCGCGTCGGCCAGGCCGGCCAGGCGGGCCAGGCCGTCGATGTCGCTGTAGTCGGTGTGGATGTGGTGGTGGCTCACGCGGCCGGCGGGGCTGTCGGCGTCGGGGTCGAGCACCGCCGTGAAATAGCCCATGCGCTGGGCCGCGTGGACGAACATGCGCCCCAGCTGGCCGCCGCCGAGCACGCCGAGCGTGGCGCCCGGAAGGATGGGCAGGTCAGCGTTCTTGCTCACAGGGCACCTCCGCCTTGCGGCGAGAAAGGAGAGACGGGGGGCACGGGCGAAACAGGGGCGGCAGCGTCGCCGGCCGGGGCCGGCGGCAGCGTCATGGCCTCGGCGGCGGCGGTCTGCGCCGTGCGGAAGGCGTCGAGCCTGGCGCGCAGCGCCGGGTCGTTCACCGCCAGCATGGACACCGCGAACAGCGCCGCGTTGGCCGCGCCCGCGTTGCCGATGGCGAAGGTGGCCACCGGCACGCCCTTGGGCATCTGCACGATGCTGTAGAGCGAATCGACGCCCTGCAGGTGCCGGCTGGCCACCGGCACGCCGAGCACCGGCACCGTGGTCTTGGACGCCAGCATGCCCGGCAGGTGGGCCGCGCCCCCCGCGCCCGCGATGATCGCGGCGAGCCCGCGCCCGGCGGCGCTTTCGGCATACGCAAAGAGCGCATCGGGCATCCGGTGGGCCGAGACCACCTTTGCTTCGTGGCTGATTCCGAATTGCTGGAGAATCTCGACCGCGTTGCGCATCGTCTCCCAATCGGAGCTCGAGCCCATCACTACACCGACCTGAATGGTTTCGTTCATGGTTTCAATTTTACGTTTCACCCTCAGTTGGTTCCGATGATCGACATCACTCTCGAAAATTTCCAGGCCGAACTGATCGAAGGCTCTGTCGGCACGCCGGTGCTGCTGGACATCTGGGCCGAATGGTGCGGCCCCTGCAAGCAGCTCGGCCCGGTGCTCGAAAAGCTCGAGGTCGAGTACGCCGGGCGCTTCACGCTGGCCAAGCTCGACGCCGACAAGGTGCCGCAGATCTCGTCGCAGCTCTCCGAGATGTTCGGCGTGCGCAGCATCCCGTTCTGCGTGATGTTCAAGGACGGCCAGCCGGTCGACGGCTTCGTCGGCGCCATTCCGGCCGAGAAGATCCGCGAGTTCCTCGACAAGCACGTGCCCGGCGCCGATGAGGCCGAGGCGGCCTCCGAGGAAGCCGCGGCGCAGGAAGCGCTGGCCGAGGGCGACACCCTGGGCGCGCTCGAGAAGCTGCAGCACGCCGTGGCCACCGACCCGGCCAACGACGACGCCCGCTTCGACTACATCAAGCTGCTGCTGCAGGAAGGCCGCGTCGACGACGCCAAGGTCGCCTTTGCGCCGGTGATCGCCAAGACCACGCTGGTGCGCCGCTTCGACGCACTGCAGCGCTGGATGGATGCTATCGATTTTGCAGCGCCTCACGCAGGTGCGGCGCCCGCGTTGGCCGATTTCGACGCCAAGATTGCCGCCAACAAGCGCGACTTCGACGCCCGCTTCGCCCGCGCCCGCCTGCTGATGGCCGCGCAGCGCTGGACCGACGCCATGGACGAGCTGCTCGACATCCTGATGCGCGACAAGGCCTGGAGCGAAGAGCTCGCCCGCAAGACCTACATCGCTATCCTCGACGTGATCGAGCCGCCGAAGATCAAGGTGGCCGACGGCCAGATCCCGCCGGACGATCCGGTCGTGGCCACGTACCGCCGCCGCCTGAGCAGCGTGGTGCTGAGCTGAGCCCACGGCCCGGCCCGCCCGCCCTGCATGCCCAAGCGACCTCCGGGTCGCTTTTTTCATGGCCGTTCGGCGTACGGCATGGCATTGGCGAGCCGCGCGGCGTCGCATACGATCACGCCCGATTCAACTTGTTGCAGATTGCAAAAGGAAAGACCGGCCATGCGTTCCTCAGCCCGCCTTGCGCGCCCTGCCAGCCCCGCCCGCCGGACCGCGCTCCCCGTTCTCGCCGCCATGGTCACCGCCCTTGCCGCGCTGGCCGGTTGCGGCAGCGGCATCAGCCTCGACGAACCGATCGAAGGCCCGGCCTGGCGCCTGGTGCAGCTGGGCGACGAGCCCATTGCGCCGGGCGGCGAGGCGCAGGTGCAGTTCGACCGCAGCAGTGGCCGCGTGAGCGGCTCGGGCGGCTGCAACCGCATCTCGGGCACCTTCACGCGCAGCGGCAGCACGCTGAGGATCGGCCAGATGGCCGCGACCCGCATGGCCTGCCTCGACCCGGCGCGCGGCGGCTCCGAGGCGCAGTTCGTCTCCGCGTTGCAGAGCACCGCGAGCTACCGCCTGGCCGGCCCGGGCCGGCTGGCGCTGCTGGACGCGAGCGGGCGCACGGTGGCGCTGCTGAACAGCGGCGGGCGCTGAAATGAAAAAGACCGGCCTCGGCCGGTCTTCTCCTTGTGGCGTTGCAGTGCCCTGCAGGCCCCCAGCCGTTCAGCCCGTGAGCCGCTCCAGCGCCTCGCGGTACTTGGCGGCCGTCTTCTCGATCACTTCGGCCGGCAGGCGCGGCGCCGGGGGCGTCTTGTCCCAGGGCTTGCCGTTGATCTTGGTGGCCTCGAGCCAGTCGCGCACGAACTGCTTGTCGTAGCTCGGCGGGTTGGCACCGGCGGCCAGCGCGTCCTGGTAGCCCTCCACCGGCCAGTAGCGCGAGCTGTCGGGCGTGAGCACCTCGTCCATCAGCACCAGCGTGCCGGCCTCGTCCAGGCCGAACTCGAACTTGGTGTCGGCAATGATCATGCCCTTGGCCAGCGCGATCTGCGCGGCGGTTTCGTAGATGGCGATGCTGGTCTCGCGGATCTGCTGGGCCAGCTTGGGGCCGACGATTTCCACCACGCGCTCGTAGCTGATGTTCTCGTCGTGCTCGCCGGCGGCGGCCTTGGCGGCGGGCGTGAAGATCGGGCGCGGAAGCTTGCTGGCGTTGGTGAGGCCTTCGGGCAGCGGCACGCCGCACACCGACCGGCTTTCCTGGTATTCCTTCCAGCCGCTGCCGGCCAGGTAGCCGCGCACCACGGCTTCGACGGGAATGGGCTTCAGGCGCTTGACCAGCATCGAACGGCCGGTGACCTGCGGCACTTCGGCCTCGGTCACCACGCTCTCGGGCGCCTCGCCGGTCAGGTGGTTGGGGCAGAGCTGGCCGAGCCGCTCGAACCACCACAGGGCCATCTTCGTGAGGATCTCGCCCTTGCCCGGAATGGGCTCGCCCATGATCACGTCGAAGGCGCTGAGCCGGTCGCTCGCGACCATCAGGATGCGGTCTTCGCCGACGGCGTAGTTGTCGCGCACCTTGCCGCGCGCAAGCAGGGGCAGGCTCTGGATGGAGGAGGTGTGGACGGTGGTCATGGGAGCAACAACAAATGCGGTGAGAAACGTGGGAACGGTGAAAGCGGATTGTGCGCGCAGAAAAAAGCCACCGCGAACGGTGGCCTTCGAATCGCCCGGAAGTTTTAGACCACGGCCTGTGCGAGTTCGCCGGCGGCGTACCTGGCGGCGACCACCTGCAGCGTGTCGCCCTTGATCTTGGCGCCCTGGCCTTCGCAGCCGAACTCGATGTAGCGCTGCTTGCAGATCAGCTTGGCGGCTTCGCGCGCCGGCTTGAGCCACTCGCGGGCGTCGAACTTCTCGGGGTGCTCGGCCAGGAACTTGCGCACCGCGCCGGTCATGGCCAGGCGGATGTCGGTGTCGATGTTGATCTTGCGCACGCCGTGCTTGATGGCTTCCTGGATTTCCTTCACGGGCACGCCGTAGGTTTCCTTCATGTCGCCGCCGTACTGGCGAATGATGGCCAGCAGCTCCTGCGGCACGCTCGAAGAGCCGTGCATCACCAGGTGGGTGTTGGGAATGCGGCGGTGGATTTCCTTGATGCGGTCGATCGCCAGGATGTCGCCGGTGGGCTCGCGCGTGAACTTGTAGGCGCCGTGGCTGGTGCCGATGGCGATGGCCAGCGCGTCGATCTGGGTGCGCTTGACGAAGTCGGCGGCCTGCTCGGGGTCGGTCAGCAGCTGCTCGCGCGTCATGGTGTCGTCGGTGCCGTGACCGTCTTCCTTGTCGCCCTTCATGGTTTCCAGCGAACCCAGGCAGCCGAGCTCGCCTTCGACGGTGACGCCCAGGCGGTGGGCCATGTCCGACACCTTCTTGGTGACGTCCACGTTGTAGTCGTAGCTGGCAATGGTCTTGCCGTCGGCCTCGAGCGAGCCGTCCATCATGACCGAGCTGAAGCCCAGGTCGATGGCGCCCTTGCAGACGTCGGGGTTCTGGCCGTGGTCCTGGTGCATGACCAGCGGGATGTTCGGGTACTGCTCGATGGCGGCCTGGATCAGGTGCTTGATGAAGGCTTCACCGGCGTACTTGCGGGCACCGGCGCTGGCTTGCAGGATGACGGGCGCGCCGGTTTCCTTGGCGGCCTCCATGACGGCCTGGACCTGTTCGAGGTTGTTGACGTTGAAGGCCGGGATGCCGTAGCCATTGGCTGCGGCATGGTCGAGCAGTTCGCGCATCGAGACGAGTGCCATGGGGAAATACCTCGCGGGAATTAGGGAAAGAAGAAGGCGGAAAGACGAAGGCGGAAAGACGAGAGAAAACTACCGCAATTCTACCGAGGGCCCTTGTCGGACTGCACTGACGTCAACCCGAGGAAGTCCATGACCGGCGGCAGCACCGGTCCGCCCAGCCACTGGATGGGCTTGCCGAAGGCGCCGATCAGCGTCACGTGGCTCAGGTTGTCGAACAGCTTCACCTCCACCGGCACGCCGGCGGCGCGCAGCGCGGCGGCCATCTGCAGGGTGTTGCGGTCGGGGTAGACCAGCTTGTCCTTCGAGGCCGCCATGAGCAGCGCGCGCGGCGACGCGGGCGTGACGTGCGCCAGCGGCTGCGAGTCGCGCGGCGTGTCCGGCCAGTTGAAGGCGGCCTGCGCCTGCGGGTCGCCGATGGGCAGGAAGTCGTAGGGGCCGGCCAGGCCGATCCAGCCCGCGAGCTGCTTCGGGCTGGCGCCGACCTCGCCGAGCCAGCGGGCGTCCAGCGCCACCATCGCGGCGTTGTAGCCGCCCGAGCTGTGGCCCATCACGTAGACCTGCTTCGGGTCGGCGCCGAGCCGCTCGGCGTTGTCCAGCGCCCATTTGACGGCCAGCGCGCTGTCGCGCACGAACGCCGGGTAGGTGAAGGCGGGCGACAGGCCGTAGTCGGGCACCACCACCACCGCGCCGCGCGCGGCCAGCGCCTCGCCCACGAAGCGGTAGCTGGCGCGGTCGCCGGTGGTCCAGGTGCCGCCGAAGAAGAACACCACCAGCGGGCGCGCGCCCCGGGCCGGCGCCGTGGACGGCAGCGGCTGGTACACGTCGAGCACCTGGCGCGGCGCCTTGCCGTAGGCCAGGCCGCCCTGGAACTGGTAGGTGTCGGTGGGCACCAGCCCGTTGAGCACCTTGACGGGGGAGCAGGCCGACAGCGCGGCGGCGGTGGAGACGGAGAGGGCCGCAAAAGAGAAGCGAAGGGAACGAAAGGTCATCGTCACAGTACGCACGCCGCCGGCCGCCGGTTTCGTCAGATGGGAAGCTGCGTGGTCGACAGCACCTGCTTGAGAACGACGAAGGTGCGGATCTGCCGCACGCCCGGCAGGTAGAGCAGCTGCTCGGCATGCAGGCGGTTGAAGCTGTCGTTGTCGCGCGTGCGCACCAGCATGAAGTAGTCGAACTCGCCCGTGACCACGTGGCATTCGAGGCAGCCCGAGACCTTCTGCGCGGCCTTCTCGAAGTCGGCGAACGAGTCGGGCGTGGAGCGGTCGAGCACCACGCCGATCATCACGAGCATGCCCAGGTCGAGCGCGTCGGGGTCGAGCAGCGCGACGATGCCCTTGATGAGCCCGGCCTCCTTGAGCCGCTCCACCCGGCGCAGGCAGGCGGCGGCGCTCAGGTTCACCTTGGCGGCCAGCGCCACGTTGGAGAGCGAGGCGTCGCGCTGCAGGGCGCGAAGGATGGCGCGGTCGGTGCGATCGAGCTCCGGGGGAGAACGCAATTTTGTTGTGCCCATGCCTTGTTTACCGGCTTGAAAGTTTCAACTCTGCCCATCGTGCCTTCTTTTGTTCCGGCAAGCCAGAGAACTTCGCAAGCACGTTGCGAGCCCTTCTTCCTACGATTCAAGGCTTCAACCTCCTGGAGCCGCACCATGAACCTGAAGAAGTTTCCCCGCCACGCCCTGACCTTCGGCCCCTCGCCGATCCACCCGCTGAAGCGGCTGAGCGCGCACCTCGGCGGCAAGGTCGAGCTCTACGCCAAGCGCGAGGACTGCAACAGCGGCCTGGCCTTCGGCGGCAACAAGACGCGCAAGCTCGAGTACCTGATTCCCGAGGCGCTCGAGGGCGGCTACGACACGCTGGTGTCCATCGGCGGCATCCAGTCCAACCAGACGCGCCAGGTGGCCGCGGTGGCCGCGCACCTCGGGCTGAAATGCGTGCTGGTGCAGGAGAACTGGGTCAACTACTCCGACGCGCTGTACGACCGGGTCGGCAACATCGAGATGTCGCGCATCCTGGGCGCCGACGTGCGGCTGGACGCAGCGGGTTTCGACATCGGCATTCGCAAGAGCTGGGAAGAAGCCATGGCCGACGTGCGCAAGGCCGGCGGCAAGCCGTTCCCCATTCCGGCGGGCTGCTCCGAGCACCCGCGCGGCGGGCTCGGCTTCGTGGCCTTCGCAGAAGAGGTGCGCCAGCAGGAAGCCGAGCTGGGCATCCGGTTCGACTACGTGGTGGTCTGCTCGGTCACCGGCAGCACGCAGGCCGGCATGGTGGTGGGCTTCGCGGCCGACGGCCGGGCCGACCGCGTGATCGGCATCGACGCCTCGGCCAAGCCGCAGCAGACCTTCGACCAGATCCTGCGCATCGCGAAGAACACGGCCGAGCTGGTCGAGCTGGGCCGCGACATCACCGAGAAGGACGTGGTGCTCGACCGCCGCTTCGGCGGCCCCGAATACGGGCTGCCGAACGACGGCACGCTGGAAGCCATTCGCCTGTGCGCGCGCTTCGAGGGCATGCTGACCGACCCCGTGTACGAGGGCAAGTCGATGCACGGGATGATCGAGAAGGTGCGGCTCGGGGAATTCCCGGCCGGCTCGAAGGTGCTGTACGCGCACCTGGGCGGGGTGCCCGCGCTGAACGCCTACAGCTTCCTGTTCCGCAACGGCTGAGCGGGCGCCCGGCCGGGCGGGTTCAGCTCGCGCGGCAGATCTTCAGCATGTTGGTGCCGCCGGGGGCACCCATGGGCTCGCCGCAGGTGATGGCGTAGACGTCGCCGGTCTGCACGATGCCGCGCTTCTTCAGGTGGGCCTCGGCCTGTTCGAGCGCGGTGTCGCGGTCGGTCTGCGAGTCCATCAGGAGCGGGCGCACGTTGCGGTACAGCGCCAGCTTGCGCTGCGTGGTCAGGCGCGAGGTCAGCGCGTACATGGGAATGTGCGCGCGGTGGCGGCTCATCCACAGCATGGTGGAGCCCGACTCGGTCAGCGCCACGATGGCCTTGGCGCCCAGGTGGTGCGCCGTGAAGAGCGCGCCCATGGCAATCGACTGGTCGATGCGGCTGTAGGTCTTGCCGCTGAAGTCGGCGTCCAGCGTCTTGTCTTCCGCGGCCTCGGCGGCTTCGCAGATGCGGCTCATCTCCTGCACGGTTTCCAGCGGATAGCGCCCCGAGGCGGTCTCGGCCGAGAGCATCACGGCGTCGGTGCCGTCGAGCACGGCGTTGGCCACGTCGCTCACCTCGGCGCGGGTGGGCACGGGGTTGGTGATCATCGACTCCATCATCTGGGTCGCGGTGATGACCACCTTGTCCATGTCGCGCGCCATGCGGATCATCTTCTTCTGCAGCGCGGGCACCGCGGCGTTGCCCACTTCCACGGCCAGGTCGCCGCGCGCGACCATGATGCCGTCGCTGGCGCGCAGGATTTCTTCCAGGCGCGGAATGGCTTCGGCGCGCTCGATCTTGGCGATCATGCCGGGCTTGTGGCCGTATTCGGCCGCGGCCACGTTGCACAGCTGGCGCGCCATTTCCATGTCGGTGGCGTTCTTGGGGAAGCTCACGGCCACGTAGTCGGCCTGGAAGCTCATCGCGGTCTTGATGTCTTCCATGTCCTTGGCGGTCAACGCGGGGGCGGTGAGGCCGCCGCCCTGCTTGTTGATGCCCTTGTTGTTCGACAGTTCGCCGCCGAGCTTGACGGTGGTGAGCACCTGGTCGCCCTTGACGGCGTCGACCGTCAGCACGATGAGGCCGTCGTTCAGCAGCAGCTTGTCGCCGGGCTTCACGTCGCGCGGCAGGTCCTTGTAGTCGAGGCCGACGCAGTCGATGTCGCCGGGCTCGGTGCGCGAGGCGTCGAGCACGAACTTAGCGCCCGGCTCCAGCCAGACCTTGCCCTGCGCGAACTTGCCCACGCGGATCTTGGGGCCCTGCAGGTCGGCCATGATGGCCACTTCGCGGCCCGCCTTGCGGGCGGCTTCGCGCACCATGGTGGCGCGGTCGATGTGGTCCTGCGCCGTGCCGTGGCTGAAATTCAGCCGCACCACGCTGACCTTGGCCTGGATCATCTGCAACAGCAGTTCGGGGGTGCTGGACGCCGGACCGAGCGTGGCAACGATCTTGGTGGCGTGGCGGGGGATGCGGTCCGTGCTCATGAGGGTAGTCTCCGTTTTGTATTCGCTACTGTATACACTTTGTGTGTCCGACGGAAGTCACCCGTGACGGGCTTTCGTCTCGCCGCCCGCCGCGCCGGCGATCAGGCGGCCGCGCGCTTGGCCAGGATTTCGAAGGCCGGCAGGGTCTTGCCCTCCAGCACCTCGAGGAAGGCGCCGCCGCCGGTCGAGATGTAGCCGACCTGCTTTTCGATGCCGTACTTGGCGATGGCCGCCAGCGTGTCGCCGCCGCCGGCGATCGAGAACGCGCTGCTCTCGGCGATGGCCTGCGCAATGGCCTTGGTGCCGCCTGCGAAGGCGTCGAACTCGAACACGCCCACCGGGCCGTTCCAGACGATGGTGCCGGCTTCGCGCAGCTGCGCGGCCAGGATCGCGGCCGTCTTCGGGCCGATGTCCAGGATCAGGTCGTCGTCGGCCACGTCGTTCGCGTCCTTGACGGTGGCAGCGGCGTCGGCCGCGAAGGTCTTGGCCGTGACCACGTCCACCGGAATCGGCACGTCGGCGCCGCGCGCGCGCATGGCGTCGATCACCGCCTTGGCGTTGTCGACCAGGTCGGGCTCGGCCAGCGACTTGCCGATCTTCAGGCCCGCCGCCAGCATGAAGGTGTTGGCAATGCCGCCACCGACGATCAGCTGGTCCACATTGGCCGACAGGCTCTTCAGGATGGTGAGCTTGGTGCTCACCTTGGAGCCCGCCACGATGGCCACCAGCGGACGCTTGGGTTGCGCCAGCGCCTTGGTGATGGCGTCCATCTCGGCCGCCAGCAGCGGGCCGGCCGCGGCAATCTTGGCGAACTGGGCAATGCCGTAGGTGGTGGCTTCGGCGCGGTGGGCGGTGCCGAAGGCGTCGTTCACGTAGATGTCGGTCAGCGCGGCGAGCTTGCGCGCCAGGCCTTCGTCGTTCTTCTTCTCGCCCTTGTTGACGCGGCAGTTCTCGAGCAGCACGACCTGGCCGGGCTTCACGTCGACGCCGTCGACCCAGTTGGCGATCAGCGGAACTTCACGGCCGAGCAGTTCGCCCAGGCGCCTGGCCGCGGGCGCCAGCGAGTCCTCGGGCTTGAATTCGCCCTCGGTCGGGCGGCCCAGGTGCGAGGTGACCATCACGGCCGCGCCGGCGTCCAGCGCGAGCTGGATGCAGGGCACGGAAGCGCGGATGCGCGTGTCTTCGGTGATGTTGCCTGCGTCGTCCTGCGGCACGTTGAGGTCGGCACGGATGAAAACGCGCTGGCCGGCGGCTTTGCCCTGTGCGCAGAGGTCGGTGAATCGAATGACGTTCATGGATCTGGAGGAGGTGGAAGACGGGTCGGCCTGCATTGTAGGTTTCGCCCCGCCGCGGCACTGCGCGCCTCTTGCCGTGTTCTGATGCTTTTCGGCCTTCCCCGGCCCTTCCCCGGCCCTTCCCCAGCCCTTTCCCGGTCCCGTCGCCCACTCCTTGCGCTACCCCTTCGGCTGCGCCCTGGCGAAGCCCTCCAGGATCTCCACGAAGCTCGCCGCCGCCGGCGACAGGGTGCGCCGCGCCGCGCTGTAGACGCACACCTCGCGGTGGAAATCGGGCGATTCGAGCCGCACCATCTGCAGGCCGTGGGCGCGCACCAGCGGCGCGGAATAGGTCGGGCACACCGTGAGCCCGAGCCCCGAGGCCACCATGCCCAGCGCCGTGGTCATGTACGACACCTCCTGCGTGCCCGCGCGCAGCATGTACTCGCGCTCCTGCGCTCCCAGCTCGGGCAGCACGCGCTGGCGGAAGTCCCGCGTGGGCGCGATGAAGGTGTAGGGCGCCAGTTCGTGCCAGCGCACCTTGCGGCGCTTGGCAAAGGCGTGGTCCGGCGGGCAGATCAGCCAGTGCCGGTCACGGAACAGCGTGCGGCGCTCGATGGCGCCGTCCACGGCCACGTCCTGCCCCACGGCCAGCTCCACGTCGCCGGCCATCACGCCCGCCAGCAGGTGCTCGGGCAGCGTGTCGGCCAGGCGCACGTCGACGTCGGGGTACTGCGCGCGGTAGACCGCGATCACGCGCGGCATCAGCGTGCAGGCCATGAGCTGCGGCGCCGCAAGCCGCAACAAGCCTTTCTTCTTGTCACGCAAATCCGTGACGCCGGCCACCGCGCTGGTGAGGTCGCCCAGCAGCCGGTGCACCGACGGCAGGAACTCGCGCCCCGCTTCGGACAGCTGCACGCTGCGCGTGTTCCGGTCGAGCAGCTGCACGCCCATTTCGCGTTCGAGTTCGCGCACCAGCACGCTGAGCGCCGACTGCGTGAGGTGCAGCTGCTGCGCCGCGGCGGTGAAGCTGCCGCTTTCGGCCACGGCGGCGAAGGCGCGCAACTGGCGCAGGGTGAGATTCATATATATGTTTATTTCATCAATCGATGAATTAATTTCGATTGCATCATAAGACGCGGCATCGCCCAATCGCGGCTTACCGGAGACACGAGCCATGCCAACACCGCCACCGCCCATTCGCGGGCTGCACCACTTCGCCTGGCGCTGCCGCGACAGCGAGGAAACCCGCCGCTTCTACGAAGACCTGCTGGGCCTGCCGCTGGCCCACGTCATCAAGAGCGACCACGTGCCGAGCACCGGCGAGTACTGCCCCTACGTGCACATCTTTTTCCAGATGCGCGACGGCTCGTACATCGCCTTCTTCGACCTGGGCGACGACGTGGCCGCGCTGCCCTCGCCCAACACGCCGGCCTGGGTGAACCACATCGCGTTGCGCGTGGACGCGGTGGCCGACCTGCTGGTCGCCAAGGCGCGGCTCGAAGCCGCGGGCGTCGAGGTGCTGGGCGTGACCGACCACCACATCATCGAGTCGATCTACTTCTTCGACCCCAACGGCATCCGCGTGGAGCTGACCACGCCGACCGTGCCGCAGGCCGAGATGGACGCGCATGCCTTGCGTGCGCGCGCCGACCTCGACGCGTGGACCGTGCGCAAGGCGGGGCTTCGTGCCGCAGCCGCAGCATCGGAAGGCGCGCCGAATGTCTGAGCTGCAACTCGCCGTCATCGACGTGAAGCCCGGCGCGGCCCTGGAGAGCCAGTCGGGCCTGCAGATGCTGCGCCCGCGCATCTACGGCGCCTTGCGCGCACCGCAGGGCCCGAAGAAGGTCGCGGCCATCGTGATGCACCCGACCAGCAACTTCATGGGCCACTACCTGATCGGCCCGCTGGCCGAGCGCGGCATCTGCTGCATGGGGCTGAACTCGCGCTTCGTGGGCAACGACACCGTGCTGCTGATGGAACGCGCCATCCAGGACCTGGGCGCCGGCGTGCAGCACCTGCGCGCGGCGGGCTACGAGAAGGTGTTTCTCGTCGGCAACTCCGGCGGCGCGGCGCTCGCGGCCTTCTACCAGGCGCAGGCCGAGAAGCTCACCGCCACGCACCTGCCCGACGGCGACCCGACCCACCTGCACCCGGGCGACCTGCCGCCGGTGGACGGCATCGCGCTGTGCGCCGCGCACCTGGGCCGCACGCGGCTCATGCGCGACTGGATCGACCCCTCGGTCACCGACGAGCACGACCCGCTCTCGGCCGACCCCGAACTCGACATGTACGACGCGCGCCACCGCGTGCCCTACGACAGCGAATTTCTCGCGCGCTTCAGCGCCGCGCAGAAGGCGCGGCTCGACCGCATCGAGCGCTGGGCGGTCGACCGGCTCGCGCTGCTGCGCCGCACCCCGGGCGCGCCGCGCGACCAGGCCTTCGTCATCTACCGCACGCACGCCGACCCGCGCTGCGTGGACCTGTCGCTGGACGCGAACGACCGGCTGCCCGGCAGCGTGTGGGGCGACGCGCGCCAGGTGAACTACTCGGCCAACGCGATGGGGCGCACCACCTCGCTGACCGCCTTCCTCTCGCAGTGGTCCTCGCGCTCGCAGGCCGACGGGCCGACCAACCTCGCGCGCACCACGGTGCCCAAGCTGCTGCTGACCTACACGGGCGACCAGTCGACCTTTCCGAGCACGCGGGACGCGTGGATGGCGGCGGGCGGCGCGCGCATCCGCAATGTCGACATCGTGGGCGGCAACCACTACCTCGCGGGACAGCCCGGGCTGGTGCCGAAGGCGGCGGACGCCATCGCCGAATTCGCGCACGCGCTGTAAGCCTTCCTTCAGCCCCTTACAGAGCCATGGAAAACTTTGCATTCGCACCGGCCTACGAACTGCCGAGCTGGCCGTTCACGCCGCCGCCCGAACTGGGCAGCACGACACCCGTGCGCCACCCGATCGTGATCGTCGGCGCCGGGCCCTCGGGCCTCACGCTGGCTTGCGACCTCGCGCAGCGCGGCGTGCAGGCCGTGCTGCTCGACGAAGACGACACCGTGGGCGTGCGCGGCGCCTCGTCGCGCGGCATCTGCTACGCGCAGAAGAGCCTGGAGATCTTCGAGCGCCTGGGCATCTACGAGCGCATCGCGGCCAAGGGCATCACCTGGTCGTTCGGGCGCACCTTCTCGGGCGAGCAGGAGGTCTACAACTTCAACCTGCAGGCCAACAGCGTCTCCAGGCAGCCGCCGTTCATCAACCTGCAGCAGTTCTACATCGAGTGGTTCCTGGTCGAGCGCATCCTCGCGCTCGGCCTGACCGACGTGCGCTGGAAGAGCCGCGTGACCCATGTCGAACAACTGGCCGACGGCGTGCGGCTGGAGATCGAGACGCCCGCCGGCAGCTACACCCTCGAGGCCGACCGGCTGATCGACGCCACGGGCGCCAACAGCCCGATCCGCACGCAACTGGGCATCGACACGCATTCCTCGCGCAGCACCGACCGCTGGTGCATCAGCGACGTGCGTTTCAAGAAGCCGCTGCCCACCGAGCGCTGGACCTGGGTCGACGCGCCCTTCAACGAAGGCCGCGGCGTGTGGCAGCACCTGATGGCCGACGGCGTGTGGCGCATCGACTACCAGATGCCCGAGGACTGCGACACGGCCACCATCAGCAAGCCCGAAGTGGCGGGCGCGCGGCTGCGCGAACAGCTCGGGCCCGACGTGGAGTTCGAGTTCGTGTGGATCGGCCCCTACGGCTACCGCGACCACCTGCTCGACAGCTTCCGCCACGGGCGCGTGTTCTTCATCGGCGACGCGGCGCACGTGGTGAGCCCGTTCGGCGCGCGCGGCGGCAACAGCGGCATCCAGGACGCGGCCAACCTCGGCTGGAAGCTCGCGCTGGTGGCGCAGGGCCAGGCCGGCGACGCGCTGCTCGACAGCTACGACGCGGAACGCCAGCCCGCCGCACGGCAGAACCTGCAGGTGACGAGCCGCTCGGCACGCTTCCTCGCGCCGCGCTCGCCGGCCGAGCACACGCTGCGCCGCGCCGTGGTGGCGCTGGCGGCGCGCCATCCGTTTGCGCGCACGCTGGTGAACACGGGGCGCATGTCGGTCGCGAACGACTACCCCGTTGCACCCCAGTTGCCCGACGGCGGGCACACGGTGCAGAACCTGCCGCTGCGCTGGGCCGATGGCCGCGAGACCACGCTGATGCAGCTGCTGGCCGACGGCACGCAATGCATCGGGCTGTGGTGCATGCCGACACGCGCGCAGGCCGATGCGGCGCGCAAAGCCACGGCCTCGCTGCCGTTGCGCCTGCTGGCCATCGGCGACTACAACGGCGACAACGGCGACAGCGGCCTGCCCACCCTGCAGGCCGACGACAGGCTGGCCGCCCAGCTCTGCATCGGCGGCACGGGCGGCTTCGCGCTGGTGCGCCCCGACGCCTACCGCGCCGCGGTTCTGGCGAACGCCACGCCGCAATCCATCGCCTCTGCGCTGCGCACCGCGCTCGCCCTGGACCTCGACCCCACGCCATGAATACCGAGCCCCGCATCCCCGACCCCGACGGCTTCTACGAAGCCCTGCTTGCCGCGCACGAGGGCCGCACCGAAGCCCGGAGCGCCGACCTCAACGCCCGCCTCGTGCTGCTGCTGGCCAACCAGTGCGCCGACCAGGACGTGCTGCTTGCCTGCATCCGGGCGGCGGCGGAAGAAGACCTCACGACAACCATCACCCCATGACCACGAACGTCTCCTTTGCTTCTGCCTCCGACACCCGCGAGCAGAAGCCCCGGCTGCGCGAGCTTGCGCCCGGTGTCCACGGCTACATCAGCGACTTCGACCCCAACTGCGGCTTCGTCGTCGGCGACGAACAGGTGGTGCTGATCGACACGCGCCCCACGCCGCGCATGGCGCGCGACTTTCTCGCGGCCATTCGCACGGTGACCGACAAGCCGATCAAGACCATCGTGCTCACGCACTACCACGCGGTGCGCGTGATGGGTGCGAGCGCCTTCGACGAGGTGGAGCAGGTCATTGCGAGCAACGGCACGCTCGACTGGATCCGCACGCGCGGCCAGGCCGACCTCGATTCGGAGGTGGGCCGCTTCCCGCGCCTGTTCGAGGGCGTGGAAGAGATTCCGGGCCTCACCTTTCCGACGATGAGCTTCCAGGGCGAGATGAGCCTGTGGCTTGGCCCGCGCCCCGGTACGGGCCGCGAACTGCGCCTGATGGCGCTGGGCCGCGGTCACTCGAGCGGCGACACCGTGGCCTGGCTGCCCGACTGCGGCGTGCTGTTCTCGGGCGACGTGGTCGAGAACCACTGCGGCGTGTACGCGGGCGATGCCTACATCGGCGACTGGGCCGGCACGCTCGACGCGGTGCGCGCGCTGAACCCGCGCGTGCTGGTGCCCGGGCGCGGTGCGGTGCTGCAGAACGAGGCCGCGTGCGCCGAGGCCATCGGGCTCACCAAGGCATTTCTCTCGACGCTGCTGGACAGCGTGAAGGCCGGCATTGCCGCGGGCGACAAGCTCAAGGGCTGCTTCGCGCGCGCCGAAGCGGCGATGACGCCGCGCTTCGGCAACTGGCCCGTGTTCCAGCACGTGCTGCCCTTCGACGTGTCGCGCGCCTATGACGAGCTGCGCGGCATTGAACACCCCGTGGTGTGGACCGCCGAGCGCGACCGCGAGCTCTGGCAGGTCTTGCGCGGCGAATGAGCTGAACCGATTTCAAGACAGGCAACGGAGACAAAAGACGATGAAACGATTCCTTCCCCTGGTGGCCGCGGCCCTGGCGCTGGCCACCTCTTTCGCCTCGGCGCAGCCCGCGGCTTACCCCACCCAGCCGATCAAGTGGATCGTGCCCTACTCCGCCGGCGGCGGCACCGACAACCTGGCGCGCGCGCTGGCCGAGGCGATGCAGCCGCCGCTCGGGCAGCCGCTCATCATCGACAACCGGCCGGGCGCCTCCACCAACATCGGCGTGTCCGTGATGATGCAGGCCAAGCCCGACGGCTACACGGTCATGCAGGCCGAGAACGCGGCGCTGCTGTTCAACGAGCACATGTTCGTCAAGCTGCCGTACAAGCCCGCGAGCGACTTCACCTACATCGGCACCATCGGGCGCTTTCCGGTGGCACTGGTGGTGCACCCCGACTTTCCCGCCAAGACCGTGGCCGAGTTCGTGCGCTACGTGAAGGCCAACCCCGACAAGGTGAGCTACGCCTCGCCCGGCAACGGCTCGCCGCACCACATGGCGATGGAGCTCTTCAAGCAGAAGGCCGGCCTCACGATCACGCACGTGCCGTACAAGGGCGCCGCGCCGGCCATGACCGACGTGATGGGCGGGCAGGTGCCGGTGATGATGCTGGACCTGGCCTCCGGCCTGCCGATCATCAAGTCGGGCAAGGTGCGGGTGCTGGCCATTGCGCTGCCGCAGCGCGCGGGCGCCTTGCCCGACGTGCCGACCTTCGTGGAGTCCGGCTTCAGCGACGTCAATGCCTATGCTTTCCACGGCCTGATCGGCCCGGCCGGCATGCCGGCCGAGGCGGTGGCGCGGCTCAACAGCGAGCTGCACAAGGCGATGAAGGCACCGAAGGTGGTGAAGCTGTTCGCGGACTTCGGCTTCGAGGCGCTGCCCGGAACGCCGCAGGACTTCTACAAGCTCTCGCGCGCGGAGAGCGAGCGCTGGGGGCAGATCATCAAGACGGCCGGCGTGAAGCTGGACTGATCCCGCGCCGCCTCCCACCGCCAAACTCACCGCCCGGCCTCACCGGGCGGCAGGCTACCAGCCCAGCCCGAGGTGCAGGGGCAGGTAGACGGCCATGCCGGCGATCATCGTGCCGAGCACGCCGCGGCGCCAATAGAAGTACGCCGCGCCGACCACCGCGGCATACAGGCGGGCGTCGTGCAACGTGGTGATCAGGTGGCCCTGCGTCATGACGATCTCGGGCGCGATCACGCCCGCGAGCGCGGCGGCCGGCGCGTAGTGCAGCGCGCGGTGCGCCCACTCGGGCAGGCCCCACGGCCGGTCGAGGATGAAGAAGAAGCAGCGCGTGAGCACGGTGACGAGCGCCAGCCCGACGATCACGCCCAGGGTCCACCAGTCGGTGGTTGCGGGGGCGCCGCTCACTTGTCGTCCTCGGCGTCGGGGTCGAGGCCGAACTGCTTCTCGAGCCAGAAGCACAGCAGCACCGCCACACCGATGGCCACCACGATGTTGAGCTTCAGCGGCAGCGCGTAGGCCGCCACGGCCGTGGCGCCGGCAATGAGCGCGGCCAGCACGCGCAGTCGCGTGGTGGCCATCGAGCAGACGATGGCCACCAGGCTCAGCACACCCGCGAAGCCCAGGCCCCAGTCCTGCGGAATGAAGTTGGCCAGCGCCACGCCCAGCAGGCTCATGCCCATCCAGGCGCACCAGGTCACGAAGTAGTTGCCGGTGAGGTAGGCCTCCTGCGATTCCTGCTCGGCGATGGTCAGCGGCGGCTGGGGGTACTTCTTGGTGAAGAGCGCGTAGCTCATGTCGGCCGTGAGGTAGCCGTGCGTCATGCGGCGCCAGCGCGGCATGTGCATGAGGTAGGGGCGCAGGTGCAGGCTGAACACCACGAAGCGCAGGTTCACGCAGAAGCCCGTCGCCAGGATGACCCAGGCCGGCGCGCCCGCGAACAGCAGCGGAATGGCCGCGAGCTGCGAGCTGCCCGCGTACACGAGCAGCGTCATGGCCAGCGCCTCGATCACGCTCATGTTCGACTTGACCATGGCCACGCCGGTCATGAGGCCCCAGGCGCCGATGCCCATCGCCACCGGCGACATGTCTCGCACGCCGATGCGGAATTCAGGGCGGCTGCGGATGCTTTGCGAGAGGAACATCAGCCGAAGGCCTGCCCGGGCTTCAGGTCGAAGCCGTGCAGGAAATCGGCCACGGCCAGGCGCTTGCCGCCCGGGCGCTGCAGTTCGGTGACGGTCACGGCCGCATCGGCGGCCGCCACGGTAACGCCGGTGTCGCTGACGGCCAGGATGGTGCCCGGTACGTCCAATGCGCCGGCCGACGCGGTGGCGGCGCGGTCCACATGGGCGCTCCACAGCTTGATGGTCTCGCCGTCGAGCGGGCTGTTGGCGCCCGGGAACGGATCGAAGGCGCGCACGCGCCGCACGATGGCGTCGCCCGGCTGCGCCCAGTCGATCAGCGCTTCCTGCTTCTCGACCTTGCTGGCGTAGGTGACGCCCTCGGCGGGCTGCGGCGTGCGGGTGAGCGTGCCGATGCGCGCGAGCGCCTCGACGATCATCCGGCCGCCCATGTCGGCCAGGCGGTCGTGCAGGCGGGCGGTGCTGTCGTCGCCGATGTCGAGCGACTCGCGCAGCAGCATGTCGCCGGTGTCCAGGCCGGCGTCCATCTGCATGATGGTGATGCCGGTCTGCGCGTCGCCGGCCTCGATGGCGCGGTGGATCGGCGCGGCGCCGCGCCAGCGCGGCAGCAGGCTCGCGTGGATGTTCAGGCAGCCGTACACCGGCAGGTCGAGCACCCATTGCGGCAGGATCAGCCCGTAGGCGGCGACCACCATCACGTCGGGCCGGGCGGCCAGCAGCGTGTCGCGCGCGGCGCACGCCTCGTCGGGGTACTTGCCGTCCAGGCGCAGGCTGCGCGGCTGGGCCACGGGCCAGTCGTTGGCCACGGCGCATTGCTTGACGGGCGAGGCCTGCAGCTTCATGCCGCGGCCGGCGGGGCGGTCGGGCTGGCTCATCACCAGCACGATGTCATGGCCGGCGGCGGCGATGGCCTCCAGGGCGACGCGCGCGAACTCGGGCGTGCCCGCGAAAACGACTCGGAGGCGGCTCAATCCCGGACCCGATCGAGCTCGAGATCGTCCCCCGTGTGATAGCGCCGGACCACGCCGGTCGGGTCGATGTAGATATAGAGCATGCGGCGCTCGTTCACGGCCTTGTAGCGCCAGGTCCAGACGGCACCGTCGAAGGAACTGACGCGGGAGATTTCATAGGGGCGGCCGTAGAACGCCATCACGTCGTTCTGGCGCCACTGGTTGACCTTGATGTCGGCACCGAAGCGCGCCTCGCTGAGCACCTGCGTCACCGAGACCACCTTGCCGGCGGCGTCGACGTCGATGTCGGTCACCTCGAAGCCGGCCGGCATGCGCGAGTACTGCAGCCGCTCACCGCCGCCCGTGAGCGGATAGCGGCCCGTCGGCGCGCCCAGGCGCTGCAGGGTGTCGGCGGCCGTGGCACCCGGCTGGGTGCGGGTGGGCTCGTTGGCACAGCCCGCGAGGCCGAGGCCGGCAGCGGCGACAAGCGCCACCGCAGCGAAGGAGGCGAAACGGCGTGAGGTCATGGCGTTCAGGCGCGTTCGCGCAGATCTTCGCGCTGCTGCTTGAGCAGCTTGCTCTTGATGCGGTTGCGCTTCAGCGGCGAGAGGTATTCGACGAACACCTTGCCCAGCAGGTGGTCGAGCTCGTGCTGGATGCACACGGCCAGCAGGCCGTCGGCCTCGAGGGTGCGCGACTCGCCGTTCTCGTCGAGCGCCTGCACCTTCACCGAGGTGGAGCGCATCACGCCGTCGTAGATGCCGGGGACCGAGAGGCAGCCTTCTTCGTTCAGCACCTTCTCGTCGCTGGCCCAGGTGATCTCGGGGTTGATCAGCACGATCGGTTCGTTGCGTTCCTCGGAGATGTCGATGACGACGAGGCGCTCGTGCACGTCGATCTGCGTCGCGGCCAGGCCGATGCCGTTGGCGTCGTACATCGTCTCAAGCATGTCGGCGACCAGGGTCTTGATGCGTGCGTCGACGCCCTGCACCGGCTTGGCCACCGTGTGCAGTCGTTTGTCCGGGTAACTCAGAATGATTCGTTTGGCCATGAAAGCGGGGGAAAGTTGTGGCTATTTTCGCCAATTCCGCGACGCGACGCGCCCCGTGGACCCGAAAACGTTGCCCTCCCAAGGGGTTCAGCGCAGAATTCGTAGCAAATTGTGAGATTCGTATGCGCCACGCTACTGCGGGCGCTCACCATCCAGACATGAAAAAGCTCAGACTCACCGAACGCCAGCGCCCGTCCCTTCTTGCAACGCTGACCGCCCTGGCGGTCATCGGCAGTTGCGGCGCGACGACGGCCTGGGCCCAGAACTACCCCGTCACGCCGCAGCAACGCGCCACCGCCCAGCAAACCGCCCAGGCCGGCGTGCCGCTGAGCGAACTGGCCCCCAACGCACCCGACGAATACACCATCAAGCCCGGCGACACGCTCTGGGCCATCTCCCGCCTGTACCTGCTGCGCCCCTGGCGCTGGCCGGAGCTGTGGGGCATGAACATCAACGAAATCGCCAACCCGCACCGGATCTATCCGGGCCAGGTGCTCTACCTGGACAAGAGCGGCGGCCGCGCACGCCTGACCACCCGCCGCGGCGGCTTCAGCGGCGACGGCGGAACCATCAAGCTGTCACCACGCACCCGCTTCGACTCGCTGGCCGGCATGGCACTGCCCACGCTGAACCCGAGCATCATCGAGCCCTTCCTGAGCGAACCCATCGTGGTGGACGCCGGCACGCTGGACGCCGCACCGCGCATCGTCGCGGGCAACGACAGCCGCGTGCTGCTGTCGCGCGGCGACCGGGCCTATGCCCGCGGCAGCGCCGAGGCGCCGCTGGTCGAAGCCGCCGGCCCGGTGCAGAACTTCCGCATCTTCCGCAACGCCACGCCGCTGAAGGACCCGGGCACGGGCGAAATCCTCGGCTACGAGGCGCAGTACCTGGGCAAGGCCCGCCTGCAGCGCGGCGAGTCGACCACCATCGAGACGGTGGAAGACAAGGACGTGATCACCGTGGTGCCCGCGAGCATCGACATCATCGCGTCGCGCGAGGAAATGCGCGCCGGCGACCGCCTGCTGCCCGAGCCGCCGCGCCAGCTGCTGAGCTACGTGCCTCGCGCCCCGTCGACGCAGGTCGACGGCCGCATCGTCTCGGTGTACGGCAACGCGGTGCAGTTCGCGGCGCAGAACCAGGTCGTGGCCATCAACAAGGGCACGCGCGACGGCATCGACAACGGCCACGTGCTGGCCATCCTGAAGAACGGCGAGACCATCCTCGACCGCACCGGCGCCCGCAAGGAAACCATCAAGCTGCCCAACGAACGCATCGGCCTGCTGATGGTGTTCCGCACTTTCGAGAAGGTGTCCTACGCGCTCGTGCTGGAAATCAACGACACTCCGCGCGCCGGCGACTTCCTCGTCAATCCCTGACCCGCGACTCCGGCGTCCCTTCCCGCTCAATCGTTTGGAACGCGCAGAACTCGCAGGCTGGCTGCGGCTTTCACTGACGCCCGGCATCGGTGACGGTGCCGCGCGCCGCTTGCTCGCGGCCTTCGGGCTGCCCGAGCGCATCTTCGCGCAGCCCGATGCGGCGCTGCGCGAGGTCGTCTCGCTCGCGCAGGCATCGGCACTCCAGCAACCACCGGCCAACCTGCAGGCCCAGATCGACCTGACCTGGCAGTGGCTGCACGCCGGCGACAACGGCGCCTCGCGCCGCGTGGTGACGCTCGGCGATGCCGGCTACCCCGCGTCGCTGCTCGAAATGGTCGACCCGCCGCTGATGCTCTACGTGCTGGGCAACGCCGACTTCGACCTGACGCAGCTCGGCCACAGCATCGCCGTGGTGGGCAGCCGCAACCCGACGCCCCAAGGCGCCACCAATGCGCGCAGCTTTGCCCGCGCGCTGGGCGACGCGGGCCTGCCCGTGGTGTCGGGCCTGGCGCTGGGCGTCGACGGCGCGGCGCACCAGGGCGCGCTCGACGCGGCCGGCGACGTGCCGCGGCTGGCCACGGTGGCGGTGGTCGGCACCGGGCTCGACCGCGTCTACCCCGCACGGCACCGCGACCTGGCGCACCGCATCACGCAGCAGGGGCTGATCGTGAGCGAGCTGCCCCTGGGCACACCGCCGCTCACGCAGAACTTTCCCAAGCGCAACCGGCTGATCGCCGGGCTCGCGCGCGGCACGCTGGTGGTGGAGGCGGCCCTTCAGTCGGGCTCGCTGATCACGGCGCGCCTCACGTCCGAGCAGGGCAAGGAAGTGTTCGCCATTCCGGGCTCGATCCACTCGCCGCAGTCGCGCGGCTGCCACGCGCTGATCCGCCAGGGCGCAAAGCTCGTGGAGTCGGTGAACGACATCCTCGAGGAACTGCCGCCCATGCAGGCCCGACAGGCTGCCGCGGCGCCAGCGTCACATTCCAGCGACGGGAATGGCAATGGCGGCGGCAATGGGCATGACAGCTCCGCCGGCACCTCGGAAGACCCGCTGCTCGTGTCCCTCGGCCACGACCCCGTGAGCCTCGACGCGCTGAGCGCGCGCACCGGCTGGAGCGCGGCCGCGCTGCAGGCGAAGATGCTCGAGCTCGAACTCGACGGTCATGTCGCGCGGCTGCCCGGCGGCCTTTTCCAGCGAATGGCATCCACCTAGCCCGTGTTGCACGAACGTCGGCTATATTGGGCCCATGTTCGAAGTGCTTGTTTTTGTCTACGAAAACTATTGGCGCGGCGATGCCTGCCCCGAACCCGAACAGCTGGGCCGCAAGCTCAGCGCACACGGCTTCGAGGCAGACGAGATCCGCGAAGCCCTTCACTGGCTCGACGGCCTGAGCCTTGCAACGCAAGGCATGCAGATCGAACGCAGCGCCAACGACGAGGCCAGCGCCACGGTCAGGCTGCGCGGCGCACCCGACGAAGCCCTGCCGCAGTCGAGCAACGCGATGCGCGTCTACTCGCAGGCCGAGCAGGAGCATCTGGGCGCCGAATGCCTGGGCTTCATCCGCTTCCTTGAATCCTCGAGCGTGCTGCCTTGCGGCCTGCGCGAGATCGTCATCGAGCGTGCAATGGCGGCGCCGGGCGACCCGGTCGCGCTCGACGAGCTGAAGATCATCGTGTTGATGGTGCACTGGAGCACCGGCATCGAGCCCGATGCATTGGTGCTCGACGAACTCTGCGAATCGCGCGAAGGCCGCGTCGCACACTGATCGGCACTGGCCTTCATCGGCCAGCGCCGACCAACCCCGCTGGCTAGTTCAGCAGCCGCTCCGGGTTCGCGTCCAGCTTCGCCAGCGCCTCGCGCGTGGCACGCACCGTGAGCGTTTCTTCCTCGGCCGGCACCAGCAAGCCCGCCTGCAGGTAAGCCGCCAACCGCCCCGCCTGGATCAGGAAACTGCGCCCGTCCGCCGTGGCGAACAGATGCAGCTGCTTGCGGTCGCTGCGCCAGACGAACTGCACCTGGCTCACGCGGTCGTTGTGGTCCAGCATGAACCAGTTGCCCACCTGCAGCTCGTGCGCCCAGGCCAGCATGTCCTCGGGCACCTTGGCGCCGGCGGCGTCGGGAATGACCTCGATCGACGCGGCGTCCACGCCGAGCAGCAGCTCGATGCTGTGCGCGTCCAGCGGCAGGTCGGCGGAGCCGCTCACGTCGGTCACGAAATCTTCCAGGTGCGTCAGCCGCTCGGCCATGGCCTCGATCTTGGCCTGCGGGATCGCCTCGGTCTTCGACAGGAAGGCGTCGGACAGCGTGGCGCCGATGGTCTTGATGTGCGCTTCCTGAGGCTCGTCGACGATGCCCAGCAGCGCCATGCCCTGGCGCAGGCGCTGCAGCAGTTGCGGCAGGTCCTGGATCACGCGGGCGCGGTCGGTGCGGTTGGGCTTGGCGCTCGCGGCCCACACCAGCTCGGAGGCCACGCGCTTGAGCATGACGGTCTGCTCGCCCTGCGCGCCGTAGCGCAGCGCGGCAATGGCCAACACCTCGGCCCAGACCTTGAACAGGAACTCGCGGATCTCGTCACGCACCGGCATGTCGTTGAGCATCTTGCGCAACTCGATGGTGTACTGGATCGCCATCGTCTCCTTCTGCTCGACCTGCTGCGCCACGCTCATCACGCGCTGCGTGGAGTCGCTCTGCGTCAGGTAGCGGTTGAGGAAGGCGACGAATTCGTCGAACACCAGCTTGAACACGCGCTGTCCGGTTTCCGGATACTGCTCGATGACCTGCACCACGCGGCGGATCTCGCCTTCGAGCGCGCTGCCGGTGATGGCCGCGGCGTCGAAGCCCATCACGCACGAACCCATGCGGTCGATCAGCATGCGCGCGGGATGCTGCAGCGTGCCGAAGAACTCGGGCTCGGCGATGGCCACGCGCAGCACGGGCATCTGCAGCCGCGCGAACCACACACGCGCCGAGAAAGGAATGCGCTCCTCGGCCAGGATGGCCTGGAACATCAGCGCCACGATCTCGACCGTGGCCTTGTCGGCCGTGGTGGGCGCGCGCTTCTTGAGCTCGGCGGTGCGACGGCGCAGATCGACCGCGGTCTGCTGGATCAGCGTGGCCTGTTCGCCATTGCCGTCCATGTACTGCGTGGCCGCCATGCGGTAGGCGACCTCGGCGTCGGCGATGGCGCCGGCGAAGGTGCGTGAAAAGACGCGCGGCGCCGTGGCGCCCGTGCCCTGACCCTGGCCCGCATGGCCGCCGCCGGTGCCCGCACCGCCGCCCGTGGCGCGCCCGTCGGCGCTGGTGGCCGGGGCCTGTGCGCCGGCGTCGCCGCCGATGCGCGCGGTGACGAAGCGCTTGAGGTTCAGCAGCGCGGTCTGCGCGCGCTGCCGCGCGATCATGAGCGGCGACCCGCCGGTGGTGGTTGCCGCGCTCGCGCCGCCCGGCACGGAAGCCGCCTGCTGCGCGTCGAAGCCGAAACCGGGACGCTGGACGCTGCGCGGGCCGGAGGACATGCCGCTGTCCATCGGCACGCTGGAAGAAGCGGTCGATCCGCCGCCGCCGCCGCCGCCGTTACCGCTGGCATTGCCCGTGCGCCGCACGAAGCTCTTGAGGTCGATTTCCTCCATCACGCCGTTGGCGATCAGGAAGGCGTTGGCGCTCTGGTAGGCCTTGACCACCACCTCGACCAGGCCCTGCTGCACGGTGTCCTGGATGCGGGTCCAGAGCCCGCGGCTCAGGCCGGCGGCCAGCCACTGTTCGACCAGCAGCTTGGCGAGCGTCTCGGGCTTGAGCACGTCCTTGGCGTCGAGCTCGGTCGTGCCTTCGAGGTGCTGGATGCGCAGGCGCAGGTCGCTGAGTTCGAAGCTGCCCTTGTCGTGGATCATCTGCGCCAGGCGCGACGACAGGATGTTGCTTTCCACCACCTCGTCGCCGATGAGTTCGAGCCGCAGCGCGGACGACGAACCCACGGCACCGCTGACGGTGGTGCCCAGCGCCTTGCGCCAGCCGGCCTGCGAGAGCGTGACCCACTGGGTGGCTTGGCCGTGGAAGGCGACGAAGTCGTCGCGGTGCTCCTGCATGGCGCGGGCGTTGCCGGCCTCGGAGGACAGGGCCGTCAGCCGGTCCCGGATCGAGCGGGCCAGGGGCGCGATCGCACCCTCGGTGGCCGCAACGAAACGCTCACGCGTCTCGCGTGCGAGCTGCAGGGAAGAGGCGGACCGCGCAATGCTCATTGAAAAGTCGGGAGGACCTGGATATTCGATTCGTCAGCAACAACTGCGAGCTTGCATCGTGATGCGCAACCGCACAAGTGTGGAGTGTGCCCGACGTTGCATGCGAACCGCGGCGCGGCACCCACCGCTGCCGCTCTGTTTAACCTTGAAGTATCCAAGTTTCCGTCAGACCACGGCGCCGGCGTTGGGATCGTCCTCGGATTCGCCGTCGCGCTTCGTCGGGCCGCCCTTGACCAGGTCTTCGCGCTTGATGCCCAGCCACATGGCGATGGCCGCGGCCACGAAGCACGAGGAGTAGATGCCGAAGCAGATGCCGATGGTCAGCGCCAGCGCGAAGTAGTGCAGCGTGGGACCGCCGAAGAAGAACATCGACAGCACCACGAGCTGCGTGGAGCCGTGGGTGATGATGGTCCGGCTGATGGTCGAGGTGATCGCGTTGTCGATGATCTCGGTGGTCGTCATCTTCCGGTAGCGGCGGAAGTTCTCGCGGATCCGGTCGAAGATCACGACCGACTCGTTCACCGAATACCCCAGCACCGCGAGCACCGCCGCCAGCACCGCCAGCGAGAACTCCCACTGGAAGAAGGCGAAGAAGCCCAGGATGATCACCACGTCGTGCAGGTTGGCCAGCACGGTGGCCAGCGCGAACTTCCATTCGAAGCGGAACGCCAGGTAGATCATGATGCCCACGACCACCATGGCCAGGGCCTTCATGCCGTTGGTGGTGAGCTCCTCGCCGACCTGCGGGCCGACGACCTCGATGCCGCGCTGCGTGGCCGACTCGTCGACCGACTTCAGCGCCTGCATGACCTGCGCGCTCTGCTGGTCGGAGCTCATGCCCTTCTGGGCCGGCAGGCGGATCTGGATGTTCTCGGACGAGCCGTAGCTCTGCACCTGGACGTCCGGGTAGCCGAGCTTGCCGATGGCGTCGCGCACCTTGCCGATGTCGGCCGACTGCTTGTACGCGACCTCCATCACGGTGCCGCCCGTGAACTCGACCGACAGGTGCAGCCCGCGGTGGAACAGGAAGAACACCGCCAGCGCGAAGGTGGCGAAGGAGACGATGTTCAGCACCAGCGCGTGGCGCATGAACGGGATCGTCTTGTGGATGCGGAAGAATTCCATGACGCTTGTCCTCGACCTTTACTTGGTGACCGCGGTCGAGCCGTCGGTCGTCGGCCGCCAGACCGTGCCGATCGACACCGTCTTGAGCTTCTTCTTCTGGCCGTACCAGAAGTTCACGAGGCCGCGCGAGAAGAACACGGCCGAGAACATCGAGGTGACGATGCCGATGCAGTGCACCACCGCGAAGCCGCGCACCGGGCCCGAGCCGAAGGCCAGCAGCGCGATGCCCGCAATGAGCGTGGTCACGTTGGAGTCCAGGATGGTGCCCCAGGCGCGCTCATAGCCCGCGTGGATGGCCGCCTGCGGCGACGCCCCGTTGCGCAGCTCTTCGCGCACGCGCTCGTTGATCAGCACGTTGGAGTCGATGGCCACGCCGATGGCCAGCGCCATGGCCGCGATGCCGGGCAGCGTGAGGGTGGCCTGCAGCATCGAGAGAATCGAGATCAGCAGCATCAGGTTCACGGCCAGTGCGATCGACGAGAACAGGCCGAACAGCGCGTAGTAGAAGCACATGAAGACCATGATGGCCAGGAAGCCGTACATCACGCTCTTGAAGCCCTTCTCGATGTTGTCGGCACCCAGGCTCGGACCGATGGTGCGTTCCTGGATGATTTCCATCGGCGCGGCCAGCGAGCCGGCGCGCAGCAGCAGCGCGAGGTCGTTGGCCTCGACCACGGTCATCGAGCCCGACACCTGGAAGCGGTTGCCCAGCTCGCCGTTGATCGAGGGAGCCGTGAGCACTTCGCCCTTGCCCTTCTCGAAGATCAGCATGGCCATGCGCTTCTTGTAGTTCTCGCGGCTGACGTCGCGCATGATGCGACCGCCCTTGGCGTCCATGGTCAGGTCGACCTTGGGCTGGTTGCTTTGCTGGTCGAAGCCGGGTTGCGCGTCGGTGAGGTTCTCGCCGGTGACGAGCACCTGCTTCTTCACGATCACCGGACGGCCCTGGCGGTCGAGGAATTTCTCGGAGCCGAAAGGCACCGGTCCGCCGCTGAGTTCGGCCGAGCGGCCTTCGGCGCTCTCGTCGACCATGCGCATTTCGAGCGTGGCGGTGCGGCCCAGGATTTCCTTGGCCTTGGCCGTGTCCTGCACGCCGGGCAATTGCACGACGATGCGGTCCAGGCCCTGCTGCTGGATCACGGGTTCGGCCACGCCGAGTTCGTTGATCCGGTTGTGCAGCGTGGTGATGTTCTGCTTGAGCGCGGCGTCCTGCAGGCGGCGCGCGGCTTCGGGCTTGATGCTGGCCACCAGGCGCCACGTGCTGCCGTCCTGGCTGTCGGTGGTGCTCAGGTCGGTGAACTGGTCCTGGATGAGGCGCTTGGCCGCCTCAAGGGCGGCCGCGTCGCGGAAGCTCACCTCGACCGTCTGGCCGTTGCGGCTCACTTGGGTGCCGCGGATGTTCTTGTCGCGGAAGGTGGTGCGCAGGTCGCTCGCGAAGGACTCGGCCTTCTTGTCGATTGCGCCCTTCATGTCCACCTGCAGCAGGAAGTCGACGCCGCCGCGCAGGTCGAGGCCCAGGTACATGGGGAAGGCGTGCAGCGCGGTCAGCCACTTGGGCGAGCGCGACAGCAGGTTCAGCGCCACCGTGTACGACGGGTCGTTGCTGTCGGGCACCAGCGCGCGCTGGATCACGTCGCGGCCCGCGAGCTGGTCCTGCGCGTTGAGGAAGCGCGCGCGCAGCGAGCCACCGTCGAGCGTGATCAGGTCGGGCGCCAGGTTGGCGGCCTTGAGCGCCTCCTCGACCCGGGTCTGGGTGGCGGCGTCGACCTTGGCGGTCGTCTTGGACGCCGACACCTGCACCGCAGGCGCCTCACCGAAGAAATTGGGCAGGGCGTAGATGAGCCCCACGAGCAACACGATCACGATGATCGTGTACTTCCAGACCGGGTAACGGTTCATGAGAAAGCGCTTTTCTGAAACGGAACACGGCGTGAATTGGGGCCCTGCGCCGCAAAGCGCAAGGGTCAGCTCACGCTTTTATTGCTTGACGGCGCCCTTGGGCAGGACCTGCACCACGGCACTGCGCTGGACCTTGATCTCGACGCCATTGGCGATTTCGAGGCCCAGGTACTGGTCGCTGATGGACGTGATCTTGCCGAGCACGCCGCCGGCGGTGGCGACTTCGTCACCCTTGGCCAGGGCTTCGATCATGGCGCGGGATTCCTTCTGGCGCTTCATCTGGGGCCGGATCATGACGAAATACAGCACCACGAACATCAGCACCAGGGGCAGCATGCTGCCGAGCGAGGACAACATGTCACCGCCGCCGGCTGCAGCAGGTGCGGTCTGGGCGAAAGCAGAGGAAATGAACAAGAGAGTCTCCAGCAGAGGGAAGAGAAAACGAGGGGAGCGCCGGCGGCGCCCGCAATTCCTTGGGCTTCGAGCCCGCGTGGGATGCGGACTGCGAGTCAAAGCGCGGCGGGGCCTGGCCGCGCACAGCACCGGGCATTGTATTCGGCGCGCATGACCGCTCCACGCGCTTATCCGGCGCGGTGGGGAGGGCTTTCCGGGTATTCAATCCGCTGGAAGTTTGCTACGTTTTCAATAGCAACGGGCGTCCAGTGGACGCCCGTGTTGCCTTCGCAAGCCTGGAAGATCAGGCCGCCGCGCGCTGTGCCTGCGGGTTGCGCCACTTGGCCAGCAGCTCGCTCCAGCGGGTGCGGGCGGCGGCCAGGTTGCGCTCCTTCACGTGGCCGTATCCGCGAATCTGCTCGGGCAGGGCCGCGATCTCCAGCGCCAGCGCGTGGTTGTCGGCACGCAGCGCGCCGATCACTTCCTCGATGCTGGCGCGGTACTCGCCGATCAGCGCGCGTTCGGTCTTGCGCTCCTCGGTGCGGCCGAAGACGTCGAGCGCCGTGCCGCGCAGGCCCTTCAGCCTGGCCAGGAACCTGAAGCCCGTGAGCATCCAGGGGCCGAACTTCTGCTTCTGCAGCTGGCCCTTGGCGTTCTTCTTGGCAATGATCGGCGGGGCCAGGTGGTAGTTGAGCTTGTAGTCGCCCTCGAACATGCCTTCGACGCGGTCGAGGAAGCTGCGGTCGGTGTGCAGGCGGGCGACTTCGTACTCGTCCTTGTACGCCATCAGCTTGAACAGGTAGCGGGCCACGGTCTCGGTCAGCGCGGTGCCCTTGCCGGCGGCCGATTCGGCCTGGCGCACCTTGCCGACGAACTGCTTGTATTCCTCGGCGTAGGCGGCGTTCTGGTAGCCGGTGAGGAACTCCGCGCGGCGCGCCACGAGGTTTTCCACCGTCTCGCGCTTCTTGAACTCCACGACCTGGCCCGGGCGCACGCGCTTTTGCAGCTCGTCCGGCCGCACGGCGGCCTGGCGGCCCCATTCGAAGGCGGTCTTGTTGTTCTCGACGGCCACGGCGTTCAGCTCGATGGCGCGCATCAGCGACTCGTGCGCCAGCGGGAGCCAGCCCTTCTGCCAGGCGTAGCCCAGGATCATCGGGTTCACGTAGATGGTGTCGCCCATCAGCGTGGTGGCGGCGGCATCGGCGTCGAACGTGCCCAGGCCGTCGATGCCCACGGCGCGCGCGATCTCGGCGGCGCAGGCGTCCTCGGGGTTCTGCCAGTTGGCGTTGCGCACGAAGGCGGCGGTCGGCGCGCTGTGGCTGTTCAGCGCCACGTGCGTGCGCCCTTCGCGCATGCGCGCCATGGTCTCGGCGTTCACCGTCACCAGCGGGTCGCAGGCCAGGATCAGGTCGGCCGCCGCGGTGCCCACGCGGGTGGTGCGGATGTCGTCCTGCGTGTCGCCGATGAGCACGTGGCTCCAGGTGGCGCCGCCCTTTTGCGCCAGGCCCGCCGCGTCCTGCGTGACGATGCCCTTGGCCTCGATGTGCGCGGCCATGCCCAGCAGCTGGCCGATGGTGATCACGCCGGTGCCGCCCACGCCCGCCACCACCACGCCCCAGACCTTGCCGCCCGCCAGCGAGGGAATCGCCGGCTCGTTCAGCAGGCCGAACTCGGCTGGCGTGGCGCCCTTGTTCTTGCTCTTCTTCTTGAGCTGGCCGCCCTCGACGGTCACGAAGCTCGGGCAGAAGCCCTTCAGGCAGCTCATGTCCTTGTTGCAGCTGCTCTGGTTGATGGTGCGCTTGCGGCCGAATTCGGTCTCCAGCGGCTCCACGCTCAGGCAGTTGCTCTGCACGCTGCAGTCGCCGCAGCCTTCGCAGACCAGCTCGTTGATGACCACGCGCTTGGCCGGGTCGACGGCCGTGCCCCGCTTGCGGCGGCGGCGCTTCTCGGTCGCGCAGGTCTGGTCGTAGATGATGGCCGTGGTGCCGGGGATCTTGCGGAACTCGCGCTGGATGTCGTCGAGCAGGTCGCGGTGCTTCACCGCCACGTGGTCGCCCGGAATGTTCACGCCCTCGTACTTCTCGGGCTCGTCAGTCACGATCACGACCTTCACGGCGCCTTCGGCATGCAGGCTCTCGGCAATCTGCAGCACCGAGTGGCCTTCGGGGCGTTCGCCCACCTGCTGGCCGCCGGTCATGGCGACCGCGTCGTTGTAGAGGATCTTGTAGGTGATGTTCACGCCCGCCGCGATGCTCTGGCGAATGGCGAGCAGGCCGCTGTGGAAATACGTGCCGTCGCCCAGGTTCGCGAAGATGTGCTGGTCGGTGGTGAAGGGCTGCTGGCCCACCCACGGCACGCCCTCTCCGCCCATCTGCGTGAAGCCGATGGTGGAGCGGTCCATCCAGGTCGCCATGAAGTGGCAGCCGATGCCGCCCATCGCGCGCGAGCCTTCGGGCACCACGGTGCTGGTGTTGTGCGGGCAGCCCGAGCAGAACCACGGCTGGCGCGTGGCGTCGGCCACGCTGGTGGAGGCCTGCTGCACCACCATCGAACGCTCCTTGGCTTCGAGGATGGCCAGTTGCGCGTCGATGCGCGCTGACATGTCGGCGCCGGCCGCGGCCAGCAGGCCGGTCTTCTTCAGGCGCGCGGCAATGGCCTTGGCGATGAGCGCGGGATTCAGGTCGGCGTTGGCGCGCAGCAGCGTGTGGGCGGTCGGGTTGGGCATCGACCATTCGCCGCCGGAGTAGCCGTCGTCGCTCGCGCCCAGGCCTTCGTCGAACTTGCCGACCACGTTGGGCCGCACGTCGGAGCGCCAGTTGTAGAGCTCTTCCTTCAGCTGGTACTCGATGACCTGGCGCTTCTCCTCGACCACCAGGATCTCCTGCAGGCCGGTAGCGAACTCGCGCGTGAGCTGCGCCTCCAGCGGCCACACCACGCCCACCTTGTGCAGGCGGATGCCCAGTTGGCGGCAGGCCGCGTCGTCCAGGCCCAGGTCGATCAGCGCCTGGCGCGTGTCGTTGAAGGCCTTGCCGCTGGCCATGATGCCGAAGCGGTCGTTCGGGCCTTCGATCACGTTGTGGTTCAGGCGGTTGGCGCGGATGTAGGCCAGCGCGGCGTACCACTTGTAGTGCATGAGCCGGGCTTCCTGCTCCAGCGCATGGTCGGGCCAGCGGATGTGCAGGCCGCCGGGCGGCATCTCGAAGTCGGTGGGAATGACGATCTCGACGCGGTCGGGGTCGATCATGGCCGTAGCGCTCGACTCGACGATTTCCTGGATCGTCTTCATGCCCGACCACACGCCCGAGAAGCGGCTCATGGCGAAGGCGTGAATGCCCAGGTCGAGGATTTCCTGCACGTTGGCCGGGAAGAACACCGGCGTGCCGCAGGCCTTGAAGATGTGGTCGCTCTGGTGGGCGGCCGTGCTGCTCTTGGAGATGTGGTCGTCGCCGGCCACCGCGATCACGCCGCCCCAGGCGGTGGTGCCGGCCATGTTGGCGTGCTTGAAGACGTCGGAGCAGCGGTCCACGCCCGGGCCCTTGCCGTACCAGATGCCGAAGACGCCGTCGAACTTGTTGGTGCCCTGCGGGGAAAAGCCCAGCTGCTGGGTGCCCCACAGCGCGGTGGCCGCGAGCTCTTCGTTCACGCCGGGCTGGAAGACGATGTTCTGTTCCTTGAGGAACTTGCTGGCCTTCCACAGCGCCTGGTCGTAGCCGCCGAGCGGGGAGCCGCGGTAGCCGCTGATGAAGCCGGCCGTGTTCTTGCCGGCCTGCTGGTCGCGCAGGCGCTGCAGCATCGGCAGCTTCACGAGGGCCTGGACGCCGCTCATGAAGGCCCGACCGTAGTCGAGGGAGTATTTGTCGTCGAGCGTGACCGTTTCTAGGGCCTTGCGAATGTGCGCTGGCAGCGGTGCATTCATATGTCTCTGTCTCCGTGTGGCAGGGCCTTGTGGGCCTGGCTGATGGCTGTGGGTCTGTGCCCGGGTAGGGCGCGAGCCCATGATCCCGCAAAGTGTATGCCGGGGTCCGCGACAGGTGTTTGCGTTCTTTGCCCTGGAAAACGCGCTTCCAGAAAGAATCTTGCTTAATATCGGCGTCCATGGAAAGCATTGACAAGTTCGACCTTGCAATCCTGCAAGAACTGCAGGCCGACGGACGCCTCACCAACGCCGAGCTTGCGCAGCGCGTGGGCCTGTCGGCCGCGCCCTGCTGGCGCCGGGTGCGCGCACTGGAAGAAGCCGGCTTCATCAAGGGCTACCACGCCGAGATCGACCGCCACAAGATCGGGCTGGGCGTGCTCGCTTTCGTGCGCGTGGACACCGAGCGCGTCACCCACGAGGCCACGCGCAAACTGGAGGACGCGATCCGCAAGCTGCCCGACGTGGTGGCCTGCCACTACATCAGCGGCACCGGCACCTTCGAGCTGCAGGTGGTGGCGCAGGACCTGGACAGCTTCTCGGCCTTCGCGCGCCAGCACCTCATGAACCTGCCGAACGTGAAGGACCTGCACACCAGCTTCTCGCTGGGCGAGGTGAAGGCCAGCAGCGCGCTGCCGCTGGGGCACCTCGCGAAATAGCCGGTCAAGCCAATCGGCCAAGCAGCCGCGCAGGCGCCATCAACGAAAAAGCCGGCTCCTCTCGAAGCCGGCTTTTCATTGCTCTGCCTTCCTTTGATCAGAAGGTGATGTCCTTCTCGACTTCCTGCAGCTTGCGGCGTGCCAGCGCCAGGTTCGACTTGGCCTTGTCGAGCACGTAATAGATGAACACGCCTTCCTTCTGCGCCAGCGGGCGCAGCAGGTGGTATTGCTTGCCCAGGGTGATCAGGATGTCCTCGATCACGTCGTTCAGGCCGAGCGAGCGCATCGTCTTGAGCTTGGCACGCACCACCTCGGTGTTGCCGGCGGCGGCCACTTCCAGGTCCACGCCGGTGCCGCCCGCGCCCAGCATCATGCCGCTGGCGGAGTCGACCACCGCGGCGCACATGGCGCCGTCTGCGGTCAGGAGGTTGTCAATGCTTTGCTGAATGGTCGCCATATCTGGTGTTCCTGGTTGGGTTGCTAACGGTCATGCGTATGAAAAGAGCGAGAGCGCCGCATGAAGACGCGCCCTCACTCGCTGATCCGGGGGGGCAGCCAGCCCGACTTGTGCGCCTCGAGCACCTTCACGCAGGTGGCGGTGCGGTACATGGCCTGCGCGAGCACGGCGTTGGCGTTGGCCAGCACGTTCACCACCAGCTCCGCCTCCTCGTTGCGCGCGGTGCTGAACAGCGCGAAGCCGTCGTCGGTGCCCACGGTGATGCACTTGCAGCGGCCCAGCCGCGCCTCCTGCGACACCACCGCGCCCATGGCGGAAATGGAGCTGGCCATGGCGGCGATGCGCGACGGGTCGAAGCTGCGCAGGCTGGCGCTGGCGATCTCGAAGCCGTCGGGCGTGGCGATGACCACGGCGGTGACGCCGGCGATCTCGTCCAGGATGTGCTGCGCCTCGGAGGCCGCCTTCAGCTTCAGGGCAAGGCTGATGTTCACAGCGGTGCTCCCGCGTCGATGGCTTCTATCTGCATCAGGAGGGTCTCTATCAGTGAGGTCACGTCGTCCTTGCTGCGCAGGTCGACCGCCACGATCGGCAGCACCAGGCCGCGGGCCTGGAGCGCGCGCGCGTAGTCGTCCAGCGACGGCGAGGGATGGGTGTCATGGCGGCTCACGCCGATGGCGCAAGGCATTTCCTTGAGCGCAGCGGCAAAGCCGTCGAGGTAGGTGTCCAGGTCTTCGAGCGGCTTGGGACGCGAGTTGTCGAGCAGGATGGCCAGGCCCAGCGCGTCGCGGATCAGGATCTGCCACATGAAGTCGAAGCGGCTCTGCCCCGGCGTGCCGTAGATGCGCAGCCGGTCGCCGTTGTCCAGCGTGAGCTGGCCGAAGTCCAGCCCCACGGTGGTGGTGGCCTTGGCCACCGAGGTGTCGGCGTTCACCACGTCGGTGGAGATGGGCGGCGCCTCGCTGATGGCGGCAATGGCGGTGGTCTTGCCCACGCCCATCGGGCCCGTGAAGACGAGTTTGTATTCCCTCAAGTCGATATCCCCTGGATGGTCGTTCGTTCAGGCCAGCCCGAGGCGGCGGCGGATGCGCGAGAGCAGCCCGGCGCGATGCCGGGCGGGTTCGCCGGCCAGGGCCAGGGCCCTCGCGGCGGCGGTGGCCGTGGCGAGGCCGGCGTCGTTCGTGTGGCCCGCGCGGGCCTCGGCCGACCAGGCCAGCACGCCTTCCTGCTCGAGCAGGCCGAGGAAGGTCGAGCATTCGTCGACGTCGACGCGGCCCAGCGCGCTCAGGCTCTCGGCGGACTGCGCGCTCTTGGAGAGCGCCGCGGCCAGCCGCAGGTAGACGGGGTTCTTCTGCAGCGTGACCTGCGCGGGCCAGCGGATCAGCGAGGCGCGGGAGGCGTGGTTGCGCGCCGAACGCACGGCGGCCGCGGCCACCGTCTTGCCGGTGCGCACGCTGGCGGTGATCTCGTTGAGCAGGTCGACCAGCTCTTCCGCGAAGATCGGCCGCGCCAGGCTGCGGCCGGCGGCCGGGGCGGTGGCGCCGGCCTCGCCGCGCTGCACCATGGGCACCACGACCAGCGGCGCCGCGGGCGCGTGCCAGGACTCGGTGGCGGTGGCGCTGTCCGTCAGCAGCACGTCGCAGGTGCCCGATTCGCTCACGGTCCAGGGGGTGCGCAGGTTGGAACTCAGCCGGACGATGATCCGCAAGAGCTCGACCTCCACTTTCGGGATCCCCATGACCCCCAGAACCAATGACATGCGCGCCTAGCCGGTTTGTTGCAAACAGTTAGTTATTGTTATCTTTGTTAACTAAATACTTCCAAACAAAAATGGGAAGGGGTGGATTCCCTAGGGGCTTCGAGAACAAATGCACAAAAAAAGGCCGGTATGACGCCGTGCGGCAACGCCGACGGCCGGCATTGCGCCGTGCCGGGCACCGCGCCTGCAGGCATAGAATTCCCGGCCCCCAAGACACAAACCACTCCCCGGGAGACCCCATGAACCGCATCCGGCGCGCCCTTTCGCTCGGTCTTCTCGCCAGCACCGCCTTCTTCACGCTCGGCGCCGCCCAGGCCCAGAACCGGGAACTCACCGTGGCCTCGAGCGCCACCTACGCGCCGTTCGCCTTCGAGAACAAGGACAAGCAGATCGTCGGGTTCGACATCGACATCATCAACGCCATCGCCAAGCAGCAGGGCCTGAAGATCAAGATCGTCAACACGCCCTTCACCGGCATCTTCGGCGCGCTGAACAACGGCGACGTCGACCTCGTGATCTCGGGCGTCACCATCAACGACAAGCGCAAGCAGAGCTACGACTTCACGCCGCCCTACTTCGCGGCGCGCCAGCTGATCGCGCTGCCGAAGAACAGCAAGATCGCCTCGCTGAAGGACCTGGCCGGCAAGAAGATCGCCGTGGTCAGCGCCTCCACCGCCGACGACATCGCCTCGCGCGAGTTCGGCAAGACCAGCCCCGACATCCGCCGCTTCGAGAGCACGCCGCTCATCATTTCCGAGCTGGCCGGCGGCGGCGTCGACGCCGCCATGGGCGACAACGGCGTCATTGCCTACCGCGTGGCGCAGAACCCCGAGCTGAAGACGCTGGACGACAAGTCGTTCCCCGAAGAGGGCTTCGGCATCGTCGTGAAGAAGGGCGACAAGGCCCTGCTGGAAAAGCTCACGGCCGGCCTGGCCGCCATCCGCGCGGACGGCAGCTACGTGACCATCTACAAGAAGTGGTTCAACAAGGACCCGAACGTGCGCTGAGCCGCACGGCATTTCCCTGAACACGGCCGCGCTTCAGCGGCCGTTTCGTTTTCCGTTGATAGAGAAAGTTTGAGGAGGTAAGCATGGAACAACCGGTGCTGCTGTTTGGGTGGTTCCGCTGGGACATCCTCGTCGAATACAAGGACCTGTTCTGGCAAGGCGCCTGGATGACCTTGCGCATGACGGTGGTCTGCGTGCTGCTGGGTTCGAGCTGGGGCCTGTGCCTGGCGCTCGCGCGCCTCGCGCAGCCGCGCCACGCGCCCTGGACCTGGGTCGCGCGCTTCTTCCTGCGCTGGCCGGCCACGGTGTACGTGAGCTTCTTTCGCGGCACGCCGCTGTTCGTGCAGATCCTCCTGATCCACTTCGCGGTGATGCCGGTGTTCATCCACCCGACCTCGGGCATCCTGATCGACGGCGAACTGGCGCGCACGCTCAAGCAGGAGCACGGCGCGCTGATCTCGGGCGTGGTCGCGCTCACGCTCAACTCGGCGGCCTACATCTCGGAGGTGTTCCGCGCCGGCATCCAGTCGATCTCGCGCGGGCAGTTCGACGCGGGCCGCTCGATCGGCTTCACGCCCGCGCAGGTGATGCGCTACGTGGTGCTGCCGCAGGCGTTTCGGCGCATGCTGCCGCCGCTGGGCAACAACGCCATCGCGCTGCTCAAGGACACCTCGCTTGTGTCCGCCATCGGCCTGGCCGAGCTGGCCTACGCCGCGCGCACCGTGGCCGGCGCCTATGCGCGCTACTGGGAGCCGTACCTGGCGATCTCGGTCGTCTACTGGGTCATGACGCTGGTGCTGACCACGCTGCTGCGCCGCCTGGAGATCCACCTGGCACGCAGCGACCGGGGCTGAGCGGGCCGAGGCAAAAAAAGCCCGCGCCACAATAGCGCCACATGCCACCCATATCCCCCGAAGAGACACCGATACCGCCCGCGCGGCCGCAGCCATCGAAGCTCGCGGCCCTCGAGCCCCTGAAGCTCCCCGTGTTCCGCATGCTGTGGAGCACCTGGCTGGTCGCCAACATCTGCATGTGGATGAACGACGTGGCCGCCGCGTGGATGATGACCTCGCTGACCACCTCGCCCATCTGGGTGGCGCTGGTGCAGTCGGCCTCCACGCTGCCGGTGTTCCTGCTGGGCCTGCCCAGCGGCGCGCTGGCCGACATCCTGGACCGCCGGCGCTGGCTGGTGGCCACGCAGTTCTGGCTGGCCGGCACCGCCATCGTGCTGTGCGCCGCGCTGGCGCTCGACCTCATGACCGCGCCGCTGCTGCTGGCGCTCACCTTCGCCAACGGCATCGGGCTGGCGCTGCGCTGGCCGGTGTTCGCGGCCATCGTGCCCGAGCTGGTGCCGCGCCCGCAGCTGCCGGCCGCGCTGGGCCTGAACGGCATCGCGATGAACGCCTCGCGCATCGTCGGCCCGCTCACCGCGGGCGTGCTGATCGCGAGCGCGGGCAGCGTGTGGGTGTTCGCGCTGAACGCGGTGCTGTCGGTGGCCTCGGGCTTCGTGGTGCTGCGCTGGCGGCGCGAGCACACGCCCAACCCGCTGGGCCGCGAGAAGCTCATCGGCGCGATGCGCGTGGGCGTGCAGTTCGTGCGGCAGTCGCAGCGCATGCGCGCGGTGCTGGCGCGCGTATCGATCTTCTTCTTCCACTCCACGGCGCTGCTGGCGCTGCTGCCGCTGCTCGCGCGCAACCTGCAAGGCGGCGGCGCGGGCACCTTCACGCTGCTGCTGGCGGCCATGGGCGCGGGCGCGATCATCGCGGTGCTGTTCCTGCCGCGGTTGCGCCAGGCGATGGGGCGCGACCAGCTGGTGCTGCGCGGCACGCTGCTGCAGTCGGGCGCCACCGCCGTCATGGCCTTCGCGCCCAACGCATGGGTCGCGGTGCCGGCCATGTTCTTCGGCGGCATGGCGTGGATCACGGTGGCCAATTCGCTTTCGGTGTCGGCCCAGCTCGCGCTGCCCGACTGGGTGCGCGCGCGCGGCATGTCGACCTACCAGATGGCCATCATGGGCGCCAGCGCGATCGGCGCGGCGCTCTGGGGCCAGGTGGCCACGGTCGCCTCGCTGCTCGCGAGCCTGTGCGTGGCCGCGGTGAGCGGCACGCTGCTGATGCTCGTGGCGCTGCGCTGGGTGACCGACGTGATCGGCGAGGACGACACCAGCCCCGCGCAGGCCGGCTGGGCCGCGGACCCGCCCGCCGAGGCGCCGCAGGAAGACGGCCGCGTGGTCATCACGGTGGAGTTCCTCATCGACCCGGCGCGCGCCGCCGCCTTCCACCTCGTGATGCAGCAGACCCGCCGCGCGCGCCTGAGCCAGGGCGCCATCGGCTGGGAGCTGCTGCACGACATCGCGCAGCCGGAGCGCTACGTGGAGCAGATCGTCGACGAGTCGTGGACCGACCACCTGCGCCGCTTCAACCGCGCCACCGCCAGCGACATGGCGCTGCGCGAACGCCGGCTGGCGTTCCACCTGGGCGAGATGGCGCCGGTGGTCACGCGCTACGTGGTGCGGCGGTAGGCCCGCGCCGGCCGGCCGCCTGCGGCCGGCTCCGTCGCGCGGTCGGTCGCTCGATCGCTTGATCGCGCGTCTCGCCACCGCAACACGAAGGCGGGTCGTCCGATTGTTTGTTGCCTGTCAACCGTGCTAAATGCCTTGGCGAACGGCCAGGACAGCGCCCAGCCTCGGGGCCGCCGCCTGACAACAAAGGAGCAAGCATGAGCATCGAGCGATCGCATCGATCGGCACGCCGTCTTCCGTTCCCTCGTTCTTCAACTTCCTCCAGACCCTCCCGGCGCCCTCGCCTTCGCTTTCCCCCGGTTCCCCTCTCTTCTCTCGTCCACGGCCTGGCGGCCGCGCTCGCCGCCCTCACCACACTGGCCGGCAACGGCGCGCATGCCGCCTGCGGCCCCACCGCCACGCCGGGCTCGAACACCGCCGTGGTCTGCGACGGCACCACCACCGGCTCGGCCAGCGTGATCGCCGCGCCGGGCAGCACCGGCGTCGCCATCACCGTGAATGCCGGCGCCACGCTCGCCACCAACGCCACGCAAGCCCTGCTGGTGCGCGACGCCAGCACCATCACCAACAACGGCCAGATCACGGTGTCGGGCGGGTCCGGCTCGGCGCGCGCGGCGATGGTCGCCACGGGCAACGACAACACCATGACGAACAACGGCGCCATCCGCACCACGAGCGGCGGCACCGTCGGCATGCTGGTGACGTCGAACAGCAGCACGCGCACGCTCCTCACCAACAACGGCAGCATCGTCACGTCCGGCGGCAGCTCCCACGGCATCTCCACGCTGGGGCCGGGCAACACGGTCTTCAACAACGGCACCATCGCGGTCAACGGCACCTCGGCCAAGGGCGTCTACCTGCAGGGCGGCAACCTCGTGGCCAACCTGCTCGTGAACACGGGCACCATCGCCACGACGGGCGCCAACTCGCCCTCGGGCGGCGCCGACGCGGTGCATGCGAACACGCTGGGCGCCACCTTCTCCTCGCGCGTGGAGAACCGGGCCACGGGCACGCTCTCCAGCGCCAACGGCTACGGCTACCGCGGCCAGAACGGCAACGACGTGCTGGTCAACGCCGGCACCATCGAGGGCCACGGCGGCGCCGGCAACACCGACGCGATCTACATGGGCGCGCTCGGCGTCGGCACGCTGATACTGCAGACCGGCTCGGTCATCCGGGGCGGCGCCGACGGCGGGGCCGCGCGCGCCGATGCCTTCCTCGAAGGCAGCGGCACGGTGGACAACGCCTTTCGCAACTTCCAGAACCTGACCATGCGCGGCACCGCATGGTCGTGGCTCACCGATGCGAGCTTCTCGGACGGGGTGCGCATCGAGTCCGGGCGCTTCGACCTTCCGGCAACGCTCACCAGCCCCGTCATCTCGGTGCTGCCCGGCACCACGGTGGCCGGCACCGGCACCTTCGCGGGCAACGTGACCCACCAGGGAACGTTGCTGCCCGGGCCCAACGACGGCGTGAACGTCGGCGCCTTCACGGTGCGCGGCAACTACCTGGGCACCGGCGCGGCGGCGCTGCAGGTCAACACCGTGCTCGGCGGCGACAACTCGCCGTCCGACCGGCTCGTGATCGACGGCGGCACCGCCTCGGGCAGCACCGCCGTGCGCGTGGTCAACCGCGGCGGGCTGGGCGCGCCGACGCTGGCCGACGGCATCCTGGTGGTGCAGGCCGTGAACGGCGCCACCACCGCGCCCGGCGCGTTCTCGCTGACCCAGGCCGTGGAGGCCGGCGCCTACGGCTACCGGCTGTACCGCGGCGGTGCGGCCGGCGGCAATGCCGACAGCTGGTACCTGCGCAACAGCGGCTATGCGGTCGGCGCCACGGTGGTCGGCTCGCTGGCCGAGGCGGTGGCGCTCATGGAGACCCTGTCGCCCGGCAGCGGCGAGGCCGCCATGCCGGTGCAGCCCGTGAAGCTGTACCGGCCCGAAGTGGCGCTCTACGGCAGCATGCCGCTGGTGGTGCGCCGCCTGGGGCTGGCGCAGCTCGGCAGCTTCAACGACCGGCAGGGCGACGCGCAACTGCTCGCCGGCGATCCGGGCGGCCAGGGCACGCCGGCCTCCTGGGGCCGCGTGTTCGGCGAAAGCACCCGGCAACGCCTGCGCGGCGACACCGATCCGCAGTTCGACGGCCAGATCAGCGGCCTGCAGCTGGGCCACGACTTCCTTGCGGCCACCGACGGCGCGGGCGGACGCCACCGGATCGGCGTGCTCGGCGGCTACACCCGCGCCAGCGGCGACACCAGCGGCGTGGCCAGCGGGGGCACCAACACGGCCACCGGCCGGCTCACCGTGGAGGGCTACAGCCTGGGCGCCTACTGGACCCGCATCGCTTCGAGCGGCTGGTACAGCGACGCGGTGCTCATGGCGACCCGCTACCGGGCCGACGCCCGCTCCACGCTGGGCCGCGGCGGCAACCCGCGCGGCACGGCGGTCACGGCCTCGCTGGAGGCGGGCTATCCGCTGGCGCTGTCCGAGAACGTCACGCTGCAGCCGCAGGTGCAGCTGGTGTGGCAGCGCAGTTCGCTCGACGATTTCGACGACGGCATTTCCGCGGTGCGATTCCAGCGCGACAACGCCGTCACCGGCCGGCTGGGCGCGCGGCTGGAGGGGCGCTTCAGCGCCGGCGGTGGCGTCTGGCGCCCGTACCTCAAGGCCAACCTGTGGCACACCTTCAGCGGCAGCAACGCGATCTTCTTCGGCCCGGCCGACCGGATCGCCAACCGGCGCAACGCGAGCGCGCTGGAGGTGGGGGCCGGCGTCGTGGGCCAGGTCAACCGGACCGTGTCGGTGTACGGCGGGCTGGCCTACACCAGCGCCGTCGGCAACACCGAGCAGACCGGGGTGCAGGGGCAACTGGGGGTGCGGTTGCGCTGGTGACGGCCTCTCGCAGCCTCGTTTTCGACATACGAAATTGACCATTTGCTCTGATTTGAGCATTGGCTAACTCACCAGTCGAACGCGTTCGGGTAATTGCCGAGTCACTTTTTTTGACCACGTGGATAATTTAAACTGTCCAACCCGACGTCAAAGAGGTGTGTCACGATGAACCCGCTCCGCCCGCGCAGCCGTTTCTGGTCCGACCTGACCAGCGAAGAGTTCTCCCGCCTGGACCGCGAACGGCTCATCGCCGTGCTGCCGGTGGGCGCGACCGAACAGCACGGCCCCCACCTGCCGATGTCGACCGACACGGCCACCATCGACGGCATGGTGCGCGCCACGCTGCCGTACCTGCCCGACGACCTGCCGGTGCTGTTCCTGCCCACCGTGCCCTACGGCAAGAGCAACGAACACTCGCGCTACCCGGGCACGCTCACGGTGTCGGCCGCCACGCTGATCTCGCTGTGGAAGGACATCGGCGCCTGCGTCGCCAAGGCCGGCGTGCGCAAGCTGGTGCTCTACAACAGCCACGGCGGGCAGATGAGCGTGATGGACATCGTGGCGCGCGACCTGCGCGAGGAGCACGACATGATGGTCGTGGCCGCCAACTGGTACACGCTGGGGCTGCCCGAGGGCCTCTTCACCGCGCACGAAGGCAGGCACGGCATTCACGCGGGCGACCTCGAAAGCTCGGTCATGCTGCACCTCACGCCCGACCACGTGCGCCGCGACCGGTTCCAGAACTTCAGCTCCATGACGGAGCAGCTGGCCGCCGAGAACAAGTTCCTCTCGATCACGCCCAGCGGCAAGCTCGGCTGGCAGATGCACGACATCAACCCCGCGGGCGCCGCCGGCGACGCCACGCGCGCCACCGCCGAGAAGGGCGCCGCGGTGCTCGACCACGTGGGCCGTCGCTTCGTCGAGCTGCTGCAGGAGGTCGACCGCTTTCCGCTGTCGCGGCTGGCCAACGTGCCCGCCTGGCGCTAGGGTTCAGGCCCCGCACCTGCACCACGATCCGCACCACGATCCGCACCAGGACCACGCCATGGAAAGCACCACGCCACCCGCCTCGCCAGCCACGCCGCCGCTGGTCACCCTGCGCAACGTCAGCAAGCGCTTCGCCAACGGCACGCTCGCGCTGCAGGGCATGTCGCTGGACATCGGCGAGCACGACTTCATCAGCTTCCTCGGCCCCTCGGGCTGCGGCAAGAGCACCGCGCTGCGCCTCATCGCGGGGCTCACGCGCCTGAGCTCGGGCGAGATGCACTGGTCGGGCGCCAACACCGGCCAGACGCGCAGCGACCGCGAGCTGGGCTTCGTGTTCCAGGAACCCACGCTCATGCCCTGGGCCAAGGTGTTCGACAACGTGTGGCTGCCGCTCAAGCTCGCGGGCAACTCGCGCGACGCGGCCGCGCCCGTGGTGCAGCAGGCGCTCGAGATGGTGGGCCTCTCGCGGTTCGCCGACGTGTACCCGCGCGAACTCTCGGGCGGCATGAAGATGCGCGTGTCGATCGCGCGCGCGCTGGTCACGCACCCGCGCCTGCTGCTGATGGACGAGCCCTTCGCCGCGCTCGACGAGATGACGCGCATCAAGCTCAACAACGACCTGCTGGCGATCTGGCGCGAGCACCGCTTCTCGGTCGTGTTCGTCACGCACAGCGTGTACGAATCGGTGTACCTGTCGAACCGCATCGTGGTGATGGCCGCGCGCCCGGGCCGCGTGATCGACGAGATCCGCATCGACGAGCCCTATCCGCGCGGCGAAGAGTTCCGCACCTCGAGCCGCTACAACGCGCATTGCACGGCAGTGTCCCAATCCCTGCACGGAGCGCTCCATGGCATCGACATCGACCATTGAAACCACCATGCCCGCAGCGCCCCCGAACACCACCACGGACACCGAGGCCACCCCGAGCGCCGACATGCTGCGCGCGCACGAAGACCGGCTGCGCCGCCGCGAGTCGATGCTGCGCATCGCCGTGCCCGCGGGCATCGTGCTCGCGCTGCTGCTGCTGTGGGAGTGGATGGTGCGGGCCAACAACATCCCGCACTACATCCTGCCCGCGCCCTCGCTGATCCTGCGCACGCTGTTCGACAACTGGGACTCGCTGTCGAGCGCCCTGTGGTTCACGGTGAAGCTCACGCTGCTCGCGCTCACCGCCGCCATCGTCGGCGGCGTGGCGCTGGCCATTGCGTTCGCGCTGTTCAAGTGGGTGGAGATCGGCCTGTTCCCGATCGCGGTGATCCTGCAGGTCACGCCGATCATCGCGATCGCGCCGCTCATCCTGATCTACGTGTCGAGCACCACGGCGGCGCTGCTGCTGTGCGCGTGGATCGTGGCGTTCTTTCCGATCCTGTCGAACACCGTCATCGGCCTGAAGAGCGCGGACAGCAACCTGCGCGACCTGTTCCAGCTCTACAAGGCCTCGCCCTGGCAGACCTTCCGCTACCTGCTGGCGCCCAGCGCGCTGCCGTACTTCATGGCGGGCCTGAAGATCGCGGGCGGCCTGAGCCTCATCGGCGCGGTGGTGGCCGAGTTCACGGCCGGCACGGCCGGCAAGGAAACGGGGCTGGCCTCGCGCATCCTCGAGTCGAGCTTTCGCACCGAGATCCCGATGATGTTCGCGGCGCTGCTGCTGGTGTCCCTGCTGGGCATCGTGATCTTCATCGTGTTCGCCGCCCTGTCGCGCCTGGTGCTCGGCCACTGGCACGAAAGCGAGATGCGCCGTGAACGCTAGAACCATGGCGCCCCCTGTGGACTGGGACGCCGTGCGCGCCGACCTGCGCGGCCTCAACGTGATCACCGCGCCCGCGCAGCGCAAGCAGCTGTCCAAGGACTTCTACTGGTACAGCCCCATCCTCACCGCGCAGCTTGCGGGCTGCGTGGCCGACCTCGTCGTGAAGGTCAGCACCGAGGACGACGTGCGCCAGGCCGCGGCCGTCGCCGCCCAATGGAAGCTGCCGCTCACCGTGCGCGCCGGCGGCACCGGCAACTACGGCCAGTGCGTGCCGCTGGAAGGCGGCATCGTGCTCGACGTGACGCAGATGTGCCGCGTGCTGGACATCCAGCCCGGCCGCATGCGCGTGGAGGCGGGCGCGCGCATGCACGACATCGACCTCGCGGCCCGCGAGACCGGCCAGGCGCTGCGCATGTGGCCCTCGACCTGGCATGTGGCCAGCATCGGCGGCTTCATCGCGGGCGGCTTCGGCGGCATCGGCTCGTTCCGCCACGGCATCCTGCGCGACCCCGGCAACCTGCTGCGCGCGCGCGTGATGACGGTGGAGCGCGAACCGCGCGTCATCGAGCTCGTCGGCGACGAGATCCAGCAGGTGCACCACGCCTACGGCACCAACGGCGTGATCCTCGACGTCGAGGTCGCCCTGAGCCCGGCGGTCGAGTGGGTGCACTGCACGGTGCTGTTCGACAGCTACCGCGGCGCGCTCGACTTCGGCATTGCCGCGCAGGCGCCCACGCTCGACATCTTCTTGCTGTCCACGGTGGAGGCGCGCTTCTCGCCCTACTACACGGCCATGCGCGACCGTTTTCCGGCCGACCGGCATGCGGTGTTCGCCATGGTCTCGCCCGAGTCGATGGCCGGCTTCCGCGCGCTGGCCGCGGCGCAGGGCGGCACCATCTCCGTGGCGGGCACCGAGGCCGAGCTGCTCGCCGAGGGCCTGCCGCCGGCCTACGAGTGCGCGTTCAACCACACGACGCTGCAGGCGCTGAAGGCCGACCGCGGCTGGACCTACCTGCAGGTGGCCTACGCCCAGCCCTTCGACCCGGCGGTGGTCGAGCGGCACCTGCGGATCTTCGGCGACGACGTGCTGCAGCACCAGGACTTCGCGCGCGCCGGCGGCGAGTGCGGCACCTTCGGCATCCTGCTCGTGCGCTGGAAGGGCGAGGCGCACCAGTACGAGCTGATCCGCGAGATCGAGTCGCAGGGCGGCTGCACGATCTTCAATCCGCACGTGGTCACCATCGAGGACGGCGGCATGAAGACCATCGACACCCAGCAGATCGACTTCAAGAAGCGCAGCGACCCGATGGGCCTCATGAACCCCGGCAAGACGCGCGGCTGGTCTGCAGAGATGGCCGTCGAGCGCTGAAAAGATTAGTCTTCGCGTCCCGTACTTTCCAAAAACCTCCACAGGAGTCCGTCCCCATGCGCATCCCCGCTTTGCACATCCGCCCGCTCGGCGCCGTTGCCCTTGGCCTGGCCCTCGCCGGCGCCGCCTTCGCCGCGCAGGCGCAGGAAAAAGTGGTGTTCGCCACCAACTGGAAAGCGCAGGCCGGGCACGGCGGCTTCTACCAGGCGCTGGTGGACGGCACCTACAAGAAGTACGGCCTCGACGTCGAGATCCAGCAGGGCGGCCCGATGGTCAACAACCGGCCCATGCTGCCGGCCGGCAAGGTCGACTTCCTGATGACCGGCAACCTGCTGCAGTCCTTCGACAACGTGAAGAACGGCGTGCCCACGGTGGTGGTGGCGGCCTTCTTCCAGAAGGACCCGCAGGCCATGTTCGCGCACCCCGGCCAGGGCTTCGACACCTTCAAGGACATGACCAAGGCGCCCGTGGCCTTCATCGGCAAGGACGGCCAGTTCAGCTTCTGGCAGTGGATGAAGTCCGAGCACGGCTTCAAGGACTCGCAGCTCAAGCCCTACACCTTCAACGTGGGCCCGTTCCTGGCCGACAAGAAGTCCATCCAGCAGGGCTATGCCATCTCGGAGCCGCTGTCGATCAAGGCGCAGGCCGGCTTCGACCCGGTGGTGCAGCTGCTGGCCGACAACGGTTTCTCGACCTACTCGACCACCATCGAGACGCGCGCCGACCTGATCAAGACCAAGCCCGAGACGGTGCGCAAGTTCGTCGAGGCCTCTATCATCGGCTGGAACAACTACCTCTACGGCGACAACAAGGCCGCCAACGAGCTCATCGCCAAGACCAACCCCGACTCGCCCGTCGCGTCGCTGCAGGGCTCCATCGAGCTGATGAAGAAGATGGGCATCGTGGACAGCGGCGAGTCGCTCACCAAGGGCATCGGCGCCATGGACGAGGCCCGCGTGAAGGACTTCTACGACAAGATGGTCAAGGCCGGCCTGTACAAGGCGGGTGAGGTCGACCTGTCGAAGGTGGTGACCACGCAGTTCGTCAACAAGGGCGTGGGCGTGGACGTGCGCAAGAAGCTCACGGGCAAGTAAGCCGCCTTCGCTCTCTTTGTTTTTCCCGTGGGTCGCGCGGGGCTTGCGCCGGGGTCAGATGCCGGCGCCTGGGTTGCCATAAGGCACGCGCGGCCTTTTATCCCCTGGGCTCTGACCCCGTCTCGCCGACAGGCGAACCGGCCCTCATGAAAACGCTCGTCGTCCATTGCCATCCGAACCCTGACAGCTTCAACCACGCGCTGTACCGCACCGCGCTCGAGGCACTCGAACCGCGCCACGCCGTCAAGGCCATCGACCTGTATGCCGAGGGCTTCGACCCGACGCTGACACGCGAAGAGCGCCTGGCCTACCTCGACAACCCCGACCTGATCCGCGAACGCGTGAAACCCCACGTCGACGCGCTGCTGTGGGCCGAGCACCTGGTGTTCGTGTTTCCCACCTGGTTCCACGGGCCGCCGTCGATGCTCAAGGGCTGGCTCGAACGGGTGTGGCTGCCGGGCGTGGCCTTCCTGCCCGCCGAGCGCAAGGGCCAGCTCGCCAGGTCGGGGCTGCGGCACATCCAGCGGCTCACGGTGGTGACCACCGGCGGCTCGCCGCGCTGGTTCGTGATGGTCATCGGCGATCCGGGCCGGCGGCTCTTCACGCGGGCGCTGCGCGCGCTGTTCGCGTGGCGCTGCAAGGTGACGTGGCTGCAGCTGCACGACATGAACGCCGTGACGGCGAGCGACCGCACGCACTTCATCGAACGCGTGTCGCGCAAGCTGGGCAGCATCTAGACCGCACGATCGACATCGCCGGTCACAGACACCCGAGTCATAACGAGTCACAACGAGTACAGGGAGCCACCATGAGCCTCGAACGCACGCTCACCGTCCGCGTCGAACGCATCTCGCGCCAGACGCCGGAAATCCTCGCCTTCGAGCTGGCCCACCCGTGGGGCCGGCCGCTGCCCGCGTACGAGGCCGGCGCGCACATCGACGTGCACATGCCCGGCGGCTTCTCGCGCCAGTACTCGCTGGCGCGCGCCCCCGCCGCGTCGAACGCGGGCACCTATGTGATCGGCGTGAAGCGCGAGGCCGGCAGCCGAGGCGGCTCGGCCTCGATGCACGAGCGCGTGCGCGAGGGCGACCTGCTGCCCATCAGCGCGCCGCGCAACACCTTCCCGCTGCGCGAGGAGGCCACGCACCACCTGCTGCTGGCCGGCGGCATCGGCATGACGCCGCTGCTGGCCATGGCGCAGGCGCTGGCCGCGCGCGGCGCCGCGTTCACGCTGTGCGTGTTCGCGCGCAGCGAGGAGCACCTGGCCTTTGCCGATGCGCTGCGCGACCCCGCGCTGGCGCCGCACCTGCGCTTGCACCTCGACCAGGGAGGTCTAGGCGATGCGTCGCAGCGCATCGACTTGCGCGCGCTGCTGGCCGAGCGTGCGCCCGGCACGCACCTCTACGTGTGCGGCCCCGGCGGCTTCATGCAGGCGGTGCGCGATGCCAGCACGCACTGGCCCGAGGACGCATTGCACGCCGAATACTTCGCCGCGCCGACCGACGCCAACACCACCACCGGCCTGCCCTTCACGCTGAAGCTCGCGCAGCGCGGCATCACGGTGCCGGTGGCCGCGGACCAGACGGCGGTCGATGCGCTGCATGAGGTCGGCATCGACATTCCCGTGTCGTGCCAGCAGGGCCTGTGCGGCACCTGCGTGGTCGAGGGCGACGGCGAAGGCGCCGAGCACCGCGACTTCTGCCTCACCGGCAGCGAGCGCCGCCACAAGGTGGCGCTGTGCTGCTCGCGCGCCAAGGGCCTGGAACTGGTGCTGCAGCTGTGAGCGCAGCCCCCCCGATGGCCGAAGAGGGCGACGCCGAGGCGCCCGCCACGCGTGGGCGCTCGCGCAAGTACACGCAGGTGCTCGGCCTCATCAACCAGGCCGCCATCGAGGTGTTCGCCACCGAAGGGCTGGCCGGCGCGTCGACGCAGGCCATCGCCGACAAGGCGGGGCTGTCGAAGGCGCAGCTGCACTACTACATCGACAGCAAGGAGGCGTTGTACCGCCAGGTGCTGCAGGACATCCTGACCGACTGGATCGTGGTGTTCGGCTTCAGCGACGAGGCCTTCGGCCCGCGCAAGGTGCTGGGCGACCTGATCCATCGCAAGATGATGTTCTCGTTCGAGCACCCGCTGCGCTCGCGCATCTTCACGGCCGAGATGATGCGCGGCGCGCCCGTCATCAACAACATGATGGACACGAGCAAGCAGCGCACCGACCAGGCCGCCGCCGTGATCCAGAACTGGATGAACCAGGGCCTGATGGACAGCGCCGACCCGATGCTGGTGCTGTTCCACATCTGGGCCGTGACGCAGTTCTACGCCGACCACGCCACGCAGGCCGCCTACTACCGCGGCGCGGCCACGCTGGGCGACGACCGGGACCGGCGCTACCTGATCGAGCAGGTGACCGAATTCCTGCTGAAGGGCGCGGGCGTCAAATAGAAGAAGACGCGCGCCTGGGCAGGTACATGGTGGCTTCCACTTCCACCAGCACCTCGTCGCCGGGCAGGAAGCGCGACACCTCGACCACCGTGCTCACCGGCGGCTCGCCCGGATAGAACAGGCCGCGCACGCGGTTGTAGAACGCGTAGTGCGGCAGGTGGCGGAAGTACTGCACCAGCTTCACCACGTCTTCCATGGTGCCGCCGTGCTCGGCCGCGATCTGGCGGATGCGCTCCAGCACGAACCAGCTCTGCGCCACGATGGGCGCCTCGAACACATCGACCGACATCTGGCCCGTGGCATAGCCCACGCCCTGCAGCGCGGTGCGTGCCTCTTCGGGAATGGCGTCGTAGCCGGCCACCGCGCGGCGCGTGGCCGGGTCGACGGCGACCACGCCGCTCATGAAGACGAAATCGCCGACGCGCTTGGCGGCGGCATAGTTGGCCATTGGCTTGCCCATGCTCATGGGTGTTCTCCAGATTCAGTTCAAGGTGTCGAGCACGCGGCCCGCGCGGATGACGGTGCGTTGCCGTCCGCGCGGGCCGATGAGTTCGTGTTCGTCGGTGGCCGACAGCACCAGCAGGTCCGCCGGGCAGCCCGGCGCAATGCGCCCGTCCCACGCGAGCCCCAGCGCCTTCGCGGGGTTCACGGTGACGGTGTCGAGCCAGTCGGAGGCCGGCGCCAGGTGTGCCATCTGCACGCCGAGGCCGAAGGTCTCCAGCAGGTCGTAGCTGCCGTAGGGATAGAAGGCGTCCTGCACGTTGTCGGTTGCCAGGCTCGCACGCAAGCCCCGTGCCGCCGCCTCGCGGATGCGCGTGATGCCGCGCTGCACCGGCGTGCGGTCCCAGGCGCCCTGCAGGTAGAGGTTGGTGGTGGGCAGCGCGACGAGGTGCAGCCCCGCGCCCGCGCACAGCGCGAGCGTTTCATTGGCCACCGCGTCGTCCTGCACCGAGAGCGAGCAGCAGTGGCCGCAGACCACGCCCTGCGCGAAGTCGCGCGCCCGCACCAGCTGCGCGATGCTGCGCAGGCCGCTGGCCTCCACGTCGAGCCCTTCGTCGACGTGGAAGTCGAGGCCCAGCCCGTGCTGCTGCGCGAGGTCGAACACGCGCCCGAGCTTGTGGACGATGCCCTCGTTGCGGTACACGAACGCACCCAGCGTGCCGCCCGCGCGTTTCACCTCGCGCGCGATGCGCTCGCCCGCGGCCATGTCGGCGAACAGGTCGAGCGGCGTGAGCGAGACGAACTGCAACTCGACACGGCCGCGCCATTCCTCGCGCAATGCCTCGAACACGGCCAGCGCGGCCGGCGGCTCGGCCTGCACCCAGTCGAGGTGCGTGCGCAGCGCGCGCGTGCCCGACCGCCATGCGTCGTTCAATGCGCGCTCCATGCGAAGGCGCAGCGACTCGCCGGTCCAGCTCTCGCGGTGCCTGTTCATGCGCTCGATGGCGGCGAACAGGTTGCCCTGCGCGGCGCCGACGTCCTGCACGGTGTAGTTCTTGTCGATGTGCGCGTGCGCGTCGACCAGCGCGCTCAGCAAGGTGCCGCTTGCCTGCGCCTGCTGGGCGCTCGGCACGACCGACTCGACCCTGTCGCCCGCCAGCGCGATGTCGAACAGCTGCGCTTCGCCTGCCGCGAAGCCGCGCAATGGCGCCGGAATGCGCAGCGCTTCAAGCTTCATGCGGCGCTGCCGCTGCGTTGCCGCTGTTCGCGCAGCCAGCCGAGCCCCTCCGACGTGCCGCCCGGCACGGCGCCACGGCGCGGCCGGTATTCGCAGCCGACCCAGCCCTGCCAGCCGCATTGCGCCGACACCTCGTCGAGCACGTCGAACAGGTAGGGATAGTTCTGCTCGCCGGTGTCGGGCTCGTGCCGGTCGGGCACGCCCGCGATCTGGATGTGGCCGACACGGCCCGTGGGCAGGTACTTGCGGATCTTCATCGCCACGTCGCCCTCGACGATCTGGCAGTGGTACAGGTCCATCTGCACCTTGAGGTTGGGCGCGCCGACGGCCTCGACGATCTCGTGCGCGTGGTCCTGCCGGTTGAGGAAGAAGCCGGGAATGTCGCGCGTGTTGATGGGCTCGATGAGCACATCGCGGCCGGCCTTGGCGGCTTCGGCCGCGGCCCAGCGCAGGTTGTCGAGGTACACGGGTTGCAGCGCGTCGCGTTCCAGCCCTTCGGGCACGAGGCCGGCCATGACGTGGATGCGCGGGCAGGCCAGTGCCACGGCGTAGTCGATGGCCTTGGCAATGCCTTCGCGGAACTCGGCGTCGCGCCCGGGCAGGCAGGCCAGGCCGCCATCGCCGCCGGCCCAGTCGCCGGGCGGGCCGTTGAACAGCACCTGCTGCAGCCCGTTGTGCTGGAGCCGCGCGAGGAGTTCTTCCTTCGCGAAGTCGTACGGAAAGAGGTACTCCACGGCCTTGAAGCCGTCTTTCGCGGCGGCGTCGAAGCGGTCGAGAAAGGCGAGCTCCGGGTAGAGCATCGAGAGGTTGGCGGCGAATTGGGGCATGGCGTGTTTGTACTACCAGCGCGCACCGAAGGTGCGGCGCAGTTCATCGATGTGGTCGGCGTTCAGCGGTGCAGGCTTTGCAGGGCCCGCAAGCATCTGGAGCCGGGCGGTTTCCTCGAGTTCCTCGAGCACGGCCATGGCGGCGGCCGGTGTGTCGTGCCAGACGTTGGGGCCCAGCCGCGTGAGCATCACGGCGCGCACCGGCGTGCCGGCGGCGCCGAAGCGTTCGATGGCCTGGGCCACCTGTTCGGCGGCTTCGGGTGCGCCGGGGCGGTGGTACGGAATGACCGGCACGTGGCCGACCTTCATCACGAAGTACGGGGTGAGCGCAGCGAGCAACTCGTCACCCGGGTTGTTCAGCGTGAGCGCCACGCAGTGGGTGCTGTGCGTGTGGATCACGCAGGCTGTGTCGGGGTCGAACTTGCGCGCGGCGGTGTAGATGCGGGTGTGCAGCGCGATCGTTTTGCTGGCGCGGTCGCCGCTGGTCTGCTGGCCTTTCGCATCCAGCCTGGCCAGGCGCGCGGGGTCCAGGAAGCCCAGGCAGGCGTCGGTCGGCGTGATGAGAAAGCCGTCGTCCAATCGCACGCTGATGTTGCCGGCCGTGGCGTGAACGTAGCCGCGTTCGAACAGGCTGCGGCCTGTGCGGCAGATTTCTTCTCGTGCTTGGGTTTCGTTCATATCAAGAGTCTGCGGGTTTGTTTCGGCAGTTGTTGTTCAGGGCGCGTGCACAGGCCGCCGGGCACTCCCCTCCGCGAATGTCCCCCGGCCTGCGGCCTTCTTTTTGTTTCGCTGCAGGGAGCACCCGACCCTCTGAGGACAAGAGGCGCCGCGGTTGCTCCGCTCGATCAACAACCGCTGCTGACAACGCTCACGTCGATGGGGTGCCTTGCGCAGCGAAATAAAGGAGGAGGCCGCAGGCCGGGGGACATTCGCGGAGCAAGGTACCCCGTCGGCGTGAGCGCGCCCTGAAAACCGCACCTCACGCACAACGACCGCAAATTTCATCCGAGCACCGCAAAGGCCTTCGTAAAAAAGTCATCGCTGCCGAAGTTGCCGGACTTCAGGGCAATGTGCAAGCCCGACTCGGGCGCCGCGTCCGAGCGCGCATGGCACCACGGCACGCCCGGATCGATCTGCGGCCCGATCTGCATCTGCGCGATGCCCAGCGCCTGCACGCACGCACCCGCGGTCTCGCCGCCGGCCACCACCAGTTGATGCACGCCGCGCTCGACCAGGCCGCGTGCAATCGCGGCGATGGTGCGCTCGACCATCGCGCCGGCCTCCTCCACGCCCAGGCGGCCCTGCACCGACTTCACGGCGCCGGCTTCGGCGGTGGAATAGACGAGCACCGGCCCCTTGCCGATCAGCGGTGCGGCCCAGGCCAGCACCTCGGCCGCGACATCCACACCCGCCGCGATGCGCAGCGGATCGATGGCCATGGCCGCGCCGCCGCGCTGGATGAAGTCGAGCACCTGGCGGTTGGTGGCGAGCGAGCAGCTGCCCGAGACCACCGCCGTCCTGCCGCCGGCTTTCGGCAACGCACTGGCCTGCGACGACGGCGCCAGCCCGAAGTTGGCCGGCAGGCCGATGGCCACGCCCGAGCCCGCCGTGAGCAACGGCATCTTCGCGAGTGCCGGCCCCATGCGCAACAGGTCGTCGTTCGACACCGCGTCGACGACGGCGATGGCCACGCCCTCGCCTTTCAGCTGCGCGATGCGCTCACCGATGGCGGCCGCGCCGCGCGCCACCACCGTGTAGTCGATGAGCCCCACCTTGCGCCGGCACTGCGCCTGCAGCACGCGCACCAGGTTCGGGTCGGTCATGGGCGTGAGCGGGTGGTTCTGCATGCCGCTCTCGTTGAGCAGCACGTCGCCCGCGAACAGGTAGCCCTTGAACACGGTGCGCTTGTTGTCGGGGAAGGCGGGCGTGGCGACGGTGAAGTCGCATTGCAGCGCATCCATCAGCGCCTCGGTGACCGGGCCGATGTTGCCTTGCGGTGTGCTGTCGAAGGTCGAGCAGTACTTGAAGTAGATCTGCTGCGCACCCTGCGCCCGCAGCCAGCGCAGCGCGGCCAGCGACTGCGCGATGGCCTCGGCCGGCGCGATGGTGCGCGACTTGAGCGCGACCACCACGGCATCGACATCGGCGTCCAGCGGCCCATCGGGCACGCCGATGGCCTGCACCACGCGCATGCCGGCGCGCACCAGGTTGTTGGCGAGGTCGGTGGCGCCGGTGAAATCGTCGGCGATGCAGCCGAGCACGAGCTGGGCCATGGCTCAGTCCTTCACCGGCAGCTTGACCGCCTGCGCGTTCTCGCGCACGTAGTCGCGCAGGATCGCGTCGAAGCTCGCGTCGGCCTTCAGGCCCAGCGCCTCGGCGCGCGCCGCGTGGACGCGGCTGGGCCAGCTGGTGACGATCTTCGCGACGGCGGCATCGAGCGCCCAGTCGATCAGGCCCGTTGCGTCCTTGCCGGCGATGCGCTCGAGCGACTGCGCCATCTCGCGCACGGTGGTGGTCAGCGCGGGCAGGTTGATGGCCGTGCGCGCACCCCACTCGGCGGCGCTGGCCGTGGCCGCGCGCACGATGCCCTGCACGGTGTTCCCGGGCGATGCCAGCGCGACGGGCGTGTCGGGCGACACCGGGCAGCGCGCGCGCTCGCCGGCCAGCGGCTCGCGCAGCATGCCGCTCAGGAAACTGGAGGCCGCGCCGTTGGGCTTGCCCGGTCGCACCGACACCGTCATGAGCCGCACGTTGCGGCCCTGCACGAAACCCTTGCGCGTGAAGTCGGCCACCAGCTGTTCGCCGATGAACTTCTGGATGCCGTAGCTGTTCTGCGGGGTGGGCAACGTCGTGTCTTCGATCACCGCGGGCAGGCGCTGCTCGGGCGAATCGCCGAACACCGCCACCGAGCTGGAGAACACGAACACCGGTGCGCGGCCGGCGCGGCGGCAGGCTTCGAGCAGGGTCCGCGTGGTGTCGAGGTTGCTGCGCATGCCCAGGTCGAAGTCGGCTTCGCACTCGCCGCTCACGGCCGCGGCCAGGTGGAACACCGCGTGGGTGTCCGCCAGCGGCAGCGCGCCGTTGCCGGCCTGCTCGCAGAGGTCGCCCTGCACGAACTGCACGCGCGCGTCGCCGGCCAGGTCGGCGGGCGGCGGCACGCGGTCGGCCAGGGTGATGCGCGAGACGGGCTGCGCTGCGCCGCCGGCCAACGAGAGGTTGCCGCCCGCGAGCAAGGTGCGGGCGAGGCGGGCGCCGAGGAAGCCGCAGCCGCCGGTGATGAGGATGTTCATGAGCGTGTGTCCTTCGGGTTCGGGCTTGTTTTCAGGCCTTTTTTTGGGGGCCGGGCACCTCGATGCCCGGGAAGATCTTGATGACCGCGCTGTCGTCCTCGCGCGCGTAGCCCGCGGTCGAGGCCTGCATGAACATCTGGTGCGCGGTGGACGACAGCGGCAGCGGAAACTTGGTGGCGCGCGCCACGTCGAGCACCAGCCCCAGGTCCTTCACGAAGATGTCGACCGCCGACAGCGGCGTGTAGTCGCCCGCGAGCACGTGCGCCATGCGGTTCTCGAACATCCAGCTGTTGCCCGCGCTGTGCGTGATCACCTCGTACAGCGCCGCCGGGTCCACGCCTTCGCGCAGGCCCAGTGCCATGGCCTCGGCCGCCGCGGCAATGTGCACGCCGGCCAGCAGCTGGTTGATGACCTTCACCTTGCTGCCCGCGCCCGCGCTGTCGCCCAGGCGGTAGACCTTGGCGGCCATGGCGTCGAGCAGCGCGCCGGCCTTCTCGTAGGCGGCGGGGGTGCCCGCGGTCATCATCGTCATCTGGCCGCTGGCGGCCTTGGCGGCGCCGCCGGAGATGGGCGCGTCGAGGTACAGCAGGCCGAGCTTGGCCAGCCGTGCTTCGAGTGCCACCGACCAGTTGGGGTCGACGGTGGAACACATGACGAACAGGCTGCCGGGCTTCATCGACGCCGCGCAACCGGGCACGGTGCCGTCGCCGAACAGCACCGACTCGGTCTGCGCCGCGTTGACGACGACGCTGACCACGATGTCGCATTGCGCGCCGAGTGCGGCCAGCGTGTCGCAGGCGGTGCCGCCGTCGCGCGCGAAGGCCTCGGCCACGTCGCGGCGCACGTCGAACACATGCGGCGCGTGGCCCGCGCGGCGCAGCGATTGCGCCATGCCGGCGCCCATGGCGCCGAGGCCGACAAGGCCGACAACAGGGGGATGGGTGGTGGTCATGCAGAGGCTTTCCGGTGTGAGAGGTGCAGCGCAGGCCTTGGGGCCTCGCGCTTCAATTTGTCAGGTCATCATACAAATTCAGGTCCGTTGCGCCGATCCGATCTAACCCGCACACCAGGGCGATGAGCCGCTCAGCGGCTCGCCGGCCAGTCTTCGACCAACGGCCTTGCGAGCCGCGCGCCCTCTTGCTGCCAGAAGGCCGGATCGGCCTGCTCGATGCGGCGGATCGCGTTGTCCATGTGCGCCTTGGCGGCCTCGCGCGCGCGCACCGCGTCGCCCGCATCGATGGCCTCGACGATCAGCGCGTGTTCCTGCGCCACCTGCGCCGCGAAGTCGGCGCGGCGCGCCTCGTTGGCGCGCGTCACGCGCGTGGCGCCGTGCAGGAACTGCCGCAGGTACTGAAGGGTGCCGAGAAGGAAGGGGTTGCGTGCGGCCTCCGCGATGGCGGTGTGAAAGCGCACGTCTTCGTCGGCCCCGTTGCCGCCGGCCGCCACGGCCACCTTGAGCGCCTTGATGGCTTCGCGGATGCGGCGCAGGTCGGTCTTGCTGCGGCGCTCGGCGGCCAGCGCGGCCACCTCGGCCTCGAGCGCGCGGCGCAGCTCGACCATCTGGATCACCGCCTCGCGCGAGGCCACGTGCGGCATCTCGAAGCGCAACGGCTCGACGCCAGCCGCGCGCACGTACACGCCGCTGCCCTGGCGCGAATCGAGCAGGCCCAGCGACTTCAGCCGCGACACCGCCTCGCGCACCACGGTGCGGCTCACGCCGAACTGCTCGGCCAGTGCGGTCTCGGTCGGCAGCCGGTCGCCTTCGGACAAGCGCCCGCTGCGCAGCTCGGTGGCCAGTGCATCGGCCACCTGGTCGGCCAGGCGGGCACCGGGGGCGATGGATTGGAAGCGGGCGGTCATGGGTGCGGACAGGATCGGGGGTTGCGACTCTAACTGAGCTGCGCCAACCAGCGCGGCGTCACTCGGGCAGGCCGAGCGCGGGTGTGCCGAGACCCCTGACCCCCACGAAGCGCCAAAGCTCCAAAGCTCCCGATCAGCCAGAGAACTTCTTGAAGAAGCGCGAAAGCACACCGGCCTTCGCCTCGGCTTTCATTGCAGGTGGATGGTCGGCTTCTTCGATCATCGCGCCCGATGCGTCATGCAGCGCCAAGCGAAAGTAAACCTTTTCGAACACCGGCACAAGGCTCACCTCGCCGGCATGAAGGGTGTCGAACAGTTGCTTGATCGCGCCGTGGTACTTCGGGTCGGACACGGCGATCAACTCGACACCTTCAGCCGTCGCACCTCTCGCCTGAAACCAATCGAGCACGACGGACTTGAACACCCGACTCTCCTGCATGAGATCGTCCGGGTCCTTGAGGTGCATGACCATCGCGATGACAAAGGTGTCGGCCTTTCCGTCGACCCCATTGCGCATGAGTTCTTGCTGATCCATTGCGTGTGCCCTCCCTGGTTATGAAACGAGGCAGGATTCTCGCGCGTTCGCGTCTCTACAGGCCATGCCGAGGCCGGTCTGCCATGCAGCCGGCACACGCGCAGACCTTCAGCCCAACGCGTGCCGCGCCGCCCGCGCAATGCTCTGCGCATCCACCCCGAAGAACCCGCGCAGCGCCGCGCGCGTGTCGCTGCGACCGAAGCCGTCGGTGCCCAGCGTGAGGTAGCGGCGGCCTTCGGGCAGGAAGGCGCGCACGCTTTCCGGCACGGCGCGCACGTAGTCGGTGGCGGCAACGATCGGGGCCGTGCCCTTGCCGAGCTGCTGCGCGATGAACGCGGTGCCAGCCGCTTCCGAATTGGCGCCTGCCAACGCCCGCTGCTCGCATGCCGCGCCGTCGCGCGCCAGTTCGCTCCAGCTCGTGACGCTGAACACCTCGGCCTCGATGCCTTCGTCGGCCAGCAGCTGCGCGGCCTTGACCACCTCGGTGAGGATCGCGCCCGAGCCCATCAGGGTGACCTTCTTCGTGGCTTTTCCCGCTGCGGGCGCATACACGCCGAAGCGGTAGCACCCGCGCAGGATGTCGCCTTCCGCACCCTCGGGCACGTCGGGCTGCGCGTAGTTCTCATTCATGAGCGTGACGTAATAGAACACGTCCTTCTGCTCGACCATCATCTCGCGGATGCCCGCGTCGACGATCACCGCCATCTCGCCCGCATAGGCCGGGTCGTAGGCCTTGCAGTTGGGGATGGTCGCAGCCACCAGGTGGCTGCTGCCGTCCTGGTGCTGCAGGCCTTCGCCGCCGAGCGTGGTGCGCCCCGACGTGGCGCCCAGCAGGAAGCCGCGCGCGCGCTGGTCGGCCGCGGCCCAGATGGCGTCGCCCACGCGCTGGAAGCCGAACATCGAGTAGTAGATGTAGAACGGCAGCATCGCCAGGCCGTGCACGCTGTAGCTGGTGGCGGCGGCCGTCCAGCTCGCGATGGCGCCGGCTTCGCTGATGCCCTCTTCGAGGATCTGCCCGTCGGTGGCTTCGCGGTAGCTCAGCACCGAGCCGATGTCCTCCGGCGCATAGCGCTGGCCCACGCTCGAATAGATGCCCACCTGCTTGAACAGGTTGGCCATGCCGAAGGTGCGCGCCTCGTCGGCCACGATGGGCACGATGCGCGGGCCCAGGGCCTTGTCTTTCAGCAGGTTGCCCAGCATGCGCACGAAGGCCATGGTGGTGCTCATCTCCTTGCCGGCCGCGGCGGTCGCGAACTGCGCGTAGCTCGCGAGCTCGGGCTTGGCCACCACGTCGCAGGCGGTCTCGCGCCGCGGCATGGCACCGCCGAGCGCTTCGCGGTGCTGGCGCAGGTAGCGCATCTCGGCGCTGTCTTCGGCGGGGCGGTAGAAGTCCATCGCGGTGGCCTGCGCGTCGGTCAGCGGCAGGTTGAAGCGGTCGCGGAATTCGATGAGGTCCACGTCGCCCATCTTCTTGTGCGAGTGCGTGGTCATCTTGCCCTGCGCCGCGCTGCCCATGCCGTAGCCCTTCTTGGTGTGGGCAAGGATCACCGTGGGCTGGCCCTTGTGCTTGGCCGCGGCGGCGTAGGCCGCGTGGATCTTCACGAGGTCGTGGCCGCCGCGCTTCAGGCGGTCGATCTGCTCGTCGGTCATGCCTTCGGCCAGGCGCGCGAGCTCGGGGTTCTGGCCGAAGAAGTTGTCGCGGTTGAAGCGGCCGTCCTTCGCGGCGAAGGTCTGCATCTGGCCGTCGACGGTTTCGGCGAACACGCGCGCCAGGGCACCGCTCACGTCCTGCGCGAACAGGCCGTCCCAGTCGCTGCCCCACACCAGCTTGACGACGTTCCAGCCCGCGCCGGCGAAGAGCTTCTCGAGCTCGTCGATGATGCGGCCGTTGCCGCGCACCGGGCCGTCCAGGCGCTGCAGGTTGCAGTTGACCACCCACACGAGGTTGTCGAGCTTCTCGCGCGCGGCGAGCGTCAATGCGCTCATGGACTCGGGCTCGTCCATCTCGCCGTCGCCGAACACGCCCCACACCTTGCGCCCTTCGCAGTTCAGCAGGTTGCGGTGCGTGAGGTAGCGCATGAAGCGCGCGTGGTAGATCGAGCTGATCGGGCCGATGCCCATCGAGCCGGTGGGGAACTGCCAGAAGTCCGGCATCAGGTACGGGTGCGGGTAGCTGCTGAGGCCGCGCGCGCCGCTGCCGTCGCCATTGACGAAGGCCGGGGCCGTGAGTTCCTGGCGGTAGTGCTTCAGGTCTTCTTCGCTCAGGCGGCCTTCGAGGTACGCGCGGGCATAGACGCCGGGCGCGCTGTGCGGCTGGAAGAACACGAGGTCGCCGCGATGCTGCTCGCTGCGCGCGTGAAAGAAATGGTTGAAGCCGGTCTCGAACAGGTCGGCCGCGCTGGCATAGCTGGCGATGTGGCCGCCGAGCTCGCCGTAGGCCTGGTTGGCCTTGGCCACCATGGCGAGCGCATTCCAGCGCATCAGCGAGGCGAGCTTTTCCTCGACGGCCAGGTCGCCCGGGAACGGCGGCTGGTCGGCCGCGGCGATGGTGTTGACGTACGGCGTGGCCAGCTCGGGCTGCCAGCCGATGCGCTGCTGGCGCGCGAGGCGGGCCAGCTCGACCAGCATCTGCCGGGCGCGCTGCGGCCCCTGCGTTTGCGCCAGCGCCAGGAAGGCGTCGCGCCATTCGGCGGTTTCCGCGGGATCGGGGTCGTGAGACGGCGAAGCAAGCGGCGTGTCGAGCAGCAGGGCGCGCATCTGGTCGGGCGAGATCGGGGCGTTCATATCGGCACTTTAGGCCGCACCCCGAAGAATTAGCTACCGGCGCATGCAAGTCCATGCGCGCGTCGCAGCATAAAATTTTTCAAACTAAATTGGAGACAGCATTTCATGCAACTCGACGCCATCGACCTGCGCATTCTGGATGAGCTGCAACGCGACGGGGCCCTGTCGAACGTGGAGCTCGCGCGCCGCGTGCACCTGTCGCCCTCGCCTTGCCTGGCGCGCGTGAAGCTGCTGGAAACCCGGGGCGTGATCGACCGCTACGTGGCGCTCGCCAACCCCAAGGCGCTGGGGCTGGGGCTGAACGTGTTCATCTCGATCAGCCTGCGCACGCAAAGCAAGCAGTCGCTCGCCGACTTCGAGCAGCGCATCGCCGAGCACGACGAGGTGATGGAGTGCTACCTGATGACGGGCGACCGCGACTACCTGATTCGCATCGCGGTGGCCGACATGGCGGCACTTGAAAAATTCATCATGGAACAGCTCACGCCGATTCCAGGGATCGAGAAGATCCGCTCGAGCTTTGCGCTCAAGCAGGTCAGATACAAGACGGCGCTGCCGTTGCCGACAGCGCCGTCCTGAATCTTCAGCTGCGCCGAAGCGCGAGGCTTACAGGCCGATCAGGCCGCCGTCGTCCTTCGTGATCACCACGGTGGCCGAGCGCGGACGTGCGTTGCCGCCCTGCGGCCAGTGGCTCAGGTACTTGGTCGGATCGCCGATGTCGCTCTTGACGGTGTTCTCGCCAGGGTGCTGGATGTTCACGAACAGCGCGCGGCCGTCGCCCGATTCGGCAATGCCGGTGATCTCGCAGTCCACCGGGCCGACCAGGAAGCGGCGCAGGCCGTCGGTGCCCGGGGCCTTGCCGACGAAGGTCGCCTGCGTGCCGGTGGTGCCGCCGTCGACGTTGGTGATGGTCTTGGCCGCGCCGTCGCCGACCGTGCCCGGCAGTGCCGCGAGCAGCATGCAGTTGGTCACGTCGGTGTACTTGCCGTCGTCGGTCTCGATCCACAGCAGGCCGGGCGCAGCCTGGCTGAACCACATGCCGTCAGGGCTGGAGAAGTCGTTGTCGGCACCGAGCACCGACAGGTTCACGTCGGCCGAAGCGGTCGAGCGCGCGCCGAACAGGTACACGTCCCACTTGAAGGTGACGGCCGCCGGGTCGCCGCCGGTGTCGGCGAAACGCACGATGTGGCCGTTCGGGTTGCCCTTCTGCGCGGTCTGGGCCACGCCCTTGGGGTCGTTGTACGAGCGCGGGTTGGCCGCGTCGGTGCCGCCCACCGGACGCGCCGTGTTGTTGGTGAGGGTGACGTACACCTCGCCGTTCTTCGGATTCACGGCGGTCCATTCCGGACGGTCCATCCTGGTGGCGCCGGCCGCGTCGGCCGCCAGGCGCACGTTCACCAGCACGTCGGCCGCGTCGGCGAAGGCATAGGTCGGGTAGGCGGCCGTGATGCCGTTGATGCCGAGCTTCAGCTCGAGCCAGTCGCCCGTGCCGTCGGCCTTGAACTTGGCGACGTAGAGCTTGCCGTCGTCCATGTACTTGTCGCCGGCCGCGATGCCGCCGCCCACGTCGGCCGCGTCCCAGGCCTTGGTCGAGACGAACTTGTAGATGTACTCGTTCTGCGAGTCGTCGCCCATGTACCAGACCAGCGGCTTGCCGGCCACGACCGGGCCGAGGCAGGCGCCTTCATGGCCGAAGCGGCCCAGGGCGGTGCGCTTCTTGGGCGTGCTGCCGGGCGTGAACGGATCGATCTCGACCACCCAGCCGTAGGTGTTGGCGCCGTTGCGGAAGTCGTCTGCCGAGGTGGCGCCCAGCACTTCGGTGTTCCAGCGGCCGTAGAGGTTGTCGGGCGTGTCGGGCGTGACGGTGGCCCACAGCTCGCGGCCGGTGCCGGCAACGCCGTAGCGGCCGAAGGCGGTGATTTCCTTGGGCGTGCGGTTGACGTTGTCGTTCGCGGCGATGCGGCGGAAGTAGCCGGCCCAGTTCTCCTCGCAGGTCAGGTACGTGCCCCACGGCGTGGTGCCGTTGGCGCAGTTGTTGACGGTGCCGCGGGTCTTGCTGCCGTCGGTCGAGAACTTGGTCTTGAGGACGTCGGTCCTGGCGACGGGGCCCGAGAAGGTCATCTCGGTGAGCGTGTGGACGCGGCGGTTGAAGGTCGAGTCCTGCTTGTAGCTCCAGGCGGAGCCGGCCTTGTTGACCTCGATCACGCTCACGCCGTGCAGGTAGAACTCGCGCAGCACTTCGTCGGCGACGGTGCGCACGGCGGCGTTGCCGGAGCCGGTGCTGGTCTGGCCGGTGGGGTGCAGGAACACGGGCGTGATGGCTTCGTGGTTCATCACGAGCAGGCCGCGCGCGGCCGCGGCGGTTTCCCACTTGTTCGACGCGTTCATGCCGAAGTAGGTCATGCCGTCGTGGTGGTCGCCGGCGCGGCGGTCGAAGGTGTTGCCGGCGTCGGTGCCGTTGTTCGCATACGCCGACACGCCCGTGGCGATCGGGTCGCCCAGGCGGTACAGCACGCTCGCGGTGTAGCCGGCGGGCACGGCGACGGCATCGGCCAGGGTCTTGCCGACGGCGTTGAAGTTGAGCTTGATCGGGGCCGGCGACGGCGGGGGGGGCGGCGGCGCGGGAGGTGCGGGTGCGGGTGCGGGCGGCAGCACGGGGAAGGCGACGCCGCCTCCGCCACCGCCGCCGCAGGCCTGCAGCAGCGCCGTGCCGGCAGTGCCGACGCCGAGGCCGAACAGGTGACGGCGGCTCAGGCGCGAGGCGATCAGGTCGGTGAACGAGGGGTTCGACGTGGGGTTGGTGCCGATGTCGTCGAGATCGACCGAGGGATCGTCGGAGCGGGTGTTTGCGGTCATGCGCAATGTCTTTCTTCGTGGGATGGAAAGGAAACCAGCCCGCGAAGTTAGGCACTTCGTATGACGCTTCTGTGAATCACTCAGGTTCTCGTCAGGTTGAATCGATCTACCTGACAAGCCTGCGCGCTCAATACGTGATCAACGCACGGTCAGCCCACGGTCAAGGCGCCGGCAATTGCCGCGGCCACAGCGCCCACAGGCGCAGCGGCTGGTTCATGCTCGCCGCCAGCCGTCCGGCATCGGCGCCGGTGCCCGCGAAATAGTCGGCGCGCACGGCGCCGAGGATGGCGCTGCCGGTGTCCTGCGCCACCACCAGTTTCTGCAATTGCGCCGCCGGTCCGTTGGACGCAAGCCACACCGGCGTGCCGTAGGGAATGCTCTCGCGGTCGACCGCAATGGAACGCCCCGCCGTCAGCGGCACGCCCTGCGCGCCGCGCGGGCCGAAGGCTGCATCGACCTCGCTCATGGTCTCTTCACGGAAGAACACGTAGCGCGGGTTGCTCCACAGCAGTTGCGGCACGCGCTGCGGGTTCTGCGCGGCCCAGGCCTTGGTGTCGTCGGGCCACTTGCCGACCTTGCTCACGCCCTGGCTCATGAGCCACTGCTGCACGCTGCGGTACGGCTGCTCGTTGGTGGCCGCGAACGCCATGCGCACGGTGTGCTGGTAGCCATTGGCCTCGGTGATGCGCAGGCGCCCCGAGCCCTGGATGTGCAGCATCAGCGCGTCGATGGGGTCGGCCATCCACGCGATCTCGCGCCCGCGCAGCGCGGCCTGCGCCTCGGGCAGGGTCTCGATTTCCTGGCGCGTGTACCAGGGGCGGCGCGGCGCGAGGCCGTCGGGCGCCTGGTAGATCGGCACGTTGAAGGTGGCGGTGGGCACGCGCGAGGCCTCGTACACGGGCTCGTAGTAGCTGGTGAGCTTGCCTTCGGTCTGGCCGTTGAGCGCCTCGATGCGGTAGGGCTGCAGCCGGTCGGTCATCCACTGGCGCTGCTCTTCGGGGGTGGCGATGGTGAGCTGGCGCACGTCGCGGCACAGCGGCGCAAAAGCGGCGTTGGGGCGCGAGCAGTTGGCCAGCAGCGCGATCCACGCCTCGTGCAACGGGTCTTCGCCGAAGCCGGGCAACTCCGACCAGCCGACCGGCACCCAGCGGCTCTTGGGGTGCGCGAGCGAGCCGGTGAGCGGACCGAGGTCGCGCGGCGGGGTGACGGCGGGGGGGCGGGTGGGCGCATCGGGTGCGCGCGGGCCGGTGGAACAGGCCGCGAGCGTTGCTACGATCACAAGCCCGACCAGCCACTGGAGTCCATTTCTCATGGGTTTGATTCTGCTTGAAGCCCTCGCCGCGGGACTCGTGTTCATCTTGATCATCTGGTGGACCATGTTTTCCGGCCGAAACAAGGGTGAATTGCACGACGAGGACGACGCCGACGGCGGCCGCGATGCCACCGACAGGAACCCACCGCCGAAACCGTGAATTGCTTGTGTAGCCCGACGCCGCGCCGCTCTGTCGGAGAAGCACCTCAATGCTATTACTTTAGTAGCAATCATCGCAGCATTCATGGGCGATTGCGAAGCTTTTCTTATTTTCCATAGGGCTTTCAGGCCGTACCATCGCATGCCCCCCCGGCGCTAAGCTGTGTCCCGCTTGAATCAACCTTGAAAGGGATCGCCATGAAAAAGTTCGTACTTGCCACCTGTGCCACCGCCATCGTCCTGTCCGGCTGCGCCGGCGGCATGACCGACACCCAGCGCAACACCGGCATCGGTGCCGGCATCGGTGCGCTCGGCGGCGCGGCCATCGGCTCGGCCACGGGCGGCAACCGCGGTGCCATCGGCACGGGCGCGGTGGTCGGCGCGGCAGCCGGCGCGCTCGGCGGCTACCTGTGGTCGCAGCGCATGGAAAACCAGAAGCGCCAGATGGAAGCCGCCACGCAAGGCACCGGCATCGCCGTCACGCAAACCCAGAACAACGAACTGAAGCTGCAGATTCCGAGCGACGTGTCCTTCGACGTGGGCCGCGCCAACATCAAGTCGAACTTCGCGCCCGTGCTCGACCAGTTCGCCAACGGCCTGCGCAACAACCCGAACGCCGAGGTGCGCATCATCGGCCACACCGACAACACCGGCTCGGACGCCATCAACAACCCGCTGTCGGTCGAACGCGCCACCAGCACGCGCGACTACCTCGTGGCGCGCGGCGTGAACGCGGCGGCCTTCCGCATCGAAGGCCGCGGTTCGCGCGAGCCGATTGCCGACAACAACAGCGACGCGGGCCGGGCGCAGAACCGCCGTGTCGAGATCTACGTGGGTGAACGCGGGCCGCGAGGCTGATCGGCCTCGCCGCAGCACCGCAGCACCACGTCACCCACAGGGAAACCGGCCGCGCCGAAAGGCCGGTTCCCGCCGCCATTCCATTGGTCCATAGAGAGGGAAATTCATGAGGAAGTTTGTAGTTGCCAGCGCCGCCGCGGCCGCACTGATGTTCATCGCGGGCTGCGCTTCGCAGTCGACGCCGCCGGCAGCCGCCGCGCCGGCCGCCGCACCGGCAGCGCCAGCCAACAGCTGGACGGCCCGCCTGGCCGCGCTGAAGACCGACCTCGAAGCCTCGACCAAGGGCACGGGCGTGGTCATCGAGCAGACCGCCGACAACCAGCTGCACGTGGTGATCCCGAACGAACTGTCGTTCGACACCGGCCGCTCCAACGTCAAGCGCAACCTGGCGCAGGTGCTCGACAAGGTCGCCGAAGGCCTGAAGAGCGCCACCGCCGCCAGCGTGCGCGTGGTCGGCCACACCGACGCCACGGGCAGCGAAGAAGGCAACGAGCGCCTCTCGGTGAGCCGCGCGGACAGCGTGCGCAACCACCTGGTGGCGCGCGGCGTGTCGACCACGGCCATCACCACCGACGGCCGCGGCTCGCGCGAACCGCTGGCGGACAACGCAACGGCAGCCGGCCGCGCGCAGAACCGCCGCGTGGAAATCTTCGTCGCCGAAAAGGCCTGAAGCGCTTGAAGGGCCTGAAGCGTTGGAGGGCCTGGGCCTTTAAAGGTCCCTGAGCCGGTTCGCCAGTTCGACGGCCGACTTCACTTCCATCTTGTCGAACACGCGCGCGCGGTGGACCTCCACCGTGCGCACGCTGATCGCGAGCTGGTCGGCAATCAGCTTGTTCGGCAGCCCCTCGACCACGAGCCGCATCACGTCGCGCTCGCGGTCGGTCAGCTCGGCGATGCGCTCGGCCAGCCCGCGGCGCAGGCGCTGCACTTCCAGCGCCTGCAGCGACGCATTCAGCGCATGCTCGATGCGGTCGACCAGCGCGTTGTCCGAGAACGGCTTCTCGCAGAAATCGAAGGCGCCGCGCTTCACCGCGTCGACGGCCGTCGGCACGTCGGCATGGCCGGTCAGGAAGATCACCGGCATCGCCGGCAGCAGGCCGCGCTCCACCAGCCGGTCGAACAGCACCAACCCGCTGGTGCCGGGCATGCGCACGTCCAGCAGCAGGCACAGCGGCTGCTCGGGCAACGGGCCCTGGTCGAGGAACTGCTCGAACGCCTCGGCGCTGCCGAAGTGCTCGCTGGCCAGGCGCCGCGAGCGCAGCAGCCAGGCCAGCGCCTCGCGCACGCTGGCGTCGTCGTCCACGATAAAGATCAAGCCATCGATCAGCGGTTGCATGCCATGAGGTCCAGCGGAAGTTGGGTTGTCTGAAAGCGCCGTCAGCCCGCGGCCGGCAGCGTGAATCGGAAGATGGTGCCGCGCGGCTTGTTCGGCTCGAACACCAGCGCGCCGCCGTGCTGTTCCACCACCGTGCGGCACAGGCTCAGGCCGAGCCCCATGCCGTCGGCGCGCGTGGTGAAGAAGGGCGTGAACAGTCGCTGCGCCACAGCCTCGCTGATGCCGCTGCCCAGGTCGGCGACCGAGAACGCGATCCAGCGCCGGCCGTCTTCCTGCCCCGTGCCGCCCACCGCCACGGCACGCGCCACGCGCAGGCGCAGCACGCGGCTGCCCACGTTGTCGGGGCTGTCCATGGCCTGCATGGCATTGCGCGCCAGGTTCAGCAGCACCTGCTCGACCAGCGTGCGGTCGCACATGGCCGCGGGCAGGCGGTCTTCGAGCACCACCTCGATGATCACGCCGAGCTTGCGCGCCTGAAGCCGCACCAGCGGCAGCACCGCGTCGATCAGCGCCTGCGGCGCCACGGCCTCGCGCGTGCGGTCGCGCCGACGCACGAAGTCGTGCACGCTGCGAATCACCTGGCCCGCGCGGTCGGCCTGCTCGGCGATGCGCTTGACCGCCATCGCCACCTCGCCCTGGTCGCCCTTGGCGTTCGGCCCGAGCAGGTTGAGCGAGCCGCTGGCGTAGCTGGCAATGGCGGCCAGCGGCTGCGTGAGCTCGTGGCTCAGCAGCGAGGCCATCTCGCCCACCGTGGCCAGGCGCGCGCTGGCCTGCAGGCGCTCCTGGCTGGCGCGCGAGAGCTCCTCGATGCGGCGCTGCTCGCTCACGTCGATGAACGCGCTCATCCAGCCGGTCTGCACCCGGTGCGCGTTGATCAGCGGCGCCTCGAAGATCAGCACCGGAAAGCGCGTGCCGTCCTTGCGCATGAAGACCGACTCGAAGCCTTCGCGCGGCGGCATGCCGCCCGCGAGCCGCCTGGCCTGGCGCTGCTGGTACTCATGCGCCAACTCGGTGGGCCAATAGGGTGCCTCGGGCGCGTCGGCGCTGTCGGCCATGAGCTCCTCGGGGCTGAAGCCCACCATCTCGCAGAAGGCCGGGTTCACGTAGGTGATGCGGCCCTGCAGGTCGCGCGCGCGCAGGCCGGTGATGACGGAGTCTTCCATCGCCTTGCGGAATGCCAGCGCGTCGGCCAGGTCGCGCTCGGCGCGCAGGCGGCGGCGCGTGTCGCGCGCCAGCAGCACCAGCACCGACACCAGCGCGATCGAGATCGCCGTGACCAGCGCGGTGAGCATGTTCGGGAACAGGTCGGGCGCGGCGCGCCAGCCGTCGACGCGCAGCATCAGCGCGGTGCCGGGCAGGTCGATGAGCTGCTGCGCGGTGAACACCCGCGTGCCGGTGCGCCGCGAGGTGCCCAGCGCCACCAGCCGCGTGCCGTCGGCCTCGGTGAAGGCCACTTCCTGGCCGCGCGTGAGCGTGGGGCCGACCAGCTCGATGAGCGCGTCGCGCAGCGAGTAGCTGCCCACGAGGTAGCCGCCCGCGTCGATCGGCACGCACAGCTCCATCACCTCGACGCCGCCGCCACCGGCAATCGGCACGTAGTGGCTCGGCGAATAGGCCGGCGCACCGAGCTTGCGCGCGGCGGCGCAGGCCAGCGCGACGTCGGACTGCTCGGCGCCGCGGGTCGTCTCGTCGAGGATGCGCATGCGGTAGGGCGTGTTCACGGCCTGCCGCGGGCGCAGCGCGGCGTCGCGCCATTCGAGCCGCAGCCATTCGCGGTGCTCGCGCAGCAGCGCGGCGGCCAGGTCGGGCCACTGCGCGGGATCGGCGCCGGGCGCCTGCGTGGCGCGCAGGCTCTGCGCATTGCGCTGGAAGCCGCTGCGCAGGTCGGAGACGGCATCGGCCGTGTCGCGGTCGAGCGCGGCCTGCACCTGCTCGACCTCGTGGCGGCCCGCGAGCCACACCACCGTGACCAGCAGCGCCGACACCAGCACCGCCAGCAGCAGCCACAGGAACCAGCGCTGCCACAGCGAGCGCAGCCGCGCGAGCGCCAGCAGCGCCCACCGCTGCGGTGCGACGGTCAGCAGCGCATCGGAGGACATTGCTAGAGAACGCAGTGCGACAGCACGGGCAGCTGCGTGCGCGTGCGTGCGACCTGCGCGGCGTCGATGTCGAACAGCACCACGCCCTCTTCGCTGGCCTGTTGCGCCACCACCGTGCCCCAGGGGTCCACCACCAGCGACTGGCCCCAGGTCTGGCGGCCGTTCTCGTGCGTGCCGCCCTGCGCGGGTGCGACCACCCAGGCCAGGTTCTCGATGGCGCGGGCGCGCAGCAGCACCTCCCAGTGCGCCGCGCCGGTGGTGCGCGTGAAGGCGCTGGGCACCAGCAGCAGGTCGGCGCCCTGTTTGGCGAGCGCGCGGTACAGCTCGGGAAAGCGCAGGTCGTAGCACACGCTCATGCCCACGCGCCAGCTGTGGCCGTCGCGCGAAGGCAGCTCGAACACCACGGGCTCGCTGCCCGGCGCGATGACGCGGCGCTCGTCGTAGCGCTCGGTGCCGTTGTCGAAGAAGAAGAGATGGATCTTGTCGTAGCGCGCCACGCACTTCCCTTCGGGCGAGAAGGCCAGCGAGCTGTTGAACACGTGCTCGGCGTCGGTGCTCTCGATGGGCAGCGTGCCGCCCACGATCCACAGGCCGAACTCGCGCGCCGCGTCGGCCAGGAAGCCCTGCACGGTGCCCGCGCCGGCGGTCTCGCGCAGGCCCAGCTTGTCGGTGTCGCGCGCGCCCATCATGCAGAAGTACTCGGGCAGCACCGCGAGCTCGGCGCCGGCCGCGGCGGCCTGCGCGAGCAGGTCGTGGGCGCGCGCGAGATTCACTTCGCGGGCGATGGCGGACACCATCTGGATGGCTGCGACTTTCATTGGGTGGTCTCCGATTTCCTGCCTTCGTCCGCGGTGGCGGGGCCGCGCAGCCCAGGCAGCCCTGGCAGCGCCGGCAGCCCCGGCGGCAGCAGCTGCAGCGACCGCGGCACCTTCGCTATCTTGGGGTCGGCCCAGCTGCCTTCGATGTGGAACTCCTGCGTGGCGGCCGCCGACAGCGGCTTGCTCAGCACCCATTGGGCCAGGAAGGTGCCCAGGCCGATGGCGGGGTTGATGGCCGTGGCCACCAGCGCGGCCGTGCCGGCGGTGATCTCGGGCACCACCACCACGCGCAGGTCGGTGGTCTCGCGCACGATGTCGGCCGAGCCGTCCATCAGCGCGGCGGCGTTCACGCCCTTCATCTGCAGGTTGTTGGTGCTGGCGATGCCGTTGCTGATCTTGGCGTCGCCGCGCACGAAGTCGAAGGCGAAGCCCTGGCTGAACACGTCGCGGAAGTCGAGCGTGAGCCGGCGTGGCAGCGCCTGCAGGCTCAGCACGCCGAGCAGCTTGGCCAGGCCGGGGTCGGCCTTCAGGAACTGGCCCTGCTCCACGTCGACCTGCAGCTGGCCGCCCAGGCTCGGATAGTCGAGCGAGAACGGCGAGCCGCGCCAGTTGACGTCGCCCTCCAGGCGGCCCTTGCCGCGGCGCAGCACGCCCGGCATGCCGAAGCGCGTGAGCAGCTCGCCGGCGTCGGCGATGTCGAGCTTGAAGGTCATGCCGGTGCGGCGCTGGCCTGCTGGACCGCCGCCCGCGCCGGGCATGCCCGCCCAGGTGCCCTTGGCCGCGAAGCTGGCCTCCGGCGTGGTGAAGGCGAGCTTGTTGAGCGCCCATTCGCGGCCCGCGCCGCCGCGGTTGACGGCGTCGATCTCGGCGCGGCCCAGGCGCTTGCCCAGCAGCTCGAAGTCGTCCACCACGATGTCGAGCGCGGGCAGCGTGTCGGGCTGCTCGTCGAGCAGGGTCTCGACCTGCGTGGCCTCGCTCGGCGCGATCTTCAGCCGCGCGAGCCGCGCGTACAGCCGGCCGGCCTGCGCGTGGCGGTATTCGGCGTAGCCGCTGAGCTCGGTGGCATCGATGTTGGCGCGCCACAGGGCGCCGTCGCGCGTGCCGCCCAGCACCACGTTGTGCAGCGTGCGGCCCGCAATGGCGAGCTGCTGCGCGCGCACGGCGATGCGCGTGGGCAGGTAGGCCAGCGCGGGGTCGTCGGCGCGCTCGGTGGCTTCCGCGGACGCGGCGCCGCCGGCCGCGGCCGTGGCTGTATCGCCGAGCAGCCCCTGCCAGGCGCCCATGTCGAGCTTGGCGACGTTGATGTTCGCGAACACGCCCTTGTCGGGCAGGCTGGCCGTCTCGCCGGCCGCGAGGCCCACGCCGATGCTGCCGCGCGCCACCCGCACCTCGTTGCCGGCCAGGTCGCGCACGTACTGCACGTTGCCGATGCGGCCGAGGTCGAGCGAGAGCTGGTCCTGCGTGGCGGTGCCCACGGGCACGGTGCCGCCCTGCCTGGCTTCCCGGGTTTCGCGCGCCAGCACCTTCTTCTCGATGCGCAGCGGCATCTGCTCCTCGGCGCTCTTCACGAGCGGCGGCGGCAGCTGCAGCGCCAGGCCCTGCAGGCTGCTGGTCAGCGAGAACTCGGGCGTGCCGTCGCGCATCGAGAAGGTGGCGGCATACGGCGTGCTGCCGGTGGCCTTCTTCGCGAGGCGGGCGAGCCAGTCGACCTCGCGCGCGTTGCGCAGGCCGTCGGCGGTGGCCGTGCCCTGCGCCTTCAGCGCCACCTCGCGGTTGGGGCCGGTGAAGCGGCCGCGGCCCTCCAGGCGGATGTCGCCGCCCAGCAGCCTGGCCTGCACGTTGGCCAGCGCGAAGCCGGTCTCGGTGAAGTTGAGCGTGCCCTTGGTCTGCGTGAAGGTCGGCGCCTCGGGCACGATCTGCAGCTCGTTGTCGGCCAGCACCACGCTGGCCTGCACCTTGGCGTTGTCCATGGCCGCGAGCGGCAGCTCGAGGTGCAGCTTGTAGTCGGCCGAACCGGTGGCGCGCGCGCGCATCATGATCTCGCCGGTTTCGCCGGCCAGCGGCGCGCCCGCGCGCAGCACCTCGGCCAGCGGGCCCCTGGCCTGGGCGTCGACGCGCAGCAGCGAGGCGTGGTGCGACATGTCGGCGATCTGCGCCTCGGCCTTGGTCACCTCGACGCCGGACGCGCCCACCAGCCGCCCGCGCGCGTTGCGCACCAGCATGCCGGCACGCTCGAACACGAGCTCGCCCGACAGCGCGGTGAGCGGCGGCCACACGGGCGGGGGCATGCCGTTGCGCGCGGCAGTGGCCGATGCGCTCGAGCTGGCAGCGGTGGTCCCGGTGGTGGCCGGCACGCGAGGCGGCGCGTAGGCGTAGTCGACATCGGCCACCTTGGCCACGATGCGGAAGTCGCCCAGCTTCGGGTCCATGAAGGGCATGTCGTGCAGGTCGCCGCGCACGCGGAAGTCGACGCTGCTGGCAGTGCCCTTGGTGACGGCGTTGCGCACGTAGTCGCGCGTGTGCTGCGGAATGTCCAGCGGCAGGTAGCGGAACACGCGCGTGCCGTCGGCGCGAGTCAGCTTGCCCTGCAGGTCGAGCACGCCCGGAAAGCGCGCCTTGCTGCTCGAGGTGGCCGGGTCGCTGGTGCGCCAGCTGGCTTGGGCGTCGCCTTCGGCGTCGGCGTTGGCGAAGCTCAACCTGGACAGCTGCAGCTGGGCGTTGCCCTTGTCGAGCTTCCATTGGAGCTGAGCCGTGAGCCGGTCGATGGGGATCACCGGCTCCTCGAACACGCCGGGGAATTCGAGCGTGCCCTGCGCGATGGCCAGCGCGGCGGTGCCACCGGTGTGGGTGGCGTCGAAGTCGATGGTGGCGCCGCTCAGGCCGGGCGTGCCGGGGTGGACCTTGGGCGGGGTGGCATTGGCGGCGTTAGCCGAGTTCGCCGCGTTTGCCGAATTGCCTGCGTTGGCCGTGGCGGTCGCAGCGGTGGTGGTGGGCGTGGCGGTGGTGGTGGTCGTGGCTGGCGCGTCCGTCGCGCCGGGCTGCGAGGCCACGCGCAACCCGCTCACGCGGCCCTTGGCCTGGTAGCGCTCGGGCGCGCCGAGCGAGCCCTGCCAGTTGAGGTCGATGTGCTCGACCAGCCCGCGCGGCGCGTAGGCGTCGAGCATGCGGTGCGTGGCGGCCCCGAGCGGCAGCCGGTCGGCGATGAGCGCCAGCGCGGCCAGGTCGAGGCGGTCGGCGCGCAGCGCGCCGTGCTCGGGCGTGCGGCCCTTGTTGGGGGAGTGCTGCAGCCACAGGTTGCCGCCGGGCCAGCGCATACCGTCGCTGGTGTCGAACTGCAGCGCGGTGGTCGAGAACTCGAGCGTGTCCGCGGTCAGCTGCCCGGCCAGGCGGCCGGTGACGGCGCGCAGCACCAGCGGCGGCAGGTCCTTGCCGAGCGAGACGTCGACCTTGTCCAGCCCGAGGTCGGCCGCGCCGCCCACGACCTGCCCGTCGTCCACGTCGGCCCACACGCGCAGCGCGCCGTTGCCTTCGCGGATGCGCGCGTCCAGCGACACGTACTGGCCGAGCCGTGTCACGTCGATGTAGGGCAGGTCGGCATAGAGCTGGCCGTCCCAGGTCTGCCAGTGGCCGGTGCGCATCGACAGCAGCGGCTGGCGGAACTGCCCGCGCAAGGTGAAGCGCTCGCCCCACCCGGCCGGCGGGGTGGCGTCCAGGCGCAGGCCGTGGCGCCGGCCGCCGTTGCGCGCGACGAAGCGCACGTCGGTCAGCAGCAGCGGTTCGGCCTGGCGCTGCTCGTCGGTCCAGCGCACGGTGCCGCCTTCGATGACCAGTTCGCGCTGCGCGAAAAACCAGTCGGCGCCGCGGGTTTCTCCGGTCGTGTCGGTCGCCATGTGCAAACCAGCCACATGGAGTTTTCCCTGAGTGTCGCGGCGCACATCGAGCTGCGGACCTTCGATGTAGAGCTGCTCGAGATTGAGTCGCCAGAGCGAGCGCGGCGACACGCTGGCCACCACGCGCACGAGGCGAAGCGCCTCGCGGTTGCCGGCATCCTGCAGCGTGACGTCGCGCAATTCGAAGGCCGGAAAAAGCCCTTCGGAGCGGGCGGTGATCGAGCCGATGCGAACCGGCACGCCGATGGCCTTGCTAGCCTGTGCCTCCAGAGCGCCGCGAAAATCACCGATTCGCGGCACAATCCACGCGTGTAGGACAACGACTGACAGCGCCAGCAGAAGCCATGCAGCGATCAACAGACCCAACAGCCAGCGCGCTGTCACAGCGGTGAATTTGAGCAGACGTGAAGGGGAAGACACCGTGTCGTTCATTGAGGATCGCGCTGTGTCGGGAATTATGACCGCCAGCATTCAGAGGGGTTCCACGGAAACCAGCATCAGTGTGAACCAGTTGCCAGCCACTCCAACGCCAGCCGCGCAGGTCGCGTCGTCTTCCTACTCACGCTTCGTGCAGCGCCTGCGTCGCAGGTATGCGGCCGAGCTTTCATTGCTTCCCCCTGGCGCGCCGCGGCGCGATTCGATGACTGTGGCTTACGAGGCATTGCGCCAACGTGGGGACAGCGTGGGCGATGCGCTTCGGATTGTGCGGCAGCTCGTGATGGAGCGGCTTGTAACTCTTGATTGCGACGCGCAGGCGCCGCTGGCCGTGGTGACCACGGCCGTCACCGAACTCGCCGAGTTCGCGCTCGACATCGCGTGCCAGGACGCCTGCCACGAACTCGACGCGGTGCACGGCGCGCCGCTCGGCCCCGAGGGCCAGCGCTCGCAGCTGTGGATCGTCGGCATGGGCAAGCTCGGCGCGCGCGAGCTCAACGTGTCGAGCGACATCGACCTGATCTATCTCTACGACGTCGACGGCGACACCCGGGGCGACGCCGTCGGCCGGGGCAAGCTGTCGAACCAGGAATACTTTGCGCGCGCCGTGAAGCGCATCTACGCGCTGGTGGGCGACACCACCGAGCACGGCTTCGTGTTCCGCGTCGACCTGGCGCTGCGGCCCAACGGCAACTCGGGGCCCAGCGTGGTCTCGCTGGACGCGCTGGAGGAATACTTCCAGGTGCAGGGCCGCGAATGGGAGCGCTTCGCCTGGATGAAGAGCCGGGTGGTCGCGCCGCGCGACATCGTGCTCGCCGGCCAGGCCCAGGGCCTGCGCGGCGCGGTGCTGCCCTTCGTGTTCCGCCGCTACCTCGACTACAGCGTGTTCGATTCGCTGCGCGTGCTGCACCGGCAGATCCGCGAGCAGTCGGCGCGCCGCAGCGCGGGCCGCCCCGAGCGCGCCAACGACGTGAAGCTGTCGCGCGGCGGCATCCGCGAGATCGAGTTCACCGTGCAGCTGCTGCAGGTGGTGCGCGGCGGCCAGTTCCCCGAACTGCGCACGCGGCCCACGCTGGACGCGCTGCAGCGCCTGGCGCGCGCCAACCTCATGCCGCAGGAAACCGCCGATGCGCTGGCCTCGGCCTACGAGTTCCTGCGCCGCGTGGAGCACCGCATCCAGTACCTGGACGACCAGCAGACCCACGTGCTGCCGGTGGCCGACGACGACCTGCGCTGGATCGCCCAGACCATGGGCTATGCCGACTGCTGCCCGTTCCTGGCGCAGCTCGACACGCACCGCGAGTTCGTCGCGCAGGAGTTCGACAAGCTGCTCGGCGGCGAGAAGCCCTGCAACGGCAAGTGCAGCGGCAAGAAGGCCGCCGCGCCCGCCGACCTGGCCGACCTGCTCGACGACCTGCCCAGCGCGTTCGCCGAGCGCATCCGCGACTGGTGCGAACAGCCGCGCGTGCTGGCCCTGCGCGAGGAAACCCGCGTGCGGCTTCGCCAGCTGGTGCAGCGCACCGGCGTCTGGCTGAAGGAACCCGACGGCGACGGCGAGGGACAGACGCCGCGCCACGTCGATGCCGCGCTGCGCTGGGCCGACTGGATCGAGCCGCTGATGCGCCGCGAAAGCTACCTGGCGCTGCTGGTCGAACGCCCCGCCGTGCAGGAGCGCCTGCTGCGCCTGCTGGGCTCGGCCAAGTGGCCCGCGCGCTACCTGATGCAGCACCCGGGCGTGATCGACGAGCTGGCGAGCGACGAGATGCTGTCGGGCCGCTTCGTGGCCGCCGAGTTCGAGCGCGAGCTCGAGGCGCGCCACGCCTCGCTCACCCGCACCGGCGAAGCCGACGAGGAGCGCCTGCTGAACCTGCTGCGCCACGCGCACCACGCCGAGGTGTTCCGCACGCTGGCGCGCGACGTGGACGGCCGCATCACCGTGGAACAGGTGGCCGACGACCTGAGCGCGCTGGCCGACACCACGCTGCGCGTGACCGCGCGCTGGTGCTGGCCGCATGTGCGCAACCGGCACCGCGAGGTGGCGCAGTTCGCGATCATCGGCTACGGCAAGCTGGGCGGCAAGGAACTGGGCTACGGCAGCGACCTGGACATCGTGTTCGTCTACGACGACGACGACGAGCGCGCCGGCGAGGTGTACGCGGCCTACGTGCGCAAGCTGATCAACTGGCTCACGGTGAAGACGCGCGAAGGCGACCTGTTCGAGATCGACACGGCGCTTCGGCCCAACGGCAACTCGGGCCTGCTGACCACCAGCTTCGAGGCCTACGAGAAATACCAGCTCGGGCGCGGCAGCAACACCGCCTGGACCTGGGAGCACCAGGCCATGACGCGCGCGCGCTTCGTGCTGGGCAGCGAGGACCACGGCGCCGAACTGGGCGCGCGCTTCGACCAGGTGCGCGAAGCCGTGCTGGTGGCGCCGCGCGACCGCGAGGCGCTGAAGGCCGAGATCATCGCGATGCGCAACAAGCTGCGCGGCGCGCGGCCGGTGAAGGCCGACCGCTTCGACGTGAAGCACAGCCCCGGCGGCATGGTCGATGCCGAGTTCGCGGTGCAGTTCCTGGTGCTGTCGTCGTCGGGCGATCACCCCGAGCTGATTCCCAACGTGGGCAACATCGCGCTGCTGCTGCGCGCCGAACTGGCCGGCCTGCTGCCCGAGGGCGTGGGCCGCAGCGCCGCACGCGCCTACCGGGAACTGCGCCGCGTGCAGCATCGCGCGCGCCTGAACGAAGAACCGACGCAAGTCACCCCGCCCGCACTGGCCGCCGAGCGCGACGCCATGCTGGCGCTATGGAAGGCAGTATTTGGCTGACGGCATCCGCTCCCCCATGACCACCGCGCTGGCCGCCTGCGCGGTGGCCGTCGCCGTCTTTCTCGCCGGTTGCGCGAGCGGCCCGCGCGGCGGCAGCAGCGGCGGTGGCGTGGCCAGCGGCCGCGACGGCCCCGGCGCGAACATTCCGCCGAACCTTGCCAGCGTGCCCGACGCCGAGCCCCGCATCGAACCCATCCGCACCAGCGGCGGCACCAGCAAGCCGTACGCGGTGCTGGGCCGCGGCTACGCGCCGCTCACCGACGACCGGCCGTTCCGCGAATCGGGCATGGCCTCGTGGTACGGCACCAAGTTCCACGCGGCCTCGACCTCGAGCGGCGAGCCGTACGACATGTACGCCATGACGGCCGCGCACAAGACGCTGCCGCTGCCGAGCTACGTGCGCGTGCGCAACCCGGCCAACGGGCGCGAAGTGATCGTGCGCGTGAACGACCGCGGCCCCTTCGTCGACGGCCGCGTCATCGACCTGAGCTACACGGCCGCGCTGAAGCTCGACCTGCTGCGCGGCGTGGCGCCGGTGGAGATCGAGCGGATCACGAACGAGGACATCCGCACAGGCGCCTGGCGGCGCGAGTCGGACACGGTGTACGCCGCTGCGCCAAGCGCAGCAGCTGCAGCGCCGCTGGCCGTTCCCGTTCGCATGCCGCCCACGCGCGTGGCGAGTTCACAGCAGCAGGTGCAGGTACCGGCCCAATGGGCGGTACCGGTTGCGGCCACCTACAACGACATACCGCCGCCAGCCTCGACGATGCCGGTCGTGCCGCAGACGCCGATGAGCACGACCACGACCACGCCGCCCAACGGCGGCGCGGAATCGGCACAGTGGCCGCCGTCCACTCCGCCGTCGCGCCCGGCCATCGTGGTGAACGAGCTGGCGCCGCTGGAAGCCGCGCCATCGTCGCCACCGCCACTGCCGCCCGGCGCGCCCGCACCGTCCACCGCCTTGCAGGGTTTCTGGGTGCAACTCGGCGCGTTCCGCGAAGCGGACGGCGCGCAGACCCTGCTGAACCAGGCCGCGCGCGGCCTGCCGTCGCTGGCACCGCAGTTGCGCGTGTTCAGCGAGGCCGGCACGCACCGGCTGCAGGCCGGGCCCTTCCCGTCGCGCAATGCAGCCGGCGAAGCGCTCGCGCAGCTGCGCGACAACCTGCACATCTCGCCGATGGTGGTGGAGCGCAAGTAGGCCGAGGTTCGGCGCAGCGCAGGCTTCAGGCCAGCGGCTTGACCGGCACCGGCAGGCGCATGCCGACGTTCAGGCGGTTCCAGGCGTTGATCTGCGCAACGGCCACCGACAGCTCGGCGATTTCCACGTCGCTGAAGTTGGCCTTCAGCGCGGCGAATTCCGCTTCGCGTTCGTCATGGCTGTCGGCCAGCCGCGTGAGCGACTCGGCCCAGGCCAGCGCGGCGCGTTCGCGCGCGTTGAAGAAGCTCACTTCGCGCCACGTGGGCAGGCTGTTGATGCGCTGCCACTCCTCGCCCTGCGCGCGCAGGTCGCGCACGTGCATGTCGAGGCAGTAGGCGCAGCCGTTGATCTGCGAGACGCGGGCGAAGACGTAGTCGACGAGCACCTTGCCGAGCGTGCTCGGCTCGAGGGTGGTGTTCAGCGACAGCAGCGCCTCGAAGGACTTCGGGACGAGCTTGAACCAGTTCAGGCGTGCGGTGGTGTTCATGAATTGCTCCAGTGGGTTGCGATGAAATCTGCTTACCCAATGAAGACGGGCGACAGGGCCGCCCTGTGACGCGCGCGCGATCTATTTCGAGGAAAGAAGCTGCGCGATGCGCGCGAGCTTGTCGGGGTTGCGCTGCACGCGGATGCGCACGATGCGGTCGTTCTCGATCTCGAAGGTCTGGGCCGATTCGAGTTCGCCGTCGATGAAGCGCAGCATGCCGGGCTCTCCGTTGATCTCGACGATGTCCATGTGCACCGCCGGCCCCATGCGGCGCCACAGCGAGAAATAAAGCTGCGCCAGGCGCTGGCTGCCGCACAGGACCTTGTCGAAGGTCTGCACCTTGCCGCCGCCGTCGCCGATGAGTTCGGCGTCTTCGCTCATCAGCGCCTTCAGCTCCTGCAGGCTGCCGCGCGCCGCGGCGTCGGCAAAGGCGCGCAGCAGGCGCTGGTGGGTCTCGCGCGGCACGCTGAAGCGCGGGCGCCCTTCCTGCACCTGGGCCTTGGCGCGGTGCACCAGCTGGCGGCAGGCCGCCTCGGTCTTGCCGAGGGTGCGGGCCACTTCGTCGTAGTCGGCGTCGAACACCTCGCGCAGCAGGAAGGCGGCACGCGCCTCGGGCGCGAGGCGCTCGAGCACGGCCAGGAAGGCGACGGAGATGTTGTCGGCGCGCTCGAGCAACTGTTCGGGCGTGGCCGGGGAGTCGGGCATGCCGGTCAGCGTGGGCTCGGGCATCCAGGCGCCGATGTAGTGCTCGCGCTGGACCTTGGCGGCGCGCAGCCGGTCGATCGACAGCCGGGTGACCACGGTCACGAGCCAGGCTTCGGCGCTGTCGAAGGTGTCTTTGGCGGCCTCGTGCCAGCGCAGCCAGGCGTCCTGCACGACCTCTTCCGCCTCGGCCATGGAGCCGAGCATCCGGTAGGCGATGCCCTGCAGGCGCGGGCGATGGCGATTGAAGGTGAGGGTGGCGTCGTCCATTGGGGGTAGACGGCTGGCATCTTAGGTTTGTGACGCGAGCCCCAAAAAAAATCGCCCCGGGTTGCGGGGCGATTCTTCTTTTTGGCGTTTCCGCGTACGGACTCAGGCGCCCTGGTATTCAGCCTTGGGGCCGAGCGTGGCCGCGACTTCCTTGCGGTAGCGGTTGAGCTCCTGCACGGTCTTGAAGCTGCGGTTCATCAGCAGGCTCAGGTTGTGCAGGATGCGCTCGCCCACCTTGGTTTCCCAGACGGCGTCGAACTTGATCTGCTTGTCGAGCCAGTGCTCGAGCCAGTCGGGGTCGGGCATGCGGCTCTGGATGGTGTCGTTGGGGAACAGCGACTTGTTCACGTGCAGGTTGGTCGGGTGCAGGGCCTGGGCCGTGCGGCGGGCGCTGGCCATCAGGACGCCGACCTTGGTGAACGCGGCACGCGCCTCGTCGCCGAACTTTTCCATCGCACGCTTCATGTAGCGCAGGTAGGCGCCGCCGTGGCGGGCTTCGTCCTGGCTCAGCGTGGTGTAGATGTGCTTGATGACCGGCTCGGTGTGCCACTGGGCGGCGCGGCGGTACCAGTGGTTGAGGCGGATCTCGCCGCAGAAATGCAACATGAGGGTTTCCAGCGGCGGGGCCGGGTCGAAGTCGAAGCGCACCTCGTGCAGCTCGGCCTCGGTGGGCGCGTGCTTGGGGCTGAAGCGCTTCAGGTACTCCATGAGCACCAGCGAGTGCTTCTGCTCCTCGAAGAACCAGATCGACATGAAAGCGGAAAAATCGCTATCGTGGCGGTTGTCGCGCAGGAACATCTCGGTGGCCGGCAACGCCGCCCACTCGGTGATGGCATTCATCTTGATGGTCTGCGCCTGCTCTTCCGACAGCAAGGAAGCGTCGAACGACTGCCAGGGAATGTCCTTGTCCATGTCCCAGCGGACGGATTCGAGTTGTCTGAAGAGTTCCGGATAGAGCATCAATGTCTTTCTTTGGCCGCCGATTTTAGTCGGCCCGTTTGGCGCGACCATGACAGACGCGCGATGATGCGAATACGTGCGCCGTGGCGACACGGATGCACACCCCCTTTTCGAACCCTGGAGTCCGCCATGCGAACCCTCTCCCGACTGTCGACCTTGTGGCGCTGTGCCCCGGCGGTTTCCCTCGTGGCGAGCCTGTTTTCCGCCCTTCCGGCCAGTGCCCAGAGCACCCCCGCGGCGCCCGCTGCGGCAGAGGCTTCCGGGTGCCCCGTGATCCTCCAGCACACCTTCCCGCGGCTGCAGGATGAAAAACCCCAGTCTTTGTGCCAGTACTCCGGCAAGGTGGTGCTGGTGGTCAATACGGCCAGCTTCTGCGGTTTCACGCCGCAATACAAGGGGCTGGAGTCGCTGGACCTGAAATACCGCTCGCGCGGGCTCGTGGTGCTGGGCTTCCCGTCGAACGATTTCGCCCAGGAATCGGGCTCGAACAAGGAAATTGCCGACTTCTGCGAAAGCACCTTCGGCGTGAAATTCCCGATGTTCGCCAAGACCTCGGTGCGCGGCTCCGACGCGAACCCGCTGTTCAAGCAACTCGCCCAGGCCTCGGGCACCACGCCCAAGTGGAACTTCTACAAGTACCTGATCGGGCGCGACGGCAAGGTCGTGCAGGCGTGGTCGAGCATGACGGCGCCCGATGAAAACGGCTTCGTGAACGTCATCGAGAAGCAGCTCGGACCAAATTAAGACTGGGCAGTTCACAAAAAGACGGATCGGTAATATTATTTACCGATGCGTCCAAGCCATCGTGAACCCAGAGAAACAAACGTTTACTACTCCGGCGGGAACCGTGCCGCGGGCGCCGCGCTCCTAACTTGCGTGGGCAGTGAGTGCCCACCGGTTTTCATGTTGCGAGGTCTTCCGGGCGCCTGCCGTCCGGTCGAAATCCCGAGGCGATTCTTCTCCTCCTCCCTCCCTCCCTCCTTCGCGTCGGGGCGCCTCGCAGCATTTTTGTCTTCCAGCCGGCCGGGGGGCGTGCAGTGACGCACTCCGCCCGCATCGCCGTCATCGGCGCCGGCATCTCCGGGCTGGCCGCCGCGCACGCGCTGCGCGACGTGGCCGCCGTCACCCTCTTCGAAGCCGGCGACTACTTCGGTGGTCACGCCCACACGGCAACGATCGAACTCCCGCGCTCCGCCGCCGATCCCACCCGCGTGGCGCACGGCGTGGACACCGGCTTCCTGGTCTACAACGACCGCACCTACCCGAACCTGATCCGCCTTTTCGCCGAGCTCGGCGTCGAGACGGCGCTGTCCGAGATGTCGTTCTCGGTGCAGGCCACGCGCGACGACGGCGGCGCGCTCGAGTGGAGCGGCAACAACCTGGGCACCGTGTTCGCGCAGCGGCGCAACCTGTTCGACGGCCGCTTCGTCGGCATGCTCGGCGACCTGATCCGCTTCAACCGCCTGACCACGCGCATCGCCCAGGCCGGCACCGAAGGCGAACTGGCCCAGCCGCTGGGCGAGTTCCTCGACGCCCACCGCTTCGGCACGGCCTTTCGCGACTGGTACTTCCTGCCCATGATGGGCTGCATCTGGAGCTGCTCGACCACGCAGATGCTGGCGTTCCCGGTCGCCACCATGATCCGCTTCTGCCACAACCACGGCCTGATCCAGATCGCCAACCGGCCGCAATGGCGCACGGTGAGCGGCGGCTCGCGGAACTACGTCGAGAAGATCGTCGCCGGCCTGGCCGCCGGACACGCCAACCTGCGCCTGAACACCCCCGTGCGCCGCATCGGCCGCTCGGGCGTCGACGTGCACGTGACCACCGACGGCGGCACCGAGCATTTCGACCACGTGGTGCTGGCCACCCATTCCGACCAGTCGCTCGCCATGCTCGGCGACGCCAGCCCGGCCGAGGCCGCCGTGCTGGGCGCGATCCGCTACCAGGCGAACCATGCCGTGCTCCACACCGACGCCGCCGTGCTGCCGCAGCGCCCATCGGCCTGGGCCGCATGGAACTACGAGCGCGCGCCCGCCGGCGAGCGCGAGGCCGGCCGCGTCTGCCTGCACTACCTGCTCAACAAGCTGCAGCCGCTGCCGTGGGCGCAACCGGTCGTCGTGTCGTTGAATCCGGTGCGCGAGATCCAGCGTAGTCAGGTCATGGCCGAATACGACTACGACCACCCGGTGCTCGACCTTGCCGCCATCCGCGCGCAAGGCGAGGTGCCGCTGCTGCAAGGCCGCAACAACACCTGGTTCGCGGGCGCGTGGATGGGCTACGGCTTCCACGAGGACGGCCTGAAGGCCGGGCTGGCCGCGGCCAAGGGCCTGCGCGCGCGCCTGGCGGGCCAGGACGCACCGCTCGGCGCCATGGGGAGCGCGCTGGTATGACCCCGGCGCCGATGCCGACCCCGCTGATGGGCTTTGGCGAGGTGCGCCACACGCGCTTGCGCCCGGCGCGCAACGCCTTCGTCTACCCGACCTACTTCCTGATGCTGCCGATGCGCGCGCTGCGGGCTCGCGGCAGCGACGCGGTGGCGCTCAACCGCCGCGCCGCGCTGTCCTTCCACGACGTCGACCACGGCGACGGCCGCGCGAGCGAACGAGGCGGCGCGCTGGCCTGGCTCGACGAGCTGCTGGCGGCCCACCGGATCCACGACGCCACCGGCGAGGCCTGGCTGCACTGCTATCCGCGCGTGTTCGGCTACACCTTCAAGCCGGTGAGCTTCTGGTACTGCCACACACCCGAAGGCGTGCTGCGCGCCATCGTGGTCGAGGTGAACAACACCTTCGGCGAACGCCACTGCTACCTGCTCGATCGCCCCGTGTACGGCGCCGAGTTCAAGGCGACCAAGGCCTTTCACGTCTCGCCGTTCTGCGAAGTCGCCGGCGGCTATCGCTTCCGCTTCTTCGTCGACGCCGACCTCACGCGCACCGCGGTGCGCATCGACCACGACGACGCCGAGGGCCCGCTGCTGCAGACCAGCGTGAGCGGCGAACTCGTGCCGATGAGCGCGGCCAGCGTGCGGCGCGCCCTGTGGCGCTACCCCGCCATGACCTTCGGGCTGATCGCGCGCATCCACTGGCAGGCCGCCAGGCTCTGGCTCAAGCGCGTGCCCTTCGTCGCCAAGCCGGCGCCGCCCACCCATTTCGTTTCACGCGACAACCAGCAGCAGGCGAATCCATGACCTCTACGACCACGGCCTCCCGCTTTTCGCTCCCGCAGGACGCACCCGGCGCCGCGCGCACCGTGCTCGGCCTGCTGCAGCGGCTGGCCTACGGGTCGCTCACCGTGCGCCTGCCCGACGACTCGGTGCGCCACTTCGGCGCCACGCCGGGCAGCGGCCCGACGGCCTCGCTCACGCTGCGCAACTGGAACGCCTGCAAGGCCGCGCTCAAGTCGGGCGACATCGGCTTCGCCGAGAGCTACATCGCCGGCGACTGGACCACGCCCAACCTCACCGAGCTGCTGAAGGTGTTCATCGCCAACCGCCGCGCCATCGAGGACGTGGTGTACGGCAGCTGGTTCGGCCGCCTGCTGTACCGCGTGCGGCACGTGATGAACCGCAACAGCAAGGCCGGCAGCTCGCGCAACATCCACGCGCACTACGACCTGGGCAATGCCTTCTACAAGCTCTGGCTCGACGAGACGATGAACTATTCGTCGGCCTGGTTCGAGGGCGACCTGTCCAGGCCGATGCCCGAGGCGCAGCGTGCCAAGGTGCGCCGCGCGCTCGAGCTGGCGGGCGTGCAGCCCGGCGACCGCGTGCTGGAGATCGGCTGCGGCTGGGGCGCGCTGGCCGAGATGGCCGCCACCGACTTCGGCGCCTCGGTGACCGGCGTGACGCTGTCGACCGAGCAGCTCGCCTTCGCCCGGCAACGCACCGCCGGCATGGGCACCGACCTGCGCCTGCAGGACTACCGCGACATCGCCGACGCGCCCTTCGACGCCATCTGCTCCATCGAGATGGTGGAAGCAGTGGGCCGCGAATACTGGCCGACCTACTTCCAGAGCGTGAGCCGGCTGCTCAAGCCGGGCGGGCGCGCCTGCGTGCAGAGCATCGTGATCGACGACCAGCTGTTCGACCGCTACATCGACTCGACCGACTTCATCCAGCAGTACATCTTCCCGGGCGGCTGCCTGCCGTGCCCGCGCGAGTTCCGCCGCGAGGCCGAGGCCGCGGGGCTGGAGGTGGTGGACGAGTTCGCCTTCGGCACCGACTACGCGGAGACGCTGCGCCGCTGGCGCGAGAGCTTCCTGGCGCAGCGCGGCCACATCCTGCAGCAGGGCTTCGACGAGCGCTTCATGCGCATCTGGGAGTTCTACCTGGCCTACTGCGAGGCGGCGTTCTCGCAGGCCAACATCGACGTGGTGCAGTACACGCTGCGCAAGCGCTAGAAACGCGCGGTCTTCCGTGCCTTCCGTGCCGTCTTCCCCCTCCGCGTCCTCCGCCCCGCCCGCGCCTTCCTTCGGAACCCTCGACGGCCTGCGCTACGGGCTGCTCGGGCTGCCGCTCGCGTTCGTCGCGCTGCCGCTGTACGTGCTGCTGCCCAACCACTACGCGCGCGCCTTCGGCGTGCCGCTGGCCACGCTGGGCGCGGTGCTGCTCGGCGCGCGGCTGCTCGATGCGCTGACCGACCCGCTGCTCGGGCGGCTCAGCGACCGGCTGCATGCGCGCTCGCCGCGGGCGGTGTTGGGCGCCGGTGCCGTGGCGGCAGGCTTGCTGCTGCTCGGGTTCGCCTTGCTGTTCTTTCCGCAGCTGCTGGTCGACCCTGTGCACCACGGCGCGCTGCTGGCGGCGGCAGCCGTGCTGCTGGCGCTGACCTACGCGGGCTACAGCATGCTGAGCATCGCGCACCAGTCGTGGGGCGCCATGCTCGGCGGCGACGCGCTGCAGCGCGGGCGCATCGTCGGCTGGCGCGAAGGCATGGGGCTGGTGGGCGTGGTGCTGGCCTCGGTCATTCCGACGGTGGCGGGGCTGCCCGCGATGGTCGCGGTGTTCGGCGTGCTGCTGGCCGTCGGCTGGCTGCTGTGGACGCGCGCGCCGCGCCCGGCGCGCGACGACAAGGCCCTCCACGCGCCGGTCGACCTGCGCCTGCCGCTGCGCCGCCCCGCGTTCCGCCGGCTGCTGGCGGTGTTCGTGCTCAACGGCATCGCGAGCGCGGTGCCGGCCACGCTGGTGCTGTTCTTCGTGCAAGACCGGCTCCAGGCGCCGGCCTCGCTGGAGCCGGCCTTCCTCGGGCTCTACTTCGTGATGGCGGCGGCGTCGATTCCGGCCTGGCTGCGGCTCGTGCGGCGCTTCGGGCTGGCGCGGTGCTGGCTGGGCGGCATGTGCATGTCGGTGGCGGTGTTCGCCTGGGCCGGCGCCATGGGCGCGGGCGACGCGGTGCCGTTTCTCATCGTTTGCGCGCTCTCCGGTTTTGCCATCGGCTCCGACCTGGTGCTGCCGGGCGCGCTGCTGGCCGGTCTCATCGCCGAGGCCGGCGACCAGCCGCACGCCGGCGCCTACTTCGGCTGGTGGAACTTCGCGACCAAGCTCAACCTCGCGCTGGCCGCAGGCCTGGCGCTGCCGCTGCTCGGGCTGGCGGGCTACGCGCCCGGCGCGCGCGACGGCACCGCGCTGCAGGCGCTCTCGCTGGCCTACTGCCTGCTGCCCTGCGTGCTCAAGGTGGCGGCGGGGCTGGCGCTGTGGGCGCTGGTGATCCGGCCCGCGGCTGCCGCTGCGTCGGCTGCTGCCGCGCCGTTGCCGATTCCGAAAGTCTCTCCTTGAAACCACTCAATCCGCCGCTGACCGACTGGCACGGCAAGACGGCGTGGATCGTCGGCGCTTCCTCGGGCATCGGCCGCGCCACGGCGCTGGCGCTGCTGGCACGCGGCGCGCGGGTGGCGGTGTCGGCGCGCAACGGCGAGGCGCTCGAGGAACTGGCGGCGCCGCACAACGAGGCCGGCCAGCCGCCGCGCGTGATCGTGCTGCCGCTGGACGTGCGCGACGCCGCCGCGGTGGCCGCCGCGCACGCACGGTTGCTCGCGGCCACGGGCACCGTCGACTTCGTGCTGCACAACGCCGCCACCTACGACGCGCTGCGCGCGGACGCCTTCGCGCTCGAGACGATGCTGGCGCACCAGCAGGTCAACTACGTCGGCGCGCTCAACGTGCTGGCGATGGTGCTGCCCGGTTTCGTGGCGCGCGGCGCGGGGCACATTGCCATCACGGGCAGCGTGGCCGGCTTCCGCGGGCTGCCCAAGAGCCTGGCCTACGGGCCGACCAAGGCAGCGCTGACCAACCTGGCGGAGGTGCTGTACGTCGACCTGCACGCGCGCGGCATCGGCGTGAGCCTGGTGCAGCCGGGCTTCGTCGACACGGCGCTCACGGCGAAGAACGATTTCAGGATGCCGGCGCTGATCACGCCAGACAAGGCGGCCGAGGCGATGCTCGAAGGCTGGCGCCGGGGCGACTTCGAGATCCACTTTCCGCGCCGCTTCACCTTCTGGATGAAGCTGATGCGGCTGCTGCCCTACCGGCTGTACTTTCCGGCGGTGGCGCGGTTCACGGGGCTTTGAGCCGAGCCCTGAAATGAAAAAAGCGCCTTGCGGCGCTTTTTTCATGGCTTCACGGTTTCACGGCTTCGTATCGATGAAGCTGGGCCGAAGCATCAGCTTGTCGTACAGCTTCGCCAGGTTGCTGTGGTCGCCGCGCCAGTCGATTTCGGGGAAGCGCAGGTTCAGCCAGCCGAGCGTGCAACCCACCGCGATGTCCGACAGGCTCAGGTGGATGCCGCTGCAGAAGGGCTTGTCGGCCAGGCCCTTGGCCATGGCGGCAACGCCGTCTTCCACCTTGGCGCGCTGGCGCTCGATCCAGGCGGCGCTGCGCTCGCCGTCGTTGCGGCCGGTCCAGGTGGCTTCCAGGCGCCAGAGCACGCCGGCGTCCATGACGCCGTCGGCCAGCGCTTCCCAGGTCTTGACCTCGGCGCGCTCGCGGCCCTGTTGCGGAATCAGCTTGCCGACGGGCGACAGGGTGTCGAGGTACTCGACGATCACGCGCGAGTCGAACATCGCCTCGCCGCCTTCCATGATCAGGCAAGGCACTTTTCCGAGCGGGTTCGAGCTGGAGATCGTGGTGTCGGCAGACCAGACGTCTTCGATCACGAACTGGTAATCGAGCCGCTTTTCGGCCAGCACCACGCGCACCTTGCGCACATACGGGCTGGCGGCGGATCCGATCAGTTTCATGAAGGCTCTCTCCCTAAGCAATGGCTACGTTTGTTAATAGTCATTTTAGGTGAACGGGAAAACCGGAGCCCCAAAACAGTACCCAATGTGTCGGTACCGCCCCACGGACCGCCGGCCGCCTAAAATTGAGGCATGAGCTTTTCCACCGTTTCCGCCCTCTCCCCCCTTGACGGCCGCTATGCGGCCAAACTCGCGGCGCTTCGCCCGCTGATGAGCGAGCAGGGCTATATGCACCGGCGCGTGCAAGTCGAGGTGGCGTGGTTCATTGCGCTGTCCGACTGCGGCTTCGCCGAATTCAAGCCCCTCACGGGCGGCGCCCGCAAGTACCTGATGGGCCTCGTGTCCCACTTCTCCGAGGCCGACGCACTGGCCATCAAGGAGATCGAGAAGACCACCAACCACGACGTGAAGGCCGTCGAGTACTGGATCAAGTCCAAGTTCGAAGCCCGGCCCGAGCTGCTGGCCGCCGCCGAGTTCGTGCACTTCGCCTGCACCAGCGAAGACATCAACAACACCAGCCACGCCCTGCAGATCCAGGCCGCGCGCGAAAAGGTGATGCTGCCGGCCATCGACGGCCTGATCGCCAAGCTGCGCGAAATGGCGCACCAGTTCGCCAACGTGTCGATGCTCTCGCGCACGCACGGCCAGACCGCCAGCCCGACCACGGTGGGCAAGGAAATCGCCAACGTGGCGGTGCGCCTGTCGAAGGCCCGCGCGCAGATCGCCTCGGTGCAGCTGCTGGGCAAGATGAACGGCGCGGTCGGCAACTACAACGCCCACCTGGCCGCCTGGCCCGACTTCGACTGGGAAGCCTTCAGCAAGAAGGTGATCGAGACGCCCGCGCCGCTGGGCCTGGGCCTGAGCTTCCAGCCGTACAGCATCCAGATCGAGCCGCACGACTACATGGCCGAGCTGTTCGACGCGGTGGCCCGCGCCAACACGATCCTGGTCGACTTCTCGCGCGACATCTGGGGCTACGTGAGCCTGGGCTACTTCAAGCAGCGCCTGAAGAAGGGCGAGATCGGCTCCTCGACGATGCCGCACAAGGTCAACCCGATCGACTTCGAGAACGCCGAAGGCAACCTGGGCCTGGCCAACGCGGTGCTGCGCCACCTGAGCGAGAAGCTGCCCATCAGCCGCTGGCAGCGCGACCTGACCGACAGCACGGTGCTGCGCAACATCGGCGTGGCCTTCGGCTACGCCGCGCTGGCCTATGCGAGCCTGGCCACCGGCCTGGGCAAGCTGGAACTCAACGAGGAAGCGCTGGCCGAAGACCTCGACGCCTCGTGGGAAGTGCTGGCCGAGCCGATCCAGACCGTGATGCGCCGTTTCGGCGTGCAGGGCGCCTACGAACAGCTCAAGGAAGTGACGCGCGGCAAGACCGTGACGGCCGAGGCGCTGCACGGGCTGATCCGCTCGCTGGAGATCCCGGACGAGGAAAAAGCCCGCCTCCTGGCCATGACGCCGGCCAGCTACGTGGGCAAGGCCGCGGAACTCGCCAGTAGAATTTAAGGCTTCGTGTACCGATACACCAGCCGCCTGAGGGCGGCTGTTTCACGTCGGCCGCACACCTTTCCAGCCAACGCCCGCGCGGGCGCCAGCCAGCAACACGCCCCAGGGACTCGCCGTCCCTTAGTTGGTCATGCGCGCGCCTTCGAGACGCTTCTGGCTCAGGATTCACCGCTGGACCGGCCTCACGCTCGGCCCGGTCCTCGCCCTCACGGCACTGCTTGGCGCGGTGCTGGTGGTGGCGTTGCCGCTCGACCGCTACACGCACGAAGACCTCTTCGTCGCCCGTTCCGCGGGTAACGGCTGCGCGGGTAAGGGCGCCGCGGCCACACGGCCGGCACCGCTGCTGGAGCCGCTGCGCCAGCGGCTGGCCGCAGAGTTCGGCCCCGACGCCAATTTCACGCTGCGCCCGCCGCGCCAGCCCACCGACACGCTCTGGGTGCTGGTGCGCGGCAAGTGGGAGGGCACGCTGTACCTCGACCCCGCCACCGGCGCGGAGCAGGGCCGGCGCGGCACGCACGAGGACGCCTACAACCTGCTCTTCGAGCTGCACAGCAGCCTGCTGCTGGACGGCACGGGCAAGGGCATCCTGGCCTTCGTGGCGCTGGCCTACCTGCTCCTGCTGGTCACGGGCGTGGTGCTGTGGTGGCCGGCGCGCTGGCCGCCGTCGCTGCGCATCGTGCTCGACCGCGGGCTGCAGCGCGGGCTGTTCGACCTGCACCGCACGGGCGGCGCGGTGCTCGGGCTGCTGATTGCGGTGCCGGTGGCCACGGGCGCCTACATGGCGTGGCGGCCGCTGGGCAATTTCATCTCCGGCGTGGCCGGGCAGCAGCCGGTGAAGCCGCCGGCGATCGCCAAGGGCGCCGCCACCGGCCCGCGCCTGCCGCTGGACGACCTCGTGGCCCGCGCGCAGCAAGCCTACCCGGGCCAGCCCATCGGCTACATCCAGGTGCCCGGCAAGGCCGGCCGGCCGATGCGCGTGCGCTTCCGGCTCGCCGACGACCCGCACCCGAACGGCATCGGCTCGGTGTGGCTCAACCCGGTGACCGGCGAGGTGCTCGCCGCGCGCAAGTGGCAGGACCTCGACACCGGCACCGGCGCGGTGGCGGTGATCTATCCGCTGCACACCGGCGTGCTGGGCGGCCTGCTGCACCAGGCGCTCACCGTGGTGCTGGGGCTGGCGCTGGGCGGGCTGGGCCTGAGCGGCGTGTGGCTCTGGTGGCGCCGGCGCGCCGAGCGGCGGCGCGCGCAGACACGACGACACATTCGCTCGACAACATAAAAGAGGGTTTCCTTGATCTCGCACAAACACCGACACCGACACCGACACCGGCGCACGGCCTTGGCCCTGGCGCTGCTTCCCCTGAGCCTGCAGGGCTTCGCCGCCGAGGCGCAGCCCGCGGCCGACCCATCGAAATCGCTCGAGGCCATCACCGTCACCGGCGACTGGCTCGGCAGCCCCAGCGAAACCAAGGTGCTCGAGCACGCCGGCGCGCGGACCATCATCGAGCGCAAGCAGATCCAGGAAAGCGGCACGTCCAGCGTGCGCGACGTGCTGCGCCAGGTGCCCGGCGTGCAGGTGCAAGAGAGCAACGGCACCGGCGGCAGCGACATCTCGCTGAACGTGGGCGTGCGGGGCCTGACCTCACGCCTGTCGCCGCGCTCGACCATCCTGCTGGACGGCGTGCCGCTGGCGTACGCGCCCTACGGCCAGCCGCAGCTGTCGCTGGCGCCGCTGTCGCTGGGCAACCTCGAGGCGGTCGACGTGGTACGCGGCGCGGGCTCGGTGCGCTACGGCCCCCAGAACGTGGGCGGCATCATCAACTTCGTGTCGCGCGCGATCCCCAGGCAATTTGCGGCCGAAGCCAGCGTGGGCGTCGAAAGCGCCAGCCATGGCGGCGGCCTCAAGACCACGCCCAACCTGTTCATCGGCGGCACCAGCGAGAACGGGCTGGGCCTCGCGCTGCTGTACTCGGGCACGCACGGCGACGGCTTCCGGCAGAGCAACGACCACACCAGCATCGACGACCTGATGCTCAAGGGCGCCTACCGCATCTCGAAGACCGACGACGTCGCGATCACGCTGCATCACTTCGAAGGCAAGGGCACCATGCCCGGCGGCCTGACGACGGCGCAGTTCGCGGCCAAACCGTTCCAGTCGGACCGCCCCTTCGACGAGTTCACGGGCCGCCGCACCGACGGCTCGCTCAAGTACACGCACAACGACGGCGTGAACAAGTTCGAGATGCTGAGCTACTACACGGACTCGTACCGCAGCAGCTACCTCGAGCAGGAAGGCACCGGCACCAGCGCCGGCAAGCGCCGCCTGACCACCGCGCCGCGCAACTACAAGACCTTTGCCGTGGAGCCCCGCTACTCGCGCCTGTTCGATTCGGGCAGCGTGGTGCAGGAAGTCAGCGTGGGCCTGCGCTACCTCCGGGAAGAAGCCTCCGAGGTGGCGGCGCGCACCGGCTACTACACGCCGTCGCCTGCCGAGAACGCCTACACCCGCACCCAGGCCCCGTACCAGACCAGCAAGGGCGGCACGGTGGCGCACGCCGTCTACATCGACGACCGGATCGACTTCGGCAACTGGACGGTCACGCCCGGCGTGCGCTACGAATCCTTCCGCTCGCACAACGACGTGTTCACCGTGGCGAACAACCGCATCACCAATGCGATCTACCCGAAGATCGACTCCAACGAGGTGCTGCCGACGCTGTCGGTGCTCTACCGCATGAGCGAGCGCTGGTCGCTGTTCGCGAATGCCGGCGTGTCGTTCGGCCCGCAGCAGTACGCCCAGCTCGCGCAGTCCACCACCAGCCTGCACCCCGAGAAGGCGAAGACCTACGAGATCGGCACGCACTACAAGGGCGAGGCCTGGAGCGGCGAGCTGACGCTGTTCAACATCAACTTCGACAAGGAGCTGCAGCTGGCGCGCTCCATCACCGGCGACGTGGGCCAGTGGACCGACCTGGGCGCCACGCGCCACCGCGGGCTGGAGTCGGCGCTGCGCTACGACCTGGCCGACCTGAGTCCGTCGCTCAAGGGCCTGTCGGTCTCCGGAACCTACACGTACACGCAGGCCACCTCGAAGGCCGGCGCCTTCGCCGGGCGCGACCTGCCGTTCTACTCGCGCCAGGTGGCCACGCTGGGCGCGCGCTACGAGCGCGGCCCGTGGACCTTCAATGCCGACGTGTACGCGCAGTCGAAGCAGCGCTCGCCGGGTTCGCCGGACGACGGCGCGACGTACGTGACGATCGAAGACTCGACCGGTCGCCTGGGCAACGTGCCGGGCTACGCGACGATGAACCTGCGCGCGGCGTACGACTTCGGCAAGAACATGAGCAACCTGAAGGTGGCCGTGGGCGTGAAGAACCTGTTCGACCGCCGCTACTTCAACCGCTCGGTGGACAACAACGGCGGCAAGTACGTGGGCCAGCCGCGCACGGTGTACCTGCAGGCGTCGGTGGCGTTCTGACCCCAGAGGGCTCGCGAATGGGCGCGAGTGGGCATCGGGCCTAAACTCGCGCACCCATGGCCCTCAAATCCACCATCTTCAAGGCCACCCTCGCGGTGGCCGACATCGACCACGGCTACTACGCCGACCATGCGCTGACCCTGGCGCGCCACCCCAGCGAGACCGACGAACGGATGATGATCCGGCTCGTGGCGCTCGCGCTCAATGCACACCAGCTGCAGGACGTCTGCCAGGGCGACGGCACGCTGGCCTTCGGCGCGGGCCTGTCCAACGTGGACGAGCCCGACGTCTGGCTGCGCGACTTCACGGGCGAAGTGAAGATCTGGATCGAAGTCGGCCAACCCGAAGACAAGCCCATCATCAAGGCCTGCGGCAAGGCGGACGAGGTGATCGTCTACTGCTTCAACCACGCGGCCGAGATCTGGTGGCGCGGCATCGAGAACAAGCTCACGCGGCCGCAGAACCTCAAGGTCTACCGCGTGCCGACCAGCGCCTCGCAGGCGCTGGCCGCGCTCGCGCAGCGCAGCATGCAGCTGCAGGCGACGATCCAGGAAAACACGTTGACGCTGGGCGACGGCACGAACAGCATCGACGTCGAGCTGCTGCGCTGGAAGTAAGCCCGGGCCGTCAGGCGGCCGGCATCATTTCGCCGCACTGCCAGCACTGCTCGAAGCCGCCTTCGACCTGCTCGCCGCACACGCACAGCCAGTTGCGCTGCGGGCGGTGCTGCAACTCGTGCAGCAACTGCTTGGCCAACTCGTACTGGCTCTCGTCGTCGATCCAGATCTCGGGCAGGCACTGGTCGGGCGGCAACTGGCCCATGACCGCGCCGAGGAACTCGCGCTGCACCGTGGCGGCCACGCCCTCCTCGCGAAGCGCGTGCGCCCACACGGTCGCGATGGCGAGGTTGGGCGCTTGCGCAAGGCGGCGCATGGTCAGGGTGCCCCGTTCTTTTCGTCGTCGGGGTCGAACTCGGGCTCCGGCTCGGCAGCTGGCACGGGCGCATCTTCTTCGCGGGCCTCGCGGGCCCGTTCGGCATAGCGGTTGAAGCGCCAGGCCGTGTCTTCCATCGTGATGCGGCGCCACGTGACGCGCTTTTCGACCGGCGTCATGGCGGGCCACAACTGCACCTCGTCGAAGCTGCGGCCGCAGCCCTTGCATTCGTCGTCGCCCTGGCTGGTGGAGCAGATCGCGATGCACGGCGTGTCGGGCGTGCTCTCGTACCAGGCCATCCAGGCGGCCCACGCCTTGGGGGGAAAGCCGACCTCGTCGACCTCGTCCTCGTGGTGGAAGACCATGAGCGCGTAGACCTCGGCCAGCGCGCGCAATTCGGGGCCGAGCGTGACGCCGTCGGGCGAAGGCGTCTTCTCGCGCCAGTGGTTGATGGCGGCCTCGATGTCGGTGATGTGTATGGCGGCCATGGAACGTGAAAAAACAGCGGACGGCGATCATAGTCCGGCAATGTCCCGAAGCGCCGAAGGGACAAGATTGCTATTAAAACAAGAGCGCCACACGCACTGTTCATCAGCGTTTCCAGAGCGTTCTCTTCAAGACCCTGAAAACTTTAGATTGCGCCTGCGCGGGCTTCGATGCTCTAATTCCGCCCACGAAGGGGAGTAGCTCCCGACCGCTGTCCACGGCAGCGCGAATCGTCAGGTCGTCAATACGAAGCAAAACACTTCCGGCCTGTCGGACAACGCATGCGCACCTGCGCGGGCGCTGTCGAGCGAGACCTTCGATTTGAACCTGTGCAGGTTTGGTCGAAGCGTTCGCGAGTCCCCGGTGTCATCCCGGCCTTCATTCCTCGCTTTCGACCCTCCCGCATGGGATGAATCGAAACGCATCGGTATGCGCCTTCCGTCGTCACCCCTGAATGGGCGAGGCAGGGGCGCGAAGACAAAGAGGAATCTATGGAACTGTTCATGACCCCGGAGTTCTGGGTCGCTGTCGGTCAGATCATCATGATCGACATCCTGCTCGGTGGCGACAACGCCGTCGTCATCGCACTGGCCTGCCGCAAGCTGCCGCCCGCACAACGCACCAAGGGCATTCTTTGGGGCACCGCCGGCGCCATCATCCTGCGCGTCATCCTGATCTTCTTCGCGCTCACGCTGCTGGCCATTCCGTTCCTGAAGCTGGTCGGCGCCATCCTGCTGGTGTGGATCGGCGTGAAGCTGCTGGCCCCCGAGCATGACGACGCGCACGGCAACATCACCGGCAGCGACAAGCTGTGGGGCGCCGTCAAGACCGTGATCATTGCCGACCTCGTGATGAGCGTGGACAACGTCATCGCCATTGCCGGCGCTGCGCAAGGCGCAGGCGAAGGCCACCAGATGCCGCTCGTGATCTTCGGCCTGCTCGTGAGCATCCCGATCATCGTGTGGGGTAGCCAGCTGGTGATCAAGCTGATGGACAAGTTCCCGATGATCATCACGCTGGGCGGCATGCTGCTCGGCTGGATCGCCGGCACGATGGCCGTGTCTGACCCGGCACTGGCCAACGCCGCTGCCTGGACCTGGGTGCCGAAGGTGCCGCAGACCGACGTGATCAAGTACGGCGCCGGTATCGCCGGTGCACTGCTGGTGCTGGCCCTGGGCAAGTGGGTGGCCGCACGCAACGCCCGCAACAAGCCCGAAACGGCGGTGACGACCGGCTGAGCCGGCGTCGCACCCCGGAAACTTCCTGTCCCGCGCAGTCTCTGTCACTCTAACTATCCGAAGGAGCACACCATGGAAAAGATCATTCTTTACGTCGACGACGCCGTGTACGCCAGCGAGCAGTTCGCCGAACTTGCGCCCGACGCGAACAGCGTGGTGGCGCGCCATTGGGTGCTCGTGTGCTGTGCGCCTCGCATGACGCATCGCATCAGCAAGTGGGTGAGCCACAGCGCGCGCGAGAACTGGCGCGCCAAGTGGTTCAGCAAGGTGCAGGCGCAGATGCTGCCGCTGCTGGAACGCAACGGCGGCGAGGTCACCCCGGTGCTGGCCAAGGGCCCGCTCGCCGAACTCACGGCGCAGCTCAAGCGCGAGCACGCCGCAGCGCACGTGGTCGATGCGCGCCGCCCGAAGATCGGTGTCGACCTCGAACCCGTCACGCCCGACCAGAAGCCCGCCCACCAGTCGGGCTGGGCCTTTCCCGGTGCCGTGATGGGCATGGGCGCGCTGCTGGTCATGGCGAACGAGCTGGCGGAGTGATGTTGTGCTGCGCGTGAGCGCAGCGACCCGCCTGAGACAGGAAACCCCGTCTCGACGAGCCCCGGCGTGGCAACACGCCGGGGCTCGTTGTTTTGGGAGCCCTGCGGTATCCTGAGCCGCATGCGCATCATCCTCAAATGGCTGCTCAGCGCCGTCGCGCTGCTGGCGGTGGCCTATCTCTACAGCGGCGTCCAGGTCAACAGCTTCGGCTCCGCGCTGATCGCGGCCGCGGTCATCGGCCTGCTCAACATGATCGTGCGGCCGGTGCTGGTGGTGCTGACGCTGCCCGTCACCATCGTCACGCTCGGGCTGTTCCTGTTCGTGATCAACGCACTGCTGTTCTGGGCCGCGTCGGGCCTGCTCGGCGGCTTCCACGTCAACGGCTTCATGGCCGCGCTGCTCGGCTCGCTGCTGTACTCGCTGCTGGGACTGGTGATCGAGTCCGCGCTGGGCGGACTGCTGTCCAAGCGCTGAGCGCGCGCCCGGCGGCTACTTCAGCGGCGGCTCCGCCGCCTGCTCCTTCACCAGCACTTCCACGGCGCGCGCGCGGGTGTCGACGATCGACGCCTCGTAGTGATCGACCACCTTCGACTGCCGGATGATTTCCTGCGCGGCCTTGAAGCGGTCGCGCGCGGCGGGGTAGTCGAGGATCGCGACGTTCGCCTCGGCATCGGCACGCACCGCGCGCAGCGTGTCGTTCTCGGCGCCGTACAGGTTGCCCAGCGCGTGCCACACCGTCGCGTCGCGCGGATTCGCGGCCACCCAATCGCGCAGCACCGGGATCATCGGCGCCGGTTGGCGCATGGCCGTGGCGGCTTCGGCGGACAGCAGCATCTCGGGGCGCTCTTTCGACTTGGCGTCGAGCAGCGCGGCCGCCTTGGGCGCGGCGCCCGCGGCGAGTTCGATCTCCGCGCCGAGCCAGCGCGCCTGCTTCGCCGCGGCCGGGTTCTCCGCCGTGCGCGCAAGCAGGCGCTCGACCATCGCGCGCGCCGTCTTGTAGTCGCGCATCTCCCTGGCCGACAGCGCCGCCGCGTAGAGCGTGCCGGCCTGCTGGGCGGGCGTGCTCTTGGCGAACTCGCCGCTGGAGGCCGCATCGACCCACACCCGCAGCACGTCGACGCCGGGCCGCGTCAGCACGCGGGCGCGCGAGGCGATCATGGCGTGGTCCATCGCCAGCGGCAGCGGCGGCGTGGTGTCCATGCGGAACTGGAAGCGGCCCTGCATGTCGGAGATGCGCTCGGTGGTCAGCGGGTGGCTGCGCAGGTAGGGGAAGGAGCCGTTGTCGTTCAGGCGCGAGGCGTACTGCAGCTTCTCGAACATCGCGGCCGCGCCCTGCGGGGCGAAGCCGGCCTGCGTCATCACGCCGAAGCCGATGCGGTCGGCCTCGCGCTCCATGTCGCGCGAGAAGTTCAGCTGGTTCTGCGCGAAGAGCGCCTGGCTGCCCATGATCACCGCCTGGCCGGCGTCGCCGCTGCGGCTCTTGCCAGCGGCGATCATCCCGAGGATCAGGCCCGCGATCATCAGCGGCATCTGCTTGCCCTGCTTGTCCATGATGCGCGCGATGTGGCGCTGCGTGACGTGCGACAGCTCGTGCCCGAGCACCGTCGCCAGCTCGTCGCGGCTGCCCACCGCGGCCACCAGGCCGAGGTTCAGCCCCAGGTAGCCGCCAGGCAGCGCGAAGGCGTTGATGTTGCGGTCGCGGCCCAGCAGGATCGTCCAGGCGAAGCGTTCGTCGAGCTCGGGCGTGAGTTCGCCGCGGGTGCGCGCCGCCGCCAGCAGGCGCTGCCAGATCTCCTGCACATAGGCGGCGATCACCGGGTCGTCGATGTAGTCCGTGTCGCGGTACAGCTCGCGGGCGATCTGGTCACCGAGATGGCGTTCCGCACTGGCCGTCATCTCGCCGCCGTCGCCCATGCCGGGGAGCACCTGCATCTGCGCCAGCGCGGGCGTTGGCAACAGGAGCTGCGAAGCTATCAAAAAAGTAGCGTACAGCGAACGAAGGGTGGGCGTCAGCTGGCTTTTTCGGGGGCGTTGTGGAGTCAAGCGCGGCATTCCTCGTCAGTGGCTCGGGCTCGTATGATGCCTCTTCACACCCGATCGTTCACCCATGAGCACACTCACCCATTTCGACGCCCAGGGCCAGGCCCACATGGTCGACGTCGCCGGCAAGCCCGCCACCCACCGCGTGGCTGTCGCCACGGGACGCATCGAGATGCAGGCGGCCACGCTGGCGCTGATCGAATCGGGGACGGCGAAGAAAGGCGATGTGCTCGGCATCGCGCGCATCGCGGGGATCCAGGCGGCGAAGAAGACGAGCGACCTGATTCCGCTGTGCCATCCGCTGGCGCTGACGCGGGTGGCTGTTGCATTTGCCTTGGCCGATGCCGGTGGTACGCCGCAGGTGGCTTGCACGGCAACGGTCGAGACCGTCGGGCCGACGGGGGTGGAGATGGAAGCGCTGACCGCGGTGCAGGTGGCGCTGCTGACGATCTATGACATGTGCAAGGCAGTGGACCGGGGGATGCGGATCACGGATGTGCATGTGGTGGAGAAGCATGGGGGGAAGTCGGGAAGCTGGGCTGTGGGACGCCCCGACTGAACGGCCCCCGGCTGCGCACGCCGCGGCCGCACACGGTCATTGCGGCGATGCTGTGGCGGCGCCGCTCGGCTGCGCGTCTTTCAGCCAATGCGCGAATTCCTTCGGAAAAGCGTCGCTGAAACGCTCCGCCTGAAACCTGGCTTCGTCCTCCAGCCCGAGCAGCTCGGCGCTTTCGATCAGCTTGACGATGACGCGCGGCTCCGGCGAGAAATGAATCACGCGCTGCGCGAGTGCATGCACCTCGGCCGCGTTGGCGGGCGTGACGGTGGTCAGCGTCAGTTCCGCAAACTCCGCCTGGCGCGCGAACAGCCACGTACCTCGCATCTTGGCGAGCGTGTCTTCCTCGTAGGCCGGAAGGCGCTCGTCGGGCGGGAGGTAGATCTGGCTGACGCGGATGTAGTCCCAACTGGCGAAGCTGACGGCCAACAACAACGCAGCGGCTGCAAGTGTCGACGGCTTTGGCCAAGTTGCGGAGCCGCGCCCCGCCGCCGGCCACAGGATGCCCATACAGAGGCCGAAGACGAGTTGGAACGGCCCATGCCAGAGCGGGTACTCGAGCAGGCTGTGCAGCACGATCGCACCCAGCATGCCCCACGCCATCAGACGCATGGGATCACGCTCACGCCAGGGTTTCGCGAGGATCACCATCCAGAAAAAGCCGCCGCAAATCAGCACGGCAGCGGGAATGCCCAGCTCCACGGCCAGGTGCAAAGGAAGGTTGTGTGCGTTGTCCAGGATCTCGACGAACCGGACGCCAGTGTAGTGGGTGCTGTAGTGCGCGAAGCTGAGTTCGCCCCAGCCCCAACCGGTCCAAGGGCGCTGAACGATCAGCTCAAGCACGTTGTGCCACAAGGTCAGGCGGCTGTGGTCGTCGGGGGCGCCGGTGTGCAGGCGCTCGAGCATGCTTTCGACACCGCCGCTGCCGCCACCAGCCCATTGCGGTAATGCCCAAGCGATGACGAAGTAGAGCGGAATAGTCGACAACAGGAGAAGCGGCGGGGGCAAGCGTATCTGCATCTGTGAATCGGCCTCGACGCGCCAGCCGCGGCGCTCGCGCCTGGCAATGAAGCTTGCCACGCCGACGATGGACAGCAGTTGCAACAACCCCGTACGGGATGTAGACGCAGCGGCGGCAATCAGGAGCAGCACCGCCGATGCCAACAATCCACGCCTTGCGCGCGCCGATGCGTGCGTGGCGTATAGCCCAAGTGCCGCCATCAGAGCCATGCTGATAAGCGTGGCGAACTGGTTGCGCTGACGAAGGTTGCCGTAGGCCTGACCAAGGGCAGGGGAAGTGGTCCAGGGAACAAGGGGCTCGGCGAGGCCGTAGTACTGGAGCAGGCCGAGGATGGCGCTGAGGAGGCCTGCGGCCAGGATCCCCCCAGCAAGGACGGCCGTGCTCGCCATGCGAGCACCCACTAGCGCCGCCAATACGCCCGTCGCCAACGCGATGCAGGCAGGAACCCAGTATCCCGAAAAGTCACCATGGAACACCGCGATGCAACCAGCGCAGAGCATGAGCCAGAAAAGCACGCAGCGGCCGAGTGTGTTGCCGCCGGCGTCACTCAACAACAGCAGGAGCGCAACGCAAGCCCATGAGCAAAGCAACTGCCAGACATTCACGGATGGGCCACTCACCAGCGGACAGAGAAAAGGCAAGGTGACGAGACTTGCACGCGCCACGTTCGTGGCCGTTGAGGCGGAAGCAGGCGCCTCAAGAGACATGGCACGGGGCGTCATTCGAGCATTGTGCCGATCACTCCAGCCCGATGAGTGGTCACTTCGGGCAGACAGGCGGGTTTGCGCCAAAACACAATTGGAGACATTCTTAAACCACGTTTGTAACTGTCGCTCAGATTGAGCGTCAAGGCCAGTGAGGCCGAAAGGTGTCTTTCGATGAAACAGCAGCCCATGCCAACCCGAATCGGTCGAGCTCCAAGAGCTTCGCGAGGCTTCACCCTGATCGAACTCATGGTCACGGTAGCTGTCGTAGCCATCCTGGCTTCGATTGCGTACCCGAGCTATTCGGATTACTTGCGCCGCGGCCAAGTTCAAGAAGCTCCACGAACCCTCTCCGATTTTCGGGCGCAGCTTGAACAGTACTACCAAGACCACCGCAACTACGGCTCTGGCAGTCCGTGCGGGGTTGCAAATCCAGTTGGCAAGTATTTTCAGTATTCCTGTACGACCACTGGGCAAGCCTACACAGCCACCGCGAGTCCAGTGAATGGCGGCTTGGTAGCGGGTCTTACTTACACCGTCGACCAACAGAACACGCAGCAAACCACTTGCGCCAGCTGCGCCTGGAAATTTACTGGCACTCAGTCCTCCTGGGTTCTTCGCAAGCCATGAGTCCGGTCATGCGCAAGCACTTCAAAGGCTTCACGCTGGTGGAATTAATGGTTGCAGTTGCGCTGTTTGCGTTGCTATTTACCTTTGCGTATCCGAGCTACACGGACTTCATCAGAAATGCGCAGATTCGTACGGTGGCTGAATCCGTTGTAAATGGGCTCCAGCTTGCTCGCGCGGAAGCCATCCGCCGAAATTCAAACATTCAATTTCACTTTCCCAACACCTCCAACAGTGTGTCCACCACGGGTGGCACGGATTGGTCTATTTCGTCGGCATTGTCGGCGACACCCACCAATTTCAATCAAGCAATTCAGACCCGTCGAGAGAATTCCGGTTCTTCAAATGCTCGCATCGGCGTAGCCAACTCCACAGGCACCGCAGCTGCGGCTGGTGCAGGAATGCCTGCAGACATCATGTTCACAGGGATGGGCCGATTGAACGGGGCGAGCGCTGTGCGCCGTATCGATGTCACGGGAGCCGCTGGGGCAAGGGCACTGGCGATTCTTCTTGCGCCTGGCGGCGACGTCAGGCTTTGCGATCCCGCGTTGTCGTTGGCAACCAACCCTCAAGGCTGTTCATGAAGCGAGCGCTATCTACCAGAACTGTACGCACGAGGCCGCAAAGACCGCAACGTGGCGTCATGCTGATCGAAGCATTGGTAGCCATTGCGATCTTCTCCTTTGCGATCCTCGGTATCGTAGGGGTTCAGGCAAACGCCATCCGCATGGTGCGCGATGCCGACTATCGCGCCAAAGCAAGCCTGTTCGCAAATCAGATCGTAGGGCAGATGTGGGTAGATCGCTTTAACGTACCCACTTATGCGTTGAATGCCGGCAACACAACTGTGTGTGCCAACGGTACCAACACCGCCGCCAATCCTATTGTTACCAGTTGGATCAGCGGATTGAGCGATGCCAGCAATCTCGGATCTCTGCCCGGCGCAACCAACCTCCAGCAACAAATCGTCGTGGGTCTGAACAACACGGTCACGGTCACGATTTGCTGGCAGAGCCCACAAGACAACTCGCCCCACAACTTCACACTGGCGACGCAGATCCAGGGCTAAAAACATGTCATCACTCCAGCATTTTCGGCGTCAGCGCGGATTCGGACTCATAGAAATCATGGTGGGAATGGCCGTTGGGCTGGTCGTCATGGTCATCATTTACCAAGTGATTTCGACCTATGAGGGCGTCAAGCGAACAACAACCTCAGGCGCAGACACGCAGCAAAACGGCATCTTCAGTCTTTCGACCATTGAACGCGACATTCGCGCCGCAGGTTGGGGCATGCCAACGGCGGACGTCATGTCCTGCGCCACGTATTTCACCTACATCAGCGACGGAACGACCAGCAGTTCGGTACCAAACTTCCCGAATGCGCCGGTGCGGATCATCGACGGAGGTAGCACAGCTGGCGCATCCGACAGAATCACGGTGTTGTGGGGCTCGTCTGTGCGCGCCAACGTGCGCAACGCGTTGCTGCAAAACGTCGTGGCTAACCCGACGGGGACGGCCGCCTCCAATCTGCAGCCCACCACCAAAGTGGCGCTGTCATCTACTGGCGGCTTCGTGTGGCTGACAGACGATATTGGCAATTGCGTACTGACACGCGTCACAGGTACGGCGGTGAATGCGGCAAGTCCAGACAGTGTCATCTTGTCACACGACCCGGCGACGGGCACTGCAACGCAGCCCGTCTACAACCCCCCCGCCGGGTACATGACGACAAATGGTTGGCCCAGCACCTACAGCACGAATCCGCGCATCTTCGATCTGGGCACGTTGACTCAACGCACCTATTCCGTCATATCCGGCTCCTTGATGTCGAAGGACTACTTCAGTTCAATAGAACAAGCTCAACTGGCAAACAACGTGGTCAGCCTCAAGGCGCAATACGGCATCAGCGACGCAGGTAGCCAAGTAGTCAACAGTTGGGTCAGTGCCACCGCAGGCTGGGCAGCCCCCTCTGTGGCAGACATCAAACGCATCAAGGCCATCCGCCTCGCCGTCGTCGTGCGCAGCCCGTTGAAAGAACGGTTGGCTGCTGGCGCGACCGTTTGCGACATCACGACGGCCGCGCCAGTGAGTTGGCCTGGCGGCCCGGCCGTTGACTTGAGCAACGACCCTGATTGGCGCTGCTATCGCTATCGAACCTTCCAGACCGTGGTGCCCCTTCGCAATGTCCTTTGGGCCAACCTGACATGAAAAACACCGTTCTTGCCAACTCCACAGGCTCGCGCGCCAAGTCGCAGCGTGGAGTGATCGTATTCATCGCTCTGATCGCGCTCCTTGTGCTTTCACTGGCCTCGGTCGCACTGCTGCGTTCTACCGACACCGCAGGGGTCATCTCGGGCAACGTCGCATTCAAAGAAGCAACCACAAGTGCGGCCGACACCGGCGCAGAACGCGCGTTCAGTGCGCTGCCAGCCCTTGCGACGGCGGACGCCGATGTGACGGGCAAGTACTTCCGCACCATGCAACCAGTGGATGCCAACGGTGTTCCAACCACGATCGACTGGGCGACCGTGCCATGCTACGACAACGCTGGCGGTGCGACAGCCACGGATTGTGGCGACCAATCAGCGTACAGGGTTCAGTACGTGATTGACAGGCTCTGTACCACCGCACCAACGACCACCGACCCTTTGACGTTGTTGACCAGTAAATGCGTAGCTGGTCAGCCTTTTTCCGCCGGAGGTGGATCGGTGGGCACAGACACCAACAGCCATGCACAAACCACCAACGTCTTTGGCGGATTGACACCCCCGTCACCTACGCGCCCGACCATTCACTACAGGGTAACGGTCCGGGTTCAAGGGCCTCGCAATACGGTCAGCGTTGTTCAAACGACCATTGAATTGCCCTTCGGTTGATTCACCAAACGTCTATACAAGAGCATCGCAATGAATTCCGCATTCAAAAAAATATCCCCTGGCATCATTTCCTTGATGGTGCTATCGCTGCTTGCCCAGCCGTTTTCAGCATTTGCCGCCACTACGGACTTGACCGACGTTCCCTTGTTGGTGCAAAGTGGAGTAAAGCCAAACATTCTATTCACACTCGACAATTCCGGAAGTATGGTGTGGGGAACAATTACCGGATCGGATGCTACTGCCGAATACAACGCAGGCAAGACGCGCAGGGCATACTATTCCCCGACCTATAACCAGCTTTACTACAACCCTGCCATCACATATCTCCCCGGCGTCAAATACGACGCAGCGGCCACGACGTCTACGTCGTCGATGGGTTCGAGCTCAATTACCTCCGCAAAAATAGATCCCTACGCGACAACAGGCGGAAGCAATTCCACCATCGATCTGACACAACAATGCTGGGCGAGCACCGCCGCACCCACATTGCCGCTATATAGCGCGAGTGATTTTTCGACGAATTCAAATTGTGCAGATTCCTCATCGCGGCAAGCGACGAATCAATTTGCAAAATACGCGTTTTACTACAAGTGGAAAGGCGGCTCCAGCACGGAAGATGGCTCATCGGGGCAAAGTTCAGATACATATTACACGCGCACGGAAATCACGAGTTCTACAGCAACTTATACCAAGGCCGCCACGCGCACCGACTGCGGAACGGGAACAACTTGTACGTATGCGCAGGAAATTCAGAATTTTGCAAACTGGTTTGCTTACTATCGAACCAGGATTCTTGCGGCAAAAAGTTCGCTCGGCCTTGCTTTTTCGGCGCTGGACGCGAAGTCCAGAGTTGGATTTTCGACAATTAACGACAACAATTCCAACGAAAATACGAACGCAACGAATTTCGTTGCGCTTTCAGATTTCAATTCTGCGCAAAAAAGCAGCTGGTACTCCAAGGTCTATTCCATTAATCCAAGTGGTGGAACGCCATTGGTTGCTGCACTCGATCGTGCAGGAAGGTATTTTCAGAACGGCACCATGCCTGGCGGCCAAACCACGACTCGCTCGACAACCGTTCCTCTAGCCTGCACGCCAAATTACACGATCCTTTCCACAGATGGATACTGGAACGGCGGGGGCATCACCACGGCTGGAAATCAGGATGCAACTGTCCCGACCTTGCCAGCCAATGTTTATGTCGACAACGATACGAAGCTACCTGTGAATGACCCTATCGCCGGGGTTCCTCTGATAGCAGGGCAGAATTTCCCCGCTCCGTTCTACGATGGAAACAGCGCGTCGAACACGCTCGCCGACGTGGCGATGAAGTACTGGATTACCGATCTCACGGGCTCGTCTGCTGGCAAGGTAGCCGCCAATTCGATGGACCCTGCCACATGGCAACACATGGTGACCTATACCATCGGACTCGGTGCAAGTGGCACTCTTTCTTCAGCTCCGACACGCTCTGCCTCATGGCCGAAACCGCAAGCGGACAGCGCCACGGCAATTGACGACCTATGGCATGCGGCATTGAATGGGCACGGCCAGTATTTCAATACAAAGGACCCTGCCAAGCTTCAAACGGCATTGGCGTCCATCCTCAACGACATTGTCAATCGCACTGGGGCAGCTGCCTCGGTGGCCGTCAGTAATCCGAATGTGAAGTCGGGCGATAACACCGCCTATGCATCGAGCTTTAATTCGGGTGCCTGGTATGGCGACCTGCAAGCTTTCTCCATCGACCTGACCAACGGTCTGCTTGGGAGCACTCCGTTGTGGTCTGCTCAGTCGCTGTTGGACAGCAAGGCATTCGGCACGCGATATATCGGCAGCTTCGACGGCAGTGCAGGCGTCCCTTTCACAGTGGCCGGCCTCACAACCAAGCTGACGCGCCTGAATTCACCCAGCACGCCTCCAGGCCCCAGTGATAACGCTGCTGTAATTGCGTATCTGCGTGGAGACCGCAGCGGGGAAGGCAATGGCAGCAACAGTGCCCAGCCCTATCGCACTCGCGTGCATGTCTTGGGGGACGTCGTGAACGCCGAGCCGACGTACGTATCAGCGCCTCGCGCTGGTTATACCGATGCTGGCTACGTCACCTTCAAAGGAGGGGCTGCCGCGAATCGTACAAAAATGGTCTATCAGGGCGCTAATGACGGCATGCTGCATGCCTTCGATGCGACGACTGGTGCAGAGCTTTGGGCGTATGTGCCCGGCAGCCTGTTTGACGTGAATCTTTCAGCCACCAATACCTCGACAAGTGCGCTTGTCGGGTTGACACAGCAATCCCTGTTTCAACATCGCTTCTATGTCGACGGTACACCAAGCGCCACCGATGTGGATCTGAGTAATACGCTCGCCAATCAGCCAACCCCACCGGCTGCAAGCTGGGCCACCGTACTGGTAGGAGGACTGGCCAAGGGAGGAAGAGGCTATTACGCGCTGAACGTGACGGACCCGACTGTCAATTCGAACACCGATGTGGCGACCAAAGTGATGTGGGAATTTCCAAATGCGAGCACCGCTGCGGCCGTCAAGCAGAGCATCGGCTACACATATGGCACCCCGATCAACGTAAAGACAAAAGCAGCAGGCTGGGTCACGCTGGTGACCTCTGGCTACAACAACGGCTCAACCACTGGCGGAGATGGAAGCGGTCATCTGTATGTGCTGAATACGGCCACGGGTGCTCTGATCAAAGACCTGACCACTGCTGTTGGTACAAGCGCAAACCCGAGCGGTCTTGCAAAGGTAAGCGCATTCCTTGCAAATCCGGGCATCGATGACACAGCAGACTACGTATACGGCGGTGACTTGCTCGGCAATGTGTGGCGTTTCGATTTGTCGGATAGCTCTACGGCCAACTGGAATGTAAAGCTCTTGGCAACGCTAGCGGATGCCAATGGCGTGGCACAACCTATTACCAGCGCACCTGAGCTAGGGGTGGTGAGCAACAAGCGCATGGTCTATGTCGGGACCGGTCAGTACCTTGGCGCATCCGACATTCCCGGCACCAGCGGTGCCAATTCCAGCGCAACGCAAGCGCAATCCTTCTACGGGCTGCTGGATGACAAATCGACGAATCCGACAATCACGCAACTTCGGACGAAACTCGTGCGACAGACAGCCACTGCTGCAGGCTCGAACATAAACGTGACAAGCAACCCCGTCGATCTGGCGACAAAAAAAGGATGGGTACTGGACTTTGCGACGAGTTCTGCTGGGGAACGCTCCTACACAAGTCCGGTGCTTTTCCAGGGTGTGCTTGCGTTTACGACGAACATCCCTTCCAGTGACCAATGCTCTCCTGGGGGAAGCTCAAATCTCTATTTCCTGAACTACAGCACGGGTGGATCGATACCGAATTTGAGCAGCCGATTTGTGGGAAATGTGTTGGCAAGTCGGGTGCAGCCCGAAGGGTTGCCAAACGGGGCCATCAAAACACTCTTGCGAACGTCCGATGGCAAGACGAAGGTTTATGACGTGGCAGTACCTTCAGCAACCAGCCCAACTCGAATCATGTGGCGTGAAGTCATTGCAAACTAAGGAACATCTGATCAAGTCCACCGATAGCCGATCTGAGCGTTGTTGATCACGCAGCTGAAGGAGCGCCAACGATGAGCCAGATCAGTGTTTCGGATGCCGAGCACGCGGGCAAGAGGAAGAAGACATTCCGATAAGTCTTCCTCGCCGCGATGGAACTGATCGTGCCTTGAAAGGTACTGCTCAAAGTCATCGAGGCACACTACCCGGTGGCGGGCCGCGGGCGCCGGCCCTATCCGCTCGAAGCGATGCTGCGTGTGCACTTGATGCAGAGCTGGTTCGCGCTGACCGATCCCGCGATGGAAGAAACCGTTTACGAGATCACCTCGTTGCGCGCGTTCGCGGGCCAGGGAATGTAATCGATCCCCGACGAGACGACGATCCTGAACTTCCGCCATCTGCTGGAGCGCAGCGATCTGGCCGAGGACATCTTCAAGCAGGTCAACGCCCGCCTGCCCAGAAAGGGGCTGCTGCTGAAGAGAGGCTCCATTGTGGACGCCACGATCATCGCTGAACCCAGTTCGCCAAGAACGAGAGCGGCGAGCGGGATCCGGAGATACACCGGACGAAGAAGGGCAACCAGTGGCACTTCGGGACGAAGGCGCACATTGGGGTGGATGCGGACTCGGGCCTGGTGCACACGGTGACGACCACTGCAGCCAACGAGGCGGATGGGGAACAGGTGGGCGATCTGCTGCACCGCAAGGAAGACAAGGTGTGGGCGGACTCGGGCTATCGAGGCGCGCAGAGCCGAGTGAAGCGTAGCCTGCACGCTCGGCGTTTGCGGCATGGGTCGGACTTGTCCCTCGCCAGACTGGCACCGGCGGGCGGACAAGGCAGTTGGGAATCAGCAAGCAAGCGTGGTGATGCCTACCTGCGAACGCTCCTCATGCTCGGCGCCCGAGCTGTCGTTATCAGGTCAAAGGATGGACCGACCTGGCCTTGGCTGACAGCACTGTTGCAGCGCCGATCGTTTAGCGTGGCTGTCGCCGCCATAGCCAACAAGCTGGCGCGAACGATCTGATGCTGGCACGCGGACAAGGATTGATAGACGCCCGCGTTGAAGGAGAGCAAGCGACCACGCGTGTGATGGAACAGGCAGGTCGGACCGGGACGGGAAACTCCGATAGGGAACAAGAGCACCAAGCTCGTTGATTAGATGGGAACACTGCCAGTGAAAACCATCAGGGCGAGCAGGCATGCCACCTGCACAGCAAGCTGGATATAGGACTGCAGCCCTACCTCCTGAATCGTCACGCACACGAGTTCTTGCAATCCAGGGGCACTCGTATGAGACGCTCCCTAACGGGACAAGAAGAGCAACGCACAGCAACACTGGAGTCAATATCCTTCAATTCGATTGAATGAAGATTTCGAACTAACGGGCAACAGAACGAAAAAGCCGCCCGAAGGCGGCTTCATTTAGATGTCTTGGAAGAGATTAACGGCAGGCCGACGGCGCGTACTTGGCGAGCAGCTTGCCAGCAGTGATGCCTTCCATCTTGGCGTTCTTTGCCGTTTCAGCAGTCACCGACGAGCAACCCCAGTCAACAACACCGGTCGTGCCGTCGTCTTGAGCGGCAGCGAGAGTCACCGAAGAGCCATCTGGCTTGCGAATGTAGGGAGCCAGAATCAGCGTATTTTCGCCAGTCTTCAGGCCAACTGCAGTTGCGATGAAGTTAACCGTGATCTCGCCGGTGGCGGCCATCGACACAGAGCTAACGTACTTGCTGTTCACGCCCGTGCCGGCCGCGCCGCCGTTTTGTTCGTTCCAGGTCTTCACCGCAACCTTGAGATCATCGGCGGAGGTGACGCCATCAGTAGCAACGGCTTGCTTCGCCGATTCGGCCAGATTCAGACCTTCAGTGATCCTTGCGCGGACCGTGTAGTCCTGATATGCCGGCAGAGCCACAGCAGCCAAGATACCGATGATCGCCACGACGATCATCAATTCGATAAGGGTAAAGCCGGCCTGTGCGCGGCGAGCGATGGTACGACGGTTCATTTAACTAACTCCAGGTTGGTTGGTTGTTACGCCCGGGAACCTGCCCGGAGCGGAGTACCTTCCGCAGCATCCGTGCCAGCCTGTTTTCAATCGCTTACATCTCAAGACTAGTGATTTTGTTCACACTTCAGTTACAGCGAGTGACACTTCTTGCTCTCGCACGAGACAAAAGGTGACAAGTTTGTCACCTCCTCTTTCCAACCAACTCAAAACGTCAACACCCCATCCGCCCTCAACCACCGGATGTCCCTGTGCGCCAGCCCCGCGACCTGGTGATCCACCAGCGCGTCTATCTGGCTCATGATTTCCTCGGTCTCCGCAGGCTTCGTGTGGGTGATGTAGATCGGGAACTGCTTGCCCGGATCGATGCGCGCCAGTTCGTCGGCCAGCACCGCCGGCGACAGATGCAAGCTGCGCTCGGCCAGCGCCTGCTCCCTGCTGCTGAACGCCGTCTCGATCACCAGCATCGCCACGTCCAGCGCGTTCACCCGGTCCCAGAACGGCGCATTGCGCTCGGTGTCTCCACTGAAGACCCAGTGAGCGCCCCCTTCGGCGCGCCGCACGGCGAAGCCGCAGGCCGGCACGGTATGCACCGCCGGCAGGACCTCGATGCGCTTGGGCTCGCGGCTCCCCAGATCCAGCACCTGGCCCACCACGATGTCGTGAAAACTGACGAACGGCGCATCCGCGCTCGGAATGCTCTCGAAATCCGGCCAGATGACGTTGTTGAACACATGCGCCCTCAGCGCCTCGATGGTGGCGCGCAGCGCATGCACGCGCAGGGGGCGGGTGCGACGGCTGCCGACGGCGTCGAGCATCAGGGGCAGCGCGGCGATGTGGTCGAGGTGGCAGTGCGTCAGCACGACGTCGTCGATGCCTGCCATTTCGTCGAGCGTGAGGTCTCCTACACCCGTGCCTGCGTCCACGAGCAGGTCGGTGTCGACCAGGAAAGACGTGGTGCGGCAGTCCTTGGCGATGGCGCCCGAGCAACCCAGCACACGAACCTGCATTGTGAGAGACCCCTTGTGTGTGTCTGTCGTCATTTGGTTTCGAACCGGGTCGCGCCGTCCCAATTCGGGTCTTGCGGCCGCAACGCCATCGAGGCTAAACGCTGGGCGTAGAGCTGGTAAAGGACTTTTTTGGCATCGGCAACGAGCAGCGGGGCGAGCAGGTTGCGGCCCACGGCCCAGTCCTGGCGCCGGTACGCGGCAAGCACTTCGGCCCATCGGGCGAGCATCTGCTGTGCCTGTTCGACCGCCTCGGGCATGCGCGCGGCCAAGGGGGTGAAGACGGCCACGGCCTGGGCCTTGCCCTTGACCAGCACGCTGTCCAGCTCCTGCCAGACGTAGTCCGGCGCCAGCTCGCGTGTCGCGCCGCTGGCCACGATTTCCACCCCGTAGTGTCCGCTCAAGCCCTCCAGCCGGGATGCGAGATTGACCGCATCGCCGACCACGGTATAGCTGCGGCGCGCGGTCGAGCCCATGTCGCCCACGCTCATCACGCCGCTGTTGATGCCGATGCCCACGCTGATCTCGGGCCGGCCGCTGGCGCGGTGGGCCTCGTTGATGTCGCGCACGGCATCGGCCATGCCCAAAGCCGCCCGCACGGCAAGGGTTGCGTGGTCCGGCGTGTCGATGGGCGCGCCCCAGAAGGCCATGACGCAATCGCCCATGTACTTGTCGATGGTGCCCCGGTGGGCGCTGATGACGTCGGTGAGCCGGCTGAACACGGTGTTGAGGAAGGCCTGCAGCTCCGCCGGCGCCATCTGCTCCGACAGGCGCGTGAAGTCGCGCATGTCGCAGAACACCACGGTCATGGGCTTGCTCTCGGCGCGCATGCTGTAACGGTCGGGGTGCACCATCATCTCGTCGACCAACTGGGGCGGCACGTAGGTGCCGAAGAGCCGCACCAGCCCGCGCCGCGCATGCGACTCGACGAAGTAACCCCAGCTCATGTTGAGCGCGAAGGCCAGCGCGGTCATCGCGAGCGCCGACGCCAGCGGCAGGACGAGCCCATGGCCTAGGTAGAGGCAGACGTTGACGCCTGTGAGCGCGGCGATCGTGCCCGCGGCCAGCAGCAGCGCGCGCGGCGCCGACAGCATCGACAGCCCGAACGCGAGCACCAGTCCCGCCGCCAGGATCAGCAAGACTTCGTAGCCGGGCGCGTAGTCGGGCACGCTGAGCAGGCGGTGGTCGAGCAGGGCCGAGACGATGTTGGCGTGCACCTCCACGCCGGGAAACGCCGCTTCGACGGGCGTGGCGCGCAGGTCCTGCAGCCCCGGCGCGGTGGCGCCCACGAGCACGATCTTGTCTTTCAGTTCGCCCGCTGCAAGCCGGCCTTCGAGCACGTCGGCCGCCGGCACGTAGCGGAACGACCCGCCGTCCGCGCCGCCGGGTCCGCGAAACGGCACCTGCATGCTGGCGGTCTGGTCGACCGGAATGCGCAGCCGGCCGAGCCGCAGCGACTCGAGCCGGGCCGGTGCGCTGCCGGGCGCGAAGGCGGGCCGCACGGCGGGCTCCCCGTTCGCCAGTCTGTAGACCGCGAGGCCCAGCGATTCGTAGTACCCGGGCTGCGCCTGAGCGCCTTCGTAGCGGGCCAGCAGCGGCACGCCGCGAATCACGCCGTCGCCGCTGGCGCCGACCAGCGTGTTGAGGAAACCCGCGGCCGGCGCGGCTTGCGCCAGCGCGGGCAGGCTGGCGCCGAAACCGTTCCAGGCTGTGGCATAGACGCCGCCGGCCGGGAAGGCGTCGCCGGCCACCAGCGGCGCCACGGGCAATCGGCCCTTGGCGCTGGGCGTCTCCGACCGGGTGAAGTAATAGCCCAGCACCACGCGCTGGCCCTTCAGGGCTTCGGCGAAAGTGGCGTCGTGGTCCAGCGTCGGGGCCAGCCGCTCGACTTCCGATGCCAGGCCGGGCATGTCCTTCAGCGGCCCGCTCGCGATCTGGCGCAGCCGGTCGAGGCCCGAGCTGCGGTCGGGCTCGAGGAACATCACGTCGAAGCCGATCACGGCCGCCTGCTGGCGAGTCAGCAGCTCGGTGGTGAGACGTGCGATCTTGTCGCGCGCCCAGGGCCATTGGCCCTGGCGCGACAGGCTGTCGTCGTCGACGTCGACGATCACCACGCGCGGATCGGGCGTGCGCGGCATGGTGGCGCGCAGCCTGATGTCGTAGATCAGCCGGTCAAGGCGTTCGATCGCGCTCAGTTGCCAGAGGCCGGTGGCATGCGCCAGCGCCAGCAGCACGGGCAGCAAGGTGACGGCAATGCGCGGCCAGTGCCGCCGCAGCTCGCTCACGGCATCCCGTCCAGGCGGGCTTGGCCGCGGCAAGCCAAGGAAAAAGACTCAGATGCGAACGAACTGCATGCGGGTGGCACCGCTGAGCTCGAGCACGTCGCGCTCCTGCAACGCCACTGCCTCGGTGCCGAGCTGCAGGCCGTTGAGCGTGACATTGCCCTCGACGCCCGCGGCCACGTAACCCTGGCGCCGGCGCGTGACGACCGCCACCGCGTCCCCGGACTTGCCGATGGTGGTGACGACCTTCTGCAAGGCGACGTCCTGGCCTTCGTTGACGCCGGAAAGCACCCGCAGCACGGGGATGCCGAGCTCGACCAACGCGCCCGACTCCGTGGGCGCCGAAGACATCGGCATGCCGGCGCCGCCCCCGCCACCAGGGAACTCGGGCGTTGCCGAGCGCGCCGAACCGGGGCCGACGGCCAGGTTGCTGCGCGCGCGGAAATGGATGCGGCAGCCACCAACCTCGATGACATCGTTGTCCTTGAGCGCTTGCTTCTGGATGGCCAGCGCATTGACGTAGGTGCCGTTGGTGCTGTTGAGGTCTTCAATTTCGACTTCGCCGCCACTCATGTGCAGCACGGCATGCTCACCGCTGACCGCCAGGTTGTCGATCACGATGTCGTTGTAGGCACGCCGGCCGAGGGTCGTGCGTTCCTTGGCGAGCGCCACTTGCCCGATGACAACGCCATCGACCGAGATGATCATCTTCGGCATTGCCGACTCTCCGAGTGCAAAGCTTGAACGGAATCGACCAGGACGGCGGGGTGCCGTCCGGGCTTGCTACTTGGCCGCGCGGGAAGTTTCCTCAACGCTGGCCCTTGCCAGAACAACCGAAATATTGTCACGGCCGCCATTGTCGTTTGCAATTGCAACCAAAAGTGAAGCTTTTTTCTGCAGCCCGACATCGTGCATCAGAAGCGTGAAAAGCTGCTCATCCGTGATCATCTCGCTCAGACCGTCGGAGCAAAGCATATACAGATCGTCCGGCCTTGCGCTGTGCTCGTGCATTTCGAGCGACACCTGGGCTTCCACGCCGACCGCGCGGGTCACGAGGTTGCGGGTGGGCGAATTCAGCGCTTCCTCGGCGGTGATGGCGCCCGCGTCGAGCTGTTGCTGGCGCAGCGAATGGTCGCGCGTGAGCAGTTCCAGCTTGTTGTTGCGCAGGCGGTAGCAACGCGAATCGCCGATGTGGCCGACCACCACGCGCTGCGGCCGGAACGCCGCCAGCACCAGCGTGGTTCCCATGCCCTGGAGCTCGGGGTTGGTCGTGCTGGCGTGCAGGATGGAGCCGTTGGCCTCGTCGGTGGCGGCCTGCAGCGCGCGCCGGACCACGCGGGACGGCGCCTGCATGCCGGCCTGGGCGAACCACCGGCCGAAGCTGGCGTGCAGCAGCGAGACGGCCATGGCGCTCGCCACCTCGCCGCCCTTGTAGCCGCCCATGCCGTCGGCCAGCAGGGCCAGCCCCAGCGCGGAATCGACGTGGACGGCGTCTTCGTTGTGCGAACGCAATCGCCCGACATCGGTCAGGGCGGCGAATTCCCAGCTCAGCGGTGGACGGGTGGAGAACAGGGAAACGCCGACACTCGCCATGGTTTGCTAGCGCCGACTTCTGTGTGACTCAGTGCGCAGCGGCGTGCGCGCGCCGTTGCAGCATGCGGCCGACGGCCACCACGAACAAAGCACCGGCGGCAGCTGCCGCGTAGTGCAACCAGGGGTTGGCCGCGAGGGTGTCGCGCAGTGCCACGTCGCTCACGATGGTCTCGCCGCCGACCCAGCCGATCAGTGCGGCGCCCAGCATGACGATGATCGGGAAGCGTTCCATGAGCTTGATCATGAGGGTGCTGCCGAAAATGACCAAGGGAATACTGATCGCCAGGCCCAGGATCAGCAGGACCATGCTGCCCTGCGCGGCGGCCGCGACGGCAATCACGTTGTCCAGGCTCATGACCAGGTCGGCCAGCAGGATCGTGCGCACGGCGACCATCATGCTGCCGTATTCCTTCGATTCGCCTTCGCCTTCGTCGTCGCCGCTGAGCAGTTGCGTGCCGATCCACAGCAGCAGCAGGCCGCCGATGACCTGCAGGAACGGCAGCGCCAGCAGCTTGGCCGCCACCACCGTGAGCACGATGCGCAGCACCACGGCCGCGCCCGAGCCGAACATGACGGCTTTTTTCTGTTGCGCGGGCGGCAGCGATCGCGCCGCCATGGCGATCACGACGGCGTTGTCGCCCGACAGGATGATGTTGATCCAGACGATCTTGAGCAGACCTATCCAGAAATCTGTGCTTTGAAGGAGTTCCATGTCTCTGATCCCACTGTGTTTTATTTGAAAAAAGCGCCCGCAATCCAGTGCGGGCGCTTTTTTATTTCTGCGTGGTCCTCTCATGACCCGGCTCTGCGGCCGGTGTCGTGAAGCCGATTCTTACAGCTTGCCCTTGAGCAGCTTGGCCAGTTCCGAGAAGTTGCGCGTCACGGTGAAGCCGCACTCTTCCATGATGGCGAGCTTGGCGTCGGCCGTGTCGGCACCGCCCGAGATCAGCGCGCCGGCGTGGCCCATGCGCTTGCCGGGAGGGGCGGTGACACCGGCGATGAAGCCGACGACCGGCTTCTTCATGTGTTCCTTGCACCAGCGGGCTGCGTCAGCCTCGTCGGGGCCGCCGATTTCGCCGATCATGATGACCGCGTCGGTGTCCGGATCGTCGTTGAAGGCCTTCATCACGTCGATGTGCTTCAGACCGTTGATCGGGTCGCCGCCGATGCCGACTGCCGACGATTGGCCCAGGCCGATTTCCGTCAGTTGAGCCACGGCTTCGTACGTCAGCGTGCCCGAGCGCGAGACCACGCCGATGCGGCCCTTGCGGTGGATGTGGCCGGGCATGATGCCGATCTTGATTTCGTCGGGCGTGATCAGGCCGGGGCAGTTCGGGCCCAGCAGCAGGGTCTTCTTGCCGCCGGCCGCTTCCTTGGCCTTCATCTTGTTGCGCACTTCGAGCATGTCGCGAACCGGGATGCCTTCGGTGATGCAGATCGCCAGATCCAAGTCGGCTTCGACGGCTTCCCAGATCGCGGCTGCGGCGCCTGCCGGCGGCACGTAGATCACCGACACGGTGGCGCCGGTTTGCGAAGCGGCTTCCTTCACCGAACCGAAGATCGGGATGTTGAAGATCGACTCGCCGGCCTTCTTCGGGTTCACGCCCGCCACGAAGGCGTTCTTGCCGTTCGCGTATTCCTGGCACTTTTCCGTGTGGAACTGGCCGGTCTTGCCGGTGATGCCTTGGGTGATGACTTTGGTGTCTTTGTTGATGTAGATCGACATGACTTTTTCCTTAGGCCTTCTTGACTGCTGCCACGACCTTCTGGGCCGCGTCCGCCATGGTGTCGGCGCTGATGATCGGCAGGCCCGAATCGGCCAGCAGCTTCTTGCCTTCGACTTCGTTGGTGCCCTTCATGCGCACGACCAGCGGCACTTGCAGGTTCACGGCCTTGCAGGCTGCGATCACGCCGGTGGCGATGGTGTCGCACTTCATGATGCCGCCGAAGATGTTCACGAGGATGGCTTCCACGTTCTTGTTCTTCAGCATGATCTTGAAGGCTTCGGTGACCTTCTCGGGGGTGGCGCCGCCGCCCACGTCCAGGAAGTTGGCCGGCTCGCCGCCGAACAGCTTGATGGTGTCCATGGTGGCCATGGCCAGGCCGGCACCGTTCACCAGGCAGCCGATGTTGCCGTCCAGCGAGATGTAGGCCAGGTCGAACTTCGAGGCTTCCACTTCGGCCGCGTCTTCTTCGTCGAGGTCGCGCAGGGCCACGATTTCGGGGTGGCGGAACAGCGCGTTGCTGTCGAAGTTGAACTTGGCGTCCAGCGCCATGACGTTGCCCTTGCTGTCACGGTTGAGCGGGTTGATCTCGACCAGCGAGGCGTCCGTCTCCATGTAGCAGGTGTAGAGCTTCTTCAGGATGTCGACCGTCTGCGCGGTCGAATCGGCCGGCATGCCGATGCCGTCGGCGATCTGCTTGGCCTGTTCGTCGGTCAGGCCCTTTTCGGGGTCCGCGAACACCGTGATGATCTTCTCGGGCGAGGAGTGGGCCACTTCCTCGATGTCCATGCCGCCTTCGCTCGAAGCGATGAACGCCACCTTCTGGGTGGCGCGGTCGGTCACGGCCGAAATGTAGTATTCCTTGTTGATGTCGGCGCCGTCTTCGATGTACAGGCGGCGGACCTTCTGGCCTTCGGGGCCGGTCTGGTGCGTCTTGAGCTGCATGCCGAGGATTTCGCCGGCGATCCGCTTGACGTCTTCGATGGTCTTGGCGACCTTGACGCCACCGCCCTTGCCGCGGCCACCCGCGTGGATCTGGGCCTTGACGACCCAGACCGGGCCTCCAAGTTTCTGGGCGGCTTCGACCGCCTCCTGGACCGTGTAGGCCGGAATGCCGCGCGGCACCGGCACGCCGAACTTGGCAAGAATTTCCTTGCCTTGGTACTCGTGAATCTTCATGAGGGATGTCTCTCGGAAGGAGGAGGTTGAGAACGGGAGATCTGGGCTGAGAGTGTTTCTGCTCTGTTGCTCGCGGGCGACGGCAGCCTGACGGCTGGGGGCGGCGAACAACCGCGGACTGTATCATGGTGCGCCGCACCAATACTGTACGTGGGGTTGCGGTCAATACGTACTTTCTTCTAGACACCCCCCCCGGATTCACAGCGAGCATCCCACCATGGCCAAGGTTTTCATCGACGGCGAAGCCGGTACCACCGGCCTGCAGATTCGCGAGCGGCTCCAGACGATGCCGCAGATCGAACTCGTGAGCATCGCGCCCGAGCTGCGAAAGGACGTCAACGCCAAACGCGACCTGATGGCCGGCGTCGACCTGGTGGTGCTGTGCCTGCACGACGACGCGGCGCGCGAATCGGTGGCGCTCATCGACCAGCTGCCGGGCAAAAAGCCCAAGATCATCGACGCCTCCACGGCGCACCGCATCGCCCCGGGCTGGGTGTTCGGTTTCCCCGAACTGGTGGAAGGCCACTGGCAGGCCGTGGCCCAGGCCGACCGCGTGGGCAACCCCGGCTGCTACGCCACCGGCGCCATCGCCATGGTGCGCCCGCTGGTCGACGCGGGCATCCTGCCGGCCGACTTTCCCCTCTCGCTGCCTTCCGTGAGCGGCTACTCGGGCGGCGGCCGGACCATGATCGAGGCCTACGAAAAGGGCGAGGCGCCCCTGTACGAGACCTACGCGCTGGGCCTGAAGCACAAGCACATCCCTGAAATCATGGCCTACACCGGCCTCACCCGCCGCCCGGTCTTCATTCCGGCGGTGGGCAATTTCAAGCAGGGCATGCTGGTGCAGTTGCCGCTGCACCTCGACCTGCTGCCCGGCAAGCCGAAGGCCGGCGACCTGCAGGACGCTCTGGCCGCGCACTATGCGCGCAGCAACACGCCCGAGCAGTTCGTGAAGGTGCTGCCGCCGACCGACGACGGCAAGCTCGAGCCCCAGGCGCTCAACGACACCAACAACCTCGAGATCCGCGTGTTCCCCAACGAGGACCACCACCACGCCGTGGTGATCGCCCGCCTGGACAACCTGGGCAAGGGCGCCAGCGGCGCCGCGGTGCAGAACCTGAAGCTGATGCTGGCGCTCTGAGCGCCACCCCTTCAGCTTCTTCAGGTTTTCAGTTCACCAGCCAGAGCCCGACGCCCAGCAGCGCCGCGTGCGCGCCCAGCGCGATGTACAGCGGCGTGCGCGAGGGCTCGGCCATTTCCTGCAGCGTTTCGTTGATGCGGCGCGTGAGCAGCGCGCGCAGTGCCGCATCCTGCACCGGGCCTTCGCCGGGTGCGACGAGCGGCTCGCCGTGCGCGGCACGGCTTTCCTGCCATTCGGCCATCATCTCGCTCAGCGGCAGGCGGTTCAGCACGAAGCCCACCACCGAGCGCACCGCCCTGCCCTCGCCCAGCACCGGCGCCACCTGCTTCGTCAGCGCGTCGACCGACAGCCAGTCGGCCGCGCGGTGCAGCGTGCCGTGCGCGCGCGGCATGGCCTCGATGCGCCCGGCAATCGCCCCGCCCAGGCGCTGCGACACCGCCTCGCCGCGGGCCGCCACCAGATGCTGCATGGCACGTGCACGCCCCTGCGCCACGCCGAGCATCACGTAGACCACGACGAACAGCAGCAGCAACACGGCCACCAGCACAGCGGGCGTGGTGATCAGCGCCACGATGGCGCCGGCCCCTCCGGCGCGCGCGGCGACATTGCCCGGCCCGTTCAGCTGGCTCAGGTAGAAGAAGAAAACGCCGCCGCCCAGGATCACGCCGAGCAGGCCGCCCTTGATGACCGAACCGGCAAACGCCAGTCCAGCCTTGGCGCCGGTGCGAACGAGGGACGGTTGGCCGGTGGGATCTGTAGACATGCGGGGCTCCTCCAACTGATTTATTAGGTGAATTCCGCGCCACTCCTTCGAATTCCCTTCGGGTCGTCGCGGACTGGCGCTGAAAAATTCGGCGAATGCGAAGAAGTGCCGCATGGCACCGAACGCGTTGAATCATGCCATCGGCCCGGCCCACCAAAATCGCGGTCCACAAACACAAAGGGAGGAATTTCAATGGACCACAGGTTTCAAAAGCCCACGGGCGCATTTGTCGCGGCGTCATGGGCCGCACTGCTCGCAGGCGCCGTCGTTTACCTGATCGGGCTGTGGAACGCCACGATGCTGCTCAACGAAAAAGGCTACTACTTCACCCTGCTGATGTACGGCCTCTTCGCCGCCGTGTCATTGCAAAAGAGCGTGCGCGACCGGCTCGAGGGCACGCCCGTGACGGGCATCTACTTCAACCTGTGCTGGGTCTCGCTGCTGCTGGCCATCGGGCTGCTGGCCGTCGGCCTGTTCAACGCGACGCTCGCGAACAGCGAAAAAGGTTTCTACGCCATGGCGTTCCTGCTGAGCCTCTTCGGTGCCGTGGCGGTACAGAAGAACGTTCGCGACGTCTCGGCCCAGAAGAGCTGCACAGCGCCTGTCGGCGACATCCCCGAAGCCGACTGACATCGGCAGCAAATCGGTGGAAAGGCGGGCGCCCTACTCGTTGTCGTTGTACCCGCTCGCCCCCATCAGCGCCGACAGCCGCGCGGCGATGTTGCCGACGATGCCGCGCACCTGCACCACGTCGGGCGCCGACTTCTGGTCGATGCGCTCGATGTACGGCACGTTGATCGACGCAATCACGTGGTCGGCCGCGCCCATCACCGGGAACGCGATGTTGGTGATGCCGCGGGTCTGCTGGCTCGGCATGGCCGAGTAGCCGCGCGCACGCACCTCCTGAAGAATGGCGAACAGCTCGCCCGGGTCCATGTCGAGCTCGCCTTCCACGTTGCTGTGGGCGCGCAGCATGCGCGCGCGGTCGATCTCGTCGCGAAACGCCAGCAGCACGTGGCCCGACGAGGTGTCCGTGAGCCCCATCACAACGCCCACCTTGAGCCCGAACGACCAGCGCTCCGGGCTCTCGACCTGCGCGATGACGACCACGCGCCCGCCCTGGTACATGGTCAGGTGGCACGACTGGCGCGCCCGGTTGGCCAGCTCGCGCAGCAGCGGCAGCGCGGCGCTCACCAGGCTTTTCAGCGGCTGCTGGCGGTGCGCCAGCTCGAACATGCGCAGCGTGAGCGTGTAGCGGTCGTTCTCGTCGACCTGCACGTAGCCGCGCCGCTGCAGGGTCACGGCCATGCGGAAGATCTCGCTGACCTTGCGCCCCACCTTCTGCGCCAGCTCGTTGAGCGTGTAGCCCGTGGGGCTGTCGGCCAGCGCCTCCAGGATGTCCAGCCCCTTCTCCAGCGCCGGTGCGGCATAGCGCAGCGCGCCCTCGCCTTCCGGCGCGGCTTCGGCCTCCGGGCCCGTGCTCTGGCCCTGGCCTTGTTGTTCTTCCGGCGCTGGTGCTTGCTTCATTGTTCCCTGCTCAGTTCGACCATCCACCGTCGATCATATGGATCGCGCCGGTGGTGAAGGCCGATTCGTCGGACGCCAGGTACACCACCAGCGCCGCGATCTCCTCGGGCTTGCCGACGCGCCCGAGCGGCTGGCGCGCCACGAACGCGGCGCGCACGGTGGCCTCGTCGGCGCCGGCCTGCTCGGCCTGCGCCGCGATGCGGTCGCGCAGCGAGGGCGATTCCACCGTGCCGGGGCAGATGGCATTGCAGCGCACGCCCTGCTGGATGAAGTCGGCCGCCACCGCCTTGGTCAGCCCGATGACGGCCGCCTTCGACGCGCCGTAGACGAAGCGGTTGGGCACGCCCTTCACGCTCGACGCGGCCGAGGCCATGTTGATGATCGAGCCGCCGCGCTCGAGCATCGCGGGCAGGAAGGCGCGGATGGTGCGGTACATCGACTTCACGTTGAGGTCCATGCTGAAGTCCCAGTCGGCTTCCTCGCAGGCCAGGATGTTGCCGCTGTGCACGAAGCCGGCGCAGTTGAAGAGCACGTCGAGCCGCCCTGCGGTCAGCGCGAAGGCCTGCAGCGCGGCGCTGTCGCGCACGTTGAGCGTGGCCGTCTTCAGGCCCGAAAGGCCTTCTTCGCGGGCCAGCGCCGCCAGTTCGGCCAGCGCCGCCTCGTCCACGTCGGTGGCCCACACGTTGGCGCCTTCGCGCGCCAGCGCCAGTGCGCTGGCCCGGCCGATGCCCTTGCCGGCGGCGGTGACGAGGGTGTTCTTTCCTTGAACGCGGGATGTCATTGGAGCGGTGTCCTTCAGGGGTGTTTGCCGGGTGTTGATTCGCACATGTGAAATATTAATTTCACTGATGAAATTAAATATACGCGACCGCCAGACGCTAGCTGCTCCTCAAAAACCCGTGGATGCCCGCATGGGGATGAGTGATTACCCTCGAATTCGCGCAAACCCCAGCTTCCATTCAAAGCCCTCCCGTTAATCTCAATGGTGAAAACTAGTTTTACCTAAGAAAACGAGATTCACCATGCCCCACGATCCCGCACTGCTCGCCCGCCTGCAAGCCTGCTACTCCGGCATCCTTCACGACGTGATGCGTGCCGCGGGCATGCGCGACTTCACGCTGCCGCCCACGCTGCGCCCGCTGATCGCCGGCCAGAAGCTGTGCGGCCCGGCCTTCACCGTGAACGGGCGCGTCGACCCCACGGCCGATCCGCACGAGACGCTGATGGCGTGGACAGGATTCCTGTCGCGCGCCAAGCCCGGCCACATCGCCGTGATCCAGCCCAACGACTCCACCGTGTCGCACATGGGCGAGCTGTCGGCCGAGACGCTGGGCCGCAAGGGCGTGCTGGGCGTGATCGCCGACGGCGGCGTGCGCGACGCCGAATTCATCCTGCGGCAGGGCTTCCAGGTGTGGCACCGCTACTTCACGCCGCGCGACATCGTGGGCTACTGGCTGCCCGACGCGATGGACGTGCCGGTGCGCATCGGCGAGGTCACCGTGAACCCCGGCGACCTGCTGCTGGCCGACACCGACGGCGTGATCTGCCTGCCGCTGGCGCAAGCCGACGCCGTCATCACCGAGGCCGAACACATGATGGGCCGCGAGAACCTCGTGCGCAGCGCCATCCTCGCGGGCACCGACCCGCAAGAGGCCTACCTGAAGTACCGCAAGTTCTGAGCGCCGGATGCCGACCGCTCAAACCATCGACGCCCGGCTGGTGCTGCTCTCGCCCGCCGACAACTGCCTGATCGCCTGCACCCACCTGGCCGCCGGCACCGTGGTGCGGCTCGAAGGCGGCCCCGTCGCGCTCGCGAAGGACATCGGCCTGGGCCACAAGCTCGCGCGCCATGCCATCGCGGCCGGCGCCAAGGTGCTGAAGTACGACGCCGTCATCGGCAGCCTGCGCACACCGGTCGAGGCCGGCGCGCACATCCACACGCACAACCTCGACAGCGACTACACCCCGACCTACACGCTGGACGAGGGCAAGACCTTCGTCGGCCACGGCTGAGGCGCCCTTCCCCATGAACGCTCCCAACCTCCAGATCCATGGCTTCCCGCGCGCCGACGGCCGCAAGGGCATCCGCAACGTCGTGGTCGTGGCCTACCTGGTCGAGTGCGCGCACCACGTGGCGCGCGAGATCACGCTGAACTTCCGCCAGCAGGACGGCGAGAGCGAAGTGCACCTCGTCGGCTTTCCCGGCTGCTACCCCAACGCGTATGCCGAACGCATGATGGAAGCGATTGCCACGCACCCCAACGTGGGCGCGGCGCTGCTCATTTCGCTGGGCTGCGAGAGCATGAACAAGCGCAAGCTCGAGGAGGCCGTGGCCGCCTCGGGCCGGCCGGTGCACACGCTCACCATCCAGCAGAAAGGCGGCACGCGCAGCACCATCCGCGAGGGCACGCAATGGGTGCAGTGGGCACTGGCCGAACTCGCGCAGCAGCAGCGCGTGCCGATGGAGCTGAGCGAGCTGGTGGTGGGCACCATCTGCGGCGGCTCCGACGGCACCAGCGGCATCACGGCCAACCCCGCCGTGGGCCGCGCCTTCGACCTGCTGATCGAGCAGGACGCGCGCTGCATCTTCGAGGAAACCGGCGAGCTCATCGGCTGCGAGTTCCACATGCAGCGCCGCGCCGCCACGCCCGAACTGGGCGAGGCCATCGTCGAATGCGTGAACAAGGCCGCGCGCTACTACAGCACCATGGGCCACGGCAGCTTCGCGCCGGGCAATGCGGACGGCGGCCTCTCGACCATCGAGGAGAAGTCGCTGGGCGCGTACGCCAAGAGCGGCGCCTCGCCCATCAACGGCATCGTGAAGCCGGGCGACGTGCCGCCGCGGGGCGGCCTGTACCTGCTGGACGTGGTGCCCGACGGCGAGCCGCGCTTCGGCTTTCCGAACATCAGCGACAACGCGGAAATCGTGGAGCTCATCGCCTGCGGCGCGCACCTCATCCTGTTCACCACGGGGCGCGGCTCTGTGGTGGGCTCGGCCGTCTCGCCGGTCATCAAGGTCTGCGCCAATCCCGACACCTACCGCCAGCTCGGCGAGGACATGGACGTCGATGCCGGCCGCATCCTCGAAGGGCGCGGCACGCTGCAGGAGGTGGGCCAGGAGATCTTCGACGCGGTGCGCGGCGTGGCCGCTGGCGCGGCCACCAAGTCGGAGGCGCTGGGGCACCGCGAATTCATCCTGACCTACAAGGCCTTCGAACCGCTCGGCCCTTCGTGCCTGCCGCTCGCCAGCATCGCGCGCGCCGCTTGACCGGTGCAGGCGGCGCCATCGGCGCGCTTCCCGTCCTTGCCGCCTTTATCGCCCTCTCCTTCCTGGACTCCCGGAGCCCCATTCCTTGAACTACCAGTTCGATTTCGCGCCCGTGCTCGCACAGTGGCCGCTGCTGCTCGAAGGCGCATGGACCACGGTGCAGCTGTCCTTCATCGCGACCGTGCTGGGCTTTGCGCTCGGCACCGTCTGCGCACTGGGCCGCAACAGCCGCCATGGCTGGCTGCGCAACCTCACGGGCGGCTATGTGGAGGCCATTCGCAACACGCCGCTGCTGATCCAGAGCTACTTCCTGATCTTCGGCCTCTCGAGCGCGGGCGTGACGATGCCGATCATGGTGGGCGCGGTGCTCGCGCTGGTGGTGAACATCGGCGCGTACAGCTGCGAGATCATCCGCGCGGGCATCGAGTCGATCCACAAGGGCCAGCTCGAGGCGGCGCAGTGCCTCGGCCTGTCGAAGGTGCAGGTGTTCTGGCATGTGATCCTGCGGCCCGCCGTGGAGCGCGTGTACCCGGCGCTCGCGAGCCAGTTCGTGCTGCTGATGCTGGCCTCCAGCATCATGTCGTCGATCGGCGCGGAAGAGCTCTTCGGCGTGGCCAACCGCATCCAGTCGGACACCTTCCGCAACTTCGAGATCTTCATCGTGCTGTGGGTGGTGTACCTGGCGCTGTCGTACGCCATGCGCCTGGGGTTCTGGCTGCTGGGCATGCTGATCTTCCCGCGCCGGCGCAAGCTCGGCACGCCGTTGTGAAGAGGGTCTGGACATGACGTTCATGCCGGTCGAACACCTCGGCTTTCTCGTGATGGGCGCGTGGGGCACGGTGCAGCTCTCGGCGCTCGCGTTCGTGGGCGGCGGGCTCATCGGCCTGGCGGTGGCGCTGGCGCGCGTGTCGCCCATCAAGGCGGTGCGCGTGGCCGCCGCGGGCTACATCCAGGCCATCCAGGGCACGCCGCTGCTGGTGCTGATGGGCGTGTGCTTCTTCGGGCCGAACATCGTGGGCATCGGCTCGGTGCCCGCGCTGGCCGCGGCGGCGCTGGCCATCACCATCTACGCGAGCGCCTTCCTCGGCGAGATCTGGCGCGGCTGCATCCAGGCCGTGCCGCGCAGCCAGTGGGAGGCCGCCGAATGCCTGGCGCTCACGCGCTGGGAGCGCATGCGCCGCGTGATCCTGCCGCAGGCGCTGCGCATCGCGACGCCGCCCACCGTGGGCTTCCTGGTGCAGATCATCAAGAACACGTCGATCGCCTCGCTGGTGGTCGGCTACGCCGAGCTTTCGTACAACGCCAAGGTGCTGAACAACTCGACGTTCCAGCCCTTCCTGTATTTCGGGTGCGCGGTGGTGCTGTATTTCGTTCTCTGTTATCCGCTGTCGCGATGGAGTCGCGCCCTTGAAAGGAAGCTCAATGCAGCCCGTGGTTGAACTCAACGGCGTCCACAAGCACTTCGGCAAGCTGCATGTGCTGAAGGGCGTGTCGTTCTCGGTCGCGCGCGGGCAGGTGGTGGCCATCATCGGCCAGAGCGGCTCGGGCAAGAGCACGGCGCTGCGCTGCATCGACCGGCTGGAGACCATCGACAGCGGCACCATCCAGTGCTGCGGCCACGCGGTGCACGACACGGCGCTGAACCTGCGCGACCTGCGCAAGGATGTGGGCATCGTGTTCCAGAGCTACAACCTGTTCCCGCACCTCACGGTGAAGCAGAACATCACGCTGGCGCCGCAGTCGGTGAAGAAGATGAGCGCGTCCGAAGCCGGCGCCGTCGCCATGGAAGTGCTCGAGCGCGTGGGCCTGGCCGAGAAGGCCGACGCCTACCCCGAGCAGCTCTCCGGCGGCCAGCAGCAGCGCGTGGCCATCGCGCGTTCGCTCGCGATGAAGCCGCGGCTCATGCTGTTCGACGAAGTGACTTCCGCGCTCGACCCGCAGCTCACCGGCGAAGTGCTCAAGGTGATGGAGAAGCTCGCGGCCGAGGGCATGACCATGATCCTCGTGACGCACGAGATGGCGTTCGCGCGCGGCGTGGCCGACAAGGTCATCTACATGCACCAGGGGCTGGTGTGGGAGCAGGGCGACGCCAGCATCCTGAGCAACCCGCAGACGCCCGAGCTGCGCAACTTTGTCGGCACCGGGCTCTGAGTCGGGCCGCGGTCTTTCTTCTTTCCTTCCCCACAACTCCAGGAGACATTCGATGACCCGTTCCCTCTCGCTCAAGCGCCGCGGCGCATTGCTCTCGGCCTTGATGCTGGCCCTGCCGCTGGCCTTCGCCAGCGCCTCGGCGCAGGCCGACCAGCTCGACACCATCACCGCCGCCAAGAAGATCCGCGTGGCCATCGACCTGGCCGTGCCGCCCTACGGCCTGAAGGACGAGAAGCTCAACGCCACCGGCTCCGACGTGGAGACCGCGCGCCTGCTCGCGAAGAGCCTGGGCCTGGAGCTCGAGATCGTGCCGACCACCGGCGCCAACCGCATTCCGTTCCTGCAGACCGACAAGGCCGACATCGTCATCTCCAGCATGTCGGTGACGCCCGAGCGCGAGAAGGTCGTCGACTTCTCGGTGCCCTACGCCGCCATCCTGGCGGTGGTGGGCGCGCCCAAGAGCATGACCATCACCGGCCCGGCCGACCTGGCCGGCAAGAAGGTGATTGCCACGCGCGGCACCACCAACGACCAGGAGCTGACCAAGGTGCTGCCGGCCGGCGCGCAGGTGATTCGCTTCGACGACGACGCCACCTCCATCACCGCCGTGGTGAGCGGGCAGGCCGACATCTTCGCAACGGCGCCGCCGCTCCTGAAGACCATCAACGAGAAGAACCCCGCCAAGCAGATGGAGCCGAAGTTCACCATGAAGGTCAACATGCTCGCCATCGGCATGCGCAAGAACGAGCCGCGCCTGAAGGCCAGGCTCGACGACTTCGTGAAGGCGCAGCTCAAGAGCGGCGAGCTCAACACCATCTACAAGAAGTTCCACGGCGCCGACCTCCCGGCCGACGTGATGCGTAACGGAGCCTGACATGCCGGCCTCCCGGCTTTTCACTTCGCTTCGCTCCGTGTCCGTGTAATTCGCCACCTCCCGAGGAGGAGGCGCGGCTCGCCTTGGGGCGGCCCGGCGACGGCCGCCTCGTCGGCTCTCTCAGCAAAAAGGTATTCATGGCAAAGATCGACCAGGTCGAGATCGCGCAGATCGACATCGCGCCCAAGGTCAAGCGCACCGACGCCATCCAGTCCTTCGTGACGCAGGAGACCGTGATGGTCACCGTGCGCTGCGACGACGGCTCGGCGGGCACGGGCTACACGTACACCATCGGCACGGGCGGCTCGTCCATCGTGGCGCTGCTGCACGACCACCTGGTGCCGCGCCTGATCGGGCGCGACCCGCAGCAGTACGAGGCCATCTGGCGCGACCTGTTCTTCCACACGCACGCCACCGCCGTGGGCGCCATCACCAGCCTGGCGCTGGCGGCCGTCGACACCGCGCTGTGGGACCGCAACGCGCGCGCGGCGGGCCTGCCGCTGTGGCGCCTGGCCGGCGGTGCGCAGCCGCGCGTGCCGGTCTACACGACCGAGGGCGGCTGGCTGCACATCGAGCCCGCGCAGCTGGTGGAGCAGACGCTGGCCGCGAAGGCCGACGGCTTCCTGGGCGCGAAGATCAAGGTCGGCAAGCCGCACGTGGCGCAGGACATCGCGCGCCTGTCGGCGGTGCGCGAGGCCGTGGGCGCCGACTTCGAGCTGATGGTCGACGCCAACCAGAGCTTCACCGTGGCCGAGGCCATTCGCCGCGCGCGCCAGTACGCGCCGCTCGACCTTGCATGGTTCGAGGAGCCGATGCCGGCCGAGCACGTGCGCGGGCATGCGCAGTTGCTGGCCAGCACCAGCGTGCCGATCGCGGTGGGCGAGTCGATGTACCACCCCTCGCAGTTCGCGGAATACATCCAGCAGGGCGCCTGCTCGATCGTGCAGGCCGACGTGGCGCGCGTGGGCGGCATCACGCCGTGGCTGAAGATCGCGCACCTCGCGGAGGCGCACAACATCGCGATGTGCCCGCACTTCCTGATGGAGCTGCACGTGAGCCTGTGCGCGGCGGTGCCGAATGCGCGCTGGGTGGAATACATCCCGCAGCTCGACGACCTCACGACCAGCCGGCTGCGCATCGAGGGCGGCCATGCGGTGGCGCCGGAGACTCCGGGGCTGGGCATCGAGTGGGACGCCGACCAGCTGAAGGCGCGGCGCAAGTTCGCGCCGATCGTGGTGCGCGAAGGCTGAGGGCGAAGGCTGAAGAGGAGGGCGGCTCAGCCCGCTTCGAGCAGGCGTTGCAGCGCCTTGAGATCGCGCGCGATCCATTCGGCGTCGCGCGCGAAGGCCGCATCGTCCATGTGCGGCTGGCGCAGCAGCGTGAACTGGAATTCGCAAGTGCCGGGCGCCACGCCGATCACGCGGAACGGCAGGTAGACCTCGGGCACGCCTTCGGGCGCGACCCAGTGGTCGAGCACGCCGAGCTCGTTGGGCGGCGCGAAGCGCATGCGGGCGTCGCCGCTTTCGGGCGTGCGCACGCTCCAGTGGTCGCCGTGCGGCACCAGCGCGCTCTTCGCGAGGCCGCTGGCCCAGTCGGGCAGCCGCGCCGGGTCGGCCGCCAGCGCGTAGGCGCGGCGCCAGTCGCAGTTCACGCGCTGCGTGACGACACGGGACTGCGCGGAAGGGTTGTCATTCGTCGGTTTCATCGAAATCGCTCCTGAGCACCTTGGAAACGACAGCGCCCGAGAAACCGCGCGCCATCAGGAATCGCATCTGCCGGGCCCGCTCCTTCGCGTCGGCGGGCGGGGCGTCGAAGCGGCGGCGCCACAGGGCCGTGGCGCGCTCGACTTCGGTCTCCTGCAAACCGGCCACCGCCTCGGCGATGGCCTCGGGCGCGATGCCCTTGGCCTGCAGTTCCTGCTTCACCCGCAACGCGCCCGAACGGGCCGCGCGCTGGTTGATCACCGAGGCCACCACGCGCGGCTCGCTGATGAAGTCCTTGGCGGCTAGCTCGTCGAGCGCCTGGGCCAGCGTGCCGGGCTCTTCCTCGTGCCTGGCCAGCTTGCGCTCCAGCTCCGTTCGCGAATGCTCGCGCTGGCTCAGCAGGCGCAGGGCGCGGCCTTTGAGGGAAGGGGCGTTGAATGCCATTCGGGGGGACGCTCGCGCCGCCCCGAAGAGCCGCGCCTGGGCTTACTCGCCCTTGTCTGCCTTCTCGGCCTTGTCCGCCTTGTCCGCCTTGTCCGCCTTGGCGGCCTTCTGCGGCTTCTCGGGCGTGGCGCCGGCATCGGCGGCCAGCAGCGGAATGCCCAGCGACTCGCGCACCTTGTTCTCGATCTCGCGCGACAGCTCCGGGTTCTCGCGCAGGAACTCGCGGGCGTTGTCGCGGCCCTGGCCGATCTTCTCGCCGTTGTAGGCGTACCAGGCGCCCGACTTGTCGACGATCTTGGCGGTCACGCCCATGTCGATGATCTCGCCTTCGCGGCTGATGCCCTCGCCGAACAGGATGTCGAACTCCGCCGTCTTGAACGGGGGCGACACCTTGTTCTTCACCACCTTCACCTTGGTTTCGTTGCCGATGGCCTCGTCGCCCTTCTTGATGGTGCCGATGCGGCGGATGTCCAGGCGCACCGAGGCGTAGAACTTCAGCGCATTGCCGCCGGTGGTGGTTTCGGGCGAGCCGAACATCACGCCGATCTTCATGCGGATCTGGTTGATGAAGATGACCATGCAGTTGGTCTTCTTGATGGTGGCCGTGAGCTTGCGCAGCGCCTGGCTCATCAGGCGGGCCTGCAGGCCGGGCAGCGAGTCGCCCATTTCGCCTTCGATTTCGGCCTTGGGCGTGAGCGCGGCGACCGAGTCGACCACGATCAGGTCGACGGCACCGGAGCGCACCAGCGAGTCGACGATTTCCAGGGCCTGTTCGCCGGTGTCGGGCTGGCTGATCAGCAGGTCCGACAGGTTCACGCCGAGCTTCTGGGCGTATTGCACGTCGAGCGCGTGCTCGGCGTCGACGAAGGCGCAGGTGCCGGCCTGCTTCTGCATGGAGGCGATGACCTGCAGCGTGAGCGTGGTCTTGCCCGACGATTCAGGGCCGTAGATTTCCACGACGCGACCGCGCGGCAGGCCGCCGACGCCCAGGGCGATATCCAGGCCCAGCGAGCCGGTGGAGACCACCTGGATGTCTTCGAGCGCCTCGCCTTCGCCGAGCCGCATGATCGTGCCCTTGCCGAACTGCTTTTCGATCTGGGCCAGCGCGGCCTGGAGGGCCTTGGCCTTTTCACTGTTGGCGACCGAGATGCTTGCGCCCTTGACGACTGCGTCCATGTGGAAATCTCCTTGAAAATCAACGGTTTGTGTGAAGTGCGGGTCCATCTGCTTTTAACTACAGGCTGGATGCTTGAACAGTAGTGTAGGGGCTGATGCTTTGGTAAAAGCTCATTTTTTGGTCAGTTTGCTTTACCATTTAGAGCCATGGCCGACACCGCCTTTCCGACCGATCCCGACGCCTGGCGCCAGACCCACCTGGGCCGCCTGCTGGGCCATGCGATGCGCCGTTTCGACGAGCGCGTGCTCGAACTCATGGCGCACGACGTCGACGTGCCGCTGGCCTTGTCGAACCTCGCGGCGCGCGCGCAGATCAGCGCCGCGCACATCCACATCACGCGGCATCTCGCGCGCGAAGGTTCGCGCCTGACCGAGCTGGCCGAGCGCGCCGGCATGACCAAGCAGGCGATGGGCGCGCTGGTCGACCAGTGCGAGGCCTGGGGGCTGGTGACGCGCGGCCCCGATCCGCTCGACGCGCGCGCGCGGCGCGTGCTCTTCACGGCCGACGGGCTGGCCTGGCTGGACGCCTTTCGCGGCGCGGTGACGCAGGCCGAACGCGAGTTCCGCAGCAGCGTGGGAAACGACATTGCCACCGTGGTAACCATCGGACTCGAAGCCTATACGGCGGGCTAGACTCGCCGCAGAGACAAATGTGAACGGCGCCGGCGTGGCGCCCGACACCTGAAACAGGCCGGAGGTGGCGCATATGCGGATTCTGATTGCCGAAGACGACCAGGTGCTGGCCGATGCCCTGCTGCGCAGCCTGCGCACCTCGGGCGCGGCGGTCGACCACGTGGCCAATGGCTCGCAGGCCGACACCGCGCTCATGACCCATGACGAGTTCGACCTGCTGATCCTCGACCTCGGGCTGCCCAGCCTGCACGGCATCGAGATCCTGAAGCGCCTGCGCGCGCGCGGCTCGCAGCTGCCGGTGCTGGTGCTCACCGCGGCCGACAGCGTGGAAGAACGCGTGAAGGGCCTGGACCACGGCGCCGACGACTACATGGCCAAGCCCTTCAGCCTGCAGGAGCTCGAGGCGCGCGTGCGCGCCCTCACGCGGCGCGGCATGGGCACCACCAGCAACGCGATCCGCCACGGCCCGCTGGTCTACGACCAGGCCGGCCGCGTGGCGACCATCGACGGCAAGATGATCGAGCTGTCGGCGCGAGAGCTCGGCCTGCTCGAGGTGCTGCTGCAGCGCGCCGGCCGGCTGGTCAGCAAGGACCAGCTGGTCGACCGGCTCTGCGAATGGGGCGAGGAGGTGAGCCTCAACGCCATCGAGGTGTACATCCACCGGCTGCGCAAGAAGATAGAGAAGGGGCCGGTGCGCATCGCGACGGTGCGCGGGCTGGGCTACTGCCTGGAGAAGATCCAGAACTGAGGCCGGGCTCGCCGGCCTCGGTTGCCTCGGTTGCGTTGTGCCGCGCGGTCAGGGCTGCTTGCGCAGGCCCGCCGACAGCATCGCCCCGTCGCCGGACTTCACCAGGAACATGATGCTGCGGAAGAAGCCGTTGCTGTCGTAGGTGCCCGCAGGCACCAGCCCGATGGCGGCCGGGCCCGCATAGGGGAGGCCGGTGCGCAGCTGGCAGGCATCCTTCGCGTCGGTGGCTGCATTGACCGCGGTCATCTTCAAGCCGTACATGTTCTTGGCCGTGCCGGCTTGCGCCAGCGCGATGGTGCCGGAGAGGGTGCAGCTGCCCACCCGCACGCCCGACGTGGTGCCCGTGAACGCGCCCTTCGCATCGACCTCGATCGATACGCCGATGCCGAAGCTCCTGTCCGCATTGGCCCACTTGCCGGCCACGCTGTCCTGCGAGACCGCCAGGGCGTTTTCCGCGGCGTAGCCCAGTGGCCCGAAGGCCGTGCTTTCACGCGAGCCGTAGGCGTAGCTGCCCTTCATCGATTTCTTCGCCTCGAAGGTGCCCGAGCCCGTGACGGGCGAGGCATCGGTGAAGTCGTACTGCGTGTCGGGGTTGAAGGACCAGTCGGGGCCCGTGACCTTGAGCGAGCCCCACAGCGTGCCGACGTTGAACTTGGTGGCGATCGACCCGTCGGCGCCGACGAAGGTGAGGTTGAGCAACGCGCCGTAGATGCCCTCGCTGTCGTTGCCCACCGCGGCGGTGGAGCCGGGCTGCGGCGCGCTCAGCAACGGCAGCGGCTCGCTGCCGGCGACCGGATCGCGGTTCGGTGCGGGCACCGGCGCGGGCGCGGGTGAAGGCGCGGGGGCAGGGGCGTTCGCGGCCAGCACCGGCAGCATCGGCATGCCGCCCCCTGCGCCGCCACCGCCTCCTCCACAGCCCGCGAGCCCTGCGGCGCACACGGACGCGACGATCCACAACGGCTGCGCACAGCCGCCCAATGAATGGGTCTTCATGACTCTCTCCCTGAGGTTTTTTTATTTGCAGAAACTGCACGCAGAGACTACAACCGGGCAGCCGCGCAGACGCCCGCCGGGCACGGCGGCGCCTCCCACTAAATCACGCCCGCCGACGATTTCTCTCGGCTCCCAGGAACCGATTCTTGAAGCTCTTCCAGCGCGCCCAGCGCTCCCTGTTCGGCGAAATCCTCGACTGGATGCTCACGCCGCTGCTGCTGCTGGTGCCGGTGAGCATCGGCGTCACGTACCTGGTGGCGCAGGGCATCGCCAACGCGCCCTTCGACCGCGCGCTCGAGCACAACGTGAAAGCGCTGGCCGAGCTGGTGACGGTGAAGGAAGGGCACACGCAGTTCGTGCTGTCGCAGTCGGCGCGCGAAATATTGCGGGCCGACGATGCCGGCCACGTGTATTACCAGCTGCTCGACGGCCACGGCACGCTGCTGAGCGGCGAGCGCGACATTCCGCAGCCCAACCTCGACGAGCCGCTGCCGCCCAACCAGGTGTTCCTGCACAACAGCGACGTGCACGGCCTGCCGGTGCGCGTGGCCTCGCTGTGGCTCGCCAGCGGCGTGGACGACGTGCCGCCCACGCTGCTGCAGCTGGCCGAGACGCGCGAGAAGCAGTCGGTGCTGGCGGCCGAGATCATCAAGGGCGTGCTGCTGCCGCAGTTCGCGATCCTGCCGCTGGCGGTGCTCTTGATCTGGCTGGCGCTGGTGCGCGGCATCAAGCCGCTGTCGGTGGTGGAGGCGCGCATCCGCGAGCGGCGCCCGGGCGACCTGAGCCCGCTCGACGAGTCGTCGGTGCCGCTCGAGGTGGTGCCGCTGGTGTCGTCGGTGAACGAGCTGCTCGACAAGCTCAACGACTCCATCGGCACGCAGAAGCGCTTCCTGGCCGACGCGGCGCACCAGCTGAAGACGCCGCTGGCGGGCCTGCGCATGCAGGCCGACCTGGCGCAGCGCGAGGGCGCCAATGCCGACGAGCTGAAGCAGTCGCTCAAGCAGATCGGCCGCGCCAGCAAGCGCGCCACGCACACGGTGAACCAGTTGCTGTCGCTGGCGCGCGCCGAAGGCAACAGCGCCAACGCGCACCACCAGCCCTGCGACCTGGCGCGTCTCACCATCGAGGTGGTGCGCGAGGCCGTGCCGCGCGCCATAGAAAAGCGCATCGACCTGGGCTACGACGGCGCCGAAGCGGGCGCGCCGGGCGTGATGTTCGACGGCAACCAGACGCTGCTGAAGGAGCTGGTGCGCAACCTGGTCGACAACGCGATCAACTACACGCCCTCGACGCCGGAGCGCCCCGGCCTGATCACCGTGCGCGTGCTGGCCGACCCCTTCGGCCACGTGCTGCTGCTGCAGGTCGAGGACAACGGCCCGGGCATCGCCGAGGCCGACCGCGAGCTGGTGTTCGAGCCGTTCTACCGCGTGCTCGGCAACGAGGCCGACGGCTCGGGGCTGGGCTTGCCGATCGTGCGGGAGATCGCCAACCAGCACCGCGCGCGGGTGAAGCTGGAGGACGCGCACCCCGGCAAGCATCCGCCGGGCGCGCTGTTCACGGTGCGCTTCGAGGGCGAGACGCCCGCCTGATCCGCGCGTTCAGGTCAAGGTCAAGGTCAAGGCGCCGGGGCCAAGGCCGGTGCCGGCGCTGCGGTCTTCGCTTCCTTGCGCAGCTGCAACCACTCGGGGTGGATCTGGCGCGACAGGCGCTGCGGCTCGCGCTCGTTGATGCTGGCGGGCGCCAGGCCGAAACCCGCGAGGTCGCCACGCGCCCACAGGAAGTAGCCGGCGTTGGCCAGCAACATGACGATGAGCAGTAGGCGCAGTTTCATGGGAGGTTCAGAAAGCCATGCCGCGAGGGCGCACGCTCACTTCGTCGCTGGAGATCAGCTGCAGCCCGGCGTCGGTGCGCACCTGCAGCTCGCCGCCCCAGGCCACGCCTTCGCACAGGCCGGCGGTGCCGTCGCTGAGCGCCACTTCGCGCCCGCGCAGCACGTCGCGCGTGGCGAAGCGTTCGGCAAACGGGCCGAAGCCGCGGGCTTCGAACGCGAGCACGCTGCGCACCAGCGGCGCGGCCAGCTCGGCCAGCACCTCGGGCGCGCGGGCCTCGGGGCGCCACTGGCGCAGCCAGGCCGGTGGCGTGCGCATGCCATCGCCTTCGCGCGCGCCGATGTTCAGGCCGATGCCGATGACCAGGTAGCGCGCCGCATCGGCGCGGCCGGTGGAGGGCATGGCGGTCTCGATCAGGATGCCGGCCAGCTTGCGGTCGTTCACCCACACGTCGTTGGGCCACTTCAGGCCGACCTTGTGTTCGCCCGTGGGGTCGAGGCTCTCGGCCACGGCCACGCCCACGGCCAGCGACAGGCCCGACCAGTCGGCGGGTGCCAGCGGCATGCCCAGCGAGAACACGAGCGAGGCCGACGCTTCCTGCTGCGGCGCGCTCTGCCAGGGGCGCCCGAGCCGGCCGCGGCCGGCGGTCTGGCGCTCGGCCACGAGCAGCACGGGCTCGGCACGGCCGGCGCGCGCGCGGCGCATGAGCTCGGTGTTGGTGGAGTCGATCTCGGCCACCGCCTCGACCGCGAAGCCGGGCAGCAGCGGCGCGACCGACGCGGCGATCCGGTCTTCGAACCAGGCGGCCGTGGTGCTTGTCATGGTCAGTCCTTGGCGGACTTGTCCTTCTTGGCGGATTTCTTCTCCGCCTTCTTTTCCGATTTCCTGTCGGCCTTCTTTTCGGCTTTCTTTTCGACCTTTTCTTCGGCTTTTTTCTCGGCCTTCTTTTCGGCCTTCACGGCTTCCTTCTTCTCGGCCTTTTTCTTCTCGGCCTTCCTGGCCTTCTTCTTTTTCTTCTTCTCGTCCTCGTCGTCCTTGGGCGTCAGCAGCGTGCCGCGGCACTCTTCCGAACCGCACCAGCAAGGAAATTCAGACAGGAGTTTCGGCGTGTACGGCTCGTCGATGATCAGGCCGTAGTCGTAATTGAGCTCTTCGCCTGCAGCGATGTTGCGCAATGCCTTGATATAAACGCGCCCATCGACTTCGTCCGCTTCGCAATTCGGCTCGCACGAGTGATTGATCCAGCGCGCGTCGTTGCCCTTGACGTTGCCGTCGATCACACGTCCGTCATCGATATGGAAGTAGAAGGTGTGGTTGGGCTGGGCCGGGTCGTGCGGATGGCGGCGCAGCGCTTCCTTCCAGTTGATGACCTCGCCCTTGTATTCGATCAGCGTTTCGCCTTCGGCCAGGTCCTGCACGGCGAACACGCCGTTGCCGTGGACATCGGAGCGCCGCATCTGGATGCGGCGGCCTGCGGAAAGTGGGGATTTGGAAGGCATCGCCGAAGTCTGTTAGGTTGAATATGCACACATGCGCGTGTGCGCGTGCGCACACGCGGGAAGCCGCAGATTGTATGTGGCCCCCACGCCCCCGCACTGCGTGTCGTCGCTGCCCCCCGAGGGGGCCGCAAGCCGCCATGAGGCGGCTCGGCGGCGGCCTGAGAACTTTTTAGGAATTGTTGATGAAGACCTTGGTAATCGCAGAAAAGCCGTCGGTGGCACAGGACATCGTGCGTGCCCTCACGCCGGTGGCCGGCAAATTCGACAAACACGACGAGCATTTCGAGAACGACAGCTACGTCGTGACCAGCGCTGTCGGTCACCTGGTCGAGATCCAGGCGCCCGAGGAGTTCGACGTCAAGCGGGGCAAGTGGAGCTTCGCCAACCTCCCCGTGATTCCGCCGCACTTCGACCTGAAGCCGGTCGACAAGACGAAGACGCGCCTGAACGCCGTGGTCAAGCAGGCCAAGCGCAAGGACGTGACGCAACTCATCAACGCCTGCGACGCGGGCCGCGAGGGCGAGCTGATCTTCCGGCTGATCGAGCAGTACGCCGGCGGCAAGACCGGGCTGAACAAGCCGGTCAAGCGCCTGTGGCTGCAGTCGATGACGCCGCAGGCCATCCGCGACGGCTTCGACGCGCTGCGCACCGAAAAGCAGATGCAGGGCCTGGCCGACGCCGCGCGCTCGCGCTCGGAGGCCGACTGGCTGGTGGGCATCAACGGCACGCGCGCCATGACGGCTTTCAATTCGCGCGACGGCGGCTTCTTCCTCACGACCGTGGGCCGCGTGCAGACGCCCACGCTGTCGGTGGTGGTGGAGCGCGAGGAGCAGATCCGCAAGTTCGTCTCGCGCAACTACTGGGAAGTGCACGGCAGCTTCGCGGCCGAGGCCGGCGAGTACCCGGGCAAGTGGTTCAACCCCGACTGGAAGAAAGCCAACGCGCCGCTGCAGGCCAACGGCGAGCCCGACCCCGAACAACGGGCAGACCGCGTCTGGAACGAACAGGAGGCCGTGGCCATCGCCAATGCCTCGCGCGGCAAGCCCGCCACGGTCACGGAAGAAAGCAAGCCCACCACGCAGGCCTCGCCCGCGCTGTTCGACCTGACCTCGCTGCAGCGCGAGGCCAACGGCCGCTTCGGCTTCAGCGCCAAGACCACGCTGGCGCTGGCGCAGAGCCTGTACGAACGCCACAAGGCGCTGACCTACCCGCGTACCGATTCGCGCGCGCTGCCGGAAGACTATCTGCCGGTGGTGAAGGACACCATGGTCATGCTCGCCGAGAGCGGCATGAAGCACCTGGCGCCGTTCGCCAAGCAGGCGGTCGACGGCAACTACGTGAAGCCCAACAAGCGCATCTTCGACAACGCCAAGGTGTCGGATCACTTTGCGATCATCCCGACGCTGCAGGCCCCCAGCGGCCTGAGCGAAGCCGAGCAGAAGCTCTATGACTTCGTGGTGCGCCGCTTCATGTCGGTGTTCTTCCCGAGCGCCGAGCACCAGGTGACCACGCGCATCAGCACGGTGGAGCAGGGCGGCAAGAAGTACCCCTTCCGCACCGACGGCAAGGTGCTGGTGAAGCCGGGCTGGCTCGCCATCTACGGCAAGGAAGCGCAGGACGACGAGAAGGAAGACGACAAGGACGGCAAGCGCCTCGTGCCGGTGAAGCCGGGCGAAGTCGTGAAGACCGAGTCGGCCGACATCAAGGGCCTGAAGACGCGCCCGCCGGCACGCTACTCCGAAGCCACGCTGCTCGGCGCCATGGAAGGCGCGGGCAAGACCATCGACGACGACGAGCTGCGCGAAGCCATGCAGGAGAAGGGCCTGGGCACGCCAGCCACGCGCGCGGCCACCATCGAAGGGCTGATCGCCGAGAAATACATGCTGCGCGAAGGCCGCGAGCTGATTCCCACGGCCAAGGCCTTCCAGCTGATGACGCTGCTGCGCGGCCTGGGCGTGGAGGAACTGTCCAAGGCCGAGCTCACCGGCGAGTGGGAATACAAGCTCGCGCAGATGGAAAAGGGCGCGCTGAGCCGCGACGCCTTCATGCGCGAGATTGCCGCCATGACGGAGCACATCGTCAAGAAGGCCAAGGAGTACGACCGCGACACCGTGCCGGGCGACTACTCGACCCTGCAGACGCCGTGCCCCAACTGCGGCGGCATCGTGCGCGAGAACTACCGCCGCTACGCCTGCACCGGCAAGAGCGGCACGGGCGAGGACGCCTGCGGCTTCTCGTTCGGCAAGTCGCCGGCCGGGCGCACCTTCGAAGTGGCCGAGGCCGAGGCGCTGCTGCGCGACAAGCACATCGGCCCGATCGACGGCTTCCGTTCCAAGGCCGGCTGGCCCTTCACTTCCGAGATCGTCATCAAGTACGACGAAGAGGCGAAGAACTGGAAGCTGGAGTTCGACTTCGGCGACGACAAGAACGCCGACACGGGCGAGATCGTCGACTTCAGCGAGCAGGACACCGTGGGCCCGTGCCCGGTGTGCGGCGCGCCGGTGTTCGAGCACGGCAGCAACTACGTGTGCGAGAAGTCGGTGCCGACCAATGCCCAGCCCACGCCGAGCTGCACCTTCAAGACCGGCAAGATCATCCTGCAGCAGCCGGTGGAGCGCGCGCAGATGGAGAAGCTGCTGGCCACCGGCAAGACCGACCTGCTCGACAAGTTCGTGAGCATGCGCACGCGCCGCGCCTTCAAGGCCTTCCTGACCTGGAACGCCGAAGAGGGCAAGGTGACCTTCGAGTTCGCGCCGCGCGAAGGCGGCAGCAAATTCCCGCCGCGCAAGACCTTCGGCAAGCCGGCGGCCAAGACCGCGGCCGCCAAGAAGGTCGCGGCGAAGAAGACGCCCGCCGCCAAGAAGGCACCGGCCGCGAAGAAGGCCGCCGCGCCGCGCAAGCCGGGCGCGGGCCTGAAGCCCAGCGACTCGCTGGCCGCGGTGATCGGCGCCGAACCGGTGGCGCGCACCGAGGTCATCAAGAAGCTGTGGGACTACATCAAGGCCAACGGCCTGCAGGACGCGACCAACAAGCGCGCCATCAATGCCGACGCCAAGCTCAAGCCCGTGTTCGGCAAGGACCAGGTGACGATGTTCGAACTGGCGGGCATCGTGGGCAAGCACCTCTCGGCGCTCTGACCATGCGGCGCAGGCACTTTCACGCGGGCGTTGCCGTCGCCCTCCTGGCCGCCGTCGGCCTGGCGCAGGCGGCGGCGTGGCCCGACAAGCCGGTGAAGCTGGTCGTGCCCTTCCCCCCGGGGCAGGCCACCGACATCTTCGCGCGCGCCGTGGCCGAACAGCTCGGCAAGCGGCTGGGCCAGCCGGTGATCATCGACAACAAGGCCGGTGCCGGCAGCAACATCGGCACCGAGTTCGTGGTGCGCGCGCAGCCCGACGGCTACACGCTGGTGGTGGCCGGCAGCGCGATGGCGGTGAACCAGACGCTGTACGCCAAGCCGGGCTTCGACCCGCGCAAGGACCTCACGGGCATCTCGCTGATCGCGAAGGTGCCGCTGGTGTTCCTGGCCACGCCCGAGAGCGGCATCCGCACGCTGACCGAACTCACCGCGCGCGCCAAGGCCGAGCCCGGCCGGCTGAGCTACGCGAGCGCCGGCATCGGCGGCACGCAGCACCTGTCGGGCGAGATGTACAAGGCGGCGGCGCACGTGTTCGTCACGCACATCCCGTACCGCGGCAGCGGGCCGGCGCAATCGGACTTCCTGGGCAACCAGGTGCCGCTGATGATCGACTCGGTGACGGCCGCGCTGCCGCACATCAAGTCGGGCCAGGCCGTGGCGCTGGCCGTGACCTCGGCCACGCGCTCCTCGCAGCTGCCCGACGTGCCCACGGTGCGCGAGAGCGGCGTGGCCGGCACGAAGAACTTCGAGGCCGTGGGCTGGCTCGGCCTGATGGCGCCGCGCGGCACGCCGGGCGACATCGTCGAGCGCCTGAACCACGAGGTGACCGACATCCTGAAGAGCGAGCAGATGGCGCGCTTCATCCGCGAGCGCGGCGCCGAGCCCTCGCCCACCACGCCGGCGGAGTTCGACCGCTTCGTGGCGAGCGAGATCGGCGTCTGGGGCGCGGCGGTGAAGGCCTCGGGCGCCAAGCCCGAGTAAGCCGGCAGCTCAGGCCGGCGGCGCCAGCGCCTGCGCGCCGCGGTCGACCTCCGCGAGCAGCCAGCTGCGGAAATGGTCGAGCGTGGCCAGCTGGCCGCGCCCTTCGGGGTAGCAGAACCAGTAGCCCTCGTTGCCGCGGTAGCCGCCGCCGGGCAGCGGCTCGTCCACCAGCCCCGAGGCGATCTCGTCCTGCACCAGGCAGCGCGGCACCAGCGCCACGCCCATCCCCACCATCACCGCGCGGATCATGGTCTGGAACTGGTCGAACTGCGGGCCCGCCAGCGGGTCGAGCCCGCGCACGCCGTGCGCCTCGCGCCATTGAACCCACGACTGCGGCACCGTCACGTGGCGCAGCAGCGTGCAGCGCGCCACGTCCTGCGGCGTACGGATGACCACCTCGGCCTGGCCCGCGCGCGGCGCGATCAGCGCCACCTCCTGCCCCGCGAGGTAGTGCGAGCGGGCGCCGGGCCAGTGGCCGTCGCCGAACAGAATGGCGCAGTCGAGCTCGGGCCGCTCGAAGTCGTAGCCGTGCACGAAGGGCACGAAATGCAGCGTGATCTGCGGATGCAGCCGCTGGAACTCGGGCAGCCGCGGAATCAGCCACTTGGCGCCGAAGGTCGGCAAGGTCGACAGGTGCAGCGCGCCGCCGCCGTCGCCGCTGGTGATGAGCTCCAGCGTGGCCGCCTCCAGCTGCGCGAGCGTGGCGCGCACCGCCTTCTCGTAGCGCTCGCCGGCCGGCGTGAGCGCCAGGCGCTTGCGGCTGCGCTCGAACAGCGGCGCGCCGATCCAGCGCTCGAGCTCCTGCACCTGCTTGCTGACCGCGCCCTGCGTGAGGTGCAGCGCCTCGGCCGCGCGCGAGACGCCGCCGAAGCGCACCACGGTCGAGAAGGCACGCAGCAGGTTCAGGGGAGGGTTGAGACGGCGCAGCGACATGGAAGGATGCCCATTAAAACATTCCAGATCGGAATGTTAGCTGGTCTATCCTTTGCTTCAGTGAAGTGGCAAATCGCTTCTTCACTCTCAATGCACATTGGAATACACCCCATGCAACGTCGTCATTTCATCTCCACGCTGGCCGCTGCTTCTATCCTTCCAGGAATATCCTTTGCCCAAGGCAAGCCCATTCGCCTGGTCGTTCCCTTCCCACCCGGCGGCGCCACCGACATCACGGCGCGCGTGCTCGGCGAGCCCCTGGCCAAGATCCTGCAGCAGCCCGTGGTGATCGACAACCGCGCCGGCGCTGGCGGCTCCATCGGCATGGCCGAGCTGGCCCGCGCCACGCCGGACGGCCTGACCTTCGGCATTGCCACGCTGTCCACGCACGGCGTGAACCCGGCCGTGTACCAGAAGCTGCCGTACGACCCGATCAAGGGCTTCACCGCCGTGACCGAGATCGTCAAGGCACCGGGCGTGATCGTCATCAACCCGGCCAAGCTGCCGGTCGCCAACTTCGCCGAGCTGGTGAAGTACCTCAAGGCCAACCCGGGCAAGGTGTCGTACGCCACGCCGGGCAACGGCACCATCGGCCACATGTGGGGCGAGCTGTTCAAAAGCAGCACCGGAACCTCGATGGTGCACATCCCCTACCGCGGTGCGGGCCCGGCCATCAACGACGTGCTCGCGGGCGAAGTGCCGGTGTACTTCGACCAGGTGGCCTCGTCGCTGCCGCACGTGAAGGCCGGCAAGCTGAAGGCGCTGGCCGTGTCCTGGAGCGGCCGCCTCGACGTGCTGCCCGACGTGCCGACCTACGCCGAGCTGGGCTACCCCGCCAACAACGACCCGTCGTGGTTCGGCATGATCGCGCCCGCCGGCACGCCCGCCGAACTGGTGCTGCGCATGCAGCAGGCCGTGGCCACCGCGCTGAAGGACGCCTCGGTGCGCGAGCGCCTGTCGCTGCAGGGCCTCTACGCCTCGGGCACCACGCCGGCGCAGTTCACCAAGCAGATCGCCAGCGAGATCGAGAAGATGAAGAAGGTGGCTGAATTCGCGCGCGTCCGATTGGACTGACCGACACCTGCCTATGCATCCAGTCCTGAAACTGATCCAAACCCGCGCCCAGGTGACCAGCGTCGCCGGGCAAACGCCGCTCGTGCTGGACTCCCCGCACAGCGGCACCGTCTACCCCGAGGACTTCGGCACGGTGCGCGAACTCGCCACGCTGCGCCGCGCCGAAGACACCCACGTGGAGAAGCTCTACGCCTTCGCGCCCGCGCTGGGCGTGGCCTGGGTGGAGGCGCATTTCCCGCGCAGCTACCTGGACGCCAACCGCGACACCACCGAGATCGACACCACGATGCTCGACGGCGAGTGGACCGACCCGGTCTCCACCGACCCGCGCGTGCTGTCGAAGGTGCGCCTGGGCAAGGGCCTGATCTGGAAGCTCACCGACGAAGGCCTGCCGATCTACGAGCGGCAGCTGCCCGTGGAAGAAGTGCGCCAGCGCATCGACAGCTGCTGGCGGCCGTACCACGCCGCGGTGGCGCAGGCGATCGACGAGGCGCATGCGCGCCACGGCTACAGCATCCACATCAACTGCCACTCGATGCCCGCCATCGCGGCCAGCCACGCCACCGACTTCCCGGGGCTGGCGCATGCCGACTTCGTGATCGGCGACCGCGACGGCAGCACGGCCGACCCGGCGCTGTCGCAGAGGATCTGCGCGCACCTGCGCGCCTTCGGCTACAGCGTGGACTACAACCACCCCTACAAGGGCGTGGAGCTGGTGCGCCGCAACGGCAAGCCGGCCGGCAACCGGCACAGCATCCAGGTGGAGATCAACCGCAAGCTCTACATGGACGAGGCCACGCTGGCGCTCGACGAGGCCGGCGCGGCGCGGCTGCAGGGCCACCTGCGCTCGATGGTCGAGATGCTGCTGGCCACGGACCCGCGCTGATCCTGCGCTGATCCCGCGCTGGTCTCTCGTGATCAGGCCGTGGCGGGCGTGAAGTCGGTCGACACCGACAGCGCCTCCCACGCCTTGATCTCCTCCTGCAGCGCGCCGAGCTTCTCGCGCACCACCTTCACCGCGTCCGGGCCCAGCAGCAGGTGCGCGGGCGGGTGGGCGGCTTCGGTGATGCGGATCATGGCGCGCGCGGCCTTCACCGGGTCGCCGTCCTGCTTGCCGCTGCGCGCCAGCCGCCGCTCGCGCACCGGGCCCATCACCGGCGCGTAGTCGTCGATGGTCTGCGGCGCGCGCACCATCGAGCGGCCCGCCCAGTCGGTGCGAAAACCGCCGGGCTCCACCGCCGTCACGTGGATGCCGAAGCTCGCCACCTCCTTGCCCAGCGTCTCGCTGATGCCCTCGAGCGCGAACTTGCTGCCGTGGTAGTAGCCCAGCCCCGGAAAGGTCACGAAGCCGCCCATCGAGGTGATGTTCAGGATGTGGCCGCGCCGGCGCGCGCGCATGAACGGCAGCACCGCCCTTGCCACGGCCACCGCGCCGAACACGTTCACCTCGAACTGCTGGCGCAGCTGGTCGAGCGACGATTCCTCGACCGTGCCTTCGTGCCCGTAGCCGGCGTTGTTGACCAGCACGTCGATCGGGCCGACCGCGGCCTCGACCTCGGCCACCACGCGCGGCACCTCGGCCTCGTGCGTCACGTCGAGCAGGCGCCCGAACGAGCGGCCGGGCTGCAGCGCGTCGAACTCGGCGCGCGCGGCCTCGTTGCGCAGCGTGCCCACCACGCGGTGGCCCGCGGCCAGCGCTTCCTGCGCCAGCGCGCGGCCGAAGCCGCTGCTGGCGCCGGTGATGAACCAGGTCTTTGGGGAAGTCGAAGAAGCAGTCACGGCGAATGTCCTTGGAAGGGGATGGAAGAAGCGATGACCTGACTGTGCGCGCGCCGCATCGCTTTGATAATCCACCCAATCGACGAAGCACCTTGAAGCTTTTCTTCAAGATCAAACGGAAGCCACTCCATGCGCCAGGACCAGCTCGACGGCCTCGTCACCTTCGTGGCCGTGGCCGAAACCCGCGGCTTCTCGGCCGCCGCGGTGCGCCTGGGCGTCTCGCCCTCGGCCGTGAGCCAGGCGGTGCGGCTGCTCGAAAAGCGCGTGGGCGTGCCGCTGTTCAACCGCACCACGCGCAGCGTGAACCTCACCGAAGCCGGCGCTCGCTTTCTGGAACGCATCCGCCCGGCGGTACAGGAGCTCGCTTCGGCCTCCGATGAACTGAGCGACAGCGCCGAGCGCCCCTCGGGCCTGCTGCGGCTCACGGTGCCGCGCGCGGCGTACCTCTTCGTGCTGCAACCAGCGCTCGCGGGCTTCCTGCGGGCGTACCCGCAGATCGATGTCGAGGTGTCGATCGACAGCGCGCTGGTCGACATCGTGGGCCAGGGCTTCGACGCCGGCATCCGCTTCGGCGGCATGGTCGAGCGCGACATGGTGGCCGTGAAAGTGGGCGCACCGTTGGCCAACAGCATCGTCGCCGCGCCGCGCTACCTGGCCCTGCGCGGCACGCCCGTGCACCCGCGCGAACTGCTGGCGCACGACTGCATCGGCTTTCGCTTCGAGAGCTCGGGCCAGCTGGAGCGCTGGGAGTTCGAGAAGAACAGCGAGGCGATGACGCTGGCCGTGAGCGGGCGCCTGGTGATGAACGACGTGGCCGTGATGCTCGACGCGGCGGTGGACGGCATCGGCATCGCCAACCTGATCAGCAGCTACACCGAGCGCCACATCGCCGACGGCCGGCTGGTGCAGCTGCTGGCCGACTGGACCACGCCGCTGCCCGACCTCACGCTGTACTACCCCGACCGCCGGCGCGTGCCGCCCAAGCTGCGCGCGCTCATCGACTGCCTGCGCGCAACAACCCTGCCGGCGTCGGGCGTGTTGTTACAGGGCGGACGGGACGGCGGCCTATAGTGGGCCGGCATCCCTCAACCACCTCTTGGAGTTTCCAGTGAAGCCATTCATTGCCGCCGTGTTCGTGATCGCAATGGGCGCGCTGGTGTCGGGCTGCGCGGGCACCGGCTCGGCCGGCAGCGGCGCCAATGCATCGGGTGCGACCGGTGGCAGCGGCGTCACGGTGTTCGGCACCATCGACGCCGGCGTCAGCGGCACGACGAACAAGTCGTCGCGCTGAGCGCCCAGCGGCGTTGCCCGCTCAGGCCACGCCGGCAGTGCTGGCCAGGTAGCCGTGCAGCGCGCCCCGCAGCTGCCGTGACAGCGCCTGTAGATCGGGCCGCCCGCCGGTGCCGATGTGCGTGTGCGCCACCAGGCCGTAGATGATGGTCTGGCACACGCGGGCCACTTCCTTCACGTCCTTCTTCTGGCCATCGGCCGCCAGTTCGTTCGCGGCCTCGAGCACACCGACCCACTCGCCCACGAAGCGGTCGTACATCTTGCGGTAGGCCTCGGGGCTGGAGAGGTGCCGCTCCAGCAGGTAGTGCGCGCCCCAGGCCAACGGCTGCGCGCGGTGCACCTCGAGCTGCGCGTCGATCACCGCGTCGACGATCTCGCGCAGCGGCCGGCCCGCATGCGCGGCGACGGCCGCGCGCATGTCCAGCAGCAGCGCCTTGGAGCGCAGGTGCAGGCAGACGCGCGCCAGGTCTTCCTTGTTCTCGAAGTACTCGTAGAAGCTGCCGAGCCCCGTGCCGGCCACGGCGGCAATCTCGCGGATGGTGATGGCCGCGTAGCCCTTCTCGACCAAAAGCCGAACAAAGGCCTCCTGCAGGGCCTGCGAGGTGTGGCGGGCACGGGACTGGCGCGGCTTTCTCCTCGGGGCGGCAGCCGATGCGCGCGCGGCCGTCATGCGCGCCGAACCCGAACACCCTGCGCGCGGGTTGTTCCTAGAATTTTGAGTCCCATCGAATGGATTCTGCAATGGCCCCCGACGAAACCCGCCCGGACGATTCCCACCCCGCCGTCTTCACGGCCCAAGGCGCCGATGCATGGCTGCCAAGCGCGCTGTCGCGCGGCCCCTGGGACCCGCGCGCGCAGCACGGCGGCGCGCCCTGCAGCCTGCTGGCGCACGTGGCCGAACGTGCGGCGCCCGGCCCGGGCTGGCAGCTGGCGCGGCTCACGGTCGAGCTGGTGAAGCCGGTGCCGGTGGCGCGGTTGACGACGCGCGCGCAGGTGCAGTCTTCGCGCGCCACGGTGCGCGTGGGCATCGACCTGCTGGCGGGCGAGGTGGTGGTGGCGCGCGCGCATGCGCTGCTGCTGGCCAAAAACCCGCTGGCGCTGCCGGCCGGCCTGCCGGGCTGGCCGCAACAGCAGCTGCGGCCGCTGCCTGGCGAGTGCAGCGAGCGCGTGCGCATTCCGGGCCTGCCCGACGGCGTGTCGTTCTACGGCAGCGCCGTGGAATCGCGCGTGGCCGAAGGCGACTCGGCGCAGCCCGGCCCGTGCAGCGCGTGGTTCCGGCTCGCGGTGCCGCTGGTGCGGGGCGCGGCCAACTCGCCCGCCATGCGCGCCGCGGCGGCGGCCGACTTCGGCAACGGCCTGAGCTGGGTGCTGCCGGCCGAGCGCTTCCTGTTCACCAACGCCGACATGAGCCTGAACCTGTTCCGCGCGCCCGAGGGCGAGTGGATCGGCCTGCGCTCCGCCACCGAGGCGCACGGCGACGGCGCGGGCCTTGCCGTGTCCCACCTGTACGACGAGCGCGGGCCCGTCGGCATCGCCACCCAGACGCTGGTGCTGCGCGAACGCGCCGGCGCCTGACCCTTTTCACGGACAAGGAAGACAAGAGAGGCAGCGGCCATGACCACCACCGGCATCCACCCCGACAACCAGGTCCCCGAACTCAAGGACTACAACGTCTACACCAGCGACCCCGCGCTGCGCAGCGCGGTGGCCAACGGCGGTGCCGGCTGGCGCGACGACGAGCTGGTGCGCCAGGGCGCGGAGTACGGCGCCGAGGCCACGCTGCGCGCCGCCGAACTCGCCAACCGCCATGAGCCCGAGCTGCACACGCACTCTCGCATCGGCGAGCGCATCGACCAGGTCGCGTTCCATCCCGCGTGGCACACGATGATGGCCATCGCGCGGCGCAACGGCATCGCCAACCTGCCGTTCTTCGACGAGCGGCCCTCGGCCTGGGTGGGCTACGGCGCCTCGCTGTACATGCACAGCCAGATCGAGTCGGGCTCGACCTGCCCGACCACCATGACCAAGGCCTGCATTCCGGTGATGCGGCGCAACGCCGCGCTGTACGCCGTGCTGCGCGACAAGCTGGCGTCGAACGAACACGACGCGCGCGACATTCCGCTGGAACGCAAGACCTCCGTGACCGTCGGCATGGGCATGACCGAGAAGCAGGGCGGCAGCGACGTGCGCAGCAACACCACGCGCGCCGTGCCCGCGGGCAGCGGCCCGTGGGGCGAAGAATTCCTCCTCACCGGCCACAAGTGGTTCTTCTCGGCGCCGATGTGCGACGGCCACCTGGTGCTGGCCAAGACCGACGAGCACGGCTCCTCGTGCTTCTTCGTGCCGCGCTGGCGGCCCGACGGCAGCAAGAACGCCATCCACATCCAGCGGCTGAAGGACAAGGTGGGCAACCGCTCCAATTCCAGCAGCGAGGTGGAGTTCAAGGAAGCCTGGGGCGTGCTGGTGGGCGACGAGGGCCGCGGCATTCCGACCATCATCGAGATGGCGACCGTCACCCGGCTGGACTGCGCGCTGGCCAGCGCCGGCTTCATGCGCCAGGCCTTCGCGCAGGCGCTGCACTACACGCGCAACCGCCATGCCTTCGGCAAGGCGCTGGTCGACCAGCCGGTGATGACCGAGCTGCTGGCCGACATGGCGCTCGAGTCGCAGGGCGCCACGCTGCTGGCGATGGGCCTGGCCTCGCGCTTCGGCTCCGCCGCGCCCATCGACACGGCCTGGCGCCGCCTGCTCACGCCCGCGGCCAAGTTCTGGAACTGCAAGCGCGCGGTGGCGCTCACCGGCGAGGCGATGGAGGTGTTCGGCGGCAACGGCTACGTGGAAGACGCGCCCATGGGCCGGCTGTTCCGCGAGGCGCCGGTCAACTCGATCTGGGAAGGCTCGGGCAACGTGATGTGCCTGGACGTGCTGCGCGCCGTCTCGCGCAACCCCGACGACGTGCACCTGGTGCTCGACCAATTGGGCGACATCGCCACCGGCGAGCCGCGCCTGCAGGCCGAGCTGCAGGCGGTGCGCCGGATGGTGCAGCTGCCGCCGCAGGACCTGGAGCGCCAGGCACGCCGCTTCACGCAGCGGCTGGTGCTGGCGGCGCAGGCCTGCCTGATGCTGGAGCACGCGAGCGCCGAGGCCTCGGCCGCGTTCCTGTCGAGCCGATTCGATCCCGACTGGGGCGCGGTGACGGGCATCAGCGCCGGCACCAGCGATCCGGGCGCGCTGGTGCGCGCGGCCTGGCGTTGAAAGAACAGGAGTTGATGAAAGGGCGCTGAAAGCGCGCCGCGCTCAGCGCCGAAGCAGCGCCTGGCGCAGCAACCGCGCCGCGCGGTTGCGAATGCGCCCCGGCATGTCGCGCATGCTGCCCGTGCTGGTGCGCGGCGCCACCTTGGCGGTGGCGCAGGCCCACAGGAAGTCGTGCAGGATGGGCGTGTCGTCCACCGTCTCGGTGCTGCCGTACTTGTGGAACTCGGGGTGCCACTGGGTCGCGGAGATGTAGCTGCGCCCGCGGTCGGACCGGCGGCGAATGGCCTCGGGCACACGGTCGGGCAGGCTCCAGGCCTCGACGTCGAAGCCGGGGGCGATGTCCTTCACGCCCTGGTGGTGGATGCTGTTGACGCGCGCGCTCCGAACCTCGGGGTAGAGCTTGGCCAGCCGCGTGCCCTGCACGATCTCGATCTGGTGAAAGTTCTGGTCGTAGGTCACCGGGTCGCGGTGCTTCAGCGTCTCGGGGTGGCCGTGCTGCTCCTCGATGTCCTGGTACAGCGTGCCGCCGAAGGCCACGTTGATGAGCTGCAGCCCGCGGCACACGCCGAAGATGGGCTTGCCGGCCTGCTCGAAGGCCTCGACCAGCGCCAGGTCGTAGAGGTCGCGGATGCGGTCGCCGACCCAGGCGTCCTTCAGCGGCACCTCGCCGTAGCTGCCGGGCCAGACGTCGGCGCCGCCGTGCATCACCACGCCGTCGAGCCACTCGGCGTAGTGCGACAGCTTGGTGTCGCCGCGCGCGGTGTCGCCGGTGGGGCAGGGCACCATCACCACCATGGCGCCGGCGGACATGAGCCAGTGCGCGATCGATTGCTCGACGTACTGCAGCGTCTTGTTGGAGAAGAGCGAGCGGGCCGGGTCGGCGTGCGAGAAGCAGGCGGACAGGCCGATCTTGAGCCGGGCGGAAACAGGTTGTGTCATCACGGGACCGTCGTCGGAGGGAACCGGACGCGGTGTGCGCAAAGGTGTGCCGAAGGAGCGGAAATGAAAGTCCATTGTGGCTCGTTGGCCTCTCGCACGGGGTCGGACGACACGCCAAGTATGCTTTCAACGCCACCAGGACCAAGAAGGAAGACAAGCCGATGAAAACGATCAAGGGCCCGGCCATTTTTCTGGCCCAGTTCGCCGGAGACACCGCCCCGTTCAACACGCTCGACGGCATCGCCGGATGGGCCGCGGGGCTGGGCTACAAGGGCGTGCAGATCCCCAGCTGGGACGCGCGACTGTTCGACCTGAAGAAGGCCGCGCAGAGCCGGACCTACTGCGACGAGGTGAAGGGCACGCTCGCGAAGCACGGGCTGGAGATCACCGAACTCTCGACCCACCTGCAGGGCCAGCTGGTGGCGGTGCACCCAGCCTACGACGCGGGCTTCGACGGCTTCGCGGCGCCCGAGGTGCGCGGCGACCCGGTGCGGCGCCAGCAGTGGGCGGTGGAGCAGCTGCACTTCGCGGCGAAGGCCTCGGCCAACCTGGGCCTCACGGCGCACGCGACCTTCTCGGGCGCGCTGGCATGGCCGTACCTGTATTCGTGGCCGCCGCGCCCGCCGGGCCTCATCGAGGAAGCCTTCGACGAACTGGCGCGGCGCTGGCGCCCGATCCTCGATGCCTTCGACGCCGCGGGCGTGGACGTGGGCTACGAGATCCACCCCGGCGAAGACCTGCACGACGGCGTGAGCTACGAAATGTTCCTGGAGCGCGTGAACAACCACCCGCGCGCCTGCCTGCTGTACGACCCGAGCCATTTCCTGCTGCAGCAGCTCGACTACCTGGCGTACATCGACCACTACCACGAGCGCATCAGGATCTTTCACGTGAAGGACGCCGAGTTCAACCCGAGCGGCAAGCAGGGCGTGTACGGCGGCTTCCAGAGCTGGATCAACCGGGCCGGACGCTTCCGCTCGCTGGGCGACGGACAGGTCGACTTCAAGGGCATCTTCTCGAAGATGGCGCAGTACGACTTCCCGGGCTGGGCGGTGCTGGAGTGGGAGTGCTGCATCAAGCACCCGGAAGACGGCGCGCGCGAAGGCGCGAAGTTCATCGCCGAGCACATCCTCCACGTGGCGGACCGGGCGTTCGACGACTTCGCGGCCGGCGCGGTGGATGTGGCGGCGAACAAGCGGATGCTGGGGATCGGCTGAACCGGGCCAAGCCGCTCGGGCGTCAGCGGTGTATCGGACAGCCGTTGCGCTCGCTTCGGAATTCCGACGACGCCGCATACGCCACCTTGCGCGCGCGCATCACGTTGCCCAGCGGACGATGCGCAGCCAGTGCATGCCACGGGTTGAAGGCCATGCCGTCGTCGACCTCCCGAGCCAGCGCTTCGCTCCAGCCCTCCTGCGGATCGGCGGTGATGCGCGCAACGGCGACGAACGGGCTCAGTTCCTGCGGCCATTCGACCGAGGCGTCTTCCACCGGCATGCGTTCCAGGTCGATGCACAGCTGCGCGCGCAACTCCCACACCGCCGGGTACTGGCGGATGAAATCGGCCACCGCCTCGCGCGTGCCGTCGGGCTTGCCGGCCAGGTCGAGCGGCGCGTTCTCCAGCGCCAGCAGCGCGGGCGACACCGGCACGAGCTGCAGCTTGGCGATGTACGCGCCGTAGCGCAGCGGCACCTGGGTGAAGAAGGTGGCGCCGAGCGGATGCGTCTCGGGATGGCCGCCCAGCGCGATCAACGTGCCGCTGCGGGTGCCGAAGCTTTCGACGGTTTTTTCGAGGCCCTGCAGCACGCTGGACAGCACGCGCTTGGCATTGGGCGCCTTGTCGGTGGTGCTGGCGAGCAATTTCAGGCTGCGCAGGAAGCCCTTGGCGTCGGGCGCGGCGAACACCGGGCCGTCGACGAACAGGAAGTCCTGCGTGGTGCCGCCTTCGGAGCCCTCCACGCGCGCACCTTCGACGCCAAGCACCTTCACCGCCATGCCGCGCGGCAGCGAGACGCGGTCGTCGAGCACCTCGGCGGGCGGCGTCGACAGCCGCATCACCACCGGATAGCGGCGCGCCGACGCGAACAGGCCCTGCGCCAGCGGTTCGGGCAGGCCATCGAGCACGCGCAACTCGCCGCGCAGCAGGCCATGGCTCTTGGCGTGCACGGCGCGCATCGCATGGCCGGTGTGGTCGGCCATGGTGCTGGCCATGTCCACGAGCGTGGCCACGAGATCCTTCTGTGTCTGCGCCTCGTCGTCGCGGAAGGTCTCGACGGCAGGGTCGTAGCGCACGGGCATGGCGGAAAGGGTGGTCGTGTTCATGGCGCGATTGAGCGCACCGGCACCCAGCCACGGCTGTAGGAGCGTGACGACAAAGCGTGCACTCGAACGCCTGCGCGGGCTCAGAGCAACCGGACCAGCCGGCCAACCGCGCCGTCGATCTGCGCCTCCCCGATCAGCCCGTACCCGAACGCCAGCCCGTTGGGCACGCCCGGCGCGTTGGCATCGAGCGCGAAACGCGACAGCGGCGGCAGCACGATGCCGGCCGCGGCGGCGCGCTCGACCACCGCATCGGCCCGCGTGGCACCCAGCAGCCGGGCCGACAGGTGCAGCCCCGCGTCGGACGCAACGGCTTCGAGCCGCCCCGCGCCGTGCCGCGCCAGCGCCTCGAGCAACGCGGTGCGCCGCGCGCCGTACAGCTTGCGCATCTTGCGGATGTGGCGCGCCAGGTGCCCTTCGGCGATGAACGCGGCCAGCGCCTCCTGCGCCAGCACCGGGCCGTGCCAGTCGGCCAACTCGCGCGCGCGCACCAGCGCGGCGCGCGCCCAGGGCGGCGCCACCACGAAACCCAACCGCAGCGCGGGAAACAGGCTCTTGGAAAAGGTGCCGACGTAGAAGACCGACTCGGCCCGATCGAGCGTCTGCAGCGCGTCGAGCGGGCGGCCGGCAAAGCGGAACTCGCTGTCGTAGTCGTCCTCGATGACGACCGCGTTGCGCGCCCGCGCGAAGGCCAGCAGCGCGGCACGGCGCGGCGGCGACATCGCCACGCCGGTGGGGAACTGGTGCGAGGGCGTCACGCAGACCACGCGGGCCTCGGGCGGGATGCGGTCCACGCACATGCCTTCGTCGTCGGTCGGCACGGTCACCACCCGGGCGCCAGCCGCCAGCATGGCCTCGCGCAGCGACGGATAGAACAACTGCTCGACCGCGACCACGGTGCGCCCCGGCACCACGAGGATGCGCGCCAGCAGACCGAAAGCCTGCTGCGCGCCGGCGGTGACGACGACGTCGGCGGCGGTGCAGCCGACCGCGCGCGTGAACGACACGTGCCCCGCGATCGCCTCGCGCAATGCGGCCTGGCCCTGCGGGTCGGCGTAGTCCGCGAAACGAGCGGCCTGTCGCGCGGCATGGCGCAGTGCGCGGTCGGACAGGCGGCGCCAGATGTCGAAGGGAAACAGGCTCACGTCGGGCAGGCCGACGCGGAAGTCGTCGCGCGCGGCCTGCGGCTGCAGCGTGGGCGCGAGGTCGGCGCCGGGCACGTCGAGCGGCACCAGCCGGGGGTCGCGCCTTGCCGGCGTCGAGGCTTTCGGAGCGCGGCCACTTCGAGTGCCGCGACCGCCGCGAGCATTCGGCAGCGTGTCGGCCACGTAGGTGCCGGCGCCGGGGCGGGCCAGCAGGTAGCCCTCGCTCAGCAGCAGGTCGTAGGCCGCGAGCATGGTGTTGCGCGACACGCCCAACTGCTGCGCCAAGGCCCGTGTGGCGGGCAGGCGCGCGCCGGGCTGCAGCCGGCCGTCGAGGATGGCGCTGCGCAATTGCCGGTGCAGCTCGCGCAGCAGGTCGCGCGAGCCGGCGTCCGGCAGGCGGAGGGCGAGTTCGAAAAGTGGCTCCATGAACTTCGCCGATTGTGGTTCTTTTGAAGAGCCACTTGCAAACCTATCCTGAAGGCATCGAACACCCTCCAAGGAGCCCTTCATGCCCACCGATCCCGCTGCGCCCCGGCCCGACAGGCTGCCCACAAGCCTCGCCTGGCTCGCGCTGGGCGCCTTCGCCATCGGCACCGAGAGCTTCATCGTCGCGGGGCTGCTGCCCGTGCTCGCGGCCGACCTGCAGGTGAGCGCCGCGCGCGCCGGGCAACTGGTGCTGCTGTTCGCGCTGAGCTACGCGATCGGCTCGCCGCTGATGGCCGCGCTGTTCGCGCGCTTCGACCGCCGGCCGCTGCTGGTCGCGAGCCTCGCGGCGTTTTCGGGGCTGACGCTGGCGGCGTCGATGGCGCACGGCTTCACGCAACTGGCGTTGGCGCGGGTCGCGCTGGGGCTGGTGGCGGGCGTGTTCTTGCCGACCGCGAGCGCAATGGCGGCGGCCATGGTGGCGCCCGCGCTGCGCGGCCGGGCGCTGGCCATCGTGAGCGGCGGCGGCACGGTGGCGGTTGCGCTCGGCGTGCCGCTGGGCGCGTGGATCGCGGGCTGGGGCGGCTGGCGCACGGCCTACCTGCTGATTGCCGCGGTGGCGGTGCTGGCGACCGCCGGGCTCGCGCTCGGCCTGCCCCGCAATGCAGCACCAGCGCCGGCCCCCACGCAGCGCGCTCCCGCCTTCGCCGTGGCGCGCGAACCGGGCGTGCTGCCGGCGCTGCTGGTGACCATGCTCTGGGCGACGGGCGGCTTCAGCTTCTACACGTACATCGCGCTGTTCCTGTCGGGCACGCTGGGCTTCGGCGCCGAAGGAGTGAGCGCGGTGTTCTTCGCGATCGGCGTGGCGGCGGCGCTGGGCACGGCGGCCGGCGGCTGGGCCACCGACCGCTTCGGCGCCGACCGCATGGCGCAGGGCTTCGCGCTGATGCTGGTGGTGGTGCTGGGCGGGCTCTCGTTCGCCGCGCAGATGCTGCCGCGCGGGCTGGCGCTGCCGCTGGTCGTGGCGCTGTCGGCGCTGTGGGGCTTCGCGGGCTGGGGCTTCGGGCCGGCGCAGGCGGTGCGGCTGATCCGGCTGGCGCCGGAACGCGCGCCGATGACCCTGTCGCTCCACGCGTCGGCGGTCTACCTCGGCATTGCGGCCGGCTCGGCGCTGGGCGGCGCGGCGATCGAACTGGCCGGCGTGGGCGCGGTGGGCTGGGTGGGCGCGGCCGCCCAATTCGCGGGGCTGGTGCTGCTGCTGCGTGCGGCACACCATGCACGAAAGGCACGCGCGGGCCGTTGCGCCGCGACGGAGCTATGTTTTTGATAGCAAATAGCGCTTGATCAATGGCCCTTCGGGGCCTTTTTCATGGAATCGTTGTAATTAAGACAAGCAGCTGTCATGCCTCGCAAGCTATAATGTCGGGTTCGTTTCGATACCACGACGAAGAATTTCGTCAATACCGCCGGCTGACCTGTACTGTCCCTTGGATTCTTCAGGCCCCTCATTCCCAAGCCGGCTTCACAGTGTGTTGGAGCGCCAGACCGGGCGCCCATGATTGCCACCACTGCCTTCGTTCTTGTTGAAGCGAATAGCGCGTTCGCCGCGCCATTCCGGCCGGCCCACGCCCGTTTTCAATTGTTTTTCAGGCACTTCGCGCTTTGCATCTGCGCGCTGTGCCAAGGCTTCATGGACATCATTCAACACAGTATCGCGGTGGGCAAGTACCTTGTTTCCCCGCTCATTCGACACCAGGACGACGGCAACTTCGCCGCTTCCGTCTCGATCCGCTCCGGCCACGGCAGCGGCATGCACGACCGCGTGATGCGTTTCACGCCGCGCTTTGCCAGCCATGCCGCCGCCTTGGGCTATGCCATCGACCAGGGCCTCGGCTGGGTGCGCGAACGCGCCCCCCAGGTCTCGAAGACGGCCCCTCTCGCGCTTGCATGCGCGGGCTGAAACAATCACGCCCAAATCCATCTCCAACACACATCGAACGATTCAGAGGTAACCACACATGCCCAAGGAAGAACTGATCGAAATGAACGGCGCAGTGACCGAAGTCCTGCCCGACTCGCGCTACCGCGTCACGCTCGACAACGGCCATCAGCTGATCGCCTACAGCGGCGGCAAGATGCGCAAGCACCACATCCGCATCCTGGCGGGTGACAAGGTGTCGCTCGAACTCTCGCCCTACGACCTGACCAAGGGCCGTATCACCTTCCGTCACCTGGAACGTCGCGGCCCGCCGCCGACCGGCGGCAACAACTCTCCCCGCCGCTGATCCGCGATTGACGAAGGCCTTGCGGCGCCCCGCGAAGGGCGCTGGCAAGGCTTTTTGTTTTTCGTGGGCCACGGCTGCTGAACGAATGACCACACCCACTCCCACAGCCGGCGGCACCCCAGCCGACAACGGCTTCGCCACGCTGGCGCTTTCGCCCCAGATGCTGGCCAACCTCACCCAGCTCGGCTACACGCAGATGACGGCCATCCAGGCCGCCGCGCTGCCGCCGGCGCTGCTCGGCAAGGACCTGATCGCCCAGGCCAAGACCGGCAGCGGCAAGACCGCCGCCTTCGCGCTGGCGCTGCTGTCCAACCTGAACCCGCGCCGCTTCGCCATCCAGGCGATGGTGCTGTGCCCCACGCGCGAACTGGCCGACCAGGTCACGACCGAAATCCGCCGCCTGGCGCGCGCGGAAGAAAACATCAAGGTCGTCACGCTGTGCGGCGGCGTTGCGCTGCGCGGGCAGATCGCCAGCCTGGAGCACGGCGCGCACATCGTCGTGGGCACGCCGGGGCGCATCATGGACCACCTCGAGCGCGAGAACCTCGACCTCGGGGCGCTCAACACGCTGGTGCTCGACGAGGCCGACCGCATGCTCGACATGGGTTTCTTCGAAGACATCGTGAAGGTGGCGCGCCAGTGCCCCAAGGAACGCCAGACGCTGCTGTTCTCGGCCACCTACCCCGAAGGCATCGCCAAGCTCGCGCAGCAGTTCATGAAGAACCCCGAGCAGATCACGGTGCAGGCGCAGCACGAAGGCAGCAAGATCCGCCAGCGCTGGTACCAGGTGAAGGACAGCGACCGGCTGCACACCGTGAGCCTGCTGCTCGACCATTTCCGCCCCGTCAGCACGCTGGCCTTCTGCAACACCAAGCAGCAGTGCCGCGACCTCGTCGAGGTGCTGCAGGCGCAGGGCTTCAGCGCGCTGGCGCTGTTCGGCGAGCTGGAGCAGCGCCAGCGCGACCAGGTGCTGGTGCAGTTCGCCAACCGCAGCTGTTCGGTGCTGGTGGCCACCGACGTGGCGGCGCGCGGCCTCGACATCTCGCACCTCGAAGCCGTGATCAACGTCGACGTGACGCCCGACTCCGAGATCCACATCCACCGCGTGGGCCGCACCGGCCGCGTGGGCCAGCAGGGCGGCTCGGAAGGGCTGGCGTTGAACCTGGCCAGCATGAACGAGATGGGCTTCGTCGGGAAGATCGAGCAGCTGCAGGGACGCGAGTCGGAATGGCACGACCTGGCCGAGCTCACGCCGGGCAAGGGCGCGCCGCTGCAGCCGCCGATGGCCACGCTGCAGATCGTGGGCGGGCGCAAGGAAAAGATCCGCGCCGGCGACGTGCTGGGCGCGCTGACCGGCGACTGCGGCTATGCCAAGGACCAGGTCGGCAAGATCAACGTCAACGAGTTCTCGACCTACGTGGCGGTGGACCGCGCCATTGCCGAGGAAGCAGCGCGCAAGCTCTCCAGCGGGCGCGTGAAGGGCAAATCGGTCAGGGTGCGGATGCTGACGCTGCAGTCCGAGTAACTGCCGCTGCAGGCTGCGGCGTGGCAAGCGCCGCGGCCTCGGCATGCGCCGAGGTTGGCGCCACGGGTGCATCGAGCACCGGGGCCGGCGCCGCATCCGGGGCCTGCTGCCGCGCCAGCTTCGCGGCCAGCCTGAAGGCCACCACCACCGCCAGCAAGCCGAAGATCGACGAGCCCACCGCCTGGCCGATCAGCACGCCGGCCGCGCCGTAGTGCGAGCCCCACCACGCGAACGGGATCGTGCCCAGCGTGGCGCGCCCCCAGTTGAACCCGGTCGACAGCAGCGGATGCCCGAGGTTGTTGAACGACGCGTTCGCCACGAACAGCCCGCCCGCGAAGAAGAAGCTCGCGGCCAGCCAGCTGCAGAACAGCGAGATCAGCTCGGCCGCCAGCCCGTCGGCCGAGAATGCGCGGATCAGCACCCCCTGGCCCAGCGCCAGCACCAGCCACGCCACCGCGACCGACGCCACCATGAACAGCAGGCTGTCGCGCAGCCCCTCCTGCACGCGCTTGTACTGCCCCGCGCCCAGGTTCTGCGCCAGGATCGGCCCGACCGCGCCGCTGAGCGCGTAGACCAGCCCGAAGGCCACCGGCGTGAGCCGGTCGATGGTGGCCGCGCCCGCCACCGCCGACGGGCCGAACTGCGCCACCGCATGCGTGACGAAGGCCGCGCCCACCGGCGTGGCCAGGTTGGTCAGCACCGCCGGCCCGGCCACCGTGCCCAGCGCGCGTGCGTCTCCGGCCAGGCGCGATGCATCGAAGCGCCCGAGCATGCGGTGCTTCACCATCACGCCGTGCAGCCCGATGGCCGCCAGCACCGTGCGCGAGACCACCGCGCTGATGGCCGCGCCGTCGAGCCCCAGCCCGAAGCCGAAGATCAATATCGGGTCGAGCACCGCGGTCACGAAGGCCGCCGCGAGCGTCACCGTCATCGAGCGGCGCGCGTCGCCCACCGAGCGCAGCAGCGCCGAGGTCGCCATGCCGACGCCCAGCAGCGGCAGCGTGTGCACCGTCACCGACAGGTAGCGCTGCGCGAGCCGCGCCGTCTCGCCCTGCGCGCCGAGCGCGTGCAGCGCCGGGTGCAGGAAGAAGGCCGTGCCCGTGCCCACGACCACCGAGAGCGCCGCCATCAGCACCAGGCTGGAGGTGCCGATGCGGCGCGCGTCCTCGGTGCGCCCCGCGCCCACCGTGCGCGACACCACCGCCGCGATGCCGATGGTCAGCCCGATGCACAGCGACGCGTGGAAGAACCCCACCACGCCCGCGAAGCCGACCGCCGCGGCCGTCTCCTTTTCGCCGAGCAGCGAGATGTAGAACAGGTTGATCAGATCGACCGCGAACACCGCGATCAGGCCGATGGCGCCGGTGCCCGCCATCACGCAGACATGGCGCAGCAGCGACCCCGAAACGAAGCGCGCACGCGCGACACTGCCGGTTGCTTCCGTTACCGGCATGTGAAATCCATGGTGTGGCCTAATTGCGGGTCGAACATTCATCACTTTTACCCGAGCTTTTCATGCCCAAGACATTCCGTACCGAAGCCGAACGCGTTGCCACCCCCAAGCCGACGCCGATGCCCGGCTACACCGCGCCTCGCTCCGGTGGCGGCCAGAAGGTCAGCCTCGAACGCGGCACCGCAACGCGCAGCAAGAAGAACCCTGGCAAGCGCCCCACGAAGGGCGGCTGATCCAGCCCCGCTGGCTCCCCGCAGCCACGACGAACGCGCCCACGGGCGCGTTTTGTCGTTGGGGCGGCAGTTCATGCAGCTATAAGCAAGCGATGTCCGACGACAACCAGATCTTCATTCCCCCCTCGTTCTTCGCGGTGTACAGCGACGCGCGCCAGCGCCTGAGCGAGCCCATCGCCGTGGTGCGCGCGCGCTACGAGATCTGCGAAGACCTCGCCAACCACCTCGTGGGCCACGCGCAGATCCAGCACCACACCGAGGTGCCGGTCGAAAGCGAGATCCTGCGGCGCATCCACGCCGGGCTGGACACGCCCGAGTCGGGCGTATCGACCGCCGAGGCCACGTGGATCGTGCAGCGGCTGGCCGAGCTGCTGGGCTGGGACAGCCCGGAGCCCACGCCGGCCCCGGCGCCCGAAGCCGACTGACCTCCCGCCAAGGCGATCCGTGCTGCTCAAGGTCGGAGAACTCGCCAGGCACACCGGCCTCACGGTGCGCACGCTGCACCACTACGACGCCATCGGCCTGCTCGCGCCCTCGGCGCGCTGCAAGGGTAATGCGGTGGCCGGCCCGGTGTACTTCGCCGCAACCCTCGTGCTGTTGCGCGCATCGCGTGGCGCCAATGGCTCGGCGCCGCATCAGCTTTCCCACGCCGCGTTCTGGATCGCCTTCGCCTGCAACGCGGCCGCGTGGCTGTGGAGCTTCGCGCTGATCGGCGGTTTCTTGCGCTACCTGCCGCGCCAGAACGCCGCGTTCGTGGCGCTCGCCAGCTACCAGTTGCTGGTGCGCCGCACGCGCATCGGCACGCTGCTGAACGGTCAGCGCGCCGACAGCCGTTCCACCAGGAAGTCGACGAAGACCCGCGTCTTCGCCGCCAGGTGACGCGACGGATAGACCGCGTACACCGGCGTCCTGTCGGCCTCCCAATCTTCCAGCACCGCCTGCAGCCGGCCGGACGCCAGCTCGCCCTCGACATAGATGCGCGGGATCAGGCTCAGCCCGAAACCGGCCAGCACCGCGTCGCGCACGGCGATGCTCGAGCTGACCTTGTAGCGCCCGTCGATCGGCACGGCCACGCTGCGGCCGGCGCGCGTGAAGGTCCACTTGTTCGCGTGGTCCGACAGCGTGAACTGCACGCACTCGTGCGCCTTCAGGTCTTCGGGCTGCGCGGGCCGGCCACGGTCGGCGAAGTAGCCGGGCGCGCCGCACAGCACGTGCGCCATGGTCGTGAGCCGGCGCGCGACCAGGCTGGAATCTTCCAGCCGGTCGCTGCCGCGGATGACCAGGTCGTAGCCCTCGCCGATGAGGTCGCTGCGGCTGTCCTGCAGGTTCAGCTCGAGCCGCAGGTTCGGGTAGCGGCGCATGAACTCGGCAATGGCGGGCGACAGCGCGGTGAGCGTGAAGGTCATCGGCGCGCTCACGCGCAGCACGCCGCCGGGGCTGCTGCCCATGGGCGCGAGCGCGGCGTCGGCCTCGCTCAGGTCGTCGAGGATGCGCGACAGCCGCTCGACATAGGCCGCGCCCGCCTCCGTGAGGCTCATCTGGCGCGTGGTGCGGTTGATGAGCCGCACCTTCAGGTGCGCCTCCAGCTCGGCGATGTTCTTGCTGACGGCCGCCGCCGAAAGCCCCATCTGCCGCGCGGCGCCGGCGAAGCTGCCCGCGGCGGCGGTGGTGCGGAAGACCTTGAGGGCCGTGAGATGGTCCATGCGCGATTGACGACTGCCGGTAAAGAATCAATTCATTATTCGAGCATTCACAACCATGGGTCAACTCCTTAGATTCGACCCATGACACGCCGCACAAGCCCTGCCAGCCCCACCAACCCCACCAACTCCGCCAGCCGCACGAGCCGCACCACAGACGTTCTCCTCACCGCGACCGCACCCGCCATCTGGGGCAGCACCTACATCGTCACCACCGAGCTGCTGCCGGCCAACCACCCGCTGACGGTCGCGCTGCTGCGCGCATTGCCTGCCGGCCTGCTGTTGCTGCTGATCGTGCGCAAGCTGCCCGAGCGCGCGTGGTGGGGCCGCATCTTCGTGCTGGGCGCGTTGAACTTCTCGGTGCTGTGGGCCATGCTGTTCCTCGCGGCCTACCGCCTGCCGGGCGGCGTGGCGGCCACCATCACCTCGGTGCAGCCGCTGATGGTGGTGTTCCTGGCCAGCGCCTTCCTGGGCGCGCCGGTGCGCGCGCTGTCGGTGGTGGCGGCGGTGGTCGGCATCGGCGGGGTGGCGCTGCTGGTGCTCACGCCGAACGCGGCGCTCGACGCCATCGGCATCGCCGCGGCCGTGGCCGCCGCCGTGTCGATGGCCTTCGGCACGGTGTTGAGCCGCCGCTGGCAGCCGCCGGTGTCGGCACTGGCCTTCACCGCCTGGCAGCTCACCGCGGGCGGCCTGCTGCTGTTGCCGTTCGCGCTGCTGCTGGAGCCGCCGCTGCCCGCGCTCACGCTGCACAACTGGATCGGCTTCGGCTGGCTCGGCCTGGTGGGCGCCGCGCTGACCTACATCGTGTGGTTCCGCGGCGTGGCGCGGCTGGAGCCCTCGGCGATCGCGCCGCTGGCCTTCCTGAGCCCGGTGACGGCGGTGATCCTGGGCTGGGCGCTGCTGGGGCAGGCGCTGTCGGCGTGGCAGGTGGCGGGGATCGGCATCGTCATTGCGAGCATCTGGCTCAGCCAGCGCGCGCAGCGCGGGGCGCAGCCGGTGGTGCGCGCCGTGCCGGCGGCGCGTCAGGCCGGCTGAGGCAAGGGCGAGGTGGCTTGCCTGAGCAGGCTCAGGTAGCCGGGCTGCACTTCCATGCGCGCCGTTGCGCCCTGGCGCCGCAGCAGGCGGTGCGCCTTTGGCAGGGCCCAGCAGGGCAGGTTGGTGAACATGTGGTGCTCGCAGTGGTAGTTGACCCAGTAGGGCGCCACCAGCAGGCGTTCGAGCCAGCCGGCGTGCGTGGTGCGCGCCTGCCGCATCGGGTCGACCTCGTTCTGCGCGACCAGCGCATGCTCGGCGATGTTGCGCACGCGGCTCACCAGCGGCAGCCAGGTGGCCATGGGCAGCAGCCACATCAGCAGCCAGGCCCACCCATGGCCCGTAACGGCGAAAGCCAGCAAGCCGAGGCCGTTGGCGACCAGGAAGCGCTTGTCCTTCGCCAGCTCGCGGCCGAACACTTTCAGCGCCGACTCGCCCGGCGCACGGTTGCGCATGCCCTCGGCGATGTGGCCGAAGCGCTGCTTGTAGAAGGTCTGCCCGCTCAGGTCGCGCACGACCTTGCGCCACATCGACGCGCGCGTGATGGGGAAGGGCGCCGACAGCACCAGGTCGGGGTCTTCGGTCTGCTGCACGAAGCGGTGGTGCTGCAGGTGGTACGGCCGGTAGTCGCGCAGCGTCGACGAGCACAGCCAGTAGCCGACCCAGTCGTTCACCTGGCGGTTGCGGTGCAGCCCGGCATGCGCCGCGTCGTGCATGAGGATGAACAGGCCCAGCTGCCGCGTGCCGACGATCGGCACCATGAGCGGCACGGTCCACGGCCACACGATGCCCACGAGCATCGCCGCGCCGATCGTGCCCCAGCAATGCAGCACCAGCCCCAGCCCCCTCCACGACGAGCGCGTGGTGAGCGAGCGCCACTCTTCGGTGCTGAAGAAGTCTTCGGGTTGGGCGCGGGGGGCGACGGCCATGCGTTTCAGTATGCGCCGGCATGCCGCGCAGGACACGCGGAATTCCCCGGGTACGGGCTTGGCAGAATCGCGCAGCCTCGGCCGATCGCTCCGAGAAGGACGCCCGCCATGCCCCTCGTGACCATCCGCCTCGCGCGCCGCGAGCCCCCCGCCTCGAAGGAACAGAAAGCCGCGCTCATCGCCGGCGCCACGAAGCTCATGCAAGACGTGTTGGGCAAGCGACCGGAAGACGTGACCGTGTTGATCGACGAGATCGACCCCGACAACTGGGGCCAGGGTGGGGAAAGTGCGACGGTGCTGCGGCAGCGCCGGCGCGAGGAAAGCGTCGACGGAGGCGCCGGGACGGGCGGTGAACCGCCCGGCTAATGCCCCCCCTTACTTGTCGATGATCTTGCGCGCGAAGACTTCGAGGTAGTCCATCAGCCGCTCGGCGCCAGCGATGGCGGCGGCCTCGTCGCCGGTGGCGATGCCCTGCGCCAGCTCGAGGTGCGCGTTCGCCCCCTCGACGATCTCGCCTTCGTGCTGGTAGGCGTACCAGAAGCGCCGGCACTGCACGATCGGCGGAATCACGGCCTTCACCGCCGAGTCGTTGTGGCTCGCCTGGTGGTTGACGAGGTCGAGCGCATGGTCGGCGCGCATGTAGTCGGTGAGGTCGCCGCGGTCCGCGGCCTCGACCATCAACTCGGCGCAGCGGACGATGCCGGTGCGCTGCAGCGCGGTGGCGCGGCGCGCCGAGCAGGCGGCAATCAGCCGCTCGAGCACGCGCCGGGTCTGGATCACGTCGAGATGGTCCGCCAGGTCGATGGCCGACACCAGCAGCCCGCGGCGCGGCTGCTGCACGATGAGGCCGATGGACACCATGCGCATCAGCGCCTCGCGCACCGGCGTGCGGCCCAGGCCCGTGCGCTCGGCCAGTTCGGCCTCGACGATCTGGCTGCCGGGCAGGATCTGCAGGGTGGACAGCAGCGCCTCGATGGCGTCGTAGGCCACGTCGGCGGCACGGCGCTTGGGCAGGGGTCGGGGGTCGGAGGTCGGGGCGGCCATGGTGTTCTTCTGCGGATGCGGCGTCATTGTCGGGCGTCGTCCGGGACCGCGAGCGCCGCCAGTGTCCCGATGCGGACCGGCGACAGCGGCGGCCGCGGCACCGGCGGCGCCCAGCCGAAGAGAAACTGCGCCGCATCGCCGCACACGCGGCCCTGGCAGGCGCCCATGCCGCAGCGCCGGTGCAGCTTGGCGTCGGTCCAGCCCGTGCATGCCGCGAGCGCGGACAGGGGTACGTCTTCGCAGCGGCACACGAGCGTGTCGGGCTGCGGCATCGACTTGATGTCCGGCGCCAGCGCGAAGCTGCGGTGCAGCTGCGCGGCGAAGGCGTCCCAGCGGGCGCGCTCGCCTTCGTGCGCCTTGGCTTCGCGCGCATTGCCGGCGGCCGCATGGCCCGCGATGGTCCCCTGCGCCAGCGCGCGTTCGCTGCCGCCGAAGCCCGTGCACTCGCCGGCCGCATAGACGCCCGCGACGCTCGTGGCTTGCAGGGCATCGACCGACAGCGCTTGCGCCGTGAGCGCGCAGCCGAGCAACTGGCCAAGCTGCGTGTTGGGCGTGAGGCCGAAGCCGCAGGCGATGCGCTCGCAGGCGATCTCGACCTCGCGGCCGCCTTGCAGCAGCCGAACCGACTCGACCTGCGTGGCGCCCTGCGCGGCAACGATGCGTGCCGAGGTGCGGTACTGCGCATCGGCCAGCGTGACCGCCTGCGCGGCCTTGCCGGGCCAGCGCACGAGGCTGGCGCCGAAGCGCGCCACCGCGGCGAAAGAGGCCTGCTCGGCGACGCGCAGCACCTTCGCGCCCGCGGCGCGCGCCGTGGCCGCGGCGGCCAGCAGCAAAGGCCCGCTGCCCGCGACGACGATGCGCTCGCCCTCCACCGGCAAGCCGGCCTTGACGAGCGCCTGCAGCCCGCCCGCGCCCGTCACGCCGGGCAGCGTCCAACCGGAAAAGGGCAGCAGCAGCTCGCGCGCGCCGGTGCAGAGGATGAGCTTGTTCCACCGCATGCGCGTGGCGCCCTCGGCGTCTTCGAGCAGCAGTTCGTTCGCGGAGGGCGCGGCCACGGTGCGCGTGCCGTTGCGCACGCGGATGTTGGCGTGGCGTCCGAGCGCCTCCAGCCACTGGCGCGCCGCCGCTGGCAGCGCCGCGCCGGGGCCGTCGCGCCAGATCTGACCGCCGGGCGCGGGGTTGTCGTCGATGACGACGACCGATGCGCCACTCGCCGCAGCCGCCACCGCGGCGGCCATGCCGGCCGGGCCCGCGCCCACGATCAATATGTCGCAATGGTTCATCGCCATGCCGTTCATTCCGTCGTCTCCACGCGCATGCCTTCGGCGCACACCGTCTGGCAGGCGAGCCGGCGCCGGCCGTCGACCAGCACGCGGCATTCCTGGCACACGCCCATGCCGCAGAACGGCGCGCGCGGCTGGCCCGTGACCGAGGTGCGCGCCACACCCATGCCGCCGGCCATGCACAGTGCTGCGGCGACCGAGCTGCCCGCTTTCACGCGCACCAGGTGGCCGTCGATGTGCAGCAGGGTATGGGCGCTCATGCCATTTCTTTCAGGCTGCGCGGCGCATAGGGCGCCGCGTCGAAATCGGGTGTCGCGCCGGTCATCAGCGCCGCCAGCAGATGCGCGCTGCCCGGCGCGGTGGTCACGCCCAGGCCTTCGTGCCCGACGGCCAGCCACAGCTTCTCGCGCCACGGGTGCTTGCCCAGCAGCGGCAGTCCGTCGGGCGATGCGGCGCGCAGGCCGGTCCACGAACGCACCGCGTTGAGGTTCGCGAGCCCCGGCAGGTAGTCGAGCGTGCGCTGGAGCATGCGCGCCAGCATTGGCGCCTCGACCGCGGGGTCGGTCGTGTCGAACTGGCGCGACGAGCCCACCAGCAGTTGCCCGGTGGGGCGCGGCTGCACGTTGAAGGCGACCGAGTCGCCGTCGCTCTGGTGCGCGCTGGTCACGTAGCCCAGCTCGACGAGCTGGTGATGCACCGTGCCCGGGTAGCGGTCGGTGATGAGCAGGTGGCCCTTCTTCGGGCGGATCGGCAGTTCGGGGCACAGTGCGGTCGCCTGGATGCCGTTGGCCAGCACCACCTGCGGCGCGCTGCGCCGGCTGCCGTCGGCCAGGCGCAGCGTGCCGTCGTCTTCGATGGCCTCGACCATCGCCTGCTCGACGCGGATCGATTCGCCGTTCTGCGCGAGCAACCAGCGTGCCGCGTTCGGCGCGTAGAGGATGCCGTCGCCCGGCACTTCGAGCGCACCCGCGAGGCCCTTGCGCAGCGCGGGCTCGGCGCCGGCGAGTTCGCCGGCGTTCAGCAGGCGGCTGTCGATGCCATGCGCGCGCAGCCGCTGCTGCTTGCGCTCGGCCTCGGCCATTTCTTCGTCGTTCGCGGCAATCCACAACGTGCCGCACGCGCTGTACGCGCAGTCGGCGCTCATGCGCGGCGCCAGCGCGCGCCATTGCGCGACCGAACGGCGGCTCAGTTCGAGCTCGGCCGGGTTGTCGTCCATCACCACGAGGTGGCCCATGCCCGCGCCGGTGGCGCCGCCGATGCGCGCGTCGAGCACCCGCACGCGGGCACCCGCTTGCGCGAGCGCCTGCGCGCAGGCCGCGCCGACGATGCCGGCGCCGATGACGATCACATCCGCGTCCATGCCGCGCGGCGTCAGAGCCGGATGCCCCAGCCGAAGGGGTCGTCTTCTTCGATCAGCAGCGTGGCCTCGGCGCTGATGTGCGCGCGGCCACGCAGCGTGGGAATGACCTGGTCGCCGTCCATCGCGTAGCTGGCCTCGAAGCGGCTGCCGATCACGCTGGCCTGCGTCCACACGGCGCCGGGCGCGAGCTTGCCGTCGGCCGCGAGGCAGGCGATCTTGGCGCTGGTGCCGGTGCCGCAGGGCGAGCGGTCGTAGGCGTTGCCGGGGCACAGCACGAAGTTGCGGCTGTCCGCGCCCTCGCTGTCGTCGGCGAAGAGCTCGATGTGGTCGATCTCCGCGCCTTCCGCGCCCGTGATGCCCTGCGCCGCCAGCGCCTTGCGCAACGCGGCGGTGTAGCCGGTCAGCGCCGCGAGGTTGTCGCTGGCCACGCGCTGGCCATGCTCGCTCACCAGGAAGAACCAGTTGCCGCCCCAGGCGACGTCGCCGCGCACCACACCGTGGCCGGACAGGTCGACCGCCACCTGGTGCAGGTGCCGGTAGGCGGGCACGTTGCGCACGCTCACCGAGCCGTCTGCGTGCAGCGTGGTCGTCACGGTGCCCACGGGCGTCTCGATGCGGTGCTCGCCCACGCCGATGCGCCCCATGTGCGCCAGGCTCGCGACCAGCCCGATGGTGCCGTGCCCGCACATGCCGAGGTAGCCGGCGTTGTTGAAGAAGACGACGCCCGCCGCGGCATCGGGCGAGACCGGCTCGCACAGCAGCGCGCCCACCACCACGTCGCTGCCGCGTGGCTCCAGCACGGCGGCCGCGCGCCACTTGTCGTGCCGCTCGGCCAGCAGCGCGCGGCGCTCGGCCATGGAGCCCTTCCCCAGGTCGGGGAAGCCGCCAATCACGAGGCGCGTGGGTTCGCCGCCGGTGTGCGAGTCGATGACCTGGATGCGTTGCATGGGCGGGGTCCGGTCAGTAGCTGGCGATGGGCACGGGGGCCTCGTTCTTGAACGTGAAGACGGTGATGGGCGCCTGCTTCATGTTGCCCTTGTCGTCGTACGCATAGGTGGCGGCCACGCCCTTGTAGGTGGTCTTGTAGAGCTCCGCGCCCACCTTGTCGGGATCGATGGAGTTGGCCTTCTTCATCGACTCGCCGATGAACAGCACCTGGTCGTAGTACGAGGCGGCGTAGGCATCGGGGTCGGCGTTGAAGCGCTTCTTGAACTTCTCCTTGAAGGCCGGGCCGGTCTGCGCCTTCTCGAGCATGGAGCCGCCCTGCGCGCAGAACACCAGGTCGTTGACCGCGTCGCCGCCGAGCTTGCCGGTGGCCGGGCTGCACACGGTGTCGCCGCCCAGCAGCTTGCCGGGCACGGCCAGCTGCTTCATCTGGCGCGCCATGGGCGCGGCCTGCGGCGCGTAGCCGCCGAAGAAGATGGCCTCGGGCGCCTTGGACTTCATGTTGGTCAGGATGGCGGTGAAGTCCACGGCCTTGTCGGTGGTGAACTCCTGGCCGACCACGGTGAGGCCCTGCTTCTTGGCTTCCTTGGTGAACTCCTCGGCGAGCCCCTGGCCGAAGGCGGTGCGGTCGTCGATGACGCCGACCTTCTTCACCTTCAGCACCTTGGCCGCGTACACCGCCATGCTGGAGCCGATCTGGTTGTCGCTGGCGATGATGCGGTACAGGTTCTTGTAGCCGCCCTGCGTCACCTTCGGGTTGGTGCCCACGGTGGAGACCATGGTGCCGCCGTCGCTGTAGATGCGCGAAGCCGGAATGGCCACGCCCGAGCAGTACGGGCCCATGACGAACTTGACGCCGTCGTCCACGAACTTCTGCGCCACGCTCACGCCGGTCTTGGCGTCGCACTGGTCGTCTTCGGAGACCAGCTCGAACTTGAGCGTCTTGCCGCCCACGCTGAGCTTCTTCGCGTTGAGTTCTTCCACGGCCAGGCGCACGCCGTTTTCATTGTCCTTGCCCGCGAAGGCATTGGGGCCCGACAGCGGACCGCTGTGACCGATCTTGACCACCTGCTCCTGCGCGTACGCCTGGCCACCGACGGCCAGGGCCACGAGACCAGCGATGCCGGCGAGGCTGGAAACCGAAACCATGCTTGCTCTTGTCTTCATGCTTCTTCCTAGGTTGGGGACGATGAAAAGCGGCGAATGCGCGCGCTGCGACTACATGACCGACTGGTACTTCGCGGGCCGCGTCGCCAGCGCCTTTTTCACGACGCCTTCGATGAACGCGCGCTCCTCGCCGACGAGCGGCAGGCGCGGACGCCGCATGTGCTCGCTGCCCACGCCCACCAGCACGTCGATCAGCTTGAGGTTCTGCACCAGCTTGGTCGATACGTCCAGGTGCAGCATCGGCGTCATCCACTGGTAGAGCTTGAGCGCCTCGGCGAACTGGCCGGCCTTCATCAGGTCGTACAGCGCCACCGTTTCGCGCGGGAACGCGCAGCCCACGCCCGCCAGCAGCCCGTCGCAGCCCAGCGCCAGGCCTTCGTAGGCCAGGTCGTCCACGCCCAGGAACAGCTGGTAGCGGTCGCCCACGGTGTTGCGCAGGTCGGTGATGCGGCGGATGTCGTCGGTGCTTTCCTTGATGGCCGCGATCCATTCGCAGTCGGCCAACTCCACCATGTGCTGCGGCTTCAGGTCGACGCGGTAGGCCACCGGGTTGTTGTAGACCATGATGGGTTTCTGCGCGGCGTTGGCGATGGTGCGCACGTTGAGCATGGCCTCGCGCGCGTCGGCCACGTAGATCACCGAGGGCATCACCATGAAGCCGGCCACGCCGAGCTTGTTGGCGCCGTCCACGTAGCGCAGCGCCTCCCGCGTGCTGGTTTCCGACACGTTGGCCAGCACCGGGATGCGGCCGTCGGCGGCGTCCAGCGCGATCTTCGCGACCTGCAGCTTTTCTTCCAGCGACAGCGTGCTGGCTTCGCCGAGCGAGCCGCAGGTGACGAGGCCGTGGATGCCGTTGCGGATCTGGAAGTCGATGTGGCGCGCCGTGCCCTCGGCATCGATGCTTTCGTCGGCGTGGAACTTGGTGGTGACGGCGGGGAAGATGCCTTGCCAGCGGGGATTGCTCACTTGATCGCTCCTTGTGGATGTGCGGTGTGGAAGCGCCGCACTTTAAATATATTAAGGATATATCGTCAAGATATTCGTAGTGCAAGCGCGCTTCCGCGCTCGGGCCTTGTGTGATACGCGGGATACGGGAGCGGAAGAAGGCCGCTACTTGCGGCCGTCGGCCGGGCGCAGCACGCCGCGCCTGACGGTGACCTGCTTGCCGACCGGCGGCGCGGACTTGGTCTCGACCGTGCGGACCGAGCCGTTGTCCATGCGCACCGCGACCTCGTAGACCGTGACGGTGCGCACGTGCTTTTCGATCTCGTTGCCCGCGAAACCGCCGCCGACCGCGCCCAGCACCGTGGTCGCGGCGCGGCCGTTGCCATGGCCGAACTGGTTGCCGACCAGGCCGCCCACCACCCCACCGGCCACGGCGCCCACACCCGAGGTGCTCTGGAGGCGCTTCTGCACGGGGCGAACCGATTCGACGTGGCCGCAGACCGCGCAGGGCGGCGGCGCGGGTGGCGCGGCGGCCATCGGGGCGGCCATCGGGGCGGGCGAAGGTGCGGGTTGAGCGCCCTGGGCCTGCATCGGCACGGGCGCAGGTGCAGGCATGGGTGCCGCCGCCATCGCTTGCGGCGCCGGGCCCGCGGCCGTCGGCGGCACGGCCGGTGCAGCCGGCATCGCTTCAGGCTTGAAATCGTCCGGTGCCATGGGTGACGCGGCGGCAACGACCGGCGGCGGCGCACTGGCGGCGGTGTCCGGCCCCTGCCGGTGCAGCAGCACCCCACCCAGCAGCACCCCACCCAGCGCCACCACGGCCACGGCAAGCACGCCGATCGCGGCCCACAACGCCTTCGGCGACTTGCTCACGGGCGAGCCCGCGGGTTGGTTGAACGGCGGCGTCGGATCCATGGGAAACCTCTTTGCTGTCCGGGACGGAATGCCCCGGAATCCAGCAGGAAGCATGAGCGCGGCCGGCGCGTTGTCAATTGACCGGCGTCCTACATGGGTCGCCGGGCATGGGCCGCCGGGCGCTAGGGTGCCCTGCCGATCGCCGCGACGCCCGAGAGAAATCGCTTCGTCTCGCTTCGCATGCCCTGCGAGACGGCCTCCCAGGTTCGCGGCGGGAAATCCGCGGGCAGCAGCGCCTCGACTTCGCCCAACGCTTCGTCCACCGATTCCGCCATCTCCAGCATCGCGTCCCACGCGGCGATGCCGCCGTTCTTGATCGCAAGCTCGTGCCAATGACGGGCTTGGATGGTGTGCAGCACGTAGTGCGCATTTTTCGAGCGAACCGCCATGGCCAGTCTTGCCTCGCGCTTGTGCAACTGCTGGGCGCCGTTGCCGAAGTAGGGCCACATCGAAAGGATGTCGTAGAGCGGCGTCATCTCGTAGGCGTCGCCCGGTTGCAGGCGGATCGAGAAATTCTTGGCGTGACCGTCCGTTGCCGCGAGCAGAAAGAAGGCGAGTTGCGCGCGCAGAAACGTTGTGCCGTCGCTGCGTTCCCGGCTGCCCTGCAGCAGTTGCAGGCACCTGAGCATGCCGGGGCCGCCGTCCTGCTCGTACTTCCTGTCTGCGGGCAAGCCCATCGCCTGGCAAAAATCTTCCTGCGGCAAGCGTGCAATCCATTCGCCGCCGGCCATCCGCATCCGGTCGAACCGCTCGACCACCAACACCCGCTGGTCGCCGAAGGTCTCCGTCGTCGTTCTCGCAACGGGCAATCCGAGCGCTTCGACGATCTGCGCGCAAAGCCACTCGTTCTGCACGGAGTCAGAGGCGTCCACGCGCCTCGACCCGCCGATCAGGCCCAGCGGAAGCTTGAAGATGTGCGTGGTGGGCGTCGCGCCTCGTGGGCGGCACCACCGGCCTTGCCACTGGGTCAGCGCCGTCTTCTCCTGGGCGCCGGCGATGGAGATGCGAAACAAGTCCTCGCCGCGCATGCTGCGCGTGTGTGCATCGGAGGGCACGGCGCGCAGCAGTTCGGCAATCTGCGCTTCGTCCAGCGCCTCGCAGTCCACGCGGTCCCAGCCCTGCGGGGCCATCCCCTGCGGCAGCAATTGCACGGCGCCGACGCAGTCGCGGCCGATGGCCTGGAGCAGGTCGAACGCCTTGGTGCCCTTGACGTTGAAGCGGCGGCCCAGCCGGGCGCGAATCCTGTCGTTGTCGGGCAGCAGGTTGTCGAAGTAGTTCCTGACCACGTCGCCCCGCACCTCGCGCGCGGCATTGATCGGGATCGACAACGACAGCGAGCGGTGCCGCGGCAGCGCCAGCCATTGCGGGTCGTACCGGAACGAATGAGCATCGCGGTCGACCGACCAGGTGCCGACGAACTCGCCGTTCATCCATGCATCCAGTGCTTGTGTCACCAGGCGTCTTCCCTCGTCCGGACCACGAAGTTCCGCCGCGATGTCGGCTTGACGTCCTTGTCCGGGTTCAGCGCCTGGAGCGCGCGCAGCAACTCGCCCGGGCCCGCGCTTCGCGCAGGGACAGCGCCAGCGGCATCCTGGACCACCAGGCTGACCAACACGGATTGATCGTTCATTCTCCGGACGGCCCAGCGCCCTGGGCCTTGCGGGAGTTTCACGTCGGTGTCCGGCAGCGTGCCGTACGCCCGCGCGGGCTCGTCGACAACGTGGAGCACGGGGGTCGAAGGCGCGTCTTCGCGCACGGCAAACGAGCCGCCCAGCGCCGACAACAGCCTCATCAGTTGTTCGAAGTTCACTGCGCCCGGATTGGCTTCGATCTCGGCAATCCGGGCCTGGCTGACACCGACGAGCGCGCCGGCCTGGGCCTGCGTCAGGCCGCGCTTTTTTCGCAGCGCCTTGAGGTGCGGCCGCAACTGATCGACGAAGCGCAGTGGATAGTCCATCTTGAGATCAAGATATCGGCCCTGGCTTGTTTTGTCAATATATTGGCCCTAGCCTGTATCTTCAATATACAAGCCTGGGCTTGTATTTGCGCAATACAAGCCCAGGGCTTTTGAAACGCAGCCGGATGATGCAGCCAAGTGATGCAGCCGGCCTCAATCGATCTTCGCCCCCGAAGCCTTCACCACCACCCCCATCGCATCCCAGTCCGAGCGCAGCAGCTTCTGGAATTCCTCCGCGCTCTGGCTGCGCGGCTCCACGCCCAGGCGCTTGAAGCGCTCCTGGATCACCGGGTCCGCCAGCACCTTGTTGGCCGCGACGTTGATGCGTTCCACCTCGGCCTTGGACGTGCCGGCCGGCGCGAGCAGGCCGATCCACGAGTCGAAGGCGTAGCCCGGCAGGCCGCTCTCGGCCACGGTCGGCAGCTTGGGCAGGAAGGGACTGCGCGACTGCCCGGTGGAGGCCAGCAGCTTCATGCGCGCGTCGTCCTGGAAGCCGATCACGCCGATGCTCGACGAGATCACCGCCTGCACGCGGCCCGCCAGCACCTCGTTGACGGCCTCGCCGGTCGACTTGGTGGGGATGTGCGTCATCTGCAGGCCGGCCTTGGCCAGGAACGAGGCCATGGCCAGGTGCGTGGCGCTGCCGTTGCCGGCCGAGGCGTAGTTGTACTTGCCGGGGTTGGCCTTGACCTCCTTGATGAAGTCGGCCGTGGTCGACACGCCCATGCCGCCCGCCACCGCCAGCACGTAGCCCGCGTTGCCGACGTTGGCCACGCCCACGAAGTCCTTCAGCGGGTCGTAGCTCAGCTTGTTGTACAGGAAGCCCGCGATGTTGTGGCTCGCGGCCGCCAGCACCAGCGTGCTGCCGTCGGCCGGCGCGCGCGCCACCATCGCCGCGCCCACGGTGCCGCCCGCGCCCGCGCGGTTCTCGACGATGGCGCTGGCGTTGAGCGCCGCGCCCAGTTCGTTGTTGAAGGCGCGCGCCACCGTGTCCTGCACCGCGCCGGTGCCGAAGGGCACGACGATGTGGATCACGCGCTGCTGCGCATGCACCGGGGCGATGGCGCACAGCGCCGCTGCGGCGGCGGCCAGGGCGGCCAGGGAACGTCGGGTGAACAGGGTCGTAGGCATCTGGGTGGCCGCTTTCATCATCGTCATCGACAGGGGAGACAGGGAGGGAATCTCAGGTGCCCGACGGCAGCCAGCGTTGCACCAGCTTCACGAAGTAGCTGGCACCGATCGGGATGATCTCGTCGTTGAAATCGAACGAGGTGTTGTGGATGATGCAAGGGCCGGGCCCGTGCCCGTCGAGCCGGTGGTCGCCGTCGCCATTGCCCAGGAAGGCGTAGCAGCCGGGCCGCGCGATCAGCATGTGCGCGAAGTCTTCGGCGCCCATCACGGCGGGGAAGTCGTCGGTGACCATGTCGTCGCCCACCACCTCGCGCATCACGCCGGCGGCAAAGCGCGCCTCGGCCGGGTGGTTCACGGTCGGCGGCGACGAACGGTTGAAGAACACCTCGGCCGTGCAGCCGTGCGCCGCCGCCACGCCCGCGGCCACCTCGCGCAGGCGGGCCTCGATCTTGTCGATGGCGTCGATCGAGAAGGTGCGGATGGTGCCGCCCACCGTGGCCACGTCGGGAATGACGTTGGGCGCGTCGGAGCCCTGCAGCTGCGTGACCGCCAGCAGCGCGCGCTCGGTGCTTGGAATGGTGCGCGCCACGATGGTCTGCAGCTGCTGCGCCAGCGTGACCACCGCGGCCACCGGGTCGATGCCCGTGTGCGGCATCGATGCATGCGTGCCGCGCCCGCGCACGGTGATCCTGTAGGTGTTGCTCGAGGCCATGAGCGCGCCTTCGTTGAGCGCGAAGCGGCCCACGTCGCCCACCGGGAAGTTGTGCAGGCCGAAGACCGCGTCGCACGGGAAGCGCTCGAACAGGCCTTCGTCGATCATCTTCCTGGCGCCGGCCTTGCCCATCTCCTCGGCGGGCTGGAAGATGAAATGCACCGTGCCGTCGAAGTCGTCGCCGCCTTGCTGCGACAGGTGCCAGGCGGCGGCCAGCAGCATGGTGGTGTGGCCGTCGTGGCCGCAGGCGTGCATGCGCCCGGGGTTGGTCGACCTGTGAGCGAACTCGTTGGCCTCGTTCAGCGGCAGCGCGTCCATGTCGGCGCGCAGGCCGATGGTGCGGGCGCCCGTGCCCTTGCGAAGCACGCCGACCAGGCCGGTGCCCGCAATGCCGCGGTGCACCTCGATGCCCCAGCCCGTCAGCAGGTTCGCCACCTTCTCGGAGGTGCGGTGCTCCTCGAAACCGAGCTCGGGGTGGGCGTGGATGTCGCGTCGGATCTCGACGAAGCGCGCGGCATTGGCAAGGAAGGAATCGGCGATGTTCATGGCGGGGCGGGCTGCGAAAAAGTCGTTCGAATGAGGAGCGAACGATTCTGGCGCAGCCACCCGCCGCGTGCACATCGGGATTGCGAGGCTTGCCCGAGCACACCTCGAGCTGGCGAGGCTTGTCCGAGTACGCCCGGAGCTGGCGAGGCTTGTCCGAATACGCCTGGAGCTGGCGAGACCTACCCGAGCCGGCCTTCCTGCCGCAGCTTCGTCCCGATGCGCCGGATCTCGGCTTCGCCCTGGTCGAGCGTGGCCGGGCTGGTGTGCACCGAGTAGTGCCCCATCACCAGCTCGTGCGGGTGCTTGGCGGCCGAGCCCAGCACGAAGCGCGTGTCGCCATGGGCGACGAAGTCGATCGCGTCTTCCGTCTCCTCGAACACCGCGAGTTCGCCGGTGCCGATCGGGCCGCCCTTGTCGTCACCCACGCCGACCGCGCCCGCGCTGACCGCCAGCCACCCCACCGTGTGGCCGGCCGGCGGCACGTAGCGCCAGCGCTCGCCGTCCTTCAGCTCGACGGCCAGGTAGTTCATCGGCGACGGTGCCGCGATGGCGCTTTGCGCCGCGCCATGGCGCCCGAGCAGCACGCGCACCGGCCCCTCTTGCGGCACCTGCGAGGGCGCGAGGTACATGCTGTGCGCCGGCGCGTTCTCTTCGGCGGCCGGCAGCGCCACCCACAGCTGGAAGCCGCTCACGCGCGTCACGCCCGGCGCGGGCCCGCCCGTGTGCCACACGCCGTTGCCCGCGCGCATCCACTCGACGCCGCCACCGTGCAGCGTGCCGCGCTCGCCGGTCGTGTCGTCATAGAGCGTGTCGCCCTCCATCAGGTAGGTGAGCGTGGCGATGCCCGAGTGCGGATGCAGCCCGAAGCCCTTGTGGCCGCCCGAGGTGTCGAAGCCGAACAGGTCCAGGAACACGAAGGGCTTCAGGAATTCGCCCAGGTCGCCCGGGCTCATGAGCCGCGTGATGCCGCCGTGGCGCGAGCCGCGCGTGCGGTAGACGACGGGGCGGGTCCGCGTATCGACAGCCGTGGTCATGCGGCCTCCCGCGCGGTCTTCAGCGCCCGGGTCCACCAGGCCATGTCGTCGAGCATGGCGGTGGCGGCCTGCGCGAGGTGCGGGAAGTCGCCGAAGCTCTTGCCCTGCTGCCAGATGCCCATGAACTCCACCATGCCGATGTGCACCGCGTGGCGCACCGGCGCCATCTGCATCTCGACCGCCACCAGCCGCAGCTGCTCCACCGCGCGCGCCGCGCCCACGCCGCCGTAGCCCACGAAGCCGATCGGCTTGCGGATGAACTCCTTGTAGGCCCAGTCGATCGCGTTCTTCAGCACCGCGCTCGGGCCGTGGTTGTACTCGGGCGTGACGATGACCAGGCCGTCGAAGGTGGCCAGCTTGGCCTGCCAGCGCTGGGCGGCTTCGTTCTTCACCGGACCCCAGGCCGGCGCGCCGGCTTCGTTGAAGAAAGGCAGCGGGTGGTCGCGCAGGTCGACCAGCTCGAAGGCGAGGTCGGTGCGCTGATTGGCGATCTCGTGGATCCACTGCGCGGGCTTTTCGCCGAAGCGGCCTTCGCGGGTGGAGGCGATGACGATGCCGATGCGGGGTTGTGCTTGCTGGGTCATGGGGAAAGCTCCTGAGTGAGGGAAGAAGAGAGCAGAAAAATGGGAATGAAGGAAATCAGGCGGTCGTGCCCGCCGCCCGTGGCACCGGCCACAGGCGCCAGGCCACAAAGGCCGACAGCAGTGCCAGCACCACCGCCGGCGCTGGGTTGCCGCCGATCAGCACCAGGTGCGTGGCCACGGCGCACGCCATGGTCACGGCCAGCAACAGGCCGCCGAGGAAACCGGTGGCGGGCACCAGCAGCAGCACCGCGCCGCCGACCTCGACCAGGCCGGTCACATGGCGGAACCACTGGCCGGCGCCGATGGCGTCGAACACCTGGACCATCTGCGGCAGGCCGGCCAGCTTGGCCGCGCCGGCGGCGCCGAAAGCCAGGGCGAGCACGATGCGCACGCCCCAGACGATGCGGCGCTGGGCGGGGGAAGAAGGGAGTGAGGAAGTCATGGCCTGAAGGTTAGGCACGCACCCATTGATCGACTAGACGGTAGAGTCGGATTGCACTCATCCAGAATTCAAAGGAATCAGCCCGCCATGATCGACCTCAACGACATCGCCATGTTTGTGCAGGTGGTGCGCTACGGCAGCTTCGCCGAGGCCGGCAGGCGGCTTGGGCTGCCGCCGAACACCGTGAGCCGGCGCATCCAGCAGCTCGAGGCGCAACTGGGCACGCGGCTCATGCAGCGCTCCACGCGCAAGCTCACGCTGACCGGTGCAGGGCAGGACTTTCATGACCGCTGCGCGGGCGCGGTCGACGGGCTGGTGGCGGCCGGTCAGGCGCTGGTAGCGGGAGGGCAGGAGCCCAGCGGGTTGGTGCGGGTGGCCGCGCCGGCGGACTTCTTCGATTTCTTCCCGATGGAGTGGGTGTCGGACTTCCTGGCGGCGCACCCGCTGGTGAAGCTCGACTTCGTGCTCAGCGACGCGGCCGCCGACCTGATCGCCGAGCAGATCGACGTGGCGTTTCGCGGCGGCGTGCTGCGCGATTCGGGCTACATCGGCCGCCGGCTGGCCACCCGCAGCGGCGGCCTGCTGGCGAGCCCCGCGTACCTCGCGCGGCACGGCGAGCCCGCGACCCTGCAGGAGCTGGCCAACCACGACTGCGTGACCCCGCCGCATCCGACCGGCCACACCACATGGCGGCTGACCGGGCCGGACGGGGCGCAAGAAGAGGTGCAGGTCACCGGGCGCTTCACCGGCAACACCGCGCAGGCGCTGCGCAAGGCGGCACTGGCCGGGCTGGGCATCACGCAGCTGCCGCCGTCGATGGCGACGCGCGACGAGCAGGACGGGCTGCTGGTGCGGGTGCTGCCGCAGTACCGCGATACCGGGCGGGGGCTGAGCGTGGTCTACCCGAGCCGCGAGCACCTGCCGCTGGCGGTGACGGCATTTATTCAGCTTGTGACGCAAAAGCTGGGCAGCATGGGAATCCTGTCCGACGTTGCACCGTAAGCTCATTTCCTCGCGCGCCGCCCCCACTCGACCTGGCGCATCCGGAAAGCAACAAAGCAGGAAAGCTGATGGCCATCTACTTGAAAGAGCTTGCCCATGCGTGACGCGGCAGATGAAGCAGAACCTTCGGGCCAGGGAGAGCTGGTGCTGTACACCACGGAAGACGGCAGCGCGCGGTTTTTTCTGCGGACGGAAGACGGCACCATATGGCTGACGCAGATGGAACTGGCGGCGTTGTTCCAGACCTCGGTTCCGAACATCAACATCCACATCAGGAACGTGCTCGACGAGGACGAACTGTTGCCCGAGGCAACTATTAAGGAAGACTTAATGGTTCGAATCGAAGGCAAACGCGAGGTGCGGCGGCCTCTGAAGCTCTATAGCCTGGACATGATCCTGGCCGTCGGCTACCGCGTGAAATCCCCTCGCGGCACCCAGTTCCGCCAATGGGCGACGGCACATCTGAAGGAGTACCTCGTCAAGGGCTTCGTCATGGACGACGCCCGGCTCAAGGACCCGGGAAGCTGGGACTATTTCGACGAGATGCTGCAACGCATCCGCGACATACGGGCATCGGAGAAACGCTTCTACCAAAAGGTGCGCGACGTCTTTGCGTTGTCGGTGGACTACAAGGACGACCCGGAGGCCGTGGGTCTGTTCTTCGCCGAAGTACAAAACAAGATGTTCTATGCGGTCACGCAGCACACCGCCGCCGAGATCGTCGTGCAGCGCGCCGACTCCGGCGCACCCAACATGGCGCTGACCGCATGGAAAGCAGGGCGCGTGCGCAAGGCCGATGTGATCGTTGCCAAGAACTACCTCAACGCCGACGAGATCGACCATCTCAACCGCATCGTCACGCTGTTCCTGGACTTTGCGGAGCTTCGCGCCGAGAGGCGCAAGGACCTGCGCATGACGGACTGGCGGGCCTATGTCGACACCTTCATCGAATTCAATGAAAGCCCGTTGCTCAAGGGCACCGGGCGCATGAGCCACGACGAGATGGTCGAGATCGTGCACGGAAGGTATGAGAAGTTCGACATCCGGCGACGCGAGATGCAATCGCAGGACGCCGACGCCGAAGACCTCAGGGAACTGGAGCGGGCAGAACGCCAGCTGTCGCAAAACAAGGGCGAGCGCGACGCTTCCTGATACCGGGTCTCGCGGAGATGCCACGCATCAGAATGCGTGAAAATCCGTCGAATCGCATCCGTCAGCTCATCACTTCATGAAAATCGAAAAAGACACCGTCGTCACCATCAAGTACAAAGTCTCCGACGCCCAGGGCAAGCTCATCGAGGCGAGCCCCGAGCCGATGGCCTACCTGCATGGCGGGTACGAGAACACGCTGCCCAAGATCGAGCAGGCGCTCGATGGCAAGGAGAAGGGCTACCAGACCGTGGTGGACCTCTCGCCCGAAGACGCCTTCGGCCAGCGCGACGAGGCACTGGTTCGCAGCATCCCCAAGACCGACTTCCCGCCGGGCGTGAAGATCGGCGGCCAGCTGCAAGGCCGGCTCGACGACGGTACCGAGCATGTCTTCACGGTGATGAAGATCAAGGGCCCGGTCGTGCTGCTCGACGGCAACCACCCATGGGCCGGCAAGGCGCTGCGTTTCAGCCTGCAGGTGACGGACGTGCGCACGGCGCTGCCGGTGGAAATCGAGCACCGGCATGTGCATGGGGCGCACGGGCACCATCACTGACAAGGCGCCAGCAGGCTGAGGCCGACGCGCTCGGCGGCCGCCTGCTCCGTCTGACTACTTCTTCCAGAACCTCGGCGCGTCCTCGATCTTCTCCAGTGCCTTCCGGCACGCCTTCGCGCCCGCCGGATGCCGCGCGGTGAACCACCCCACCGCAAACCACGCGCGCGCATCGCGCCCGGTGGCTTCGCGGTACAGCGCCATCGCCACCGCCTCGTCGTTGAAATCGCCCAGCGCGTCCTGCGCGGGGCGCAGCGCCTTCAGGTAGCGCTCGGCCGCGTCCTTGTCCTGCGCATCGAACAGCGGCGCCACGAACTCGGCGAGGTAGCGCAGGCGCTTCAGCCGCTTGCGCACGCGGTGCTGGTGCTCGGTGTCAAGCGACTCGAAGCGCTGGCCGTCGCGCAGCACCTGCTTGTGCAGATGCTGCAGGCGCTTGCGCAGCAGGCGGCGGGCGTCGTCGGCGCTTGCCGGGCCAGCCTCCGCGGCCTCCTCAGATTCAGCATGTTCCACCGCAGTGAATGCGATCAGCGACACCAGCACGCCCTGGAACGCCGGTGCGCGCACCGCGTCGCCGGGTGACGGTGCGTTGGCCGCCGTGTCGTCGCCCGCCAGCGGGTCGAACGCCGGCGCGCCCGCTTCATTCAGCCGCGGCTGCGCAAGCTTCACGACCTGCTCGCGGTCGCGCAGCGCGCCCAGTGCGCGGAAAGCCTCGACCAGCGGCGGCTCCCATTCGGCCGGCTGGAAGTGTACCGACGACGCATCGAGCGCCGCCAATTCGCGCAGCGCCGTGCGCAGGCGGCGGATGCCGATGCGCAGCTGATGGACCTGCTCTTCGTCGCTGCTTCCCGCCGCGATCTCGCTCGCGTTCGGCAGCATCTGCGCGAGGCACGACGCGACCACGGCCTGTTGGACGGCACGCCCGTCGGGGTGCGGCGTGGCGAAGCGCGGCGCTTCGGCCTTCACCGCATCCACGGTCTCCTTCGCCGCCAGCAGCCGTGCGCCGCGCTCGGCCTTCGACACGGTGCTGAACCACAGCCCGTGCTGCTGCGACCAGCGCCGCGCGAGCGACACCAGGCCACGCACATCGCCGCTTTTCAGCTCCAGTTCCAGCTCGCACACCGGCGATTCGCGCTGCTCGGGCGTGCCTGCGAACGCGACGACCTTGCCGACGTCCAGCGCCATCTCGACCACCGCGCCGCCGGGCCCGGTGACGCGCACGTCGCGCGTGAGCCGCACGATGTCGGTGGATTGCCGCTCGACCAGCGGTGCAGGCGCTGCGTCGCCCTCGCCGCCCTCGTCGCCATGCCCCAGCAGCCTGGCCAGCCGCTCGCCCACGGGCGTGCCCTGGTGGCGCAGCGGATCGATCTGCGGTGCGGCGCCCGCCGTGCCCAGGTCGACGTTGTGCTCGAGCCGGTGCAGCGCGTTGTCGCCGGTGGCCTTCACGGTCTGCACCCAGCGCGGGCCTTCCTTGCGCAGCCGCAGCACCATGCCGTCGGCGGCCAGGCGCAGGTCGGCGGTGTCGAAGTAGCGGGCCTGCAGGCGGGTGCGTTCGACGGCGCCGCGTTTGAGGGCGGTTTCGACGGCCTTCAGGCGGCCGGCGGGAATGCAGAACTTGAACTCGATTTCCATGGCGGCCATGATGCCCCGTCTTCTCCGGCCCCCGCAACACGGAAGCACCGGGCGCACCGGGTCCATCGAGCGAGACGAGAAAGGGCACGGACCATGGCAACGACGAACCCGACCGAACTGCTGTCCGCCGGCGCGGCGCGCTGCGCCGAGGCACTGGCCTCAGCGCAGGTCAGCGCGGCCGCGCTGTGCGAGGCCGCCATCGCGCGCATCGAGTCGCTCGACGGCGGGCTCAACGCGGCGGTGGTGCGCGACTTCGAACGCGCCCGCCGGCAGGCCGCGCAGGCCGACGCGGCGCTGGCGCGCGGCGAGCGGCGCGCGCTGCTCGGCGTGCCGATGACGGTGAAGGAGGCCTTCAACGTCGCCGGCCTGCCGACCAGCTGGGGACTGCCGCCGTTTCGCGGCTCCGTGCCGGCGCAGGACGCGGTGGCCGTGCAGCGGCTGAAGGCGGCCGGCGCGGTGATCCTCGGCAAGACCAACGTGGCCGCCGCGCTGGCCGACTGGCAATGCGACAACCCGGTGTACGGGCGCACGGTGCACCCGCTCGACGCGCACCGCACGCCGGGCGGCTCGTCGGGCGGCGCGGCGGTTGCCGTGGCAACGGGCATGGTCGCGCTCGAACTGGGCTCGGACCTGATGGGCTCGCTGCGCATTCCGGCGGCCTTCTGCGGCGTGCACGCGCACAAGCCGAGCCACGGCCTGCTGCCGACGCGCGGCTTCGCGTTCCCGGGCACCGAGGAGCCGCCGGCGGGGTTGCCGTCGGTGATCGGGCCGATCGGCCACTGCGCGCAAGACCTGGCGCTGGCGCTCGACGTGCTGGCAGGCCCCGACGCGATGTTCACGGCCGACGGCCACGGTCGGCTGCCCGCGCCGCGCCATGCGGCGGCCAGCGGCTGGCGCGTGCTCGTGGTCACGTCGCATCCGCAGGCTGCCGTGGGTGCCGACGTGCGCGCGGCCGTCGAATCGGCCGCGCGGCGGCTTGCCGACGCGGGTGCGGTGCTGGCTCATCGGTCTGCGCTGCTGCCCGACCTGGCCGAGGTCGGCGACACCTACGGTGGCATCGTGCAGACGGTGCTCGCCCACGCCGAACCGGGCGGCCAGTCGCCGCTGTCGCTGCGCGCGTGGTTCGACCTGCTGGCCGCGCGCACCCGCATCCGCGCCCAATTGCGCACGCTGTTCACGCAGTTCGACGCCGTGCTGTGCCCCGTCTTCGGCTGCGCCGCTTTCGAGCACGTGAGCGAGCCGGACTGGTCGCGCCGCACGCTCGCCATCGACGGCCGCGCCACACCCTACGGCGCGCAGGGGGCGGCCTGGTCGAGCCTCGCCAGCCTCGGCGGGGTGCCCGCCACCGTGGCACCCGCGGGCCGCACGGCCGGCGGGCTGCCGCTGGGCGTGCAGATCGTCGGGCCGTACTTCGAAGACCGCAGCACGCTCGCGCTGGCCGCGCTCCTGGCCGATCCGCTGACCAGTCCACTGGCCGATCCACTGCCCGATCAGCCCGGCTGAAAATCATGTGGACGGCGTCCAGTTTGTTTGGTATCTTTTGTGGACGGCGTACACAAGACGCCGGCAAAAACCCATCATTCCCCTCACCGACACAGGACGACACCATGGCCACCAAGCAGATCTTCGTGAACCTTCCCGTCAAGAACCTCGACAAGACCAAGGCGTTCTTCGCCGCGCTGGGCTACACCTTCAACCCGCAGTTCACCGACGCCAACGCTGCCTGCATGGTGGTGCAGAAGGACAGCATCCACGTCATGCTGCTGGTCGAGGCGTTCTTCAAGACCTTCACCACCAAGAGCCTGGCGGACACCGCCACCAGCACCGAGGTGCTGCTGTGCCTGTCGTGCGAGAGCCGCGCCGAGGTCGACGAGCTGGTGGCCAGGGCCAAGGCCGCTGGCGGCACCATTCCGCGCGAGCCGCAGGACTACGGCTTCATGTACGGCCACGGCTTCCAGGACATCGACGGCCACCTGTGGGAGCTGGTGTTCATGGACCCGAACGTCGAGATGCCCAAGCAGTAACCGCGTCACCGGGCAACCGAGACGACCCCGCGGCAGGCACCAAGGACGAAAGACGAAGGAAAGAACGATGCCGATCGTTCCATACGCGCTCTTCACTGTTGCAGGCAAGGCATCTACCGGACGGCGGCGGCACCCCGATATTCCAGTCACCGGCAAGGCAACATCGGCCATGCCCCACGTGCAAAGGAATATCGACATGTCCGAAGACAACAACAAGAGCCTCAGCCCCATCGTGCAGATCGCGCCCCTCGGTTTCCCGTGGCAGACGATCGACCCGTTCCTGTTCTGCGTCTACCACGACGACGCCTACCCGCAGGGCAACGGCCGCATGGGCCCCGAGGCGTCGCTGGCCGGCCGCCAGATCGGCCAGGACTTCAGCCGCAAGGACGGCTGGAGCATGTACCACGGCGACACGGTGCCGGGCTTTCCCTCGCACCCGCACCGCGGCTTCGAGACGGTGACCATCGTGCGCAAGGGCCTGGTGGACCACTCCGACTCGCTGGGCGCCACCGCGCGCTTCGGCGGCGGCGACGTGCAGTGGCTCACGGCCGGCAAGGGCATCGTGCATTCGGAGATGTTCCCGCTGCTGGACGCCGGCGCGCCGAACCCGCTGGAGCTGTTCCAGATCTGGCTGAACCTGCCCGCGAAAAGCAAGATGGCCGAGCCGCACTTCACCATGTTCTGGTCGGACGCGATTCCGCGCTTCGGCTCCGACGACGCGAAGGGCGGACGCACCGAGGTCGCGGTGATCGCGGGGCGCATCGGCGGCGACGCCGCGGGCGGCCAGGAACCGATCCAGCCGCTGGCGCCGCCGCCCGACTCGTGGGCCGCGCAGGCCGACGCCGACGTGGCCATCTGGACGCTGAAGATGACGCCCGGCGCGCAGTGGACGCTGCCCGCCGCGGCGGGCGAGGGCACGCGGCGCATGCTGTATTTCTTCAAGGGGGCGGCAGCGCATGTGGCGGGCCAGCGCGTGGAAGGCCCGGTGGCCATCGAGCTGCGCGCGGACATGCCCGTGGAGCTGGCCAACGGCCCCGACGACACCAGCGAGTTCCTGGTGCTGCAGGGCCGCCCGATTGCCGAGCCGGTGGTGCAGTACGGCCCCTTCGTGATGAACACGCAGGCCGAGATCAGCCAGACCATGGCCGACTACCGCCGCACGCAGTTCGGCGGCTGGCCCTTCGCCGACTCGGCGCCGGTGCACGGCATGCAGACGGCGCGCTTCGCGAAGCACCCGGGCGGGCGCGAAGAGCTGCCGGCGCAGCCGGCGGCTGTTGTGGCTACTGCAGCTGCGGTGGCTGCAGCGGGTACGGTCAAAGGCTCTTGAGGGCCTCCGCGCCCGGCGCGGTCATGCTGGGCACGAACTCCAGGATGTCGGCGCGCGCGGCGCCGTTCAGCACGAACGGGTCGCGCGCCAGCACCGCCTGCAACCCGTCGCGGTCGCCCGAACGCGCCAGGATCACGCCGCCCTTGCGCGGCACCTGTCGGCCCGAGGCCAGGAACAGACCACTTTCGTAGTGCTTCTTGAGCCAGGCGATGTGCGCGTCCATCAGCACGTCGAGTTCGTCGAGCGGCCGGATGTAGGTCAGTGTGACGATGAACATGGTGGTGACGCAGAGTCGTGGAACCACCATCCTATGGGCTTGGCGCCGCGCGCGCAGCGCCAAGGTGTGCACACCGGTAACCGGTGGTGAGAGCCTGTCCGGGCAAGGGGTGAACAGGCCCTAGTCGATCGCCACGCCGCCTTCCTTCACCAGCTTCGCGAACTTGGCGGTCTCCTCGCGGATCTGCCGCGCCATCTCTTCCTGCGTGCCGCCCAGCGGCTCGGCGCCGATGGCCTGCATGCGCTGCGCGAAATCGGGCGAGTGGATGATCTTCACCATCTCCGCGTTCAGCCGCGTGACGATGTCCTTCGGCGTGGCCGCCGGCGCCAGCACGCCGAACCAGGTGCCGATGTCGAAGCCCTTGAGCCCCGCCTCTTCCAGCGTGGGCACGTCGGGCAGCACCGACGAGCGGCGCGCCGTGGTCACGGCCAGCGCGCGCAGCTTGCCGCTCTTGATGTGCTGCAGCACCGGCGTGATGGTGTCGAAGGACATCGCCACCTGCCCGCCGAGCAGGTCGGTGGTGAGCGGGCCGCTGCCCTTGTAGGGCACGTGCAGCAGCCTGGTGCCGGTGCTGGCCTGGAACTGCGTGCCGATCAGGTGCTGCGCCGTGCCGTTGCCGTTGGAGCCGTAGGCCAGCTTCTCGGGCGATATCTTGGCCAGCGCCACCAGCTCGGCCACGGTCTTCGCGGGCGTGTTGGCCGCGTTGATCACCAGCACGTTGGGCACCATGGCCACCACGGTGACGGGCGCCAGGTCTTTCTGGAAGTCGTACGGCAGCTTCTTGTAGACGCTGGTGGCGATGGTGTGGTGCACCGCGCCCATCAGCAGCGTGTAGCCGTCGGGCTTGGCCTTGGCCACGTAGTCGGCACCGAGCGTGGCGCCGGCACCGGGCCGGCTCTCGACCACCACGGGCTGGCCGAGCGACTGCGAGAGCTTGTCGGCCAGCGCGCGCGCCAGCACGTCGGTGGTGCCGCCGGCGGGGAAGGGCACGACCAGGTTGATGGGCCGCGCGGGCCAGCCGGTGGGCTGCTGCGCGAAGGCCAACGCTGTCGCGCCGAGCCCCAGTGCGAGGGCCGCGGCCCGCAGCACGGTGCGCCGGCGGCGCGCGTTCAAGGAAGAAGCGTTCATGGTTTTGTCTCCGGCTCGTTGTTTGGGTGCGCGCATCGAGGCGCGCGGATACCGTGGAAATCGCTCGTATCGCTCGTATCGCTCGTATCGCTCGAATCGCTCAGGCCGCGAGCCGCAAGGGCTCGCCGGCAATGTGCGCGCACACCGCGCGCGTGACCTGCTCGGTCGTGGCGTGGCCGCCCAGGTCGCGCGTGTGCAGCGACGGGTTGGCCGTGACGTGCTCCACCGCCTGCATCACGCGGCGCGCGGCCTCGGCCTCGCCCAGGTGCTCCAGCAGCATCACCACCGACCAGAAGGTGCCGACCGGGTTGGCCAGCCCCTTGCCCATGATGTCGAAGGCCGAGCCGTGGATGGGCTCGAACATCGACGGGTAGCGGCGCTCGGGGTCGATGTTGCCGGTGGGTGCAATGCCCAGGCTGCCCGCCAGCGCGGCGGCAAGGTCGCTGAGGATGTCGGCGTGCAGGTTGGTGGCCACGATAGTGTCGAGCGTGGCCGGGCGGTTGACCATGCGCGCGGTGCAGGCGTCGACCAGTTCCTTGTCCCAGGTGACGTCGGGGAACTCCTTGGAGATCTGCAGCGCGATCTCGTCCCACATCACCATGGCGTGGCGCTGCGCGTTGCTCTTGGTCACCACGGTGAGCAGCTTGCGCGGCCGCGAACGGGCCAGCGCGAAGGCGAAACGCATGATGCGTTCGACGCCCGCGCGGGTCATCATGCTCACGTCGGTGGCGGCCTCGATCGGGTGGCCCTGGTGCACGCGGCCGCCCACGCCGGCGTATTCGCCCTCGGAGTTCTCGCGCACGATCACCCAGTCGAGCTGGCCCGGCGCGCAGCGCTTGAGCGGGCCGTCGATGCCCGGCAGGATGCGCGTGGGCCGCACGTTGGCGTACTGGTCGAAGCCCTGGCAGATCTTCAGGCGCAGGCCCCACAGCGTGATGTGGTCGGGAATGTGCGGGTCGCCCGCGGAGCCGAAAAGAATGGCGTCCTTCTTGCGCAGGGCGTCCAGGCCGTCGGCCGGCATCATCTCGCCGTGCGCGCGGTACCAGTCGCCGCCCCAGCCGAAATCTTCGAACGAAAACTGCAGGGCACCGCCGGAGGCCGCGGCCAGCGCTTCCATCACCTGGCGCCCCGCCGGGATCACTTCCTTGCCGATGCCGTCGCCGGGAATGGTGGCAATGCTGTAGCTGCTCATCGATGTCCTCTTGAATGTGCTGTGCGAAAGGGCCACTGTAGGATTCGATGCGACGAACGATTCATGCCGGAAGTGAATCCATCCTTAACTTCAATTCAACAGTGAGGTGGCCATGGTTTCCCCCGTCCAGCCCGCCGACCTCGGCTTCTTCTCCACGCTCGCGGCCTGCGGCAGCCTGAGCGCCGCCGCGCGCGAACTCGGCATCAGCACGCCGGCCGTGAGCAAGCGGCTCGCGCAGATGGAGACTCGCCTGGGCGTCACGCTGGTGAACCGCACCACGCGGCGCATGAGCCTCACGCCCGAGGGCGAGCTCTACGTGGCCAGCGCGCGGCGCATCCTCGGCGAGATCGACGACATGGCGCAGCTGCTGGGCGGCGCCAAGGCAGAGGCGCAGGGCCTGCTGCGCGTGAACGCCACGCTGGGCTTCGGGCGCAGCCACGTGGCGCCGGTGATCTCGAAATTCGTGCGCAAGCACCCGCAGGTGGAAGTGCAGCTGCAGCTGTCGGTGAACCCGCCGCCGCTGACCGACGACGCCTTCGACGTCTGCATCCGCTTCGGCGCGCCGCCCGAGGCGCGCGTGATCGCGCGGCGCATCGCGTCGAACCGGCGCCTGCTGTGCGCCTCGCCGGCCTATCTGGCGCGCGCCGGCCAGCCCAAGGTGCCGAACGACCTCACGCACCACCGCTGCATCGGCATCCGCCAGGGCGACGAGGCCTACGGCGTGTGGCGCCTGGGCACGGGCCGCGGCGCGGCGCAGCGCACCGAGGCCGTGAAGACGCGCGGCGCGCTGAGCACCAACGACGGAGAGATCGCGGTCAACTGGGCCTTGGACGGCCACGGCATCCTGATGCGCGCCGAGTGGGACATTGCGCGCTACCTGCGCAGCGGCCGGCTGGTGCAGGTGCTGGCCCACTGCCGCACGCCAGACGCCGACATCTACGCGGTGTACCCGCAGCGCCACCAGCTGTCGGCGCGCGTGCGGGCCTTCGTCGACTTCATCGCGCAGGCGCTCGGCAAGGACGAGGCCGAGGCCGAGCCCAAGCCCAAGCCCGTATCGGCGCTCAGCCGCCGCTGAGCACCGACGCCACCAGCCACACGTTGGCCGCGCTGATCACGCCGAACAGCAGCCACGCCAGCGACTTGATGACAGGCCCGTTGGCGAACGCTCCCATCATGTCGCGCCGGCTCGTGAAGCGGATCAACGGCCACATCGCAAACGGCAGCTGAAAGCTCAGCACCACCTGGCTGAGCACCAGCATCTTTCCCACGCCGCCGTCGCCGAACCACCACACGCCGAACCAGGCCGGGCCCAGCGCCAGCAGGCGCGTGATCAGGCGGCGCTGCCAGCACGGGATCTTCAGGTCGAGAAAGCCTTCCATGATGATCTGGCCCGCGATGGTGCCGGTGAAGGTCGAACTCTGCCCCGAGGCCAGCAGCGCGATGCCGAACAGCGTGGCCGCCAGGGCACTGCCCACGATGGGTTCGAGCAGCCGGTAGGCGTCGTCGATCTCGGCCACTTCGCGGTGGCCGGTGGCGTGGAAGGCGCTGGCCGCCAGCACCATGATGGCCGCGTTGACCAGCAGCGCGAGCGACAGCGACACCAACGCGTCGAGCGTGCAGAAGCGCACCGCCTCGCGGCGCGCCGCGTCGGTGTCGGCCACCAGGCGCGTCTGCACGATGGACGAATGCAGGTACAGGTTGTGCGGCATCACCGTGGCGCCGACGATGCCGATGGCCAGGTACAGCGCGCCCGGCTGGTGCAGCCGCTCCAGGCTCGGCGCGAAGCCCATCGCCACGCCGAACCAGTTGGGCGGCGCCATCGCGAGCTCGACCACGAAGCAGCCCGCGATGGTGAGCACCAGCCCGAGCACGATCGCCTCGACGCGGCGGAAGCCCGCGCCCTGCAGGCCCAGCACCAGCAGGGTGTCGAAGGCCGTGATGCCGATGCCCACCGGAATCGACACGCCGAACAGCAGGTGCAACGCCAGCGCGCTGCCCAGCACCTCGGCCAGGTCGCAGGCCACGATGGCCAGCTCGGCGCCCAGCCACAGCAGGCGGTTCACCAGCGGCGAGTAGTGCTGGCGGCAGGCGCGCGCCAGGTCCTTCTGCGTGACCAGGCCCAGGCGCACGCACAGCGTCTGCAGCAGCATCGCCGCGAGGCTGGCGAGCAGCACCACGAACAGCAGCCCGTAGCCGAAGCGCGAGCCGGCCTCGATGTCGGTCGCCCAGTTGCCCGGGTCCATGTAGCCCACCGACACCAGCAGGCCGGGGCCGGCGTAGCGCATCAGCTTCTTGAAGAAGGGCAGGTCTTGCGCGATGGCGACGCTGCCCTTCACCTCGGACGGGCAGAAGGGCGCGGTGGCCGTGCGGGGCAGCGGGAAGAACATGCGCGCGATGATAGGGACAAGTCCGTGGTGTTGTCGCCGACCGGACCGGCGCGGCGGGCCCGAATCTCTTAGGCTCTGGCGTCGCACCCATCAACCACTGGAGACTCTTTCAAATGATTCACGTCGTCGCCGTCATCACCGCCAAGCCCGGCCAACGCGCCAGACTGCTCGAGGCTTTCGCCGAGAACCGCGCGGCCGTGCTGGCCGAAGCCGGCTGCATCGAGTACGGCGCCACGGTCGATGCGCAAGGCATCCCCCCGTCGAAGGCCAGCTTCGGCCCCGAGACCTTCGTCGTGATCGAGAAGTGGGAAACGCTGGCGCACCTGCAGGCACACGCCGTGGCACCGCACATGGCGGCGCACGGCGCGAAGACCAAGGAATTCGTCGAGAGCAAGCTGATCCACGTGCTCGAACCGGTCTGAGCCGGCGCGCTGAAGCGCTGAAGCGCTGAGATACAGCGCCGAGCGAACACGCGCGCAAGCCCGGCTTCGCGCGCGGCGCGATGCGTGCTACCTTCGCGCCGGGAGCACGCGCCACCGATGCACCATGCATGCAATCCGGGGCCTCGTGGAGAGAGGGGACTGAAGACATGGCGATCTTTCGTTCGCAAGATTTGCGTTTGCGCTTGCGGTTGCACCCGCTCTTGCGCTTGCATTCGGGCTGGCTTTGTCGCGCTCTGCCCGTGTCCGGCGCACTGGCTGCCGCCGTTCTGGCCGCTGGCTGCGCGCCGCTGCTGGCACCGCCCTACGCGGCCGACTACGAAGCGCTCGACCGGCTCGAGGCCGCGCGCCCCGGCATGGTGGCCCTCGCCAAGGCACAGCCCACCGACCCCGAAGAACCGGTCAACACCGTGCAGCTGCGCCGTGCGAAGTTGCTGTCGCCCAGCGGCAGCTTCGCGCAGTACCTGCAGGACGCGCTGATGCGCGACCTCAGCGAAATTTCCGTCTACGACCCCAAGGCGCCCACGCGCATCGCGGCGCGCATCCTCGTGAACGACATCGACCTGGGCGTGATCAACGGCACGGGCCGCATGGACGTCGAGGTCACCGTCACGCGCGACAACGCGCAGCGCCTGCGCAAGACCTACCGCGCCGAGACCGCCTTCGATTCGAGCTACGCCAACATCGTCGCCGTGCCGGCCGGCCAGGCCGCATACCCGCGCCTCGTGCGTGCGCTGCTGCGCAAGGTGTATGCCGATCCGCAGTTCATGGCCGCCATCGGCCGTTGACCCGACAGGCCAGGAGGCGCTTCGATGCAGTTCAATCTTCCGATGACCGCGGTCCGGCGTGGTGCGGCCGTCGCCGCTGCAACGCTGCTGCTTGCAGGCTGCGTGCACCCGATCACCATGATCACCGAGACCGCGCCGCCGCGTTCGCAGGCGCACCTCGTGCCGAAGAAGGTCGCCTACGTGATGACCGACGCCGACCGCGACCTGGAGGTCGTCACGCCTGGCGGCAGCGGCGACCGCGTGAGCTACTACCCGTACCGCGACCTCGAAAAGTCGATCCGCGATGCGCTGCGCGCGGTGTACCGCGACGTGGTCGTGCTGCGCACCGCGGGCGACGCGAAGGCGAACGAGACGGCGGGCGTGTCGCTGGTGTTCGCGCCGCGCATCAGGACCGAGTCGAGCTCCTCGTCATGGATCAGCTGGCCGCCGACTTCGTTCACAGCCGAGGTGTCGTGCGTGGTGACCGATGCCGCGGGCGCCGAGGTCACGCGCGTGCGCGCGGCGGGCAACGGCACGGCGGAGTTCGGCGAGTTCAAGGGCGACTTCGGGCTCGCAGCGCGAAGGGCCGCGACGCGGTTGACGTCGCAGTTGAGCGGCGAGATCCGCAGGGATGAGAAGTTGCGCTGAGCGTTCAGGTACTCGGCGGACAATCCGGGTCGATGCAAAAGACCACGATGCTCTGGGAGGACGCCGAACGCCGCGCACCGGAGCTTGCGCGGGAACTGGCCCGCATGGAGCTGGCGTTCTGCAACTGGGGGCCAGTCACCACATCGGTGGATGCGCTCGAGGCCGCCATTCGGTGCGGATGGCGCAGCGTTGTGGCATCGGCAAGGGAAGGCACAGTTTCTCTCGAGCCGTCATTCGTCGCCTCGCTGCACGCATCGGTCGCGCATCCCATTGATGCGCCGGGTGCGGGGGTCTTTCACGAAGGGCCATCCCCGATGGATTGGGCAGAGTTCAAACGCGCCCTCGACGATGCCGCGCTGGAGTACGGCATGGCCGACAACACGGAAGCATGGCTCCTTGCCCAGCTGTACTGGGGGCCGCACCTGGAATCGCTGAAGCTGTCCGTGGCATGGCTGCTCGGCAATGGGTTCCGGTTGCAGGAAGGGGCCTGCATGGTCGTGCCCAATGCCAGTCACGATGAGAAGTTGAAGGAGCGCCTGAAATGGGCAGGCCCCGGCGCCTGCGACGCAGAGGGCCTGCGCGGCTTTTTCGGATGGTACGAAACGCAACGAACGCCAGGCTAGTGCCGCAGCTTCCATCGGCACCATGAAAAAACGCGCCCTCGGGCGCGTTGTTCATTGAAGCCGCGAAGTCTTACTTCGACACGACCTTCACCATCTCCAGGCACTTGTTCGAGTAGCCCCATTCGTTGTCGTACCAGCTCACGAGCTTCACGAAGGTGCTGTCCAGTGCAATGCCGGCTTCGGCGTCGAAGATCGAGGTGCGCGGGTCGCCGCGGAAGTCGGTGGCCACCACCTTGTCTTCCGTGTAGCCCAGCACGCCCTTCAGCGCGCCTTCGCTCTGTGCCTTCATTTCGGCGCAGATTTCCTTGTACGTGGCTTCCTTCACCAGCTCGACCGTCAGGTCGACCACCGACACGTCGGAGGTCGGCACGCGGAAGCTCATGCCCGTGAGCTTCTTGTTGAGCTCGGGGATCACCACGCCCACGGCCTTGGCGGCGCCGGTGCTCGAGGGAATGATGTTTTCCAGGATGCCGCGGCCGCCGCGCCAGTCCTTGTTGCTCGGGCCGTCCACGGTCTTCTGCGTGGCGGTGGCGGCGTGCACGGTGGTCATCAGGCCGCGCTTGATGCCCCACTTGTCGTTCAGCACCTTGGCCAGCGGGGCCAGGCAGTTGGTGGTGCAGCTGGCGTTGCTGATGATGGCTTCGCCGGCGTACTTCTTGTCGTTCACGCCGTAGACGAACATGGGGGTGTCGTCCTTCGACGGTGCCGACAGGATGACCTTCTTGGCGCCCGCGTCGATGTGCTTCTGCGCCGTTTCCTTCGTGAGGAACAGGCCGGTCGATTCGAGCACCACGTCGGCGCCCACTTCGTCCCACTTCAGCTGCGACGGGTCGCGCTCCTGCGTCAGGCGGATCTTCTTGCCGTTCACGACCAGCGTGTTGCCTTCGACCGTGACTTCACCCTTGAAACGGCCGTGCACCGAGTCGTACTGGAGCATGTAGGCCAGGTAGTCGGGCTCGAGCAAGTCGTTGATGGCAACGATTTCGATGTCGTTCTTGAAGTTCTGCACCGCTGCGCGCAGCACGTTGCGACCGATGCGGCCGAAGCCGTTGATACCGAGTTTGATAGCCATCTGACTTGCTCCTAAGGTTGAAAAACTTGTAGTGAACCGGCGAGAAGAAACGCTGCGACGCGATCAGTCGCGCAGTGCGGCTTCCACCGTGGCGGCCACGTTCTCCGCCGTGAACCCGAAGTACTTGAACAGCTCCGGCGCGGGGGCCGACTCGCCGTACGTGTCGATGCCCACGACGGCGGCGCAGCCGTACTTCCACCAGCCGCCCGTGCAGCCCATTTCCACGGCGATGCGCGGCAGCTTCTTCGGCAGCACGGCCTTCTTGTAGGCCAGGTCCTGGCGGTCGAAGGTGGTGGTCGAGGGCATCGACACCACGCGCACGGCGATCTTCTTCTCGGCCAGCAGCTTCTGCGCGGCCAGTGCGAGCTGCACTTCGGAACCGGTGGCGATGATGACGGCGGCCGTCTTCTTGCTCTTCAGGCCCACGGCCTCCGGCTCGGACAGCACGTAGGCGCCGCGGCTGATGTCGCCGAGTTCGCTCTTGGGTGCGTAGGCGATGTTCTGGCGGCTCAGCAGCAGCGCGGTCGGGCGCGACTGGTTCTGCAGCGCCACGGCCCAGGCCACGGCGGTTTCGGCCGTGTCGCCCGGACGCCAGACGTCCAGGTTGGGAATCAGGCGCAGCGAGGCGGCGTGCTCGATCGACTGGTGCGTCGGGCCGTCTTCGCCCAGGCCGATGGAGTCGTGCGTGAACACGTGGATCACGCGGCGCTTCATCAGCGCGGCCATGCGGATGGCGTTGCGGCTGTAGTCGCTGAAGGTGAGGAAGGTGCCGCCGTAGGGGATGTAGCCGCCATGCAGCGCCACGCCGTTCATGATGGCCGCCATGCCGAACTCGCGCACGCCGTAGTTGATGTGGCGCCCGATGGTGCCGTGCGGTGCCTCGAGGGGTGCGGCGGGCGCTGCCTCGTCTTCGGCGCCTTGCTTGGCTTCCACCGCGGGCATGGTCATGACCACGTGACCCTTGGCGTCGAAACGCAACGCCGGGGTGCTCTTGGTGTTGGTGAGGTTCGAACCGGTCAGGTCGGCGCTGCCGCCGAGCATTTCGGGCAGTGCGGCGGTGAAGGCTTCCAGCGCGAGCTGGCTGGCCTTGCGGCTGGCCACGGTCTCGGCCTTGGTGTGGGCGGCGACCACGGTGTCGAACGCGACCTGGTGGAAGTTCTTGGGCAGCTCGCCCTTCATGCGGCGCGTGAAGTCGGCGGCCAGCTCGGGGTAGGCGACGGCGTAGGCGGCGAACTTCTCGTTCCACTCGGCTTCGGTCTTGGCGCCGGCGTCCTTGTGGTTCCAGTCGGCATACACCTCGGCCGGGATCTCGAAGGGCGGGAAGTGCCAGTCGATGGCGTCGCGCGTGAGCTTGATTTCCTCGGCGCCCAGGGCTTCGCCGTGGGCCTTGGCGGTGCCGGCGCGGTTCGGGCTGCCCTTGCCGATGACGGTCTTGCAGTTGATCAGCGTGGGCTTGTCGGTCGACTGCTTTGCCTTGGCGATGGCCGCGGACACCGCGGCGGCGTCGTTGCCGTCGATCGGGCCGATCACGTGCCAGCCATAGGCGTGGAAGCGTTCGGCCACGTTGTCGATGTACCAGGGCTTGACCTGGCCGTCGATGCTGATGCCGTTGTCGTCGTACAGGGCGATGAGCTTGTTCAGGTGCCAGGCGCCGGCCAGCGCGCAGGCTTCGTGGCTGATGCCTTCCATCATGCAACCGTCGCCCAGGAAGGCGTAGGTGTGATGGTCGACCACGGCGTGGTCCTTGCGGTTGAACTCGGCGGCCAGCAGCTTCTCGGCCAGCGCGAAGCCAACGGCATTGGTGATGCCCTGGCCCAGCGGGCCGGTGGTGGTCTCGACGCCGGGGGTGACGTCGATCTCGGGGTGGCCAGCGGTCTTGCTGTGCAGCTGGCGGAAGTTCTTCAGCTCGCCGATGGGCAGGTCGTAGCCGGTGAGGTGCAGCACCGCGTACAGCATCATCGAGGCGTGGCCGTTGGACAGCACGAAGCGGTCGCGGTCGAACCAGTGCGGGTTCGCGGGGTTGTAGCGCAGGTGTTCGCCCCAGAGCGCGACGGCCATGTCGGCCATGCCCATCGGTGCACCCGGATGTCCGGAATTCGCTTGTTGGACGGCATCCATGGCCAGCGCGCGAATCGCGTTGGCCATCAGGGCTTGGTTTGCCATGGGCATGGGGCTTTCGGGGGAAAAGGGGTGGGTGGGATTGGGGGGAACCCGCGATTTTACCGGGCGAGCCCAAACCACTGCCGATACGGGCCGAACACCCCGCCGATGTTCTCTTGTGCAGCGCCCGAGCTCGACGCCCGGACTGCTAGAGTTGCGCCCCATGCACGGGCTGCACCTCACCGCCGACCTCCACGACTGCCAATGCGGCCTTCAATGGCTCACCGACCGCGAGGCGCTGGGCGCGGTCTGCCTGAAGGCGGTGGCCGCCGCCGGCCTGCAGGCGGTGGGCACGCTGGTGCACGGATTTCCCGCCACGCCCGCGGGGCCGGGCGGCGTCACCGCCACGGTGCTGCTGGCCGAATCGCACCTGTGCATCCACACCTGGCCCGAGCAGCGTGGCGTGACGCTGGACGTGTACGTGTGCAACTTCGGCGGCGACCACTCGGCCAAGGCGCATGCGCTGATGGAATGCCTGGTGTCGCTGTTCAAGCCGCTGCACAGCGAACGCAACGCGCTGCAGCGCGGCCGGGTCGCAGCTTGAGCGCAACGATCGAAGTGAGCGCAGCCAGCGCAGTGCCCCCGGTCCGCGCGATGGTGCTCGCCGCCGGCCGCGGCGAGCGTATGCGGCCCTTGACGGACACCTGCCCCAAGCCCCTGCTCGAGGTGCGCGGCAAGCCCCTGATGCAATGGCCGATGGAGGCACTGGCGGCCGGCGGCTTCACTGAACTGGTGGTCAACACCGACTGGCTGGGCGAGCAGATTTCCGGCTGTTTCGGGCAGACGCCGATGATGGCTGGGCGTGTGGCGCTATCAATTTCATACTCCGACGAGGGCCGCGACTTCGGTGGCGCGCTGGAGACGGCCGGTGGCATCGTGCGCGCGCTGCCCTTGCTGGGCGAGGTGTTCTGGGTGGCGGCGGGCGACGTGTTCGCGCCCGGCTTCGAATTCACGCAGGCCGCGGCCAAGCGCTTCGTGGCCAGCGGCAAGCTCGCGCACCTGTGGCTGGTGCCGAACCCGGCGCACAACCCGAACGGCGATTTCGGGCTTTCCGCCGACGGCCTGGCGCTCAACACCGCCGCCGAGAAGTTCACCTTCTCCACCATCGGCCTCTACCGCGCCGCGCTCTTCGCGCCGCCGTACTGCGACATCCCGGCCGGCAACCCCGCGGGCGTGAAGGCCGCACTGGCGCCGATCCTGCGCGCCGCCATGAACGACCGGCAGGTGAGCGCCGAGCTCTACACCGGCCCCTGGACCGACGTGGGCACGCCGCAGCGCCTGCAGCAACTCAACACCGGCGCTCCTTCGGCACCGCCTGCATGACACTCGCGCCGCTGCCCGACGCCTTGCGCCTGCTGCCGCAGCGCCTGCACGACCTGGCCCTGCAAGCGGCCGCCGAGCGCAACGACGGCGAGCCCGAAGACCCGCTGACAGTGCCGCTCTGCGAGAGCGACTTCACGCGCGTGAGCCTCGCGCCCATGCGCCAGGGCTGGCATGTCGAATACTTCGGCGACATCTGGGGCGAGGCCTTCGATGAAACCCTCGCCTGCCTGAGCCGCCAGGACGTGGCCGACTGCATCACTTCGCTGTCGTTCAGCGGCCCCGACAGCGGGGCCAACGGCACGCGCGAATGGACTTTCGCGCCGCTGCTCGACAGCGCGGTGAGTTTTCCCCGCCTGCGCTCGCTGTTCATCAAGCCGACGCAGCCGGAGGACCACAACCAGTCGCTGGTGTGCGCGAGCGGCCAGATCCTCGAAGAGGCCGGCGACATCGCGCGCTGGGTGCGCAAGACCCCGCGCCTGAGCGAGCTGACGGTGCCGAACCCGCCCAACGCCGACTTCTTCGCCGTGCCGCTGCCGCAGCTGCGCTGCCTGTGCGTCGGCGCCCATTTCGACACGCAGCAGTTCATTCGAAACCTTGCCGCGGCACAGAACCTGTCGGAGAACCTGCCCGCCCTGACGCTGCTGGACTTTGCCGAATCCACCGAGCAGCAGATGGTGTGGCCGGCCGACCGGGCGCCGGGCGGCATCACGGCCTTCGAGGACTACGAGGCGTTGTTGAACGGTCCGCTGGGCGCGCGGCTGCGCGTGCTCAGGTTGCGCAACACCTGCCTGGACCTGGCGCAGCTGCAGCGGCTGCAGGGCCTGCGGCCGTCGCTCCAATTCATGGTCATCCAGTCAACGATCGGCGGGTATGTCAGCCACTTTGCACAGGATGTGTTCCCATGGCGGCACCTGGTACCCGCGGACCCCGGACTTGCACCGTATCGAAAGTGAAATCCCATGCTCAATGACACCCAGATCTACGCCGAGCGCCGCGCGCGCCTCGCCTCGCAACTCGGCAAGGACGGCATTGCCATCGTGCCGACCGCGCCCGAGCGCCAGCGCAACCGCGACAGCGACTTCCTGTTTCGCCACGACAGCTACTTCTACTACCTGACCGGCTTCACCGAGCCCAACGCCTGGCTGGTGCTGGCGGGCGACGGCCGCGCCACGCTGTTCTGCGCACCGAAAGACCTCGAACGCGAGATCTGGGACGGCTACCGCCTGGGCCCCGACGCGGCCCCCGCCGAGCTGGGCCTGGACGAGGCCTTCTCCGTCAGCGACCTCGACGCCAAGCTGCCGAAGCTGCTGGAGAACCGCTCGACCGTGTGGTTCCCCTTTGCCATTCACAAGGGCCTGGAGACGCGCATCGACGGCTGGCTGCAGTCGGTGCGCGCGCGCGTGCGCTATGGCGCGCTGTGCCCCGAGGAGCAGCGCGACCTGTGCGGCCCGCTCGACGAAATGCGCCTCGTGAAGGACGCGCACGAGCAGGACATCATGCGGCGCGCCGCGCAGATCAGCGCGCGCGCCCACATCCGCGCGATGCAGCTGTCGGCACGCATGCTGCGCGAAGGCCAGGACGTGCGCGAATACCACCTGGACGCCGAGCTGCTGCACGAATTCCGCCTGGGCGGCTCGCAGTACCCGGCCTACGGCTCCATCGTCGCGGCCGGCGCCAATGCCTGCGTGCTGCACTATCGCGCCGACGCCGCGCCGGTGCGCCCCGGCGAGCTGGTGCTGATCGACGCGGGCTGCGAGCTCGACGGCTACGCCAGCGACATCACGCGCACCTTTCCGGCCGACGGCAAGTTCAGCGGCCCGCAGCGCGCGCTGTACGACCTGGTGCTGCAGAGCCAGTACGCCTCGGCCGCGGCCACCAAGGCCGGCAACCGCTTCAACGACCCGCACGACGCGGCCGTGAAGGTGCTGGCGCAGGGCATGCTCGACCTGGGCCTGCTCGACGCCAACAAGGTCGGCGGCCTGGACGACGTGATCGACTCGCGTGCCTACTTCCAGTTCTACATGCACCGCACCGGCCACTGGCTGGGCATGGACGTGCACGACTGCGGCAGCTACGTCGAGCCCACGCAGGTCGGCGAGGTGAGCGAGCGCAAGGACCCGCTGTCCAACGAGCTCATCAAGAACCGCCCGAGCCGCATCCTGCACCCGGGCATGGTGCTCACGCTGGAGCCCGGCATCTACGTGCGCCCCGGCGACGGCGTGCCCGAGCAGTTCCACCACATCGGCATCCGCATCGAGGACGACGCGATCGTCACCGCCACGGGCTGCGAACTCATTTCGCGCGGCGTGCCGGTGGACGCGGACGAGATCGAGGCGCTGATGCGGGCTTGACCGCGCGCTGCGACACCGGCGGTGGCGCATGCCGCGCCTGCAGGAAGTCGATGAACACCCGCAGCTTGCGCGGCATCTGCGCGCGGCTCGGGTGGTACAGGTAGAAGCCCGGAAAGGTCGGCCACCAGGGCTCCAGCAGCGGCACCAGCCGTCCGCTCCTGAAGTCGTCGCGCACCGCGCCCTCGAAGGCCGAGGTAATGCCCGCGCCCGCGCGCGCGGCGGCCAGCAGCACCTCGCTGTCGTTGCTCACCAGCGGGCCTGACAGCGCGATGTCGAGCACGCGCCCGTCCTGCGCGTATTCCCAGCGATAGAGACCGCCCGTGGTCAGGCGGTAGTTCAGGCAGCGGTGCTCGCGCAGGTCTTCCGGCACGCGCGGCGGCGTGCGGCCCTTCAGATAGCGCGGCGCCGCGAAGGTGACCATGCGCAACGGCCCGCCCACCGGCACGCCCACCACGTCCTGCGCCAGGCTCTCGCCGAGCCGGATGCCGGCGTCGAAGCCGCCTGCGACCAGCTCGACCATGCGGTTGTCGCACACCACCTCGAGCGTGATGTCGGGCCAGGCGTCCGCGAAATCGCCCAGGTACGGAAACAGCAGCAGCTCGGCCGCCACGCGCGAGACGTTCAGGCGCAGCAGCCCGGCGGGCTTGTCGCGCGCCTCGTCGATGCCCGCGACCGCCTGCGCCAGTGCATCGAGGCCGGGCCGCGCCCCGTCGAGGAACTGCTGGCCCAGCTCGGTCACGCCCACGCGGCGCGTGGTGCGGTCGAGCAGCCGCACGCCGAGCTTGCGTTCCAGCGCGCGCACCGTCTGCGAAAGGGCCGAGGGCGACACGCCCAGTTCTTCCGCCGCGCGGGTGAAGCTGGCGTGGTGCGCCACGCGGGCGAAGGCGGCAATGGCGGGGAGCAGTTCGGGCGACATGGCTTTCATTATGAAGACCAGCTTCACAAAGCATCAACCCGAACGGGCTTTTTCCAAAGCAATGCGGCCACTACCTTCAAGGCCATGGCGACGCAACCGCGCCGCCGCACCCCTGAAAGGACATTCACCATGAAGCTCGACAACTACCTCACCCTCGGCCGCTCGGGCCTGCGCGTCAGCCCGATGTCGCTGGGCACCATGACCTTCGGCAGCGACTGGGGCTGGGGCGCCGACGCCGGCGAATCGCGCCGCATGTTCGACCTGTACCTGGAACGCGGCGGCAACTTCATCGACACCGCCAACTTCTATACCAACGGCAGCTCGGAGAAGCTGCTCGGCCAGTTCATGGCGGACCGGCGCGAATCGGTGGTGCTGGCCACCAAGTACACGCTGAACATGCAGCCCGGCAACCCCAACGCGGGCGGCAACCACCGCCGCAACATGGTCCGCTCGGTCGAGGCCAGCCTGAAGCGCCTGGGCACCGACTACATCGACCTGCTGTACCTGCACATCTGGGACAACCTCACGCCCATCGACGAAGTGATGCGCGGCTTCGACGACCTCGTGCGCGCGGGCAAGGTGCTCTACGCGGGCATCTCCGACACGCCGGCCTGGCAGGTTGCGCGCATGCAGACGCTGGCCGACCTGCGCGGCTGGACGCCGCTGGTGGCGCTGCAGATCGAGCACAGCCTGATCGAGCGCACCGTGGAGCGCGAGCTGCTGCCGATGGCGCACGAGCTCGGCCTGGGCGTGATGGCGTGGTCGCCGCTGGGCAGCGGCGTGCTGTCGGGCAAGTACACGCGTGCCGACCTGGGCCACACCAAGGGCGCGGCCTCGGGCGTGACAGGTACGCGCAAGGACGTGGCCGTGGGCAGTGGCGCGCTGAGCGAGCGTTCGCTGGCCATCGCCGAGACGGTGGCGCAGGTGGCGAAGGAGCAGGGCCGCTCGTCCGCGCAGATTGCGCTGGCGTGGCTGCTGCACCGCACCGCGCCGGTGGTGATGCCGATCATCGGCGCGCGCACGCTCGCGCAGTTCGAGGACAACCTGGGCGCGCTCGACGTGCAGCTCGACGCCGAGACACTGCAGCGGCTCGACGCGGTCAGCGCCATCGCGAAGGGCTTTCCGCACGACTTCATGGCACTGCCGATGACGCAGGGCGTGGTGTTCGGCGGCACCACAGCGCGACGCCCGGCTTGAAAGACGAAGCGGGCGGTCAGGCCATCAGCAGGCAGACCAGCCCGCCGCCCACGGCGATGGCCGCCGCGGCCGAGCCGATCCACGTGAACCGCCGCGGCGCACAGCCCAGCAACGCGACGGTCGCCAATGCCGCGGCCGTGAGCGCGCCGAGCCACAGCACCCAGCCGATCGAACTGCCCGCGGCCTGCAGGCTCGCGCCGAGCGAGAGGCACAGCAGCACCGTGCCGCCCAGCTGCAGCCAGCGCCGCCACGGCCCCGGCGTGCTGCCGCGGCCGTAGACGTCTTCGCTGTGGCGGTCCATGGCCAGGCTCAGCGCGCAGAAGCCCGCGAGCGAGGCGGCGAACACGAGGGCGAGGAGCAGCGAATCCATCACGAGCCCTGTTCCGAAGTGACCAGCGCCTGCGGCACCTGCGGCACCTGCGAAGGCTGAAGGGTTTGCGCAGCCTGCGCCGCCCGCCTGGCCGCCGACGTGCGGCGCTTGCGCTCCACGATCCACACCGCGGCCGCGAGCCCCAGGCCGAGCGCCAGCGCGACGAGGTCGAAGCCCGCCACCGCGCTCGGGCCCGAACGCAGGCTCACGCTCAGCGGCGCGGGGCCGGTGAAGGCATTGAGCACCGGCAGCAACGCGAACAGCAGCGCGCCCAGCGCCAGCTGCGCCTGCCACATGCGCAGCGTGGGCCGCAGCAGGCCCAGCACGGCGGTGGCGCCCCAGGCGGTGAAGAACCAGGTGATCTCCGCCTCGCCGCGATTGGCCACGTCCAGCGGCAGCAGGCGATTGGCCCAGAAGAACGACGCCATGGCCACCGGCAGCCCGGCGATCGCGCCGAGGTTCAGCCCGTCGACCAGCCGCAGCCCGAAGCCCACGCGCCCGCCCTGCTTGAGCGTCTTGGCGAACTTCTGGCGCTCCTTCACGGCCCACAGCAGCAGCCCGGTCGCCACCATCAGGCAGCCCGCGAGCCCCGAGAGGAACAGCAGCGCGCGCACCAGCGGAGCGCCGAAGCGGCCGATGTGCAGGCCATAGAGCACGCTGCGCGTTTCGGCGGCGGGCCTGGCGGTGTCGCCGAACGCGCCGATCATCGCGCCGGTCACGCCGTTGAACTGCATCGTCGGCTGCTCGTACGACAGCTGCGGGCCATCGGCGCGCCGCAGGATCACCACGGCATTGGCGTCGTTCGGCGAATTGACCGTGATGCGCCCGACGGCCGCGCCGTCCCAGTGCGCGGAGGCCTGCGCGAGCATCGGCGCGATCGGGGCCATCGGCGCGGGCTGGCCCGCGGCCTTGAACTGTTCGCGCACGCTGCCGGCAAACGCCTCGGCGAAGAAGGCCTGCGTGCCGCCGCTGTCCTTGTACGCGGCCTGCGGGCCCCACGGCATGTACATGAACATCAGCGTGACCAGGCCGGTGTACGTGATCATCGCGTGATAGGGCAGCGCCAGCACCGCCGTCACGTTGTGCGCGTCGAGCCACGAGCGCTGGCCCTTCTTCGGGCGGAAGGTGAAGAAGTCCTTGAAGATGCGCTTGTGCGTGACGATGCCGCTGAAGATGGCCACCAGCATGAACATCGCGCAGAAGCCCACGATCCAGCGCGCCCACAGCGCGGGCATGTAGTGCAGGTCGAAGTGCAGGCGGTAGAAGAACTCGCCGCCGCGTGTCTCGCGCGCCGCGGCGGAGGCCTGGCCGGTGGCCGGGTCGAGCATCGCGCGGCCGAAACGGTCGCGGCGGTCGACCGGCGGCGCGCCCTTGGGCGGCGGCGGCTTGTTCCAGAAGAGGCTGGCCGACGGCTCGCGCCCGGTCGGCAGCGTGATGAACCAGCGCGGCGAATCGGCCGCGTGCTGCTGCAGGTAGGCGTAGGTCGCCTCGGCCGACTGCGCTGTCGGCACCGCGGTGCGCGACAGGCCGTGCAGCTCCGGCTTCATCCAGACGGTGATCTCGTCCCTGAAGTACGAGGCCGTGCCCGCCATGAACACCATGAACAGCACCCAGCCGACCAGCAGGCCCGACCAGGTGTGCAGCCACGCCATCGACTGACGGAATCCTTCCTTCATGCGGCGCCTCCGGCGGATCGCATGAGCAACGCGAGCAGCAGGCCCATCGGCACCGCGGCAATGACGAGGCCCGACCACGCGCGCAGCGCCGTGCGCGCGGCGAAGACCCACATCACGGCAATGGCGAAGACGAGGAAGGAGGCCAGCGTGCCGGTCATCGCGGCTTCACTGCGCGCCATGCCGAAGAGAGCGGGCAGGCACAGCGCGAGCAAGGCGGCGGACAGCGCCGCCACCCCGTAGCCGCCGGCAATGGCGGCCACCGCGCGCGACGCCACGCCGAGGCGATAGCGAACGCCGGCGGTCACGACGCGCGCCGGACGGCGCGCGGGGTCGTTCGGAAATTCATGGCGAAGGGGAGGAGAGACTTCAGAAGATGAGAATGATACGCATCTTGAAAAGCCTCCCCGTGCCGAGGTTCGGGCACATCCCGCGCCATTTCCGCAAGAAACCGGGGCGATGCGTGGGCGCCGCCCCGGTTTTGCCCTGCCGGTACCTCAGGGCGCCGGGCCTGCCGGACGCCAGCGGCCGGCGTTCGCACGCCATTCGTACAGCCGCGCGCCGATCTGCACCACGTCACCGTTTGCCACGTTGGCGGGGAACAGCTGGTCGTAAGCCCGCAAGCGGTATCCCAGGAAGTCGGCCGATGCCTCGACACGGCCTTCCGAGGACACAACCGCGGACCCCATGCCCATCAGCGGCGCGGACTGCGACACAAGGCCGGAGACGTTCGACACGATCGAGCTCTGCGCTTCGAGCACCGCGCCTTGCGTCGCCGTTGCGGCGGCACTTCGCAGTGCGACCAGGCCCGCCCGGGCGTCCGCGCTCATCTCGATCAATCCACCGGACGAGGCCCTACCGGCACCCAAGCCCTCCACACCGGCTCCTGCCGCCAGCAGCCCTGCCACCTCGATGACGAGCGCACCCGAAAACGGCTTGGCGCCGAAAGTCGAGGCCCCGAAGGTCAATGCGCCGAACATCGGGTGCTACTCCGCCGGGGCTTCAGGAGCCGGCACCGCTTGACCTTGTTCGGGTGCTGGCACGGGACCCGGCTCGAACGCGAGGAAATCGCACACCGGCAACATCTGCAGGAGTTGTTCCAGTGTCGGCTCGTCGCTCTCACCGGCCGCGACCTTTTCCTGCAACGAATAGCAGAAGTCCCACACCAGCGAGCGCCATGCGCGAAAGGCACGCCCCTGCGCCTGGAATCGTGGGACGGCAGGCTCATCGGCGTAGGTGACCGCGGTCCTGATGTCGTCGAAACCGTAGGCAACCGCCGTTCGGTCGAGATGCTTCTGCACTTCGTTGCGCAAAGCCGCGGCACGTTCCTCGAGGGTCGGCACATGAGGCTCGGGCGCCGCAGGCGGCTCGCTGCCGGGCGCTTCCGGTTCCGGCGTCACCGGTGGCTCGGGAAGCGGTTCAGGCACAGGAATGTCCTCGGCAATCCACATGCCGTTGGCCGCCGCGAAATAGCGCTTGCCTTCGATGGGGTGCGGCGGCTCCGCCGCCAGGCAGTTGCCGGGGACGAGCCAGACGTCGGCCTCGTCGGCCGGCGAAAGGTCGCTCTCGTCGAGCTCGATGGGGCCGACGTAGATCCGGTCGGGGCCGAATGAATAAACGGTCTTGGTCTTCATGGTCAGTACTTGATGCATGCGAGGTAGGCGTTGTTGCGCGGTCGGGCCTCGGTGCCGCCGTTGTTGCTCAGCGTGATGCCCGTGACCACGTTCTTGATGACGATGCCGGTTGCCGCGGCGTAGATGCCGATGCCCGTTCCAGACGCGCTCACTCCCACGTTGTGGCTGTGGCTGCCCGCGCCTTCCGTGCCCAGCGTTTCATGGCCGTCCGTGATGTTGCCGAGCGAGCCTGGAATGCCCGCGCCGACGCCGGACAAATGTCCGCGGGAGTAGTTGTGACCGTGCCAGCCCTGCGCGTCCGTCCAGGCGCCGTGCGCGTGCCCCCCGTCAGCGACCCCGTGGGCATGACCCGGGTCGGTGATCGCATGGACGTGCCCCGGATCGGTGATGCCATGGGCGTGCGCCAGGTTCGCGCTGTCCTGGTAGGAGCCCAGCGCACGTCCCGGGTCCAGCCCGCGCCCATCGTCAAGGCCGCGGTCGAACACGCCGCGCCCATCGGGCAGGTTGAAGGTGGCCGAACCGTCGCCTGCGCCGTAGGTGGTGCCGATCTTCGCGAAGAGCCGCGCATAGGTCGTGCGCGACACCGCCGCGCCGTTGCGCTTGAGGTAACCCGCGGGCGGTGCCGACTGCGCAAAGTAGCAGACCATGCCCGTCTGGTCGAGGCCGAGCGCTTCCTGCCAATCGGCCTTGAGCTGTTCGGTGGACGCCGACAGGATGGTCAGCCCGATCTGCTTCGGCCCGACCGGAAAGTCGACCTTCGCGCCGTCGTTGCTCGATGCGATCACCAGCGTGCGTGCAAGCGCACCGGCGGTCATGGTGGCCCGGCCAAGCTCGAACAGGCCGGTAGGGCGGCCGACGGAGTCGACCGCGTTGATCATGTAGTGGCAGGTGTCTTCATCTGCCATACCAGCGGCGGAGAACGGTCGATATGCATCGACGGCGCCCTCCAGTGCGAAGGCGCCCAGCCCCACGGTGGTGCTGGCCTCCAGGATGCGGTCGGTGGTCTTGTGTGCCATCGCGTTGTGCCGTTCAGACCGTGAGGAACGCGACCTTGGTCGACGTCTTGAGACGCGGCACGACGCCGGCCTGGATCGGGATGACGGGCGTCAGTGCGCCGTGCAGCAGCAGCACGCCATTGCCCGCCGCCGCGGTGCCGATGCCCAGGTGCGTGGCGGTGCCCGCGGCCGTGCCGGCCACTTCCAGGAACTCGAGCGCATTCACCAGGAATGCCTCGCTCCCGATCACCGACCAGCCCGCAGGGCTGCGCGGCACGGGCATGCGCACGTAGCCCGGGTACACGAGCTCGTTGGTGCTCTGGTTGGCGCCGGCGCCGGGGACCGCCGTGAGAAGACTGATGTAGAGATCCGTCGACGGGTTCAGCGATGCGTTGTCGGCAAGGCCGGCGATCGGCGTGCCGAGCAGAATCAATTTGATGAAAGCGTTGGCGGATGCGGGTGAATATGCCATTCAGGACTCCTGGGGTTGGTTGATGGGTTGGTCGAGTTGTTCGGTCATGCGAACGATGGATCGGTGGGCGGCAAGCCCATGAAGTCGGCCAGGCTGCAACGGGCCGGAATCTCTGCGTCGCCGAGTCCGTCGACGAACGCGCAGGCCGCGCGCTCGGCGGAGAAACAGCGCTGCACGTGGTCCGCGACAGCGCGCGATACGGCTTGGACTTGTTCGCTCGTGAGAGTCACGAAGCCATCTGCAGCCTTGAAGTCGATACGCTCGAGACCACTCGATGCCATGCTGGCGAGTTGCTCGGTGAGCGCAGCGCGATCTTCCCTGGCGGTCTTGATGCGCAGGCCGTTCGCCAGCGCGAGGCCGCTCGTCTCGGCGTTCCAGCGTTGCTCTGCGAGGTCGGCCTTGAGTTGCGTTCGCAGGTCGTCCGGCGTGCGCGGGTCGCGCCAGGCGTGAGCCGCCCAATCGAAGACATGGTGCTCGTCCGGCTTGGGCGGCAGCGGTTCGGGAACGCCGTTGCGAATGTACGAACCCGGCTGTGCAGAGCCCAGGTAGACAGACTCGCCCGGGCCGGCCTGTGCATGGCACCACTCGATCGTCGCCTGTGTGCCGGTGCAGCGGATCTCGCCCGTGCGGGCGTTGTAGACAGTGAAGTTGGGCATGGTTCAGCGGCGCGTGGACAGCGCGTAGATGGAAGATCCGGCAGTACCGGCAGGGGAAAAAGAAGCGAAGGAAATCGTGTGTGCGCCAGGGTTCATTGGCACCTGGACGCCCCCCGTCACCGTGCTGCCGGCAATCCCCGCACCGCTCCAGACCGGCATGCCGTCGACTGCGAGAGTCACGAAGCTCGTCTGCAACACGAACACGGAACCCAGGATGAAGGTGTCCAGCGGCACGCCGCCCGGCACGAAGTGCACGACCTGGACGGTGTTCGAGCCGGACGATGCAAACGACGGCACCGTGACAGCCTGACCCCGAAGGTTCAGCGTATCGATCACGTCGAGCTGATTGATCACCAGCCCCTCGTTGCGCAGGTCGAAGCCTGGTCCCCAGAGCCGGAAGCGCCCTGTGGCGTTCTGCATCTGCAGGCCCATGCCATTGCAGGTCATGTCGACGAAGGTGTCGCCACCCGTGTGCCGCGCCAGGATCCACCCCCAGCCGCCGTCCCCGAACCATTTGTTGGCGCTGCGCAGGTAACCCCAGCCGCCCACGCCGTCGCCGGAGATGTCGATCTGGCCCGCGTTCACGTAGCCCAGCCGTGAAGTGATCGCCGACAGCCGGTCGACGCTGATCGAGCGCGCGAGGATCGAGCCGTCCACGACCAGCGTGCCGTCGATGCCGACGGTGGGTGACCCACCCACAGAGCCCACCACGAAGGGATACTTCGTGGCACCGCCCGCGGCCTGCTGTGCCACGGCGAACCGGTCGACAAGCACCGTGAAGTTGCTCTCCTGCCCGTCGTTGTTCAGCAGCACGCCAGCGACCTTGCTGCCGGCGACAACCTTCAATCCCCATTTGGCCGACAGCCGCCCGGTTTCGTCGGCGCGCACCTGCGCTTCCTGGTCGATGGCGGCTTCCGCGCCGTTGACGCGCGCGACCAGCGTCGTGCGGGCCGCCGCTTCCGCCACGTCAGCGGCTGCGCGCGCCACCACCTCTTCACGGATGGCCGCCACCGCACCTCGGTCGCTGGCTTCCGACGTGTAAGGCGTGACCGGGAAGCGGCCCTGCTCGACCTTCACGAAGCGCACGCCCATTCCGCCGCCTGCGGCATAGCCGCTCCAAAAGAACACGGCCTTGCCCGTGACCGCGGCAGCCGGCGCAGTTGCCTCCACCGCGAACTCGTTGCGACGCAATTGCTCGTTCATGAACCCGTGCCGACCTTCCTCGCGGGTGTCGGTGATGCCCAGCGATATGCCCGTCGCATCGAAGAACTCGAGCGCAAACCCACTCTGGCCTACCTCGCTCTGGAACATCGAGTCGCCGGAACCCGCATACCAGGTGCCGGGCTTGACCGGAAAGCTGGCGCTGACGAGCCGGCCATTCGCAGGCGCCGCCGCATGGAGCCGAACGGACGTACCCCAATCGTCTTCCACCACTTCCCAGGCGTTGCCCTGCAGGTCCCACCTGTCGAGGTCGAATTCAAACCCGCCGTTGAAGACCAGGTTGGCGCGCACATAGCCGACGGCGCGTGCCGAGACGGTGTCGATGCGCTGCGCCAGCTGCTCGGCCGTGTCGCTCACCACCTTCTCGACATGCGTGATGGCGGTACCACGCTCGATGGACTCGTCGATCAGCCGCTCGCTGATACCGGCGTTGACGTTCAGCAGGTCGGCGATCTGCTCGTCGAGCCCTTCCTGCAGCTCCTTGATGGCATCGTCGATCGACGGCAGCGAAGCAAGCTGTACATACCCCGCATCGCTGGCATTGCCGGCCATGTCGAACGCCGTCACCCAGTAGATGCGCGTGGCGGCCACCGGCTCGGTGCGCACGAAATTCAGCGAGCCCGTGTGGCCGATCTCGACCGCCTCCGCCAGCGTCGCTCCCACCTTGACGATGTACGCCGAGACCGGCTGCGTGGTGCCGCAGGCCTGCCAGGCCAGCTCGATCTGCGCGCCCCAGACTTCGCCGCGCACGATGGGCTGGGCAGGCTGTGCAATGTCGATGGTGGCCGAGATCGGAACACCCCAGACCCCTTGCGTATTGCCATGCTGGGCCCAGACCTTCACCGTCCCGGCCGGCAGCCAGCCGATGTTGGCGGCCAGGGCCTTGCCGGTCCATCGCTCCACCGCCGTCTCGAACGTGGCGCCGATGAAGATGCGCGTCGCGCCCCATTCGAGCAGGTCGATGCCGGTGGGCGCCGACCAGCGCGCCACCACGCCGGCCGATTCGACGACGAGGCTCAATCCCTCGACGTCGCCCGGCTTCACGCTCGCGCCCTGCAGCGTGTGCGTCACCATCGTCCAGTAGCTCGACGCATAGGCCGTCATGAACCGCACGCGCACCTGGTACTCGCCATGCACCTCGAGGCCGAGCAGGAAGGTCTCGGTGGCCGTGCCCGGCAAGGTGACGGACTGCCAGTCGCCGACCGGCGTGGTCGTGCGCCACTGCACCTGCACGTTCCCGCCGCGCAGCACTGCGTCGTCCACCGACGCCGACCAGCTCACCCGCGCGCGGATCACCAGCGTGCCGCCCTGCTGCACCATCTGCTCCTGGCCGCTGCGTACCTGCAGATCGAGCGGCGGCTGTGGCAGCAGGAACGGGTTCGGCAGGTTGGTGTTCGGAGAAGGGTCGCGCAGCACCTCGTCGGCCGTGTCGTAGAAGGCTTCCTCGTCCTCGATGACCTGGAACGACAGCGGCGAGCTCATCGAATAGCTCCAGTCCTGCACGCGGAACGGCTTGTTGGCAAAGCCGTACAGCACGCTCGTGAGCACGATGCGGTCGCCCGGCTGCAGGTGCCACGCCAGCATCTTCGGATGGATCTGCAGCACGAAGCCGCCCCGGCTCTGCTCGACGAGCACACGCGCGATCTGGTGGGTGCGTGCATGCGCCGTGGTGAACGGGAGCACGAGATCGAGGAACTTGTCCTTCTGGTCGTTGCCGCGGAAGACCGCGTTCTGGTACTGCTTGAAGTCTTCCGAGACGCCGGTGCGCGTCAGGTTGACGTAGGTGCCCCTCGCGCCGTTGTAGCGCGCGGTGCCGGGGTTGCAGGTCTGCACCACGGTGATGGGCGCCAGCAGGTCGTCGTCGGTCAACGCGAGCACCGGCGTGGTCCACGCGCCGGCCAGGATGCGCCAGACACCGCCCGATTCGAGGCTGTAGCCCGCCATCGTGTCCTCGAGCTGCTGGCGCGTGCTGTCGCGGTCCTGGTCCGAACGGAACATGCCGTCGCAGGTGTAGCGTGCGGCGCTGCTGCCGTAGTTAACCCGGTCGGCCATGGCCGTGCCGGGGTCGTAGACAGGCGTCTCGCAGGCGTTGGCTGCAACGATCAGCGCGTTCTGGTCGATCTGGTCGTTGGAGGCCAGGTAGCCTTCTTCCGAACGCAGGAAGTCGGCCAGGCACAGCGCGGGGTTGCGGCTGTACACCGTCGCTGCGCTGCGCGGGTCGTAGACCTTCTTGCCCTTGACGCTCGCCGTGATCGATGGCAGGCCGCCCTGGAAGCGTTCGACGAACAGGTTGAGCGTGACGACGATGTACGTGTAGCCGCTCAGCTTGTGGGCTTCGGTCCACAGGCCCTTGCTGGACGGCCACGGATCGAGGTTGTCGCGCATGTACGCATCGGCGGTGTCGACTCCGCCGGGCGACAGGTGGACCTGCACGTTGACGCCGGGCACGCCGCCGTTGATCGACTCCGAATCCGTGACGATGAATTCGGGATTCGAGGCATACCCGTTCGCATCGAGCGCGCCGAGCGAGACACCTTCGATCTGGATGTCGGTCACGGCTTCGCACGGGTGCGCGGCCAGGACCATGACGACGTGCTTCAGGTGGTTGTACTCGCCACCGGTGAGCACCGCCACGACGGCACCACCGACCGGTGCGGGCTCGCCGTAGATGACGGCGTGCGGTGCATCGGACGCGATGATCGTGGTGGTGCGTTCCTTGATGTTCGCGACGTCCTCGGCGAGCTTGCGGGCCGCGGCGGCCTTGGCCTGCTTCTTGGCTTGCATGTTGCCGTAAGCGCTCGCCACGATGGAGATCGCCGTCGAGACGACCAAGCCGCCCACGGCAACAACCGACGTCGTAGCCCCCACTGCGGTCCCGATCGCGCCCAGAATCGAAACGGGGTCCGCCATCGCCGCGGTGCACATTCCCAGGAGAGCCCCGAGAGCAAGAGTGAAGCGAATCAAACGCGCCATGTGGCAACCCCCGAAGTAAGTGGCAAGAACACAAGCCGGTCGGCCGCTGGTGCCGCGATGTGCGACCCCGTGCAGATCCCGAAGCTGTAGCCCGACACGCGCCCGACCTTGCCGCCGCTGCGCGCCAGCACCACGTCGCCGCGCTGCGCCATCGCACCGGGCAAGGGTGGGCCGAGCCGCGCGGTGGCGGCCGGCATGAATCCGCCGGCGGCGCGCACCGCGCGCAAGGCAGCCAGCAGGCTTCTTCTGCCGATGGGCGCATCGGCCGCACGCAGGTCCGCCAGCGGGTCCTTGCCGGTGCGCTCGATGACCCAGTCGGCCGCGATGTGCGCGCAGTCGTGCCGGAAGTACTCGAAGGGTGCATTTCTTCGCACCGCGATGAAATCGTCTAGGTTCTGCATGGTCATTTGCCTCGTGCCCGGGCCCAGTAGTTCAGTGCCATCTGCAGGTACTTGTTGACCCACACGGTGGGCGACCCGATCATGGAATTCAGGTATTCGAAGCCGCGCTCGCCAGGGTGCTTGACCTGGTGCTGGGCATCGTTGGTTCGAAGAGACGCGGGGTTGGAGCGCACGTCGTAGGAGGCGGTGCGGCACTCCATCGAAATCTTCGCGGTGGGGCCGTCGCGCTCGACCTTCATCTGGTCCATCACGCCCGCGAAGCGCAACACCGGTTCGCCGCTGACCTGCAGCGTGGCGGCGTCGAGCAGCGCGATCCACACGCGCACGCCGCGGTCCTGGTAGTCGCTCGGGTCGCCCAGTGCAAGCGCGCGCGTGCCGATGTCGACGGGCGACAGCGTGAGCGTCAGCTTCTCCGCGGCGCCGTCTTCGCTTTCGTGAAGCTCGCCGATGGAGCCGAGATTGCCCACGCCTTGCCACGTCTGGCCCATCAGCTGGAGCGTCAGCGGCCAGTTCGTGAAGCGCGCGGTGCCGCTCTGGAGCTTGAGCTCGACGAGGGCCAGCTGGCCGTAGGTCTGGGAGCGCGCGGCTGCTTGAAAGCCGGAGCTGGTCTGGATGGTCATTGTTCCCACGACTCCATCAGGTCCAGGCTGAAGCCGCCTTGCGTGCGCGACTCCGAGGCCCAGGTGGTCTTGGTGTCGACCCGCCGCATCAGGCAGGTCGGGCGGTCCCAGACGACCGTGCTGCCCGCCACCACCGGCGTGCGCAGCACGGGCTCGAACTGCACCGTGATCAGGCCGGCCGCATCGGCCACGGCATCGGACTGGACGTGCAGCATCTGGCGATGGTTCGAGCCCTGGTTGACGCCGATCCAGTCGCCCTGCAGCAGGGTCTTGCCCGCTTCGGAGGCGCCCAGGCGAATCGTCAGCCCGGAGGCGCCGGCCGCGGCCGGCGTCGCGGTCCACGCGCCGCGTGCCGTGCCTCGCGGCACGGGCTGCAGCATGTCGTGGACGGCCAGCACGTTGACCTGGCCGCGCATCGAATGCACCAGGGCGCGCCAGGCGGCGGCGTCCCGCATCAGCGGAATGCGCTCCTCGCTCACGAGCGCGCAGGTGCGGCGCGCGGGGCCGAGCACGGCCACCTGCATCGAACCCGATTCGCTGTTGCTGAAAGTCAGGTCGAAGACCTGGAGGCCGAAGTCCTGCCGCTTGACCGGCAGGTCGGACGGAAGTGTCACGATAGTCATTGGGGGAGCACCTTCACGCGCTTGAGTTGTTCCATCTGCCCGCGGTTGTTTTCCGCGAGCAGGCGTTGCATGTCGGCCATCACCGCGCCGCGATCGGAACGGGCGTCGATGTGGAAGACGTTGGAGGGCGCGAACTGGATGGTCGGCACGCTGTTCGCACCGCCTGGCGCACTGACCCCCAGGCGGCCGTCGGAGCCGCGGCGCAAGGGCATGATGGCTTCGGGGCCTGCTTCGCCCATGAGGCCGATGCCGTTGGCGAACGGGAAGAACGTGGGCTTTCCGACCACGCTGTTGGCGTAGGCATGCAGACCGGGGGAGGCGAAGACGTTGCCGTTGGCACTCTTGACGCCGAAGAAGCCGAGCACGGCGCTCACGGCGCTGCCGATCCAGCTTCCGCTGGAGTCGGAACCCGTTGCACCGCCGCTGCTGCTACCGCCGCTGCTGCTACCGCCGCTCGGGAAGACTCCCTTGATCGCACCGGAGAGCCAGTTGGAGAACCCCTCGACGCCCGGCTTCAACGTCGCTTCGTAGAGCGCGTCGGCAACCGACGCGGTGAGCTTCTTCTTGAGGGATTCACCCATCTTGTCGATCGCACTCTGACCACCGCCCTCCAACAGATTCACGAACCCATCGCGGAACACGCCGCCGATGTCGGCAGACATCTTCTTCGACGCTTCCTTGTTCGTGTCTTTTTCTTTCTTCTGCTTCTCTTCAGCGGTCTTCAGGCCCTCGGATTTCTGAGTGACTTGTCGCAAGTCCTGCTCGGCCTTCAAACGATCACGCAAAGACTGGATATAGGCAGGATCGACACTCTCGGTTGCATCCAGTTCGATGACCTGTCGCTCGAGCTGCGCGATGTTCAGCTTCTGGATTTCGTCCTTGGACAAGCCAAACACGGCGTTCTGTTCCTCCAGCGCGCGCGTCTGCTCGCGGATCCTGTCGGTGGCTTGCTGCGAAGTCTTGAGCACCGCGTTCCGAGGCGTCGCATCCATCTCCGCGTAGGCGCGTTCGGTCTCGTCATTGACGAATCCGCGTTGCTGCTCGACGGTTCTCGAGCGAGCCTCCAGCTTCTGCCTGTCGGCGGCCGAGCCCTTCTTGGAGCCCAGCAAACGCAGTTCCGCCTGGATGGCGTCGTTCTGGTCCTTCAGATCCTTCAGGCGCAGGTCTCGCTTCTGGCGGACGACCGCATAGTCGTCGAGCAGGTCGCGCTTGCGCAGGCTGTCGATGTTCTTGAAACCTTCGGCGGTGACTCGCGCCTTGGCGTTGTAGTCTTCGCGGACAGCTTCGATGCTCAGTCGAAGACCTTCGTCTTCGGCGCGACCGACGCCAGAAGCGCCTGCTCCAACTTTGCGCTTTGCATCCCCCTTCTCTTCGTTGGCCTTGACGCTCTTGGCGAGACCTGCATCTCGCCGGCGAACTTCGTCCGCCTTGTTCAATGCGCCCGACGACGCGATCCTTCGACTCTCCTCGAGAGTCGCCAACCTGGCGACGGCGATATCTCGATCCTGATCCAGCTTCGCGCCGGCTTTGCCTCGCCCGAAAGCCGCACCGCCTCCGTTGCTGACAAAACCCCCGCCTTGTTGAATGACGTCGATATCGGCAATCTCCTTGCGGGCCGCTTCGATCTGTTTCTGAAGCGTGACCGGACGCCCGACATTGAGCATGGCGTCCCAGGCCTTCTGCGCGAACCCCGTGACGCTCAGCCAACCACGTTGAAGACTGCCAAGATTGGCGACGACCTCGGCGGTGCGCTCTTTCATCGCGATGGCGAAAGTCTTCTGCGCGAGCGCCGCCGCCTCCTCTGTCTTTCCTTGTTTCTCCAGGGAGACGATGCGCTCGTAGGTACTTGCGCTCAGGTAGTGATAGCTTTCGTTGAGCTTGACCGAAGCTTTGGACGGCTCGTCGGAAAGCTTGACGAAGTTCTCGACTGCTTCGTTGATCGAGGTGCCCAGCACACGGTTCATTTCAGCCGTCGCACCAGCCACCTCACTCACGACACTGCCCCCGATCCTGCCGGTGCTGACCACCGCTGTGATGGCCTCAGCGGCCTTGGCCTGCGTGCCTTGCGTGCCGGCGATCTCCACGGCTTTGGTCTGGAGCTGGTCGGTCGTGAGGCCAACGTAGTTGCCGGTCATCGTCTTCGCCTTGGCGTAGGCCACGGCTTCCTTGCTGCCTTCGACATACGCCTCGGTCAGCAAGGTCACGGCGCGGGTCGCCAGGTTGAACGGCGTCGCGATGTTCTTGACGTAACCGGCGACGCCACTCAACGTCGCTCCGACGCCGCCGAGCGAAGACACCAACTTCGAACCGTCTTCCGCCAAAGCGCTGAGCGGCGACTTTCCGCTCTGGATGCTGGCGTACAGGCTGTCGACCGAGGAGGAAACTTCCTTGATGGCGTTCGCGGCCTTCTCCTGGGCCGCCTTGGCTGCAGTTGCAGCTTTCGTCTTGGCCTCTTCGGCCCGGCTCGCGCCGCTTGAAATTTCGTCGATGAACTTCCCGAATTCGTTGACGACCCGAGAGAGGTCCGCATTCACCGACGACGCGTTCATCGTCATCTGAATCGCCATTTGTTGTGTTGCAGCCATGTCTGTATGGTCCGTTTGAGCTAAGAAAAAAATAAGGCCGACATCTGCCGGCCCCATGCTTCTTCGATGGCCTGAGGCCTCGCGATGCCGCTAGACGTTCAGCACCGCGATGCCTTCGTCTTCCATCACCTGCAGCTGCAGGAACACCTCGCGCTGGCGTGAGCGCGCGATGCCCAGGCGCTTCATGGCGACGTCGACGGCGCCGAAGTCCAGCCCCTGGAACCACGCGCCTGCCGCCCCCGCGACGACCCGCCACTGCGTTCGGCAGGCATGGAACACCTCGAATGCTTCCTGGTGTTCGGGCCATAGCTCGAAGGGTGGCGGGCCGCCGCCGTTGGCCGTCGAAGAGACGAGCCGGGTCGGGTCGAGACCGAGCGACGCGCACTGGCTGCGGAGATCGTCGTCCAGCTCGTCGTGGACGCGATGCCCTGCTCCGAGCACAAGGCGCGCGGCGCCTCTCAGTTTTTTACCGCGGCCGGGTAGGCATGCTCGAAGTAGCTGTAGGCAATGGCGGCCTCGAAAGACGGCCACTCCTCCACCGCCGCCGCGCGGTTCTCGGTGGTGCAGATGAACGGCGCGCCGTCGTCGCCCTCCAGCTCCTTCCAGTCGGCTAGCACCATGTCGAGCAGTTCCCTGTCGGTGAGGTTGCGCCCCTCCAGGCGCGACTGCAGGGTGTCGTTGTCGGACTTGGTCAGGCGCTTGAAGACGGCGCTGAAGCGCACTTCCTCGATCTGGCCGTCGCCGGGCACGCGCATCACGACCGGTGCGACGAAGGTCGGCTTGATGGCGATCTTGAGTTTCTGGGGCATCTCTGTGTGTTCCTCTGGTTGCGTGCCGCGAAGCTCAGCGAACGACGATCAGCCACTCGTCGTTGCCACCGCCGGTGGGCACGAACTCGAGCGGCACGGTGATCATCTGCACGCCGTCGACGTCGCTGAAGGTCGGCTTGCCGATCTGCGCATGCGGCGACACGAACTCCACGACATTGGTCGCGCCCTGGCCGTGCTTGAGCATCAGGTTCACGCGCTGGCTCGCGCGCGCCATGCCGATCCAGTCCTTGGTTGCGATCGAGGTGTTCTCGAAGGTGACGGAACCGGTCGAGACGCGCGCGGTGATGTCGACCGCGTCCACGGTCATCAGGTCGCGCTTGATCACGGTGTTGCCGGCATCGAAGCTGAAGGCGTTGGCGGCCACGCCGAGGCCGTCGAGCGCGAGCGTGGTGTTGGCCTTGTTCACGCCCAGCGGGTCCATGAACCTGGTGTAGTCGGCCACGGGCAGCGGCGCGTCTTCGGCGGGCACGAACAGGCCGGTGAACTCGAACTGCCACTTCGGGATGCCCTTGGCATTGATGGTGGCCTTCACGTTGCCGTGCGCGTCGGTCATCTTGTAGACGGTGCCGTCGACGTTGCCGTAGATGGTGAGCGACTCGAGCGCGTCGGTGGCGGGCGCGAAGGTGGTGCTGACGCCGGGCGCGGAGATCACGCTGATCGCGCAGCCGCGCATCAGCGTGGCATATGCCGGCACGTCGCCGGCGGCGGCGACGCCCGCGATCTCGACCGAGAACGCGATCTTGCTGTACTGCGTGACCAGCACGGAGCCGCGCGAGCCGAAGTACGGACGCACGTTGTCGCGCTGGACCACGTCGCCCTCGATGGGCGTCAGCGTGACTTCGCTGACCAGGATCGCATTGGCCGCGCCGGTGGGCGCCGCGTCGGTACCGCGTACCGTTTCAGCCTTGGCCAGGATGGCCATCTTGCGCATGAGTTTTGCCATGTCGGCGTTCTCCGTTGGTTGGTTGGTTGCTTGGGTTGTCGAAGGGAAAAGAGCTGCCCGTCGATGGGCAGTCAGAGGTAGCGCCAGGTCCGCAACTGCAGCGCGACGCCGTGACAGCGCACGCCGCAGAAGGTGACGAGGCCGGTGCCGTCGACCTGCACGCCGTCGGTGCGCTTGTCGTCGGTGAGCGGGCCGGTGGCGCATGCGCCGCCGAAGGTGGGATCGCCGCGCACGGCGTCGCGGATGTCTTCGACGAGCGCGTCGAGCACCAGCTCGGAAGCGGCGGCGTCGTCGAACGCGAGGTGGCCCTGCAGGGTCCAGCTGTCGACGCTCATCGCGCGGGCGGTGTCGACACTGCGCTCTTCGGTGGCGGTGCGCCGCAGCCACCAGCCGCGCAGTTGCTGGCCGCCGGCCGGCAGGTCGTAGAGGTAGAGCGCGCGCAGCGCGGCTTCGTCGGCCAGCGAGCGTTCGCGGTCGTGCACGCGGCCGATCTGCGGCACGGCGTTCAGCGTCTGCACGATGGCGCTGCGAAGGGTGTCGAGACGGCTCATGCCAGGGCTCCGTGGGTTGTGCGGGTTGTGCGGGTTGTGTGGGTTGTGCGGGAGGTCGAGCGCTTGCGGTTCTGGAAGTGCATCTGTCGCTTCGTTGGTTGGTGAATGAACTGTCGCGGCGAAGGCCCGGATGGCTGAGGCCGACATCTGCCGGCCCCGCGCTTCAGTTGATGCCGGGGCCGCTGCGAAACCACTGCTTGATGGCCTCGGCGAGCAAGGCCGTGCCGATGGCCATGGCGCCGCCCGAGGCGGCGCCGAACATCGCGGCGCGCTGCTCGACCGAACGCAGCCGGCCGTCGAGTGCGTCGAAGCGCGTGTCGAAGCTGTCCATGCGGCGGTTCTGCTGGTCCTGCCCGTCCTTCAGGGCCTGCACCAGGCCGTGGATCTGGCCGAGCAGCAACAGCTCCTGCGTGCGTACGTGGGGTTCGCTCATGGGGTGGGTCTTTCTGTAAGGAACTCGATCAGCGCGCGGTGCCGAAGCCGGTCCGCGGCGCATGACTTCGCGTTGATGTCGTGGTTGGTCCAGGCGTCTTCGACCGTGAGGCCGGCATCAGCAGCACAGGCCTCGCCGGAGGTGTCAGCAAGTCCGCAGGCGCCTGCGGGTACGTCGGTGCCCGCAAGGGCGCTGTTCCACATCCACACAGCAGCAAGGCTGAGGCGATGAGGGCCGCCGCCAGCGTCGTGCGGCTCGGCGGCATCCGGCACGGCTTGAGGCACGGCATGCGGCACGGGACTGTCGTGCCGCACCCGGCCGGCAGGGGGAAGAACGAGGGCGATGCGCCGGCGCAGTTCATGGGTCGGTCCTTCGAGGGAGAGATAGCTGGCTTGCAGGGCGCTTGCGCCCAGCTGGTATCGGCCGGAAGCGGCGCGTCCGCGCTCGTACTCGGCTTGCATGTCGCTGGCGATCTGCGCCGCGCGCCGTGCTTCCTTCTGCTGCCAGGCCGCGCGTTCCTGCATGCGGCCGGCACCGTGGATGGCGGACGCGGCGGCGGCGAGCAGCAGCGCGGCCGCGACACCCACGACCAGGGCCGCCCCGGCCTTGCCCATCGGGGTCATGGCGCATTCCCCGTGCACTGCGCGTGCAGCTGGAGACGGTCTTTCCAGATGCCGGCGCAGGTCTTGTTGCCGGGCGCGGAGCAGTCGGTCTTGCCGACGTACTTCCAGCCGAGGATGGCGTCGCAGGCGCCCGTGTAGTCGCCTGCGTTCAGGCGCTGCACGAGCGTGGACGTGCGGCCTTTCTGTCCGCCGGTGCAGAAGTTGAAGGCGCCGATGTTGTAGGCCAGGCTCACGTACGCGTCGTACTCGTACGGGTGCAGCGGCACCTTCACGCATTGCTTGAGCGCGCTCTCGTAGGTCTGCACGTCGCGCCACGCGCGCTGCAGCGCGGGCACGGGTGTGGTGGTGTCGCCCATGCGCACGCCGCCGGTGGTGCCGAAGCCGATGGTCGGCACCGCCGTGCCGTGCACGGGATCGGGGTAGGCCTTGTCGCTGTAGCCCTCGCGCGCGACGATGCCGATCAGCCCCGCCGCGCTGAGCGCGAGCACGGCCAGCAGCTGCCGGGGTGCTTCGCCGCGCTCACGCGCGCGCCGCCGCGGCCGCTGGAAGAAGGAGGTTCGAGAGATGTCGTTGCCCATGTCCCGAATGGTCGGGCGAAGGGGTCGAACGACTGAGGCCGACATGAGCCGGCCCCTTGTTCAGGAAGCGCGGCTCCCTGGGTTGCGGTGCTTGTTGCGCTTGTTGCGCCGCGTCAGATCTCGCCGCCGTGCCAGACGACGCGGCCGCTGATGTGAAGCTCCGCGGCCTGCTCGGCGCTCAGCACCTGCGGCTTGTACGCGGGGTTGTAGCTGATGATCTGCAGCCCGCCGGTGGAGAAGTCGCGCTGCAGCACCTTCACGTAGTCGTGGCCGTCGAGCTGGATGACGTACACGCCGTCCTGGTCGAGCGACTTGGTGGCGGTGTCGACCAGCAGGATGTCGCCGTTGTTGATCTTGTCGGCCATCGAGTCGCCGCGCGCATGAACGATGCGCGCGTGCGCCGGCTTCACGCCCTTGCGCGCCATCCATGAACGGCTGAACGCGAAGCGGCCCATGTGTTCCTGCGAGGTGTTGACGGCGCCGTTGCCCGCGCTCACGCGCACGTCGAGCAGCTCGACCAGCACGAAGACCTCGTCGTCCAGCCCGCTCGACAGCTGGTTCGGCGGCTGGGCCGGCTGGAAGGGGTTGAGCTCCGACGGATCGACGCCGAGCGCCAGCGACATCACATAGAGCTGCTCGAGGCTGGCGTCGCTGACGCCCCGCTCGATGCGGCCCACCGTATTGAAGTGAAGCCCGCTGCGCTGCGCGAGGTCGTCGATGGTGAGCCCCTTCTGCTTGCGCAGGTCGCGCAGCCGCGCGCCTTGCGCGAGCGCCAGTTCGCCGACGCGGGTCTTCACATGGTCATCGTCGGGTGGGGTGTTGATTTGCGGCGTCACGATAACTTTGATTTGTGCGAACGCGCACATCCTAGACACCACGAGGTCTTTTTACAACCCACATCGTGTCGAAGGCAAAGTAAATATTCGTTTTCATGTTCTTCTTGATTGTGAAAACCTGATTTGTGTGCACAATCAATCCCATCGACACGAAACGAGATATTTCGATGGATTGGCACCCTGCCCAGGTTAAAGCAGCACTGGAAATGAGGGGAACCAACCTGTCCAAGTTGGCAAAACAACACGGATACGCGCATATCAACGAGGTTCTGCACCGACCGTGGGTTGCGGCGGAGCACATCGTGGCGCGTGCATTGGGCTCGTCCCCGAAGCCATCTGGCCGGGCCGCTACCAGCGGCCGCGCAACAGGGGCATCGCGCTGACGCGCAATCCGAACGGCCTGGCGCGTCGCGGGCCGGTGGAAAAGAAAAGTGTCGAAGAGTGCCCGATGGCGGTTGCAGCCGTCACCGGGCGTGCCAGTGAACTGAGCAGTGCCACAAGCGAGGAGGAATGTACGGTGAAAAAAGGCTTTGTCGAATCCAGGGGCCAAGCGCGCCCGGCGGGAGGTGCCTGATGGAAAACACGATGTCCGAATGGTTCGTCGCCAAGGCGCTGATGGCGCTGTCGGAGCGCCGCGCCGAAGCGGCGCAGGGCGAGCCGCCCGCTCCAACGGCCGCGCCCGACGCGGTGGTGTGCAACGCGGATCCGTTCGCCACCCGCCTGTGGAACCTGCTGCGCATTCGCCGCGCGCTGACGGCCGACGAGGCCGCCGCGTTGCTGGTCGATACGCACGCCGGCGATGACAACGGCATGGCGCTGGGCCGCCGCCAGGCCGGCGCGCTGCTGCTGTCCTGGTCGCGGCAATGCCCGCAGGCGGTGCGCGTCGATGCGCGCCGCGTCGACGGCATGAAGCGCTATGCGCTGCTGCGCGACATCGGCGCCACGCCGCCGGCGCCGCGAGGAGAAGCCCGATGACCGGCGTGCCCCCCGCGTACATGAGCGAGCCCTGGTTCGCCTTGCTGCAGGCGGCCTGTGCGCAGCGCCTGCGTTCCGAGGTCGCCGCGCAGCTGCGCCTGAGCCCCGCCGCGGTGAGCCAGGTGCTCAACGCCAGCGGCAAGTACGGCGCGGGCAAGGCCCGCACCGACCGCATCGCGCGCCGTGTGCTCGACACCTTCGGCGCGCCCGCGGCCCACGAGGAGGCCCGCGCATGAGCACGACACCCGATCACGCGCTGGCCGGCGAGGTCCGCCGCGCCGTGGCCTCGCACCTCGAAACGCACGAGGCGGCCTCGGCCAAGGAACTCGAACGCATGCTGGCCCAGCGCGTCGCGGGCTACCGGCCCGAGCCCGGCAGCACGGCCCTGCGGCAGCAACTGGCCCGGCTGGCGGACGGCGGCCACGTGCACAGCGTGGCGGTCGGCGGCCGTGCGTGCTGGAAGCAGGGCCCGGCACCGCTGGCCGGCCGCATCGCGGCGGCGCGCCGCGTGCTGCGGCTCGACAGCAGCGTCTACGCGCCCGAAGCCGCCACGGTCGTGCGGCCCGGCGCGATGGACTTCGCCCGCATTCCGAGCCTGCTGCTGGGCCAGCGCTCCGGCTACTGGGGCGCATCGCGATGAGCGGCGCCGCGCCAGCGCCTTCGGACCACAACAACGCCAACGACAACGTCAACTCCTGAGAGGACATTCCATGCAAGAAGCCATCGCACACCACCCGGGTTACTGGAAAGACGCCAACGACGCACTGATCCCGGTGTCGAAGATCAAGCCGATCGACAAGGACCGCCACGCCGTGGTCAGCGAACTCTGCGAGCAGGCGCGCCGGCAGAGCGCGGCGCTGATCGGGTTCAAGCTGTCGGCCATGAATGCGGTGCACGAGTTCATCGAGCGCAGCCTGGCCGCCTACGACGTGAAAAAGGGCGGCAAGAAGGGCAACGTCACGCTGCTGAGCTTCGACGGCAAGCACAAGGTCGAGCGCCGCATGCAGGACACCGTGGTCTTCGACGAGCGCCTGCAGGCCGCCAAAGCGCTGATCGACGAATGCATCCAGGGCTGGAGCAGGGGCAGCAACGCCAACATCAAGGTGCTGGTGAACGACGCGTTCCAGGTCGACCAGCAGGGAAAGATCAGCACCGCGCGCGTGCTCGGCCTGCGCCGCCACGACATCGCCGACGAGAAGTGGCAGCAGGCCATGAAGGCGATCGGCGACAGCATGAAGATCGCGAGCACCAAGCCCTACATCCGCTTCTACGAGCGCGACGACGCCACGGGCGAGTACACGCCCATCAACCTGGACGTGGCCGCCGCATGAGCCCACCGGAATTCATCGCCATGACACCCTTTCCACCGAACAGGATCGCGCCGGGGCTGCCGCCGCCGTACCGGCAAGGAGGCACCGGCCTGCGGCAGGCGGTCACCGCACTGGCAAGCGAGCTGGCAAGCGAACTGCTGCCGCCCCGGCTGCGCGAGTTCGTGCGGCTGATCGGGCTGCCCGCCACCCTGCGCCTGATCGAGCGCTACGGCGGCCTGCGCATCTACATTCCGGCCCACCCGACGCCGGAGCACCCGATTGCGGGGCTGATCGGCTTCGACAAGCTGCGCGCGCTGAGCGCGGAGTACGCCATCGACGGCACCGGGCTGCGCTTCGTGCTGCCCAAGGCGCAGCGCGCGTTCGATGCCATCCGCAACGAGCGCATCCGCACGGACTTCAGCACCGGCAAGTCGGTGCGCGCGCTTGCCGCGGAGCACCGCCTGGTCGAACGGCAGGTGGCCCGCATCGTCGCGGACATCGCGTACTAGAAAGCGAAAACGGCGGCCGGGCTCGCAGGCCCGGCCGCCGTGCCTGGCTCTTTACTTCGCCTGCAGCAGCGCGCCGGCTTCCAGCAGCACCAGCTCGTTGTCGTCCGCCTTGTTCGGCTCGCGGCTGCTCGAGAAGGGCAGGTTGTTGTCGTTGCCGACCACGATGTGCGTGGCGTCCACCACGTCGACGTTCTCGATGGTGAAGAACGGGAACTTCAGCACGCCGTCGTTCAGCGGCTTGCGCGCGAGCTTGTCGGGGTCAGCGATGTTCAGCAGGTCGATGTAGCCGATCTTGCGCGCCGCACCACCCACGTTCGCGTCGCTCAGCTCGACCTTGTAGACGCGCTTGAACCTGGCGATGTCGTGGAAGCAGTCGGTGCGCTTCTGGCCTTCGGGGCAGGCCTTGTCGCTGGTGCCCTCGCCGTTGTCGCGTTCGATGATCAGGCCCGTGGTGGCGTCGATCATGTTGAAGTCGCCGATGGCGTTGCCGTTGGCTTCCAGCACGTACTTCCAATGACGCCCGGTCCACTTCTCGGTGGCCACGTCGAACTCCAGCACGCGCAGCGCTTCCTTGCCTTCCACGCGCTCGTAGTCCTTGGCTTCCGCGTTCCACACCGGGCCTTCGAGCAGCGCGTAGAGCTTGCTGCCGTCCTTCGAAGAAGCCATGCCCTCGAAGCCCTTGGAGCGCTTGATCTGGAAGTCGACCGCGCCACCGGGCGCGCCCGGCGTGGTCACGCCCGGGTGGTCGGGCGAGCGCACGGCCTTGCCGTCGACCAGCGTGTCGAACACCGCGAGCACCTTGCCCTTGAGGTCGGCCTTGATCAGGAAGGGGCCGAACTCCTCGCCGATCCACAGCGCGCTGCCGGCGAACTGGAAGCTCTCGGGGTCGAAGTCGGAGCCCGTCAGGTAGCGCTGCTTTGTGCCTTCATGGACGATGCGAAACGGCACCTTCTTGTCGGGGTCGTGCAGGAACACGGTCTCCAGGCGGTTGAACTTGCCGCTCTTGAAGTCCACCTTGTAGTGGTTCAGGTAGAGCATGAAGTCGGGCGAGTTGGCCTTGGCGCCGGCGCCGTTGTCCGTGAGGATCCAGAACGAGCCGTCGTCCATCTTCTTGATGCCCGAGTGGCCCTGCAGCGGCTGGCCCTTGAAGGGCACCGACACGCCCGTGCCGCGTCCGGCCGAAAGCCCCTCGACCGAGCCGATCGCCTCCACGCGCTTGGCCGTGGTGAACTTGCCGCTGACCTGCAGGTCGGCCGGCGCGTCCTTCGGCGCGGCCACGAAGCTCTGCGCGGGCAGCACGGCGTGGCCGGCGAGCGTGGCGGGGAAGGCGGTCTGCGCCGTCACGCTGCCGCAGGCGAGCGCGGTGGCCAGGGCGATGAAAGAAAGGGAGGCGAGACGCGTCATGGGCGGGAAAGTTCCAAGTCGAAAACGCGTGACCATGCCGGGCAGGCATGACGCGCCCATGACATCCGTTCAGGGTGCGATGTCTACCGTGACCTCGCGCGATTCGGCGCGCCCCTGGTCGTCGACCGCGCGCAGCACGTAGCGCCGGCCCGACTCCGCAAGGTCGGGCATCCACGTGATGCCTTCGCCCGGCGCGGCGCGGCCGATGAGCGCGTCGTCGGCGAACCAGTAGACGGTCTGCGTGCCGGCGGCGGCCTCGGCGCGCAGCACCAGCGGCTCGGGTTTCTTCACGCGCAGCGTGTGGCGCACACCGCGCAGCGGCGAGGTGATGAGCGGCGCGCCCTCGGGCGCGTTGCCATCGTTCTCGCAGCCGTCGGACGGCGCGCTCGCGCGCGGCAGGCCGGCCTGGCGGAACAGGCGGCGCATGTCGCTGCCCCATTGCTCCACCACCTGCTGGCGCGCGTTGGGCTGCGGGCCGCACACCACCTTGCCGGTGGTCTCGTCGACCCACACCGCGCGGTGCAGGTTGCTGACCTGGATGGGCGACTTGCCGGCGATGAACCACGTCATGGCGCGCACCGGGCACAGCGCGTCGGGCAGGCCGCCCGTGGCCGCGCACACCTCGACCTGGCGCAGGTCGGGCGGCTGGCGCGACACCACCTCGCCGGGGTCGAGCCGCTCGGCGCGCAGCGCATCGACCATGCGCAGGAAAAGCGGCGCGGCCGCATCGACGCCCACCAGCGCGGGATTGCTGCTGCCATCGAAATTGCCCACCCACACCACCAGCACGTGGCGGCCGAACACGCCGGCCGTCCACGCGTCGCGAAAGCCCCATGACGTGCCCGTCTTCCATGCGATGGCGGGGCGCGCGGGCAGCGTGGTGTCGGGGCGCGGCGTGTGGCGCAGCATGTCGAGCGTGATGAAGGAGGCCTCTTCGCTCAAGAGGCGCAGCGGCTGCACCGGGCGCTCGTCGGGCGCGGGCTGCGTGTAGCGAATGGGCTGCGAGATGCCGCCATTGGCCAGCGTGGCGTACATGCCTGCCAGCTCCTCGGGCGTGACCTCGCCGCCGCCCAGCACCAGCGCCAGGCCGTAGTGCGATTCGCTCTGCAGCTTCTGCACGCCCGCCAGGCGCATGAAGTCGTAGAGCCCCGGCCGCGAGAGCTTCGCCGCCACGGCCACCGCGGGAATGTTGCGGCTGCGAATGAGCGCCTCCTGCGCCGACAAGGGGCCGGCGAAGCGGTGGTCGAAGTTCTCCGGCGTGTAGGGGCCGAAGGAGGTGGGCGCGTCCTTCAGCATCGTTCTCGGGTGCAGCAGCCCCTGGTCGAGCGCGAGCGCGTAGATGAAGGGCTTGAGCGTGGAGCCCGGCGAGCGCTTGGCGAGCACGCCGTTGACCTGGCCCGCAATGGCGTCGTTGCGGAAGTCGGCCGAGCCGATCATCGCGCGCACCTGCATGGTGGAGGCGTCGAGCAGCAGCGCGCTCGCGTTGGTCATGCCCACGTCGGCATGCGTGCGCAGGTACTGGCCCATCACGCGCTCGAGCGTGGCCTGCATGCGCAGGTCGAGCGTGGTGCGCACCTCCTGCACGCCGCGCTCCTGCGCGAGCAGCATGTCGGTGGCGTGCGGTGCGAGAAAGGGCAGGCTGCCGCGCGACTGTGCCGAGAGCGCCAGTTGCGCATCGGGCGCGTGCTGCTTCGCGGTCGGGTCGCGCTCGGCCCACAGCGCCCACAGGCGTTCGCGCGCCGATTGCAGCTCGGCGTTGCGGCCGCGCTCGGCGATGCGCTTCACGGGGTTCTGCGGAATCACCGCGAGCGTCAGCGCCTCGGGCAGGCTGAGCTTGACGGCGTCCTTGCGGAAGTAGATGAGGCTCGCGGCCTGCACGCCTTCGATGTTGCCGCCGTAGGGCGCGGTGTTGAGGTAGGCCTCGAGGATGTCGTGCTTGCTGAAGCGCGCCTCCAGCCACAGCGCGGCGAAGATCTGCGCGACCTTGCCGGTGGGCGTGCGGCTGTCGATGCCGTACACGCGGCGCGCCAGCTGCATGGTGAGCGTGGAGCCGCCCTGGCGGCGCTCGCCGCTGGCAATGCGCCACGCGCTGCGTGCCAGCGCGGCGGGGTTCACGCCGGGGTGCGCGTGGAAGCGGCGGTCTTCGTACAGCAGCACCGCGTCGACCAGCGTGGGCGAGATGCGTTCGAGCGGCACCCACAGGCGGTACTGCTCGTCGCCCGCGAGCGTGAGGCGCAGCAGCTCGCCGCCTTGCGCGTAGACGGCGCGCGAGCTGCCGACGGTTTCGCTGAGTTGCGCGTGCGGCCAGAGCCGCAGCAGGGCGAGCAACGCGGCGAAGACCGCGAGGGTGATCAGCGCCTTCCTTCCCCGGCTGCTGCTCCCTCTCCCGCTTGCGGGAGAGGGTTGGGGTGAGGGCAGCGGCGACGAATCAGGCACGGTGGTCATACGAAGGCCGAGCCCTCACCCTGACCCTCTCCCCGAGGGGAGAGGGGAGAGGGGACAAGCAAGGTCACCTGCTTTTTTTTCAATTGCCCACCACCTGGAAGCGCGCACCGGCCGAGCGCGAGAACACGCGCCGGTCGTACATCGCCTCGCCATACGCCGCCGGCACCACGTAGTCGCCCACGTTGGTGGCGCGCGCCTTGTAGGTCACCTCGAGCAGGTCCTTGCCCACGCCGCCGTAGAACACGACGCGGTCTTCGCGGATGTCGGCGTACTGCACCTTCCACGAACCGCCGCCGCCCAGGCGTTTCTTCCAGATCGGCGCATCGGCATCGGCATCGTCGTCGTCGCCCACCGCGTTCAACACCGGCTCCAGCCCGCCGGGCAGCACGTCGACCAGCGCCACGTCGTTGATCTGCGCGCGCTCCAGGCTGCGCACGCGCACCCGCACCGTGACCTCTTCGCCGAGCTTCACCTTGGTGACCGGGTTGCCCTTGGCGTCGAGCACCTCGTGGGAGATCTCCATGCCCTGGTTCACCGGCGTGGCGGGCACGTTGCGTTCGAAGCCCTGTTCGGCCCAGCTGTAGTAGAGGTTGAAGTCGCTGTCGTTCGACAGCTTCAGCTTGGCCGTGCCGGCCGGCACGGCGGCGCGGGTGATGGGGTTCACCGCGCCCAGCGCGAGCGCGGCGGCCTGGCCTTGCGCATTGACGGCGCTCGCCGTGAGCTTGCCTTCGGCGTTCTGCCCCACGGCCTCGAAGTACGAGTCGACCGCCAGCAGCATCGAGGCCGACGACAGGCTGTTGTACCAGCCGTCGCGCACCATCCCGGCCATGCCTTCCCACACCGCGGGCTTCAGCGTCTTCAGGCGCGCGGGGAAGTGGCGGCCCACCAGGTGCAGCGTCATGCTGTCGTGCACCAGCGGGTCGTAGTAGGCGCCCCACACGTTGCGGCGCTGCTTCTTCTCGGTGCGCGCGAGCAGGTCGCTCCACACCGGGTCGAGAAGCTCGTTGGCCACCTGCTCCTGCTTCACGAGCTGGTAGCTCGCGGCCAGGTACACGGCGCCCAGGTCGTCGTTCCAACCCTGCGCCTTCTTCGTGCGCCAGGCTTCGCGCAGGTTGGCCAGCGCGGCCGGCGCGATGATGCCCTGGCGCGTCAGCAGGTAGGCCGCCTGCGTGCGCTGGCGCCAGCCGTCGAGCGAGCTGTCGCCGCTGCCCAGCCAGCCCTGCAGGTAGGCATTGGCCTGCTGCAGCAGGTCTTGCGGCACGGGCAGCTTGTGGTCCTTCGCCTCGACCAGCAGGTGCACGGCGTACAGCGTGGCGAAGGCGTCGGTGCCGGCGCCGGGCCACAGCGAGAAGCCGCCGTCGGCCGTCTGCCGCGCGCGCAGCTGCGCCAGGTAGCGCTCGAAGGTCTTGCGCGCCTCGGACAGCGGGCCCTGCTCGGCCGTGCGGCCGCGCGCCATTTCCTTCACCAGCTCGGGGCGGCCCGCGAGCAGCACGGCCGGGAAGGTCTGGCTCGTGATCTGCTCGGTGCAGCCGTGCGGGTAGGCCTCCAGGTACTGCATGAGGCCGGTGGCAAAGGCCCACGGCGCGGCCGACACGGCCACGTCGCTCTGGCGGAAGTTCGGGTACAGGTCGGCCTTGCTGCTCAGCTCCCCCGCGCGCTGGAAGCTGCCCGCCTGCACCAGCGTGACGAAGGGCGACGCCGGCCGCACGCTCACCTCGGTCGACAGGCGCGCGCTGAAGCTCTTGTGCGTCGATGTGAACACCAGCGCGGAAGACCCCAGCACCGCCTGCTCGCCCGGCTTGGCGCGCACGTTGAATTTGGTGCTGGCTTCGCCGCGCTCGTTGACCTTGAGCGTCTGCGTGGCGTCGCCCACCACCTCGAGGCCACCGGAGGCGGTGAGGGTGAGCGCAATGGGCGCGTCCTTGCCCGAGCCCGCGATGTTGTTCGCCAGGCCCACGCCCACTTCCACGGTGTCGCCGGGCGCCATGGCCAGCGGCGCGTTCGGCAGGATCACCATGTCGCCGCGCACCACGGTGCGCGTGGTCTTGGCGGCGGTGGTCTCGTCGTTCACGGCCACGGCCATCACGCGCAGGCTGCCGTTGAAGCTCTCGGGCACGGTGTAGCTGAACTCGCGGCTGCCGTTCACGTCCACCAGGCCCGACCAGTAGGCCACCGGCTTGTCGCGCTTGCGCTTGAACGGGTTCAGGTGCTTGCCGAGCTCGCCTTCGCCGTCGCCGCCGGGCGCGGCGCCCTGCATGAGCTTCTTGAACTCCGGCAGGATCAGGTCGAGCGTCTGCAGCGTGCCCACTTCGAGCGCGCGCTTCTGGAAGAAGTGCTTCAGCGGGTCGGGCGTCTTGTAGCGCGCCACCTGCAGGATGCCTTCGTCCACCGCGAACACCACGGCGCGCGTGGGCTTGTCGCTGGTGAGCTTCATCTTCACCGTTTGCCCCGGCTTCACCAGCTCGGTGCTCGTGAGCTGCAGGTTGGCGGTGCGTTGCGTGAGCGCGGTGGCGAACGGCACGATGCCGTACGACAGCGGGCTCATGTAGACCTCGTCGGAGGCCGGGTCGCGCACGAAGTGCACGTTGATGTAGCCCGTGCCCTCGAAGCCCTTGGGCAGCGTGATCTTCTGCACCGAGGCGGTCTTGTCGGTCTTGAACCACGCATGCGCGTAGACCTTGTCGCGCTCGATGGTGATGAGGCCCGCGCCCACGTACGGCGCGCGGATGCTCACCGCGATCTCCTGGCCCGGCTCGTAGTCCTTGCGGTCGAGCGTGAGCTGCAGCTCGGCGTTGCGGTCGAGCGAGCGCGACACGTTGGCGTTGCCCGCCACGCTGTATTCCACGCGGCCGAGCTCCACCCCTTGCGCGTTGCGCACCACGTACGCGAAGTTGCCGGGCGCGCCGGTGTCCAGCGCCACGTTGTTGCCGGCGGCGGCAATGGCGAAGGGCTTCTCGTCGAGCACCACTTCCTTGCGGCGCGACTCGTAGCGGTACAGGCCGTTGTCCTGCTTGATGAGCACCGACAGCACCTTGCGTTCCACGCGCTCGAGCTTCAGCTCGGCCACGGCCGTCTTCTTGGCCTGCGGGTCGATGGCGATCACGGTGGCGTTGCGCGCGGCGCCCTTGCTCACGTAGCTGGTGTCGCCGTCGACCTTCACGCCCACGAGGTAGGGCATGTCGCTCACCAGCGTCTGCGCCTCGGCCGACACGCTGCGCCCGCCCTCGGGCTCGAAGGCCTTGGCCAGCACGTGCACCTGGTAGGTGGCGGCGTCGAAGCGTGACAGGCGCAGGTCGAACTCGGCCTTGCCCTCGGCGCTGGTCTGCACGCTGCCCAGGTCGTCGACCTGCTTGTCGGAGGCGCGCTGCGGGTCGAAGAAGGCGTAGTCGGTGAACGCGCGGAACACCGGGAAGCCGGGGCTCAGCGTGAGCGTGCCTTCCACCTTGCGGTCGGGCGCGGGCGTGCCGAACAGGTTCTGCACGTCGACGAGCGCCTTCAGGTCTTTCGGCCTGACCCAGCCTTCGGCGGCTTCGCTGCTGAGCTTGGCCGTGACCTTGGTGCGGTCGGGCAGGAACTCCTGCACCTTCACCGTGGTGCTGCCGATCAGCAGGCCCTCGACCTCGGGCGCGCCGGGCGAGGATTCGCGCGGCAGGTAGAGGTTGACGGTGTAGTTGCCGGTGGGCGAGGTGTCCTGCGTGGTGTGGGCGATTTCCGCCGCGCCGCCGGGGCCGAGCTTGAGCTTCTCGCGGCGCACGCTGAGGCCGCGCGCGTCGATGATCTCGGCTTCGAGCGGCAGGTCGCGCAGCGAGGTGGCCCAGTTGCCGGCCTTCACCAGCATCGCGATGTGCATGGTGTCGCCGGGGCGGTAGATGCCGCGGTCGCTGAACACGTAGCCCGTCATCTGGTTGGGCACGCCGGCCGCGCGCAGGCCGCCGACGTCGAAGCGCGAGATGTCCAGCGTGCGGTCGTTGCGGTTGAAGGGCAGGAAGCTCAGGTCGCCGTCCTTGCGCACGACCAGCACCACCGGCGTCTTCTCGCGCTGGTAGCCGGCCAGGTTGGGCAGCTTGGCGGCGCCGGTTGCGTCGGTGGCTTGCGACGCGACGATCATGCCGTTGCGGCCCCACACCTCCACCAGCGCGCCGGCCACGGGCTGGCCGCTGGCGATGCTCTGCACGAACACGTCGCGCGTGCCGTCGAGCGATTTCTTGGCGACGATGCCCAGGTCGGTGACGAGCACCAGGCGCTGGTCGATCTGCTGCGCGGGGTCGCCGCCTTCGCCGTTGCCGTCCGCATTGCCCTCTTCGTCGGACGACTGCGCCTGCTGCTGCTCGTCTTCGGACTGGCCTTCTTCGGCATTGCCTTCCGGTTTCTTCTTGGCCTGCGGGTCGTAGCCCTGCACCTTGAGCAGGAACACGCCGCGGCGGTCGGCCACGTCGCTGCGCAGGTACTCGGCGAAGTCGACGGTCTCGTAGTGCGCCTTGCCGGCGGGAATGCTGAGCGGGATCTCCTTCTGGAAACGGTCGACCAGGTTGTCCGACGTGAGGCCGCCGTAGAACTGCGGGTGCGAGAAGTCGCCGCTGGTCTGCGTCACCAGGTGCTGCAGCTGCTGCGGCAGCAGGCGGCCGATTTCCAGGCGGATGCCGGGCAGGTCGCGCACGAGGATCGGCAGCTTGCGTTCGCCCGACAAGGCGAGCAGCGAGCCCTGGCTCATGATGGTGAGCTCGGGCGCGAAGGTCTTGAGCAGGCGCACGTCCTGGCGCGCGGCGCCGAGCTGGTAGCCGCCGGGCGTCTTCAGGCCCTTGGCCACGCGCACCAGCAGGTAGCGACCGCCCTCGGCCTGCGGCATACGGAAGCTGACCATGTCGCTCACCTCGCGCTCGCCGGCAATGGGCTGCAGGTTGAGCTTCTTCGCGCGGCGCAGCACCGCGTCGGTCACCTTCGCCGGGTCGGCCGACCAGTCGAACTTTTCGTCGCTGTCGTCCTTGTTGCCCTTGGCTTCTTCCGTGGCGGGCAGCAGCCAGGCCTGCACCACGCGCGCCATTTCGCGCTCGTGCACGGGCATCGAGGCGGTGACGTGCATCACGTGCTCGGGCTCGCCGTTTTCACCGGTGACGATGGTGGGGTCGATGCTGGCGATGCTCAGGCTGAAGAGGCCGGGGATGTCGACCGCGCGCGACTGGTCGTTGCGCAGGGCCGGGCCGCCCTTCTGCGCGAGCGCGCCGGCCGTGAGGCTCAGCACCACGGGGCGCGTCTTCTCGGGGATGGACAGCGGCTCCGACTGCAGGGTGGCGTTGAGGCGCAGCTTGTCGTAGCTGACCGTGAACTTCTCGCTCGCGCACTTGCCCACGCCGAAGAACGAGCTGCTGCAGGCCTGGTCGTAGGTGAGCACCAGGCGCTTCTCGAGCTCGGCGGTGTTCACGGGGTGCGAGAAGCGCAGCTGGAACAGCGCGCGGCGCACGTTGGGCTGCACCGGGTCCTGGTAGAACTCGGCCGCGGCGATCTGCGCGGTGAACTCGGTCGAGGTGAACTCGTACTTGCGCTGTGCCATCTCGATGTGCGGCGCGAGCGCGCCGCTGGCGAGCTGCACCTTGTACGGCTGGCCGATGGGCCAGTCCTGCGCGGGCAGGAATTCGAGGCGGTTCTGCTGGGTCCAGGTCCAGCGGCCGGCGATGGTGGGCTCGATGGTGACGCCGGTCGCTTCCTGGCCGATGCGCGCAATGGGCGCCACCGAAGCCGAGAAGGTCATGACGAAGGGGTTGGGCCCCCGGTCGAATTCGATCTGCGTGCGCTGCGGCGGCTCGGTCTTCGCGGTGGCGACGACGGGCTCCACGCGGTCAGGCGTGAGGCCGTGCCACCACTTCAACACGGAGGGGCTGGCCATCCAGCCGGCCAGCACGAGCAGCAGGAGCAACACCAGCCAGGCCAGGCGCTGCTGCAGCCACTGCAAGCCGAGCAGCACGAACGCGCCTGCGATGCGCAGCCACCCCGGGGGTCGCCAGGAACCGATGAGCCCGCGGGCCACCGGACGCAGGAAGCCGAGCACGCGGCCCAGTCCGGTGAAGAGCACGTCGCTGAGCGACGCGAGTTTTCGATTGGCGACTTGAAGCATGGATGCTCCCCACTGTGTTTTTGTTGGCGTCCGCGAGTGTGCGGACTGTCTGTGAAGCGCTGGCGCCGTGTGTGAAGTCTTCGTGAAAACTGCACAAGGCCCACTGCCGGCAGGGCCGCGCCGTGAATCGGAACGTCAGAACGCCAGCTGCGGCTTGTTCACCATCAGATAGAACACCACGACCATGGCGACGAATGCCGGGTAGCCGAGCAACTCCCAACAGCGCTGGTAGCGCGCATAGAGCGGTGGCAGCGGCGTGGCCTCGCGGTGCGCCTGCGCCGCAAGGGCCGCCATGCGGATCTGCAGCCACACCACCGGCAGCCAGCAGATGCCCGCGAACACGAACAGCGCGAGCGACACGGCGAGCCAGGGCGTGGACATCGGCCAGCCCGCCATGTGCGCCAGCGCGAAGCCGGTGGCCGGCTGCAGGATGACGGTGGGCGTGGTGAACCACCAGTCGGCCCGCACCACCAGCCGGCTGACCACGGCCTGCGCGGGCACGCTGCCGCTGCGGTTGGTGAAGAACATGTAGAACGCCGAGCCCAGCCCGGTGCCGACCATGAGCACGCTGGAGACGATGTGCAGCCACTTGAGGACGAGGTAGGTGTTCATGGCGCGGCGCGTCGATGGAGATGCCAGAGCACGGCGGCAATGGGAAGGTTCTTGAGCAGCGGGCCGAGCGGGTGCAGCCACAGGCCCGGTTGCAGCACGGTCGCCACGAGGGTCATGACGGCCATCAGCGCGAGGGCGCAGGCGTAGCTCGCGCGGCCGGGCCGGCACCACAGCGCGAGGCCGATGGCGAGGTCCGCCGCGGCGCCGCCGGCGATCAGCCACTGCACCAGCCAGGGCGGCGATGCGATGCCGGCCGCGGCCAGCACCTCGCGGCTCTGGCCGTTCAGTTCGATGAGGCTGGCGATGCCGGTGAACAGCCAGACGGCGACCAGGCTCCAGCGCAGCAGGCGGTCGTCGCCGGGGCCCGTCATGCCGCGCTGCCCGCTTGCTGCGCGCGTTGCCACTCGGCGACCTCGTGCGCGTTCGCGGCAAGGAACGTCCGCATGCGCGCGAACCGGCGCTGCGTCTGCCGCGCGAAGACCCATGCGACCACCGGCTCCATCAGCCAGCGCAAGGCGCGCGGCCCCGACTCGATGGTGTAGACATAGATGAGCACCGAGTGCCCCGGCGCGGTGTCGCGGTGCCGCATGGACGCGGCCCAGCGGCTGAAGGGAAACGAGCGGCCGACCATCGTCGCGGCCGCCACGTGCGGCCGGTCGAACGTGACGAAGCGCGTGCGCATCGACAGGCCACGCAGCAGGCCGCCGCCGGTGTTCTCGGTTTCCGCGCCGACGAAGGGGCAGGGCGCGCCGCCCACCACGCGTGCCTGGCCGACCAGCGAGTCCCAGCGTGCGCGCCAGAGGTGATAGTGGAAGGTGTCGAACACCACGCCGGACGGTGCCGGCATGTCGAACTCAAAGCGACGGTGTGCCATTGCGCGGGTTCTCTTCGACCACGTCTGTCACCATGCCCCAGCGGGCGAACTCGGGTTCGAATGCGGGCAGCGCGAGCAGGCCGGCGCAGGCGTGCGCGCCGGCCGGCAGTGGCTCACCACGCGCAAGGCGGCGCGCCAGCAGGATGGCGGCCATGCACGGGATCTCGGGGCCGTGGTTGTCGTCGGCGGCAATGTGCCAGGCGCGCTGTGCGGCCTTGCCTTGCGCGTCCGTGCCTTCGACGCGCACCACCATGCCGCCGAGCGCGGTGCCGAGCGCGTCGAACACGCGGCCGGCCGAATGCAGCAGCGGCGCCAGCTTCTGCGGCGCGGGCAGCAGGCCGATGCGGCGCATGAACGCCATGACGGCGAAGGCGCGTTGCGCCAGCCCGACTTCGAGCGCGGCGCGGAACATGACCGATTGCACGCCGGCGTAGCGCGACGGAAAAAGCTCGAGGTCGGGGATGTCGCACAGCGCGCCACGGCGCGGCTTCATGCGCGCGAACGCGACCTTCACCGGGCCGGCCCAGCCGGGCATCTCGGTCCATCGGCCGCCTTGCCAGACGCGGATCGGCTCGCCGCAGTAGGCGAGCACGCCGGCCAGCGTGGCCACGCCGCGCGGCGCGCCTTGCGCCGGCGCGATGCAGATGTCGATGCTGCAAATGCCTTGCCAGCCGGCCGCGAGATGGTCGACCACCGCGGACGACAGCGCGGGCACGGTGCTCGCGCCGCTCACCGCCGTGCGGCCCGCGGCGCGAAAGGCCGCGTCGAGCGCCGCCGGAAAGTCGCACACGAAGCGCCTGCCGTCCGCCAGGTCGATGTAGTGCGCGCCGGCTTCTGCAACGGCTTGCGGCACGCGGTAGTCCTGGCTCTGGAACGGGCCCGCCGTGTGGATCACGAGTTCCGCGCCCAGTTCGCGCAAGCTGCCGGCGAAGCCGGGCGCCTGCGCGTCGATGCGCACGCCACGCGCGTTGCCGCCGATCGACGCGGCGAATGCCGCGGCGCGCTGCGCGTCGCGTCCGGCCACCAGCAACTCGATGGCGGGGTCCGCGGCCAGCGCGCGGCAGATGCGCGCGCCGAAGTTGCCGTAGCCCCCGAGCACCAGCGTCTTCACGCCGCCACCCCTGCCACCCCGGTGCCCGCGACGTGGCCGCGCGTGAACGCCTCCTCGAAGATGGAGTAGCCCGACCAGTCCGCGTGCGCGAACGACAGCCGCCCCGCGACGACGCTGCCGCGGTGCGCGCCGTCGGGCGCGGTGCGCTGCGGGCCGATCTGCGCGAGCAGGCCCGGCCGGGGAATGGACATCGCGTGCCCGTAGCGCGTGATGTCGATGCGCGTGGCCAGCGAAGGCAGGTCGGGGTGCGGCACCGACAGCTCGGCCAGCAGCTCGTCGCGCCAGCCGGTCCAGGGGCGCTCGAGCAGCAGCTTGCGCCCGTCTGCCGTGTCGTAGCCGCTCGGGCCCAGCGGGCGGTACCAGCTGAGCACGGTGCCGCGCGGCGTGGGGTCGAGCGACTGGTGGCGCGCATCGACGTAGCCGAGGCCGCGCGTGCCGTAGATCACGTTGTCCCAGCTCGGCGCGGCGCCGGCCCGGTCGGCCAGCGGGCCGCGCAGGTGCACGTTGGCCACGAGCCAGGGCGCGTAGCGCACGTGCGCGGCGGCGGTCTTCAGCACCTCGGGCGGGTTCTCCACCACGCGCGCGGCGATGAACACCGGCAGCGCGACGATGCAGCGCTCGGCCTGCCAGCGCACCAGCGACTTCGTGGCCGCGTCCCACGCGTCGACCTCGACGCCGCCGCGCACCTCGGCGATGCGCGTGACCACCTGGCCGGTGCGCAGGCGCTCGCCGAGCGGCCTGGCCAGCTGCTTCGTGAGCCAGCCGTTGCCCTCGGGCCAGGTGAGGATGCCGTCGCGCTCGGGGCTCGCGTCGTTCACGCTGCCGGTCGGGTCGCCGGGCGCATGGAAGCCGTGGCGGCTCGCGAAGTAGTGGATGCCGGCCCAGGCCGACACCTGCGCGATGCCGGCCCCGTAGTCGTCGCGGCAGCAGTAGTCGAGGTACCAGCGCAGCTGCGCGTCGCTGAAGCCTTCGCTGTCGAGCCAGCCGGCGAAGGTGAGGGCGTCGAGCGCCAGCAGCTCGGGCGTGACGGCGACCTTGAGCGTGGGAATGGCGAAGTGCGCGGCGTGCTGCAGGGCGTCGATGCGCTGCGCGAACTGGCGGTACTGCGCGAGCGTGGGCTCGCCCACGCCGTGCACGGGCAGCAGGCCGTCCTGCCATTCGCCGCGGAAGAACAGGCGCTCCTGCGGGCTGTGGCAGAGGGTGACTTCGTCGTACTCCCAGCGGCCCGCCACGCGGCGGCGCAGGCCGAGCTCCTCGAGCAGGTCCTGCACCTCGCGGGCGTCGTCGCCGGGCACGGGCAGGTAGTGCGCGCCGAGCGGGCAGGCAATGCCGTTGACGCTGCCGCCGCGCGCGTTGCCGCCGGCGGCGTCTTCGAGTTCGAGCAGCGTGAAGTCGTCGATGCCCGCGAGCCGCAAGGCCCGCGCGGCGCCCAGCCCCGCGACGCCGCCGCCCGCGATGACGACGCGCGTGCGCTTCACGGTGGCGGGCTGCGAGCTCTTGAGCGCGCCGTCGCGCATCGCGTGGCCGCGCGCCACGTCGATGCCGGTGAAGCCGCCTTCGATGGGAGGTGGCGGCGACTCGCAGCCGGCGAGCGCGAGCGCGCCTGCCGCACCCGCCGCAACGCCGAGGAATTCGCGCCGTTGCATGGGAGGCTAGTGCGCCATCACCTTGCCCCACTCCTGTTCGTAAGTGGTGACAAGGGTCTGGTTGGACAGCCGGTTCACTTCGGCCGGCACGCGCGCCATGTCGAGCGGGAAGTCGAACATCAGCGGCAGCGTGGAAGGCGACAGGAAGCGCAGGCCCGAGGGCAGCGCGTCGGGCATGCGGTACGGCCGGCGGCTCGCGATGATGTAGCCCCACTCGCCGAAGCTGGGCACGTGCGCGTGGTACGGCGTTGCCGTGAGGCCGACCGACTCGATGGTGGCCGCCACGGTCCAGTAGCTCTTGCGCGCCACCAGCGGCGAGGTGGTCTGGATCACGGCGTAGCCGCTGGCCGACAGGCGCTTCTCGAGCAGGGAATAGAAGCTGTTGGTGTAGAGCTTGCCGATGGCGAAGTTGGTCGGGTCCGGAAAGTCGACCACGATCACGTCGAACATGTCGCCGGGCTGCTGCAGCCACTGGAAGGCGTCGGTGTTGACGATCTTCACCTTGGGCGACGACAGCGAATGGCCGTTGAGCGCGGCCAGGGTCTCGTGCGTGGTGAAGAGCTGGGTCATGTTCGGGTCGAGCTCCACCAGCGTGACCGACTCGACCGACGGGTACTTGAGGATCTCGCGCACCGCCATGCCGTCGCCGCCGCCGAGCACGGCGACCTTCTTCGGCGCGCCTTGCGCGGCCATCACGGGGTGCACCAGCGCCTCGTGGTAGCGGTACTCGTCGCGCTCGGCGAACTGCAGGTTGCCGTTCAGGAACAGGCGGTGGCCCAGCAGGCCGCGCGTGACCACGATGCGCTGGTAGGGCGAGGTGGCGCTGAAGACGATGCGGTCCTGGTAGAACTTGTCCTCGGCCAGCGTGGTGATGTGGTCGGCCCACACGAAGGCCGCGACCAGCGCGGCCAGCGCCAGGAAGCAGGCCATGGCGTGCGCGCCGACGCGGCGCAACTCATGGCGGAACAGCCACAGCGCCCACACGGCCACGGCCGCGTTCATGAAGCCGAACAGCAGGCCGGTGCGGATCATGCCGAGCTGCGGCACCAGGATCAGCGGGAACGCCACCGACACCGCGAGCGCGCCGAGGTAGTCGAAGGTGAGCACCTGCGACACCAGGTTCTTCAGCACGATGTTGCGCTTGAGGATGCGCATGACCAGCGGGATCTCCAGGCCCACCAGCGTGCCCACCACCATCACCAGGCCGTACAGCAGCAGGCGGAAGGCGCTGGGCACGTAGGCGTTGGCCAGGAACAGGATGGCCGGCAGCGCGCCGCCGATGAGCGCCACCATCAGCTCGATGCGCAGGAAGTGCGCGGGCAGCTGGCGGTCGAAATAGCGCGACAGCCACGAGCCGACGCCCATGGCGAACAGGTAGGTGCCGATGATGGTGCTGAACTGCAGCACCGAGTCGCCGAGCAGGTAGCTGCTCAGCGCGGCCGCGCTCAGTTCGTAGACCAGGCCGCAGGCCGCGACCACGAAGACGCTGGCGAGCAGCGCGATCTCTACGGGTTGCGGCCCCTTGGGCGGCAACGCCGTGCTGTTTGGAATGTCCATGGATCAGGCGGTCGCCGCCAAGCCGCCCCGAGGCGGCCCGCGCCTCCCCCGCGGGGGATGGCGAACGACACGAAGCGAAGCGAGGGGCAAGGCCGGCAGGCTAGTGGATCGCCGCGGCAACGATGATGCTGATGCCCAGGCTCATCGCCGCGACGACGAGGCCCAGCGCGACGTTCTGCTTCTCGACGATCTCGCCCCACAGGTCATAGGGGGTGATCTTGTCGATGATCAGGAAGCAGAGCCAGAAGATGATCACGCCGATCAGCGCGTACACGAGCGATCCGAGGACCACGCCCGGTTTCAGCCATTCAAATCCCATGGGGACCTCCAGTCGTAGTAATGAGAGACATCGCGAAAAACGTGACGCCTGCGGTGGACATCTTCGCCGTCATTTGTGGCCGCCGCCACTCGAGTAACCGCCATACGAACCGCCCGAGCTGCGCGAGCCGCCCGACGAGCCGCCGCTGCAGGTGCTCAGGATGATCAGCACGATGATGATCACCACGACGATCAGGATGATGGTGCCGCAGCCCATGCCCGAGGCGGCGCTCACGGGCAGCGCGTCGCCGCGCTTGAACATGTCCTTCTTGGTGTCCAGCTTGAAGGCGGTGGCCACGGCGCCGCTGTCGATCTTGCTGCCCGACGACCAGGTGAGCTCGTTGGCCGAGCGCTCCATGGACAGCAGCGCGCCGCCGCTGGCGAAGTCGCGGTTGAAGGTCTTCTGCCCGCGCTCGACCTGCCAGTAGAACTCGCCCGCCACGTAGGTGGTCTCGGCGTTGTAGGCGTACTGCTGCTGGTAGCGCTTGCTGAGGTAGGTGGCACTGCTGCCGTTCTCGGCCATCACCGGCGCGCCGGTGGTCGGCTTGACCATGCTCCAGCCGTCCTCGGCGTCCACCAGGAAGCTGAAGCCGCGCTTCTTGTTGAAGAGCAGGTACTCGTCCCAGCCGAACATCTCGTCGTCGCCGGGCTCGCTGCCCATGCGGTGCTGGAAGCCGACCACCTGCCACTGCACGCCCTGCAGCTGGCCCATGCTGCCCAGCGCGATGAGCGGGCGTACGGGCTCGTTCTGCGTGGCGTGCTTGAGCTCGCCGCCGATGCCCTGCGACAGGTCGATGATGCTGCTGCACGAGCGGCAGGTGATGGTCTTGCTGTCGGCCAGGTTGACGGTGACCGGCGAGCCGCAGTTGGGGCAGTTGAAGCTGCGGCCCTTCTCGTCCTTGGCGGATTCGTCGCGCAGGCCGGTGAGCTGCAGGTCGTCCAGCTGCACCGAGCGGCCCAGGTAGGCCGTGGGCGGCGCGGTGCCGTAGTCCAGGCTGAGCACCAGCCCCTTGTCGTTGCGCAGCTCGACCATGGCGAACGACTTGCCCAGCTCGGGCAGATGCGGCAGTTCGCCCTGCGCCGAGGTCAGCGCGACCTGCTCGTTCGAGGTGACGGTGTAGCTCTGCCCGGCGAAGGCGGTGGTGGCGCCCACGCGCAACTCGTTCCACGGCGGCGCGGCGCGCTGGATGTCGAAGGGCAGCGCGAACACGTAGGCGCCGTTGTCCTCGCTGAGCACGCCGGTGCGGTCCGCGTCGAGCGCGGCGATCCACTCGGTCCAGCGACCGCCCGGGTAGGTGTACTGCAGCCGGCCGATCAGCGTGAACGGCTTGTCCTGGATGCGGCCGGCGGCGAACAGCTGCAGCGGGCTGAAGTCGTCGAACAGCTCGGCCATCTTGCCGGTGCGCGCGAGCGTCTCGCCCTGGCGCACGACGGTGCTCTGGCAGTACGGGCAGACCGCGTGGGTCGATTGCGCCGAACGGAATTCGACGGGCGCGCCGCAGCCGGGGCAGGGCGCGCGGTAGTAGCGTTGGTTGCCGGTTTCCTCAGCCATGGTGCGCTGCGGAAAAAACGACGAACGAAGCGGGGGACACCGTTGAGCCGGCTAAGCCGGGCCGCCGGTATCGCCCCCTGCCAGGGGGGAGGAGGAGCGACACGAAGCGCGCGAAGCCTGGGGGTTAGACCAGCTTCTTGAGCAGCTCAACCTTCTTGGCGTCGAACTCTTCCTGCGTGAGGATGCCCTTGGTCTTGAGCTCGCCGAGCTTCTCGAGCGTGGTCATCACGTCGGTGGGGCTCACCACGGCCACGGCCGGTTGCTGCTGCGTGGCGGCGGCCTGCGCGGCCACGTTGGGGCTGAGGCCCTGCGCGAGGTTCTGCGCCAGCACCTGGCCCAGCGCCACGCCGGCGCCCAGGCCCATGGCGTCGCCGGCAATGCCGCCGCCGCCCGCCGCGCCTTCGGCGAACTTGGGGATCGCCTGCGCCGTCTGGTACTGCATGAACTTGCCCATGTCGTTGCCGACCATGCCCATGCCGATCTTCTGGTCGAGGATCTTCTGCAGTTCTTCGGGCAGCGAGACGTTCTGGACCGTGATGTTCTCGAGCTTGATGCCGATCTTCTCGAACTCGGGCACCAGCTGGGCGGCGAGCGCCTGCGCGAACTGGATCTGGTTGGCCGCGAGGTCGAGGAAGGGCACGCCGCTGGACGCGATGGCGTTGCTGATGTTCTGCAGCACCAGGCCGCGCAGCTGGCCGTCGAGGTCGGCCACGCTGTAGATGTCGCGCGTGCCCGAGATTTCGGTGTGGAACAGCTTGGCGTCGCCGATGCGGAAGCTGTAGTTGCCGAAGGCCCGCAGGCGCACGGCGCCGAAGTCTTTGTCGCGAATGGTGATCGGCTGGGGCGTGCCCCACTTCTGGTCGACCTGCTGGCGCGTGCTGAAGAAGTAGACGTCGCTCTTGAAGGGGGACTCGAAGAGCTTGTCCCAGTTCTTCAGGTACGTGAGCACGGGCAGCGTCTGCGTCGTGAGCTTGTACATGCCGGGGCCGAACACGTCGGCGACCTTGCCTTCGTTGACGAAGACGGCCACCTGGGATTCGCGAACGGTGAGCGAGGCGCCGTTCTGGATTTCCATCTCCGCCATCGGGAAACGCCAGGCCAGCGTGCCATCGCCGGTCTCCGTCCACTGGATGATGTCGATGAACTGTTTCTTGATGAAATCCATCAGCGCCATGGTCGCTCCTCTCGAGGTTTTTTCAGGTTTTGTCCGAACTGTGCATATTGCCACAGCGACTTGACGCCGGGCCCGTGCTTTTAGTCATGCTCGACCCCACCATGCGGCGTATGGCCTCTGCGCAAGGCCTTCCGAGCGAGGTCTACAATCGGCGCCCCCAGAAGAAGCGCCACCAGGAGCTACAGGCACATGTCCGATTCGACCCCCTCGACCCCCTCGACGTCCTCGACTCCCACGCCCGAAGACAAACGCGCCGAACTGCGCCGTGCCGCCCTCGAGTACCACGAGTTTCCCGTCCCCGGCAAGATCGCCATCGCGGCGACCAAGCAGATGGTCAACCAGCGCGACCTGTCGCTGGCCTACTCGCCCGGCGTGGCCGCGCCCTGCGAGGAAATCGTCAAGGACCCGGCCAACGCGTTCAAGTACACCTCGCGCGGCAACCTGGTCGGCGTGATCAGCAACGGCACCGCCGTGCTGGGCCTGGGCGACATCGGCCCGCTGGCCTCCAAGCCGGTGATGGAAGGCAAGGGCGTCCTGTTCAAGAAGTTCGCGGGCGTCGACGTGTTCGACATCGAGATCGACGAGAAGGACCCCGCCAAGCTGGTGGAAATCATCGCGTCGCTGGAGCCGACCTTCGGCGCCATCAACCTGGAAGACATCAAGGCACCGGACTGCTTCTACGTGGAGCGCGAGCTGCGCAAGCGCATGAAGATCCCGGTGTTCCACGACGACCAGCACGGCACGGCCATCACCGTGGCGGCGGCCATGGTCAACGGCCTGAAGGTGGCGGGCAAGAACATCGCCGAGGTCAAGCTCGTGACCTCGGGCGCGGGCGCCGCGGCCCTGGCTTGCCTGAACCTGCTGCTGAAGGTGGGCCTGAAGCGTGAAAACGTGTTCGTCACCGACCTGGCCGGCGTGGTCTACGAAGGCCGCGAAGAGCTGATGGACGACGACAAGCGCGCCTACATGCAGAAGACCGACATGCGCAAGCTGTCGGAAGTGATCGTCGGCGCCGACGTGTTCCTGGGCCTGTCCGCCGGCGGCGTGCTGAAGGCCGACATGGTCGCCAAGATGGCGGCCAAGCCGGTGATCTTCGCGCTGGCCAACCCGAACCCCGAGATCGCGCCCGAAGACGCCCACGCGGTGCGCGACGACGTGATCATGGCCACCGGCCGCACCGACTACCCGAACCAGGTCAACAACGTCCTGTGCTTCCCGTACATCTTCCGCGGCGCGCTCGACTCGGGCGCGACCACGATCACCGACGAGATGGAAATCGCGGCGGTGCACGCCATTGCCGACCTGGCGCAAGCCGAGCAGAGCGAGCGCGTGGCCGCTGCCTACGTCGGTGAAAAGCTGTCCTTCGGCCCCGAATACCTGATTCCGAAGCCCTTCGACCCGCGCCTGATGATGAAGATCGCGCCGGCCGTGGCCAAGGCGGCCGAGGAAAGCGGCGTGGCGCAGCGTCCGATCAAGGACATGGACGCCTACCGCGACAAGCTGCAGAGCTTCGTCTACGCCTCGGGCACCACGATGAAGCCGATCTTCGAGACGGCCCGCCGCGCCGCCAAGAAGCGCGTGGCGTACTGCGAGGGCGAGGAAGAGCGCGTGCTGCGCGCCGCGCAGATCGTGGTCGACGAAGGCCTGGCGCGCCCGACGCTGATCGGCCGCCCGGCCATCATCGCCCAGCGCATCGAGAAGTTCGGCCTGCGCCTGAAGGAAGAACTCGACTACGACATCGTCAACGTCGAGCAGGACCACCGCTACCGCGACTTCTGGCAGACCTATCACCGCATGACCGAGCGCAAGGGCATCACCGCCCAGGTCGCGAAGATCGAGATGCGCCGCCGCCTCACGCTGATCGGCGCGATGCTGCTGCACAAGGACGAGGTGGACGGCATGATCTGCGGCACCTGGGGCACCACGCTGATCCACCTGCACTACATCGACCAGGTGATCGGCAAGCGCCCCGGCGGCTGCGAAAGCACGCCGCAGGACGTGCCGGTGTACGCCTGCATGAACGGCCTGCTGCTGCCCGACCGCCAGGTGTTCCTGGTCGACACGCACGTCAACTACGACCCCTCGCCCGAGGAACTGGCCGAGATCACGACGATGGCGGCCGAGGAAATGATGCGTTTCGGCCTGAAGCCGAAGGCCGCGCTGCTGTCGCACTCGAACTTCGGCACCAGCAACGAGCCCAGCGCCATCAAGATGCGCAAGACCCTCGAACTGCTGCGCATACAGGCGCCCTGGCTCGAGGTGGACGGCGAAATGCACGGCGACGTGGCGCTCGACAGCAAGCAGCGCGCGGTCGTCATGCCGCACAGCGCACTGGCCGGCGACGCCAACCTGTTGGTATTCCCGAACATCGACGCGGCCAACATTTCGTACAACCTGCTCAAGACGGCGGCAGGCGGCAACATCGCGATCGGCCCGGTTCTGCTCGGCGCGGCCAAACCTGTGCACATTCTCACGGCCAGTGCCACTGTTCGACGCATCGTCAACATGACAGCCTTGACAGTGGCTGACGCAAACGCCGAAAGATAGGCCCTTCGGCGAGAGTGGCCGCCAACTTAAAGCGCCACTCGAAGCCCCTGCGACTGCTCAAACTTTGGGCAGTCGCTTGCTATTTTCGCCAGCGTGGTGCACACTCGCGGGCTTGAATTTGCGGGTTAACCCCGAGGTTGATCGCCGATTCGGAACCCCCGCTCTTTTCTCTTGTGGTGCCCCATGGCGGCTTACGCCTCGATCACGTCCTCTGTCACAAAGTTTGCGCTCACCGGCCTGATGCTGGCGGCGTTGACGACCGGGGCCGAGGCCCGCGGATGGTTCGGCACCGGGAAAACGTCCAACGAAGGAACGATTGCACTGTCCGAATTGCCGGTTCAGGGCCAGCGAACCTATCGAGCCATCCTCGACGGTGGCCCCTTCCGGTACGACAAGGACGGCTCGGTTTTCGGCAATCGCGAACGTATCTTGCCGCCGGCCCGGCGTGGCCACTACCGCGAGTACACGGTGACGACACCGGGCTCGCGCAATCGTGGTGCACAACGGATCGTTTGCGGCGGTGAACAACGCACCACGCCCGAGGCCTGCTGGTACACGGCAGACCATTACGCGAGTTTCAGACGGATTGCGCCATGAGCGATGAAAACGACCTGAGCGGCGCCCCGAAGCGCCCCGAAGAAATGATGATGACTATGGAAAGACCAGCGGAGATGACTTTATCCCTTCGTGCCGTACGCCCGAACATCGTGCAATCGATCCGCGCGTTCCGCGTGAACGACCTGCAGGACGCTGCCAACGCAGCCGGCCAGCACTTCCTGTACGCCAACCTGGGCAACGCCCAGACCAAACAGGACGTGCTCGACCTGATTGCGCAGCAGTTCACGTTCCCGTCCCATTTCGGGAAGAATTTCGACGCGCTGTACGACTGCATGACGGACCCGTTGCATAAATCGGGCCCGCAGCCTGGTTTCGTCATCGTCCTGGAACAGATTCCGGCCAACGCCAAGTTCGACAAGGAAGCGCGCGAGCAACTGCTCGACATCTTCCGCGACGCCTCGGACTACTGGGGCGACCGCAAGGTCCCGTTCCGGTGCTTCTATTCTTTTCTGTAGCCCGTTCTGCATCTACCAGCCAAGCAGAACGGGCGAACGAGGCTCAGCCGAAAGCTGAAACCCTCGACGGCATCGAAGTGAACAACACCAACGCAGCAGCAGCTACCGCCAGCACCGAGCCGGCAGGCGAAAAGATGCCGACCGACAAACTGGTCGACGTGTCGCCGCTGGCACTGCGCATGAGCAGCCCCTTCAACGCGGGTTACTGGCTCGCCGCCGCCTGAGCACCATCAGGCAACGCCCGTTGCGAGCGGTTCTTCGAACGAGTTCGCAACCCCCATGAAAAAAGCCCGTCTGTGACGGGCTTTTTTCATGGGGCGACGGATTGTGCCAACGCGACATATTCGTCGACGGGCACTTCCTCGGCCCGCCGCTGGGTGTCGAAATCACCCGAGAAGCCGTGCTCCTGCAGCCACTTGCCCAGCGTGTGGCGCAGCAGCTTGCGCCGCTGGCTGAAGGCAACCTGCACAATTTCGCCCAGCCGCGCGGCATCGACGGCCGGCGGCGTGGCCAGCGGCACCATGCGAACCACGGCGCTGTCCACGCGCGGCGGCGGATCGAAGCTCTCGGGCGGCACGAACAACACGTTTTCCATGTCGTAGCGCCACTGCAGCATCACGCTCAGCCGGCTGTAGTCCGACGTGGCGGGCTTGGCCACCATGCGGTCGATCACCTCTTTCTGCAGCATGAAATGCTGATCGGCCACGAGATGGGCGCAGTCCAGCAGGTGAAAGAGGATGGGCGTGGAGATGTTGTAGGGCAGGTTGCCGACCACGCGCAGCGGCTTGCCGGGGAAGCGTCCGGCCACCTCGGCGAAGTCGACCTTGAGCACGTCGGACTCGATGACGTCGAGCTGCGGATGGTCGCGCAGGCGCTTGGCCAGGTCGCGGTCGAGCTCGATCACGGTGAGCCGGCCGAGCCGCTCGACCAGCGGCTGCGTGAGCGCCGCGAGCCCTGGGCCGATCTCGACCATGGCGTCGCCGGGCTGCGGGGCGATCTCCCGCACGATCGCATCGATGATCCCGCCGTCGGACAGGAAATGCTGTCCGAACCGCTTCCGGGCGATATGTGCCATCAGGGAATCAGGACTGCGGTGGTTCGCGGTACTCGACGTACGCGCGGGCACGCACTTCCTGCACCCAGGTGCTGAAGGCTTCCTCGATGCGCTGTTCACGCAGCGCGGCACGCGCGGCTTCGCGCTGCTCGCCCTGGCTGAGCTTGGCATCGCGGCGGCCGACCACCTGGATCAGGTGCACGCCGAAGCGCGACACCACCGGATCGCTGATCTGGCCCGGCGTAAGCCGGTCCATGGCCTCCTCGAACTCGGGCACGAACTGGCCGGGGCGCGACCAGCCGAGGTCGCCGCCGGCCTTGGCGCTCGCATCCTGCGAGTTGTCACGGGCCAGCCCGGCGAAATCGGCGGTGCCGGCCTGCACGCGGCGCTTGAATTCCGCCAGCTGCGCGACCGCCTGCGCGGTGGTGCGCTTGGGATCGTTCAGCAGCAGGATGTGGCGCACCTGCGTCTGCGTGACGGTGGCATCGCCCGAACCGATCTGCGCCTTGGCCAGCACCTTGAACACGTGGAAGCCGGCGCTGGAGCGCACCGGACCCGCGATGCCGTTGACGGCCGTCGATTGCGTCGCCTCGACGAACAGCGAGGGGTAGCGGTCGGCGCTGCGCATGCCGATGGCGCCGCCGTTGGCGCGGTCGGGCGAATCGGAGTTGTCCTGCACCAGCTTGGCGAAATCTTCGCCGGAACGGGCGCGCTGGGCCAGGCCCTGCGCCTTCTGCTGCGCGGTGGCGATCTGGGCGTCGGTGGCGTTCTCGGGCACGGCGACCAGGATCTGCGCCAGGTTGAGGTTTTCCAGCGCGACGTTCTTGACGGCCTGGTTGCGCTGGTCGCGCAGGTACTCGTCGGCCTCGGCATCGCTGATCTTGACCTTGGCCTCGACTTCGCGGTCACGCAGGCGCGTGAGCAGCAGCTGGTCGCGCAGGTCGTTGCGGAATTCCTTCAGCGAGATGCCTTCGGCGGCCACGCGGCGGCGCAGCTCGGTCATGCTGATCTCGTTCTGGCGCGCCACGGTCTGCTCGGCCTGGTCGATCGCCACGTCGTCGACCTTGATGCCGCCTTCCTTGGCGAGCTGGAGCTGCGCACGCTCGGTGATCAGGCGATCGAGCACGAGCCGCGTGAGTTCATTGCGGGGCACGCGCTCGGCGTCGGGGTTTTCCTTCACCAGGCGCGCCACGCGGGTCAGCACCTCGGTGTTGGTGATCGGCTCGGAGTTGACCAGGGCGACGATGAACTCGGCCGAGCGCTGCACAGGCGCCGCGGCAGGCGCGGCCGCGGGGGGGCGCGCCGCCGGCGGGCCGAGGCGCGGACCGGCGCGCATGATGTCCGTGATGCCGCTGCCAGAGCGGAAGCCCTGCGCACCCGCCGTTGCAGCCATTGCCGCAAGGCAACCGAGGGTGATGATGGAACGGATGTGTTTCATGGCTCTGGGCTCTGTCGATCGACTCAGTCGTAATTGGTGAAGCGGCTCGGCGCCTCGCCGGGTTGGCGCAGGGGTTCGTAGCGCTGGATGTTCTGCCGCAGGGCCTGCATCGGGCTCGAGCCGATGCTGGAGAACCCGACGAATTCGAGCTGGAACATGATGCGGGTGTTCGCCGTGACCTGGCCCGTGGTGATGCGCTGCAGCACCACGCGGCCGATCCAGCAGCAGCCGTCGTACTCGAAGCCCAGCACGCCGTCGGTGAGCTTCTTGTCCTGCAGACTGTAGTTCAGGCGGCCGACCGCATACCAGCGTCCGCCGCCCTGACCCTTGCCGGGACCGAGGTTCTTGCCCTTGTCGCCCCACAGGTCGTTGACGGGCCATTGCCAGCCCACGTCGATGGACTTGTTGCCGTCGGTCGCCGTCGGGGTCGTGGGCGCCTGGTAGCGGAAGGCCGCGCTCAGGTTGTGGTACGGCTCGGGGTTGTAGCGCGCGCTGATGGCCGAGCGCTCCGAGCGGCGGGTGTCGGGGTTGTACTGCACGACCGTGTCCAGGCTCCACTTGGGCGTCCAGTTGATCTGGGCGCCCACCAGCAGGTCGCTGGCGCGGTCGGTGACAGGCGTGCCGCCGGGCAGCGTGACCTTCTGGTCGCTGAAGCGCAGACGCTGCGCGATGCCGAAGCGCGCCGCCTCGACGCCGGTGGCCGGATCGATCAGGCGCGAGGTCACGCCGAGCGTGAGTGCGTTGGTGTCCGACACGCGGTCGCCGCCCGAGAACGCGTTCTCGGTGTAGATGGTCGCAAAGCTGAAGTCGTTGGCCGCCGAATCGTAGTTCGGCAGCATGCTCTGGTTGCGGTACGGCGTGTAGACGTAGTACGCGCGCGGCTCCAGCGTCTGGCGGAAGGCGCGGCCGAAGTAACTGGCGTCGCGCTCGAAGATCAGGCCGCTGTCCAGGCTGAAGGTCGGCACCGTCCGGTTGCTGGAGGTCGGGAAGAAATACAGCGAATTCGGGTTGTAGGGAATGCCGCCGACGTACTGCACGCCGTTGATCGTCAGCTTCGGAATGTCCGCCTGCGGCACGTAGTAGTTGTACGAGGCCGCGTTCAGCATCAGCTTGGGAATGACGAACGTGCTTGGCGTGATGAACGGGCGGCTGATCGAGGCAACCGCCGATGCGCGATCGCCGTCGGGCTGCGACTGTTGATTGATGTCGAAACCTGGCTGGCCGCTCAGGATCGTGTTGACCCGGAAACGCGTGTAGTCCAGGTTCAGCGACACGTCGAAACCGTGCCAGTCGTACTTGCTGTAGTTGGCCGTGATCTGCGGCATCCGGTCGTACGCGGGAACGATCGGCGACAGGTTGTATTGCAGGTTCTGGTACTTCAGCGCACGGATGCTGCCGCTCCAGTCACCCTTGACCCAGCTGAGCGACGCGTCATTGCCCAACTGGCGCTGCGTGAGCGACGGCGTGCGCGTGAAGTCACGCCAGTAGTCGTTGTCGCTCACCCGGTTGATGGTGATGTTGGCCGCCAGCGAATCCAGGCCCAGCGCCTTGGCGTCGAAATCCTGGTGGTGGGTGAGCCAGAGGCCCCAGCGCTTGCTGCTTCCAGGCGCACTGGTCAGATCCTTGGCCTGGATCTCGCCATTCGCCAGCTGCTGCAGCTGGCTCGTGCGCAGTTCGTTGTAGCGCTGGCCCACGAGCCGGTCGCCGCCCATCAGGTCGAAGCGGACGGTTCCGTTGTATTCCTTCTCGAGGTAACGGAACTCGTTGCTGAAGTTGACGCCGCGCTTGCTCATGACCGTGGGCGTGATCGTGGCGTCGCGGTTGGGCGCGATGTTCCAGTAGTACGGCTGCGCGATCTCGATGCCGTTGACGTTGTCGATGCCGATGGTGGGCGGCAGCAGGCCGCTCTTGCGCTCGTTCGACAGCGGGAAGCTCACGCTGGGGAACGGCGGCGTGGTGATGCCCATGAAGCTCAGGCGCGCATTCTTCGCGACGCCTTCGTCTTCTTCGGTGTCGGTGGTCAGCGTGGCGGCGGTGAGCATCCAGGCCGGCATCCAGCCAGGAAAGTCTTCGCGGCGGCAGGTGGTGTAGGTGGCTTCGCGCGCCACCGACACGTTGGCGTCGACGAAGTCGATGCGCTTGGCCTCGCCGTGCGCTTCGTTCACGAGGAACTGGTAGCGCACGTTGTTGAAGAAGCCCTCGAAGGTCTCGAGCTTGAGCTGCAGCTCGGGGCCTTCGTAGATGTTGCCGCCCTGGTTGACCCGCACGTTGCCCGTGGCCTTGGCCCGGTCGTCGGGCTGGTAGTACTCGAGGCGGTCGGCGGTGATGGACACCGGGCCGCGCCGCAACGTGGCGTTGCCTTCGACCACGGTCTCGAGGTCGGGCCGCCCGGAGATGCGGTCACCGGTGACCAGGCTGGGCATCTGGCCGCGCTCGGCGGGCGTCAGCGTTTCGGTCAGCAGCGGCGTGCGCTTCAGCGTGAGCGGGCCTTCGAGGTTGCCGGCCGGCTGGGCGGACACGCCATGCACATGCATCAGGGCCAGAGACAGCAGGGCGAGCGGCAGCGGCGGGCTGGAGCGCCGCGGGGCGGCACGTCGGACGCGTCGGCTCATCAGGCGTCCCGCCCGGGCGTTCCGAGGGAAGCCGGCGACTCCCCGCGGGAAAGCTGCAGCGAGCGCACAAGGTGCCAAGCGTGAGGGCGTTGGGTCGTAGGCATCGGTTCGGAACGAAGGATCGTCGGGGGGGACGGCGCGGCAGGCCGGCGGGTTGCAGGGGCCGGCAGCAACCCGGCCCGGCCGGAAGCCGGCCGCGAGGGGATGCCGCGCCAGGCGGATTTGTAGAATCGATTATCCATGACAGCACCCCTGCCCCCCGCCTCTTTGGCCCCGAGCCCCGCCGAGACCATTCTCTGGACCGATCCGCAACGCGCCGACGCGTTCCGGGCCTGGCTGGCCGGCCTCGCGCCTGTCCAGGGCCTGCTGCCCGACACCGTGCGCCTCGCCTCGGCCGATGCGAGCTTCCGCCGCTATTTCCGCGTCGACACCACCGACCCCGCGGCCCCCACGCGCATCGTGATGGATGCGCCGCCCGACAAGGAAAACAGCGACCCCTTCGTGCAGGTGGCCCAGCTGATGACCGGCGCCGGCGTGCTGGCCCCCACGGTGCTCGACTGGGACCGCGCCAACGGCTTCCTGCTGCTCGACGACCTCGGCCGCCAGACCATGCTGGACGTGATCGACCCGGCGCGGCCCGACGCGAGCCGCCCGCTCTACGACCAGGCCATCGGCGCGCTGATCAAGTGGCAGCTGGCGTCCAGGCCCGGCGTGCTGCCGCCCTACGACCGCGCGCTGCTCGAGCGCGAGCTGTCGCTGTTCCCCGAGTGGTACATCGGCCGCCACCGCGGCGTCGCCGTCGAAGGCAAGCTGAAGGAGCGGCTGGACCGCAGCTTCAAGCTGATCGTCGACAGCAACCTGGCGTCGCCCAGCGTCTACGTGCACCGCGACTTCATGCCGCGCAACCTGATGGTCGGCAACGGCCAAACTCTCGACGGGCACGGCGGGCACGGCGGGCTCGGCGGGCTCGGTGGACTCGGCGTGCTCGACTTCCAGGACGCCGTCTACGGTCCCATCAGCTACGACATCGCCAGCCTGATGCGCGACGCCTTCCTGAGCTGGGACGAGGAGTTCGTGCTCGACATCACCATCCGCTACTGGACCGCGGCGCGCAAGGCCGGCCTGCCGGTCGACGAGGATTTCGGCGCGTTCTACCGCGCGGTCGAGTGGATGGGCCTGCAGCGGCACCTGAAGGTGGCCGGCATCTTCGCGCGGCTGACGCTGCGCGACGGCAAGCCCAAGTACCTGGCCGACACGCCGCGCTTCATCGCCTACATCCGCGCCACCGCCGGCCGGTACATGGAACTGACGCCGCTGGTGCGCGTGATCGACGAGATCGAAGGCACGTCGGCGCTCACGGGCTTTGCCTACGGCCGGGTCTGAACCAAAAACACCTCTGAAAAACCGCTCATGCGCACGTCACACGTGCGCACGTCGCTACTGAATTGATAGCATGCCCCGTTTTCACTGCTCCGTGCCGCTGACCGCCGGCGCCAGCCTGGCGTTGCCGCCCGGCGCCGCGCGCCACGTCCAGGTGCTGCGCATGCAGCCCGGCGACGCGCTCACGCTGTTCGACGGAGCGGGCGGCGAGTACGCGGCCACGGTCGAGCGCATGGGCCGCAGCGACGTCGCCGTGACCGTCGGCGCGCACCTGCCTGTGGAGCGCGAGGCACCCCGCGCCGTGCACCTCGCGGTCGGCATGCCGGCCAACGAGCGCATGGACTGGCTGGTCGAGAAGGCCACCGAGCTCGGCGTCGCGAGCATCCAGCCGCTGGCCACCGCGCACGGCGTGCTGCGCCTGTCGGGCGAACGCGCCGAGAAGAAACGCGCGCACTGGGAAGCCATTGCCGTCGCGGCCTGCGAGCAGTGCGGGCGCAACCGCGTGCCGGTGATCCACCCGGTGGAGCCGTTCGCCGGTTGGGTCGAGGCGCAGGCCGAGGCCGGCGCGGTGCGCCTCATCCTGAGCCTGGCTGAGGGCACGCGCGGCATCGCCAGCGTGCAGGCGGCGGACAACGCGGGCGCCCTGGTGCTGAGCGGCCCCGAAGGCGGCTTGAGCGGCACCGAGGAGCAGCAGGCCATCGCCCGCGGCTTCGCGCCGGTCACCCTCGGCGCGCGCGTGCTGCGCGCCGAAACCGCGGCACTGGCTGCGCTGGTGTCGCTCGCCGGCCTCTGATTTCGGCCGGATCGGCCAAATCGGGTCAAATCGCTCGGCCAATGGCCGAACTGGGACCGAAAAGGCGGTGTTTTCCGCGACGCGCGCGCGTACAGCATGAGAAACAATCGTTACTTCTTTAAGACAAAAGAAGGACTTTTGCCCCATGCCCCGCTTGCCAGGCGCTCGGCGCCTTGCCCACACGACCTCCGTCGCCCTCGTTCTTGCCGCGCTGTGCACCGCCCAGGGCGCGCTGGCGCAAAGCCCGCCCGTCGCGCCCACGCCCACCCAGGTCAGCCCCGAGGTCGACAGGGCCTACGCGCAGCTGATGGCTTCGCCCGCCATCCAGAAGCTGCTGGACGCGGTCAAGGCCGACCATGAGCGTTCGGTCGAAGACCTGAAGACGCTCACGGAGATCGAGGCGCCGCCCTTCAAGGAGCACAGGCGCGCCGAGGCCTTCCTCGCCCGCATGAAGGCGCTGGGCCTGAGCCACGCCAAGATCGACGCCGAGGGCAACGTGGTCGGCCTGCGCAAGGGCACCGGCGGCGGCCCCCTGCTGGTGGTTTCGGCGCATCTGGACACGGTGTTCCCCGCCGGCACCGACGTGAAGGTCAAGGAGCGCGACGGCAGGCTCTACGCGCCGGGCATCGCCGACGACACGCGCGGGCTTTCCGTGCTGCTGTCGTGGCTCAAGGTGCTCAACGACAACAAGGTGCAGACCGTGGGCGACCTGCTGTTCGTGGGCAACGTCGGCGAGGAAGAGCTCGGCAACCTGCGCGGCATGAAGGCCATCTTCAACGAGCACCTCGACATCGACGGCATGGTCGGCCTGGAGCCTTCGCCGGCTGGCTCGGTGCTGGTGCTCGGCACCGCGAGCCACCGCTATGAGGTCACGTTCCAGGGCCCGGGCGGCCACAGCTTCGGCGCCTTCGGCCTGGTGCCCAGCGCGATCCACGGCATGGGCCGCGCCATTGCGAAGATCGCCGACGTGCGCACGCCGAGCTTCCCCAAGACCACCTTCACCGTGGGCACGGTCGGCGGCGGCACCTCGGTGAACACCATCGCGCCCGACGCGCGCATGGCCATCGACATCCGCTCGGACGACATGGCTTCGCTGCTCGAGGCCGAGAAGAAGATCCTGGCCGCCATCGACGAAGCCGTGGTCGAGGAAAACAAGCGCTGGGGCGTGACCTCGCTGAGCGCCAGCACCAAGCTCATCGGCGACCGGCCCGGCGGGCGCACGCCGGCCGACTCGGTGATCGTGGAGGCCGCCACGCGCGCCAACGCGGCTTTCGGCCACCGGACGCTGCTGCGCGGCGGCAGCACCGACGCCAACGTGCCGATCTCGCTGGGCATCCCGGCCATCATCGTCGGCGGCGGGGGCAAGGCCTCGGGAGCCCATTCGCTCGCCGAGTCCATCGACGTGACAGACGGCTGGAAAGGCGCGCAGAATTCGCTGGTGACGGTGCTCGGTCTGGTGGGGGTGCAAGGGGTCAGCCCCGCACTCCTGCCCAAACGCACAGCGCGTACCAAGTAATTTGTCACGTTGCCAGTCTGAAAGTGGCTGTGCAACTTTCCCCTTAAGGTCCGCGGCATTTAACAATGCTGTCGGTTCTGTCACACACCAAGGAAACGGCCATGGGATTGCTCGATTCGGTACTCGGTCAAGTGCTGGGAGGCGCTGCACAACAGCAGCAGCCGCAAGGCGGAGGGCTCGGGGGGCTGGGCGATCTCGGCGGCCTGGCCGGCGCACTGGGCGGCCTGCTGGCGAACAACGGTGGACAAGGCGGCCTGGGAGGGCTGGTCACCAAGTTCGAGCAAGCAGGCATGGGCGATGTCATCGGCTCGTGGATCGGCAAGGGAGAAAACCAGCCGGTCTCGGGCGACCAGTTGCAGAACGCGCTGGGCGGCGACACCATCGCCGCGATCGCCGCCAAGCTCGGCATCAACGCGCAGACGCTGCTGCCGATGCTCGCCACCATGCTGCCGGCGCTGATCGATCACCTCACGCCGCACGGCCAGGTGCCCGAGCAGGGCGTCGGCAACCACGACGACCTGCTGGGCTCGCTCAGCAGCTTGCTCCAAGGCAAGCAGCCCTGAACGGCTGCAGCCTCTTTCGAGAATTCGGGCGCCCGCGAGGGCGCTTTTTTTTGCCCGTCGTTTTGCACCGCGCCCGGTCCGCCGCGCCGCCCGACGCATTGGCCGACAATGCCGCTCGCATCAATTCGAGGGAGAGCGTGGCATGGCGGTGGGTCGCAAATCGAAGGCGGAGGAAGGTCTGGCGGCGCAGCCCGACGGCACCGTCCGCTGGTCCAAGGGCATGCGCGAGGCGCTCGCGCGGTTCAACGACCGGGCCTGCGGCCATTGCGGCGGCCTGCTGTCCGCCGAGCGCAACCTGGCCGACAGCCTGGACTTCTATCGCCGCCACCGCGCCAGCTTCTACCCGCCACGCGCGGCGCGGCTGCGCATGCTCGAGATGCACGGCGCCGCGGCGGCCGAGCTGTTCTTCGAGCCGTCCCCGCACAAGGAGGCCGTGACCGACCTGCTGGCCATCCACGACGAGGCCGTGGTGCGCTTCTTCGTGACGCAGGTCAAGCAGATCGATTGCAAGAACGCGCTGGCCAAGCAGGCCGCGCGCTGGCCGATGTTCGTGCTGCGCGAGTTGCTCTCGGCCAACCCCGCGCGCCACCAGGCCGGCGCCGCGCTCGTGCTCGAGCTGCTGGCCGCCAACCCCGAATGGCAGGCGCCGCTCGAAGCCGCCTGCGACGACGCCCAGCGCAAGACCCTCGCGCGGCTGCAGGAAGACGGCTCCGACGGCGTGACCGACGCGGCGCCCGAGGCCTGGCCCGCGCTGCTGCGGCACCCGCCGTGGAAGAACCGGCAGGCGCTGCCGGTGGTGCCCACGCTGGCCCTGCAGCCGCTGCAGCAGACCGCGGTGCTGCACTGGAACGACCTGCCGCCGCCGCAGTACGTGCAGGCCACGCAGGGCGCGGCCGAGTCGGCCGACTGGCTGGCGCAGGAGGTGCGCGTCGCGCGGGAGCGCTCCGACGACTGGATACGCGAATTCGCGCGCAAGCAGCCCGCGGCACCGGCGGCGGTGCAACACGGCGACACCGTGCGCAAGGCCTTGTGGATGCTCGGCATGCACGCCGAATGCATCGAGGCGGTGGCGGCCGGGCGCGCCATCACGCCCGGCGACTTCGGCAAACCACCCGCCGAAGCCTGGACCGTCTCCGAATACCTCTGGCAACTGCCCGTGGCGCTGGCCGTCGGCGTGCTCACGCACGGCCCGGCCATGCCGCTCTACGTGGGCGACGCCACGCGCATCCGCCCGATGCTGCGGCACTTCGGCGTGGCCCTGCTGCCGGCGTTGCCGCGCTACCTCCGGCAGGGGTCGCGCGCGATGTTCGAGCTGACCTCGGTCGTCGAGTGGGACCAGCTCGCCGACTGGATCGCCAAGGGCTTCCACACCAACCGCTGGGTGCGCGGCGAGGCCGGCGACTGGCTGGCCCGCTACCCGGACGCCGCCGCGCGCGGACTCATTCCAACCGCCCTGGGCGAACCCGGTGCCGCGCACGAAGCCGCCCAGGCCGCGCTGCGCTGGCTGCATGAAGAAGGCCATGCCGACGCCGTGCGCAGCCAGGCCCTGGCCTACGGCACGGAAGCCGCGCAGGCCGTGGCGCAGCTGCTGGCCATCGCCCCCGAAGACCTGCTGCCCGACGTGCTGCCCGTGCTGCCCAAGGCGTTGCCGCTCGCGGCGCTGCCTCGGCTGGTGCTGAACAACGGCGAAGGCAAGGGCCACGCGCTGCCGCAAGCCTGCGTGCCCGACGTGCTGATGGCGATGATGCTCGGCCGCGCCGACGCGCCCTACCCGGGCCTGCCCGCGTTGCTGGAGACGCTCGCGCCCGATTCGCTCGCCCGCTTCGGCCGGGCCCTGCTGGCTTGGTGGATCGGCAACGGCCGTCCGAGCAAGGAACGCTGGATGTTCACGCTGCAGGGCCGCCTGGGCGACGACGAAACCGCGCGCCAGCTCTACGGCCTGCTGCGCCAGTGGCGCGCCGCGCTCGACCGCGTGCGCGCCTACGACGCGATGGCGATGCTCGGCGACATCGGCAGCGACGCCGCCCTGATGCACCTGGCCGAACTCGCGCGCCAGACCCGCTACGACGACCTGCGCACCCGCGCCGACCGCATGCTCGGCGAGGTGGCCGAGCAGCGCGGCCTGAGCCTCGACCAGTTGGCCGACCGCACCGTGCCCGACCTGGGCCTGGACGCGCGCGCGCGGCTCACGCTCGACTTCGGCCCGCGCAGCTTCGAGGTGCGCATGGACGACCACTTCCAGCCCGTGGTGCACGACGCCAGGGGCAAGCCCCTGAAGACGCTGCCCAAGCCCGGCGCCAACGACGAGCCCGGCAAGGCCGCCACCGCAACCGCCCAACTGCGGGACCTGCGCAAGCTGGCCAAGACCGTCACCACCACGCAGCTCAAGCGGCTCGAAGCGGCCATGTGCGCGCAACGCCGCTGGGGCGCCGGCGAGTTCGTGCCCTTCTTCGCCAACCATCCGGTGCTGCGGGTGTTCAGCCGGCCGCTGGTGTGGGGCTTGTTCGATGCGTCCAACCGGCTCGAAGCCAGCTTCCGCCTCAGCGCAGAAGGCGAGCTGACCGACCTGCACGACGACCCGGTGAAGCTGCCCGGCACCGCGCGCATCGGCCTGCCGCACCCGCTGGAACTCGCGGCGCTCGACCCGTCGCTGGCCGCCGCCTGGGGCGCGGTGCTGGCCGACTACGAAATCATGCAGCCCTTCGAGCAGCTGACGCGCCAGACCTTCGCGCTCGACGAGGCGCTGCGCACGCGCCGCGACCTGCCGCAGTGGGCCGGCCGCCAGGTGTCGAACGCCGGGCTCATGGGCCTGGAGGCGCGCGGCTGGCTGCGCGAGGTGGGCGAGGGCGGCATGGTCGACAGCTTCAACAAGGCGCTGCCCGGCGGGCGGCGCCTGTGCGTGCAGCTGGAGGAAGGCTGGTTCGTGCAGGACATCCCCGACGGCAAGACGCTGCAGACCGTGCGCGCGGTGGCGCTGGACGGCACCGACAAGGCCGGCGGCACGCTGGGCGACATCGCGCCCATCGCCTTCAGCGAGATCGAGCGCGACCTGCAGCGCGTGATCCGGGACGCCGCATGAACCGCAACCTCTGGCTGCTCGCCATCTGCCAGGGCCTGTTCCTCACGAACAACGTCACCTTCATCGCCATCAACGGGCTGGTGGGGCTGGGCATTGCGCCGCACGGCTGGATGGCCACGCTGCCGGTGATGGGCTACGTGGTGGGCGGCGCGCTCACCACCGGCCTGGTGGCGCGCACGCAGCAACGCTTCGGGCGGCGCGGCTCGTTCCAGATCGGGCTGGCGGTGGCGCTGGCCTCGGCGCTGCTGTGCTGCTACGCGGCGGTCACCAGGAACTTCTGGCTGCTGTGCTTCGCCACGGTGGTCGCGGGCTACTACAACGCCAACGCCGGGCTCTACCGCTTCGCCGCGGCCGAGCTGGCGGCGCCGGCGTGGCGCGAAAAGGCGGTGTCGGTGGTGATGGCCGGCGGGCTGATCGGCGCGGTGGCCGGGCCCAACCTCGCGGCGGCCACGCGGCAAGCCTTTGCCGTGCCGTTCGCGGGCGCCTACGTGGCGCTGGCCGCGGTGGCGCTGCTGTCGATGGCCGTGATGCGCTTCATCGAATTCCCGGCTGCCGCCACGCGCAAGGAAGCCGCGGGCGGACGGCCGCTGGGCGAGATCATGCGCCAGCCGGTGTTCATCGTGGCGGCCGCCGCGGGCGCGCTCAGCTACGGCGTGATGAACCTGCTGATGGCCGCCACGCCGATCGCCATGCAAATCTGCAGCCTGCCGTTCTCCGACGCCGCGCTGGTGCTCGAATGGCACGTGATCGGCATGTTCGCGCCGGGCTTCTTCACCGGCCACCTGATCCGCCGCTTCGGCGCGCTGCCGGTGATGGGCGTGGGGCTGGTGCTCAACCTCGGGTGCATCGCCGTGGCGCTGTCGGGCGTGGAGTTGCACCACTTCATCGTGGCGCTGTGCCTGCTGGGCGTGGGCTGGAATTTCCTGTTCACCGGCAGCACCACGCTGTCGCTCACGGCGTACACCGCCGAGGAACGCGACCGCGCGCAGGGCGCGCTCAACTTCTGCGTGTTCGCGACGCTGGCCGTGACCTCGTTCGCGTCGGGCGTGCTGGTGACCACGCAGGGCTGGCGGCTGCTGAACTTCGGCTCGCTGGTGCCGGTGGTGCTGACGGGCGCGGCGCTGCTGTGGCTGGCGCGCAAGCGCGCCATCTAGATCGGGGAGGCCGCCGGGAATCGCCGGTCGAGCCAGCCCCGCAGGGCGGCGAAGACCGGCTCGGCGTCGAGCTCGTTGAAGATCTCGTGGTACAGGGTGTCGAAGCGGTGCGCTTCGACCCTGCCGCCGGGCGCGGCGGCCTCGGCAAAAGCACGGCTGGCGGCCGGCACCACGAGGCGGTCGTCACCCGCGTAAAGCAGCAGGGTCGGCACGGGCCAGGCTGCGGCGCGCTGCAGCACCGTGGCGCCCTCGCTCGCCAGGAAGCGCGCGAGGCGGCTGCCGATGCGGTCGTGCGTGAGCGGATCGTCGCGGTAGGCCTGCACCACGGCCGGATCGTGCGAAAGGTAGTTGTCGTCCAGCCCGTTGCCCACGCGCAGGTTGGGCGCGATGCGCGGCAGCACCGCGAGCAGCGCCTTCTGCAAACCGCTCAGGCCCGGGTCGAGTCCCGGCGACGACAGCACCAGCCCGTCGACCGGCCGCACGCCGCGCGCCACCAGGCTCGCCGCGACCAGCCCGCCGAGGCTGTGGCCGAGCAACACCAGCGGCAGGCCCGGGTTCAGGCGGCGCGCATCGTCGACGACCAGCGCGAGGTCGTCCACCAGCCGCAGTTCGCTCGGCAGGCCGCCGCGCGCGCCGCTCGATTCGCCGTGGCCGTGGTGGTCGTGCGCCCACACGGCAAAGCCCCACTCGTGCAGGCATTCGGCCACCGCGTGGTAGCGGCCCGCGTGCTCGCCGAGCCCGTGCACCACCACGATGGCGGCCCTTGCCGCGCCGGGCGCCGGCAGGCGGCGCAGCGCCAGCGTCTCGCCGTCCGGGGTGGACAGCGACACGCGCTGCGGCAAGGGCAGAGGCTGGGGCTCGCTCAAGCCGCGACAGGCTCCGACGCAGCGGCGCGGTGCGCCACCGGCAGGGCGGCGATCACCTCGGCCACGGCCGCCGTCAGCTTCTTGGCGTAGGGCACATGCAGGAACTCGTTCGGGCCGTGCGCGTTGCTCTTCGGGCCGAGCACGCCGCAGACCATCATCTGGGCCTTGGGGAAGCCGGCGCTGAGCATGTTCATGAGCGGAATGGTGCCGCCCTGGCCGATGTAGCCGCACGACGCGCCGAAGTGCGCCTGCGAAGCCTTGTTGAGCGCGTTCTCGAACCACGGCGTGATGGTCGGCGCGTTCCAGCCGGTGGCGCCGCCGCTGCTCTCGAAGGTCACGCGGGCCTGGTAGGGCGCGTTGTCTTCGAGCAGGGCCTTGAGCTTCTGCACCGTCTCGGCCGCATCGACCAGCGGGGGCAGGCGCAGCGACAGCTTGAACGCGGTGTAGGGGCGCAGCACGTTGCCCGCGTCCTTCAGCGCCGGGAAGCCTTCGGCGCCGGTCACCGACAGCGTGGGCTTCCAGGTGCGGTTGAGCAGCGCTTCCACCGGGTCGGTGGTGGTGGGCAGCGCGAACATGGTCGAGCCGCCGCAGTCGTAGTGCGCCCACGGGAAGCGCTTGTAGACCTCTTCGCCGAGGATCGCGGCGGTGGCCTTGGCCTGCGCCAGCCGGTCGGCCGGCACTTCGCAGTGGAAGCTCGCGGGCAGCAGGCGCCCGGTGGCGCTGTCTTCGAGGCGGTCGAGCACCTGCCGCATGATCCGGAAGCTCGAGGGCACCAGGCCCGAGGCGTCGCCCGAGTGGATGCCTTCGGTCAGCACTTCCACCTTGAGCGTGCCGCTGGCCATGCCGCGCAGCGAGGTGGTGAGCCACAGCTGGTCGTAGTTGCCGGCGCCGGAATCCAGGCAGATCACCAGCTCGACGTTGCCCAGGCGCGGACGCAATGCGTCGACGTAGGGCAGCAGGTCGTAGGAGCCACTTTCCTCGCAGGTCTCGATCAGGCCGACGATGCGCGGGTGCGCCGCGCCCTGGGCCTTGAGCGCCTGCAGCGCGGCGATGCTGGCGTACACCGCATAGCCGTCGTCGGCGCCGCCGCGGCCGTAGAGCAGGCCGTTCTCGTACTTGGGCGTCCAGGGGCCGAGGTCGTTGCGCCAGCCGGTGAACTCGGGCTGCTTGTCGAGGTGGCCGTACATCAGCACGGTCTCGCCCATGTCGGTGCCGGTGGCCGGCACTTCGAAGAACAGCACCGGCGTGCGGCCTTCGAGGCGCACGATTTCCAGCTTCAGGCCTTCGACCTTCTGCGCCTCGACCCAGGCCGCGGCGTTGCGCAGCACGGTCTCCAGGTAGCCGTTGGCCGACCAGTCCTTGTCGAAGCCGGGCGACTTGGCGGGAATGGCGATGTAGTCGGTGAGTTGCTTGACGATGTCGCCGTCCCATCGGGCGGTGACGTCAGACAGGGCGCGCGCGGCGTCGAGCGTGCCGGCGGGCATTTCGCGGTGCAGGGGGGCGTTCATCGGGGGGTTCTCCGCGGGTGGACGAAAAAATGCATTTTGCGCCTTGAGGCGACCGCGCGTAGAGTGCGGGCGATCTCAACCCGGAGGGTCATGTGAGCAAGGCAGACATCAAGGTGGGCATTGGCGGCTGGACCTACGAACCCTGGCGCGACAACTTCTATCCCAAGGGGCTCGCGCACGCGAAGGAGTTGAACTACGCGAGCCGCAAGGTCAGCTCCATCGAGATCAACGGCACCTACTACAGCACCTTCAAGCCCGAGACTTTCAGGAAGTGGCACGACGACACGCCGGCCGACTTCATGTTCTCGCTCAAGGCCTCGCGTTTCTCGACCAACCGCAAGCTGCTGGCGGGCGCGGGCGAGTCGATCCAGCGCTTCATCGACAGCGGCGTGGCCGAGCTCGGCGACAAGCTCGGGCCGATCGTGTGGCAGTTCATGCCGACCAAGCAGTTCGATGCGGAAGACTTCGAGGCTTTTCTTTCGCTGCTGCCCGGGAAGGAAGGCAGCCGCGTGCTGCGGCACGTGATGGACGTGCGGCACGAGAGCTTCATCACGCCGGCCTACCAGGCGCTGGCGAAGAAGCACAAGGTGTCGACGGTGTTCACCGACGCCGACAAGTTTCCGTCGTTCGAGGAGCCCGAGGGCGACGTCGCCTATGCGCGGCTCATGATGGCCGACGCCAAGCTCAAGACGGGCTACGGCCCGAAGGCGCTGGACACGTGGGCCGAACGGGCGCAGGGCTGGACCACGTCACCCACGAAGAAAACCGGGAAGCGCGACGTGTTCGTCTACTTCATCAACGGCGCCAAAGAAAAAGCACCGGCCGCGGCCGGTGCCTTGCTGGAGCGCCTGGGGTGGACCCCGCCGACTGCTTAAGTCCTAAGCAGCAACGAGCGGCCTGGACTCAAGCCGCCTGGAGCGACGGCTTGGTGCCGTGGCTGATCTCGCCGGAAAGCTGGCCGCCTTCCTCGATCACGATCTTGCCGTAGCGGATCTTGCCGGTGACCTTGCCGGTCGAGTGGATCACGAGCTTCTCGCGCACCGTGAGGCTGCCGTCGAACACGCCGCGGATCTCGGCGATGTCGATCTCCGCGGAGCCCTTGAACTCGCCCTGTTCGGCGATCTGCATCAGGCGCGAGTCCATCGTGGCCTCGACCAGGCCTTCGACCACGAGCGTGTCGCAGTCGGTGATCTCGACGCCCTTGAGCTTGATGTTCGGGCCGACGGTGAGCTTGCTGCCGCCTTCCTTGACGGCGGGTGCAGCAGCGGCTGCGGGGTTCAGGCCGCCCTGCTGTGCGGTCAGCGACGATGGATTCACGGGGGTACCCGAGAGATTGGTGCCTGCGCCGACCAGCGGCGCGGGGCGGGAATTCAACGAATCGGTGTCTCGATCACGCTTGCCGAAGAAGGGGGACTGTGTAGCCAATGGGGAGCTCCTCAAGAAAGGGACTATCGTAAGAACGCGCTCACTGCATGCGGCACTTCATTGCGCAAGAAGCGTAACCGAATAAGTCGTGCAGACACATGACAATGGCGCTTCATGACCCGTTCGAACACCGAAGTTTCCAGTGGCGCGCCCGCCGCGCCCGCCATGCGCGCCATCTCGTCCGCCACCGACTCGCGCTTCGACAAGCCCGCGCACGGTTGGCGCCGCACGCTGTTCACGGTGATCTTCGAGGCCGACACGCGCGCGGGGCTGGTGTTCGACCTGGCGCTGATCGCGGTGATCGTCACCAGCGTGCTGGTGGTGATCCTGGACAGCGTGCAGTCGATCCGCGAACAGTGGCGCCCGCTGTTCAACGCGCTCGAATGGGTGTTCACCATTCTGTTCACGCTGGAGTACATCGCGCGGCTGTGCTGCGTGAACAAGCCGCTTCGCTATGCGCTGAGCTTCTACGGCGTGATCGACCTGCTCGCGCTGCTGCCGACGTTCCTGGTGGCGCTCGCGCCGGAGATGGCCTACCTGATCGACGTGCGCATCCTGCGGCTGCTGCGCGTGTTCCGCATCTTCAAGCTGTCACGCTACTCGGTGGAGTACCGCGCGCTGGTCTCGGCCGTGGCATCGAGCCGGCGCAAGATCATCGTGTTCGTCGGCTTCGTGATGCTGGTGGTGCTGGTGATGGGCACGCTGATGTACGTGGTCGAAGGGCCGCAGCACGGTTTCACCAGCATTCCGGTGGCCATCTACTGGGCCATCTCGACGATGGCCACGGTGGGCTTCGGCGACCTCGTGCCCAAGACCGACCTGGGCCGCGCGATCGCCTCGGTGATGATGCTGCTGGGCTGGGGCGTGCTCGCGGTGCCCACGGGCATCGTGACCGCCGAGATGGCGCGGCGCGGGCCCGACGACGACGAGACGGTGGTGGCAGCGGTGCCGCCGCGCGGCATTCTCGGGCTGACGCCGCCTCGGCCCGAGGTGCCCGCGGTGCCTGCAGTGCCCGCGAAACGCATCACTCCCGCGGCCAGACGGCGCGCCCTTGCGCAGCATCGCCGAGGCGCACGATGAAGGCGTCGGCATCGGGCTCGGGCAGCGAGAAGGCGAAGGCCACGTCGTCGCCGTGCTGCACGCTGTCGAGCGTCGCGCCCGCCGCGGCAAGTTCGCGCCGCACCAGGCCTTCGAGCGCATAAGGCACCGAACAGCGCAGGCTGCGCTGGCGCACCAGCGGCACGAGCGTGGCGCCGAGCAGCGCTTGCGCCACCGCATCGGTGTAGGCCCGCACCAGGCCGCCCGCGCCGAGCTTCACGCCGCCGAAGTAGCGCACCACCGTTGCGAGCGCGCCTTCGACCTGCTGGTGGCGCAGCACTTCGAGCATCGGCCGGCCGGCCGTGCCGCCGGGCTCGCCGTCGTCGTTGGCGGCCGACTGGCCACCGGCCATCAGGGCCCAGCAGACGTGCGCCGCGGCGGGATGCTCGGCGCGCAGCGACGCCACGACGGCCAGTGCGGCCGCGCGGTCGGGCACGGATTGCACGCAGCCGATGAAGCGGCTCTTCTTGATGAGCAGCTCGCTGTGGACCGGCTCGGCGAGCGTGAAGCTCATCGCCTGTTCAGCGAGCGGCTCAGCCGCCGCCGCGCTCGAACTTGAACACCGCCGTGCCGGCGCGCGCGTTGGGCAGCCAGCGCACGCCGCGCCCGTCCTGCAGGCCGAAGGCGTCGAGCACGCGCAGGTTGTTCTTGCCGGCCAGCACCTCGAAGTCCTTGAAGGTGCCCACGCGGATGTTCGGCGTGTCGTACCACTGGTAGGGCAGGCGGCGCGTCACGGGCATGCGCCCGCGCGCGATGCTCAGCCGGTTGGGCCAGTGCGCGAAGTTGGGGAAGGCGACGATGCCGATGCGGCCCACGCGCGCGGTCTCGCGCAGCATCACCTCGGCATTGCGCAGGTGCTGCAGCGTGTCGATCTGCAGCACCACGTCGAACGAGGCGTCGTCGAACATCGCGAGGCCTTCGTCGAGGTTGAGCTGGATCACGTCGACGCCGCGGCGGATGCACTGCAGCACGTTGCCGTCGGCAATCTCCACGCCGTAGCCGGTGCAGCCGCGCTCGCGCTGCAGCAGGTCGAGCAGGGCGCCGTCGCCGCAGCCGAGATCGAGCACGCGCGCGCCTTGCGGCACGAGTTCGGCAATCAGCCGCTGGTGGTCGAGGTCGCTCATTGCTGGAACTCCTTGGCGACGCGATCGAAGTAGGAGCGCACCACGCCCATGTAGCGCACGTCGTCGAGCAGGAAGGCGTCGTGGCCGTGCGGCGCGTCGATCTCCGCGTAGCTCACGTTGCGGCGGTTGTCGAGCAGCGCCTTCACCAGCTCGCGGCTGCGCGCGGGCGAGAAGCGCCAGTCGGTCTTGAAGCTCACCAGCAGGAACTTGGCGCTGGCCTGCGCGAAGGCGGTGCTGAGCTTGCCGCCATGGCTGCGCGCGGGGTCGAAGTAGTCGAGCGCGCGCGTGATCAGCAGGTAGGTGTTGGCGTCGAAGTACTCGCTGAACTTGTCGCCCTGGTAGCGCAGGTAGCTCTCGATCTGGAACTCCACGTCCTGCGTGGAATAGCGGTAGTCGAGCGCCGCAGCCTCACCTTCGACGGCGCTACGCAGGATGCGGCCGAACTTGGTGTTCATCACGTCGTCGCTCAGGTAGGTGATGTGGCCGATCATTCGCGCGATGCGCAGGCCGCGCTTGGGGATCGCGCCGTGTTCGTAGAAGTGGCCGCCGTGGAAGTCGGGGTCGGTCACGATGGCGCGGCGCGCCACCTCGTTGAAGGCGATGTTCTCGGCCGTGAGGTTGGGCGCGCTGGCCACCACCACGGCGTGGCGCACGCGCTGCGGGTACTGCAGCGTCCAAGACAGCGCCTGCATGCCGCCGAGGCTGCCGCCCATGACGGCCGCAAGCGTCTCGATGCCCAGCGCGTTCAGCAGCTCGGCCTGGGCGTCGACCCAGTCTTCGACGGTCACCACCGGGAAGTCGGCACCGTAGACGCGGCCGGTGGCGGGGTTCACGTGCATCGGGCCGGTCGAGCCGAAGCAGGAGCCGAGGTTGTTCACGCCGATCACGAAGAAGCGGTCGGTGTCCACCGGCTTGCCCGGCCCCACCATGTTGTCCCACCAGCCCTCAGAGCGGGCCTGGCCCTCGTAGACGCCCGCGACGTGGTGCGAGGCGTTGAGCGCATGGCACACCAGCACCGCATTGCTGCGCTCGGCGTTCAGGGTGCCGTAGGTTTCGTAGGCGAGCGTGTAGTCGCTGATCGATGCGCCGCTGCGCAAGGCCAGGGGGCCCGCGAACTGCATCGACTGCGAGGTGACGACCAAAGGTGGTGACGACGACATGAATGAAAAAACCCGGCCTCGCCAAAAACGAGCCGGGTCTGCCGCGCCTGTCTTTAGCTGAATTTATAAAGCGCCCGCAAGCTGTAGCAAATCGGCGCGAGGGGCAGTATATCGCCCCGTCTCATCGGCAGCCTACCAGCCGATGATCATGATGATGCCCAGCACCAGGAAGATCGCGGCCGAGATCCCGTGCACCAGCTTGATCGGCACGCGCCGCACGATCTTTTCGCCGAGCCACACCACCGGCGCATTGGCCAGCATCATGCCCAGCGTGGTGCCGGCCACCACCCAGAAGTAGTCGTGCGTGAAGCGCGCGGCCAGCATGACGGTGGCAATCTGGGTCTTGTCGCCCATCTCGGCCAGGAAGAAGGCGATCACGGTGGTGCCGAAGACGCCGAACTTCGACACGCCGGGGGCGTCGTCGTCGTCGAGCTTGTCGGGAATCAGCATCCAGGCGGCCATGGCGATGAACGAGCCGCCGAGGATCCAGCGCAGCACCTCGGGCCCGAGCCAGCGCGTGATGTAGTTGCCGACCGCACCCGCCAACGCGTGGTTGATGATGGTGGCAACGAAGATGCCGAGGACGATGGGCCAGGGTTTCCTGAAACGGGCCGCGAGCAAGAGTGCCAGGAGTTGGGTCTTGTCGCCCATTTCGGCGAGCGCAACTACGCCGGTTGCAACGAGAAAAGCTTCCATGATGAACGTGGGGTTCCTTAGGCCGAAGGACGCAATTGACCATGCAACACCCTTCGGCCATTTTTTTCCGAAGTTGCATGGTCAAAGGTCTCGCCAGGTATGTTCACTGCACGCGCCATGTCCCGTGTGGGGCAGGACAAGTCTGTTGACGCGGGCCCTTCTCGCAGATCGGAAGGCGGCTACTCCCCAATGACGGGGCGGATTCTACACACCGCATCGAAAGCGCCTCTCCAAACCGTAAGCGTGCGCTAGCTTCCAGGTACTTTTGAAGGTGCTACCTCAAGACGCAATTTCCCGCTTGCATTTTCGATATTTCCCCCATAATGCACGAGCCTCCCTCTTCATTTTGGTCGGGAGTCAGTTCGGTGATCGGTCAGTTTCGCGCGACTCGACGGCTCTCGTTTGAGTGATGCTTTCGGGACTCCATCGCTTTTCTTGATGTGTTTATAGGAGTCCCTCGATGGGCAACAAACTGTACGTCGGCAACCTGCCTTACTCGGTGCGCGACGGAGATCTCGAACAGGCCTTCGGGCAGTTCGGCGCAGTGACCAGCGCCAAGGTCATGATGGAACGTGACACCGGCCGCTCGAAGGGCTTCGGCTTCGTCGAGATGGGCAGTGACGCGGAAGCACAGGCAGCCATCACCGGCATGAACGGCCAGCCCCTGGGCGGCCGCAGCGTCGTCGTCAACGAAGCACGTCCCATGGAAGCACGTCCCCCGCGCAGCGGTGGCGGTGGTGGCGGCGGCTACGGTGGTGGCGGCGGCGGTTATGGCGGCGGTGGTGGCGGTGGCTACGGCGGCGGCGGTGGTGGCTACGGTGGTGGTGGCGGCGATCGCAGCGGCGGCGGTGGCCGCTCCGGCGGTGGCGGTTACGGCGGCGGTGGCGGTGGCCGCAGTGGCGGCGGCGGCGGTGGTGGCGATGGCGGTTTCCGCAGCCCCTACGGTGCCGGCCCCCGTGGCGGTGGCGGCGGTGGTCGCAGCGGCGGCGGTGGTGGTGGCGGCTATGGCGGCGGCAACAGTGGCTACTGAGCCCTGCGCTTCCAGGCACCCAAAGACGAAAGGCTCCCTCGGGAGCCTTTTTTCATGGCCGGCAGCCCGTGCGGCCCGCCAGGCCCCGCTTGGTCCGGCGCGCCCTCAGGCTTCGCCGCTGCGCTTCTTGCGCTCGCGCCCTTGCACGGCGCGGTCGAGCACGGCGTTGGGCAGCATGCGCATGATCTTGGCGACCACGCCCATCTGCCACGGGATCACGCGGTAGCTCGTGCCCGCCTCGATGGCGCGCAGCGCCTGGGCCGCGAAGTCCTCGGCCGTCATGAGGAAGGGCATGCCATAGCGGTTGCCCTGCGTGAGCGGCGTGTCGATGTATCCGGGGCAGAGCGTGACCACCTTCACCCCGCTCTTGAACAGTTCGCCGCGCAGGCTCTCGCAGTACGCGACCACGCCCGCCTTGCTGGCGCAATACGCCCCGTGCCCCGGCAGCCCGCGGATCGACGCCACGCTGCCGATGCCCACCAGCCGGCCGGTGCCACGCTGCTCCATGGCCCGCACGAACGGATGAAAGGTCGCGGCCAGGCCGACATTGTTGGTGGCGAAGGTCTGCGCGAGCACGTCGAGGTCGGAGCGCTCGCCGGTGTCGATGCCGACGCTGATGCCGGCATTGGCGATGACCACGTCAGGCAGCCCCTGCTGCGCGATGCAGGCATGGCCGGCGGCCACGATGCTGTCGGTCTGCGCCACGTCGGCGCTGTAGATTTGATAGCGGTCCGCGCTGATCCGGCGCGCCTGAGCCCACGATTCGATCTCCGCCGTGCGGCGCGCGACCAGCGCCAGCCGGTACCCCGCGTCGTGGAAGCTCGCGGCCAGGGCCTGGCCGATGCCGCTGGAGGCGCCGGTGATGAAGACAAGCGGGGACGTGGTCATGCAGCGGTGGTTTTCTTTTTTCTTCTTCAGCGTTTCTTGGCGGGTGCGGCCGGGGCCGCCTTGGCGGCCGACGGAATCAGCACCCCGCGCACGCGGCCGTTCAGGTTGGCCACGCCGCTCAGGTTGTCGTAGTCGAGCGTGTCGCCGGTGAATTGGTCGGTGCCGCGCATGAGCGTGACCGGCTTGTTCGACGTGACCCGCTCGGTGTCGACATAGGCGTGCAGGAAGTCGCCGCGAAACTCGAGCTGCGGCGTGGCCTTGCCGTTCGGGCTCACCGACGGTTCGCGAATGACGATGGCGTTGCCGAACAGCTGGATCTCGCTGCCGTCGGAGTTCGACAACCCGCGGTCGGCCGTTGCGCGGGTCACGAGGCCCTCGGGCGACACCGAGCGCATGCGCACCTTGTCGACCTCCATGGTGTCGGTGTCCGGGTAGTGCCGCCCTTCGACGCCGTGCAGTTCGCTGCGCAGGTCGCCGTTGGGCAGGAAGTTCTTGATGACGAAGTCCCGCATGAAGTAGTCGGGCTCGTGCGTGGGCGCGACCTTGGCCGTGGGCTCCAGCAGCTTGGGCGCGTTGCGCACCAGCCAGTAGGTGCCCAGCGCAACGGCGGCCGTCAGGATGATCGGCAGGTAGATCGTGGTGCGGTCGATGACGTCGCGCGCCATGCCCCACGCGCGTTTCGCGGTGCTCATGCGTTCGGGCTCCGGTTCGGTCCCAGCGCCGCGTCGAGCATGGCGCGGTACTGGCCGCAGGCCGTGAGCAGCAGGTCGCAGAACTCGCGCGCCGCGCCTTCGCCGCCGCGCGCCTGGGTCACGTAGCGCGCAATGTTGCGCACCTCGGCATGGGCGTTGGCCGGCGCCGCCGCGAAGCCGACGCGCGTGAGCACGGGCAGGTCGGGCCAGTCGTCGCCGATGGCCGCGGCCTGAGCCCAGCTGAAGCCGAGCTGGTCGAGCATGGCCTGCGCGGCGGGCAGCTTGTCTTCGGTGCCGTAGCGCACATGCTCGATGCCCAGCGCCTCGAGCCGCACGCGCAGCGGCTTGGAGTCGCGCCCGGTGATCACGGCCGGCACGATGCCGGCCTTGCGCAGCAGCTTCAGGCCGTAGCCGTCGAGGATGCTGAAGCGCTTGAGCGTTTCGCCGTGCTCGGTGAAGTACACGCCGCCGTCGGTCAGCACGCCGTCGATGTCGAAGAAAACGATGCGCACGTCCTGTGCGGCGAGCAGGGTTTCGGCCTGGAACTCGAGCGGCATCAGATGACCTTCGCGCGCATCAGGTCGGTGGTGTTGATCGCGCCCACGATCACCCCCGCGCCGTCGATCACGAACAGGCGGGTGATGCCGCATTGCTCCATGAGCTCGGCGGCTTCCACCGCCAGCGCGTCCACGCGAATGGTGCGCGGGTCGTGGTGCATCACGTCGGCGGCCCTGGGGCTGCGCAGGTCGGCGCCGGCCTCGATCAGGCGGCGCAGGTCGCCGTCGGTGAAGATGCCCAGCGCGCGGCCGTCGGGCGCGACCACCGCCGCGGCGCCGAAGCCCTTGTTGCTCATGGCGCGCATCAGCTCGCTGACGTTGGCGTCGGGTGCCACGCGCGGCACGTCGTCGCCCGAGCGCATCACGTCGCTCACGTGCGTGAGCAGCTTGCGCCCGAGCGCGCCGCCCGGGTGCGAGCGCGCGAAGTCTTCCGAGCCGAAGCCGCGCGCGTCGAGCAGCGCCACGGCCAGCGCGTCGCCCATCGCCATCTGGGCGGTGGTGCTCGCGGTGGGGGCGAGGTTGAGCGGGCAGGCTTCCTTGGACACGCCGGCGTCGATGACGATGTCGGCATGGCGGGCCAGGGTCGATTCGAGGCGGCCGGTCATGGCGATCAGGGGCACGCCCTGGCGCTTGACGACCGGCAGGATGACGGTGAGCTCGTCGACCTCGCCGCTGTTGGAGATGGCCAGCACCAGGTCGACCGACTTGATCATGCCGAGGTCGCCGTGGCTGGCCTCGGCCGGGTGCACGAACATCGCGGGCGTGCCGGTGGAGGCGAGGGTGGCGGCGATCTTGCGGCCGACGTGGCCGCTCTTGCCCATCCCCATCACGACCACGCGGCCGCGCACCTCGAGGATCTTGCGCACGGCGTCGACGAAGCTCGGACCGACGCGGGTCTTCAAGCCGTGAACGGCTTCGGCTTCGATGTCGAAGGTGAGGCGTGCCCGAGCGAGGATGGCTTCGGGGTCGACCACGGGGGCCGGGGCGGGGCGGGAGCTCATCGGGCGATTTTACGGGCCGGGCCATGCAGGGGCATGCCATGTCCCGTGGAAGCCCGGGGCACGGACATTGCTCTAGCATCGGCGCCCATGTCTTCGTTCGATCTCACGCTGTTGTATCTCCTTGCCGCGGTGATCGGCGTGGTGGCCTGCCGTTCCCTGAAATTGCCGCCGATGCTCGGCTATCTCTCGGCCGGCGTGCTCATCGGACCGCACGCGTTCGCGCTCGCGCAGAACACCGAAGGCATCCAGCACCTGGGCGAGTTCGGCGTGGTGTTCCTCATGTTCGTGATCGGGCTGGAGTTCAGCCTGCCCAAGCTGCGCGCGATGCGCAAGCACGTGTTCGGGCTCGGCCTGCTGCAGGTGCTGCTGACGATGACCATCGCCACCATCGGCGCGCTGGTCATCGCGCACTGGCTGCCGCCCTCGTGGCGGCTGGGCTGGCAGACCGCGCTGGCGCTGTCGGGCGCGCTCACCATGAGCAGCACGGCCATCGTGGTCAAGCTGATGGCCGAGCGGCTCGAACTCGAGAGCGAACACGGCAAGCGCGTGATGGGCGTGCTGCTGTTCCAGGACCTGGCCGTGGTGCCGCTGCTGGTGCTGATTCCCGCGCTGGGCGCGCCGCCCGAGGCGCTGGCCAAGGCGCTGGGCTTCGCGCTGCTGAAGGCGAGCTTCCTGATCGGCGTGCTGCTGTACGGCGGCCCGCGCGTCATGCGCTGGTGGCTCACGCTGGTGGCGCGGCGGCGCAGCGAGGAGCTCTTCATCCTGAACGTGCTGCTGATCACGCTGGGCCTGGCGTGGCTCACCGAGCTGGCCGGCCTGAGCCTGGCGCTGGGCGCCTTCATCGCGGGCATGCTGGTGTCGGAGACCGAATACAAGCACCAGGTCGAGACCGACATCCGGCCCTTCCACGACGTGCTGCTGGGCCTGTTCTTCATCACCGTGGGCATGTCGCTCGACTGGCACATCGTGGTCGAGCGCTGGCTGCTGGTGGGCGTGCTGCTGCTGGTGCCGCTGGCGTTCAAGCTCGGGCTGGTGACGGTGCTGGCCAAGGTGCTGGGCGCCACCTCGGGCGTGTCGCTGCGCACCGGCCTGTACCTGGCGCAGGCCGGCGAGTTCGGCTTCGTGCTGCTGACGCTGGCGCAGGAGCGCAGCCTGCTGCCGCCGTGGCTGGCCAACCCGGTGCTGGCGTCGATGGTGCTGTCGATGCTGGCCACGCCCTTCATCATCATGTACAGCAACGTCATCGTGCGAAAGCTGGTGGCCAGCGACTGGCTGCAGCAGTCGTTGCAGATGACGAGCATCGCGCGCAAGACCATCAACACCGCGCAGCACGTGATCATCTGCGGCTACGGGCGCTGCGGCCAGAACCTGGCGCGCATCCTGGAGCGCGAAGGCATCCCGTACATGGCGCTCGACCTCGACCCCGACCGCGTGCGCCAGGCCGCCGCCGCCGGCGACTCGGTGGTGTTCGGTGACGCCGCGCGCCTGCAGGCCCTGATGGCCGCGGGCCTGGCGCGCGCCAGCGCCGTGGTGGTCACCTACCTCGACGTGCCGGGCGCCATGAAGGTGCTGGCCAACACGCGCGCGCATGCGGCGCACGTGCCGGTGATCGTGCGCACGCAGGACGACCACGACCTCGAGAAGCTGCAGGCGGCCGGCGCCACCGAGGTGGTGCCCGAGGCCATCGAGGGTTCGCTGATGCTCGCCAGCCATGCGCTGGCGCTGGTCGGCGTGCCGATGCGCCGCGTGATCCGCGTGGTGCAGGACCAGCGCGACGCGCGCTACAACCTGCTGCGCGGCTACTTTCACGGCGCCGACGACGACAACGCCGACGAGATCGACCACGAGCGGCTCAACAGCTTCACCCTGAGCGCCGGCGCGCGCGCCATCGGGCAGACACTGGCCGGGTTGGCGCTGCACACGCTGGGCGTGCGCGTGGCCAGCCTGCGCCGCCAGGACGGCCAGCCGCGCACGCTGGCCGACGACACGGTGCTGTCGGACGGCGACACGCTGGTGCTGTCGGGCAAGCCCGCCGCCTTGTCCATGGCGGTCGAGCGGCTGCAAAAGGGCTGAAGCACCTTCCGGGGTACCGCGCGGAGCCGGCCTGGCCTGGCCTGGCCTGGCCTGGCTTGGCCGCTGGTGTCGCCTTCCGGCAGGGTCAGGCGAAGCGGCACGAAGTGCGCGCAACCTGGGGCCGGGATCAGTTGATCAGCGTCGGGTTGCGCTTTTCTTCTTCCAGGCGCTGCTGGCGGCGCACGGCTTCGCACTGCGCATGCGACTTGAACTCGGCCTTCAGGCACTGGGAGGCCATGCACTGCGCCTTGGCGATGAAGTTGCGGTCGCCGCACATGGCCGAAGGCTCGGCCGACGGTGCGGGAGCCGCCGGCGGCGGGGCCGACGCGGCAACGGGTGCCGCGGGTTCGGGCGCGCTGGGTGCCGGCGTGGCGGCGGTGGCCTGCTTGCGGGTCTTGGCCGCCGCGGGCTTGGCCGGTGCGGCGGGCGTTGCCTCCGCCTGCGCTGCGGCGGCATCGGGCTCGGCGGCGGGGGGATCGGTCACGGCGGGTGCCGCGGCTGGCGGCTCGGGCGGGACTGCGGGCGATGCCGGCGCCGGCGCGGTCATTGCAGCCGGCACCTCGGCGGCCGGTGCGGCTTCGTCGGCCGCCGCGGGTGCCTTGCGCGTCCCGTAGCCCGACCAGCCCGCCACGACCATCGCCACGGCAACGGCCAGCAGGCCCAGCCACAGCAGGATCACGCGCTTGCGCGGCGGCGCCGGCTCGACCGGCACGGAGCGGCGGACCTTGACCCGCGCCTTCTTGCGCTCGGCGCCCGGCGCCCGCGCGTCATCCGGCGCCGGGGCAAACGCGCGCGCGGCCGAGGGCGAGGGCGGCAGCTCTTCGTCGTCGTGCACCATGAAGACGGTCTGCTCGTCGTCGTCGCGCGGGCCGCCGCTCAGCCTGCCGAAGAACGACGGCCGTGCCGGCGCCCGGAAACGGGCGAAGACGGGCGCGGGCGCCGGGGGCGGCACCGGCTTGCCCTCGTCGAACAGCGGCGCCGGAATGGTCGGCGCGCGCAGCTGGGCGGGGGCGGTGGTGGCCCATTCGCGCTCGGGGCTCGGGGGCGGGGGGATCCGGTCGGGCGCGGCGGGCAGCTCGATGCCGCAGCCCCGGCAGAAATTGGCGCCGTCACGGTTTTCCGTGCTGCAGACCGGACAGATCAAGGCCATGGCTTACTGACTACTCTCGGGGATCCAAGGGAAAAACGGGGCTGGCCGATGGCGCGCATGGCCGCATCTGCGGGGTCTGGAAATTTCGGGCGGGTTGCGTGGCGCAGGCCGACTCGCGCTTCAGGTCACGGCCACGCGCTTGGAGCGGTGCGCCATGCGCTTGGCGATCACGGCGCCGAGCGCCAGCGCGATTTCCAGCGCCGTGTTCGGCTGGCGGTTCGACATTTCCACGAAACGCACCGAGGTGAGCCGCCACACGCGACCCGCGCCGGTGACCACCACGTTGGCCGAATGCGGCTGGCGCGAGAAGAACGCGCCTTCGCCCACCACCGAGCCGGCGGTGAGCACGGCGAGCTTCATCTGCTCCTTGCTGCTGACGCGGTGCACGCTGACGGCACCGCTTTCGATGAAGAACACCGAGCGGTCGGGCGTGCCCTGCTCGATCAGCACGTCGCCGATGCTGGTGTCGATCGGCTGCAGGTAGCCCGCCAGCGTCTCCCATTGCTGGACAGTGAACGTCAACGCAAAGGCGTCGCTGCTCAGGTTCTCCGCGATGACGCGGCTCAGGTTCTGGATGGACATGTTTTTTTCGACCCCCGCATGTGTGCCGAAGTATCCGCGAAGCTCGCAAGATTCGGCTACAAGTGTTTACGCTTTTGCGCGCGCGTGTCGCTATTTCCCAATGCAGAAGCGCGAAAAGATGACGCCCAGCAGGTCGTCCGCCCCGAACTCGCCGGTGATCTCGTTCAGCGCGTTCTGTGCCAGCCGCAATTCCTCGGCCAGCAGGTCGAGCAACTGGGCCTGCGCCGCAAGGTGGCCGGCCGCCAGCGCCAGGTGGTTTTCGACCTGCGCCAGCGCCTGCACGTGGCGCGCCCGCGCGAGGTACACGCCCTCGGGCACGGCCTGCCAGCCGGCCATGGCCAGCAGCTGTTCGCGCAGCGCCTCGATGCCCAGGCCGGTCTTGGCGGACAGGGCGATGCCTTCTTCGGAGTGCGCGCCGGGTGCCGCGTCCTGCTTGTTCCACACGTCGAGCACCGGCACGCTGGCCGGCAGCTTGCGGCGCAGGCCGGCGAGGATATCGGCGTCGGCGGCGGCGTAGTCGCCCAGGTGGGCGCGCGTCAGGTCGTGCAGGAACAGCACGGCATCGGCGCTTTCGATCTGGCCCCAGGCACGCGCCACGCCGATCTGCTCGACCTCGTCGCTGCTCTCGCGCAAGCCGGCGGTGTCGGCCACGTGCAGCGGCACGCCATGGATCTGGATGGTCTGCGACACCACGTCGCGCGTGGTGCCCGCCACCGCGCTCACGATGGCCAGCTCGGCACCGGCCAGCGCGTTGAGCAGCGAGCTCTTGCCCGCGTTGGGCTGCCCGACGATCACCACCTTGATGCCCTCGCGCAGCAAGGCGCCCTGGCGCGCGCGCTGTTGCACGGCGCCCAGCTGCGCCTGCAGCCTGTCGAGCTGGCCGGCGGCATCGGCCTTCTGCAGGAAGTCGATTTCTTCTTCGGGGAAGTCGAGCGTGGCTTCCACCAGCATGCGCAGGTGGATCAGCGCGTCGCGCAGCGCGTGGATCTCGCGCGAGAAGGCGCCCGACAGCGAACGCCCGGCGCTGCGCGCGGCCGCTTCGGTGCTCGCGTCGATCAGGTCGGCAATGGCCTCGGCCTGCGCCAGGTCGATCTTGCCGTTCAGGAAGGCGCGCTGGCTGAACTCGCCGGGCTCGGCCACGCGCAGGCCGGGCAGGCGCGGGCGGCCGGTGACCGGGTCGCTCTCGGCCGCGGCCTCCAGGCAGCGCGCCAGCAGCAGCTGCAGCACGACCGCGCCGCCGTGGGCCTGCAGCTCGAGCACGTCTTCGCCGGTGAAGGAGTTCGGCGACGGAAAGTGGATGGCCAGGCCGTGGTCGACCGGCTCGCCGGCGGCGTCGCGAAAGGGCAGGTAGGTGGCCTCGCGCGGCTTGAGCGCGCGGCCGCAGATCGCGTCGATCAGCGGCGCCAGCCTGGCACCCGACACCCGCACGATGCCGACCGCGCCGCGCCCCGAGGCGGTGGCGATGGCGACGATGGGATCGGTGGTGCGGGCGAGCATGGTGCGGATTCTTTCAGCAAAAAGGGCCGCTTTCGCGGCCCTTCGAGGGATGACTGGGGCGTCGTGCGGCTACTTCTTGGTGCCGAGCACGCCCAGGCGCTTGTTGATGAACCACTGCTGCGCGATCGACAGCGTGTTGTTCGTGATCCAGTACAGCACCAGGCCGGCCGGGAAGAAGATGAACATCACGCTGAACGCGAGCGGCATGATCCACATCAGCTTGGCCTGCATCGGGTCCGGTGGCGTCGGGTTGAGCCAGGTCTGGAACAGCGAGGTGGCCGTCATGACGATCGGCAGGATGTACCAGGGGTCCGGTGCCGACAGGTCGGTGATCCAGAGAATCCACGGTGCGTGGCGCATCTCGACCGACGACAGCAGCACCCAGTACAGCGCGATGAACACCGGGATCTGGATCACGATGGGGAAGCAGCCGCCCATCGGATTGACCTTCTCGGTCTTGTAGATCCGCATCATTTCCTGCTGCATCTCTTGCGGCTTGTCCTTCAGCCGCTCGCGCATTTCCATGATCTTCGGGTTGATGGCCTTCATCTTGGCCATGCTGGCGTACGCCTTGGCGTTGAGCCAGTAGAAGGCCGCCTTCAGCAGCACCACCAGCGCCACGATCGACCAGCCCCAGTTGCCCAGCACGCCGTGCAGCTGGTTCAGCAGCCAGTACAGCGGCTTGGAGATGATCGCGAAGATGCCGTAGTCCTTCACCAGGTCCAGGCCGGGAGCGATGGCTTCGAGCTTCTTTTCTTCCTCGGGGCCGGCGAACAGCGTGCTGTTCACGACCTGCGTGGCGCCCGGGGCGATTTTGGGCAGCGTGGCGACCATGGCCACGGTGAACAGGTTGTCGCCCAGGTCCTTCACGCGGAACTCGCGGCGCAGCTGTTCGCTGACCGGGTCGCCCTTGAGCAGCCAGGCCGACACGAAGTAATGCTGGACCATGGCCACCCAGCCGTCGTTGGCCGGCGGCGGCGGTTCGATCTTGCCCTTGGCGATGTCCTTGAAGTCGAGCTTGTGGAACTTCTTCTCGTTGGTGTACGCGGCCGGACCGGTGAAGGTGTTGGTGCCGAACATGGTGCCGGCGGCCACGGTGCCGTGGCGCAGCAGCTGCATGTACAGCTGCGCTTCGCGCGGCTGGTCGCTCACGTTGACCACTTCGTGGCGCACGCCGATGGCGTAGTCGCCGCGGTTGAACACGTAGGTCTTGACGTACTTCAGGCCGCCGACCGGGGCGCTCTCGAAGCTCACTTCCAGCGTGTTCTGGCCGTCGGCCATCTCGCGCGGACCGGCCTTCGGCGTCATCGGCGTCAGGTGGTTGGGGAAGCGTTCACCGGTATCGACCTGGTTGAGCAGGCCGGTCTGGGCGACGTAGCGGGTGGCGGGCGAGCCGTTTTCGAACAGCACCACGTGCTTGGTGCGATCGGCTTCGTCGTACTTGCGCAGCTCGAGGTGGTTGACCGTGGCGCCTTCGCTGTCGATCGTGGCCTTGAACAGGTCGGTGGTCACGCTGACCTGCTCGCGCGGCGCGGCCGCAGCCGCCTGCGTGGGCACGGCGCCGGCATTGCCGGTGGTGCCGGACGCGGTCGGCACGCCATTGGCCGCGGGTGCGTTGGCGGGCGCCGCGGCCGTGGCGGCGGGCTTGCTCGACGGCAGGAAGGTCGGCTTGTTGCCGTTGAAGACCTGCCATTGGTCCCACAGCAGCACCAGCGAGAACCCAAAAATCACCCACAGGATCGTGCGGCGGATATCGTTCATGACGAAGACTTCTTGTCGGAGGAGAGAAGAGACGAAAACAGCGATCCTGACTTGTCAGTGCGACGCTGTGATTTCGGTGGAACCGGGTCGTGCCCGCCGTCGCACCAGGGCTGGCAACGCGCGATGCGGTGCAGCGTGAGGTAGCTGCCCTTGAGCGCGCCATGCACCTCGAGCGCCTCGATTGAATACACCGAGCAGGTCGGCGTGAAGCGGCACGACTGCCCGAGCCAGGGGCTCAGCAGCAGGCGGTAGCCCTTCACGAGGCCGATCAGCAGGCGTTTCATGACGAGGCAGGCGGCGAAACGGGTGAACGCTCAGGCGAGGGACGTGCAGGCCGCGCGGCCCGCGCCAGCAGTTGCTGGAGCTCGGCGCGCACCGCGCCCTTGAGCTTGTCCGAAGTGGCGCTCACGAATTCCTTGCGGTCGAAACCGGCGCGCAGACGCACCACGTGCGCAGCACGCGGCAAAGCGACGCCCGGTGCGGCGCTCACTGAATAGATCTGACGCTTGATCGCGTTGCGCGTGACCGCGCGGCGCGCCCAGCGCTTGGGCACCATGGCACCCAGCCAGACGTCGTCGGACGCGAACAACGGCTGTGCGCTCGATGCGAGATCGAGCGCACAGCGGTGCAATGCGAAATGAGCAGTGCGCGCCACAGTGGCACCTGCGAGGACGGCCTGGAACTGCGCGCGGGTCTTGAGCCGCTGCATGGAAGCCGGGCCGTGCACGTCGGGGCCGGTCGAACCGGAAACGCTGGCTGCTGGAGCCTGCGTTGACGTGTCGGCTGCTGGCAACGGCAGGTGGGCTGCCGTCAGACGGCCAGGCGCTTGCGGCCCTTGGCGCGGCGTGCGTTGATGACGGCGCGGCCGCCACGGGTCTTCATGCGGACCAGGAAGCCGTGGGTACGGGCGCGGCGGACTTTGGATGCTTGGTAAGTGCGTTTCATGGTGATTTCCTAATTCCCTGTTCGCGCTGGCCTTCGCGCGGAAAGCGCAAAAAGACCCGCGGGGCGCCGGGGGAGCGTAATGGGATGACCCAGGGAGACCCCTGAACTCCTACTCCGGGCGCTGGTGACAACGCAAAGAGGTTTTCAGGGAAACCCGCAATTATCGCAAACATTGGCCGCCGGAACAATCTTCGACTGGATTTGCGGGCCTTTCGGCGCCAGCCGCAGCGTGTGGATAAGGTTTTGACAAGTTAGAATGCCCGGCGCCTTCCAGCAGAGAATATCCACAATACCTATACCAAAAAAATGCCTGAAGGTCTCCTCACTTTTCCAAGCGCCCATGTCCACTGACGGCATCGGCGAAAGCCTCTGGCAGGCCTGCGTCGACCAGCTCGCGCAGGAGCTGTCCGAGCAGCAGTTCAACACCTGGATCAAGCCCCTGACCGCACAGGTCGCCGACGACCTGTCGCGCATGACCGTGTTCGTCGCCAACCGCTTCAAGCTCGACTGGATCCGGGCCCAGTACGCCGGCAAGATTGCCGCCATGGCCGAGAAGATGTACGGCCAGCCGGTCGCCATCGAGTTAGCGCTTGCTCCTCGCGAAACGCCCGTGCGCTCTGCGCCCGTGACCGTCATGACCGAAACCGATGTGCCGCGCGACGTGGCCGGCCCGGGCGAGGAGCCCGCCGCCGCCGGCTTCAAGAACCGGCTGAATTCCGGCCTCACTTTCGACACCCTGGTCGAGGGCACGGCCAACCGCATGGCGCGCGCCGCGGCCATGCACGTGGCCGGCATGCCGGGGCATCTTTACAACCCGCTTTTCATCTACGGCGGCGTCGGCCTGGGCAAGACCCACCTGATGCACGCCGTGGGCAATCGGCTGCTCGCCGACAAGCCGGATTCCAAAGTTCTCTACATCCACGCCGAGCAATTCGTCTCGGATGTGGTCAAGGCGTATCAGCGCAAGACTTTCGACGAGTTCAAGGAGCGTTACCACTCGCTCGATCTGTTGCTGATCGACGATGTGCAGTTCTTTGCCAACAAGGACCGCACGCAGGAAGAATTCTTCAACGCGTTCGAGGCCCTGCTCGCCAAGAAGTCGCACATCGTGATGACCAGCGACACCTACCCCAAGGGCCTGGCGGACATCCACGAGCGCCTGGTCTCGCGCTTCGACTCGGGTCTGACGGTGGCCATCGAGCCGCCCGAGCTCGAGATGCGCGTGGCCATCCTGATCAACAAGGCGCGCGCCGAATCGGCCGAAATGCCCGAGGAAGTGGCCTTTTTCGTCGCCAAGAACGTGCGCTCCAACGTGCGCGAGCTCGAAGGCGCGCTGCGCAAGATCCTCGCGTACTCGCGCTTCAACCAGAAGGAGATCTCGATCGCCCTGGCGCGCGAGGCGCTGCGCGACCTGCTGTCGATCCAGAATCGCCAGATCTCGGTCGAGAATATCCAGAAGACGGTGGCCGACTACTACAAGATCAAGGTCGCCGACATGTACAGCAAGAAGCGCCCGGCCAGCATTGCGCGGCCGCGGCAGATCGCGATGTACCTGGCCAAGGAGCTCACGCAGAAGAGCCTGCCGGAAATCGGCGAGCTGTTCGGCGGGCGCGATCACACGACGGTGCTGCACGCGGTGCGCAAGATTTCGGGCGAGCGCCAGCAGCTCACCGAACTCAACCAGCAGCTCCACGTGCTCGAACAGACGCTCAAGGGCTGAAGAAGAAGCCGGATGTCATCGAAGGTGCCCCTCGCGACAGCGGAGAATGGCGCCCTTACAAGCTGATTCAAAGAGATAAGAGAAGAGGAAGAAGACATGATCGTTTTGAAGGCAAACCAAGACAAAGTCCTCGCCGCGCTGCAGTCGGTGGCGGGCATCGTGGAACGGCGTCACACCCTGCCCATCCTGGCGAACGTGCTGATCCGCAAGACCGGCGGCCAGCTGCAGCTGACCACCAGCGACCTCGAAATCCAGATCCGCACCACCGCCGAACTGGGCGGTGACGAAGGCAACTTCACCACCACCATCGGCGCGCGCAAGCTCATCGACATCCTGCGCACCATGCCGGCCGACCAGACCGTGAGTCTCGAGTCCAGCGCCAGCAAGCTCGTGCTCAAGGGCGGCAAGAGCCGCTTCACGCTGCAGTCGCTGCCCGCCGAAGACTTTCCGCTGGTGCAGGAAGCCGCCAATTTCGGCCCCGTGTTCAGCGTGCCGCAGAAGACGCTGAAGGACCTGCTCTCGCAGGTCTCCTTCGCGATGGCCGTGCACGACATCCGCTACTACCTGAACGGCATCCTGTTCGTGGCCGAAGGCAAGCAGCTGAGCCTGGTGGCCACCGACGGCCACCGCCTGGCGTTTTCGTCGGCCACGCTCGACGTCGAAGTGCCGCGCCAGGAAGTGATCCTGCCGCGCAAGACCGTGCTCGAAATGCAGCGCCTGCTGTCCGACGCCGAAGGCGCCATCGAGATGCAGTTCGCCAACAACCAGGCCAAGTTCAGCTTCGGCGGCATGGAATTCGTGACCAAGCTGGTCGAGGGCAAGTTCCCCGACTACAACCGCGTCATCCCGAAGAACCACAAGAACACCGTCACGCTCGGCCGCGCGCCGCTGCTGGCCAGCCTGCAGCGCACCGCCATCCTGACCAGCGAGAAGTTCAAGGGCGTGCGCCTGAACATCGAGCCGGGCACACTGCGCATCGCGTCGAACAACGCCGAGCAGGAAGAAGCCCAGGACGAGCTCGACATCGACTACGGTGGCGACAGCATCGAGATCGGCTTCAACGTCACCTACCTGATCGACGCGCTGTCGAACATGGACCAGGACATGGTCAAGCTCGACCTGGCCGACTCCAACAGTTCGGCCTTGCTGACCATCCCCGAGAACGCATCCTTCAAGTACGTCGTGATGCCGATGCGTATCTAGCAGACAGACCCCGAAGCGCCTTGCGCACGCAGCCCGCGGCCCTCCGCGGGTTTGCGCTTTCAAGAGGCGGCAAATTGAGCTTTTGAGAGCCCGAAAAATCACGGTGAATGCCGTGAGAGACAGAGGAATATCCGAATGAGTGCTGAAGAAAACAAGCCCGAAGTGCCGCACACCGAGCCGGTCTACACGCCTGAAGTGCAGGTCGTGCCGCCCGAAGTCATTGCCGCCGACACCAGCTACGGCGAAGGCTCGATCACGATCCTCGAAGGGCTTGAAGCCGTGCGCAAGCGCCCCGGCATGTACATCGGCGACACCTCCGACGGCACCGGCCTGCACCACCTGGTGTTCGAGGTGGTGGACAACTCCATCGACGAGGCGCTGGCGGGCCATTGCGACGACATCGTCGTGACCATCCACACCGACAACTCCATCAGCGTCACCGACAACGGCCGCGGCATTCCCACCGGCGTGAAGATGGACGACAAGCACGAGCCCAAGCGCTCGGCCGCTGAAATCGCGCTCACCGAACTGCACGCCGGCGGCAAGTTCAACCAGAACAGCTACAAGGTGTCGGGCGGCCTGCACGGCGTGGGCGTGTCCTGCGTGAACGCGCTGAGCGTCATGCTGCGCCTGGTGGTGCGCCGCGAAGGCAAGATCCACGAACTGCAGTTCAGCCGCGGCTTCGTGCAGGACCGCCTGCTGGAGACGGTGCAGGGCGTCGAAGTCTCGCCCATGAAGATCATCGGCGACACCGACAAGCGCGGCACCGAGGTGCACTTCCTGCCGGACACCGAGATCTTCAAGGAGAACAACGATTTCCACTACGAAATCCTCTCCAAGCGCCTGCGCGAGCTGAGCTTCCTGAACAACGGCGTGCGCATCCGCCTGAAGGACGAGCGCAGCGGCAAGGAAGACGACTTCTCGGGCGCCGGCGGCGTGCGCGGCTTCGTGGAGTTCATCAACAAGGGCAAGACCGTCCTGCACCCGAACTCGTTCTACGCAGAGGGCGAGAAGCCGGCCGAAACCTACGGCGGCATTCCCGGCACGCACATCGGCGTGGAAGTGGCGATGCAGTGGAACAGCGGCTACAACGAGCAGGTGCTGTGTTTCACCAACAACATCCCCCAGCGTGACGGCGGCACCCACCTGACCGGCCTGCGCGCCGCGATGACCCGCGTCATCAACAAGTACATCGAAGAGCACGAGTTCGCCAAGAAAGCCAAGGTCGAAGTCACCGGCGACGACATGCGCGAAGGCCTGTGCTGCGTGCTGAGCGTGAAGGTGCCCGAGCCCAAGTTCTCCAGCCAGACCAAGGACAAGCTGGTGTCCAGCGAAGTGCGCGCGCCGGTGGAAGACATCGTCGGACGCCTGCTGACCGACTACCTGCAGGAGCGCCCGAACGACGCCAAGATCATCTGCGGCAAGATCGTCGAGGCCGCCCGCGCCCGCGAAGCGGCCCGCAAGGCCCGCGAAATGACGCGCCGCAAGGGCGTGCTCGACGGCATGGGCCTGCCCGGCAAGCTGGCCGACTGCCAGGAAAAGGACCCCGCCCTGTGCGAGGTCTACCTGGTGGAGGGTGACTCCGCCGGCGGTTCCGCCAAGCAGGGCCGCGACCGGAAGTTCCAGGCCATCCTGCCGCTGCGCGGCAAGATCCTGAATGTGGAGAAGGCGCGCTACGAGAAGCTGCTCACCAGCAACGAAATTCTCACGATGATCACCGCGCTGGGCACCGGCATCGGCCGCGCCGGCGCCACCACCGCGGGCGGCGGCGCGGACGACTTCAACGTCGCCAAGCTGCGCTACCACCGCATCATCATCATGACCGACGCCGACGTCGACGGCGCCCACATCCGCACGCTGCTGCTGACCTTCTTCTACCGCCAGATGCCCGAGCTGGTCGAGCGCGGCCACATCTACATCGCACAGCCGCCGCTGTACAAGGTGAAGGTCGGCAAGGAAGAGCAGTACCTGAAGGACGGCCCCGCGCTCGACGCCTTCCTGCTCAAGGTGGCCCTGAAGGACGCGAGCCTGCAGACCGGCGGCGCCAACTCCACCACGCTCAGCGGCGACACCTTGGGCGAGCTGGCGCGCAAGCACCAGGTGGCCGAGGCCGTCATTGCGCGCCTGCGCAACTTCATGGACGCCGAGGCGCTGCGCGCCATTGCCGACGGCGTGGCGCTCGACCTCGACACCACGCCCGCCGCCTCGGCCTCGGCCGTGGCGCTGCAGTCCAAGCTGCGCGAGCTCAACACCACCGGCATTCCGGCCGAGGTGAGCCACGAGTTCGACGCGCGCACCGACAAGCCGCTGCTGCGCATCAGCCGCCGCCACCACGGCAACATCAAGAGCAGCGTGATCACGCAGGACTTCGTGCACGGCGCCGACTACGCAGCCCTGGCCGAAGCCGCCAACACCTTCCGCGGCCTGCTGAGCCCCGAAGGCGCGCTGGTGCGGCGCGGCGAAGGCGAACGCGGCAAGGAAGAAAAGGTCGACGACTTCCGCCAGGCCATGAAGTGGTTGATCGGCGAAGCCGAGCGCGCCACCTCGCGCCAGCGCTACAAGGGCCTGGGCGAAATGAACCCCGAGCAGCTGTGGGAAACCACCATGGACCCGACCGTGCGCCGCCTGCTGCGCGTGCAGATCGACGACGCGATCGAAGCCGACCGCGTGTTCACGATGCTGATGGGCGACGAGGTGGAACCGCGCCGCGAGTTCATCGAGCAGAACGCGCTGCGCGCGGCGAACATCGACGTGTAATTGCGCGAACCTTCGCATTCATTCAAAACGCCCGGCCCCGCCGGGCGTTTTGCATTGCGGCCACTGCAAAAACCATGAGGCAGAATCTGCGCCAATTTCGTTCGCGCACAGGACCCCTGCCATTCCCTCCAGCCTCGCCTTCTTCGAACTGACCACCGTGGCCGGCGAGAGCGTCGTCACGTCGCTGGCCTTTCCCGGGATGGCGTGGCTCGGCAGCAGCGCGCAGGCGATGGCGCGGCGCATGACGCAGGCGGTGCAGTCGCACCTGATCGACAAGGGCCGCTACCTCGAGGCCGTGCAGATCAACGATCCGCAGGCCTTCGAGCGGCACGAGATCGAGGTCGACATTCCCGGCGGCCGCGACCCGCTGCTGCAACCCGCGCGCCGCTGCCGCCACATTGCCTTCCTTTCCACCGGCCCCGCCAATACGCCCTGCATCGGCTACGTGCCCGCGCTCGGCATCGTCACCCTCGCCGAGGCCGAGCGCCTGCGCGACGCGGTGGTCGAGGCGGTGGTGCTGGAGCATCGCCGCAGCGGCCGGCAGGCCGACGTGCGGCGGCAGGTGGCGGCGCAGTGGTTCGAGCAGGTCGAGCTGGCGCAGCTGCCGCTCGACCTCGTGTTCCACAGCGCCGAGGCGCTGCGCCGCCTGAAGAACGAGCGCGCCGAGCCGCTGCTGCCCGCGGTGGCCAACGAGATGAGCACGGGGACGCGCACGGCCATCGGCCTCGCCGAACCGCTGAAGGCCATGGGCCGCGCCGCGGAAGGGCGCTTTGCGCGCAGCGTGCTGGTCATCGGCGCCGAGAGCAGCGGCAAGACGGCGCTCATGCACCAGTACGCGCGCGAGCGCCGCGACCGCGCCGCCGGCGTGCCGTGGGAAACCAGCGCGGCGCGGCTCATCCAGGGCCTCACGCGCGACGGCAGCTGGCAGCAGGCGCTGACCGCGCTGTGCCGCGAGCTGGCCGAGCGCAACGTGGCGCTGTACGTGGGCCACCTGTCGGAGCTGTTCGAGGTGGGCCAGTACCAGGGCAACAGCGTCAGCCTGGGCGACGCGCTGCGCGAGCCGCTGGCGCGCGGCCAGCTGATGCTGCTGGCCGAGGCCACGCCTGCCGAGCTGTCGACCATCGACCTGCGCAGCCCCGGTTTCTCGGCGCTGTTCCAGGCGGTGCGCCTGCCCGAGCAGCCCGAGGCGGAGCAGGAGCGCACGATGCTCGCCGCGGTGGCCGCGCTGGCGGCCGAGCACCGCGTGGCGGTGTCGCCCGAGGCGGTGTCGGAGCTCATCGCGCTGCAGCGCCGCTTCTCGCCTTACTCGGGCTTTCCGGGCAAGGGCATCCGCTTCTTCGAGGAACTGATCCTGCATGTGCGCGGCCAGCCGGGCGCGGTGATCGGCCGCGACGACGCGATAGCCGCGTTCTGCGCCGAGACCGGCATGCCGCGGCGCATGCTCGACGCGCGCCTGCCGTTGTCGCTCGACGAGGTCGACGGCTTCTTCCGCCGCCGCCTGTTCGGCCAGCCCGACGCGCTCTCGGTGGTCACCAACCTGCTGGTCGCCACCAAGGCCGGCCTCGCGCGCAGCGGCAAGCCGATCGCGTCGATGCTGCTGATCGGCCCCACGGGCGTGGGCAAGACCGAGACGGCCAAGGCGCTGGCCGAGTTCATGTTCGGCGACGCGCGCCGCATGATCCGCATCGACATGAGCGAGTACGCCGACCCGGTGGCGGTGCTGCGCCTGCTCGGCGACCTGGGCGGCGACGAGGGCGTGCTGATCGGCGCGGTGCGGCGCCAGCCGTTCTCGGTGGTGCTGTTCGACGAGCTCGAGAAGGCGCACCCCAGCTTCTTCGACCTGCTGCTGCAGGTGCTGGGCGAGGGCCGGCTGACCGGCGGCGACGGGCTCACGGCCAACTTCTGCGGCAGCTTCGTGGTGATGACCTCGAACCTCGGCGCCGAGGTGATGCAGCGCACGCCGATGGGCCTGGGCGCGCAGCGCGGCGACCCGCGCAGCCATTTCGAGCAGGCGGTGCAGCAGGCCTTCCGGCCCGAGCTTTTCAACCGCATCGACCACATCGTGCCGTTCGCCACGCTGTCGGCCGCCGAGCGCGCGCCGATCTTCGGGCGCGAGATGGCGCTGATGCGCCAGCGCGAAGGCCTGCTCGAGCGCAGCGCCGAGCTGACGCTCGACGCCGGCGTGGCCGCGCACCTGGCCACGCTGCCCGGCGACGTGCGTTACGGCGCGCGCGACGTGCAGCGCGTGCTGCGCCGCGAGCTGCTGCTGCCGCTGGCGCATGCGCTGTCGCCGCATGCGTACGTGACGCCGCTGGCGGTGAAGGTGGGCGCCGGCGCCAGCGCGGGCCAGGCGCTGGACGTGCGCACCGAGCTGCTGCAGCGCGCGGTCGACAACACGCCGCTGCTCACGGCCGACGCGCTGGCCGAGGCGCGCCGCCACTGGCAGCGCGTGACCGAAGGCCCGCTGTACGTGAACCTGGTGAACCAGCTGTTCCGCCTCGACCATGAGCGCCGCCGCCACGAGAAGAAGCGCCAGCGCGCGCCGCAGCTGCCGCACTGGGACGGCACGGCGCACGCCGCCCGCGCGCGCGAACTCGCCGCCGTGCAGCAGCAGGCGCAGGGCCTGTTCGCCGAAATCATCGAGCTGGAAGGACAGGCCCTGCTGGCGCTGGTCGGCGAGGCCGACGCGCCGCCCGACCTGGCGGCATGGCGCACGCGCTTCAGCGACTTCAAGCAGCGCGCATTCCACGTGGTGCGGCCCGACAGCAGCGTCTGCACCGTCGGGCTGTACGCCGCGCCGGCGCTGGTGGCCACGCTGCATGCCGCGTGGAGCGGGCTGGCCACGCTCGCGGGTTTCGAGCTCCGTTCGCAGGTGGTGCGGCTGGGCGACGAGCCCCACAAGCCGTCGCCGCGCGCGGCCGGGGCGGAAGAAGCCGCGGCCGAAAAGAAGCGTGAAGACAAACGCGAAGACAAGCGCGACGAAGAGACAGCGCCCAGCCCGTACCTGAAGTTCCCCTGGCCGCAGACCTCGAGCCGCAAGAGCCTGGTCGTCGGCTTCGAGATCGAGCTGAAAGGCCCGGCGGTGTTCGACTACTTCCGCCGCGAAAGCGGCGTGTGGCGCATCTGGGAAGGCGACCGCAAGTCGGACGCCTGGGTCTCCGTGCGCAACACCCCGCTGTCGGGCTTCGAGACGCCCGCCAACGTGCACCGCCAGCATTTCTTCGACAGCCGGCCGGTGCACCGGCTGCTCAAGCAGGGCGTGCTGAGCGACCCGCACGCCGACTGGCGCAGCCCGTTCCCCGACGAGCCCGCCTGGAAGCGCCTGCTCGACAGTCAGTTCGACGCGCTCATGGACCGCATGCTGCTCGGGGAGGACGACTGATGAGCCGCCAGGGCAGCTTGCGCGTTCCGGTCTTCGTCACGCACCGCAAGGAAGCGGGCTTCCGGCTGCGCTGCCTGTTCCTGCCGGAAATCGAGGCCACGGCCGGGCGCTACGAGGCGGCATTGAACAAGCTGCGCCAGGCCGTGGTGCGCCACTTCCAGGGCACGCGCAGTTCGCGCACCACGCTCGACGAGCGCCTGTGGCTGGGCTTTGCGCCCGAGCTGCGCTTCGAGTTCGTGCCGCTGGGCTTCGACAGCGGCCGCCGCTGGGTCGAGGGCGCGTTCGCGGCCGCGCATTTCAGCGTGGCCGGGCGGCGCTACGCCTGCCTGCCGCAGCTCGACGGCATGGTGGCCGACCTGGGCGAATCGCAGCTCGACAAGGCCCAGCGCACCGAGCGCCTGGTGGCCGCCCTGCAGGCCTGGTTCCGCGACAAGCGCAAGGACCTGGGCGATGCGTTCGACCCGCAGCGCTACCTGGCCGCGCCGAACGACGAACTCGGCGAGCTCGAGCTCTCGCTGCACCTGGCGCACGGCCGCTTTCCGTTCGAGAGCGACCACGACCGGCGCAGCGCGCTGCGCGACGACGGCATCGGCGACGGCCCGAGCGAGATGGCGCGCGCCGCGCTCGACCTGAACGACCTGTACCCCGACGCGCTCACGCGGGCGATCCTGCGCGACGACATGGTCGAGGAACTGGGCCGCGCCATCTACCGCACCGGCAGCGGCAGCGGCAGCAGCAGCAGCAGCGGTGACGGTGACGGTGGTGCCGGGGCGATCGTGCTCGTGGGCCCGCGCGGCGCCGGCAAGACGGCGCTGGTGCACGGCGCGCTGCGCCGCTACATCGACAGCGAGACCGGCCGCGACCGCGAGCGCCTGCAGAAGACCTGGCACCTCGACCCGATGCGCGTGATCTCGGGCATGAGCGTCATCGGCCAGTGGCAGCGCCGCATGGCCGTGCTGCTGCAGCACCTGCAGTTCCGCCTGCGCGACGAGTTCCGCATCGCCAAGCCCGACCACCTGTACTGCGACAACCTGGTCGCGCTGCTGTCGATCGGCAAGAGCGCGCAGAACACGCTGACGCTGGCCGACGTGCTGCGCCCGCTGCTCGAAAAGCGCGCGTTCACCATGATCGGCGAGGCCACGCCCGAGGCATGGCAGAAGGTGCAGCAGCGCGACCGCCGCTTCGCCGACCTGTTCCGCGTGATCCGCGTGGAACCGCCGCCGCGCGCCACGGCCATCCGCATCGTCAACTGGCACCGCGCCGAGCTCGAGCAGCAGCACGCGTGCCGCATCGGCGCCGGCGCCGTGGCCGAGCTGCTGAAGATGGAGCGCCGCTTCGCCGCCGACGAGGTGCTGCCCGGCTCGGCGATCCGCCTGCTCGACCGGCTGGCCGTGCGTCATGCGCGCGGCGAGGTCGGCCGCGCGGAGGTGCTGGCCGCGTACACGGCCACGTACCATTTCCGCGAGAAGCTGTTCTCGCGCCAGGTCGGCCTGGCGCCGGCCGAGGCCGCGGCGCATTTCGCGGCGCGGCTGATCGGCCAACCCGAGGCGCGCGCGCAGCTGGTCGACGTGGTGGCGCTCGTGAAGTCGGGGCTGGCGGCGCCGGGCAAGCCGCTGTCGTCGCTGCTGTTCATCGGCCCGACCGGCGTCGGCAAGAGCGAGGCCGCCAAGCTGCTGGCCGACTTCCTGTTCGAGGACGAAGGCGGCCTGGTGCGCTTCGACATGAACGAGTACGTCGACGGCGACGCCGCCGGCCGGCTCATCGGCGATGCGCACCGGCCCGACGGCCAGCTCACCGCGGCCGTGCGCCAGCGCCGCGCCTGCGTGCTGCTGCTCGACGAGATCGAGAAGGCGCACCCCTCGGTGCACGACCTGCTGCTGCAGGTGCTCGGCGAAGGCCGGCTGACCGACGCGCTGGGCCGCACCACCGACTTCTCGCAGTGCGTGGTGGTGCTCACCTCGAACCTGGGCGCCGGTGCGGCGAGCCGCCACACCGGCTTCGTGCGGCAGGCGGCCGACGTGGCGCACACCTACCGCGAGGCGGTGGAGCGCTTCTTCCGGCCCGAATTCCTGAACCGCATCGACCAGGTGGTCGGCTTCACGCCGCTGTCGGCGCAAGACATCGCAGCCATCGCGCGGCTGCAGCTGGAGCGCGTGCTCGCGCGCGACGGCTTCGTGCGGCGGCTGACCTTCCTGAACGTGTCGGCCGAAGCGCTCGACCATCTCGCGCGCCTCGGCCACGACGAGGCGCTGGGCGCGCGCGCACTGAAGCGCGGCATCGAGCGCGCGCTGACGCGGCCGATCGCGCAGCGGCTGGCCGCGTCGCACAGCGGCCAGCCGATGCTGCTCGACGTGGCCTTCGACACGGCGCTCGGCGACGGCGGCCTTGCCACGCGCGCCACGCTGCTCGACTACGCCCGCCAGCGCACGGTCTTGCTGCCCGAGGACACGGGCGCGGCGGGCTACCGGCAGCTCGCGGCCACGGCCGACGCGCTGCACGAGCGCCTGCGCGCGCAGATCGACACCGGCCCGCCCGAGGCCGACGCGCTGGCGCTGCGCGCGCTGCAGGTGCGGCTCGACCCGCTGCGCGAAGTGCTCGCGCGGCGCAGCTGGGACCTGTCGGAGCGCCGCGCCGCGCCGGTGCGCGCGGTGAAGCAGCTGCCGCCGCGTGCGCGCGACTGGCGCTTCATGGGTCGCCCCATGACCGACATGCTGGCGGCGCAGCACGACATCCACGAACTCTTCGAGCAGCTGCTGGCGGGCTCGCAGCCGCTGCGCGGCGCCGACGCCGAACTGGTGCGCTGGCAACTGGAAATCGACCAGCTCGCGCGCCGCGCCGACAGCCTCGCGCGGCACGGCATCGAGCGGGTGGGCCTGGAGATCGTGCCGCTGCAGACGGGCGCGGGCGAGCTCGCGGTGAAAGCCGCCTGGGCCGACTACGCCGCGCTGATCGCGCAGCTCGACGTGCACGAGCTGGCGTCGCCGCGCGCCGGCATGCGCTGCTTCGAAGGCGTCGGCCTGCGCGATGCCTTCGGCGGCGAGTGCGGCATCCACCTCTGGTACGTGGGCGACGACCGGCCGCTGCCGCTCGCCGTGCGGCTGCTGCCGATGGACGGTGAAGACAACGAGGACAGCGAAGACAACGACGACAGCGGCACGGCGCCCGTGCTGCCCACCGAGATCGTGCGCCTGCGCCTGGAGCCCGCGCGCCCCGGCGACCACCGCCGCCTGACCGACCTGCGCTCCGGCCGGGTGCGCAAGTTCAACGGCCCGCTCAGCGAGGACGACTGGCGCCTGCTGCTGTGGGACGGCCGCGCCGCGCAAGACTGAGATATCGACACCCACGCATGGCCACGCTTTCGTACCCCCTCGTGTGCTGGCAGCTCGACGACACGTCCGTCTGCGGCATCCTGCTCGGCACCGACTACCAGGTGATCGAGCGCAGCGCGCGCCGCGTGAAGGCCGCGCTGGCCGAGACGCTGCAGCGTGAACGCGAGCGCGACGGCTACGTGCCCGAGCCCGACATCGACGACGCGCGGCTCAAGCTGGTGCACGTGTCGGTGAGCCTGGCGCACCGCACGGACAAGGGCAACTTCCCCGAGCCCCGCGCCACCGACTTCCACGTGGCCGCCGTGTTCGGCCAGAACGAGGAAGACGGCTACGCCAAGTGCTACCTGCCCTGGCTGGACCAGAGCTTCTACTACTACGACGACGCGCAGCTGCAGGTGCTGATCGAGCACTACACGCGCGAATGCCTGGACGGCGTCTCGCCCGAGGCGGCGCAGCGCTACCTGATGCCCTCGGCGCCGTGGCTCGACCAGATCGACGTGCGGCGCGACGACCGCGCGAGCAGCAGGCAGCAGGTGCCGCGCCACCTGCGCGAAACCTGCGAGCAGCTCCAGGCCGTGGCTGACCGCCTGCCCGAGACCGGCGCGCGCCGCGGCCTGCACGTGTTCCCCGAAGTGGCGTGGGAGCAGGGCGCGCTGGTCGACGAGATCGCCGCGCGGCTGGCGCGCCGCGGCAACCTGCTGCTGGTGGGCGAGCCGGGCGTGGGCAAGAGCGTGGTGATCCTGGAGGCGATCCGCAAGGCGCACCGGCTCACCACCGGGCACGACGCGCCGCCCACCTTCTGGCGCAGCCACGCCGAGCGCCTGATCGGCCGCGCCAAGTACCTGGGCGAATGGCAGGCGCTGTGCGACCAGACCGTGCAATGGCTGGACCTGGCCGACGGCCTGCTGTGGGTGACCGACTTCGTCAACCTGCTGCAGATCGGCGGCCAGAGCGCCGAGGACTCGATGGCCGCCTACCTGCTGCCCGCGCTGCGCCGCGGCACGCTGCGCCTGGTGGGCGAGGCCAACCCGAGCGAGCTGGAAACCGCGCGCCAGCGGCTGCCCGGCTTCATCGACTGCTTCGAGACCTTGCACCTGCCCGAGATGGACAACCTGCGCGCGCGCCGCGTGCTCGAGCTGTTCGCGGGCCATGCGAAGGGCGCGCTGTCGGTCGACATCGAGCGCCAGGCGCTGGACACCGGCTACCGCCTGCTGCAGCGCTACGTGCGCTACGAGCGCTTCCCGGGCAAGGCGGTGCGCTTCTTCGGCGACTGCGTGCGCGAGGCGCTGGCGGCGCAGTCGGGCGTGGTGACGGAAACCGCGGCCATCGCGCATTTCGCGAAGAGCACCGGCCTGCCCGAGACCTTCCTGCGCGACGACCAGCCGCTGGACGAGGCGCAGGTGCATGCCTTCTTCGCGCAGAAGCTGTTCGGCCAGGACACGGCCGTCGGGCACCTGAAGGACGTGGTGTACCTGTTCAAGGCCGGCCTGAACGACCCGGCCAAGCCGATTGCCACGCTGCTGTTCGCGGGGCCGACCGGCGTCGGAAAGACGGCCGCGGCCAAGGCGCTGGCGCGCTACTTCTTCGGCGCCGGCGATACCCACGGGGCCGGCGGCCCGGGCGCCGCGGCCGACCCGCTGTTCCGCATCGACATGAGCGAGTTCCAGCACGCGTTCCAGATCGCGCGGCTCATCGGCACCGGCGCGCGGCCGGGCAAGCTGGTGGAGCATGTGCGGCAGCAGCCGTTCTCGGTGGTGCTGCTCGACGAGATCGAGAAGGCCGACCCGTCGGTGTTCGACCTGCTGCTCACGGTGCTCGACGAAGGCCGCCTGCGCGACAGCCGCGGGCGCATGACCGACTTCCGCAGCACGGTGATCGTGATGACCACCAACCTGGGCGTGCGCCACGGAGCGTCGCTGGGGTTCGCGCAGGAGACGCCGGAAGGCGGCGGCGACAGCACCATTCACGACATCCGGCAGTTCTTCCGGCCGGAGTTCTTCAACCGCATCGACCGCGTGGTGCCTTTTGCGCCGCTCACGCGCACGGCCATCGAGGCGATCGCGGTGCAGGAACTGCAGGCGATCGCGCAGCGCGAAGGGCTGGTTCGCCGCGGCGTGCGGCTGGCGTTCTCGCCGGCGCTGGTCGCGTTCGTCGCGGACAAGGGCTTCAGCCCGGCGTACGGGGCGCGGCCGCTGCAGCGCGCGGTCGAGCAGCTGGTGGTGGCCGCGGTGGCGCGAACGATGTTCGGGCCGGTGGCCGACGGCGCGCTGCTGGAGGTCGATATGCAGGACGGGGCCGTGGTGGTGCGGCCCGCGCCTGCAGGCTGACAGGCCAGTTACATGCTGGTCGCGACGTTCAGGTCGCGCGGCAGGCGCAGCGTGGTCGCGCGCGAACCTTCGGGGCAGGGGCCGTCGGAATAGGCGGCTTCGCCGGTCGGCGTGGCGCACTTGGTCACCTCGACGACGGCGGGCACGGCCTTGGCGTGCACGACGGCGGGCGGCGTGGCCAGCACGGCCGGCGCCGCGGCGCGCACAGCCGTGGCCTGCACCGGCGGCAGGGGCTCGAAGCGCTCCATCGGCGCCATCGGCGCGGCTGGCGCCTCGGCGACCGGCGGCGGGGCGAGCAGGGCCGCCGCGCGCGCGGCGCTCTCGCGCACCAGGCCCTGGAGCGTCACGTAGAACAGGAACATCGCCAGCAGCGCCACCGCCAGGCACAGCGGCCAGTAGCGCTCGGGCCCGGCGGCGGGTGCGGGGGCGGCAGCGGCCCGCGTGTTCAGCGGCGCGGCCATGCCCAGCCTCCCGCCTGCAGTGCGCCCGCCAGCTTGGCGAGACCGCCGGTGCCGCTTGCCGCGCGGCCGATCAGCGCGCCGCCGGCCGCGCCGACCACGATGCGCGCCAGGAACGAGCGGCTGCGGCCCGCCGCCAGCAGCAGCAACACGCCCGCGCCCAGCACGGCGAGGTGCTCGCCGGGGTAGTCGGCGCGCGCCGCATCGACTTTCTTGAACTCGTTGATCGTCGTTTCGAGGGTCATGGCTGAAGCTCCTTGTGTGCGTTCAACCGTTCATATCCGCCGGCGCGATGCACAGATGTAGGCGTGCGCCATGCACGCCGGCGGAATCCGTCCCGAAAACACCGCAGACCAGGGCGCATGAGGGTTTGCCTGAGGGTTGTGAACAAAAGTAGCCAACACCCACGTCACACGGACGTCATATGCTATGAAAACAATAGCATTCAACTTGATTCCGCAGATCGTTCCTCGTAAACGCTATATCTAGCCCGACTCTTGCTAAGCAAAATCCTCGTCGGATTTCACGTCACGCAAGATCGAGGACCACACAGCAATGAACCCTTCACGTCTCCGCCGGCCGCTGGCCGCGCTGGTTTTGGGCGGCACAGCAGCATTCCTCGGGGCCTTCACGTCGGCCCATGCGTTCTCCAACCCGCCCATCCAGGTGGCGCAGGGCATCGAATACATGTGCGGCGGCGCCGCGCGCGACGAGGCCGCCTTCATGGAAATGGTCTCGCCGCGCTGGGCCGCCACCATCGCCCTCGGCGTGAGCGACGGCAAGGGCGCGCAGCAGGGCGGCTTTCCGGCGCAGGCCGCGGTCGAGGTCCGCCAGAAATACACCGGCCAGGTGGTGATGGACGTGCAGACCAGGTCGCCCTACATGCTCGCGCGCCTGAACCCGGGCGCCTACGACGTGAACGTGACGCTCGGCGGCCTCACGCTGACGCAGTCGCTGGTGGTGATCGCCGGCATGCCGGCACGGGCCTCTTTCGTCTGGCCGTCGAACTTCGACATGGCCTCGGTCACGCCGCCGCTGGCGCAGACGCTGGCGCAGACCTCGCCGCTGCGCTGAGCACGGGGGGCCTTCCGGCCCTCCGGGTACTCCGGTTCAGGCAGCAGGTCAGCCTTTCCTAAGCCAAGCGCCGCACAGTGGCACCGTGGCTTCTCGCCACGACGACCAGGAAAGGACCCAGACCATGACTTCCCCGCTCCCCCGTTCCCCATCGCGCATGCGCCCGCTGGCGGCCGCGGCCTTCTGCGGCGCCGTGCTGCTCGGCGCGCTGTCGGCGGTTGCGTCGGCGCAGGCGGCGGTGAATCCGCCGATCTTCATGTCGCACGGCATCGAGTACATGAGCGGCGGCATCGGCAGCGATGAAGCCCAGCTGATGGAAACGGTGTCGCCGCGCTGGCCCGCCACGCTCGAATTCGCGGTCAAGGACAGCAAGGGCGCCGACTTTGCCGCCAACGTGCACGTGACGGTGCGCGACGGCAGCGGCACCGCGCTGATCGACAACGTGACCTCGGGCGGCCCGTTCATGGTCGCGCGGCTCGACCCGGGCAACTACGAAGTCGAGGCGCGCCTGGGCAACCAGGTGCTCAAGCAGCCGCTGCACGTGCTGCAGGGCGCGCCGTCCAAGGTCAGCTTCGTCTGGCCGGCGGGCACCGACATGGCTTCGGCCGGCACGCGGACGGTGCAGTAAGCGGCGCGCAGGCACGGCGCTGGCGCAAGTGGGCGCCGGCATCGTGTGGCGCAAACGTTTGGCCGGCGTACACTTCGAAGGCTTTTTCGGGTCGAAACGCCCGCTATCCGGGCGCGCTGCGCTATAGAAAAAATAGCGGTGCCGGCGCCTCCGGATGCCTTGAATGCACGGCATGCGCCTTGCAGGTGGTGTATCCCGGGCAGTGCCCGAACCCATTGCCCCCATGCCGATCCGTCCCCTGAGCGCCCTGACCGCGCTGTTGCACGTCTACATCGCGCTGCGCCTGCTGCCCGCGCTGGCCGTGCTCACGCCCGCGTGGCCGCTGGCGCTGCTGGCGCTCGCGGTGTCGGCGCTCACCATTCCCTTGCCTTTCCTGGCGCGAAGCGGCGGCAAGTCGCCCGGCACCGCACTGAACTGGATCGGCCTGATCAGCATGGGCTGGTTCTCGTCGATGTTCGTGCTGACGCTGGTGCGCGACGCGGCGCTGGGCCTGACCTGGCTGGCCAGCGCCGCCGGCGGCGTGCAGGTGCAGTGGGCCAGCCTGAAGCCGTGGAGCGCCTTGGCAGTGCTGGCCATTGCCACGGCCACCTCGGCCATCGGCTTCCTCAATGCGCGCCGCACGGCCGGCGTGAAGCGCGTCGACGTGCCCATTCGCGGGCTGCCGCAAGCGCTCGAGGGCTTCACGATCGCGCAGCTCAGCGACATCCACGTGGGCCCGACCATCCGCAACAGCTACATCCAGCGCATCGTCGATGCGGTCAACCGCCTGGGCGCGGACGCGATCGCGATCACCGGCGACCTGGTCGACGGCACCGTGGCCGAGCTGCGCGAGCACATCGCGCCGCTGGCCGGCCTGCGCGCGCGGCACGGCACCTTCGTGGTCACCGGCAACCACGAGTACTACGCGGGCGCGCACGCCTGGATCGACGAGCTGCGCCGGCTCGGCCTGAAGGTGCTGCTCAACGAGCACGTGGTGCTGCAGACGCGCAACGTGCGCGGCGCGCAGACCGACGAGGAGCTGTTCGACAGCGCGCTGGTGCTGGCCGGCGTGACCGACTTCACCGCCGGGCATTTCGACGCCGCGCACGCCAGCGACCCGCACCTGGCGCTGCACGACGCACCGCCGCTGGTGCACACGCGCGTGCTGCTGGCGCACCAGCCGCGCAGCGCGCCGGTGGCCGCGGCGGCCGGCTACCAGCTGCAGCTGTCGGGCCACACGCACGGCGGCCAGTTCTTTCCGTGGAACCTGTTCGTGCCGATGCAGCAGCCCTTCACGGCGGGGCTGCACCGCCTGCACGACATGTGGATCTATGTGAGCCGGGGCACCGGCTACTGGGGTCCGCCGAAGCGCTTCGGCGCGCCGTCGGAGATCACGCTGCTGACGCTGGTGCCCGCGAAGGGCTGAACCAGCCTTCTTTCAGGACGCCAGCTCGGAGAGCCGACGCTCGTTCGACGTGGCCGCGGCGTGAATGGGCTCCAGGCCGTCGTGCGCGATGCGCGCCGCGATGTCCGGAAACCGGCTCGCGGCATCGACGGTGCCGGCGGCCGATTGCACGAAGGCGTCGCTGTTGGCGGCGGCCTGTGCCGGCGTGACGCTGCCCGCGAGCGAGAAGAAGGCCGTGGTGCTCTGCACCCATTGCTGCAGCACGCGGTTGGCCAGCGAGAGGTGGCTGCTGTGCCACTGCCGGGCCATCGCAAGGCCCGATTCGCTCGCGGCCGCGAGCTTTTCCTGGCCCATCAGCTGGAACTCCGCGAGATCGTCCGCGCTGGGCACGAGCCCGGCCTTGGCGATGCGCTCGGTCCGCATGCGGATCACCGAGCCGGAGGACAGCAGCATCTCGTGGGTCTTGAGCGCCAGCTCGAACCACTGCGTGAGCGGGTCGGCCGGGCGGGCGGCGGAGGTAAGGGACGACATGTGGGGGGCTTGGTGAGGGGAACGAAGGGGAAGGCGGTCGGCCCACTATAGGCCTCCGAAGCCCGAATTGCTGCGCTGCAACAATTTCGATTTCGCAATTTTTGCCAAAGAAGTCCTGCGTGCGCCGTCAGCGCGGCGAAGCCACGGCGCGCAGCCGCCTGGCGCGCGCCTCGGCGACGCCGTAGCCGACGGTGGCCACCACCAGCGGCAGCAGGTAATACAGCCCGCGATAGGCCAGCAGCGCGGCCAGCAGCTGCGGCTCGGCCACCTGGTGCGCGAGCAGCGCCACGAACACCGCCTCGAGCACGCCGAGCCCCGCCGGCACGTGCGTGACCACGCCGGCCACCGCGGCCACCAGCAGCACCGCGAGCACGTGCACATAGCCGACCTGGCCCTGCAGCAGGAACCAGATGACCCCGCCGATCAGCGACCAGTTGGCGCACGACATCGCCAGCTGCAGCAGCGCCATCGGCAGGGTGGGTGTCTTGAACGCATGCCCGCGCACGCGCCACACGCGACCGCGCGCCGACGCGCACAGCACCACGTAGGCCAGCGCCACCGCGAGCAGCACCGCGCCGAGGATGCGCAGCCCCTCGTTGCCGATCTTCCAGGTCGGCGGCAGCGCGAGCGGCCAGAAGCAGAAGGCCGCGCCGGCCACCACCAGATAGCCGAGCCAGTTGGTCAGCATGCTGAAGCCCAGCACGCGCGTGATGGTCTGGTTGCCCAGCCCCAGCCTTGAATAGAGCCGGTAGCGGAAGGCCACGCCGCCCACCAGCGAGCCCAGGTTGAGGTTGAAGGCGTAGCTGATGAAGGTGACGCCCATCACCGTGCCCGTGCCGAGGCGGTGCCGCGTGAGGTGGCGGCCCAGCAGGTCGTAGGTGCTGTACAGCGCGAAGCTGCACGCCACCAGCGCGCCGGCCGCGAGCAGGGTGGCGGCCGGCAGCGCCGCGATGGCGTCCAGCACCTCGTCCCAGTCGATGGTGCGTGCCTGGCGCACCAGCAGCCATGCAATGAGCGCGAAGAAGCCCCACACCATCGCGCGCCGCGCCCAGGGCCACCAGGGGTGGCGCGAGTGGCGGGACAGCGCGCTCACGCTCATGGCAGGCCCCTCAGGCGGCTTCCGTCTGCGTGGCGCCGCCGGTCGGGTTGCTCAGGCCGGTGTCGCGGCGGGTCGCGAGGTCGGTGGCTTCGGCCGGCGTGAGGCGCGGCACATGGCGCGGCAGGCGCCCCAGCAGCGCCGGGTACCAGCGCATGGCGTGGAACACGAAGAAGCTGCGCACCAGCCGCCAGCCGCTCCATTCGCTCGCGAGGTCGGCCGCCTGCACCTGCTTGCAGCTGTGCTGCATCAGGTGGTCCATGCGCTCCCACAGCACGCTGTTGAAGGCGGCGTCGCGCACGACCACGTTCGACTCGAGGTTCAGCGACAGGCTCAGCGGGTCGAGGTTGCTCGAGCCCACGGTGCTCCACTTGTCGTCCATCAGCGCGACCTTGCCGTGCAGCGGCCGTTCGCAGTACTCGTAGATGCGCACGCCGGCGTGCAGCAGGTGGTGGTACAGCATGCTGGCGGCCGTCTTCACGATCGGCATGTCGGGCTCGCCCTGCAGGATGAGCCGCACGTCCACGCCGCGGCGCGCCGCGCGGCGCAGTTCCTTGATGAGGCGGTAGCCCGGAAAGAAGTACGCGTTGGCGATCACGATGCGCTCTTTCGCCGAGCGGATCGCCGCGCGGTAGTGGCGCTCGATGTCGTTGGTGTGGCGCCGGTTGTCGCGCGTGACGAACATCAGCTCGGCGTCGCCTTCGTGGCTCTGCTTCACCGGGGGCGCCAGCTTCAGCCGCCGGCGGAACCAGCCCGCGCCCTTGCCGCCGAGCGCGATGGCGCGCAGCACGAACTGGTGGATCTCGCCGACGATCGGGCCCGTGAGCTCGACCGCGTAGTCCTGCTTGGCCTTGGGGCCGAAGTCCATCAGGTGGTCGGCCGAGTAGTTGATGCCACCCACGAACGCGCGCTCGCCATCGATCACCACGATCTTGCGGTGCATGCGTCGGAACACGTTGAGCCGCTGGCCCATGAAGCGCGCGCCGGGGTCGAACACGCGCACCTTCACGCCCACCGAGGTCAGCCCTTCGATGAACTCGCGCGAGAGGTCGGGCGAGCCGAAGCCGTCGATCATCAGGTCGACCTTCACGCCGCGCTGCGCGGCCTCGCGCATGGCGGCCTGCAGCTGCAGGCCCACCTTGTCCTCGAACAGGATGAAGGTCTCGACGATGGCTTCGCGCCGGGCTTGCCGGATGGCTTCGAACACGCGCGGAAAGAACTGCTCGCCGTTCTCCAGCAGCTCGATGCGGTTGCCACCGATCCAGTGGTTGTTGTTCATGGGATTCGCTCAGAGATCGATGTTGGCCACCAGGGGCGCGTGGTCGGACAGGTGCGACCACGGCCGCCGCGGCAGCACCACCGGCGCATGCACGCCGGCGTTGCGCACGTAGATGCGGTCGAGCGACAGCACCGGAAAGCGCGCGGGAAAAGTCTTGGCGGCGCGCCCGGTGGCATGCACGAACACCTCGCGCAGCGCGGCGCCTTTCTCCAGGATGTCGTGCGCGCGGCCGCGCCAGTCGTTGAAGTCGCCCGCCACGATGAGGGGCGCGTCGCCCGGCACCTCGTCGCGCACGATGTGGCACAGCAGCTCCAGCTGCTGCAGCCGGTGCGCCTCGGCCAGGCCGAGGTGCGCGCAGATCACGTGCACGTCGACCGGGCGGCCCGGCAGGCGCAGCACGCAATGCAGCAGGCCGCGCTTCTCGGGGCCGCTCACCGACACGTCGTGGTTGCGGAAATGCACGATCGGGAATTTCGACAGCACCGCGTTGCCGTGGTGGCCCTTCGGGTACACCGCGTTGCGCCCGTAGGCGAACTGCGGCCACATGGTGTCGGCCAGGAATTCGTAGTGCGGCGCCTCGGGCCAGTTGTCCACGCGGCGCGAGTGGCGCGCATGCGTGCCCAGCACTTCCTGCAGGAACACCACGTCGGCGCCCACGGTGCGCACGGCATCGCGCAGCTCCGGCAGGATGAACTTTCGGTTGAGCGCGGTGAAGCCCTTGTGGGTGTTCACCGTCATGACCTTGAGCGAGGTCGTTCCGGGAAGCTCGGCGGCGGCAGACATCGGCGAAGAGGGCGAGGAAGACATCGTTGTTCCGGTTGTACGGTGCCCCGCGCATGCCGACTGTAGGAACGCGCCACCTTCTTGCGCCCCCTTCAGGCTTGGGCGGCGGGCTCCTACAGGCGGGCCTGCCGCACCCTCACAAGCAGGCCTGCCGCACCCCCACAACGCGGCCAAACGGCGACTCCTAGGGTGGTTTCAGGGCTTGGAGAAAGCAGCCCGCGTTTTCATCCCGATTCCATCCATTCGATCCATCGATCTCGAGACAAAGCCACAAGGAGTACCCACCATGAAGCAAGCCACTTTTCACGCAGCTGTCCTCTCTGCACTGCTGGGCGCCGCCAGCCTCGCCACCGCGCAGACCACGTCCATTCCGGCCCAGCCCGATCCCTCGGTGGGCGGCCAGGCCAGCACGATGACGCCGGCCGGCGTGGCCAACCCGCCGCAGCGCCCCGACAACTCGATGCCCAACTCGCGCGAAGCCGTGAAGGCCGAGGCCCGCGCCCACAACCGCAGCAACGCGACCAACATGGTGCCCAAGGGCGAGGCCACCACCACGGTGAACCACCAGCCCAACGCCATGCCGCAGCCGACCGGCGAGATGTCGCGCGCCGAGGTGAGCCAGACCGGCCGCAAGGTGAAGCCGCAGTTCGGCCAGAAGGGCGAGCGCCCGGACATCGTGACGAACCCGACGGACAAGACGGGCACGCCGAAGTAACTCGCACGTTCCGCGCGCCCGGCACGTCCGGCACGTCCGGCAGCCACCAATGAAAAACCCCGCCGCGCTTTCGCGCTGCGGGGTTTTTTATCAGCCGATCAGACGATCGACTGTTCGGCAGACCGGGCTCAGCTCTTGGCGGGTGCGGCCGGTGCGCCACCGTGCTCGCCATGCTCGCCGTGGCCACGGTGGTGACCGCGCGGGCCGCCGAAGTGGGCCGTCTCGGTGTCGAAGGTCTTCTGCTGGTCAGGCGTCAGCGTGGCGTAGAAGGTCTTCGTGGCGTCGGCGCGCTTGGCGAACATGGCGCTGCGCTCGGCCTGGCGGGTCTGCATGCGTTCCAGGCGCTGCGGCGTGGTCAGCTTGGCGTACTCGGCGCGGTCCATGCGGGGACGCGGACCGGCCGGCGGCTGCGTGGCGGTGGTGAAGGTCGACCATGCGCCTTCCTGGCCCGCGTTCAGCTTGAGCTTGTCCTTCAGCGCGGCCATGCGTTTGGCGCGGTGTTCCTGCATGCGCTCCATGCGCTTGGCGGGGTCCATGCGCTTGTGCTGCGCCTTGGGCGCGGCAGCGTTGTCGGCCTGGGCCACCGCGGCGGTGGGAGCGGCTGCGGTGGGAGCGGCCGGCGCTTGAGCGAAAGCGCCCGAAGAGGCGAGGGCGGCCGAACCGAGCAGGCTGGCCCAGACGATGCGTTGGCGAAGAGAGATCATGAGAAGTGCTTCCTTTCGAAGACTGCCGCCGATGGGCAGCAGGTGAGACGAAGTGTGGAAGACCTCTGTATCGCGCCCGTTAGCCCAGCGTGAGCTTGCGTAAAGATTGATGAACCGATTGATGAGCCGCGCGGCGCGGGCATCGACCGCATGGGCCTGCCCATGTCGATCTCCTACTTCGCCCGCGGCCGCTTCAACCCGCGGTCGGGTGCCTGCAGCGTGCCCGCGCGCAGCTCGCCCACCGCGCGCGCGACGGCACGCGCCACGTTGCGCACTTCTTCCTGCACGTCGGCATCGGCGTCGAGTTCGTCGTGGCTGGTGGCGTAGGGCTCGTAGTAGCCGATGTAGCGGTCCAGCCGCGACTGCATGCCGGCGTCGACCAGGCCCATCCAGTCGAGCCAGTCGCACAGGTTGCGCCGCAGGCTCTCGATGCCGGCCACGTCGCCGTGCACCACCACGCCGTAGGCGCGCCCGTCCAGGTGCTTGGGGTAGCCCCAGCCTTCGAGCTCGAGCGCCTTGGCTTCCTCGGGCTTCTTGCCGTGCGTGCTGCTGGGGTCCGGGTTGCCGCCGTCGGCGCACACCAGGCGGTCGATCATCAGCTTCAGCGGGCTGGTGGCCTGGTACCAGTGCGTGGGCGTGAGCAGGATCACGCCGTGCGCGGCCACCCAGCGCTCGTAGATCTCGTTCATCCAGTCGCCAGTCTGGCGCAGCGAGTGGTTGGGGTAGCAGCTGCACGGCCAGTGGCACAGCGGCATGGCGGTGGAAACGCAGCCCTTGCACGGATGGATCTGCCGGCCGTATTCGGAGGTGACCAGGCTCAGGTCGAGCAGGTCGACCTGGATGCCGCTGCCCTCGAGCACCTCGCGCGCCAGCTCGGCCAGGCGCCATGTCTTGGAGATCTCGCCGGGACAGGTCCCGTCGTTGCGCGGCGAGCCGTTCACCAGCAGCACGCGCGAGCGCGTCTGCGGCTGGCCCCAGGCGGCCTGCGCTGCGTCGATGCGCGCCTTGGCCTCGAGCCAGTCGACCGACAGGTCGTAGTCGGGGTCGGCGTAGCCCGGGCCCGCCTTGCGCGTGACCGGCGCCTTGCGGCCTTCCTGGTAGGCCTCCCACGCAATCAGCTCGATGCGATGCAGCGAACCAGCCTCGGCCTGGAACGCCGGGTCCTGGAAGGGCTGCATGAAGCGTTCATGGAACTCGGCGCGCTGCAGCGTTTCGGGCGCCTGTCCTTTTCGGATCGTGGGGGTCATGCCGCAATCTAGGCAGCCCGCGCGGCGGGCCGCGTGCGGGGCCGATGCCGACTTGCGGTAGGCGGGCAACTACAGCGGCGCCGCCTCGGCTCGCGGACCCGCGGGTTCAGCCCAGCTTGCCGTTCTGGAAGTCGTGCACCGCCTGCTTGACCTGCTCCTGCGTGTTCATCACGAAGGGCCCGTACTGCGCGATGGGCTCGTGCAGCGGCCGGCCCGCGATGAGCAGCGCGCGCGCCGGGCTGTGGTTGGTCGCGCCGGCGCGCAGCACCACGCCGTCGCTTGCCGCGTCGTTGGCCAGGATGGCCATGCGGCGCGTCGGGATCTCGCTGCCCGCGATCCACACCGACTCGCGGAACACGTAGACCAGCACGTTGTGGTCGTCCGGCAGCGGCTGCGCGAACTCCGCACCGGGCGGCAGCGTGATGTCGAGGTACAGCGGCTCGGTGTGCTCGCGCCGCACCGCACCCTCGATGCCGTGGCTCGCGCCCGCGATCACGCGCACGTGCGCGCCGCCGGTGGTGGTGAACTCGGGAATCTCCTCGCTCTGGATGTCGCGGTACCAGGGCTCGCGCATCTTGTCCTTGGCGGGCAGGTTGAGCCACAGCTGGAAGCCTTCCATCAGCCCTTCTTCCTGCTCGGGCAGTTCGCTGTGCACGAGGCCGCGCCCGGCCGTCATCCATTGCACGCCGCCGTTCTCCAGCAGCCCTTCGTGGCCCGCGCTGTCGCGGTGGCGCATGCGGCCCGCGATCATGTAGGTGACGGTTTCGAAGCCGCGGTGCGGATGGTTGGGAAAGCCGCCGATGTAGTCGCCCGGGTTGTCGCTGCCGAAGGCATCGAGCATCAGGTACGGGTCGAGGCGCTTCTGCAGCGGCTGCTGCAGCACGCGCGTGAGCTTGACGCCGTCACCGTCGCTGGTGGAAACACCGGCCACGATGTGGTCGATGCCGCGCGGCGTGGCGACGGGATCGGTGGGGTGGTTGGCATGGTGATTGGCGTTCGTCATGCGGCCATGGTGGCACTAACGCACGCCCGGCGCCACCCGGGGGGTGCAGCCGCGCAGGCGGCCGCGCGGCGCGAAGGCCGGCCGCAGGCTCATGACGCCGCTTCTTGCGTGCCCGCGGCGAACCAGTTGCCGTGGAAGCCGACCGGCACGCGGTGCGGCAGCGAGGCCACGCACAGCGGGCCGGCGGCCAGTGCGCGCGCATCGAACACCACGAGGTCGCTGGTGTCGGTGGCGCCGCGCCACACGGTGGCCAGCAGCCAGCCGTCGCCTTCCTCGGCATCGGCGGCGCGCGGCACGAACACGCCTTCAGACACCACGTCGGGCGCGGGGAACAGGTACATGTCGCGGTGCGGTGTGGTGTGGTCGACGTGCACCAGCCCCGCGTAGAGGCGCGGCGGTTCGTTCGGCTGCGCGATGCCGCGGCACACGTACCAGCCGTGGCGGTAGGGCAGGCCGGCAAAGCGCTCGTCGATGCGCGGGAACTCGCCCGGAATCTCCTCCAGCGGCGTCTGCGTGAACTCGTGCACCGGGCTCGACAGGTCGAACTGCCAGCGCACCAGCCGGCTCACCGGCGGCTTGTCGCTCACGGGCGAGCCGTCGGGCTTCGGAAACAGCGGCGGCGTGGGGAACTGCACCACGTCGGCGAACAGGCTGCCGCCGGCCTCCCACGCGTTCATGACGTGGAACACGTAGCAGGCCGGGCCGCGCCACCAGACGATGTCGGCCGTGCTGCCATTGCGCGGCATCAGGCCCACGCGCGTGCCGTGCTCTGGCTCCCAGGCGTAGGGCGGGCGGCCGCTCTGCGCGCGTTCCATGCTCGCGGTGAGCGGCATGATGGGAAACATCACGTGCCGCTCGGTCACCATGAAGTCGTGGACCATGCTGGCGTAGGGCGCCTCGAAACGCTCGAAGCGCGTGACGCGGCCCTCGCGGGACATCACGCCGAAGCTCATGCCACTGGACAGCGGCGCCGGCGTGCCGTAGCCGAAGAACAGCAGCTCGCCGGTCTTCGGGTCGGTCTTGGGGTGCGCGGTGAAGCTGCCTTGCAGGCCGCCGCCGAAATCGTTGGCGCCCAGCGTGGCCAGCGTGGGCAACGCCACCTCGACCGGCAGGTGCGCCTCTTCGAGCGCGAGCACGCGGCCAGCGTGGCCGATGACGTTGGTGTTGGCGGAGCCGTCGTCGTGCGGCGGCTTCTGCCCGCTGTTCAAGAGCGCTTCCTGGAAGCCGCCCGGCAGGTCCTGGCCCTCGGCGGCCGCGTGCCAGCGCTGCGTGCGCACCCAGCGGTTGCGGTAGTGCACCTTGCCGTCGCCGATGCTGAAGGCGTGCAGCATGCCGTCCCCCGCGAACCAGTGCTCCTTGGGATCGGGGCGCACCGGGTTCGGCCCGTTGCGCACCAGCGTGCCGCGCAGGCCGGCGGGCAGCGCGCCCTTCAGCGGCAGCGGACCGGCGTCGGTCTCGACATCGATCGGCGCCATGTTGGGAGGCGGGGCGCTGCGGGGAATGGCATCGTTCATCGGGGCTCCTTGAGGGTCGGTGGAAACGGTGGAAACGGTGGAAACGGTGGAAACGGTGGAAACGGTGGAAACGGTGGAAACGGTGGAAACGGTGGAAACGGTGGAAACGGTGGAAGGTGTCGTCGAATATCTTTCCAGTGGAAATATCTCCGGCCTCGCCATCGAAGTCAAGAAATTTTTCCAGTGGTAAGATTTTTGAGCGCTTCTGCCTTTCCGCTGTTTTTCAAGAATGACCACCGACGCCCCGACCAAGCGCTATCACCACGGCTCGCTGCCCGAAGCCCTGCTGGCCGCGGCCGAAGCCGTGCTGCTGCGCGACGGCATCCCCGGCCTGGGCCTGCGGGCGATCGCACGGGAAGCGGGCGTGTCGCACACCGCGCCCAAGCACCATTTCGGCGACATGACCGGCCTGGTGAGCGAGCTGGCCGCCGTCGGCTACGCGCGCTTGAGCGACGCCATGCGCGACGCCGCGGCCGCACACCCTGAGCCGCCCGACCTGGGCAATCGGCGCCACGCCATCGCCCATGCGTACGTGCACTTCGCCTACGACAACCCGGCCATGTTCGGCCTCATGTTCCGCAATGAGATGATCGACATGCAGCGCCCCGTGCTCAACGCGGCGGCGCGCGAGGCGATGCGCGTGATGGCCGCGATCATCGGCGCCAAGGACGAGCCCCCGGGCGACGCGCCGGTCTCGCTGAACGCCGCCGAGGCCATGCGCATCACCGCGGCCTGGGGCTATGTGCACGGGCTGGCGACCCTGCTGATCGACCAGCGCCTGCGCGGCATCATCAAGGTGGCGCCGGATTTCGACGACCCGGTCGATCTGGTCGACCGAGCGTTGAAGGATGTGCGATTCGGCTTCGAGGCCGGCGAGGCGCCGCCGGCGGCAAGCTAGCCCAGGCCCGATTCAACTCGGCTCACCTCGGCTCGACTCGGATCATCGCGGCCACTGCTGGCGCTGCCAGTAGCTGTACTGCCATCGCGTCTCGAACCCCGCGCGGCGGTACAGCGCCAGCGCCGCCTGGTTCTGCGCGTCGACCTGCAGGAACACCCGCTCGAAGCCGCGTTCCAGCGCCGCCTGCGCGAAGCCGGCCAGCACCCGCCCCGCCAGGCCGCGCCCGCGCTGCGCCTTGTCGGTGCGCATGCCGTGCACGCTGGCCCAGCCATGGCCGAAGGCCATCGCGCCCGCCGCCACCGTGCGCCCGCCCTCGCGCACGCTGGCGTAGAGCGAGCCCTTGGCGCGCGACAGCATGCGCACGCGGTGGGCGCCGTCCACCGGGTCGAAGCCCTCGCCGAGGAACAGCGCCGCCCAGGCGTCGTCGGGCGCGCGGTCGATGTCGGCCAGCGGCGCGCCGGGCGCCACCAGCCGGCGCATGCGCTGGGTCGAGGCGGCCTGCACGCAGGTCGGGCTGTCGTCCACGTAGTGCCGGCGCTCCAGCTCGGCGCGCAAGCCCTCGAAGCAGGGCGCGTCGGCCAGCCGCAGCGCGGGCGCGACCTGGCGGCTGTCGTAGCGGTCCTCGATGCGGTCGAGCGTGGCCGGCTCGACCGCGCTGCGGTGCAGCGGCACGGCCGACCTGGCGCGCTTCACGGTGCCGCCCGAGAAAGGCAGCAGCCAGCCGTCGATTTCCTCGGTGAGGTCGGGCGAGACCGCGCTGACGGTGGCCCGTTCGATGGCTTCGATGTCGGTGACGCTCGGCGCTGCGGTGTTCATTGGGTTTCGATGGTTCTTGCGGTTCTCAGGGTGCGGCCTCCGGTGCCGTGAACTTCGCCGCAGCCACGCCCTTGAGCAGCGCTTCGCGCTGGTTCCGGCTGATGCCGCGGATGCCCTCGGCCACCCACTTGATGCGGTCGGCGTCGATGTGGCCGTCGCGCCGCCATTGTTCGAGCACGGCCTGCGGCTTGTGCAGCATGGCGGCCAGCCACACGGCCTGCGCCGGTTCCAGCGTGCGCGCGCTGCGCTTGAAGTAGCGGCGCGCCGCGGCCTCGGCGCCGCAGATGTTGCCGCCCCACGGTGCGTTGTCCAGGTACAGCTGCAGGATGCGCGCCTTGCCCAGCGTCTGCTCCATTTCCACCGCGTAGAGCAGCTCGCGCAGCTTGCGCTCGGCGGTGCGGTCGCTGCCCGTCACCAGCAGCTTGGCCAGCTGCTGCGTGAGCGTGCTGCCGCCGCGGCGCACCTGGCCGGGCTTCTGGTTGTTGTCGATCGACGCGAGGATCTCGGTCAGGTCGTAGCCGGTGTGGGTGAAGAAGCGCTGGTCTTCCGCCGCGATGACGGCGCGCGCCAGCCAGCTGTCGTTGGTGAGCCTGGCCGACGGACCGCAGCTGGTGCGCGCGTTCAGCATGGCCTCGGTGCCCAGCCCTTCCACCGTGAACTGGCTGATGTTCGGCTGCACCGCGAAGGTGGCGTCGGGCAGCGCGAGCTGGCCGCGCAGCGCCAGCGTGCCGCCGATGCGCGCGCGCTGCAGCTCGGGCAGCGTGGGCACCAGCACCGCGTACCAGCGCGCGATGGGCGCGTCCTGCACGCTGGCGTTGAGCTGCAGGCTCTTCGGCGCGAGCTTGCCGTCCCAGTGGCCCTGCAGCGGCGTGGTGTCGGTGCTCAGCGGCATGGCCTCGAAGGTGCCGTTGAGCGTGTTGCCGTCGCGCTTCACGGTGGCGACCAGGCGTTCGACCTTGATGGGCTGGGTGCCCAGCGCCTGCACGTCGGCGCTGCACGGCGCGCACTGCATCTCGAGCAGCTCGCCGGCCGGCTTCCAGCCGAAGCGCAGGGTGCCGAAGCGGGTGTCCAGCGAATGGCCGTCCAGGTAGGGCGCGAACCACGGCGAGGTGGCCACGCGCACCGCCGTCGGCACGCCGATCTCGAAATTCAGCGGCCCCGCCTTCACCGTGGTGCTCCACTCGCCAGCCGCCGGCGCGAGCGCCAGCTTGACTATCAAAAAGATAGCTACACACGCAGTAACAACCAAGGCCAGCAGGCCAAAAAGCACAAATCGCAGGGTCTTCTTCACAGGCACGTTTCTCAGATCGTCATAGGGGTTTCGCCACTGTGACCGCTTGCCACGGCCCATGCGACTGGCCGCTGGCCGCTGCCCAGTACCAGGCTGAAGTGTCAGTGAAAGCCGTGCCCTGGGCATCGACGATGCGCTCGCAGACACGGATTTTTTGCGCGCCGTGCCGTTGCGCAACAAAACAGCGCCACATCCGCTCCTGCGCATCGCGCTCCAGCCGGGCCTGCTCGATGCGGTAGCCCAGCGCGCGGTAGCAGTCCACCGCCGGGTGCAGCATGCGCGTGGGCTGCGCCACGGCGCGCATCACCAGCGTCTGCGTGCCGTCGGTCATGCGGCCGATGGCGCCGGGAAAGCGGTCGGCAAAGCGCTGCTCGACCTCGCTCAGCGCCAGCGGGCGCAGCGGAACGCCGTCCCATTCGCGCGGCCATTCCTGCGACGCGACGGCCGCGGCGGTTTCGCCCGGCGTGCGCACCGCCGCGGCGGCCGACCACAGCAGGCACAGCACCATGGCCAGCGCGAAGGCCGTCTTGTGGCCGATGCGGTTGATGAAATGGTTGGCGAACCAGCGTTCAAAGAACGGTGTCGACATGGCGGCTTCCTTGGGTGGTGATCAGGCCCTCGATGGGCATTTCGGCGGGTTCGGGCGCGGGGCGCACCGGCACCATCAGGCGGGCGATGGCGCCGCACACCGCCGCCAGCACCAGCAGGCCCAGCGTGTTGTGCGCCCAGGGCGCGAGCGGATGGCCGGCGCCCTCGAAGGCGATCAGCACGCTGTTGCGCACGATGTTGCCGGCCAGCACGAACAGGCCGACCATCGGCAGCCGGCGCATGAAGCCGCGGTCACTGCGGCCGGCCCACAGCGCCACCGCGCAGGCCGTGAAGTAGCCGAGCCAGACCATCTGCACGCCGGAGCAGGGCGCGTCGACGATCACCAGGCGGCCATCGACCATCAGGCTCGCGCCTTCGCGCGCCACCTCGAAGCCCGGCGACAGCAGCCAGCGGCTGACCTCGGCCGTCACCACCCGCAGCGGGTAGCCGGCATAGAACTGCAGCGACGACAGCAGCGGCAACGCCAGCACCGACAGCCCCGCCACCGGCAGCGCGGCCACGCGCCGCGGCAGGAACGCCAGCAGCCCGCACGACAGCGCCAGCACCGCCACCAGGCCGGCCGCGAGCGGCGGCAATGCGGGCAGGCCGCCGACCCCGGTACGCAGCACCGTCGCGAGCACGGTGCCCGCGCCGGCCAGCGCGAGCCAGCCCAGGCGCGGCGAGGCGCGCAGTTCGCGCCGGCGGCTCCACGCCAGCGCGGCGAGCGCGACCAGCGCCAGCAGGCCCATCGGGTCGTCGGAGCCGTCGCGCATGCGCTGGACCATCCAGGTCCAGGTCGGCACCAGCGCGGCGAGCTGCAGCGCCAGCCAGCCGGCGGCCGGCGTGCGGTCGATGTGGATGCCCCAGTCCACGATGCGCGGATGGCGGTGGGGGAGCGTTGCCAGAGACATGTGGTTCTTTCTCGAAGGATCGGGCAGTGATCAGGCAGTGAACCGGCGCGCGTCGTTGCGGCGCGCGCGGCGGCGCAGCATCGCCAGCATCGACAGCACCACGGCGATGGCGCCCAGCGATTCGGGTTCGGGCGTGCTCGGCACCTCGGCGCCCAGCGCGAGGTTGCTCACGCCCTGCGGCAGGGGCAGCGGCTGGTTGACCTGCGCGCTGTCCTGCGGCGCCAGGTTGCGCACCACCTTGTCCACGGCGATGAAGCTCGTGTACTGCGTGAGCAGGCTGTACTTCAGGCCCAGCTCGGTGATGCGGTCCTTGAAGGCCGTACCGCCTTCCAGCGTTTCCTGGTCGCTCAGGCTCTGGATGCGGTGGCGCGCCCACAGCGTGCGCAGCGCGGCCGTGTCCTGGCGCGTGCGGCTGTCGATGCGCACTTCCTCGCGGTACGGGCCGCTGGCGCTCTGGCCTTCGATGATCACGCGGCCCTTGGGCTCGCCACGCCACTTGCCGAACACGATCACCGGGCGTTCGCCCAGCACGTCGGGCAGCGCCTGCGGTTCCACGTCGTACACGTCCAGGCCGCCGAAGGTGGCCTTCACGTTCGTGAGCACCGGCGACTCGACCATGCGGCGAAAGCGCGCGGCCTGCTCGGGCGCCTGCACCGGGTCGGTGATGATGAAAGGCTCGCCCATGCCGGCGCGCGCGATGCCTTCCATCAGGCTGCGGTTCACCGACGAGCCGATGCCGAAGGCGAACACGTTGGCCTTGGACAGGTTGTTGCGCACCAGCTCGAAGGCCTCGCGCTCGACCGTCACGTAGCCGTCGGTCACCACCACCACGGTGCGCGACACGTTGTCTTCCTTCGGTTCGGCGTACACGCGCTTCAGTGCCGGAATGAGTTCGGTGCTGCCGCTGCCGCTGTAGTTCTGGATCGTGGCCAGTGCCTGCTCGATGTTGGCGCGCGTGGCCGGCACCGACTTCGGCGACAGCATCTTGTTGCTGCCCGAGAACAGCAGCACGTTGAAGGTGTCGCTCGGGCGCAGGCCGCCGATCAGGCGCTGGAGCACCGTCTTGGCGGTGTCCAGCGGAAAGCCGTGCATCGAGCCCGAGATGTCGACCACGAAGATGTAGTCGCGCGGCGAGATGGCGCTGGCGGCCACGGCCTTGGGCGGCTCCACCATGGCGAGGAAGAAGTTCTCGGCATTCTCACCCTGGCCCTTGTAGAGCATCAGGCCCGATTCGATCTTCTCGCCGGCCAGCCGGTAGTCGAGCACGAAGTCGCGGTTGTCCGCGGGGCGGCCGTCGGCCGTGAGCACGACGTCGGCGTGCTGGTCTTCGTCGCTCTTCTTCACGTCGATGGTGTGCGTGGCCGAGCGGATTTCCTTCAAGCCCATCGGCGTGTCGATGGTGGCCTTGAGCCTGAAGGCGGTGGCGGTGGCGGGCGCGGTGCCCGCGGGCAGCGTGGGCTGCGCCACCCACTTGGCATTGGCGTTCTCCGACTGCGGCGAGTTGTAGCGCGGCCCGACCACGGTCGGAAACACGAACTGGTAGTTGCCCGACTGCGGCACCAGCAGCTCGGTGTAGCGCAGCTCCACCTTCACGTCGTCGCCCGGCAGGATGTTGGCGACGTTCATCTGGAACACGTTGGGCAGGTGCTGCTCGAGCAGCGCGGCGGTCTTGCCTTCCTTCTTGGCGGTGTCGTACTCGATCTGCGCCTGCTGCTTCTCGCGGATCTGCGCGGTGATGAGCCGGTCGGCCAGCCGCACGTTGAGGCCGCTCACCGCGGCCTTGGTCGAGCCGGGAAACACGTACTTCGCCTCGATGGCGCGCTGGCCTTCGTTGCGGTAGGTCTGCGTGACCGTCACGTCGGCGATCACGCCGGAGATCTTCACCGAGACCTCGGTGCCCTTCAGCGGCAGGCGATCGACCGAGGGGTCGTCGCTCTTCACGAAGAAGTAGGGGCTCTCGGTCTTCAGGCGCGGCCCGGCGGGCGCTTCCTGCGCATGCGCGGGGCGCACGCCCATGGCGACGAAGCCCGCTGCAGCCAGGCTCACGGTGGCGAGCCAGAGCCAGCGGCCGGGGCGTGGGGTGGTGTGGGCTTCCATGGCGGGGGTCCTTGTCCGTGCGAACTTGCACAGCCGCAACTGTCGGCACCGCGCGAGAAGGGAGTTGGAAGGCCGGTTGAAGTCGAGACACGGGCGCAAGCGCCGTGTGAAGCCTGTGTGAAGTCGGGCGGCGCGCCCCCTTCACACGGCCTTCGGATCGCGCGGCGAGCATCGCCCCCATTGCTGACACACGAGGAGAAGAAAAATGCTTCAGTTGTTGAGGGCCCTGCAGAGCTCGATGCTGGTCAAGGTGGCCGGCCTGTTCTTCCTGTTGCTGCTGCTGTGCATCCCGCTGGCGGAGATCGACTCGATCAACCGCGCCCGCGGCGAGAGCCAGCGCGAAGCCGCGCGCGAACTTGCCGCCACCTATGCGGGCCGCCAGACCATGGTCGGCCCGCTGCTGCTGGTGCCGTACGTGGAACGCTGGATGGAGCCGCAGCGCAACGCACAAGGCAAGGTGATCGGCCAGGAGGCGCGCAGCAAGGAAATGGCCCACGTGGTGTTTCCCGACAAGCTGCACATCGAAGGCACGATGGCGCCGCAGGAGCGCTACCGCGGCATCTTCAAGATCCCGTTCTACACCTTGAACGCCACGCTCGGCGGCGGCTTCGCGGCCTTCGACCCGAAGGCCGTGCCGCACAGCGAGAGCGATTCGAAGATCGAGTTCAAGGCGCCGTTCATCGCCTTCAACGTGAGCGACCTGCGCGGCCTCGACGGCTCGCCCGCGATGGTGATGGGCGGCGAGGCGCTGCGCTTCAGGCAGCGCGTGCCCGGCCTGGCCGACGACGCCTGGTTCGCCGACGGCATCCATGCGCCCGTGACCGGTGCCGCGCTCGCCGCATGGCAGGCCGGCACGCCGATCCCGTTCGAGATGAAGCTCGGCCTGGTCGGGCAGGACACGCTGGCCATCGCGCCCATTGCCGAGGAAACCACCGCGCACCTGAGCTCGCCGTGGGCGCACCCGAGCTTCGGCGGGCGCTTTCTCGCCGCCGAGCGCAGCGTGACGCCACAGGGCTTCGACGCGCACTGGCGCGTGTCGTCGCTGGTGACCTCGGCGCGCGAACAGGTGCGCGCGGGCCTGCAGGGCCGCGCCGCGCCCACCGACGGCAACGGCGCCGAAGCGGCCGCCAGCCCTTCGCGCTATGCAGAGGCGGCGGGTGCCGCGCCGCGCCGCAACCTGGGCACGCTGCAGACCTTCGACGTGTCGCTCGCGCAGCCCATCAACGTGTATTCGATGAGCACGCGCGCCGGCAAGTACGGCGCGCTGTTCATCGGCCTGGTGCTGATGGCGGCCTTCATGTTCGAGCTGTTCCGCAAGCTGCGCCTGCATCCGATCCAGTACGGGCTGGTGGGCCTGTCGATCGCGCTGTTCTTCCTGCTGCTGCTCGCGCTGTCCGAGAAGTTCGCCTTCTGGCTGGCCTACGCCGGTGCCGCGAGCGCCAGCGTCCTGCTGCTGGCCGTCTACTTCAGCGCCGTGCTCGAAGGCTGGCGGCGCGGCCTGTCGTTCGGCGCCTTCGTGGCGCTGCTGTACGGCGCGCTCTACGGGCTGCTCGCCTCGGAAAGCAATGCGCTGCTGCTGGGTGCGCTGCTGATCTTCGGCATGCTGGCCGCGCTGATGCTGGTCACGCGCAAGGTCGACTGGTATGCGCTGTCGCGGCGCAACGAACCGGCGGTTGCAACGCCCGCCGTGTCGGCTGAAGCCCGGCCGGCATGAAACTGCTGCGGGTCATCGGCGCCGCGCTGGGCTGGCTCGCCCTGGCCACGCTGTGGTTCTGGGCCTGGCACCTGAAGGACCCGCACCTGCGCTTCATGCGCGAGTGGGAGCTGCCGCTGCTGCTGGCCGCGCTGGTTGCGGGCATCGCCGTTGCATGGCGGTTCGCGCGCAGCGTGCTGCGCCCGGTGGCGCTCGGGCTGGCCTTTGCGGCATTGCTCACGGCGCTGGGCAACGAGGCCGCGTCGCGCCAGCACCGCGCCGAGGTGAATGCCGCGTCGGGCGCTGCGGCGCAGATGCTGGGCGCGCATTTCATCGTCGGCTACGACGATGCGAACGACCTGCGCGAGCTGGCCCGCAAGGGCCTGATCGGCGGCATCTTCGTGACCGGGCGCAACGTGAAAGGCCGTACGGCCGGCCAGTTGCGCGAAGAAATCCGGGGCCTGCAGGCCGTGCGCCGCAAGGCCGGCCTGCCGCCACTGGTGGTCGCGACCGACCAGGAAGGCGGCGCGGTCTCGCGGCTGTCGCCGCTGGTCGAACGCCAGCCCGCGCTGTCGACCCTGCTAGACGCCGACCTGCCCGAAGACCAGCTTTCCGAACGCGCCCGCGCCTACGGCGCGCAACAGGGCGGGGCACTGGCCGACCTGGGCGTCACGCTCAATTTCAGCCCCGTGGTCGACCTGCGCCCCGGCCGCGCGCCGGGCCGCTGGGACTTTCACACCCGCATCGACGAACGCGCCATCTCCAGCGACCCGGCGGTCACCACGCAGGTGGCGCTCGCTTACGCGCAAGGCCTTGAATCTGCTGGCGTTCGCGGCACGTTGAAGCACTTTCCCGGCCTGGCCGGCGTGGCCGAGGACACCCACCACTTCGCCGCCGAACTGCGCACGCCGGTCGCTCGTCTGGCAACGCAAGACTGGAAACCATTTCAAGAAGTGTCGAAACAATCTGACGCAGCGATCATGCTGGGCCATGTCATCCTTGCGGAACTCGACGCCGACTACCCGGTCTCTTTCTCGCGCAGAATCGTGCAGCAGGTGATTCGAGGCGAATGGGGCTACCGGGGCCTGCTCGTCACCGACGATCTCACGATGGGCGCGGCCTACAACCGCGGTCTCTGCGATGCCACTGTCCGAGCCCTCGACGCCGGCGTGGACCTCTTGCTGATCGCCTTCGACCACGACAAGTACTTCGACGCCATGCACTGTGCGCTGCAGGCCGCGCAGCGCGGCGCGCTCGATCTCCCGATGCTGGAACGCCGCGGCGCGCAGCGGCTCCAATCCTTTCGCTAGCCAGCCGCTACCGTCTTTTTCCCGTCTTTTCCCCGTCTTCTTTCTTATGTCCAAACGTTCAAGCTCAACTCCTCCCGACGGCACCGACGGCGGCGACCACCCCGCCGATCCGAACCGCCGCTGGAAGCGCGTCGCGGGATGGGGCGCCATCGCGGTGGGCTCCGGCGCGCTGGTGGCCATCGTCGCGGCCATCGTGGCCGTGGTGGCCATCTACCCGAAGCTGCCCGACGTGTCCGAGCTGGCCGACTACCGCCCCAAGCTGCCGCTGCGCGTGTATTCGAGCGAAGGCCAGATGATCGGCGAGTTCGGTGAAGAGCGCCGCAACCTCACGCCGTTCGCGAACATTCCCAAGGTCATGAAAGACGCGGTGCTGGCCGTGGAAGACGCGCGCTTCTACGACCACGGCGGCGTGGACTACAAGGGCTTCCTGCGCGCGGCCGTGGCCAGCCTGAAGGGCGGACGCAAGCAGGGCGCCTCGACCATCACGATGCAGGTGGCGCGCAACGTGTACCTGAGCTCGGAGCGCACGCTGAGCCGCAAGTCGTACGAGATCCTGCTGGCACTGCGGCTCGAGCAGCAGCTCACGAAGGACCAGATCCTGGAGATCTACCTGAACCAGATCTACCTGGGCAACCGCGCCTACGGTTTCGCCGCCGCCGCCGAGACCTACTTCGGCAAGCCGCTGCAGAACGTGACCATCGCCGAGGCCGCCATGCTGGCCGGCCTGCCGAAGGCACCCGGCGCCAACAACCCGGTGGCCAACCCGCGCCGCGCGCGGGCGCGCCAGCTGTACGTGATCGACCGCATGCAGGAAACCGGCTTCATCACCGCCGAGCAGGCGGCCGCCGCGAAGAAGGAAGAGCTGCACCTGCGCGACGCCGCCGACCCCGGCCGGCTGCACGCCGAGTACGTGGCCGAGACGGTGCGCCAGATGATGTACGCGCAGTACGGCGACAGCATCTACACCAGCGGCATGAAGGTCTACACCTCGCTGGTGGCGGCCGACCAGGCGGCGGCGTACAAGTCGCTGCGCAAGGGCATCATGGACTACGAGCGCCGCCAGCCCTACCGCGGCCCCGAGAAGTTCGTCGACCTGCCGAGCGAGCAGAAGGAAGTCGACGAGGCCGTGGACGACGCACTGGCCGAGCACCCCGACAACGGCGACGTGGTCGCGGCCGTGGTGCTCGATGCCAGCGCCAAGGAAATCAGCGCGGTGCGCGCCAACGGCGAAACCATCCAGATCACCGGCGATGGCCTGAAGCCCGCGCAGTCGGGCCTGGCCGCCAAGGCGCCGCCGAACATCAAGATCCGCCGCGGCGCGGTGATCCGCGCGGCAAGAACGCCGAAGAACACCTGGGAGATCACCCAGCTGCCCGAGGTCGAAGGCGCCTTCATCGGCATGGACCCGCGCAGCGGCGCCATCAAGGCGCTGGTGGGCGGCTTCGACTTCGGCAAGAACAAGTTCAACCACGTGACGCAGGCCTGGCGCCAGCCGGGCTCGAGCTTCAAGCCCTTCATCTATTCGGCCGCGCTCGAAAAGGGCTTCACGCCCGCCACCGTGGTGAACGACGCGCCGCTGTACTTCGATGCCGCCGCCAACGGCGGCCAGCCGTGGGAGCCGAAGAACTTCGAAGGCACCTACGAAGGCCCGATGCCGCTGCGCACCGCGCTCATGAAGTCGAAGAACCTGGTCACGCTGCGCGTGCTGCAGTCGATAGGCGCGCCATACGCTCAGGACTGGGTCACCAAGTTCGGCTTCGACAAGGACAAGCAGCCCGCCAACCTGCCGATGGGCCTGGGCGCCGGCTCGGTCACGCCGATGCAGATGGCCGTGGGCTACTCGGTGTTCGCCAACGGCGGCTACCGCGTGAATCCGTACCTGGTGACGCGCGTGACCGACCTGCGCGACAAGGTCATCATGGAAACCGAGGCGCCGGTGCTCGACGAAACCCGCCGCGCCATTCCGCAGCGCAACGCCTTCATCATGGATTCGCTGCTGCAGAGCGTGGTGAAGAGCGGCACCGGCTTCAAGGCGCACCAGGCGCTCAAGCGCGACGACCTCTACGGCAAGACCGGCACCACCAACGACTCGTTCGACACCTGGTTCGCGGGCTTCCAGCCGAGCATGGTCGGCATCGCGTGGATCGGCTACGACACGCCGCGCCAGCTCGGCGTGCGCGGCGAGACCGGCGGCAGCCTGAGCCTGCCGATCTGGATCGGCTACATGCAGACCGCGCTGCAGGGCGTGCCCGTGACGCAGCCGGCCGAACCGCCGGGCGTGGTGAACGTCGACGGCGAGTGGTACTTCGACGACTTCACGCCGGGCCACAACGTGGCGAGCCTGGGCGTGGAAAGCACCGAGGCGCCGCAGCCGGTGGAAGTGCTCACCGGCGCGCCGCTGGGGCCGCCCCCCCAACCTGAGGAACGCAACAAGATCCTGGACTTCTTCAGGTAGGTTTTCCGGCTCCCTTTTTCCTGCAGGCCATGCCATCGAAAAGAAGGCGGGTCGCGGTGCCTACACTCGGTGCTGCGACCCGCCTTCTTTTTTTCTTCCCCACGCATTCATGGAAATCCTCACCCTGGTGGCACTCATTGCCGCCGGCTTCTACATCCTCAAGTCCAGGGAACAGCGCCTGCGCATCGCGCTGCTGGGCAGCCACCTCGGCCGCTACCAGATCGAGCGCCTCATGGAAAGCCTGACCTCCGGCTACCTGCGCTGCCTGGGCGAAGACGACGCCGAACGCCGCCAGCAGATCTGGCACCTGCTCGACGCCACCGAGGAAAAGATCTCTTCGCAGCTGGACAGCTTCGCCGCCGAAATGTCGCGCCTGCCCGAGCCGCTCACGCGCATGAGCAAGCTGCCGGTGGCCATTCCGCTGGTCAACGCGACCTTGCCGGCCACCACCCTCGACCTGCGCCAGCTCTTGCTGGTCCATGCGCGCGGCATTGCCGGCGTGACGCGCAACGACGCCAACCGCTCGCCGAAGTCGAAGGCGTACACCATGTCGGCCGAGCTGTTCCTGCTGCAGCACACCTGCCACTGGTTCTGCCGTTCGAAGACCGTCGCGTCGGCGCGCATGCTGGCACGCCACCAGACCTCCTACGCGCAGCTGCTCGACGCCGTGAGTCCTGAAACGCGCAGCGCCTACGGCGCATTGACCGGCAGCTGAGGCGGGCGGTGCAGCCGGCCGGCCTCGACCACCACCGTGTTCGTGCAGGGCCAGCCGATCTCGCGGCGCAGGTGCTCGAAGGCGAGGTCAGGTACGCACCGCTCAAGTCGCTCTGGTTCTGCGGCATGGCCGCGGCCGCACTGCTCGGCGGCTGTTTTTTCTTTCGCTGGGACGCCCTGGCGCTGTTCGTTGCCAGCACCGCGTTCGTGCTGTTGTTCGGCCACTCGCTGGGCAGCCATCGGCAGCTGATCCATCACAGCTTTCAATGCCCGCGGTGGTTGCGCTGCGCATTGGTCTACTGCGGCGTGCTGGTCGGCATGGCCGGACCGCTGGGCATTCTTCGCCAGCATGAACTGCGCGACCTCGCGCAGCGCCTGCCCACCTGCCACGACTACCTGCGGCACGGCCGCGGCTTCTGGGCCGACGCATGGTGGCAGCTGCATTGCGAGCTTCATCTTTCGCACCCGCCGCACATCCAGCTCGAACCCCTGATCGCCGACGACCGTTTCCTGCGTGTGCTCGAGCGGACCTGGATGCTGCAGCAACTGCCCGTGGCCATGCTCTTCCACTTCTGGGGCGGCTGGGCCTTCGTTTTCTGGGGCGTGTGCGCGCGTGTCACCGCGGGCGTGCTGGGCCACTGGCTGATCGGCTGGTTCGCGCACAACCAGGGCGCGATGAACTACGAAGTGCGCGGCGCCGCGGTGCAGGGCCACAACATTCGGTGGACCTCGCTGCTGACCATGGGCGAGAGCTGGCACAACAACCACCACGCGTTTCCGGGCTCGGCCCGGCTGGGACTCGCGCCCGGCGAATGGGACCCGGGCTGGTGGACGCTCAGGCTGCTCGAGCGCTGCGGCCTCGTGTGGGACCTGCGCCTGCCCGAGTCGCTGCCGCCGCGTCCGGAGCTCAGGCCGCTGAACCCGGTTCAGTGATGCGAGGCCGCCAGCAGCGGCAGCGTGAGCGTTGCAACGGCGCCGCCGCGCGATGCATTGCCGAGCTCGATGCGGCCGCGGTGCAGTGCCGCGATTTCTTTCACGAACGCCAGGCCGAGCCCCGTGCTCTTCTTCTGGTTGTGCGGCCTGGCGAGCGAATAGAACTTCTGGAAGACTTTTTCCTGTGCGTATTCCGGAATGCCCGGGCCGTGGTCGCGCACGCTCACGCGCGCAAGCTTCGAGGTGGTTTCCAGCGTGAGCAGCACCTCGCTGTCGCGCGGTGAAAAGTCGATGGCGTTGTCCAGCAGGTTGCTGATGGCGCGGCGCAGCAGGAACGGATCGCCTTCGGCGCGCGCCCCGTCGCGGATGTTCACCAGCAGCCGGATGTTGCGCTTGGCCGCCGCGGGCTGCGCGCTGAGCACGATGTCCTCGATCAGCGGGCCGAGCGCCACCGCGTCGGTGCGGTCGAGCGTGCGCCGCGTCTCCAGCGCGGTGAGCTCCATCATGCGGTCGACGATTTCCTGGATGCGCTGCGTCTCGCGTTCGATGTTCTTCAGGAAACGCTCGCGCTCCGCGTGCGGCATCGACGGTTCCTGCAGCAGCTCGGCCGCGCCGCGGATCGCCGACAGCGGGCTCTTCACTTCGTGCGTGAAGGTCTGCACGTAGTCGGCCACGTAGTTGCGCCCGGTGAGCGCGTCGCGCATTTCGTTGAAGCCCGTGCGCACGCCGTCGACCGCGCGCCGCGCCATGCGCGACAGGCTCAGGCTGCCCACGCGGTTCTGGGCGCGCACCCAGGTCCAGTAGTCGCGGATCAGCCCGAAGGGCCGCACCAGCCAGACCGAAACGATCAAGGTGAGCAGCAGCAGCGCGAGCGCCGAACCCACGCCCACCCAGATCGTGCGTCCGCGCGCGTCTTCCACGAACTGGCCGAAGCTCTGCACCGGCTTGCCGACGCTGACCATGCCGACGATCTCGTTGTTCCAGCGGATCGGCGCGCCGACGTACATCACCGAGGTGCGCGGGTCGCCGTCGACGTCGCGCGAGGTGCGCGCGCCGTACAGCCCGGCGAGCGTGCGGCTCACGTCGCTCCATTGCGAATAGTCGGCGCCCAGGTTCCTGCCGAGCGAGTCGAACATCACGCGCCCGCTGCGGTCGGTGACGTACACGCGCAGCTCGACGCGGCTCTTGTGCAGGTTGTAGATCTGCGCGGAAAACTCACGCGCATAGACCGTGCGGAACAGCGGTTCCAGCCGCGCCGTGTTGATGGCGCCGGCAATGACGTCCTGCTCGACCAGGCTGGCCACCAGCTGCGAGGTCTCGACCAGCGATTCCTCGGCCGACTCGCGGTAGCGCGGGTCGATGTCGGAAACGACGCGGTACAGCAGGAAGGCGATGCCCGCCGTGTAGATCAGCAGGATGCCGATGAAGATCCGCGTGCGCCGGGTCACGACGCCTTGGCGGGCAGTTCTTCGTTCAGTGCGTAGCCGGTGCCGCGCAGCGTGCGGATCGGCTCGACCTCGGGCGCGATCGCCTTGAGTTTGGCGCGCAGGGTCTTGATGTGGGCGTCGACCGTGCGGTCGAAGCTGTCGCTCGCGTCGTCCCAGACCAGCTGCAGCAGTTCGTCGCGCGTGAAGACGCGGCCGGGGCGCTGCACCAGCAGTCTCAGCAGGCCGTATTCGTAGCGCGAGAGTTCGAGCAGGCGGCCGTAATACCGGATCTGCATGCGCTCGTTGTCGAGCAGGAACGGCATTGCAGGGGCCTGCGGGCCCGCAGGAGGCGCCGCAGGCGCGATTTGATGGGGTACCCCATGGTTCGCGGGTGCGGTCGCTGGCGGGGCTCCTGGGCCGTTCCTGGCGCTGCGCCGCAGGATCGTGCGGACCCGTGCCACCAGCTCGCGTGGCGAGAACGGCTTGGCAATGTAGTCGTCCGCACCCAGTTCAAGGCCCACCACGCGGTCTATTTCGTCGCTGCGGGCCGTCAAGAACACCATCGGTACCTCCGGGCCGCCCATCGACTGATTGAGCGCCTGGAGGCGTTTGAAGAGCTCGAAGCCGTTCAGGTCGGGCAATCCGATGTCCAGGATGGCCAGCGCCGGCGGTTCCTGCGCGAACTGGGCGATGGCTTCCTCGGCCGTGGCGCACCAGACCGGAATGAATCCGTCGCTTTTCAGGACGTACTGCAGCGTGTCGGCGATACCCGATTCGTCTTCGGCGATCAGGATCCGGGGTTTGAAGCTCATCCGCGGATGTTAGCGAGGGCAAAGGAGCGGCAGGACCGTGTTCCGCCCAAGGCGCCGTGGACCGGCGCGGCCGTTCGCGGCCTTTTTTTTGCGCGCAGCTTTCCCTGTTCCCTATCTTCTTATTCTTCTTATTCAAATTAGTAGTAGTAGATAAGGGTCGCACTCTTCTGTGGACATGCCGCTTTTTTCGTTATGCGACAAGCACTTGTCATACGTCCGTCACTGTGCGCAGCCCTGCTTCGGGTTTGTACCCGCCATATGAACAACATGGGGTAACCGGTCGGGCCTGTGGATAACCGATGGCTTGTCCAAAAAGTGTCCCCAGAGTTGTCCTTTGACTCCCCTCCGGAAATCTGCGAAAGACGGTTTCGGCGCAGAGAAATTCATTGCTCAATTTTTGAGCAGAATGTAGATTTCCCTTGTAGATCAACCACTTGCAGAACCCCTACACGGTAGTACGAAGGTTATCCACAGAGTTGCCCAAGGTTTGTGGGGAGAACGGGCGGCGGAACCTTCGCTCCGTCCGGCGACCGAACCCAGTCCTTCATATTGCGAAATTTCGTACAAATGACACCTTCGGAAACAAAGTCGATAGTTACCCTGTCCCTGCTGGCTGCCTTTGTCGATGGCGAGAAGCACGAGCGCGAACGCGAGGAGATCAGGCGCATCGCCGAGGGCCTGTCGCAGGCCGATGGCGTGAACCTGCCGACGCTCTACCAGGACGTGCTGATGAAGCGGGTGTCGCTGGCCTCGGTGGCCGGCGAGCTCAAGAGCACCGAGGCGCGGCAGCTGGCCTATGAGATGGCGGTGTGCGTCTGCGACGCCGACGGCACGCAGTCGCAGGCCGAGCGCATGTTCCTGGCCGACGTGCGCACGTCGCTTGGGCTGGACGCGTCGGCGGCCGGGTTTTCGCAGCAGGCGGAGGAGATTGCCGCGGTGCCAGTGGCAGCTGCGGCCGCGGCTGCGGGCGCCGCAACGGCGGCGGTGGCCACGGCGGCCGGCGCGCCGAGCGCCCCCGACAGCGCCGAGCTCGACAAGTCGATCCTGAACGCCGCCATCCTGAACGGTGCGCTCGAGCTGCTGCCCGAGACCCTGTCGACCATGGCGATCATTCCGTTGCAGATGAAACTGGTCTATCGCATCGGCCAGTCCCATGGGTACCAGCTCGACAGCGGCCACATCAAGGACTTCCTGGCGACGGTCGGCGTGGGCCTGACCTCGCAGTACCTGGAGCAGGCCGGGCGCAAGCTGCTCGGCGGCCTGCTCGGCAAGGTCGGCGGCGGCCTGTTGCGCGGGCTGGGCAACCAGGCCGTGAGTTCGGGGATGAGCTTTGCCGCGACCTATGCGCTGGGCCACGTGGCCAAGCGCTACTACGCCGGCGGCCGCACGCTTTCCACGCAGATGCTGAAGGACGCGTTTTCGGGCGTGGTCAAGGAAGGGCAGGGCCTGCAGGCGCAGTACCTGCCGGCGATCCAGGAAAAGGCCCGCACCTTGGACGCGGGCAAGGTGCTGTCGCTGGTGCGCGGCGCCTGAGCGCCTAGACCTTGCTCAGGTCGTCCAGGATCGGGCACTCCGGCCTGGCGTCGCCGTGGCAGCAGTGAACCAGGTGGGACAGCGTGTTGCGCATGGACTGCATGTCCGCGATGCGCTGTTCCAGTTCACCCAGGTGCTTTTCGGCGATGCGCTTCACGCTGGCGCTGGCGCGGCGGCGGTTGTTCCACAGGCCGACCAGCTCGGCGATTTCCTCCATCGAGAAACCCAGGTCGCGCGAGCGCTTGATGAAGCGCAGCGTGTGGATGTCGGCGTCGCCGTACTGGCGGTAGCCGCTCTCGGTGCGCGCCACCGCCGGCAGCAGGCCCAGCCCTTCGTAGTGCCGGACCATGCGGGCCGACACGCCGGAGCGTTGCGCCGCTTCGCCGATGGTGACGGGGCCGCTCATTGGACGGCGTAGCCCGCGTTTTCGATCGCCACCACGATGTCCTTGCGCGGCTGTTCGCTCAGCACGTCGACATGGCCGGTCTCGAGATCGACCGTGACCTGCGCCTCGGGGTCCACCGTCTGCACCGCGTTCTGCACCGCGCGCACGCAGTGACCGCAGCTCATGCCTGTGACCTGGAATTTCTGGCTCATCGTTCTGGCTCCTTCGAAGTGGATGAATGAATGAATGGTTGACTGGGAAAGAGACCGCAGTCTGAACCCTCTCACGATGTCAACGTCCAGCGCAGGGACACTGCAATTTTCCGCTTGACCTTGCCATCGTGTGAAGCCTTAGCCTTCACCCATGGAAAACCTGCAGTCATCCCCTGTGTCCGCCGCCGCCACGCTCGACCTCTCGGTCGGCGGCATGACCTGCGCCTCGTGCGTCATGCGCGTCGAGCGTGCCCTGAAGAACGTGCCCGGCGTGCAGGACGTGAGCGTGAACCTGGCGACGGAATCGGCCCGCGTGGTCACTACTCCAGGCAGCGGCGACAAAGGCGGCATCGACGACATGGACGTGCGCCTGCGCCGCGCCGTGCGCGCCGCCGGCTACGAGCCGCGCGCGGCGGCCACCGCGGCCGACGAAGCCGCGGCGCTCTCGCCATGGCACGGCTTCGGACCGGTCGCGGTCGGCCTGGCGCTGTCGATCCCGCTGCTGGCGCCGATGCTCGGCGACCCTTTCGGGCAGGACTGGATGCTGCCGCCCTGGGTGCAGCTGCTGCTGGCCACGCCGGTGCAGTTCTGGCTGGGCGCGCGCTTCTACCGCGCCGGCTGGCATGCGGCCCGGGCGCGCACCGGCAACATGGACCTGCTGGTGGCGCTGGGCACCAGCGCGGCCTTCGGCCTGTCGCTGTGGCTCTGGTGGCGCTCCGCCACCGGCGAGCATGCCGGGCACGGTGCCATGCCGCACCTGTACTTCGAGGCCTCGTCGGTGGTGATCACGCTGGTGATGCTCGGCAAGTGGCTCGAGGCGCGCGCCAAGCGCCAGGCCACGTCGGCCATTCGCGCGCTGCAGCAACTGCGCCCCGAAATCGCCCACCTGGTCGGTGCGCGCGGCAAGGAAAGCGACGTGCCGCTGGCCGAGGTGATGGTGGGCGACCGCCTCGCGGTGCGGCCCGGCGAACGCGTGCCGGCCGATGCGCTGGTGGTCGAAGGGCAATCCGAAGTCGATGAATCGATGCTCACCGGCGAGCCGCTGCCCGTGGCCAAGGGCCCGGGCGACGCGCTGACGGGCGGTGCCGTGAACGGCGACGGCCGCATGGTGGTGGAGGTGCGCGCGGTCGGCGCCGAGAGCGTGCTGGCGCGCATCATCCGGCTGGTCGAGGACGCACAGGCCGCGAAGGCACCGATCCAGCGGCTGGTCGACAAGGTCGCGGCCGTGTTCGTGCCGGTGGTGCTGGTGATTGCGCTGGCCACGCTGGCGGGCTGGCTGGTGGCGGGCGCCGGCATCGAGACGGCGTTGATCCACGCCGTGGCGGTGCTCGTCATTGCCTGCCCCTGTGCCCTGGGCCTGGCCACGCCGGTCGCGGTGATGGCGGGCACGGGCGTGGCGGCGCGCCACGGCATCCTGATCAAGGACGCGCGGGCGCTGGAGATCGCGCACCGCGTGGACACGGTCGCGTTCGACAAGACCGGCACCTTGACGGTGGGCCGCCCGGTGCTCACGGCGCTGGTGCCGATGGTGCAGGCGGTGTCACTGGCGGGTGCTTCGATCGGCGAAGACGAATTGCTGGCCACGGCCGCCAGCCTGCAGAGCGGCAGCGAACACCCGCTCGCCAAGGCGGTGCTGTCGGCCGCGGCGCAGCGCCACGTGCAGGTGCCCGCGCTGGGCGTGATGCAGGCATGGCCGGGCCGCGGCGTGCGCGGCGATGTGGCCGGCACCCACTGGGCGATTGCCAGCCTGCGCTGGTGCCGCGAGCTCGACGCCATGCCCGACGAGGCCGAGGTCGACCGCCTGCAGTCGCAGGGCGCGACGGTCTCCGCGCTGCTGCGTTTCGACGAGGCGGGCGCCGCGCATGTGCAAGCCTTGCTGGCATTCGCCGACGAGCCGAAGCCGCAGGCCGCGCAAGCCGTTCGCGCGCTGCGTGCGCGCGGCCTGCGCGTGGTGATGATCTCGGGCGACAACCTGCGCGCGGCGCAGGCGATGGCGGCGCGCCTGGGCATCGATGCCGGCGACGTGCGCGCCGACGTGCTGCCGGCCGACAAGGCCGCGCAGGTCAGCGCCTTGAGGAAGAACGGGCACGTCGTCGCGATGGTCGGCGACGGCGCCAACGACGCGCCGGCCCTGGCCGCGGCCGACGTCGGCATGGCGATGGCGCCTTCGGGCGGCGGCACCGACGTGGCGATGGAAGCGGCCGGCATCACGCTGATGCGCGGCGACCTTGCGCTGGTGGCGCAGGCCTTCGAGCTGTCGGCGCGCACGGTGGCGAAGATCCGCCAGAACCTGTTCTGGGCCTTTGCCTACAACGTGGCCGGCATTCCGCTCGCGGCCTTCGGCCTGCTGAGCCCGGTGGTGGCCGGTGCGGCGATGGCGTTGTCGAGCGTGAGCGTGATGGCCAATGCGCTGCTGCTGCGGCGCTGGAAGCCCTGATGTCGTCGCGGCCGGCTGTTCAGTCGAACAGCCGCGCCATCACGTACTCGTCGACATAGTCCGCATCGCCGGCGCGCTTGTAGAACTTGCGCAGCGTGCCTTCGCGCTCGAAGCCCAGCTTGTCGTAGAAGCGCAGCGCGGTCGCGTTGTCGCTTTCGGCGAAGAGCTCGATGCGCTTGACGCCGGCCGCCTTCAGCGTGTCGATGGCCTCGGTGACCATGGCCCGCGCGATGCCCTGGCCATGGAAGGCCGGGTCGACCGCCAGCGTGCCCAGGCAGGCCACATGCTGCACGCGCCCGGGGTAGCGAACGGCGCGGTAGAAGCCGGCGATCCTGCCTTCGTGTTCGTAGACGTAGAAGGAGCCGCCGCCGAGCAGCTCCCGGTAGATGGCGCGGAAGTCTTCCAGCGGCATCGGGTCGTAGCCCAGGAAGGGAACGACCTTCTCGTGCATGTAGAGGGCGAAGACGCTGTCGATGTCCTGCGGTGTGGCCAGCCTGCGCATGGTGGGAGCTTCCGGGGGAGGGAGGCGCCGAGCATAGCGAGGCTCAGGCCAGGATCAAGTCAGCAGCCACGCGGAAAGCGCGAGCAGCGCGAGCTGCGCGCCCCACGCCCATCGCAGCCGCAGCTTCGCGTCGAGCACCGCGCCGAGGGTCCAGAAACCGCCGACCGCCAGTGCGAGCAGCGCCAGGCCGGTGTGGAACGCCAGGTCGTCGGCGCGCCACAGGAAGGCCAGCGTCACGCCGACCCAGCTCGCGAAATGCACCGAGGCCGATGCCGCTTGTATGCGTGTCAGCGCCGGGCCGTGGAGCTGCCTGGCTTCTTCCATCGAGAACGGCGCATCGGGGAAGCGCGCCGCCACGTCGGCCGGGCGCCAGCCGGGCGGCTTGAACCACACGGCGGCCTTGTCCCGCCAGCGCCGCGTGTGCCATGCGTCGCGCAGCAGCGGCAGGTACGGTCCGAGGATGGCGCGCACCGGGTCGAAGCTGGCCAGTGCCTTGCGCGTGCCGTAGACGCAGGGCTCCTTCTCTTCGGCGAAGGTGCCGAACAGGCGGTCCCACACCACCAGCATGCCGCCGTAGTTGCGGTCGAGGTAGCCGTCGTTCACCGCGTGGTGCACGCGGTGGTTCGAGGGCGAGGAGAACACGCGGTCGAACCAGCCGAGCTTGCCGATGTGCTCGGTATGGATCCAGAACTGGTAGACCAGCACGATCAGCCCCGCCAGGCCGAACTGCTCGGGCGGCACGCCCACCACCGCCATCGGCAGGTAGAAGGCCCAACCCAGGAAGGCCACGGTGCTCTCCTGCCGCAGCGCGGTGGAGAAGTTGAAGTGCTGGCTCTGGTGATGCACCGAGTGCGCGGCCCAGAACACGGCCGACTCGTGGCCCGCGCGGTGCAGCCAGTAGTCGAAGAAGTCGAACAGCAGCACGGCCACGATCCAGCCGATGGCGCCGTCCCAGAAGTCGGGCCGGGTCCAGACCGCGACCAGCGGATAGACCATCGCGTACAGGCCGATCTGGAACAGCTGCGTGCACACCGCGAGCGCCTGGCTCAGCAGGCCCTGGCTCAGGCTGCCGAGCGTGTCGCCGAAGCGGTAGCTGTTGCGCCGCCGCAGCCACCCCCAGGCGAATTCGCACGCCATGAGCAGCGCGAACACGGGCACCACGAGAACGACCAGCCGATGCACCGTGTTCGTTTTTTCAGGAAGCGTTCAGCGAATCTTCAGTCTTGCCGTGTCGTCAGTCCTGGCGGCCGGCCACGATCACCGCGTTGGTGCCGCCGAAAGCGAAGGAGTTGGACAGCGCATAGCGGATGCCCTTGGCCTCGCGCGCCTCGCCCTGGACGAAGTCGAGATCGAAGGCGGCGTCGGGCGTCTGCAGGTTCGCGATGGGCGGCAGCGTTTCGCGGGCCAGCGCGCGCAGCGTGGCGATGAGTTCGATCGCGCCGCCGCCGCCGAGCACGTGGCCGTGGATGGCCTTGGTGGCGCTGACCGGCACGGACTTGCCGAACACCTCGCGGATCGAGGCGGCTTCCGCGGCGTCGCCGGCCGAGGTGGCCGTGCCGTGCGCGTTGATGTGGCCGATGTCCGAGGCTTCCAGGCCCGCGTCGCGCAGCGCGGCACGCATGGCGCGCACCTGGCCCGCGGTGTCGGGGTTGGTGATGTGCGTGCCGTCGCAATTGGTGGCGTAGCCCGCGAGCACGAAGGGCGCCGCTTCGGCGCCGCGTGCTGCGGCATGCGCCTGCGATTCGAGCACCAGCGCGGCCGCGCCTTCGCCGATGGCAAAGCCCGCGCGGTCGCCCGAGAACGGACGGCAGGCCGAAGCCGGCGCGTCGGCCGGCGGCGTGGCCATCACGCGCATGGCGTTCCAGCTGGCCAGTACGCCAGGCGTGAGCATGGCGTCGTGGCCGCCGACGATGGCCACGTCGATCCAGCCGCCGCGGATGGCGCGCATGGCCTCGCCGATGGCCACGGCCGAGGAGGCACAGGCGCAGGCGTAGGCAATGGCCGAGCCGCGCGCGCCGAAGTGCAGCGCGAGCTCCGCCACGGCGGCGTTGGGCATCACGGTGAGCACGGTGGTCGGGCGCATGCGGCGCTGTTCGCCGTAGAGCGCGCTGGTGGTGTTGTCGAAGGTGCCGGCGCCCGCGAGGCCGCTGCCCCAGAAGACGCCGAGGCGGTCGCGGTCGAGGCTGTCGAGGTCGAGCCCGGCTTCGGACGCGGCATCCTGCGCGGCGGCCAGCGCCATGGCGGTGCCGCGGTCCAGCGGCAGGCGCGAGGTGCTGCGCACGCCGTTCGAGTCGAACTCGCAGGCGGCGACGGCGAGCTGCACCGTGTCCATGCCCTTGATCTCGAGCGCCTGCGCGCGCACGGCCGAGCGGCCCGCGAACAGCGCATCGTCGAAGGCCTCGACGGTGCGGCCGATGGGCGTGATGAAACCGATGCCGCTCACGCGCACCGGCGCGGAGGCGGCGCGCGCGGCCGAGGCGGCGAGAACGGCGTGGGCGGCACCGCTGCTCATGCGGTGGCTTCGGCCGGTTGGATGGACTGGGCGGATGCAGCCGCGGGCGCAGCGGCACCGTTGGCGCTTTCGGCGTCGATCACCTCGCACAGGCGCTGCAGCGTGATGCCGGCTTCGCGCGGGTCGAGCCGGTCTTCCGGAATGCGCAGGTGGAAGGCGTCTTCCACGGCGAAGACGAACTCCATCAGCGCGAGGGAGTCGAGGCCGAGGTCCGACAGCGCGGTGGCCGGCGAGATGGCCGAGCGCTCGACGCGGAAGTCGGTTTCCAGGATCGTGGCGATGCTGTTGAAAGTGGGCGAAGAGGAGACGGAAGAAGACATGGAGATGTTTTCCTTTCAGGCGATGTCGAACGTGTGCGGAGGGTTCAGGCGTACAGCGGATGCTCGGGCATCGTGCCATGCGCCACCGCATCGGCGAACGACACGGTTTCGCGCACAACCTGTTGACGGTCGTTGTCGATGGTGATCATGTGGTAGCTGTTGGCGACCACCACCGTTCGGAATGCGCGGCAGCGAAGGCCGCGCGCGAGGATGTCGAGATTGGCCACGCTGGCCACCTCGTCCTGCTGGGCATGCAATGCGAGCACGTTGGCGCATTGCACGTTGTTGAGGTTGCGCCGCACATGGCGAATGAGCCGGTCGTGCTCGCGCAGGTGGCCCACGCCGATGACCGAGCTGCCGGCGCGCGAGACCTTGCGGTGGCGCAGCTCGCGCTCGATCCAGGCGCGCACACGTTCGTTCTTCACGCCGTAGGGCGGACGTTCGCGGTATTGCCACAAGCGCCCCAGCGGCGTGTAGAAAGCCAGCGGCAGCAGGAACTGCGTGCGCGGAATGGCCCAGCCGTCGAAGCGCAGCGTGGTCGACATGAGCACCAGCGCGTCGACCTCGGCACCGCAGCGGATGGCCGCGCCGAGCGCCAGCGACGAGCCGGCCGAGATGCCGACCAGCATCACGCGGTCGTGCTGCGCGCGCAGCGCCTTCACCTGGGCCTGGATCGCGTCGAGCCAGCGCTCGTACGGCGCGGCGCGCTGCAGCGGCGCGTTCGCGTCGAACGAGTAGCCTTCGATCGTCATCGGGTGCACCGCGTAGCCACGGCTACGCAGCGCCGACTGCACGGTCAGCAACTCGTCAGGCGTGCTGCACAAACCATGCAGCAGGACCACCGCGGTGCGCTGCACCTCGGGCGGGACGATGCTCAACTGATCGGAGGGTTCGCGTGCACTCATCGGGCGGCACGGGCCATGAAAGTGGCCCGTGTTTCGTGTGGCTGTCGTATGCTCATGTGGCGTTTATCGCTTGGAGCGACTGACCGGCCGCTGACCCGTCGATCGCAATGGCAGACCCTCTCCAACCATTCAAAAAATACCATGCGAATCCTGCTTGTCGAAGATGACGCCGTGCTGCGCGACGTGATGCTGCGCAGCCTTGCGGATGCGGGCCATCGCGTCGACGTGTCGACCAACGTCGAGGATGCCGACCACCTGTGGCGCGTGCAGCCTTTCGACGCCGTGCTGCTTGACCTCAACCTGCCCGCCACCGCCAGCCCCACCAGCGGCCTTGCGAGCGGCCTCACCGCGCTGCGCCAGGCGCGTGCGCGCGGCGACCGCACGCCCGTGCTGGTGCTCACCGCGCGCGGGCGCACCGAGGAGCGCATCGCCGGCCTCGATGCCGGCGCCGACGACTACCTGGGCAAGCCCTTCGACCTGGCCGAGGTCGAGGCCCGCCTGCGCGCGCTGGTGCGCCGCGCCAAGGGCACCGAGGACATCGTGCTGCTCGGCCAGCTCAAGCTCGACCGCAAGGCGCGGCGCTTCTCCACCACGGGCGGCCCGCTCGACCTGCCGGCGCGCGAGTTCGAGGTGCTGTGGGAACTCATGAGCCCGCCGGGGCGCACGGTGAGCAAGCGGGCGCTGTCCGACAAGCTCTCGAGCTTCGACGAATCGCTGGGCGACAACGCGCTCGAAGCCTTCATCTCGCGCCTGCGCAAGAAGCTGCAGGGCTCGGGCGCGAGCATCCGCACGCTGCGCGGCATCGGCTACCTGCTCGAGGCCGAGGTGTGATCCGCGCGTGACCGAGCCGACGAAGACAGAGCAGCCAGCCACGCCGGCAGCGCGCGCGGGGGGAAGGGCGAAGGGGGCGAGGGGGACGGGCGCGCGCCCGGCACCGTCGCTCACGCGGCGCGTGCTGCGCAACGTGCTGGTGCCGCTGGCGCTCACGTGGATGGTCGGCGCGGTCATCGCGCTGGTCATCGCCAACTACTTTTCCGAACAGGCCTTCGACCGCGGCATGCTCGACGACGCGTACGCGCTGTCGGCCAACGTGCAGGCGGGCGAGCGCGGCATAGAGCTGCTGCTGACGCCGCGCGAGGTGGCGACCGTGCTGTTCGACCAGGTCGACAAGGTGTACTTCGCGGTGCAGCGGCTCGACGGCACGCTGATCTCGGGCCAGGCCGGCCTGCAGGCGCCGCTGCCGGCCGACGGCGCGCGCTATCGCTTCGCCGACATCGACTACGAGGGCAGCACGCTGCGCGCCGTGGTGCTCGAGCACGACGCCGAGCCCGACATCAGCATGCCCTACCGCGTGATCATTGCGCAGACCACGCTGAGCCGGACCGCGCTGGTGCGCCAGCTGCTGGGCTACGCGCTGGCGCCGCAGATCGTGCTGCTGATCCTGCTGGCCGTGTGGCTCTGGTACGGCATCCGCAGCGACCTGCGCCCGCTCGGCGAGCTGCAGCGCGCGCTCGACCGGCGCGACGTGCACGACCTGTCGCCGGTGTCGGTGGCGCAGACTTCGCGCGAACTGCAGCGCCTGGGCAACGCGGTGAACTCGCTGTTCGAGCGCCTCGGCCACAGCGTGCAGGCGCAGCGCGAGTTCGTGGGCAACGTGGCGCACGAGCTGCGCACACCGCTGGCGGGCATTCGCGCGCTGGCCGAGTACGGGCTGGCGCAGCACGACACCGCCGTGTGGCGCGAGCAGCTCGAGCGCGTGTCGGAGCGCCAAGGCCGCGCCAGCCACCTGATCGACCAGCTGCTGGCGCTGGCGCTGGCCGAAGAGGCGCGCGCGGGGCTGGAGCGCGTGCCGGTGCGGCTCGACGTGCTGGCCGAGCAGACCGTGCTGCGGCACCTCGCCAAGGCCGACGCGCGCGGTGTCGACCTGGGCGCGCGCGGCCTCGACGACGGCGTGGTGGTGCTTGCGAACGAGGCGCTGGTCGAGGGCATCCTCGACAACCTGATCGACAACGCGTTGCGCTACGGCGGGCGCACCATCACGGTGGAGCTGTCGGGCCATACGCTGAGCGTGATCGACGACGGGCCCGGCATTCCCATCGAGGCGCGGCGCGACCTCATGCAGCGCTGGGCGCAAGGGCCGGAAGGTCAGAAGCTGGGCCAGGGCTCGGGCCTGGGGCTGTCGATCGTGTCGCGCTATGCGGAGCTGCTGGGGGCGGAGCTGCGGCTGGAAGCGGCGGAGCCTACGGGGCTTCGCGCGAGCGTGGCTTTCGGCGAGGCGGCGTAGCGCTGCTGTCTTGCGCCTTCCCCTCCCGGGGGAAGGTTGGGATGGGGGCAGGCCTTTGCTTTGATAAGGCGCCGCGTTGGGTTGGAGGCCGCTGTGCCCCCACCCCGCCCTCCCCCGGAAGGGGAGGGAGAAAGAAAGAGAGAAAGAAGAAAACTACAGGGCCGTGCCCTGGTGAAACACCATGCGCCAGCGGCCGTGCCGGCGCTTCCACAGCGAGCTGCGCAAGGAGTCCGCGGCAGGCCTTTCGGGAATGGCTTCGCGGTGTGCGCGGTAGGTGACCAGCGCCACGTCGCTCGCCATGCGCAGCACGCGAAAGTTCGACATCGTGCGCAAGGAAAAAGCCTCACCGCGCAAGGCCTCGACGATCGCGGCGCGGGTCCACACGGCGCCCGAGACGCCGAGTTCATGGAAGTCGTCGTCGAGCAGCTCCTCGAGTCGCACGGCGCTCGCGCGCACCTCGCGCAGGTGCAGCGCGCCTTCGAGTTTCAGCAGCAGCGCATCGAGGGCTTCGGCCGGCGCGGCTTCGTAGAGCTCCAGCGGAAGGCCGTCGGGATCGGCGAAGAAGGTGAAGCGCCGGCCGGTGAATTCGTCGGTGCGCAAGGGCTCGACGGCGATGCCTTGTGCGGCGAGTTCGTCGGCAGCGGCCTGCACGTCGTGCACTTCGAAGGACAGGTGACGCAGGCCCTGCGCTTCAGGACGCGTGGGCCGCGCGGGCGCCTGAGGGAAGGAGAAGAGCTCGATCTGCGAGCCGTCCGGCAACGCCAGGTCGAGCTTGTGCGAGTCGCGCGCGGCGCGGTAGTTTTCGGCGACCACGCGCAGGCCCAGAACCTCGGTTAGAAGCGCTTCGACACCGCGTAGTCGGCGCAGATGATCGCGGCATGGTGGATGCGGTCGAGCTGCATCGGAGTGGCTGCTACAGCGGCTTGCGAAGGTAGACGCGCGTGCGGCCGTCGAGCGACTCGCGCCTGTATTCGACATAGCCGATGCGCTGGTAGAGCGTGAGGTTCTCGGTCATCTTCTCGTTGGTGAAAAGATAGACCGACGCATGGCCTTGCCGCAGCGCCTCGCGCTCCGCCAGTTCGAGCAATGCGCGACCGAGGCCCGTGCCCTGGTGCTGCGGCAGCACGGCGATCACGTCGATCAGGAAGCCTTCGCCGGTCACGTCGAGCAGCAATGCGGCCACGGTCTCGCCGTGCAGTGTGGCGACCCACACCTGCGCGTGGGCAATGGCCTCGCCGTAGTCGCGTGTCATCGGCCGTGGCATGACGCCCAGGCGCGGGATGTAGACGCGGAAGGCCTCGGCGGCACAGGCGGCGACGGCGGCCGTGTCGGGTGCCTCGGCGCGCCGCAAGGTCCATGGATGCGCGGGTGTCGTCACTCGAACTCCACCTCGCCTTCGATCTCCACCGGGAGGTTGAACGGCAGCTCCGCCATGCCCACGGCGCTGCGCGCGTGCGCGCCGACGTCGGGGCCGAAGAGTTCGAGGATGAGATCGGAGAAACCGTTGATGACGGCGGGCTGCCTGTCGAAGCCCGGTGCGCTGGCGACCATGCCGAACACGCGCGTCCACGCGGTGATGCGGTCGAGATCGCCGAGCGCGCGCTGCAGGCTGCCGAGCATCGCCAGCGCCGTGAGCCGAGCGGCCGCGTAGCCTTGCTCGACGCTCAGCTCGCGGCCCAGCTTGCCGAGCGGCGCGGCGATGGTGCCGTCGGCGTTGAGCGGGCCGTGGCCCGAGACGATCGCGCGGCGGCGGATGACGCGCACGAACTGGAACGGAAGGACGACGCCGGGCGGTGGCGTCACGGGCGGCGGGAGGACGAGGCCCAGGGCGGCGAGGCGTTCGGTGATGCGGGGCATGGTGTCGGTGTTCGTGCGTGCGGGGTGCGAAGTGCGTGCATTCGTTCGAAGGGAACACCGAGGGTAAGCGCGGACTGCCCCCCAGGCAATCCGGCACGCGGCGCTTCAGCGCGCGGAGCGCGGCTGCAGCCGGATGTTCGAACCGTCCATCTGGTCGACACGCCCGAAGGTGCTGCCGGCGCTCAGGTCCACTTTCTGCTGTGCTGCCTGGGTGCCGTGGAAGTCCAGCTTGCCGGTGATGCGGGTGCCGGAAATCTCGAGATCGGCAACGCGGCTGTTGGACATGTTGGCGCGCATGATCTGGTTGTCCTTCAGCACGAGACGCTGCGTGTGGAGATAGCTCGCGTCAAGCGTCGGGATGGTCGAGTTCCGGATGTCGATCGACTGGCTGATGTTCGAGATCCGGTCGAAACTCTTGAGCGAGAAGCCGCCCGCGATCGTCACGGGTTCGGAAGAGAGGTCGCCGCCGAAGACGACGGTGTCGATCTCTATCGACTGGATGCCGCCGGCATAGGCCTCGAAGATCTTCCTGCCGTTGCCCAGGATCTGGCTGTTGCGAATGCGCAGGCCGCCGGCCTGCTTGACGTAGGCGTTGATGTAGCCGCCCTTGATTCTTTCCATCACCACGTTGCCTTTGACGGTGGCGTCGCGCAGGTCGAGATTTTCCAGGACGGTGTCGTGGAGAGTGAGCGATTGAAGATCACTGGCAACCATGCCGAAACTGCCGCGCAGCTTGGAATGCTTGATGACCACGACCGCCGATTCATGGCTCGTGCCGCTGTTCGCGGCGCTGTCGGTCCAGATACCCACGTCTTGCGTTTCGCATCTGTCCATCACGATCTGCTTGTAGCCGGCAAGGTCGAACCACTTTGCCTTGCAGTCGACAAAAGTGGCATCGCCTCTGCTGCCGATACCACCCCAGTTGTTCGGATTCGGATCTGTACCGACAAACACACAGGTCTCGAAGCGGATGTCGGAACTCCCACTGAAGTCGATCACGTTGCTTTGCCCACCGGCTTGACAGCGCACAAAGCGAATCGACGTCGCAATGCCCCAGTTGATGATTCCTGCGAATCGACAGTTCTCGAAGATGCAATTCCGTAGTTCACTGAGCTTGATTTCGTAGCCGCCCACGAAGTCGCATTTCACGAATTTGATGTTGTGCCACGCGACGTCGTGAAAGTTCGCGCCACTGACTTCTGCGCCATCGACCAGCAGTTGCGAGTTTCCCGTTTCCTTTTGTCGAAGTGCTGGATCGCGCAGGTAGTCATAGGTTTTCCCAAACGACCGGATGTTTTTCTTGTCGACCATGGAATATCCAAAAAGAAGAGGTGAGAACGATGCCAATGCAGCTGCAGCAGATAGAAGAGAGCGCCGGTTCATTGCGGTTCTCCTGATTCACTTTTCGCCGTCTGGATTGATGGCCTCCTTGGACTGCACATACCCCTTGCCCTTGTAGTTTTTCGCCAGAAACTTCCAGTCGGGAACTTCCCCTCGTTCTTGCCGCTTTCGAACGGCGTTCCTGCGTGCGAAGTGAACACCAGGGATATGCGCGGACAGCGTTGGGTGGCAACTCGGCACCCGGCACTCGTCATTTCAGCGCGCGGAGCGCGGCTGCAGCCGGATGTTCGAACCGTCCATCTGGTCGACGCGTCCGAAGGTGCTGCCGGCGCTCAGGTCCACTTTCTGCTGCGCGGCCTGGGTGCCATGGAAGTCCAGCTTTCCGGTGATGCGGGTGTCGGAAATCTCCAGGTCTGCAACGCGGCTGTTGGACATGTTGGCGCGCATGATCTGGTTGTTCTTCAGCACGAGGCGCTGCGTGTGGAGATAGCTCGCGTCAAGCGTTGGGATGGTCGAGTTCCGGATGTCGATCGATTGGCTGACGTTCGAAATCCGGTCGGCACTCTTGAGCGAGAAGCCGCCCGCGATGGTCACGGGTTCGGAAGAGAGGTCGCCGCCGAAGACGACGGTGTCGATCTCTATCGACTGGATGCCACCGGCATAGGCCTCGAAGATCTTCCTGCCGTTGCCCAGGACCTGGCTGTTGCGAATGCGCAGGCCGCCGGCCTGCTTGACGTAGGCGTTGATGTAGCCGCCCTTGATTCTTTCCATGGTCACGTCGCCTTTGACGGTGGCGTCGCGCAGGTCGAGATACTCCAGCACCGTGTCGCGAACCGTGAGCGACACAAGCGTGGCTGGCCTCATGTCGAACTTTCCGAAAAGCTTCGATCGTTCGATCAGCACCTCGGAGCCACCTCCGTCCTTGCTGACGCTGCAATCGACATCGATGAATTCGCAGTCGACGATGGTGTGCCTGGTCTCGCTCACTACATTCGTCCATTTCATCTTGCAGCGCGTGAACTCGGTTTCTCCGTACGACCCCATGCCGCCCCAACGGTTCGGATCGGTTTCCGTACCGATGAAGATGCAATCGGAAAACCTGACACCGTTGCTACCAGTACCTCCGACCACGACGGTGTTCGCCTTGGCCAGGCAACGCTGGAAGTCGACGTTTGTCAGTTTTCCGAAGTTGAATATCCCGGCGAATCGGCAATCTTCAAACGCAACGGATTCCATGTCGGCCTTGATCTCGTAGGCACCGACGAAATCGCAGTCGATGAACTTGAGGTTGCGCCACAGGAGGCCGTCGAAAACAGTGCCGCTCAACACCACGCCGCGAATCTCGAGTGGCGCGTCGCCGGCCTCCCTGGTGCGCAGTTCAGGGTCTTGGAGGTAGTCGAACTTCTTTCCCAGCGTGCGTACGTTGTTCTTGACCATGGCGAATCCGGTGGTGAATGCAGCGCTTGCTGCGAGAGAGATGGAGGCACGCAGAACCGAGCGCCGTTGCATGTACATGCTGTTCTCTATGTTGTCTTCGGCTTCTTGCCGGTAATGGCTTCCAGTGCAGAGACGTAGCCGCTGTTCTCGCAGTACGTTGCCAGAGACTTTCAGTCGGGAACGTCCCCTCGTTCTTGCCGCCTTCGAACGGCGTGCCTGTCTGCGAAGTGAACATCAGGGGTAAGCGCGGACTGCTCCTGAGGTAATCCGGTCCGGCGCACTTCAGCGCGTGGAGCGCGGCTGCAGCCGGATGTTCGAACCGTCCATCTGGTCGACGCGCCCGAAGGTGCTGCCGGCGCTCAGGTCCACTTTCTGCTGCGTGGCCTGCGTACCGTGGAAGTCCAGCTTGCCGGTGATGCGGGTGCCGGAAATTTCGAGATCGGCAACGCGGCTGTTGGACATGTTGGCACGCATGATCTGGTTGTCCTGCAGCACGAGGCGCTGCGTGTGGAGATAGCTCGCATCGAGCGTCGGGATGGTCGAGTTCCGGATGTCGATCGACTGGCTGATGTTCGAGATCCGGTCGGCACTCTTGAGCGAGAAGCCGCCCGCGATGGTCACGGGTTCGGAAGAGAGGTCGCCGCCGAAGACGACGGTGTCGATCTCTATCGACTGGATGCCGCCGGCATAGGCCTCGAAGATCTTCCTGCCGTTGCCCAGGATCTGGCTGTTGCGAATGCGCAGGCCGCCGGCCTGCCTGACGTAGGCGTTGATGTAGCCGCCCTTGATTCTTTCCATGGTCACGTCGCCTTTGACGGTGGCGTCGCGCAGGTCGAGATTTTCCAGGACGGTGTCCTGGACAGTGAGCGAGAGCAGAAGCGAGCCTCCTCCCGATAGATCGAGCGTGCCCCGGAGCTTGCACTTGTCGATGAAGACATGCGAGCCGCCGTGTTCGTGCCAAGGCACTGCGTTCACATCCTCGATGCTGCAATCGACAAGATCGAGCTTGGAGTGACCACGCAAGTTGAACCACTTTGCCTCGCAGGCCATGAATGTGGCTTGGGCGTAGCTTCCGACGGAACCCCATTCATTCGGCTCGCTGGACTTGCCCACGAAGGAACACTTTTCGAAAACAAGATTCTTGCTGTCGGATTGCCCCTGTATGAAGGTGCGTCCTCGCGCCTGGCATCGCAAGAATTTGACGTCGACCATGTCGCCGAAGCTGTGAATGCCGCCGAATCGGCAGTTTTCAAACAAGGACTGCTCCAGGCGCTCGAGCTTGATTTCATAGGCGCCGATGAAGTCGCAGTTCACAAACCTGAGGTTCCGCCAGATCAGGTCTGCAAAGTTGACGCCGCTGAACTCCGCGCCATCGATGACGAGCACACTGTCGCCGATGTCTTTCGTGCGCAATGCGGGATCTTGCAGATGGCTGTAGATCTTGCCGAAGCTCTTGATGTTCGTCTTGTTCATGGAGCTTTCCGCGTATGAAAATGCTCCCCCGGCCATGGTGGCAACGCCCCCAAGAAAACCGCGACGTCGCATGGTTGAACCCTCATTGTTTTGCCTCTTTTGCTTTCGCGGGATCGATGGCCTCATCCACTGGCGTGTATCCCTTGTTCGCGTAGTACTTCGCCAGAAACTTCCAGTCGGGAACCTCCCCTCGTTCTTCCGCCGGCCTGCGAAAGAACCACTTCGAAGTCCCCGTCGCACGGTAATCCATGCCCCCGCCCTTGAGCACCGTACCGAACACGCCGATCTCCAGCGGAAACATCCACGGGTCCGTGCAATCCATGTCCTTGCTCCAGTCGTCCTTGCCGACCTGGGGCTGCTTGAGCAGCACTTCGCAGAATGCCTGCACGGTGACTGCGCCGTCGCCCAGGGCCCGTATCAGCACGGCATGGTCCTCGGGCTTGAACGTGACGGAAGGGGCCTTGGGGTCTGCATCGAAGGCGGTCGTCAGCACATGCCATTGCTTCACGACGCGTTTCTCCTCGTCCATGCCGCCTTCGAACACCCAGAACCTGACGCCTGCGATGCATGACAGCCTGGCCACGGTCGTGCTCAGCGCCAGCGGCACCGTCCATCCCGCCTGTATGAGTTGCGTCGGCGTGAAAGCCAGGGGCGTCTCGATGCCCTTGTCCGGGTGCCGGCTCATCACGGCCATGTAGTCCAGCGCCACCGCAAGGCGGGGCTTCTCGTTGAGCGGCGCACCGGCGCTTCGGCGCGAGCGCTGTGTCATGACCTGGGTGATGACGCCGGTCGCCGGGTCCAGCAGCGTGCCCGAGGGCGGGCGCAAGGTCCAGCCGTCGAGTTCGTTGTCGAGGTTCTGCTTGCCGACCGGTCCGCCGCTGCTGCTGACGATGAAGCGCGTGCGCTGGCGTGCCGGGGCTTTCACGGTCTCGCTGCGGATGCCGGGGTCCACGGCATTCGTGACCTGGATCATGCGGGCGCCGCTGGAGGGTTGGCACCACGCGACGCTGTAGACGCCGCTGCGATGGCTGTGGCCGCTGAAGTGCCAGTCCACCGCGGTCTCGGGCGTCGCGCTGCCGGCATTGCCACCCTCGACATTCACGAAGCGCTCGAAATAGGCGTCCTGGTTGATCTCGCAGGTGCCGGTGTTGACTTGGTTGAAACCGGGCTGCCCGCGAAGGGGCGCGCCCAGGGGACTGCTCGAAGGAACGAAGCGCGCCTGCGCGGGTGCCGTGGAGTAGGGCAGCGGTTCGTCGTAGTTGATGATGGTGAAGTGCGTCGCCACCGTGAGGCTGGCGCCCGGGCTCGCACGCTTGTGGTTCTGGGCCTGGCCCAGCAACTGCAGCTGCCTGGTGCTGAAGGACTGGGTCGCGCGCGGCAGGATGCCGGTGCCTTGCCGGTCGGTCGTGGTGACAGCCACGCCGCTCACCGTGAGGTTCTTGAAGTTCTCGCCTTGCCCCCAGCCCAGCGCCGCGATCACCTGCGTCGCGGGACCGGGCCGGTCGGGCTCGACGCCCAGCGCGATCAGCACGTCCTCCAGCGGCGTGAACAGGGTGTGGAACCAGTCGTAGTTCTCGGTCCGGTAGTTGTTGCCGGTCAGCGCTTGCGCATAGGTGGGGCCGTACGCCAGCGTGGCCTCGTAGATGCTCATGTTGTGGTCGGCCGAGATGCCTTCGTTGGCCTTGTTGTTGTGCCACTGGCTGGCGCTGTCGAAGTTCTTGTACGTCTGCGCCAGGTCCTCGATATGCAGGTTCTTGTTGCTGTTGACCACGCGGCGTCCGATCTCGGCCATGGGGCCGATCCGGCTGGACGGGTGCGGGCCGCCGCGCGTGTGGACGGTGACGGTGGGGCGGAAGGCGCGTTCCCTGCCCCAGCCATCGGGGTCCAGCGTGTCGGTGGTGTCCTCGAGCACGCCCATGGCGGCGCCCCAGTCGTTGATGCGCGGGCTGATGCCGTAGGGCACCGCGTAGGCTTCGTGGTTGCCGCTGGTCATGAAGACAGGCAGCTTGAGCTCGTTGTAGGCGTAGCGCACCAGGCTGAAGGCCAGCATGTCGTCCTGGCCGCGCGGATACAGGCCCGGCGTGTTGAAGTGGTTCAACACGTTGAACTTCTTCCATTGCTCGCCGATGGCGTCGCCGACGAGCCGGGGGTCGATGTTGCGGTTGAAGTCGATCAGGTCGCCGGTGAAGAGCAGCGCGGTGTCGGGCTTCCTGCCGGCACCGATCTTGTCGAAGAGCGCCTTGAGCGCATTGAAGCTGTTGCACACGCGCGCGCCGACCGCGGGCCCTTCGAAGCTGCCGCTGTCCTCGATGACGCGCGCGGGCGACTTGGCCAGCGCGTTGTGCCGCACGTTGATGTGCACGTCGCTCAGGTGCGCGAGCTTCAGCGGCGCGTTGCCTGACAGCCGGATGACCGGGTGCCACGCCGCCAGGCGCTGCGAGGCATCGAGGGCCAGCGTGTGGGCCTTCTGCGCCGTCTGCGCCACGTCGTATTCCACCAGGCTGGTTTCCTTGCCCCTGGGCGCGCTGCCGGTGTTCGCGGGCTGGTGCCGGTGGCGCGGGTCGTCGACCTGGGCTGCAAGGAAGGACTCGACCAGCAGGTCCTGCGAGTGCACGGTGCCGACCGCGCACAGCGTGGGCAGGTTCTGCTTTTGCTGCGGCGTGGGTTCGACCATCCAGGCGAAGCTCCTGAAGCTGTCGGTCGCGGGCTGCACGGCGAGCTTGTCGATGTCGAGGTCGACCTCGTAGACATGGCCGCCCGTGAAGCCCGAGGCGGTGTATGCGCCGACGGCCTGCGGGCTGAGCGTGGCGAAGACCTCGCCCTTCTGGTTGTAGATGAGCGCACCGGCTTCGAACCTGGCGACCCGCCAGACCTTGATGGCGCTGCGGGCCTTGGCGCAGTCCGCGCCGTCGCCGGTCAGCGCGCCCACGCGGATGTCGGTCTCGGGCTTGGTGCCCGTCATGCCGACCAGGCGCAGGTGGCGCGCCACGGTGGCCGCGGCGGTCTGCTCTTCGTCGCCGTCCATCGAGACGAGCTCGGCGCGCTTGTCCTGCGTGAACCGCCGGCCACGGCTGTTGGCCACGCCGAGCGCCGACGTGGCGATGAAGAGGCTGCACCTCTTCTGGCCGGAGGCGATCAGCAGCGGCGTGCCGAGGCTGGGGTAGAGGATCACGGCCACTTGCTGCGCGGGGTCGCTGCAGTCGCACACCGATGCGCCGCTGCTGGGTTCGTTGGCCATGGTCAGCAGGCGCCGGGCAGGGACGCCGCGGCCGACGAGTTGATGGCGGCGAGAAGGACGCTGGACTGCGCGTCGTAGAGCCGGGCCAGCATGGCGTCGCGGTCCTGTGTCCACTCTTGCTGCACGGGCAGGGGCACGCGTGCCAGGACCTCGCGCAGATCGAGAGGGGCGGGCGCTCCCGACAGCGTGTCCAGAAAGCCGGGATGGGCGTGGAAGCGGGCATGCGTGAGCAGCGCCTGGCGGCAGGCCTGTGCCTTGTTGTGCCAGCCCGTGAGCCCCGCGCGATGGGCGAATGCCAACGCGGCCTGCGCGATCTGCCTGCGAAGCGACGGATGCATCTGTGCGAGGCGGTTCGCTGCGTTCGGGTTCGAGGTTTCCAGCTCTTCGGCGAGCAGGGCGACGACGAGATTCGCTTCGCCGGCCTTGTCCATGGCCCGGACCCATTCGGCGGGGAGTTCGAGCGCGGCGTTCGAAGGGGCTGAAGGGGGCGAAGGGGGCGGAGGGGCCGGAGGGGCGATGTCGGCTGATGCGGCGCCCTTGACGTACCGAAGCCGCGCGTCGCCGTCCCAGCCGGCCCACCAGGCGAGCGGCTGGGCGAATTGCCGTTGCGCGGCGGCTGGCCAGTGCGCGAGCATGTCGAAGCCGATGCGCGGATCGAAGTAGCGCAACAGCACGGGCGATCCGTCGGGCAAGGTGCCGGACAGGAAGCCGCGCAGGTGTTCGCAGAGCTTGGGCAGGCGCAGCGGGCTGCCCAGCAGGGTCAGCGCCTGGGCCGCGGCCTGGTGCGCGAGCGAGCGGCGCAGCGACGCGGAAGGGGCCCTTGGCATCTCGATGAGCCATGGCCCGATGTCGGCCATCTCGGCTTCGGGCGTCTGCATGAGCAGGCGCTCGGCGACGAGCTCGTGCATCGCGACCATGTGGCTGACGGCACCTTCCTCGCATTGCCCCGCACTGACCAGCGCGTAGTGGCGCATGGGCATGGGCATGGGCATGGGCATGGGCATGGGCAGGGCTTGCGCCGGTGTCGTCGTTCGTTCGGCACAGAGCAGCCGGTCGATCTGCGCCAGCATGGACCGAAGCAGCACGGCTTGGAACCTGGCGCTTGCGATGTCCACGATGCCGGGGGATGACAGCGCGTTGCTGTTGTTGTTCGTCATGTCACTCCCGCGGCGCGGCGGCCGTTGCGCGGCGCGTCGCACGCTTCATGCACTCCCGGCACACCTTCTGCGCGGAGGGCCCGGGTCGGCTGTCGGGCCCCGGCGCCGCATGCATCGCGGCATGCTCGAACCACGTGCCCAGCGTGCCATGCCGGATGCCGCCTTCGCTCCATTCGCTGAAGCTGGTGCCGCCGTTGATCGTGACCTTCTTCTTGCCGGTGATGTAGACCGTGTCCTCGGTGCTGACGATGTCGAAGTCCTTCAAGGCTGTCGCCTCAATCGCGTCGTCTTGCGCTTCGATGCGGATGTCGCCTTCTGATGCGAAGGCCTTGATGCCGCTCTTGAGCGTGAAGATGCGCATGCCTTCGGCGACGCTTGCGAGGATGCGCCTGGCCGAGCTGATGGAGGTGTGGCCGCCGCTCGTGAGCTGCGTGTGGGCACCGGTGTGGCTGTGCGCGCTTTCCGTCGCGGTGATCGCGATGCCCGCGGGACTGGCGAGCACCAGATGAGGTTCGGCCAGTTCGGGGAAGCGGCCTTCGGCCTTGCCGCTCCCCTGGCCCTTGAGCGCTTCGTTCTGCTGCTTGACGGCCTTGGCGACGGTGGCCTGGTCGTCTTCCCTGTCCTGGGCCTTGGCGATCTGAGCCGCTGCTGCAAGGCCTTCGATCTGCTCGCGTGCCTGCGTGAGGCGCTGCACGGTCTCGCCCATGTCCTTGGCATGGCGAGCCGCCTCCGGCCGCGCCTCGGTGGTGATGAGCAAGCCGTCCTGCGCGCGCAGCACGCCGTGCCCGTCGGTGCGCAGCTCGAAACCCTCGCCCCTGGGGTCCTTGCGCCCCGCGTTGTCCTCCACCCGCGTGATGAACCCCAGGCTCAGGCTCGAGCTCTGGTGGTCGCTCTTGAGCTGCGCCTGGATCCGGCCGTCGGTGTCGTCCATCAGCAGGTGGTTGGCGCGGCCCGCCGCGCCGTTGCCTCCGCCTTTCGTCAGCTCCCGGCTTCGAAAGCCACTCAACGCACCCTGGCCGGGCAACTCCCACGGCGGCATGTTCACCTGGTTGTGCACGCGGCCCGTGCAGATCGGCAGGTCCGGGTCACCGGAGAGGAAGTCGACGATGACTTCCTGGCCGATGCGGGGAAGGTGGATGCCGCCCAGCTGGTTGCCCGCCCACGGTGAACTCACGCGCAGCCAGCAGCTGCTGTGCGGGTCTGTGTTGCCGATGCGATCCCAGGGGAACTGAACCTTGATGCGCCCGAGCGCGTCGGTCCAGATGTTCTCTCCGGCAGGCCCGACCACGAGCGCCACTTGCGAGCCACCCGCACGAGGCTTGGGCTGGGTGAGTGCGGGGCGAAGGGCTTCGGTGACGGGGTGGGCCGTGAAGTCCACGCGGACCTGCCACTGCTGCTTGCGCTCGATCGCTTCCTTGGCCTGGCTGTCCTGGGCCACGTCTTCGATCAGCAAGCGGGTGGAGAGGAGCAGGTACTCGGCGTTGGCGGATTCTCTTGGGTGCTTGTGCAGCTTGAAGGTGCGCCCGGGCACCATGCCTCGGAGGTTGCCGCTGGCTTCGGCCCTGGCACCGTGGGTGCGCAGCGCCTGCATGCGCAGGACCGCCAGCAGGTTGCCTTCACCCCGAGGATCGTTGCCGGCAGCGCTGCCCGCGTTGGGTTGAACGTAGTGGCTGCCGGAATTGGAAGCGTGCCATTCGTAGACCTCGCCATCGGCATGCCCTGTGGGCCGGGGATCCTTTCGACCCACACCCAGGTCGGCTCTCGGCCGGGTGTAGTCGTAGTCCCGTGTCGCATACCTCCCGCTGGTCAGGCGGCTCGCGGGCACAAAGCTGTGGATGTACTCCGCATCGATCTTCCAGCCCGGGGCGTGGTACTCGACCTCTCGATAGGCCGCAGTGTCGGCCTGCCCATACGCCCCCATCGCATCGCAGAGCACCAGCCGGTGTTTCCCCCGCGAATGTTCGAAGTGGTAGCTGATGCCCCATTCCTGGCACAGCCGGCTGAAGAACGCGAAGTCGCTCTCGTTGAACTGGGTCTGGTAGTCGCGCACCGGGTAGGTCTCGACCAGCCGCTTGTCGACGGGGAACGCGTAGTCCGCCAGCAGCGCATCGAGGGTCTGCACCACGGTCTGGTTCTGGAAGATCCGGCAGTCGGTGCTCAGCGTGGCCAGGTGCAGCCAGGGGCGCAGGGTGAGCTTGTACTGGACGTGTCGGCCTTCTTCACCCCAGAGTGCCGCATCGGTGATCAGCGCGTTGATCTGACGAAAGCCCGAGACGCCATCGTCGAGAGCGATCTCGCAGCCGATCTCGCGGCCGACAAATGCATCGAGATCGAAGTCTGCAGCCATCGATGCATCAAGGTTCAATGCATCCGGCGTCTTGAGCAGCAGCTCGTACTCGAAGAGGTGGTTCAGCCCCTCATGGCCCGAGAGGCGAACGGGTGCCAGGGCGGGAGCGCCCTGGCGCATGGGTATCGCGGGAGAGCTGACCGAGAGTGTGCGCGGCATCGACGACTTCCATGACAAGGAACGAGGTCGAGGCAGTTTGCGGAGGGATCAGCGCACGCACTGCAAACAATGGTCAAACCACCCGGAGGTGGCTGAAGAAATGCCACCGGGCGTGGAAAAAGTGGAGCCTCGCGGCGCCCACCTTTCCACGCCGCCGGCATCAGGCCAGTGCCGGATAGTCCGTGTAGCCCTTGGCGCCGCCACCGTACATGGTGGCCTTGTCGATCTCGTTGAGCGGTGCGTTCTCGCGCAGGCGGCGCACCAGGTCGGGGTTCGAGATGAAGGGCTTGCCGAAGGCCACGAGGTCGTCGCCTTCCTTCACGGCTTCCTCGGCCAGCGGGCGGTCGTAGCCGTTGTTCACCATCCATGCGGCCTTGCCGCCGGCTTCGCGGTAGGCGGCCTTCAGCGCTTCGTAGTCGAAGGGGCGGTCGGCAATTTCGCGCGGGCCGCCGGTGGCGCCTTCGATGATGTGGATGTACGCCAGGTTCAGCTGCGCGAGCTGCTTCACCACATAGGTGAACAGCGGCTGCGGGTTGCTGTCGTGCGCGTCGTTGGCTGGCGTCACGGGCGACAGGCGGATGCCGGTCTTGCCGCCACCCACCGCGTCGACCACGGCGCGCGTGGCTTCCAGCAGCAGGCGCGCGCGGTTCTCGATGGTGCCGCCGTAGTCGTCGGTGCGCTTGTTGCTGCCGTCCTTCAGGAACTGGTCGAGCAGGTAGCCGTTGGCGCCGTGCAGTTCCACGCCGTCGAAGCCGGCGGTTTCCACCGCGCTGCGTGCCGCCACCGCGAAGGCGTGGACGATGCCGGGGATCTCGCCGGCGTCGAGCGCGCGCGGCTCGGAGGTGTCGACGAAGCCGGGCACGCCGTCCTTGATGAGCACGGTCTTGGTCTTGGCGGTGATGGCCGATGGCGCCACGGGCTTGCCGCCATCGGGTTGCAGTTCGGTGTGCGAGACGCGGCCCACGTGCCACAGCTGCACGACGATCTTGCCGTCCTTGGCATGCACGGCGTCGGTCACGCGCTTCCAGGCGTCGAGCTGCTCGGTGCCGTAGAGGCCGGGCACGTCCGAGTAGCCCTGGCCCTGGTGGCTGATGGCGGTGGCTTCGGTGATCAGCAGGCCGGCGCTGGCGCGCTGTGCGTAGTAGGTGGTGGCGATGTCCGGAGGAATCGCGTTGGGCGACCGGTTGCGCGTGAGCGGCGCCATCACGATGCGGTTGGCGAGGTTCAGGTCGCCGGCCTGGACGGAGTCGAAGAGGGAGGACATCGTGAAAGGGAAGCAGAGTTGAAAACAGGCGAAGGCTAAGCGCCCGGCCTCAACCCTGCTGTCGCACGGTTGTCCCGATTGGTGCTAGAGGGGCAACGAAAGCCGGGCCAGTTCGGCCGGGTCCACGCGCATCGGAATGGCCAGCAGGATCTGCCCCATGCCCTTGCCCAGCGGGTCGTTGCGCAGCGAGGCCATGCCGCCGCCGCCCAGCGCCTGCTCGCAGACGAAGTTGAAGGCGCCGATGCCCGGCACGTCGTGGCGCGTGACGCGGCCCTTCACGAGGTGCGCGAGCCATTCGGCCACGCGCGCCTCGGTGAGCTGTTCGCGCAGCAGCGGCAGCAGCTCGGGGTGGCGGGCGATCACGCCGATGTTCGACGTGTCGCCCTTGTCGCCGCTGCGGGCCCAGGCGAGGCGAATGAGGGGCACTTCGACGGTGTCCGGGGCCAGGGGGGCGGCATCGGTCGCCGGGGCCTTGGCGGGCGCGGAGGGTGCCGTGGACACTGCGGGAAGGTCGCCCGCAACCGGTGCTTCGGCGCGCGGCAGCTCGATGCGCTCGCCGCCGATGTGCACGCGGGCCTCCACCAGCGACTTGTCGAGCAGGAACGCGTACTGCCGGATCGACGGCGACACCGAGGCCCGTCCGCCGCCCGCGCCCGTGGTGCCCGGAGACCACGAGGTGCCGGCCGGCGCCACCTCGCGCGCGAACAGCTCCAGCGCGTCCTTGCGCGGGTGCGTCACCGCGAGCCTCAGCACGGCCTCGCGGATCTGCTGCGCCTGCGTCTGCGCATGCGGCCCGTAGCACGACTCCGCGCCGAGCACCTCGAGCTGCGTGCCGCTGTACGGGCCGAAGCCGTACCGGGCGAAGAGCGCACCGGTGCGCGCCAGGATCGCCTCGCCCGTGCGCCGCGCCTTGGCCACCGCGTCGAAGCCCACGATGGTCAGCTGCGCCGCCGTCTTGAAGCCGTCGACATGCGTGGCGCTGACCTTGTAGCTCGCGCTCGGCGCACGGCCGCGCGCGCCGTGCACGCGCACGCGGTGCTCGCCGGCCTGCGCGATGCGCACCTGCGTGAAGTCGGCCGTGACGTCGGGCAGCAGGTAGGCGGCGGGGTCGCCGATTTCGTAGAGCATCTGCTCGCCCACCACCGCGGGCACGAGCTTGCCGCCGGTGCCCGCGGGCTTGGTGACGACGAAGCTGCCGTCGGCGCTGCACTCGACGATGGGGTAGCCGATGTTGGGCCAGTCGGGCACGGTGTCCCAGTCGGTGTGCAGGCCGCCGGTGGCCTGGCAGCCGCATTCGATGATGTGGCCCGCGAGGCTGCCGGCCGCGAGCAGGTCGAAGTCGCCGGGCTGCCACCGGAACTCGTGCATGAGCACGCCGAGCGTCACGGCCGAGTCGACGCAGCGCCCGGTGATGACCACCTGCGCGCCCGCGTCGAGCGCGGCCTGGATCGGGCGCGCGCCGAGGTAGGCGTTGGCGGTGAGCACGCGCTCGGGCAAGGCCGCGCCGCTTTGCAGTTCGCGCACGGGCGGCTGCGACTGGCGCAGTTGCGGCAGCAGCGCGGACACGTCGTCGCCGCTCACCACCGCGATCTTCAGTGCGATGCCTTGCTCCGCGGCGAGTGCTGCGAGCGCATCCGCGCAGCCTTGCGGATTGACGCCGCCCGCGTTGCTCACCACGCGGATGCCCTGTTCCACGACGTCCTTCAGCACGGCCTTCATCGCGACGGAAACGAAGTCGGTCGCATAGCCGAGCTCGGGCTTCTTCAGCCGCGCGCCCGCCAGGATCGACATGGTGAGTTCGGCGAGGTAGTCGAACACGAGGTAGTCGATCTGCCCGCTGCCCACGAGCTGCGGCGCGCCCACGCTGCTGTCGCCCCAGAAGCCCGAGGCGCCGCCGATGCGGACGATGCGTTCGCTGTTGCCGTCGTCGTTGCTGTTCCTGCTGCTCATCGTCCACTCCATTGCGGCTTGCGTTTCTCGCGGAAGGCCAGTTGTCCTTCCGCGGCATCTTCGGTCAGTGCGAACAGGCCGATCTGGCTTTCGGTGAAGGCCATCGATTCCTCGAAGGCCATCGTCTCGATCTTCTTCAGCGTGTACAGGCCGCGGCGGATGGCGGCGGGCGATTTGTCGAGCATGCGGGCGAGCAGCCAGTCGACGCTCTCGTCGACGTCGTCGCTCACGCGGTTCACGAGGTTGAGCGCGAGTGCCTGAGCGGCGTCGATGGGCTCGCCCGTGATGCACATCTCGGCCAGCACGCGGCGCGGCAGCAACCCGCCGAGCACGCTGAGCACCTGCGCGGGAAACACGCCGACCTTCACCTCGGGCAGGCCGAACACGGCCTGGCGGCTGGCCACGGCCATGTCGCACATCGCCATGAGCCCCATGCCGCCAGCCATGCAGGCGCCGTTGACGCGCGCGATCAGCGGCACGGTCGATTGCCGGGCCTGGCGAAACAGGTTGGCCATGGCCTGGTAGGGCGCGGCGTAGTCGAACTTGAAGGAGGTGCCGCTTTGCAGGTCGGCGCCCGCGCAGAAGGCGCGCGTGCCGGCGCCGGTGATGACCACCGCTCGCACAGCCGTGTCCGCATTGGCGCGCGCGATGGCGTCGCCCAGGCCGGCGATGACCGCGGCGTCGAGGGCGTTGCGGCGTTCTTCGCGCGCGATGGTGAGCCACATGACGGGGCCACGCATGTCTTCGCGCAGTTCCGCGCAAGCAGAAGGAGAGGAGGGAGGTAGTTCGGGCATGCGCCTAGCGTCGCCCGAAAAAAAAGCCGCTTCATGCGGCTTGTGGCTGAAGCGGGCCGGGTTTTCCCTGAGGGAGCCGCCGGCCGCCTGGCTGAGCCGGCTTGCTTACTTCAGCAGGCCTTCGGCCTTCATGGCTTCCTGCACCGCGGGGCGGGCGCCCACGCGCGCGTGCCAGGCCTGCAGGTTGGGGTAGCCGGAGATGTCCACGCCCGTGGGCTTGGTCCAGTTGGTCACGGTGAACAGGTAGCCGTCGGCCACGCTGAAGTGCTCGCCCATCAGGTACTGCTTGTTGGCCAGTTCGCTGTCGAGCCACTTGAAGCGCGAGGCCAGCTTGTCCTTGAAGATGGTCTTGGCTTCTTCGGGCATGTTCGGGTTGAACAGCGGGCTGAAGCCCTTGTGCACTTCGGTGCCGATGAAGGTCAGCCACTCCTGCAGGCGGTAGCGCTGCAGCGTGCCGTTGGCCGGCGCGAGGTTCTTGGTGGGCGCGAGGTCGGCAATGTATTGCAGGATGGCCGGGCCTTCGCGCAGGCGCGTGCCGTCGTCGAGTTCGAGCATCGGCACGTAGCCCAGCGGGTTGATGCCGTAGTAGTCGGTGCCGTCTTGCAGCTTGTGGCTCTTGGTGCTGGCCAGCACGGGTTCGATGGCAATGCCTGCCTCATGCAGCGCGATGTGGGGCGAGAGCGAGCAGGCGCCGGGCGAGTAGTACAGCTTCATTCAAAAACTCCAATGGATGACGAGGTGATTGTTGTGGGAGACCGCGGCAGATGCTAGCGGATGCGGGCGAATCCGGTGGCGTCGCGTTTTTGTCCTACGGCGCCACGCGCGGGCCGACTATCAAGGCCGCGTGCGCCGTTTCCTAAGCTGCGTGGCACGGCGGGCAGGGTCCTGCCGAAGGAGCATGTGAATGTTGAAGTACGCGATCATCTTTGCGGTCATCTCGCTGGTGGCCGGCCTGCTGGGCTTCGGTGGCGTGGCCGCCGGCGCCGCCGGCATTGCCAAGCTGCTGTTCGGCCTGTTCCTGGTGCTGGCCGTGCTGTTCGTCGTGCTCGCCGCCCTCGGCGTGGGCGCGGTGAAAAAAGCACTCGACTGACACACTGAAGTTGCCCATGCACATCTCGCACGTCGACGCCCAACTCGACTATGAAGTGGCCGCGCCGGCCCACCTGCTGCTCAACATCGAGGCGGCGCGCTCGGGCGCGCAGGCGGTGATCAGCGAAGAACTGGCCATCGACCCGCCGACCGAGATGCAGGTGTTCTGCGACGAGTCGAGCGGCAACCGCTTCATTCGCTTCGACGCGCGGCCGGGCCCGCTGAAGATCAGCTACAAGGCCACGGTGCAGCGCGCCCACGTGCTGGTGCCGCCCGACCTGCGCGAGGTGCCCGTGAACGAAGTGCCCGACGAGGTGCTGCACTACATGATGCCGACGCGCTACTGCGAGTCGGACCTGATGTCGCGCTGCGCGCAGCAGCTGTTCGGCGACCTGCCGCCCGGCATCGGCCGCGTGCAGGCCATCGTCGACTGGATCCACGACAGCATCGCCTACGAGCCCGGCACCAGCGACTCGACCACCACCGCGCGCGAGGTGTTCGTGGAACGCGCCGGCGTGTGCCGCGACTTCGCCCACCTGGGCATCACCTTCTGCCGCGCGCTGAACATTCCGGCGCGGCTGGTGGTGGGCTACGTGTGGTTCGACGAGCCGCCGCAAGACTTTCACGCCGTGTTCGAAGCGTGGCTCGGCGGGCAGTGGGTGCTGTTCGATCCGACGCGCATGGCGCCGGTCGACCGGCTGGTGCGCGTGGGCACCGGGCGCGATGCCAAGGACGTGGCCTTCTGCACGATCTTCGGCAACGTGCGCATGACCGACAAGCGCCTGAGCATCCGCGAGCTGCAGGACGAGAGCCTGCAACCCTCGAAGGCGCCGCCGCCCACTGGCGCGTTGGTCGGCATCGAGAAGCCGGTGCCCGTGGTGCAAGTCGAGGAAGTGACCGGCTGACGCGGGTTGTTTGCTATCAAATAAATAGCAAACTATTCAATATGGGTGCGCGGTAGAGGCCTATTTGGCATGGCCCTCTAGCTTGTCCACACAACGGGCGCAAATCGGCTTGGCCGATTAAAATTGGCGCCCCCTTTTGCGCCGCGCACGCGTCAGTTGTGCGCCCCCCATTTCAAATGCTGTACCCCGAAGAATTCGACGTGATCGTCGTCGGCGGTGGCCATGCCGGCACCGAAGCCGCGCTCGCCGCCGCGCGCATGGGCGCCAAGACGCTGCTGCTCTCCCACAACATCGAGACGCTGGGGCAGATGAGCTGCAACCCGTCGATTGGCGGCATCGGCAAGGGCCACCTGGTGAAAGAGGTGGATGCGCTCGGCGGCGCCATGGCCATTGCCACCGACGAGGCCGGCATCCAGTTCCGCATTCTCAATTCGAGCAAGGGCCCGGCCGTGCGCGCCACCCGTGCGCAGGCCGACCGCGTGCTGTACAAGGCCGCGATCCGCCATCGCCTGGAGAACCAGCCGAACCTGAGCCTGTTCCAGCAAGCCGTCGACGACCTGATGGTGGAGGGCGACCGCGTGGTCGGCGCCGTCACGCAGGTGGGCATTGCCTTCCGTGCGCGCACCGTGGTGCTGACCGCGGGCACCTTCCTCGACGGCCGCATCCACGTCGGCCTCGACAACTACCAGGCCGGCCGCGCGGGCGACCCGCCGGCCATCAGCCTGTCGGCGCGCCTGAAGGAACTGAAGCTGCCGCAAGGCCGCCTGAAGACCGGCACGCCGCCGCGCCTGGACGGCCGCAGCATCGACTTCTCCAAGTGCACCGAGCAGCCGGGCGACGGCATGCCGGGCGGGGCAGGGCCGATGCCGGTGTTCAGCTTCATGGGCCGCACCGACATGCATCCGCGGCAGATGGCTTGCTGGATCACCCACACCAACGCGCAGACGCACGACATCATTCGCTCGGGCTTCGACCGCAGCCCGATGTTCACCGGCAAGATCGACGGCGTGGGCCCGCGCTACTGCCCGAGCGTGGAAGACAAGATCAACCGCTTTGCAGACAAGGAAAGCCACCAGATCTTCCTGGAACCCGAAGGCCTGACGACCAACGAGTACTACCCGAACGGAATCTCGACCAGCCTGCCGTTCGACATCCAGTACCAGCTGGTGCGTTCGATGCCCGGCCTGGAGAACGCGCACATCCTGCGTCCCGGCTACGCCATCGAGTACGACTACTTCGATCCGCGCGAACTCAAGAGCAGCTTCGAGACCCGCTCGGTCAAGGGCCTGTTCTTTGCCGGGCAGATCAACGGCACCACCGGCTACGAAGAAGCCGCGGCGCAGGGCCTGTTCGCCGGCATCAACGCCGCGCTGCAATGCCGGGGCGAAGACGCCTGGCTGCCGCGCCGCGACGAGGCCTACCTGGGCGTGCTGGTCGACGACCTGATCACCAAGGGCGTGACCGAGCCGTACCGCATGTTCACCAGCCGCGCCGAGTTCCGCCTGCAGCTGCGCGAGGACAACGCCGACATGCGCCTGACCGAAGCAGGACGCAAGCTGGGCTTGGTGGACGACGCGCGCTGGGACGCTTTCAGCCGCAAGCGCGATGCTGTTTCACGTGAAACACAGCGGCTCAAGTCGATCTGGGTCAACCCGCGCAACCTGCCGGCGTCGGAGTCGGAGCGGGTGCTGGGCAAGGCCATCGACCACGAATACAACCTGGCCGACCTGCTGCGCCGGCCTGATGTGAACTACCAGATGCTGATGTCGCTGGACGGCGGAAAGTACGGTACATCGGTGCCCCTGACCGAAACCGAGATCGAGCAGATCGAGATCTCGGCCAAGTATTCGGGCTACATCGAGCGTCAGCACGACGAAGTGGAGCGTGCCGCGCACTTCGAAAACCTGAAGCTGCCCGCCGATTTCGACTACGGGCAGGTCAAGGCGCTGAGCTTCGAGGTGCGCCAGAAGCTGGACAAGCACCGCCCCGAGACGCTGGGCCTGGCCTCGCGCATCTCCGGCGTGACGCCAGCAGCCATCTCGCTGCTGATGATTCACCTGCGAAAGGGCGGCCACAAGGCTTTCGCCCGCGATGCCGATGCAGGCAATGCCACCACGGAAGCAGCCGCCGAGCCGCAGTCCGCCGAATGACGGCGCCGATCGATACGCTGCGCGCGGGCGCCACCGCGCTGGGAGTCACGCTGTCGGACAAGCAGGCCGAGCAGCTGCTGGCCTACGGCACGCTGATGCTCAAGTGGAACAAGGTCTACAACCTGACGGCGCTGCGCGACCCGGCCAGCGTGCTCACGCACCACCTGCTCGACAGCCTCGCGGCGGTCGCGCCGCTGCAGCGCGAGTGCGCGGGGAAGGGCAAGCTGCTCGACGTGGGCTCGGGCGGCGGTCTGCCCGGCGTGGTCATCGCCATCATGCGGCCCGATCTGGACGTGAGTTGCCTCGATGCCGTGGCCAAGAAGGCGGCCTTCGTGCAGCAGGTGTCGGCCGAGCTGGAGTTGCCCAATCTGCGCGGCCTTCACGCGCGGGTCGAACTGCTCGAAGGCAGCTACGAGGTGATCAGCTCCCGCGCCTTCGCCTCGCTGCCGGACTTCTTCAACGGCTCGATGAAGCTGCTGGCGCCCGGCGGCGTTTGGCTGGCCATGAAGGGCAAGATGCCCAGCGACGAACTCGCTGCCTTGCCCAAGGGCGTGTCAGTGTTTCACGTGGAACAACTGACGGTGCCTGGCCTTGATGCCGAGCGCTGCATCGTCTGGGCGCGCAAAGAAGAAGCCTGAGGGCAGCCCGAAAGGGCCTGGCTCGCAGCCCCATCCGTTTCAGGATTCCGTTCGATTCGGTAAAAGAAGCGGCGGCACCGGCAAAAGCCGGTGCCAGAACAGTCCTCCCGGCGTCGTGCTCGCTTAGACTCGATGCCTCCCTCTCGCCCCTGTTCCCACCCGCTCCGGCTCTCTTTTCTGAGGCATTCCCATGTTCGGCATCGCTGACTACGGCGCATTCGTCGCCGCCATCGTCCTGTTCCTCCTGATTCCCGGTCCGGGTAATCTGGCGCTGATCACGTCGACCAGCAAAGGCGGGATCCGTGGCGGGCTGGCTGCAACGTCCGGTGTGATCCTGGGCGACCAGTGCCTGATGTGGGCGGCGGTGGCGGGCGTGTCGGCCGTGCTGGCAGCCTACCCGGCGGCGTTCAAGGCCGTGCAATGGCTGGGCGCGGGCTACCTGGCGTGGCTCGGCCTCAAGATGCTGCTCGCCAAGCCGGGCTCGGCACCGATCCTCAACATCAAGCCCAGCCACTTCCTGCGCCAGGCCTTCGCCATCACCTTGCTGAACCCCAAGGCGATCGTGTTCTACATGGCCTTCTTCCCGCTGTTCGTGGACCCGACCCGCCACCAGGGCCTGGTCACCTTCGGCGCCATGGCCGTCACCATTGCCGCGCTGACCTTCCTGTACGGCCTGACCTCGACGCTCCTCACGCACTTCCTGGCCGAGCGCATCCGCGCCAACCCCCGCATCTCGGCCACGCTCGAGAAGCTGGCCGGCACTTTCCTGATCGCCTTCGGCGTCAAGCTCGCAATTTCCCGCTGACCGACCTCCCGTACTGACATGGCAAAGATTTTCTGCATCGCCAACCAAAAGGGCGGCGTCGGCAAGACCACCACCACCGTCAATCTCGCGGCCGGCCTGGCCAAGGTCGGCCAGCGCGTGCTGATGATCGACCTCGACCCCCAGGGCAACGCCACCATGGGTTCGGGCATCGACAAGCGCCAGCTCGAACTCACGGTGTACGACGTGCTGCTCGAATCGGCCTCGGTGGCCGAGGCGCGGGTCAAGACAGACAAGCTGGTGGAGGGCGGTTGCGGCTACGACGTGCTGGGCGCCAACCGCGAACTGGCCGGTGCCGAAGTGGAAATGGTGGCGCTCGACCGCCGCGAGAAGCGCCTGCGCACCGCACTGGCCGCGGTCGGCGCCGAGTACGACTTCGTGCTGATCGACTGCCCGCCGTCGCTGAGCCTGCTGACGCTGAACGGCCTGTGCGCCGCGCACGGCGTGATCGTGCCGATGCAGTGCGAGTACTTCGCGCTCGAAGGGCTGACCGACCTGGTCAACACCATCAAGCAGGTGCACGCCAACCTCAACAAGAACCTGCAGATCATCGGCCTGCTGCGCGTGATGTTCGATCCGCGCATCACGCTGCAGCAGCAGGTGAGCGAGCAGCTCAAGTCCCACTTCGGCGACAAGGTGTTCGACACCGTGATCCCGCGCAATGTGCGTCTTGCGGAGGCACCGAGCTACGGCCTGCCGGGCGTGGTGTTCGACCCGGCCGCGCGCGGCAGCCAGGCCTTCATTGCCTTTGCGCAGGAGCTGGTCGAGAAGATGCCGCCCGCCAGCGCCTTCGCCTCGGGCGCGGTGGCACCGCCCATTTCGCCGGTCGAGCGCATGGCGCCCGACCTGTCGATTCCGCAGGATGTGATGGCACCGGCCGCTTCGCCCGATGCCACCACCAGCGAAAACAACGCCTGACCCTCATCCACACTCGATAGTGTGCTATCAAAACAATAGCAAAATTACTGGCAGGTTGACTGGCAAATGACCGCACCTCGCATCCTGTTGCTGCCCGGCTGGCAGAACAGCGGCCCCGGGCACTGGCAGACGCGTTGGGAAACGGTCCACGGCGACCTTCGCGTCGACCAGCATGAATGGATGCGGCCGCTGCGAGGCGACTGGTCGATCCAGCTCGAGGAGGCCGTGCTGGCCGCGCCCGGCCAGGTGGTCTTCGCGGCGCACAGCCTGGGCTGCATCCTGGTGGCCGCCTGGGCCGCCCACTCGCGCAACACGCACAAGGTGCGCGGTGCGCTGCTGGTGGCGCCCGGCGACGTGGAGCGCGACGACCTGCGCCAGCTGATTCCCGGCTGGGCGCCGATCGTGCGCCAGCCGCTGCCGTTCCCGGCGGTGCTGATCGCCGCCAACGACGACCCGTACTGCGACGCCGCGCGCTCGCGCCAGCTGGCGCAGGACTGGGGCGCCCGTTTCGTCGACGCCGGCCCCGGCGGCCACCTGAATGCCGAATCCGGCCTGGGCGACTGGCCCGAAGGCCGGCACCTACTGAACGAAATCTCGAAAGACACGCATTGATGGCGACCAAGAAACCCAAGGGCCTCGGCCGCGGCCTCGAAGCGCTGCTCGGCCCCACCGCCGCGCCTTCGGCCGACCACGGCAACAACGGCAACGCGGGCTCGCAAGAGGGCGGTGCGCCGAGGAACCCGAACACGCTGATGCTCGACCAGATGGTGGCCGGCGTCTACCAGCCGCGCACGCGCATGGACGAGGGCGCGCTGTACGAGCTGGCCGAGAGCATCAAGGTGCAGGGCATCATGCAGCCGATCCTGGTGCGCCGGCTCGACGCCGAATCGGCCGCAGCCAAGAACGCGGAGTACGAAATCATCGCGGGCGAACGGCGCTTTCGCGCCGCGAAGCTCGCGGGCCTCGACAGCGTGCCGGTGCTGGTGCGCGACGTGCCCAACGAAGCCGCCGCGGCGATGTCGCTCATCGAGAACATCCAGCGCGAAGACCTGAACCCGCTCGAAGAAGCGCAGGGCCTGCAGCGCCTAGTGAACGAGTTCGGCCTCACGCACGAACAGGCCGCGCAGGCCGTGGGCCGTTCGCGCAGCGCGGCCAGCAACCTGCTGCGCCTGCTGAACCTGGCCGAGCCCGCGCAGCAGATGCTGATGGCCGGCGACATCGACATGGGCCACGCGCGCGCGCTGCTGTCGCTGGACCGCGGCACGCAGATCACCGCGGCCAACCAGATCGCCGCCAAGAAGATGTCGGTGCGCGAAGCCGAGGCGCTGGTGAAGCGGCTCGCGGCCGAGTTCACGCTCACGCCCTCGCGCCGCGGCAACGACGGCGAGAAGTCGCGCGACCTGCAACGCGTCGAGGAAGAACTCGCCGACCTGCTCACGGCCGAGGTCGAGGTGCGCATCAAGAAGCGCACCAAGCGCGGCGGCAAGGTGGAGGAGAGCGGCGAGTTGGCCATTCACTTCGGCTCCATCGATGCACTCAACGGACTCATCGAGCGCATCCGCCGAACGGCCTAGAACGAGACGTCGTTTTGAACGCCATGTCGGGCATTCGTTTGATTGATTCCTGCAATCCTTTGCGCGTATCCTCCACCGCTGGTTTTCTCAATTCAAATCTCTGACAACAGAGGGAGTCCACCCATGCAGCTCACCAGGTTCCCGCTTGCGGCCATTGCCGCGGGCGCTTTCTTCCTCACCGGTTGCGCCGCGACCGACATGCAGATGGGCAGCCAGTCGGCCAAGACCATGGCCACCGGCAGCGCCGCGGGCGGCTCCACCTCCGGCGAGAGCAGCCAGCTCGAGCGCTGCGAATCGCCGCTCGGCACGGTGTCGCTGATCGAGAACCAGAGCGCGGGTTGGTACACCATCCTCACCGGCGAATACCGCCTGCCGCCCACGGCCAACCTGCTGCGCCTGCTGGTGCAACAGTCGAACTGCTTCATCGTCGTGGAACGCGGCGCGGCCGGCATGAACGCCATGACGCGCGAACGCGCGCTGCAGCAGTCGGGTGAAATGCGCGGCGGCAGCAACTTCGGCCGCGGCCAGATGGTGGCCTCCGACTACGGCCTGTCGCCCGAGATCGTCTTCAGCAACAGCGATGCCGGTGGCATCGGCGGCGCGCTCGGCGGCCTGGTGGGTGGCGGCCGCGGCCGTGCGCTGGCCGCCGTCGGCGGCAGCATGCAGACCAAGGAAGCCAGCGCGCTGCTGACCCTCATCGACAACCGCTCGGGCGTGCAGGTGGCAGCCGCTGAAGGCAGCGCCTCCAAGACCGACTTCGGCGCCTTCGGTGCGCTGGCCGGCCGCAGCGGCGGCGGCGGTCTCGGCGGCTACACCAACACGGCACAGGGCAAGGTGATTGCCGCCGCGTTCATGGACGCCTTCAACCAGATGGTCCGCTCGTTGCGCAACTACAAGGCGCAGACGGTGCGCGGCCAGGGCCTCGGCGGCGGTGGCCGCCTGGGCGTGGACGGCGGCGCTGCGCCGTCGCAAACCTACGTGCCTGCAGAGAAGGCACCGCCGGCACGCCGGCGCAGCAACAACAACTGAGAACCAGCAAAGCACGGCAACTGCAAAGCAGAAAGCCCGGCGACTCTCGCGAGCCGCCGGGCTTTTTTTACGGGCCGCGCCTGAGCGCGCGCCGGCCGTGTCAGAGGCTGAAGATCTTGCCCGGGTTCATGATGTTCTTCGGGTCGAGCGCGCGCTTGATCGTGCGCATCATGTCGATGGCACCTACACCCGCCTCGTCCACCAGGAAGCCCATCTTGTGCAGGCCCACGCCGTGCTCGCCGGTGCAGGTGCCTTCCAGCGCGAGCGCGCGGCTCACCAGCGCGTGGTTCAGCTCCTCGGCCTTCACGCGCTCCTCGGGCACGTTGGGGTCGAGCAGGTAGCCGAAGTGGAAGTTGCCGTCGCCCACGTGGCCCACGAGGAAGTAGGGGATGCCGCTGGCATCGGCCTCGGCGACCGAGTCGAGCAGGCAGTCGGCCAGGCGCGAGATCGGCACGCAGGTGTCGGTGGAGATCACGCGGCAGCCGGGGCGCGACTGCACCGCCGCAAAGTAGCTGTTGTGCCGCGCGGTCCACAGGCGCGTGCGTTCTTCCGGCGTGCTGGCCCATTCGAAGGCATTGCCGCCGTGGCCGCTCGCCAGTTCCTGCACGGTCTCGGCCTGCTCCTTCACGCCGGCGGGCGAGCCGTGGAATTCCATCAGCAGCATCGGCTCTTCGCGCAGGTTCAGCTTGGCGTACGCGTTCACCATGCGCACCGTGTTCACGTCGATGAGTTCCACGCGCGCGATCGGCACGCCCAGCTGGATGGTCTCGATGGTGGTGCGCACCGCGGCCTCGATGCTCGGGAACGAGCAGATGGCCGCCGACACCGCCTCGGGCAGCGGGTAGATGCGCAGCGTGACCTCGGTGACCACGCCCAGCGTGCCTTCGCTGCCCACCATGAGGCGCGTGAGGTCGTAGCCCGCCGATGACTTCTTCGCGCGCGTGCCGGTGCGGATGACTTCGCCCGCGGCAGTGACCACTTCGAGTGCCAGCACGTTCTCGCGCATGGTGCCGTAGCGCACCGCGTTCGTGCCGCTGGCGCGCGTGGCCGTCATGCCGCCGATGGAGGCGTCCGCGCCCGGGTCGATGGGGAAGAACAGGCCCGTGCTCTTGATGTCTTCGTTGAGCTGCTTGCGCGTGACGCCGGGCTGCACCGTCACCGTGAGGTCGTCGGCGTTGACCGACAGCACGCGGTTCATGCGCGACACGTCGATGCTGATGCCGCCTTGCACCGCCAGCAGGTGGCCTTCGAGCGAAGAGCCCACGCCGAAGGGAATGACCGGCACGCTGTGGTCGCCGGCCAGCTTCACGGCGTCGGCCACGTCCTGCGTGCTCTCGGCGAACACCACGGCGGAGGGCGGCGGCGCGTCGAACGACGACTCGTCGCGGCCGTGCTGCGTGCGCACCTCCAGGGCCGTGGAACAGTTGTCGCCGAAGCGTGCCTTCAGCGCGTCGATCAGCGCGGCAGGAACGTCGCGCAGATGAAGCTCCGGCATCAGGTGCGAGGTGGGGGTCGGGGCGTTCATCGGGCGTCTCCTGGCAGGGTGAGAGGGATCGGGGGGATCGGTCATTTTACGGAGCGCGCACCATAATGCGCTTCGGAAAAAGACATGAACCCTACGACCCTCAGCGCCCTGGCGGCCTTCCCGTTGCAACTGGAGGCCCACTACGCGGCCATTCCCGCGGCCTTCAAGCACTGGGCGCCGCCCTCGTGGGAGGGCGTGCCCAGCGAGGCCTTCACGGCCATCGAGCAGCTGTGCCATGTGCGCGACATCGAGACCGAGGGCTACCACGTGCGCTTTCGCCGCACGCTGGCCGAGACCCATCCGACGCTGGCGTCGATCGACAGCGAGCCGCTCGCCATCGAGCGCAACTACGGCGCGGCCGATGCGGCGAAGGTGCTGGCCGATTTCCGCATGGCGCGCATCCAGACGATGGAAATCGTCTCCAGCCTGAGCGACGTCCAACTCGCGCGCACGGCGGTGTTCGAGGGCTACGGCCCGCTCACCCTGCGCAGCCTCATTCACTACCTCTGCAGCCACGACCAGCAGCATCTTGCGGGCCTGCAATGGCTGGCCGGCAAGATCGACGCATCGACGGTCGCGCTGTAGAAAAACAGGAGCCTTCATGGGCAACCGACTCTCACAGATCGCCACGCGCACCGGCGACGACGGCACCACCGGCCTCGGCGACAACACGCGCGTGCCCAAGGACCACCTGCGCGTGCACGCGATGGGCGACGTGGACGAACTCAACTCGCAGATCGGCGTGCTGCTGTGCGAGCCGCTGCCAGAGCCCGTGCGCGAGCTGCTGGTCGACGTGCAGCACCAGCTCTTCAACCTCGGCGGCGAACTCTCGATGCCGGGTTTCACGCTGCTGAAGGCCGACGCGCTGCTGCAGCTCGACAACGCACTGGCCGAGCACAACGCGGCCCTGCCGCGGCTGGCGGAGTTCATCCTGCCGGCGGGCACGCGCGCCGCCTCGCTCGCGCACGTGTGCCGCACCGTGGCGCGCCGGGCCGAGCGCGCGGTGGTGGCGCTGGGCGCCACCGCGCAACTCAACGACGCGCTGCGGCAGTACCTCAACCGCCTGAGCGACCTGCTCTTCGTGCTCGCACGCGTGCTCAACCGCATGGACGGTGGCGACGACGTGTACTGGAAGAGCGAGCGCATGGCGCGCGCGGCAGCCGCAGAGGCCGCGGCGGAAGCAGACAACACCAAGGAGGCACCATGAAATTCCCGAGCACCCTTCGCACGTCACTCGCTGCGGCAATGGCCGTGGCGATCGCCGCCGCACTGTGGCTGCCGGTCGGCGCGCAGGCCCAGAGCGCCGACAACCCGCCGAAGGCGCAGCGCGCGCACACGCTCAAGTCGCCTTCGCGCCGCGGCACGGTGGTGGGCAGCGTGGAGCGCGGCACCGACCCGGCGGGCCGCGGCGTGAACCGCGCGGATGCGGCCACGCGGCGCGGTGTCAACCACGTGTCGGAGAAGGCGAGCCGGCCCGTGCGCAACGTGGGCGAGGCGATCGGCCGCAGGCTCTCGCCGGGGTCCAGTGGACGCACCGCGCCGCCGGCAACGGGGCCGCAGGGCAACGCGCCCTGATCTGGCGCCACCCGAACGCACGCATCCACCCGGCGAAGACAAGCCCGCCGACATGGCAAGAAACATCGAGATCAAGGCCCGCATCGACAGCGTCGACCGCGTGGCGCGCATCGCCGTGACGCTGGCCGACAAGGGCCCCATCGAGATCGCGCAGGACGACACCTTCTTCCGCTGCAACGACAGCGCCGACCGCCTCAAGCTGCGCACCTTCGCGCCCGACCGCGCGGAGCTGATCTTCTACCGCCGCGCCAACAGCAGCGGCCCGAAGGAATCGTTCTACCTGATCACGCCGTGCAGCACGCCCGACGCGCTGCGCGAATCGCTCACGCTCGCGTGGGGCCAGGCGGGCCGCGTGCGCAAGCAGCGCAGGCTGTTCCTGGTCGGCCGCACGCGCGTGCACCTCGACCGCGTGGAAGGCCTCGGTGAATTCCTCGAACTCGAAGTGGTGCTGGAAGAGGGTGCTTCGGCCGAAGACGGCATTGCCGAAGCGCATGCGCTCATGGCGCAACTGGGCGTGGGCGCCGAGCAGCTCGTGCAGGGCGCGTACGTCGACCTGCTGAATGCCTGATCGGCCGTTGATCAGCCGTTGATCAGCTTCTGATCAACGCCAACCCGCGGCCTTGAGCTGCTCCGCCAAAAGCTGCGCGACCTTTTCATAGCCTCGTGCATTGGCATGGATGCGGTCGGAGCGCAGCGACGCATCCGACAACACGCTCGAATACACGTTGGCAACCAGCAGCGCCTGCCCCGCCTTCGCCACCTCTTCATAGAACGGTGCATCGCTGAGCGAGCCGATGGCCGCGCGCATTGCGTCGGGTGCCGGCGTGGCGAGCACGGCGACATGCGGCGTGTGCGCACGCGCCTGCGCGATGAGCGCGGCAAGGTTGTCGCGCGTGGCCGCGGGCGACACGCCGCGCAGCATGTCGTTGCCGCCGATGCCGATCAGGACCGCGTCGTAGCTGGCCGCGCCCAGCAACCCCGGCAGGCGCTGCAGCGCGCCTTCGGAGGTGTCGCCGTTGACGCCCGCGTTCTCCACGTGCCAGCCCGTGAGCTCGCCCAGTTTCACGGGCCATGACGCGTCGGGCGATGCACCGTAGCCGAAGGTGAGGCTGTCGCCCAGCGCCAGCACGCGGGCATCGGATTTCAGCGCGGAGGCCGACGCCTTGCGCTTGCCGCAGGCCGAGAGAACGGCCATGGCAGGCACGCCGGCCAGCAGGTGGAGGAGGTGTCGTCGTTTCATGTGGCGCGCAGCTTAAACGCAGCCGCAAGGCCAGCAAGGCCAGCAAGGCCAGCAAGGCCAGCAAGGCCCGCGCGGTCCGCGCGCTGGCCCCTTTGCTCGGAAAGCGCATATGCCTCCCCGTTTTTGTTCGTTCCCCGGCGCGGCGCGCAGGCGAAGAATCGCGGCCCTGCACGTTCATTCATCACCGGACTCGACACACCATGCCGCTGCTTTCCCGCCACCGCCTCATGCGCCACGTGGCTGTTCTTTGCGCCGCCTTGCTGGCCGCGCCGCTTGCCGCCTGGGCCGCGCCCGCCGCCGGCGAGCCCGTGTGGTTCGGCGTGAGCGGCCCGCTCACCGGACAGAACGCGCAGTACGGCGCGCAGTGGAAGGCGGGCTTCGACCTGGCGATCGACCACGTCAACGCGCAGGGCGGCATCCATGGCCGTCCGCTGGCCTACAACTTCGAGGACAGCCAGAGCGATCCGCGCCAGTCGGTGGCCATCGCGCAGAAGCTGGTGAACGACAGGCGCGTGCTCATCGAGCTCGGCGACTTCTCCAGCCCGGCCTCGATGGCCGCCTCGCCCATCTACCAGCGCGCGGGCCTGGTGCAACTGGGCTTCACCAACTCGCATCCTGATTTCACCAAGGGCGGCGACTACATCTGGAGCCCCTCCATCAGCCAGGCCGACGCGCAGCCGCTGCTGGCCGAGCTCGCGGTGAAGACGCTGGGCTTCAAGCGCATCGCCGTGCTCTACCTCAACACCGACTGGGGCCGCACCAGCAAGGACGTGCTCGTGAAGGCCGCGCAGGAGCGCGGCGCACAGCTCGCCATTGCCGAGGGCTACCAGCCCGACGAGAAGGACTTCCGCTCGACGCTGGTGCGCGTGCGCGACGCCAACCCCGACGGGCTGGTGCTCATCTCCTACTACCCCGACGGCGCGCTCATCGCGGGCCAGGTGCGCAGCGTGGGCCTGAAGCAGCCCATCGCCGCGGTGGGCTCGGTGTATTCGCCGAAGTTCATCGAGCTCGGCGGCGCCGCGGTCAACGGCATCCACACCAACACCGCGTTCTATCCCGAGGAGCCGCGCACCGAGGTGCAGGAGTTCGTGAAGAGCTTCCGCGTCAAGTACGGCAAGGAGCCCGATGCGTTCAACGCCTACGCGTACGACGCCGTGGTGTACGCGGCCGCCGCGCTGCGCGAGGCCGGCCCGAAGGCCGACCGCAAGGCGGTGCGCGATGCGTTCTACAAGATCAAGGACGTGCCGAGCGTGATCTTCGGCAAGGCCAGCTTCGATGCGCAGACGCGCCGCGTCGTCGGTGTGAAGAGCGTGAACCTGGTGGTGAAGGACGGCAAGTGGACGCAGCTCGACGAGAAGGCGGCCGTGGCCTTGTCCAAATGACGCGGCTTCGCATTTGTTCCCTCTCCCTCCGGGAGAGGGTCAGGGTGAGGGCCGCGGCCTTCGATGAACCGCTGTCCCGTGCCAAGGCCGCCGTGCCTTCACCCCAACCCTCTCCCAGAGGGAGAGGGAGCCACACGGGGGCAGAGGCAACGCCATGAGCTTCACCTCCTTCTTCGACTACACCGTCAACGGCCTGATCATCGGCAACATCTACGCGTTGCTGGCGGTGGGCCTCGCGTTGATCTTCGGCGTGTCGCACCTCATCAACTTCGCGCACGGCTCGGTGTACACGGTGGGCGCGTACATCGGCTGGGCCAGCATCACCTACTTGCACACGCCGTTGCCCGTGACCATTGCGCTGGTGGTGCTCGGCGCGGGCGCGCTCGGCATGCTGATCGAACGCGTGGGCTTGCGGCCGCTGCAGGGCGCGGCGCGCATCGCGCCGCTGCTGGCGACCATCGGCATCAGCTTCGTGCTCGACATCCTCGTGCAGCTGGTGTTCAGCCCCGACCCGCGCTCGCTGCCCACGCAGCTGCCCGACTGGCGCCTGCAGATCGGCACCGGCACCATCGGCGCGCTCGACCTGCTCATCGCGGGCATCGGCCTGGCGAGCGCGGCCGTGCTGTTCGGCTTCCTGCGTTTCACCAAGCTCGGCTGGGCCGTGCGCGCCACCGCGCAGGACCGCGACGCGGCGCAGCAGATGGGCGTGGACGTCGACCGCGTGAACCAGACGGTGTTCGCCATCGCTGCTGCACTCGGCGGGCTTTCGGGCCTGCTGGTGGGCATGTACTACAACAACATCAGCCCGGCGATGAGCTTCCAGGCCACGCTCAAGGGCGTGGTGGCCACGGTGGTCGGCGGCGTGGGCAGCGTGCCCGGCGCCATCGTCGGCAGCCTGCTGCTGGGGCTGATCGAGAGCTACGGCGTGGCCATCCTCGGCACTCCCTACCGCAACCTGTTCGCCTTCGCGCTGCTGCTGGTCATCCTGGTGTGGAGGCCCGACGGCCTGTTCGGCCGCAAGCGCGCGCTGCCGCCCGAGCCGCTCACCGGCACCTTCATCGCGCCGAGCAAGCCGTGGCGCATTCCGCCGCGCCTGCTGTTCGCGCTGTTCGGCGCGGCCCTCGTGCTGCCGCTGTTCGACCCGTCGCCGTACCTGCTGCAGACGCTCACCAACGCATGGCTCTACGGCGCGCTCGCGCTGAGCCTCACGCTGGTGGCCGGCACCATCGGGCAGATCTCGCTGGGCCACGCGGGGCTGCTGGCCATCGGTGCATACGCCTCCTCGCTGCTGGTGCTCGACCTGCACCTGCCGGTGGGCACGGGCATCGCGCTGGCGGGCATCCTCACGTCGCTGATCGGCACCGCGCTGATCTTTCCGGCCTTCAGGTTGCGCGGCCACTACGTGTCGATTGCCACGCTGGGCATCGGCGAGATCGTGGCGCTCACCATCCTGAATTGGGAGAGCCTCACGCACGGGCCCATCGGCGTGTCGGGCATTCCGCCGCTGTCGCTGTTCGGGCGCGATGCGTCGTCGAACGGCGCCATCTACTGGGCGTCCTTCGCTGCGATGGTGCTGCTGGCCCTGCTGCAGTGGCGCCTGCTGCGCTCGCACCTGGGCCGCACCTTCCGCGCGGTGCGCGAAGACGAGGTGGCCGCGCGCGCCTACGGCGTGAGCCCCGACCGCTACAAGGCGCTGGCCTTCGGCTTCGGCGGTTTCGCGGCCGGCGTGAGCGGTGCCTTCACCGCGCACATGTACTCGTACATCAACCACGAGACCTTCGGCTCGCAGATCTCGATCCTCGCGCTCACGATGGTGATCCTCGGCGGGCTGGGGAACATCAGCGGCGCTCTGCTGGGCGCGGTGGCGCTCGTGAGCCTGCCGGAGCTGTTCCGCGTGACCGCCGAGTACCGCATGCTGATCTACGGCGTGGCGCTGCTGCTTCTCATCCGTTTCCGCCCGCAGGGTCTGCTGGGCACTGTCTGAAAGAACATCACCATGAGCCACCTGAACGACTACCTCGCAGAGAAACGCGCCGCCGTGCTGGCGCGCAATGCCGCCGTCGAGGCGGGCACCGCGCAACCCGTGCAGCTCAAGGCGCACGTGCGCGCCGAAGGCCGCAGCGGCGTGCGCCGCCTGCGCAGCCGCGAGCACCAGGTCATCAGCGACAGCCCGCCGGATTTCGCGGGCTACAACCTCGGGCCCAGTTCGCCCGAGCTGCAGCTGGGTGTGCTCGGCACCTGCGTCACGCACATCTTCCTGATCCAGGCGGCCGAACGGCAGGTGCCGCTCGAAAGCCTCGAGGTGGAGGTGACGGGCCTCATCGATCCGCGCGGCGGCAAGCCGGGCCACGAGCAGACGCCCATCTGGCCGCACGAGATCGGCTACACGGTGCACATCGATTCGCCCGCGAGCCGCGCGGACATCGACGCGCTGTTCGAGGCGGTGGAGCGCAACTGCCCCATCCTCAACCTGCTGCGCAACCCGCAGGCGATTCGCGCCGAGGTGAAGCTGGTCGATTCGAAGGCTCAGGCGACCCGTGCGACCGACGCGACGCTGAAGGCAGGCGATGCCCTCGCTGCTTGAGATCCGCGGCCTGGTGCGCCGCTTCGGCGGGCTCACGGCCGTCAACGCCGTCGACCTGCACGTGGGCGAAGGCGAACTGCTCAGCGTGATCGGGCCGAACGGCGCGGGCAAGACCACGCTGTTCAACCTGGTCACCGGCCTGGACCGGCCCGACGCAGGGCAGGTGCTGTTCGACGGACAGGACATCACCGGCCTGCCGGCGCAGCAGCTCGCGCAGCGCGGCCTGGCGCGCACCTTCCAGCATGGGCGCGTGTTCGCCAACCTCTCGGTGCTCGACAACGTGCTGGTCGGTGCGCACACGCGGCTGCGCGCCGTGAAACCGCGCGTGGGCGGCGTGCCGGGGCTGGGCGCGTTGGCCGAGCTGGCACTGGCGCTGGTGCAGCCCGACGCGGTGCGCCGCGAGGAGCAGGCGCTGCGCGAAGAGGCGCGCGCCATCGTCGCGCTCTTCGGCGAACGCCTGGCACCGCGCATCGACCACCCGGCCTACAGCCTGTCGTACGCCAACCGCCGCCGGGTGGAGATCGCGCGCGCACTGGCGCTCAGGCCGCGGCTGCTGCTGCTGGACGAGCCCACCGCCGGCATGAACGAGAGCGAGACGGCGCAGATGCTGGAGATCATTCGCGGCCTGAAGGCGCGCGGCCAGACCATCCTGCTGATCGAGCACAAGCTCGACCTCGTGATGCAGCTGTCCGACCGCGTGGCCGTGCTCGACGACGGCCGCAAGATTGCCGAAGGCCTGCCCGGCGAGGTGCGCAACGACCCGGCCGTGATCGAGGCGTACCTGGGGCATCGGCATGTGGGCGCTGCCGAGGCGCGAACGCCAGAGGCGGTGGCCGCATGATCGCCACCGTTGCGCGCACGGGCCTTTCGCCTTCGTCCCTCTGGGCAGAGGGGCGCGGCGAGGACCTGCCCGGACGCACCGCGGCACCTGCGTCGAACCAGGCTGCCAAGCCGCTGCTCGAACTCAAGAAGATCAACAGCTTTTACGGCCCCGTGCAGGCCCACTTCGACCTCGACATCGAGGTGCGCAAGGGCCAGATCGTCAGCCTGCTCGGCGGCAACGCGAGCGGCAAGTCGACCACCATGAAGATCGTGCTGGGGCTGCTGAAGCCGCGCTCGGGCGAAGTGAACTTCAACGGTGCATCGACGCTCGGCCTGAGCACGCCGCAGATCATCCGCAAGGGCATCGGCTCGGTGCCCGAGGCACGCCGCCTGTTCCCCACGATGAGCGTGCGCGAGAACCTGCTGATGGGCGCCTATGCGCGCAGCGACCGCAAGGCCGTGGCCGAAGACCTCGAGCGCATGCTGGAACTGTTCCCGCGCGTGGCCGAGCGCATCGAGTTCCAGGCCGGCACGCTGTCGGGCGGCGAGCAGCAGATGGTGGCCATGGCGCGCGCGCTCATGGGCCGTCCGCAACTCATCTGCATGGACGAGCCGACCATGGGCCTGTCGCCGCTGTACGTCGACAAGGTGCTGGAGCTCATCGCGCGCATCAACGCGCAGGGCGTGTCGGTCTTCATGGTCGAGCAGAACGCGAGCCTGGCGCTGCAGATCGCGCACCACGGCTACGTGCTGCAGACAGGGCGCATCGTGCTTTCGGGCCCGGCGCGCGAGTTGCTGGCCGACGCGCGCATCCGCGACGCGTACCTGGGCGGCGACGGCGCGGCGCGCACCGCCTCCTGATCCAACAGCATCGACAACATCGAAAACAGCCATCCACAGGGAGAAAGCCACATGGCATTGAAACTCGACCACATCGTGATCGCGGTGCACGACCTCGAACGCAGCGTTGCCGACTACGGCGCGCTCGGCTTCCACGTGGTGCGCGGCGGCGACCATCCGGGCCGCGCCACGCACAACGCGCTGGTGGTGTTCGGCGACGGCAGCTACTTCGAGCTGATCGCATGGCGCGAGCCGTCGCCGGCCGAACGCTGGTGGCAGCTGCTGCACAAGCACGGCGAAGGCATCGTCGACTTCGCGCTGCTGCCGCGCGACACCGCCGCCACGGTGGCCGACGCGAAGGCGCGCGGCCTCGCGCTCGAAGGCCCGCTCGACGGCGGGCGCGTGCGGCCCGACGGCGAACGCCTGCGCTGGCAGACCGCGCGCGCGCCGTCGGCCGACCTGCCTTTTCTTTGCGGCGACCTCACGCCGCGCGCCCTGCGCGTGCCCGAAGGCGATGTGCGCGTGCATGCGAACGGCGCGCTCGGCGTGGCGAGCCTGGCCATCGCCGTGCGCGACCTCGATGCGACGCTGGCGCGCTACCGGGCGTTGCTCGGCACGGTGTCCGACGTCGATGCCGACACGCACATCGGCGAGCCCGTGGCGGTGCCCGGCAGCAACGTGCGCGTGGCGGTCATCGTGCTGGGCGGCAGCGTGCTGGTGCTGTCGTCACCGCGCGAGAACATTGCGCAAGGGGAGGGCGCCGATACCCTCGCGCAACGCATCGCCGCGCGGGGCGAAGGGCCGTACGCGCTCGTGCTGCACACCGACATGCCGCACGCCACCGGCACCTTCGACCTGGCGCGCGCGCACGGCGCGCTGATCGAACTCGACCTGCCGCCGCCGGTGCGCGACGGGGCGCATGCCCACCCGCGCGGCTACCAGGCGGACACCACGGTGGGCGGTTGAGCCGAGCGGCGGCCTGACGGCTGGTGTTCAGGCTGCGCGATATTCAGGCTGCGCGTGCGCGCAGCTGGAACACATTGCCCTCGGGGTCGTGCCCGTCGCAGTGCACGTACCCGTTGAACGCCCACTCGCGCTCGGCCGGCTTCAGCGCACCGCCGGCTTCCACGGCGCGCAGGCGCGCGGCCGACAGGCTGGCCACCGGGAAGATGAACTTCAGCGCGGTGTTCTCGCGCGGCACCGGCGGCTGCGCGATGTGCACCGCGGCCGCGACGGCGGGATTCATCGCGACAATGAAGAGCTGCAACGCCGGCGACTCGAGACCGGCGTGGTCGGCCTCCTCGTGCGTGAGTGCAAGGTCCGCGACACGCGCATAGAACGCGCTCACGCGCGACACGTCCTTCGCATGGATGACGGCCGCTGCTGCCGGTGCTGCTGCCCCTGTTCCCGTTTCGGTCATGTGCGTTCTCTCGATGGCTTCTTCTTCACTGCTGCTCGGCTACCTCGTTTCCATTCTGCCTGCCGGCCTGCTCGCGCTGGTGGCGCTGCTGGCCATTCCGCGGGCGCTGGCGGATGCGCGCGTGGCGGTGCACATCCTGTTCTTCATCTTCGCGCGCGATGCGATGAGCCCGGCGGGCTTCTGGCAGCTGGGCGCCGGGTCGATGCGGCTCACGGCGCCGGTGCCGGTGCTGCTCGCGCTGGCCGGCATGTCGGCCGCGCTGTTCGTGGGCGTTGCGTGGCTCGAGCGCGTGACGTGGTGGGAGGGGTGGAACGGGTGGAAGGGCGTGCGGCCCGTGCCTTCGCTGCTCTGGGGCGTGGCAGGCGCGATGGCCATCAGCGTGGTGGCTGCGGCACTGAAGGCGGCTGCGGGGCTGCCGTCGCTGCCCGCGCCGGACACGGCGTTGGTCGTGCCGCTGCTCGTCTTCGCGTTGCTGGGCAACGCGTATGAAGAGTTGCTGTTTCGCGGCATGCTGCAGCAGCGCCTGATGGCGCACATGCCGGCGGCGCGCGCGGTGGTCGTGTCGGGCGCGCTGTTCAGCCTGTGCCATGCATGGCTTGCGCTGATCGTCACGCGCGCGGGGCTGCCGGTGCTGGTCTTCACGCTCGTCGAGGGCCTGGTGGCGGGCCTCGTGTACCGGCGCGCAGGCCTGCTGGCCGCCACGCTGGCGCATGGCCTGGCCATCTTCGTGCTGGGCAGCGGCGCCTATTGAGCGCCGGCAAGTGCATCGGCCCGAACGCGCTTGAAGGACAAGACCTCGCGCGGATACCAGCGCTTACCTGATTTCACCCGGCCGCGACCTGTTGTGCCCGAAGCGGACACAAGGCCGGCCCACAATGGACTCGTCATCAACGCATGAAGGAGTTCCAGATGAACACCAACTCGAAGAGCATGGCCGTGGCCGCCGCGGCACTCGCGATGTGCATGGCCGCAGGGAGCGCCTTTGCACAAGACCGCCGCTTCGACGGCCGCCCAGGCCCCGGCGATGGACGAGATGGCCGCTACGAGCAACGCGACCGCAATTTCGATCACCGTGGCCCGCCGGGCTACCGTGGCAACCAGGACTTCCGCGACGGCCGCCAGTTCGATCGCCGCGGCTTCCCGCAACCGCACGCCGAATGGCGCCGTGGCGGGCGCGTGCCGCCGGAGTACCGTGGCCGCAACTACGTGGTGGAAGACTGGCGTGCGCAGCGCCTGCAGCAGCCGCCGCGCGGCTACCAGTGGGTGGGCGTGGGCGGGGACTTCGTGCTCGCGGCCATTGCCACCGGCCTGATCGCGAACATCATCGCCGGCCAGTAAGCAACGCAGGGCCTGCGGGCCCTGTTCGCATGATCGACCGCCGCGGGCCGCAAGGCTGGCGGCGGTTTCGTTTTTTCAGGCCAGCGCGGTGGGAATCGACTGGGCGCAGACGTTGCGGCCCGTGATGGTCAGGCGCAGACCGCCGCCGTGCCACTCGAGCCAGTTGAGGCTCACATACGCGTCGATGTCGGCGTCGTCGATGCGGTCGGCCTGGCGGCTCTGCAGCAGTTCCACCGTGGCGGGGAGGGCCCGTCTCAGGCGTTCCCGACGCTCCGCCGCATCGGCCGCCTTGAGGGCGGCCCTTGTTTGCTGTTGCTGCTGCTGCGGGGTCGATGCCATTGCTGATCCGTTCCAGGAAGCCAGGGAATTAACCCGAATGTACGCCGCCTGTGTGAAGCTGCATTCTTCTTTTTTAACCTTTCTGTCGTCCGCAGTACACACCCCGCATCCGCCGCTGGACAGGCTCTAGATTTCGTAGTGCGAGGCCTTGGCCTCGTCGCCCAGGGCTTTTTCGACCACCGCCCGGGTCAGCGTGGGGGCGAACGATTCGATGAAGGCGTAGACGTACTTGCGCAGGTAGATGCCGCGGCGCACCGCGAGCTTGGTGAGGTTGATGCCGAACAGGCGCCCCGCATCCAGCGCACGCAGCTGCGTGTCGCGCTCGGCCTCGTAGGCCACGCCGGCGACGATGCCCACGCCCAGGCCCAGCTGCACGTAGGTCTTGATCACGTCGGCATCCATCGCGGCCAGCACGATGTTGGGCTGCAGGCCGCGCTGCGCGAAGGCCTCGTCGATGCGCGAGCGCCCGGTGAAGCCCGTGTCGTAGGTGATGAGCGGATAGCGCGTGAGCGCATCGAGCGTGAGCGGCGCGTCCAGCAGCGGATGCCCTGGCGGCACGATCACCGAATGCGTCCAGCGGTAGCAGGGCAGGGCCACCAGCTGCGGGTAGTCGCCCAGGGCCTCGGTGGCGATGCCCACGTCGGCCTCGCCGTCGAGCAGCATCTGCGCGATCTGCTTGGGCGAGCCCTGGTGCAGGTGCAGCTTCACGTTGGGAAACTGCGTGCGGAATTCCTGCACCGCCACCGGCATCGCATAGCGCGCCTGCGAGTGCGTGGCCGCCACCGACAGCAAGCCGCTTTGCTGCGCGACGAACTCCTGGCCCGCGTGCTTGAGGTTGCTGCTCTCCATCAGCATGCGCTCGATGATCGGCAGCACATGGCCGCCCGGCTCGGTGAGCCCGGTGAGCCGCTTGCCGGCACGCACGAAGAGCTCGATGCCGAGCTCTTCCTCGAGTTCGCGGATCTGCCGGCTCACGCCGGGCTGCGAGGTGTGAAGGGTGTGGGCGACTTCGGTCAGGTTGAAGCCGCAACGAACGGCCTCGCGTACCGAGCGCAGTTGTTGGAAGTTCATCTGCCGCGGAGGTGAGTCAGGAGAGTCGGGGCCCCGGTCGGGACCGAGGGGCGATTCTCTGCACAAGTGCTTATTCGGGGAACGATGCGTTTGTTGGTTTCACATGAGCAAAACATCTTTGAGGCCATTCCAGCCACCATGGGAGCTCCGATTTGATATTTCGCACGCATGTGCTAAAGTCTGCCGCATGGACGCCAAGACCCAGAAAAGCGAACTCACCCGTGCCGCCATCGTCGGCGCGGCAATGAGCCTTGCGCTGGCCGAAGGCCTGGAAGCGATCACGCTGCAGGCCGTGGCCAGCCGGCTGGGCCTGTCCAAGAGCGGCGTGTTCTCGCGCGTGGGCTCGCGCGAGGCGCTGCAGAAGGCGGTCATCGAGGAGTACGGCCGCGGCTTCCTGGCCGACGTGTTCGTGCCCGCCATGCAGAAGCCCAAGGGCCTGCCGCGGCTCAACGAGATCGTGTCGCGCTGGATCGCCCGCACGCGCGACGTCGAGATGCACACCGGCTGCCTCTACATGGCCGGCGCCTTCGAGTTCGACGACCGCGAGGGCGAGCTGCGCGACGTGCTGTTCGAGGAGGTCACGCGCTGGCGCGCCGCACTGCGCCGCACCGTGCTGCTGGCCGTCGAGAGCGGCGAGCTCAAGGCCGACACCGACCCCGCGCAGCTGGTGAGCGAACTCAACGGCGCGATGATGGCCCAGCTGCACGACGCGCGCTTCCTGCGCGACCCGCAGGCGGCCGACCGGGCCGCGCAGACCTGGCAGCGGCTGCTTTCCAGCTACCTCGCCTGATGCAAGAAGCAGGCGGAACCCCCACGCCTTCATTTGCCAATATTTCGCACACTCGTGCGATAAAAAGGAGAAGCACCATGCTGATCATTGCCCTCTTTCTTGCCGTCTACGCGGCCGTCCTCGGTGTGCGGGGCGTGCGCGACACGCTGCGCAGCCTGCCCCGCAGCAACCGGGACTGGGTCTGGTACTGAGGCACGCCATGACAAGCAGTTCCCCATCGGCCGCGGGCCACGCCGCGCAATCGAACTACTACCGCCCGAGCCGGCTGCTGCGCGCGCTGCGCTTCGGCCTGACCACCTCGCAGCGCCTGTGGCCCGCGCTGGGCGTGCGCGCCGCCTACCGCCTGTTCGGCACGCCGCTGCCGCCCAAGTGGCTCTACCGCGGCCAGGGGCCCGGCGCCGAATGGCGGCGCGAGGGCTGGGCCTTCGAGGATGCGAGCGTGGGCATCTACCACCTGGCCGCGCAGGACTCCGGTGCGGAGTCGGCGCCGGTGGTGCTGCTGGTGCACGGCTGGGGCGGGCATGCGGGGCAGATGCTGCCGCTGGCGCAGGCCGTGGCCGACGCGGGCCTGCGGCCGGTGCTGCTCGAGCTGCCGGCCCACGGGCGCAGCGCGGGCACCATGAGCAACTCGGCGCAGTTCGCGCGCGCCATCGCGTACGTGGCGGCGCGGCTCGCGGCCGACGGCCATGCGCTGCATGCGGCCGTCGCGCATTCGCTGGGCGCCAACGGCCTGGCCCTGGCGGCCGCGCGGGGCCTGCCGGCCGAACGCCTGGTGCTGCTGGCGCCGCCGGCCTCGCCGCGGGAGTACACGCGCTACTTCGCGCACACCTTCGGCCTGAGCGAGGCCACGCGGCTGGCGATGCAGCGCCGGTTCGAGGGTCGTGAAGGCGTGCTGATGCCGCAGCTGGAGCCGGCAGCGGTGGGCCCGCGCATTGCGCAGCCCACGCTGGTCGTGCACGACCGGGACGACCGCGTGAACCGCTTCGCGGATGCCGAGGCCTACCGCGACGCGATCCGGGGTGCGCGGCTGGTCGCCACGCAGGGGCTGGGGCACCGCCGCATCCTCAAGGCGCAGGAGGTGCTGGACGCGGTGCTGCGCTTCCTTGCGGGGCCCGTGCGCTGAGACCCGTGGAGCCCGCGCAGCTTGTTGAACCCGCTGAACCCGCGGAACGGGTCAGCGCGCCGCGGCGGGCGTGGGCGTCGGGTCGGGCAGCTCGATCTTGATGTCGAGCACTTCGAGGTTGTCCTGGGTCTCCAGGTGCACCTTGATGTCGTCCGCGTTGATCGACACGTACTTGGAAATCACCGCCACCAGCTCGCGCTGGAGTTCGGGCAGGTAGTCGGGCCGGCGCTTGCCGCTGAGGCTGGAGCGCTCGTGCGCGAGGATGATCTGCAGCCGCTCTTTCGCGACGCTGGCAGTCTTCTTCTTTTCGCCCAGCAGGAACGAGAGAAAGGACATGGCCTACTTGCCTCCGAAAATCCGCTTGAAGAAGCCCGGCTTCTCGGCGTCGACGAAGCGCATGGGCTTGTCCTCGCCAAGGAAGCGCGCCACCACGTCGCTGTAGGCCTGCGCCACGTCGGTTTCCTTGTCGTGGATCGCCGGCACGCCCTGGTTGGAAGCGTGCAGCACGCTTTCCGACTCGGGGATCACGCCGATCAGCTTGATGCGCAGGATGTCCTGGATGTCCTCCAGCGACAGCATCTGCCCGCCCGCCACCCGGTTCGGGTTGTAACGGGTGATCAGCAGGTGCTCCTTGATGGGCTCGTTGCCTTCCTTGGCGCGCTTGGTCTTGCTGCTGAGCATGCCCAGGATGCGGTCCGAGTCGCGCACCGAAGACACTTCGGGGTTGGTGACGATCAGCGCCTCGTCGGCGAAATACATCGCCATCATGGCGCCGGTCTCGATGCCCGCGGGCGAGTCGCAGATGATGTATTCGAAGTCCATCGCGGCGAGGTCGGACAGGATCTTCTCGACGCCCTCCTGCGTGAGCGCTTCCTTGTCGCGCGTCTGCGAGGCGGCCAGCACGAACAGGTTGTCGCACTGCTTGTCCTTGATGAGGGCCTGGCTCAGGTTGGCTTCACCCTGGATGACGTTGATCAGGTCGTACACCACGCGGCGTTCGCAGCCCATGATCAGGTCCAGGTTGCGCAGGCCCACGTCGAAGTCGATCACGGCCGTCTTCTTGCCGGCGAGCGCAAGGCCCGAGGCGAAGCTGGCGCTCGTGGTCGTCTTGCCGACGCCGCCCTTGCCCGAAGTCACCACCACAATTTTGGCCATGGCCATTCCTTCTTGTTTCGATTCAGTTGTTGGTTGTCAGGGTCGCCGCGATCCGAGCGGGGCTCAGGGGATCGGGTCGATCGCTAGTTTCTTGCCGTCCAGGCGCACTTGCGCCGATTTTCCCAGCACCGTGTCGGGCAGCGGCACCTCGTTCGTGCGATAGATGCCGGCAATGGCCACCAGCTGCGCTTCCATGCAGGTCGAGAAGATCCGCGCCTCGGTGTTGCCGCGCGCGCCGGCAATGGCCTTGCCGCGCAGCGGTGCGTACACGTGCACGTTGCCGTCGGCGATGACCTCGGCGCCGAAGCTCACCACGGCCGTCACCACCACGTCGCCGCCGCGGGCGTAGACCTGCTGGCCCGAGCGCAGCGGCTTGTCGATCAGCAGCGTGCCGTTGGCCGGCACCGGCACTTCGCGCACGATCTGCGGGGCTTCCGACACCGGGGCTTCGGCCGGCGGTGCCGGCGCGCGCGGGGCGGGAGAGGCCGGCATGGCGGACACCGAGAGGCCGGCGGCACGTGCCGCGGCGTTCTGGGCGGCGTTGCCGCCGCGCACCGCGATGGGTTGGGTCTGGTGGCGCGCCAGCAGGCTGCGCAGGGCGGCAAAGTCGATGTCGCCGGTGTGGGCGTGGGCGGCTTCGCCTTCGCCCGGTGCGTCCTGCAGCAGGGAGAGGTCGATCACCACCGGTTCCTGCTCGAAGAAATCGGGTGAATCCGCCAGCTGGGCGTCGAGCGCCTCGGCCAGCACGTCCAGGTCGGACGTCTTGAGGATCACTGCGATCAGCGGCAGCGTGGCGCTCTTGAATTCGAAAACCGCCTTGGTGCGCGCGGCGGAGACATCGGCCATTGGAAAGCGTCGGAAAACGTCGGTGCGAAAAGCGTTGGAGTCTAACGGGCGCGGGCCAAAGCCCGGTGACCGGGCCCCGCCTGGAGCACCCCGGACAACACTTCTTTCATGAGGTTGCACTTTTTCCGGGGTGCCGCGCGGCGCCTGCGTCAGTTCTTCGAGCGACCGAGCAGCGCGTACAGAATGATCGCGCCGAAGGTGGCGGTACCGATGCCGCCGAGCGCGAAGTCGCCGAACTTCAGCGTGAAGTCGCCCGTGCCGATGATCAGCGTGATGGCCGCCACGATCAGGTTCTTGTTCTGCGAGAAGTCGACCTTGTTGTCGACCCAGATCTTGGCGCCGGCAATGGCGATCAGGCCGAACACCACGATGCTCACGCCGCCCATCACCGGCAGCGGGATCGCCTGGATCAGCGCGCCGAACTTGGGGCTGAAGCCCAGCACCAGCGCAATCACCGCCGCCACCACGAACACCGCGGTGGAGTAGATGCGCGTGGCGGCCATCACGCCGATGTTCTCGGCGTAGGTGGTCACGCCGGTGCCGCCCGCGGCGCCGCTCACCACCGTGGCAATGCCGTCGCCGATGAAGGCGCGGCCCATGTAGGCGTCGAGGTTGCGGCCGGTCATGGCCGTCACGGCCTTCAGGTGGCCCAGGTTTTCCGCCACCAGGATGATGGCCACCGGGGCGATCAGCAGCATCGCGTTGGCCGTGAACACCGGCGCGGTGAAGGTCGGCAGGCCGACCCAGTCCGCGTTGGCGATGCCGCTCAGGTCGACCGGCTTGCCCATGCCCAGGCCGTTGGTCAGCACCGCGTAGACGACGGTGGCCAGGATCAGCCCGACCAAGATGAGCAGGCGTTGCAGCATGCCGCGCGCGAACACCGCCACCAGGCCCACGCACAGGAAGGTCACGGCCTGCATCCACGAGTCGAAGTTGCTCGCCGCCATGTTCTTGATGGGCACGCTCGCCAGGTTGAGCCCGATGACGGCCACCACCGCGCCCGTGACCACGGGCGGCATGAAGCGCTCGATCCAGCCGGTGCCGATGGCCTGCACCAGCGCGCCGATCAGGATGTACACCACCCCGCAGGCCACGATGCCGCCCAGCGCCACCGCGATGTTGGCGTTGGGGCCCTTGCCCGCGTAGCCGCTGGCCGCGATCACCACGCCGATGAAGGCGAAGCTCGAGCCCAGGTAGCTGGGCACCTTGCCGCCGGTGATGAAATAGAAGATGAGCGTGCCGATGCCGCTCATCAGGATCGCGATGTTGGGGCTGAAGCCCATCAGGATCGGCGCCAGCACCGTGGCGCCGAACATGGCGATCACGTGCTGCACGCCCATGGCGCCGGTCTGCAGCCAGGGCAGCCGCTCGTCGGGCGCAATGACCGCGCCGTTGGCCAGCGCGGACGCGGGCCGTTCAGTCCAGTTGAACATTCTTCTTTCTCCTCTTGTTGGTGGTGTGTGCTCGGTGGCCAGGACGCCCTGGCTTTCCCGGGGCGTGATTGTGGGTGATGAACACCCGGCTGAACACCGGCACGCACCCTGTGCGGCGGAGAAAGAAGAGGCGCGCAGGACGCGCAGAGGACGCGCGAAAGCGGCGTCCCCGGCGGGCGTTCAGCGCGGCTGCAGCACCGCCATCGTGATGCGCGACACGCAGGTCAGCTCGCCGGCCTCGTTGGTCAGGTCGATCTGCCAGACCTGCGTGGTGCGCCCGCGGTGCACCGGCCGCGCCGTGCCGATCACCCAGCCGCTGGTGACCGAGCGGATGTGGTTGGCGTTGATGTCCAGGCCCACGGCGCGGTCGCCCTCGGGCGCCGAGTAGTGGGCGCCGCACGAACCCAGCGTCTCGGCCAGCACCACCGACACGCCGCCGTGCAGGATGCCGTAGGGCTGGCGGGTGCGCTCGTCGACCGGGCAGCGGGCGCGGATGAAGTCGTCGCCCACCTCCAGGAACTCCATGCCCAGCGTGGAGACGGCGGTGCCGACGTGGTTGCGGGTGAGCTCCTCGACGGAGATTTCTTTTTTCCAGATACGCATTCGGCTTCTTTCGGGTTCGGCCGGCAGGCCCTCGCTCGGGCTGCAGCAGGCGCATGAAGGTGGCAAAACTATAGCGACGGCGGCTGACAGGCGCAGTCGCCTTTGCGTGTTAACTTGAATCGATGAAGCACCCCGTCCGCCGCTGGCTCATCGGCATCGCCGCCGTCCTGGTGCTGGGCGTGGGCGCATTGGTGCTGGTGGTGCGCTCCAAGCTGCCCACCGACGACGAGGTGGCCGCGAAGATCGCCGAGGGTTTCGAGCAGCGCTTCGGCGTGGCGCTGAAGGTGGGCAGCGCCCACTGGGCGCTGTTGCCCACCCCGATGCTGGTGCTGTCCGACATCGCCACCGACCAGCCCCGGCCCATCACCCTGAAGCGCGTCAGCCTGCAGCTGCAGCTGGCACCCCTGCTGCAGCGCGTCATTGCGCTGGACGAAATCGAGGTCGAAAGCCTGGTGCTGCCGCGCGCCTCCGTACGGGCGTTCCGCGGCAAGGGCCCGAAACCGAAGGAGGGCGCCCAGGCGGTCGCGCTGCCCGCGCCGTGGACATTGGCGGCCGTGCCGCTGGAGCGCGTGCGCTGGCGCGACGTGGTCTGGATCGACCGGCGCGACATTCCGCTGGCCTACGACGGCGACCTCGCCTTCGACCCGCAGTGGCGCCCGCGCCAGCTGCGCATCGAACGCGCGGGCATGGCGCCGTCCGCGCCGCCCGCGCGCCTGCGGCTGGACCGCCAGCCCGGCCAGGACCGCTGGCGCACCCGCATCGACGCGGGCGGCGGCACGTGGAACGGCGTCACCCGGCTGGAGACGCTGCCCAACGGCAGGCTGCGCGTGTCGGCCGAACTGGAGCCGCGCCTGATCGACATCGAAAGCCTGGTGCAGGCCTTCGACCGCCGCACCTCGCTGGCCGGCAAGGTGTCCGGCCAGACCACGCTCACGGCCGAGGCCGACACCGCCGAAGACCTGGGCGCGCTGCTGCGCAGCCTGCACACCCGCACCGCCTTCACCGTGCAGCCCGCCACGCTCACCAAGCTCGACGTGGCCAAGGCCGTGACCACCGCCGGCATCAGCCGGGGCGGCCGCACGCAGCTCGAGCAGCTCACCGGCACGCTGGACACCCAGGGCACCGAAGACGGCGTGGTGATGCAGTACACCAACCTCAAGGCGCGTTCCGGCGTGCTCACCGCCAGCGGCAACCTGAAGCTGTTCAACCGCAAGCTCGACGGCGAGATCGCGGTCGACCTGGTCGACGGCGTGGTCGGCGTGCCGCTGAAGATCGGCGGCACCGTGAGCGACCCCGAGCTGTCGCTCACCGGCGGCGCTCTCACCGGCGCGGCCATCGGCAGCGCGGTGCTGCCGGGCGTGGGCACGGCCATCGGGGCGCGGGTGGGGCAGCAGGTGGAGAAGATGTTCGGCGGGAGCGAGGCAACGAAGAAGGCTGAAAAGAAGGCCGCGCCCCGACATCCGGCGCCGGCCGCGCCGCGGCACTGATCAGTCCAGCGTCGCGCCCGAGAGCTTCACGAGCTTCTGGTGCTTTGCCAGCTCGGCCTGGAAGAAGGCGGGCGCGGCGTCCGGTCCCTTGTCGAGCACGGTGAGCCCTTGCCCGGCGATGGCGGTCTTCGCCTCGGGCGAAGCCATCGCGGCCTTGATGGCGGCGTGGTAGCTCTCCACCATCGGGCTGGGCAGGCCCGCCGGCCCGACCAG
>NZ_FOLP01000033.1 GCF_900112425.1 Variovorax sp. OK212 | reverse complement strand
ATCCAGCGCGACCAGGCCGTGAACGACAGGATGGCCACCGTGCCGCACAGCGTGAGCAGGCTCATGACGGCGATGGTGGGCAGGTAGGTGCTGGGTACGCCGCCGATGCGGGCCAGTTCATTCCACAGTGCGCGGTTCGTGGTCAGGACCAGATAGAGACTGAGCCATGCCACGGCCATGCCCGCGGAGCGCGGTTGCAGTGTCCACCGCTTGAAGCGTGTCCAGGGCGCGCCGGACGCCGACGGCCGGGGAGGTTGGGGCTGCGGCTGCGGCTGCGAACAGCCTGCGCGTTGAAGTGGCGTGGAGGCTGTTCGTGAAACAGGCATGCGTGGAATCTAGAGGGCCAGCCGAGCCGACCGGCGGCGGCTTCGTTCCACGGCGCGGACCTGCGCCGGAGCTACGCCGTTGAATGGCCTTGCGTGCCCATGCGTTGCGGGGTTGAGGGTGTGGAGCATGCGTGTGTGTCGCGGTCTGGCGCCGGTGCGGCGAGGCTCGCTCCTGGATCGTGCTGCGAGCGGCGGGAGAGGCCAGAATGCCGCAGCCCCCACGCGCGGCCAAGCGGTGTAAACCCTGCGAACCGGCGTGTGCAATTCACCGGGCACTGCAAGCACCGAATCGCACAAGCTGCCCTGCATATCGCCCGCGTACTCGGCCCCAGCCTCCGGGACCCTTGCGGCCGGCTCAACGCCGCTTCAGGCCAACCCGTCCACCAGCAGCGCCTGCAGCACGAAGCGCCGGTTCTCGCTCGCCGGCGCGTCGCCCAGCGCATCGGCAAGGCCGGCCGACGGGTGCCCGTCGGCGGCGATGTCGTCGAACACCGGAATGCCCGCGGCCAGGCTGACCTGGCGCACCTGCTCCGGCGCCATGCCCTGGCACACCAGCGCGTCGTACAGGCGCCCGAGCATGCGCCCCGTGTGCCGCACCTCGCCGGGCTGGCTGGCGCCCGAGAGGCTCCAGCGCATCGTGGCCACGTGCGCGCCCAGTTCGCGGGCGGCCTGCAGCAGCAGCACCGACACCTCGCCGTTGTGCGAAGCGCGCAGCAGGCCGATGTTCTTGCCGCGCAGCAGCGGCGGCACGGCGCCGGCCTGCGCGAGCTGCCGCAGCCGCCGGGCAAGGTCGGCCAGTTCCGCCGCGTCCTGCGGCGACAGCGGCTGGTGGGCGCGGAGGTTCGGGTGAGCGGAAGAAGTGAGCATGGCGAGGGTGATGGTCCGAGGCCGCAAGGCTAGCCCCGCCGCCTGCGCCGGATTTGATGTGCATCAAGCGCGCGGCGCGTCCCGCGGCGTTGATACACGCCGGACACACAGCATTCACCGAGCGTTACCGACCGATGCCGAGCATTGGCACTGCGCGGGGCGGCGCTGCCTAGCATCGATGCATCGACAAGACACACGCGGCACACCGCCGCCCGAGGAGCCCCAGATGATCGAATTCGCCGCCGCCGAGAACACCGCCGACACGCTGAAGCTGCTCAGCGATTGGCTGCGGCCGCAGCGCCGCCTGGTGCGCACCGGCGACGTGATCTACCAGTCCGGCCAGCGCTTCGACAACCTGTACATCCTGAACTCGGGCTTCTTCAAGATCGTCAACCTCTCGGCCGACGGCCGCGAGCAGGTGGTGGGCCTGAGGTTTCGCGGCGACTGGCTGGGCTTCGACGGCATCGCGGGCGGGCACTGCGCCTGCGACGCGGTCGCCATGGACACCGGCGAGGTCTGGATCGTGCCGTACGACGCGCTGCTGGCCGCCTGCCTGAAGCACCCGCCGCTGCTGCAGGTGCTGCATGCGGCCATGAGCCGCGAGATCGCGAACGACCGAGAGTCGCTGATGTCGGTGTGCACGCTGCCGGCCGATGCGCGCGTGGCCGACTTCCTGCGTTACTGGGCCGAGTCGCTGGCCGAGCGCGGCATGCGCACCGACCAGATCACGCTGCGCATGACGCGCGCCGAGATCGGCAACTACCTGGGCATGACGCTGGAAAGCGTGAGCCGGGCGCTGTCGCGGCTGGCGCGCGACAAGGTCATCGGCTTCGCCGAGAAGGGCCGCCGCGACGTGCAGATTCCCGACGTGGGCGCGCTCTCGGCCTTCGTGCAGCGCTGCCTGGCGCCCGCGCCGGCCCTGCTGCAGTAAGCCTTCAGGGCAACCGCGCGGCCAGCAGCCGCGCGATGGCGCGCGCGAGTTCGGCGCGCGTGCAGGGCTTGGGCAGCAGTTCCCAGCTCTGCGGCACGCTTCGGTCGGCGTCCAGCAGTTCCGACGAGAAGCCCGACATCAGCAGGATCGCGATGCGCGGAAAGCGCTGCTGCACTTCGGCCGCAAGCTGCGTGCCGCGCATGCCGGCGCCGAGGGCGATGTCGCTCAGCAGCAGGTCGAAGGGCTCGCCACGCTGCGCGGAGACACCAGGAATTTTCGACATCGCCGACAGCGCTTCTTCACCGTTGGCCGCCGTCTCCACCTCGCAACCCAGCGTGAGCAGGAAGGTCTGCACCACCTTGCGGACCTCGGCGTCGTCTTCCACCAGCATCACGCGCAGGCCCGCCGGAATGGCTTCGTCGGCGAGTTCCTCGGCCATGGCCGAACCTGCGGCAGGCTCGTCACCGGCTTCTTCGAGCTGCGGCAGGTACAGCGTGACCGTGGTGCCCGCGGCCAGCCGGCTGTCGACGGCCACGGCGCCCTTCGACTGCTTGACGAAGCCGTACACCGTGCTCATGCCCAGGCCCGTGCCGCGGCCCGCTGCCTTGGTGGTGAAGAAGGGTTCGAACACGCGCTCCTTCACCTCGTCCGTCATGCCCGTGCCGGTGTCCGAGATGGAGATGGCGACGAAGCGGCCTTCGGCGTTCGGCTCCACGCCCGGCGCGCTCAAGGTGGGTGGCGGCGACGTGCCGGCCTCGGTGCGAAAGTGCAGCGTGCCGCCCTCGGGCATCGCGTCGCGCGCGTTGATGGCAATGTTCAGCAGCGCCGACTCGAGCTGCACCGGGTCGGCCAGCACCGGCGGGCAGCCCGGCGGCGTGTCGACCGCGATGTGGATGTGCTGGTCGAGCGTGCGGCGCAGCATGTCGGCCAGCGAATGCAGCAGCGCATGGATGTCGACCACGCCGGGCTGCAGCACCTGCCGCCGCGAGAAGGCCAGCAGCTTGCCGGTGAGCTCGGCGCCGCGCCGGCTGGCGCGCATGGCGGCCGCCACGAGCTGCTGCGCGTAGGCGTCCTGCGCGAGCGCGGGCAGTTCCTCGAGCACCTGCAGGTTGCCCTGGATCACGGTGAGCAGGTTGTTGAAGTCGTGCGCAATGCCGCCGGTGAGCTGGCCCACGCTTTCCAGCCGCTGGGCATGCGCGAGCGCCTCTTCGGTCTGCACGCGCTGCAGGCTGGTGGCCAGCAGGTTGGAGAGCGATTCCAGGAAGCGCTGCTCTTCCTCGCCGAAGCGCTTGGCCTCCTTGGAGCGCACCGACAGCATGCCGATCACGCGGCCCCGGTCCGACAGCGGCACCGCCAGCGCGCTGACCAGGCCGGCCTCCAGGTAGCCCGGCGGCACCGCGAAGCGGCGCTCCTCGCGGTAGTCGGCAATGACCACCGGGCGGCCCTGCGACAGCACGAAGCCCGGCGGCGTGTCGGGCCGGTTGGCAATGCGCGCGCCGATCTCCTCGCCGGGCACGTTGCCCAGCGCGCTCGCCACGCGAAATTCGAGCCCGCTGCTTTCCAGCAGCAGCACCATCGCCACCTCGACCTCCAGGCCCGCCGCGGCGATGCGCGGCACCTGCTCGAGCACCACGTTGAGGTCGCGCGTGTCGACGGCCAGGCGGCCGAGCTGTGCCAGGTGGTCGCTGTAGCGCGCGCGCTGCAGCGCCTGCTTCACGCGCGGGTAGGCGCCGATGTCGCGGATCGCGGCCACCACGAAGGGCAGGCCCTGGTCCTGCAGCGGGCTGAGCGCGATCTCGACCATCACCTCGCTGCCGTCCTTGCGCTTGGCCACCAGCTCCATGTCCGTGCCCATGGGGCGCGGGCGCGGCGCGCGGCCGTAGGCCTCGCGGTAGGAGGCATGGCGCGGGCGGATGCTGTCGGGCACCAGCACGTCGACGTTCAGGCCCACGAGCTCGTCGGGGGCGTAGCCCAGCAGCGCCGCGGCCGAGGGGTTGGCCAGCATGATGGCGCCGGCTTGGTCGACCAGCAGCAGCGAGTCGGGGTAGGCGATGAAGAGCGAGCGGAACACGCTGCCTTCCTCGATGCCCGAAGGCAGCGAGAGCGCGGCGAGGTGGCGCGCCGCGTCAACCATGCGAGACCGGCGGCACGAGGATGTAGCCCGCGCCGCGCACCGACTTGATGAGCTGCGGATCGTCCGCGTCGGCCTCGATCTTCTTGCGCAGCCGCCCGACCTGCACGTCGATCGTGCGGTCGAAGGGCGCGGCCTCGCGCCCGCGCGTCTGCTCGATCAGGAAGTCGCGCGACAGCACGCGCCCGGGGTGCCGCGCGAAGGCGCAGAGCAGGTCGAACTCGCCGGCGGTGAGCGCCACCTCCGCGCCCTGCGGGTTGGTGAGGCGGCGCGCGGCGGTGTCGAGCAGCCAATCTGCAAAGCGCATCTTCTCGGGCGAGGCCGCCGGTGCCGATGCCGTTGCCGCCACGGGTGCCGCGGGTGTGAGCCTGCGCAGCACCGCCTTCACGCGCGCGACCAGTTCGCGCAGGTCGAAGGGCTTGGTCACGTAGTCGTCGGCGCCCACCTCGAGGCCGACCACCTTGTCGACCGCGTCGCCGCGGCCCGTGACGATGACCAGGCCGCAGTGCCAGTTTTCGCGCATGCGCCGCGCGATCGAAAAACCGTCCTCGCCGGGCAGGCCGAGGTCGAGCAGCACCAGGTCGGCCGGGTCGGCGGCCATGAGCGACATCAGCGCGCGGCCGTCGTGCAGTTGCGTGACGCGAAAGCCGTGGCTCTGCAGGTAGCTGGCCAGGAGTTGCGTGATGTCGACTTCATCGTCGAGCACCGCGATGTGGGGTGCGGGTTTCATGCGGGAGGGGGAGCATCCGGAATCCGGGGGAGCGTAGCACGCATGTTTGCGCCGTCGGTGCGGGTTCGGCGCAGGTCAGCGCGCCTTCAGCGCCCTTCAGCGCGCCTTCAGCGCCCTTCAGCGCGGTGCCTGCGTCGTGGAAGAACCGGCCCCGCATGAAAGCGGCGGTCGCCTCTCGCATGGATGTGCGTCAAGGCCTCGGCGCCCGTGCGGTTCCCGGGCTGCGGCTGCAACGCGCTTGATCTGGCGCAAGCGTCCCTTGGCGCGCGCTTCGCAGAATCGCCTCTTCGTTCAAGAGGCACGCATGCATTCACTGCTTTTTACCGGCGCTTTCGATCTTCCCTGGTGGGGCTACGTGCTCGTTGCACTGGCGCTCACGCACGTCACCATCGCGTCGGTCACCATCTTCCTGCACCGCCACCAGGCGCACCGCGCGCTCGATCTGCATCCGGCGGTCAGCCACTTCTTCCGCTTCTGGCTGTGGCTCACCACCGGCATGGTCACCAAGCAGTGGGCCGCGGTGCACCGCAAGCACCACGCCAAGTGCGAGACGCCCGAAGACCCGCACAGCCCGCAGGTGTACGGCTTGAGCCGCGTGCTGTGGCGCGGCGTGGCGCTGTACGCGCACGAGGCCTCCAACAAGGAAACGCTGGCGCGCTACGGCCACGGCACGCCCGACGACTGGATCGAGCGCAGGCTGTACACCCGCCACCAGGTGCTGGGCATCGTGCTGATGGGGCTGCTCGACATGGCGCTGTTCGGCGTGGTGCCGGGCCTGCTGATCCTGTTCACGCAGATCGCGTGGATCCCGTTCTGGGCGGCCGGCGTGGTCAACGGCATCGGCCACTACTGGGGCTACCGCAACTGGCCCGCGGCCGACGCCAGTACCAACATCTCGCCCATCGGCATCCTGATCGGCGGGGAAGAGCTGCACAACAACCACCACGCCTTTCCGACCTCGGCCAAGCTGTCGAGCAAGTGGTACGAGTTCGACATCGGCTGGCTCTACATCCGCACGCTGCAGGCGCTGGGCCTGGCGAAGGTGAAGCACCTGGCGCCGAAGCCGCGGCTGGTGGCGCCGCGCACCGACATCGACCTGGACACGGTGCAGGCCGTCATTCGCCATCACTACGACGTGCTGTCGAGCTACACGCGCTCGCTGAAGCAGGCCTATGGCCGCGAGTTCGGCCGGCTGCGCGAGCAGGCGCCGCAAAAGGCGCGCGCGCTGCGCGGCGTGAAGTCATGGCTGGGCAAGGACGAGGGCGCGCTCGGCGCGTCGCGCCATGCGCAGCTGGTGTCGGCCCTGAGCGCCTCGCAGGCGCTGCAGACCATGTACGCCATGCGCCGCGAACTCACCGTGCTGTGGGCACGCTCGGGCGCCACCGGCGAGCAGCTGGTGCGGCGCCTGCAGGACTGGTGCGAGCGCGCGGAAGACAGCGGCATTGCGCCGCTGGCCGATTTCTCGGTGCGGCTGCGCTCCTACGCCTGAACCGGGGCGCGGGCGGCGCGGCGGCGTTCGAGCCATTCGAACACCATCATCCCCGCGAGCATGGCCGCCACGAACGCCGCGGCCTTGGCTTCACCCATGCCCAGCGCGACGAGGCCCGGGCCGGGGCAGAAGCCCGCGAGGCCCCAGCCGGCCCCGAACACCAGGGCGCCGCCGAGCAGCCGCCGGTCGATGCGGCGCGAGGTGGGCAGCTGCATCGGCGCACCCAGCAGCGAGCGCTTGCGGCGTGCCGCAATGAAGAAGGCGACCGTGCCCACGGCCACGGCGCCCCCCATCACCAGCGCGAGCGAGGGGTCCCAGCGCCCGAAGAGGTCGAGGAAGCCCAGCACCTTGGCCGGGTTCGCCATGCCGGAGACGATCAGGCCGATGCCGAAGAGCAAGCCGCTGAGGAAGGAAGTGAATGCGAGCATGGTGCCTCTCCTTCAGCCGGCCAGCAGCTGGCGCAAGACGAAAACCGTCACGAAACCCGCGGCCATGAAGGCGGCCGTGGCGGCCAGCGAGCGCGGCGAGAAGCGCGACAGGCCGCACACGCCGTGGCCGCTGGTGCAGCCCGCGCCGTAGCGCGTGCCCACGCCCACGAGCAGCCCGGCGGCCACCACGGCGCCCCAGCCCGCGTCGATGCGCGGCACCGGCCATGCACCCCACGCCAGGAAAACCAGCGGCGCCGCCACCAGGCCGCCCACGAAGGCCAGCCGCCAGGCCATGTCGCCGCGCGCGGGCCGCAGCAGCCCGCCGAGTACGCCGCCGAGCACGCCGCTGATGCCCGCAACGCGCCCGTTCAGCAGCACGAACATGGCCGCCGCGAGCCCGATCAGCACGCCGCCCGCGAGCGACGACCACGGCGTGAACGCTTGCCAGTCGATGGACATCATGCGGCGGTCTCCTTGGGGCAATAGAGGCGGTAGAGCACCGCCAGGATGTCGAGCAGCGCCGGGTCGGCCACGCTGTAGTAGATGTTCTTGCCCTCGCGCCGCGTGTTCACGACGCCTTCGTTGCGCAGCACCGCGAGCTGCTGCGACAGCGTGGGCTGGCGAATGCCGAGCTGCCCCTCGAGTTCGCTCACGCACAGCTCCTGCTGCGAGAGCTGGCACATCAGCAGCATGCGCTCTTCGTTCGCCAGCACCTTGAGGGCGCCCACGGCGCGGGCTGCGCCTTCGCGCAGGCGTTCGGGATCGATGACGGGAGGCTTGCGGGGCATGAGGTGGGCGAGGGGGCGAAGGGAATTGCGTTGACAACACTATACCAATCAATATATTGTTCTTCAATAGATCGACGATACCCCTGGAGCCCGCGATGACCCAGCGAACCACCACGCACGCCTTCTTCGACGCGCACACCGGAACCGTTTCGTACGTGGTGCACGACCACGCGACGCGGCGCGCGGCCATCGTCGACCCGGTGCTCGACTACGACTTCAAGTCGGGCCGGACCGGCACGCAGTCGCTCGAAGGCCTCATCGACTGCGTGCGCACGCAACAGCTGCAGGTCGACTGGATCCTGGAGACCCACGCGCATGCCGACCACCTGTCGGGTGCGCGCCATCTGCAGCAACTGTTCGGCGGGCGCATCGCGATCGGTGCGCACATCCGCGAGGTGCAGGCCACCTTCAAGACGCTGTTCAACCTGGAGCGCGGCTTCCTGCCCGACGGCAGCCAGTTCGACCACCTGTTCGAGGACGGCGAGACCTTCATGATCGGCGAGACGCCGGCCACGGCGCTGCGCGTGCCGGGCCACACACCGGCGGACATGGCCTACGTGGTCGACGGCGCGGTGTTCGTGGGCGACACGCTCTTCATGCCCGACGTCGGCAGCGCGCGCGCCGACTTTCCGGGCGGCGATGCGCATGCGCTGTACCGCTCCATGCGCGCGCTGCTCGCGCTGCCGCCGGAGACGGTCGTGTATGTCTGCCACGACTACCCGCCGGCCTCGCGCGAAGCCGCATGGCAGACCACCGTGGCGCAGCAGCGCGCGCACAACATCCATGTGCGCGACGGCATCGGCGAGGAAGAGTTCGTCGCCATGCGCAGGGCGCGCGATGCGACGCTCGGCGTGCCGACGCTCATCCTGCCGGCGATCCAGGTCAACGTGCGGGCCGGCCACTTCCCGCCGCCGGACGACAACGGGGTTTCCTACCTGCGCATTCCGTTGAATGCGCTGAATTCGCCGACCTCGCCGACCTCGCCTCCCTCGCCGAACCCGAAGTAGGGCCGGTGGCCTGATGGCCTGACGGCCGGCAACGCGGGTGCGTCACTGGCTCGCGACCTCGCCCACCGGCAGCGTGAACCGCTCCGACTCGGCCTTCGCCAGTTCCTCGGGCGCCCGCACCAGCAGCACCGGCACCGGCGACATGCGCAGGATGTGTTCCGCGCTGCTGCCCATGACCCAGCGGCCGAGCCCGCGGCGTCCGTGCGTGCCGATCACGATCACCTCGGCCTGCGATGCGATGGCCTGCGCGATCACCTGCTCGTGCACCGTGCCCTTGAAGCTGTCGCACAGCACCACGTCGGCGTCCACGCCTTGCGCCGCGGCCTGCGCGCGGCCCTCTTCGAGCAGCTTCGCGGCGCCCGCGCGCAGCTCCTTGAGCCAGTCGCCCGCGTAGGCGTCCATTGCGAGCGCGAACGAGAGCTCGTCGATCACGTGCACCAGGCGCAGGCGCCCGCCGGTGAGCCTGGCGAGGCGGATGGCTTCGCCCAGGCCGCGGCCGGATGTCGAACTGCCGTCGACGGGAACAAGAATTCGCTGGTACATGGCATGGCTCCTGGAGTGGATGGAAGGGTGCGCAACCAGTATCGGGAGCGCTTCGACGCGCGGGCTTGATATCCGTCAAGGGCCGGCGCGTGCGCAGCGGCGAACCTACGGGCATGCAAGCCAAGTCTCCTTCCAGGGCCTCCACGGTTTCCTCGGTCTCCACCCACGTCGCCGTTCGCGTCATCCGCCAGGAGCACGCCGCGCTGGCGGCCATGCTGCGCTCCATCGTCATGCTGCTCGAGCAGCACCGCCGCAAGCGCACGCTGCCCGACTTCGCCGTGCTGCGCGCGATGCTGTTCTACGTGGACGAGTTTCCCGAGAAGCGGCACCACCGCAAGGAGACCGAGCTGCTGTTTCCCAAGCTGCGCGCGCGCACGCCGCTGTCGCGCGAGCTGATGGACAAGCTCGACAACGACCATGCCTGGGGCGAACGCAAGATCCGCAACGTCGAGCACGCGTTGCTCGCGTTCGAGATGCTCGGCGAGCCGCGCCGAGACGCCTTCGAAGAGGCGATGGGGCGGTACGTCGACTTCTACCTGGAGCACATGGCGCAGGAGGAGCGAGAGATCCTTCCGCTGGCCGAACGGGTGCTGAGCGAGGACGACTGGCGCGACCTCGACGAAGCCTTCGCCACCAACCGCGACCCGCTGACCGGCCATGTGGCCGACCTCGAATACAGCGCGCTGTTCACGCGCATCGTGAACCTCGTGCCGGCGCCCATCGGGCTCGGGCCCGCGCTGTAGGCGCCGTGCATCGCGACGCTTTCCAACCGAAACGAGAGAAGGAAAAGACCATGAAGATCCTGCTGGCCGTCGATGGCAGCGAGTACACGGCGCGCATGCTGTCCTGGCTCCTGGCCCACAAGGAATGGTCGGGCGCCGGCCACGCGTTCACGGTGTTCCACGCAGTGCCGCCCGTGCCGCACCGCGCCGCCGCCTTCGCGGGGCGCGAGCTGGTGCAGGGCTACTACGAGGACGACGCCCGCACGGTTCTGGAGCCGGTGCGCGCGCTGCTCGCCGCGCAGGACTTTGCGGCAGGGTTCGTGCACAAGGTCGGGCACGCGGCCGAGGAGATCGCCTCGTTCGCGCAGCAGGGCGGCTTCGACCTGCTGGTGATGGGCTCGCGCGGCCACGGGTCGCTGACGAACCTGGTGCTCGGCTCGGTCGCCACCAAGGTGCTGGCCGCCTGCACCGTGCCCGTGCTGCTGGTGCGTTGAATGGCGCCCGCGATGCGCGCCGTTGCCGCCGCGCTGCTCGGGGTGAGCGCTGCCCTGGCGGGCCCGGCCGGCTGGGCACAGGAGCGTGCTTGCGCGGCGCAGGGCGCCGTCGACTTCGTGGCGGCGGCCGCGCGGCAGGGGCCGGCGGTGGTGGGGGTCAGCGTCGCGGGGCTGGGCGGGGACTGGCGCGGTGCCGCGGACAACGCCAATGACGCCGATGACGCCAGCGCCGCCGATGCCGCGGGAACTGCTGCCCGCAACCTGCGTCCTTCGGCCGCGTGGGGTCAGGGCCAAGGGCAGGGCCAGGGCGGTGGGCGCGGCATGGCATCGGGCTTCATCGTGCGCAGCGACGGCTACATCCTCACCAGCGCGCACGCGGTCATCGGCGGGCGGCAGTTCGTCGTTGCCACCGCCGACCAGCGCCGCTTCGACGCCACGCTGGTCGGCTTCGACCGCCGCACCGACGTGGCATTGCTGAAGATCGCCGGCACCGGCCTGACCGGCCTGACCGCAGTGACCATGGGCCGCAGCAGCCGCCTGTGTCCCGGCGAATGGGTGGCCGCGATGGGCGCGCCCTTCGGTTTCGAGCGCAGCGTGACGGCCGGCGTGGTCAGCGCCAATCCGCGCTACATGCCGGGCGGCAACGGCGTGCCGCTGATCCAGACCGACGTCGCGCTGAACCCCGGCAGCTCGGGCGGTCCGCTGTTCGACGGGCGCGGCGACGTGGTCGGCATGAACTCGATGATCTATTCGGCCAGCGGCGGCTACTTCGGCGTGTCGTTCAGCCTGCCGATCGACACCGCCATGCGCGTGGCGGACGAACTGCGCGCCAGCGGCCGCGTGACGCGCGGCCAGATCGGTGCGCGAACCCAGGCGCTGAGCGCGGACCTCGCGCCGGCGTTCGGCCTGCGTGCGCCGCTGGGTGCACTGGTGGTGCGGGTCGACGCGGGCAGCCCGGCCGAGAACGCCGGACTGCGCAGCGGCGACGTCGTGCTGGCCGTCGATGCGGCCGCGCCCATGGCCTATGCCGACATCCAGGAGCGCGTGTCGTCGTCGCGCCCCGGCAGCCGGTTGACGCTGAGCGTCTGGCGCCGGAAAGCCGCGCTGTCGCTGCAGGTGCCGGTGGCCGCCGGCGCGGCGGACGTGGTGCCGGCCGGCCTGGCGGGCACTGACATGGGCAAGGGCATGGGCATGGGTTCGGACGCGGCGCGCGAATTGCGCCTCGGCCTTGAATTCGCCCAGCGCAAGGGCCCGCTCGGCATCGGGTCTGCCGATGCGGGGCTCTACGTGAAGAGCGCTTCCGGGTCGGCGCAACAGGCCGGCCTGCGCTTCGGCGACATGGTGCTCGCGGTGAACGACACCGGCGTGTCGGGGCTGGACGACTTCGATGCGGCGCTTCGCTCGGTCGGCGAAGGTGACACGGTGGCGCTGCTGGTCATGCGCGGCGCCACGCGCAACTTCGTGGCGATCGCGCCGCGCGTGCGGGCCGCGGACCCGGCGCGCCAGGGAGCGGCCCGATGAGAACGCCAATGACCCGCGCCGTGTGGACCCTGGCTTTCGCCGCCGTCACCTTCGCGGCGACCGGCTTGCTCGTCTTCGCCGGCATGAAGGAAGACTCGCTGCAGGGGCAGGGCGCCCGCGCTGCGTGCCTTGCGCGGTGCCCGGCGTTGCTGGCCGGTGCGCTGAAGTAGGCGGGCCCTATGGGCCGTGTTGCGCGGCCGGCATGCTCAGTTCGCCGTATAGCCCCCGTCGACGGGCAGGATCGTGCCCGTCACGTACCGCGCCTGCGCCGACGCGAGGAACACCACCGGACCGGCAATGTCATCGGGCTCGGCGGCGCGCTTGAGAAAGGTGCGTTCGACCATCGTGCCGAAGCGGTCCGCATCGTTGGCCACGTGCCGCGTCATGGGCGTCATGACCAGGCCCGGCGCCACTGCGTTCACGCGCACGCCACGCGGCCCGAGGTCGCGCGCGAGGAACTTCGTGAGCTGCCCCACCGCGCCCTTCGACGCGCCGTAGGCAATGTGCGCGCGCGTGGCCACCAGCGTGGTGATCGACGCCACGTTCACGACCGCGCCGCGCGTGCGCTCGAGGTCGGCCACGCAGGCGAGCGTCAGGTTGAGCACGCCTTTCACGTTGACCGCCATCACGCGGTCGAGGTCTTCGCCGAGTGCGGCGGCGTCGGCCGAGGTGCTGCGCCCGCCGATGCCCGCGTTGTTCACGAGCACGCCGACGGGCCCCCAGGCCGCGTTGAGGTCTGCCACCACGGCCTCGCACTGCGCGGTGTCGCGCACGTCCAGCGCGTAGGGCCGGCAGCGGTCGGTGCCGAAGCCGGTGTCCTGCGCCGCCTGGCGGGCCGCGTCGAGCTGCGTGTCGGTGATGGCCACGCGGCAGCCGGCCTGCAGCAGCCGGGCCGCAATCGCCTGCCCGATGCCCTGGCCCGCGCCGCTGACCAGCGCCACCGTGCCGTCGAACAAGCCGCTGAACTCGTGGCTGGCCGCGCCATGGGCCACGCCGTGGGCTGTGCCATTGCGCGAGGCGCTCACTGCGCTTCCTTGGCCAGGTTCAGGCTCTGCAGCAGCGGCGCCCAGCGTTCGTGCTCGGTGCGGATGAAGCGGGTGATTTCTTCCGGCGTGCCGCCGCGCGGCTCCATGCCCATGGCCCGTGCGCGGCTGATGAACTCGGGGTCGGTCACGAGCTTGTTGACGGCGCTGTTCAGGCGGTTGACGGCGTCCTTGGGCGTGGCCGCGGGCACCGACAGCGCATACCAGAGCGGCGCCTCGATGTCGAAGCCCTGTTCCTTGAAGGTCGGCGCGTCGGGCACCTGTGGCAGGCGCTGGCTGTCCATCACGCCCAGCACGCGCAGCTTGCCGGCCTTCACGTGCGGCAGCGGGCCGGTGATGGACGTGCCGTGAATGTCGATCTGCTTGCCCAGCAGCGCCTGGATGCCCGGCGCGTCGCCGGGGAACGGAATGTGCGCGGTGCTGATGCCCGCCATCTTCTCGAACGACAGCGGCGCCAGGTTGGTCAGGATGGCCGCGCCCGGCGAGCCGCGGTTGATCTTGCCGGGGTGCGCCTTGGCGTACGCCACCATCTCCTTGATGTTGGTGTACGGCAGGTCCATGCGGCCCACGATGATCGCGGGCTGGTAGGCGATCTGCGTCACGTGCGCGAAGTCCTTCGCGGGGTCGTAGGGCAGCTTGTCGTACAGCACGGTGTTGCTGGTCATCGTGCTCAGCGACGACATGAGCACCGTCAGCCCGTCGGGGCGCGAGCGCGCGACGTAGTCGGCCGCCACGATGCCGCTGGCGCCGGGCTTGTTCTCCACGATGACCAGGTTGCCGCGCTTGGTGAGCTCGGAGGCGAGCAGGCGCACGTACTGGTCGGTGCCGCCGCCGGCCGAGAAGGGCACGACGATGCGGGTGGGTTGCTGCGCATGGGCGGTGCCGAGGGTTGCGGCGCAAGCCAGCGCCATGGCCAGCGCGGGCAGGAAAGTCCGACGGATCATTCCAGGTGTCTCCTTGTAGTTGTCGATGGGCCCCGGATGGCGTATTGGCGTCGTCCGGGTGCTCGCGTCGGTCAGTCTATGGGCGCGTGCGGCCGGTGAAACAGCAGGGAACGAAAAGCTGCTTTGCGCGCGCTGCAGGCGCCGGCTTCGATGACCTGCGCCGATCGCTTGGCCGGCGGGCGACCGGTACGCGCGCCATCGTTGTGCGGCGCGTGCAAGCATGGCGACACCAACGGAAAGTAACGGCACGAATGACGTCGCTTCCAGCACGCGGACTCTCGATCGACAGCAGGGAGTCGACCGCAAGGTGGGCCGGGGAAACACCGCAAGCCGCTGGCCCCGTTCGCGGAACTGCGTCCGGCCCTGGCGACCGCGCCCATTGCCGCGACGGCGACGTCGAAGCCCGCCATCGACAACGCAACTTCCGACAAGCCGCCGAAGCCACCTGCTGTCCGAAGCTCTCGCCCTGTACAGCCCGGCGGTTCTTCAGCTACCGGAGCCTGATGATTCTTGGGGCTCCTTCGATCTTGGCCAGGTCGAGTTCAAGTTCGACACCTGCCTTGGGCAGCCACACGCCCACCGTGAATCCTCCCCATGCCTCGATGCTCATTCGCGCCCGGCCTGCACGAAACGTCGCCTTCAGAACCGCAGGCGAGAACGTGGGATGAAGAATGAACCACGCGACGTCGGCGAGCGCGGTTTGCTCCAGCCGCTCGGCCTCCACCGTGAGGTTGATCGTGACCCGATCACGGCGTTTCGTCGACGCGAAGTCCGCCGTCAGGTGAAATCCCCCGCGACTTGCAGCGCCACCAAACCGGCCTCTGTTCGGATCGGCCGGAGGCCCCGGAGCCCGGCCGAGGGCCGGCATGCGAGAAAGTTCGTCCCAGGCCAGCGCATCTTCCGGATGCCCCGGAACTTCGGAGGCAAGAGGACCTTCTGAAAGCAGGTGTTGAAGAGCGCCTGGAGTTCCTCCGATGAACGCGACCTGGCCCGCGCTTACCTGTCCTTCGAATATGACCAAGGTGTCTCTCGGACGCAGTCTGCCGGACGAGGATCGATTGGGCGTCAGAATCTTGTGCGCCTTCAAGGCCGCTTGATCGCGCGCAAGCCATGTGAACATCGATCCCGCGCCGCGTTGAAGCGGGAGCTCGCGCCGCCAGCGCCCGTAGATTTGTTCGAATCGCTTCACGCAGACCGGATCGACAAAAGGCCTGTTGGTTCTGAGGTATTCAACGATGCCGGAAGCCATCTCTGCGAAGAGCTGGTTGGTGAAGCGGTAGTAAGGTGATCCCGCGACTTGAGCCCTGGCGAGAAATGCAACCGCCTCGGCGACCGCTTCATTCTGGCCTTCCGATGAAGTACCTCGTCCCGCGTTGAGCGCCTGGCTGGCCCGGATGACATGCGTGTCAAAGGCCCAGCCTGCCCGCTCCACGAGCAGGTCGGCCCATGCCCGATCGATTGGCTGAAATATCTCCGGAAAGCGGATCGCGAGAAGGCCCACGAGAATGGCAGCCCAGGGGTCGGCGTGAGGGGACAGCAGGGAGTCCGGATCATCCTTGTCGAGTACGTCGTCGCGAACCGCGGTCACTTCGGCTGAGGTTCCGGCATCCAGCGCCCGTACGAGCGCCCGCAACCTGGGATCGATCGGCACGATGCCGAACTCAAGATCTGACGGAGCGAAAGGCGGAGCCGTTACCGTGATCCTCGTCCCACCGCGATACAGAGGGAGAAGGCATCTTTCGATCCGCACCTTTTCGATGGCGGCCGAAAGCCTCACCCGATGGCCAGCCCAGTGATCGCGCTTCGGGTCGGCAGGGATCTCGATCTCCACCCGGCCGGAGAACAGCTCGATCCTTGGCTGGCCGCAAAACTTGTCGAATGTCTCCCGGCCGCTTTTCTCTTCCGACAGGCCGATGGTGATGCGCCGCTGCTCCTTCGAAATGGGAACCGCCTGCGACTGTCGGAAATCCGAAATGCTCTCGCGTGCGAAGCGAGAGTACGTGGCAGTCCGATGCGCAGCTTGATCCAGGTTTTCTCCGGCATCCGCATTCGCCAGATACGGAGCTTCCGCAACGTTTTTCTGGCTGTCTGTGTCGTAGAAACTCGTGTTGCTTCCCGACGAAGACAGTGCTGAAAAAGGTGGCAGAACCACATTGTTGGCCCGGCCCTCGTGAATCTCGAAAACCACGGACTGAGGAGAGACTCCGGCGGGACCGATCTCGGCCGAGTAGAAGCCCGGTTTCAGATCGTCCTGCTGGAACATGCGGTTGTCAGGGGTCGCGACCCATTCGGCAATTGTCTGACCGTTGCCCTGGATCTGGACACGCCCAACGGAAAGGTCGTTTGGCGCTTCGAAGTACAGGCTTGTTGTCATGGCACTGACACCCACTGGTCGAACAAGGGTTCTTTCGGCTGGAAAAGCAATGGGTAGTGGTTCTGCCCTTGCACCGCGACCGCGTAGAGAGCATCAAGGCCCGGAGGTACGGTTGTGTTCCACGCGCTCGCGTGACCCGCATCCCTGTTCTGCAGCCATGGCGGTGTCGGGTCGTTCTTCTTGCTGATGATGAAGTTGTAGTGCGACATGCGCTCGGGCGGGTCCGTCATGATGACGAGCGGCAATTCGAACTTGTCTGGAAAAACGATCGGAATCGGGTCCGTTTGAGTGACGGATTGATAGGGCTCGAAGGGCTGGTTCTCGCCCCAGTGGCTGAAGAAGACGCGGCGCAGGGATTTGAGATCGCCAAGCAGATCGCGACTGCTGACACCCCATCTGTTCTTGGACCATCGCGCGGAGGAGCCGCTCAGCCCCTTGATCAGCGCCTGCGTGAAGCGCCCGAACATGAGGTCGCTGCCTCCTTTGTCGGCGCCCTCGTAAGCCAGTTGCCCCTCGGGAGCGGCGCATAGCAACGACACCTGGTTGCGGGATATCTCGAACAGGTTCGGCATAGCGAAGAACCGGCAGTCCTGCGCCTTTCCAAGTTCGAACTCAGGCACGAATTGACCGCATGCATCGGAAAACAGGAAGGCGGCCGAGATGGACTGGTTCTTTTGCAACGAATGCGCGAGCATGCCCAAATTGATGTGCGTCCAGACATTCGTCAGGTTCTGATTCAGATCCTCGAGAAACAACGTAGGTTGCTGCAAATGCGATGCGCCATGGCCGCAACAATAGAAAAGCGCCACGTTGCCGGGCTCCGCGACAACACGATTGAACCATTGGAGTCCCCTCGCCGCGACGTTGGCCTCGGTGGCTGCGTCGACTGGCCCCCTTGCCCACGGGTAGCGGTGGTTGGGAGTGATGGGGTCCGATATCAGCACGTCCAGAGTGCCAAGCGGGGCGCAAAGCCGGTCCTGGTTGTCGAGCAGCCAGTTGCACATCAGTTTCGCGCTGTCCGCCGCACTGGGAAGATCGGGCACCCTGCGAAGGTTGTCCTGTACGCCCATGCCTGTCTTTGCATGCGGATACTTGCCCACCCCAATGACAAAAGCGTGGGTCTTCGGGCCCTGAACGGGGCGATCAAGCAGCATCGTCATTGGCGCGGCTTCAAAGAACCCCGAAATCCTGAAGCCGCTTGCGCGCGCGTGCGTAGAACTGCGGGCGTTGGAAGTATTTCGTATGCGCCTGCGTGATTCCCGCTACAGAATTGAATTCGAGGTCGACTGCATTCTCGTAAATCATGTCCGTTCGAAAAGCGAGAGGGTCGATCGGGTCGAAAACATTGAGCCAGTGCCCAACGCAGTCAGGCTTGCGGCGCGCCGACCCGAGCGGCAAGTTTTGCTCGAGGAGATCGAGGGCGGCGAAGAACCCCGGTTGTGACCCGACAGTCAGAAGGGCATCGACGCTGAATCCGTCCGGGAGATTCGCCGAACCGGGATTTGTCAGCATGTCGACAAGAATGACACCCCCCATGCTGTGCCCGACCACCACGAAGGGACCGTTCTGCGCCTTCGTCTTCTCATGGGCCTGGATGAGGGCCTTGCAGATCTCGCTTCTGATTTTCTCGCGGTGCTCGCCTTTCTTCAGGTAGACGAAGACGTCGCTCATGAAGAGACCAATCGCCGGGCTGAGTCTTCCTCTTACGGCGTCGAAACCAAGCGTGGAAGCCGCGTTGCGCACCCGGTCCGTGACAGCCGAGACGGCATCTCCAATCAGACTTCCGAACCCGTATGCTTTGGCCGTCTCCACGGTCAGTTGATCGGCGATCGTTTGAGGACTTGCATCGCCTGCGAATGCCGTTGCGGCACTGTCTGAGGCGATGAGTTCGAACGCTCGACGGAATGCGTCGAGTTCTTCGGGGTTGAGGTGCCGATTCTCACGGTCGGCCCGATCGACAATCTCCGAGCAAATGGCATCAAGGGCCGCCACCGGATCCTGTTTGCCAACGGCACCGATGGAAACATCGGACGCAGCCGCGGCTTGACCATCCCCCATCAGGCCGCCGCCAAAAGCTGGAGGAGCGCCTACATTGATGGAAAAGGTCGCGACTCCTCCGTTGGTGTCGAAAACCCCACCCGGAATCGCCGGCACGAACTGGCCCCACATCGGCGAGTGGATCGTGGCATCGTGTCCGGCAAACAGAAGCTCTTGAAAAAGCTTGTCGCGATTCTTGACTGCCGTCTGATATTCCGGTGTGTCGCGAGTAGCGACACCATGAACAAAAACCAGTTGTGCCATCTGCAGCTCCCTCAGTGTGGATTGGGATCCGTGCGCTCGGATCGATGCTTCAAACTTCTTCCGTCGTATCTGTGATCTCGGCGGCAGCAAGCGTCTTGAAGCACTTCAGTTGGTGCAACACCGCTCGCCTTCTTCTCGCGCCTCCGGAGCTTGCAGGATGCATGCACAAGCCGCAATCCCTCGAACGTGGGAGTACTTTCAGCCACTGGAGGCGCATCGCGATGAGTGATTCCCCCAATTACCTTGACGATCGCGGCGATCGCTTCTGCGATGGGGAGATGAAGGGGTGCCCGAGGGTTCGATCGGCGCAGCACCGATTCCATGGCATGCCAAGCGCCCAGTCCTTCACAGGCCAGGTGCTCGGCTGCCGCGCCGCCCTGCCCCGGGCCCACGAACACCGCAGGCGCGCACCGCACTTGCGCTAGCCTCGCGCCATGAATCTGCGCCAGATCGAAGTCTTCCGGGCCGTCATGACCACCGGCTCCACCACCCATGCCGCGCGCCTGCTGCACGTGTCGCAGCCCGGCATCAGCCGGCTGCTGCGGCATTTCGAGCTGCAGCTGGGCGTGGCGCTGTTCGAGCGGCGCAACGGCCGGCTGGTGGCCACGCCCGAGGCGCACACGCTCTACGCGGAAGTGGAGAAGGTCTACCTCGGCGTGCACCACCTGCAGGACGTGGCGGCGCACCTGCGCTTCGGCGACCACGCCACCTTGCGCGTGCTGGCCAGCGCCAACACCGGCCTGCAGCTGGTGCCGCGCACCACCGCGCGGCTGCTGGAGCGCTTCGCCCAGTCGAAGGTGTTCTTCGAGACATTGCCCACGCGCGAGATCGTCAAGCTGCTGGTGGCCGAGGAGGCCGACGTGGCCATCACCAGCGCGCCGCTGGACCACCCCGCGCTCGACGTGCGCGAGATCGGCCGGTGGACCTTGCTGTGCGCGCTGCCGCAGGCGCATGCGCTGCTGCAGACCCGGCCTTTCGACCTGGCCGCCGCGTTGCGCCAGCGGCTGGTGGTCTACAGCCCCGAGGCGCCGCAGACCCGGCTGATCGACCAATGGCTCGAACAGCAGGGCATCGCGCGCCAGGTGGGCGCCGAGGTGCGATCGGGCTACGCCGCCTGCGCCATGGCCGCGGCGGGCGCGGGCATCGCGTTCGTCGACGACCTCTCGGCGCGCGCGCACCGGCAAGAGGGCCTGGCCTTCGTCGAGGTGCCGGGCGCGCCGCAGTTCCCCATCTACAGCGTGAGCAACGTCAACCGGCCGCTGTCGCAGCTGGGGCAGGGGTTCCTGGCGCTGGCCGAGGAGGAACTGGCCGCGTTGCAGGCCACGGGGCTCGGCACCGCACGCGGGCCTGGCCAGCCAGTTAGCTCTTGACCTTGACCTTGAGGTCCGCGCCGATCTGGCGGCGCATCTCGTCCGCCAGCGGGTGCAGCGCGTCCGCCTCGTTCGCGCCGACCACGCCGTAGCCCAGCCCCTGGTCGGCCCATGCATAGCCGGCGCGCGGGCCGTCGATCTTCCGCATCACGGGTGTGTCCTGGTCGACCGCCATTGGGCGCACCATCAGCGCCAGCCGCGTGCCGCCGGCATCGTCGTACATGAAAAGTCCGGCCGGGCCGTGCTCGGTCATCACCAGCCGCCCGCCCATGAAGCTGTAGCCCGAGGGCGTGAGATCGGGAATGGCCACCTTGCGGCCCAGGCGTGAAGAAACCCAGCTGACCAGCTCCGCGCGCTGCGACGGCCCCATCTCCACGGGCCGCGCGGTGTCCGATGCATAGACGTCGTAGCTGCGCGCCGCTTCGCGGCCCAGCGCGAAGATGCCCGCGTCGCCGCTGCCCGGCGCGCCGCGCACCGACCATCCCGCGCCGGCGCCCACGCCGAGCGAGAGCACCACCGCCGCGGCCATGCCCCAGGGCCAGCGGCGATGCGGCGCGCGCCGTTCGTCCTGTTCATGCCGTTCATGCTCGGCCACCATGCGCGCAAGGTTCAACCCGGGCGGCAGCGGCTCGTCGGCAATCGGCGCCAGCGCGGCGCGCAGTTCCTGCCGGTGCAGCGCGTGGGCCTCGACCTCGCGCGCGGCTTCGGGGTGTTCCAGCAGGTAGTCCCGCACCTCGCGGCGGCGCTGCGCATCGAGCGCCTCGTCGACGTAGGCATGCAGGTCCTCTTCGAGGATGGGACGTCCGTCAGGAGGATCGCCGTTCATTTCAGTCTCCGCAGGTGAGGGTGTGCCGAGGGTCCGGTCGTCGGTGGGCCGGCCGCGGGCATCGCGTCGACGCCGTCGAGCATGCGATGCAGCCGCTGGCGCGCGCGGGCCAGGCGCGACATCACGGTGCCCACCGGAATGTCGAGCGCCGTGGCGGCCTGCGCATAGGACAGGTCTTCGACCGCGACCAGCAGCAGCACCGCGCGCTGGTCCTCGGGCAGGCCGTCGAGCGCGCGCATCAGCTCGTGGTGCCGCACGCGGTGCTCCTGCGGCGCGGGCGTGCTGAACGCGGCCTCTTCGGCCTCGTCGATCTGGTCCATCGCCAGGTGCAGGCCGCGGCGCGACTGCTGGCGCATGCGCTGCACGGCCAGGTTGTGCAGGATCGCGAAGACCCACGAGCGCGTGTCTTGCGCATCGCGGCGCTGCGCCCAGCGCGCGATCACGCGCTCCAGGCAGTCCTGCACCAGCTCGTCGGCCAGGTCGCGGTCCCGCAGCAAGGCGCGCGCATAGCGCCGCAATGCGGGGATCATCGGCTCGACGAGCAGGATCAGGTCGCTCATGGACGCACGGTGCCGTCAATCGCGCGAAAGCGCAATGCCCTCAAAGGGCCTGCACCTGCACCGGCGCCGCCGGCTTGCCGCCCGCCTGCGGCGCGATCACCAGGTAGCGCCGCGCTTCGCCCGCGGCGCCGTCCTTCACCTGCTGGCGGATCGGCCCGATCGCGTTCACGATCGCGGCGCCCGCCGGGTTGGTCGTGAAGTTCGCCAGCGGCTGCAGCGCGCCGCTGCCGTCGGGCTTGTCCGCCAGCGCCAGCACATAGGGCTGCCTGGGTTCCAGCCCGGTCGCGGAGGCCTGCAGCACCTGCAGCAGGCCCTGGTCGAACAGCGAGACGCTGGTGGGCGCATTGGTCGTGGCGGCTTCCTTGCGCGCCGCCACCGGCACCAGCGTGAGGTGCGCGACCTGGCCGGCCAGCCCCGGCGGCTGCAGGCCCTGCGTGCCGTCGCCCGCATCGGCCGGCACCGCGTTGGGCACATAGGCGATGGCCTGCGGCGCCTGGCCGACCGGCACGTTCGCCACCACGGTGTTCGTCGCGGTGTCGATGGCGGCCAGCGCGTCGGCGTTCTCCAGCCCCACGTACACACGCTTGCCGTCGCCCGAGGGCCAGATGCCGTGCGGCAGCTTGCCCACGGGAATGGTCGCAACCTGCGAGAAGTCGTCGGTGCGGAACACCTTGACGACGTTGAGGCCACCGATGGTGACGTAGGCGAAGCTGCCCCTGGCGGTGGCCGCAAAGTTGACGTGGTTGGTGATCGGTCCCGTGTCGAACGACTTGATCACCGCGAACGGCGGCTTCGCGTCGAACACCATCGTGCGGCCGATGTCCTTGAGCGTCATCCACACCTGCTTGCCGTCGGGCGTGGCGGCGATGTTGGGGCAGAAGGGGCTGTCCTGCTTCACCCGGCCGACGATCTGCTTACTGGCCGTGTCGATCACCACCGTCTCGGGGTTGAACGACGAGCACACGTAGCCGTACCTGCCGTCGGGCGAGAAGATCTGCATGCCCGGCCCGTTGGGCGTGGTGATGCGGGTCTTTTCCTCGAAGGTGGCCGCGTCGAGCACCGACACGTAGTTTTCGCCGCGCACCGTGACCCACACCTCCTTGCCGTCGGGCGTGAAGAAGGCCTCGTGCGGCGAGCGGCCCACGTAGGTGGTGTGCTTCACCGCGTTGGTAGCCGTGTCGATGAAGCTCACCGAGTTCGAGCCGATCGACACGATGGCCAGCGTGCGGTGGTCCGGCGAGAAGCCCATGCCGTGCACCAGCACCTGGCCGCGGTACAGCGGGCTGAAGTTGCCGGGCGCGGGGTCGCCCAGGCGGATCACGCCCAGCAGCCTGTTGTCGACGGGGTCGGTGACCGACACGGTGTTGGAGAACTGCTCCGCCGTGTACACGCGGTCGCGGTGGCTCATGGGAATGTCGGCATCGGCCGCCGCGAGCGGCGCCTGGCCGGCCTGGGCGCAGGCGGCAATGGCGGCCAGCGCGGTGGCGGTGAGCCAGCGGGAGAGGGTGTGCTGTTTCATGTTGTGTGGTGTCTTGCGTCGAGGGGATACGGTGGGGGTACGGTGGGGATGCCGCGGGTCTTCAGAGGCGCCCGGTCTGCGTGGGCGCGGGCACGGAGGGCGGCAGCGGCTGGCCGAGCGCCAGGCGCATCGCGGCGATCTCCTGCTGCTGCTCCACGATGATTTCCTGCGCGATGCGCCGCAGCTGTTCGTTGGCGCCGTGGCGCAGCTCGGCCTGCGCCATGTCGATGGCGCCCTGGTGGTGCGCGATCATCATTTCGGCAAAGTCGCGGTCCACGCTGCCCGACGGCTTGATGCTCATGCCGGCCATCATCCGGGCCATGGCCGCATCGTTCTCGGCGGCAAAGCCCGCCAGCGCGGGGTCGCCGGAGGTGCAGACGTCCATGAAACGCGAGATGGCATTCGCCGCCGCGGACTCGGGCGGCGCGTGCATCGCGGCGAAGGCGGCCGCCGCGCAGGCGAATGCCGCGGCGCCCAGGGCCAGTGCGCCGGGGCGCAGCAGCCGGCGTGGAAACTTCATCTGCATCGGGTGTCCTCGTCGGGTCGGCTCAACGGGGTTGTTGGTGGGCCGTTGCAGACGTAGACGCCGCAGGGGGCGGCTTATTCCGGTGCGATGAAAATTTTTTCGATGAGGCCTGCGGCTCCATCGAAAGCGCCCGGAAGGCGCCTACAGCGGCATCTCCGCGTTGGCGTCCCGCCGGTTCACCTCGTAGAACACCTTGCGCAGCCAGCGGTTGGCCGGGTCGCTGTGCAGCCGGCGGTGCCAGTACTGCTGCACCTGGATCTGCGGCGGGCGAAACGGCAGCTCGATCTTCTTCAGCGGCACATGCCGCCCCACCACGGTGGCGATGTCGTCGGGCACGGTCGCGATCAGGTCGCTGCCAGGCAGCAGCGCCAGCAGGCTCATGAAGTGCGACAGCTCCATGGTCACGTGCCGCTGCCAGCCCTTGGCCTCGATCAGGCGGTCGATGTGGTGCTCGCGCCCGTCGGGGCGCACCACCACGTGGCGCGCCGACAGGTACTGCTTGAGCGTCATGCGCGGCCCGGCGGCGCTGTTGCGCGCGCAGGCGATGCATGCGTACGACGTCTTGAACAGCGCCTGCTGGAAGTAGCCGGCCTTGTGCAGGTCGGGGAAGAAGCCCACGGCCAGGTCGGCCTCGCCCGCCTCCAGCGCCTGCGCCGCCGCGAGCCGGGGCTTGGCCAGCGCGCGCAGCGTGACGTGCGGCGCCTCCTGGCGCAGCCGCCGCAGCACGCCCGGCAGGAAGGCCACCTCGCCGATGTCGGGCGTGAGGATGGTGAAGCCGCGCCCGGTATGGGCCGGCTCGAAACCGGCGGGCTGCAGGATGTCCGACTGGATCATCTGCACCACGCGCTGCACGGCAGGCGCGAGTTCCTGCGCGCGCGGCGTGGGTTCCATCTGCGCGCCCGCGCGCACGAACAGCGGGTCGTCGAACACGGCGCGCAGCCGCGCCAGCGCGGCGCTGGTGGCGGGCTGGCTCAGGCCCACGGCCTCGGCGGTGCGGTTCACGCTGCGGTGCCGCGCCATCGCTTCGAAGATCACGAGCAGGTTCAGGTCGATCGATCGAATATCCATGGCGTGGATTCTATGTATCCGTCTTATCTACTTACCGGATTCGGTCCGCGCTCCTACGATCGCCGCTGACCGCTGCAACAAGGCGCGTCGCACGACTTTCTTGAGGGCGGTCCACGCCCCGCCAGACCGGAGACAAAGACATGAAACGCAGAGACTTCGCCCGCGCGGCTTCGCTGTTGCCGCTGCTGCCCATGCTGCCGATGGCCACCCGCGCCCTGGCGCAGGGCGGCGCATGGCCGCAACGCCCCGTCAAGTTCATCCTGTCGCAGCCGGCCGCCTCGGGCCCCGACATCCTGGCGCGCTTCATCGGCGACCAGCTCGCCAAGAAGTGGAACCAGCCGCTGATCGTGGACAACCGCCCCGGCGGGCAGAACGTGATCGGCGCGCTGGCCGCCGCGCGCGCGCCGGCCGACGGCTACACCTTCTATTACGCGACCACCGCCGCGATGGTCACCAACGTCTTCACCTTCAAGCAGCTGCCCTACGACCCCGCGAAAGACTTCGTGCCGGTGCGCCTGGTCGGGCGCAGCCCCTTCATGCTCGCGGCCGGCGCGAACTTTCCGGGCAAGGACCTGGGCGAGGTGCTGGCCCGCGCGAAGGCGCAGCCGGGCCAGGTCTCCATTGCCACCGAAGGGCCCAAGACCTTCTCGGGCATGCTGGCAGACAGCGTCGCCCACATGGCCGGCGTGAAGCTCAACCACGTGCCCTACACCAAGGCCACCGACGCCATGCAGGACGTGATCGGCGGGCGGGTCGACCTGGTGTGCCTGCCCGACGCGGCGCTCACCGCCTACCTGAAGGGCGGGCAGGTGGTGCCGCTGGCGGTGAGCACGGCCAGGCGTTCGTCCGAAATGCCGAACGTGCCCGCGCTGTCGGAGCGTTTCCCCGGTTTCGAATACACCGGCTGGAACGGCCTGTTCGCACCCGCCGGCACGCCGGCGGACGTGGTCTCGCGTTTCAACGCCGACCTGGAATCGGTGCTGCGCCAGCCCGAGGTGGTGCAGCGCCTGCTCACGCTGGGCTCGCTGGCCGAGCCGCGCATGTCGGTGCCGGAGTTCGAGGCCTTCATGCGCGCGGAGCGCGAGCGCTGGGGCAAGGTGGTGCAGGCGCTCGGCATCGTGGCGGAATAGGGCGCAAGGCGCAGAGCACGATGGCATCGCTCATGTCCTGCACCTGCGGCATCGACGTGCACGCGCACGTCGTTCCGGAGAATTTTCCCGCCTACATCGGCCGCACCATGCCGGCCGACTGGCCGTCGATGGCGCCCGCGCAACCCTGCCACCGCCACGTGATGATCTCGGGCAAGGTGTACCGCACCGTGTCCGACAGGTGCTGGGACACGGCCCGCCGCCTCGAAGACCTGCCCGGCATGGGGCTCGCGCTGCAGGTGGTCTCGCCCATGCCCGAGCTGCTGTCGTACTGGATGGCGCCGGCCGGCGCGCAGCAGCTGCTGCGCTACCTCAACGACCAGATCGCCGCCATGGCCGCGCAGAGCGGCGGGCGCATCGCGGGGCTGGGCGCCGTGCCGCTGCAGGACGTCGACCTGGCCATCCGCGAGCTCGAGTACGCGGTGAAGACGCTGGGCTTCGCGGGCGTGGAGGTGGGCAGCAACATCAACGGCGTGCCCATCGGCGCGCCGGCCTTCGACCCGTTCTTCGAGGCCTGCGAGGCGCTGGGCGCCGCGATGTTCGTGCATGCGATCCGGCCGGCCGGCATGGAGCGGCTGGTGGGGCCGGCGCCGCTGCAGCAGGTGCTGGGCTACCCGGGCGACGTGGGCCTGGCCGCGGCCTCTGTCATCACCACCAACCTGCTGGTGCGCCGGCCCGGGCTGCGCATCGCCTTCAGCCACGGCGGCGGCACGCTGGCTTCGTTGCTGCCGCGGCTGCAGCAAGGCTGGGGCGTGTTCCCGGCGCTGCGCGACGGCATCCACGAATCGCCGCAGGCCCAGGCGCAGCGGCTGTTCTACGACACGCTGGTGTTCGACACGCCCATGCTGCGCCACCTGGTCGCCACCTTCGGCGGCACGCAGCTGCTCATCGGCACCGACCACCCCTTCAACTTCCATGACCGCACGCCGGTCGAGCGCATCGAGGCCGCGGGCTTCGACGCCGACACCACGGCGCAGCTGGTCCACCGCAATGCCGAGCGCTTCCTCGGCCTGCAGCCGACACAGACAGCAAGGACGGAACAAGCGATGAAAGGCCCCACCCCATGAGCTCTCCCTGGATCGCGGGCCTGCGCAGCGTGGCCCTGAACATGCCCGATCTCGCGCAGGCCGAACGCTTCTACACGCAGGTCTGGAACCTCGACGTGGCCGACCGCCGCGACGGCGCCGTCTACCTGCGCGGCAGCGGCAGCGACGCCTACCTGCTCGCGCTGCACCAGGGCGGGCCGGTGCCGCAGATCCGGCACGTGAGCCTGCGCGCGCGCAGTGCGCAGGCGCTTGCGGCGGTGGCCGAGGCGGCGGTTGCAGCCGGTGCCGCCTTGATGTCGCCGATCGCGCCGATCGCGCCGTTGACCGAAGATCCCGCAGGCGGCCAGGGCTTCACGCTCAAGGACCCGCACGGCCGCGTCTTCCAGGTGGTGCATGGCGACCTTCGACGCGCCGAAGCCGCCGAGGTGAAAGACCGCCCGCTGCGCCTCACGCACGTGGTGCTCAACAGCCACGCGGTCGACGAGACGCAGGCCTTCCTGGGCCGCGCCTTCGGCTTCACGCTGGCCGACCGCACCGTGGCCATCGCCTTCATGAACTGCAACCACGACCACCACACGCTGGCGGTGGGCATCAGCGACAACGACGCGCTCAACCACATCGCCTTCCTGATGCCCGACTGCGAATCGGTCATGCGTGGCGGCGGCCGCATGAAGGACGCGGGCTTTCCGATCCAGTGGGGCCCCGGACGCCATGGGCCGGGCAACAACCTCTTCAACTACTTCATCGACCCGTTCGGCGTGGTCATCGAGTACACGGCCGAGGTCGAGCAGGTCGACGCGCACTACCAGCCGCGCGGCCCCGAAGACTGGAAGTGGCCGCCCGGGCGCGTCGACCAATGGGGCATCTCGCCCCCGCCGGGCCCCGGCCTCAAGGAGGCGCAGCGCCGCGTGCTGTTCGCGCCCGATTGATCCCCCACCGATTTCCCTGAAAGAAGCACCCTCATGAAATTCACCACCTACCTGCGCGACGGCGCACCGCGCCTGGCCGTCGTCGACGGCAACGACCTGATCGACCTGAACGACGCCCAGCCGAAGGTGCCCGCCGACCTGCGCGCCGCGCTCAAGGCCGGCACTGATTTGCACGCCGCCGCGCGCGCGGCGCTCGGCGACAGCGCCGCCAGGCGCGTCGCCCTGGCCGGCGTGCCGCTCGCACCGCTCGTTCCCGAACCCGGCAAGACCGTGTGCCTGGGCCTGAACTACTTCGACCACGCCAAGGAAGGCGGGCGCGAGAAGCCCGACTACCCGTGGTTCTTCTTTCGCGGCGCCTCCTCGCTGATCGCGCATGGCGACGACGGCGTTGTGCCCTCGGTCTCCGCCAGGTTCGACTACGAGGCCGAGCTGGCCGTGGTCATCGGGCGCAAGGTGCCGCGCCACACCCGGGAGGCCGATGCGCTGGCCTACGTGTTCGGCTACAGCTGTTTCAACGACATGAGCGTGCGCGACTACCAGAAGCGCACGCCGCAATGGACCATCGGCAAGAACTTCGACGGCACCGGCGCCTTCGGCCCGCTGCTGGTGACGGCCGACGAACTGCCGCCGGGCGCGGCGGGCCTGAAGATCCAGGGCCGCCTGAACGGCCAGGTGATGCAGGACGCGAACACCAGCGACATGATCTTCAACGTGGCCGAGACCATCGCGCTGCTGGCCGACGTGCTCACGCTGGAGCCGGGCGACGTGATCGTCATGGGCACGCCCGCCGGCGTGGGCCAGGCGCGCACGCCGCCGGTGTGGATGAAGGCCGGCGACACCTACGAGGTGGAGATCGAGCGCATCGGCACGCTGGCCAACGCGATCGTGAACGAGGCGCGATGAGCGGGCCGGTCTACGACGTCGCGATCGTCGGCTACGGCCCCGCGGGCCAGGTCGCCGCGGCGCTGCTGGGGCAGCAGGGCCTGAGCGTGCACGTGAGCGAACGGCTGCACGACGTGCACCAGATTCCGCGCGCCATTGCGCTCGACCACGAGATCATGCGGGTGTTCCAGCAGCTCGGCGTGGCGGAAGCCGTCGCGCCCTTCTGTGAGCCCTTCACGCCGTCGGAATACTTCGGCGTGGACGGCCAGCTGGTGCGGCGCATGACCATGGTGGCGCCGCCGTACCCGCAAGGCCATGTGCCCTCGATGGTGTTCACGCAGCCGCCGGTGGAGCGCGCGCTGCGCGCGCGCGTGGCGCAGTTGGCGAACGTGACGGTGGAGCTCGGCGCCGAGCTGCGCGGCGTGGCGCAGGACGCGCAGGGTGTCTCGCTGGACATCACCGGCGCCGGCGGCGCCGCGCAGCAGGTGCGCGCGCGTTATGCCATCGCCTGCGACGGCGGCTCCAGCACCGTGCGCACGCAACTGGGCATGCCGCTGGAAGACCTCGACTTCGACGAGCCCTGGCTGGTGGTCGACGTGCGCGTGAACGAGCGCGGCCTGGCCAAGCTGCCCCAGGTGAGCGTGCAGTACTGCGAACCCGAGCGGCCCTGCACGATGGTGATCGGGCCCGGCAACCACCGGCGCTGGGAAATCTCGCTCAACCCCGGCGAAGACCCGGTGGCGGCGGCCACGCCCGAGCGCACCTGGGCGCTGCTCTCGCGCTGGCTCGCGCCGGAAGACGGCGAGCTGTGGCGCCAGTCGAGCTACCGCTTCCATGCGCTGGTGGCCACCGACTGGCGCAAGGGGCGCGTGTTCCTTGCGGGCGACGCGGCCCACATGCAGCCGCCGTTCCTGGGCCAGGGCATGTGCCAGGGCGTGCGCGACGTGGCCAACCTGTCGTGGAAGCTGGGCGCCGCGCTGCGCGGCGACGTGGTCGGGCCGGCCGCGCAGGCGCTGCTGGACAGCTACGGCGCCGAGCGCAAGGCGCATGTGCGCGAACTCACGAGCCGCATCAAGGGCGTGGGCGCGGTGATCTGCGAGCGCGACCCGGTGAAGGCCCGCGCGCGCGACGCCCGGCTGCTGGCCGAGGCCGGCGGGCAGGTGAAGGACACGCCGCGCCAGGACATCCTGCCGGGGCTCACGGCGGGGCTGCTGTCGCGGCAGGCGCATGCGGCGCGCGGCAGTCTCTTTCCGCAGCCCTGGCTCGAGGCGGACGGCGGGCGCCGCCGCATGGACGACGTGGCCGGCCACGGCTGGCGGCTGGTGCTGGCCGAGGGGGCCCGCTTGTCCGATGGTCTTGACGGCGGCCTGCTGCCCGGCCTGCGCACCGTCGACCTGGGCGCCCGGCGCGAGGCCGACGGCGTGGCCGCGAACTGGTTCGCGCGCCATGCCTGCACGCATGCGCTGGTGCGGCCCGACAACTATGTCTACGGGGTGGCGGGGTCGCCCGAAGACGCAATGGTGCTCGCGCGCGAAGCCGCCGCCGCGCTGGGCCTGCTGGCGGACCAGCCGGCGTAGCCCTGCGGCCCGTCGTCCCGCTGCCTCGCCGGTCGGATAGAGTCCGGGGCTGGTCTGCGCGGCGATGCGCAGCGCGAGGTCGGCGCGGCATGGGGCCGTGCGGCGCGGGATGGGTGTCTCAGGGAAGCATGAAAGCAAGTTCGTTCGAGGGGTCGCCCCAGTGAAGCGCGACGTTCGCCTTGCCACGTTCTTGCTGTGGGCGGTCGTGATCTCGGTGTCGGCCGCCACCGCGTGGCAGGTCTGGTCGGCGCGCAAACGCACGCTGGCCGAGATCGACACCAACAACCTCAACCTGGCAAAAGCGCTGAACACCTATGCCGAGGGCATCTTCTCGCAGAGCGCCATGCTGCTGCTGGGGGTGTCCGAACGGCTGGAGACCGAGGGCGCCGGCCCGCAGAACCTGCGGCGCGTGCAGTTGCTGGTCGGGCGCCAGGAGCAGCTGCTGAACCAGCTCGACGGCCTGTGCATCATCGACGCCCGCGGCGATTGGGTGATGCAGTCCACCGCGGACCTGCTGGCGGTGGCCGGCAGCGCCGAGCGCGCCGCCTACTTCGTTCACCATCGCGACAACCCGTCGCGGGAGGTCTTCATCGGATCGCCGGTGCGAAGCCCGTCCGCCGGTGCGTGGGTGATCACGGTCAGCCGGCGCATGGAAGACCGCAGCGGCAAGTTTGCCGGCGTGGTCGTCGCGGCGCTGGGCATCGAGAACTTCCTGCGCCCGTTCGGCGCGATCGACATCGGCAGCAGCGGCGCCATCAGCCTGGCCACCACCGGCGGGCAGCTGCTGGTGCGCTACCCCTACCGAGAGCAGGACGTGGGCCGCGACTTCTCCAGGTCGCCCAACTTCCTGCGCCACTACGCCGACACGGCGTCGGGCACGGCGTCGTTTCGCTCCACGCTCGACGGCATGCAGCGGCTCTACGCCTTTCGCAAGAGCGATCACTATCCGGTGGTGACCACCGTGGCGCTCGGCAGGGACGACGCGCTGCTGGCATGGCGGCACCAGGCGCTGCTGACACTGGGCGTGGTGGCGGCCCTGCTGGCGGCCATGGCGGCCGGGGGCCGGCGGCTGGTCGTGAACATCAAGCGCCGCATCAGCGCCGAGGCTTCGTTGCTGGCCGCGCGCGAGGATCTTCTGAAGGCCAACCGGCGGCTCGAGCTGCTTGCGGCCGAAGACCAGCTCACCGGACTGGCCAACCGCCGCAGCTTCGACGAGGCGCTGACGCTGGAATGCCGCCGCGCCGCGCGCGAGGGCACGGCCGTTTCCCTGCTGCTGTTCGACCTGGACTACTTCAAGCGCTTCAACGACACCTACGGGCACGTGGCCGGCGACCAGTGCCTGAAGGCGGTTTCAGCGGTACTGAGCAACGGCGTCAAACGCCCGGGCGACCTGGTGGCGCGCTATGGCGGCGAGGAACTGGCCGTGATCCTGCCCAACACCGACCTGCAGGGCGCCCGCAGCGTTGCCGATCTGCTGCTCGAGCGCATCCGCGCTCTGAACATCCCGCACCGCGCCAGCCCCCATGGGCGCGTCACCTCCACCGTCGGCGCCGCGAGCCTGCAAGGCGCACGGGCGCAGGAAGGGGAACGGCAACTGGTGGAAGCGGCCGACCTTGCGCTCTACAAGGCCAAGGAGAGCGGGCGCGATCGCGCGATGACCTGACCCGCGCGCCGCGGGGCGCGGAGCGGGTGTTGGGGAACGGGCAGCGGCCCGTGCCTGGTCAGCCCCGCCGCGGGCTGGCCACGCCCGCCTTCGCCGCCAGCAGGTGCCCCAGCGGCAGCGCGGTTTCCGACTTGATCTCGCGCAGCACGATGCTCGAGCGCACGTGCGTCACGCCCGGCAGGCTGAACAGCACCTCGTGCAGAAAGCGCTCGTAGTGCTTCATGTCGGGCACGGTCACGTTCAGGATGTAGTCGGCCGGTCCGGTGGCCGACACGCAGCGGATGATCTGCGGGCTCGCGGCCACCGCCTGCTCGAAGCGCTGCACCATCTCCTCGCTGTGCCGGTCGAGGTTCACCTCGGCCACGGCCGACACGTGCAGGCCCACCAGCTCGGGGTCGACCAGGGTGGTGTAGCCGCGGATCACGCCGGCGGCTTCCATGTCCTTGATGCGTTTCCAGCAGGGCGTGGGCGAGAGCCCCACGGCCTCGGAAATCTGTTGCACCGTCTGGCGGCCGTCGTGCTGCAGCGCAGAAAGAATCTTGAGGCAATGCTCGTCAAGAGAAACAGAACCAACATTCATCGCGGTTTCCGAGAGGATTATTCTTCAAACAAGGGTCTGCGCCAGTGTATTGAAGAAACACTTCCTCGGGGTGGGGCAGAACAATTCGGGGCATGAACGCCCCACTTCCCACGGCCGCACTCAGACGGCCCGACTACCAGCTTTCCGACAACCTCTGGGCCGACGCCGGCTCGGTCTTCCTCACCGGCACGCAGGCGCTGATCCGCATCCTCGCGATGCAGGGCCAGCGCGACGCGGCGCGCGGCCTGCACACGCAGGGCTTCGTCAGCGGCTACCGCGGCTCGCCGCTGGGCATGGTCGACCAGGCGATCTGGAAGGCCGGCGAGCGCTTCAAGAAGACCGGCATCCGCTTCGTGCCGGCCGTGAACGAGGAACTGGCCGCCACGCAGGTGCTGGGCACGCAGCGCGTGGAGTCGGACCCCGAGCGCACCGTCGACGGCGTGTACGCCATGTGGTACGGCAAGGGCCCTGGCGTGGACCGCGCGGGCGACGCGCTCAAGCACGGCAACGCCTACGGCTCGTCGCCGCGCGGCGGCGTGCTGGTGGTGGCGGGCGACGACCACGGCTGCGTGTCGTCGTCGATGCCGCACCAGAGCGACCACGCCTTCATGGCCTGGCGCATGCCCGTGATGCAGCCGGCCAGCGTGGCCGAGTACCTGGAGTTCGGCCTGTACGGCTACGAGCTGTCGCGCTACTCGGGAGCCTGGGTCGGCATGGCGGCGCTGTCCGAAATCGTGGAGAGCGCGGGCACCGTGGACCTGGACGCCGTCAACGCGCGCGTCGCGGCCTGGGAAGACGCCGACGCCGTGCGCGCGGCCACCGGCCACCGCGCGCCGCCCGACGGCCTGCACTACCGCTGGCCCGACCTGCCGTCGCTGCGCATCGAGTCGCGGCTGGAGGACAAGCTCGCGGCCGTGGCCGCCTTCACCCAGCGCAACAGCATCGACCGCCACGTCATCGTGAGCCCGCATGCCAAGGTGGGCATCGTCACCTGCGGCAAGGCGCACCACGACCTGATGGAAGTGCTGCGCCGGCTCGAGCTCTCGCCCGAGCAGCTCGCGCGCGCCGGTGTGCGCCTGTACAAGGTGGGCCTGAGCTTTCCGCTGGAGCAGACGCGCCTCAAGGCCTTTGCGCAGGGGCTCGAAGAAATCCTCATCGTCGAGGAGAAGGGCGCGGTGGTCGAGTCGCAGCTGCGCGACATCTTCTACAACGCCCCCGCCGACGCACGCCCCGTGCTCGTGGGCAAGCACGACCGCGAGGGCCAGCCGCTGGTGTCGGCGCTGGGCGAGCTGCGCCCCTCGCGCCTCATCGAGCTGGTGGCGCACTGGCTGGCCGTGCACTTCCCCGACAACCGCGACCTGGGCGACCACCTGCAGCACGTGCGCGACTTCACGCCGCCCGACCTGCTGGGCAACGCGAGCGACGCCGTCAAGCGCCTGCCGTACTTCTGCGCGGGCTGCCCGCACAACACCAGCACCAAGGTGCCCGAAGGCTCGACCGCGCGCGCGGGCATCGGCTGCCACTTCATGGCCAACTGGATGGACCGCAGCACCGCGGGCCTGATCCAGATGGGCGGCGAGGGCGTCGACTGGATCTCGCACGCCATGTTCACCAAGACGCCGCACGTGTTCCAGAACCTGGGCGACGGCACCTACTACCACTCGGGCTATCTCGCCATCCGCCAGGCCGTGGCGGCCAAGGCCACGCTGACCTACAAGATCCTGTTCAACGACGCGGTTGCCATGACCGGCGGCCAGCCGGTGGACGGCGTCATCAGCGTGGACGCCATTGCGCGCCAGGTGGAATCCGAAGGCGTCACCAAGGTGGTGGTGGTGAGCGACGCCATCGGCAAGTACGACGCCATCAGGAACCGCTTTCCGCAAGGCACCGAGTTCCACGACCGCGCCGCGCTCGACGACGTGCAGCGCCGCCTGCGCGAGATGGCCGGCGTGACCGTGCTGATCTACGAACAGACCTGCGCCGCCGAGAAACGCCGCCGCCGCAAGAAGGGCGAACTGGCCGACCCGCCCAAGCGCCTGTACATCAACGAAGCCGTGTGCGAAGGCTGCGGCGACTGCACCGTGCAGAGCAACTGCGTGGCCGTGCTGCCGCAGGAAACGCCCATGGGCCGCAAGCGCAAGATCGACCAGACCAGCTGCAACAAGGACTACTCCTGCGCCAAGGGCTTCTGCCCCAGCTTCGTGGGCGTCACCGGCGGCAAGCTGCGCCGCAAGAGCGGCGCGCTGGCGGCCGGGCGCGACGCCTTCCTGCACCGCGTGGCCGCACTGCCGCACCCCGCGGCGCATGCCTGGACCGCGCCGTACGACCTGCTGGTGACCGGTGTGGGCGGCACCGGCGTGGTGACGGTGGGCGCCGTCATTGCGATGGCCGCGCACCTCGAAGGCAAGTCGGCCAGCGTGCTCGACTTCATGGGCTTCGCGCAGAAGGGCGGCTCGGTGCTGAGCTTCGTGCGCCTGGCCGATGCGCCCGAGCGGCTGAACCAGGTGCGCATCGACACCCAGCAGGCCGACGCCATCCTGGCCTGCGACGTGGTGGTGGGCGCCTCGCCCGACGCGCTGCAGACGGTGCGCCACGGCCGCACGCGCGTGCTGGCCAACGTGCACGAGATTCCCGTGGCCGAGTCGCTGCGCAACCCCGATGCCGACCTGCACGTCGACCTGCTGCTGGAGAAGATGCGCTTCGTCGCCGGCGAGGAACAGGTCGAGACCTTCGACGCGCAGAGCCTGGCTGAGGAGTTCCTGGGGGACACGCTGGCCTCGAACATCGTGGCCACCGGCTATGCATGGCAGCGCGGCCTGGTGCCGCTGAGCCTCGAGGCGCTGATGCACGCGATCGAACTCAACGGCGTGGCCGTGGCGGCCAACCAGTCGGCCTTCTCGCTGGGCCGCCTGGCCGCCGGCGATGCCGCGGCGCTCGACCAGTTGCGCGCCGCGCCGGCCGCAGCGCCGTCGCAGCAGGCCGACGATCGCCCGCTGGAAACGCTGATAGCCGATGCTCGCCTTCACCTCACCGGTTACCAGAACGCGGCGTGGGCGACGCGCTTCGAAACCCGCATTCGCGCGCTGCAGGCGGTCGAGTCCGCGCTGCCGGGCGGCGATGCGAGCCTGCCCTTCACGCGCAACGCGGCGCGCAGCCTGCTGAAGCTCATGAGCTACAAGGACGAGTACGAGGTGGCGCGCCTGTACACCGACGGTGCGTTCCTGCAGAAGCTCAAGGACCAGTTCGAAGGCGACCTGAAGCTCGAGTTCCACATGGCACCGCCGCTGATTTCGCGCCCCGCGAATGGGCAGGCGCCCGCCAAGGTGCGCCTGGGCGCGTGGATGCTGCCGGCGATGAAGTGGCTGGCGCACGGCAAGCGGTTGCGCGGCACGGCGTTCGACCTGTTCGGCCACACCGAGGAGCGGCGCACCGAGCGCGAACTGATCTCGCATTTCGAAGGCCTGCTGCAGGGCATGTCGGGCGAGCTGACGGCCGACAACCAGTCGACCGCCGCGCGCGTGGCGGCCCTGCCGATGTCGGTGCGCGGCTTCGGGCACGTGAAGCTTGCGAACCTGGAATCGGCGCGCATTCGCGAGGCCGAGTTGCTGCACCGCTTCGCGCCGTTGCGCTATGCGAAGCCGGCCACCGCTGCTGCGGCGGCGGGGCAGATCCGGGGCATTGCGATCGTGGCCGGTACGAGCGTCTGAAGGGGCGGGGGCTTGTCCGAGGTGTCGGCTTGCCCCTGAAGCGCTCACGAAGATACTCTGGAGGTACGCGCAAGGAAGCCGATCGCGCAAGCGCTGAATTGCATCGTTGCTTCACATGTTCGGAGGATCCGGATGAGACAACCCGAAGACGTTCCCCAGGCGTTTCAGACCGCCTGGAACAGCCACGACATGGCGTCCCTTGGTGCCCTGTTCCATGACGACGCGACATTCGTGAACCGGTTCGGGCACTACGTGCGCGGCGTCGACGCCATCGTCGCCCTGCATGCCCCCATCCACTCGACCATCTACAGCGACTCCACGCTCGAGAACGAGCTGATCGACGTGACCGCCATCAACGACGACGCCGCAGTCGCGCACTTCTGGAGCCGCCTCACGGCCGGCGCGGCTCACCCGGCAGGTCCGCACGCGGTCGACACGTTGATCCTTGCGGTACTGACGCGCCAGAGTGGCGAGTGGCGCATCAAGGCGCTCGAGAACGTCACCTTGACGGATCCTCGGACGGGAGAGACGGTGTTGAGGCAGCGGCCGGCCTGATCGCAGCTCGAACCCCAAGCCACGCAGGAAATTGCAGAGGCCGCGGGATCTCAGGCCACCGCACACGACAAGCGCAGGTATCTGGCCGAAGCGAAGCCGGCTGCCGCATCACTGGAGCCGCAAGCGCTGTGCATCGGCTGTCCCGACGGTGCTCGAAGCAGCGCAGCAACGTCTTTCCGCCTTACACGTGCGTCTTTCGCGTCGACGTCGAGCCAGCGGTCACAGGCGGTTCGAATACCGCGACGTCGACAGTCCTGACGCCTTCGTGTGCCGGGCTGTAGACAGCCCTTCACCACTTCGCCACTTCACCACTTCACGCGAACGCCGAGCGAGCCGTTGATCGAGCTCTTGACCTTCGCATTGCCACCCGATGACCAGAGCTTGCCGATTTCGCCGTAGAGACTGGTCGACTGGCTCAGGGCCAGCGTGAAGCCGCCGGCCAGCTCGGTGCTGGTGCCGCCGGTGGGTGCCGCGATGTCGGTCGTGGTCGCGCCGCTCACGAAGCGTGCGATGTCGGTGCCGCTCGAAGTCTTGTAGACATTGAAGCGGCCGTAAGGCTGCAGCGTGCCCATGCCGGTGTCGATCTGGCCCTTCACGCGAACACCTGCCCGCGCGATCCAGCCGCTGTCGGTTTGCGGTTGCGCAATGGCGCCGGCGATGGCCGAATTGTTCAGGTCCATGTGGTGATGGATCAGCTGCAGCTGCGGTTCGACAGTCCAGCCGCTGCCGCCGATCGCGAAGGCTTGTCCCACTTCGATGGAGCCCAAGAGGCTGTTGCCCTTGCCGCCGACGCCGGCACTGGCGAGCGGCTCGACCGTGTAGCGGTGGCGGCCCGACTGCACCACGGCGTCGGCGTAGAAGCCGCTGTCGCCGGTGTAGGTGCCGTAGATGCCCACGTACTGGCTGCGAAGATCGCTGCGGCCGACGCCCAGGTTCTGGATGCCGCTGGCGAAACCGTTGACGCGCGCATCGCCGTCGAGCTGGCCGACGTAGATGCCGGCGCGCCAGTTAGGCGTGGCCAACAAGTCGGTGCCGGCCTGGAAGCCCGTCAGGCGGCCCTTGCTCTTCGGCGACACGGCCCCGCCCTGCTGGATGTCGATGTCCGCCGAGAGCACGCGCGCCCAGGCACGACGGTCGGGCCCGGCCTGCAGGGTCGCCCCGCCCTTGACGTCGTCGTCACCCACGCGCTTGCGCACATCCCCCAGCATCGCAAGGCTGCCCTGGCGCAGCTGGCTCGGCAGCGCTGCGTACAGCGAAGCCTCCGCGCGATAAGTGACCACCGGGACGCCTGGGGTGCCGGGCGTCCCGGGCACCCCCGGCGGCGTGGCCGCGTTGGTGCTCGAGCGCAGGAACCAGTTCTCGCCGGCGCCGCTGGCATCGGCCGCGTACAGCCGGTACTCGTACGCGCCGGCATCGACGTGGCCGCCTGCGAGCGCGAACGCGTCCTTCGTCGTCTGCGCCGTGGTGGTCGCGCCGCTCTGCGCGCTGATCACCTCGATGCCGTTGCCCACAGTGAGCGCCCCCAGGCCGCCGAGGTTCGCGACCTGCACGCTCGTCTTGCCGGTGGCCGTGCCGCCGTTGATCACCAGGCGGTCCGACGGACCCGTGCCGCTCAGCGCGGTGCCGAGCCGCAGCACGCCGTTGTTGCCGGCGTAGTTGCCGTTCACCGTGAGCGTGGCCCCCGCCGTCGCACCGGCCAGCGATACCGTGCCGCTGTTGGCAAGCGAGGCCACGCTCTGGCTCAGGCCCGCAAGGTCGAGCGTGGCACCCGAAGCCACGCTGTGTGCCGAAGCCGCGCTCAGCGTGTTCACGGCACCGGCCTTCAACGTGCCCTGCGCCACGTTCGTTGCCCCGGTGTAGGTGTTGGCCCCCGACAGCGTCAGCGTGCCCGTGCCCTGCTTGGTGATGAAGCCGCCGCCGCTGATGCCGCCGCTCAGCGCGCCGTCGAAGGCGCCGGTGTCGATGACCGGGTCGTTCTGCCCCGTGAGCCGGATCGCGTTGGCGATGGTCACGTGGTCCGCGCTGAAGCCCAGCGTGGTGTCGTCGTCCATCGTCAGCGCGCCGGTGCCCAGGGCCTGGCTGTGGCCCACGTCCAGGCGCCCCTGCCGCAACGCCGTGCCGCCGGTGTAGCTGTTGGCGCCCGAGAGCGTGAGCGTGCCGCTGCCGACCTTGACGATCGCGCCGCCGGTGCCCGCGCCGGGTTGGGCGAACTGGCTGCCCTTGTCGCTGATGGCGCCGGCAATCACGTCGTTGCCGTTCGCGCGCCCGAGCGTGAGCTGCGTGGCGCCCAGCACCACGGCGCCCGCGCCGGAGAGCTCGCCCACCTCGAAGCCGCCCTTGGCGGTCACGCCCGACACGTCGAGCGTGCCGCCCTGGGCATTGGCGATGGTGGCCTTGGCGGCCGACGCGGTGTCCGCGAAGTACACGGTGCCGCCGCTCAGGTTGTCGATCTTCGCGCTGCCCGCGGATGCCGCGTTCGTGAAACCCACCAGGCTCTTGTCGCCGTTGACGATGGTCGCGCTGCCCGCGCTGCTGCCTTGCAGAAAATTCACACTGCCGCCGAGGTTGGCGACAGTGGCGCCGGCCGCGGTGCTCGTATCGCCGAACGACAGCGAGTTTGCGTCCGCCGCCTGCCAACCCGCACCGTTGACCGCGAGCTTCGCGGTGCCTGCGGTCGAAGCGCCAGCGAACGCCAGAAGGTTGCCGCCGTCGGTGCCGCCCGCGCGGCCGACCGTGTAGCTGTTGGCGCCCGCGTCGGCCGCGTTCGCGAACACCAGCCGGGTGCCGTTGCCTTGCTGCTGCACCGGGCCCGTGCCCAGCGTGCCGCCGGTGCCCACAGAAATGGTGGCGCCGCCTTGCAGGACGGTGCCGCCGATGTAGTCGTTGGGCGTGGCCACCGCCAGCGTGCCGCCCTTGCCCGTGACCGTGAGCGCACCCGGCCCCGTGATGCCGCCGACCGCGCCGAACACGCTGCCCGCCACGTCCAGCGTGCCGCCGGAAATGCCCAGCGTGATCGCCCGGTTCGACGTGACCGGCCCCGCCGCGCCCGCGATGCGCAATGCGCCGCCGTCCAGCGTGAGCCCGCCGCTGGCCGCGCCCAGGTTGGTGTCGGCGCTGATCTGCAGCACGCCGCCGTGCACCGTGGTTCCGCCCGTGTAGTCGTTGGCGCCGCCCAGCACCAGCGTGCCGCCGTCTTCCTTCGCGATGCCGCCCGCGCCGGTGATCTTCGAGCTGATGGTGGCCGTCATGCCCGCGCTGGCGGCGGTGCCGTCGCCCACGCGCAGGTTGGTGCCGGCCGTGGTGATGGTGAGCGGGTCGCCCGCCACCGTGTAGCCGTCGATTGCGAATTGCGCGCCGCCGATGCGCACCGCGCCGCCCGCGCCCGTGTTGTCGACGGTGACGGTGCCGGCGGTGCCGCCGAAGACGGCGAAGCCGCCCTGCGCCCAGGGCGCGTTGGCGCTGCCGGCCACGTCGGTCCAGCCGTCCGCGGGCGTGCCGGCGCGCCAGGTGCCGCTGCCGCCGCTGACCTTGCTGTCGTTGTAGTTGGCGCTGTTCCCGCCGTCCCACATGTTCAGCACGAGGCCCGAGGTGTTGATCAGGTTCACCTGGTTCGCCACGCTGGTTTGCAGCACCAGGTTGCTCGCGGCCACCGGCGCCGTGCCGATGGCGATGCCGTTGTCGGTCAGCGTGCCGGTGTAGTTGATGAGGCGGTACAGCCCCGCGCCGAACACCCCGCCCGCCGACTGCGTGACATTGACCGAACCGCCCAGCACCAGGTTGCCGTCGACGTTGAGCAGGTCGTTCAGCGGCCCGCCCGCCATGCCCGCCTGGCCCAGGTCGAAATCGATGTTCGAGCCCGCGGCCAGCGTGAGCGCGCCGGTGCGCATGGCGCTCACGCCGTTGCCCACCGACAGCCGCGCGCCGCTGGCGATGGCGACCGGGCCGGCGATGCTGCCGCTGCCCGTGAGCTGCGCGCCCGAATTGACCTGCACGGCACTGGCACCCGTGGCGCTGCCCGCCGTGTTCATGACCGACAGCGTGCCGCTGTTGACGGTGGTGCCGCCGGTGTAGAGGCTGCCCTGCGTCAGCACCAGCGCGCTGGCGCCGTTTTTCACCAGCGACCCCGCGCCGGTCAGCTTGCCGCCGAATGCCAGCACGTCGCTGGACGCCAGCGTGAGCGTGGCGTTCAGCACCATGTCGTTGGCCAGGGAGAGCGCCGTGCTCCCGTCGAGCGTGGCCGCGCCGCCCACCGTGAGCGCGCCGCTGCCCAGCGCCACGTTGCTGCCCAGCCGCAGCGTGCCGGCGTTCAGCGTGGTGCCGCCCTGGAAGCTGCTGGCCGCGCCCATGAGCGACAGCACGCCCGCGCCGTCCTTCACCAGTGCGCCGCCGCCGGTCACGTTGCCGGCCAGCGTGAGCGCCGATGCGTTGGCCAGCGAAAGCCGGCTGCCCGCGTTCAGGGTCACGTCGTTGGCCAGCGTCATCGCGCCCGGGGTGCCCAGCGCCACGTTGCCGCCGATGGTCAGCGCACCCGTGCCGAGCGCATTGGCCGCCGCGATGTCCACGCGGCCCGCGTTGGCCGTGAGCCCGCCGCTGAAGCCGCTGTTGTTGCCGTCGAGCGCGAGGGTGCCGGTGCCGTTCTTGACCAACGTGCCCGACCCTGTGACGGTGCTGGCCAGCACCGTGTCGGCGGCCGTGCCGAAGGTCAACCGCTTCGCGCCGAGCGCCAGGCCGGAGCCGGCCACGCCTTGCAGGTCGCCGATGGTCTGTGCGCCGCCCGCACCGATGTCGAAGCTCGCGCCTGCCGCGGCGATGTTGACCGCCGTGGTCAGGGCCAGGTTGCCACCCGCGCCCAGGGCCAGCGTGCCCGCTTGGATGGTGGCGGTGACCGGGGCCAGCGGCCTGTCGATCGTCCAGGTGCCGCTGCCGGCCTTGACCAGGTCGCCGCCGAAGGTGGTCGCGCCCGTGACCGCGTCCGAATAGGCCTGGCTGCCGGTCCCGTCCAGCGTGAGCGTGGACCCGGACACGGAACCGATGCTCAGGTAGCCGGCAATCTGCCCGCCGCTGTGCAAGGTCACCTGGTTCGCCTTGCCGGTGTTCAGGTTCACGCCGCCGTTGATCTGCCCGGCGTTGCTGATGTTCGACGTGCCGCCTTGCACCACGACGCCGATGCTGCCGGAAATCGTCGAGCCGGCCGTGTTCGTCACGTTCGCGTTCCCGATGATTGCCAGCCCCAGGTCGTTGGTCGAAACGATGGAACTGCCGCCGCTGTTCAAGACCGTGCCCCCGGCGAAGAAGACCGCGGCGTAGCCGGACGCCCGGACCGATCCGCCCAGCGTGTTGTTGAGCGTGCTCGTCGCCGTCTGGGCCTGTATGCCGCGGTCGACGCCGATGATGCTGCCGCCGCTGTTGTTGACCGTGCCTCCGCCGTCCAGGGGCATCGCCAGGTGGCCGTAGACGGTGCCGCTGTTGTTGACGGTGGCCGTTCCCGCCGCGCCTTGCACGCCGTAGCCGATGCCGGGCACGCCGACGGTGCCCGCGTTGGTCAGCACCCCGCCGTTGTTGACGATGACATGGCCGGTCACCGCCCCGGAGGCCAGTTGCAGCGTGGCGTTGTTTCCCTTGGTGTCGTCCACCGTCGTGGAGGCGTTGACCAGGCCGTTGCCCGTGGCCAGCATCGTGCCGCCCGCCACCGCCGCCGCCTGGAGGCCGGGGTTGTCGCCGGTCACGCGCGTGATGCCCGTGCCGTCCTGGATGAGGCGGGCGGCGCCGGCGATGGCGCCCGACAGCGTGAGGTCGCGGGCGCCCCGCACCGTCAGCCTGCCCGGCAGGCTCACCGCGTTGGTCAGCACGATGCCGTCCGCGGTCGGCTCGATGGCGCCGCCGCCGCCGATCAGGTTCGCCGCGCCGAAGGCCGTGGCGGCGCTGAACTGGGCCAGGCCGCCCGAGAACTTGAAATCGGCGGTGGCGGGGGTGGCCGCGCCGCTCAGTGCCCAGGTGCCGCCGGTCACGGCGACGTGCTGGAAGTTGAGGTACTTGTCCATCGCCAGCGCGCCGGCGCCGGTGGCGGTCGCGTCGCCGCCAGAGGCGGCATTCTGCAGGCGCAGCGTGTTGCTGCCCGCGGCCCCGCCGTCGACGAAGCCGGTCGGCGCAAAGGCCAGGTCCATGCCGGTGACGGCCAGTTGCGGCGCACCCGCGCTGTCGCCCATGTCCACCACCGAGCCGGTGACGGCGGCAAAGGTGTTGCTCACCCCGCCGCCCATCGACAGGCTCCCGTGCAGCGTGCCGGCATTGACAAAGGTGTTGCCGGCGCCGCCGTCGAAGCCGATGCGGCCGACCACGATGCCGGTGCTGGTGTTGGTGAAGCTGATCACGCCCTTGCCGTAGACGGCGATCACCGGCGCGTCGGCGGACGAGGTGGCAGGAGGCGCACCTGCGATCAGCCCGGTATCGATCAGCCCTGCATTGGTGATCTGGCTCGCGCCCGCGTTCTGCATGTCCACCGCGACGCCGTCGAGACCGCCCAGCGGGGTGCCGAACGGGCCGCGGCCGCCACGGATGGTGCCGTCGTTGAAGATCGTGCGGTTCGACGCGCTGGCGCTGCCCATCTGCACGCCGATGCTCGAGCCGCTCGGCGGCCCCATCAGCCCCACGTCGATCGTTCCGGAATTGTTGAGCCGCACGTTGTCGCCAGACAGGAACATCGCGGTGCCGCCCGCCCCCAACAGCACGCCGACCGTGGCCCCGCTGTTGACATTGACGGTCTGGTTGTCGAGCGCGGAAGAATACGAAGGTGACAGGAGATTGGCCGGGCCGACGCAGTTCACCACGCCCCCCACGGGGAGGCAGACGGCCCACGAAGGCGGCGCCACCGCGCACAGGCCCGCCGTCAGAAAAAGGGCGGCCGTGTTGCGCGCACCTGATGTTGCGGCGCGGCCGCTGCTGCGCTTGCCACGCGCACGCGTGATTTCAGAAGCGGCGACCCAGGCGCCCAGCGTGGCATTCCAGACGGACGTGAAGGTGATGTTCATGCCCCTGCAAGGGGCAACATGCGTGCCGTTGCGTGAACCTTCACAACGGCACGGCGCGCCTAGACCTAAAGGGTTCATTCGTCCGAAAAGCGAGCACCTTCGAATTCGTCTTTAAGCGCCGTGTCGGCAGATGGCGGCGGCGTGTTACGTGACGGCACACGGGTTGCACGACGTAACGCCGGCGGGCGCGAGGTGTGCCACACCAAGCAGGGAAGGGTTGCGATGCATCGCATGGGTTGTGCGCCGGCTGTGTCTTCACCTTCGCAGTCATGGGAATGCCTGCCGAAGCTGCACGCCAGAGCGCTGTGTCCGACGACTATCATCGCCACGAACAAAATTCCCGGGAACCGATTGCGAGCGTTGGCGCCGCAGCGTGCGCCGGCTCACAGTGATTGGAAGAGGACACATGACCAAAGATCGCCATTCGGATGATTTCAAGCGCCAGCTGGTGGACGAAGCGCTCAACCGCACGCCGACCGGAGGTTTCCCCGAGCTGGAGAAACGGCACGGATTGAAGTCCGGCACGCTGTTCGACTGGGTCGAGACCTACGGTCCGCCGAGTCCCCCCGCACCGTTCTCGGCACTGCATTTCTGGATCGGCACGACGACGATGTCCGAAGCGGATTTCGGCGCCTACTTCGATGCTGCGGACGACTACTGGTCGCACGAAGTCGAGGACATCGAGGACTCCGATGTCGATCTGACCGGCTGCGGCTTCTGCGTCGACATGGGAATGCGTTTTCTCTACGACGAAGACCTGCTGCTCGTCATTCGGCTGGACGCACCGGTTGCCGTCAGAGAGCTGGTGGAGATGAGCACGCTGGAATCGGAAGAGTCCGTGCAGGCGATCGTCGCAGCCTGTGCCGGCCAGCGCATCCACACTGCGAACGCGATGTTCGCCTATGCGGATCCGACCGAGCCCGTCGAGAACGCAACAAGGCTGTACAACGGCGTGCCCTACATCGGCCTCTTCCAGAGCAAGGACGCGAAGAAGTGACGAATTTCGATTTCGAGGCACTGCTGGGGCTGCAGCTGAAAGACGACAAGGTCATCGAGCTGTTGGAGCTGCGGGACATGCAAGTCGTCTACGACTTCGACCGGACGCACGAGAACCTCGAGGACGTGTATTGGGCCGCAGCCCCCAAGTCCGGCTTTCAGTTTCGATTCGACCAGGAGCAGAAGCTGGACGTCGTTTTTCTCTACATCGCAGCCAGCGAGGGCTTCGAGCCGGTCGCGCGCGATGAGGTGGGCATTCCCCTGTTCGAAACCTTCGACGAGGCCAGGCAGGCACTCACGCAGGCGGGCATTTCGCTGAAAGAAAGCCCGGATGAAAAATGGTGGATCAAAGGCGATTTCGGGGCCAACACACGGCACTACGAATTCCGGAAGGACGCGCTCTTCCGTGTCACGTTGAGCAGCAAAGCGGCTTAGCTCGCAAGCCTTCCCACGCAGGCAAGAGCCCGGACATTTTCACGAAGCCGGCTTGTAGACTCGTCGGTCCGGCGCGAGCACGCCACCTCCATCGAGTACGACATTCATGACACAGCAGGTGCTGTCGCCCGGCGATGTGCTGGGCTTTCCGATCGAGCGCATCGGCCGCTTTGGTGCCTGCCAGGTCGTGGCAAAAAATGCCGCGAATGACCAGGTCACCGTCACGCTGCTCGATTGGGTCGGCGAAGCAATGCCGACGCTGAACGACGTGGCCGATGCGCCGCGGCTCGTGAAGAGCTTCATGTTCTGGCAGCCACGCGAGATCGTCGACAACGTGCCGCTGCCAGCGCCCTCGAAGTACCGTGCAATCGGCACGCTGCCGGTACGCGGGAGCACGGAGTCCAACAGCCATGGCGGCTGGAACTTCGACGACATCGTCGCTCGGCAGCACCGTTGGAATACCTTGCCCGCCGAGCTGACCGCCGCGTTCAAGGCAAGCCTCGACACCGCGCAGACGGCCGTGATTCCTGGCCTGGAGTGCACCCGCAGCGGCGAGCCCATGCAAACGCGTCTTGCGGCCGCACGCAGCTTTCGCGACGACGGCGGCTACCGCATCGCCGACGAGTTCCGCATGGCGTCGCTGTGCGCGTGGCCCGCGCTGTACCAGGTGTTTCTGCAGCGCTGGCGCGACGACCTGGTGCCGTTCCTGGAGTCGGCCTCGCTGGTGTCGGAGCTGTCGCTCGTCGGGCATGGGCAACGCGAGATCGACCTTTCGCGCACGCATATCGACCGGCTTGTCATCGACATCGACGGCCTCGAGCGGCTGGTGCTTCCGCAAAGCCTCAGCATGCTGATCGTGCACGGCAAAAGCGGGACCAACAGCTACACCTCCGTCGATGAGCTGGTGGACGTGCCCAGTGCAGAGACCCCCGATGCGAGTGCGCTCACGCACGTCGTGGCCGAGCAGAACGGCCGCTGGATCTCGGTGCAGGCCCATGGCGCGGTGCCGCCCTTGCATGGACTCGACCAAGCGCGGGGGCTGCGCCTGGACGCGGTGAGCAAGCTCGACCTCTGTGACGTGGCCGACAGCTTTCCCGACATCGGGTACCTGCATCTGTTCGGCGCCCCCGGCGAGTTGACTGAACTGGCGGCGCTGGCGGAATTGCCGAAGCTCGAGGCGCTGTGGCTGTGCGACCTGTTCGGCTACGGCCCGGAAGACTTTCCAGCGCCCGACGCGCTCCCGGTGCTGACGAGCCTGAGCCTGGACAGCGTGCCTGCCGAGGTTGCGGCCGGCGTGCGCAAGGCGTTCAAGAAAACGCCGCGCGTTGCGCTGTCGGTGCGCAAGCCGCGGTCGCCCGAATGGCTTTCGGAGAATCTGGAAAACCCGCTGCGGCATTGGGATGGCCGAGAGGGCATTCCGGCTGCCGTGGTCAAGAAGACGCGCGCGGCCTTCGTGTCCGCGCTGCGGCAGGTGCGGGAGGCCGACGCAACGCGAACCGACGATGCGGCATACACCGCCCGCGTCACCCAGGCAGCCGCGGACTTTCTCGCGGTAGTCGGCGGGCTGAACCGCAAGCACGGCTTTCTCTACACGCTGGAGCGCGACGAGGTGGTTGATGCGGTGAACATGCTCACGGTGCGGCTTTCTCACGAGGCACGAGCGGCGCTGGATCTCGAAGAGGCGTTGGACGATTGAGCCGGGCGGCCCCTTCAACGAGGTGAGCTCGGTCAACGCGAATGTCGAGACGCGCGACTGACAAGGGGCAGATTTCGATCGCGGCGTTTGGCCCGGTGCACGGGCCGCGCGAAGAACAACTCCGAAGTTGTGGGCGCTCTGGAAGTTGCGCCGCGGCCCACATCGGCTTGAGTCCATGACCACTCTCGCACAGATCGAGAGACCGCTTCGCAGCGCACGCCAGCTAAAGTTGCCGGCCAGAAACCGACTTTCTACTTCGCCTTTCACCCAGCCAATGAGATCTTTCCATGCATAAAGTGTCCCGCCTGCGAGCTCTCGTCCTCGGCCTCTTTGCATTGACCACCCTGCACGTATCGGCCGGGCAGGACAGCAATCTGGAGGACGGGCTCGCCAATGCGTTGCGCCTGAAAAGTGGCTCTGCCCAAAGAACCGGAACATCCGGAAAGGCCATCCAGGCCTACATGCATGCCGGGCTGATCGGCAAGAAGCCGACTCAGCGCATCGACTACACCGACTACTACCTGCTCCGCAAACCCGCGGGCTTCATGGGCCACGAGTTGGTGGTCATCGAGGAAGAGTACATGGCCCAGTATGTGGGGTGCTGCGTCAGTCCGGGTGCGGGCGTGTCGGTGAAAGTGAAGGGCCGCACAGACAACCTGGAGGCCTTTGCGCGCCAGAACAAATGCGCCTTCACCGACAAGGTCGACCTTCAACGGACGCTTCGCGACGTGAGCGTCAAGGTTGCACTGCCCGCGGCCAGGTATGCGACCTTGAGTTGCCGAGAGCGGGATGCCGAGCGTTGATGCTGGAAAGAGAATGATCTCTTTTTCTTCAGCAGCGGCGCGATGCCGCCAGAGGAAGCCAGTCGCCGCGATGGCGTCGATGAGGTGTGCAAACAGCAGGCCCGGGTCGATGGCACTCCAGCGCAGTCACCGCGCATTGAATGAACCCAGAGCTTCGATCGAGCAAGGTGGTCTTGCCTCGCTGCTTCGTGATAACGCGTTTCCGCGCCAGGCTGCATTCAGGCCGACCAGACGCGTGTCTGGCCCTTGCGAGTCAGTGTGAAGGCAAGCGCTGGCCCTGTACCGGGCCTTCATTCAGACGTTCATGAAGTGAACTGCCTGGACGCGCAGGCTGCTGCCTTGCGTTGTTCGGTTGGGCGCACGCTTGAATCCGCTGCCGCAGGCTGCCTTTCGCCAACCAAACCGATATCTGCTCATGACCAACTACGTTCTTGCCCTCGATCTCGAAGGAACCTTGATCTCGAATGCGATGAGCCAAATTCCCCGCCCGGGTCTGGCAGATTTCCTGACGCGTTGCGCCGAGATTTTCCCTCGCATCGTCATGTTCACCACCGTCAAGGAAGATCGATTCAGAACGATCGCGCGCTTGCTGGTGGATGAAGGGGTCGCACCCGATTGGTTTTCGGCTGTCGAATACATCACTTGGCACGGGGAGACAAAGGACCTTCGGTTTGTCCCCGGTGTGCCTCCGCACCAGGTGTTGCTGGTGGACGACTTTGAGAAATACGTACATCCGGGCCAGGAAGCGCAATGGCTGCAGATCGAGTACTTCGACTATCCCTACAGTTCGACAGATAACGGGCTTGCCAAGATGCTTCAAGTCCTGGAGGCGCGTGCTTGACTTATGGCCGTGTGAAAGTTCTGAGGCGCTGAACGCGTTTGCGTTGTTTGAAGAATCAAGGCTCAAGCTGTACGTCCGATTCGGCCCATTCTTGATGCTTGCGTGACTGGCAAAGCCTTCGCGGCTTGCCTTTGGCGCGGCTCGGCTATCTTGCTTTCCCTCTGAAGCTGCACGCAAACAAGTGCTAAAACGATGTCCATGTTCACCACCAACACCATGCTTGCCTACGTCGCCGCCTGCCTGCTTGTTGTCGTCTCGCCGGGACCGGACAACATTCTTGCGGTCAGCCGCGGGCTGAGCCAGGGGCGCGCGGCCGCTGCGCTCACTTCCATCGGCGCGGGGCTCGGCATCATGTTCCATACATTGGCCGCCACGGTGGGCCTGTCGCTGATCATCCAGAATTCGCCAGGCGCCTTCTGGGTGGTGAAAGCCGTCGGCGCGCTCTACCTGCTGTGGCTCGGCTACAAGGCGCTGGCATCGGGCAACCTGATCTCGTTCGCACCCACCGCGAAGTTGTCGCTGAGCCGCGTGTTCCTTACTGGCGTGATGTCCAACGTGTTGAACCCCAAGCCTGGCCTGTTCGTGCTGGCCTTCCTGCCGCAGTTCGTGGATGCGGCGCGAGGGTCGGTGCAAATCCAGATGCTGGTCTATGGTGCGATCTTCGCGGTGCTCACCGCGCTGATCTTCACGGCGATAGGCAGCTTTGCCTCGAAGCTCGCAGGCTGGTTGTCTGCTCGTCCTCGGGTCATCAAGGGAATGAACGTCGGCGCCGGGCTGACGTTCATTGCCGCCGGGCTGTCGGTGCTGACGCTCAAGAACCGGGCGTAGCTTCGCGGATGCCAAGTAGGCTCGGCGCGACCGGCCGAATGCGGCCATGACTGGACTGTCGCTGCCGACAGCCGATGGGGTCTCCTTCACGCTTCACGGACAATCTGGACCATGATTTTTTCCTGGGTAATGCTCACTGCAGCTGCCGTCTTTGGATATCTCGCCTATGACGCTGCGCGCCTTTCGACGCCGGGGAAGGATGTTCCTTACTCTCTGACCGCAAAGGGTTGGGCTGAGGACGTTGCCCATGTCTCGCTTGCAGAACAACAAAAGCGAAAGCAGTACAACGCCACCCGCGGCATCGGCGACCTCGGCCAGTCTGTCTGGCTCTTCGGCGTCCTATGCGTCGGCTGCCTGGCGTCAGCGGGTTGCTCCTTCTATGCTTGACTAAGCGGCTCAGAACGGCCATACCGGTCGTTCGCTTCGGCGGCAAAATGCGGTGAGACGGAGCCTAGAAGCAGAGCGTCATCAGTAATAGCGATAAAAATGCAACGCGGTCAAAAATCCTATATTTGCATCCACGTTTTCGACGACGTGAAGCCGGTCCTCCTTGTCTCGAGAGAGGGCGGCAGCTGGTGCTTCGTCTGCGGCGGGGAGCACGATGACAATGCTTCTGAATATAGGGTTGTCGGGATGGGGCATTTGCTCGATCGCGACCCTAGCCTGAATGCATTGCTAGATTTGGCTTCCGAGTGGGAGGCAGAGCGGGCCGATGTTCACTCTCCTTGGATTCGCACGAGGTGCGCGCTTGATGACTAGCGTCTCAGGAAGACGACTCTCGGCCAAGAGCAGCCCCTCGCCGCGGTCCTTCAATACACAAGCTGAGCCACGATGAATAGATACGAAGCTGCCGCTGTAGCCGTCCGCACTGAATTGGTCCTTGCGCTTCGGGACGCCCGCGCGGACTTCGAGGCCCTGCCGGGGCCGACCACAGGACGGCCCATTTCGGGAATGTCGCTCGACTTGCACATCCAGCACGGCTATGTCGCAGTCTCGCTGCGCACCGATGAAGAGAAATGGGAACAGACCCATATTGGCGACTGGCAACACGCGCAGTTCCTTTCGTCGTTGCAAGACTCCCCTGATACAGCCATGTCCCGTTTGGCTGCCGTCGTAGTCGAGCTGTACAACGAGGTGAGGGAGGACGACGTCTTGGGGCTCGCCGACCGACGTCACATGTTGTACTTGGTGGCTGCAGAAGCTGTGCTGAACGAGGAGGTCGCAATCGTGCTCAACGAATTGGGAATCGAAGCGCCTGTGTTTGGCGAGGAGCTTGGCTCCGCGCCCTTTGCATTCTTTGTGTACGACGCAGACGAAATGCTGACGGTGAACTACTGTGATGTAGTGCGCGCCCACCGGGTTACCGCTCGAGTTCTGCGCAACGAGGCTTAACGGCTTGCGGCCACAAGCAGGCGGTCGCGAACACCACTCCTTTATGAAAACTTTGTCTTCAGAAATTCGGCCTGCCTCTGTCACAGACGTGAGCGCAATGTTCAAAGTCAGGGCATCGGTCGGAGAAAACACGATGACTGCCGACGAGCTTTCGGCGATAGGCGTCACGCCGGAAGCCGTCGCCCTTGCTGTCCGTAGCGCGCCTTGTTCGTGGGTTGCGACCATCGATGAGGAAGTCGTTGGTTTCGCCATGGTCGACTTGGACGACGCGTGCCTGTTTGCCCTGTTTGTGTTGCCCGAACATGAGGGTTGCGGGATAGGCACGCGCCTGACCCGGACCTGTGAACGCGCGTTGTTCGAACGGCACCCTGCCGCGTGGCTCGAAACCGCGAACAGGAGTCGCGCTGCGCGGCTCTATCGTCACCTCGGATGGGGTAGCGAAGTGGAGATTGGTGACGGAGACATCCGGCTGACGAAACAGCGGCCATGACCACTTCAGGCCGAGAAGCCTTTAGGCACGAGCGGCTACAGTCGGCCAGAAGCAGATCTTGCGCCCTAACCCTTATCACCATCGACCATGGCATTCAATCTGACGCACCGTTACGGCAGCATGGACTCGGGCAGTTCCAACTCTGACTTCCTGGCGTTGTTGCGCGAGCTTGACGATTGGCCGGAAGATACCGAGCATGGTTCAGTGGCAGTCACCCATGAATCCGAGTGGAGCTTGGCTGCATCACGGGGCGGCTACATCACCTTCGAGAATCTCGAAGCTGAGGGCAGAGGCGAACGACACATGGACGAGGTGCCAGCAAGCAAGATTCTCGAGCTGTTCCGACATCTGGTTGAGGGAAATCTTGCGGCTATCGAGCAGGAGCCTTGGCTACCCGGCTACTAGCCAGCACAGACGGAAACCGGCCACAACCGGTCGGTCGCGCCGCGGGAAAAAATTCGCCTGAGACCAGACTTTCAAACGACAACGCAAGCCGTACCCGATCCATGTTGAAGTTGCGCCGCATATTTTTGATTGACCGCAGATTGATGATCGCTGCCCTATCTCTCGCGTCGAGCTTGTCATCACAGGCGGGCAACAAAGAGAAGCAGGAGGTTCTTGAGATAGCTAGGACGGAACGGGCTGCCTTCATCGTCGGGTTTGGGGGCGCTTTAAAGGACTGGTGCAAACGGAAAAAACAGTCTTGTGTTTCGGAGGTGCTAGTCCGACCTAACGGTATGACAGTACCTACACCGTACGATCAACTGCGTGTCGACTTCATGTCGAACCTCAACGGGAAGACCGAGGTCGGGCGGTTCGTCCAGCCAGCCCCCGCGAGCCGCTTCAAACCTCGCGAAGTCAATTTCTCAGATCGAATGCAAGTTGCCCTGAGCCCATTCACCTGGGATCGTCTGGAGATTCGAGCGAACAGCGCTCCGAGTCAGATCGAACCGCTTACGGCATGGGCAACTCGTTGGATAGACCTTGGTGACGCCAAAGCTGTCGCCAGCGGTAAACAGCAGAAAGTCATTCATTCTGTGGTCTACCCGTCGGTGGAGGGAGGCCGCTGGAAAACAGAAATCGACTTGGGTACTGCTCCGCCAGAAGCAATAGTTGACCTACTGGACGCCCTGGGTCAGATGGGGCTCAATCATGTTCAACTCGGTACGTTTTAAAGAAAATGTCGCATGCGGCAGTCTGCTTAGGGCCCCGCCCGGCAGCCGCCGCCAGGCTCCAGCCGGCCAGAACCGGTCGCTGGCAATGAGTGCTCAAATTACCGACAAGCGGACGTTCGAAGTCGGTTCAACGACAAGCAGGAACCGCGGCCATCCGTACATTAGCAATATTCCGATCGTTTGACCCATGACAACCTTCGCAGAACGCCGGAAGTCACTACCTTTGCAGCTAGCACTCGAAGGGCGGCGGTGGACGCTGTATCAGTTCAAGTCTGCGGAGAATGATCAGGTGAACTGGGGAATGAAAGTGCTGCGGCGTTTCATCTCTGTCGACGATTTAGTTCTCTGGGAGAATGGACGACAGCAGGTCAAGAGATTCATTGAAAGCGATGAGCTGCTTTCCTCACTGGTTAAATTCGTTCAGGCCGATGAGGTTGGTGAGGACTATTTGATCTACACGAAGCCGCCATACGACGGCGGCTACTCGTTGGCAATGCTGCACGATTGGCGCGCCCACGCAGACGATGGCGCTCCGCCCTCCGGGTGTATGAAGGCCGGCAACGCCGTTGCAACCTGCACGACAGATGCGATTGCAAAGGCCCTGCGTAAAGGGCACGAAGTAGATCGACCTTTGATCGAGTCGGCGCTCCTAGGCCCAGGCGATGACACCTTCTATTTTGCTGACGGCATCTGGTACGTTTATGACGTCACGCCGACGGGCGCGGCGAACTGAAGTCGGGGCTGATCCGTCGCAGCGTCAGGCTACAGTCGGCCACAACCAGTCGTTCGCCATGCGGGCACAATGCGACGAAATCCGGCCGTACTGCGGCCCTGCGACGTTATGAACGACCCGGTTCACATCAAACAGCTTTCAGTGGCTCACGCGCATCTTCGTTCTGCGAAGCGGTACGTTTCCCTGCGCCTGCCATCGGGCATACCGGATAACCATGTCGCTCTGGCGGAGGTGGAAAAGAAAGTTCCCGAGGAGGTATTGCTCACTTGCATGGACCTCCTAGCGGCGTGCGGTGTTCAGGAGCGCCCCCGAGGCGGCTTCTGGCGAGATATGGAACGAGCGGCTGAGACGCTTGGCCAGATGGAGCGAGCCACGACGTACCGTGCCCACTTCCTATTCACCCTCGGTAGTCCGCCCGACGAAACGAGCGAGGTACTGGGTGGCTAAGATTCCCGTCGCGGGGACGAAGCTCCGAAACGACGACCGGCTACAGTCGGCCATGACCGGACTTTCGCTCACGCCACCCAGTTTGCGATCTCCCTAAGGTCAGCGAGAACCCGGTCAGTCGCACACGAGACCCATTGAATGAGCAACACTTGCCGTACCTTGTTCGAGGACCTGGCCGCTGAGTCGCCGGCGCTGAAGGGAGCCTTTCAGGATGCGAAGAAATACTGGGCACCGGACGAGCCGCCGGTGACTTCGCTCTTAGCGACCTTTGCGAACTGTCTGGTAGATGCCTCTGCCGACCCAATGGTCCCCGGAATGGAGCGCGCTTTGCGCATCGTCGAAGCAGCAATGGTGAGCGGAGATGTCGACTTGGTCACCGCTGTCTCGACCGGCTTCATCGAGGGACTGGTCGCGTCGGCGGACCGGCATGGTGTTCTGACACAATTCCTCGCCGCACTTGGCCCGGTTTCTCGCAGCCACGCTGACCGGTGGCTATCCTTCGAGGGCTGAGATCGGCCGAGGCTGTGTGAAAACTCCCCGGAGTCATCTTTTCAGGGGTCCTTGACCCCTCGGCACATCCAAAAAGATGCAGCCTGGGCCCATCTGAGAGGTCGACTTTCGGATTGATGGCGATGGAATTGAGTTTTCATACAGCCTCGGCCAGCAGCGGACGGTCGGACATGCCGCCCAATCTGTAGCCTTTGCCCGCCATATGGTGTGGAATCCAACCGATATCCGACTGGCAAATTGCGGCTGACGACAGCCGAACACTGCCACTTTCTTGGAGCGAACGTTTTTAGCCATGCCCTACTACATTCGCGTGCTCAGCACGACCGAACGAACGCTACCGGCAAGCGATGTCGCGCGCTCACTCAAGAGTTCAACGCTGACCGTCGAGGCAGGAACGGATGACCAATGGGACGAACTGCTGCTGGTACACAAGACTGGGCGAGAAATTGCCGTGATTGAACGAAACCCTGTGTCCGATGGTTCGATGGCTGCAGAGGAGCTTGAGGAGTTCATTGACGAGCTTCAGGATGCCGAACCAGCGACGGGGGCTAAATGGCTTCGAGACTACTTGCCGAAGGTGAAGACCATCTATGCGATTCAAGTGTTGTCTGGCACAGATGAGGCTGAAGGTTGGTCCGAGCTGGGCTCCGTCAAGACTGCACTGTGGAACAAGCTCGGCGGAATTCTCCAAGCCGATGGCGAGGGCTTTTCCAACGAAGACGGCTATCACGTCGTCTGGCAGTTTTCCGATACAGCGTCAGGCCCGTGGTGGATGGGGTTGCTCAGGGAAGGTGAATGGGTGCACTTCGAGATGGAGCTGAGCGACAAGCGCCAGCGCGAACAGTTTTTGCAAGGAGAACTGCCCACCGGCGCTAAGCTCGCGACATAAACTGTGATGGCGGACCGTTTCGCAACACCCACGAGGGGCGTCTTTGACGTGATACACAGATACGCTGGACTCCGGTGGAGCGACGCGCCACCATAGGTGTCTACAGTCGGCCGAGGCTGTGTGAAAACGCTGGCGCTGTACCCATTGCATGAAAGCCGACCTCTCAGATCGCGCCAGGATCGACGATCAAGGGTTCGGGAATGGTTTGGCTACTCCCAAAAACACGATCTTCGAACGTTTTCACACAACCTCGGCCAGGACCGGACGTTCGGTCGCACCGCACCGCACGACATGTGTTGCAACTAAGTCAGGAGTTCGAAGTTGTTCAATCTGTTCGGCAGGAAGCCGCCTCCTCCTTCCCAATCAATCGAAGTGAGTGCTGGTAGTGGTACTACACGGGCAGATGCACTGGAAGACATCTTTTCCGATCTCATGTGGAACGCCGCGGGCTTGGTTTCCTACGCAAACGCACGGCATGGATACGGATGCGATGGTTACCAGGTTACCTACCGCACGGACCTTGACGAATATCTCATCGAAGTCGAAGGCATTGAAATCCCGGAAGGGTTCGTTCAGGTAAGCCACGGTCTGCAAGATGAACTCGAGTTCCAGATTACAGAAGATGAATATCTGACGGCTCTTCGTCGGTACCTGTTGATCCGGGGAAAGAACGAGTTGGCCCTAGAACTGAAGGGTGGGCAGCCCGTCACACTTACGCTGGCCGAACGCGTTCAGTGCATCGTGCGCGGCTATAGCTAGACGACTGTCGGCCAAGAGCGGACCTCTCCTCGCGTACTCAAAGCCTCAACGAATGATCAAAACGGATGACTGACACATGCTCGTCTCCACACCGCTTGGAGACCTCGCTTTTCAAGCGGACGTCGAGTTTGGACGGTCCCCGGTCGAATTCAGTTTGACGGACTTTCCTTTTCAGCCCGCGCTACCTTTGGGATCGGTGGTCGATGGCTGTATAGGCGTTGTCTTCAAATGCCAATCAGCCACTCAAATGCGTGGACTCCACTTCGAATGCGCGTGGTACGGAGCGTCGCCGTCATCTGGGTCCCCCGCCAGTGGTGAATGCTTGGATGCCCAGGAATGGTCGGACGAGAAACATGTCGTCCTTGTGGGCACCGAGGACTTCGACATTCTGCGCGATAGGCTAACGTCGGAGATCGTAATCCGTGAACGTCCGCATCCATACTTTATCGAATACAAGCATTCCGGTTTTGTGATCACGGTCGATCAAGTTCCTGCAAAAACAAGTCTTTCCCTGCATTTGTTGTTGCGTGGAACCGGTTACCAGAGCCCAGTGAAGCAGCCTGTTGGCTCGCAGTCGACACCCCGCATCGCGTTCTTCTGACATCAGCAGGCGCCAAGCCCACAGTGGCTTGGACTGCGAGTTCTTCCACAAAAAGATTCTGGTGATTCCGAGAGGCCACACTGTCGGATTAAGAATGGATGTTTACGGCATGGAACGCCTGCGCGAAGCCATTCAAGCCAAACAGCTGCGCGAGTAACTTTCTATGCGCGCAACGTTGCTCGATGATGAGGAAGCGACGTCATAGAGAACCCGCCAGAGCAGCTGCTTTTCAGTAAGACCTACTGTCGCTTCGGGCTCGTGGCTGCCGCTGATACGATGGCTGCCATCGGCCACAAGCAGCCGGTCGCGTCACCGGCACAATCCGGCTAAAAGGCGTCGTTCACAGCGGAGAGATGGCATGGTGTTTGGATCGTTCAGGAAGGACAAGAAGCCCACGCCGGCCCGAGCGGATGAAGCCGCCTCGCGGGCCGCTGCCGGACTGGAGCTCACTGACGAGATCCATGGCGAAATCAAGCGCCTGTGCGCGGTGGGCGATCAGCAGGCAAAGCGCGCTGAGTACGGCCTCGCCCTGACGTCTTACTGGGAAGCGTTTGACCTGGTGCCAGAACCCAAGACGGACTGGGACGCGAGCACATGGATCCTGGCCGCGATCGGCGACGCCAACTTTCTCGGTCACGACTTCACCGCAGGGCGAGACAACCTCTCGTTTGCGATGCGGTGTCCGGATGCGATTGGAAACCCGTTTCTGCACCTTCGACTTGGGCAGTGTCAGTTCGAGCTCGATGCACTGGACAGAGCCGCCGATGAACTGACGCGCGCATACATGGGCGGTGGACTAGGACTGTTCTCAGCGGAGGAGCCGAAGTACTTGGCATTCTTGAAGACCAGAATCACGATCTAGCGCTACAAACCTCGAAAACTCACGTCGACGACATTCGGCCAAGACCGGTCATTCGTGATGCTTGTTCGATCGGGCAAGATGTCGCAGCCTCCCTCAGATATTGCTAACACCTGAAATGCGGCAGCCTGTTTATCTTCGGCCATTTAAGTCGTCTGACGAGCGCGAGTTCCTTGCCTCGGTTAAGAAGAGTTGCGACCTTCACAGCCCTTGGACCTTGCCGCCATCCACGCCTGAACATTTTCGAGCGTACCTGGAACGAATGTCTGCTCCTGAAAATGCAGCATTTCTTGTTTGCCGGCATGCTGACGATTGCCTCGTCGGCGTCTTCAACATCACCAATATTGTCAGGGGCGCGTTCCAAAGTGGCTACCTCGGCTACTACGTTTTCGCCGGTCACGAGAGACAAGGCCTGATGCGAAAGGGGTTGGAAGCGGTAGCTCGATTTGCTTTCCAAAACCTCGAGTTGCATCGGTTGGAGGCCAACATCCAGCCGACCAACGTCGCCTCAATCGCGCTTGTGAAAGCCTGCGGCTTTCTGCAGGAAGGGTACTCACCTCGCTACTTGAAAATCAACGGGTGTTGGCACGATCACGAGCGATGGGCGATCCTCGCTCCATAGAAATTCAGCTGGCAGTGCTTCGACACCAGTCGGCCACAAGCAGACGGTCGCGACCACCACTCCTTTATGAGAATTTTGTCTCCAGAAATTCGGCCTGCCTCTGTCACAGACGTGAGCGCAATGTTCAAAGTCAGGGCATCGGTCGGAGAAAACACGATGACTGCCGGCGAGCTTTCGGCGATAGGCGTCACGCCGGAAGCCATCGCCCTTGCTGTCAGTAGCGCGCCTTGTTCGTGGGTTGCGACCATCGATGAGGAAGTCGTTGGTTTTGAATCGCCCCGGATTTTGTGGAGGCTCAACACTCTGAGAGGATTGAGCCATGAAGAAGTCGAACAAGTTTTCACCTGAGGTGCGTGAGCGCGCGGTGAGGATGGTGCAGGAGCACCGTGGGGAGTACCCGTCGCTGTGGGCGGCGATCGAATCGATTGCACCGAAGATCGG
>NZ_FOLP01000027.1 GCF_900112425.1 Variovorax sp. OK212 | reverse complement strand
GCCTCGGCCTGCTTGATGAAACCGATGATCTGCTCCTCGGTGTATCTGCTCTTTCTCATGTCCGTCATTCTCCAAGTTGACGGACTTCACTGCCATTACGCTGGTACGGCTCGGAGGGGGCAGGTCACAGTCATCTGAGCTTACTTTCGCCAATCGCTACTCCTTGTTGGCAGTGCCATAGGCCCACGCCCCGGCCGCGCCCAGCGCGTTCTCAAACGCCTTTCGTCCTTGCCCATGAAGCCACGATTCAAAGGTCTGGAGTCCCGGATGCAGCTTCCGCAGGGCTGGCAGATCAGCATGACCAACCAACGGGCCAGCGTCCAGTAACTCGGTGAGCCGCCGCAGGAAGGCATTCCCCGCCAAGACTTCGTCAGAAAAGCGCGCATAGGCAATGTGCCGACCTGCGGCTTGGCTAAACAGCGCTTGCAGGTCTGCCCCCGTGGCAGTAGCGCTTGCGATCTCGAATGTCGCGCCGCCAAAACGCGCGGAGTCAGCCAGAACGGCTGCGACGATCACACCGATGTCTTGCACGGCGATGAACTGCATAGGCTGGTCCAGCCGCATGAAAAAATTGAATTGCCCTTGATCCAGTCCGAAACCTGGCATAAGCAGCATTTCCATGAATGCTGCTGGCCTCAGAATGGTGGCGTTGATGGGCAGCTTTCGGATGTGGTCTTCGATGTGCAGCTTGCTATCGAAATGACCCATGCCCGTGAGCCCGCTGCTCACCGCGCTTGTGCTTGAGTAAACCAGGTGCTGCACGCCACTTTGCGCGGCAAGCTCGGCAATGGCGATGCCAAAACGCTCCTCTTCCTCATCGCTTAGTCCCAACACCGCACCCTGTCCCGAACTAGGCTGCACACTGAAGACGGCATGCACGCCATGAATGGCCTGGCGCATGGCACGATCGTCCGCGAATTCGCCCTCAATGAGAGTAACGCCCGCATCGCGCAAGGCCAGCGCCCCGGCGCTATTCGGGTTTCGCACGAGCGCACGCACTCGCCACCCTGCCTTTAGTAGCGCCCACGCCACCGATCCACCCTGCTGTCCCGTGGCACCGAAAACCAAAACTTCATTGCCCATTACTATTGCCCCTTGTCAAAAAGAGCAACGATTGGAGCGAATCGAAGCTGCAAGCGTTGGTGGGCACCACCGTTAACCTAAGGCACAAAAATGGTACCGGCGAAAACAGAAAATACTAATACCAAAAACGCTCAAGGCGCCTTTGTGCACGGCCGTCCCTACACCAAAACGCCGAGTGGTCCCTTGTTCACGCCTTGCGCCCCGCATAGCGTGCTGGCGCGGCTGGGCGACAAGTGGACGATTTTGGTTATTTCGCACCTTGCCGTAGCCCCTGGCCACCGGCTGCGGTTTACGGTGCTCAAAGCTGGCATCGAAGGCATCACTCAGCGCATGCTCACCCTAACGCTGCGCAACCTGGAACGTGACGGCTTGTTGCGCCGCTATCAGTACCCCGAGGTGCCTGCACGGGTTGAGTACGAGTTGACGGACATGGGCGCCAGCATGCTGCCGGCGCTGGAGGGGTTCACGTTGTGGATCCACGAAAACTGGAGGCGAATTGAAGGCAATCGTCGGGACTACGATGAGGCCGCGCTGGAAGGTTAGATCTAAGTTGGCGTTGAATGCCAACTGGGGAGCATTGCAGCAGAATGCGCAGAGCCAAGTCCTGCATGGACCCTGTCCACAACCTGTATCCGGGTGGGCGAGGTGACAGAATTGTCTGTCCCAGCAATGGGGGCTGGTTGCGAAACCAGTTCCGCTTGGCAGCGTTCGCGATTCCGAGACTCAGATAGGAAATCATTCACCATTGTGGTGATCACGCCTTACGGCCGGAGTCACCAACCGCACCCCATGAGTGCCGACTGCCAACGCTGTCGGTCAACACCTGAATCGTCGATAGTTTTTCAGCGTAGTGGTCCCGCTGACGTGCTGTATGGCATCCACGAACTCCGTTAGGATCTGCGGTCTTTCCAATCCGTCCCGTCGAAAGAACAGACCGAACGACGGCAGGTCGACCCGCAGCCCGATCTTGAGGCGGTGCACGCCACCCCTGGCGACTTCGTCCAGCGCATGCTCCAGCCGTACGGCGCACAGCAGCGATGGGTCCTGGCGAAGCACGGTGCCGATCGTGACCGAGGACATCGCTTCGATGACGGGCACGGGCGGCGTGACGCCGCTGTTCAGAAAGACGGTCATGAAAGCCTGTCTGACCAGTGTTTCCTTGGGAGGAAGAACCCATTGCGCGGTTTGGAGGTCGGCCCACTTGAACCTGCGTCCGGCGATGCCCCGGTTCGCGGTCGAAGCGAGAACGCAGAGTTCGTCCTTCAGCAGCAAGACGGGCTCGAGCAACGGAATGAGGTCGCTGGAGATCAGCTCGGGCGTGATGGCGCCAAAAACGCAATCCAGTTCCCCGTCGAGCAAGCGATGGATGAGTTCATGGACGCGACCTTCACGCAACTGCACGGCCGCGCCCGGCATCCGCTCCCGCAGCTTGACGATGGCCGCTGGAACGGTCGCAGTGACCGACGGCGCGCCGACGCGCAGAACCGCAGTCACGCCGCGTTGCATGGCCTCGACGTCTTCGGTGGCTCGGGACAATTCGTGCAACACCGCGCGTGCCCTGGATGCGGCACTCGAACCCAGCGCATTCGCATGAATGCCCTGATGACTGCGTTCGAACAGCCTGGCGCCGAAACAGCCTTCGAGCTCGCCGAGCATCTTGCTGATGGCAGGCTGGCTCAAGTGCAGCCGTGCCGCGGCGCCGCGCATCGTGGGTGTTTCGCACAGCGCCACGAGCAACTCGAGGTGCCTCAGGCGCAGGGTGCGGACGAGCCGGTCGGTTTTCGTGTCCATTCGGGAATCCTGGGTCATAGCCAATCGTGATCACTCCCTCACGATTATCGAATTTTCAAGAATCGGGGCAGGCGATAACGTTGCCCAGATGACATTCGAATCCAGAGAGACAACCAGGCCCGCCGCCCCGCTCAAGAATGTGCGCGTGATCGACATGGGGCAATACATCGCCGGACCCGGCGCGGCCATGGTCCTCGCGGAGCTTGGCGCGCAGGTGATCAAGATCGAGCCGGTGGCGGGGGACCAGGCCCGGCACATCGGCCGCTATGGCGAGTCGATGATCCGCGCCTACAGCCGCGGCAAGCAGTCGATCGCGCTCGACTTGAAGCGCAAGGAGGGTCTGGAGATCGCCTGGCGCCTGATCGGTGAAAGCGACGTCGTGATCCAGAACCTGCGCCCCGGAGCGGTGGAGGCGCTGGGTCTCGGGCCATCTGCGGTGCGAGAGCGTTTCCCCAAGGTCATCTACCTGTCGATCTCGGGCTTCGGGGATCTGGGGCCTTCGAGCGAACGCCCCGGCTACGACATTGCGGCGCAGGCGGAAAGCGGATTGATGTCGGTCACGGGCGAGCGGGACCGCCTGCCGCAAAAGGTGGGGGTGCCGATCATCGACGCGGCCGCTGCGCACCTGGGCGCCCAGGCGGTGCTCGCGGCGCTTTATGGCCGCGTGCAGACGGGCCGGGGCGAGACGCTGCGCACCTCGCTGCTCGAGGTGGCGATGCACTTGCAGGCCACCACCTGGTGCGACTACCTGGGGGGCGCACCCGAGCCGACGCGCATCGGCGACGGCCAGCCGAACAATGCGCCCGCCGCAGAGGTGGTGCCTACGCGCGACGGACACATCGTGCTGTCTGCGTATGCAGAGGAGCACTGGGCGCGGTTTTGCCGCGTGGTGGGGCGCGAGCCGCTCGCCGCGGACCCACGGTTTCGCACCAACGCGCTGCGGGTGCAGCACCGCGCAGAGCTTCGCATCGTGCTGCGCGAGTGCCTCTCGTTCTTCACAAGCGAGGAGTGCGTGGCGCTGTTGAGCCGCAACCAGATCGTTGTCGGGTTCGTGCGCAGCTACGGGCAAGTGCTTCAAAGCGCGGACGTCAAGGCGAGCGGAATCCTGGTCGATGCCATCGGCGCCGACGGCCAAAGCTACCCCTCTCTGGCGTTGCCCTACCGGCTGGGCGATGCGCCCCGGGCCACTCCGGCCGCCGCGCCTTCCTGCGGGGCCGACACCGATCGGCTTCTTGCCGAGCTCGGATTCGCGCAGAGCGAGATCGACGAGCTTCGCCGCAACGGCGCGGTGGCATGACGCGAGAAATGAATTCCATGAACCTGAAGAATCTTTCCATCTCACAAGGCTGCGAGAACCTGGTGATCCAGACGTTGCCGCTTTTCGAGATGATGAGGATGCGTGCCGCAACGACCGCGCGCCGTCATTCCACGCTCGGATTCGCTGCGGCGGACCCGAAGTCGAACGCGCGGTGGGTCAACCAGTTCACCCATACGCATCGTCGCTTGGGTCCCGAAGACAAGGAGGTCGTGAGTCCGAACAATGACACGGTCTACAGCAACGCCTGGCTGGATCTGTCCGAAGGACCGGTGATCGTCGAGACGCCCGAGATGGGCGATCGCTACTGGACGCTGGGGCTGCTTGACGCTTGGACCAACCCGTTTGCCTATATCGGGCGCCGCACGACAGGCAACAGACCTCAGCGCACGCTGGTGCACCGCCCCGGCTGGCATGGCATCGTTCCGGCCGACATCACGACGACGGTAGCCGCGCCGGGAAGCGACGTCTGGGTGATCGGTCGCCACCTCGTGGAGGACGATGGCGAAGATGCCGCTCGCGTGCGGGCGTCGCAATCCTCGATGCGTCTCGTCCGCCTGGATGGCGCCGATGCAGCGATGCGGGTGGACACGTGGATCGATGGCCGTGATGCGGTTGTCCCGTCGGCAGACCTGTACCTGCGCATCGTGAGCGCTGTGTTGCGACGCAATCCGCCGGCGCCAAGCGAGAACCTGACATGGCCCCCAGCGGCCGACGATCTCGCACCGACGCTTGCGGCCGTCTACGAGCGGCTGCGAACGAGCAATCAGCCTCACGATCTGGGCGGCGGCTGGGCCATCCCTGTCATGGTGAAGGACAACTGGGGTGACGATTACCTGACGCGCGCCCGCATCGCGCGCAACTTCATCGGTGCGTTGGGCGTGGAGGAGGCGATGTACCCGACCGCGGAAGTGGACTCGCGCGGGGCGCCGCTGGATGGATCGCAGCGCTACGAACTGCGATTCGCGCCGGGAAAAGGGCTGAAGGTGGACGCTTTCTGGTCGCTCACGATGTACCGTCGCAGCGACTGCCTCTTCGTTGACAACCCCATCCATCGGTACTCGATCGGCGACCGCACGCCGGGCTTGCACTGCGACGCCGACGGCGGCCTTGCCATCAGGCTCCAGGCCGTGGATCCGGGACCCGGGGCCAACTGGCTTCCCACGCCGAAGGGCGAATCGTTCTATGTCGTGCTGCGGCTCTATCAACCGCATGCCGATCACTTGGCGCTGCGATTCGACTATCCGCCGATCCAGCGCCTCTGACGCCCAGAAAATCAACGGAGACAAAAAAATGACGATGAACCGCCGACACCTTCTCGCAACCGCCGCAGCCGGCCTGGCGCTTCCCTGGAGTGCATCGAGCTTCGCGCAGGCTTGGCCGGCGCGGCCGATACGCCTGATTTCTCCTTACGGGGCGGGCGGGTCGAACGACATCCTGACGCGCGTTCTCGGCGACTTCCTCGCGCGAAGGCTCGGGCAGGGCGTCGTGGTCGAGAACAAGGCCGGCGCCGGCACGCGGATCGCCAACGATTTCGTCGCCAAGGCACCGGCGGACGGCTACACGCTGCTTCATGCGGCGGCACCGATCGCCATCGGAGAGGCGCTGTACAAGGACCTGCCGTATGACGTGCACAAGAGCTTCGCCTCGATCGCCAGCACGGCTATCGCTCCCTTGTTCCTGGTGGTCAATGCCGACGCGCCGTACAAGTCGCTTGCGGAGTTCATCAAGCACGCGAAGGCCGACCCTAAGGGCGCGACCTTCGGATCGCCTGGGGCGGGGTCCGCGCCGCACTTGACGGCCGAGCTGCTGCTGCGCGCCTCCGGCGCGAAGGGCATCGTGGTGCAGTACCGCGGCGACGCGGCGGCCTACACCGAGCTTCTTGCCGGGCGGATCGACGCCACGCTGACCGCCATCTCGACCGCCATTCCGCACATACAGGCCGGCAAGCTGCGCGTTCTAGGCGTGGCCACGGAAGAGCGCACGCCGCTTTACCCGCAGGCTCCGACCATCCGGGAGCAGGGACTGCCTTCCGTGGTGGGCTACGGTTGGTACGGCATGCTCGCGCCGGCCGGCACGCCGGCCAACGTCGTTGCACGGCTGAATGCCGAGATCAATGCCGCGGTGACCGACGCGGATGTCCGTCGCAAGGCCGAGGCCGCCGGACTGCAGCTTCGAGGGGGCACGAGCGAGGATTTCAGCGCATTCATTGCGAGCGAAACACGCAAGTGGGCGCAGATAATCAAGACTGCGAACATCACGGCCGAATGAGTTTGGTGCTTGAGGCCCAGGAGCAGTGACAGGCCGCGCGCCGAGTATCCGTGGAGCCCGTACTCAGCGGACGGGGGGCGTTGCCAGGCGAAATCGGGAGCGGGATAGCTTTCCCTTGCCAGGATCGTGAGGGTGCCTCTGGAATTAGCCCCGGCGTCGGACTGCAAGCGCGTGAGCAGCCAACCATCATCACCAAATCTGCATGCGAATTCCGAACTCATCATGCCGTCACGAGATGGCTACGATGCGCCAGCCATTTTTCAATCGCTTCGAGTGCTACGAAGGCGGGTAGGACTGCAGCGTTAAGAGGTGACTGTGGTAGTAGCAGTCCCAGTAACTTGAAACTCGCCGTCTCGTGTTCGCCATAAATATGGGGCTTGCAAGTCGCTTGCGAGATGCTGAATGCGCACCTAATCGATCTTGGCGCTGCAGTTGTGGATGACGAGTCCCTGCTGATCTATCCAGACAACGAGGACCTCCATGGTCAGCGGGACTACGATTCTTTTTGAGGTGGTCGTACTTCAGTTGCTTCACGAGCACGAGGAAGCTGGACCACGGGTTTCCCTGTTAACGAGCGAATGACCTAATTCGGCCACGCAGATACATCAGCCGCAGGCGACGGGTGACTGCTTTGCAATGGATCGCTTCGTTGCTCCCCGGCCTCGGCCGTCCGCTCTTCGGGGCACGCTGACGCCACATTCCACTCAAATCTCCGGGATGGATTTCCCTGCGCAGATCGTTCGAGGCATGTTCACTGCAGCAGCTCAGAGGTCGATGCGATGAGATTCCGCAGCCACGTCTGAGCCAGGCTGGCGTCGTTTCGCCGATGCCATGTTAGGTGAAACGTGATCTCGGGCAGGTCGACTGGCGGCGGAAACAGCACGAGGTCGTCCGCCGCCTCCGATGAGAGCGCGAATCTGCGCAGCAGCGTGGCCGACATCAGGGTGCTCGCTACAACCACTGGCACGGCGAACATCTGCGGCATGGTCAGTCCCAGCGTGCGCGTCTTGCCCTGTTGCGCGAGTGCCTGGTCGACGATGCCGTGGCGCTCACCCTCGGGCGACACGAGCACGTGCGACAGCGTCAGGAAGCTTTTCAGCGTCATTCCGCGGCGGGCGGCCGGGTTGTCGCGCGCAACGATGGTGACGAACTCGTCCCTCAGCAAAGGCATCGTCGAGATGCGTCCGTCCGACTGCGTGGGCGCGACGCCGATGGCCGCATCGATGGCGCCTGCGTCCAAGAGATCGACGGCATGGTTGCGATCGTTGAAGGCGCGCACGTTCAGCGCGATGCCCGGCGCCTCCCGCGCCAGCGCTTTCAGAAGCGGGGGCAGCAGCACGAAGGTCGGGTAGTCCTGCAGCCCCAGGTTGAAGACGAGCGACGCCTTGCCCGGCACGAACGGCTCCCCGGTGACGAGGGTCGCCTTGATCTGCGCGAGCGCTTGGGACAAGGGCTCGGCCAGTTCCCTCGCACGCTGGGTCGGCAGCAATCCGCCCGCAGCCCGCAGGAACAAGGGATCTGCCAGCAGCGTCCGCAGGCGAGACAGTGCCGCGCTCATGGCCGGTTGGCTGACGCCGACGCGTGTGGCCGCGCGCGTGACGTTTCGCTCGCCCATGAGCGCGTCGAAGGCCACGAGAAGGTTCAGATCGATGCCGTGAAAATCCATGATATTGATATTGATCTATATCGATTATTTGTTGGACGGATTTTAGGCCGGTTCGCAGAATCACCTCACCGACACCAACCATCGAGTTCCCGAATGCAATCCATCGATCAACAACTTGCCACCCGCTTGCGCGTCGAGCGCGAAGCCGTGGAGACTTTCTACCGCGCCTTCACCGACCAGAACCTGGACCTCGTCGACAGCGTCCTCGCGCCGGATTGGGACGACATCCCCCTGGCACCGGGCCAGGAGCCCGGACCGCAAGGCATCAAGACCATCATCCGCAGCGTTGCGGAAGCCTTTCCGGATGTGCGGATCACCATCCACGACATGGTGCAGGAGCCCGGCAAGATCGGCGTCCGCGCTGAGATCAGCGGCACCCACAAGGGCCCGCTCTTCGGCATCGCCGCGACGGGAAAGCAGGTGAGCTTTCGCCTGCACGAGTTCCACACCCTCATGGATGGCCGCGTGACCACGACGTGGCACATGGAAGACTGGTTCGGCCTCTTCCTGCAGCTGGGCCAGTTCCCGGCCCAAGCTTGAACAAGAGAAGAAGCAAGCCATGAAAGCAGCCATCATCCATGCGTTCGGCGGCCCCGAAGTCGTCACCATCGGCGCGGTCACGCCTCGCATCCCGCAGGCCGACGAGATCGTCGTTCGCGTCGAAGCCGTCGCGCTCAACCCGCTCGATCTCAAGATCGTCGCCGGCTACATGCAGCAGGTGTTCCCCATCGAACTGCCCTACGTGCCGGGCACCGATTTCAGCGGCGTCGTCGAATCGGTCGGCGCCGAGGCCTCGCACCTGAAGGCGGGTGACCGGGTCGTAGGTCGCACGCAGCCGGGCGCCGGCGGGGCCTTGGCCAAGCAGGTCGTGATCAACGCCGGCAGCGTCCTCGTGATGCCCGAGGCAATGAGCTTCGAGCAGGGCGCAGCGCTTCCTACCGCGTTCGGCACGGCGAGTCAGGCGCTGTTTGACATAGGCGCGCTCAAGCAAGGCGAAACGGTGCTCATCCACGCTGCGGCCGGCGGCGTCGGCAGCATGGCCGTCCAGTTGGCGCACGCGGCCGGCGCCCGCGTGATCGCCACTGGGTCCGTGCGCAATCACGAACTGGTTCGCAGCCTGGGCGCCGACCAGGTCATCGACTACCGCACGCAGGACTTCTCCCAACTGCGCGACATCGACCTCGTGCTCGACACCATCGGCGCCGACACCCTGGAGAAGTCGTGGTCGGTCCTGGGCCGGGGCGGGCGCATTGCCACCACCGTGGAGTTCGGCATCGCCGCCCGCGATGGCCACGCCGGCACATCCGTCTTCTTCGCGGATGCCGTGCGCTTCCTTCCCGAGGCCTTCCGGATGTTCGCGCAGGGCCGCCTCCAGATCGTGACCGACACGATCTTCAAGCTCGACGAAGCGCGATCCGCCCTCGAGCGGCTGGCCACCGGGCACGCCCGCGGCAAGGTGATCGTGCGCGTCGGGCAATGATGAAAGCTACCAGGTCATGACGCCAGATCCTCAGACCGTGCTCGTGACCGGTGCCGGCTCCGGCATCGGGCGCGCCATCGCCCTCGCGTTGGCGCGCGACGGACATCAGGTCGTCGCCAGCATGCGCGAGGTGCGCGAAAAGAATCGCGACCGCGCCGACGAACTGGCGCAAGTCGCCATGCAGGAGGACATCGCCCTGGAGGTGCTGGCGCTCGATGTCCTCTCGGAGGTGGGATGCCGCGCCGCGGTTGACCACATCGTCGCCCGCCATGCGCGCCTCGATGTCGTGGTGAACAACGCCGGCATGCTGATGCAAGGCCTAACGGAAGCGTTTTCCGTCGACCAGGTCGCCCGCATCATCGACACCAACGCGCTCTCGTGGCTGCGTGTCAACAGGGCCGCACTGCCCGTGATGCGGCGCCAGGGGCACGGCGTGCTGATGTACGTGGGCAGCACGACCTCGCGCATCCATGAACCTTTCCTCGGACCCTACATCGCCAGCAAGGTGGCGGGAGACGCCCTGGCGGAAATCATGGGCATGGAGGTGCGGCCCTTCGGCATCGAGAGCGTCATCCTCGTGCCCGGCGCATTCACGTCCGGCACCAAGCACTTCGCACACGCACAGCCGCCCGCGCACGCCGCGATCGAGCAGCAATACGGCGAGCTCGCCTCGCGGATGGACGGCTTGGGCAAGCAACTCTCGGCCATCGACGCCGACAACGGCGCACCGCTCGACGTTTCCGCAGTCGGAGCGGCGGCACCGCGTGTTGGCAACCCCACGCGGTCAGCGGCCGTCTCGGGTGACCATCGATGGGCAGCGCAAGGGCACCGAGGCGCTCGACGCGCTGCATCACGAGAAGCAAGCTGCCTTCCTGCGCGCGATGGCGCTGGACGACCTGACCTCGGCGCCTCCCTGGAGTGCCATCGACGAAGGAGTGAAACCATGAGCGAATCCAGGACCAAGGCAGCGATCGTCACTGGTGCCTCTCGCGGCATCGGCAAGGCAATCGCCCTGCGATTGGCCGATGACGGCTTCGCGGTCGCTGTCGGCTATGCCGGGGAGCGCGCCCTGGCGGAGGCGACCGTCGTGGACATCGTGGATCGCGGCGGCCAAGCCATCGCCGTCAAGGCCGATGTGGCGAATGCAGCGGACGTCGACGACCTGTTCCGGACAACGCTGCAGGCCTTCGGTCGCGTGGACGTCGTTGTCAGCAACGCCGGTGTCATGGACCTCGCGCCCATCGCATCCGAGAACATCGACGCCTTTGACCGGATGATGACGATCAATGTCCGCGGCACCTTTCTCGTCATGGCCAAGGCCGCCGAGATGCTCGGCGCAGGAGGGCGCATCGTTGCGCTCTCGACGAGCGTCATCGCGAAGTCGACGCCCGGATACGGACCGTACATCGCCTCCAAGAGCGCGGTCGAAGGCCTGGTGCGGGTGCTCGCCAACGAAATGCGCGGCCGGGACATCACCGTCAACGCCGTGGCGCCAGGTCCGACGGCGACAGAGCTCTTTCTCAAGGGAAAGAGCGCACCGCAGATCGAGGCACTCGCCGGCCTGTCGCCTCTGGGTCGGTTGGGGAAGGCCGAGGACGTGGCGAACGCGGTGTCCTTCCTCGCCGGCGACGGCGGCGGCTGGGTCAACGCGCAGATCGTGCGGAGCAACGGCGGCTTCGCTTGAACGAAAATGACGACGCCTGCAAGGCGGAAATCGAGCCCGCCTGGAGCGAGCCGATCACTGTGGAGCAGTCATAGGTTCGCTCATAGCGGTCGGCTGCAATGGACCGAATGTGATGAAAAAACTCCTCCAATTCTAAGAGGTGCGCTGCTTATCCATGTACTTCGCGTGAGTCCGTCAATGTCCGGTTCTGGGGCGGATTTAACCGGTCGATGCAACACACAACTCAGGCTCTCGGACCAGTTCAAAGCACGGTTCGGAGCGACCGCGCTCGCCGCCGATGAACTGGCCTATCGCCCCGTCGCCTACTTGCTCAATCGCGACGCATACGACCGGCGTTCGCCCTCCAGTCCGCATGGCGGAGCTGGGGCCTTCAGCGCTTCGATCACCCAGACCGACAAGGGGGCGCTGTTCCGCTTGGGTCAGGGCCACGTCGTCGCCTTGACTGCTTCGGTGGTCAAGCACCTCAACGCGGATACCCGCATCCCCTCTTTTCCTGAAACGCGGTAGTACAAGCCGGAAATAGAAGTTTGAAAAAGTAACACAGAGCTCGGTTTGAGCTGCTTTGGTTTCAAACTCGTGGAACAGTTACAACAAACTGTCCCGATCTGAACCTTCGAGGAACAGGTTTGCAATCCAAACGATTCCCGACCGGAATCCATAAAGAGGGTGGATGCATGCAGTCTCAGAATGGCTTTGCGACCGGCGCACGGAGTGCTGAGTTCGTCGCAACGGAGGAATCGCCGCGCGAACACGTTCCGCGGGTCGCGCCAAGTGCACAGGGGGCAGGAGGCCCTCCCGTGCTCCTCGAGCTGCCGGTGGACAGACCTCGCCGCCCATGGGGCGCGGCGACCAGCATGCGAGCCGAGTATTTCCTGCCCCCGGACCTGATGCAACGCCTACACGGCGCAGGGTGCATGCATGACGTCAGTCTGCAGGCCGTGTTGCTCGGTGGTTTCGTCGCGATGCTGCACCGCCTCACGGGACAGGAGGAAATTGCCGTCGGCATACCGGCGGACATGCGAGTCTGCGACGTCAGGCGGCTGGCGGGTGGCGACGGCTTGGACATCCGGCCGGCAGGCTTCGCAGTCCACATGAAGCTGGGGTTTGTAGCCTTGATCCAGGCGTGCAGCACCGCCATGCAGAGGCCGCCCGATGCACGGAAGCACATGCGGGGCTCCGTGCCCGGCGGGAACCGCCCAGACCACTGTCCCGGCGATTCGGCCGTTGCGAATGTGGTGTTCAACCTCGAGTCGGCAGCACGCATCGGTACGCAGGCTTTTTCCGTGCCCGACGTGACGCACCACGCCCTGCAATGTGCCAAGTGCGACATCGAGCTGTTCGTGAATTTGCGGACATCCGAGGGTGGCCTGCTGATCGAAGCGCAATACAACGCAGACCTGTTCGACGAGGTCACCGTGTTGCATTGGCTCGAAATGTTGCATTGCATCCTGGATGCCGTCACTCGTGAGCCCGCGCAGGAGCTCGGCCAACTCCAGGTTTTGTCCGCACGGGCGGCCGATGCATTGCGTGCGTTGCAGCCGGAACGGGTGCCGCTGAAAGGCAATGCGTTGGCTCATGCGGGGTTTCTGGCTCGGGTACCGTTGCAACCGGATCGGCCTGCAGTCCGCGACGGCACACGACGCTACGGCTATGGCGAGCTCGACCTGCAATCCAACCGGCTGGCCAGAGCACTTCGCGCGCGTGGCGTCGAACGCGGCCAGCGCGTGGGACTGTGCCTGGAGCGCAGCCTGGAGATGGTCGTGTCGATGCTCGGCATCCTCAAGGCCGGCGCCGCCTATGTGCCGCTCGACCCGGCTTTCCCGCAGGCGCGGCTCGACCACTACGCAAAAGACGCCCGTCTCAGCTTGATCGTCACGAATTCAGCGATTTCGACCACCCCTCGTCACTGGTGCCCGGATGCCGCTGGCCGCGTCTTCGAGATCGACGCGGACACCGACTGGCTGAGGCAATCCAATGAAGCCCTGCCGCAGTCCGTGCAGGATGCGGGTCCCGAGGACGCTGCGTATGTCATCTACACCTCGGGTTCGACGGGTGTGCCGAAGGGCGTCATCGCGCATCACCGCGGCGTCGCGAATCTGCTGCAGTGGATGCAGAAGGAGTCGGGAGTCCATAACCATGACCGCATCGCAGCGGTCACGACGTTGTCGTTCGACATGGCAGTGCCGGATCTTCTGCTTCCTCTGGCTGCGGGTTCCGAGCTGGTGATGGTCCAGCGCGAGGTCGCAAGAGATGGTGAACGTTTGGCCGCTGCGCTCAAGGACGAAGGCATCACTCTTCTGCAAGCCACACCCGGAATGTGGCAGGCATTGATAGACGCGAACTGGTGCGGAGCGCCCGGCTTTCGAGGATGGACAGGGGGGGAGACCTTGAGTCCGCGCCTGGCACTCGCTTTGTGCGAACGCATGAAAGACTTGTGGAACGGCTATGGCCCGACCGAAACAACGGTCAAAACGACCGCATGGCGCGTCCAGCCCGAAGAAGTGTTGACGCGCGGCGTGTCGATCGGCACGCCGGTCGACAACACCGAGATATGGATCCTTGACGCCCTCCTTCAGCCTTGTCCCATCGGAGTACCCGGTGAGATCTGCATCGCAGGGGAGGGCGTCACGATCGGATACCTCGACCGTCCCGAACTGACGAGGGAGCGCTTCGTCACGGTTGACATTCTTGGTGTGCAAAAGCGCATTTATAGGTCAGGCGATCGAGGTCGATGGCGCAACGACGGGGTCGTTGAACACCTTGGACGGATCGACTTTCAGCTCAAGGTGCGCGGGTATCGCATCGAGCCGGGCGAAATCGAGGCCCGCTGCTGTGAAGTGGCAGGGGTATCGCGCAGTGTCGTTGTGGCGCGCGAGGACAGCCCGGGCGACGTCCGGCTCGTGGCCTATCTGGCCTTGGCGCCCGGCGCCACCTTCGACGCTGAATTGCTCATGTCACACCTAAAAAAAATCCTTCCCTGGTTCATGCTGCCCCAGCATGTGGTCACGCTGAGCGCGCTGCCGACACTTCAGAACGGAAAGATCGACCGAGCGTCTTTGCCGGCGCCGCAGGCTTCACCCGCCAAAGCCGGTGCATCCAGCACTGCAACCCTCGATGACGACGAGCGCAGAGTCCTTGCAGCCATGGAAAAAGTGCTCGGCGTGTCCGGTCTCGATCCGCATGCCGATTTCTTCGCGTCCGGCGGTCATTCGCTGCTTGCAGGCAGGCTGACGGCGCGGTTGAGCCGGGATTTCGAAGTGACGCTGCCGCTGCGGGCCGTCTTCGAGGCGCCCACGGTCGCGAAACTGGCCGCGCACATCCGGTCCCTGAAGCGAGCAGGCGTCGGACTGGACGCGCTTATTGCGCACACACCCGGTCGCACCAGCGCACCGATGACGGTTCCTCAGCAGCGCATTCATTTCATGGAGTCCCTGATGCCGGGACGCTCCGTCTACAACTTAGCTTCCGCGCAGCGTCTCACCGGAAGGTTCAACTTCGCATTCTTCGAAGATGCGCTATGCCAAATCATCAGTCGTCAGCCCTCGCTGCGTACACGATTGGAGACCGACGAGCAGAGCGGCCAGCCCGTCCAAGCCATCGATGCAAAGGTGGCGTTCAAGCTACCTTTCGTCGACCTGCGCACACTTCCGGGAGATCAGCGTGAAGCCGAGCTTTTGAAGCAGATGCAGGCGCTCGCCGATTCGCCCGTAGACCTCGCTCGCGCGCCGATGGCGCATGCCGCGCTGTACCGGATCGACGAGGAGGAGCACGCCTTCTTGTTCGTGCCGCACCACCTGATCTGGGACGGATGGTCTTTTGATCTGATGCAACACGAGCTTGCGACACTCTACGACGCTGCGGAGCGTGGTGAGGCCAGCAGTCTTGCTCCGCTCACGACCACACACGGAGACTATGCGCAGTGGATGGAGCACTGGATGAAAGGCCCGGCCTGCGAGGAACAACTTGCGTTTTGGCGCCAACGGCTGGCGTCGACGAAGACAATCCGGCCGCTGTGCAGCGACCTGCCGCGTCGCGCCGGCAAGAGCGGCCAAGGCGGTGCCCACTGGTTCCAGATTGATCAGCAGAAATCTGAACGGTTGCGCCTGATGGCCCGGGAGCTGGACGTGACGCTGAGCATGCTCACGTTCGGCATCTACGCGCTGACCATTGCGCACGTGACTGGCAACGACGCCATCATCATCGCCAATCCAGTGCGCGGCCGCCTGCAGCCCGAAACAGAAGATGTTTTTGGCTTCTTCAACAATGTGTTGCCGGTGCCACTGACGATCGACCATGCTCAACCACTGAGCGAGTTCATGCGCTACGTGAAAGGCGAGTTGCTTTCTGCGATGAATAATCAGACTGTTCCGTTCGAGCGCTTGATTGAGAACGCGAAGCCGGCGAGTCAGAATCGTGGAGCAGGCCCGTACCAGTCGATGTTTTCGTTTCAGGATGCCCGAGAGCGCTCGCACACCGTGGGTAGCCTGAAAACAAAGCACATGCATCTCGCGCAGCGAGGGGCCACCGACGATGTCGGCGTGTGGCTGGTACACAAGGCTCACGGCCTCGAAGGCATGCTGATCTACAACGCGGACGTCTTTCTTCGCGAGACGGGTGCTCAGTTGCGAGAGCGCTACATCGAAGTCCTTGAGCGGGCGCTCGACTCACCCAACGCCACATTGGCGCAGATCGTGAGCGCTGAAGGTTCCTCCAGTGCCACCTACCTTCGCAAACTGTCCATGGACGGCAACCCTGCGGGCATAGATTCGACGAGGAGACCCGTTGTGCGACGCCCTTGGCTCGACGCTGAGCAACTTCCGCTCGGTCAGGTCTGGGCGGAAGTGCTTGGCATCGACATCGCGGACATCCGCGAAGACGACAACTTCTTCGAACTCGGCGGCGATTCGCTGCTGATGCTGCGTGCCGTAGATCTCGCGCAGCGCAAGCTTGGGCTGATCATTTCGCCACGTCGCTACCTCTTTGAATCTATCGGGCAGCTCACGAGCGTCGATGCTTCCGACGAGGACGCACAAGCTCAAGCCGACGTTGCCATCAGCCGTACCGTGGAGGCCCGAAGGATGGGTTTTTTCGGGCGCACGTTGGGCAACTGGTTCCGCAGAACCTGAGAGGACAAAGATGGAAAACATCACGCAAACGCCCGTGCGTTTTGGCGCGGGCGAGGGGCTTTTTGGCATGCTTACGTCGCCTCGCGATCAAACGTCGAGCCCAACCGCCTGCCTTATGTTCAACATGGGTGCGAATCACCGGGTAGGGCCGCGCCGTATCAATGTCAAGCTTGCGCATGCACTGGCTGCCGAAGGCGTGAGCAGCATGCGGTTTGACTTGGGTGGTATCGGGGACAGTCAGCCTCTAAAAATGTCGCGCAGCGTGCAGGCCCGGGCCGTGCATTGCATAAAAGCTGCCATGGATGTCGCGCAGGAGCAGTTGGGTGCACGGCAGTTTGTGATTGTCGCCATGTGTTCTGGCGTTGCGCAGTCGATGCAAGTTGCCGTCGAGGACCCGCGCGTGATCGGGCTTTCACTGTTTGATGGATTCTCGTTTCCCGAGTGGCGGGCGCGTCTCCAGCGTAATGTGCGCCGAGCTTTCGCCGTATCCTGGCATCCCGCATTCAGGGGCAAGGCTGTTCGCTGGCTGCGGCGCCGTTTCACGAACGACGAAGCCAATACCCCAATGCCGGACATCTTTCCGGAAGAAATCTCGCGCGACGAAAGCTTGATCCGGACTCGGCAGCAGCTTCAACAACTGGTCGACAGACGCGTGGGAGTTCAGCTGCTGTATTCTGGATCGCTATGCGCGAATGATCGCGGCTTGGATCAACTCGGACTGTTGGCCCGCGAGCCTTTCGCTCACTTGCTGGACTATCGGTTCATGCGCGACGTCGATCACACCGTGTGCACAGCGTCAGGTCAGCAGATCTTTCTGAAGACCGTGGGGAACTGGGTCACCGATCGAGCGTTCAAGGGCGAGGCCGGGCAGTGTGAACTCGCCAGAGGCTTGACCGAAGCCGGGCTGAAGTTCTCTCCTGGGTTGGCCGTACCATCGCAATGAAAGCATTGCCGTTCATCGTCGTCGAGGATCGGCAGAACGCAGCGCTGGCCGCCTACAAGGAATCGGCTCTGCGCGCCAGCGAAGAACCCAATGTTCTGTCCTCGACCGACGCTAGACCAGGCTACGAGCGCTTCTGCGAGCTGTACACCCATCTTTCCACGAACTCCGGCCCGGGAGGGCGGACAAAAGTTGGACTGGTTTATGCCGCAAGTCCAAGGCTCACCCGGTACTCGATAGGGCTGAGAGAGCCAAGGGAGATCTTGAGCCGCTTCTCGTTACACCAGCGGATGTACGAGTCGACAGCCGCGATGAATTGCTCAATGGTGGCGTTCTTCCAATCCCGAGGATAGAACAGCTCGTTCTTCAGCCGCCCGAAGAAGCCTTCGCAAGCGGCGTTATTAGGTGAGCACGCTTTGCGGGCATCGAGCGCGTGAGGTTCGCGCCGCTCATTCTTGATACCCAACCCGGCCAGCGGTAGTGGCCGCCCCGATCGGAGTGAACCACAGGCCGGTCAGTAGTTTCGGCCACTGTCTCGATGGCTGCATCCAGCATCGTGTTGACCAACTCGGCGTCCGGCGAGGCAAGGTCGTTCGCATCATCAATGGGGATGCCAAGGCACCGTGCCCGCTGGACCGTGTCAACCGGCAGTTCCGGGCCGAGCGGCCGAACCAGCGTGAGCGTCCAGACCTCCCATCTTGACGCCGCAGCTGGGCGCCACTACGCCCTTGCCGGCTGTGCATTGACGGAGGTGATGCACTCGACGAGGTTGAGTGCGGCCAGCAGCAAGGACTTCTCGGCGTCCGTGCGAACCTTCAGCAGGTCGTTCTCGCCGAGGTAGCCGTAGGCGTAAGCGAGCAGGTGGCGCTCGGGGTGTTCGGTGTAGAACTGCGTGACCACCTTGGCAGCGAGCTCGGCAGGCAACCCGTCGTTGAACCGCATCCGCGCGGTCAGGCGCTCCATGCAGGCCTCTTGCGGGTCCATGGTCACCATGTCCCAGCGGTGCCGGCTTCGCTTCATCGCCTGGAACGCAACGAACAGGACTTGCAGCGCGATCTCGACCTCCGGCATGCATGACGCCCATGCGTGCCAGCACCAGGACCGATCCGAGCAGGTTGGGTTGTGCAACGAAGATCTCATCGCCCAGCCGCACCTTGCTGTCATGACCGAGGGCCTCGACATCGATGGTCGCCCGCCCCACCATTTCCATAGTCAGTCGTCCCACGTTCGGCCGCCCTGAGTCCTGTCGGTCAGCAGGCCGCGGACGGCTGCCACCGATGCGGCAGCAGTTCCTCGATGCGGCTGTTGAGCTGCGTCGGCAGGCGAGCCAACACGTCGCGCAAGTGTGTCCATGGGTCGTGGCCATTGAGCCGCGCGGACTGAACCAGGCTCATCACCATGGCCGTGCGTTGGCCAGCCAGTTCGCTGCCGGCGAACAACCATGCCCGGTGCCCCATGCCCCACGGTTTGATTTGCCGCTCGAGGTGGTTGTTGTCGATCGCAACTGCGCCGTCGTCCAGGTAGCGCGTCAGCGCGCTCCAGTGGCCGAGCGTGTAGTCGATGGCGCCCGCCACGGTGCTGCCGCCCGCGACCAACCGTCGTTCGAGTTCGAACCATTCCTTCAACTTGTCCCACAGCGGCTTGGCAAGTTGCTGGCGCTTCGCCTGTCGCTCGTCATCGTTCATGTCCTTGAGCTCGGCCTCGACCGCATAAATCCGCGCATAGCGCCAGATCGCCTCGTCGCCGATCGGGCTCGTGCCGTCGCGCGCCAATTCATCGAACTTGCGACGTGCGTGCGCGACGCAGGCCGCGCTGATGCGGTCGGGGTGGATACGGGGATCGAGCACGCTGTCGTAGCCGCCGTAGCGGTCCGTGAGCAGCGTTCCAGACCATCTGCCTCAACCTTGTTGTGCATTGCCCGCAAGGAAGGTCTTCGGGTACTGCGCGCCGCGGCCGAGGCAGAACTCGTAGATCACGCCCGGCACGGCGTCGTGCCAGCTCCTCGCGTAGGCCCAGACGTAGGCTCGGCGCTTCTTGCCGGCACCGGGGTCGAGCAGCTTGACGGGTGTTTCGTCGGCGTGCAGCACGCGGCAGGCGAGGATGAAGGCCTTGTGCACCTCGTAGAGCGGCTCCAGCGCAGCGCCGGCCTGGCCGGCCCAGGCAGCCAGTGTGGAACGCGGCGTATGGACGCCGCTGCGTGCGTTGATCGCCTCCTGGCGGTAGTACGGCAGGTGGTCGACGCCGCGGCTGATGAGCGTGTGTGCGATGAGGCCGCTCGCGGCCATGCCGCCTTCGATCAGCTCCGGGATGGAGGACGCCTGCCTGAGGACCTGGCAGCAGCGGCAGGCCCATTTGCCGTAGATGTGGCGGTGGACGAAGAACTCGGCCGGCACGATGTCCAGGCGCTCGCTCATGTCCTCGCCGATGCGCGTCATCGGGCGGCCGCAGCCGGGCTCTTGGCAGTCAGTGCTGTCGGGCTCGTGGCGGTGCTCGACGCGGCGCATATGCTCGGGCAGAGCCTGACGGCGCGGCTGACGAGGTGCTTCCTTCGGCTTGGCCTTGCCGGCGTCGGCGGCCGCTGCTTGCAGACGCAGTTGCTCTAGCTGCGCGCGCAGGCTCGCCTCGTCCTCGGCAATCGTCTCCTCGACCAGGCGTCGCTGGTCGGCGTCCATCGCCTCTGAACTGGCGCCGCCCCCACGCCGCCTGCCGAAACGTGCTGTCGCGTCGATCAATGGCTTTCGACCAAGTCGAGCGCAGCGGCGCAGATAGCACATTCAGCGGCCGCTTTGGGAGATTCCGAACTTCGGCAACGGGCCGATAGCGGCGCCGATCGGCCGAATTCGGCAGCCTTCTTTCATCTGATTGCGTAACTGAACCTGGCCATTTGCAAAAAATTCGTGGTGCAGCGACTCACTGCTAATACTTCGATTCACGTGCGGCTCTTCTGGCCCTGTTTATTTTCTGGTTTTTTTGTCGGACTGACTATCAAATTGCCACCGAGCGCATTGCCGCCACCGCATCCGCAGCGCGATCGGCACGACGGCAAAGGGCCCGAATTTGTTATCGCCGTGCCGGGGCCCTACTATTCCCTCCAGCATGCTTTCTGTCGGACTTCGTTCACCCTTACGCCGTCACTTCTGGATCCACCATGAATGCTCTCACCCAAGCGCTCGGCTCCGCCGAACCCACGCTGATGTCCGAACTCGAAGCGCTCTACCAAGACCTGCATCGGCACCCCGAGTTGTCCATGCAGGAGGTTCGCACTGCGAAGATCGTCGCTGACGCAATGCAGGGCCTGGGCTATGAGGTGACGCGTAACGTCGGCGTGACGGGCGTGGTCTGTGTGATGAAGAACGGCACTGGCCCAAGCGTGATGCTGCGCGCCGACATGGACGCGCTACCGATGGCCGAGAACACCGGGCTGCCCTATGCCAGCAACGTGAAGGCGCGCGATGCGGACGGTGTTGAGGTCGGCGTTGCGCACTCCTGCGGCCACGACATGCACGTGACCTGGATGGTTGGCGCCGCGCGCATTCTGTCCACGAACCGTACCGCCTGGCGCGGTACGCTGATGGTCGTGTTCCAGCCCGGTGAAGAAACCGCCGAAGGCGCCAACGCCATGGTGGGCGACTGGGGTGAAGGCCGCTTCCCGAAACCCGACATCATCCTGGGGCAACACGTGATGGTCGGTGCGGCCGGCACCGTGAGTTACCGACCCGGCGTTACCTTGTCAGGCGCAGAAAGTCTGAAGATCAAACTGTTCGGGCGCGGCTCACACGGCTCCCAGCCGCAAACCTCGATCGACCCAGTGATCATGGCCGCCGTGACGACGCTGCGCCTGCAGACCATCGTCTCACGGGAGATCGCGCCGTCGGAGCCGGCCGTGCTCACGATTGGCTCGCTGCAAGCCGGTACCAAAGAAAACATCATCCCTGACGACGCCACCATCAAGCTGAACATACGCACCTTCAGCGAGGACACGCGCGAGTACATGCTCAAGTCCATACGCCGCATCTGCTGCGCCGAGTGCGATGCCTCCGGTGCCGAGCGGCCGCCCGAGTTCACCACCATCAACCGCTACCCGATGACCGAGAACGATCTGGTCGCTACGCAAAAGCTGGCGAAAGCGTTTGGTATTCAGTTTGGTGAGAACGCCTCGCTGGCGCCCGGTCCGGCTTCGGCCAGCGAAGACTTCAGCGTCTTCGGCCGCACTTGGGGCGTACCCTATGTGTTCTGGTTTGTGGGCGGCACTGATCCGGCGGTGTACGCCAAAGCCCTGCAGGACAAGACCGTCAACAAGATTCCCAGCAACCACTCGCCGATGTTCGCGCCGCAGATCCACCCGACGCTGGAGACCGGCTTGCAGGCAATGCTGACCGCCGCCAGCGCGTGGCTGTGCGAACCCAGCGCATGAACGTCCACGAATTGGCCCTTGCCGGCCTGAACGACCACCGCCTGTTCACCGCCCTCGATCTGGCAGGCACCTTCGCCTTTGCCATCAGCGGTGCAGTCGCGGCCCGAGACCGCGGCCTGGACTGGTTCGGCGTCGTGGCCATAGCGTTCACGGTCGCGTGCGGCGGCGGCGTGCTGCGCGACCTGTGCATCGGCGCGGTGCCGCCAGCTGGCCTGTCCGATTGGCGCTACCTCGCCGTCGCGCTGCTGGCGGCCTTGATGACGATCGCCGCAAGCCCGCTGGTCGTCCGCCTGGCGCACCCGGTTGTGCTGTTCGACTCCATAGGCCTGGGTCTATTTGCAGTCACCGGTGCGCAGAAGGCCCTGATTTTTGGCCACAACACGGAGGTGGCCTTGTTGCTGGGCGTGGTCACGGCCGTGGGCGGTGGTGTGATGCGCGACGTGCTGCTCAATCGGGTGCCGGTAATTCTTCAGCGTGAAATCTATGCGTCGGCGGCGCTGGTCGGTGCCAGCATCGAGGTGATTGGCCAGAGCCTGGGATGGTTGTCCAGCGGGCGCACCTGGATCGCTTTGGCCACCTGCTTCGCGCTGCGTTACCTCTCGCTGCGCTACCAATGGAATCTGCCGCGTGCTTTTCAACGCGAGGGCGAAGCTCCAGACTAGAGACCGTGCAAGGTGCCCCGCCACGGTCGATGACGACTTCACGCTTTGATCTGACACCCGCGCCAACGTGGAGAGAGACAAAAGACCCGCAGTACCGAATGCTGCAATCACCATGACGCTGCGTCAGTGGATGCAGGGTCTTTGGAATGATGCAAAAAGGGGCGATCTACCCGGCAAATCCACGGTCAATCACTCACCTTGAATTCCTAATGGAAAACCTGGGTTGGTCTGTATGTTTTTGTCGCACCGGCTACCCCTGGCGACGCCGGCTGTGGCGGGGCTTGCCCGCAGTGAACACATCTACAAGCATGTGAAATTCTCGGACCATGCGTCGATCACGGTGGACTACGACTTCCAGATTTGATTGGGTGACGTGACGGACTGTTTGGGCCCACGGCGGACGGCTGTTCACCGCCACAGGCGGGTGAAGCCATCGGCATAGCGCAAGGCGATGGTGCCGACCATTTCGGCGGCGATGCTGGCTGCAAGCAGCAGCCAAGCGAGTGCTTGGAAATGCATGGGAACCCCTGTCTCGGACCCTGCGCTGTACCGGACAGGATCGGGAGGAAACAGAAGCGGTACCCCGAACCCGCGAATTGTAGAAAGAAGTCGTGACGGCTCAGCTCACAAGGGTGCGCTATGCCTGTCGCTCGGCCCCTGCCAAGTAGCCCATCAGCACCTCGACGATGGAGTGTTGGACGGCGCCGGGCGTGAGTTGCTCTGGCACATTGATCTGTAGCCGTCGGTGACGGCTGTCGGGCGACGCGAACTTCGGCTTCGGTTAAGGGTTGTGCAACACCTGCCCTCAGGCCGTCGTCATGCTCGGCATCGAGGTGTCACACGGGCAGGTGTCGGACAACCCTTAACGCCAGCAGCCGGTCGCACAGCTACAAAGCGGTCGCTGAAACCGTTAGCCGACATGTGCCCATGCCACAAAGTCTCAAATTTTGATGCCCATTTCCACAAGTCCGAGCTCTTCACGAAAAACATCGGGCTCTCTCGGAGAGCAGCTGTTCTGCGGTTTCGCCTTCGCCAAGTGATCGAGTACAAGCGAGGCGCGATCATCTTGTGCGATCGCCCGGGCTTGGAACGTGCCGCATACGGCTGTATTTGGCCGACCAAAAATAGTACCGCCAGTTGCTCGAGCGTCTGAAGCCTTAGGCGCCCGACACCCGGCTCAGCGCTTGCGCGGCGACCGCGCTGGGGCACTGATTGCGTTGACACTGGCCTTGGGCGGGGCGGCTGTACCCATCGCGCGTTGCAGCATCTGTCGCGTGGCCTCATGCGCTTCTGTTTCCCGGGCATGCAGCGCGTGCATCTCCTGCAGCCGTGCAAGGGCGTGACCGAGCTCTGCGTGAGCCAGGGTGAGGGTACCCGTCTGCTCGCGCAACTGCTGCTCGGCGCTGGCCTGCGCATTCGACGCGTCGGTGGCTGCGGCGCGCGCTGCCACGGTCTCGGCCTTCGCGGTTGCACTCTCGGTGCGCGCGGCGCGCTGCTCCTCAGCGAGCTGATCTCGTACGGCGGAAAGCTGCTCGGCAGACTTTGCCAGTGCAGCCTGGTCGCGGGTCGCGGACTGGAGGGCTGCCTGCGCGGTGCGCTTGGTTTCCTCGCGCGAACGGTCGACCTCTGCAAGGAGACGGCGTTCGTTCGCGATGTGCCGTTCTTCGGCCTCAAGCGCTAAGCGGTCTCGTGCAACCAAGGCGGCGGCGTGTTCCTCCTTGAGACGATCCCTCTGGGTGCCGGCGTCGTCGAGCTGTTTGCGCAGCTTCTCGGCCACTTGGTCTACGGCCGCGGCGCGCTGGCTCGCCGCCTCCAGTTGCTCACGCAGCGTGGTCACGGCGTGCTGCGAACTCGCGAGTGCCGCTTCCAGCTGGCTGCGGTTGCTCTCGAAGGCTTGCTCTCGGGTGCGCAATGCGGCGGCCGCTTCCTGCAGCAAAGCCTCCTCAAGCTCAAGCTGTCGGCGGCCGGCCTCGCTTTCTTGGCGAAGGGATTGGTCGGCCTCGGCGCGGGCCGATTGCCAAAGCTGCGTGGCCGCGCACAGGATGGGCAGAGGGACTTGTTGGCCAGCCTCGTCGTTGGATGCGGCTCCGGGGCCATTGAGCCCATTTCCGAGTCTTTTTCCGAGCGTTGCGAACCAGCGCTCGACCATCGGGCCCACCGTGTTCGGCGAACCTCGGCCCAGGCGCTGGCGAATCCTTTCGATCGTCGGGCGTTGCCCCTCGATCAGGATCGCATCGGCCGCACCCCAGACCTGGGCTTGCGTGATGCCCCTCGAACTATCCATTTCCATCTCGGCGCTCTTTCGTTACTCTCACCAACGATAATCGCAATTTATCGAGACTACGGTTATGGCTCGCTCGTGCAGCAGGAGCCGCGGCGTTCACAGCCGGCTTTGACGGTGTCTCGACGCGAAGCATGCTGATTCGGGGACGCGCGCCATGGATCGCCGATCCCGCCTCATTGCTACCAGGCGATCAGCGGCTGGTAAGCCCCATTTCACGGCAGGCATCGACGGACTGTCGGTCAGCCCCCACCGAGCGAAACCACGACCTTGCCGAACGCGCCGCGCTGCAGTTGCTCGAAGGCCGCCGGCACGTCCGCAAAGCCGTAGACCTTGTCGATGACGGGCTTCAGCCTGGTCGCGTCGATGGCGCGGACCATGTCCTGCAGCGCGCGGCGATGCCCCACGCTGATGCCTTGAAGCACCGCCCGGCTGCGGATGAAGTCGATGGCCTGCGTCTCGACGCTGCCGCCTTCGATCACCCCGATAAGCGAGATCCGTCCGCCTTGCGCCACGGCGCTCAGCGAGCGGGCGAGGTTGGTGCCGCCTACCGTCTCCAGCACGTGATCGGCTCCGCGACCCTCAGTCAGACGCCTGACTTCGGCTGGCCAGTCGGCGTCGCGTGCGATGACATGCGAGGCGCCGAGCGCCAGCGCCTTGTCGCGCTTGCCGGCGCCGCCGGACACGACGATCACCGTCGCGCCGTGCATCCGCGCGAACTGCAGGCCGAACAGCGCGACGCCGCCCGTGCCATGGATCAGCACCGTGTCGCCGGCCTTGAGCGAACCTTCCTCGAAGTAGGAGAACCACGCCGTCAGTGCGGCGCAGGGCAGGGTCGAGGCCTGGTCGGCATTCAGCGTTCGGGGCGCCTCGACGGCCCATTGCTCGTCGATCAGCACATGCGAGGCGAGCGCGCCCGGACCGGGGCCGCCGAGCGAGAAGGTGCCGGTGGGCGTCTTGCCGTCGAGCCAGCCCGCCACGAAGGTGCTGATGATTTGCTCGCCGCCTTTCCAGCGTGTCACGCCCGGTCCCACGACCTCCACGACGCCGGCCAGATCGGAGCAGGGCGTGAAGGGCAGGGGCGGCGCCCACGCGTAGGTGCCGCCCGTGATCATCAAATCGCGGTAGTTCAGTGACACCGCCTGCGTGCGGACCAGGATCTGCCCGAGGGCAGGCGTGGGCTTCGGGGCTTCGACCTGTTTCAGGCTGCGCAGGTCCAGGGATTCGATCTGCCAACGTTGCATCGTTCTTGTCATTGCGGGCACCACTTTCAATGGATGTTGTGGATGTGCTTCATCCTATTGGTGCGCAACCTTCCCTGGTGGATCGTCTTTTTCGCTAGATCAGCGAATACAATTCGCCAATGAGCGAACCCCTGGACGGCATTGAAGTCTTCGTGGCGGTGGCCGAGGCCGGCAATTTCTCCGTGGCGGCCGACAAGCTGAAGCTCACACGGTCCGCGGTGAGCAAGAGCGTGGCCCGGCTTGAAGCCCGGCTCGACACACGGCTCTTTCACCGCACCACGCGCAGCCATGCGCTGACGCAGCAGGGGCACGCCTACTACGAACGCTGCCGGCGGGCATTGGCCGAGTTAGCAGCTGCGGGCGAAGAGCTGGAGGCCGGGCGGCAGGAACCCGTCGGGCGCTTGCGGCTCACCATGCCCGTCATCATCGGGCGGCTGCTGATCGCGCCGCTGCTGTTCGAACTGGGGGAGCGGTATCCGCAGCTGAGCTTCGACATCGCCTACAGCGACCGGCGGGCCGACCTGATCGAGGAGGGCATCGACCTGGCCATCCGCAGCGGCGTGCTTGACGACAGCACCACGCTGGCGGCGCGGCCGCTGGGGCGGCAAGTGATGGCCGTCTATGCGTCACCCGGCTATCTTGCGAAGCATTCACGGCCGACCTCGTTCGACGATCTGCTGGTGCAACGCGAATCGCATCGCTTCGTGGGCTATGCGCGCCAGGGGTGGCGACAGCCCTGGCGCTTCGCCTCCGCCGACGGCGCCGCTGCATCGGTCCCGTTCGAGGTCGAATCGCGCTTCGTCTGCGATGCGCTCGACGTGGTGATGGACGGCGCCGTCGCGGGCTGGGGTCTGGCGCGCGTGCCGGTCTGGATGGCTGCGGGCCACGTCGCCGCGGGGCGGTTGGTGCGCGTGTTCGACGAGCCCGAGCCCTTCGGCTACGAGCTGCATGCGGTCTGGCCGCGCATGCGCACCCTCCCCATGAAAGTGCGCGTGGTGATCGACACGCTGCTGGCGCGGCTTCCCCATTCGATGGCCGCCGCAAAAGCCGGCGAATGAGCGCAAGCTGTTGGAGTCCCCTGCGCTTGGGCCAGTATGGCTCCGAGAGGGCAGATCGTGGCGTATGGCCACCTCACGGTGAGGCGCGCTCGGTGCCGGCACAAATCGTCCGCCGAGAACGGCCCAAGCGCGTGGCTCAAAGTTGTCTGAGCGCGATTAAACTTAACATAAGACACATAGTAGCTTTCGGCAAGCTCCGGTGATCTACAAGAAACGTGAATGAAGACGTTTCGACCCGACAGCAAAAATGGACGTGATGGGTTGACTCTGCCGGCGTTCCTCACAGCGACGCCGACGTCCGCAAACCGGACATTGGAATTCTTCACGCCAGCGTCCACCATCCAACGCGCGCAGGCCATGCTCAGAGCTACGTAGAGCAGCGTGGTGCGTTTTCGACGATTCGTCGGACGGACGCTACGCGTGCCAGGTCAGTACGCGCCCAATGGCTCCGGATTGTTGAACCGCTTGTAGCGCGCAGCACCTAGCAGGTGCCCGAACGGCACCTTCAGCGTGTCGCGCAGGTCCGATTGCCCCAGCGCTGCGGGCGAAACCTCTAGTGCCCTTCGCAGAAAGCGGTTCGCCTGATCTACCTGTGCATGGCGCATGGCGCCGGGTGACTGAGGTGTAGAACGCCACCCCCAGCGACACCGACACGCCGTCATTGGCCGTGACCCAAGGTGGCTCGGAACGAGTCAGGTGCGGCATGGTGCTTGGAAAGTAAATGCCACCGCCCGGCGTGGTGTCAAAGTGGAAGCCGCGCGAGCGATACTCTTCTTTCAGGCGCACGCCTTCGAGCGTTCGTCCGACGATGAAGTCGTCCACAGCCGGCGCACCCACGACCGTGCGGTCGTTTCGGTCCCACACGCTCATAGTCTTGCGACCATGGGCTGCAGCCAGAAGTCGTTCTCGCGGTCAATGTGAAACGGCGTGATGGAGGGTGGCGCCGACAGGAAGATAAAGCCCGTTACCAGGAAGATGCCTGGCTTCTCGCTCGATCTCAGAGCGCACCGCGTCGATGATCTGGTGTAGCAATGCAGCGTACACGGGATGCGTCTCGATGTTGCAGAGCGCCACCCAGGACTCCGGCTCGTGGATGCGTTCGAACACTCGTGGATGCTCTTGCCGAGTGGATCCTGGGCATCGTGCTCGAAATTTGATGCCTGCGTGATGCCCGGGCGCACGAAACGGCATTGCTTCAACGGGGCCAGGTACTTGGCAAGGTCCGCCAGCGCCGATAGCTGCAACAACGGATGCTCGTGGAAATTGAGCCTGAGTGGGCTGATGTGGTTGAGGCTGAAATCCGACTTGTTCGCAGGCCAGATACTGTGGGACTCGGATTGTTGTCTCGGTTCGACCCATGCGCCTGATTGAGCGTCGCGTGCTGCTGTGAAGGCGAATTCTGGATAAGCATTCGTATAACTCTGTCGTTGTCTAGATGGGGTCGATTCAAAGGCGCATGGGCCACTGGCAGCGGAATTGTCCCTAGGCCCGTTGCCGCAGCTGTTTGGCCCACTTGAAGGGCGCGGCAAGGCGAGACACGCCGGAGTAGAGAAGCTCGTCATGGGTGCGCGGGTGCGAGGTCGACAACGCACGCATGAATTTGATTTTCATGCCATCAGCAAGCGCGGATTCGCCTGGGGCTCGGGGGCGAAGCCCGAGCTTTCGCATGCAGTAGTTCGCTTGGTAGACGTGCCCACGCTCCTCCATCTCCGGCATCGAAAAGTACACCGACAGGCTCACTGAAACGTCATCTCGGTTCCGAATCCGATGCGGTGCCAGCGGCGGATGATGCACACCGATTCCTGGTTTGAGCAGGAAAGCGGTCGCGGCTTGCTCGAGCTCCTCGCGGTAGATGCCGGCGACTGGGTTGTGGCGGTAGAAGTCCTCGATCTCAGGCGCGGTGAGGCTGCCGTGCTCTCGGGGATACAGGTGCAGGTCTTTCTCCCCACTGATCTGCATGAGGAAGTTGGTCTCGTGGTCGAAGTGGTAGGGCACGGCAAGGCCGGGCGCGCTCATGAACACCGATAGGCTCCCCCAGGTCATCTGGCTTCGCACCGGAATCTCGATGATTTCCTCGATGTCGGCCAGCAGCAGGTCGAACAGGTCTGCATATTCAGGGTCCATCTCGTCGATGTAGTGGAGTGCCACCCACTTCCCGTTTTCGCCAATCTGCTCGATGCTTTCCCGAAACTGCTTTTTCAGTTGCTCGCGCGGCACCCTCAGCTCGCAAGGCGTGAAGTAGCGCTTGTAGTGGTCACGGTCGAAGGCGCGCTCGGAAAGGCGCGCCAATCGCTCGATGGACAGAAGAGGATGACTGGACAGGGAATGCTGAAAGGCGAATGGCTGGACATTGAGTTGTCCCCACGCCCGTGCGTCGCCATGGCGGATCAAGCCAGACGCGGAATGCCGACCCAAGTGCGGGTTTCGCAAGCAAGGAATCATGCTGATGTCTCCGATCGTTATTCGTTGGAATTTGGAGACTAATCGTTACTAAAAGCGCGTCTATAACCTTCGGGATGAACGTTTTTGCAACATTTGCAACAATCACACGCGAGACGCTCGTGTACTTCGGCGCCGTCCAGCAGCAGGCGCGACGAGACGAAACCACCTGGGAGCACGGACGACGGGCGGCTCGCCCGCTGCATGTCGAGAGCAAGGCGGCAAGTTACAGTGGCGCCCCGCTCGGGCGTCACTGAATTCATTCGAGTGTGGCGCCAGCGCAGGCGGCAGCCGACCATCGCCGCGTCGGCTTCCGCTCCTGACTCGTCGCTCAATCGGCGTCAAGGCGGGTGCTTCGACCGTTGCTTGCATTGCCACCTCAGGCGCGCATGCTGGCGCGCGGCCTCCATTTCGGGATGCGGGCGCCTTACCACGCGCTGCCCTCCCGGCTACTACGTCACCTGCGCACCAAGAGAGCCATTGACCGGGCTCTTCACCTAGGCGTTGCCCCCACGCCCAAAGCAGTTCCTTCAGCACGAATAGCCCAAAAGAGCGAAACGTGTTCCGAGCGCCTCACATAAAAGCAGGATTGATGGGGCCGACGCGTCGCGATCAACTCACGCCCAAAAGAATGACGAGGCACGACGATGAACAAGGGCACCTATCACCGACCCACTACCACCCTCAAGCTACCCTATGAGACGAGCCCAGATGCGGAGCTGAGCGCGCTTAGGGCGGCAGGGATTCCAGTCAACGACTTGGGCGTCGCCACGACGGGATTTCTGCACGTGCGAACGACCAGAGACTACCGTTCGCGCATCTTTCGATGGTTTGACAACACAGGTTCAGAGAGCCCTCCACTTCGGTGCCCTTGTCCGTAGTGTCAGCGCGGGACCCGTCGCCCGCTCAGCCCAAGCCCGTCAGACCTGGTGTGCACCACAGGCAGTTCGAGTGCAGCACACGTGGGTCAAGATCCTGCACGCCGCGCAGGAACGAACGCCGACGATTTCGCGCCTTACCTCGATACGGCCATGCGTGATTGGGCCGAGGTGCTTGCTGGAGACCTTGCTCCCGCCCCCCAAGCGGGCGCAGCGCCAAAGCATCATGCGACGCCTGAAACACCGGCAGGCGATGAACGCGGCAAATAAGAATTGGCGCCCGATCAAAGCGCAGCGCCCTCTGTCATCTCAATGGTCGATCAAAGAATGTTCGCCCGCGCCATCCTGAGGCTGGCAATTGCACTCGGTCGAACGCAGAAGCGTACGTCCTCCCGACTTGAGCTGACAAGCCATTTGAATCGACGTGAGCTATGAGCTTTCTTCCACGAACGCTTCCTCACGCTTGGAACGTATAGAAGGCAGCAGCACGATCAACATCAGGATGACCGCGGCAACCAGCAACCCCGCCGAGATCGGCCGCGTCACGAACACGCTCCAGTCACCGCGCGACAATAGCAGCGCGCGGCGCAGGTTCTCTTCCATCATCGGCCCGAGGATCAGGCCCAGCAGCAGCGGCGCGGGCTCGCATCCCAGCTTGATGAAGGTATAGCCCACCACGCCGAAGATGGCCACGAGCCAGATGTCGAAGACGTTGTTGTTGGTCGAGTACACGCCGATCGCGCAGAACAGCACGATGGCCGGGAACAGCCAGCGATAGGGAATCGTCAGCAGCTTGATCCACAGCCCGATGAGCGGCAGGTTCAGAATCACCAGCATCAAGTTGCCTATCCACATCGAGGCGATCAGACCCCAGAAAAGTTCTGGGTTGCTGGTCATCACCTGGGGGCCGGGCTGGATGTTGTGGATGGTCATCGCGCCTACCATCAGCGCCATCACCGGATTGGGCGGAATGCCCAGCGTGAGCATCGGGATGAACGAGGTCTGCGCGCCCGCGTTGTTGGCAGCCTCCGGCCCAGCCACGCCGCGGATGTTGCCCTTTCCGAAAGTGACCTCGCCGGGTTTGAGCTTGATCTTCTTTTCAAGTGTGTACGCAGCGAAGGCGGACAGCAGTGCCCCGCCGCCAGGCAGGATACCGAGCGACGAGCCCAGCGCAGTGCCGCGCAGCACCGCGGGAAACATATGCTTGAAATCTTCTTTGGTTGGCATCAGGCCCTTGACCTTCGCTGTGAACACTTCGCGCTCATCTTCCGGCCTGGCCAAGTTGGCAATGATCTCCCCGTAGCCGAACACACCCATGGCGATCGCGATGAACCCCAGCCCGTCCGTTAGTTCCGGAATGTCGAAGCTGTAGCGCGCCACACCGGAGTTGACGTCAGTGCCCACAAGCCCCAGCAGCAGCCCGACCATGATCATGCAGATCGCCTTGATCAGCGAACCCGATGCCAACACCACGGCGCCGATGAGGCCGAGGATCATCAGCGAAAAATACTCGGCCGGACCGAACTTGAAGGCGATCTCCGTCAGCGGCGGCGCGAAAGCGGCAAGAATCAGCGTGCCCACGCAGCCTGCGAAGAACGACCCCAAGCCGGCCGCCGCGAGCGCAGGCCCTCCACGTCCTTGCTTGGCCATCTGGTGGCCGTCGATCACCGTGACCACGGAAGAAGACTCTCCAGGCAGGTTCACCAGGATTGCGGTGGTCGATCCGCCGTACTGCGACCCGTAATAGATGCCCGCCAGCATGATCAGCGCCGCTACCGGCGGCAGCGCGTAGGTGGCAGGCAGCAACATGGCAATGGTCGCCGTCGGGCCGATGCCCGGCAGGACACCGATCAGCGTACCCAGCAGACAACCGATGAATGCGTAGAGGATGTTCTGCAACGACACGGCCGTTGCAAAGCCGAGCGAGAGATTGTTGATCAAGTCGGTCATGGCGCTCGCTCCTAATTCAGCCGCTGATGAAGGTCGGCCAGACCTGGAACTGCAGTTTCAGGCCGACGATGAAGGTGAGGTAACTGCCGATGGCCAGAACCGTCGCGAGGATCAGCGAGAGCTTCATCGAGAAGTTTGCCCCCGCCATGCAGGCGACGACGACGAGCGCGTAGATCGCGACGATCAAGCCCATTGCCGGTAGTCCGATGTTGTGCAGCCCCGCCAGCAGCACGCCGAACAGCAGGTTCGCGCCGATGACGAAGCCCAGGGGCTTCCAGGCGATCTTTCCGACAGGGTCGCCGTCGGGCGTCTTCAGCGTGAACGCGCTGGCGGTCACCACCAAGCCCAGCACCGTGAGCAGGGTCCCGATGATCAGTGGGAAATAGCCCGGTCCCATGCGAGCCGCACTGCCCACGTTGTAGTTGTTGGCCCCGATCGCAAAGGCCGCTCCGACACAGGTGAACATGACGCCGGAGAAGAAAGTCTTCTGGCTTTGGATCCGCATGGGCAATTTCTCTTTCCGATGAATGGAGTTCGCCGCGCGCTGCCGCTCGACAGCGGCACGGGACGAAGGAGGAATGCACGCAACAGGCAGCGCTCGGGGCGCTAAGCCCCATCAGTCAGGTTGCAGACAGGTACCTCATGCTATGAGGTTTAATAGATCACACTGTGAGTAATTACCCTCTGTGCGCCTGGGCGCCACTGCTACATTGACCGCCTCGAACAAATAACACGCGGAAAATGTCAATGGCCAGTCAACAGCGCAGCATCGAGAAGCAGCGCCTCGAAGCGCTCTCCGACTTCAGATTCAGGCTGCGCAGCTTCTTGCGCTTCAGCGAGGATGCCGCGCGCGCAGAAGGCGTCACCATCCTCCAGTACCAACTGATGCTGCACACGCAGGCCTTTCCCGGCCGCGAATGGGCTACGGTCAGCGAGATTGCTGAGCGTTTGCAGGCCCAGCTTCACGGCGTGGTCGCGCTTGTTTCGCGATGCGAGGAGGCTGGCCTCGTCAAGCGAAAACCCAGCACGACGGACCGGCGGCAGGTCGAGGTTCACCTCCTGTCGGTGGGACGAAAGAAGCTGGAGAAACTTGCGCGTCTTCACCAAGACCAGATCGGGAAGTTGGCCGAGGTAGTGTTGCTCGCCGGCAGCCCCTCAGGCCATGATGTCGAAACCTGAAGCGGTAACGTGCACCATGTACGCGCCGCATTTCAACGGCGCTCTGCGGGACAACGCCGCATGTCCTCGCTCTGGACCAAGCGTTCTGAACCAAAGACCGCCGAAGTTGCGCGGATTCCCCTGGGCCTCCTGCTCCGGTGCGACCGTTCCGCACATGTGATGAGCGCTCTGATCACGACGGCAGCCCGCCGATGTACCCCTTGAAGGGGTGTCCGCTCTTGGCAACAAGACCGACGCGTCCATTCGCATCTCAGAGTAGTTGATGCCGGGCGAAGCGTCAGTGCGGCGTTGTGCGGGCAGGCACCGCGTAGCTCAACGGACCCAGCGCCGCTTGGATGCGAGCCGACTGCTCCGCGCTGACCAGTTTCGCGAGCGCCTCCTGAAACCGTGGCTCCAGCGCACCGGAGACGATGTACTGCCAGCGATACGCCTTCAACACGGTGGCGTTCACCTGCTCGGTACGTGCACGGTCCCAGCCCATGCCGCAGACGCTCAGAAAATACGCTGCATCGGCCTTGGCCTGGCCTTGCAAGATCCCATCGACGCCGCCGACCAGGGAAATCAGGTCGTCCACTGCCAAGTCGCGCTGCACTTCACTCGTCAGCTTTGAGTCTTCACGCTCCCACTCCAGTTCGTCGATGATTGCGTGTTGGGACTCTTCTTTCCAGTGGAACAAGAAAACGTCCTTGAAGAGTGGCGACAGATGCTCGGCCGCATCGATGCTGGCGCGGTAGTGAGACTGTGAGAACAGCTCGATGTGACAAGTCAACGCGAGCACAGCCCACGTGCACTTGCCGAGCACGAATGTGGCGACGTCGTTGGGGACTACATCGAAGCGGTAGCCCACGGGCATGTGAGCACCCGCCAGCAGTTCCAGCCGGCGGAACAGTTCCTGGTGCTTGAGTTCCTCGTCGGTGAAGCGCACGATCGCTTCGAGCGCCGTCTGATTGCCCAGCCAGTGATCGCGACTGACCTCCAGCATCTTTGCACCGATGAATCTTTCGACCAGACCGAACATGTTGGCGTAGGTGCGGCCCTGGACTTGGCTCAGGAAGCGATGCTCGGCTGGCGCCAGATATGGCAGCTCATCGGCCAGCGACAGGCCGTCCGGCAGGAAGATGTGCGCCAAGTCGAAGGTGCGCCCGCGAATCACGTCGCGGTCGATGTCCCAGCGCACGCGTTTGGAGGCGTCGATGGTTCTGGCATAGCGCGCGATGTCGGGCGTGGCGGTGCAGGTGGTCATGGCGATTCCTTTGAAACGATCCGTCGTGTCGACGTCGATAGAGCGTCTACCTCTGCGGGTTCGCAAGCATGAGGCGCATGTCCCAAGCACGTGGCCCGCGCATGCCGCAGGGACAAAGCCATAGGACATGCGTCCCAGACGCGAGACAATTCTGCATGCCCTCCCCTTCGACCATGCCGCCAAAACTGCGCCAGAGCTTGCGCTTTTGCATCGGCGCCGATGGCACGCGCATTGCCATTGCGTCGATCGGGTCCGGGGCGCCGTTGGTGCGTGCGGCGCATTGGCTCAGCCATGTGGAGCATGATCTGCACAGTCCTGTCTGGGGGCCCTGGCTTCGCGAACTCGGACGAGGTCACCAGTACATTCGATACGACCAACGGGGCTGCGGCCTGTCCGATAACGCCGTAACCGATTTCTCGCTCGACGCTTGGGTCGGGGATCTCGAAGCCGTGGTCGACAGCATGGCCCTGCGCCGCTTCCCGCTCATCGGCATGTCGCAAGGTGGCGCCGTCGCGGTGGCTTACGCAGTGCGGCATCCCGACCGCGTGTCGCACCTGGTCCTGGCCGGCGCCTATGCACGCGGCGCGCTGCAACGTGCCAACAACGACACGCAGCGGCTGGAAGCCGAGACCTTGGTGAACCTGATTCGCGTGGGCTGGGGACGCGACAGCGCCGCCTTTCGACAGGTGTTCACCAACCAGTTCATTCCTGGTGGCACGCAGGAGCAACACCAATGGTGGAACGAACTCGAACGTTTGACCGCAAGCCCCGAGAACGCCGCTCGCACCCTCGACGCGTTCCATCGGGTGGACGTGACTGAGTTGGCACGCCAAGTGCAATTGCCCACGTTGGTGCTCCATGCGCGAGGCGATGCACGTGTGCCATTCGACGAAGGCCTGCGGCTGGCGGCACTCATCCCGGGCGCGCGCTTCGTGCCGCTGGACAGCGACAATCACGTTCTGCTCGACAGCGAGCCGGCGTGGGACGTTTTTCTGGCCGAGGTCCGAAGCTTCTTGGGTTCCGCTCCGGCGGATGCCTTGAAGCCAAATGGCGACGGGGAACTGACGCAGGCAGAGCGTAGTGTCCTGCGCCTTGTGGCACTCGGCCTGGACAACCGAGCGATCGCACGACAACTGTGCAAGAGCGACAAGACGGTTCGCAACCAGGTATCAAGCATCTTCGCAAAAATCGGCGTGCACACGCGCTCGGCGGCGATTGTCCACGTGCGCGATGCAACGCCGCGATGGAACGAAGATTGATGCAGTCTTCAATAGTCCGGTACGTCGAGGATGCAGTCGACACCACCCAGGAGCGTTGCGGCCAGTTCGCGAGGACGAAGGGAAGGCAGCGTTGACCTCCCGTCCGGGGTTGATCGTCTCCGCCCGCGAGACGCCGAGGTCCCGAAAGCGGTTGATTTGGGTCTGTCGATCTCCAGTTGACCGAAGTGACCCGCAGTCCTCGATCAGGGGCGGTGGACTTTTCACAGGTGCGCAAGCGCTGCCGCCCGGAACTTCCGCGCTGGGCTGAGCCCTCCTCGTCGGAGGGCGTAACTTGCCGCACTTTCGTTCGACGCAGGCCATCCGGCAAGCGAGCGTGCGTCGGGCGTTGGCGAGCGCTTCGGTGTGTCGGCATCAATGTCTCGTACAGAGGTCGCGGGCCACGCGCCGGGCGCAGTCTAAGCGGCACGTGAGGCTCGGCGTGAGCGTCCAGTTGTCCCATCTTGACCGGCGCACGCAGTTCACTCGCACTGCAGTAGTGCTCCGATGTAGGCAACGCACTCCACGAGGTTGAAGGCGCCAGCAGCAAGAACTTTTCGGCGTCAGTGCGCACGCGCAACAGGTCGTGCTCGCCTAGGTAGCGTACACGAACGCCAGCAGGTAGCGCTCGGGGTGGTCGACGCAGGATTTCGTAACCATATGCTCGACGAGGTCTGGCGGTACGCCTTCGATGAACCTCATCGTTGCCGCCAGCCTCTGCAAGCAGGTTTCCTGAACGTCTTCAGAGATCGTCGGCACGGCGTGCCCGCAGTGCTTCATGGCCTGCAACGCAACCAGCAGAACATGGATCGGCACCTCAAGCTGCAGCATGTCGACCCCGTAGCGAGGCAACACGAGGATGGAGGCCAGCAGGTTCGGCTGTCCAAGCGCTCGCTGACCTCCCGTCCGATGCGCGTCATCGAGCGCCCGCGGCCGGGCTCCAGGCAGTCGGTGCGCTCGGGCTCGTGGTGGTGTTCCACACGGCGCAAGCGATCGGGGAACGGGTTGCGACGCGGCCGGCGCGGGGCGGCTTGGCCGTCGTGCCCGAGGCAGCTGCTGCGGCGGCGGCCGCCGCAGCTTCACGCCGAAGCCGCTTGAGATGCTCGCGCAGGCCCGCCTCATGTTGTCGGCCCGGTAGAAAGCGCCGCTTATCCTTATCTGTTTGGCCTAAGCGGCCATCCTGTCAGCGTCAGTCGCGCGACGCTTGACGTCGTATACGTCGACCTAGAACGCCATCCCGATCGGGTTTGTCGCTCCAACGTTCAGGCAGCGCTTGGAGCCTTCAGGACAAGTCGCTCGTCATGGAAGGAGAAGCGGGGTGTCTACTCGCTCGAGGAGAGCGCCACGGCGGAACTGCTGCGCCAGCACGGCCCGCTCGATGTCCCAGCCCCTGGTTCATCGCGGCCCCGCTGACGACGAGGATCATTGGCTGCTACCAGCCGGACGTAGACCATTCCGAGCCCCATAAAACTTCGCGCTGGACGGCCACGCGGGCTTTTGCAACTCAGTGCTGGATCAATACATCTTCTTGGGCAACTGCGACGAGCGGACGAGCTTGCGCTGGCGACTGACGGCCGCAGCCTTCTTGCGCTTGCGCTCCGTCGTAGGTTTCTCGTAGAACTCGCGTGCGCGAATCAACGTCAGCAGACCCACCTTTTCGATCGTGCGCTTGAATCGCCGCAAAGCGATTTCGAAGGGCTCATTGTCTTTCACGCGAACAGTGGTCATGCGGGTTCTTGAAGTGCTGGTAGCGCCCGCGGGTCTCCGGCGCGAGATGTGCCGGCCACATGAAACAACCTGGTTTGTGGAGTTCAATTATCAGGGCTTCGAAGCAACTCCTTCAGATACTGCAGTCCTGCGATTCTGAAGATCCTCAAAAGCACCCAGACTAGCTTGTGTTTCGCGAGACCTTGAGCAGCGCCCTCCGCGGGACCACGAGTTCCATTTCGGAAGGAAGACTTCGCGCCTTGTCTTCTTCCTCTTGCCCGCTTGCTCCGCATCCGCAAAGCTGATCTGACCCATCGCTCTTGCTCCTCGGCAGGGGGCGATTCTTCATGCAAAAGCGTGCTCTTTATCAGACATTTCCTAGTGCGCGCGGCGCTGAGCCTGTTGTCCGAGCGCGCGGATCGCATGCCGCAGATCTGAAGCAGCGACTTCAAGTTGCGGCATAGGATCCGCTTGGTGTCAGGTACCGCTCCGACCCAAGCCCGGTTGCCTGACACCCCCGCACCACGCCACCACTTTGCGCAGATCAGGTGGCGTTGCAAGAAAAAGTAAGGTGCCAGGCCCGGCAAGCCGTCGCAAAATGCCGCTCGCCAAGCACGGTGACGCCAAGCCTTGATAGGGTGCGCAAGCCGTCGGACTGCGATGGGCTCATGCACCTGCGTGGGTTCGCCAAAAAGAAGAAGAACGTCTCCTCCCGTCTCAGGCCTGTGGGATGCGACGAAGTAACTAATTCGAGAGGGTGGATGAGTCTTTTTGCATTCAATGAGGAGGCTGCTCGCGCGGCTGCGCAGGCGTCGCTGGACCGTACACATATTCAGGTGCGGGTCGGCCGCGCGTGTTGAAGACAGCGGCATTCAAGTGGCTGGGCGTCCTGCGCGTGATCGCAGGGCTTGCGCTCCTGTCGCTCGTTTTCCTGGTCACGCCCAGCCGCGCCGATGTCCCCGCGTTGCGGCTCGACCCGAAGCTGAGCTTCAGCGAACGAAACTTCGGTGGTCATCTGCAGGCGTTCCACGACCCCACCGGCCAACTGACCCAGCAGCAGGTTGCGTCGCCTCCATACGCGCAGCAGTTCGAACCGATCGAGGACGGCTTCAACGGCGGCTATTCGTCCGGCGCATGGTGGTTGCGCTTCCAGATCCAGGCGACACAGGAGGAGGCCGCCCATCCGCTGAAGGGCGGCTGGTGGCTGCGGCTGGGGGCCCGGTATGCGGACTACCTCGACGTATGGCTGCCGGGGGAGGGTGCCGACGGAGCCACGGCGCTCGTGCACCGCGAACTGGGGGGCATGCGCGCGGGCTCGGCGCGCGAGCTGCCGTGGTCCCTTCCGGCGGTGCGCCTGCCTGAACTGCCCGATGCGCAACCGCGCTGGGTCTGGGTGCGCCTGGCGGGTGACCGGGCGTTGAGCCTCATCGGGGGGGTGTCGCCGCTGCGCGAACTCGCAGCGGTGCAGCAGCAGATCACCGCTGCGGGCGCTGCCGTGGTCGGCATGGTCCTGCTCATGGCCATGGTCAGCCTGATGATGGGCATGGCCTTGCCCGACCGGCGCTTCATCGGCTATGCGGGTTATCTCCTGACGCTCGCACTGCTGTTTGCGACCTCCGAGAACCTGCAGGCCTCGCTGTGGTTCCAGGACAGCCCGGTCGCCGCCGTGCGCCTGCACAGTTTCTCGCTGTGCCTTCACAGCGCGGCCGCCTTCGCCTTCGCACGCAGCCTGCTCGACATGGCGCGCCAGTTTCCGCGCATGGACCGCGTGTTCAAGGCGCTCGCATTCGCTTGCGGCCTGGCTTGCGTGATGGCCGTGGCGGGTTGGTACGGGCGCATTGCCGTTGCGCTGAATGTGCTGTGGGTGCTGTTTGCGGTCTGCGTCGTGGCGCTGTGCGCCGTGCTCTTGCGCCGCAACAGGCACGCCTGGCCGACCCTGGTCGGCTACTCGGTGTACCTGCTGACCGGAGTGATGCACTTTGCCAAGAACCTGCAGTGGCTGCCTTTCACGCTGGCAACGCAATACAGCTACGCGATGGCCGCCATCGCTCACGTGCTGGCCTTCTTCTTCGCGATGGGCTGGCGCGTGCGCCACCGTGAACGCAAGGCGCTCGCGCTGTCCCGGCGCCATGGCGCGCGGCTGGAGCAACGCGTGCACGAGCGCACCCGCGACCTGCGCCAGGAAGTCACGGACCACCAACGCACGCACGAGCAACTGACGCTCGCGCTGCGCGAGCAGAAGGGCTTGCTTGCCATGGTCTCCCACGAGTTCCGCACGCCGCTCGGCACCATCGGCGGCGTGGCCCAGATGCTTTCGGACGAGCGCCTGGGGCTGGCCCGCGAAGAGGTGAAGAGCGAGGCAGAGAAGATCACGCGCACGGTGCTGCGCATGCGCGACCTGGTGGACACCCTGCTGGCCGACGAATGGCTCGAAGCCTCCAGCGAGAAGATGAGCCCGGTGCCCATCGAGCTTGCCGATTTCCTGGGCGAGAAGATCGGGGAGCACAACGAAGGCAACGCCCGCGGGCGGATTTCGCTGGCGCTCGACGCACCCGAGCTGCCCGTGCTGGCGGACGAGACGCTGCTGCACATTGCCGTCGACAACCTGCTGACCAACGCCGTCAAGTACGCGCCTGCGCAGTCGCAGGTGTTCGTGCGTGCCGGGTTCCGGCAAGACCTGCGCGACACCACCGGGCATGCCGGCGCTACCTCATGCGTGCGCATCCAGGTGTGCGACCAGGGCCCCGGCTTCAGGCCGCAAGACCTGCCGCACGTGTTCGAACGCTTCTATCGCGCGGAGGGCGTGCGGCGCCTCCCCGGAATCGGCCTGGGGCTGCACATGGTGCGGCGGATTGCCAGGCTCCACGCCGGCAGCGTCACCGCGGCCAATCGGCCCGAAGGCGGTGCCGTGCTCACGCTGACGCTGCCGCGGCTGGCAAGCGACGACCCGCAGGCGCGCGAGGATGGAGACCCAGCGGTGAACTCAGATCAGCGAGGTTTCGGATGGCAGGCGTGATCCGCGTGCTCGTCATCGAGGACGACGACGACTTGCGCGACACGCTGGTGCGTTACCTGTGCGGCGTCGGCATGCCGGCGCGCGGGGTGGCAAGCGCCGAAGAGGTCGACGCCGAACTGGCGCGCCAGGACTTCGACGCAGCCGTGTGCGACGTCAATCTGCCGGGTGAAGACGGCTTTGCCGTGCTGGCCCGCTTGCGGTCGCGCAGCGCCATGCGCATCGTGATGCTCACCGCGCGCGGCTTGGCGAACGACCGCCTGCGCGGACTCGGCCTGGGCGCCGACTACTACCTCGTCAAGCCGGTGAACCTGCGGGAACTGGAGATGGTGCTGCGCAACCTGCTGCAGCGCAGCCAGGAGGCGCAGGGCGTGCGCGAACCGGCTGAAAAAGATGCGGAAGAAACTGGCGTGGAACTGGCCGCGGGACCGGCCGTGCCGAGCCCCTGGCGCTTCCAAAGTACCGATTGGGTGCTGCTGGCCCCCGACGGCCAGCGCGTGCAGCTCTCGAGCTCGGAGGCGCGGCTGGTGCACAGCCTCATCGCGCGGCCGCGCGAAGTCGTCGATCGCACCACGCTGCTCGTGGCCATGGGGCGCCCGGGACTGGAAGTCTACGAACGCAACCTCGACGTCACTGTCTCGCGGCTGCGCCGCAAGGCCGAACAGGCCTGCGGGCAGAAGTTGCCGATCGTTGCTGTGCGCGGTGAAGGCTACAGCTTCCAGGGAACCGGATGCATCGAGCCATGAGGACCGTGGCTGCAGCGCTCGGCATCTCTTCTTCGAACGCATTCCGGTCGGCTTGCCGCGGCGGGCCGCGACTGTGTTCAATTTTCATTATTCAAGCCGAACTACAGGGAGCGTAGATTTTTCATGAACCATACCCACCGCATCGTCATCAACCGCCGCACAGGCGCGCGCCAGGCTGTTTCCGAAGTCGCGAAATCATCGGGGGGCGGGGGACCGCGGCTCGGCTGCGTTCTGGCGTTCGGCGCGGCATTGCTCGGGGCTGCCGCACTGCCAGTACAGGCACAGGTCATCGACTGGGTGTCTCCCGTTGCCGGCGACTGGCTGGCTGGAAGCAATTGGAGCGGCGGCGTGGCACCGACGGCTCTCGATACAGTTCGCGTCGCGACGCCGGGGATGTTGCAGCTCTCAGGCAGTGGTTCCGAAGGCCAAGCCGCATTCCTCCAGCTTGACGTGCCCGGGGCTTCTTTGTCCGTAAGCAACGGGGCAGCACTGACGATCCGCAGGACGTTTGCTGGGGTCGGCGGTTTGGGCACCATATCGGTAGACGGTGCCAACTCGGTGTTCGATGCGGCCTCCCTCGTCTTGGGTTTCAATGCGCCGGCTACGCTGACCGTCGGCAACGGTGGCACTGTGCGATCGTCTCAGATCGAACTCGGCGCGGCAGCGGGCGGTGCGGGCACGCTCAACCTCAACACCGACGGCACCCTCGAGGTCGGCGGCGTTAACGGCCTGATCCCGGCGAAGGCTGGCGCCACCGACGCGTTCAACTGGGCTGGCGGCATGCTGCGGGTGACAGGCTCCCAACTCGTGACGGGCATGGACGCCACGCTCTCAGGCGCCGGTTCTGCCATCGACACCAACGGTCTCGGCGCGACGATGTCGGGTGTGCTGTCAGGTGGTGGTTCGCTCACCAAGACCGGTGCGGGCGCGCTCACCCTGTCAGGCTTGAACACCTACGGCGGCGGTACGCGCCTCGATCAAGGGGTACTTGCCATCGGCAATGGCGGCGCCCTGGGATCGTCGAGCGTGACGATCTCCAACGGCGAACTTCGTGGCACCGCTTCGATGACGCTCGGCAACGAGGTGCGTCTTGCCGGGCCAGCCACATTTTCGGCTGCGACAGGCACCACACTGGGCCTGACCGGCAACATCCGGTTCGACGGCGACTTCAACGTCGGCGCTGTCGGTCAGCAAGGTGTCGTTGACTTGGTCACGAGCCAGGCCGTTTACTCGACGCCGGGCAAGATCGGGGTGAACTTCGGCACGCTGAAGATATCGGGCAGTGCCTTCGGCAACATGGCTCAAGCAGCGTCCGAAACAGCCATTGCCACAGGTGCCGTGCTCGACCTGAACGACCGTGCGTCCGCGGTTTTCCCCATCGCCAACTTGCTCGGCGGCGGAACGCTCCGAACGGGAACGCTTGCCACTACCGCGGCAGGTGTGCTGGCCGGCGACTTCTCCGGCGTCATCGCAGGCGCGGGCGGTATCGCCAAGAGCGGCGCCGGCACCCTGACGCTGCGAGGCGCAAGCACCTACACGGGCCCGACGCAGGTCACCTTGGGAACGCTGGCATTGGCAGGATCGGGTGCGCTCTCGCGCGCGACCGCTTTGACCGTCACGTCCGGTGCGACTTTCGACCTGCAGGCTATCACCGGCAGCGGCACCGGCATCGGTTCGCTTGCCGGCGCGGGACTGGTGAGCCTTGGAATCAAGTCCCTGAATGTTGGCGCCGACAGCGCGAGCACCACCTTCTCCGGCAGCATCAGCGGCGGCGGCGAGCTCGTCAAGGAAGGCGTGGGCACCCTGACCTTGAGCGGCACCAACCTGCACCTGGGGGGCACCACGGTCACCGAGGGGACGCTGGCGCTCTCAGGAGCGGGCTCGCTGGTGTCGGGCAGCACGGTGACGGTGTTGGCCGGTGCCACTCTCGACACGACGGGGCGTGCCGCCGCAAACATGATCATCGGCGATCTGCTCGGCGATGGCGCCGTACAACTTGGCAACAAGACGTTGACCGTCGGCTCGGGCGCCGGCACCCAGGCGATCTTCTCCGGCGTCGTGAGTGGCGTCGGCGGCTCGCTCGTGAAGCAGGGCGCAGGAACGGTGTGGCTGGACGGCATCAATACCTTCACCGGCCTCACCGACGTTGTCGCAGGCAAGCTGGTGGTGGGCAGCGACGCCACCAAGTCGAGCGCTCGTGTTGCGGGCGCAATGAACGTGGCTTCGGGTGCGACCCTGGGCGGCCACGGCCGCATCGGCGGCAACGTGAGCATTGCCTCGGGCGCGCACTTGGCGCCGGGCAATTCCATCGGCACGCTGACCATCGACGGCGACCTCGGCATTGCCAAGGGCAGCGTGCTCGACTTCGAGTTCGGCGCACCAGGCACCGGTGCCGTGCCCGGGTTGAGCGACAGCGTCGCTGTCGGCGGCAACCTCGCGCTCAACGGCGCCACGCTGAATGTCTCCGACACCGGCGCCATGGGCCTGGGCCTTTACAACCTGTTCAGCTACGGCGGGGCGCTCACGCAGACCAACGGCGGTATCGCGCTGGGGAGCTTGCCCGCGGGCAGCTTTTCGCTGCAATACCTCACGGGCAGCAAGCAGGTCAACCTGATCAGCTTCAGCCCTGCCGCCGTACTGAACTTCTGGAACGCCAACGGCCTGGCCAGCTCGACGGCGATGGGCGGCGGCAACGGCACCTGGAGCCTGACGCAGCCGAACTGGACCGACGACAAGGGTTCGGTCACCGCGGTGATGCAGCCGCAGCCCGCCTTCGCGATCTTCGGTGGCGCGGCCGGCAACGTGGCGCTCGACAACACCGGCGGCGCCGTGTCGGCCACGGGCATGCAGTTCGCGAGCGACGGCTACAGGCTGTCCGGTGACGCGCTCACGCTGGTGGCCGACAAGGCCTCGCCGGGGCCGGTCGAGGTGCGCGTGGGCGATGGCAGCGCCCCAAGCGCCGGCTGGAACGCGACCGTGTCCAACGTCATCGCGGGGACCGACGGGCTCAGGAAGACCGGTGCGGGCACGCTCACGCTCCAGGGCGTGAACACCTACAGCGGCGGCACGACGGTGAGCGCCGGCACGCTGCAGATCTCGGCGGACAACAACCTGGGCAACATGAGCGGCGGCCTTGCGCTCGACGGAGGCACGCTGCGCGTTGCGACGGGCTCGGCGCCGATGCTGTCGAGCCGGGCAGTCACGCTCGGGTCTGCGGGCGGCACCCTGGACCTGGGCTCGAACCTCGTGGCGTTGGTCGGCGGCATCGGCGGCAAGGGAGGCCTGACGGTCACGGGGGCCGGCGGAACGCTGTCCGCCATCACGCCGAATACCTATGAAGGCGGCACCACGGTGCAGGGCGGTGCCACCGTCACCGTCGCCGGTCTCGGCACGCTGGGCACCGGCGCCGTGCAGCAGCAGACCAACGACACGAGGGTTTCCTTCACCAGCGGCGCCAGCGCCGGCAGCAACAGCTACAGCGTGGGCCGCGCGGGCGCCGCCGATGCCAACAACGTGCTGGCGTTCTCGGCGGATGCGACCGCGGCGTCGTCCAGGCTCTTCGTCAACGGCGCGGGCTGGCAGGCGCCCGGCGTCAACTCGCTTCAATTCAGCGGCACCAGCACCGCAGCCGCATCGACCATCACGAACGAGGGTGGGGCGGTGTACTTCCTGCAGGACGCCACGGCGGGCAGCGCGACCATCGTCAACGGCAACAAGAGCCTGTTGAGCTTCAGCGACGCGTCGTCCGCGCGCGGCGCCCGGATCAGCAACGAGACCGGCGGCACGCTCGACATGTCGGGTGTGACGTCCAAGGCCGGCATCGAGATCGGTTCCCTGTCGGGCGCGGGAACGGTCACGCTCGGCGCGGCGAAGCTCACCCTTGGCGGCCTCGGGTCGAACGACACGCTGACCGGCGGCGTCAGCGGAAGCGGCGGTTCCGTCGTGAAGGTCGGCAGCGGCACGCTCACGCTGTCGGGCGCGAGCACATACACGGGCGGCACCGCGTTGAAGGAAGGCAGGCTCGACGTCGGCAACAGCGCGGCGCTGGGCACGGGCGCGCTCGCGATGGACGACGGCACCACGCTGGGCTTCAGCGCCGATGGCGTGAACATCGCCAACGCGATCCAGCTCACGGGCACGAACGACCCTGTCGTCGACACCGGTGCGTTCTCGGGCACCCTGAGTGGCGGAATCAGCGGCGGCGGCTTCCTGACGAAGGAGGGCACGGGCACGCTGACATTGGCGGGTGCCAACACGTACACCGGCGCAACGAACGTGGCGCAGGGCACCCTGCGTGCAGGCGCGGTGAACACCTTCAGCGCGGCTTCCGCACACAGCGTGGCCGCGGGCGCCACGCTGGACCTTGCAGGCTACGACCAGAGGGTGGCCTCGCTCGCCAACAGCGGCACGGTGTCGCTGGCGGGCACCGCCGCGGGCGCGACGTTGACGGTCAACGGCAACTACGTCGGCAACAACGGCGTACTGAAGCTCGGCACCGCCCTGAGCGGCACGGGTCCGTCAGACCGCCTGGTGATCAACGGCGGCACGGCCACCGGCAAGACCAGCGTGCAGGTCGCCAACCTCGGCGGCCTGGGCGCACTCACGAGCGGCAATGGCATCGAGGTGGTGACGGCACAAGGGGGCGCGACGACCACCGCGCAGACCACGAAGGACGCGTTCAGCCTGGCGGGCGGCCACGTCGATGCGGGCGCCTACGAATACCGCCTGTACGCCGCCGATGCCGAAGGTGCCGGCGAGAACTGGTTCCTGCGCTCCACCACCAACGCGGTCGCACCGGGTGCGCCGGCGGTGGTCACCTATCGTCCGGAGGCCTCGCTGTACGCCGCGCTGCCGAGCCAGCTGCGCCAGGGCAGCCTTGCGATGCTGGGAGATGTGCGCAAGCGTGTGGGCGACGACGACGTGAAGGGCTCGGCCACCGCGCCCACCGGTTCCGACCGCCGCGCATGGGCTCGCGTGCTCTCCACCGACATCGACATCCAGCAGAGCGGCGCCGTCGCTCCGACCAGCAAGGGCCGCCTGACCGGCTTCCAGGCCGGCACGGACCTGCTCGCAACGCCCCACTGGCGCGCCGGTATCTACGTCGGCCAGCTCGACGGCGATGCGCGCGTCAACGGGTTCGCCAGCGGCATCCAGAACCTGGGCGTCGGCCGCAACGACCTGCGCAGCCAGTACGTGGGCGTGTACGGCACCTACACCGGCGACAGCGGCTTCTACGCCGACGCCGTGGTGCAGTCCGGCCGCCACCGCTACACCGTCGAGCCGCTCGCCAGCGCGGGTGTCGGCGGCAAGGGCAACAGCCTCTTGGGCTCCATCGAAGTGGGACAAGCCTTCGCGATCAGCGGCAGCGGCTGGACTGTCGAACCGCAGCTGCAGCTGATTCATCACCACATGGACTTGAACAACTCGGCCATCGCCGGCGCCATCGCGCAACCGCAAGCCGACAGCGGCTGGATCGCGCGCGCCGGAGTTCGCGTGAAGGGCCAGATCGACACCGGCATGGGCACGCTGCAGCCGTACGGCCGCTTCAATGTCTACAAGACTTCGAGCGGCACCGACATCGCGCGCTTCGTGAATGGCGCGACCACGACCGACATCGCGGCGCCGACCGGCGGCACCAGCACCGAGCTGGCCGGCGGTTTCACGCTGGCCCTGAGCCAGTCGACCAGCCTCTACGGCGAAATCGGCAAGCTCTGGGGCTCGGGTGGCGACGCCAAGGTGAAGAGTTCGGTCAACGGCTCGTTGGGTGTGCGGGTGAAGTGGTAAGACGCAGGTACGGCGTTTGATGACAGGGTCGGGCAAAGGGCGCCAATGATCGGTCCGCAAGCAACTGGCCCTTCGACCCATTGCGTGATGCTGGCCCGCCTTCCTTCAATATGCTCGACGGCCTGCAAAAGGCCGGTATTAATCTGGACGAGGTGGCGGCGCTCGCCGGCTTCGAAAGCGACGACCTGAAGAAGCCGCTGAAGATCTCCCTTGGCTCTCGCGCCAGCGTTCCCGCCATGTTCTAAATGGCGGCGGCCTTACGCGTTCGAGCTGCCATGACGCTTGGAGGCCTGAACCGGACATTCATCTGTTGATTTCCATCCGGAAGTGACCCACAGTCGGTGCCGGCAAGCTGACCGGCACGAAGACGGTCTTGGGCTCTTGCGCCTTGGCTCCATCCACGACGTTTGCGCGCACGACCTCGCTTCCTGGCTTCATCTCGGCCTCGTGCACCCATCGCCGCAGCAGGTTGGCGTTGATGCCGTGGGCCATTGCCACTGCGGCCATCGACATGCCAGGCTGCGCGCAGGCCGCCACCGCACCGGCCTTGAACTCGTCACTGTGCACGCGACGCCGCCGGCCACTGCCGGCTTGTGGAGCAGAGATAGTGTTCACGTGTCCACCAAGAGTTGAGGTGGACACGAGGCTCCTATGCTCCGAGCCAGCTTTCAAGATGGTCGGACTGGACGCTCACGGCTCGGCGGGCGAATGCTCGCGTGGTGCCGACGATCCGAAAGAAAGAGTCAGCGCGGCGAGCGTGGCGCCCACTGGGCAGTTCCGACCACTTCACGTGTCGCATCGTTGAGAAGGTCCCCGCTGCTGAAGAGCACCACCCACTTCGTGCGCGAAGCCACGATTGCCGGCAGCCGAGCTGCGCGAAATCATCACGCTCGAGCCTCGGCGCAAGGTCACCTTCTTCCAGGCGACCGGTCCGCGCGAAAGCGCGATCGTCAACGAGCTGTTCGAGGATGCGGCCGGCGAGCTGCAGCTTCGGTTCTATTGCTACATCGGCCTGCGCGGCAAGGAACCTGGCGGCCCCGAGGAACAGGCCGAGCAGGCGCAGTTCGACAGTGCGGACAAGGGCTACAAAAGCGCCCTGCTGTCGACGCTGAAGCGCACGCGTGAGCTGCTCGCGCAGGGCAAGCTGTGAGCGCCGGGCCATGAGCATGCAACGCGATGCGAGTGGCCTTGCTGAACCTCGCTGAACCTTGCTGAGCCCGCTGGGGGCAGGCAGCATCGGCCTCAGACGCGCTTGTCGACCAGATGCTGGAGTGCGGCTTCGAGCAACGCCCAGCTCGCAAAGAAGTACACCTTGTCCGTGTGGTCCCAGCGAGCGCCGAACTCGCGCAAGGTCATGGCGACGCTGGAAAGACTCCCGAGAAGTGCGGGCTTGGGGGCGCCCGCCGCCCTTCCCTTCAGTGGTCGACCGCGCGCTTCAGGCCGAGGGCGTGCGCTCGATCAAGCCCTGGAACACGGCCTCGGCGCCTTGACCAAGCCCGACTTGCCGGGCACGGCTGTCTGGAGGCCTCGTTGAATGCAGCCCTCGGCGCGGGGCTGGTTCAATTCTCCGGAATGCAGCCATGTGCAATTCCCGCGGGAACCGATGTCGGGATGACGTTCAACACCCTGTGGCGCTCTGCAATGGGAAGACCTACGCTACTAAATACACTAACGGCAAGAAATTCGTGTTTATGTGCGGATTCCGTCTTGGGACGACTTCCGCGTGCCGTTAGTGTATTTGTTGTTGCGCTTGTAGCGCGTCGCTCACCGGGAGGGCGGGGCTGAGGCCGGCGTATCGTCTCAACTGCCCTGCCCTGCCCTGCGTAGAACACTTCTGTCGCTGGAGCCCGAGGGGTTTCAGAAGAGCGGCGATCGGGGCGCCATCTGCCGATGATCAAGACCCAGGGCGGCCGAATCACGCGCGCCCTCTTCCCCTTGGACGAAAGCGAAAACTCAACGACCGCCACCATCGGAATAATCAACCACCGACTTGCAGCCGCTCCAGCCAAGCCATCCGGCCGTCCAGGCCCATCGGACGACAACGCTCAGCGCGAACGAAAATCGTCCAGCGGTGTACCGCCAGCCAGTGCGTCGCGCAGCCAGCGCGGACGGGGTCCGCACCCACCCCAGACATTTCCGCTGCCGTCGCTGTAGGCAGCGCCAGCGCTGCGCCGAATTTGTGCCGTGCGCGCCTTGCCCGACTTTGCCGATTGGGTGGGCACCGCAGCGCGCTTGTCATGAAGCAATTGCGGCGTGATGCCATAGGCTGCAATGGCTTCCTTGATCCGTGGGACGGACGACATCTGTCACTTCCTTTCGGAGCAGATCCGCTTGGAGCGCCACCCTGGCACTTGGCTTCAACGACTCGGCCACATCGCTGAGCCTCCCTGCTTGGCTATGCACGATGTGGCGGACTTTCAAGCCAGCTTCAGCTGCCTCTAGAGCCGCAGCAACCTGGCTTTGCCTGCCGCTGACAAACACTGAGTTTTTCATCGCGTCGCGGAAGCGGCGTGCGACTACAAGCGAGACGCTGAAACAGCGTAGATCCGACGTTCAAGCCAGCGTCAATCACATCACAACAGAGAGGCTCGACACGCGTTGATCGGTTGACCCGTTCCGTCTTCATGCCTCTTACCACCGTTCTCGTAGAAGACAGTCAAACGATCCGAACCGTCTGATCCCGGCCTTGTGCGCTCTGGCCGGCGACAACGTGGGCGCCATGGCGGAATCGTTGCTGAAGCAAAGACGATGCTTGATGCCCATCGCAACGTATGGCAACTGGCAGTGTTCGACCTCTTCTTTTCCGATGGCTCCGGGCTTTCCGTCCTGGACTACTGCAAGGAACGGCACCCCACCAGCACGTTCAGGTTCTGCCGCACTATGCAACCCCGGACATCAGGTGAGAAATGCCGCGTGCTCCGCATCCCGCCCTCAGTCGCCAGGTCCATCGACTGGAAACGCTCGCCGAAGCTTCCTAGAGACGTAGTGGCAATTCAGTTCTGGCCGTTGCCGGCGGCGCATCGCATGTGCGTACAGGTCGTTTCGGGGCGGTATGCTGAACACCGGACTCCGCCTTGATCGCTCTGCGGACAGCGTGTTACTCCTCGCGTCTTCGATCAAACGGACTGCGGCTGCCATCGTGATGGAAAGTGCTTTCCTTGCCCGTCTTCAGTACCCATCGCGACCGCATGTCCGGCGGGAGCCAATGCAGCCCTTCGCCCGACGTTGGTCTTGGCGCCCACAATGCGCGAAGTGTTCGAACGGCGAGTGGGCACCGTTCGAAGCCAGTTCGCGCCCACTGCTCGACGCTCGGACATGTCACCGCAGCGAGGCCATCGCATGCATTGGGTCGTAGTAAACCGCAGGCACATGCCGCCCGGCAGCCGGGTCAAACACGATCTGCACCACGACGTGCACCAGCATATGCAGCAGGCGCAGGATGTCCTCGAGGCTGAGGCTTCGGCCTTCATCCGACGCCTTGATGAGCAGGGCCACCCGCAGGAACGCCTCGCGCGGTGAATTCGCGTGGACGGTGGTGATGCCGCCGGGGTGGCCGGAGTTGAGCACGTTCTGCACGTAGTAGAAGGTTTCGTCGCCGCGCAGCTCGGCGAGCATCACGCGGTGCGGTGTCTTGCGCATGACCGCCTGCAACACCTCCTTTGCGCTCGCCCCAACCATGCGCTCCCCACCCTGGCTCTCGCGGCGGTAAAACAGTGCCTGCGAATTCGGGTGGTTGTGCAGCGGCATCTCCGGTGTGTCCTCGACCGTGAGGATCCGCTCCCAATTCGGGATGAGTTCGATGAGCGCGCGGATGAACGATGTCTTGCCGCTGCCCGTGGCGCCCGACACAAGGATGTTCTCCCGCCCGCGCACCGCGTGGGCCAGGAAGGCCGGCCAGTCTCCCGCGCACGCGAGCGCCCAGCGTTCGCGCTGCACAGGCTCGAGCACCGAGCCGAGCCGCATGCGCTCCTCCTCGCCCAGCGCCGGCGCGAAGACATGCCGCGTCTGCGTGAAATAGCCCTGCTCGGAGAACTGGGCGAGTGCGAACGGCTGGCTCGTGTGCTTGCGCAGGTTCAGATAGATCATGCCGCGCGCGGCCGTCGGCGGCATCGTCATCTCCACGCGCTCGCCGCCAGGCAGGTGCGCGGACAGCACCGGATGCGCCTCGTCGAAGGGCTTGCGGGAGATGTTGGCCAGGAAGCTGCCGAGCGTTTGCAGATAGTCGAACGAGACCGCAGGTGCCTCGACCGCCTCCCATACCCCGCCGCGCCACAACTGCACCACGCCGGGCGCGTTGACAGCGACCTCGTTGACGTCAGTGGCCTGGAGCCATTCGTCCAGGACACGCAGGTGAACGAGCACCGACAGATAGCGATCGGTCTCGCTCATGGTGCGCGCGCCGGGCGCAGTTCGTACACGTCGGAAAAATCCACATCACGCGCAACGTAGATCTTGATCACCTCGCCCTGGTTCTTGGTCAGGCTCGGCCGCACCGCGCTGCCTTGGCGCAGCATCTCCTGCACGACCGACTGGGTCGTGCTGTCGGTGTTGCCCAGTCGCGAAAGCGTGCCCTGCGTGCCGATGTTGAAGGTGTCCCCCGTACGGCTGCTGGCGCGCTGCGCTGCGCGCGCCTCATCGCGGGCCATCGCGATCTGCTTGGCGTCCTCGAACAGCGAGAAGAACACCGCCCCCGCAAAGCGCTCGAACCACTTGTTGTCGATGTGGCCAGGCGTGCCCGAGCGCCCGAGTGCGTCGGTGCCCGGGGAGTTCAGCGGCACCGCGACAAAGTGCGGTGTCACCGCGCGCGTCCAGAGCGTGAAGATCGTGCTCTGGCCAGCCTGCACACCCGGGGCGTACTCGCCTTCGAGCGTGGTACCTGCCTCCATCAGGATGACCTTGCCATCCATTGAATACACCGGCGCGCTCAGCACGCACTTGAGGAAGCCGGGCTGGTCGCTGAGAACCGCGGTGAGCAAGGTGCAATCGGGCAGAGACCCCTTGCCCAGCGTGAGCGTCGGGTTCGCGATCAGCGTGGCGCTGGCCCCCGGGGTGGCCGCGGCGGAGAGCGAACGACCCAGCACCGCCGCGCCGCCGGCACTCGCGTCGAGCGTGCCGGCAAGGGCCGGCGTACTGCGCGCGTCCCCTGCTGCAGTGCGCGTCGCCATGGTGGCACCCGCGCCATCGCTGACCCCGACACCCGGCGTAATGGAGCCCTTGAGCCGTCGCTCGCGCACCCGCTGCGCCAGCGATTCGCCGCTGGACGCGGCGCCCGACGGCGCAGGAGCAACAGGGGGTGCCGGGCACTCGAGCCCCAGTGGCAAGCGCACGCCATCCGGACACTCGACATACGACGGCGACTGGCCCGCCGGTCCGGCCAGCGACAGGGGCACGGGGACTTCCGGAACACCGACCGGCCGCGCATCCACTGCCACTTCCCCGCGGCCGGCTCGGGGTGCACCGAACCATCCGAAGAAGTTGTTGCGGCTCATGATGCCAAAAAGGATCAAAAGCGCGGCCAGGCACGCCGTCCCCACCAAGATCAGTTTCTGGCCCGGGGCGTTGCCGCGCGCCGGCTCGGCGATGCCGTCCCGCTCCTCCTCCGCGACGGGTTGTTCGTGCTTGCGTTCAAACATGCCCTCAGCCCCCTGTCGCCTTGATCACACGCTGGACCTTGCCGCTCGCGGTGCCGCTGGACATCGGCTCGATCGGGTGCCTCGGCGATCGGTTGGTGATCCCGGCCACCTGGTTGCCCCGGCGCAACAGGATGCGCTCCACGACGCGATGCAGCACCAGCGTGTCGCCCTCGACATGGAAATCCACCAGGCTTTCGCTGCCATCGGGCTCGACCACGAACGCGGCGGGCATCGCGTTCGCCGCCGAGAAGCGCATGAAGGTCTGGCGGCCGTTGTCGTGCATCGCGAGCGGCTGCAAGTCGGCCGAACCCACGATCCAGTAGTCATCATTGCGGGTGCCATCGGACGCGGCGCCGGCCAGGTCCTGCCTCACCTGCGCGCGTTCGGCCTGCGCCCGGTCACCGCCACCCCCGGTTGCCTCTTCCGGATGCACTACGCGAACCCAGTAGGCCACGTTCCGGGCGCCACGCCCGGTGGTGCGCAAAACGAAGAGGTAGGAGCGCCGAAGGGTGAACAGCGTCAGGTTCGTGTCGGCCCTGACGTCCTTGGGCTTGATCAGGAAGAGATTGCCGTTGACCGCGGCGTGCCACGCATCACGGTCGCCCATGGCGAAGTTCGTGATCTGCTCGCCGGGGGCCAGCTCGATGGTCGTCGCCACGCCTTCGGCAGCGAAGATGCGCACCACGTCGTCGCCCGCGAGCCGCACCGTCTGGATTCGCGGATCACGCGCGGAGGGTCGCGTACCGATCTCCGCGCGCGCACCCTGCCAGCCCAGCGCAGCCCCCACGAGCAGCGACGCACACAAGAGACGGTTCATCGCGGCCCCGCCGGCCGCACCGACGCCACGGGCTCAACGACAGCGTCCCGCGGCGTGCCCGAAGTGCCGCTCGAAGCCAGCACCTGTGCCGCGCCTTCCTGGTCGCGCCGGTAGTTCAGCGCGCAAAAGCCGAAGGCGTTGACATGCAGATCCTTGATCTGCCCTGGAATGTTGCCGGCGTCATACTGCACCGTCAGCGTGGCGATGTACCGCGTGCGTACCGGCGCCGCCACACCGCGGCTGACCGTCTTGTCGAAACGCACCTGCGCGACACGCAGGTCGTCTCTGTCGGTCGGCAGAAAGGTCACGTTCAGGATTTCGGCGCGCTCCGAATCGGTCGCGCTCATGGTCTTCACGGGCGACTGCGCGTTGGTCTGAGGATTGAAAAAGTTCTCCCACTCGGCGCGAACAGGACCGCAGGACATCAGGTAGGCGGTCCTGTAGTTGGCCTCGGCTTCGCCGCGCGTGAAGCCCTCGCGCGCGAGCACGTACCGCGCCACGTCGGACAGCAGGATTTTCTGGTCGCGTGCCAGACCCACATGCGCCAGTTCCCCCGGCGCCTGCACATCGTAGGCACCAGTGGCGTTGTCCACGCGGATCACCGCGGGCACGAACTGCTTGAGCGGCAACAGGATGCTCACGCTGAGCACACTCACGCCGCAAAGAACCGCGCAGGCCCAGGCGACGGCCGTGCTGCGAGCGGCGCGGCGCTCCAGATCGTCCCGGCGCTGCGTGTCCCAGTCGAGCGCCGCGTCGAAGTAGGTCTGCTTGCGAGTCATCGCGTGGCCTTCGCGCCGGCAGGCGAGTTAATGGGACGTGCCTCGCCGGTGGGCCAACCCGGCGGCGCGGTGGCACCCGCGCAGCCGGCCAGCATCACGAAAAGCACCGAGAGCATCGCAACCCGCCAAAGGATCGGCATGCCTGTCATGGCCCTACCTCGACCTGCGCAGGCCCGAACCCGCGCGTGCGATCACACCGAGCCCGCTGAAGAACGATCCGCCGCTGCCGCCGGTCATGGACGCGCAGATAGAAGGTATCTGCAGGAACATGCAGAACATCGCCAGGGAAATCAGGATGATCGGAACGCAGACGGCCACCACGTTAAGGCCTTCACCAGCGCCACTCGCTCCGGCAAGACTGCTCGCCACGTTCTGAATGCCGCCGTCGCCCGCCCCGCCCAACTGCGTGGTGAGCTTGGTCAGATAGCCGTTGAGTATCCCGATGAACATGAACACGAACAGCGCCGTGAACACGTGGTAGAACACGAAGTACAGGGCAGTGCTGACCCAGGAGAAGAAGTAGTTCCGCGTCTGCGCCAGCACCAGCGCCAACAGGAAGAAGGGCCCTACGGCGAGCACCAGGCTCAATCCAAGCTTGGAAAAGATTACAGCAAACAGCGCCGTTGCCAGCAGCATGTAGGCCGCCACGGTGACAAGCGCCGCGAGCACAAATACCGCAATCGCCGGCCCAATTGCAAAGTCGTGGGCAAGTCGCGACGCTGCCCCAAACATGCTGGAGATGAGATTGACGATCTTCTCGTTTACCTGGCCCAACAGGTTGGGTGCATCGGTCACTGCATGGTTGGCGGCCGTTGTCAGTTCCGACGGCAAGTTGAAGATCGGTCTGGCCACCCAGCTCAGGTAACCGTTTCCCATGACATGGAGCACCAGCATGAAGCCGACGAACTTGAGCAACCAGTCGCTCACCGGAATGGCCACCTTGCCCTCCATGACCAGGTAACACCAGATCAGCATGCAGATGCCCAGCAGGATCCAGGCGACGGGGATGACATATCCCGAAATGCCCGCCGCTGCACCTTCGTAGAAGCCGCTCAAGGCGTTTTCGAAGTTGGTGTAGATATCGATGATGATCTCGTTGGACATGCATTGCTCCGACGATATGGATTTCTGCCTAGAAACGGATGTTGAGTGGCTTGCGCAGCGAGCCCGCTTTATCCAGCACGGCGCAGAACTCCGCTCGCCGGCCCTTCTTGGACACCTCAGCGGTGCATGCCTTCACAAGTTCAGCCATCGGGCCGAGGTTGCCCTTGTCTGCTTCAGCAGCCACGAACTGTGCATCGAAGGCGACTGCTTCATCTGTCTTTTCGCAGCCCATCAGGACAGCTGCCACAGCGCTACAGGTGAGCGCCAAGATCGTTCTGGTCATGGCGTCAAAACCTGATGCCGCCGGCTGCACCCCGGGCGAGTCCGGCATTGAACCCGTCGACAGTGGCCTGACGGCGAAGCTGCCGGTCCGCCTCCTGCATCGCCTGGATCGTGGACAACTTGATCTGCTCGTTCTGCATGCGCACCGTCTCCACCTGGATGCGTGCCTGGACCTCGGCGATGGCCTTCTGGTCTGTCGAGGCGTTGATCGAGCTCACGAAGGTCTGAAGGTTGCGGATGTTCTGTGCGGCCTTTCGGTAGCCAAGATCGCCGATCTGCTTTTGCAGCGCGAGTTGCTGCCATTGCTGGGTGCACCGCTCGCGCGAAGGGCCGTCGGCGTTGAGTTCGGCGCACGAGCGAAGTTGATTCGCGCGCACAATGTCCTGCATGGCGCCGGAGACTCCCGAGAAGGCGCCGCCGCCGGTGCGCATCGCCTGTGCCGCAGCCGCATAGTCTTCAGGCAGATACTGGGTGATCAGATCGTTGTTCAGAAGGCTGCCGAGGTTGCGAGACCCCTGCAGCGTCCCGTAGAGCTGCTTCATCTGATCGAGCTGCTTGTCCATCGCACTGAGTTGTTCCATCCACTTGGCGATGGTTTCGATCTGGTTGACGACCGCGGGCAGGTCGCTGGTCACCGTCACCGGGACCTGGGCATGCACGCCATGCAGCAGGCCCAGGCACGCCGCGGCGGCAAGGACGGGCCGCCGAACACCACGGGAAATTGACATCACGCTCTCCTTTCAAGAAAGATGGGAAGCCACCGCGCCGCATCGGGGCCGACGTCATCGATCACGGCGCGCATCACCTCGACGTTGTCCAGGCTTGCGGACAGCACGGCGAGCATGTCCTCCATGCCCGAGAGATCCAGCCTCGCGAGGACCGATTCAGCGCCCTTTTTCAAGAGGAACTGTCCCGAGTTCTCTTCGGTGTGCTTGATCAGTTGGAACTCTCGCGGCGTGAGCTTCAGGCCTTCGATGTAGTCCGCCGGGTCCGCTTCGCCGTTGGGCAGGAGCAGCTGCGTGGGAAATTGCGACAACAGCGTGCTTCCCAGGGGTGAACGGCTGATGTCGCTCGGCTCCTGGGTGTCCAGGCCGATGACGCCATCCTCCTTGCGGATCGTCTTGCCCTTGTTCTCGATGAAGCGCTGCATGAGTGGATCCTTCAACGCCCGCCATGCCTCCGCGATATCGATGATGTGCGGCGCGCCCGCAGCCTCCAGGGTGATCTTGTGCGTCAGGTAGCGAAGGATCGGCGTGCGCGCCTCGTCGATGTCCAGGAAGTTGGTCATGTCAAAGCCAAAGGTGTCGCACCCGCGCAGGTCGAACCGGTCCTCGGCGTTGTCCAGCACCCATGCGAAGGCGCCGCCGTCGCACCAACGACCCAGCGCCTGATAGAGGCTGTGCTCCTCATGCGTTGGCAACGCGTCGCGCACCCTCGCGTAGCGACGCTGGTGCGGCGGCAGCTGATAGACCTGTCGGATGCTGCGCAGAAGGTCTTCCTCGTCACGGTGCGACATGAGGTACTTGCCGTCGAACTGCGCATTCCAGGACATGATGCTCAGAATGACCGCAAGGTTCTCGGCAGTTGGCGGCAGCGAAAACGGATTCATCCCCGTCGGCTCTCCGGCTGCGATGTGGAAGTACCGCCCTTCCATGGCACGGATGCAGATCTCTTCGCCGTAGTCCTTGTCGAAACTGAAGACCTTCAGGGTCTTCCCGTCGGCACGTGCGCGCTTTCTCGCGAGCAGGCGCAAAGCCAGCTTCAGCACCGTCTTTCCGCTGCCCGAGCGGCCAATGATCTTGTAGTTGCCCAGTTCCTTGCGATGCGCTCGCTGGGTGCGTCGGGTCCCCGCAGCTCTCGCGCCGCCAGCCGAGTCGACGTCCGGGACGGTCTCGTCGCCGTAGTCCAGATGCACCCCCTGCTCGCGAAGCCGATCGCGGCTCACATGAAAATTGAAGAAGTAGGGTCCTGCCGCCACTGTCTTCATCACTGCAATCGGCGCGCCCCACTGGCTGCCGTGTGCATTCCCAGTGGGATGGTTGTGCAGCGGGAAAAGCTTGGAAAGGTTCCTGCTGCTGATGGGCATCGCGCGAATGCGCCCATGCTTGAAGTTCCCAGGCAGGATGCTGAAGTAGGTGCAGATCAGCGCCCCGCCCCGTTCGCGCGACACCGACATGCTCTTTTGGTCCAGCAATGTGACGGCCGCGTTGATGTTCTGGTTGAGTTCCTTGATCGTCTCGCCGTAGACGACGAGAACGAGTTCATGGTCGAACATCGAGAACCGGCCAGCCTGAAGTTGGGTTCGCGCTGCGGCGACCTCGCCGAGTTGCTCTTCGTTGCCGCTCGTGCTCTTGATGCGGTTGTACTGGGACTTCAGCAAGGCATCCGCGCGATCGAAGGCCATGACGGTCACGGATTGGCTCAGCACGAATTCGAAGGGGGCCGCGAGAAGACCGTCGAACACCTTGACATCCAGCTGCTCGACGCGGTACGGCGCGACGAGCGTCAGGCAGGCTGCCAATTGCGAGCTGGAGGCGCCCTCGATCTCCACCGTTTCGGCACCGAAATTGAGCGCGCCCGCCTGCAGCTTGTGGCTGAGTTCGCAGGCGTCCAGCCGCACATGCCGCTCGACGTGGTGTGCCAGTCGGCCATAGAACTGCGCCGCGCGCGAGCACGCCTGATGATCGATTTCGTACGTGCCCAACAGCCGAGGGTGATAGCGCCTCAGGCTGGCCACGAGTTGGGCTGACAGTCGCGCCAGATCCTCGCGCGCACCCCGCCTCAGATGCACCATGGATTCACCGCCACTTTGCGAAAGGCGAAGACCGAGCCGATCGGCGCGGTTGGCGGCAATCCGGTAGACGGGTGACACGAAGAGTTGGTTGGTGAACAGCCGCTCACCCTCGAACTTCGCCGCGTACTGCTGCGCGAACTCGCGCGACAGGCCGTTGTCATACTCCAGGCCGGAGAGGTCGACATGCACCCGGCGGCGCTCCACATGGGTCCACAGCGCGACATGCGGACTTCGTGCCATGGTGTTGATGGCGGCCAACCATTGTTGGTTCAGGTTGTCGAGCTCCTTGTGCCCCATGGTCTCGAAGGCGATCCCCTGCACCGAGATCGTCTGTGTCAGGTCTCCCTCATAGGTGATGACGGTGTGGTCGTCGATCTGCTGCGAGTAGGGCAGGCAACTGGCCACGCTGCGTTCTGCGCGAGAGGCAGTAGTCGTGCGCATCAGTGCACCTCGCGACGGCTCAGATGAGGCGTGAACACGACGGCGCCGTCCACGCCGCGCCGCCGGTTGGTGGCAAACCAGCGGTACCGATAGCTGGCTGTCAGATCCCGAACCCAGAACGGGTTCTCGTTCGTGCGCAACACCAAAATCAGGTGTAAGGGCAGCAGCAGCAGACTCCAGAACCCCACAAGGCGAACAGCCAGAAGCAACACCATGCATTCGATGCCGAAGACCGGCAGCGGGACGTAGGCCTGCAGAACGGGCACCTGTGGCCCGCGATACACCGTCACCCGCTCCAGCGGCGGCTCGTCGTGGCGTGGGTCGGCCATGTGCTGACCTCAGAGGCTCGAGATGCCGGAGGCAGAGCCTCCCACCGCATCCTTGACGAACTGGATGATCGCCACCACACCGAATGCCAGCGCTGTGCCCAACAATGCCTGAAAGAAGATCTTCTTTGGATCCTCTCGGCCCAGCCAGTTGCCGGTGACCCAGTTCAGCAGCGTGACCAGACAGGCGATGGCGCCGATGACACCGACGACGCCGTAGATCGCGGTGAAGATATTGACGCCCGCCTGTTTGAGGCTTTGCGCAAGGGCTGGATCCAGCGTGGTCAGTGCGACGACCAAAGCGCACATGCGCCGCAAGGACCCTCCGACGAGGAGGTCCGGAGTTTGAGACTGGGTAATTGACCGTCTGGCTGACTTCATAAGAGGCTCCATCTCGTGGGATGTCACGTTGAGTCACGCCAGGCTAGAAGCCTTGGACAGCCGGCTTTTGCTCGAAGATGTCCAGTGTTTCCTCTGACGTCGATGACTTCTCAGTGCGGTCCGCGCGCAACGCCGAAGTCGTCATCTGAAGCGAGACGGGCGATGCAGAAGCAAGGGTGCCTTGCGCGTCAGCCGCGCGTGACCGCGCGACTGCGCCGCCTTGCGCGTATCCGATCACACGGCTTGCGTAGCCGTTCGCCACGCCTCGCCCGATGTCTCCGGCGTTGTATCCCCGCAGCGCCGCCCGGACGGCGCCATCTCCGGTGTACCCGGCGGCTCGCGCATGGCCATAGAAGCCGCGAAGAATCTCCTGCCCCGCGCGAAGATTCGTGCAGGGATCGAACGCGTCCTCCCAAGACATCCCGAAGCGCGCCACGTTGCGAGCGTGGATCTGGGCCAACCCTACCGAGAAGCGCCGGCCCGTTTTGACGAGCGCCTTGGCCTGGGCTACCGCTTGCGTCAGGGTGTCGGGCTGGCTCACAGGCGCCGCGCCCGCATCCATGCCAATGGCGAAAGGTCGCCAGGACGATTCGACGTGCACGAGCGCTCGCATCAGTGACGTTGCGACAAGCGGAGCACATTGGTCGAGCAGCGCGAAACCGTCCATGCTGAAGTTCTCCCGCGCTCCGAAAAGGAGCATAGGCGACTAGAAGTACACTTGTAGAAGACACTCATCTTGAATGTCTTGTTTTGCAAGACTACTGCCTTGACATCGTCTTGAAAAGCATTGGTTACGTCTCGGAACAATATGAATGACGAACTCCTCTTCTGACGACGACAACGTGTCGCGCGGCGCACAGGCCGTCCGGGCGCTTTTGGAGCGGCACGGTGTCCCCAAGCACCGGCACTCGGCCTTTGTGGGCGAGTTCTTCGACCTCTCACGTGCGGCGGCCCATCAGCGTGTCAGCAAGAGCACGGCTTGGACGCTCGAGGAACTTCATGCACTCGCTGAACATTTCGGCGAGACGCTCGGCCACGTCGTCGCGCCTGCGTCATCACGCGCCGACGATGGTCCTGTGGATTCCACCAAGGGCGTCGATGCCACGCTGTGCGTGGGCGCCTCGAACGCCGCTTGTCGGATCTGGCTCGGGCCGGAGGGGAAGCCCTCGCCCGATGACCTTTTCGTCGCCCTGCCGATGGGAGGGAGTTACGTGGTGATGCCCGCACAGTCAGCGCCGCCAGCGCACGCACTGCGGATCACGCGCATGGCGATCGACCAGTCTGTGCGTCCCGCCGCCAAGCGTGTGGCGGTATTCGACACCAACCCCCGATCCGCAAAGGCACTGTGCGAGCAACTCGCCCGCGCTGGGCTGGATGCATGCCCATTCAGCGCGAGCACCGAACTCCTCGCGGCCGCGGCGCAAGCTGCATTTGACGGATATGTCATCGACTGGTCCTCAGCCCGTGGTCAGGATCCTGCGTTGCTGGCGGCCCTTCGGACGCACAAGGCACCGTGCGCGCTCGTGCTGCTGGGTTCCCGGATGACTGGCGCGTCCCAAGACCTCGCCGATCTGGCGGACGCCGTGGCGAGGCATCGTGCCCAGTTTCTGGAAAAGCCGGTCCAACTGCCGCTGCTCGTATCCGCTCTTCAAAGCGGTTTCTAACCCCGCAGCAGAGCACTCGGCGGACGTCTCAGCGCACCGCACGTAAGGCGTTGTCCCGAACGGGCGCGCCCCGCGAACCCTCACGCGGCTTGAGGTTTGCCGCCAGTTTCGCTGCACGAGCACCCGATGGCAACCGCGCCAGCCGGCCGTTCAGAAGGTCAGATTCGCGGCGGTCGTCTCTCAGCTCGAGTGCGGCGAATTTCTTGGGCTCTCGACTCATTGCACTCGCTAGCTTCGACGCGTCGTCGGTAAAGAGGGTGACATGGTGACGCGCACGGGAAATCGCGACGTAGAAGACTGCGCGATTGCTCGACAGGCTGCGTGTGTTGGCGTCCACGAGCACGCGTGCACTTGTCAGGCCTTGGGCGGAATGAACGGTGCTGGCGTACGCATGCTGAAGATGCAGCGCGCGCGCGCGATCCAAGCGAAAGCGCGCATCCTGCCCGCCCAGAGTGACGGTGCTCCCGTCCACCGCGACCACGCGAAAGCGCTCGCCGTTGCGCACGCCCACCACCGGATCATTGGCCGTGACTCTCACCCAGTCCCCCGGCGCGATGTCCACCGTGTCCGGCCGATAGACGCGCAACACCGATCGCCTCGACGGATCGAAGGAAACCGCCACGCCGTCCTCGCGTTGCACGCTCAGGCAGTCGCGCCCTGCCTGGCGATCGAAGCCAACGACTCGCAGCTGCTCGCCCTTGCGCAGTTGCGTCCCGTAGCTGCGCTGCGGCACGATGACCTGCCCGATGTCGTAGCTCTGCGCTGACTTGAGCTCGGCACGGGTCATGTCTACCGGTTCAAGCACCCGAACGCGTTGTCCGCCGTACAGGTCGAGCCCTGTGCGCACCAGCGCATTGATGCTGCGGCGTGCGTCGTTGGTTCCGGCCACGATCAAGGTGTCATCACGCTCGCGCGGTTCCAGCCGCAGGTAGGCTTGGGCGACCATGCCGTGCCTGCGGGCGTCCTCGCGTTCCTCGACCACCGCATGGCGCAGCAGCGCCACGGACAATGGCACCTCACGCCGCGCCGCATGCACGACGGCGGCCCGGATCGATTCGTTCTTCTGCCGGACCACCTCGCTCAGGAAAGCCCTCGTCATCCCGGCGTCCTGAAGCTGTTCGAATGGCTTGCCAGCCTCCACCGCATGCGTCTGATGCCGATCCCCGGTCAAGACCAGACGCGCATTCTGGCGCTCGATGATGGCCATCAGATGCTCGAGCTGGTGCGCAGGCACAACACCCGCTTCATCGAGGAACACGATGCTTCGCGCGCCAAGCCGCTCCTGCTGGCCCTTGCGCGCGAGCAGCGAGGCCAGCGTCTGTGACTCCATCCCGAGCGCCTCCAACGCTCTGTTTTGAGAGGCGTAGGGCGCAACGCCCACGACGTGGTAGCCGCGCAGCAGTGACAATCGCGCGGCTTCTGCGCGGATACCCTGCACGGCTTTGCTGAGCATGTGGCTCTTGCCTGTGCCGGCCAGGCCCTGGATGCCGACGAACCGATCGTTCGACGAAAGAACCATGGCCACCGCCTCGCGCTGCCCCTTGTTGAGGTCACTGCCTGTCAGCAGCCGGTTCACGGCGCTGGGGGACGAGACCGCTGGCACGGCGCCCCTGCCGGCGCGCTCGATTGCAAGAAGGTGCAGCTCGCTGCGACGCGCAGCGGGTGTGGCGAAGCGCGGCTCGGAGGCCACGAGGGCGCCGCGCTGGATGGCTGCGTCCACGGCGCTTTGGGCTTGCGTGTGCGTCTGCCCGCGCGCCGCCATCGTCAGCGCAATCCATGAGCTTCGAGTGAGCTTCTCCGCGTCGTCGTGGGCCTTGAAGCGACTGGCCTGCGGATCCTTTGCGATCGCGGAGGCGGACATGTTGAGCGAACGCGCCGTCTGGTACAGCGCGAGTTCAGGCACAAGCCGGCCGTCGCACCGAGCGCGCCCAAGGGCCGCATCCACGGCGCTGGGCGCAGCGTGGGCCGCCGCACGACCGTACGCCACTTCGAGCAGTTCCGCGCGAGAGAAGACACCCTGTCGCTCCGCAAGATGAGCGATTGCAAAATCGATCGCGGCGTCGGCCCTCGCTGTCGCTTCGGCGTTCATGACCGTCGCCTGGTGCAGCGCCCTGCCCAGACGGCGGGCGCTGCGTCGAGCCGCCGCCGCAAAAGCACCTTGCACGGCCAAATCCAGCCCCGCCTCCCTCGCCGTGTCCAGCCAATGCGCGTGCAGCCAGGCGCGGTCAGCCTCCGTCTTCCTGGGGCGCGAGGCCAGCGCGATGACCTGTTTTTGCGCGGAACTGGCGTGGCTGCGATCATGGCCACTGGCCGCCAACAGCCTTTCGATCTCCTTGCTGCGCTGGCTGAAAAGCCGTACCGCGGCGTCAGGAATGTGGGCGAGCTCCCAGCCGCCCTTGCTGGTCTCGCGCAGATCGAAATCCAGCCGACGCAGGTGCGTTGCCAGCGTAGCTCGGTAGAACGCGCCGACCATCCGCACGTTGCGCAACAGGTCCTCGTTGGACAGGGCACGCCACTGGCCGTCCGCACGTCGCGTGAGATTCATCACGATCGCATGCGTGTGCAATTGCGGATCCTGGGCGCGTGACAGTTCATGGCGAAACGCCGCGGCCACGAGGATGCCTGTTTGCTCGCGAAACGACAGGCCGCGCTCCTTGCGGCGCGCCGCGGCGAATGTCTGCAGCAGCTGCAGGCTTTCCCGCACCGCTGCATCGTGCGCCGCGATGACGCGCGAATCCCCCATCAGCAGCGCCTGGATGCTCACCGACTTGGGTGCACTGAATGTGAAATCGATTCCCTTGCGGTCCTTCGCGGCGCGGGTGCGGCTCGCGCGGACGCGCTGTCCGTCTGGGAGATGTCCGTCGAGCAGTTGCTGGAACGCCTCCCGCTCGACGCCTTCGCGCTCTCCGAGCCCCAGCGCTGCAGCGCCGGCTCCCATCCACTCGCCGCGATGGCCTTCCTTGCCGTAGTAGTCATCGGAGGTCTCGAAATAGTGCGCCGCGCCTGCAGCGTTCGCCACGAATTTGAACGAGAGCATGCGCGTCTCCTCAGGCAGAAGTCTCGTCGTTCGCGGCGAACAGCGTGCTTTGCGCGTCAGGCTCGCCCTGGAAAACATCGGCCAGCACAATGGGCGGCACGACTGCCTGCCGGGCCTTGTATTTCATGCTCACGCGCGCGAGCGGGTAGTCGCCCGCCAGCTTCACGTAGCCCGTCAGGTTGGGCAGCAGATGGAATTCTGCCGGCGATACCATGCGCTCTGTGTCCTGACGGTGAGAGACCGTACCTTTGCCGCCTGCGCTGCCCAGCGACAAGCTGGGCGCGCGCCGTAGCACGGTATGTTCGCCAAGGGCACGGGAGAATTCCTCGGCCGTGTAAGTGTCCAGTTCGCCGATCCCGCACAGGAATGCGCTTCGAAAGCAATTGCGCAAGGTGAGCGCATCGTTCCTGCCGTACGTGTTGTTGAGCTGCGCGAGCGACTGCACACCAGGCACGATGCGCAGTCCCTTCTTGCGCCCCTTGGTGGCCGCATCGACGATGTAGTTGAGCTTCTCGAGCGAGTCGAGTTCGTCACACACGAGATGCATGCGCCGCGCGGGATCTTCGGGCATCGAGAGCACGCTGGCGCACGTGACATCGACCCAGCAGGAGATCAGCGGCTTGAGCGCCTGCAGCATGTCTTCACGCCAGGTGATCCACAAGCTCCCCTGCCCGTCATCGAGCCAGTCCCGAAATGAAAAGTCGCCAGACGGCAAGTGCTTGTGAGGCGTGATGTACTGCGTGAGCACGGTGCGGATGCTCGCGAGCGTCTCTGTCGCCCCGTGAAAACAACCTGCCGCGGGCGTCCCGGCGAGCAACGCTCTGAGATCTTCGTTGCTCGCCGTCGTCAGCCAATGCACCAAGCGCTCGGTGGTTCCCTGGCCTTGGCGCAGCAGGACCGCGAGCGTTTCGCTCACGACGGTTCTTCCCATGCTGTTCCACGTTTCCTGCTCGGTGGAGGGGCTGCGCGGAATCAGGCTGATCGCGTACTGCTCGCAGTCGAAGCTGGTGCGAATCTCGTTGAAGATGCTCCAGCCCTGGCTTCTCTTATCGAAAGGGTTGAGGATCTTGTCACCGGGCGCATGGAAAAACCGCATGGAAGCGCCATCCGGATCGATGCAGATGAGGCGGTCGCCCCGGGCGCGCGCGCTTTCGATGTAGTCGGCGATGCACACGCTTTTGCCAGTCCCGGTCGAGCCCCCGATGAAGAACTGCGTACTCTCGACCGCCTGCGGAACGGGAATGCCGGCAAAGCGAAGCTGGCCCTTCTTGTCTCGTGTGATCGACGCCAAGACGTGCTCGCTGACCATGCGCGGCCCGCGCAGCCGGGCGACGAAGACAGCACCACCGAAGTGATTGGCATACCTGCGCACGGCCACCACGAAGACAGCGATCCCTGCGAGCAGTCCACACAGCGGGCCGATCCAAAGCGCCGGGACACCGGGCGTCGCGCGAGCCGCGAACCAGATCCCGCGCACGATCAGGACATCGGGCACCCGATAGTAGAGAGCGGCACCCACGAGCCATCCGAAGAGGACCAGCACCAAGACGGCCAACGACAGCCAGGCGCGCAAGGCCTGATCGGGCGTTCGATGGCCAGCGATCATCAACGTCCCCTCAGGTAATTCTCCACAGCCGTTGCGTCGACGAGCTGATCGGCCTGAGCACGCACACCTTCGGTGACGGATTTGCGCACCATCAGGTAGATCCCGCAGAGCAGGCTCACGAGCAGTTGCGGGTCAACGCCACCAGCGCTGCTGCCCTGCCACCGCTCGACGCTTTCGCGAAGGCCTTCGAGCTCGTGTCTGAAGCGCTGCAGTGCCTCGGTATTGGGATTCGACGCATCGAAGTAGATGCGCTTGATGTGGGTGCCGAGAGCGGTGTCTCCGGATGCAGCGAAGAGGCGAAGAAGAACGCGCTCTTCGGCGTCGTTGAACCTGAGTGGGACGTACTTGGCCATGTGTTACCGCCCGGACTGCGACGTCAGAGGAAGGACTGGAAGCACGTCACACTGCCAACGCGCCTGTAACACCGCCGAATCGAGGCGCCATGCGGGTTTGTCGGCACCCTGTGGGTGCGTATGGTGTATGGCCCCCTCGACCCCTGGGCGGGGGCGGCCCGGTCGGGCGCGGCAGGCGAGGATGCCCCTCAGGAGGCGCAGCAGGCTGCACCCGGCGCGGTGCCCCGGCCCCCTCGTGCGCAACAGGCGGCGGCCTCCCCCTTCGGGCGTGCCGCAGGCCGCCCGAGCGCGTGACATCGACCGGCCAAGGGCCGGCGCGAGCAGCAGTTGCATCCTCGGTGCGTGCATTGCGTGTCCTTTCCGTCTCCCGCTGCATCGAAATGCTCTCCGTGGCGGCTTCAAAGTGCGTCCGATGACAAAGTCGCGCTTGAAAAATCCACTTCAACGAGACAAACTCCACTTCATCCGGCGAAATGTATCGCCAAAGAGGATTTACAGGCAACCGCATGGACAGCCAGCCCGATCCCCGGCCCGGCGTCGACACGCTCGATGCACTGCAGCGCGACACGCAGGCGCTGGTCGCGCAGCGCCTGCGCAGCGTGTCGGCGGTGATCGCGCGCCTGGCCGACGCCATCGGTCACGCCCACGCCCTGGGTCACGGTCATGCGGCGATCCACGCGCGTCTGCGCGCGGGCGGTCTGTCGGTGAGCTGGAACAACTACCGCGCGGGCCTGGTGCGCGCGCGCAAGCGGCGCGCGGTGCACTCGCCCCTGCCGCCCTTGCCGCCGCAGTCATTGGCCCCCTGCCCGCCCCCGGGCGTCGCGTCCGCGAGCGGGTCCGCGGCAGGCCCCTCGGCGGTGCTGGACGCGCTCGCGAGCGCGCAGCGCGCCGCGTCGCGCGACTACGCGCAGGCCGCGCGCGCGAGCAGCGCTTCCAGGAAAGCGAGGTCCTTCCCATGAAAACCTGCGTTCTCAACCTTTCGGGCAACGTCGGCAAGAGCACGCTGGCGGTCCACCTGCTGGCGGCCTTCACGCCGCGCGCGCGCGTCGTGAGCGTGGAGTCGCTCAACGCGAGCGACGTCGACACGGTCGAGGCGCTCGATGTGGAGGCCTTCAGCGCGAGCCGCTTCCGGGATATCTTTCGCGAGATCATGGTCCACGACGACCTCATCGTGGACGTGGGCGCCTCCAACGTCGCGGCGTTCATGAGCGAGATGGCGCGCTTTCGCAGCGCCGTCCGCGAATTCGACCTGGTGCTCGTGCCCACGGTGCCGGCGGACAAGCAGCAGCGCGACACGATCGCCACCGTCGACTGGCTGCACGCGCTCGGCGTCGAGCCGCGCCGGGTGCGCGTCGTCTTCAACCAGTACCCCAGCGACAGCCTGGAGAGCGTTGCCGCGATCTACCCCCAGGTGGTGGGCTACGGCCTGACGTACGGACAGGGCAAGGCGGTCTTCGAGCCGCACGCGGTGGTCGCGCGCAGCGAGGTCTTCGAGCTCGCGAAAGCGAGCCGGCGCACCATCGGCGAGCTCGCGCGCGACGCCACCGACTGGCGCGCCGCACGCGCCGAAGCGCGGCGCGCGGGCGACATGGAAGCCCTGGAGCGCGCGATGGCCGCGCAGATGACGCATGACCTCGCGGTCACGGCGCAGGACAACCTGGTGCGTGTGCACGCGCTGCTGTTCGCACCGGCGAAGCCGGCGCGCAAGCCATGAGCGCGACAAGCGCCCAGCAGGCCGCGCTGCACATCCTGCTGGAAGATGTCGAACCGCTGCTGCAGCGCGCCGAGGAAGCCGCGTCGAACGTCCAGGCCGCGCGCGAAGCGCTCGCGGCCGACCTCGCCGCGCTCACCACGCTCGTACAGCGCAGCGTCGAGGCCCCATCGGCGCTGCTCGAGGCCGCGCGACGGCTGGACAGCGCGGCCGCGCGCATCGAAGCCGCCCTGCAGGCGCGCGGCGATGCGCAGGGCCCGGCGCGCACCCCGGCGTTGCGCGGGCCCTCGCCGCGGTGGCGCGCCGCCGCGCTGCTGTGCGCGATGGCCGCGCTGTCCGGCGCCGCCGCGACCGTGGCGCTCGGCTGGGAGGATCCTGCACCGGCGCGCCTGGGCCGCGCGCTGCAGCGCAACTGGGCATCGCTCGACGCGCCCACACGTGCCCGGGTCGAGGAAGCCCTGCGCCGCTGAACCCCCCCTCGCCAAAGCCGCGGCGTCGCGTTCGCCGGAAAAAAACCCCGCCCGCACCGGCGGCACAGGCAGGGCTTCGTGCAGGTTCAACCTTGCGTCTGGCGATCAGCGTCGCCCTCTTCGCCTTCGTCTTCCTCGCCTGGCGCCATTTCAGACGCTGCGCCCTCCTCGTTCTGCTCGTTCTCCTCACTCCGCGCGTGCTGCGTACGCAGCGGCAGCGGCACCCACCGCGTGCCTTCGAGCTGGCTGGCGCAATGCGCCGCGAGCGCGGGCTTCTTGAGCGCAGCGAGGGACGCCGGAAGCTCGGCGCCCGTGGCCTCGCGCACCGCTTCGCACATTGCCGACTTGCTCACGTGCAGCAGGTAGTGCCGCTGCGTCGGCTGCCACCAGTCGGCCATGTCCAGGCCGAGCGCGGCGGCGAGCGCGTCGCTCATGTCCGCGCGCGACGGCATGCGCGTGCGCATCGCATCGACGCTGCGCGCCGTGCAGTACGCGAGCAGGTCCAGCAGCACCTCCTGCGGCTGCGCGAGCAGCCACGCGAAGAGCGCGTCGGGGTTGCCCGGCAGCTGGTCGCCCCACAGGCTCTCGGCCTGCCCGAGCACGCCCGCCGCGCGGCTGTCGCCATGGTCGGTGGCCGCCTGCGCGAGCGTGCCGTCGCCGCACACGCGCGTGGACACGCCCACGATGTCGTTGCCCGGCCCGTAGAGGCTGAACACCGTCTCGGCCATGCGATGCGCCAGCGCCGCGAGTGCCACGTGCGGCTGTTGCAGCAAGGCAGCCTGCAGCGCCGCCGTGCGGTGCGCGCTCAGGTCGCGCATCAGGCGCTCGCTGATGGCACCCCTGGCGGTCACGCCAGCCTGCGCATCCGAGGACTGCGCGGATTCGTCATCCGCCGTCATGCCTTCCCCTGCCCCCTCTGCGGTCCCCATCCCGGCGCGACGTGCCGCCCGGTCGGCGGGACGCACGAGGCCGCGCTCGACCACCACCTCGCCGCGGCTGTCCAGCCGCACGAGCGCACCGGCACGCGCGAGCTGCTCGGGCGACCACTGCCGCAGTGCCGCGCGCGCCGCCTCGAGCTCGTCCTCCACCTTGTCCAGCGCGCCGCCGAGCTGCGCCTCGCGCGCCTCGAAGTCATCGGCCTCGGGGTCGCCGTCCGTCTGGTGCGCATCCAGGGCCTGCGCGGACGTCAGCGCCAGCGCCTCCAGCTTGGCGAGGGCCTGGGCCTCCTGCGGCATGGGCGCCCGCTCGCCCTGCGCCTCGAAGCCGAAACCGCGCCATGCGGCCCGATCGGTGTCGAGCGTGACCTCGACCCACGACCAGCCCTCGGTGCGCACGGCCTCGGCATGGCCGCGCAGCCGCTCCATCGCCAACGCATGCAGCCTCGGCAGGTCGTCGAGGAAGATGCCTGACAGATCCTCGCCCGAGGCGAAGAGGTCCCGGCGCACCGCGCCGCCCTCGGCCTCGTAGGCGTCCAGCCCGACGAAGCGAGCGAGCCGGCTGTCCGCGCTGCAGGCCTCGGCGGTGACCGCATCGCGGATGCGCCATGCGCTGCGGTCGTGCGGGCGCAGGCCGTCCCAGACCGCCTCCTGCGCCTGAAGGTCGTCGATCAGCGCGAGCGCCTGCAGCTGGTCGTTGTCGATCTCCCCGGCGCGGTACATGGCGATGAAACGGGGGGCCAGCCGCGCGAGCCGCAGGCGCCGCTCGACGCTCAGCACCGAGACGCCAAAGCGCTGCGCCACCTGCGCCACGCTCAGGTGCTCGTCCTCGATGAGCTGTCGAAACGCCACCATCTGGTCGGCCGGGTGCATGGCCTCGCGCCCCGAGTTCTCCGCGAGCGACACCTGCCGCGCATGCACCGCATCGCACAGACGGCACTCGACCGGGTGGGCACCTGCCAGGCGCCCGCGCTCGGCCAACATCTGCAACGCGCGCAAGCGCCGCCCGCCGGCCACGACGGCGTAGCAACCATCGTCCTGGGCCACCACGCTCAGGCGCTGCAGCAAGCCCTGCGCGTCGATCAGCGCGGCGAGCTCGGCCAGCCCTTCGGCGCCTTGCACACGCCGGACGTTCGCCTCCCCGAGCACGAGGCGGTCCAGCGGCACGAGCAGGTCCCGCGACGGGGGTTTTGCCGTCCCCGACCCGGCGTCTTCACCGGCTTGGCGCGGCGCAGCGCGGCCCCGTTTCGCGCGGGTCACCGGCGGTGCCGCCTTCGTCAAAACCCGGGTCTTCTTCGCATCAGCAATCGCGTTCATGGCAATTTCCTTTCGTTGAAATGAACAGTCAATGCACACACACGGACAAAGGAACCCGAGGCACCGCAGCCGCTGCGCCTCTTTCTTCCGGCAGGCCGGATTCCTAGATTCGGAGCCCTTCCAGGAAGGGTTGCCTGCACGCACCGGCCGCCTCCTGGCGGCTGGCTGCCGTTCTCCTGAGTTCTTCGCCCGGTGGCGTCCGGCGCGCACGGGGACGGGAGCGCAAGGGGGAAGCCTTCGTAACGCGCAGGCGTTATGAACACCCCCTTGCAGGCGCAGCCGGGCGCCCGGCTCCGCGCGCGCACAGTCACCGGACACAAGCGAAGAAATCAGGAAAACGGCCGCCCACGAGGCCTCCGGTGCGGGCAGGCAACCGCCGCGCGGCGAGCGCCCCCACGTGCCGCAGGCACGTCACGCATCGGAAGTCGGGGACGCAGTCCCGCGCCAGGGATGCGCAAGGCCGCCCGAGCGGGCGGTCCCGGCAGGGGATGAACGCGAAGGCGCGAACCTGGAGCTCCCCGACGCCGGCGCCGCCGGCGGGGCGCCCGCCTCACGTCCCAAGGACCCCGCGCCACCCCCAACCCTAGAAAGAAACCACGAAGGGCTCACACGGCCGAGCTCATCGCCCATGCAGCCCCAACGCCGCGCCGATGCACCGCCCCCCGGGGACACCATCGGGCGCCAGCCGCCCCGAAGCTGAACCGGAGGACCTTGTCCAGCCTGACCGCCTCGATCGCCCGCCGAGCGCGAAGATGCAGACCGCCGAAGCATGCGCCATGCGTGCGCGCTCGGCAGGGGTCCGGGCCCGGTCCCGCTGTGCCGGGCGTTGCGACAGCCGGGCCGCCGCACGGTCTTGGTGACCAAGACATGGCCACGGTGAGCGGGCGGGGACGACGAGAACCTGGGCTTGCGCGACAATCGCCCGCCTCGTGACACGCGACGATCCCGTGGTGGCCGTGGCGGCGCGCGAGGCATAAACTCGAGAGACGACGTGGACGACGACCACCCCTTCCTTTTGGGCTCCTCACTGGCACAGCGCGATGCGGATACTGCTCATTGAAGACGAGACCATGCTCACCGATTGCGTCCGGGAGGGCCTGGAAGGATTGGGCTGTCACCTCGATCTTGCGCGCGATGGTGTGGAAGGGCGCTACCTCGCGATCGAGGGAGACTATGCCCTGGTGCTGCTCGACGTGGCCCTGGCAGGCGCCGACCTCGCCGTCCTGCAGGCCATCCGCCGCACCAAGCAAATGCCCGTGCTGATACTCACCGCGCGCGACAAGCTCGCAGACCGCCTGCGGGGACTGCAGCTCGGCGCGGACGACTACCTCGCGATGCCCTTTTCCGCAGCGGCACTGCGCGTGCGCGTGCAGGCGCTGCTGCAGCGACGCACGCCACCGCCGTTGACGCGTGTGCAGTTGGCCGACCTCCAGGTCGATCTCCAACGCCGCGAATGCGCACGCAACCGCGTCCGGCTCAAGCTCTCACCCAAGGAATTCGACTTGCTCGCCGAGCTCCTCCAGCACCCCGGCAAGGTCGTGTCGCACGCCACGCTCGCGCAGCGCGTGTGGAACACGCGCTTCGAGGACGACTGCAGCACGCTCGAGGTCACCGTGGGGCGCCTGCGCAAGAAACTGGACGGCCCCTTCGACGTGAAACTGCTGCACACGGTTCGCGGTGCCGGCTACGTGCTCGAGGATCGCGAAGCGGCATCGGGCGCGCTGGGCGCCTTCTGATCAAACGCGTGGCGCACGCAGGGTCGCTGTGCCATGTCGCTCGCGCGTTGCCGAACGCCGCCGCCGCCGGTCTTTGCCCCTTTATGACTTGGACGCTGCCGTCGACGGCGCCCACCGTCGGCACAGGGCCGCTCGTGGCGGTACCGTCACGCGACGCTCAGCCAGGGGGTTTGATGCGAGGCGGCGCCGCCGCGCGCGACCGGCCGCTGGCCCCTTGCGTGCAGTGAAGCTGCGTGCACCATTCGAAGAATGCATCCATCTCCGTGAATTTGTCGAACAGGACGTCAGCACCGAGCCGCTGGACCCGCTCTCGCATCTCCGGGGTCGCATAGTTCGTCAGGACGACGACTCGCTGATGCGCCAAGCGGCGCTCCATCGCACGCAGCACGTCCAGACCGGATCCTTCGCGCAACACCAGGTCCACGACGGCGAGCTGCCAGCGATCAGGAAGCGCGCCCAGTGCCGCCACCGCGTCACGGGCCGTCTCTGCGACGGCGATGACCTCCACGGCAGCCATGTCGTGCAGCGCCGGGATCAAGCCGTCCCGGAATGTCTGACTGTCTTCAATGAGCAGGGCACAGAGCAGCATGCGAACACCTCCAAGGGGATGATGAAGAACGGGACGCCGCGGGAATGGTCAAGGACGGTCGCGTCACCGCGGCCAGCGCGGTTGCGCATGCCGCGCGGCGAACCTGCCCCAGCAGGGACGAACGCGAAGGAATGGGCGCGCCGAGAGCCCGACGTTCTGCAGCCCTCGAACCGCGCCCGCGCGCCATCGCGCCCTTGCCCATGCGGGGTGAGAGCAACGCCCTGCCGCTCGTCGTCAGTCCGCGGATCACGGCTTCGGCGCTGTCGCCCCCGATCTCGTCGACCGCGCCATGGATCAAACCCTCGGCCACCAGGTGCGCCGCAGCATCGCATTCATCCGGTTGCGTCACGATCGCAGGAAAATCGGCGTGCTCGAGGAAGCGCAGGAAGGCCAGCGCGAGGCTGTGTCTTTCCTGCCCGACCGTCCGCGGGGGAAGGCGTCCCCTCACCTCCGCGATGTCCTGGACCCCCTCTTCGGTGAGGGCGTGAACCAAAGCAGCCCGCGTACAACGCTGGCGAGCGTGCGACAGGGCGAGCGTGGCCTCGATAAGACCGGTCGCTTTCAAACGCGCGACGTGCCTCGACTGCTGGGGACACGTGACGGCCAAAGGCAGGGGTCGCTGTGCGAGTTCAATCAAAAAGGGAAGGGGCATGGGCTCTCGCCTCCGGGTTCACTCTGGGAAGCCGACGGGATCTGACTTCTTTGGTATTACTTTTTATTGCAATGTGAAGTTATCACAATCGAAACCTTTTGTTGTTCAGCCGACGTTCAGGTTTTGAAGCCTGTTGCAGGCGAGGGAAGGTATGACGTGCTCCCGCGCCGAGACGCTGCTGGCACGTCAAGGCGCAACGGCGACGGACAGCGTCGGGCCACAGGCGCGCGATGGGCCCTTGCGCCTGTGCCTAGCGGTTGTGAGGGAAGGCGTGAGGCGTCCGCTCGCGCACGCCCCCCAGAGCGCGCGGGTCCCCAGCGTGGTGACAGTGGCACACGCGCGGCCGTCCAACTGCACGTGCGCCGGGGTGCCCAGCGTTCTCTCCCGATGCCCTGTCGGTGGCCATGGAAGCCGGCAAGACCTGCTTCGTGGCAAGTTCATCATCAAGATGGGCGCGTCCTGGACCGTGCCGTCCTGGAGCAGATCCCCGATGTGGCCAAGCGTGACTTGGCGCAGCCAGGCACCTGCAGCAAATAAGCCCTGGGCGTGCAGGCGGTCCGCAGGGGTTGGCCGCCTTCCGAGCGCCCACCCGGGCGCCACCCGTCGTCGGCCCGACCGCGCCGTGAGCGAAGGTCGGCGTACGGGTGGATGGAGCGAGTCGAATATGGGGGGTGACCCTCACGAAGGGACTCGCACGGACCTGCGTCATGCCGCAATTGGCACCCGCAGGGCGAGCCGGACAGGGCCCAATGTCCACCCGCGTGCCCTTGCCCTCAGGTTTGCACTTGCCGGACTGGCAGTCGCTTCCTCAATGCCTGCGCGACCACTTGTTGGAGCACCCTCGCGTCTTCGATGATGAGCGCATGCAGGCAGATCTCGTTGAAAGGAAGGTATATCGTTCGGTCCGTCACCTTTTCTCGCACCCGCAGGCCGCAGCGTTCAAGCTCTGCGACAAGGCGGCGTGCAATGGGGATGTCGAACTCGCCGAGCTCGACACTGGGTCGCCCCCACAGCTGCCGCACCGCTTGCCCGGCCGAGACCTCGCGCAAGCTCGGCACCGTGCGCCGCAGCGCCTGAATCTGCTGGCGACTGGGTCCCTGCGCGTCGAAGACCACGGTGATGGCGCGCAGCGAGCGGCGAATCTTCAGCAGCGTCCATCCCGATTGCGTTCCGTCCCAAAGATAGCTGTAGCTGGGCATCGTCGGCACTCCTGCTGCCAAGAATAACGCCAGGCAGGCAGGGCATCTTCGGCGCGGCGCTTGGCCGGCGGCCGAACCGCCCTTCGAGGCGTCGCCGACCTGGCGCCCACGGCTCGCAGCAGCTGATGCAGATTCCGGAGCACGTGCCTTGACTCATGGTTCGAGCACCGCCGTCGCGGGCGTCTTCGCGTCGCATGGGCGCGAGCCTGCTTGCATTGCAGGGGACGAAGGCCCGGTGAGCGACCAACAGGCATCGCGTGATTCGTTCGATCGATGAAACCGCGCCAGCCGTGCTGCGATGAGGGGCGGGGCGGGGCGGGCGGGGTGGGACCAGACCGGCACCGGGGCGGACAGGCGCCCTTGGCCAGAGTCCACACAAGGTGCCGACCCGCGCCCCGCGCGGCCGGCGACGTCTGCCGGCGTCCCCGTGTCAGGAGCGCTGCGTGCGGCTGTCACGGTGCAACACGCGGCCGGCGCGAAGAAGAATGACAGCGACCGTGCGACGACGGCCGATGCCTCGGTGTCGCTAGGTCACGATGCGCCCGCCCAGTCGCGCCTCACGCGCATAACCGCTCAGGGGCTTGTTGGCCACGAAATGCAGATCGCGCTCGATCGCCAGCCCCCATGGCCCGCGCAGGCCCTCCAGCTCCAGCAGGCTCACATAGCCGAGTTCGGGACAGCCCACGCCCAGGTCGCACAGCCCGAACGCGATGGCGCCGCCGGCGTCCAGTTCGCTCAGCAGCCAGGTCGCGCCCGCGTGGGGCGTGAACAGCTTGACCACAGGCGCCGGATCGTGACGCGGGTTCTCGGCCGATGTCCGGCCATGGGCCTGCAGCAGCGCGCGCTGGTCGTCGCTCAAAAGATTCGTCATGACGGTCTCTCCTTGGAAGGATGCAGGGCGGGATTGCCCGAGACCGTCACCGGCACGCCGCAGCGCAGCGGTCAGGGTTCGCAGACGGGCGCAGCCCGCCAGCGCACACCGTGCGCGCAGACCTTGACGGCGAGAACGGTGTGGCACCCTGAAGGAAACAGCGAGCCCAGCCCGCTCTCCCCTGCCTTGATTACCCTGCCGCGGCTCCCCGCGCGCCATGCTGTGCCGCGGCAGACGCGAGGGAGCCAAGCGTCCAGTCGCAGTGAAAAGCGCCGCCCCCAGCACAGCGATCAGGCTGCGCCGCACGATCGAGACTGCGGCGGCCACACCTCATGGAGCGCAATCCAGCTCGGCAGCGCGCAATCCCCACTCCGCTGCGCCAACCCGCTCGCCACCGCCGAGAACCACAAGACGCCTGCCCACCTCGCCTGGATCCCGGCGCCGCATGGGAGTCCCCCGCCTTCTTGCGCCAAGGCACCGGAGAATCTTCGAAAAATCAACGGCTTGGCGCAGCACGGAACTCACCGGCCACCGCCGCGCGCCAAGCGCCATGTCCGCACAGTGTCCGGGTCGGCCCGCCCAAGTCCGCCAGGGGCGCACCCAGGCGGCGCCGCTGCCTCGACCCTCAGATGGCCCCATTCCTCGAACGTCACCAAGTCCTTGCCGCTGGCGCTTGGACACGGTCGCAAACCAGCGTCTCGCTGCACCCGCTGCCCGGCGGCACCGAGCACCCGCCGCACGGATTCGGCAGCGGAGAGGACGCGGCGATCGTCGACCCGGCCGGCCCGGGCGGCCCGGGCGGCCCGGTCGGCCTCCCGTGCCGTTCCAGGGACGTCGCGCGACCTCTCGCCGGCGCTTCTGGACGTCACATCGAAGGCCGGGTCGACGCGAACCGCATGCGGCGCACGCGCGGCCGCAGGCACGGGCCGAGCGCGACACAGTGTCGCCTCTGCAACGAAGCGCAGCTTCACGCCCGCGGTGGATAGATCATCTGCGCCATCAGGCAGCAGACCAGCTCGAACCGATCGACCACCAGCAACGCGGGATCGTCCGCGTCCTGCGTGCCCACGAAGAACATCCACGCCTTGACCGCCTTCTCTTTGTGCTGCTTCGCTTCGTCGCGTGCGATCTCGACCTCGCGGCGCAGCGATTCTCGCTGCCGCGGCGTCCAGTGGGACCAGACCACGCGCACGCGGTACGCGATGCCGCGGCGCTTGTGCGCCGCATCCCACTCGCCCGCATCCAGGAGCCATTCCGCCGCGGCTTCGTTGACCGTGGGGGCACACCACTGCAAGGCGGCGTAGTAAAGGCGCCGGGGCTCTCGATGCACCGTGATCTCGCTGCCGGAGAGCCGACGGAAGACCTGATCGAATGTCTGTCCGACGCACTGCGGCACTGCCAACGGCAACCCGGCGCGGTCATGGGGAAAGGCGATGTAGGCGCGGCAGATCGGGCGCAAGGTGCCGACGGCGTGGCCACGACGGCCTTCCCCGCCCCCACGCGGCGGGCCGCCACCTCCGGCCCTGGTCCGGTTTCCAGAGGCGGCGTCCGGGCCGCGGCCGGTGCCTGCCACGTCGACGGCAGGCCGCTCGTGCGCGAGCACGAGCCTGTCCGGCCAGGGAAGCGGAAACCCACCCTCGCCTGTCCCCAGGGGAGCGGCCTTTGCGCGCTCCAGGTACGTCTGCGCGCCGAGCACGCCGCAGGATGGTCCGTGACTGGCGTTGGGCGAGAGCTTGAAATAGGGCCGCCGGAGATTGACGCCGCGCAGATAGGACGCAGGCCACGCCTTGACCGCGCAGTCATGGCACTCGTAGTCGTCCTTGTCGACCGGGTGCGTGTCCCAAAGCGATTCGGCATCGACGATGTCCCCCGTCGATTTGCGGCGCGCGCTGTCCATCTCCATCCCCCCTTCTCGTTGACCATGGCCGTTCTTGGAATGGTACCGGGCGCACCGCACCCGGCCGGCCAGACCCTGCACCGTGCACGCGACCCCATACCGCAAGGACGACGTGCAACGCTCCGGGGCAGTCCGCCCCGCCCGCGCGGGCAGCCCGCCTCGTGCCGCTTGACGTCTCTTGTCACAGTTCGGGCGCGAGCCGCGCCCGTGGCCCGACTATGCTTCGCCCGCCGCGCAGCGCCGCCCGGCGCACACCCTTCTCAGCCTCGCGCACCCCTCGCAGGACGCAAGACCGACCCATCGTTGCTCAGAGACAAAGAAAGCGTTCGACCCATGTTCCGCACCCTGCTCAAGTCCAAGATTCATCGCGTGGCCGTCACCGACTGCGAACTGCACTACGAAGGCTCCTGTGCCATCGACGAAGACCTGCTCGATGCCGCCAACCTGGCCGAGAACGAGCAGGTCCACATCTGGAACATCAACAATGGCGAGCGCTTCGTCACCTACGCAATCCGCGGCGAGCGCGGCAGCGGCATCATTTCGCTCAACGGCTCCGCCGCGCGCCGCGCGTCCGTGGGCGACCTGGTCATCATCGCGGCCTTCGGCCTGGTGGCGGAAGACCAGGTGGCGGGCCACCAACCCAGGCTCGTCTTCGTGGACGACGCCAACCGCATCAAGGAACAGCGCGCCCACATCCCGGTCCAGGCCGCAGCGCCCGCCCCGGCCATGGCCTGACGGCGCGCGTCGCCCCGCGGCATGCGCCCCGCGCGCCCTTTCGCGCCCGGTGCGCGCGCGAGGGCTGCCCGGGGCCGGGCAACTGCGGGAGTTGAGGCCGTTGGGGTGGCTTCCCATCGAGCCCGCGCTCGGGTGCGACGCCCGGCATCGGCCAGTCCGATGTCTGGCCTGCCGTCGCCGATCGATGGTCGTGCTGTCCGATAGTTCAGACAAAAACTTCAGTCTTGCAGCCGATAGAAGACAACTTCGCCAGGGAAGACAAGAAGCAGCGCCGCCACGACCCAGCACCGACCGCTGCGACGGGGCGTGCACCGCACGGCGGCGCTGCCGATGCCTCAACGAAGGTCTTCGACTTCCGGCAGGCCTCGTGCCAGGATCCAGTCGAACGCATCGCTGGCATGCCGCGCGGCCGTGAAGATCGCCGATCGGTCATGGCGCAACAACTGCAGCCAAGCCTCCACACAGCCCGTGTGGCCCTCGATGGTGGCCTGGACGAGCCCACAGTGCCCCATGAGAAAAACCGAGCCCAGCTCCGCCACGAGCGCCTCGAACGCAGGCGCCACGTCACCGAAGCGCGGGCCGAACGCGCGGTGCAGCCGCGCCGGATGCCCCGTCCAGTGCACGAGTTCGTGCAACAGCGTGGCGCAGTAGTTCTCGGCGCTCGCAAACCGCTTCGGCAACGGCAAGCGGATCTCGTCGCGCACCGGCACGTAGCTCGCGACCCCGAAGCCATGTCGCACCACGGCGTCGCAGCCGGCAACCAGCCGCAGCGCGGTCTCCACCGCCCCGCGGCCCTCGCCTGCCAGGGGGCCCGCCCATGCCGACGCCCCCTCGCATGCCGCCATGCCCGGATCGTCCGGCAGCCCGTCGACCTGGGCCAGGTTGAACAACCAGAATGGCCGACACCGCAGCACGCCGACGTGTGCCGACTCGAGACCCTCACCCTCACCCACGCCGCAGGTCGCCCTCTCGCCAGCCGCACCCGCGTGTGCCTCGTCGCGGGCCGGGCGGCCGGGTACACGATCGAAATGCGCGCACATCACCCCGCGTGCGCCCCTGCGGACCTGACCACCGAGCATCGCGGCGTGCCGGTAGGTCATCCAGACGTTCGTCGCATGGCCCTGTGCAATGGCCTCGTCCCACAGCAGCAGCACGTTCGCTCCCCGGTAGCACCGTCCCTTGTGAAGGTTGCGCGGAAAGCCGCGCGACGCCGCAGCGACCCAGCGGGCACGGGCCACGTGGCTGCCCTGCGCGAGCATGGCGATGATCCGGTCCGTCACGGCCTGTCGCACATCCAGGCGCCCGCCCGGGCGCCGTGGCGCCTGAGGCCATTCCCGCAGCCCTGTAGTGGGTGGGTCCTCGGGGGGTACGGGGGGAACGCCCGTGGCAGCCGGGGGCCGCGCAGCGGCCGAGGCCGACGTGCCGCGTCGCGCGAAAGCGCCTGAAGATCGAGTCATGGCAACGCCTTTCTGCGGCACCTGCCGCGGGGGTGGAAGAAGGAAAACCTGCTGTCGGAGCCGCCTCGACGCAGACCGGGCGAGGGGCCAGCGAGAAGGTCCGGGGCCCGGGCGCAGGCCGCAGCCGAGCGCCGCGAGGACCGGGCGAGCACGGGGGCGAAGCCTTCACCCTGGAGCGGGGAGCGACCCGCGCCATGCGTCGATCCAGAGGCGGCACGACCGCGGGTCGACACCTCCCCGCCGCAGGCCACATATGGCCGCCAGCGCCTGCGAGCTGCCGCGTGCCAGGGATGCGGCCAGCCCACTCACCGTGCATGCGCGTCCCGGCGTGCCAGCGCCGGACCTGACGAGGCGGGCCCTCGCCGCCACGCGGCGCTGATGGAAGCGACTTGAGCGCGCACGTGCCAGCGTGCGAGCGCCTGCGCTGTGCACCCGCGCGCACGACAAGCGCCGCCGGCACCTCGCGCGGCCAGCGTGCGAGCGTGCGCCGCGCGCGACCACCCCGAACGCACGCCGTTCAAAAAGCGAGGCCGAAAGAAAGAAAGAAAGAAAGAAAACGAAAAAGGGGCGCCGAAGCGCCCCGCAAGGCCTCGCTCAGACGAGGCCGCGCTCGGCCATCGAGACGGCCCGGTTTCCCGCAACCACGAAGTGGTCGAGCACCCGCACGTCGATGTGCGCGAGCGCCTCCTTCAGCGCATCCGTCAGCGCCCGGTCCGCCGCCGACGGCTCCACCTCGCCCGACGGATGGTTGTGCGCCAGGATCACGGCCGCGGCGTTGTGCTGCAGCGCCCGCTTGAGCACCTCCCGCGGATACACCCCGGTCGCCGTGAGCGTGCCCCGGAACAGGTCCTCGAAGGCCAGCAGCGCGCACCGTGCATCGAGGAACAGGATCGCGAAGCTCTCGTGCTGCTGCCCCGCGAAGTGCAGCTTGAGATAGTCCGAGACGGCGTAGGCAGAGCGGAAGGCCTCGGCCGGGCGCAGTTCTTCGGCGAGCAGCTCCCGCGCCAGGCGCAGCCCGCACAGCAGCTGCGTGCACCCCGGCAGCGACGAATCACGCGCAAAGCAGACCAGCTTGTGCAACGAGCGTCCTTGCGCGTCGTAGAGCACCTCCGCGTCGGCGCCGAGAAACGGCCGCAGCGCCTCGAGCACGCTGCGCTCGCGTGCCGTCATGGCAGACAGCGACGTCGTGAGGTCGGAGCAAACCGCGGAAGAGCCCGCAGCGGCAACGGAGGAAGTGGAAGCGTTCATGATGACGAACTCCTGTGAGATGACACAGGCGGGATTGCCTGCGAGACCCCGCCACCCCGTCGCAGCGCAGCGCTCCAGGCCGCCGCAGGCGCGCGGCACGCGCCGAGCACGCGCAGCGCGCGCAGGGCCTTGAACGCGAGAACGAGGGGGTAGCCTCAGGGCTCACAGGCAAGCCCTCCCCCACCCTGCGCAGAGGCCCCGGACGGGGCCCGCGACCTCGAACCCTCCGCGCACCGCCTGGTGTCCTTGGCTGCCACCCAATAGCGGGCGAACGCACAGGTGCCGGCTCTGAAAGACACAACGCAATGGAAGCCGGCCCTGCAACCCACGTCAAGGCCACGCGAAGCGCCCGGACGAAACGCGCGAGCATTCGACCGGACGCAGCGCCCGCGGCATGGCTGATGACCGATGGCCGATGGCACCCCATCGGTCCGTCGGCCGACAAGATCACGCAAAGACAGGGTGCCCCGGCATGGCGGTGTGCCGCGCGCGCCGCAGGCAAATGCCCGCGGCTCGGCAGCACGCCGCACGGGAGCGCCCCGGTCGACAGGGCCGGCGGCGACGCCGGCCCATGGCCGCCTCAGCGGCCGATGCGCTGCAGCGCCAGGTTCCACAGCCCGGTGTTGAGCCGCACGTTCTCGCGGATCGCGCGGATGCCGCGCGTGTGCATCACCCGGCCACGCGCCGTATGCCCCGGCAACCCGCCGCGCAGCACATGCTCCTGCACCGTGTTGAAGGTCCGCCAGACGTCGTCACCGACATCGGCCATCCGCCGGCGCTCCAGCAACTGCAGCGGTTCCACCGGCAACGCGTCATGACCCGCGAACCGCAACGCCAGCGCCTCGCGCGCGAAGTCGAGCTGCTGCCCCTGCGTCAGCATCGTCAGCCGCATCTGCGCGACCGCCGCCCCGACCTGCGCCAGATCGCGCGTGATCTTCTGCGCCGCATCGACGACGTTGGCCACGACGTTCCCCCGATGGCTCACATGGACGAACCCGACGTCGCCCATCGCCGTCAGCATGCCGTTCGCGCACACCGGCCGGAACAGCCCCGCGCGCAACTGGTAGGCGCTGCGCCCGTCGTGGGAATTGATCAGCACGATCTCGCCCAGCACGTCGTCCAGCGAGGGCGCCTGCACCACCGGCTTGAAGTGCAGCATGTGCCGCGCGTAGCCTTCGTTCCCAGGCGCACGCGAGCGCGTCTGCTGCACCGCCGTCGGCTCGAAGCCCGCATCCATCAGCGCCATCACGATGTCGCGCGTGCTGATGAACACGTACCGGGGACCGGTGATCCCGGCCGCACGCTCGGCAAAGACCGCCGGCGCCCTGCGCTGGACCTCCTGCAGCGACAGCGACGACCGGGCAGCGAAGGAGACGGCAGGCGAAGCAATGGAAGAAAGAGTAAGAAGAGGAGGAAGAGAAGAAGTTCATGACGAGCTCCAAAGGTGACACAGGCGGGATTGCCTGCGACGCCCGTGGATCACGCGGCAGCGCAGCGCTCCAGGCCGCCGCAGGCGCGCGGCACGCGCCGAGCACGCACAAGCGCGCAGGGCCTTGAACGCGAGAACCGCGTGGTACCGTGAAGCGACACAGGCAAGCCCCACCCCTGCCCTCCACTTGCCCCGTTTTTCCGCTCCCCTCCCCCACTCCGCCTTGCGCGCGCACGTTGCCGGGAACAGAGGCCCGGAACCCCTGTGATCGCCCGGAGCGACTCGCGTGCGTCGTGACGTGACCCCGAGTCATCGGCACCGCGGTCCGCGTCAGAGGCGCACACCGCGAGCGTTTACCGAGCGGATAAAATACTGGCCCCTCCTGCATGCGCCGGCTGGCGGCCACGGCAGAGCTGCGGAATGCCTCTCAACGAGACGTTGCGTCCGGCGCCTGGCCCATCGCGCCCCCCCCCCCGAAAGCACGAAATGAACACCACCGCAGACCCAGACATGTTCCAGCGGGGATACCGCGCGGGCGACAAGGCGACGGTGGATCTGTCGGATGAAGAGAACGAGACCCTGCTCCGGGCCTTCAAGGCCGGTTTTGTGCACCGCCGCGCGGAGCGCGCGGCGCTCGCCACGGGAAGTTCGAGTCCGGCCTACATGGGTCAGGAAGCCGCACACCGCGCGGGACTGAACGCCGACGACTTCACACCCTACGTCGGCATCGCGGCCATGCGGGACTGGGCGGAGGTACTCGGTGGAGGCCCGGTCACCGCCTCACACCCGCCGCGCATCGGCCAAGCGCCGCGGGACGTCTGGAACACCGGCAAGTGAGGAACGCGGACCGCGCCTGGATCAGCGCCCCTTCGGCGTCGGCCACCGCTTCACCTCATTCGGCCAAGAATAGGCCGGCGCGGGATGCGAAAGGTGGCGATTCTGGATCAAAAGGTGAGAACTGTGCGTCTCTCGAACT